>NZ_PEEQ01000001.1:0-4800000 GCF_002749695.1 Janthinobacterium sp. 13 | reverse complement strand
CGACGAGGCCGAGGCAAACGCCAGCTGGCCCGAGTCGAGCAACTCGATGGCGCTGTCCTGCAGCACTTCCGAATACATCGTCATATTGCGGAAAGGCGAGCCGATCAGGCCATGCAGCACGGCGTTGGCGATGGTGCCGATGCCTGCCTGCAGGGGCAGCAATTCCGGGCCCATGCGTCCGGCCGCCACTTCGCCTTCGAGAAAAGCAATCACGTGGCCGGCGATCGCCTGCGTTTCCGCATCCGGCGGCAAGGCATTCGACGGGCTGTCGGGACTGTCCGTGATGACGATGGCGGCGATGCGGGCCGGGTCGATGGCGATGGCCGTGCTGCCCAGGCGCTGGTCCACGCGCGTGAGGGGTATCGGTTCGCGCCCCGGCAGGGTTTGCGGAATGTAAATGTCGTGCAAGCCTTCCAGCGCCAGCGGCGTGGACAGGTTGATCTCGATGATGACCTGCGTGGCCTGCTGGGCGAACGCGGCGGAGTTGCCCACCGACATGGTCGGGATGATGGCGCCGGCCGCCGTGATGGCGGTGGCCTCGATGACGGCGATATCGACGGCCGCCAGGTTGCCCGAGCGCAACTGCTCGGCCGTTTCCGACAGATGCTGGTCGATGAACATGACTTCACCGTTGTTGATCTTGCCGCGCAGCACAGGGTCGACCTGGAACGGCATGCGGCGCGCCAGCACGCCCGCTTCAGCCATCAGGCCATCGCTGCCATTGCCCAGCGAAGCGCCCGTGATCAGGGTCAGGCTCAACGGGTCTTGCAGGGCGCGCTCGGCCAGCGCGCGCGGCAGGGCCTTGGCGTCGCCGGCACGGGTAAAGCCGCTCATGCCGACACGCATGCCGTTGTGGAACAATTTGGCTGCCTCATCGGCGCTCATGATTTTGCTGAGCAAGCCTGGGTGGCGGATACGGTCCTCGTACATCGTGATGCTCCTGATATTCTTAATATTCTCAAACTGGATGGCTGTCATACACCAACCCCATAAGTGGATTCAGTATAAAATCCCGCTTACATGCATGGCATGAATTAATTTCGTCATATCCAGTCGATATTTTCATGCCCTGCCAACGCCGAGCCCCTCTTGGATATCCGTTCCCTGCGCTATTTCGTCGAAACCGTGCGCCTGTCGAGCTTTACGCAGGCGGCGGAATCGCTGCACCTGACCCAGTCCACCATCAGCAAGATGGTGCGCCAGCTGGAAGACGAGGTGGGCGCACAATTGCTCGTGCGCGACGGGCGCAAGCTGACCCTGACGGACACGGGCCGCATCGTCTACCAGCACGGCCAGGAAATGCTGGCCAATATGCGCCAGCTGACGCTGGAAGTGCGCGACACGCAGGCCTTGCAGCGCGGCAGCCTGACGGTCGGCATCCCGCCCATGATCAACGTGCTGTTCACGCCCGTATTGAAAGCCTTCCGCGCGCGGTATCCGCACATCAGCCTGACCCTGCAGGAAGACACGGGCCAGCAGATCGAGCGCAAGGTGGCGGGGGGCGAGCTGGAAATCGGCATGACGGTGCTGCCGGCCGACCCGGAGCTCGATCTCGTGGCCGTGGAAGTGGCCAACTACCCGATCTGGGCCCTGGCCGAGCCGGGCACGTTCCAAAAAAAACGCACGACGCTGCCCTTCAAGGCGCTGGCCGACTTGCCGCTGGTGTTATTAAAGGATGATTTCGCGCTCACGCGCAGCCTGCGCCAGCATTTCGCGCAAGCGGGCTTCACGCCGACGATTGCGGCCCAGAGCGGGCAGTGGGACTGGCTGGTGGCGATGGCCTCGGCCGGCTTGGGCGTGGCCCTGCTGCCCGAGCCGTTCATCCACCGCCTGGCCGGCGAACCGTTGGAAGCGGTGCGCATCGTCGAGCCGGAGGTGGCGTGGCAGGTGGCGCACATCTGGAGCGGGCGCTACCTGTCGCACGCGGCGCGCGCCTGGCTCGAAGTGTGCCAGGACGTGCTGGGTACGCAGTTCGCGCACTGACATAAAAAAAGGGTGGCCGAGGCCACCCTTTTGATTGATCGCGCCACCTTGCTTATTTGGCGGCGTCGTCCTTGTACATGCTGGCGTACTTCCAGCCGAAGTACAGAATGAAGGTGTAGCACAGGGCCGGCACGAGGAAGGACAGCTGCAGGTTGATGTGGTCGGCCAGGAAGCCCTGGATGAACGGCACGATGGCGCCGCCGACGATGGCCATGCACAGGATGCCCGAACCTTGACCCGTTTGCGCGCCCAGCTTGTTCAGCGCCATGCTGAAGATGGTCGGGAACATGATGGAGTTGAACAGGCCCACGGCGATCAATGCCCACATGGCCGTGTGACCGCTGGAGAACACGGCGACGAGGATCAGCGCGATGACGACGGCGGCGTTGAAGGCCAGGGTCTTGCCCGGGCTGACATAGCGCATCACGGCAAAGCCGACGAAGCGGCCCAGCATGGCGCCACCCCAGTAATAACTGACGAAATACGCGGCGTCGGCGTGGCTGAGGCCCGCGATATGGCTCTCGCCCAGGAAGTTGATCAGGAAGCTGCCGATGCTCACCTCACCGCCCACATACAGGAAGATGGCCAGCGCGCCCAGCACCAGGTGGCGGTGCGACCAGATCGACACCTTGTGGCCATCCTGCGCCACGGCGGCCGCATCGTCGGCATGCGAAATCTTCGGCAATTTCGCCAGCGCGAACAGCACGGCCAGGATTACCAGGGTGGCGGCCAGCACCAGGTACGGGCCTTGCACGGAAGCGGCTTCCTTGGCGCGGTAAGCCAGTTGCTCGGCCGCCGGCAGCAGGTCGAACTGCTGCACCGTCAGCACGGTGCCCGACAAGATCAGCATGCCGCCCAGCGCAGGCGCCACGGTGGTGCCCAGCGCGTTGAACGCCTGCGTCAGGGTCAGGCGGCTCGACGCCGTCTGCGGGTCGCCCAGTTCCGTCACGTACGGATTGGCCGCCACCTGCAGCACGGTGATGCCGGCCGCCAGGATGAAGAAGGACAAGAGGAACAGCGCATAGCTGCCGGTGGACGCCGGGTAAAACATGGCGCAGCCGGCGGCCGCGATCAGCAAACCGGCGACGACGCCGCGCTGATAGCCGATTTTCTTGATCAGCATGCCGGCCGGCAGCGAAACGATGGCGTAGGCGCCGAAGAAGCAGAACTGCACCAGCATCGCCTGGACATACGTCAAGGTGTAGATCGAGCGCAGATGGGGAATCAGCACATCATTGAGCGAGGTCAGCAATCCCCACATGAAAAACAGCACCGTGACAATGATCAGGGCGCCTGTATTGTTTTGCGTGCCGGCCCGTGCGGACGGTACGCCCTGGCCTTGCTTTACATATTCCATACCTTCTCCATTTTTCAATTCCAAGTTGATCGCGCCAGGCATGGAAGCGTTTCCACCCGGGCAGCACCAGGACGCGCAAGCGCCACGCAGATATCAGCGTGGGCCATGACTACCATCAGCGATACGGGGCAGGCATGGCATCTCGCGCGTGCGGCCGACCGTTTCTCGTCAGAACGATGTCTTGTGGGCGCGGCACGCCTGCGGGCTGCGTCTGAAAACAACATCCAGGACAAAAACGTCTTGTAGTAAAACTACGATCCTGCGCCGGCATTATGCCTTAAAGCCCCGTATTGCGCAGCTTTCGCGACCATTATCTGAAAAATGAATAGCTGACATTTGAAATCAAAAGTAGCCTTATAACTTGGAATCGCTATACTTATATTGCAGTGCAGCACAACGCGGCACGCCACTCAAGGAGTCTGCCATGTCTACCGCATTTACTTACCACACCACGCAAAACAGCAATATCGTCGCCACCCTCGTCCACGCCGCCAAGCGCGTCGGTGCCTGGCTGAACCAAAGCAGCGACCGCCGCGAACGCGCTTATGAAGAAGCCTACCTGGCTGAATCGACCGACCGCTACGATCTGGAATACCGCATGCGCGAACTGGCCCGTGCCAACCCGCAGCCCACCTGGATGAGCGGCCTGAGCCGTTAATGTACTGAACCGGAAGCAAGCAGTACCAGCAAGACCATCGCCAGACCCATCCTGCTCGCCTCGCGCTTGAGCACGGGATGGGTATGCGGCAACACACGGCCGCCCGGCACGACGCCGGGAAGCGTCGTGATGTTGCAGTGCATCAGGTCATTTTCATGACCATCTGCACGTTTTACTATCAATTCATCTAGTTTTACTACGTATTTCTACGGATCGCTCAATGCGGGATCATGCCCGTGAACACGTACGCCTGCAGCATGGTGATGATGCCGATGATGACGGCAAACAACAGACTGTGCTTCAAGGTAAAGCGGAACAGGTCCGATTCCTTGCCCACCAGGCCAGTCGCGGCGCAGGCGACGGCGATCGACTGGGGAGAGATCATCTTGCCCGTCACGCCGCCCGTCGTATTGGCCGCCACCAGCAAGGTGTCGGACACGCCGATCTGGTGCGCCGTCGTGTTTTGCAGGGAGCAGAACAAGGCATTCGACGACGTATCGGACCCCGTCAGGAACACCCCCAGCCAGCCCAGGAACGGCGAGAAGAACGGGAAGGCGGCACCGCTGCCGGCCAGCAGCAGGGCCAGGGTGGACGACATGCCCGAATAGTTGGCCACGAAGGCAAACGCCAGCACCAGGCCGATCGACAGTACGGGACGGCGCAATTCCACGAGCGTTTCAACGAAGGCCTTGATGCCATCGCGCGGCTTCATGCGCAGCATCCACATCGACAGTACGGCCGTCAGCAAGATCGCCGTGCCCACGGCCGACAGCAGGTCGAGCTTGAAGACGGCGTCATACGCTTTCGGCTCCGCCACGATGGGCATCGTCTTGATCACCAGTTTATCGAGGTAAGGCACGTGGATCTTGACGACCAGGCTGGACAACGCGCCGCCGGCGGCGAACAGGGACTTGAAGCCGGGCAGGCTCCAGACGGTGACGATGGCCGTCAGCAGGCCGAACGGCGCCCAGGCGCGCGCCGTCTGCGCCAAGGTGTAGGGCGAGGCGGCGCGGCTGCCGCTGCCGCGCAAGTCCGCATTGCCTGCCCCGCCGCCAAAACCGGACAGCGCGGCGGCGCCGCCACCGACGGCGTTGACCACCTTGGCATTCTTCGGCTGCCACACTTTCAGGAACAGGGTCAGCGACACCAGGCTGACGAGGGCCGAGGTGATGTCCGGCAGCTCCGGCCCGATATGGTTCGACGTGAAATACTGGGTGACGGCAAAGCTGGCGCCCGTCACCAGGGCGGCCGGCCACACTTCGCGCACGCCGCGCACGCCATCCATCATGAAGACCAGCCAGAAAGGCACGGCCAGCGACAGCAGCGGCAACTGGCGGCCCGCCATCGCGCCGATCAGGAACGGGTCGATGCCCGTCACCTGGCCCGCCACGATGATGGGGATGCCCATGGCGCCAAAGGCCACGGGCGCCGTATTGGCGATCAGGCACAGGCCCGCCGCATACAGCGGGTTGAAGCCCAGGCCCACCAGCAGGGCCGAGGTGATCGCCACGGGCGCGCCGAAACCGGCCGCCCCTTCCAGGAAGGCGCCGAAGGCAAAGCCGATCAACAGCACCTGCAGGCGCTGGTCGTCCGTGACCGACAGCACCGAGGCGCGGATGATCTCGATCTGCCCCGTTTTCACGACGATCTTGTACAGGAAGACGGCCGTGACGATGATCCAGGCGATCGGCCACAAGCCATACGCAAAACCATAGCCGGCCGCCGCCAGCGCCTGCGGCACGGGCATGCCGTACGCAAAAATCGCCACCGCCAGCGCCAGCGCCAGGGTGACGGCGGCCGCCACATGGCCCTTGATGCGCAGCGCGGCCAGGGCGATGAAGAAGAAAATGATGGGAATGGCTGCCGCCAGGGACGACAGCCACAGGCTGCCGAGCGGTGTATAAAGTTGGGTCCAGGTTTGCATGTCGGGTCTCCTCCGGTGGATGCGGGTTGATTGAAAAAACGGCTTTTGATGTAATTGTGTGTAGCGTGTTTTTTGGGGTGCTTCGGTGCTGCGGGGGCCGGCTTACTCCTCCTGCCCGCGCGCGTTGAGCAGGTCGGCCAGGCTGCGCGGCGCCGGCGTCAACGGCTTGCGATGCTGCGTCCAGCCCAGCTGCTTGCCCGGCGTCAGTGCGCGCAGCCGGGTGGCGGCCCAGCGGAACAGGCGATAACTGATCGGGCGTGCGAAGGCGCCGCTCCAGAAACGCCAGACCAGGCTTTCGCCGCGGCTGAACTTGGCCCCCTGGCCGCGCAGCGGATGCGCCACCTGCTCGCCGGGATTGCGATTGGCCTCCGTGCGCAGGCGCACCAGCAGTTGCGGGATCGGGATGCGCACGGGGCACACTTCGCCGCAGGCGCCGCACAGGCTCGATGCGGTGGCCAGGTCGGCCGTCGCAGCTAGTCCCAGCAAGTGGGGCGAGATGATCTTGCCGATCGGCCCCGGATACGTGGTGCCGTAGGCGTGGCCGCCGATGCGCGTGTAGACGGGGCAGTGGTTCATGCAGGCGCCGCAGCGTATGCATTGCAGGGTGGCGCGCAGCTGCTCGTCGGCGTAGGCCTGGCTGCGGCCGTTGTCGAGCAAGACCAGGTGCACTTCGCGCGGTCCATCCTGTTCACCGGCGCGGCGCGGGCCGGAAATCAGGTTGAAATACGTAGTGATGGCCTGCCCCGTGGCCGAACGCGTCAGCAAGCTGGCCAGCGGCACGATATGTTCGAGCTTGGCCACCACTTTTTCCATGCCCATGATGGCGATGTGCACGTCCGGCACGGACGTCGTCAGCCGGCCATTGCCCTCGTTTTCCACCAGCCACAGGGTGCCCGTGTCGGCCGCCGCGAAGTTCACGCCCGACAGCCCGATATCGGCCTCGACGAAGGCCTGGCGCAGCGCGCGCCGCCCCGTCCGGATCAGGCTGTCGACGTCTTCCGTGTAGGGCGCGTCGGGAATGTGCTCGGCGAACAGGCCGGCGATGTCGGCCTTGGTCTTGTGAATGGCCGGCATGACGATGTGCGACGGCTTTTCGCCGGCCAGCTGCACGATGTACTCGCCCATGTCCGACTCCAGGCAGGTCATGCCGCGCGCTTCCAGGTAGTGATTGAGCTCGATTTCCTCGCTGGCCATCGACTTGCCCTTGATGAAGCGCGTCGCCCTGGCCTTTTGCGCGATGGCGTGGATGATGGCGTTGGCCTGCTCGCCATCCTCGGCCCAGTGCACCTGCACGCCGGCCGCCGTCAGCTTGTCTTCCAGCTGCACCAGCAAGTCGGGCAGGCGCGCCAGCGCGTGCCGGCGCACGGCTTCGCCGAGGTCGCGCAGGCGTTCCAGCTCGTCGCCGTCGGGGAACTGCGCCGTGCGCTTGTCCTGCAAAAAATCCATGGCACCGCGAAAGCTCTGGCGCAGCTTCGGGTCGTCCAGCGCGGCGCGGGCGCGCGCATGAAAGTCCGCCGGCTTGACGAATTGCAGTGGCTTGGCGTTCATGGCTGGCCTCCTTCACGGGCTGGCAAGTCATCGACGATCAGCACCCACAGCCAGCGCGGGCCATGCGCGCCATAGGCGAGGGTTTGCTGGATGTCGGACGTTTTCGAGGGACCCGACACCAGCACCAGGTTCGATGGCATGCCGTCCACCCAGCGCTCGGCGCGCGCCGCCGCATGCAAGTCCGCATGCAGGGTGCTCGCATACACGAGGCAAATGTGCAGCGGCGGCGCCAGCGACACCGTGCGCGGCGTGGCCGCGTCGGGCGCGATGACCAGCGTGCCCGTGGCGGCGATGCCGGAACGGGCGACGGTAAAACCCGCGTCGACGGTGTCGAACAACTCGCCCTTCCACTGCGCCAGCGGACGCTCGAAAGAGAGCACCTCGACGCCGTCCGGCAAGGCGGCCCGCAAGGCCAGTCCCTCCCTGCTATCGGCATCCATCAGCAGGCGGCGCACGCCATGCGCACCGAGGCGCTGCGCCAGCAGGGCGGGCCAGGCGTCGCCGCGCACGCAATCGACATCGGCATGCGCGGCCTGCAGGGCTGCCTGCATGGCGGCGGTCCTGCCCCGTGGCGACAGCGGCGCTTGTGCGCGGCGCGCCAGGTAGTGCTGGTCGATGGCCGTATCGATGACGTCCACCGCCTCGGGCGTGGACGGCGCGGCGGCGCGCAAGCGTCCCAGCATGCGTTCGCGGGCGCTCAAGGCGGCGCTCATGCTTCGCCTCCCGTGCGGCGCCACAAAAAGCTGGCCAGGTGCTCGACGGGCAGCGGCGCGCCCTGGTGCTGCGCGGCGTGGCCGATATTGAGCAGGCAGCCGCAGTCGGCCGAGACGAGCCGGTCGCAGCCCGTGGCGCAGGCCGAGGCGATCTTGTCGCTGACCATGGCGCCGGAAATATCCGGGTGCTTCAGTGAAAACGTGCCGCCGAAGCCGCAGCATTCCGATTCGCGCTGGTGTTCGATGCGCGTCACGCCGGGCAAGGCGTCAACCAGGGCCACGCCGTGCACCCGCGTGCCCATTTCGCGGCGCGCGCCGCACGAGGTGTGCAGCACCACGCTTTCCTGCGCCGGCCCTGCGCCGGCCAGGCCCGCCAGGTCGAGTTGCAGCACGCAGACGAGAAATTCGCTCAGTTCATACACGCGCTCGGCCAGTTCCCGCGCCTGGGGACCGGCGACGGGGTCGTCCTGGAACAACTGCGGCCAGTGGTGGCGCATCATGCCGGCGCAGGAGCCGGACGGCACGATTACGGGCCATGGCTGCGCAAACAGGTCGAGCTGGGCGCGGGCCACGGCGCGCGCCTGCTCCGGGTTGCCGCTGCTGTAGGCGGGCTGGCCGCAGCAACTCTGGCCGCGCGGATAATGCACCAGCAAGCCTTCCCGCTCCAGCAGGCGCACCGCGTCGAGCCCCGCCTGCGGCACGAACAGGTCGACCAGGCAGGTGGCGAACAGGTACACCTGGAGCGGTGCGGGTGGATAGCGGCGTGGCTGGCGCGGATCTGGCTGCATGAATGTGTCTCCCCGGCGCTCTGTGTGTTGCTGCGGCGCCGCTGTGTGTTGTTAAGAATGACTGGTTCACGCATAATTCCAGCTTCCGCAAGCCACTTCAAATTGCTCGGACCACTTTAAAACAACACCGGAAGACATCGATGGCGACAGGCATGCAAACGCGGGGCAGGGTCGAGATGGTGATGCGCAGGCTGGAAACCGCCCTGCTGGACGGCAGCTTGCCGGCGGGCGCGCAATTGCCGGCCGAACGCCTGCTGGCGCAGCAATATGCCGTCTCGCGCAACACCGTGCGCGAAGCGGTGCAGCGGCTGGCGGCGCGGGGCCTGGTGCGCAGCCGGCGCGGCGCCGGCGTGTTCGTGACGGATCAGCTGCGCACGGGCATGGCGTCGCCGTGGAGCCAGCTGGTGGCCGACCACCCCGCCCTGCGCGACGACATCCTGGAATTTCGCCGCGTGCTGGAAGGGGCGACGGCCTACTTTGCGGCGCAGCGGGCCAGCGTGGACGAGCGCGCGCAGATCATGGCCCTGCTGGCCGAGCTGGAGCAGGCGCGCGCCAGCGACGACAAGCACGGCGAGGCGCAGGCCGATGCGCGCCTGCATGAAGTCATCGCGCAAGCGTCGCACAACACCATGTTCCTGCACTTGCACACCAGCATCATCGGCATGCTGCGCGAACATATCACCATCAATGGCACGGGCTTGCGCCAGCAGGACGAGGCCACTTCGCTGCAACTGCTGTCGCAGCACCGCACCCTGTGCGAGGCCATCTGCGCCAGCCAGCCCGAAGAGGCGCGCACGGCCATGCAAGGCCACATCGATTTCGTGCGCACGCGCGTCACCAGCGATGACGATTGAGGCCACTGGTAGGACCAGTACAGGAGCATGGCGGCCGCAAAAACTGCTACCATCGCGCGCCGCCACTCCTTTCGTCCGCCCATGACCGTCCTTAGCCACACTCATCCGCTGGTACTGCAGCTGGAAAACGACTTGCTGCCCCTGTTTCGCGCCGCCCTGCCATCGCTTGCGGCCGCCGCGCCGCAGGTGCTCGCTTCCGTCTTCGCCTTTTCCAGCGGCACGGCGAGCGCCTTCCAGGATTATCATTTCGGCATTTCCTGCCTGCTCGCGGACGTGCCCGAGGATGCCCCGGAAGAAGTCGCGCTGCTGGTCAGCGTCACGGGACTCGACGCCGGCGCCCGGCTCAGCGCACAGGTCGTCTGGGGCCAGCCCTCGGGCCGGGTGGAAATGCAGGCCGGGCTGGACGCCGACAGCCTGCAAGCCTTGCATGCGGCCCTGCCAGGCTTGCTGGCCAGCTTGCAACAGGCAGCCAGCCGGGGCAGGCCGGAAATGTGACAGGAGCATGAAAAAGTGCCAGGAAACAACAACTTACGATTTCCGTAGCGCAACTTTATTGACTTCCACTAGCCCTAGCCCCTATCCTTTCAGTTACGTTTGGTGAGAATGTGTGCATGTTCAGGCGAACATGCAAACGGCCTCGCCTTGCCTTCACAAAAGTCCATTCCGCATTTTTATTGCAACCATCAGGGCAACGCGCCTGGACGGCCGCTGCCGGCAAATACGGAGCTGACTGCCATGCCATCGCACCACCATTTCCCCGGATCATCCTTGCTGGGCTGCGCCTTCCTGCTGGCGGCCGCCCTGCCCGTGCGAGCCCAGACCACGGACAACACTGGCGCCACCTTCAGCGCCAATGCCAGCCTCACTTCGCAATACATTTCGCGCGGCTTCCGCCAGACATGGGGCAAGCCGGCCCTGCAGGCGGGCGTCGACTACGCGCACCCGAGCGGCTGGTCGCTGGGCACCTGGGCTTCCACCGTCAGCGACCGCTATATCCAGGATGCAAGCGTCGAATGGGACCTGTACGGCGGCTACGGCGGCGCGGTGGGCGAGCTGGGCTACAGCGTGCTCGCGTATTACTACAAGTATCCCGGCGCCGTGTACCGCGCCACAGGCGTCAGGTACGACTACGGCGAACTGTCGCTGGGCCTGACCTACCGCATGCTGTACGCCAAATACAACCATACCGTCACGCGCGACTTCTTCGGCATCACGCATGCGCGCGGCACGGGCTACCTGGACGTGGGCGCGAATGTCGACCTGGGCAATGCCTGGACCTTGAACCTGCACGCCGGCAATGGCCGCGTGGCGGGCACGGGCAATGCCATGTGGAACTGGCGCGATGCCAAGGTGGGCGTCACGCGGGCCTTCGACGGCGGCTGGAGCCTGAGCGGCGCCGTGACGCGCGCCTGGGGCGCCACCGACGCCTATGACCATTACACGCTGGGCATCCCGAATGCGGCCGGCCAGTTCGACACCTCGAACCCGGCCGCGGCCACCTTCGTGCTGGCCGTCAGCAAGACTTTCTAGGCGCGCTACCCGCGACGCCCGAGACACCGATACCCCTCCCCATCAAGGAACAGCCTCATGCAACTATCACTGAACAGTAAAATCTGCGTCGCCGCCACCGCGCTCGCCGTCCTCAGCCTCGGCGTCACGGCGGCCGTGATCGGCTACAAGAGCAGCGCCAGCGCCGAAGCAGCCGCGCTGGACCTGGCGCGCACGTCGGCACGCGAAGTGGCCGGTGCGCTGCAGGCGCGCATCGCCAGCAACCTGTCGAGCGTGTCCAGCCTGGCCGGCGCCATGCGCGGCACCAAGGGCGCGAATTTGCCCCTGCAGCGCGACCAGATCAATGAACTGACCAAGGCGACGTTGACCAGCTCGGAAGACTTGCTGGGCTCGGCCGTGACGTGGGAGCCGAACGCACTCGACGGCAAGGATGCGGAGTTTGCCAACCAGAAACCGAACTACGACGCCAGCGGCCGCTTCATGCCCTACTGGACGCGTGGGGCCGGCGGCAAGCTGCAAGTCGAGCCCATCGTCTTCGACCCGAAAGCGGGCGCCAACGACTGGTACGACGTGCCCAAGCGCACCGGCAAGACTTACTTTACGGAACCATATATCTACCCCGTGGACGGCAAGGATGTGCTGATGGCTTCGCTGGTGGCGCCCATCATGATCGACGGCAGCTTCAAGGGCACGGCCAGCGCCGACTTCATGCTCACGCGCCTGGCGAAAATCCTCGCCGACCTGAAAGTGATCGAGGGCGGCAAGCTGGCCCTGATCTCGAACGGCGGCCTGTACGCCAGCCACCCCGAGCCTGCACGGCTGGGCAAGAAGGCGGACGACGTGCCGGCCGCCGGCCTGGAAAAGGTGCGCCAGGGCCAGGCGTATGAATACGAGGATGACAAGGGCTACATCCATTTACTGCAGCCGCTGCAGATCCACCCCGACATCGCGCCGTGGAGCGTGGAATTGAATTTCCCGAAAAGCGTGGCCACCGCCTCGGCGCGCGACCTGATGGTCTACACGCTGATCGTCGCCCTGCTGTGCGCGGCAGCCACGGCCGGCATTTTGATTCTCGTCGTCAACCAGCTGACACGCCCCCTGCGCACCCTGGGCCGCACCATGACGGACCTGTCCAGCGGCGACGCCGACCTGCGCGTCAAGCTGGAAGTCAAGGGCACCGACGAGCTGGCCGTCATCGGCAAGGGTTTCAACGCCTTCGTGGAAAAGATCCACGCCGTGCTGCTGCAAGTGCAAGCCAGTGCCGACAACGTGGCACGCGCCAGCGCGGAAATTGCGCAAGGCAATAACGACCTGTCGGCCCGCACGGAACAGCAAGCCAGCTCGCTGGAAGAAACGGCCGCCTCCGTGGAAGAACTGACGGGCACCGTCAAGGAAAATGCCGACCATGCGCGCCAGGCGAATCAACTGGCTGCTTCCGCATCGAGTGTGGCACAGAAGAGCGGCGAAGTGGTCGGCAAAGTCATAGAAACCATGACGTCGATCAATGACTCGTCAAACAAGATCGTCGACATCATCAGCGTCATCGACGGCATCGCCTTCCAGACGAATATCCTGGCGCTGAACGCGGCCGTGGAAGCGGCGCGCGCGGGCGAACAGGGGCGCGGTTTCGCCGTCGTCGCCACGGAAGTGCGCAACCTGGCGCAGCGCTCCGCCGCGGCGGCCAAGGAAATCAAGCTGCTGATCGACGATTCCGTGGGCAAGGTGGCCGCCGGCAGCAAGCTCGTCGATGAAGCGGGCGCCACCATGGAGCAAGTGGTCGACAGCGTGCGCAAGGTCACCGCCATCATGGCCGACATCAGCGTCGCCACCACCGAGCAAAGCGACGGCATCGCCCAGGTCAACCAGGCGCTGGCGCAGATGGATGGCGTGACGCAGCAAAACGCGGCCCTCGTCGAGGAAGCGGCGGCGGCCGCCGAAAGCCTGCAAGACCAGGCCAGCCATCTGGCCGAGGTGGTCAGCGTGTTCAAGCTGGGCGAGCAGGCGCGCCAGGCAACGTCGACAGCAACGCCGGCTGCAGCGCCAGCAGCGCCGCGCGCCGTGACGCCCAAGACCGCCGCGCCAGCCAAACGCCTGAGTGTTGCCAAGCCGCAAGCAGCACAGCATGCGCCAGCCAAGGCGCCGGCAGGCGATGACTGGGAAGAGTTTTAAGCCGGACCTTTCCGGCGGCGGCCGGCGCCAGATTCAGGCGCCGGCACGAATTTTATAAACGGCCAACTCAATACCTGCCTCGCGCCGGATTCGGCGCGGCACCCGCCTGTTTCTCCTCGGTGCCATTGAATGGCCGCACTTCAGATTACCTTCCTTTATTTCCCGCCGCATCAGCACCAGGAGAATGTTCTACCGCTCCTGCCGGAATTTATCCGATGACCATTTTCAATACCGGCATTGCGGCCAATTTCAAATTTCACAAAAATAAGATACGCATGTACTTTATAATATCGCCGCGTATACGGCACGCTTCCAGCCGGTTGAAGATTTACAGGAATCACGGATGAAAAAAGTATTGGCTTTATTAATGGTATCGGGCACAGTGGTATTGACTGGTTGCGGTGGCGGCGGAAACAGTAGTGCTAATGGTAGTGCTAACGGCAATGCAGACGTAGCGGTCCCGCCAGTGGTGGTAGCGCCCCCTCCAGTGGTGGTCGCACCTCCGCCTCCTCCCGCCCTGGCCGCCTATGTTGGCACCTGGACTCCCGCATGTAACGACTCTTTCCGCCAGCGCCTCGTCGTCGCCCTCAAGAACGATGGCAGCGGCGCCCTGGAAATATCGACCTACGATGAAACCTTCAGCACTGCCGATTGCAGCGGCCCCGTGCAATTTACGGAAACCACGAGTGAAAAGATTACCGCGACGCCGGATGGCGCAGGCAATATCCAGCTCAAACTGACGGCGGACAGCCCTGCCACGGACATCCGCATCGACAAGGTCGTATCGTCGCTGCCAGCCCACACCATCCAGATTACGGGCCCGGCCGTCACCACGGTGCTGGTCAATGGCAAACCCAATTGGCGCATCACCGATGGCAGTGGCGACACCACGGACATCCCGGATACCGGCATACAACAGGCAGTAAGTGACAACGGCGGCTTTTATTTGCGCGGTAATGAATTGTTTACCGTGATGCAAAAAGACGGTGCTTATGTGCTCGATATGCACTATGTAAAACAATAAATCAGTCAGCAATCAGCCATTGCGTCGCGTGAGCGGCGCAATGCGCACCAGTTACACCACATCCTCCCTTCATTCCCGCAAACCATTTCAGCGCATTGCCGCGACATGATCCAAATCAAGTCAGCGATAGATTCGGTGAGAATTCCTTCCTATTAATAATCCTATAATCAGGCCGCGTTGACGGCACGCACCGCTGCCGGATAAAAAGGACTCTGAATGAAAAAATTATTGGCAGTATTGGTCGGCTCGGCCGCGGCACTCCTGACCGGCTGCGGTGGCGGCGGTGGGGGTAGTTCGGCGCAGCAGCTTGCCGGCGATTCCGGTTCCACCTCGCCACTGGCCGCATATCTTGGCACGTGGCAATCGGCGTGCGACGATCACGACCGGCAAGTGCTCGTCGTCGCGCTCAAGAGCGACGACAGCGGTTCGTTGGAACTGACGCCGACCGGCGAAACCTACTTCAAGGCCGATTGCACCGGCCCCGTGGTCGCGACGGACGGCATGAGCGCGAAAATCACCGGCAAGCCGGACGGTACAGCCGACATGCCGATCAAGCTGGCGGAAAATGCCGCGGCAACGAACTTGCGCGTCGACAAGTTCACCTCGTCGGTGCCGGCCTATACCTTCCAGCGCAGCGGCGCCACCGTGCAATATGTATTGCGCGATGGCAAACAGCAATGGTGCGTCAAGGTGGACAATGGCGAATCGTGCATGTGGGATGAGGGCATGCACGCGGCGCTGAGCGTCCCCGGCGGCCTGTCCTTGCGCGGCAACGACCTGTACTCGGTGGTGCTGGACCCGGAAAAGGGCGTGTATGTCCTGGACGTGCACTACGTGAAAAAATAAGCGCGTGATCAGCTGCAGGGCCGCCCGGCCCTGCACTTGCCACGGTGCATCTTCTCGCCCGCCGCTTCATGGACTCGCAAGCGTGAGCAGGAGTCTGTGTAAAATCAAACAGACATTGCAAAAATAAAAAGCTATCCTGTAGAAAAACAGGAGCTTGCCATGTCACACCATGCCTTTCCCCTGCCCTCCCACGCTGCACTGGACGCCCTGCTGCAGCCCCAGGACAGCGCTTTCCACCCCATCGAAGGCTTGCGGCGCTTGCGCGACGCGGGACTGGACCAGCTGCCCCTGCCCGGCCACGGCGCCACCCTGCAGCGCTGGCAAATGCTGGCCGCCATCGCCGCCGTCGACCTCTCCCTGCTCAAGCTGTATGAAGGCCATACCGATGCGCTCGCCATCCTGGCGGAAATCGGCGGCTCCGGCATGCCGGCCGGCAGCAGCTGGGGCGTCTGGTGCGCGGACCTGCCGGGCGCGCGCGTCCGCTTGCGGCAAACGGCCGAGGGCCGCCATGTGCTCGACGGACGCAAGGCCTGGTGTGCCGGGGCGAAGGGCCTCAGCCATGCTTTGGTCAGCTGCTGGAACGACGCTGGCCAGGCTTGCCTGGCCTCGGTGACCCTGTCGCAGCCCGGCGTGCACGTCACGGACGAAGGCTGGCAAGCCGTTGGCATGCATGCCTGCGCCAGCGTCGACGTGACTTTTTCTGCCGCGCGCGCCTTTCCCGTGGGCGCGCCGGGTGCCTATCTGCAGCGGCCCGGCTACTGGCATGGCAGTGCGGGCATCGCGGCCGCCTGGTATGGCGCGGCCTGCGCCGTCGCCAGCCACCTGCATGCGCGCGCGCAACACGCCGCCCCCGACCCCGTCCGCCTGGCGCAGCTGGGACAAATCGATTGCGTCTTGCGCGCCACCGGCGCCCTGCTGCGCGAAGGCGCCGCCGACATCGACCTGCACCCGCAACGCGACGCCATGGGACTGGCCCTGCGCCTGCGCCTGGCAACGGAAGATGCCGCCACCCTGGTCTTGCACCTGGCCACGCGGGCGCTGGGCGCTGGCCCCCTGTGCCGCGATGCCCGTTTCGCCCGCCTGGCTGCCGACCTGCCCGTATTCCTGCGCCAGAGCCACGCGGAACGCGACCAGTCCGTGCTGGGCGGCATCGTCGCCGGCGCAGAAGACCATCCTTGGTCGCTGTGACAAAAAAAATCGCCGGACCGGATGGACTCCGGGCCGGCGATCAGGGCTAGCCTGAAGGCTGACTGATTACTTGAGCGGCATGGCGATACCGAACATCACCGACTGGGTACGTCCGCTATCGATATTCAGATTGCTGTTGTAGTCCAGAGTGATGGTCATGCCGTTCGACAGCAGCAGCTTGACGCCCAGGCCCGCCGTCCAGTTGCCCGTCTGCTGCGGCACTGTACGGATCACGTACACGGGACCGTCGGCCACCAGGTCGGCATACGCCAGGCGCGCATCATCGGCGCCCTGGAACTGGTGGCGGTACTCGAGCCGCGCGCGCGGGAACCACGTGCCCAAACCACCGACATAGATACCCTCGGCCCGCACACCCAGCGCGCCGATGCGCGAACGCACCGTCTGCTTGAAGTAGCTCAGGGCGTTGATGCCCGCCGCCTTCTCCGTGTACGGATCGAGCTTGGCCGACATCAGTTCCACGCGGCCATACGGCGACCACATCCAGGTTTCCTGGCGCATCTCGATACCGCCCACCAACGCGCCGAACACTTGCTTGCCGTCGCGTTCGCCCGTGGCGAAACCACTGCCATCGGTCAAGTAGCGCGACGCGTCGTATTGCAGGGTGCCATAGCCGAGCACGCCGTCAAGGAAGACGCCCTTGCTCGGACGCAGGCTGCCATACACGGCCGCCACGGCGCTGTCGGCCGTGCTGCGGCTGCCGTTCTGGCCCACGTCGCTGCGGTCATGGCTGAAACCGGCACCCACGCCCAGGGTCGCCAGGTCGCTCAAACGGTAATCGCCGCCCACGCTCACGCCATTCGTGCGGAAGCGGAAGCCCGTGTCGCGGCCATTCACATAGTGCTGGCCGAAATCGACCGCGCCACCGAGCCACAGCGACAGCGCCTGTTTCTGCGTGTCCGGCTTCTGCGGCATGTCCGGCAAGCCATTCGTTGCCTGGCTGACATCCGTGCCGCCCACCGCCTTATCGCTGCTGAAACCGGCATCGGGCTGGCGCAGGGACGCCTTGCGCATGAACGGTTTCACGGCCGTGCCGAACACGCGGTCCGCTTCCTGCTCTTGCCAGCGCGCCAGCGCTGCCGTCGGATTGCCGCTGTCGTTCGGCGGCGTCAGGCTCAGGCCAAAGTTCGACCGTCCCCAGCCATCGCCATGCAGGCTTTCCAGGCGCTGCGTGAAGTTCGACAGCTGCGCCGTGGCGAAGCGCCGCGCCGCATCGGCTTGCGCCGCTTGCAAGCCGATCACTTCCGGATCGAGCGACGGGTCGCGCCGCGCCGTCACGGTCACGTTGACCACGCCCGGCTTCGAGGTGGCAAAGGCATTGCTCAGGGTGTAGCTGACGACGGCCGCGCCGGCAAACTTGCCCGAAGCTGCAAAGCTCAGCTGGTACGACGGCTTGCCGGCCGTGCCCACGTCGCGCACCACCACCTTGCCCGCCTCGGCCGGCGCCACGCTCAGCACATTGGCCGCCGTGAACGGGCCGCCCGTGGCGCCCGCCGTCAGGTCGACCGTCACCGTCAGGCCGGCCACCACCGTGGCGCTCTGGCTGGCCACCTGCGGCATCGGATTGACGCTGATGGTCGCTTTCACCGGTGCCGAGGTGCCGAACACGTTCGACACGGTGTAGCCGATGCTGATGTCGCCGCTGGTGTTGATGCCCGGCGTGTAGACGATGTCCATGCCATTGACGACTGCCGTGCCGCTGGCCGGCTGCGTAGTGATGGCCACGGCCGTGAACGGGCCGCCGGTGGCGCCCTGCGTCACCTGCAGGGTCACCGGCGTGCCGGCCAATACCGTCGCCGTCTTGGCGACAGGCACCGGCACCGGTTGCGGCGCCACCGTCACGCTGACCGTGGCCGGCGCGGAGGTGCCGCCTGGACCCGTCGCCGTGTAGCTGAAGCTGTCCGGACCGAAGTAGTTGGCATTCGGCACATACGTCACCTTGAAACTCGCACCGGCGACGGCGCGCGCCATGCGCGCCGAGGCACCGCTCGAGACCACCGTAACGCGCCCGTGCTGCGGCGGCGTGACGATGGTCACGTCCGTGATCGGGCTGCCATCCGTGGAAGCGATGGTCAGGCTCACTTCCTGGTTGGCCGAGGTGGTCGCCGTTTCATTGGGCACCGGTGGCGGCGCCTGGTTCACCTGCAGGGTCAGCGCTTGCTGCACCGTGAACTGGTGCGCGTCCTTCGCCTGCAAGGTGAAGGCGAAGCTGCCCGCCACGGTCGGCGTGCCGCTGACGATGCCGGTCGCCGCATCGAGCGCCAGGCCGGCCGGCAAGGCGCCGCTGCTCAGGGAGTACACGTAAGGCGCAACACCGCCGGCCGCCGTGAATGGCTGGCTATACGCGTCGCCCGCGCGGATCGCCGCCAAACTGGCCGGCGTCAGGGTCAGGGTGGGCGCAGCTACCGTCAGCGTGTAGTTTTTGCTGAGGCTGAATGGTGCCCCCACGCCCGTGCTGCTGTCGGTGACCTTGATGCTGAACGGGAAACTGCCCGCCGCATTCGTCGTGCCGGACAGTACGCCCGTAGCCGTATTCAGGCTCAGGCCCACGGGCAAGGTGCCCACCACGGCATAGCTGTACGGCGCCGTGCCGCCCGTCCCCGTCAGGGTCGTGCTGTAGGCTGCTTCCGCCGTCGGATTGGGCAAGCTGGCTGGGTTCAGCGCCAGAACCGCCGAAGCGACGGACAGTGTGTAGCTCTTCGTCCCCGTGAATTGACGCGAATCCGTCACTTGCACCACCAGCGCAAAATCGCCAGCCGCCGTGGGCGTGCCGCTCAAGACGCCGCTGGCGTTCGAGCTCATGCCGGCAGGCAGGCTGCCCGTTATCGCGAACGTGTACGGACCGACACCGCCGCTGGCCGTCAGTTGCTGGCTGTACGCGGTGGCAACGGTTGCCCCCGGCAAGCTGGCCGGGGTGACGCCGATGGCCGAGGTCACGGTCAAGGTATACGTTTGCGTTGCCTGGGCATTCACCCCGGCGACCGCGGCTTGCGTCGCGGTGATGGTGCTGGTGCCGGCGCTGACCGGAGTGATGACGCCGGTGCCGCTGACAGTCGCCACGCCCGCGTTCGAGCTGGTATAGCTCAAGGCGCCATAACTGCCGCCCGTCAGGCTGGAGGTCGCCGCATTGCTGAAGTTATTGCCCAATGGAACGGATGCCGCGGTCGGTGTCGCAAACGTGATGACACCGGTCGGGATATACGTAAATTGGTCCGCCGCGCCGCTGGCGCTGGTGCCGCCAACCGTGGTCACCTTCACGTCCACCACGCCCAGGCTGCCCGATGGACTCGTGGCCGTGATCTGCGTGGCGCCGTTGACGACAAAGCTGCCGGCATTGGCGCCGCCGAATCGCACTGCCGTGGCACCTGTAAAGCCGGTACCGGTGATGACCACGCTGGTGCCGCCGGCGATGGGGCCGAAGGCAGGTGAAATGCCGCTGACTGCCGGCGCCACCACATACGTGAACTGGTCCGCCGCGCTGGTGGCGCTCGTGCCACCGACAGTGGTGACGCGCACGTCCACCGTGCCGGCACCAGCTGGCGCCGTGGCCGTGATCTGCGTGGCGCTATTGACGGTGAAACTCGTCGCCGCCGCACCGCCAAACGTCACTGCCGTCGCGCCGCCAAGGCCCGCGCCGCTGATAACGACACTGCTGCCGCCCGTCGTTGGACCGGAGGCCGGGGAAATACCGCTCACCACCGGCGCCCCCACATACGTGAACTGGTCGTTCGCGCTGGTGGCGCTGGTGCCACCGGTGGTGGTGATGCGCACGTCCACCGTGCCCGTGCCGGCTGGCGCCGTCGCCGTGATCTGCGTGGCGCTGTTGACCGTAAAGCCCACCGCTGCCGTGCCGCCGAACGTCACCGCCGTCGCGCCACTGAAATTCGTGCCGCTGACAGTGACCGAGGTGCCGCCAGTGACCGGGCCGGAGGTGGGCGAAATGCTGCTCACCGCCGATGCTGCCACGTACGTAAATTGGTCCGCCGCGCTGGTGGCGCTCGTGCCGCCGATGGTGGTGACGCGCACGTCCACCGTGCCCGTGCCGGCTGGCGCCGTCGCCGTGATCTGCGTGGCGCTGTTGACGGTAAAGCCCGCCGCTGCCGTGCCGCCGAACGTCACCGCCGTCGCGCCACTGAAATTCGTGCCGCTGATGGTGACCGTGCTCCCCCCCGCGGCGGGACCGGCCGTGGGCGAAATGCTGCTCACCACCGGTGCACCCACATACGTGAACTGGTCATTCACGCTGGTGGCGCTCGTGCCACCGGCGGTGGTGATGCGCACGTCCACCGTGCCCGTGCCGGCTGGCGCCGTCGCCGTGATCTGCGTGGCGCTGTTGACGGTAAAGCCGGAGGCGGCCGCTCCACCGAACGTCACCGCCGTCGCGCCACTGAGATTCGTGCCGCTGATGGTGACCGTGGTACCGCCAGCAGCCGGGCCGGAGGTGGGCGAAATACTGCTCACCACCGGTGCCGCCACGTACGTAAATTGGTCCGCCGCGCTGGTGGCGCTGGTGCCGCCGACGGTGGTGATGCGCACGTCCACCGTGCCCGCGCCGGCTGGCGCCGTCGCCGTGATCTGCGTGGCGCTATTGACCGTAAAGCCCGTCGCTGCCGTGGCGCCGAAGGTCACCGCCGTCGCGCCACTGAAATTCGTGCCGCTGATGGTGACCGTGGTGCCGCCGGCAGCCGGGCCGGCCGTGGGCGAAATGCTGCTCACCACCGGTACTGCCACGTACGTAAATTGGTCCGCCGCGCTGGTGGCGCTGGTACCGCCGATGGAGGTGATGCGCACGTCCACCGTGCCGGAACCGGCTGGCGCCGTGGCCGTGATCTGCGTGGCGCTGTTGACGGTAAAGCCGATGGCTGCCGTGCCACCGAACGTCACCGCCGTCGCGCCACTGAAATTCGTGCCGCTGACGGTGACCGTGCTACCGCCTGCGATGGGGCCAGCAGTAGGCGACAGGCTCGTCACCGTCGGCACCGCCACGTAGGTAAATTGATCGGCCGCGCTGGTGGCGCTGGTGCCGCCCGACGTGGTCACGCGCACATCCACCGTGCCCGTGCCGGCTGGCGCCGTCGCCGTGATCTGCGTGGCGCTGTTGACCGTAAAGCCGATGGCGGCAGTAGCGCCGAATCGCACCGCCGTCGCGCCACTGAAATTCGTGCCGCTGATGGTGACCGTGCTCCCCCCCACGACGGGACCGGCCGTGGGCGAAATGCTGCTCACCACCGGTGCTGCCACGTAGGTGAATTGGTCCGCAGCGCTGGTGGCGCTGGTACCGCCGACCGTCGTGACGCGCACGTCCACCGTGCCCGTGCCGGCTGGCGCCGTCGCCGTGATCTGCGTGGCGCTGTTGACCGTGTAGCCGGTCGCCGCCGTGGCGCCGAAGGTCACCGCCGTCGTGGTGGAAAAGTTCGTGCCACTGATGACGACCGTGGCGCCGCCGCCTGCCGGCCCCGCAGTGGGCGAAATGCTCGTCACTGTCGGCAACGCCACAAAGGTGTACTGGTCGTTCGCGCTGGTGGCGCTGGTGCCGCCGGCTGTCGTGACGCGCACATCCACCGTGCCCGTGCCGGCTGGCGCCGTCGCCGTGATCTGCGTGGCGCTGTTGACCGTGTAGCCGGTCGCCGCCGTCGCGCCGAAGGTCACCGCCGTCGCGCCGGTAAAGTTCGAGCCGTTGATGGTGACCGTGGTGCCGCCACCGCCTGGGCCCGCCGTCGGCGAAATACTGGTGATCGCTGGTGCCGGAACATAGGTGAACTGGTTTGACGGATCGGCGGCGTTGGTGCCGCCTGGCGTCGTGACGAATACGTTCACGACACCGGTGCCGGCTGGCGACGTGGCGGTGATGGTCGTGGAATTGAGCACGGTAACGCTGAGGCCATTGTTGCTGCCGAATTTGAGCGCCGTTGCGCCGGTAAAGCCGGTACCGGTAATGGTGACGGCCGTGCCGCCGCTAACCGGACCGAGCGCAGGCGACACACCGGTGATCGTAGGCGGCGGCTGGGCGTTGATCACCAGGGAATAGCTTCTGGACGTGTTGTATGGTCCATTGCCGCCCGTGCTGTCCGTCGATTTCATCACAAAGTTGTAGGTGCCCAAGGCACCGGGCGTGCCCGAGAGCAAGCCGCTGCCCGACAGGGTGAGGCCCGCCGGCAGGCTGCCCGATTCCACCACATACGCAAAGGGCCCGGTGCCGTTCGCGGTCGACATCTGCTGGCTGTAGGGCACCGACAATCCGCCTGCCGCCAGCACCGTGGGCGTGATGGACAGGGTGGGCACGGCGATCGACACGGAGTAATTCTTGGTGACGGTCAGCGGCGTGCCTGAGGTCGAGTCGGTCACCTTGATGCCGAACACATAGGCGCCGGTCGCCGTCACGGTGCCGGAAATCACGCCGGTCGACGACACAGTGATGCCAGGTGGCAACGCACCAGAGACCAGCGCGTAGTTGTAAGGCGCGACACCGCCGGTCGACGACATCGCCTGGCTGTACGCCACGCCGATCACGGGCGCCGATATGCTGCCCGGTGTCACGGTGAAGGCAGCCGCAGGGGGCAGGACGGTCACCGTAAAAGTCACCGCCTTGCTGTCTTCATCCCACAGGACAAAGCTGTCGGACAGCGCTCCGTCGCCATTATTGATATAGGTCGCAATACCGGTACCGTTATTGACGAGACCAGTAATCGTGCCGTGCAAGGCAGTCGCGCCATTGTCCGTCAGGCCAAATGAGCTACACAGCGACAAATCGATGACATAGGAGTCGCCTGATGCGACGGTAAAACTCCTCTGATTGGGAATACATTTCGTGCTCGGATCGCCGTTGGCTGCCTGCGCCGGGCCTGCGCCAAGCGCCAGCATCAGCAAGCATAGCGTAACGCAGCAATGCAGGAAACGGCCAAACGCTGATGCCAGGTCTACCCGGCGAGCCGCTGCCGGCCCTCGAATTCCTGCGACAAAAGCAAGGAACAAAAAATGTGCCGGACGGGCGACGATATCGTTGCAAATACGCAACATGATTTCTCCAATACAGAGTTTTTTGGACAAAAAGAACCATGGATTCAGGCTGCAAGCGATCCCCATTCAGGGCTCTTCCAGAGGGCCAACAGATGTTGACGCTTGCCATACGACAACGTATGCTACCTCGAGATTTCAATAAAGTAACTATAACAAAAAGGGTTTTTCAAAAAACAATATTGATTGCAAATGGAAAATATTATTCCTTTAACATTCAATAACATTCCAACAGCGGGAGAACGATGATGGCTGAAGTGTATTTGGGACAAATCATGATGAGCGGATTTGCGTTTGCACCGCGTGGATTTGCAGCATGTAACGGGCAATTGCTGCCAATTACGCAGAATCAGGCACTGTTTGCCCTGTTGGGTACCTTTTACGGGGGGAACGGCACGACCAACTTTGCATTGCCAAATCTACAAGGCAGCACCCCTGTCGGCTCGGGCAGTTCGGTGGACGCTTCCTGGCAACCCGTCCCCTACCAGGTCGGCGCCCGTAACGGCGCGGAAGCTATCACTTTGACACTGAGTCAGATTCCACCGCATACGCACGCGGCCAATGCGCTGACCACGCCAGGCACCACCAAGAATCCGACCAACACCCTGTATGGCGGCAGCGGCACGGAAGCCATCTATGGCACGGCAGGCCCGCAAGTGCCCTTGAACAACCTGGTCCTGGCCCAGACAGGCGGCAGCCTGCCGCATAACAATATGCAGCCCTTCCAGGTACTCAATTTCAATATCGCCCTGAACGGCGTCTTCCCATCGCGCAACTAACATGCCAGCCACTTCCCACGGAGCAAAGTCATGACTACACCTTATGTCGGCGAGATCCGCCTGTTTTCCTTTCCCCGCATACCGCAAGGCTGGTTTGCCTGCGACGGCAGCCTGAAGTCCATCGCCAATAACGAGGTGCTATATACCCTGCTGGGCACCACCTATGGCGGCGACGGCGTCAATACATTCGGTGTACCCGACCTGCGCGGCCAGGTGCCCTTGCATCAGGGCACCGGCCCTAGCCTGACACCCCGGGTCATGGGGCAGAAGGGGGGCAGCGAAACGGTGACCTTGCTGCCGACCCAGATGCCTGCGCATACGCACGTCTTCAGTGCGATCAGCACACTGGCGACGAGCAACACGCCAGGGACCAGCGCACAGCTGGCGGCACCGGTCAATAACGACAAGATGTACACGAGCAGCCTGGCTGGCCTCACGACCTATGACATGGCGCCTGCAGCAACGGGGACTGCCGGCAGCAGCTTGCCGCATGACAACACCATGCCTACCCTGACCGCCTCGTTTTGCATCGCATGGGCAGGTATTTACCCATCCCAACAATAACAGCCAGCACGCAAGCGCAGCCCATAAAATCGATCAGGAGAACCTACCGTGACATCACCATATCTTGGCGAAATACAAGTCTTTGGCTTCAATTTCACACCTGCCGGGTGGGCAAGCTGTAATGGCGCCACCCTGCAGATCAGGCAATTCAGCGCCCTGTTTTCATTAATCGGCACGCAATATGGCGGCGATGGGGTCAACACCTTCCAGTTGCCCAACTTCACCGGACGCGCGCCCTGCAGCCAGGGCCAGGGGCCAGGCTTGACGCAGCGTGTGATGGGCGAAACGTTCGGCAGCAATACCGTCCAGCTGAATATCACGGAGATTCCCAACCACACCCATCAACTGACCTTGAGCCGCCAGACCAATGCCACCCTGCAGCGCAACGTGCCGCAAAATGGCGATGGCCTGACCAGCATCACGGGCACGAACGCGTTCGTGCCCGCGGCAACGCCGAACGTCACCTTGTCGCCACTGACCATCGGCAGCGCGGGTGGCGGCCAGGCGCATGAAAACCGGCAGCCCCTGCTGGCGGTAAATTTCTGCATCGCCCTGCAAGGCGAGTTTCCCGCGTTTGATTGAGGCTTGAACGCCCCGGGCAGGCGGCGCCATCGGACTCCCGCCTGGCCCTGCCTGCCCCGCATCAGCGGCATACTCAGTTGAACACGGCCTGATACAGAAAGCCGTGGTTGTCACGCGCCACCGGCACCAGGAAGATACCCACCTCGCCAAACGCATCATGCTGCAGCTGAAAGATTTTCTGGCTGAAGAGGATGGGGGAACTGTTATGGAATAACAAGCTGAACGGCGCCCGCAACAGGCCTTCCAGCGTGGCCGACGGCAACGGGCGCGCCTCCTTCAGGATGAAAGCGGCATTCCCGTCGCCGACCGCGATAAACGTGTCGTTGACGCGCGCGGCAAAGTGTTCCAGGGTCAATACATTCATCATTGCAGGCATTCCATTTCATGGGCTGTGTGATTGAAGCAATGATTTATTCTAATGGAAGCATTGCTGCTTTTACACAGTTTTTGACATGAACGCCGTCACCACCGCACTCGGCGGCACACAGGCGGCCAAGGACATCCGTCCCGGCCGCCTGTGTGTGCCTGCCACGCGGCATTCTCCGCCTACCGCATCGCCTCTTCCAGCCCCGGCGCAAACCCGGCGCCATGCTTGACCTGCGCGGTGGACGCCTTCAGCGTGGCGCCGATCGGCTCGGCGCGGCCCGCCAGGCATTGTCCCAGGAAGTTTTCCGTCACCGCATTGAAGGCGATGTTGTTCACGGGCCGGGCAAAGCCATGCCCTTCGTCAGGGAACAGCACGTACGTGACGGGGATATTCTTCGCCGCCATGGCCGCCACGATCTGGTCCGATTCAGCCACGTTGACGCGCGGGTCGTTCGCGCCCTGGCCAATCAGCAGCGGGCGCTGGATATTTTGCGCAAAGTTCAGCGGCGAGCGTTCCTTCAGCAGCGCCTTGCCCTCTTCCGTGGTCGGGTCGCCCATGCGCTTGTAGAACTGCTGCTTGCCCGCTTCCCAGTACGGCGGAATGGTTTGCAGCAGGGTGAACAGGTTCGACGGGCCGACGATGTCGACGCCGCAGGCAAACGTCGTCGGCGTGAACGCCATGCCGGCCAGGGTGGCGTAGCCGCCATACGAGCCGCCCATGATGGCCACCTTGTCGGCCGTCGTCACGCCGCTCTTCACCGCCCATTGCACGGCGTCGAGCAAGTCGTCATGCATCTTGCGGCCCCACTGCAGGTCGCCGGCCGAGATGAATTGCTTGCCGAAGCCCGTCGAGCCCCGGTAATTCACGGACAGCACCGCATAGCCGCGGTTGGCCAGCCATTGATGGTAGCTGTTATAGCCATAGGTATCGCGCGCCCACGGGCCGCCATGCACCAGCAGGACCATCGGCACCGCCTGCGACGGCACGCCGCCAGCCCCCGCCTTCGATGCCTGCGGCAAGGTCAGATAGGACACCAGGGTCAGGCCGTCGCGCGCCTTGATTTGCTGCGGATACATGGGCACCAATGGCGCGCCTTCCAGCTCGGGCCGCGTCACGTACAGCTGCGTGAGCTTTTTGCTCTTGCGGTCGTACAGCCAGCTCGATGCCGGCGCCGTGACGGCATCGACACCCACCAGCCATTTGTCATCGGCGTCCGTGCGCGACGTCACGTTGAACTGGCCCTTGGCATGCTTCTTCAGGAAGGCCAGGTCGGCCTTCAGGTCATCCGTCAGCGGCAGGTATTCGTGCTGCAGATAGTCGACGGAATACGCCTGCACCTTGCCTGTGCGCGTGTCGTACAGGGCATCGGAAATATCGGCGCGCGGGTCTTGCGCCACCACCGTGGTCTTGCCGCTGGCCACGTCCTGCGCCAGCAGCGCCGAAGTATTGCGGCCACGCGAATCGGTCCAGTACAAGGTCTTGCCGTCGACCGTAAAGCCCAGCGGCGACGTCGTCTGCGCATCTTCCAGGCCGACCTCGGCCAGCGGCGTGCTCTCGGCCTTGCCGTCCGTGATGCGGAAATACTGCATGCCGCCATCGGCGCGCGCCTTGCTGGCGATGCGCACGTTGAGCAGCTCATCGGCCACATAGCCGCCATAGCCATCGTTCTGCAGCACCAGGGTCAGCTTGCCGCTGGCCAGGTCCAGGCTGTACACGTCGTGCCAGCGCGCATCGCGGTTATTGATGCCGATCAAAATGCGGTCCTTCACCTTGCTGCTGATCTGGATCACGCGCACGCGGGTCTTCTCGAACGGCGTGTAACCGACCTGCTTGCCGCTCACGACATTCACGCCGTACAGCAGGAAGTTTTCATCGCCGCCCTTGTCCTGGATGAACAGCAGGGTTTTCGAATCGGGCGACCAGAAGCTGCTGCGGATGGGCCGCACCTTTTCTTCCGTCAGCGGACGCGCCTGCGCCGGATTGCTGGCCGGCGCCACCCACACATTGAGCACGCCGTCGCGCGGCGCGATCCACGACAGCCACTTGCCATCCGGGCTGATGCGCCCGCCGGACTTGCTGGGATTGCCAAACAGCTTGGCCCGCTCGATCAGCGGCGTGTCATTGACAGGAGCTTGGGCGTGCGCCGGCAGTGCGCTGGCGAACAACAGGACAGGCAGGACATAGCGAATCATGGACACCTCATGGTTGATGAATGAAGGGAAACTTCACACGTGCATGTGCCAGCACATCATAGGCCAAAGCCGTATTGCCAGGTTGACTACGCGACAGGGAACGAAAATCGGGGGACAGAATGGCGAAAACGCGGACTGGCTAGCGGAGCAGCCATGTCGCTGCAGCTTGCAGCGATGCCCGGCCTGCCGTTGGCAAGCCAGGCAAGTCACTGGATTGCAAGCGCGACTAGCAAATTCCACCAGCCTCACTTTTGCCAGTACGCAGATCGAGCCCAAGCAGGCACGCGTAACCGTTGTCCTTGTTGTGGACGCAAAGAAGATGCCCCCTGCGCCGCTCGCGGAAATCAGGGTCGCCGCTACAGGCAAGCTCGCGCCGCACGTCAGGCCCGATACCATTGAACAGGTCGCGGGCAGCCTGCCCCTTGAACCGGAATGAGACATGGCGGTCGTTTGGTGTCGGCGGCAGCATCTCGGCAAGACTGCCGCCGTACACCTGGTAGCGGCCGCTGAGAGCCTTGGCTTCCGCCATTTTCAGGTCTATCTCGGCGGACCGTGCCAACGAAATCAGCGCGCATGCTGCAAGAATCCCCGCTCTGCGGCAATTCACGCATACCTCCTGATCTCGACATGAAAGTGATCGTCATGCCGCATCGCCGACCGAACTCGTCCGCCCCCGATCACCTTTTGCACTTCCGTGTCATTAAAGTAAATGACGCGGACCATCATGTGCCGCGCGAATAACCGGATCAAGCTGGTTGTTGCATCACGATCATAGGCAGGATCAAACCGCGTCAAGCGCGCTCCCTGCCCTGTCAGTTTATCGTTCCGGACCGGCCGAATATCCATTTCAAGCCCCTTCTGGTGCGTGGCATGGCCATCATATTCGGTGCCGCCAGCGACACTGATATTACCGATGCCAAACTTGCGCTCGTCAATAGCTTGCCACTCACGTTCAATGCACAGAATAAGAGTCATAAGGTTGGGGTGGGCATACTGGGCAAGGTGGCCGGTATTGAGCCGGCCGCCCACATTTCCATAAACGTAATAGCCAGCCCCTTCAGGCGCCTGGGGCAGCATAAAGTAACCGCGCATATCTTTCGGTTGAAGCTCCAGCATACCGACTCCCGTTAAGCGACGATACACATCGAAATACGCAGAACATTGTGAATAGCGGCGCTGACGACGGGGACCTCGCGTCATGCCTGCGACAAGATGTGGCCAGGAAATGCGATTGTTGCCGGCTTATTGGTTCAAGAACTTGGGATATATCAATTCTGCATCAATAAAAGAACGCAAGGGCAGTCCTGCATGGTGTCTGGGAGTCGACTCGGAGGACTGTGAATGCTTAAACTGTTCAAGTTCATCGTCGCTGAACCGGGCCTGCGCCTGGACTACCTATCGAGCAACTCGACATGTCCAACTACAGGACCGGACGGCGCGAGGTGCTGGCCACGCATGCGCAAGTGCAGGCGATACGCGAAGCCAGCATGATGAGCAAGGAACGCAAGGGCACGGGCTTGAGCATCCCGACGGCCAGCGGCCCGATGTTCGCGTGCATCATCGATATGTCCTACTTGCTGTGGGTGCGCGGCATCGATATCCGCATGCTGAACGAATCTCAGATCGAGGATGAGCGGATCAGGATCAAGCCAAGCAAGACACAAAAAAGCAACGGCAAGGCCGTCGACATTATCGTCACGCCCGAGATTGCCGAAGTGATCTCGCGCGCCCGTGGATTGAAAATCAAGTATGGGCTGATCAGCCAGTTCGTGTTTCCGACGCAAAAGGACGGCGCCTACACCCGCTCAGGCCCTGGTTCGATGTGGGATCGCGCAAAGGAGCGCATTGGCACGCAGAATGACGTGGCATTCCGCGATATCAGGGCCTTGGCGGCCACCGATGCGGCACGGCAAGAACCGCAGCGACATTCAAAAGCGCCTGGTGCACACGTCAGGCAAGACAACGGATATCTACATCAAGGAAGTGATTGCGGATGTTTCCGAGATTCCGATGGCATTACCCTGGCTTGAGTAAAACTAGACTTTCCCAATTGGCAGCCATCCTCCGTCAGCACTGGATGGCTGCTTCCCCAAAGCGGCCCTTCCCCGATAAATTATTCATCGACCCAGTAAACACCCGGAAATCGTTCACCAGTCGCAAGCCAATGATTCAACGCTTCGATTGCAGAAGCGCGCGGAATCGTAGAGTTTTCGTCCACGTCGAACGTATCACCGTCTTCAATAAACTGAACTGTTGTACCGGATACTGTCGCTTGTAGCCTAGCCGCGTGAAATCCTCGATGCTCAAGTACCCGTACGTATGCCAGCCCGATCGCATTCAGGAAAATGATGAAATTTCCGTAGTCCGCGTTGTGCTTTAGATGGCTCACGATGAGTACGGAATTGGGCACAAGCGACTTCGCAACGAAGGTCCGAACCTCCGCAACTGATAGCACTACGATTTCAGTCTGACCTGAGGCTGCGCTATCAACGGTCAGTTCAACTCTATAGGTAAATGACTGCATCTTTTTGTGAGAAGAAGGTGCTATTGCGTTCAAAGTCGTAATGTCTGCTTATGGCTGCGGATTCAATCGGTGGTCGCAACACTCTAACCTAAATTCCTAGGTTACAGGAGTGTTGAAGATGAAACAGAAACCACGCATTTATTACACCGAGACGCAGAAGGCCTTGATGTGGGAACGCTGGAAGCAAGGCGACTCTCTGCAGATGATAGCCCAGCTGTTTAATCGGAATCACTCGTCGATACAGCGGATTCTGGCTGAATCTGGTGGCATACAGCCAGCGCAGCGATGCCGTTCCAGACTGGCGCTGACGCTGGCCGAGCGCGAGGAGGTATCGCGTGCCATCGTTACCGGCGTATCCATTCGCGCACTTGCCAGACGCCTCGGACGCGCACCATCGACCATCAGCAGGGAACTCAAGCGCAATGGTGGCCGCGAAGCATATCGTGCAACTCAGGCGGATCAGCATGCTTGGGATCAGACGCGGCGCCCCAAACCTTGTAAGCTGACGAAGAACCGCATGCTGGCCAACATGGTTGCCAGCAAGCTCCAATTGCAGTGGTCGCCGGAGCAGATTGCTGGTTGGCTCAAGCAGCTGTTCACGAGCCACGAGGAGTATCACGTGTCGCACGAAACCATTTACCGCAGCCTCTATATCCAGGCCCGAGGCGCCCTAAAGAAGGAGTTACTGGAGCACTTGCGCCGGACGCGTGCCATGCGCCGCTCTCGTCATCACACCCAAAAGACGGACAACCACGGCAGAATTGTCGACGCCGTGCCGATCAGCGAGCGTCCAGCGACGGCAGCGGATCGAGCAGTGCCCGGGCATTGGGAGGGCGACCTGCTCTGCGGCAGCCACAACAGCCAGATCGTGACGTTGGTTGAGCGCCAGACGCGCTATGTCATGCTGATCAAGGTCGCGGCCAAGAATACCGAAACGGTGGTCAACGCATTGATCGACAATGCCCGCAGGCTGCCTCAGGAACTATATAAGTCACTGACCTGGGATCGTGGCAGCGAGCTCGCCGGGCATAAACGCTTTACATTGGCCACCGATATCCAGGTCTACTTCTGCGATCCACAGAATCCATGGCAGCGCGGTTCAAATGAAAATACCAATGGCCTGTTGCGCCAGTATTTCCCCAAGGGGCTGGATATTTCTACTTATTCACAAGAGCAACTCGATGCGGTAGCCAGACGACTCAACGAGCGCCCCAGGAAGACGCTACACTACCAAACACCGGCTCAACGATTTGAACAGTGTGTTGCGTTGACCGATTGAATCTGCAGCCGATAGCAGCCGTCGAAATGCAGCGATGAGAAATCATACGGCACGTAAACGGAAAAACCCAGCACCGATATTATACAAACGTATAATATACAGTACTGGGTTTCTATACAGCTTGCGCTGTAACTCCTTGAATCTAATGGTCGGGGCGAGAAGATTCGAACTTCCGACCCCATGCACCCCATGCATGTACGCTACCAGGCTGCGCTACGCCCCGACGAGGTGGGAATTATAGCAGAGGCTTTTAGGTTTTTGCCATGCTTTGCGCATGATTCATATCGAACTGCGCAAACTTTTTTGCATGGCCCTGGCAAGCGGCCTATTCGTTCAGCAGCAGCGCCGTCAGGACGATGCGGAAGCCTGCGATCAGCGGCTCGACTTTCACGTCCGGATTGTGAATGAAGCGCACGGGCAAGCCCTGGTAAATGGCGACGAGGGCATTCAGGCGGCCTTCCAGCATCTCTTCATCGGCCGGCAAGCCGCGCTTGATGCGCGCATCGCGGATGATGGAGAGAAACAACTGGCGCGAGCGCTGGTCCGAGCATTGCAGCATGTCGGCGATCGCCGGATTGCGCGATGCTTCGGCAAAAATTTCCAGCGGCATCATCCACGTTTTCGGGTCCAGCGCTTCGAGCACATGCTCGCCCGCATTGTCGATCACGGCCTGCAGCGGGTCTTCGCGCTGCGCCAGGTCCTGCATCAGGTTCGACACCCGCTCCGTATTCTGCATGACGAAGGCGGCGATGATCGCATCCTTGCTGTCAAAATAATTATAGATATGGCCCGCGCTCATGCCGGCCGCTTTCGAGATCTCGGCCATGCTGGCGCCGTGGAAGCCGCGGCGGCTGAAACAGCTTTCGGCCGCATCGAGCACCTGCTTGCGCCGCGTGTTGGCGCGCTCGGGATCCGGATGCTTCTTTTCAACTTGGTTCATGATTTTCCAGTAGCGCGCCGGCCCTGCCCTTGCGGGCAAGGCCGGCGTCGGCGTCCCCGTGATTATTGGACGCCGCCAGCCGCCGCGACGGCTGTCTGCTCAGGCTGCCAACCGCCGCCCAGCACCTTGTACAAGGTCACCAGGTTGGTCGATTTGGCCAGGCGCGCCGTGATCAGGCTTTGCTGCGCCGTGTACAGCGCGCGCTGGGCCACCAGGGCGTTCAGGTAGGACTCGGCGCCCTGCTTGTAGCGCGCGTCATGGATGGTGTAGCTCTTTGTCGACGCCTCGACCAGCGAAATCTGCGATTGCAGGCGCTCGTCGATGGTGCCGCGCTGGGCCAGCGCATCGGACACTTCGCGGAAGGCGACCTGGATCGCCTTTTCGTATTGCGCCACGGAAATTTCACGCTGCACCTTGGCGATATCGAGGTTGGCGCGGTTCACGCCGCCATCGAAGATCGGCAAGCTGATCTGCGGAATGAAACTCCACGTGCCGCTGCCCGCCTTGAACAGGCCCGACAGGTTGTCGCTCAGCGAGCCGGCCGTGGCCGTCAGCGAAATGCGCGGGAAGAACGCCGCGCGCGCCGCGCCGATGTTCGCGTTGGCAGCGCGCAAGGTGCGCTCCGCCGCCAGCACGTCGGGACGGCGTTGCAGCACGTCCGACGGCACGCCGGACGGAATGTCCGCCAGGGCCGTCACGGCGCCGAACTCGCCTTGCGGCAGCAGGTCGGCCGGCACGGGGCCGCCCACCAGCAGGACGAGCGCGTTTTGATCCAGCGCAACCTGGCTCGTGTAAACGGCCACGTCGGAACGGGCCGACTCGACGCTGGTCTGGGCATCGTACTTGTCCAGGCCGGAAGTCGCACCGGCACTGAAGCGGCGCACGGCCAGGTCATACGACGACTGCTGGCTCTTCAGGGTGTCCTGCGCCACGCGCAGGCGCTGCTGGTCCGCCACCAGGTTCAGATAGGTGCTGGCCACTTCGGCCACCAGGCTGATCTGCTGTGCGCGGCGGGCTTCTTCCGTGCCCAGGTATTGCTCCAGCGCACTGTCGGACAGGCTGCGCACGCGGCCGAAGAAGTCCAGCTCGTAAGCCGACACGCCCAGGTTCGCCGTGTACTGGCGGTTGATGGACGCTTCGCCGTTGGCGCTGGCGTTCTTCGGCACGCGGCTGGCCGTCTGGCCGCCGGACGCCGACAGGGTCGGGATCAGCGCGGCGCGTTCGATGCCGTAGGTGGCGCGCGCCTTCTCGATGTTGAGGATCGAGACGCGCAGGTCGCGGTTGTTGGCCAGCGCCAGTTCCAGTACCTGGCGCAGGCGCGCATCGGCAAAGAACTCGCGCCAGGCGACGTCCGCCACCGGCTTGGCGTCGGCGGCGGCCGTGTCGGCCTTGTAGGAAGGGCCCGTCGGCCACGCCGTGGGCGCCGGCGCTGCCGGACGCTCATACGTGGGAGCCAGGCTGCAACCGGCCAGCAAGGCCAGTGCCGCCATGGAGAGTAGCGTTTTTTTCATATTAATGTGCATCCTTGGAAAGCGTGACGGCTGGCGAGCCAGGCGTCGCCGGCGTGGCGGGCGCGTCCGGCTTCGAGAAGAAGCCGCGCACCAGCACGAAGAACACCGGCACGAAGAAGATACCGAGGAACGTGGCCGTCAACATACCGCCCAGCACGCCGATACCGATGGCGTTCTGGCTGCCGGAACCGGCGCCGCTGGAAATAGCCAGTGGCAACACGCCCAGGCCGAAGGCAATCGAGGTCATCAGGATCGGACGCAGGCGCAGACGCACCGCATGCAAGGTCGCGTCCAGCAGCGACATGCCCGATTCCTGCATTTCCTTGGCGAATTCGACGATCAGAATCGCATTCTTCGCCGACAGGCCCACCACCGTGAGCAAGCCCACCTGGAAGTACACGTCATTCGACAGGCCGAAGAACCAGGTGCCCAGCACGGCGCCAATCACGCCCAGCGGTACCACCAGCAGCACGGAGAATGGAATCGACCAGCTTTCATACAGCGCGGCCAGGCACAGGAACACGATCAGCAGCGACAGCGCGTACAGCTGCGGCGTCTGCGAACCGGATTCGCGCTCTTCCAGCGACACGCCGGTCCAGCTGAAACCGATGCCTGGCGGCAGCTTGGCGACCATTTCTTCCATCGCATTCATGGCGGCGCCCGTGCTTTGGCCCGGCGCCGGCGTACCCAGGATCTCTACCGACGGCAAGCCGTTGTAGCGTTCCAGGCGTGGCGACGCGTAAATCCACTTGCCGGTAGCGAAGGCCGAGAACGGCACCATCTGGCCAGCGGTATTGCGCACGAACCACTTGTTCAAGTCTTCCGGCAGCATGCGCGAACTGGCGTCACCCTGGATGAACACTTTCTTCACGCGGCCACGGTCGAGGAAGTCGTTCACATACGAACTACCCCAGCCAACGCTCAGCACGCGGTTGATTTCCGAGATCTGCAGGCCCAGCGCGGTCGCTTTCTGCTGGTCGATGTCGATCTTGTACTGCGGCGTATCTTCCTGGCCGTTCGGGCGCACGCCCACCATGGCCGGATTCTGCGACGCCATGCCCAGCAACTGGTTACGCGCCGCCATCAGGGCGTCATGGCCGACACCGCCGATATCCTGCAGCTGCATGTCGAAACCGGTGGCGTTACCCAGTTCCAGCACGGCAGGCGGTGCAAACGTAAACACCATCGCATCCTTGATCTGCAACAACTTGCCCATGGCGCGACCGGCCACGGCCGGCGCTTTTTGCGCCACGTCCTTGCGCAGCGACCAGTCTTTCAGGCGCACGAAGGCGATACCCGTATTCTGGCCGTTACCGCCGAAGCTGAAACCGGCCACGGCAAACACGGAAGCGACGTTATCTTTCTCGCTGTTCATGAAGTGGTCTTCGACCTGCTCGATCACTTTCAGGGTGCGCTCTTGCGTGGCGCCCGTCGGCAATTGAATCTGCGTAAACAGGATGCCCTGGTCTTCTTCCGGCAGGAACGACGTTGGCAAGCGCATGAAGATGAATACCAGGCCGGCCAGCAACAGCACATACAGCAGCATCGAGCGGGCGCGGTGCGTAATCATGGCGCCAACCATGCCCTGGTACTTGTTGCTGCTGCTATCGAAGCTGCGGTTGAACCAGCCGAAGAAGCCCTTGTTGGTCGCGTGATGGCCCTTTTCGACCGGTTTCAGCAAGGTGGCGCACAAGGCTGGCGTAAACACCAGCGCGACGACGACGGACAGCACCATCGACGAGACGATCGTGATCGAGAACTGGCGGTAAATCACGCCCGTCGAACCGCCAAAGAAGGCCATTGGCACGAACACGGCCGACAGCACCATGGCGATACCGACCAGCGCGCCCGTGATCTGGGTCATGGACTTGCGCGTCGCTTCCAGCGGCGACAAGCCCTCTTCGCTCATCACGCGCTCGACGTTTTCCACCACCACGATCGCATCATCGACCAGCAAACCGATGGCCAGCACCATGGCGAACATGGTGAGGGTATTGATCGAGTAACCGAATGCATTCAGGATGCCGAAGGTACCGAGCAGCACGACCGGCACGGCCATGGTCGGGATCAGGGTAGCGCGGAAGTTCTGCAGGAACAGATACATCACCAGGAAGACCAGGATCACCGCTTCGACCAGGGTTTTGACCACTTCTTCGATGGACAGTTTCACGAACGGGGTCGTGTCGAACGCCACCTGGTAGCTCATGCCTTCAGGGAATTGCTTGCTCAGGTTGCCCAGCATGGCTTTCGCCGCATTGGCCGTATCGAGCGCATTGGCGCCCGTCGCCAGCTTGATCGCCACGCCGGTTGCCGCATGGCCGTTGTAGCGGGCCACGGTATTGTAGTTCTCGCGGCCCAGTTCCATGCTGGCCACGTCCTTCAGGTACACCATGGCGCCGTTGGTCGTGGTTTTCAGCAAGATGGCGCCAAACTGCTCCACCGTTTGCAGACGGCTTTGCGCCGACACGGTCGCGTTCAGCTGCTGGCCCTTGATGGACGGCGTGCCGCCCAGCTCACCGGCCGACACTTCCGCATTCTGCGCCTGCACGGCCGTGATCACGTCCGCCGGGGTCAGGTTAAAGCTTTGCAGCTTGGCCGGATTGAGCCAGATACGCATGGCGTACTGCGAACCGAACAGTGTCACGTCGCCCACGCCGGGCACGCGGCTCAGCGGATCGACGACGTTGGCGGCCACATAGTCGCTCAAGTCGGTCTGGTCCATCTTGCCGTTTTCGGAAATGAAGCCGAACACCATCAGGAAGTTCTTCGTCGCTTTCGACACGACCAAGCCTTGCTGCGTGACAGCCGTCGGCAGCAGTGGCGTGGCCAGCTGCAGCTTGTTCTGTACCTGCACCTGGGCGATGTCGGGATTGGTGCCGCTGGTAAACGTCAGCGTGATGCTGATGCCGCCAGTGGCATCGCTCGACGAGGCCATGTAGCGCAAGCCGTCGATACCCTTCATCTTTTGTTCGATGACCTGGGTAACGGCGTCTTCCACGGTCTTGGCGGAGGCGCCAGGATAGGAGCCGCTGATCGAAATCGACGGCGGAGCAATGCTCGGGTACTGCGCGATCGGCAGGCTGAGGATCGAAATCACGCCGGCAAGCATGATGACGATCGCGACCACCCAGGCAAAAATCGGGCGGTCAATGAAAAAACGGGCCATTAATATTCTCCTGAATTAGTGGGCGCTGGCAGCCGATGCTGCGGCAGAGGCGGCAGCGGCAGGCGCATCAGCGGCCTTGGCCGGTACGGCAACGGCTGGTGCGCCTGGCTTGACTTTTTGCAAGCCTTCCACGATCACGCGATCGCCTGCGGCCAAGCCGGACGTCACCAGCCAGTTGGTGCCGACGGTGCCGCTGGTGGTCAGCACGCGTTGCTCGACCTTGTTTTCCTTGTTCAGGATCAAGGCGGTTGCCTGGCCCTTCTGGTTGCGCGTCACGCCCACTTGCGGCACGGTGATGGCTTTTTCATCGACGCCCGTTTCCAGCTGGGCACGTACGTACATGCCTGGCAGCAATTCGCCTTTCGGGTTCGGGAACAGCGCGCGCAAGATCACGTTGCCGGTGGTCGGATCGACCGTCACGCCAGCGAACTGCAGCTTGCCCGGTTCGCTGTACTTGCTGCCATCCGGCAAGATCAGGTCGACCTTGGCCTGGCCTTCGCCCACTTTTTTCAGCGAGCCGTCGGCCATCTGGCGCTTCAGGCGCAACAGGTCCGTGCTCGACTGGGTCACGTCGACATAGATGGGATCGAGTTGCTGCACGGTGGTCAGCGCGTCGGCCTGGCCTGCCGTGACCAGCGCGCCGGCCGTCACGGTCGAGCGGCTGGTGCGGCCGCTGATCGGCGCCGTCACGGTGCTGTATTTCAGGTTGATGTTCGCCGTTTCCAGCGCCGCAGTGGCGGACTCGACGTCTGCCTTGGCTTGCTCGAACGCAGCGACGGCATCGTCGTATTCCTGGCGGCTCACGCCTTCGATGGCGACCAGTTCCTTGTAGCGCGAGGCTTTCGGACCGGCCGTCAGCAGGTTGGCCTTGGCTTTCGACAGCGCGGCCTTGGCCGAATTATAGGCAGCCTGGTAGGTGGCGGGGTCGATCTGATACAGGGCCGTGCCCGCTTTCACATCGCTGCCTTCGACGAACAGGCGCTTCTGGATCAAGCCGCCGACTTGCGGGCGCACATCGGCGACCTGGTAGGCATTCGTACGGCCGGGCAATTCAGCGCTCATCGGCAACGCGGCCGGATTAACAGTAAACACGACCACCTGTGGCGCTTGCTGCGCGTGAGGTGCTTCCTGTTTTTTACTGCAGCCGGCCATGATTACAGTGGCGCACAGAACGGCAATAGCGCCGCTCGTACGCGGCGACGTCAAGGAAAATGTTGGTTGCATCTTGGACTTTCTGAAAAAGAAGCTGGCTAGTGTCGTTAGAAATGACTAAATTTATTAACGCAGATCAAAGAATGAACGATCATTCTAAAATCGTCAAGCATCGTTACAATTGAAACATAGTAACTATCAAGCGAATTGAATTATCAATGAGGCAATGAAATGAAGGCAGCAACAGCGTCGGCACGCCCGCCAATTCGAACGGGAAGCGGGCGGGCGGCGGCAAAACGGCAAAGCGGGAAAGTTGGATTGAATGATTACTGTAGCAGGGTAATGCGTTTTTTGCTGAGACCGTGATCGCGTACGCAACACTGCCTTGCGCGCCCCCGCCCGGCCACGATGAATATTTACCAATGGTATCGAAAAGACATGCCGCGCCGGACGCGCTAGTATAGTGATCACGGCGTGGCAAAGCGGGGGCGCAACGATGACGGCACAGGCGCGAAACACAGGGCAGCACGATGGCGCGAGCGGCCCGGACGCGCCGCCGCTGCTGTCGACGGGCGTTGCCGGCCTCGACACCATTCTCACAGGCGGCTTGCTGGCCGACCGCCTGTACCTGGTCGAAGGCGAACCGGGCACGGGCAAGACCACCCTGGCGCTGCAATTCCTGGCCGAAGGCGCGCGCAGCGGCGTGCCCGTGCTGTATATCACCCTGGCCGAATCGGAAATCGAACTGCGCGGTGCGGCCCTGTCGCATGGCTGGGACCTGGCCGGCATCGCCATCGAAGAAGTGGCGCCCGGCGACGATATCCTCGACCCCGAGCGCCAGTACACCATCTTCCACCCGTCGGAAATCGAACTGGCCTCGACCAACCAGCGCATCCTCGCCGCCATCGAAAAGCACCGCCCTGTCCGCCTCGTGCTCGATTCGCTGTCCGAACTGCAGTTGCTGGCGGAAAACCCCCTGCGCTACCGGCGCCAGGTCGTCGCGTTGAAACAATACCTGGCCAGCCGGCACTGCACCACCCTGCTGATCGACGACCGTTCCGCGCTGGACGACGGCTTGCAGGTGCGTAGCGTGGCCCACTGCGTGATTTCGCTGGAGCTGCAAAACCAGGCCTACGGCAATGACCGGCGCCGCGTGCGGGTGGTGAAATACCGGGGTGTGCCGTTTCGCAGCGGCACGCACGACTACAAGATTGCCCATGACGGTCTGGTCGTCTTTCCCCGCCTGGTGGCGGCCGACACGCGCCGCGACGGCGACCATCGGCGCCTGTCGAGCGGCGTGCCCGAACTCGACACCATGACAGGGGGCGGCCTGGAAGAAGGCATGAGCACGCTCATTTCCGGCCCGGCCGGCAGCGGCAAGTCCACCCTGGCGGCGCAATTCGTGCACGCGGCCATAACGCGCGGCGAACCGTGCGCCATGTTCCTGTTCGAGGAAGCGCGCAGCAAGCTGCTGAACCGGGCCGACAACGTGGGCATGCGCCTGCAGCCGGCGCTCGATTCCGGCCTGTTGAGTGTGCAGCAAGTCGATCCGGCCGAGCTGACACCGGGAGAATTCGCCCAGGCCGTGGTCGACGCGGCAGAACGGGGCGCCCAGGTCATCGTCATCGATAGCCTGAACGGCTACATGCATGCCGTGCCCGACGAGCGCTTCCAGAGCACCTATCTGCATGAACTGCTCAATTACCTGGGCCAGCGGGGCGTGGCCACCCTGCTCGTCGGCGTGCAGCAAAACATGCTGGGCACCTCGATGACGACCTCGGCCGATGCCAGCTACCTGGCCGACGGCGTCATCATGCTGCGCTATTACGAAACGGAAGGCGAGGTGCGGCAAGCCATTTCCGTCTTCAAGAAACGCGGCAGCGCGCACGAGCGCAGCATCCGCCGCTTCGAGATCAGCCCGCAGGGCATCCGCATCGGCCCGGCCCTGGCCGGCTTTCACGGCATCCTGTCGGGCTTGCCCACCATCGGCGGCACGCCCTTCCCCTAGGAGTTGCCATGGAGCAGCGTATCCTGATCTACGCGCCTGGCGGCCAGGACGCCGCCCTGGCCGCCAGGGTGCTCGCCGGCGAGGCCATCGCCAGCCACGCCTGCCGCTCCGCCGGCGAACTGGCCGAACAGCTGGCGCTGGGCGCCGGCGGCGTACTGACGGTGGACGAATCCTTGCCTGCAGGCGTGTACGCCGTGCTTGACGCCTACGCCCGCCAGCAACCGGACTGGTCCGATTTGCCGATCATCCTGCTGACGCACGCGGGCCTCGATTCCCTGCCTTTGCGGCAAGCCGTCGCCACCCTGGGCAACCTGACCCTGCTGGAACGCCCCGTACACATATTGACCCTGATCACCTCGGCCCACGCCATGCTGCGCGCACGCCAGCGCCAGTACCAGGTGCGCGAGACGCAGCGGCGCAAGGACGAATTCCTTGCCAGCCTCGGGCATGAACTGCGCAATCCGCTGGCGCCCATCAAGACCTCGGTGGCCCTGCTCAAGCACCTGTATCCCGCATCGGAGCAGGTCAGCAAGGTCAGCGGCGTGATCGAGCGCCAGGTAACGCACCTGACGCGGCTGGTGGATGACTTGCTCAACGTGGCGCGCATCACCAGCGGCAAGGTACTGCTGCAGCGAGAAAACATTGATTTACAGCAAGTACTCGACCATGTGATCGAACTGTGCCAGCCCGCGGCCGACAGCCGGCACATCAGCATCACGCAGGCGTTGCCGCCGCATGCCGTGACCTTGCACGCCGACTATGCCAGGGTGGTGCAGATCTTTGCCAATATCGTGTCGAATGCCGTGAAGTTCACGCCGGAGGGCGGCCACATCCACATGACGGCGCGCCTGGCGCAAGGCTTGCTGCAGGTGACGGTCGAAGACAATGGCATCGGCATCGAGCCGGACGCCATCCCGCGCATCTTTTCCATGTTTGAACAGGGGCGCACGGTAGAAGGCCAGATGGCCAGCGGCCTGGGCATCGGCCTGAGCCTGGCGCGCCAATTTACCGAGATGCATGGCGGCAACATCGAAGCGTACAGCGACGGCCCCGGCCGCGGCAGCCGCTTCATCGTCACCTTGCCGGCCAGCGCCGGCGACGCCCAGGCAGCCGCCCCGGCCACGCCGGCGGCGGCCCGCAGCGAGACACCCAGCGGCGCTGGCCAACCCGTGCAAGTGCTGGTGGTGGACGACAACCTCGATGCCGCCGATGCCTTGCAAAGCCTGTTCCAGCTCGAGGGCTATGCCGCCAGTGTCGCGTATGGCGGCGCGCAAGCCCTGGCGGCCGTCGACAAGTCGTGGCCGCAACTGGTCGTGATGGACCTGGGCATGCCGGACATGGATGGTTATGAGGCGGCGCGCCAGATACGCCAGCGTGCGCAGGGGCGCGAGGTGCTGCTGATCGCCCTGACGGGCTGGGGAGAGGCGCGCTCACGCACGGAACAAGCCGGTTTCGACCATCACCTGACGAAACCGGTGGACTTCGCCGCCATCGCCGCCCTGCTGGAACAGCGCCTCGCGCGGCGGACAGGCGACGCTAGGCAAAAGGAATAACGTCTATTTCCACTTGCCGCGCAATTCCTGCACCTTTTGCTGCAACAGTTCCGGCGTGGCGGCCTCGGGCGCCACGGGCATGCCCACGGCCAGCGACAGGCGCGAGCGCAAGCCCGCCTTGAAGGCGCGCTCGAACAAATGGCCATTGCGATGGCTCAACAGATGCCCCCACAAGCCGCGCAACGCCAGCGGAATCACGGGCACCTTGCTGCGCTCGACGATCTTCGCGATGCCGCCCTTGAATTCGCTGATCTGACCCGTGCGCGTCAGCTTGCCTTCGGGGAAGATGCACACCAGTTCGCCTTCGTGCAGCGCTTGCGCGATATCAATGAAGGCCTTTTCCATGAGGAAAGGATCTTCCTTGGCCGGCGCGATGGGAATCGCCTTGGCCGTGCGGAAAATCCAGCCCATCAGCGGCATCTTGAAGATGCGGTGATCCATGACGAAACGGATGGGACGGGGACTGGCCGCCATGATGACGATGGCGTCCACATAGCTGACGTGGTTGCACACCAGCACGGCCGCCCCTTCCGTCGGGATGCGCTCGCCATCGACGACTTTCACGCGGTGCACGGTCTGTATCAGTATCCACGCGAGGAAACGCATGAGGAATTCCGGCACCAGCGAGAAGATGTAGGCGGCCACCAGCGCATTCAGAATGGCCGTGACGAGGAACAGCTGCGGGATCGTAAAGCCTTGTCCCAGCAGCCCGATGGCCACGCCGGCCGCCGCCACCATGAACAGGGCGTTCAGGATATTCATGCCGGCGATCGTGCGCGAAATGTGCTTGGGGTCGCAGCGCGTCTGGATCAGGGCGAACAGGGGCACGATGAAAAAGCCGCCGAAGACGCCGATCATGACGATATCGAGCAAGATGCGCGGCACGCCGGCCTGGCTGACAAAGGCCAGCGCATCGACCACTTGCGTATTCGCATACGCATTGCTGGCGAAATACAGGTCGATGCCGAACAGCGACAGGCCGATGGAACCGAACGGCACCAGGCCGATCTCGATCTTGTGGCCGGACAGGCGCTCGCACAGCAAGGAACCCGTGCCGATGCCGACGGAAAACACGGTCAGCAGCAGCACGAACACGCTGTGGTCGCCATGCAGGAAATCCTTCGAATACACGGGGAACTGCGCCAGGATCAGGGCGCCATAGAACCAGAACCACGAGTTGCCCAGCATGGCCAGGAAGACGGGCCGGTTCTTGCGCGAAAAATTCAGGTTGCGGAAGGATTCGGCGACGAAATTCAGGCTCACCTTCAAGTCCGGCTCGGGCGCCGGCGTGCGCGGCACGCGGTAGCTGGCGATAAGGCCGAAGACGGCCACGGCAATCGTCGCGCCCGCCACCAGTTCCACGCCCAGCGGCTTGTGCACGATCAACACGGCGCCGAGGATTTCGCCCAATAAAATGCCGACAAAGGTGCCCATCTCGATCAGGCCATTGCCGCCAACCAGTTCCTCGGGTTTGAGCTGCTGCGGCAGGTAGGCATACTTGACGGGGCCGAACAGGGTCGAATGCACGCCCATGCCCACGACGGCGGCCACCAGCAGCCACAGGGTATGCGTCATCCAGCCAGCGGCGGCCACGGCCATGATGGCCAGTTCCATCCATTTCACGAAACGGGCCAGGCCCGCCTTTTCGAACTTGTCGGCCAGCTGGCCCGCCGTGGCTGAAAACACGACGTAGGGCAGGATGAACAGGCCGGGAATCAGGTTGGTGATGGTGGACGGGTCGAGCGTGGTCCAGCTCAGCGCATCGTAGGCGAGGATCACCATCAAGGCCGTCTTGAACAGATTGTCGTTGAAGGCGCCAAAGAACTGGGTCCAGAAGAAGGGCCCGAAACGGCGCTGCGACAATAAGGAGAACTGGCTGCTTTGACTCATGGCATGGGGAACTGGCAATTAAGGAATTGCTAAAATACAGCACTATCTTGCGCACGACAATCTGAATGTCGACATCTTGCTTGGCATCAATATGAAAAGCCCGCTCCGGCCCCATGCTTGCCTTGCCGCCGAACACACTTCCTGGCACTTGCCCTGACACAACAGAAATCGCTTGTTTCTTGATAATAAGGTAATGTGCGCATACATCGGGCGCCTTCGCCCTGCCCTTTCAGGAAAGCTGCCCCATGTTTGGATTGATCACGCTGTTCATCCTTGGCTTGCTGATTACCGCCTTCGTGCTGGTGCTGCAGTACCGCCGCAAGGTGGCGGATCTGGAATTGCTGACTGCGCGCCTGCGCAAGGAAGTCGACGGCATCCAGCAGCGCCTGCGGACGCTGGAAGGCCAGGGCGAAGCGCCTGCGGCTACGCCCGTCGTGCCCGTTGCACCCGCCGTGCCCGCCAGCGCGGCGCCAGTAACAGTGGCGGCGCCGATGCCTTTGCCGACGCCCGCCTCCGTGCCGCAAGCAGCCGCGATCAAGGTGGCCGAGGTGGCGCAGGTCGCGCCGGCAGCAGTGCCGGCAACAGCCTCCGCAGCAGAAGCCCCCGTGGCGCCGAAACCGGCTCCGCCGCCCCCCGCCAGACCCGCCCCTGCCGTCCCGAATACCCCGTCCTGGATCGCGCACCCGGACGGCCTCGTTGCCAAGGCGAAAAACTGGCTATTCACGGGCAACCTGGTCGCCAAGCTGGGCTTGCTGATCCTCTTCCTCGGCGTCAGCTTCCTGCTCAAATACGTGTCGGCCCAGGTCACGCTGCCCATCGAGCTGCGCCTGGCCGGCATCGCGCTGGCCGATATTGCCCTGCTGGCCTGGGCCTGGCGCATCCGCCTCAGCCGTCCAGGCATCAGCCTGCCGCTGCAGGGCACGGCGCTGGCGATATTGATGCTGGTGACGTTTGGCGCCTTCCGCCTGTATGAACTGATCCCGGCCGGCCTGGCGTTTGCCGTGCTGTTCGTGCTGACGGCGTTCACGTGTTTGCTGGCCGTGCTGCAAAACGCCGTCTGGCTGGCCGTCTTCGGCATCGTCGGCGGCTTTGCCGTGCCCCTGCTCGTGTCGACGGGCAGCGGCAACCATATCGGCCTGTTCAGCTATTACGCGCTGCTCAACGCGGGCGTCTTCGCCATCGCCCTGAAACGCGCCTGGCGCGTCCTGAATGTGCTGAGCTTTGGCTTTACCTTTGTCGTCGCCACCACCTGGGGCCTGCTGCGCTACTCGCCCGAGCACTACCTGTCGACGCAACTGTTCTTGATCCTGTTCGTGCTGTTCTATATCGGCATCGCGATCGCCTACTGCGCGCGCCAGGTGCCGCGCCTCAAGCACTACGTGGATGGCACCCTGGTCTTCGGTACGCCGCTGGCGGCGATGGGCCTGCAATACGGCCTCGTCCGGCACTTTGACTTTGGCCTGGCATTTTCCGCGCTGCTTGCCGGCCTGTGCTACACGGGACTGGCCGTGGCGCTGTGGCGCCGCGCAGGTTTCAAACTGCTGGCCGAAGCCTTCCTCGCGCTGGGCATCGTCTTCGGCACCCTGGCCATCCCGTTCGCCCTCGACGGCCGCTGGACGTCCGCCGCCTGGGCGCTGGAAGGCGCGGGCATCGTCTGGGTCGGCTTGCGCCAGCGCCAGACCCTGGCCTGGGCCTTCGGCCTGCTGGTGCAGGCGGCCGCCTGGCTTGCCTTCCTTGGTGCCATGCAGGGACTCGACACGACGACGGCCTTGCAGGCCAACATCTGGCTCGGCTGCGTGCTGCTGGCCGCCGCCGCGCTGGTAATGGCCTACAATTTCCGCAGGCACGCCAGCCACTTGCATCCTGAGTTCATGAGCAGCCTGTCCGTGCTGTTCCTGACGGCCGCCACGACATGGTTGCTGGGCGGCATCTGGAGCGAAATCCTGCTGCGCACCGATAGCATCACACAACTGAACCTGCTCACCGTCAGCGCGCTGGCAGTGGCAGCCCTGCTGGCGGTGCTGGCGCGGCGCGAGCAATGGCATGCGCCGCGCGCCCTGCTGCTGGCCGTGCAGGTCCTGGCCGGCATGATATTGCTCAGCCGCGCCAGCTGGACCTGGGATCAGCATCCGGCCAACCTGTTCGGCGGCTCCTTCCTCAGCGCCCTGCTGCTGGGCGCCGCCGCCTTTGCCAGCGCCCGTTTCCTTGCGCTGCGCGCGCGCGGCGGCGACGAGCTGCTGGCCCTGGTGGCGCGCCCCCTGCTGGCCTGGAGCGGCTTGCTGTGGTTTGCCGCCATCCTCGTGCCCTTCACCAGCTGGCTGCTGCGCCTGATCGACGGCAACCTGGCGCTGCAAGCACACGCGGGCGAACACTGGCTGGCGCTGTACCTGATCGCCGTCTGCGTCACGACGCCCGCGTTCGCCCTCCTGGCGCGGCGCCTCGATTGGCCGCAGCTGCGCTGGATCAGCGTGGCCGCCTGGATTGGCCTGGGCCTGTGGAGCGCCAACCTGTTGCTGGCGCTGTACCTGCGCGACTACCTGCCGACCGGCCTGAGCTGGCTGGCTTTGGCCAGTGCCCTGGCGGCAGGAGAATACCTGCTGCTGGCCTGGCCGCAAGCGGGCTGGCAACTCGACGCGCGTGCGCTGCGCCTGCTGCATACGCTGCGCACGGCCGCGCCCTGGCTGATGCTGTGGCCGCTTGGCGCCATGCAGGTCAGCGCCTGGCTGGCACAGTATGAAGGCAGCGTCAGCCCTGCCTGGGCCCGCTACTTGCCGGCCTGGGCCATGATGCTGGTGCTGGCCTGGCTGATCCGCCGCTGCCGCGCTGGCGCCTGGCCGGTGGCGCCGATTGCGGCGTGGTACCAGCGTTATCTGATACCGCTGGCGGCGGCATGGTCGCTGCTGCTGATCGCCGCATGGAACATCTTCGACGACGGCGCCATGGCACCGCTGCCGTACTTGCCATTGCTCAATCCGCTGGACCTGAGCACGGGTTTTGCCGTCCTGCTGGCCATTGCCAGCTACCGCTTGCTGCCGACGGGCCAGTTGCCGCTGCCCGCCGTGTGGCAGGCGCGCTTGCCCGTCGTGGCCGCGTGCCTGCTGTATGGCTGGTTCAACCTGATGCTGCTGCGCACGGTGTCGCAGTACCTGGGCGTGCCCTACACCTTTGACGCCATGCTGGCCTCGCAGTTCGTGCAAGCGATGCTGTCGCTGGTGTGGAGCGTGACGGCCCTGCTGCTGATGCGCCACGCGGCGCGCCAGCAGCGGCGCCAGCAATGGAGCCTGGGCGCCGTGCTGCTGGGTCTGGTCGTCCTGAAACTGTTCCTGATCGACCTGTCCAACGTGGGCGGCATCGAGCGCATCGTCTCCTTCGTGGGTGTCGGCTTGCTGATGGTCTTGATCGGCTACCTGGCGCCCTTCCCCAAGGCTGCCGCGCCCGCTTCAGCCGAACCGCAACAAGGAGCCGCATGAAGCCCTCATTGATCTGCTGCAGCCTGCTGGTGGCAGGCGCCGCGCTGGCCGCGCCCGGCCAGGACCGGCCACAGGACTATGCCTGGAGCATGCCCGTGCAGGTGCCGGCCGGCGCCGGCATCGTCCAGCTGATATTGCCCAGGGACGTCTACCTGCACGCCAGCTCGGCCAGCCTGGCCGACCTGCGCCTGTTCGACGCGGACGGCAAGCGCCTGGCCTACGCCATCGGCGCGCCGCCCGCGCAATCGGCCACGCAACGGACTGCCATTCCCGCCCGCATTTTCCCCGTGACGGGCGCGCCGGCAACTGGCGATGGCTTGCAAGGCATCGATATCCGCACGGCGGACGATGGCCGTTTGCTGTCGGTCAGCACGCGCGCCGGCACGGCGGCGACCACGGCGATGCTGCAGGCGCTGATCCTCGACCTGGGCAAGCAGACGCAAGACAAGCGCATCGCCGCCTTGCGCTTCACGCCGCCTACCCGCACGGACAATTACAGTGCGCAAGTGCTGCTGGAAGTGAGCGATGACCTGAAGCAATGGGACGCCATCGGCACCACCACCCTGAATTGGCTCAGCAACAGCGACACGCAGACCCTGGCCAACGACAGCATCGCCTTTGCGCCGCGCGCCTTCCGCTATGCGCGCCTGAGCTGGCAAGCGGGCGAACCGCTGGCCTTTGCGGCGATCACGGCGCAAGCCGTCAGCGAAACGGAGATCGCCCCAGCGCGCGCCTCCATCGTGCTGCAAGGCTTGCCCGGCAAGCAGGCGAATGAATGGCGCTACGCCACGCCCCTCGCCATTCCCGCCGACAGCATCGCCCTGCAATTGACGCGCAACAATGTGGTGCTGCCCGTGACCCTGGGCGTGTATCGCCAGAACAGCTATGTTCCCCGGCACCGGCTGCCCCTGCGCCACCAGGCGCGTCCCGCGCAAGGCGCGTATTTCGATCCCCTGCTGAGCACGACGTTTTACCGCATCGGCCTCGATGGCAAGGAGAGGATCTCGGGCGACCTGGCCATGCCCGTGACGCAAACGGGCGAATGGGTACTGCAGACGGCCACGGAACTCCAGCTCGACGCCAGCGATGCGCCCGCCCTGCGCCTGGGCTGGACACCGGCCACCGTCGTTTTCCTGGCCAGCGGCAAGCTGCCTTATCAGCTGGCATTCGGCAACAGCAACGCCGCCGCCGTGGCGCAACCGCTGTCGCAGGTGGCGCCCGGCTTCAAGACGGACGAATTGCTGGCACTCAAGACGGCCAGCGCCGGCCCGCTCCACCCCAACGGGGGCGCGGCGGCACCAGCACGCGCCACAAAAGACGGGGCACCGTGGCGCCTGGCCGCGCTGTGGGGCGCACTGCTGCTGGGCGTGGGCGTGCTGGGCTTTTTTGCCTGGCGCTTGCTGTCGCAAATGAAACAGGAACAACAGGAACAAGAGGAACAAACGGGGCAGCAGAAATCAGGCCCACAGCAAACGGGCCAGCAATAGATGGACCCGCAAGCAATGGGCCGGCAAGCAATGGAGGATGGCGCAAACAGGCGCGGCCAGCGGCCAGCGGCCAGACTAGCGACCAGAAAGACCAGGCGCCACGAATGGCTTTACACAAATGGCTTTATTCGGCGTACTGACTTGCTGGCTTCACTGCTTGCTTGCTGGCTTGCTGGCGGCTGGCTTGCTTACAGGCTAGCAGGCTTGCTTATCGACCGGCTTGCACACTTACTGCCGCAGCAACGCCTTGAACGTCTGCGGCATCCAGGGACGCGCCGCCAGCATGAAGCTGATGGCCAGGCGCTCATCGCCGGGCAGGCGCGCGTCTTCCTGGTGTTGCTGCGAGAATTCCACCGCCACTTGCTTCAGGCGTTCCAGCAAGGCCGCCGTGGATTTTTTCGACAACATCACGTTCACCAGGCGCAACAATTCCGTCTCGCCATCGAATTGGGAATTCAAATAGTCACCATAGGCTTCCTTTTTGAAATACGTGTGGATGGGACCGTTCGGTATCCACGCAAATGTGCGCGCCACCAGCAGTTTGACCCGGTTATTCGGCAGCAGTTCCAGAAAACCGATCTTGTCGAGGCGCAGCAGGTATTTCACGGCTTGCGCCTCGCTGATGTCGTAGATGGCGACGATCTGTTCCAGCGGCAGCAGGTTCAGGGCAGACACGGCCACCACGAACAACCGGGTGTCCTCGATGATTTCCTTTTCCTGCGCATATGTCAGTCCCGTGATCAGGGTGGGCGCGGCCTGGGCTGACTGCACGGCCAGCGCCAGCTGCTGGAAATCGCTGCCGATGGCCACCAGGATCTGGTCCAGGCGCTGCAGGGTAAATTGCTTCTGCGAAAACATCCGCTTGACGCTGGCTTCGGATACGCCGATGCGCTGGGCCAGCTCGGCATATGTGACGGCGCGCGCTTTCAACAGGCGTTTCAAGGCTTCGATCAAGGCGTGGGTTTGCGGCATGCATTTCCTTTATAAAAATAGCATCGGTTCTGGCGGCAAAAAAGTAGCGCAATACGCTACCTGCGGTATGCCTGCCCGCTACGAGTAGCGTTTTCATTGACCAATTGCCCACAGTCTACAATGATGGCGTTGCCACTTGGCACACTTGAAGGAGAAACACATGAAACGCCTGCTGCCCCTCTGCCTGTCCCTGTCGCTGTTGACGCTCTCCATGGCCGCTCCCGGCCTGGTCCACGCCGCCGCCTCGGAGAACCTGTCGAAAGGCTCGCAAAACCTCAGCCAGGGTTCCGCCATCGTCGTCGCCGGCTCCATGTCGATGCTGGTCGCCTCCGGCCAGGTGGTGGTCGCCAGCGTGGAAACGGTGGGCGAAGGCATCGTCATCGTGCTGAAAGGCGCGTCCGAAGCGGGCGGCGCTTCCATCCAGATGAGCACGCAAGCGGCCAAGGGCCTGTCGCTGGCGGCCGGCACCGTGGTCAACGTGGTGGCGCTGTCCACCGGCCACATGCTGGTTCTTTCCGGCAAGGCCATCGCCTTCATCCCGAACGAACTGGGCAAGGCGCTGCTGCACCACTCCAAAGTGTAACCACCAATGAAGAACGGAAATCCCATGAAACATCTGCTCGCCACCGCCCTGCTGTGCGCCGCCACCATGGCGCCGCTGGCCCAGGCCGCCAATTCCGACACCACCAACGCATCCGACAACGCCAGCATGGCGTCGGCCATCGTGCTCGTCGGCTCCATGTCGGTGCTGGCCGCCGCCGGTGAAATCGTCATCGACAAGGTGGAAGACGTGGCCGACGGCAGCGTCCTCGTACTGAAGAGCGCAGCCAGGGGCGCCTCGCAGGCGGCCACGGCCTCCGTCAAACTGAGCCAGAAAGCCACGCAAGGGCTGTCGCTGGCGGCCGGCACGGCCATCCAGGTAGTGGCCGTCTCGACGGGCCACATGCTGGTACTGTCGGGCAAGGCCATCGCCTATGTGCCGGATGCGGCCGGCAATGCCATCCTCCACCATTCGAAAGCGTGAACCCATGAAACGCCTGACTGTCATGATCATCAGCCTGGCCCTGGCCGGCGCCGCCCATGCGGGACGCTCGTGCGAGGAAAAGCCAACGGATGCGACCACCCTCGTCAAATCGATGGACCTGGCGCAAAAGACCCTGCAGGCGCTCGATGGTTCGGGCGCGCAAGTGGCGCTGGTGGCACGCGCCGGGCAAGACCTGTCGAAGTACAATTTGCGCTATTCGCACATGGCGCTGGCCTGGCGCGACCACCCGAAGGGCCGCTGGCTGGTGGTGCATGAACTCAATGAATGCGGCACGGCGCAATCGTCGCTGTACAACGAAGGCTTGGGTAATTTCTTCATGGATGACGTATTCATGTATGAAAGCCTGATCCTGATTCCCGGCCAGGATACGCAGCAGCAGTTGGTGCGACTGCTGACGTCGAACACGCCCAAGCGCCTGCATGAGGCGCACTACAATATGCTGGCCTATCCGTTTTCCACCAAGTACCAGAACTCGAACCAGTGGGTGCTGGAAACCCTGGCCGCTGCCAGCAACGAGCCGGGCAAGATCGAAACGCGCGCCGAAGCGCAAGGCTGGCTGCGCAGCGCCAGCTACGTGCCGCAAACGCTCAGCATACCGGCCGCCACGCGCCTGGGCGCGCGCATGTTCCGCGCCAATATCGCTTTCGACGATCACCCGTTCGAGCGCCGCATGACGCGCCAGATCGACGTCGTCACGGTGGACTCCATCGTGCGCTTCATGCGCCAGCGCGAACCCCAGGTGCAGGAAATCGTCGTGCGGGGAAATTAAGGACGCGGCAGCAGGCGAAACAGCGGTCCGATCAGCAATACCAGCACCACCATGCGCGCCACGTGGAAGGCCGTGACGATGGGGACGCCCAGATGCAGGGCCTTGGCCGTCAACGACATTTCCGCGATGCCGCCGGGCGACGTGGCCAGGATGGCCGTGCCGGGGTGGATGCCCAGCCAGTGCGACAGGCCCAGTCCGAAGGCGGCCGCCAGCAGCAGCATCAGGAAACTGCACAGAGCCACGCCGGCCAGGTAGCGGGGAGCAGCATGCAGGAAGGCGGGAGTGAAGCGCGTGCCCAGGGCGATGCCGATGAACAGCTGGCCCGCGCGTATCATCCATTCGGGCAGGCGCGACAGATGGATGCCGCAGGCCGTCAGCAGCAGCGCGGCCAGCAGCGGGCCGATGACCCACGCGTTGGGCAGCCGGCCCCGTTTTAATGCGAGGGCCGCCAGCACCGTGATGCCGACCAGCAGCGCCAGCCCGCCATAGTCGACCAGCGCGGCGCCGGGCACGAAAGTCTCATGCCCTTCTGCCAGGCCATGGCTGCCCCAGTAGCGCACGCCGAACGGGATGGTCGCCACCACCAGCATCATGCGCAGGCTGTGCGCGGCGGCCACCTTGCCCACGTCGGCGCCATGGCGCTCGCTCTGCACCGCCATCTCGGATGCGCCACCCACGGCCATGGCAAAGAAAGCGGTGGCATGGTCGACGCCGGAGAGGCGCCGCAGCAGCATGGCGCCGGACGCGCCCAGCGCCAGCGCGAACAGCACGGCGCCGGCGATCCATGGCGTATAGACGGTGAGCACGGCCAGCACGGGCGCCGTGAAATACAGACCCAAGGCCGTGCCGATGGCCCACTGTCCCGCTTCCCGCACGCGCACGGGGCAAGCCAGTTCGCGCCCCGCCAGGCGCAGCGCGGCCGTGGCAAACAGGGGGCCGATCATCCACGGCAGCGGCGTGTGCAGCCACAGGCAGATGGCGGCGCCCAGCAAACCCGTGGCCAGCGCTGCGCCGACGGCGCGCCAGCGCGGCCACCACGGCACCGTTAAAACACCCAGAGCTTATCGGCCGGCATGTGCAGCCAGTACTTGCCCGCCTCGAGCTTGTGGCGTGAATACGCGCGCAGGCTGATGTTCTCGGCGCCGCCGCGCTCGAACAGACACTCCCAGCGGTCGCCCAGATACATGCAGGTCAGCAGCGGCAGTTCGATGGCGTTCTCCACCTGCGTGGCGCTGATCTTCACTTCCTCGACGCGGATCATGGTGGTCACTTCCGTGCCCGCGTTGGCGCCGCGCGCCACGCCCTGCATGGAGGCGCCATCGACCAGCAAGCGCACCTGCTTGCCTTCGCGCTGCACGACCTTGCCGGGCAGGCGGTTGTTACTGCCCATGAATTCGGCCGTGAACAGGGTGTCCGGCGTTTCATACATGCTTTGCGGCGTGCCCTGCTGCTCGATCTTGCCGTTATTGAGCAGCAGGATACGGTCGGAAATGGCCATCGCCTCGCCCTGGTCATGCGTCACCATCAGGGCCGACAGGCCCAGGCGCACGATCAGTTCGCGCAGGAAGGCGCGCGCTTCCTCGCGCAGCTTGGCGTCCAGGTTCGACAGCGGTTCGTCGAGCAGGATCACGGGCGGGTTGTACACCAGCGCGCGGGCGATCGCCACGCGCTGCTGCTGGCCACCGGACAGCTGGTGCGGATAGCGCTCGCCCAGGTGTCCGAGTCCCAGCTGCGTCAGCACTTCCTTGATGCGCGCGGCGATTTCCGTGCTGCCCATCTTGCGCAATTTGAGGCCGTAGGCGACGTTGTCGAACACGGTCTTGTGCGGCCACAGCGCGTACGACTGGAACACCAGTCCCAGGTTGCGATGCTCGGCCGGCATCTCGAAATGCTTCGCGCCGTCGAAGACATTGCGCTCGCCGATCTGGATGGTGCCCGCCTTCGGGCTTTCCAGCCCGGCGACGGCGCGCAGCAAGGTGGTCTTGCCGCTGCCCGAAGGCCCCAGCAGGGCGACCACTTCGCCTTTTTGCAGGTGCATCGAGACACCTTTCAGGATCTGGTTGGCGGCAGCGCCGGTGCCGTAGTCCAGGTACAGCTCATTGACGGTCAATTCATTCATGATGTGGTCTCAGTCTATTCTTAGTTATGCAGCTCAGTTATGTAACTTCACGCCAAAGCGCAGCGCGATGCCCAGGCCGATGGCCACCAGGGTGATATTGATGAAGGACAGCGCCGCCACCAGGTCGGTCGAGCCGCCCGCCCACAGCGACACCAGCATGGCGCCGATCACTTCCGTCCCCGGCGAGAGCAGGTACACGCCCGTCGAATATTCGCGCTCGAAGATCAGGAACACCATCAGCCAGGCGCCCAGCAAGCCGTATTTGATCAGCGGCAGGGTCACGTCGCGCGTCACCTGGCCGCGGCTGGCGCCGACGGCGCGCGCCGCCTCTTCCAGCTCCGGTCCCACCTGCAGCAGCGCCGTCGAAATGAGGCGCATGCCGTAGGCCATCCACACCACCGAATACGCGAGCCACAGGGCGAAGATCGTCGAGCGTACTTCGCGCAGCACGGGAATCACATGGCCGCTCAGCCACAGGGCCACGCCGTTGTCCATGCCTTTCAATATGCCGTCGAGCCAGGCCGGCACGAACAGGAACACCCACAGGAACGACAGGCCGGCCAAGAGGCCTGGCACGGCGCGCGGCACCAGCACGCTGTAATCGAGCAGGCGCGTGATGCCGTCCTGCTTGCGGTGCATGGCCAGCGCGATGAAGCTGTAGCAGCCCACGGCCAGCGCGCCGCCGACGACGCCGATCAGGATGGTGTTGACGATGCCGCGCACCAGCGAAGGCTGGTCGAAAATGTCGCGGAAATGCTGCAACGTCAGCACGTCGGCCAGGTGCACGCCTTCGCCCCAGTACTGCACGAAGGAGCGCAGCACGATGCCCGTCAGCGGCAGGATGATGGTGAAGATCAGCCAGCCGGCCAGCAAGGCAAACGCCAGCCACTTCCAGCGGCCCAGCGGCATGGCCTTGCTGCGCGCGCCCTTGCCCTTGATCGACACGTATTTGTTGGCGGATTTGAGCAGCCAGCGCTGTATCATCACCAGCGGCATGGTCACCATCACCAGGCAGACGGCGACGGCGGCCATCAGATGGTACGACGGCGTGCCCAGTTTGTTCGTCAGCTTGTACAGATAGGTCGGCAGCACCAGATGGCCTTCCGGATCACCGAGCACCAGCACCAGGCCGAATACTTCGAAGCCGAGGAAGAACACCAGCACGCCCGCATACGCCAGCGCAGGCATGATCATCGGCAGCGACACATTGAGCATCACCTGGATCGGCGAAGCGCCGGCCACGCGGGCCGCTTCTTCCACGTCCGAGCCCAGGCTTTTCAGGGCCGACGAGGCATACAGGTAGACGTGCGGCACGTGCGTCAGGCCGGCGATGATGACGATGCTGGTGAAGGAATAGATATTCCAGGGCACGAAGCCCAGCAGCTCCTTGGCCCAGATCGAATAGAAGCCCACGGGTCCCATCGAGACGACGTAGCCAAAGCCCATCACCATCGGCGAGACAAAGATCGGCACCAGCAGCATGGGCGCCACCCAGCCGCGGCCCGGCAAATCCGTGCGCACCATCAGGAAGGCCAGCATGCCGCCCAGCGGCACGGCGATGACGGTCAGGCCGAAGGCCAGCATCAGGCCATTCTTGAAGGCCATGGCGAAATCGGGATCATCGAAGATGAAACGGTAGGAATCAAAGCCGAATTCGCGCACCGGCATGAAGAAGGGCGCGTTCAAAAAGCTCTGGTAAAAAATCAGGAACAGCGGCAGGAAAATGGCGACCAGGGTAATCGCCACGACCACGCCGCGCGGCCAGTTCAGGCGCGACAAGGGAGAGCGCGACCGTGCAGGCAGCGGCAAGATAGCAGTTTGCATGATGAATCCAATGAATGAAGGGTACGGCGTGCGCCCGCAAGCAAGGCTCGCGGGCGGCTAAGTCGGCGTTATTTTTTGCCGGCTGTTTCTTTCCATTGCTTCAGGAAGGCCATGCGCTTTGCTGGCCCCAGGAATTGCAGGATGATCGGATGCACGGGAATCGGCTTGACGTTGGCCGTACCGATTTCCTTGATCAGCTCCGCCGAGGTGGTCTCGCCCGTGACGTCGGCGCGGATGGCGAACAGCTTGGCGCCGTTGGCGATGATGGTCTGGCCGCGGTGCGACAGGATGTAATCGAGCCACAGCTTGCTGGCGTTGACGTTCTTCGCGTTCTTGTTGATGAACTGCACGCGCGACAGGATCAGGGTGTAATCCTTGGGCAGCACCACGCCGATCGACGGGTCGGTCTTGGCGCGCACCAGCGCGTAGGAACCCAGCACGTTGTAGCCGATCAGGTTTTCACCGGACGAGATACGCTCCATCATGGTGCCCGTCGACGACTGCACGCGCACCTTGGCCGTGCCGAACGCGTTTTGCAGCGCCAGGAATTGCGGATATTCCTTCGCATCCTGCGCCATGAACATGAAGCCCACGCCCGATTTCTCGATGTCGTAGGTGGTGACCTTGTCCTTGAACTTCGGCGTGGCGATCAGCTTGACGAAGTCGTCGTGGTTCTTCGGCACTTCCTTCGGGTCGAGCAAACGCTTGTTATAGACGATGGCGGCCGGCTCGAACGTGGTGCCGTAGGCCTGGTCGTCCCACATGGCCCAGCCGGGGATCTTGGCCGCTTCGACCGACTTGTATTTCAGGGCGTAGCCATCGGAGGCCAGGCGCATCTGCAAGTCCATCGCCGAAGACCACATCACGTCGGCCGTGTTGCCGCCGGCGGCCACTTCGGAAATGAAGCGGTTATACACTTCGGTGGAATTCATGTCGTTGTATTCGACCGAGATGCCAGGATACAGGGCGCTGAAATCCTTGATCAGCGGCGCGGCGGCCTTGCTGTCGGTGGCGCTGTAGATCACCACCTTGCCTTCCTTCTTGGCCGCGTCGATGATCTTCTGGTAGTCGGCCGGATAACCTGCCGGTACCTGGGCGAAAGCGGCGCCGGCCAGGCTGGCAAACGCGGTGGCAAGGGCGGCTTGAAGCAGGGTCTTGGTTTGCATGGGGTTGTCTCCGTCTATGAATAGGTTTTTTATTTAATGGGATGTCGTTCAGCGCATCAGGCCAAGCTCATTCGCCTGCCTGGCATACTCGTCGACCGCCTTCCTGACATACGCCGTCAGCTTCGGCCCCGTCAGGGCGAATGGATACAGGCCGGCCTGCGCGCGCCATTCCGCGAACTGCGGCGTGGCCATGACGCGGTCAAAGGTGGCCACCCAGCGCTGGTAGTCCGCCTCCGGCACCTGGGGCCCCATCCACACGCCGCGGATGATGGGCCAGACCACGTCGACGCCTTGCTCGCGCGCCGTCGGCACGCCGGCCAGCACGCCGGGCAGGCGCTTCTCCGCCAGCACGGCCAGCACGCGCGCGTGGTTGGCGCTGGCGTTCAGGGTGGCTTCGGACGTGTCGCCCGAAACCACCTGCACATAATCGGCCTGCATCGCCGTAAACACTTCGCCGCCGCCTTCGAGCGCGACAAAACGCAACACTTTCGGATCGATGCCGGCGTGGCGCGCCACCAGCGCCATCTTCAGCCAGTCCTGGCTGCCGATGGTGCCGGAGACGCCGATCAGCACCTTGTCCGGATGCTGCCGCAATGCCGCGATCAGGTCGCCCAGCGTCTTGTAGGGCGAATCGCTGCGCACGGCGATCATGCCGTAGTCGGCGCCCAGCGCCGCCACCCAGCGCACGTCGCCCGCCTTGGCATTGCCGAACTTGCCCTGCGCCAGATTCAGCAGCGAACCGCCCGAAAAGGCCACCAGGGTGTTCGGCTCCGCGCGGCGGCGCTGCGAACCCATCGAGTGCCAGGCCACGGCGCCGATGCCGCCGGGCAGATAACTGATGCGCATCGGCGCCATGGCGGCTGCCGCGCCCTCCTGCGCCAGGCCTTTTTTCGCCAGCTTGCAGGTCAGGTCCATGGCGCCGCCCGGCTTGGACGGCACCACGCACTCGGCCGGCGCCGACGCCTGCGCCCCCGCGAGGGCAGGCAGCAGGCACAGCAAGGACAGGAACAGGGAGCGCAGCATCGTCATGCCTTAGAAGCGGTGCTGGATGCCGGCGATCAGGCCGCGCTGCGTGTCGCCGAAACCGGCATCGTCACGCGACAGGCTGACCAGCTGGTTGTGCTTGGCCTTGGCGTAGGCGCCGGCCACGTACAGGTCGGTGCGCTTGGACAGGGCATAGCGCACGCGCGCCACGTACATGATCGGATCGGCATTGAGGTTGGCGGCCACGTTTTTCACGTCCTGGTAGTAGATCACGCCCGTCAGGGTGATCACCGGCGTGGTCTTGTAGCTGACGCCGCCCCAGTACAGGGTGCCGCGCACGTCGGCCTTGCCGGAGGCAGCCGGATCGAGCTTGTAGTCGCGCGCCGCCGCCTGCACTTTCCACGGGCCGTCGTCATACATGGCGCCCAGGTGGTACACGGTGGTCTTGTCGCGCGCGCCGCCGGCGATGGCATTGCCGTTCACCTGCTCATACGTGGCCAGCAGGCTGACAGGACCGGTCTTGTAGGTGACGGCCGTCGACAGCTTGGCGCTGTCCGAGTTGCCCGTCGACTGCTCGCCGAAGCCGTACGATGCGCCGTAGCTGAAGTCGCCCGTCTTGCCCGAGTATTTGACCATGTTGTCGAAGGCCGTCGTCATGCCGTATTTGCTCGGGCCCGTCGCGTTGGCCGAAGTGGCCCACGAATAGAACGGCGCATAGGCCATTGGATCGAACGGCAGCACGAAGTCATACACGGTGGTGAACGAACGGCCCAGCACGACGCGGCCAAACGCGCCTTCCAGGCCCACATTGGCCTGGCGCTTGAACAGCGCGCCGTCGGCCGCGCCCGTGTCGACCAGGATGCCGCCTTCCAGGTTGAAGACAGCTTTCAGGCCGCCGCCCAGGTCTTCGCTGCCCAGGATGCCCCAGCGCGAAGTGTTCATGCCGCCGGAGCTCACTTGCGTCATCGAGCTTTTGTTCGGACCGGCGTTGCTGGTGGTGCTGACGCCGGCGTCCAGGCGGCCGTACAGCGTGACGTTCGATTGTGCCTGGGCGCTGCCAGCGGCGGCCAGGACAGCCAGAGCGGCCAGCGAGTATGCGGTCTTCTTCATGTAGAGTATCTCCCTTAGATATAGTTATTAGTGATATGCCTGATCAATTTCATGAATCAGGATCACACTATATGAGCGCGATCCTTTCAATTCGCTTTCAGACTGACAGGTGTCGCCAGCCAGCCACAAAGGGGGCAAACATATTCATTGCCGCCCCTGTCGGCGCGGCGCCGGCAGGCTTACACTGCATCCATTTCAACGAATGGCGGAGACCATGCGCATATTATTAGTGGAAGACCATCTGGAGCTGTCGCACTGGCTGGCAAAGGCCCTGCGCGACGCGCACCTGACGGTGGAGACCGCCCACAACGGCGCCGATGCCGACGCCCTGCTGCACACGCAGGAATACTCGCTGGTGCTGCTCGACCTGACCCTGCCGAAGATGGATGGCCTGGACGTGCTGCGCCGCCTGCGCGCGCGCGGCGGCACGCGCGGCAAGACTCCCGTCATGATACTCACTGCGCGCGGCGGCCTGGATGAAAAAGTGCAGGGCCTGAACCTGGGCGCCGACGACTACATGGCCAAGCCGTTCGAACTGGCCGAACTGGAAGCGCGCGTGAAGGCCCTGCTGCGCCGCAGCCAGGGCAATGAAGCCCTCGTGCACACCTGCGGCGCCCTCAGTTTCGACACCGTCACGCGCATGTTCAGCTATGCCGGCGCCCCGTTTCCCCTGACGCCGCGCGAACACGCGGTGCTCGAAGCGCTGATCACGCGCTCGGGACGCGCCGTGTCGAAGGAAAAACTGTTCGACGAAGTCTTTGCGCTGGCCGACGACGCCAACCTGGACGCCATCGAACTGTACATCCACCGCGTGCGCAAGAAGCTGGAAAGCGGCGTGGAAAGCGGCTCGCCCGACGGCGCCGTCATCACCACCCTGCGCGGCATCGGCTACCTGCTGCAGCCGCGCAGCGCCATGGCGCCGGCCGCGCCGAAATGACCGTGCGCCCCCCACGCCCGCCCATGCTCGAACGCTTGCGCCGGCGCTGGGCGCAGGGCCGGCCGCTGGGCAGCCTGCGCAGCCAGCTGCTGCGCTGGCTGCTCATCCCCCTGGTGATGCTGGTGCTGCTCGATGCCGTCTTTGTCTACCGCAACGCGCTCGACGCGGCCGACATGGCCTACGACCGCTCCTTGCTGGCGTCGACGCGGGCGCTGGCCGAGCGCGTCTCCATCGTGGGCGGCAAGGTGGTGGCCGAAGTACCCTACGTGGCGCTCGACAGCTTCGAAACCGACACCCTGGGCCGCATCTACTACAAGGTGACGGGCATCAATGGAGAACTGGTGTCGGGCTATGGCGACTTGCCGCCCGTGCCGAAAAACGTGCCCCGCTCGCAGAATTATCCCGCCCTGGTGCGCTTCTACCACGCCGACTACCACGGCAAGCCGATCCGCATCGCCGCCCTGCTGCAACCCGTGTATGACGACTCGATGCGCGGCATCGCCCTGATCCAGGTGGCCGAAACGCTGGACGCGCGGCGCGGCCTGTCGAACCAGATCCTGTTCGACACCCTGAGCTGGCAGGCGGCGATGATACTGGTGATGGGCGCCCTCGTGTGGTTTGCCGTGCGCCTGGTGCTGCGCCCGCTGATGCGCTTGAAAACGGAAGTCGAGACGCGCACCCTGTCCGACCTGTCCGACGTCGACCCCACGCTGGTGCACAAGGAAATGCGCCCTCTGGTGAGCGCCATGAACGGCTCCATGTCGCGCCTGCAGCAGCTGATCGCCAGCCAGCGCCGCTTCATCGCCGACGCCTCGCACCAGTTGCGCACGCCGCTGACGGTGCTGAAAACCCAGGCCGAACTGGCCATGCGCGAATGCGACCGCCAGGCGGGCGCCCCGCCGGACATCGCCGCCCTGCGCGACATCGTGCGCTCGATCGCCGCCACCACCGATTCGACCGTGCTGCTGGCCAACCGGCTCCTGACCCTGGCGCGCATCGAGCATGGCGGCGACAGCCTGGCGATGGACACCGTCCCCTTGCGCGACGTGGCGCAGCAGGTGGGACTGGAAATGGCCATGGCCGCCGTCGGCAGGCAAATCGACCTGTCGCTGGAAGCACCCGACGAGGCGCCCGTGCATGGCCAGGCCCTGCTGCTGCATGAACTGGTGGCCAACCTGGTCGACAACGCCCTGCGCTACACGCCGCAGGGCGGCAGCGTGATCCTGCGCGTGCGCGCGGCGCAAACGGGGAACGGCCACGAACACGGCGCCGTGCTGGAGGTGGAAGACAGCGGCAAGGGCATCCCGCCGGCCGAGCGCGAACGCGTATTCACGCCGTTCTACCGCGTCGGCACGGCGCTCGAGAGCAATCCAGGCGGCGCGGGGCTAGGTTTGGCCATCGTGCGCGACATCGCCGCCCTGCACGGCGCACGCCTGGAACTGGCGACGGCGGAAAATGGCCACGGATTGAAAGTCAGCGTGCATTTCGGCGGCGCCGCATGATGGCCTGCACAGATAGTCATTCGACACGAAGTGTTGCCCAAAAACAACACGTAGCTTATTTCTAATATTTTTTAAATAATTGCCTTACATAAACATATTCATCCCTATACAATTCGGCTCCCATTAAGCGGCGAGACAGTCTCTCCGCATTAATTATCTAGGATCAATATGAAAAAGCAATTGTTTGCAGCAGTCGTAGGCGCCGCCCTGGCATTCCCATTGTTCGCCCAGGCTGAAGGCTACTACGTCGGCGCCAACGTCGGTCGTTCGGAAATGAAACTGTCCATCGATGAAGCAGGTTCGTCCAAAAAGAGCGATACCGGCTACAAAGCCTACGCCGGCTACGACTTCACGCAAAACTTCGGCGCAGAAGCCGGTTACATCGACTTCGGCAAGCGGACTTTCGACATCGACGGCGAAAAACTGGACGTGAAAAACCACGCATTCTACGTCGCCGCCACCGGCACCCTGCCGCTGAACGAACAGTTCTCGCTGTTCGCCAAGGCTGGCGCCGCGCAAAACCGCACCAAGCCAGCCGATGACAAATCGATCAACAAAACCTCCGCCATCTTCGGCATCGGCGCTGCTTACCACTTCGACAAAAAACTGTCGCTGGTAGCGGAATACGAAAACTTCGGCAAGGTAGCGAGCGAAGACGGCGCCAAGCTGAAAGCCGACCTGCTGTCTATCGGCCTGCGCTACAAGTTCTGATTCGCGCTTGCGTGAATGAATGTCCAGCCGATTTCATGGCGGATAAGAAAAACCGGCTGCACAGCCGGTTTTTTTATGGGCGCATGGCGCGCCACGGGCGCCGATGTTAAGATCTCGCCCTGAAATTGACTGAAAGATTCCGCCATGATGACCAAAGAAGACGTAAGCGAACTGTTCGCCAACATCGCCGAGAACGCGCCCTGGGACCTGTCCCAGCCGCTGCTGTGGGGCTATTACTTCACCAACCCCACTTCCGAGCCGCTGGAGCAGGCCGCCACCGTGCTGGCGCTGCAGGGCTACCGCCCCGTGGAACTGTACCAGCCGGAACTCGACGATCCGGCGGCGCCACCCGTGTGGGTGCTGCACGTGGAAAAGGCCGAAGTGCATGGCGTCGACAGCCTGCACGCGCGCAATGGCGAACTGATGCAGTTCGCGCAGGAAAACCAGCTGGCCAGCTATGACGGCATGGATGTGGGCCCCGTCGGCGCGCCCGACGTACCGCAGCATTAAGACAGTCATCGGATGAAAAAACGGCGCCCGCGGGCGCCGTTTTGCATGGATCGCTTGAAAACGCTCAGCTGAGGTTTTCCAGGCGAATCTTGGTGACCGTGCCCACCACGCTATTTAACGCTTCCATCTTCTCGATGGCGGCCGTGACATTCTTTTCCTGCGTCTGGTGCGTCAGCATGATGATGTCCGTGTGCGTTTCGCCCTCGGCCGGCTCTTTCTGCAGCATGGCGTCGATCGAGATGCTGCGTTCGGCCAGGATGCGCGTCAGGTCGGCCAGCACGCCCGGCTGGTCGGCCACGTGCATGCGCAGGTAGTAGCTGGTGGTGATTTCCGACATCGGCAAGATGGCGATGTCGGTCATCGCGTTCGGCTGGAACGCCAGGTGCGGCACGCGGTGTTCCGGGTCGGCCGTGGCCAGGCGGGTGATGTCGACCAGGTCGGCGATCACCGACGACGCGGTCGGCTCGGCGCCCGCGCCGCGGCCCGAGTACAGGCTGGCGCCGACGGCGTCGCCATGCACCAGCACCGCGTTCATGGCGCCTTCCACGTTGGCGATCAGGCGCTTGGCCGGGATCAGGGTCGGATGCACGCGCAGCTCGATGCCTTCCACGCCATTGACGGTGGCGCGCTTGGTGATGCCCAGCAGCTTGATGCGGTAGCCCAGCTGCTCGGCGTAGCGGATGTCGACGGCATTGAGGTTGCTGATGCCTTCCACGTAGGCCTTGTCGAACTGCACCGGGATGCCGAAGGCGATGGCCGACATGATGGTGGCCTTGTGCGCGGCGTCGACGCCTTCGATGTCGAAGGTGGGGTCGGCTTCCGCGTAGCCCAGTTCCTGCGCCTGTTTCAGCACGGTGGCGAAATCGAGGCCCTTGTCGCGCATCTCGGACAGGATGAAATTGGTGGTGCCGTTGATGATGCCGGCGATCCATTCGATGCGGTTGGCCGTCAAGCCTTCGCGCAACGCCTTGATGATGGGGATGCCGCCGGCGACGGCCGCTTCGAAGGCTACCATCACGCCCTTGTCCTGGGCGGCGGCGAAGATTTCATTGCCGTGCACGGCCAGCAGGGCCTTGTTGGCCGTGACCACGTGCTTGCCGTTGGCAATGGCCTGCATCACCAGGGTTTTCGACAGGTCGTAGCCGCCGATCAGTTCGACGACGATGTCGATCTCGGGATCGTTGACGATCAGGTAGGGGTCATTGACGACCTTGCAGCCGCCGGCGACGAGCGTTTCGGCGCGCGCCACGTCGCGCACGGCGACGGCGACGACTTCAATGCCGCGGCCCGCGCGGCGCTTGATTTCTTCCTGGTTGCGCTTCAGGACGCTGAACGTGCCGTAACCGACATTGCCCAGGCCCAGCAGGCCGATCTTGATGGATTTCATAGTGTGCTTGACTGCTCATAAGTGGCGCCCCCTTGGGCGGCGCCAGGTTGATCGGTATTGCTACTGTCTGGCTCAGCCCCGGCTATGGCGCTTGCGGTAACCTTCGAGGAAGCGCGCAATGCGGCCCATGGCCTCGGTCAGGTCATCGGAGTTGGGCAGGAAGACGACGCGGAAATGGTCGGGCGCGATCCAGTTGAAGCCCGTGCCCTGCACGATCAGGACCTTCGCTTCGGCCAGTAATTCATAGGCAAACTGCTGGTCGTCGGCGATCGGGTAGATCTCCGGGTCCAGGCGCGGGAACATGTACAGCGCGGCCTTTGGCTTGACACAGGTGACGCCCGGAATATCGGTCAGCAGCTTGTGCGCCAGGTCGCGCTGTTTCAACAGGCGCCCGCCGGGCCCCACCAGGTCTTGTATGCTCTGGTAGCCGCCAAGCGCCGTCTGGATGGCAAACTGCCCCGGCGCGTTGGCGCATAGCCGCATCGAGGCCAGCATGTTGAGGCCCTCGATGTAATCTTTTGCGTGGCGCTTTTCGCCCGAGACCACCATCCAGCCGGAACGGTAGCCGCAGGAGCGGTAATTCTTCGACAAGCCGTTCATGGTGATGAACAGCACGTCGTCGGCCAGCGAGGCGATCGACACGTGCTCGGCTTCGTCGTACAGCACCTTGTCGTAGATCTCGTCGGCGAAAATGATCAATTGGTGCTGGCGCGCCAGTTCGACGATCTGCAGCAGCACTTCCACCGGATACAGCGCGCCCGTGGGATTGTTCGGGTTGATGACGACGATAGCCTTGGTGTGCGGCGTGATCTTGCGGCGCATGTCCTCGATGTCGGGATACCACTCGTTCTGCTCGTCGCACACATAATGCACGGGATTGCCGCCCGACAGGCTGACGGCGGCCGTCCACAGCGGGTAATCGGGCGCCGGCACCAGCACTTCGTCGCCGCTGTTGAGCAGGGCGTTCATCGACATGACGATCAGTTCGGAAGCGCCATTGCCTAAATAAATGTCATCGATGGTCACGCCGGCGATATTCTTGCCCTGCGTATAGTGCATGACGGCCTTGCGCGGCGCGAACATGCCCTTCGAATCCGTATAGCCGGCGGCATTTTGCAGGTTGAGCATCATGTCGCGCACGATCTCGTCCGGCGGATCGAAGCCGAATACGGCCAGGTTGCCGATATTGAGCTTGGTGATCTTGTGGCCTTCTTCTTCCATTTGCCTGGATTTTTCCAGGACCGGGCCGCGGATGTCATAGCAGACATCCGCCAATTTATTCGATTTCTGAATCGGTCGCAAAATAAATCCCTGTCGTGATGCGGCGCGGTAAGCAGAACTTGCAGCATGATAGCCGCGCCAGAACTATGAACCCGTGAAACTGCGATGCGAAAGACTGCAAGGCGAAAACAACCATTCTCGCCGAAAACAGGCCATTTTATCAAATTAAACATGGCCAACCCCAGCATTTGACGCCGATTCTGCCACGCCGGCGCCTCCGGACGGCAATCCGGCACGCGCCATCTTCATCTTCCCTTAATCTGGCAGCATTACCATGGCGCAAGCAGGCAGTCCCTCTGTGGCGCCGAAGATTGCAATTTGGAAAGGATCTTGCTTTTCAGTCGCTCTTTTCTGTCATTTATGGCATGCTTACGCCCTTGGCCGCGGCACGCAGTTTGGCCGCGCGCGCACCGATCAACCGACACGACCAGCCCCCGATATCGCCATGAAACTCCATGCCAGCAGCACCCAACAATACCAGACTGTCACCGGCTATGACGAAAACGGCGTGGAGATCAATGCCCAGCCCTACAACTACAGCCTGATCGTCATGCCGGAAATGCCACCGCGGGCGTGGGAAGTGGACAGTTTCGAGCAATTGAACGAGGCGCATTTCGCGCAAATCCTGGCCGATGCGCCCGACGTGGTCATCCTCGGCACGGGCGAGCGCCAGCGTTTCGTGCATCCAAAGCTGACGGCCGCGCTGACCATGCGCCGCATCGGCGTCGAATGCATGGATAGCCAGGCTGCCTGCCGCACCTACAATATCCTCATGGGCGAAGGCCGCAAGGTCACGCTGGCCCTGATCCTGGCCCCGGCCGCAGGCACGCCCGCATGAAAATCAATGTCAACGAACTGCACTCGTCGCGGGTGCTGATGTGGTCCCTGCTGGGCATCTTCATCGTCGTCACCCTGTATGCGCTGGGCGTGCGCACCCTGGTACCGCCCGACGAGGGCCGCTACGCCGAGATGGCGCGCGAAATGTTCGTCACGGGCGACTGGATCACCACGCGCCTGAACGGCATCAAGTACTTTGAAAAGCCGCCGCTGCAAACCTGGATGAATGCGCTGACCTTCGCCGCCTTCGGCCTGGGCGAATGGCAGGCGCGCCTGTGGACTGGCCTGTGCGGCATCATCGGCGTATGCATGACGGCTTACGCGGGCAAGAAAGTGTTCGGCCCGCGCGTGGGCCTGTATGCGGGCCTGGTGCTGGCATCGAGCCTGTTCTGGCTCGCTTCCGGCCAGATCAATTCGCTGGACATGGGCCTGTCTGGCATGATGACCCTCACCCTGGGCAGCCTGCTGATCGCCCAGCGCGACGACGCCACGGAGTTCGAGCGCCGCAACTGGATGCTGGCCTGCTGGGCAGCCATGGCGCTGGCCGTGCTGGCCAAGGGCTTGATCGGCATCGTGCTGCCGGGCGCCGTGCTGGTGCTGTATTCGCTGTGCGCGCGCGACTGGCGCATCTGGACGCGGCTGCACCTGGTCAAGGGCTTGCTGCTGTTCTTTGCCATCGCCACGCCGTGGTTCGTGCTGGTCGCCCTGCGCAATCCGGAACAGCCGCATTTCTTCTTCATCCACGAGCATTTCCAGCGCTTCCTGATGAAGGGCCACAAGCGCGAAGGCGCCTGGTATTACTTCCTGGTGCTGCTCATTCCCGGCATCCTGCCATGGATAGGCGTGCTGCCGCAAAGCCTGGCCGCCGCCTTCAAGCGCCAGGAAGGCGCCTTCCAGCCCCGCTTGATGCTGCTCGTCTGGGCCGTCTTCATTTTCTTCTTCTTCAGCTATTCGACCTCGAAGCTGCCTGGCTATATCGTGCCCATCTTCCCGGCGCTGGCCCTGCTGGTGGCGCTGTACCTGGAATCGGCCTCGCGCCGCCAGCGCCTGTTCGCCGCCGGCCTGCTGTGCGTGCTGGGCGCTGCCATCCTGATCGGCGGACCGATCGCCTTCAGCAAGGCCAGCGCACGCGACGCGGAAGCCCTGGTCGCGCTGAAGGGTTACCAGCCATGGCTGATGGCGGCCGGCTTCTTCGCCCTGGCCGGCGGCGCCCTGGCCTTGCTGCATGCGCGCCAGTTGCGCCGCGACATGACGGTGCTGACCATCGCCGGCGCCGGCTTCCTGGCCACGCACTGCATCCTGGCCGGCTCCGAGCTGTATGGCCAGAACCGCGCAGGCACCGACATGCTGCCGCAGATCCAGGCCGAACTGACAGCCGATACCAAGCTCTATTCGGTCGGCATCTACGAACAATCGCTGACGTATTACCTGCAGCGGCCCGTGATCCTCGTCGATTACTGGGATGAGTTTACGTTTGGCCTGAAACAGCAGCCCGAACTGTCCATCCCGAACATCGAGCCTTTCATCACGCAATGGACGAACGATGCCAATGCCGGCGTGCACGACATGGCGATTATCAGCCTGTACCGCTACAAGGAATTGCAGGGGCGTGGCGTGCCCATGCGTGTGATTGCCGAAGATGCACGCCGCATGGTCGTTGCCAACAAGTAAATATTTAACTGGGGCGCGAGGCTGCACGGATCGCGCCCCCGGCCAGCTTGCCCCGCCCCTGCATCAGCAGGATTTTTCACCGCTGAAAGGCTGCGCCGCCATACTGACGATATAAAATAGCCATGCCTGCCGGCGCCTTTTGACGGCACTGGCAGCCTCGGCGATACCGATACCCTGACACAATACAGATCCAAGAACTGCGCCCCATGACCTCTACCCTGCCCTTTTTGCCCTTTTCCAAACCCACCATCGATGAAGCGACCATCGCCGCCGTCGGCGAAGTGCTGCGCTCGGGCTGGATCACCAGCGGCCCGAAAGTGCAGGCTTTCGAAGCCCAGCTGTCCGAGTATTTCGGCGGGCGCCCCGTGCGCACCTTCAATTCGGGCACGTGCACCATGGAAATCGCGCTGCGCATCGCTGGCATAGGCCCCGGCGACGAAGTCATCACCACGCCCGTGTCGTGGGTCGCGACGGCCAACGTCATCATCGAAGTGGGCGCCACGCCAGTGTTCGCCGACATCGATCCCGTCACGCGGAATATCGACCTCGACAAACTGGAAGCGGCCATCACCCCGCGTACCAAGGCCATCATCCCCGTCTACCTGTCCGGCTTGCCCGTCGACATGGACCGCCTGTACGCAATTGCTGAAAAGTACAATTTACGGGTCGTGGAAGACGCGGCGCAAGCGTTCGGTTCCACGTGGAAGGGCAAGCGCATCGGCGCGTTTGGCGACTTCGTCTCGTTCAGCTTCCAGGCCAACAAGAACATCACCACGGGCGAAGGCGGCTGCCTCGTCCTCAACAACCTGGAAGAAGCCAAGCTGGCCGAGAAATACCGGCTGCAGGGCGTGACGCGCAGCGGCGTCGACGGCATCGACGTCGATGTGCTGGGCGGCAAGTACAACATGAGCGACATCATGGCCGCCATCGGCCTGGGCCAGTTCGCCAATATCGAGGCCATCACGGCCCACCGCCGCGCACTGGCACGCCACTATTTCGCGCAATTCGGCAGCGATTTCGAAGCGCTGAGCGGCGCCCAGCTGCCCGTGCAGGACTTTGAAAACAGCAACTGGCATTTGTTCCAGATCATCCTGCCCGACAATGGCCCCGGCACGCGCGCCGCCTTCATGCAGCAAATGGCGCAGCAAAACGTGGGAACGGGCTATCATTACGCACCGATCCACCTGTTTACCATGTATCGCGAACGCGGCTTTACCGAGGGCATGTTCCCCGTCTCGGAAAAGATCGGCCGCCTGACCGTGACCTTGCCGATGTTCTACGCCATGACGACACAGGACGTGGAACGCGCCGTCGCCACCGTCAAATCCATTCTCATCAAATGAGCAGCGCGCCGATGAAACCTGAACTGTCCATTATCATTCCGATCTACAACGAGCAAGATGGCCTGGCCAGCCTGTTCGCCCGCCTGTATCCGGCCCTCGACGCCCTCCAGACGAGCTACGAGATCATCTTCATCAACGATGGCAGCCGCGACAATTCGGTACCCCTCCTGGCGGAACAGTTCCGCCAGCGCCCGGACGTCACGCGCGTAATCTTGTTCAACGGCAATTATGGCCAGCACATGGCCATCCTGGCCGGCTTCGAGGCATCGCGCGGACAGATCATGATCACGCTCGACGCCGACCTGCAGAATCCGCCCGAGGAAATCGGCAACCTGGTGGCGAAGATGCGCGAAGGCTACGATTACGTGGGCTCGATCCGGCGCAAGCGGCAAGATTCCGCCTGGCGCACGCTGGCCTCGAAGATGATGAACCGCCTGCGCGAAAAAATCACGAATATCAAGATCACCGACCAGGGCAACATGCTGCGCGCGTATGGCCGCAACGTGATCGACCTCGTCAACCAATGCGCCGAAGTCAATACCTTCGTGCCGGCACTGGCCTACACCTTTGCCCGCAAGCCCACGGAAATCATCGTCGAACACGAGGAACGGGCGGCCGGCGAATCGAAATACTCGCTGTACAGCCTGATCCGCCTCAATTTCGACCTGGTCACGGGCTTTTCGCTGATTCCCCTGCAAATCTTTTCCATGCTGGGCATGGCGCTGTCGCTGGGCTCGGCATTGCTGGTGGTCTTCCTGCTGGTACGCCGCTTCCTGCTGGGCGCGGAAGCCGAAGGCGTGTTCACCCTGTTCGCCATCGCCTTCTTCTTCATGGGCGTGATCCTGTTCGGCATCGGCCTGGTGGGCGAATACGTGGGACGCATCTTCCAGCAAGTGCGCGCCCGTCCCCGCTACGTGGTGCAAACCATCTTGCAGGACGGCATGACGCAGGCGGAAGCCGAGGCGCCATCGTACGTGCGCCTGGAAAAGCGCCAGGTGGGCCGCTGATGGGCGCCCCGCGCGCCGTCGTCTTCGGCTACCACAATGTAGGCGTGCGCTGCATCAAGGTGCTGCTGGCCGGCGGCGTCGACATCGCCCTCGTCGTCACGCACGAAGACAGCCCCACGGAAAACCTGTGGTTCGAATCCGTCGCCAGCCTGTGCCAGGCGGAAGGCATTCCGTACATCACGCCATCGGACGCCCGCGCGCCCGAGTTGCTGGCGCAGGTGCAGGCGGCAACACCGGACATGCTGTTCAGTTTTTACTACCGCTACATGTTGCCGGCTAGCATCTTGGAAGTCGCGCCCGCCTACAATATGCACGGCTCGCTGCTGCCGGCGTTCCGCGGCCGCGCGCCCGTCAACTGGGCCGTGCTGCATGGCGCCCCGCAAACGGGTGCCACCCTGCATGAAATGACGGTCAAGCCCGATGCCGGCGCCATCGTCGCGCAAACGGCCGTGCCCATCCTGCCCGACGACACGGCCTTCGAAGTCTTCGGCAAGGTCACCGTGGCGGCGGAACAAACCCTGTGGAACGTGCTGCCGGCCTTGCTGGACGGCACGGCGCCGCGCCAGCTCAACGATTTGCGCCAGGGCGGCTACTTTGGCGGCCGCAAGCCCGAAGATGGCAAGATCGACTGGAAGTTACCCGCGCAGCAGGTTTACAACCTGCACCGGGCCGTCGCGCCCCCCTATCCCGGCGCCTTCACCGAAGTCAATGATGTCATTTACATTATCGAAAAAGCCCGTTTGAGCAAGCTTTCCGCAGGAAGTTTGCCACCGGGCTTGGCGGTAGTGGATAATTGCATCTTTGGCGTCTGCGGAGACGGCCGCATGCTGGCCATTTCCGCGCTGAGGGCTGCCGGGGAGCCGATTTCGGCTCAACAATTGCAAGCAAGTCTGACCACCCGCGTCAGCACACACTGATTTAACTCAAGAGAATCTCACATGAAAAAAGTCCTCATCTTAGGCGTCAACGGCTTCATCGGCCACCACCTGTCCAAGCGCATCCTGGAAACCACCGACTGGCATGTCTACGGCATGGACATGAACACGGACCGCATCACGGAATTGCTGGAAGATGACAACTACAAGTCGCGCATGCACTTCTTCGAAGGCGACATCACGATCAACAAGGAATGGGTCGAATACCACGTCAAGAAATGCGACGTCATCCTGCCCCTGGTCGCCATCGCCACGCCATCAACCTACGTCAAGCAGCCGCTGCGCGTCTTCGAACTGGACTTCGAAGCCAACCTGCCGATCGTGCGCTCGGCCGCCAAGTACGGCAAGCACCTGGTCTTCCCGTCGACCTCGGAAGTGTATGGCATGTGCCATGACGAGGAATTCGACCCGGAAAACTCGGAACTGATCTGCGGCCCGATCAACAAGCCGCGCTGGATCTATTCGAACGCCAAGCAGCTGATGGACCGCGTAATCTGGGGCTACGGCATGGAAGGCTTGAACTTCACCCTGTTCCGTCCGTTCAACTGGATCGGCGCCGGCCTGGACTCGATCCACACGCCAAAAGAAGGTTCCTCGCGCGTGGTGACGCAATTCTTCGGCCACATCGTGCGCGGCGAGAACATCTCGCTGGTCGATGGCGGCGCGCAGAAACGCGCGTTCACCTACATCGACGACGGCATCGATGCGCTGATCCGCATCATCGCCAACAAGAACGGCATCGCCAGCGGCAAGATCTACAACATTGGCAATCCGACCAATAACTATTCGATCCGCGACCTGGCCGGCATGATGCTGACCCTGGCCGCCGAATACCCGGAATACGCCGAAGGCGCGAAACACGTGAAAATCGTGGAAACGACCTCGGGTGCCTACTACGGCGCCGGCTACCAGGACGTGCAAAACCGCGTGCCGAAAATCACGAATACCTGCGAAGAGCTGGGCTGGGCGCCGACCACCACCATGGCCGATTCCCTGCGCAACATTTTCGACGCCTACCGCAGCCAGGTAGCCCAAGCCAAAGCACTGATGGATTAATGTTGAGCAAGCCGTTCCTGACCCTGAAAATCGACGTCGATACCTATCGCGGCACCCGTGAAGGCATGGGCAATCTGGTGCGCATGCTGGCCGCGCACCAGGCCAAGGCCACCTTTCTGTTCTCGCTGGGCCCCGACCACACGGGCTGGGCCCTGCGGCGCGCCTTGAAACCCGGCTTTTTCAGCAAGGTATCGCGCACCTCGGTGGTCGAGCACTACGGCTTGAAAACATTGATGTACGGCACTTTGCTGCCGGGACCCGATATCGGCAAGCAATGCGCGGCGCAATTGCGCGCCGTGCGCGATGCCGGTTTCGAGTGCGGCATCCACACCTGGGATCACACCCTGTGGCAAGACAACGTGGCCAAGCGCAACGCCGCCTGGACCATCAACATGATGCGCAAGGCCGCCAACCGCTACGAACAAGTGTTTGGAACAAAGCCGCACACGCACGGCGCGGCCGGCTGGCAAATGAATGTCAGCGCCTTTGTCGAACACGACACGGCCGGCTACCGCTATGCCTCCGATGGCCGCGCCATGCTCGACGCGCGCGGCGCCATGGTGCATCCAAGCAATGGCCCGCACCGCGTGCGCAACGGCAACACGATCCTGCAATGCGTGCAATTGCCCACCACCCTGCCCACCCTGGATGAATTGCTGGGCTGCGAAATCGACGGCAAACTGATCACGACCGGCAATGTTGCCGCGCATATCCTGTCATTGACGGCCGACAATCCTCGCGATCACGTATATACCTTGCATGCGGAACTTGAAGGACAGAAACTCGCCCCCATTTTCGAACAACTGCTGGCTGGCTGGAAAGCCCAGGGCTACCAGTTTGCAGCGATGGGCGATTATTATGAAAAGATAAAAAATACGGACTTGCCCGTTTGTCCCGTCACCTGGGATGAGTTGCCAGGCCGTTCGGGACGCCTGATTGTGCAGGGCAAAGCGGCCTGAATGCTGTATTGTTGCACCTGGATGCGTTGCCAGATTAAAAACAGCGCTGATGATCACCGTTCAGGAGAGAACCTGTGGCTGATAGCCAATCCCTCGTTAGCATACCCGACTTTAGCGCCGCGATGACCAGCGGCAAGACCTTTCAGTTGCTGGGCCGCCCGGCCAAGGCCACGGTGCTGTTTTTCTATCCGAAGGACAACACCCCTGGTTGCACCACGGAAAACATCGCCTTTCGCGATGCGTATTCGCAATTCGTCGCCGCCGGCGTGGAAATCTACGGCGTCAGCCGCGATTCCCTGCGTTCGCACGAAAGCTTCAAAGCCAAGCTGGAGCTGCCATTCGAGCTCATTTCCGACCCGGACGAAGCCGTTTGCCTGCTGTTTAACGTCATGAAGATGAAACAGATGTACGGCAAGACGGTCCGTGGCGTCGAGCGCAGTACGTTTGTGATTGACGCCCAGGGCCGATTGGTGAAAGAATGGAGAGGCGTGAAGGTCGCAACTCACGTGGAAGAAGTGCTGGAATTCGTAGCGCATCTGAATTGATCGTCCATTTTGATCCAATGCGCGTTGCCGGCTTCCAGCGAGCTTAGTTCAACCGCAGTTCAGTTCACGGTACCTATCGCCATTTTGAGTCAACGAAGCGCCTCCATCCACTCCGCCAGGCGGGCCTGCAGCCCGCCGATGGCGTCCATGACCGGCCATGCTGCCGGCCTTCCGGCAGTTACTCGTCCTGTAGCATTGTTGTTCCCCCCGCATCCACCCCATGAGAAGTGCCGCCAGAAGCTGGCTGCCCATGGGCGATTCATTCCAGAAATTTTTTGATTGAGATCCTGATGCCACTGCCAAAATTACCGAGCAAGCCAGCCACCATCCTGGCCACCCAAGATTACCCAACCGCAGGCGCAGCGCGCCCGGCCACCAAAACCCCGGCAGCCAAGAAAGTGGCTGCACCGATCATTGAAGCGGCGATCGCCGAAGTTGCCAAGCCGGTCCGCAATGCGGCCACGAAGATCAAGCAAGTGGCGGCCCTGATGGTCGCCAAGCCGGTACAGGCGCCCGCACCGGCGCCAGTGGCCGCAGCCCCTGCTCCTGCCGCGAAAACCAAGCCGGCAGCCAAGGGCAAGGTCACGCCGCTGAAATCCGTCAAGCAAGTCGAGCAGCCACATCCGGCCAAGCACAAGGCGGTCGAAGTCCAGCTCAAGTCGTCCGCCAGCCGCGCCGCCGACCAGCGCGGCATCAGCAAGCTGTTCGTGCTCGACACGAACGTGCTGATGCACGATCCATCGTCGCTGTTCCGCTTCGAGGAACACGATGTGTACCTGCCGATGATGACCCTGGAAGAGCTGGACAACCATAAAAAGGGCATGACGGAAGTGGCGCGCAATGCGCGCCAGGTCTCCCGCACCCTGGACGCCCTGATCAGCAACACGGATGACGACGCCATCGAGCACGGCATCCTGCTGTCCAAGCTGGGCAACAAGGATGCCAAGGGCCGTCTGTTCTTCCAGACGCGCCTGCAAAGCGCCGACTTGCCGGCTGGCTTGCCAGTAGGCAAGGCCGACAACCAGATCCTGGCCGTCGTGCGCTCGCTCGAGTCGGAACAGGATGGCCGCCCCGTCGTGCTGGTGTCGAAGGACATCAACATGCGCATCAAGGCGCGCGCCCTGGGCTTGCCAGCCGAAGATTACTTCAACGACCATGTGCTGGAAGACACGGACTTGCTGTACTCGGGCATCGTGCAATTGCCGGACGACTTCTGGAACAAGCACGGCAAGGACATGGAATCGTGGCAGGAAAGCAAGAACGGCTACAGCTCCACCTTCTACCGCGTGACGGGCCCGTTCATTCCATCGTTGCTGGTCAACCAGTTCATCTACCTGGAACCGAAAAACGGCGAAACGCCGTTCTATGGCCAGGTGAAACAGATCAACGGCAAGACGGCCGTGCTGCAAACCCTGCGCGACTTCAGCCACACGAAGAACAATGTATGGGGCGTGACGGCGCGCAACCGCGAGCAGAATTTCGCGCTGAACTTGCTGATGAATCCAGAGTGCGACTTCGTCACTCTGCTGGGCCAGGCCGGCACCGGCAAGACCCTGCTGGCCCTGGCCGCCGGTCTGGCGCAAGTGCTGGAAACCAAGCTCTACAATGAAATCATCGTGACCCGCGTGACGGTGCCGGTGGGCGAAGACATCGGTTTCCTGCCAGGCACGGAAGAGGAAAAGATGTCGCCATGGATGGGCGCCTTCGACGACAACCTGGAAGTGCTGAACAAGTCCGACTCCGATGGCGGCGAATGGGGCCGTGCGGCAACGCAAGACCTGATCCGCTCGCGCATCAAGATCAAGTCGCTCAACTTCATGCGCGGCCGCACCTTCGTCAACAAGTTCCTCATCATTGATGAAGCGCAAAACTTGACGCCGAAACAAGTCAAGACCTTGGTCACGCGCGCCGGTCCCGGTACGAAGATCCTGTGCCTGGGCAACATCGCCCAGATCGACACGCCGTACCTGACGGAAGGCTCGAGCGGCCTGACCTACGTGGTCGACCGCTTCAAGGGCTGGACCCACAGCGGCCACGTCACCCTGGCGCGCGGCGAGCGTTCGCGCCTGGCCGACCACGCCAGCGAAGTGCTATAAGTTCCAGCGGGCGGCGCAAGCTGCCCGGTCATTCGAAAGCCCCGGCTGCAGCGATGCAGGCGGGGCTTTTTTCATGTGCGCGACTTTTCCCTGCGACATGTTCTAATACCGCTCCATTCCACCAGGACACCTCACCCGATGCATCCCGCCCTGCAGTTGCTGCTCTGCTTCATCCTTTTCATGTTCCTCCACATTTCCATCATGGCCCTGTGCGCCCATGCCTTGGGCATCAGCGTGCGCCAAATCAGTTATGGCGTGGGACCGACCCTGCTGGCCTGGGGAAAAGTCCACATCAAGCTGCTGCCCCTGGCCGGCAACGTGGTGCTGAAAGATACGCGCGAGGAAACGCTGTACGACGACGATCCCTGCCGCGATGCCTACAACTTCCAGCCGCTGTGGAAACAGGTGCTGCTGCCCCTGAGCGGCGTGGCGGTGCTGCTGGCCGTGGCGCTCTGGCTCATGGGGCCACAAGGCTGGGAGCGCTTTGTCGCGGCCTTCGGACAAATCGTCCATGGCGCGCTGGCGCCGTTGTCAACGGCGCAGGAATTGCTGGGTGAAGGGGAAACCTTTGCTCGCACGCACGGCTTTGCGCTGGTGTTCGCCCTGTTCTCGTTGAAACTGTGCGCCTTCAACCTGCTGCCGTTTGCCGGCTTGAACGGGGGACAGGCGCTGCTGGCCATCGCCCGAGGTGGACGACCTTTTGTGGCGTGGGAAGAGACGGCGGCAAAATGGCTGTTGCTGCCGGGTCTGGCGATCTTGCTGGCGTGGCTGGTGGCGTTTGCCTGGCATGACTGGAAAAGCATGGGGATGTAGTGCGCTGGCGCTATTCTTTTTTGCAGACCTGTCGTATGCTCGCACCACTATCCCATCCAATAAACGCGACTGGCCAAGGAGAGCGCATTTTCTCATTCGACACCTGCGGCACGCAGCTGGCCCTGTGGGCGATCGGTGCCTACCAGCGCTATCTGTCGCCCCATAAAGGGTTTTCCTGCGCCTACCGCGTGCTCACGGGACGCGACAGCTGTTCCGCGTATGGCCACAGGGTCATCGCCCGCCATGGCTTGCGGCCGGGACTGTCCCTGCTGCGGCGCCGCTTGCACAGCTGCAGCGCACACCACCGCCTGCACCAGGCGCAGCCCCAGCACGCCAGGGGCCGCAGTGCGCGCCATCGGGCGCAGGCAGGGTATTGCGATCTCCAGGTCCCCGATTGCGGCGACTGTGCCTGCGACTGCGCCGATATCGCCAACCTGGCCGATTGCACATGGCCAAGCCGCAGCAAGAACCCGAAGTGGTTCCGCAACGACTATGCAGCCAGTGCCGCATTGAAACGACAGCAAGAGGAACACCGCAAGAAGCTGCGGCAAGGGCGGGATGCAGGCAACTGAGATTCACACATTAACTTACAAATGAAATATTCATTCATGAAATGAATAATATCCATTATCACTGTGAATTGGCGGGAAGCGGGACGGCGGCCTATACTCATGCCGTCTCCCCTACACTGCGTCCCATGCACACCCAGCTCAGCCCGCACACACTGCGGGCTTTTTGTTCCCGGCATTTGCCACTCTGCCATTCCACACAATGGTTTTTCAATAACAAGAACAGGGCACGGCTTTCACCGCCAGCCCAGCACCCGACAGGGAGCCCATCATGATCGTGCGCGAGCGTCCTTCGGCGCTGCGGCTGTTCCTGGTGGTGCGCGGCTCCGTCCTGCCGCGCATCCGCACCACGCTCATCGTCAATACCCTGATCGCCACCCTCGTCACGTGGTGCCACGGCACCTTGTTCGACCACAAGGTCATCCTTACCACCATCCCGTTTACCCTGATCGGCTTGCCGCTGGCCATCTTCCTGGGCTTTCGTAACACGGCCGCCTACGACCGCTACTGGGAAGCGCGCAAGCTGTGGGGCGAACTGGTCTTGCGCAGCCGAAATTTCTCGCGCCAGTGCCAGACCATGATACGCGGCGACATCCCGGCCCACGCCAAGCTGGGCCTGGAGGACGTGCGCGTGCGCATGATTTACCGCACCATCGCCTTTTGCCACGCGCTGCGCCACCAGCTGCGCGACACGCGCGGACCGGCCGACTTACAGCCGCTGCTGCGCCCGGCCGAATGGGAAGCGGCCTGCAGGGCCACGAACCCGTCCGACTACCTGATGCTGCAGATGGGTCACGACCTGGCCGATTGCGTCCGGCAAGGCCGCATCGACAGCATCCTTGCCACGCAGATCGACAACACGGTCTCGGCCATGGTGGGCGCGGGCGCTTCGTGCGAACGCATCCGCAGCACGCCGATTCCCTTCTCCTACTCGCTGCTGCTGCACCGCACGGCCTACCTGTACTGTTTCCTGCTGCCCTTCGGCCTCGTCGATTCGCTCGGTTTCATGACGCCGTTCGTCGTCGCCATCGTCGCCTACACCTTCTTTGGCCTCGATGCCCTGGGCGACGAGATCGAGGAACCGTTCGGCGAAGATGCCAACGACCTGCCGCTGTCGGCCATGTGCCGCAGCATTGAAATCAGCCTGCGCGAATCCTTGCAGGATGACAATGTGCCTCCGCCCATGCAAGCCATCGATTTTCTGCTGCACTGAAGTCATTGATCACGCTTCCGCTTGACCTTCCCACCGGGGCAAGGATTACAGTGGCAGCACTTAATCATTCAAGGAGTGCTTGCCATGTATCAGTTACAAGTTGAAAACATGAGCTGCGGCCATTGCGTCGGCTCGGTCACGAAAGCGGTGCAAGGCGTCGATCCGCAAGCCCAGGTGCAGATCGACCTGGCCAGCAAGCGCGTCACGGTGGAGTCACCGGCCGAACTGGGCGCCATCAGCGCGGCCATCGTGGAGGCGGGCTACCCCGTTACCAGCGCGCAATAAACAGCAAGGATACGACAGCCGGCCAATGCGCCGGCTGTTTTTGTTTACCCGTCCAGTTCAGAGTAATGGCGGAAGATGCCTTCTTCATTGAACGGAATCCTGCGCTTCGACTTCAGGTAACGGGCAATATTCGGCCGCGCCGCCACGGCGTCATGCAGGTCAGACAAGGCAGGATATTCGGGCGCCAGGCGCGCCATGGCTTGCGGAAACGCATAGTGCAAACCAGCCAGCATCTGAAACAGCGACAGGTCGCCATACGTGAGCTTTGTACCCAGCAGATACGGGCCGCGGCGGCTCAGCAACACTTGCGTGAAGTAGGATAGGAATTTCGGCAAGCGTGTTGCGCGGAAATCCGCACTGCGCAGCATGGCCGCCTGCTGTTGCTCTTCGTAATATTGATTCATCGACAGCGGATGGTGCGTGTCGTGCACTTCCGTCAGCCAGTCGGCCATCGTCAGTTGCAGCTGGTTCAGCCACAAACGGCCGCTTTGCGCGCGCGGCGCCAGGCCCAGGCGCCGGCCCAGGTACAGCAGGATATTGCTCGTCTGGCCGATCAGCAAGTCGCCGTCGCGCAGCACGGGCGGCGCGTAGGCGGCCTGTGGCGTGCTGTCGCCATCGAGGCAGGCCAGCATGGTGGGCACGCCCTGCCCCTTGTGTTCGGGCAAGCGGGCGATGTCGCGGTACTCGGCGCCCGCCTCTTCCAGCGCCAGGCGAATGAATTCTCCGCGTCCCTGTATCGTGGGCCAGTAGTACAGTTCATAGGCCATGCACACCTCCGTTGATTTACATCAATGGCAACATGGTTTCGCTTCCGGATCGCCGGCCAGTCCCAGGCTTTGCAGGATGGGGCAATCGGGCTTGTCGTCGCCGTGGCACGATTGCGCCAGGTGGGCCAGGGTATCGCGCATTTCCGTCAGTTCGGCGATGCGCTGATTCAAGTCGGCCACGTGGGCCAGGGCGATGCCTTTCACGTCCGCGCTGGCGCGCTGGTCGTTTTGCCACAGCGACAGCAGTTCGCGGATCTGTTCCAGCGAAAAACCCAGGCCCCGCGCGCGTTTGATGAAGCGCAAGGCGTGCAAATCGTTCGGCGTGTAGATGCGGTAACCGGCGTCGCTGCGCGCGCTGGGTTTTAGTAAGGTAATGCTTTCGTAATAGCGTATCATTTTTGCCGATACGCCCGTCTCGCTTGCCGCCTGGCCGATATTCATCCTTGTTGCTCCTTGGTATGCGCGCTACCTGTATGACTGCGGGCTTTCCAGCGGCGCAGCAACAGGGCATTGCTGATCACGCTGACGGAACTGAAGGCCATCGCCGCGCCCGCCACCATGGGGTTGAGCAAGCCGAAGGCGGCCAGCGGAATGCCGATCAGGTTATAAATGAAGGCCCAGAACAGATTTTGCCGTATCTTGCTGTAGGTGCGGCGCGAGATATCGATGGCGTCCGCCACCAGGGCCGGATCGCCGCGCATCAGCGTGATGCCGGCCGCATGCATGGCCACGTCCGTGCCTGTCGACATGGCGATGCCCACGTCGGCGGCCGCCAGCGCGGGCGCATCGTTGATGCCGTCACCCACCATGGCCACCTTCGCCCCTTCGCCTTTCAGCGCGACAATTTTAGCGGTTTTATCGGCCGGCAGCATTTTCGCCGCCACCGTGTCGATACCCAGCAGCCTGCCGACGGCGTCCGCGCTGCCCTGGTTATCTCCCGTCAACATCACCGTGCGGATGCCCAGGCTGTGCAGATGGGCAATGGCCGCCTGCGCGTTCGGCTTGACCTGGTCGGAAAAGGCGAACAGGCCCAGCAGTTCCGTTCCCGACGCCAGCCACGAGATTGTGTTGCCCGTGGCTTCCAGGGACAAGGCCTGTTCCGCCAGCGGCGTCATGTCTACATGCAACTCCTGCATCAGCCGCGTGCTGCCCAGTTTCAACTCCAGGCCATCGACCTGGGCCGCCAGGCCGCGCCCCGGCAAGGCCGACAGGCCCGTGACTGGCAAGGGTTCGAGGTGGCGCGCGGCCGCCGCATCCAGCACGGCCGTCGCCAGGCTGTGCTCGCTGCCGCGCTGGATGCTGGCCGCCAGTTGCAGCAGCCGGGCATCGTCGATGCCATGCGCATGCAGGGCCGCCAGCGCAGGTTTACCCACCGTCAGGGTGCCCGTCTTGTCGAACACGACGGTATTGACGGCGTGCGCCACTTCCAGCGCTTCCGCATCCTTGATCAGGATGCCGTAACGGGCAGCGACGCCCGTGCCGGCCATGATGGCCGTCGGCGTGGCCAGGCCCAGCGCGCACGGGCAGGCGATCACCAGCACGGCCACGGCATTGATGATGGCGTTTTCCAGCTCGCCCGTGGCGAACCACCAGCCCAGCATGGTCAGCAGCGCCAGCACCAGCACCACGGGAACAAAGATGGCGCTGACCTTGTCCACCAGGTGCTGGATCGGCGCCTTGGCCGCCTGCGCATCTTCCACCAGACGGATGATGCGCGACAAAGTCGTCTCGCCGCCCACGGCCTGCGTGCGCACCAGCAACAAGCCATCCGCATTGATGGCGCCGCCCGTGACCTTGTCGCCCGGATGCTTATCGACCGGCAAGCTTTCGCCCGTGATCAGGGATTCGTTGATCTGGCTGGCGCCTTCCACCACCACGCCATCGACGGCTACCCGCTCGCCGGGACGGATGACCACCAGGTCGCCCACTTTGACTTGTTCCACGGGCAAGTCGATTTCCACGCCGTCGCGGCGCACGCGGGCCGATTCCGGACGCAGGACTTGCAGCGCACGGATGGCAGAGGCTGTCTGGCGCTTGGCGCGGCTTTCCAGCCATTTGCCCAGCAGCACCAGGGTGATGACGACGGCCGACGCTTCGAAATACAGGTGCGGCAGCATCTCGCCCGCCGTCAGCCACTGGTAGACGGATAAGCCATACGCGGCGCTCGTGCCCAGCGCCACCAGCAAGTCCATGTTGCCGCTGCCGGCGCGGGCCGCCTTCCAGCCCGCCTTGTAGAAGCGCGCGCCAAAATAGAATTGCACAGGTGTCGCCAGGGAAAATTGCAGCCAGCCGGGCAGCATCAGATGGATGCCGGCCCACTCCAGCAGCATGGGCAGCATCAGGGGGAAAGCCAGCACGGCCGCGGACGCCACTTTCAGGCCGTCGCGATTCGGCGCGGCAAGGGGCGCGCTGGCCCGGCTGGCGGCGGGCACCGTGGCTTCATAGCCGGCCTTGCCGATGGCGGCGATCAGGGTGGCCGCATCGGCCTCGCCCGTCACCTTGATGCGCGCGCTTTCCGTGGCCAGGTTGACGCTGGCGGCCAGCACGCCCGGCACCTTCAGCAAGGCTTTTTCCACCCGGCCCACGCAAGAGGCGCACGTCATGCCGGCGACGTTCAGGTCGATTTCGCGCTGCGCCACGCTGTAGCCAGCCTTTTCCACGGCCGCCTGCAAGGTGGCCAGGGGAATCGGCGTGTCGGACGTGACCTTGGCCACTTCGGTGGCCAGATTGACGCTGGCCTGGGTCACGCCGGGCACGGCGGCCAGGGCCTTTTCCACGCGGCCCACGCACGAGGCGCAGCTCATGCCTTCGATGGCCAGCGCCTGCGCGTGCGCGGCGACGGAATTGGGGGGAGTCGGGGCGAGTGCAGCCTGGTGCATGGCAGATCCTGTACGAAAGAGTAACGAATACGGACAGGATCTGCTATCCCATGATGGGAAGGTCAAGCCCTATTTGCACGATGTGCCGGGCTTGTTTGACGACGCTTAGCGCACGACGCAGTCGATTGCGGCCGGCTTGCTGCCGCCTGCCGCGCTGCCCGGGCCCGATGACGACGATGAAAAGACCGGCGGCGGCGTGAACGGGATGCCGGGATTGACAGGCAGCATCACGGGCGGCTGCTTGAAGCTGGGCGTAAAACCAAATTGCCCGGCGGCAAAATTCTGCGTCCCGGCAGGATTGGTCACGTGAATCAAGCCATCGAGCACCTGGACATACAGGCCCGGCGCCCTCGCCCCCCCGCTTGGTGTCGGCACCGTTGGCACCGCCTGCGCCGAGGCCGGCACATAGGTGGCGACAAACGTCGTGCCGCGGATGCCGATGGTGGCGGCCGGCGTCTTCATCTCGAAACGCTCCTTGTTGCGCTTGCCCAGCAGGCCCGTGACGGAACGCAAGCCGCCCTTGAGCAGGCTGAAGATGGCGTGGTCGCCGTCAGGCTGCTCGGCCGTGTAGCTGAATTGCTCGATCACGAAACTGGTATTCGGTTTCAAGGTGATTTCGCTATTGTCGATCAGCTTGATCAAGGCATAGGTTTCCTTTTCCGTCAGCAAGGTATCGCCCTGCTCGACTTCGGACTTGATGGCCAGGATTTTCATCTTGCCATCCGCCTTCTTGGCCATCAGCGGACCGCTCAACTGCATCACCGTGCCCGCCACCTGGCCGGCCCAGGCGTGCGCGCCCACGCACATCAGGGCCAGCCACAGCAAGGCCTTAATTGCAGTACATTTTTTTTGCGGCATCATCGTATTTGTATCCTGTGGGTTTATCTGTGGCATCGGCAACATCCTTGCTGTCTTTCTTCTTGTCATCATCCTTGGCTGGCGACGCAGAAGCGAGCGGGGCGTTGGCACGGTCGGCCTGCTTGATGATACGCAAGGCTTCATCGATGGCTGCGCTGGCGCTGGCATCGATGGCGGGCTTGTCGACGGTCGTGGCAGGCAAGAAGATGGCGTCCGCCATGTTCACCGCGCCATTCGGCGCCAGCAAGCTGACGTTGGCGCGCTGGCGGTTGATGCGCACGCCCGAGTCGCCCGTGATGCTGCCCGCTTTCGCCAGCACGCTCATGCTGGCCGCAGCCGGCAAGGCGAAGCTTGCCGTGTCCGCAAAGCGCACATTGCCCCCAGCGCTGGCGCTGAAATTGCCGCCGCCGAGAACCTGGGCATTGCCCTCGATACGAATGTCGCCGCCAGCCGCCAGGCTGATGTCGCGCGCCGATGCCAGCTGCGCACCATTGCCCAGCAACACATCCGTGCTGGCATTGAGCGCAATGTCCTTGCCCTCGATCTTGCCGTTGACGGTGACGGGGCTGTGCGCCGTCACGCTGACGTTGCCGCCATTCGCATTGATGTTGCCGGCCGTGACGCCGCCCGTGTTGTCGATGGCAATGTTACCTGCGCCCGTGACCAAGGTTCCCAGGAACAAGGTGCCCGGCGCCGAGGTATTGTTCAGCGCAATGCCGCCCCCTGCGCTATTGCTGGCGGCAAAACTGCCCACCTGGTTGCCCGCATGGCCCAGCACGATGCCATCGCGCGCCTGCGCAGCCAGGCTGCCGGCAAGCAAGGCACCATCCTGACCGATAGCGCCGTTCAGGGCGCTCAGTTTCACCTCGTTGGCCGCCAGGCTGGCGAAGCGCATATCGCCCGCCGCTTGCGTGATGGCCAGCTGGCCCGCCAGCCGGATGGCGCCGGCCGTCTGATTAAAACTGTTGGCGACGAGCAAGTTACCGTTGCCGCTCAGCACACCGCCGCCTTGCGCATAACGGTCCGCCGACAGGCTGCCGTTCAGCAGCAAGCTGCCGCCGTTGATTTCCAGGCCGGCCAGGCCGGCCAGCACGGAGAAGTCCAGCGCGCTTTCACCGAGCGTCAGGCTGCCGCCCGTCAACAGCAAGCCCGTCGCCGAATGCAGGTTTTTCAGGATGGTGCTGCCGGCCGCCGCGCTGTAGGTGACGATGCCCTTGCTGTTGCTGAAGTCGACAGCCAGCACGTTCGCGCCTTCCGGCACCACGCCGCCGTCCCAGTTGGCGGCGTCGCTCCACAAGCCGCTGCCGCTGCCGACCCATATTGACAATTGTTTTTGCGCAATCGTTGCCTGCGCCGTGCCGCCCGTCGTTTCCAGTGTGTAATTGCCCGCATCGGCGCCCGCCAGGCGGAAGCCGCTGGCTGTCACCAGCTTGCCCGCGCCCACATTCTTGTCGGCAAAGCTGCCGCTGCCGCCCACCACGCTGACCACATCCTGGCCCAGCACGCCGTTCGCCGACGCGCTGACGGCCGCATTCGTGGTGCCGTCATACACCTTGCCGGCCGCGCTCAGGCTGGCCAGGGTCAGGCTGGCGGGCGTAATGCTGGCCAGCAAGCCTGTCGGCAAGACGATAAAATAATTGCCCGCATCGGCGCCTGCCAGGGTCGCGCCGCTCAGCTGCACCGCCTTGGCCGCGCCCACGTTCTTGTCCGCAAAGTTGGCCACTGCCGAGGCCGTCAAACTGTCGCCGGCGAGACGGTCATCGCCCAGGACCAGGCTGGCGCCCGTCGTGCCATCGTAGACCTTGTTACCCACCACGCCGGACAGGTTCAGCGCACGTGCGCCGATGTCGGCCGTGGTGCTGCCCGCATTTCCATTGAGCACATAGTTGCCCGCATCGGCGCCCGTCAGGTGGCCCGTCGCCACCTGGTAATCGACCACCTTGCCTGTACCGGCATTCTTGTCGCGGAAGCTGCCCAGCAAGCCGGCCATGCCGACCTGGTCGCCCGCCACCAGGCCTTCGAAATAGCCATTCAGTGCCGCTTGCAGCGTGCCGTCGTAGACGCGGCTTTGCGCGCCCGAGACGCCATAATTCAGGATGCGCGCCGTGATGGCCGCCGTGCCGTCCGCCGTTGTCGCGGCCAGGCTGTAGTTGCCCAGCTCATTGCCGTCCAGGGTCAGGCCGCTGGCGTGCACGGCCTTGCTGCCGCCCGCGTTCTTGTCGAGGAAGGCGGCGCTGCCGCTGATGCTGATATTGTCGCCCGTTACCACATTGCCCAGCACGAAGGTGGCACCGTCATAGCTCAGGTTGCCGTCATATACCTTGCCATTGCCGCCGATGCCGACCGTCAGGATGCGCGGCGTGATGGCATAGGTGGTCGTGCCGCCCAGGCTGATGTCGTACTTGGTCGACCACAGCCCCGTCAAGCCGTAGGTGCCCACATTGCGTGCATTGCTCCCATAGCCGAGGCTGCCATTCACGCCCGCGTCGCCGTCGAGCAGTCCCACGTAGCCTATCGTGCCCAGGAAGGCGGCCAGCTGGCCATCGTAGACCTTGCCGCTGGCATTGTCCGTGACATTCACCTGCAGCGGTTTCAGGAGCGCCTTCAGCATCGGCGTCGTATAGCCATCGTAGATGCGCCAGACGCTGCTGAAATTGAAATCGTTGAAGCTGCCCTGCTGCTGCATCTGCGCCGTGGTGCGGCCGCTGGCGCCGCCCTGGTCCATCAGGATGCCGGCCGTCTCATAGTTCCAGAAACCGAACGCGATGCCCGCGCCCACATCGGCGCGGCCCACCAGGCCGCCCACCGTGCCGCCCGCAAAGCCGCTGCCGGCCACGGCGCCGCTGCTGTAGACGTGGCTGGCGCTGCTGCCCGCCACGCTCCAGCCGATCAGCCCGCCCAGGTTTGCGCGGGGCACCGCCACGTCGCCATCGGCCGACACGCCGACGGCACCGGTGGCGTAGGCGTCGCTGATGCTGCCGCCATTGCGTCCCGCCAGGCCACCGATATTGGCCGCGCCGCGGGCCGCGCCCGTGGCGTAGGACTGCGAAATGGCGCCGTCATTGTTCCCCACCAGGCCGCCGACCTTGTCGCGCGCTCCCGTCACGTCGCCCGTGGCGTAGGCGGCATCGATACTGGCGCCGGCCAGGTTTGCCCCCACCAGCCCGCCAATGCTGCCGCCATTGGCCGCATTGATGCCCGCGACGTTGCCGCTGGCGCTGGCATTGCGCAGCGTGCCGCCGTTGCTGCCGACCAGACCGCCGACGGCGCTGGCGCCGCTGACCGCGGTGCTGCTGCGCACGCTGTCCAGCATCCCGCCGATATTCAGGCCGACCAGGGCCCCGACATTGTTCACCCCCGCCACGCTGCCATTTTGCAGGGCCAGCTTGCGTACCGTCCCCCCCTGCACCTTGCCGAACAGGCCCACGCCGGAGCTGACGGTCGGGTTCAGGGCATTGATGTACAGGCCATTGATGGCAAAACCGCCGCCGTCGAACATGCCCGCATACCCTGCGCCATCGCCGCCGGCGATGGGTGCAAAACCGGCGCCCTGGTTCCAGCTGGTCGTGCCGCTGGCGTCAATATTGCCCATCAGCCGGTAGTTGTTGCCCAGCCCCAGGCTGCCGATGCCTTGCAAGCCGTAGATATCGACGATCTGGTAAGACGCGGCCGTGCTGCCGTCGCCGCCGCTCACGCGCAGGAAGCTGGCGCCCGGCGCGATGGCGAAGCGGCTGGCCGAGAAAGCGGCCAGGCCAGGCGCATTTTGCATCCACGCGCCGCCGTCGAGGGCAAACAGGCCGCCGACCGTGACGGCGCCCGTGGCCGTGATGGGGGAAGCTGAATTGAGGCGCAGGTCGCCCGCCAGATTGATCGCATTCGAGATGCGCATGCCGCCCGTGTTGCTGCCGTCGCCGATGGTCAGCGAGGATGCCGAGATGCCGGCCAGTTCGGCCGCGTCCAGGCCCAGGGCGCCGCCGGACTTGCTGCCCAGGTCGATGAGGCGCGAGCTGCTCAGGGGCTTGATCGCCACGCTGGCGCGCCCGCCGGTGCCGCCGAAATCCAGCGTGCCGCCGATGCTGATGCTGTCGGCCTGCAAGGTCACCGTCTGGCCGCCGGTGCCGCTGCCCGTCAGCCGCGCGCCGCCGCCCGTCAGGTTGATTTCGCCGCCCGAGAAATTGGCGCGCAGGGACAGGTTGCCGCTGCCGACGCTGACCACGCCGCTGCCCGCCACGCTGGCGCCGGACAGCGACACGCTGCCGCCGTTCGTCGTGATCGGCGCGTTCAGGTGGATATTCGCGCTGGAACCATACGCGGCGCCGCTGCTGGCGTCGTTGGCCGACAAGGTCACATTGCCGCCGTTGGTGCTGATGGCCGCATACACATTGATCGTCTCGCCCGCCGTGGCGCTCAGGCCGATGCCGGGATGGAGCATATTGACGGCGCTGCTGAAATTGATGCGGTGCTGGGCCTGCAAGGTCACGTTGCTGTTGGCGTTGGAAATCACGTCGGCGCCGATGCTGGTGCTGCTGGAGGGCGGACCTTCGGCAAACTCGTCCACGTCACCGAGGCTGCCGCCGCCGCCCTGCACCACATCGATATCGTAGGGGTCGAGCAGCCAGGTACCGCGCTTGCCGCGGCGTGCGCTCGTATCGACGCGGATGCCGCCCACGGCCAGGGAATGGCCCGAGGTTTCCACGAAACCGCCGTCGCCGCCTTGCGCGCCGCCGCGCGCGGAAATGCTGCCGTGCACCTGCGCCGATTCATTGCCCCAGGCGATGACCTTGCCGCCGTTGCCGCTGTCGATGGCATCGGCCTTGACGCTGGCGTCCTTGCCGACGAGCACTTGCCGCGCATTCTGCACGGCCGCGTTCTTGCCCTGGTAATCGCCGCCCAGCAAGACCGTGCCGCCGCCCGTGGCGCCGCTGGCGTCGATCGCCGCATTGCCCAGCAAGCCCACCTGCTCGCCCAGCACCTGGATGTCGCCGCCTTTACCTGCCGCGCCCGTGGCGCTGGTGACGCTGCCCGCGTCGAGCAGCACCTTGCCGCTGGCCTTGAGGACGATCCTGCCGTTGTCGCCGACGACGGCGCTGTTCGCGCTAAGCACGCCGCGCTGGCTGACCAGCGCGCCGGCCATGCCGATGCTGCCGCCCTGGGCGATGATCTGGCCCAGGTTCAGCGCCTGGTCGGCGGGCGCCGACACCAGCACGCGCAATTGCGGATTGCCGGGGTCGGCCAGCTGCACGCTGCGCCCGGCCGCCAGGATCACTTCGCCGTTCGGCGCCGTGATGAGGCCCGTGTTTTCCACGTTCGGCGCGATCAGCAGCACTTGTCCGCCCTTGCCCGCGTTGATGGTGCCCGCATTGCCGACGGCACCGGCCACGCCGCCCGCCGTGAACTGGCGCTTGCCGGCCAGGAAATCCTCGTTCGTCATGCCCAGGCTGGACGCCACCAGGCCATTCACGTCCACTTTCGCGCCCTGACCGAAGACGATGCCGTTCGGATTGATCAGGAACACCTTGCCGTTCGATTCGAGCGCGCCCAGGATCTTGCTGGGGTCTTGTCCCGTGATGCGGTTGAGTACGGCGCTATTGCCGTTTTGCTGGATGAAGCGCGTGATTTCACCGGCATGGATGGAAAAACTCTGCCAGTTGATGATGGTGTTGGGCGTGTTCGTGATCGAGAACACATTGCCCTGCTGGTTGAACGTCGCCTGTCCATGGACCACCTGCGGCAAGGCGGGGTTGGCCTGCGCCGCGCCGAAGCAGCCGGCCAGCAGCAGCGCCAGCGCCGTGCGGCGCAGGGGCAGCGCACGAGGTGGAGCAAATGATGGCGTCAGGATGAAAACGGAGGCGTGCTGGGCGTGGTTTTGCATGGTGTTCATCCTGATACTAGTAGGCCAAGGCGAGGCGGAAATGCAGGCGGTTGGCGCCCCGCTGTCCCGTGTCGCCGCCATTGACGACATGGGCGTAATCGAGTTGCAGATTGGCATAGCGGCTCAGCAGCAAACGCAGGCCGAGTCCGCCGCTGGCTATGCCTTGCGAAGCGCTTTCGCCGGGCAGCGCATGGTTGCGGCGCAGCCAGGCCGTGTCATAGAAGGCCAGCGCGCGGCATTGGTAACCGAGGGCCTGGCCGCACCAGTTCGGCGTGTATAGCTCCAGGTTCAGGCTGGCGCCCGAGTCATTCGACACCTCGCGCTCGGCAAAGCCGCGCACGGACGCGGCGCCGCCGGCGCCGAACTGCTCGCCCGGCACCAGCGCGTCCGGCGTGACTTGCGCATTGACGAGCGCGCGCCATTGCCAGTCGCCGGCCAACACGCGTCCCGAGCTGGCGCTCAGGCGCACCGTGTTGTAGGCGGCCTTCGCATGCGCGCGCACGCGGTCGAAATCGGCTTGCGCGCCATGCTTGCCGCCAGGAATGTTATGCGCGAACGTGACGGCCACGCTGGTCTCGCCCGTGGGCAAGGTCCAGGCGCCGATGTAGCTGACGCTGAGCGGGTGCACGGTGACGTCGGCGCCCAGCTCCATGCCGAACAGTTGCACGCTGTTGCGATACGCCTTGTAATCGATGCCGTACACGAGCTTGGGTTCGAAATCGCCGCTGCGGGCAAAATTCTGGTTATAGCGGATGCCGGCCATGCTGCCCTGGCCGCTGACGGCCAGGTCGAAGATGCCGGCCGAGACGCTGCCCGAATCGACGTTCGAATAGCTGGCGAAAAAATCCATCGAGTCGCCCAGCGCGTACAGCGGCAAGTGGTAGCCGGCGCCATACACGCCCACCTTGTCCGGCTTTTCCAGGCTGCTCGTGTATTGCAGGCTGGCCACATGGTCGCGGCCGAACAGGTTGGCATGCTGCAGCACCACGCCCACGTGCGTCTTGCCCGTTTGCGCATTGCCCGTATTGTCCACGTTGAGCATGGCTTTCCAGGGCTGCTCATCGGCCACCGTGACGATGGCGTCGATGGCGCCCGCCGGCTCGTCGGCCTGCAGGCGCACTTCGATCTTGCGCGCCGGATTTTCATTGGCCAGCTTCAGGCTTTGCGACAGGGCAGGCAAGTTCGGCGTCTCGCCTTCGCGCAGGGACGGCAAGGCGCGCCGCACGTTGGCCTCGTCGACATGCGTGTTACCGCTGATGGCGAGCTTGCCCAGCGGTGTTTGCAGCACGCTCAGGCGCACCACGCCCCGTTCCAGTTCCTGTTCCGGCAGTTGCACCTGGACGGCGCTGTAACCGCGCTCGCGGTAAGCCGCCTCCAGCGCCTCGATGGCGCGCGCGATGTCGGAAAAATCGCGCTGCATTCCCGTAAAGGGCGCCAGCAAGGCTTGCACCTGCGCCGACGTGAGCAGGGTATTGCCCTGGACGTCGAAGCGGCGGATCTCGAAGCGCGGCACGCCATCTTCCTGCAGGGCAGGAGCAGCGTCATCCATGGAAACGGCAGCGCCGGCGGCGCCGACGGCGAACAGCAGCGCGGAACCCGCAAGCAGGTGCACCAAACGATATGTCATGTGAAGGATTTCTTGTGTAACCGGACAAGCGCGGCCCGCAGGCGCCAGCGTGTCCGGCAATGGATTGAAGACAAATTTTAGACGGCTTTTTGTTTCCAGTCAGAAATTTCTAACATTTCTCCCCGTTTTTTATCGCAACGCAACAAACAGTGCGCGCACAGTGATAAAAATGCCGCAATAACGGGCATTTTCCGGCGCGCCGGCAGCCTTATTTACTGTGCAATTCTGTCACGCCATCCCAGTCGGCTGGCGGCGGCAGGCTGCGATAGCGCTCCAGGCGCGCCGCGTACAGCCGGTACAAGCCGTCATCGGGAAAGTCCGCCTGCAAGCGGGCCAGCTGCGCTCCAGCCGCCGCCCAGTCGCGCGCGCGCAACAAGGCCAGCACCGCGTGCCAGCGTTCCAGCTGCGCCAGTTCCGCGGCCGTAGCATCAGCCAGCAGGCCGCGCGGCTCGAAGATGGCCACCGCTTCCTGCTTGCCCTGCACTCTGACCCGATCCAGCTCGCGGTACAGGAATGCGGCGGCGGCCCCGCGCGTGGCCTCGCCCACCACGATGCCCACGCCATACAGCTTGCTGGCGCCTTCCAGGCGCGCTGCCAGGTTGACGCTGTCGCCCATGACGGTATAGGCGCGACGGATACGCGAACCCATGTCGCCCACATGCATGGGTCCCGTATTGAGGCCGATGCCGATGCGCAGCGCCGGCCAGCCGTGTGCGCAAAACTGCTGGTTCAGCCGCGCCGCGCTGCCCTGCATCAGCAGGGCGCTGGCCACGGCCCGGCTGGCGTGATCGCCAAAGGCGACGGGCGCGCCCCAGAACGCCATCACGGCGTCGCCGATGTATTTATCGAGGGTGCCGCCATGGCTGTCGCGGATATCTTCCGACATGGCCGTCAGGTATTCGTTGATGTATTCGCGCAGCGCGGCCGGCGCCAGCTGCTCGGAGATGGCCGTGAAACCGCGCACGTCGGCAAACAGCACCGTCAGTTCGCGGTTCTCCCCCTCCATGGTGTAGCGCTGCGGATCGTCGGCCATCTCGGCCACCAGTTCGGGCGCCACATATTCGCCGAAACGGGCCACCAGCGCGCGTCCCTTGCGCACCTCGAAAAAATAGCCCCACGCCAGGTTGGCCATGAACAGCGCGACGATCAGCAACAGCAGCACGGCGCCGCCCAGCACCAGGTCGTGCACGGCGTACAGGTACAGATTGATGGCGATGACGGCCGCCAGCGCGCCCACGGTCGCCAGCATCACGCCGGCCGGCGGCAGCACGGCCAGGGCGCCCGCCAGCAGCAGGCCAAACAGCACGATCTGCACCAGTTCGAATGCCAGCGCATAGTCGGGCCGCGCCTTGAAGCGCCCGTCGAGCATGGACTTGATCAGGTTGGCGTGCACTTCCACCCCCGGGTATTCCGCATTCACGGGCGTGGCGCGGATATCGTTCAAGCCGGGCGCCGTGGTCCCCACCAGCACGAGGGCGCCCTTGAGCAGCGCGGGCGGCACCGTGCCGGCCAGCACGTCGGACGCCGAGACGTAACGGAAGGCGCCGCCATCGGGGCCGCCCGCGCCGCGGTACTGCACCGTGGTGGTCAAGGCTTCGCCCACGGGGATCGCCAGCGCGCCGCGCGGCGTAAACAACATGATGTGTTCGAGTCCGCCGCTGGCCAGTTCGCGCGCCGACAGGGTATCGGCCGTGCCCGTGAAACGGGGGGCGATGGCGCGCGCCTGCAGGTAGGCGGCCACCGTGGCCAGCGACAGCGAAGGATAATAGCCGTCGCCGATGCGCTGCAACAGGGTCGAGGAGCGCACCACGCCATCGGCATCGATCAGCGCCGTGAAGATACCGGCGCCCTGCGCGGCCGCCTGCAGGGGCGCGATATTGGCTTCGTAGCCGCGTGCCACGTAGGCCGTGACGCTGCGCCCGTTCAAATCGGCGACGGTAAAAGCCGGCTTGGGCAGCACGCCCTTCCTTTGCTGCTCCGACACGCTGTAGCCCAGCACCACGGGCTGGCCGCGCATGGCCTCGGCGAACAGACCATCGTAATCCATCGCCGGGCGCAGTTTTTCCAGCTGCGCCGGCAAGCCGGCCACGCCCGCCAGTTCGCCCCGCGCCAGGCCCTGCAGCACGGCGTAGCCGGAACTGGTGTCCGCTTCGGGAAACGAGATATCGAAGCCCAGCGCGGCCACGCCGTAATGGCCGGTGAGCTGGCGCACCAGGCGCGCCTGGATGTCGCGGCTCCAGGGGAAACGGCCCACCCGGGCCAGGCTTTGCTCGTCGATGTCGACGATGACGATGCGGCGGTCCAGCTGCGGCGCCTCAAGACGCATGCGCCAGTCGCCCAGCATGGCGTCCAGCCGCGCGACAGTGTCGTTGCCGGCCACGCAAAGGACGGCCGCCGCCAAGGTCAGCAGTATGCCCAGCAGCGACCGCGCCCCATGCTTGCGCAAGGCCTGCGACAGCTTCAAGGGGTATAACCCGGAATGGCCGCCTCGTCGACGGCATCGATCTGGCTCGGATGCATGTGCTTTTCAGCGAAGGTCAGATAGACTTTGCTGCGGATGAAAACGTCGAACAGCTCCGGGTCGATATGCCCGTTCAGGCTGAAGTTGCCGAGGATGCGCAGCGATTCGGACAGCGGCTTGCCCTTTTTATAGGGCCGGTCGCGCGCAGTCAGCGCCTCGAAAATGTCGGCAATCGCCATCAGCCGCGCCGGCACCGACATCTGCTCTTTCGTCAGCCCGCGCGGATAGCCCTTGCCATCCATGCGCTCGTGGTGGCCGCCAGCGTATTCCGGCACCTTCTGCAGGTGCTTGGGCCACGGCAGCGCTTCGAGCATGCGGATCGACACGCTGATATGGTTGTTGACGATGGCTCGCTCGGCCGCCGTCAGGGTGCCGGCGCGGATGGTCAGGTTTTCCGTCTCGTCGGCGTCGAGGAAATCGCGCAGTTCGCCGTCGGCCGCGCGCCAGCGGCGCCTGGCGATCTGCCGCACGCGCTCCTGGTCGGCTTGCGCCATGCTCTCGCCGCCGACGTTGACCGTGCGGATGAAGTCGCGCTCTTCGCGCAGCGCCGCCTGCTCCTGTGCCAGCGCGCGGGCGATGGCGTCCTTTTGCTGCGGCTGCGCCGCCTGCTGGCGCAAGGCCGCGATCTCGGCGTCGCGCAGCAGCACTTCGTAGCGCGTGTCGATCAGGGCGATGCGATCAAAAATGGTTTCCAGCTTGGTGGCCTTGTCGACCACGTGCACGGGCGTGGTGATCTTGCCGCAGTCGTGCAGCAAGCCGGCCAGCCACAGCTGCTTGCGCTCGTTGTCGCTGAGCCGGAAATCGGCCAGCGGCCCCGTTTGCGTGGCGTGCGCGGCGTCGGCCAGCAGCATCGTCAGCTCGGGCACGAACTGGCAGTGGCGGCCCGTGTACGGCGATTTTTCATCGATGCCGATATTGATCAGGGTAACGAGCGATTCGAGCAGCTCTTCCAACTGCGAAATGAGCAGCTGATTCGTCAGCGCCACACCCGCCTGCGCGGCCAGCGCCTCGATGAAGCGCTGGTCGGTGGAGGAAAAGGCGCGCACCTGGCCCGTCTCGCCATCCTTGGCATTGACCAGTTGCAGCACGCCGATCAGGTCGCCCTCGTGGTCGCTCATGGGCACCGTCAGGATCGATTGCGTGTGGTAGCCGTGGTGGCGGTCGAAGTCGCGCATGCCGGAAAAATTGAAGCCCTCGTCGCGATACACGTCGGCGATATTCACGCTGCGGCGCAGGTTCGCCGCATACGCGGCCACCGATGCCAGGTTGGGCTGGCCCGCCTCGTCGAACAGGGGCACGCCAGGCAAACCCATGTCGGCGCCCTGCGCGATGCCTAAGCTGTCGTTGACGCTGATGTCGAACGCCAGCTGGCGCCCCCCGGCCATGGGCCGGTACAGGGTGGCGCCATCGGCGCCGCTCATGCTTTTTGCCAGCAGCACGATGCGCTGCAACAGCGCGCCGATATCGTGCCCTTCGCCGCCCAGGCCATGGCCAAGCGCGACACTGAGTTCGGTCAATTGCTCCAGTCTGTGGGCGATTTTCTCAGGGTGCAACTGAGGCATGTTGGTGGCAATCAGGTAATGGGCAAGCAAAAAAGGGGAAGTCGGCAAGCGCCAGTGTAACGGCCACCCTGCGCACTGTACATTACTTAGTTGCAACAAAATGAAATAACTTGCCGTATTGCAACACGTATAAATGTTGCCGCCAATCTCATTAATTAGAATAGAATCAACAATAATTACACCGTAACAAGGTACTGAATGAAATTCACGTTCAGGGGCGTGCGCGGCTCCATCCCCTCCCCCGGCCCGCGCACGGCGCGCTATGGCGGCAACACCACGTGCATCGAAGTACGCACCGACAACGATAGCCTGATCATCCTCGATGCGGGCAGCGGCATCTTCTCGCTGGCGCAGCAACTGCCGCCGGGCGAGCCCGTCGACGCGCACGTCTTCATCACGCACAGCCACTGGGACCACATCCACGGCCTGCCCATGTTTTCGCCCCTGTTCGTGGCCGGCAACCGCATGCGTCTGCATGGCGCCTTTGACGCCATCAGCGGACGCGGCATCGAGCACGTGATGGCGGTGCAGCTGCAAGGCAGCTATTTTCCTGTCAGCGAAGCGGCCATGGCGGCCAGCATCGAGTACCGCACCCTGGCGCCCGGCGAAGCCGTCGAGGTGGGGGGCGCGCGCGTGCGCGGCGCGGAAATGAACCACCCTGTCGTCAATCTCGGCTACCGCATCGACTGCGGCGGCGTCGCGCTGTTTTTCAGCGGCGACCATGAACCGTTCTACAACCTGCATCCGCCCGGCCATGCCGAGCACATGGCCTGCGCGGCGCGCAATGCGCAGCGCCAGGCCGGCATCGACGCGCTGGTCGCCGGCGTCGATGCGCTGATCATGGATTGCTCGTACACGCGCGAGGAATACCCGGGCAAGCAGGGCTGGGGCCACGGCACCTTCGACGCCGCCTTCGACCTCGCCCTGCGCTGCGGCGCGCGGCGCCTGTACTGCACCCACCACGAACCGACCCGCAGCGACGAGCAGCTCGAAGCCGTGTTTGCCGACGTGATGGGGCGCTACAGCAGCCGCCTCAATGGCCTGCAAGTGTTCCTTGCCTACGAAGGGCTGACGGTGGAACTGGCCGGCGCATAAAAAAAGGGAGCCGCGAGGCTCCCTTTTTACTGGCGTTGGCTATCCATTACATGATGTGGTGGCCAATCCACCACGCGACTGCTGCGACGAAGGCCGACGCGGGAATCGTGAAGATCCAGGCCCAGACGATATTGCCCGCCACGCCCCAGCGTACGGCCGACATTTTTTGCGACGAGCCGACGCCGACGATGGCGCCCGTGATGGTGTGCGTGGTCGACACGGGAATGCCCAGCGCCGTCGAGACGAACAGGGTGATCGCGCCGCCCGTTTCGGCGCAGAAGCCGCCGACCGGTTTCAACTTGGTGATCTTCTGACCCATGGTCTTGACGATGCGCCAGCCACCGAACAGGGTGCCGAAGCTGATGGCCGTGTAGCACGAGATGATGACCCACATCGGCGGCATGGCATCGGCCGCGCTCGAGTAACCGGCGGCGATCAGCAGCATCCAGATGATGCCGATGGTTTTTTGCGCATCGTTGCCGCCGTGGCCCAGGCTGTAGGCGGCCGCCGATACCAGTTGCAGGCGGCGGAACCACTTGTCGACCTTGCGCGGCGTCGAACGCACGAAGATCCACGACACGAGCAGCATCATGATGGAACCGAACACAAAGCCCAGCACCGGTGCGATCACGATGAAGGCCACCGTTTTCCACAGGCCGGCCGCGACCAGCGCGCCCGTGCCGGACTTCGCGACGGCGGCGCCCACCAGGCCGCCGATCAGCGCGTGCGAGGACGACGAAGGAATCCCGTAGTACCAGGTAAACAAATTCCAGAAGATGGCGCCCATCAGCGCGCCGAAGATCACGTACTGGTCGATCACCGCCGGGTCGATGGTTCCCTTTCCCACCGTGGCGGCCACGGTCAGCTGGTGGAACACGAAGATGGCGACGAAGTTGAACGTGGCGGCCATGGCAACCGCGGTCTGCGGTTTCAATACGCCCGTCGAGACCACCGTGGCGATCGCGTTGGCGGCATCGTGGAAGCCGTTCATGAAGTCAAACAGCAGTGCGAGGACGATCAACAGGCCTAGCACGTAGATGCTGATTTGTATGGTCATTGTAGTTTCTTTTCTGATTCTGGTTCAGGACAGGCCCAACGCTTACGCGTTTTCGACGATGATGCCTTCGATAATATTGGACACATCTTCGCAACGGTCGGTCACGGTTTCCAGAATTTCGTAGATCGCTTTCAGCTTGATCAGGTTGCGCACGTCCGGCTCGTCGCGGAACAGCTTGGACATGGCGGCGCGCATCACGTGGTCGGCGTCCGATTCCAGGCGGTCGATCTCTTCGCAGATGGCGACGATCTTGCGCGAGTTATCCATGTTGTGCAGCATGGCGACGGCGTCGCGCACTTTTTCGGTACAGGCCAGCACCAGCTCGGCCAGGCGCTTGGCTTCCGGCGTGACGGCCTTCAGGTCGTACAGCGAGACGGTTTGCGCCGCATCTTCCAGCAGGTCGAGGATGTCGTCCTGGCGCGTGATCAGCTGATGGATGTCATCGCGGTCGATCGGCGTGATGAAGGTCTTGTGCAGCATTTCCACGGTGGCGTAGGTGACTTTGTCCGCCTGTTTCTCGATGCTTTCGATCGCATGCACGCGGTTTTCCAGGTCATCGAAATTGGTCATCAGGCCGAGCATCTCTTTGGCGCCCTTGACGCACAATTCCGCGTGCTGGTTAAACAATTCAAAAAACTTGCCCTCAGTGGGCATCAAGCGTCCAAACATGTCATTCTCCGTTAAGCATTGAGTCGTGTTATTTACTACAGAAAGCCGCCCCTTTTGATGAAGGGGCGGCCAATGGAATATCAGTGCTGCTGTGTTAGTCGCCTTGGTAAAGCGCCAGGCCACCACTGTAATTGCCAAATTTGGTGTACTGCCCCATGAAGGTGAGGCGGATGCTGCCGATTGGACCGTTACGTTGTTTACCGATGATGATTTCGGCCGTTCCCTTGTCCGGCGAGTCGGGGTTATACACCTCGTCGCGGTAAATGAACAGGATCACGTCGGCATCCTGCTCAATAGCGCCCGATTCGCGCAAGTCGGACATGACAGGACGTTTGTTCGGGCGTTGCTCCAGCGAGCGGTTCAGCTGGGACAGCGCAATCACGGGGCAACCGAGTTCTTTCGCCAGGCCTTTCAAGCCCCGTGAAATCTCGGAAATCTCCGTGGCGCGGTTGTCGCCCGGCGTATTGGCCGACATCAGCTGCAAGTAATCGACGATGATCAGGCCCAGCTTGCCGCATTGACGCGACAGGCGGCGCGAGCGGGCGCGCAATTCGATCGAGTTGAGCGCCGGCGTTTCATCGATGTACAACTGCGCGTCGTTCATCTTCTGGATCGCATTCGTCAGGCGCGGCCAGTCTTCGTCATTCAGGCGGCCCGTGCGCAGGCGGTGCTGGTCGAGCTGTCCGACGGAGCCCAGCATACGCATGGCCAGCTGGGCGCCGCCCATCTCCATCGAGAACACAGCCACGGGCAAGCCGCTGTCGATGGCCACGTTTTCGCCGATGTTGACGGAAAACGCCGTCTTGCCCATCGATGGACGTCCCGCCACGATCACCAGGTCGCCCGGCTGCAGACCGGAGGTCATGCGGTCGAGGTCGATGAAACCGGTGGGCACGCCCGTGATTTCACTCTGGTTGTCGCGGCTGTACAGTTCGTCGATGCGCTCGACCACCTGCGTCAGCAGGGGCTGGATGGCGGTCCAGCCCTGGGCGCCGCGCGCGCCCTCTTCGGCGATGGCGAAAATCTTCGATTCGGCCTCGTCAAGCATCTGCTTGACTTCCTTGCCCTGCGGGCTGAAGGCCGTGCCGGAGATGTCGTCGGCGACGGTAATGAGTTTACGCAGCACGCCGCGGTCGCGCACGATCTCGGCGTAGCGCCGGATGTTCGCGGCCGATGGCGTATTTTGCGCCATGGCGTTCAGGTAAGCGAGTCCGCCCACATCATCGGCCTTGCCGAGCTGGGTCAGGGTTTCAAAAACAGTAATGACATCGGCTGGCTTGGAAGCGTTAACCATCTTGACGATTTGCTCGAAGATGATGCGATGGTCATAGCGATAGAAATCCTCCGCATGCATGAAGTCGGCGATGCGGTCATATGCGGCATTGTCGCGCAGCAGACCACCGATAACGGATTGTTCTGCTTCGATCGAATGCGGCGGAATACGGAGGGAATCCAGTTGCGGATCAGAGGGGGCGTTCATGGCGCGAATTATACCCGCTTCGGCGTGCTGGCAAAAATAAAGGGCTGAAATTGAGCGAAAAAAAGGCCACAAAAAAGCCGGGCGAACCCGGCTTTTCATAGTGCGGCAACGCTTGCGGGCCAGGCCCGCAGACGATTACGCGTTCGCGTCTGGAACGACAGCGATAACAACTTCCACAACCACGTCGGTATGCAGAGCAACCGAAACGTTGTGCTCGCCAACGATCTTCAGCGGGCCGGTAGGCATACGGATTTGTGCTTTTTCAACAGCAAAACCTTGCTTGGTCAGCGCTTCAGCGATGTCGAAGTTGGTGACGGAACCGAACAGACGGCCATCAACACCAGCTTTTTGAGCAACTTGAACGGTCAGGCCGCTCAGTTTTTCGCCCTGGGCTTGCGATGCGGCCAGTTTAGCGGCAGCAGCTTTTTCCAGTTCGGCGCGCTTGACTTCGAATTCAGCCACAGCGGTTGCCGTAGCACGACGTGCCAGGCGTTGCGGGATCAGGAAGTTACGTGCGTAACCGTCTTTGACTTTGACGACTTCGCCGAGGTTACCGACGTTAACAACTTTTTCTAACAGAATGATTTGCATAGTTCTTCTCCAGGAATATCTGACCGATTAAGCGTGGTGCAGATCGGTGTATGGCAGCAGCGCGAGGAAGCGAGCGCGCTTGATTGCGGTGTCAACTTGGCGCTGGTAGTGCGCTTTGGTACCGGTCAGGCGTGCTGGCATGATCTTGCCGTTTTCTTGGACGAAGTCTTTCAGCGTGTCGACGTCTTTGTAGTCGACTTGCTCAACGTGAGCTGCGGTGAAGCGGCAGAACTTCTTGCGTTTGAACAACGGGTTTTGCTGTTTGCGTTTTTCTTTAAGCTTGAGCTTATTTTTGTCGAACTTTTTACCGAATGCCATGTCAGGCTCCTGTATCTAAAATGCGCTAGTCAGAATTGACTGCACTAAAATCAATGATGTGAAACACCAAACTCTTGCTGTTGCGGCTCTTCCTTGCCAGGAAACCCGTGAACTGATACACCCCGCCCAAGCTTGCCTGGCTGAACCGGCCTGAGATTTCGCCAGCGGCTAGCGCGGCAACATCAAACTCGGTCAAACGGGCAATTCCTGCTTCCATCTGCTGCGAACTGTGTTGCAATACTGCATTCACAATCGGCAGCCCTGCCGGGGTATAGCGCAATATTTCGCGCTCGGCAATGATGGCGGTTACTTGTAGCTGGTTCAGCGCACGATCCTGGTCAAGAATTAAGCTGCTGCTGCGGCTGGAGCGGCTGCTGGTGCTTCGGTGCGGTGGCTTTTGGCCGCGTCTTCGCGTTGTACCGATTTCATCATCGGCGAAGGAGCTGTTTCAGCTTTCTTCATTTTAACGGTCAGGTGACGCAACACGGCATCATTGAATTTGAATGCTGTTTCCAACTCGACCAGGGTCTCGTTGTCGCATTCGATGTTCAGGCAGATGTAGTGTGCTTTAGGCAGCTTTTGGATCGAGTAAGCCATTTGACGGCGGCCCCAATCTTCCACGCGGTGAACCGAACCGCCGCGGGTGGTTACGCTGGCTTTGTAGCGTTCGATCATCGCGGGCACTTGCTCGCTTTGGTCCGGATGGACGATAAAGACTATTTCATAATGACGCATGCAAACTCCTTCAGGTCGGATTGATAATCGCCCACCCCGGCGTCAAGACGGGTGTGGGAAGGTCAGCCGAAGATTATAACCGCCTTTTGCAAACGTTTCAATCATTCCTTCCACATGGGCCCGAAAAGCCCGCGCGCCGCCGCGCTTTCCGTCCATGGACAAGTATTTCTTGCGAAATTCGCCCAAAACACGGAAATCCCCTTGCATAGTGAACGATACTGTACAAAAATACAGACTGTTCATATAGACAGCATTTTAGTATGCACCCACCGCTCATGATCAAGCTGACAGCACGACAAGAACAAATCCTGAACCTGATCAAGGACGCGATTGAAAACACGGGCTTTCCTCCCACCCGTGCCGAAATCGCCAATGAACTGGGTTTCAAATCGGCCAACGCGGCCGAAGAGCATTTGCAGGCCCTGGCCCGCAAGGGCGCGATCGAGATTTCTCCCGGCACCTCGCGCGGCATCCGCCTGATCGGCGCCGCCGCCGAAGCGCTGCCATCGAAGGTGCCGGCAGCGCTGCTGATGTCGCTGCCGCTGATCGGCCGGGTAGCGGCCGGTTCGCCCATCCTGGCGCAGGAAAACCTGGAAGCGAGCTACAACGTCGATCCGGCCCTGTTTTCGGCCAAGCCTGACTTCCTGCTGAAGGTGCGCGGCTGGTCCATGCGCGACGCCGGCATCATGGATGGCGATTTATTGGCCGTCAAGAAAGTCGACAGCGCCAAGAATGGCCAGATCGTCGTGGCCCGCATCGGCGACGAAGTCACCGTCAAGCGCTACAAGAAGACGGGTTCCGTCATCGAATTGCTGCCGGAAAATCCGGACTTCAAGGTGATTACCGTGTCGCCGGACGATGAGTTTGCATTGGAAGGTTTGGCCGTCGGACTCATGCGCAGTTGGCATTAAGAGGGAAAGCGCTTGCAGCATACCTGCGAGCGCTTAATTCCCATCCAATTGAGCACATCGGCAAGACTGACTTATTTGCTTGGCAAAGGACTGGTCACCCATTGCGGCGTGTTCGCGGTACGTGAGCGATTCAATTCACTCATTTCATTTTCTGTCTGAATTTTTTTATTCTCCGCCAAGAGATACGCCTCTGTTTTGGAGTGCCACTCATCGCGCTGCGCCAAGATATTTTTTGCCAGCTCACGCCCTTCGGCACTCACCCGCGCATAGGCGGCATCCATGCGCAGCTTGGCCTTTTCAAATTCCTGCTCATTCATCAACGATTCAATATCAGAAGGAATGGCTTTGCCAGGCGGCAAAGAAGCATTCAAATTACTGACGAAGCTGTTATAGCACGCCATCCAGGCATCAACACTATCGGCCACATCTCTGATTTGACGCTTGGTTTGGGAGAATGCAGGAATCACCGGGGTAACGCACTTGACCTTACTCAAGGCAACATCCTCGCCAGCATATGAGTTGACATAGTAATCAATGTCACCTTTTCGCGCGACACGGTTAGCCATAAGGACAAGCGCGGCTTCGGCATTCTTGTTACCCGCCTTGGAGGCCTGCCCAAACCATTGTCCGGCTTGCGCGGCATCGACAGCCACTCCTTCACCATACAAATACATCTCGCCCAAATGAAATTGAGCCTCGGCATTCCCGGCCTGAGCCAGCTTCTTGTACAAATCCAAGGCTTGCGGGTAAGCCTTGGATTGCAGGAATTTATTCGCATCCGTCAGGTCATCAGCATAGACAGCGCAAGAAAACAATAAAAAAACACTAAATACAATTTTTTTCATTCCCACTCTCCAATTGAGAAAAAGATACATATGCTTTAATTACACTTAAATGTAATCTTTTTCTCAAAAAAGTGAAACCTTATTCTTCTTCCAATGCGTGCTTGAAGTCTTCCAGCAGATCCACCTCATCCTCGATACCCACCGACACACGGATCAGCGACTCGGCGATGCCCATGCTGGCGCGCCGCTCGGCACCCATCTCGTAGAAAATCGTGTGGGCGACGGGAATGACGAGGGTGCGCGTGTCGCCGAGGTTACTGGCGGGAATGGCAAGATTAAGACGATTGAGGAAATCGAAGCAGTCGATGCCATCCTTCAATTCAAAGCTGAACAGCGAGCCATAGCTGCGGAACAAGTCCGTCGCCAGCGCATGCTGCGGGTGCGACGCCAGGCCCGGGTAATGCACGGCCGCCACTCTCGGATCGGCGGCCAGCATGGTCGCCAGCGCCAGGGCGTTCGAACAGGTGCGGTCCATGCGCAAGGCCATGGTTTCCGCGCCGACGGCGATATGGTGCGCCGCTTCCGGCCCCAGGGAGGCGCCGAAGTCGCGCAAGGCCTTGGCGCGGATTTGCGCGATGCCCCACTGTGCGGGCGCCGCCTTCTTGTAATTCTCGAAAATGTTCGGATACTGCGTCCAGTCGAACACGCCCGTATCCGTCAAGCTGCCGCCCAGCGCATTGCCGTGACCGCCGATAGATTTCGTCAAGGCATTGACCACCAGGCCCGCGCCCACGGCTTTCGGACGGAACAGGTATGGCGTCGTCATCGTATTGTCGACGATGTACAGGATGCCCTTCTCGCGGCACAAGTCACCGATCTTCTTCAGGTCGGCGATCTGCGTGCGCGGATTGGCAATAGTTTCTACGAAAACAATCCGCGTGGCCGGCGTGATGGCGGCCGCCACATTGGCCACGTCGGTGGCGTCGACGAACGACACGCCGATGCCCTGCCCCGTCACCGTTTGCCACAGGCTGTTGGTGTTGCCAAACAAAAAGGCCGACGACACGACATGGTCGCCCGCGCGCAGCAAGGATTGCACCACGGCGCCGATGGCGCCCATGCCGGTGGCGAAGCACAGGGTGGCCACGCCGTCTTCCATCTTGTTGACCTTGTCTTCCAGCGCGGAAACGGTCGGATTGCCCTGGCGGCCATAGCGGAAACCCGGCTCCTTGCCCTGGAATACGGAAGCGAGCTGGCGCGCATCGGCGTAACCAAAGGCCACGGAAGTGTGCACGGGCTTGTGCAGGGAGCCATGTTCGATGCCCTTGCGGCGGTCGTTATGCAGGATGGTGGTGGTAAAGCCGTAGTTTTTTTTATCGTTCATGATCGCGGAGAAAAAAATGCCCGGCATCGGCCGGGCAGCTTACTTATGCTTCTGTTGTCGCCAGGTTCAGGTTCAGCTGGGAACGCGGCGTATCTTCGGGCGCTGCCGCCTTCGGATGGTGGCGCGCATATTCCAGGCGGTCCAGGTATTCCTGCGACACGTCGCCCGTCACGTACACGCCATCGAAGCACGAAGCCTCGAAGTTGGTCAGGGCCGGGTTGACGTCGGCGATGGCCTGCTTCAGCGCGCCGATATCCTGGTACACGAGGTAATCGGCCGTGATTTCGCGGCACACTTCTTCCGTCGTGCGGCCGTAGGCGATCAGTTCGTCGCGCGTCGGCATGTCGATGCCGTACACGTTCGGGTAGATCACCGGTGGCGCTGCCGAGGCGAAGATGACCTTCGTCGCGCCCGCTTCACGCGCCATCTGCACGATTTCACGGCTGGTGGTGCCGCGCACGATGGAATCGTCGACCAGCAGCACCACTTTATCCTTGAATTCGGACGGAATCGCGTTGAGCTTCTGGCGCACGGATTTCTTGCGCGCCGCCTGGCCCGGCATGATGAAGGTGCGGCCGATATAGCGGTTCTTGATGAAGCCTTCGCGGTACTCGATGTTCAGCGCCATGGCCAGCTGGATGGCGGCCGGACGCGAGGAATCGGGAATCGGCATGACCACGTCGATATGTACGCCAGGCAATTCAGCGCGGATCTTTTCGGCCAGGTACTCGCCCATTTTCAGGCGCGTGGCGTACACGGAGGCGCCGTCGATGACGGAATCGGGACGGGCCAGGTAGACGAACTCGAATACGCACGGGTTCAGGCTGGCATTGTCGGCGCATTGGGCGCTGTGCAATTGCTTGTCAGCATCGATGAAGACGGCTTCGCCGGGACCGATATCGCGCACGAAGCGGAAGCCCATGCCTTCCAGGGCCACGGATTCGGAAGCGATCAGGTATTCGGGACCTTGCTCCGTTTCATTGATGCCCAGGCACAGCGGACGGATGCCGTGCGGGTCGCGGAAGGCCAGCAAGCCCACGCCGGCGATTTGCGCCACGGCAGCGTAGCCACCCTTGACGCGGCGGTTCAGCACGGTGACAGCCTTGAAGATGGCTTCCGGGTCCAGGTTCAGGCCCGTCGTCGCTTCCTGGATTTCATGCGCCAGCACGTTGAGCAGCACTTCCGAATCGGAATCGGTATTGATGTGGCGGCGGTCGTTCTTGAACATTTCCAGCTTCAACTGTTCCCAGTTGGTCAGGTTGCCATTGTGCGCCAGCGTGATGCCGAACGGCGCATTCACATAAAACGGTTGTGCTTCCTCTTCGCTCGACGAACCGGCCGTCGGGTAGCGGCAATGGCCGATGCCCGTCGTGCCTTGCAGCGAACGCATGTTGCGCGTACGGAAGACGTCACGCACGAGGCCATTGGCCTTGTGCATGGAAAACATACTGCTGTGATTGGTCGCAATCCCTGCCGCGTCCTGACCGCGATGTTGCAAGAGCAACAATGCATCATAGAGCAATTGATTGACAGGTTGATGGGAAACGACGCCGACGATGCCACACATGGTGTGCTCCTAAACTGTGCTACTGATTTTAAAAAAAATTCAAAATTTCACATGCTGCGCGTAAGCGGCAGGCAGATAAGGCTTGATGGCGCGCGCGCCCTGTTCCGCGAGCGGGCTGAGCTGCGCGTTTTTCCAGAATGGCTGCTGCGGTATGGACGTCATGCCACACAAGATGACGGCGGTCAGCACGATCACAAGGCCCCGCGCCACGCCGAACAGGCTGCCCAGAGTGCGGTCGGCCAGGCTCAGGCCCGTCACCTTGACCAGCGCGTCGACCGTCATGGACAGCAATCCCATCAAAATGCGCACACCGATGAACAGCACCACGAAGGCCAGCAACAATCGGATGGCTTCGCCCGGCACGGCTTCCGGCAGGAATTTCGCCAGCGTGGCGCCATAGGCATTGGCAATGACAAAAGCCACGATCCAGCTGACCAATGACAGTATTTCCTTGACCAGGCCGCGCATCATGCTGATCAGCACGGACGTCACCAGCACGAACAGCACCAGGTAATCGAAAATCGTCACGCCCGTTCAGCCTTGCAACATCACGCCGGTACCAGGCTGCCGCCCAGGCCCAGCTTTTGCAGCTTGGCGCGGGTCTTTTCGGCGTCTTCGCGACTGCCGAACGGTCCCACGCGCACGCGGATGCGTTCGCCCGCCGGGCTGGAGACTTTCTGCGTGTACGACTTGATGCCCGCTTCGCGCAGCTTGTCCTGCAATTCGTCAACCTTGTCCTGCGTCGCCAGCGCCGCCACCTGCACCACGAACTTGCCGCTGCCGGCGTCGTGCGCCTTGTCCTGCACCTTCTCTTGCGGCTTGTCCTGCGGCTTGCCTTCCAGGATGGCCAGCGCGCGCGCGGCATCGTCGGCCGATTGCGCCGGCTTGGCAGGCTTAGTCTCAGGCTTGGCTTCCGCTTTTACTTCATGCTTGGGTTCCGGCTTGGACTCGTGTTTCGGCTCGGCCTTGGGTTCCGGCTTGGTTTCGTGCTTCGGTTCCGGTTTTGGCTCCACCTTGACCGGCTTGGGCTCGGGTTTCGGTTCCACGTAGGCTGGCTTGACCGGCGCAGGCTGGACGGCGGCCAGCACGGGTGCCGGTGCAGGCGTCGGCTTGGCCGCAGGCGGCAGCGGCGCGTCGACGATCTCCTCGGACTGGTCCAGGCCATTCGATGCGGCCCGGGCCGGAACGGCCGGCACGGGCGCCGGTGCAGGCGCTACGGCCTTTTCCTTCGACGGAATATCGATGGCGATATCGTTGAACGGCGCCTTCGGCTCGGAATCGAGCAGCATCGGCAAGCCGACAGCTACGCCCAGGGCCAGGGCGATGGCCCCGACCAGGCGGCGGCGTGCGCGCTTTTTTTCAGGCAAGACCGGATCCGGCGCTTCCTTGCCGCCACGGCGCGATCCGCCGCCACCGGAGGTGTTGGCGGCGCGTTTGCGGGTCGGCGACTGTGCTTCGCCAGGGACATAAAAGCCGCTGTCTTCGCCAGAGGATTCTTGCTTGTTTTTAAACAGTTTCGAGAACAAGCCCATGCGTGATTTTCAGTCGAGTGCGTTTCAGTGAAGTGAGGATTTTCGGGCCTTCATCACGCCGGCAACGGTGAGGAAAGAACCAAAGACCACAATTCTATCATTCTCACCGGCCCGGCTCATTGCATTTGCAAAAGCTTGTGCCGGATCATCGAAAATAGATACAGTATGCTCGCTGCTGTCGGGCTTATCTTCCAGCATGATCTGCACCTTGGCGGCCAGCTCGGACGCCGTGGCCGCGCGCGGCGAAGGCAAGCCCGTCAGGCACCAATGGTCGACGTGTTCGCTCATCGCGGCCAATACGCCATCGATATCCTTGTCCTGCATGGAGCCAAACACGGCATAGGTGTACGGGTGGAAACCCATATTGCCCAGGTTCTGGTTCAGCGCCGACGCCGCGTGGGGGTTATGCGCCACATCAAGGATCACGCTGGGGCGGCCAGGCAAGACCTGGAAGCGGCCCGGCAGCTCCACCGTCACCAGGCCCGTGCGCACTTCCTGCGCGCCCACGGGCAGTTTCAGCTTCAGCACTTCCAGGGCGGCCAGCACAGCCGTCGCGTTGAGGATCTGGTTGGCGCCGCGCAAGCTTGGATACGCGAGCGAATTGCGGCGCTGCTCGCGCCCGCCGTAGTTCCACTGCTGCTTGTCGCCCGAATAATTGAAATCGCGGCCCATCAGCCACAGGTCGGCGCCGATGGCCTCCGCATGGTCGATCAGGGATTGCGGCGGCACGGGGTCGCTGCAGATGGCCGCCTTGCCCGGGCGGAAGATGCCCGCCTTTTCAAAGCCGATCGCTTCGCGCGTGTCGCCCAGGTAATCCGTGTGGTCGATATCGACGCTGGTGACGATGGCCACGTCCGCATCGATCACGTTGACGGCGTCGAGGCGCCCGCCCAGGCCCACTTCCAGGATGGCCACGTCCAGCTTGGCCTGCGACAGCAGGTGCAGGATCGCCAGCGTGGTGAATTCGAAATACGTCAGCGGCGTGTCGCCCCGCACGGCTTCGACGGCATTGAAGCTGGCGACGATCTGTTCGTCGCTGGCCATCTCGCCCAGCACGCGGGCACGCTCGTTAAAATCGAGAAAGTGCGGCTTGATGTACAGCCCCACTTTGTAGCCGGCACGCAACAGCACGGATTCCAGCATGGCGCAGGTGGAACCCTTGCCATTCGTGCCCGCCACCATGATCACGGGGCAAGTAAACGCCAGCTGCATGCGCGCCTTGACGGCTTGCACGCGGTCCAGGCCCATATTGATCTGGGTTTCCGAATGGCGGGTTTCCAGCATGGCGAGCCAGTCCGGCAAGGTGGTGGGGAGCTTGTGCATGGGAGACTTCTTGATGAGGAGACAGTGCGCGAGGCGCGGAGATGGTGTGGCGTGGCAACCGGGCGCGTCCTGCGGACGCCGCCCGGCCTGTTACATTGGCGTTACGCCAAGACTTCGACGGCCTGGTTTTGCAACAAGGCCAGCAGACGGGCGATTTCTTCGCGCATCTTGCGGCGGTCGACGATCATGTCGACGGCACCCTTGGTGACGAGGAACTCGGCGCGCTGGAAGCCTTCCGGCAGTTTTTCGCGCACGGTGTTTTCAATCACGCGGGGGCCGGCAAAGCCGATCAGCGCTTTCGGTTCGGCAATGACCACGTCGCCCATGAAGGCGAACGAGGCGGACACGCCGCCCATGGTCGGGTCGGTCAGCACGCTGATGAATGGCAATTTCTTTTCCGACAGCTTGGTCAGCATGGCCGTGGTTTTCGCCATCTGCATCAGGGACAGCAAGCCTTCCTGCATGCGCGCGCCACCGGTGGCGGTGATGCAAATGAACGGCACTTTCTGTTCCAGCGCGATTTGCGCGCCGCGCACGAAGCGCTCGCCCACGACGGAGCCCATGGAGCCGCCCATGAATTCGAATTCGAAGCACGCCACGACAACCGGCAGGCTCATGATGGCGCCGCCCATGACGACCATCGCATCCGTCTCGCCCGTCGCTTCCATGGCGGATTTCAGGCGGTCCGGGTATTTCTTGCTGTCCTTGAACTTCAAGGTATCGACAGGCAGGATTTCCTGGCCGATTTCATAGCGGCCGCCAGCGTCGAGCAGGCTGTCGAGGCGTTCACGCGCGCGGATGCGCATGTGGTGATCGCATTTCGGGCACACGTGCAAATTCGATTCCAAGTCCGTACGGTACAGCACGGCTTCGCACGACGGGCATTTGACCCACAGGCCTTCCGGCATGGTCTTGCGCGCGGCAGCATCAGAACGCTGTATGCGCGGTGGCAGCAGTTTTTCCAACCAACTCATATTTTCTCCTTGGGCCCTTGTAGGGGTAGCGTCGGTGGACGCCCCCGGCAGACGGTAAACGGCGACGCCCCGCAGGGCGCCACCAAAAATTTTATCTATTGCACAATAACAGGCAAATCAGTGGCCGAAGTGTAGCCGTTTATCGCCGGGCTGTCGAACTTTGCCGCCAACGCATATTGCGTAAACGGCAAGCTTGCTCAGGCGTCCAGTGCGGCGCGGATGCCTGCCGTAAAGCTGCGCACGGCGTCGACGGCGCCGCCTTCCGGGGCATTTTCAATCTCCTGGATGATGCGGCTGCCGATCACGACGGCGTCGGCCACCTTGGCGACGGCCTTGGCCGTGGCCCCATCGCGGATGCCGAAGCCCACGCCGATAGGCAATTTTACATGCTGGCGGATGGCCGCGAGGCGCTCTGCCACCTGTTCCGTATCAATGTTGCCGGCACCCGTGACGCCTTTCAGCGACACATAATAGCTGAAGCCGCCGCCAACCTTGGCCACTTGCGCGATGCGCTCTTCGGTCGAGGTGGGCGCCAGCAGGAAGATCAGGTCCAGGCCCGCCGCGCGCATGGCGGCCGCGAATTCCTCGCACTCTTCCGGCGGATAGTCGACGACGATGGCGCCATCCGCGCCGGACGCTTGCGCTGCATCAATAAATGCGGCGCTGCCGATGCGCTCGATGGGATTCGCGTAGCCCATCAGCACCACGGGCGTCGTCTGGTTCGTTTCGCGGAATTGGCGCACATAGCCGAACACGTCGTGGATGCCGACATTGAATTTCAAGGCCCGCTCGCAGGCGCGCTGGATGACGGGGCCTTCGGCCATGGGGTCGGAAAATGGCACGCCCAGTTCCAGCACGTCGGCGCCGCCCTCGACGAGCGCGTGCATCAGGGGCACGGTGGCGTCGGGGCCGGGGTCGCCGGCGGTGATGAAGGTGACCAGGGCGGTCTTGTTGTTGGATTTTAAGTTGGCAAAAGTGGCGGAGATACGGGACATGGCGAGCTTTCGTGTTATCGGTGAGAGATGTCGGATGGCGCGCTGTGCGCTCATCCGACCTGCGCGGGATTTTTCAGCTGTTTAGCTGAAATTGAGTCCCATGCGTTCCGCCACGGTATGCATGTCCTTGTCGCCGCGGCCCGACAGGTTGGCCAGTACAATTTCATCTTTCGGCAAGGTGGCCGCCAGCTTGGCCGCGTAGGCCAGCGCATGCGACGATTCCAGGGCCGGGATGATGCCTTCGATATGGCAGCAGTCGTGGAACGCCTGCAGCGCTTCCTCATCCGTGATCGAGACATACTGCGCGCGGCCAGAATCTTTCAACCATGCATGTTCCGGACCTACGCCGGGATAGTCGAGGCCGGCCGAGACGGAATGCGTCTCGATGATCTGGCCGTTTTCATCCTGCAGCAGATAGGTGCGGTTGCCGTGCAGCACGCCCGGAAAACCGGCTGTCAGCGAGGCCGAGTGCTTGCCCGTGTCCAGGCCTTCGCCGGCCGCTTCCACGCCGATCAGCTTGACGTCTTTCTGGTCGATATACGGGTAAAAGATACCCATGGCGTTCGAGCCGCCGCCGATGCAGGCCAGCACGTAGTCGGGCTGGCGGCCCGTCATTTCCGGCATCTGCACCAGGCATTCCTCGCCGATCACGGACTGGAAGTCGCGCACCATCATCGGATATGGATGGGGGCCGGCCACGGTGCCGATGATATAAAAAGTGTTTTCGATATTCGTGACCCAGTCGCGCATGGCTTCGTTCAGCGCATCCTTGAGGGTCTTGGAGCCGGATTCGACGGGCACGACGGTGGCGCCCAGCAATTTCATGCGGTACACGTTCTGCGCCTGGCGCTTGACGTCTTCGCTGCCCATGTAGACCACGCATTCGAGGCCGAAGCGGGCGCAGATGGTGGCCGTGGCCACGCCATGCTGGCCGGCGCCCGTCTCGGCGATGATGCGCGGCTTGCCCATGCGCTTGGCCAGCAGGGCCTGGCCGATGACGTTATTGATCTTGTGCGCGCCCGTGTGGTTCAAGTCTTCGCGCTTGAAATAGATTTGCGCGCCACCCGCCAGTTCGGACCAGCGCTTGGCGTGGTAGATCGGCGACGGACGGCCGACGAAATGCTTGAGCTCGTAGCGGAATTCTTCGAGGAATTCCGGATCGACGCTGTAGCGTGCATACGCTTCCTTCAGTTCCGCCAGCGCATGCGTGAGCGTTTCGGCAACGAAGGAACCGCCGTACGGGCCGAAGTGGCCGCGCAGGTCGGGAAACGGGTAATCGGTGGCGTGGAACAATGCGGCGGCTGCGCCGGGCGCGGTGGTGTGGTCATTCATGGTTGTTTCCTCTGGCAATGATGGCATCGGCATCCTGCACCGCGGCGATAAACGCGCGGACACGGGACGCGTCCTTGATGCCCTTGGACGCTTCGACACCACTGCTGATGTCGACGGCGTAAGGGCGCACGCGCACCACTGCGTCAGTCGCGTTTTGTACGCTCAAGCCACCACTTAAAACGACCCGAGGCGCGAGTTCTTTTGGAATGAGGGACCAATCAAATACCTTTCCTGCACCACCGTAGGCATCCACATAGGTATCGAGCAAGAGACTCGAAAACAAGGGACTGGCGGCGCGATAGCGCTGTTCGTATTCTAGCAAATCTTCAAAGGAGGTGTCGGGTTTGACGCGGAACACTTGCGTAAACGGCGTATTCACGGCGCCAGCGAGCGCGGCGCTGTGTTCGGGCGTCTCGTCGCCATGAAATTGCAGCAGAGACAATGGCGCCACGGCCTTTGTTGCCTGCACTTCTTCCAGCGTGGCATTGACGAACAGGCCCACTGTCGTCACGTACGGCGGCATGGCGGCGATCAGGCTGGCCGCCTGCTGCGGCGTGACGTAACGGGGGCTTTTCGGATAAAACACGAAGCCGATGGCGTCGGCACCCGCCGCCACGACGGCCTGGATGTCTTCGGCGCGGGTCAGGCCGCAGATCTTGATGCGTGTGCGAGGCATGGTTATCCTTTATTGATGCAGATCAAAACCAGGGCAAGGCGCTGCTGCTGTCTTGCGGCAAGGCCCATTTCGGATCGTAATCGATCTGCGCCAGGTACAAGCCGTCCGGCATGAACGTGGGCGCTGCCGCATGACGGTCACGGCTTTCAAGCAAGTGCCCGAGCCAGTCCGGTTTTTCGCGTCCCGTGCCGATGTAGACGAGCGAACCGACCAGGTTGCGCACCATGTGGTGCAGGAAGGCATTGGCCGTAATCGTAAAAATCACGCAATCGCCGCGCCGCTCGATGCGGATGTCATGCATCAGCTTGACAGGCGACTTGGCCTGGCATTGCGCGGCACGGAAGGCCGTGAAATCGTGCCAGCCCAGCAGCGGCTGCACGGCTTGCCGCATCAGTTCCACGTCCAGCGGACGGAAAAAGAAACCGGCACGCCCTTCCACCAGCGGCGAACGGGTAGCGTTGTTATACAACACATAATGATAGGTACGCGCGCGCGCGCTGAAACGGGCGTGGAAGAAGTCATTGACCGTCGGATCGCCTTCGAGTTCCTTGGCCCAGCGCACGGCGATGGATTTCGGCAGGAAGGCGTTGACGCCGCGCACCCACGAGTGCACGTCGCGGTTCAATTCCGTATCGAAATGCACGACTTGCTCGAGCGCATGCACGCCCGTATCCGTGCGGCCGGCGCAGGTGGTGGCCAGGCGCACACGGGCAAACTGTTCCAGCGCGTTTTCCAGCTGGTCCTGCACCGTCTGCCCGTCTTCCTGCTTCTGGTATCCGTGCCAGGCCGTGCCGTCGTACTGCAGGCCGAGGACGATACGCTTCAATGGCGTTGCTGTCGTAATATTTTGCATCGAAGCATTATACCGGCGCAGCAGCCTGCCGCGCCGGCGGGTATTGCTAACTGAGCAGGGCGCGCATCGTGTTAGCTTTCTTCACCTGCTCTTCGCTGCCACCCTTGATGACCTCATCGATCAGCTCGCGCGCGCCTTCCTTGTCGCCGATTTCCTGGTAAGCGATCGCCAGGTCCAGCTTGGTATCCATTTCCATGTGGATGGCCGACAACGGGTCGTCCACGCCCACGCTGGCCGTCTTGCCATCGTTGAGGTCCAGGTCGATGCCGGACAGGTCGAATTCCTGCGCCGGCGGTATGGCTTCCGGCAAGGTGGCGGGCGTTTGCGCATCGTCAAACAGGCTGTCGATGGAAGGCTCGGCCGCCACCACCGGCGCGGCAGCGGGCGCGACAGGCTCGTCAAGGTCGAAATGGGCCAGGTCGACATCCTTCAACGGATCCGGCAACGGCGTCAAGCCGGCGCCCACGCCGTTCACGGGACCGGCTGGCGGCTCCAGGTCCAGGCCGAAATCCATGCTGGCGTCATAGTGCACATCGTGCGCATCCTGCGCGGCAGAAACAGGCTTGCTGTCCGGCCCCGGCATGACGATCGGGTCGCTGGTGGAAACGGGTTCGAAATCGAGGCTGTCGAGGTCGAAATCGAGCGGATCGCGCGCATCGCGGGCCGCCACGGAGGACACCGGTTCGGCCGGCGCCAGGTCGGCCAGCGGCGCAGGAGTAGACAAATCGTCCGGCAGATCCATGCTCTGGCCATGCAAGTCGTCGCCGGCAGCCTTGCTCAGGCTGACGACGGCGTCGTCTTCCGTATCGCCATACAGGGGATTGGAAGGGTCGAGCGCCAGACCCAGCGCGGCCGCCTGCGGCCACTCTTCGCCCTGGCCACGCGTCAGGCTGTACAGCTCGCTGGCCTGGTCTTCAAACGCGCGCACGTCGTTGCGGGCCGAATAGATTTCCAGCAACTTCAAGCGGGCGGCATGGCGCTCGGGGTGGATGCGCAAGGCTTCCTTGAGGATATCTTCCGCCTGGCCATCGCGGCCGTAGGCGATATACACGTCCGCTTCGGCGACGGGGTCCGTTTCATTCGCGTCGAGCATGCTGGCGCCCGCTGCGGCGGCCACGCCGGCAGCGGCGGCGCCCGTGCCGAACAGGTGGTTGCTCGCTTCGGATTGCTGATCTTCCGGCGCCAGGCCGGCCGGCGGCGCCACTGGCGCTTCCGGCTCGAACACGGGGGCGATCTCTTCGGCGGGCGGCGGCGTCTCCTTGCGGCGGCGCGCGATCACCAGCGCGGCCACGGCGGCCAGCAGCGCGGCCAGGCCGATGCCGATGGCGCCCAGGTGGTCGCTGATCTTGTCGGCGAAGGTCGGTTCCAGCGGCGATGGCTTTTTCACCAGCGGCACCGGTTTCGCCTTCGGCACGGGCGGCTGGGCTTCGGCAGGTGCGCTGGCGACGGCGCTGGCAACGGCGCTGGCCGATGCGTTTACCGCTGCGCTGGCAGCGGCCTCGGCCGGCTTGGCGGGCGCTGGGGCGCTCTTGTCGGCCATGGCCTTACTCTTGACCGCCATCAACTTTTCCAGGTCGCTGACGTTCTTTTCCAGTTCCTTGACGCGGGCGGCTGCTTCATCGACCTGCTTCGCCTTGGCGATCTTGTCTTCTTCGCTGGCGACGGCGCTCTTGCCGGCCGACTTGGCTGCCGGCTCCGCTTTCGACAGTTTCAGCTTGTCTTGCGACTCGCTCACGGCCGTCGGTTTTTCCTGCACCTTGGTCGGGCCGATCTTGCCGGCCGTGCTTTGCGTCGCTTGCGCGGCCTTGGCCGGCTTGCTTTGCGACACCTGGCCTGCCAGCTTGTTGCGGTAGGCGTCGAAATCGATGGCGTGCGCCGTCACGATGCCCTTCGCTTCAGCCGCGCCGGTGGCGCGCACGGTGTCCGCACCCGGCACGGCCAGGATGCGCCCGGCCTGCATGCGGTTCATGTTCTCGCCCTTGAAGGCGTCGGGATTGGCGCGGTACAGGGCGACGAGCATCATGTCGAGCGACACGCCCGATGGCTTCAGTTCGCTGGCGATGCGGCTCAGGGTGTCGCCCGCCTTGACCTTGTATTCGCCTGCCGCCTTTTTCGCGGCTGGTGGCGCAGCATCGGCGGCGGCCGGCTTGGCCTTGCCAGGCTCGACTGGCGCCGTCACTTGCGCGCCGCGCGTCTGGCGCGCTTCGGGCGTGTCGAGCACGAACGCATATTCGCGCACCTGGCGGCCGCTCTTGCTGCTCAGCTCCAGCAGCAGGTCGACCATGGGTTCGGCCACCGGTTGCGCCGAGCTGATGCGGATGAAGGACTTGCCGTTGCGGTTTTCCACGGCAAACGTCAAGGCGTTCAGGGCGGGATTGAATTCCACGTTGGCCTGGCGGTAGGCGTCCGGCGGCGCCAGCTTGGCCAGCAGGCTCGAAGCCTCGCCTGGCTTGACGGCCGATAATTCGACCTCGGCGCGCAGCGGCTGGCCGGCGGCGGACAGCACCGTGATCTTGCCCAGCTCGGCTGCGGATACCGCCGGTGACAATAACACCGCACAGGCGACAGCGCCGCTGAGTGTTTTAATGGCAAGGGAGGCGACCCGGGGACGAGTGTGTACAGGCATAGTTGGCGGCATCTTAGTTGACATGGGAAAACTGTTACTTTTCCAGAGGTATCAACATATCATCATGCCCAGAGCTATGCAAGCTCCGCATGGTTGAGCCTTGACGGGCTCAGGGCGAAAAAAAAGCCGGGAAAACAGCCCCGGCTTGATCTGGATCAGCAATTAATTGCCGTTATGCGTCCAACAAAATACGCAGCATGCGGCGCAGCGGCTCGGCCGCGCCCCACAGCAATTGGTCGCCCACGGTGAACGCGGACAGGTATTCGCCGCCCATGCTCATCTTGCGCACGCGGCCGACGGGAATCGTCAGGCTGCCCGTGACGGCGGCCGGCGACAGGTCGCGCACGGACGCTTCGCGCGTGTTCGGGACCAGCTTGACCCATTGATTATTGCTGGCGATGATGTCGTTGATTTCATCGAGCGGCACGTCTTTCTTCAGCTTGATGGTCAAGGCTTGCGAATGGCAGCGCATGGCGCCGATGCGCACGCACAGGCCGTCGACCGGGATTTCCTTCGTGCCGAAATCGATGCCGCGGCCCAGGATCTTGTTCGTTTCCGCGCCGGCCTTCCACTCTTCCTTCGACTGGCCGTTGCCCAGGTCCTTGTCGATCCACGGGATCAGGTTGCCGGCCAGCGGCGCGCCGAATTGCTTGATTTCATCCGGGGAATAGCCGTGCTGGGTGGCCAGCACCTGGCGGTCGATTTCCAGGATGGCGGAAGCCGGGTTGTCCAGCAGCGCCTTGACGGAACCGTTGATGGTGCCGAATTGCGTCAGCAGTTCGCGCATGTGCTGCGCGCCGCCGCCCGATGCCGCCTGGTAGGTCATCGACGTCATCCAGTCGATCAGGTCGTGCTGGAACAGGCCGCCCAGGCCCATCATCATGCACGACACGGTGCAATTGCCGCCGATGTAGTTCTTGACGCCCTTGCCCAGCGCATCCTTGATGACGTGCAGGTTGACGGGGTCGAGCACGATGACGGCGTCCTTTTCCATGCGCAAGGTCGAGGCCGCATCGATCCAGTAGCCATTCCAGCCCGCTGCGCGCAGCTGCGGGAAGACGGCGCTCGTGTAGTCGCCGCCCTGGCAGGAAATGATGATGTCGCACTTGGACAGTTCGGCGATGTTGTTGGCATCCTTGAGGATGGTTTCATTCTTCGCCATGGCCGGCGCCGCGCCGCCCGTGTTCGAGGTGGTGAAAAACACCGGTTCGATGTGGGCGAAATCGCCCTCTTCCTGCATGCGCTGCATCAGGACCGAACCGACCATACCGCGCCAACCTACCAAGCCAACTAATTTCATTACCATTCCTCAAGATGAGACGGCGACTGCCGTCATTAGACTATTTTATCCCAGTGCTTTTACAACTGCATCACCCATGGCCTCGGTACCGACCAAAGTCGTGCCCGCTTCATGGATGTCGGCCGTGCGCAAGCCCTGCGCCAGCACCTGCTTCACGGCCGTTTCGATGCGGTTTGCCTGCTCTTCGCGGTTGAGCGAATAGCGCAGCATCATGGCGGCCGACAAGATCGTCGCCAGCGGATTGGCGATGCCCTTGCCCGCGATATCGGGCGCCGAACCGTGCGATGGCTCGTACAAGCCCTTGTTGTTGGCGTCCAGCGAGGCCGACGGCAGCATGCCGATCGAACCCGTCAGCATGGCGGCCGCGTCCGACAGAATGTCGCCGAACATGTTGCCGGTCACCATGACGTCGAATTTCTTCGGCGCCCGCACCAGCTGCATGGCCGCGTTATCGACATACATATGATCGAGCGCAACATCCGGGTATTCCTTGTGCACGTCGATGACGATGTCTTTCCAGAACTGGAAGGTTTCCAGCACGTTCGCCTTGTCCACGCTGGTGAGGCGCTTGTCGCGCTTTTGCGCGGCCTGGAAGGCCACGTGGGCGATGCGGCGGATTTCGCCTTCCGCATAGCGCATGGTGTCGAAGCCTTCGCGCTGACCCTTGAACGGGCCGTCCGGGCACTCGCGCACGCCGCGGGGCTGGCCGAAATAAATGTCGCCCGTCAATTCGCGGATGATCAAAATGTCCAGGCCGGACACCACTTCCGGTTTCAGGGTCGAGGCGCCCGCCAGTTCCGGGTACAGAATGGCCGGACGCAGGTTGGCGAACAGGCCCAGGTTCTTGCGCAGGCCCAAAATCGCCTGCTCGGGACGGAACTGGCGCTCCAGGTTGTCGTACTGGTAGTCGCCCACGGCGCCGAACAGCACGGCATCGGCCGCCTTGGCCAGGGCCAGCGTGCCTTCCGGCAAGGGGTGGCCATGGGCCGCATAGCCGGCGCCGCCCACGGGCGCGCTTTCCAGCTCGAACGATTCGCCCAGCACATTCAAGACCTTGACGGCTTGCGCGACGATTTCAGGACCGATGCCGTCGCCGGGTAAGATTGCAATTTTCATATTTTTATCGATTAGATGACGTTGGCGAGCCAAGGCTGATTGTTCAAATGACGCTCTTCGAAGGCGCGGATATCGTCCGCGTGGCGCAGGGTCAGGCCGATATCGTCGAGCCCATTCATCAGGCAATATTTGCGGAAGGCGTCGATCTCGAACGGATACGATACGGAACCATTGCTGGTGCGCACGCATTGCTGTTCCAGGTCCACCACCAGCTTGAAGCCGGGGAAGGCCTTGACTTCATTGAACAGGTGCTCGACCTGGCTTTCCGACAACACGATGGGCAGCAAGCCGTTCTTGTAGCAATTATTGAAGAAGATGTCGGCGAACGAGGGCGCGATGATGGCGCGGAAGCCATATTGATCGAGCGCCCACGGCGCGTGTTCGCGCGAGGAACCGCAGCCGAAATTCTTGCGCGTCAGCAAGATCGAGGCACCCTGGTAGCGCGGCTCGTTGAGCACGAACTCCCGGTTCAGCGGGCGGCGGCTGTTGTCCTGGCCCGGTTCGCCATGGTCGAGGTAGCGCCATTCGTCGAACAGGTTCGGGCCGAAACCGCTGCGGTGGATCGATTTCAGGAATTGCTTCGGGATAATCGCGTCGGTGTCGACGTTGGCACGGTCCAGCGGGGCGACCAGGCCTTCGTAAATCGTAAATTTATCCATGCTGTTTCTACTCGGTAAGACGCGCGGCGCAGGGCGCCGGCACGTCGCGGTTTATTTTCCGCCGGCGCCAGTGACAACCTGGCCGACTTTCTGCACATCGCGGCCGATGCCGGAGACGGTGTTGCAGCCAGACAAGATGACGGTGGCGATGAGGAGGGCGAAGAGTTTTTTCATGATGATCTCGTTTGTTTCAGGGAAATGAATGGCGCTAGTGTAAACCAGCAGCTGAAAGCTGGGGTCAGACCCGGCGGGTCTGACCCCGGAATTTGGCTGCGTTACCACGCAGTTCCCTTAATTCATCGCAAGCCCCGCACGTCGACAAAGTGGCCGGCGATACCTGCCGCGGCCGCCATCGCGGGCGACACCAGGTGGGTACGCCCGCCCTGCCCTTGCCGGCCTTCGAAGTTGCGGTTCGACGTGGACGCGCAGCGTTCGCCCGGTTCCAGGCGGTCCGCATTCATGGCCAGGCACATGGAGCAGCCCGGCTCGCGCCACTCGAAACCGGCATCCTTGAAGATGCGGTCGAGTCCCTCGCGCTCCGCCTGGTCCTTGACCAGGCCGGAACCGGGCACCACCAGCGCCAGCGAGACGTTCGAGGCGCGGTACTTGCCGCGCACCACGGCCGCTGCCGCGCGCAAATCCTCGATGCGCGAATTGGTGCAGGAACCGATGAAGACCTTGTCGATGCGGATGTCTTCGATGGCCGTGTTCGGCTTGAGGTTCATGTAGACGAGCGCCTTTTCCATCGCATCGCGCTTGACGCTGTCTTTTTCCAGGTCGGGGTCCGGTACGCGGCCATCGACGCCGATCACCATCTCGGGCGACGTGCCCCAGGTCACTTGCGGCACGATGTCTTGCGCGTTCAGGGTGACGACGAGGTCGAAGCGGGCGCCCGGGTCCGAATGCAGGGTGCGCCAATAGGCCACGGCACGTTCCCAGTGCGGACCGGCCGGCGAAAACGGGCGGCCCTTGACGTAATTGATGGTGGTGTCGTCCACGCCGATGATGCCGGCGCGCGCGCCCGCCTCAATGGCCATGTTGCACACCGTCATGCGGCCTTCCATCGACAGGGCGCGGATGGCCGAGCCGCCGAACTCGATACAGTAACCCGTGCCGCCGGCCGTGCCAATCTTGCCGATGATGGCCAGCACGATATCTTTCGCCGTCACGCCGGCAGGCAAGGCGCCGTCGACCTGCACCAGCATGGATTTGGATTTCTTTTGCAGCAAGGTTTGCGTGGCCAGCACATGTTCCACTTCGGACGTGCCGATGCCGTGCGCCAGCGCGCCGAACGCGCCGTGCGTGGACGTGTGCGAATCGCCGCAGACGACCGTCATGCCGGGCAGGGTCGCGCCCTGCTCGGGGCCGATCACATGCACGATACCCTGACGCTTGTCGTTCATGTTGAAGTAGGTCAAGCCATAGTGCCGGGCGTTCTTGTCCAGGGTTTCCACCTGCAGGCGCGAGACCGGGTCGGCAATGCCGTCGACCCGGCTGGTGGTGGGCACGTTATGGTCGGCCACGGCCAGGTTGGCGGAAATGCGCCACGGCTGGCGGCCCGCCACGCTGAGACCATCGAAGGCTTGCGGGCTGGTGACTTCGTGCAGCAGGTGCCGGTCGATGTACAGAATTGTCGTGCCATCATCTTCGGCCCGAACAACGTGGGATTCCCAAAGTTTGTCGTAAAGCGTCTTCATCATGATTTATGCAGCGTTGCCACAGCCTGTGTTTAAGTGATCTGTCTACTGATCGGAGGGATCGGCAATGATTATGCCATATATTGTGCATTGCAGAACCAAAAGCCGCCCCAGCGTGGGATGGGCGATACAAAATTTGGCGCGCTTTGCGGATATGACGAAAAAATTGCTGATACGAAAATCCGCCAAAATGCCGGCGGGGCGAATAAAAATCGAAAAAAGCCGAAAAAAAAGCCCGCTGCAGAGGTCTGCAGCGGGCTGGATGTGAACTGGCCTGTGTTGTTAGGCAGCCATGCGCACACTTCCCCTGCAACCATCCATCAGGAAAGATAGGCCCACGACTAGCACCAGCTCGCCCTCGGCCGAGCGGGCCGTGCCCGTGATGCCTTCCACGGTGATGGCCGTCATCGGCTTGATCACGAGGTCGGCCGTGCCATCGACGGCTTCCACGGCGAGAATGTACGGCTGTGGCGCAGCGACAACAATGCCGACGCGCTCGCTGCACGACTCGTAGCCCAGCGAACCGGCCAGCGACCGCACGGGCAATGGACGGCCCTGGTCTTTCAGCACGGGCGCGCCGCCCACTTCCATGAAGGTTTCCGGCAATTCGACGACGCGCTGCACCACGGCCATCGGCAGCGCCAGCGCGGCGCCCGAGGTCGACACGAGCATGGTCGGCACGATCGACAGTTCGATCGGCAGGCGGATGGCAAATTTGGTGCCCTTGCCCAGCGCCGACTCGATGTGGATGGCGCCGCGGTTTTTCTCCACGGCCGTTTTCACCACGTCCATGCCGACGCCGCGCCCGGAGACGCTGGAGGCCACTTCCTTGGTCGAGAAGCCCGGCAGGAACACCAGCTGGAAGCATTCGTCGTTGCTCAACTGCGCGTTTTCGCTGATCAAGCCCTTTTGCTGGGCCTTGCTGCGCAGGAAGGCCGGGTCCATGCCCTTGCCGTCATCCTGCAGCACGATCATGACACTGTTGGCTTCCTGCCATGCCTTCAGTGAAATATACGATTTGGCGGGCTTGCCGGCAGCCAGGCGCGCTTCCGGCGATTCGACGCCATGGTCGAGCGAGTTGCGCAGCATGTGCACGAGCGGATCGTACAGGCTGTCGACCACCACGCGGTCGACTTCCGTCTCCGCGCCTTCGATGGTCAGTTCGACATCCTTGCCCAGATCCTTGGCCAGTTCGCGCACCAGGCGCGGGAATTTCTGGAACAGGCGGCCGACGGGCTGCATGCGCGTGGCCAGGGTGGCCCGCTGCAGTTCCGTCGAGTAACGCGAAGCGCGTTCCAGGGTTTCCGCCAGGGTCGCCATCAAGGTGGCGGCCTGGCCTTCGAATTTGAATTGCAGCAAGCGCTCGAGCAACACGGCAGCCTGGTTGGCGGCCTGCACGGATTCGCCGGCCACTTCCAGCAAGGCGTCGAGCTTGACGGCGTCGACGCGGATGCTGTCTTCCTTGACGGGCGCGGCATGGCGCACTTCCGGGCGCTCTTCGCGGCGTTCGGCGCCATCCCAGGCCTTGGCGGCCGGTTTGGCGGCGGCAGCAGCGGCAGGCGCGGCGGCCACGACGGCAGGCGCAGCGGCGACGGCGGACACCGGTGCGGCAGCCACGCGGCTGCCCTCGGGCACGACGGCGTTATACATGCCTTCCCAGTCCAGGCCATCGGCGCCGGCAGTGACCGCGACAGCGGCAGGCGCGGCTGCAAGCACTTCAGCGACCTCGGCAACGGGCGCGGCCGCTTCCGCCGCCACGGCGGCGGCAGGCGCAGGCGCGTCCATGCCCTTGCCTTCGATGGCGTTCGTCAGGATGTGTTCCAGCTCTTCCGGCATGGCCGGCAAGCTTTCCGGCGCGGCGCCGTTCGCCAGTTCCGTCAGCTGGTCGGCCACGAAACCGGACGCTTGCAGCGCCGCCTCGATGGCGATCGGCGTCACGGGCGCGGCGCCCGTGCGCAAGGCGTCGAACAGATTTTCCGTCAGGTGGCAGGCCGCCACCAGCGCAGGCAGGCCCATGAAACCGGCGCCACCCTTGATGGTGTGGAAGGAACGAAACACGGCATTCAGTGTTTCCTTGTTGTCAGGATCACGCTCGAGGCGCAATAAGTGCTCTTCAACATTAACCGCAAGATCCATCGCCTCAACGACGAAATCCTTGAGCATATCGTCCATTAGAATCCCAAATCCGCAAGAAGGTCGTCTACATTATCCTGGTCCAGCGCCACCGACGGCACGGACGGGCCCTGCATCAGCGGCACCGGCTTTTGCGCCAGTTTTTCGCGCACCTCGGCCGGCGCGTTGTCGCGCAGCAGCTGAGCCAGCTCGTTTTCCACCGTCTTGGTGATGTTGACCACTTTTTTGATCAACTGGCCCGTGATGTCCTGGAAGTCCTGGGCCATCATGATTTCCAGCAAGCGGGCTTTTTCCGCTTCCGTCGCTTCGGCAACGGCTTGCGCGAACTGGCGCGAATCGCCGGCCAGGGCCTTGAATTCTTCCAGGCTCAGCTTGCCGTCGAACAGCGCCGTCCAGCGGCCGTCCATGTCCTTGGCCTTCTTCGACAGCACGTCCTGTGCCGGCATGCCTTCGTCGAGCGTGTTCAAGACCTTGTTGGCGGCCTGTTCCGTCAGGGTGGCGACATATTCCAGGCGATCCTGGGCGTCGACGATCTGCGACGACGCTTCCGTCAACGCCTTGTCGTAGCCCAGTTCGCGCAGCGAATCGTGCAGCAGGCGCACGATGCCGCCCAGGCGCTCGAACATCGGCTTGTCGGACTGGTCGACCGGGTCGGCCGCTTCGCCAGGCGCGTCGGCGCCGGCCACGGGGGCCGCTTCCGCTGCGGCTGGCGCGGCAGCCACCGGCGCCGCTGCGGCTGCCGGTATGGCGGCGCTGGCCGACACGGAGTCGAACAGCGCGTCAAAATCGTCATCCGCGATCACGGCGGGAGCGGGCGCGGCGGCAGGCGCCGGCGTGGCTGCGGCCGCGCTTTGCGCGGATACTTCATCGAATAATGCATCGAAATCATCAGCGGCGTTGGTCATATCCCTGCTTCTCCATAATTTGTCAAAATTCCGCCTGAACTGTGCGTTTTACAGACTGATACCCACAATTTCTCGATTAAGATGATTTGAGGCAATACCGCTGCGATGGTGCGAGTGTAGCAGGGCGCCGCCCTGTTGGTAAATCTCAAAACGCGCTTCCTGGTGCAAAGCGGGTCCGCAAGAGCTTTTCCGCCAGGAAATAAGTGTTCCTGCTGTTGTATTTTGAAATACTACCATTGGCGTGCGTGCAAGACCACGCGCGACACAAGAAATCCTGCCCTCAAGCGCCTGCGCAACGGCGCCAGACGGACCCTGCCGCAGCTAAACACGATCTTTCTGCCAATGTTGTCTATACTGAAGGTGCAGTAGTATTGATAATTATCAAGTCTTTACATGAATACAATGCTGCCGCCACGTCTACAATAAGAGGCGTTGCGCGCGCTGAGTCACTGCCAAAGGACCTGCCATGTATAAGAAAATTCTGATCGCCACGGACGGCTCAACCGTCTCCAACTTGACGGCCTGTGCCGGCGTTGCCTTTGCCGAACAAATGCACGCCGACATCCTTGCCGTGTATGTGGCGCCCGAGTACCAGTACCCGGTGTACATCGAAATCATTCCGCCGAGCTATCCCAGCGAAGAGGAATACCGCGTCGCCATGCGCAAGGCGGGCGCCGACCACTGGCAACCCGTGCTCGACGCGGCTGCCAAGCGGGGCTTGCAAGCGACGGGATTGACGGCCTTTTCCGACAGCCCCGCCCTGAAAATCGTGGAAGTGGCGCAATTGCAGCAATGCGACCTGATTTTCATGGGTTCGCATGGCCGCAGCGGCTGGGGTCAGTTGCTGCTGGGCAGCGTGACCAACAAGGTGCTGTCGCACTCGAAATTGCCCGTGCTGGTACACAGGCTGATCAAGGAACCCCCGACAAAATAAGGGGTCACATGGCCACGGGGGCCGCCGCACCGGCACATCGCAAGAAAAGGCACAGTGCGGCCGCTTCGGTTAAAATGACAACGTTTCTCGTTTCTCAACATTTGATTGTCCGGTGACGGACAGAGCAGATTACACGCCACCAGATTGCCCGCCTATGATACGTATTGTGATTGCCGACGACCACACCATCATGCGTGAAGGATTGAAGCGCATCCTTGACGGCGCGCCGGATATCGACATCGTGGGTGAAGCCATCGACGGTTTTGAAGTACTCAACCATGTGCGCCAGGGCGGCTTCGACCTGTTGCTGCTCGACCTGTCGATGCCGGGCCGCAGCGGCGTCGACCTGATCCGGCAAATCCGCAGCGAGGCGCCCAAGCTGTCCATCCTGATCCTCACCATGCACGAGGAAGAGCAGTATGCGGTGCGCGCCATCCGCGCCGGCGCGCAAGGCTATCTGACCAAGGAAAGCGCGGGCACCCAGCTCGTGGGCGCCATCCACAAGGTGGCGTCGGGTCGTCCCTACATCAGCGCCGAGGTGGCGGAGCAGCTCGTGCTCAACATCATGATGCCGAATGAAAGCTTGCTGCATAAACAGTTGTCGGACCGCGAATTCGAAGTCTTTTCCCTGCTGGTGGCAGGCAAGTCGATCACGGAAATTGCCAACAACCTGCATCTGAGCGTCAAGACGGTGAGTACGCACAAGACGCGCATCATGCAAAAGATGGGCATGAGTTCGCTGTCTGAAATGGTCCAGTATGCCGTGGCGCACCGCCTGCTCTCCCCCTTCAAGACCTGAATACGGCGACGCGCGCCCGCGCGTCGACTGTAGGAACAATCCTACTTCATCTACCACAGCTCCTACTGCCATATTCAGCCACTGCTGATATTAATTGCATACGCTTGTTGGCATACTGAAACCAGTAATCAAGTTGCTGGAAAGTTATTTCATCACACAGCAAGTCTTCAGCGAATTGAGCATTACCTGCCCGAACGCGCGCCGCCGGCCCACGCCTGCCCGCCGTCCCGTGCACCCCGTCATTCAACTCTGAACTACCTGTCACCAGGAGATGAACATGCTGTCCACGCAAATGCCCGACACCCGCGCCGCCTCACCATCGCTGGCCCCCTCCGCTCCGATGGAAGCGGGACGCCAGCGCCAGGGCCGGCTCTGGTCGAACCTGAAGGAGGTGTGCGACCTGCTGCATATCTCCAGCGCCTGCACCATCGCCGCCGACGAACTGCTGTTCCAGCACGTGCAATTCAAGACGGGCCAGCGCGTGCACACGATCGGCCAGCCGTTCGACACCCTGTACATCGTCAATTCGGGCTTCCTGAAAACCGTGCTCATCGATGAATTCGGCAATGAGCAGGTGCTCAGCTTTCCCATGAAGGGCGACATGCTGGGCGTCGACGGCATCCATTCGCGCCACTATTCCTCGGAAGCGGTGGCCCTGTCCGACTGCGACCTGATCCTGCTGCCGTTCAAGAAACTCACGGCGCTGGGTCGTGTCCACCTGGAACTGGAAAATGTCATGTACGGCGTGATGAGCCGCGAACTGGTGCGCGAGCAAGCCATGATCGGCATGCTGGGCGCCCTCAGCGCCGAAGCCCGCGTGGCGCGCTTCCTCGTCTCGCTGGCCGACCGCTTTGCGCAGATGGGCTATTCGAGCAAGCTGTTCAACCTGCGCATGACGCGCCACGAAATCGGCAGCTACCTGGGCCTGACCCTGGAAACGGTCAGCCGCACCTTGTCCGCCTTCAATGAAATCGGCCTGATCACGGTTGACCAGCGCACCATCGGCATCAAGGATCCGGACGCCCTGAAAACCCTGCGCCGCCTGCCGCCGTCGCGTTCGCGCGCCAAGCAGCTGGCCGCCGCCAAGCTCAAGGCCGACACCACCGCGGCCGCCAGCGCCTCGGCGCAATTGCTGGCCACCATCTAGCCCCATCCCGATTTCCTCAAGCTTGGCACAGGCTTGACCCGGCCAAGGCGCACTGCCTTGCCGGGTCTTTTTTGCTGCCGCCCCCTTCCGCGCCGCGCCAGCGGCCGCCTTTGCGCAGCACTCTCTCCCACGCTGCCGTCCCACCGTAAAAAAGCGCGGATTCCGCACAAATAAGCCTTGCTTTTCGGGCCACATTCAACAATAATGCAAATACGAATCATTCTCAACTGAGACAAAGAAAGCCCAACATGCAAAGCTCAAAACCAGCCTTGATCCAGGATGCCGCTACCGCCCACGTCCGTCCTCCCGTCAGCATGGCCCAGCCGGCGCGCCGCATCACCAGCGAAGCGCTGCTGCAGCAGGGCCGCGAAGTGGAGATTGAGCACAGCGGCAAGATCTATCGCCTGCGCGTCACCCAATTGAACAAGCTGATCCTGACTGCCTGAAGCAGCACGGCAGCCAGTCACCACACTCGCCAGCCAGTCGCGCCCCGTGCGCGCAGCCAGCCAAACCACCGCACAGGAGTGTTTGATGGCGAACGACCGACCTTCCCCGATGTTTCCTCCTCCGCAAGGCCAACAGCCTGAATTGCTGCTGTCGGCCGTGCTGCACCTGATGTCGCACTACCATGCGGGCAGTCCCTGCGAGAAACTGGCGGGTGTCATCGAACGCCATCTGCAAGTGCTGTCAAACTCGCCCGGCCTGGGCCCCGTGCTGCAAGCGACCTGCCAGCAACTGTCGCAGCAATGGGCTGCCCTCGTGGCGCTGCACCGGCCCGCGCCGCCCAGCACCAGCTGGCTTGAGCGCCTGGCACGCATGCTGAGCGCCAAGCGCCCCGCCTCGCCCCTGCCGCAATAATTTCTTTTCCATCCCCCATCGCCCAACAGGATATCGCCATGTGTGACAAAGACCAGTCCCTGCCCGTCATCAGCAATTGTTCCAGCGGCGGGGCCGAACCGGCCGCGCTCGCTTCCCGCCGCCGCCGCCTGTGGGAACTGTCGCATACCTGTCATTGCCCGCTGGTCGGCGTGGGCTTGCCCCTGGGATACCTGCGCAAGCTGGTGGGCAAGATGACGGGCGGGCGCGTGCTGGCCGACGATTACGAAGTGCACGTGGGCGCCGTGACGGAGTGCGGCGCGCGCAACCGCCTGTCCGAAGCGCTGCAAAAGGAACTCGAACGCCGCTACGCCCCCGTGATCCTGCGCTTTCGCGGCGCCAAGACGACGGAGCAAGTGGCCGAGCTGTGGCGCACGGCCGTCGCCAACGGCGACGTGTCGGGCGCTTTCTGGGCCGGCCTGACGCACCCGCGCTGCGACGCCGAGCTGGAAGAGCAGATGTGCAGAGACTTGCACATGATCCAGCACCAGGCCGGCGCCTGCGTGCGCGCCGACATGGGCAAGTTTACGGCCTTGCAGGAAGAAAATGCGCGCCTGACGCACGAACTGGCCAAGCTGCAGCAGCGCAGCCAGGCCGCACTGATGGAAAAAACGGGCGAACTGGAACGCCAGGAAGCCGTGCTGCTGCGCACGCGTGCCGAAGCGATCGGCAAGGACAGCGTGATCGACGGTTTGCGCGCGGAACTGGCGCAATTGCAGGCGGCCATCCCGGCGCTGGAATCGCGCACGCGCCTGGTCGAACGCCTGGCGCAAATGGATGAGCGCGAAAAGGAATTGCGCCAGCAAATCGCGGATTTGAAGCAAGCCCAGCCACGTCCGACCGCGGCCGTGCCGCCACCGGCGCCGAAGCTGGAAGTGCCCACGGGCGGCAAGCTGAAAATGCCGATCCGCCTCGTCGATCAAAGCGTGCTGTGCGTGGGCGGGCGCAGCGGCAATGTCGCCACCTACCGCGCCCTGATCGAGCGGGTCGGCGCGCAATTCGCCCACCACGACGGCGGCCTGGAAGACAATGCCAACCTGCTCGATTCGAGCCTGGCGGCGGCCGACCTGGTGATTTGCCAGACGGGCTGCATCAGCCACAGCGCCTACTGGCGCGTGAAGGATTATTGCAAGCGCACGGGCAAGCGCTGCGTCTTCATCGACAACCCCAGCATCTCCAGCCTGGCACGGGGCTTGCAGGAAGTCAGTGGCGAGATGGAGCCGGCCGCGCTGGACGCCGCCGACTAAGCCGGGCCTAAACTTAGGCCTGCAACTCGCGCGCGATCGCTTCGCGCAAGAGCGCATCATCGACCGTGGTGTCGGGCGCGAAACGCCCCACCACCTTGCCGTCCTTGCTGATCAAAAACTTCTCGAAATTCCACAGCACGTCGCTCGGCTGCTCCTGCGTGATGCCGTAGCCGGCCAGCTTGGCGCGGAAATCGCTGCCCGGCTTTTCCTGCGCCCGCGGCTGCTCCTGCACCAGGCGCTGGTACAGCGGATGCTGGCCCGGCCCCTTGACGACGATCTTTTCAAACATGGGAAATTGCACGCCAAAGGTGCCGCGGCAAAAGTCGGCGATCTCGGCATTGCTGCCCGGTTCCTGCGCGCCAAATTCATTCGCGGGAAAACCGGCCACCACCAGGCCCTCGGCCTGCTTGTCGGCGTAGAGCTTTTCCAGTCCTTCGTATTGCGGCGTCAAGCCGCAGGCGGAGGCGACATTGACCACCAGCACGACCTTGCCGCGATAGGCATCCAGGCTGGTGGGTTCGCCATTGATGCGGCGCAAGGGAATGTCGTAAATACTGTCGCTCATGATGTGTCTCCTCGGCGGATCAAACAATCATGATAGCCGTGTGTGCGCGAACGCGCTGGCGGCGTCAACAACTCAGTAGACGTCGCGCCGGTAGCGCCCTTCCGCTGCCAGCGCGTCGAGCGCGGGCCGTCCCAGCATCTCCTGCAGGGCCTGGTCGACGCCGCCCGCCATGCCGGCCAGGCTGCCGCAAATATAGATGGCCGCGCCCTGCTGCAGCCACAATTTGACTTCATCGGCATTGCCGCGCAAGCGGTCCTGCACGTAGGTCCGCTCCGCCTGGTCGCGCGAAAACGCCAGGTCCAGGCGCGGCAAGTCGCCGCTGGCATGCCAGTGCTCAATTTCCTCGCGATAATGGAAATCATGGGCCGCATTGCGTTCGCCAAAGATCAGCCAATTGCGCCGCTGCCCTGCCAGCACGCGGCTTTTCAAATGGCCGCGCAAGCCGGCGATGCCGCTGCCGTTGCCAATTAAAATCAGGGGACGCTGGGCATTGTCTTCCAGGCGGAAACGCCGGTGCTGGCGCAAGCGCAGTTGCACCACGTCACCGACAGCGGCCTGCGCCGTCAGCCAGCCCGAGGCCAGGCCCAGGCTGCCGTCGGGATGCGCATGCTGGCGCACCAGCAAGTGCACGCCGCCGTCGTGCGGAATCGAGGCGATCGAATATTCGCGCGGTTGCGCAGGATCAAGCGGCGCGGCCACCTGCACCAGGTCGCCCGACTGCCAGTCAGGCAGGCTGCCCGCCAAGGGCGCCAGTTCCACGTGATAGATGGGGCCGCCGGCGCTGCCGGGATTGAGCAACTGCCGACGCATCAGGCGCCAGTCGCCGAATGCGGGCGCGCTCCAGTCGGGCGCGTCGCTGGTGCCGGCCAGGTGGCTCAGGTGCTGGAACCATTGCTCGATGGTGGCGCTGGCGCTGCGGTCGACTTCGATGCGCTCGAACAGGCGCGAGGCGCCCTGCTCCGCCAGCCAGGCATCGAGCGCGCGGCCGAAGCCGCAGAACTGGCCATAGCTGCGGTCGCCCAGGGCCAGCACGGCGTAGTGCAATTGCGGCAGCGCCAGCTCTCCCGTCATCAAACGGCCCATGAAGGCGGCCGCATTGTCGGGCGCATCGCCTTCGCCATACGTGCTGACCAAAAACAAGGCCCGTTCCGCTTGTTGCAGATCCATGGCCGTGAGGTCGGCCAGCGCGCACAGGCGCACGGGAATGCCGGCCAGTTGCAGGCTCTGCGCCGTTTGCGTGGCCAGTTCCTCGGCATTGCCCGTCTGGCTCGCATACGCCACCAGCCAGGCGGGACTGTTGGCCAGCGCCGCCTTCGCGGCGTCGGACGCGCGGCGCCTGGCGCGCGCGCGCAGCCAGGGAGCCAGGCACACGCCCGCATAACTGAGGGACAGGGCGGCCAGCAAGGCCAGCCGCGTCGTATCGTGCGTAAAAATCATGGAATCAATCGTTCATTCGTCGAGCATGGCCAGCATGTGGCTGCTCAGCGTTTCATGGTAGCCATCGCCGTCGCGCTGCAGGAAGCGCGCGGCCAGGCCCTGCTCGTCGGCCAGCGCCATGCCGGCTTCCGGGCCCAGCACCGTCAAGGCCGTCGACCAGGCATCGGCCGCCATGCATTCGGTGTGCACGACGGTGACGGAAGCGAGTTGATTTGCAATCGGCATGCCGCTGCGCGGATCGATGGTGTGCGAGAAACGCACCGTGCCATCCTCGAAGAAACGCCGGTAATCGCCCGATGTCGCCACGGACAAGCCGTGCAGCGCCAGCAGCATTTCCGGCGGATGCTGCGCATTATCGGCAACGCCATCGACCTGCTCCAGCATCACCCACCACGGCTGGCCGTCGGGCTTGCTGCCGGCGCCGCGCAGCTCGCCGCCCACTTCGACCAGGTAATGGTGGATGCCCTGGCTGTCCAGGTAGCGGGCCAGGCGGTCCACGCCATAGCCCTTGGCCACGGCGGACAAATCCAGCTGCAAGCCGCCCGGCTGGCGCGCGCGGCGGGCCGGCAAGTCCAGTTCCAGGCGGCGGCGCTGGCGCTGCGCCAGCAGCAGCGCCACGGTATCGTCTTTCGGCGGCAGGAAGCCGGGCTCATCGTAGCGCTTGCGGGGGCCGAAGCCCCACAGGTTGACGAGGGTACCGGCGCACGGGTCATACGCGCCGCCGGACGCCTGCGACACGTGCATGGCAAAGCCCAGCACCTCGCAAAAGGCGGCGGGCAGGCTGTGCCAGCTGCCGGGCTCGGCCCGGTTGAAGCGGCCCAGGTCCGAGTCCTCGTCCCAGTGGCTCATTTGCGCTACAACAAGATCCAGCTGCTGCTGCAAGCCCTGCTGCAGGTCGGCGCTGCCCGCGCGTCCCGGCATGGCGGGTTCCAGCAAGCGCACCGACCAGCTGGTGCCCATCGACAGGCCGCGCAAGTCCCGGATCGCGGCGCCGGGCGGCGCGACCTGATCGGAAATATGCTGCGGCAGCAGGACCCGGCGCATCGGCGCTCTCGCTCGCGAAGGTGCCGCCGCTTACTGCGGCAGTACTTCCACGGAAGCCGCGTAGGTGGCGCGGCGCTCCGGCATCACGGGCGGCTGGCCGGCCACGGCTGGCGCGGCCGCTGGCCAGGTGCTGCTCAGGTAATACATGCCGGCGGCCGGCACGGTGAACGTGATCTCGCCCTTGGCATCCGTGCTCTGGCGGATTTCACCCAGCACGCCACGATAGCGCACGCCGCCTGGCACCAGGCTGAACGCCTGGTTCGCCGCCGGCTTGCCATCGATCAAGAAACGCCAGGTGGCTTTCTCGCCCGCGCGCAAGTCGTTCGGGTGCGTCACCGGCACGAATTCCAGGCCCACGCCCGTCGGTTTGAATACTTCCGTGCTGGTTTCGCCATTGCTGAAGAAAGTTTCCAGGCGCGCCGCCGTGCGCGTGATTTTCACGTCTTTCGCGTCGGCCGGCACGTCTTTCTTGAAGGTTTCCTCGTTGCCGCGGAATCGCTTCTGCTCGCCGTTCACGGTGTAGCTGCCCATCACGTTTTGCGACACGATGGCCGCCTTGTACGTGCCCGGCTTTTCCATTTTCACGTCGAAGACGCTGCGCAAACGGCCCGTCAGCGTATTTGCTGGCGCGACCTTGGCACCGTCCGGGCCGATGACTTGCAGCGCATCCAGCCGCAGCGGCTGGTGGTCGATCTCGAACAGGCCGTCGGAGACGGCGGCATCCACCGTCACCCAGGCGTCCTTGCTTTCCACCATCGTGCTCGATGGCACCATCCAGCCGCGGTGGGCGTGGGCGTTCATGGCCAGGCCAGCCAGGGCCAGGGCGATCAGGGGTTTGTTGAATTGCTTGAACATGGGGTGCGCCTTATGGTTTGAGTTGGACGACGACATTACCGAGTTCTTCCTTGCCTTTGGCAGGCACGGACTGGGCCGATTTCAGCGGCCACTGGAACGGCACGCGCACCAGTTCGCGTCCGCCCGCTTCGCGCGCCGCTTCCACCACCACCTGGTATTCGCCGGCCGGCAACTTGTCAAGCAAGGCCTTGGCGCCAGGGAAGGTCAAGGTATGTTCGCCCGGCGCACGCGTGGCGCCGCTGACGCCGTCCACGGGCATGGCCAGGTCACGGCCGCTCTTGCGCCACCATTGGCGCATGTCCTTCAGCCACTTCTCGCCGGCCTTGTCTTTCTTTTTCACGTCGTACAGCACGGCCAGGTTGCCAACCACCTTCTGGTCCGCCGTTTCCAGCCACGCCGCCACGTAGGGACGGTGGTATTCCGCCACGTTCAATTGCGGGAGTTCAAGCTTGAGGGACAGGTCGGCCGCCATCGCCGACGTACCGATCAGGGGAAGGCCAAGCGCCAGGGTGTAGCGTAATTTCATGGTGTGCCTGTAAAAAAGTAAGAGTAAAAACGATCAGTGAATAAACAGCAAGGCGATCGCGCAGGGTATCAAGATACCGAGGCCAACCATCGGCCAGGTAAATGGCCGGTTGGCCGCGTGGAACTTCAAAATCAATAAGCCCGTCAGGCAAAACACGATGCAGGCGCCGGCAAAGATGTCGATGAACCAGCTCCAGGCCACGCCCGTGTTGCGGCCCTTGTGGACATCGTTGAGCCAGGAGACCCAGCCCCGGTCCGTTAATTCGTATTCGGCGGCCCCGTCTTCCAGGCCGATGCGCACCCAGGCGTCGCCACCCGCCCTCGGCAGCGGCAGGTAGACTTCGTCGATCGACCATTCGGCGGGACGGCCGCCCGCATTGAGCGACCACTGCTGCTTGAGCCAGGCTTCGGCGTCGGCCGGCATGGGCGCATTGGCGCCATCGTGCTTGGCGGCATACGCGGCCAGTTGCGTGACGAGGGGTGCCGGCAACGCCGCCTTCTGGCGCGTGATCGCCGGCTTGGCTTCGATCTGGCCGGCGTGGTTCAAGGTGATGCCGGTAATGGCGAACAGAAACATGCCCAGCAGGCAAAGCGCTGAGCTGATCCAGTGCCATTGATGCAAGTTCTTCAGCCAGACGGCGCGGCTGGCGTTGTTCTTGGCCTTGTCTGCTGCGCCCGCATTACCCATCGAGCGCTCCCGGCAAGGAGCGGGCCAGGTGGCGCGACAAGTCAGTGTGCTTCATTCCCATCCTTCAATCAAAGTTCATGCCTCATTTTCAAACAAATGATAATGATTATCATTTATTAAGTCAATACATGGGGCGCCCCGCCGGGCCAGCGTTTTGTAACAGCTTTGAAACATGGCGCGAGGCAGGCAGTCGCCACTACGTAAGCTGCCGTACAGAGCCGCCTGCCGCGCCCGCCTATGCTGTTGTTCAGGACAACCATCAAGGGAGCACCCATGCAAGCATATTCCAGCGAACAACTGGCCAGCATCGCGGCCAGGATCAAGGACGTCAAATTCGGCATGCTGACCACCAGCGATGACATGCGCACTCTCACCAGCCGGCCACTGACGCAGCAGCAGGTGGACAGCGAAGGGCACATCTGGTTCTTTGTCTCGGACGAAGCCGCCTACACGCGCGACTTGCTGAACAATCCACAAGTCAACGTCAGCTTTGTCGACACGGGCGACAGCCTGTATGTATCCGTCTGCGGTCACGCGCAGTTGCTGAAGGACCGCGCCAAGGCGGAAGAATTGTGGAACCCGCTGCTAAAAGCCTGGTTTCCGGGCGGACTCGACGATCCGAAGCTGTCGCTGATCAAGGTAACGATACAGTCAGCCGAATACTGGGATAGCAGCGCCAGCAAGATGATGCAATTCTATGAAATGGCCAAGGCCGCCATCACGGGCGAACCGCCAAAGGATCTGGGCGAACACGGACGGGTCGACCTGTAGCCGGGTCGCCAGTCTCACCCCCGGCGGCAAGCAGGCGACATTGTCCACGCGCAAGGGGAAACGGCCAGCCGCCGTGCGCGAACACGCCCGGCGGCTGGCCCTGCGGAAATTATCAGACAGTCAGGAAGGGAAGCTCAGACGCCCGTACTGCCCGTGGTGTCGGGCGCATCGTCGGCGCTCTGCCGGCTTTGCCCGGCGGAGCCGGACTGGTGATGCGGCAAGCGGTCGGCGCGCCGCACTTCGCCGATGGAAAACAGATCGTCGCCGATATCGAGGCCTTGCTCGCTATCGACCAGTACAAAGTTTTCGGCCGAGTCGGCCGTGCTTTGCTTGCTGCCCGCCGTGGATGGCGTGCCGCCCTGGCTATTGCCCGGTTGCGGCGTATTCGCGTTGCCCATTATCTTCTCCCTGATCATCAATGCGAGTTGACTGCGCGGCGATTGCCAGGCGATTGCACCTTGCCAGCGCAGCTATTTCATCATAGTCCATGCCTGCTGCATTGCATCAAAATTTTGCGGCGACCGGACAGATGCGGCCATGGCCAGCGGCGTGCCTGCCGCTGGCCATGGTCACCGCTACCGCTCATTACCACTTGCTGCTACTTGTTGCGCGACCCCGCGGACCCCGAACCCGACCCTGCGCCGCCGCTTTGCTTGTTGCCACTGTCGCGGTTGCCCTCCTGGTTCATGCTGGCATTGTCGCGCGTACCGCTGGAGCTGGAGGCGCTTTGCCGGCTGGCATCGTTCTTGTGGCTTTGGCTGCCTGCGCGGCGCGCCTCTTCCGACGTGAATTCATGCGCCGTGCCCTTTTCATGCGCGGCACGTCCGCCTTCGCTGGCGATTTCGCGCTGCTGGGCGGGGTCCATGGAAGCGAAACCCCGTTTGCTGGTATCGCTTTGCTTGCTGCCGCCGCTACTGCTGCTACTGGTTTTACTACCTTGCTGTTTATTGTCGCTCGATGTGGCCATGATGATCTCCTTGATCGATGGAATCAGAAACAGTGCAAACCATGCAATTCTTTCCCCTCGCATGGCAAGGGAACCGTCATCTTAGTGCGCGCATGGGGTGCAAGAAATAGGAGGATGCCAAGAGCGCATGTAGGATGAGTCCCGCCCGTGGTGGCGCAGTTACTTTCAGTTTTCCACCAAAAGTACCAGATACTCAGCAGTTAGCGGGTAGTAGGTAGCTTAGCGGGCGCCGCACGCGCCGTGCGCAAGGCAGCGCACGCGGCCAGCCGCCAGGGCGGCCGGAGAACGGCGGCATCGGAACTTGCCGCGCATCGCCTCGGGCGCGCGGCCGCGGGACGCCAGCGGCGGGGAATTCAGGAAGCGAAGAGGATGGCCCAGAACAGCATCAGCAAGCCGGCAATCGATACGCACCACACGAGCGTGCGCACGACGGGCACGCCAAACGCATACAGGGGCAAATACAACACGCGCGCGGCCAGGTACAGGGCGGCGCCATACAGGGTCAGCGCGCTTTCCTGCGCCGTCACGTGGGCGATCAGCACGGCGGCGGCGAACAGGGGCAGGGTTTCGAACAGGTTCGCCTGGGCCCGCTGCAAGCGGCCCGTGATCTTGCCCACGGGCGGGCCTTCGCCGTCGCGCGCGCTCACGTTATACGCCGTGCCCGTCTCGCGCGTGCGAAACAGTGCGGGCAGCAAAATTTGCACCAGCGCCAGCACGAGGGTACAGGCCAGCATCGTCAGTTCAGGAGTCATGCCTTACCTCTGCAGGGTGGGACAGGCTGGCCATGCCGGCGCATGCCCGTCAGGGTTGGTCGAGTGCCGCTTGCAACTCCATCAAATCATAGGGCTTGCGCAAGACGCTGGCGGAAAAGCCCAGCTCATCCATCGATTCCTTGCCATAGCCGGTGGAAAAGATGATGCGCATGTCCGGTTTATCGCGCAGCACCATGCGTGCCAGCGCGATGCCGGACATGCCGGGCAGGCTGACATCCGTAAACAGGATATCGAAGTCTTGCTCGTTGAGCAACTCCCACGCCGCCTCGCCATCGGACACGCCGCTGACCGTGTGGCCCAGCATGCCCACCAGCTCGCACACCATCAGCTGGGAATCGAGATTGTCTTCCACCACGAGTATCTTCATCGAAGTCGGCATGTCCCCCTGCGGCACCAAAGCATGGCCCGTCAAGTCCAGCCCCGGTGTGCCGCCTCCCAGCACGCTGGCCGCCGTGCTGCCGCTTGCCAGCGTGCCGGCCACGGGTGCGCCGGACCGTTCGAACTGGCGCGCGCGCATTTGCTGCTGGCGGTTGGCCAGCACATGGCGCAGCTTGCGCGCCAGCTCTTCGCGCCGGTATGGCTTGCTGAGCAATTCCACCCCCGCATCGAGCCGGCCTTCGTGCACGATGACATCCTGCGCATAGCCCGAGGTAAACAAGACGGCGATATCGGGCTGCAGCTCGCGCGCCTGGCGCGCCATCTCCGTGCTGCTGACGGGACCGGGCATGATCACGTCCGTAAACAGCACATCGATCTGCGCACCGCTGTGCAGCACGGCCAGCGCGCTTTCGCCATCCTCGGCCTTGAGCACCTTGTAGCCGAGCGCGCCCAGCATGTCGACCACGGTGGTGCGCACGCCCACGTCGTCCTCCACCACCAGCACCGTTTCCGTGCCGCCCGTGACGACGCCGCTCAATTCCAGTTCCTCGTCCGCTTCGGCCATCAGGGATCGGGGCAAATAGATTTTGACTCCCGTGCCCACGCCAGGTTCACTGTAGATGCGGATATGGCCACGGCTTTGCGTGACGAAGCCGTACGCCATCGACAGGCCCAGGCCCGTGCCCGCGCCTTCCGGCTTGGTCGTGAAGAACGGTTCGAAGGCGCGCTGCAGCACGGGCCCGCTCATGCCGCGGCCCGTATCGGTCACCGACAGCATCACGTACTGGCCCGCCGGCACGTCGACCAGGTTGTGCACATACTGTTCGTCGAGCACGACGTTGCCCAGTTCGATGGTCAGCTTGCCCACGCCATCCATGGCGTCGCGCGCATTGATGGCCAGGTTGAGGATGACGTTCTCGATCTGGCTGCGGTCGACCAGGGTATTCCACAGTCCGCCGCCGCCCACCAGCACGATGTCGATCGCTTCGCCCAGGGCGCGCCGCAGCAACGCATCCATGTTGCGCACCACGCGCGTCAGGTCGGCCACCACCGGTTGCAAGGGCTGGCGCCGCGCAAACGCCAGCAGGTGCGACGACAGCTTGGCACCCCGCTCGACGGCGGCGATCGCCGTGTCCAGGCGCTGGCGCATGAGGCCATCCGTGCCCGCCAGGTGCTGCAACAAATGCAAATTACCGGAAATGATTTGCAGCACATTATTAAAGTCGTGTGCGATGCCGCCCGTCAACTGGCCCACGGCTTCCATCTTTTGCGCCTGGCGCAAAGCGTCTTCGGCCTTGGTGCGCTCGTTCACTTCCTGTTCGACCCGGTGTTCCAGCGTTTCGTTCAATTCATGCAGCGCTTTTTCCACGCGGCGCCGGTCCGTGATGTCCGTCTTGACGGCGATCAAGGAACGCGTATGACCCTGCTCATCGACCAGGCGGCTGACATTGCTCGACACCCACACTTGCGAGCCATCTGGCTTCAGGTAGCGCTTTTCCAGCGAGAACGATTCGCCCGTTTCCACCAGGCGCTGGAACAGCACGCCGTTGCCAGGCACGTCCGCCGGATGCATGATGTCGTTCATGTTTAGGCTCAGCAGTTCTTCGGCGGAACGTCCCAGCATGCGGCACAGGGCGCCGTTGACACGCTGGAAACGACCATCGAGGCCCAGCTCGGACAAGCCCACGGAAGCCTGCCCGAAAATGGCCGCCATGCGCTCCTGGCTGGCGTTGAGTTCATCCTCGATCTGGCGCCGCTCCGTCACGTCGAACGACACGCCCACGTAGCGGCGCTGGCCCGGCACGCGGCCGGCCACTACCTCGCCCTGGCGCGCGATCCAGCGCAGCGCGCCATCGGCGGGACGGCGGATGCGGTATTCCACGTATTCGAGGGGATTGGGCGCCAAATCCAGCTTGCTGGGTCCGACCTTTTGCTGGTCGCGCGCATCGACCAGGCTCACCAGCAGGCGCTCCGTCACTTCCGTCTCGTCGGCAATGCCCCACAGGCGGCGGAAGGTGGGCGACACCAGCATCGCGCCCGTCTCGGGGAACCACTCGAAGGTGCCGATGCCGCCCGCCTGCTGGGCCAGGCGCAACCGCTCCTCGCCTTCCATGCGCTCGGTGACATCAATGCCTTCGACGAGGATGCCCGTGACCGCGCCCTCGTCATCCTTGATGGGCTGGTAGACGAAATCGATGTGGCGCTGGCCCGTCTGCCCGTCCGCCGTCTGCAAATCCACTTTGACCTGGCGCCCTTCGTAAGGTTCGCCCGTGCGGTAGACCTGGTCGAGCAGCGCGATGAAACCTTGCGCCTTGACTTCGGGCAAGGCCACTTCGACTGTCTTGCCCAGCAGCTCAAGTTCGGGGCGTCCGACCAGGCGCAGATAATGTTCATTCGCCAATTCGAACACGTGCTGCGGCCCGCGCAACATGGCCATGAAGCTGGGCGCCTGCTGGAACAGGGCGCGCAGCAGCGCGCGTTCCTCGCCCAGGCGGCGGTTGGCCGCGCGCACGGCCTCGCTCTCGGCTTGCAAGGTGGTATTGAGCTCGCCCAGTTCGGCCGTGGCCAGTTTCAGCTGGCGCCCCTCCTCCATGCGCGCCGTCAATTCCAGCGCCGTGCACAGCACGCCATCGACCTGGCCGCCGGCGCCATGCACGGGCGTGTAAAACAGGTCGAAGCAGACATCCGCGTGCTGTCCGCCGCGCAACAGCGGCAGGCAGCATTCGCGGTGCACCTGCGTCTCGCCGCGCAATCCCGCGTCGAGGATGCGCGCGTTCCAGTCCCAGATTTCGGGCCAGACGGCCGGCACCGTACCGCCCAGCGCCGCCGGATGGCGCGCCCCGGCGATCTGGATGTAGTCGTCGTTGTAAATCATCACATGCTGCGGGCCCCACATCAGCACCATCGCCATCGGCGAATTGAGGACGATGTCGACGCTGGTGCGCAAATTGGCGGGCCAGCCATCGAGGGCGCCCAGGCTGGTGGCGGACCAGTCGCGCTGGCGCACCAGCTCGCCCATGCTGCCGCCGCCGCGCGGCCAGGCTGGCGCGCTCATGTGGCCAATCCCGCTTGCACGCGCACCTGGCACTGGCGCGGGATGCGCACCGTCGCCAGCGTGCCCTGCGCGTCCGTCGAACTGAGCTCGACCGTGCCGCCATGGGCCTTGACGAACATGTTCACCGTGTACAGGCCCAGCCCCAGGCCCTGCCCCGTCCTGCGCTTTTCGCCCGCCTGCTGGAACGGCTCGAACAGGGTCGGCAGCAAGGCGGCGGGAATGACGCCGCGATTGGCGATGCGCAATTCAATGCTGTCGGCGTCGCGTCCGTCGAGGGCCAGCTGCACCGGCGCGCCCGCCTCGCCATGCGTGAGGGCGTTGCATAGCAGATTCGAGATGACTTGCGACAGCAAGCCCGCGTCGCATTGCCCGTGCAGCTCGCCAACACTGCTGAGCTCGACAAGGGGCGCCTGGCCGGCCGTCTCGAATTCCTCGACGATGGCGCGCGCCAGCGCCAGGTAATCGTGCGTGCTGCTGCGCAACTCCATCGTGCCGGAACGGATGCGCGCCAGGTCCAGCAACTGGTCGACCATGCGCGCCATGCGTTTGGCGCTGCTTTCGATGCGCTGCGCCGTGACGATCACCTTCGGGTGGTCGCTCATCATCGGCAACAGCATGGCGCCGTTCATCACCACCGACAGGGGCGTGCGCAAGTCGTGGCCCAGCACGGCCGTGAACAGTTCATTCAGGTGCAGCGCATGCTTGAGCTCGTCGAGCTGGGCCGACAACTCGCGTTTCTGCTGGTACAGCTGGACCAGCACGGCCACCTTGCTTTGCAAGGCTTTCACGTCGATGGGTTTGTACAGGAAATCGACGGCGCCCGCCTCGTAGCCACGGAAACTGTAGCTCGGTTCGCGCGACGCGGCCGTGAGAAAAATCAAGGGAATGCTGCGCGTGCGCTCGCTGCCGCGTATCAGCTCGGCCAGCTCGAAACCATCCATCTGCGGCATCTGCACGTCGATCAGGGCCAGCGCCACGTCATGCGTCAACAGTAATTCCAGCGCCTCGGCGCCCGAGCCGGCCTTCAGGATGACAATACCGGGCCGCGCCAGCACGGCTTCGGCGGCGACCAGGTTTTGCGCGATGTCGTCAACGACGAGGATATGGATAGGGGCGGTCACGGAATCATCTTCAGGCATCGCAACGGCAAGATGCCATCGTGTTTCGATATGGACATAAACATTGTTTCAATTCTCACATATATTACACGCACTACACCATTCCCATTCACTTGTGTTCACCATCGCCGAGCAAGGCCAGGCTGGCAGCCATCTGCGGCAAATCGAGCACGCGGTCGGCGCCGGCCCGCTTGAGCGCGGCGGCCGGCATGATGCCACAACTGGCCAACTGCGGGTCTTGCACCCAGGCACTACCGCCCAGCTGCCGCACGCGCGCCAGGCCCGCCGCGCCGTCGGCCGAGGCGCCCGTCAGGATGATGGCCAGCATGGCGCGCCGGTAGGCGTACGCGGCTGTTTCCAGCAAGACATCGATGGATGGACGCGAAAAATACACGGGCGCTTCCTGCGACAGGGAAAAGCTGCCATCGGGTTCGACTTGCAAATGGTAATCGGGCGGCGCGAAATACACGGTGCCGCCCTGCAAGGGTTCCTTGTCCTGCGCTTCGCGCAAGGGCAGCTGGCAACGTTCCGCATACAGCTGCGGCAACTGGCTCGAGCGGCCCGGCGCCAGGTGCAGCACCACCACCACGGCCGCGCGGCAGGTGGCGGGCAAGGCGCGCAGCACGATGCCCAGCGCTTCCACGCCGCCGGCCGAGGCGCCGATGGCGATCAAGCGCAGGCCGGCGGGCGGCGGCGCGACGTCGCAGGTCGGCAACATGTCAGGCACGCTGGAAGATGCGTTCAGCCGGGCTCAGCTCGTTGAAGCTGGCCGCATGGCGGCTGAAATGCAGGCTTTCCTTCATGCCCAGGCCCAGGAAGCCCCGGTTCACCAGCGCTTCGTGGAACAGGCCCAGGCTGCGGTCTTGCAAGTCTTTATTGAAATAAATCATGACGTTACGGCAGGAAACCATGTGCACCTCCGAAAACACGCTGTCCGTCGCCAGGCTGTGGTCGGCGAAGACGAACTGGCGCCGCAAGCGCCGCTCAAAGATGGCGCCCTTGTAGGCCGCCGTGTAATAGTCGGACAGCGAGCGCTTGCCGCCCGCCAACTGGTAATTCTCGCTGAACTGGGCGATGCGCTCGATCGGATAAATGCCCGCTTCGGCGGCGGCCAGCGCTTCCACATTGATGTCGGTCGCGTAAATCATGCTGCGTTCAAGCAAGCCTTCCTCTTCCAGCAAGATGGCCAGCGACCACACCTCTTCCCCGCTGCTGCAGCCAGCCACCCAGATCTTGATGGAAGGATAGGTATGCAGGATGGGCACGACTTTTTCGCGCAAGGCGCGAAAATATGCAGGATCGCGGAACATCTCGCTCACTTGCACCGTGAAAAACTGCAGCATCTGCGCGAACATGGCCGGCTCGTGCAAGATGCGGTCCTGCAACTGCGACAGGCTGGCGCAGCCGAAGCGCTCCATGGCCTGGCGCATGCGCCGGCGCAGCGACGCCACCGAATAATCGCGGAAATCGTGCTGATATCTCAACAAGATTCCCTCAAGCAACAATTTCAGTTCTATATCGAAAATATCGTCATCTAACAACATCCACCTCATCGGATACCTGAGCGTTGAACACAGTGCAACACACACCATGCAGTCACTGCCAAATGCTAGCAGATCGCCGGCGATTATCCCGCAAGGAAAGTGTCAGTTAGGTACGCTGGCGTACACTGCGCCATCTTTTTCAGGCATTCACGCCCTTCATGCCTTCCTCCGTGTAACGCGCGCCCGCCGCCATGCCCAAGGGAAAGGCGGCATTCATCGCCGCCAGTTCCACGCCGTCCAGCCGCACGGCCAGCGCGCCCAGGTTGTCGTGCAAATACGCGATGCGCTTGGTGCCGGGGATGGGAATGAGGTCGTCCCCTTGCGCCAGCAGCCAGGCCAGCGCCAACTGGGCCGGCGTGCAGCCTTTTGCGCGCGCGAGGTCCCGGACCTGCGCGACGATGGCCTGGTTGCGCGCCAGGTTGTCGGATGAAAAACGGGGATTGAACTGGCGGAAATCTCCCGCGTCGAGACTGGCCGCATCGGCGATGGCGCCCGTCAGGAAACCGCGCCCCAGCGGGCTGTAGGCAAAGAAGCTGGCGCCCACGTCGCGGCAGGCGGCCAGCACGCCCTGCTCCGGTTCGCGCGTCCACAGCGAGTATTCGCTCTGCACGGCCGCCACGGGGCAAAGCGCCGCCGCGCGCCGCAAGGTGGCGGCGCTCACTTCGCACAGGCCCACGGCGCGGATCTTGCCCTCTTGCAGCAGCTGCGCCAGCGCACCCATCGATTCCTCCAGCGGCGTCTCCAGGTTCAGGCGGTGCAGGTAGAACAGGTCGATGGCATCCACGCCCAGGCGCGCCAGCGACGCTTCGCACGCCTGGCGGATGTAGGCGGGGGAATTGTCGACGCGGCGCGCATAACTGCCCGCCTCGCGCGCCAGGCCGCACTTGGTGGCGACCAGGGCCTGGCCGCGATGGTTGCCCAGAAATCGTCCCAGCAATTGCTCGTTGTGGCCAAAGCCGTAGGCGTCGGCCGTGTCGAACAGGGTCACGCCCGCCGCCAAGGCCGCTTCCAGGGTGGCCAGCGATTGCGCCTCGTCCGTGGCGCCATAAAATTCCGACATGCCCATGCAGCCCAGGCCCAGTGCCGAGCTGGTCAAGCCGCTATTGCCGATGCGTCGTTGTTGCATGCTGCTCTCCTCACGTGTTGACTCGATGCAGCCAGTCTAGGCCGTGCCGGCCGGCGGGGGAATGGGCGATTTCGTGATACCTTTCTGGTATGAGAGCCCTCGATACCCATGCCTTGACCCTGTTTTGCGCCGTCGCCCGCTGCCTGAACTTCCGCCAGGCGGCGGAGCAATTGCACATGACCCAGCCGCCCCTGTCGCGCGCCATCAAGACGCTGGAAGAGCGGCTGGGCGCGCGATTGTTCGAGCGCGACACGCAGGGCGTGGCCTTGACGCAGGCGGGGCATACCTTGTTGCCGCAGGCGCTGCACATCCTCGATTTGCTTGATATTGCGCAAACGTCGCTGCGGCAAGACAGCGCGCCCGCGCGCCTGCGCCTGGGCTTGACCAGTTCCGTGGCGGCCGGCCTGTTCCGGCCCTTGCTGGCAGCGCTGGAAGGGCAACTGGGCAGTATCAGCCTGGAACTGACGTCCGCTCCCTCGCCGCGCCTGGTAGCCGGCGTGCGCAAGGGCCAGCTCGATGCGGCCCTGCTGGCCTTGCCCAGCGCCACCTTCGAGCTGGCCGTGCAGCCGCTGGCGCACCAACCCATGATGCTGGCCCTGCCCGCCGGGCACCGGCTGGCGAAAAAGCGCAAGCTCAGCCTGTTTGACATCGCCCAGGAATCCGTCTACTGGTTCGAACGGGCGCGCCAGCCCGCCTTCTTCGACCATTGCCAGATAGTTTTCCGCCGGCATGGTTTCGCGCCCGTCTTCCTGCGCGAAGCGCCCGACCACCATGTGCTGCTCGGCGACGTGGCGGCCGGCAAGGGCATGGCCCTGCTGGCCGACTCGTTCCGCGCGCTGCGCCTGGCTGGCGTGGTCTACCGGCCATTGGTGGAAGGTGAGGAATTGGCGGCCGGCATCGGCCTGGCCTGGCGGGAAGACCACGGCCATGCGGCCCTGCCCCTGCTGCGCCAGCTGGCGCAAGAACATTTGAAAAAGTGAAGGCCGCGCACGGATGCGCCAGACACGCTACCATGGCGCCTTCCCCATTTTTCAGCGCCACCACGACCATGACGTTTACCATCAGCGACGCCGCCTACGGCACCGATACCCCCGCAGCCAAGCACGCCATGTATGCGGACCTGCGCTCGCAGCTGCAAGGCTTGCTGGCCGGCGAGAGCGATTTTATCGCCAATACGGCCAACTTCAGTTCGCTGGTCTTCAACACGATGCCGGGCCTCAACTGGGCCGGCTTTTACTTCCTGAAAGGCGAGGAACTGGTGCTGGGACCGTTCCAGGGCAAGCCAGCCTGCATCCGCATCAAGAAGGGCCGCGGCGTGTGCGGCACCACCGTGGTCGAAGGCAAATCGATCGTTGTGCAAGATGTGCACGCGTTTCCTGGCCACATCGCCTGCGACGTCAATTCCCGCTCGGAACTGGTGGTGCCCTTGTTTGCGCAGGGTCAAATCATCGGCGTGTTCGACCTCGACAGCCCGCTGGTCTGCCGCTTCGACGACGTCGACGCGCAAGGCGTCGAATCGCTGGTGCGCGTGCTGGAAGCGGCTATCGTTGCCGAATAATCAGTTGCCCGCCTTGACGGCGATGAATTCGCCCTTGCCGACCGTCGCCAGGCACGCCGTGTAGCGGCTGTCGGCGCGGATGGCGTCGATAAAACCGGCCATGTCCGCGTAGTGCGAACTGGCGTTGTCGACCACCAGCACGCCGCCCGCCGCCAGCACGCGGTCCAGCTGCGGCCACCAGGACTCATATTGCTGGCGCGCGGAATCGAGGAAGATGAAATCGTAGGCACCGTCAGCCGCATCGCGCAGCACGTCGCCCGCGTCCGCCAGCAACTGGCCAATCACGCCTTGCAGTTGCGCGCGCACAAAGTTGGCATGCGCCATGTCGAACTTGTCCTGCGCCTTTTCCACCGTCACCACGCTGCCGCCCAGCGGCTGTACCGCGCGCGCCAGCCACAGGGTGGAATAGCCGTTCGAGGTGCCGATTTCCAGCACCCGCCGCGCACCGCGCGCGTGCACCAGCACGGCCAGCAATTCGCCCGTATCGCGCGTGATATTGAGCATGCGGCTGGCACGCTCCGTATGCGCCGCGTCATTGGTGTTACCGAATGCTTCCAGTTCGCTTAACAGGGTATCGAGGGTATCGATGCTGTGCATGCCGCCTCCTTGTGCAAAACATCAGCATAGCAAAAATACTACGCTTGTGCGCGCTTCAATGGGCGTTTCAGGTACTGCACCATCACCACGCCCAGCAGGGTCACGCCGCCGCCGATCACATCGTAGCTGTGCAAGGTTTCACCGAGGAACAGCATGGCGATGACTACCGTAAACACGGGCAGCAGATTCATCAAAGTGGTGGCGCGGCTCGGGCCCAGCTTGGCCAGGCCATGCATCCACAAGAACGGCGCGATGATGGACGCGGGAATGCCGGCAAACAGCACCAACGGCAAGCCGGCGCCGGTGACGGGCGGCGCGGACTGGCTCAGGTAATACACGAACAGCACGGGCACGGCGCACCACACCTGGATCAGCAGGGAGTGCCAGTTATTCAGGGGAATCTTCCAGCGCTTGAGCAGCACGCCATAGCCCGCATACGACAGGCACGCCAGCAGCATCAGGGCGTCGCCCACGGCCGCGCCATGGGCGATCAGGGCGGCCGGGTCGCCATGGCTGAGCAAGTAGCCGAGCCCCAGCAGCGACACGAAACCGCCAAACACGCCGCCCACGGTGGGCGCTTCTTTCAACAACAAGACGGACAGGCCCACGGCCAGCAGCGGCATCAGCGATGCGAGGATACCCATGTTGGTGGCCGTCGTCGTTTGCGCCGCGATGTAGGCGAGGCATTGGTACATGACCATGCCCAACATGCCCAGCACAAACAGTTTCCCAAGATATGGTTTCACCACGACACGCTGCTTCCACACGGCGCGGCCAAACACGAGCGCCAGCAGCACGCCGGCCAGCAGCCAGCGGTAGAACGAGATGGCGGCCGGATCGATCACGCCCACGGCCATCTTGCTGACGATGGTATTGATGGCCCAGATCAGCACGGCGATCACGGGAAACAGATAATGCTTGGCTTTCATGCAGGAACTCCACTATTCAACGAGCACCATTTTCGCATGGTCCGATTCCATGGATATAATGCATATCGGACAAACGATGCAAAGAACAGGACAAAACAGGAGATCCGATGGCCAGCAACCAGCACTTTCCCGCCGTTTCCGACACCCTGCCCTATCCCGTGTACTTTCGCCTCGACGATTACCACGCGCACCAGCAATTCGATTACCAGAGCCATCCGTGGGGCCAGCTCACGTATTGTTCCACGGGCGTGATGGAAATCATGGTGGCGGGACAGCGCTACCTGTCGCCGCCCCAGTACGCCGTGTGGATACCGCCCGAAACCTTGCACGACGGCTATATCCGCCAGGATGTGACCTTTCACTCCGCCTACATCGACGCCAGCCTGTGCGCGCAGTTGCCGGCGCAGCCGTGCGCGCTGGTGCTCAGTCCACTGCTCAAGGCCATCCTCGGCGACTTTGCCGAACGGGGCGTCACCACGCCCGCCACGGCAGCCGACCAGCGCCTGGCGCAAGTACTGGTCGACCAGTTGCAGCTGGCGCCCTGCAGCCGCAACTATTTGCCCGGCAGCGACGAACCCGTCATCGCGGCGCTGCTGGCCGCCCTGCAGCTTGATCCCGGCAGTAACCGCTCACTGGCCGAGTGGGCCGCGCAATTGCATGTGACCGAGCGCACGCTGGCCCGGCGCTGCCAGCGCGAACTGGGCATGCCGTTCGGCGAATGGCGCCAGCGCCAGCGCTTCCTGGCCGCCCTGCCCCTGCTGGAACAGGGAGCAACCGTGCAAGCGATCGCGCTGGAACTGGGCTACAGCACGGCCTCGGCCTTCATCGCCATGTTTCGCCGTCAAGGCGGCGGCACGCCGGACCAGTTCCGCCGCGGCCTGCGCTGAAAAAGGAAGCCAGGGGTAGCCGCCTTGTCATATGGGGATGCTAAAATTCAAACATCTTTCCAGAGAGCAAAAGGACGCGCATGAACCCCAGCACCGACACGGCCACCGATACCCAAGGCAGCGAGGACATGCCCCAGGCATCAGCAACGGCCGTGACGGCGCCTGCGCCCATCAAGCTCGACAAGGAAGACATGCCCACCGTGCTGGGCAAGCTGCGCACCCTGGTGCAGGACAAGACGCGCTTCGAGCCGCACGACATCACGCCGCTGGGCGAGGAAGACGTGCTGCAGGATTTTTCCCTGCAAGCCAATTACGCACTGGAAGCGCGCTTCGAGCAGCGCGTCATCAATGGCTATTTCGCGCCGGCGGGCAATGACTGCCGCTGTGGCTCGCACGAAGTGGGAGCACTCGCTCACGCGCAGGAAAAGGAACGGCTGCGCCGCGCGGCGGGCAAGCTCGACAATGCCTTGCGCCAGGCGGGCCAGGCCTACAACGGCGTCGAGGCGGGCGTCTACCTGCCGCACGCCGTCAAGTACTGGCACCTCGATACCTGCAGCAACTGCACCGGCCGCGGCCGCATCGGCTGCCACACCTGTTATGGCGCGACGACGGAAACGTGCTGGAATTGCCACGGCGGGCGCACCGTCAGCTGCGACGCCTATGGCTGCTACGGCAGCGGCAAGGTGTCGTGCTCGTATTGCAGCGGCAGCGGCACGGTGTCCGAGCAAGTCACCGATTACGTCACGGTGCAAGTGCCCACTACCACCTACAGCAACGGCAGCTCGCACACCAGCTACCACAGCGAAACGCGCACGCAATACCGCACGGAATATCGCTCTTGCTACCATTGCAGCTTCGGCAAGGTCAGCTGCAACACGTGCCACGGTTCCGGCAACATCAATTGCGGCACCTGCCGCGCCAGCGGCAAGGTTACGTGCCGCACCTGCAGCGGCGTGGGCGACTTGCGCTGCAACCCCTGCGACGGTTCCGGCAAGGTGGGCAAGGCGGCCTGGGTCGACGTGCACGTGGCGCCCGGCTACAGCGTCAGCCTGCCCAAGCAGGCGCAGGACGACGCGCGCCGCATCCGCGACAAGGAGAGCGTGCACTCACTGGCAGCCATCGCCAGCAGCCTGGCCCTGGCGAAAGTGAGCATTTACAATGAAGACCAGCCGCAGGAAGTCGACGCCTTGTATGGCGGCAAGCTGCGCATCGTGCGCCTGGACGCATCGTGCAACGCGGAAAAACATCACCTGGTGGCGTACGGCACGGACTTGCGCTGGCTGACGCTCGATGACATCGTGGAAAAGCTGCTGCGCGGCGACCTCAAGGCGCTCAGCGACGCGCTGGCCGGCAGCGCCGACGACGGCCTGTTCTCGGCCCACGTCCAGGGCTTATTGACGCCGCTGCGCGACGTGGCCGCCTCGGAACTGAATGCGGACGTGATCGAGTCCGTCCTCAGCGGCGACGCGGACCATGCGCACGTCGATGTCGTCTCCGCCGACTATGCGCAGAATGTGCGCACCTGCGTGCTGGGCGCCCTGCGCCAGGTCTACACGCGGCTGGCCAAGCAGTTCTGGTGGAAAAGCGCGCTGGCCGCGCTGGCCGCCGCCATCGCCGCCTGGTTCTTCGCCGGCCGCGGTGCCGCTGCCGTGGCCGGACTGCTCGTCACGGGCGCCGGTTACTGGCTGTTCAACCGCAAGGTCAAGACGGTACTCAGCGAGGCGCTGGGCGGCGAACGGCAGGCCGAACGGGCCATGGGCATCGCCGGCAAGGGCCGCCGCAACCAGCTGGCGCAAGTGCTGATCCTCGCCCCCGCCAGCCTGGCCGTGCTGGCCGCCAGCTATGGCTTGCCGACGCGCGTGCACCCGGTTTCCGCGCCACAGCAAACGGCCATGGCGTCGGCGCCCGTCGCGCCCCATGCGCCGGCCGCCGTGCCGCAGGACGCGAGCAGCGCCAAGGCCGTCAAGCTGTATGAAAATGGCGACAAGGCGCAGGCGCTGGCCATGCTGGAAAGCCTGGTCGGCAAGGGCGACGCGGGCGCGTACGGCCTGTATGGCTGGATGCTGCTGATGGGCGAAGGCAAGCCCGGCCCTATCACCGCGCCAACGGCGCAGCAGCGCGAAGCGCGCCAGGTGGCCGCCAAGCCCCTGATCGGCAAGGGCCTGGTAAAGAACGACAGCTATGCGCTGACGGCGAAGGGCGTGATGCTGGCCGAAGGCTGGCAAGAGCCGCGCAACATGGCGCGCGGCCTGGACCTGCTGAAACAGGCCGCGAACAAGGGCAATGCGCAAGCCATGCACTTATTGGGCCTGTACCACGTGCGCGGCTACCAGATTCCCGTCAACCACAAGGAAGCGCGCAAATGGTTCACCCTGGCCGCCGACAAGGGCAGCGCGGGCGACATCTACAACCTGGGCCTGATGGACTGGGAAGGCGCGGGCCTGAAACGCCCGGACCGCGCCAGCGCCATGCAGCGCTGGAAGATCGCCGCCGCCATGGGCGAGGAGCGCGCGGTCAAGGCGGTGGCGCAAGGAAAACCTTAGGCGGTTGCGGCCAGCGCCTGCAGGGCCATCGGGTTCGGCGTCGGCTCGCCGACCTTGGTCAGCAGGTTGCGGTCCGTGTGGTGGAACGGCTCGTCCTTGCCGCGGATCAACATGACCGTGTCCTCGTCGTAGCCCCAGGTGCCGTCGGCGTGGATATCGACCTTGATGCGGTATTCGACGGTGGTGAACGCGTGTTCGAGGAAGGGGTTCGAGCAGATGCCGTACGCCGTCGAATCGCGCTTGGCCACCAGTTCGAAACTGGTGGCGTCCGCCGTCGTCGTGCCGGACGCCATGGCGATCTGGCCGCGCGGGATGGCCAGGGTCTGGATCACGGCGCCCGTGGCCGGTTCCCACAGCCAGTAGCCCACCTGCTCATGATACGTTTTGACCTGGTCCGGCTTGGTGATGTGGATGTAGTAGCGCAGGCCGTAGAACAGTTGCGGGCCGTTGGTGACGGGGTCGATCGGCTGCAGCTCGATGCGCTCGACGAAGGCCTGCTTGCGCGGGCCGTCGGCCTTCGGCTTGACGTCCAGGCCGCGCGTGCCCGTCCAGATGCCGGCCATGCCGGTCAGGGGGCCCAGGTTGTTCAGGGTATGCACGTCGGCGGACGGCTCGGTGTAGATATCTTCGGGAAAATCGCTCATGCGGAAGTCTTCAAAATGGGGCAACAGTGCTTGCCGCCATTGTAAGACGCGCGCCCGCCGGCGGCAAAGCGCCAGCCGTCAGGGAAACTGCGTAGTGTGGCGCTCGATGAACAGCAGGGCCGCGGCAGCCAGCGCGGGGCGCCGCGTTTCAAACACGTCTGCATCGCGCGCTTGCAGCAGGTTGGCGGCCACCTCGGGCAAGTCCAGTGCACCGCCGATGAACGCCGCCACCGCATCGATATTCGCGTACAGGGCGCTGTCGAAGCCTTCCCAGTCCACGTAGGCCAGCCACTCGGCCAGCATCACCACGCCGGCGACGGGCGGCGCCAGGGCCGCGATGCGCTCCAGGCGCAGCACGCTGTCGCTGCGGATATCTTCGTGCTGCAGCACGGCCAGCGCCACGTGCTGCAGCGCGTCTTCCGGATCGCGCCGGTACTTGTTCAGCAGGCGCTGCGTGAGCGTAAAACGTTCGATGTCGATGCCGCGCATCGCGGCCGCCACGTCGTCGTCGTGCAGCGCCAGGTGGCGCGCCGCGCAAGCGACATCCACGCCCGCTTTCGCGGCGACGATATCGGTGAGCTGCCGCCGGCGCGCGTCATCCATGCTTACACCAGCGGGTCGGTCGAGCCGGTCAGGGTGAAAATCTCGAAACCCGTTTCCGTCACGGCCAGCGAGTGCTCGAACTGCGCCGACAGCGAACGGTCTTTCGTCACCGTCGTCCATTTGTCGGGCAAGACCTTGACCTGGTAGCTGCCCACGTTGAGCATCGGTTCGATCGTGAAGATCATGCCCGGTTCGAGCACGATACCCGTGCCGGCGCGGCCATAGTGCAGCACTTGCGGCGTGTCGTGGAACACCTGGCCCACGCCATGGCCGCAGAAATCGCGCACGGAGGAAAAACCCTGCGCCTTGGCCACCGCCTCGATGGCGGCGCCCACGTCGCCCAGGGTGGCGCCCGGACGCACGGTGTGGATGCCGGCCATCATGGCCTCATACGCCGTGTTGACGAGGCGGTTGGCCAGGATGGAGACGGCGCCCACCTTGAAGGTGCGGCTGGTGTCGCCGAACCAGCCCTGGAACTTCGGCGTGACGTCGATGTTGAGGATGTCGCCCACTTTCAGGATCTTGGTCTCGGACGGGATGCCGTGCGTGACCACGTGATTGACGGAGATGCAGCTGGCGTGCTTGTAGCCGTGGTAATCGATGGTGCCGGGGATGGCGCCGGCGGCGCGCATGAATTCCTCGCACAGGGCGTCGAGCTTGGCCGTCGAGACGCCAGGCTTGACGAAGGGCGCGATGTAGTCGAGCGTGTCGGCGGCGATGCGGCCGGCCGCGCGCATGCCGATGAAGCCTTCTTCGTCGTGCAGGGGTATTTTCTTGCCGTGTTCAAGCTGGGTGGAATAGCGCATGGTTTTCTTCTTGGTTAGTGTGTGGTGTGGGCGGCCCAGCCGCGCACGGCGTCGTGCGAGGCGCGCAGCATGGCGTCGACGCTGGCGGGGATCGGCCGCTCCTGGGTCAGGTAAGGCTTGACGACGGCCACGGGCGCGTCGATCAGCACGAATTTGAGCAGCATGTGATCCAGGTCAAGCTCCGTGGTGGCGGGCATGGCTTCGGCGCAGCGGACAAAGCAGGCATCGAGTGCCGCCTGCTCCTCTTCGACGGCGGCCAGCAATTCCTCGCTGAGGCCACTGCTGAAATCGGGGCTGTCCGCGCATTGCAGCAGGAAGCGTGCATACACGGGCTTGCGCCGGCACCAGTCCAGCAAGCCGTGCACGCCGGCCCACGTATCGCCGCCGAGCCAGCGGCTGGCCACTTCCTCGCGGAAGTCGCTTTTCACGCGCAGCCAGGCGCGCGCCAGGATGGCGTTGCGCGAATCGAAGCGGTGATACACGGAGCCGATGGGCGCACCGGCCTTGACGGCGATGGCGGCCATCGAGACGGCGCCCACGCCGCACTGGGCGGCGACGGCGATCGCGCTGTCGATGAAGTTGTTTTCGTTGAATTTGGCTAGTCTGACCATTCAAATAGAATACAGATTCTATTTGAATCCGTCAAGCGGCCCCATATGCTCCGACAAGAGTTGCCCCGCTGCCTTACAATGGTATGCACGAACCGCTACAAGGAGAATCCGCTTGCTTACGCCCCCCTTCATCGCCTCCTCCCGCTTCGACGATCCACGCATGGCTTTGGCCCAAGTGCAAGCCATTTACCGCAGCAGCATCGAACACTTGCGCGATGCGCTGCAGCGCTTTGTCGCCGGCGAAGACATGCACGAACGGGTGCGCGCCTGCTACCCCTTCGTGCGCATCCAGACGGACACCGTGGCGCGCGCCGACTCGCCGCTGGCCTACGGTTTTGTCGCCGGCCCCGGCGTGTTTGAAACCACCCTGACGCGCCCCGACCTGTTCGGCGATTATTACCTCGACCAGTTCACCCTGCTGCTGAAAAACCATAACAGTGGCCAGAAGGTGCACCTGGAAGTGGGCGTGAGCGCCCAGCCCATCCCCGTGCATTTTTCGTTCGCCGAGCATGACCATATCGAAGGCAATATGGATGCAGGCCGCCGCCTGGCCATGCGCGACCTGTTCGACCTGCCCGACCTGTCGGCCATGGACGACGGCATCGCCAACGGCACGCACGAACCGGCGCATGGCGAAGCGCAACCGCTGTCGCTGTTCACGGGGCCGCGCGTGGATTACTCGCTGCAGCGCCTGCGCCACTACAGCGGCACCTCGCCGCAGCATTTCCAGAACTTCGTCCTGTTTACCAATTACCAGTTCTACATCGATGAATTCATCCGCCTGGGCCACGCCCTGATGGACCGCGCCCCCGACGCCGCCGCGCCCTCGGACGACGACGGCTACGTCGCCTTCGTCGAACCGGGCAACGTGGTCACGCGCCGCGTGGGACAGACGGTGGAAAGCGAGGATGCGCTGGGCGCCGCGCCGCCGCGCCTGCCACAGATGCCCGCCTACCACCTGCTGCGCGCGGACGGCAGCGGCATCACCATGGTCAATATCGGCGTGGGACCGGCGAATGCGAAGACCATCACCGACCATATCGCCGTGCTGCGCCCGCACGCCTGGCTGATGCTGGGCCATTGCGCCGGCCTGCGCACCACGCAAAGCCTGGGCGACTACGTGCTGGCGCATGCGTATGTGCGCGAAGACCATGTGCTCGACGAAGACTTGCCGCTATGGGTGCCGATCCCGCCGCTGGCGGAAATCCAGCAGGCGCTGCAAACGGCCGTGGCGGAAATCACACAGCTGACGGGGCATGATTTAAAGCACATCATGCGCACGGGGACCGTGGCCAGCACGGACAACCGCAACTGGGAACTGCTGCCGCAGCGTACGCCGGAGCGTCGTTTCAGCCAGAGCCGCGCCATCGCGCTGGACATGGAAAGCGCGACGATCGCCGCCAACGGCTTCCGTTTCCGCGTCCCGTACGGCACCCTGCTGTGCGTCAGCGACAAGCCGCTGCACGGCGAAATCAAGCTGCCCGGCATGGCCAATCACTTCTACCGCGAACGCGTCGACCAGCACCTGCGCATCGGCATCCGCGCCGTGGAACTGCTGCGCCGCCAGGGCGTGGACCGGCTGCACAGCCGCAAGCTGCGCAGTTTTGCCGAGGTGGCCTTCCAATAAAAAAAACGGCGCCGTGAAGGCGCCGTTTTTGATTGTTGCATCACCTACAGGAAGCGGTCGAGGATCTTGCGCGTCGTCTTGTCGATATTGAACATGTCGCGAATCAAAAAGTGGATGCCGTGGTTATCGGCGATCAAGAGCGACGCGGCGCCGATGCGGCGGATGTCTTCCTCGCCCTTCAGCACGAACTGCGTCTCGCCCCGGTCCGTGTCGACGTACCAGGTGCACGGCGTGGCGAAACTGGAGACGCTTTTCACGCGCGCGATTTCGGGCATGAATTCGCGCCCTTCCAGCTCTTCCTGCAGCAGGCTGCGCGCTGGCTCGGGCAAGGTGTCGACATGGTCGATCCACGCCACTTCCTTGCCATTGCCCAGCACCAGCGAAATGCCTTCGTCGGGCGACTGGATGGGAAAGGCGCGCACGGGCGCCACGCCTTCAAAGACCTGGCCGTCCGCATCCGTCATCACCAGCTTGCCGAAGGTGTCGCGGTGTAATGTAAAAGTTGTACTGGCCATGCTTATTCCTTGTCATCCAGGGCGAGTTCGTTGTTGCGCGCCTGTGCTTCGTAGAGGCGGAAATAGGCGCCCTCTTTCGCCATCAATTCATCGTGGCTGCCCACTTCGACGACCTGGCCACGGTCCAGCACCACCAGGCGGTCGGCGCGGTGCAAGGTCGACAGCCTGTGCGCGATGGCGATCGTCGTGCGGCCCTGCACCAGGTTGTCCAGCGCCTTCTGGATTTCTTTTTCCGTTTCCGAGTCCACCGACGATGTCGCTTCATCCATGATCAGGATGCGCGGATCGATCAGCAGCGCGCGGGCGATGGAGATGCGCTGGCGTTCGCCGCCGGACAGGCCCTGGCCACGCTCGCCCACCATCGAATCGTAGCCTTGCGGCAGGCGCAGGATGAATTCGTGCGCATGCGCGGCGCGCGCGGCGGCGATGATTTCCTGGCGCGTCGCGTGCGGCTTGCCGTAGGCGATATTTTCCGCGATGGTCCCGAAGAACAGGAACGGCTCCTGCAGCACCAGGCCGATATTGCGGCGGTAGTCGGACACGGCGAACGAGCGGATATCGACGCCGTCGAGCAAGATCGCCCCTTCCGAGACGTCGTAGAAACGGCAGATCAGGTTGACCAGGGTGCTCTTGCCCGAACCGCTGTGGCCCACCAGGCCGATCATCTCGCCCGCCTTGATGTTCAGGGTGATGCTGCGGTTGACGGCACGGTTGCCGTAACGGAAACCGACTTCGCGCAAATCGATGCGTCCTTCGATTTTGTCCAGTTTCACCGGTTGCGCCGGTTCCGGCACGCTCGACACGTGGTCGAGGATGTCGAAGATGCGCTTGGCGGCGGACGCCGATTTCTGCGTCACGGAGACGATGCGGCTCATGGAATCGAGGCGGCCATAGAAGCGCGTGCTGTAGGCGATGAAGGCGGTCAGCACGCCGACGGTGATTTCGCCGCGCGACAGCTGCCAGATGCCGAAGCACCAGATGACCAGCAAGCCCATCTCCGTCAGGAAGGACACGGTGGGCGAGAACAGCGACCAGACCTTGTTCAACTTGTCGTTGACGGCCAGGTTATGCGCGTTGGCGTCGCGGAAGCGGGCCGCTTCGCGTTTTTCCTGCGCAAACGCCTTGACCACGCGGATGCCGGGGATGGTATCGGCCAGCACGTTGGTCACTTCGCTCCACACGCGGTCGATCTTTTCAAAGCCCGTGCGCAGGCGGTCGCGCACCAGGTGGATCATCCAGGCGATGAAGGGCAATGGCGCCAGCGTCATGATGGCCAGCCACGGGTTCATCGACCACAAAATGACACCGGTCATGATAATCATCAACACGTCGGACGCGAAGTCGAGCAAATGCAGCGACAGGAAGACGCAGATGCGGTCGCTGCCGCTGCCGATACGCGCCATCAGGTCGCCCGTGCGCTTGCCGCCGAAAAATTCCAGCGACAGTTTCATCAGATGTTCATACGTGGCCGAGCGCAAATCGGCGCCCATGCGTTCGGACACCAGGGCCAGCACATACGTCTTGCCCCAGCCCAGCAGCCAGGCCAGCAGGGCCGAACCGAGCAAGCCGCTCATGTAGTACACCACCAGCCACGGGTCGATATGCTTGCCGTTCTGATACGGGATCAGCACATTGTCCATCAGCGGCGCCGTCAGGTAGGGCGGAATCATGTGCGCGGCCGTACTCAGCAGCATCAGCAGGAAGCCCAGGGCCAGCTGGCCGCGGTAGGGATGGGCGAAGCGCCACAGGCGGAACAGGGTCCAGGTCGATGGCGGCGTGTACAGCACCTTGGCGCAGATCGGGCATTCTTCCTGCTCCGGCTCGAGCGGGGCCTTGCAGCTAGGACACACTTCCTGCTCCGCTTCCAGCACGGGCTGGCCCGTCAGGTGGCTGTCGAGGCGCTCGACGAACTGTTCCAGCACGCGGATGGCGTGCAGGTTCTGGCCCAAAGTGAAGCGCCACGAGGCCAGGCGGCCGTGATCGTCGAACAGTTCCAGGTGGCCGACACCGGCGTGGTCGTGGTGCGTCAGGCGCAATCCTGGGCGGAAAGACCAGCTTTTCCAGGCGGTATCGCCGGGCGAACGTGCCAGTAAACGCTTCTCGGTGACAACAATTATGCCTTTTGTGAAACGTAATCGCGCATCGAGGTCAACCTCAACGCTACTTAAAACGTTCTCCCCTGGAGAAAGGTTGCTCTCGACTTCCGCCAGCCAGTGTTCCGGCAGCGAGGTGAGGGGAATAGTTGTTGCAGGAACACTCAGTTCAGTTGTCATCGTAAAGCATACTCCGGCTCGAGGCCAAGCCCTTCAGGGCGGGATTTGGGGGATGGGGCAGACGCCCGATCAATGTTTGTGTACTGCGCGATGGCGAGGTGGATGCACCAGTGGCAATTTCCTGTATTGTATCGAATGGATGCCTGCCGGTAAGGAATGATGGCAAAACGGCGCAAAAAAAATGCACGGCTGTCGCAGGAAGTGCCAGGCAGGCGCGGCGCTTTTGCAACGCGGCCGCGATTACGGGAGCAAGTATACAACAGCCCGCTGTTGCGCAAATGCTCCAGCTTAGCCCAGAGTCGGTATCTTTATAACAAGTATGGCAACAATTAGTAACAATTAGAATGACAACACCAGCAGAATACGAGAAGCAAACGCGACAAGAGACCGCTAAAAGTGGCACACTGCGCATACCCGGGATAAAGAACCAAGCACGAGCCTGAAAAGACTCTGTAGAGCCAACATAAAGTATCTGGCGCCCAGACGCCTGGCTTGTTATCAAGAAACCACTTACATGATCAAGAAGAAGAACATCGAATTTGCCCGCGTCACCCACTTGCGCGGCCCCAACATCTGGACTTACCGCCCGGTGATTGAAGCCTGGGTCGATATCGGCGAACTGGAAGACTATCCATCCAATACCCTGCCCGGCCTGTACGAACGCCTGGTGGCGTGGCTGCCCGGCATGATCGAGCACCGCTGCGGCGTGGGCGAACGGGGCGGCTTTTTCGAGCGCCTGCGCGAAGGCACGTGGTCGGCCCACATCCTCGAACACGTGGTACTGGAGTTGCAAAACCTGGCAGGCATGCGCACGGGCTTCGGCCAGACGCGCTCGACCAGTCAGCGCGGCGTCTACAAGATGGCCTTCCGCACGCGCGAAGAGCACGTGGGCCGCGCCGCCCTGGCCGCCGCGCGCGAACTGCTGATGGCCGCCATCAACGATGAAGCCTATGACCTGGAAGCGGCCCTGGCGCCCCTGCGCGACATGGTCGATTCGCGCTGCCTGGGTCCGAGCACGGCCAGCATCGTCGATGCCGCCACCGAGCGCCGCATCCCTTCCTTGCGCCTGAACGACGGCAACCTGGTGCAGCTGGGCCACGGCGCCGCGCAGCGCCGCATCTGGACGGCCGAAACGGACCGCACCAGCGCGATTGCCGAAGGCATCGCCAGCGACAAGGATCTCACCAAATTCCTGCTCAAATCGTGCGGCGTGCGCGTCCCCGAAGGCAGCCTGGTGCGCAGCGCCGAGGCGGCCTGGGAAGAAGCGCAGGACATCGGCGTGCCTGTCGTGGTAAAACCGTATGACGGCAACCATGGCCGCGGCGTGTCGCTCAACCTGATGACGGAAGCGGACGTGAAGGCGGCCTACGACCTGGCCGCGCGCAAGGGCGACAGCTCGGCCGTGCTGGTGGAAAGCTTCATCACGGGCGACGAACACCGTCTGCTCGTGGTCGGCAACAAGCTGATCGCGGCCGCCAAGGGCGAATCGCTGTGGGTCGACGGCGACGGCGTTTCCACCGTGCTGGAACTGGTGAACACGCAGATCAATACCGACCCGCGCCGCGGCGAAGGCGAGGATTTCCCATTGGGTACCGTCAAGCCGCATGAATCGGGCGAAATCGTGCTGGAACTGCAGCGCCAGGGCATGACCGCCCTGTCCGTGCCGCAGGCGGGCCAGAAAGTGCTGATCCAGCCGAACGGCAACGTGGCCATCGACGTCACGGACGACGTGCATCCCTCCGTCGTGCATGCGGCCCTGCTGGCCGCGCGCGTGGTGGGCCTGGATATCGCCGGCATCGACCTGGTCACCACCGACATCACGCGTCCGCTGGAAGAACAGCGCGGCGCCATCATCGAAGTCAATGCCAGCCCCGGCCTGCTGGCGCACATCAAGCCGGGCGTGGGCCAGCCCCGCCCTGTCGGCGCGGCCATCGTCGACCACCTGTTCGCCGCCGAGGAAACGGGCCGCATTCCGCTGATCGGCGTGACGGGCACGCGCGGCGCCAGCCTGATCGTGCGCATGCTGTGCAAGCTGCTCAACCTGTCGGGCCTGCACACGGGCGCCGTCTGCAGCGAAGGCATGTACCTGGACCAGCGCCGCGTCGTCAGCAGCGATTGCGTGAACTGGGACGCGGGCCAGCGCCTGCTGCTCAACCGCACCGTGCAGACAGCCCTGTTCGAAAGCAATCCGCGCATGATCCTGGCCGAAGGCCTGGCCTACGACAAGTGCCAGATCGGCGTCGTCACGGACATGGGCAGCCTCGATAGCGTCAAGGATTTCGACGTGCTGGACGAAGCGGGCCTGTACAAGGCCGTGCGCAGCCAGGTCGACGTGGTGGTGCCGACGGGCGTGGCCGTGCTCAACGCCGCCAACGCGCACGTGCTGGAACTGGCCGAGCTGTGCGACGGCAGCGTGATCCTGTATGCGCAGGACGGCGGCCTGGCAGCCATCGCGGCGCAACTGGCCGCCGGCCAGCGCGCCGTATTCGTGCGCGGCAACCACATCGTGCTGGCCGAAGGCAGCATCGAAACGGTCTTGCTGTGCCTGGACTTGCTGAAACCGGCCACGGCCGGCAATGTCGACAGCGTGCTGGCCGTCGCGGCCGCCGCCTGGGCCCTGAACCTGCCCGTCGACCTCATTTGCGCAGGTCTGCGCACCTTCGACGCGGCCCCCGGCTGCATCGGGAACTGACAGCACAGGCAAAGCAGCACTCAAGCCCGGCCAGCACGGCCGGGCCCACAAGAACACAACAGGATTACGGTTTAATTATGGAAGTATCTCGCGTACGGGCCTTGCGGGGCCCTAACCTCTGGAGCCACGACACCGCCGTGGAAGCCATTGTTTCCTGCACCACGCAGGAACTCGACATCGCCCAGCTGCCCGGCTTCGAAGCCCGCCTGCGCGCGCTCTTCCCGCAACTGAGCCCGCTGCAACCGCTGGGCAACTACAACGCCGCGCCGATGGCGCAGGTGCTGGAACTGGCGGCGCTGGGCCTGCAGGCGCAAGCCGGCTGCCCCGTCACCTTCAGCCGCACCACGCCAACCCTGGAAACGGGCATCTTCCAGGTCGTCGTCGAATATTCGGAAGAAGCCGTCGGCCGCCTGGCCCTGGAACTGGCGCAGCAGCTGTGCCAGGCCGCCCTGGCCGATGCGCCGTTCGACCTGGCCGGCGCCCTGCACCAGCTGCAGGAACTCGATGAAGACGTGCGCCTGGGCCCCTCGACGGGCGCCATCGTCAACGCCGCCGTGGCCCGCAACATCCCGTTCCGCCGCCTGACCGAAGGCAGCCTGGTGACGTTCGGCTGGGGCAGCAAGCAGCGCAAGATCCAGGCCGCCGAAATGGACGGCACCAGCGCCATCGCGGAAGCCATCGCGCAAGACAAGGAGCTGACGAAAAAACTGCTCGATTCTGCCGGCGTGCCGGTGCCGCACGGCCGTGTCGCCATCGACGCGGACGACGCCTGGGCCGCCGCCTGCGAGATCGGGCTGCCCGTCGTCGTCAAGCCGAAGGACGGCAACCAGGGCAAGGGCGTCACCGTCAACGTCACCACGCGCGAACAGCTGACGGCCGGCTTCCTCGCGGCGCAGGAATTCCGCGACGACATCCTCGTCGAACGCTACCTGCCGGGCCACGATTTCCGTTTGCTCGTCATCGGCAACAAGATGGTGGCGGCGGCCCGCCGCGACCCGCCGCAAGTGGTGGGCGACGGTCAGCACACGGTGCGCGAACTGGTCGACCAGGTCAACCTGGACCCGCGCCGCGGCAGCGGCCACGCCACCTCGCTGACGAAAATCCGCTTCGACGACATCGCCCTGGCCAGCCTGGCCAAGCAGGGCTACGTGGCCGAATCCGTGCCGCCCGTGGGCCAGCGCGTGATCTTGCGCAATAACGCCAACCTGTCGACGGGCGGCTCGGCCACCGACGTCACCGTCGACGTGCACCCGGAAGTGGCGGCGCGCGCCGTCGCGGCCGCGCACATGGTGGGCCTGGACATCTGCGGCGTCGACGTCGTCTCCGAAAGCATTTTGAAACCGCTGGAAGAGCAGAACGCCGGCATCGTGGAAGTGAACGCCGCGCCGGGCTTGCGCATGCACCTGGCGCCGTCGTTCGGCAAGCCGCGCCCCGTGGGCGAGGCCATCATCGCCGCCATGTTCGCCGAAGGCGACGATGGCCGCATTCCCGTCGTCGCCGTCACCGGCACCAACGGCAAGACCACCACCGTGCGCCTGATCGCCCACCTGCTGACGGCTTCCGGCCTGCGCACGGGCATGACGAACACGGATGGCGTGTACATCGAAGGGCGCCAGATCGACAGCGGCGACTGCAGCGGCCCGCGCAGCGCGCGCAACGTGCTGCTGCATCCGGACGTGGACGCGGCCGTGTTCGAGACGGCGCGCGGCGGCATGCTGCGCGAAGGCCTGGCCTTCGACCGCTGCCAGGTCGCCGTGGTGACGAATATCGGCGCGGGCGACCACCTGGGCCTGAATTACATCACCACCGTGGAAGACCTGGCGGTCCTGAAACGCGTGATCGTGCAAAACGTGGCCGACAGCGGCGTGGCCGTGCTGAACGCCACCGACCCTGCCGTGGCGCGCATGGCCAAGAATTGCAGTGGCACGGTGACCTTCTTCGCCGCCGACAAGACGCATCCCGTGATGGCCACGCACCGCGCGCAAGGCAACCGCGTGGTGTACGTGGAAGACGGTAAGCTGGTCGCGGCGCAGGGCAACGAGCGCCACGAAATCGCCCTGTCGCAAGTGCCGATCACGCGCAACGGCGCCATCGGCTTCCAGGTCGACAACGTCATGGCGTCGCTGGCCGCCGCCTGGGCCGTGGGCCTGGACTGGAAAACCATCGCGCTGGGCCTGAAAACCTTCGCCAATGAAGCCGACAACGCGCCGGGCCGCTTCAACGTCTTCGATTATCGTGGAGCCACCCTGATCGCCGACTACGGCCACAATCCGGACGCCATCCTGGCGCTGGTGCAGGCCGTGGAAAGCATGCCGGCCAAGCGCCGCTCGGTGGTCATCAGCGGCGCCGGCGACCGCCGCGACGAAGACATCCGCCAGCAGACGGAAATCCTCGGCGCCGCGTTTGACGACGTGCTGCTGTACCAGGACCAGTGCCAGCGCGGCCGCGCCGACGGCGAAGTGGTGGCATTGCTGCGCCAGGGCCTGGACGGCGCCAAGCGCACCAGCCATATCGATGAAATCAACGGCGAATTCGTCGCCATCGACAAGGCCCTGGCGCGCCTCGGCGAAGGTGACCTGTGCCTGATCCTGATCGACCAGGTGGAAGAAGCGCTGGCGCACATCGCCAAGCGCGTCGCCGAAGCCTGAGCGCCGTAACAGTGCACACAAGGGCGGCCTGCGGGCCGCCTTTTTTTATCGTCCGCCGTCTCCCGCCGCGCACCTGCATGGTGCAAAAGCCCCCTTGCAAGCTTGTAAATTCAGGCATGAAAATTGCTCATAAGAAAACATAAATGGGCTGACGATAAGGTGGGGCACGCATGGTGGGCAGAATCTCGCGCATGATCGGGAAATTGACGGTGGGGCGCAAACTGGCGCTGATCTATTTGCTCGACCTGTCCGCCGTGATCTTCATTTCCGGCATCCTCATCAACGAAAAATACATCGCCATCGATTTCTCGCGCAAGGAGATGGCGGGCAATGACTACATCGCCGCGATCCGCGATGCGCTGCTGCCCCTGGCGCGCAGCACGGCGCAGCCGGGCGCACAGGCAGCGGCCGTGGAGCAGGCCGAAAGCCGCTTCGGCGCCGGCATGCGCAGCGCCGAACTGAATGCGCAATTTGCCGCCCTGCTGCGCCAGGCCGGCAGCATTTCCGCTGCGCCGGACGACGGCATCGCGCCCTCGCCCGCCTTCGTGGCCGGGCGCGCACTGCTCACGCGCGTGGGCAACCAATCGAACCTGATCCTCGACCCGGACCTGGACAGCTACTACACGATGTCGCTGGTGATCCTGCGCTTCCCCGAACTGCTGGAAGTGATCAACAGCACGCGCGCCCTGGCCCTGCAACTGGCGACGGCCGAAGGCGCGCAGCGCCAGCGCCTGCAGACCCAGTTCCTGATACTGGAGGGACGCATGGACGCCACCATGGCCGGCATCGGCAGCGACTACACGGAGGCGTTCGCGGCCAGCACGCCGCTGCTGCGCCAGCACCTGGACGGCTCGCGCGCGGCCCTGCGGCAAGCCGTGGCGCAGTTACGCGCCAGTACCCAGGCGCTGGCCGGCGCGCAAGCCAACCCCGCAGGCACGCAGGAACTGCTGCGCCGCGATGCGGTGGCCGCCGCGGCCCTGCAGCGTGCCTGGCGCGCGGCGGAAGGCCAATTGCACCGTCTGATCCAGCTGCGCGTGGACGGCTTCTTCACGCGCATGTGGCTGCACCTGGGCACGGCCGTACTGCTGCTGGTGATGATACTGGGCCTGGTGTTTTTCGTCGCGCGCCAGATCGCCCTGCCCATCCGCCGCTTGGCGCGCGTGGCGCAGGAAGTGCGCGAAACGGGCGACCATAGCCTGCGCGCCGTCTGGGACAGCGAGGATGAAACGGGCCGCCTGGTCGCCGCCTTCAATACCATGCTGCAGCAGCTCGACTTCCAGCGCATGGCGCAGCAGGAGCTGGTGGCGCGCGCCAGCGCGGCCGATGCGCAGCGCCAGCTGGTCGACGCCATTCCCATTCCGCTGATGGTCACCTCGATCCCGCATCACCAGGTGCTGCACGCGAACCAGGCCGCGCACGCGTGGCAGGGCGGCCTGGAACTGGACCCGTGGGTGGGCGGCATGCATCCGCAAGCCCGTTCGCGCTTCTTCCAGCGCTTGAGCGACCTGGGCGCCGTCGACGAATTCGAGGTGTGCTGGAGCGGCGGCGGCACGCCCACGTGGGCCTTGATTTCCGCGCGCCTGATCGACTACCAGGGCCAGCGCGCCGTGCTGTCGACCTTCACGCCGATCAACAAGATGAAGCTGATGGAGTCGCGCCTGGAACTGTGGGCCAAGGTATTCGAGGCATCGGCCGAAAGCCTGATCGTGATGGACGCCGGCATGCGCATCATCACCGTCAACCAGGCCTTCCGCCGCCATTCGCTGTACGACATGGTGGAGCTGATCGGCAAGCGCCCGGCCTTCCTGCTCGCGCCCGAGAACCCGCCCGAGCAGCTCGACAGCCTGCGCCAGACCCTGGCGCGGCGCGGTTACTGGCAGGGCGAGATCCGGGTGCAGCGCAAGTCGCTGGAAAGCTATCCCGCCTGGCTGGTGATGAACGCCGTGCGCGACCTCGACGGCGTCACCACGCATTTCATCGCCAGCTCGCTCGACATCAGCGAACGCAAGGCAAGCGAGCGGCAGATCGAGCACATGGCCCACCACGATGCGCTGACGGGACTGGCGAACCGCCACGTGTCGAAAGTGCGCCTGGCGGCCGCCATCGCGCAGGCGCGCCGCAGCGGCGAAAAGGTGGGCGTGCTGTTCGTCGACCTGGACCGCTTCAAGCACGTCAACGATGCGCTGGGCCACCATGTGGGCGACGCGCTGCTGCAATCGGTCTCAAAGCGCCTGCTGCAGCTGGTGCGCGAAGGCGATACCGTCAGCCGCCTGGGCGGCGATGAATTCGTCGTCATCCTCAACGGCGTCGGCGATGCCGCATCCATCGCCGCGCTGCTCGACACGCGGCTGATCCCCGCCATGCGCGAGCCGCACCAGGTGGAAGGCAACGAGCTGTATGTCTCGTGCAGCGTGGGCGTGGCCATCTACCCGGACCACGGCGGCGACATGGATACCCTGATGCGCCACGCCGATGCGGCCATGTACCAGGCCAAGAGCGGCGGGCGCGATCACGCGCGCATGTTCACGCCGCAGATGCAGGAACAGCAGCTGCAGCAGCTGCACCTGGAAAGCGATCTGCGCCACGCCATCGAGCGGCAGGAACTGGTGCTGTACTACCAGCCGCGCATCGATGCGAAAAGCAGCCGCCTGAATGGCGTGGAAAGCCTGATCCGCTGGCTGCACCCGCAGCACGGCCTGATCGCGCCCGACAGCTTCATTCCCGCCGCCGAGGAATCGGGCCTGATCGTCGCCATCGGCGCGTGGGTCATCCGCGAGGCGTGCCGCCAGCAGCTGGCCTGGCGCGAGGCGGGCGCGGGCGACATCGCCGTGTCGATCAACCTGTCGGCCATCCAGCTGAAAAGCGGCGGCCTGGTGGCCACCTTGCGCGAGGTGCTGCGCGAGTTTCCCGTCACGCCGGGACAGATCGAATTCGAACTGACGGAATCGATCCTGATGGACAACGTGGACGACACCATCGCCACCCTGCACGCCATCAAGGCGCTGGGTTTCGCGCTGTCGATCGACGATTTCGGCACCGGCTATTCGAGCCTGAACTACCTGTGCCGCTTCCCGCTCGACAAGCTGAAAATCGACATGAGCTTCGTGCAGGACATCCACGGCTCGCCGCAAAACCTGGCGGTGACGAAAACCATTATCGGCCTGGGCCATACCCTGGGCTTGACGGTGACCGCCGAGGGCGTGGAAAGCGCGGCCGATGCGGACGTGCTGCGCCACGCCGGCTGCGATGAATTGCAGGGCTACTATTTTGCCCGCCCCATGCCGCAGGCGCACTTCATGGCCTGGCTGGCGCACAGCGTCGCGCCCTGCGCCGCCTGATTGCTGCTGTGGAGCGTCCGCAACGCGCCCGCGCCAGGTTCGACAACGCGCGGCGCGCCGCCAGGGCGCATGAATGCAGCAGGGATACCGGAATTGGTATTGACATCGCAAAAGAAGTCATTTGTGGGGCAAAGTCATTCCCACCTACCATGTTTCTGAGCAAGTTCCAGCTCTGGCGGCGACTGCCGCGGCGTTCTCAACATAACTAAAATACAGGTGGAGACAAGATGAAGCAATCGATGGCAACGGGCACCCGCACGCCCAAGCAAAACACACGGCTGACCTTGAAGGCCACGGTGGCCGCCCTGGCCGGCGCCGGCCTGCTGAGCAGCGCTTCCGTCTGGGCGCAACAGGCGCCCGCCGTGGAAGCGGTAGAAACGGTGGAAACGGTGGAAACGGCGGCACCGGCGCCAGCCGACAATGCCGGCATCGCCGTCGTCGCCGTCACGGGCGTGCGCAAGGCGGCACAGAGCGCGCAAACGATCAAGAAGAACAACGACCAGGTGGTCGATTCCATCGTCGCCGATGAAATCGGTAAATTCCCCGACAAGAACGTGGCCGAAATCCTCGGCCGCGTGACGGGCGTGCAGATCCGCCGCGAAGGCGGCGAAGCGGGTTCCGTCATCATCCGCGGCCTGCCCGGCGTGGTGACCCTGCTCAACGGCCGTGAAATGTTCACCTCCGTGGGCCGCAGCCTGTACCTGGCCGACATCCCGACGGCCATGCTGCAGCGCGTGGACGTGTACAAATCGCAGGGCGCCGACATGGTCGAAGGCGGCACGGCCGGCGTGGTCGACGTGCGCACCAACCGCCCGTTCGACTTCAAGGGCTTCACGGCATCGGGCAACGTGCGCGCCGAGCACCGCGACAAGTCCGGCTCGACGGATCCGAACGTCAGCGGCATGGTCTCGAACCGCTGGAAGACCGCATACGGCGAATTCGGCGCCCTGCTCGGCCTGTCCTACCAGCGCAGCAAATACTATGACGAGACCATCTGGAACGCCGAACCCGTCAAGCGCCCCGACGCGGGCAACATCACGGGACCCGATTCCGTCGGCATGATCCCCACCGTGGGCGACCGCAAGCGCTACGCGGCGAATGCCGCCTTCCAGTGGCGCCCGAACTCGCAGGTGGAAGTGTATGCGGAAGGCATGTCGACCCTGATCAAGCACGCGTTCGACAGCCAGTTCTTCGTCGGTTCGCTGCCCTGGGGCCAGAACCCGGACATCACGCTGATCCCCGGCACCAATCAGGCGGCCACGGTGGGCAAGATCGACGGCCCCTGGTCGCCGTTCACGCTCGGTTCTACCCAGGCGCGGCGCGACCGCTCGATCGGTTCGCAAGGCGCCATCGGCGCGCGCTGGGACATCACGCCGCAGCTGCGCGCCACGACGGAACTGGCGCGCACGGTCAGCAACTTCGAGCGCGAATTCCCCATCCTCGACTTCCTTGCCCATCCTACCAGCGTGATCGGCAGCACGAACGTCAACGGCGGCGCGCAGATCAGCTACCCCGGCTACAACATGCTGGACCCGAAGAACTACACGCTGCTCGGCTTCTACGATAACCACAGCCACGACGAAGGCAGCTCGACCGACTGGCGCGGCGACGTCACCTACGACATGGACAGCACGGGCTTCTTCCGCGAACTCTCGGGCGGCGTGCGCCTGGCCAAGCGCAAGGCCGAATCGATCCGCGAAAAGAACGTGCAAGGGGGGCTGACGTCGATCATGACCGCGGACTCCCTGCCCGGCCTGGCATGCACCTCGCACAAGAACACGGGCAACTTCGGCCTGCAAAGCTGGCTCACGCCGTGCCGCGACTACATGCTCAACAACACGGACACCTTGCGCCAGTTGTTTACGGGCAGCAGCGAGCGCAGCCCGGACGATCCGATGACCCACTTCAAGGATGTGGAAAAAACCAATGCCGTCTACGGCAAGGCGCGCATCGGCTTTGATCTGGCGCAAGTGCCGGTCGACGGCACCGTGGGCGTGCGCGTGGTGCAGACCAAGCAGGACTTGCAAGGCAATTCTTCGCAAGACGGCATCGTCACGCCCGTGCGCGTAAAAACGTCCGATACGGACGTGCTGCCCAGCCTGACCCTGAAAGCCATGCTGCGCCAGGACCTGGTCGCCCGCCTGACGGCCGGCAAGGCGGTGCAGCGCCCGAACTTCGCCGACTTCAACCCCGGCGTGACCTTGGGCAAGAGCCTGGAAATGGTGCGTCCGACGGGCAGCGGCGGCAATCCCGACCTGAAACCCGTGGAAGGCAAGAACCTCGATGCGGCGCTGGAATGGTATTTCGCGCAGACGGGTTCCGTCACGGCTACCGTATTCCGCCACAATTTCAAGAATTACATCCTGTCCGGTTCGGCCAAGGAAACGTATGACGGCATCGAGTACGACATCACGCGTCCGCGCAACACCTCGAAGGGCCATCTGCAAGGCGTGGAAATGGCTTACCAGCAGTTCTACGACAAGCTGCCCGGCTGGATGAGCGGCCTGGGCCTGCAGGCGAACGCCACCTACATGACGGGCGAGCTGGAAGAATTGAATGGCAGCGCGCATCCGTTCACTGGCATGTCGAAATGGTCGGCCAATATCGTCGGCCTGTACGAACAGGGACCGTGGTCGGCGCGCCTGGCCTATAGCTGGCGCGACAAGTACGTCGACGACTACAACTACCGCGGCAAGGGCATCCACCTGACCGTGGCGCCCACCAAGACCCTGGACGCGTCGGTCTCGTACAAGCTCAACCCGAATACCACGGTGACGCTGGACGCGAACAACCTGCTCGACTCGACCTACCGCGACTATCACGACACGCCGGACTATGTGCGCGATGTGCGGCGCTATGACAAGGTTGTAGGTATCTCAGTCCGCTGGAGCTACTAGCCCGTCCCCCACCCTTTCTTCCTTCGAGGGTTTTCAGCGCCAGCCGGCAACGGTTGGCGTTTTTTTGCCTTGTGGAATCTATCCGACAGTGGAATTGATCTGGCGCAAAGTGGTGGCGCCGGGGCGCTTTTATGCTGGCAGCTTGACTAGCGAACCCGGCGGGGGACAGCATGCGCAACGCACGGCCCATCGACACACAGTTATTCCAACCCGACATCCCGGTACGGCTCGACATGCGCACGGCGGCGCTGGTCGAGCATGCACTGGCCTTGCAGGAAATGGCCGGCACGGGCGCCGCCGCCCTGTTCCTGCACTGCCACGACGTGCCGCTACCCACCGCCCTGCGCGTACTGACGACGGGACCGCGCCGCAAACCGGCCGGGCCGCACCTGTTTGCCCGCCTGCGTCCACGCACGGCCGCCCGGGTGCAAGGCGCGCCGCTACCGGCGCGCTGACGAATCCTGTACCATCGCCGCAACCTATCAACTGAGGCACGGCGATGCAGGCAGCGACACCCCACGATTCCTATGCGGCACTGATGGACCTGATCAAGGCGCGCCATGCGCAGCTGAGTCCGCAATTCCAGGCCGGCGCCCGCTACCTGGCCGACCACCCGGACGAAGTGGCCGTCTCGTCGATGCGCAGCATCGCCGCGCGGGCGCAGGTGCAATCGGCCGCCCTCGTGCGCCTGGCGCAGCAGCTGGGCTTTGCCGGCTGGCCCGAACTCAAGGCCATCTTCGTCGAGCGCCTGCGCGCGGGACCAAGCGGCTACGCGGCAAAAGCCGGCGCGCTGGCCGGCAAAGAGGGGAAAGAGCGCGACCTGGTCACCGAAGTGTTCACGGTACAGCAGCGCAACCTGGCCGCCACGGAAAGCGCCAACCACGCGGCCCTGGACGGGGCCGCCAATCTGCTGCAGGCGGCGCCCCGCGTGCACGTGGCCGGCTTTCGCGCCGCCCACCCGATCGCCTACACCCTGCACTACCTGTACCGGCTGCTGCGCCCCAGCGTGCAGCTGCTGAGCGGCCAGGGCGGCACCCTGGAAATGGACTTGCGCGCCCTGCAGGCGGGCGAAGCCGTCGTCGTCATCAGCTTCGCGCCGTATTCGAGCGAAGCGCTGCTGGTGGCGCAGGCGGCGCGCCAGGCCGGCTGCCGGGTGGTCGCCATCAGCGACAGCGCCATGTCGCCGCCGGCCCTGCAGGCCGACGCCAGCATCGTCATCGCCGTCGACAGCCCCTCGTTCTTCCCCTCCATCGTGGCCGGCGTCGCGGCCGTGGAAAGCCTGGTGGAACTGCTGGTGGCGCGCGCGGGGCCCGATGCCGTCACGGCCATCGGCGCGGCGGAACAGCAATTGCGGGCGCTGGGCGCCTACGCAAAAACATCGAATGGTGCAAATTAAAAACAAATACATCAAACGTTGCAATGCGACGCGGCGCATCCTATAATCGGCCATCTCCCCCTTGCCGATAAGAAAGCGATGCCATGAGCCATGTCTTCCACCGCAGCCTGACCGCCAGCTATTCCGTCGCCACGGGCGGCGACGGCCCTTACCTGATCGATGCGGATGGCAAGCGCTACCTGGACGCCTGCGGCGGCGCGGCCGTCTCCTGCCTCGGCCATTCGGATGCGGCCGTGATCGCCGCCGTGCAGCAGCAGGTTGCCAGCATGGCGTACGCGCACAGCTCTTTCTTTACCACCGAGCCGATGGAGCAGCTGGCCGATTTCCTCGTCGCCAGGGCGCCTGCCGGCATCGACAGCGTGTATTTCGTCTCGGGCGGTTCGGAAGCGGTGGAAAGCGCGCTGAAAATGGCGCGCCAGTATTTCGTCGAACGGGGCCAGCCGCAGCGCCGCCACGTCATCGCGCGCCGCCAGAGCTACCACGGCAACACCCTGGGCGCACTGGCCACGGGCGGCAACGCCTGGCGCCGCCAGCAGTTCGAGCCGCTGCTGATTGGCGTCACCCACGTGTCGCCCTGCTATGCCTGGCGCGACCAGGCAGCCCATGAAACGGACGGCGACTACGTGGCGCGCCTGGGCCAGGAGCTGGAAGAGCATATCGCCGCACTGGGCGCGGACAAGGTCATGGCCTTCATCGCCGAACCCGTCGTCGGCGCCACGGCCGGCGCCCTGCCCGCCGTCGCCGGCTACTTCCAGCGCATGCGCGCCATTTGCCAGCGCCACGGCATCCTCCTGATCCTCGACGAAGTCATGTGCGGCATGGGGCGCACGGGCAGCCTGTTCGCCTGCGAGCAGGAAGGCGTCACGGCTGACCTCATCTGCATCGCCAAGGGCCTGGGCGCCGGCTACCAGCCGATCGGCGCCGTGATGGTGTCGCAAGACATCCGCGACACCATCCGCGCCGGCACGGGTTTCTTCCAGCACGGCCACACCTACATCGGTCACGCCACGGCCTGCGCCGCCGCGCTGGCCGTACAGCGGCAGATCGAGGAACGCGATCTGCTGGCCAACGTGCGCGCCATGGGCGCCTTGCTGCAAGAGCGGCTGCACCAGCGCTTCGACAACCATGCGCACGTGGGCGACATCCGCGGCCGCGGCCTGTTCCTGGGCCTGGAACTGGTGCAGGACCGCGCCAGCAAGCAGCCGTTCGACCCGGCCCGCCGCCTGCACGCGCGCATCAAGGCGCACGCCATGCAGAACGGACTGATGTGCTACCCCATGGGCGGCACCATCGACGGCTTGCACGGCGACCACATCCTGCTGGCGCCGCCCTACATCATCGACGCCAGCCATGTCGACGAGATCGTCGACAAGCTGGGCACGGCCATCGACACGAGCCTGGCCTAAGCGCGCCCGCTGTTGCCCACGGTGGACATCAGGCTGGCGCCGCAGCTGGTCTTGTGACCGTCGAAGGCCACGGGCACGCCGTCGATCAGCACCTGCGGATCGCCCTCGGCGATCACGCAGCGCACGTGGCCCTTGATCGGGCAGACGCAAGAATCGCCCTTGCGCGCCACGGCCACGCCCAGCACGGTACTCTTCGGCGCCGCGCCCACCACCTTGCCGCCATGGCTGGTGGGGTCGTTCAAGCGGATCACGCCACGCATACTGCCTCCTCTCCCTGTCCAACGCATAGCGCGGCACCTGTCCATACGGTGCCGCTCCCGCCTGCATTATCGGATGCTACGCAATGGTCGTCATTGCGTTCGAACACATTGACGGCTTGCCGGGCGCCGAAATGGCAATCGCCGTCAATGGCAGCTTTTGTTCACTCCTTGTCAATATTAATTGACTTATTCGAAACAATCGTTTTAAATCAGGAAGTTACTCAAAATCAATCATCTTGAGCATTCCAACATCGCATTGACCCTTTTCAATGCCGGATGCCCACGTTGATGCACTCTGAAGCCAAGGTATATGGAACTGCTCGACTCCCTGCGTCAGACCCCGCCGCAAGACGACACGATCAGCGGGCACTATGAAGTGCGCCGCTTGCTGGGCGAAGGCGGTTTCGGCCATGTATTCGAAGCCTGGGATGCCAAGCTGTGCCGTAGCGTGGCGCTGAAGCGCCTGAAACCGCAAGCCGACGTGCTGCATCCGGAAAAACTCATCAATGAAGCGCGCCTGGCCGCTTCGCTCAAGCATGCCGCCTTCGTGCGCATCTTCGCCATCGAGGGCCAAGGCACGAGCCAGTCCATCGTCATGGAACTGGTCGAAGGCCAGACCCTGGGGCAGTTCATGCACAGCGGCAAGGCCGACTTGCAGGGGGCGCTCGACATCGCCTACCAGATCGCCGACGCCATGGACGAGGCGCACGCCATGGACCTGGTCCACGGCGACCTGAAACCGTCTAACCTGATGCTGGAGGCGGACGGCAAGGTGCGCATCCTCGACTTCGGCCTGGCGCGCCACATCGACCCGCAAGCCACGCAAACGACCACCCTGTGCGACTTGCAGGGCACCATCGCCTACATGGCGCCCGAACGCCTGATGGGCCGCCTGCCCGACACGCGCGGCGACGTGTATGCCTTGGGCGCCATGCTGTACGAAATGCTGGCCGGCCAGCGCCACTTCGCCCACCTGAACGGCCTGGCCCTGGCCGCCGCTCACATGCAGGCGACGGAACCATGGCCCGACCTGCCCGACTCCGTCCCGCCCGCCATCAACGCCCTCGTGCGCGCGATGACGGCGCACGACCCGGCCGAACGGCCGCGCACCATGCGCGACGTGCGCGAGGCGATCGGGGCGCAGCGCGGGGAGCCGCCCACCCTGGCCACGCCCCTTGCCGACGAGATACCCGCGAAGGAAGAACCCCCCGCCAGCGTCTCCATCCGCCTGCCCCTGCCCCGCAAGCGCACGCTTAAATGGGGCGCGGGCGTGGCGCTGCTGGCCGTACTGGCGGGATGGCAGCTGCCCAATATCCTTCCTGCCGTCAAATCGTTCGTCACGGGCGAAAAAGCGCCCGCGCCTTATTCGGAAATGGCCAGCATGGCGGCGGGGATGGAAGCGTTGCGCATGCTCGATCAAGATAGCAGTAAGACACTGGCCATTGAGCATTTTAGTGCCATCCTTAAACACAATCCAGAGCATGCTGCTGCAAATGCCGGCCTGTCACTGGCTTTCACGTTGCGCTATATTGGTGGTGGCCGCGATGAAACCTGGCTGCAACGCGCGGACATCGCGGCAAAACAGGCATTGGTAGCCGACGATCAGCTTGCGCTTGCCCATGTGGCACAGGCCTGGGTTCTGGAATATCAAGGCAAACGCCCGCAAGCGATGCAGGAAATCACGGCAGCCTTAAACCTTGAACCAAACAATCTGCTAGGCATGTATGGTAAGGCGCGCCTACTCATCCATGCACAAAAATTTGACCTGGCTCAGGAAGTGCTTGGCAAGGCCATCACACTGTATCCCCGTGATCGCCCTTTCATTTCCATCCTGGGCAAGCTGCACTATAACCTTGGTAATTACACGGAGGCTGAAAAGCTCTTTCGGACAGCCATACAGATGGACCCGCATGTGGCCAATTCCTATGCCCAACTCAGCGGTACACTTGACCGTCTGAATCGCAATGACGAAGCCCTGCAAGTTCTGCAGCAAGGATTGCAGGTGCATCCCGACTGGGAACTGTATACCAACCTTGGCAATGCCCTGTTTAATCGAGGCGACTATCTGGGAGCAGTGCAGGCATTTAAAAATGCCGTCTCAGAAACTAAAGGCAGTCCCGGTAACTACCTGCTATGGGCGAACTTGGCGGATGCCCAGCGGTGGGTGCCCGGACAGATTGAGTTGTCACGCGATTCTTACCGGCGCGCAATTACGCTGATTCAAGTGATGTTACGCCACTCGCCAGACGACCCAAAAATCAATTCGCGGCTAGCACTATATTCAGCCTATGCGGGCTCGCAAAACGATGCGCTGAAGCACGTAACACAAGCTGTCCAGCTTGCTCCCACATTGCCAGACATCCATTTCAGGGCCGCACTGACCTATGAACTGATAGGCAAGCGCAATGAAGCGATGGCGGCGCTGCAGCAGGCCATAGAACGCGGCTACCCTCTCAACCTGATCGAATCTGCTCCCGATCTGTTGACACTAAGGCGAGATGCTCGCTATCAGAAATTACTTATTAATATGGAAAGAAACCAGAAAACATGACGTACGAAAAACCCTGGATGAAGTTATCGGTCCACTTTGATGCAGACCAGATCACCAACCAACTCGACTATGCGTTTACGTCCTGCGACGGCAGCGCCGACCCGCGCCACGGCCCCTATATGGGTGGCGTACACTTCCAGCAGGGCCAACACGTCTACCTGGAAGTCAATTGCTGTGGCAGCAAAGACAGTGGTTTCACCTCCTTCCAGATCGTCGATTGCAGCCTGATCAGCATACCCCAGTTGACCCAGATCGGCCCCGACGTACCCACCCGCTATTCGCTGCCTTCGCCCTTCCTGCAAGCCGCCGGCGCCACCTATCAGCTGCCCCTGGATTTTGAATCCCATGTATTGCCGCCTGATCCAGCCTTGCCCGATCTGCGCCGCATCCGCCAGGAATGGAAACACAACCTTGACGTAGGTCAGAGCAAGGGCCGCTGGGAACTCTCGTTTGTGCTGACTGTACGCATCATTCGCGGCGAGCAAGACTTGCCGGAACTGCGCGTCTTCAGTTTTGATCCGGAAGCGTCGATAGGCGGCCACACCGATACGTAAACCGTACAGCCACCGACAGACACTTATCGACCAATAGTAAGTGCCACCGGATATCCAAGCCGCGCCACCTCCACCGGCGCGGCTTTTTCACATCCGCACGCAATACGCCGCCCCGCCCGCCGAAAGCGGTAAAATGACGGCCTTGAACCCAAGCTCCGCCCCCTGGCGCGGCCTTGAATGCACACAGCACCACCCACAGCCCGGCTGGCATGCGTTTCCTGCCGCCGGACCAACGACAAAGAACACATGACCACCGTCCCCAAAGAAATCAACGCCGCCGCGGCAAAGAAGAATTCCGCTGAAAAGCTTACGCCAATGATGCAACAATATCTTGGTATTAAAGAAAACCACCCGACGATGCTGGTTTTCTACCGCATGGGCGATTTCTACGAGCTGTTTTTCGAGGATGCGGAAAAAGCCTCGCGCCTGCTGGGCATTACCCTGACGGCGCGCGGCGTGGCCAGTGGCAACCCGATTAAAATGTGCGGCGTGCCGTTTCATTCACTGGACGGCTATCTGGCCAAGCTGGTCAAGCTGGGCGAGTCGGTGGCCATTTGCGAACAGATCGGCGACCCGGCCACCAGCAAGGGCCCCGTCGAGCGCAAGGTCATGCGCGTCGTCACGCCCGGTACCCTGACGGATGCGGACTTGCTGCCAGAGAAGGCCGAGCGCCCGCTGCTGGCCATGTGCAGCATCACGCAACGCAAGACGGTCACCACTGGCCTGGCTTGGCTATCGCTGGCCAGCGGCGCCTTGAAGTTGATGGAGTTTTCCGGCGACAGCAGCACCGTGGCCGTGCGATTGCAGCAGGAACTGGAACGCATCGTGCCGGCTGAAATTCTCAGCGGCGACAATGGCAACCTGTTCGACGACTACGCGGGCACGCACATCAACCGCGTGCCGGACTGGCATTTCGACGTGGTGGGCGGCCACAAGGCCCTGCTCGATCAACTGGGCGTGGCGACCTTGACGGGCTTTGGCGCCGATGGCCTCGGCGCCGCATTTGGCGCGGCCGGCGCGCTGCTGCGCTATGCGCAGTCGACGCAGGGACGCGGCTTGCAGCACGTGCGCTCGTTGATCACGGAAACGGAAAGCGAATTCATCGGCCTGGATGCGGCCACGCGGCGCAACCTGGAATTGACGGAAACCATCCGCGGCCAGGAATCGCCGACGCTGTTTTCCCTGCTGGATCATTGCCGCACGGCCATGGGTTCGCGCATGCTGCGCCACTGGCTGCACCATGCGCGGCGCGACCAGAACGTGGCCCGCGCGCGCCATGAAGCCATCGCCGCGCTGGCGCAAAGCGAAGCGGCCGGTCCGCTCGCCGCCACCCTGGCGCAAGTGCCCGACATCGAACGCATCACCACGCGCATCGCCCTGCTGTCGGCCCGTCCGCGCGACCTGGCCGCCCTGCGCGACGGCTTGCTGCAACTGCCGGCCCTGCGCGGCGACGTGGTCCGTTGTTATGGCCATGGCCAGGGCGGCGAAAGCGGCTTGCTGGCCGCCATCCATGCTGCCCTGGCCACGCCGACGGCCTGCCTGGACTTGCTGGTGCGCGCCGTGGCGCAGGAACCGGCCGCCATGGTGCGCGACGGCGGCGTCTTTGCCACCGGTTTCGACGCCGAGCTCGACGAATTGCGCGCGCTGTCGGAAAACGCGGGCCAGTTCCTGCTCGACCTGGAAACGCGCGAACGCGCGCGCACGGGCATCGCCAACCTGCGCGTCGAATACAACAAGGTGCATGGCTTCTACATCGAAGTCACGCACGGCCAGACGGACAAGGTGCCGGAGGACTACCGCCGCCGCCAGACCTTGAAAAACGCCGAGCGCTACATCACGCCCGAACTGAAAGTGTTCGAAGACAAGGCCCTGTCGGCGCAAGACAAGGCGCTGGTGCGCGAAAAGATGCTGTACGACCTGCTGCTGGCCGAACTGGCGCCGCACATCGGCACCCTGCAGACGATTGCGCAGGGCCTGGCCCAGCTCGACACCCTGAATGCGCTGACGGAACATGCGCAGCAGCACAACTGGGCCGCGCCGCAACTGGTCGACGAGCCGTGCATCAACATCGTCGAAGGCCGCCACCCCGTGGTGGAAAAGCAGATCGAACGCTTCATCGCCAACGATTGCCGCTTCGTCAACGAGCGCCGGCTGCTCTTGATCACCGGCCCGAACATGGGCGGTAAATCGACCTTCATGCGCCAGGTAGCACTCATCACCCTGCTGGCCTACGTGGGCAGCTACGTGCCGGCAGCGTCCGCCACCATCGGCCCCATCGACCGCATCTTCACGCGCATCGGCGCCACCGACGACCTGGCGGGCGGACGCTCGACCTTCATGGTGGAAATGACGGAATCGGCCGCCATCCTGAACGGCGCCACCGAGCATTCCTTGGTGCTGATGGATGAAGTGGGCCGCGGCACCTCCACCTTCGACGGCCTGGCCCTGGCGTGGGCCATCGCGCGCCATTTGATCGACACCAGCCGTAGTTTCACCCTGTTTGCCACACATTACTTTGAGCTGACGCAATTGCCGGACAGTCACCCGAGCGCCGCCAACGTGCATTTGTCCGCCGTCGAGCACAAGGACAGCATCGTCTTCCTGCACGCCGTGCAAGCCGGTCCCGCCTCGCAAAGCTATGGCTTGCAGGTGGCGCAGCTGGCTGGCGTGCCGCAGCCCGTGATCAAGGCGGCGCGCAAGCACCTGGCGCGCCTGGAAGCGCAGGCGCTCGACGCCACGCCGCAACGCGACCTGTTCGCGCTGCCTTCCGCCGATCCGTATGCGCAAGAGGAAGAAGAGGAAGCGGCGGCGCCGCTGGCCGCGCTGAACGCGGCGCAGCAAGCCTTGCTCGACGCCATCGCCGACCTCGATCCCGATGCGCTCACCCCGCGCGATGCGCTGGAGCAGCTGTATCAATTGAAACGGCTGGCCGCCGCATGACCTGCCGGCGCAGCTCGATACGCCTGCTGGCCGCCGGCTTGCTCGCTGCCAGCCTGCCATGGCAGGCGCTGGCCGCCCCGGGCGACCAGGCCGGCTTCGAGTTTGCCGTGCTGGGCCACTCCTTCAACGCGGGGCCGGACGACGGCCCCCTGAAAAAAGCCATCGCCGACACCAGCGCCTTCAATGCCTCCTTCGTCGTGGCCACCGGCATCAAGGCCGCCAGCGAATCGTGCAGCGACAAGCTGTATGGCCAGCGTAAGGACTTGCTCGACGCCAGCGGCCCGCCGCTGATCGTCTCGCTGTCGGCAAGCGACTGGGCCAACTGCCGCAATTCGCGCGGCAGGGTCAACGCCATCGAACGCCTGAACCGCTTGCGCGACGTGTATTTCGCCGATGACCAAAGCCTGGGCCAGCACAAGCTGACCCTGTCGCGGCTGTCATCGACGGCAAAATTCCGCAGCTATGCGGAAAATGCCCATTGGGAATACGGCGGCGTACTGTTTGCCACCGTGAATCTGCCCGCGAATAACAACCATTTCCTGCCGGAAGCGGGACGCAACAGCGAATTCGAAGACCGCCTGGTCGCCAACCGTTCCTGGCTGCAGAGATTGTTCGCCATGGCGCAGCGCAAGCAACTCGACGGCATCGTGCTGTTTTCCGATGGCGACGTGGGCGTGCTCGATGAAGACGACAATTCGCTGCTGCCCAGCTTCAGTTCGAAACAGGATGGCTTTGCCGGACCGCGCAAGCAGATCCGCACCCTGGCGAAAAAGTTCAGCGGCAAGGTGTTACTGGTCGATACGCAGCGCGATGGCGACGCGGATGGCAAGGAGGGAAAAAGTAAAAAGGCCGCAGCCAGGGCTGGCGGGCCGAAAATCAGCTGGAAAGGCAACCTGGGCCACGTCAGCATCGACAACGACTGGTCCGCCATCGCAGTCCGGCCCGGCAAGACGCCATTCTTTGAGGTACGTCAACGCGCCACGCGGCCATCGACGCAGGCGCGAACCAAGGCGTCGACTGTGCGCCGTTAGTAACAGCGCACAAACGAACAGGCCGGCATAGAGCCGGCCTGGAACATGCAGTATTAATGAATCGGATGCGTACGGAAGTGGTCGCCCTCTTCGCCTTCGCCTTCATCATCTTCATCGCCATGGTCATGGCCGTGTGCGCCATGCACGTGGCCATGGGCAATTTCTTCTTCGGTGGCTTCGCGCACGTCGGCGACGGTCAGCGAGAAGCGCAGCGCGATGCCGGCCAGTGGATGGTTGCCGTCCAGCACGACCTTGTCGTCGGCGATATCGGTGACCGTGAAGATCATCGCTTCTTCGTCCGGCGAATCGCTTTCCGGCATGCCTTCGAACTGCATGCCCACCTCCAGCGGCTCAGGCAGGCGATTGCGCGGCTCGACCTTCACCAGGGCTGGATCGTATTCACCGAAAGCATCATCCGGTTCGATCTGGATCGTGTTGGAATAGCCAACTTCCTTGCCGTCGAGCTCTTCTTCGATCTTCGGCAAGGTGTTTTCATAATCACCGTGCAGGTAGACCATCGGCTGACGGCCGTCTTCGATCAGATTGTCTTGCGCGTCTGACAGTTTGTAGTTGACAGTCACGACCGTATTTTTGGCAATCTTCATTATGCTTCCTTTCATTGTATAAGCTGGCAAATTATACCTTCACGCCGCCAACGGCAGGCGCATTCCTGCATTTCCGGTTGTTATAATGGGCGCATGAAAACATTAACTCTCCTCGGCGATATCACGCCGGCGCAATTCCTGCGCGACTACTGGCATAAAAAACCCTTGTTGATCCGTCAAGCCGTGCCTGGCTTCAAGGCGCTGTTCGATTTCAAGGCCCTGGCCGAGCTGGCTACCCTCGATCACGTCGAATCGCGCCTGGTCAGCCATGCGGATGGCCACTGGAACATGCAGCAAGGCCCTTTGACCAGCCTGCCCTCGCTGAAACAGAAGGAATGGACCCTGCTGGTGCAGGGCGCCAACCTGCACAGCGCCAAGGCCGACGCCCTGCTGCGCCAGTTCCGCTTCCTGCCGGACTCGCGCCTGGACGACCTGATGGTCAGCTTCGCCACCGATGGCGGCGGCGTGGGCCCGCATTTCGATTCCTATGACGTATTCCTGCTGCAAGGCCAGGGCAAGCGCCACTGGCGCATCGGCGCGCAGAAAGACCTGAGCCTGATCGACGGCTTGCCGCTGAAAATCCTCAGCAACTTCACGCCCGATGAAGAATTCACGCTGGAACCGGGCGACATGCTGTATCTGCCGCCCCACTACGCGCACGACGGCGTGGCCATCGGCGATTGCCAGACGTATTCGATCGGCTTCCGCTCGCCCACGTTCCAGGAGCTGGGCGAAGCGTTCCTGCAATTCATGGCCGACTCGATCGACTTGCCGGGCATCTACAGCGATCCGGACCTGACAGCGTCGGGCAAACCGGCGGAAATCCCCCGTGAAATGCTCAGCACCATCACGGAAGAAATGAACAAGGTGCGCTTCACGGAAGAAGATGTGACCATTTTCCTCGGTGAACACCTGTCGGAACCGAAGCACAATGTCTTTTTCACGCCGCTGTCCAAGCCGCTGACGGTGGGCCGCTTCGCGGACGCCGCACAGAAGAAGGGTGTCGTGTTGTCGCGCAAGACCCTGATGCTGTATCGTGGCAAGAATGTCTTCATCAATGGCGAATCGTTTGCCATTGGCAAGGCCGATAAAGCGGCCCTGGAAACCCTGGCCAACGAACGCGCCCTCGATGGCGCCGCCGTGGCCCAGGCTTCCGATGACGTGATGGATGCGTTATATACGTGGTATCAGGATGGCTGGCTCGAACTGGCTTGAATGGGGGCGGCGTAGCAAAGTGGTATTACAGTAGGTAAAATAACAGCATCTGCGTTAGCGCAATAAAACATATTATTTTTATATCGTTTTGTCGCGCTTTCGCAAATCGCTTACACTTGCTTGCAATTTGCTTCGGCAAATATTGCGATATCACAAAATAGTTGCGAATTTGCCTCTTGCTCCTATTGCGACGCACCAAAAATCGCTATAATATTCGGTTAGGAAGTTTCCGTTGTCTGGCAGGCACCACCTGGTACGAAAAGCCTTCGAAGACGACCTAACGAGCGATAATTACCGGTAATTATTCATCGCAACAATATTGATTTATTTTTTGAAATAATTAAGGAAAACAAATGAAAAAATCCCTGCTGATCGCCTCCCTGATGGTTGTTGCTCTGGCTGCTTGCAGCAAAAAAGAAGAAGCTCCTGCACCAGCACCAGTAGTTGAAACCCCAGCACCAGCACCAGCAGTTGAAGCTGCTCCAGCTGCTGCTGCTGACGCTGCTGCTTCGGCCGCTACCGACGCTGCTGCTGCTGCTTCGGCTGCCGCTTCGGCCGCTACCGACGCTGCTTCGGCTGCTTCGGCTGCTGCATCGGCTGCTAAGTAATTTAGCACCCTGCACTAAAGAAAGCCGACCTTCGGGTCGGCTTTTTTGCGTCCGGCGTTTTATCCGCAGGATATAAGGCCGGACGCAGGCAATAAAAAAGGCTGCGCCGGTTTCCCGGATCAGCCTTTTTTATTGCGCGGCAGGTTGTGATACCCGCCGCAAATGCACCGCTTACTTCAACTGCTCGTTCAGCAAGCCCAGGATCTTCTCGGCCACTGGCGAGACGTCGGGCTGGCCTTCGTTGCTGAGAATGCTGACCAGGCTGGTCGAGCCATTGCCGGCCTTGACCAGGACGCGGTAGCGCTGCGCTTCCTTGTCCTTGTCGGACGACGAACCCCAGCTGAACAGTTTCGAGAAGAAACCATCCTTCTTGACCGCGTCCGGATCGACGTAACGCACGAAATACGTGCCTTGCGTGCGGTCGCGGTCTTCCACGGTGAAGCCGACGCGGTCCAGCGCCAGGCCGACACGGCGCCAGGCGCGGTCGAAACCTTCATCGACTTCGATGGCGCGCGCCGGCGTGGCGGCATCGCCCACCAGCTTGGCGTGCAGCGGCTGCACGATGGCGCCGTCAACGGCTGTCTTCGCTTGTGCTTCGTCACTGGCCGCGCCCAGGCGCGTCATCAGCTTGGCCAGGAATTGCGCTTCCAGGCCCGGATCGTTGGGACGCGCGGTCCAGGTGGTGGTTTCCTTGTCGCGGCCCGTGACGACCTCTTCCACGCCACGGTGGCTGATGTAGATCTCGGTCGAACCATCGGCCAGACGTTCAACGCGGGTACGGAACTTGTCTTTTTCACCAGTCGAGTACATCGAATCGAAGGCCTTGCCGATGGTGTTGCGGATAAAGTCTTGCGGCAGCTTGGCGCGGTTCTCGTTCCACTCGGTTTCCATGATGCCAGCCGTCGGCTGGTCGATGGCGACGGTAAAGCCCGAATCTTCCCAGAATTGCTTGAGTTGCGGCCACAGCACTTCAGGCGACTGCTTGACGACCAGCCAGCGCTGGTTGCCCGCGCGCTCGACCTTCACGCCACCGGCCGTGACGGGCACGACACCCACCACGCCGTCGGCGCCCACGATGACGGGCGTGCCGGCCGTGGCGTTGCGCTGCGCGTTGTAGCCGGAAGCCGTGGCCACGCCGTTTTTCGCATCCGGCAAGGAATAACGGTTGTCCTGCTGCAATTGCGTCAGGTCAGGCGGCACGTCCAGGGTGCTGGCTTTCTTGACCGACTTATAGTCGACCTTGTCGCCGCCGACTACCGAACTGATCATGCCGCAGCCCGCGAGGCTGGCTGCGACGGCGCCGATGACGATGCCGCGGACGGCGATGGTGGCAGGCGCCGGTTTGGTTTTCTTGCAATTAGTCATGTCGTAACTGGATAAGAAGCTAAGTAGCAGCTGGAATCAGGAAAGGTCCGGGCTGGTCAAGCCCGGGCTTGAAGTTCGGCTTAAGACAGGATGCCAGCGTCGCGCAAGGCATCGCGCACGGTGGCATGGCAATTTTCAGCCAGCGGCACCAGTGGCAAGCGTATGCCGGCTGGCATCAGGCCCATTTCGGCCAGCGCCCATTTGACGGGCACCGGGTTGGGCTCGACAAACAATTTCTGGTGCAAAGGGAACACTTTGTTATTGATGGCAATCGCCGTGGCGCGCTCGCCCGCCATGGCTGCCACGCACAGTTCGTGCATGGCGCGCGGCGCAACGTTGGCCGTCACGGAAATGTTGCCGTGGCCGCCGCAGAACATCAGCGCCATGGCCGTCGGATCGTCGCCCGAGTACACGGCGAAGTCCGCTGGAACCAGGCGCAGCAGGTCGATGCCGCGGCCGATATTGCCGGTCGCATCTTTCACGCCGACGATATTCGGGATGGCGGACAGGCGCACGATGGTCTCGTTGCTCATGTCGGCAACCGTGCGGCCAGGCACGTTGTACAGGATGACGGGAATGTCGACGGCTTCGGCGATGGCCTTGAAGTGCTGGTACATGCCTTCCTGGGTAGGACGGTTGTAGTACGGCACCACTTGCAAGACAGCATCGGCGCCCGCTTCTTTCGCGTAGCGCGTCAGTTTGATGGCCTCGGCCGTGGAGTTGCCTCCGGCGCCGGCGATGATAGGAATGCGTCCCTTGGCATGTTCGACGGTCAACTGGATCAGTTCGCAGTGTTCTTCCACGCTGACTGTTGCCGATTCGCCCGTCGTGCCAACGATGACGATGCCGTCCGTACCCTCGGCGATATGCCAGTCGATCAGCTTGCGCAGACCTGGAAAGTCCAGACTGCCGTCTGCGTGCATCGGGGTGACGATTGCTACAATGCTGCCCTTGATCATAGTAAGTTTATAGCGCCGATAAATAAAACAACGATTGTAGCGGATAGCCCGCGCCTGTGGTGCATTCTGACATAGTATGGCCGCTCAAAACGTCGGCAGCAGGGCTGCCAACCGTGGAAAATCCGGCCGGACGGCGCAAATTCGTTGCACCAGAGCAGCTTTTGGCTGTTCCACGCGCCCATCCTCATACGCTACCACACGCAAGCCGTGCTGCACCGCCCAGGTCAGCATTTCGCCTTCCTTCAGCAGGAATTTCGGATTCGACGGCTTGCCGAACTGTTCATTGCCCTCGGCAAACGTTTCATACAGCAACACGCCATCGGGCGCCAGGCTGGCCACCATGGCTTCCAGCAGCGGCCGGTGCAGATAATTGGTGACGACGATGCCGGCAAAGCGGCCGGGAGCGAAAGGCCACACGGCGCCCGGCGCTTCCAGGTCCACCAGCGAGGTGGTGATGCCCGTGCCAGCCGCCTTTTCCAGCATTTCCGGATCATGGTCGAGCGCGATCACGGGGTGGCCCAGGCTTACCAGGTGACGCGCGTGGCGGCCTGCGCCGCAGGCCAGGTCCAGCACCTCGCCGCCCGGGATCAGGGGCGCCCAGCGGCGCAGCCAGCCGGAAATCGCTTCGGTTTCTAATATTGGTTCAGTTACTTGCATCGGTACTTCCATCAATTATGTGTGGCCATCCAGTTGCTTGTATCAAGTCAACAGGGCCGTCAGGGGCGTGACCAGGGTGACAAAGATGCCGATGACAAATTCGATCGCCGCCAGCAAGGCGCGGTTCAAGATGCCCGTGTACATCAGCAGCACCAGGGCGCCGAAGACATACAGGCTGTAGCGCTCGATGCTGGCGTAAGGGCGCGCCAGCTGCATCGGCAGCAAGCCCGTCATGATGCGTCCGCCATCGAGGGGCGGCACGGGAATCAGGTTAAAGACGAACATGGCCGCATTCACGCTGACGCCGGCGCCCGCCATCTTGCGGAAAAACATGCCCATTTCCGTCGGCGGCAGGACGCTGAGCACGACGAAGGCGATCATCCAGCCCAGGCCCATGACGAAATTGGCGCCAGGCCCGGCAAACGCCACCCAGGCCATCTGCTTCTTCGGATTGCGCAGGCGGCTGAAATCGACGGGCACCGGCTTGGCATAGCCGAACGGCACCTGGATCGTGAAATACAGCATCAAGGGCAGCAAGATCGTGCCGAAAGGGTCGATATGCCGCATGGGATTGAGGCTCAGCCTGCCCTCGTTCGAGGCCGTGGGGTCGCCGAAATAGCGGGCCGCGTAGCCGTGCGCCGCCTCATGCAGGGAAATGGCAAACAGCACCGGCACCAGGTAGACCGCAACGGTCTGGACTATCGTATTGAAATCGCTCATGACCGCGATTCTACCAGAGGCGAACTAGGCTCTTTCTTACGTTGTCATTAAGAACAGGTGAAGACCGGCGCCGCAACGGACGCGCCGTGCCCCTCTACAAACCCAGCACGGCCGGGTCGCCACGCCCCACGCGCACCACTTCCGGCTCCGGCCCCGTCAGGTCGATCACGGTGCTCGGGCCATGCGCGCAGACGCCGCCGTCGACGATCAGGTCGACCAGTTTTTCCAGCCGCTCGCGGATCGTGTCGGCATCCGTCAGGCTGTCTTCGTCGCCCGGCAAGGTCAATGTCGCGCCCAGCAGCGGCTGGCCCAGCTCTTCCAGCAGGCATTGCACGATGCGGTGCTGCGGCACGCGCAGGCCGATGGTCTTGCGCGAAGGATGGCTGAGGCGGCGCGGCACTTCCTTCGTCGCTTCCAGGATGAACGTGTAGGCGCCGGGCGTGGCCGCCTTGAGCAGGCGGAACTGGCGGTTGTCCACGCGGGCATACACGCCCAGCTCGCTCAAGTCGCGGCACAGCAAGGTCAAATGGTGCTTTTCATCCACGCCACGGATGCGGCGCAGGCGCTCGACGGCGCCCTTGTCGTCGAGCTGGCACACCAGCGCGTAGCAGGAGTCGGTGGGCAAGGCCACCACGCCGCCGGACTGGATGATCTGCGCCGCCTGCTTGATCAGGCGCAATTGCGGATTGTCGGGGTGAATATGAAAAAATTGACTCATGTGTAAGCGTTCTGGCGAACCAGCTTGTTAAGTTGGCATTATTGTACGCTGCGCAGCGCGGCGATGCGTTGTTCGAGCGGTGGATGGGTGGCAAACAGCGCGCCCCAGCCGCCATTGCCGCCGCTGATGCCCAGCGCCTGCATCGATTGCGGCAACTCGCCCGGCGGCACGCCGCCCAGGCGGGCCAGCGCATGCATCATCGGCGTGGGGCTGCCCAGCAGCTTGGCCGAACCGGCGTCGGCGCGGAATTCGCGCTGGCGCGAAAACCAGGCCACGATGATGGAAGCGAGCAAGCCGAAGATCACTTCGCACACCATCACGGTCACAAAGTAACCGATGCCGCGTCCGCCGCCTTCACGGTTGTTATTTTTCAACAGGACATTGTCGACAAAGAAACCCACCACGCGGGCCATGAAGACGACGAAGGTATTCACCACGCCCTGGATCAGGGTCAAGGTGACCATGTCGCCATTCGCGACGTGGGCGATCTCGTGGCCCAGCACGGCTTCCACTTCATCGCGGTTCATGCTTTGCAGCAAGCCCGTGGACACGGCCACCAGCGCCGAATTCTTGAAGGCGCCCGTGGCGAACGCATTCGCGTCGCCTTCGTACACGGCCACTTCCGGCATGCCGATGCCGGCCCGCTCGGACAGCGCGCGTACGGTATTGACCAGCCACAACTCCGTCGACGACGTCGGATTGTCGATCACGCGCGCGCCCGTGCTCCACTTGGCCATGGGTTTGCTGATCAACAGCGAAAAGATCGAGCCCGTGAAGCCCACCACCAGCGAAAACACCAGCAGGCTGCCCAGGTTCAGGGTACTGCCGCGCGCCGGATTGCCCACGCCCAGCAAACTGAGCACGAGCGACAGCACCAGCATCACGGCCAGGTTGGTTGCAATAAACAGGACGATACGTTTCATGGGCGATGGCTCCGGAAAACAAGAATGACTAAAAGATAAGTATGCAGTCGCGACTTTTCAAGCCCGCGCGGCAGGCGCAGGCCAGCCGCGCCCTAGAACCAGTCGTGCCAGATTGGCGTGACATTCGATGGTAAAGGCGGCAACATGGCAAAATCCACGCGCGACTCGCCCGGCGCATGGAAATCCGTGCCGCGCGAGGCGAGGAAGCCGTAGGCGTTGGCCAGCTGCGCGTATTCCGGATACTGGTCCGGGCTGTGGCTGCCCGTGACGACCTCGATGGCCACGCCGCCGAGTTGTTTGAATTCATCGAACAGCACGCCTTGCGCCATGTCGCTGAAGCGGTAGCGACCCGGATGGGCGATGACGGCCACGCCGCCCGCGCCGCGGATCCAGCCGACCGCTTCGGCCAGGGTGGCCCAGCGGTGCTCGACGTAGCCCGGCTTGCCTTCCGACAGGTATTTCTTGAACACGTCGGGAATATTCGCGCATTTCCCCGTTTCCACGATGTAACGGGCAAAGTGCGTGCGCGACATCAGGTCCGGGTTGCCGACGAATTTCAAGGCCCCTTCATAGGCGTCGGGGATGCCGGCCAGGTCCAGCTGGCGGGCGATTTCGCGGCCGCGCGCGTCGCGGCCCGAACGCGTGCGGTGCAAGCCCTGCACGAGACCCGGATTGTTTTCATCGACTTGCAAGCCGACGATGTGCACGGTTTCGCCGGCCCACGTGATGGAAATTTCCACGCCGGCCACGAAGCGCATGCCCAGGTCCAGCGCGGCCGTGCGCGCGGCGGCGACGCCGGACACTTCATCGTGGTCCGTCAGCGCCCACACGTCCACGCCCGCCTTGCGCGCGTAAGCGGCCACGGCGGCCGGTGACAGCACGCCGTCGGAGATATTCGAATGACAATGCAGGTCGACTTTAAGCATGTGAAAACAATACCCTGCACGGGCTCAGCATGGAAGAAGTTTTCATTGTACGCTGCTTGGCCAATCGCGCTGCAGCGTTCCCGACACACATCAGGCCAAAAACGCTTCCACCAGGCGCGCCAGTGCCTGCGGTTGATCATGATGCAGCATGTGGCCCGCATCCGCCATCATCTCGCAGCGCACATCCTTGATGCAGGCCAAACGCCGGTCGATTTCGATGCGCGCCTGTTCCTTTGGCCCCATCCATTGCCACATATTCGTGTCATCGGCCTCCACCCACAGCACGGGCGCCGTGATGCGGCGCCAGCACGCCATCACTTCTTCCACCTGGTACAGGATGGGATTGACGCGCTTGTGCTGCGGGTCGCCCAGGATGTCCCACTCGCCCGCCTCGTTGCGCGCCGACCAGTGTTCGGCCAGGAAAGCGGCGCGCTCGTCCGGCAGGCGCGGATTGGTCTTTTGCAGGCGCTCGGCCACGGCGCGCTGCGAAGGATAGCTGCGCATGGCGGGCGGCTCGCGCAATTCGTCCAGCCACTTGGCGTAGCGGCCCGGCGCCTGCTCCGGCTGCGTTGCCATCATGCCGAAGCCTTCCAGGTTGATGAAGCGGCTGATGCGTTCGGGGCGCACGCCCGCGTACAGGCCCGCCACGTTGGCGCCCATGCTGTGGCCCAGCAAGTTGACGGGCACGTCCGGCGAATAGTGCAGCAGCATGGCGTCCAGGTCGGCCAGGTAGTCGGGGAACCAGTAGGTGTCCGATTGCGTGTAGTCGCTGAGGCCAAAGCCGCGCCAGTCGGGCGCGATCACGTGCCAGTCGCCCTGCAACTCGTCGACGACGAACTGGAACGAGGCGGCCACGTCCATCCAGCCGTGCACCATGAACAGGATGGGCGCGCCTTCGCGGCCCCAATGGCGCACATGCGTACGGGCGCCGCGGATGTTGATGAATTCGGAACGGGAAAGTTTCATGGGTTTCATCGGATGCCTGCCTTGAAAGTGGCGCAGATGGCGCCACATGCTGTGTCTGTAGATAGGGCGCACATAAAAGTACGACCGTTCGATAATTATACCGGATTAACGGCCGGCGCTCGGACTTGCCCTGCAACAGCGTAAAATAGCGCAAAACTTCCGCGTCCGGCCGTGCCCGGCGCTTCCACCACCGCCACAGGCTAACGATGACACTCTACCAATTGGGCGCCGATGCGCCGCTGATTGATGCTTCCGCTTTTGTTGCCGACACGGCCAACGTGATCGGCAAGGTGACCCTGGAAGCGAATACGTCCGTATGGTTCGGCGCCACGATCCGCGGCGACAACGAACGCATCACCGTGGGCGCCAACAGCAATGTGCAGGAAGGCGCCGTGCTGCACACGGACCCGGGCTACCCGCTGGACATCGGCCGGAACGTGACCATCGGCCACCAGGCGATGCTGCATGGCTGCACGATCGGCGATGGCGCCCTGGTCGGCATACAGGCCGTGATCCTGAACGGCGCGAAGATCGGCAAGAACTGCCTGGTCGGCGCGGGTGCGCTGGTCACGGAAGGCAAGGAATTTCCCGACAATATGCTGATCATCGGCTCACCGGCGAAAGCCGTGCGGGTCCTGACGGCAGACGATATCACCAGGCTACAAGGCAACGCCGTGAACTATGTGCAACGCGGCCAGCTATTTAATACGCAACTCAAGAAGATTGGATAAGAGAATGACGACTGAAACCACGGGCGCAATCAGCGCAGCCGTTAGCGGCCAGGATACCCTGCAAAAATTTATTTTCGACAACGCCGCCGTGCGCGGCCAGTTCATCGACGTTTCGACCACGTGGCAGGAAGTGGTGTCGCGCCACGCCTACCCGACGGCCGTGAAAAAAGTGCTGGGCGAAATGGTGGCTGCCGCCGCCCTGCTGTCGGCCAACCTGAAATTCAACGGTTCCATCATCATGCAAATCCATGGCGACGGCCCCGTGCGCCTGATGGTGGTCGAGTGCGACTCCGACCTGCGCCTGCGCGCCACGGCCAAGCTGGACCCGGACGCCACGATTCCCGACGTGGCCACCGTGCCGCAATTGCTCAACGCCACGGGCAAGGGCCGCTTCATCATCACCCTGGACCCGGCCGACAAGGTGCCGGGCCAGCAACCGTACCAGGGCATCGTGCCGCTGGACGGCGACGACATGGCCACCGTGATCGAAAACTACATGTTGCGTTCGGAACAGCTCGACACCCGCCTGTGGCTGGCCACGGACGACAGCGTCTCGCGCGGCCTGCTGCTGCAAAAGCTGCCCCACCATGGCGGCAAGGCCGAAGCGACGCCCGTGTCGGAAGAAGACGCGCTGGACACGTGGAACCGCGCCGTGATGCTGGCGTCGACCCTGAAAGAGGCGGAAATCCTGTCGACGGATATCGATACCCTGATGCAGCGCTTGTTCTGGGAAGAAACGATCCGCGTCTTCGACCCGCTGCACCCGAGCTTCCATTGCACTTGCACGCGCGAAAAAGTGGGCAATATGCTCAAGATGCTGGGCGAGGAAGAAGTCAACAGCACCCTGGAAGAAGTGGGCCAGGTGGGCGTGAACTGCGATTTCTGCGGCCAGCACTATGAATTCGACAAGGTCGATTGCGCACAGCTGTTCATTACGGATGCGCCGGCCGAAGTCTTGATTCCCCCCGCGGCAAGTATTAACTAATTGTAATAATCCCCGCGCCGCCCCTCAGGCGGCGCAATTGTTTCTGCTGTCATCTTCCCGTCATCAGTTCGTCATCAGCCCGTCACGCGCCGCCGTTACGCTGCGCAGCTTGTATTACTTCCAATACTTTCCACAGGCTGATGATGAATACCCACTTGACGCTGGCCCTGCGCCGCCACTCCTTCCACGTGTTGCTGGGCGCTTGCGCCGCAGGCCTCTCCTTGCCGGCCCTGGCGCAAACGGCCGTCGCCGCCGCCGTGGCGTCCGCCGCCACCGACATGGCCGCAGCCCCCGCTGCCGACGACAATGCACCGATGGCCACCGTGGAGATTTCCTCGCGCAAGACGCGCTCTTCCGTCGCCCTGAGCAAGAATGAAATCCAGAAAATCCTGCCCGGCACGAATCCGTTAAAGGCCCTGCAAACCCTGCCTGGCGTCAGCTTCCAGACGGCCGACCCATGGGGCAACAACGAGCAAAACCTGTCGCTGTTCGTGCATGGTTTTTCTGGACAGCAACTGGGCTACACCATGGACGGCGTGCCGCTGGGCGACCAGCAGTACGGCAACTACAACGGCCTGTCGCCGCAGCGCGCCGTGATCAGCGAAAACGTGCGCAGCGTCGTGCTGTCCTCGGGCGCGGGCGACCTGGCCACGGCCTCGACCAGCAACCTGGGCGGCACCATCGAAACCTATTCCAGCGACCCGCTGGCCACGCAGGGCGCCAGCGTGCAGCAAACGGTGGGCAGCCACCGCACGTCGCGCACGTTTGCCCGCTATGACACGGGCGCCTTCGGCGATGGCAGCAGCGCCTATTTTTCCATCCTGCACCATGAAGCGCGCGCCTGGGACTTCGATGCGCGCCAGGGCGGCGACCAGTTCAACGCAAAATACGTCAACCGCAGCGAGGCGGGCAAGCTGACCCTGTTCTTCAATTACTCGGACAAGATCGAGCCGAACGAAGACAGCACCGTACACGTGGCGGGCGAAACGAGCGCGCCATACACGCGCCCCTTCCTGTATCCGGACTTCAAGGCGGCCCTGAATTACCTGTCCCCGACGGGCGCCACGCCTGCCGCGGACGGCAACAATTACCGCAACTACTACAGCGATGCGCAGCGCACCGATTACCTGGCCTACGCCAAGTTCGACGCCAACTTATCCGAAGGCATGACGTGGTCGAACCAGGTGTATTACCACAAGGATGACGGCGCGGGCGTGGTGGCCGGCCCCATCGGCGTGGCCGGCTTGCCGGGCCTGTTCAGCGTGTACTACCCGAAACAGAACCTGAAACAGGTGTTCGGCAACTCGGGCTACGCCGTGCGCACGACGGAATACGACATCAAGCGGGGCGGCTTCCTTTCCACCCTGCGCAAGGAAATCGGCAATCACCAGCTGGAAGCAGGCCTGTGGCTGGAACAGAACCGCTCGTCCGCCTACCGCCGCTGGTATGCGCTGGACGTCAACAACCCGACGTCGCCGTACGACCGCCCCAGCAATCCTTTGATCACGCAATACGGCAGCGAGATCGACAACAAGGTGGTGCAGCTGCACTTGCAGGATGAATGGCGCATCCGCCCCGATATCGCCCTGCAAGCCGGCTTCAAGTCCAGCCTGCAATTTGCCGATGGCCAATTCCCCGTGCAGCCGGCCAAGGGCGCCATCGCCGGCGGCTCGACGGCCTTGCCGGTCGGCACCATCAACACGAAAAAATGGTTCTTGCCGCAAGTGGGCGCGCGCTGGGATTTCACGCCGCAAGACCAGCTGTACTTCAATATCCAGAAAAACATGCGCCAGTTCGTCACCTATGGCGGCGGCGGCGCGTCGCCCTGGAGCTTGTCGAGCCAGGCCGCGTTTGATTTGTTCAAGCGCGACGCCAAACCGGAAACGGCCCTCACCTATGAAGTGGGCGTGCGCGGCAGCCACCCATTGAGCCTGGGCGCCATCACGGCCATCGATGGCCAGGTCAACGTCTACCACGTCGATTTCAGCAACCGTTTGCTGCAGATCAGCCCAACGCCCGTGATTTCCTCCATCATTGGCGGCAACCCCGTGCTGGCCAACGTGGGCAGCGTGCGCACGGACGGCATCGATATCGCGGGCACCGTGCACTTCGGCAACAATTTCTCGTTCTACAATGCCCTGTCGTACAACCGCTCGCAGTACGCGGACAATTACAACAATGGCGCCGCGCTGGTCTTGACGGCGGGCAAGAACGTGCCGGGCTCGCCTGAATGGCTGAACAAGTTTGTTGCTTCCGCCACGTTTGGCGACATCGAAGTGCAACTGACGGGAGACTATGTGGGCAAGCGCTACGCGACGTACACCAACGATCTGTCCGTCCCAAGCTATTTCCTGATGGGCCTGGGCGTGTCGGGCAAGCTGCCGGCCATGGCCGGCTGGCTGAAAAACCCGCGCTGGCGCGTGAATGTGAGCAACCTGGCCAACCGCGAAGGCTCCTTGAACGTGGTGGTGGGCGCGGCCGACAAGACGTATAACACCTTCCCCATCGCCCCGCGCCAGGGCTTCCTCACCTTGACGGCGGACTTCTGATGCGTACGCCTATCCTTCCGCAACGGCATTTTTCGCGCCGCAGCTTCGTCCAGGCGGCCGTCGGCGGCCTGGCGCTGGCCGCCGCGCCCGGCTTTGCCGCGGGCCTGCTGGAAACAAAGCCAAGCCGTCCGCTTGTCTTCGCCCACCGGGGCGCCAGCGCCCTGCGTCCCGAGCATACCTTGGCGTCCTACGCCAAGGCCATCCTCGACGGCGCCGACTACGTCGAGCCGGACCTGGTGGCCACGCGCGACGGCATTCTCGTGGCCCGCCACGAAAGCAACCTGATCGACACCACCGACGTGGCGCGCCGTCCCGAGTTTGCCAGCCGGCGCGGCAAGAAGATGGTCGACGGCGAATGGCACGAAGGCTGGTTCGTCGACGACTTCACGCTGGCGGAATTGAAAACCCTGCGCGCCATCGAACGGCTGCCGAAAGTACGCACCGGCAACACCTTGTACGATGGACAATTCCAGATCCCCACCTGGGAAGAAATCATCGATTTTGTTGCAGCGCAATCAGCCGCCAGCGGACGCGTCATCGGCCTCGTGCCGGAGCTGAAAAGCTCCACGTATTTCCGCGATGCGGGCCTGGCGCTGGAAGACCGTTTCCTGTCGACCCTGCTGGCGCACGAGTACACGCGCCGCGCGCCCATCGAAATCCAGTCCTTCGAAGTGGCCAATTTGAAATACTTGCGCGAGAAGCTGGGACGGCGCGCCAACGTGCGCCTGATGCAGCTGGTGGTGGGCGGCGACATCCGCCCGATGGACGTGGCCAAGGCGGGCGGCAAGCTGACGTTTGGCCAGATGACGACGCCGGCCGGCCTGCGCGACATCGCCGCCTACGCGGACGTGGTGGCGCCGCCAACGCGAGGAATCATCCCGCTGGGCGCCGACCAGCGCCTGGCCAAGCCCTCTTCCATCGTCGACGATGCGCACCAGGCGGGCTTGCTGCTGCACACGTGGACCTTCCGTCCGGAAAACCGCTTCCTGGCGGCCGACTTCCGCGACGGCAATGGCGAGAATGCGCGCAACGAAGCGGGATCCGTGGCGGAAATGCGGCGCTATATCGAGACGGGACTCGACGGTTTTTTCAGCGACGATCCGGGTTTGGGACGCATCGCCGCAGGATAAACATTTCGTAACAAATTCATTTTCAGGGCGTGGCCGATGGCTACGCCCTTATTATTCGTTTCTTGAATTTCTGAAATTGGAATTTGAAATTGGACGCATATCGCAAACTCCATTATTGTGCAATGCAACAACAGACCATTCATGGAGGGCATATGTCCACTTTTACCAACACCTACAGCAACGACAACGACAATTACTTCAGCAACCTGGGCCGCGCCACGCGCGCCTTCCTGGGCGCCCTGCTCGCTTCCAAGCCGTACAGCGAACTGGCGCAGAAGGAAGTCATCGCCAGCAGCGTCAGCGATGAAGAGCAACGCTATGTGCGTCCAAGCAAGCGCGATTTCGCCCTGCTGAACTCGGAAGCGAACCGCTACGAAAAGCTGATGCCGAATCTGGCAGCAGAACTGCGCTTCCTGGCGTCGCGCGGTTAAAAAACGTTCATGGCGGCGTTGCCTGCGCCTTGCCGTACGTTCGGCTGGGCGCCTGGCCCTGGACGTTTTTACCTAACTAAATATTAACAAGGAAATTTTATGATGTTTCTCGAAACCGTACTGGTAAGTGTGGCCGTCGTGGTCACCGGCATCCATTTTTACCTGATCACGACCGGCAAGGCCCGTTTCTGATTAGCAAGCAGCAAGGCAGCGGCACGCCGCGCCATGCGTGTGCAGCAGTACAAGGTAATAGGTACAAGGAAGTAAAGTGATATGTCAGCCTGGCAATCGGTCCAGGCTGGCAAGCGGGAAGTAGTACGGTCTTAATGTGGCGCCGCGGCGTCCACCGGTGTTTCCAGCAGTGGCGGGGTTTGGCCCTTGCGCACGATCTGCACGAAAATCTCATTCTGTTTGACCATGCCCAGCTCGTAGCGGGCACGCTCTTCGACGGCGCCCGTACCATCCTTCAGGTCGCGCACTTCGGATTCGAGCTTGGCGTTGCGCGCCTTCAATTCCATGTTCTTCTTGTTGGCCACCGCCACTTGGGCTTCCATGTCGGCAACACGCAGCCAGCCGCCTTTACCCAGCCAGAGGGGAAATTGTATCAACAGCAGCAGGGCTGCCAGGGCGAGCGTAATCAGGCGCATGGGGCATTCAGTTAAAAAACCGGCCGGAACATCTCCGGCCGGCCAGTGGGTTTTACATCAGCTTACTTCAGATTATAGAACGCATCGCGGCCAGGGTAGCTGGCGATGTCGCCCAGGTCTTCCTCGATACGCAGCAGCTGGTTGTACTTGGCCATGCGGTCCGAACGCGACATCGAGCCCGTCTTGATCTGCAGGGCGTTCGTGGCAACGGCGATATCGGCGATGGTCGAGTCTTCCGTTTCGCCCGAGCGGTGTGAAATGACGGCCGTGTAGCCGGCGCGCTTGGCCATTTCGATGGCGGCGAAGGTTTCCGTCAGGGTACCGATCTGGTTGATCTTGATCAAGATCGAGTTGGCGATGCCTTTCGAGATGCCTTCTTTCAGGATCTTGGTATTGGTGACATACAGGTCGTCGCCGACCAGTTGCACTTTCTTGCCCAGTTCCGCCGTCAGGATCGCCCAGCCATCCCAGTCGCCTTCATGCATCGCGTCTTCGATCGAGATGATCGGGTACTTGTCGCACCAGGTCGCCAGCAGGTTGGTGAACTCGGTGGCGGTCAGGCTCAGGCCTTCGCCTTCCATTTCGTACTTGCCGTTCTTGTAGAACTCGGACGCGGCGCAATCGAGGCCGATGGCGATCTGCGTGCCTGGCTCGTAGCCCGCTTCTTCGATGGCCTGGATGATCAGCTTGATGGCTTCTTCATGGTTGGCCAGCGATGGCGCGAAACCGCCTTCGTCGCCCACGTTGGTGTTCAGGCCCTTCTTGTGCAGGATCTTTTTCAGCGTGTGGAACACTTCCGCGCCGTAGCGGACGGCTTCCTTGAACGACGGGGCGCCCACGGGAATGATCATGAATTCCTGGATGTCCAGGTTGTTGTCGGCGTGTGCGCCGCCGTTGATGACGTTCATCATCGGCACTGGCATCTGCATGGCGCCCGAACCGCCGAAATAGCGGTACAGCGGCAAGCCGGCTTCTTCGGCGGCAGCCTTGGCGACAGCCATCGAGACGGCCAGGATGGCGTTGGCGCCCAGGCGCGATTTGTTTTCCGTGCCGTCCAGGTCGATCAGGGTACGGTCCAGGAAAGCCTGTTCATTGGCGTCCAGGCCCATGATGGCTTCGGAGATTTCGGTGTTGATGTTCTCACATGCTTGCAGCACGCCCTTGCCGAAGTAGCGCTTGGCGTCGCCATCGCGCAATTCCACGGCTTCGCGCGAACCGGTCGAGGCACCCGACGGTACGGCTGCACGGCCCATCACGCCCGATTCCAGCAACACATCGCATTCGACGGTCGGGTTACCGCGCGAGTCCAGGATTTCGCGGCCGATAATATCAACAATAGCACTCATGTCATTCTCCAAAGTTAAGCTTAACAGGGGGCTGCACACTGCGTTCTGATGCGCAATTGCACAAAGGGGGCAAAGAAACTCCCGGCGGGAACGATCTGGCCGGGAGCTGTCTTACGGGTAATACTGTCGCGATCGACCGCGTTATTCCGCAGCGGCGTTGGCTTCTTTGTGCGCCAGCGCTGCCTTGATGAACGACGTAAACAACGGATGGCCGGTGCGTGGCGTCGACTTGAACTCGGGATGGTATTGCACGCCCATATACCAAGGGTGGGAATTTTCACCCGTGCGCGGCAATTCCATGATTTCGCACAAATCTTCGCTCGGCGTGCGGGCCGACACGATCAGGCCAGCCGATTCGACACGGGCCAGGTAGTGATTATTGGCTTCGTAGCGATGACGGTGACGCTCGGTCACCACGCTGCCGTAGATCTCGGCGGCGAGGGTGCCCGGATTGACGGCGCAGGTCTGCGCGCCCAGGCGCATGGTACCGCCCAGGTCCGAGTTTTCATCGCGCAACTCGACTTTACCATCGTGGTTTTGCCACTCATTGATCAGTGCAACGACAGGTTGATCCGTATCAAGGTCGAACTCGGTCGAATTCGCGTTCGGCATGCCAGCCTTGTTGCGCGCGTATTCGATCAGGGCCACTTGCATGCCCAGGCAGATGCCCAGGTAAGGGATCTTGTTTTCACGGGCAAACTGGGCCGCCTTGATCTTGCCTTCCACGCCGCGCTTGCCGAAGCCGCCCGGTACCAGGATGGCATCGTACTTGGCCAGGTTGTCGCAACCGGTCGTTTCGATTTCTTCCGAATCGATGTACTCGATGTTGACGCGGCTTTCCGTGTGGATGCCGGCGTGGCGCAGCGCTTCGATCAGCGACTTGTACGACTCGGTCAGCTCGACATACTTGCCGACCATGCCGACGGTCACTTCCGCCTTCGGGTGCTCCATCGTGTAGATCAGCTTGCTCCAGATCGACAGGTCGGCCGGCGCAGGATCGAGGTCCAGCGCGTCGCAGATGATCTTGTCGAGGCCCTGGTCGTGCAGCATTTGCGGCACTTTGTAGATGGTGTCGACGTCCCACACGGAAATGACGGCGTCTTCCTCGATGTTCGAGAACAGCGAGATTTTCGCGCGCTCGTCTTCCGGGATGGCGCGGTCGGCGCGGCACAGCAGCGCATTCGGCAAGATGCCGATTTCGCGCAGCTTTTGCACCGAGTGCTGGGTCGGCTTGGTTTTCAGTTCACCGGCCGAGGCGATGTACGGCACCAGGGTCAGGTGGACGAACGCCGTGTTCTTGCGGCCGGCGCGCAGGCTCAGCTGGCGTGCCGCTTCCAGGAAGGGCAAGGATTCGATATCGCCGACGGTGCCGCCGATTTCGCACAGGGCCACGTCGTAGCCTTCGGCGCCACGGCGGATGTAATCCTGGATTTCATTGGTGATATGCGGAATCACCTGCACGGTCTTGCCCAGATATTCGCCCCGGCGTTCCTTGCGGATCACCGATTCATAGATCTGGCCAGTGGTGAAGTTATTCACCTTTTTCATGCGGGTGGAGATGAAGCGCTCGTAGTGACCGAGGTCGAGGTCGGTTTCGGCCCCGTCATCGGTGACGAATACTTCACCGTGTTGCATAGGGCTCATCGTGCCAGGATCGACGTTGATATACGGGTCGAGCTTGAGCATGGTGACTTTAAGGCCGCGCGATTCGAGGATCGCGGCGAGGGAGGCGGCGGCAATCCCTTTTCCAAGGGAAGACACAACGCCACCAGTGACGAAGACAAATTTGGTCATTGCAGATGGTGCCGAACGGCACGTGCGGGAAATTGAAATTATACACTAAAGCCCGCCTGCGTCGCTCTCCGCGCACGGAAATTTGCGCCAAATACCGACTATCCCTCCCCCTCCTGCTGTCTACGCGCAACAAAATTACCCAATAACAATAATTGAAATATTTCCAATTCCATATGTTGTGTGGGCGAGCGAACAGACCCTGCCGCGCCCCGGCGGCAGACTGGGATTTTTCAACAGGAGGTCCATCATGAGCTACGAAGAACGCGACGCCTACGGCATGTATGTCAACCGCGGCCACAAAGGCCCCGGCCCTGAACTGATGGGCGCCGACACCCTGATCGGCGACCATGTGCACAATGCCAAGGATGAACACCTGGGCGAAATCAAGGAAATCATGCTCGACATGCGCAGCGGCAAAATCGCCTACGCCGTCATGTCGCACGGCGGCGTCTTCACCATCGGCGAAAAGCTGTTCGCCGTGCCGTGGGAAGCGCTGCTGCTCGACACCGTCAACAAGCGCTTCACCCTCAACGTCGACAAGGAGCGCATCGAAAACGCCCCCGGCTTCGACACGGATAACTGGCCGAACATGGCGGACAGCGCTTGGGCGGCGTCGATCCATAGCTATTATGGAACGACGCCGCGCGAGTATTAATTAAGCCAAGGTGCGGGGCTTGGGCCTGCTTTAAAAGCGGTACTCCAGCCCTGCCACATACGTCCTGCCCCGCGCCGTGCTCAGCGGCGTATTCTCTTGCGACTGCGACGGCATCGAGTTCAGGCGGTTCAGCGCTTCCGAGAAATCCTTGTTCATGGCGTTTTGCACGGACAGGCGCAGGAACAGGTTCTTGCTGACCTGGTAGCTCGCATACAGGTCGATCACGGCCGGGATCTTCGGATTGTCGGCCTTGAGCACTTCCCCCGTCGCTTCATCGGCGTCATTGTCCGGCGACAGGCGGCGGTTCGAGCCCGTGTGCTTGAGGATGGCGCCCACTTCCAGCTTGTTGTCCAGCAGGCGCGTGCCCACGTCGAGGTTGTAGTACACGCTGGGCAGTTCGCTGATGTCGGCCGCGCCAAACCAGGCGCTGGCGATCGACGTGGGCTGGCGCGTCGTTTCGCGCGTGTACGACAGGCGCGCATACGCCGGCCCCAGGTGATATTGCGCTTCCAGTTCCCAGCCGCGCGAATACACGGGCGTGGCCGAGTTGATGTAGATATACATATTGGTCACGTATTCATCCACATTCTGCCAGTCCTTGGCGATCACTTCCGCGATATTGCACTTGCGCCCGCTGTCGCACACGAGGAAGGACTGGCTGGTGATATAGCCGTCGATCTTGCTCTTGAAATACAAGGCCTTGAAATTCAGCGCATCGTTCTTGCTCAGCAAGCCATGCAGGCTGGAATTGAAACCCAGCTGGTAGGTGCTGGCCCGCTCGCCCTTCAGGAAGGGGTTCATCGACGCCCCGCCGTCATTCGAGAAAAATACTTCCTGCGGATTCGGCCCGCGCATGGTGCGCTCGGCGCTGGCAAACGGCTGGAACCACGGCATCACCTGCGCGGAAACGAGCAGCGAGGGATTGATGCCATGCTCCTTCAACGCAATATTGCTTGCCCCTTGCGGGAAGCACTGCACGCGCAAGTCGCAGGCGGGCTTGTGGCCCGTCAAATCAAAGTGCGTGTAGTTGAGGCCCGCATTGACTTGAACAATACCGCGGTTGTATTGCAGGCCCGCATACAGGCTGTTGATCTTTTGCACGCCCTCGGGGCCGAACGTATTGTTTTCGATCGATTGCTGGTTCGCATCCGGGTTGTCCGGATCGTCGACCAGGCTTTCCACATGCTTGCTGTATTTATTGCGCATCAGCTTGCCGCCGATGGTCACCAGCGCATCGCCGCCAGCCAGCCTGAAGCTGCTGGTGTTGTTGATGTCGAAGGCGTCGGCGCGGTTGGCCGCATTCGTGTTGATGAAATTGGTCAGCGCCTCGGGCATGTATTTCTGGTTGCCGCGGCTGCTGCTGGCCACCACATTGAGGTCGATCAACTCGGAAAACGGCGTGTAGTGATATTTTACGTAGTAGTCATCGCTGTGGATATCGCGGCGCGTAAACGTGCTGCGGTAATCGCGCGCCGACAGTTCCAGCGCATGGAAATCGCTCAATTTGAGGTCCAGCTTGAGCAATTGCGACTTGGGCTTTTGCTTGTAATAGCGGTTGTAGCCGAAACCGAATTCCTCGCTGTTGACGCCCTTCGCATTCTTGTAGTTGTTGCCGATCACGCTCGCGCTGGTGGCGGCCATGAAGCCCACGCTGCCGCCGTCAAAGGCGGGGTTTTTCATGGCCACGGCCAGCATGGCGCTGCGGCCCACGCCGTTATTACCGGTCCACATCTTCGTGCGCGCCCCCGTCTTTTCCCCGGCGAAGACGACGTCATCGACGCCGATGGTGCGGAAATTGGCGCTGCCGGCCAGCGCATTGACGCCGTCGCCGCCGACGACATTGCCACGCGACACATCCACGCCGATGATGAAATTCGGGTCGATCAGCGCGCCGAACTGGCTGCTGGGCACGCCACCGTGCGACACGGACGACGGCGCGCTGCCATAGTAATTCTGGCTCACGCCATCGACCATCATGTTGACGCGCCCCAGGCCCGACAAGCCGCGGATGTTGACGCTGACGGCGCCCTGCGCCGGATCGATCTGGGTAAACGTGCCCGGCATGCTGCGCACGATCTGGTCCACGGGCTGCAAGCGCGTATCGGCCCCGCGCGCGCTGACGGCGCCCGGTTTTTCCAGCGCCTGCCGTTCCGCAGGCACCGTTTCACCCGATACGTTCAGCGGCGGAAATTCCACCTTGCCACTGTCTTGCGCCTGTTGCGCCCATGCCTGCTGCGCGAGCAAGGCCATGCAGATGCCCACGGCCTGCGTCATTGTCTTGATATGCATACACCCTCGATTTGTTATGTTATTGAAAAATATGAAATTCAGCTGGCGTCGAGCTTGAACGACACGGGCAAGGTCACCGTCACCGTGCCCTGGCGCAATACGTTCTCGGGCGGCGCCGGCAGCGGCTGCGCGCGCTGCAGCACTTGCAAGGCTTCCCGGTCGAGCAGCACCGTGCCCGACGACGTGACCAGCTCGCTGGCCAGCAATTTGCCGTCGCGGTCCACCTGGAAGCGCACCCAGGCGGCGCCAGCCCGCTTGCGCTGGCGCGCATCGCCCGGATAGCGCTTGAAGTGCGCCAGGTGGCCAAGCACCTGGCTTTGCCAGCTGGCCGGCGCCGCGCTGGTCGATGGCGTGTCGCTGTTGAACGGCGCCGCCTGCGGACCGCGCACGGCGGCCGGCGCCGGCGTGGCGCTGCTGCTGGCCTGCGCGGGCACGGAGGCTTCCTTCGCGGCATCCTTGCCCGGCTCCGCCGACGGACTGGCCGCCGCCTTTTCCTCTTTTTCCGCCGCGACGATCTCCGGCGCGGCGGCGCGCGCCAGCACCGGCAGCGCCTCTTGCCTGGTTGCACTCTTTGGCGGCCGGGCGGCGCTGGACGCGGCCGACTGGCGCGCGCCCAGGGCGTGCGCCACCTGCGTCTCCGGCGACATCGCTTGCGCGGCAAAGACCACCATCACGCTGGCCGCCGGATTGGCGGGCGCCACGGCGACGGGCTGCCAGCCCGCCCACAGCAGCAGCGCCAGCGCAGCGGCCACCACCAGCGACGTGGCAATACCCCAGCTCAATAGGGGGCGCGGCGCCGGCCCGGACTGCGGACTCACCCGCCCTCCCGGCCGACCAGGCCCACTTTCAGATAGCCGGCCTGGCGCAGGGCATCCATCACGCCCAGCACGTCTTCATACGCGGCTTGCTTGTCGGCCTGGAAAAACAGGGTGCGCTGGCGGTCGCCGCCCGTTTGCGCATCGAGCAGGCCGCCCAGCTGCTCGCGCGCCACGGGAGACTCGCCCAGGTACAGGCTGCGGTCCGCCTTCAGCGACACGAACATCGGTTTCTCGGGACGGGGTTCGGGCTTGGCCGTGGCGGCCGGCAAGTCGATTTTCAAGTCGACTGTGGCCAGCGGCGAAACGACCATGAAGATGATCAACAGCACCAGCATCACGTCGATGAAGGGCGTGACATTGATCTCGCTCAACTCCGGCATGTCGGCCGTGTCATCGTCCTGGGAGGGAAACAGGGAAGCCATGGCTCAGGCCTGCTGGCGCGTGTCGAGGTCGCGGCTCAGCATCAGCAGCACTTGCGCGGAAGCGGCGCGCAGCTGCGCCTTGTACTGGTTGATGCCACGGCTCAAGACGTTATAGATGACGACGGCGGGGATCGCCGCCACCAGGCCCAGGGCGGTGGCCAGCAAGGCTTCCGCGATGCCCGGCGCCACGGTGGCCAGGTTCGTGCTCTGGCTGACGGCGATGCCGATAAAACTGTTCATGATGCCCCACACGGTGCCGAACAGGCCGACGAACGGCGCCACGGCGCCTATGCTGGCCAGCAAGCCGATGCCTTGCGTCATGGCGCGCACCTGCTGCGCAATGAACTGTTCCTGGCGAAAGCCGGCCCGCTCCTTCAGGGCCGCCGCCGGCGCGCTGGCGTGCGACAGACTCAGTTCTTGCTGTACATCAGCGAGCAACTGTTGCGCCAGCGAAATGCTGCCTGCGCCCTCCACTTTGACGGCCGCGTCCGGCAAGGAGGTGGCCGTCTTCAGCATGGCGACGGCATGCGCCGCCTCGCGCCGGGCTTGCAACAAACTGGCGCCCTTCACCAGCAAGACCACCCAGGTGGCCAGCGCGGCGACCAGCAAACCGATAAGCACGCTTTTGACGACCTGGTCGGCGGCGAAAAACATGCCCAGCGGCGACATGTCATGGGGTAAGGCGGACGCTTGCGCGGTGGCCTGCAACAGGGAAAGAACGACACCGCAGCTGGCGGCTTTGATACGGAACAAGGGGATACGCATGAGAACTTTGACAGGTAACAGGCATGGCTGCGCCAACGGCGCGCATGCGCATGCAAAAAAATCGGATGAACTACCTGGCTGCTATGGGGGAGCTTGCTGGGGGAGAGTGCCGGGCAGAACGCCCGGCGGCGATACAAGAAATTACTTGGCGCTGGCGACGGCGGGCGTTACGGGCGTGAACCAGACGAAATCCGCCTGCGGCGCCAGCACCGTGGCGCCCTGCTGTGCCAGGACCAGCACCAGCGGCGCCGGGCCGCCCGTCAAGTCCTGCACGTGCAGCGGCACGCCCAGGTCCTTGTGCGCATGGTAGGCGCCGGCGATCAGCACGGCCGGCGCGGGCGCGGCCAGCAGGCGCTCGGCCATGCGGCGGTCGCGCTGCTGCTGCACCGACAGCATGGCGGCCAGGCGCGGCTCGTCGATCTGGTTGTCATGCATGACGCGGATGATGTCTTTCAGTTTCTCATGCACCTTGCCGTCGTTGGCCAGGTTCGAATGCTTGCCCTGCACGGCCGGCTTGTCGATAAACAGTTGCTTGATTTCGCTGCGGCCCAGGTTGGCCGACCAGACGGGATACGGCGCGCGCATCACGGTCATCACCAGGTCGCCATATTGCGCCCACTTCCAGCTGGGCTGCCATGCCAGCAGCTCGGCCACGTGCTCGGGGCGCACGACGGGGTCCGCCTGCAGCCACGGCTTGACCTTGTCCACCTTGGCTTGCTGGTCCGGGTTCAGCATTTCCAGCAGCACGCTGCCTTGGGGACGCTGGCCCTGCAATTGCTGCAGCAGCCATTGCTCGATCTGGTGATGGCTGAGCTGGTCATGCTGCTCGCCCACGATGACCCGGGGCGCGGCGGCCAGCTGGGCCAGCAATTGTTCGGCGCTCACGCGCTGGCCGCTGCGCAGGTCGACGATTTCGCCCAGCTGGCGCACATCTTGCGCGGCGGACGCTGCGGCGGCGCCGGTGGCAGCGTCAGTCGCTGGCGCCACGCTGCTGCAGGCGCTCAGCGCCAGCACGCAGGCGGGCAGGACTGCGGAGAAGGACAGGGGGAATTTCATGGCATGGCCTTTCGGGGTCTGAGCTGCGGGTCAAACTGTTGCAAAATAGGTATAGGCGGGCATTCTAATAGAAATGATTCTCATTTACAACCAAAGCGCGGCGAACCATGCAGGTTTTTTTACAACTGGCAAAAAATCAACAGGCTACGCCGGTGAAATCCCCGGGCGCGGAGTAGAATAAAAAAAACGGAGGACTTGCGTGAATCAAACTGACCAGTTGGCGGTACTGAAAAAACCGCTGCCCGTATCCCTTGCTGCCGTACTTTCCCTGATCTTTGCCGACCGCTTTTCCATGACGCAAGCCATGCGCGCACACCATGGCCGCGACGAGTCGAGCTATCCCCCCATGCTGCCGGACGCCGTCATTTTCGCCCATTCCACCGAGGAAGTGGCGGCCGCCGTCAAGCTGTGCAGCGCGCACGACGTGCCCGTCATCGCCTACGGCAGCGGCACTTCGCTGGAAGGCCACGTGCTGGCCCTGCATGGCGGCGTGACGATTGATCTGTCGCAAATGAACCAGATGGTAGCCGTGCATAGTGAAGACTTGACGGCCACCGTGCAAGCGGGCGTCACGCGCAAGCAACTGAACGAAGAGCTGCGCGACACGGGCCTGTTCTTCCCCATCGACCCGGGCGCCAATGCCTCGCTGGGCGGCATGGCGGCCACGCGCGCCTCGGGCACGAACGCCGTGCGCTACGGCACCATGCGCGAAAACGTGCTGGCCCTGACGGTGGTGACGGCCGACGGCCGCATCATCAAGACGGGAACCAGGGCAAAGAAATCGTCGGCCGGCTACGACCTGACGCGCCTGTTCGTCGGCAGCGAAGGGACGCTGGGCATCATCACGGAAGTGACGGTGAAACTGTATCCGCTGCCGGAAGCGATCTCGGCGGCCGTGTGCTCGTTCCCCGGCACGGGAGAGGCCGTCAGCGCCGTGATCCAGACCATCCAGATGGGTATTCCCGTGGCGCGGGTCGAGTTTCTCGATGAAAATGGCGTCAAGGCTATCAACGCCTACGACAAGATGGCCTTGCCGGAAAAACCCTTGCTGCTGTTTGAATTCCACGGCACGCCGGCCAGCGTGGCCGAGCAGGCGCAGCTGGTGCAAGCCATCACGGCCGAACACGGCGCCAGCGATTTCGAGTGGGCCAGCCGCCCCGAAGACCGCTCGCGCCTGTGGGCCGCCCGCCACAACGCATACTTTGCCCTGCTGCAGATGCGCCCCGGCAGCCGCGCCATTTCCACCGATTGCTGCGTACCTATTTCGCGCCTGGCCGAATGCATCCTCGCCACCCAGGCCGATTGCGAAGCGCAAGGCCTCGTCTACGCCATCATCGGCCACGTGGGCGACGGCAACTTCCACGTGCAGATGCTGGTCGACCCGGACGATCCAATCGACATCGCGCGCGCGGAAAAGGTCAACAGCGACATGGTCACGCGCGCCATCGGCATGGATGGCACGTGCACGGGAGAACACGGCGTGGGCATGCACAAGATGGCCTTTCTCGTGGAAGAGCATGGCGAAGGCGCCATCGACACCATGCGCGCCCTGAAACACGCGCTGGATCCGAAGAACATCATGAATCCGGGCAAGATCGTGCGCTGGTAATCAGGCCGTCCACTCCATGCGCATCGGCACGAAGGCGATGCCGCCCGTCTCCACCTTCGGCCCCGTGGCGACAAAGCCCAGGCTTTCGTACAGGGGCAAGGCATAGGCCGAGGAATTGACGGTAAACACCGTGACTTTCCCCCTGGCCAGCGAGGCATCGCGGGCCGCCTGCCACAGGCGGCGCGCCATGCCGCGCCGGTGCAGCGCGCGCGGCACGAACATGTGGAACAGGTGCGTGTTGTCGCGCATGGCCACCACGCCGGCCAGTTCGCCGTCGATGTGCGCCAGCTGGTAATGATAGTTGGATAGCGACAGGTAACTTTCGATGGCCGGCTGGCGGCAATGTTCGATGAACTTTTCCGCCCCCGCGCCATCGGGATGCAGGGTCAAAAAGGGCATCAGGTCGTCGATCAGGGTGACGATGGCGGGCGCATCGGCGACCAGGGCGGGGCGCAGTGTCGGTTCGGGCAAAGTAGTCATATGATAATCATGCCACCGCCTGGCCGACATTGACAAGCATCAACAGAAATCGCGGCTGCTGGTCCTCAAACGCCCCAGCAGATGCGACATATCGACCAGGCGCTTGGCCACCAGGTTGCGCACCAGCCCCTCGCGCTGCCACACGCCGTACACGCCCAGCAGCGGCGCGCTCAGCACTTCGCGGCGCTGGCTTTCCACCAGGTCGGGCCAGACGATGACGTTGACCGTGCCCGTCTCGTCTTCCAGGGTCATGAAGATGACGCCCTTGGCCGTGCCCGGACGCTGGCGCACGGTAACGATGCCGCAGGCGCGCGCCAGTTGGCCATCCGTGTAGCTGGCCAGCGCGGATGCCGGCAGGAAACGCTGCTCCAGCAATTGCCTGCGCAGCAGCGCCAGCGGGTGGCGGCCCAGGGTCAGGCCTTGCGCGCGGTAGTCGCTGACGATGCTCTCGCCTTCCGTGGGCGCGGCCAGCACGGGCAAGTCTTCCTCTGGCGTGGTGACGCGCAGCAAATCCCTGTCGGGCACGGCGCCGGCCGCCTGCCACAGCGCCGCGCGCCGGTGCCCTGCCAGCGCGTGCAGCGCGTTGCCTGCCGCCAAGACCTGCAAGTCATGACGATCCAGGCCGCCACGCCGCGCCAGGTCGGCCACGTCGACGAAGGCGGCGATGGCGCGCGCATCCTCGATGCGCCGGGCCGCCTCGGCGCGCATGCCGAACAGGCTGTTCAAGCCCAGGCGCACGGCGGGCGCGGGGTCTTGCCCTGCTTCCAATGCCGCTTCCCAGCCGCTGACGGTCACGTCGACGGGCAGCACTGGCACGCCATGCCGGCGCGCATCCTGCACCAGTTGCGAGGGGCTGTAAAAACCCATGGGCTGGCTGTTGAGCAAGGCGCACAGAAAGGCGGCCGGTTCGTGGCATTTCAACCAGGAACTGGCGTACGTCAGCAGCGCGAAACTGGCCGCGTGCGACTCGGGAAAACCGTATTCGCCAAAGCCTTCGATCTGGCTGAAGATGGCCTCGGCAAACTCCTTGCCGTAACCATTCTCCACCATGGCATCGACGATGCGGTCATGGTAATTGTTCATGCCGCCCTTGCGTTTCCAGGCCGCCATGGCGCGCCGCAACTGGTCCGCTTCGCCAGGCGTGAAACCGGCCGCGATGATGGCCACCTGCATTACTTGCTCCTGGAAAATGGGAACGCCGAGGGTGCGCCCCAGCGCCTTTTCCAGGCCCTTCGGATAATCGATTGGCTCCTTTTTCTGGCGCCGCTGCAGATACGGATGCACCATGCCGCCCTGGATGGGGCCGGGGCGCACGAGCGCCACCTCGATGACGAGGTCATAGAATTCACGGGGACGCAAACGGGGCAGCATGCTCATCTGCGCACGCGACTCGATCTGGAACACGCCGATGGTGTCGGCCTGGCACATCATGTCGTAGGTGGCGGAGTCTTCCGCCGGAATATCCTGCAGGCGGAGTGGCTCGCCGCGCCGCGCACTCACCAGTTCCAGGGCGCGGCGCAGGGCCGACAGCATGCCCAGTGCCAGCACGTCGACCTTCATCAAGCCCAGTTCTTCCAGGTCGTTCTTGTCCCACTCGATGACGCTGCGCTCGGCCATGGCCGCGTTTTCAATCGGCACCAGGCGCGACAGCTTTCCTTGCGCAATCACAAAGCCGCCCGGATGCTGCGACAGATGGCGGGGAAAGCCCAGCAATTGCTGCGCCAGGCCGGCCCACTGCTGCGACAATGCCGCTTCCGGGTCCAGCCCGCATTCGGCCAGGCGCTCCAGCAAATCGCGCTTGCCGTCGAACCAGCGGTGCGCCTTGGCCACTTTTTCCACGATGGCCAGGTCGATCCCCAGCGCCCGGCCGCTGTCGCGCAAGGCGCTTTTGGGCCGATAGCTGATCACCACGGCCGCCAGCGCGGCCCGCTCGCGCCCATATTTTCCGTAGATATATTGAATCACTTCTTCGCGCCGCTGGTGCTCGAAATCGACGTCGATGTCGGGCGGCTCGTTGCGCTCGCGCGACATGAAACGCCCGACCAGCGAATTGCCGCGCGCCGGGTCCACTTCCGTGATGTGCAGGCAATAGCAGACGGCCGAATTGGCGGCCGAGCCCCTGCCCTGGCACAGGATGTCTTGCGAGCGGGCAAAGCGCACGATGTCGTACACGGTCAAAAAGTAGGCTTCATACGACAGCTCCGCGATCAGTTCCAGCTCCTGTTCGAGCTGCTGCTGCACGTTGGCCGGTATGCCCAGCGGAAAACGGATGCGCGCACCCGCATACGTTTCTGCGCGCAGATACGTCGCCGGCGTGTGGCCGTGCGGCACCAACTCGTCGGGATAGTCATAGCGCAAGCTGTCGAGCGAGAATGTGCACAGGTCCGCGATGCGCAGGGTTTCTGCCAGCGCCTGCGGCGGATACACATTGGCCAGGCGCAAGCGCGCGCGCAGATGCTGCTCCGCGTTTTGCGCCAGCGCATAGCCGCACTCGCCCACGGGCTTGCCCACGCGGATCGCGCACAGGGTGTCGAGCAGCGGCTTGCGCGAACGCACGTGCATGCACACATGGCCGACGGCCACCACGGACAAGCCCAGCGCCTGCGCGGCGTCCTGCACGGCGCCGCGGTGGGCGTCATCCTGCGCCCGCTGCAGCAGGTTCAAGCCTATCCAGCTGCGCTCGCCGCCAAAGGTGGATAGCATCCACGCACCCTGCGCGCGCAGCGTCGCGGGCTGGGCCGGATAGCCAGGCAGCAAGATCATCAGGCAGCCGGGCAACCCTTGCAAATGGGCAAACTGCGCCGACGGTGCGGCGAAATCGTCGGGCGTCAACAGATAGCGGCCCTTGGCCGCCCGCGTGCGCGCCATGGTGATCAGTTCCGACAGGTTGCCGTAACCGTCGCGGTCCTGCACCAGCGCCAGCAGGGACGGCCCCGGGCTGCCGTCGGCCTGCGTCAAGTGAAAATGCGCGCCGATAATCAGGGGGAAACCGGCCCGCTTGGCCGTCGCATGGGCGCGCACGACACCCGCCAGCGAGCACTCGTCGGTAATCGCCAGCGCCCGGTAAGCAAGCTGGACAGAGCGCGCCACCAGCTCTTCCGCATGCGAGGCCCCATGCAGGAAGCTGAAATTACTCAGGCAGTACAACTCAGCATACTCGGGTAAGACTGCGCTCCCCATGATCTACCTCAATACTGTATATAAACACAGTATATTATACTCATCTGAAAACGGCCATCTCAGTTATGCTGAGGTTTTACCTTGCACAGTGCCCGCCATGATCGTCCACTCATTAAAATGTTTCGGCGCCGCCCCCGGTGGCGGCAATGCGGCGCTGGTCGTGGAAAACGACTACGCCAGCGAAACGCAGCGCCAGGCCTTTGCCCGCGAACGCCAGGTCAGCGCCTGCGTCTTTCTCGACCGGCAAGCGGACGGCGCGGAGGGATGCCTCGTGCTCGACTATTTTTATCCGCACACGCGCAGTCCCCTGTGCCTGCACGCCACCCTGGCGGCCGCGCATGTGCTGCTGGCGGCGCCCGGCGCGCCGGCGGCGCTGACGGTGACGACCGCCATGTACGGGCAAGCCTTGCAGCTGGTGCGCCGCGCGGAGGGATTGTTCATCGGCCTGGCGCCGCAGCCGGCGCCTGCCGTCCTGGTGGAAAAGTATGTGCCCTCCGAGCTGATGGGCCAGCACATGCACTTGCTGTCGCCGCCCGTCGTCGCGTCCGTCGGCAGCCCGAAGCTGCTGCTGGAAGTGGCCGACCGCACCACCCTGCGCGCGCTGCGGCCGAACCTGGAATTGATCGCCGACTGGAGCGCCTTGCACAAGGTCAGCGGCTGCTATGCGTATTGCCGCGTCGGCGAGCACGAATATGAGGGACGCAACTTCAACCACCTCGACCCGGCGCTGGAAGACAGCGCCACGGGCGTGGCGGCAGGCGCGCTGGCAGCGCACTTGCAGCAGTCGTTGCGCCTGCACCAGGGCCATGTGACGCAGCAACCCTGTCTGATCGAAGTGCAGTACGGCACGCAAGCGATCTGGGTGGGCGGCATGGTGCAACGCAGCACCTGAATGGGGCATGCCGCACCAGCACAAGGCAAGCCAGGCGGTGGCCAAAAGATAATCAACCAGGAAACAACAGTTACAGCAAATTTGTAATAACAAAACAAAGTATCGCTGGTGGATGCTGAAAAGATGGCACTAGAATCAAGTCACGAATCTTGCTCATCAGCCACTTGGAGATACTGCGTGCCGACCCTCACCACCTTGCGTCAAGCCATCCTCATCAGCCTGTACGGCAGCGCCGCCCTGGCCGTTTTCAGTCCTGCCGCCATGGCCCAGAACACGGAAGCGGCCGCCACGGAAGGCCCCGTGCAAACGGTCAGCGTGGTCGGCTCGCGCCGGGTCGCCAGTTCCGCCACGGATACCATGGTGCCGGTCGATATCATTCCCATTTCCAAGGTGGCCGAGCAAGGCGGCCAGTTTGATCTGGCGCAATCGCTGCAATACATCTCGCCCTCGTTCAATTCCACGCGCCAGACGGGCGCCGACGGGGCCGACCTGATCGATTCAGCCGCCCTGCGCGGCCTCGGTTCCGACCAGACCCTCGTGCTGGTGAACGGCAAGCGGCGCCACACGACGGCGCTCGTCAACCTGTTCGGTGCGCGCAACCGCGGCAACACGGGCACGGACATGAATGCGATTCCCTTGTTGGCGATCAAGAACGTGCAAGTGCTGCGCGACGGCGCCGCCGCCCAATACGGCTCGGACGCCATTGCCGGCGTGATCGACATCGAACTGAAGAAAAGCCTGGGCTGCGAAGCCGTGGCCGGCTACAGCCAGTATTCCGCAGGCGACGGCAAGAATTACATGACCTCCGCCTATTGCGGCATCGCGCTGGGCGACAAGGGCACCCTGGCCATCACGGGCGAATACCTGGACCGGGGCCGCTCGAACCGGGCCGATGCGGACAGCATGCGCATCATCGGCGACACCAAGTCCAAGAACAAGACCCTGTACGTGAATGGCGACTACGCCACCAGCCCCACGGGCAAGCTGTATTTCACGGCCGGCGCGCAGACGCGCGACGCGTCCAGCGCCGCATTCGGCCGGGGCGGCATCGGCAGCGACGACATTCCATCGCGCAATTCGGCCGCCATGTATCCGGACGGTTTCGTGCCTTTCATCAATGGCAAGATCGACGACCAGTACGCCACCATCGGCCACCGCAGCCAGATCGGCGAATGGCATGCTGACTTTTCGCAAACCTATGGCTACAACAAGATGCGCTACGACATCAGCAACACGCTGAATGCCTCGATCGCCAACCTCGACCTGATGAACGGCGGCAAGGGCGTCAGCCCCAGCCGTTTTGATGCGGGCGGCTTCTCGTTCCAGCAACTGACCAGCAACGCCGACTTCAGCCGCTACTACGACACGGTGATGCGCGGCATGAACGTGGCCTTCGGCGCCGAATACCGCAGCGAGGAATACAAGATCATGGCCGGCGAACCGGGCTCCTACAACGACGCCGACGGCGTGGGCGTGGGCGGCAATGCGGGCAGCCAGGGCTTCCCCGGCTTCCAGCCCGGCGACGCCACCAAGGCCAAGCGCCACAGCATCGCCGCGTATGGCGACGTGGAACTGGACTGGACGGAGCGCCTGAAAACCCAGGCGGCCCTGCGTTATGAGAAATTCAGCGATTTCGGCTCCACCGTGACGGGCAAGCTGGCCGCCAGCTATAAAGTGGCGCCCAACGTGCTGCTGCGCGGTTCGGCCAGCACGGGTTTCCGCGCGCCATCGTTGCAGCAAGTGTATTTCTCGTCCACCTTCACGGACTTCATCGGCGGCGTGCCCACGGACGTGGTGCTGGCGCCCAACGGCGGCGCCGTCGCCAACGCGGCCGGCATTCCGAAGTTGAAAGAGGAAAAGTCGACCAGCTTTACCTTCGGCACCACCTGGACGCCGACGCAAGCCATTTCCGTGACGGCAGACTTGTACAACATCAAGATCAAGGACCGCATCGTGCTGTCGGGCCGCTTCAATGCCGACAACTACCCGGACCTGGCCGCGCGCCTGGCCCTCCTGGGCGTGGGCGAGGCGCAATTCTTCGTCAATTCCATCGACACGCGCACGCGCGGCCTGGACCTGACGGCGTCGCACAAGGGAGAATTGGCTGGCAACCGCCTGAACACCTTCCTGGCCTTGAATTTGAGCAAAACGGAAGTGACGAAGGTCAAGACGCCGGAATCGCTGAAGGGCTATGAAGACGTGCTGCTGTCCGAGCGCGAACGCCTGTTCATCGAACAGGGCGGCCCGCGCGCGAAAGCCACCCTGGGCTTCGACTACATCACGGGCAAGCTGGAATCGGACTTGCGCATCATTTATTTTGGCCCGCAAACCCTGGGCACCTTCAGCGGCACGGCCGAAGGCGTGCCGAATGCCCGTTACGCGGCCAAGACGTCCGCCGACCTGAGCTTCACCTACAGCATCAGCAAGAACACCAAGCTGACCTTTGGCGGCAACAACATCTTCAACGTCAAGCCCACCACGCAAAACGCGGACGAGACGGACAATGGCTTCAAATACGACAGCGTGCAGTTCGGCCTGAACGGCGCCTCCTACTTCGGGCGGCTGTGGGTGAAGTTCTGATCACCGTGTCCGCATGAAAACAGCGGCTGCGCCAGCATGGGCAGCCGCTGTTTTTTAGTTAGGCCGAACAGTTCAGCATCCACTGCACCCCGAACTGGTCCGTCAATTTACCGTAATAATCGCCCCATACCTGGATGGCGAGCGGTGTCGTCACAACGCCTTGATACGCCAGCTTGTCAAAAAGCTCTTTCGTTAACTGCCTGTCATGCATTTGCAAAATATGTGCAGACCCTCGCATGGGCTCTGCATCGTCATTGTCAGAAGCAAAGAACAACACGCCTGGTCCTTCGAATCGGGCATGCATGATTTTCCCGCGCATGGCTTCATGATGGAGCGGCATGCCATCCACGCCAAAGCGCAAGACATCGCTTATCTTGCCCAGCCCGCATTGCGTGTAGAACGCCAAGGCTTGTTCGCAAGTGGTAGTAAAGAAAAGATAATTGGATAATTGCATCAGCTCATCCTTGCATCAGGTTAGGCAAAGCGAAAGTGACGGAGCGGTCGCTGGCAGGATATCCAGATGCGATCAACCGTCCAGCAGTGGCTGCAGGCAGCCCCCATGGAGGATAGCCAATTATCCATCCGAAAAACTCATGCATTGTCACGAAAACACCAGTGACCGCCGATGGACGCTGCCCCCGCACACACGGATATCGCTTCAACGCCCCTGCTGCCCCAGTTTTCGCACAAAGTCACTTTTCCGGCCATCCCACAGGCATTTCCGGCATCGGCCTGCCTCGAACACGTGCTCGCACCGTGGCAAGCCATAGATGACAGAGGCGCATTCGGGACACAGGCTGGCCATGCCTTCGGCGTCGTCACGGTATCGGCTGCCGCATTCGTCACAGGTTTTCACAGTTCACTTTCACAGCTCATACACTCCCATGCTCCAGTACCGGCTGCCTTGCCTGTTGCGGGCAAGCCAACCCAAGGCCTGCAACTCCTTGCCGATCAATCGATTCATGATGCCATGCCCGACCAGCAGCACGGGCCCCCTGGCGGCAAGCGCAACCAGCCGCTCGGCGGCGGCCCTGGCGCGCTGCCGGGTTATCTGCAACGAGTCCGATCCGCGCGCATAACCGAACAACCAGAGCAGGCGAAAAATCGCTGCCCAGGCTTCAGCCGGCAGCCAAGGGGCCTTCCAGAGCGCAAAGGGCAACCCTGCTTCAGAGAACATCGCATCTTGCATGAATGGCAAGTCGCCCAATGCCCTGGCCGATGAGCATGCCCTCGGTGCCGTGCTGGCCACGATGGTCGACGCGGAAAGCGCTGCCGCAGCGCACTGCGCAGGGATGCCACCTTCTTTGATGATCGATTGATTGTAGAGATTAATCCACTGTCCCATTTGCAGCGGCGCTATCCAGCGCCCTTTGGCGAGTCGGGGCTCGCCGTGTCTCATTAATGTTATTCGCATGTCCAGTCAGATCGCCTCGCACATTTATCCGTCCGCTTCATGGGGGAGCTTGCCCCTTGCCTGCCCTGCCGGCCTGGTCTTGCGGCTCCCCGCCAGCACGGCCGCCGCGAACAATCTTTGCCCTGCGGCGGAAAGCACGGATAATAGCGGCTAACTCATAAGCACAGTATTGGATTACCTCATGGAAATTAAAGTCAACTTTCTCGACAAGCTGCGTCTCGAAGCCAAGTTCGACGATTTTACGGTCATCGCCGACCAGCCCATCCGCTATAAAGGCGATGGCTCGGCGCCCGGCCCGTTCGATTACTTTTTGGCATCATCGGCACTGTGCGCGGCCTACTTCGTGAAGTTGTATTGCGATACGCGCAATATTTCCACTGAAAATATCCGCCTGTCGCAAAACAATATCGTCGATCCTGAAAACCGCTACCAGCAGATTTTCAAGATCCAGGTCGAGTTGCCGGCCGATATCTCGGACAAGGACCGCCAGGGCATCCTGCGTTCGATCGACCGTTGCACGGTGAAAAAAGTGGTGCAGGCGGGGCCGGAGTTCGTCATTGAAGAAGTGGAGAACCTGGACGCCGATGCCCAGGCCTTGCTGGCCCTGAATCCCGCCCCTGGCGCAAGCACCTATATCGTCGGCAAGGACTTGCCGCTGGAACAGACCATCGCCAATATGTCCAGCCTGCTGGCGGGCCTGGGCATCAAGATTGAAATCGCTTCGTGGCGCAACATCATTCCCAACGTGTGGTCGCTGCACATCCGCGATGCGCATTCGCCCATGTGTTTCACCAATGGCAAGGGCGCGACCAAGGAAAGCGCGCTGGCGTCGGCCCTGGGCGAGTATATCGAGCGCCTCAGCAACAACCATTTCTACGCCGGTTCGTTCTGGGGTAACGACATCGCCAACGCGGATTTTGTCCATTACCCGAACGAGCGCTGGTTCAAGCCGGGCCGCAAGGATGCGCTGCCGAAAGAGATTCTCGACGCCTACTGCCGCGACATCTACGATGCCGATGGCGAGCTGCGCGGCTCGCACCTGATCGACACCAACTCCGGCAACGCGGAGCGCGGCATCTGCTCGCTGCCGTATGTGCGCCAGTCCGATGGCGAGACCGTGTATTTCCCATCGAACCTGATTGAAAACTTGTACGTCAGCAATGGCATGAGCGCCGGCAACACCCTCGTCGAAGCACAGGTGCAATGCTTGTCGGAAATTTTCGAACGGGCCGTCAAGCGCGAAATCATCGAAGGCGAGATCGCCCTGCCCGACGTGCCGCAGGACGTGCTGGCGAAATATCCGGGCATCCTGGCCGGCATCGCCGGCCTGGAAGAACAGGGTTTCCCCGTGCTGGTGAAAGATGCGTCGCTGGGCGGCGTGTATCCGGTGATGTGCGTCACCCTGATGAACCCGCGCACGGGCGGCGTGTTTGCCTCGTTCGGCGCGCACCCGAGCCTGGAAGTGGCGCTCGAGCGCAGCCTGACGGAATTGCTGCAGGGCCGCAGCTTCGAAGGCCTCAACGACTTGCCGCAGCCGACGTTTGCCAGCGAAGCCGTCACCGAGCCGAACAATTTCGTCGAACACTTCATCGATTCCAGCGGCATCGTCTCGTGGCGCTTCTTCAGCGCCAAGGCCGATTACGATTTTGTCGAGTGGGATTTTTCCGGCCACGGCGAAAACTCGAATGCCGAGGAAGCGGCGACCCTGTTCGGCATCCTCGCCGGCATGGGCAAGGAAGTCTACACGGCCGTATATGACCAGCTGGGCGCCACCGCCTGCCGCATCCTCGTGCCCGGTTATTCCGAGGTGTACCCGGTCGAGGATTTGATCTGGGACAATACCAACAAGGCGCTGCTGTTCCGCGCCGACATCCTGAACCTGCACCGCCTGGACGATGCCAGCCTGGAAGACTTGCTCGACCGCCTGGAAAACAGCGAGCTCGACGAGTACGGCGACATCGCCACCCTGATCGGCATCGAGTTTGACGAAAACACGGTGTGGGGCCAGCTGACGACGCTGGAATTGAAGCTGCTGATACAGCTCGTCCTGCAGCAATTCGAGGAAGCGAAAGAGCTGGTGGAAACCTTCCTGCAGTACAACGACAACACGCTCGAGCGCAAACTGTTCTATCAAGCATTGAACGTGGTGCTGGAAGTGGAACTCGATGACGAGCTGGAGCTGGACGATTACGTCGTCAATTTCCGCCGCATGTTTGGCGACGCCCGCATGGATGCGGTGCTGGGCTCGGTGGACGGCAGCGTGCGTTTCTTCGGCCTGACCCCGACCAGCATGCAACTGGAAGGCCTCGACCGGCACCAGCGCCTGATCGACAGCTTCAAGAAATTGCACGCGGCGCGCGCCAAGGCAGCCACAGCCAGCTAAGGCGACGGGCCAGCGTCCATGCGCAGGAGTAACGCCTGGAACGCCTGTCAAAACCTACTGCGCGTCGGTTTGGCCAGGCGTTGCGGGTCCGGACACAGGTTCGCCCCGGCGCGATACCTGTGCCCGGGCGCGGTAGTTGCCGGATGACCGCCTGGTACGCGCTGGATGCGCTGCAACATGCCGCGCAAATACGTATCGCCTATGTTTGCCGCATGAGCACGCTGTCCATGCGCTTCAAGCTGAAAGTTCCTGAGTGAATAGTCTGAATTGAGCTAGCGCAAAGTCCTCCTTGTTTCAGACGAAATAGCCTGCCGCGCACCGGAATCCGGCGTATCGTCATCGCTGTTGCCACCACCACGACATGCCAAAAACGGAGGGCAACCTGCATCGGGGGGGATCTCATGGCTACGCTATCGCGCGCAACCGCCGGCTTGCTGGTGCTGGCAGGCATATTATTCCATGGTACGGCGGCCACGGCCGGCTGCCCCGACTGTCAATACGAAGCATGCGCGCCACTTGTCGGATGTGTCTGCCTTCCTAAAAGTGGCTGCATTCTCCCTCCCGCCATCGATCCCGGCAAGGTGACTGAGCGTGGCAAGACAGATCCCATCGGCACCATTCTGAATCCGCTTGCCCCGCTCAATCCCACCGGTATCCCGACGACAGGCGACATCATCGAATTTGTCGTAAAAAATCCCGACACGGCAATACAGTTGATACAGAATCCAGGCCAGATTCCCTACACGCCGGTGGCAGCGGCGATGGTATCGGCACGCAACGCCGTCGTCACCAGCGGCAATGCCAACAGCATGGCCCCAGAAATCAAGGCTTTCCTGCTGCGCTGGCATACCCCCGACCTGCTCGATTCCGTCCGCTGGACCAGCGAGTGGAGCGCTTTGCAAAACACGCTGCAGGCGGCGCAAATGCAATTTAACAGCAACACGCGCGCGATTACGGTCTTGAATGCCGTCATTTTTCGCAGCGATGACGATGCGCGCGATCCGGCACTATGGGCGCATGAAATGCTGCATGTCCAACAATACAAGAATTGGGGCGTAACGGGCTTTGCCAAGCAATGGGTGGATAACTCGTCCGATGGCGGTCCTGTCGAAGCACCCGCCTATGCCCGGGAAAACGAGGCCAGACTGCTGCTGTCGTCGCATGCCGGCAACCGCGCGTTGGGTGTCTCTGCATTTTACCCGCCCATACCGCAGAAACTGCCGTCAGGATGGATGCTGACAAGCTGCCAATGTTGGGGGTCGGTGAGTCCAGCAGCACAGACCGGCGCGCCCGTCTGCCAATCCGGCATCGCCATTCCCCGCGCGTGCGGACCTGCCGGCATCTGCGGCGACGGTGGCGCTCCCTGGCAAACCAGTTGTCTGTGATACCGAGCTCAAGGCCACCGGCAAGCCAGCGGCGCGGCATCATGCGCGCAATCAGCCGGCCAGCGCCGCGATTTCCTTCTGCATGTTTTCAATGGCCCGTTCGTTGTATTGGTTGGCAAAATATGCATCGCCGAACAGCTGGCCCGCCTGCGCCTTGGCGCACAGATGCTGCAGCGCCAGGCCCCGCTGCTCGTTGAAGCGCACGGGGTCCACGTGCGCGTATTCGCGGCCGATGGCTTGCGTGTAGGCTTGGTACACCTCGTCATCCTGGCCCAGGATGGCCAGGTCGGCGCTGAGCATGGCGTCTTTCAGCGGGTGGCTGATGCCCGGTCCCTGGAAATGGTCGGTGACGCGTATCAATTGCGCCACATCAAGGTTGTCGCCCGCATCGAGGCCGCTGGCCAGCCACAGCTGGGCGCTCGCCTCTTCGCTCGAATACAGGGCGTCGTCGTCGTGGCTGTAGACGGCGTCGTGGAACCAGAACGCTTTCTTGACCAGCGCGCTGTCGCGCTTGGGCGCATAGGTATTGTCGGCCCACACGCGGATTTCGGACAGGCCGTGCACCAGGTGGTCGAGGTTGTGATAGTGGCGGTCCGCGCCGCCATACGCCTGCGGCCCCGTCAGGTGGACAAACCAGTGATCCGCCAGCGCGATATCCGCTTGCGAGGCTGTCGCATTGTTCCACAGCGCTTCCCACTCCTTGCGCAGGCAATCGAGTATCCACGCCTGGTAGGCCGGGCCGGGGACGAATTTCTTCATGGTCCAGTTCCAGCCCACGGGGCCTTCCAGCGCCTTGACGAAGCTGGAGCTGACGGAGCCGAGGTCGCGCGGCGGCATGACGAAGATCGTCTTGGCGCCCTGCAGCACGTCCACATTCGTTTGCTGGATCAGGTTTTCATAGTCGAAATCGGCCGTCGTGCGGATGCCGCGGATCAGGTAGTCGCAGCCATGCTTTTTCGCCGCGCGCGCCGTGTAGTCGCCCTTGACGATGACCACCTGCACATTGTCCCAGCCGCACTCGCGCGCGCTCTGCTCGATGATGCGCTTGCGGTCTTCGGCGGGAAATTGCGGCTTCTTGGCGGGGTTTTGCGACAGGAACACGATCACCTCGTCGGCGAGCGAACGCGCTTCGCCGATCACCCACATATGGCCGTTGGTGATGGGGTCGAGGGTTCCTGAAAATCCGATCTTCTGCATGCTGCGCTCCGTGGTCTGGTTCTGCTTGTTTCGCAGACAATATAGGGCCACGGCGCGCGCGTCAATGCAACATGCCAAAGATCATGGTCAAAATGCTCATTTCACGGCTTGCGGGAATTCCACGCGCACGCACAGGCCGCCCAGGCGCTCGGATTTATCCAGCACCAGGCGCGCGCCATGGCGTTCGGCGATGGCCTTGATGATGGCCAGCCCCAGGCCGCTGCCGTTGGCGTCCGTGCCGGGCACGCGGTAGAAGCGGCTGAAGACGCGCTCGCGCTCTTCGGGCGGGATGCCGGGGCCGCTGTCTTCCACGGATAACGTCACGCCGACGGGGCTGGCGCGCAGGTCGATGTCGACCGTGCCGCCCTGCGGCGTGTACTTGATGGCGTTGTCGACCAGGTTGCGCAGCATGATGTTGAGCGCATCGGCCTGCCCCGCCACCTTGGCCGGATCCATGTGATGCAGGCCCAGGTCGATCTTGCGCGCCTGCGCGATGCCGGCCATGTCACCCAGCGCGCGCTTGACGACATCGTTCAAGTCCACCGCCTGCAGCTGGTCGCCGCTGGCGGCGCTCGCTTCCTGGCGCGCCAGCACCAGCAGCTGCTCGACCAGGCGCGTGGCCCGCTCGATGCCGGCGCTCACGCGGGAAATCGCCAGGCTGCGTTTTTCTTCCGATTCGGCCCGTTCCAGGCTCAATACCTGCAGTTTCAGGGCCGCCAGCGGCGTGCGCAATTCATGCGCGGCGTCGGCAACGAAATGCTGCTGCGCGTCGAACGCCGTCTTGACGCGCCCGAACAGCAGGTTCAGTTCATGCACGAGGGGGCGCACTTCGTCGGGCAAGCCCGCTTCCGAGACGGGAGACAGATCGTCCGCCTGGCGCGCCGCCACCTGCTTGCGCACGCGCGAGACGGGCGCCAGCGAACCGCTGACGACCCACCAGACGACCAGCATCAAAATAGGCGCCATCAGCGCGATGGGCCCCACCGTGCGCAGGGCCAGGCTGCCGGCCATGCGCTTGCGCACGGCCATGTCCTGGGCGATCTGCACGGTCTGGGAACTGGTTTGCACGGAAAAGATGCGGTACGTCGTGCCGTTGGCTTTCACGTTGGAAAAGCCCAGCACGGCGCGCTGCGGCAATTCCGCGCGCGTGATCGAGCGGAACACCTGCACGCCGTCCGGCGTCCACACCTGCACCACCATGTCGTTGTTGACGGGGTCGGCCGGCAACGCTTGCGCATGGTTGGCCAGCGGCGCGCCGGAGCGCAGCGACAGGGCCATCTGCTGCATGTGGTAGTCGAAGATCTGGTCGGCGTCGTACAGGGCGCTGCGGTAGGCGATCGAGGCTTGCGCCAGGGCCGCCATGATGATGGCCGCCAGCAAAAACCACAGCAGGCGGCCGCGCAGCGAATGCGTCACCGTGACCTTCATCCTCATGCCTTGGGCACCATGTAGCCGAGGCCGCGCACGTTCTGGATCAGGTCGCTGCCCAGTTTCTTGCGCAAGCCATGGATATACACTTCCACGGCATTGCTGTTGACTTCATCTTTCCAGCTGTACAGCTTTTCTTCCAGTTGCGCACGCGACAGCACGATGCCGGGACGGGCGATCAAGGCTTCCAGCACGGCCCATTCGCGCGCCGACAGGTTGACCGGGTGGCCCTCGGCGATCACTTCGCGCGTCAGCGGATTGATGGAGACGCCCTGGTGTTCGAAGATCGGTTCCGGCCGCCCCGAGGCGCGCCGCAGCAGGGCGCGTATGCGCGCCAGCAATTCGTCGAGGTCATACGGCTTCAAGACGTAATCGTCGGCGCCCGCGTCGAGGCCCGCGATGCGCTGCTCGATGGCGTCGCGCGCCGTGGCCACCAGCACGGGCGTGTCGAGCTTGCGCAAGCGCATCGAGCGCAGCACGTCGAGGCCATCCTTGCGGGGCAAGCCCAGGTCCAGCAGCACCAGGTCGTAGGTTTGCGTTTGCAGGGCCGTATCGGCCATGTCGCCATCCTTGACCCAATCCACCGCGTAATGCTCGGCGCGCAGCAAATCGAGCACCACCTCGCCGATCATCGTATCGTCTTCTACCAGCAATAAGCGCATGCCCTACTCCTTCATCTTGACTGTTTTATCGACCTTGCATCCTGCGCCAGATCAACCGAGGCGCACGGGAATGAAGATCTTATCGGGGCCGCGCTGTATCAGCAAGGCCACCGACTTGGCGGATTTTTCCACCACGTCGCGCACCTGCTCGACCGTGTTGACGGGACGGCCATTCACCGACAATAGCACGTCGCCCGGCTGCACTCCGGCATTCGCGGCGGCGCCGCCCGCGTCTTCCACCAGCAGGCCGGCGCTGATGCCCGCCTCGCGTTTTTCATCCGATTGTAACGGACGCAGGGCCAGGCCCAGCTTTACCTTGCCGGCGGCGCTGTCGCTCTTCGCCACTTCGGCCACCTTGTCGGCCGCATTGCCCAGGGTTGCCGTCAGGCTGACGATCTTGCCGTCACGCCAGACATCCATGCTGATCTTGTCGCCTGGCAAGGACGTACCCACCAGCGCCGGCAAGTCGGCCGAGCCGATGATGCGCTGGCCATTCACCTTGCGCACCACGTCGCCCGACTTCAGGCCAGCCTTGTCGGCCGGGCTGCCCCGCTCCACGTTGGCCACCAGCGCGCCTTCCGGCGTGGCCAGCTTGAACGAGTCGGCAAAGCCCTGGTTGACTTCCTGCACCGTCACGCCCAGCTTGGCGTGGCTGGCCTTGCCCGTGGCAACGATCTGGTCCTTGATGCGGCCGGCCAGGTCGATGGGGATGGCGAACGACAAGCCCTGGAAGCCGCCCGTCTGGCTGTAGATCTGCGAATTGATGCCGACCACTTCGCCGCGCGTGTTGAACAGGGGACCGCCCGAGTTGCCGGGGTTCACCGCCACGTCCGTCTGGATGAACGGCACATTGCTGTCGTCCGGCAAGGAACGGCCCTTGGCGCTGACGACGCCGGCCGTCACCGTACTGTCGAAGCCATAAGGAGAACCGATGGCCAGCACCCATTCGCCCACTTTCAGGTCGCTCGAGTGGCCGAGCGGCACGATGGGCAGGTTGTTGGCGTCGATCTTCAGCACGGCGATGTCCGTCTTCGGATCCGTGCCCAGCACCTTGGCGCGGAATTCGCGGCGGTCGTTCAGCTTGACGGTCACTTCGCGCGCATCGCGCACCACGTGGGCATTCGTCATGATGATGCCGTCGGGGCTGACGATGAAGCCGGAGCCGAGGCCGTGCGTGGGCACGTCGCGGCCGCCGCGCTGCCCGCCTTGCGGCCCCTGGAAGCGGCGGAAGAATTCGAGGAAGGGGTCGTTGCCGAAGTCGTCATTGCCGGCCTGGGCCGATGGGTCGTACGCCACCTTGGTGCTGCCCGTGACGCTGATATTGACGACGGCCGGGCTGTTGCGCGCGGCGATCTGGCTAAAGTCGGGCAAGGCCACCAGCGGCGCGCTTGCTGCAGGCGCGACTGCCGCGGCCACGGGTGCGGCGGGCGTGCCTGCGGTGGCATTCGCGCCGGCATTGTTCTGATGCATCACCATGGCGCCACCGGCGCCCAGCACACCGATCGCGGCCAGCGCGGCTACGGTGCGTTTGATTTTCAGCGATGCGGTATTCGTTTGCTGTTCCATGAATTGCTCCTCATTCAATGAGATTTTGATGTATGCAATAGTGGGCCACGAGTCTTAGGCGGTGCTTAACATTTTTCCATTTGGAAACAGGCATTTGCGCCTTTAAGCGGGGTTTAATCTTGCGTGGCATGGGCAACCAATGGAAGCCCTGAATGCGGCCCGAACGGGCTCCGGACGTGACACTGGCCGGATCGACCGGCCAGTATTCTACTGCATGGGGAAGCGCTGTTCCCTCCCGCCGATGCCGGCGCGTGGCGCCGGGATCAGCTCAGCTCAGCTCAGCTCAGGCTGCCTGGCGCTGTTCCAGCGCGCTGACGGTGGCGCCAGTGGTGGTGCCGATCTCGATCTTGCGCGGCTTCAGCGCTTCCGGCACTTCGCGCACCAGGTCGATGGTCAGCATGCCGTTTTCAAACGTGGCGCCCGTGACCTTCACGTGGTTGGCCAGCTGGAAACGCTGTTCGAAATCGCGGGCAGCGATGCCGCGGTGCAAGAACGTGCGCTCGACGCCATCTTTCTGCTTGCGGCCAGTGACGTGCAGGGAATCGCGTTCCGTGATGATGTCGATCTCTTCGCGCGAGAAGCCGGCCAAAGCCATCACGATGCGGTACTTGTCTTCCGATACGAGTTCGATGTTGTAGGGCGGGTAGCTGGGCTGTGCATCGGCGCGCTGTTCGTTGAGCAATTGCGCCAGGCGGTCGAAGCCGATGGCGGAACGGTACAGGGGAGCAAGGTCAAAAGTACGCATGATAAATATCCTTTTCATTAAAGCGATAAGAGGGGCGGACCTCACCATGAGCATCCGCCTGTTACCGATATACGGCCTGCCAACGCCCTTTCAAGGCCTTGAAATCGGTGAAAAACACCCCAGACGGCAAAGAATTTGTAAGAAATTTTTACATGCCCCATCCAGCGATGGGTTGCATGACACCCCTCATGCAGGGCCGGCTTTTGGTGTATGCTGGCGGCATGAACAATGACACCGACATCCAGCTCAGCGGCCCCTTCAAGGCCACCGACGGCTCCGGCCGTGCCCACGACATCAAGGCCATCCGCATCTTCGACGAAGGCTACGGCATCATCGACGTCTACGTCGATTTCGCCGCCCCGCTCGAAGCGGGCGCCTGCAAGGACAAGACCCTGGTCGGCCACATCCTGGCCCGCCTGCGCAGCCTTGGCTATGTAGGCCCCGACTTCGGCCATGGCGACCTGGGCTTGCAAGACAAGAAACTGATCGTACTGGAAGCGCCCGAGGAATTTTCCGCCTTTGCCGTGAGCAAGGGCTGGAAGGATCTATCCGCCGAATTTGACGAAGACTGAGAACACCTGACCAAATCTACTGCGCGTCGCGCTTTGCGGCCGGCGATGCTCACCGTGCTTTAGCACGGCTGCGCTTCTCGGCCACAAATCACTGCCGCTCGCTACGATTTTGTCAGGTGTTGTAAAGTACCAATAGTATCCGCGCCGCGCCAGCTTCTGCTGCCGCGGCGTTTTTCATGGGCGACAACTTAGTTCAGCTTAGTTCAAATAACGCGCGCTCCAGGCAGCGATGACGTTGGCGACATAGGCCGCGTCGTCGCGCCCCGTCAACAGGTGGTCGGCATCGTCGAGCGAAACGAAGCTTTTCGGGTGCTTGGCGGCCGTAAAGATCTCCATCGCGTTCGACAGGCTGACCGTCGTGTCATTCGGCGCGTGCATCACCAGCAGGGCGCGACGCAGGCCGGTGATGTGGGTCTTCAGGCTGTGGCTGCCTGCGTCGTCGACGAATTGCTGGCGGATGCGGAACGGCCGCCCTTCCAGCTGCACCAGCGCTTCGCCTTCGGCGGCGATTTGCTCCAGGTGCTCGCTGAACATGCGCGTCACGTACGCGGGCGTGCTGGGGGCGGCCAGGGTGGCGATGGCGGTGGCTTCCGGCACTTGCGACGCGGCAGCCAGCACGGCGGCGCCACCCAGGCTATGGCCGATCAGCAATTGCGGCGCGGCATGTTTTGCCCGTAGGAAATCAGCGGCGGCGACCAGGTCGTCCACGTTCGACGAAAAATTGGTGGCGGCGAACTCGCCTTCGCTGGCGCCCAGCCCCGTAAAATCGAAGCGCAGCACGGCGATGCCGTGTTCCGTGAGACCTTGCGCGATGCGCCGCGCGGCCAGCACGTCCTTGCCGCAGGTAAAACAGTGGGCGAACAGCGCATAGGCGCGGATGGCGCCGTCGGGCGCATCGAGCCGCGCCGCCAGCACATGGCCGTGCGCGCCGGGAAAATCTTGCCGGGTGGATTTCATTGTCTCAGATCAAAGCTGCCGCGCAGGGCGGCCGAAGGCGCATTGTAGCGCCGCCCGGCCGCCGCCGCTGGCGGCTGGCAAGCTTCAATCACGCTTGGGAATATCCACGCCCCTGGCGACGGCTGGCCTGGCAAGGAAGGCGTCCAGCGCGCGCTGCACGTTCAGGAAGTTGGCAAAGCCGACGAAGTCGCCCGCGCCATAGAATCCCACCAGGCAGCGCACCCACGGGAAGATGGCGATGTCGGCAATCGTGTACTGGCTCCCCATGATCCAGTCGCGGCCCTGCAGGCGCTGCTCGAGCACGCCCAGCAGGCGCTTCGCTTCGCCGATATAGCGTTCCAGCGGACGCTTGTCCTCGTAATCCTTGCCGGCGAATTTGTGGAAGAAGCCCACCTGGCCAAACATGGGGCCGATACCGCCCATCTGGAACATCAGCCATTGGATCGTTTCATAGCGCAAGCCCGCGTCCTGCGGGATGAACTTGCCCGTCTTTTCAGCCAGGTACAGCAGGATGGCGCCCGACTCGAACAGGGCCAGCGGCTTGCCATCGGGGCCGTCCGGGTCGAGGATGGCGGGAATCTTGTTGTTCGGATTGAGGGACAGGAAGGCGGGCGACAGCTGGTCGTTTTGCTCGAAGCTGACCAGGTGCGGCTCGTACGCCAGGCCCAGCTCTTCCAGCAGGATGGAGACCTTGATGCCGTTCGGCGTCGGCAGCGAGTACAGCTGCAAGCGCTCGGGATGCCGGGCAGGCCATTTTTGGGTGATGGGGAAGTCGGAGAGTTGGGACATGAAAATCCTTTTGAGGTGTATGACGTGGCACAAGCAGGCAAGTATAGCCAAGCATGACAGTTTCAGCAGGACAACGCCTTCAACCAAACAAGCCATGCAAAAACCAGCGCGGCGCGGCATCTTCTCCGCTGCCGGCGATGCGTTCACGGTAGACCCAGTAATGGGCGTGATCGAGTCCTTCGGCAATGAAATAATCGCGCGCCTGCGACTGCCCCCACCAGCCCGCCTCAATGCGTTCGGCGACGGACACCATTTTCAACGGCGAGCCATAAAACGGCCGGTGTTCGCGCATCAGGAGGGCGATGGGCTGGGCCAGCAGCCAGCCGGGACGGGGCATGCCGGACAAGCCGGGCGGCAAGTCCGGCTGCGCGTTTTGTGCGCCTGGCCTGGCCGGCAGCGGCAGCCACTGGTTGGCCGCCTCGGGCCGGTAATCGGCGCGCGGCGCCGCCTGCAAGACATTCTCGGCGCCCAGGCGCGCCACCAGCAATTCCAGCAGGCGCTGGCGCTCCTGCGGCGTGCCGCCCGGCTCGGGAAACAGGGTGTCGCTGGGCGGCGCCATCGGCTGCACCTGCAGCGCTTCCAGGGTGAGGCCGATCACGGGCGCCTCCAGCACCAGCTGCGCCAGGCGTTCCTTGAGCAAGCGCAATAAATGCTCGTCGCGCCAGACGGCCTCGCCCAGGGCCAGGTCGATGACGGTGGGCGGGCGCGCCACCCTGCCCCGCTCGTGCGCCAGCAGCAATTGGATGCGTTCGACGGCGAATTGCCGCGCGCACAGCCAGCCCGTCATTTGCTGCAGCAGGCGGCGCGCGCCGAACAGCAGCGCTTCCGCGTGCTCCACGCGGTCGAACAATTCCAGGCTGGCGCAAAACGTGGGCGGCGCTTCGAGCCACAGGTACAGTTCCGTGCCGTGGCCATGCGCATCGTCGAGCATGTCGAGCAAGGCCCCGCCGCAGCGGCGCTGCAAGCCGGGCCGCGGCAAATGGCGCAACTGCCCCAGGGTGCGGCAGCCGATGCCGTCCAGCCATTCCAGCCAGGGGCGCGCGGGCGGCAGCAAGGCGCACGGCAGGCCGTCGAGACGGCGCACCAGGCTCTCCATGCCCAGCACGCGGCCCCGGCGCGTCCCGGCGCGCGCCAGCAGCCAGGCGCCGCGCGCCGTGGGGGCGCACGACAGCTGGGCCGTGTAGCCCAGCGCGCGCAAGCTGGCCGCAATCTGCCGGCACAGGGCGCGCACGCCCCCGAACAGGCGCAGGCTGGCGCCCGCATCGACGAGCAGGGTCGCTTCCTCGCCCTGCGCCACCAGCGGCGAATATTGCAGCAGCGCCAGCGCCACCGCTTGCAGCGCCTGCGCCTCCAGTGCCAAAGAGCGCTCGTGCAGGCGCGCCTGCGGCGCCAGCATCAGCGCGCCCGCGCGGCGCATGCCCGGCCGGATGCCCGCCGCCCGCGCCAGCGGCGACACGGCCATCACTTGCTCCTGCTCCAGCACCACGCCGAGAAGGTCAGCCGACCAGCGCGGGCAAAACACTTCGAGCGGGAGCCTGGGCAGGTACAGGCCGATCCAGAGTCGCATGGCGTAGCAGTAATGAAGGAGGTTGCAGGGACAGGAACAGGGGCGCGTCGCGCTGCGGTCCCCGGCGCTTGATGAAGCCGATCTCGATGCCGCCGGCGGCCGGGCGCACGGACAGGCGCAACGGCGCCGGCGACGCATCCTGCGCGCCGTGCAGCGGGCGCAGCATGCAGAACAGGGTGTTGCCGGACTGCGCGGCCAGGTGCAGGCGGCGCAGGCTGTCGGCGCGCACGTGCGGCTGCCAGAACAGCAAGGCGCCGCACGTGCCGCTGCGCAAGATGTTTTCCGCCGCCCACAGGGCATCCTTGCTGCCGGCGCTCTTGAGCCACAGCAGTTGCGACGGCGCCAGCCCCTGCGCGGCCAGGGCCAGCGCCTGCGGCGGATGGGGCGGCTGCAGCAGCACGATGGGCAAGCCCGGCAGCTGCGCCAGCGCGGGCGCCAGCAGCCGCAATTCGCCGCTGCCCGGCTGCTGCACCAGCAGATCGATGAGGCTGCCGCAGGGCCAGCCGCCGCCGGGCAGCTGCGCGGACAGGGCGGCAAAGCCCGTGTCCAGGCAGCGCGTGGCGCCCTGCCCCAGCTGCGATGCGCGCCACAGGGACGGGTGCAAGGCTTCCGGCGAGGCCATCAATTGGGAAAGTTGCATAATTGAATATGAAGACAAATACTGTATGCATATACAGTACTATCCGGTCCCCCTTTTGGCAAGGCCTATCTGCGCATCCCCATCCGGGGGCCGTTCCGCGACGTCCGAAAAACACCGTTTTTCACATCGATTGCTGTACCATAAGCACTCTCCTTACCGCTCGGCAATGCACCGGGCGGCCTCCTCCGTCCATAAGGAAACGCATTTGACCACCATCCAACTCATCAGCGCCATCGTCTTCGGCCTCGCGCTCATCCACACCTTCGCCGCCAAGTCGTTTGAAACATTATCGCGGCGCCATCCCCGCCATGCGGGCTTGCTGCACTTGCTGGGCGAAGTGGAAGTCGTGTTCGGCTTCTGGGCCTTCATTTTGATCATCATCATGGCCTTTGTCTCGGGCGGCGATGCGGCCATCGAGTATGCCGAGTCGCGCCATTACACGGAGCCGCTGTTCGTCTTTGTCGTCATGGTCGTGGCCGCTTCGCGCCCCGTGCTCGACGCCGTGCAGCGCCTGTTGAAGGGCGTGGCGCGCGTGATGCCGCTGCGCACGGAACTGGCCCTCGTCTGGCTGGGCCTGGCGCTCGTGCCCCTGACGGGCTCCCTGATCACGGAACCGGCCGCCATGACCCTGGCCGCGCTGATGCTGGCGCCGCAAATCTTCCGCCCGGGCATCCCTGAATGGCTGAAATACGGCGCGCTGGGCGTGCTCTTCGTCAACGTTTCCATCGGCGGCACCCTCACCTCGTACGCGGCGCCGCCCGTGCTGATGGTGGCCACCACGTGGAACTGGGACAGCGCCTACATGGCCACCCACTTCGGCTGGAAGGCCGCCATCGCCGTGCTGGTCAACGCCACGGGCGTGAGCATATTGCTGCGCAAATATCTGCACAGCAACACCTCCGACATCAAGCCGAAGGCCGGTGAAGTGGAAGCGCCGAAAGTGCCGCTGGCCGTCAGCCTGGTGCACATGATCGTGCTGGCCGGCGTCGTCACCCTGGCGCACCATCCCGTGCTGTTCATCGGCCTGTTCCTGTTCTTCCTCGGCTTCGTGCAGGCGTATGAGCGCTATCAAAGCCCGCTGATCCTCAAGGAAGGCTTGCTGGTCGGCTTCTTCCTGGGCGGCCTGGTGGTGCTGGGCGGCATGCAGCAATGGTGGCTGCAGCCCATCGTTTCCAGCCTGAAACCGCTGGCCCTGTTCTTCGGCGCCCTGGGCTTGACGGCGATTACCGACAATGCAGCCCTCACCTACCTCGGTTCGCTGATCGTCGGCATGACGGACGAAGCGAAATACATGCTGATGGCGGGCGCCGTGGCCGGTGGCGGCTTGACCGTCATCGCCAATGCGCCGAATCCGGCCGGCGTGGCCCTGCTGCGCCGCGGCTTCAAGGATGAATCGATCGGCGCCGTCGGCCTGCTGGCGGGCGCCCTGCTGCCGACGGCCGTGGCGGGCCTGGCCTTCCTGGCCCTGTAAGACACTACACGGGGCGGCTGCCGGCCGCCCCTGCTCTCCCTCGTTCTCCCTCCTCAGTTACCTTCCTCAGTTTCCTTCATACACGAGGAAATGCAGCCGGTCATAGAACAGGCTGTAGGCATAGTCGAACGTGCCCACGCTGCGAAAACCCTTGTGCAGATACACTTGCAGCGCTTCGCTCTTTTCCCACACCGTCAGGGTGATGCGCGCGCAGCCCTTGCGGCTGGACAGGTCGCGGATTTCGTGGAACATCTGCCTGAATAAACCCTGCCCCCGGTATTTTTCGTCGATGGCCAGGCTGCTGACGAAACAGTCGTCGGCGCGTGCATGCGCGAGCACGAAGGCGTCATACGCATCGTCGAGCGCCTTCATGTCATCGCGGTAATACGAGACGGCGCCGCACGCCTGGAACTCGTCCATCGTCGCGGCCGTAAAGAAGCCGATGAAACGCCCGTCCTCGTCATGCAGGCCGTGGATGTGCGCCAGGTAGGGGTCGATGTTCTGCCGCCGCTGCAATTCAACGAACTGCAGGTTGAGTTTGTTGCCGAAAGAACAGTATTCCAGGTAACTGGTGGCAAACAGCAATTTGGCCATGCGGTTCTTCGCCTCGTCACCCAGCAGTTCGCCCGGCACCAGCGTGAGCGGCGCATGCGACAGCAGGCCCGCCTGAGCCTGAACTTCGTCACCTGGCTGGACGGTATCGCCGGCGGCCGGCATGCGGCTGCCGTGGCGGCCCACGGTGGGGCGCCAGAAGTTGCCGGCGGCAATATGCTGCGAACGATGGGCCAGCAGGTAGCGGCAAAAGACGTCATTCACGCGGTCGAGCTGCGGATCGTCCGACAGCACCGAGTAATAGTGGAAATGCTCGATATCCGCCCGCAATTGGGCAGCATACGCCATGCGCGGCACTTCCTCGATATCGAACACGTCGACGATATTGGGCAGGATCAAAGGATCGTCGAGTTGCCAGCCGATTTCGTCGAGCCGCGCCACGCAGCGCGCATACGCGCGCCGTTCCTCGTCGCTCAAGGGGATGTGCATGTCGGTAATGATATCGTCCAGCAAGCGCATGCCGCGGATGCCGCCCGCCACCGCTTCCCGCGCGCCGTCATACAGCACGCAATAGCGCTGGTAAAACTCGGCATGGCTGAGCACGGTCACGCCCAGGTTTTTCTTCCATTCGGCATAAAACTGGCCAAACAGCCGCGCCTCGAATTGCGGGCAGGAACGGGGAATCTGCTGGTCGATGCCCGCATACGCGCGGTTCACATTGCGCTGGATCACGCGCAGCGCCGCATCGTTCTTCTTGGCGATCAGCATGCCCGTTTCATCGAGAAACAGATTCATCCAGCTGACATGCCGGCGCTCTTCGCTGTCATCATCCTTGCGCTGGAAATAATCGGGCACTTCCGGCTTCATCAGGAAAATCGTCGCCGGATTGTGCGGGATCGTATCCACATCCATATACAGGCCGCCGTATTCGCACATGATGAGGATGCGGAAATAATCGGACAAGGTGGCGAAATAGCGCTGCGTATGCAGGGTATCGAGGATATCGAAGCGGGCCGGCGCGAAGTCCAGCGCCAGCGCGCGCAGCGAATTGATATGCAGGGTCGTGCCGCCGATGTCGTAGCGGCCTATCGTGTAGCGCCCGGCGCCGCCCGTGGGGCTGAAGCGCTCGTCATCGCGCAACTGCTGCGCATCCCACACCCACAGGATGGAGACATACGGCGCGCCGCCGTTGCAGCGCACGTCGTCGAGCGCCGCGCCCCACTGCTGGATCGCCTCGCAGGCGATGGCCGGCAAGGGCCCGCCCATCCAGATGCGGTGCAGGTAGCGCTCGTCCTCGCCGAGCGCGCGCGTGGGGATGCAGCTGAGCGAGGAACAGCTTGCCGCATTGAAATGATTGAAGTTCAGGGCGACGAAGCTGCGCAGGGCCGCGATGCCCGCCTGGTGCTCCGCTGCCAATTGCTCCAGGTCGCTGCCGGCCGGCCTGACATCGGCCAGGGTGATGTAATCGAGTTTCAGCCGGTTGATGCGAAACTCGTATTCCAGGTTGAAAATCTTTGCTTGATCGTGTTTCGAGGCCAGGTCATCTATTTTCATGGGCGCACCATTTTCCGCAGGAGAGTGTCAATAAACGTCGCAGGAGATAAAACAAGGTCGACAACATGCGCATCGTTGCGCCATCAGTGCCGGGCGAGCAGCACCTCGCTTTCCCGGCGTCCCGCCATGCCCCGTGTAAACAGCAGCAGGCAGGCCGTGATGACCACGATGACGGGGATATTCAGCAGCGCATACGTTTCCAGTGCATAGCCGAAGCGCTGGCACAGCACGTTGTACAGCTGCAGCCAGGCGGACAGATAAATGCAGTACAGCAAGCTCATGGCGGCCGTCGTCAAGGTCATCGATTCTTTGCTGGCCGTGAGCGCGCTGCGGATCAGGGCGCCGTTGAACAGGCCGAAGCCGATGGAATAGACAAACATGCAGGCCGCAAACACGTCGACGTGATGGCGGCCCGCGCCGGCGCCCAGCATGCCGGCGGCCGCGATCAGCCCGCCCAGGCGCAACAGGGACACGAGGGGGAAATCCTGGCGCAGGCGCTGGATGGCGATGCTGCTGAGCACAAAGCCGGACAAGATCACGCATTGCAGGGCGATATACGTGGCGTAGGAGGCGCCCATTTCCTGCAGCACGAAGAGGGGCGAAAAGCCGATCCAGGCCGTCAGGGGCACGGTGGCCAGTCCGGCCGTGAACATGCCGAACATGAAGCGCCGATTGCTGAAAATGGCGCCATAGCTGCGCGCGATGGCAGCCAGGTCCAGCCGAGCGACCGGCGCCGGCGTGCGCGGCATGGTCTTGCACAGGCCCAGCAAGGACAGCAGCGCCAGCAGGCCGGAGAGGAAAAACACGTAGCGCCAGTCCAGCCGGCTGATGATGGCGCTGCCGAGGATGGGACCGGCCAGGGGCGCGAGGATGGTGGTGCTCGACAGAATGCTGCTCAGCTTGACGGCCGCCATGTCGTCGAACAGTTCATGGATCATGGCATAGCCGACGAAGATGAAGCAGCAGCCCATGCCCTGGATGAAACGCGCGACGAGAAATTGCTCGATCGAAGCGGTCAATGGCACCGCCAACGTGGCCAGCAGGAACAAGGTATTGCCGGTCAACACGAGCTTGCGCTTGCCGATGGCGTCGGCCAGGGGCCCCAGGAAAATCTGCAGGGAACTGCCGCCCAGCAGATACAGGCTCAGGGACAAGGGGACGAATTTCGCCTCCGCCTGGAACTCGCCGACGATGCCCAGCATGGCCGGCATGATCATGTCGTTGGACAGATAGATATTCAGTTCAAAGACGAGGAAAAACGCAAAAAACCACAGCAACTGCTTGGACTTGATGGACATGGCGCGTTCCGTAACGTGGGTGGCTGCCGTCAGTGCGTACCGGCTGTCGGGGCATGGGACGGCGGACACGACTTCACTGAAAACGTGTACCAATTGTATACCAGTTAGTATTTTTAGCGCCTGTTTTTGTGATTTTTAAATACCGCAGCAATACCACTTAATGAAAAACCGTGCTGCTGCAGCATTGGAAATTGGCACTAAAAAGGGCGCGGCCAGCGTGCCGGCGCGCGGCAGCGGTCTTGCGGGAGAAAGGAAAGCGATGCGTACCAGTGCCTGCGCACCGTTGCGGCGCGCGGCACGGCGGCTTATCGGCGGCGGTGGCTGGCGAAGAAATCGAGCAGCATCTTGCTGGCGTCGGGCTTGGCCTTGTCGTTGAACGGCAGGCTGGCGTCGCCGCCGCTCCAGGCGTGCTCGAGGTGCTCGACCTGCGCCACGCGCAGCAGCACCTGCTTGTCCACCTGGTAATCGTGCAGCGCATACGCATGGGCCGGATTGCGCCCGCCCGCCGCGCCGCCAGGCAGGCGCTGCGCCGTCACCACGGTATCGACCGGCAAGCGGTTGACGCGCACGCTCTGGCGCACCAGTTGCGTCTGGTTGATGGGCCGCACCACCTTGTCGGCCAACCCTTGCAGCAGGATGGTGGGCAGGCGGGGAAACCCGGGCTGGCGCGCCAGCACTTCATCGATGGCCGCGTCGGCGCGGGCGGCCGCGCCATGCTGCATCACGCCCAGCGCGCCGATCAGGTTATGCCCGGCGCCAAACACGGGCCCGGAATGCAGGCCCAGCGCGGCGAACAGCTGCGGATGGTTCAGGGCCACGATATGCGCCATGCCGGCGCCGGCGGAAATGCCGCAGATATAGATGCGCGCGCGGTCGATCGCATAGCGGGCCGCCACCTGCTCGATGGCGCCGACGATCAGGCGCACGTCGCCGCCGCCGTCCTGCGTCAGCTTGTCGTACCACTTCCAGCAGCGGCGCGCATGCGAGCGCAGCGATTGCTGCGGATACAGCACGGCATAGCCCTTGCGCTCGGCCAGGCGGTTCATGCGCGTGCCTTCGGCAAACTGCGTGGCGCTCTGCTCGCAGCCGTGCAGCATCACCAGCAGCGGCCGGCCCCGGCTGCGCATGGCGGCGCTCGGCGCCTTCTCGGGCAGGTACAGGAAATATGGCAGGCGCCGGCCCGGCAACTGCCCCAGTTCCGGCAACGGCGCATAGTGGGCGGCCAGCCACTTGCCCGGCGGGGGCGCCGTTCGCTTGCGCACGCGCGATGGCGACAGGGGCGTGCCGAAGGGCGCCAGGGCGGGCAGCGCGTCGCTGGCGGGCCTGGCGCGCGGCTTGTGGCTCGCCTGCGTGGTCTTGGCCACGACCTTGCTGCGGGCTTTGGCCTTGGGCTTGGCCGGCACGGGGCCGAACAGCACCTTGGCCAGCTTGCTGGCCGTGCGCTGCTGCGCCTTACCGGCGCGCAGCAGCCCGCGCAGCCATTTGGTGGCGGGCTTTACCATGGCAAGCGGCGCGCATGGCGTGGTGGAGCGTACCGCAAGTTCATCCCACTGCATCGTTGCATCGTCAGCATGTGCGGCCTCCTCCGTAGAATGCATAGAGTACCGCAATTGTCTGACAACACCGTACGTTTGCACACGGATAAAAGTGCCGCTGGCACGATTGAGGCAGATCAAGCGCGACCTCGTGCGCATGCTTAATCTGGATGTTCGATCCGCACTTCACCAGAGGAGAGAACACCATGAGCTATCTGGACCGCGACATCCTGGGCATGTACCGCAACCACGACGGCCCGGGGCCGGCACTGATGGGGGCAGATACCCTGCTCGGCGACGATGTCTACAATCACAACGACGAGGAACTGGGCGACATCAAGGAAATCATGCTCGACATGCGCACGGGCCAGATCGCCTATGCCGTGCTGTCCTTCGGCGGCATCCTGGGCATGGGCGACAAGCTGTTTGCCGTGCCCTGGGAACGCCTGACCCTGGACACCGTCAACAAGCGCTTCCTGCTCAACGTGGACAAAGACCTGCTGAAAGACGCCCCCGGCTTCGACAAGAACAACTGGCCCGACATGGGCAGCGAAGCATGGAACCAGCAGATGGAAGCCTTCTATGGCAGCGGCACGCGCTACGGCAGCGGCGCCATGGCAGGCAGCCGCATGCCATCCGGCAGCGACCTGCGCGGCAGCGCCAGCCTGCAATCGGGCAGCGAAGGCAGCATGTCCGGCACCTCCATGAGCGGCAGCCGCGCCGGCACGGGCAGCAGCCAGGGCGACCTGGGCTCGCGTTCGGCGCTCGGCGATGACAAGATGGATAAGCGTAGTTGACGAGAAAGGTCTTAAGTAGCGCAGAGTACGCGGCGCTTCGCCTCGGCGGCTCTGCTAATCCGGCAGAAAACGCTTCAGAATTTAGCGAACAAGCGACTATAGCCGCCCATCGTTAGTGTCACGGTGCCTCTAGAAACCGTAGCGAGCAAGCTCAATATTGCGTTGAGTAGCGCAACCGTACTCTAGTACGGTGAGCAACGCCGACGCAATAGTGAGTTGCGCAGTAGGTTTATAGAGGTACTATCACCGCTGCATCGACTCCCATACCTTCTGCAGGCGCTTGGCCGAAACAGGCATCGGCGTGCGCAATTCCTGCGCGAACAGCGACACGCGCAGCTCTTCCAGCATCCAGCGGAAGTCGACCAGTTTCGGGTCCGTGTTCTTGCCAGCCTGGCGGTCCTTGGCCTGGCGCAAATACGGAGCGGCCGCCGATTGCCACTCGGCCATCAACTTGGTGTCGCGCGCTGGGTCGGCGCGCAGCTTTTCCAGGCGCACATTGATCGCTTTTAAGTAACGGGGGAAGTGCGCCAGCTGCGTGTACTCGTTTTCCGTCAGGAAACGCTTATGCACGAGTCCCTGCAGCTGCGACTGGATATCGGTGGCCGCCGCTGCAGGAATATTCTGCAGGCGCTTGGGCAAGCCGTGGAATTCCGTCAGCACTTGCGACAGCAAACGGGCGATTTCATTGACCAGCAAGACCAGGCGCGACTTGCCCTCCGCCTGGCGCTTGGCGAACGAGGCGGCGTCCAGCGGCAGCGGATCTTGCAAGCAAGCAATATCGAGCGCCTTGTTGATGATTTGCTCGCGCAACTCTTCCTGCGAACCGAGGGCCATGAATTGCATGCCCATCTGCTGCAAACCGGGGATGCTTTTCTCGACGTACTTGATCTGCTCCTTCATTTGCAGCGCGAACAGGCGGCGCAACCCCACCTTGTGCGTGCGGGCGGCTACGGTCGGGTCGTCGAACACTTCCAGGTCGCAATGCGTGCCCTTGTCGACCAGCGCGGGGAAGCCGATCAGGGTCAGCTTGCCTTGCACGATTTCGAGCAACTCCGGCAATTCTCCAAAGGTCCAGCCCGTCAAGCCCATGTGCTGCGAGACGGTGGCATTGCCCGACGCCGGTGCCGCAGCAGCGGCTGCGCCCTTGGCCGGCGCGCCGCCCTTGCCTGGCGCCGCGTTGGCACCCTGCGCTTGCGCCTGCAGCCGCGACGCCACTTGCGCGCCCGCCACCTTGGCACCGGGCGTGCCCGTGCCGGACACGCCCGACACTTCGGCCAGTTTCTGGAAACTCTGGCGCGCCTGGCCGCCGAATTCCGCTTGCAGGGTGGCCAGGTTGCGGCCCATGTCCAGCTGGCGGCCATGCTCGTCGATCACCTTGAAATTCATGAAGTGATGGGCAGGCAAGGTTTCCGGCTTGAAATCCGTCGTCAGCACATTGATCGTGATCTGCGTGCGGATGTCGAGGATGATGGCGTCGACCAGGTCGCCGCGGCCGAACACGCCAGCCTCGTGCACGCGCTCGCAGAATTTCGCCGCGTAATCGGGCAGCGGCACGCAGTGGCGGCGCAGCTTTTGCGGCAGCGATTTGAGCAGCAGATGCACTTTTTCCTTCAGCATGCCCGGCACCAGCCATTCGCAGCGTTCGCGCGGCAACTGGTTCAGTGCATACAGGGGTACCGACAACGTCACGCCATCGCGCACGCTGCCCGGCTCGAAGTGGTACGTGAGGCCCATTTCCAGGCCCGTCACGGACATGGTTTTCGGGAACAGGTCGGTGGTCACGCCGGCCGCCTCGTGGCGCATCAGCTCTTCGCGGTTCAGGTACAGCAGCTTCGGATTCTCGCGTACGGCCTCTTTATGCCATTTCTCGAAACCGGCGCCATTGCACACGTCCGCCGGCAGCAGCTTGTCGTAGAAGGCGGCGATCAATTCATCGTCGACCAGCACGTCCAGGCGGCGCGATTTGTGCTCGAGGTTTTCGATGTCCTTGATCAGCTTGTGGTTGTGCGCAAAGAATGGCGCGCGCGTGTCGAAGTCGCCGCCCACGAGGGCGTCGCGGATGAAGATTTCGCGCGCTTCCGGCAAGTTGAAATTGCCATAATTGATGCGCCGCTGGCTGTACACCACCAGGCCATAAAGAGTAGCCCGTTCGGACGCCGTCACCTGCGCCGAGCGTTTTTCCCAGCGCGGCTCGCCCCACGATTTCTTCAGCAGGTGCTCACCCACCTTTTCCAGCCATTCGGGCTGGATCTGCGCCACGCAGCGCGCGTACAAACGCGTCGTGTCGACCAGCTCGGCCGCCATGATCCACTTGCCCGGTTTTTTCAGCAGCGAGGAACCGGGCCAGATATGGAACTTGATGCCGCGCGCGCCCAGGTAGCCCGCGCCCGGCTCGTCCTCGCCCTTGAAGCCGATATTGCCCAGCAAGCCAGTCAGCAAGGCCATGTGCAGATTATCATAGGTAGCGGGCGCTTCGTTCAGGCGCCAGCCCTGTTCCTTGACGATGGTCAACAACTGCGAGTGCACGTCGCGCCATTCGCGCAAGCGCATCTGCGACAGGAAATTCGTGCGGCAATTGTCTTGCAGCTGGCGGTTGGTTTTCTTGTGTTCGATGGCCGATTCGAACCAGCGCCAGATTTTCAGGTAGCTGAGGAATTCCGACTTTTCATCGGCAAACTTCTTGTGCGCCTCGTCGGCCGCCTGCTGGTGCTCCATCGGGCGGTCGCGCGGGTCTTGCACGGACAGGGCCGAGGCGACGATCAGTACTTCCGTCAGGCAGGCGTTGTCGAGCGCGGCCAGGATCATGCGGCCCACGCGCGGGTCCAGCGGCAGCTTGGCCAGCTTGTTGCCCAGCGGCGTGAGTTTATTGACTTCATCGACGGCGCCCAGCTCCTGCAGCAGCTGATAGCCGTCGGCCACCGCGCGCGCCAGCGGCGGCTCGATGAAGGGGAAGGTTTCCACGTCCGTCAGGTGCAATGACTTCATGCGCAGGATGACGGCCGCCAGCGAGGAACGCAGGATTTCCGGCTCCGTGAATTTCGGGCGCAGCAAATAATCCTGCTCTTCGTACAGGCGGATGCAGACGCCGTCGGCCACGCGGCCGCAACGCCCGGCGCGCTGGTTGGCGGCCGACTGGGCGATCGGCTCGACCTGCAGCTGCTCGACCTTGTTGCGGTAGCTGTAGCGCTTCACCCGCGCCAGGCCCGCGTCGACCACGTAGCGGATGCCGGGCACCGTCAGCGACGTTTCCGCCACGTTGGTAGCCAGCACGATGCGGCGCGCATTGCTGGTCTTGAACACGCGCTCCTGCTCTTCGGCCGACAGGCGGGCGAACAGGGGCAAAATTTCCACATGCGGCGGGTGGTGCTTGCGCAGCGCTTCGGCGCAGTCGCGGATTTCGCGCTCGCCCGGCAAGAACACCAGCACGTCGCCCGAACCGATGCGGCACAGCTCTTCCACGCCATCGACGACGGCATCCATCAAGTCGCGCTTTTCGCGCGCGGCAGCCGTCCTCTGGCCAGGTTTGTCAGGGTTGGCGACACCCGGCATGGCCACCTGTTCCCGTTCGACGGGACGGTAGCGCACTTCCACCTGGTACAGACGGCCCGACACTTCGATCACGGGCGCCGGTTTTTCCGGCGTGCCGAAATGGCGCGCGAAGCGTTCCGCATCGATGGTGGCCGAGGTGATGATGATTTTCAGGTCGGGCCGGCGCGGCAGCAGCTGCTTCAGATACCCAAGCAGGAAGTCGATGTTCAGGCTGCGTTCGTGCGCTTCATCGATGATGATGGTGTCGTAATTTTTCAACAACGGGTCGGTCTGTGTCTCGGCCAGCAAGATACCGTCCGTCATCAGCTTGACGGACGCGCCCTTCGTCAAGGTGTCGGCAAAGCGCACCTTGAAACCCACGGTTTCGCCCAGCGGCGTGCCCAGTTCCTGCGCGATGCGCTTGGCCGTCGACGAGGCGGCGATGCGGCGCGGCTGCGTGTGGCCGATCAAGCCCTTCTGTCCGCGTCCCAGTTCCAGGCAAATCTTCGGCAATTGGGTCGTCTTGCCGGAACCCGTCTCGCCCGAGACGATGATCACCTGGTTTTCCATCAAGGCCTTGGCGATTTCTTCGCGCCGGCCCGAGACGGGCAAGTCTTCCGGATACGTGATCGGCGGCAGCGGGTTGCGGAAAGCCTTTTCCGCTTCGCGCGCGGCGCGGGCCGCATCGCGGGCTTCGCGGCTTTTCTGCCCCTCGCGCGGCGGGCGCGCGGCCTGGGGCTTGCCCTCTCCCGATCGCTGCTGCTGTTGCTGTTTCTGCTGTTCCGCGCGCGGCGCTTGCTGCCTTTGCTGGCTCACGGGCGGGCGCTGGCGGCCCTGCGCAGGCGTGGCGGCAGGCGCGGAAACATCCCCGCTGGCGGGCACATTTGCAACGGTGGAAGGAGGGGAAGACTTATTGCTGGCTGAAGACATTGTTTTTTACAGGTATTTTAAGCGCGCACATCGCGCAGCGAATTATAATGCGCTTAATGGAAAACCCTACCCAATTCGTCCAATGGCTGCGCTCAGTCGCGCCCTACATCCACGCCTTTCGCGGCAAGACCTTCGTGGTCGCCTTCCCCGGTGAACTCGTCAGCGCCGGGGCGCTGCAGGTGCTGGCCCATGATTTGTCCCTGCTGCATGCGCTGGACATCAATGTCACCGTCGTCTACGGCTCGCGGCCGCAGGTGGCGGAACAACTGGCCTTGCGTAACGTCGAAGGCCGCTTCCACAACGGCGTGCGCATCACGGACATCGCCGCGCTGGAATGCGCGAAGGAAGCCGCCGGCGAGCTGCGCCTCGATATCGAGGCCGCGTTCAGCCAGGGCTTGCCGAACACGCCCATGTCGCATGCGGCCATCCGTATCATTTCCGGCAACTTCATCACGGCGCGCCCGCTGGGCGTGATCGATGGCGTGGACCTGGAACTGACGGGCATCACGCGCAAGGTCGATGCCGAAACCATCCATTCCATCCTCGGTTCGGACGGCCTGGTGCTGCTCTCGCCGCTGGGATTCTCGCCGACCGGCGAAGCGTTCAACCTGACCATGGAAGACGTGGCCTGCAGCGCCGCCATCGCCCTGCACGCAGACAAGCTGATTTTCATCACGGAAACACCGATGATGGAAGATGCGACGGGCGTGGAAATCCGCGAACTGTCGTCGCACCAGGCCGAAGCCGTGCTGATGGCGGGCTTCCTGCCCGACGCCACGGCGTTTTACCTGAAACATTGCGTCAAAGCATGCCACAACGGCGTCGAGCGCTCACACATCGTGCCGTTCTCGATGGATGGTTCCGCCCTGCTGGAATTGTTTACCCATGATGGCGTGGGCACCATGATCAGCCATGAAAACCTGGAAAGCTTGCGCCAGGCCACCATCGAAGACGTGGGCGGCATCATCAAACTGATCGAACCGCTGGAAGCGGACGGCACTTTGGTCAAGCGGGGCCGCGAGCTGATCGAGCGCGAAATCGATTATTTCTCCGTCATCGAGCATGACGGCGTGATCTTCGGCTGCGCCGCCCTGTACCCGTTCCCCGCGCAAAAGATGGCAGAAATGGCATGTTTGACGGTCAACCCGGAAGTGCAAGCCCAGGGCGACGGCGAACGCATCCTGAAACATATGGAAAACCGCGCGCGCGCCGCCGGCCTGAACAAGCTGTTCGTGCTGACCACGCGCACTTCGCACTGGTTCAAGAAACGGGGCTTCGTACCGGCTACGGTCGACGATTTGCCGAAGGACCGCCAGCATATGTATAACTGGCAACGTAAATCCCAGGTTCTCATCAAGACACTGTAAAACTGAAAAAGCCCGGCATGCCGGGCTTTTTCTTTACTGAAACACCTTTATTGAAACACCATTACTTGATGTTCAGCGGGGCAAACGACTTGACCAGGTCGTCGAGCGCCTTCAATTGCGCCAGGAACGGTTCCAGCTGGTCCAGCGGCAAGGCGCTGGGGCCGTCGCAGCGGGCGTTGTCGGGATCAGGGTGGGCTTCCAGGAACAGGCCGGCAATGCCGACGGCCAGGCCGGCGCGGGCCAGGTCCGCCACTTGCTGGCGGCGGCCGCCCGAAGCGGCGCCACCGGGGTCGCGTTGCTGCAGCGCATGCGTGACGTCGAAGATGATCGGCAAGTCGTCGCACGTCTTCTTCATGACGCCAAAGCCCAGCATGTCGACCACCAGGTTGTCGTAGCCGAGGCAGGTGCCGCGGTCGCACAGGATCAATTGATCGTTGCCCGCTTCCTTGAATTTCTCGACGATATTGGCCATCTGGCCAGGGCTGAGGAATTGCGGCTTCTTGATGTTGATGACTTTACCGGTTTTCGCCAGGGCCACGACAAGGTCCGTCTGGCGCGCGAGGAAGGCGGGCAATTGCAGCACGTCCACCACTTCGGCCACCTGCTGCGCCTGCCATGGTTCATGCACGTCGGTAATGACGGGCACGCCGAACGCCGCCTTCACATCCTGGAAGATGCGCATGCCTTCTTCCAGGCCCGGACCGCGGTAGGAATGGATCGATGAACGGTTGGCCTTGTCGAAACTGGCCTTGAACACATATGGAATGCCCAGTTTTTGCGTGACGCGCACGTATTCTTCGCAAGCGCGCATGGCGAGATCGCGCGATTCGAGCACGTTGATGCCGCCAAACAGCGCAAAGCTGCCTGTATTGCTGACATCGATGCCATGGACTTTCACTGAGGTCATAGGGATTCCATATTGGTTAATTATTACTACTTGGTTGGAAGAGGCGCCGCCAGCGGCTGGCGCGATAAGGCATCTTACTAGCTAGGGCGGCGCAGATCAAATTTGATCCAGCGCAAGGGCGCGGCAAACGGCGTGTCGCCGGGCCGCGACGGCCCCGCGAGGGCAGGCGCAAAGTGCCTTATAATCACGCTTTATCTCTACACTGATTCAGGAGCACAGATGGCCCGCACGATCCACTGCATCAAACTCAACAAGGAAGCCGAAGGACTGGATTTCCCGCCGTACCCGGGCGAACTGGGCAAGAAGATTTACGAATCCGTGTCGAAGGAAGCGTGGGCTGCCTGGCTCAAGCACCAGACCATGCTGGTCAATGAAAACCGCCTGAACCTGGCCGACGCGCGCGCCCGCAAATACCTGGCCACGCAGATGGAAAAGCATTTCTTCGGCGATGGCGCCGATGCGGCCATGGGTTACGTGCCGCCTACGGAATAAGCTGTATCGCTTGCCCGTGACCACGTCACGGGCAGTTACGCCTTCGTTTCACGCCTTTCCCCGCCGTTTCACGGCACCGCCTCCCCGTTTCGTCGCAAGCCGCTCGCCGCCCACGCCGCCGGCTGGCACAGTACGTCCATCGACAACTTCACACCAAGGCGGACACCATGTTGCAGCAAATCTTCAGCCACACTCCCCTCTACGTCTGGGCCATCCTGGGCTTTCTCGTCTACCGCGGCGTGCTGGCCAGCCGAGCCCGCGAAGTGACCTTGCGCAAGCTGTGCATCATTCCCCTGGTCATGCTGGCCCTGTCGCTGAGCGGCGTGCATGGCAGTTTCGGCTTGGCCGGCGTGGCGCCGTTCGTCTGGAGCGCCGGCGCCCTGGCCGGCGCGGCGCTGGCATGGTCGCTGACCAAGACAGACACCATCGTGGCCATTCCCGAACGGGGCAGCGTGCAGCGCCCCGGCAGCTGGGTACCCATGATCTTGATGATGAGCATTTTCTGCATGAAATATGCGGTCGCCGTGACCCTGGCCGTCGCCCCCGCCTATGCCCATGCGGCCAGCTTCATCGTACCTGTCTGCCTCGCCTATGGCTGCTTCAGCGGCATCTTCCTCGGCGGCTTGCTGCGCACCGTGGCCGTGTACCGCCAGGCACACATGACAAGCGGCCCGCAAGGGGCCGCCGTTTAACACATCTATGCCGGCGAACGCCGGCTATCATCTTAGTACGCCAGGGTACGCACGCCTTCCGGCATGCCCAGCAGGCAAACGTTGGCGCCGCGCACGGCGAACAGGCCGACGGCGATGACGCCGACGATCTGGTTGATCTGCTGTTCCAGCGCCACCGGGTCGGCAATTTTCAAGCCCAGCACGTCGATGATCTCGCCGCCGTTATCCGTAATGAACGCTTCGGTAGTCCCTGCCTTCAGGCGCAGGCGGGGCGTGCCGCCCAGCGCGGCCAGCTGGCGCGACACGGCGGCGCGCGCCATCGGCACCACTTCCACCGGCAGCGGGAAGGCGCCCAGGGTTTCCACCAGCTTGGAGCCGTCGGCGATGCAGACGAACTGTTTGGATACGGAAGCAACGATCTTTTCACGCGTCAATGCCGCGCCGCCGCCCTTGATCATGGCGCCGCTGGCCGTGATTTCATCGGCGCCGTCGATGTAGACGGCGATCGACTCGACATCGTTCAGATCGAAGACGGGAATGCCATGGCCGGCCAGGCGTGCGGCCGTCGCTTCGGACGACGCGACCGTGCCCTTGATGCTGTCCTTGATCTTGGCCAGTTCATCGATGAAGAAATTGGCGGTGGAACCGGTGCCGACGCCGATGATTTCACCTTTTACTACGTAGTCGATGGCGGCGCGGGCTACGGCTTGCTTCAATTCGTCTTGGGTCATGACATTCAGGCTAAAGTGAGGAATGGCGCTATTTTAACGGATTGCCAGCCCGGCCAGCCGGCCATCATGACCGACAAGGCGCCGCGATACAACAGGCAAGCGCGAAAACCTTGCCCTAAGGCAATTGCGCGTCCATTTACACTCTATGCCCTTTAAAATATGCGAAAATGGCACGATTGACCGATATGACGTTTCAGGAATAGCACATGAATCACAGTAAACAGGTACTTGTTGTCGATGACAGCCGGGTTTCACGTTTGATGTCGCATCAGTTCATCCTCAGCAAACATGCCGACTGGCAAGTGATTGAGGCGGCGACGGGTGAGGAAGCCCTGGAAAAAGTCAAGACCGCCACCCCTGTACTGATACTACTGGATGTCAACATGCCCGGCATGGGCGGCATCGCGGCGGCGGAACAATTGCGCGCGCTGTGTCCGCAGACGCACATCATTCTCGTCACGGCCAATGTGCAGAACGCCACCCGCAACCGCGCCAGCGAACTGGGCGTCGGCTTCATGGAAAAACCGATCACGGAAACGCGCATCCACCAGCTGATCGAATCACTGGGACTGTGAGCATGGTCAATCTTTCCGAACTCGAGAATGATGCCCTGGTAGAGATATTCAACATCGGGGTGGGCCATGCGGCGGCGGCCATGAGCGAGATCGTGAATGAAGAAGTCACCATGTCGGTGCCGTCGATCACCTTCCTGAACCGTGCCGACGCGGCCGCCTTGCTGGGCAGCAAGAAGGATGGCGAACGCATCTGCGGCGTCAGCCAGCATTACGATGGCGCTTTCGCCACCGAAGCCATCCTGATGTTTCCCGAGGACAAGAGCCTGGAAATCGTGCGCCTGATGGTGGGCGACGCCATGCCGCTGCAGGAACTGACGGAGATGGAACAGGAGGCGATGAGCGAGATCGGCAACATCATCCTCAACTCCTGCGTCGGAACCCTGGCCAACCTGTTCGACAGCGAACTGCATGGCTCGCTGCCCCTGTACCACGTGGGCACCAGTGCGGAAATCCTGTCCTCGTTCGGCGGCCAGGATGACGAAGCCGTCGTGCTGATGCTGCATATCGACTTCGTGCTGTCCAAGCACCAGATCCATGGCTATGTGGCCTTCGTGCTCGACCTGTCCGCCCTGCACGACCTGAAACAGCAGGTCAGCCGCTACCTGGCCAAGGTCCTGGGACAGGCGTGACGATCATGCCGGATGCATTGCATCGACTCGCCCTGCTCGAGAGCATACTCGGCGCCGTGAACCTGGGCGCCATCGTGCTCGATGAACAGCACCGCATCGTGCTGTGGAACAGCTGGATGGCGCGCCACTCGGCCCGCCAGGCCGACGCCGTGCTGGGCCAGGATTTCTTCGCCGTCTTCCCGGAAATGCGGCACAAGCGCATCGATTCGGCCATCACCCAGGCCCTGCGCGACAATTTCCAGTCGCTGCTGTCGCAAACCCTGCACAAGGCGCCGTTTGCGCTGTACACGCATGGCGCGGCCACGGGCGGCAACGACGGCGAGGAACGCATGCAGCAAGCCATCGCCGTCACACCGATCAATTTACCCGATTCGCCGCGCCACTGCCTGATCCAGATCAATGACGTCACCATCGCCGTGGGACGCGAAAAGCTGCTGCGCGAACAGACCATGGTCTTGCGCTCGCAAACCTTTTCCGACGGCTTGACGGGCATCGCCAACCGCCGCCACTTCGACGTGGCGATCGAGAAGGAAGTGCGGCGCGCCATGCGCACCAGCAGCCCGCTGTCGCTGCTGATGATCGACATCGACCATTTCAAGGATTACAACGACCATTACGGCCACCAGCAGGGCGATGATTGCCTGATCCGCGTGGCGGCCGAGCTGGCCGCCATGCTGCAGCGCCCCACCGACTTGCTGGCCCGCTATGGCGGCGAAGAGTTTGCCGCCATCCTGCCCGATACGGACGCGGCGCAGGCGCTGCGCATGGCCGAGGCGATCCGCCAGCATGCGGCCGACCTGCGCATTCCGCATGCCAAAACGGGCAATGAGGTCAAGCACATCACGGTCAGCATCGGCATCGCCACGCAGTACCCGCAGCAGCCGCTGGCCATCTCCGCCCTGATCGGCGCCGCCGACCGCGCCCTGTACCAGGCCAAGGGCGCCGGGCGCAACCGCGTGATGGCGCAGTCGCTATAAAAAAAGCAACGCAGGGCAAAGGATTCCAGTAGACATCTTTACGGCGTGTGCGTAGACTCGTCACTGATTGCAGCAACAATAACAAGAATTTATCTGTGGTATCTATCCCTGCGCATGGCCCACCCATGCGGGACATGGCCAGGAGCGCTTGTGAATCTCGATCCTCCCCTCATATCCGGCTTGCCGGGTGCCGGCATGGATACGACCATGGTGAACGGCATGCGCCTGCTGCTGTCGAGCGCCACCTTGCTGACCCTGTTCATCGACCCCGAAAGCGCCGGCAAGCTGAGCAAGATCACCTGGCTGATCTTTTCCGCCTACACCATGCACAGCCTGCTGCTCTATTTGCTGACCCTGCTGGGCCTCAGCCTGCCGCAGGATATCTTGCTGTACTGGCTGGACGTGGCCTGGTATGCGCTGATCGTGTTTTCCACCAGCAGCCACAACAATTTATTCTTCCTGTTCTTTTTCTTTGCCATCCTGACCTCGTCGTTCCAGCGGGGCTTCGAGGAAGGTGCGCGCGTCACCCTGGCCTCGGCCGGCCTGTTTGCCGCCACCGCCCTGTTCGGCGAAACGGATGCGGAACTGTCGCGCCTGCTGTTGCGCACCACCTTCCTGCTGGCGCTCGGCTACATGATCGCCTACTGGGGCGGCTCGGCCATTACCCAGCGCAGCCACCTGGCGCTGCTGCGCGATGTCAGCCAGCTGTCCAATCCGCGCTTCGGCGTGGACCAGACCATCACTTCGGTGCTGGAAAAAACCCGCAGTTATTTCAACGGCCGCAGTTGCCTGCTGATCATGCAGGACAAGGGCACGCGGGTCTGGTCCCTGCGCAGCGTGATTCATACGGGCACGGGCGTCGTGCATACGAGTTCGATCCTCAGCGACGATGCGGCCAGCCCCCTGCTCGCCTTCCCGTACGACAAGATCGCCCTGTACAACCAGCCCGCCGGCCGCTGGCTGCCATGGTCAGGCGGCGCGCGCATGCTCGAACCCGACAGCGGGCGCTGGCTGCGGCACGACGACGCAGCAGGCGGCCGCCTGGCCGAACTGCTCGAAGCGCACGCCTTCATCAGCGCGCCGCTGCCTTTGCGCAATGGCAAGGGCCGCATCTTCATCGTGTCCGCCACCAGCATGAGCAAGACGGACGCCCTGTTTCTCAGCCATATCGGCGCGCAGGCGTTCCCCGTCATTGAAAACATCGATCTGCTCGACCGTCTGGCATCGCAGGCGGCCTCGCGCGAGCGCGAAAAGATCGCGCGCGACCTGCATGACACGGCCGTGCAGCCGTATATCGGCTTGCGCCATGGCCTGGCCGCCCTGCGCAACGAAGCCACGCCGGGCAACCCGCTGCTGCCCGAGCTGGAAAAGCTGATCATCATGTCGGGCCAGGTGATCACCGACCTGCGCAGCTATGCGCGCACGTTCAAGAATGGGCAAGTGCAAAGCGAGCCGGAACTGCTGGTCGCGCTGCGCCGCCAGGCCACGCAGATCCGCGAATTCTATGGCATCGACATCGCCCTGCATATCGAAGGCGACCTGCACATCAACGACCGCCTGGCGGCCGAAGTGTTCCAGATCGTCAACGAAGGCATGAGCAATATCCGCAAGCATACGTCGGCGCGCCATGGCGCCGTCAAGCTGACCTGCGTGCAGGGCGCGCTGCACATCAGCATCGACAACGAATGCGCCGCCGCGCACGTCCCCGACTTCCTGCCCGACTCGCTGGCCGAGCGCGCCGCCGCCCTGGGCGGCACCGCCCGCGTCACGCATGGCATGCTGGGCAACACCTCCGTGCAGATCGAGATCCCCATATGAATGACTTACGCCACATCCCTCCGGCCGGCCATGTCATCAGCGTCATGCTGGTGGACGATCACAAGACCATGCTGTGGGGCCTGGAGCGGCTGATCGGCGGCGAGCACTCGGGCATGCGCGTGGTCGCCACGGCGTCCGACAGCGCCGAGGCGCTGGAGCAGGCGAAGGCGCTGCAACCGGATGTGATCGTGCTGGACCTGGACCTGGGCGGCATCAGCTCGCTGGCCATCCTGCCCGCGCTGGCGCAGTGCGGCAGCACGCGCGTGCTGGTGCTGACGGCCAGCCACGACCAGGCCATCCTGGACCAGACGGTACTGAAAGGCGCGCGCGGCATCGTCAGCAAGGACGCGCCGGCGGAAATGGTCTTGAAAGCCATCGAAAAGGTGTACCAGGGCGAACTGTGGCTGGAACACGCGATGCTGGGACGCATGCTCACGCAGCTGACCCAGCCCGGCGGCGGCTCGGCGCAAGCCATCGCCGTCGCCAGCCTGACCCTCAAGGAAAGAAAGATCATCGCCGCGCTGGTGCACGGCAGCGGCACGCCGGCCAAGCTGCTGGCGGACCAGCTGTTCATCTCCGAACACACCTTGCGCAATCACCTGACGTCGATCTACCGCAAGTTGGGCGTGTACAACCGCCTGGAACTGTACGCCTACGCCACCAAGCACCAGCTGGGCCAATTGCCGCCCGGCGCCTGACGCCATTCCCCCGCACGGCCACTGCACGGCCGCGCACGCCCTTCCCCCGCCGCCCCCTGCGCCAGCCACCGGCATGGCCTCCCTTCGCCCCTGCGCGCCAAACTCGACCATGACAATTGTCACGGAAAAAACAAGCAGTTCCTCCTCGCAATAAAAGGATGTTCTTCTGATGTAGATCAAGGTGCCGACTTCTATAGTGGATTTACCGGAGTGCAAATCACCGCGCGGCCCACCACAACACGGAGCACAGCATGCGCTTTGACAAGTTTCTTCCGACAGCCCTGATCACCTATTTACAGGGCAAGGAAAAGGCTGCGTTCTACCGCTATGCACTTGTGGCGGCCCTCATGGCGGTGGTCTGCATCATCGGACTGCTGGCACTGGGCGAAAGTCCATGAGTGCGCCAGGAAGCAACGCTGCCATGCCGTTTTACCCACCGCTGTACCTTAACCACCACCAGGAGTTGTCATGAACCTCATCAAAAACTTTATCCGCGAAGAAGATGGCGTCACCGCAATCGAGTATGGCCTGATCGCTGCCCTGATTGCCGTAGTGATCATCGCTGCCGTCACCATCGTCGGCACGCAGCTGAAAAAAACGTTCAGCACCATCGGCACCAAGCTCACCTCCGCCAATACCGCTGCCGCCTGAACACGGTACTCCGGGCTGGCACGTCGCCAGTCCGGTTACCGCCAGGTCAACGCCACAGGCAAGTTTCCCCCTGCTCACCTATCAGAGGCCCATCGTGAAAACTCTCTTCAGCCGTTTATCCGACGAGTCCGCCGTCACGGCGATCGAGTACGCGCTGCTGGCGGGCCTGATCGCGGCAGTGCTGGTGATCACGATCACCCTGCTCGGTGACCAGGTCAAGCTGCTGTTTGTCTACGTCAAGGACCAAGTGGTCCTGGCCCTGTCATGAATACCCTGCGCGCCTCGCTGCGCACCCACCGCGCCCTGCTGCTGATCGTGCTGCTGTATGCCGCCGCCGCGGCACTGCTGGCCGGCGGCCTGCCCAGCGCCTCGGACACCCTCAACGTACTGGCCGGCTTCCTCGTGGCCATCCTCACGGGCCCCGTCTTCATCCTGTGCGGCTACACCATCCATGTCATGGTGGTGAAACGCCCGCACCGCCTGTGCCACTATCTGTACCACGATCTGCGCCGCTACCTGAGCAACGAGCGCCTGCTGCACGCGCTGCCAGCCATGCTGCTGATCCCCGTCTTCGCCTCCAGCTTCACCGTCTTCAAGGCCGCCATCCCCCGCCTGCATCCGTACACCTGGGATGCCAGCCTGTCCGCCTGGGACATGGCGCTGCATGGCGGCAAGGCCCCATGGGAAAGGCTGCAGCCACTGCTGGGCCACCCGCTCATCACGGGCCTGCTCAACTTCAGTTACCACTTCTGGTTCTTCCTGTTCTACGCCATCCTGTACTGGCTCATCCTCGATACCCGCCGGCCGCTGCTGCGCATGCAGTTCCTGCTCAGCTTTGCGCTGACCTGGATCGCCCTGGGCAGCATCCTGGCCGTGCTGTTTGCCTCGGTCGGCCCCTGCTACTACGGCCACCTGCACGCCAGCGACCCGTATGCGCCGCTGATGGCCTACCTGCATGACGCCAACCAGCACGTCCCCGTGTGGGCCCTGCAAGTGCAGGACATGCTGTGGCAAGGCTATCAAAGCAAGGGCACGAACGGCGAACTGGGCATCTCCGCCATGCCCAGCATGCATGTGGCCACGGCCGTGCTGATGGCGATCATGGGCTGGAAAGTGAGCCGCGCCGCCGGACTCGCCCTGTCCGCCTTCGCCGTGCTGATCCTGCTCGGCTCCATCCACCTGGGCTGGCACTATGCGCTCGACGGTTATGTGGGTGCGGCCGGCGCGGCGCTGGTGTGGCACCTGGTGGGACGCATGCTGGGCAGCCAGGCCGCAGCCCCCGCCATGAACCTGGCCACGGCGCCCTGCCTGAGCAAGGGAGGACTGACATCATGAGCGCCCACCTGCCCATGCTGCTGTGCCTGGCCATGCTGGCCACCCTGCTCGCCGCCGCGCTGTGGCACGACCTGCGCACGCGCCGCATCCCCAACCTGCTGGTGCTGTGGGGCACGCTGGCGGGGCTGATCCTGAACAGCTTCGTGCCATCCGGCGCCGGCCTGTTCGACGCCTCCTTCGGCGGCCTGGGCCTGCTGCAGGCGCTGGCCGGCGCCGGCGCCGGACTGGCCCTGCTGCTGCCCATGTACCTGCTGCGCGCCCTCGGCGCCGGCGACGTCAAATTGATGGCCATGTGCGGCGCTTTCCTCGGCCCCGATGCGGTGCTGGAAGCGGCCCTGCTGACCTTCCTGTGCGGCGGCGTGCTGGCCCTGGCCGCCGCGCTGGCGGGCCGCCGCCTGCGCCTGGTGCTGCGCAACACCTATCACATGATGCTGGGCGCGCTGCTGCACAGCCTTGCCGGCGGCGCCGCCACGATCGCCGAACCGCCGCCAGCCACCGGCAAGCTGGCCTACGCCTTCGCCATTGCCAGCGGCACCGCGCTGCAGGTGTTCCTGCAATACCACCATCTGTGGAGCCTGCGCTGAAACGCGCCGCTCCGACGACCAGCCACCACAGGACCCGACCATGCACACCCTCGCCACCCTCTGCCACTCGCGCCACGCCAGCCTGTTCACCAGCATCGCCATGGCTTGCCTGTGGACCTTCTTCGCCAGTGCCCACGTGGTGGGCTACCTGCAGGGCGGCGACTGGAGCTATTTGCTGTTCTGCGCCGCCGAAACCCTCGCCGCCCTGTTCTTCATCGTGCGCTCGGCCCCCGTCAGCGTCTCCACCGATGCGGGCGACTGGCTGCTGGCCATCGGCGCCACCTTCGCCCCCTTCCTGCTCTCGCCCGCCGACATGGCCATCTGGCCCGGCGCGCGCTACCTGCTGGCCCTCGGCAGCCTGCTGCAGATCGCCGGCCTGCTGTCGCTGAACCGCAGCTTCGGCCTGGTGGCGGCGCAGCGCGAGATCAAGACGGGCGGCGCCTACCGCGTGGTGCGCCATCCGCTGTATGCCAGCTACCTGATTTCCCTGAGCGGCTACCTGCTGGCCAATACCTCGCCCATGAACGGCGTCGTGTACGTGCTGGCCATGCTGATGCTGGTGGCGCGTTTGCTGCGCGAAGAGCGCTTCCTGTCCACCGACGTGCGCTATCGCGTCTATATGCGGCAGGTGAAGTACCGCCTGCTGCCCTTCATTTTCTGATAACCGGCCACCCAAGCAAGAGGAGTACCTATCATGCCTGACACCTATCCAGAACGCAGCGACGGCGGCGGCATCGAGCCGGCGGCCAAGCGCGCGCCACGCACGGTCGAGGAAACGGGATTGCCCTTCCTGTTCCTGGTCGAACTGCTGGTCAAGATACTCTTCCTGCGCGGCCAGATCGGCCTGCCAGCCCTGTCGACGCACGTGAAACTGGGCGCCGGCGTACTCGAACCGCTGCTGACCTTCATGCGCGCCGAAAAGCTGTGCGAAGCACGCCGCAACGGCGGCAGCGGCACCGACGCCGACCTGTATTACCTGCTGGGCGATCAGGGCCGCCTGCGCGCCGCCGAATACATGCGCCGCAATGCCTACAGCGGTCCCGCCCCCGTCACCCTGGCCGACTACAGCAACCAGGTGCTGGCGCAAAGCGTGGCGGACATGCAGGTCACCCGCGACGACGTGCAGCGCGAATTTCGCGACGTGGTGGCCAGTTCGGCCGTGCTCGACCAGCTGGGCGCGGCCATGAATTCCGGGCGCGCCCTGTTCTTCCACGGCCCCGCCGGCAGCGGCAAGAGCTATCTGGCCGAGCGCCTGAACGGCCTGCTCAGCGGCGCCATCGCCCTACCCCATGCCGTGATGGTCGACGGCGAAGTGCTGCCCTTCCTCGACCCCATGCTGCACACCCTGTCGCACGGCGGCTCCGTGCCGCCCGACCCGCGCTGGGTGCGCGCCGAGCGTCCCGCCGTGCTGACGGGCGGCGAGCTGACGCTCGACATGCTGGACCTGCAATTCGACCAGGGTAACCGCCTGTACCAGGCGCCGCCGCACCTGAAGGCCAATAACGGCATCTTCATCATCGACGACCTGGGCCGCCAGCGCTGCTCGCCCGTGGAGCTGATGAACCGCTGGATCGTGCCGATGGCGCGGCATATCGATTACCTGTCGCTGCACACGGGCTACAAATTCCCCGTGCCCTTCGACGTCATCGTCGTGTTCTCGTCGAACCTGGCGCCGCAGCACCTGGCCGACGACTCGTTCCTGCGCCGCATCGGCTACAAGATCCACGTGGGCCCCCTGAGCGCCTACCACTACCTGGCCGTGTTCCGCAGCACCTGCGCCCAGCTGGGCATCAATTTCGACGAAGCCTCCTACACCTACCTGCTGCACCTGCACAGCCAGTACCAGCGGCCCTTGCTGGCCTGCTATCCGCGCGACATCCTGGCGCAGGTGTGCGACCAGGCGCGCTATGAAGACCACGCGGCGCAGCTGAATCCGGAAGTGCTGCTGTGGGCATGGAAAAACTATTTCGGCAGCGATGACGACCTTGCAAGCACACATAACGGACCGGCAGCGGTCCAGCACAAAGGGGAAGCAAAATGAGAAACGCACGCGCTCTGACGATGATGGCCATTGCGGTCATCCTGGCGTTCGCCGCGGTCATCGTGGCCGCGCGCTGGATCAATGCCCAAGCCTCGGGCAACATCAACAAGGTGGCCGTGGCCCAGGTCGACATCAGCCTGGGTGCGCGCCTCACGCCCGACATGGTCCGCATGGTGGACTGGCCATCGAACGCGCTGCCGCCGGGCGCCGTCAACGATCCGAAACTGCTGGAAACGCGCGTCACGCGCACCAGCATCCAGCACGGCGAACCGATCATGGAAGGCAAGCTGGCGCCTCCCGGCACGCAAGGCGGCCTGTCGGCCGTCGTCGCCGAGGGCAAGCGCGCCATGACCGTGCGCGTCAACGACGTGGTGGGCGTGGCCGGCTTCGCCCTGCCCGGCAACTTCGTCGACATCCTCGTCAACACCCAGGGCGAAGGGGCGCGCAAGACACCGGACCGCGATCCGAACATTTCCAAGATCGTGCTCGAACGCATCCTCGTGCTGGCCATCGCCCAGGAATCGAGCCGCGACGACACCAAGCCCAAGGTGGTCAACGCCGTGACCCTGGAGCTGACACCGGAGCAGGCGGAAAAACTCGACCTGGCGCGCAGCGTAGGCACCCTGTCGCTGGTGCTGCGCAACCAGGTCGAGGACAAGCCCGTCAACACGGAAGGCGCCACCAAGTCCAGTTTGCTCGATGAAAAAGTCGCCATGGCAGCCCCCGCCGCCATGGTGCAAGCCAAGCCGCTCCCCCGCCGCCGTCCTGCCGCAGCAGCTGCGCCACAGGCCGGTCCACGCGTCGATGTCATCAAGGGGCTGGAACGCAGCTCCCAACAATTCTAACCTGCACCAGAGGAGCCTAGCCATGAGTACATATCGCACAGCAAGCGGCATCCGGGGCCTGCGCCTGGCGCTTGCCATCGCCGCCATCGGCGCCCTGGCGCCCCGGGCGCACGCCGAGCCAGTCGCCGCCACGACCGCTACCGCCGCCGCTGCCGAAACGGGCGCCGCCAGGAGCAGCCGGGCCGCCGTCCGTCCCAAGTCCACGCCGCCGCAAAGCGAATCGCGCGCCGGCCGCACCGAGATGGCGCCGCAAATGAGCCTGGCCGAAGGCAAATCGACCCTGGTGCGCCTGCCATTCGCCGCCAGCCGCATGTCCGTCGGCGATCCGCGCATCGCCGACGTGATCCTGCTCAACCCCACCGAGGTGTACCTGCTGGGGCGCTCCGTCGGCACCACCAACCTGATCTTGTGGAACAAGAGCAATGACGCCACCATCATCGACCTGGCCGTCGGCATCGACAGCAGCAGCCTGCAGGCACGCATGGCCGAGCTGCTGCCGAACGAAAAGATCCACGTCACGGTGGCGGGCGACACCCTGATCCTGTCGGGCATGGTCAGCGATGTCGTCAAGGCCGACCAGGCCCTGTCGCTGGCCAACGCCTATGTGCAGCGCAGCACCCGCAGCGGCGGCGCCACCTCCGGCGCAGCGCCGGCCGCAGGCGCCGCCGCTCCAGCCCCTGCGCCCGATGCGGGCATGCCGCGCGTGATCAACCTGCTGTCGATCGCCGCGCCGCAGCAGGTGATGCTGGAAGTGAAGGTGGCCGAAGTGTCGAAGGTGCTGGTCGACCAGCTGGGCGCCAGCCTGGGCATCAACAAGACCATCGGCAGCTGGTCGTATTCGCTGCTGTCCAGCCTGCTCAGCAACAATCCCAGCGGCTTGAGCGGCGCCAGCAAGAACAACTTCTTCAACCTCGACGCGCAAAAACGCGATGGCCTGATCAAGGTGCTGGCCGAACCGAACATCATGGCCATCAGCGGGCAGGAGGCGAGCTTCCTGGCCGGCGGCAAAATCTTCATCCCCGTCAGCCAGACCAACAATGGCGGCGTGCCCACCATCACCCTGGAAGAGAAGGAATTCGGCGTGGCCGTGAAATTCACGCCCACCGTGCTCGAAGGGGGACGCATCAACCTGAAGGTGGCGCCGGAAGTGTCGGACCTGAACAAGGACGGCATCGGCATCACCGCCACCGGCATCTCGGCCACCGCCGTCCTGCCTTCGTTTACGACGCGGCGCGCCACCACCACGGTGCAGCTGTTCGACGGCCAGAGCTTCGCCATCGGCGGCTTGATCAAGAACAACGTGACCAGCAATATCAAGGCCTTGCCGGGCCTGGGCGAAGTGCCCGTGCTGGGCGCCCTGTTCCGCAGCACGGACTTCCAGACGGACCGTTCGGAACTGGTCTTCATCATCACGCCGCACCTGGTCAAGCCGCTGCCGGCCGACTACAAGCTGCCCACCGACGGCTACATCCAGCCGACGCGCGGCGACATGTTCATGCAGGGAAAAATGGAAGGCAGCGCCCCTGCGCCCGCCCCCGCAGCGCCAGCAGCGCCCATGCAGCCGCAAGCGGCCGCGCCCCAGCCTGCCGCCGGCTTCGACCTCAAATAGGAGAACACCATGAAAACCGCTCATTGCCTGCCTTGCGCCGCCCTGGTATGCCTGCTGGCCGGCTGCACCGCCACCACCACGCCCGTGCTCGATTCGCACTTCGGCGAATCGGTGGCCCTGCTCAAGGCCCAGCAGATCATGTATCCGGACGCCTACCGCAATACCAACCCCGTCAGCGGCATCGACGGCAAGGCCGGCGCCAGCGCCTACCAGCGCTACCAGAAATCGTTTGCGGCGCCGGACCCGCAACCGAATGTGTTCACCATCGGCGTGGGCGGACGCCAGTAGGCGCCAGTCCCGCGATGCACTTCCCCCAGGCCACCAGGAGACAGCCATGAACACCGCATTCCGCAGGCACGACAAGCAGCAAGGCGCGATCGCCATCGTGCTGGGGCTGACCCTGGTGGTACTGTTTGCCATGGGCGGCCTGGTGCTGGACCTGGGCCACCTGTACATCGCCAAGACGGAGCTGCAGAACGGCGCCGACAGCTCGGCGCTGGCAGGCGCCGTGGAACTCAATCAAAGCGCCACCGGCATCGACAATGCGCAGACGAAAGCCATCGCCATCGCGCAAAAGAACCGCTACGATTTTTCCACCACCCTGACCATCACGGCCGCCAACATCAGCTTCGGCCCCAGCCCGGACGGGCCATGGTCGTCCGGCGCCAGCGCCCGCACCAGCCCCCAGGGCCAGACCTTCATCCGCGTCGACACGGGCAGCAAGACCTTCGCCACCTACCTGATGGGCATCGCCGGCATCGCCAGCACCAGCACCTCGGGCGTGGCCGTGGCGGGCCGCTTCGTCAACGACGTCACGCCGATCGGCGTGTGCGCCGTCGATCCGGCCAACAAGACGGCGCAATACACGTATCCGGCCGCGCCGGCCGGCACGGGCCTGACGGAACTGCTGGAATTCGGCTTTCGCCGCGGCGTCACCTACAACCTGTTCGGCCTCAATCCGCTGGGCGGCTCGTCCGATCCCTACCTGATCAACCCCGTCGACGCGCCCCCTGGCTCCTGTGACGCTTCGCATTCCAGCGCCAATTCCACCGCGCCGTTCATGTGCACGGGCAGTAGCGCCGTGGTCAGCAGCGGCTCGGGCAAGGTCTACACGAACACGGGCTTGAGCGCCGGCAAGATCGCAGCCGCCCTCAATTCGCGCTTCGACGATTATTCCTCGCCTTCCGTGTGCGACCCCGCCACGGCGCCGCCCGATACCAACATCAAGGAATATCCATGCAAGGGCGGCGGTTCGCCCTGCGTCGCCAGCGCCGCCAACTCGCCGCCCACCGGCTGGATGGAACCGGGCGCCAGCACCTTGCCCAGCCAGCAATCGGTCAGCCTGTCCGGCAACAAGCCGAACTACCGCCTGCCGCCGACCTTCACGACGCCCGTGACGGCGGCCCAGGCGCAGTTCGCCGGCTACGGCGTGCTGTGGTCCTACGGCCCCGCCTACCAAAGCAACGGCGCCACCCCGGCCAAGGCCGGCACGGCCTACAGCGTCGCGGACGCCAATGCCAATCCCATGTACAGCACGGCCAAGGCGAACTACTTCGACACGGCCAGCTACCCCGTCAGTCCCGGTGCAAGCTTTCCTGCCAGTACGCCGCCTTCGCCGTACAACCAGACCAGCGGCCCCACGTTCCAGGCGCCCTCGGCAGCCCATCCGGGCCGCAACAACCGGCGCATCCTCAACGTGGTGCTGGTCGACTGCCGCACGGCGCCCGTGGGACCGGCCTCGTGCGGCTCCATGGATGCGGTGGGCATCGGCAAATTCTTCATGACGATGAAGGCCGATTTCAGCGGCGGTGCGCGCCTCGACGTCGAGTTCGCGGGCCTGATCGAGCCCGTGCCGAATTCCGAAATCAAACTCTACAAGTGAGGCGGCCATGCGCATCCCCCTTTCCCCCCTCAGGCAGCGCGGCGGCGCCGCCGTCGAATTCGGCATCGTGCTGGCCCTGCTGGTCACCCTGCTGGCCGGTATCTTCGGCTTCGGCCGCGCCTTCTGGTACTACGACGCGCTGACCAAGGCCACGCGCGACGCGGCGCGCAACATGTCCGTCAAGGCCAAGGCGAGCATCTCCTCGCAGGGCGTGCCTGCGGCCAGGCAGACGGTGGTCGATGCGGCCGTCAGCGCCGGCATCAGCGGCTTCACCACAGCCAACGTGACGGTTACCTGCCTGGACGCGAGCTTCAACGACAGCAGCTGCACCGATGGCACGGCGCCGGGCGGCATCCGCGTCGAAGTCGTCAACTACACGCTGTCGGTGGGCCAGTACCTGCCCTTCGTCATCGGCGCGGCCAGCAGCTATGCCACGCCGCTGTCGCCGCGCACCACCATGCGCTACATGCTGTAAGGAGAACGCCATGCGCCACCGCCTTCCGCTTGCACCCCGGGCCGGCCGCCAGCACGGCGCCGCCGCCGTCGAATTCGCCCTGGTGGCGCTGCTGTTTTTCACCCTGCTGTTCGGCATCCTCGAATTTGGCCGCATGCTGTACCTGTACAACACGGTGCAGGAAGTGAGCCGCCGCGCCGCGCGCGAAGCGGTGGTGCGCTGGATCGACCAGACCGACGCCGTCAAGACGCTGGCCCTGTTCGGCGGCACGGCCCTGCCGGCCGCCCCGGAACTGACGGCCGCCAACATCACCATCAGCTACCTGAACAAGAGCGGCGCCGAAGTGACCTCGCCGCCCACCGATCCCGGCGACAACCTGTCGGCCTGCGGCGACAACACGCGCACGGCCAGCTGCATCGACAGCGTGCGCGTATCGATCGACAACGTCAGCTATACGCCGATGGTCAGCCTGTTCGGTTTTCTCAATATCGCCGTACCCGCCTCGGTGGTGGTCATGCACGCCGAAAGCCTGGGCTTCCAGATCAACTGAACGCCTTTACCAGGAGTACCACGTGAATATCGTCATCGTCTCGAAAAATGAAGCCCAGCTCAAGCGGCTCACCCGCCTGCTGCGCGAACGCAGCGCGGCCGACCGCGTCGCGCTGCTGGCGAGCATACCGGATGTCTTCGACAACGGCGTCACGCCAGACTTGCTGCTGCTGGAGCAGGAGCAGACGGGCGAAGCGGAGCTGGAACAGCTGGAACTGCTGGGCGGGCGCCATCCGAACCTGGCCATCATCGTGCAATGTACACAGCAAAGTCCGCAATTCCTGCTGCGCTCGATGCGCGCCGGCGTGCGCGAAGTGCTGCAACCGGACGACGACGCAGCCCTGTGCGCCGCCTTGCGCCGCATCGAGGAAAAACTGCAAAAACAGGTCACGCGCAAGGGCCAGGTACTGGCCTTCGTCTCGTGCAAGGGCGGCAGCGGCGCCACCTTCATCGCCGCCAACCTCGGCTACGCGCTGGCCGCCGGCGAGCAGCGCAAGGTGGCGCTGTTCGACTTGAACCTGCAGTTCGGCGACGCCGCCCTGTTCGTCTCGGACCACAAGCCGGCCACCACCCTGTCGCAGCTGTCGCAGCAGATCGTGCGCCTCGACGCTTCGCTGCTCAGCGCCAGCATGATCCAGATCACGCCCGCCTACAGCGTGCTGGCGGCCGCCGACGATCCCGCCCATGCGGCCGATGTCGAAGCCGACCATATCGACCGTCTGCTGACCCTGGCGCGCAGCCAGTACGACTACATCCTGCTCGACGTGGGACGCGGCCTCGACCCCGTCAGCGTGCGCGCGCTGGACCGGGCCGACCTGATCTTCCCCGTGCTGCAGGCAACGCTGCCGTATGTACGCGACGGCAAGCGCCTGCTCGACGTGTTCCGCGGCCTGGGCTACCGCGAAGACAAGATCCGCCTGATCCTGAACCGCTATGCCAGCAGCGACAACATCCGCGTGGCCGACCTGGAAGCGGCGTACGGCAAGCACGTCTACAAATCCATCCCCAACCACTACGAGGCGGTGGCGGCCTCCGTCAGCCAGGGCGTGCCCATCCTCAAGCTGGCGTCGCACAATCCCGTCTCGCGCGCCCTGCAGGAACTGGCCGCCAGCCTGGCCGGCGAAACCCCGCCCGCCGCGCAAGGCTGGGTTTCGCGACTGCTGGCGCGCGCCTGATACCCCCTATTTACCGGAGACCGACCATGACTGCCGAAAAACTCACCCTGCGGGACCGCCTGGGCTATGCCCAGGATGACGCCAGCCTGAATGACGATGCCGCGCACCAGGGCGCATCGAGCCAGAGCTACCAGCAACTCAAGCACCGCACCCACCAGGCGCTGCTCGACCGCGTCGACCTGGAGGGCATGCAGCGCCTGTCGCGCGAACAGATCCGCGAAGAGCTGAAAATCCTCGTCAGCGACGTGCTCACGGAAGACAATGTGGTGATCAACGAGCTGGAACGGCGCTCGCTGATCCGCGACATCCAGGATGAGGTGCTGGGCTTCGGCCCGCTCGAACCGCTGCTGGCCGATCCCGGCGTATCCGACATCCTCGTCAACACCTACCGCCAGGTGTATGTCGAACGCCATGGCCGCCTGGAGCTGAGCGACGTCTGCTTCACCGACGACGCCCACCTGATGAAAATCATCGACAAGATCGTCTCGCGCGTGGGCCGGCGCATCGATGAATCGAGCCCCATGGTCGATGCGCGCCTGCCCGACGGTTCGCGCGTCAACGCCATCATCCCGCCGCTGGCCATCGACGGCCCCGTGATGTCGATCCGCCGCTTCTCGGCCCAGCCCCTGCGCCTGGCCGACCTGATGCTCAAGCACAGCCTGACGGAGGAAATGAGCACCACCCTGCAGGCACTGGGCAAGGCCAAGGTCAACATCCTGATCTCGGGCGGCACGGGCAGCGGCAAGACCACCATGCTCAATGCGATTTCCGGCTTCATCAGCACGGCCGAACGCATCGTCACCATCGAGGACGCGGCCGAACTGCAGATGCAGCAGCCGCACGTGGTGCGCCTGGAAACGCGGCCCGCGAACATCGAGGGCAAGGGCGAAGTGACGCAGCGGGCGCTGGTGCGCAACGCGCTGCGCATGCGTCCCGACCGCATCATCCTGGGCGAGGTGCGCGGCGCCGAGGCGCTCGACATGCTGGGCGCCATGAACACGGGCCACGAAGGCTCGATGGCCACCATCCACGCCAACACCCCGCGCGACGCGCTGACGCGGCTGGAAAACATGATCAGCATGGCCTCGGCGGGCCTGCCCGTGAAAGCCATGCGCCAGCAGATCAGTTCCGCCATCAGCGTGGTGGTGCAGGTGGCGCGCCTGACGGACGGCAAGCGCAAGATCATTTCGATCCAGGAAATCACGGGCATGGAAGGCGAGATGATCACCATGCAGGAAATCTTCACCTTCCGCCAGACGGGCATCGGCGAGGACGGCACGGTGCAGGGGCATTTCCATGCCAGCGGCGTGCGGCCGCATTTCCTGGAACGCCTGCGCGCCTTCGGCATCAGCCTGCCGGAAACCCTGTTCGATCCCGCCCGCCAGTACCATTAAGGGGAGCATCATGGACTATCTCTATTACGTATTCGCCATCCTCACCTTCATCGCCGTGGTGCTGCTGATCGAGGGACTGTACCTGGCGTGGAACACGTCGCGCGGCCCGGAAGCGGAACGGGTCGCGCGCCGCCTGCGCATCATGTCGGCCGGCGCGCATGGCGACGCGGGCAGTTCGATGATCAAGAAGCGCCTGCTGAGCGACACCCCGGCCCTGCAGCGCGTGCTGCTCAGCGTGCCCCGCGTGCATGCGCTCGACCGCCTGCTGGAACAGTCGGGCCTGAGCTGGAGCGTGGCCAGCTTCGCCGGCGTGATGCTGGCCTCGGCCGGTGCGGCGTTTTTGCTGCTCAGCTACTTCGCCGTGCCGTGGCTGCTGCGCCTGCCCCTGGTGGCCGGCGCGGCCCTGCTGCCGCTGCTGGTGGTCTTGCGCGCCAAGGCCAAGCGCCTGCAGCGCATCGAGCAGCAATTGCCCGATGCGCTGGACCTGATGGCGCGCGCCCTGCGCGCCGGCCACGCCTTTCCCACCGCCCTGAAAATGGTCGGCGATGAAATGAACGCGCCGCTGGCCGTGGAATTTCGCGCCACCTTCGACGAAGTCAATTTCGGCATCGCCATGCAGGATGCCCTGATGAACCTGGCCACGCGCGTGCCCAGCACGGACTTGCGCTACTTCGTCATCGCCGTGCTGATCCAGCGCGAAACGGGCGGCAACCTGGCCGAACTGCTCGACAGCATCAGCCGCATCATCCGCGAGCGCATCAAGCTGCTGGGACAGGTGCGCGTGCTGTCGGCCGAAGGCCGGCTGTCGGCCTGGATCCTGTCGCTGCTGCCGTTCGGCGCGGCGGCCATGATCCACCTGACCAATCCACAGTTCCTGGAAATGCTGTTCGTCGACCCGGGCGGACGCAAGATGCTCGTCGGCGCCCTGCTGCTGATGGTGTGCGGCGTCCTGGTCATGCGCAGTATCATCCGCATCCGTGTCTGAGCCCGCAAGGAGAATCCTCATGAACCCCGTCCATTTCGCCTTCCTCGCCCTGCTTTTCATTGCCGTCTTCGGCACCGTGCTGGTGGCCATGCGCAGCTTTGCACCCGATCCCTTGCGCCAGCGCATGGACAACGCCACCGGCAAGAGCGCGGCGGCGCCTGGCGCCTCATCGGCGCCCAGCCCCTGGCTGGCGCGCATGGTGCGCCTGAGCGGCCCCCTGGCCAAACTGTCGCTTCCCGACCAGGGCTGGGAAGGCTCCGTGATGCGCCGGCGCTTCATGAATGCCGGCTTGCGCCAGGCGTCGGCGCCCATCCTGTTCTTTTCCGCCAAGACCATGCTGGCCATCGGCCTGCCCCTGCTGCTGTTCCTGGGACTGAGCGCCTCTGGCAGCCAGATGGCGGGCAAGGCATTGCTGTTCTGGCTGCTGATCGTCGCCGCCATCGGCTACTACCTGCCCAATATTGTCCTGGCGCAAATGATCAAGCGGCGCCAGCGCGATATCTTCGAAAGCTTTCCCGATGCGCTGGACTTGATGACGGTGTGCGTGGAAGCGGGCCTGGCCATGGATGCGGCGCTGGCCAGGGTAGCGTCCGAAATCGCCCTGAAAAGCACCGTGCTGGCCGAGGAACTCCACCTGGTGATGCTGGAACTACGCGCCGGCAACACCAAGGAGCGGGCGCTGCGCAACCTGGCGCTGCGCACGGGCGTCGAGGATGTCGACGCGCTGGTGGCCATGCTGATCCAGGCCGAGCGCTTCGGCACCAGCATCGCCGCCTCGCTGCGCGTGCAGTCGGACCAGCTGCGCACCAAGCGCCGCCAGATGGCCGAGGAAGAAGCGGCGAAGATCGCCCTCAAGCTGCTGTTCCCGCTGATCTTTTTCATCTTCCCGTCGCTGCTGGTCGTCCTGATGGGACCAGCCTTCCTGCAAATTTACCGCGTGCTCCTGCCCAGCATGGGCAGCGGCAACTGACCGGAGAACCGCCATGTCACAGCACACCACCCTGATGCTCATGCTCGCCTGCGCCGGCCTGCTGCCCGCCTGCGGCCACCTGCCCGGCCCGGCCAGCCAGGGCAGTCACGCTGCGCCGCCCCAGGCGCGCATCGATGACAGCGCCGCCACCCGCACCACAGCGTTCTGCAAGCTGGGCAAGCGCCTGCAGGAACTGGGCGATCAGCGCGCGGCGCTGGCGGCGTACCGCGAAGCCCTGCTGCTGACACCCGACTCGGCCGATGCGCGCAATGGCGCCGCCGTGCTGCACGCGCAGCTGGGCCAGCTGGAAACGGCCCGCACCATGCTGCAGGCGCTGGCACAGGAGGTGCCGACGGCCAGGACCTACAACAACCTCGGCTACGTGCTGTACCTGCAGGGAGAGTATGCCCAGGCGGCCAGCGTGCTGCGCCAGTCACTGCAGCTCGACAACGGCCAGCAGCCGGCGCGCGCCAACCTGGACCTGGCCATCGCCGCGCTGGCGCGCAGCATCGGCACGGTCGATGTGGCCGATGCGGGCGATGCCGCCACGCAGTCCGTCGCGCCCGACCTGGCGCCAGCGGCGCCTGCCAGCCGTTTGCAATTGACGCAATTGCAGCCGAATATCTTCGCGCTGAGCTGGCGCGATGCTCCCGTGGCGGCGCGCGCCGCCTTGCCCGCCCCGGCAAAAACGGCGGCGCCGGCGGCGCCGCTGCCACGGCTGGAAGTCATCAACGGCAATGGCGAAACGGGGATGGCGGCGCGCATGCGCGGCATGCTGGGCGGCATGGGCATCAGCGTGCTGCGGCTGGGCAACCAGCGGCCATACGGCGTCCAGGCCAGCAGCATCGTCTACCGGCCCGGCCATGCGCAGGCGGCCGCCACCCTCGCCCTCGCCTTGGGCGGCATGCCACAGCTGCAAGCGTCTGATGACAGCGGCATCGGCACGGGCGCCGACCTGCGTTTATTGCTGGGCAAGGATGCGGCAGCCAGCCTGCGCGCGCCGGATGCGCGCCTGGCATCGAACACTGCACTGTGACTGCGGCGTCAGCGTGGCAGCAGGCGGCGGTCGGCGGGATCGAGCAGGAAGCCCTGCAGGATCTCCTGCAGTTGCGGCAGCTTCGCCACGTAGGCGGGGATGCCCAGCTGGCGCGCGCCGAAGTAGTGGGCGATGAGGTCGCCCTGCTGTTCCATGTTGAAGTCGGACAGGACGCCGCCCGCCTGCGCGTCGTAGCGGTAGGCGCGCTGCCGGATGTAGCCGCCGCACAGCGCCAGCAACACACCATGCAGCAGCACGCTGTAGCCGAGCTGGTATTGCCACACATGCACCATCTCGTGGATGAAGAACAGCTTGCCGCCGTTGCCTTCGCGGGAAAAATCGTCGCGGTACTGGGCCGGCATGAAGTGCAGGCTGCCGCGCGGCGTCATCGCCGTGTTCTGGTCCTGCAAGCCGAATGGTAGAAAGGAGCCGCGCACGACGCGTACGCGCGCGTAGTCGATGGCGCCCTGGAAGACGCTGCGGGCCATGGCGGTTTCGCCGATGGTGAGGGAACGGCGCAAGACGCGCATGGCACTCCGTCGGAAAAAAGAAGCGGCAAGCACGCAAGCTTGCCGCTCCGGTACCACTTACGCGGATCGTAAACCGCTGGCTGCCTTGGCAATTTCCGTGATGCGGTCCCAGTTACCGGCCGCGATCGCGTCTTTCGGCGTCAGCCACGAACCGCCCACGCAGGCAACGTTCTTGCACGCCAGGAACTGCGACGCCGTCTCTTGCGAGATGCCGCCCGTCGGGCAGAACGTGATGTCCGGCAGCGGGCCGTAGATGGCGTTGAGCATGCCGATGCCGCCCGCCGGCACGGCCGGGAACAGTTTCAGCTGCTGGAAGCCGTTTTCGCGCGCAGCCATCACTTCGCCCGGCGTCATCACGCCTGGCAGCAAGGGCAAGCCGCTGCTTTTCGCCGCCGCCACCAGCGCGGACGTCAGGCCTGGCGAGACGCCGAAGACGGCGCCCGCATCGCGTGCCTGCGCGAATTCCTCGGGACGGGTCAGGGTGCCGACGCCGACGATGGCGCCCGGCACTTCCGACATGGCGCGGATCGCTTCGAGGCCGTGCTTGGTGCGCAGGGTCACTTCCAGCACGCGAATGCCGCCCGCCACCAGCGCGCGCGCCAGCGGTACGGCGTGTTCAGGATCGTCGATCGCAATCACGGGGATCACGCTCGAGGTGCGCATAATTTCCAGTAGTGTCATGGTCATCTCTTATTTCCTAGCCAAAAAGTCTTCATCGGAACCCGGTACGGTATCACCGACATTGTCGGCGTCGTGCAAGGCGACGGTGGTGGGAATCGGCGACGGCAGGCCGAAGGTGGTGGCACCCTCTTCCGCCGCGCTGACGGTGGAACGGAACATGGAAAACAGCTCGCGGCCCATGCCGACGTGGTTCGGCGACAGGTCGGCCGTGACCAGAGAGCGGGCATGCCAGACGTCGGCCGGCACCAGCGCTTCGAGCACGCCCGTGAAGGCGTCGAGGCGGATGATGTCGCCGTCGCGCACCAGGCCCAGCGGGCCGCCGGCGAGGATTTCAGGCGATACGTGGATGGCGGCCGGCACCTTGCCCGACGCGCCCGACATGCGGCCATCGGTGACCAGCGCCACGTGGCGGCCCGCATCCTGCAGGTTGGCCAGCGCCGGCGTCAGCGCATGCAGTTCCGGCATGCCGTTGGCGCGCGGACCCTGGAAGCGCAGCACGGCGACGAAGTCGCGGTCCAGCGATCCCGCCTTGTAGGCGGCCATGAAATCTTCCTGCGAATTGAACACCAGCGCAGGCGCTTCCACCGTGCGGTGCTGCGGCTTGACGGCCGACACCTTCATCACGGCGCGGCCCAGGTTACCCGCGACCAATACCATGCCGCCGTCCGGCGCGAACGGGTTCGAAGCCGGGCGCAGCACGCTTTCGTCGGCGCTGGCAGCCGGTGCATCTTTCCAGAAGACCTTGCCGTCTTCGCCCAGGAACGGCTCCATGCAGTGCGCGCGCAAGCCATGGCCCAGGATGGTGTTGACGTCTTCGTGCAGCAAGCCCGCGTCCAGCAGTTCGCGGATCAGGTAACCGGTGCCGCCGGCCGCGTGGAAATGGTTCACGTCGGCGTCGCCGTTCGGGTAGATGCGCGTGAGCATCGGCACGATGGCCGACAGTTCGTTGAAATCGTTCCAGTCGATGACGATGCCGGCCGCCTTGGCGATGGCCACCAGGTGCAAGGTATGGTTGGTCGAACCGCCCGTGGCCAGCAAGCCCACGACGGCGTTGACGATACATTTCTCGTCGACAATATGGCCGACCGGCAAGTAATTGGCGCTTTGCGCCGTAATGCCGGCGGCGCGCTGGGCGGCAGCGGCGGTCAGCGCATCGCGCAGCGGCGTATTCGGCGTGATGAAGGCAGCGCCCGGCAAATGCAGGCCCATCACTTCCATCAACATCTGGTTGCTGTTCGCCGTACCGTAGAAGGTACAGGTGCCGGCGCCGTGGTAGGCTTTCGACTCGCCTTCGAGCAAGTCTTCACGCGTGGCCTTGCCTTGCGCATACAGCTGGCGCACCTTGGCTTTTTCCTGGTTCGACAGGCCCGACGTCATCGGACCGGCCGGCACGAACACGGCCGGCAAGTGGCCGAAGTGCAGCGCGCCGATCAGCAGGCCCGGCACGATCTTGTCGCACACGCCCAGGTACAGGGCCGAGTCGAACATATTGTGCGACAGCGCCACGGCCGTCGACATGGCGATGGTGTCGCGCGAGAACAGCGACAGTTCCATGCCCGGCTGGCCTTGCGTCACGCCATCGCACATGGCAGGCACGCCGCCGGCGAACTGGGCGACGGCGCCCACTTCGCGCACGGCTTGCTTGATAATCTGCGGGAAGCCGTCAAACGGCTGGTGCGCCGACAGCATGTCGTTGTACGAGGAAACGATCGCCACGGACGGCTTCTTGTATTCCTTCAGCGACAGCTTGTCGTTGGCGGGAAAGGCGGCAAAGCCGTGCGCCAGGTTGGTGCACGACAGGGCGCCGCGCTGCACGCCCTGGATGCGGGCAGCATCCAGGTGCGCCAGATAGGCGCCGCGCGATGGCCGGCTGCGCGCGATGATGCGCGCTGTTACGGATTCGACTACTGGATGCAGCGCCATATGGATTTCCTTAAAAATGAGTATTTCGTGAAATTTTACTACAAAACGACGAAGAAGAAGCACTCTTGCATGGGCCAACAACACAAATAAGCCACGGATTGCGGCGTATCAAAGCAAACCCGGGCAATATCGCGTATCAGCACCGGCCAACTCCTCTCTTGTATACCACTGGCGCAATCGCTAAAAAAAGCACAACAAAATCAGCTTCGCATCACAAACTGTAGTGAAATTACGTTTTTCTGATGTATTATTCTCACATCAACGCCGGATCCGCAGTTCGCCACCCCGAACGCGCCGCGCTCCTTTCAACCGAGACAAGCACCCAAGCCGACCGCCATGCGCCAGCCAGCACCTACTCCTGCCATCACCGCCACCGCCAGTTTCCAGTCCCTGCAAGCGCACAGCGCCAGCCTGCGCGACGTGCATCTGCGCCAGTTGTTCGCGGCCGACCCCGCGCGCTTTGCCAGCATGACGGTGGATGCGGCCGGCCTGCTGCTCGATTACTCGAAGAACCGGATCGACGCCACCGCCATGGGCCTGCTGATGGAACTGGCCCGCGAGCGCGGCGTGGAAGCGCAGCGCGAAGCCATGTTCACTGGCGAGAAAATCAATCTTACCGAACATCGGGCCGTTCTGCATACCGCCTTGCGCGCGCCACGCGGCACGAAGCTGGTGGTCGATGGGCAGGATATCGATGCTGACGTGCAAGATGTGCTGCAACGCGTCAAGGCGTTTACGGACAAGGTACGCAATGGCAGCTGGCTCGGCTACACGGGCAAGCCGATTTGCGACATCGTCAACATCGGCATCGGCGGCTCGGACCTGGGGCCGAAAATGGCGTGCCTGGCGCTGCGCTCCTACGCCAACCCGGGCCTGGAAATGCACTTTGTTTCCAACGTCGACGGGCACGACATGGAAGCAACCCTGTCGAAAGTCGACCCGGAAACGACGCTGTTCATCGTCGCCTCGAAAACCTTCGTTACGGCTGAAACCATGCTCAACGCCAACACGGCGCGCGCCTGGTTCCTGCTCGAAGGCGAAGAAAGCGACTTGGCCAAGCATTTTGTGGCCGTCTCGACCAACACGCAAGCCATCGTCGACTTCGGCATTTCGCCGGACAACATGTTCCCGTTCTGGGACTGGGTCGGCGGCCGCTATTCCGTCTGGTCGTCGATCGGCCTGGCCGTGGCGCTGTCCGTCGGCTTTGAATACTTCAGCGATTTCCTCGCCGGCGCGCATGCGATGGACCAGCACTTCCGCCAGGCCCCACTGGAACAGAACATGCCCGTGGTGCTGGCCATGGTGGGCTTCTGGAACCGCCAGTTCCTCGATTGCGGCTCCGTTTCCATCGCGCCTTACCACCAGGACTTGAGCCGCTTTGCTGCCTATCTGCAACAGTTGGACATGGAAAGCAACGGCAAGCGCGTCACCAAGGATGGCGTGCCCGTCGGCGTGCCGACCGGCCCCGTCATCTGGGGCGATTGCGGCACGAATGCGCAGCACGCGTATTTCCAGCTGCTGCACCAGGGCACCGACATCACGCCCATCGACTTCATCGCCGCCCTGCGCGCCACGCACGATTTGCCCGGCCACCACGACGCCCTGCTGGCGAACTGCTTTGCCCAGTCGGAAGCCTTCATGACGGGCAAGACGGGCGAGGAAGTGCGTCTTGACTTGCAGGCGCAAGGCTTGCCAGACAGCGAGATCGAAGCGCTGGTGCCGCACAAGACTTTCCCCGGCAACCGCCCCAGCAATACCATTTTGATGGACCAGCTGACCCCGACCACCCTGGGCGCCCTGATCGCGCTGTACGAACACAAGACCTTCGTGCAGGGCGTCTTGTGGAATGTCAACAGTTTTGATCAGTGGGGCGTGGAACTGGGCAAGGTGCTGGCCAAGAAAATCCAGGCCGAACTGACGGGCGAAGCCCATCCCGACCATCACGACAGCTCGACCAATGGCTTGATTGCCCTGGCGAAAGCCGCCAAGGCGGCGTATTAACTTAATTGAGGTTTATGAATATTTACGAGATCAAAGTAGTCAGCGACAAAGCCATGCAAGTGGGCGAATGCCCGCTATGGCATGGCAAGGAAGCGGCCCTGTACTGGGTCGACATCGATGGCCGCGCCGTGCACCGCCTGCACCCCGCCAGCGGCAAGCATGAACAGTGGAGCATGCCGACGGAACCATCGGCGCTGGCCATCAACGCGGGCGGCGGCCTGGTCGTGGCCTTGCGCAGCGGCTTTGCCCACCTCGACACGAAGACGGGCAGCCTGGCGGAAATCGCCCCGGCGCCGTTCGACATGGCCACCACGCGCTTCAACGATGGCAAGGTCGACCCTGCCGGACGCTTCTGGGTCGGCACCATCTTCGAGCCGCGCAGCGCTGACGCGGCAGAAATGTTCGTGCTGGAAAAGGGCCATGTGCGCAAGGTCTGGTCGGGTGGCATGACCGTATCGAACGGCCTGGGCTTTTCCCCGGACAAGCGCACCATGTACCACTCGGATACCACCACGCACCGCATCGACCGCTTCGACTTCGACGCGGCGAGTGGAGCCATTTCCGCGCCGCAGCCGTTCCAGCGTTTTTCCACGGACAAGAAAGCGCTTGATTACGGCGGACGCCCCGATGGCGCGGCCGTCGACAGCGAAGGCAATTACTGGTCGGCCATGTTTGAAGGCGGCAAGATCTTGCGCTTTGCCCCCGATGGCCATCTGCTGGGCGAAATCGCCGTGCCCGTGCGCTGCCCCACCATGGTGACATTCGGCGGCCCGGACCTGCGCACCCTGTACATCACCAGCGCCAGCCATAACCGCTCGGCCGAGGAAATTGCCAACTACCCTTTGAGCGGCCACGTGCTGTCCGTGCGCGTGGACGTGGCGGGACAGCCGGAACACCTGTATCAGGCGTAATCGTTTGCCCGCATAAAAAAAGCGCCGGACCCTCGCGGGTACCGGCGCTTTTTCACATGCGAGCGCGCGAATCAGCGCGCCAGTACTTTACGGATCGTCTCCGCCAGTTCAGCGGCCACAAACTTGGCGACATAACCATCGGCGCCCACGCCCTTGACGTGGTCTTCGTTGGTAGAACCCGTCAGCGACGAGTGGATCACCACGGGGATGTTGGCGAAGCGGCCATCGTTCTTGATGTTGCGCGTCAGGGTAAAACCATCCATTTCCGGCATTTCCAGGTCGGTCAGCACCAGCGCGACCTTGTCTTTCGCCGTCTTGCCTTCCGTGGCGGCCTGGGCCGAGATCGCCTGCAGGCGCTCCCACGCTTCCTTGCCCGTCTTGGTCATGATGAAAGGCACGCCCATCGCTTCGAGGCCCTTTTCGATCAGCGAGCGGGCCAGCGAGGAATCGTCGGCCGCGAGGATCACGGCGCCGGCCGGCAAGCGCACTTGCGGGCCGATGCTGTTCTCGTCCACATCCGGGTCGCCCGACGGCAGCACGTTGCGCAGGATTTGTTCCACATCAAGCACTTGGGCCAGACGCGTCTTGTCCGTGTCGCCATCGAGGCGCGCGATGCTGGTGACGAGGCCGCCGCCGACGCTCGATTCGGCCGACAGCACCTGATTCCATTCCAGGCGCACGATTTCATCGACCTCTTCCACGGCAAACGCCTGTGTCGAGCGGGCAAATTCGGTCACCATCAGGATCTTCAAACCATTGCTCTTGCAGCCGACCGCCATCGGCAAGTCGATCACGGGCACGATCTGGCCACGGATGTTGACCACGCCCAGCATGTGGGGGTGCGAACCGGCTACGGCCGTGATGGCCGGCATTTCCATGATTTCACGGACTTTGAACACATTGATGCCGAATAGTTCGCGGCTGGTCGAGTGATCACTGGTGCCCAGCTTGAACAGGAACAGTTCGAATTTGTTATTGCCTGTCAGGCTGGTGCGTTCATCGACATCTTGCTGCATTGAATTCATTGTGTCCCCTTGAGCCGTCTTGTAAAGTTAAGTCGCCTGCCCTGATGCTGCGGACAGTGCGGACTGCACGTCGCATGGACGTCGGATGGCGGGTTCGGGGCATGGCCGGCGCTAGCGGTGCAGTGTATGTCGTACAATTTCTTACAACCAATAGTTGCTATCGATTCGAGCTTGAATTATACGGTTTTTTACTTTCTTCAAAGCTACTTTACGCTGCCAACAGCGATCCTGACAGTATTTCTTGATTTGCTTGTTGCTACAGCGCAAATGATGATGGAGAGAATCGAAAATTTCCCTGGCAACCATGGTTGCTTTGAAAAGCCAATGAAAAGCAGGACGCTGCGCCGACGCCGGCGAACGGCATATAATGGCCAGGCCGACATCGCTGGCATGCATACCGGGCAAAATGGCGACGGCAGCGGATGGAATGTAGTAAAATTTCTTGCAATTGCCTGTTCTACGTAGTAAATTTACACCATCGATTATAGTAGCGACAGACTGGCACTTCCGGTCGGCTTCCTCCCCGCTCCGGCCCTTTTACTTTTGCGACGACACTCACTTATGGCACTTACCGATTTTGACCTGGTCCTGTTTGGCGGCAGCGGCGATTTAGCAATGCGCAAGTTGTTGCCTGCAATGTATGCGCGCGACGTCGCGAACGATTTGCCGCCGACGGCGCGCATCATCTGCGTGGGCCGCCAGGACAGCGGCCAGGATGCTTTCCTGAAAATGGTAGAGACCAACTCGCGTCCCCACATCAAGGCCAGCACCCTGAATGCCGCCACCTGGAGCAAATTCTGCGCGCGCATCGTGTATGTGTCGCTCAACGCCAGCGATGCGGCCACGTACGCGCCGCTGGTCGAAGCGCTGCGCGGCGATGCCGACCTGACGCGCGTGTACTACCTGGCGACGCCGCCGCATTTGTTCGCCCTCATCTGCGACAACCTGGAAGACAACGGCCTGGTGACGCCGAATTCGCGCGTGGTCCTGGAAAAACCGCTGGGCCGCGACCTGGCCAGCGCCAAGCAGATCAATGCCGAAGTGGGCAAGGTCTTCCAGGAATCGCAGATTTACCGCATCGACCATTACCTGGGCAAGGAAACCGTGCAGAACTTGCTGGCCCTGCGCTTCGGCAACATCCTATTCGAACCGCTGTGGCGCCGCGAATGGATTTCCGACGTGCAGATCACCATCGCCGAAAAGCTGGGCGTGGGCAACCGCATGGGTTACTACGACACCTCGGGCGCGCTGCGCGACATGCTGCAAAACCACTTGCTGCAACTGCTGTGCATCGTCGCCATGGAGCCGCCGACCTCGATCGCGCCGGACGCCGTACGCGATGAAAAACTGCAAGTGTTGCGCTCGCTGAAAAAATTCACGCCTACCACCCTGGCGCAAAACATCGTGCGCGGCCAGTACCGCGCCGGCCACGTCGATGGCGCCACCGTGCCGAGCTACCGCGACGAGCCGGACGCGCCGGAACACTCGCGCACCGAAACCTTCGTTGCGCTGAAGGCGGAAATCGACACCTGGCGCTGGGCCGGCGTGCCGTTCTACCTGCGCACGGGCAAGCGCATGGCCGACAGCCTGGCCGAGATCGTCGTGCGCTTCAAGCAGATTCCGCACTCGATCTTCAACCAGCCCACGTCGAGCTTCCAGCCGAACTGCCTGGTGATCCGCTTGCAGCCGGACGAAGGCTTGCGCATGAACCTGATGGCGAAAACCCCGGGCGACGGCATGCGCTTGAAACCGGCGGAACTGGAACTCGATTTCCGCGAATCGTTCAAGACCCCGCGCATGGACGCCTACGAGCGTTTGCTGCTCGACGTCCTGCGCGGCCAGCTGACCCTGTTCATGCGCGGCGACGAACTGGAAGCGGCCTGGGAATGGGTCGAGCCGATTCTCGACAACTGGGAACAGAACGACAGCGCGCCGATTCCCTACACGGCCGGCACCTGGGGCCCCGCGGCCGCCAGCGCCCTGATCGGCCGCGATGGCTTGCAGTGGCGTGAAGAGGCGCTTCCTGAAGACTAGTTTGGAAGCGCAAGGAGTCTGGCCTTGCAAGGCCAGACCGTTACGCAGGCGTGGAGCGGTGCTCCACGAATTCCCTGCTTCACCGTTGCCAGTCCCCGAGTTCCCGAAAACTAACCCAGAAGATTACCCTGATGCTGCTTGACTCCATCCGCACCCAGCTCGATTCGCTCTCCAAGTCGGAGAAGAAGGTCGCCTTGGCCGTGCTTGACCAGCCTAACCAGACGGTCAGCCAGAACATCACGGCGCTGGCGAAAAGCGCACAGGTGTCGGAACCGACCGTGGTGCGCTTTTGCCGCACCCTGGGCTACGACGGCTGGCATGAATTCAAGCTGAAGCTGGCGCAGGGCCTGGCCCTGGCCATGCCGGGCGCGAACGAGCAGCCGGCGCAGGACGACCTGGCTGCCGACCTCGTGAATAAAATCTGCAGCCGCTCGATCAACACCCTGCTCGACCTGCGCAACAACCTGAACCCGGAAGCGATCCAGCGCGCGCTCGACATCCTGTCGCGCGCCAGCAAGATTGAATTCTATGGCCAGGGCACGTCGGGCATCGTGGCGGCCGACGCGCAGCACAAGTTCTTCCGCTCGGGCGTGCCGACGGTGGCTTACAGCGACCCGAACATCCACAGCATTGCGGCGGCCCTGCTGCGCGGCGGCGACTGCCTGGTGGCGATCTCGCAGCGCGGCAACAGCCCCGCCTTGGTCCGCTCCGTGAAACTGGCGCGCCGCGGCGGCGCCGACGTCGTCGTGCTTGCCCCGTCCGGCACGCCGCTGGCCGACCTGGCGACCGTGTTGATCCCGATAGACCTGGTCTTCAATACCGACCCCTACACCCCGATTTCCGCCCGCCTGGCCTACCTGGTGGTGATCGACGTGCTGGCCGTTGGCCTGGCCCTGCAACGGGGCCCCGAGTTCCGCAAGAAGATGCAGAACGCGCAGAAGGCGCTGCAGGAATTCGACATGCAGTTCGACTCCTTCATCGGCTGATCCACCCATCGGCTCCAGCCTCGCTGGAGCCTCTGCTTTGTGCGACAGGCATCAAGGCATATCAGCCGGTTTTCCGGAATGAAGAATAGGATGAATTTTACTATCGCCATCCACATTTGACACAACCACTCTCACCTCGTCATTTTCAAAAAAATGCATATAGATATCTCCTGGCCTATCATATTTTTCCACTTCCACCATTTTTTCTTTAATAATATGCTGTAGTCCATCCGGCATATCCCACCGCACCCGAACCATCATTCTGGGATACCACACTCTCGGGATAGAGGCGCAACAGATTTCTGCTCCTCCCGCCCCCCATCTCGCCATATCCGCGCCTCCGGCTCCATCCACCGACGCGGAGTAAATAAAATTCCCGGTATGGTTCACAATACCCACCTGCGCCGTCGCGGTAGGACTTGGGCGGGCTTCCTCGACCTGCCTGGCCTTGAGGGCACAGCCGCTCAGCAGCAGGGCAGTGCCAAGATAAATAATCCATTTCATAATTTTCACCTTGCAAAAAATGCCACGTGGTTTTTCTACTTCACTGCCACATACGGCAATAAAAATAGGGGACTGCCCACGCTTGAATGCCTCAAGAAAAAGTGATGGGAATCGGTCCAGAAAAGAAATTTTTATCGATCATCCTATCAAGGAAGATTGGCAGGCTTTCCAGAATGAAGAATAGGATGAATTTTACTATCGCCGTCCACATTTGACACAACCACTCTCACCCCGTCATCGGGGAAGAAATGCATATAGATATCCCCGGGCTCATCGTATTTTTCCACTTCCACCATTTTTTCTTTGACAATATGCGTATGCTCTTCCGGCATATCCCACCGCACTAGAACCATCATCCCCGCATACCATACCCGCGGGATGGATGCGCAGCAAACCTCGGCTCCTCCCGCTCCCCATCTGGCCATATTGGCGCCTCCTGCCCCATCCACCGATGCGGAGTAAATATACTTCCCCGTATGGTTGACAATACCCACCTGCGCCGTCGCGGTAGCACTTGAGCCGGCGTCCTCAACCTGCTTGGCCGTGAACGCACAGCCGCTCAGCAGCAAAGCAGTGCCAAGATAAATAATCCATTTCATGATTTTCCTTTCGGCTCCAGCCGCGCTGAAATCACGCCCTATGCGAGCGCCTCTGCTCGCGTTGCATAGCGCTGCTGCGCCAGGTAAATCTCTTCATCGGCTTTGGCCTGCGCAATATCCTGTGTTAAGTTTTCACTCCACACGAATTTTTCGGGTGCTTCTTCCGCCTGGATGCCGGCCGTCGGCATGCGTTGCAATTCCTTCTCGTGCACGCTTTTCCGGAAAAAGCCGCTTTGCGGGTAGTAGCCACGGCGCAAGATATAGCCGCCACCCTCGCGACGCGTATAGGTTTGCGTGGTGATCACCGCACTGCGCATGTCGGCGCTGTCGGCATCCGTACGGATTGGGTAGGGGGTGCCGTACTGCGCTTCCTTGACCAGTGCGTCCTCTTCCGGCGTCAATGCTTCGCCATTCTTCTGTTTCAATTGCGCAACTTCGGTCTTTCGGCTCAGTTCATACGCGCGTTTATAAAAGCCTTCTTCAGGCGGTTTATCGGCGAACGAGGCGATCTTGGCCCGTTTATCGTATTCCGTCACTTCGCCCGCCATATAGAATCCGGCCAGGGAATCGTGTACATAGTCGTCAAAAAAACGCATCACTTCGGGCGGCAGTGGTTTTGGGTGATCGAATATGTCGAGCGCCCAAGCTTCCCAGTCATCCAGCGGTGTATGATTTTGCGCGCGATAGTATTGCCAGTGATTGATGCGCGCAATATCCCGGGCGCTGAACGGTTTATCCTCATCACCATGACGAAAGGCTTTGCGCGCGCGCAACGCTTCCAGATCGCCTGCCAGCAAGCGGTTGTAGGAACCCAGATCCTCCCGCTCTTGCGCGTTGGCCGCATTGAAGCTGGCCGTGGCTTCCAGGGTCTTGACGCGCACGGCGCGCCAGCGGTAATACAGCTCCATATGCTTGCTCAGCAAGGCGCCTTGCTTGTTAAGCGCGGCGGTATATGCTTCCCATGCCTTGGCAAGCTCTTGACTGACCTGGAAATCATCTCGGTCCGTTGCCTCCAGTTCGCTGAACGGTATCAAAGGCACTCCCTTGAGGCGCGCCTCCTTGAACATATGCGCCAGCGGAATTTGCGACAACAAGGCTGCTTGTCCGCCGCGTCCCTTTCCCTGCTCGCCCGGACCATAGCCGCCTCCCACGTCGGAGTGCACGCCAGGAAAATACACTTCCTCGATTTTCCCTTCCAAGCGTGTAACGGGGAAATTCATGCGCTGCTCATGCGTGGCAATGCAATGCAAGCCTGCCTGAACGCAGCGAGGCAGCGGCTTGAGCAATTCATTGGCCCAGGCCCAATGGCCATCGAACATCGCGCCAGGCGCGATCGTGGTTTTCGCGACAGACGCCGAACTGCCCACGGTTGCCACCGTGTCGAATACGCCAAGAAAATCGATGCTGGCCGGAATGCCGGCAAACTCCTGCCCCTCACCTTTGCCCGGCGTGAGCAAATCGGCAAACAGCTGGCAGAATGCCACCGCCTCGGCGGCGCCACGCGAAAAACCGAACACCGACAAGGTCAGCGATGGAATATGCGGCTTGGGTTGTGCCGCCACCGCCACTTTGAGTTTTTCAATATGCTCAGCGAACCAGTCCGAGTGGGTCATGAAGCGCTCCCTGCCGGTTGAGGGATGCGGCACCTTTTTGTGGCCTACGGCATTATCATAAGTACGGGCAAGTTCGCCAGCCTTATCTGATTTATATAATGGAGTTTCATCTCCATAAACCGTTCGATGAATTGCATTTAAAACCTGCAATAAGCCCCAGATAATACGCGGCTGCCCTCCTTTGGCAAAAGCCTTCCCCTCGTCCGATTCAGTCAATTCACCAATTTCCTTAAATGGCGTTCCCACGCCAGGAATATAATTTCGAAAATATCCCGCACCCCGTTTATTCGAGGGAAAACTCGAAAATAGCCGCGCCACATTGCTATGGCTGGCACTATTGGGGTCGACCACAACATTAGCTATAGGAATGGGCTTTTTTGTTCTTGGATCGAGCACACCTGTCCTAACCCCATTCCTATCGCGCTCCAGATTATTATTGGTTCCATCAAAGAAAAGTCCAACCCTCACTGGAATACTGCACGGCGCGCCATCTTTCTTTTCACATGCCTCCTTGGCAATTTCGGATTGCTCTTTCGTCAACGGCTTTAAAAAAAAACCGACGGGAAACGGCGCGGAATGGGGAGTTTCACTGATCATAATATCAAGGAATATTGGCAGGTTTTCCGGAGTGAAGAATAGGATGAGTTTTTGCCCCCCCTCCAGCATTTGACACGACGACTCTCACCTCATCATTGGGGAAGAAATGCATATAGATATCCCCTGGTTCATCGTATTTTTCCACTTCAACCATTTTTTCTTTGACAATATGCGTATGTTCTTCCGGCATATCCCATCGCACCCGAACCATCATTCCCGGATACCATACCCGAGGAATAGAAGCACAGCAAACATCAGCTCCCCCCGCTCCCCACCTGGCCATATTGGCGCCTCCCGCTCCATCCACTGACGCGGAATAAATATACTTCCCCGTATGGTTGACAATACCCACCTGCGCCGTCGCGGTAGGACTTGGATTGACGTCCTCAACCTGCCGGGCCTTGAAGGCGCAGCCGTTCAGCAGCAAGGCCGCACCAAGATAAATAATCCATTTCATCATTTGCACCTTATAAAAAATACCACGCCATTTTTCATTTTACTGCCACATATGACAATAGAAAACATAGAACTCCCACGCGTCGCAAATGGTTTAAGAAAAACCAGGAAAATGTGCAAGAGTAGAGTTTCATTGATCGCAATAAACTCCTACGGATTGATATTTTCCGGTTTTCCATAGTGACGTATCGGATGAGCAGTGCTATATCCGGGATAAATTGAAACCACAACCCGAACTTCATCGTCTGGAAAAAAATGGATATAAATACTTCCCGTTTCATCGTATTTTTCCACTTCCACCATTTTTTCTTTGATAACGTCGGTATGCCCTTCAGGCATATTCCAACGCACCAGGACTTTCATTCCCGGATACCACACTCTCGGGATAGAGGCGCAACAGATTTCTGCCCCCCCCGCCCCCCACCTGGCCATGTTGGCGCCTCCGGCCCCATCCACCGATGCGGAATAAATATATTTCCCCGTATGGTTGACAATACCCACCTGCGCTGTCGCGGTAGGACTTGGGCCGACTTGCTCAACCTGCCTGGTCTTGAGGGCGCAACCGCTCAGCAGCAAGGCGGTGCCAAGATAAATAATCCATTTCATGATTTTCCTTTTATAAAAGTGAGCAGTTGAGGGAACAAGGCTAGGCAGCCGAGCGCGCCTGCCAGAAATCGTCGGGCAGCGTGTCGAGTTCGGACAGGTAATTCGCACCTTGGCGCGTGCGCCGCAACAGGCTGGCCATCGCCGGATGCACGGTAAAATCATCGGCCAGCATCAAGGCCAGGGCGCTGAAATGCTGACGCTGGCCTGCCGCCTCGATGCCGCTGGCGCTTGCCACTAGTAAATGACGCGCCACGCGCGCGTGGCACTCGGCCGGGGTGCCGGAATGAAACAGGTCCGGCTGCACATCATGCAGATTGGCCAGGATGGCATCGGCTTCGGCGATATCCACCAGGGCTGCGAAGGCGGCGTCGCTGAGCGGGAATTTGTCAAACTCCGCCGGAACGGGACTGGGCAGCGCCTCACCCTGCCAACTGATCAGGGAACCATCGCGCCGCAGCGACCACCAGCGGTAGATGGGGCTCAGCAAATGCGCAGACTGCGTTTCAGTCAAGGCTGCCAGCAAGGCCGGCAATGTGCGGCTATCGGCCCAGCGCACGGGCCATTCGACGGTGTCTGGCGTGATGGCAATCAAATAGGGGCGCAGATGCTGCTCCAGCCGGTCGATATCGAGCGTGCTGGCGATGATGCTGAGCATGGGCTTGCCCGCGCACAGCGAGAACAGGCGCTGCAGCCACTCGGCCTGCTCGCTGCTTGCCTGTGGCGCCGCCATTAAATGCGGTGCGGCACTCTTGAAGTTTTGCAGCGAGGTGTGCGCATACAGCGACTGGCGCCGCAAGCGGCTCGGGTAGCGCTTGGTGAAAAACTCCTCATCGCAGGCGCCGTCCAGCAGCGCCAGCAAGTGCAAGGGCTGGCCGCCGTTCGCCACCGCCGCTTCCTCACGCAAGGCTTGCAGTTGCTGCGCGATCTGCGCTGGAACCGCAGGGTCAGGAAGATCGATGGCAAAGTACATCAGGATTCCTTTTCTAGGCTGCCGTGGGCGCGACAAACGGGCTGCCGCTACGCAACGCCGCCAGCAGGCACGCCTTGCAGACGCTGGCAGGCAGCGCCGGCAACGGATAAGCGAGCCTTTCCGGCCCGATAAAACTCTTCTTGCCGGCATGCACCGTGATCTTGCCCGGACACTGCACGGTGATGTTGCCGCCCTCGATCGTGATGTTCGCCCCGCCCGCCGTCGACAGGCGGATGCTTTTCGCCGCCGCCCAGTCGATGTGCGCGGCGGCGCTGACGATGTTGACTTCCTCGCGCGCCTGCACGTTGAGCACGTCGGCCTGCGCCTGCAGGTCGATGGCCTGTTTGGCGGCGATCAGTTGCAGGCCGATATTGTTCTCGCCCGCCTTGACCACCCCGGCCAGGGCGCCGATGGCCTGCCCGCTGTGCACGCGCAACTGGCCGCCGCCGACGAACTGGGTGTCCAGGCCGCTCATCAAGGAGGTGGTTTCGCCGTTCGCCAGCTGGATGTCCTGGCCCGCCAGCACGCCCAGGCCGGCGCGGGCAGCGATGGCGATGATGGCGTCGCTGCTGTGCGGCAACTTGCCGTCGCCGGGGCTGGTCGGCTTGCCCGCCGCGTCGCGCCTGGCGGCGGCCGTATCGTCCTGGCTCAGCATGCCGGAGACGCTGGTCAAAAACGCCGGCAGGGGCGACGCCTTTTCGTCGAGCACGCTGGCATTCGCCTTGGCCGGCCCCAGGTGGCTGGCATACGCGACCGTCTTGTGCGTGACGGCGGCGGCGCTGAAGGTTGCACCCAGCTTGGCCGCCTGCTTGAGCAAGACCATGCCCGGCGCATTGTCGCCGGCCGGATCGCGCGCCTGCGCGTCGTGGTTGACGAGGTAGCTGGAAATCAGGAGCCCGGCGCCGGCCCGCACGGCGCCGTAAGCGTCGGTGCGCAGCTCGGCGCCCGTGCCGCGCAGGCTGCCCCGGTAATTGTCGGCCGCATGGATCAGGTGACCAAGATTGAGTTCGCTTGCCGCATGGCTGCTCTTGAGCTGGATGCGCCCCTGCTGGTCGGTATCGTCGAACAGCAACTGGTTGTAGCCGGCGGCGCCGAATTCCTTGCTGCGGATACCCCATTGCGCCGCGCCGTTGCGGTGGCCGGCGCTGCCGCCGGCCGCGCCATGCCAGACCGGGCTGTTGCCGCCGGCCACGTTGCCCTGCGCCCACGGCGCATGGTCGCGCGCCGGCTCGAATACGCTGGCATCGGACGGTTGCTCTGCCAGCCCGCCCGGCGAGGGCGCGACGCCGCCCTCGCCCTGCCCGTTGTACAGGGCGCCGACGATGATGGGGCGGTCGATATCGTTTTCCAGGAATTGCACCAGCACTTCCTGGCCGATGCGCGGCAGGAACTGGCTACCCATGCCGCCGCCGGCCGAGCGCTGCGCCACGCGTACCCAGCAGGTGGCGCCGCCCTCCTGCTGCCAGTGGAAACGGATGCGCACCCGGCCCAGCTTGTCGCAATGGATCTCGCTGCCGCTACCGCCGCTGGCGCCGCCGTCGGCACCGACGACGATGGCGCTCTGGCTGCCGCGGGCCGTCGGCTTCGGATGGTGGCGCGCGTCGTTGTCGCCATGCACAGGACGCCATGGCGTCGCTGCGGCGATCATCTCGATGCAATTGGCGTAACCGCTGGCTTGCGCCTGCGCAATCGCGGCGGCAAAGTCGGCAAAGCCGTCGCCCAGCCCGGGCATGGCTTCGTCCAGCAGTTCGGGCACCGGGCCGAACAGTTCAGCCAGCGCCTGGGAGGCGGGCGCCGGCAGGTTGTTGATGCCGATGCTCGCCACCCGGAGCACGACATAGTCGGACGCGGCGCCATCGGCCTGCGGCAACGGTCCCTGCATCAGGGTAAACCGCGTGCCGGCGCGCAAGGTGCGTACCGTCGAGCGCGCCTGCCACAGCTGGGCGCGCGCTTCGCGGGCCTGCATCTGCAACGCGGCATAGTGCTGTGCCTGCGCGCCATTCGCATACCAGTACTGGCCCGGCGTATCGTAGCTTTCCAGCACCGGCGCATGCTGGCCGCCGATGGCCATATTCGTCGGCACGCTGGCGGCGACCGCCTTCTTGGCCTTGTAGTCGTAGCTCAGCACGCTGCTCAGCCCGACGTGCAGGCTGCGCCGCGCGCACAGCGCCTGCACGCTGTCGCTCGCTTCGCCGGCCCTGGCGCCATGAAAGCGCAAGCCGCCGCCCTGCGCGCTGCTGGCATCCTCGGGCGTGGCGCAGGGCTGGCTGCTGTCGGCGAACAAAATCAGTGTGTGCTCGTCGAAGCGCCAGGCGATGCCCTCCTCCGTCAGCAGTCGGCGCACGAAATAGAAGTCCGATTCCCGGTACTGGCAGCAATAGCTGCGCTCTCCCGCCTGCTGCATGCACTGCGCCACCTCGTCGCTCCATTGCCACAGGGCATGCGGCGCATAGGCTTGCAATACCTCGTCGACGATGGCCGTCACGCTCCGATCTTGCCATACGCGGCTGTTACGCACTTGCGTCAGCAGCCACAGCCAGGGCGTGATGCGCAGCCGGTAGCGCGCCAGGCCGCCATTGCTGCCCAGCATGGCCGCTGCGCTGATATAGCCGGAAAACTGCGTGCGCGTGCCGTCGGCCAGGCTGATTTGCAGGCTGGCCGGCTGGCCCAGCAGGGAGGCCAGCGCAACGTCGGCATTCGTGGACAAGGCGATAATCTCGCGCGCGCCAAGCTCTTGCAGCCGGTCATCGGCGGCAAAGGCTTCGACCAGCAAACCGCTGTCCTGGCCATCGTCGCCGATGGCCAATGCATACAGGCGCGTCGCGCCATTGAAGGCGGCTACCGCGCTAACGATATCTTGTGTCAAAGGATGCTCTTCATCTGGAAAGTGGCATCGCACATTACTTGTCAAAACAATGTGCAAAATAAACAAGTCCAGGCAATTATGCGCGAGTTCTTAAAAAAGCAAGATTCAATTGAACAAGGAGTGCCGGGGAAGACAATAGTCGCTGCTTCGGGCAAGGGATTCGGTACAATACTCCGGCAAGCCCATTCACTCTTTCCCGTGCAGCCATGAACCAACTCGAACAACTGAAGCAATTTACTACCGTGGTGGCCGACACCGGCGACTTCCAATCGATCCAGGCTTACACGCCGCGCGATGCGACGACGAATCCGTCGCTGATCCTGAAGGCCGTGCAAAAGGATGAATACAAGCCGCTGCTGGAAAAGGCCGTGCGCGACCATCCGAATGCCTCCACCGCGGAAATCATCGACCGCCTGCTGATCGCCTTTGGCGTGGAAATCCTGCAAACCATCCCCGGCCGCGTCTCCACCGAAGTCGATGCGCGCCTGTCGTTCGACACGGAAGGCACGGTGGCCAAGGGCCGCGACCTGATCGCCCTGTATTCGAACGCGGGGATTGCCCGCGAACGCGTGCTGATCAAGATCGCCTCCACCTGGGAAGGCATCCGCGCCGCCGCCATCCTGGAAAAGGAAGGCATCCGCTGCAACATGACCCTGCTGTTCTCGCTGGCCCAGGCCATCGCCTGCGCCGAAGCGGGCGCGCAGCTCATTTCGCCGTTCGTCGGCCGCATCTACGACTGGTACAAGAAATCGACGGGCATCGACTACGTGGGCGCGGAAGACCCGGGCGTGCAGTCGGTCCGCCGCATCTACAATTACTACCGCAAGTTCGGCTACAAGACCGAGGTGATGGGCGCGAGCTTCCGCAACACCTCGCAAATCCTCGAACTGGCCGGCTGCGACCTGCTCACCATCAGCCCCGACCTGCTGCAAAAGCTGGCCGACAGCGATGCGCCGGTGGAGCGCAAGCTGAGCGCCGAAGCGGCGCCATCGACCAACATCGTGCAAATGTCGCTGAACGAAGAAGCCTTCCGCTTCATGATGAATGAAGACGCGATGGCGACGGAAAAACTGGCCGAAGGCATCCGCGCCTTCTGCGTCGACTCCGGCAAGCTGAAACAGATGATCGCGGCACTGCGCTAAGCACACGACTGGCGTAAAAAAGCGGCGTCCGTGCAGTGCACGGCGCCGCTTTTTTCATGTCCGCGCCATCAGGAGCAGCGGAAGGTCGCTACGCCCTGGTAATTGGCGCCGTTGGCCATGACCACCTTGTAACCGCCCGTAACCAGGTAGGTTCCCGTGCCGCCGTCCCCCAGCGCCAGCAGCATGCCCGAGCTGCCGCCCAGGAAGCCGCCGCTGATGACCGTCATGCCCGGCGTGTTGATCGTGCCGGTGCCGCTGGCCTTGCCAGTGCTGCCGCCGGCCGCGACATCGACCGTCATGGCCAGCGCGGCGCCCGCGGCGCCGAAGGCCAAGGTGGCGCTGCCGCTGGCCGTGCCGAAATAGCCGTCCTGCTGCACGCTGGCGCCGCCCGTGTAGCTGGGCGCCGTGAACTTGCCCGCATCGCACTGGAAGGCGCCGGTGAAGGGCAAGGCCGCCACCGTGTTATAGACGCTGTAATGGGCACTGGCATTGTTGCCGCTCATGACGGTAGTGCCGCTGCTGCGCGTGATGGTGCCGGTGAACCAGCGTCCCTGCGCAAATGCCGCGTCGCCGACGACGTCGCGCGTGATGGCGGGCGTGCCGCTGAAGCTGATGCCCGATATCCCGCTCAGGGCGCCGGAACTGTCTTGCGTCACGCTGCCCAGGGTGCCGTAGGCCTGGCTGGCAACGGCCAGCAACAGATAGCGCGGACTCAGCCCCTTCGCAAACGGCGTGCTGACGCTGCCCGTGTCGCTGCCGGCAGGCGGCGGGGTAACCGGTGTCACCGGAGGGAGTGGATTGACGGGCGTGGCCTGATTCACGGCGACCTGGGCATCGGAGGAGGAAGAGCCGCCGCCACAGGCACTGAGGGTGGCAGCCAGCAAGGCTGGCAGAACAAGGCGGGAGGCGCAGGTTGGTTGTTTCATGTATTCCTTATGATTCAAAAAAGGCAAGGACGGCACGCTTGCATGGCATCTTTACATTTCAGATAATATTGCTTTTTCCTCTCAACTGTCGCACGCCTGCGGCCGCGCATGGGCGCGGCATGACGCTACAATCGCTACAATAGGCAATCGCCACCAGCCGCCACGCGCATGTCCTCCACCCTGCCTGCTTCGTCCGCCATCACCATCCGCCTGGGCCGCCGCGCCCGTGCCCGCATTGCCGACAACGGCTTGCGCGCGCTTGACGTCGCCATCGTCCCTGCCGCCGCGGGCGGGCCGAAAGGCTTGATCCTGCACCAGCTCGATTGCTGGCTGTTCGGCGACTTCCTGGCGCAAGCGCCGCGCCCGCGCCACTTCGTCGGCGCCTCGATCGGCGCCTGGCGCATGGCCGCCGCCGTATTTCCCGACCCGGTGGCAGCGCAGCGCCGCCTGGTGCGCGAATACGTGGGCCAGCGCTACCCCGACAAACCCGACGCAGCGCACGTCAGCCGCACGTGCCGCGCCCTGCTCGACGCCGTCCTCGATGGCCAGGATGCGCAGCTGCTGCAGCACGCGCGGCATAGCCTGTCCGTGCTGGCCGTGCGCGGCATCGGCGCCCTGGCGCAGCCAGGAAAATGGCGCGACCGGCGCGGCTTCCTGCTGGCTGCCGCCGGTAACGCCGTGGCGCGCGCGCGCCTGGCCGCCTCGCTCGAGCGCGCGGTGTTCCATGCGGGGCCGGACGGCGCCAGCTGGCTGCGCTCGCGCTTCGACGCCTTTCAATCCCATTTCGTGCCGCTGGCGCAAGACAACCTGCGCGACGCGCTGCTGGCCTCCGGTTCCATCCCGCTCGTGCTCGATGCAGTCACGGACATCGCCGGCGCGCCGCCGGGGCGCTACTGGGATGGCGGCCTGGTCGACTACCATCTGCACCTGCCCTACCAGCGCGAACCGGACCTGGTGCTGTACCCGCACTTTGCCGACCATATCGTGCCTGGCTGGCTGGACAAGGCCATGCCCTGGCGCCGCGCGCGCAGCGGCGATAGCGCACTCGACAACATGATCCTCGTCTCGCCCTCGCCCGCCTTCGTGGCCAGCCTGCCCAACGGCAAGCTGCCGGACCGGCGCGACTTCGTCAATTACGGGCAAGACCACGCGGCGCGCATGCGCGACTGGCGCCGCGCCATCGCGGAAAGCGAGCGCATGGCGGCCGCCTTCGCCCGCTGGGCCGAGCAGCCGGACCTGCGCCAGGCGCTCGATCTGTAGCACGGGCGAGACTGCAACAGGCGCCAAAACAAGCGCGCTTTTCCCTCGCCTATTGGTCACTTATCAGTGCATACTATGTCGCACAGGCAACCTTCAATCCCTCTGCGACAGGAGTTCCGACCATGCATGCCCTCTCCCACCTTCGTATCGGCACGCGCCTGGCTGCAGGCTTCGCGCTGGTGCTGCTGCTGTCCGTGATCTCCACATCGTACGCGCTGTACAGCGCCCACGTGAATGCCGAAGCGACGCGGCAAATGATGGAAAAGCCGCTGGCCAAGGAACGCCTCGTATCGGACTGGTACGTGCTGATTTACTCGGCCATCGCACGCACCTCGATGATCGCCAGGAGCACCGATGAAACGCTGTCGAACGTGTTTGCCGACACCATCGCCGACAGCACGAAACAGGGCAGCGAACTGCTGAAGAAAATCGAGGCGCTGCTCGACAGCGATGAAGAAAAAGCCATCTTCAAATCGTCCATCGCCGAGCGCGTCAAATACCAGGATGCCAAGACCCTGGTCATGAATGCGCGCAAGGCGGGCAATGCGGCGCAGGCGGAAAGCACCTACCGCGACAGCTTCGCGCCGGCCGCCACCAATTACCAGAACAACGTCAAGGCCCTGCTGGCGCAGCAGCGCCAGGCCATCGACGCCACGGCGCAAGCCATCGAGGCGGCCAACGAACGCAGCTTCACCCTGCTGCTGACCTTGTGCGCGCTGGTGGTGGCCCTGGGCAGCGTCTGCGCCTGGCTGATCACGCGTTCGATCACGCAACCGTTGAAAGCCGCCGTGAAGGTGGCCGAAACGGTGGCCGACGGCGACTTGCGCACGCATTTCGGCACGCCTGCCAGCGATGAAATCGGCGACCTGATGCGCGCGCTGCACGGCATGAACGAGGCACTGCGCAAGGTGGTGTCGGAAGTGCAGACGGGCACCAATGCGATTGCCACGGCCTCGGGCGAAATCGCCGCCGGCAACCAGGATCTGTCGGCGCGCACGGAACAGCAGGCCAGTTCGCTGGAAGAGACGGCGTCGTCGATGGAAGAACTGACCAGCACCGTGAAGCAGAATGCGGACAATGCGCGCCAGGCCAACCAGATGGCGGTGGCCGCCTCCGGCGTGGCTGAACGGGGCGGCAGCATCGTCAGCCAGGTGGTCGACACCATGGGCGCCATCGATACGGCATCGACGAAAATCGTCGACATCATCGGCGTCATCGACGGCATCGCCTTCCAGACGAATATCCTGGCCTTGAACGCGGCCGTGGAAGCGGCCCGGGCTGGTGAGCAGGGACGCGGCTTTGCCGTCGTCGCCACGGAAGTGCGCAGCCTGGCGCAGCGCTCGGCGGCGGCGGCGCGCGAAATCAAGACCCTGATCGGCGACTCGGTGGAGCAGGTCAACAACGGCACGCGGCTGGTGCAGCAGGCCGGCAATACCATGGGCGAAGTGGTCGACAGCGTGCGCAGGGTCACTGACATCATGGCCGAGATCACTGCCGCCAGCGCCGAGCAGAGCATGGGCATCGACCAGGTCAACCAGGCCATCGCGCAGATGGACCAGGTGACGCAGCAAAATGCGGCCCTGGTGGAGGAAGCGGCGGCCGCCGCCGAAAGCATGCAGGACCAGGCGGCGCGCCTGGCGCAAGTGGCGGCCGGCTTCCAGCTCGAACACATGGCCGCGGCGGCGCCGGTACGCGCCGCGCGGCCGGCTGCCGCCAAGCTGGCCAGGCCGGCGGCCAGGAACACTCCCGCCAGGCAGCCAGGCAGCGAAGCCAGGAGTGCGCCTCCTGCGCGCAAGCCTCAGGCGCAGGTAGCGGGCGAGCAGGATTGGGAAGAGTTTTAAGGCTGACGGCGGCGCCAGTTGAAAGGGTTTGACAGCGCCCTGGCGCGCGAGGATACTTGTTTCAGGTGGCATGGCGCTCCACCGGCAGCAATACGTGTTGCGCCCGACATCGTTCTGCGGGAGTACGAACATGAAATGTATCAGCGGCATCAGCGCACAGCTGCGCCGGGGCTTCCTGCCCCCCTTGCTGCTGTGTGCAGCCCTTGCCGGCTGCGCCACGGCGCCCGCCACCCTGCCTCCGCCCGACCTGTTCAACGATGCCAGCTTTGCCGCGCCCACCATACCGGTCGACCCGCAGCAGGCGTTTGCCATGAGCGAGGCCATGCGGCAATACGTGCGTGTCGATATCGCGCGCGAGGCGCGCAACAAGAATCCCCGTCGGGCGCTCGCCGATGCCCTCCACAACCGGGCCGGGCTGCAACTGGAATACGATGCCGCCATGACGCGCACGGCGGCACAGGCGTTCGATGCGCGCAGCGGCAATTGCCTGTCGCTGGTGCTGATGACGGCCGCGCTGGCCAAGGAAATGGGACTCGATGTGCACTACCAGGTGGTCCTGGGAGATGAGAGCTGGAGCCGCAGCGGCGGCATGTATTTCGTTGCCGGCCACGTCAATCTCGCGCTGGAACGCCGTGCCGCCAGCAATACCGTCGGCTACGACGCCGATGCCATCCTGCTCATCGACTTCCTGCCGGGCGAAGACCTCACCGGCCAGCGCACGCAGGAAGTGCGCGAAGCAACCATCCTGGCCATGTACCTCAACAATCGCGCCGCCGAAACCATGGCCAGCGGCGAGCTCGATCAAGCCTACTGGTATGCCCGCGCCGCCATCCTGCAAGACCCCACGTTTGCGGGCGCCTTGAATACACTGGGCATCATCCAGTTGCGCCACGGCGACATCGAGCCGGCGCGGCGCACGCTCGCTTACGCACTGGAACGCTCGCCATCGAACGCCGTGCTGCTGTCCAACCTAGCGCAGGCACTCGACGGCCTGGGACGCACGGGCGAAGCGCAGCTGCTGCGGCGCAAATTGCTGGCCCTGCAGCCAGAGCCGCCCTTCCACTTTTTCAACCTGGGCCAGCGCGCCATGGAAACCGCCGACTACCAGGAAGCGGCGCGCCTGTTCAAGCGCGAGATCGCGCGCGACCCCTACTACCATGAATTCCACTTCTGGCTGGCGCAGGCGTATGCGCGCATGGGCCAACTGGCGCAGGCCGGACGCCAGCTGGAACTGGCGATGGACACCAGCACCACGCGCGGCGAGCACGGACTGTACGCGGCCAAGCTGCAGCGCCTGCGCGCCGCCAGCACGCATTAGCAGGCGTCATTAAGGCAGTCAGTCTTCCAGGAACATTTGCTGCAGGTCATTCAGGAAGGATAATCCCAACGCCGTCGGGCGGATGACCTGGTGGTCGCGGTACAGCAAGCCTTTGGCTTCGGCCGCGTTCAGCGGCTGCTCGATGGCGTTGAGGGCCAGGCCCGTGCGCTCGGCGAACAGGTTCGGCGAAAAGCCCTGCGTCAGGCGCAGGGTGTTGAGCATGAATTCAAAACCCATTTCCTCGCGCGCCAGTTCGCGCTCTTCCTGCACCGGGTTACCGGCCAGTACCGCGTCCATGTAGGCGCGCGGTTGCTTGTAGCGAGCCTGGCGCAGCACCCGGTGCGGAAACGAAATCTTCGAGTGGGCGCCTGCGCCGATGCCCAGGTAGTCGCCGAATTCCCAGTAATTGCGGTTGTGCTTAGCCTGGCGGCCCGGCTGCGCGTAGGCCGACACTTCGTAGCGGCCATAGCCCGCCTGCGCCGCGCGCGCGGCCACCATGTCGGCGATGTCGGCGCTCTCGTCATCGTCCGGCAGCACGGGCGGATACTTGGCGAACAGCGTGTTCGGCTCCAAAGTCAGGTGGTACAGCGACAGGTGCGGCGGCGCGAACGACAGCGCCGTGTCCAGGTCCTGCTGCGCCTCGGCCAGGGTTTGCGTGGGCAGCGCATACATCAGATCGAGATTGAAATTGTCGAAGTTCGCGTGCGCGATCTCCACCGCGCGGCGCGCTTCGTTGTCGTCATGGATGCGGCCCAGCGCCTGCAGGTGGCGGCCGTTGAAACTCTGGATGCCGATCGACAGGCGGTTGATGCCGCTGGCCCGGTAGGACTTGAATTTTTCCGCTTCGAAGGTACCCGGATTGGCTTCCATGGTGATTTCGCAATCGGGTTCCAGGGGCAGCAAGGTGCGCACGTCCGACATCAGCCGGTCCAGGCCCGCCGCCGACATCAGGCTGGGCGTGCCGCCGCCAATGAAGATGGTGTGGATCTTGCGGCCCCAGATCAGCGGCAGCGCCATTTCCAGGTCCAGGCGCAGGGCCGCCAGGTATTCGGCTTCCGGCAAGTCGCCGCGCACCTCGTGCGAATTGAAGTCGCAATACGGGCATTTCTTCACGCACCACGGGAAATGGATGTACAGCGACAGCGGCGGCAGGGCCGTCAGGTTCAGCGCGCCCGGCTGCAGGTATTTCAGGGCCGCCCCGGCCGCGCCGGAAATGCCGTCCTGCGGCGCGGGAGCGGTACTGGGCTTGGCTGCCGACTTGGCAACGGCGCCCACCAGTTTGATCGGGATCATCGCAGCTTTTCCACCAGCGCGCGCAGGGCCTGGCCACGGTGCGACAGCGCGTTCTTTTCATCGGACGTCAGTTCGGCCGCGCACTTGCCCAGCGCGGGAATGAAGAAGTGCGGATCGTAACCGAAACCGCCGTTGCCGCGCGGCGCGGCAATCATTTCGCCATTCCAGCGTCCGTCGGCGATCACCGGCTGCGGGTCGTCCGCATGGCGCACATACACCAGCACGCAATAGTAGTACGCGGACTTGTCGGCATGCGCCTCGAGGTCGGCGATCAGCTTGGCGCTGTTGGCGGCATCCGATTTCGGCTCGCCGGCATAGCGGGCCGAATACACGCCGGGCGCGCCACCGAGCGCATTGACGCACACGCCGGAATCGTCGGCCAGCGCCGGCAAGCCCGTCAGGCGCGACGCGTGGCGTGCCTTTTGCAGGGCGTTTTCAACGAAGGTGTGGAATGGTTCGTCGCTTTCCGGCACGGCGTACTCGCCCTGGGCGTGGACGGAAAAACCGATGGTCGAGAGCAGCTCGTTGAATTCCTTGAGCTTGCCGGCGTTGTTGGAGGCGAGGATGAGGCGTTGGGTCATGTCAGTAGTCCGGTTGAAGTGCCGACATTGTAAACCTTTTGCGCCCCCCTCACCTCGCCTCGAAGCTGCCGCAAGAAGCGGCAGCTTCGGGCTTTTTGCCCGGCGCGGCGGGCCAGCGGATGTAAATCTGTGTAAAGATCAGATCCCTAATGCCTGCTTCTGCAGGGCGATCAGGTCGGCGATGCCGCCCTGCGCCAGGTCCAGCAGACGGTTCATGCCGGCGCGGTCAAAGGCGGCGCCTTCGGCCGTGCCCTGCACTTCGATGAAGTGGCCCGCTTCCGTCATCACCACGTTCATGTCCGTGTCGCAGCCCGAGTCTTCCACGTAGTCCAGGTCCAGCACCGGCATGCCCTGGTAGACGCCCACCGAGATGGCGGCGACAAAGCTTTTCACGGGAATGGCGGCGATCGCGCCGCGCTCCTGCAGCTGGGAAAACGCGTCATACGCGGCCACCATGGCGCCCGTGATCGACGCCGTGCGCGTGCCGCCATCGGCCTGGATCACGTCGCAATCGAGGTGCAGCGTGCGTTCGCCGAACGCCTGCAAATCAAAGGCGGCGCGCAGCGAGCGGCCGATCAGGCGCTGGATTTCCTGCGTGCGGCCGGACTGCTTGCCGCGCGCCGCTTCGCGGTCCATGCGCGTGTGCGTCGAGCGGGGCAGCATGCCGTATTCGGCCGTCAACCAACCCTGGCCCTTGCCTTTCAGGAAACCCGGCACCTTGTCTTCGATGCTGGCGGTACAGATGACCTTGGTGTCGCCGCACTCGATCAGCACCGAGCCTTCGGCATGCTTGGTGTACTGGCGGGTGATGCGGATGGCTCGCAGCGCGTCGACGGCGCGGCCGCTCGGGCGGGATTCAAATGTCATGGGATGTCCTGTGTGATTGGGGTTGCGGCAGCGATTTTACCACCGCGCGCCCGTCTATTTGCAGTCATGCAACAGCGCAAGACGCAATGGCAGGCGGCGCACACATGATCCCTACAATCCTGCCCCGCCAAACACAATTTTCTTTACAATGCCGTAAAACGCACACTATTCAGCAATTTTCAGGCCATCAGACCATGCGGTTCTGTTTTTGCGGCGCGGGCGGTATTGCCTGCGCTGGCTGATTAAGTGTATAAGTGACTGTATACAAGACCAAATCGGGGAATCCTTTGAGCATTTCAAGCATGACAGGCTACGCGGTTGCCACCAGCGAAGGTGCTGCAGGCACACTGACAATTGAAATCAAGAGCGTCAACTCGCGCTTTCTCGACCTGCAATTCCGGATCAACGACGATCTGCGGGCCCTGGAGCCTGACTTGCGCGCCGCCGTCATGTCCGCCATCACGCGCGGCAAAGTCGAGGTACGCCTGAGCTTTGGCCGCAAGGCCGCCACAAACGGCACGCAGGCGCTGAACCTGCCCCTGCTGGCCGAACTGGCGCGCCTGCAAAACGAAGTGGGCCAGCATTTCGTCTCCGCCCCCGTCATGACGGTGGCCGAACTGCTGCGCTGGCCTGGCGTCATCGAAGAAGCGCAAGTGGGACAGGAATCCCTGCAGGCGGATGTGGGCGCGCTGACCAAACGCACCGTGGCCGCCTTCGTCGACAGCCGCAAGCGCGAAGGCGCCGCGCTCGAAGCGGTGCTGGTGTCGCGCATCGAAGCGATGGAAGCCATCGTCAAACGCATCACGCCCCTGATTCCGCAAGTGGTGGCGGCCTTCCAGCAAAAAGCCATCGAGCGCATGCAGGACGCGCTGGGCCTGGCCAGCCAGGGCTCGAATTCGGCCCTGTCGCGCCAGGACGCCATGGAACGCATCCGCCAGGAAGTCATCCTGTACGGCATCCGCATCGATGTGTCGGAAGAACTGGCGCGCCTGTCGGCCCACTTGGGCGAAACGCGCCACATCCTCACCAAGGGCGGGCAAGTGGGCAAGCGCCTCGACTTCATGATGCAGGAGCTGAACCGCGAAGCCAACACGCTGGGCGCCAAGGCGTCCGTCAAGGAGCTGGCCGACGCCTCGATGGACTTGAAGCTGCTGATCGAGCAGATGCGCGAACAGGTGCAGAACCTGGAATAAACCCCGTCAGGCCAGGCGCGCTCCGGCGCGCCCCTGGTCGCTGGCGGCGATGACGACGCAGGCGACAAACAGCACGATGCTGTATTCCACGCCGCCGGCGCCATGTTCGCCCACGAACCAGCCCTTGGCCGCATGCACGATGGCGATGCCGCCGATGCAGATCACCATCAGCCCGGCCGCCGCCCAGCGCGTGTATTTGCCGACGATGAGCAAACTGCCGCAAACGATCTCGACAATGGTAATCGCCCACACCACGGCCAGGCCGTAAATAAATCCCTTGTCTTCCAGGAAACCGGCAAAGCGGGGAATGGTGCCATTGGCGATGCGCGTGATGGCGTGCGCCATGAACATCACGGCGATGGCCACGCGCAGCAACAACATGGCCTGGGCGGAACTGAGAAACGGGAAATTCTTCATGCGCGCATCCTGTCGGTAGAATAGTTATTGAGAAAAAACCATCCAAATTAGATAACCATTTCCTCAGGATAACAAGCAAAATATGCACAAGCGGGGCGGCGAGGCGCATCGCGGGGCTGGCTCGCCGCCTTGCCTCTTGGTAAAATACCGAATTGGGCGGCGCCCACGCAAGCGCAAGCGCCGCCATCACACGCAAATGGAAAGATCCGCATGAGCCACCCTACCGCCTTCTCCGGCAGCCTGTTCGTGGTCGCCGCGCCCTCGGGCGCCGGCAAATCGACACTGGTCAATGCATTGCTGGCGCAAGAGCCCGGCATCAAATTGTCGATCTCGACCACCACGCGCGCGCCCCGTCCGGGCGAGCAGCATGGCCGCGAGTACTATTTCACGACGGCGGAAGACTTCGTCGCGCGCGCCGAACAGGGCGAGTTCCTGGAATGGGCGGAAGTGCATGGCAATTACTACGGCACGTCGCGCATCATGGTGGAGCAGCAAATGCTGGCCGGCACCGATATCCTGCTGGAAATCGACTGGCAGGGCGCGCGCCAGGTACGCAAGCAATTCCCCCGCGCGGCCGGCATTTTCATCCTGCCGCCATCGATCGATGCGCTGGAAGAACGCTTGAACAAGCGCGGCCAGGACGAGCCGCACGTGATCACGCGCCGCCTGCTGGCGGCCGGCGGCGAAATCGCACACGCTCCCGAGTTCGAGTATGTTATTATCAATGAAGAGTTTACGGTCGCTTTGTCCGAACTGAGCGCGATCGTGAGAGCGGCCCGTTGCCGGTTTGCGCAACAAGCGGCCCGCAACGCATCGCTATTCGCCCAGCTGGGCCTGCACGCAGAGTAATTCGCCTGCACGCCAGTTCACACAGCACCACGCAAAAATTTTAGGAGTTACTATGGCCCGTATCACAATCGAAGATTGCCTGAAGCAGATCCCTAACCGTTTCCAGCTGACCCTGGCTGCGACTTATCGCGCACGTCAGTTGCTGCAAGGCCACACCCCTAAGGTGGAAGCCAAGGACAAGCCTACCGTTGTTGCACTGCGTGAAATCGCTGCCGGCAAAGTCGGCATCGAAATGCTGAAAAAGGTCCCGATGTAAGTGGGAACCCGCGTGCCGGAACAGTGCTGACCCCTGGTTCTACCGTATCCTTTATTCACACTGTGAAGCAACGCGACGTTTTATGAGTCTGACCCCAGCCGACACGACTTCCGCAGCATTGCCGCCCCTGGCCTCGCGCCAGGCGGCAAAATCGCAGGGCGCAACCACGCCCGGCGTTGGCACGTCCGGCAGCAACATCCCCGCAGTACCGCCAGCGCCCGCCCTGGGCGTGGCCTCCGTCAGCCACCTGGCCGACAAGCTGGCCGAATACCTGTCTCCCGCCGACCTGAAGAAAGTCAAGGAAGCCTACCGCTTCTCCGACGAAATGCACCTGGGCCAGATGCGCCGTTCGGGCGAGCCGTATATCTCGCATCCGATCGCCGTCGCGGAAATCTGCGCCGACTGGAAGCTCGACGCGCAAGCCATCATGGCCGCCCTGCTGCACGACGTCATGGAAGACCAGGACGTCAAGAAGGAAGAATTGATCGAACGCTTCGGCGCGCCCGTGGCGCACCTGGTCGACGGCCTGTCGAAGCTGGAAAAGATCGAATTCCAGAGCCAGATCGAAGCGCAGGCGGAAAACTTCCGCAAGATGCTGCTGGCCATGGCGTCCGACGTGCGCGTGATCCTGATCAAGCTGGCCGACCGCCTGCACAATATGCGCACCCTGGACTTCATGACGGCGGCAAAAAAGCGCCGCATCGCCAGCGAGACCATGGAAGTGTACGTGCCGATCGCGCACCGCCTCGGCCTGAACAACATCTACCACGAGCTGCAGGACCTGTCGTTCTCGCACCTGTATCCGATGCGCTACCGCACCCTGGCGAAAGCCGTCAAGGCGGCGCGCGGCAACCGGCGCGAAGTGGTCAACAAGATCATGGAAGCCGTAAAAAGCACCTTGTCCATGGCCGAGCTCGATGCCGACGTCACGGGCCGCGAAAAGACCCTGTACGACATCTATAAGAAGATGCGCAGCAAGCACTTGTCGTTCTCACAAGTGCTGGACGTGTACGGCTTCCGCGTGGTGGTGGGCAGTTTTGCCGACTGTTACGTGACCCTGGGCACCCTGCACAGCCTGTACAAGCCCATGCCGGGCAAGTTCAAGGATTACATCGCGATCCGCAAGCTGAACGGCTACCAGTCGCTGCACACGACCGTCATCGGCCCCTACGGCACGCCCGTCGAATTCCAGATCCGCACGCAGGAAATGCACCGCACGGCCGAATCGGGCGTGGCGGCGCACTGGCTGTACAAGAGCGGCGAATCGAACCCGTCCGACCTGCAGCAGCGCACGCATGCCTGGCTGCAATCCTTGCTCGACATCCAGCAACAGACGGGCGACTCGGCCGAATTCCTCGAACACGTCAAGGTCGACCTGTTCCCCGACTCCGTCTACGTGTTTACGCCAAAGTCGAAGATCATCGCCCTGCCGCGCGGCGCCACGGCCATCGACTTCGCCTACTCGATCCATACGGGCATCGGCGACCAGACCGTGGCCGTCAAGATCAACAACGAAACCTCGCCCCTGCGCACCGAGCTGCACAACGGCGACATCGTGGAAATCATCACCGATTCCTCGTCTCGCCCCAGCCCGACCTGGCTGTCGTTCGTGCGCACCGGCAAGGCCCGTTCGGCCATCCGCCACCATTTGCGCACGATCAACCTGCCCGAATCGATCGCCCTGGGCCAGCAACTGCTGTCCCAGGCGCTGCACGCGCTGAACATCGACGCCGACCTGCAGGCGCCGCTGGTCGAACGCCTGCTCAACGAATCGAGCGCCAATTCCATGGACGAGCTGTACGCGGACATCGGCATCGGCAAGCGCATGGCCACCCTGGTGGCGCGCCACATCTTCGGTTTGATCGGCGGCGAAGCGGCCAGCATGCCCGTGGAACACAATAGCGGCAGCGAACTCGACCCCGTCACCATCTGCGGCAGCGAAGGCGTCTCCGTGCAACTGGCGCCGTGCTGCCTGCCGATTCCCGGCGACCAGATCATCGGCCAGCTGCGCCGCGACCAGGGCTTGCTCGTGCACACGAGCGACTGCTCGCAAGCGAAGCGCCAGCGCGCCAAGGAACCGGATCGCTGGATCGCCGTGCGCTGGGGAACGGAACTGAACCGCCGCTTCGACTGCCGCATCAAGGTGCTGATCAACAGCGAACGGGGCATCCTTGCCAGAGTCGCCGCCGAAATCGGCGAGTCCGACGCCAACATCATCTACGTGGGCATGGATGAAGACAAGGACAACGTCCTCGACCAGCTGCGCTTCACCGTGCAGGTGAAAGACCGCGTCCACCTGGCCGCCCTGCTGCGCAATGTGCGCCGGGTCGCCGGGGTCAATCGGATATTGCGCGAGCGCAACTGATTCTCGCAGCAAAAAGCTGGGGTCAGACCCGCCGGGTCTGACCCCGGGTCTCCGCTGCGGGCTGCCGACTCATTTCCGCAACTCGCCGTAAAAATACCTGATCCCCTACCGCAAATTCAGCATTGACTGTTTCTCGCAATTGTCCGATGCAACGCTCGCCTAACTCATCCTGAAATAACGATTGGTATGTTTTCTGCCGCTCAAATGCATCACTTCCAAGCATCAAATACAAGGAATGCGGGGACAGCAGATCATCATGCATGCCCTGCGCATTACTCCGATAGCTGGACCAGCAATATTGCCCAGGCAATGCCACGATACCGGCCCTGACGGGATTGAGCTCGATATAACGCTGGCAAATCAATAAATAACGCTCACCCTGCACCAGGCAAGATTTGTAGCGACCTTCCCACAAGCTGCCAGTGCGACCATGACGCCAGTTGAAATACTGCCCATAACGCTGATTCAGCACGCTGTACCACATGCAGCGGAACACCGGGCAAGACGAGCCGAAGGCGGCGGGACATGGCAACTCCTGATACCAGCTAGATATCCATTGTGCCTGCGCGCGCCTCATCCGCCCTGCGTCAACGCAAACTACCCCTCCCCCGGCGCCGGATACGTCACTTCCAGCAATTCCAGTTCCTGCTCGCCCAGCGGCGTGTTGAGGGTGATCACGTCGCCTTCGCGCGCCTTGGTGATGGTGCGGGCCATGGGCGAGACCCAGCTGATCTTGCCGTTCAGGGGGTCGAATTCATCGATGCCGACGATGGTGATGGTGTGCGTTTCGCCGTCGCTCGTGCGGTAGGTGACCGTGGCGCCGAAAAACACCTGGTCGTTGCCATGGTGCACGCTGGGGTCGACGATGGCGGCCAGGTCCATGCGTTTCGTCAGGAAGCGAATGCGGCGGTCGATTTCGCGCAGGCGCCGCTTGCCGTAGATATAGTCGCCATTTTCCGAACGGTCGCCATTCGACGCCGCCCAATGGACGATGCGCACCACTTCCGGACGGTCAACGTCGATCAGCTGCAGCAGCTCATCCTTGATGCGCTGGTAACCGGCCGGCGTGATGTAGTTCTTCGCGCCGGCGGGAATGGCCAGCGCCAGCGCGGCCGCTTCTTCATCGTCGTCGTTGTCGGATTCTTTTACAAAGGCTTTGTTCATCTGTCTATTGTAGCCCCGCCAGGGAGCCACGGGCACACGGGATGCGGGGGCAAACGGGCTTTTTTGACGTATCATCGTGGCAATCGCGGCAAACCTGCGCCGCACACGGAGACGGATGAAAAAATTCTACAGAGTCAGGCGCTGGCTGTTCGCGCCGCTGGTCTACCTGGCCGCCATCTTCCTGCTGATCGAGGAATGGCTGTGGGCGACCGGCGCGCGCATCATGCAGGTGGTGGCGCAATTTCCGCCCCTGCATGCGCTGGAAGCGTGGATCAAGCGCCTGCCGCCGTACTGGGCGCTGGCCATCTTCGTGCTGCCGGCCGTGCTGCTGTTTCCCGTCAAGCTGCTGGCCCTGCTGGCCATCGCGCGCGGCCATGCCTTTTCCGGCATCGGCGTGATCGTCATCGCCAAGCTGGGCGGCGCGGCCGCCGTGGCGCGCCTGTACAGCCTGACGCGCCCCACCCTGCTCAGTTTGCCATGGTTTGCACGCTGGCATGGTCTGTTCATGGAAACCAAGGACCGCTGGATCGCCCGCCTGCGCGCCACGCGCCCCTGGCGCCGTGTCAGCCGCCTGTCGGCCGCGCTGGGCCGCGCCCGCCGTGCCTGGTGGCAACGCTTGCGCAAGGGCACGCCAGGACGCCATAATTCGCGCCCGGCCAGGGTGCTGCGCCGCTTCGCCGCCTTCTGGCGCGCCCGCCGCTGATGAAGAAAGGCCACTCCATGCACGACACTCCCCGCCTGGCCCCCGCCATGCGCGCGGCAGCGCCGGAAATCTACCTGTACGACGCGGCCAGCTTGCAATTGCTGGACGCCAACGATGCTGCCTGCGACAACTTGCAGTATGCGCGCAAGCAATTGCTGGCGATGACACCCTTCACCCTGGCGCCGCAGCTCGACGCGCAGCAACTGGCCGCCGTGCTGGCGACCCTGGACGACAGCATCGGTGCACAAGCCCTGCTGCACGTGCAGCAGCGCCGCCGCGACGGCAGCCTGTATTCGCTCAGCCTGCACCTGTCGCGCGCCAGCCGCCACGGACGCGCCCTGCTGCTGGCCGAGGGCGAAGACTTGCGCACGCCCCAGGCGACAGCCGCCGCCCTGGCGCAGGTGCAGTCGCGCTTCAACGCCATCGTCTCGAATACGCCGGGTCTCGTGTACCAGTTCTGCCTGCATGCGGATGGGCGCGCCGCCTTCCCCTACCTGAGCGATGGCTGCCAGGCCCTGCTGGGCCTGGGGCCGGCACAGCTGCACGCGCGCCCGGAACTGTTTTACCAGTTGATCCTCGCCGACGACCGCGCCTCGTATCTGGAATCGATGCAAGCGTCGAAAAACGCCTTGTGGAGCTGGAACTGGGAAGGCCGCATCTGGATCGATGCCTGGAAGGATGTGAAATGGATCAACCTGCGCTCCACGCCGCGCGCGCTGGCCGATGGCACGGTGCAGTGGGAAGGCATCATGACGAATATCACGGAAAGCCGGCTGGAACAGAGCGAAGTGCGCCAGTCGCGCGCCCGCCTGGCCGAGCTGACGGCGCATATCGACAAGGTCAAGGAACACGAACGCACGCGCCTGGCGCGCGAATTGCACGATGACCTGGGCGGCAATTTGACGGCGATCAAGATGGCGCTGGCCATGCTGGCGCGCCGCCTGCCGCCGGACGACCAGCAACTGCAGGAAAAGGCCGACTATGTCGATGCCCTGGTCGACCGCAGCATCGACGCCGTGCACCGCATTTCGCTGGACTTGCGCCCCTCCATGCTGGACCTGGGCCTGGTCGCCGCGCTGGACTGGCAAGTGAAGGAATTCGCGCGCCAGGCCGGCATCGAATGCCAGTTCATTTCGAACCGCCAGCACATCGAACTGGAGCTGGACCAGGCGACCAGCCTGTTTCGCATCGCCCAGGAGGCGCTGACGAATATCGCCAAGCATGCGCAGGCAAGCAAGGTCAGCGTGCGCCTGGCCCGGCAGCGCCAGCATATCAGCCTGTCGATCGCCGACAATGGCGTCGGCATGCGCCTGTCCGACCGCGCCAAGCCGCAATCGTTCGGCATCCGCGGCATGGCCGAGCGGGCCAGCGCGCTGGGCGGCACCCTGAGCCTGATGGACGGACCGGACGGCGGCACCATCCTGAGCATAAAAATCCGGCTGACCACGCCGCGAGAGGCGATAATAGCGGCTGCAGCCAGTGCGCCCGCGCACAGCGGGCCGCCACCAGAAGCGGCCAGTGGGTGAATTAGATAGGAAACAACGCAGTCATGAAAGAAAAAGCCACCATCCGGGTATTCATCGCCGACGATCACGCGATCGTGCGCGAGGGCTTGAAGCAAATCCTCGCCGATACGAAGGACATCATCGTGGCCGGCGAGGCCGAAAATGGCCACGACGCCATCAAGCTGTTCCGCGGCTCGAAATGCCAGGTGTTGCTGCTCGACATCTCCCTGCCCGACCGCAGCGGCATCGAGGTGCTCAAGCAGATCAAGAAGGAAAAGCCGGAACTGGCCGTGCTGATGCTCTCCATGCACCGCGAGGACCAGTACGCCATCCGTTCGCTCAAGGCGGGCGCGGCCGGCTACCTGACGAAACAGAGCGCGCCGCGCGAACTGGTCACGGCCATTCGCCAGGTGGCGCAAGGCTTGAAATACATCAGCGCCTCGCTGGCGCAGGAACTGGCCAACACGGTGGGCGACGACCACGAAACGGCCTTGCACGACACCTTGTCGGACCGCGAATACCAGACCCTGGTCATGATCGCCTCGGGCAAGGCCGTGGGCGCCATCGCCGAAGAGCTGAAATTGTCCGTGAAAACCGTCAGCGAATACCGCGCCCGCCTGCTCGTCAAGATGAAACTCAAGAACAGCGCCGAACTGACGCATTACGCCATCCGCAACCAGCTGGTGGATTGACGGCAAAGCGGCATGCCCGCTGGCATCGGGCGAATTGACAGGACTTCTCCTTGCTTCTCGCACAATAAGTTCTTTGCCAACTCGCATATCATGAGGATAATTAGAAATATCTAAAAAGGCTGTGCCTACATGTCCAGTAAATTGCCAACTTCACCAGCAAGCGCTCCCGCCGGCGCCACGAATACCGCCGCCGCTGCGGCGATGAACCCTGCCGATATCGCCCGCGAAGCGTTTCGCCGCCTGGCCACGCGCCGCATCGCCCCGACGCCGAGCGCCTACCGCGATATCTACAATGAAATCGCCGGCATCAGCGAACCGGCGGAGACGCCCGGCGCGCCCGCCGCGGTGCTGGCCGCCAGCGCACCCACGGAGAGTGGCGCGGAAAACGTCCTGACGCAGTTTGCCGCCAAGATGAGCGAATCGGCGGGCGAACTGGGCGACTTTGGCCGGCGTTTCCAGCGCGCCCTGAAAGCGCGCGACTGGGACAGCTATGCGCGCACCCTGGCGCAACTGGCGGAAAAACAGGTGAAAAAAGGCGGCGGCATCGAATTGCCGCCCCTGCCGGACGGCGAACAGACGCGCACCCTGCGCGAATTGCTCAGCCGCACCCTGGGCTTTGCCGTCGCCACCTTGCTGACGGGCACGCCCGCGCTGGTGGAAGAAGCCGAATCGCTGGGCGCGGCCATCAAGCTGGCCCATACGGAAGAAGCGCTGAACGAAGCGGCGCTGCGCCTGAAACAGCTGTGCTACCAGATCGAGCTGAAGAGCGGCGACACGGCCGAGCAGCAGGAATTGCTGCTGCGCCTGTTCAAGTTGCTGCTGGACAACGTCAGCCAGTTGCTCGACGACGACAGCTGGCTGCGCGGCCAGGTCGATGCCGTGCAAAACCTGATCGCCGGCCCGCTCGACCAGCGCGCGCTGGAAGACGCCACGCGCAGCCTGAAGGAAGTCATCTACAAGCAAGGCCAGCTCAAGCACAGCCTGTCCGACGTCAAGCTGACGGTCAAGAACATGATGATGACCTTCATCGACCGCCTGGGGCAAGTGGCGGCCAGCACGGGCGACTTCCATGAAAAGATCGGCGGCTATTCGGAAAAGATCAGCCAGGCGGAAAATATCAGCGAACTGAACAGCGTTCTCGACGAAGTCTTGCGCGAAACACGCATGGTGCAGAACGAAGCCTTGCGCGCACGCGACAAGATGGTGCTGGCGCGCCAGGAAGTGCAGGATGCGGAACAGCGCATCCACACCCTGGAAGCCAAGCTCCAGCATATGAGCGAACTGGTGCGGGAAGACCAGCTGACGGGCAGCCTGAACCGCCGTGGCCTGGACGACGTGTTCGAGCGCGAGACCGCCCGCTCCGACCGCCGCGGCACGCCGCTGTGCATCGCCATGCTGGACCTGGACGATTTCAAGCGCCTGAACGACACCTACGGCCACCTTGCCGGCGATGCCGCCTTGAAACACCTGGTGAAGATCGTCAAGGAAACCCTGCGCTCGATGGACGTCATCGCCCGCTTCGGCGGCGAGGAATTCCTCATCCTGCTGCCGGAAACCACGGTCGAGGCGGCCTCGTCGACGATGACGCGCTTGCAGCGCGAGCTGACCCGGCATTTCTTCCTGCACGACAACGAAAAAGTCTTGATCACCTTTTCCGCCGGCGTGGCCCTGCGCCTGCCCAACGAAGACCAAGCCGAGCTGGTCAAGCGCGCCGACCGCGCCATGTACCAGGCCAAGCAGACGGGCAAGAACCGCGTGGTGGTGGCCGACTAAGCCCGGTCCGCTTCACGCCATGCCGTCCCGCCAACCGGCCGGACGGCATTTTTCATGGCAAAAACAATAACATTCATCGCCTTCCCGCCTTCCGCCGGCGTCCGCGCGATATGAAAATAAAACTATTTTTACCCTCAAGTTTCTTTAAATCATGTCGTCTAGCGCGCGGCCGGCGGCAAACTGAAGGGCTAAAAATTAAAATTTAAAGCACTTTTCGCCATAAATTTTCCCGCAGAGCAACCGTTACCCTAAACAACAGCGGCTTGATTGTCCCGGAACAGCGGGGCAGGCCAAAGTGACTAGCACATAGCGCAATGTAGTACCTGTTTGGAGAATTATCATGGCTGCAGTAATTAATACCAACATCTCGTCCCTGAATTCGCAACGCAACCTGTCGACCTCGCAGTCGGCCCTGAGCACCTCGCTGCAACGCCTGTCCTCCGGCATGCGCATCAACAGCGCCAAGGATGACGCCGCTGGTCTGGCAATTTCCGACCGCATGACGTCGCAAATCCGCGGCATGACCCAAGCCACCCGCAATGCAAACGACGGCGTCTCGCTGGCCCAAACGGCTGAAGGCGCGTTGGCAAGCTCGGGCGACATCCTGCAACGTATCCGCGAACTGGCCGTGCAATCGTCGAACGCCACCAACTCGTCGAGCGACCGTCAAGCGCTGCAAACCGAGGTAGGCCAGCTGGGTTCGGAATTGAACCGTATCGCCCAAACCACCTCGTTCAACGGCCAGGCGCTGCTGGACGGCACCATGGGTACGGCCAACTTCCAGGTTGGCGCCGATGCCAATCAGCTGATTTCCGCCAGCGGCGCGAACTTCCTGACCAACACCTACGGTAACAACCGTATCGCCAACGATGCATCGGCTGTCAAGAAAGATGCCGTAGGTAATGCAGTTGTCGGCAAGCTGACGATTTCCGGCTCCATCGGCACCACGACCGTCGACACGACGGCCGCCGTCGCCGAAACGGCACCAGGTGCAGGTGATGCCATCAAAGGCAGCACGGCCAAATCCGTCGCCGCCGACATCAACAGCCAAACGGCAAAAACGGGCGTGACCGCATCGGCACAAACGGATGTGAACTTGAACCTGGGCGCCGAATCGTATTCGTTCTCCATCGGTTCGGATAACGCCAAGCCAGTCACCGTGTCATTCGCCGTCAGCGGCACGGCATCGACCGCAGCTGACTATGCTGCAGGCATCAACGCCATCAATGCCCAAACGGCCAAGACCGGCGTGACCGCCCAGTACGACAGCGTCAACAAGGGCATGAAGCTGACGAATGCATCGGGCGAGAACATCAGCCTGACGCAAGGCACGACGGCCAACGTCAAGTTCGACGTCGATGGCTACAAGGCTGACGGCAAGGTACAAGCTGCAGCGCAATCGATCATCACCGCTGCCAACGCCGCCACGGTCAACGGCCGCGTGACCTTCGACTCGCAAAACAGCTTCTCGGTAACGGAAACCACCACCACCGGCCTGGCGATTGGTAAAGCGACGGCACAAGGTTCGACCCTGAACTCCGTGTCGACCCTGGACGTGACGACGTTTGACGGCGCGCAGCTGGCACTGAAAATTGCCGATGCAGCACTGGCAACGGTCAACGGCCAACGCGCCCAGTACGGTGCTTTGCAATCGCGCTTCTCGTCGGCGATTTCCAACCTGCAATCGACCACGGAAAACCTGTCCGCATCGCGCAGCCGCATCGTCGATACCGACTTTGCATCGGAAACGGCCAACATGACCCGCGGCCAGATCCTGCAACAAGCTGGTACGGCCATGCTGGCGCAAGCAAACTCGCTGCCAAACGGCGTCCTGAGCCTGCTGCGTGGCTAATCCCTGATTAGTATCGCAACAGCGTAGGACTCTGATTCCCCTGCCGGATTTTTTCGGCCGGGGAATTTTCACTAGGAGAGCACCATGACTATCGACACGATAGCGGCCGCCTCCGCGGCCAGGATAGACAAGAGTTATGTGTCTGCGGACACATCACCGGCCCGCCCGGCAGCGCCACGCGCCGCCACGGAAACCGACAAGGTTGCACCACAGCAAGCCAGCAAGGAACCCAGCCGCGAGCAGCTCGACAAGGCGGTATCGGAGCTGAACCAGTCGTCGCAGATGAAGACGCAAGGCCTGGAGTTTTCCATCGATGAAGACAGCCAACGCACGGTCGTCAAGGTCATCGACCAGGAAACCAAGGAAGTACTGCGCCAGATTCCCACCCGGGAAGCGCTGGAATTGGCCAAGACCTTTGACTCGGCCAAGGGTTCGCTGATCCGCCAAAGCGCCTGATGATGGCATGGCTCACGGACATGCGACATCGCGGCAGCAGGCATCAGCATGACCACGGGGTTCGGTAGCCTGGCTATCCGGCCCCGTTTTTTATTGCAACTCGTACAATATTTTCCCATCTCTTCCCCGCTTTTTTGCTCCCGCTGAAAACAGCACGGTAAATCCCCCTCTCAAGTCCTGATTGATTCTGCCGATAACAGCTTATATTAGCGTTTTCCTAGGAGTATTCAGTGGCCATCACACCTACCCTTTCATCCATAGGCATCGGCGCCGGCGCCAGCGGCCTGGATGTGAATGCCATCATCGACAAGCTGATGACGGCCGAAGCCGCACCGCTGGGTACTTTTGACAAGAAAACGGCCTCCTACCAGGCCAAGCTCAGCGCGATGGGCACGCTCAGTGGCGCCGTCAGCACCTTCCAGAATTCGCTGTCGGCCCTGTCGAATACAAATAACTTCCGCGCAGTCAGCGCCACGCCCGCCGATCCCCTCGTGCTGTCGGCCAGTGCCGGCGCCAAGGCCGTGGCCGGCAACTACAACATCAATGTCACCCAACTTGCCCAGTCGCAGACCCTGATGTCGGGCGGCATGGCCAACAAGCTGTCGACCATCGGACTGGGCAGCAAGACGACGATTTCCTTCCAGTTGGGCTCGCTCACCGGCGGCACCTTCGGTTTGAACGGCACCGCCCTGGCCGCCACCACGGCGCAGACCGGCATCAGCAACGGCTCGCTGATACTCAACGGCACCGCCATCCCCACCGATGCCAGCACCAAGAGCGCGCGCGCCCTGGCCGACGCCATCAACGCCAAGAGCAGCACCACGGGCGTGACCGCCACGGCCCAGCCGACGTCGAGCAGCGCGACCATGTTCGCCGGCTTCGGCAGCGTCGAAACGGGCGCGGATGGCACCTATTCGCTGTCGGTGGGCGGCATCGAGATCGTTACGCAGGGCAACGGCGTGGCCGCCAACGGCGGCATCACGGCCGCCTCGCTCGACACGACGCTCGAAGGTCCGAATGCCGTCTCGAATGCGCTGGCCGCGGCCAACATCACCGTCACCGGCAAGGCCGCCGACGGCACCCTGAAATTTACGCGCGCCGACGGTTCCAACCTGAACATCGAAGAAGTGGTGACGGGCTCGGTCAAGGGCGGCATCGGCCACGCCTCGAACTCGGTCAATGACGGCTCGAACGTGACGCTGACCAGCACCATCAACCTGGCCTCGAGCAATGCCAGCCCGATCACCATCGCCGGCAGCAATCCGGCCGCCGCCGGACTGACGGCAGGCTCGGGTGGCGCCTACATGAACACCAACTTCACCCAGGACGGCACGCAGGCGACGGGCACGGTGGTGATCGACGCCACCAACAACACCTTGCAAGGCATCCGCGACGCCATCAATAACGCGGGCTTGGGCGTGACGGCCAGCATCGTTTCGGACGGCACGGACAAGCCGTTCCATCTGGTCTTGAGCTCGTCGAAGACGGGTGCCAACTCGTCCATGAAGATCTCGCTGAGCGGCAGCGACGGCCTGCCCCCGGACAGCGCCCTGAATGACTTGCTGTCCTACGATGCGAGCGGCACGCAGAACCTGAAACAGAACAGCGCCGCGCAAAACACCAACTTCAGCGTCAACGGCATCGCCATCACCAGCGCGTCCAACAGTGTCGATACGGCCATCGAAGGCGTGACCCTCGGCATTGCCAAGGTCGGCAGCACCAGCTTGTCGGTGCAGAAAGATACCTCCACCGTCAAAACCAGCATCAATACCTTCGTCAAGGCCTATAACGACCTGAATACGGCGATGGCCAAGATGACGGCCTATGATCCGGAAACCAAGAAGGGCGGCGTCCTGCTGGGGGACTCCACCGCGCAATCGATCCAGAGCCAGTTGCGCAAGCAATTGGGCGCGCCCATTACCGGCTTGAACAGCAGTTTGAGCACCCTGAGCCAGGTCGGCATTTCCTTTCAGAAAGATGGTAGCCTGACCCTGGACTCCAGCAAGCTCGACAAGGCCATCAGCGCTAACTTCACGGACATCGCCGGCCTGTTTTCCGCGCTCGGCAAGGCCACCGACAGCAACGTCGCCTTTACCAGCTCGACCGCAGCAACCAAGCCGGGCAGCTATGAACTGACGATCACCACGATGGCCAGCCAAGGCTCGATCACCTCGGCCGCCGCGATGCCGGCCACCACCACGATAGGCAGCGACACCACGTGGAGCATCACGCTGAACGATACCGAGCCCAGCGCTGCCAAGAATACGGCCCAGGTCGTCATTCCTGCCGGGACGTACACCCCGGCCCAGATGGCATCCATCATCCAGTCATCGATCAACGGCGTGAAGTCGTTTTCCGACAACGGCGCCACCGTGTCGGCTTCCGTCGATGGTGCGGGCAAACTGGTACTGGCCTCGAGCCGCTATGGTTCCGTCTCGAATATCGCCATCAGCAGCGGCACCGGCACGGCGCCAACCGACCTGTTCGGCGCATCCGCGCCCGTCAAGGGCGCGGACGTGGCTGGCACCCTGGGCGGACAACCGGTGATCGGCTCGGGCCAGACCCTGACGGGCGCCGCCGGTTCGCCGGCCGATGGCCTGAAGATTGAAGTCACGGGCGGCACCACCGGCTCGCGCGGCACCGTCAGCTTCTCGCAAGGCTATGCCTACCAGTTGAATAACCTGGCCACTTCCTTCCTCGGCACGGACGGCATGATCACCAACCGCTCCAAGGGCCTCAACGAAACCATCAAGAGCATCGCGACGCAGCGCGACAAGTTCAGTGACAAACTGAACGACATCGAAGCGCGCTACCGCGCCCAGTACTCGCGCCTGGACGTGTCCCTGAATAAATTGCAGGGCATGCAAACCTATTTGACCCAGCAGCTGGCCGCCATCGCCGCCAACCGTTAAGCCCATTCATCAGGAGAATTACATGTTTGGAACCCAACAACGCGGCGTCAACGCCTATGCCAAGGTCGGCCTGGAAACGGGCATCGTTTCGGCCTCGCCGCACAAGCTGATCGTGATGCTGTACGACGGCGCCCTGGTGGCCGTGCTCAGCGCGCAGATGCACATGAAATCGGGCAATGTGCCGGAAAAAGGCAAGTCCATCTCGAAAGCCATCCAGATCATCGACAATGGCTTGCGCGCCAGCCTGGACAAGGAAGCGGGCGGCCAGATCGCCGAAGGCCTCGATGCCCTGTATGAATACATGAGTGCGCGCCTGCTGACGGCCAACCTGCACAACGATATTACCCTGCTGGAAGAAGTGCAGCGCTTGCTCACCGACTTGCGCGAAACCTGGAACGCCATCGGCGCCACTCCCGCCGCCATGCCTGGCGCCGATCTGAAACGTATGCCCAGCCTTGCGAGCGCCTGACCCATGATGACGAATCAAGAAGTCCTGACCACCTACGAAGCCATGCAGACCCTGACGGGCCAGATGGTGACCGCCGCCACCAACGCCGACTGGGATGCGCTCGAAGCGCTGGAACAGCGCATCAGCACGCATGTGGCCGCGCTGAAGGCGAATGAAGAAAAAGTCGTGCTGGAAAGCGCTGGCCGCCAGCGCAAGGTCGCCCTGATCAAGCAGATCCTGGAAGACGACCGCAAGATCCGCGACCTCACCATGCCGTGGATGGCGCAATTGTCCAAGCTGATCAGCAGCACCGGCACCGAGCGGCGCCTGGCCAACGCCTACGGCGCGTAAGCGCCCACGGGGCAGGGTCCGCTATCATGTTGCCGAAGATGGATGCGATCGGCATGACGCCCCTGACCCCGGTCAAGGCCACGCGCGTGGCCGACGCCGTCGCCGACCCGCGCCAGGCCGAGTTCCAGCGCTCGCTGCAGGGACTCATCGGCAAATCCATGCAGGGACAGGTGCTGGCCCGCATGGGCGACGGCAGCTTCCTCGTGCGCGTGGCCGGTACGCCGGCCCGCATGCAGCTGCCTGCCGGCGCCCAGCCCGGCACGGAAATCCCGCTGACCTTGATCGGCATCAATCCCCGCCCCTCTTTTCAAATCGGCAATAACCGCGACCAGCCCGCCAGCGCCCTGCTGACGTATGCGGACGCGGAAGCCGAACCGGACGCCGCTGAAACGCGCGCCCCCCAGCCCGGCGCCGCCCAGGCGGGTACGCGCGCCAGCAGCACGGCCGCCACCCTGCTCAGCCGCGCGCCCCTGACGCCGGCCAATCTGCTGCCGGCCCTGGCGGGCGACACGCCCGCGCCCGAGCTGAGCACTACCGCGCGCGCCATCAGCACTGTGCTCAGCCAGGCGGAAAGCGTGCCCGGCGCGCCCCTGTCCCTGGTCGGCAAGACGCCGCTGATGACCACGCCGGGCGCAGCTCCGGCCCAGGTGGCGCAAAAACTGCAGGAGGCGGTGGGCAGCAGCGGCCTGTTCTATGAATCGCATGTGGCCGAATGGGCCGAAGGCAAGCGGCCGCTGGCGTCGCTGCTGCTGGAGCCGCAGATGCAGAAAGCCCCGCAAGGCGAGGCGGCCAGGACGGGGACCGACCTTGCCTCGGCGCAACTGATCAATTTGCAGCTGCATACGCACGAACAGGCGCGCGTGCAATGGCAGGGCGAAGCGTGGCCCGGCCAGAAGATGCAGTGGGATATCAGCAAGGATGCGCCGGAAGGACAGCAGCACGATGGGCGCGACGGCGACGAGGAAGCGACGGCCTGGCGCAGCAACGTGCGCTTCCAGTTTCCCCTGCTGGGCGACCTGGCCGCGCACGTGGTCTTGCAGGGCGGCCGCGTGGCCATCCAGCTGCAAGCGGGCAGCGAAGGCAGCGCCGACACCTTGCGCCAGCATGCGGCGGCGCTGGAAGCGTCGCTAGCCGCGGCCGGCTGGCCATTGACGTCGCTGACGATCGCCTGCAAGCCGGACGCCGCCGGGCCAGCGGAAGCGGACGATGCTTGACGACACCAAGCGCAAGGTGCCGCAGACGGCCGTCGCGCTGGCCTACCAGAGCGGCGCGCCCGCCCCCAAGGTGGTGGCCAAGGGCAGCGGCCTGATCGCGGACCAGATCATCAGCACGGCGCGCGAACATGGCGTCTTCGTGCATGAATCGAAGGAATTGGTGGCGTTGCTGATGGATGTCGACCTGGACCGCCAGATTCCGCCCGGCCTGTATCGGGCGATTGCGGAACTGCTGGCCTGGTTATATCATATTGAATCTGCGAATGGCGGGCCCATCCCGCCGCCGCCCGACACCAGCATCAACCTCACCGATACATAGACAGGCATCAATGCAAGCACATATTATGGATTCCGGCCTCGAAAACTGGCATGATTTTGAAGTGGAATCGCGGCGGGAAATCATCGCCTTGCTGCGCAGCATAGGCGAAAAGAACCAGCTGATCCGCATGCTGATCCACGGTGAATCCGATGTGTGCGTCACGTCCATCCTGGAAGTCGATGCCGACCACGATAGCGTCATCCTCGACCGTTCCGTGAACGCCGACCAGAACCGGCGCATGGTGGCCGCCAAGGGCATTTCGTTTGAAACCTCGCTCGACAAGATCCGCATCCTGTTTGCCAGCGCCCTGGTGGAAGAGTGCAATTACGGCGGCACGCCCGCCTTGAAAATTGCCATTCCAGAAACACTGATCCGCTTGCAGCGGCGCGAGTATTACCGCATGACTACGCCCGTGAGCAATCCCGTGCGCGTGGCGATTCCCCTGCCGCCCTCGCTGGGCGGCGCCGACACCCTGTTCCCGCTGGCCGACATCAGCTGCGGCGGCATCGCCATCCTCGACAATAAACTGATGCTGGGCGAAACCATCGGCCGGGACTATCCCGGCTGCCGCATCGACTTGCCCGACGTCGGCATCGTCACCGCAACTTTGCAAATTCGCAACTCGCTGGACATGACCTTGCTGAACAATAAGCTGAACCGCCGACTCGGCTGCCAGTTCGTCGACCTGCCGCGCAGCATGCTGGCGCACGTGCAGCGCTATATCACGCGCCTCGAACGAGAACGGAATGCGCGCATGGCTGGGCTGGGCTGATAACCCAAAACGAAAGCTGGGGTCAAACCCGCCGGGGGAATGCGTCCCAATGGGATGCATTCCAATTCCTTGGGAACTAACCCCGGAATCTGCCGTTGGGATAGCTAAAACTCAAACTTGCATGTTCATGATCTCATGATATGCAGAAACTAATTTATTCCGCACCTGCACCGTCGCCTGGAATTCGATGCTCGACTTTTGCATCGACACCATCACGTCCGACAGGCTGACCTTTTCATCGCCCATGGTAAAGCGCTGGCCCAGCGCGGACGAGGCTTTTTGCGCGCCGCTCACGGAGTCGAGCGCGCTCTTGAAGGCATCGGCGAAATTCACCTTCGCCGCCGGCATCTCGGTCTGGATCGCCGGTATTTTCGCCTCCGGCCGCGTGGCCGCCGACTTCAGTTGCGCGATCATCGCCTCGATCCTGCTGCTATCGATACCGCCTGTTTTCACTTTGCCTCCCGATTCTGGTGTGCTTCGTAACTGTTCCATGCCTGTTGCACCCAGAGAACAAAACCCTGGCTTGCAAGGCAACGACGGGTACAATAACTTCCGTCACATGTTGCCAGGGTTCCACAATACCAGCGCCAACGCCAGCCGCTCGGCCGAGCAGGCGGCAAAAGCGCCTTCTATTTGGACGATTGAAGCACGTGACAGTGGCGGATAATTCTGCATATCGCCCAATCCTCCCGAGGAAGCGGCCCCCACGCACCACCCAATACACGTAAATACACCGCCCTGGAAGGCAATCATGGCTGTAGCCGAAGAAATCGATGTGAACCGCATACCGCCGGAACCGGCGCCTGCCCGCTCGCCCGTGGAGTCCGTACAAGCGTTCGCCAAGACGCCGATGGGCAAGAATTTCCTGCGCGGCCTGGGCGTGGCGGCACTGGTCGCCATCGGCGTGGCCCTGTACATGTGGAACCAGCCGCCCGAATACAAGGTCCTGTTTTCCAACTACACGGACCGCGACGGCGGCGCCATCACCGCATCGCTGGACCAGCTGGGCATCAAGCACAAGTTTTCCGAAGGCGGCGGCGCCATTCTCGTGCCATCCGAGCAAGTCCACGACGCGCGCCTGAAACTGGCCGCGCAAGGCTTGCCGAAGGGCGGCAACGTGGGTTTCGAGCTGATGGAAAACCAGAAGCTGGGCGTCTCGCAATTCCTGGAACAGGTCAATTTCCAGCGCGCACTGGAAGGCGAACTGGCGAAATCGATCGAATCGGTGTCCGCCGTCGATACGGCGCGCGTCCACCTGGCCCTGCCCAAACCATCCGTCTTCGTGCGCGAACAGCAAAAACCGACGGCTTCCGTGCTGCTGAACCTGCACCCGGGCCGCGGCCTGGACCAGCTGCAGGTGAGCGCCATCGTGCACCTGGTGGCGTCCAGCGTACCGGAATTGCTGCCAATCAATGTCACCGTGGTCGACCAGGCCGGCACCCTGCTGTCGAACCAGGAAAAGGACAAGGACCGTGCCAACGGCATCAAGAGCCTGGACCCGAACCAGCTGAAGTACGTGCAGCAATTGCAGCAAAGCGTGATCAAGCAGGTCGAGTCGATCCTGCTGCCCATCGTCGGCGATGGCAATGTGCGCGCCGAAGCGACGGCCGATGTTGATTTTTCGCAAAGCGAGCAGGCAGCCGAAACCTACAAGCCGAATTCCCCGCCGGAAGCGTCCACCATCCGCAGCCAGCAGACGAGCGAATCGACGGGCGCCGGCAATGCCAACCCGTCCGGCGTGCCGGGCGCCCTGTCGAACCAGCCGCCAGGCGTGGCCACGGCGCCATTGACGGCCGAGGCGCCGGGCGCCCCGGGCGGCGCGCCCACGGCGCCGACACAGAAGGAATCGACGACGAATTATGAAGTCGACAAGACCGTGCGCTACGAACAGAAATCCATGGGCGGCCTGCGCCGCCTGTCGGTGGCCGTCGTCGTCAACTACCGCCGCAGCTTCGACAAGGATGGCAAGGTCACGGTCAAGCCGATTTCCCCTGCCGAAATGATCCAGATCAATAACCTGGTCAAGGAAGCGATGGGCTACAACAAGGAACGCGGCGATAGTTTCAGCGTGGCCAACTCGCCCTTCGACGGCATCGACCGCGCGCCGGAAGGCAAGCTGGAGTGGTGGCGCGACCCGGCCAACTTGCCGCTGGCCAAGGAACTGGCGAAATTCCTCATCACGGCCCTGATCCTGCTGTATATCTTCATCAAGATCGTGCGCCCGATGCTGCGCCCGGTCATGCGCAAGATCGACGATTTCGGCGCCCCGCCGCCCGTCATCGAGCCGGAACTGAGCAAGGACGGCGAAGAAAACGAAGTCCTGCTCAGCGAAGCGGAGCTGGAAGAACTGGAAGAAGATACGGCCCGCGGTTATCGCGAAAACCTGGCGATGGCCCGGAAACTGGCGCAGGAAGACCCGCGCGTCGTGGCCAACGTAATCAAAGCATGGATAGGCAATAATGACTGAGACAACGGGACTGCAAAAAGCATCGATCCTGATGCTGGCACTGGGCGAGAGCGAAGCGGCCGAGGTCATGAAATTCCTCGGGCCGCGCGAAGTGCTGAAACTGGGCGCTGCCATGGCCACCATGAAGGGCATCGCGCACGACCAGGTGGTCGAGGTGCTCGACGACTTCCGCGCGCAGACGGAACTCAATTCCACCGTCGGCCTCGATTCGGACGAATACATCCGCCAGGTGCTGACCAAGGCGCTGGGCGACGACAAGGCATCCGTGCTGCTGTCGCGCATCCTGGGCGGCAAGGACGCGTCCGGCATCGAATCGCTGAAGTGGATGGACTCGCAATCCGTGTCCGAGCTGATCCGCAACGAACACCCGCAGATCATCGCCACCATCCTCGTCCACCTGGAACGCGACCAGGCCTGCGAAATCCTCGGTCATTTCACGGACCGCCTGCGCAACGACGTGGTCTTGCGCATCGCCACCCTGGACGGCGTGCAGCCGGCCGCCTTGCGCGAACTCAACGACGTGCTGACGAAACTGCTGTCCGGTAACGAAAACATCAAGAAATCGTCGCTGGGCGGCGTGCGCGCCGCGGCCGAGATCCTGAACTTCATGAGCGGCGAGCAAGAAGGCTCCGTCATGGACAATATCAAGAATTACGACAATGATATGGCGCAAAAGATCATGGACGAAATGTTCGTGTTCGACAACGTGATCGATATCGACGACCGCGGCATCCAGCTGCTGCTGCGCGAAGTGCAGTCGGAAATGCTGATCATCGCCCTGAAAGGCGCCTCGCAAGAGCTGCGCGACAAGATCTTCAAGAACATGTCGCAGCGCGCCGGCGAGATGATGCGCGAAGACCTGGAGTCGAAAGGCCCCGTGCGCCTGTCGGAAGTGGAATCGCAGCAGAAACAGATCCTGCAGATCGTGCGCCGCCTGGCGGACGAGGGGCAGATTGTCTTAGGCGGAAAAGGCGAGGATTCGTTTGTCTAGTTTAATTCCCAAAGAGCAGCAAACCGCGTACCAGCGCTGGGAAATGACCTCGTTTGGCGACGAGCGTCCCAGCGTGGTGGCGGCGCGCAAGCTGCTGGAACCGGACCCCGAGCCCGAGATCGATCCGGAAGCCGATCCCTACGGCGAGCTGCACCAGGAAGAACTGGCCCCGCCGCTGGAATACCCGACGCAGGAAGAACTCGACGCCATCCGCGAGGAAGCGCGCGCCACGGCCTTCGACGAAGGCCGCGCGGCCGGCTATGCGGAAGGCCATGCGGCCGGGCATGCCGACGGCCATGCGCAATCGTATGCGGAAGGCAAGGCGGCGTCCGCCGTGGAACTGGCGCACCTGCAAACCATCGCCGTCGACTTCGGCACGGCCGTGCACCAGGCCGACGAGCTGATCGCCAATGACGTGATGGAACTGGCCTTGCAGCTGGCCAAGGGCATGCTGAAGACGGCCCTGCCCGTGCGCCCCGAGCTGATGCTGCCGATGGTGCGCGAAGCCATCGAATACTTGCCTGTACTACAACAACCAGCCTTGCTGATGCTCAACCCGGACGATGCGCAAGTGGTGCGCGACGGCATCGGCGATGAGCTCGACAAGGGCGGCTGGCGCGTCATCGAAGACCCGTCCGTGGAACGTGGCGGTTGCAAGATCGACACGGCCAGCAACCAGATCGATGCGCAAACGTCCACCCGCTGGCACCGCCTGACGCATGCGCTGGGCAAAGACCTGGACTGGCTGGCGCCGTGAGCGAGCCCGTCAAAGGCCCTGCTGCCCATGCGGCGCGCTGGCGCGCCTACCTGAGCGACTGTACGGCCGTGGTCGGCTTTGTCGAACCGATGCAGATTTCAGGCCGCGTCACGCGCGTGGCCGGCCTGGTGATGGAAGCCGTGGGCCTGCGCCTGGCCGTCGGCGCCGCCTGCACCGTGCCGCTGCCGAATGGCGGCCGGGTCGAGGCGGAAGTGGTCGGCTTTGAAGGCGAACGCCTGTTTTTGATGCCGCAAAGCGACGTCGAAGGCATCGTGCCCGGCACGCGCGTGTTTTCCGTCGAACCGGCCATTCCCCGTCCCGGCAGCGTGGCGCACCCGCGCCGCCGCCCCAGCGACCGCGCGCGCCACCTGCCCGTGGGTCCGCAACTGCTGGGCCGCGTGCTCGACGGCGCGGGCCGCCCGCTCGACCAGCTGGGCCCGCTGCACACGACGGACAGCGCCCCCATCAATGTACGCCCCGCCAATCCCCTGGGCCGCGCGCCCATCGTCGACACGCTCGACGTGGGCGTGCGCTCGATCAACGCCATGCTGACCGTGGGCCGTGGCCAGCGCATGGGCCTGTTCGCCGGTTCCGGCGTGGGCAAGAGCGTGCTGCTGGGCATGATGGCCCGCTACACGGAGGCGGACGTGATCGTCGTCGGCCTGATCGGCGAACGGGGACGCGAAGTAAAAGAATTCATCGAGCAGATCCTGGGCCCCGAAGGCCTGGCCCGCTCCGTCGTCGTGGCCGCGCCGGCCGACACGCCGCCGCTGATGCGCCTGCAAGGGGCCGCGTATGCGACGGCGATTGCCGAACACTTCCGCGACCAGGGGCAAAACGTGCTGCTGATCATGGATTCGCTGACCCGCTACGCCATGGCGCAGCGCGAAATCGCCCTGGCCATCGGCGAACCGCCCGCCACCAAGGGCTATCCGCCGTCCGTCTTCGCCAAGCTGCCCGTGCTGGTGGAGCGGGCCGGCAATGGCGAGGAAGGCGGCGGCTCGATCACGGCCTTCTACACCGTGCTGACCGAGGGCGACGACCAGCAGGACCCGATCGCCGACTCGGCGCGCGCGATTCTCGACGGCCATATCGTGCTGAACCGGCGCCTGGCCGAAGCGGGCCATTATCCCGCCATTGACATCGAGCAATCGATTTCGCGCGCCGCCCACTCGATTACCACGCATGAACACCAGCAGCAGGCGCGCAAGCTGAAACAGCTGTATTCGCGCTATGAACGCAGCCGCGACCTGATCAGCGTGGGCGCCTACAGCGCCGGCACCGACCCCGTGCTGGACCAGGCCATCGCCCTGCATGAAAAGATCGAGGCATTTTTGCAACAGCAAATCACGGAGCGGGTCAGCATGGACGAGAGCTTGGGGCAACTTACCGCTCTATTCGACTGATTAGGGCTTGCATAGCGGGAATATAATCAGCCATGGCTTCTCCTTCCCAACTTGCAACCCTGATCGACCTTGCCCAGCGCGAAACGGACGACTGCGCCAAGCGCCTGGGCGCGGCCCTGAAAGCGCTCGACGATTGCCGCCAGAAGCTCGACATGCTGTCCGGCTACCGCGACGACTACGCCAAGCGCTTCGAGACAAGCATGAGCAGCGGCATTACGCCCATGGCTTACCGCAACTTCCAGGCCTTCATGGTCAAGCTTGACAGCGCCATCCTGGGCCAGCAGCAGGTAGTCGAGCATGCGCAGGCGCGCAGCGACAATGAAAAGATGCGCTGGCAGTTGGCCGAACGCAAGCGCATGTCGTACACCACCCTGAACAACCGGGCGCAGGAACAGGCGCTGAAGCTGGAAAACAAGCGCGACCAGAAAGCAATGGATGAGCACGCGGCGCGACAAGCCTATTACAAACGCTAAGCAACACTGAGGCAGCATCATGCAAACCCAGCCAACACCGATTTCCCAGATTATCTCGCCGAACGCCACGCCGGGCGCCGCCAACCGCAGCCAGCCGACCACCAGCGGCACGGCGGGCGACTTCCAGCGCACCCTGAACCGCCAGATCGAGCAACGCCAGGCCAGCCGCAATATGGCGCAGGCGCAAGTACAAGCGCCGGCGCCGGCGGCCCGTCCTGCCAGCCCTGCGGCCACGCAGGCGCCGGCCCAGGCGCCAGCGAGCGAAGCGAAACCGGCGCCAACGGGTACCGAACAGGTGGCCAGCAGCGAACAGCCGCCAGCGCAGTCCAGCGAGGCGGCCGCGCCCGCCACCGACGACAACGCCAGCGCCAGCACCCCGGCCGAGGCCAGCGTACCCGCCGCCCCCGCTACCGCGACAGTCGCGCCGCCAGCCGATCCGGCCGCCGAGATGCTGGCCCTGGTAGGCAGCATCCAGCTGGCCATCCAGCCGCCCGCGGCAGCAGCCAAGGCCGTGCCGGAACTGCCCGCGCGCGCCAGCGTCAAGGCCGACGGCAAGAACCCGGCCACAGGGCCCTTGCTGGCAGCGGGCCAGGGCAGCGGCAAGGCCGCCGCCACCGCCGTCGCGCAAGCCGACGGCGGCGACTTTGCCGACAGCCTGGGCCAGGCCCAGGGCAAGACAGCCGCCGCACCGGGCGCCAGCGTGCCAACCGGCAAGGCCGAGCCTGGCAAGCTGGCCATCGACGCCCAGCTGGCTGCCACCGCCAAGGCGGGCGCCGCCGTGGCCGAACCGATTCTCAAGGAAACACCTGCCGACCTGAGCCGCCTGGCGGCCCAGTTGCAGCCGGGCGCGCTGCAGCAGGCGGCGGCCGCCGTGGCCGTGCCGGCCGACAAGCTGACGGGCCGGGTCGGCACGCCGGCCTGGGACCAGCAGCTGGGACAGAAAGTCGTGTGGATGGCGGCCGGCGGCGACCAGAGCGCCACCCTGACCTTGAATCCGCCCGACCTGGGACCTGTGCAAGTGGTACTGACAGTCACCAATGACCAGGCCGATGCCGCCTTCATGTCAGCCCAGCCGGAAGTACGCCAGGCGCTGGAAGCGGCCATGCCGCGCCTGCGCGAGATGATGAGCGAAGCGGGCATTGCCTTTGGCAGCGCCACCGTCTCGGCCGGCACGCCGGAACAGCAGGGCCAGGGTAACCGGGAAGCATCCGGCGGACGCCGTGGCAATGGCCAGGGCGGCGGCGTAGCGGGTGGCGAGATCGCCATCGCGCCGGCGGCAGGCGGGCGCAGCCGGCCCAGCCTGAGTGCCGTGGATACCTTTGCCTGAGGACAATTCGTCGTCCGTCAGCCGCTGGCGCGCCCCCTGACGTAACTTTTCGTCTAAAAACAGCGAGTTGAGGGCGCTTCCGCCCTCTTTTCACTGCATCCTTCTGCGCAGAATTTGCCGATAATGACATAATGGCGTCGTGATCCACTTCCATGCACTCGAGTACCATTGAAAGCAAATCCAAAAATGAAAGCAGATCCGAAAGCAGATGCAGGCCTGGCTCCCGCCGGCGCCTCGAAAAAGAAGCTTCTGATCATCGTGCTGGCCTCGGTGCTGGTGGCTGGCAGTATCGGTGGCGGTGCCGCCTGGTATTTCCTGCATGGCAAGGCCGATAAAGAAGAATCGGCGCCCAGCAAGAAAAAACATGCCGCTTCCAAGGCAGGTCCGCCCGTCTTCGTGCCCATCGATGCCTTCACCGTCAACTTGCAGCCGGAAAATGGCGAGCAATACCTGCAAATCGCGTTTACCTTGCAGGCCAGCAGCCCGGAAGAAATGGACTTGATCAAGGTCAACATGCCGAAAGTGCGCAGCCGTTTATTGCTGCTGCTGTCCGGCAAGAAGGCGTCCGAACTCAATACCGTGGAAGGCAAGCAGCAACTGGCGGCCGAAATCATCAATCAGGTGAACCAGCCGTTCGAGGACAAAGGGCCGGAGCAGGACGTGACGGACGTATTATTTACCGCATTCATCATTCAATAAGCAGCCATGGCCGATAATTTCCTCTCCCAGGAAGAAGTCGATGCCCTTCTGAAGGGCGTCAACGGAGACCAGGACGACGCGCAGGCGCCGGAAGATGTCACGGGAGTTCGTACCTACAACCTGGCAACCCAGGAGCGCATCGTGCGCGGCCGGATGCCAACGTTGGAAATTATCAACGAGCGTTTCGCCCGGCTGCTGCGCGTGGGCCTGTTCAACTTCCTGCGCCGCAGCGCCGAAGTGTCGGTCGGTTCCGTGCGCGTGTCGAAATACAGCGAGTTCATCCGTAACCTGGTGGTGCCGACCAACCTGAATTTGGTGCACATGAAGCCGCTGCGCGGCACGGCCCTGATGGTCTTCGATCCGGGCCTCGTGTTCTTGCTGGTCGACAACCTGTTCGGCGGCGACGGACGTTTCCATACGCGCGTCGAAGGACGCGACTTTACGCAGACGGAGCAGCGCATCATCCTGCGCATCCTCGACATCGTCTTCGAGGCCTACACCAAGTCGTGGGAGCCGGTCTTCCCCGTCGAGTTCGAATATATCCGTTCAGAAATGAACACGCAGTTCGCCAACATCGCCACGCCGAACGAGGTGGTGGTGGCGTCCACGTTTACGGTGGAATTGGGCTCCGTTTCCGGACAAATCCACTTCTGCATGCCGTATTCGATGATCGAGCCGATCCGTGATTCGCTGACCTCCAGCCTGCAGGGCGAGGCGCTGGAAGTGGACAAGCGCTGGATCCGCCTGATGACGCAGCAGATCCAGATCGCCGAAGTCGAGCTGGTCGCTTCGCTGGGTACGGCGCGCGTGTCGTTCGATGAAATCCTGAACATGAAGGTGGGCGACATCATCCCGCTGAATATTCCCGAACTGATCGCCGCCACCGTCGACGGCGTGCCCGTGATGGATTGCACGTACGGCGTATTGAACGGACAATATGCATTGAAGGTGGAGAAACTCCTCGCCAATGCCGATAACATGAACAACCATTAAGAAATATACGGGTCGCGCTGCGGCCCGCATCTGTACAACAGGAGAAACACATGTCTGACAACCAAGACGACCAAAGCGCGGAAGACGATTGGGGCGCGGCCATTGCCGAGCAGGCCAAGGCGGAAGCGGAAGCGCTGCAAAACCAGGCCGCCAATACGGCCAGCGCGGCCAGCGCCGCCGTGTTCAAGGACTTTTCCAAGCAGGCATCGAAGTCGGAAACGCACAACGATATCGATTTCATCCTCGATATCCCCGTGCAGCTGACGGTCGAACTGGGCCGCACCAAGATCGCCATCAAGAACCTGCTGCAACTGGCGCAGGGTTCCGTGGTCGAGCTCGACGGCCTGGCCGGCGAACCGATGGACGTGCTGGTGAACGGCTGCCTGATCGCCCAGGGCGAAGTGGTGGTGGTGAATGACAAGTTCGGCATCCGCCTGACGGACATCATCACGCCTTCCGAACGCATCCGAAAATTGAATAAATGAAGCCTGGCCTGTTGATTTCCACTGTGCTGCCGCTCCTGGCGGCATGCAGCATCGCGCACGCCGAACCGGCATCGGCGCCGGCGGCCAGCGAGGCACCGCCAGCCGCCACGGCGCCGGCCGCCTCGGCTGCAACGGCGGTGCCGGCTTCCGCGCCGGCCGCCGCCCTGCCCGCCATGCCGCCCGGCGCACCGATGACGATGGCGCCGACCAGCTCGGCCGGCAGCTTGCTGCAAACCATCTTCGCACTCGTGTTCGTGCTGGCCCTCCTGATCGGCCTGGCCTGGTTCATGAAGCGCTATGGCCCCAAGGTCATGGGCGGCAACAGCAAGATGCGCGTCGTCAGCTCGCTCAACCTGGGCGGACGCGAACGCATCGTCCTCGTCGAAGTGGCCGACCAGTGGATCGTCGTCGGCGCCTCGCCCGGCAGGATCAACGCGCTGGCCACCATGCCGCGCCAGGAAGGCGACTTGCCGCAACTGGCCACGGCGCAAAACGGCCCCGCGGCCGCCAATTTTTCCGAGTGGCTGAAACAGACCATCGAAAAACGCAATGGGAAATAAGCAGCAGATGGCGTGGTCCACCTTCAAGACTCCCCTGACCTGGCTGCTGGCGGCCGCCGCCCTGGCCTTGCCGCTGTGGGCAATGGCCCAGCCGGGCATCCCGGCCTTCAACAGCACGCCGGCGCCGGGCGGAGGCCAGAATTACTCGTTGCCGGTGCAGACGCTCATCCTGATGACGTCGCTCACCTTCCTGCCGGCGGCCCTCCTGATGATGACCTGCTTTACGCGCATCATCATCGTGCTGTCCCTGCTGCGCCAGGCCATCGGCACGCAATCGGCGCCGCCGAACCAGGTGCTGGTGGGGCTGGCCCTGTTCCTGACCCTGTTCGTCATGGGACCCGTGTTCGACAAGATTTATACGGATGCCTATCTTCCTTACCAGGAAAACAAGATCACCATGCAGCAGGCGATGGACAAGGGCGTCGATCCCCTGAAAACCTTCATGCTCAAGCAGACGCGCCAGGCCGACCTGGCCCTGTTTGCCAAGATGTCGCGCTCGCCGGCCCTGCAAGGTCCGGAAGACGTGCCGCTGCGCATCCTCGTGCCCGCCTTCGTCACCAGCGAACTGAAGACGGCGTTCCAGATCGGCTTTGCCATCTTCATCCCGTTCCTGATCATCGACATGGTGGTCGCCAGCGTGCTGATGTCGATGGGGATGATGATGATGTCGCCGGCAACGATCTCGCTGCCGTTCAAGCTGATGCTGTTCGTGCTGGTCGATGGCTGGCAGTTGCTGCTGGGCTCGCTGTCACAGAGTTTTTACTAGGGGAAATACGATGACACCCGAAAGCGTCATGACCCTGGGCCGCCATGCGATGGAAATCACCCTCATGGTGGCCGCGCCCATGCTGCTCGTCGCCCTCATCATCGGCTTGATCGTGAGTATTTTCCAGGCGGCAACGCAGATCAACGAGGCGACCCTGTCCTTCATCCCCAAGCTGGTCGGCATTTTCGTCGCCCTCGTCGTGGCGGGCCCCTGGATGCTGTCCGTCATGCTCGACTACATGCGCCAGGTCTTCACGGGCATCCCGAACCTGGTGGGCTAGTGCCGCGCTTGTTGCCATGCTGACCCTGTCCAGCATCGAACTCAATACCTGGATCGCAGCACTGCTGTGGCCGCTTAGCCGCATCCTCGGCCTGATCGCGGCCGCCCCCCTGTTCGGCAACGCGGCCGTGCCGGCCACCGTGAAGGTGAGCCTGGGCGCCCTGCTGGCCATGATCATCGCCCCCACCGTGCCGGCCTTGCCGGCCGTCAACCCGATGTCCTTGCCCGGTTTATTGATCCTCACGCAAGAGATGCTGGTGGGCCTGGCCATGGGCTTTTCCATCCGCATCGTGTTTTCCGCCATCGAAATGGCAGGCGAAATCAGCAGTCTCACCATGGGCCTGGGCTTCGCCTCGTTCTTCGATCCGCAAACCAAGGGCAGGTCCTCCGCCATCAGCCAGTTCCTCGTCATGCTGGCCACCTTGATGTTTTTGACCGTCAACGGCCACCTGGTCTTGCTGGCGGCCCTGGCGGAAAGCTTCGTCAGCCTGCCGATTTCATCAAGCCCCATCAGCGGCGGCGGCTTCCAGCAATTGGCGGCGTGGGGTGGGGAAATTTTCCGTTCCGGCCTGCAAATTTCGCTGCCCATCATCGCCGCCCTGCTGCTGACCAACGTGGCCCTGGGCATCTTGACGCGAGCCGCGCCGCAGCTGAACATTTTCGGTATCGGTTTTCCCGTCACCCTGGGCGTGGGCTTGCTGGTGATCAGCATGGTCCTGCCCTACCTGGCCACGCCCTTCCAGAACATGTTCCTGCGCGGCATAGAAACGGCGCGCCTGCTGCCGCGCGGCTTCGCCACGCGCGACCGGCCGCCGCCGCCCGCGCCAGCGAATCCCCTGCGCCCGGCAGCGCCTGCACCGGCACCGCTGCCGCCCGCGCGCTGATCAGGGCTGCCAGCCCAGCGCGTGGCGCAGCAACAGCGCGGACAGCACGAACATGGTGATGCCAATCAAGCCATCGAGCACTTGCCAGGCCCGCGGCCGCGCAAACCACGGCGCCAGCCAGCGCGCGCCATATCCCAGCGCCGCAAACCACAGCAGGCTGGCCGCGCTCGCGCCAACAATAAACCAGCCGCGCAGCGCGCCCGGCTGCTGGGCGCCAATACTTCCCACCAGCAATACCGTATCCAGATACACATGCGGGTTGAGCAAGGTAAAGGCCGCCGCCTGAGCCAGGATGGCCGCCAGGCCCAGTCCCGCGCCCCCCTCGGCGGCGCGCAACTGCTGCGGCCGGCGGGCGCGCCTCAGGGCTTGCCAACCGTAGACGGCCAGGAAGACGGCGCCGCCCAGCGCCAGCGCGCTGGCCAGCAAGGGTCGCTGCCCCAGCGCACTGGCCATGCCCAGGACGCCGGCGGCAATCAGCGCCGCGTCGGCCAGCGCGCAAAACAGCACGATGGCACCCACGTGTTCGCGGCGCAAGCCTTGCCGCAAGACAAAGGCATTTTGCGAGCCGATGGCAACGATGAGGCCCAGGCCCAGGGTCAAGCCCTGGAAAAAGACGGGAAAAAACAGTGGTGTGGTGGCGGTCGAGAGTGTCATGCGGCGATCTTGCCAGCCGGAAGGAATGAAGGCAAACTACCTTTTCTACAGCCAGTTAAGGAAAACTTCATCCATGCTCGATTATGCCGCCCTCGCTGCCTTGGCCGCCGTCATCCGCGAAGGCAGTTTCGAGCGCGCGGCGCGCGCCTTGCACGTGACGCCATCGGCCATTTCGCAGCGCATCCGCCTGCTGGAAGAGCGCGTCGGCTGCGCGCTGGTGATACGCGACCAGCCCTGCCGCGCCACAGAAACGGGCCGGCGCTTGTGCCAGCACGTGGACCAGGTGCAGCTGCTGGAACAGGATCTGCAGGGGACCTTGCCGGCGCTGGCAGCGCAGGGGCAGTCGCGCGCCAGCGTACCCATCGCCGTGAACGCCGACAGCCTGGCCACCTGGCTGGCGCCCGCCATCGCCGCCTTTGCGGCCGGGCACCCGGTGCTGCTGCAAGTGGCCGTCGACGACCAGGACCATACGGCCGAATGGCTGCGCAGCGGCGCCGTGCTGGCGGCAGTCAGCGCCACGGCCCGGCCCGCATCGGGCTGCAACAGCCGCCCGCTGGGCGCCATGCGCTACCTGGCGGCCGCCAGTCCCGCCTTCCTGCAGCGCTATTTTGCCAACGGCGTGGGCGCCGCCAGCCTGGCGCTGGCACCCAGCCTCGTCTTCAATACCAAGGATGAGCTGCAGGCGCGCTGGGTGCGGCGCCTGTGCCACCGGCACGTGGAATTGCCGCGCCATGCCCTGCCCTCGTCGCACGCCTTCGTCACGGCCGCCCTGGCGGGAATGGGCTGGGGCTTGCACCCGCAGGCGCTGATCCAGCCCCATCTCGACAATGGCAGCCTGGTCGAACTGCTGCCCGGTACGCCACTGGATGTGCCGCTGCACTGGCATACGGCGCGCGCCGCTTCCGGCTTGCTCGACGGCTTGAGCGGCGCCATCCTGGCGGCCGCCCGCTCGGGCCTGCTGCCGCCCTGATTGGCCGCCTCAGGGCTGGTCGCTGCTGAGCGCGAAGCGCCAGCGCCGCAAGTCGACATTCAGGCGCAACTGGTGATGCTTGACCAGGTAGCGCACGCCGACGAGGGCCGCCGCCAGGCCCGACAGGGCGGCTATGCCCAGCGCCCAGCGCGGGCCGAAGGTGTCGGCCACCCAGCCCACGATGGGCGCGCCCAGCGGCGTGCCGCCCGCCGAGATGGCCAGCACGATGGCCATGACCCGGCCCCGCATGGCGGGCGCCGTCGACAGTTGCACGCTGCTGTTGACGCTGGTGGTAAAGGTTTGCGCGGCGATGCCGATGACTACCAGCATCATGCCGAACAGCCAATAATTGGGCATCACGGCGGCCAGCGCGCATGCCAGGCCGAACAGCGCAGCCGCCCCCAGCAGCAAGGCCAGCGTGGGCTGGCCGCGCCCGGCCGCCAGCAGGGCGCCGGCCACGGAGCCGCAAGCCATCACGGAACTGAGCACGCCATACTGGCCGGCGCCCGCATGGAAGGCCGTCACGGACATGGTCGACAGGAAGATGGGGAAATTCAGGCCGAAGGTGCCGATCAGGAACAGCATCAGCAAAATGGCCATCAGGTCGGGCCGCTGGCGCACGTAGCGGAAGCCCTCGCCCAGGCTGGCCCGCGTAGCCTTCAGGCGTGGCGCGCGGCGCAGCAATTCCACGCGCAGCAGCAACAGCGAACCGATCACGGCGGCAAACGAGACGGCGTTGATGATGAAGACCCAGCCGCTGCCGACGCTGCTGATCAGCAAGCCGGCCACGGCCGGGCCCAGCATGCGCGCCGCATTGAACGAGGTGGAATTGAGCGCCACGGCATTCGTCAAGTCTTCCTCGCCGACGATTTCGGCCACAAACGTCTGGCGCACGGGCGAATCGAAGGCCGTCACGCAGCCCAGCAGGAAAGCAAACACATACACGTGCCACAGTTGCACGAGGCCGCTGATGCACAGCAAACCCAGGCCCAGCGCCAGCAAACCCATGGCCGCCTGCGTACACAACAGCAATTTCCTGCGTTCGAGCAAGTCGGCCGCCATGCCCGTCAGGGGCAGCAACAGCAGTTGCGGGCCGAATTGCAAGGCCATGACGATGCCGACGGCGCTGGCATTGTGCTGCGTCAATTCGCTCAGCACCAGCCAATCCTGCGCCGTGCGCTGCATCCAGGTGCCGATATTCGACACGAGGGCGCCGCCGGCCCAGATACGGTAATTGGGTATGCGTAGCGAACGGAATGTGTTGTTCATCTGGGCGTGCGGGCTCCTTGCCGGGGTCGTGGTGGAAAATTCAGCGGATCACTCCGCCAAGCGTTTGAGTAATGCCACCGCCTGGTTCAGTTCGGTGACTTCGTCCGGCGTGAGCCGGGTTTCAATGGTGCGCGCCAGCCAGTCTTCGCGCGCGGCGCGGCTGGCTGCGATCCAGGCGCGGCAGTTGTCCGTCAGGGTCAATATCGTCTGGCGTCCGTCTGCCGGGTCGGGCGACCCCGTCACCATCCGCGCCTCCGTCAGCGCCAGCACGGTGGCGGCCATCGACTGGGGCCGCATGCCTTCGGCGCGCGCCAGGCTGCTGGCCGTGGCGGGGCCGTCGCGTTCAAGACGGCTGAGCACGGATGCCTGCGACATGCTGACATCGCCCAGGTGCGCCTCTTCGCGCAGGCGGCGGCGCAGCTTGCCGACCAGGATGCGCAATTCGCCGGCCAGTTGCAGAACTTGTTCGTGGTCTTCTTGCGGGGTGGTCATGGCAGTCATGTAGTGGATCAACGGCCTCCACTATAGCAGATATGCAGGTAGACTGCACAGTTTGCCTGCATATCTTGCCAGAACGGCCATCTTGCGGATGCAAAAAAGCCGGGGCGGGAGATCTCCTCCCTGCCCCGGCTTGCCGGCTATCCGATGCGGGCCGCTTAGCTGATGTAATTGAACAGCGACAGGCCCGAGATCGAGGTAAACGACTTCTGCGCCGCCTGCAGGGTGATCTGCTGCTGGCTGAACAGGGAAATCGCCTTCACCATGTCCAGGTCCTGCAAGCCCGACAGGGTGCTCGCATACTGCAGGTCGAGGTCGTCGCCGGCGCTGTCGAGCGTGTCGAGTTCCTTCAGCCGCGAACCGACTTCCGCGCGCACCGACAGCACGTTATCGTAAGCCGTATCGAGGATGTCGTGTGCCGCGTTCAGGCCGGCCGTCAGGCGCGCCTGCCCCGCGTCGCCCGAGGCCGGCTGGCCCAGCACACCGATCAGGTTGGTAATCGTGCTAAAGATCGATTCCTTGCTGCTGGGCTCCAGGGTGAACTTGTCCAGGTCGGCCGGCTTGCCCGCGACATTGACTTGCTGGCCGTCAAAGTTGATGGCGTCGCCCGACTTGTAGGCTACCGGCACGGCCGGATTCGGGATGGTCTGGCCCAGGGTCACGTCCGTCACGGTATAGGTCGTGACGGCGGCGGTGCCCGTGCCCGTCACCTGGAAATCGATCGAGTACTTGTGCCCCGTCAACTTGGTGGGATCGGTGACGGTGCCGCCGGAAATGATGCCGGCGCCGCCGCGCGTGAAGTTGCCCGGATCGGCCGCCGTGGTGAACTTGCCGTTGCCCGTCAAATTGTTCTCGAACACGGCCGCGCCCGAATCGCTGGTGGCCAGGTAGCGGGCCGAGCCCACTTGCAGTTCGCGCTGCCCCTGGTCACCTGCGTAGGTGGCGCCGCCCGGCGTCTGGCTGAACGGTTGCGTCGTCGACTTGTAGCCGCCGAACAGGTAGCCGCCCGCGTTGTCGGACGTGTTGGCGATGCCCAGCAGGTCCGTCAAGCGGCCCTGCAGTTCCGTGGCCAGGCTCTGGCGGTCGACATCCTTCAAGGCCGGATTACCGGCTTTGAGCACCAGTTCCTGCACGTCGGCGAGCAGCGAGGTGGTGCTGGCCAGGGCCAGCTCTTCCTGCGAGAGGAAATTCTTGGCGTTCGAGCGGTTCGTCACGAATTGCGTGTTGATCGTTTGCGACTGCGTCACTTCCAGCGCGCGCGCCGAGGCGATCGGGTCGTCGGCCGGCGTCAGGTTGCGGCGGTTCGCCGACAGCTGCATCTGGCTACGGTTCAACGCGCCCTGCAGATTGTTCAGCTGCGTGCTGCCCGCGTCATAGATCATTTTGGTACTGATGCGCATGATGCTGCCCTTCCTGATGGCGGCGGACGCCAGGCGCCGCCGCTTGAATAATTAACGTCCGAGGCCGATGACCACGTCGAACAGGGTGCTGGCGATCTGCATGACCTTGCCGCAAGCCTGGTAGGCTTGCTGGTAGCGCAGCAGATTGGCCGCCTCTTCATCGAGGTTGACGCCGGAGACGGCTTGCTGCTGCGTGCTGGTTTGTTGCAACAACGCAAGACTGGCCAAGCCGCTGACCTGTACTTCGCGCGTCTTGTTGCCGACAAAACTGACGGTTTCCGCGTACGAACCCTGGAACGTGGCCTTGCCGCCGTCGAGAATGTTTTTCGTCTGCAAGCCCGCCAGCAGGGAGGCATTGCGGTTGTCGCCCACGCCGCCCGAGTTCGGCCCGATGGTGAATTTATCGCCCTGCGCGGGCGCCCCCGTCATGTTGACGTTGATGCCGCCAAAGCTGAAGCTGTCGCCTTCCGTATACGGGATGTTCGCCGTGCCGGCCGGATACGTGGTGGTGGCGCCGTTCAAGCCTTTCACCGTCACGGCCTGGCCCGCGGGGAAACCCGACAGCGAAGTGGTCGCCTTGTCGTACGTCAAGGTGACGGGGCCCGTCAAGGCGTTGCCTGGCGTCAAATACGCCTTGTCCACGCTACCTGCGCCCAGCTTGCCGCTACCAGTGTTGCTGACGGGCGCAGCCGTGACGATGGGCGCGCCGGCGGCCAGTTTGTTGCGGTCGGTAATCGCCACGGCCAGGTCGGAGGCGCCGTGCGCCGTCGGCCTGACCATGAAGTTGTCGCCTTCGGCGGCCGCGCCCGAGATCGAGAAATCCACGCCGTCGATGGTTTGCGGCACGGTTTGCGGATACGGGTTGATGGTCGTTTTCGCGCCGTCGCTCTGGCGGGTCACCACATAATTGGAGCCGTCATACTTGACGGCATAATCGCTGGCCGTCAGCTTGGTCGGATCGCTGACCTTGGCCGACAGAACGGTCGTGCTGGTCGCATTGTTGCGGTAGTCGGCGCCGATGACGGGATCGGGCAACTTGAAGAAGTCGGTCCCCATGTCGCCATTCAAGTCCTGGCCCAGCTTGTGCTGTTCATTGAAGGTGGAAGCCAGTGCGATGGCGACCTTGCCCAGCGAATTCTGGATGCGGTCCAGGCTGCCGCTGCGGAATTCCAGCAAGCCGCCCAGCGCGCCGCCGCTGAGGGAGCTTTCCGACAGTTTGCTGACGCTCGAGCCCGTCACATAGCCGATGTCCAGGCGGTTCGGGTCCGTCGGCGACGGCGTGGTGGCCAGTTCAAAGTTCTTGTCGCCCACCACCAGCGGCTGGCCCGAGCCGATCGAGACGGTAATCGAATTGCCGGCGCCAGGCTGAACCGTTGCCTTGACGTATTTATTCAGTTCCGTGATCAACTGGTCGCGCTGGTCCAGCAAATCGTTGGGCTGATTGCTTTCATTCACGGTCAGGTTGGTAATCGAGGTATTCAGTTCCGCGATCTGCTTGGCGTAGGAATTGATCACCTTGACGTTCGACGTGATCTGCGAATTGACGCCGTCGCCGATCTCCGTCAGGCGCGCGCTGAGGCCCTGGAAACGGGCCGTCAGCGAGTTTGCGCTCGACAACAATGCCTGGCGCGACGACACGGACGAGGGATTCGAGCTGAAATCCTGCACGCCCTTGAAGAAATCGGCCATCGCCGGCGACAGCCCGGCCGTGGGGTCCGCCAGCATATTGTCGATCTGCGTGATCTGCGTGTAATACGCGTCGAGCGAACTGGTGGCCGACTGCGCGGCATTCACCTGGGCCGCCATGAAACCGTCGTACTGGCGCTTGACTTGCGATACCTCGGTACCATTGCCAACAAAGCCATAACCGGCATTGTTGAACTGCGCCGTCTGCTGCAGCACCACCTGGCGGTTGTAACCGTCCACGTTGGCATTGGTGATGTTATGCCCGGTCGTCGACAGGCCCACCTGCGCTGCAAGCAAACCGCTCTTACCGATGCTGAGTAGATTCGAAGTCATGGTGTCTTATTGGTTACCGTCAAATGTATTTACGGCAGCCGCGGCGAAAACTTGAAGCGCGCGGCTTGCACGGGGGCAAGGCGGGGCGTCAGCCGACCAGAGAATTTTTAATGATTTTTGTCAATTTGGCAGCGTAATTCGGGTCCGTCGCATAACCGGCTTTCTGCAATCCCTGGGCGAAGGTGCTGGCGTCGCCCGCGCTGGCCAGGACTTTTTCGTAGCGTTTGTTGTTGGTAATCAACTGCGCATAATCCTTGAAGCTGTCGGCATAGCTGTCATAGGCGCGGAATTTTTCCACCTTGCGCTGCGCCTTGCCATTCACGTATTCCGTGGTGACGGCTTCCGTGACCTTGCCCTTCCAGTCGCTGGAAGCCTTGATGCCAAACAGGTTGTGGCTGCTGCTGCCGTCGCGGCTGATGATTTCGCGCTTGCCCCAGCCCGTTTCCAGCGCCGCCTGGCCCAGCATGAACTTGGCCGGGATGCCCGTGGCGCGGCTGGCTTCTTCCGCATGCACGCCCAGCTTTTCCTGGAAGGCGCGCACGTGCGGCGCCTGCGTGGCGTTGGCCTTGTCGCTCAGGGTCTTGCCGGCGGCGGCGCTGCCGGCCCCCTCGGCAAGGGCGCCCTGCTGCTGGCGGAAGGCGGCCAGCGCCTGCGCCATGCTCGAGGAACGGGGCGACGGCGCTTCGGCGCCATCGGCGGCCAGCGCCTGGTTCGACGACGACAATTGGCGGATCAGCACGTCCGCCAGGCCCGTGCCCCGCTTGGCCAGGTTCTGGCTCGTCTGCTGGTCCAGCATCGAGGTGTACATCTTGCTTTGCTGGCTATCCATGATGCCGTCCTGCGGCGTGGCTTCGCGCATGCTTTTCATCATCATGTTGATGAACATGGCTTCGAATTGCGTGGCCGCCTCTTTCAGGGCGGCGGGGTCCTTCGCCTTGGCGGACTGGCGCAAGCCATCCATGCCTTTCACGTCATAGGCGGCGGTATTGCTGAGGTCGGTTTGACTGATCATGGCGTGCCCATCAAATGATTTCAAGTTCGGCGCGCAGCGAACCGGCCGCCTTCATCGCCTGCAGGATGGCCAGCAAGTCTTGCGGCGAGGCGCCGATGGCGTTGAGGGCCTTGACCACGTCGGACAGCGAGGCGCCGCCCTTGACCAGCATGACCTTGCCCGGTTCCTTCTTGATATCGATCTGCGCCGTCTGCGTGACCACCGTGCGCCCGCCCGACAAGGGCGCCGGCTGGCTCACTTGCGGCTCGACATTGATGGTGACGGACAGGTTGCCGTGCGAAATGGCGCACGTTTCCAGGGTCACGGACTGGTTCATCACGACGGAACCGGTGCGCGCATTCATGATGACCTTGGCCGCCAGGCGGGCCGGGTTGACTTCGATGCTTTCCAGCTGGCCCAAAAAGGACACGCGCTGGTCGCTGCCGCTCGGCGACTGCACCTGGATCACGCGGCCGTCGAGCGCGGCGGCCGTGCCGGCGCCGTAACGGCTGTTGATGGCGTCGACCACGCGGCTGGCGGTGGCGAAATCGGTGGCGTTCAATTCCAGGCGGATGGTGTTGTTGGCGCCCAGCGCCGAAGGCACGGTGCGCTCGACGGTCGCGCCGCCCGAGATGCGGCCCACGCTCAGGTGATTGATGACGACGGAACTGCCGGCCGCCTGCGCGCCCACGCCGCCCACCAGCACATTGCCTTGCGCCATGCCGTACACCTGGCCGTCGGCGCCCTTCAGGGGCGTCATCAATAAAGTGCCGCCGCGCAAGCTTTTCGCATTGCCCATCGACGACACCGTCACGTCGAGCAACTGGCCCGGCTGGGCAAACGCGGGCAAGGCCGTCGTCACCATCACGGCGGCCACGTTTTTCAGCTGCAAACTAGTGCCTTGCGGCAAGTTGATGCCCTGCTGCTGCAGCATCGCCGCCACGCTCTGGATGGTGAACGGGGTTTGCGTGGTCTGGTCGCCGCTGCCGTCGAGGCCGACGACGAGGCCATAGCCCATCAGCTGATTCTGGCGCACGCCGGCGATGCTGGCCAGGTCCTTGATGCGTTCGGCTTGCGCCACGGGCGCCAGCAGGGAAATGGCCAGGCCGAAAATGGCGAGAAAGCGGGGAAAGGTCGACGTTGCCATGATCAGAACGGCAACAGGCTGAGGAAGAAGCGCGACGCCATCGAGGCCATTTCGGCGCGGTCGATCTGGCTGTTGGTGCGGTATTCGACGCGCGCTTCGGCCACCTGGGTCGAGGGCACGACATTGCCCGTGCCGATGGTGTCCGGATTGACCATGCCCGAGAAGCGGATGAATTCCGTGCCCTTGTTCATGGCAATCTGTTTTTCGCCCGCGACGATCAAGTTTCCGTTTGGCAATACCTCGATCACCGTCACGCCGATGGTGCCGGAAAACGTGTTGCTGGCGGACTGGTTGTCGCCATCGGCAAATTTCGTCGCGCCATTCGCCGCCACGGTGCCGCCGAAACGGCCCTGGGCGAAGCCGGGCGTGGAAAAGCCCACGCTGCCGGACTTGTTGCCGGAACTGGCGCCCGCCTTGACGGCATTCGTGCGCTCGGTGATGGCGATCGTCATCGTGTCGCCCACGTGGCGCGCGCGGCGGTCTTCGAAGGCGGGACGGTAGGTCGACGGCTGGTAGATGGAACCGTTGTTGACGACCACGGGTTCCGGCATCGGCGCGCGCGTGGTGGTGGGATATTGCACGATGGACGTAGGCGTGATGGCGCAGCCGGACAGCAGGACTGCAGAGAACAAAGCGATGATGGGGTATTGCATGGCGAACCTCCGCTGCCATCCGGCGGCGGATGGCATGACGACTATGAAAATTAAAGTTGCGACAATTTCTGCAGCATTTGATCGGATGTGGTGATGGCCTTGCTGTTGATCTCGTAGGCGCGCTGCGTCTGGATCATGTTGACCATTTCCTCTGCCACGTTGACGTTCGACGTCTCGATATAGCCCTGCATCAGCACGCCGGCGCCGTTCGTGCCCGGGGTGTTGGTTTGCGCCACGCCGGAGGCGCCCGTTTCCATGTACAGGTTTTCGCCCTTCGATTCCAGGCCGGCGGGGTTGACGAAAGTGGTCAGTTGCAACGAGCCGATTTGCGATGGCGCAACAGTGTCGGGCAAGGTGACGGACACGGTGCCGTCGCGCGCCACGGTCAGGCTCAGCGCATTGGTCGGCACGGTGATGGCGGGCTGGATGACGAAGCCTTCCGAGGTGACGAGCTGGCCGTTGGCGTCCGTCTGGAACGAACCGTCGCGCGTGTAGGCGGTAGCGCCGTCCGGCATCAGCACCTGAAAGAAACCGGTGCCGTTGACCATCACGTCGCGCGAATTGCCCGAGGCCTGGGGATTGCCCTGCGTATGGATGCGTTCGGTCGCCACGGTGCGTACGCCCGTGCCGATCTGCAAGCCCGATGGCAGCTGGGTCTGCTGCGACGATTGCGCGCCCGGCTGGCGCACATTTTGATACAGCAAGTCCTCAAACACGGCGCGCGACTTCTTGAAGCCGGTGGTGCTGACGTTGGCCAGGTTATTGGCGATCACGTCCATCTGCGTTTGCTGCGCTTCCAGGCCGGTCTTGGCAATCCAAAGGGAACGAATCATGATATTTCTCCAATAACAGCGCTAACCAGCCCTGTAGACTATTTCTATGCGACCATTATGCGGTGGCCCCCATCAATTCAAAGCGAGGATCTGGGTGGCTTTCGCCGCGTTATTCTCGGCATTCTTCAACAAGCTCATTTGCGTTTCGAACTGGCGCGCCAGGGCGATCATGCTGACCATCGAGTCGACGGGACTGACATTGCTGCCTTCCAGCGCACCGGTGGTCAGCTTGACGGCCTGGTCGGCCTGCGCCACCGTGCCATCCTTCAGCCGGAACAGGCCGTCGTCGCCGCGCACCAGTTGCTGCTCGGGCGGGTTGACCAGCTTGATGCGCCCCAGCACCGTCGAGGGGCCGGGCGGCACGTCCGTGGAAATCGTGCCCACCGTGCCGTCGCTGGCGATGGCCACCGTCACGCCGGGCGGAATCGCCATGGGGCCCGTATCGCCCTGCACCATCAGCCCGCCCTGCGTTTGCAGCATGCCGTTTTCATTGAGTTTCAGGGCGCCGTTGCGCGTGTAGGCTTCGGAACCGTCGGCCGACTGCACCGCGATCCAGCCGCCGTTTTCCACGGCCACGTCGAGCGCGCGGCCCGTGTGCTGCATGGGACCTTGCGTGAAATCGGAACCGACCGTCGAATCGACGACGAAGGCGCGCGTCGGCATCATGCCGTCGGCCACCACGGGCACGGCGCGGAACGAGTCGAGCTGGGCACGGAAACCCGTGCTGGTGGCGTTCGCCAGGTTGTTCGCCGTGGTCGCCTGCTTGTCGAGTATATGCTTGGCGCCCGAGCCGGCGGTGTAGATGAGACGGTCCATGTGTTTTCTCCGTGCAAAACGAAAGCCGGGAGCAGTCCGAAAGAACCGCTCCCCTTACTCTTAACGCAGGTTGACGAGGGTCTGCAAGACGGAATCCTGCGTCTTGATGGTCTGCGCATTCGCCTGGTAGGCGCGCTGGGCCGTGATCATGTTGACCAGCTCCGCCGTCAGGTCGACGTTCGACACTTCCACCGCCGAGGCGCGCAAGTTGCCCAGGGTGCCAGTCTTCGGTTCGCCCGTGATGGGCTTGCCCGAGGCCGAGCTTTCCACCCAGGCGTTGTTGCCCAGCGGCTCCAGGCCGTTCGGGTTGGTAAAGTTGCTCAACACCACTTGGCCCAGGGCGCGCGTCTTGCCATTGTTGTACTGGCCCTGGATGACGCCGTCGTCACCGACGATGAATTGGCTCAGCTGGCCCGCCTTGTAGCCGTCCGCTTCCGTTTTCTTTTCCGCCGTGGTGGTGCCCAGCTGGGTCGACCTGGTGAAATCGACCTGGACCGACAGGGTCGCATTCGCGCCCGTGGCCGGGAAGATCGGCAGGTTGACGGTGACGGGCAAGGTTTGCGGCGGCGTCAGGGCCAGCATGGCGGCCCGGTCCAGGCTGCCGACCGTGTTGAAGACCAGGGAACCGGTCTTGACGGCCGGCACCACGGTCACGTTGCGGATGGCCTCGTCGATCTGGTCGGGCGTGCGGCTCGAGTTGACGCCGTTCGGCACTGCGCTGCCGTAGGTGGCGGCGATGGCGGCCAGTTGCGCCGGCGTGGCGCCCGCGGCGGCGGCGGCGGCCGAGACGGCGGCACCGACCGCATTGCCATAGGCGACGGCGGCGGCCGTCACGTTGGCCGGCACCAGCGGCACGGCCGTGGCGGCGGCCTGGTAGGCGGCGCGCGCGGCCAGCGAGGCTGGGTCCGTCTGCAGGGCGGCCGCGACCTTCATGCTGGTCACTTCCGTGCCGTCAATGGCCGAGTAGACATCCCAGGTATTGGTACCCGTCTTGACATAGAAATTGGCCATGTTGTGGGAATTGCCCAGCGAATCGAAGACTTCGACGGGGAACTGCTTGTGGTAGGAGGTGTCGTCCGTCGACTTGAACGGCACCGTGGTCGGCATGGCCGTGTTCGAATTGAGGTTGACTTGCGTGTCGACCTTGGTCGTTGCCTGGGGCTTCATGTCCGACTGGTCGATCTGCAGGGGCACGACGGCGCCGGCGACGATCTTGCCGTTGACGTCGGCCGGATAGCCGGTCAGCTGCGCCAGCTGGGCGTTGACGATGAAACCGCTCTTGTCGACCTGGAACTGGCCATTGCGCGAATACTGGATGGCGCCATTCACGCTGGTACGGAAGAAACCGCCGCCATTGATGGCGATGTCGAGGGGATTTTGCGACGTTTCCAGGTTACCCTGGTTAAATTGCTGGGCGATTTGCGAGACCGACACGCCGATCCCCGCCTGGTTGCCGCCCACGCCATACAGCGAGTTGGCATAAATGTCGGCGAACTGGGCCTGCGACTGCTTGAAACCCACGGTCGACGAGTTGGCGATGTTGTTGCCGATGACGTCCAGCGATTTGGCGGCGCCATTCAAGCCGCTCAGGCCTTGTTGGAAAGACATTGTGTTCTCCTGATAGAAATTAGGGGTAGAGGGTCACGCTAAGGGGAAGCGGCTTACAAAATCTGTTTCACGTCGGCCATGGTGATGCTGCCCACGCCCGGCACATTCAATTTCACGCCATTGGCGCCCGTCGACACGCTGGCGACCGAACCGAACATCAGCGCCGTTGCATCCTTGAGCTTGGTGCCGCCGCGCGTCGCTTCCACGGCGAAGGTGTAGGCGCCGTCGGCCAGCACGACCGGCTTGCCATCCTTGTCGAGGTCGGCAGTGGAACCGTTCCAGCCCAGCGGCAAGGTGCCCGCCGGCTGGGCGCCCAGGTCGATGGAATGGACTTCCTTGCCATCCTTGTAGATGACGACCTTGACCTTGTCGGCGGCCGTGGCCAGGTCCACGCCCAGCAGCGCGGCGCTCTTGCTCAGGTTGATGTCCTTGCCCGCCGTCAAGACGCCATGGCCGATGATGTTGGCCGCCTGCATCGATTCGGCTTGCTGGTAGCTGGCTTTCAAGCTTTCCACAGTGGTATTGAGCTTGTTGACGCCCGTCACCGTCGACAGCTGGGCCAGCTGGCTGGTCAGCTGTGCATTGTCCAGCGGATTCATCGGATCCTGGTTTTTCAGCTGGGTCACCAGCAGGGTGAGGAATTTGTTCGTTTCCGCTTCGACACTGCCTGCCTCGGCCGTCGTCTTCTTCGGATTCATCGTCGCCATCAGGTCGGTGACTTTGGAGGTGTTCGTATCGATGATTGCCATAATGATCAGTCAGCCTTACTGGCCGAGGGTGAGGGTTTTCAGGAGCAGCGACTTGGCCGCGTTCATGGTTTCCACGTTGGTCTGGTACGAGCGCGAGGCCGACAGCATGTTGACCATTTCGTCGACCGTATTCACGTTGGGCATGGTGACGTAGCCCTTCTCGTCGGCCAGCGGATTCTTCGGGTCGTAGACCAGCTTCATCGGCGACGGGTCTTCGATCACCTTCTGCACCTTGACGGCCGTGGCGCCGTTGGCCATGGGCACGGCTTCGAACACCACCTGCTTGGCGCGGTAGGCTTCGCCCGTGGCGCTGGTGGCGCTGTCGGCATTGGCCAGGTTGCTGGCCACCGTGTTCAGGCGCTGCGCCTGGGCGCTCATGGCCGAACCGGAAACATTGAAGATATTAAATAGCGACATGATTATTGTCCTCCCTGGATGGCCGTCAGCATGCCCTTGATCTGCGAATTGAGGAACGTCACGGCCGCCTCGTAGCGGATGGCATTGTCGGCAAACGCGTTGCGCTCGAGATCCATGTCGACCGTATTGCCGTCGACGGCGCCCTGGGCCGGCGCGCGGTACAGCAGCGGCGTGCCGTCGGCCAGGGTCTCGACCTTGCCGCCACCGGGTGCGCCCGCAGCTGCGGCCACGCCCTTGCCCGGCATATGCTGCGGTGCCGTGCCCTTCAGGGCCGGCGGCACGCCATCCTTGCGCGCCATCGCCCCCTTCAGGGCGGCGGCGAAATCGACGTCGCGCGCCTTGTAGTTGGGCGTGTCGGCATTGGCGATATTCGAGGCGAGCAATTCCTGGCGCGTCGAGCGCAGGCTCAGCGCCGTCTCGTTGAAGCGCATGTAATCGTCGAGTTTCCCTATCATGTCAGGCTCCGGAAAGATCTGCCACTGGCGCCCGAGATGGCGGAAGGATGGCGGATTAGTGATGACAGGAAACATAGTAAGGGGCCCGCCAGCAAGACCATCGCCGGATCAGACCGTACTTTTACCCCTTAATCGGCGCTTCGATCGGGGCGGCGCGCACTATCATGGCACTATTCCAGAGGCCTATCACCATGAAAACACCGCTCGCTTTCTTCTTTGCTTTTGCCGCCCTGCCACTGCTGGCGCAGGCGCAAAACGCCGGCCGGCAAACGCCGGAAGCGCTGCGCAACAGCGTGGAACAATTCCTGCAGGTGCAAAGCAACGGCTTGCCCGGCAAGGTGACTGTCACCGTCGGCGCCGTCGATCCGCGCCTGAACCTGGCTGCCTGCCCCGCGCCGCAGGCGTTCATGGCGCCGGGCGCGCGCGCCTGGGGCAAGACCACCGTCGGCGTGCGCTGCACGGCGCCCTCCAGCTGGACTATTTATTTGCAAGCGAACGTGGCCGTCGTCGGCGACTACGTGGCCAGCGCCGTGCCGCTGGCGCAAGGACAAGCCATCGACGCCAGCCAGCTGGTGACGATGCAGGGCGACCTGGCCGCATTGCCGGCAGGCATCGCCACCGACATGGCCCAGGTCGTGGGCGCCAGCACGAATATTTCTTTGCCGCCAGGCACGCCGATGCGCCTCGACACCCTGCGCCGCAAGCCCGTGGTGATGCAAGGCCAGCTGGTGCGCGTCGTTTCGAGTGGCAACGGTTTCCAGGTGGCATCAGAAGGACGCGCCATCGGCAGCGCCGGCGATGGTCAGACGGTGCAGGTACGCACGCAGAGCGGCCAGCAGATCAGCGGCGTGGCGCGGGCTGGCGGCCTGGTGGAGGTGGCGTTTTAAACACGGATGGACAGCGATATTGTGGTCTGGCGCACTAAAGTTTCGGCAAAAGGTGCCGATAATGACACATATCCCGGAGTTTTTTGACTTCGACCAGACGAGGATCACGCTGTGAAAATTACCGATAACACCATTAAAAGCAATCCCGGCCTGCCGGTGGCGCCCGCGAGTACCTCCGGCGCCCGGAATGCCGAGAAAGCCCAGGCAACACCGACAACGTCGGACAATGTACGCCTGTCGCCGCAAGGACAGGCATTAGCGGCCAGTGCAACTGCCGGCAGCGGCGCCGTGTTCGACACGAAAAAAGTCGAACGCATCAAGCTCGCGATCGCCGACGGCCAGTTCCAGGTCAACTCAGAAAAAGTGGCGGACGGTCTCCTCGACACGGTCAAGGACTTGCTGCACTCACGAAATAGATAGGTTCCCTCATGCAATCAGTGACTCCGTTTTCCAGCCTGCGCGACGAGCAACAGCTCATGACCACATTGCTGGCATTGATGAAAGAAGAACAGCGGCATCTGGTTGCGGCTGACATCGATGCAATCACGGAGCTCACGGCGCGCAAGACGGCACTGGTAGGACAATTGAGCCAGCTGGCGGCGCAACGCCACCAGGCGCTGGCGGCAGCCGGTTTCACGGCGGCCGAAGCGGGCATGGAAGACTGGCTGGTCGGCGCCAATGAAGCCGACGCGGCGCCCCTGTGGAAAGCCCTGCTCGAGACGACGCGCGAAGCCAAGGAACAAAACCGCCTGAACAGCCTGCTCGTCAACAAGCACATGCTGCACACGCAAGGCGCCCTGAACGCCATGCGCCCCCCGGCCCAGAGCGGCAATTTCTACGGCCCCAGCGGCCAACCGACGACGAACACGGCCAGCCGGCGCGTCGTCATCGGCTAACAGCCTTGATTCGACGCTCATCCCAACAAATCGGGAAACACGAACGACCCGCACAGTATTAATCCATTGCTGCACGCATGCGCCGTGGCCGCCGCCACATAGGCGGGCGCCAGGCCCAAGCTGCGCGCCGCCAAGTAGCTGGCCGCGAAGATACCTCCGGCAATCAAAGTCATGCTGGCATGCAAAATGCCGGAGCCGCCCATGACATGCAAGACGGAAAACAGTATCGCGCTGGCCAACAGGCTATAGCCGGCACGCACCTTGTAGCGGCGCAACACTTCAAGCGGCAGCCACTGCACGATGAGCGTCTCGAACAATGGCGCCCAGACGACGACTGTCCAGAATATCCGGACCGTACCGGCGCCTTCCAGCGATGATGAAGCGGAGCCGCCCAGCTGCTGTGGCGAGAACAAGGCCAGGGCTGCCAACAGCAACAGCATGGCAATGAAAGAATTGACGGCGCCCGCGCACAAGCCCAGGCGCATGGCGCCCCGCATGGGGCGCTTTGCCATGCTCGCCCGCAGCGCAGCCAAGTTGACAGCCAGTCGTGGCATCGGCAAGTTCGTCGCTTTCAACATCCGTGTATTGCTCCTCATGGCGTACCCTGCCCACATGGGCACATATACGACCATCATAGCCCGGCACAGCCATGCGAAACCATATCAATTGTTGCAAAAAATCATACAGCCCAGCGTATGTCAACCGTGCGCGGGACGCCCCGCATGCTGGCGGTATTTCGCCACGATGGCTTGCGCCCTGGCGCTGGCGGCCGCTTGCTGCTCCGGCGTCAGTTCCGCCTGCAGCCAGTGCCAGTATTCGTCCTGGTAGGGATTGGTGACGCCGGGCGCGAGGATGTCGTCGTAGACCTGGCGCAGCGCCAGCAGGTAGCCATATGCTTGCGGCGCATCCTTCTGCACCACCTCGCCATCGCGCAGATACGCCATCATCAGAGTCGACACGCTGGCCAGCTCCGCCTCGTCCGCCTGCGCCGTCAGCTGGGCGATCGCTTGCCGCTTCCACGCCTGCACCAGCGGATCGTCGGGACGGTTGCGCAGCGCGCTGCGGTCGCCGAACGGCCCTTCCGACAGGAAGATAGTCGCCGCGCCGGGCACGCCCGCCCTGGCGGCAGTCGCCAGGTAGCCGAGGCGCTCCTCGCGCTGGCGCTGCGTCAGGCCCGCGCACAGCTGCTGCTGGGCGGCTTTTTCCTGCGCTGTCATCTCGCGCCCCAGCTCGAATTCCAGCCCCGGCAAGCGCCTTTCTTTCTCAAATGAAATGCAGTCGTCGAGCAGATTGTAGGCCGCATACGCGTCTTCCGGCTTGCCGCTGGCCGCCAGGCGCGCGAGCTGCTGCGCCAGGGTGACGGGCATCGGCGCGGCATCGGCGACCGGGCTGGCATCGATATTCAGATACGATTCCAGGCTGCGTCCCGCCGGCGCGCCAGGGGCGGAGACGGCGGCAGCGTCCGGCGCGCCGCTCTCGGGAGCGGGCCAGTACACGAGCGCCAGCGCTGCCGCGATGGCGGCGGCGATGGCCATGCCGGTGAATTTGACGTTCATGGTGAGGAAGCGCGTGGATGGGAAACGCACGTTACCACAGGCGCGCGGCAGCGGGCCGCACGCCTCCGCACGCTCAGCCGCCGGCCTTTTTCGGCTGGTGGCCCAGCTTGACCAGCGCAGCCAGGATGGCGTCGACATGGTCGCCCTGCACTTCGATCACGCCATCCTTGACGGTGCCGCCCGAGCCGCACTGCGTGCGCAACTGCTTGCCCAGCAGGGCCAGTGCGATGGCGTCCAGCGGCAAGCCCTTGACCACGGTGACGCTCTTGCCGCCTCGGCCCTTGGTCTGGCGCGAGACGCGCACCACGCCATCGCCCGCAGGCGCCGCCTTCGCTTGCGCCTTGCACGCGCAATGCGCCAGCGGCTGGCGGCAGGCGGGACACATGCGGCCCGTTTCAGTGGAATAGACGAGACCGCCCAGGGAGCTGCTTTTCATGAGGGAACGATAAAAGAGGAAGAAAGCGCGATTGTACCAAGCGGCAGCCCGCAGTTGACGAGCGTCAATTGGCCGGCGCAGGCGCCACGGGCGCCGTCGGCACTTCCGTCACCGTTTCGGGGATGCCCGACAAAATCGTCACGGCGACCCGGCGGTTGCGCGCGCGCCCTTCCGGCGTGGCGTTCGGCGCCACGGGGATATTGTCCGCGTGGCCGACGGCCGTCAGGCGCGACGCCTTGACGCCGCTGGCGATGAACAGGCGCACCACGGCGCTGGCGCGCGCGGCCGACAATTCCCAGTTCGAGGCAAAGGTCGAATTGCTGATCGGCTGCACATCCGTATGTCCTTCCACCTGCACGTCGTGCGTGTCGTCCTTGAGCAGCACGGCCACGGCGCGCAAGGCCTGGTCCGACTCCGCCGTCAAGCCCGCCGCGCCCGGGTCGAACAGCACGCTGGCATTGATTTCCACGCTCACGCCGCGGCTCGTCTGCGTGACCCGCACCTTGCCTTCCTTGACCAGCGGCGCCAGGGTCGACGTCAGGTCCTGCGCCAGGCGCGTCATGTGTTCGCGCTCGCGGCGGATGGCTTCCGTGCGGCGTTTCAGGGCGGGGTTCGGCAACGGAATCGCTTGCGGCGCTTCCATGATGATGGGCGGCGCGCCCTTTTCCAGGCTGAAGGCCTGGCCGATGGCGTTCTGGAAGACGCGGTATTTGCCTTCGTTGACTTGCGAAATCGCATACATGACGACGAAGAAGGCGAACAGCAGGGTGATGAAGTCGGCGTACGAGATCAGCCAGCGGTCCTGGTTGTCCGGTTCCTCGTCATACTTCCTGCGCGCGCGCCGCATCATGGTCAATGCTCGTGCAAGAGGCTGGACACGCGCTCTTCGATGATGCGCGTGTGGTCGCCCGTGGCGATGTCGTACAGCACGGCGGCCGTGATTTCATATTGCACCACGCGGCGCGAAACGATGGCCTTGAGTTTATTGGCCACCGGCAGGAACAGCAGATTGGCCAGTCCGACGCCATAGATGGTCGACACGAAAGCCACGGCGATGCCGCCGCCCAGCTTGCTGGGGTCGGTGAGGTTTTCCATCACGTGGATCAAGCCCAGCACGGCGCCCAGGATGCCGATGGTGGGCGAATAGCCGGCCGCCGATTCCCACACCTTGACGGCCTGGCGCTCGGCCATTTCGTAGGCGGAGATTTCCACGTCGAGCAGCTGGCGCAGCTTGTCGGGCGCGATGCCGTCGACGATCATGCGCAAACCCTTGGCGTTGAAGCGGTCGGCCGTGTTTTCCATCAGCCGTTCGAGCGCCAGCGGGCCGTCGCGGCGCGCCGTCAGGCTCCATTGCCCGATGTCGCGCGCCAGCGCGGCGCGCGTGTCCGACGGCGGCAGGAACACCCAGCGCAGCATTTCCAGGCCGCGCACAAAAGTGCGCAGCCGCGTCTGCAGCAGCACGGCGCCGAAGGTGCCGACGATGACGATGGCAAAGGCGGCCGGCTGCAGCAGGGAGGCCATCTTGCCGCCTTCCAGTGCCTGGCCGACCAGCAGGCCCGCCAGCGCCAGCGCCAGCCCGATTACGCTGGACCAGTCCACGCCAGCTCCCTCAAGGTTGCGCGCAGGCGCGCGACGGCCTGGGTATGCAGCTGCGAGACGCGCGATTCGGATACGCCCATCACCGCGCCGATCTCCTTCAGGTTCAGCTCTTCTTCGTAATACAGGCCCATGAGTATTTTCTCGCGTGGCGGCAGCGCGTCGATGGCATCGATCACGGATTGCCGGAAATCGGTATCGAGCAGGGAACGCAAGGGATCGCTGTCCTCGTCCACGCAGTGGCGGTCGAGGAAGCTGTCATTGCCGTCCGGGTCATGAAAGTCTTCGTAGTACACGAGCTGGTGGCCGCCGCCGTCGCCCAGCATTTCCTGGTAGTCGGCCAGCGACATTTTCAGCAGCTTCGCCACTTCCGACTCCGTCGGCGGATGGCCGAGGCGCTGCTGCAGGGTGCTCATCGCCTCTTCGATCTTGCGCATGTTCTGGCGCATGCTGCGCGGCAGCCAGTCGCTGGTGCGCAATTCGTCGAGCATGGCGCCGCGGATGCGCAGCACGGCATACGTCTCGAACTGCGCGCCATGCGTCTCTTCATAGCGCGTAATGGCATCGAGCAGGCCGATCATGCCGGCCTGGATCAGGTCATCGACCTCGACCGAAGGCGGCAATTTCGCCTTCATATGGTGCGCCAGACGCTTCACCAGCGGAATGTGCTCCGTCAGCAAATAGTCCTTGTTCGATTTCCCTTTGACCGTGTACATAGGCTGCTTATTGTTTTCTCATCTTATCTGGTGCTGCGGTTCGATTCAGGCGCTGAACTGGTGCGGGCTCCCCGTCTGGTACAAGGTGCCGCCAAGCACCGGCGCCGCCGAACGGGCCAGCCGCTCGGCCAGTCCGCGAAACGCCACCGACGCTCCCGCCAGCGGAAACGCGTCGACCACGCTGCGGCCCAGCCGCGCCGCGCGGTGCAGATACTCGTCGGCAGGCACGGACCCCATCGAAGTCAGCTTCACGGCCAGGTAGCGGCTCGCCGCCTGCGCCATATTATCGTATACCACTTTTGCTTCGGATTCGGAAGCGCCGGTGACGAGAATGCCGAACGGACGGCGTCCCAGTTCCTGGCTCAGGCGCTTGATCAGGCAGTACGCCGCCTTGATCGAGGTGGCGCTGGTCGAGACTTGCACGACGATATCCGACGATGCCATCAGCGGCACGGGGAAGCAGGCGCCCTCGTCCGCCACGACGCCGTCGACCAGCACGATGCCGCTCTGGCGCGCCAGCACCTCGAACGTCTTGCCCAGGCGGCGCAGTTCATCCTCGCCCGCATAGTCCATGCTGTCCATCAAATGGTTGCGCGCGCCCAGGCTGGCCACGCCGAAGCCTTGCGGCACCTGGTGGATGACCTGGTTCAAGCCGCACTGCTGGCGCGCCACGTCGCGCAGGCTGGCGCCGTGCGCCAGTCCCAGGCGCGATGCCACGCCATCGCTGCCGCCGCTGGCGTCGAGCAGCAGCACGTCATTGCCGCCGTAGACGAGCGACGCGCCCAGGTTGACCAGCATGGCGCCCTTGTCGTCCTGCGGCGTGGCCGAGAGGAACGTCATGACGCGCGGCTGCGGGCCGGCCAGCATGCGGCGCAAGCCTTCGGCCTGGTCGAAATCGAAATTAGCCAAGGTGCACCCCGCGCGCTTCATTGTTGCGGGCAGCCGCCTGCGCCATCAGCAGCGGCAGTTCGGCGTCGGAAAACTGCGTCGCCGCCGCATCGCGCTTGAGCTTGAAGGCACGGTCGATCAGGTAGCCGCGGTCGGCCAGGTACAGGTCTTCCGGCACGCGCTGGCCGTTCGACACATAAAACAGGTTCAGCTTCTGGCGGATCACCACGTCGAGCACATTGCCGATCGAGGCCGCTTCATCGAGCTTGGTCATGATGCAGCCGGCCAGGCCGCTGCCCTGATACGCGCGCACCACTTCGTTCAACGTTTCCTGCGTGGCCGTGGAGTTCAGGCACAGCAGGCGCTTCACGTCGGCGCCGGCGCCCGACAGCATGGCCACCTGTTCCGTCACCATCTGGTCGCGCTGGCTCACGCCCACCGTATCGATCAGTACCGTATGCTTGTTCTTCAATTCTTTCAGGGCGATGCGCAAGTCCGCCTCGTCCTTCACGGAATGCACCATCACGCCGAGGATCTTGCCGTAGATGCGCAACTGTTCATGCGCGCCGATACGGTAGGCATCCGTGGTGATCAGCGCCAGCTTTTCCGGGCCGTGGCGCATCACGCAGCGGGCCGCCAGCTTGGCCGTGCTGGTGGTCTTGCCGACGCCCGTCGGGCCCACCAGGGCAAACACGCCGCCCTGCTCCAGCATGGCGTCTTCATTGGCCACAGTATTCAGGTTACGGCTCAGGACCGTCTTGATCCAGCGCATGCTTTGCGCGCCGTCGAGGCCGGCCGGCAGCTTGTCGATCAGGTAGCGCGCCAGGCTGGCCGAGAAACCGGCCGCCAGCATTTCGCGCAGCACGACGGCTTTTTGCGGCTCGCGCTGCTGCGTCGAACCCCACGAGATTTCCGCCAGCTGGGTTTCCATCATGCCGCGCATGGCGCGGATTTCATTCATCATGCCGCTCATCTCGGCGGCGGCGTTTTCCTTGACGTGCGCCAGCGCGCTGGCCATCATCTGCTGCATGCGGGCCATGTCCACTGGCTCGGAGGCAGCCTGGCGCGGCGCGGCAGGACGTGGCGCAGCCGGGCGCTGGGCCGGGGCGGCCGGACGCTGCGGCGTGGCGAACTGGGTCTGCAACTGGGGACGGGGCTGGGCCATTTCGGAGGCGGCCGGCGGCGAGGCCAGCGAAGCGGCGTCGTCATTGGCCAGCGCGAGGATTTCCACCACGCCATCGGCCTGGCGGTTCGACAGGATCACGGCATCGGGGCCCAGCGCTTCGCGCACCTTGCGCAGCGCATCGCGCGACGAGGCGCCCGTAAATTTCTTCACATTCATGACCGGCCTCCCAGGGCGGGGGTGGCGCAATATTGGCTGAACTGTGTGACCATCGTCGACTCCTGTTGCTTGAGTGCTGTCTTCCACATGGACACAGATCACCCGGACAGTTTCCATTATTAGCGATGCTTGCAGGAAATGATCGAAGGAACAGGACGGGAAAGTACCCGTTATTCAGTTTGCCGAGAGGAAATTGATGTTTATTTGACCAAAGACAAGGGCTGGGGTCAGACCCGGCGGGTCTGACCCCGGTACTAATGCTGCCAACTATTGTGCCCCCACCAGCGCCGTGACGCGGATGGTCTTGGTTTCCGGCACTTCCGCATGCGACAGCACTTTGAGCTGCGGCAAGGCGCGGCGCAGGAAACGCGACAGCAAGGCGCGCAGCGGCGCCGGCACCAGCAGCACGGGCGTCAGGCCCAGCGCTTCCTGTTGCTGGGCAGCCAGGCCCGCCTGGTGCGCGATGGTGTCGGCCAGGCCAGGCTCGATGCCGGCGCCGTCGCCGCCATTGCCCATCGCCTGCATCAGCAGCCGCTCCAGGCGGCTGTCGAGGGTCATCACGGACAGTTCGGCCGAGCCGGGGAACAATTGCTGCACGATGGCGCGGCCCAGGGCCACGCGCACCAGCGCCGTCAGGTCGTTCGGGTCTTGCGTGCTGACCGTATGCTCGGCCAGGGTTTCGATGATGGTGCGCATGTCGCGGATGTGCACGCCCTCGGCCAGCAGGTTCTGCAGCACCTTTTGCAAGGTCGACAAGGACAGCATCTTCGGCACCAGGTCTTCCACCAGGCGCGGCGACTCCTTGCCCAGGTGGTCGAGCAGCGATTGCACTTCCGCGCGGCCCAGCAGCTCGGAAGCGTGCGAGGTGATCAGGTGGTTCAAGTGCGTGGCCACCACCGTCCCCGCGTCGACCACCGTATAGCCCATCGATTGGGCCTGGTCGCGCAGGCTGGCGTCGATCCAGGTGGCGGGCAGGCCGAAGGCGGGGTCGTTCGTGGCCAGGCCGGGCAAGGTGCCGCTGGCCATGCCGGGATTAATCGCCAGGAACTGGCCATTGAACGCTTCGCCCACGCCCACTTCCACGCCCTTCAGGGTGATGCGGTAGGCGGACGGTTTCAATTCCAGGTTGTCGCGGATATGCACGGGCGGCGCCAGGAAACCCACCTCCTGGGCAAATTTCTTGCGGATGCCCTTGATGCGTTTGAGCAATTCGCCGCCCTGCGTCTTGTCGACCAGGGGGATCAAGCGGTAGCCCACTTCCAGGCCCAGGGTATCGACGGGCATGATGTCTTGCCAGCTGGCTTCTTCCTGCTCGGGCGCCACGGTCGCTTGCGGCACTTCGGCCGGCTTTTCGGCCGCCGCTTTTTCCTGCGTGCGTTTCTTGCTGATCAGATAGGCGGAGCCGGCCAGCAGGGACGCCAGCAGGATGAAGACCATGTTCGGCATGCCGGGAATCAAGCCCATGCCGCCGATGATGCCGGCGGTAATATATAACACTTGCGGTTTCGCAAACAATTGCCCCACCAGCTGGGTGCCGATGTCCTGTTCGCTGGCCACGCGCGAGACGACGATACCGGCCGCCGTGGAAATGATCAGCGAAGGAATCTGCGCCACCAGGCCGTCACCGATGGCCAGCAAGGTGTAGTTCTTGAGCGCATCGGCAAAGCCCATGTCGTGCTGCAGCAAGCCCACCAGCAAGCCGCCGACGATATTGATGACGGTGACCATGATGCCGGCGATGGCGTCGCCGCGCACGTATTTGCTGGCACCGTCCATGGCGCCATAGAATTCCGCTTCCTGCGCCACTTCCGTGCGGCGGCGGCGCGCCTCGTCTTCGCCGATCAGGCCGGCGTTCAGGTCGGCATCGATGGCCATCTGTTTACCAGGCATGGCGTCCAGCGCGAAACGGGCGCCCACCTCGGCGATACGGCCCGCACCCTTGGTCACCACCGTAAAGTTGATGATCGTCAAAATGATAAACACGACGATACCGACCGTGTAGTTGCCGCCGATCAAGAAGTGACCGAACGCTTCGATCACTTTACCGGCCGCGTCGGCGCCCGTATGGCCTTCCGTCAACACCACGCGCGTGGACGCCACGTTCAGCGACAGGCGCAGCATGGTCGACACGAGCAGGATGGTCGGGAACGCCATGAAGTCGAGCGGCTTGACCGTGTACAGCGCCGTCAGCAGCACGATGATGGACAGCGCGATATTAAAACTGAAGAAGATGTCGAGGATGAAGGCCGGCAGCGGCAGCACCATCATCGCCAGCAGCATGATGATGATGACAGGCGCGGCGATGCCCTTGCTGGCGTTGCCACCCATTCCGCTGAGCCAGGCTGGCATTCTCAGGCCGTTCATGGTGTACTTCCTTTATTCTTGTCTTCTGCGCCGGCTGCGGGCGGTGTCTGTGAGGCGGGATTCTGCGGGTCGAGCTCGGGCGGCACGTCGAGTTTCTTCGGCTTGTCGGGACGCTCGCCCTGGCCCTTGCCATAGCTGCGCAGCTGGAACACGTAGGCCAGCACTTCGGCCACGGCGCCATACAGCGCCTCGGGAATCTCGTCGCCGATGTCCGTGTGCTTGTACAGCGCGCGCGCCAGGGCCGGCGCTTCCAGGATGGCGACCTTGTGTTCGCCGGCCAGTTCGCGGATCTTCGCCGCCACCTCGTCGACGCCCTTGGCCACCACCTGCGGCGCGCCGCGCGAATTCTCGCCATACTTCAAGGCCACCGCGTAGTGGGTAGGGTTGGTCACCACCACGTCGGCCGTCGGCACGTCGGCCATCATGCGGCGGCGCGACATTTCATGCTGCATCTGGCGGATCTTCGCCTTGATCTGCGGATTGCCGTCCGATTCCTTCGATTCTTGCTTGACTTCCTGCAAGGACATTTTCATCTTGTTGGCGTAATGCCACATCTGGTACGGACCGTCGATGGCGGCGATCAAGCCCAGCGCGCCGACGATCAACAGGAAAGCCGTGATCAGCAAACTGATCAGATGGGCCGAACCGGCGCGCAGGGATTCCACCGACAAGCCCAGCACGGCGTCCTTTTGATGCTGCATCACCATCCAGGCGACGACGCCGACGACGAGGGTCTTGGCGATGGCCTTGAGCAATTCCACCAGCGCATTCTTCGAAAACATGTTGCCCAGGCCGCGAATCGGGTTGAGCTTGCCAAAATTGGGGGTGAACGCCTTGGAACTGAACAGCCAGCCGCCCACCAGCACGGGCGAAGCCAGGGCGACGAGCATGATGGCCAGCGCGTACGGCAGGCACGTCAGCAAGACCGAACCCACGTCGTAGCCGATGCGCAACATCATCGCGTCGGGATTGAGTATCTGCTCCCGGTCCAGGGTCAGCCCGGACACCATGACGGCCGTCAACCGCCGCACGATGGCGTCGCCGGCAAACCACAGGCAGCAGCCGGACGCCATCAACACAGTGAACGTTGCCACTTCACGCGATCGCGGAACGTCGCCTTCCTCACGCGCCTGCTCGAGGCGCTTCGGTGACGCGGCTTCGGTCTTTTCTGCGTCGCTGTCTTCCGACATCAATCAACTCCGGTGAAGTCCTGCAGCCTGGCTAGGCGCAATACGGACTGGGCATGTGGCATTATCGAGTCAAGTGCCTGTTTACCATCGGCGGAACAGGAGGACAAATGCCCTGTATTTCCTTTACTCCCAGTAACCTTAGCGGGACTTGCGCGCCTCGGCCTGTTTCACGGTCTGCTCGATGGCGCCAAACAGGGATTTACCGTCATCGCCCAGCATTTCCAGCCGGAGCACGTCGCCGAACAGCAAATACGGCGTGCCGGCGACGCCATCGGCGATCATCTCCTGGTTACGTCGCTCAAAAATACTGGAAAATCCCTTCTTGACTTCCTTGTTGGCGACCCCGCCCGCGCTGACCACGCTGCCGGCGCGCGCGTTGCGCGTCTGGCACAGATGGGCGAGCAATTGCGGGTAATTGAACGCCATGTCGGCGCCCGCGTGGGGCTGGCCCGTCAACTTGCCGTTCAGGCTGCAGCGCAGCGCGTAATGCACCTTGCCGCCGCGCCAGGCGTCCCCCAGCTCGTCGGGCGTGATGGCGACAGGTGAGCACGCCATGGCCGGTTTCGCCTGCAGGAAACCATAACCACTCGCCTGCTCGTCCGGCGCCAGGTTGCGCAGGGTGATGTCGTTGACCAGCATCAACAGCTTGATGTTCAGGTGCGCCTGGTCGGGTGTCGACCCCATGGCCACGTCGTCCGTGATGGCGGCGATGCCCGCTTCGTAGTCGATGCCCCACTGCTCGTGCGCCAGCACGATCTCGTCCTGGGCACCCAGGAAATCGTCGCTGGCGCCCTGGTACAGGCGCGGCGCATCGCGCAGATTGGCGGGCGCCTCGCTGCCCGCCGCCTTGCAGCCCCGCTCGATCTGCTGCAGGTAGGCTGCGCCAGCCACGCGCAGGCTGCTGCGCGGCAAGGGCGCCATGCAGTTGGCGGGATCGAATTCGAAGGCGCGATGGCCGCGGCCGCTATTGATGGTCTGGTACAGCAAGTCGAGCTGGGGCGCGATGAAACTCCAGTCGTCGAGCGCCTTTTGCAGGGTCGAGGCGATGCCATCGGCCAGATGGGCCGTTTTCAGGTCGCGCGAGACGACAGCCAGCTGGCCGTCGCGCGTGCCATCCTTCAGGGTAGCTAATTTCATGTGCGGGAAACTTCGTCAAATGCAGGCAATGGAGACTAAAGACGCCAAAAAGCCGGGATATCCCCGGCTTTGGCGGTCAGGAAGGGGCTAGGCCAGGAGCGCGATCTGCTCGGGCGTGAGGTAGCACCACTCGCCTTCGGCGATGCCCAGCGATTCCAGGGTCAGGCTGCCGATGGCGGAACGGTGCAGCGCGCTGCAATGGTTGCCGGCGGCGGCCAGCATGCGCTTGACCTGGTGGTACTTGCCCTGTTCCAGCACGATTTCCAGCTGGTGCTCGCCGCGCTTGACGCAGACGAGGGCCGCCAGCGGGGCCGGCTCGTCGTGCAATTGCACGCCGGCCAGCAGCAGGGCCACCAGCTCATCCGTCACGGGCTCTTGCGTGGTGGCCTGGTAAATCTTCGGAACGTGGCGCTTCGGCGACGATTGTGCATGGATAAACGGGCCATCGTCGGACATCAGCAGCATGCCGGTCGTATCGTGGTCGAGCCGGCCGACGGGCTGGACTTCGCGCCAGGTGAATTGTTCCGGCAACAGGGTCAGCACGCCAGGATGATGGCTGGGCTTGCGCGAGCATTCGAAGTTGGCGGGCTTGTTCAGCGCCAGGTACAGGTGCGCGCGGTACACCCACTCTTCTTCGAACACGTGCAGCACCAGGCCTTCGGTCTCGACGGTGGTGCGGTAATTGGTCTGGGTGACGCCATCGATGACGACATCGCCATCCTCGATGAGGGAACGACAATATTTACGGGTGCCAAAACCCTGCGATTGCAGGATGCGGTCTAGGGATAATTTACTCATGGGCGTGACTTTACCAGAAGCGGCTGGCAGCGTGAAGCGGCGGCGCCTGGCGTCCGCGCGGCGGCCCAGGCGGCACGAAACCATGGTGCACGCAGAAATACCAAAAAGAACAAGGTGAGATTTGGCGAGAAATGGTTGATTCCTTTGAGAAATATCAAGCGCTCGGAATATCGCGTTGATAGACTGAAACTTCGTTAGGAATCCGCCTAGCGAGCTTTAGGAATAATAACTAGGCACCGACTGACAAGGACATCGTATGGAACATACCGATACCATCGCCTTACAAGGCAACATCGCCGACATGCGCCTGCGCATCGCCGCAGAACAGGCGGCCATGCACAAGGTCAGACTCGGCGTGGCGCGCTGGAGCACCGCCCCTGCGCCGCAGGATGCGGACGCGCCGCCATCGCCGGCAAGCCAGACGCGCTGGCATGCCGAGGCGCAATGTCATTTCATGTGCTGGCTGGAACTGGGCGGTTTTGCGCACGCGGATGCGCAGGCCGACAACGCGACCGCGACCGTCATGGCGGACATGCCGTCCGACATCGGCAGCAACGTTGACGCCGGTGCAACAGCAGCCAGGGAAACCAGCGCCGTTCCCCTGCCCGTGCACTGCAACGGCTGCGCCGTCTGAGCGCGGCCCATCCGACCAGCCATGCCACGCCCTCGCATGCCTGCCTTGCCAGCACGCCCAACCCCATCCAGCGACACCGAACCATCGAGCATGAACGACGCACAAAAGGAAACGGCGGCATTGCGCCGCCGTTCCCAAGCCCCATCGGGACTTTAGTGAGGAATGTAAATTCACTCAAAACCACATCTGCGATGCGGCGAGTAGTTCCAAGACCTGCCAATCAAGTTAGTACTGACAACATAGTTGATATATCGCCCCTCCTTGAAAAGAACTACGCTTTCACTATAGCCCAAGCAGCCCTATTTTCAAGCCGATTTACCACCTTATTGAAAATCATTCTCGACTGGCTTGCCTGCCTGCCAAGAGTGATGTCCTCAGCGCAACGCCGGTTGCGACTGCTGCACGGCCGCCTTCATGGCGCCCGCACCCATGGCGGCGCCAAACTTCTTCAGCACCCGTTCCGGCAAGCCTTCATGCTGCGTGTAGTCGACGATGTCTTCCGCCTTGACGACGTCGCGCGCCACGCTGTCGACCGTGCCGAAATCGTCGGCCAGGCCCATTTCCACGGCTTTCGCGCCCGTCCAGTACAAGCCGGAGAAGGTATCGGCCGTTTCCTTCAGGCGCTTGCCCCGCCCCGCGCGCACCACGTCGATGAATTGCTGGTGGATTTCATTGAGCATGCCTTGCGCATACGCCTTGTGTTTTTCCGTCAGGGGGCTGAACGGGTCCATGAAGCCCTTGTTCTCGCCCGCCGTCAGCAGGCGGCGCTCGACGCCCACCTTTTCCATCACGCCCGTGAAGCCGAAGCCATCCATCAGCACGCCGATGGAACCAACCACGCTGGCCTTGTTGACGTAGATGCGGTCGGCGGCGGCGGCGATGTAATAGCCGCCCGAGGCGCACATTTCATCGACCACCACATATAAAGGCTTGTCCGGATAGCCCTTGCGCAGGCGCTGCATCTCGTCGACGATCATGCCGGCCTGCACGGGACTGCCGCCCGGACTATTAATATGCAGCACTACGGCCACGGAACCGGCATCGGAAAACGCCTTGTCCAGCGCGGGGATGACGACGGCGGCCGAGCCGCTGCCTTCGGACTCGATGGCGCCGCTGATGTCGATCAGGGCCGTGTGGCGGCCCAGGGTTTCGCTGTCGTCGGCCGTGTTGTAGTCATAAAACACCCACAGGGCGAACAGCACGATCAGCAAGCCGAAGACCTTGAAAAAGATGCTCCAGCGGCGGTGCGCGCGTTGCTCTTGCAAAGTGGCAAATACCAGCTTTTCCAGCACTTCGCGCTCCCAGTGTCCCGCAGGGGCGCCGTGGCCGGCGGCTGGCGCGCTACTGTCCAGCTTGTCATTCGTGTTATCGCTCATGGTTCACTTTGCGTAAATTACAGAAGGCCTGCCCCGGCCTCAGGCCGGCAGCGGCTGGACATACTCGTCGGGTTGCCAGTACAGCTGGCCATCGCGCTCGGCCACGGCGATCGGGCGCAAGCGCCCGCCCTTGCAGGGGCCGCCCGCACAGTAGCCGCTTTCCGGCACATAGATGGCGCCATGCGTCGAACACATCAGGTACAAGCCGCTGGACTCGAAAAACTCGCCCTCCGCCCAGTCCAGCTCGATCGGCACGTGGGCGCAGCGGTTCAGGTAGCCATACGCCTTGCCGCCATGGCGCACGACAAAGCCCGTGGTGGTTTCACCGCCGGCCGAGACGGGAAAGCGCACGCCCTTGCCGCCATCGGCCACGGCGTCGGCGGCACAGATGAAAACGTCGACAACATCGTTCATCATGCGTGCTCGCTCAGCCATTGATGCAGCTCGGCCACCGTGGCGGCGGAATACAAGGGATTGCAAGCTTGCAACTGCGCCACCGGATGCGCTCCATACTCTACGGCAATACCGGCCGCGCCTGCATTGCTTGCCATCAACAAATCATGACTGGTGTCGCCGATCATCACGGTGCGGCGCATGTCCTGCCCCAGTTCCCGCGTCAGTTCCTGCAGCATGGCTGGATGGGGCTTGGAAAAGGTTTCATCGGCGCAACGCGTCGCATCGAACAGGGATAGCAGCTTGACGGCATTCAAGGAGCGGTTCAGGCCGACGCGGCTCTTGCCCGTGGCGACGGCGAGGAAATACGCTTGCTGCGACAGTTCCTGCAGCATCTCGTAGACGCCAGGAAACAAAGCCAGCTCATGGTCGCGCGACAGGTAGTGATAACGGTAGCGTTCCGCCATGCGCGCATGGTATTTCGGCTCCACGTCGGGCATCACCAGCTGCATGGCTTCCTGCAAGCCCAGGCCGATCACGTGCGAAGCGAGCAACTCGGTGGGAATTGGCAAGCCCAGGTCTTTGGCCGACGCCTGGATGCACTTGACGATGGTCGAGGTACTGTCTATCAGGGTACCGTCCCAATCGAAGACGATCAGATCAAATTGCTTTCTTGCCATGTTTCCCGACGGCATAGCCGCCGGCTCCTTGAGAATGAATGCTGGCGACGACTACCTTGTGGGTAGTGTCGCGCGCACGGTGGATATTTAGCGTGCGGCAACGGCCAATGGTTTGCCCAAGCTTACCAAGAAACGCTCGCATTCGGCAGCCAGCGGCGCGTTCAAGGTCATCGTCTTGCCCGTTTCCGGATGCGTGAACGTGATCTGGTGCGCGTGCAGGAACATGCGTTTCAGGGCGCCGCGCGTGCTGTCGGCTTTCAACAGGGCACGGTTGAGGGCAAAGTCGCCATATTTATCGTCGCCGGCGATGGGGAAACCGGACGAAGACAGGTGCACGCGGATCTGGTGCGTGCGTCCCGTCTTCAATTCCGCTTCCAGCAAGGCGAAGTTGTGATATTTATGCAACAGTGAAAACACCGTGTGCGACGCCAGGCCATCGGCCTGCACGGCCACCCGGCGCTCGCCTTCGGCCGTCGTATATTTATGCAAGGGCAACTTGATATGCTGGCGCGCATTCTTCCAGTCACCCGCCACCAGCACCAGGTAGCGCTTGTCCGTGACGCCGTCGCGCATCTGTTCATGCAGATTCGTCAACGCGGAACGTTTCTTTGCCAGCAACAACAAGCCGGACGTGTCGCGGTCCAGGCGGTGCACCAGTTCCAAAAACCTGGCGTCGGGGCGCGAAGCGCGCAATTGCTCGATCACGCCAAACGAGACGCCCGAGCCGCCATGCACGGCCACGCCGGCCGGCTTGTCGATGACGAGCAGCTGCGCATCTTCGAAGATGATCTTGAATTCGGCGGCCGGCGCGCCCGTGGCGGCCTTTTCGGCCACGCGCACGGGTGGAATGCGCACCACGTCGCCGGCGGCGAGACGGTACAGCTGATCGATACGGCCTTTATTAACCCGCACTTCTCCCGATCGCAAGATCCGGTAGATGTGGCTTTTAGGCACTCCCTTGCACACTCTTAATAAGTAGTTGTCGATGCGCTGGCCTGCTTCTTCCTCGGCGATCGTTACGAATTGGGCTTGCGGCTGAACCGGGGGTGTTGAAGGGGGAACAACATCATTTTGACTCTTCATTTACTATGTCTTCCCAGAAATCTCTCTAAGTCCTTCATTTTGAATATATAATTGTTTTTGCTGCGGCCCTGGCTGCTGCGAGTGTAAGAATAAAAGCACATTTTACACAGGGGCGTCTCCACCGGCCTCGCCAAATTGCAAATTCGGTGGAAAAAAATGTATATGCACCATCCCTGCGCGAATCAAGGTTGCACCGTAGTTGTAATCGGATAACGCGTGGAGATGCTGAAGTGAGTGTATTGGATTATAAGGATAAGTACCCGTTAGCGCGACTTATCGAGTCGGGCTCGCGGGTTGATGAAGTTGATAACGCTTGCCGTTTTCGCCAAACCCCGTATGCGGCCACAATACTGAGGGTTGTCGATGAATAGGCTGAGGCCAAGCCTCGCCATCGCGATCCCTGTAATGAGCCGGCTTACGATTTGGCTCTGAATTTGCTGACCACTTGCATTCTCTGCCCCCGACATCCGGGCTGCTTCAGATGAGTTGCAGGTGTCCTGTGCACTCGGCATGACGATCGACCTCACCGCGCCTGTTGCGGCCGTAACGTATACCTCGTACGCGTTGTTGCTCCGCACGCCTAGGCATTTCCCCCGCCAGCACTCCCGTTCTCGCATATATCCCTGTACTTCGCCGCTTCCCCGGAAGCGGCTTTGAGATGGCCTACGGGTCGCGGAGTTATAAAAATGAAACGCATGTTGTTTAATGCCACGCAGCAAGAAGAACTGCGCGTAGCGATTGTCGACGGACAAAAACTGATCGACATCGATATCGAGACAGCCGGGCGCGAACAGCGCAAATCCAACATCTACAAGGGCGTGATCACGCGCATCGAGCCATCGCTCGAAGCGTGCTTCGTCAGCTATGGCGAAGACCGCCACGGCTTCCTGCCCTTCAAGGAAGTTGCCCGCACGTACTTCCGCGAAGGCGTGGACGTGCGTAACGCCTCCGTCAAGGAAGCGCTGCGCGAAGGCCAGGAAATCATGGTCCAGGTGGAAAAGGAAGAGCGCGGCAACAAGGGCGCCGCCCTGACCTCGTTCGTCTCGCTGGCCGGCCGTTACCTCGTATTGATGCCGAACAACCCGCGTGGCGGTGGCGTATCGCGCCGCGTGGAAGGTGAAGAGCGCCAGGAATTGCGCGAAACCATGGATAAACTGGACTTGCCAGCCGGCATGTCCGTCATTGCCCGTACCGCCGGCATCGGCCGCAACGTCGATGAACTGCAGTGGGACTTGAATTACCTGATGCAACTGTGGCGCGCCATCGAAGGCGCCGGCAAGTCGGCCAACGGCGCTTTCCTGATCTACCAGGAATCGTCGCTCGTCATCCGCGCCATCCGCGACTACTTCCAGCCCGACATCGGCGAGATCCTGATCGACACCGACGAGATCTACGACCAGGCGCACCAGTTCATGAGCCACGTGATGCCCGACATGGTGCACCGCGTGAAACGCTACAGCGACGACGTGCCGCTGTTCTCGCGCTTCCAGATCGAACACCAGATCGAAACGGCGTACAGCCGCACCGTGCCGCTGCCATCGGGCGGCGCCATCGTGATCGACCATACGGAAGCGCTGGTCTCCGTCGACGTCAACTCGGCCCGCGCCACGCGCGGCTCGGACATCGAGACGACCGCCTTCAACACCAACTGCGAAGCGGCCGAAGAAGTGGCCCGCCAGCTGCGCTTGCGCGACTTGGGCGGCCTGATCGTCATCGACTTCATCGACATGGAAGTGGCAAAGAATCAGCGCGAAGTGGAACAGCGCCTGAAAGATGCGCTGCACCATGACCGTGCCCGTGTACAAATGGGCAAGATTTCCCGCTTCGGCCTGATGGAACTGTCGCGCCAGCGCCTGCGTCCTTCGCTGTCCGAAGGCTCGCACGTGACGTGCCCGCGCTGCTCCGGCACCGGCCACATCCGCGATACGGAATCGTCCGCCCTGCAGGTGCTGCGCATCATCCAGGAAGAAGCGATGAAGGAAAACTCGGCCACCATCCACGTGCAAGTGCCCGTGGACGTGGGCGCCTTCCTGCTGAACGAAAAGCGCGGCGAAGTGCTGAAAATCGAAAACCGCCACCGCATCGCCGTGATCCTGATCCCGAACAAGCATCTGGAAACGCCGCACTACAAGCTGGAACGCATCAAGCACGACGATCCGCGTCTGGAAGACAGCCAGGCCAGCTACAACCTGGCCGAAAGCGCTGAAACCGACATGGCTTACAGCAAGCGCCAGAAGGAAGAAGCCAAGCCGCGCCAGGAAGCCGTCGTCAAGACGATCACCCCTGACCAGCCGGCACCGCTGGTCGAGCGCAAGCCCGTCGAAGCGAAACCGGCTCCCGTGGCCGCGCCTGCCGCGCCGCAAGGCCTGATCGCCAAGATCATCAGCTTCTTCACCGGCGCCCCGGCACCGGTGGCGCCGGCGCCCGCCCCAGTCGCCCCAGCCAAGCCGGCCGGCGCCGACCGCGGCGACCGCAACAGCCGTGGCCCGCGTGGCCGTGGCCGTAACGGCAAGCCTGGCCGCGAAGAGCGCGAACCGGGCCAGGGCCGTCCAGCCCAGGACGATGCCGCGAAAGAAGCGGAAGCACTGGAAAAAGCGGCCCGTCCGCCACGCCCGCCGCGTCCGCCACGCGAACCGCGTGAAGCACGCGAAGGCGGCGATGCAACGGCAGCGCCACGCGAACGGGGCGAACGTCCTGAACGCGCGGAACGCCCGGAGCGCGCCGAGCGTCCTGAACGCGCAGAGCGTCCGCCACGCCAGCCACGCGAAGGCCGCGAACCACGCGCCGACAAGGCTGTTGTTGCTGAAGTGAAAGCTGAAGAGCTGGCACTGGTTGGCGCCACCGCCAGCGCAGTGAACGTCGTCGTGCCGTCCAACGGCCCGGAATCCGACGCCGCACCGGCCAACCTGCTGAAAGCACCGGCGAATGCCGGTCCTGAAGGCGAAGAGACGGAAAACGACGTGGAAGGCGAAGAACCGCGCCGTCGTCGTCGTCGTGGCGGCCGCAACCGCAACCGCCGCGACCGCGAAACGGGCGAGCTGATCGAATCGGCAAATGGCGAGAACGAAGGCCAGGATGCGCCAGTGATCAGCTTTACGGTTGCTCCGGCGCCGGAAGCCGCTGTCGCTGCCGCGCCAGTGGAAGCTGCAGCTGAAGCCGCGCCAGCCGTCGTGGTGGAAGTGGTGGAAGTGACGGAAGTGGCCAAGGTCGTGGACATCGCCAAGGTCGAAGAAGCCGCTCCTGTCGCGGAAGTTGCCCCAGCTGCTGAAGTGATCGTGCCGGCAGCCCCTGTCGAAGCGGCTGCAGCGCAAGCTGAACCAGCCGCTGCCGAACCGGCGCCGGTTGCCGAGTACAGCTTTGCCGAAAAAGTGGAAGCCGCACCAGCGCCTGCCCCTGCTCCAGCGGAAGTCATCGTCGAAGCGGCGCCTGTCGTGGAAGCAGTTGCTGTCGTGGAAACCGTCGTCGTGGTGGAAGAAGCGCCGGTAGCCGAAGCGGCGCCTGTCGTGGCGGAAGCCGCGCCGGTGGTTGCCGAAGTTGCTCCTGCTCCTGCACCAGCGCCGGCGCCTGTCGCCGCGCCTGCCCCGGCGCCTGCCGCGCCAGTGGCCGCGCCGCTGGACTTGAGCGCAGTGCTCGGTTCGGCCGGCCTGACCCTGGCTGCCACCGATCCGGAAAAACTGCGCCTGGCGCAGGAAGCGGCCGCCAAGGCAGTCGCTCCGGTACGCAAGCCGCGCGAACGCAAGCCATTGCCGCCGCAATCGGATGAGCCGTTGATCCAGGTCAACACACAACGTCCATAAGCGTGCGGGGTTCGCCCAGCCGCCGATGATGAAGGGGAAGCTCAGGCTTCCCCTTTTTTACGTCCCCAACTTTGCCAGCCAGCCGCCATGCACGAGAACGCCAACCAACTTCCCGCCCCCGTCAGCCTGCGCAGCGCCTTCTGGTACTGGCTCAAGCTCGGTTGCGTCAGCTTTGGCGGTCCGGCCGGGCAAATCGCCATGATGCATGCGGAACTGGTGGAAAAGCGGCGCTGGATTTCCGAGCAGCGCTTCCTGCACGCCCTGAATTACTGCATGCTGCTGCCGGGGCCGGAAGCGACCCAGCTGGCCATCTACATCGGCTGGCTGATGCACCGCACGCGCGGCGCCCTGGTGGCGGGCCTGCTGTTTTTGCTGCCTTCGCTGCTGCTGCTGATCGTCCTGTCCTGGCTGTACATGGCGTATGGCCACGTGGCCGCCATCGCCGGCATCCTGTACGGCGTCAAGCCGGCCGTCGTCGCCATCGTGCTGGCGGCCGCCTGGCGCCTGGGCCGGCGCACCTTGCGCAGCCCCGGCCTGATCGCCATCGCGGCCGGTGCATTTGTCGCCATCGCCGCGCTACAGCTGCCATTTCCGCTGATCGTGCTCGCCGCCGCCCTGCTGGGCATGGCGGGCGGCCGCTGGCTGCCGGCCCACTTCCATGCCGGCGCCGCCTCGCATGGCGGCGCGGCCCGCTACGGCGCCGCCCTGATCGATGACGACACGCCCACGCCGGAACACGCGCGCTTCAGCTGGCCGCGCCTGCTTGGCACGGCCGCCGTGGGCCTGGTCCTGGCCTTCCTCGCCTGGCTGGGCCTGGCGCTGGCGGGCGGCGCGGACCAGCCGCTGGCGCAGATGGGCGTGTTTTTCAGCAAGGCGGCCCTGCTGACGTTCGGCGGCGCGTATGCCGTGCTGCCCTACCTGGTGCAAGGCGCCGCCGAGCACTACCACTGGATCACGAGCGCGCAAATGATGGATGGCCTGGCGCTGGGCGAAACGACGCCCGGCCCCCTGATCATGATCGTCGCCTTCATCGGTTTTGTCGGCGGCTGGAGCCATGCCGTGACGGGCGACCACCTGTGGCTGGCGGGCGTGTGCGGCGCGCTCGTCGCCAGCTGGTTCACCTTCCTGCCCTCGTTCATCTTCATCCTGGCCGGCGCGCCGCTGGTGGAAGCGTCGCGCGGCAACCTGCGCCTGAGCGCGCCCCTGACGGCCATCTCGGCGGCCGTGGTGGGCGTCATCGCCAGCCTGGCCCTGTTCTTTGGCCGCCATGTCTTCTGGCAAGAAAACCCGCTGCCGCACTGGGACTGGCTGGCGATTGCCATCGCGCTGGCTGCCGGCGTGGCGCTGATCAGGTTTCAAGTGGGCACCATCAAATTGCTGCTCGCCTGTGCCATCTTCGGCCTCGTGCTATCGTATCTGCCTTGAACGACTCAACGTAAGTGGTATCACCTTTCATGGCTGACAAGATTATCTACCTCGCCGAAGCCCGCAATGGGGCTTTGGCGATTCCCGCGCAGCTGGATAGCCCCAGCGGCAACGTGGCCGACAGCCTGGGCCGGCCCCTGCACGACCTGCGCATCTCGATTACCGACCGCTGCAATTTCCGTTGCGTGTATTGCATGCCCAAGGACGTATTCGACAAGAACCACGTCTACCTGCCGCACACGGATTTGCTGTCGTTCGAGGAAATCACGCGCATCGCGCGCCTGTTCGTCGCGCACGGGGTGGAAAAGATCCGCCTGACGGGCGGCGAGCCGCTGCTGCGCAAGAATATCGAAAAGCTCATCGCCATGCTGGCCGACCTGCGCACGCCGTCGGGCCAGCCGCTGGACCTGACCCTGACGACCAATGGTTCCTTGCTGGCAAGAAAAGCGCAGGCACTCAAGGATGCGGGCCTGAACCGGGTCACCGTGTCGCTCGACTCACTCGACGACGCCACCTTCAAGCGCATGAACGACGTCGATTTCGCCGTCGCCGACGTGCTGCACGGCATCGATGCGGCGCACGCGGCGGGCCTGGGGCCCATCAAGATCAACATGGTCGTCAAGGCCGGCATGAACGAGCAGGAAATCGTGCCCATGGCGCGCCACTTCAAGGGCACGCCCTACATCCTGCGCTTCATCGAATACATGGACGTGGGCGCCTCGAACGGCTGGAACTTGCAGGAAGTCATCCCTTCAGCGGAAGTGGTGCGGCGCATCGCCGCGCACATGCCCTTGCAGCCCATCGATCCGAACTACGCGGGCGAGACGGCGGCGCGCTGGCGCTATGCCGATGGCAGCGGCGAGATCGGCCTCATTTCCAGCGTCACGCAAGCGTTCTGCGGTGAGTGCAGCCGCGCCCGCCTCTCGACCGAGGGCAAGCTGTACACCTGCCTGTTCGCCAGCAGCGGCCACGACTTGCGCAGCCTGCTGCGCGGCGGCCGCAGCGATGCGGAAATCTCCTCGGCCGTGGCGCAGCTGTGGCGCGGCCGCGGCGACCGCTATTCGCAATTGCGCACCAGCCAGACGGATTTGACGGGCGGTGCGCTTGAGCACGGTAAAAAGAAAGTGGAAATGTCGTACATCGGCGGCTGAATCGGGCGCAGCACGCGCCCGCCGCTGCTACCATGGCGCATGCACCAATTTTCCTACCTGACATGATCAACAAACACGACATTACCGGCCTGATCCTGGCCGGCGGCCTCGGCACGCGCATGGGCCAGCGCGACAAGGGCATGCTGCCCCTGCATGGCCAGCCCCTGGCGCGCCACGTGGCCCAGCGCCTGGCGCCGCAAGTGGGCCAGCTGGCCCTCAGCGTCCACGCGGATGCGGGCGACTACGCGCGCTTCGGCCTGCCCGTGTGGGCCGACGTGCTGCCAGGCCAGCTGGGGCCGCTGGCCGGCTTGCACAGCGGCATGCAGCACGCCGGCACGCCCTATCTGCTCACCGTGCCTTGCGACTCGCCCCTGCTGCCGCCCGACCTGGCGGTGCGCCTGGCCGCCGGTTTGACGCAAGACAATGCCGACTTGGCCATCGCCGTCACCGAGGAAATCGATGCGGCGACGGGAGCGGCCGTGCGCCGCCCCCACCCCGTCTTTTGCCTGGTAAAAACATCCGCCCTGCCCCAGCTCGACGCCTATCTGCGCGGCGGCGAACGCCGCATGCGCACCTGGCACGGCACCTTGAAACTGGCCGAAGTGCTCTTCGAAAACAATAGTGCATTCGGCAACATCAATACGCCGGACGAGCTGGCCGCCCTGCAGGCGCAGGGCCTGTCCGTGCCGATGGCGCAAGCCATCCTGGCCGACACCGTCGCGCCCGTGGCCGAGATCGAGGAACTGCCGCTGCCGCAAGCGTTCGAACGCATCCTGGCGGCCGACATCATCTCGCCCATCAGCGTGCCCGCGCACGACAATTCCGCCATGGATGGCTATGCGCTTTACGGAGCTGACCTTGGCGCCGACCTCGGCGGAGACACCCCCGTGACCCTGGCCGTGGTCGACACCATCCTGGCCGGGCGTCCCGGCACCGTCAAAATTGGACGCGGCCAATGCGCGCGCATCATGACGGGCGCCGTCATGCCCGACGGCTGCGACAGCGTGGTGCCACAGGAACTGGTGCTGCAAGCCAATGAAACCAGCATCACGCTGGCGCCGGACTGCATCCGCGCCGGCGACAACCGCCGCTTCAAGGGCGAAGACTTGATGCAGGACAAGCCGGCCCTGCTGCAAGGCAAGATACTCGGGCCGGCCGAGCTGGGTTTGCTGGCCTCGCTGGGCATCGCCACAGTGCCCGTGCGCCGCCGCCTGCGCGTGGCCTTCTTTTCCACCGGCGACGAATTGCGCTCGATCGGCGAGCCGCTCGACGCAGGCTGCATCTACGACAGCAACCGCTACACCCTGCTGGGCATGCTGACGCGCCTCGGCTGCGAAGTGCTCGACATGGGCATCGTCAAGGACAATCCGCAAGCGCTGGAAACGGCCCTGCGCGGCGCCTGCGCCATGGCCGACGTCATCATCACCTCGGGCGGCGTGTCCAGCGGCGCGGCCGATTTTACGCGCGACATCCTCGCGCGCCTCGGTGACGTGGCCTTCTGGCAAATCAACATGCGCCCTGGCCGCCCCATGGCCTTCGGGCGGATTGCCAGCGAAGGCGAATCGGCCTTGCTGCTGGGCCTGCCCGGCAACCCGGTGGCCGTGATGGCGGCGTTTTATTTCCTCGCCCGCCCCACCCTGCTGCGCCTGATGGGCGCCGACGCGGACACGTCCGCCCTGCCGCTGCTGCAAGTGGCGGCGCAAGCGGCGATCCGCAAGAAACGGGGCCGCACGGAATACCAGCGCGGCATCGTCGAGCGCGGTGCGGACGGGCGCCAGCACGTGCGCGTGACGGGCGCGCAAGGCTCGGGCATCCTGCGCTCGATGACGCAAGCCAATTGCATGATCGTGCTGCACGAAGCGCAAGGCCACGTGGCCGCAGGCGACCTGGTCGATATCGTGCTGTTCCAGGGATTGACCTGACGCGCCACCACCGGCCAAGCTGACGCGCTGGCCGGACCGCAGTCAACGCTGCGCCACCTATCCCCCCCTCGCCACAACGGCCCGCCTTGCGCGGGCCGTTTGCATTGCCCCTTCGCAATCAATTTTCTTCCCGGAAACTGCTCGCCTATTGAGATAAAAATGTTAATTATTTCTCTAAATAACATATCAACAAACACAACACTAATTGTAATTATTTTATTTATTTGTTGATATTGAAGTTTCTTCGGTGATAACATCCGAACTTATACGAAAAGTTCAATTTTGATATTGTTTTCACGAGGAAACTAATAATGAGACACCGCTCTTGGAGCGCGGGCGCCAGCATGCTGGGAGCGGCTTGCCTGCTTGGCCTATTGACCCTCGCGCCGCCGCCCGCCTACGCCAAAGGGGCCCCTCGGGCCGACGTACTGGACAACTGCAGCTGGAACCGCCCCGGCGCCGACCCGTTCATGGGCGACGTCGTGGCCGCCGTGGACAGGTACCCGGACATCGCGCCGCAGGTGCGCGAGCAATTGAAGGCGCGCATGCGCGCGCGCCAGTATGATGAAATCGTCGTGATCAGCCGCGACGCCATCCGCGGCAAGGGCAATTACGATGCGCGCATCAGCGACATGCATTTCGGCCCGGGCCGCGTCTGCCGCAATGTCACGCGGGCAGGCTGGAGCGAGCAGATGCAGGAAAGGGGACTCGTGTACTGCGTGCAGGGCGCCTGCATCCTCGTGCCCACCGTGTGCCGCAATGTCAGCCGCATCACGCAGGCGGCGGCCGGGCCGCGCGGCGCAGGCGCGGCCCCGGTTGGCGCCGCGCCGGGCGGTGCAACGCCGGCAGCGGCCGCGCCGGCGGCAACGGGCGTGCCCGTCATCGAGCATCCCGTCGCCGCGCATGGCGGCTCGCTCACGGGCGCGGCGCCGCCGGCCGTGGTGGCCGGCCTGCCCCTGCCGGGCTTCGATATCGTGCGCGGCAGCCGCGACACGATGTTGCCGTCGGGCATAGGCGGTGGCCAGCCACCGCGCGGCAGCAGCATCATCGTCGAGCCGTTCAATCCCACCGTCATGCTGCCTTCGCTGCCGCCCACCGGCCTGTCCGTCCTGCCCGCCGTGCCGGAACCGCAAACGTGGGCCATGCTGCTGGCGGGACTCGCGCTGACCGTCTGCGCCACGCTGCGCCGCCGGCCTGCGGCGGCGGCCTGAACGCCGGCGGGGCTATTCGCCGTCCGCTTCGGCGGACGGTCCCGCGTCCGCCTTACCCAGCAGCAAGGCAGCCGCCTCGCCCGGCAAGGCTTCCACGGATTTCAATTTGCGCGCCATTTGCCGGCTGCGCACTTCCGCGCTTTCGATATTCTTCGCCGCCTTTTCCAGGGTCAGCCGGGTTTGCGACAGCACGTCGCCAAACTTGCCGAATTCCGTCTTCACGGCGCCCAGCACTTGCCACACTTCCGACGAGCGCTTTTCCAGCGCCAGGGTGCGGAAACCCATCTGCAGACTGTTCAGCAAGGCCGTCAACGTGGATGGCCCCGCGATGCTGACCCGGTGCACGCGCTGCAATTCATCGGCCAGGCCCGGGCGGCGCAACACTTCCGCATACAAGCCTTCCGTGGGCAGGAAGAGGATGGCAAAGTCAGTGGTCAGCGGCGGCGCCAGGTATTTGTCCGCGATGGTTTTCGCTTCGCCCCGCACGGCCCGTTCCAGCTCGCGTCCGGCCAGGGCCACGCCGTCCGCATCGGCCCGCTCGGCCGCTTCGACCAGGCGCTCGTACTGTTCCTTGGGGAATTTCGCATCGATCGGCATCCACACGGGCGGCCCGCCATCGGAGAGGCCCGGCAGTTTCAGGGCGAATTCCACGCGCGCGCCGCTGCCCGGCAAGGTTTCCACGTTCTTCGCATACTGGTCGACAGTGAGTACCTGCTCCAGCAGCATTTCCAGCTGCACTTCGCCCCACGTGCCCCGCGTCTTGACGTTGGTGAGCACCCGCTTCAGGTCGCCCACGCCCAGCGCCAGCTGCTGCATTTCACCGAGTCCCTGGTGGACTTTTTCCAGCCGCTCCGACACTTGCTGGAACGAGGCAGTCAAGCGCGTCTCCAGCGTGGCGTGCAATTTCTCGTCGACCGTCTTGCGCATCTCTTCCAGGCGCGCGCCATTGTCGGCCTGCAAATCGCGGATCTTGCTTTCCAGGGTGGCGCGCACTTCCAGCATGCGCTGCGCATTCGACTCCGTCAGCTGCGCCAGGGTCTGGTTGGTGCTGTCGGCAAAGCGCGCCAGGCTTTGCGCCTGTTCCTCGCGCCCGACTTTTCCCTGCGCCTGCATCTGCGTGCGCAGGCTGTCGAGCTGCTGCAGGGTCGCCGCCTGGAATTGCGCCAGGCTGGTGGCCAGGTCTTGCCGCGTCGCCTGTGCCGACGCCTGCAGCTGCAGCCGCACTTCGCGCTCGACCCGGTCGATGCGCTCCAGGCTTTGCTGCTGGTGCTGCTGCACCAGGGCCAGGGTGGTAGCGCCATCGCCGGCCGCGCCGCGCGGGCGCAGCAAGATCAATAGCAACAGGACGATGGCGACGATGGCGGCGCCCAGCAGGCTGTAAAACTCGATAGGGCTCATGGGTGTCAGTCAGGTTTGTTGCGCATCCAGTCGGCCGTCTGATAGAACGATTCCATCAGGCGCACGCGCAAGGACTCTTCGATGCCCGTGTCTTCCATGGCCCAGGCCATGGCGCGCAGCCACTGGTCGCGCTCGCTGGTGCCGATGGCGTAGGGCAAGTGACGCGCGCGCAGGCGCGGGTGGCCGAATTTCTCGATATACAAGTCCGGCCCGCCCATCCATCCCGTCAGGAAGAAATACAGCTTGTCGCGCGAACCGTCCGTCGAAGGCGGATGCATGACGCGGATGCCGGCGAACTCGGCTTCGAGTTCCATCAAGTCATAAAAACGATCGACCATTTCACGCAGCACGGGGGCGCCGCCGATGGTCTCGTAGAGGGTGGGGGCAGTGGTATCAGTCATGGCCGCCATGATAGCGCAAGCGCCGGCGGCCCATGCGGCGCCAGCTTCCGCTGCCGGCATAAAAAGCAATATACTTGACTACTCAAGCTTTTATCAACTACTATGCAATCTTTAAACACGGACAAGTCAACCATGCCCACCACCGCAGAATCCCCTTTGCTACGCAATACCAACTTCCGCTGGCTGCTGGGCGGCGGCCTCGTCTCCATGCTGGGCGACCAGTTCAGCATGCTGGCCCTGCCCTGGCTGGTGCTGAGCCTGACGGGCGATAGCCTCAGCCTGGGTATCGCCGTGGCCCTGATGGGCGCCCCGCGCGCCGTGCTGATTTTGCTGGGCGGCACCATCGCCGACCGCTATTCGCCCCGGCGCGTGATGCTGCTGAGCAAATACGCGAACGCCGTCATCCTGCTGGCGCTGGCGGGGTTGCTGCTGCTGGACCAGGCCAGCCTGGCGCTCGCATATGCGGCCGCGCTTGCGCTGGGTATCGCGGCCGCCTTCGGCATTCCCGCCGGCACGGCCATCCTGCCGCAAGCCGTGCCGCCGCAATCGTTGCAAAACGCCAATGGCTTGCAGATGGGCGCGCGCCAGTTGTCCCTGCTGGCCGGCCCCCTGCTGGCGGCGCTCGTGCTCGGCGCCCACGATGGCGCGCAGCACACCTCCATGGCGGCGCTGGCCGCCGCCTTTGCCATCGATGCGCTGACGTTCCTGTTCTCCGCCTGGACCTTGCGGCAGGTGAGCCTGCGGCCACTGGCCGCGGCGGCGGCGCAGGGCATGTGGCGCGACATGGCGGCGGGCCTGGCCATGGTGTGGCGCGACCTTCCCTTGCGCAGCTGCTATGCGTACTGGGCGGTGGTGGCGTTCTTCGTCATGGGGCCGCTGCAGGTGGCCTTGCCCGTGCTGGCCAGCGAGCGCCTGCATGGCGCCTCCGCGCTGGGTTTGCTGATGGGCGCGCATGGCGCCGGCACCCTGGCCGGCATGCTGGCGTCCAGCCTGGGCGGTGCCTGGCTGCGCCGCCACTTCGGCGCCACCCTGCTGCTCGTCGACGCGGTCGTCGGCCTGCTGCTGATGGCCCTGGGACAAATCAGCTCGGCCTGGCAAGGCGCGGCCCTGCTGGCCGTGACAGGGTTGCTCGGCGGCTACTTGCAGGTGGCCATCTTTACGTGGATACAGCGGCGCGTGGCGCCCGCCATGCTGGGCCGGGCGATGGCCCTGTTCATGGGCATCTTCCTGGGACTGGCGCCGCTGTCGGCGGCGGCCACGGGTGCGCTGCTGCGCCACCTGAGCGTTGGCGAGCTGTTCTGCGGCGGCGGCGCCCTGCTGCTGGCCGCCGCCGTGGCGGCCGCATTATTTACCGCCATCCCGCGCATCGCGGGACCGGAAGCGATTACCCAAACGATATCGGAGAAGTAAAACATGGACAAGACACGACAGGCAACATTGAAAGCGCACTACCGGCAACAGCCACCGCCGCTGGGCATCATCGCCTTGCGGCACTTGCCCAGCGGGCGCACCTTGCTCGACAGCAGCCGCAACGCGCCCGGCATGCTGAACCGGCACCGCTTCGAGCTGAACCTGGGCAAGCACCGCAACGCCCTGCTGCAGGCGGACTGGCGGCGCGATGGCGCGGCGGCCTTTTCCTGCGCCGTCATCGATACGCTCAAGCTGCCCGACGACCCCGCCTTCGATGCGGACGCCGAACTGGGCGCCCTGCTGGAACTGCACCGCGCACAGTGGCTGGAGCAAGGCCAGCCGCTGTATTGAGCGGCATTGCTTTACACTTGCGCACTCAAGCATTTCGCAATGGATAAAATGGACGCCATGAACGATCACACTCTCCCGTCGCCGGACGCCGACGGCGCGCTGGACTTTTGCCTGCGCCTGGCGCGCGCCCAGGCGCTCATCGTGCGCCGCTTCGACAGCGCCCTGGGCAATTTGCATGGCCTGAGCTTCAGCGACTATCAATTGCTGTACCAGCTGCAGCGCGCGCCCGGTGCGCGCCTGCGCCGCATCGACCTGGCCGAGCGCCTGGCGTTGACGGCCTCCGGCGTCACGCGTTCCTTGATGCCTCTGGAAAAGATTGGCCTGGTGGCGCGCCAGGCCGATGCGCGCGACGCCCGCGTCGGCTATGCCGTGCTGACTGCCGCCGGCCAGGAATTGCTGGGACATGCGAGCGCCACCGCGCAGGCGGTGGGGCGCGAATTGCTGCAGGATGCACCGGCAGAACAGCTGGGAGCGCTTTCAGCCCTCCTGGGCCGGCTGGCCGGCTGACGACGCTACACGAGCGCCAGCCTGCGCAGGCGCCGCGTCGATGGCCAGTGTTCCACGCCCGCTTCGGCGCGGATGGCGGCGCAGCCCGCCAACACCCGCTCGATGGCCGCCCCGTCGAGCCCCGCATTGAGGGTCAGGCGCACGAGGGCGCGGTTCTTCGCCGTTGCCGGGGCGCAAAACATGGCGCCGTAAATGCCTTGCCGTTCCAGCGCCTGGCGCAGGACCAGGGTGGCCGGTTCGCCGCCCGCTTCCAGCGCCACGATCTGCTCCGTGCCATCGCTGACGTTGTAGCCCAGTTCGCGCAAGCCTTCGCGCACCTGCAGCGTATGGCGTTGCAGGGTGGCGCGCCGTCCATCGGCGGCCATGATGAAATCGAGCGCCGCGCCCAGCCACGCCAGCTCGTGGGCCAGCAAACAGGAACTGAAGATGGCGGGCCGCGATTCGGACAAAAAATAGCCCTTGAAGCGGCTGGAACAGCTGATGAAACCGGCCCGGCCCGCGAAAGCCTTGGCCAGCGACGCCGTGCGGAAATGCACGCGGTGGCCCAGTCCCCACGCTTCCACCAGGCCCGCACCCTGCGGGCCGTGCGTGCCCAGCGAGTGCGACTCGTCGACCACCACCACGCAGTCGCTGCGCTCGGCGATGTCGAGCAATTCCAGCAGCGGCGCCAGGCTGCCGTTGGTGCTGTACAGGGCGTCGACGACGATCACGCCGCGGCCATGCTTTTCCACTTGCCGCCGCAAGTGCGTCATGTCGTTGTGCAGGAAGGGCACGGCCTGGGCCTGCGCCGACAGCACGCCTTCCCACAGCGAGGCGTGGGCCTGCATGTCGAGGTAGACGGGAATGCCGGGGCTGGCGATGCACTGGATCAGCCCGACGTTGGCCGCCATGCCGGACTGTGCCAGGATGCCGTCCTCGCTGCCCATGAAGCGGGCCAGCCGGCTTTCCAGCCGGTGCTGTTCGCTGCCTTCCTGCAAGTACACGGCCGACATCAGCATGCCGCCCGCATGCGCCTGCAGGGACGCCACCTGGGCCGCCACCAGCGCCGGCTCGGCGGCGATGGACAGGTAGTCATTGCCAGCCAGGAAAATGGCATGGGCGGGTGTCGGTTGCCAGGCATGGGGATGCTGGCCGCCCAGCAGCTTTTCGATGCGCGTGACGTGGTGCGCATCCATGCGCCGCACGATGTAGTCTGGCAAGCAGTGTTCTGCGCGGACGAAGGATGGGGCGTGCAAGCTGGTAGCGATGGTCATGAGTTTTCTCCTAGGGAAAGGTTTGCTGCGGCTTAAAGCCTTGACCGTCTCGCGAACCCATCCATTGACGTATATCAATGTCCGATGAGATACCCGTTCAACCAGGAAAATTTACGCGATGATAATGTTCTGAAGAGAATCAAGGCAGAGTCATGACGCAGCAATTGCAAGGACGATGGACACACTGGCGCAGGCGCCTGCTCCATTCGCTGCTGCATGAACGCATGCCCCATGAAAACCTGGCCGGCAGGGTCGCCATGCTGGCCGCCGTGGGCACGGTGGCGATGCCGCTGTACTACCTGCTGTGGAATTACTTTTTTCCGCAAGCCTATGGAAACCTGACCTTGCGCCTGACGGGCGTGGGCATCTGCGCGGTCGGCCTGTTTGCGCGCCACTTCTCGGCCCGCTGGCTGTCGCGCTACCTGCTGTTCGCGCTCAGCTACATCCTGCCCTTCTTCTTTACCTTCATGTTTCTGATGAACCACGCGTCGTCCATCTGGAGCGAATCGCTGCTGATCGGCCTCGTCGTGCTGTTTCATTTCGAAACGAAGCTGGCTTGCCGCGCCTACCTGATCGGCACCAGCACCGCCTGCCTGGCCGTCATCCTGCAGGGAGAAGGCGACTTCCTGCTGCAGCGTGAAGTGCTGCAGCAACTGCCCGTGCACTGGTTCACCATAGCCGCGCTGTCCGTGGTGAAAGTGGGCAGCAAGGTGCTGGAACTGGAACGGCTGGCCGGCCTGTCCGCCGGGCTCGGTTCCGTGGCACACGAACTGCGCACGCCGCTGACCAGCGTGGAAGCCAATGTGCGGGGCATGCGCCGGCTGCTGCCGCAACTGGCCGATCAGGCGCACGACTTGCCGCCGCTGCAGGAAGCCCTGTCGCGCATTCAGTTCGAAGTGCGCCACATGCAGCACATGATCGATTTGTTCCTGATGAGCGCCAGCGCCGTGAACCGCAACCTGCAGCCCAGCCAGGCGCTGTCGATGCTGGCGATGGTGAATTCCGTGCTGAAGCGCTACCCATTCACCGGCAACAGCCAGCGCAGCCGCGTCAAGGTGGACGTGCGCGCCGACTTCCAGTTCGCCGGCCAGGACGAACTGTGCGTGGTGATCTTGCTGAACCTGCTGAGAAACGCGCTGAAAGCCATCCAGCGGGCCGGCAAGGGCCGCGTGCGCATCATCATCGACGGCGCCCGCCCCGTGCCCAGGCTGCTGTTCATCGACACGGGCTGCGGCATCGCGAAAAACCGCCTGCCGCTGATCTTCGAGCGTTTTTATTCGTATCCCGTGCACAACGGCAGCGGCATCGGCCTGGCCCTGTGCCGGCAGATCATCACGGCCTGGCAGGCGCGCATCCGCTGCGTGTCGCGCGAGCATGCGTATGCGATTTTCATCCTGGAATTTCCCCAGCCCCTGCCTGCCCGCTTACAACCCTCTTCCCCCGCAAGGTGATGCATGCAACTGCCCGTCTACTCCCATCCGACCCTGACCGTATTGATCGATGACAGCGATTCCTTCCTGAAAAGCCTGGCGTTCCAGCTCGATCCCGCGCTGGCGCGTCTGACCTTTCATGACACCAGCAGCGCGCTGCACTGGCTGCGCCACAGCACGCAGCCGGGCGAGACGCCGCTGCACGTCAATTTCGACACGCAAAACCTGCCGCGCGACCAGCGCAACGTGGCGCTCGACCTCGAACGCATCTGGCGCATCAGCGGCCAGGCGCAACGCTTTGCCGTGCCTTCCGTGCTGGTGGTCGATTATTCGATGCCGCAGATGAATGGCCTGGAATTCTGCCAGGCCGTGCGTGACTTGCCGTGCAAGAAGATTTTATTTACGGGCGCGGCCGATGAAAAAGTGGCCGTGACGGCCTTCAACCGGGGCTTGATCGACCGCTACGTCAAGAAGAGCGACGACGATGCGCTCGATATACTGGAACAGGAAATCGTTTCCCTGCAACGCGAATTCTTCCTGCAGCAGTCGGACACGGTGCGCGACTTGCTATTGCTGCATGACTATAGTTTCCTGCAAGACGAAGCCATGGCCGCCGTCGTGCAAGAGCTGTGCCGGCGCCATGGCTTCGTCGAGTTCTATATTTTCCCGAATCCCTGCGGCATCCTGTTTTTCACGCGCGACGGCCAGGCCCGCCTGATGATCATCGAGACGGAACGCAGCCTGCACACGCAGTACGAAATGGCGCGCGACAGCGACGCGCCCGAGTCCCTGCTGCTGGCCTTGCTGGAAATGCGCGTGATCCCGTACTTTTCCGATGCCGACAGCGACGGCATGTATGCGGCGCACATCGGCGAAAACTGGTTCCGCTACTGCGCCGCGCCGACCATCTGCCTGGGACGCGAAACCTACTTCTGGGCCCTGTTCGACGTGCCGCCGCACCAGCTGGGACAGCCGGTCATGTCCTACGCGCAATTTTTACGCGCGCAGGCGGACGACAGCGTGGGCGCCTAGTCCTTAGCTTTCCCGCAAGGTTTGCAGCGGCGGATGTTTCAGCACATTGCGCAAGCCCAGCCAGCCGCCGGCGATCGCGCACAGGGCGCCGGCCAGCAAGCCAAAGGCCCACACGCCGGGCGCGAAGCTCCAGGCGAACTTGAACTGGTACGTGGCCAGCGCCCAGCCCATGGCCGCCGCGCCCGAGGCCGCCAGCAGGCCGGCCAGCGCGCCGACGAGGGAAAACTCGATCAGCTGCGCCTGCGCCAGCTGGCGCCGCGTGGCGCCCAGCGCGCGCAGCAGGCCCGCTTCGCGCGTGCGCTCGTCCTGCGACCCCATCAAGGCCGCATACAGCACCAGCAAGCCCGAGGCCAGGGTAAAGGCAAAGAGGAATTCGACGGCCGTCACCACCTGGTCCAGCACGCCCTGGATTTGCTTGAGCACGCCGCCCACGTCGACCACCGTCAGGTTCGGGTAGTCGCGCAGCAAGGCATTGCCCAGGTCCGCCTGCGCGGGCGGCAGGTGGAACGCCGTGATCCACGTCTGCGGCGTGTCCGCCATGGCGGCCGGGTTGATGATGACAAAGAAATTGACGCGCATCGAGCCCCATTCCAGCTTGCGCAAACTGGTAATGGCCGCTTCCACGGGCTGGCCGGCGATGTCGAAGCGCAGCTTGTCGCCCAGCTTCAGCTTCAGGGTCTTGGCGATGCCCTCTTCCACCGACGCTTCGGCAGGTGCGCCCGGCGCATTGCTGAACCACTTGCCGGCCACCAGCTTGTTTTCTTCCTGCATCGCGGCCATCGTCGACAGGTTGAATTCCCGGTCGGCCAGGCCCTTGGCGCGGTCATCCTCGTAGGTGGTTTCCGTGATGGCGTTGCCGTTCACGGCCACCAGGCGCCCACGTATCATCGGATACAAGGGCGCATTGGCCACGCCGGCCTGGGCCAGGCGCGCGGCGATCGGGTCTTTTTGTTCCGGCAGGATATTGATCATGAAGCGGTTCGGCGCGTCCGGCGGCGTGGCGTTGCGCCAGGCCACCATCAAGTCGCCGCGCACCACCGTCAGCAGCAGCAAGGCCATCAGGCCCAGGGCCAGGGACACCACCTGGATGACGGTGGCGCCCGGGCGGCGCTGCAGGGACGTGACGGCAAAGCGCCAGCCCTGGTGATTGAAGGCGCCGCGCAGGGTTTTCAGCGAGCGGATACCCAGCCAGCCGGCCAGGCCGAACAGGGCGAAGCCGCCCAGGAAGCCGGCCGCCGTCAGCAGGGCCAGTTTCACGTCGCCCGCTTGCCACAGGAGCAGCACGACGAAGGCGGCGATGCCCAGGCCGTAGGTGGCCAGGGCCAGCGCCTGCGGCGGCTCCTGCTCGCGGCGGATCACGCGGTTATGGGGAACATTGCGCAACTGCAAAATCGGCGGCAAGGCAAAACCCAGCAGCAACAGCATGCCGGTAGCCACGCCTTGCAGGGCGGGCAACATGGACACGGGCGGCAAGTCGCTCTGCACCAGCTTGCCCAGCAGTTCCAGCAGCACCAGGTGGCCGCCGAAACCCACCATCACGCCGACCACGCTGCCGGCCAGTCCCACCAATAAGAATTCGATCACGTACACGGCCGTGACCTGGTTTTGCGTCTGCCCCAGGCAGCGCAGCATGGCGCAGGCGTCCAGGTGGCGCAGCATGAAGCGGCGCGCCGCCATGGCCACGGCGACGGCCGCCAGCATGGCCGACAGCAAGCCGACGAGGGACAGAAAACGGTCGGCGCGGTCCAGCGTCGATTGCATCTGCGGGCTGCCCGATTCCAGCGATTCGATGCGCACGCCTTTGATGGCTTGCGTCTTGATCTGGCTTTCCAGCCAGGCTTGATATTGCGCAAGCTCGCCCGCCTTGGCGGGCGGCGCCGACAACAGCAAGCGGTACGACACGCGCGAGCCGTTCTGCACCAGCGCCGTGGCGGCCAGGTCGCTCAAGGGCAGCATCACGCGGGGAGCGAAGTTGAGGAAGGACGCGCCGCGGTCCGGCTCGCTGGCGATCAGTTGCGTGACGGTAAACGCCTTGTCGCCCAGGGTCAGCGTATCGCCCAGTTTCGCATTCAGGCTGGACAGGATGGCCGCATCGACCCACAGGGTGCCGGGCGCCGGCACCTGGCTGGTCGGTTGGCCGACGGCATCCTGCGCTTCGCTGAGCTTGGTCGTGATTTTCAGCTTGCCCCGCTGCGGGTAGCCGGGCGAGACGGCCTTGATGGAGGCCAGCTGCGACAGCGATTGCTCGCCCTCGCCCGCCTGCGCCATGCTGGGAAACGTCACCGTGTCGGCCAGGATGAAGCCGCGCTTCTGCGCCTCCGCGCGCCAGGCCGCATTGACGGGCTGGTCGGCGCTGATGACCAGGTCGGCCCCCAGCAGCTGGTGCGCGTCGCGGTTCAGGCCCGCGCGCAGGCGGTCGACGAAGAAGCCGACGGCCGACAGGGCCGCCACGGCGACGATCAGCGCGACGAGCAGGAAACGCAGTTGCCCGGCGCGCCAGTCGCGGCCGGTCATTTTCAGGGAGAGGCGGAACATGGGCGGCGGGTCTTTATAGAGTTACTGCGCGCTGCCGTGGGCGGCGGCGTGCTGCGCGAAATACGCATCGACGGTAGCGAGGAAGGCGTCTTTCTGCGCCTGCGGCAGGAAGGCGGCGATGAAACCGTTGCGCGCCAGGCGTTGCGCGTGGGATAGGCCCAGCGGCAGCGCATCGAAGATGGCGTCGAAATTGTCGTTCATGTAGCCGCCGAAATACGCGGGATCGTCCGAGTTCACCGTCACCAGCAGGCCCGCGTCGAGCAATTGCACCAGGTTATGGTCATGCATCTGGTCGAACACGCGCAGCTTGGTGTTCGACAGGGGGCAGACGGTCAGGGCGATCTGTTCGCGCGCCAGGCGGGCCGTCAAGTCCGCGTCTTCCAGGCAGCGCACGCCGTGGTCGATGCGTTCGACCTGCAAGTCGTCGAGCGCCGTGCGGATGTAGGCCGGCGGGCCTTCCTCGCCCGCGTGGGCCACCAGGTGCAGGCCCAGTTCGCGGCAGCGGGCAAACACGCGCGAGAATTTCTCGGGCGGATTGCCCACTTCCGAGGAATCGAGGCCGATGCCGATGAATTTATCGCGGTGCGGCAAGGCGTCTTCCAGGGTCTCGAACGCCTCTTTCTCGCTCAAGTGGCGCAGGAAGCACAGGATCAGGGCGGCGCTGACGGGACTGTCCTGGCAGGCGCGGTGGATGCCGTTGATCACGTCGGCAATGGGCACGCCGCGCGCCGTGTGGGTTTGCGGGTCGAAGAAGATTTCCGTGTGCAGCACGTTATCGGCTTCGGCGCGGCGCAGGTAGGCTTGCGTCATGTCATAGAAATCCTGCTCTTTCAAGAGCACGCTTGCGCCAGCGTAATAAATGTCGAGAAAAGACTGTAAATCCGTAAAAGCATAGGCGCTGCGCAAGTGTTCCACCGATTCATAGCCCAGAGGCACGCCATTGCGCTCTGCCAGTGCGAAAATCAGTTCTGGCTCCAGCGAGCCTTCGATATGGATATGCAGTTCGGCCTTCGGCATGCCGCGGACGATCGCGCGCAATTGGGGGTTCATCATGGGTGTTCCTTATAGGGTGACGATAAAAATGCTGGCTCGCGCACGCGCACGCGCGGCGCGCAGGGCCATCAGACATGCAGGCATCTTAGCGCAAGATGGCCAGCCTCACCGGCGCCAGGCCGCCATGACGCGGGCTGCGGCAGCGCCATGGCCGGCTCCGGCACGCGCTGGCGAATTGTCGTATGATGGTTTAAAAGGTATACAAAAGTTCATTGGAACCGATGAAAAATTTGATGATTTATCCAATTAAATCAACAATTTACAAACAAGTATTAAGGATATGCCGACATATCTTTTGACTTCCTGATCCTTTAGAGCAATAATAAATTTCATGGGGTAATGGTAGGTGCAGCAAGCGCTATCAACAGTGAAAAAAAAGCCGGCTGGCCACGTCAGCACACGGCATCAAGCGCCAGTTTTTTGGTCCGGGCAATCCGGACTCGCAAAGACAGCCGGGCTTGAAACAACAATAAAAATCGATACGGGGTACAGGAAAAGTTCAAGCGGCAAGCCCAGGCGAGTGCCAGGCGGGCGGCCATGGTGACTGGCAGTACGGGTTTACATTAAAGGACATTGACATGACCATTTTTGATAACTATGCAGCACGCTACGAGCGCACCCGCGAAGAGGAAATGTCGCTCACCGACTACCTGGCCCTGTGCAAGAAGGACAAGCTGACGTACGCCAGCGCGCCCGAACGCATGCTGGCCGCCATCGGCGAGCCGCAGCTGGTCGACACGCGCAACGACACGCGCTTGTCGCGCATCTTCGCCAACAAGATCATCAAGATCTATCCCGCCTTCCGCGAGTTCTACGGCACCGAGGAGGTGATCGAGCAAGTCGTCTCGTACTTCCGCCACGCCGCGCAAGGCCTGGAAGAGCGCAAGCAGATCCTGTATCTGCTGGGGCCCGTCGGCGGCGGCAAGTCGTCCATCGCGGAAAAACTCAAGTCGCTGATGGAACACGTGCCCTTCTATTGCCTGAAAGGCTCGCCCGTCAACGAATCGCCGCTGGGCCTGTTCAACGAGGAAGAGGACGGCACCATCCTGGAAGAGGATTACGGCATCCCGCGCCGCTACCTGCGCAACATCCCCAGCCCGTGGGCCGTGAAACGCCTGCATGAATACAATGGCGATATCAACCAGTTCCGCGTCGTCAAGCGCTATCCATCCGTGCTGAAACAGATCGCCATCTCGAAAACGGAGCCGGGCGACGAGAACAACCAGGATATTTCCTCGCTGGTGGGCAAGGTCGACATCCGCAAGCTGGAAGACTATGCGCAGGACGACCCGGACGCCTACAGCTATTCGGGCGGCCTGTGCCTGGCCAACCAGGGCTTGATGGAATTCGTGGAAATGTTCAAGGCGCCGATCAAGGTCCTGCATCCCTTGCTGACGGCCACGCAGGAAGGCAATTACAAGGGCACGGAAGGCTTCGGCGCGATTCCGTTCGACGGCATCATCCTGGCCCACTCGAACGAGTCGGAATGGAAGACGTTCAAGAACAACCGCAACAACGAGGCGTTTCTTGACCGTATCTATATAGTCAAGGTGCCGTACTGCCTGCGCGTCTCCGACGAAATCAAGATCTACGACAAGCTGGTGGCCAATTCCTCGCTCGTCAAGGCCCCGTGCGCGCCCGGCACCCTGCGCATGATGGCGCAGTTCGCCATCCTGTCGCGCCTGAAAGACCCTGAAAACTCCAGCATCTTCTCGAAGATGCTCGTCTACGATGGCGAAAACCTCAAGGATACGGACCCGAAAGCCAAGTCCATGCACGAATACGTCGATTACGCGGGCGTGGACGAAGGCATGAACGGCCTGTCGACGCGCTTTGCCTTCAAGATCCTGTCAAAAGTGTTCAACTTTGACAATTCCGAAGTGGCTGCCAATCCCGTGCACCTATTATATGTACTGGAGCAGCAGGTCGAGCGCGAGCAGTTCGCGCCGGAACTGGAGCAGCGCTACTTCTCCTATATAAAAGAGCACCTGGCGCAGCGCTACGTGGAATTCATCGGCAAGGAGATCCAGACGGCTTACCTGGAAAGCTATTCGGAATACGGGCAGAACATCTTCGACCGCTACGTGACGTTTGCCGATTTCTGGATACAGGACCAGGAATACCGCGATCCGGACACGGGCGAAAGCTTCGACCGCGAATCGCTGAACAATGAACTCGAGAAGATCGAGAAACCGGCGGGCATTTCCAATCCGAAGGATTTCCGCAATGAAATCGTGAACTTCGGCTTGCGCGCGCGGGCCTCGAACGGCGGCAAGAATCCCGCCTGGACCAGTTATGAAAAGTTCCGCACCGTCATTGAAAAGAAAATGTTTTCGAATACGGAGGAATTGCTGCCCGTGATTTCCTTCAATGCCAAGGCCAGCGCCGACGATGCCAACAAGCACGCCGACTTCGTGGCCCGCATGGTGGAAAAAGGCTATACGGCCAAGCAGGTACGCCTGTTATGCGAATGGTACTTGCGCGTGCGCAAGTCATCCTAGCGCGGACAGCGGAGGCGCGCTCCCGCCCGAGGGCTGGCGGGGCGCGCAAGACGAGAAGCAAGGAGGCACCCTTTGACATATCTCATCGACAGGCGCTTGCAAAGCAAGAATAAATCCGCCGTCAACCGCGAGCGTTTCCTGCGGCGTTACAAGGGCCAGATCAAGGATGCCGTGGGGCGCGCCATCAAGGGGCGCTCGATCACGGACGTCGAGAATGGCGAGAAGGTCAGCATCCCCGTCAAGGACGTGGGCGAACCATCGTTCGGCCACGCGCATGGCGGCGTATGGGAAGTGGTCAATCCCGGCAACAAGGAATACCTGAAAGGCGACCAGATCGCGCGGCCGAAAGGCGGCGGTGGCGCCGGGCGGGGCAAGGCGGGCAATAGCGACGAAACGACGGAAGACGACTTCATCTTCGAATTGTCGCGCGAAGAATTCATGAATTATTTCTTCGAAGACCTGGAATTGCCGCACATGGTGAAAACCCAGTTGACGGCCACCACGGAATTCAAGAACCAGCGCGCCGGCTACAATATGTCGGGCACGCCATCGAACATCCACGTGCTGCGTTCCCTGCGCGGCGCGCTGGGGCGGCGCATCGCCGTCGGCGGCGGCGCCCGCAAGCAGCTGGCGCAGGCCGAGGAAGACCTGGCCGAACTGCTGCACGAAGGCGCGCCCGACAGCGACCCGCTCGTCACGGAACTGCGCCGCCTGATCCACCACCTGCACACGCGCCTGCTGGCCATCCCCTTCATCGACCCGTTCGACTTGCGCTACAGCAACCGCATCAAGGTGCCCAAGCCGATGACGCAAGCCGTCATGTTCTGCATCATGGACGTGTCCGGTTCCATGGACGAGTCGCGCAAGGACACGGCCAAGCGCTTCTTCATCCTGTTGTATCTGTTCCTCAAGCGCGCCTACGACAAGATCGAGGTGGTCTTCATCCGCCACCATACGGCGGCGGCCGAAGTGGACGAGCATGAATTCTTCAATTCGCGCGAGTCGGGCGGCACCGTCGTATCGTCCGCGCTGCACTTGCTCAACACCATCATCGACGAACGCTATGGCGCCGGGCAATGGAACAGCTACGTGGCGCAAGCGTCCGACGGCGACAACTGGGACAACGATTCCGTGCTGTGCCGGCAATTGCTTATTAATACCATCATGCCCAAGGTGCAGTACTACACCTATGTCGAGATCACGGACGGCCCGCAGCAAAACCTGTGGGAGCAATACGCGGGCGTGCTCGACCATCACGCCCATTTCGCCATGCAAAAGATCGTCACGCCGGCCGATATCTACCCGGTCTTCCGCGAACTGTTCAAGAAACAGGTGAAATGATGAGTGCAGCCTTTGACCGCGCCAGCAACACCCCGGGCGAACCGTTCGCGCGCCTGCGCCATCCGAACGCCCTGCCCGAGCAGTCGGAATGGACGTTCGAACTGATCGAGCAAATCCACGAGGAAATCCGCCGCGTGGCGAAACAGTTTGGCCTCGACACCTATCCAAACCAGCTGGAAATCATCACGGCCGAGCAGATGATGGATGCCTACACCTCGGTGGGCATGCCCGTTTCCTACAACCACTGGTCGTTCGGCAAGCATTTTTTATCGACCGAGAAAAGCTACAAGCGGGGGCAGATGGGCCTGGCCTACGAGATCGTCATCAACTCGAACCCGTGCATCGCCTATTTAATGGAGGAAAACAGCCTGACCATGCAATCGCTGGTGATCGCGCATGCGGCCTACGGCCACAACTCCTTTTTTAAAGGCAATTACCTGTTCCGCGCCTGGACGGATGCGGACGCCATCATCGACTATATGGTGTTTGCCAAGAATTACATCGCCGAATGCGAACAGCGCCATGGCGTCGACGCCGTGGAATTGCTGCTCGACTCGTGCCACGCCATCCAGAACTATGGCGTGGACCGCTACAAGCGCCCGGCGAAACTGTCGATGGCGAAGGAATATGCGCGCCAGAAAGAGCGCGAAGCCTATGTGCAGTCGCAGATCAACCAGCTGTGGCGCACCCTGCCCCGCCGCGAGGATGAGGAGGAAGAGGAAGACCAGCGCAAGGCCGCGCCCCGCTTTCCGCCCGAACCCGAGGAAAACCTGCTGTACTTCATCGAAAAGTATGCGCCGCTGCTGGAACCGTGGCAGCGCGAGATGGTGCGCATCGTGCGCAAGATTTCCCAGTACTTCTATCCGCAGCGGCAAACCCAGGTCATGAACGAGGGCTGGGCCACCTTCTGGCACTACACGATATTGAACCAACTGTATGACGAAGGCGTGGTGGGCGACGGCTTCATGATGGAATTTCTGAAAAGCCATACCAACGTGGTCTACCAGCCGCCCATCGACAGCCCGTATTACAGCGGCATCAACCCGTATGCGCTGGGTTTTGCCATGATGAGCGACATCCGCCGCATCTGCGAGCACCCGACCGACGAAGACCGCGCCTGGTTCCCCGACATGGCCGGCAGCGACTGGCGCAAGAGCCTGGACTTTGCCATGCGCAATTTCAAGGATGAAAGCTTCATCGCCCAGTACCTGTCGCCGCGGCTGATCCGCGAATTCCACTTCTTTACCGTGCTCGACGACGACAAGAATGAAAAACTGGCCATTTCCGCCATCCACGACGATGCCGGCTACCGCTACGTGCGCCAGCAACTGGCGGAACAGTACAACCTGGGCAACCGCGAGCCGAATATCCAGGTCTGGTCCGTCAACACGCGCGACGACCGCGCCCTGACCCTGCGCCACACGCAATTCCAGCGCCGCCCGCTGAACCAGCAGGCGGCCGAGGTGCTCAAGCACGTGGCACGGCTGTGGGGCTTCGATGTGCACCTCGATACGGTCGACCCACAGGGGGCGGTACTGGGCACCTTGAATTGCCGGCGCGAGAAGCGCAACCGGCGCGATGACCCGGTTGCCAAGCCATGAAATGATTTGTTGATAATAATCAATAGCAAGAATATAAGCGCTTCCTATGCCTATATAGGAATTCAGTATGGCCTGACGGCCTCGAAACGGCTGTCAGGAGCGCCTTTTTTGACCTGGGTGAAGTGCGTTCCGCACCCGTTTGGTGCGCGCGACGGGTTAAGTGGTCTGGTTCCGAGGCAAAACATTTCCAAAAAGAAAGATTTTTCTCCAAATTTAGCAGTTTCCATATTGGATATCACGAAATATAATTCCGCCAGATCGACACATCGGAGAACTTAGCAGCGGTCGCCCAAAACGGCTGTAAAAAACCGATAAGACCGCCTTTTTTTATGTCCGAAAGCGTGCAAAGATGACATAAGCAAGTACGTTTTCAGGGCGCAAAAGCGCCAAAAATTTAACCGGTTTTAGGCGTTAAAAATCTGTGTAAAATAAAGAATTCGTATGTATAATTCGGCGACGTCCCGGATACGGCTGGAGCTTTGTGTCGTCATTTTGGGGTTCAGTTGCAAGACAAGAGATGGTATTTGGAGAAAGCAGGCATGAATTTTTCGAACGAGAAAAGTCCCAAGAACTACACAGGCATAACCGTCGTTGTCCTGCTGCACGTTCTCGCGGCTTACGGGATCGCGACGGGCTTGGGCAAGCGGTTGGTCACCAAAATGATGGAACCGGTTGAAACCAAGATTATCGAGGAAGTCAAACCGCCTCCACCGAAGGATCTTCCACCGCCACCACCGCCGCCAGAAATGAAGGCGCCACCGCCGCCATTCATTCCGCCAGTCGAGGTGAACGTGCAGCAGCCGCCGCCACAGCAGAACGTGATTGCAAATGCGACTGCCGTGAAGCCAGCCACGAATGTATTGGCACCGCCAACGCCGCCAGCACAGCCTGCGCCAACTCCTGGACCAGCCAAATCGGTGCGTACACCGGCCGTGGTTGACTTCAGCGTCTGCGAAAAACCGGCTTATCCAAAGTCGTCGCAGCGTAACGAGGAAACCGGTGTGGTGACACTGTCGTTCCTGATCGGTGTAGACGGCAAGGTCGCTGATTCGAAGATCGTGAAGTCCAGCGGCTTCAGGGACCTGGACAAAGCTGCGGTGCAAGGTATCAGCCGCTGTACATTTAAGCCGGCAACAGTTGACGGCAAGCCGGAACAAGGCTGGCAGCAAATGCAATACGTTTGGTCGCTGGATTAAAACCCGAGACAGTTATCCCCTGTCTCACACTATGATTTCGTTGTCATTACGTTCAGCGATCTGTTATTTTTAATTTTGGAGGAAGCATGTTTAAGAATACCCGTTTGTCCGCATTTTTTGCCGCGGTTCTGTTGTCCGTTACCGCTACTACCGCTCTGGTAGCAGCTCCGGCATTCGCTGACGCGCCAGCATCGGCTGCCGCTTCGGCTCCTGCGGCAGACGCTGCACCAGCACCAGTTGCTGCAGATGCCGCCGCTCCAGCAGCAGCTCCAGCCGCTGATGCAGCCGCTCCAGCCAAAACCGAAGAAGTGCACAACCCGTTCGGCCTGTCCGCAGTATGGGACGGCGGCTTCGTGCCACGCGCCACCCTGATCATCCTGTCCATCATGTCGATCGGCAGCTGGTACATCATCATCACCAAACTGCTGGATCAAATGAAGATCTTCAAGCAAGCTAAAGAAGCCGCTTCCAAATTCTGGAAAGCTCCTTCGATCGCTGCTGGTTCGGCAACCCTGAGCGAAGGCTCGCCATTCCGCTTCATCGCTGAATCGGGCACCAAGGCAACCGCTCACCATGACGGCGCCCTGCTGGAACAAATCGATCTGTCGACCTGGGTGACGATGTCGATCCAGCGCGCTTCGGATAAAGTCCAATCGCGTCTGCAAGATGGCCTGTCGTTCCTGGCAACCGTTGGTTCGACCGCACCGTTTATCGGTCTGTTCGGTACCGTTTGGGGTATTTACGGCGCGCTGACCGCTATCGGCATGACCGGTAACGCATCGATCGATAAAGTTGCAGGTCCAGTTGGTGAAGCACTGATCATGACCGCTTTCGGTCTGCTGGTCGCCGTTCCTGCCGTTCTGGGTTACAACTGGCTGGTACGTCGTAACAAATCCGCAATGGAAGACATCCGCTCGTTCAGCGCCGACGTTCACTCGGTCCTGGTTTCCGGCGTAATGTCCACCAGCGAAGCTGGCCGTGCTGCCGGCGCTAAAAAGATCGGATAAGAATCATGTCGATGTCCGTCGGCTCCGACAGCGGAGATGAAGATCAAGTAATGTCAGAAATCAACACGACGCCGCTCGTCGACATCATGTTGGTTTTGCTGATCATTTTCTTGATCACCAGTCCGGTTGTCCTCAAATTGCAGAAAATCGATCTGCCGATTGAGGCCAACCAAGCCCTGCAAACCAAGCCAGAGAACGTCAACATCGTTGTTAACAAGGATGGTGAGATTTACCTGGGCCAGACCAGACTGAAAGACACGAACGAACTGTTCGATTATCTTAAAGTTGAAGCAGTGAAAGTACCGCAGCCGGAAGTACACGTTCGTGGCGACCAAGAAACACGCTACGAATCGATCGGCCGGGTTATTTACACGACCCAACGTGCCGGGATCCAGAAGGTCGGCTTCATCACCGAACCACCTGACAAGGGCTGATAGCGACTGACAGCGGCGCCCCGGCAACAGGGGGGCGCCACTGACGGAAGCTTGCCGGGCGGCAGTATCGCCCGGTGCTTCGTTGGACTTCTTAAAGGAAACACTATGAGTATGAATGTCGGTTCGGGAAGCGCAGCAGGCGCGGATCCGGAACCAATGATGGAACTGAACATGACGCCCCTCATCGACGTGATGCTGGTGCTGATTATCATGTTGATCATCACGATTCCTAAGCAAAACCACTCGGTGAACCTGAACATGCCGGTCGGCACCCCGCCGCCACCGACAACCGAACCAGTGGTCGTCACGATCGATGTCGATTTTGATGGCACTATCTTGTGGGACAATCAGGTCGTACCTGATCGTAATACGCTGGAAGCCAAGCTGAGCAACGTTGCTGCGCAAGCAGATCAGCCAGAAGTGCATCTGCGTCCTAACAAGCTGGTGGAATACAAAGTCGTCGCCGGTGTGATGGCGTCGGCGCAGCGTCTGGGCGTGACCAAAATCGGTCTGGTCGGCAACGAGCAATTCCAGTAAGCTGCAGCAATCAGGTTATCTTTACATCCGAATAGGCAGGACTTCCTGCCTATTCGCTTTTTACTGAAAGACTTTCTCATGTCCAAGTTTCGTCTCGCTCATCTCGGCCTCGTCATGGCCGCTATCGGTTTTACCGCAGCAACTCCCGTAATCGGCCTGGGCTCGCTGGCATATGCCGCGGACACCGTGCGCGCCGAAGTGGGCAAGCCATTGCAAGAAGCGCAAAAACTCGCTGGCAGCGGCAAAAACAAGGAAGCACTGGCCAAGCTGCGCGAAGCTGACAGCGTCGGCGGCAAGACCGCCTTTGAAAGCTACCAGATCGAACGCGTGCGCGCCTCGGCTGCCGCCGCCGCTGGCGACAACGGCACCGCCATCAAGGCTTTTGAAGCCGTCATCAATTCCGGCCGCCTGAGCGCCGCCGAAGCCCCCAAATTCACGCAAGCGCTGGCAGGCATGTACTACCGCGCCAAGGATTGGCCAAATACCATCACCTGGATCAAACGCTCGCTGAAAGACCGCGAAGATCCACAGATGCGCGAACTGCTGATCCAGACCTACTACGTCAGCGGCAACTTCGCCGAAGCGGCAAAAGAATTGCAAGCGCGCGGCGGCAACTCGGAAGCGAGCCTGCAAATGCTGGCCAACATCCAGTTGAAGCAAAACGACAAGGGCGGCTACGTTGCCACCCTGGAAAAACTGGCATCGAGCTATCCGAAAACCAGCTACTGGGCCGACCTGCTGAACCGCGTTTCGGGCAAACCTGGCTTCTCGCAACGCCTGGGCCTGGATGTCCAGCGCCTGCGCCTGGCCAACGGCCTGTTCAGCAAGCCTTCCGAATACATGGAAATCAGCCAGCTGGCCCTGCAAGCAGGCAATCCTGGCGAAGCGCTGAGCATCATCGAGCAAGGCTACAAGAAAGGCGTGCTGGGTACCGGCGCCGATGCGCCACGTCACCAGCGTCTGAAAGACCTGGCCCTGAAAACCCAGGCTGACCTGAAAGCCAACGCGGCCAAGTCGGAAGCGGAATACACCAAGAACAAGGACGCCGACAGCTTGAGCAAGCTGGGCTTCGCCTTGGTCTACGATGGCCAGGCCGAAAAAGGTCTGGGCTTGATGAACGACGCCGTGAAACTGGGCACCGCCAAGTATGCGGAAGAAGCCAAGCTGCACCTGGGCATCGCCTACATCCACGCCGGCAAGAAGTCCAACGCCACGACGGCACTCAAAGCCGTCAAGGGCACGGATGGCGCGGCTGACCTGGCCCGCTACTGGACCTTGATGAATAAGTAATTAACATCGAACCCAAGCTACTGCGCGTCGCGCTTTGCAGCCTGTGATGCTCACCGTACTACAGTACGGTTGCGCTTCTCGGCAACAAATCACTGCCGCTCGCTACGCTTGGCTTCGACGTTGAGAGTGCATTGAATCAATACTAAAGCGTTGCCAGCATACCCGCCGGCAACGCTTTTTATCATTTCAGCAGTGAAATTCGCCCTGCGTCCGCCCTGCCGGGTGTGCATCCCTGAAACAGTCCGTATAATCCCCCTTTTGGCACAGTTTTTCATCAGATTCCTATGAAGGTATTCCGCGGACTTCCCAATGCCCAGGCACGAGCGCCTTGCGCTCTGACCATCGGCAATTTTGACGGTGTCCACATCGGCCATCAAGCGTTGCTGGCGCGCGTGCGCGGCGCGGCAACCGAACTCGGCATTGAAGCGGCCGTGATGACGTTCGAACCGCACCCGCGCGAATTCTTCGCGCAGCGCGCGGGCGACCTGTCCAAGGCCCCGCAGCGCATCGCCAACTTGCGCGACAAGCTGCAATCGCTGGATGACGCCGGCATCGACCGTGTCGTCGTCGAGCACTTCAGCGCCCAGTTCGCCGCCTTGACGCCGCAGGAATTCACGGAAAAAGTCCTCGTCGATGGCTTGCACGTGAAATGGCTGATGGTCGGCGACGACTTTTGCTATGGCGCCCGGCGCGCCGGCGACGTGGCCATGCTGCAGGAAGCGGGCCGCAAATATGGTTTCCATGTAGAAACATTGCCTACCGTGATGAACGGCAGCACGCGCATCTCGTCGTCCGCCGTGCGCCTGGCGCTGGCCGCCGGCGATTTCCCGCTGGCCACGCAGCTGCTGGGCCATCCGTACGCCATTTCCGGCCATGTCATCCACGGGCAGAAACTGGGCCGCACCCTCGGCTTCCCCACCCTGAACCTGCGCGTGGCGCATCGTCCCGCCCTGTCCGGCGTCTTCATCGTGCAAGTGCACGGCCTGGCGCCGCAGCCGCTGCCGGCCGTGGCCAGCCTCGGCGTGCGCCCCACCGTCGACGACAGCGGCCGCGTCTTGCTGGAAGTGCATCTGTTTGATTTCAATCAATCCTGCTACGGCAAGCTGGTGCGCGTGGAATTCCTGGAAAAGCTGCGCGACGAAGAAAAGTACGACGATTTGCCCACCCTGACGGCCGCCATCGAGCGCGACTCGAACCAGGCGCGCGCCTATTTTGAGCAGCGCAGCGGCGCCATTACCGCCACCGACCGAATTTGACGCCGGCCAACTCCGCCGCCTGGCGGCACTTGCCGTCGCAAACCCGCTGCAAAAATATACTCCATACCATTAAAGAAGATTATGTCCGATCAAAACAAGCCAGCCACGCCCAAGCAGAACAAGAAGCCTGAAAGCAAATACCCGGTCAACATGACGGAAACCCCGTTCCCGATGCGCGGCGACATGGCCAAGCGCGAGCCGCAATGGGTACAGCAATGGCAAGACAAGAAAATCTACGAGCGCGTGCGCAAGGCTGCCGCCGGCCGTCCGAAATTCATCCTGCATGACGGCCCGCCGTACGCGAATGGCGATATCCACCTGGGCCACGCCGTCAACAAGATCCTGAAGGACATGGTCGTCAAGTCGCGCTCGCTGGCCGGCTTCGACGCGCCGTACGTACCAGGCTGGGATTGCCACGGCATGCCGATCGAGATCCAGATCGAAAAACTGCACGGCAAGAACCTGCCGACGGCGGAAGTGCTGGAAAAGGCCCGCGCCTACGCCAACGTGCAGGTCGAGCGCCAGAAGAAGGATTTCATTCGCCTGGGCGTGCTGGGCGAGTGGGACAATCCGTATCTGACCATGGCGCACGGCAATGAAGCGGACGAATTGCGCGCGCTGGGCAAGCTGCTGGAAAAAGGCTATGTGTACCGCGGCCTGAAGCCCGTCAACTGGTGCTTCGACTGCCAGTCGGCGCTGGCCGAGGCGGAAGTGGAATACGCGGAAAAACGCGATCCCGCCATCGACGTCGGATTCAAGTTCGCCGAGCCGGAAAAACTGGCGGCCGCCTTCGGCCTGCCATCGCTGCCGACCGATAACGGTTTCATCGTCATCTGGACCACGACGCCGTGGACCATCCCGTCGAACCAGGCGCTGAACGTGCACCCGGAAGTCAAGTACGCGCTGGTGAAAGCCGAGCGCGATGGCCAGCCGCTGCTGCTGATCCTGGCGCAAGACCTGGTCGTCGCCAGCCTGGCGCGCTTCAAGCTCGATGGCACGACCATCGCCACCTGCGACGGCGCGGCCCTGGCCGGCATCAGCTTCCGCCACCCGCTGCATGCGGCCGACGCTTTCTATGACCGTCTGTCGCCCTTGTACCTGGCCGAATATGTGACCACGGAAAGCGGCACGGGCGTGGTGCACTCGGCGCCAGCCTACGGCCTGGACGACTTCATCTCGTGCAAGGCGCACGGCATGAAGGACGACGACATCATCAAGCCCGTCATGGGCGACGGCAAGTTCGCCTCGACCCTGCCCCTGTTCGGCGGCATGACCATCTGGGAAGCGTCGAAGCCGATCTGCAACGCCCTGCGCGAAGCGGGCGCGCTGTTCGAAGTCAAGATGTTCGACCACAGCTACATGCATTGCTGGCGCCATAAGACGCCGATCATCTACCGCGCCACCTCGCAGTGGTTCGCCGGCATGGACGTGACGCCGAAGGACGGCGGCGCGACCTTGCGCGAAACGGCCTTGAAAGGCATCGCCGACACCGAGTTCTTCCCGGACTGGGGCCAGGCGCGCCTGCACGGCATGATCGCCAACCGTCCCGACTGGACCCTGTCGCGCCAGCGCCAGTGGGGCGTGCCGATGGCCTTCATCGTGCACAAGGAAACGGGCGACCTGCATCCGCGCACGCCGGAACTGCTGGAGCAAGTGGCCAAGCTGATCGAAAAAGGCGGCATCGAGGCATGGCAGGCGCTGGACCTGGCTGACCTGATCGGCGACGAAGCGGCCATCTACGCGAAGAACAAGGATACGCTGGACGTGTGGTTCGATTCCGGCGCCACGCACCAGACGGTGCTGGGCGGCCCGCAAGCGCACGGTTCGCACTCGACGCAGCTGCAATTCCCGGCCGACCTGTACCTGGAAGGCTCGGACCAGCATCGCGGCTGGTTCCACTCGTCGCTGCTCGTGTCATCGATGCTCAATGGCCGTCCGCCATATAAAGCGCTGCTGACGCACGGCTTCACGGTCGATGGCGAAGGCAAGAAGATGTCGAAGTCGCTGGGTAACACGCTGGCGCCGCAAAAGATCTCGGACACCCTGGGCGCGGACATCCTGCGCCTGTGGATCGCCTCGACCGACTACACGGGCGAACTGTCGATCTCCGACGAAATCCTGAAACGCGTAACGGAATCGTACCGCCGCATCCGCAACACCCTGCGCTTCCTGCTGGCGAACACCTCGGACTTCAATCCGGCCACGGACGCCGTGCCGGTGGCCGAGATGTTCGAAATCGACCGCTATGCGCTGGCCAACATGGCCTCGCTGCAAACGCAGATCGAGAACAACTACGCGCGCTACGAATTCCACCCGGTCGTGTCGAAGCTGCAGACGTACTGCTCGGAAGACCTGGGCGGCTTCTACCTGGACATCCTGAAGGACCGCCTGTACACCTCCGGCCTGACGTCGCACGCGCGCCGTTCGGCGCAGACGGCCCTGTGGCACATCACGCAAAGCCTGCTGCGCCTGATGGCCCCTGCCCTGTCGTTCACGGCCGAGGAAGCGTGGGCCGTCTTCGCCGGCAGCGAAGCGTATGCCGCCAGCGATGAAACCATCTTCACGCAAACCTGGTGGCAGCTGCCGGAAGTGGCGGATGCGGCCGACCTGCTGGAGAAATACACGGCCCTGCGCGCCGTGCGCACGGACGTCACAAAACAGCTGGAAGACTTGCGTACCTCGGGCGCCATCGGCTCGTCGCTGCAGGCGGAGCTGACGATCAAGGCCGCGCCGATGAAGTACAAGCTGTTGACGACCCTGGGCGACGACTTGAAGTTCGTCTTCATCACCTCGCAGGCAACGGTAGCCGAAGTGGCCGACGAAGCGGCCGAGGAAGTGGTCGTGGCCGCGTCGACGGCGCCGAAGTGCGAGCGCTGCTGGCACTACCGCAGCGACGTGGGCACGGACGCCGCGCATGCCACCCTGTGCGGCCGCTGCGTCAGCAACCTGTTTGGCAAGGGCGAAGTTCGCCGCTTCGCCTAAACAACGGCGTCAAAATCTGCTGCGCGTCGCGATTTGCGGCCTGCGATGCTCACCGTACTAGAGTACGGTTGCGCTTCTCGGCCACAAATCGCTGCCGCTCGCTACGATTTTGCCCGCCGTTGTATGCTATCCGTCCAACCGCCGCCTGCTGCCAGGCGGCGGCTTTATCTTCCCTGGAAAAATATGGCCACTAAAAACCGTTTTTCATCGAAACCGCAATCGCCGCTGACGCTGTGGCTGGGCATTGCCGCCATCGTCATCCTGTTCGACCAGATCACCAAGATCACGATCCTGAAGACCTTCCGCTATGCGCAGGAAATGGTCATCACCTCGTATTTCAACCTGGTGCTCGCGTATAACAAGGGCGCCGCATTCAGCTTCCTGTCCGACCAGGGCGGCTGGCAGCGCTATTTCTTCACCGGCATCGCCCTGGCGGCCGCCATCTACATCATCTACCTGCTGAAAAAGCACGCCGGCCAGCGCATGTTCTGCTGGGCCCTGTCGCTGATCCTCGGCGGCGCGCTGGGCAACGCCATCGACCGCCTGATGTACGGCCACGTGGTCGACTTCCTCGACTTCCACTGGAAAAGCTGGGGCCATTTCCCCGCTTTCAATATCGCCGACAGCGCCATCTGCATCGGCGCGGCCCTGTTCATCATCGATGAACTGCGCCGGGTAAACAAATAAACACGCAGGAGAACGGCATGGAACTGTCCGGCAAAAAAATCGTCCTGGGACTCTCGGGCGGCGTCGCCTGCTACAAGGCGGCCGAATTGTGCCGCGCGCTCACAAAAGCAGGCGCCTCGGTGCAGGTGGTGATGACGGATGCGGCCAGCCACTTCATCACGGCCGTCACGATGCAGGCCCTGTCAGGCCACCCCGTGCACACGAGCCAGTGGGATGCGCGCATAGCCAACAACATGGCGCATATCGATTTGACGCGCCATGCGGACGCGATTTTGATCGCGCCGTGTTCGGCCGACTTCATGCGCAAGCTGGCGCACGGCGTGTGCGACGACCTGCTGTCGACCCTGTGCCTGGCCCGCCCATCCCACCTGCCCCTGCTGGTGGCGCCGGCCATGAACGTGGAAATGTGGCAAAACCCCGCCACGCAACGCAATGTGCAGCAGCTGCGCGACGACGGCATCAAGCTGTTCGGCCCGGCCGCCGGCGAACAGGCGTGCGGCGAAACGGGGCTGGGCCGCATGCTGGAACCGGAACAGCTGCTGACGGAGCTGATCGCCGCCTTCCAGCCTAAGGTATTGGCGGGCAAGCGCGTGCTGGTCACTGCCGGTCCCACGTTCGAAGCCATCGACCCCGTGCGCGGCATCACCAATCTGTCCTCGGGCAAGATGGGCTATGCGGTGGCGCGCGCGGCGCGCGAAGCGGGCGCCGAGGTGCTGCTCATTTCCGGCCCCACGGCCCTGGACGCCCCCTTCGGCGTGCGCCGCATCGACGTGCAAAGCGCACAGCAGATGCACGATGCGGTACTCGCCCACGTCGACGGCCAGCATGTCTTCGTCGCCGTGGCCGCCGTGGCCGACTGGCGCGTGGCCAACGCCAGCGAACAAAAGATGAAAAAGCAGGCCGACGGCTCCGTGCCGGAGCTGCAGTTCGCGCAAAATCCCGACATCCTGGCCACCGTGGCGGCGCGCACCAACCTGGCCGGCTATCCGTACTGCGTCGGTTTTGCCGCCGAATCGGAAAACCTGGTGGAATTCGGCTCGACCAAGCGCGAAAAGAAGGGCATCCCCTTGCTGGTCGGCAATATCGGCCAGAACACCTTTGGCCAGGACGACAACACCATCATCCTGTTCGACGAGGAAGGCCATACCGTACTGCCGCGCGCCTCGAAACTGAACCTGGCACGCCAGCTGATTTCGGAAATCTCGAAGCGGCTGGCCAAGAATTCGCTGCTCAAATAACCTTTTATACGACTTAGCTTAGTTAGTTAGATTAATGAAAAATATCGACATCAAGATCCTCGACGCCCGCATGAAAGAAATGCTGCCGGCCTACGCCACACCCGGCAGCGCCGGCCTGGACCTGCGCGCCTGCATCGACGAGGCGATCACCATCGAAGCCGGCCAGACCGTGCTCATTCCCACGGGCCTGGCCATCCACATCGGCGACCCGTCGTATGCGGCCATGATCCTGCCGCGCAGCGGCATGGGCCACAAAAACGGCATCGTATTGGGGAATCTGGTAGGCTTGATCGACTCCGATTACCAGGGCCAGTTGATGGTATCGACCTGGAACCGGGGCCAGAGCGCTTTCACGCTCAATCCCATGGAACGCCTGGCGCAACTGATTATCGTGCCGGTGCTGCAAGTGGGCTTTAACGTCGTCGAGGAATTCGGCGACAGCGAACGCGGTGTTGGCGGTTTCGGCAGCACCGGCAAACATTAAGGATCGTCTTATGCCAGGTTTCCGCCATCTGATCACAGCCCCAACTTCGCTGCGCCAACTGGCCACTCCCCTCCTGCTGGCCAGTGCGGCCATCCTCGCCGGCTGTACCACGCCAACGACGCATGTCAGCGGCCCGTTCAACGTGGTGCCGGCGCCCGATGCGCCCGCCCCGACGGCGCAGCAAAAGGCGGCGCAGGAAGAACTGGTGAAGATGGTGGCGCTGCAGGACCGCCTGTCGAAAGTCTCGGCGCCCCTGCTGATCAACAATGCGGACCTGTGCAAGACGTATGCGCGCAACCTGCTGGGCTTCACGGCGCAGAACAAGTATTCCTACCCCGGCATCTATGCCGACGCGGCGCAGGCGGCTCTCGGCTACGGCGAACAGATGCAAGTCTCCGGCGTCTTGCCGGGCAGCGGCGCCGCACGCGCCGGCTTGCGCAAGGGCGACGGCTTGCTGGCCGCCGAAGGCAAGCCGCTGCCGGCCGGCCCGAAGGCGGAAGGCCCGTTTGGCGCCATCGTCGGCCCGCTGGCCTCGAAAAGCGCAAGCCTGAACATGACCATCGCCCGCGACGGCCAGCAGCAGGACCTGAAGATTCCCGTCACGCGCGCCTGCGCCTTCCGCGTCGCCCTGGGCAATGCGGACAATATCAACGCCTACTCGGACGGCGCGCGCATCATGCTCACGCGCGGCATGGTCAATGCGGCGCAAAACGACGAAGGCATCGCCTTTGTCATCGCCCGCGAAATGGCGCACAACATCCTCGACCACGCGCGCAGCCAGCGCACGGCAGGGACGGCCGGCAGCATCATCGACAGCCTGGGCGCCGTGCAGCCCGACGTGTCGATGCTGACGGGCGCCGCCGGCATCAAGGCCATGCCGCAAGAACTCGACGTGCAAGCCGACACCCTGGCCATCTACCTGCTGGCGCGCGCCGGCTACAACGTCGACAACGCGGCCCGCTTCTGGCAGCGGCTGGCCACACAAGTACCGGCCACGGTCGCCAACGGCTACACGGCGCTGCATCCGGGCACCAACTCGCGCATGGCCGCCGTCAACCGCGCCGTCACCGACGTGCGCGCCAAGCAGGCGGCGAAGAAACCGCTGAAGCCTTAGAACGCCTGCCATAACCTACTGCGCGTCGCGCTTTGCGGTCTGCGATGCTCACTGTGCTCAATCCTGATCAAACAGGGTTTGCTCAGGCCCCCGGGAAGTTGGGGAAGTAGGTGCCCATGATCCAGGTCAGGGCACCGCAGAACACGACGGCTAGAAACAGGACAATGAGCAGCTTGCCGAACTTGGGAATACCCTCTTCTTGCGTCTTGACTTCATTTGACATGAAAATTCTCCGCAGGGTGGTGGAACAGGTAGTATATCCACAATCTTGAATACTTTTCCATACTTTGCCGCAAACATGCGGCATGTAACTCGCGCGCGCCATGGACAGCATCGACCTTGAAGTTCTGAAAACCAGCGCCGCCTGGCTCGCCGCCGGCCGCCGCTGCGAACTCGTCACCGTCATCAAGACCTGGGGTTCCAGCCCCCGTCCCGTGGGCGCCACCCTGGCCATCTGCGACGATGGCACGGTGGTCGGTTCCGTCTCCGGCGGCTGCATCGAAGATGACCTGATCGACACCGTGCGCGTGCATGGCATCGTGCGCACGCGGCCCGAAATCGTCAGCTACGGCATCAGCGCCGACGAGGCGCACCGCTTCGGCCTGCCCTGCGGCGGCACCATCGAACTGGCCATCGAGCCGCTGCACGCGGGCAGCCGCGTGGCCGAACTGCTGGCGCGCCTGGAAGCGCATGAACTGGTCGAACGCCGCCTCGACCTGCGCAGCGGCGCCGTCACCCTGCAGCGCGCCACGCCGGGCGCCGTGCTGGCCCTGGAAGACGGGGCGCTCACCACGCAGCATGGCCCGCGCTGGCGCCTGCTGATCATCGGCGCCAGCCAGCTGTCGCGCTTCGTGGCGCAAATCGCCACGGCCATGGATTACCACGTCATCGTCTGCGATCCGCGCGAGGAATACCGGGGCGGCTGGAACGTACCGGGCGTGCCCCTGCTGCACGCCATGCCGGACGACCTGGTGCTGGAATTAAAGCTCGACAGCCGCAGCGCCGTCGTCGCCCTCACGCACGACCCCAAGCTCGACGACCTGGCCCTGATGGAAGCGTTGAAGTCGCCCGCCTTCTACGTGGGCGCCATCGGCTCGCGCGCGAATAACGCCAAGCGGCGCGAACGGCTGCTGCAATTCGACGTCAGCGCCGAGCAGCTGGCGCGCCTGCACGCCCCCATCGGCCTGTACATCGGCAGCAAGACGCCGGCCGAAATCGCCATTTCCATCCTGGCCGAACTGACGGCCGTGAAAAACGGCGTGCCCGATGCGCTGCAAATCCAGCACGCGGCCGCCTTGAGCCCGCCCAACCCTGACCTCTGCGTGCGCTGAAGCGTGAAAAGCAAGAAACGGGATGCGCCAGCATCGTCCCCCTGATACCTTCCCTGACTTTGGCCCGCCATGACCCTGCTGCACTGGACCCTCCCCCTGCCCGCCGGCTACCGCCGCGACGACGTCATCGCCTTCCACAGCCGGGATACGCAAGCCGTGGCGGAACAAGTCACGCCGACAGGCCTGCGCAAGGGCATCCTGCTTGCCGGCGTCCCCGTCGTACTGGACGTGGCGTTCACGCAGGATGCCGCCATCTGCCAGGCAGACCTCGACGACAATGACGACACCGTCGCCGACCTGCAAACGCCGCTGCACGGCGCCCTGCTGAACATCCTCGGCCTGCGCATCGACCCGCAGCCGTTCGCGCAACTGGCCGCCGCCGACCCGCTGCTGGCGCCCTTGATCCACGTCAACCCGGGCTTGCGCATCGTGCAATCGGCCAGCCCCTTCGAAGCGCTGACCTGGGCCATCATCGGCCAGCAAATCAACCTGCCGTTCGCCATTTCCCTGCGCCGCACCTTCATCGTGCAGGCGGGACGCCGGCACGCCAGCGGCTTGTGGTGCTACCCGGAGGCGCGCGACGTGGCGCGGCTATCCGCCGAGGATTTGACGAGCCGCAAATTCTCGCGCGCCAAGGCGGAAACCGTGCTGCGCCTGGCGCATCTCGTCAACGATGGAGAACTGTCGCTGGAGCTGCCCCCTTCCGGCGACGTGGCGGCCATTTCGCAGGCGCTGCTGGCCGTGAAGGGCATCGGCCCGTGGACCGTCAACTATGCGCTGCTGCGCGGCTACGGCTATGCCGACTGCTCGCTACATGGCGACGTGGCCATCCGCGCCGCCCTGCAAAAGCTGCTCGGCGAAGAGGTCAAGCCGGACATGGCGCGCACGGAGCAGTGGCTGCGCCAGTACGCGCCGCACCGCACCATGGCCGCCGCCCACCTGTGGGCCAGCCTGCACGCGCCGGAAAAAAATATTTTGCCTGCCGGGGAATAAACGGCGGGCGGCACGCGTCCATCCCTTGCAAGCCCCCAAAACCTCAAGGAGACCACCATGCGCTTTACCACTTTTGCCGCCACCGCCCTTTGCACCGCCTTGTCCGCCCCGCTGGCCTTTGCCGCCGACGTCATGCCCGCCAACGGCATGCTGGTCAACGCCAGCGGCATGACCGTGTATGTGTTCGACAAGGATATCGCCGACAGCGGCAAGAGCGCCTGCAGCGGCGGCTGCCTGGTGGCCTGGCCCGCCGTCATCGCCACCGAAGCGGCGCCCGCCGCCCCGTATGGCAGCATCAAGCGCGAAGACAACGGCGCCATGCAGCTGACCTACAAGGGCAAGCCCCTGTACCTGTACAAGGAAGACAAGAAACCGGGCGACGCGGCCGGCGACAATTTCAAGAACGTGTGGCACGTCGTCAAGCCTTAAGCACGCCATCCCGCCGCCACGATGACCACGCAAGAGGACAGCCGCCAGCTGCAAGCCTGCCTGCCCGGCCTGCGCCGCTATGCGCGCGCGCTGGCGGGCGCCGCGCACGCGGACGACCTGGTGCAGGACACCGTGGAGCGGGCCTGGCGCAAGTTCGACCAGTGGCAGCGCGGTGGCGAGATGCGGCCCTGGCTGTTTTCCATCATGCATAACCTGCACGTGGATCAACTGCGCCGCCCCGGCCTGGCGCTGCAGGAGCTCGACGACGACGCCCTGCTGCCCGCGCCGGAGCGCGCGCCAGGGCAGGCCATCGCCATCGGCGAAATGGATGCGGCGCTGGCCCGTTTGCCGCTGGGGCAGCGCGAAGTCATCCTGCTCGTCGCGCTGGAACAGATGCCGTACGAGCAGGTGGCGTCCACGCTGGGCATCCCCGTCGGCACCGTCATGTCGCGGCTGTCGCGCGGGCGCGAGCGGCTGCGCGAACTGCTCGACGGCCGCCCCGCCGGCAGCCATGGCGCCCCTACCCTGAAAGTCGTGAAATGACAACGCAAGCCATCAGCGAAGCGCAATTGCACGCCCTGGCCGACGGCGTCCTGCCCGAGGAGCAGCGCGCGGCCATCGACGCCCACCTGCGCGCGCACCCCGAGGACGCAGCCAGGGTGGATGCGTGGCGCGAACAGAACCGGCAATTGCGCGCCCTGTTCGATCCCGTGCTGGATGACGCCGTGCCGCCGGCCCTGCGGCAGGCGGCATCGCCAGCGGCGGCGAACGGCGCCTGGCGCCGCCCCGCCATGCAGGCGGCAGCGGCCATCGTGCTGCTCATCGCCGGCGGCGCGGGCGGCTGGCTGCTGCGCGGCGGCGATGGCACGGGCGCCAGCGCCAGCCCCCTGACCCTGGCGCGCAGCGCCGCCATCGCCCATGCCGTCTACACGCCCGAAGTACGCCACCCCGTCGAAGTGGGCGCGGCGCAGGAAGCGCACCTGGTGCAATGGCTGTCGAAACGCCTGGGCACGCAACTGCAGCCGCCCGCGCTGTCGCCACTCGGCTATCACCTGATCGGCGGGCGCTTGCTGCCCGGCGATGGCGACGGTCCCGTGGCGCAATTCATGTACGAAGATGGCGGTGGCAAGCGCCTGACCCTGTACGTGGCCAAGGAACGGGCGGGCAGGCAGGAAACGGCTTTCCGCTATACGCAGGAAAAGGACCTGAGCGTGTTTTACTGGATCGACGGCCAGCTCGGTTATGCCCTCTCGGCGAGCCTGCCCAAACGGGAACTGGGCAAGATCGCCGACGCCGTGTACGCGCAGCTGGAGCAAGCCCGCTAAGCCCCTTCATCCATGCGCAAGTGCGCTGAACGCCAGCCCGGCATCAGCCCAGCGCGCGCTTGAGTTCCGCATACGCGTCGACCAGCCGCTCCTTCGAATAACCGCGATTGAGGCCACTCGGATTGGGCAAGATCCACACGCGCGCGCCGCCGAAGCGCTCTGGCTGCTCGCCCCACGCCAGCTGGCGTTTTCCCGTCATCGCCGCGTAGGCGGCCTTGCCCAGGAAGGCGATCCACTGCGGCTGCGCCCATGCCAGCTTGTGCCGCAGGCCCGCCGCCGCTTGCGCGAATTCGTCCGCCCCCACCTGGTCCGCGCGGCTGGTCGGGCGCCCGACGGCCGCCGTCAAGCCCAGCCCGAAACCGAGCACGCTGGCATCGTCCTGCGGCGCCACCAGGTGCGGCGTGAACCCGGCCAGGTGCAGCACGGGCCAGAAGCGGTTGCCGCGACCGAGAAAATGGTGGCCGGCGGCCGCCGCATCCACGCCGGGATTGAGGCCGCAAAAAACCACCTGCAAGCCGGGAGCGAGGATGTCGGGCAAGCCCGGCGCCGTTGTGGGGTATGTCATGGAAAACTCCGATATCAGAAACCGCAGTATGCCACTGGCGCCATCTCCTGCAGCGCAGGGCGAGCGGTGCTACCATCCCCTACTGATGAGCTAATCCGTCTGGCGGATGGCCGTCGCGCTGTCCCGCACCATCCCCACTCCGAGGAATACACATGACGACCCTGACCATCAATGGCAAGCAGCACGACCTTGCACTGCCTGAAGACACGCCCCTGCTGTGGGCCCTGCGCGACGAACTGGGCATGACCGGCACCAAATTCGGCTGCGGCATGGCCCTGTGCGGCGCCTGCACCGTGCACCTTGATGGCGAAGCCATCCGCTCCTGCGTGACGCCCATGTCGGCCGCCGCAGGCAAGAAGATCACCACCATCGAAGCGGTGGGCGAAGACAAGGTCGGCCTTGCGCTGCAACAAGCCTGGCAGGAACACGGCGTGCCACAATGCGGTTACTGTCAGGCCGGGCAGATCATGTCGGCCACGGCCCTGCTGCACAAGACGCCAAGACCGAACGACCAGCAAATCCGCGAAGCGATGAGCGGCAATATCTGCCGCTGCGGCACCTACACGCGCATCCACGCGGCCATCAAGCAGGTATCGGCCAGCATCCACGCGAAAGGAGCGGCCAAATGAGCATCCATGACACTGCCGCCGCACATTCGCCTGCGCGGCGCAACTGGCTCAAGGCCGCCGGCGCGCTGGCCGGCTTGACCCTGGTGGCCGGCCCTTCCGGCCTCGTGATGGCGGCCGATGCCGTCAAATACGGCGGCGACAATATGGCTGGCGGCGTGGTCGACGACACCCTGGTCTTCCTGTCAATCGGCGCCGACGGCATCGTCACCATCGTGGCGCACCGCTCAGAAATGGGCCAGGGCATCCGCACCAGCCTGCCCATGGTGGCGGCCGACGAACTGGGCGCCGACTGGGCGCAGGTGCGCGTGCAGCAGGCGCCCGCCGACGAAGCGCGCTACGGCAGCCAGGATACGGACGGTTCGCGCAGCATGCGCCACTCGTTCCGCGCCATGCGCCACGTGGGCGCCACGGCGCGCCTGATGCTGGAAACGGCGGCCGCCGTGCGCTGGGACGTACCCGTGACAGAAGTGAAAGCCGTCAATCACGCGGTCGTGCATGCGGCCAGCGGGCGCTCGCTGTCCTTCGGGGCGCTGGCCGAAGACGCGGCCAAGTTGCCCGTGCCGCCACGCGCGCGCATCAGCCTGAAAACGGCGGGCGAGCTGCGCTACATCGGGCAAACCAGCACGCGCGGCATCGACTTGCACGACATCGTCACGGGCAACACCCACTTCGGCATCGACACCCGCCTCGATGGCATGGCGTATGCCGTCATCGCCCGTCCGCCCGTCTTCGGCGGCAAGCTGAAAAGCGTGGACAAGACGGCGGCCCTGAAAGTGCCGGGCGTGCTGCGCATCGTCGAACTGGCGGGCAGTCCGCCGCCGGCCATGTTCAATCCGCTGGGCGGCGTGGCCGTCATCGCGAAAAATACCTGGGCCGCCATCAAGGGCCGCGAAGCGCTGGTGCTGGAATGGGAAGATGGCCCGAACGGCGACTACGATTCGAAGGCCTTCCGCAAGACGCTGGAAGCGGCCGTGCGCCAGCCGGCCAGCCCGGCGCGCGACCAGGGCAAGACGGTGGCCACGCTGGCCGCCGCTCCCGCCGCGCGGAAATTCAGTGCCGAATACTATCTGCCCCACCTGGCCCACGCCACCATGGAACCGCCCGCCGCCACCGTGCGCATCGCCAACGGCAAGGCCGAAGTGTGGGCCTGCGTGCAGGCGCCGCAGGCGACGCGCAGCAACGTGGCCAAGGCCCTGGGGCTGGCGCATGACGACGTGACCGTCCACGTGACCCTGCTCGGCGGCGGCTTCGGGCGCAAATCGAAACCCGACTTCGCCGTCGAGGCGGCGCTGCTGTCGAAAGCCATGGAGGGCGCGCCCGTCAAGCTGACGTGGACGCGCGACGACGACCTGCAGCACGACTACCTGCACACGGTCTCCGTCGAACGGCTGGAAGCGTCGCTGGACGCGAAAGGCATGCCGACGGCCTGGCTGCACCGCACGGCCGCCCCCACCATCACCTCGACCTTTGCCGCCGGCGCGAACAAGCAGGCGCCGTTCGAGCTGGGCATGTCGGCCATCAACGTGCCGTTCGCCATTCCAAACATCCGCGTCGAAGTGCCCGAAGTGCCGGCCCACACGCGCATCGGCTGGTTCCGTTCCGTGTCGAACATCCCGCACGCCTTCGCCATCCAGTCGTTCACGGCCGAACTGGCGCACGCGGCAAAGAAGGACCACCGCGACTACCTGCTGGCACTGCTGGGCCCCGCGCGCAAGATCAATCCGGCCGACCTGTCCGACGGCTGGAACTATGGCGAAGATCCGGCGAAGTATCCGGTCGACATAGGCCGCATGCGCCACGTGATCGAGCTGGCGACGGCCAAGGCGGGCTGGGGCCGCAAGCTGCCCAAGGGACGGGGCCTGGGCCTGGCCGTGTCCTACAGTTTCGTCACTTATGTGGCGGCCGTGATCGAAGTGGAAATCAATGCGGCCGGCGAAGTCATCGTGCCGAGGGTCGACATCGCCATGGATTGCGGCCCGCAGATCAACCCGGACCGCGTGCGCTCGCAGATCGAGGGCGCCTGCATCATGGGCCTGTCGCTGGCCATGAGCGGCGAGATCAGTTTCAAGAATGGCCGGGTCGAGCAAAGCAATTTCCACGACTACGCCGTGCTGCGCGCCGCCGACGCCCCGCGCGTGATCCACACGCACCTGGTGCCGGGCACCCTGGACATGGAGCTGGGCGGCGTGGGCGAACCGGCCACGCCGCCCATCGCGCCGGCCCTGTGCAACGCCATCTTCGCCGCCACGGGCAAGCGCATCCGCGCCCTGCCCGTGGGCATGCAGCTGGCGAAGAAAGGCTAGCCGCGCCGCGCCGCCGGCAACTGCAGCAGCAAGGCGGCGGCGGCGACCAGGGCGGCGCCGGCCGCCAGCAGCCACATGGGCCAGTCGAGCAGGAGCAGCACCCCGCCCGTGGCGGCGCCGATGGCGCTGCCCAGGTACAGCGCCGATTCGTTGAGGGCGATGGCCAGGTTGCCGTCGCCCTGGCGCGCGCGCACGGCCAGCAGCTGCTGGTTTTGCGGCACTTGCAGGGCCCAGCCGGCCGCGCCCCACAGCACGATCGGCGCCAGCATCAGCCAGGCCGACCAGCCGGCCGCCAGCGGCAGCGCGCACAGGGCCAGCGCCAGCAGCAGCAAGATGAAGCAGGTCAGTTTCGGCGCCGCCACCTTGTCCGCCCATGGTCCGACCAGCACGCTGCCCGCGATCCCTCCCACGCCCCAGGCCCACAGGAAGGGCGTGGCGGACATCGCCGCGCCCGGCGCCGACCACGCCAGCAGCGGCGCGATAAACGTGTACATGCCCAGGCTGGCGATGGCCGCCAGCAGCGATACCAGCAAGATGGCCAGCACCTGCCCGTCGGCCAGCAAGGCCAGCTTGCGGCGCAGCGAAATGGCCGGCACCGCCGGCAGCGCGGGCAGCTTCCACAGCAAGCCCGCCAGCGCCAGCGCACCGAGGAGCGCGACCAGCCACAGGGCCGCCGTCCAGCCCAGCTGCTGCGCCAGCAGCAAACTCAAGGGCACGCCCAGCACCGTGCCGCCCGCCATGCCGCCCATGATCGCGCCGATGGCCTTGCCCCGCTGCTGCGGCGCCGACACGCCGGCCGCCGCCGCGATGCCCAGCGCCAGATAGACGCCCGCACCGATGCCGGCAATGGCGCGCCAGGCCAGCAAACTGCTGAAACCGGGCGCCAGCGCGCTGGCCCCGTTCGCCAGCACGAACACGGCCAGGGCGATCAGGAGGCCCGAGCGCTGCGCGCGCGCCGGCAGCAGGGCCACGGCCAGCGGCGAGCCGAGGCCATAGGCCAGCGTAAACGCCGTCACCAGCTGCGCGGCCATCGCCAGGGAAACGGAGAACGCGCCGGCGATCATCGGCATCAGGCCCGCCGTCACATACGACGCCATGCCCAGCGCGAACGCGCCCACGGCGATCAGGTAGACGGTGGAAGGCAGCGCGGCGGCGGAAGTGCCGCTACTGGCGTGAGAAGAATAGTCGGACATGGCAAGCCTTCAGGAAGAAAGCAGGCATTCTGGAATACAATATAAACAATTACAATTTAACTGTTTATGCTATTACTGATAGCAACAGGCTCACAGGAAAGACCGCACCATGCGCACTTTGGCCCGCACCCGCCACGAACTGGCCGCCTACCTGCAGGCGCGCCGCGCGCGCCTGTCGCCGGAAGACGTGGGCTTGCCCGGCGGTGGACGGCGGCGCACGCCCGGCTTGCGCCGCGAAGAAGTGGCGGCGCTGGCCGGCGTGGGGCTGACCTGGTACACCTGGCTGGAACAGGGACGCGACATCGGCGTCTCGAGCGCCTTTCTCGACAAGCTGGCCGAAGTGCTGAAACTGGACGCGGGCGCACGCCGCCACCTGTTCCTGCTGGCGCATGCGCGTCCGCCGGCCGAAGAAGGCAAGACGTTTTGCGTGGTGCCGCCGCTGGTGCGCCGCCTGATGCACGAACTGGCGCATCCGGCATATGTGCTCAACCTGCGCTGGGACGTGCTGGCGTTCAATGCGGGCGCGGACGCCTTGTTCGGCTTCGGCGCGCACGTGCCGGCGCGGCGCAATCTGCTGTGGCTCTTGTTTACCGATCCGCTGCTGCGGTCACGCTTCATCGGCTGGGAAGAGCAGGCACCGCTGATGCTGTCGAGCTTTCGCCGCGACTACGCGCGCGCCACGCAGGAAGCGGACATCCACGCGCTGGTGGAAGAACTGGAAAAAGTCTCGCCCGAATTCAAGCTGTGGTGGCGCCGCCACGACGTGCATGCGCCGTGTGCCGGCGTGCGCCGCCTGGACGCCGATGGCGAGGAGGCCGCGTATGAACACACCTCGCTGACCATCGATGCGGACCGCCATCTGCGGCTGGTGGTGTATGCGCGCCAGCTGCCGCAGGAAGCAGCACCCGAAGCAGCGCCGTAGAACGAAAAAACCGCTGGCCCTCTTGCGAGGAACCAGCGGCTTCGAATTGGTTGCGGGGACAGGATTTGAACCTGTGACCTTCGGGTTATGAGCCCGACGAGCTGCCAGACTGCTCCACCCCGCAGGCGAATTATATACCAGTTTGCTGCACTGCGGGGATCAATCTCGGCAGGCGGAAAAAAGACGCGATTGCATGGATCTGAAATGGAAAAAGCCGCTGATCTTTTGCAAGAATCAGCGGCTTTCCGGTATTGGTTGCGGGGACAGGATTTGAACCTGTGACCTTCGGGTTATGAGCCCGACGAGCTGCCAGACTGCTCCACCCCGCACAAGAATTATAAGGGCAAACGGGTGGCTTAGGCAATAGCTATCTCAACTTAGACTGCAATAGAACCATTTAATTAAAAAACTCGGCCAATTGCCGGCTGGCATTGTGTCCGCCCGTCACGCCACGCCGCGCGCAATCGGTGTACAGTAAGCGTTACACTAGACATCCATTTTCCGAAGCCCGCCCATGAAATTCTGCTCCGAATGCGCCCACCCTGTCAGCCTGTCCATCCCGGAAGGCGACAACCGTCCGCGCTATGTCTGCGCCAACTGCGACGCCATCCATTACCAGAACCCGAAAATGGTGGTCGGCTCCATCCCCGTGTGGGAAGAAGATGGCCAGTTGCAGGTCTTGCTGTGCAAGCGCGCCATCGAGCCGCGCCTGGGCTACTGGACCCTGCCGGCCGGCTTCATGGAAAACGATGAAACGACCTCCGACGCGGCCGAGCGCGAAACGGTGGAGGAAGCGGGCGCGAATATCGAACTGGGGCCCCTGTTTTCGCTGCTGAACGTGCAGCGCGTGCACCAGGTGCACCTGTTTTACCTGGCGCGTTTGCGCGACCTCGATTTCGCGCCCGGCATCGAAAGCCTGGATGTGCAGCTGTTTACGGAAGCGCAGATTCCCTGGGACGACCTGGCCTTCCCCACCATCCGCGCCACCCTGGAACTGTTCTTTGCCGACCGCGTGAAAATCCGCGAAGGCGGCAGCTACGGCGTGCATACGGGCGACATCACGCGCCCGATGGCGCGCACGGATGCAGAATAAGCTCCCCTCACCTGCCACCTTTGACGCCGCATGATTCCCTGGCTCGACATCCACACCCCGTTCCCCGACGTCTCGCGCGCCCTGACCGACGAGGCTCCCGGCCTGCTGGCGGCCGGCGCCGACCTGTCGCCCGCGCGCCTGCTCGACGCCTACCGGCGCGGCATCTTCCCCTGGTTTTCCGAAGGCCAGCCTATTTTGTGGTGGAGCACCGATCCGCGCATGGTGCTGATGACGGAGCATTTCAAGGTCTCCGACAGCCTGGCCAAGGCGATCCGCAAGGTCGAACGCAGCGCCGCGACGGACGGGCGCTGGCAGCTGCGTTTCGACGGCGATTTCGACGCCGTCATGCGCGCCTGCGCCGCGCCGCGCAAGGATGGCCCGGGCACGTGGATTTCCGATGAAATCATCTCCGGCTACACGGGCTTGCACAAGCTGGGCTACGCGCACTCGTCGGAACTGTGGCTGGACGGGGAACTGGTGGGCGGCGCGTATGGCGTGTCGATCGGGCGCATGTTCTATGGCGAATCGATGTTCGCGCGCGTGACGGATGGCTCGAAGATCGCGCTGGCGCACCTCGTGCGCTTTTTGCAGGCGCGCGGCGTGACCATGATTGACTGCCAGCAAGAAACAAGACACCTGGCGTCGCTGGGCGCGGCGCCCATTTCGCGCGCGCGCTTCCTCGCCCATGTGCGCGTCGCCATTGAAGCAGCGCAAATCACGGATTGGCAGGCTGCACCGCCGGCATAAAAAAGCTATGATATCTCCACGCAGACTTCCATTGCCGCGGACAGACCAGACAGGATCAGCATGACGCACCTGAACGAACTACCGTTTGCCACCCTGCAGTTCTACACGACGGCGCCCTACCCGTGCAGCTACCTGGACGACCGCCAGGCCCGCTCGCAGGTGGCCACGCCCTCGCACCTGATCAACAGCGACGTGTATTCGGAACTGGTGCGCAACGGCTTTCGCCGCAGCGGCATTTTTACTTACCGCCCGTATTGCGATGGCTGCCAGGCCTGCATACCCGTGCGCGTCGTGACGGGCGAGTTCACCCCGAACCGCAACCAGCGCCGCGCCTGGAGCCGCCACGCCGACCTGCAGGCGGGCGTGGCCACCCTGTCCTTCCTCGACGAGCACTACGAGCTGTACCTGCGCTACCAGAGCACGCGCCACGCGGGCGGCGGCATGGACCAGGACAGCCGCGACCAGTACGCGCAATTCCTGCTGCAAAGCCGGGTCAACACGCGCCTGGTGGAGTTTCGCGATGCCGAAGGCATCCTGCGCATGGTCAGCATCATCGACGTGCTGGCCGACGGCCTGTCGTCCGTCTACACCTTTTTCGATCCGGACGTGCCAGGCGCCTCCTACGGCACCTACAACGTGCTGTGGCAAATCGCCCAGGCGCGCGAACTGGGCCTGCCCTACATCTACCTGGGCTATTGGATAAAGCAAAGCCCGAAGATGGCGTATAAAATCAACTTCAAGCCGCTGGAAGCACGGATCAAGGGGCAGTGGGTCATCCTGTAAAAAAAGGGGCTCGCGCCCCTTTTTTCATGCCTGCCGTACCGGCTTACTTGCTCTTGTCCGGAAACGCAGGACGCTTGGGCTGCACGGGCGGATTCTTTGCCAGTTCGGCCTGGATCACCTCGATCGCCTTTTCCAGCTGCGGATCGCGCCCGGCGATGACGTCGGCCGGCGTTTGCTCGACGTCGATATCGGGCGGCACGCCTTCGTTTTCCACGCCCCAGCCATTCTCGCGCGTCCAGAACGCCAGGTTCGGCGCCGTGATGAAGCCGCCGTCCATCAGCACGGGGAAGCCCAGTACGCCCACCAGGCCGCCCCACGTCGCCTTGCCGATCAGCGGGCCCATGTTGTTTTTGCGGAACATCCACGGCAGCAGGTCGCCGCCCGAACCGGCCGTCTCGTCGATCAGCATGGCGCGCGGCCCCTGGATCGACGCGGACGGCGTCTTCATGTCGGCGCCATAGCGCATGGTCCACCAGGCGATTTCCTTCTTCTGCAGGATCTCGATGTAGTAATCGGCCACGCTGCCGCCGCCGTTGAAACGCTCGTCGACGATGATGGCCTGCTTGTCCGCCTGCGGGAAGAAGTAGCGCTTGAAGTAGGTATGGCCCAGCCCCGCCGTATTCGGCACGTACACGTACGCCACCTTGCCGCCCGTGGCCGCATTGACCTTGCGCATATTGCCTTCGATCCAGTCTCGGTTGCGCAAGGCATCCTCGGTCGGCACGGGCACCACGGTGATGGTGCGCGCGCCCTTGCCGTCGGCCGACGGTCCCACGGTCAGGTCGATGGCCTTGCCGGCCGTGTTCTCGAAGGCGCTGTAGATATTCGTCGGCGGCCGCAAAGGACGGCTGTCGACGGCCAGCAGGTATTCGCCCGCCTTGACGTTCAGGCCCGGCTCCGTCAGCGGCGCGCGCAGGGCCGGATTCCAGTTCAAGCCGCCATACACCTTCTTGAAGCGGTAATGGCCGTCGCGCACTTCATAATCGGCGCCCAGCAAGCCCCCCGGCACTTTCTTTGCCTCGATAAAGTCGTCGCCGCCGCCGCCCCGGTGGTGGCCCACGGCCAGTTCGCTGCACATCCACTGTATCAATCGGTTCAAGTCCGCGCGGCTGGACAGCTCGGGCAGGAACACGGCGTACTTGTCGCGCATGGCCTTCCAGTCCACGCCATGCATGCCCGGGTCGTAGAAATAGTCGCGGTTGATGCGCCACACCTCGTTGAAAATCTGCGTCCATTCGGCGCGCGGATCGGCCTTCACTTCGATGGCGTCGACCTTGATCTTGCCTTCTCCCGGCGCCAGCAGCTTGCCCGTGGCCGACCCCATGGCCCAATTGTCCTTCTGGCGGTACAGCAGCTTCTTGCCGTCGGCCGAGACCTCGAAATCATCGGCTTCCGCCACCACGGTTTCCGCCTTGCGCTCCTTCAGATCGAAGCGCTGCACGGCCTTCTTGCCGTCGCTTTCGCGCAGCAGGAAGATTTGCCCCGCGGCGCCAGCCGTCAGGCTGGAGAATTGCGCGGCCGGCAGCGGCAAGTCGACGATGCGCGTGGCGATGCCGTCGAAATCGATGTGGATCGGCACCACGGGGGCTACGGTCACTTTCGGGTCGTCGCGGCCCGTCTTCGGGTCGACCTTCGGCTCGCTCTTCGCTTCCGCTTCCCCCTTTGCCGTGTCTTTTTTACTCTCCGCGCTGGCCGCCTTTTCCTCGTCGCTTTCCTTGATCAGGGGCGACGGCAAGTCGCGCCGCAACACGGCCATCCACACGGTGCGCGTCACCAGATTGTCTTCGTTCTGCTGCGAGAACCAGTTGTTGCTGGGACCAGCATTCGTCGAGGCGAAGAAGTACAGGTATTTGCCGCTCTTGTCGAACACGGGCTGGGCCACGTCGGACAAGCCGTCGGTCACGGGCATCGACTTGTTCTGCTCGACGGAATAGATATAGGCGCTGCGCGTGTAGGTGGGAGAATTGAGCGTATAGGCCAGCCAGCGCGAATCGGGCGCCCACGAGGCGCGCATGCTCTTGTCGACGCCATACATCGGCTCCGTGGCGATTCTTTGCACCTTGCCCGTGCCGACATCGATCACGTACATGCTCCAGCCATTGTCGGCAAACGCGATCTTCCGGCTGTCGGGCGACCAGACGGCGTTGTCATAGAAACCGCTGCCATTGAGCTTGAACTTGCGCACGGCGCCCTTGCCATCCTGCGCCCGCACATGCAGTTCATATTCTCCCGACTCGTCCGAAAAATACGCGACCGAGCGGCCATCGGGCGACCAGATCGGCGTGCGCTCGTGGGCGCCGGCCGTCTGCGTCAGGTTGCGCACGTCGCCCTTGTCGGCGGGGATGGTGACGATCTCGCCCCGGTATTCGAAGGCGATGCGCGCGCCCGACGGCGAAATCGACGCGTCGCGGATGTATTTCGCGTTCTTGACCCAGCGGGGGCGCGCCTGCCCCAGGTCGCTGGCCACGGCGATGGCCAGCTTGTGCGCCTGGCCGCTGGCGATGTCGAGCGAGTGCAGATAACCGGCCTGCTCGTAGACGATGGTGCCGTTCGCCGCCGACGCGTTCAGCACGGGGAAATCCTTGTGCTGCGTCAACTGGCGCACGGCTTTCGTCTTGACGTCGTAGGCAAACAGGTTGAATTCGCCGTTGCGGTCCGAGCGAAAGTACACGGTATCCTTGATCCACATCGGGTCGACGTCGTTCGAGCGCGTCGTCGGCTGGGGGATTTTTTCAATCGATTTATCACTGGACGAAAACAGCCACAGCCAGGAATTGGTGCCGCCCCGGTAGCGCTTCCACTGCTTGAAGGCGGGCGCCAGCGGGTTGTAGGCGATGCGCTGGCCATCGGGCGAATACGTGGCGCGCGACGCGTTGGGGATTTCCAGCTGGGTTTCCACGCCGCCCGCCACCGGCACCGTAAACAACTTCTGGAAGCGGTTGTTGAAGGCGGCGCGGGGCGAGGTGAACATCACGGACTGGCCATCGGGGGTGAACGATTGCGCTAGATCAACACCCGGGTGGAAGGTCAGGCGGCGCGGCACGCCGCCGGCAGCCGCGATCACATACACGTCGACATTGCCGTCGATGTTGGCGCTATACGCGATCAGGCTGCCGTCGGGCGAAAACACGGGGTTCGATTTGTCGCCCAGGTCGGAGGTCAGGCGCCGCGCGCCGCCACCATCGAGGTTCGATAGCCATACGTCGCCCGCATAGATGAAGGCGATGTGGCGGCTGGAGACGGCCGGTTCGCTCAGCATGCGGGTGTCTTGCGTATTGGGCAGGGCCAGGGCCGGATGGCTCAGCAGCAGTGCGCTGGCGGCCGCGATGGCGGTCAGGATGCGTGTCTTTTTCAATCGATGTCTCGCTTATGAAGTCAACAGAACAGAGAAAAAACAGGAAGGTCCACGGTCGAATGCGAATTATCAAGGATTCAATATTGCATTAGACCAACAAGAACTATACACCCGGCAGCCGCGCGGAACACGGTAAAATACGCCACTTATTTCGCGCGCCGCCAGCCCTTCCCGGCAGCCCGCATACCTACTCAAAGCGCCCCATGTCTGAAAAATTCCTGTACTCCCTCGCCCGCCCCTTGCTGTTTTCGATGGATGCCGAAGCGGCCCACCATCTCACCCTGCCCGCCCTGAAACGCGCCAGCGCGCTGGGCCTGACGAAGCTGGCCGGCAAACCGGCGGCGGACCCGCGCACGGTGATGGGCATCACCTTCCCGAACCCGGTCGGCCTGGCCGCCGGCCTGGACAAGGACGGCGCCTACATCGACGCGCTGGCCGACCTGGGTTTCGGCTCCATCGAAGTGGGCACCGTCACGCCGCGCGCGCAGGCGGGCAACCCGAAACCGCGCATGTTCCGCCTGCCGCAGGCGCAAGGCATCATCAACCGCATGGGCTTTAACAATGGCGGCGTGGATGCGTTTGTCGCCAACGTGCAGGCGTCGAAGTTCTACCAGAACCGCGCCGGGGTACTGGGCCTGAACATCGGCAAGAACGCCGACACGCCCATCGAGCGCGCGGCCGACGACTACCTGCTGTGCCTGGAAAAAGTCTACCCCTACGCCAGCTATGTGACGGTGAACATCTCGTCGCCGAACACCAAGAATTTGCGCCAGCTGCAGGGTGCGTCGGAACTCGACGCCCTGCTGTCGCAGCTCAAAGATGCCCAGGCGCGCCTGGCGGACAAGCACAAGCGCTACGTGCCGCTGGCCCTGAAAATCGCGCCGGACATGGATGGCGAACAGGTGAAGAGCATCGCCGAGTCGCTCACGCGCCACCAGATCGACGGCGTCATCGCCACCAACACGACCCTGTCGCGCAGCGCCGTCGAAGGCATGCCGCACGGCGCGGAAGCGGGCGGCCTGTCGGGCGCGCCCGTGTTCGAGCTGTCGAACAATGTCATCCGCCTGCTGAAGGCGGAACTGGGCGACGCGCTGCCCATCATCGGCGTGGGCGGCATCATGCAGGGCAGCGACGCCGTGGCCAAGTTCGAGGCGGGCGCGCAACTGGTGCAGCTGTACAGCGGCCTGATTTACGCCGGCCCCGCGCTGATCAAGGATTGCGCGCGCGCGCTGCACGGCAAGCAGGCCCGCTAAGGACGGCGCATGGAAAAGGTCAAGCTGGGTACCAGCAGCCTGGAAGTCAGCAGGATCTGCCTGGGCACGATGACCTTCGGCGAACAGAACACGGAAGCCGAAGCGCACAGCCAGCTCGATTACGCGCTGGAACGGGGCATCAACTTCATCGACACGGCCGAGATGTATCCGGTGATGGCCAGCGCGCAGACGCAGGGCAGCACCGAGCGCCACATCGGCAGCTGGCTGAAGAAAAGCGGCAAGCGCGGCAACATCGTGCTGGCCAGCAAGGTGGCCGGGCCGAATTCGCGCATGCACTGGATACGCAAGGGCAAGACGGATCACGACGCGATCAACATCCGCGCCGCCGTCGAAGACAGCTTGCGCCGGCTGCAGACGGAGCACATTGACCTGTATCAATTGCACTGGCCCAGCCGCAACCTGCCCATCTTCGGCGCCAGCGTGTACAACCCGCGCAAGGAGCACGCTTGCGTCGCCATCGAAGACACGCTGGCCGTGCTGGGCAAGCTGGTCGAGGAAGGCAAGATCGGCCACATCGGCGTGTCGAACGAATCGTCGTGGGGCGTCTGCGAATACATCAAGCAGGCGGAACTGAAGGGCTTGCCGCGCATCGCCTCCATCCAGAACCTGTACAACCTGACGGCGCGCCATTTCGAGACGAGTTTGCTCGACGAAACCTGCCACCGGGAAAATGTCAGCTTGCTGGCCTACAGCCCGCTGGCGTTCGGCCAGCTGACGGCGAAATACCTCGACGATCCGCAGGCCAAGGGCCGCCTGACGCGCTTTCCGGCCGGCTGGAGCCCCCGCTACGTGCGCCCCGCCACCATCGCGGCCGCCGGCCAGTATGCGGCGCTGGCCCGCGCGCACGGCTTGACGCCGGCGCAACTGGCGCTGGCCTGGTGCTACACGCGCTGGTTCGTGGCCTCGACCATCATCGGCGCCACCAGCGTGGAGCAATTGCAGCAAAATATCGACGCCCATCAAGTCACCCTGTCGCCGGAACTGGTGGCGGCCGTCGACGCCATCCACGCCAGTGCGCCCAATCCGGGGCAATAAACGCCCTGCGTCTGGCGGCGCATGCCGCCGCCAGGCTCCCCCTCTTCTCCCAGATAGTCGTTTTTATACAACAGCTGGCAATTTACTGCTGTGCAGCATTGCGGCCTTGCCTTGCCCGGCCGTATGCTGGAAACGAGGCCATATGCGCTACTCGCGCCATGTTGACGTGTTTCAGATATTTATTGCATATCGATAGACAGAACGATTCGTAAGCACGCCACGTGCCCACTGTTAATCTGATTTCATCGTCGGACCGCCATGGTCCGCGTAACCACCAACCGAAGAGATATCGTCGATGAGTTCAAGCAACGCCCGCTCCCAGCTTCCCGCCCTGCCCGTGAAAACCGTTATCGCCGCCAGCCTGATCGCCTGCTTCAGCCTGCCCATGCAGGCGCAAGCGCAGCAAGAGCTGCCGGCCGAAGGCGAATTGCAATCGGTGGTTGTCACCGGCACCTTCGCCAAGAACCGCCGCACCATCGATTCCGAATCGCCGATCGACATCCTCACCTCGCGCGACCTGCAAAGCACGGGCTCGGCCGAACTGGCCACCGTGCTGGCGCGCCTGCTGCCATCGATGAACTTCCCCCGTCCGACGGGTGCCGATGGCAGCGACGCCGTGCGCCCTGCCCAGCTGCGCGGCCTGTCGCCCGACCAGACCCTGGTGCTGGTGAACGGCAAGCGCCGCTACACTTCGGCCGTCGTCAACGTCAACGGCACCCTGGGCCGCGGCTCGGCGCCTGTCGACCTGAACGCCATCCCCCTGGCCGCCATCGACCACGTGGAAGTGCTGCGCGATGGCGCGGCGGCCCAGTACGGTTCCGATGCGATTGCCGGCGTGATCAACATCATCCTGAAAAAAGGCGCGGCCGGCGGCGACATCGAAGTGGGCTATGGCCAGACGCAGGAACGCGACGGCAAGCAGAAATCCATCAAGGGTTCGGCCGGCTTCGCCCTGGGCGACGACGGCTGGGTGCGCGTCTCGGCGGAAGTGGCCGATCGCGGTCCCACCAACCGCGCCGGCCGCGATTTCAGCAACCCGCTGGAACCGCGCTACGGCAAGGTCAACCTGCGCTACGGCGATGCCGAGAGCAAGCCGGCTACCGTCTTCATCAACAGCGAATACCATCTCGGCGACAACCTCGACTGGTATGCCTTCGGCGGCTACGGCCAGCGCGACACCTCGGCCGGCGCCACCTGGCGCGCAGGCCTGGTGAAGGACAAAAATGGACAATACGTCACGCGCTCGTCGATCTTCCCCGAAGGCTTCCTGCCGATCCAGAACAGCACCCTGACCGACCAATCGCTGGTGACAGGCTTGCGCGGCGAGGCGGCCGGCTGGCGTTGGGATGCCAGCCTGAATTACGGCAGCAACAAGTTCAAGCTGGATCTCGACAATACCGTCAATTTCGACCTGGCTGCCGCCAGCCCCACGCACTTCTATGTGGGCTCGCTGAAAAATGAACAGACCGTCCTGAATCTCGACGCGGCGCGCGAATTTCCCGTCGCTTACTTTACGGGGCCGCTGACGGTGGCCGTGGGCGCCGAAGCGCGCCATGAAAAATACACGATCGGCGCTGGCGAGCAAGCATCGTATACCGGTACCGGTTCGCAGGGCTTTGCCGGCTTCCGTCCCGAAAATGCGGGTAGCCACAGCCGCCACAATGAATCGATCTACGTCAACCTGGAAGCGGAAGCGACGAAAAAACTGTCCGGCGGCGTGGCCCTGCGCCATGAGCGCTACAGCGATTTCGGCAGCACCACCTCGGCCAAAGGTTCGGCCCGCTATGCCTTCACGGACGCCCTGTCCCTGCGCGGCACCGTGTCGAGCGGCTTCCGCGCACCGTCGCTGGCGCAGCAGTACTACACCATCACCACCACCAACTTCCAGGTCATTAATGGCACGAATACGGCCATCGAAACGGGCACCTTTGCCGTCAACACGCCGCAGGCGCGCGCACTGGGCGCACAAAACCTGAAAGCGGAGAAAGCCCGCAACTACAGCCTGGGGCTGCAATTCCAGCCCACGCGCAACTTCACGACGACGATCGACGCCTACCGCATCGACATCGATGACCGCATCCTGTTTTCCTCCAATCTGATACTCAGCACTACTTTGAAAAACATCCTCGCCGCGCAAGGCACGCCGGTGGGCGCAGGACGCTATTTCACCAACGCCGTCGATACGCGCACGGAAGGCGTGGACATCGTCAGCACCTACCGCATCGACTTGCAGGACAAGGACCGCCTGGACTTGACCGTGGCGTACAACCACAACAAGACCTCGGTACAGAAACTGGCGGACAATCCGGCCATCCTGACGGCCAACGACCTGAAACTGATCGACCGCCAGACCATCCAGCGCGCCACCGTCGGTTCGCCAAAGGACAAGTTCAGCCTGGCCGCCGACTACAGCGTCGGCATCTGGAATGCACACGGCGTCGTGACGCGCTACGGCAGTTTCATCGTGCCGCAAAACAATGCCCTGCAAGACCAGCATTACGATCCGCAATGGGTGCTGGACGTGTCCGGTTCCGTGAAACTGGGCAAGAACTGGCGCCTGGTGGCCGGTATCGACAACGTCACCAACCGCTATCCTGACCAGGTCACCAGCGTGGGCAACTTCAACAATGGCGGCACCCAGCCGTACAGCGGCTTCGCGCCGAACGGCTTCAACGGCCGCTATTACTACGCCAAGGCCGGCTATAGCTGGTAAATGGCGCTCTGCCATGCAAAAAGCCTGGAACGCATCGCGTTTCCAGGCTTTTTTTTCATGCGTCAGCGCATGCGCCCGCAGGCGCTGCAGGCTCAGGCGCGGCGGCGGCGCGCGACAAATCCGACCAGGCCAAGGCCCAGCATCAGCATGCCGTAGGTCGCTGGCTCAGGCACTGCCGAAACCGAATTGAACGCGCGGAAATTGCTCAGGCCACGCGGCAGGTTGGCAATGGTGACAACCGTATTGGCGGCCAGCGGCGTGTCCCAGTGGAACAACAGTTCGCCACGACCATAATGCACGGCCAGGTAGTCAAAGCTGGAGTTGACGGTGAACGAACCAGAGTTGCTGCTGGCCAAGTCGCCCTGGGCGGCAAAGACCAAGGAGCCGGTACCGCTGGACGGCAGGCCAAACGTGCTGCTGACCAAACTCTGGATGGCGGCCGCGCTTTGCGCGCCGGGCGGGTTGGCGCCGTCATAGACCCAGACCGAGTCCGCTGCCACGCTGCCATAGGTGACGGTCTTGCCGCCCACCAAAAAGCCCGTCATGGCAGGATCGGTGATTTCCACCCAGCTCGCCGCCTGGGCCAATGGCGCCAGGCAAGCCGCAGCGGTCAGGCAAAGACCCAGCAACGCGCGTTTGGTCATGTTCATATATTCCCCTGATATAAATATTTCAATAATTGCAATTTTAATTATTTTTCTATCACTCTCACATCGCAGAGCAAAAGATATCATTCAGGAAATCAAAATACAATAAAAGAAACAATTTTTACCATTGGCATTTTCAATAGGCCTTATCGATTTATGGCCGGTGCCGGCTATCGCGGGGCATGCAGCCCTCCCTGCCATGTCCGGGCGCCGCTCCTGGCAGCAGGATTGTTGTAGATCGGCACATGCCAGATAGCGGTGTAGCCCTGCGGCAACGGCAAGCCGGCAGGTAGGCGTGGTCATCCTGGCACGCAATCGGCTACCATGGGTGTTACTCTTCTTGATAACGGATCACCATGCCCAGCTGGCACCTGGCCGACGCCGCCGAACTGGCGGCGCGCCATCCCTACACCTTCTACAAATCGCCGCCCGAGGCCATCGCCCAGGTGCGCCCCGGCGAGGTGGTCAAGCTGATCTTCGCCTTCCACAGCGACGATCCGCAGGCGCCGGGCGCCGAGCGCATGTGGGTGCTGGTCGACACAGTCGAGCCGCACGGACACTTCACCGGCAAGCTCGACAACACGCCAGGCTACATCCGTGATCTGCAAGCCAAAGACCCCGTCGCCTTCGCGGCACGCCACATCATCAATACGCAGCACGACGATGACGACAACCTCGTCAACCGCTATGCGGGCCTGTGCTTCGTGACGAAAAAAGTGCTGGAAGACGGCGCGCCTGTCGGCTATCTGTACCGCGAGGAACCGGACAACGCCGACGACAGCGGCTGGCGCTTCACGGCGAATGATGAAAGCGACGACTACATCAACGACAGCGCCAACGTGGCCCTCGTGTCGCTGGGCGCCGTGCTCGGCGTGGACGACCGCTTCATTGCGCTGCTCGACGCACCCGCCGGCGCGGCCTATGCCTTCGACCATAACACCCAACAATTCATGGCGGTTGACGAATGACAAGTGATGAACTGAAAGACGTTTGCGCGGCCCTGCCCGGCGCGCAAGCCGTGTTGTACGGTGCGCCGTCGAACATCCTCGTGTATGAAGTGGCGGGGAAAAAATTTGCGTACTTCAAGACCAGCATGCCGGAACAGTGGCGCTTCAGCCTGCGCGCCAGCGCCGGGCGCTTTATCGAGCTGACGGACATGCCCGGCGTGAAACCGGCCCGTTACATGGGCCGCTTTCACTGGGTGACCATCGTCGACGTGGCGCACTTCCCGGCCGATTACCTGGCGGAACTGGTGCAGGGTAGCTACGCGCGCGCCGTGGCCAGCCTGACGCGCGCGCAAAGGGCGGCCATCGCCTAGAGGGCGTCCTCGCCCGCCATCGCGCGGTCGATGTCTTCGCGCGTCAGGTCCGGCGCCAGCTGCAGGATGAACTCGTAGGCGTAGGCGCGCAGGTAGGCGCCGCGCCGCACGGCCAGGCGCGTCGTGTTGGTGGCGAACAGATGCGACGCTTCCACGGCCCGCAGCCCCTTGTCGCGGCCATGGTCGAAGGCCATCGAGGCGACGATGCCCACGCCCAGGCCCAGCGCCACGTATTGCTTGATGACGTCGGAATCCATGGCCGTCAGGATGATATCGGTCGCCACGCCCGCCTTGGCAAACGCATCGTCGATATGCCCGCGCCCCGTGAAACCCTTGTCGTAGGTAATCAGCGGATACTTCGCCAGGTCTTCCAGGCGGATGGGCGAGTGCTCGAGCAGCGGATGGCCGTCGGGCACGACGATCAGATGGCTCCAGCGGTAGCACGGGAACGACACCAGGTCGGGGAACTGGCTCAAGCCTTCCGTGGCGATGCCGATGTCGGTCTTGCCGGACAGCACCCATTCCGCGATGTGCTCGGGCGCGCTTTGTTGTAGCGCAATACGCACTTCGGGGAAAGCGGCGCGGAAGCTTTGCACCACTTTCGGCAACGCATAGCGCGCCTGCGTGTGCGTGGCCGCCACGGACAAGGTCCCGCTCGTCTGGCCGCTGTATTCGAGGCTGGCCTGCTGCAGGTTTTCCGCCTCGATCAAGAGACGGTCGACGATCTTCAGGATGCCCTTGCCCGGCTCCGTCAAGCCCGTCAGCCGCTTGCCGTTGCGCTCGAAAATCACCACGCCCAGCTCGTCTTCGAGTTCGCGGATTTGCCGGCTCACGCCCGGTTGCGACGTGAACAGGGCGTTGGCCACTTCCGTCAGGTTATAGCCGCGGCGGGCCGCTTCGCGGATCGATCGCAATTGTTGAAAGTTCATGGCTATCCTGTATCAAGTTCGGGTGGGTTCCACAAATACATGGAGGCGTTTCGGGCGGACAACTAATGTCTCGCCTTCCTTCAGCTGCAGATGGGTAAAACGCTCGTTCGACATCACCGCTTCGATCAGTTCGCTGTTATCCACGCGCTGCAAGTCCAGCTGGGCCAGCGGGCCGATGGCATGCGCGCGGCTCAGTTTCACGACGATGCCTTCCGCTCCCTGCGTGTAGCGGTCGATTTCCAGGTCGTGCGGCCGCACATAGGCCGTGCCCTTGCTGTCGCTCACGCCTGCGTAATCGGGTACCTCGAAACTGGCATCGCCCGTGGCCATCACGCCGTCATGCACGCGGCCGTGGAACAGGTTGACGTTGCCGAGGAAGCCGTAGACGAAGGGCGACGCAGGGTGGTTATAAACTTGCTCAGGGGAACCGAGTTGCTCGACCGTGCCCTTGTTCATCAGTACGACCTGGTCGGCCACTTCCAGCGCCTCTTCCTGGTCATGCGTGACGAAAATACTGGTGACGTGCAAGTCGTCATGCAGGCGGCGCAGCCAGCGGCGCAATTCCTTGCGCACCTTGGCATCCAAGGCGCCGAACGGCTCGTCCAGCAGCAGCACGCGGGGCTCGACCGCCAGCGCGCGCGCCAGGGCGATGCGCTGGCGTTGCCCGCCCGACAATTGCGGCGGATAGCGGTCGGCCAGCCAATCGAGCTGCACCAGTTCCAGCAAATCCTTGACCTTGCGGCGGATCTGGTCTTCCGACGGGCGCTCGCTGCGCGACTTCACGCGCAAGCCGAAGGCCACGTTCTCGAACACGGTCATGTGCTTGAACAGCGCATAGTGTTGAAACACAAAACCGACCTGGCGCTCGCGCACATGGCGGTTCGACGCGTCTTCCGCGTCCAGCAGCACCTGGCCGCTGTCCGGATGTTCCAAGCCAGCAATAATGCGCAGCAAGGTTGTCTTGCCGCAACCGGACGGGCCCAGCAAGGCCGTCAGTTCGCCGGCGGGAAAATCCAGCGAGATATTGTCGAGGGCAACGAAATCGCCGAAGCGCTTGTGGATGTTTTTAACTGCGATGGTCATATCAGTGCTCCGTGGAACGTAAGGCGGAATCGTCGGCGTTGCTCTCGTTCAAACGCCACTCAATGAAAGCTTTCAAGGCCAGGGTCACCAGCGCCAGCAGGGCCAGCAGGGAGGCGACGGCAAACGCGGCGGCGAAGTTGTACTCGTTGTACAGAATCTCCACCTGCAGCGGCATGGTGTTGGTTTCGCCGCGGATATGGCCGGACACGACGGAGACGGCGCCGAACTCGCCCATGGCGCGGGCGTTACACAGGATCACGCCATACAGCAGACCCCACTTGATATTTGGCAAAGTCACGCGGCGGAAGGTATTCCAGCCCGAGGCGCCCAGCACGATGGCGGCCTCTTCCTCTTCGCTGCCCTGCGACTGCATCAGCGGAATCAATTCACGCGCCACGAACGGGAAAGTGATGAAGATGGTGGCCAGCACGATGCCGGGCACGGCGAACAGGATCTTGATGTCGTGCGCCTGCAGCCACGGGCCGAACCAGCCCTGGGCGCCAAACATCAGCACATAGATCAGGCCGGAAATCACGGGCGAGACGGAAAACGGCAAGTCGATCAGGGTCAGCAAGATGCTCTTGCCGCGGAATTCGAACTTGGCGATGCACCAGGAAGCGGCCACGCCGAACACCAGGTTCAACGGCACGGCGATGGCGGCCGTGATCAGGGTCAATTTAATGGCGGAAATCGCGTCCGGGTCGATGATGGCGGCGATATACGCTTCCCAGCCCTTCTTGAACGCTTCCGCGAACACGGCCACCAGGGGCACGATCAGGAACGCCGTCAGGAACAGCAAGGCGACGGTGATCAGGACCGTGCGTACCCACAACGGTTCCAGCACGACGGGGCCGACATTCGGCTCGAAGCGGCGCACTGCCGGGCGCGCATTGTCCACGCCAGCGACGCCAGTCGTATTCGTACTCATGATTTCTTCGCCTTTCCGCGCGTCCATGCTTGCAGCAGGTTAATCGTCAACAACAGCAGGAAAGACACCACCAGCATCACCACGGCGATGGCCGTGGCGCCTGCGTAATCGTATTGTTCCAATTTGGTAATAATGAACAGCGGCGTGATTTCCGACACCATCGGCATGTTGCCGGCGATAAAGATCACGGAACCGTACTCGCCCGTGGCGCGGGCAAACGCCAGCGCAAAGCCCGTCAGCAAGGATGGCAAGATCGTGGGGAAGATGACGCGGATAAACGTTTGCAATGAATTGGCGCCCAGGCTGGCGGCCGCTTCTTCCAGTTCCTTTTCCGCGTCTTCCAGCACCGGTTGCACGGTGCGCACGACGAAGGGCAAGCCGATGAAGGTCAGCGCCACCACCACGCCCAGCGGCGTGAACGCCACCTTGATGCCCAGCACGCCTTCGATGAACTGGCCGAACCAGCCATTCGACGAATACAAAGCCGTCAGGGTGATGCCGGCCACGGCCGTCGGCAAGGCAAACGGCAAGTCGACCAGCGCGTCGATGATGCGCTTGCCGGGGAATTTGTAACGCACCAGCACCCAGGCCAGGATGCCGCCAAACACCACGTTCAACAGGGCGGCGATCAGCGAAGCGCCAAACGTCAGGCGGTACGACGCCATCACACGGTCTGACGTGACGGCGCTGAAGAAGGCGTCCCATGTCATGGTGAAAGTTTTCAGGAACACCGACGACAGCGGAATGAGAACGATCAAGGCCAGGTAAAAGAGCGTGAAGCCCAGTGACAGCTTAAACCCCGGCATGACCCGAAACGGCGCTCCGCGCGCCTTGAGCGGTGCTGCTGATGCTGCAGACATAGAAACTCCTTCTTATTACATTTTTGAGTTATAGAGTGCAATAATCACATGCATTCGTTATAAAAAGAACTAACCATTTCTCATTTGCTTAGATGGATTTTGCATACTTGCTTGCAGAATCGTTGGGCGAAAAAAAACGCACCGGACAGGTGCGTTTTTGCTTCTTAGACATATTTATACCCGAGACAAATGCTGGGGTCAGACCCCGAGGGGGAATGCGTCCCAATGGGACGCATTCCGATTGCGAAGCAACTGACCCCGGAATTACTTGTTTGGCTGCGGCGTCAAACGCAGATAGGGCTTGGCTGCCGTAAATCCCTTCGGATATTTCTGCTTGATCACGTCCGGGTCTTGCACCGTCAATGGAATGATGACGTCGTCGCCATCTTTCCAGTTGCCGGGCGTGGCGACCGTGTAGCCGTCCGTCAGCTGCAGGGCGTCGATGACGCGCAGGATTTCATTGAAGTTGCGGCCAGTGCTCAGCGGATACGTGAGGATCAGGCGCACTTTCTTGTTCGGGTCGACGATGAAGACGGAGCGCACGGTGGCCGTGACGGACTGTTCCGGGTGGATCATGTCGTACAGCACCGATACTTTCTTGTCGACGTCGGCGATGATGGGGAAGCCCACCACCGTGTTTTGCGTCTCTTCGATATCCTTGATCCAGCTCTTGTGCGACTCGGCCGCATCCACGGACAGGGCGATGGCCTTCACGTTGCGCTTGTCGAATTCCGGCTTGAGCTTGGCCGTCAAGCCCAGTTCCGTCGTGCACACGGGGGTGAAGTCGGCCGGGTGGGAAAACAGCACCACCCAGGAATTGCCCGCCCACTCGTGGAACTTGAGGGGGCCGATCGAGCTGTCTTGTTCAAAATCAGGGGCGACATCGCCCAGGCGTAAAGTCATCGTGATCTCCTTGAGAGGTTGTGTGGCAATGGGATGTGCGTCGAATCAGGCTGCCTGACGGTGGCGTTTGTCGCTTTGCGCCAGATCAAACAGTGTTTGCAGTTGCGCTTGGCCATAGACCCAGTCACCAAGGCGCGACTCGGCGTTGATATGGCCCAGCGCACCGCCATCAATATACTTGCAATTCCAGCGCCGTGCCCACTGCGCCGCGTGTTCGGCCGTCATCCACGGGTCCGTCTGGCTGGCGATCAGGATGCCAGGGCAAGGCAGCCGCTTTTGCGGCAATGCCTTCGCCACGCCAAACTTGTCGGGATCGGCCGGCCCCACCAGCAGCACGCCGGCCACGCCCTGCGGGTCGCGGGCCAGGCTGTGCGCCGTCGTCAGGCAGCCGAAGCTGTGGGCGACGATCAGGGTCGGGCGCGCATCCTGGCGTCGCACCTGATCCAGGCGCGCCGACCAGGTGGCCAGGTCGGGAGCGTTCCAGTCGTCCTGCTCGACCCGCTCGAATTGCGGATACAGGCGCTGCCAGCGGCTCTGCCAATGCTCGGGACCGCTGTTATGCAAGCCCGGCACGATCAATACCCGGTAATCGGAAAAGCTGCGCAGCGCCATGATGTGTCCTTGCGTGATCGATTCCGGCAAGCGTTGCCGCCTGCCGGTGAAGATTACTTCGGCTGATAGATCTGGTCGAAGATGCCGCCGTCGGCAAAGTGCGCCTTCTGTGCCGCCGTCCAGCCGCCGGCCACTTGCTCGATGGTGAACAGGTTGACCTTGGCGAACTGCGACGCGTATTTCTTTGCCGCCTTGTCCGTTGCCGGACGGTAGTAGTTCTTCGCGATGATGTCTTGCGCTTCGTCCGTGTACAGGTAGTTCAGGTAAGCCTCGGCCACCTTGCGCGTGCCGTGCTTGTCGGCAAACTTGTCGACGACGGCGACGGGCGGCTCGGCCAGGATGCTGACGGATGGGGTGATGATGTCGAACTTGGTCGGACCCAGTTCCTTGACGGCCAGGTAAGCCTCGTTTTCCCAGGCGATCAGCACGTCGCCGATGCCCCGTTCCACGAACGTGGTGGTGGCGCCGCGCGCGCCGGAATCGAGCACGGGCACGTTTTTATACAGTTTGCCGAGGAAATCCTTCGCTTTGGCTTCGTTGCCGCCCGGCTGGCGCAAGGCATAACCCCACGCGGCCAGGTGGTTCCAGCGGGCGCCGCCCGAGGTTTTCGGGTTCGGCGTGATGACGGACACGCCCGGCTTGATCAAGTCATTCCAATCCTTGATGCCTTTCGGGTTGCCCTTGCGCACCAGAAACACGATGGTCGAGGTGTAAGGCGAGCTGTTGTGCGCCAAGCGCTTTTGCCAGTCGGCGGCCAGCAGCTTGTGCTCGGCCAGCGCGTCGATGTCGTAGGCCAGGGCCAAAGTGACCACGTCCGCTTCCAGGCCGTCGATGACGGCGCGCGCCTGCTTGCCGGAACCGCCGTGCGATTGCTTGATCTTGACGTTGTCGCCCGTCTTGCCTTTCCACTCCTTGGCAAACGCCGTATTCACATCCTGGTACAGCTCGCGCGTCGGGTCGTATGACACGTTGAGCAGGGTGATATCGGCAGCCTGCGCCGTTTGCAGAAGGGCAAACGCGCTGATGGCGGCGGCAGTGATGATTTTTTTCGACAGCATCTAAGATCCCCGTGTGGTTGAACTTTCAGAGCCACCAGATTACGGCGCTATGGCCGCAAAGAGAACGAAGCGTTTCGCCGTTTGATATACATTTTTCGCATATGGACGGTACGCAACGGGGATAAAGCGCTTAATAGAAACGGTTAAATAATACGACGGCCCACGTGGCGAAGGCCAGGATGCAGGTCAGCAGCACGGCCGCGCTGCCGAAATCCTTGGCGTTCTTCGACAGCGGATGGCGGTCCAGCGAGATGCGGTCGACCACGGCTTCGATGGCGGAATTGATCAGTTCGACGATCAGCACCAGCAGCAGCACGCCGATCAGCACCAGTTTTTCAAAGGCGGAGACGCGCAGCAGCAAGGCGATCACGGTGCCGACGACGAACAAACCGAGTTCCTGGCGGAACGCGTGTTCATGGCGCCAGGCCGCTTTCAAGCCATCGAGCGAGTAGAAAAAAGCGGAAAAAATCCGTTTCAAGCCACTTTTACTTTTGAATTCGTTTACAGGTTGCATAGTTTTCCATATGTAAAGCAGGCGCAGTGGGCACATTATGGGGGCGACATAGCACTGTGACCATTTATTCGCTGAATATCTCGGAACATTTCACTATTTTTTCACATCATGGTATAAAGAAGCATGAATACTGCATTGCACCAAATCCATCATGAAAATTGAACCGGTCGCTGCCCCGAAGACGACGATCCAGGTGATCGAACGCATGGTCGCCCTGCTCGATGCCCTGGCCAAATATTCCGACCCGGTCAGCCTGAAGGAATTATCCAAGGTTTCCGGTTTGCACCCCTCGACGGCGCACCGCATCCTCAACGACATGGTGCTGACGCGCTTTGTCGACCGCATCGAACCGGGCACGTACCGGCTGGGCATGCGCCTGCTGGAACTGGGCAATGTGGTGAAAAGCCGCCTCAGCGTGCGCGAAGCGGCGCTGGACTTCATGCGCCAGCTGCACAAGAAAACCCAGCAAACCATCAACCTGTCCGTGCGCCAGGGCGACGAGATCGTCTACATCGACCGCGCCTTCTCCGAGCGCTCGGGCATGCAGGTGGTGCGCGCCATCGGCGGCCGCGGTCCGCTGCACCTGACCTCGACGGGCAAGCTGTTCCTCTCCGTGGACGAGCCGAAAGCCATCCGCGCCTACGCCACGCGCACGGGACTGGCCGGGCACAACAAGAATTCCATCACGGATCTGCAAAAGCTCGAGCGCGAGCTGAGCCTGGTTCGCGAGCGCGGCTATGCGCGCGACAATGAAGAGCTGGAACTGGGCGTGCGCTGCATGGCGGCCGGCATCCGCGACGATACAGGCAAGCTGATCGCCGGCCTGTCGATCTCGGCACCGGCCGACCGCCTGCAGGATGAGTGGCTGGTGGATCTGGTGGAAACGGCGAACCAGATTTCCGTCACATTGGGTTATATCCCGCAAGACTGACTTCCGCATAAAAATGTTCAGGGCAAGGCGCACTAACGAAGGCAGTACGACTAGTACTGCGAGTTAGTGCAACGCCGCCATGGATATTTTTAGCCGCCGGGCAGGCTCATGTTGGCTGGTTTCAAGGCTTCCAGCCACTTGCGCATGCGTCCCGCATCGGCCGTACGCGACTGTTTCCCCTTGGAATCGAGGAAGACCATGATCACGGCCCGTCCTTCGATGACCGCCTGCATCATCAGACAACGTCCCGCCTCATTGATGAACCCCGTCTTTTGCAAGCCGATTTCCCAGCCCGGATTGGCCACCAGGTGATTCGTATTGCCAAACTGCATGGGCTGGCCGCTGGCTTCGACGATGGCTTTCGGGTCCGTCGAGTACTCGCGCAGCAGCGGATGGCGGAAGGCGGCCATGGCCAGCTTGCCCAGGTCGCGCGCGCTGGCCACGTTCATCTTCGACAAGCCGCTGGAATCGACGTAATGCGTATCCATCATGCCCAGCTGGCGCGCCTTGCTGTTCATGGCGTCGACAAACGCCGGCAAGCCGCCCGGATAATTGCGGCCCAGCGCCGAGGCGGCGCGGTTTTCCGAGCTCATCAGGGCGATGTGCAGCATATTCGCGCGCGTCAATTGCGAACCCACTTTCAGGCGCGAGCTGCTGAACTTGGCGCGGTCGACGTCCTCGTCCGTGATCGTCAGCAACTCATCCATGTCCTGGCGCGCTTCGACCACCACCAGGCCCGTCATCATCTTGGTGATGGAGGCGATGGGCAGGGCCACATTGGAATTCTTTTCAAACAACACTTCCGCATTCGCCTGGTCCAGCACCAGCGCCACGCTGGACTTCAGGTCGAGCGGATCACGCGTCAGGTTCAGGCCCGCCAGGTCGCCCATGGTGGGCATCGGTGCGGCCATGGGCACGGCCACGCTACTGACTTTTTGATAGATGACCTTGCGTTTGCCGCGCACCATGACGACCCGGCGCACGGTCTTTTCGCGCGGCGCGGCCGTCGCGCCCTTGCGCAGCACGACTTTGATTTTCTTGGTGTTGTGTTTCTTCGAGGCTGAGGATTTGCCGTTCGCTTCCTTGGCGTGCACGGCCGCAGCCGGCGCCAGTGCAAACAGCAGGGAAGCCAGGATACCCAGCGCAAGTTTAAACTTAGCCATTCGATAATTCCCCGTGAAGCTGTTGCCTTATTGCAGTGTAGCGAAATGCAGAGCAATCGCAAGCCTATTTAACAGTTAGGACAGTATTTATTGCAGCAATGAAATACAAATCGTTGGCGATCAGCAAACAAACTCATCCTTAACCGGCTGTTTTTCTCCGCCCGTCGCCAGTAATGTCTATTTGTCCATGAATTTAACAAAGCCGGCCAGCGGCTCGCGCTCCGTGTTCAGGCGGTTCTCGACCTTGTCCGGGTCGGCATAGCCGAGGGCCATGCCGCACACCACCATTTCACCGGCCGGCACGCCCAGTTCGTCGCGGATGATGTCATGGTAATGGATGAAGGCCGCCTGCGGGCACGTGTCGAGTCCCCGCGCACGCGCCGCCAGCATGATGTTTTGCAAAAACATGCCGTAGTCGAGCCAGGAACCCTGTTCCAGTACCCGCTCGATGGTAAAGATCAGGCCCACGGGCGCATCGAAAAACTGGAAATTGCGCCCATGCTGGGCCGCCATGCCGGCCGTGTCGCCCCGTTCCAGGCCCAGCAGTTGGTACAGGTCCAGGCCGATCTTGCGGCGGCGCTCGATGAATGGCGCCGTCCACTGGCGCGGGTAATAGATATATGAGGCCGTGCGCGCGGGCGCATCGGGCGCCTTCGGTGCGGCGTAGGCGGCCAGGATGCGCTGCGACAGGCGCAGGCGGGCTTCGCCCGACAGCACATACACTTTCCACGGCTGCATGTTGGCGCCCGAAGGCGCGCGCGCCGCCACTTCCAGGATGCGCGCGATCTCGTCCTGCGCCACCGGCGTGGGCAAAAAGGCGCGGATGGAACGGCGCGACAGGATGACGCTATCGACGGCTTGCTGCGCCGCTGGTGTTTCCAATGCTTGCTTGTTCACTGCCCTGCTCTCCCGCTATAGCTTATTATTTCTTGACCACGAACACCACGCCGACCACGGCCACCAGCATGCCGGCGATGCCCAGCATATTAAAGGCTTCGCCAAACATCAGCCAGGCCATCACGGCCGTCGTGGGCGGCGTCAGGTACAGCAAGCCCGTCACTTTCGTCGCATCGCTGCGGCGGATCAGGGCGAACAGCAGGAAGATGGCGCCGATGGACAGCACGAGCACCGACCACAGCAAGGCGCCGATGAAATTCGCCGTCCATTGAACATTGCTGAAATGCAAGTCCAATCCTTCGTAATACAGGGCGAATGGCAAGACCACCACGATGGAGGCGGCAAACTGCACCACCGTGCCGGTGCGCAAGTCAAAGTGCGGACAGTGGCGTTTTTGGTACATGGTGCCGGCCGTCATCGACAGCAGCGCGAACACGCACAGCAGCACGCTTTCCACGGTCAAGCCCACGAGGTTGATCTTCGCATACACGACGAGGGCCACGCCCAGCAAGCCAAAGAACAGGCCCAGCCACTGGCGCGGGCGCACGGATTCGCCGATCAGGGGAGCGGCGCAGGCCGTCAGCACGGGCTGCATGCCGACAATCAGCGCAGACAGGCCGGCCGGCATGCCCAGCTTGATGGCGCACCACACGCCGGCCAGGTAACCGGCTTGCATCAGGATGCCGGCCACGGCGATCTGGCGGAATTGGCCCACGGGCCACGGCGCGCGCAACAGCAGCACCAGCGGCAACAAAATGACCAGCACGCCAAGGAAGCGCAGCAGCAAAAAGGTCAGCGGCGGCGCATACGGCAAGCCGAACTTGGCCACAATAAAACCTGTGCTCCATAACAACACGAAGAAGCCGGGCAAGGCCATCGGCGCCAAGTTAGTCAGGAAAGAGGCTTTGCCGCTGGCGCCAGCCGCGGCGGGAGGATTGGACATGGTATCGACTCGGGAAACGGGATCGGCACCGGGGCGTTGCCCAGTGCGGGAGGCAAAGTCTAGCATGCTGCGCCGCGATCGTCCCCGCAGGCACTGGAAACGATAGTTTAAGCACAAACCATTAACAGGTAGAAATCAAATATTTCTCTTTAGAAACAATGACTTTTGATGCAAATCTATTCAATTGTTGCATCGCACAAGAATCGCTTGACTTACGTTTTTTTCGCCGTAGAATAGGGTTTGTTGCGTTGCACAATTCTTGTTCAGCTTGAAAAATTTAGATTCACCTGCTTTCCCAAACGGTACACGCAGCATCAAATTAACCAGATTTCGATTTTTTGGAGATTTATATGTTTTCAATTCCTGAGCAATTTTCGTCCGCTACCAAAGCCAACCTGGAAGCCCAATTCGCCCTGTTCTCGTCGCTGACGGGCAAGGCCTTCGAAGGCATCGAAAAGATCGTCGAACTGAACCTGACCGCTGCCAAGGCAACGCTGGAAGAATCGACCGCCGCCGCCAAGCAATTGCTGTCGGCAAAAGATCCACAAGAATTCTTCTCGCTGGCCTCTGCCCAAGCCCAGCCTGGCGCCGAAAAAGCCATCGCTTACGGCCGCCACCTGGCTGCCATCACGTCGGGCACGCAAGCCGAATTCAGCAAAGCTGCTGAATCGCAGATCGCTGAAACCAACCGTAAAGTCCTGTCGCTGGTGGAAGAAGTCACCAAGAACGCGCCAGCCGGTTCGGAAAACGCCGTCGCCATCCTGAAAAGCGCCATCGGCAACGCCAATGCAGGCTACGAGCAATTCTCGAAAACCAGCAAGCAAGCCGTCGAAGCCATCGAAGCGAACCTGACGTCGGCCGTGAACCAGTTCACGCAAGCGGCTGAAAAAATCGTGCCGCGCACTGCCGCCAAGTAATTATCAAGCGGCCGCCACGGCGGTCTGCTGTTATCGGCTCCTCCAGGCATCCATCCCGCACTTCCCCGACGGATGCCATTATGCCCCAGCCCAGCTGGGGCATTTTTTATGCCTGAACACTTCCCGAACGCGCTTACTCGCCCAGATACGCCGCCTTCACGCGCGGGTCGTCGAGCATGGCGGCCGCGTTGCCGCCCATGGTGACCAGGCCGGAATCCATCACGTAGCCGCGGTGTGCCGCCTGCAGGGCCAGGCGGGCATTCTGTTCGACCAGCAAGATCGTGATGCCTTCGGACGACACCTTGCGGATCACCTCGAAGATTTTCTCGACCATGATGGGCGACAGGCCCATCGACGGCTCGTCGAGCAGCAGCAGCTTCGGATGGCTCATCAGGGCGCGCGCCATGGCCAGCATCTGCTGCTCGCCGCCGGACAGGGTGCCGGCCATCTGCGCCGCCCTTTCCTTCAGGCGGGGAAACACGTCGAACCAGCGGGCGATGTCGTCCTCGACGCCCGCCTTGTCCGTGCGCGTGTAGGCGCCCATCATGAGGTTTTCGCGGATCGACATGCGGGTAAACACGCCCCGCCCTTCCGGCACCATGGCCAGTTTCCGTTCCACCAGGTGGAACGATTTCGTGCCCTTCAGCGATTCGCCCAGGTAGCTGATCGTGCCCTCGATCTTGCAGGCAGGCAAAGTGCCCGTGATGGCTTTCAGGGTCGTCGTCTTGCCCGCGCCGTTCGCGCCGATCAGGGCGATCAGCTCGCCCTCGTTGACTTCCAGGTCGATGCCTTTCACCGCCTTGATGCCGCCGTAGGCCACGTGCAGGCCCGCCACCTTCAATATATTGCTCATGCGTGCGATCCCCCCAGGTAAGCCTCGATGACGGCCTGGTTTTGTTGTATTTCGGCCGGCAAGCCTTCCGCGATGCGCTTGCCATATTCGAGCACCGTGATGCGGTCGCACAGCCCCATCATCAGTTTCACATCATGCTCGATCAGGAGCACGGTCTTGCCTTCCGCCTTGATTTTCACCAGCAACTCGCGCAGGGCCAGCTTTTCCGTCGCGTTCATGCCGGCCGCCGGCTCGTCCAAGGCCAGCAGGGTCGGGTCGGTGGCCAGCGCGCGGGCGATTTCCAGGCGCCGCTGGTCGCCATACGACAGGAAGCGCGCCGTCCGGTTGGCGAACTGGGCGATGCCGACGAAATCGAGCAACTCCATGGCCCGCTTGCGGATGGATGCCTCTTCCTCGCGCGCCGCCTTGTGGCGGAAGATGGCGCCGAACACGCCCTGGTGCGAGCGCACGTGGCGCCCCACCATGACGTTTTCCAGCGCCGTCATGTCGCCGAACAGACGGATATTCTGGAAGGTGCGCGCGATGCCCGCCTTCGCCACCTGGTGCGGCGCGGACGGCGAATACGGCTTGCCGGCCAGCTCGAAGGTGCCCGTGTCGGGCTGGTACAGGCCCGTGATCACGTTGAAAAATGTCGTCTTGCCGGCGCCGTTCGGGCCGATCAAGCCGTAGATCTGGCCCTGGCGGATGGTGATGCCCACGTCGGTGAGCGCCTGCAAGCCGCCGAAACGCTTGTTTACGCCGGCGATATTGAGAATGATCTGTTCGCTCATACTATCCCTCCCTTAAGCGGACACGACGCCGGTGGATTTGTTCGGCTGGTCCACATCGTGGTCGGGCCGGTCTTCGTGCTTCGGCGATGGCCACAGTCCCGCAGGACGATTGAGCATGATCAACACCATGGCCAGGCCGTACAGCAGCTGGCGCAGCACTTCCGCCTCGATCACCACGTGGCCGAACAGCGCCTGCTGGGCCGGTTCCACCACATGGCGCAGCACTTCCGGTATCGAGGCGAGGATCACGCCGCCGAGGATCACGCCGGGGATATGGCCGATGCCGCCCAGCACCACCATGGCCAGCACGGCGATCGATTCCGTCAGCGAGAACGATTCCGGCGAAACAAAGCCCTGAAAGGACGCAAACATGGCGCCAGCCACGCCGCCGAACGAGGCGCCCATGGAAAAAGCCAGCAATTTCACGTTGCGCGTGTTGATGCCCATGGCCTTGGCGGCGATCTCGTCTTCGCGGATGGCCACCCAGGCGCGGCCCAGGCGCGAATGCTGCAAGCGCTTGGTGACGAACACGACGGTGATGCACAGGAAGAGGAAAAGAAAATAATAAGCATTCACGGACGGCATGGAAAAACCGGCCACCGTCACGGTGCTGTTGGTGCCCGCCTCGCCCGCCAGGTTGACGCCGAAGATGCGGATCGGGTCGATCAAATTGATGCCTTGCGGACCGTTCGTGAAATTGATCGGGTCGTTCAAATTGTTCATGAAAATGCGGATGATCTCGCCAAAACCCAGGGTCACGATGGCCAGGTAGTCGCCGCGCAGTTTCAAGGTGGGCGCGCCCAGCAGGGCGCCGAACAGGCCTGCCACGGCTGCGGCCAGCGGCACGATGATCCAGATCGACAGGTGGATGCCGTTTTCGCGGATTTCCGGGCCCATCAGCTGCACCAGGGATGCGCCCAGCACCGGATATTGATTCACCACCGATTCGAGCAGGATGGCGAACTGGGGCGACGCCAGCAAGGCCGTCAGGTAGGCGCCCACGGCATAGAAGGCGATATAACCGAGGTCGAGCAGGCCGGCGAAGCCGACGACGATGTTCAAGCCCAGGGCCAGCATGATGTACAGCAAGGCCATGTCGATGATGCGCACCCACGAGTTGCCGAACTGCGCGGCAAAAAACGGGAACACCATCAGCAGCGCGGCCAGGCCCAGCATGCCGGCGTAGGCTTTGGTCGGATTTTTCTTAGCGTCAAAATCGAGTAGTGCCATGATTCAGTCTCCCAGTTTCACATCAGGCACGGTCGGCCACGCGTTCGCCCATGATGCCGGACGGACGCAGGGTCAGCACGATGATCAGCACGACGAAGGCAAAGATATCCTGGTAGTGGCTGCCCAGGAAGCCGCCCGTGATGTCGCCGATATAGCCGGCGCCCAGGCTCTCGATAATGCCCAGCAAGACACCGCCCAGCATGGCGCCGTAGATATTGCCGATGCCGCCCAGCACGGCCGCGCAAAAGGCTTTCAAGCCGGGGATGGCGCCCATGGAAAACTGGATGGACGCGTAATTGGCGCCCCACATCACGCCCGCCACGGCGGCCAGCGCGGCGCCGATGGCAAAGGTGGCGACGATGACCTTGTCGGAATCGACGCCCATGAGGCCCGCCACGCGGGGATTTTCCGCCGTGGCGCGCATGGCGCGGCCCATTTTCGTTTTTTCCACCAGCAACACCAATCCGCCCATCGACAGCGCGGCCAGGGCCAGCAGCAGCACTTGCGTTTGCGAAATCACGGCGCCCCCTATGTTGATGGGGTCCGTCGACAGCAATTGCGGGAAAGGCAAGGGATTGCGCGTCCAGATCATCATGGCGAAGGTTTGCAGCAGGATGGAAACGCCGATGGCGGTAATCAGGGGGGCGAGGCGGGGGGCGTTGCGCAGGCGGCGGTAGGCGACCCGCTCGATGATGATGTTGACCAGAATACAGATGGGAATGGCGCCGAGGATGGCGGTGGCCAGTTTCAAATAGCCGGGCCAGTCCGGTACATAAATGCCCAGCAGCTTGAGAATGCTCAAGCCCACCATGGCGCCGATCATGAGCACGTCGCCGTGGGCGAAGTTGATCAGATTCAAGACGCCATACACCATTGTGTAACCGAGGGCGACTAAGGCATACATGCTGCCCAACACCAAGCCGTTGATGATCTGCTGGATGAATGTATCCATGATTGCCCTATCAAATATGCATTTTTCGGGAACAACTTCCGCCAGAACATGGGTCGCTGATACAAAAACGGCACCGGAGGAAGAATTCCTGCAGTGCCATCCCTGGACCGTTCTCACCAGCATGGTGCACGCACTCAAAAAAGGCGTGACCTTGCTTAGTCATAACGACAACATATTCAAGCTTGAGGCAATCATAACGATCTTTTGCAAAAACTAAGCTTGGAATAAATCGATCATTTCCGAATTAAATTCGGTTTTGAGGTAACTATTTCACCGATACTCAATCGTCCTGCAGACTCAGGCGACGTCGCGCTTGAGGCCATCGAGGCCTTTCGGCATCGGGAACGTGACGGCTTCCTGCACGCCGTCGAGCGGGCGCACGCTCTTCACGCCGCACTCTTTCAAGCGGTCGATGACGGCTTGCACCAGCACCTCGGGCGCCGAGGCGCCGGCCGTCACACCCACGCGCAGCTTGCCTTCCAGCCAGGCGGGATCGATTTGCGAGGCATTGTCGACCATGTAGGCAGGCGTGCCCATCTTCTCGGCCACTTCGCGCAGGCGGTTCGAATTCGAGCTGTTCGGGCTGCCCACGACGATCACCACTTCCACTTGCGGGGCCATGAATTTCACGGCTTCCTGGCGGTTGGTGGTGGCGTAGCAGATGTCGCCTTTTTTCGGCTCGGCGATATTCGGATATTTCGCTTTCAAGGCCGCAATAATGTCGCTAGTGTCGTCAACTGACAACGTTGTTTGCGAAACATAGGCCAGGCTTTCCGGATTGGCAACTTGCAATTTCGCCACATCCTCGAGCGTTTCCACCAGATGCATGCCCATATCGGCCTGGCCCATCGTGCCTTCCACCTCGGGATGGCCATCGTGGCCGATCATGATGATCTCGCGGCCTTCGCGGCGCATCTTGCTCACTTCCATGTGCACCTTGGTGACCAGCGGGCAAGTCGCGTCAAAAATGCTCAGGCCGCGCGATTCCGCCTCGGCGCGCACGGCTTTCGACACGCCATGCGCGGAAAACACGAGCGTATTGCCTGCAGGCACGTCATCGAGGTCGTCGATGAAGATGGCGCCCTTGTTGCGCAAGTCGGCCACCACATAGGCGTTGTGGACGATTTCATGGCGCACATAGATCGGTGCGCCAAATTGCTGCAAGGCGCGCTCGACGATTTCGATCGCCCGGTCGACGCCAGCGCAAAAGCCGCGGGGCTGGGCCAGTAACAGTTCCTTATCCATCGCTACTCCTTACAGGACCGAGATGAGCTTGACTTCAAAACGCAGCGGCTGGCCAGCCAGCGGATGGTTGAAGTCGAACAGGGCCGAGTCCTCGCGCATTTCGCGCAGCACGCCGGCAAAGCGGCCGCCGCCCGGCGCGGCGAAATCGACCAGGTCGCCGATCTTGTAGTCGGCGCCCGGCACGGAGTTCTCGTCCAGGGTGGCGCGCGAGACGGACTGCACCAGCTCGGGATTGCGCTCGCCGAAACCTTCGCCGGCCGCCAGCTCGAACGTCTGGTGCGTGCCTTCAGGCAAGCCCAGCAAGCGCTGCTCGAGGAACGGCGCCAGCTGGCCCTGTCCCAGCATCAAGGTCGCGGGATTGCCGCTGAAGGTCGTGACAATGTCAGTACCGTCAACAGTGGCAAGACGATAATGCAGGGTGAGGTAAGCCGCTTCGGTGACGACTGCTGGTTGCTCGTTGGACATAGTAGTTTTCAAGTAACTGGTGCAAAACGATATTGTAAGCCACCCTGAGCCAGCGCGCCCCATGCCATCTCGGCGCGGCCATGCTTTTGTCAAAAAACATGGCCGCGCAACACATCCGACGTCGAATCGACGAATCAGACGTTGACGTACGTCAACCCGCCCGCCGTGCTGGCGTGATTGCCGAAGCCGGAGCTGTCTTCCAGGTTGCCGTCGAGCTTCCAGCGCCCTACGGGCCGGTGCACGATGCCATACTGGCCATAGTCATACACTTCCTTCGGCGTCAGCACGCGGTCGTACAGGATGACGTCCGACAACTGCCAGGCTGGCGCGCCCTGCTCCTGCGCATGCACGGCGCGGCCGATCACCAGCGGGGTGCCAGTGGCATTCAAGAATGGCGGCGCCATGTTTTGCAAACTCTGATACATGAGGAAATCATCCACATACAGGCTGATGCGTCCATCATGCTTCACAGTATAAGTACAGCGGAACCAGCGGTTGGGAATGTCCACCTTCAAGCCATGCCCATTGCTGTTGGCGCCCAGGCCATTGTCGCCAACGCCATTGAATAAATACAGGAACGTCTTGATATCCTGCGTCAGCAGCACCCATCCTTTCTTGTTCGCCTGATGTGCGATAAAAGCCTGCGCCAGAGCAACGGTCGAAGAGAAGTCCTGTTGCCGGATGCAATACGACAGCGAAAAATCCGCACTCTCGTAGCGCACGGACGACGGCACGGTGAGCAGCAGGCCAGGCTTGAATTGCAAGGTCTTCGTCACGCCGAAACAGGGCTTGGGCGGTGCCGGGCGCATGGCATCTTGGCCGCGCAAGGCGTCCCAGACAGCCTTGCGTTTGTTACTGTAGCCCGGCGTCTCCACCAGGTTCAAACCGGCGCGCTCCATGGTTTTCCCCGCATTCCAGGCCCAATAGCACGCCAGTTGCACGCCCGTACGGCGTATGGCGCTCAGCAAGGCATGCAGGTTGTCTTGCCGTTCGGTATCTTGCAACGCCGTTTCTTGCTCTTTCGACAAGCAAAAGCTGCCAAGGTAATACGGTTTGCCCAAGGCATGGGCAGCGCGCTGCATCACCTGCAGGTAGGCGAGCGAAGACGAGACGAAGTCGGCCGGCAGATCCGCACTGCTGTTCATGGCGCTGCTGACATATTCATTATTCAAGAACAGGTTTTCACAAATACAGTCGACAGGATCCGGATTTATCAATGGCAGGGTTTCCGCAATGTATTGTTCGAGGGTACCCTGGTGCGGTATGTAAGCGGGGATTCCTGCATTACCCGAGGAAATCATCCGCCCCAGGGCATCGTTGTCGCGCAGCGCTTGCGCCGTTTCCTGGATGATTTCGCGGGTGGTAGTCAAGTCTATCTTGGCAATGGCCATCAGTTCCTGTGCAGCCATCCAGGCGGCGATGCCGGCGTGGTTGCTGTAGCGCTGCGCAAACGCCTTGGCAAAGGCACGCATGTAGTGGCGTGTTTTCGATTGTGGATTGGCCAGTGCGGCGCGCGCGGCGGCATCGTGCTCGTCCGGCGTAGCTCCCGTAGCGCCCGCTTCCCCCACCAACTCCGGCACGGCAAAGGGATTCCAGAATGGACAGGCGATGATGCCGATGCCATTGGCCAGCGCATAGTCAAGCAGCGCCTGCACCGCTTTCCAATATTTATCCTGGATTCTCAGGTCCACGACCGTGTTGTCGGTGGCAAACCTCGGCGCGCCCACAACGTAGTCCCATACCTGATAGCCCGTACCGTCAGCCAGTTTGCCGTTGAATGGCGCCACCATCACCTGGATGTACTTGAAGCCGTTGGCCGCAAGATAAGGCAAATCGGTACTGTAATCAGGATGTTCCACTTCCGGCGCCAGCGGTGCGGTAGCGCTCCATTGACGGCGCTCCAGATACGCGTGCGCATTGAGGCCGATGCCGCTGACCTTGCCCGTGTTGACGCCGGCGGCGTTGAACTCTTGCATGACTCCATTGATAACTTTGATGTACGGCATGACGACTCCTGTAAAACAAGTGGAAGACATTGAGTTCAGGGCCCTGACTCCCCGCCGCTGCAACTTGCATGGAATGCAACGACAGGCAAATCATAGCGCTTGAAAATGGCCAGGCCGGGCATCTTGGTTTTTGTTTTTTTCATAGGATTCGCCATGAAGACGAGCTAGCGCAGCATGGCCGCCCGGGGAAGGCGCGACAATCATCGGCAGGCGCCACGACCAGCCGGGCGCGAACGGGAGGCAAGATGGGCATCAAGGATTGGCCGGCCGGCGAACGGCCGCGCGAACGCCTGATCGAAGATGGCGCGCAATCGCTGTCGGACGCGGAATTGCTGGCCGTCTTCCTGCGCACGGGCGTGCGCGGCAAGAGCGCCGTGGAACTGGCGCGCGACACGGTCGAGCACTTCGGTTCGCTGCGGGGCCTGTTTGGCGCCAGCCTCGTGAGCTTTTCCGCCGTGCACGGCATGGGCAGCGCCAAATTTGCCCAGTTGCAAGCAGTGCTGGAACTGGCGCGGCGCGCCATCATCGAAGACTTGCAGGCGGGCCAGACCCTCAATTCGCCGCACGCCGTCAAGGATTACCTGCGCCTGACCCTGGGCCACCTGGCGCATGAAGCATTCCACGTGTTGTTTTTGGACGTCAAGAACCGCCTGATCACGACCCAGGAAATGTTTCGCGGCACCCTCACCCACACCAGCGTATATCCGCGCGAAGTCGTCAAGCAGGCACTGCTGCACAACGCGGCCAGCGTCATGCTGGCGCACAACCACCCGTCCGGCGCGCCCGAGCCCAGCGAATCGGATCTATTGCTGACGCGCGCGCTGGTGCAAGCGTTGTCGCTGGTGGACGTGCGCATCCTCGACCATTTCGTCGTGGCCGGACGGCACGTGCATTCGTTCGCGGAACACGGCCAGATCTAGGCCGGGGCCGGCCAGGCGACAGTTAACCATGTGTAAACAAGGACATACGTCACTGCAGCGAGACGCTTATCTAACAGTAAACAGCGCTGTTTACCAGTGCCTTCCCCTATGAAGAAGGGGAAAAGTCAAATTGTTAAATTATTTCAATACAACATGACACAATTGTTTTTCGCAAGTCATTGATAAATCGGCTTATTTTGGATATACTCTCGTTTTTCCAATTTGGAATATCTTTAAGGAGTGCGCCATGGCACGTGTTTGCCAAGTCACTGGGAAGAAGCCGATGGTCGGCAACAATGTTTCCCATGCAAACAACAAAACCAAACGTCGTTTTTTGCCTAACTTGCAGAATCGTCGTATTTTTGTTGAATCTGAAAACCGCTGGGTCTCCCTGCGTTTGTCCAACGCCGGTCTGCGCGTCATCGATAAAGTCGGCATCGACGCCGTATTGGTCGATATGCGCGCTCGTGGCGAAAAAGTCTAATTAGCAGAATAAGGGAGCTATCATGGCAAAATCAGGCCGCGACAAAATCAAGTTAGAATCGACCGCCGGTACGGGTCACTTCTACACGACCACCAAAAACAAGCGTACGACGCCTGCGAAAATGGAGATCATGAAATTCGATCCTAAAGCACGCAAGCACGTAACGTACAAAGAAACCAAAATCAAGTAATTGATATTGTGTTCTGTAAAAAGAGCCGCTCCGATGAGCGGTTTTTTTTCGCCCTGATTTTCATCTCGCCGTTCTCCCCTTGTGTCGGGACGAAAAAAAGGCCCTGGAAACCAGGGCCTTGATATGACGCAACAGCTTACTCAGGCATAGCTGCGCAGGCGCAAGGAGAAATCTTGCAGCGACTTGATGCCCGACGCTTCGGCGCGCGTGCACCAGTCTTGCAGCTTTTGCAGCAATTGCTCACGCGTAAAATGCGAGCGTTCCCATATGGCACCCAGCTCCACGCGCATGTGGTGCATGGTTTCCAGCGCCTTGCTGTGCTGGAACAATTCCGACAGCTGTTCGTGGTGCGCATCGGCCAGCTTGCCCGGCTCGCGCTGCATCAGCTTGCGCGACGATTTCAGGAAGCGCTTTTCCAGTTCCGCCTTGTGCTTCAAGTGTTCCAGCTCTTCCTTCCAGGCATGCTTGATCGATTTCGCATACTTGGCCATCACATCGTAGCGGTTGGCGATGACCGATTGCAAGGTCTCGAAGTCCGCTTCCAGCTTGCCGTGCGAGAACTTCGGCTCCGGCGCCAGCTTTTTCACCTTGGCCAGGCCCAGCATTTCCAGCGCGCGGATGTACGCCCAGCCGATATCGATTTCATACCATTTCGACGACAGCTTGGCCGAAGTCGCATAGGTATGGTGATTGTTGTGCAACTCTTCGCCGCCGATCAGGATGCCGAACGGAATGATGTTGGTGGCCGCATCGGCGCAGTCGTAGTTGCGGTAGCCCCAGTAGTGGCCGATGCCGTTGATGATGCCGGCCGCCGTGATGGGGATCCACATCATTTGCACGGCCCACACGGAAATGCCGATCACGCCGAACAGGATGAAATTGATGACGAACAGCGACACCACGCCCAGCCAGCTGTACTTGGTGTACAGGTTGCGCTCGATCCAGTCCGTCGGCGTGCCGTGGCCATATTTCGCCATGGTTTCCATGTTCTTCGATTCAGCGCGGTACAGCTCGGCGCCTTCCCAGAAGACTTTCTTGATGCCGCGCGTCACGGGGCTGTGCGGATCTTCTTCCGTATCGCACTTGGCGTGGTGCTTGCGGTGGATGGCCGCCCATTCCTTGGTCACCTGGCCCGTCGTCAGCCACAGCCAGAAACGGAAGAAATGGCTGGGGATCGCATGCAATTCCAGCGCCCGGTGGGCCTGGTGGCGGTGCAGGTAAATCGTGACGCTGGCGATGGTGATATGCGTGACCACCATGGTGTACAGGAAAACTTGCCATGCGGACAGATCGGTAATGCCAGTTGCCATGAACTGCAAAACGTCGTGTAAAACGGAACTCAATGTCATTACTACTACTCCAAGTGGACAGGGCGTGCGCACGGTCGCTCCAGTGACTCTGGAGGTCCGGCAGAGTTAATTTTAGGCGTGATTGTACGCCCTAATGGGTGCGGTCAGGCAAAATCGGAGGCAGGCAGCGAGGTTAAGGCTGGGTGCCGGATGGGGCGGACTCACCCTCTGCCGCGCTGGCGAGCGGGGCAGGAGGCGTACCAACAATACGCAATTCGCGTTGCGGAAACGGTACAGTGACCTTATGTTCCTGCAAGGTGCGCCAGATGGCGCGGTTCACATTCGACTTCACGCCGCCGGTGCCGTTTTCCGGGTCCGCGATCCAGAAGCCGATCTGCACATCCAGGCCGTCGGCGCCGAAACGCACGAGGGTAGCCGATGGCGGATTGCTTTGCGACACACGCGGCACCTTGGCCGTCGCCGCTTCCAGCAAGGGGAAGATGACATCCAGATCCGTTTCATAGCCCACCGACACGGCCGTCGACAGCCAGACCATGCGGTTGCTCAGCGACATGTTCTGCACGCCGCCGGAAATCAGCATTTCATTCGGCACGATGGATTCAACGCCATCGCCACCCAATAACACAGTATAGCGCGTATTGATTTGCGTGACCTTGCCGGTGAATTGACCCACCGTAATCATGTCGCCGATGGTCAGGCTGCGGTCCAGCAAAATGATGAAACCGGACACGAAGTTCGCGGCGATCTTTTGCAAGCCAAAGCCCAGCGCCACGCCGAAGGCGCCGCCGAACACGGACAGCACCGTCAGGTCGATGCCCACCAGCGACAGGCTGACCAGTACGGAAACGAGGATCAGCACGGCGCGCCCCATGCGCGACAGCACCACGCGCAAGGAAGTGTGCAAGCCCTGCATTTTCATCAGGCGCTCGTCGAGCGAGGTACCGGCCCACATGGCCAGCACCAGCAGCACGGCCACGGAAATAGCGGCTTGCAAGATGGCAGCCACGGACACCTTGTTGCGACCCAGCGGCACGACGATGCTTTCCAGGAAGGTGTGCAATTCCGGCCACAGGCCCGTGATGTACAGGGCCATGCCGGCCCACACCACCACCGTGAATATCTTCTCCAGCAGCAACATGGTCGGGCTGATGTCGCCATGGCGGGCAAAAATGCGGCGCAGCACATAAAACCCGAAGCGCACCAGCGCCATCGACGTGCACAGGGGAATGGCAATACTGAGCAGGTTCACGGACTGGAACTTGGCCAGGAAATGCTGCGCAATGCCCAGCAGCATGGCCGCCAGCACGGGCGTCAGGATGCGGATGAAACTATCCGTGCGCTGCAAGGTTTCCGGCGTGGCCGGCACGGTGGCCGCTTCCGCCCGCTGATGCAGGAACACGCGCAACTGCCGCACCAGCAGCCAGCTCAGCGCCAGGCAGGCGACGATGACCAGCGCCTGCCACAGGATGGCCGGTTGACGGAAATCATCGACAAAGTCAGTGATCAGATTCAGCAGTGGGGTTTCATTCATGGCGGATGCGGTCCGGAAGGTGAGACGGGTGGGACGGAGGTGATACGGAGGGGCTAGGCCCATGCCGCCAGGCGGGCCGGCGGCATTGAAAACCGCCACTGCCAGGTGCAGCGGCGGCCCGTGACAGGCTTACTCGGCTTGTTCAGCGTCAGCGTCGTCGGCCGGTTTTTCATCGGCGTAGACTTTTTTCGGCATGACCTTGCGCTCGAACACGGCGGCGAAGAAGCCGTCGGTCTGGTGCAGGTGCGGCAACAATTTCAGGTAGTCGCCCATTTCCAGCTCGATCTTCTGTTCCGCCAGCACCTTGCTCATCGGTACCAGGGTGAAGTCCGGATGGGCGGCCAGGAATTGCTCGGCGATAAAGTCGTTTTCTTCGTTCAGGAAGCTGCAGGTGGCGTACACCAGGCGGCCGCCGCCCTTGACCAGGCGCGCCGCGCCGGCCAGGATGGCTGCCTGCTTGGCTTGCAATTCCACGATCGAGTTCGGCTGCTGGCGCCATTTCACGTCCGGATTGCGGCGCAGGGTGCCCAGGCCGCTGCATGGGGCGTCGACCAGCACGCGGTCGATCTTGCCAGCCAGGCGCTTGATCTTGGCATCGCGCTCATGCGCGATCTGCACCGGATGCACGTTCGACAGGCCGCTGCGGGCCATGCGCGGCTTCAGCTTGGCCAAACGCTTTTCCGACACGTCGAACGCGTACAAACGGCCCGTGTTGCGCATCAGCGCGCCCAATGCGAGGGTCTTGCCGCCCGCGCCGGCACAGAAATCGACGACCATCTCGCCGCGCTTGGCGCCGACGATCTGCGACAGGATCTGGCTGCCTTCATCCTGCACTTCGATGGCGCCGCTCTGGAACAATGGCAGGTTTTGCAACGATGGCTTCTTGATCACGCGCAAGCCCAGCGGGGCGTACGGCGTCGGCGTGCTGAGGATAGGCGCTTCGGCCAGGGCCAGCATCACGTCGTCGCGCGTGGCCTTGAGCGAGTTGACGCGCAAGTCCAGCGGCGCCGGCGCGTTCAGCGCATCGGCCAGCTTCATGGTTTCCGCTTCGCCGAACTGGGCGATCAGCTTGTCGAACAGCCAGGTCGGCATGTTGGCGCGCATGTTCGACGGCATCAGGCTGCGGTCGATCTGCGTAATGCGTTCCAGCCATTCCACTTCTTCTTCCGTCAGGCCGCCCAAGGAGTCGGCGCCGACGGCTTCGGCCAGGCCGAGGATGGTCAGGCGGCGCATGGTCGGGCCGCTGCCCGCTTCGGCGAAGTCCGTGAAGAACGATTTGTTGCGCAGGACGGCATAAATGCCTTCGGCGATGGCGCCGCGTTCGCGCGAACCGAGGCGCGGATGGTCGCGGAAATAGCGCGACAGGGTGGTGTCGGCCGGGGCCGTGAAACGTAAAATTTCGCGCAATACTTCTTCAGCATTGGCAAGTATCGCTGGTGGCAATCTCATTGTTATTCTTCCTGTAATATTTTATTGAGGGTCCACGCGGACCTGGCCATGCTCGACTGACAGTTTATCGTCAATGAACAGGCGGATGGCGCGCGGGTAAAGCAGATGTTCCTGTACCAGCACGCGCGCCGATAAGCTGTCTTCTGTGTCGCCTGGCAAGACTGGCACCACCGCGCTCGCCACGGCCGGGCCATGGTCAAGCTCGGCAGTCACGAAATGCACGGTCGCGCCGTGTTCCGTCACGCCCGCCTCGAGCGCCTGGCGGTGCGTCGCCATGCCCGGGAACAGCGGCAGCAGCGACGGGTGGATATTGAGCATGCGCCCCGCGTAATGCTCGACGAAGGGCGGCGTCAGGATGCGCATGAAACCGGCCAGCACGACCAGGTCGGGGGCGAAGCCGTCGATCACGGCTTGCAGCGCCGCATCGAACTGTTCGCGGCTGGCATAATCCTTGTTGGCAACGACTGCCGTCGCTATCCCGTGTTCCGCGGCAAAAACCAGTCCCTGGGCATCGGCCCGGTTACTGATGACGGCGGCAATACGGGCTGGCCATTGCTCGGCTTGCGCCGCGCGGACGACCGCTTCCATGTTGCTGCCGCGTCCGGAAATGAGGATAACGATATTTTTCATAGCGCGCATTGTACCCGCTATGGCGATGCGAATCTAGAAAGGCCGGTATTATTGTTGCGGCGCAACATGAGCGCCGGCGCGCCGCAGCCGCCCGGCGATGCCGGTTTTCACCTGCGCCGGAGGCCCGCTTGAGGGCGCTGCGGCAAGAGTAAGTATTTACTCAAACGAATAGAAGACGCGGAACGGGACTTTCTTCTCGGCCCAGTAGTCGGCCGCGTCGCGGAACACGTCGAGCAGGATCTCGCGCGCTTCCTTGTCGAATTTTTGCGTATTTGGCAATTGCTCGAGCACCACCAGGAAGCCCGTTTGCGTGCCCGCCTTGAACATGGTATCCGTCAGGCACAGGCGCAGGGCGTCGAAATTCTTCGCCAGGTTCTTCGGAAACAGGAATGCTTCTGCAATAATGCCGATGACTTGTTGTTTGGTCTGTCCAGCGTTGCAATGCGCATATAAAAAGTGCTGCCCGAGACGGATCGCCTCGTCTTGTAATTCGGTCACGCGAAAGGCACGGATGGACTGGACAAGGTTGGGCGGCACGGTTAGTAACAAACTCATTTTTCCCTCAAATCGACCTGTTATGTATGGATATCTTCTAGCTGCTCTTCTTATTGCATCCCCGCACGCGGGTCAATGCGCACGCGGTGATTCGATCTGTATCAACTTTTATGCGATTCAGTGCGATTTTATATAAGCCATACGCGTATTAGGGTAACGTGTTGTCCTGCATGAATCAACCCGAATATGATGTCAAACGCAAGATTTGTTACAAACCGCTGGTTTCAAGTCACTTCAACATCTTGTATCGATTGAAAGTGCATGTTACAGACTGTGGGGCAAGGGGCTTGGGCTGTTACATTTTGTTGCCACGCGAAACACTTGTCGCCGCCCGGCGGGATTACTATAGCCCCAAGTTGTAAAAAATACCCTGAAAGATTCTCTAGATAACGAGGTTACAAATGAACTTGCAAGCCAAATTGATGATGTCAGCCCTTTGTATCGGTGCATTGCCACTCGCCCAGGCCGCCGACTTTGAAGATTTCGGCAAGGTCGTGCGCGTCGTGCCGCAAGTGGAACAGATCAATCGTCCACGCCAGGAATGCCGTACGGAATACGTGCAAGTCCAGGCACCGCCGCAACAGCGCAGCGCTGGCGGCTCCATCGTCGGCGGTATCGCCGGCGCCCTGCTCGGCAGCCAGGTCGGCGGCGGCAATGGCCGCACGGCTGCGGCAGCCGCTGGCGCGATTGCCGGCGCCGTCGTCGGCGACCGTGTCGACAACCAGAACAACTACCAGGGCGGCATGCAGGAACAAGCCGTCAAGCAATGCCGTCAGGTCGACCACTGGGAATCGCGCAACAATGGCTACCAGGTCACCTACGACTACCGCGGCCGCAACTACACGAGCATCATGTCCTACGATCCGGGCGAACGCATCCGTTTGCGCGTCTCCATCGAGCCTGCGCAACAGTAACGCCTGACATAAGCTGCTGCGCGTCGGCATAGGTGGCCTGCGATGCTCACCGTACTGGAGTACGGTTGCGCTTCTCGGCCACCTCTGCCTTCCGCTCGCGACGCTTCTGTCAAGCGTTGTTACTCAGTACTAAAATGCCGGCCCCATGTCTTTCTCATGGGGCTGGCATTTTTTATGGCGCCCCGGCACGGGCTATAATGCGGCACACTTTCAGGCCGCCTTATGCTTATCAAACGAAAATCCATCGAACAAGTCGAATCCTCGCGCCCTGCGCGCAAGCCACGCTACGCCCCTGTCACCCTGTCGGAAATGGATGGCGTGCGCTATCTGCATTTCGGCACGGAATGGGTGCAGGGCGCCATGCGCATCCGCAAGCCGGACTGGCCGGAACTCGAATACGCGCAGCAGATGATGGCGTGGATGCTGTGGATCGAACAGCCGCAGCGCCTCGCCCAGCTGGGCCTGGGCACGGCCGCGCTGACCAAGTTCTGCTACCGCCAGTTCCCGCAGGCACAGGTCGAGGCCATCGAACTGAACCCGTCCGTCATCACCATCTGCGCCTCGATGTTCAAGCTGCCGCCCAACGACGAGCGCCTGCACGTGCGCGAGATGGATGCGCTCGACTACGTCAACGATGAGGCCAACCATGGCAGCCTGGACGCCCTGCAAGTGGACTTGTACGACGCCACGGCGCGCGGTCCCGTGCTCGACAGCGCCGAGTTCTATTCCGCCTGCTGCGCCTGCCTGGCGCCGCACGGCATCATGACGGTCAACCTGTTTGGCGACCACCCCAGCTATGCAAAGAACATCAAGGCGATGAAGTTTGCGTTCGAACAGGTGATCTGCCTGCCGGAAGTCCATGATGGGAACGTGGTGGCCATCGCTTTCAAGACGAAAGTGGCACTCGATGCCGAAGCGCAAGCCGCCCTGCTCGAGCGCGCCAAGCAGATCGTCGCCGAGACCAAGCTGCCCGCCAAGTCCTGGGTCAAGGGCATCGTCAGCACCCTGTAACCGCCGGCAAGTCCAGGCAAGGCCGGCAGCCCGGAAAGGCGCCGGCCATGCCCGCATCCCCTCCTTCTCCCGATACGCCGCTGCAACTGTCGCAACTGCTGGCCTGGCTGCAGGAAGACGGCTTGCTCGACGCGGCGCAAGCGGCCGCCATCGGCGCCCAGGCCGCCCTGCTGCCGGCGCCGGCCCTGCATCCGCTGTGCAGCATCGCCCACGGCGCGCTGACGCTCGACACCCTGTGCGCCTGGCTGGCGCAACGCGCAAGCCTGCCGTATGTGCGCATCGATCCCCTGCACATCGATTTCAGCCAGGTGGCCGACGTCATGACGGCCGGCTATGCGGCCCGCTTCAACATCCTGCCCGTGGAAAGCACGCCGGAGCGCATCGTCATCGCCACGGCCCAGCCGTACGCGCTCGCTTGGCAGGCACAGCTGGGCAAGCTGGCGCCGCGCAAGCTGAGCCTGGTCATCGCCAATCCGCTGCACATCGCCGATGCCATCGCGCAATTTTTCAGCCTGGCCAGTTCCGTCAAGGTGGCCCGGCAAGCCTCCACGCAAGACCTGGCGCTGCGCCAGAATGTCGAACAACTGGTGGAACTGGGGCGCAACAAGGGTAACCTGGACGCCAACGACCAGCACGTGGTGCGCATCGTCGACTGGCTGTGGCAATACGCGTTTGCCCAGCGCGCCTCCGACATCCATCTGGAACCGAAGCGCGACGCGGGCCTCGTGCGCCTGCGCATCGACGGCCGCCTGCACCAGGCCTACCAGCTGCCGCCCGTGGTCTTGCTGGCCATGACGGCGCGCATCAAGTTGCTCGGGCGCATGGACGTGGTGGAAAAGCGCCGCCCCCAGGATGGCCGCATCAAGACGCGCAATGCGCAGGGCCAGGAAATCGAGCTGCGTTTGTCGACCTTGCCCACGGCCTTCGGCGAAAAGCTCGTCATGCGCATCTTCGACCCGGAAGTGGCCGTCAAGAGCCTGGCCGAGCTGGGCTTCCCACCCGCGGACGCCGAACGCTGGCGCCAGCTGACGGCGCGCACGCACGGCATCGTGCTGGTGACGGGCCCGACCGGCTCGGGCAAGACCTGCACCCTGTACAGCACCCTGAAGGCGCTGGCCGGCAGCGAAGTCAATGTGTGCACGGTGGAAGACCCCATCGAAATGGTCGAACCGGCCTTCAACCAGATGCAGGTGCAAACCCAGGCCGGCATCGAACTGTCGTTTGCCGATGGCGTGCGGGCGCTGATGCGGCAAGATCCCGACATCATCATGGTGGGCGAGATCCGCGACCTGGCCACGGCCGAGATGGCCATCCAGGCGGCGCTGACGGGGCACCTGGTGCTGTCGACCCTGCACACCAATGACGCGCCCTCGGCCGTCATGCGCCTGCTGGAACTGGGCTTGCCCGCCTATCTGCTGGAAGCGTGCCTGGCCGGCGTGCTGGCGCAGCGCCTGTTGCGCTGCCTGTGCGCGGCCTGCAAGCAGCTGGACGCCGCCCCCGGCGCCGCTGCCTGGCAGCGCCTGACGGGCGGCCAGCTGGAACGGCCGGCCGCAGCGTACCGCCCCGTCGGCTGCGCCCTGTGCCGGCACAGCGGCTACCTGGGGCGGGCCGGCATCTATGAACTGCTGGGCGTGACGGAAACGTTCGGCCAGCTGGTCAAGGCGGGGGCCGACCTGCACGCGCTGCGCCGCCAGAGCCTGCTGGACGGCATGACGCCGCTGCGCATCGCCGGCGCGCGCAAGATCATCGATGGCACGACCAGTCTCGACGAAGTGCTGAAGCTCACGGCGGCCCTGCCGTGAGCCTCAGTACTTTCTCGCAGGAATGCTTTGCATTCTTTTTCAACTGATATATAATGCGGCCTCTTTCGGGTCGTTAGCTCAGCTGGTAGAGCAGCGGACTTTTAATCCGTTGGTCGCAGGTTCGAATCCCGCACGGCCTACCACGAATGCGCAGTACTAAAAAGCCAATCCTCCGGGATTGGCTTTTTTCGTTTCCAGCCTCCGGTTATACTGGCCCTTCGTCTTGCCAGCCCTGAAAGCAACACATGAAACTTGCCGTCGCCCTCCTCCTGGCCTGTACCTGCCTGTCCGCGCAGGCGCAAACGCCCATCGTGCTCGACGGCCAGTACAGCGCGCGCACGGACGAGATGAGCCTGGAGATCATCGGCAACCGCGTCTGCTTCGCGCCCGACAAGGCGCAGTGGGGCCGTTTGCCCCGGCCTGCCGCCACGCACGATGCGTGGTTTTGTTTCAGCAACGATGGCGAGGCGCGGCGCCTGCTGCGCGTACCCGCGCGCCAGGCCGACAATTGCGGTTGGCAGGCGCGTGCGCGCATCGTCATTGATACGTATCAACCATATGTGGAGCAAGGCGACGGCAACGACATGGCGCGCCTGGCGTCGGTCGTCAAAGTGGCGCAACCGAACGCCATCGCCTGCGAATAAATCAGTCGAGTTCGTATTCCTGCAGATAACGGGCGAACAGTTCCCCATCGGCCAGCGGGCACGCAAACCCCGCGCCCCAGTCGGCCAGCAGCAACCGTTCCTTCAAGGGCAGCAGCAACAGCCCGGGCATGCCATCGCTGCACCACAGGTCGCACACGATGCCCTTGTCGTCCAGGCCTGCGAACAAAGTCTCCGTCTTGTCGCTGCCAAAGGCCCGCACATTCTTGCATTCCACCCGGTAACTGCTGTAGCCCGTGTAGACGGCGTCGTAGGGCGGCAAGGCATCGGCCAGCGCCAGGCGCAGCTGGTCCGCCGTGAGGCCCAGCGCGCGCAGCGGCGACGGCGGCGCCTCGGGCACGTACATGTCCGTCCAGCCGGCGCCGCTGCGGTGCGCGTCGGCGAACGCCTGCTGCTCGCCCATCTGCGTCAGACAATGCTGTAAATTATCCAGCGGCAACAGTTCGATCATGCAAAAATCGTCTTCGTGGTAGTACGCTTCCCGCATGGCTCAATTCCCCAGCAAATCTTGCAGTTGCACATTGCGCCGCGACGTCAGCCGGCCGGCCCAGGTCTCGCTCGTCACGGATGGATAGCGCACGGCGCCAAAATTCATCCAGGCGTCGCGGTACGCCAGCCACAGGCGCTGGGTGGCGCGGATGCCATCCTTGCCCACGGCGCCCGCATGGGTTTCCGCCGGCTTTTTCATGAGCTTGCCGTAGATGGCGTTGAGTTCCTTGTCGAGCGCCGCCGCCTGTTCCTTGGACATGCTTTCTGGCAACTTGCCCGCTTCATACTCGCGCAGATCGTGCGCCAGCTGGTCGAGCTCGGCCGTGCGGGCGGCGATGCTCAGGGCGGCGCGCGCCGTGCCGCTCAAGTCCGTTTCATTCGCCGCGCGCGCATCGGCAAACTTGCTTGCCGCCGCCTGCAGCTTTTGCAGCGACGCTTGCGCCACGGCCGGCATGGCCGCACTGACCTTATCTGTCGCCTGCGCGCGCACGCGCTGCTTTTGCCGCGCATCGATGGCGCTGCACACGCCCATCATGTAGCCGCTCGTGATGTCGTCGCACAGGTCGATCATGCCGCGTCCGCTGGCATTGATCTGCTGCAAGTGCTCGATGCGCCCCCGCATCTCGGCCGGCGCCGCATCGATGCTGCACGCATACTTCAGCGCCAGCAACGGGTCTTTCTGCACGCCCTGCCCATTCTGGTACAGCATCATCAGCACGGCGCTGTTCTGCGTGGCCATGGCGCAATGGCGCGCGGGACGCCAGTCGGCCGGCTTGGGCGAGGACATACTCTTGGTATCGTAATACAGGTCCGTTGCCTGGCATTGCTGCAGCGACGCCACGGCGGACGGCGCCGGCAAGTCGGCGGGCGGCGGCGCCGCATCCTTGACCTTCAGGCAAGCCGCATACCAGGCCGTGCTTTCCGCGTGACCCACGCCCATGGCGCTGGTATTCGGGTACGGTGCGGCGGCAGCGGCAAAAACCGGGGCGACCAGCAGGCAGTTTGCGCCCAGCAATAGCGTTTTCAATAAAGGTAGACTAATTTTCATGTTGAATCGTCGCCAGCGTGAGTAAAGCGGCAAGTTTAACTGATCGGATACGCCCCACCCGTCCGCCATGCGTGCGCCGGCCTGGTAAGTAACGGTACACAGCCTTGGCAGTGCAGGAAACGATGGGCAATAATGTTGCCCGCTGTACTTTTTTCACTACTCCGGACCACGCCCATGACCTCACCCCGTCTTCGCCGTTCCCTCGGCTCGCTGCTGATCGCAGCGACCTGCGCCTCGCTGGCAACGACCGTCCACGCCGCCGATACCAAGGCCACCACCCCAGTTGCCGCCACGCAGGCCAGGCACGCCATCACGCATGAAGACGTGTGGCTGATGAAACGGGTGGGCGCGCCCGTCGCCAGCCCCGATGGGCGATGGGCCGTGTTTTCCGTGGTCGACAGCGCCTACTCTAGCCAAGACCAATCGTCCGACCTGTGGATCAAGTCCTTGCTTGACGACAGCCCCGCGCGCCGCCTGACCTCTTCCAAGGGGGGCGAAAGCGCCGTGGCCTGGTCGCCGGACAGCCGCCAGCTGGTCTTCGTTGCCAAGCGCGACGGCGATGAAGCGGGCCAGATTTACCGCCTCGACGTGGCCGCCGGCGGCGAAGCGCAACGCCTGACCTCGCTCACCCTGGGCGCGCGCATGCCGAAATGGAGTCCGGACGGCAAGCAATTGCTGTTCATCAGCGACATCTATCCAGGCAACAAGACGGAAGCCGACGTCAAGCAAAGCGCGAAAGAGCGCAAGGAGCGCAAATACAGCGCCCGTTCGTATGAAACGACGGCGCCCCGCTATTTCGACAAATGGCTGACCGACAAGCAGGTGCGGTTGTTCATCGTCGATGCGCAGCCTGATACGAAAGGTGAAAACACGCCGCGCGACATCCTGTCGGGCACGCAACTGGTCACTCTGCCGGGCTTTGGCGGCGGCCAGGGCGACGAGGGACAATCGCTGGACGCCGTCTGGACGCCGGACGGCAAAGCCGTCGTCTTCAACGCCGCCACCAACCGCGATGCGGCCCAGCGCGAAGCCGTCTACTCGCAACTGTATCTGCTGCCCGTGGCGGGCGGCGAAGCGCAGCGCTTGACGCAGGACAAACATAGCTACGGTTCCCTGAAATTTGCCGCCGACGGCAAGACCCTGTTCGCCCTCAGCGACGCGCAAACGCCCGGTAAAGTGTATGACGTGAAGCGCCTGGCCAGCTTCGCCTGGCCGATGAGCAACCCTGCACCGACCATCCTGACGGCCAAGCTGGACCGTTCGATCTCCCGCTTCGTGCTGCCCGAAGGCGGCAAGCGCGTCCTCTTCAGCTATGAACATGCGGGCCTGGAAAAGCTGTACTCGATCGACGCCAGGGGCGGCGACGTGCGCGAAGAGCCATCCTTGCCTACGGGCACCATCAACTCGCTGAGCAGCGGCGGCAAGGCCTTGGTCGGCGTGTGGGAGTCCGCCATCAACCCGCCGGAAATCTATGCCTTCAACGGCAAGCAGCCAAAGCGCCTGACGGCTTTCAACACGGACAAGGCAGATAAGATCGACTGGCAGGCGCCCGAGCACTTCTGGTTCACGACGGCCGACGGCCGCCAGATCCACAATATGCTCGTCAAGCCGGCCAATTTCGACCCGAACAAGAAATATCCGCTGTTTACCGTCATCCACGGCGGCGCGGCCAGCATGTGGCGCGACCAGTTCGTGCTGCGCTGGAACTATCATTTATTGGCCAAGCCCGGCTATGTCGTGCTGCTGACGGACTACAAGGGTTCCACCGGCTATGGCGAGGAATTCTCGCGCTCGATTCAATTCGACCCATTGAAGGGCCCGGGCGACGAAGTCAACCAAGGCGTCGATGAAGCCATCAAGAAATATCCATTCATCGACGGCACGAAACTGGCCGCCGGCGGCGCCAGCTATGGCGGCCACCTGGCCAACTGGCTGCAGGCGACCACCACGCGCTACAAGGCCATCGTCTCGCACGCGGGCGAAATGGACCTGATCATGCAGTGGGGCACCAGCGACGGAGGTTTCGGCCGTGAAACGAATGCAGGCGGCCCCGTCTGGTCGAACCTGCCCGTGTGGCGCGACCAAAGCCCCGTCATGCAAGCGGGCAACCACGAAAAAGGCACGGGCTTTACCACGCCGATCCTGATCACCGTGGGCGAGCTCGACTATCGCGTGCCGGCCAACAATGCCTTGATGAACTTTGCCGTGCAACAACGCCTGAACGTGCCGGCGAAACTGCTCGTGTTCCCGGACGAAAACCACTGGATTTTGAAGGGCGAGAACAGCCGTTTCTTCTACAGCGAACTGGAAGGCTGGCTGGCCAAGTACCTCAAATAAGTCCTGAAACGTTCTTGAAAAATGAAAAAGCCAGGCTCCGCACGCGCGGGCCTGGTTTTTTTCATGCGAGCTGGGCGGAGGCCACGGCCGCCTTCTGCCGCTGGATCGCCAGCACCATCAGCGCGGCGACGAGGCAGGCGGCGCCGGCCGCGAACAGGGCCGGGTTGTAGGTCAGCATCAGGGTGCGGATACGGCCCGCCCCATACGCGGCCACGGCGGCCCCAAGCTGGTGGCCGGCGAAGATCCAGCCGAACACCATGCCCGCCCGCTCCCGGCCAAACGTGGCCCCCACCAATTTGACGGTGGGCGGCACGGTGGCGATCCAGTCCAGGCCGTAGAACATGGCAAACAGCGACAGGCCGTACAAGGTGAATTCCGAATACGGCAGCCAGAACAGCGACAAGCCCCGCAAGCCGTAGTACCAGAACAGCAATTTCCGGTTGTCGTAGCGGTCCGACAGCCAGCCGGACAGGATGGTGCCGAACAGGTCGAAGGCGCCCATCATGGCCAGCACGGACGCGGCCGGCACGGCGGACAGGCCCGAGTCGCCGCACAGGGAAATGAAATGCGTCTGGATCAAGCCGTTGGTGCTGAGGCCACAGATGAAGAAGGTGCCGAACAGGATCCAGAAGGTGCGATTCGCGGCAACACTGCGCAAGATCAAAAAGGGCGTGGCAAACGTCATCTTCGCTGCTGGCGGTGGCGCCAGCGGCGTGGCCGGATCGGCGCCATATGGACGCAAGGCCACATCCTGCGGACGGTTGCGCATGCACAGGAAGGCCAGCACGGCGACGATGGCGCAGGCGGCAAACACGGGCATGACGGCCGTGCGCCAGCCGTAGTGCTCGATCAGCCAGGCGCCCACGGGCAGGAACAGCAGCTGGCCCGTGGCCGAGCTGGCCGTCAGCACGCCCACCACCAGGCCCCGGTGCGTCTCGAACCAGCGGTTCGCCACCACGGCGCTCAAGACCAGCGCCGTCATGCCCGAACCCAACCCCAGCAAGATGCCCCACAGGGCCACCAGGTGCCAGAACTGCGTCATGCGCGTGGCCAGCAGCATGCCGGCGGCGATCAGGCCCAGGGCCACGCAAATGATATTGCGCAAGCCGAAGCGCTCCATCAGGATGGCGGCAAACGGGCCCATCAAACCGAACAGCACGAAGCGCACGGCCAGGGCCGAGGAAATCTGCTCCGCATCCCAGCCGAATTCTCGGCTCAAGGGTTGCATCAGCGCGCCCGGCAAGCCCAGCGCGGCCGACGAGGTTAATGCCGTGAGAAAAGTGATGGCGACGATGACCCAGGCAAAGTGCACGCCGCGCCGCTCCAGCCATTGCGAAAAAGGATAGGAAAGCATGCAGTCCCCATGAGAAAAGAGTTAGCCCAGCGCCGCCTGCTGGCGGGTTTTTTCCCATGTTATATTATGATCGTAATTTATACAATCAAAAAAAGCTGGAGCTGCACTGTTGCGTGCGGCTCCAGTCCTGGCTTTAACGCCTGTGCAAAATGCGCTTACTTCACTTTCAAGCCATTCTTCACATCCGTCACGCCTTCCACGCCACGGGCCAGGTCGGCCGCTTTTTTCACTTGCGCCTGGGAAGGCACGAAGCCGCTGAGCATGACGACGCCGTTCACCGTTTCCACGTGCACATCGAGCGCTTTCAAGTCATTGTCCTTGACGAGGTCGGCCTTGATCTTGGTGGTGATGACGGAGTCGGCCACGGCCGTCTTCGTGCTGCCGGCCGCGTTGCGCGTCACGCAGGCGGCCTTGGCCGTCGCATCCATGGCGTCGCAATTTTCCTTCGTCGTGGCGGGCGGATTTTGCGCCACATTGGTACCGGCCCTGGCGCCCGTTTTCGCATCGGCCAGGGCCGCCGTTTTCGCCGCCTTGGCATCGTTCATGCACGTGGTTTTATCCGCGCCAGTGCGGTCGCCGCACTTGGCCCTGGCCAGGTCATACTCGGCATTGGCGACGTCCTTGCGGGCCTTGCCCAGCTCGCGCGGCGTGTTGCGGTACTGGGCCACGGCATCCGAATCGGCCTTGGCGCGCGCCACCCTGGCTTCTTCCACGCAGACTTTTTTCGCGTTGCCGCTATGGCTGTCGCAGGCGGCCTTGGCCTGCTTGTAATCATTTGAAGCCTTGTCCGTCAAACTCTTGTATGAGGCATCCTGCGCATACGCGGGCGTGGCGGCAAGCAGGGCGCTGGCACTGGCGGCCAGCATGAGTGCGATCATTTTGTTCATGATGGTTCCTCTCTGGTTAATTGATGCCCAGATTAGACCCCTGCCGGACGCAAAGCTCCGTGCGACAGCACACGCTGACAGGCCATCCGCGGGAAAAATCATGTTTATTTGTCGCCGCTCAAGCCCTTCCGCCACAATACTTGCGCCTGTTCAAATGGTGAAACAGACTCATCAAAAACTCCCGCGCCATCGGCCAGCGCCAGCCATGCCTGCGTGGCGTGCGAACCATCCGCGGCCTCGCCAGCCGCGCGCACGCCGCGCATCCAGGCCAGCACCTCCTGGTACTGCCCGGGGTGGCGTGCATGCATCCAGGCCAGGGCCACCAGATCCGCATAGCCCTCTTCGCGGCGCGTCTCGCGCAGCTCCTGCGCCAGCGGTGTGAGCTTGCCGCGCTGCATGCTGCGTGGTTCGACAAAGCCGCGCGGCAAGGCATGCCAGTCGCCCTGCGCGTAGCGCTGGCAATGGCCGATCTCATGCGCCGTCATCGCTTCGATCATCGCGCCATGGCGCGCGGGCGGCACGCCCTGCAGGACGGTATCAGCCATGGCATTGCCGCGCAAGGACAGCACCAGCTTGCAGCGCCCGGCTTCGTAGCCCAGCGCCAGCGGCACGGCGCCGGGCGCCTCCTGCGGCTGCACGATGATATCGATGGGCAAACCTTGCGCCCGCGCAAACGCGATCACGGGCTGGCCCGCCTGCAGCCAGCGGGTTTCCAGATCCGTGAGACTGGCGGCAGCCACGGCGGGCAAAGGAGATAGGGCGATGAGCAAGCTCATCAGCAAGAGCGGATTGGGCATGGGGTCGACAGGACAAATGGGGCAGCAACCATTGCAGGGTAAGCGGCACGGATATTTCCACAAGGAAAAACTGGCAACTTTTCATAAATAAAGACGAAAAAAAACCGGCGCAAAGGCGCCGGCTTTTCACACTGACAATAATCAAGCTCGGGCTTATTTCTTCGCCGCCTTGTCCAGTGCGCGCGCCGTGACGAATTCCGGGCGGATATCGTTGGGCACGGCCTTCATCTTGTCGAGCGCCACTTGCACTTCCGGGCGGATGACCACGTATTTGCTCATCATCGCTTGCGCGCGCGCATAGTCGCCCGTCGCCTCGATGGTCAGAAATTCGCGGTCCAGGTCGATCACGGCCTGCTTGATCTTGCTGAAATCGACGCCGAACTTGCCATCGCCCAGCGACACAAAGCCGCCCTTGTCGAGGATGTAATTCATCTGGATGGCCATGCCGCGCGCGTGCGAATCCGTCAAGCCGAAATGCAGGGTGCGGAAACCGGAGGCGAGGAAAGTGTTGTACAGCTTGCGCTCGGCCACGTCGCCCTGGCCCAGGGTATCGTTCAGCTGCCCCTTGTCCATCATGTAGCGCAGCGCGAACAGGCCCGTGATGTCGGCCTTGGCTTCTTCGATGGTGGAATACGCTTCCTTCAAGTCCTGGCGCGGCGTCGATGGCTTGCCGTCGACCACGGTCGCGTGCGGGCCCAGGCCGTGCATGATTTCATGCGCGAGGATGTGCGTGAAGAAGGAGTTGAAATCCACGTCCTGCTGCGCTTCGGGCGTCAGCACCAGTTTCGAGATCGGCGTCAGGGTGGCCTTGAACTTGGCTTCCTGCACGTTTTTCAGCATGACGCGCTTGGAGCCGCGCGCGCTGATGATGCGCTCGTCGTTCGGCAGGTTGTAGGCGGCCGTCTGCACGGCCATGTTGCCGTCGCCCGCGCCATACACCTGGTTGACCACCACCATGGGCGCCAGCGCGCCCACTTTCGGGTTGCGGTACTGGGCGTCGAGCGGCAGATTGTCTTCCAGCTCCTGCATGTGCTTGGCGAAGAAGTTCAGCTTTTGCGTTTCCGCCTGGTCGCGGATGTTCACGTAGGCTTCGAAGGCGGCCTTGTAGCCGAACAGCTCGTCGTTATACGTTTCGTACGGGCCGATGGTGATGTCGACGGGCGAATCGAGGTCCATCCAGGCGAAGTCGGACGGCAGATAGTCGTTGTCGAGGAAAGCCTTGGCGCGCAGGGTCAAAAATTTCTTCAGCGATGCATTGTCCGTGGCGGCCGCCGCTTCGTCGAGCAATTTGGCCAATTGCTTCAGTTCCACCTTGTATTCATCCGAATATTTTACTGTGTGGTATTTGCCGTCCTTGCCCGCGCGGATGGTCGTGAAAAACCATTGCGCCTGCTGCTTGTCGTCCGCCGTCAAGCCATTCATCCACGTTTCCAGGCTGGCCTTGGTGGCGCCCTGCGGATAGAAGTTGCCCGCTTCCGGCTTGTGCGCGGGAATCGTGATGCCGGCATAGCTGGCCGGCATGAACGAGGCGTGGGCGTCGAGCACCGACCAGGGCCCCTTGTTGATCCAGAAATAGTTCAGACGGGCCTGGCCCAGGGCCGACTTGTCCTTCTTCAAGGCCGCCCACAGCGCTTCATTGCCGGACCAGCGCTGGCGCAGCTGCAGCACGTCGACCAGCTTGGCCGCCTCGACCAGCTTGGCGATGGCCTGGCGGTCGCCTGCGGACAGGTGCGTGACATCGGCCGTCAGGGCGACGGGCGCATAGCGGGCACTCATGCTGGTCAGTTGTTGCGCGGTGGCCGGGGTGGCTGGTGCGGCGGCTGGCGTCGCGGCGCAGGCGCTGCCGGCGGCGGCGGCCATCAGCAGGGGAATCAGGATGTTTTTCATGGGGCCTCGGTGTATGGTTCACAGCAAGCAAGCGCCCCGCACCATCACGGCGCGGCCGCTTCCTTGTTCAGCCTGCGATTGTCCCACCTGCCCCATGGCATGGCAAGCGGCTTACCAGACCTTGTATACCTGTCCCGTCTGCGCGCCTTCCACGCTGCGGCTGTAAGCCAGGGCCACGCGGCTGGCGGCGACCGGCTCGAAGCCGTAGAAGAAGGGGCCATACGACTCCAGCGACTCTTCCAGCACCGTGGGGCTGACGACATTGATACGCACGCCGCGCTGCAACTCGATGGCGGCGCCCCGTACGAAACCTTCCACGGCCGCGTTGGTCATGGTGGCGGCCGTGCCGAAGCGGATCGGCTGGTCGGCCACGATACCGCTCGTGAGCGTGATCGAGCCGCCATCGTTCAGGTATTCCTGCGCCACCAGCGCCACGTTGACCTGGCCCATCAGCTTGCTGTCCAGGCCCAGCTGGAATTGCTCGGGCGTAAATTCGGCCAGCGGGCCGAAATGCAGCTTGCCGGCCGTGACGACGACAGCATCGACCTTGCCGATGCGCTTGAACAGGGCGCGCACTTGCGCGATGTCGCCCATGTCCGCCTGATGCGTGCCGCTGCGGCTGCCCACTTCGATGATTTCATGGCGTTGCGCCAGTTGGGCGGCGACGGCCGTGCCGATGGTGCCGCTGGCGCCGATGATAACGATTTTCATGATGCTTCCTTGTCTGGTTGAACGATGGAGCCAGTATGCGCCGCTTACAAAAAGGAATAAATACGCTAGAATTTACAAGATTACTAATCTACAGTTTGCAATCAAGGCGCCATGGATAAATTGCGCAGCATGGAAATTTTTGTCGCCGTCGTCGATGCGGGCAGTTTCACGGCCGCCGCCGAGGCGTTCCAGATCTCGCCCGTGATGGTGGGCAAGCACATCAAATACCTGGAAGAGCGGCTGGGCGCGCGGCTGCTGGCGCGCACGACGCGGCGGCAAAGCCTGACGGAAATCGGCCAGCAATATGTGGAGCAGTGCCGCCAGATTTTGGCCAGCATCCATGCGGCCGAACGGGGTGCGGAAGCCATGCGCACGGCGCCGCGCGGCAAGCTGAAGATCACGGCGCCCGTGTCGTTCGGCAGCGAGTGCATCGCGCCGCTGCTGGCCGACTACCTCGATGCGTATCCGGAAGTGAGCCTGGAATTGAACCTGAACGACAGGACGGTGGACCTGGTGGAAGAAGGATTCGACGCCGCCATCCGCATCGGCAAGCTGGAAGATTCCGCCATGGTGGCGCGCGCGCTGCGGCCGTATGCGATGGTGATCTGCGCCGCGCCCGCCTACCTGGCCAGACACGGCACGCCGCATACGCCGGCCGATCTGGCGCGCCACGAATGCCTGGATTTCATGCAGTGGACGCGCCATGTGCGCTGGCGCCTGGCCAGGAGCGGCGACGACGACGGCAGCCCCGTGCGCGAGAGCCGCTTCCGCTCGAACAATGGGCAGGCGCTGCGCGTGGCCGCCCTGCACGGCTTCGGCATCGTCATGCAGGCGGAAATCCTGATGGCCGGCGATATCGCCGCCGGCAAGCTGGTGCCGCTGCTGGCCGACTACGTGCCGGCGCCGCGCCCCATGCACCTCGTGTATGCGCGCGACCGCCAGCCCACGCCGAAGCTGACGACTTTCATCGATTTTCTGCTGGAACGCTACGGGCCGGCGGCGACACCGCCGCCGGCCACGCTCACGTAACCGGGAAGCTTAGTTGGCCTTTGCGGCGGGCGCCGACGCCAGCTTGGCCAGCTCGCCGTCCGGCTGCCACCCGGCACCTAAAGAGCGGGCCACGGCGACCGTCGCCAGCAGGCGCTGGGTCTTGATCTGCGCGGCGGCGCGGTCCGCAGCCAGCGAGCTGCGCTGCGCATCGGTCACGTCCAGGTAGGTCGAGATGCCGCGTTCATAGCGCGTGCGCGCCACCAGGTAGGCGCGCGCGGCCGCTGCCTGCGACAGGGCCTGGGCGTCGCCCTGCAACTGGCGCTGCTCCACGTCGGACAAGGCGTCTTCCACTTCGCGCAAGGCCGTCAGGAGCTTGGTTTCATGATTCGCCACGGCTTCCGCATAGCGCGCCTTGGACAAATCCAGGTTGGCCTGGTTGCGGCCACCGTCGAAGATCGGCAGGGACAGGGCCAGCGGACCAAAACTGAACTGGCGCGAACCGCCCTGCGCCAGGTCGCGCAGCTTTTCGGACGCATAACCGAAATTGCCCGTCAATTGCAGCGACGGGTAAAACGCGCCTTCGGCCACGCCCACCTGTGCATTCGCCGCGCGCAGGCCCGCCACGCTGGAGACCAGGTCCGGACGGTGCGCCAGCAGGCTGGCAGGCAAGCCGACAGGAATACCTGGCGGCAGCGGCAAGGACGAGGGTTCGGCGGCCACCGGCAGCTGCAGCGCCGACGGCGGCTTGCCCGTCAGGGTGGCCAGGCTGTTTTCCAGCTGGTTGCGCTGGCGCTTGACTTCATGCAGGTCCGCTTGCGCGTTCGACAGTTCCACTTTCGCGCGCGCCAGGTCCAGCTCATTCGTCAAGCCCGCGTTGAAGCGCGCCTCGACCAGCTGGGCCGATTCGCGGCGCGTGTCGAGCGCACCGTTCAAAATCGCCATTTCCGCGTCCAGCCCCCGCAGCTGCCAGTAATTGCTGGCCACTTGCGCCGACAGCATCAGCAGCACGCCGTCGCGGTCCGCCTGCGCCGCCAGCGCCTGCGAGTCCGCCGCTTCGACCATGCGTTTGACGCGGCCCAGCAAGTCGACTTCATACGACAGCGTGCCGCCGACGGAAAAATTGTTGCCGCTGATGGAGCGGTTGCCCAGGGCCAGGCCCTGCGAGGTGTTGGCCGAGGTGCGCGAGTTCGAGATGCCTGTGCTGACGTTCACGCTCGGGCCCTGGTTGGCGCGCGCCGTGCCGCTTTGCGCCAGCGCCTGCAGCAGGCGTTCGCCGGCCGCTTTCACGCTCGGGTTGTCGCGCAACGCGGCTTGTTCCAGCCGGTTCAGGGTGTCGTCGCCGAACACGCTCCACCATTCGGCCGGCAATTGCGCGGCGTCCGCGCTACCCGCGCCGTGGCGGAACGTGGCCGTGTCGATGCCGGCCAGATTGGCGGGCGCCTTGAAATCCTGGCCCACGGTGCCGCAGGCGGCAAGCAGCACGGCCAGCGAGGCGGCTGCGGCGATTTTGGTCATAACTGTGTTCATGATGTGTACCTTCTTGTTCTTGAGGTGCTGCACGTGCGGCCTGTGCGCGGTCAATGACCGCCGCCACCGCCACCGGGGGCTTTGAGTTTGTCGGCCAGCCACAGGGGCACGATACAGGCCAGCAGGATGGCGCCGACGAGGAAGAAGCCGTCGTTGTAAGCCATCACATACGCTTCGCGGCGCACGATGCCGTCGATCGCCTGCAAGGCCTGGTTGCCGGCCGTGACGGCGTCATAGCCCTTGGCCATGAACGAGGACGTCAACTGGTCGATGCGCAGCTGCGTGGCACTGGAATACGCGTTGATCGCTTCACCCAGGCGCTGCGAGTGAAAGTGCTCGCGGGTGCTCAGGGCGGTGGCCAGCAGGGCGATGCCGATCGAGCCGCCCAGGTTGCGCGTCATGTTGAACAGGCTCGAAGCGGACGCCATGTCCTTCGGCGCGATGCCCTTCATGGCGAAGTTCGACAGGGTCAGCATGACGAAGGGCTGGCCCAGCGCGCGCACCACCTGCGACCACAGCAACTGGTCGTAGCCGGTGGAAGCGTCCATGTAGGCATTCATCATGCACGAACCGCCGAACAGCAGCAGGCCGAACGAGCACAGGATGCGGTTGTCCACCTTCGACGACAGCTTGGCGACAAACGGCATGATGAACAGCTGCGGCAAGCCCACCCACATGATGACTTCACCGATCTGCATCGGCGAATAGCCGGCGATCTGGCCCAGGAACAGGGGCAGCAAAAAGGCCGAGCCATACAGGCCCATGCCCGTCACGGCCGACAGCACGGTGGCGACGAGAAAATTGCGCTGGCCGTACAGGGCCAGGTTGACGAACGGTTCGGCGCGCGTGGCGCTGGTGACGACCCAGCCCAGGATGCCCGTCAGGGCCAGCGCGGCGAAGGCGATGATGAAACCCGAGTCGAACCAGTCCTTCGAATTGCCCTCTTCCAGGAAGATGGTCAGGCAACCGAGGCCCAGGGCCATGAAGAAGATGCCCAGCCAGTCGGCTTTCCAGAACAGCTTCAGTTGCATCGGCTCCTTGTCCAGGCCATAGATCATGCCGGCGATCAGCAGCACGCCCGGTACCCAGTTGATGTAGAAGATCGAAGGCCAGCCATACAGTTCGGAGAGATACCCGCCCAGGGTCGGGCCCATGGCCGGCGCCAGGGTGGCCGTCAGGCCGAAGATGGCCATGCCGACGGCGCGCTTCGACGCCGGCAGCTTGAGCATCACCAGGGTGAACGCCATCGGTATCAGCGCGCCGCCCGTAAACCCTTGCAGCATGCGGAAGACGATCATGCTTTCCAGGTTCCACGCCGCCCCGCACAGGGTGGAGAACAGCAGGAAGAAGGCGGTGGTGCCGATCATGTAGGTACGCAGTCCGAACACGCGCGCCAGCAGCGCGGTGAGGGGAATGACGATAATTTCCGCCACCAGGTAGGCCGTGGAAATCCACGAGCCCTCTTCCTGGGTGGCCGACAGCGAGCCAAGGATATCCTTGAGCGAGGAGTTCGTGATCTGGATGTCGAGCACCGCCATGAAGGCGCCCAGCATGCCGGCGGCGACCGCCAGCCAGGTGCGCCCGGAGACTTTCTCGTCGATCACGGGAAACGCTGGCGGCTTCGCCAGCGTGGTGGAGGAGCTGCTCATGGAAGCTTAGCGGGTGGCGGTATGGGCGGCAGGAGCGGCGGCGTGGCGCGCATCCTTTTCCGACACGGGCTGGTTCACTTCCACTTCGGCGATCACCGACATGCCCGGCACCAGGCGGCCATTCATGGCCTTGATGTCTTCCGGCTGGAAGACGATTTTCACCGGCACGCGCTGGACGATCTTGGTGAAGTTGCCGGTGGCGTTATCGGCCGGCAGCAGGGCGAACTGCGCGCCCGAGGCAGGGGCGAAGCTGTCCACGGTACCCACCAGTTTCTTGCCCGGCATGGCGTCGATCGTCACGTGCACGCTCTGGCCGCGGTGCAGGTCGGCCAGCTGCGTTTCCTTGAAGTTGGCGGTGACCCAGACGTTGTCTTGCACGATGGCCGTCAATTGCTGGCCAGGCTGCACGCGCATGCCCGTTTCCACGTTGCGCTTGCCGATGCGGCCGGCGACGGGCGCCAGGATGCGGTTGTATTGCAGCTGCTGTTCCGCGTCCTTCAATTGCACGCGCAGCACGGCCACTTGCGCCTTGGCCACGTCGCGCGCGGCCTGGGCGGCGCCGATCTGCGCCTTGGCGGCCGAAGCGCTGTCGCGGCGGGCGGCCAGGTCGGCCACGGCGCTCGAGCGGGCCGCATTGGCCGCGTCGAGTTCCGCTTTCGAGACGGCTTTCATCTGGCTCGTGTACAGCTGGCCATAACGCTCCGCATCCTGTTTCGCGCGCAGCAATTGCGCGTCGGCTTGCGCCACTTGCGCCTGGGCGCCGCTGGCTTGCGCCTGCACCTGGGCGATCTGCGCGTCCGCCTGCAGCACTTGCTGTTCGGCGCTGGCGATCTGCGCGGCGATCTGCTCGGTTTTCACGCGCTGGTCGAACGGGTCGAGTTCGGCGATCACGTCGCCCTCTTTCACGATTTGATTGTCGTCGATGAAGACCTTGGTGACGACGCCGGAAATACGCGCCGAGACGGGATGCACGTGGCCGGCCACATAGGCGTTTTCCGTTTCCACGAAGTAGTGGCTGCGGTACCACATGCGCGCGCCGGCGCCCAGGGCGACCAGGACGATCAGGCCGGCGATGATTTTCACGCGGTTATTCGGTGCTGCGGAGCTGGCGGAAGCGGCAGGCGCGGAAGGTGCGGCCGGGGCCGCGGGTGGGACGGCGCTCAGCACCTTGTGCTCTGCTTGGCCTGGCTGGTTGGACATACTCGCTCCGGAAATGAAATGATGTAGGTTCATTATTAGGCAAAGAAAAGCCAAAGTCAAGAAATGAAACGATTGCATTTCATTTTAATTTGCACTACAGTGTGAGCCATCACTTACCTTCCCACTTATAAAGAGACCCAGACCATGCCCGATCCCGGCCTCAGCGATACCTTGCCAACCGATAAAGAATCCGACGCAGCTGCCCAGGAGCTTTCCTGCTGCGGCAAGCCAGCCGGCCGCCCGCGCGCGGCCGACATGGAAGCGCGCATGGAAAACCTGCTGCACACGGCCGGCTGCCTGTTTCTGGAAAAGGGGTATGGAAAGGTCAGCCTGGAAATGATCGCCCGCGAAGCCCATGTGGCCGTGCGCACGATTTATGTGAAGTTTGGCGGCAAGTCGGGCTTGTTCAATGCCGTGGTGGAACTGCGCCGCGCCGCCTACTTCTCGACCATGCCGGCGCTGGAAACGGATATGCGGCCCCTGCCTACCATCCTGGGCGAGTTCGGCCTGCTGTTCGTGCAGCTCGTCACCATGCCGGCGGCGATCCGCCTGAATCGCATGGTGGTGGCCGAGGCGGCCACGCACCCGGAACTGGCGGAAACGTTTTACAAGGTGGGGCCGGGACAGACGCGCGAGATGCTGGTCAAGTTTTTCAGCCGACCCGACATCGCGCCCCTGTTCCGCGCCGAACTGACGCCGTCCATGCTGGCGCTGCACCTGCTCAATTGCCTGCTGGGCGACCAGATGTCGCGCCTGCTGTTTCCGCCGCAGGCGCAACCGGACGTGGCGCAATTGCGCGCCAAGGTGGCGGTCAGTCTCGACCTGTTCCTGCGCGGCACCCTGCGCCAGCCGCTGGCGGGCTGACGCGGGACGGCTGGCCCGCCAGGTCAGCCGGGGCGGCTGCAGTCTTCCATCGCCGCCGCGTCGGCGTGTTCATCGTTCAAGCCCAGCGCGCGCAGGAAAGGCTGGGCCGCCGATGCGCCATCGAGACTAAGTGAAGACTCACTTCCATCGTAGCGCTCGGGGCCATAGCGCATCAGGTCGAACGACGTTTCAAAACGCTGCGCCAGGAAATACGTGCGGAAGTAATCGAAGGAAAACGCCACCTGGCCATCGGCCTGCAGCAACAAGCCATGCGCATACAACGGCGCCAGCCAGTCCACGGCCGCCATGTCCCAGCCCTTCACGCCACAATAGTCGCCGGCAAAGCGCTCCAGCTCTGCCGCGCTGAGGAAGACGGTCTTCGCTTCGAACATCACGAACGCCAGCTCCATCAGGAATTCGCGCGCATCGGCAGCCGCGCCGGCGTCCACGCGCCGCGGCGCGCCCGCCATGCCCAGCAAGCCATCGAGATAGGCGCGCTCGCCTGCCAGTTGCGGCAGCAAGGTGGCAAACACATACTCGGCATCCACCTGCCCCGTTTCCTGCCCATTCGGCGTGTACAGCACCGACAGGGCGAAGTTCTTGCTCACGTCATCGAACTCGCGCAGGGACACCGTCCACTGCGTGCCTGCCTTGCCGTCATCGGCCGCGTCCGTGCCGAACTCGAGTACGGCAAACGCCGCCATCTGGCCATGCGCACCGTACAGACTGCCGGGATTGCTTTTGAACAAGATTCCCAGCGACTTCATCAGCGAACTGGCATCGCCCGTATGCTGGTGGCCATGGAACACGGCGTGGATATTCTTGTAGTGCGCGCGCTGCTCGGCACTGGCATGCTCATCGGCGGAGAAAAAGCTGAAGCCGGCATTGCCCAGCGCCGCCGCCGCGACACCCTGCGCGCGGCTGCCCGGCACCAGGTAGAACCGCGCGCCGGGCAAGCTGGCCGCCTGCAGCAAGGGGCGCAGGAAGTATTCGTAGACATACACGGGCGTCGTGCCGGCACAGGCGTCGGGCGCCACCAGCTGGCCCGTGAAGAAAATTGCATCGATCCTCTTGCCCGCCGCCAGAATAGCGGCCACATCCTGGTACAAGGCATGCAGCATCACGGCTTGCTCTTGCTCATCGGCCCGGCGCAAACGGACATCGGCAATATGGAGGGCGGTAAATTTTTTCATTGTTGCAAAACTTTCTTGGGGCCTATCCCAGTAGGGAGCGTCTTCTGCTGGCAGTTCATCAGGAGCGCGGACAAGGCGTGAGGAGCACGCGGGGCGAGCCACGCGACGACGATCAACGCAGTCCCCGCTTCCGAGGGGCGCCAGCAGGGGATGCATTCATCCACCGGGGCAGGCTCTCATCGGTACAGCGGAACTTGACCGAACCCCACGCTGGCAACATTCCTGGAAAATCACACGCTTCCATTGCAGCAAAAAGAAGAACATGGTGACAGACCTCCATTCTGCCACTTTTTCCATACGGCAATACTCACCAATTTTCACATGGGGCGTATCCGCCACGCCCCATCTGCGGTTTACGCTGCCAGGATCAAGGGATATAAAAAAAATCCGCAATCGCTTGCGGGTTTTTTTAGTGTGACAAGGTGCGGCTACAACATCAGCGCTTGCGCGGCGGTGGCAAGTCCGTGCACACGCCTTCGTACACTTCCGCGGTTTTTTCAACCTGCAGATCGATTCACGCAGGGTCGGGGGCGGGTGGTAGCCCGCTCCAATAAAAAAACCCGCAATCGCTTGCGGGTTTTTGAGTGTAACAAGGTACGGCTACAGCATCAGCGCTTGCGCGGCGGCGGCAAGTCCGTGCACACGCCTTCGTACACTTCCGCGGCCATGCCGATCGATTCGCCCAGGGTCGGGTGCGGATGGATGGTCTTGCCGATATCGGTGCCGTCGCAGCCCATTTCGATGGCCAGCGCGATCTCGCCGATCATGTCGCCCGCATGCGTGCCGACGATGGTGCCGCCGATGATGCGGTGCGTTTCCGCGTCGAACAACAGCTTGGTGAAGCCTTCGGCGCGGCCGTTGGCCACGGCACGGCCGGAAGCTGCCCACGGGAAGTGGCCCTTCTCGACCTTGATGCCCTTGGCTTTCGCTTCGTCTTCCGTGATGCCGGCCCATGCCACTTCCGGATCCGTATAGGCGACCGATGGAATCACCTTGACGTCGAAGTGCGACTTCTGGCCGGAAGCCGCTTCCGCGGCCACGTGGGCTTCATGCACGGCCTTGTGCGCCAGCATCGGCTGGCCCACCAGGTCGCCGATGGCGAAGATGTTCGGCACGTTGGTGCGCATCTGGCTGTCGACGTTGATGAAACCGCGGTCCGTCACTTGCACGCCAGCCTTGTCGGCCGCCAGCTTCTTGCCGTTCGGGCTGCGGCCCACGGCGACGAGCACCAGGTCGTAGATCTGCGGCGCCGGCGCCGTGGCGCCCGCTTCAGCCGCTTCAAACGTGACCTTGATGCCTTCCGGCAACGCTTCCACCGCGACCGTCTTGGTCTTGGTCATGATGTTGTCGAAGCGCTTCTCGTTGAACTTCTGCCACACCTTGACGGCGTCGCGGTCCGCGCCCTGCATCAGGCCATCCATCATTTCGACCACGTCGATGCGCGCGCCGAAGGTGGAATAGACGGTCGCCATTTCCAGGCCGATGATGCCGCCGCCGATGACCAGCATGCGTTTCGGGATCTGGCGCAATTCCAGCGCACCCGTCGAATCGACGATGCGCGGGTCTTCCGGCACGAAGGGCAGTTTCACCACGGACGAACCGGCAGCGATGATGGCTTGCTTGAACTGCACGACTTTTTTCGAGCCGTCGGTAGCCGTCACCTCGATGTGGTTCGCGGAGAGGAACTGGCCCACGCCGGTGACGACTTGCGTCTTGCGCGCCTTGGCCATGCCGGCCAGACCGCCCGTCATGTTCGAGATTACGCCTTCCTTGTACTTGCGTACCTGATCGATATCAATGGTCGGCTTGGCAAACGTCACGCCCGTGTTCGACATGTGCGCCGTTTCATCGATGACGGAAGCGACGTGCAGCAGCGCCTTCGACGGGATGCAGCCCACATTCAGGCATACGCCGCCCAGGGTGGCGTAGCGCTCGACGATGACCGTCGACATGCCCAGGTCGGCCGCGCGGAACGCCGCCGAATAGCCGCCAGGACCGCCGCCCAGCACCATCATGTCGACATCGATGTCGACCTGGCCGCTGTAATTGCCGGCCGGGATGGCGGCAACGGCTGCCGGTGCTGCCGCCGGGGCAGCCGCCGGAGCAGCTGCTGCAGGCGCAGGAGCGGCTGCCGGTGCAGCTGCCGCCGCGCCTTCAGATGCTTCCACCACCAGCAGCGCGCTGCCTTCGGCGATCTTGTCGCCAACCTTGACTTTCAATTCCTTGACGACGCCCGCGTGGGTCGATGGAATCTCCATGCTGGCCTTGTCCGATTCGACCGTGATCAGCGACTGGTCCACCTTGATGGTGTCGCCGACCTTGACCATCAGTTCGATGACTTCGACTTCCTTGAAGTCGCCGATATTCGGTACTTTTACCTCTACTGTGCTCATCAATCGCTCCTTACAGCAGAATTTTGCGCATGTCGGCCAGGACTTCGCCGAGGTACACGGAGAATCGCGCGCCCATCGCGCCATCGACCACGCGGTGGTCGTAGGACAGCGAGGTGCCCATCATCAGGCGCGGCTGGAAGGCCTTGCCATCCCATACCGGCTTGATCGAGGCTTTCGACAGACCCAGAATAGCCACTTCCGGCGCATTGACGATAGGCGTGAAGTGCGTGCCGCCGATGCCGCCCAGGGACGAAATCGTGAAGCTGGCGCCCTGCATGTCGGCCGGTTTCAGCTTGCCTTCGCGCGCCTGCAGCGACAGTTCCGTCATTTCGCGGGCGATTTGCGAGACCGACTTCTGGTCCGCGCCCTTGATCACGGGCACCACCAGGCCATTCGGCGTGTCGGCCGCGAAGCCGATGTTGTAGTACTGCTTGAGGATCAGGTTTTCACCCTTGGCATCCAGCGAAGCGTTAAACGCGGGGAATTTCTTCAGCGCGGCGACGGAGGCCTTGATGACGAAGGCCAGCATGGTCAGCTTGGCCGCATCCTTGTTCTTCGCATTGGCGGCGTTGGTGTCGACGCGGAATGCTTCCAGGTCCGTCACGTCCGCTTCGTCGAACTGCGTGACGTGCGGGATCATGACCCAGTTGCGGTGCAGGTTCGGACCCGAAATTTTCTTGATGCGCGACAGCGGCAGCAATTCGGTCGTGCCGAACTTGCTGAAGTCCAGCGACGGCCAAGGCAGCAGGTCCAGACCCACGCCCGAACCGGCCTTGGCGACCGGTGCGTTCGGCGCAGCGACGGCGCCCGACATCACGCCCTTGACGAAATTCTGCACGTCTTCCTGGGTGATGCGGCCCTTCGGACCGGAACCGCCCACGCGGGCCAGGTCTACGCCCAGTTCGCGCGCAAACTTGCGGATCGAAGGCGACGCATGCGCCAGCTTGCCGTTGACGGCAGGTGCGGCGACTGGGGCAGCAGCAGGTGCAGCAGCGGCGACCGGTGCCGAAGCGACGGCGGCGGCTGGTGCGGCGGCAGCTTGCGCCGGCGCTGCGGCCGGGGCGGCAGCGGCAGGAGCGGCGCCAGCGGTCGTTTCCACGACCAGCACCAGCGAACCCTTGGCCACCTTGTCGCCGACCTTGACTTTCAATTCCTTGACAATACCGGCGTGGCTCGATGGAATTTCCATGCTGGCCTTGTCCGATTCGACCGTCAGCAGCGACTGGTCGACCTTGATGCTGTCGCCCACCTTGACCATCAGTTCGATGACTTCGACTTCCTTGAAGTCGCCGATATCGGGCACGGTCACTTCCACCAGGGCCGGCGCGCCGGAAGCGGCAGGCGCTGGCGCGGGAGCGGCGGCTGGTGCAGCTTCAGCAGCCGGTGCAGGGGCGGCAGCGGCAGGCGCTGGCGCTGGCGCCGAGGCGTCGTCCGCCACTTCCAGCAGCAGGACCAGCGAACCTTCGGCGATCTTGTCGCCCACGTTGACTTTCAATTCCTTGACGACACCGGCGTGGCTCGATGGAATTTCCATGCTGGCCTTGTCCGATTCGACCGTGATCAGGGATTGGTCGACCTTGACCGTATCGCCTGGCTTGACCATCAGTTCAATGATCTCGACTTCCTTGAAATCGCCGATATCCGGGACTTTGACTTCCACAATGCTCATAGCTTGCTCCGTTATTTTATTTGTCAGATGGACCCGCACACACGCCAGGGCGACACTTTCGCACCGCCCTGGCATCATCGGGTCCGCACAACGATTACTGGGTCACCGGATTCGGTTTGTTCGCGTCGATGCCGTACTTGGCGATCGCCTGCTCCACCACCGACACGTCGATCTTGCCTTCGTCAGCCAGCGATTTGAGCGCAGCCACGGTGACATAATAACGGTTCACTTCGAAGAACTCGCGCAGCTTAGCGCGGCTGTCCGAGCGGCCAAAGCCATCGGTACCGAGCACTTTATAAGTGCGGCCCTTCGGCATGAAGGCGCGGATCTGTTCTGCAAACGCGCGCATGTAGTCGGTCGTGGCGACGATCGGGCCGTCCGTATCCTGCATCAGCGACGTCACGTATGGCACGCGCTGCTCTTTCGACGGGTTGACCATGTTCCAGCGTTCCGCATCCTGGCCATCGCGGGCCACCAGGGTCAGCGACGGCGCCGACCACACGTCCGCAGCCACGCCCCAGTCGTTTTGCAGCAATTCGGCGGCGAAGATCGATTCGCGCAGGATGGTGCCGCAGCCGATCAACTGTACGCGCAGCTTGGCGTCGGCCGGGCCTTCCTGCAGCTTGTACATGCCTTTCAAGATGCCTTCTTCCTGGCCTGGCTTGATGCCTGGCTGGGCGTAGTTCTCGTTCATGATCGTGATGTAGTAGAACACATCTTCCTGGTTGGCGATCATGCGGCGCAGGCCGTCCTGGATGATGACGGCGACTTCATGGCTGAAGGTCGGATCGTACGGCATGCAGGTCGGGATGGTGGCGGCGAAGATATGGCTGTGGCCATCTTCGTGCTGCAAGCCTTCGCCGTTCAGCGTCGTGCGGCCGGCCGTGCCGCCCATCAGGAAGCCGCGGGCGCGCATGTCGGCCGAAGCCCATACCTGGTCGCCGATGCGCTGGAAGCCGAACATCGAGTAGAAGGTGTAGAACGGGATCATGATGCGGTCGTTGGTCGAATACGACGTCGCCGCGGCGATCCACGAGCTCATGCCGCCCGCTTCGTTGATGCCCTCTTGCAGGATCTGGCCAGCCTTGTCTTCGCGGTAGTACATGACCTGGTCCTTGTCGACCGGCTCGTACAACTGGCCTTTCGGGTTGTAGATGCCGATCTGGCGGAACAGGCCTTCCATGCCGAAGGTACGCGACTCGTCGACCAGGATAGGCACGACGCGCTGGCCCAGGTTCGGGTCTTTCAGCAGGGTCGAAATGACGCGCACGAACGCTTGCGTGGTCGAGATTTCACGGCCTTCAGGAGTCGCTTCCAGCACGTTCTTGAACGCGTCCAGGCCAGGCACGGGCAGGGTTTCTTCCGACTTCTGGCGGCGCTGCGGCAGGTAGCCGCCCAGGGCCTTGCGGCGCTCGTGCAGGTAGACCATTTCCGGCGCATCGTCGGCAGGCTTGAAGAACGGGATGTCGGCCAGCTTGTCGTCAGGAATAGGCAGCGAGAAGCGGTCGCGCATTTCGCGGATGGCCTCGTCGTCCAGTTTTTTCGTCTGGTGCGCCGTGTTGCGCGCTTCGCCGGACTTGCCCATGCCGTAGCCCTTGATGGTTTTCACCAGCAGGACGGTCGGCTGGCCCTTGTGTTCCTGGGCGATCTTGAAGGCTGCGTAAATCTTGTGCGGATCGTGGCCGCCACGGGTCAGGCGCCAGATGTCGTCGTCCGTCATGTTGGCAACCATTTCCAGCAGCTTCGGATGCTTGCCGAAGAAGTGCTTGCGCACGTAGGCGCCGTCTTTGGCCTTGTAGTTCTGGTATTCGCCGTCGACGGTTTCCATCATCACGCGCTGCAGGATGCCTTCCTTGTCCTGTGCCAGCAGGGCGTCCCAGCCCGGGCCCCAGATGACCTTGACGACGTTCCAGCCGGCGCCGCGGAATTCGCCTTCCAGTTCCTGGATGATCTTGGTGTTACCGCGCACAGGGCCGTCCAGGCGCTGCAGGTTGCAGTTGACCACGATGACCAGGTTGTCGAGCATGTCGCGTGCGGCCAGGCCGATCGCGCCCAAGGACTCCGGCTCGTCCATCTCGCCATCGCCGCAGAAGGCCCAGATCTTGCGGTTGTCGGTTTTCGCGATGCCGCGTGCGTGCAGGTACTTCAGGAAACGCGCCTGGTAGATCGCCATGTGCGGGCCCAGGCCCATCGACACGGTCGGGAACTGCCAGAAGTCAGGCATCAGCTTCGGATGCGGGTACGAAGACAGGCCCTTGCCGTCGACTTCCTTGCGGAAGTTCAGCATTTGCTCTTCCGTCAAGCGGCCTTCGAGGAAGGCGCGCGCGTAGACGCCGGGCGAGGAGTGGCCCTGGATGTACAGCAGGTCGCCGCCGTGGTCGGCCGTCGGCGCGTGCCAGAAGTGGTTGAAACCGATGCCCAGCATGTTCGCCAGCGAAGCGAACGAGGACAAGTGGCCGCCCAGGTCGCCGTCGGCGCGGTTGGCCTTGACGACCATGGCCATGGCGTTCCAGCGCATCCACGAGCGCAGGCGCTCTTCGTATTCCAGGTTGCCGGGACAGTGTGCTTCTTGCTTGGTGGGGATGGTATTGACGTAGGCGGTGGTGCTGGAGAACGGGATCTGCGCGCCGCGGCGGCGGGCCAGGTCAACCATGCGCTCCATCAGGTAATGCGCGCGTTCCGGACCTTCATTTTCCAGCACGGCTTCGAGCGCGTCCAGCCACTCCTTGGTTTCCTGCATATCCGGGTCGGTGCCGATCTGTGTCGTTACCTGGTTCAGTTGAGCTGACATCTGTTGAGTCTCCTTTGTGAACGCCCCACCCCGATTTTCCGGATCGCTGTCGGACGGTATTTCGCTGATTATTTACTATTAAGTCGGTTTAGTGTGGGGATTCTAACAGCGTATTTACTATTTTTCAAATTACGATATAGCATTTCGTATTGTGAAATTACCCTATGAAATTTATGCTGCACTGCCGCAAATTCTGCCCGGAAATTAGGGTGATCAGAGTAGCAAATAGCGCCGAAACCGGAAAACTTGCATGCCCTGGCCGGCCCTGCTCTACGAGCACATCAGCAAACCGAATTAAAACCCCAGTCGCCAGCACAGGCATACCGGGCCAAGCGGGCCTGAAAAATGTCGAGGGCAAGGCGCGGCGACGCAGACAGTACGCCAGTACGGCAAGGAGCTGCAACGCCGCCATCGGCATTTTCTCAGGCTCGCGTCTCTGGCCCGCTTTTATGCCGGGCCAGGCGGGCCTGAAAAATGTCTAGGGCAAGGCGCGGCGACACAGACAGTACGCCAGTACGGCAAGGAGCTGCAACGCCGCCATCGGCATTTTCTCAGGCCCGCGTCTCCGGCCCGCTTTTTAACGTCACGGCATTGGCGCCAAAACCGCCCCTTTGCGCCGCCCGGCTTTATAATCTGACTTTTCCCTCCTACCAGCTCTCAGCCTCCCTACCATGCCAGCACAACTGATCGACGGAATCGCCCTCTCCCAAAAACTGCGCAGCGAGATCGCCACGCGCGCCGCCGCCCTCACGGCCAAGGGCACCCAGCCCGGCCTGGCCGTGATACTCGTCGGCGAAGACCCGGCCAGCCAGGTGTATGTCCGCAACAAGGTCAAGGCGTGCGGCGACGTGGGTTTCCACTCGGTGCTGGAAAAATATGAAGCGGACCTGTCCGAAGCGGACTTGCTGGCACGCATCGCCAGCCTGAATGCCGACCCGGCCATCCACGGCATCCTCGTGCAAATGCCCTTGCCCAAGCACATCAACCCGCACAAGGTCATCGAAGCGATCGCCACGACGAAAGACGTGGACGGCTATTCCGTCCTGAGCGCCGGCGAACTGATGACGGGCTTGCCCGGCTTCCGCCCGTGCACGCCGTACGGCTGCATGAAACTGATCGAAAGCACGGGCGTGGACTTGCGCGGCAAGCACGCCGTCGTCATCGGCCGCAGCAACACCGTCGGCAAGCCGATGGCCCTGCTGCTCTTGCAAGCGAACGCTACCGTCACCATCTGCCATAGCGCGACCCCGGACCTGGGCCTGTACACACGCCAGGCAGACGTGGTCGTGGCCGCCGTCGGCCGCCGCAACACCCTGACGGCCGACATGGTCAAGCCGGGCGCCATCGTCATCGACGTGGGCATGAACCGCGACGACGACGGCAAGCTGTGCGGCGACGTGGATTTTGCCGGCATCAAGGAAGTGGCGTCGCACATCACCCCGGTACCGGGTGGCGTGGGTCCGATGACGATCACCATGTTGCTGATGAACACGGTCGAAGCCGCCGAGCGCATTTAAGAGGAGCACCTGAGACAATGCTCATGGCGGCGTTGCCTGGCCTTGAACATTTTTCAGGCGCTTCATATATGAAGACAGAATGGACGAACCGACGATGAACACCAACCCCCTGCTTGATTTTTCCGGCCTGCCACGCTTCGACGCAATCACGCACGAGCATGTCACGCCTGCCATCGATACCCTGCTGGCCCAGGCGCGCGCCACGGTGGCGCAGCTGGAAGCGCCCATGGAAGTAGTCAGCTGGGAAAACTTCGTCGCGCCCCAGGATCAGATCGCCGAAACCCTGGGCCGCGCCTGGAGCATCGTCAACCACTTGAACAGCGTAGTCGACACGCCCGAGCTGCGCGCCGCCTACAATGCGAACCAGCCCAAGGTGACGGAATTCTGGACCGAACTGGGCCAGAACGAAATTCTCTTCGGCAAATACAAGCAATTGCAGGCCCGCGCCGATTTCGCCAGCCTGTCGCCCGCGCGCCGGCGCATCGTCGACAATGCCGTGCGCGACTTCCGCCTCGGTGGCGCCGAGTTGCCTGAGGACAAGAAAGAGCGCTTCGGCGCCATCCAGGAAGAACACGCGGCCGTTTCGACGCGCTTTTCCGAAAACGTGCTCGACGCCACCAATGACTACAAGTTGCTGGTCGAGAACGAAGCTGAACTGGCCGGCTTGCCCGACGACGTGAAGGCTGCCGCGCGCGCCGCCGCCGACAAGGCGGGCAAGCAAGGCTACGAATTCTCGCTGCACTTTCCGTCGTATTACCCGATCCTGCAATTTGCCGACAACCGCGCGCTGCGCGAAACCATCTACCGCGCCAATGCCACCAAGGCATCGGACCAGGGCGACGTCTTCAGCAAGAAAGAGGACTGGGACAATACGCACAACATCGTCACCCTGTTGCAATTGCGCGAAGAAGAGGCACAACTGCTCGGCTACGCCAATTTCGCCGAAGTGTCGCTGGTCTCCAAGATGGCCACTTCGCCCGCGCAAGTCATCGCTTTCCTGGAAGACCTGGCCAAACGCGCGCGCCCGTTCGCCGAGAAAGACTTATCAGAACTAAAACAATTCGCGAAGGAAGAACTGGGGATTGCCGAACTGCAAGCATGGGACGTGCCGTACGCTTCCGAAAAGCTGCAGGAACGCCGCTACGCGTTCTCGGCCCAGGAAGTCAAACAGTATTTCCCTGAACACAAGGTGATCGACGGCCTGTTCCGCCAGATCCAGAACCTGTTCGCCGTTGACATCAAGCTCGATACGGCGCCCGTCTGGCACAAGGATGTGCGTTTTTACCGCATCGAGCGCGACGGCAAGCTGGTCGGCCAGTTCTACCTGGACCTGTATGCGCGCGCGGGCAAGAGCGGCGGCGCCTGGATGGACGACGCGCGCGGCCGCCGCGCCGACGCGCAACACGTGCAAACGCCGATCGCTTATCTCACCTGCAACTTCACGGAACCGGCCGTGGTCGACGGCAAGGTACAGCCGGCCCTGTTCACGCACGATGAAGTGATCACCCTGTTCCACGAATTCGGCCACGGCCTGCACCACATGCTGACGGTGGTCGACGAGCTGGGCGTGTCGGGCATTGCCGGCGTCGAATGGGATGCCGTGGAACTGCCGTCGCAATTCATGGAAAATTTCTGCTGGGAATGGGAAGTGCTCGAGCACATGACAGCGCATGCCGTCACGGGCGCGCCGCTGCCGCGCGCGCTGTACGACAAGATGCTGGCGGCCAAGAATTTCCAGTCCGGCCTGCAAACCCTGCGCCAGGTGGAATTCTCCTTGCTCGACATGCATTTGCACTATGACTACGATGCCAGCACGGGCCAGAGCGTGCAGCAGCTGATCGACGGCGTGCGCGCCAAGTTTTCGCTGCTGATTCCGCCGCCGTTCAACCGCTTCCAGAATTCCTTTGGGCACATCTTCGCCGGCGGCTACGCGGCTGGCTACTACAGCTACAAGTGGGCCGAGGTGCTGTCCGCCGACGCGTATGCGGCGTTCGAGGAAGCCAAGGTGCTGGGCCCAGCCGCCACCACGGCGGCAGGCAAGCGTTACCTGCAGGAAATTCTGTCCGTCGGCGGCTCGCGCCCCGCGCTGGAATCGTTCACGGCCTTCCGCGGCCGCGAACCATCGATCGACGCCCTGCTGCGCCACAGCGGCATGGCCGCTTGATCGCCATGAGCCGCGTCGATTTTCACAGCAATGTGCCGGACAAGCTGGCCTACGCCTGCCGCCTGGCGCGCAAGGCGTATATGGCCGGCAACAAGGTCGTCGTCCTGGCGCAAGATGGCGCCCAGCTCGACGCCTTGAACAGCGCCATGTGGACCATTTCCGCCACGGATTTCCTGCCCCACGTGCTGGCCGGCGATCCGCTGGCGGCGCAGACGCCCATCATCCTGACCGATGACGTAGCGGCGGACTTGCCGCACCACGACATCCTCGTCAACCTGTCGCAGTTGCCGCCCGCTAATTACGCGCAATTCCAGCGCGTCTTCGAGATCGTCTCCATGGATGAGCAAGATGCGCAGGCGGGCCGCCAGCGCTTCCTGCATTACCGCCAGCAAAACGTGCAGCCGACCCACTTCGTGGCAGGGAAGACATGAGCCAGCAGCCATTCGACCAGGGCATCCCCCTGCTGACGGAAGTGCTGCTGGGGCCGGAAGTGCCGGACCCTGCCGTGCCAGCTGCGCCTGCCGTCGAGGAAGCGCCGGTGTTGCCACCGAGCATAGTGCAACCCGACTGGGACGCCATCGAACAGCGCCTGACGCAGCGCATCCTGCATCAAGTCCAGGGCAAGATCGACCACCTGCTGGAAGAGCGCATTGCCCACGTCCTGCAGACGGCCCTGCAAAACGCCCTGATCGGCATGCGCGGCGCCCTGCGCGAAGACTTGCAGCAATCGCTGGAACAGATCGTCGCCCATGCCGTCAGCCACGAGCTGGGACACCTGCACCCTCCCGCGCACTAAGACACCTGCAAAAACCTACTGCGCGTCGGTATAGGCGGCCTGCGATGCTCACCGTACCCTGGTACGGTTGCGCTTCTCAGCCACCTCTCCCTTCCGCTCGCTACGGTTTTATCAGGTGCTGTCAGGTTACTAGGCATATTTGGCCTGATTTCTCTACACCTGTATCTCCCCCAACGCCATTCTTTGGTGCGCTCGCGCCTGCGAAATCGGTGCATCGCGCCTCACTTTGGTGATTGTTGCGACAAAATGCAAAAAGCCCCAAAAGCGGCTTTGCGCCGCCTGTTTTTTGTTGTACCTTCTTCAAATGCACCGCCCCTCGAAGCGGTTTTCACGAGACGCCGCCGTATCTTTATCCATTGGAGAATGTTTATGCTGCTCAAGACCAAAGTCCTTCCTCTCGCCGTCGCCCTCGCCTTTGCCGGCCATGCGGGCGCGCAGGAAATCATCAAGATAGGCCACGTCGCCCCGGTCTCTGGCGCCAGCTCCCACCTGGGCAAGGATAATGAGAACGCGGCCAAGATGGCCATCGAGGACTTGAACGCCAAAGGCTTCAAGATCGACGGCAAAGCCGTGAAATTCGTGCTGGTGCCCGAAGATGACGCGGCCGATCCCAAGCAGGGCACGGCCGTGGCGCAAAAGCTGGTCGACGCCAAGGTCAACGGCGTCGTCGGCCACCTGAACTCGGGCACGACGATTCCCGCCTCGCGCATTTACTTCAATGCCGGCATTCCGCAGATTTCGCCTGCCGCCACCAACCCCACGTATACCCAGCAAAAATTCAACACGGCCTTCCGCGTGGTGGCCAATGACAACAAGCTGGGCGGCACCCTGGGCGCGTATGCCGTGGGCAAGCTGCAGGCGAAGAAAATCGCCGTCATCGATGACCGCACGGCCTACGGCCAGGGCGTGGCGGAACAGTTCGTCAAAGGCGCCAAGAAGGCGGCGCCAGGCGTGCAAATCGTCGGCAAGGAATTTACCAATGCCAACGCGACCGATTTCAATGCCATTTTGACCAGCATCAAGTCGAAAAATCCCGACCTGATCTTCTTTGGCGGCATGGATTCCGTGGGCGGCCCCATGCTGCGCCAGATGAAGGCGCTGGGCATCAAGGCCAAGTTCATGGGCGGTGACGGCCTGTGCACGGAACCGCTGGGCAAGCTGGCGGGCGACGCCGTGGGCGAAGACATGGTCACCTGCGCGGAAGCGGGCGGCGTGACGGGCGCGCAGCAAAAAGGCATGGACGATTTCCGCGCCCGCTACAAGCAAAAGTACAACATGGAAGTGCAGCTGTACGCGCCGTACGTCTACGATGCCGTGATGACCATGGCCACCGCCATGGCCGACGCCAAGTCGTCGAAACCGTCCGTCTACCTGCCATTCCTGGCCAAGGTGCACTACCAGGGCGTGACGGGGCCGATCTCGTTCGATGCCAACGGCGACATCAAGGATGGCGCGCTGACCTTGTTCACCTATCGAGATGGCAAGAAGACCAAGATGGAAGTGGTCAAATAATAGAACCTACTGCGCGGCGCGATTTGCGGCCTGCGATGCTCACTGTGCATTCGCACAGCTCCGCTTCTCAGCCACAACTCACATCCGCTCGCTAAGGTTCTTGCTGTCCGGCCACATAAGCCAGTAACCCTTCGGCCAGCGCGTCGAAGGTGGCGCGGCAGCGCAGGCTGCCGCGCAAGTCTTCATGCATGGTGACCCACGTTTCCATGGGCAGCGCAAACGCCTGCGGCAACACGCGCCGCAGGGCCGGATCGCGCGCCGCCAACCCCGCCTGGCACACGCCGATGCCCGCGCCCGCGCGGATCAGGGCCAGTTGCGCCAGGTCGCTGTCGCTGCGCCAGGCAAAGTTGTCCCGCGAAAATCCCTGGAAGGCGGCGCCAGCGTTGCGCACGAAAGGGCTCGCTTCGTCGTAGCCGATGACGGCATGGCGCGCCAGGTCGGCCAGTGCCAGCGGCATGCCGTGCCGCGCCAGGTAATCCGCGTGCGCGTGCAGGCCCAGTTCGATATCTCCCACCTTGCGCGCCACCAGCTGCTCCTGGCGCGGACGCAGCATGCGCACGGCGATATCCGCTTCCCGGCGCAGCAAATCCTGCACCTTGTTGCTCAATACCAATTCAATGACCAAGCCCGGATGGCGCGCGCGCAGGCGGGCCAGGATAGTCGGCAGCACTTCCACGCCCACCACTTCGCTGGCCGCGATGCGCACGACGCCGGCCACGCCCTGCCCGTGGCTGCTGGCGGCGCGCTCCATCAGGGCGGCCGTGTGTTCCATGGTTTCCGCATGGGGCCGCAACGCCAGCGCCACTTCCGTGGGCAGCAAGCCCAGCTGCGAACGCGTGAACAGGGTCGCGCCCAGCGCCTGTTCCAGCGCGGCGATATGCCGGCCGACTGTGGGTTGCGTGATGCCCAGCGCGCGGGCCGCGCCGGACAGGGAGCCATGCTTCAGCACGGCCAGCAGCGAACGATAGTATTCCCAGGCAATCGAATTGATCATACATAAATGTATAGCCTGTGGTCGATGCTCGTCAATTCCCAATTAACCTTGCGCGGCAGATACTGGCTCCATCAACCACACGGAGGTCACGATGGAAAACACGAAAAACACGGCATTGGTACTGGGCGCCACGGGCGGCATCGGCGGCGAGATGGTGCGCCAGCTCCTGGCGGCGGGCTGGCAGGTGCGCGCCCTGACGCGGGGAGAAACGCCGTCGCCACGCGGCGATCACGTCGAATGGCTGCGCGGCGATGCGCTGTCGCGCGCGGACGCGCTGGCAGCCGCGAAAGGCTGCGCCGTCATCGTGCACGCCGTCAACCCGCCCGGCTACCGCCACTGGGGCCGGCTGGTGCTGCCCATGCTCGACAACACCATCGCCGCGGCGATTGCCGAAAACGCCACCATCGTGCTGCCTGGCACCGTGTACAACTTCGGCCCCGACGCCTTTCCTGTCTTGACAGAAGACGCGCAGCAGCGCCCGCTCACGCGCAAGGGCGCCATCCGCGTGGCACTGGAAGCGCGCCTGGAACGGGCCGCCACGCAGGGTGCCAGGGTCCTGATCGTGCGCGCGGGCGACTTCTTCGGTCCCCGCGCCGGCAATAACTGGTTTTCGCAAGGCCTCGTCAAGCCTGGCCAGAGCGTGCGCAGCATCCTGTATCCGGGCGCGCCCGGCGTGGGCCACCAGTGGTCCTACCTGCCCGACGTGGCGCGCACGATGGTGCAGTTGCTGGCCATGCGCGCCGCCTTGCCCGCCTTTGCGCGCTTTCACATGGCCGGCCACTGGGACCACGACGGCCTGCAAATGACGGGCGCGATTGCCCGCGCGGTGGAGCAGGCGACGGGCGCCAAGCCCGCCATCCGGCGCTTTCCATGGTGGCTGGTGGCGCTGGCGTCGCCGTTCGTGGCGACCCTGCGCGAAATGCGCGAGATGCGCTATCTGTGGCAAACGCCCCTGTCCATGGACAATGCGCAACTGCTGGCCGTGCTGGGGCAGGAAGCGCATACGCCGCTCGACGAGGCGGTGCGGGCGACACTGGAAGGCATGGGCAATCTGAAGGCGGCAGGCAAAAAAAATGCGCCGGGATTGCCGGCGCGCTGACTGCAGGTACTGCGGCACAGATTATTTCTGTGCCAGTACCCATTTGACCAGGGTGTGGGCTTCAGCATCGCTCACTTGCGGGTTCGCTGGCATCGGGATCGCGCCCCAGGTGCCGGAACCGCCCTTCATGACTTTCGCCACGAGCTTGGCTTCCGCGTCTTTCTGGCCAGCGTACTTGGCTGCCACGTCCTTGAACGCAGGGCCCACCAGTTTCGTGCTCACCGCGTGGCAAGCCATGCAGTTTTTTGCTTTCGCCAGGTCCGGATTGGCCAACGCTGCTTGCGATGCCAGAGCCGATACGGTCAATACACTCACCAACATAAAACGTTTCATTGTCTTTTCTCCAAAGTTACTTCCTGCGGCATTTTACTGTGTTTCCGCAGATGCACCACGAGCCCAGATCAAGCGTTTCAATGTAGTAACGCAATGTAGACGAGAGGCAGTCATATTCTGCCCCATCTGCGCGCCCATGACCATGTTGTTTGTAAGGCGATGTAACGACAGCCGGCCCCGCGCAGCAGATCGGGGCCGGCTGTCTTACCTGCGCAACAAATCAGCGCTTCTTCAGCTGCGACAGGTCGCGCACGGCGCCCCGGTCGGCCGACGTCGTCAGCGCCGCATACGCCTGCAGCGCCTGCGACACGTAGCGGTCACGGTTGACGGGCAGCCATGCCGCATCGCCCTTCGCTTCCATGGCGGCACGGCGCACGGCCAGTTCGGCATCCGTCACGCGCAGGTTGATCGTGCGCTCGGGGATGTCGATGTCGATGAAGTCGCCCTCTTCCACCAGGCCGATGGCGCCGCCTTCGGCCGCTTCCGGCGAGGCGTGGCCGATCACCAGGCCCGAGGAACCGCCCGAGAAGCGCCCGTCCGTGAACAGCGCGCACGCCTTGCCCAGGCCCTTGGACTTGATGTACGACGTCGGGTACAGCATTTCCTGCATGCCGGGGCCGCCTTTCGGGCCTTCGTAGCGGATGATGACGACGTCGCCCTCATGCACGGTGTCTTCCAGGATGGCAGCGACGGCCGCGTCCTGGCTTTCGAACACGCGCGCCTTGCCCGAGAATTTCAAAATGCTTTCATCGACGCCCGCCGTCTTGACGATGCAGCCCTTTTCGGCCAGGTTGCCGTACAAGACGGCCAGGCCGCCATCCTGCGAGTAGGCGTGCGCCTTGTCGCGGATGCAGCCCGTGCTGCGGTCCGTATCGACGGCAGCGAAGCGCTCCGACTGCGAGAACGCCGTCTGCGTGGGCACGCCGCCCGGCGCGGCGCGGAACAGTTCATGCACGGCCGGATTGTCCGTGCACATGATGTCGTTCTGCGCGATGGCGTCGGCCAGGGTCGGCGCGTGGATGGTCGGCAGGGTCGTGTTGAGCAGGCCGGCGCGCGCCAGTTCGCCCAGGATGCCCACGATGCCGCCCGCGCGGTGCACGTCTTCGATATGGTATTTGTCCGTCATCGGCGCCACCTTGCACAGGCACGGCACCTTGCGCGAGATGCGGTCGATATCGGCCATCGTGAATGCCACTTCCGCCTCGTGCGCGGCGGCCAGCAGGTGCAGCACGGTATTCGTCGAGCCGCCCATGGAGACGTCGAGCGCCATGGCGTTTTCAAACGCGGCCTTGGTGGCGATCGAGCGTGGCAGCACGCTGTAATCGTCCTGCTCGTAGTGGCGCTTGGCCAGTTCGACGATCAGGCGGCCCGCGCGCAGGAACAGCTGCTGGCGGTCCGAGTGCGTGGCCAGGATGGTGCCGTTGCCGGGCAGGGCCAGGCCCAGCGCCTCGGTCAGGCAATTCATCGAGTTGGCCGTGAACATGCCGGAGCAGGAACCGCAGGTCGGACAGGCCGAGCGTTCGATTTCCGCCACGTCGGCGTCGGACACCGTGCTGTCGCCCGCCTTGATCATGGCGTCGACCAGGTCCAGCTTGATGATCTTCTGCGTGCCGTTGACGACCTTGACGACCTTGCCCGCTTCCATCGGCCCGCCCGAGATGAAGACGACGGGGATATTGATGCGCATGGCGGCCATCAGCATGCCCGGCGTGATCTTGTCGCAGTTCGAGATGCAGACCATGGCGTCGGCGCAGTGGGCGTTGACCATGTATTCGACGGAGTCGGCGATCAGGTCGCGCGAAGGCAGCGAATACAGCATGCCGCCGTGGCCCATGGCGATGCCGTCATCGACGGCGATGGTGTTGAATTCCTTGGCCACGCCGCCGGCCGCTTCGATCTCGCGCGCCACCATCTGCCCCAGGTCCTTCAGGTGCACGTGGCCGGGCACGAATTGCGTGAACGAGTTGACGACGGCGATGATCGGCTTGTCGAAGTCGCCATCCTTCATGCCGGTGGCGCGCCACAGGGCGCGGGCGCCAGCCATGTTGCGGCCGTGGGTGGTGGTGCGGGAGCGGTATTGCGGCATGATGGGGACCTTCCAAGAAATGAATGATGCCTGACTGCGGCGGGGAGCCCTGGGCAAAACCCTGCGTGCAGTGGGGGTACGTCAGATTGCCTTGCGCGCGTCCCACTGTCAAATATATGATGCACGTGTCTGTGAGTCGTTTTATGTATCACAGCATCCGATCAGCATGGAAATGCATATGAATCTTGAATTACGACAACTTCGCTATTTCGTCACGGTAGCCGAGGAATTGCACTTCGGCCGCGCCGCCGCGCGCCTGCACATGACGCAGCCGCCCCTGTCGCAAACCATCATGGCCCTGGAAGACTTGCTGGGCGCGCCCCTGTTCGTGCGCACCCGGCGCGAGGTGCAGCTGACGCCGGCCGGCAACGCCCTGCTGCCCGAGGCGCGCCGGCTGCTGGCGCAGGCGCAAGACTTGCCCGCGCTGGTGCGGCGGGCCGCGCAGGGCGAGGCGGGCCGCCTGAGCCTGGCTTTTGTTTCCTCGGCCGACTACAGCGTGCTGCCGCCATTGCTGCGCGCCTACCGGACGGCCTATCCGCAAGTGCAGATCGCGCTGCAGGAAGCCACGTCCGACCTGCAGCTGGACGAACTGCTGGCCGGGCGCACGGATGCGGGCTTGCTGATCCCGCCCCTGCCCGAGAAGGCGAAGGGGGAACTCGATTACCTGCCCGTGCTGGCCGAACCGCTGGTGCTGGCCGCGCCGTCCGGCCTCGACATCTTGAACACGCCGGGCCCCGTGCGCCTGCGCGACGTGCCGCCCCTGCCCTTGATCATTTTCCCGCGCGCGATCTCGCCCGCCCTGCACGACGCCATCCTCGGCGTGTTCCGCGCGGCCGGCATCACGCCGCAGATCGGCCAGGAAGCGATCCAGATGCAAACCATCGTCAGCCTCGTCTCGGCTGGCATGGGCATCGCGCTTGTGCCACAATCGGTATCGAATCTGATGCGCCCGGGCGTAGAATACAGGCCGCTGCAGGACGCCACGCCGCTGGTGGAAACGGGCCTGGCCTGGCGCCGCGACAACCCGTCCGCCGTGCTGCAAGGCTTTCTGGCGCTGCTGCGCAAGCAGATCGGCGGTACTGCCCCTTAAATTAAGTGGCCGCTAAGGCAAAAAACCGCAAGCGCCCCCATACTACGCAACCTTAGCTTTAAACAAAGAAAGAAACCCCATGCTGATACACCCGATGCCCGACCCGATAGCCATCCAGATCGGCCCGCTCGCCGTGCACTGGTACGGCCTGATGTATGTGCTGGCCTTCGCCCTGTTCATTATCCTGGGCCGCGTGCGCATCAAGCAGCCGCATATCGCCGTGCTGGGCTGGAAGAAGGAAGACCTCGACGACATGCTGTTCTACGGCATGCTGGGCGTGGTGATCGGCGGTCGCCTGGGCGAAGTGCTGTTCTACCGCCCCGAATACTTCCTGCACAATCCGCTCGAGATCTTCATGGTGTGGCATGGCGGCATGTCCTTCCACGGCGGCTTCCTCGGCGTCATCCTGGCCATGTACCTGTGGAGCCGCAAGGCGGGCCGCAACCTGTTCGACGTGCTCGACTTCATCGCGCCGCTGGTGCCGCTCGGCTACGCGGCCGGCCGCCTGGGCAACTTCATCAATGCCGAACTGCCGGGCCGCATCGCCCCGGACACCCTGCCATGGGCCATGCAATGGCCGGGCATCCCGTATCCCGTGCACCCGTCGCCGATCTACCAGATGCTGGTCGACGGCATCCTGGTGTTCATCATCCTGTGGCTGTATGCGCGCAAGCAGCGTCCGCGCATGGCCGTGGGCGCCATGTTCACCCTGCTGTACGGCTGCGCGCGCTTCTTCACGGAATACTTCCGCACGCCGGACTGGGAAGTCGTGTGGCTGGGCGTGCCGATCACCTCGGGCCAGATGCTGTCCTTGCCGATGATCGTCGGCGCCATCGCGCTGCTCGTGTGGGCGTATAAAAGCCAGGTGATGGGCACGCCGCCCACCAAGGCCCGCCCCGCAAACACGTAAAACCGCTGTTCCCCCGATGGCGCGCCAGGCAGGCGCGCCATCCCCCTCCCCCGGCAACCTTTCCCTCAAAGCAGCACAATTTCCTTGCGGAATGAATCTTCGCTTGCGATAGCGCAATGATCGCTTTACCCTGCAGCAAGAGCAGGGCATGCAATCATGCTGTGTTGGCAATTCGAGCGGGGAGTCCCATCCATGCAGTATGCGAGGAAGACCACGACATTCTGGCTGGCGCTGGCGGGCGGCTACGTGCTGGCGCAGCTGGCCTTGACGGCCTGGGCCGGGACGCGCGGCCCCGCCGTGAGCTACCTGTTCGGCGTGACGGCGCCACTGCTGGCGCTGGCCGCCTGCTGCCGCAACGCCAGCCTGAGCGCCCCCGGCGTCGTGCGCACGGGCTGGGGCCTGTTTGCGGCCGCCATGCTTTTCTGGAGCGTGGGCATGGCCCTTTCCGCCTGGCAAGACCTGAGCGGCCATGTGGCTTCCGACACGACGTATTTCTCCGATTTTGCCTATTTCATGTATGGCGCGCCCTTGCTGCTGGCCATTTCCTCGGTCAGCGACCGCCACCCTTCGCGCACCCTGCAATGGCTGGACGCCGTGCAAGTGCTGCTGGCGGCCTACCTGACCTACACGGCCATCTTTTCCGTCTCGCCCTTCGACCAGCGCTCGATCGCGCCGATACCCGCCAGCCTGCTGGTGACGACGTACAACGTGGAAAACCTCGTCCTGGCCTGTTGCGCCTCGCTGCGCCTGCTGGCGCACCGCCGCGATGGCGCACAAGGGCGTTTCTACCTGCTGCTCAGCGTGTTCCTGTGGTGCTACGCCGCCTGCGCGGGCGCCTATAATTACCTGACCCTGCACGCGCTGGCCGAATCCGGCCCCAGCGAGATACTGCCCAGCATGCCTTTCCTGCTGCTGGCGGTGCTGGCCATGCGCGTGCAGCCGGGCGAGGAAGAGGCGCGGCCGCCGCGGCCGTTAACCTTGCTGATTGACAACTTCAGTCCCATCTTCTTCACGGCAGCCCTGCTGGGACTGGGATTCGTCGTGCTGCGGGAGCATTTCTACCTGGCGGCCAGCGCCCTGTTTGTCGCGCTGACGGTCCACGCGCTGCGCTCGGCCACCCTGCAAAGCCGCTACATGCAAAGCGAACTGGCCTTGCGCGCGGCGCATGACAAGCTGGAAAAGCTGTCGCTGACGGATGGCTTGACGGGCATCGCCAACCGGCGCTGCTTCGACCAGACCTTGCAGCTGGAGTGGCAACGGGCCGCGCGCAACCAGCAGGCGCTGGCGCTGCTGATCATCGATATCGATTTCTTCAAAAGCCTCAACGATACCTTCGGCCACCCGTATGGCGACGCCTGCCTGGTGCAAATCGCGGCGGCCCTGCATTCCGCACTGCCGCGCGCCAGCGACCTGGCGGCCCGCTTCGGCGGCGAGGAGTTTGCCGCCATCCTGCCCGCCACCGATGGCGCGGGCGCCCTGGCGGTGGCGCACAAGATGCAGGAAGCGATCGCCGCGGCCGCCATCGCCCACGCGCCGTCGCGCGGCGGCCTGGTCACGGCCAGCATCGGCCTGGCCTTGAGTGACGCAGGACAAACGCCGGAAGCATTGCTGGCCGCCGCCGATCAGGCCCTGTACCGGGCCAAGCAAAATGGCCGCAACCGGGTCGAAGTCTAGGCTTTCAGCTTGCCGGTAATGACTTTCCATTGCGCCGGCGTCACGGGCGTGATCGACAGCCGGCTGCCCTTCTTCAGCAGCAGCATGTCTTCCAGCTCCGGCATCTGGCGCATCTCGGACAGGGGCAGCAGCGCCGTCTTCTTCAGGCCGCGCACGTCGACGCTGATCCAGCGCGGCTGTTCAGGCGTCGCCTTGGCATCGAAATATTTGCCGCCCGCTTCAAACTGGCTGTGATCGGGATACGCGCCGCTGGCCACTTCGGCCACGCCCGCCACGCCCGGCTGCGGACAGCTGGAATGGTAGAACAGCACGCCATCGCCCGGCTGCATGCCATCGCGCATGAAGTTGCGCGCCTGGTAGTTGCGCACGCCAAACCACGGCATGGTGTGCTGCGGCGCCGCCATCAGGTCGTCGATGCTCACTTCATCGGGTTCGGATTTCATCAGCCAATATTGTTTCATGTTCACTCCCTATCAAAAGCAACAGGCGTAAAAAAACGGTTGCGCATCGATGCTGCAACCGTTTTCTTGGTACTGCAAATTGGGCCCCGCCTGTGCCGCTATGCCGGCATCCCGAACCAAACGGTTCAAGGTGGTCACGTTAGTTCAATTTCGGGTTCGTCGAACGAGCGACGCTCACTCCCATCAAACAAAATTCGCAACCGATGCGCATAAATGGTTCAAGGAATATATGGCAATCGCGAACACCGCAGGGTAGACCCAAGTTTACTCCTTTGATCGCGCATCGCAAAGACAAATCGTCGCGTACGCGCTTAAAAAAGGTTTTCCTGGGGCGTCAGAGCACTATCCAATACCGTGTGCATGGCCGAGATTTTCTGCTTCACTTCCAGTATCGTCAATTCCGACAGCGGGCCTTGCGGCGACTTCACGGACAGGAATTCCGCAGCCACGCCCAGGGCGGCCAGCACGGCGATGCGGTCGTTGCCCTTGACCTTGCCCGCGTCGCGGATGGCTTTCATTTTGCTATCGAGATAGATCGCCGCTTCGCGCAGCGCGCGCTCTTCGCCGTCGCGGCACACCATGCTGTAGGACTGGCCCATGATATTGACATCGACACGCGGCATTACGCTTCCTTCTCGTTCTCGGCAATATAGGCGCCCGCTTCCGAAGCGGCTTGCTCCAGGCCAGCTTGCACCAGTTCGGGAATTTTTTCCAGCAACGCTTCCACCCGCTCCTGCGCCTCGCGCATGCGTTGCACGTACAGGGCGTTGTCGGCGGCCAGCGCGGCATTGTCCTTGCGCAATTGCGCGTTTTCACGGCGCAGCGCATGGGTCATTTCGGCCAGCAGGCCTATTTTGTCGGATAATTCGTTGAATTCGGAAATCATCCCGCCACTATAGGGCGGACGCTCCATGGGCGTCAATCGAATCACGCCGCTGTCACACATATTTACATCAATGCAGGGCAGTTGGCGGACAATACACGCTTTTTCCGGCGCTTTTCGCCAAGTGCGCGCATCCGCCAGCGCCGCGATGGCGGCGTTTTACTCGTCGACGTAATCGGGTTCGATATCGAGTCCGCCATAGCGGTTTTCGCAAGAGCGGCGGGTCAGCGTCTGTTGTCCACCCTTTCCGTCAAGCACCATCGTCAAGTCGCGGCATGTACTGCGGTAGCTGCCAGGTTTGGCGTCCGTCCCCGAGGGCGTCAGGCGCACTGCCAGCGGCACCGCATTGCCCAGGCCCTTGTTGCTCCACTGGCGCGTCTTGCCATCCTCTTCATCCTTCAAGGTGCGCACGGCAGCTGTCAGCAAGGCTTTCTGTTCCTTCGCATTCAGCTTGGCGATGGTCACGTCGGACAGGAATGGCGGATACACGACGGGCGCCGGGTCCTTGCCCTGCACATCCCAGTTGCCGCTGTTTTGCGAACAGGTGCGGCGGCTCAGGTCCTGCGACTTGCCGCCCGCCGTGACGACGAATTTCAGGTCGCGGCAGACGTGCGCCTTCAGGCTGTGCTCCGTCATGCCGGAATTGCTGAAGTTATACGTGACTTTCACCAGCACGCCGCGGTTGCCGCCGTTGTCCCACACATGGGCTTCCTGGTCGTCGTCATCCTTGTTCAAGTCGTTGAACAAGTCATTGAGCAGCATGTTCTTTTCCAGCGGGGTCAGGGCCGCCACGGTGATTTCATCGACGATGGTGGGCGTTTGCGCGGCGGCATTGCCCAGGCAGGCGAGGCCGATGACGGTGACGCCCAGCAGGCGCAGGGCGGGACGGGAAAGCGGGAATGGCATGGTGTTCTTTCTGGCGCGAGCGGTGATATGTGGTGATATTGATATGCAATTGCAATCATCTTATCAAATTTCATAGTCAAACTCTGTTTCCTGTGCGTACAGGAACACCCCCTCTCCGAACGACATGCTAGAGTCCCGCCTGTTGCTGACGCCCGGGAACGAGGCTTGTGCTGGCGCAAACCCTGTGTAGATGCAGGCTCTGCTCAGCATCTATCTATATGTTCCCCTTGAATAAGCCCTTGAAGTTGACCCTTAGCGTCCCTATAATTAGCACTCGTTAGTAGAGAGTGCTAACAAACTCTTTCGTAGCAATCCTCAGGACATGATGGTGCATGCCGGACAACAGCAGGGAACGCTACGCGGCGGGCGACGCCGCGATGCCACCACTGCCCAGCACCGGCACGCACTCGATGACATGGGGTTTGCTTGACCGTTGCGGGCTGCTTTCAACGGCGGTCACTGAAAGCAGGCCTGGCGCTGCGCCAGGCATGTATTCATTTAGCAACACTTATCCATTGAACTTTAAGGAGTTTTGTATGAATCTGCGCCCATTGAACGATCGCGTCATCGTCAAACGCCTCGACCAGGAAACCAAAACTGCGTCCGGCCTCATCATTCCTGATGCAGCTGCTGAAAAACCGGATCAAGGCGAAGTCCTTGCCGTAGGCAATGGCAAGATTCTCGACGACGGCAAAGTCCGTCCTCTGGATGTCAAAGTGGGCGACCGCGTCCTGTTCGGCAAGTACGCCGGCCAAACCGTCAAAGTTGACGGCGATGAGCTGCTGGTCATGCGCGAAGAAGACATCATGGCGATCGTCGTCAAGTAATTGTTTCCACGTTGTAGACAGATACATCCCGAAACTCAGGAGAATTGAACATGGCAGCTAAAGAAGTAGTATTCGGCGACGCAGCGCGCGCCAAGATGGTCGAAGGCGTCAACATCCTCGCCAACGCAGTCAAAGTAACGCTGGGCCCGAAAGGCCGCAACGTGGTCCTGGAGCGCTCGTTCGGCGCCCCTACCGTCACCAAGGATGGTGTATCGGTAGCGAAAGAAGTTGAACTCAAAGACAAGCTCATGAACATGGGCGCGCAAATGGTCAAGGAAGTTGCTTCCCGCACCAGCGACAACGCCGGCGACGGCACCACCACCGCGACCGTGCTGGCACAAGCCATCGTGCGCGAAGGCATGAAGTTCGTTGCCGCCGGCATGAACCCGATGGACCTGAAGCGCGGTATCGACAAGGCTGTTGCAGCCACCGTCGAAGAACTGGCGAAAATCGCCCGTCCTTGCACCACGACCAAGGAAATCGCCCAGGTTGGCGCGATCTCGGCGAACTCGGACTACTCGATCGGCGAGCGTATCGCTGAAGCGATGGAAAAAGTCGGCAAAGAAGGCGTCATCACCGTAGAAGACGGCAAGTCGCTGAACGACGAGCTGGACATCGTTGAAGGCATGCAGTTCGACCGCGGCTACCTGTCGCCATACTTCATCAACAACCCAGAGAAACAAGTTGCCGTACTGGACAGCCCATTCGTCCTGCTGTGCGACAAGAAAATCTCGAACATCCGTGACCTGCTGCCGGTACTGGAACAAGTCGCAAAAGCTGGCCGTCCACTGCTGATCATCGCGGAAGACATCGAAGGCGAAGCGCTGGCGACCCTGGTTGTGAACAACATCCGCGGCATCCTGAAAACTTGCGCAGTGAAAGCCCCTGGCTTCGGCGACCGCCGCAAAGCCATGCTGGAAGACATCGCTGTCCTGACCGGCGGCCAAGTGATCGCTGAAGAAGTCGGCCTGACCCTGGAAAAAGTGACCCTGGCCGAACTGGGCCAAGCGAAACGCATCGAAGTGGGCAAGGAAAACACCATCGTTATCGATGGCGCCGGCGAAGCTGCCTCGATCGAAGCACGCGTAAAACAAGTACGCGTACAGATCGAAGAAGCGACCTCGGACTACGACCGTGAAAAACTGCAAGAGCGCGTAGCCAAACTGGCTGGCGGCGTTGCCGTGATCAAGGTTGGCGCAGCCACCGAAGTCGAGATGAAAGAGAAAAAAGCCCGCGTTGAAGATGCACTGCACGCAACCCGCGCTGCCGTGGAAGAAGGCATCGTGCCAGGCGGCGGCGTAGCCCTGCTGCGCGCACGCGCCAACATCACGGTCAAGGGCGACAATCCTGATCAAGACGCTGGTATCAAGATCGTCCTGCGCGCAATGGAAGAGCCACTGCGCATGATCGTGCAAAACGCTGGCGAAGAAGCTTCGGTCGTCGTGGCAGCCGTACTGGCTGGCTCGGGCAACTACGGCTACAACGCTGCCAATGGCACGTATGGCGACATGGTTGAAATGGGCGTCCTGGACCCAGCCAAAGTGACCCGTTCGGCGCTGCAAAACGCCGCTTCGATCGCTTCGCTGATGCTGACGACCGACTGCATGGTCTGCGAAATCGCTGACGACAAGGCAGGCGGCGGCATGGGCGGCGGCATGGGTGGTATGGGCGGCATGGGCGGCATGGACGGCATGATGTAATGTCCGGCGGCCAGTCGCGCAGGCGACGGCGCGACTGGCCGCATACGCAGGGACAGGGCTGGCAGACCAAAAGCTGCCAGCGCCTCCCGGCGGCCCCGAAAGCCACCTTCTACGGAAGGTGGCTTTTTTTCGCCTGGCGATCTGGCAAACCCGTTTCGCAAACCCGTTTGGCAAGCCCGGCGATTGCCGGCCTGGGCGTTTTGCTTTAGCATGGCCGCCATCGTCCCTCTTTCCCATGCTCACCATCATGCCGCCACGCGCCTCCTCTTCCAAAACCACCATCATCGCCGGCATCCTGGCCGGCTTGCTGGCCGCCGGGCTCGGCGCGTTCTACCTGCACCAGCAATCCGCGCCGCAGGCAGGCAATGCCCCCGCCGCGAGCAGCCAGACGGCGGCGCCGGAGCAGAACGCGCGCGCCATCGATGCCTTGATGGCTTTGCCGGAAATCAAGGCCTGGTCGGCGCATATCGAAAAGGCGTCGGGCGGCCGCGCCCATGGTGCCGTGATGGAAACGTCGCCCGAGATGCGCCTCGTCGATGGCGTCGCCTGTTATCAGCTGAGCTTTTTCGAAAATACGCCCGATGCGGCGCACCGGTGGGAGAGTTTCGTCGTTTCGCCCGACGGCAAGCGCATCCTCGTCGACGACATCGTCAGCGCTGAGCTGATCAGCCTGGAACAATGGCGCAAGGACAATGCGCCCATGCAGCGCGTCGCCACGCAGTAAGGCCCCTGCGCCGGCTGCGGGCGCGATGGCCAGGGACGCTTGCCTTGCAGCGCAAGCTTTACTTTCTGGCATCGAAGCCCGATACTCGCCCACATGCCAGCCATCACTGTCCGTCCCCTCGCGCCAGACGACGTTGCAGCCTACCGCGCGCTGCGCCTGGCCGGCATCGCCGAACTGCCCGCCGCCTTCTGCACCACGCATGCGGCGGAAAGCGGCTTGCCGCTGGCACAGATAGCCCAGCGCTTGCGCGCCACTTCCCACCAAATAATATTTGGCGCTTTCGACGAGGAACAATTGATCGCGCTGGCCGGCCTGCGCCGCGAACCGATTGCCGTCGTGCATGACAAGGCCAGCCTGTGGGGCGTGTACGTGGCGCCGCAGGCGCGCGGGCGCGGCGCGGGACGGCAACTGGTGCAGGCCGCCATCACCCATGCCTGCGCCATTCCCGAACTGGGCCGCGTGCGCCTGGCCGTGGCGCAGGACAACCACGCGGCATTGACCCTGTACCTCGGTTGCGGTTTTACCCTGGAAGACTGTCCCGCATCGGATGGCATGCTGCAAATGCAGCTGTGGCTGCCCCGCCCGGCGCGCGCAAGTGCCGAAAGTAATGTCTTTATGAAAATCAATACCTTACAAATCTCTGCGAAATAGCGGACAGGCCGTTTTTTCTGTTGCAAGCAAACGCGGCAGGCCTTAGCATCGCGGCTTACAAAAAAAACTTGGGGGAGAGCCAATGTCATCGGCCGAGACACAAACCGCCACGGGCAAAATGCCGCGGCAAATACCGTACATCATCGCCAACGAAGGCTGCGAACGCTTCAGCTTCTATGGCATGCGCAACATCCTGACGCCATTCCTCATCAGCACCTTGCTGCTGATGATCCCGATCGACCAGCGCACGGGCGAAGCCAAGCACGTCTTCCACACCTTCGTCATCGGCGTGTACTTCTTCCCGCTGCTGGGCGGCTGGCTGGCCGACCGCTTCTTTGGCAAGTACAACACCATCTTCTGGCTCAGCCTCGTGTATTGCGCCGGCCATGCCTGCCTGGCCCTGTTTGAAAACAGCGTCAACGGCTTCTATTTCGGCCTGTTCCTGATCGCCTTCGGTTCCGGGGGCATCAAGCCGCTGGTGGCATCGTTTGTCGGCGACCAGTTCGACCAGACCAACAAGCACAAGGCCAAGCTGGTATTCGACCTGTTCTACTGGATCATCAACTTCGGCTCCTTCTTCGCTTCGCTGCTGATGCCGATGTTCCTGCGCGACTTCGGCCCGTCGATCGCCTTCGGCATCCCCGGCCTGATGATGCTGGCCGCCACCATCGTCTTCTGGATGGGCGCCAAGAAATACGTGCACGTGCCGCCGGCGCCGCCGAATCCCGATTCGTTCACCCGCGTGGCCCGCACGGCCCTGCTGGCCCGTGTCGACGGCGGTTCGCGTCCCGGCCTGTATGTGGCCTACGTCGGCGTGATCGGCGCCCTGTATGCGTTCTACAGCATTCCCGAATGGGGCTTCGTGATTGCCGCGTGTACCGCGCTGGTATTGCTGCTGGCCTTCGGCAGCATCGGCACGGCCATGCAGCTGGAACGCGCACGCGGCATCCACCCTGACGAAGCCGTCGAAGGCGTGCGCGCCGTGTTGCGCATCCTCGTCATCTTCGCCCTCGTCACGCCGTTCTTCTCGCTGTTCGACCAGAAGGCCTCGACGTGGATCGTGCAGGCGAACACCATGGAAAAACCAAGCTGGTTCCTGCCGGCGCAGATGCAGGCGCTGAACCCGATGCTGGTGATGCTCTTGATCCCGTTCAACAACCTGGTGCTGTACCCGATGCTGAACCGCTTCGGCCTGGAAGCGACGGCCCTGCGCCGCATGACGGCCGGTATCGGCTTTTCCTCGCTGGCGTGGATCGTCATCGGTCTGCTGCAGCTGGCCCTCGACAGCGGCAACGCCGTCTCCATCATGTGGCAGATCCTCCCGTATGCCTTGCTGACGTTCGGCGAAGTGCTGGTCTCGGCCACGGGCCTGGAGTTTGCGTACAGCCAGGCGCCCGTGTCCATGAAGGGCGCCATCATGAGCTTCTGGAACCTGTCGACCACGGTGGGCAACCTGTGGGTGCTGATCGTCAACCGCAGCGTCATGAACGAAGGCGTGATCGGCAAGATCGCCGAGAGCGGCATCAGCGTGACGGCCTTCCAGATGTTCTTCTTCGCCGCCTTCGCCGCCGTGGCCATGCTGGCCTTCGGCCTGTATGCGAAGCGCTACAAGATGGTGGATAACTACCGCCAGGCGGTCATCCCGGCGAAAGCGTGATGCCGGTTTGATGTAACGCAAAAGGGCGCCCGAGGGCGCCCTTTTTTTTACGTCGTCACCGTCGGCCCGTCGCGCCCCGTGCGCGAGCGGATCTGCGCCACTGTTTCCGCCACGGCGATCAGCCCCGCCAGCGCTTGCTGGGTCGGCAAGTCATGCTGCGCCGGATCGGCTGCGTAGCGCTCCAGGTACAGGCGCAGGGTGGCGCCTTCGGTACCCGTGCCGGACAGGCGCAGCACGATGCGCGCGCCGTCCGTCATGATGATGCGGATGCCCTGCTGCGTCGCCACCGAGCCGTCGACGGGGTCCGTGTAGCTGAAATCGTCGGCCAGCGCCACCGTGTAGCCGCCCAGCGCCTGGCCCGGCAAGGCGGCCAGCTGGCCGCGTACGGCTTCCATCAGCTGCGCCGCGCCGGCGCTGTCGATGTCTTCGTAATCGTGGCGCGAATAATAATTGCGCCCATGGGTGGCCCAGTGGGCGCGCACGATCTCTTCCACCGATTGCTTTTTCTCAGCCAGCAGGTTGAGCCAGAACAGCACGGCCCACAGGCCATCCTTTTCGCGCACGTGGTTCGAGCCCGTGCCGTAGCTTTCTTCGCCGCACAGGGTGGCCAGGCCGGCGTCGAGCAGGGTGCCGAAGAACTTCCATCCCGTCGGCGTCTCGTAGCACGGTATGCCCAGCGCGCTGGCGACCCGGTCGGCCGCGCCCGACGTGGGCATGGAGCGGGCGATGCCTTTCAGCCCGGCGCGGTAGCCGGGCGCCACGGTGGCGTTGGCGGCCAGGATGGCCAGGCTGTCCGAGGGCGTCACGTCGAAGCGGCGGCCGACGATCATGTTGCGGTCGCCGTCGCCGTCCGAGGCGGCGCCGAAGTCGGGCCCATCGTCGGCCGCCATGATGGCGATCAATTCCTGCGCGTTGACGGGATTCGGGTCCGGGTGGCCGCCGCCGAAGTCTTCCAGGGGCACGCCGTTGATGACGCTGCCCTTGGGCGCGCCCAGCATGCCTTCCAGGATGGCCGTCGCATACGGGCCGGAAACGGCGTGCATGCCGTCAAAGCAGATGCGCAAGCCGCCCGCGAACAGGGCGCGGATGGCGTCGAAGTCGAACAGCTGCTGCATCAGTTCCGCGTAATCGAGCACCGGATCGATCACCTCGACCGTCATCTGCTCGATGCGCACCACTCCCAGGGTATCGAGGTCGATGTCGGCCGCATCGCTGATGCGGTATTCGGTGATCGTTTGCGTGCGCGCAAACATGGCCTCGGTGACTTTTTCGGGCGCCGGGCCGCCATTGGCGATGTTGTACTTGATGCCGAAATCGCCATCGGGGCCGCCCGGGTTATGGCTGGCCGACAGGATCAGGCCGCCGCTGGCGCCATGCTTGCGGATCACGCAGCTGACGGCCGGCGTCGACAGGATGCCGCCTTGCCCCAGCAGCACGCGCGCGTAGCCGTGCGCGGCCGCCATGCGCAGCACCGTCTGGATGGCCGCGCGGTTGTAAAAGCGGCCGTCGCCGCCCAGCACCAGGGTCTGGCCGCGGCAGTCGCCCAGCGTGTCAAAAACGCTCTGCACGAAATTTTCCAGGTATTGCGGTGCGCTGAAGACAGCCACCTTCTTGCGCAAGCCCGAAGTGCCGGGCCGCTGGCCGGCTATCGGCGCCGTATTGATGATTTGTATAGCCATCTTGCCTCCATATTAACTTCCCATGTTAACGCATGCCAGGCAAGCGGCAAAGCGTTGTACATCTGCCACGGTGCGCCAAGCCGCTTAGCGCGACATCCCGGCATGACATATAATGAGAATCATTCTCATATGCGGCATTCCTGGCTGCGGACTCATACATCGGACGCCGTGGTTGCACGCTATTACCAAGAACTGTTGAACTTTTGCTGGCGCAGCTTGCGCAACCGCGAGGCCGCTGCCGACCTGGTGCAGGAAAGCTATGCGCGCGTGCTGGGCGAAGCGGCCGTGCGCGAACCGCGCGCTCTGCTGTACCGCACGGCGCGCAACCTGCTGATCGACAAGCACCGCCGCGCCGCCTTGCGCCAGCACGAGGAGCTCGACGCCCTGCCGGAGTCCGCGCATCCGGCCGCCCCCCGTCATCTGCAGCCGGAGCAGGCGCTGGAAAGCAGCCAGGACTGGCAAGCCTGCGTGGCCGCCATCGACGCCTTGCCGCCCCGCTGCCGCGACGCCTTCGTGCTGCACGTGTTCGAGGAATTGCCGCACGCGCAAATCGCCGCGCGCATGGGCATTTCCGTGAGCATGGTGGAAAAACATATCGCGCGCGGCATGCTCAGTTGCCAGGCGCAGTTGCATTCTTTGCGGGAAGCCACATAATGGCGCCCATGACCGCCCACTCGCCCCGCCATGATTTCGGCCCCTCTGCCCAGGAGCAGGCGGACTTGCGCGAGTACGCCGACTTTGCCGCCACGCAAGATGGCGTGGCGCTGGCGGCCGCCACCTGGTTCAGCCGGCACGGCAACCTTGATGCGCAACAACAGGCCGAGTTTGCCGCCTGGCTGGCGGCCGATCCGGCCCATGCCGAAGCCTATGCGCAACTGCAAAGCACGCACCGCGTGGCGCGCCGGATTCCCCCGCAGGTCGCCGCGCGCTGGGCGGTGCCGCCAGCCGCAACGCACGTGACACCGCAGGCGCCGCGCCGTCATTGGCTGCGCGCGCTGCCGTATGCGGCCGCCGCCATGTTGCTGCTGAGCGTGGGCGCGGGCGGCTACCAGTGGTGGCAACAGCAAGCCGTGTTCAGCCAGTCGTATGCCACCGTGCGCGGCCAGCGCCTGGCCGTCGCGCTGCCCGACGGCAGCCAGCTGCAGCTCGATACGGCCACGCAACTGCACGTCACCCTGTACCGCCTGCGGCGCGAAGTGCGCCTGGCGCACGGCGAAGCGCTGTTCCAGGTGCAATCGAAGCAGGGCCAGCCCTTCGACGTGCTCAGCGGTCCCCTGACAGTGACGGTGGTGGGCACGCAGTTTTCCGTGCGCAATACCCTCGAGCACGACGGCAAGCTGCGCGTGGCCGTGCAGCATGGCCAGGTGCGCGTGGCGGGTGCGCGGCAAGACCGGGTCGACCTGCGGGCCGGCCAGGGCGTCAGCAGCGATGCCAGCGGCTGCCTGTCGGCCATCGCCAGCCTGGCCCCGGGCAGCGTGGCGTCGTGGCGCGACGGCAGGATCACCTTCGACAATGTGCCGCTGGGCGCGGCGCTGGCCGAGTTCGAACGCTATGGCGACACGGGCTTCGTCGTGCGCGATCCCGCCGTCGCCAGGCTGCGCATCGGCGGCAGCTTCAGCCTGACCCAGCTGGACCGTTTCGCCGCCGCCCTGCCGCAGCTCTTGCCCGTGCAGATCGTGCGCAGCGGCACCGTCAGCACCATCGGCATGGCGCCGAAAGCTGCCGCGCAGGCGCCGGCCATGCACCTGCAAGAAAATAAATGAAAATAATTCGCATTCGCAGGTGAGGGTTTTCTCCGCTGCTGCGTCTACCAAGTTAATCGACAATAAATTAACCTGGAGAAATGCAACATGTGGTCCCCCCGCCTCAATCTGACACCCGCTCCCCTCGCCCTGGCCGCCATGCTGGCCTTGGGCAACATCCCCCTGGCACAGGCGCAAACCTTGTCCCCCGTCAAACTGGCCATCGCCGCCCAGCCGCTGGGGCAAGCCCTGAATGAGCTGGCGCGGCAAGCCAATCTGCAACTGCTGTTTGCGCCGGAACTGGTGGCCGGCAAGACGGCGCCCGCCGTCAGCGGCACCCTGAGCGTGGCCGACAGCCTGGAGCGCCTGCTGGCCGGCAGCGGCCTGGCCGCCAGCATCGACGGCAACAGCGTCATCATCCGCCCGGCGCCCGCCGCCACGGGCAAGGTGGCGACCCTGGCGGAAATCACCGTCAGCGCGCGCCAGGACGCGACCATCGATACCGAGCTGACGAAGTCGTATGCGGCGCAAGCGGTGAGCATCGGCAAGGGCCGGCAAAGCCTGCGCGACATTCCCCAGTCCGTCTCCGTGCTGACGCGCCAGCAGCTGAACGACCAGAATTTGCTGAGCCTGGACGACGCCATGCGCGGCGTGACGGGCATCACCGTCGAAGCGAGCAGCACGGGCGGTAACCACGGCAATTTTTACTCGCGCGGCCATGCGCTTGACTCGGTGCAGGTCGATGGCGTGATGACGCCCGCCAGCACGGGCAACGACCTGTCGGCCGGCTACGGCCTGGCCATCTATGACCGCGTGGAAGTGCTGCGCGGCCCCGCCGGCCTGTTCCAGGGCGCGGGCGATCCAGGCGGCACCATCAACCTGGTGCGCAAGCGGGCGCGCGACACCTTCGCCGCCAGCGGCGTGCTCAGCGCGGGTTCCTGGGACCGCTACTATGCGGAAGCGGACGTCACCGGCCCCCTGAGCGCGGATGGCAAGGTGCGCGGCCGCCTGGTGGCCGCCTATGAACACCGGCGCTCCTTCGTCGACCACGTGTATGCGGAAAAACCGCTGCTGTACGGCACCGTCGCCATCGACCTGGCGCCGGGCACCGTGCTGACGGGCGGCGTCACCTGGCAGGAATACAAGGGCCGTCCCGCCTTCGGTCTGCCCGCCTATGAAGACGGGCGCCTGCTCGACGTGCCCCGCTCGACCTACCTGGACCCGGCCTGGAACCACATCACGGAAAAGGTCACGGAATATTTTGCCGAACTCGATCACAAGCTGGACAACGGCGGCCAGTTCAAGGTGACCGCCCTGTCCCGCGAACAGGATGAGCCATCGCGCCATTTCGGCTGGTCCGATTGTTCGGCAGACCCTGTCACTGGCGACAGTTGCCTGGTCACCTGGAGCTACCGCAGCCACTGGAAGACGCAGGGAGTCGATGCTTACCTGGCCACGCCCTTCCAGGCGTTCGGCCGCAGCCACGACCTGATCGTGGGCGCCGACTACCGCCAGGTGCACAAGAATTTCCGCTACGGCGGCGGCAAGGTCACCCCGATCAACATCTACCATCCGGATAACAATATCCCCCAGGCCAGTTACACTTTTACTGACGGTAACGACAACCGCACCAAACAGTTCGGCCTGTACGCGCGCACCCGCCTGCAGGCAACGGACCGGCTGGCCGTCAACCTGGGCGGGCGCCTGACGCACCGGAACAACCATGCCGTCAGCCGCAACACGTATTTCAACCAGTTCACCGACGTCAGCAACACCATCAAGGCCAAGTTCACGCCGTACGCGGGCCTGGTCTATGAACTCGACAAGCAGGTGTCGGCCTACGGCAGCTACACGCGCATCTTCTCGCCCCAGACCACCACGGACGCAGCAGGCCAAACCCTGAAGCCGCGCACGGGCCAGCAATTCGAACTGGGCTTGAAGGCGGAGCTGTTCGACAAGAACGTCAATGCGCATGCGGCCCTGTTCCGCATGGAAGACGAGAACCGCGACATGCCCGATCCGGCCAATCCGCTGTTTTCCATCGGCGCCGGCAAGATGCGCAGCCAGGGCCTGGAAGCCGAGCTGAGCGGCAGCCCCCTGCCGGGCTGGAACATCACGAGCGGCTATTCCTACACCAGCACGCGCACCCTCGAAGGCAGCGATGACCAGAAAGCGCAACTGTATTCCTTCATCGCGCCTCGCCACAACTTCAACCTGTGGACCAATTACCGGCTCGCCGGCGCGCTCGACAAGATCAGCGTGGGCGGCGGCTTGCGCAGCGTCAGCAGCATGTACCGCCTGAACGGGCCCGTGAAATTCGAACAGGGCCCCGTCACCACGGTGGGCTTGCAGGCGGGCTACCGCCTCAGTCCCACGCTGGAGCTGTCGTTGACGGTGAACAACCTGTTCGACAAAAAATACTACACGCGCGTGTGGGCCGCGTATGGTTCCAACTTCTATGGCGAACCGCGCAACGCCATGCTGACCCTGCGCGGCCAGCTGTAAACTCGCGCTCCCGCGCACGCACGGCCGCCGCGTCACTGCGGTGGCCGTGCGCGTTTACAACATCACACTCTTGCATGTCTCGCAACCTCGCACTATAATAAGAATAGTTCTCATTCACATTTGGATTCCATTCGGGGTCTGCATCTCGCATGTCCCGCCTGCCATCGACCGGCCAGGACGGCATGGCCGATGCGCAGCTGGATGACACGCTGCGCCAGCCAGGCATCCCTGCCAAGCAAGCCTTCCCATATCCATAACGCAAAAAGGTCGTTTCATGGCGCGAGCACGTTCGCTGGCCGGCGCTGCCGCCGCCACTTTCCGGTACTTTGCACCGCTGCGACAACCACGTTTCTCACCACAAACTAAGGCATACACCATGCACCTCACTTCCATCGCGCGCCTCGGCGCCCTCGCCGCCGCCCTGCTGGGCGCGGCCCTCGTTTCCGGCACGGCCAGCGCGCACCAGATCTGGCTGCAGCAGGACGGCAAGACGGCCAGCGTGTACTTCGGCGAATTCGGCGACAACCTGCGCGAAGCCTCGCCCGGCTTGCTGGACAAGTTCAGCATCAAGAACGTGACGTGGGTGTCCGCCAAGGGCGCGCAGCCGTTGCAGGCGAGCAAGACGGCCGGCGCGTTCATCCTGAATGGCAAGGTAAGCGCCGGCGAAAGCATCATCGTCGAGGAAGACAACTACCCGTCGTGGGAAGAGAAAAAGGATGGCAAGGCCACGCGCACCGTGTGGGTCCCGGCCGCGCGCCTGGTCGCCGACGGCAAGGCGCAAGCGCCCGCGCTGACCCTGGACCTGGTGCCGACCGGCAAACCAGGCCAGTTCCAGGTCAGCTACCAGGGCAAGCCGCTGGCGCAAGCCAAGGTCAACGCCGTGGTGCAGTCGGGCTGGGGCAAGGAAGCGTGGAGCGATGCGCAAGGCCTGGTCAGCTTCCCGCTGCCATGGAAGGGCACCTATGTGCTGGAAGTGCAGCACACGGACAAGACGGCCGGCCAGCGCGGCACGCAAGCCTATGACAAGGCCATGTTCGTGACGACCCTGAGCCTGGTGCAGCCGCAAGGCGTGACGCCGCTGCCGGCCGGCCCGGCCCTGCCGCCGAGCAAGGATCACGACTGACCATGCAAGCGCCAGCCACCACTGAAAAAATGCCGCGCCTGCGGCTCTCCGCCGGGGCCGTGTACCGCCTCGGCGTGGCTTCGCGCAGCGTGGCAGCCATCTTCGGCGGCTACGTGCTGGCCGCGCTTGTCACCATGCTGCTGTCGGTGAGCCTGCCCATGGCCCGCTCCGAAGCCGTCATGACGGCCACCCTGCTGTCGTTTGCCATCTATACCTGCGCCGTGATGTGGGTCTTCGCCACGCGCAGCGCCCTGCGCGCCTGGCTGGGCCTTCTGATTCCCGCCGCCGTCATCGCCGCCATCCTGCAGTGGATGGACGCACTATCCTGGAGTCTCGCATGAAAGAAGGTTTCCGCCAGTCGATGGCATGGCTGCACACCTGGTCCGGCCTGCTCGTCTGCTGGATCTTGCTGCTGGTGTTTTGCGCCGGCACGGCCAGCTACTACCGCAATGAAATCACCCTGTGGATGCAGCCCGAGCTGCATGGCGCCGCCGCCAGCGAAGTGACGACGGAAGTGGCGGCCAAGGTCGCGCAACAGGCGATGGAAGAGCGGGCCACGGGCGCCACGCGCTGGTTCATCAGCCTGCCCGGCGAACGCAATCCCGCCACGCAGCTGGGCTGGAGCAAACCGTCGCAACCGGGCGAAAAGAAACGCGGACGGCGCGGCAATTTTCATAGCGAAAAGGCCGACCCGGCCACGGGCGAAGTGCTGTCCAAGCCGCGCGAGACGCGGGGCGGCGAATTCCTCTACCGCCTGCATTTCGACCTGCACTACATGTCCGCCATCTGGGGCCGCTGGATCGTGGGCTTCTGCGCCATGTTCATGTTCGTCTCCATCATCAGCGGCATCGTCACGCACAAGCGCATCTTCAAGGACCTGTTCACCTTCCGGCCGAAGAAGGGCCAGCGCTCGTGGCTGGACGCGCATAACGTGACGGCCGTGCTGGCCCTGCCCTACCACATGATGATCACCTACACGGGCCTCGTCACCCTGATGTTCCTGTACATGCCGTCCGGTGCCACGGCCGCCTACAAGGGCGACCAGGATGCCTTCTTTGCCGAAGCCTTCCCGGGCCGCTCGGACGAGCGCAAGGCGACCGGCGTGGCCGCGCCGCTGACGCCGTTCGCGCCCCTCGTGCGCCAGGCGGAACAGCACTGGGGCGGCGGCAAGGTCGAGCGCATCTCCGTGAATAATCCGGGCGACGCCAACGCCACCGTGACGCTGTCGCGCGCGTCCGGACGCGACATGTCGTCGAAGCAGCCGTCGCTGGAATTCGATGGCGTGTCCGGCAAGCTGCTGGCCACCGACGGCGACGCGCTGCCCGGCGCGGCAGCCACGCACGGCGTCATGTATGGCCTGCACATCGCCCGTTTCGGCGGACCGCTGCTGCGCGCGCTGTTCTTCCTCTCCGGCCTGGCCGGCTGCGCCATGGTCGCCACGGGCGCCTTGCTGTGGGCCGTCAAGACGCGCCAGAAACAGGCCAAGGCGCTGGCCGCCGGCAAGCGCGCCAGCTTCGGCCTGCGCCTGGTGGAAGCGCTCAACATCGGCGCCATCGCCGGCATCCCGATCGCCTTCGGCGCCTATTTCTGGGCCAACCGCCTGCTGTCGGTGACGATGGAAGACCGGCCGCAGGAGGAAATCGCCTGCTTCTTCGGCGCCTGGGCCCTGGCCGCCATCATCGCGCAGCTGCGTCCGTCGCGCGCCATGTGGCGCATGCAGCTGGCCGCCGGCGCCTTCCTGCTGGCGTCGCTGCCCATGCTGAACGTCTTCACCACCGAATCGCACCTGGGCGTAACCCTGTTCCTGGGCCGCGGCCCCGTGGCGGTGGCCGCCTTCGACCTGGTGGTGCTGGTGCTGGGCCTGGGCCTCGCGTATGCGGCGTTCAAATTGAAACCGCTGCCCGTGAAGGCGGCCAAGGCCGCACCCACCGCCAAGCCGGCGCCGACGACGATGGAGGCCGCGTGATGGAGCTGCTGTCGAACTTCCTCGTCTTTGCCTTGTGCTACGCAGGCCTGTCCTCGCTGTGCCTGGCGATGGACCGCCACTACGCCGACTTGCATGGACGCGGCGCCGAACCTCCCGCGCCGCTGCGCCGCCGCCTGCAGTGGACGGGGTGGCTGGCGCTGGCGGCCGGCCTCGCCTGGGCCATGCACATCGCCGGCGGCGGCTACGGCCTCGTCTACTGGGTCGGCAGCCTGACGGGCTGCGGCTTGCTGCTGATCTGGCTGCTGCCCTACGCGCCGCACCAGGCCATGCGCCTGGCGCGCCTCGTCGGCGGCGCGGCCGTGCTGGCCGCCATCGCGCTGGCAGTGCTGTAGCGGGACTGGCTGCGCCGCCACGCGACGGTCATGCGTGGCGGCGCAACAACAGCGCATTGCGCCGCCACGCCCGCCGCGCTAAAATGAGAATAATTCTTATTTGCATTAAGGTTTTCCCCACCATGCCAGGCAGTCCGTTCGCGCCCTCTCCCTTGCTGCCCACGCAGCTGGAAAACCATTACCGCGCGCACCACGGCTGGCTGGCACACTGGCTGCAGCGGCGCCTGGGCAATGCCTTTGATGCGGCCGACCTGATGCAGGATACCTTCGCGCGCCTGCTGGCCGGCGCCCCGGCACAGCCGCAGACGCCGGCCCTGCGCGCACCGAAAGCCTACCTGGCGACCGTCGCCAAGCACCTGCTGATCAATCACTTGCGGCGCCAGTCGCTGGAACGGGCGTGGGCCGATGCGCTGGCCGCGCAGCCAGAACAGCACCAGCCCTCCGTCGAGCAGCGCGCGCAAATCCTGCAGGCGCTGCAAGCGGTCGATGCCATGCTCGACGGCCTGAAACCGAAGGTGCGCACCGTCTTCATCCTGGCGCAGATCGAAGGCCATGCCTATGCGGACATCGCCGCGCAACTGGGCATCGGCGAGCGCTCCGTGAAGCGCTACATGGCCGAGGCGCTGACCGAATGCGTGCTGCTGGCGCCGGACCTGCTGCCATGAGCGCGGCCGCGCCACCATCTCCGCTGTTGTCGCGCAAGGTGGCGCGCCAGGCCGTCGAATGGTATTTGCTGGAGCAGTCGGGCCAGGCCACGCCGGACGACCTGGCCGCCAGTGCGCAGTGGCGCGCGCTCGACCCGGAACACGCGCGCGCCTGGAACAGGGTGCAGCAAGTGAGCCAGACGGCTGGCCTGCTGCCGCCGGAGCTGGCCGTGCCCGTGCTGCGCCGTCCGCAGCGCCGCGTGGCCGTGCAGCTGCTGCTGGCGCTGATGGCGGCGCCCGCCGCCTGGCTGCTGGCGCGCCACGAGATACTGGCCGATTACCGCAGCGGCGTGGGCGAGCGGCGCGACATATCCTTGCCCGATGGCGGCACCCTGGTGCTCAACACGGACAGCGCCGTCGATGTGGCGTATGGCCCCGACGAACGCCGTCTGACCCTGCGCCGCGGCGAAGTGCTGGTGCAGACGCGCCCCGACCACGCGGGCAGCCGCCCGTTCATCGTCGCCACCTGCCATGGGCGCATCCGCGCGCTGGGCACGCGCTTCACCGTGCGCGTCGACGACGACGGCAGCCGCGTGACGGTGCTCGAACACGCGGTGGAAATCACGCCGCGCGCGCCCTCGGCCACCGTCCGCACGCTCATGGCGAACCAGCAGGGCCGCTTCGACGCCAGCCACGCCAGCCTGCCCACGCCGGCGCCGCCGCAAGCCGACGCGTGGGCGCGCGGCATGCTGGCGGCGCAGGACATGCGCCTCGACGCCTTCGCCTTCGAGCTGTCGCGCTACCGCCCCGGCCTGCTGCGCGTGGAACCGCAAGTGGCGGGCTTGCGCCTGTCGGGCGCCTTCCAGCTCGACGACACGGACGCCGTGCTGGACAGCCTGGCGCGCATGCTGCCCGTCGACGTGCTGTACCGCAGCCCGTACTGGGTCACCATCGCGGCCCGCCAAAAATAGTTTACAAAAGTGGCCCCTTTTTTCATCCCCGCCTGTCCTGTGAGTATTACAACGACACTCACCGGAAAGGCAAGACCATGCACCCTCCTCGTCTGACTCCCCTCGCGCGCGCCATCGGCAGCGCCGTGCTCCTGCTGTCGCTGGCGCAAGCGCCGGCCATGGCGGCCGATGCCGCCGCGCCAGCGGCCGCGCAAACGGCCTTCAACGTGCCGGCGGGCGAGCTGTCCGCCGCCATCGCCGGCTTTGCCATCGAGGCGAAGGTGAGCGTGGGCGCGGCGGCCGAACTGCTGCAGGGCGTGCGCACGCCGGGCCTGAGCGGCAGCTACACGGTGCCGCAGGCGCTGGCCCGCCTGCTGGCCGGCACGGGCCTCGAGGCACTGCCCAGCGGGGAGCGCAGCTACGTGCTGCGCAAGTCGGGCGCTGCATCGCCCGCCGCGCCGATCGCCGCCACCCTGGGCGAAGTGGCCGTCAGCTCCAGCGCCCTGCGCGACGGCACCACGGAAGGCAAGCGCGGCTACGCAGGCCTGACCAGCGCCACGCGCCTGAACCTGTCGCTGCGCGAAACGCCGCAAGCCGTCAGCGTCATCACGCGCCAGCAGATCGAGGACCAGGGCTTGAAGACCCTGCAGGACGTGCTGCTGCAGGCGCCCGGCATCACGGTGGATCATTCGTCGAGCACGCGCGAATACGACCAGGTGTTTTCCCGCGGCTTCGAAGTCACGTCGTACATGTTCGACGGTATCCCGACCAGCAAGAGCCTGGAAGCGCGTACCTACGACATGGCCATCTACGACCGCGTCGAGGTCATCCGCGGCGCGACAGGCCTGATCAGCGGCACGGGCAGCCCGTCGGCCGCCATCAACCTGGTGCGCAAGCGCCCGGGCCGCACGTTTGCCGCCACGGCCGGCGCGCAGCTGGGATCATGGGACCGTTACCGCGTCGAGGGCGATGTCTCGACGCCCTTGACGGCGGACGGCAAGGTGCGCGCACGCCTCGTCGCCGCGCATGAAGACCAGCGCTCGTTCATCGACCGCTACCAGCAGAAAAAGGACGTACTGTACGCCATCGTCGAAGCGGACCTGTCGCCTTCGACGGTGCTCAGCGCCGGCATCAACTACCAAAAGGAAAAGCTCAAGGGCGCGGGGCGCGAATTCCCCGTGTTCTACGCCGACGGCTCGCAAACCCATTTTCCCCGCTCGATGAACGGCACGGCTGCGTGGAGCACGTATGACCGCGAACAGAACATGCTGTTCGCCACGCTCGATCATTATTTCGACAACGACTGGATCGCCAAGGTGGCCGTCAGCCGCAGCAGCAACCAGTACGACGCCCTGCAGGGTTTTTCCGGCAACGGCTACCCGGACCGCGTGACGGGCGGCGGCATGAAGCTGTGGCTGGCCAACTGGCACAGCAAGCCGCAACAGACCTCGCTCGACGCGTACGTGAGCGGCCCGTTCCAGGCCTTCGGCCGCAAGCATGAACTGGTGCTGGGCGTGAGCGCCTCGGAACTCAAGACGAATGGCCCCATCTACCCGAACTGGCGCCTCGACGGCTACGACTACACGGTGCCGGATATCCACGCCTGGCATGGCGCCATGCCGGTGCCCGACTACAGCGACACGCGCCTGGGCTCCTCGTACGACAGGGAGCGGGAAAGCGGCGTGTATTCGACCCTGCGCCTGCGCCCGACGGACGCGCTGTCGGTGATTGTCGGGGCGCGGCTGTCGTACTGGAAGCGCGACATCCGCAGCGATTATTTCAACGACACGGACCTGTACGACGCCATGCGCGAAAACAGCAAGATCACGCCGTATGCGGGCCTGGTCTACGACCTGGGCCAGCACTGGTCGGCCTACGCCAGCTACACCAGCATCTTCACGCCGCAAAGCCAGCGCGACGTCAACAGCCGCTTCCTGGCGCCGCTGGAAGGCAAGAACTACGAAGTGGGCGCCAAGGGCGAATTCTTCGGCGGCAAGCTCACCACCAGCGCGGCCCTGTTCCAGCTGAAGCAGGAAAACCTGGCCGAAGCCGATCCGGGCAACATCTGGATCATCGGCACGGGCGGCGGCTCCTACGCCTATCACACGGTGAAGGGCGCCACCACGCGCGGCGTCGAGGTGGAAGTATCGGGCCAGCTGCGCCCCGACTGGCAGCTGACGGCCAGCTATGCGTATAGCCGCATCCGCAACGCCGCCGGCGAGCGCATCCAGACCAACCAGCCGCAGAACATGGCCAAGCTGTGGACCACGTGGCGCCTGGTGCAGGGCGTGCCGGGCCTGGTGCTGGGCGGCGGCGTGAACTGGCAGAGCGATATCTACATGGATGACCGCGGGCCGAACGGCGAACGCTTCACGCAGAAGGCGTATGCCGTGGCGGGACTGATGGCGCAGTACCAGGTCACGCCGCAGCTGATGGCGACCCTGAACGTGAATAACGTCTTCGACAAGAAGTACTACTCGACGGGCATGGGCGGATACTACGGCGATCCGCGCAACGCCATGCTGTCGCTGCGCTATCAGTTCTGAATGGCTTCACTGCTTTTGAGCAGCACCTCGATGCCCTCGGGTGCCATGGCGCGGCCCAGGAAATAGCCAAACGCCTCGTCGCAGCCCATCTCGGCCAGCAGTTCCAGCTGCTCGCCGCTTTCCACCCCGCCGGCGATGGTGCGCAATCCCAGCGTGCGCGCCATCGCCACGATGGCGCGCACCATGGCGCCGTCGCCGCCCGGCTTGCCCACGTCGTCGACGAAGCACTTTTCGATCTTCACGGCATCCGTGGGAAAACGCTTCAGGTAATTGAGCGAAGCGTCGCCCGTGCCGAAATCGCTGATGGCGATCGCCATGCCCAGCTGGCGGAACTGGCGCAATATCAATTCGCAGTTCTGGTTGCGGTCGATCAGGATGCCGGCGGCGATTTCCAGCTCGATGCAATGCCCCGGCACGCCGGCCGCTTCCAGCGCGGCGGCGAAATTGCGCGCGATGTCGCGCTGGTAGAACTGGCGCGCCGACAGGCTGACGGACACCGTCAGCATCTGCCCCTGCGCGATCCACCTGCGCGCCTGCTCCACCGCCGTGGCCATCACCCACGCTCCCACCGGCAGGATCAGGGCGATTTCCTCCAGTACCGGTAAAAAGTCGAGCGGCATCATCAGGCCCAGCTCCGGGTGCTTCCAGCGCAGCAGCGCCTTCACGCCCGTGATCGTGCGCGTCTTCAAATCCATGCGCGGCTGGTAGAACAGGGCGAATTCATTGCGTTCGAGCGCGTGGCGCAAGGCCGTCTCGAGGATGGTGCGCGAATACGATTGCGTCTGCATGCGCGGCGCGTAGCGCAGGCAGGTGCCGGGCGCGTGGCGCTTGGCCGCATACATGGCCAGGTCGGCCTTTTCGATCAGCGCATTGACGTCGTCGTCATCGTCCGGGTACAGGGCCACGCCCACGCTGGCCGCCACCGACAGGCTGTATTCGCCGATGACGAAGGGGGCGGCGATGGCGCCGACGATTTTCTCGGCCACCCGCTCGGCATCGTGCGCCGTGCGCAATTCCGTCAGCAGGATGATGAATTCGTCGCCGCCCTGGCGCGCCACCGTGTCGACCTTGCGCACGCACTGCTGCACCCGGCGCGCGAACTCCGTCAGCACCTGGTCGCCCACGTCGTGCCCCAGGCTGTCGTTGATGGATTTGAAGCGGTCGATATCGACGAACAGCACCGCCAGCAACGCCTGGTGGCGGCGCGCGTAGGCGATGCCGTGCTCGAAGCGGATCTGGAAATGCAGCCGGTTCGGCAAGCCCGTCAAGCCGTCGTGGTGGGCGATGAATTCCAGTTGCTGCTCGGCGCGCCGGCGCGCCGACACATCGTGCAGCAGCAGCACCGCGCCGCCCTGCGCCAGCGGCGCGCAGCTGTACTGCACGTCGATGCGCTTGCCGTCGAGATGGCGCAGCAGCACAGCGCCGCGCGCCACTTCCAGCACTTCCTGCTGCGCCACACAATCGCGCACCTGGCGCGCCGCATCGATGGGCGTGCCGTCATGGAACAGCGGCAGCAACTGCGTCACGGGCTGGCCCAGGCCATCGTCGCCCAGCAGCCCGCCCATGGCGCTGGCGCGGGGATTCAAGTAGCGCACGACGCCAGCGTGGTCGGTGCCGACGACGGCCGCCGGCAAGGCGTGCAGCAGCGCCAGCGCATCTGCCATGCGCTGCGCCTGCGCCGCCTGCAGCACCACGCCTGTCGCATGGCGCAGGCGCCACGTGCGCGCCGCCTGCCACTGGCAGGCCAGCAGCACGCTCAGCATCACGGCCAGGGTCAGGCACAGCGCCAGCAGCAGCGTCGTCATGCGTCACCCGGCAGGCAAGAGGTGGAAGACATGCTTTTCCTTTGCAACGCGCGCCATGCGGCCGGGCGCGGAACCATGCGGAAAGGAAATAATATAAGAATTCCGGCGCGATATTTGCCTGATCGGGCGCCGCTTGACTGGTGTCAATCACGGCGGGGCGTGATCACTGTTGCAATCCTCCCACAGACAATCTCACCAATTATTGCAACAATTGCTGCGCAACACTAAAATGAGAATGATTCTCATTCTTGGGAATCAACTCCATTCATCTGAGTCCCTGCGCCCACGCCAGGACCGCAGCGGCATGGCCAGGCAAGCCAGGCGCAACACTCCCCCAGCGACGCATATTTTGAAACAGGCATCCGCCTGCTTCATCCACCACATCATCGCGACACCGGGAGTAATCAATGACAATACACAGCGCACAGCGGAAGGCCGCCGCGTTGGCGCCGACCCTCATGGCCGCGGCCATTCTCGGCACCCTGGGTGCACCAGCCCATGGCCAGACGCAGCAGCAGGAACAGAATCTGCCCGAGGTGCGCGTCAACGCGCAGGCCGCCTCCGCCATCACCGAAGGCAGCGGCTCCTACACCAGCGGCAGCATGAACGCGGCCACGCGCCTGAACCTGTCCGTGCGCGAGACGCCGCAATCGGTCAGCGTCGTCACACGCCAGCAAATGGACGACATGAATATCCGCTCGGTCGAGGACATCGCCAATGTCACGCCGGGGCTGAGCCTGAACAAGGGCGCCACCGAGCGGGCCAGCTTTTATTCGCGCGGTTTCTCGATCAGCAATTTCACGGAAGACGGCCTGACCATGTCGGCCGACGGCGACACCCTCGGTTTCGCCACCCTGGCCATGTACGACCGCGTCGAAATCCTGCGCGGCGCGGCCGGCATGCTCAATGGCGTGGGCAACCCGTCGGGCACGATGAATTTCGTGCGCAAGCGCCCCACGGCGCAGAACGAGGTGTCGCTCACGGGCAGCATCGGCCGCTACAACGACTACCGCGGCGAAGTCGATGCGCGCGGCGCATTGAACCAGGCGGGCAGCCTGCGCGGACGCGCCGTGGCCGCCTACCAGGATACCGACACGTTCATCTCGAACTACCGCCACAAGCGCGCCCTGCTCTACGCCACCGCCGATGCCGACCTGTCGCGCGACACGACCCTGAGCGTGGGCTTTCACGTCAACGACGAGCGCAATCCCGGCTCCACGTGGTACGGCTTGCCAACGGCGCTCGACGGCAGTTTCCTGCCGCTCGACCGCTCGGCCAGCAACGCGCCCGACTGGACCTTCTGGAACAAGAAAAACACGCGCCTGTTCGCCGAACTCGAACACCGGCTGGGCGACGGCTGGAAGGTCAAACTGGCGGCGCAGGCGCTGCAGGACGAACTCGACTCCGTCGTCACGGGCATCGCCCGCGTGCCGAAGACAAATCTGTTCCGCCTCAGCGCGGCCAACGCCTTTGTCTACGACCGCCAGCAGCGCATAGTCGATGCGCAGGCAGCCGGTCCTTTCAGCCTGCTGGGCCGCCGCCATGAAATCGTCTTCGGCGCCAACTACCGCACGCGCGATACCGAGGACAAGGGCTACAAGTCGGTGCCCGACTACAGCTACACCTTCAACCCCGTGCGCTGGGATACGGGCGCGCCCGTGAAACCCGCGATCGGCACCTTCTATTATGGCCAGGACAGCAAGACGAAGCAGACGGGCGTCTACACGACGGCCCGCTTCAGCCTGGCCGATCCGCTGGCCCTGCTGGTGGGCGGCCGCGTCGACTGGTACGACTATCGCGCCATCAACACGTTTTCGGGCGCGCGCTCCGGCTACAAGGTGAGCCGGGAAGTCACGCCATATGCCGGCTTGGTGTACGACGTCGACGCCCACCATTCGCTGTACGGCAGCTGGACCAGCATCTTCAATCCGCAAAGCGCCGTCGACAGGAATGGCGTGCTGCTCGATCCCGTCACGGGCATCAACATGGAAGCGGGCGTGAAGGGCGAGTACTTCGGCGGCGCGCTGAACGCCTCGGCGGCCGTGTTCCGCATCGTGCAAAAGAACCTGGCGACAGCGCTGCCGCTGACGCAGTGCGGTCCCGGCCTGCTGTCTTGCTCCGAGGCGGCCGGTGAAGTGCGCAGCGACGGGTTTGAACTGAGCGTGTCCGGCGCGTTGACGCCGCGCTGGCAGGTGAGCGCGGGCTTTACCTACAACACGGCCGAATACGCCAAGGCGCAAGGCAGCAATGCCGTCGGCGCGCGCTATGCGGCCGAGCGCCCCAGCCGCCTGCTGCGCCTGTCCACCAGCTATCGCCTGTCCGATGCGTGGCGCGTCGGCGGCGCGCTACGGGCGCAGAACCAGATCTACAAGACCAACAGCGCCATCCGCCAGGGCGGCTACGCGGTGGCCGACCTGAACGCGGGCTGGCAAGTGAACCGCCAGCTCGACGTGCGCCTGAGCGTGACCAACGTCTTCGACCGCAGCTACTACCAGGCCATCAGCAGCATCGACAGTGGCAATGCATTCGGCGATCCGCGCAGCGCCGTGCTGACGGCGAAGTACACGTTTTAAGCCAGCGCCAGCCGGGCCGGCTTCAGTTCCGGCGTCGACGCCAGCGCCGGCGCCGCATGCAGCTTGAAGATGCTGACGGCGTCGGCCAGGCTGGCCGCCTGCTGCTGCAGCGCGTCTGCGGCGGCGGCGGCCTGCTCCACCAGGGCCGCGTTCTGCTGCGTCACGCCATCCATCTGGCTGATGGCGATGCTGATCTGTTCGATGCCGTCGCGCTGCTCCACGCTGGCCACGGCGATCTCGCCAATGATGGCGTTGACGCGCTGCACGCTGCTCACCACGTCATCCATCGTGCGCCCCGCCTGGCCGGCCAGCACGCTGCCCTCTTCCACCGTGCGCACGGATTCGCCGATCAGCTGCTTGATTTCCATGGCCGCTGCGGCCGAGCGCTGCGCCAGGTTGCGCACTTCCGTCGCCACGACGGCGAAGCCGCGTCCCTGCTCGCCCGCGCGCGCCGCTTCCACCGCCGCATTCAGGGCCAGGATATTCGTCTGGAAGGCGATACCGTCGATGACGGCGATGATGTCGACGATGCGCTTCGACGAGGCATTGATATGGCTCATGGTCTGCACCACCTGCGCCACGGCCTCGCCGCCGCGCTGCGCCACGTCGGAAGCGCCGCCGGCCAGCTGGCGCGCCTGGTCCGCGTTGTCGTTATTCTGCCGCACGGTGGACGTCAGCTCGATCATCGAGGCGGCCGTTTCTTCCAGCGAACTGGCTTGCTCCTCCGTGCGCGACGACAGGTCCATATTGCCGCTGGCGATTTCAGCGGACGCCGTGGCGATGGCGTCCGTGCCGGCGCGCACCCGTCCCACGATGGCGGCCAGGTTGCCGCTCATCGCCTTCAAGGCGCGCAGCAGGTCGCCGATTTCATCGCGGCTGCCGTCGGCCACCACGGCGCGCAAGTCGCCGGCCGCCACCTGCTGGGCGATGCCGACGGCCGCGCCCAGCGGCACCGTGATGCTGCGGATCAGCCACCACACGGTGACGGAGCCCACGACCAGGGTCACCAGCACGGTGGCCAGCATGGCGATGCTGGCGCTGCGGTGCGCGGCATCATCCTGCTCCTTCATCTGCGCCATCAGGGCGTGCGACTGCTTGCCGATGGCCGTGACGATGGCGTCGATCTGGCGTGTCGGTTCGCGGTCCATGCCCTTGACCAGCGCATCGACGGCCTGCGCGCTGTCGGTGCGCGCGCCGTCATACTTTTGCAGCGCCGCCAGGTAGCTCACGCCCAGCGCGTCGTGCGCCTGCAGCGCCTGCTCCACGGGTGCCGTGTCGAGTTTTAATGCGCCCATCATCGCCTGCAGGCTTTTCAATTCCTTGCGCGTCTGCGCGCCGCTGGCGACAAACGCTTCGCGGTAGCGCTGGAAGGCGGCCGCATCGCCGCCGCGCAGCAGGATGTTTTTCCATTCCTGCACCTGGATCTTGAATTCCACCTGCGCGCTGCGCGCCGCGTCGACCGCTTCCGTCAAGGCGACGGAGCGCTGCATGGCGTCCGCGCTGCGCGCACTGGCCGCGTCGAGCGCGCTCCAGCCACGCGCGCCAACGAACACCAGCGCAAGAAAGAAGAAGGCGCCCAACAGACCCAGGCGGACGGAGATTTTCAGATTCGCGAGTTGCATGTGTTTCTCCCGGCGGCAAGAACAGGATGGCAACAAAGGCGCCACCAAAACTATCCAATTCTCACCAAATAGGGAAATCATGGGGCGCGCCCCGTGAAAAACCAAGCAGCGCTTTCGTTAGAGAAACACTTTCAACATAGAAACAACAAATTACAGCGCAAGGTTGACTGGATGGTCATGATTTTCCGTCACCGTCATGGTCATCCGGGCAAGCTTGCCCGTACCCGCATCAAGGCAGCATGCGGGTCAGTACATCGTCCTTGCGCACGCGGTGATGGAACACGGCGGCCAGCACATGCAGGCCCACCACGCCCCAGGCCACCCATTTGCCCAGGAAGTGGTGCACGCTATCCACCGGCGCCTCGAAGCTTTCCCAGGTCATGCCGAAAGTCGTCGCCATCGACTCGAACAGCGCCGTATCGCGAAAGCTCGGCACGGCAAACAGGCCAAAGTCGGTATGCAGGCCCGTGCCCACGTAGCCGGTCAGGGGCAGCGCGATCAGCAGGCCATACAAGCCCCAGTGCGCGGCGTGCGCCAGTTTGTGCTCCAGCGCGGAGCCGGGCGGGTCCTGCGGCTGCACGTCGAGCAGCCGCCACGCCAGGCGCGGCAGCACCAGCGCGCCCACCAGCAAGCCCAGCATCCAGTGCACGTTCAATACAGCCAGCGTACCGGGCGCCTCCTCGTCCAGGAACCAGATCACATAGTAGACAACGACATACGCGCCGATAAAGGCGGCGGCGCTGGTCCAGTGAAAGAACTTGGCGAGCGCGCCAAAACGGTCGGCGTTATTTTTCCATTGCATGGGACGGTTCCTGGGAAGTGAAAGCGGATGCGGGGTCGGCCAGCAGGCCGGTGAGCAGCTTGTCGAGGGCCGCCAGCGACATGGCCAGCCGCGCGGGCGGGTCGCCATCGGCTTCGGCGATCCAGAAGGCCGCTTCGGTCACGGCGCCATACAGCATGCGGGCCGTCACGCCAGTATGCGCAGGCAGCGCCACGCCTTCATCGATCAACCCCTGCAGCGCCGCCTGCAACGCGGCGACGCCGACGCTCTGGTGCGCCTGCGGCACGTCGCCGAACATGGCGCGCGCATCCTGCAGGATGATGCGGCGCAATTCGGGCACCAGCGCCAGTTCCAGGTAGCCCTGGCAGCGGCGGCGAAACGCTTGCCACGAAGAGGGCGCGGCGTCCGCCATGGCTTGCAGGCGCTCGCCCACTTCGCCCTCGAGTTGATCGATCACGGCAAGCAGCAATTTTTCCTTGCTGCCGAAATGGTGGTACAGCGCGCCGCGGGTCAGGCCGGCGGCGGCCGTGAAATCATCCATCGAGGTATTCGCATACCCCTGCTCGGCGAACGCATGGCGCGCCGCCGCCAGCAGCCGGGCGCGGGTTTCCTCGATCATGCTGCTGCGGCTGCGGCGCGGGGGTGATACGGTGGAGACGGGCATGGACAGTCCTTTCACATACGTAGCGTATGTGAAAGCATGTTATTGACATACGTTGCGTATGTCAATGCAAAAATACCTGCCGGCGTCAGTGCGCAGCCGCTCCCGCGAACTCCGCGCGCAGCAGCGGATACAGGCGCCGGTAGCGCGCCAGGCGGTCGTCCAGCACGGCGGACGCTTGCGGCGCCACCGTTTCCTGCACGGGCGGGCGCGTGCACACCTGCGCGGGCGGCAAGCCCGTCACCGCCATCTGCGCCAGGCGCGCCGCGCCCATGGTGCCGCCGGCCACGCCATGGTCGTGGCGCAGCACGTCCAGGCCGGACGCATTCGCGCATAGCTGGGCCCAGAAGCGGCTGCGCGAACCGCCGCCCACGAATGACGCTTCCTGCAGCTGCGTGCCGGCGCTGCGCAGGGCCGCATTGCCGTCGGCCATGGCAAAGGCCACGCCTTCCATCGCGCTGTAGGCCAGCTCGGCGCGCCCGTGTTCCGTCGACAGGCCGAAAAACACGCCGCGCGCGGAGGCGTCGTTGTGCGGCGTGCGTTCGCCGCTCAAATACGGCAGGAAGATGGGTGCCGTGCGCGCCTCGACGTTTTCCGCCAGCCTTGCCAGTTCGCCGATGTCGCCCGACTGCGTTAGCCGCGCCACCCAACTGAGGCTGGAGGCGGCGCTGAGGATCACGCTCATCTGGTGCCAGCGCTCGGGCAGGCAATGGCAGAACGCATGCACGCCCTGGCCCGGATTCGGCGCAAAACCGTCACTGCCGGCGAACAGCACGCCGGACGTGCCCAGCGACAGCAGGCCGGCCCCCGGCTCCACCACGCCAAGGCCCACGGCGGCGGCCGCGTTATCGCCCGCGCCGCCGGCCAGCAGCACCGTGTGCGCGATGCCCCATTCCTGGCACAGCGAGGATCGCACCTGCGCGGCGGCGGCGCTACCTTCGACGAGGCGCGGCATGTGCTCGCGCGACAAACCCGTGGCGGCCAGCATGCGCTCGGACCAGTCGCGCCTGGCCACGTCCAGCCACAGGGTGCCGGAAGCGTCGGACATGTCGGACACATACTCGCCCGTCAGGCGCAGGGCCACGTAATCCTTCGGCAGCAAGACCTTGGCCGTGGCGCGGAACAGCGACGGTTCGTACTTTTGCAGCCACAGCAGCTTGGGCGCCGTAAAACCCGGCATGGCCTGGTTGCCCGTGATGGCGCGCGACTCGGGCACCAATGCTTCCAGTTCCACGCATTCGGCAAACGCGCGCGTATCGTTCCACAGGATGGCCGCGCGCAGCACGTGCTGCTGCTTGTCGAGCAGGGTGGCGCCATGCATCTGGCCCGACAGGGCGATGCCGCGCAGGCCGGAAAACGCCACCGGCTGCGCGACGCGGATGGCGGCGATGACGTCCAGGGTGGCATGCCACCAATCCTCGGGATTCTGTTCCGACCAGCCGGGATGGGGACTGGAGACGCGCAGGGTCACGCCGGCGCTGGCAAGGATGGCCTGGGCGTCATCGGTGAGGATGGCCTTGACTTCGGAAGTGCCGATATCGATACCGAGATAAGTCATTTGATTCCAAAAGAAAGTTAAGAATGGCCGTCGCCTGACGGCTCGGGCATGTTCATCAGCAGGCAGGAGCGGAATTTCGACGGCGACATCTGCTTGTGGGCCAAAAACTGGCGGTTGAAATTGGAAAGGTTGTTGAATCCAGTGCGGTAGCAGATATCGGTAACCTTCATGTCCGTGTTCATCAGCAGCTCGCAGGCCAGAGCGATGCGCTCCTGGTTCACGTATTGAATGAACGAGGTGCCCGTATGCTTGCGGAAGAAACGCGTGAATTTCAAGGTGTTCATTTCCGCCACGTCGGCCACGTCCTGCTCGCAGAAATCGAGCGTGATGTTCTGCTTGATATAGGCCAGCACCAGGTTGATCGTCGACGACATGTAGCGCCCCGCCTGCGCCATGTAGGTGACGCTGGCCAGCGGGCGCCGCTCGCGGCAGTCGCACAGCTCGCCGAACAGGCGCGTAAACAGTTCGACGCGGCGCAAGCCCTGCGCCGTCGTCAATTCCTTCATCAGCGGCACCAGGCGCAGGCCCAGCGCATCGGGAAACTGCAAGCCCCTGCCTGCCTCGCCCAGCAGGGCTTTCAGGGGCGCCATCTCCGGGAACAGCAGCGCGCAACGTTCGATGAAGTCGCTGGAAAACTGCAGCACCAGGTCGCGCTCGGGCAGGACCACGCCTTCCGGCAGTTCGCTGACCCAGTTGTGCGGCAGGTTCGGCCCTGTCAGGATCAGATTGCCCGCCCCGTAACTGCCGATATGGTCGCCGATAAAAAATTTTCCGCTCGATGTAATGATGAAGTGCAGCTCGTACTCGGGATGAAAATGCCATTTCGCCACGGTGTGCGGAAAGCCGTGCGCCCACGCGCGAAACGATTCGTGGATCGGTTTGTGGATCAGTTCCAGGTCAGGCGTCACGGCAGTTCCCTTGCACGGTCTTGGTCACCCTATTCTAACCACTTACTGACCACCGGGCGCCACGGCCAGCCCGCTGTCGGCGTCGAACAGATGCACGTGCTCTTCGTCGAAGGCCAGCGCCAGGGTCTGCCCTACCTGCGCCGCGCTGTTGGCCGCATTCGCCGGCAGCAGCGCCGACAAGGTCAAGGCGCCGCACTGAAAACTGATCAGCGCTTCCGCGCCCAGCAGCTCGACCAGGTCGACCACGCACGCCAGGCCATGCGTGCCAGCCGGTGCCTGCGTTCGTGCCTGTGCTGGCGCCGCCCGCAAATGATTCGGACGCAGGCCGAAGACCACGCGCGAACCCGCCGCCAGCGCGGCGAAGCGTGGCGACACCAGGGGCCAGCGGTAGCCGGCGCACACCAGCACCGTTTGCCCGCCCTCTTTTTCGACAACGCCATCGATGAAGTTCATGGCTGGCGTGCCGATGAAGCCAGCCGCAAACAGGGTGCGCGGGTGGTTGTACAGCTCCGCCGGCGTGCCGATCTGCTCGATATGCCCGCCCTTCATCAGCACCACCCTGTCGGCCAGGGTCATCGCTTCGAGCTGGTCGTGCGTGACGTACAACGTGGTGGTGCGCAGGCGACGGTGCAAGCGCTTGATGTCGGCGCGCAGCTGCGCACGCAGCTTGGCATCGAGGTTCGACAGCGGTTCGTCGAACAGGAACACCTGCGGCGTCTTGATCATGGCGCGCGCAATCGCCGTGCGCTGCTGCTGGCCGCCCGACATGGCGCGAGGCTTGCGATCGAGCAGGCTGTCCAGGCTGAGAATGGCCGCCACCTCGCGCACGCGACGCTCGATCTCGTCGTTCGGCACCTTCAGGCGGCGCAGGCCGAAGGCGATATTGTCGTACACCGTCATGTGCGGATACAGCGCGTAGTTCTGGAATACCATCGCCACGTTGCGCGCGCGGGGCGGCAAGTCGTTAACGACGGCGCCGCCGATCAGCAGCTCGCCGCCGCTGATGTCTTCCAGGCCCGCGATCATGCGCAGCAAGGTCGACTTGCCGCAGCCCGATGGCCCCAGCAGGACGATGAATTCGCCGTCATCGATTTCCAGGTCGAACGGCTGCAGCACGGCCGTCTTCTCGTCATACGTCTTGTGCAGCTGCCTGCAGGCGATATTTGCCATGATCAGTCTCCCGCCAGTTCGATCTGGATCTTGACGTCGCGCGGATGACCCTTGGCCGCTTCCTCGAACGCCTGCACGCCGTCGGCAAAGCCGAAGGTGCGCGAAATGAAAGGCTTCACATCGATCTTGCCGGAGGCCAGCAAGGCGATGGCGCGCGGGAAGATATTCGCGTAGCGGAAGACTGATTCGATGCGCACTTCCTTGGCCTGGATGGCGACGACATCCAAAGGCACCTTATCCGGCGGCATGCCGACCAGCACCAGGCAACCGTTCGGGCACAGCAAGTCGACGATGTTGTCGTAGGCGCGCATGCTGCCGCTGGCCTCGAAGACGATGTCGGCGCCCCAGCCATCGGTAGCCTCGCGCACCGTGTCGGCCAGGCTGGCCTGGCGCACGTCGACCGTGGTCACGGCGGGATTGCCGGCGAACAGGGCCAGCTTTTCCGGCACCAGGTCGGCCAGGATCACGCGCGAGCAGCCGCCCGCCAGCGCGGCCAGGGTGTTCATGGCGCCGATGGTGCCCGCGCCGATCACCACGGCCACATCACCCGGCTTGATGGCCGCCTTTTTCGCCGCCTGCAAGCCGATGGCCAGCGGTTCGACGATGGCGCCTTCGCCGAAGCTGACGTTGTCGGGCAGCTTGAAGGTGAACGAGGCCGGATGCACGACATACGGCGTGAGGCAGCCGTGGATGGGCGGCGTGGCCCAGAAGCGCACGGCGGGATCGAGGTTGTACAGGCCGCGCATGGTGGCCGGCGAATCGAACTGCGGCACGCCCGGCTCCATGCAGACCCGGTCGCCCACCTTCAGGTGCGTGACTTCATCGCCCACTTCCGCCACCACGCCGGAGGCCTCGTGGCCGAGCACCATCGGCGCCTCGACGGCGAAGGGGCCGATCCTGCCGTGCTTGAAGTAATGCACGTCGCTGCCGCAGATGCCCACGGTATGAATCCTGATTTTCACGTCGCGCGGGCCGACGGCGAGCGGCACGTCGATGTCGCGCAAGGTGATTGAATGCGCCTGTTCCAGTACGAGTGCTTGCATGATTGTCTTCCTTGTTTATCGTTATTTATGTTTGAGCATGGAGTTAAGCAACCGGCCCAGGATGCCGACGAACAGCAGCGGCGGCAGCGCCAGCAGCACGGTGGAAGCGTTCACCACGCCCCACGGCACTTCCTGCCCCATCGAGGTAAACGCCGACGCCACCACGGGCAGGGTCATGCTTTTCGACGAGGTGAGCGCCAGCGCGATCATCAGTTCATTCCAGACCAGCACGAAGCTGAAGACGATACCGCCCATCAGGGTTTTAGAGGCCACCGGCAGGGCCACGTGCCAGAACACCTGGTAAGGGCCGTAGCCGTCCAGCGCCGCCGCTTCCTCGATCTCTTTCGGGATGCGCGCAAAGGCGGGAATCGACAGCCAGATGATGGTCGACAGGGTCACCAGCAGATACGTCACCACCATCGACAGGCGCGAGTCGTACAAGCCCAGGTCGATCCAGATCGAAATCAGTGGAATGGCGACGGCCACGGGCGGCAAGAAGCGCAAGGACAGCAGGAAGAACTGGATATCCTTCTTGGCGGGAACCGGATAGCGGGCGATCGCATACGCGGCCGGCACGCCCAGCACGGCGCCCAGGAGCACGGCCACGCCGACGATGGCCACGCTGTTGCCCAGTCCCGTCAGCACTTCCGGACTGGCCAGCACCTGCTTGTAGTTGGCCAGGGTCGGGCTGAAGAAAAAGCGCGGCACGGGCGTGACGATGTCCATCAGCTCCTTGAAGGAATTGAGCACGGCCCACAGGATGGGAAACAGCGCCACCAGGACGATCACCGTGGTGATGGCAGTGGTGGTGACGGCGCCAAGGCCGCGCGTAACAGTCAGTTTTCCCATTTGGCGACCCGCTTCCAGAGCAATGTAAAAATAATGGTCGTGGCCAGCATCATCAGCACGGCCATGCTGGACGCATACGACACCTTGCCCATCAGGCCTATGCCTTGCGCGTACGCATACATGTCCAGCGTTTCGGTGGAGATGCCGGGGCCGCCCTTGGTCATCACGTAGATCAGGTCGAACGAGCGCAGCGACTCGACCATCTTGATGAACACGAGGCTCATGATGGGCACCTTCAGCATGGGCAGCGCGATATACGCATACACCTGCAGCGTGCTGGCGTAGTCGAGGCGCGCCGCTTCCAGCGGTTCGGCGGGCAGGGTTTCCAGCAGCTTCAGGATGACGGCGCCGAAGAACAGGCCCCACTGCCAGATGTCGACCAGCGCCACCGCGTACAGGGCCGTGGCAGGGTCGGACAGCAAGGCCGTGCCGCCCAGGCCCACGATTTCCAGCAGCCAGTTCAAAATGCCCATCAGCGGCGAATACATGAACTTCCAGATAAAGGCGGCCGACACGCGCGGCAGCAGCACGGGCACGATCAGGAGCAGCGCGATGATGTCGCGGGTGCGGCCCTTGACCCTTTCGAACAGGAACACGGCCAGCAGCACGCCGACGATCAGCGAGCCGGCCACGGTCACTACTTCCCAGATGGCCGACACCTGCACGGCATTGATGAAGCGGCGGTCGCCGAACAGGCGGAGAAAATTGGAAAAGCCGACGTAGTCGCTGTCGCTGTAGCGCAGCACGCGGTTTTGCAGGGCCAGGTTGATGGCGGCGATGGTGGGCACCAGGCCCAGTATCAGCAGGACCAGCAGCGGCAGCGTCAGGAAGACGGCCGGCAGCCAGGTGTGGCGTTTTTTACGGATGGAATGCGGCATGGTCATGGCTTTCAAACGAGAACGGACAAGCGCTGGCGTTACCCCAAAAGCAAGAGCTGGGGTCAGACCCGTCGGGTCTGACCCCTGGTTTTAGCTGGTGGAGTCGTTGGCGATAAGGGCTTATTTACGCCTGTTGGCCCGCTGCATCACTTCCGTCGCATACTCATTCGCCTCATCGAGCGCGCTCTGCACGTCGCCGCGCGTGCCCGTAAACACTTCTTCCAGCACCACGCCCAGGTTGTCGCCGATGTCCGGCCACTCTGGGCTAGGCCAGATGGTGACGCGCGAGACGGGCGTGGTGTCCGTCAGGCCCGCCTGGATCTGCGGCTTGACGTGCTTGCGGAAGTAGTCGCTGTTGATGGTGCTGGTGCGGTTGTAGTCGCTGAAGACGTTGTCCTTCAGGCGCGCCTGTTCCTGCTCCTTGCCCGTGGCGAAAGCGATGAACTTGCCGGCCGCCTGGCGCGTGCATTCATCTTTGGCGCCCGTGGCGGAAATGGCCAGGCCATGGCCGTACGCGGCCGACGCCAGCGGCGCGGGCGGGCGCACGTAGCCGACCTTGTCGACCACCGACGATTTTTTCGGGTCTTCCATCCAGTCGGCGAAGGGCGTCGACTCGATCATGAAGGCCACCTTGCCCGACCTGAACGCTTCGAGCGCATTGCTCCAGTCGTAGGTGGCGCCGCCCGGCGGCGAATACTTGAACAGGTCGCGGTACAGGGTGGTCGCTTTCACGGCCTGCGGCGAATTGAAATTCGGCACGCCATCCTTTTCCCACTTGCCGCCGGCGGCCAGCATGAACGGCGACCAGCGCCAGACATTCATGCCCGAGCCGCGCTGGCCCCGCGCTGCCCAGCCGTAGACATTCGGCGGGCTGTTCATTTTCTTGACGGCGGCGACCAGTTCGTCGAGCGTCTTCGGCACGGCAATGCCGGCCTTTTCCAGCAGGTCGCGGCGGTAGAACAGGAAGTCGCTGCCGCCGATCAGGGGCGCGAAATACGCCACGCCCTTGTAGGAGGCGACGGCGCGGCGGCCCGGCAGGAAGTCGTCGTAGTCGGCTTCCTTGGGCAGGTATTTGAGCAGGGGGACGACCCAGCCGGCCGTGGCAAATTCGGCCACGTTGGCTTCGTCGATGTAGTAGATCTGGTAGGAGCCGGCCTTGGTGGAAGCATCGAGCCTGGCCTTGGAGCGGCGGTCGTTTTCGCCGAAATAGCTGATTTGTACCTTGGTGCCGCTTTTCTTTTCATACTCGGCGAGGGTCTTTTCCATCACCGTCAGGCCCAGGCTTTTTTGCGCCAGCACCTTGATCACGGGCACCGAGCAGCTTTGCGCCGAGGCGTCTGCAAACCCGGCGGACATGAGGGCGCCCCATGCAACAGCAGTCATGATTTTCATAACACGTCTCCATTTTTATAGTCCGGCGGTTTTCCACCGGTGAAACCACTATAAAAACAAAGACGGCGCATCACCACTACAAAAGGCGCCGGTTTCTAAATACTTTTTTTCACTTCGCCGATACGGATTTTCCGTCTCAGTCCTGGCGAAAATCCTTGCGGTAGATATTCGTCTCCCTGCCCTCCGGCGGCAGGCGCGAGAAACGCTCGTAGCGCAACCCCAGCTTGTTGAGCAGATTGATCGACACCTGGTTCTGCTGCGAGGTGATGCCGTACAAAGTGCGCAGCCGCAGTACCTGCTGCGCGTGCCGCACGATGGCGGCCGCCGCCTCGTAGGCATAGCCCTGGCCCCAGTAGGCGGGACGCACGGCATAGCCGATATCGGGGCCGGGCAGGCTGTCGCGGCGCACCAGGCCAGCCATGCCCACAGGCGCACCATCGCTGCGACGCTCGACGATGTACAGGGAATAGCCCTGCTCGCGGAACTGCGCCATCGGTCCCGTTTCCAGGGCCGCGCGGGCCGCCTCAACGGTGTGGAGATTACGCTGGCCGATGTTGGCGATCCACGACGGGTCGTTGACCAGCTCCAGGTAGAAGGCCGCATCGTCCGGCGTCACGGTGCGCAGGCGCAGGCGCGGCGTCTCGCATATGGTGATGGCGCCGCTCATGCCGGCCACTGCATCGGGTCGCTCAGCAGCTGGTACATCACGTAGGCGTCCACATAGCCCAGTTGCGCGTGGCGGTAGGCCAGCGGCAGGGTGGCGACCACCGTGAAGCCCAGTTTTTTCCACAGGGTGACGGCGGCCAGGTTGGTGCTGACGACGAAGTTGAACTGCATCGCCAGGTAGCCCGCGCGGCGCGCTTCTTCCATGCAGTGCACGCCAAGCAGGCGGCCCACGCCCACGCCTTGCGCAGCCGGGTCGACCATGAACGAGGCATTGGCCACGTGCGAGCCATGGCCCGGCTGGTTCGCCACCAGCTTGTACATGCCCAGCAGCCGCTCCGTGCCCATCACGGCGACGAAGCTTTGCACGCCAGGGCCGAACCAGTAGGCGTGGCACGCTTCGCGCGTGGTATCGGCGGGGAAGGTATAGGTGTCGCCGGCGGCCACCAGCGTCTGGAAGATCGGCCACATGGCGTCAAAATCGGCTTCGGTGGCCGGGCGGATGTCAATTTCTTTCAAGGCGGTGCTCCCGATAACAAGTGATGGCTGATTGTATCAGCGCCCCAGGCGGAAATTCACGCTATCGGGCCGCCCCGGCAGGTGCAGGCGCGATTGCGCGCGGGGCGATTCGCTGACGACTTTCCCCCGGCGCAGCACCAGGCGCCGCGCCGCGCGCAGGCGCAGCGCTTCCACCGTCGAACTGCAATCGAGGATCAGCAAGTCCGCATGGCAGCCGGGCGCGATGCCGTAGCCCTCGAGACCGAGGATGCGCGCCGGCGTCTCCGTCACGGCCAGGAAGCAGTCGTGCATCGCTTGCTGGCCCGTCATCTGCGCCACGTGCAGTCCCATGTGCGCCACTTCCAGCATGTCGCCCGAACCGAGGCTGTACCACGGATCCATCACGCAGTCGTGGCCGAAGGCGACGGGAATGCCGGCGGCCAGCATCTCGGGCACGCGCGTCATGCCGCGCCGCTTCGGATACGTATCGTGGCGCGCCTGCAGGGTGATGTTGATGAGGGGGTTGGCGATGGCCGCCACGCCCGCCTCGCGGATCAGCGGCAGCAGTTTGCTCACATAGTAATTGTCCATCGAATGCATGGACGTCAGGTGCGAACCCGTCACCCGGCCCTGCATGCCAAGGCGCTGGCTGTGGAAGGCCAGGGTTTCGATGTGACGCGACAGCGGGTCGTCCGACTCGTCGCAATGCATGTCCACCATCAGGCCCCGTTCGCAGGCAAATTCGCACAGCAGGCGCACGGATTCCGCGCCGTCGGCCATGGTGCGCTCGAAATGCGGGATGCCGCCCACCACGTCGACGCCCATGGCGATGGCGCGCTTCAGATTGTCGAAGGCGCCGGGGCTGCGCAGGATGCCATCCTGCGGGAAGGCCACCAGCTGCAAATCCAGATACGGCGCCACCTGGCGTTTCACGTCGAGCAGCGCTTCGACGGCCAGCAGGCGCGGGTCGCAGATATCCACGTGCGAGCGGATGGCCAGCAAGCCGCGCGCCACGGCCCAGTCGCAATACTGCAAGGCGCGGTCCACCAGCGCCTGCTGCGTCAATTGCGGCTTCAATTCGCCCCACAGGGCGATACCTTCGAGCAAAGTACCGGAGGCGTTCACGCGCGGCAGGCCATAGCTGAGCGTGGCATCCATGTGGAAGTGGGCGTCGACAAACGGTGGCGTGACCAGGTCGCCGGCGGCGTCGATCTCTTGCGCGCCCGTCACGGGCAAGGCGGGGCCGACGGCGGCGATGCGGCCGCCCTCGATGGCGATATCGATGGCGCGGCGCCCGTCGGGCAGGCTGGCATTGCGGATGACTAGGTCCATGCGGACACTCCTTCGGTTGACTACGGTACCTGGTGCTTCCAGTGCATTGTCATCTTATTTCCTCAAGGATGCTGCAGTGCACGAATATACTCACTGGCAAAAGCGTAGCCATAGATTCCATGACAACGCTTTGCGCACGCGCAAACTTTCTGCAAATGCTGCCAGGCGCATGAATACAGCCAGCCCGTGGCAAACATGCGGCGCACGCCCTTGAGAAAATAGCTTTCAACTAACTCGAATCACCGCTAGAATATTCATATTGCGTTGCATCATAAAAAGTCCATGATCAGCTTTTAGCGCGCTACCCACTTTACAAAACGCGGCCAACTCTGGTTTTCGGGATTTTGCAGAGCGTTTTGCCAGCATTTTAATCCGTACAAAGGAGTAAATATGTTTCCGCTTCCTGAACAATTTTCCAGCGCCGCCAAGTCGCAACTGGAAAACCAGCTGCAAATCTTCAGCACCCTCACCAGCAAAGTCTTTGAAAGCGCCGAGAAAATCATCGCCCTGAACTTGAACGCAGGCAAGGCCGCCCTGTCGCACACGGCGGAAACGGCGCAGCACCTGCTGGAAACGCAGGATCCGCGCGACTTCTTCAGCTACAGCACCAGCCAGGCCCAGCCGAACATCGAAAGCGTGCTGGCCTACAGCCGCCAGCTGTTCGGCATCGCCTCGAGCACCCAGGCTGAATTGCTGGCCTCGGCCAAGGCCCGTCTCGATGCCGTCGCCCCTGCCATCGCTCCTGCGCCTGCCGCAGCCAAGCCAGCGCTGGCCGCCGTACCTGCGCCTGCGCCTGCAGCGGCACCTGTCCCTGTTGCCGCCAAGCCTGCCGACGTGGCCAAGCCTGCCGCCAAGGCAGCGCCAGCCCCCGCACCAGTCGCCGCGCCTGCAGCCAAACCGGAAGCGGCGCCTGCCAAGGTTGCCGAGAAGGTTGCCGACAAGCCTGCCGTGAAAGTGGTCGAAGCGAAGCCGGCAGCCAAGCCTGAAGCGGCCAAGCCCGCACCGGCGCCCGTCGCCGCGCCAGCGAAAGCCGCCGCGCCAGCACCGGCCAAGCCGGCCGCGAAACCATTTCCTACGAGCAACCCGGCCGCCAAGCCGGCCAGCGCCGCCGGCAAGACCGTGGCCAAGGCAGCCGTGAAGCACGCCCCTGCGCCAGCCGCCAAGCCGGCAGCCAAGGTTGCGCCCAAGGGCACGCCATCGAAACAGCTCGACATGCTGGGTGGCAAAGGCAGCGGTCGCAAGTAAGCCTCGCGCACGGCACTGATGCAGCAAAACAACGGGCTACGGCCCGTTTTTTGCGTGCCCGCCCACAGCGCGCTTTTCCGCCTTGTTGTATCCTACGCGTACTTTCCGTCCGCGTGCCCGTCCTTCCGCCCCGCGACACCCCATTATTCAAAACAAAAGGTAACCATGAGTTTATCGAGGCTCATCGCCGGCTTCGTGCGTCAGCATTGGCCGGCGTATGCCGCCGCTGCCGTCATGCTGACCGGCGTGGCAACACTGACCGTCTGGATCCCGCGCCGCGTGGGCGCCATCATCGACGCCCTGGCCGCGCACCGCATGACGGCGGCCGAACTGTGGCTTGAGCTGCTGACCCTGCTCGCCGTGGGCGTCGTCATCTACTTCCTGCGCGTGGGCTGGCGCATCACCCTGTTCAAGGCCGCCTACCAGCTGGGTGTGATGCTGCGCACGCGCTTCTACACGCGCATGTCGCAGCAAGGCGCGTCGTTCTACCAGAACCAGCGCACGGGCGACCTGATGGCGCTGGCGACGAACGACATCGACGCCATCGAAATGGCCGCCGGCGAAGCCATGCTGGCCGGCTTCGACGGCACCCTGACCCTGCTGATGGTGCTGGGCATCATGCTGCTGGGCGTGGACTGGCGCCTGGCCTGCATCGCCCTCCTGCCCTTCCCGCTGATGGGACTGGCCTTCTGGCGCATCTCCAGCCATATCCACACGGCGTCGACGGATTCGCTGAAACGCTTTTCCGCGCTGAACGACCATGTGCAGGAATCGCTGTCGGGCGTGCGCACCCTGCGCGCGCTGGGCCTGGAAGAGCGCAGCAGCAAGCAGTTTTCCACCCTGGCCGGCCACGCGGCCAACGCCAGCCTGACGGCGCAGCGCTGGGAAGCGGCGTACGAACCGGCCGTCGGCCTGACCCTGACGGCCGCCACGGCGCTGACCCTGGGCCTGGGCGGCTACCTCGTGTGGCAAGACCAGCTGACCATCGGCGCGCTGACGAGCTTTTCCATGTACCTGGGCCAGCTGATCTGGCCCATGTTCGCCGCCGGCTGGGTACTCTCGCTGATCGAACGGGGCCGCGCCGCCTGGCAGCGCCTGCAGCCCATGCTCGATGCGCCGCTGGCCATCGACGACCATGGCACTATTGATACGCTGACGCCCGGCCCCCTGCAATTGCAGGACATCGGCTTTGCGTACGCGGGCCAGACGGCGCCCGCGCTGTCGGGCATCTCGCTGCGCCTGCAGCCGGGCCAGACCCTGGGCCTGGTGGGCCCCACGGGCAGCGGCAAGTCGACCCTGCTGCGGGTGCTGCTGCGCCAGGTCACGCCGCAATCGGGCACGGCCACGTGGAATGGCCAGCCGCTGGACGCCTACACCCTGCATGCGCTGCGCGCGGCCATCAGCTGGGTGCCGCAGGAATCGTTCCTGTTTTCCGCCACCATCGCCGACAATATCGCCCTGGCCCGTCCCGGCGCCACGCGCGAGGAAGTGGAACGGGCGGCGCGGCTGGCCGACATCCACGACGATATCCTGCAATTCCCCGACGGCTACCAGACGCACGTGGGCGAAAAAGGCATCACCCTGTCGGGCGGCCAGCGCCAGCGCGTGGCGATTGCCCGGGCTCTCCTGGCCGACAACGGCTTGCTGCTGTTGGATGATGCGCTGTCCGCAGTCGACACGGGCACGGAAACGCGCATCCTGCAGCACCTGGAAGAACTGCGCGCGCGCCGCCCCGAGCGCAGCGCCATCATCGCCAGCCACCGCCTGAGCGCCGTCGTCAACGCCGACCTGATTTTGGTGCTGCGCGACGGCCACGTGACGGAAACGGGCAACCACGACGCGCTGATGCAGCGCGACGGCTGGTACGCCAGCCAGTGGCGCTATCAACAACTGGAGGCCAGCCTCGATGCCATCTAAGAACGACCAAGCCGCCACCGCCACGCAATCCGTGCGCCGCCAGGCCGCGCAAGCCATCGGCCTGCTGCGCCGCGCCGCCGCGCCCGACCTGCGCCACCTGTACTGGGCCACGTTCTGGCTGATCCTCGCCGCCGCCCTGGAAGTGACGGGGCCGATTCTGGGCAAGGCCCTGATCGACCAGCATCTGCTGCCGCGCAACCTGGACTGGACGCGCATGTCGCTGCTGCTGGGCGGCTGCCTGCTGACGGGCTGGGTCGCTTCCGGCCTGCGCTACCTGCAGCTGGTGCGCCTGTCCGGCCTGGCCATGCGCTCGGTGCAGCGCCTGCGCGAAACCGTCTACCAGCACGTGCTGCGCCTGCCGATGAGTTTTTTCGACCGCGCCATCACGGGCCAGCTGGTCAGCCGCGTCACCAACGACACGGAAGCCGTGAAATCGCTGTACGTGCAAGTGCTGTTCGTCATCCTCGACAGCTCCATCGTGCTGGTCGGCACCATGGCCGCCATGGCCTTCCTCGACTGGCGGCTGATGCTGATCGTGCTGGCCCTGCTGCCGGCCGTGCTGGTCATCGTCTTCCTGTACCAGCGCTGGAGCGCGCCGGCCGTCACGCGCGCGCGCGCCCTGCGCAGCGAAATCAACGGACAGATCGCCGAATCGATCGGCGGCATGAGCGTGCTGCAGGCGAATAACGCGGAAAAGCGCTTCGGCGCGCGCTTCACGGGCATCAACCAGGACCATTACACGGCGCGCATGCAGGAATTGCGCGCCAACGCCTGGCTGCTGCGACCCGCGCTCGACATGCTCAACATCGTACTGCTGGCCGTCGTCATCTTCAGCTTCGGCCGGCGCGAGATGGGCGCCGTCGAAGTGGGCGTGCTGTACGCGTTCATCAGCTACATCGCGCGCGTGATCGAACCCTTGATCCAGATCACCATGCAATTCAGTCAATTGCAGCAATCTGTGGTGGCGACGGCGCGCGTCTCGGCCCTGCTGGACGAAGCGCAGGCGCTCGAACACGCGCAGGGCAGGGAAACACCAGCCCTGCGGCAGGCGAAAGCGGGCGTCGACCTGCCCGCCGTGGACATTTCCCGCCTGACGTTCGCCTACGTGGAAAACCAGCCCGTGCTGCACGACCTGTCGCTGACCATCCCGCAAGGCGCCTTCTTCGGCATCGTCGGCCACACGGGCAGCGGCAAGTCCACCCTGCTCTCCTTGTTGCTGCGCTTTTACCCCGTCACGCAGGGCAGCATCGCCATCAATGGCGTCGCCCTCGACAGCATCGACAACGAGCATTTCCGCGCCGACGTGGGCCTGGTGCCGCAAGACCCCTTCCTGCTGGCTGCCTCGGCGCGCGAAAACATCGACATGGGCCGCGGCTACACGCAGCAGCAGATCGAGACGGCCGCGCGCGCCGCGCATGCGCACGACTTCATCGCCGCGCTGGAACACGGCTACGACACGCCGCTGGGCGAAGGCGGCTCGCGCCTGTCGTCCGGGCAGAAGCAGCTGATCGCGATTGCCCGCGCGCTGGCCGGCCAGCCGCGCATTTTGCTGCTCGACGAAGCGACGTCGCGCATCGATAGCCAGACGGAGCAGATCGTGCAGCTGGCCCTCAATGAATTGCGCGGCAAGGTGACCATCATCGCCATCGCCCACCGCCTGTCGACCATCCGCGAAGCCGACCGGATCATCGTCCTGAATCACGGCCGCATCACGGAAGCGGGGCCGCACGACGCCCTGATGCAGATCGAAGGCGGCCTGTACCAGCGCCTGTACCTGCTGCAGCAGCTGGCGCAGTAAGGGGGCCTTGTCAATGCCTGCCGTGTGCACTTTCGCAAATTTCTGCGCACCGCATGATATTTCTTGATTGCAACAGAATATAATCTGTTCAAGACAGGTGGTCATTGCGGGAGCGGGACGTTGGCAGGCAGACAGAGACGGGCATCATGGCGAAAGGCGCATTGGCTGCTGGTACTGGCCTGCCTGCTGCCGCCCGCAGTCCACGCCCAGTCCGGCAACCTGGAGCAGCAGATTGCCGCCGTGCGCGAGGATGGCCGCTTCGTGCCCGCGCGCGCCCTGCAGCGCCTGCAAGAGGTGGAAACGCAGGCGCGCAGCGCCCCCCTGCCCGTGCGCGCGGAATTCCTGACCCAGCTGAGCACCGTCCGCATGCGCCTGGGACAGAATGACCTCGCCATGCAGCTGGCCGAAGAGCTGATCGCCTACGCCCGCGCCAACAAGAACGACGTGGCGCTGGCGAAAGGCGTGCTCTGCAAGGCCTACATCACGTTTGCCCTGAACGAACGCCGCGCCTCGCACTTGCTGGCCTTCGAAGCGGAACGCATCGCCAACCGCACGGACGACCTGCCCGTGCGCGTGCAGGCGACCATCAGCGCGGGCCAGTCGTGGGCCGAGGAAGGCAATTTCCCGTTTGCGCTGGCCAAGCTGCAGGCGGCCGTCGACCTGGCGCGCCAGAGCAACTCCCCCACCAGCCTGGCCGCCGCCCTGAATGCCCTCACCCTGCTGTACACGCAGATGCGCGAATACGACAAGGGCTTCGCGGTGCTCGATGAATTGCTGGCCGTATCCGGCACCCTGGCGTCGCCGGGCCGCATGGCGCAGGCGAAGAATACGGAATACGGGCTGGCGCTCGACGCGCAGCAGCCGCAGCGGGGCCAGCGCGCCCTGCTGGCGGCCCTGGCGCTGGAACGCCAGCTGGACGCGCGCGGCATGGTGGCCGTTACCCTCGTCAACCTGTCGGACAGCTACCTGAAGGAAGGCGACTACGCGCGCGCGCTGCGCTATGCGAATGAAGCCATCACGGCGGGGCGCCTGGTCAACAATGAACAGGTGGAGGCGACGGCGCGCCTGAACATCGGCCAGGCGCTGATCGGCCAGGGACGCCTGCAGGAAGGCAAGCAAAGCGTTGCCACGGGCCTGGCCTACTACGAACGCACGGCCAACCAGCCGGACATGCAGGCCGTGCTGCTGGAATACGGCACGGCGCTGGAAAAGGCGGGCGACCTGCGCGGCGCCGTGACGGCCTACCACCGCGAGCGGGGTATCTCGAATAAGTTATTCGAAAAACAACGGCAAAAAGCCGTATATGAGCTGCAAGAAAAGTATGAGGCGGAAAAGAAACAGCGCCAGATCGAGCTGCTGAGCCGCGAAAATCAGCTCAAGAGCACGGAAATCGACAACCGCCGCCTGCAGCAGCGCGTGTGGTGGCTGCTGGCGCTGGTGCTGGCCATGGCGTCCGCCATCGTCGGCTTGCTGTACCGCAAGGTGCGCCACGCGAACGTGCAACTGAAGGTGAAAAACCAGGAACTCAAGCGCCAGAGTTCGCGCGACCCGCTGACGGCCCTGTACAACCGCCGTCATTTCCAGGAATTCATGCGCAGCCATGCGGGCAAGCCGCAGCCGGCCTACGGCGGCGCCGATGTCGTGGGCGCGCTGTTCCTGCTCGATGTCGACCATTTCAAGCACATCAACGACCGTTACGGCCATGCGGCGGGCGACCTGGTGCTGACGACGATCGCCGAAACCTTGCACGACGTGTTGCGCGAAACGGACATGATCGTGCGCTGGGGCGGCGAGGAATTCCTCGCCTTCCTGCCGGCCGTCGCGCGCGACGGGCTCGACGATATCGCGCGGCGCATCCTCAACGGCATGGCGGCGCAAAGCATCCACTACCAGGGACAGGCCATCCAGGTGCACGTCTCCGTGGGCTTTGCGCCCTATCCGCTGGCGCCGCTGGGACGCCCGCTCACGTGGGAACGCAGCGTCAACCTGATCGACATGGCGCTGTACCTGGCCAAGGCGCACGGGCGCAACCGGGCGTATGGCTTGCGCGGTTTTCAGCAGGTGGAAAAAACGACCCTGGAAGCGGTGGAGCAAGACCTGGAGCGCGCGTGGCGCGACGGCTTTGTCGATTTGAGCGTGGTGCTGGGGGGAACGGACGGGAGCGATACTGCCGCTGCAGGCGCGACGACGCGGGGCAGCCAGGCTGGCGCCAGCGATGGCGTGACCGCAGCGGCCGTCACCTGACGGCCGCTGCGGGGAGCGGACCGGCCGTGGCCGGCCCTGGCGATGTTATCGCGATGATTACTTGTGCGCGGCGTCCTGCATCTTTTCGCCCGCTTTTTCCACTTTCTTGCCGACGGCGTCGGCCGCTTCGCTCATTTTCTTGTCGGCGTCAGCGGCGACCTGGTCCATCTTGGCGCCCGTATCGGCAGCGGCCTGGCTCACGGCAGCGTCAGCCTTGGTAGCGGCAGCCTTGATGTCGGCTTCAGCCTTGGCAGCGGCCGCATCAATCTTCTGGCCAGCCTGTTCCGCAGGACCAGCGGCGACATCGCTCTTCTTCTGGCAGGCAGCCAGTGCCACAACCATCATCCCGGCGGCGCACACGGTCATCCAATTTTTGCTTACTTTCATGATATTCCCTTTCATTGTTATCAAAAGACACAGATCAGTTCGCAATATACACCTGCATAAAATTTTCTAGCGTGCGCTAACGCACATAAAAACACGCTTTTGTGGCGTAGTTGTAAGCAATGGTATCTTGATATTTTTTAGCCATGTTTTCCCTGCGCAGGACCGGGCGCCCGATAGCCATCCGTCAGAGTGTGCAGGAAGGCGATCACGTCGGCGATCTCCGCTGCGTTCAGGGCGGGCGCCTGGCCCGGCTGGCGGTCGAATGGCGCTTCCACGTTCACGTTCGCGTCCATTCCCGGCGGCATATCGTTGTATTTTCGCACCTTGCCGTGCTTATCCCTTGGATACCATTTTTGCGGCGCCGTATCGCGCTGCACGTAAAAACGCAGCACCTGTTCCAGGCTGGTAAAGCTGCCGTTGTGGAAAAACACCTTGCGCAGGGCGACATTGCGCAGGGACGGTGTCTTGAAGCTGCCGCAATATTCCTTGTGCTGCGTCAAGTCGGTGCGGTCCGGGCCGCACAGTCCCAGGTCAAAGAACGCCGGGTCCGCATTGACCGGCAGCTTGCCGTTGCGCGGCACGCCGATATTGATCAAGCCGTAATCCGTAAATTGCGGGAAGGCGCCGCCGGCACTCACCTGGCTGATATGGCAGGAGGCGCAATTGCCCTTGCGTTCATCGTTGAACAGGGCCAGGCCGCGCGCTTCCTGCGGGCTCAGGACGGCCTGCTTGCGCAGCACGGCGTCGTACTTGCTCGTGTAGGGATAGAAGTCGGCCGGGCTTTCCTGGAACACTTCCAGCGACATCAGCGCCCAGCGCAGCGCCTGGCCCCGCGGCTCGAAAATATCCGCGCCATACGTCTGACGGAACTGCGCCGCCAGCGGACCGGCCCGCAGCTTGGCGACGACGGCGGCCCCGTCGCGGTTGCCCATCTCGCGCGGCGACAGCAAGGGCGCCAGCGCCTGCTCATGGCCGGACTGGGCGCGGCCATCCCAGTTGCGCCCGCCCGTGGGACCCGCATCGACGCTGTCGTCGCCATCGTCGTCGTGATAGTGCTCGCTGAAGGCGGGCGCCGTCTGCAGGTAGCGCAGCGACGGAGCCGCGCGCGTGCCCGCATCCTTCAATTCCGGGCCGCCCAGCTGCACCGCCAGGCCATTCGGCGGCCCATACGCGTGTTCAGGACTGTGACAGCTGGCGCACGCCAGCTTGCCCGACACGGACAGGCCGGGCTCGAAAAACATGGCGCGGCCCATGGCCGTCATAGCCGCCACCGAAGGCTGGCGCTTCAGGCCCGGCGCGTAGGCCGCGGCCAGGTAGGCGGGCGCGGGGGCGGCCTGGGCTTCCGGCGGCGGCGCGGGCTTGCAAGCGGACAGCATGCAAAGGGCAAGCAGCAGAGTGGGTATCGTTTTCATCATGGGCTGGCAGCGTAGCAACGGCATGTGACAGCTGCGTGACAAAACCCCGCAAAACCTCATGTATCAAGTTCGTACATTACGTCATGTAACAGGCGCTGACATGTCACGCAGCTGACATATTGCCTGCCTAGCATGCGACGTTTTCCACCCAGAAGGCATGAACATGAACTTGCACGCAAAACCCTCCCTGCGGCCCCTGCCGTTGTTACTGTCGCTGGGCCTGGCCGCCTGCGGCAGCGACTATGCGATCACACCCGGCACCCAAGGCCAGGTGATCGGCAGCTACTATGAAAACGCCCAGGTGTGCCTGGAAAGCGCCACCGCCAAGCTGACGTGCGACAACGCCTCCGCCGCCGTACGCACGGCCGCCGACGGCAGCTACACCCTCGATGGCCAGGGCGCCGTGCTGGCGACCATCGGCACGGACGCCATCCGCCATGAAGCCATCGGCGACGCCGGCAGCAAGGTGACGCAAAAACTGCTGCTGCGCGCTCCCGCCGGCCACAGCGCATTTGTGAGCGCCCTGTCGACGGAACTGGCGCAAGTCATGGATGGCAACGGCGGCGACTTTGCGGCCGCCAGCAGCAAGCTGGCCGCGCGCCTGGGCGTGTCGGAAGCGGGCCTGGCGTCCGACTTCAACAAGGCCAGCGGCGACGAGCTGGCGAAACTGAAGGCGGAAAACGCCAGCGTGACGGCCTTGATCGCCAGCGCCAGCACGCAAGCGGCGCCCGCCGACGCGCTGGCCGCCCTGAACGGCGCCCTGGCGCTGAACAATATCCAGACCATCGTCGTCATCTACGCGGAAAACCGCGGCTTCGACAATCTGTACGGCCTGTTCCCGGGCGCGAACGGCGTACCGGGCGTCAATCCCACGTCGACCTCCGCCTACGTGGCGCAGAAAGACTACGACGGCAGCACCCTGCCCGTGCTGCCGCCCACCTGGGGCGGCATGACGGCAGCCGGCCAGAGCACCGTCATCACCCAGGCGCAATCGGCCAACCTGCCGAACAAACCGTTCCAGATCGACGACGCCGCCAGCCCCCTGTACCTGCCGCAATCGGTGATCACGCGCGACCTCGTGCACCGCTTCTACAACAACCAGATGCAGATCAACGGCGGCGCCAACGACAAGTTTACGGCGTATTCCGATGCGGGTGGTTTGAGCATGGGCTATTACGACGGCAGCAAGATGCAGCTGTGGGACATCGCCAGGCAATATGCGCTGGCCGACAACCTGTTCATCGGCGCCTTCGGCGGCTCCTTCCTCACGCACCAGTACCTAATCTGCGCCTGCGCGCCCACCTACCCGAACGCCGACACTTCGGTGGCCAAGGGCTCGATCGCCAAGATCGACGTCGATGCCAAGGGCAACTTCCTGCGCCTGACGCCGTCCGCCACGGCGCCGGGCACCGTCCTGAACGGCGCCCCTGCGTATGCCAATGACGGCGCGCTGACGCCGGCCGACAGCACGGGCATGTTCTATGCCGTCAACACCATGCAGCCGCCGTTCCAGCCCAGCAGCAATGCGCCGGCGTCCGGCGACAGCAGCAAGCTGTATGCGGACACGGGCAAGGCCACCACCCTGCCGCAGCAGACGCAGACGAATATCGGTGATTTGCTTTCAGGCAAGAACATCGACTGGGCCTGGTATGCGGGCGCCTGGAAAGACACGACGGCCCTGGCGACGGCCAGCGCGCGCGCCGGCAGCTTCCCGAATCCGCCGAACTTCCAGTTCCACCACCAGCCCTTCAATTACTTTGCGAATATGGACCCGGTGAAGGCGCCCGCCTACCGCGCCGCCCACCTGCGCGACTTCGACAGCCAGTTCCTCAGCGATGCCAGCGCCGGCAAGCTGCCGCCCGTGACCTTCTACAAGCCGCAGGGCAACCTGAACCAGCACGCGGGCTATGCCAGCGTGGCCGACGGCGACGCGCACATCGCCAGCGTCATCGCCCAGCTGAAGAAAAGTCCGCAATGGAAGAACATGCTGGTCATCGTCACCTACGATGAAAACGGCGGCTTCTACGACCACGCGGCGCCGCCGAAGGGCGACCGCTGGGGTCCCGGCACGCGCGTGCCCGCCATCCTCGTCTCGCCGTACGTGAAAAAGGGATTAGTTGATCATACGCAATACGATTCGGCTTCCATCCTGCGCGCCATCACGCACCGTTTTGCGTTGCCCGTGCTCGATGGCTTGAGCACGCGCGACAAGGCGCTGGTGGCCAACGGCGGCAAGCCGATGGGCGACTTCAGCGCGGCGCTGGCGCTGGTGCCGCAAGAGTAATTGCGCTCGCCGACATGCGCGACGCCCGCACGGCCTGGCCGCGGCGGGCGTTTTTCATGCTGGTGTTATTGGCCCGCTCCCGGCACCGCATCGAGCAGCGAACGCTCGAGCAATTGCGACAACGCCGTGCGCAGCGTCTGCGTGCGCGCCGCCAGTTCCGGCCGTTTGTAGCGCTCGGCGGCGATCAGGCTGTTTTCCAGGCAGACCCGGTCCGACCTGGCCAGGCAGGCGTCTGCCAGGTCGAGCTGGGCGCTGGCCAGCGCCACTTTCACCTTGGCATCGAGTTCCAGGGTGTCGGGATCGTCGCCCCAGCGTTTCACGTAAGCGGCCAGGCGCGTGGCGGCCAGATCCGGCTTGCCTCCATCGAGGGCCTGGTTGACGCTGTCTTGCAGCGCCGTCCACGCCTGCGCCCGCTGCTGTTGCCTGTCGCAGGCGGCGGCGGACTTACTGATGTTCGCCTGCAGGCGCTTGATCTGCGCGGCGGGCGCCTTGGCGCTTTTCAGCACGGCCAGCGCGCTGCGCGCCCCGTCCAGGTCGCACTGCGCCGCCAGCGCCGTGGCGGCCTCGACCTGTTCCGCCACGCTGGCCGGCTTGTCGGCCGGCTTGTTGAAGAACCAGATACCGGTCAATACCACTGCCGCCGCGAGCCACGTGCGCAAGCGCACGGGCGGGCGCGGTGGCGGCACCGAACCCTTGACGGCCGGTTTCGCGGGCGGTGCCTTGGCCGGCGCGGCAGGCGCTGGCGGGACGGGCTTGGGCGCGGGTGCGGACTGCGGCGCGGGCTGCGGCATGGGAGCAGGCGCAGGCGTGGGAGGCGCGACGGGCACGGGCGGCGGCATGCGCGGCACCGGCGGCGGCACCACGGCTTTCTCCAGAACACGCGCTTGCGCTATCTGGCGCGCGCCGCAAAACGGGCAATGCGCCACGCGCAGCGGCAAGGTCCGGCCGCAAGCGGCGTTGATGCAAACGTCATTCACTGTTTCAAGCACATTCCAACCTTTTCCTGGAGTCATTCCACTGCGTTCTGCCGCAATATTACCTTACGCAAGCACGGCAACGGCGCAACGGCGCCGTGTTTCATGGCCTTGATACCGATCAAAAAGCATCCGCCGCAGCGGTCTAAGCTACCAGCAGCGGCCAAGGACAAGGAGAACGCCATGCCAGCCCACCTGATCATCGAAGACGGCCAGCCCTGGTGGTGGGACAGCGCCGATATCTGGGTGGTGCCGGGCAATGATCCGAATGGCCCGCCCGGCGCCCCCATCGCCGGCACCAGCAATTACCTGTGGGGCCGCGTGCACAACACGGGCAACAGCGCCTCGAACGGCGTGCGCGTGGACTTTTACTGGGCCGACCCTTCCGGCCAGATCGCCGTCGGCGCCGCCACGCAGATCGGCTCCGCGTTTGCCGACTTGCCGCCGGGCGCCACGCAGGAAGTGCTGTGCCTGGTTCCCTGGGTCCCCGTCATCGTCAATGGCGGCCACGAATGCCTGCTGGCCGTGGCCCACGGCGCGGGCGACATCAACCCGCTGCCCGATCCCCTGCCCAACGGTTTTCCCTTCCAGCCCACCTTGCACGAGCAGATCGCCCAGCGCAATATCACCGTGGTGCTGGCGGCAAGGCGCGCGCAATCGCTGGCCATCGCGGTGGCGGCCCTGCCCCGCGCAACGAAAAAAGTGGAATTGCAGATTGAGCAGGGCGGCGAGCTGCCGGAACACCTGCTGGCCACCCTGGGACTCGAGCGCTGGCAGCCGGCCAGGGACGCCCGCCTGATAGCGGGCCTGGCGCGCACGCCCCACTGCAATGGCGATGCGCCCGGCGAGCAAAAGCTGGCGCTGGAAGTGCCGCGCGGCCAGGCGCAGGCCGTGTACCTGAGCGTGCGCGCCGAAGCCGTGCCGCCACGCCAGTATGCGCTGCTGCGCGTGCTGGAGAGCCAGGAAGGCAAGGTCATGGGCGGCATCACGTATATCGTCACCGACCTCGAGAAAGAGCAAGCGCAAGACCAGCAAAGCCCCGAGGAGCAAGCATCATGAGCGCTACCCCCCTGCAGGTGCTGACGCGGCCGTTCGCGATCGAGCCCGTCACCAACATCATGCTGCCCGATGGCATCTTCGACAATGCCATCTATGGCTTGCGCATCGCCGCCCACGTCACCAATATGTCCAGCAGCGCCCTGAACAATGTCACCGTGTACCTGGAAAGCGTGGGCGCCCCCGGCATCGTGCCCGTGGCGCGCACCTTCTTCTTTGCCAGCATCCCGGCCGGCGCGGCCATGCTGGTGATGTGGGATGCCGATTTCCAGCATGCGGCGCCCGGCAAGAGACTCGTCAGCTTCGTCGCCAAGGCGGACGGCTACCTGCCGCACCGCTCGATCCAGCAAATCTTCGTTTCGCAGACGCGCTTCGACAGCGCCACCAACACGTACACATGCACGGTCGAGGAAGGCACGCTGGAACTGTCCAAGCCGCAAGGCCACCTGCCGGGCAAACGCTGGGGCAGCACGGGCACGGATGGGAAGGAGTGCCGCTGCCCGCCCGGCCTGGGACCGATCGTGCCTACCGGCATGACCCTCGTCTGGACGCCGAACCCCGCCTATGCGGGCACGCATGGCGAGCTGCCGTTTTCCGACCCGTGGTGGAAGATACTCGCCATTATCATCGCCATCATCGCCGCGCTGGTGGCCATCATTGCGGCCGCGCTCGGTTCCGGCAAGGCCAGCTTCAGCGTGGGCGGTCCGTTCGAGGAAACCGATCCCAGCGTCGACTGCTGCTCGCTGGAAGGCGCCGGCGCGGGCCAGCCCGAATTCACGGTGGCGGGCGTGGCCTCGGCCATCGCCTCGGGCGCCATCGCCGTCGCCTGCTCCGATATCGCGGACCCGTTCTGGCGTGGCCAGGAAGCAACACCGCCAGCCGCCGGCGAACTGACACTGGCCGAGCGCGTGGTGGCGAAATGGGTGCTGCCGGAAGCGCCGAATGCGGGCCTGCCCTACACGGCCGACATCAGCTGGCAGTACGAGCGCTTCACCACGGGCGCCACCTACCAGCATGCCGTGAACGAAACGCAGGTCAACATCCACTTGGCGGGGCCCGTGGAAACAGATACGCCCGCCGTCGTGCAAGCCTACGAACCGCTGTGGCTGCGCGCCAGCTTCAAGCGCGACAATGGCAATGTCTTCCGCGGTACAGAGCTGTATGCCTTCGTGCTGTTCCAGGCGCCGCAGGGACTGTATTTCGTCGAATCGCTGACCGATGACGGCCTGGGCTTCGATCCGGGCGCCAACGATGGCGTCTACGCAGGCAGCCTGGACTTGAAGCGCGCTTACCGCACCTTGTTGCAATATGATCAAAAGGTCTACGGCACCTGGCGCGTCTTCGTTTTCGCCCAGGACGTCAACCTGACCAAGCCCGGCACGCCGCCCGAAATCGCCGCCCAGCACATCGGCGGCATGTTCGTCGCCAGCGCCATCGAAATCACCTTCGACGACACCCTGCCCTGCCCGCTCAAGGCGCAGGCGAATATCGTCGTGGTGTAGTGATAAGCGAGGTCAGGCGTAGGTCGCGCAGGTCGGATTAGCGCCAGCGGCGCCATTGGATACTCATGCGCGCAGACCAGGAGCCGCTGAGAAAATGCCCAGGGCCAGGTGCCGCCCCGAAGACAGTACTTCAGTACAGCGAGGTAAATGCAGGGCAGGCAACAACGCCCAGGGCGTTGTATCAGCCGCTCTTAAACTTTAACGCTTTCAGGTTTCGCTATCACCGTGCGCGGAATGATATCCGTTGCCGGGCAAGTCTCCATCGCATCCGAATACGCGAGCCAGCGCTGCAGGCTTTCCATGCGGCGGATGGTGATGCCCTTGCCATTGATATAACCGATCTGTTCGAAATTGGCAGGGCTGGTGGTCAGTTTCGACACGGTGGGCGCATTGTCGACCAGCCGGTCGTAGGCCTTGCGCGCCTTGTGTTCCCACTTGGCCAGCACGGGATCGTCAAAGCGGTTGCTTTCAAAATACACGGTGATGGTACGGTCGTGGTTGGCAAAGCCGACGATGGCCGCACCCTTGCGTATGGTCAACAGGACATCTTCCTTGACGCCCGTGACGGGAACGAAGACCGCGGCACGCCCATCCGTATCCGGCCGCTCCATGGGAATATCTTGTCCGATTATGCTCATCACTTCACACTCTTCATCATCGCCTGTTGGCTTGTTGTCCCTGCATCACTGGAAGCGAGCCGCCGTGCGCATGCATTTGCCGCTGCGCCGGGCCACTCCCAGGCTCGCTGCCATGCCCTGCAATACCATTTATCAAATAATACATTGCCGGAAAGCACTACACAAGTAATCAGGGGCGCGGCAGCCGCCTGCCCTCCGCCGGATGGGGAATGGTGTGGCCAGTGGCAATCACCTTATAATGCTGCGATTACTTCACGTCCCCCACCTCCGCACCATGACGCTTCCCGAGAATGACACCAGCCGGCTCGACGCCATCAGCGCCGCCGCCACCGAAGTGGCCGCGCAAAACGTGGCAGACCTGCTGGCCATGGCCATCTGCCACCGCCCCGATGAACCGGCCCTGATCGTCTGCGACAAGCGCAGCTGGCTCAATGTCGTGCTGACGGAAGCGTATCGCCAGGCCTTGCCGGACGCCGCCTTCATCGATTTCGACGACGTCACGCCCGATGCCGTACTGGCCGCGTTTGCCGAACTGCCGGCCGGCAGTCTCGTCGTGCTGATCCAGTCGACCAGCTTCCGCCTGGAAGCGTTCCGCATCCGCATCGAGCTGTTCAAACGGGGCCTGAAAGTCATCGAGCACGTGCACCTGTCGCGCATGCCCGGAGTGCAGGGCTTGCACTACATCGCCTCGCTGGCCTACGACCCCGCCTATTACCGCGGCGTGGGCCATGCGCTGAAGGCGCGCATCGACGGCGCCTGCCACGGTATGGTTGACAGCGGCGGCGAGCAGCTGGTCTTCGCTTCCCCGTTCGAATCGGCCAAGCTCAATATCGGCGACTACAGCGGCATGAACAATATCGGCGGCCAGTTCCCCCTGGGCGAAGTGTTTACGGAGGCGCAGGACCTGGAAGCGGTCAATGGCCGCGTGCGCATCTTTGTTTTCGGCGACACGCACTTCATGGTCAACCGCCCCGACACCCCGATCACCCTGATCATCGAAAAGGGGCGCGTGACGGGCACGGAAAACGCCACGCCGGAATTTACCGCCATGCTGGAAATCATCCGCGCGCACGAAGGCGAAGTATGGGTGCGCGAACTGGGCTTCGGCATGAACCGCGCCTTTTCGCGCGAGCAGCTGGTCAACGACATCGGCACGTATGAACGCATGTGCGGCATCCACCTGTCGCTGGGCGCCAAGCATGGCGTGTATACGAAACCGCAGTTCAAGCGCAAGGATGCGCGCTACCACGTCGATATCTTCGCCGTCACGCAAGCCGTTTATCTGGACGACGAGCGCGTGTACGCGGATGGCGCGTGGACGGTGGAACCCGTCGCACTCACTTGAACCTCAGCTGAAAAATCCGGCAGCTGCCAGCTCGCGGTCCCACGGCGGCACGGGCTGGTATTCGGCCACCAGGAAATCGATCAGCGCGCGCACCTTGGGCGATGGCTGGCGGCTGGCCGGATACAGGGCGCTCAAGTGATTCAAGGGTAGTTCCCAATCGGACAGCACGGGCACCAGACTGCCGTCGAGCAGGTTGCGCCAGGCGAGGAACGTGGTGCTGTAGACGATGCCGAGTCCCCGCTGCGCCGCCTGGTGCAGCACCAGGCCATTGTTCGCAGTAAAACCCGCCTGCACGCGCACGCTCACCGCTTCTTGCCGGTCTCCCTCGCCGCGCTGGAAATGCCAGTTCGTGCCATCCGTCAGGTGGCTGAAATGCAGGCACTGGTGCTTCAATAGCTCTTGCGGCGTCTGCGGCACACCCCATTGCGCCAGGTAGGCGGGACTGGCGCACAGCACGGCGCGGCACGGCGCCAGCGGACGCATGGCCAGCGCACTGCTGTCCGGGATGCCGCCCACGCGTATCGTCAAGTCAAAACCGTGGCGTATGGGGTCGAGCAGCGCATCGTCGACAAACAATTCGGCCTGCACCTGGGGGTGCAGCAAACTGAAACGGGCGACGGCGTCGGCCAGCCACGCGCTGCCGAAACTCGATGGCGCCTGGATACGCAGCGGCCCGGCCAGCTCCGCCCCCGCTCCCGCCTGCGCCACGTGCGCCACCATGCGCGCCGCTTCCTGCGCCTGGCTGACAGTGGCCATGCACGGCGCCAGATAGGCGCGGCCCGCGTCCGTCAGGCTCACTTCGCGCGTGGAGCGGTGCAGCAGGCGCGCATGCAGGCGCTCTTCCAGCTGCATGATGGTCTTGCTGACCATGGCGCGCGTCAGTCCCAGGCGCTGCCCGGCCACCGTAAAGCTGCGCTGGCGCGCCACTTCGACAAAGATTTCCATCGCTTTTAGTTGATCCATGTCAAAGATTGTCTGCGCTTTGGCGACAATCTGTCAACCGCGGGGCGATTGTTTGCCGCCTTCGCCCATCCTACAATGGCGCTTTCCATTGACCTCCGGAGCCGCCGCCATGCTAACGATCGAACAACAAGAACAATACCAACGCGACGGCTACATCATCCTGCCCGATTTCAAGGGCGCCGATGAAATCGCCGCCTTGCGCGCGCGCGCCGAGCAGATTGTCAACGAATTCGATCCCAGCGTCAGCCAGTCCATCTTCACCACGCGCGACCAGGCGAAGAACACCAACGATTATTTTCTCGCTTCCGACAACACCATCCGCTGCTTCTTCGAGGAAGAGGCGTTCGGCGCGGACGGCCAGCTGAAGCAGGCCAAATCCCTGTCGATCAACAAGATCGGCCACGCCATGCATGACCTGGACCCCGTCTTCCGCAGCTTTTCGGCCGACCCGAAACTGGCCGCGGTGGCGCGCGACCTGGGCCTGGCGGACGCGCAGGTATGGCAATCGATGTACATCTTCAAGCAGCCCGGCATCGGCGGCGAAGTGCGCTGGCACCAGGACGCCACGTATTTCGAGACCACGCCGATCAGCGTGACCACGTTCTGGTTTGCGCTGGAAGACGCCACCCTGGACAACGGCTGCCTGTGGGCGGAACCGGGCGGCCACCGCGGCCCGCTGCGCGAACGCTTCATCCGCAACGGCGACCAGGTGCGCGTGGAAAAACTCGATGCCATGCCGTGGCCCGACGACAGCACGGCCGTCCCGCTCGAAGTCAAGGCCGGCGCCCTCGTCTGCTTCCATGGCTTGCTGCCCCACTACAGCGCGCCGAACCGCTCGCCCGTCTCGCGCCACGCCTACACCCTGCACGCCACCGACGGCCAGACGGAATACGCGGCCCACAACTGGATCCAGCGCGGCGACGCCTTCCCCGTGCGGGGCTTCGTCTGATGCGCATCGACATCTTTGCCGCCCACTGGGGCAATAATGACCTGCCGCCCGACGTCTTCATCGACAAGGTACTGGCGGCCGGCTTCGACGGCATCGAAATGTCGCTGCCGCTGGACGTCGCCCAGCGCGAGGAGTGGACGGAGCGCATCGCCAAGGCGGGACTGCAGCTGATCGCCGCGCAGTGGGAAACCGTGTTCCACAGCGACTTCGATCTGCACCGCGCCGCCCTGGCCGAACTGCTGGAAAACGCCTGTTTGGCGCGCCCCGTGCTGGTCAACACGCACACGGGCAAGGATTTCTATACGCTGGCGCAAAACGCGCAGCTGCTCGACCTGGCCGCCGCCATCTCGGCCAGGCACGGCGTGCCCATCGTGCATGAAATCCACCGCAGCCGCTTTTCCGGCCATCCGATGCTGCTGCTGCCGTATCTGCAGCAGTATCCCGAGCTGCCATTGACGGCCGACCTGTCGCACTGGTGCTGCGCCTGCGAATCGCTGCTGGAAGACCAGCCGCAGACCCTGGCGCAGGTGCTGCCGCTGGTGCGCCACGTGCATGCGCGCGTGGGCCATGCGCAAGGGCCGCAGGTCGCCGACTTCCGCGCGCCGGAAGCGAAACCGGCACTCGACGCCCACCTGGCCTGGTGGGATGCCATCGTCGCCCTGCGCCGCGCGGCCGGAGCCGAGCGCATGACGTTCACGCCGGAATTCGGCCCCGCGCCGTACACGCAAACGCTGCCCTGGACGCAGCAGCCCGTGAGCGACGCGTGGGAACAGAACGTCGCCATGCTCGATCTGCTGCGCACGCGCTACGCCGGCTAAGCTTATGCGCCCCGGTGCCGGATCGCCAGGTCCGGCGCCGCGCATTGCAATTAGGTAGTGCGCTATATATACTGTGCCCATGGATACCACCACCGCCCCCAATCCCTTGCACCAGGTGCCGCGCCTGGACAGCCAGCTGTGCTTTGCGCTGTACTCGACCTCGCTTGCCATGAACAAGCTGTACCGCAAGCTCCTGCGCAAGCTCGGTCTCACCTATTCGCAATACCTGGTGATGATGGTGTTGTGGGAACGCGACGGCCTGACGGTGTCGGAAGTGGGCGAGCGCCTGTTCCTCGACTCGGCCACCCTGACGCCCCTGCTCAAGCGCATGGAGCAATCGGGCCTGTTGACGCGCACGCGCGCCGCCAGCGACGAGCGGCAAGTCATCATTTCCCTCACGGAACAGGGCGACCAGCTGCGCCATGAAGCAGCCTTGCTGCCCGAAGCCATCCTGACGGCCAGCCAGTGCAGCGTGGAACAGGTTGTGGACATGAAACAACAGCTGAACCAATTGCGCGACAGCCTGATGAAAAGTGAGTAAAGGCGCCGCTTTTCCGAGCAAAATCAGGCAAAGCATCCCGCTGACAGCGCCAGGCAAAAGCTGGCGTGAAATCCGCCTTTCTTTATTACAAATCGATACATGGATGGCCCCGCCCTGCGTATAGAATAGTTGCCACTATTTCCTTACAACAACATCAGGGTGAATATGCGCATCTCTTTCGGCTCCGTAGCCTCGTTGGCTCTGTGTTTTACCGTGTCGGCCTTCGCGGCCGAACCATTCGACGACAAGTTCCGCCAGCTCGAAGAGGTGCTGCCCACCCCGAATACCTACCGCACGGCCTCCGGCGCGCCGGGCCACGCCTACTGGCAGCAGCGCGCCGACTACACTATCCGCGCGACGCTGGACGAAGCCAGGCGCGAGATCGCCGGCAGCGGCACCATCACCTATCATAACCAGTCGCCCGACACCCTCGGCTACCTGTGGGTGCAGCTGGACCAGAATATCTACAAGCCCGATTCCGACGCGCGCCGCATGACCACGGCGCCCTCGCGCCAGGCGTGGGCCAAGACGACGGGCGAAGAGACCATGAAGTTCGAAGGCTTGCGCGGTATTCTGGCGCGCGGCGACTTCCAGGGCGGCTTCAATATCCGCGCCCTAAAAGGCGCGGATGGCCAGCCTTTGAAATATGTAGTGAACCGCACCATGATGCGCATCGACTTGCCGCAGCCCCTGAAGCCGGGCCAGGATTTCGTCTTCCAGATCGACTGGGATTACCGCATCAACGAACAGAAGGTGCTGGGCGGGCGCGCCGGCTATGAAGTCTTCGACGACAAGAACGCCCTGTTCGAAGTGGCGCAGTGGTTCCCCCGCATGGCGGCCTATTACGATGCGGCCGGCTGGCAGCACAAGCAGTTCCTCGGCTCCGGCGAATTCACGCTGGAATTCGGCGACTACGACGTGCAGCTGACCGTTCCTGCCGACCATATCGTCGCCTCCACGGGGGAGCTGCAAAACCCGCAGGAGGTGCTGTCTTCCGCGCAGCGCGAGCGCCTGGAAAAGGCCCGCGGCAGCGACAAGCCCGTCGTCATCGTCACGCAGAAGGAAGCCGAAGCGGCCGAAAAAACAGTGAGCCGCGCGCAAAAGACGTGGCACTTCAAGGCGGCCAACGTGCGCGACTTCGCCTGGGCCTCGAGCCGCAAGTTCATCTGGGATGCGCAGGGATACAAGAAGGGCGGCAGCGATGTGATGGCCATGTCCTACTATCCGAAAGAGGGCAACCCCCTGTGGGAAAAGTACAGTACGCAAGCCATCGTGCACACGATTGAACAGTACAACAAGTACAGCATCGACTATCCGTATCCGACGGCCATCTCCGTCAACGGCCCCGTGGGCGGCATGGAGTATCCGATGATCTCGTTTAACGGCCCCCGTCCGGTGAAAGACAAGAAGACGGGCGAGCTGACCTACTCCAAGCGCACCAAATATGGCCTGATCGGCGTGATCATCCACGAAGTGGGCCACAACTACTACCCGATGATCATCAACTCGGACGAACGCCAGTGGACGTGGATGGACGAAGGCCTCAACACCTTCGTGCAATACCTGGCGCAGCAGGCGTGGGAAGAAAACTACCCGGCCTCGCGCGGCGAACCGCGCGAGATCGTCGACTACATGCGTAGCCGCGACCAGGTGCCCATCATGACCAATTCCGAGTCCCTGCTGCAGTTCGGTAACAACGCCTACGCCAAGCCGGCGGCTGGCCTGAACATCCTGCGCGAAACCATCCTCGGGCGCGAACTGTTCGACTACGCCTTCAAGGAATATGCGCAGCGCTGGAAGTTCAAGCGCCCCACGCCCGCCGACTTTTTCCGCACCATGGAAGACGCCTCCGGCACGGACCTGGACTGGTTCTGGCGCGGCTGGTTCTATACCACCGACCCGGTCGACATCAGCATCGACGGCATCAGCGAATATGGCGTGAGCTCAAAGGATCCGGCAACGGAAAAAGCCTGGAAGAAGGCGCAAAAGGACGCCCAGCCGGAATCCGTCACGAGCCGCGCCAACAAAGGCATGCCGCGCCGGGTCGACGCGCATCCGGAGCTGAAGGATTTCTACAACCAGCACGACGATTTCACGGTGACCAACAAGGACCGCAACGCCTACGCCGAAGCGCTGGCCGCCCTGGAACCGTGGGAAAAGGACTTGCTTAAACAGGGCAAGCACCTGTACCTGGTCGACCTGTCGAACGTGGGCGGCATGGTCATGCCGCTGATACTCGAAATCGAACTGAAAAGCGGCAAGAAGTACGTCGAGCGCGTGCCGGCCGAAGTGTGGCGCTACTCGCCGAAGAAAATCACCAAGGTCGTCATCACGGATGAACCGATGGTGGGCCTGGTGCAGGACCCGTACTGGGAAACGGCCGATATCGACACGAGCAACAATAGCTGGCCGCGAAAAATCACACCGTCGCGCCTGGAACTGTTCAAGAGCGAGAAATCGCCCAAGGATAACCTGATGCGCGATTTTCATACGCCGCTGAAAGGCAAGAACGGCGGCTCGGCCAAGGGCGACGAGGCGTGAAGTGCTGGCGCCTGCTCGCTTGCGCCACGCTGGCCTGCGCCAGCATGGCGGCGGGTGCCCATAATTTTCATATGGGCATCGCCGATATCAGCTATAACGCGGCCAGCGGCAGCACCGAAGTGGTGCATACCTACACGGGCCACGACGTCGAGGCGCTGCTGACCAACCTGTACCAGCGCCAGTTCGACCTGGGCCAGGAAGACAGCGAAGCGGCCCTGCGCCGCTATGTCGAAAAACAGTTTTACCTCGTGGCGCCGGACGGCAAGCGCCTGCGCCTGAACTGGGTCGGCATGAAGGTCAATGCCGACAACGTGGTGATCTTCCAGGAAATCGAACGCACGCGCCTGGCCCCCGCCACGCGCATCCACAACCAGTTGCTGATCGATTTCCTGCCCAGCCAGCGCAACACCCTCAACGTGCAGGACAGCGGCAGCATCCAGACGCTGATTTTCGACCGCCAGAACACGGAACTGCCGATCCGCTAAGCTCCGCCACTTCCAAAGACCCATGACGCCACGCCATCTTGCCTTTCTCCTCGCCGCCCTGTTTTCACCGGTCGCCGCCCACGCCGACGACATCTTCCAGCGCGTGCTGGTCGACGGTTCGCGCCTGAACCAGCTGGGCGTGGCCGATTCGGCCAACGCGGGCAGCGTCACGCAAAAGCAGCTCGATGCGCGCACCAGCTACCGGCCCGGCGAACTGCTGGAAGCCGTGCCGGGGCTGATCGTCAGCCAGCATAGCGGCGAGGGCAAGGCCAACCAGTTCTACCTGCGCGGCTTCAACCTCGATCACGGCACGGACTTGCGCACCACCGTCGACGAGATGCCCGTCAACCAGCGCAGCCATGGCCACGGACAGGGCTGGACGGACCTGAACTTCCTGATACCCGAACTGGCCATGCGCCTCGATTACAAAAAGGGGCCGTATTCGGCGGCGCAAGGCGACTTCTCCTCGGCGGGGGCGGCGTCCGTCGTGTATGCGAACCGCCTGACGCAGGGCGTCGCCAGCGTGGGACTCGGGCAAAACGGCTTTCGCCGCGCCCTGCTGGCCGATTCGCCCGATGCGGGCGACGGCAGCCTGCTGTACGCGCTCGAAGCACAGCGTAACGATGGCCCGTTCACGCAGCCGGACCGCTACCGCAAGCTCAATGGCGTGCTGCGCTACAGCGAAGGCTATGCCAACAACGGCTTCAACGTCACGGCCATGGCGTATGACGCCAGCTGGAACGCCACCGACCAGATTCCGCTGCGCGCCGTAAAGGAAGGCACCCTGGGCCGCTTCGACGCCATCGATGCCAGCGACGGCGGCAAGGCGCAGCGCTACAGCCTGTCGGGCGCCTGGCGCCAGACGACGGACGACGTGTCGTCCAGGGTCAGCGCGTATGTGATCGCCAACCGCCTGGCCCTGTTCTCGAATTTTACGTATGCGATGGACGATCCCGACAACGGCGACCAGTTCGCCCAGCCCGACCGGCGCGTGACGGCTGGCCTGGATGCCAGCCACACCTGGCACCGCCACACGGACAGGGGCAGCAGCGACACCACCATCGGTCTGCAGCTCCAGAACGACAATATCCACAACGGCTTGTACAACACGCGGCAGCGGCAGATCCTGTCAACCACGCGGCAAGACCACATCGTCGAGTCGAGCATCGGCGTGTATGGCGAAAACAGCACGCGCTGGTCGCGCTGGCTGCGCACCGTGGCCGGCCTGCGCGCGGACGCCTACCGCTTCGACGTGCGCAGCGACCGCGCCGCCAATTCGGGCACGGCCAGCGACCATTTGTTCAGTCCCAGCCTGAGCCTGATCGCGGGACCGTGGCGCGATACGGAAGCGTATCTCAACATCGGCAATGGCTTTCACAGCAACGACGCGCGCGGCACGACGATCACCGTCGACCCGAAGACGGGCGAGGCGGCCGACAAGGTCACGCCCCTGGTGCGCTCGCGCGGGCTGGAACTGGGCTTGCGCAGCGCCGCCATCGCCGGCCTGCAAACCTCGCTGTCGCTGTACCGCCTGGACTTCGATTCCGAGCTGCTGTTCATCGGCGACGCGGGCGCCACCGAGGCGGGCCGCCCCAGCCGCCGCTACGGCGTGGAGTTTTCCAGCTACTACAAGGCGGCCAGCTGGCTGTCGCTGGACCTGGACCTGGCGTATGCACGGGCGCGCTCGCGCGGCAGCGACCCGGCGGGCGACTTCATCCCCGGCGCCATCGAAGGCGTGGCCCAGCTGGCCATGACGGTGACGCCGCCGGGGCCATGGTCGGGTTCCTTGCGCCTGCGCTACTTCGGCCCGCGCCCCCTGATTGAAGACAACAGCGTGCGCTCGGCGGCCAGCATGGGCTTGAACGGGCGCATCGCCTATCAGATCGACAAGACCTTGCGCGTGGAAGTCGAAGGCTACAACCTGGCCAACCGGCGCGACTCGGCCATCGACTATTACTATGCCTCGCGCCTGCCCGGCGAAGCGCAACCCGTCGACGATATCCACTTCCATCCGGTGGAATCGCGTTCGCTGCGCCTGACCCTGGTAAAGAATTTTTAACTCAACAAGAATAATTCCTGTCTCACTGCACAGGAAACGCCGCGAAGTCGTAGAATGCCAGGCTGGATAAACTGAGACAGGCCGCATTGCGGCCCGCACCGCCATGAGCACTTCCGCACCGATCTTTACCGACCCTTCCCACGTCAAGGAAGCCTTGCGCGATGACGGCTATGCCGTCCTGCGCCCGCAGGACGTGGCCGCGCTGGCCGGCTGCCCGCTGGCCGCGCTGCGCGCGCTGGAAGGGAGCTGGAATACCCTGCCGCTAGACAATTACCTGAAGGATGGCGGCCGCTATCGCCGCCGGCGCCACTCTTGCTTCGTGCAGGATGGCGAGCGCCTGACGCAAACGGCGCACCGTCCGCACTGGCAACCGGTGGAATACAACGCCCTGCACGGCGGCATGCACCGCCTGTTCGAACCGGTCGAAGCGGCTATCGTTGCGCAAGCGGCCTGGCAGCAGCTGATCCGCGCGCTGGGCAACGCCTGCTCGCAGGTCAAGGGCAGCCAGCCGTGGTTCATCGAGGCGCACCAGTTCCGCATCGATACGACCGATGGCATCGGCCGCCCCACGCCGGAAGGTGCGCACCGCGACGGCGTCGATTTCGTCGCCGTGCTGCTGATCGGGCGCGAACAGGTCAAGGGCGGCGAGACGCGCATCTTCGAGGCCAATGGCCCCAACGGCAAGCGCTTTACCCTGACCGAGCCGTGGTCGCTGCTGCTGCTCGACGATGCGTCTGTCATCCACGAATCGACGCCGATCCAGCCGGTCGGCGAACATGGCCACCGCGATACGCTCGTGCTGACCTATCGCGCAGGTCAGTTCCAGGGCGAAAACTGACAAGCAGCCACAGCATTCCCTGTGGCCAAAATAGTTACTTGGAAGTTACTTTTGCAGACCTAAATCCGATATAGTCATACGATGTCGATATTGCGCGCTCACCGCGCCCAGCATCACCACACTGAAATTCTAGGAGAGGTCTGTGGACTCCAACAACCAAATCAAGCCTGACGAAATCGAGATCCTGATCGTCGAGGATAGCCCGACCCAGGCGGAGCGCTTGCGCCGCCTGATCCAATCCCTGCACTATAACGCGCGCGTGGCGGCCAATGGCCAGCTGGCCCTGGCCGCCATCCGCGAGCGCAAGCCGCACCTGGTGCTGTCCGACATCGTCATGCCTGAAATGAATGGCTACGACCTGTGCCGCGCCATCAAGTCCGATCCGACCTTGCGCGACATTCCCGTGATCCTCGTCACCTCGCTCAACGATCCGAAGGACATTATCCGCGGCATCGAGTGCGGCGCGGACAATTTCATCCGCAAGCCCTACGCGGAAGACTACCTGCTCAACCGCATCAGCCACATGCTGATGAACCAGAAGCTGCGCAAGAACCAGAATGTGGAAATCGGCATCGCCCTGTACCTGGGCGACCAGAAGCACTTCATCAATGCGGAGCGCCAGCAAATCCTCGACCTGCTCATTTCCACCTATGAACAGGCGGTGCAGGTCAACGGCGAACTGCAGGCGCGCGAACGCCAGGTGATCGAGCTGAACATGCGCCTGGCGCACCATGCGGCCGAACTGGAAACCATCAACCGCGAAATCGCCCTGAAAAACCTGGAGCTGGCCGAGGCGAGCCGCATGAAGTCCGCCTTCATCGCGAACATGTCGCACGAATTGCGCACGCCGCTCAACGCCATCATCGGGTTTACGGGCGCGCTGCTGATGAAACTGCCCGGCCCCCTGACATCCGACCAGGACAAGCAGCTGAACACCATCCGCGCCAGCGCGCGTCATCTGCTCTCGCTGATCAACGACATCCTCGACGTGGCCAAGATCGAAGCGGGCAAGCTGACCCTGTCGATCGAACCCGTGCACTGCCAGGAACTGATGGCCGACGTGGCCGACACCCTGCGCCCCCTGGCCCAGCAAAAGGGCCTGGCGCTGGAAATGGCGCTGGGAGAAGAAGGCCAGCCGCCCGCCATCATCGACACGGACCGCCGCGCATTGACACAAATCCTCATCAACTTGCTCAACAACGCCATCAAGTTCACGGAACAGGGCACGGTGCGCATCAGCCTTGCCCAGCGCGACGAGGACGGCGTGCTGGTGACGGAAATGAGCATCGCCGACAGCGGCGCCGGCATCAAGGAAGAAGACCAGGCCAAGCTGTTCCAGGCCTTCTCGCAGCTCGATTCCACCTCCACGCGCCACGTAGAAGGCGCGGGACTGGGCCTGTACCTGTGCCAGAACCTGGCCAACGCCATCGGCGGCGCCCTGTTTTTCAACAGCGACTACGGCTCCGGCAGCACGTTTACACTGGCCCTGCGCAGCAAGGCCTGAGTTCCTGTGCGCCGCAGCATGAAATTTTGATTTCTTGCCATCCAGGACAGACCGATACAGTAGTTCTACGGTATTGCACCGCACCATTTTCAGCGCTATAGTAGAACTGTCTCCTCCAATTCGTTCTCCGAACATTGGATTACGCCCGCGAATACAACCGCGGGCTTTTTTTTGCCTGCGTTTTCCCTCATCTTCACCTTTCCTTAACTAAATCAAACGATTTAGTTATATCAATCGTTTGAGATATGTGATTAAATCTCCGGCATGATTGAAAAAAACGCCATCCGCACTTCCCACACCGACGAAGGGCGCAAGCCCCGTTCCGACGGCGAACAGTCGCGCGAGCGCCTGCTGCATAGCGCCATCCGCCTGTTTGCCGAGCAGGGCTACGCCAAGACGTCCACGCGCGAACTGGCGCAGGCGGCCGGCACGAACGCCGCAGCCATCAGCTACTATTTTGGCGACAAGGCGGGCCTGTACCGCGCCGCCTTCGCCCAGCAGTCGGCCAACCCGCAAGACAATATCGCCCTGTACGAACAACCGCATTTCACCTTGCGCCAAAGCCTGGAAGGCTTTTATGCGCAGCTGCTCGCCCCCATGCAGCAAGGCGAGATCGCGCGCGACTGCATGCGCCTGTGGTGCCGCGAGATGCTCGAACCGACGGGCCTGTGGGCGCGCGAAATCGACCAGAACATCCGCCCCGAGCACGAGGCGCTCACGCGCGTGCTGGCGCGCCACCTGGGCGCACCCGACGACAGCGACGACATGCACCGCCTGGCCTTTTCCATCGCTTCGCTGGCCCTGCAGCACATGGTGGGCGCCGAGGTGCTGCAAACCTTGCGCCCGCAACTACTGGAATCGCCACAGGCCATCGACACTTGGCTGGCGCGCATGACCGACTACGCGCTGGCCATGGCCGACGTGGAGCGCCAGCGCCTGGCCATTCCTCCCTCTACCCCTACCGCTCGACGACAAGCAGAAGGACCAGCATGACGACTATTCGATGCACCGTTCAACGTGTCCTGGCCGCCAGCATCGTACTGGCGCTGGGCGGTTGCGCCCTGCAGGGGCCGCCCGCAGCGGTGGCCGCCAGCGCACCCGTGCAGTGGCAGGCGCCACTGCCGCATAACGGCAAGCTGACGGACCTGGCCAGCTGGTGGCAGGGCCAGGGTGACAGCCTGCTGGTGGAATTGATCACCGACGCGCAGCAGGTCAGCCCCACCATCGCCGCCGCCCGCACGCGCATCGTGCAGGCGCGCGCGGACAGAGTCGCCAGCGGCGCCGCGCTGGCGCCCACGCTCGATGCGACGGGCAGCGTGGTGCGCACCAGCCAGCAATCGGCCCAGCCCGGCGGCACCACCTCGCAGGCCGCGCTGCAGGCGTCATGGGAAATCGACGTCTTCGGCGCCAACCGCGCCACGCGCGATGCGGCGCAGGAGCGCTACGACAGCACGCGCGCAGGCTGGCATGAGGCCCGCGTCTCGGTGGCCGCCGAAGTGGCAAACCAGTATTACGCCTTGCGCACCTGCCAGCAATTGCAGGCAGTGTCCGAACAGGATGCCGTCTCGCGCCGCGACTCGGCACGCCTGACGGAGCTGAGCGCCGGCGCCGGCTTCCAGTCGCCCGCCAACGCCGCCCTGGCCCGCGCCAGCGCCGCCGAAGGCGCCAGCCGCGCCATCGAACAGCGCGCCGCCTGTGACGTGAATGTCAAGGCGCTGGTGGCCCTGTCGGCCATACCGGAAGCGTCGCTGCGCGAGAAGCTGGCGGCCAGCCCGGCCATCCTGCCCTCGCCCGTGGCGATTGCGGAGCTGCCAACGCAAACCCTGGGCCAACGTCCCGACATCTACAGCGCCGAACGCGAAGTGGCGGCCGCCAGCTTTGAAGTGCGCGGTGCGCAAGCGCAGCGCTACCCGCGCCTGAGCCTTTCCGGCTCCATCGGCAAGGGCAATCTCCGCGCCGGCGGCACCAGCATCACGGCCAGCACCTGGAGCATCGGCCCGCTGGCCGTCAGCCTGCCCATTTTCGACGGCGGCACCCGCCGCGCCCAGGTCGATGCGGCCACGGCGCGCTACGACGAAGCCGTGGTGAAGTACCGTGCCGGCGTGCGCCAGGCCGTGCGCGAAGTGGAAGAAGCGCTGGTCAACCTGGCCAGCACGGACGCGCGCAGCGGCCACGCGAAAACGGCCCTGGAAGGCTACCGCGTGTCGTTTGTCGCCACCGAGGACCGCTACAAGAATGGCCTGGCCAGCCTGATCGAACTGGAAGACGCGCGCCGCACGCGCCTGGCCGCCGAAAACACCGTGGTCAACCTCGAGCGCGAACGCAGCGCCGCCTGGGTAGCGCTGTACCGCGCCGCCGGCGGCGGCTGGAACAGCAGCAGCGCCATCGCCAACAACGCCCCCTGACGGATACGACAACATGAAAAAAATGACCTTGAAACCGATGACGCTCGCGCTGGCCGCCCTCTTTATGGTGCTGGGCGCCGGCGTGGCCCTGTACTCCTCTTCCTCCACGGCGGCCGACGACGCCAAGGATAAGAACGCGGCGCAAAAACCGGCGCTCACCGTCACCACGGCCAAGCCGCAAACGGCCAGCCTGCCCATCAAGCTGAAGGCCAACGGCAACGTGGCCGCCTGGCAGGAAGCCGTCATCGGCAGCGAATCGAACGGCTTGCGCCTCACAGAGGTGCGCGTGAATGTCGGCGACGTGGTGCGCGCCGGCCAGGTGCTGGCCGTGTTCTCGAACGACACGGTCAATGCCGACGTGGCGCAGGCGAAGGCCGCCGTGCTGGAAGCGGAAGCGAATGCGGCAGAAGCCGCCGCCAACGCGCAGCGCGCCCGTTCGCTGCAAAGCACGGGCGCCATCAGCGCACAGCAAATCAGCCAGTACCTGACAGCCGAACAGACGGCCAACGCGCGCATCGCGTCCGCCAAGGCGCAGCTGGCGTCGCAGCAGCTACACCTGAAATACACGCAGGTGGTGGCGCCCGACAGCGGCATCATTTCCTCGCGCTCGGCCACCGTCGGCTCGGTCGTAGGTGCCGGCACGGAACTGTTCCGCATGATACGCCAGGGCCGCCTCGAATGGCGCGCCGAAGTGACGGCCACCGAGCTGCTGAACCTGAAAGCGGGCACCCTGGCGCAGGTCAAGGCTGCCAATGGCAGCGTCCTGACGGGCAAGGTGCGCATGATCGCCCCTACCGTCGACCCGCAGACGCGTTCCGCCCTCGTGTATGTCGACCTGCAGGCCAGCACCGGCAACAATGCGCCGTTCAAGGCCGGCATGTACGCCAGCGGCGAATTCGAACTGGGTACCTCGGGCGCACTGACGGTGCCGCAGCAGGCGATTGCCGTGCGCGATGGCTTCAGTTATGTCTTCCGCCTGAATGCCGACCAGCGGGTCAGCCAGATCAAGGTGCAGGCCGGACGGCGCCTGAGCGACCGCATCGAGATTTTAGGCGGCATCACGGCCGACACCACCATCGTCGTCAGCGGCGCAGGCTTCCTCAATGACGGCGACCTGGTGCGGAATGTTCAAAACCCGGTGGCAACCCCGGTCGCAGCAGCGGCCAAGCCGGCCGCAGCGAAAAAGTAAGGAAAAACCATGAATTTTTCCTCCCTCTCGATCAAGAATCCGATCCCGGCCATCATGCTGTTCGTGCTGCTGACCCTGGCCGGCTTGCTGGCCTACAAGGCCAATCCGGTGCAGGATTTCCCCGACATCGAACTGCCCATCGTCACCGTCAGCGCGGTGCTGCCCGGCGCCGCGCCGGCCCAGCTGGAAACGGAAGTGGCGCGCAAGATCGAGGACTCCGTCGCCACCCTGCAAGGCGTGAAAAACATCTACACCAAGGTGCTCGATGGCGTCGTCACGGTGACCGTCGAATTCATCCTGGAAAAGCAGATCGCCGAAGCCGTCAACGATGTGCGCGACGCCGTCGCGCGCGTCAAGGCGGACATGCCGGCCGAGCTGCGCGACCCCACCGTCACCAAAGCGTCCACCGCAGGCAGGGTGGTGCTGACCTTTATCGCCACGGCAAAACCAGGCGTCGACAATCCGCTCGACGCACCCGACCTGTCGTGGTTCGTCGACAACACGGTGGCCAAGCGCCTCCTGACAGTGCCCGGCGTGGGCGCCGTCACCCGCGTGGGCGGCGTCTACCGCGAGATCCAGGTGGAACTCGACGAGGCGCGCATGGCCGCCTTGAAAGTGTCGGCCCTCGACGTCTCGCGCCAGCTACGCCTGGTGCAGCGCGAAGCACCCGGCGGGCGGGGCGACATCAGCGGCGCCGAGCAGTCGGTGCGCACCATCGCCACCGTCAAGACGGCCGATGAACTGTCGCGCGTGGAAGTGCCGCTGCCGGACGGGCGCCACGTGCGCCTGGACCAGGTGGCCACCGTGCGCGACACGGTCGCCGAACCGCGCGCACTGGCCGAGCAGGATGGCAAAACGGTCGTCGCCTTTGAAGTGTTCCGCACCAAGGGTGCCAGCGAAGTGGCCGTCGCCAAGGGCGCGCGTGACGCCATCGCCGACCTGCAGAAGGAAAACCCGAATGTCGTGCTGCAGCAGTCGATCGACAATGCCTTCCCCGTCGAGGAAAACTTCGACGGCTCGATGGAGCTGCTGTACGAAGGCGCGTTGCTGGCCGTGCTGGTGGTGTGGTGGTTCCTGCGCGACTGGCGCGCCACCCTGGTGGCCGCCGCCGCCCTGCCCCTGTCCGTGATGCCGGCCTTCCTCGGCATCTACTGGTTCGGCTACACGCTCAACACCGTCACCCTGCTGTCGCTGGCGCTGGTCGTCGGCGTGCTGGTCGACGACGCCATCGTGGAAATCGAAAACATCGAGCGCCATCTGCGCATGGGCAAGTCGCCCATGGAAGCGGCCATGGAAGCGGCCGACGAAATCGGCATGGCGGTGATCGCCACCACCTTCGCGCTGGTGGCCGTGTTCCTGCCGACGGCCTTCATGAGCGGCATTCCCGGCCTGTTCTTCAAGCAGTTCGGCTGGACGGCCGTGCTGGCTGTGCTGGCCTCGCTGGTGGTGGCGCGCCTGCTTACGCCGATGATGGCAGCCTACATCCTGAAACCGCTGCCGCACAAGGAAGAACAGGATGGCTGGCTGATGACGCGCTACCTGCGCGTCATGCGTTGGTGCCTGAACCACCGCGGCACCACGGCCATCGCCGCTGCCCTGTTCTTTGTCGGCGCCATCGCGCTCGTGCCCCTGCTGCCGACGGGCTTCGTGCCGGCCGCCGACCGCGCGCAGACGCAGATCAACCTGGAACTGCCGCCCGGCTCCACCCTGGGCGAAACGCAGGCCGTGGCGGCCCTGGCGCGCGATGCGGCCATGCGCACGCCAGGCATCCAGGGCGTCTTCAGTTCGATTGGCGGCGGCTCCAGCGGCGACGCCTTCGCTCCCGGCGCGGCTGCCGAGGCACGCCGGGCCGTGCTGACCCTGACCACCGTGCACCGCACGGAGCGCAAGGAATCGATGGCGGCCCTGGAAACGCAGCTGCGCCACAAGCTCGATGCGATACCCGGTGCGCGCTTCACAGTAGGGCCGCCCGACACGGGCGTCAAGATGCAGCTGGTGCTGCGCTCGGAAGACCCCGTGGCGCTGATGGCGGCGGCGCAAAAGGTCGAGCGCGAGCTGCGCGGACTGAAAGGCATCGGCAACGTCAATTCCAGCGCTTCGCTGGTGCGCCCGGAAATCATCGTACGCCCTGATTTTGCCAAGGCGGCCGACCTGGGCGTGACGGCGGCAGCCATCGGCGAGACGGTGCGCGTGGCCACGGCCGGCGACTACGATACGGACCTGACGAAAATGAACCTGCCCGAGCGGCAGGTGCCGATTCGCGTCAAGCTGCCCAACAGCGTGCGCGCCGACCTGGCCGCCATCGAACGCCTGACGGTGCCCGGAAAAAATGGTCCGGTGCGCCTGGCGAACGTGGCCACCGTGACGATGGAAAGCGGCCCGGCGCAGATCGACCGCTTGAACCGCAGCCGCAACGTGACCCTCGACGTGGAACTCGGTTCGCGCACCCTGGGCGAACTGAACGAAGAAGCGCGCGCGCTGCCGTCGATGAAGAATCTGCCGCCGTCCGTGAAGATCGCCGAACTGGGCGACGCACAGGAAATGGCATCGCTGTTCGCCAGCTTCGGCCTGGCCATGCTGATCGGCGTGTTGTGCATCTACTGCGTGCTGGTGCTGCTGTTCAAGGACTTCATGCAGCCGGTGACCATCCTGGCGGCGCTGCCGCTGTCGATCGGCGGCGCCTTCGTGGCCCTCCTGATCACGGGCAGCGCCCTGTCGATGCCATCGATGATCGGCCTGATCATGCTGATGGGGATCGTCACCAAGAACTCGATCCTGCTGGTCGACTATGCGATCCTGGCGCGCCAGGCCGGCATGAACCGCTTCGATGCGCTGGTCGACGCCTGCCACAAGCGCAGCCGGCCCATCCTGATGACGACGATCGCCATGGGTGCCGGCATGATGCCGCTGGCGCTGGGCTGGGGCGCCGACCCCAGCTTCCGTTCGCCGATGGCCATTACCGTCATCGGCGGCCTGATCACCTCGACTTTACTGAGCCTGCTGGTGGTGCCGGCCGTATTCACCTACATCGACGACCTGGAGCACCTGCTCAAGCGCGGCATGGCCAGACTGCGCCGCCAGAAGGCGCCGCTGCGGCGCGATGACAAGGTGGCGCTGGAAAAATAAGCGCCGCCACCGTTTGCAAAATCGCCCCCTGCGGGCAAGGAAGCGAAGGACCGGCCACCAGGCCGCGCTCCCTCGCTTCCATCTATCTGGCATACTGCGCCCATTCTCCATGAACGCAATCTGCCCTGCCTATGAATTACCGCACCCCGCTCGCCCTGTTAATGGTATCCGCACTGCTCGGCGCCTGCTCGGACAAGACCGCCCCCGCCAGCGCCGACGTGGCGGCTGACGTGGCAGCAGATGTCCCTGCCGCCGCAGCCGACACGGCATCGACCGAACACGTGCCGCCGCCGGCCGCCACCGCGCCCAGGACGGAAGCGATGAACACGCCGCAAGCGCGCGAGCTCGAAGTGGGCATGATGCGCGCCGTCTTCGGCAAGGACTATCGCAGCGACAGCGACGATGCGCTGGCCGACCTGTCCGATCCGGACAACCACGTCGACAAACTCAGTTACGTCGTCAGTGCCGTCAGCCACAAGCTGCTGCCCGATGGCCGCGCCATCCTGGTGGCGAATGCGGAAACGGCCAACACGGAAGGCACGGCGGAATCGGCGCACGCCTCGCCGGGACTGCTGAACGTGTTTTTCCTGGCGCCGAAGGGCCAGCCGGAAGACGGCCAATGGCAAGTCGTGAAACGCCTGGAAAACATCGCCACCCTCGGCTCCTCAGGGCAGCTCGGCGAAGTGCACTGGGTCATGCTGGGTGCGAACAAGCCGGGACTGGCGATACGCCATGGCTACACGGGCCAGGGTTACACCATCACGCAGCTGGCCCTGTTTGAAATCGGCGATGGCAAGGTGACGGCGATCGATGGCGGCATCGACCTGTATTCGGACAATATGGGCGCCTGCGGGCCTGACACGGACGAGTGCTGGATGGTCGACGGCAAGTGGCGCTTCGCTCCCGCGCGCAATGGCGGCGCCTACGACGACCTGCTGATCGATTTCAAGGGCGCCTCCGAGAAGATCAAGCCGGGCGTCACGGTCAAGCCGGACGAAGACCCGCCGCGCATCGCCACGCCCCTGAACGGCCACGCGCGCTATGGCTTCGATGGCAAGGGGTACAAACTGGTCGAGGGCAAGAATACGGTGCCTGGCGTCTGAACCAGGCACCGGCAAAAAATCAGCGGCGCGCCGCCTCCAGGCGCGCCAGCAGCGGCGCATACATGGCACGCGTATGGCTGCTCCAGCGGGCCATGGCGCTGTCGATATCAAGCAGCAGGCGTTCCGACAATACCTTGTCGCCCTGCTGCAGCGCCCAGATCGCGCATTCGGCGCGGCACTCGAAGCTGTTGTAGCGCGCCAGCGCATCGTCGAATTCCGCCTTCGCCTCAGGCTGGCGTCCGCTTTGCGCCAGCGCGCGCGCCGTCAGCAGGGACACCATCTCGGGACGGAAATGGATATCCGTGCGACGGATGAACTCCAGGTGCGTCAAGGCCTCGGCGCCGCGCCCGCACTCCAGGTAGGCGCGCGCCGCGCCCAGGCGAATTTCCAGGTCCGAGGAAAACGCTCCCTGCAGGCAGGCTTCATACGTCGATGCAGCTTCCTGCGCATCGCCCGCTTCCAGCTGCGCGCTGGCCAGGCGCATCTGGTTCTGCGCCGTCGGCGTGTACTCGAAAGCGGCTTTCGCCTCGCGCAGTTCGCGATTCGGATCGAGCACCTGCACGGCCACCGAAGCTACCTTGCGCGCGCCTTGCGGCAGGCGCGAATTGGGCAGGTAGATGGCGAAGAAATACACCACGCTGCCCAGCAGCGGAAACATGAATAAAATGAGCAGCCAGTACAACTGCTGCCCGTTGCGCACCACGTGAATCGCAAAAAACAGCGCGATCAGGATGTGGATGCCTATGCCAAAAATCGTCATGTTACAACCTCGTTCGTGACGGGAGCCGCTGGCACCATGCCGCCGCCTTCCCTGGCTCAATATTACACCGGCCGCCGCGGCAAGCCCGCCGGGGAGACACGCGAACGGCGAAAAAAAAGCAGGACAGCCGCGAGACCGTCCTGCTTTCCTGGCGCGCCTATGGGCGTCAGAACGTGCTGATGGCGTTCAGGAACCAGCCCCGGCTGCGGTACGACAAATCCGTCAAATCGTCCGAGAAGGTCGTGAAGTTGTAGCCGATGCCGATCTTGGCGTGCTTCGCCACATGCCGGTAGACGCCGACCAGGGCGCCGGCACGTGCATCGCCCGCCTCGCGCGCCTTCAGCCTGCGTCCCTCGATGAGCGCATCCCACTCCTTGACGATATGGAAGTCGGCGCGCAGCACCAGCAATTCCGCGCGGCTGGAAAACCACTCGCCTTGCGTCTTCGACGCGCGCAACTGGCCCGTGCGCACGCCGAATTTCCCGCCCAACGACAGCCATGGCCGCACGTCATACGTCGTATCGACATTCAGGATATGGCTTTTCTGCGTGTAGTCGAGCACCCCGCCCGTGACGCCGTCGACCTGGCCTGGCGATGGCAGGTTGTAAAAGTACGTGTACTTGAACAGGGTATTCCAGCGGTCGTTGTCGACCGGGCGATAGGCCGCTCCCGTCACCACTTCCGTATAGTCGCCATCGTAGAAGGCCCCCCGCGTGGAACTGCTGCGCGACAGGTTGAACTTGCCCAACATGCGCCAATCGCGGTCCAGCTGATAGCTCAGCGCATTACGCGTCAGCCACACCTTGCGGTGTTCGCTGTTCGCGTCCGTGGTGCAGCCGCCGTCAGCCGGCACGGTGGCGCAACTGCCGTCGACCGTCCCCAGCGACTTCGTGCGGTCCGTGCGGAACTCCAGCGCACTGGAAAACTTCATCCGCTCGTAGGCATATGCCGCCGTCAGGCCGATGGCGTCGCGCTTCAAGTCGCCCGACAGGGGATTCGACAGCGTGCCCGTCTCGAACTTGATGCCCGTGGTCCAGCGTTCGGTAGGCGCCAGGTCAACGCCGAACGCGTGCGTCAGGCTTTGCGGCCCCGCGCCATTGCCCCAGCGGCTTTCCGCAAACAGGCCCGCCTTGTCGTTCAGGCGGTAGCGGCTGCCCGCCGTCAGCGTGGACTGGCGGCCGCTGTAGTTCACATCCGGCGTTTCCGTCTCCATGCGGTAGTTCAGGTAAACGCTGCTGCGCTCATCCATCTGCATGTTGCCGAACAGCTGGCCGCCCACGCCGCCGCTGCCGCCCGACGCTTCCGCCCCCAGGCGCAGGCGTTCGCTCACCTGGTAAGTGCCACCCAGTCCCGCGCGGTCATTCAGGGCGCGGTTGCCGCTGCGCGACAAGGTATGCTGCACGAAGCCGTACATGTCCCACGGCGCGTACAGCAATCCTGCCACGCGCGCCGAGGCCACGCCGGAAGCGAGCGTGGTGTCGGGGCCGTACTGCGGACCGCCAGCCATGCCTGCCTCGCGGCCCTGCGTCACCAGCTGGCCCGTGATGCCGCCTTCCAGCCCCTGCTGCGGCACGGCGTTCGACGCCGGCGTCTTTTCCAGCGCGCCATCCCGGGCTTGCTGGCCCTCCTGCAATGGCCGATAGTCGACGCGCAGCACGGCGTCGCTGCGCCCGCCATCCTGGCTCAGGATGGCGCTGGCATTGTCCCTGCCAGCCGCATTGTCGCGGCGGTCGTGCCGCAGGCCTGCCGACACGCCCCACTCCGCATCGAGCTTGTGGCGCAGCGCCGCTTCCACGGCGCGTGCATCCTGGCTGGTGGCCGTGCGGTCATCCGCCTTCAGAGACACTTCCGTGCGCTCGCCCAGCGGCAAGGTCGCCGCCAGGCCCGTTTGCCGCACGGCCTCGCCGTTCAGGGTCTGCATGCCCGGTCCCGCATAACCGGCTTCGCGGTCCTGCCAATAGGCGGCGATGCGGCCGCGCGCCGCGCCGCCCAGGTCGGCCAGGTCCAGCGCGCCGTCGAAGCGCTTCGCGTTGGCGGGGCGGCCGCCCGCCGTCGTCTGGTTGAAATCGAAGCCGCCGCTCGATGAACTGAGCACGCTGCTGGCGTCGCCGCTGGAACGGGCTGCCTCGGCCTTGATCCAGGTACCCGGCTTGTAGCGCAAGGTCAGGTCCAGCTCCTTGAGGGTCTGGTCCGAACCCTGTTCGCCCTGGTGATAATTGCTGGCCCCGATGCGCACATGGTCGTTGAACCAGTGGCTGGCGCGTACCCCCACCGAGGTGCCGGAAATGGCGCTCAGGCCCGGCACATACTCATACGTCGCCACCAGGTACACGGGGTTGCCGCTCAAGCTGGCGCTTTGCACCAGCGCGCCGCCATCGGCCACGGAGGACAGCGGCGAGCGCAAGGTCAGGCGTCCCTGCAGGTAGTTGATTTCATAATCCTGCGAAGGCGTCAGCTGGATGCGCTCGATCACCAGGCCCGAATCCTTGTCGCGCACTTCCACCCACAGGCGTTCCGAACCCTGCGTCAGGTCCAGGTGGCGCAGATAGTATTGCGAACCACCCGTGCCGCGAAACTCCTCGCGCGACTGCAAGGTGCCCGGCGAAGCGGCAAAGGCGTTGACCGTGCTGGCCTTTTCGCCATGGCTGGTGCTGGCGGCGCCATTCCACACCAGATTGGCGCCATACAGGCCGCGGCTGTACTGGGCCAGTTCCGAGCCGCTCCAGGTGGTCTGGAAATTCCCCCACATGACGGACGAATCGCCTTTTTCCAGGCGCACGTAAAAACGCCCCTGGGTAGGCGCATCGTCGACGGTGGTGCTGTCGTCGCCGTACACGGGATAGTATTTGTCCGGATCGATGCGGCGCAGCAGGTAGTTCGGATCCTTGCTCTGGAAGTTGTGGAACAGGTCGCGCAGCGGCTGTTCGCGCGTGTCGGCGCTGGCCGTCAGCAGGTAGTCGCCCTTGATCTTGCCCTTCAAGTAAAACGCGCCGCGGCCGTCGGCCCAGGTCTCGTTCCTGTAGTGCTGCGTGTCGCCCGTGACCAGTTCCGCCGGCCCTTTCGTGCGGTCGCGGCCAATGGTCAGGTCGGCCAGCGCCACATAGAACCAGTCGCTGTCGGCGATGTTCAGGTTGCGGCGGAAGGTCATGCCGGCCCCGCTGCCATCCTTCACGGCCACTTCCACCGTATGCGGGCCAGGACGCATGATCTGGCGCATGGCGAACTTGCCGCTGGCGTCGACCGGCACGACCATGCCCAGCGCCGTCACCTGCTGGCCAGGCTTGATCTTCTCGCCGCTGATGGTGACGCTGCCGCCCGATGCATCGATATTGCGCAAGATCAGGCTCGACTCGCCCCAGCCGGCCAAGGCGTCGCCGCCGGCCTTCCTGCCCGGCCCTTCGGGCGGCGCCGCATCGAGCAGGCGCAGTGGCTGCAAACGCGTCTCGTCGAACTTGCCGCCTGCGTCGTAGACGCGCAGCAGGTAGCCGATCTGCTCCGGCGCATCGGCCGGCGCCTGCCAGGCCGTCGCTTCGCCCATCGTCGCGGGCACGATGGCGAATGGCTGCTCCTGCGTGCTCTGCCCCTGGGCGAAGATGCGGATCTCGGCGCGCTGCTGGAAAAATGCATAATTGGTGTACGTGCCAAAACGCACGGGCGCCTGGCGCTGCGCATAAGGCGCCGCCAGCCAGACATTCAAGGCCGGCGCGACGTTCAGGGGGTCGTACTTCACCTGGATGTCGGAACGCTCCAGCGCCACGTCGACGCAGCGCTGGCGGTCCGCCTCCTGCTGCGGCGTATCGGTGTCCTGCACCACGCCGTCTATGCTGATGGAGAAGACCGCATCGCGGTTGGCCACCTGGCTGGCGACGGCGCAATCGTCGACCTGCACCACCGTCTCGATGCGCTTCGGCGGTGCGGCGGCGACAGCCGGTAGTTCGACGGCTTCCTCGTACCAGGCACGGATTTCCGTGCGGCGGTTCTGCGCCATGCCTTGCGGCGTGGCGTTCGACGCGATCGCTTCGCTCTCGCCCTTGCCGCTGGCGGAAAAGGCCGTTGCCGGCAAGTCCAGTGCACGCATCAGATAGGCCGTGACGGCCAGCGCGCGCGCCTCCGACAGATGCTGGTTGGTCGGGAAAGTCGGCTTCAGCCAGGCGGCGATGCGCTGGTTGTCCGTATGCCCGATCACCTGCACGCGCACCTTCTGCTTGCCGCGCAAACGTGCGGCCAGCGCGTCAAGCCGGGCCGTGGCGGCCGGCAGCAGCACATCGCGGCCGGACTCGAAATTAGTGCCCGACAGCAGATCGTCGAAGGTCACGCTCTGCTGCGCCGGCGTGGCCGGCGGCACCGCTTCCAGGATCACGCGGCGCTCGGCGCGGCTCAGGCCAGACGGCGCCAGGCCGCTGAAAGCGGGCGACTCCTGCTCGCCGCTCGAGGGCTGCTGCGCCCCCATGCTGTGGCCCCGGTCCAGCATTTTTCCCCGCAGCGCGTGCTCGTTTGCCGTTTGCGCATGCGCGCCCAGACAGACAAAGCCTATGCTGCCGAGCAAATACACGAGCCGCTTGGGGACCGGCCTGGCCGCCGCTGTGAAGGTGCCTTGATTGCTAACGTTCATGGTCATTTTCGGTTTCATTGTGCGCCCTCGATCTCGATGACGAGGGGATATTCGTTTTGCAGTGCCTGCCAGCGCGCCTGCATCTCGCTTTCGATCGCCTTGCTGCGGCGCTGCGCCAGCGCGGCATCGCCGCCAGCGGCATACGCGATGCGCAGTACCGATGGCTTGGCGCGCAGGCTGGCCACCAGTCCTTCGATGCGTCCGGCCCATTCCGGCTGCAAGGCCGTTTCGCCAACAAGGAATGCGGCGTCGCTCAGCTCAAGACGCACGACACGGTGGATGGTGGCGCCGAAGTTCAGCTTGACCACCTTGCCTCGGGTCAGGCGCACATCGCGCGGATTTTCCGTCGTGACGCGGTAGCCGCTCGGCAGGGTGCGGTCATCGAGCTTCATGACGAAGTTCGAGCCGCGGTCCGCATTCGGAATCGCCGGACAAGCCACGTGGAAGCGTCCTTCCGCATCCGTCGTCACCAGCAAGCCGCGCGCCGTCGCCATGCGCACGCCGGCAATGCCCGCTTCGCCGTCATCCTGGTAGCCATTCGCGTTCCGGTCGTCGAACACCTTGCCGATGATGTCGGGACAATCAAAAGTGGCATCCGGCACCACGCGCACCGTGGCGGTAGCCAGGTTGGAAATACGCGTCTCGCCCGTCGCTGCCCAGGCCTGGTTGACGTATTCGCCATCGCCAACGCCGCTGCCCACCATCAGCATCAGCTTGTAGGTCTTCTTCTCCTTCGGCGCGAAACCGCTTTCCTTCCAGCGCAAGCTGCGGCCATCGACGACAGGTTCCGCCGGCACGCCATTGCGGGTCGCGCTGCCGACGCGGTACTTGAAGCCGGCCGGTATCAGGTCGCGCACCTCCATCGCGCCCAGGGTCGCCGCCTGCGGATTGCTGGCCGTGATCGTGTACGGCACCAGGTCGCCGCGCGTGACGTTCAGCATCGGCGTCGTCTTCGTCACCATGATGCTGTCGCTGCCCAGCGGGTCGAGCGGGATATGGTTGTTCAGGATCGGAGCCGAACCGCCATTCGTGATGACAAAGCTCAGGTAGTACTGCGTGGTCCTGGCGCCTCCGGCGATCAGTCCCGTGCAGTTGTTCGGATCGAGTTCCATCTTCGTCGACAATGCCGGCGCCAGCTCGCTGGCCTGGATAAAGGCCGGATCCGGCACCAGGCCCACCGTCAGTGGTCCCTTGCAGGCCGGCAGGCTGCCGGACGGCGCCAGCAGGTAATTCGCCGGCGCCACCACGCTCAGCGTATACACGCCGCTGGGGAAGCCGTTCTGCAGCAGGAACTGGTACATGCCGTCGCTGCCCACGGTTTGCGTCTGCTCGGCAACACCACCGACCAGGTGCGTGGCGCTGTCGAAACCGGCAGGGCCGCTGATCGACACCACGGCGCCAGCCACCGGCTTGCGCGTCACGGAGTCGTACACCACGCCGGCCGGATCGAGCGGCAGATTCTGCTCGACGACACGGTCGCCGTCGCGCAAGGTCAGGTTGGTGATGCGGCTGCCGCCTGGCACCACCACGCCTTCGCCCCCCGTCGACACGGGCACATTCGGCATGTTGTTGCCATCCTTGAGGAAGGTGATCGCGTAGCCGGAACCCGTCGGCAAGCCGCTCGCCTCGTAACCGGGGCAATGCAGGTTGTCGAACTGGTAGAAGCCTTTCTCGTCCGTGATGGCGCGGCAGATCAATTTGCCTTCCTGGTGCAATTCGGCCGTCCAGCCAGCCACGCCAGCCTGGCTGCCGTCGAGCGGACGCACACGGCTGCCGTCGTGGTTCAGCCATACGTAGCCGTTGATGATGGGCGGCTTCAATTGCGGTATGCCCTTCTCGCCGAACAGATAGCCGCGCATGTCGTCGCCCGCCGCCAGCCTGATGCCGGTGATCGTATCCTTGTTGCCCACGCCGACAGGCTTACTGGCGTTGGCCGTGCCAACCGATCCTGGCAGCACCACCGTCTTGCCGTCCACATAAGCGGCCGGCTGCGTTTCCGTCAGGGTGTAGCCGGCGGCGTCGCTGACCGGCACCGTGTCGAACAGATAGCTGCCGTCGGCGCCCGTCAGCACGTTCAGTTTGACCGGCTTGCCATCGACGGACGTGCCGCTCAGGCCCACCGTCACGCCGGCAATGCCTGACTCGCCATCGTTGCGGATGCCGTCGTTATTCAGGTCGGCATACACCACGCCGCCGATCTTGCCCAGCATATGGCGTTCGCCAAACAGGTAGCCGCTCGCCTGCGTCGCCACCGGCAGCACGATGTCGCCGATCGTGTTGTGTTCCGGCGCCGCGCCGAAGCTGGCGTTGTTGACCTTGCCGCCGGCGCTGCCAGCCGTTTCGCGGCCGTCGAGATACACGGCAGGCTGGCTTTCCAGCAGGCTGTAGGTACCGGCAGGCAGGCCGTCGAAGCGGTAGCTGCCATCGCTTCCCGTCACCACCGTACGGGTCAAGCCGTTCGCGCCGCGCACAGTGATTTCAATGTCGGCGATGCCCGCTTCCCCCGCGTCCATGGCGCCGTTGTCGTTCAGGTCGCGATACACGAAACCCCGCAACGACGACACCTGTTCGCGGAAATCATAGCCGCTGCCATTGCCCTGGGGCGGCAGGACGATGCCACTGACGACATCCACCACGCCGGTACCGACCGGCTTGCCGTTGATGCTGCCGACAAAGGTACCCGTGGCACCCGGATAGTTGCCCAGGCCGGCCGGTTGCGTTTCAGTGACCGTGTAGCCGGCAGGACCCGATGGATACAGGCCAGGGAACGTGTAGCTGCCATCGGCGTCCGTGACGACGGTGACATTGACCGGCTTGCCGTGGCTGTCGATGCCGCTCAGCGTCAGACTCACGCCCGGCAAGCCTTCGCCCTTCTCGTAGCTGCTGCTGTCGTTCGCATCGCCGTACACGCGGCCGGAAATGCTCGCCGCCAGCAGTTCGCCGAAGTCAAAGCGCGTATGGCTCTTCGCCGCATCGAATGGAATGCGCGCGATCGTATTGGCCGTGCCGATGTCGCAGGCCGGATTGGCGCAGGCGGCGGCGCCGTCGATCAGGCCCTTGCGCTGGCGTCCGTCCAGATAGGCGGCCGGCTGCGTTTCCACCAGCGTATAGCCGGCCGCATTCGCGTGCGGCAGGTCGCGCAAGCTGTAGCTGCCGTCGGCGGCCGTGATGGCCGTGCGGTTGACCGGCGTGACGCCATCGCGGGCGATGCCGGTCAGGGTGACGGTAACGCCGGCGATGCCCGCGGTTTCACCCGCATCGCGCACGCCATTGTCGTTCGCGTCGACGTAGACGGCGCCGCTGATGGCGCCTGTCTTCTCGCCGAAATCGTAGCCCGTCAATTGCGCGCCCGGCGCCAGCGCGATGGCGCTGACCACGTTGGCCACGCTGGCATTGCCGCCGCCATTGCCGGCCGCCTGGCCCGCATCGGCGTAATTGACCGGCTGCGTTTGCGTCACGGCATAGGTACCGGCGAGCAGGCCGTCGAAATGGTAGGCGCCGTTGGCATCGGTCAGTACCGTCACGGGACCGCCTGCGCCACCGGTCAGCGTCAAGGTCACGCCCACCAGCGGCGTGTCGCCGCTGCCGGCCGCGCCATTGCCGTCCACATCGAGGTAGACCTTGCCGGCAATGCTGCCCGTCAGTTCGCCAAAATTGTAATCGCGCGCGCTACCGCCGTTCGGCAGCACGATGCCGTTGAACTGGTCGAAACGGGGCGCGCTGCCACCGATGCGGCCTGTCGCGACGCCATTGACCGTGCCCACGCTTTCCGCGCCATCGAGGTAGACGGCAGGTTGGGTCTCAGCCACGGCATAGCCGTTGCCGTCGCTTTGCGGCAAGCCCGTGAAGCTGTAGCCGCCGTCGGCCGCCGTTTGCAGCGTGCACAAGGCAGGCACGATCACGCTGCAGACGTCGAAGCCGTCCGCCGTGGTGCCCGACAGCGTGACCGTCACGCCGGCGATGCCCGTTTCGCCCCCATCCTTGCGGCCGTTGCGGTTCGCATCGATATACACGTAACCGGACAGCGACTGCGCCACGCCGCCAGCCGCGCCTGGCGCCTGGCCGAAATGGTAGCCCGTCGCCGTGGCGCCGGGCAGCAGCACGATGGCGCCGGCAGTCCGGATCGCCGCACCCGGCACGCCCGTGCCAGGCACGCGCACGGCGCCGTCGATCAGGCCACCGAGGCTGCCTGCCTGCGCACCCGTGTGATACAGGCTGGCCGGCGGCGTGACCGTCACGGCATAGCCGGCAGCGTCGCTCGGCGCCAGGCCGGCAATCAGGTAACTGCCGTCCGCACCCGTCTGGAAGGTGCAGCTCGGCACGGCAATGCCCGGACAGACGGGATGACCGAGATGGTCGTTGCCGCTCAGGGTCAGCGTGACACCGGCCACGCCCGTGCTTTCGCCACCCTGGCGCACCGCATCGCGGTTGCTGTCCATGTAGACGCTGCCGGCAATCGACGCCAGCGCCAGTTCGCCGAAATTGCGCTCGGTGTAGCTCAGGCCCGGTTCGATGCTGCCGATGACGATGCCTTCCGGCGCCGCGCGTCCCGCGCTGTTCGCCACGACATTGCCGGCGCCGTTCTGCTCCTTGCCATCCGCATGGCCGGCAGGCTGGGCCAGTTCGGTCAGCGTGTAGGATTCTCCCAGACGGCTAGGCGGGACATTCGTGAAGCTGTATTTGCCATTGGCGTCGGTGGTGGCCGTGCACGCGCTGCCCATCGCGGCGCACACGTCGGCGCCCCAGAAGGTCAGGCCGGAGAGCTTCACCTGCACGCCGACGATGCCATTTTCGCCCGCCTCGCGCAAGCCGTTGTTGTTCTTGTCGGCGTACACGTGGCCGCTGATGGCCGCATGCGCGTATTCCTGGAACAGGTAGCCCGTTGCCGCCGTATTCGGCGCCAGCACGATCTGGCCGATGGTGTTGTGCGCCGCGCTGGCGGAGCAGTTGGCGCCGTTGTCGCAGCTGGCCGGCGGCGGCGTGCCACCGGCCGTGCCCGCGACTTCAAACAGGTCGGCGTAGCTGGCCGGCTGTGTCTCGACGAGGGTGTAGCCGCCGGCCGCGGAGCGCGGCAGGCGGTCGAACAGGAAGTCGCCGCTGCTGGTGCTGAGGGTCAGCGGCGCGCCCGCCGTGCCGATATCGTTGCCCCAGAAATCCTGGCCGTACAGCGAGAACGTCACGCTGCTGGTGATCTTCTCACCGGCATCCATGCCGTTGCTGCGGTTCGCATCGTTATACACGGAGCCGGCGATGCTCGATTTGACGATCTGCACGTCGACGCTGGCACTGTTGTTGCCGGCGTTCGGATCGCGCGAGGTGCCCGGCGTCGGCACGATGCTGGCGGTATTCGTGATGTTGCTGGCGAACGGTCCCGCATAGGCCGGGTAAGGCGCCTTCACGGGGATGGTGATGCTGACCAGGTTGGCCGTGTCGGCTGCTCCCGATGCAATCGGCAGCACGCCCAGCGTGCAGGTCACGGTGACCGGCGAACCGCTGCTGACGCAGTTGTTCAAGGCCAGCGCAGCACCCGAGCCGAGGCGTGCCGTCGGTGCGCCCGTCAGCACGAAGCCGGCCGGCAGCACGTCGGTGACGACCGTGCTGGCCGCCAGGGCGGGTCCCAGATTCCCCACCACCAGGGTGTAGGTAAAGGGCTGGTTGATGCTGAACGGCGATGCGGGCGAAACGGTTTTCGACACCAGCATCAGATCGGTCTTCGGCAGCACGGTGGTGGTTTCTTCCACCACGTTGTTCGTCGCCAGCTTGTCGCCGGCAAACGGCGCCGCGCCCGTTTCCAGCGATTCGACGCTGGCGTTGATCTTGTAGGTGATCGATCCCAGCGGCGCATTGCTGACGGGACCCGTATCGAATTTCAGGGCGAACACGCGGCTGGCGCCGCTGGACAGCGTGCTGTCGCCGGGCACGCTGGCCAGGTAGCACACCAGGTTCGTGCCCGCGCCGCCCGGCTGACTGCACGAGGCGCCGGCCGGCAAGGTGCTACCTGCGGCATTCCACAGCATGGTATACGGCACGGCCGCGCCGTTTTGCGGCGGCGGCACGGGCGTGATGACCAGCTTCAGGCCGGTGGCCAGCGACGGTCCATTGTTTTGCACCGTGACCTGGTACACCAGCGCATCGCCGAACGGGCTCTGTTCGTAGCCCGTATCGACGGCCGAAACGCTCAGGTCCAGCTCCTTGCTGATCACGGTGACGGTGGTGCTGTTGCTGTTGTTGGCCGCGTTGCTGTCGTCGGTCGTCGTGCTGATGGTGGCGCTGCTGGCATAGGTCGCGTCGAGCGCATCGGGATACGGGAACACGGGGATGACCGAGAAGATCAGCTGGCGCGTCTCGCCATCGCCGAGTCCAAAGGTCCGGCATTCGATGCCGGACTGTCCCGCATAGGGCGTGCCGCTGAAGGCGGGCACCAGCGTGCATTGCGCGGCGCTGCCCGCGATGCTGGCCGAGCCGGCCACATACGCCATGCGGGCCGGATCGATGACCTGGCGCAGCACCACATTGGCCGCGCTGCTGGGTCCATTGTTGCGGATCGAGGTCGTGAACACCAGCGGCACGCCGACGCGCACGGGATTCGGCGCACCAGCCATCGCCGTGACGCCGACGTCGGCCTGCGGCACCACGGTGACGGTGGCGCCGGAGCTGTTATTGGCCGCATCGGTGTCGATGGCATCCGGGCTCGATACCGTGGCGGTATTGAGCAAGGCGCCGTCCTTCAAGGGGCGATTAAGCGTGATGGTGATGGTGCGCGACGCGCCATTGCCCAGGTTCAGCAGCGTACACGTGATGGTCGACGCAAAGCTGCAGCTTTCGCCTGCACCGCTGCCGGCCAGCACGACGCTGCCGCCCGTGGTGCCGCCGCTGCCGTTGTACCAGTGCGGCAAGGCGTCGACCACCTTGACGGTCGGTGCGCTGTCCGGGCCAGCATTGCTGACCACCAGGGTATAGCTGAAGGTATTCGAGGCGGCCGGCAAGCTGACCAGGGACGCCGTCTTGACGATGGCCAGGTCGACGTTCAACGGCGTCGATGTGACGCTGGCGGTGTCGCAATTGCCCGTGCTCGCATTGTCCGGCGGCTGGTGCGCCGACCCGGCGGCCATGCCGGTACAGGCGGTATTGCTCAAGGTGCCGGAAAACCCCGCTTGCGCGCGCGTGGTCAGAATCAGGGCAGGCAGTTTCGCGCCGCGCGCCAGGCTGCCGGAGATCGTGTAGGTGCAGGTCACCAGCTGTCCCGCCGCGCTGCACGTCCAGCCCGCGCCGCTGGCGCTCACATAGCTTTCTTGCGGCGACAAGGTATCGGTCACGGTCACGGTGCCGCTGGCGGCACTGGTGGAGGTGCTCGCATTGGTGACCGTGATGGTATTGGTGATCAGGCCATTGGCCGCGACCAGTCCTGGCGACTTGCTCTTGCTCAGGGTCAGGTGGGCGAATGGCGCGACGATGGTGTAGGTGGCCGAGGCGGGATTGTTCAAGCCGTCGAGCGGGGCGCTGCGTGCCACGTCCACCACGTTCGCGCCGCCCGTCGCGCCGGTGGCGACGGTCAGCGGAATCAGGAACTTGGAAGAGGTGGCGCCCAGCGCCAGCGCGCCGACATTGCAGGTGATCGTCTGGCCAGCCTTGGCGCAGCCTGCCGGCAAGGTGCCGATCGTGAAATCGCTGGACACCGTCGTCTTCACGGTGACGCCGCTGGCGTCCTGCGTGCCGCTATTGACGGCCCACAGGTTCAGGCTGACCGCCTCGCCCTGCGTCAACGAGCTCAGGCCGCTGGCGTTCGACACCAGGGTTTGCCGGGCATCGAGGTCGGTGCCCGGCTTGACCGTGACGATGACCTGGCTCGGTCCGTTGTTGCCGTCTTCCGGATCGCCCGTCTGCAAGTCGCTGGAAGCCACCGACGCGCCGTTGGTGATGGTGCCGGCGATGCTCTTGACGATGCGCCCGCCGATCGTGATGGGGGGAGCTTGCTGCCCCACGCCGATGGCCGCGCCGCTGTAGGTACAGGTCAGCACGGTGCCCGACCGGGCGCATGCCCAGCCCGTGCCGGACGCCGATGCGTAGGTAAAATCTGCGCTGGCCGGCAAGTTGTACGTGACCTTGAATTGCGATGCGCTGTCCGGCCCGGCATTTGCCACGTCCACCCGGTAGCCCACCGTTGCGCCGGCCGCTGCCGTACAGGCGGCGGGACAACCGCTCAAGCCCGTCGTGCCGCTGGCGGCGACGCTCAGGTCCGCGCCCTTGATGACGGTGACCGTCTTGATCGAATCGTTGTTGAAACTGTTGCCGTCCGTGTCCACGTTGACAAAAGACACGCTGGCCTTGGTCACCACGGCAGACGCCGCCGAGCCCGTGCCGCTGAAATTGACCGTCCAGTTTGCGGTCTTGCCCAGTCCGCTGCGCGTGCAAGTGAGCAGTTGCGGACTGGCTGCCAGATTGAAGGCGCAACCGACCGGCGCCGTGCTCGACGCAAAATTCACATTGGCGGGCAATTCCACCGCCAGGCGCACGGTGCCCGTCGCATCGACCAGGTCCTCATTGTTCGTCACCACCACCGAAAAGCTGGCCTTGCCGCCACGCGGCACGGGGTCCGGCGCCTGCAGGTAGGCGGAAACGGACAAGTCGATTGCCGCCGCCGACGCCGTTCCCGCCGCGCCAAGGCTGCAGAAACAGGCGATCAGCCATAACAGGCGCTGCAGGAGACCGCGCGGCCCTCCCCGCTTGCAGGAGATCAGACAGGAAAAGATAGTGCGCAAAAAGGAGGACATAGGCATGGCAGTCGTCAGGGGGTTGTGCGGTGTGCTGCAACGGCACTTCCGGCCCAGAAAAAACAGCGAACGGCCTGCTTTTTCACCCTGCGGACATGGCAAGGCGGCACGAAAGTCAACAAATATTCAATGTGTAACTTATGACAACATTGATGATTTGCGACATTCTGGTGCATTTTTTAATGCTTTACAAGCAATAAAAATATTAAAAAATTAATCAATTGAGATTAAGCAAGGAAATGAAAAAATCACTCACAGGCACTTGCACTCATGCTAACAAATGTGTCTATTTTGTTATTTTTTCAAATTGGTACTACGGCAGGTTTCTTGGCATCACGCCCCTGAAATGATAGAAAGCGAGGCTAAAGATGCCAATTTCGCTCAATATGCCACTATGTACTCTAGCGTACATATCAGAAAGAAAAGTGTTTCCCATGTGATACTAAAAATAATTCAAATGACAATGTTTATTGGTATCACAGGCGCAGCACGACAGAAATCGCAAAAGAATTCCATGTGGAAATTTTTCATATACAGCAACGTGAAAATGAAGTTGTAAAAATACAACAATAAAGATCGGCGGCGCGCCGCCGCGGACAAGGGAAACGCGGGGAGTTTTGGGAAAGGGCGGCAAGACGTTACCGGGACGCCTGCATCCAGGCAAAAAACCCGGATGCTGCGACAGGAGGGAGCAGGCGCTTGTCCCGGCAGAGGAATCCATCCCCTGCCGGGACAGCCGGGGCAGGCCGGGACAGGCCTTAAGGGCGGGCCGTTGCCGCCCAGCCGCCGCCCATGGCCCGGTACAGGTCGACCGAGGCGACGAGGATGCGCGTCTTCAGTTGCAGCAGCCCCACGTCGGCACTGTACAGGGTACGCTGGGCGTCCAGCTCTTCCAGGTACGAGGCATAGCCATTGCGGTAGCGGTTATGCGCGATGCGCAGGGTGTCCGCCGCCGTGGCGCGGCGCGCGTCGTTTTCCACGGCCTGCTGCTGGAGGCGGTAGATGGCGCCCAGGCTGTTCTCCGTTTCGGCGAAAGCATTGCGCACCACGTTTTCATAGGTGTACGCCAGCTGGTCGCGCTGCGCGCCTGCCGCATCCGTCTGCGCCTGCACGCGCCCGCCGTCGAACAGGGGACCGGCCGCCAGCGCCGTCAGCCGCCACAGGGCCGTGGGCGCATGCAGGAAATCGGTGAGCGTCGTGGCTTGCCCGCCGCCGACGGCCGTCAGCTTGAACGAGGGCAGCAACTGGTCGCGCGTGGCGGCCAGGCTGGCGTTGGCGGCCGCCAGGTTGTGTTCCGCGCGCGCGATGTCGGGCCGCCGGCGCAGCAATTCGGACGGCAGGCCGGCCGGCACGCCCGGCGCCGCCAGTTCGGCCAGCGGCAAGCCGCGCGCGATGGGGCCGGGATTGCCGCCGACGAGGACGGCCAGCGCGTTTTCCTGTTCAAAGATCTGCCGCTGCAGCTGCGGCACCTGCTCGGCCGCCGCATGGTATTCCGATTGCGCCTGCAGCCATTCCAGCCGCGAGCTGTATCCCACCTCGAACTGCTTGCGCGCCAGCTCGCGCGACTGCTCGCGCAGCTGCAGCGTCGATTGCGTGAGCGCCAGCTGCGCGTCGAGCCCCCGCAGATTCAGGTAACTCGTCGCCACGCTGGCCGCGATCGACAGGGCCGCCGCATCGAGGCTGGCCTGCTCGGCGCGGTAACTCTCGCCCGCAGCATCGCTCAGATTGGCCAGCCGGCCCCACACGTCGATTTCATAGCTGGCCTGCAGTTCGGCCTGGAAGACATTCGTCACATACGGTTTGCCGCTGGACGCCAGGGTGCGCGTGCGCGTGGGCGAGCCGTCGAAGGCCAGGTTGGGCGCGCGGTTCGCGTCGGCCTGCGCCAGGCGCGCGCGGTATTCCTGCACGCGGGCACGCGCCACGCGCAAGTCGCCGTTGCGCGCCAGCGCCTCGCCCACGAGGTCGCTCAAGACCGGATCGCCGAAGGCTTGCCACCACAGCTGCTCCACCTGCGCGCCATCGGAGGCGGCAATGAGCGCCGGCGCACCGTCCGCCTGCGCGCGCCAGCCGGACGGCAGCTGCAATGCCGATGGCGGCTGCAAGGGCGCGTTGGCGGCGCAGCCGGCCAGCGCCAGTGCGCCGGCCATCAGCAGGACATGGCGCTTCATGGCTTGGCCTTCTTCGGCGCTGGCGGCGGCGCCGGATTGTCCGCCGAGTCGTTCAGCACGGCGGACGTGTCGACGCTGACCACCACCGACATGCCGGGCACGAGCCGGCGCGCATTCGCCTGCCCCGGATCGATGCGGATGCGCACGGGAATGCGCTGGGCGATCTTGAGGTAATTGCCCGTCGCGTTATCGGCCGGCAGCACGGAAAATTCGGAACCGGTGGCCGGCGAGATGCGCTCCACCTGGCCCGTCAGCACGGCGCCGTCGAGCGCGTCGACGTGGAAGGTGGCGCTCTGTCCCTCCTGCACGCCGTTCATTTGCGTTTCCTTGAAATTGGCGATGACCCACATCTGGCGCGGCACCAGCGCCATCAGCTGCGCACCCGAATTCACGTATGCGCCCTGGCGCACCGTCACCTGGCCCAGCTGGCCATCGGAAGGGGCAACGATGCGCGTGTTATCGAGGTCGATCTTCGCCGCCTTGACGGCTGCCTGCGCGTTCGCCACGGCCGCTTCCAGGGCCTGCTTGTTGACCACCACGGAATGCACGCTTTGCTGGGCGATGTCGAGATTGGCCCGCGCCTGCGCCAGCGCGGCCGCCATCTGCGCCTGCGTGGCGCGCGACTGGTCGTGTTCGCGCTGCGACAGGGAACCGTCGGCCACCAATTGTTCCACGCGATTGAGGTCGGCGCTGGCCTTGCGCGCCTGCGCTTCCGCATTGGCCAGCGCCGCCTCGCTGACGGAAATGCCCGCCTGCGCGCTGGCCTTTTGCTGCGCCCAGTTCGACAGCGCCGCCTGTTGCGCCGCCAGCTGGGCCTGTGCCTGCTCGTAGCGCTGCTGGTAGATGCGGTCGTCGATGCGCACCAGCAGCTGGCCTTCCTTCACGTCCATGAAATCCTGCACCGTCACTTCCACCACATAGCCGGACAGCTGCGTGCCGATGATCGTCACCTGGCCCCGCACGGTGGCGTTTTCCGTCGTCACGACGGGGCTGGTGAACGGCGGCAGCCGCCACGCGTACAGCACGATCAGCACGCCCACCAGGGCCACGGCGGCAAAGGCCAGCGCGGACAGCCACTGGTGGCGCCGGTCCGGCTGCGCAGTGGAAGGGGCGGCGGGTGCGGCTGCAGGCGCCGCCGATGCAGGTGCGGGAGGTGGCGGTGGATTGTTATTTTCTGTCATTGCTCGGTTCCGAATTGGTAATGGGGACGATGGCCATGGCCGTCTGCGCATCGCGCACGGGGCCGACCAGGCGACGCGCGCCGGTGGTGATGCGGGTCCAGGATTGGCTGACCAGCATCCAGATCAAGGTGGCGATGGCGACGCCGGCGATCATCAAAAAGACATCGTTATAGGCCAGCACATTGGCTTCGCGCGTGGCGATGGCGCCCAGGCGCGCCACGCCCTGGGCGCTGCGCAAGGCAGGGTCCGTCAGCACGCCGCCGTAGCTCGCGGCGCCGGACTGCACGCGCGCGGCCACCTGCGGGTCGAGCAAGGTGAGATGCTCGACCAGGTAGCTGGAATGGTATTTTTCGCGCGCCGTCTGGATGGTGCCGACGATGGCCGAGCCGAGCAAGCCGCCCAGGTTCTGCGTCATGGTAAACATCACGGAAAAGCTCACCAGGTTGCGCGGTTCGGCGATCACGGCACCCATGCCCGCCACCATGGTAGGGCCGAGGAAATACGTGCCGCCAAAGGCCAGCAGGAACTGGCTGACATACATGTTGACGGGGCGCGTCTGGCTGGTGGCGTGCGCGTCGATCAGTGCGCCGGCGGCGATCAGCAGCAGCGCGAACATCAGCGAGCGGTTCAGGGTGGCCGGATTGATCGTCAGCGCGCTGACCACCAGGCCAGCCACGCTGCCCAGCAGCACCACGATGAACAGGTTCTGCATCTGGTCCGTGTTCAAGCCCAGCGCCTGCAGGAAGCCCACGGCCCCCGTCGATTCGGACAGCACGATGCGAAACAGCAGCACGGACAAGAACAGCTTGGCGATCTTGCCCGTGGTGAGCCAGCGCGTATTGAGCAGCGGGCGCGCGCGGTTATGCTCGATGGCCAGCGAGGCGGCGATCAGCACGATGGAGCCTGCCAGGCACACGCCCACCCATTCCGATTCCATCCACCACGCCGTGCGCCCCTGCGCCAGCACGGCGCACAGCAAGGCCACGCCGGGCGCGAACAGGATGAAGGTGAGGAAATCGAGCGGCTCGAACGTCTGCACCCTGTCGCCGGGCGGCAGTTTCAGGGCCAGCACGCAGCCCAGCGCCAGCAGGGCCAGTCCCAGTTCGAACAGGTACAGGCCATGCCATTCGCCGATCTGCAGCAGTTCGGAAGTAAAGATGCGCGCGAGCGGCAGCGCCAGTTGGGCAAAACCCAGGCCCAGCACCACGCCTTTCAGGCGGTGCCGCGCGGGAAACGCCTGCAAGGTGTAGTACAGGCCCAGCACGCCCAGCGCGCCGCCCACCATGCCATGCGCGGCGCGCACGGCGATCGCCGACGGCAAGGTATTCGCATACAAGTGGGCGAACGTCACGAGCGCATACAGCACCAGGAACGCTTCCGTGAACAGGCGCAGGCCGAACTGCTGGCGGAACTTCACCAGCAGCAGATTCATGGACACGATGGTCATCACGTAGGCGGCCGGCAGCCACTGCATCTGGTAGGCATAGGCGGCCAGCGAACCTTGCAGGTTCAGCAGATTGGCCGTCACCAGGCCGTTGCCCAGCCCCCCCGTCAGCGCGACGATCAGGCCGACGATGAAGTACGCGACACGCTTGGGCGTCGAATGTTCGGGCATCGATGGCGACCCGGGCAAGGTCGGGCGTTCGCCCGGCCCCCAGGTGCGAGGTGTGTACTTGTCCATGCGGTAATCGCGATCCGGTTTGCTGAAGCCGTTCCTTGCTGCCGTTATATAAATAGTTGCAAATGAACAGTTCTAGCCAGCAGCATATCACCGCAGGACGTTTTTATTGTTTACATTGTTGCATGGCGTTGCGCATGTCGCTCAAACAGCGTATGCAACGGGGCCGGCGGATCCGGCCCCGTTGCCGATACCGCCACTCACACCCGCGGCGGGTCCGTCTCGCGCGCAAACGCCCGGTGCGCGGCCAGCGCCTTCTTGAAGGCCGCCACGGCTTTCGCCACGTCGCCGGACGGCGCGACGATGATGGCGGGATCGGGCTTGCCATCCGGCAATGTCACCGGCACGCCCGCCTTGTCCAGCAAGTCCTTGCCCGCGCCGACAGCCAGCATGGGCTTGCAGTGGCGGTATTGCAGGCGCAGGAAGTCGAGCGCGTTGGCGTCGCCGCCCAGCTGCTGCACGGCGCCCTGGCCATCCGGCAGCACGACGGCGTCGAACAGCACGGACGGTCCCGTCTCGAGCGAGATTTCCACGTCGAGCGGCGCGCCGCCGCTGGTGTCGACTTTCCCCAGGTGGCTGCCCACCAGGCGCGGCACGGCGCCATCGGCCAGCAGCGAGGCATAGATATTGCGCACCTGCGCGCCATCGCTGCCCGGCCCCACCAGGATGGCCACGCGCAGGGTATGGATGCCCGTCTTGCCAGGGCGGAAAAAGAGCGACAGGGCCGGCGACGGTGGATACGTGGGGATCGGCAGCATCGAGGCGCGCGGCATGACGGGCGGCAGCGCCAGGCCCAGGCCGTCGGCCAGGCGCTGCGCCAGGGTTTCGTCGACATTGCGCAGCATGGCGACGATGCGCTTGCGGATGGCCACCGTCTGCACCTTGCTCAGTTCAAAGCGGAACGCATGCACGATATGGTCCTGTTCCACCGGCGTCTGGCTGATCCAGAACAGGCGCGCCTGGCCGAAGTGCTCGGCGAACTTCTCGGGCTTGCCGCGCACCTTGTCGCCTTCGGTCGCGGCGGGAAAGCTGTTGAAGCCCTTCGCGCCCGCCTGGAACGGACAGCCGCCCGCCAAGGAATTGGGTTCATACGCGACCCGGCCCCGGTTGATGGCCTGGCGGTGGATGCCGTCACGCTGGTTGTTGTGCAACGGCGCCAGCGGCGAGTTGATGGGGATTTCATGGAAATTGGCGCCGCCCAGGCGCGTGATCTGCGTGTCGACGTAGGAGTGGATGCGCCCCTGCAGCAGCGGGTCGTTGCTGAAATCGATGCCGGGCACGATGTGCGCCGTGCAGAACGCCACCTGCTCCGTCTCGGCGAAAAAATTGTCGGGATTGCGGTTCAAGACCATCTTCCCGACGGGGACCAGCGGCACGAGTTCTTCGGGAATCAGCTTGGTGGGGTCGAGCACGTCGAAGGGGAACGCTTCGGCCTGCGCTTCCGTGAAGAGCTGGAAGGACAGCTCGTATTCGGGATACGCGCCGCACTCGATGGCTTCCCACAGGTCGCGCCGGTGGAAGTCGGAATCGGCGCCGCTGAGCTTGACGGCTTCGTCCCACACCAGCGAATACGTGCCGGCCATGGGCGACCAGTGGAATTTGCAGAAGACGGACTGGCCCTTCGCATTCACGAGGCGGAAGGTATGCACGCCGAAGCCCTGCATCATGCGGAAACTGCGCGGGATGGCGCGATCCGACATGGCCCACATCAGCATGTGCGTGATTTCCGGCGACAGAGAGGCGAAGTCCCAGAAGGTGTCGTGCGCGCTGGCCGCCTGCGGCATGCCGTTGTGCGGCTCGGGCTTGACGGCGTGGATCAAGTCGGGGAACTTCATCGCATCCTGGATGAAGAAGACGGGGATGTTATTGCCGACTAGGTCCCAGTTGCCCTCGTCCGTATAAAACTTCACGGCGAAGCCGCGCACGTCGCGCGCCGTGTCGGTGGAACCGCGTTCGCCGGCCACCGTGGAAAAACGCACGAAGACGGGCGTGCGCTTGCCCGCCTTGGCGAACGGCGCGGCGCGCGTGTGCCTGCTTTGCTCCTTGTAGCATTCGAAATAGCCGTGGGCGGCCGAGCCGCGCGCATGCACGACGCGCTCGGGGATGCGCTCATGGTCGAAGTGCGTGAGCTTTTCGCGCAGGATGAAATCTTCCATCAGGGTGGGGCCGCGCAAGCCCGCCTTCAGCGAATTCTGGTTGTCGCCCACGGGCACGCCCTGGTTGGTCGTCAGCACGCAGCCGCTGTCGTCGCTGCGGGCGTGATCCAGCGAATTATTCAACGCATTCTCGCCCAGCGCGGGCTGGCCATCGCCCGTCTTCGGGGAAGGTATCGTTTCGCCCGTGGTGCTCGCCGTGGCCAGCGCTTCGCCGCTTGCCACATGCACGCCTTCGGCCGGCGTGCGCGCCGCCTCGCCATACTGCCCCTCCTCCTTGGGATTGACGGCCATGGCGGCGGACAGTTGCTGGCCGGCGGCCGTCTTTTGCAGCAGCGCGCGGGTCAGGTCATTATCCGCACCCAGGCTGTTCGGCGCATTGCTGTCGGATGGGCCGGACATGCTGCTCAATACGGAACCAGCACCGTCCGTGGACGGCGTTTTCTTGTTGGTAGCCATTACATCTCCTGTGAGTAGTCTGCCCCGGGAGAACGCTACAACTCCCTCATTCAGCGCACGAACAGGGCAATCAAAACAATGATGGGAATAGGTACACCGATCAACCACAACAAAATGGAGCGCATCTTCACTCTCCTTTACGGCCTGCTACTAACTACTACCTTATGCGCGTGGGCGCTGCTTCCTCCGCCATCACGGCGAAGGAAACAGCGCCCACGACAAATACCGGCCAGGAAGGCGTAAAACTTATTTACGCGAACCCAGCAATTTCGACAGGCCATACCCGGCCGCTGCCGCAATCAGCAGGGACACGGCCGGCCGTTCGCGCACGTACTCGCGGCCCGTCTCGCCGGCGCGCTGGCAGGCGGCGCCCAATTGCTTGCCGCGCGCCATCAGGCGTTCGGAAGCCTTGCTGACGCTGTCGCTGACCTGGTCGATGCGGTCGCCCACCTGGTCCACGCCGTCGTGGGCGCGCGTGGCCACCTTGTCGGCCAGGGGCTGGGCCTGGCTTGCCACCTTGTCGATCGTGCGGTGCAAGTCCTGGCGGGTATCCTGGGCGGTACCGTTGATATCGGAGCTGGTTTTTTCAATCGCGTTCATGATGGTTTCCTTTAACAGTGAATAATTTCAACCATGCTCGATGCCGTGACCGAATCATGATTCTCCTCGCTTCTGGGAAAAAGAAGCGGCTAAACGCTGCCGGGCTGAGCCATATCAAACAGAGGATCAGCAGCAAGCTGTTGGCACTACCTTAACCGCGCCTGCCACACGCCACCGTGCGCTGCCACACCTTGAAGGCCAGACTTAAATGCCTGCCAGAAATAACAACCCGTACCGGCCTGGTGCGGCGGGCGGGGAGTAACGCTGCCTGATGCATGGTCCGCCCCGACGAGAAAGCCGGCCCCATACAAATGCATGGATTTTTATGCAGACTTTACGCATAATGTAGGTACCAAAATACATACATCAAGACAAAATGCCTCCGTCTAAATCCATACAAAAAGATGACCATGCAAGCGCGTGGATCATGCCGTTCGTGCAGCACGGCGGTCCGCGCTACCTGCAGATCGCCGACATGCTCGAGCGCGCGCTGTCCGGCGGCAGCCTGCGCCCGGGCGACCGCTTGCCACCGCAGCGCAGCCTGGCCGCCCTGTTCCAGGTCGACCTGACGACCGTGACGCGCGCCTACGACGAAGCCAAGCGCCGCAACCTGCTGGAAGGGCACGGCGCGCGCGGCACCTACGTGGCGGCGCCGAAGGTGGAATTGACGCAGATGCTGGACCTGAGCATGAACATCCCGCCGCCGCCCGTGGGCGTGGATTTCGACGACCTGCTGAAACAGGGCGTGGCGCAGGTGCTGATGCGCACGGACAGCGATATGTTGATGAGTTATCACCTGGGCGGCGGCAGCAAGGCCGACCGCGCGGCGGGCGCCGCCTGGCTCGCGCCCATGTTCGGCAACGTCGATGGAGAACACGTCGTCGCCTGCCCCGGCGCGCAGGCGGCGCTGGCGGCGCTGATTCTGACCCTGAGCCGGCCCGGCGACGCCATCTTGACGGAGCCGGCCGTGTATCCGGGCTTGCGCTCGGCGGCCGGGCAGCTGAACCGCAAGGCCGTCGTCGTGGAAACGGATGCGGATGGCATGCTGCCCGAAGCGCTGGAAAAGGCTGGCCGCAAGCACCGCGCGCGCCTCGTGTATCTGAATCCCACCCTGCAAAACCCCACGGCGCACACCATGCCGGCCGCGCGCCGCCTGGCCATCACGCAAGTGGCCCAGCGCTGCGGCATGCACATCATCGAGGATGATCCGTACTGGCTGCTGGCGTCCGATGCGCCGCCGCCCCTGGCGCATTACGCACCCGCCCACGTATCCTACATCGCCACCCTGTCGAAATGCCTGGCGCCGGGCCTGCGCATGGCCTATACCTTGATCGCCGACACGCAGCTGCGCGAACGCTTCCTGGACGCCCTGCGCTCTTTCAGCCTGATGGCCACGCCCGTGACGACGGCGCTGACGACGCAATGGATACACGACGGCTCCGCGCACGCGCTGCTGGCCGGCATACGCAGCGAAGCCGATGCGCGCCAGGACGTCATCCGCACCATCCTGACGGGCGCCACTCACCCGCGCAGCGATGGCATCCACGTGTGGTTTTCGCTGCCCGGCTACTGGACCTCGCGCGAGCTGGCCGCCACCGCCCGCGCCCAGGGCGTGGCCGTCACGGCGTCCGACGCCTTCTACGACAACCGCCCGCCGAACGCCATCCGCATCTCGCTGGGCAGCATCCGCGACCGCGCGCGCCTGGCCAGCGCATTGAAGAAATTATCGCTGCTGCTGGCGCACAAACCGGCCGTGCGGCGGGAATTCGTCATTTAACGGCGCAACCGCGCATCGAGCGAATACTTGCCCGCGCCGCTGATGGCAATCGTGCCGAAGACGATGATCAGCAACCAGCCGAACTGGCCGTCTGCGATGCTCCAGTCCGGGTGCACGAGCAGCATCGACACGCCCAGCAGGAAGAGCAGGGGCAGGCAGGCCAGGCGCGTCAGCAAGCCGGCGGCGACCAACAGCGGACAGAGGATTTCCGCGAACAGGGCGCAGTACAGGGTGACGGCGCGGCCCAGGTGCAGCGGATCGTCGATGCGCGCCAGTTCCGCGGAAAAATGCAGCAGCTTGGGCAAGCCGTGCACGTGCAGCACCAGCAGCGCGCCCGCCACGCGCGCAAACAGCAAGCCCGCATCGGGTAAAAAGGGGCCCGTCAGCGCCACCCTCCAGTTTTTCTTCATGATCGCTCCAGTGGGAAAGCCAGGCGGCGCGGCGCGCCGCTGCCAGCCATCATAGGCAGGCGGACGCCTGGGCGCGACTGGTCTTTTGGCAGAGGCGCCGGCGCGCGCGAAGGCCTAGACTGGCCGATGCCGTCACTGGTCCACGCCATGGCTGGCCCCTCCCCCATCCCCGAAGGAAATGCATCATGTCGAAGAAAATCGAAGCCGAAGAAGTCAACTCCCGCCGCAAGCTGCTCGTCAGCGTCGCCGGCGTGGCCGCCGGCGCGGGACTGCTGGCCGCCGGTGGCGCCAGCGCCGCCGCCAAGCCTGCCGCTGCCGCGGCGCCGGGCAAGCTCACCGTCAATAGCGTCACCGTCAAGGATGGCACCGTCATCCGCTTCAAGGACTGGGGCACGGGCACGCCCGTCGTCTTCAGCCACGGCTGGCCCTTGCAGGGCGACGCCTGGGAAGACCAGATGATGTTCCTGGCCAGCCACGGCTACCGCGTGATCGCGCACGACCGCCGCGGCCACGGCCTGTCCAGCCAGCCGTGGCAGGGCAATGACATGGATACCTACGCCGACGACCTGGCCACCCTGCTCGACGCGCTCGACATCAAGGGCGCGACCCTGGTCGGCCATTCGACGGGCGGCGGCGAAGTGGCGCGCTATATCGGCCGCCATGGCGAAAAGCGCGTGGCCAAGGCCGTGCTGGTGGGCGCCGTGCCGCCGCAGATGGTCAAGTCGGCTACCAATCCGGGCGGCTTGCCGATGTCCGTCTTCGACGGCATCCGCGCCGGCGTGCTGGCCGACCGTTCGCAATTCTTCAAGGACCTGACGGTGCCGTTCTTCGGCGCCAACCGTCCCGGCAACAAGGTGTCGCAAGGCATGCGCGACACCTTCTGGCTGCAGGGCATGCAGTGCGGCATCAAGAACGCCTATGACTGCATCAAGCAGTTTTCCGAGACGGATTTCACGGCCGACCTGAAGAAAATCTCCGTGCCGACCCTGGTGGTGCACGGCGGCGACGACCAGATCGTGCCGATCGACGCCTCCGGCAAGGCTGCGGCCAAGCTCATCAAGAACGCCAGGCTGGTCATCTATGAAGGCGCGCCGCATGGCTTGCCAGCCACCCACAAGGATCGCCTGAACGAAGACTTGTTGACCTTTATCAAGTCCTGACCGCTCTGCGCTGCCCACACCGCCGGCCCGCCCGGCGGTGTCTATCTCCCCCGCCGGCGCCTCCGCCGCGCAAAAAAACCGCCCGCCTCCCCCATTCGTATAACTGCCTTGCCTGCCGGGCCATGCATACTTGTTGCCGCGCGGCATGAGCCGCGGCGAACGACAGGAGTCCCGCGATGGCCAGCACGCATTCTTTCCCTCAGCAGCAAGACCCAGGCCTGGCGCAGGCGCAGCGCATAGGCAGGATGGACGGCATGGGCGAATTTGCCGCATCGGTCGCGCACGAAGTGCGCCAGCCGCTGGCGGCCATCGCGCTCAATGCCGATGCCGCCTTGCGCTGGCTCGACCACGATCCGCCCCGCCTCGACGAGGCGCGCGCGGCGCTGGCCCTGGTCGCCAGCGCCGGCAGCCATGCCAGCGCCGTGCTGCGCAGCGTGCATGGCCTGGCCTGCAACGCGCCGGGCAGCCACGATCATTTTGCGGCCGACGACGCCGTGCAGGACCTGCTGCCGCTGCTGCGCGCGCCATTGCAACGCCACGCCATCCACCTGGAAACGCAGCTGGCGCCGGGCCGCCCGCTGCTGCACGCCGACCCGGTGCAATTCCGGCAAGTCATCCTGAACCTGCTGATGAACGCCATCGAAGCCCTGCAGGGCGCCAGCGGCCGGCCGCGCACGGTGCTGCTGTCCTCGCGCCTGGATGGGGGCGTGCAGCATTTCAGCATCGCCGACAATGGCGCCGGCATCGCGCCGCAGGCGGCCGGCCGCCTGTACCACGCCCTGTACTCCAGCAAGCCGGACGGCATGGGCATGGGCCTGGCCATCTGCCGCCGCATCCTCGACGCGCATGGCGGCCGCCTGTGGCATGCCCCCGGCGCGCCCCACGGCAGCGTGTTCCACTTCACCCTGCCAGCACCATGAACACAGCCATGCACACGACCATCCCCCCGGCCGCTCCGCCGACTACTCTGCTGATCGCCGACGACCACCCGCTGATCCTGGCCGGCCTGGCTTCGCTGATCGCATCCTTGCCCGGCTTGCGCCTGCTGGGCCAGGCCGGCACGGGCCACGCCGCCGTGGAGTTGTACCGCGAACTGCGGCCCGACGTGGTGCTGATGGATTTGAACATGCCGGAAATGCATGGCGTCGAGGCGATCGAGCGCATCTGCGCAGACGACGCGCAAGCGAAGATCGTCATCCTCACCACCTACCAGGGCGAGGACAATGTGCACCGGGCCCTGCGCGCCGGCGCGCGCGGCTACCTGCTGAAGGATTCCGGCTTCCTGCAACTGACACAATGCATCGGCCAGGTGGCCGCCGGCAGGCACTACCTGCCGCCGGAACTGGCGGCGCAGCAGGCCGGCCGCATCGAGGCGAACCGCCTGTCGAAACGCGAGCACGACATCCTGCTACACCTGTCGGCGGGCAAGAGCAACAAGATGATCGCGCGCAGTGCCGGCATCGAGGTGGGCACGGTCAAATTTCACGTGAACAACATTTTGACCAAGCTCAATGTATCGAGCCGCACCGAGGCGGCCACGGTGGCCGCCCGGCGCGGCTTGCTGGGCGCGTTCTGACGCCACGGATATCAAGCGGCGCTGTCATCCTTCTGCTGCGGTTCGGCCCTGGCCAGCGCTGGCTTCGCTTCCACGCCGCTGATCTTCGGCACGCATTCGCTGCGCAGCCACGACACCGTGATGGCTTCGCCCGCCATCAGGCGCTTGACGCCGGGGACGATCTGTTCGCCGATCAGCATGCCCAGCAGGCCAATCAGCGCTATCGCGGGCGGCGCCGGCGAGCGTACCTGCAAGACGGCGTAGATAATGCCAACCAGCAAGCCCACCGCCAGCGAAATCACATATAACTTCATGGCGCATTCCTTTCGATGAAAAAAACGCCGCGCGCGGTCAGGCGCGCGGCGCATGGCATTGCCACGTGGAACTTACCTGGCCGGCACCGGTGCCAGGGTGGCGTGTTCGCCATGGGTGCGCTGCGGCGCCTTGTGCACCATCGTGTAGGCGTAGTCGACGCCCATGCCGTAGGCGCCCGAATGTTCGCGCACGATGGCCATGACGGCGTCATAGGTTGCCTTGTGCGCCCAGTCGCGCTGCCATTCCAGCAGCACCTGCTGCCACGTCACGGGCACCACGCCGGCCTGGATCATGCGCTGCATGGCGTAGTCGTGTGCTTCCTTCGACGTGCCGCCGGAAGCGTCGGCCACCATATAGATTTCGTAGTCGCCTTCGAGCATCGCGCACAGGGCGAAGCTGTTGTTGCACACTTCCGTCCACAGGCCCGACACGACCACTTTCTTCTTGCCGTTGGCGGCCAGCGCATCGCGCACCTTCTGGTCATCCCACGAATTCATCGAGCTGCGCTCGAGGATATCCTGGCCGGGGAAGACGTCGAGCAGTTCGGGATAGGTGTGGCCGGAGAAGCTTTCCGTTTCCACCGTGGTGATGATGGTGGGGATGTTGAACACCTTGGCGGCCTTGGCCAGGCCCACGGTATTGTTTTTCAGCGCTTGCCGGTCCATCGATTGCACGCCGAACGCCATTTGCGGCTGCTGGTCGATGAAGATGATCTGGCAATTGTCGGGGGTGAGGACTTCCAGTTTCGGATTGGTCATGATGTCATCCATGCGGAGAGGGTTGAGTGGGTACTGCCGTGCATCGTATGCCTGGCCGCGTGCCCGCACCACTATCTAAATATAGGCTGACATGGAGCTTGCCTCTGGGGAGTCCCCCCTGCAGCCCGGCAAGCGCTGCGGTAAAATACCTTTTGCTCACCCTGTTCCGACGACTCTTGATCGATAACACCTCTTTGCCAGGCAACATCATGCGCAGCGATACGGCGCCGATACGCGTCCTCATCGCCGACGACCACCAGTTGCTGCTCGACGGCATCGCGGCCCTGCTCAGTGCCTTTCCCGGCGTGGCGCTGGTGGGCCAGGCCACCGATGGCCAGCAGGCGGTGCAGCAATTTGACGCGCTGCAGCCCGATGTCACGCTGATGGATTTGCAGATGCCGCGCATGAGCGGCCTCGACGCCATCGGCGCCATCCGCGCGCGCCATCCGCAGGCGCGCATCATCGTGCTGACCACCTACAAGGGCGACACGCAGGTGCTGCGCGCCATCCGCGCGGGCGCATGCGGTTATGTGCTGAAAAGCGCGCTGCGCCACGAATTGCTGGCGGCGATACAGAACGTGCACGCGGGACGGCGCCACATCACGCCCGAGATCGAGGCGGAACTGGCGCTGTATGCCTGCAGCGACGTGCTGTCGAACCGCGAACTGGACGTGCTCAAGCAGGTTGCGCAAGGCAATTCCAACCGCGAAACGGGCGCCTTGCTGCAGATCAAGGAAGAAACCGTCAAGGCGCACATGAGCACCATCCTGGCCAAGCTGGGCGCCCGGGACCGCACCCACGCCGTCACCATCGCGCTGCGGCGCGGCATCCTCGACGCCTGAACGGCGCAGCGGACTTGCCGCCGCGCAGGGCCGCGCTCAAGCCGCCGGCACGGCCGGTCGCCCGCTGCGTTGCTGCACTACGATCAGGGCGCCCAGCAAAATCAGGGGTACGGCCAGCGCCACGAAGCCGACGGCCAGGTAGCCAAAGGCGGCGGCGATGGCACCCAGGGCAAAGGCCAGCAACGGCCAGAAGAACTTCCCGCAGCGCGCATGGGTGGCGCCATCAGCCGCGCCGCGCAGCACGTCGACGGTGTCGATGACGATCTGCGTCACGTTACCCGTCATCATGGAAGTGGGCGCCAGGTGCGCCAGCAGCAGCCGGCTGGTGGCGCTGTGCACGCCCATGGCGGCCGTGCCCAGCAAGCCGGCTACCATGGCCATGGAACTGACATCCTTGCCGATCGGCTCGGCCAGGCAGCCAAACACCATGAAGCCGGCCAGCAAGGCCCACTGCAACAGCATCGCCAGGGTCAGTGACGGGCCGGCGCGGCGTTCCACGGCCAGCACCATCAGGCGCGTGACGGCGACGCCGGCGATAAAGGCAGGAAAAGCGAGAAACTTCAACAGGATGGACGCGCGCGATGCATCCGCCAGGGCGGCGCCGATCAGCACGAAGTTACCCGTGACATGGGCCGTAAACAGGCCAAACAGGGCAATGAAACCCAGGGTATCGACATACCCCGCTAAAAATCCCAGGCTGGTGCCGAACAAGCGGCTGTGTGGTGGCTGATCCATCGAATGACTCCTGATACCGTGCAATGCACTAAAAAACGAAAAACGCGCCAGGAAAACGCCCCGGTGCCGCTGCCTGCATGGTAAGCCATGTGGCCGGTCGCCGCCCCCGTCCTTCGGCCAGTGCGCCCGCTCCACCTGATCTTTTGGCCCGTGTTCAAGCGCCGCCCGCCCGCTACACTGGACGACGTGACTTTCGCGCCGCGCACGCCGGCCCTCCCCGCACCGCAACCATGGAGCTGCACCATGCCAGAACACACCCTCCCCGCCACCGCACCCTTGATCCTGCTCAATGGCTGCTTCCACACCGTCGATAAGAGCTGCCCGCAAGCGAGCGCGGTGGCCATCGCCGACGGCAAATTCCTCGCCGTGGGCGACGTTGAAGACGTCATGCGCCACCGCGCACCCGACAGCCGCGTAATCGACCTGGGTGGCCGCACCGTGATTCCCGGCCTGAACGACTCGCATTTGCACCTGATCCGCGGCGGCTTGAACTACAACCTGGAATTGCGCTGGGAAGGCGTGCCTTCGCTGGCCGACGCTTTGCGCATGCTCAAGGAACAGGCGCTGCGCACGCCGAACCCGCAATGGGTGCGCGTGGTGGGCGGCTGGACGGAATTCCAGTTCGCGGAAAAGCGCATGCCGACCCTCGACGAGATCAACGCGGCCGCGCCCGACACCCCCGTCTTCATCCTGCACCTGTACGACCGCGCCCTGCTGAACCGCGCCGCCCTGCGCGTGGTCGGCTACGACAAGAACACGCCGAACCCGCCCGGCGGCGAGATCGTGCGCGATGCGGCAGGCAACCCCACGGGCATGCTGATCGCCCGGCCGAACGCCATGATTTTATATGCGACCCTGGCCAAGGGCCCGACCCTGCCGCGCGAATTGCAGGTCAATTCCACGCGCCAGTTCATGCGCGAACTCAATCGCCTCGGCCTGACCAGCGCCATCGACGCGGGCGGCGGCTTCCAGAACTATCCCGAGGATTACGCCGTCGTCGACGAGCTGGCGCAAAAAGAGCAGCTGACCATCCGCATCGCCTACAACCTGTTCACGCAAAACAAGGGCCGCGAACTGGAAGATTTTGAAAAATGGACGCAGATGGTCACGCCGGGCCAGGGCGACGATTATTACCGCCATAACGGCGCCGGCGAAATGCTGGTGTTTTCCGCCGCCGACTTCGAGGATTTCCTCGAGCCGCGCCCGGAGCTGGCACCCGGCATGGACGACGAACTGGAAAAGGTGGTGCGCCACCTGCTCTCCAAGCGCTGGCCCTTCCGCCTGCACGCCACCTATGACGAATCGATCGACCGCATGCTGACGGTGTTTGAAAAGGTCAACCGCGATATCCCGTTCGACGGCCTGCACTGGATGTTCGACCACTGCGAAACCATCACGCCGCGTAACATCGACCGGGTCAAGGCGCTGGGCGGCGGCATCGCCATCCAGCACCGCATGGCCTTCCAGGGCGAATATTTTGTCGACCGCTACGGCGCCGAGGCGGCCAAGGCGACGCCGCCGATCGCACGCATGCTTGCCTCGGGCGTGCCCGTGGGCGGCGGCACCGACGCCACGCGGGTCGCCAGCTACAACCCTTGGACGGCGCTGTACTGGCTCGTGTCCGGGCGCACCGTGGGCGGCTTGCGCCTGTACGACGCAGGTTCGCGCCTGTCGCGCGACACGGCGCTGGAACTGTGGACGGCGGGCAGCGCCTGGTTCTCCAGCGAGCAAGGCAAGAAGGGGCGCATCCAGGAAGGCATGCTGGCCGACCTGGCCGTGCTGAGCGCGGACTTTTTCAGCATCGATGAAGAGGCCATCAAGTCGATCGAATCCGTGCTCACCATTGTCGGCGGCAAGGTCGTCTACGGCCAGGCGGAATTCACGCCACTGGCGCCGCCTCCCATTCCGGTATTGCCGGACTGGTCGCCCGTGAAAAACGTGGCTGGCCACTACCGCGCCGCGCCGCCGCAAACGGCCAGCGTGATGCAACAGCACCAGTGCCAGGGCGCCTGCGGCGTGCACGCGCACGCCCACGACGTGGCGCGCAAGAGTTCCGTGCCCGTTTCCAGCCACTCCGGCTTCTGGGGCGCGCTGGGATGCAGCTGCTTTGCGTTTTGATGCCATGCTGACGCGATTGCCTTTGCTGGCTGCCGGCGCGTTGGCGCTGGCGGCGGCCCTGCCCGCCGCGGCACAAGAAAATGTGCAGCTGTACGGCCGCCTGAACGTGGCGTTCGAAGCGCTGCACTCGTCAGGCAGCGGCGACAGCGTGCAGCGCGTCTCCAACAACCGCTCGGTACTCGGTTTTCGCGGCAGCGAAGACCTGGGCGGCGGCTGGCAGGCGCTGTTCCAGGTCGAGGGCACCTTGGCGCCCGACACGGGCGCGGGATCCATCGCCGCGCGCGACACGCGCGTCGGCATTGCCGGCCCGTGGGGCACGCTGTTTGGCGGGAACTGGACCCTGCCCTACAACAGCGCCACTTCCGCGCTCGACCCGTTCTACCCCACCACGGCCGGCTACATGAGCCTGATGAGCAACGGCGCCGGCGCCAGCGAAAGCCATACCAGCAACACGTATTCCTTCGACCGGCGCCAGCAGAACAGCGTACATTACTGGACGCCGCAGTGGCAGGGCTGGTCGCTGCGCGTGGCGCGCGGCATGGGGGAAGAGCGGCCCGCCAGCGGCGCGCATCCGGCACTGACCTCGGCCGCATTGATCTACGACGGCGGCGCCCTGTATGCCACCCTGGCGCAGGAAGACCATCACGACTACCAAGGACGGGGACTGACCGACCGTGGCAGCAAGCTGGCCCTCGCCTGGCATGTCGACAGCGCCACGCAGCTGGCGGTGGCGCTGGAAAGCCTGCGTTATGCGACGCCCACGGGCGAACTACGCCGCCGCACGGTCTACTTTTCCGCCACGCGCCAGTTCGGCCGCCATGGCTTGCGTTTCGGCCTGGCGCATGCGCAAAGCGCCACAGGCGGCGCGCTGGAAAGCATCGGCACCGTGCGCGCGGGAGCCGGTGCGGGAGCCACCCACGCCACCGTCGGCTATGACTACCAGCTATCGAAACGCAGCAGCCTGTATGCCTACTACACGCGCCTGGCCAACGGCGGCAACGGCGTCGCCGACTTTGCCATCAACAGCCTGGGACGCGATGCAGCAACGAAGGGCGCCACCATGTCGGGCGTGGCGCTGGGAATCCGGCACAATTTCTGATTCGGCTGTTTTCGTGGACAGCCCCGCGCGCGGCGGGTACAGTCAGCAATCGGCAACCAGGGCGGACATCCACGGACAAACATCATGAAGCGAGCATCAGCGCCAGCGCGCAGCGACTGGGTCAAGTGCGCCGAACCGGTACAAGGGGTCGAACGCATCGAGGCGTGGTTCAAGGGCAAGGCCTATGCCATGCACCGCCACGACACCTACGCCATCGGCCGCACGCTGGCGGGCGTGCAGCGTTTCAGCTACCGTCGCGGGCAGCGCGACAGCCTGCCCGGCAATACCATGATCCTGCATCCAGACGAGGCGCACGATGGCCAGGCCGGTACCGACGCAGGCTTCCGTTACCGCATGCTGTATATCGAACCGGCGCTGTTCCAGGATGTGCTGGGCGGACGCGCGCTGCCCTTCATCGAAGGCGGCGTGTCGACCGATTCCCGCCTGGCGGCCGCCACCTCCGCCTTGCTGCCGCACGACGGCCACCCGCTCGAAGCGCTGGAACAGAGCGAGGCGCTGGTAAAACTGGCGCACGCGCTGGCGGCGGTGGCCGGCACGCCGGCTCGGCCCTTGCGAGGCGACTTCCTGGCGGCACGCCGCGCGCGCGACTACCTGCAGGCGCACTGCACGCAGTGCCGTCACCCTGGCGGAACTTGAAGCGGCAACGGGACGCGACCGCTGGAGCCTGTCGCACGACTTTCGCGTGTTCTATGGCACCAGCCCGTACCGCTATCTGACGATGCGGCGCCTGGAAATGGTGCGCCGCCTGCTGCTGGCTGGCGCCACGCTCGCATCGGCAGCCATGGCCGCGGGCTTCGCCGACCAGAGCCACATGACACGGCATTTCCTGAAAACTCATGGACTGACGCCTGGCCGCTGGCTGCGCTTCGCCGGCGGTAGCGTCAAGAGCTGAAAACACCCACGATCGTTCAATACGGCCCGCAAGTGCATGCGTATTCTGGCTGCATCGCCACTTGAACGGAGCACAGCATGTCCACCACTACCATCACCACGCGCGGCCAGGGCCAGTCCATCGATCTGGCGGGTAAGGTCGCCCTGTTAGAGGGGCACTGGCAGCCGCGCGTCATCGCCGAAATGAATGACTACCAATTCAAGGTCGTCAAGGTACTGGGCGAATTCCAGTGGCACCGGCACGCCGATACGGACGAAACCTTCATCGTGCTGGAAGGGCAATTGCGCATCGCCCTGCGCGGCCCCGGCTACGCGGAAGGACACGCCATCGTGCTGCATGCCGGCCAGATGGCGGTGGTGCCCAAGGGGGTCGAACATAAACCGTGCGCGCCTGCCGAAACCAGGCTGCTGCTGATCGAGCCGCGCGGCGTGGTCAACACGGGCGACGGCGAGGCGGGCGAGCGCACGGTGGAGAACGATCAGTGGATCTGAGCCAGGTAGCGTGACAGACAACAAAAAACCCGCTGACTTTTGCAAGTAAGCGGGTTTTCTGATGAAACTTGGTGCCGTTGGCCGGAATCGAACTGGCGACCTTCACATTACGAATGTGCTGCTCTACCAACTGAGCTACAACGGCGAAGACCCACATTCTACAAACAATGCACAAAATTTGCTAGTGTCAACGCGAACTTTTTTGCATTTTTTTAGCGGCCCGGCTGCAGGCCGCTAAAAATCGTGGAAAAGTGCGGCTTTTACTCCGCGTGGTAGGCGGTGACGCGGGCCACTTCGTCTTTCGAGCCGAGGAACACGGGCACGCGCTGGTGCAGCTTGTGCGGGGCGATGTCCATGATGCGCTGCTGACCATCGGTGGCGGCGCCGCCGGCTTGCTCCACGATGAAAGCCATCGGGTTCGCTTCGTACATCAGGCGCAGCTTGCCAGGCATCGACGTGTCGCGCAGGTCGGCCGGGTACATGAAGATGCCGCCGCGGTTCAGGATGCGGTGCACGTCGGCCACCATCGAGGCGATCCAGCGCATATTGAAATTGGTGCCGCGCGGGCCCGTGTCGCCGGCCAGCAGTTCGTCGACATAGCGTTTCACGGGCGGATGCCAGTGGCGCGCGTTCGACATATTGATGGCGAATTCCTTCGTCGTCGGCGGAATCTGCATATTGCTTTGCGTGAGAACCCACGACCCCATCTCGCGGTCCAGGGTGAAGCAGTTCACGCCATTGCCGAAGGTCAGCACCAGCATGGTTTGCGGACCGTACACGGCGTAGCCGGCCGCCACTTGCTTGCTGCCGGCTTGCATGAAGTCCTGCTCCGTCGGCTCGCCCATGCCTTCCGGTGCCTTCAGCACCGAGAAAATGGTGCCGATCGAGACGTTGACGTCGATGTTCGACGAGCCATCCAATGGGTCGAACAGCAGCATGTATTCGCCCTTCGGATAGCGGTTCGGGATCGGGTGGATCGATTCCATCTCTTCCGACGCCATGGCCGCCAGGTGGCCGCCCCATTCATTCGCTTCCAGCAAAATCTCGTTGGAGATGATGTCGAGCTTTTTCTGCACTTCGCCCTGCACGTTTTCCGTGTCGGCCGTGCCCAGCACCTCACCCAGCGCGCCCTTGCTGACGGCGTGGCTGATGGTTTTACAGGCGCGCGCGACGACTTCGATCAGCAGGCGCAGTTCGGCCGGAATGCTGTTGTTCGAGCGCTGCTCTTCAACCAGGTATTGCGTAAGACTGATGCGTTTCATGAAATCCCTCTGTTTTAATAGCTTTTTGATAAATTTTTTACGGTGTTAATTGGCCAATGCCTTGGAAACGACTTCCATCACGTCATTCGACAAGCTGGCCTGGCCGGCGACTTTTTCCAGCGCGTCGCGCATGTGGCTTTGCAGTGCGGGCACGTAACGGCGCCAGCGGTCCATGGAGCGTGCCAGGCGGGCTGCCACTTGCGGGTTCAGGGCGTCGAGCGCGATGACTTGCTCGGCCCAGAAGGCGTAGCCGCTGCCGTCAGCCGCATGGAATTGCGACGGATTGCCGTTCGTGAAATTGAAGATCAGGCTGCGCGCGCGGTTCGGATTTTTCAAGGTGAAGGCCGGATGCGTCATCAGCTGGCGCACGGCTTGCACATCGGTCGATGGCGCGGCCGCCTGCATGGCGAACCACTTGTCGACCACCAGCGCTTCGTTCTCGAAGTCGGCATAGAAACTGGCCAGCGCCGCCTGCGCGTGCGATGGCGAACCCGAATGGATCAGGGCGCCCAGCGCTGCCGCGCGGTCCGTCATGTTGCCGGCACCGTCGAACTGCTGCTGCGCCAGGACCAGCTCTTGCTCGCCCGGCGCGATCAGCAGATAGGACAGGGCCAGGTTTTTCAGCGCGCGCTTGCCGGCCGACAGGGCATCCGGACTGTACTCGCCCGGCGTCTGGTTGGCGTGGTACTGCGCCAGCAGTTCAGGTTTCAAGGCGGCCGCGATGGTGCGGCGCATGAACTGGCGCGCCGAGTGGATCGCTTGTGGGTCGACTTGCGCCATGCGCTCGGCGATGATGGTTTCCGACGGCAGGATCAGGGCCAGCTCGCGGAAGGCAGGATCGAGCGTTTCGTCGGCCAGCAAGGCGCGTTGCGCTTCGATGAAGGTGTCGTCCAGCGCCAGGTGCTCGCCGGCGGCGACGGCGACGGTCAGTTTCAGCAGGCGCTCCATGGCCAGGCGCTGGCCCGCTTCCCAGCGGTTGACCGGGTCGCTGTCGTGGCGGAACAGGTGCAGCAATTCCGCGTCCGTGTAATCGTATTCCAGCACCACGGGCGCGGAAAAGTCGCGCAGCAGCGACGGCACAGGCAACTCCGTCACATTCGTGAAGCGGAAAGTCTGCGACGCTTGCGTCAGTTCCAGCACGACGCTGGCAGCGCCGTTCGACACGACGCCATCGACGTGCAGCGGCAGGTCGCGACCATCGGCGGCCAGCAAGCCGACGGTGACGGGGATGTGGAAAGGCAGTTTTTTCGGCTGGCCCGGCGTGGCGGGGCAGCTTTGCGCCAGGGTCAGCTCGAACGTCCGGCTGGCCGCATCGTAGCGCGTAGACGCCGTCACGACAGGCGTACCCGCCTGGCTGTACCAGCGCTCGAACTGGCTGAAGTCGCGGCCATTCGCATCGGCCATGGCGGCGCGGAAGTCGTCGCACTGCACGGCCTGGCCATCGTGGCGCTCAAAGTACAGGTCCATACCCTTGCGGAAACCGTCGCGGCCCACCAGGGTCTGGTACATGCGCACCACTTCGGCACCCTTCTCGTAGATGGTGACCGTATAAAAGTTATTGATCTCGACGAAAGAATCGGGACGCACGGGATGGGCCATCGGGCCCGCGTCTTCGGGGAACTGCGCCTGGCGCAGGGTGCGCACCTGGTCGATGCGCGTGACGGCGCGGCCCGTGTCCGTGCCGATCATGTCGGCCGAGAATTCCTGGTCGCGGAAGACCGTCAAGCCTTCCTTCAGCGACAGCTGGAACCAGTCGCGGCACGTCACGCGGTTGCCTGTCCAGTTATGGAAGTATTCGTGGCCCACCACCGCTTCGATGCCCGCGTAATCGACGTCCGTCGCCACGCGCGCATTGGCCAGCACATACTTGGTATTGAAGATGTTCAGCCCCTTGTTTTCCATGGCGCCCATGTTGAAATCGCCCACGGCGACGATCATAAAGCGGTCCAGGTCCAGTTCCAGGCCGAAACGCTCCTCGTCCCAGCGGATCGAGTTTTTCAGCGACTGCATGGCGTAGTCGGTTTTATCCAGGTTGCCGTCTTCCACCCACACTTGCAGCAGCACTTCGCGGCCCGACTTCAGGGTATAGCGCTCTTCCTGGCATACCAGGCGCGCCGCCACCAGAGCGAACAGGTAGGACGGCTTCTTGAACGGGTCTTCCCACTTGGCGTAATGGCGGCCATCGCCGAGGTCGCCCTCTTCGATCAGGTTGCCGTTCGACAACAGCACCGGATACTTGTCCTTGTCGGCGCGCAGCATGACCGTGTACTTGGCCATCACATCCGGGCGGTCAGGGAAGAAGGTGATGCGGCGGAAGCCTTCCGCTTCGCACTGCGTGAAGAAATTATGGTTCGACACGTACAGGCCGGACAGCGAGGTATTGTCCTGCGGCGCCAGCAAGGTTTCGATATCGAGCGTCACCTCCTCCGGGGCCTTGGGGATGGTCAGCATGCCCGCCGTCAACTTGTACTGCGACGGCTTCAATACCTTGCCATTCAGGCGCACCAGCACCAGTTCGATGTGTTCGCCGTGCAATTCGATGCTGCGGCTGGTGCTGGCCGGGTTATGGCGCATTTGAATCCGGCTCGCCACCACTGTGCGGGCGGGATCGAGATCGAAACCAAGTTCGACGCTGTCGACCAAAAAGCTGGGCGGCGTGTAATCTTTGCGGTAAATCGTCTGAGGGCTGTCTGTGCGCATAGGGATTTGGGTGGGAGCGGAGGCAAAAGCCTATTTTACCAACACCAGCCCCCGATAGTCGCGATTCAGGTCAGGAATGTTGGATTCCCTTACACGCAGACATGCCAGGTAACATTCTGTAATAATGAATAGAAACAAATAGAACTATTCTTATAATACTAAGCGAAGAATTGCGTCTACTAATCAGGAGGTCATGCAATGAAACGATATCTCACCATCATGATGGCCGCATTGACCGTGTTGCTCACCGGATGCGCCACCACCATACGCAGCGATGTGACCGTCTTCCATGAGTGGCCTGCGCAATTGCAGGACAAATCATATGCATTTGAAGCGCCGGCGGCCGAAGACGACACGCTGGAATACCGCAGCTACCAGAACCTGGTGCGCGCGGAACTGGCCAAACACGGTTTCGGCGAAGCGTCCGGCCCCGCGGCAGCCAATTTGCGCGTGGCAATGAATTTCTCCACCGTCGACTACCCTGAGCGCGTGCTGCAAGCCAGCGACCCATTCTGGTATGGCCCCGGCTACTGGCCTGGCCGCTACGGCTACCGCTACGGCGCATGGCCAGGCTATGGCCGCTTTGGCTATAACCCCTACTGGTATGGCCCGATGGATGTGGAAGAAAGCGTGCGCCATAAATACGAACGCGAATTGCGCGTGACGATCAATGACCGCAACGGCAAGAAACTGTACGACGTAACCGTGCAATCGACCAGCAACAAGCGCGCCACGTCGCAAGTGATGCCCGCCATGGTCGCCAGCGCCTTTGCCGATTTCCCCGGCCAGAGCGGCGTGCCCCGTAAAGTGGAAGTCAAGGTGGAATAATTACGTGGCAATACAAAAAACCGGCTTGTGCAGCGATGCGCAAGCCGGTTTTTTTATGTCTACGAATAATACGCCTCGGCGGCAAAGGTCAGCGCGCCAATCAGGGCCACGGCCAATAACAGCACGATCAGCAGGCGGCCGAACTTTGGCGTGCCATCATTGCCGCCGCTCATGGCACGATGATGGTCGAACCGGTCGTCTTGCGCCCTTCCAGGTCCGTATGCGCCTGGGCGATATGGGCCAGGCCGTAGCGCTGGTTGATCTCGATCTGCACTTCGCCGCTGCTGACGACGCCGAACAGCGAGGTCGCCATCTCTTCCAGATTCGCGCGGTTCGAGGCATAGCTGAACAGGGCCGGACGCGTGATGAAGAGCGAGCCGCGCGATGCCAGTTCGCTCAAAGTGAAGGCCGGCACGGGACCGGACGCGTTGCCGAAGCTGACCATCATGCCCAGCGGCGCCAGGCAGTCGAGCGAACCCGTGAACGTATCCTTGCCGATGGAATCGTAGACGACGGAGACGCCCTTGCCGCCCGTGATCTCGCGCACGCGCTCGACGAAGTTTTCCGTGTTGTAGTTGATGACATGGGCCGCGCCATGCGCCTTGGCCAGCGCCGCCTTTTCATCGGAACCGGCCGTGCCGATCAGATTCACGCCCAGCACCTTGGCCCACTGGCAGGCGATCAGGCCCACGCCGCCCGCGGCCGCGTGGAACAGGATGGTGTCGCCCGCCTTCAGGGCCACCGTGCGGTGGAACAGGTATTGCACCGTCAAGCCTTGCAGCATCATGGCGGCGGCCGTATCGAAACCTATACGCTCGGGCAACACCAGCAGCAGGGCCGCCGGCAGGTTGCGCTGCTGCGCATACGCGCCATTGATGCGCGCCGCATACGCCACCCGGTCGCCCACCTTCACTTCGGTGACACCCTCGCCCACCGCCTCGACGATGCCCGCCCCCTCGACACCGAGGCCATTGGGCAGCGGCTGCGGATACAAGCCCGTGCGGAAATACACATCGATGAAATTGAGGCCGATGGCCTCGTGCTTGACGCGCGCCTCGCCGGGACCCGGCGGCGGTAGTTCCACATCCACATATTCCATCACATCCGGGCCGCCCACGCGCTGTACGCGGATGGCTTTGGTGGTAATCGTTGCGCTCACAATATGCTCCTTGAAGAAGAATCGGGAAAACGTCAGGCGGCAGCGCTGGCCCGCGCCTGCAATTGCGACAGCACCAGGTGCGCCGACGACAGATTGGTCGCGCACGCCACGTTGTGCACGTCGCAGGCACGCACCAGAGCGTTGATGTCCGGCTCGTGCGGCTGCGGCGTCATCGGGTCGCGCAGGAAGATCACGCAATCGATCAAGCCTTCCACCAGCAGCGAGCCTATCTGCAAGTCGCCGCCGAACGGGCCGGAATGCTTGCGCTCAACCGCCAGGCCCAGCTCAGTGATCAGGCGGCCGCCCGTGGTGCCCGTGGCCGACAGTTCGCAACCCTTCAAAAAGTCCAGGTATTCGCCCGCCAGGGTAATCATGTCATCTTTTTTCTTGTCGTGGGCAATCAGGGCGATGCGTGTTTTCATGGTGGGGACATTTTCAGTGGGTGGAGGAATTATTTCTTTTTCGACAGCAAGTAAATGCCGGCCAATACCAGGCTGGTGCCAGCCAGTTGCCAGTTGGTGATCGGTTCATCGAGAATCATGGCGCCCAGGAACAGGGTCGACACGGGGCCGATCATGCCGGCCTGCGAAGCGACGGGCGCGCCGATGCGCTCGACGGCGATCATCGTCATGAAGACGGGCATCACCGTGCAAAAGATGCCATTGAGCAAGGACAAGCCATACACGGGCATGGGCTGGATCAACAGCTCGACGGGGCGCAGGATGAAGAATTGGGCGATGCAGGCAAAGCTGGCCACGCACATGGCATAGCTGACGAGGCGCATCGAGCCGATGCGCTTCACCAGCTCGCCCGAGCCCAGCAGATACACGGCATAGGCACAGGCCGAACCCAGCACGAGAGTCGAGCCCAGCGCCACATTGCTGGCGCCGCCCTGCAAGTCGTGCACGAACACCAGCACGATGCCGCAGTAGGAGGTGAACAGGGCCAGCCACTGCAGGCGGCTGATGCGCTGCTTGAAGTACACGGTGGTAATCAGGAGCACGAACGTAGGCGTAAGGAACAGGATCAGGCGCTCCAGGCCCACGGAAATGTATTGCAGGCCCAGGAAATCCAGATAGCTGGACAGGTAGTAGCCGACGAGGCCCAGCCCGACGAGGCGCCAACGGTCGCTGTTGGATAGCGGCGGCTCCGTGCGCATCTTCCAGCAAGCGATGACGGCGAACACTGGCAGCGAAAAGATCATCCTGAAGGCGATCAGGGTGACGGCGTCGATCTGGTAGCGGTACAGCAGCTTGGCGACGATGGCCTTGGTGGAAAACAGTACCGCCCCGCCTACGGCGATGGCCAGGCCACCGAGGTAGACGGAACGGGGAATCGATGCAGGGGATGCTTGCGGGGAACTGGAGCTCATGCCCAGATTGTAAGGCAAAAGCCGGGGCCAGACCCGGCGGGACTCGGCGTCCCCGTCTGGCCCCGAATAAAACCGGCGGCAGATTAAGAGACCACCACCGCCGCCGCACCCGCCGTCACCGTCGCCGTCGTCACGCGCGCAATCACGTTCGACGGCGCCGCCGTGCCGACCAGTTTATTCACCTGCTTGAACTGCGCCACCAGCTTGCCCGGCGTCAAGGTGACCACCGTGTAGCCCTGCGCATCCGTGTTCAAATGCTTGATCCACGGGTTGTTGCCCAGGCCGGACAATTGCTGCGCCAGGCCCAGCAGGGTTGCACTGAAGTCAGTACTCGCTTTCAAACCAGCCTGCACGGCGGCGACCGTGCCGTCCAGCTGGGCTTCCGGCACGCCCTTGGCAGCCAGGGCGCCGCGCAGCTGCACGCGCAACTGTTCCAGCAGGCTGTCGACGGTAGGCGCCGCCTTGCCCATGGTGTAGTCGAGCAGGTTGATGTCGAGATTGACCGTGCCCAGGCCCGTGACGGGAATGGCCAGCGGATAGCTGACGAGGGTGCCGATATCGCCCATGCTGCCGGCGGCCGACTTCAGGTAGCTGAAGAAGGAATCGGAGCTGACGCCAGCCGACACCAGGTCCACCATCACGGGCGTGCCGCCGCCGGCCGCGTCGAAATCGTCGCTGACCGTACCCGCAAAAAACGAGTGGATATCGCCCGTGATGGCCACCACGTTGCCGATGGCATTGGTTTTCAGGTGTGCCATCAGGTTCTTGCGCTCGCTGTTGTAGCCATCCCACTGGTCACAATTGAGCAGGAAGCGCGTGAAGAATGGCGTCAGCGCGGCTTGCTGGCCGGAAGCGGCGACAAAGCTCGATGCGGCGCCCTTGGCCTGCACGTCGGGCTTGATCCAGCCGAAGGCGATCACTTGCGCGGCCGCCGCCGGCGAAGCGCTGTTGTAGGCAGCCACCGTGATGCCGGCCTGAGCCGCGCTCAAACCGGCGCCCACGGCAGCGGCGCCCTGCGCGCCGGCATTGGCTGCCGCGCCGGCAATCGCCATGGCGGCGGCCTGCGCCACGCTTGACGATGCGCCCGCCGTCGAGGCCGCCACGATGGCGCAGGCCAGCGGCACGCTGCCGCCCACCAATGGCAGGGTGCTGGCGATGGCTTTGCCCACGTTGGCCATGGCGCTCAGCGCCAGCAGGGTGGCGATCGCATCCGTGCCATTCAAGCCCATGCGCAGCAACGACACTTCATTGCCCCACAGCTTCCAGGTCGACGTGGCCGCCTTCATCTTGCCCTTCCACCAATCGCGCTGCGTGCTGCCCAGCATGCCCACTGCCGCCAGCGGATCGGCGCCGGCCTTGGTGGCGGCCGCCATTTTCTGCCCTTCCACGCTGTCGAACAGCGCTTGCGGCACCAGGTAGCGGCTGCCGATACTGCCCAGCGGCTTGCCCGTGGCGGGATTGATGGTCGACTCGGCGATCGCATGGTCGGCGCGGTACAGGCGCTCGTCCGTCATCACCAGCTGCATCAATTTGCCGAACTGGAAATCGCGGTAAATCTGGATATTCTGGAAGGTCGTCGCGGCCGCGTCGAACGTAACGTCGGCCGGCATGTATTCAAACCACGCCTGGTTGGCGCTGCGGCGGCGGGCCGGCTGGTGCAAGTCGCTGCCGTCGGTCGCCACGATGCCTTCATAGGTGGACGCATCCTGCCAGGCGTCGTCCGTGAATTCATGGTCATCCCAGATGGCGATGAAGGCAAAGCGCTCGTGCACGGCTTGCAGACGCGCATCGGTGCGGTATTTCTTGTACAGGTAGCGGTAATCGGCCACCGTGGTCGCGTATTTGGCGCCGGACGTGCCACTTTTATACGTGCCGTCAGGCAATTTCAGCTGGTCGTGGCGGCTTTCCACGGCGCCGCTCTGGAAGGCTTCGCCCACCGTTTCATAGATGTAGTCGCCCAGGTGGACGATAAAATCGAGCGATTCGTTGGCGGCGATGTGCGACAGCGCCCCCCAGTGATTGATGCTCCAGTCCTGGCACGTCAGGTAGGCGAATTGCAGCTGGGCAACGTCGCTGGTCGCGGCGGGCGCCGTCTTGAAGCGGCCCACGTTCGAGCGCACGTTGCCGGCGATGAATTGGTAAAAATACACCTGGCCCGGCTGCAAGCCCGTCACCTTGTGGCGCAGGGTATTGTCGAAATCGGCTTTCAATGGCAACTTGGCATCGACGATGGGCGTACCGACCAGGGCCGTGTTGCCGCCCAGGGCGGCCGTATTATCGCTGGCGCTGACGATCAGGCGCACGGCGACGTCGGACTTGCCGGCCACGGCGGGCGCGACGGCGTCGAAACTGGCGGGCACGACGCGCGTCCACAGCATGGCGCTGTCGGCGCGCGGGTCGCCCGAAGCCACGCTTTGCGGGAACTTCCAGTCGCTGCCCGAGGCCAGCGGCACGCCAGGATCGCTGTAATCGGTGCTGCCGCAGGCGGCGAGGCCGACAGTGGCCACGGAGACGGTAATAAAGCCGCCCAATTTCAGAAATTGCCGCCTGTCCATTTGACTTGCCATGATGTCGCGCCCTCGATATGGTGAAAGCGCGTCACTTTAGCAACAGATTGTGTCATCCTGATGACGGGGCCGCGCCGCTTCGCAGGGGGCCGATATGCTAAAATGTCGGCCACAATTGAACACCCGTCTAAGGAAGATTCGACATGGCAGGACATAGCAAATGGGCCAATATCAAGCATAAAAAGGCTGCCACCGATGCCAAGCGCGGCAAAATCTGGACGCGCCTGATCAAGGAAATCACGGTCGCGGCCCGCATGGGCGGCGCCGACGCCATCACCAATCCGCGCCTGCGCCTGGCAGTCGACAAGGCGGCCGATGCGAACATGCCAAAAGACAACGTCCAGCGCGCGATCAACCGCGGCAGCGGCGGCGTCGATGGCGCCAACTACGAAGAAGTGCGCTACGAAGGCTACGGCGTGGGCGGCGCAGCCGTCATCGTCGAATGCATGACCGACAACAAGGTACGCACGGTGGCTGAAGTCCGCAACGCCTTCAACAAGAACGGCGGCAACATGGGCAACGAAGGCTCGGTCGCCTTCATGTTCCAGCACTGCGGCCAGTTGCTGTTCGCGCCGGGCACCGATGAAGACAAGCTGATGGAAGCGGCCCTGGAAGCGGGCGCCGACGACGTCATCGCCGATGAAGAGGGCGGCTTCGAAGTGGTCACTCCCGTGCATGATTTCGCCGCCGTCAAGGAGGCGCTGGAAGCGGCCGGCTTCAAGGCCGAAGTGGCCGAAGTCATCATGAAACCGGCGACGGAAACCGTCTACACGGGCGACGACGCCCTCAAGATGCAAAAGCTGATCGATGCGCTGGAGCTGCTGGACGACGTGCAGGAAGTGTTTACGAATGCCCTGATCGAAAACTAAGCAAAAAATAAGCTATACACCTCAAGGGCGGCAGCACCGCCCTGCAACCCACACTGAACGAACGGTTCCTATGAAAATTCTGGTAGTCGGCTCTGGCGGCCGCGAACACGCCCTGGCCTGGAAACTGGCCCAGTCCGAACGCATACAGATGGTGTATGTCGCGCCGGGCAACGGCGGCACCGCGCGCGATGCGCGCCTGGTCAATCTCGACATCAGCGACCCGCAATTGCTGGCCGACTTCGTTCAACAGGAACACATCGGCCTGACCGTCGTCGGCCCGGAAGTGCCGCTGGCGGCCGGCATCGTCAACCTGTTCCGTTCGCGCGGCCTGAAAATCTTCGGCCCGACAAAAGAAGCGGCACAGCTGGAATCGTCGAAAGACTTCGCCAAGGCCTTCATGCAGCGCCACGGCATCCCGACGGCCGCTTACCAGACCTTCTCCGACGTCGCCCCCGCGCACGCCTATGTCGACGCCATGGGCGCGCCGATCGTCATCAAGGCCGACGGCCTGGCCGCCGGCAAAGGTGTCGTCGTTGCCATGACCCTGGAAGAAGCGCACCAGGCGGTCGACATGATGCTGTCCGATAACCAGTTCGGCGACGCCGGCGCGCGCATCGTCATCGAGGAATTCCTGGCCGGCGAAGAAGCGAGCTTCATCGTCATGTGCGACGGCAAGAACATCCTGCCGCTGGCCACCAGCCAGGACCACAAACGCCTGAAAGACCACGACCAGGGCCCGAACACGGGCGGCATGGGCGCGTATTCGCCGGCACCTATCGTCACCCCGGCCATGCATGCGCGCGTCATGCGCGAAATCATCGTGCCGACCATCCAGGGCATGGCCAAGGACGGCATCACGTTCACGGGCTTCCTGTATGCGGGCCTGATGATCGACGACAAGGGCACGCCGAAGACCCTGGAATTCAACTGCCGCATGGGCGACCCGGAAACGCAGCCCATCATGGCGCGCCTGAAGACCGACCTGGTGACCGTCATGGAGCACGCCGTCAACGGTACGCTCGACGCCGTGGAACTGGAATGGGACCGCCGCACGGCCGTTGGCGTGGTGATGGCCGCCGCCGGCTATCCGGACGATCCCGTCAAGGGTACCTCCATCGGCGACATCCCGGCCGAAACGCATGATTCCGTCACCTTCCATGCCGGCACCCGCATCGAGGGCGAACGCCTGGTGACCAACGGCGGCCGCGTGCTGTGCGTGGTGGGCCTGGGCGACAGCATCAAGATGGCGCAGAAACAGGCGTATGAAACCGTGGAAAAAATCCATTTCGACGGCGCGCAGTACCGCCGCGACATCGGCTGGCGCGGCCTGAAGCACTAAGCACGCCCCAGACGGCAAACGGCAGGGCCGGCGCGGAATGCATCCGCCCCGGCCCTGTTTTGATTGGCGCGCCAGGAAAGCGGACCTTGCGCTAAGATTTTGCCTTTCAGACAAAGTTGCAACCCATGACCAGCCACGTCCATCCCGCCCTCGCTCAGGTACGCCAACTCCTCCTGATCACGGACAATGAACTCGACGACGCCATCGCCGAACTGGAAATCCTCGCCCTGGACGAGGAAGACGACGTCGACATGCCACGACTGGCCGCCGGCGCCGGTCCCGCCGAGGCCCTGGCATGGCTGCTGCGCACTGACCTGCTGCCACAGGACGACTTCCTGCGGCGCGTACAGGATATGCCGCGCCGGCATGGCGGCGAAGCCCTGCTCGAGCGCCAGCAACTGGCCGCCGACGCGCTAAAGCTGGTCAACGGCCAGGCCATCGACACCCTGTACGACGAAGACCTGATCAACCAGTGGCAGCGCGATGCCGCCCACGCCAGCTTGCCGGAAAAGCGCCTGCTCGCCTCGCCGATTGACGCACTGCGCGAAATACTCCGGCAAGGCACCTTGACGGCGCAGCAATTCGAACTATTGCGCACGCGCCAGCACGGCTCGGAGCTGGGCCGCATCATCGTCGATGGCGCCGCGCGCCAGGCCCGCCGGGAACGCCCCGCCTATGCGCGCCCGGGAACGTGGGTGATGGCCGCGCTGCTGGTGCTGGTACTGGCCTTTGCCGGCCGCGCCATCGTCTCCGGGCAGGCCCCCTCCCCCGCCGCAGCCCGCGTCGCCGGGCAGGGCGTCGAGCGGCCCGACTTGCAGCAGCGCGCCGTGCACGCCGTGGAAAGCGCGCGCCTGCCCGGCGCCGGCGCGGACCTGTCCATCACGGTGGTGCAGGACGACGCCACGCCACCGGCACGCTGATCCACAACACAAACGCACAGCGCAAGCGCCGCCCTATCACAAAAACGCGTAACAGGGTACAATCCGTCCTTACTTTTTTATTTCGGCCTCGTCGGCCCACGCGATGTCGTCAACTCCCTCTCCTTCGGCCGTCAAGGCCTATTTGCTCGATTTGCAAAGCCGTATCGTGCAGGCGCTCGAAGCGCAGGACGGCAAGCCCTTCCTGACTGATGCCTGGCAGCGCCCCGAGGGCGGCGGCGGCATTTCACGGCTGATCGAAGAAGGCAATGTGTTCGAGCGTGGCGGCGTAAATTTTTCGCACGTCACCGGCGCCGCATTGCCGCCATCGGCAGCGGCCGCGCGCCCTGAACTCGGTGGCAAGGCGTGGGAAGCGATGGGCGTGTCGCTGGTGCTGCATCCGCGTAATCCGTATGCGCCCACGGTGCACATGAATGTGCGTTTCTTCACCACCGTGAATGCCGATGGCGAACCCGTATGGTGGTTCGGCGGCGGCATGGACCTGACGCCGTATTATGGCGATGCGGGCGACGTGAAGCACTTTCACCAGGTGTGCCATGATGCGCTGGCGCCGTTTGGCGAGGAACTGCATCCGAAATTCAAGCAGTGGTGCGACGATTATTTCTACCTGAAGCACAGGCGCGAAGCGCGCGGCGCGGGCGGGATCTTCTTCGACGACTTCAATGCCCTGGGCTTCGACGACAGCTTTGCGATGATGCGCAGCGCCGGCGACGCCTTCGTCAAGGCCTATGTACCGATCCTGGCGCGCCGCAAAGACACGCCCTACGGCGAACGCGAACGCGATTTCCAGTGCTACCGGCGCGGACGCTATGTCGAGTTCAACCTGGTGTTCGACCGCGGCACCCTGTTCGGCCTGCAGTCGGGCGGACGCACCGAGGCGATCCTGATGTCGATGCCGCCCGTGGTCAAGTGGCGCTACGACTGGCACCCGGAAGCGGGCAGTCCCGAAGCGGCGTTGTATACTGACTTCCTCGTGCATCGCGACTGGCTGCAGGCGTGAACCCAGGTAGCAGGGCATGCGTGGCGCTGCTCGGTGGCAGCTACGATCCGGTGCATATGGGGCATGTCGCGCTGGGCACGCATTTTTCCAGCCTGCTGCACGCCGATGAACTGCGCGTGATTCCGGCAGGCGCGCCCTGGCAAAAAAGCAAGCTGGGCGCCACCGGCCAGCAGCGCGCCGAGATGGCCGGCCTGGCGTTTGCCGGCCTGCCCCTGCCGGTCGTGATCGACCGCCAGGAAATCGCGCGCAGCGAACATGGCCAGGCCAGCTACACCATCGATACCTTGCGCCAGGTACGCGCCGAGCTGGGTCCGCGCGCTTCCATCGTTTTCCTGATGGGCGCCGACCAGCTGCAGCGGCTCGCGACATGGCGCGAATGGCAGCAATTATTTGAATACGCGCATATCTGCGTCGCGGCCCGCCCCGGCTTCGCGCTGAATGACACCGCAGTGCCGCAAGTGGTCGCCGAAGAATTTTCGCGCCGCCTGGGGTCACTGGAAAGCATCCGCAACACGCCGCACGGTCTGACTTATCTGGCACAGGACTTCGCGGTGGATATCTCCGCCACCGAAATACGTGCGGCATTACAACGGGGGAATCGGGCAAACCCGCTTGTTTCCCCGCTAGTGCTAGACTATATTGAACAACATAATTTATACAAAAGCTAAATGGACATCAAAAAACTGCAAACCCTCGTCGTTGACGCCCTTGAAGACGTCAAAGGCCAAGACATCGCCGTCTTCGAAACGAGCCACCTGACCAGCCTGTTCGACCGCATCGCGATCGTTTCCGGTACCTCGAACCGTCAAACCAAGGCGCTGGCCGCCTCGGTACGCAACAAGGTCAAGGACGCCGGCGGCGACATCATCGGCATGGAAGGCGAGGACACCGGTGAATGGGTGCTGGTCGATCTGGGCGACATGATCGTCCACATCATGCAAGCGCCTATCCGCGCCTACTACCGCCTGGAAGAAATCTGGGGCGACACCCCGGTCAAGCTGGGTGCCGCCAAGCGCGCGCCGAAAAAAGCGGCCGGCGACGAGCCGAAGAAGGTCAGCGGCCACCTGGCAGCAAGCAAGGCCAATGTGGAAGCGACGCCCGTGATCGAGAAAAAGGCACCTGCCAAGAAAGCCGCGGCAGCCACCACCGCCGCCAAGAAAGCCCCGGCGAAAAAAGCCACCGCTTCCAAAGCCGTCGGCAAGACCGTGAAAGTCGCGCCAACCAAGACCGAAGCAGCCGCAGTGAAAGCCCTGAAAGCGCTGCCGGAGAAAAAAGTACGCGCCCCACGCGCGGCCAAGCCGGCAGCCGATGCTGCACCGGCAAAAACCGTGATCAAGCGTATCAAAAAAGTCGAAGCGTAAGCCTCGATGCAGCTCATCATCGCTGCGGTTGGCCATAAAATGCCGGCCTGGATAGAGACGGGCTTCGCGGAATACGCGAAGCGCATGCCGCCGGAATTGCGCATCGTGCTGAAGGAAATCAAGCCGGTGGAGCGTTCCGGCAGCAAGACCGCCGCCACGGCGATGGCGCTGGAACGCGAACGCATCGAAGCCGTCCTGCCCAAGGGCGTGCGCATCATCGCCCTCGACGAACGCGGCAAGGACCTGACCAGCGTCGGCCTGTCGCAGCAGTTGATGGCGTGGCAACAGGATGGCCGCGACACGGCCTTCCTGATCGGTGGCGCCGACGGCCTCGATCCGCAACTCAAGGCACGTGCCGAAGGCATGCTGCGCATTTCCAGCATGACCCTGCCGCACGGCGTGGTGCGCGTGATCCTCGCCGAGCAGCTGTACCGCGCCTGGTCGATCACGCAAAACCACCCCTACCACCGCGTCTGAATTCCCCATGAAACCGGCCGATAACAAGATCTATCTCGCCTCCAAAAGCCCGCGCCGGCGCGAATTGCTGCGCCAGATCGGCGTCGATTTCGAATTGCTGCTGCTGCGCAGCGACGGCCCGCGCGGCGCCGACGTCACCGAGGAAGTCCTCCCCGGCGAGTCGGCGCTCGACTATGTGGCCCGCGTGGCGAATGAAAAAGCCGCCTTCGCCTGGGACCTGGTGCGCCGCCGCCACCTGACCCCGCGCCCCGTGCTGGCAGCCGACACCACCGTCACCATCGATGGCGTCATCCTCGGCAAGCCGGCCGACCGGGCCGAGGCCGTGGCCATGCTGCAGCAGCTGTCTGGCCGCACGCACGAGGTACTCACCTCGATCGCCGTGCACTACAAGGATTTCGCCGAGCAGCGCACGCAGATCTCGCAAGTGCGCTTCGGCGTGCTGTCGCCCGCCTCGATCGCCGCGTATTGCGCCACGCCGGAACCGTACGACAAGGCCGGCGGCTACGGCATCCAGAGCAGCGCCGCGCTGTTCGTCGAGCACATCGAAGGCAGCCATTCCGGCATCATGGGCCTGCCCCTGTACGAAACTGCACAGTTGCTACGACTGGCAGGTTTGCCCCTGCCCTGATCGGGTATGATGTCATTCGTTGCCTCCACTCCCGCGCCTCCATGAACGAAGACATCCTGATCAATATCACGCCGCAAGAAACGCGCGTCGCCCTCATCCTGCAGGGCGCCGTGCAGGAATTGCACATCGAGCGCACGCTCACGCGCGGCCTGGCCGGCAATGTGTATTCCGGCAAAGTGGTGCGCGTATTGCCGGGCATGCAGTCGGCCTTCATCGACATCGGCCTGGAACGGGCCGCCTTCCTCCACGTGGCCGACATCTGGGAAGCGCGCGGCCACGACGGCCAGAACGCCACGCCGGCGCCCATCGAAAAAATCCTGTTTGACGGCCAGGTGCTGACGGTACAGGTGATCAAGGACCCGATCGGCACCAAGGGCGCGCGCCTGTCGACGCAGATTTCCATCGCCGGGCGCATGCTGGTGTACCTGCCGCAGGATAAACATATCGGCATTTCGCAGAAAATCGAGAAGGAAGCGGAGCGCGAGCAGCTGCGCGTGCGCCTGCAAAGCCTGCTGCCCACCGATGAAAAGGGCGGCTACATCGTGCGCACCATGGCTGAAGACGCGTCCGACGCGGACTTGAAGGCGGACGTCGACTACCTGAGAAAAACCTGGAGCACGATCACGCACGGTGCGCGCACGCGCCCCGCCACCAGCCTGCTGCACCAGGACTTGAGCCTGGCGCAACGCGTGCTGCGCGATTTCGTCGGCGATGAAACGGCCACCATCCAGGTCGATTCACGCGAAAACTACGTGAAATTGCGGGAATTCGCGGAAATCTACACGCCCAGCGAACTGACGCGCCTGCAGCACTACACGGGCGAGCGGCCCCTGTTCGACCTGTACGGCGTGGAAGAAGAGATTCTGCGCGCGCTGGGCCGCCGGGTCGACCTGAAATCGGGCGGCTACCTGATCGTCGACCAGACGGAAGCGATGACCACCATCGACGTCAACACGGGCGGCTTCGTCGGCGGACGCAATTTTGCCGACACGATTTTCAAGACCAACCTGGAAGCGGCGCACGCCATCGCGCGCCAGCTGCGCCTGCGCAACCTGGGCGGCATCATCATCCTCGACTTCATCGACATGGACAACGCCGAGCACCGCAACGCCGTGCTGGCCGAACTGAAACGCACCCTGTCGCGCGACCGCACCAAGGTCTCGGTGAGCAATTTCTCGCCGCTGGGCCTGGTGGAAATGACGCGCAAGCGCACGCGCGAATCGCTGGCCCATATCCTGTGCGAACCGTGCCCCGCCTGCGCCGGCAAGGGACAAGTGAAAACCTCGCGCACCATCTGCTATGAAATCCTGCGCGAATTGCTGCGCGAAGCAAAGCAGTTCAACCCGCGCGAATTCCGCATCCTCGCCTCGCAGGAAGTCGTGGATTTATTCCTCGAAGAAGAATCACAGCACCTGGCCATGCTGGGCGATTTCATCGGCAAGAAGATTTCGCTGCAGGTGGAGAATGCCTACCACCAGGAGCAGTACGACGTGATTTTGATGTAGTCATGCCGGGCACCACCGCCTTCTGGCGCGACCCGTCTCTCCCTCACGTGGAGAGCCGGCGCGCCTGCCACAGCCGGGCTTGCTACAAGCCCCACAGCCATCCCACGTTTTCCATCGGCGCCGTCGACTCTGGCGGCAGCATCTTTACGGGCAGCAAAGACGGCAAGGTCGCACTCGGCAATGGCAGCCTTGTGCTGGTGCCCGCCGGCTGCGTACACGCCTGCAATCCCCTGCCCGACGCCCTGTGGAGCTACCAGATGCTGCATCTCGATGCGCGGTGGCTGCAAGCACACGCGCCGGCGCTCGATGGCGATACGGCGGCGGTGTTGCAGTGCCCGCTGCTGTACGCGCAGTTTTGCGCCATGAATACGCTGCTGTTTTCAACGGCCGGCGCGGCGGAGAAAAATGCGGCGCTGCTGGCGTTTCTGGTCGCCTGCACCAGCGCCTGTGCGGATCGGCTGCCGTCGGAACGCAAGCCGCTGCCGCAGCAGCTGGCGCCCGTGCTCGCAACGCTGCAGGCGCTGCCCTCGGCCAGCCTGCGGCAACTGGCGGAGGCGGCAGGCCTGAGCCCGTATCAATTGATCCGCGCCTTTCGCGCCGCCACGGGCCTGACCCCGCATGCCTACCAGCTGAATATGCACGTCAACCGCGCGCGCAGCCGCTTGCAGGCCGGGACGGCGTTGGCGCAACTGGCGCATGAGCTCGGCTTTGCCGACCAGAGCCACCTGCAGCGCGTGTTCAAGGCGCATGCGGGTATCACGCCGGGGCGCTATCGCGGCCAGGGCAGCTAGAACGCCTGCAATTTTCTTCAATACAGGCTGTCGCCAGCCCCGGCATACTCGCGCATCGCCATTGCCGGAGCCAAACTCCATGCAGGATTTTCTCTTCATCGCCGCCGCCCACTTTCTTTCCCTGCTGTCGCCCGGTCCCGATTTTTTCCTGATCGCGCGCACCTCGCTGGCCCACGGCTGGCGCGGCGCCGCCGGCACGTGCATGGGCATTACCGTGGCCAATGCGGTGTTTATCGTGGCGGCGTTTGCGGGACTATCGGTGCTGCGGGCGGGCAGTACGGCATTCATGCTGGTGCGGCTGGCGGGATGCGCCTATCTGCTGTACCTGGGCTGGCTGTTCCTGCGCCATGCGGGCAAGAGCAGTCTGGAGGCAAAGCCCGCCACCGGCAAGGCGCGCTGGCGCGGCGGTGTCGCGATGGGGTTTGTCTCCGCCATCCTGAACCCGAAGAATGCGCTGTTCTATGTCAGCCTGGCCACCGTGCTGGCCGCCAGGCAGACGAGTCCCGCTGCGATGGTCGCATATGGCGCGTGGATGGTCTTTGCCGTGCTGGCGTGGGATATGGCGGTGGCGCTGGCCATCGGCAGCGCCGCCCTGCGGCAGCGCTTTGCGCGCGCGCTGCCGTCGCTGGAACGGCTGTCGGGCGTGGTGCTGATCGTGCTGGCGCTGGTGCTGCTGGCGGATCAGGCTGGCAACGGATCCAGATAAAACACGGCATACACTTTCAAGGGCGTGGTTTCCGTCGCCTTTTCCGAGCGCACGACGGAGCAGTCGTCGGCGGCCAGGCTGCGCCAGTTCTGGATGCCCGCCTTGGCGAACATGGCGTGCGCGGGGGCATTCGCGGCCAGGTCCAGCACCAGGCAGGCGTTGCGCGGGCCGGCGCCGTAGTTGACGGCGCGAATTTCAATGCCGAAGGTCGTCATCCACGGCTCCCACAAGCCTTTTTCCTTGCCGGCGGCCATGCGCTCCAGCATTTCGCCAAAGCTCAAGCCTTTCTTGACGGTGCTGCGCAAGGCTTCCAGTGACGGCGCCAGGCGGGGGTCGGGCTGCTTGTTGCCGGCGCGAATCTCGGCGATTGCCTTCAATTCCTTGATGATGGCCGCATCGCGCTCCGTGTAGTCGCGCATGCGCGCGTAAAACTCGGCATCGAGGAAGGGATTGACGGTCAGCTTGGCGACGCCCTCTTCGCGGCGTTTCAGGGAAGGCGTGTTGGTTTTGGTCATGGCGATAGAGGGGCAAAATACGTTGAGGGGCGCCAGTGTACCACCTTGCAGCGGCGCGGCCCCAGGCGCGGCCTCAGCCCCGGGGAGCGGCCGTCGATTCACGCACCACCAGCTCGGGTTTCAGGCGCACGTCGAGTACGGCGGAATCGGGCGAATCGATGGTTTGCAGGATCAGCCGGGCAGCTTCCGTGCCGATGCCGTGGTGGCGGATGCGGATGGTAGTCAGGGGTGGACGGATCATGTCCATGTAGGGCATGTCGTTGTGGCCCACCACGGAAATATCTTCGGGGCAGCTCAAGCCCAGTTCGCGGATGGCGTCGTAGCAACCGAGGGCCACGAGGTCGCTGCCCGTCACCACGGCCGTCGTCCGCGGCGACTGGCGCAGCAGCTCCAGCAGGGCCGCCTTGCCGCATTCGCGCGAATAGCCGCTGCTTTCAAACACGAAGGCTTGCGAGGGATCGAGTTCGCTGGCCTGGATGGCGGCCAGGAAACCGAGGCGGCGCACGTGGCCCGTGGACAGGTTTTCCGGGCCGGCAATATGCGCGATATGCCGGTGACCCAGCGCCAGCAAATGTTCCACGGCCAGGCGCATGCCGACCACGTCGTCGCTGACGACGCAGGAAGCGACGCCCGTCTCGTCGCTGCGGTTGACGGTCACCACCGGCACATTCTGGTCGATGCACATCTTGATGACGGGATCGTCGCGCCGTGCGGTAGCCAAAATCAGGCCATCGACCTGCTGCCCCAGCAGGCGGTTGATGACGAACAGCTGCTCTTCCTCGTCGGCACCGACATTGGCGACGATGGCCAGGTAGCCATGCTTGCGCAAGCCTTCCTCGATGCCCAGCAGGATAGGCGGAAAAACCGCGTTGGTAATGTCGGGCAAGACCACGCCGATGATGCGCGACTTGCGCGTGACGAGGGTGGAGGCGGCGCGGTTCGGCCGGTAACCGAGCCGGCCTGCTTCGGCCAGCACGCGCGCGGCCACCTCGGCGCTGACCATTTGCCGCGTTGCCGGGTTCATCACGCGTGAAACGGTGGAAAAGTGCACGCCACTGGCCCGCGCGACGTCGCTTAAGGTGGGGTTCTTGTTTGTCATGGGCTTCCCGGATCGCAATACCGTGATTTTATCGTAAAAATTCCCCATTCCGTCAAAAACCGAGCAAACGCTTGCATTGAGATAAAGCCGTTTCCCAAAGCGGTTTTGACACTCTTAAGTACAATCCAGCCTTGACAGCGTGCAAACGCTTGCATACCATGGCTCGGATTGACCACTCGGGCCCTGTATGCCCTTCCCAGAATTCCTATGTCTACTTCGCACAGCAAGCACGCCGAACAGAACGGCGAAACCTTCAACCTGAAAGAAGCCGCCCTCGCCTATCACGCGGAACCTCGCGCAGGCAAGATTTCCGTCACGCCAACCAAACCGCTGGGCGACGCCCGCGCGCTGACCCTGGCGTACTCGCCGGGCGTGGCCTTCGCCTGCGAAGCGATCGTGGAAGATCCGCGCACGGCCGGCACCTACACGTCGCGCAGCAACCTGGTGGCCGTGATCACCAACGGCACGGCCGTGCTGGGCCTGGGCGATATCGGTCCGCTGGCCAGCAAGCCGGTGATGGAAGGCAAGGCTTGCCTGTTCAAGCAATTTGCCGACGTCGACGTGTTCGACATCGAACTGGCCGAGAACGATCCCGACCTGTTCATCGACACCGTGGTGCGCATGGAGCCGACCTTCGGCGGCATCAACCTGGAAGACATCAAGGCGCCGGACTGCTTCTACATCGAACAGCAATTGCGCAAGCGCATGAACATTCCCGTCTTCCACGACGACCAGCATGGCACGGCCATCATCGTCGCGGCCGGCATCCTGAACGGCCTGGAACTGGTGGGCAAGGATATCGGCAACGTGAAAGTGGCCGTCTCGGGCGCCGGCGCGGCCTCGATCGCCTGCCTGGACTTGCTCGTCTCGCTGGGCCTGAATAAATCGCTGCTGAAAGTGTGCGACAGCCAGGGCGTGATCTACCCGGGCCGTGATGCCAACATGGAAGAGAACAAGGCGCGCTACGCGAACGACACCAGCGACCGCGACCTGGCCGACGCCATGGTTGGCGCCGACATTTTCATCGGCGTCTCGAAGGGCGGCGTGGTGAGCGCGCAGATGGTCGAGTCGATGGCCGCCAAGCCTTTGATCTTCGCCCTGGCCAATCCGCACCCGGAAATCGCTCCGGAAAAAGTGCATGCCGTGCGCGACGACGCCATCGTCGCCACGGGCCGCTCGGATTACCCGAACCAGATCAACAACGTGCTGTGCTTCCCGTACATCTTCCGCGGCGCGCTCGACGTGGGCGCCACCACCATCAACGAAGAGATGAAGCTGGCCTGCGTGCGCGCCATCGCCGCGCTGGCCAAGGAACCGTTGCCGGGTCACGAGAGCAGCGCGCTGACGCCGCTGCAACTGATTCCATCGCCGTTCGACGAGCGCCTGCGCAGCTGGGTCGCGCCTGCCGTGTCGCAAGCGGCCATCGCCACCGGCGTGGCCACCCGCGTGCCAGCTACCGCCTGAGACGCATGACCGACCTTGCGGCCTTAACAAAATAACAGCAAGTTACCATTGCTTACAAAAAAACCATGTCTAAAAACCATGGTTTTTTTCATTTCCCCCTTGAGATCGCCTATACAGTTATCGAAGAGTAAATCTCCCAGGGACGTTTTTGCTGCCACCTTCGATTACAATGACGCCTACTTTATGTTGCTACAGTTGCCATAATGGCGACGATGTGCGTTAACAAGGATATTCATGCTCGGCCTGACCTCTGTTTGTGTTTTTCTCTTTTCGGCATTGGCGTTGGCTGTCAACAGCGGATATTCCTTTGGCGCGCTGGTCCTGCTGCTGGCCAGCAGCTGGCTGCTATGGAAGCGCCCCCGCCTGCATCTGCAGCGCCGGGACTATCTGCTGATGGGCGTGATGCTGGCCTACTTCCTTATTTTCACCGCCAATATGCTGTACCACGGCGATCCGGCGCGAGAACTCGACATGCCCTTGCGGGTGCTGCTGGCCGTGCCCGTGCTGCTGCTGCTGATTGCTTATCCGCCGCGGGCGGCGGCATGGTGGAGCGGCCTGGCAATTGGCGCCATCGCGGGGGCAGCCTTGGCGGCTACGCAATATATTCCTAGCAGCCCCTTCCGGCCACAAGCCGCCACCAGTAACGCTATTCACTATGGCAATGTCAGCATGCTGTTTGGCATGTTGACGTTATGTGGGATCGAGTGGGCCATCAAACAGCGCCATCGAATCGCCTGGAGCGTGCTATTGCTGGCAGGCGGCTTAATCGGAATTTTCGGCTCCATCATCAGCGGTAGCCGCGGTGGCTGGCTGGCGCTGCCCGTCTGCGGATGCATATTTGTCGTCCACTACGCGAGAACACGCGGCAAGCACTATATGACTGGCCTGCTGGCGGCGCTGCTGGCCGTGGCGGTACTATCCTACATAGTGCCCAATTCCCCCGTGCTTGAACGCGCGACGGATGCCGTGGAAGATTTGAAAAAATTTGAAGACAGCGACAACGTCAGCACGTCAGTCGGCCAACGGCTGGAAATGTGGCGTACAGCATTAACTTTATCCAATGACCATCTTTGGTTCGGCATGGGACGCAACGGCTACTTGGAGGCAAAGAAAAAACTGTCGGCGGAAGGAAAAATGAGCGAAATTGTGTTGCATTACACCAATGCGCATAACGATTACATCGACTCCCTGGTCAAGCGTGGCATCTTCGGCCTGCTGGCCCTGCTGCTGCTATTCCTGGTACCGCTGACTCTGTTCACGAGGGCACTGCGTCACGGCCCCGCAAGCGCGCAACCATTTGCGCTGGCCGGCGTGATGCTGTGCACCTGCTACATGATTTTTGGCCTGACGACGAGCTCGCTCACCCTGAATATCGGCATCATCATGCTGGTCTTCCCGATGGTGATACTGTGGGCCATGCTGCGCCAGCAAGAACGCATTGCCTGAGTTCGTTTTTCGCCTGACCGTTTTTGCTGTCCCCTGCAAGGAACCATACCGATGCTCACGCCCGACCTGAAGCGCCTCACCGCGCTGCACGCGCCCTACAAGAAACACCTGGCCCTGGCCTTGCTGGCGATGGTCGTCACGGCGGCCACGGAACCGCTGCTGCCGTATGCGCTCAAGCTGCTGCTCGACAATGGCTTTGGCGGCAAGGTGAATTTTTCCTTCTGGCTGGTGCCGCTGATCGTCATCGGCATCTTTGCCATGCGCGGCGCGTCGACGTTCGCCAGCAGCTATCTGATGAGCTATGTCTCCACGCGCATCCTCAACGAGTTGCGGCGCAGGATGTTTGCCAGCATGCTCAACTTGCCCATCGACTTCTACAACACGCACACGGTGGGCAAAGTCATCAACTCCATCATGTTCGAGGTGCAGCAGATCATCGAAATGGTGACCAAGGTGTTTACCTCGATCGTGCGCTCCTCGCTGACCGTGCTGGGTCTGCTGGCGTGGCTGCTGTACCTGAACTGGGTGCTGACCCTCGTGACCCTGGTGCTGCTGCCCCTGCTGACCATCGTCGTGCGCACCACGGGCAAGCGCCTGAAAAAACTCAACCGCGACTCGCTGGCCGTCAATGCCGAGCTGACCCAGGTCATCGAGGAAACCACGCGCGCCCAGCAAGTGATCAAGATCTTCGGCGGCCAGGACTACGAAAAATCGCGCTTCGAAGAGCGTGCCGAGCAATTGCGCCGCTACAGCATGCGCATGACCACGACCTTTTCCGCCACCGTGCCGATCACCCAGGTGATCACGGCCGCCGCCGTGGCCCTGGTCATCGTGATGGCCCTGTTCCAGTCGGAGCAGGGGCAGATCACGGTCGGCGGCTTCGTATCCTTCATCACGGCCATGCTGATGCTGCTGACGCCTTTGAAGCAGCTGGCTGAAGTCAACGGCCCCCTGCAGCGCGGCATGGCCGCCGCCGAAGAAGTCTTTTTACTGATCGACAAGACGCCGGAGCGCACGGGCGGCACGCCGCTCGCTGGCCGCAGCAAAGGCCGCATCGAGTTCAGGGACGTGAGCTTTGCCTACCCCGGAGATCAGGAACCAGCCCTGCGGCACATCGACCTGAGTATTGCGCCAGGACAAACGGTCGCCTTTGTCGGCATGTCCGGCGGCGGCAAATCGACCCTGGTCAGCCTGCTGCCCGGCTTTTACTCGGCCAGCAGTGGCGAGATCTTGCTCGATGGGCAGAATATCGATGCCATCGCCCTGACCAGCCTGCGCAGCCAGATCGCCATGGTCAGCCAGCAGGTGGTGCTGTTCGACGATACCCTGGCTGCGAATATCGCGTATGGCGATGCGGCGCCGGACCGGCAGCGCATCGAAGCGGCGGCGGCCGCCGCCTTCCTGTCGGACGTCATCGACGGCTTGCCCGATGGCCTGGACACGCGCCTGGGCGACAACGGCTCGCGCCTGTCCGGCGGCCAGCGCCAGCGCGTGGCCATCGCCCGCGCCATCTACAAGGATGCGCCCATCCTGATCCTCGATGAAGCCACCTCGGCACTGGATACGGAGGCGGAACGGGCCGTACAAGCGGCACTGGAACACCTGATGCAAGGAAAAACCACCTTAGTTATTGCTCATAGGCTATCAACAATTGAACGTGCGGACCGTATCGTGGTATTGTCACATGGGAAAATAATGGAAACCGGCAGTCACCAGCAATTATTGGATGCCAACGGCGCGTATGCCAATCTGCATCGCCTGCAATTTTCCCAGCAAGTGGTTTGACACCATCGACCGAATACCTGAAATCGTACTGATACATGACGCCTTTGATTCCCGCCGAACTTCTACAAAAGTCGGACAAAATTCTTTTCATCGCCCATCTGGCGCTGGGAGACTTTACCTACCTGCAAAACGGTTTCCGCGCCTTTGCCGCGGCCTATCCCCATATCCAGATCCACCTGTGGGTCGATGAAGTCCGCCGCACGTCCGACTCCAGGCAATGGGAAGGCTTGCGTACCTATTCGCTGTACGACTGGGTGGAGCAATCGGGCCTGTTCGCCAAGGTGTACCGCAAGACCTACAGCCCGGCACTGTACGAAGAATCCCTGCGCGAGGCCAAGGCGGAACGCTATCCTGTCGTCGTGTCATTGGCCCACGTACGGCCACAGCAATACGCGGATCTTGCCCGCGCGATCAGCCCGAATGGACTGGTAATCGGCACGCGCAAACCGTTCAGTCCGCTGCGCCCCTGGCATTACCTGGCCTACCGCAAGATCGATGCCGTGCTGGCCTCGTATGCGGGACAGGATGCGGGCGAGCACCATATCAGCAGCGTCTATGCGGACTGGTTCCGTCAATTGACGGGACTCGACATTCCCGTGGCCGAACGCTATCCCTTCGTGCACATTCCCGAGCACGCGTTGCAGCAGGCGCAGCAGCAGCTGGCCGCCTGGGGCTTTGCCCCGCGCCAGGGTCCGCTGGTGCTATTGAATCCGTTTGCCAAGTCGCACAAGCGCGGCTGGCCGCTGGAGCGCATCGCCGAACTGATCGCGCGCATGCAGGCGATGCCAAAGTGGGCAAATGCCTGCTTCCTGATCAATGCCATGCCGCAGGAACTGGCCAAGGTGAATGCCGTCGTGCAGGCGCACAACTTGCCGCGCACGCAAGCCTTCAGCGCCGTCGACAACTTTTTCCAGCTGCCGGCCATGCTGGCGCAATGCGACCTGATTATTTCGGTGGAAACGTCGATCATGCATCTGGCGAACGCCGTGCATGTGCCCGTGGTGGCGCTGATGCGCAAGAAGAATCCGGAATGGGCGCCGTTCGACAGCGCCAACAGCACCGTCATCACGGTGGCCCGGCGCAGCGACTGGGTCAAGGCGATCTCGGTCGATCAGGTATTGCAGACCATCGCCTAGACAACGCGGCAGCGGCTAGCCGGTGCCCAGCATGCTGATGCGCACCAGGTCGGCCACGTTGTCGACACCCAGCTTGTCCATCAGGCGCGCCTTGTGCACTTCCACCGTGCGCACGGAAATGCCCAGTGCCGGGGCGATATCGCGGTTGTGCTGGCCCGTCACCACCAGATGCATCACTTCCCGCTCGCGCGGCGTCAGGGCGCGCAGCAAGGCTTGCCCCTCCACCTGGCGCAGCAACTGGCCGCGCGCATGCGCCTCGCGCGAAAACGCTTCATCGATGGCGGCCAGCAGCTTGTCGTGGTCAAACGGTTTTTCCAGGAAATCGCTGGCCTGCGCCTTGAAAGCCTGGCGTGCCAGGGTGACGTCGCCGTGCCCCGTGATAATGATGATGGGCAGCATGCATTTCAACTCAAGCAAACGGCGCTGCAGGCTCAGGCCATCCATGCCGGACATGCGGATATCGATCAGCAGGCAGCCGGCCCACTCGGGCCGCCAGCTGTGCAGGAAATCCTCGCCGCAGGAAAACAGGGCCGTGCGGTAGCCGCGTATGCCCAGCAGCAAACCCAGCGCATCGCGCACGGCGGGATCGTCATCCACGATAAACACCGTCAAATTACTTGTCACCATACTCTCCTGTAGCGGCCGCGCTGGCGCACGCCAGGGGCAGGACAAAACGAAAAATGCCATGCTTGCCCACTTCGGCCCATAACTGGCCGCCATGCGCTTCGACAATGCTGCGGCTGAGCACCAGCCCCAGACCCAGGCCGCTGGCTTTGGTCGAGACGAACGGTTCGAACAGGCGTGCCGCCAGGCTATTGGAAATGCCGGGGCCGCTATCCTCCACGGACAGCCGCAGCCGCCCGCCTTCGAGCCGCTCGGCAGAGACCGTGATGCGGCGCCGGCCGCGCGGCTGGCCCATCACCGCATCCTGCGCATTGGCCAATAAATTACGCAATACCAGCTCGATTTGCAGGCGGTCGGCGTTGACGGCCAGCGGCGACGGCGGCGCCAGCACCAGTTCGATGCCATGCTCATGGAACAGCGGCGTGAACTGCCGCGCCATGCCCTCGATCAAGACGCTCGCCTCCACCGCTTCGAGCTGCATCGCGCCCGTGCGGAAAAAGTCGCGCAGGCGGCGTACCACGTCCGCGGCGCGGCCCGATTCGACGATCATATGTCCCACGGCGCCCTGCAGCAGGGCGCCGGTCTCGCCCCGTTCCAGCAAGTATTCGCACGCTTTGCCATAGGTCGACAAGGCCGTCAGCGGCTGGTTCAGCTCATGCGCGAGCGCCGCCGCCATCTCGCCGGCGGCGGCCAGGCGCATCGTGTGTTTCAATTCGTCGGCCACCTGGCGCATTTCATCGACGACGATGCCGATAAAAAACCCCACCAGCGCCAGCACGGCATCGAGCAGCTGCAATTCATAAAACTGGATATCGACCGCATGCGTCCATTTCACCAGAGTAATGATGCATAGTTGCAATACAAACACGGCCAGCACGGCGCCATGCAAGCCCTGGCGCGAGGCGGCCCAGATCACGGGAAGGAACAGGAAATAGAAATGCTTGTATTCGGAACGCACGATGGAACCGAAGAGGCTCCACAGCACGAAGCTGGCGAGAGCCAGATACGCCAGGGTTTCCCAGCGCCAGACGGCGGCATGCAGGCGTTCGCGCCCCCGCTCGCTGAACAGCACCCAGATCAACGGCATCGATACCAGCATGCCGACCATGTCGCCGATGCCGAAGCGCCAGACTGCCGTCCCCCATTCGCCGGCCGGGATGCGTCCCGTCAGCGACAGCAGGGAAATGTAGCCGAGCGCATTGAGCACGGTGCCCAGCAGCACGATGGCAACCCAGGCGCTCAGGCGGCGCCGGTTGTCGAAGATGTCGCTGCTGCTGAAACTGCGGCGCAAGACTGCGCCGATACCGCCATAGCCGAGCATCAGCCACGCCGAACAGAGCAAGGTCAGGGGCAGGCCTGCCGGCATGCCGCGCACCAGCACCTCGCCGGCCACCAGGGCGATAAACCACGGCAGCGCCGCCTTGCGGCCGTGGATCAGCCAAAATACCAGGCCCAGCGCGGGATCGGGATTCCACGGGGTGATGTTCAGCCCGTACATCGGGTCGATATACGTGGCCCAGTCAAACAGCAGATACAGGCCGACAAAGGCGGGATACGGCAGGTAGCGGGACAGGAATGGGCGCATAACGGTGTTTTTTAACTGTCCCGCATTATGCATCGCAAGCGTGCGCCACGCCATGCCATCTTGCGTTATAAGCACACAAAATAATTTTCATGCAATATCGCAAGGCGCGCCGACAGAATCAGGCCTCGGCCAGCGGCAGGCGCACCTCCACCAGCAAGCCCAGGCCGCCATTGCCTCTGTGCAACTGAATCGTGCCGCCATGCTGTTGCACGACGGAAGCGACGATGGACAAGCCCAGGCCGCTGCCCGGCTGCACCTGCTGCGGCGCGCGGAAAAAGCGGTCGAATACGCGTTCATACAGCGCCGGCGCGATGCCCGGCCCCTGGTCGGCCACATGCAACACGGCCTGGCCCCGCTCCGCATGCAGCGACACCGTCACGCTGCTGCCGCGCGGGCTGTACTTGATGGCGTTTTCCACCAGGTTGTCGATCAGCGACACGAGGCTCTCGCGCTGACCGGGCACGCTGAGCGAGACGCTGGCTTGCAATTCAAGCTCGATATCGCCCGCCTGGGCCAGGCCGGACAGGGCCGCCAGCCGATCCTGCAGCAAGGTATCGAGCGCCTGGCGCCGCGGCAACTCGCCCCCGCCCGCCTGCACTTCGCTGCGCGTCAGCTGCAGCAACTGCCCCACCAGGCGCGCAGCCCGGTTGCCGCTGTTCAAGATACCGTCCAGCAGCTCTTGCTGACGAGCATCATGCGCCTGTCCCTGCAAGGCCTCGACATTCACGCGCATGGCCGCCAGCGGCGTGCGCAGCTCATGCGTGGCGTCGGCGATGAAGCTGCGTTCGCGCGCGGCACTGGCATCGACCCGCTGCAGCAGGGCATTGATATTGTCGACCAGCGCCGCCAGTTCGCCATGCGGCGGCTTGAACGTCAGCGGACGCAGATCCTGCGGCCCGCGCGCCGCCACCTCCTGCGCCACCTTGCGCCACGGGCGCATGGCAAGGCGGATCGACAGCCAGGCCGGCACCAGCAGGAACGGCAGGCTGATCAGCAACGGCAGCAGGTAGTAGCCGCGTGAATTGATCGTGATGAAAAATTGCCAGGCGCCGCCCACTTCCAGCACGGTCACGCGGGTGGCCCCTTCGGCCAGGCTGCGGCTGCGCCAGGCCTGGCCCTTGACGTATACCACTTCCATCTGTTCCGGGCCGGCGCTGCGGATGCCGCTGGGCGCACTCGGCGACTTGTAGACCAGCTTGCCCTCGCGCCAGACCAGGATGCGCGGCGCCAGTTCCGGCACCTTCCCCATTTCAAATTCTTCGCGCAAGGCTTCGTCGATGGCGCGCAAGCTTTGCTCCTGGCGCACGGGCTGGTCAGCCAGGTTGTCGGCCACGCTGATAATGGCGTGCAAGACCCCGCGGGTCACATTGCTCGCTTCGCTCGTGCCCTCGAACAGCACATACGCCACGGCCAGGCTCCACAGCACGGTCAGCATCAGCATTTGCGCCATCATCAGGCGGCGCACCAGGGTGGGCCGGCGCAGCATGGCCCATAAACGGCCCATCATGCGCCGGTACCCGGCGGGACGGATGTCTCGCCCTGCTGATCGATGACATAGCCGACGCCGCGCACGGTACGGATATACCCCTCGCCTATCTTGCGGCGCAAGTTACCCATATGCACATCCAGGGTATTGCTGGCATTGGCCAGTCCGCCTGGCAGGATATGCTCTTCCAGCACGCGGCGCGTGATCACCCGGTTGGCGCGCATCAGCAAGGTCTTCAGCAGGGCATATTCACTGGCCGTCAACTCCACGGGCCGTCCATGCACGCTGACCCTGCGCGTGGGCACCTGCAGCAGCAGGCCGCGCAACTCGATGGTGTCGCCATCGAAACCGTAGCTGCGGCGTGCCAGGGCGCGCACGCGCGACAGCAGCTCGGCCAGCACGAAGGGTTTCACCAGATAATCGTCGGCGCCGCCGTCCAGGCCCCGCAAGCGCTGCTCCAGCGTATCGCGGGCACTGAGGATCAGCACCGGCAGGCGCGCCGCGCGCAGCCGGGCCAGCAAATCGAGGCCATCGCCGTCGGGCAAGCCCAGGTCCAGCAGCACCAGTTCGCAACTGTCGTGCTCGATGCTGCGCGCCGCATCCTCCAGGCTGCGCACCCAGACCACTTGCATGCCCTGGTCGCGCAGGGCGATCCGCACGCCATTGCCCAGGTCCATATCGTCTTCAATCAGCAGTATCTTCATGGTGAGTATTAAACCACCGCAAGCTGAAGAATGGGTAAAGAAGCGCTCTTCATCCAATCTTAATAAAAGGCTCATTTTTCCTTCATGGCAAGGATGGATACTGTCGGCAGTCAATCGAGCCACTCCGGACTCGGTTCTCCACCTGACGGAAAATTCCATGCACGCACCCACAACCCTGCTGACCGCGCTGGCACTCGCCAGCGGCATGATCCTCAACCCGCTGGCCGCCGCCGCAGCCGAACCGGCCTCGCAAAATGTCTTCACCATCGGCGGCGGCGTCGCTGCCGTGTCCAGCTATTCCGGCGCCGACAAGCTGTCGGCCTCGCCCCTGATCATCCTCGATTACGCCATGGCCAATGGCCTGTTCTTCAGCACTTCGCGCGGCATCGGCTATGGCGGCCAGGCCGGCCCCTTCAGCTACAGCGCGGCATTGGGCTACCGCGGCAACCGCGAAGACCACAAGCGCAATGGCGCCAATGGCTGGGGCGGCAGCGATTACCTGAAGGGCATGGGCGAAGTCAAGGGCAACGCCAGCGCCCTGCTGAGCGCGGGCTATTCGCCCTTGCCGGGCCTGTCGCTGAGCGTGTCGAGCGACATTCCCCTGTCGAACCGCGAAAATGGCGCGAATGTGCATTTCGGCGCGGCGGGCCAGATCTACAGCCGGACCGATGCCAAGGGCGCGCAGCAGGACAGCGTAACCATCGGCGGGCAGCTGGGCTGGGGCGAGCGCAAGTACGTGCAGACCATGTATGGCGTGACGGCCACCCAGGCCGCGAACACCTCGTTCAAGCAATACACGCCCAAGGGCGGTTTCTATGAAGCACAGGCCACCATCAACTGGGAGCACCGCTTCGATGCGCGCTGGGGCATCAATACCCTGGTCGGCGTCGAGAGCCGCCTGGGCGACGCGGCCAAGAGCCCCATCGTGCAGCGCAAGACCTCCCCGGTCGGCGCCGTGTACGTCACCTACCGCTATTAAAACCGTGACGGCATAAGGGAAACCCGTACGCTGTTTCGCCAATTTACAGAGGGGAATCGCATGGATAAGATGACATGGTTTTCCCACTATGGCGATCCCTTCCATGCATGCATCGCGCCTTGCCCCGCAACGTCACCGCGCCCCGGACAGCGCCGCGGGCACGGGCGGCAAGCCGGGCCAGGATACCTTGCTGCTGCTCTTGCCCGTCAAGCGCGCCAGCGACATCATCTACGGTGCGCGCTACGCCAGGCGCCTGCAGGAATGGGGCATCCAGGTCAGCGTCAGCCTGCTGCACGTGACACCGGCGCCAGCGCGCCGGGCCGATGGCTTGCCCCAGCACAACGCCGGCGAATGCCATGCGCTGGACCCGGCCACGCAGCACATGATGCACGAGGCGGGACTGTACCTGAGCCGCTCTCAACTCGCCTTCAATACCCATATTTTTGCCGGCGAGCTGCTGTTTACGATCCTCGATACGGCTGAACTGCTCGGCTGCCACGAAATCGTCCTGCCGGCCCTGCGTCATAGTCCCTGGCAGCGCCGTTTTTCCGGTGCGCTCGCGCGCAAGCTGGCGCGCGCTACGCGCAGCGCCACGGTATTGCTGGCCGACACCGACGGCATGAGCGGGCCGCCGCCGGCCTGAAGCGCCGCCAGCACCCCGCGTCCGGCCCATCCACATTCACATGAAAACTCTTTGATGACACAAGCTATTACCCTGCATGCGGGCCTGAGCAATATGCCGCCAGGCATGTCCCGCATGCGCGAGCTGCTCAAGCTGCAATTGCGGGCGCAACTGCAGCGCCGCCAGACGCGCATCTGGCTGCAGCTGCTCAATTCCCACCCCGTGTTCCAGGACTTGCTGCAAGCCTACCCGCGCCTGATGCACAAGGTGTACCGCCCTTACCTGAGCACGAACCTGTCGTGCCGTCAGCGCGTCGCCTTGCTGGTCGAACACTATCATTTCATCCTGCAGCAGGGCTGGGGCAAGTTGATGACGCAGGCGGCGCGCGCGCCGGTGCGGCTGGGCACCGTGCCGGGAAAATCGGGCGCGCCCTACCACCTGCAGCTATGCTCGCTACAACCGATGGACCGCGAAGGCGAGATGGTCCTGCAACTGGCGCACGGCGATGACGTGATCTACTCGGTCGCGTTTACCTTTTTCGGTTCCCGCGCGCGCGCCAGCATGAGCGTGGGCATCGGTTGCATCCAGGGCCCGCGCGGCGCGGAAGGCTTGCGCCGCGTGCGCGAAGCCACGCGCGACCTGCATGGCATGCGCCCCAAGGCCCTGATGGTGCGATTGGTGCGCCAGCTGGGACATGAACATGGCTGCCGTAACATGGTGCTTGTAGGCAACGTCAACCGCGCCGTCCACCATTCCGCCAAAAAGGGGCGTTTGTTCGCCGACTACAATGCCCTTTGGCAAGAACTCGGCGCCCAGGCACGCAAGGATGGCGATTTTGAGTTGCCATGCGAAAACTTGCCCCTGCCTGCCCTGGAAGACATTCCCTCGAAAAAGCGCTCGGAAGCACGTAAACGCCACGAACTGACGCTGGCCATGATCAGCAGCCTGCGTAACGGCCTCGACGCCCATCGCAGCCCGGTGCAGCTCGCCACGGCAGGCGCTGCGGCAGCCGCCAACGAAGTACGGCAAGCGGTCGATCTGGATGACGACGACTACGCTTCCGCTATCGCCTGAGTCCCCCGGCCACTGCACGATGCCCCGCCCCCGCATCGTTGTTTGCCATCGCTGCCGCACCACCGCCCCTCCTGCAACACACGCTTCAACCCATGCACGGCTCAATCCTGTTACGCTAGCACTATCGGCATGCACTGCGGTGCGCCGGTTCCCCCAACGCTTACTAGGAGGCAAGTCATGCGCGTAGACATCTACCGCCGGGCCGAGCACGACGGCATTTTTTCCTACCTCGCCGTGCCGGAAGGAAAGCTCATTCCGGAAGAAGTTACCAATACCGACTGGCAGCTGGAAGTACGCGCCAGCGAAGTGGCTGACGATGCCGAGATCTTGCCCAACTACCATATCGAACAGCCGCACCAGCAGATCGCCGCCAAGGGCTATGCGATCACGGGCCTGAAAGACATGTAAACGAAAAAAGCCAAACCAGCATGTCTGCGGTTTGGCTTTGTTGCATGCGCCGGGCGGTGCCGGTCAGTATTCGACCGCCACTTCTTGCGCACCCAGCATTTGCTCCAGCGCCATCTGCAATTCATCCGATGGCGCCACTTTCCATTCGTCCCCGAATTGCAGCACGCAACTGACGCCTTGCGGGCTGACCTTGGCGGCGATCGGCAGTCCGTCCGCAGCCCGGTGCGGCATGATCACGTCGCTGATGCGCTTCATGTCCAGCGTCGTGGGCAGAGTCAAGCCCAGCTGGCGGCCATACTGCACGCGCGCAGAGATGATGTCGAAGGCGCTCTCGGCCGTGATGCGCAAGCCGCCCGAAAAGCGGTCTTCCGACACCTTGCCCACGACGGCGAGGAATTCATCTTCCTTGAAGATTTTCCGGTTGGAATCGAACAATTCGCCGTACACCGTCACTTCCACCGTACCGCTCTTGTCGTCGAGCGTAACGATGAGGATCTTGCCGCGCTGCGTCATCTGCGTGCGCAAACCCGTGATGACGCCCGCCATCATGCGCGGTTCGCGCGACGGCGACAGTTCCGACAGTTTCGTGCGGGCAAAACGGCGTGCCTCGGGCGCATACGAGTCGAACAGGTGGCCGGACAGGTAGAAGCCCAGCGCGATCTTTTCTTCCGTCAGGCGTTGTTTGTCTGTCCACACGGGCACCTTGACGTACTCGGGCGGCGCCACCATGTCGCTGTCGTCGCCGCCGAACAGGCTCACCTGGTTCGCCGCCTTGGCCGCCTGGTCGGCGCACTCCATGGCGAACGCCACGGACGCGAGCAGGATGGCGCGGTCGACCTTCAGGCAATCGAAGGCGCCGCTGCGAATCAGGGATTCGATGGTGCGGCGGTTGATTTGCTTTTTATCAACTCGCTTGCAGAAATCGAACAGGCTGGTGAATGGCCCGCCCGCCTCACGCGCGGCGATGATGGCTTCGATGGCGTTCTGGCCGGACCCCTTCACGGCGCCCAGGCCATAGCGGATCTGCGTGACTTTCTTGCCGCTCACGGATGGCGCCGCGCCGCTCGGCATGAAGCGGTAATCGGATTCGTTGATATCCGGCGGCAACAAGGTCAGCTTGCAGATTTCCAGCGAGTCTTCCACCAGGATCTTGATCTTGTCCGTGTCGTCCATGGCCAGCGACAAGTTGGCGGCCATGAAGGCGGCCGTGTGGTGCGCTTTCAGGTAAGCCGTGTGATACGACAGCAAGGCATAGGCGGCGGCGTGCGATTTGTTGAAACCGTAGCCGGCGAACTTTTCCATCAAGTCGAAGATCTCGTCGGCCTTTTCCGCCGTCAAGCCATCTTTCGCCGCACCGGCGCGGAAGATCTCGCGGTGCTCGGCCATCTCTTCGGCTTTCTTTTTACCCATGGCGCGGCGCAGCATGTCGGCGCCGCCCAGCGAATAGCCGCCGACGATCTGCGCCATCTGCATCACCTGCTCCTGATACACCATGATGCCGTAGGTTTCGGACAGAATCGATTCCGTGCGCGGATCGGGATAATCGAAGCGTTCGCCGTGCTTGCGCTTGCAGAAATCGGGAATCAGGTCCATCGGGCCCGGACGATACAGCGCCACGAGCGCGATAATGTCCTCGAAGCGGTCGGGACGCGCATCTTTCAGCATGCCCTGCATGCCGCGCGACTCCAGCTGGAACACGGCCACGGTCTTGGCCTTGGTCAGCAAGTCATACGATGGCTTGTCGTTCAGCGGCAAGGTGGCCAGATCGAAATTGGCTTGCGCCGGATCAAGCTGCTTGATGTAACGCACGGCGCGGTCGAGAATCGTCAGCGTGGTCAAGCCCAAAAAGTCGAACTTCACGAGGCCGACGGCTTCCACGTCGTCCTTGTCGTACTGCGACACGACGCCCGAATCGCCGCCCTGCGTGTACAGCGGGCAGAAATCCGTCAGCTTGCCGGGAGCGATCAGCACGCCCCCCGCGTGCATGCCGATATTGCGCGTGATGCCTTCGACCTGCTGCGCCAGGTCCAGCAACTGCTTGACCTCTTCCTCGTTTTCCAAGCGTTCCTTGAGCAGCGGTTCTTCCTCGATGGCGTCGGCGATCGACACGGGTTTGCCGGGCTTGAACGGGATCAGCTTGGAAATGCCGTCGCAGAAGTTATAGCCGAAATCCATCACGCGGCCCACGTCGCGGATCGCGCCCTTGGCCGCCATGGTACCGAAGGTGGCGATCTGCGAGACAGCCTCCTTGCCATACAAATCCTTGACGTGCTGGATGACTCTGTCGCGCCCTTCTTGACAAAAGTCAATATCGAAGTCGGGCATCGAGACGCGTTCGGGATTCAGGAAGCGCTCGAACAGCAGGTTGTATTGCAATGGATCAAGATCGGTAATCAGCAGCGAATACGCCACCAGCGAACCCGCGCCCGAACCGCGGCCCGGGCCGACGGGCACGCCGTTTTCCTTGGCCCACTGGATAAACTCGGCCACGATCAGGAAGTAGCCGGGGAACTTCATGTTGCAGATCGTGTCCGTCTCGAATTTCAGGCGCGACTCGTAGCGCGGACGCTCCTTTTCGCGCTTTTCCGGATCCGGATACAGCTGCAGCAACCGTTTTTCCAGGCCCGCCTGCGATTCGGCGACGAGGAACTGGTCGATCGTCATGCCTTCGGGCGTGGGGAAATTCGGCAATTGCGGCTTGCCCAGGGTCAAGGTCAAATTGCAGCGCTTGGCGATTTCCACGGAATTGGCCAGCGCGGCCGGCAAGTCGGCGAACAGCTCCGCCATGTCGGCCTGCGACAGGAAGCGCTGGCTGTCGTTAAACCGTTTCACGCGCTTGGCATTGGCCAGCATTTCGCCTTCGGCGATACAGGTGCGGGCTTCGTGGGCAATAAATTCCTCTGGAGAAATAAATTGCACGGGATGCGTGGCCACCACGGGCAAGCCCAGCTTGGCTGCCAGCGCCACCGCATGGCGTACCTGCGCTTCCTGGTTGGCCTGGCCGCCGCGCTGAATTTCAACATAGAAATGGCCGGGAAAAATCTCGGCCCAGCGCTGCGCATTGCGCTCGGCCAGGGCCAGGTTGCCATTCTCGATGGCCGTGCCAACATCGCCGAAGTGCGCGCCCGACAGGACGATCAAGCCATTGGCCGCGCTTTCGCCCGGATACAGCTCATAGGTATTCGTCGCCAGCGCCTGCAGCCATTCGATGCGCAGCTCGGCACGGCCCTTGTACTGGTTCGTCAGCCAGGCCGTCGACAGCAATTCGCACAGTTGCAGATAGCCCATGCGGTTCTTCGCCAGCAACAGCAGCCGCGACGGCTTTTCGCGGTTGTCGTCATTCGTGATCCACACGTCGACGCCGACGATGGGCTTGATGCCCTTGCCGCGCGCTTCCTTGTAGAACTTGACCATGCCAAACAGGTTCGACAGGTCGGTGACGGCCAGCGCCACCTGCTTGTCCTTCGCCGCCGCCTTGACCACGTCGTCGATGCGCACCAGGCCATCGACGATCGAGTACTCCGAGTGCACGCGCAAATGGACGAAGGCAGGGCCGGGCTGCATCGCTTGCTGTGAACCTGCCGGAGCGCCGGCCTCTTGCATTACCATTTCCATCCTGTGTACCGTTTCGTGCAAAATTCAATAGGGTCTATTCTACCGCGTCGCGGCCCCGGACCGGCGGTGCGGCCCCCGGTTGCGGGCAAGAAATTCCTGCCGTGCACAGCCCGCCGGCACGGCAAAACGTGGCTGGCCGGGTATCCCGCCAGGCCTGTCGGGCTTATAATATCGGCTGTTCAGTCTAAGCCGATCGCCATCATGCAAGCCATCACCCCAGCAACACCCGCCGTTTCCGCCGCCGTCAGCCCGTCCGCCACCACGTTTGTCAATATCGCCGCGTATAAATTCATTACGCTCGACGATACGGAAGCCATGCGTCCCTTGTATCAGGAGCAATGCCTGGCGCTGGAACTGAAGGGAACGATCCTGCTGACGCCGGAAGGCATCAACATGTTCCTGTCGGGCACGCGCGAGCATATCGATGCCTTCCTCGCCTGGGTCCGCAGCGACGCGCGTCTGGCCGATCTGGAATGGAAGGAAAGCTTATCGAACGAACAATCGCACAAGCGCATGCTGGTCAAGCTGAAAAAAGAAATCATCACCATGCGCATGCCGCTGATCAAGCCGGAACTGGGCCGCGCCCCGTCCGTCGACGCGCATACGCTCAAGCGCTGGCTCGACGCCGGCGTCGACGATGCGGGCAAACCCGTGGTCATGATGGAAACGCGCAACGCCTTTGAAGTGGACGTGGGTACGTTCAACAACACGCTTGATTACCGCATCGACAAGTTCACGGAATTCCCGGCCGTGGCTGCCGCCCACAAGGATGAGCTGGAAGGCAAGACCGTCGTCACCTTCTGCACGGGCGGCATCCGCTGCGAAAAGGCCGCCATCCACATGAAGGAAATCGGCTATGACAGCGTGTACCAGCTCGACGGCGGCATCCTGAAGTATTTCGAGGAAGTGGGCGGCGAGCACTACACGGGCGACTGCTTCGTCTTCGATTACCGCACGGCGCTGAACCCGAAACTGGAACCAACGGAAACCGTGCAATGTTTCGTCTGCCGCGCCGTCGTCACGCCGCGCCAGCAGCTGGCGCCGGAATATGTGTATGAAGTGTCATGCCCGCATTGCTACGGCAAGAAAATCGCTCAATAACGTCAGCCCAAAATCATGGTGAAGAAATGTGTGGCTTGGTGGCCACACATGACGCAGCACGCCTAACCTGACGCTCCAAGACATTGCAGTCAGCACCCTGAAATGGTTGCCATGCAATGTTTAGATAGAGAATCTTTTAACATCATTACATATTCCACCACATACACGTCCGACTCTCGCGCCAAACGCAAGCAAATGTAACAACATTGGATTTGCTTGGAGCTTTAATAAACACTGTTCGTCTCCACAATAATAATTGCCGTTTGGATATTTTTAATATCAGGCATTATTGCGTGCTTTATTTCACATTCTTTCCGATCCACCTGTAACCGGACGGTGTCCGTTGAAGCGATGCATACATGGCAATTCCATGTGTTCTGAATTATAATCAAGAGCTAATTGTTTTTTGTCGCATGGGAAATTTTAGATGATTTTGGTAACAGGAGAGCCGAAGTTTATTATTTTATAATTTCACTTCATGCTGACTCGGCTTGCACGGAACGATGAACCAGCAACTGATGTGATAAGCACGCTTGCTCGGAAAGCTTGCTCGGAAAATTAGCGCAACAGGTATCCAGTCTACCGAGCTATTTTTCCAGCCGGTTTTCTATTCATGACGCCCGGCGTTGCGAAAATTACCATACCAAAAAACAACGCTACGCGATCAGGCCATGGGCCGGCGAGTTAGTGGCAAGCATCAAGGTATCAACTTGAGCGATGCGGAAAAGCAGGGACAAGAGCAGACATGGTAGCGTGTGGCCTGACCTGTACACCGAACTTATACTTTGCCACCAGGCACTGCGCTGGCCGATCAGTTGTACGGGCGCCAGCCCGCAAACCAATGAGGCAGGCAAATTTAATTCGTTCAATAGGAATAATAAAAATGAAAGCAGTCATTCTTGCGGGTGGCCTCGGCACCCGGATCTCCGAAGAGACCCACACCAAACCCAAGCCCATGATTGAAATTGGCGGCAAGCCAATTTTGTGGCATATCATGAAAAGCTATTCAAGCCATGGCATCAACGACTTTGTGATTTGCTGCGGTTACAAGGGCTATGTCATCAAGGAATATTTCGCGAATTATTTCCTGCACACGTCGGACGTGACGTTCGATATGCAGAATAATCAGATGGAAGTGCATGCGCGCAATGCCGAGCCGTGGAAAGTGACACTGGTCGACACGGGCGACGAGACCATGACCGGCGGGCGTCTGAAGCGTGTCCAGCCCTACCTGGAAGGCGAAGAGGCATTCTGTTTCACCTACGGCGATGGCGTGAGCGATGTCAACATTACTGAATCGATCGCCTTCCACAAGGCGCACGGCAAGCTCGCCACCCTGACCGCGACCCAGCCGCCCGGCCGCTTTGGCGCGTTGAATCTGGATGGCAACAAGATCAACAGTTTCCAGGAAAAACCGCAAGGCGATGGCGCCTGGATCAACGGCGGCTATTTCGTGCTGTCGCCGCAAGTCATCGACTATATCGCCGAAGACAGCACCGTGTGGGAAAAGGCGCCGATGGAGCGCCTGGCGCGGGAAGGCGAAATGCATGCCTTCTTCCATCATGGCTTCTGGCAACCGATGGATACCCTGCGCGACAAGGTGCATCTGGAAGAACTGTGGCAATCGGGCAAGGCCCCCTGGAAGGCGGCTTGATGAATCCCGCATTCTGGCAAGGAAAACGTGTTTTCCTCACCGGCCATACCGGCTTCAAGGGTGGCTGGCTGAGCCTGTGGCTGCAGCAGCTTGGCGCCGACGTGACCGGCTATGCGCTGGCGGCACCGACCACCCCCAGCCTGTTTGAGGTCGCCGACGTGGCCAGTGGCATGCAGTCGATCATCGGCGACGTGCGCGATGGCGACGCAGTCAAGCGCGCCATGGCCGCTGCGCGCCCGGACATCGTCATTCACATGGCCGCCCAGCCGCTGGTGCGCTACTCGTACGCCAATCCGGTGGAAACGTATTCCACCAACGTCATGGGCGTGGTGCATGTGCTCGAAGCCGTGCGCGCCACGCCTGGCGTGCGTGCGGTGGTGAACGTCACCAGCGACAAGTGCTATGAAAACCGCGAATGGCCGTGGGGCTACCGCGAAAACGAGGCCATGGGCGGCTACGATCCCTACAGCAACAGCAAGGGCTGCGCCGAACTGGTGACAGCCGGCTACCGCAGTTCCTTCTTCCATGCCGACAAATACGCCGAACACGGCGTGGCTCTGGGCAGCGGCCGCGCCGGCAACGTCATCGGCGGCGGCGACTGGGCGCTGGATCGCCTGATCCCGGATATGCTGCGCGCGATCGGCGCCGGCGAGCCGGTAATGATCCGCAATCCCCATGCGATCCGCCCGTGGCAGCATGTGCTCGAGCCGCTCAGCGGCTATCTGACCCTGGCGGAAAAGCTGTATACGGCAGGCCCCGTGCATGCCGAAGGCTGGAACTTCGGTCCGCACGATACCGACGCCAAGCCCGTCGAATGGATCATCGAGCGCATGACGCAAGAATGGGGCGCGGGCGCCTCCTGGTCGCTCGATGGCCAGGACCATCCGCATGAGGCGACCTACCTGAAGCTCGATTGTTCCAAGGCACGCGGCCAGCTGGGCTGGCATCCGCGCTGGGACATCGGCCAGACCATCGCCAAGATCGTCGAATGGCATAAGGCCTGCGACCAGGGCGCGGACATGCGGGCAATGACGCTGGCGCAAATCGCCACCTATCAAAATACCTGATTAATTACCTAATAAATTGAAGGCTGTATCATGAGCGAACAACTGACCCAACAACAAATCCGCGAGCAGATCGCTGCCCTGGTGGCGCAATACGGCGCACTGGCCAGCGTGCCGAAACCCTTCGAGCCGGGCGTGACGGTGATTCCACCGGCCGGCAAAGTCGTCGGCGCCCCCGAGATGGGCCTGATGGTCGAAGCCTCGCTCGACGCCTGGCTGACCACGGGGCGTTTCAATGACGAATTCGAACAGCGTCTGGCCAAGTTCATCGGCGTCGAATTCCTGATCACGGTGAACTCCGGCTCGTCGGCCAACCTGGTGGCCTTCTCGGCGCTGACGTCGCCGAAACTCGGCGCGCGCGCCATCCAGCCCGGTGACGAAGTCATCGGCGTGGCGGCCGGTTTCCCGACCACCGTCAATCCGATTTTGCAATATGGTGCGGTACCCGTCTTCGTCGACGTGGAACTGGGCACCTACAATATTGACGCCAGCAAAATCGAAGCGGCCATCACGGACAAAACCAAGGCCATCATGCTGGCCCATACCCTGGGCAATCCGTTCAACCTGGAAGTCATCGTCGCGCTGTGCAAAAAGTACAATCTGTGGCTGGTGGAAGATTGCTGCGACGCCCTGGGCGCCACGTACAACGGCCAGATGTGCGGCACCTTCGGCGATATCGGCACCATGAGTTTCTACCCTGCGCACCACATTACCATGGGTGAAGGCGGCGCGGTGTTCACCAACAATCCGGAACTGAAAGCGATTGCCGAATCGTTCCGCGACTGGGGCCGCGACTGCTATTGCGCGCCAGGCAAGGACAACACCTGCGGCCAGCGCTTCTGCTGCAAGCTGGGCACGCTGCCGGACGGCTATGACCACAAGTACACCTACAGCCACCTGGGCTACAACCTGAAGATTACCGACATGCAGGCCGCCTGCGGCTTGGCGCAGATGGACCGCGCGGCCGGTTTCGTGCAGGCGCGCAAGGACAATTTCAACTACATGAAAAATGGCCTGCAGAGCTGTGCGGAGTTCCTGATCCTGCCGGAAGCGACGCCGAACTCGGATCCCTCGTGGTTCGGTTTCCCGATCACCCTGCGTCCGGAAGCGAACGTGGACCGTGTCAGCCTGCTGACCTTCCTGGACCAGCACAAGATCGGTACGCGTCTGCTGTTTGCCGGCAACCTGACGCGCCAGCCGTACATGATCGGGCGTAACTACCGTGTCTCGGGCGAGCTGACGAATACCGACCGCATCATGCACGACACGCTGTGGATCGGCGTCTTCCCGGGCCTGACCCGCGAAATGATGGACTTCTCGATCAGCAAGATCGAAGAATTCTTTGGCGTGAATTTCTAAATCATATTATGAAACTACTGAAAGAACTCCTTCCCGCCTGTTTTTTGCTTGAGCCTAGCCACTTTGAAGATGCGCGAGGCACTTTTGTTAAAACCTATCATGAAGGCATCTGTAAAAGTTTAGGCGCCAATCTGGATATCCAGGAGGAGTTCTATTCTATTTCACGCAAGGACGTCATTCGCGGCATGCACTTTCAGCTGCCGCCGCACGATCACGACAAGCTGGTTTACTGTACCCGCGGCGCCGTCCGCGATGTACTGTTAGACCTGCGAAAAGGACCCGGCTACGGCAAAGTGGCATCCGTCGACCTGTCTGGAGAAAATGGGCTGATGGTCTTTATTCCCAAGGGAGTAGCTCATGGTTTTGTTGCGCTGACAGAGGAAGCGTTGATGCTGTACAAGACCAGCACGGTGCACACGCCGTCTGCCGACTGCGGCATACGCTGGGACAGCTTCGGGTTCGATTGGCAAGTGACAGCACCGATCATGTCGGCGCGCGATGAGCAGCACGGCGCCTTTGCCGATTTCATTTCTCCGTTTTAGTAGGATATATTCCGTGAAAGTATTTCTTACTGGCGCTACCGGTTTTATAGGCAGTCAGCTGGTCAAACGTCTGCTCGCCGATAATCACGAGGTTGCCATCCTGGTACGCCAGCATTCCGATCTCAGCGTATTGCAGGATGCCTTGCCAAAGATTAGCGTGCATATCCATGATGGCAGCTATTCCACCTTATATGCGGCATTGGAGCAAACTCGGCCAGACGTCGTGTGCCACGTTGCCTCCTTGTTCCTGGCACAGCACAAGCCGGAAGATGTGAACCGCCTGATCGAGTCAAATCTCGGCATGCCGACACAGTTGCTTGAGGCTATGCAACAGTTGGGCTTGCGTCGCCTGATTAATACCGGCACGTCCTGGCAGCACTTCGAGGACGCGGCATACAATCCTGTTAACCTGTATGCGGCCACCAAGCAAGCATTCGAGGACTTGCTGGCCTACTATGTATCCGCGCACGGTTTTCAAGCCATCACACTGAAGCTGTTCGACACTTACGGCCCCGGCGATACTCGCGCAAAACTGTTCAGCTTGTTGCGCAAGACAGCCCGCAGCGGCGTCAACCTGCGCATGTCGCCGGGAGAGCAACTGCTCGACCTCGTGTACATCGATGACGTACTCGATGCCTACCTCCTGGCCATGCAGCGCCTCCCTTCAATTGGCGCAGCGGAATGCTATGCCGTCAGCAACCCCGCTCGTCTGACCTTGAAAGATCTGGTGCGGGTCTATGGCGCCGTCGTAGGCAAAGACCTGCAGATCGAATGGGGCGGCCTTCCCTACCGTCCACGTGAAACCATGCAACCAAGTACGCGCCAACCTCGCCTGCCAGGCTGGCAACCGCAAATTACGTTGCAACAGGGGATCGCGCGCATGGAAGCCGACACGCTCATCGACGGCTTGCTTGCCGGACCAGGTAAATGAAAAAAGACATGCTCTGGGGCTATCTGTCTCAGTTTTTGCAGTATGGAGCAGCTTTGCTGGTTCTGCCACTATTGCTGAGAAAACTGAGCAGTGCCGAGCTGGGCATCTGGTACGTCTTCATGACGATATCGGCGCTGGTGACGATGCTCGACCTCGGATTCACGCCCACGCTGGCGCGCAATGTCAGTTATGTCCTGGGCGGCGCGAAACGCCTGCTCAAGGATGGTTTCGAAGTGCTGAGCACACCATCCCCAGTCGACTATAGCCTGTTCAATGCCATCATTCATGCGGCACGGCGCATCTTCATGGTATTGGCCGGCTGCGCCTTCCTGTTGCTGGCCACCCTGGGTAGCTGGTACATCGTGCATGTATCGCAAGGGCAGATCGCCACGCAAGAGGTATTGCTGGCCTGGGGTGTGTTTGTTGTCGCTACGGTTATCAATCTGTATTACAAATACTATACGCCATTACTGCAAGGACGCGGCCTGTATGCCGCCTTCTATAAATCGAGTGCCCTGTCCAATCTCGGTTTCGTGATTGTGACAGCGATACTCTTGCAATGCGGACTGACCTTACTGGCAGTGGCGCTGGGATACCTTGCTTCGGCACTCATTGGACGCTGGCTCAGCTGGTATTATTTTCACGACCAGTCTTTCCAGGCAGCCCTGCGTCAGGCGCCGCATTCCAGCATCTCCACGCGGGATATTTTCGGTATTCTCTGGCATAACGCATGGCGCATGGGCCTGGGGGTCATCGGCGCCTTCCTGATACTAAGGGCCAATACGCTGCTGTCGTCCGCTTACCTCGGCCTGGCCACCACCGCCGCTTATGCACTGACGCTGCAGGTCTATTCCGTCTTGCAAAACATGTCGATGGTTCTGTTCAATATCCAGCAACCCAAACTTGCGCAATACCGTGTCGCGAACGAACCAGGGCGCCTGCGTCACACCATACAGCTCGGCATCGGTTGTGCACTCGGGATCTTTCTCTGTGGCGCGATCATCCTGGTGTGTTTTGGCCCGACCATGATCAAATGGATCGGCGGTCAAACCGGGCTGCTGGCATTGCCACTGCTGATTTGGGTCGGGATCATGGTCCTGCTGGAATTGAACCACTCGCTGGCAGCCAGCGTCATTGTCACAGGTAACCGTGTGCCATTTGTCAAACCAGCGCTCGTTTCCGGGCTGGCTATTGTCACGCTCTCATGGCTAGGCCTGCGTTTGGGAGGGATGGGCCTGACGTGGCTCATAGCAAGTCAATTTACGGTACAACTCGTCTATAACAATTGGAAATGGCCATACATGGTCTGGCTCGAACTGTATCGCAATAAAGCGTCGCCTGCCGCCTCCTCGCCCCATCAAATGAAAGTGTAACGTTTGAACATTCTCGATATTGAAGACCAGTTTGCCATTTGTGCAGATCGTCCTTCGTCACTCATCATTGATGGTGGCAAGCGCCTCATGCCGACACTGTCCATCATGATCCCGACCTATCGCCGCCCGGACATGCTGGCGCAGGCGATTCGCTCGGTACTGGCCCAGGCAAGCGATATTGACTTCGAAATCGTCGTCGTGGATAACGACCATTCGATGAGCGAACAAATTGACGAACTGATTCGTCAATTTGCAGATGATCGCCTGCGCCTGTTCCGCAACAGCGAAAATCTGGGCATGTTCGGCAATTGGAACCGCTGTATTGAACTGGCGCGCAGTGAATGGATTTCCATTTTGAATGACGATGATTTACTGCATCCGGATTTTGTCGCTGAAATGTTCTCGGTGCTGAAAAAAGATCCTTCGATCAGCCTGCTATACTGCCGCTCCATTTTTATGGATGCCCGTGGCAGTCTTAACCAGCAGCTCAAAAACAGAATCAAACAAGGTCTGAAAAATATCAAGAATACATGGTTTTTGCCGCAGTTGAGCCGCATCCCGATTTCCCACGTCTATATGGATGCGCCATCGAGCGCCCTTGGCCTGATTTTCAAACGTAGTCACGCCATGCAAATTGGTGGCTACAAGGCGTCTGCCTTTCCCAGTTCAGACTATGTATTTTTCACGATGTATTTCCTGAATTTCGGTGCAAGCAGACTGAACAAGACCCTGGCGTATTATCGCATTCACGAAAACGAAACCGCCAATCCCGCCACCGGCGAAGGGTTTATTGCAAAAAACATACAATTGCGTAGGGCGCTGGAAAAACACGTCGATGTACCACCATCGCTGCTACGTCAGTATGCTCAGTTCTATGCATTGGTCACGATAAAACAATATAAAAACTTCTGGAATATAGACCTTGATCTCCCCCGTCTGCGCCGGGAACATGGCTTGAGCAAACTGCCAGCCACGCCATTTTTTCACCTAAGCAGACTTGTATTGCGCCTGTGCTTTCTCTTTTCTCGGAAAAAATAATTGAATTTGAATTCGAATTCAACAACATGATTCAATAATATTTTTATGACAAAAATAAATACACCGAAGAAGAAGATACTCATTGCCGCTTACGCTATCTCACCGTATTCAGGCTCCGAATTTGGCGTAGGATGGAATTTCGTTTCCAAGCTGAGCGCGTTTTACGACATTACCGTGCTGTACGGAACGTCCGGTGTCTGCATGGGAAATCATGAGGCGATGCTTCAATATCGCCAAAACAATCCAGACGATGGCGTCAACTATGTGTATGTCGAGCCGAACCGATTAGTGCGTTTGTTCGACTGGATGAATCGTTCGATCACCCCCCTGTTCTTTTCATTTTCTTACATGTTGTGGCAACGCCAGGTACTAGCCACCGCAAGAAAAATGCAGGCAAATGAAAATTACAGCCTCGTGCACCAACTGAACACGATAGGATTTCGGCATCCGGGTTTTCTGTGGAAACTCGATCTCCCCTTTGTCTGGGGGCCGGTCGGTGGAAGTTCGAACTTGAACGATATATTTTTCCCTATATTAGGTAAAGGAAACTTTCTTCGGCACAAGTTAAGAAACTGGACAAATAGCTACTTCCTGCAATACTCGGCACGCGTCAAAAATGCGGCAATGGCAGCAAAGGCAATTTTTTCGGCCACCTCGGCTGATCGCGATAATCTCCAGCATTTTCTGCATGTGGATTGCCAGATCATTCGTGAAAACTCGCTCTTGAATCTACGGGAGACGATCAAGCCGACAGGAGCAGAGGTGCAATTTGTCTGGGCTGGCCGCATCGACGAACTCAAGGCCCTGAACCTCGTGCTGAGCGCCCTGGCGCACTTGTCCGGACGACAGGACTGGCGCTTGCACGTCATCGGTGACGGACCGTGCAAAGCAGTGCTGCAGGCCCAATCCACGGCGCTGAAACTCGATGAGCGAATCATGTGGCATGGACAGGTGCCGCGCGAGCAGGTGCTCGACATCATGCGTGAAGCCGATGTCCACGTCATGCCGTCTATGATGGACAGCAATCCCACCGTATTGCTGGAAGCGTTTGAAATGGGTTTGCCCAGTATCGCGCTCGACCAGTTTGGCGCACGTGACCTGATAACAGCAGAAACTGGCTTCAAGGTAACGCTCAACACTGTAGAGGGCATCATTGAGCAGATGGCGGACCACATGGCATTTTGTCTGAACAATCATGCAGCGCTCGACCACATGAAAACCAATGTCCTGCAGCGCCAGGCGGAACTGCACTGGGATGTGACAATACGTCAGGTGCGCGACATTTATGAAAAGGTGACGCATGAGTGATTTTTTTTCAACGCTGGCGTCACGCGCAAGAAAAGAGAAATTCGCCATCGATCCGGACGTTCCCAAGGCCTATCTGCTGCGTTTTTTCGCTGGCAAGGTCATTGACCTCTTGCGCGGCATTCTCGTGTTTCGACGCCTGAACGCGCGCATTTTTGTCGGCAGGAAGACAGCGATTTTGTGTACCTCGAAAATCCGTACCGGCCGCTTCATCAAGTTTGCATCCGAATGCTATGTGGATGCCCTGTCGCGCGATGGAATTCATCTGGGGAATAATTTTTCCCTGGGACGTGGTGCATCCATTGAATGCACAGGATCGCTGGCAACCCTGGGCAAGGGGTTTTCTGCAGGAAATAATGTAGGAATTGGTTCCTTCAGCTTCCTGGGCTGTGCGGGCGGCATCAGCATCGGTGATGACACCATACTGGGTAATTTTGTCAGCATGCATTCTGAAAATCACAATTTTGAGGACAGCGGCGTCCCCATCCGTCTGCAAGGCGTCACTCAGCAAGGCATACGCGTAGGGAACAACTGCTGGATCGGCGCCAAGGCCACCATCCTGGACGGTGCCGAGATTGGCGACAATACCGTGATTGCCGCCGGTGCGGTCGTCACTGCGGGGAAGTATGAAGGCAACGCCGTATATGGCGGCATTCCGGCACGTAAATTAAAATCACTTATCGCATGACGCACATACCTCCCGTCTCCTCAGCGGAGTCCGTAAAAATCGACCTGGTGTTCTGCCATTTGCTCAATGACGCATCCGGCAGTCCGCGGGTACTGCGAGGCACCATCCGGGCATTGGTTGACGATCCCGCTCGCGCGATGCTCTTTGTTGGCTCCCAGGGCCGTGGCGTCCTGGAAACGTGCGGCATTCCCCTCAGCCGATATTGGTACCACCGTTCGCGGTTGCGTATCATTACTCTCTGCAATCTGCTACTCAGCCAGATATTTCTGCTGTTCTCCTTGCTCTGCCAACGCAACATCGCCAAGGATGCTGTGATTTATGTGAATACCCTGCTGCCTTTCGGTGGAGCGCTATATGGCAAGCTCACCGGGCGCAAGGTCATCTATCATGTCCATGAAATATCCATAGAACCCAAGCCCTTGCGTCTGTTGCTCTGCACGATCGCGCGCATGTGTTCGGCCTACAATATTTATGTGTCGAAGTCGCACGCGGAAGCCTTGCCTATCGCCGACGTGCCGGCCGTGCAAATCTACAATACGCTCGACGCGGACTTCACGGCTGTCGCGGCGCAAGCCAGCTATCAACCGCGTCACGATGGCATCTTTACGATACTGATGCTGGCATCGCTGCGCGATTACAAGGGTGTGCCGGAAATGGTGGCGCTGGCCGCCGCGCTGGCCGACCGCAAAGACGTGCAATTTGAATTGGTGGTCAACGACGACCAGGCGGCCATCACGCAATATTTTGCCCATATGCCGATAACGCCCAATCTGCGCGTATATCCTCGCACCGACAATCCCGCCATGTTTTATCAGCGCGCTGGCATGCTGCTCAACCTCTCGCGCGTGGATAGCTGGATTGAAACCTTCGGACTCACGGTGCTGGAAGGCATGGCTTTTGGCCTACCCGTGCTTGTACCACCATTGGGCGGGCCGGCAGAGCTGGTCAACGACTTGCAGGAAGGATTTCTGGTCGACTCACGTGACTTTGCACTGTTAAAACAAAGAACGCTGGCCCTTGCAGACGATACCGCCCTGTGCCATGCCATGTCGAAAGCGGCACGCGCCAGGGCCGAGAACTTTTCACAAGAGAAGTTTTCCCAGGCGCTCAGGGGGCTCGTGGGGATGCTGAGATGATGCGACCAATACACTTGCCTTCACTGTAAAGACGTGCTCCATCCAATATCACGGGAAATAGTTTGTTAATCGGTAAAATAATCCACACGCCACGTCAGATCGGTGCACCCTCGCAACTACTGTTCTGGGGCCTCCTGCTATCTGTACTTGCTCTCTTTTTCAGTTCCAACTATCTCAAACTGGGCAGCCTGTTTTTGACGGCGCTGTATATCGCGCTACCGGTAAAAAAAGTATGGCGCTATCGCGGTGAGAAGCTGGAACTCTACTTGTTGCTACCATGCATCATTGGCCTGCTCTTTGCATGGAAAAACCAGCTGGCCGATACGGTTCGGGATATTCTATTCTTTCTGATTCCGTACATTTACTTCATGGCAGGGAAAAGATTTTTCAAGCAAGGTGGGAATATCCGCCAGCTGATTTTTGGTTATTCGAAAATATACTGCGTCATATTTTTGCTGCTGCTGTGTTTCTTCTGGTTTGAAATGGGTTTTATCGGGGTGCTGCAAATACGTGATTTTGTCAGCCCCGGCAGCTTCCTGCTGGTCTACTGCATTGTCATGCTGTATGAAAAACGAAAGTCCTGGAAACAAGTATTGCACAACCCCTGGTTTATTGCGGTACATGCCGTTTTTCTCGCTCAGTTTTCGCGCACCTATGTTCTCATCTTGGCGGCTTTTTTTCTTCTCTCCGGCAGAAAAATCATCGACGCCAAAATAATGTGGCGCGCCTTGGCCCTTTTCATTCTTGCCGCTGCCGTTGCAGGCGCCTTTGGCCTGTATGATTTGATCGGTGAAACACTGCACAAGGCAATCTCAGAACTGCATTTTAATGAAGAATGGACTCAGGAGGACATCGGTACCAGCTATCGCGCCTACGAAATTTTTGCGTCATTTCGCGAATTCAAGAACTATCCCATCCTTAACGAGATTTTTGGCGGCGGATTCGGTGCATTAGTGCATCTCGATTTTCCAGTTCCATTGGGCGGTGCCGAATATTCGGAAATTCCATGGATGCACAATGGCTATCTGTACATTCTCGTCAAGAGCGGCCTGGCTGGCCTGCTGTGTTATTTCATTTTTTTGCTGAAAATGTTCAGGCGTGCCAAACACTGCACGGCCCCCCATGGCAGGATGATGATACTCGGCAGCATCGCGGGACTGTTGCTGTCCAACATGGTCATCTGCGGCATCTTCAGCAATGAATCCGTATTTTGTTACATCGTGTTAGGTTATTTCTCAAGTTTTCTTGCAACAAAAAAAACAGGTTCACATTAATATGAAAAAAATCGCTATCGTAGGTTCCGTCGGATTACCAGCCAAATATGGAGGATGGGAAACACTTGTCGACCACCTGACGGCGCACTTGTCCACTTCCTTCGATTTCACCGTGTATTGCTGTGCGGAAAAATACCCGGAGAAGCTGGCAACCTATAATGGCGCCAAACTGGTCTACATCAACCTCGATGCCAACGGCATGCAAAGCATCATCTATGACCTGTGGTCGATGTTGAAAGCCATCCGTTATGCCGATACGATCGTGGTCTTGGGCGTTTCCGGCTGCGTCTTCATGCCTGTGCTGAAGCTCATATCGCGCAAAAAATTTGTCATCAATATTGATGGCCTCGAGTGGCGCCGGGCCAAATGGAGCGGCTTTGCCAAATGGTTCCTGAAACTATCGGAATCGGCCGCCGTACGCTATGCCGACCAGGTCGTGACGGACAACAAAGCGATCCAGGACTATGTCAAAACGCAATATGGACGCGATAGCGCACTGATCGCCTATGGTGGCGACCATGCTGTACGTCCACAGCGGGATGATGCCATATTGGCAAAATATGAGCTCGATCGCGTGAAGTACGCATTTAAAGTATGCCGCATCGAGCCTGAAAACAATATCGACATGATCATCGAGGCATTCGCCAGCGCACCCACGATGGATCTTGTCATCGTGGGCAACTGGGACAATAGCGAATATGGCAAGCAATTACGGCAAAAATATGCCGGAATTGCCCATTTGCATTTGCTCGACCCCATCTACGATCACACTATCCTGAATCAGCTACGCGCTGCCTGCCAAGTGTATGTCCACGGCCACAGCGCTGGCGGAACCAATCCTTCGCTGGTCGAAGCGATGAGCCTGGGCTTGCCGGTGCTTGCCTATGGCTGCATCTTCAACCGCGAAACCACCAACCAGCAGGCTTATTTTTTTGACACGTCTGCAGAATTAACTGAACTGCTGAACAGCCTGACCGAGGCCAAGTTGACGCTCTTGGGACATCAGATGAAACAATTGGCGGATCAATTGTATACATGGAACAGAATTTCGAGCGGCTATGCAGACATCTTTTAACCCCCGCAGTTTTCTCGTGACGGGCGCCTCTGGCTTTGTCGGCCGGGCGCTGACACAGCATCTTGGCGTCCAGGCCGGGACGCGCGTGGTGTGCGCAGCCCGTAGCCACATCCCATGCGCGGCGCCAAACATGACGTTCTTCCAGTGCGACGATGCGCTTGAAACACAGGATTGGCGCGCGGCGCTCGATGGTGTGGAGGTGGTCGTTCATCTTGCGGCCAGGGTCCACGTCATGCGCGACACGGCAGCGTCTCCTGCGGACGAATTTCGTCGTATCAACGTGCAAGGCAGCATCAATCTGGCCCGCCAGGCAGCGGATGCCGGCATCCGCAGATTCATCTTCATCAGTTCGTTAAAGGTGAATGGCGAGCAAACGCTTCCTGGTCGCCCGTTCCAGGCCAGTGATGCAGCGAATCCACAAGACCCCTACGGCACGTCCAAACACGAAGCCGAACAGGCCCTGCTGGCCATTGGTCGCGAAACGGGCATGGAAATCGTTATACTGCGTCCACCGCTGATCTACGGGCCTGGCGTACGCGCAAATTTTGAACGATTGATGCGTTTGGTACAGCGCGGTGTACCATTGCCACTCGGCGCCGTACACAATGTCCGCAGTATGGTTGCACTGGATAATTTTGTTGATTTGATTGCGCTCAGTACATGGCATGCACAGGCACCGGGGAAAATATTCCTTGTGTCAGATGACCACGATGTCAGCATTGCACAGTTACTGCGCATGTTGGCAAGCGGCATGAAAAAACATATTTGGCTGATACCCGTTCCTCCCTGCCTGCTTGTGGCGTTGGCGCGCCTGGCAGGAAAATCGATGGATGCGAACCGCTTGCTTGACTCATTGCAAGTAGATATTAGCGAGACCAAACGCATGCTGAACTGGCAGCCCCCCCATGCAATGCGGGACGCCATCAACAAGACGGTGACTTCTTTTACTTCAAAACAATAAAAATACTCCAATGAAAAGATTATTTGATTTCGCCCTTTCTTCCGTAGTGCTGCTGGCCTTTGCCATCCCGATTCTCATCGTCGCCATACTTGTCAAGCTCACCTCCCCAGGGCCTGCCATTTACTGGTCGGACCGGGTCGGGGTGCGCAACAAGATTTTCCGCATGCCAAAGTTCCGTACGATGCGTATAGACACACCGGCCGTGGCAACGCACTTGCTCACGAATCCCGGGCAGTTCCTCACGCCGATAGGCTCCTTCCTGCGCAAGTCCAGCCTTGACGAGTTACCGCAATTGTGGAGCATCCTGCGCGGCGACATGAGCTTTGTCGGCCCCCGTCCCGCCCTGTTCAACCAGCAGGATTTGATCGCGCTGCGGACGGAATACGGCGTCGACCGCATACTGCCAGGCCTGACCGGCTGGGCGCAGATCAATGGCCGCGATGAATTGCCGATTCCGGAAAAGGTCAAACTCGATCTGGTCTACATGCAGCAGCAATCGTTCTTCTTCGACTTGAAAATTATCCTCCTGACGGCGCTCAAGGTAGTACGCCGCGATGGCGTCACGCATTGATGAGTTTTACATTGGAAACAGTATTGTTTTTGCGATATTCCAACGGTTTGCAGCAAAGCCAACGCTGCCCTTATCCTTTCTAAAGTAATTATTCGTCAAAATGAAACTAATTATTGATTTATCACGATTCAAGAAACAGCTCATTGCTGTTACTGCTGATTTGATATTCTTGCCATTGACCTTTTGTCTGGCGATTATTTTGCGCTACGATGTCGTTAACCTGAACTTGTTCCTCAGCTATTTCTGGATCATCGTTGCGGCCCCCATCGTCGCCATCCCCATCTTTATCAAAATTGGTCTGTACCGCGCCGTCATCCGCTTCATCGATCAGAAAATCGTGTATGTGGTCGTCTTCGGTGTCACGCTGTCGGTCGCTGTTTTACTGGCACTGGCGGGGCTATTGACGCATATGGCCGGAGTCTCGCGCGGCGTATTCGGCATTTATTGGGTAAGTGCCTTGACCTACGTGGTGGCCAGCCGCTTTCTCGCACGGGGCGTGCTACTGCACCAGATGGGACGTCGCTATACGCGCGTCGCCATCTATGGCGCGGGCAAAGCGGGCGTGCAACTGGCCAGCGCCTTGCGCGCAGGCCGCGAGTACATGCCAGTGGCGTTCATCGACGATATGAAAGAATTGCGCGATGCAACTATTTCTGGCATTAAAGTCCATCCGTCCAATGCGCTGGCCGACGTGATCGAGAAATATGGGGTAAACGAGATACTGCTGGCCATGCCTGCCTTGAACAAAGGCGAACAGAAAAAAATCCTCAATAGCCTTGAACACCTGAAAGTCAAGATCAAGGTTACCCCGCCGGTGGAAAGCCTGGTCAGTGGCGAGTTACGCGTGCAAGATGTCCGCGACATCGAAATTGAAGATTTGCTGGGCCGTGACCAGGTATCGCCCGATCTGTCGCTGATATCCAGTTGCATTATCGGCAAATCCGTCATGGTCACGGGCGCTGGCGGCTCAATCGGTTCCGAACTGTGTCGCCAGATCATCCGATTGAAACCTGCCCGCCTCGTCTTGCTGGACATGTCCGAATTTGCCCTGTATTCCATCAAGCAGGAGTTAAAAGGCATCAATGAAGGATATGAGCTGGGCGTCGACATCCTGCCCTTCCTCGGCAGCGTGCTCGATACCGAAAAATGTCAGCGCATCTTGCAATCCTTCTCGGTGGAGACGCTGTATCATGCGGCAGCCTACAAACACGTGCCGTTGGTGGAGCATAACCCCGTAGAGGGGGTACGCAACAATGTCTTCGGCACGCTCAGCATTGCCAAGGCGGCAATGGCAGCCCATGTCAAATATTTTGTCCTGATTTCCACGGACAAGGCGGTACGGCCGACCAATGTGATGGGCACGACCAAGCGCCTCGCGGAACTGATTTTGCAGGCATTTACACGCGAACAGAGCCACACGCGCTTTTGCATGGTTCGTTTTGGCAATGTCCTGGGCTCGTCTGGTTCGGTCGTTCCCCTGTTCCGCCGACAGATCGAGGCCGGTGGTCCGATCACCCTGACACATCCGGAAATCACACGCTATTTCATGACCATTCCTGAGGCCGCCCAACTTGTGCTGCAAGCCGGCGCCATGGGCACGGGCGGCGATGTGTTCGTTCTTGACATGGGCGAGCCCGTGAAGATCATGGATCTGGCTGAACGCATGATCCATTTGAGTGGCCTGGAAGTGAAGAGCAAGTCGGCACCGGACGGTATTGAAATACAGCATGTAGGTCTGCGCCCCGGAGAAAAGCTCTATGAAGAGCTATTGATTGGGGGCAATGTGGAAGGCACCGAGCATCCCCTCATCATGCGGGCAGAGGAATCGGAAGTGCCTTGGCAAGATTTGAAAAAGATCTTGGAGGAAATGGATCTTGCATGCAATGACTTCAATTTCGAGGCACTACGCAATCTGCTGCTGCGGGCAGTTCACGAATATGTACCGCAATGTGGTATCGAAGACCTGATCTGGTCGGAGCAGCGGCGTCGACAGGCTACCGCGGAAGATAAGTCGCCACCGCTCAAGGATAGTAATTTTTTGACATGATCCGGGCGACCGACTGAAGCCTGCCTCAAATAACAATGGGGCGGGGAATATATGGGTAACGAGACAAGAAAGCTAACAAATTGTAACAAATGCCTATTTTCACGTCTCCCATTATTCCCCTATAATATTTTGTGAAAAAATCTGCTCTCCGAAAAATGAAGCTCGCAATATAAGAACCAACATCGATTATTGTCCTTGGCACATTTTTTTCACTCAATAGCAATCAAATTGTTCCTCAAGAATAACCGTAGAGAACTCATGCCCCTCAGGTAATGCATACCGCGAAATCATATTCGCCCGGCATCCTCAGTCAGGACTGAGCGACATGGCAGACTAGCCCTTTGAAACATCCTTGCCACTTTTATCTTGAAAATGGCGAGCTGGAAAATTAAAAAAGAGAACTTATGGAAAAGCATGACGAATTGAATGAATCGGAAGTTTACGTTGAAGATGATGACTTCAATTTGACAAATTTCCTCACTATCTTATGGCAGTCGCGTGGCGTTATTCTGACGGGAACCGCCTTGGTGGCGATACTCGGCACGTCCAGTGCCTTATTCCTTGGAAAATACCAAAGTGAAGGTTTTTTACAGTTCGGCGGCGCCATTCCCGAGAAAAAAATAGAGAAAGATGGAAAGGAAGTCAAAGAACAGGCGCCCGGTATCGCTTTGGCTGACTACAAGCGCTTTTCATCGCCATTAAACACCAGCGAACGCTTTAATGAATTTGTCAGGCAAAACAATATAGAGAATGACCCTACTGTCATCGCGTTGAGCCAGACATTTGCCGCGCGCGGGGGGATTGCCAAGGTGATCGAACCGATCTTTCCGTTCACCAAGCTTGATGCCAAAGAATTGATGAGCAGCACCAAGGATGCCGACAACAATGTCATCGCCGTTTCCATCAACTACGCGGCCAAGACACCGGAAAGCGCGCAACAAGCAGTGAGCTTGCTTGGCCGATATACAGTCGACACCATTGTCTACATGATTTATACGGATATTTTGCGCTTTAAAAATTCCGAAATTTCCGCTGCCATTACCAAGCTGGATAATAAAATCATTGAAAACAAGGAAAAAATCGACTCGTATCAGCGCAAAGGCGTCAGGCTCAAGCAAATCGTGACGCGCTATCCGGACGCTGCCAGCCAGGCTTCCCGCCAGCTTGTATCAATCACCGAAGATACGGCGCGCTACCTGTCGCCGCTCAGCCAGCTGATGACCAGCGAAGTCGAGATTACTGAAGCGAATGAAGCCATCTACAAGGCAAAGCGGGAACAAAAGCAGTATATGATACTCGCAGAGTATTATGATCGCGCGAAAGCATTGGCCGAGAGCACAAAATCTGGCGAAGCTATTCTGCGAGGACTGGAACCAATCAAGAAAACCGTCTTTAGCGGCAAGGATATGGAAGACGAAACGATCAAGGAAGTCTATAACAAGATCAGTGTCGATAATAGTTCCGCCATTAGTCTCTATCTGGAAAAAACACGCTTTATTGCTGGCCCCAGCTTGCCCAAGAATCGGACAACCCGTACCTCAGTTGCCCTGCTAGGCAGCCTGCTGGCAGGCTTGAGCATCTCCATCTTGTTCGTGCTGGGGCGTCGTTGGTGGCAGAATAACCGTCAACAGCTGCAAGGCTGATTGCGATAGTACAACGCGCACGCCGGCGCCACCAACTGGTTCGACAGCCGTCAATATCCGGCGGCCACGACCATCTCAAGGCCGGCGGTAGCGTCTCCGCCTCTTCATCATAAAAAAACCCAAAAAGTGCGCATTGAACTTTTTGGGTTTCATTCATCAATTCAGGCACTGTTGCTACCCGAACGACCATGGGTAGCAGCCAGTCGCGACAGTCAGCTCTTCAACAAGCCACCCAGCAACGCGGCCACCTTCTGCTTCGGCTTGGCCGCGGCAGGCGCCATGCTGGCGGCAGCCGGGGCTGCTGCCTTGGCGGGTTCATATGGCTTCAGGAACCAGGGATCGGCCTTTTCGCGGCGGGCGCCGGGACCAAAGGCAGGACGCGCACCGCGTTCGGCGGAGCGGCTGTCGCGACTCTCGCCCGCATGGCGGCTCTCGGGTGCGCGCGCAGGACGCGCCTCGCCGCCTTCGCTGCGGCGCGGCGGACGGCGCTCGCTGTCGCTGCTGCGGGCAGGAGCCGGATTGAAGCCCGTCAATTCGCCGCGCTTGATGCTTTGCTTGATGAGTTTCTCGATATCGGCCAGCAAGCGCTCGTCCTTATCCGAGTAGATCGAAATGGCGTCGCCCGAAGCGCCGGCGCGGCCCGTACGGCCGATACGGTGCACATAGTCTTCCGCGTTGTACGGCAAGTCGAAGTTGATGACGCAAGGCAAGTCGGAAATATCCAGGCCGCGCGCCGCCACGTCGGTGGCCACCAGCACGTCGATCTCGCCCTTCTTGAACGCTTCCAGCGCCGCCATGCGTTCCTGCTGGCTCTTGTCGCCATGAATCGCCGTGGCGCTCATGCCTTCCTGTTCCAGCACGCGGGCCAGGCGCGAGGCGCCGATCTTGGTATTCGAAAAGACGATGACCTGCTTCAAGTCGCGCTGGCGCAGCAGATGGGCGACCAGGGCATGCTTATCGCCTTCCGTCACCTTGTACACCACCTGCGTGACCTTGTCGGCCGTCTGGTTGCTGCGCGCCACTTCGATCGTCAGCGGATCGTTGAGGAACGTGGCAGCCAGCTTCTTGATTTCTGGCGAGAACGTGGCCGAGAACATCAGGTTCTGGCGTTGCTTCGGCAGCAAGTTGATGATGCGTTGCAAGTCCGGCAAGAAACCCATGTCCAGCATGCGGTCGGCTTCATCCATGACCAGCATCTGCACCTGGCTCAGACTGATGTTCTTTTGCTCGATATGGTCGAGCAAGCGGCCCGGCGTGGCGATGACGATTTCCACGCCACCACGCAGGATGACGGTTTGCGGCTTCATGTCCATGCCGCCGAAGACGACGGTCGAACGCAGCGGCGTATGCTTGGCGTAGGCCTTGACGTTTTCGGCCACCTGCACCGCCAGTTCACGCGTCGGCGTCAGGATCAGCGCACGCACCGGGTGGCGCGCCGGCGACATGCTGCTGCTGGCATGCGCCATCAGCAACTGGATGATCGGCAAGGAAAAACCGGCCGTCTTGCCGGTACCCGTTTGCGCGGCACCCATCACATCGCGGCCTTGCAGCACCACGGGGATCGCTTGTTCCTGGATCGGTGTCGGATGGGTGTAACCCTGGTCGGTCAGTGCGCGCTGGATTTCAGGCGCGAGGCCAAAGTCGGCAAAAGTCAGGCTGGGAGCAGCGGATGCGGCAGGTGCTGGTGCAGGCGTAGCGGCGGCGGGCGCCGCTTCAGGGGCAATCGCCGGGCTGGGCGTAGGAGTCGATTCGGTTTCAGACATAAATTTTCTGGTGTGCCTCCGCACTGCGGAAGCCATGCTTTCTCAATAAACAACATTTCGGGGCACAGGCAGCTCCGTCTTGCAAGCCATGGATCATTGTTCTTGCGGCACCTCCGTGCTCCGGGACATGCTGTAGGGCGTATGCGGGAGCGTCGAAGAGATGTGCTGCGATGGCGGCGGAGATCGCGCCGGCGGAACATCGCGCGCAGAAGATACAATATCAGTGCTGTAAACGATACCCTAATTCACCGCAACTGTACACGGAAACCGTGATTTTTGAGCAAAAAGCGTTCCAGCAAAGGCCCGCCGGGATGCCGTATGATGCCAACTTCGATGCCAGCTCCGATGCCTCTTCCGCCGCCCCCTGCCCTCACCATGCCCACCCCGCCTCTGCCCCACGATCCGCCACCGCAAGCGCCCAGCAAACCTGGCAATGACGAGTGCTGCCACAGCGGCTGCACCTTTTGCATTCTGGAAATGTACCAGGAAGACCTGGCCGCCTACGAAGAGGCCCTGAGGGCGTGGCAACAGCGCCAGCAAGCCGCGGCAGCCCCCGCCACCCAGGGCGTCAGGAAAGCGCGCAAGCGCGCTTAATTTATTACTTAATTAAAAGCTTTCCCACTCATCCACTGGCGCAGCACGTCGCGCCGTGCTGGCCAGTTGACGCGGCGCCGCTGCCGGCGCCACGGCTGCCGGCGCCTTGACGGCGGCGGGCGCGCGCGGCCCGGTTGCAAAGGTGCTGGCCGCGTCGAGCTTGAAGATGCTGACCACGGCGCTCAGGCTGGCGGCCTGCTCCTGCATCGATTCGGCCGCTGCCGCCGCCTCTTCCACCAGGGCCGCATTTTGCTGCGTCACCTGATCCATCTGGGCAATGGCCTGGTTCACCTGCTCGATACCGGCGCTCTGTTCGCTGCTGGCGGCCGTGATCTCGCTCATGATGTCCGTCACGCGGGTGATGCTGGCAACGATGTCATCCATCGTGCGGCCCGCCTGGTCCACCAGTTTCGATCCCGCCTCGACTTTCTCGACCGAATCGCCGATCAGGACCTTGATATCCTTGGCCGCGGCGGCCGAGCGTTGCGCCAGGTTGCGCACTTCCGTGGCGACGACGGCAAAGCCACGCCCCTGTTCGCCCGCGCGCGCCGCCTCGACGGCCGCATTCAGGGCCAGGATATTGGTTTGGAAAGCAATGCCGTCGATGACGGCGATGATGTCGACGATCTTGCGCGATGAAGCATTGATCGACGCCATCGTGCCCACCACTTCGCCGACCACCTTGCCGCCCTCAATGGCGATGCTCGACGAGGTCAGCGCCATGGTGTTGGCCTGGCGCGCATTGTCCGCATTCTGCTTCACGGTCGACGTCAGCTCTTCCATCGACGAGGCTGTTTCTTCCAGCGAACTGGCCTGCTCTTCCGTACGCGACGACAAATCCTGGTTGCCGGCGGCAATCTGGCTCGACGCCGTGGCGATGGTATCGGTGCCGCTGCGTACCTGGCCCACCAGCGTCTGCAGGCTGGCATTCATGTCTTTCAGGGCCTGCATCAATTGCCCCGTTTCGTCTTGCGATTGCACAACGATATGCGCCGTCAAATCGCCGGCCGCCACCTGGCGCGCCACACCGACAGCCGCGATCAGCGGACGCGCCACGCTGCGCGCCACCCACAGCGCCAGCAGCATGCCGATGACGACGATGCCCACCACCAAGCCGATCAGGCTGGCGCGCGAGGCCGCATAGGTTGCGTCGGCGCTGGCACTCGAGCGCACGCCGCCATCCGTATTGATCGACACCAGTTTATCGAGGACCGTCATCATGTCCGTCATGACCTGGGCAGACGGCCCCACAGCCAGGGCGCGCGCCTCTTCCTTTTTCATCTCGCGCGACAGGCTCAGCATGGTTGCGTGCAGGCGCATGAATTCATCGTTGAGCGCCAGGAAGCGCTCGAACACTTCCTTCTCGCCCGGTTCCGAAATCAGGCTGCGGTACTTGTCGCCGTCCACCTTCAGCTTGGCCTGCGTTTCCGTCATGCGCGTTTCATTCTGCGCCATGTCGGCATCCTGTGCGGCCAGCATGTGCGCCAGTTCCCAGCGGCGGAAATCGCTGACGTCGCTGCGCATGGACATGGCCGCCAGCACGCTGGGCATCCAATTATCAGACAGATCCGTCGACGCGGTATTGATGCGCGCCATGGAAAAGATCGCCGATACGCCCAGCGCGGCCGTCAACAACAGCACGGCGCCAAACGACAAGATCAGCTTGGTGGCAATTTTCAAATCAAAAAACCATTTCATGCGTTGCTTTCCTTCATAAACGGGTAAACGGGACAAGACCGCGGGACAAGACAGCCGCGCGCGGGCAAAGGCACGGCGCGCGCAGTGAGGGCAGGCTACGGGAAAGGGAGCAGTGGTGGAGAGCAAGTGCAGCAACTCATACCGGCACAAACCAAATTTCCGCAGTGCAACATTTTATCACCGTCGCACCAGACGCAGAGTGGTTTGATCGCGGCATGCGGCCAAAGTTCGCGGATAACGCGGCATATTTTTGCCCAAGTGCGGCTGTTTCCACAGGGAAAAATACAGGAACAGGCGTAGGAGTCGGATGACACGAGGCAATGTTCCTAGCCTACATAAGCGCGTCGGCTCATCCGATGCCCGTCCGCAGCCCCCGGTTCTATAGTGGATACAAGATTCAGCACAACGCTAGCAAGCCAGAAAAGCAGCGCCATCCAACAAAATCAGAAGACGAGGCCCTACCATGTACAAAGCTTATAGCAACCTGACACCAGCAACGAATACCCATGCAGCCGTCCAGCACAACTGGCAAGCCGCTCCCGCCACGCCCATGATCAGCATCACGGGCGCGCAACAGAACGAATTGCTGCGCGCCTTGTCGCGCGCCGATCTGGAGCGCCTGTTTTGCCAACTGGAATTGGTCGCCCTGCCTGCCGGCAAGCACCTGTTCGACTGTGGCGGCAAGATTGAATACACGTACTTCCCCACCAACGCCATCGTTTCCCTGCTGTATGTGATGGAAGACGGCGCCACCACCGAGATCGCCGTCATCGGCCGCGAAGGCGTGGCCGGCGTGGTGCTGTACGAAGCCGAGCGCGCCACCTGCACGGCCATCGTGCAAACGGCCGGCTACGGTTACCGCCTGAAAACGGCCTTCCTGCGTGAAGTGTTCAATGAAGGCGGCGCGCTGGCGCAATTGCTGATGCGCTATACCAGCGCGATGTTTGCGCAAATGGCACAGAACGTGGTGGGCGGCCGTCATTGCAGCATCGAGCAAAAGCTGTGCCGCTGGCTGCTCGACCGCCTCGACCGTTCGCTGTCGAACGAGCTGAAGGTGACGCAAGACACCATGGCCAACATGCTGGGCGTGCGCCGCGAAAGCGTCACCGTCACGGCCCGCAAGCTGCAGGACGAAGGCTTGATCCAGTACCGCCGCGGCACGGTCGAAGTGCTCGACCGCGAAGGCCTGGAAGCGGCCGCCGGCAATTGCTACAAGGCAGCCCGCGCCGGTTTCGAACAATTCCGCAGCGGCATCAGCGCACACAATTAAGCAGGACGCTGGCCAGCGGGCAGGCAAGCGGGTATCGTAGATACTCCTGACTACTCCGGAGACTGGCCATGAAATTGATCGGCATGCTCGACTCGCCCTATGTGCGCAGGGTCGCCATCTGTTTGCAACTGCAGGGAATTTCCTACGAGCACTTGCCGCTATCCGTGTTCCGCAACATGGATGCCGTGCGCGAGATCAACCCCGTCATCAAGGTGCCGACCCTGGTCCTGGACGACGGGCAAGTGCTGATGGATTCCACCTTGATCCTGCAATATCTGTCGCTGCTGCGTCCGGACACCGCCGCCCCCGCCCTCGCCGACAGCGTGCGCGCGCTGCGCCTGACGGGCCTGGCCCTGGCCGCCTATGAAAAAGCCGTGCAGATCGTCTACGAACGCAAGCTGCGTCCGCTCGACAAGCAACACGCGCCGTGGCTGGAACGGGTCAGCATGCAACTACATGCCGCCTGGAACGCGCTGGAACAGGAATGCGCGCACCTGCCCCTGCCTGGCGAGACGGGCAGTATCGACCAGGCGGGCGTGACTATCGCCGTCGGCTGGAGTTTCGCCCAGCTGGAAACGTCCGATATCGTCAAACCCAGCGATTACCCGGCCATCCACGCCTACACGCGCTCGGCGGAAACCCTGCCCGCCTTCCTGGCCACGCCGCCAGTCTGACGCGCCGGGGGCTATTTGCCTGCGCCGCCCGGCCCGGGTACGGCGGCGGCCGGATCGAAGTGCCACCAGCCCGGCCTGACATCGTCAAACGAGTGATAGTCGGGCGCAAAGGCCGCCCGGGCAGGATCGTCAAAAATGCCCACCAGCAAGGCCACCGTCGGCGCATCGTCGATGGCGCCGATGGAACTGCCGCACGCGGCGCAAAAAGCCCGGCTGGAATACTCGGAAGAACGGTATGTTGCCGGTGCACCGGCCGAACCCGTCCAGCGCACTTGATCGCGCGCAAACTCCACCCACGCCACCGTCGGCGCGCCCGTATGCTGCTGGCAATTGCGGCAGGAACAGCTGTGCGGATTGCTGCCCTCGCCTGTCACTTCAAAGCGTACCGCGCCACATAGGCAGCCGCCTGTTTGCACCACATTCTCCATCGCGTCTCCTCGTTTGCACCGTTGCGTGCCCTGCCTGCAGATACGTACCCGGTACAATATTGCCATAAACCCACCCTGGCGCAGCCCAAAGTGCGTGCCGCCGGCACTATGAAAGAATAAATGGAAGACATCAATTGCGAAGGCTTGCCGCACATCCGCGTACTGGCAGGCGAAAACACCAGCGGTCCCGTGTATGAAACCCTGCCGGCGCGCCAGATCGACGAGCACGTCTACGAACTGCTGGCCTCGCCCGGCCTGACCCTGAACCTGGCACGCGGCGACATCGTCAACATCGCCGACCCGCTCGCCCCCGCCGAAGTACTGAAGCGCGGCGGCAACTTCTGCATCCATATCTACGACGCCGACGACGTGTCGCAAGAGGCAGTGGACCAGCTCGAACGCGACGTGCAAAGCCAGCTGGGCGGCACCCTGGATGGCCAGTACAAGGGCAACCTCACCTTCAGCGTGCCGGGACACCACGGCATCTACAACGTCAACGGTCCCTTTGACGCCTTCCGCGAAGCGACGGGCGTGGAATGGTACTTCGCCAATATCTACGTCAACCTTGATGACGACGATGATGAAACCTTGCTCAACTGGTGGGTGGATATGTAAGCATGCCCGTGCGCCAGGCAGGGCCATGACACGTGTCAATGTTCTGTATTGCTCTGGCACACATCAAGCTGCTTGCCCGCGCTTTGCATACGCTCTCTCTATCGTCAACCACAGAGAGCAGCGATATGCCCTACATTGCGCGCGCCGACTATGCGAAGCAAAAAGAAATCGTGGGAAATGGCGAGTGTGTCACGCTGGCAAGGCGCCTCACCGGCGCCCGTGCCTCTTCGCTTTGGCGCGAAGGTGACAAAGTGCCGGACCTGCTGGAACACGGCGGCATCGCGAAAGGCACGCTGATTGCCACCTTCGTCAATGGCCGCTATCAGAATCTGCGGCAGGGCAATCATGCGGCGCTGTTCATCCACCAGGTGCCTGGCGGCATAGAAATTTTCGACCAGTGGCGTCACCACAAGCCCGGCGCCCGCGTGATCTACTTTGGGCGTTCGGCGGCCGGGGCATCGAATCGTCCCGAACTCTATTCGGTAGTGGAATGAAGCCGCTCGCACTGTTGGCATTGACCATCGCTGCCGCGGCGATGCGGCCAGCTGCCGCAGCCCCCCTTTCTTGCCCGCAAGCGCCTCCCTCAAGCTGGAACCTGCCGGCCAGCAAACTCGGTGGCGTACGCGTGCTGTCCTATCCGGCGAATCAGCCGCCAGCAGCGGGCGACGCCTTGCCTATCCTGGCCCCGGACAGGGAATGGACACGCAACGGCACCTTGCATCAACGCTGGGACATCAATTTTGATGCACCCGAGTATCTGTTTCAGGTGGACTGCCTGTATGCGGGTACCGAACGCTACCTGCGCATGGCATTGCCAGGCGTCAAACAGTGCGTCGCAGCCATTGCACAGCGAACGAAAATGGTCAGGTTTCAGTGCAATTAGACAACGCGCCTGGCATTCAGCGCAGTCGATACCGCTACCGAATGGACGCATGAGTCTATCGTTCCGGTTAAACGGACTGCAGCTTGTCCTCGCCACCCGCCAGCGCCCCATGCGGCCGGCACCAGACGAACTTGCCGGTCACTGGCTGGTACAGCAAGGGACTTTCATCGGAAATGGCCAGCAAGCAAGGCCAGCATGCGGCAAGCGCGGCGGGTGTCAGCGCATAGGCGCGCTCCCGGCTGGCCATGAACAGGACGGGGGCCGCCCCGGCAGCGTGAAAGTGGGAAGCGAGAAAGGCGGCCACGCGTCCCGATTGCGCCGGGTGCTCGCTGGAAACGGCATCAAACTCGGCCAGCCAGTCCGGCCCCGATACCGTTGGCTGCAGGCGGTGTCCATCGCGCAACTGCATCGGGTGCGTTTCATCGGGCTGGGCCGACACATGGCGCGCCCACAACTGCGCCGCGGCGTGGGGCGTCAGCGCTTGCACTTGCGCCCGCATCTGTGCGGGGTTGGAGAAATCGGCATCGAAGAACGGCCAGTCCGCGTCAGGTTGCAGCGGCCGGCCAGCGTCGTCGTCCAAGACTCCTAGGATTGACATATCTCAAGGTAGCGGCCCAGCACCTTGTCCATGCCCTGCTCGATGCACTCGACCACCAGCGCATGGCCGATCGACACTTCCAGGATGCCGGGAATGTTCAGGAAACGCGCCAGGTTGTGCAGATCCAGGTCATGCCCGGCATTCACGCCCAGTCCCAGCGCCTGCGCCCGCCGCGCCGCCTGCAGATACGTATCGAATACGCTATCGCCGTGCTCGCTGCCATGGCTTTCGGCAAACCGCTCCGTGTACAGCTCGACCCGCGCCGCGCCCACTTCGCGCGCCCATTCCAGCGCCGGGTAGTCGGCATCGACAAACAGGCTGACGCGGATGCCCAGGTCATTCAATTCCGCAATGACGGGCCGCAGCAGCGCTGCGTGCTGTTCGATGTCCCAGCCGTGATCGGACGTCAATTGCCCCGGCATGTCCGGCACCAGGGTGCATTGCGCCGGGCGCGCGCTTTTCACTATTTCCAGAAATTCCGCCGTCGGATACCCCTCCACATTCAGCTCGCGCCCCCGCTCCGCGCACAGGCGCTGCAACGGGGCAACATCGTCGTAGCGCGCATGGCGCTGGTCAGGGCGCGGATGCAAGGTGATGCCGGCGGCGCCCAGGTCGAGAAAGCGCGCGGAAAATGCGAGCAGGTCCGGGAAGTTGCGGCCGCGCGAATTGCGCAGCAAGGCGATTTTATTGACGTTGACGGAGAGCTGGGTCATGTGCGGGTATGGAATGAGGGTAACAGGTGTGGCAGCGATTGTAGCGGATCGCCCGCGCAGGGCACGACCAACCGAACTCAGCGCTACGTGCTACGATGCAAGATAGATTTCCACGCTTTCAACAACATGCCATGAAATACAAATTATTCCTGTTTGACCTGGACGATACCCTGCTCGATTTCCGTGCGTCCGAAAAACGCTCGTTCCTGCACACCATGCACGAACTGGGCTTGCGCGACGGCATCGACGGCTTGTTTTCCCAATACCAGGCGATCAACGTCGACCTGTGGAAACGTTTCGAAACGGGTGACGTGAGCAAGGATTTCCTGAAGGTGGAGCGCTTCCGCAAGACGTTTGCACTGAACGGCATCGCCATCGACCCGGAACTGGCCAGCCGGCTGTATCTGGATTCCCTGCCGGACACGGTCGTGCTCATCGATGGCGCCAAACAAGTGTGCGAAACCTTGTCGCGTATCGGCGAAGTGGGCATCATCACCAACGGCGTCGAGTCCATCCAGAACCGCCGCATCGCCGCCTCCGGCCTGGGCGACTACATTTCCTTCGTCGCCACCTCCGAAGCGTGCGGCCACGCCAAGCCGGATGTGCGTTTCTTCGAATACGCGGCCAACATGGCGCGCGCATGCAGCAAGGACACGACCATCATCATCGGCGACCGGCTGGACGCCGACATCCTGGGCGCCAACCGCTACGGCATCGACAGTTGCTGGTTCAACCCGGACAGCATGGCCAATACGTCGGCCGCCACCCCTACCTATGAAGTGGCCAGCCTGCAAGACATCGTGCCGGCGCTGGACGTGATGCAGATCAACTTGAAACAGGCTTGATCTTCAACAAAGGCTGCACCTGAAATACGCCGACAGCGGCACGAAAACACGCTGCAGTTCGCGTACCATCAGTACTCGTCCATCCTGATGCCTGCCCATGCCTTCCTACACCGTCCTGCTCGCCATCGCGGCCTTGCTCCTGCTCTTTGCCATGCTGGCCGTGCGCGGAAACGCGAAGTCCCGTGCGCCGCTGCGGCTGCACAGAAAACCCGTCATGACGGCGCGCGAGCAGCAGATGTATCACCTGCTGCAAACGGCATTGCCGGAATGCACGGTGCTGGCGCAAGTGGCGTTTTCCGCGCTGGTGACGGCGAAGGGATGGGCGAACAGAAACCGTTTCGACCGCAAGGTGGCCGATTTTGTCCTGTGCAGCCAGCAACTGCACGTCATCGCCGTGATCGAGCTCGACGACAGCAGCCACAACGGCCGCGAACGCCAGGACAGGGAGCGCGACGCCATGCTCAGGCTGGCCAGCTATGTGACCTTGCGCTATGCCAATTTCCCCACGCAGCAGGCGCTGCGCGCCGATGTCGAGCAACTGCTGCTGAAAAAAGCCGGCGTCGTATCGGCCTGATGACACCATCGCGTATCAATCGCGCGTCAGCACTTCCAGCAACTCGATCTCGAAGACCAAATTGGAGTTTGGCGGAATCAAGCCCACCTGCCGCTCGCCATACGCCAGCGCCGCCGGCACCCACAGCTTGCGCTTGCCGCCCACCTGCATGCCGTGCAAACCCAGAATCCAGCCCTGGATCACCTTGTTATTGCTCAACACGCAGCGGAAAGGCTCGCCCCGCTTGTGCGACGAGTCAAACTCCGTCCCATCTTCCAGCCAGCCCCGGTAATGCGCCGTGATCAGCGCACCACGCGCCGCCGCCTTGCCGTCACCGACCACGATATCGTCCATCTTCACTTCAGCCGTCATCTCATTTCATCCTTGATAAATCGCAATGCCGCGATTGTACGACAGCACGAAAAAAGCCCCGGCAGTTGCCCGCCGGGGCTTGATCTATTGCTGCTAAATTCTGGTGGGACTCCCGTGAGTCGAACACGGCACCAACGGATTATGAGACACATGCTCGACCTGATTTCAAATCAAACAACAAAAATCATTCGACCAAAAATTTTACTTTATTAGCTACTGATACGTTCCGAAAAAGCTCCAGCAGAACGAATGATATTAAAATACTCACTTACATAGTGTTTCTTATACTCTTGTCCAAAAGCATCCCGTCTTAAGGAATCTATTAAAACCTTAGGAAATTCGTCATGAGTCACGGTATTCCTATTCGCTTCCTTTGAGCTTAAAAAAATTGTTTCAAGATAAACTCTAGCAATAGCCAAAGGAGAAACTAACGCCTGATAACGCTCCCCACTGGCCGAAATTCTTGGTATATGAAATCCAACATTAGGCAATTTAGAAATAATTGCTGAATATCCACCTACATCAGTTATTGCATGAGATCTAAATATCTCCTCATACACTGTAGGAGACCTCTGATAAAGCAGAGTCAAAAACATTAGGAAATGAAGATGTATTTTTCGTTCTTTCACTGAGTATAGCGCCGCCTCAAATATCTTCATCGCCTGAAATTGATCACGCAGACCACAGCCAAAATGATCTGCGTACACAGAGAACATAAATGGCAAAAACTCATAATTTGAAAAAGTTAAATCTCCTTCAAATGTGACAAAATTTTTTGCTGGTGGCAATGTTGAATTTAAAAATAGCGATTCTGCATATTTCCTAGAATCCGGCAGAGGAAGATAGTACTCCATATCGAAAAATCGTTTCAAATATCTATGACCGTCAAAACCCGAACCATATATAGCCTTAGTTGATTCACCAAGCTGCTGCATATTGGTCGCGACAATGAAGTAAACGCCAGGCACACCAAATAAATGTTTTATCCCTTCAAGCAATTCAATTGCATAATCCGGACGGCATCGATCAAGCTCATCAACAAATATAAATAGCGGCAAACCTAATTGCTCATTTTCGCTCAAAACTGAAACAAGTGATGATAACTTCTCTTTAAATGAAATAACAGCTTGTTTCGTATTTTTATGTTGCTTAAGAGCAGCATCAACAGCAGATGTCATACTTTTCTCAAGATCAACGATACTTGGCATTAATTCTCTGTTTGAAGCAACTGGACTATTCCCAGTAGCGTCCGCAATCAGAGTACTAACATGATCAGCCGACAATCCAAATCCATGTTTGGCAACTCCCATTGCAACGGCCTTCATTGCTGGTTTCAATGCCAGTTTGAAACTCTTAATTGCCTCTCTAAAGATTTTTTTTGCACGTGGAATATTTTTAAAAGCTGGTGAAAAACCTTCATCAATTTCAGATATGAAAGCAACTAATGGTTCCGGAGTAAAATCATTCTTCCAGGCATCAAAATATACAGCGGCATAGCCAGAGTGAATTAATTCCTCCTGCCAGCACCGCAACATGAATGTTTTACCTAACCCCCATTCAGCATTAATTGCAAGGACGAAACCGTCCTCATTTCTTCGTGCAAGGTATCTTTGTGTTAAATACTGTTGCAAATAGGCTGCATTTTCCTTGCGCCCCAAAACATCTTTCGCCCAAAAATTATTTACCACACAAATCCCCTCAAAGAAATAAATACAACTACCTTAAGAAATTTGGTAACCCATAAGCATATGAAGCTAAATTAGATGCAGAAAAATGAGCATAACGCCTTACCATTTGAGCGCTTTCCCATCCACCTAATTCCTGCAAAACGTTCAATGGGCTTCCATTCTGCACATACCATCTGGCCCAAGTATGCCTCAAATCATGCCATCGAAAATCTTCAACTCCCACCCTTTTTAGCGCTTTATACCCAGTTGCGGTAGTGACTTGTGTAACTGGTGCACCTTTATAGTAAAAAATCGTACTGGATGTAGTCCAAGTTGAATTGTTAATACACGCATTGCATCAAAATTTAATGGTACCTCGATTGCCTTACGAGTCTTTGATTGATCTGCGTGATGGCAGGGTCAAGTCCGCCATTCAAACAAAAGCCCAACCATAGCCACGTTGAACAACAATAATGGCCTGTAGCATACGTAATTGCAAACACAAGATCGAACGGCAGGCAAAGTGCGCAACGCCTCTTATGCGCTTCGTATCGCTATAAAGCTGAAGTTAGTGGCAATGCCGGCTAGCATGCCCGAATCACAAAACCATGAGGTGAATGTTTCGCGCATAAAAAAAGCCCCAGCAGTTACCCGCCGGGGCTCGTTCTATTGCTGCAAATTCTGGTGGGCCTCCCGTGAGTCGAACACGGCACCAACGGATTATGAGTCCGCTGCTCTAACCAAGCATGAGCTAGAGGCCCAGGGGACTGCGGCGTGGCGGCGCTGTTGATGCCCGCCTCGCGCGGCCGTTTTGGAAACGGACACGCGAGGATAGGGGTATCAGGGGCGCACGTCAAGCCCTATTGGCTTCTAGTTGCCTTCCAAGAAGCTTTTCAGCTTGTCGGAGCGCGATGGGTGGCGCAGCTTGCGCAGCGCCTTGGCTTCGATCTGGCGGATGCGCTCGCGCGTCACGTCAAATTGCTTGCCCACTTCTTCCAGCGTGTGGTCGGTGGACATCTCGATGCCGAAACGCATGCGCAGCACTTTCGCTTCGCGCGGCGTCAGGGAATCGAGCACGTCCTTGACCACGCCCCGCATGGACGCGTGCAGGGCTGCGTCGGCGGGCGCCAGGGTGTTGTTGTCTTCGATGAAGTCGCCCAGGTGGGAATCGTCGTCGTCGCCGATCGGCGTTTCCATCGAGATCGGTTCCTTGGCGATTTTCATGATCTTGCGGATCTTGTCCTCGGGCATCTCCATCTTGATCGCCAGGGTGGCCGGATCGGGTTCCGCACCCGTTTCCTGCAGGATTTGGCGGGAAATCCGGTTCATCTTGTTGATCGTCTCGATCATGTGCACGGGAATGCGGATCGTGCGCGCCTGGTCGGCGATCGAGCGCGTGATGGCTTGGCGGATCCACCAGGTCGCATACGTGGAGAACTTGTAGCCGCGGCGGTACTCGAACTTGTCGACGGCCTTCATCAGGCCGATATTGCCTTCCTGAATCAAATCGAGGAATTGCAGGCCGCGGTTCGTGTATTTCTTGGCGATCGAAATGACCAGGCGCAAGTTGGCCTCCGTCATTTCGCGCTTGGCCTTGCGCGCCTTCATTTCACCGGCCGCCATCTGGCGGTTGATGTTGCGCAAGTCCGGCAGCGGCAAGACGACGCGCGCTTGCAGGTCGATCAGGCGCTGCTGCAGTTCCTTGACGGTCGGAATGTTGCGGCCCAGGATGGCGCTGTACGCATGTCCTGCGTTGACTTCGCCATCGACCCAGTCCAGGTTGGTTTCATTGCCCGGGAAGACCTTGATGAAGTGGGCGCGCGGCATGCCGCAGCGGTTCACGGCCACGTCGAGGATTTGCTTTTCGATATGGCGCACTTCATCGACCTGGCCGCGCAGGGTGTCGCACAGCTTTTCCACCACCTTGGCCGTGAAGCGGATGCCCAGCAATTCTTGCGAAATGGCTTCCTGCGCCTTGGCGTACGGTTTCGAGTTGTAGCCTTCTTTTTCGAAGGCGCGGCGCATCTTGTCGAACTGCTGCGAAATGACGGCGAATTTTTCCAGCGCCGTGCGTTTCAGGGTTTCCAGCTGTTCCGCGGAGAAACCGGCGGCGCCCGACGCGCTCGCTTCTTCTTCCTCTTCTTCTTCCTCTTCTTCCGCTTCGCCTTCTTCCTCGTCTTCCTCGACGGGGGCGGCGACGACAGGGGCGGCGGCGACCGGCTCGTTTTCATCGACGAGACCGTCGACGATTTCGTCGATCTTGATCTCTTCGTTGGCGATGCGGTCGGCGGCGGCGATGATTTCGGCGATCGTCACGGGACAGGCGGAAATGGCCTGGATCATGTCTTTCAAGCCATCTTCGATGCGTTTGGCGATCTCGATCTCGCCTTCGCGCGTCAGCAGCTCGACCGAGCCCATTTCGCGCATATACATGCGCACGGGGTCGGTGGTGCGGCCGAAGTCGGAATCGACGGTCGACAATGCGGCCTCGGCCGCAGCTTCCGCCTCGTCATCGCTGGTGACGACGGCAACGTTATCGGACAGCAACAACGTTTCCGCATCGGGCGCGTGCTCGTAGACGGCGATGCCCATGTCATTGAAGGTACCGATGATGCCTTCGATGGCTTCCGGGTCGACGATGTTTTCGGGCAAGTGATCGTTGATTTCCGCATACGTGAGGAAACCGCGTTCCTTGCCGAACTTGATCAATGTCTTGAGTTTCTGGCGCCGGCGCTCGAGTTCTTCCTCGCTCGCTTCCGTGTCGGACGAGAAAGCGTCCTTCAGCAGCGCGCGCTCTTTCGCCTTGCGGTCCTTGGCCTTGGCCTTGTCGACGGCCTTCAGTTCGGCCCGCTCGACGGCGTTCAGGGCGGCGACTTCATCATTTTCTGGCTGGAATTCTTTTGGCTTGCGGCCGCGGCGGCCTGGCACTTTTACCGACGGCAAGACATAACCGGACGTATCGATGGCTGCCAGGGTGGCAGCGTCGGTGGTCTGGCTGACCACGGGCGCGCTGGTAACGCGCGCTTCTGGCCGGTCGAGCGCCTTTTCGGCTTTCGTGGTAACTTTAGTGGGCTTTGCAGCCGCTTTGGATTCGGGTTTCTTGATTGGCACAGGCGCTTTCGATTACACAACGACTTGCTTTACGGTGGATTAGGATAAAGTTTGCTGCCAGTTCCCTGTCTACCTGCGGGAACCACCATCTTCGAACCTGCCGACTACGCAAATTCGACACTGTTACGTTACTTACACCTCATCGGCCACGATCCGCGGGAAGCGCAGCAATTCCTGTCCACCGGCTGTTGCCAGCCGCCTCGGCAAAAATTCCTGCATCGACCGCGTTGGGAGCGAGAGCCTGGCGCGGCTTGCCAGCGTCTGCGAGCCTTGCCCGCAACGCCGAAAACGCCAGTTGGCCCTGGCTGCCGACACGATCCACCGCGCCGATCAAGAGCCTAACTTACTGAAAACAAATACTATTTACGAAACAGAACTAGCTTGCCAAAGCACACAATACTTAGCATTTAATTATAGCACGCGAAAAATGTTTTTCCAGTGCGCGCCATACCCTCAAGGCAAGGTTAGCGATTCACCAACTCGGCATCGCGCTCGCGTTCCAGCGCCCCCTGCTCCTGCATGATTTCGCGGTAGCGTACACCAATTTTCTCGGATGGCAAACCCGACGCAAACAATTGCTGCAATTCCGCCTTCAAGGCATTCAATTTGATCTCGCGGATGGTGCTCACCAACCACGACAATTCGCTGTCGTAATCGGATTCCGTACCGGCCGCGATCTCGCCGATGATCTCGTCATACTCGCTGCCCAGCTCCTTCAACTGCTGTGCCAGCGCGGCAAAACTACCGTGCTCGCCCAACGCCTGGCCCACGGCCACCAGTTGCCCCAGGCTATGCGCCGCATCCGGCCCCAGGTGCTGGAAGGCGGCCAGGGCGGCTTCGTCGATGCGCATCGTCAGGGGCGGATGCGCCACCAGCATGCGCATGATCTTCAATTCCAGACCGACAGGCACGGGGCGTCCCGATTTCGGCGGCGCGCGATGCGCCACGGCAACGGGTTTCGCCAGCTCGAACAGGGCTTCGATCTCGGCCGGCGTGGACTGCGTCAGCTGCGCCAGTCCCCGCACGATCTGCAGGCGCAGGGACGACGGCGCCATCAGCTGCAGCAGCGGCTTGGCGTCGAACTGCACGCGGGCGCGCCCTTCCGGCTCCGACAGATCATGCTCGCCCGACACTTCTTTCAGCAAAAATTGCGACAGCGGCATGGCTTCATGCACTTGCTGCTCGAAGCCCTCGGCGCCGAATTCGCGGATGTAGCTGTCCGGATCGTGTTCCGACGGCAGGAACAAGAATTTGATGGTTTTATTGTCCGACACGTGGGCCAGGCTCGCTTCCAGCGCGCGGCGCGCGGCGCGGCGGCCGGCCTTGTCGCCGTCGAAGCTGAAAATCACGTTATCCGTCTGGCGCAGCAGTTTTTGCACGTGGGTGGGCGTGCACGCCGTGCCCAGGGTGGCCACGGCTTGCGGGAAACCCATCTGCGCCAAGGCAACGACGTCCATATAGCCTTCCGTCACCAGCACATAGCCGGCGTCGCGGATGGCCTGGCGCGCTTCGAACAGCCCATATAGTTCGAAACCCTTGGAAAACAAGGGGGTTTCCGGCGAGTTCAGGTATTTCGGTTCGCCATGGTCGAGCACGCGGCCGCCAAAGGCGATGACCTGGCCCTTGGTATTGCGGATCGGAAACATGATGCGTTCGCGGAAACGGTCGTAACGCTTGCGGTTGTTGCCCTCTTCATCGACCTTGTCGATCACGAGACCAGCCTCGGCCAGCGCCACCACGTCGTAATCGGGGAAGACGGAGCGCAGGTTGTCCCAACCGCCGGGCGCGAAACCCATGCCGAAGCGAGCGGCCACTTCGCCCGTCAAGCCCCGGTTTTTGAGGTAGGCGATGGCTTCCGGCGCGTGGCGCAATTGTCCGCGGTAATAATCGCACGCCTGCGTCATGGCGTCGGACAGGGCCAGGCTCTGCGCCTGGATCTGCGCGCGCTGGGCCGGCGGAATTTTATCGTCCGCTTCCGGCACGACCATGCCCACGTTCTGCGCCAGGTCCTTGACGGCGTCGACAAAGCCCATGCCCGAGTACTCGATCAGGAAGCCGATCGAGGTGCCATGCGCGCCACAGCCGAAGCAGTGATAGAACTGCTTGGTGGGGCTGACGGTAAAGCTGGGCGATTTTTCACTGTGGAACGGGCACAAGCCCATGAAATTGGCGCCACCTTTTTTCAGTTGCACATAGCGCCCCACGACGTCGACGATATCGACGCGGTTGAGCAAATCGGAAATGAAGGATTGAGGTATCACTGGCTAGGGCGGGTCTTGTTATAGGTCAGACTATACTACCGCACGCGGCCTGAGGTTGAGCCAGGTCAACGTGTGGGCTGTTAACAGGCTGCCAGCGCGACGACTGGCAGCCCTTGCTACTATTGTATGCTTACGCTGCCGGCGTCAAGGCTTTCTTGACCAGGGCGGACACCACCGTCATGTCGGCGCGGCCAGCCAGCTTCGGCTTGACGATGGCCATGACCTTGCCCATGTCTTGCGGACCGGCGGCGCCCGAGGCGGCCACGGCGGCAGCCACTTCGGCCGCCACTTCTTCTTCCGACAGGCCCGCAGGCATGTAGCCGATCAGGTGTACCAGCTCGGCTTTTTCAATATCGGCCAGGTCGGCACGGCCACCGGCTTCGAACTGGGTGATCGAATCCTTGCGCTGCTTGATCATCTTTTCCACGATGGCCGTCACGTGGGCATCCGTCAATTCGATGCGCTCGTCGACTTCCTTGCGCTTGATTTCCGCCAGCAACAGGCGAATCGTGCCCAGCTTGCCCGCTTCCTTGGCGCGCATGGCGTTTTTCATGTCTTCGGTAATTTGTTCTTTCAAGCTCATGGCAATCCTCGTGTTGGTAAGTAGGGCTCGATGCTGATCTGTGTACTCCAAGCAGGCAGCCACAAAAGCGAAAACCCGCTGCGGCGAACCGGAGCGGGTATGCGACTCATCTGAAGTATCACTTCAGGCGAATCAAAACAAAACCCGTGGCGAACAATGCGCCGAACTACCCGGGTTGGTTCTGACTGAACAGTCTTAGAATAATTTTTTCGGCAGTTGTTGGCTGCGGATGCGTTTGTAATGACGCTTGACAGCAGCTGCCAGCTTGCGCTTGCGCTCAGCTGTTGGCTTTTCGTAGAATTCGCGTGCGCGCAATTCGGTCAGCAGACCCGTTTTTTCGATGGTGCGTTTGAAGCGACGCATTGCGACTTCGAACGGCTCGTTTTCTTTAAGGCGAATAGTGGTCATGTAAAATTCAAACCGTTGAGGTGGTGTATAGGAAGAGATAGATAGTAGCAGCTTTTATTCGGAAAGGGAAGCCCCTCCCCCACTTGCGTGCGGCATGCAGCCTGCGGTCGCTGCCGGAATGTGGCGTAAACCACGCACCGGGGTCGGCGCACCGGGCGCCAGAACCCCATCCTACAGACTTGCTTACTGCAAGGCAATACCTGCCGCCACGCCGGAAGCCCAGGCCCACTGGAAGTTGTAGCCGCCCAGCCAGCCCGTCACATCGACCGATTCACCGATGAAATACAGGCCCGGCACCTTATTCGCCATCATGGTCTGCTGCGACAGTTCGCGCGTGTCGATGCCGCCACGCGTCACTTCGGCCTTGCGGTAGCCTTCGGAACCGTTCGGCACGATGGACCAGGCATTGATGGCCTGGCCCAGCTTGCGCAGCTGCGCGTCGGGCATGTCGGCGATGCGCGCATCCGGCGCCAGGCCGTTGACGGCCAGCAAACAGTCCGCCAGGCGCTGCGGCAGCCATTGCGCGACGATATTGCCCAGCTGCTTCTTCAAGGTGCCCTTGCCTTCAATCAAGGTCTGCGCCACGTCCACTTCCGGCAACAGGTTGACGACGATGGGCTCGCCCGGCAGCCAGTAGCTGGAAATCTGCAGAATCGCCGGGCCCGACAAGCCGCGGTGGGTGAACAGCAAATCTTCGCGGAAGCGCGCGCCCGTGGCCTTGCGGCCTTTCAGGCTGCCCGTTTCCACATCCACTTCCAGCGCGATGCCGGACAGTTCCGCGAACGGCGCCCAGCTGGCCGGGTCGAACGTCAGCGGCACCAGGGCCGGACGGGGCTCGACCATCATCAAATCGAATTGCTTGGCGATGCGGTAGGCGAAATCCGTGGCGCCGATCTTCGGGATCGACAGTCCGCCCGTGGCGATGACGATGCTGGCCGTCTCGATGTCGCCGCTATCGGTCTGCAGCACGAAGCCGCCATCTTCTTGCTGGATAACATTGTCGATCTTGCACGGCATGCGCCAATGCACGCCGCCTGCGGCGCACTCGTCCTTGAGCATGTCGATGATCTGCTCGGCCGATTCATTGCAGAATTGCTGGCCCTTGTGCTTTTCGTGGTAGCCGATCCGGTATTTTTTCACCAGCGCGAGGAAGTCCTGCGGCGTGTAGCGCGACAGGGCGCTCTTGCAGAAATGCGGGTTTTCCGAGAGGAAATTTTGTGGCGTGGCGTTAATATTGGTGAAATTACACCGTCCACCACCCGAGATGCGGATCTTTTCGGCCAGCTTGGCCGCGTGATCGATCAACACCACGCGCTTGCCTTGCTGGGCGGCAACAGCCGCACACATCATGCCGGCCGCGCCCGCGCCGATCACTGCCACATCAAATTGTTTTGCCATAAGAATTCCGGTCACCGCTGATTACAAAGACGCCATTGTAAACTGCGGCGACGCGGCTAGCGCGGCCGTGCTGCAATCTGCCGCGACGCCATCAGGCATTGCTCCACCTGCTCGGCGATCGACGGCGGCACGGGCACCTCGCCGCGCAGCACGGCGGCGATCCAGGCGGCCGTGGTGGCTGCATCGCGCTCGGCCGGCAAGTGCGGCAACTCTTCCACCAGCAACTGCTTTTCCACCAGCACCGTGCGTTCGCTCCCGTGAAACCAGTCGATCTGCTGCGCCTTGTTGGCGTTGGCCACCGTTTCGCCTTCCGTGCCGCGCATCAGGAAAGCGTCGCCGCGCGCAGGATCTGATGCCGTCAGAAAATATTCACCGAGCATTTCCAGGTATTCCGGGTGCGTGTACGACACCAGGCGCAGGGCGGGACTGGCGAACGGCTGCATGATTTTCACCAGGGTGTGCGTGGAATTGCGCACGCCCAGCACGCGCCGCAGGGACAGCATGTGCGCCAGGCGCGGCGCCAGCGCGGCGATGGGCAGGAAGGCGGCTTCCCCGCGCGCCATGGCGGCCTCGGCCTGCGCATGGTCCGGCGAGGCGGGCACGCCCAGCGCGGCCAGCACTTCGGCCGTCGTGATGCGGCCCGGGTCGCTCGTCACGCCATGCACGAGCACGGGCGCCCCCGCGCGCGCCAGCAGCAGCGCCAGCAAGGCCGTCAGGTTGGCCATCTTGCGCGCGCCGTTGTAGCTGGGAATGATGATGGGCGCGAATTCCCCGGCCGGCGCGGCCAGCGGGACGAATGACGCTTCGGCCGCGTCGAGGAAGCCGGCGATCTCGTCCACGGATTCGCCTTTGATGCGCATCGACAACAAAATGCCGCCCAATTCCAGGTCCGACACGCGGCCCTCGAGCATGGCGCGGTACAGGGCGCGGGCGTCATCGCGCGTCATGCTGCGCGCGCCGTTCTTGCCGCGTCCTATTTCCTTGATGAAACGTGCTGCGGGGAATGGCTCGCCGGCCACATCGGTATGGGGGATGGAAACAGTCGTCATGGCGCCAGTTTACACGGATTCTCCCCCTTGCAGACGGGCTGGAAGCCGCCATGGACGCCAATGCAACAGTCTTTCAAGCTATTTCTTGGATGGAACTGCATCCAAACGCGCCACCGCTGCGTATAAGACTGCACAGGAGGACTCATCATGGAACACGCAAGCAAACAGGAAACGGCCTTCGTCGGCATCGAAACGAGCAAGCTGCTGCTGAAAGCCGTGCTGCTCTCGGGCGGCGAAGTGCTGTGCAAGGTGCTGGAAAACGACGTGGCCGGCTACCGCTGGCTGCGCAGCTGGCTGCAAAGGAACGACGTGTCCGTCATGGGCTTGCGCGTCTGCATGCGCGTGAACGAGCCGCACAGCGAGGCGGCCGCCAGCGCGCTGGCCGGCATGGGCATGCTGGTCTGCGATGCCGAGCCCGGCCGGCTGGAAGCGTATGCGCGCGGCTGCGGCTTGCCCGGCGGCGCGGTGCGCGGCGCCGTGGTGCTGGCCAAGTATTGCGCGGCGGCACGCCCTGTCCCCTGGACGCCGCCTTCGCCCGCCTACGTGGAGCTGCGCCAGTGGCTGCGCCGCCTGCAAGCCGTGCGGCAGCTGCGCCAGCAGGAAATGGCGCGCCTGGAAACCCATTTCCATGCGGGCCAGATTGCGCTGCATCAATTGCTGCGCCAGCAGATCGCCTGCCTCGATACGCAGATACGCCAGCACGAAAGCGCCATACTTGCGCATGTACGGCGCCATCCCGGCCTGTCCCGGCCGCCCGAGCTGGCCGGCAACTACCCGCGCATCGCCCGCTACAGCGTTGGCGCCAGCCTGGCCGGCGGTCATTGAGCGCCCGGAAGCAAGGGGCCGGCGGCGTGCCCGCCCTGCCATAAAAACAACTCAGCCATTCCAGTTTTGGCCCCATCCCCGCCGCCAGGCCGCATTTCCGCTACACTATTGCCTCTTAAAGAACGCAATAGCGAAAGCCGAGCCAGAATCATGAATACGCCAGACATCGAAAATATCAACGTCACCTCTTTCGCGCCCATGCCGACACCGGCCGAACTGCACGCCAAGCTGCCCCTGTCGGAAAGCGCCTTCGACACCGTCAGCCGCGGCCGCGAAGCGCTGCGCAACATCATCGACCGCAAGGACCAGCGCCTGTTCGTCGTCGTCGGTCCGTGCTCGATCCACGACCCCGTCGCCGGCCTCGATTACGCGCGCCGCCTGAAAGCGCTGCAAGAGGAAGTCAAGGACACGATGCTGCTGGTGATGCGCGTGTATTTCGAAAAACCGCGTACCACCACGGGCTGGAAGGGCTATATCAACGATCCGTACATGGACGACTCGTTCAAGGTCAACGAAGGCATGGAAAAGGCGCGCCAGTTCCTGCTCGACGTGTGCGAACTGGGCCTGCCCACCGCCACCGAAGCGCTGGACCCCATCTCGCCGCAATACCTGGGCGACCTGATCGCCTGGACGGCCATCGGCGCGCGCACCACGGAATCGCAGACGCACCGCGAAATGTCGTCCGGCCTGTCGACGCCCGTCGGCTTCAAGAACGGCACCGATGGCGACATCAGCATCGCCGTCAACGCCATCCTGTCGTCGGCGCACCCGCACTCCTTCCTGGGCATTAACGGCGAAGGCAACGTGGCCATCGTGCGCACGCGCGGCAACGCGTACGGCCACGTCGTGCTGCGCGGCGGCGACGGCCGTCCGAACTACGATTCGGTCTCGATCGCCATCGCCGAACAGGCGCTGGCCAAGGCCAAGCTGCCCGCCAACCTGGTGGTCGACTGCTCGCACGCGAACAGCTACAAGAAGCCGGAACTGCAGCCGCTGGTGATGGCCGACGTGGTCAACCAGATCCGCCAGGGCAACCGCTCGCTGGTGGGCGTGATGATCGAATCGAATATCGTCGGCGGCAACCAGAAGATCCCGCAAGACCTGTCGCAACTGACCTACGGCTGCTCCGTCACCGACGGCTGCATCGACTGGGACACGACGGCGACCATGCTGCGCGACGCGCATGCGCACTTGTTGAACCGCCCGGCGTAAGCCTCTCGCGGAGACGAAAAACGGCGCCCTGTGCGCCGTTTTTTTTCACACTGCCATCTGCACATGCGGCAGCACGGCGAACGATCCCGCCAGCGCCTGTTCCGCCTTGCTGGCCGGGATATTGAGTTCATTGACGTCCAGGTAGATGCGCCCGTCCAGGATGCGCACGGCGTACGTGCGCGCCATGCCCTGCACGGGCGCCACCAGGCGGCCCGAATCGAGTTCGATGATCCAGCTGTTCTTCGGTCCCATCAGGTTTTTCTCCATCAGCACCCCGTGCGCCAGCGGGCCGCCCAGGCATGGCACCGTGTCGAGCAACGCGTACACCGTGTCATCCAGGGCGCGAAACAACGCCACGCCCGGCAAGTCCTGCCACGCCAGGCCCCGCTGCACCATGCGCGCGCCCGCCGGCGGCATGTCCTTCAGGCGGCAAATCATTTTCCATTGTTCCGACATCGCTAGCTCCCTCGAGAAAGGCACACGCCTGTCTAAGCAAGAGCGGTGCCAGTGCCGCACGGGCGAAAAATGGCCAAAATGCGGGGAAAAAACCCGCCGCGGCGCACTGCGCAAGTGCACACTGCCGCCGAAATGGTGCGCCCGCCGCACGGTGGACCAGCCGGCTTTCCTTTACAATGGCGGATTACTCCTCCCTATTCAGTACCTTCATGATTGTTCTTGGCGTCGAATCCTCCTGTGACGAAACCGGCCTGGCCTTGTACGACACGCAACGCGGCCTGCTGTCGCACGCCCTCTACTCGCAAGTAGCCATGCACGAGCAATATGGCGGCGTGGTGCCGGAACTGGCGTCGCGCGACCATATCCGCCGCGCCATCCCGCTGCTGGAAGAAACCCTGGCCAAGGCCGGCATCACCCTGCCCGAGATCGACGCCATCGCCTATACGCAGGGGCCCGGCCTGGCCGGCGCGCTGCTGGTCGGGTCGTCCGTCGCCTGCAGCCTGGGCCTGGCCATCAACAAGCCGGTGCTGGGCATCCACCACCTGGAAGGCCATCTGCTGTCGCCGCTGCTGGCATCGGAGCCGCCGGAATTCCCCTTCATCGCCCTGCTGGTGTCCGGCGGCCATACGCAGCTGATGCGCGTCGATGGCGTGGGCCAGTACACGATGCTGGGCGAAACGCTCGATGACGCGGCCGGCGAAGCGTTCGACAAGTCGGCCAAGCTGCTGGGACTGGGCTATCCGGGCGGCCCCGCCATTTCGCGCCTGGCCGAATTCGGCGACCCGCTGGCCTATAAGCTGCCGCGTCCCATGCTGCACTCGAAGGATTTCAATTTCAGTTTCTCCGGTTTGAAGACGGCCGTGCTGACCGTGGTCAAGAACCATGAAGAAAAAGTCATCGCGAATATCTGCGAACAGGACAAGGCGAACATCGCGCGCGGCTTCGTCGACGCCATCGTCGACGTGCTGACGGCCAAATGCGTGGCGGCCCTCAAGCACACGGGCTTGAAACGCCTGGTGATCGCCGGCGGCGTGGGCGCCAACGCGCAATTGCGCGCCTCGCTCAACGCGGCCGCCGCCAAGAAGCGCTTCAAAGTGTATTACCCGGAGCTGGAATTCTGTACCGATAACGGCGCCATGATCGCCTTTGCCGGCGCCATGCGCCTGCAAATCAACCCGCAGGCGGCCAAGCACGATTACTCGTTCAACGTGCGCCCGCGCTGGCCGCTGGACGAAATCCGCGAAGTCTGATCACTCCAGCAGGAAGTTGCGCGCGCCCGCCAGGGCCGCGCCTTCCGCCACCGTTTCATCCTTCAATCCCACGCCCGACAGCTGCCGGCTGAACGCCTGCGACAGCAGATAATGCAGCCGGTACGCGGCCTGCGCATACGCCAGCCCTTCGGGGCGCACGTTCGAGATGCAGTTGCGGCGCTCGTCCAGCAAGCCTGTTTTTGGCGCCCACGTCAGGTACAGGCCCAGACTGTCCGGGGAACTGAGGCCCGGCCGCTCGCCGATCAGCACCAGTACGGCGCGCGCCTTCAGCAACTCGCCCACCTCGTCGCCCACCGCCACCCGTCCCTGCGCCACGATGTGCAACGGCGACAGCGTCCACGCTTCCAGCGCCAGCCGTGCGCGCAAGGCGGCCAGGAAGGGCGCCGCGTGGCGCTGCACGGCCAGCGCCGACAGGCCATCGGCCGCCACCAGCGCAAGATCCACGCCTTGCGGCAAGGCGGCCAGCCGCACGCGTGAAGCATCGTCGAGCCGGCGGCCCAAGTCGGGCCGCTGCAGGTAGTCGGCACGCGTGGCGGCGGCGCTGTGCAGCTGCACGCTGGCCAGCCCCTGTTCTGTCAGCGTCTGCGCCAGGGCGCCGCCATCGAGCGCCAGGTGCACGGCGTCGCGCGCCTGCGCGTGGGCCAGCTGGAACGCCAGCTGCGCGCTGGTCGGCACGCTCACGCCGCGGCGCCCCAGCGCGATGCGCGCCGCCGTATGCGCGCGCAGCGCCTGCCACGGGCTTTTCTCGTCCATGTATCCTCCCTAGCCTTCCAGGCGCAGCAGGGCCGCCTGGAAGGCGGGCGCCAGCGCCGTGTTCAGACTACCCTGCGCATCCGTGATCCGCATGCGCGCCAGCCAGGCCGCGAATTCGGGCGCGGGACGCAGGCCCAGCACGCGGCGCGCGTACAGGGCGTCGTGGAACGAGGTGCTCTGGTAGCCGAGCATGATGTCGTCCGCGCCCGGCACGCCCATGATGAAATTGCAGCCGGCCACGCCCAGCATGGTCAGCAAGGCATCCATGTCGTCCTGGTCCGCTTCCGCGTGGTTGGTGTAGCACACGTCGCAGCCCATGGGCAGCCCAAGCAGCTTGGCGCAGAAATGGTCTTCCAGCCCCGCGCGCATGATCTGCTTGCCGTCGTACAGGTATTCCGGGCCGATGAAGCCCACCACGGAATTGACCAGCAGCGGCTGGAAGGCGCGCGCCACCGCATACGCGCGCGCCTCGCACGTTTGCTGGTCCATGCCGTGGTGCGCGCCGGCCGACAGGGCGCTGCCCTGCCCCGTCTCGAAATACATGACGTTGTTGCCCACCGTGCCGCGCCCCAGCGACAGGGCCGCCGCCTGGCCCTCGGCCAGCAGGGACAGGTCGATGCCGAAGCTGCGGTTGGCCGCCTGCGTGCCCGCCACCGACTGGAATACCAGGTCGACGGGCGCGCCGCGACGTATCGCCTCGAGCGTATTGGTGATGTGGGTGAGCACGCACGACTGCGTGGGAATCTGATATTGATCAATGACGGCGTCGAGCAGGTGCAGCAGCGCGACCACCTGCGCCACATTATCGGTGGCGGGATTGATGCCGATCACGGCGTCGCCGCTGCCCAGCAGCAGGCCATCGAGGATGGAGGCGGCAATCCCCGTGGCGTCGTCCGTCGGATGGTTCGGCTGCAAGCGCGTGGACAGGCGGCCTTCCAGGCCCAGGGTATTGCGAAAGGCCGTGACGACAAGGCACTTGCGGGCCACCAGCACCAGGTCCTGCAGGCGCATGATTTTTGAGACGGCGGCCGCCATTTCCGGCGTGATGCCGGCGGCGACCTGGGACAGCGTTGGCGTATCCGTCGCGTCGTCCAGCAGCCAGTCGCGGAAATCGCCCACGCACAGGTGGGAAATCGGCGCCAGGGCGGCGCGCTCGTGGCTGTCGATGATCAGGCGCGTGACTTCATCGTCTTCGTACGGCACCAGCGCCTCATTGAGAAAGGTCAACAAGGGCACGTCCGCCAGCGCCAGCTGCGCCGCCACCCGTTCGCGCGCGCTGGCGGCCGCCACGCCGGCCAGCACATCGCCCGAACGGGGCGGCGTGGCCTTCGCCAGCAGCTCCTTCAGGCTGGCGAAGGCATAGGTATGACTATCTATCGTATGGCTGAAGCGGGGCATGGTTCGGTTCCTCCCATCCCCATCTTACGCCAACTTATAAACTGCGCAGCGCCCCTTCCAGCTGTGGGTAGCGGAAGGCAAAGCCTTCGCCCAGCAGCCGGCGCGGCGCGACCCGCTGGCCTTCCACCAGCAAGTCGGCCTGCTCGCCCAGCATGGCGCGCATGACGAAGGCCGGCGTGGGCAGGAAGCTGGGGCGGTGCAGCACGGCGCCCGCCACCCGGGCGAAGCGGCGCTGTTCAATCGCTTCCGGCGCGCAGAAGTTGTAGGCGCCGCTGACGATGGCATCTTCGCTGCGGCGCGCCAAATGGGCGATGCCGCGGATCACGTCGCGCACGTGCACCCACGTGACCCACTGCTTGCCGCTGCCCAGCGGGCCGCCCACGCCGAAGCGGATCGGCAGCAGCATCTGCGGCAGCGAACCCTGGTGGCCGAAGACGAGGCCAAAGCGCATGCAACCCACCTGCACGCCAAATGCCTCCGCCTGGCGCGCGGCCGCTTCCCATTCCTGGCACAGCTGCGACATGAAGATGGCTTGCGGCGCGCTCTCCTCCGTCAATTCCGTGGCGTCGCCCTGCGGCTGCACGCCGTAATAGCCGATGGCCGATGCCGACAGCAGTACGCGCGGCTTGTGCTGCGCGCGGGCGATCCACGCCACCAGTTCCTGCGTCAGCGCCACCCGGCTGCGGCGCAGCGCCGCCTTGCGCGCCTCCGTCCAGCGCCGCCCGACGATGCGCGCGCCGGCCAGGTTGACCACCATGTCGATGCGCTGCGCATCCGCCAATGCGTCCAGCGAGTCGATGCAGCGCACCTGGCCATCGAAGGTCCACGCGGCCTGTTTCGGCTGGCGCGTCAGCACCGTCACCGCATGCCCATCGGCCAGCAAGGCGCTGACCAGTTGCTGGCCGATGAAACCCGTGGCGCCCGTCACCAGCACGGACTGCGGCGCGGCGGCAAAGCGCAGGTGCTCTTCCTGCTCTTGCTTTTCCTGCACCTTGCGCCGGCCCAGCTGCCACACGGCATACGCGTCGCGCAGGCCGGACAAGCCCACGCCCACGCCGCACAGGGCGAGGAAGACGCTGAGCCAGCCATACGGCTGCCACACGAGAGCCGTCGGCAACGTGGCCCACTCGCTGCTGTTCAGGGCCAGCAAGGCGATGAAGGCGCCCGCGTTAATCGCCAGCACAGTATGCGTGACCCGCTCCGTGGCGGGCAAGAGGCGGGTCTGGTCTTCCACGACGAAATCCCACAGGGTCAGCACGATTTCCACGCCAAAGACGATGACCAGCACCCAGGCCCAGGCGCCATGCCATTCCCAGGCAGCCAGGCCCACGAACAGCAGGCTGTAGATCAGGGCGCGCGTCGCATGGATGGTCAATTCCAGCCGTGCGGACGCCTTTTGCGGCAGCGCCTCCGTGATTTCATGGTGGTAGATGGTGTCGAAGGCGCCCAGGCAGCCTTGCGCCGCCATCAGTTGCAGGGCCAGCAGATGCGTATTCATGGTGTTTCCTTCATTTCCGGTGCGGCGGACTCGCGAAACACGCCCGCCTGGGTGAACGTGGTGCCGAACAGCGCGTGGCGTATCTCGATGCGGATGTTGAACTGCTGCGGCGTCTCGTTGCGGTGGCACAGATAGGTCTTGCCGGGCGTGAGCACGCCGGGCAGCGGCATGCGCCAGCCGAACAGGTCCCAAAAATAACCGTCGCTGGTGAAGTGCAGATTGCCATCCTCGACGTGGAGCAGCAGCTTCATGCCCAGGCCCATGCCCACGTATTCAAGCACTTCGCCCCTGGCGCTTTCGGCCATGTAGGAGGTGAAGCGGATCGGCGCGCGCCCATGCAAACGGTAGGTGCGCTGCTTGAAGATGAAGGGGCAGCCGGGGCGCGAATAGACTTCGATATCCACGGGGAAGTCGTGGTCGTCATGCGGAATCAGGGCGCCATCGATGAAGGGGCGCGTCAGCCAGCCGAGGCATTTTCCCAGGCGCGAACTGGTAAGCTCACTGAGTTCACCGCGGTAATACAGGGGCTGGCCCGGCGCGGGATTTTTCTCGAAGCGGCGGCGGATGTCCGGGTGCAGGGTCAGCCACTGCTCGCCCATCACCTTCTTGAACAGTTCTCCTTCCGAGGGGCCGTTCATGATTCCCCGCGCTTGCCCGGTTTGTCTTCCGGGCTGAGGAACTTGGCCACCTTGCCGCCCATCGATAGCATGCGCTGCAGGGTCGCCGGCGGCAGGTTCTTATAGTCGCTGTAGGTGCTGCTGAGCATTTCCAGAAACGCCAGCACTTCGCCCATGCGCTCCAGCGTCGCCGGCGGTATCGCCGCATCGTGCTCGCCCTCGATCGCGCATTCGCGCAGCACCGTCAGGGTAGGGTCGATCTCGCGCCGCTTGCGCTCTTCCATGATGACGCGGAAGATTTCCCACACATCCTGCAGGGCGACGAAATGGTCGCGCCGGTCCCCCATCACGTGCGTGATGCGCGCCAGGCCCCAGCTTTGCAATTCCTTCAGGCTGTTGCTGACGTTGGACCTGGCCACGTTCAGGCTGGCCGCGATGTCTTCCGCCGTCAAGGGTTCGTTGGCCAGGAACAGCAGCGCATGGATTTGCGCCACCGTGCGGTTGACGCCCCAGCGGGTGCCCATTTCCCCCCAGTGCAGAATATATTTTTGCGTGGTCGGACTCAGAACGCCTACCATAATCTACTCCGCGTCGCGCTTTGCGGTCTGCGATGCTCACTGTGCTCAAGCACAGCTGCGCTTCTCGGCCACAAATCACTGCCGCTCGCTACGGTTCTGTTAGGCGTTCTTGATTTCATGATTTTCTCTTATTTCTGTCGCTACAGAAATGTAAGACGGAACGGAAACCGAGTCAAGTGCGATTCGTTACAGGTCCCTGCCGGCGGGCGGCTGGCCCATGGCGCGCAGGAATTGCTGCTGCGACGCGTGCAGCTGGCCATAACCGAGTTCGCGGTACACGAGACCGTGGCGCGGCGCCAGTTCGGCCAGGATGCGCGCCAGCGCCGGGTAGTGGCGGTGGTTCCAGGTGGGGAACAAGTGGTGCGTCAGGTGCAGGTTCAAGCCACCCAGCCAGTAACCGAGCCAGCGCAGGCGGCGCGGCTGCGGCGTCCAGTCGCAAGACGTGTAAAACGTGTGCTGGTACCAGTCGTGCGGCAGCGTACCGTCCGCGCCCGGCTGGAAAAACTCGACTTCGGCCCAGTGCGTGCCCAGGATCAGCGCCACCAGCGCGCACGAGGCGATCATCTGGCCCACGAAATACGCGCCCAGCACCACGCCCCAGCCGATGCCGTGCTGCTGCAGCACCCACATGGGCAGCGCCAGCACCAGCGCCACATGGCCCAGCTTCCAGCCCAGGAACGACAGCCAGCCGCGCCAGCCCTGCAGCCGGCTGTGCGCCGCCACGGGCGTCTTGCCAAAGCGGTCCAGCCAGTCGCCATACCAGTTCAAATAAGGCAGCGACAGGGCCGCCACCACGGGCCAGTACAGGTATTGATAGCGGTACTGCGGCGACCAGCGTTGGAACGGCGTCTGGCGCAAAAACGGATTCGGTTCCGTGTCGAGGTCATAGCCTTCCACGTTGGCATACGTGTGATGGAAATGCACGTGGCGGATGGTCCAGAAATCCGTGTCCACGCCCACGGGCAAGCCCACCAGGCGGATCAGCACGCGGTTCCAGGCTCCCTGGCGAAAGACGGCGCTATGGGCCGCATCGTGCAAGGTATTCATGGCCAAGGTCATGGCCGCGACCAGGCAAGCCACGTAGCTGGCGACAAACGGCCAGGTACTTTCGGCGCGCAGCGCCAGTGCATACAGCCCCACCGTCAGCGCGGCCAGGAACACGGTTTTCGCATGCAGGCGCGCGTCGCCGAAGCGGTGTTTTCCTTCGTCCGCCAGGTAGGCGTCGGCGCGCGCGCGCAATTCGCGGCGGAAGGCGGAATCGCGTGCGGGCTGGAAGCGCAGCGGCGGCAGCGAAGGTACAGGCTGCGTCACGCGCGCGTCCCCGCCGCTGCCGGCCACCACAGGCGGCGCGCGCCGTCGAGGCCATGCGCCAGCAGCGCGGCCAGGAAAACCATGCCCCACGCATCGCGCGCGCCATACCAGCCCAGATACAGGGCCGGCATGGCCAGCGCGATGGCGACCCAGGCGATGGCACCCCAGCGTCTCGCATCCGACAGGCCGCCCAGCGCCAGGGTGCCGCCGAAGATCAGCGCAAACAGGATGGCTTGCTGCGCGCCCGCCAGCAGCGCTTCATGGTTGACGTAATAAATCACCAGGCCAAACAGGATCACGCCGCCGGTGCCGATGAACAGCTCGGGCACGTGGAAAGTGCCGCGCGACTGCCAGTGGGGGAAACGCGCGCGCAGCCATTTGAACAGTTTGCCATTGCTGGCCAGCAGCGGGTTATGCGTGGGTGTCATGCCCTTCACGCCATAGCGCATTTCCACGCCCTCGAGTTCGGGCTGGAAGCTGCCGAACAGTTTGTCCCAGATCAACAGCGTGCCGCCGAAATTGCGGTTGATGTAGCGTTTATCCGTGCCGTGGTGCACGCGGTGGTGCGACGGCGTGACCATGAAGCTATCCAGGATGCCGGACTTGTTCACCAGCGCATTGTGGTTGTAGAACTGCACCGTGTAATGCAGGGACGAGACGACGAGGAAGATTTCCAGCGGCACGCCCAGCACGGCCAGGATGGCGATGAAGGGGAAATTCGTCAGCGACGAATACCAGGAATTGCGCACGCCCAGCGACAGGTTGAAATGCTCGCCCTGGTGGTGCACCACGTGCACGGCCCACAGCAGGGGGATTTTGTGGTGCAGCCGGTGCATCCAGTAAAAGCACAGGTCCCAGGCAAAGAAGGCGAAGACCCATTGCGCCGCCACGGGCCACTGGTCGACGACGTGCAGGTTCGCATGGCGCAGCAGCAGGGCGAACGCCGCCACCTCCACCCCGCGGAACACCCACATCAGGATATGCCCGGAATTGAGGTTGAAGATCACGTCCTTCCACGGCACGGGGGTCTTGCGCACCCATTTGAGGATCAGCAGTTCGGCCAGCACGAAGGCCAGCATGATCAAAAACGACAGGGCAAAGGGATTCATCATGATGCGGTTTTTATGGAAACGGCGCGGCGGGCAGCCAAGGATACCTGCATTTTCGCCAGGATGCCGCCAGCGACGCCAACAACCAGGCCGGCGGCCAGGTCGATGCTCACGTGCCGGCGCAGGGCGATGATGGCGTAGCAGATGGCCACGCCCAGCACCACGGCCAGCGCGGAACGCAGCAGGTGGCGCCTGCCGCACAGGGCCCACACGCACAGCAATGTCAGGGCGCCGTGCAGCGACGGCAGGCAGTTTTGCGTGGAGTCCGCCGCCTGCAGCAGGCGCAGCGCCTGCGTGCTCCAGGCACTACCCTCGCCCACGGGCGGATACGCGAGCGTGGTCGGGTACAGCAGGAAGACCACGCCGCAAGCCAGCGCGGAAAGCGCCATGGCGCGCGCCAGCCAGCGTACCTTCGCCGCATCGGCCGCCAGGTAGGCGTAGGGGATCAGGATGAAGAAGGACAGGTACAGCCAGATGGCGGCATCCGTGTAGGGGATGGCGCGGTCGATGGCCGTTTCCGGCAGCAGCACGCCCTGCCCTTGCAGCAGGTCGCTGGAAAAATACACGAGGCCGACGCTGCCCCAGCCGGCCAGCAGGTGCAGCAGGCGGCCGCGTACGGTCATGGAAGAAGGATTCATGCGCTTGCGAGGCGCCGGATGCGGCGCCGTTTCATGGTCGGGTCAAAGGGAGGCAGTTCGCCGCTCACCGTCCAGGCCAGGCCGTCGACGGCCACGCCCAAGCCGCGCAACACCGCTGCCAGGTGCGCGCGCAAGGCGGCCAGGCCGGCAGCATCCAGGGCCGCGTGCAGCTGCAAGGAGGCGTCGCCCGACTGCACCAGGCGGTAATCGGCGTCCGGCGGCAAGGCTTGCGCAAACGCGCGCGTCAATACGTCGGCAAACACGGCGACGGGGGCGCCGCCGTTCGCCGATGGCAAGGATGGCAAGAACAGCATGTCGTCGCAGCGCCCTTCGATGCCATCGATGGCGCGCGTGGCGCGGCCGCACGGGCATGGCGTGGCGCGCGCGAGCAGGATGTCGTCGAGGCGGTAGCGCACGATGGGCTGCGTGATGCGCGTAAAGTCCGTAATCACGGGCACGAAGCGCCTCTGTTCAGCGTCCAGCCACTGCGGCTCGATGTGCACGTACTCTTCATTCAAATGCAGCACGCCATGCTCGCAGCTGCTGGCGAGGAAACCCTCGGTGGCCTGGTAGATTTCATGCACGGCGCCAAACGCCTGCACGATCAGCGCGCGGTCCTGCGCTTCCAGCACTTCGGCCACCGAGATGACTTTTTTCGGCGCCAGCGCCAGGCTGCCGTCGATGACGCGCAAGGCCAGCTGGCGCAGCACCTGGGCCGGCGCGACGATGACGGAAGGTTGATATTGCGCAAGCCGCGCGCACAGGCTGTCGAACGGTTCGAACAAATCGTAGAAGGCAAAGGTCAGCCACGGCGAGCGCACGGCCGTGTACAGATTGCTGTTCGCGCGCAGGAACAGCGCCACTTTTTCGCCGGAAAACAGGCCGTCGGGCAGCGCCTTGGCCAGCATCACGCCCGCCCATTGCGCCTTTTCGCGGGGGCTGACGGTAAACACGGCGCGCCGCGACGAGGTGCCCGACGACAGGCCCACCGTGATGTCGCCCACGGCGGGGGTAAAATCGCGGCTCTGTTCGGCCGCCATGGCCGCGTCCATCGCCTGCGCCAGCGTGATGCCTTGCGTGTTCATGGTGTCGAAGTGTTCAAGCATCAGCGCCTTGTTCATCGTCGGCCACTGCGCCAGGGGCAGATCGCGGAACGGCGCAAAGTAGGCGCTGCGCGCGCACAGCACGTCGATGAAGCGCGCCAGTTGCTTGTGCTGGTAGGCGCCCAGCTGCGGGCGGCTTGTGAACCGCAGGCGGCGCGTGCGCCAGTACGACAGCAACAGCCAGACGATACGCTTCACGGGCGGCCCGCCACAGGAACATAGTCCGCCGTGTCTTCATGCGTGATGCGGATGTGCGCATTGCCCGACTGGTGCAGCTGGTGCAGCCGGTTCAGGGTGGCGTAGTACGGCGCGCGCTTGTGCTGGATGAGGAACGACAGTTCGGACGGTCCGCGCAGCTGCTGGAAGCTTTCCGGCACCCAGGCCGCGTCCGACGCCAGCAAGGTCCAGCCACTATCCTGCAGCACGAAGGCGCCAAGGTGGCCGATGGCATGGCCGGGCAAGTCGACGATGTAGATTTCGCCCGTGCCGCTGACGTCGCGCCCGTGCGTAAATGGCAGCAAGGCCGCCGGCAAGGCCGTCTCGGGCACGCTTTCCACGAAATCCAGGCGGTCGGCGATGTCGTTTGGCAGCAGCTCGGGCACGAAGGCCTGGCGCACGGCGGCCACGCCGGACAGTCCCCGCACGGCGTCCCAGCCCGTTTGGGAGGCCATCAGCCGCACGCGGGGAAAGTCGCGCAGGCCCGCGATATGGTCGGCGTGGAAGTGCGACAGCAGCAGAGTGTGGATATCGCCGGGCGCCACGCCATGCGCGCGCAACTGCCCCTGCAACGATTCACTCTCATCGAAGGAAATCGGCGTCACCCATGCATACATGCGGTACACGCCCTTCGACGTGGCGGCGCGGAAGTGCTCGGCGTAGCCCGTGTCCCACAGGTACAGGCCCGCGCGCGTTTCGATCAGGTAGGCGCGCGAGGGGAAGCAGCGGCTGGCCAGCCCGCTGCCTTTCAAGACCATGCACGAAGGATGGGTGCAGTGGCCGACGCGAAACGCGGTGATGCTAGCCATTGCGCTCCTTGCCCACCTTGTGCGCCGCCGCTTCCTGGCGCATCCACTGCGCCGTCAGGGCGATGCCTTCCTGCAGGCTGACGATAGGCCGGTAGCCGAGCACCTTGCGCGCCTTGGCGTTATCGAGCGTCATGTCGAAACTGAGCGCGCCGATGCTGTAGGGCGTGAGCGATGGTTCGCGGCGGGTAAAGCGCGAGGCGAACTGCATCAGGCGCGCGACCAGCGCCAGCACGCGGTAAGGCACGCTGACGATCTCGAACGGCTGCTGCAGATGATCGCAGAACAGGGTGCGCAAGATGTCGCACAGGCGCGCCGGTTCGCCATTCGTGATGTTGAAGGCGGCGCCGGAAGCGATGGTCTTGTGCACGGTGGCCAGCCACATCGCGTGCACGACATTGTCGACATAGGTGATGTCGATGGTGGCCGCGCCGCCGTTGGGCAGGGGCAGCTTGCCGCCGCGCTCCTGCAGCACCCGCGCCAGGCGCGGGATCAAGACCTGGTCGTGCGGGCCGAAGATGGCGCGCGGGCGCAGGATCACGCACGTCATGCCGCGGTGGCGGTCGACGCAATCCTGCACCAGCTTTTCCGCCATCGCCTTGCTGCGCGCATACGCGTTGACGAAGGCATCGGGGCGGAAGGTTTCCGGCACTTCGAGGTGGTTGCGGTAGTCGAAATAGATGGCCGGGGTGGAGATGTGCACGAAGCGCGCCACGTGCAGGCTGGCGGCCGCGCGCAGCAATTGGCCCGTGGCCGTGACGTTGGCGGCGACGAAGTCGCGTTCCGGCCCCCACGGCGACGACAGCGCGGCGCAGTGCCAGACGGTGTCCATGCCGCGCACCAGTTCATCGACCTGGCGTGGCGATGCCTGTGCCAGGTCGAGCGCGACGAATTGCGCGCCCATGCGTTCCAGTTCGCGGCCGACGGCGGCGTTGCGGCCCGTGGCGCGCACTTCCACGCCCTGCGCCAGCAGGGTGCGCACGGCATTGCGCCCCAAGCCGCCCGTCGCTCCCGTGACCAGTATCCGCCTCATCGCACCACCTTCACAGGTCAAGAATCATGCCGCCGATGGTCAAGCCCGCGGCCGTGCCCATCATCAGCAAACGCTGGCCTGCCACGGCCCGCCCCGTCATCACCGCCTCGTGCAGGGCGGTGGGCAAGGACGCGGCCACCTGGTTGCCATGCGTTTCAAAGATCTTGATGATTTTAGCATCGGGAACGTCGAGGATGCGCGCCGCATGCGCGAGTCCCAATGGACTGGCCTGGTGCGGCACGACCACGTCGACTTTTTCCAGTCCTGCACCCGATTCCTGCATTAGTTCCGCCAGGAAATCCGGCATCACCTTGACGGCCAAGCGGAACACGGCCTTGCCATCCATGCGGAACAGGTAGTCGCCCGGTTCGCAGCCGTTGCGCGGGTTGCGCTCGGTGCCGCCGCCGCGGATTTCGCAGTAGCGCCGCCCTTCCGGATACGTGCCCATCTTGTAGGCGCGGATGCCGGCGCTGCCATCGCCGCGCTCGACGATGACGGCGGCGGCGCCGTCGCCAAAGATCATCGACGCTTCCGGCTCGCTCCAGTCGACGCCGCGCGAGGCGAGGTCGGACGAAACGATGGCGATGCGCCGGTAGGCGCTGCCCGCCAGCATGGACGCGGCCACGCGGAAGGCGGCCATAAAGCTGAGGCAGCTGGCGTTGACGTCGAAGCTTTGCGTGCCTGGCGGCAATCCCGCATGTTCGGCCACGAAGCAAGCCGTATTCGGCAACGCTTGCTCGGGCACGCCGTTGGCGCAGATCAACAAGTCGATGTCGGCCGGACGCAGGCTGGCATTCTTCAGCGCGTCGAGCAGGGCGGCGGCGCCCAGCTGGCTTTGCGATTCATCGGGCGCGGCGACAAAGCGCGACAGCACGCCGCTCTTGCGCAGGGTATAGCCAGCCGGATGGCCCAAAGTCAGGTCCAGGCTGGCGGAAGTCACACTCTGCGACGGCACGGCCTTGCCCGTCGCGATCAGGCGAACTGGAATCATGTTGGCCTTAACAAAATAAAATAAATACGGTTGATGAAGGGTCTATGCGCTAATCGCGTGCCAATGGCGGCAATGCAACGCCGCAGTTCTTGCAGAAACTGGCATCGTCATCGAGCCCTTCCTTCAGGCACGTGGGGCAAGTACGCGTGGTGACCAGCTTGGAACTGCGCTGTACCGTCATTTCCGCGCTGATAATGCCGGTAGGCACTGCCAGGATGCCCCAGCCGAGCAACATCATCAGGGAAGCGATGGTGCGCCCGATGTCGGTCCTCGGCGTGATATCGCCGAAACCCACGGTGGTCATGGTGCTGATGGCCCAGTAAATCGACGTGGGGATGCTGCTGTAACCGTTCTCCGGTCCTTCCACCACGTACATCACAGTACCCAACAGAAAGACCACCATCATGACAAAAGACAAGAAAATGAGGATTTTGCGCCGGCTGGCCAGCAAGGCCCGCCCCAGCACCGTGTATTCATGCACATACGACGTGAGCTTGAGGATACGGAACATGCGCAGCAGGCGCAAAATGCGCACGTCGATCAGCACATGCGCGCCCGGCAACAGCAAGCCGATGTAGGTGGGCACGATGGCCAGCAAATCGATAATGCCGAAAAAACTCTTGGCATAGCGCACCGGATGCTGCAGGCACGACAGGCGGGCGAAATATTCGATGGTAAATAAAATGGTGAAAAACCATTCCAGCGCCGTCAGCCAGGTGCCATAGCGCTCGGCCACGGAGGCGACACTGCTGAGCACGACCACCGTCACGCTGATCAGGATGGCGGCGATCAGCAGCAAATCGAAGGCGCGGCCCGTGCGCGTTTCCGCCTCGAAAATGACGGTGTACACCTGCTCGCGCCAGCCCCGCTCGGGCTTGCCATATTTCTGCTGCGTTTCCTGCGCCGCCAGTTGCTGCGGCGTCAAGGGTGCCGCTCCGCTCTTCGTCGCGGCTTTCATGTGGGTAATGTGCTCATATACTATTATTGTATAGATAATTTACAAAGCACGGCGACACGCACGGTTGCGCTACAGGTTTCCCCACAACAACACTACGACAGCTTTTTCGCCAGCAGCACGGCATTGCGCCGGTCGCGCTCGGCTTGCACGATGTCCGCCGTGCGCGCTTCCGACAAGCCCACCGTGTGCAGCACGGTGGCCGTCAGCTGCAGCGCCGATTCCAGCGCCTCGGGCACGACCAGGGTGGCGCCCGCCTGTATCAGGGCCACGGCATGTGCCTCGTCGCGCGCCCGCGCATACACGGGCAGCTGCGGATACTCGCGGCGGATCGATTTCACGGCATGCAGCACGGACGCCGCATGGTCCATCGTCAATACCACGGCGGCGGCCCGGTCCGCATTGACCTTTTGCAACAATTCCGCGCGCGACGCATCGCCGAAATACACGGGGAAGCCGCGCGGATGCAGGGTCGTCACCAGTCGCGCATCATTTTCAATCGCCACATACGCGATATCCTGCTCCGTCAGCACCTTGGCCAGCAACTGCCCCACCCGGCCAAACCCGGCGATGATGACGGTGCTGCCCTGCGGCGGCGGCGCGCCGTGCGCCAGGTCGGCAAGCTGGTGGTGGTGGCGCTGCTCCCACCAGTTGCCGAAAGCGCGCGCCGCCTTGGCCAGCGCCGGCGTGGCAAACAGGCTCAAGCCCACCACCAGCATGACGAACTGCGCCACCTGCGGGCCGATCAGCTTGGTACCCAGCGCATACGCGACGACGATGAAGGCGAATTCACCGCCCTGCCCCAGCAGCACGCCCGTTTCCACGGCGCGCCCCCAGTGAAAGCCGCCGATGCGGAAAATCACGCTGATGACCAGGGTTTTCAGCGCAAACAGGCTCAGCACGGCCAGGGGAATCAAGACCGGCGACTTGAGGATTTCGCGCACGTCGATCTGCATGCCTACGGACATGAAGAACAAGCCCATCAGCAAGCCCTTGAAGGGCTCGATCGTCACTTCCACTTCGTGGCGGAATTCCGTTTCCGCCAGCAGCAGGCCGGCCAGCAAGGCGCCCAGCGCCATCGACAGGCCCGCCAGGTACGTCAACCCCGCGATGCCCAGGGTGCTGAGCAGGGTCAAGGCCATGAACACGTCGGGCTGGCGTTTCTTGACGAAAAACTGGAACAGCGGGCGAATCACGCGGCGCCCCAGCAGATAGATCAGCAGGATGGCGCCGGCCGACTTCACGGCCGCAAAGCTGAGCAGATACGCGAGATCGTCGCTGCGCCCGCTGGCGAACACGTCGATCAGGATGAACAGCGGCACCACCATCAAATCCTGGAACATCAAAATGGAAAAACCCGCCTGGCCGGCCGGCGTCTGCAACGAGCGCTGGTCCGTCAGCAACTGCATCACGACGGCCGTCGACGACAGCGACAGCACCAGGCCCAGCACGATGGACGCTTCCAGCGACAGGCCAAAGTAATACGCGACGCCGCCGATCAGGCAGGCGCTGACGGCCACTTGCCCCACGCCCGCGCCAAATACCCAGCGCCGCAGCGCCCACAGCCGTTCCGTCGACAGTTCCAGGCCGATCATGAACATCAGAAACATCACGCCCAGCTCGGCCAGGCCGCTGACCTGCTCGGCACGCACGAACGAGAAATACGTCAGCCACGTGAAGTCGCCCGCCCACAGGCCGAAGCCGAACGGGCCGAACAGGGCGCCCACGGCCAGGAAACCGAGGACCTGGTTGACCTTCAGGCGTTGCAATAACGGAATAAAAATCCCGGCCAGGGCGAGAAACAGCAGGGTTTCCCGCAAATACGGTAAGGCGTGTTGCTCTTCCAAAATAATCCTAACTAAATATCATTCATGCTGAATTGGTCGTGTCGCATGCGCGGCCATGGCGAAGTAAGTGCACACACGATATTTTGCCACAAGGCAACAAAGTCGCTACGGACGCACCGCTTGCGGCGGCGCCAGCATGTCCGCGCGGGGGCGGCCCCAGCCCGGCACGTAGGCGGGACACGGCCGGTTGCGGAACTGCTGCAGTTCGACGGTCGTGAAATTGGGCAACATGCCGGGGTTGAAGCGCACGTCCGTCAGCTTGTCCGCATTCAACCTGGGCATGCGGGCAAAGCGGAACCAGGCGTCCACATAGCAATTGTCTTCCTGCAGCGCGCGCAAGGCGGCCAGGCTGCCCTCCGCCTTGGCCGACACGGCGATGCCGGGCGCCAGTTGCTGGCCTTGCTTACCCGTTTCCACCAGGCCAGCCGGGCAGGCGGCGGGCGCCAGCGCCTCCGGCAGCAGGCTCAGGGTGCCGCGCCGCAAGGTGTACACGTCCGTCTTGCTGTCGAGCGAGACATAGATCCAGCACAGCGGATTGCTGGGGAAGGCCGTCATCGCCACGTCCCACACGCGCGTGCCGGGATCGAGGCGCTGCACGGCCGCCTCGATGCGCGCACGGCCGAGGGCCGACGCCACGCCCTGCGTGCCGATGAACGTGGCGGCCAGCGCGAAGGCCAGCAGCAGCGGTCCGCGCCCCCGCTCGCCGGCCCGTCCCTGCAGCACGGCAAGGACCACGCCCAGCCCCAGCAGGATGACCAGCGAAGCGGGCGCCAGATAGGTTTTATAGGTGAAGAAACACAGGGCCGCCGTCAACCCCGCCAGCAGCACGCTTTTGACGATGCCGTAGTGCAAGGACATGATCACGGGCACGCCCAGCAGCACCCAGAACATGGGCTCGACAATGAAGACCATGTCGCCATACAGCCAGCGGCTGTCAAACGGATAGAACGGGTGCAAGCCATAGGAATTGAGGAAATCCATGCCCATGTGCAAGCAAAAGCCCAGCAGCAGGCAAGCGGCCAGGCCGATGCGGGCGGGTACGCTGCTTTTCAGCAGCCGGCGCGCGCCGGGCCACAGCAGCCACAGCAAGGCCAGCAACAGCAGCGCCTGCGGCAAGGCCAGCAGCAAGGTATGCGTGTGGCCGCGGTGGTGCAACATGTAGCCGAACGGGCGCGGCAACAGCCTGGTCAGTACCAGGTCGAGGTCGGGCGCGTTGCTGGCAAACCATGCCGAAAATAAAAACAGCGCGCGCCGGGTGCGCTGTGCGGGGGCCTGCGGCTCGGGCGGCAGGCTGCGGTGTACCAGTTCGCCGACCCCGAGGCCGATGACCGAATGCGTAATATTATCCATAGGGCAATTTTACAGGATGCCCGCCCTGGCGTGCTCTTGCACGACTGCCTGCGCGACAAAGCTACAGCTTCTCCAGCTCCGGGCCACGCATGCCCACCAGCAAGGCGCGGCCGTCGGGCAGCACGCGGAACTCGCCATAGCGGGCCTTTTCCCAGCGCGCCGCCTCGCCTTCCTTGAAGAACCAGGCATCGCTGACGAGCACCCAGTTCCCATCCTTCGGCGTCAGTTCGAGCAGGAATTCGCCGGGCGCCAGCGCCTCTTGGGTGTACGGGCGCAGCAGTTCCGCCACGCCGCGCGCATCGCGCATCGCCACGACGAGGGGCCGGCCAGGCGCCCGGTCCACGCTGGCCAGGGTGGACAGGACGCCCAGGTTGACGAAATTGAGGCGCATATAGTCGCCCTGCATCAGCGAACGGGGATCGACGGGTTCCAGCGCCACGAAGATCGCTTGTCCTTTGGCAATCAGCTGCTCTTTTTGCCAAATGCCGCCATTGGCGACCAGCAACACCAGCAGCAAGCCCCCCAGCACGCCCAGGCGCGCGGCGCGGTGTTCAAGAACCACGCCCGCCGGTTTGCTTTCCACCAGGTGCAGCACGGCGCCGCGCGTGGCCAGCCACGACAGGGCGCACAGCAGCGCGCCGGCCATGGCCAGCAGCGCCGCCTTGCTGGCCAGCGGCCAGGCCAGCTGGTAATAAAAGCTGCCGAGTATCCACGCCGCCGCCAGCGCGGCCGCCACGGCCACGCGCGAACGCCCGCTCGTCAAACAATACGCGAGGATCAGCAGCACGGGCCCCAGCGCCGGCATGAACCACGCCAGCACGATCAGCACCAGCGCCACGCCGATGGCGGGCAACTGGCGCAGGGCCGGCCAGCGCCATCCCGTCCAGGCGGCCGCCGCCGTGGCCAGCACGAGCGACACCCCATTCAACACTTGCGCATACCAGGCAACGGCCTGGTGCCGGGTCGCTTCGCGCGCCACGTCGCCGACAATACCGCCGCCCAGCGCGCCGCCCAGCATGAAGGTCATGCCGGACCAGAAGACCAGCCCCAGCAAGATTGCCAGGACCCACCCCGTCGACAGCGATTCCAGGAAGGCGGCGATGGACGCGCCGCGGCCATCGTTGAAGGCCTGCTTTTGCAGCCAGTGGGCGCCCAGCCAGAGTGCCAGGGCCAGCATCCAGGCGCTGTACAGCTGCGTGGGGTCGTTCTCGAAAATCCAGTCGCGCGTGCTATCGATGATGCCCAGCCCCAGCAAGCCGCAGGCGACCAGTCCCAGCAGCACGCGCAGCCAGTCGCGCGGCAGGGCGGCGGCCGTCAGCAGGCACGCCAGGCACATCAGCAGCGACGCCGTCTGCGTGGCATAGTCGCGGAACAGGGCATAGCCGAGCAGGCTGCCGCCCACCAGCAGGCATGGCACGGCCAGTTGCTCGACAAACAATGCCACGCCGCGCGTGCGGATCAGCAGCACGGCCACCACCAGCACGATGGCGGCCACGACATACGCGCCGGGGCCGTGGCGCACGACGCTTTCCAGTCCCGCGCCCAGTGCCAGGACCAGGGGGATGGCGGCCAGCCAGGCGCCAAGGGCCGTCATCAGCACCAGCGGCCACGGCCGTACATCCTGCACGGGACGGGCGGCGCCGGACGGCAACAGGCCGGCGCGCGTGGCGTCGTCGATCAGGGTGGCGAGCGCATCGGCTCGCTGACTATTGATATGGCTCATGCCGCCTCCCGGCGCGTGCGCCACAAAATGCCTTGCACGGTGAGCGCCAGCAGCACGGCCGCGAACAAGCCCAGCATCACCAGCCTGCCGATGCCATCGCCATTGCCGCCGCCATGGAACAGCACGTGCCCCAGCCCCCACACCAGCAAGGTGTTCAGGCCCAGCGCGACGGCGCTCAGGCCGAACACGTCAAAGAACCGGCGCGTAGCCAGCAGGATGCCGGCGACGGCCAGCAAGCCGAGACCGGCCCAGTACGGCGATTCGATCTCGCTGCCGAACAGGGCGCTGACGGCCGTGCCCGTGATGAGGAAGGTGGCCAGCACCAGGCCCAGACGCAAGGCCCAGCTGCCCGCGCCCGTCCAGCGCGCCAGCAGGGGCGAGACGAACGCACAGCCAGCCAGCACGGCCAGCCAGCCGCCGATGAAAATGGGCAGATCGGCCGAATCGACGCGCCAGCTGTTGTGCGCATGCGCCTGCATCCACAGGGTGGCGGCCGTCGACAGTATCAGCATCCACGGCGTCCACAGCACGTCGCTGCGCGCCACCAGGCACAGGGGCAAGGCCAGCGCGGCCCACAGGGCGAACAGCTGCCACGGATCGGCGCCCGTCTGGTAGGTCTGGCCGAAATACGCGAACAGGCCGCCGATGGCCAGCAAGGCCAGCAGCAGCAAGGGCACGCGCGCTTTCGGCACGGCAAACGCGCCCACGCAGGCGGCCGCCAGCACGCCTTGCAGCAGGGCAAAGCGGCCCATGCGGCCCAGGTCTTCCCAGTTGGCGGCCACCCAGCAGATCAAACCCATGCCCAGCAACACGGCGCCCAGCACGGCCACGCCACGCGGCAGCCAGTAGGCCAGGCGCGCCGGTTCGCGCTGGAAGCCGGCCACTTCCTGCAACTGCCGGGTTTGTTGGGCATCGAGCGCATAGTCCGAGGCGAGTTGGTACACGGCGAGGCGTAAATCCATCGTCTGCTTTCAGGTTGATTGGTCGTAAGAAAGCGTCAGCGCTCGACGCTGACGCCGCGCCAGAAGGCGACGTGGCCGGCAATTTGCTTGGCGGCATCCTTGGGCTGGGGGTAATACCAGGCCGCGTTGGCATTGACGGCGCCATCGACGACGAGGTCGTAATAGCTGGCCGTGCCCTTCCACGGGCAGATGCTCGTGTGGCTGCTGGGACGCAGGTATTCCTGCGTCACGGTAGCTAAAGGAAAATATACATTGTTTTCAACGACTTGCACCTGCGCATCGGTGGCTTGCGCGATGACGGCGCCATTCCAGCTGGCTGTTGGCATTTGACTATCCTCCTTCTGCGCCGAGTGTAGCGCAAAAAGTCCGCCATGGCGCGCGCCATTGGCGCCCCGCTCAAGCGCCGGCGATGATCTGGCGCAAGGCTTGTTCGAACACTTCGGGAGGTTGGCCGCCGGAAATCAGGTGACGCTCGTTGATGATGACGGCGGGCACCGAATTGATGCCGTTCTGCTGGTAGAACTGTTCCTGCGCGCGCACCTCGTCCGCATACGCGCCGGAGGCCAGCACCTCGGCCGCTTTCACGCCATCGAGCCCCACCTTGCCGGCCACGGCCAGCAGCACCGCGTGCGAGGACGGATCCTGTCCCTGCGTGAAATACGCATCGAACAGCGCCATTTTCAATGCCTTCTGGCGCCCTTCCAGTCCGGCCCAGTGCAGCAGACGGTGCGCGTCAAACGTGTTGTAGATGCGGCCGCGCTTGTCCATGGCAAAGGTAAAGCCCAGCTGTTCGCCGCGCGCGCGGATGGCTTCGCGCGACTGCGCCATCTGTTCCGGGGTGGAGCCGTATTTGCGGGCGATGTGTTCGCCGACATCCTCGCCTTCGGGCGGCATGTTGGCGTTCAGTTCGAAGGGCTGGAAGTGGATATCGGCCTGGACGGTGTCTTGCAGCGTGTCCAGCGCCTGCTCCAGCGATTTCAGGCCGACCACGCACCAGGGGCAGGAAACGTCGGACACGAAATCGATACGGATGGGGGTAGGTGTGGCGGGAGTGGAACTCATGGTGGGCAGCCTTTGCGCGAGTCGGTGGCGGCCGCACCGCGCGGCGCCGCAAGCACAGCATATGCGTGCGGCCCGCGGGAAATCAAGCGCTTACTTTTTCTTGGCGGGCGCCTTGGCCCCATCCTTTTTGCCGCCGATCTTGCTTTCCTTGCCAGAAAGCAAGTTCGCGATGTTCTGGCTGTGGCGGTAAGCGAGCAGCACGCTCATGACGATGACGGCCAGCAAGATGGGATCGACGCCAAACAGCAAGCCATAGTAGAACGGCGCGAACAGGGCCGCCACCAGGGCTGCCAGCGAGGAATAGCGGAAGGCATACGCGATGATCAGCCAGGTGGCCAGGGTCGCCAGGCCCAGCCAGGGATTGATGCCCAGCAACACGCCGAGGGCCGTGGCCACGCCCTTGCCGCCGACGAAGCGGAAGAACACGGGCCACAGATGGCCGAGGAAGACGGCGATGGCCACCAGGGCCACGGCCGTGTCGCCCACGCCCAGCGCCGTGGCAAAATGGTCGGCCAGGAACACGGCCAGCCAGCCCTTGGCGCCATCGCCCAGCAGGGTCATGATGGCGGCGCCCTTGTTGCCGCTACGCAGCACGTTGGTGGCGCCCGGATTTTTCGAGCCATAAGTGCGCGGATCGGCAATGCCGTAGACCTTGCTCATCACCACGGCAAACGATATCGAGCCGAGCAAGTAAGCGGCCACTGTCATTGCCACGGTTGTGATTACTGGATTCATTTCTTCCCTTTATTGTGTTTATTGCACCAGCATCGAGGCTGGCGCAGCAGAATATACACCAGCGCCCCGTCCAGGGACAGGGCGGAGCCCCGCTTTCTTGCTCTCTTAATCCTGCAAGGCGCACTGCACCGGTTTGGCTTGCAACAAATCAACGAGCACCTGCGGCGCCAGCGAGACGAGGAAACCGCGCCGCCCGCCATTGATATAGATGCGCGGCAATGCCAGGATGGATTGCTCCACGTACACGGGCATGGCCTTCTTCGTGCCGAACGGCGAGGTGCCGCCGATCATGTAGCCGGAATGGCGCTGCGCCACTTCGGGCTTGCACGGCTCGACGGACTTGCAGCCGATGCCACGCGCCAGATTCTTGGTCGACACCTTGCAATCGCCATGCATGAGCACGATCATCGGCTTGGCCGCCTCGTCCTGCATCACCAGGGTCTTGATCACCGCGTGTTCGGGCACGTTCAATTCGCGCGCCGAGACGCTGGTGCCGCCGTGCTCCTCGTAGGGATACGGATGTTCTTCGAAGGAAACTTGATGCTTGCGCAGCAACTGCGTCGCCTGGGTTTCGGAAATATGCTCTTTTTTAGCCATGCGTGATACGCTGATCGTTCAGTGAGGAGTGCTAATTATGCAGGAAGAAATCCGCTTTGCCACATTCAATGTCTGCAACCTTGCCCCCGCCGGGGCGAAATTGTATGACAACCTGGAACCGTTGAGCCCGGCGCAATACGAAGCCAAGGCGGAATGGACGGCGCGGCAAATCGACCTGCTCGACGCCGACGTGATCGGCTTCCAGGAAATTTTCTCGCAAGCGGCCCTGCGCGACGTGCTGTCGCGCACGCGCCATTACCGCGCAGCCACCCTGGCCGGCTACGATGCCATCGATGCCGCCGGACGCATGCTGCCCACGGTGGCACTCGTGTCGCGCTTGCCGCTGGCCGGCGCCGGTGTTGCCTGGGCGAATTTTCCCGCCGGCGTGAGCGTGCCTGCCGAAGACGATGCTGGCCGCTTCGCCCGCGCGCCGCTGCATGTCCAGGTCATCTTGCCTGGCGGACAACTCACGGACGTGGTCGTGGTGCATTTGAAATCGCGCCGCCCCGACTACCGCCATGGCGACGGCAACGATGCCACCGCCTATGCGCTGGCCAACCTGCGCTCGCTGCAGCGGCGCGGCGCGGAAGCCGTGGCCCTGCGCGTGCTGGCAAGCGAACTGGGCCACAGCGGCCGTCCCCGCATCGTGCTGGGCGACTTCAACGACATCGCCAATGCCGTCACCACGGCCATCGTCATGGGGGCGGGCGCGCCGTGCGAAGCGGGTGCCGAGATGCGCGAACGCCTGTACGACGCCAACGCCATCCAGCAGCGCCAGGACGCCCTGCGCCACGTGGGCTACACGAATATCCACGACAGCGCCTACATGACGATCGACCACATCCTCGTGTCCGAACATTTTCATCCCGCCTCGCCGCGCGCCATCGGCGTGCTGCAGGAAGTGACTTATCTCAACGACCATCTGCTGCTGGGCTTGCGGCACGCCTCCGACCATGGCCAGGTGCTGGCACGCATCAAGCTGCTGGGAAATATTGACTAACTCAGTCACTAGTGCAGCAACTTCGCCAGCGCGCTGCCCTCCACTTGCGCGCTGGCATAGCGCCCCTGGTATTGCTGGCAGCCCTGCCCCCGCAGATACGCCAGCTGCTGCGCCGTTTCCACGCCTTCGGCGATCACCGTCAATTGCAGCTCGCGCGCCATGGCGATGATGGTGGCGGCCACGGCCGTGTCGGACTCGCCCGCCGCGCCGTCCGCCGCGGCGGGCAGGAACGAGGGGTCGATCTTGAGCTTATCCACCGGGTAATGGCGCAGATTGGCCAGGCGCGAATAGCCGGTGCCGAAGTCGTCGATGGCCAGCCTGGCGCCCAACGCGCGCAGTTGCGCCAGCACGCCGGCCAGGCGCGCGCCGCCCTTCATCAGCAAGGACTCCGTCACTTCCAGTTCCAGGCAGCTGGCAGGCAAGCCCGACGCGGCCAGCGCCTCTTGTACGCTGAGCAACAAGTTATTGTGCAGGCATTGCGCCGGCGACAGATTCACAGCCACGCGCCAGGCATGGCCCGCGTCGTGCCAGGCGCGCGCGCGCAGGCAGGCGTGGCGCAGCACCCAGTTGCCGATCGACACCATCAAGCCGCATTCCTCGGCCACGGCGATAAAGCGCTCGGGCGGCAGCATGCCCAGTTGCGGGTGGCGCCAGCGCAACAGCGCTTCGGCGCCGACGATCTGCCCGCTGGCGACATCGAGCGCAGGCTGGAATTCCAGCACGAATTCCTCGCGACCCAGCGCCTCGCGCAAGCCTTGCTCCAGGCTGGCCCGCTCGACGATCTGCGCATTCATCTCGGCATTGAAAAACTGGAAATTGTTGCGCCCGCTTTCCTTGGCGTGGTACATGGCGATGTCGGCGTTATGCACGAGGCTATCGATGCTGTCGCCATCGCTGGGAAAGATGGCCACGCCGATCGAAGTGGACACATGCAATTCGTATTCGCCCAGTTGATAGGGCTGCGTGACGGCATGCAGCAGGCTGGACGCCACGTGGGCCACCTGGTCGATGCCGCCCACCTCGGCCAGGATGATGACGAACTCGTCGCCGCCATGCCGGCTGACCGTGTCGACGCCGCGCACGCAGCGCACCAGGCGCCGCGCCACTTCCTTGAGCAGCAAGTCGCCCACGTGGTGGCCCATGCTGTCGTTGATGTGCTTGAAGTGGTCGAGGTCCAGGTACAAAATGGCCAGCATGCTCAGCTTGCGCCGCGCGGCCGCCAGCGCCAGCGACAGCCGGTCCAGCAACAGCACCCGGTTCGGCAAGTCGGTGAGGAAATCGTGCTCGGCCAGGTGGCGCGTGTGCTCCTCGTTTTTCTTGCGCTCGCTGATATCGCTGAGGATGGCCAGGTAATTGCTCAATTGCCCCTGCGAATCGCGGATGGCCGTCAGCGACAGCCAGGCCGGGTAGCGCCCGCCCGCCTTGCGCTGGCCCACGATGTCTCCTTGCCAATATCCGTTGTCCCCGACTTCGTCCCACACGTGGTCGAAAAACGCCGGCGCGTCCGGTTCCGCCCCGTGCAGGACGAAGGGCTTGCCCAGCATGTCGTCCAGGCTGTAGCCGCTGATCTCGCTGTACGCGGGATTCATGCTGACGACCCGCTGCTGCGGGTCCAGCACGACGATGGCTTCGCGCGCATGCTCGACCACCTGCGCCGACAGGTACAGGGCCCGCTCGGCAAGTTTGCGCGAGGAAATATCCCGGATCACGGCGTAAAACAGATAGGTGTGGTCGAGCGTGACGGAGGTGAGCAACACTTCGCCCCAGAACAGCTCGCCCGCGCACGTCTGGTAGCGCCAGTCGTAGCGGCAGTTGCCGTCCGCGTGGGCCTGCCCCGCCAGTTGCGTTCCCCGCAACGCTGACAATTCGCCATCGGGCTGGCGCAAGGGCGAAAAATCGCTGAGGCGGCGCCCCAGCAGCCGTGGCCGGTCCTCGCATTGAAACAGGACGATGGCGGCCGGATTGGCGTCGGCGATATGCTCGTCACGCAGCAGCAGGATGGCATCGGCGGATTTCTCGTACAACTGGCGGAAATTGTCGCCCATCAGCAACAAGGTGCCCTGCGCGGCGCCGTCCTGGCCGCTGGCCGTGATGTCGACGTCGATGCAGACCACTTGCCGCACTCGCCCGGACTGGGTGACAGGAAACACGGTGGAACAGATGCAGCGCGGCGCGGCCCCATCGGCGCCGAGCTTCCACAGGCGCGTGCTGCGCGCCTTGCCGCTTTCCCACACGGCCGCCAGTTCGCCGGCAACCTCCTCGGCCAGGGTGGCATCCGGCAGCGAGGCGGCCACCCTGGCCCACGGCTGGCCCAGCGCCAGCTCGGCCGTCACGCCATACAGGCGCGCCGCACCCAAGCTCCAGTAGCGCACGATGCCATCGCGGTCGATGCCGCGCACGGCCAGGCCCGGTGCCTGCTCGACGGCGGCAACGATGATGGCCAGCAGATCGAGCGCCTTGCCGGCCGCTCCCGCCTGCGGTTCGGCAGCGGCCAGCAAACGGCCCGGCGACGGGGCGGCCCCGGCAATCCGTTCAGACATCAGCCCCCCGTGGCGCGGCCGCACGGCAACCGGCGGGCGAATGGCCTGTCCGGTGGCGCAACCATCCCACCCATTCTTGCGCGCCGGCGAATCGGCTTCTTGAGGATGCGCAAGCATCGTGACGTGCAAGGCGTCGATGCCGGCAGTGTCTTTGGTCGCCGTTTTTTGCATTCCAGCCCCGATTTTGTGCAATCTGTCGCACGGCGATGGCGGCCGGGCTGGATTCTTCCTAAAGTGGCAACATGCGCATCGCCGTGAACGGCTGCAGCGGCAGGCGTGTTGTCTGCGGCCGCCACGGTGATGCGCTACCCGAATTCCCCCGGCCAGCGACAGGCCGGGTCCGCACCGAGACCTGGCGCCGAACCCCTGCGCCGCTCCTGACCAAAAATACCTATGAAAAACGAGACCCTGCCCCCCGCCTCTCCCCTTGCAGCCACGCGCCGCCGGCGCTGGCGCACCCCCGTGCTGATCCTGGTCGTGCTGGGCCTGGCCGGCGGCGGCTGGACGGTGATGCAATCGAAGCAACAAGCCGCCAAGGCGGCCGAACTGCAAGCGAGCAAGAAGAAGGAGCAGGCCAAGACGCCCGTGCATGAACTGGCGCAGGGCGACGTGGCCGCCATCGCGGCGCGCGCGCTCAGCATCAGCTTGCCCCTGTCCGGCTCGCTGGCGCCCGTGACCCAGGCCACCATCAAGGCCAAGGTTTCCGGCGTGATCCAGGAAACGACCTTGCAGGAAGGCCAGCAAGTGGCGAATGGGCAAATCCTCGTGCGCCTGGATGCGGCCGACCTGCGCGCCCGCCTGACGCAGCAGCAAGCCATGCTCGACGAAGCCCAGGCGCGCCTGTCGATGGCCAGCAAGAATGAAGCGAACAGCCAGGCCCTGCTCAAGCAAAAATACATTTCGCAGACGGCGTACGACACGACGCAAAACTCGGTCGAGCTGGCGCGCGCCAACGTCAAGTCCGCCGCCGCCATGGTCGATATCGCCCGCATCGCGCTGGCCGATGCGGTGATCCGCGCGCCGATGGCCGGCATCGTCAGCAAGCGCCACCTGCAGGCCGGGGAAAAAGTCTCGCCCGACATGCCCGTCTACACCATCGTCAACCTGGCGCAGCTGACCCTGGAAGCGCCCGTGCCCAGCGCGGAAATCCCCCGCATCAAGCTGGGCCAGGACGTGCACTTCAAGGTCGACGGCTTCGGCGCACGCGACTTCGCCGGCAAGGTCACGCGCATCAACCCCACCACCGAGAGCGGCTCGCGCGCCATGCTGGTCTACATCGCCGTCGACAATGGCGACGGTGCGCTGCGCGGCGGCATGTTCGCCAAGGGCAGCATCGTCACCGAGCGGTCAAACGTGGCGCCGCTGGTGCCCCTGACGGCCGTGCGCAATGAAAAGCAGGGCCCCGTCGTGTATGCGCTGGTGAACAACAAGGTGGTCGCCCAGCCAGTTACCCTGGGACTGCGCAACGAAGATGAAGGCTATGCGGAAGTGACGTCCGGCCTGGTGCCGGGCGCGAAAGTCATCATCGCCAGGCTCGATGGCGTCAAGCCGGGCCATGGCGTGACCTTCGCCGCACCCGCCGCCGCCCCTGCCGCGCCGGCAGCCGTGCTGGCACGGAAGGACTGAGCCATGTGGATGACCAAAGTCAGTATCCAGAACCCCGTCTTCGCCACCATGGTCATGGTGGCGCTGGTGGTGCTGGGCATCTTCTCCTACCGGGGCCTGGGCGTGGAAAGCATGCCCAGCGTGCAGTTCCCGTTCGCCGCCATTGAAGTGAACTATCCGGGCGCCTCGCCCGAAGCCGTGGAAAACGACATCACGCGTCCCATCGAGGACGCCGTCAACACCGTCAGCGGCATCAAGACCATCCGCGCCAACTCGTGGGAAGGACGCGCCGGCGTCTACCTGGAATTCGAGCTGTCGACGAACATGGACAAGGCCATGCAGGACTTGCGCGACAAGGTGGCCCTGGTGCGCCCCCGCTTCCCGAAGGAAGCCAAGGACCCGTTCATCGCGCGAGCAGAAGGCGACAACGAGCGCCCCATCGCCACCATCGTGCTGACGTCCACCGGGCATGACCTGCGTTCGCTGTCGACCATGACGGAACAGATCATCAGCAAGCGCTTCCAAGGCGTGGCCGGCGTGGGGCAAGTCAAGCTCCGCGGCCTGCGCGCGCGCCAGATCCTCATCAGCATGAAGCCGATCGAACTCAATGCCCAGGGCATCGGCGTCGATGAAGTGATCCGCGCCATCCAGGCGACGAATACCAATTTGCCGGCCGGCTCCATCAGCCATGGCGCGGCCGAACAGCTGGTGCGCGTGGAAGGCAAGATCAAGGATGCGCGCGAATTCGGCAAGATCATCGTCGCGCGCCGCGCCGTCGGTCCCGTCTACCTGGACCAGGTGGCCACCGTCGTCGACGGCGAGCAGGAAGAACTGTCGATCTCGCGCATGAACGGCCAGCAGGCCGTGACGATGGAAATCACCAAGGTGCAGGACGCCAACGTGGTCGAAGTGGGCACCGGCATCCTGAAAGTGGCGGCAGACCTGCAAAAGACGCTGCCGCCCGATATCACCCTGCGCGTGCTGGACGACGAATCGGAGCGCGTGCAAAGCCAGCTCGATAACGTCAAGCGCACCATCATCGAAGGCGCCGTGCTGACCATGGTGATCGTCTTCCTGTTCCTGCATTCGTGGCGCTCGACCATCATCACGGGCTTGACCCTGCCGATCTCCGTGCTGGCCAGCTTCATCGCCATGAAGGCCTTCGGCTTCACCCTGAACTTCCTGACCCTGATGGCGCTGTCGCTGTGCATCGGCCTGTTGATCGATGACGCCATCGTCGTGCGCGAAAACATCGTGCGCCACCTGGGCATGGGCAAGAACCACTATAAGGCGGCCAACGACGGCACCAATGAAATCGGCCTGGCCGTGATGGCCACCACCTTCGCCATCGTCGCCGTGTTTGTCCCCGTCGCCTTCATGGACGGCATCATCGGTCGCTTCTTCCTGCAGTTCGGCATCACCGTGGCCGTCGCCGTGCTCGTCTCCCTGTTCGTCAGCTTCACGCTCGACCCCATGCTGTCGTCCGTCTGGCGCGACCCCGTCAAGGACCGCTTCAAGTACGCGCCGTGGCTGGGCCGCTTCATGGCCTGGATCGAGACGGGCATCGACCGCCTGCATGTATGGTATGGCAAGGTGCTGGCTGTCGCTTTGCGCTGGCGCAAGACGACCCTGGCCACGGCCGTGGCCCTGTTCGCGGGCAGCCTGATGCTCGTGCCGATGATCGGCGGCGAGATGTTCCCGGAAACGGACCAGGGCTGGGTCAACCTGCGCTTCAAGACGCCCGTCGGCTCCAGCCTCGAATACACGGATACCAAGGTGCGCCAGATCGAAACGGCGCTGAAGGAATTCCCTGAAATCGACAGCCTGGTGGCCAATGTCGGCACGCAGGACGGGCGCAACACGGCCGAGGTGAACCTGAAGCTGACGGACATCAAGAAGCACAAGCGCCGCTCGCAGCAGGAGCTGGAAAAGCTGATCCGCGAACGCCTGGCGCCGATTGCCGGCATCACCCTGTCCGTCGGACAGCGCCCCATCTTCATCGCCATCCTCGGCACGGACGAAGGCAAGCTCGATGCAGTGGCGCACACCCTGATGGACAAGATGCGCGGCATCAAGGGCCTGGCCGACATGGAGTACAGCCAGGAAGGCGCCAATCCGTCGACCACCGTGAAGATCAATAACGAACTGGCCAGCGACCTGGGTTTGTCGGTGCAGCAGATCGGCAACGCCCTGCGTCCGTTCGTGGCGGGCGACACGGTCAGCCACTGGCTGGCCGGCGACGGGCAAAACTACGACGTCAACGTGCAGCTGCCCAAGTCGGGCCGGCAAAAGGTGGCCGACCTGGCCGACCTGTCGCTGGCCTCCAGCAAGCTTGACGCGAACGGCAAGCCCGTCATGATCCCGCTGCGCCAGGTGGTCGACTTCGTGCCGTCATCGAGCCCGCAGGTGCTGAAACGCCAGGCCTTGCAGCGCAGGGTCGCCATCTATGCAGGCACGCAGGGCCGCCCTGCAGGCGACGTCGACGCCGACGTGCAGAAAGCCATCAAATCCATCGACCTGCCGCCCGGCGTGCGCTTCGACGTGGCCGGCAATGCGCAACAGATGGCCGAAACCATGGGCGGCGCCATGATGGCGCTGGGCATCGCCGTGATCTTCATCTACCTGGTGCTGGCGTCGCAGTTCGGCAGCTTTTTGCAGCCGATCGCCATCATGGTGTCCCTGCCGCTGTCGCTGATCGGCGTGCTGGCCGCCCTGCTCATTACGGGCAGCACCCTGAACATCTTCTCCGTGATCGGCTTCATCATGCTGATGGGCCTGGTGACCAAGAACGCGATCTTGCTGGTGGACTTCACCAACCAGCGCCAGCGCGAAGGCCTGGGCCAGTTCGAGGCGCTGATGGAAGCGGGGCAAGTGCGCTTGCGCCCCATCCTGATGACGACACTGGCCATGGTCTTCGGCATGCTGCCGATGGCCATCGGCATGGGCGACGGCGGCGAATCGCAGGCGCCGATGGGCCGCGCCGTCATCGGCGGCGTGATCACCTCGACCCTGTTGACCTTGGTGGTGGTGCCCGTCGCCTACACCTACCTCGATAGCCTGGGCAAGCGCGCCGCGCGCTTTTTCGGCGGCAGCGGCGAGCACGCCGACTCCGCCGACGACGGCAAAGCACACGCCCACTGATTGACCGGTCGCCTTCACCGTCCCCGCATTGGCGGGGACGACGCGGCGGCTTCCTGAAGAGAGCTTCAGTTGACCAAAGCAGCCCCACTGGCTAGACTGTCCCCGTTATCAATGATATGGAGTGACTCGTGGGTGCTTGTTCCAGTGACAGTAGTCGATTGACCATCGGCGATCGGCCTTAGGCAAGACGCGCGCATTCCGCCCGCCCTGCCCATGGCAAGGTGCGGTTTTATCAGCGGCAGTATTCTCTCGCCGCCACTTCCCTCCTCATCGTTCCACCGTTATCGTCTGCTGCCCCCTTTCGGGGCGAATTGTCTTCGCCCCCCGCACTCGCCTGTTCCTCCCCAGCCGGGAGAAACTGATGGTGGTATTTGACTTTGCGCTGCGCGTTGCCGCGGCATTGACCCTGGGCGCCATGATCGGCGCCGAACGCCAGCTGCGCCAGCGCATGGCGGGCCTGCGTACGAACGCGCTGGTCTCCGTCGGCGCCTCGCTGTTCGTGATGGTTTCCGTGCTCGAAGGCGATAGCGCCGGCCATATGCGCATCGCCGCGCAGGTGGTCTCCGGCATCGGCTTCCTGGGCGCCGGCGTCATCATGCGCGAAGGCATGACGGTGCGCGGCCTGAATACGGCCGCCACCCTGTGGTGCTCGGCCGCCATCGGCATCCTGTGCGGCCTCGGGTTTGCACTGGAAGCGGCCATCGGCACGGGATTTGTACTGGTGGCCAACCTCGTGCTGCGCCACCTGGCGCAACGCATCAACGCGCACGGCAGCGAAGCGGGCATCGAGACGGAAAGCATCTACCGCGTGACGGCCGTGTGCGAGGCGGAGCAGGAAGTCCTCGTGCGCAACCTGATGCTGCGCATGATCAGCGGCATGCCGGCCCTGATGCTGCAATCCTTGCACAGCGAGGATGCCGCGCACGCCGGACGCATCGAAGTGCGGGCCGACCTGCTCACGCCCCTGTCCAGCCTGGGGTTGCTGGAGCAGATCGTCAGCCAGGTCAGCCTGGAAGGCAGCGTCTCGGCCGTGCGCTGGGCGCTGGTGAACAACGCGGAATTTGTCGCCGAACGGGGAGTATGATGATGAAAAAATTCTTCCATTGGTTTGCCCGGCGCGGTCCGGCCGTCGCCACCTACCGCCTGACCGTCACCTGCCCCGCGGCGCAGGCCGACCACGTCGTGCGCCTGCTGCTGGCCGAACTCAAGGGCGCGGGCCTGGCGCCGTCGCAAATGCTGCGCAGCTGGGACGCGGCCAGGCAGGTGGTGCAGCTGATCGCCACGGTGCTGTGCCAGGCCGTGCAGCGCGCCGTGCTGGTGCGCTTCGTCAACCGCGCGGGCGCCTGGCCGCAAGTGCGGCAAGTGCGATGGGAAGGCGTCGCACCTTCAGCTTGAGGCGTGCAGGCGCATGAGGAACAGCGCGCCGCCCTGCGGGCGGTTCTGCGCCTCGATGCTGCCGCCATACGCGTGCACGATGGCTTGCGACAGGGCCAGGCCCAGGCCGAAACCGGGCGCCTCGCCCGCACGCGCCTGGGCGCCCCTGTAAAACCGCTCGAACAGGTGCGGCAAGTCTTCCACGCCGATACCCGGTCCCGCATCGGCCACGCCGACGATCGCATGCGCGCCGTCGCGCGCCACGTGCACGCTGATGCTGCTTCCGGGCGGCGAGAATTTCACGGCGTTATCCAGCAAATTGGCCAGCACCAGGTCGACCGGGCCGGCCGCCACCCTGGCCTGCACGTCGACACTTGCATCGAAGACGATGCGGATACCGCGCTGCGCTGCCGCCTTTTCCAGGCGCTGCGCCGCCGCCCGCACGAGCGGATTGAGTGCGATGATTTCCACGGCGTTGCGCTCCTGGCCCACGTCCAGGCGCGTGAGCATCAAGAGCTCTTCCACCAAGGTCGTCAGGCGCTGCACCTCATCGAGGCACGATGCCAGCGCATCGACATACTCGGGCGACTCGCGCGGGCGGCGCAGGGTGATTTCGATTTCCGTGCGCAGGCGCGACAGGGGCGAGCGCAATTCGTGCGAAGCGTCAGCCGTGAAGCGGCGCTGCGCATCGTAGCCGTGTTCCAGGCGGTCCAGCATGGCGTTCAGGGTATCGACCAGGCGGCCGATCTCGTCCTGCGTGCCGGGATGGGGCAGGCGCTGGTGCAAACTGGCTTCGCCGATCGAATGCGCCTGGTCCACCACGTCGTCGATGGCGCCCAGCACGCGGCGCGTGAGCATTTCGCCGGCCAGGCCCACGGCCGCCAGCAAGGCCAGCGCCATGGCGCCAAACAGCACGGTGGCCGCGGCCAGCACGTGATTGGTATCGTCGAGCGAACCGGCCACCTGTACCGCCAGGCGCGCGCCGGACGATGGCACGGGAATCGAGACCATGCGCAGCGGCTCTTCGCCGAACTTCGGCAGGGTCTCGAAAATGGTCTCGCCGGCCGCCAGGCGCGCCAGCAGGGCGGGAGGGGCCGGCAATTGCGCCGCCTCCAGGTTGCGGCTGCGCGCCAGCACGCGGCCTTCGCCATCGATGATCTGCACCAGGCGGTCGAGCCGCGTCAATGACGGCGGCGCCTGGCCCGGCGCCACCTCGTGCACCTGCACGGGCTGGCGCGGCGCGGCGGGCAGCATGGCCATTTCCGTCTCGGCCAGCGCCAGCAGGGCCGCATCGAGCTGGCCGTGCACGGCGCGCGACAGCCCCCAGTAGCCAGCCAGCGCCGTGCAGGCGACGATGGCGAGGATGACGGCCAGGTGCACCAGCAGCAGGCGCTTGCGAAAGCTAGCCACCGTTGTTTTCCGCCAGGCGGAAGCCGCGTCCGCGCACCGTGTGTATCAATGGCGGCAAGCCCGGCGCATCCACTTTCCCTCGCAGGTTGCGCACGTGGACATCGATCAGGTTGTCGATGCCGATCAGGTCCGCCTGCCAGATCTGCTCGGCCAGGCGCGCGCGGCTGACCACTTCGCCCGCCTGGCGCAGCAGGATCAGCAGGATGGCGTACTCCTTGGGCGTGAGCACCAGCGGCACGCCAGCCCGCGTCGCCTGGTGGCTGACGGGATCGAGCGTCAGGTCGGCCAGCGCCAGCACCAGCGGGCGGCTGATGTCGGAGCGGCGCAGCAGGGCGCGGATGCGCGCCAGCAGCTCCTCGAATTCGAACGGCTTGGTCAGGTAATCGTCGGCGCCCGTGTTCAGGCCCGCCACCCGGTCGGCCGTGGCGTCGCGCGCCGTGAGCATCAGCACGGGCGTCTGGATGCCGCGCGCGCGCAAGTCGCGGCAAAAATCGATGCCCTGCTTGCCCGGCAACATCCAGTCCAGCACGATTGCATCGTAGTCGATGGCGTAGCTTTCGTCCTCGCCCTCTTCCGCGCTGTGCGCCACGTCGACGACAAAACCTTCTTCCTGCAAGCCCCGCGCCAGCAGGCGCGCCGCCTTGCGGTCGTCTTCCACCAGGAGGATTCTCATGCCTGCCTTTCGCATTGCGCCGTGTTTTCCATGCTGGCATTTTACCGCGCCACACCGTGCGCGCACGGAACCTGAAGAATGATTCAGGCGTTCTTGGGCGCTTCTTCAGGACCACATTGCTATGCTTTCCCGGCGCTGTTGTGACGCTGCCTGCGCCACCTGCGCCCCTCTCATTGCCCGCCTGGGCACGGCATCCACGCATGCCCCCTCACCATCAATAACAAGGAAACACGGGATGAACACGACCACCCGCAACGCCCTGGGCGCCAGCTGCGCCCTCGCTCTCGCCTGCTCGGCCCTGGCCGGCTGCGCCAAGCCGACGGCGGCAGCCACGCCTGTCGCCCAATCGATGCATCAGGACGACGGCAGCATCGCCGTCGACAAGATGTCGCCGCTGCGCCAGCGCCTGCAGGTCGCCGCCGTGCTGGAACAGGACGTCGCCACGCAGACGGAGGCGCCGGGCAGCATCGAGGCCATGCCGGAGAAGCTGGTGAAGATCACGCCGCCTCTGGCCGGACGCATCACGCGCTTGCAGCGCGCCCTGGGCGACAGCGTGAAGGCGGGCGATCCGCTGTTCACGCTGGACTCGGCGGAACTGAGCGCCGCCTACGCGGACGACAGCAAAGCCAGGTCCGCCCTGCTGCAGGCGCGCCAGGAACTGGAACGCCAGAAAACCCTGTTCGAGGCGGAAATCGCCGCGCGCAAGGAGTACGAAGCGGCGCAGGCCACTTTTGCGCAAGCCGGCAGCGACGCCCAGGCCAGCGCCGACAAGCTGGCCCAGTACGGAGCAGGAGCGCGCGGGTCGCGCCGCGACTATGTGCTGCGTTCGCCGATCGCCGGCACCGTGATCGCCATGGAAGGCGCCCAGGGCGGCTACTGGAACGATATCAACGCGCCCGTCATGACGGTGGCCGACCTGTCCACCGTGTGGCTGTCGGCCAACGTGGCCGAGAGGGACCTGGCGCACGTGGCCGTGGGACAAAAGACCAGCATCACCGTCGACGCCTGGCCCGGCAAGGCTTTCGAAGGCAAGGTCGCGTATGTGGGCGCCGTGCTCGACCCCGAGACGCGCACGGTGAAGGTGCGCGTGGCCATCGACAACCGCAGCGGCGCCTTCAAGCCCGGCATGTTCGCCCACGCGGGGTTCGCCGGCGCCAGCCGCCGCGCCCTCCTCGTGCCCGCGTCCGCCCTGCTGCAAAGCGGCCCCTCGACGCGCGTAATGGTCGAACGCAGCGCGCTGGTGTTCTCGCCGCGCGCGGTGGAAGTGGGCGCCAGTCATGGCGACCAAGTGGAAATCGTCTCCGGCCTGAAAGCGGGCGAGCGCATCGTCGTCAAGGAAGGAGTGCTGCTCAATGATTGACCGTTTCATCGCCACCTGCTGCCAGCGGCGCGGCATCGTCTGGCTGGTACTGCTGTTCGTCGCCGCCTACGGCGTCTACTGCTGGAAGCAGCTGCCCATCGAGGCGTATCCCGACATCGCCGACGTCACCTCGCAAATCGTCACGCAGGTGCCGGGCCTGGGCGCCGAGGAAATCGAGCAGCAGATCACCATTCCGCTCGAACGCGCGCTGCTCGGCACGCCCGGCATGCACGTGCTGCGCACGCGCAGTCTGTTCGCCCTGTCGCTGATCACGGTGGTGTTCGAGGATGGCAGCGACGGCTACTTCACGCGCGAGCGGCTGCAGGAACGCCTCGCCAGCGTCAACCTGCCGTATGACGCCAAGCCGGGACTCGATCCCTATACCTCGCCCACGGGCGAAATCTACCGCTACACCTTGGAATCGAAAAGCCGCAGCCTGCGCGAACTGTCCGAGCTGCAGTTCTGGACCGTGATCCCGCGCCTGCAGCAGGTGCGCGGCGTGGCCGATGTGAGCAATTTCGGCGGTTTGACCACGCAATTCATGCTGGAACTCGACCCCGCAAAACTCGACAGCTACGGCTTCTCGCTGGCGCAGGTCAAGGACGCCATCAACGCCAACAACATCAGCGGCGGCGGCAGCGTCATCGACCGCGGCCAGCAATCGTACGTGGTGCGCGGCGTGGGCTTGCTGCATTCGCTGGACGACATGGGCAACGTCGTCGTCAGCAGCAAGAACGGCGTGCCCGTGCTGGTGAAGGACCTGGGCAAGCTCGCCTACGGCAACGTGGAGCGGCGTGGCATCCTGGGCAAGGACGACAATCCCGACACCATCGAAGGCATCACCCTGCTACTGAAGGACTTCAATCCGTCCGAAGCGCTGGCCGGCATCCATGCTGCCGTGGACGACTTGAATGCCAATGTGCTGCCGAAGGATGTGAAAGTGGTGCCCTACCTGGACCGCAGCTCGCTGATCGACGCCACCTTGCACACGGTCAGTTACACCCTGGGCGAAGGCATGCTGCTCGTCGCCCTCGTGCTGCTGCTGTATCTGGGCAGCCCGCGCGCGGCCGCCATCGTCGCGCTGACGATTCCGCTGGCCCTGCTGATCGCCTTCATCTTCATGCACCATTTTAAAATTCCCGCCAACCTGCTGTCGCTGGGGGCGATCGACTTCGGCATCCTTGTCGACGGTTCCGTGGTGGTGCTGGAAAACATGCTGCGCCGCCGCGAACGGGAACAGGAACGGCCTCTCACCTTGCAGGACGCCATCGATGCGACCCTGCAGGTGGCACGTCCCATCATGTTCGGCATGGCCGTCATCATCGCCGCTTATTTACCCCTGTTCGCCTTCCAGCGCATCGAATACAAGCTGTTTTCGCCGATGGCGTATGCGGTGGGCGCGGCGCTGGTGGGCGCGCTGGTGGTGGCGCTGGTGCTGATCCCGGGCCTGGCCTGGCTGGCCTTGCGCAAGCCGCGCCGCACCTTCCATAACCGCGCGCTGGACAAGCTGGCGGGCGCGTACGGGCGTTTCCTCGAACGCATGGTGGGCAGGAAGCGCTGGGTGGTGATGGTGTGCGCCGCCTCGCTGGCGTGCCTGGCGCTGCTGGGCGGTAGCATCGGGCGCGACTTCCTGCCCTACCTCGATGAAGGCTCGTTATGGTTGCAGGTGCAGATGCCGCCCGGGATCACCCTGGACAAGGCCTCCGAGATGGCCAGCGAACTGCGGCACGCCGCGCTGGAATTCCCCGAAGTGTCGACCATCGTCACGCAGACGGGGCGCAACGACGACGGCACCGATTACTGGACGCCGTCGCATATCGAGGCGAGCGTGGGCCTGCATCCGTACAAGAGCTGGAAGTCGGGCATGAGCAAGCAGCAGTTGATCGCCAAGATGAACGCGCGCTTCGCCAGCATGCCCGGTGTCACCGTCGCTTTCATGCAACCGATGATCGACGGCGTGCAGGATAAATTGTCGGGCGCGCACAGCGACCTGACGGTGAAAATCTTCGGCAATGACCTCGACGAAGTACGCGGCATCGCCGGCAAGGTGGCAAATGTCCTGAAGACTATCTCCGGCGCCTCCGACGTGGCGGTGGACGTGGAGCCGCCGCTGCCCAACCTGAAGGTGAAACTGGACAGGGCAAAGGCGGCCCGCTACGGCATCAACGCGGCCGACGTGGCCGACCTGATCGCCACCGGCATCGGCGGTGCGCCCATCGGCCAGGTGTACGTGGGCGAGAAAAGCTACGACATCGCCGTGCGCTTCCCGCCGGCCACGCGTTCCAGCCCGGACGCCATCGCCAACTTGAAGCTCAACGCCGCCAACGGCGCGAGGATTCCGCTGGCGCAGGTGGCCACCATCAGCACCACCTCGGGCGAAAGCGTGATCGTGCGCGAAATGGGACGGCGCCACATCATCGTGCGCCTGAATGCCCGCGGGCGCGACCTGGCGAGCTTCCTGGCCGAAGCGCGCCCGCTGGTGGCGCAAGCCGTGGCCGATGAACACCAGCGCATCAGCGTCGAATGGGGCGGCCAGTTCGAAAACCTGCAGCGCGCGCAAAGCCGTCTGGCGCTGATCCTGCCGATGACCCTGGGCGCCATGTTCCTGCTGCTGTTTGGCCAGTTCCGCAACCTGCGCCAGCCCGCGCTGGTCTTGCTGGCCGTGCCGCTGGCCATGCTCGGTGGCCTGGCCGCGCTGCACCTGCGCGGCATGACCTTGAACGTGTCGAGCGCCGTCGGCTTCATCGCCCTGTTCGGCGTGGCCGTCCTGAATGCCGTCCTGATGCTGGCACAGATCAACCGCTTGCGCAGCGACGAGGGAAAAATCCTGCGCGAGGCCGTGCTGGAAGGCGCGCGCGACCGCATGCGTCCCGTACTGATGACGGCCACGGTGGCCGCCCTGGGCCTGACGCCGGCCATGCTGGCGACAGGCCTGGGCAGCGACGTGCAACGCCCGCTGGCCACCGTGGTGGTGGGCGGCCTGGTGACGGCGACCGCGCTCACCCTGCTGCTGTTGCCGGCCCTGTATTACCTGATCGAGGCGCACCTGCAAAAACGCCGGACCGACACCGAAGGAGAGACCCATGACACGTTTTAATGTACTGCTGGCGGCCTGGCTGATTGCTCCATGCGCCATTGCCGCACCCTTGAGCTTTGAAACCTATCTGTCCGCCGTGGAAAGCCACAGCCTGGAATTGCAGGCGCAGCAGGAAGGCATCACCTCGGCCAAGGCCGGCATCGGCATCGCCGGCTTGCGTCCCGATCCCGAGTTTACCCTGGGCGCCACGCGCGAAACCGTGCGCAGCGTCGAACACCGTCCCGTCACGTGGAATCCGGCCATCAGCATGGCCATCGAGACGGGCGGCAAGCGCGCCGCGCGCCTGAAGGCGGCGCACAGCAATGTCGCGCTGGCAGAGGAGACGGTGGCCGGTTTCAGGAGCGAACTGTATGGCACGGCCGCCGCCGCGTTCACGGAAGCTTGCCGCACGCGCGAGGTCCTCGCGCGCAAGGAGCAGACCATGGCGGCCCTGTCGAAGGTAGTCGAGGCGAATACCGTGCGGCGCAAGGCGGGCGACGTGGGCGGCATCGAGCTGCTGCAGTCGCGCGTGGAACGCGACCAGTTCCAGGCCGACCTGGCGCAGGCGCGCAGCGAGGCCGATAGCGCCATGCTGGCCCTGTCGCCGCCGCTGGGGCGCCAGTTCGATGGTCTGTTTCCGCAGGCGCAACTGGCGTGCGACTTCGCCGCGTACGAGGGCGGCGACGCCGGCGTGCTGGTGCCGCAGGCGCTCGAGGCCCGCAACGACGTGCGCATCGCCCGCGCCACGCTGGACAACCTGCGCGACGGTGCGGCGCTGGTGCGCGCCAACCGCGCCGTCGACCCGACCGTGACCGTAGGCCTGGCCGCCGCGCGCGGCTACCATGACGGCATCGACGCCAGCGGCAATCCCGTCGATGGCGCGCCCCGCTCCCGTGCGCTGTCCATCTCGCTGGCCATCCCGATTCCCCTGTCGCGGCGCGACAAGGGCGACGTGGTGCAGGCCGAAGCGGGGGTCACGCAAGCGATGCTGGCCCTGCGCCAGGCGGAGCTGACGGCGGAGACGCAAGTGCGCACGGCGCAGCGACAGCTGCATGCGGCGCAGGACAGGCTGGCGCGCTACCGCGACGGCGTGCTGGTCGATGCGCAAAAGGTGGTCGACGGCATGCGCCTGTCTTACTTCAGCGGCAATGCCTCGCTGCTGGAATGGCTGGCGGCGCAGCGCTCGGCCGACGAAGCGTACCAGGGCTATGTGCAGGCGCGCGCCGATGCGGCCATGGCCAGCACGCAGCTGCAACTGGCGCTTGGCCAGCGGCCGCGCTTGTAGCGGGGGAAGGGGAAACGAGGAGATACCGGCGCGGCGATGCCGCACCGGTCGTCAGGAACGGGGAGTTACTGGGGCTGGGCGGGTGCGTCGCCCTCGGCGGCCGGATCTGCATCGACGTCGGCGTCGTCCGCTTCCGGCTCATCGCCTTCGCCGCCGTCGGCCGGCTTCGGATTGTTCTTCGCTTCCAGCTTGCGTCTGGCTTTTTCCTCGGCTTTCTTCTTCTTTTCCAGCTCTTTTTGCCGTTTTTCGTATTGGAAATTTGTCTTGGCCATTTACTACCTCTTTAGTTTTTTATTGTTACAGATAAGCACATAGGGCACATTATGACGCAGTTGGAGCAAATACAAAATTTTTAGCCGCGCGGATGATGCTGCGCATGCAGCAGTTTCAGCCGTTCGCGGGCCACATGCGTGTAAATCTGCGTGGTGGAAATATCGGAGTGCCCCAGTAACAATTGCACAACACGCAAGTCCGCGCCATGGTTGAGCAAATGCGTGGCGAACGCATGGCGCAAGGTATGCGGCGACAGCGGTGCCGTGATGCCGGCGCTCAGCGCGTGTTTCTTGATGATGACCCAGAACATTTGCCGCGTCATGGCGCCGCCGCGCCGCGTGACGAACAGCGCATCGTCCATCTGCCCATCGAGGATGACGCCGCGCGCTTCCTTCAGGTAGCGCTCGATCCACAGCCGCGCCTGCTCGCCGAACGGCACCAGGCGCGTCTTGCTGCCCTTGCCCGTGATGCGCAGCACGCCATCGTTCAGGCTCAGTTCCACCGATTTCAAGTCCACCAGTTCCGACACGCGCAAGCCGCTCGCATACATGAGCTCCAGCATGGTGCGCTCGCGCAGGCCCAGCGGCGTGCTGACGTCGGGCGCCGCCAGCAAGGCTTCCACTTGCGCTTCGCTCAAGGTGTGCACGAAGCGCGCCGGCTGCTTGGCCGAGACCATCTTCAGGCACGGATCGGCCGCGATATGCTTGTGCCGCAAGGCCAGCTGGTAAAAGCGCTTGAGCACGGACAAGCGCCGGTTCGACGACGTCGCCTTGCTCTCGTCGTGGCGGGCCGCGAAATACGCGTCGATATCAGCCGTGGATACTTCGTACAGGCCCTCGCGCCCGGGCCGGTTCACTTCCAGCCAGCGCGCGAACAGACGCATGTCGCGCCGGTAGGCGTCCAGCGAGTTCTTCGACAGGCCGTCCTCCAGCCACAGGCTGTCGCAAAATTCATCGATCAGGGTAGTGTTGTCGGGCGCCAGCAGGCTGTTCATCATCGTTTGGACCATCCCATGCCCTCGACACCTTCATGCGCCAGCAGCCAGCGCTTGACGCCCAGGTGGAAGCCTGTCGCATCGTCGTGGTGGGCAAAGCCGCCCAGGCCGCCCGCGGCCGTGACCCGGTGGCAGGGGATCACCACGGGAAACCAGTTGGCGCCGCAAGCCTGGCCCACGGCGCGCGGGGCCGAGCCGATCAGGCGCGCCACATCGCCATACGTGCGCACCTGGCCGCGCGGAATGCCGGCAATCGCCGCCCATACGCGCTGCTGGTAGGCGCTGCCCGCGTCTGCCAGCGGCAGGTCGAAGACATAATCGGGATCAAGGAAATAACGCGCCAGTTGCTGGCACGCCCGCTCGGAGACGGCATCCTGCGCGTCTTTTTCCGCGAAGTGCGGCGGCAAATACACCAGTTCGCATAACTGGCCATCCTGCGCGCGCACGCCCATGGCGCCGAACGGCGCGGCCACGATGGCGCTGAACAGTTCACTGCCCTGTTGTTTTTTCATCTGCTGATCATTGTTCAAGTGTGGCATATATACAACCTGCCGGCGCATCTGGCTGCGCCCCGGTGATTATGCACCGACTTTGGGCGTGCCGGCGGACGTTTCCCCCGCACGAAAAAAAAGCGCACCAGACGGTGCGCTTCAAATATTGCTTCACGTTCCCGGTCGTTTGGGTCCGCCGGTGCCGGCTTGTGGCCGCAGACAGCTATGACTCAACAACTTCTGTGAAACGTGTGTCTCCTCAATATATCCCCGGTATCAATACCGTTTTTATAGACCACTCCCCCACTAACCTTGTTACCAATTCTGTCTTTCAGCCTTGCTACCAGGGCGCATATGCATATACGTGTTTCCCCTTAAGGCTGCCCATCATAGCGCATTTATTCGGCCGGATCGACTTTTTTTGCACCATGACGGGGACAACTGTTTTAGTTGTAAATTAAATTTGGCAACCACAGCGAGATTTGTGGTACGTAGGTAATCAGCACGAGGAAGCCCAGCATCGTCAGCAGCCACGGCATCACGGCCACGGTCAGCTCCGAGATGCCCATCTTGGTGATGCCGGACGCCACGTACAGGTTCAGGCCCACGGGCGGATGGCACATGCCCACTTCCATGTTGACCACGATCAAGATGCCGAAGTGCACAGGGTCGATGCCCAGCTTCATGGCCACGGGGAACAGAATCGGCGCCATGATCAGCACGATGGACGACGGTTCCATGACGTTACCAGCCAACAACAGCAGCACGTTGACCACCAACAAGAAGCTGATCACGCCCAGGCCCTTGCCTGTGATCCATTCGGCCATCGCTTGCGGGATGTTTTCGCTGGTCATCAGGAACGAGAACAGCACGGCATTCGTGATGATGTACAACAGCATCGCCGACATGGCGGCCGAATCGAGCAAGACCTTGCCCACTTGCTTGATCTTCAAATCCTTGTAGACGAAGACGGCGATGATGAAGGCATACACGGCAGCCATGGCGGCCGCTTCCGTGGGCGTGAAGGCGCCCGAATAGATGCCTCCCATGACGATGACGATCAACAGCAGGCCCCAGGCGCTCTTCTTGAACGTCACGAAGCGCTCGCCCCAGCTGGCCTTCTGCATGCGCGGATAGTTGTGCTTGCGCGCCAAGAACCACGTGGTCAGGCCCAGCAGCATGGCCAGCATCATGCCGGGAATCACACCCGCCATGAACAGTTTGCCAACGGACGTGTTGGTGCTGACGGAATACATCACCATCACGATCGATGGCGGTATCAAGATGCCCAGGGCGCCCGAGGTGGTGATGACGCCGGCGCCGAAACCGCGCGGATAGCCCTGCTTGACCATGGCCGGCAGGATGATGGAACCGATCGCCACCACGGTGGCGGGGCTGGAACCGGAGACGGCGGCAAACAGCGCGCACGCCATCACGCCGGCCAGCGCCAGGCCGCCATGCCAGTGGCCCACCATGGAGCTGGCGAAGTTGATCATGCGCCGCGCCACCCCGCCATGCGTGAGGAAGTTGCCCGCCAAAATGAAGAACGGGATGGCCATGATTTCGAATTTTTCGATGCCCGTGAAAATCTTCAGGGCCACCGATTCGATGGGCACGCTGGTCATGGTGAACAGAAACGTCAGTACCGTCAGGCCCAGCGAAATGGAAATGGGCATGCCGGTCAGCATCAGCGCCAGCAGCAATACAAAGATGATCAGCGCGTTCATGCCTTGGCTCCTTTTTCTTCAGCCGTCAATTCGTCTTCCAGCCCCTCGACGTGCGAGTGGTCGTGTTTCGGCAAGGCGCCCGTCTTGATGAAATGCACCATCACCTGCAGGAAGCGGAAGCACATCAGGTAGGAACCCAGCGGCACGGCCAGGTAGACCAGCCACATCGGCACTTCCATGTCGGCCGAGGTCTGGTCCGTGTGGCCGATCGACCACACGAAGCTGGCGCCCAGCGTGCCCACGATGCCCGTAAACAGGGCGCCGGCCCCCAGGCCGAAAACGATGAAACGGTCGCGCCAGCGGGGATTCATGCGGTTGATCAAGACGTCGACGCCCACGTGGATGCCCGTGCGCACGCCGTACGCGGCGCCGAACTTGGCCATCCAGACGAACATGTAGATGCACAGTTCCTGGGCCCAGCTGGTATTGATTTGAATCAGGAAGTCTTGCAGGCCGGGGATAGGCAAGCCCGCCAGGTAGCGGTGCACGACCGCGACGAAGATGATGAAGGTGGCGGCGCCCATCAGGGACGCGATCAGCCACTCTTCCAGGTGATCCAGAAATTTCATGGTGGACTTTCAAAGAATGCGGGTACACGCACTCCCGCGCAGGACGCGCAGGAGTCGTTCAAACGGACTGGCAGGGTGCCCTGCCTGCCGCGCCAGGCGGCGCGGCGCGCTACAGCCTGCGGCTTACTTCGCGCTTTCCTTGTTGATGGCCGAGATCAGATCTTTGCCGATGCGCCCTTCCATGGCCTTCTGCACGGGCGCCAGCGCCTTGCGCCACTCGGCCTGCTCCTGCACCGTCAGGGTATAGATCTGCGTCCTGCCCGCCTTCTTGATGGCGTCGAGGGCCTGGTCATTGTCGCGCTGGGCAATGGCTTTTTCAAACGTGGTCGCCTCGCGCATGGCTTTTTCCAGCTGGCCGCGGATTTCGGGCGGCAAGCCATCCCAGAATTTCTTGTTGACGATGACGGCATAGCCCAGGTAACCGTGGTTCGACACGGTCACGTGCTTTTGCACTTCATGCATCTTTTGCGTGTACATATTCGATGGCGGATTTTCCGTACCGTCGACCACGCCCGTCTGCAGCGCCTGATACACTTCCGAGAAGGCCAGCACCTGCGGGTTGGCGCCTAGCGCGCGCATCTGCGCGTCGAGCACCTTGGACGACTGGATGCGCATTTTCAGGCCCTTGAAATCGGCCGGCGTATGCAGCGGCTTGTTGGCCGACATCACCTTGAAGCCGTTATCCCAGTAGGCCAGGCCCGTGATACCCTTGGGTTCCAGTTTCTTCAGCAGGCTCTTGCCGATTTCGCCTTCGGTGACGTTGTACAGCGCCGTCTTGGTGGGGAAGATGTAGGGCAGGTCGAACGCTTCGAATTCCTTTACGCCCAGGGGGCCGAACTTGGCCAGCGACGGCGCCAGCATCTGCACGGCGCCCAGCTGCAGGGCTTCGAGTTCTTCCTTGTCCTTGTACAGCTGGCTGTTCGGGTAGAGTTCGACCTTGACCTTGCCATTCGTGGCTTTCTCGGCCAGCTGCTTGAAGCGCTCGGCGGCCTGGCCTTTCGGCGTATCGGTGGCCACGACGTGGCTGAATTTGATGACGATGGGCGCTTGCGCGTAGGCGTGGACGCCAGCGGTGGCGCCGATGGCGGCGCACAGCGCGACGAACAGGGTTTTCATTGGCGGCAGTTGCATTTTTGTCTCCTGAGTGGTTTTTTAAAAAACTTTATTTTTTGTCTACTTGGATATTGTGCCAAAGAAACTACTCCGGCTATTGTGGTTAACCACAATAGCCGGCTCCCGATAAGCCGCTACCCTGCCAGCCATGCCGACTCCCCCCACCTTTGCGCGCCGCTTCAAGCTATCGAGCCCGATGCGCTGGCTGCTGCCCGTCATCCTGCTGCTGCTGTTCCTGTCCATCCTGTTCTGGCTGCCCTGGCAGGCGCGCCAGATGGAAAGCAACGAACGCCAGGAGCAGCTGATCGCCGACACCCTGTGGGTGGAGCAAACCATCCGCTTCCAGCTGGCGCGCAACGAGGAAAGCCTGTTCAACCTGGGCGTGGACATCGCCAGCGCCTCGCTGGGCGCGGAAAAAGTGCACGAACGGCTGCAGCAGATGCTGCGCAATGGCCGCGAATTGCAGCGCGTGCTGTGGCTCGACACCAGCGGCAAGGTGCTGGCTACCAGCGACAACAGCCTGCCGCATGCGTTGTCGTTTTCGCCGGCCTCTCTGACGGCGGCCGACAATGCGCGCCGCCTGCACCGGGGACAGTACGCCCAGCCTTCGCAGCAAAGCGGCTTTCCCGACGCTCCGCCCGGCGCCATGCTGATGGATTACCACCAGCCCCTGTTCGACGGCCAGCGCTATGTCGGCAGCCTGGTGGCCACCTACCAGATCAGCAGCCTGCTCGATGAAATGGTGCCGTGGTGGTTTGCGCAGGATAACCAGATTTCGCTGATCGACCGCGACGACAAGGTGCTGGCGCGGCGCGCCGCCGCCGGTCCCGGCCACGGCGTGTACACGCACAAGCGCGCGCTCGACGTGCCCGGCGCCACCATCACCCTGTTTACCGACAGCGTGAAAAGCCAGCCCAAGCTGCTGCCCAATCTGCTGGTCGGCTCCGTCATCGCCCTGTCGCTGGGTTTATTATGGAGTCTGCTGGCCCTGTGGCGGCACATCTCGCGCCGCCTGGTGGCCGAAGGCGCGCTGCGCCAGCAGATGCTGTTTCGCACGGCGATGGAAAACTCGCTGGTGACGGGCATGCGCGCGCGCGACCTGGAAGGCCGCGTCACCTATGTCAATCCCGCGTTTTGCCAGATCGTCGGCTATCCGCCCGAGGAAATCCTGGGGCGCCTGCCCCCCATGCCCTACTGGGTGCCCGAGGCGCTGGAAGAATATCAGCAGCGCTTCGTCAAGGCGCTGGCCGGCAATCCCACGCCGCAGTTCGAGACCTATTTCCAGCGCCCGGACGGCACGCGCGTGCCCGTGCTGATCTTCGAGGCCCCGCTGGTGGACAAGAACGGCCAGCAGACGGGCTGGATGGGTTCCGTGCTCGACATCTCGGACCGCAAGCGGGTCGAGGAACTGAATCGCCAGCAGCAGGAAAAGCTGCAAACGAGCTCGCGCCTGGCCACCATGGGCGAGCTGGCGTCGATGCTGGCGCATGAATTAAATCAGCCGCTGGCGGCCATTTCCAGCTACACGACGGGCGCGCTGAACCTGATCCGCCGCGCCATCGACAGCGGCGCGCCCGTCGAGCCGAATACCCTGAAGCCGGCGCTGGAACAGGCCAGCGCGCAGGCGCAGCGGGCCGGCCAGATCATCCGCAGCGTGCACGATTTCGTGCGCAAGAGCGAGCCGCAACGCCAGGATATCGCCATCCGCACCCTGATCGACGGCATCCGCGCGCTGATCGACCTGCAGGCGCGCAAATACTATGTCACCATCCAGGAAGAGCTGCCGCCGGACCTGCCGCTGCTGCGTGCCGATCCCGTGATGATCGAGCAAGTACTGCTGAACCTGACGCGCAACGCCATCGAGGCTATGCAGGATGCGGCGCCGGGACGGCGTATCATGCGCCTGCGGGCCAGCCACGATGCGCAGCAAGGCATGGTGACGGTGGACGTGATCGACCATGGCCACGGCATCCCGCAGGACGTGGCCGAGCGGCTGTTTTCGCCGTTTTTCTCGACCAAGTCCGAAGGCATGGGCATGGGCCTGAACATCTGCCGCACCGCCATCGAATTTCACGGCGGCGCGCTGACCTTCGGCGCCAACCCCGCTGGCGGTACGATCTTTACATTCAGCGTGCCGGCCGCGCCGCGCGCGCCGCACTCGCCTTAACGAATAACGCATAACGACAATCCGGAGACACCATGCTGCACATCATTGACGACGAAGAGGTCGTACGCGACTCCCTGTCCTGGCTGGCCGCCTCGCGCAGCATCGAGGCGCGCAACTACGCCAGCGCCCAGCAATTCCTCGATAGCCTGGACGGCAGTTTCGACGCCGCCGGCGACTGCGTGCTGCTCGACGTGCGCATGCCCGACATGAACGGCATCGCCCTGTTCGACCAGCTGGTCAAGCGCGACCTGACGGCGCGCCTGCCCGTGATTTTCCTCACCGGCCACGGCGACGTGCCGATGGCCGTCGACAGCCTGAAACGGGGCGCCTTCGATTTCTTTGAAAAGCCGTTCAACGACAACGACCTGATGGACCGCGTACAGCAGGGCCTGGCCAACTCGCGCCAGGCGGGCGAACTGGCCGCCGTGCACGCGCGCCTGGCCACCCTGTCGACGCGCGAGCGCGAAGTGCTGGACCTGATTCTGGCGGGGAAGATGAACAAGGTGGTGGCCGACAAGCTGGGCATCAGCATGCGCACCGTGGAAGTCCACCGCGCGCATATCTTCGACAAGATGCAGGTCAAGACGGCGGTGGAGCTTGCGGGGTTGTTGAAGTAGACTGAAATCCGGGGTCAGACCCCGGATCGAGGTTTCAAGTATCTAATCAGTCGTCGTGATGCTCATGGTGCTCTTCCACGCCATGCTTCCAGTAACTGGCCACATGCAGGTGCTGCTTCGGCACCCCGGCGTCGATGAAATGTCCGCGCAAGCCCTGCACCTGCGCATGCTCGCACGCCACCCATACATAGCCATCGCCATCCTGCGGCAAGGCGACCTGCGCCAATTCCTCCAGCAGCAGCGGTCCCTTGCGGCCATGGCGCGCCACCCAGCGCACGTCCAGCTGCGCCGCGCACTCCAACGCGATCTGTTCGCCGTCTTCGACGATCTCGATCACGGCCGTCGCGCGCGCCGTGGCCGGCAGCTGCTCCAGGCGGCGGGCAATGGCCGGCAAGGCCGTCTGGTCGCCCACCAGCACATACCAGTCGAAATCGAGCGGCACCAGCATCGAGCCGCGCGGTCCGCCCACGCCCAGGGTCTGGCCGGGTGCAGCTTGTGCCGCCCAGCTGGCCGCGGGGCCGTCGCCATGCAGCACGAAGTCGATTTCCAGCTCGCGCCGCGCCGCGTCGTAGCGGCGCGGCGTGTAGTTGCGAGCGATGGGACGCGCGCCTTCCGCGTACTGGATGGGATTCGAACCATTGCCCAGCACGGGAAACACGGGCACCGTTTCGCCGGAGGCGGGGAAGAACAGCTTCACGTGGTCGTCGTGCGCCGGCGAGACAAAGCCGTCCAGGTCGTCGCCGGCCAGGGTGATGCGGCGCATGTGCGGCGTCAGCTGCTCGGTGCGCACGACGGTGAGCACGCGCAGTTTCAAGTCATGCCGCACGCGCTCGATGGCATGCGGGCGTGGTGTTGCTGGTGATGCAGTAGTCATGGCTTATCCTTGTAAAGTAGGCTCAGTGGCCGTCGACGATGGCGTTGGCCGCCTGTTCCAGCACGGCCGAGACGCGCTCGGCTTCCGCGTCGCTCCAGTTGGTCTTGTTCAGCAACAGCGCATGCTTGAGGGTGTGCATGGCCTGGCGCACGCGCTCGGGCAAGGCGTTGCGCGCCTGGACGCGGGCAAACATGTCGAGGCGCGCCAGGATGCCGTCCACCTGGGCGCGGTTCTCGTCGAGGTAAGCGCGGCCCAGGTCCGTGATCGTGTAGAGCTTCTTGCCGCTGGCGCTTTCGGAGGACGTCACGTGGTCCTGCTCTTCCAGCAGGGTCAGGGTCGGATACACGGCGCCCGGGCTGGGAGCATAGGCGCCGCCGCAACGCTCTTCGATGGCCTTGATGATTTCATAGCCGTGGCGGGGGCTGATCTCGATCAGCGCCAGCACGATCAGGGGCAGGTCGCCGCGGCCGAAGACGCGCTCGGCCCGTTCGCCGCGCCCGCCCCGGCCACCGGGGCCGCCAGGGCCCATGCCGTCGCCGCGCTCGTCGAAGCCACGCGGACCGCGGCCGTGCAGGTAGTGTTCGTGGCGGTGTTCGCCGTGATGGTGGTGCTGGCCACAATGACCGTGATGATGATGGTGGCCGCCGTGGCCGTGTTCTGCGTGGTGTGAGTTTCTCATGTTTTCTCTTTAAAGATATATCGTTAGTAGGTATCGCCATTTTATAACGATATATCGATAAGTCAAGGAGAAATTTGTTATGCTCGTCTTTCTTCAATCGACACGTCCCTGCCATGCCTGACAAAACCACCGCTGACAAAATGTATGTGAAAAATGCCCAAGCCCTGGCCGTGCTAAATGACGGCGGCGAGCACGATGCCCTGCTGGCGCAGCTGCCGGCCGAGCGGCGGGTGAGTGAAGGAGAAAGCGCCGACTGGATCGTGCTGTTCGCGCGCAGCCGCGCGGAACTGGAACGGTTCCTGCCGGTGGCGCAGGCGCGCCTGGCGCCCGGCGGCGCGGTCTGGGTGGCGTACCGCAAGGGTGGCGTGAAGGCGGGCAGCGACATCCACCGCGACGATATCCGCAATTTTGCGCAAACCATGGGACTCGACAGCGTGGCAATGATCGCCATCGATGCAAACTGGTCGGCGCTGCGCCTGAAGCAGGCTTGATAGGGGGTTAAACGACGCCGTGCAAGGCCAGCGCCCACTCGACGTGCTCCCGCACGATGGCCGATGGGTGCTCGCGGCGCGACAGCAGGGCCGCGACGATGTCGGCCTGGCCCCGGGCCTTGGCGGCCGCGTTGCCCATGCCGACGGCCAGGTTGCGCAGCCAGCGTTCGTGGCCGATGCGGCGAATCGCGCTGCCTTCCATGCGGCGGTTGAATTCTTCTTCCGTCCAGGCGAACAGCTCCACCATGCCGGCGCTGCCCAGGCTGTGGCGCTCGTCGAAATCGGGCACCACGGCGCGCTGAGCGAACTTGTTCCACGGGCAGACGGTCTGGCAATCGTCGCAGCCGTACACCTTGTTGCCGATCAAAGGCCGCATCTCGACGGGAATGGCGCCCTTCAATTCGATGGTCAGGTAGGAGATGCAGCGGCGCGCATCGAGCTTGTGCGGCCCCAGGATGGCTTGCGTGGGGCACACCGTGATGCATGCCGAGCACTGGCCGCAGCGCGGCGTTTCCGGCGGGTCGACCGGCAGCGGCACGTCGATGAGGATCTCGCCGAGGAAAAAGAAGGAGCCGCCCTGGCGGTTGATCAGCAAGGTGTGCTTGCCGCGCCAGCCCAAGCCCCCTTTTTGCGCCAGCTCGACTTCCATCACGGGCGCCGAATCGCTGAAGACGCGGTAGCCGAAGTCGCCGATTTCGCCCTTGATGCGCTCGGCCAGCTGCTGCAGGCGCGAACGCATCACCTTGTGGTAGTCGCGGCCCCGCGCATACACGGAGATCACGGCCGCCGCGGGATCGGCGTCGCGCGCCGCCTCGCGTTCGCGCCAGTCGGGCCCCAGCGCCGGCGGCAGGTAATTCATGCGCGCGCTGATGGCGCGCACCGTGCCCGGCACCAGTTCGGCCGGGCGGGCGCGCTTCATGCCGTGGCTGGCCATGTAATCCATTTCGCCGTGATACCCTGCATCGAGCCAGGCTTGCAAGGGCGCTTCCATGTGCGACAGGTCCACGTCGGCGATGCGCACCTCGGCAAAACCCAGCTCGCGCCCCCATTCTTTAATGGTGCGCGCCAAGGCGGCGAGATCGGTGACGGTGGCGGACATAGGGGACTTTACGGAAAACGGCAGGCGCGCGGGCGGTTACAATGACAGCAGCCTCCATTTTATGCGATACAGAAGATAATGACCGAACACTTCAAAGCCCACCTCCACGACGAAGCCGGCACCGCCGCGCTGGGTGCCGCGCTGGCGCGCGCGCTGGCGCCGGGCCTGGCGATCTACCTGCACGGCGACCTGGGCGCCGGCAAGACGGCCCTCACACGCGCGCTGCTGCACGCGGCCGGCCATGCTGGACACGTGAAAAGCCCCACCTACACCTTGTCCGAACCGTACACGGTGCAGCTCGATGGCCAGAGCGTCAACGTCATCCACTTCGACCTGTACCGCATGGGCAGCGCCGAGGAATTCCTCGACGCCGGTTTTCGCGAAGACTTCGACGGCCGCAATATCTGCATCGTCGAATGGCCGGAGAAAGCCGAACCGGTGCTGCCGCCGGCGGACCTGAATATTTATTTGAACGTTGCGGGTACAGGACGTGATGTAGAATTGCAAGCGTCTTCTGAATTGGGTCTGTCATGCCTTCACCGTCTCAAATTCGCCCCGAACCTTTGATCTCCTCGCCCATCACCCGGCGCACGGTGCTCAAGGCCGGCGGCACCCTGCTGTTGTCCGTGTTCGCGCCCATGTCGGCGATGGCGGCGCAAATTCTCGCCGTGCGCGTCTGGCCGGCCGAGGACTACACCCGCGTCACCCTGGAAAATGACAGCATCCTCAAGGCGACCCACTTCATCGTCAAGGATCCGGAACGACTGGTGGTCGACATCGAAGGCCTGGAACTCAATCCCACCCTGAAGGGCCTGGTGGCGAAGATCCAGTCGAACGACCCGTATATCAAGCAGGTGCGCGTGGGCCAGAACCGGCCCAACGTGGTGCGCCTGGTGTTCGACCTGAAGGAAGAAGTCACGCCGCAGCTGTTTACCCTGCCGCCGGCCGGCTCCTACAACCACCGTTTGATCTTCGACCTGTATCCCGTGCGCGAGCCGGACCTGATCGCGCAGATGATCGAAAAGGGCGACTGGTCGAGCGACCCGGCCAAGCCGCCCATGGCCGGCACGCATACGCCGCCGCCCGCGCTGCCCCTGCCCGAGAGCGGCAAGCCGCCCGTGGCCGCCGTGGCACCGCCGGTAGCGCCCATCGTGCCGCCCGTAACCGATATCCGTCCGGAGCAGCGCCCCGAAGCGCGCCCGCTGCCGGGCCAGAAAGTGGTGCGCATGATTACCATCGCGCTCGATCCCGGCCACGGCGGCGAAGACCCGGGCGCCATGGGCAGCCGGGGCAGTCGCGAAAAAGACGTGGTACTGGCCATCGCCAAGCGCCTCAAGACCAAGCTGGAACTGCAGCCCAACATGCGCGTCATGCTCACGCGCGACGCCGACTTCTTTGTCCCGCTGGGCATGCGCGTGGAAAAGGCGCGCAAGGTGCAGGCCGACCTGTTCGTCTCCATCCACGCCGACGCCTTCATCCAGCCGACGGCGCGTGGCTCGTCCGTGTTCGTGCTGTCCGAAAAGGGCGCCACCTCGACGGCCGCGCGCTGGCTGGCAAACAAGGAAAACCAGGCCGACCTGATCGGCGGCGTCAACGTGAAGAACCACGACAAGCAGCTGGCCAGCGTGCTGCTCGACCTGTCGACGACGGCGCAGATCAATGACAGCATGAAGCTGGGCAAGGCCGTGCTGCGCGAAATCGGCGGCATCAACCGCCTGCACAAGGGTTCCGTCGAGCAGGCCGGCTTCGCCGTGCTGAAGGCGCCCGACATTCCCTCCATCCTGATCGAGACGGCGTTCATCTCGAACCCGGAAGAAGAAGCCAAGCTGACCGACAACGGCTACCAGGACCAGATGGCCGACGCCATCGTCACGGGCATCAAGAATTACTTTGCCAAGAATCCGCCGCTGGCGAAAAGCCGCCTGACCTGACATGAAAGCCTAGCATGAGCAACAGCACTTTTGGCCAGCTGCCGGCCGTGACCATCCGCGCCGCCGACGGCGCGCAGGCGACCGTCACCCTGTACGGCGGCCACCTGGTCTCGTGGCGGACCAGCGATGGCCAGGAGCGCCTGTTCTGCAGCCGCGCATCGAGCCTCGATGGCAGCCGCGCCATCCGTGGCGGCGTGCCCGTGATCTTCCCCCAGTTCGGCGCGCGCGGCACGGGCATGCGCCACGGCTTTGCGCGCGTGGCGACGTGGCAGCTGGAATCGACGGGCGACGCCGATGGCGCAGCCTGGGCGCAATTTGTCCTGACCCAGGCCGACTTGCCGGAAGCGATCGCCGCCACCTGGCCCTGGGCCTTCACCCTGCGCCTGCGCGTGGCCGTCAAGGCACAGGCGCTGGAACTGCACCTGTCCGTGCACAACACGGGCGGGCAGGCGTTTCCATTCTCGGCCGCCCTGCACAGCTATTTTGCGATCGATCAGTTGAGCGAGGCGCGCGTGGGCGGCTTGCAGCGCGTGCGCTATTCGGACGAGACGCCGCAGGATGCCCTGCAAGCGGAAGAATTCCTGCAATTTGACGACAAGCTGGACCGCATCTACTACCAGCTGCCGGGCGCCCTGAGCCTGCAGTCCGGCAGCCACACCTTGCGCCTGGAGCAGCAGGGCTTTACGGATGCCGTCGTGTGGAACCCGGGCGCGCAAGACGCGGCCGCCCTGCCCGACCTGGCCGATGACGAACAGCCGCGCTTCATCTGCATCGAGCCGGCGCTGATCCAGCCCGATACGCTGGCTGCCGGCGCCGAGTGGACCGGCCGCCAGCACCTTGAATTTACCTAAGAGTGACTGAACAAGTCCAGGGCTAGGCGCCTCGCCGAAGGCAGTACGCATGTACGACGAGGCGGGGTAACAACACCATGGGCTTTTCGCAGGCGCGCTTAATTTGATTCCTTGATGATGCGGCCGTTGGCAGGCTGGATCGGGCGCGCATTCAAGGGATACAGACGGCTGAACAGCGCCATCTGCGCCGGCGAAGCCTGCACCGGCTGCTTCATCACCATCCACAGCACGCCTTCGCTGCAAGGCGGCTCCGTCATCGATCCCATGTAGGTGTAGTAATCGCGCCGTGTCGGCAGCATCTCGGCCGGGTCGAGCAGGATGGTCGGCTGCATGGTCTCGAATTTTTCCAGCGGCAGATTGTTCCACACGGTCTGGATGGTCGCCTGCGGCGCGCCCCGTTCCAGCAGCAGCGCCAGCACGGCTTGCCGGCCTTCCGCATCGCGGTGCACCAGGTGCACCACCATCTCGAATGCCTTGCCATTGATGCGCTCTTCGGACGGACGATGGAAATGGAATTGCTGCAGCTCGAACATGCGGTTCTGCACCGTGATGTAATTGCCGCCGCTGACGCCCACCTGCACCGTGTGGCCATTGTCGACCACATTGAACGACGACGGGTGGTAGTCAAAGCTGATCTGCTCGAGTTCCACCTTCATGCCATCGCGGATGTCGATCGGCGACTGGCGGTTGCCATTGCCGCACTTGGCCCAGTCGACATTGATCTTGCTCCAGTTGGACGGGCCGCTGTCGCCCTCGTACGACCAGTGCGTACCGCGCGGCACGGGTGGCGGTGGCGGCGGCGCGGCCTTCACCACGGCGGCGCGCTTGGCGCGGGCGGCGGCGCGGGCCGCCTGGGTGGCGCGCATTTCCGCCAGGCGCGCCGCGATGCGTTCGGACAGGTCGACTTCGGCCGCTTCTTCCTTCTCGCGCGCCGTCGGCGCGACGACGACAGGCGCCTTGGCCTCCTTGCCCTTCACCGATTCGGTCAGGGTTTTCATGGCGGCCGCACGCGCCGACGCCGACATGGGCGCGGATGCAGCGGCGCTCGCCGAAGCGGGGGCATCTTTGGCGCTTGCCATGGCCGCCATCGCGGCAAGGCTGCAAGCTAACAGGGCGCTCAAATGTCGCATGGAAATCCAGAAAGTGAGAATACCCTCTGGTTTACGGCTGGAAAGCAACAAAACTTGAATCAGGGCGGGAGCAAAACAGAAACAAGACAGAGAAAAACGGGATCCGGGGCCGGCTGCGGGCTGTGCCGCAGCGCACTGGCCCCGGATCCATGCGGCCTTACGCCGACTTGCCGACCATACGCTTGTAGAGTTTCCACATGCCGCCCAGCACCACCGGCACGACGGCGGCGCCGACTCCGATCAGCACGATCAAGGTCAGGTGGTCGCGGATCCATGGGATATTGCCGAAGAAGTAACCGGCCGTCACCAGACCGACCACCCACAACAGGGCGCCCGTCACGTTGTACATCTGGAAGCGCGCATGCGTCATGTCGGAAATGCCGGCCACGAACGGCGCGAAGGTGCGCACCACCGGCACGAAACGGGCCAGGATGATGGTCTTGCCACCGTGCTTTTCAAAGAATTCATGCGTGCGGCGCATGGCATCCTTGTTGATCCAGCGGTAATCGTGGGTAAACACCCTTTGCCCGATGGCCTCGCCTATCCAGTAATTGAGCGTGTTGCCCGTGACGGCGGCCGTCACCAGCAAGGCTATCAGCAAGCCCAGGTGCATCTGTCCCGTCGCGCAAAACGCGCCGGCGATAAACAATAAGGTATCCCCAGGGAAGAAAAACAGCACCACGAGGCCTGTTTCGCAAAAAATAATGGCAAACAGCACTGCATACACGAGGGTACCGTACTGCTCGATCAAGAGACCCAGCGTCTTGTCGACATGCACGATCATGTCGAGGAATTGCACAAAATCCATATATTTTTCCCTAAAGGTAGCGGCGGAATCATACACCACCCGGCCAGCGCAACGGCAGTCCCCAGGCCGATATTTCGTGATTAATTCGGCAGCGCCCTTGGCGGCGTGGCATTTTAAGTAAAGGTTAAGGAAACGCCTTATCGGCAGGCAACTGTCAGGATTGCCATATGCAATGTTTTTCCAACGAAATATTGGCATTCCGGTATACACTTTCTGCACGGCGCAACCCGCGCCGACCAGGAGAAAACATGTATCGACACCCACTGAGCGGCCTGACCATGGCCACCGTACTGGGCCTTGCACATCTGACTGCCCACGCGGCGCCCGTCCAGATCAAGGCGCCCGCCGAACTGCCCGCCAAGGCGACCTTGGCCGACGTGATCAAGGCTTCGAAGCCGTCCGACTGGCGTGCGCTGGACCCGGACAACACCCTGTACCTGGACATTCCCGCCGGCCGCGTGGTGATCGAACTGGCGCCGGACTTCGCGCCGAAACACGTAGCCAACATCAAGGCCCTGGTGGCCGAGCAGTATTACGACGGCTTGGCCATCACGCGCGCGCAGGACAACTGGGTGGCGCAGTGGGGCGATCCGAACGAGAAAAATCCAAAACCGATCCAGCATGCCCAGCGTACCCTGCCCGGCGAATTTACGGTACCTTTGACAAACGTCAAGAGCTTCACGCGCCTGCCGGACGTCGATGGCTATGCGCCGCAGGTCGGCCATTCGAACGGTTTCCCGTCCGCGCGCGATCCGAAAACCGGCACGGCCTGGCTCACGCATTGCTATGCCACCGTGGGCGTGGGGCGCGACAGCGCCAGCGACAGCGGCGGCGGCACGGAGCTGTACGCCGTCATCGGCCAGTCGCCGCGCCACCTGGACCGCGACATCACCGTCGTCGGCAGAGTCGTCTCCGGCATGCCCTTACTGTCGACCCTGCCGCGCGGCACGGGCCCCATGGGCTTTTATGACAGCCCCGAGAAAAACGTGCCGATCAAGGCCATCCGCCTGGCTGCCAGCGTGCCTTTGGCGCAGCGCAGCAACCTGGAAGTGATGCGCACCGACAGCGCCGCCTACCAGGCCGTGCTGGAAGCCCAGCGCCACCGCGGCGGCCCGTGGAGCAAGGTCACGGCCGGCCATGTCGACGTGTGCAATGCGCCGATACCGGTGCGGGAGGTGGCGAAGTAGCCGGTGCCCGGCAATTCGCAACCCGTTATAATCAGGGGATGAACGCTCCCATCACGCCCCACCGCCCGATCCAGGCCCTGCCTGACCAGTTGATTTCGCAAATCGCCGCCGGCGAGGTGGTCGAACGGCCCTCCGCCGTCGTCAAGGAGCTGCTGGAAAACGCGCTCGACTCGGGCGCCACGCAGATCACCGTGCGGCTGGAAGAAGGGGGCGTGAAACGCATCGCGATCACCGATAACGGGCGCGGCATCGATAAAGATCAGCTGCCGCTGGCCCTGGCGCGCCATGCCACCTCGAAGATCGCGTCGCTGAGCGACCTGGAAAACGTGGGCACCCTGGGCTTTCGCGGCGAAGCGCTGGCCTCGATCGCGTCGGTCGCCGCCGTCACCGTGACGTCGCGCACGGCCGACGCGGCCCACGCCTGGGAAATCGTCGGCTCGCACAATGGCAGCGTTTCGCCGTCGTCAGGCGCGCACGGCACCACGGTTGACGTGCAAGACCTGTATTTCAACACGCCCGCGCGGCGCAAATTCCTCAAATCGGAACAGACGGAGTATGGCCACTGCGCCGAAGTCGTGCGCCGCATCGCCCTGGCGCGGCCGGACGTATCGTTCTCGCTGTCGCACAACGGCCGCACCATCGACCAGTGGAATATCAGCGAACTGGCCAAGCGCAGCGCCCACATCCTTGGCAATGACTTCGCCGAAGCGCGCCTGGCGCTGGACGAATCGGCCGGCACCTTGCGCATTCACGGCTTTGCCGGCTTGCCGACGGCGTCCAAGGCGCGCGCCGACGGCCAGTTCTTTTATGTCAACGGGCGCTTCGTGCGCGACAAGCTGCTGGTGCACGCCGTGCGCATGGCCTACCAGGACGTGCTGCATGGCGACCGTTTTCCCTCCTACGTGCTGGCGCTCGACCTCGACCCGGCGCTGGTCGACGTCAACGTGCACCCGTCGAAGATCGAAGTGCGTTTCCGCGACAGCCGCTCCGTGCACCAATTCGTTTTCCACGCGGTGCAGCGCGCGCTGGCGCAAACGTCGGCCACGGCCTTCGGCAGCGTGCCGGCGCCCCTGCCGGCCGCCTCCAGCCTCGGCGGTGATACCACGGGCGCAGGTTTGGGTGGACCTGGCATCTGGCGCCGCGAACAGACGCAAACGTCGTTCGGCGCGCAATTTACGAATACCTTCGCGCCCGCCTCGCCCGGCGCGGCCCGCCCCTTCTTTGCCGACGCGCCAGGCGTGGCGCAAGACACAGCGTCGTATGGCGCCCTGTTCGGCGGCGGCGCTGCCAGTTCTCCCATCACGCAGGCGGAGCCCTACATCGCCTCGCCCGAAGCGATGGCGCGCGAAGAATATCCGCTGGGTTTTGCCCTGGCCCAGCTGCACGGCATTTATATATTGGCGCAAAATACCAAGGGCCTGGTGCTGGTCGACATGCACGCGGCGCACGAGCGCATCCTCTATGAACAGCTGAAAAACGCGCTGCAGGCGCAGGTGTCCGGCCAGGACATGCAGGTGCAATCCTTGCTGATCCCCGTGACGTTTTATGCGGACGCCATCGAAGTATCGACGGCGAATGAAAACCAGGACACCTTGAAGGCGCTGGGCTTCGACATCGCCGCCCTGTCGCCCACCACCCTGGCCGTGCGTTCCGTGCCGACCCTGCTGAAAAACGCCGACGCGCAAACGCTGGCGCGCGACGTACTGCGCGACGTGCGCGAATACGGCGGCTCGCGCGTGCTGATCGAGCGCCAGAACGAATTGCTGGGCACCCTGGCCTGCCACACGGCCGTGCGCGCCAACCGGATTTTATCGGTACAGGAAATGAACGCCCTGCTGCGCCAGATGGAAAGCACGGAACGCGCGGACCAGTGCAACCATGGCCGGCCGACGTGGGTGCAGGTCGAGATCAACGCGCTCGATAAACTGTTCCTGCGCGGCCAATAAAAGAGCCTGAAAAACGTCCATGGCGGCGTTGCACTGCCTCGCCGTACTGGTCGTACTGTCTTCGGCAATGCGCCTTGCCCTGAACGTTTTGCCAGTCTCTTTTGCACCACATCATACAAAACCAACATGCAAAACACCCCACGCCTCCCCCTGGCCGTCGCCATCATGGGCCCCACGGCCAGCGGCAAGACGGCCAGTGCGCTGACCATCGCGCAAGCCATCCCGTCCGAGATCATCTCCGTCGATTCCGCCCTCGTCTACCGGGGCATGGATATCGGCACGGCCAAGCCATCGAAGGAAGAACTGGCCCAGGTACCGCATCATTTGATCGACATCATCGACCCGCTCGACGCGTACTCCGTGGCGCAGTTCCGCAACGATACCCTGCGCCTGGTGGCCGAGATCACGGCGCGCGGCAAGCTGCCGCTGCTCGTCGGCGGCACCATGTTGTACTTCAAGGGCCTGGCCGATGGCCTCGACGACTTGCCCGGCGCCGATCCTGCCTTGCGCGCCCAGCTGGAAGAGGACGCGGCCGCCATCGGCTGGCCCGCCATGCATGCGCGCCTGGCGCAGCAAGACCCCGTCACGGCCGCGCGCCTGGCGCCGCAGGACGCGCAGCGCATCGGACGCGCGCTGGAAATCATCGCCCTGTCCGGCCAGCCCATGTCGGCTCTGCTGGACCGGCGCGAAAAAACCGTGCTGCCATTTCAATTGCAATCGTTCGCGCTGGAACCGTCGGACCGCGCCGTACTGCACGCGCGTATCGCCACGCGCTTCGACCTCATGCTGAAAAACGACGCCCTGCTCGATGAAGTGGAGCAGCTGCGCCGCCGCGGCGACCTGCATCCGGGCTTGCCCTCGATGCGCTGCGTGGGCTACCGCCAGGCCTGGGATTACCTGGACGGCCGTATCGACCGCGCCGCCTTGCGCGAGACGGGCATCATCGCCACGCGCCAGCTGGCCAAGCGTCAGCTGACCTGGTTACGCTCCATGCCGGAACGCCTCGTCATCGATTGCCTGGGGCCCGATCCGGCCGCGGCCATGCTGGCGCAAATCCAGCCCTTGCTGACGGAGTTACAAAAATAATCACGCCAGCGCCGGCGCGTGAAAAAAACGCACATTTTTTTGCGCCGGCATTGACAAGAAAAAGGGAAGACTGGATAATGCTCGGCTGTTGGGTGATATAGCTCAGTTGGTTAGAGCACAGCATTCATAATGCTGGGGTCGGTGGTTCAAGTCCACCTATCACCACCAAAGAACATCGATCAGGTTTCCCCTGGTCAAAACGAGCATCCGGTCTGACCGGTCTGTTTGGTGATATAGCTCAGTTGGTTAGAGCACAGCATTCATAATGCTGGGGTCGGTGGTTCAAGTCCACCTATCACCACCAAGAATTTGCAGTATTGAACAACCCGCCTCTGCCCCGTGCAACGGCGGGTTTTTTCATTTCCGGCGCCGCCTCGCGTGCGGCCTGTACGCAACACCAGCCCCATCCACATGCAATCGGGGATTGTGGCAATCCGCCGCTGGCGCTTACAATGAGAATAATTCTCATTTATATTATTCGTCGCCCATGTCCGCCATCCAGCCCAGCCTGCAACAGCAAGTGCAGTCGCTCTACAGCGAGCATCACGGCTGGCTGGTCGGCTGGCTGCGCAAAAAACTCAGTTGCCCGCATGGTGCGGCCGACGTGGCGCAAGATACATTTGTGCGCATCATCGCCTCGCGCGACGCGCTGTTCGGCATGCGCGAGCCGCGCGCCTACCTGTCGACGACGGCAAAGCGCTTGTTGCTCGACCGCGCGCGCCGCCAGATACTCGAGCGCAGCTACCTGGCGGAACTGGCCCTGCTGGCCGACAGCCTGCCCGGCGCGCCCTCGCCGGATGAAGTCCTGATGGCCGTGCAGGCGCTCGAGCAGATCGCCACGGCGCTGGCCGCCTTGTCCGCCAAGGCGCGCGACGCCTTTTTGCTGCACTACCTGGAAGAGCAGCCGCAGGCCGCCGTCGCCGCACAACTGAACGTCTCCACGCGCATGGTGCAAAAATACCTGGTGCAAGCCTTGCTGGCCTGCCGCCACGCCTGCCCGGCCCTGGCGGCATGAATAGCCCCCGCACGGATATCGCCGCCGAACAGGCCGCACGGTGGATCGTGCGCCTGAGCGCCGACGACCCGGCCGAGCGCGACTCCGCGCAGGCCGGCTTCGCCGCATGGAAGGCCGCCGACCCGCTGCACGCGACGGCCGCCGCTGGCATGGAAAACCTGCTGCGTCAGTTGAACGCCGTGCGCGAGCCGGCCGGCGGCGACCATCGCCCCGCGCGCGCCGCCCTGGCCGCCATCGCACCCAAGCCCCGCCAACGTCTGCGCCAGCTGGCCGCGGCCAGCGCCGTGGCCGTGCTGACGCTGACCGGGGCGCTGGTCTTCAGCGAACGCCCCGCCTACCTGCTAGCCGACCTGCGCAGTCCCACGGGACAATGGTCCACGCACACCCTGGCCGATGGCAGCCGGATCACCCTGGCCGGCAACAGCGCCGTCAATGTGCATTTCAATGCGGGCGAACGGCATGTGGAACTGGTGCAGGGCGACATTCTCGTCGACGTGGCCAAGGATGCGCAGCGCCCCTTCATCGTCGACAGCCGACAGGCGGCAATCCGCGCCCTGGGCACGCGTTTCAGCGTGCGCAGGGAAGACGGCGCCACCATCTTGAGCATGCTGGAGTCCAAGGTGCTGGCGCAAGTGCCGCAACATCCGGCCGTCGTGGTGCAGGCGGGCCAGCGCACGCGCATCACGGACGATGGCGTGGGGCCGATCACGACCATCGATGCAGCCAGCGTGCAGGAAGCGTGGCGCGCGCACCAACTGGTGGTCGACGACCTGCCGCTGGCCGAGGTGCTCGACGAGCTGGCGCGCCACCGCCCGGGCCAGCTGCATTACGACCGCGCGCAGATCGCCGGCATCCGCGTGGCCGCCGTGCTGCCGCTGGACGACACGGACAAGGCGCTGCAGCTGTTGATCGACAATTTCCCGCAACTGCGCATCCGCATGCTGACGCGCTACCTGGTGATGGTCGATGTCCCCGCCAGCGGCTCCGCAAAAAATAAATAAGAAATTGTGCGTTCGCGGTTCCACTTTGCGCATCTCGTGCGTCAAGGCAGCTGAGATCATTCAAAAAAGGCTGTCACCATGTACGCTCAAGTCGTTGCCGTTTCCTCCCCGAACACCCTGCGCACGCGCCTGCGTCCGCTCGCCCTGGCGGCCATGCTGCTGGCAAGCGCCGGCCTGCACGCCCAGGCAGTCGCCCAGGCTGCCCCGGCTGTCGCCAGCTACGCCATCCCCGCCGGCCCGCTGGCCGGCGCCCTGAACCGCTATGCGCAGCAGGCGGGCGTGTCCATCGTCATCGATGCATCCCGGGTGCAGGGCTTGACCAGTGCAGGCCTGCAAGGCAGCTACGCCATCGATGACGGTTTCGCCGTCCTGCTGCGCGGCAGCGGCTACGCCATCGGCAAGACGCCGACCGGCTATGTGCTGGTGGCCACGCCGGCGTCCCCGCCCACGGCGGCGATCGGCGCTGCTTCAGCGGCCGAACGCACCATGCCCTCGATTACCATCGTTGGCAAGGCCGAGCAAGGCGCCACCACGGAAGGCAGCGGCTCCTACACGGCGCGCAAGCTCACCATCGGCAAGGGCGAGCAATCGATGAAGGACATCCCCCAATCCGTGAGTGTGCTGACGCGCCAGCGCCTGGACGACCAGGGCATCACGGACTTGCGCGAAGCCGTCAACAACGTCACCGGCGTGGTAGGCGTGCATGGCGTGGGACCGGGCGTGGTGATCACGGCGCGCGGCTTCCAGATCGACCAATGGCAGTACGATGGCGTGCCCATCGACCGCAATACCTATGCGCTGGGCAACTGGGGCCAGGAAAACATGGTCATCTACGACCGCCTGGAAGTGCTGCGCGGCGCCGCGGGCATGCTGGTCGGCACGGGCAGTCCCGGCGGCTCCGTCAGCCTGGTGCGCAAGCGCCCGACCGCCGAGCGCAGTGTCAGCATGACGGCGCGCGCCGGCTCGTGGGACCATTACGGCGCCCAGCTCGACGTCAGCATGCCCCTGAATGCGGACGGCAGCCTGCGCGGACGCGCCATCGTCGATGAAGACGATACCCATTCCTTCGTCGACCAGGTGTGGAGCCAGAACCGCACCCTGTACGCGGCGCTCGACTACGACCTGGGACCGGCCACCACCCTGGGCCTGGCCATCAGCAACGTCAACGACCACGGCCGTCCCGCCTTTATCGGCCTGCCCCGCTACGCGGACGGCAGCGCGCTGAACCTGCCCCGCTCCACCTTCACGGGCGCCGACTGGAACCGCAGCGAAGCCAAACAAACCAACGTGTATCTCGATCTGGAACACCATTTCAACAGCCAGTGGAGCCTGAAGGCATCCGCCGTGAACATGAAGGAAAACACCGGCTCCGTGCACCAGCGCGTGGCCTTGCCCATCAATCCCGACGGCAGCGGCGCGAGCTATGCCGACTTTGGCATGGATTTCGACAACCGCAAGCGCGGCATCGATACCTACGTGCGCGGTAAATTCGACGGCCTGGGCATCGCGCAAGAAGTCCTCGTCGGCGCCAGCTATGTCACGATGGCGTCGGACGACGTCTACGCCCGCGTCTGGGAATCCGGTGCGGACGTCTTCAACATCAGGCACAACCGCCCATGGCAAGACCTCGACAGCATCGCCGCGCGCCCGAAGGGCGTGCGTCCCGTCAGCACCTATGAAATACGCCAGAAAGGCCTGTATGGCAGCTGGAACGGCCAGCTGACCAGCAAGCTGAAAGCCGTGCTGGGTGGACGCTTCAGCTGGTACGACTTCGTGTATGCGACGCCCAAAGGTCCTGAAGAACAGCTCAACGCCACCGCCAAGTTCACGCCATCGGTAGGCCTGATCTACGCGCTCGATCCGCAATGGTCGGCCTACGCCAGCTATGCCGACATCTTCACGCCGCAAAGTATCCGCGATGCGCAAGACAAGGTCCTCAAGCCCATCACGGGCACCAACTACGAGGCGGGCATCAAGGGGGAGCTGATGGATGGCAAGGTCAACACCTCGCTGGCCGTGTTCCGCTACGACCACAAGAACCGTGCCGTCACCGACTATGCTGCGGGCATGGTGTGCCCCAACGGGTACTGCTCGCGCGCCTCGGGCAAGGTGCGCAGCCAGGGCCTGGAAGCGGAAGTGTCGGGCGAAGTGGCGCGCGGCTTGCAGCTGTCGGCCGGCTACGCCTATACGACGACGACCTATCTGAACGACCCGGACGAGCAGGGCAAGGTCTTTTCCACCTGGACGCCCAAGCACATGCTGCGCGTGTGGTCCAGCTACACGCTGCCCGGCGCCTGGGACAAATTCAGCGTGGGCGCCGGCGTCAACACGCAAAGCCATACGCTCGATACCAATAGCACCTTCAAGGTTGCCGGCGTCTCGATCTGGAATGCACGCATGGCCTGGCAAGCCACGCCGCAAGTGGCCCTGTCGCTCAATATCAACAACGTCTTCGACAAGCGCTACATCATCCCGGCCTACAACACCACCGGGTCGAATAACTACTATGGCGACCCGCGCAACGTGCAGTTCACCCTGAAGTACACGCCGAAGTGGTAAGACGATCGAGAGGCTGAGCACCGGCACACTGGCCATGGCGCGGGACTGGCATTCAGTTTGCGCCGCGGCCGGGATTTTCGGCTAAGATGATGGCGCGGCATTGCGCCGCACCGCATCGTGCATCGGCCTCTCATTCATCTACACCGTCAATGGAACAAAAAGACAAGTCTTGGGTCACTTCGGTGGACGTCGCCAAACGGGCCGGCGTCTCCCGCTCCGCCGTCTCGCGCACGTTCACGCCCGGCGCCAGCGTGGCGCCCGAAACGCGGGCCCGCGTGATGGAAGCCGCACAATCGCTGGGCTACCAGGTCAACATCCTGGCGCGCAGCATGAACCAGGGACAAAGCAACCTGGTGGGCGTCGTCATCACGGGCTTCACGGACCCGTTCCGCGTGGCCCTGCTGGGCGAAGTCACGCGCAGCCTGAGCGAACATGCGCTGGTGCCGCTGCTGATGAATGCAGAAGACCCCGAGCGCCTCAGCGAATTGCTGCGCATCCTCCTCAGCTACAAGATTTCCGGCGTCATCATGACGTCCGGCTCGCCGCCGTCCGCCGTCGCCACGGAATACCTGCAGCGGCAAGTGCCGGTGGCCATGATCAACCGCGCGCGCGACCTGAAAGGCGTGGACGTGGTCAATAGCGACAACCGCCACGGCGGCGAACTGGCGGCCAGCACCCTGCTCGACAGCGGCGCCAAACGGCTGACCTTCATCAACACGCGCGCCAGCAGTTTCAGCGGCATCGCGCGCGGCCAGGCCTTCCTCGACCACCTGGCGCCGGCCGTGGCGAAGAAACGCTGCACGGCCGGCGAATACCTGGCCGACGCCATCGGCTACCAGGCGGGCCAGGAAGCGGCCGACGCCCTGCTCGCCTCGGGCAAACTGCCTGACGGCGTCTTTTGCGCCACCGACCTGATCGCCTGCGGCTTCATCGACGCGGCGCGCAGCAAGTATGGCATCAACGTGCCCGCGCAACTGCAGGTGATCGGCTTCGACGACATTCCCATGGCCGCGCTGGATGCCTACCAGCTGACCACCATCCGCCAGGACGCGGGCGAACTGGCGCGCCGCGCCGTCAAGAGCCTGGTCGAGCGCATGGAAAAATTTGCCATGCCGGGCCGCCTGAAGGAAGTGCCCGTCACCCTGGTGCGGCGCGGCACGACGCGCTAAGCCATTCAATGCGGCAGATGGCGCAACGCCATCTGCCCGCCGTTCCCCGTTTTCCACACTTTTTCGTCCCCCGCCTGTACTTGTTGACATCAAAAAAAATCCGGGTTACTGTTTGCACACGCGTGCTGCACACGTGTGCAATTTCTTCAGACAGGCCAGTTCTGGCCACACCACTAAAAAAGCGCCCCATCCACGGAGGCGCCATCAAGGAGACTGTTATGTTGAACCACGTTCTAAGAATCGCCCTGTTCGGCGCAGGGGCCATCGGTCTGGCGGCCTGCACCACTCCCGCCGGCACGCAGCACAATATGGCCGCCGTAGTCGCCGCCGATCCGAAGCTGGCGAAGATCGGCCAGATCGTCGTCGTGTACATGGAAAACCGCAGCTTCGACCACCTGTTCGGCACCTTCCCCGGTGCCGACGGCATCGCCAATGGCCACGCGCCCGACACCACCACGCAGACCGCCCCCGATGGCAAGCCCTATGCCATGCTGCCCGCCGTGGCACTCGACAAGGGCGGCCTGGACCAGCGCTTCAAGACCGACATCGCCAACGCGCCCTTCCGCATGGAGCCGAGCGTCTCGCTGGGCGACAAGACGGCCAGTCCCGTGCACGCGTTCTGGACGCACAAGCGCCAAATCAACGACGGCAAGAATGACCGCTTCGTCGTCGAGGGCAATACGGGTGCCCTGCCCATGGGCTATTTCGACGGCAGCAAGCTCAAACTGTGGGCGCTGGCGCAACGCTACACCTTGGCCGACCGCTTCTTCCAGTCCGCCTACGGCGGCTCCTTCCTCAACCACATGTGGCTGACCTGCGCCTGCACGCCCGTGTTCCCGAATGCGCCCAAGTCCATCGTCGCCCAGGATGAGCGCGGCACGGGCCACAAGAAGGGCGAGGAAGCGGAAGTGACGCAGGACGGCTACGCCGTCAACACCATGCAGGGCCCGCTGCTGTTCGATCCGACAAAAAAACAGACGTTCCTGCCGCCGCAAACCATGCCCACCATCGGCGACCGCCTGACGGACAAGGGCATCTCCTGGGTCTATTATGCGGACGGCTACGACATCGCCGTCGCCTCGACCAAATCGGGCAAGAAGGCCGACGATTTCTCATATCACCACCAGCCGTTCACCTACTTCAAGCGCTTCATCGACAGCCCGCAGCAGCGCGCCACGCACCTGAAGGACCGCTCCGACATGCTCGCCGACGTCCAGGCAGGCAAGCTGCCGCCCGTCTCGTTCTACAAGCCCATGGGCAAGAAGAACATGCATCCGGGGATGGATAAATCGAGCGTGGCGGCCGGCGACGACGAAGGCGTGGCCATCATCAACGCCATCATGGAAGGCCCGCAATGGAAGGACACCGTCATCATCGTCACCACCGATGAAAACGGCGGTTTCTGGGACCACGTGGCGCCACCGAAAGGCGACCGATTCGGCCCGGCCACGCGCATCCCCGCACTGGTCATCTCGCCCTTCAGCGAAGGCGGGCATATCGACCATACCGAGTATGAAACCGTGTCGATCCTGAAGTTCATCGAGGAACGCCATGGCCTGGCGCCCTTGAGCGAGCGCGATGCGCGCGCCAACAGCCTGGCCAAAGCCCTCAAGCTGTAATACCCATTCCCCTGCCTGTCTGCCCCGGGTGCGCCATCTGCACGGCGCGCCTGGGCTAACCACACCTGAAGGAAACACCATGCTGCGCGCACGCCATCTCCCCCTGTCCCTCCTAATGCTTTCCCTGGCCGCCTGTGGCGGCGGCGACGATACACCGCCCGTCCCCGTCACGCCCCCGGTAACGCCGCCCGTGACGCCGGCCGCCCCCGCCACCTACTACCAGACCAAGACGCCCTACACGCCGCAGCAGGATGCGGCCACGTATGAAGCGGCACCTGCCGGCTACGCGCCCGTGTTCACCGAACTGGTGGCCCGCCACGGTTCGCGCGGCCTGTCGAGCATGAAGTATGACGCCGCCTTCTACAACGTCTGGCAACGGGCTGCAGCCGACGATGCGCTCACGCCGCTGGGGCAAAAGCTGGGCGCCGACATCCTGAAACTGATGAAGGCCAACGCGCTGCTCGGCTACGGCGTGGACGGCATCACGGCGCCAGGCTACGGCAACCTGTCGCAGACGGGCATCAATGAACACAAGCAGCTGGCCGTGCGCATGCTGGCGCGCCTGCCTGCCCTGTTCACGCAACTGGGTAGCAATGCCGCCAGCGCACCGCGCCAGATCGTCACCGTCAGTTCCGGCGTGGACCGCGCCAAGGACAGCGCCGCGTACTTTGCGCAGTCGCTGGCCGCCACGGCACCAAACGTCGCGCCGCTGATTACCCTGCCGCCCGCCCCGACCGGCTACCCGGCCGGCAAGCCCGTGGTGCAGCCCGACGGCACCAACCGCTTCCTGCTGTATGCGCACAAGCTGGTGCCGAAGACGGACCTCGTCACCGATACCCTCGACAGCCATTACCAGACTTACCAGGATAGCCAGGCCTACCAGGCCTACCTGGAAAGTCCCGGTTTCCTGGCCAAATACACGGCCATCGACACGGATGCCACGGCGCGTACCCTGGGCCGCGAAGTACTGGAACGCTTGTTCACCAAGACATTCGTCGACAAGATCGACAACGGCACTTACCGCTTCGCCAACACGGGTACCTACAGTTTTACCAGCGACGACGGCAAGTTCACCAACACCGTCACGGGCGACGGCGGCACCACCATCAAGGGCCTGGCCGATGCCGCCTCGGTGCTGTACAACCTGTACGCCATCATGGCCGGCATGACGAACGAAGTGAAAGCCGACTTCGTGCAATACATGCCGTCGGACGCGGCCAAGTACCAGGCCTTCGTGCAGGATTACCAGGATTTTTACAACAAGGGCCCCGGTACCACGGAAAGCGCCGGCATCACCTGGAACTACGTGCGCGCGCTGCGCGACGACTTCTTCACGGAAGTGGACGCCATCGCGCGCGGCGACCTGTCGCACGGCGCCAAGCTGCGCTTCACGCATGCGGAAGCCATCATTCCGCTGGCCACGGCCATGGGCCTGAAGAGCGTCGTCGGCGCGCTGCCGGCGGCGCAGACCTACAGCTATGACAACAGCAGCTGGCGCGGCCTGTACGTGGCGCCGATGGCGGCCAACATGCAGTGGGATGTGTACCGCGACGCCGGCGGCAATGTGCTCGTGAAAATGCTGTACAACGAAAAGGAAACGGACTTCCAGTCCACCTGCGATGGCGCCCGCTTTGCCGCCGGCAGCCATTTCTATGTGTATGCGAAGCTGAAGACCTGCTACGGCCACGTGGCGCAGTAAGTACGAATGCAGGCGGGCAGCCGTGCCCGCCTGTTGGACGTTTGCTGCTAGGCTTGCACGTAAGAACCAATCACGTCACCTACGAATCGCCATGCCCCCACCGCTCCCCTTGCCCAGCATGCTGCTGGCCCTCACCATCTGCGCCGCTCCCGCCCAGGCCGCGGAAGGCCATTACCAGACCAAGACGCCGTATGCGCCGCAGCAGGACCCGGCCACCTATGCCGCGCCTCCCGCCGGTTTCCAGCCCATCTTCACGCAGCTGGTGGCACGCCACGGCTCGCGGGGCCTCACCAGCATGAAAAACGATGCAGCCCTGTATGCGATGTGGCAGCAAGCCGCCGCGCAGGATGCGCTCACGCCTTTGGGGCGCGAACTGGGTCCCGACATCCTGGCCCTGATGCAGGCGAACGCCTTGCTCGGTTACGGCGTGGCCGGCATCGAGCGGCCCGGCTACGGCAATCTGTCGCGGACTGGCATCGAGGAACACCGGCAACTGGCCGTGCGCATGCTGGCGCGCCTGCCCACCCTGTTCGCGCAAGTGGGGCAAGACGCCGCGACGGCGCCGCGCCAGCTCGTCACCATCCATTCCGGCGTGGACCGCGCGCGCGACAGTGCGCGCTTTTTCACGCAGTCGCTGCTCGAACACGCGCCCGCGCTGGCGCCCTTGTTATACCTGCCGCCCGCGCCGGCGCCGTATCCGCAGGGACGCAAGGCAGTGGCGCAGCCCGATGGCGTGAACCGCTTCCTGCTGTATGCGCACAAGCTGGCGCCGCAAACGGATTTTGTCGCCGATCCCGCCAACCCGCATTACGCCACCTATGCCGCCAGCCAGGCCTACCAGTACTATGAAAGAACCAAGCAGCTGCACGCCCTGATGGATGCCCCGGCCAGAAAACCGGAAGCGGCCGCGCATGCGCGCCACGTGCTCGAACGGCTGTTTGCACCCGCCTTCCTCGACCAGCTTGAGCGCAGCGGCGCCAGCTATACGGATACGGGCAGCTACACTTTCACCAGCGCGGACGGCCAGCTCACGCGCACCATGACGGGCAGCGGCAAGACGGTCATCCGCAGCCTGCATGCGGCCGCGACGAAACTGTATGAGCTGTACGCGATCGCTGCCGGCATGCGCCATGAAATGCCGGCCGATTTCGGCCGCTACATGCCCACCGAGGATGCGCGCTACTACGCTTATATCGCCGACCACGAGGATTTTTACCAGAAAGGGCCGGCCACCACGGAAAGCAGCGGCGTGACCTGGCGCTTCGCACTGGCCTTGCGCGACGATTTTTTCAAGGAAGTCGATGCGCTGGCCAAGGGAGATTTGCGCCACGCGGCCAAGCTGCGTTTCACGCACGCCGAGATGATCATTCCGCTCGCCTCGGCCATGGGCTTGCAACAGGCGCTGGCCCCCTTGCCGGTATCGGCCAGCGACAGTTATCAAAGCGATCAATGGCGCGGCCAGAACGTCTCGCCGCTGGCGGCCAACATGCAGTGGGATGTGTACCGCAACAGCGCAGGACAACTGATCGTGCGCCTGCTGTACAACGAAAAGGAAACCAGCTTCCAGCCTGCATGCGACGGCGCCCGCATCGCGCCGGACAGCATCTTCTATGACTACGCAAAGCTGAAAAGCTGCTACGGCCACGTGGCGGCGCCCTGACGCGCTGATGCTGCGCGCCGCCATCGCACCTTACTTCAAGGTCGGCATGGCAAACTCCGCTCCGGCAGCCGTCGAGGCCGGCCAACGCTGCGTGACGGCCTTCTGTTTCGTGTAGAAACGCACGGATTCCGGGCCGTGCGCGTGGTGGTCGCCGAACAGGCTGCGCTTCCAGCCGCCGAAGCTGTGGAAGGCCATCGGCACGGGGATCGGCACGTTGACGCCCACCATCCCGACTTGCACGCGGTGCGTGTATTCACGTGCCGTATTGCCGTCGCGCGTATAAATCGCCGTGCCGTTGCCGTACTCGTGCGCGTTGACCAGGTCCAGCGCCGTGGCGAAATCGGGCACGCGCACGATGCACAGCACGGGGCCGAAGATTTCCTCTTTATAGATCGTCATGTCCGGCGTGACGTGGTCGAACAGGCTGCCGCCGAGGAAAAAGCCCTTTTCGTGGCCGGGCAAGACGAAACCGCGCCCATCGCTGACCAGCTTGGCGCCTTCCTTGACGCCCGTGGCGATGTAGCCGGCAATTTTGTCCTTGTGCACTTGCGTGACGACAGGCCCCATTTCCGCCTGTAAATCCATGCCTTGGGTGATTTTCAGGGCCGCGATGCGGGGCACCAGCGCCTCGACCAATTGATCGGCCACATTGCCCACCGCCACGACGACGGAAATGGCCATGCAGCGCTCGCCAGCCGAACCGAAGGCGGCGCCCATCAGGGCGTCGACCGTCTGGGGAATGTCCGCGTCCGGCATGACGACCATGTGATTTTTCGCGCCGCCCAGCGCTTGCACGCGCTTGCCCTGGGCGCAGCCAGTGGCATAAATATACTCGGCAATCGGCGTGGAACCGACGAAACTGACGGCGCGCACGTCAGGGTGGTGCAGCAAGCCATCCACGGCTTCCTTGTCTCCCTGCACCACGTTGAAGACGCCGTCCGGCAAACCGGCGTCCGTCAACAGCTGCGCCAGCAGCAGGCTCGCCGACGGGTCGCGCTCGGACGGTTTCAAGACGAAGGTATTGCCGCAGGCAATCGCCATCGGGAACATCCACATCGGCACCATCACGGGGAAATTGAACGGCGTGATGCCGACGCACACGCCCAGCGCCTGGCGGATCGACCAGGCGTCGATGCCGCCGGCCACTTGCTCCGAATATTCTCCCTTCATCATTTGCGGGATGCCGCAGGCAAATTCCACCACTTCGATGCCGCGCGTCACTTCCCCTTTGGCATCCGTGAACACCTTGCCGTGCTCGGCCGTGATCAGGGCCGCCAATTGATCCGCATGTTCTTCCAGCAACTCCTTGAACTTGAACATGACGCGGGCGCGGCGCAGGGGCGAGGTCTGCGACCAGGCGGGAAAGGCCGCGTGGGCGGCGGCCACGGCCGCGTTCAGCTCGGAAGGCGTCGCCAGCGATACTTTCGCCGTGACGGCGCCCGTAGCGGGGTTGAACACGTCGCTGGTGCGCTCGGAGCGCGACGCCATGGGGTTGCCACCAATAAAGTGGCCGATCATCGGGGTAGTCATTGTCTTGTCCTTGGTTATTTCGTCATCAGCCAGTCATGGGCCGGGTCGTTTTTAAAATGCCACACGCGTTGCGGGCCGGCCATCACGTTCAGGTAATAGCCATCGTAACCATACGGCACGGTGACGGGGTGGTAACCCCTGGGCACCATCACCACGTCGTGGTTTTCCACGGCCATGGCTTCGTCGATGCTGCGGTCGTCCGTGTAGACGCGTTGGTACGCAAAGCCCTGCTCGGGATTGATGCGGTGGTAATACGTTTCTTCCAGCGAACTTTCCAGCGGGATATTGTCGCTGTCGTGCTTGTGCGGCGGATAGCTGGACGAATGGCCGGACGGCGTGACCACTTCCACCACCAGCAAGCCATCGGCCTCGGCCGTCTGCGGCAGGATGTCGCACACATAGCGGGTGTTCGCCCCCTTGCCGCGCACGGAACGCGTCATCGACTGCGGGTCGATCAGGCGCGCCGGGCGATGGGTGGTGGCCGGCGCGCTGCACAGCGCCACTTCCGCGTTGCTCACGGCCGTGATGCCGACCGTGGTTTCCAGCGGCGCATACACGGCGTAGGGCGAGACGTCTTCAAACACGCTCTGGCGATTGCCGATGGCTTCCCAGGTCTGCCCGCCCGCCTGCACGGTGACCGTGCCCGTCAGCACGACGAGGCACAGTTCGCGGCTGCCCGTCTCCAAAGTCAGCTGTTCGCCTGCCGCCAGACGGTGCGCGGCGAAGCCCACGTGCGTCCAGCCGGCCGACTCTGGCGTCACTTCGACGATGGCCGAACCGGCCCTCGCCTTGACCAGCAGCGGGCTCATGCCGCCTCCCGCCCCAGGCGGGGAATCGCGTCGACCAGGCGTGCCAGGTAATCGTGGCCCATCTTGGCATACTGATAACTGGGGGCCACGGCCGGATCTTGCTCCGCTTCCACCACCAGCCAGCCCTCGTAGCCGTGCAAATACAGGCGCGTCAGGATGGCCGGAAAGTCGATGCTGCCGTCGCCGGGCACGCTGAAGGCGCCATTGATGACGGCCTGCAGGAAACTCCAGTGGCCATTTCTCGCCAGTTTCACCACGTTGGGGCGCACATCCTTGCAATGCACGTGGCAGATGCGATCGATGTGCTTGTTCAAGACCGCCAGCGCATCGCCGCCGGCAAAGGTGATGTGGCCCGTGTCGAACAGCAAGCCGACCTCGGCCCCCGTCAAGGCCATCAATTGGTCCACGTCCGTCGGCGTTTCCACGTAGGCGCCCATGTGGTGGTGGTAGGCCAGGCGCACGCCGTGGCCGAGCAAGTGTTTCGCAAACGCCGTCAGTTTGTCGGCGTAGTCCTGCCATTGCTGCGGCGACTGGAAGCGCGGGCGCTTATACAACGGGCGGGCTTCGCCCTGGATCGCGTCCGCCACTTCGCCGTAGACCATGACGGTGGCGCCGCTGTCGGCCAGCAAGCGCAGATGCGGCCCGACGGCGGCAATTTCCTCTTCCACGGACCGGTGCGCCAGCCGTCCCGAATACCAGCCGGACACGCAGGCGAGATTATATTTGCCCAGCACGGCGTTCAGGGCCGGGGCATCCTTGGGAAACTTGTTGCCCAGTTCAAAACCCACGTAGCCGATCTCGGCGCCTTCCTTCAAGGCTGTTTCCAGCGGGGTTTCTCCCCCGAGCGATGGCAAATCGTCGTTCATCCACGAGATCGGGTTGATGCCGATCTTCACATTCCATGTAGTAGTCATTTTTGTTGTCCTTGGCGGTCAAGTTCATAACGGGCGCGCGCCGCTTGCACGCCGGCTTGCGTCGAGACTTCGGGTACGGCCACTTCCCACCAGCAACCGCCCTCCTCGGTCGTGCGCGTGGCGTCCGTATTGATGCAGATCAAGTAGGTGCGGCTGGCGGCGCGGGCGCGCAGCATCGCCTGTTCCAGTTCGGCGATGTTGGCCACGTGCTCGGACAGCGCGCCCAGCGAGCGTGCGTGCAGGGCGAAGTCGATGGCGGGTGCGCTGTCGGGCAACATATTGTTGAATGACGCGTTGCCGCACGCCTGCTGCAGGCGGTTGATGCAGCCGTAACCCCGGTTGTCGAGCACGACGATGATGAGTTTTTTGTCCAGCATGACGGAGGTGGCGATTTCCGAATTCATCATCAGATAACTGCCGTCGCCCACCATGACGACAACCTCGGCATCCGGTTTCGCCATCTTGACGCCCAGGCCGCCGGCGATTTCATAGCCCATGCACGAATAGCCGTATTCCATGTGGTAGCCGCCGGGCGTGCTGGTGCGCCACAGTTTGTGCAGCTCGGCCGGCAGCGTCCCCGCCGCGCAAACGACGATGTCGTTGCTGGTCGAGTCCGGTGAAGAGCGCTGCACGGCGCCGATGACTTCGCCGTCATACGGCAAGCCTGCCACCTCGCGCTGGCCTGTAATCGTGGCCACCGTCGCGCGCCAGGCCTGGCCCGCCTGCTGCGCGCGGTCCAGCCATTGGCCCGCGCTATTCCAATTAGGCAAGTACCGCGACAAGCCCTGCAAGCCAAGTGTCGCGTCCGCCTGCACGCCCAGGCCACGGCGTTTCAGCGCATCGAAAGCGTTGACGTTCAGGCTGACCAGTTGCGCTTGCGCAAACAACGAATTCGAGCCCGTCGTGAAATCCTGCAAGCGCGTGCCCACGGCCAGCACCACGTCCGCCTGCGCCGCCAGGGCATTTGCGGCGGGCGAGCCGGTGACGCCGATGGCGCCCAGCTGCAGCGGATGGTCCCACGGCAGGGAACTTTTACCGGCCTGGGTTTCCGCCACGGGGATGCCGTGGCGCTCGGCAAACGCCTGCAAGGCGGCGCTGGCCTGGCCGTACAGCACGCCGCCGCCGGCCACGATCAGCGGCTGTTTCGCGTGTTTCAGCAAGGCGGCCGCTTCTTCCAGTTCCTGCTCGACGGGCGGCACGGCGCGGAAACGCACGGTGCGCGGCGTAAAGAAATCGGCCGGATAGTCATACGCCATCGTTTGCACATCTTGCGGCAAGGATAACGTGACGGGACCGCAGGCAGCCGGGTCCGTCAAGGCGGCGATGGCGCGCGGCAAGGCCGTCAGCAATTGCTCCGGATACACGATGCGGTCGAAGTAACGCGACAGCGGCTTGAAGGCATCGTTGACGGAAACGCTGCCGTCGCCGGCGTCTTCCAGCTGCTGCAACACGGGGTCCGGCGCGCGCGAGACGAACACGTCGCCGGGCAACAGCAATACCGGCAAGCGATTCACGTGGGCCAGCGCGGCGGCCGTCAGCAAATTGGTGGCGCCGGGGCCGATGGAACTGGTGACGGCCAGCATGCGCCGGCGCATGTGGGCTTTCGCATAGGCAATGGCCGAGTGCGCCATCGCCTGCTCGTTGTGGGCGCGGTACGTGGGAAACACCTCCTTGTATTGGTACAGCGCCTCGCCGATGCCGGCCACGTTGCCGTGGCCAAAGATGGCGAAGGCACCGCCGAACAGGGGGGTCAAGGAACCATCGCCCTCTTCCGTGCGCAGGGCGGCCAGGTAGCGGACTAAAGCCTGGGCCATGGTCAAGCGGATGGTTTTGTGTAGGGTAGCGCTCATGCTGCACGCTCCAGGCGGTTGCGCGTACGCTGCCACAGGGCGATGAGCTGCTCGAAGTTGGCGCGCACTGCGGCGATCAAGCCCGCGTCGTCCAGCTCTCCGGCCAGCCAGCGGCGGCTCGGTTCCTGGAAGATGGTGCGGCCCACCATGAAGCCGCGGCACGTCGTGCTGGCACTGGCTTGCTCAAAACTGGCGGCCAGGGCGGCAATCGGCGCGTTCAAGCCCAGCAGGACGACGCCACGGCAATACGGATCGCGCTCGTGCACGAGGGCATCGATCGCTTGCCATTGCTGGGCTGACATGCTTTCCAGCTTCCACCATTCCGGGTAAATGCCCAGGTTGTACAGGCGCTTGACGGCGCGCAAGACCGTGTCGTCGTGCTGCGGCAAGGACTTCGCAGGAATAATTTCCAGCAGCAACTCATGGCCCGTGATTTGCGCCGCGTCGTACAAGCCCTTGATCTGCGCTTCCTGCTCCAGGCGGTTTTCCGGCGTATCGTCCGGGTGCAACTGCACCAGGCACTTGATCACGTGTTCCTTGGGCCACTGCGTCAGGCGCGACGCCAGCGAGCGGCCCCAGTCGAACTGCAGCGGGTTCGATCCCGGCATCTCGACAGGACGGCCGATCCACCAGCCGCGCCCGGTCGCATCGTTGAGCGCATCGACGCCATAGCGGTCATCGATCAGCACGCCCGTGCCGCCCTGCAAGCCACGCGCTGCTTCCGTCTGGCCCACGGCTTGCACAAACAGTTGCTTCAGCGTTGAAATCCGCGCTTCATCACTAACGCCCTGTTGCGCCAGATCAAAGAATTGCGTGCGATGATCAAACGCGAACACGCACAGCTCGTCCCACTGCGGGCGCGCCACCGTCGTGCGGTGCAGGCGCGACAAGGTGGCGTCCTGGTCCGGTTGCGTCAGTTTCGCCGCATTGGCGAGGAAATAGTCGAGCTCGATGGGCGACGGCATGGCCGGCGCGCAACCGTGGCGCGACACGACCAAGGCGCCGCAGCCATTTGCATAGCGGCAGCACGCCTCGTAATCCTCGCCGCGCAGCCAGCCTTTCAAAAAGCCCGAGAGAAACGCGTCCCCGGCACCCAGCACGTTGAGCACTTCGACGCGCACGCCCTGATAGTTGAAAGCCGCATCGAGACCGGCTGGAATGGCCGCGTCGATGACGGCGCAGCCCAGCGGCCCCCGCTTGACGACCAGCGTGGCACCGCTCACGGCCCGCACGGCGCGCAGGGAGGCCATGATGTCGGCGCCGCCGCCGGCGATCATGAATTCCTCTTCCGTGCCGACGATCAAGTCGAACTGCGGCAAGATCGCCTGCAGGTGGCGCGTCACGCCGTCGTTCGAAACGAAACGCGTTTCGCCGTCCGCCTTGCCCGATAAACCCCACAGCACGGGCCGGTAATCGATGTCGAGCATGGTGCGCACGTTGTTGGCGCGCGCCAATTTCAGGGCCTGCGTGCTGACGGCGTGCATCGTAGCCGTCGAAAAATGCGTGCCGGTGATCAACAGCGCCTTGCTGGAAGCGATAAAGGCGGCGTCGACGGCGGATGGCTCGATGGCCATGTCGGCGCAGTTTTCACGGTAGAAAATCAGGGGAAACGTGTTTTTATCCTTGATGCCCAGCATCACCAGCGCCGTCAAACGGTCGCGGTCGATGCCGACATGGCTGACGTCGCAACCCTCTTTCGCCAAGGTGTCCGTCAAGAAACGGCCCATGTGGTCGTCGCCCACTTTCGACAGCATGGCGGACTTCAAGCCCAGGCGGGCCGTGCCGAAGGCGATATTCGCCGACGAACCGCCCAGGTACTTGGCGAAACTGGTCGCGTCTTCCAGGGTGCTGCCGATCTGCTGCGCGTACAGGTCCACCGCCAGGCGGCCCAGGCAGATCACGTCCAGCGCGCGGCTCTGGGAAAATTCAGTCGTATTCTTCATCACATGCATTCCTTATGACAATTGCACGATGCGCTGTTCGCGCCACGACACGGTGGCCGCCTCGGCCAGTTCCAGTGCCTTCAAGCCATCGTGGACGGTGGTGCGCAAGGGCGCGCCATGGGCAAAGGCCTCGAAAAAGTGCGCCATTTCGCTGGCGTAGGCGGCGCGGTAGCGTTCCAGGAAAAAGTCTTCCGGCTTGTCGACGCTGACGTTCACCGAACCGTAGGCCGTCACTTCCGTCGGCTTGTGGTTGCCCGCCTGCAGCATGCCGGCGCTGCCCAGCACTTCGAAGCGCTGGTCGTAGCCATAGGCGGCGCGGCGCGTGGTATTGATCTGGCACAAGCGGCCTTGTGCCGTGCGGATGGTCACGGCCGTGCAATCGAGGTCGCCCACCGCGCCGATGGCGGGGTCGACCAGGCAGCTGCCCGTCGCGTGCACGCTGACGGCTTCATCGTCGAGTATCCAGCGGAAAATGTCGAAATCGTGGATCAGCATATCCTTGAAGATGCCGCCCGATACCTGGATGTAGCTGACGGGTGGCGGGCCGGGATCGCGGCTGGTGACGATGAGCAACTCAGGCGTGCCGATCTCGCCCGCTGCGATACGCTGCCTGACGGCGGCAAACGTGGGGTCGTAGCGGCGCTGGAAGCCGATCATGCACAGCACGCCCGCTTCCTTGACGGCAACGGCGGCGGCGCGCGCACGCTCCAGGGTCAGGTCGACGGGTTTTTCGCAAAAGATGGCCTTGCCGGCGGCCGCTGCGCGCACGATCAGGTCCGCATGCGTATCCGTGCTCGACGCGATCAGCACGGCCTTGACTTCGGGGTCGGCCAGCACCGCTTCCACGCTGGCGACGCTGGCGCCATGCAGGGCCGCCACTTCCGCCGCCGCGCCCGCATGCACGTCGACCACGTATTTCAGGCGCACGCCAGGCTGGCGCACCAGATTGCCGGCGTGAATGCGGCCGATGCGCCCGGCGCCGAACAATGCCACTTGAATCATTTCCATCTCCTTGATAGTCGGGATAATGCTGCCCGGAAATGCACACGTGTGCATTTCCGAGCAAAAAAGGTTAAAACAGGTGGATGACGCCCAGCATCACACCGCTGAGCTTGGCACCCTTCTTGGTGGCGGCGAAGGCATTGCCGCCAAACGTGTAGTTGGCGTTCCTGTCGTTATTCGTTTGCGTATAGTAGGCGTAGACGGTGCTGCGCTTGGACAGGTAATACTCGTAGCCCAGGGTGGCCTGCTTGGCGCCGCTGTCGTCGCCGCGCACCAGGGTGGTCGCCTTGATGGTCACGCTGCTGCCGTTGGGCGCGCTGCCGGACACGTCGCCTGCCACGCCGAACCTGCCGATGAAGGAACCGCCGCCCGCCTTGTAGGCGCCCGTGATGGTGAAGTAGTCGCGCTGCAAGTCGCCGCCGGCCACGTCATACACCATGCGGTTCCAGGCCACGCCCACGTCGCCGCCGCCGAAGTTGTAATTGCCCACGGCGCGGAACATCTTTTCGCTGAAGCCGGGACGCAAGTCCTTGTGCTTTTCATAGCCGACGGCGCCCTTGATGGGGCCGTTCACGTATTGCACGATGCCCGAATAGATGCGGTCGCCGTTCGATGCCTCGTTTTCGCTGGCGCGGTAAATCGTGGCGCTGAAGCCTTGCAGCACGGGCGTGCGGTAGCTGACGGCGTTCGAACTGCGGCGGTTGAAGCCTTCTCCGCCCAGCTGGGAGATGTTGGCGTCATCCTGGATGCCTTCGCCCACGAAACGGTTGGTGTAGCCGTTGATCTGGCGAATCGGCGTGGCGAAGCGGCCCAGCGCGATACGGCCATAGGCAGGGTTTTCCAGCCCGACAAAGGTATCCTTGCTATTGATGGCGCCCGTTCCATCGTCCAGCTTGGCATTGCCCTCGATCTGGAAGAAGGCCGTGTTCCCATTACCCAAGTCTTCCCTTCCCCTGAAGCCGATCTTCGAGGAATTGTCCGATACGCGAGAAATGGATTCGCCATTCGGCGCCGTGGCCGAGCTTGACGTTTCGATACGGTCGAAGCCCGCATGGATGCGGCCGTACACGACGACGCTCGATTCGGCCAGCACGCAGCCTGGCACGGCCAGCAAGAATACGGCGGCGATCTTGTTCAACTGCATGGTGTTCATCTCGTTTTTCATCCCGTTTTTCATTTTGTCTCCTGCTTGTTTTTATGGTGGTGGATTACTCATGATGCTCAACAGTGTGTTGCCACTCCGCGCGTCCCTCGCCGGACGCCTGTCCTCCCTTTCAATAAGATGTGCTCAGGCACAGCGCGGCAAGGCCAGCGCTGCCAGTTGCGGATACAGGCGGGGGCCGCCCACCAGGATGGGATTGCCCTTTTCCAGGCCGTTATCGGCCAGGAAATCATTGCAGCGCCCGCCCGCCTCGTTGACGAGCACGATGCCGGCCAGGCAATCCCATGAATTGATGTGCGGCTCGAAATAGCCGATCAGGCGCCCGGCCGCCACATAGGCGATCATCAGCGCGCCGGAACCGTTGCGGATGAACATGCCGCCCTCTTCCAGCACGTCGAGCAGGAACGGTAAAAAAGTATCGGTGCCCACGCGGTGCGAAAAGCCCACGCCCAGCACGCCGCCCTGCAGGCTGGCCACGTCGTTGACGCGCAGCCGCGTTTCGCCGGCCTTCGCCGCCACGTAGGCGCCCTGCCCCTGGCAGGCGTGGAACAGCTCGTCCGCATTCGGGTCGTACACGGCGCCGATGGCCGGCTTGCCGTCGACCAGCACGCCAATCGACACGCACCAGGCCAGCATGCCGTTGACGAAGCAGGCCGTGCCGTCGATGGGATCGATGACCCACACGCAGCGCGCGTCCGACGCCCCGCCGCCCCGCTCCTCGCCCACCACGGCGTCGTCAGGAAAACGCGCGGCGATTTGCGCACGCACATAGTCTTCCACCATGCGATCGGCGATACTGACCATGTCCTGCAAGCCCTTTTCCTCGATCACCAGTTCCGTGCGGCGGTGAAACATGCCCAGCGCAATCTCGCCCGCCTGGCGGATGATGTGCCGGGCGTAGGCATAGCGCTCCAGGGTGGCCGCGTCGGCCAGTACCGCTGCCTGTGTCATATCTGTCATGCTTGTCCTCCAATGATGGCTGCGCCATGTTCGTGTACGGTCATGGCGACCGATGTGCCTTGCGTGAAAACCTGGCTCAAGTCGTGCGAGACGGCAAACAGTTCGCCGACCGGCGTGTCGAGCGTGTATTGCATTTCGCGTCCCAGGTAGGTGGCGCGTGCCACGCGCACCACCATGGCGCTGTCGGGCTGCGCGGGCGACAGCAGGATCGCTTCCGGACGCACGGCGAAACTCGCTTCGCCGCTGCGCTGGCTGCGGCATGGCAGACGCAGCCGCAACTTGCCCATGACGCAGGTGGCCTTGCCGTCGGCCACCGCTTCGATCACGCCATCGACGATGTTCGCGTTACAGATGAAGTCGGCGACGAATTTGTCGGCCGGCGATTCGAACAGCTCGTGCGGCGTGCCCTTTTGCGCGATCACTTGCCGGTTCATCACGATGATCTGGTCGGAAATGGCCAGCGCCTCTTCCTGGTCATGCGTGACATACACGGCAGTCAAGCCCAGCTTGACCTGGATGTCGCGGATCTCGTCGCGCACGCGGCGGCGCAGTTTCGTGTCGAGGTTCGACAGCGGTTCGTCCAGCAGCAGCACCTTGGGCTGCAGCACCAGTGAGCGGGCCACGGCCACGCGCTGCTGCTGGCCGCCCGACAGTTCGTTGGGGAAGCGCGCGGCGAAGTCGGCCAGCCCCACCAGGCGCAGGCTTTCCTGCGCCCGTTCCACGGCGCGCGGCTTGGTTTCACCAGACACGATGAGGCCGTAGCACACGTTGTCGAGCACCGTCATGTGCGGAAACAGGGCGTAGGACTGGAACACCATGCTGACGTCGCGCTCGGCGGCCGAGGTCAAGGTGACATCCTCGCCAGCCAGCAAGATGCGCCCGGCGCTGACGCGTTCCAGGCCGGCGATCAGGCGCAGGGTCGAGGTCTTGCCGCAGCCGCTGGGGCCCAGCAGGGTGACCATGGTGCGCGGCGCGATGGTGAACGACACATCGTTCACGGCCAGCGCCTTGCCGTAGCGCTTGGTGACGCCATCGAATTCCAGCGCGGCAAGCTCTGTTGCTTGGGTAGTAAAGTGGTTCATGCGTAGCTCTTTTCCAGGTTGGGAACGGCGGCCGACAGCGTTTTTTCGGCGCTGACGCGGCGAAGGCGGCGCTTGCCGACCAGCAAATGGATCAATTGGATGCACAGCAGGATGACGACGATCAAGACCGTGGCGTAGGCAATCGCCGTGCCGTAGTTGCCGTTCGACACCAGGCCGATGATGTAGGACGTGGCCATGTCGTAATCGGCGCTGACGAGGAAGACGACGGCCGAGATCGACGTGATCGAACGCACGAAGCCATACACGAGGGCCGAGGCGATGGCCGGGCGCAACAGCGGCAGGATGACCTTGCGCATGGTGGTCCAGCTGCTGGCGCCCAGGGTGATCGAGGCCTCGTCCAGGCTGCCGTCGAGCTGGCGCATGGCGGCGATGCCCGTACGCAAGCCCATCGGCATGTTGCGGAAGACAAAGCACAGGATCAAAATCGTCGCCGTGCCCGTCAACTCGATGGGCGCCGAGTTGAACGCCAGGATGTAGCTGATGCCGATGACGGTGCCGGGAATGGCAAAGCTGAGCATGGTGCCGAACTCGAACGCGCTTTTCAGGGCGAATTGCTGGCGCACCAACAGCCAGGCCGAGAGGATGCCGACAAAGGCCGTCAAGGGCGCGGCGATGGCCGAAATCGTCAAGGTGGTGAACAGCGACGGCCAGGCCTGGCCCGTCCAGTGCCAGCCGGAAGCGCCCGCCGTGATGCCGAAAGCGTCGATGTAGTGGCGCAAGGTGAAGGCATTGTCCTGGCCCCAGTTATTCACGAAGCCGCCCGCCACCACCGTGCCGTAGATCAGGGCCGTGAAGGCGAACCATGGCAGGGCGATGGTCCACAGCATGGTTTTCAGGCGCGGGTTGAGCGAGGCGTGGCCGCCATGGTCGGCCTTGCCCGTCACCGTCACATACGATTTCTTGCCCAGCCACAAGTTCTGGATGAAGAAGGCGCCCACGGCAAAGGTCAGCAGCACGATGGCCAGGGTGGCGGCGCGACCCTGGTCGTTCGAGGCGCCCACCACGGAAAAGAAGATTTCCGTCGACAGCACGTGGAAGTTGCCACCCAGCACCATCGGGTTGCCGAAGTCGGCCATGCTTTCGATAAAGCACAGCAAAAAGGCATTGGCGATGCCGGGACGCATCAAGGGCAGCGACACCTTGACGAAGGTTTGCCAGCTGCTGGCGCCCAGGGTGCCCGACGCTTCTTCCAGCGAAGGGCTGACGCCCTCCACCACACCAATTAATGTCATGAAGGCAATCGGCGCAAAGGCCAGCATCTGCGACAGCCACACGCCCGTCATGCCGTACAGCCAACGGCTCTGCTCGATACCGAACAGGTCGCCGACGAGGCCAGTGATGGCGCCGTTGCGGCCGAACAGCAGGATCAGGGCCAGGCCCAGCACGAAAGGCGGCGTGACGATGGGGAGTATCGTAATGGCGCGCATCGGGCGCACCCAGCGGCCATTGGTGCGCGTCACCAAGAGGGCGAACACGAGACCGAGGAAGGTGGCCGACACGCCCGTCAGCAGCGCCAGCGCCAGGGTATTCCAGGCCACGCCGCAGCGGCCGGGACCGGACACGCAATTGAGGCTCCAGATGCCGGGGTCCGCCAGGCGGCGCGCCAGAGCGGCGGCGCCCGTGCCGCCATCGTCCATGGGCTGGCCGGCGCTGACGAGGATCAGCGCGACGGGGAACAGCACGAACAGGGAGATCAGGCAAATGATGAGGCCGATGGCGCCGGCCACGAAGGCGTCGCCGCGGCACACGCCGCAGGCGGCCGCGCCCGAGGTGAGGAGGAACAGCAGGCACAGCGCCAGCAGCAGCGCGCCGAAGCCCAGGCCCGTGCTGGCGGCCAGTGGCCCCCAGCCCAGCCATGCCAGCCACAGCATGCCGGCGCCGCCGATGGCGATCTGGCCCAGGCCCAGGGTCTTGCGGTGAGGATTGCCGGCTACCAGGGCGGCGCTGGCGGCGATCAGGGCGAAGAACACGCCCAGTGGCCAGGCGCCGAACGACAGCAGGTGCAGCACGGCCGGTGCGCCACGGTCACTGAAGAACTGGCCGTCGCGCAACCATTCGCCGGCAAACAATCCCGCTTCCTGTTGCTGCCAGGGCAACAGGCACAACGCTGCCAGGGCGGCCAGCAGCCAGCCGTAAAATATCTTTTTCATGAGGTCTCTATCCAGCTAAGTAGACCCGCCGGCATGGCCATTGCGGCATGCGGCAGGTTCGGTACGATGACAGTCTTTACGCCTTAATTGCCGGCCGAATAAATCTGTGTCGTCCAGCGTTGCAGCAAACGCTTGCGCGTGTCCGAGGCGCCATACTTGGCGAAGTCGTAGTTGATGGTCTTGATGTTTTCCAGGCGGGGCGAGGCGGCGGGAATGGTGGCGGCCACGTTGGACGGGATCTGGAACGCCAGCGCTTTCACGGCTTCGCTCTGCACGTCCGGACGCAGGGCGAATTCATAGAATTTCTTTGCCTGCTCCATGTTTTTCGCGCCCTTGACGATGCTCATGGAGCCGATCTCGTAACCCGTGCCTTCGCAGGGCGGCAAGACTTTCACGGGAAAGCCGGCCACGGTGAGCTTCATCAGGTCATGCATGAAACCGATGGCCACGCCCGCTTCGCCACGGCCCACGTCCTCGCCGGGCGCCACGCCCGCGTTCGGATACTTGCTGACGTTCTGGCCCATTTTCGCCAGGAAATCGAAGGCTTCCTCTTCGCCGAACAGCTGCACCACGGTGGCCAGCGCATTGTAGGCGGCGCCCGAGGAGTTCGGGTTGGCCATCTCGATCTCGCCCTTGTAGGCGGGCTTGACGAGGTCTTTCCAGCATTGGGGCGGCGGCAGGTTTTTCTTCTTCAGCACGTTTTCGTTGTAGGCCAGGCCCAGGATGCCGATGTAGATGCCGACGGTGCGGTACTTGGCCGTCTCGGCCTGCTTGAGCGCCCACGGCTGCAGCTTGGGCAGGGTGGGCGACTTGTATTCTTCCGTATAGCCTTCGGCGGCCGCTTGCAGGTGCGGGTCGCCCGTGCCGCCCCACCAGATGTCCGATTTCGGGTTGGACGCTTCGGCGCGGATCTTCGCATAGGCCTCGCCGGCGCTCTTCCTGATCATCGATACCTTGATCTTGCTTTCCGCCTCGAAGCGGTTCTTCATCAGCTGGCACCACTCCATGTCGGCTGAACACAGCACGGACAGGCGTTCCTCGGCGGCCATGGCCGTCATCGGCAGGGCCAGGCTTATAGCAATCGCAACATTGCGCATCTTCATCGTCTCACTCCAAGTTTGTTGTCGTTGTGGTACTTCAGACCGCACCGCTATCTTGCGGTGTCACTGTCCCGGGATGTGCTTTTTCAAGACTTGCACTGCATTGCACACGTGTGCACACCTTACCACCAGCCGATTTTGACTGTCAACAAGAATCTCGGCAGGCGGGCGGCGTGGTGTTTTACCGACAAAAAAAGCCGCCAGCGTTGCAGCTGGCGGCTTTCGGGACCGGTGGGGTCAGAGGGGTGTTACTGCCAGGCTTCCTTGCCCGCGCGTGGCTTGCCCACCATCAGCAGCGCGCCCAGGGTCAGCACGGCTGCCAGCGACAGGTAATAGCCCACGTATTGCAAGCCATAGTTCGTGGCCAGCCAGGTGGCGATGTACGGCGCCAGCGAGGCGCCCAGGATGCCGGCCAGGTTGAACGTCAGCGACGCGCCCGTGTAGCGCACTTCGGGCGGGAACAGCTCGGACAACATCGTGCCCAGCGGTCCGTAGGTCATGCCCATCAGGCCCAGGCCGACGGCCATGAAGACCGTCACTTCCCACGTCACGCCCGAACCGAACATGGGCGCGAGCACCAGGCCGAAGATGGCGATGGCGACGGAGACCCAGATCAGGGTGGCGCGGCGGCCGCGGCGGTCGGCCAGCACGGCCGAGAATGGAATCGTGAGGGCGAAGAACAGCACGGCAAACAGCTGCACGACGAGGAATTCCTTGCGCGTGAAGCCCAGCTTGGTCGTACCCCAGCTCAGCGCGAACACAGTCATCAGGTAGAACAGCACGAAGGTGGCCAGGGCGATGATGGTGCCCAGGAACAACATGCGGCCATGCTGGCGGAACACGGTGGCTACCGGCAGTTTGACGACCTCGTTCTTGTCGATGACTTTCTGGAAGTCCGGCGTTTCCGTGATCTTCAGACGCACGTACAGGCCGACGATGACCAGCAGCGCGCTGGCGAGGAACGGGATGCGCCAGCCGTAGCTGAAGAATTGCTCATCGGTCATGGTTTCGCTCAGCAGCAGGAAGATGCCGCCCGACAGGAAGAAGCCGATCGGCGCGCCCAGCTGCGGGAACATGCCGTACCAGGCGCGCTTGCCCGGTGGCGCGTTTTCCGTGGCCAGCAGCACCGCGCCGCCCCACTCGCCGCCCAGGCCCAGGCCCTGGCCGAAACGGCACAGCGCCAGCAGCAGCGGCGCCAGGGTGCCGATGGCGGCATACGTCGGCAGCAAGCCGATGATGACGGTGGAAATACCCATGGTCAGCAAGGCGGCCACGAGGGTGGCCTTGCGGCCGATGCGGTCGCCGAAGTGGCCGAACACGGCCGAACCGATGGGACGGGCGAAGAAGGCGATGGCGAACGTGGCCAGCGACTGCAGCACGGCGGCCGACGGGTCGCCGGCGGGGAAGAACAGTTTCGGGAACACCAGCACGGCGGCGGTGGCGTAGATATAAAAGTCAAAGAACTCGATGGTGGTGCCGATCAGGCTGGCGAACAGCACCGTGCCGGGGGAATTTTTCTTGGGGGGGGTGCTCATTTACTGCGCTCCTTGGGGAGGGTGTCTAAAGGCCATTCTCTGGATGTTTTTTCAGGCAGCAGCACAGCACGTTGTCTCCGTGTCGTTCGCATATCATAGCCTTGCGTGCATGCATTTGCTGCGCATTTGCTATTAAATTTGCAAACAAAAAACAACGGTTTTAGTTGCCGTAGCGAACTGCCGGCAACGCGCGCTAACGCGCCGTGATCAGTGCTGATTTAGAGAAACAACGGTCGTGCGCCATCCGGTTACCCGGGGCACGGCAGGAAAGGCGTCAGGGGATGGGCGACGTGCATCAGGCCCGGCGTATCGCCAGGCATTCCGTACCAGACCCGCGCGTCGGCATCGCGGCATCGGTCATTTGTGGTGAATCCTTGCCTGCGGCCCCTCCGGGTGGAGCGGGCCGGCGATGATCGCGCCTGCATCACGAAGGATGCGGTTGATCTTGCTGTAAGCGGCTTATGATACGCGCAGTGGTGCGGTGCGGCAAGAAATGATGGAAACCGCCTACGCGTCGATCAGGGCGAACGCCTTGGCGATCTCCGCGCTGTCGAGCGGGCGCACGAGGCGCGCCACTTCCTGGCCATCCTTGAGGAAAATCAAGGTCGGCCACAGTTTCACCCGGAACGAGCGTCCCAGGGCGCGGCCGGGGCCGTCTTCCACGCGCAGGTGCGGCACCTCGGGGTGCTGCGCAAAGGCGGCGGCCAGCGGCGCCTGAGTGGCGCGGCAGTGGCCGCACCAGCCCGTGCCGAATTCCAGCAGGGCCGGCCCTGCCAGGGCGTCGATCCCGGCGCGCGTGGGTTGCGCCACAGCATACGTGTCATTCATCATGCCAGTCTCCTTGACAACTTAGACCACTTTCACGCGCAAGGTCTCCAGGCCATCGATGGCCCCCACCAGCTCGTCGCCGCGCTGCACGGCCGCCACGCCGGCCGGCGTTCCCGTGTAGATCAGGTCGCCTGGCTGCAAGGTAAAGTAGGTCGACAGGTCGGCGATGGTTTCCGCCACATTCCAGATCAGCATGTCGATGCTGCTGCTTTGCCGCAGCTCGCCATTCACGTGCAGGGTGATGGCGGCATGGCTGACGTCGCCCGCCTGCGCGGCCGGCGTGATGGAACCGATGGGCGCCGAGTGCTCGAACGCCTTGCCCGTTTCCCACGGACGGCCCTGCTTTTTCGCCGCACCCTGCACGTCGCGGCGCGTCATGTCCAGGCCGATCGCATAACCCCACACGTGGCTCAGCGCATCGGCCACGCCGATATCGCTGCCGCCCTTGCCGATAGCCACCACCAGTTCCATCTCGTGCTGGAAATCCTGCGTCTGCGCCGGGTACGGCAACTCGCCCGTCGTGCCGGCAGGCACGGGCAGCACGGCGTCGGCAGGCTTCATGAAGAAAAACGGCGCCTCGCGGCCCGTATGGCCCATTTCCTTGGCATGGTCGACATAGTTGCGGCCCACGCAATAGATGCGGTGGACGGGGAAAGTATCAACGCTGCCGCTGACGGGAACGCTGGGCTGGATGGCTGCGGCAATGACATACGACATGGAAACTCCTGATCGGCACGATAAAAAGGCGGTGATGAAAAAGGGGACACCGCAGTGTCCCCTTATTTTACGGCAAGCTTACTTCAGCAGTCCCGAGCGGCTCGGATCCGGCATGCGGATGGCGACGATGAAGGAAATCAGGCACATGATGGTCACGTACCAATAGAAATACTCTTCCACGTGCCAAGCCTTGAACTGCAACGCCACGTATTCGGCCGAACCGCCGAACATGGCGTTGGCGACCGCATACGACAGGCCCACGCCCAGCGCGCGCACTTCGACGGGGAACATTTCCGCCTTGATCAAGCCGCTGATCGACGTATAGAAGCTGATGATGGCCAGCGCGATGATGATCAGGCCAAACGCCGCGTACGGGCTGGTGATGTCTTTCAAGGCATGCATGATCGGCAACACGCACAGGGTGGCCAGGCCGCCGAAGAACAGCATCGAGGTGCGGCGGCCGATGCGGTCCGACAAGGCACCGAACACGGGCTGCAAAATCATGTAGACCAGCAAGGCGCACGTCATGACGGCGCTGGCCGTCTTGGTATCCATGCCGGCCGTGTTGACCAGGTATTTCTGCATGTAGGTGGTGAACGTGTAGAACACGAGCGAGCCGCCGGCCGTAAAGCCGAGCACGGTGATGAAGGCGCGCTTGTGCTTGAGCAAGCCGCGCAGGCTGCCAGCGTCCTTGTCCTTGCGCTCGCTGGCGGTGGTCGTTTCCGTCAGGGATTTACGCAGGTTCAGCGACACGAGGGCCGCCAGGGCACCGAAGACGAACGGGATGCGCCAGCCCCAGGCACGCAATTCTTCCAGGGTCAGCAATTGCTGCAAGACCACCAGCACCAGCAAGGCCAGCAACTGGCCGCCGATCAGGGTCACGTACTGGAACGAGGCGAAGAAACCGCGCTTGCCCGATTCCGACACTTCGCTCATATAGGTGGCGCTGGTACCGTATTCGCCGCCCACGGACAAGCCCTGGAACAGGCGCGCCACCAGCAGCAGGAACGGCGCAAAGGCGCCGATGGTTTCATACGTGGGCAGCACGGCGATCATCAGCGAGCCGCCGCACATCATCAGCACGGAAATCATCATCGACTGGCGGCGGCCGTATTTGTCGGCGATGCGGCCGAACAGCCAGCCGCCCACGGGACGCATGAGGAAGCCGGCGGCAAAGATGCCGGCCGTCTGCAGCAGCTGCGTCGTCGGGTTACCAGAAGGGAAGAAGGCGTGCGAGAAGTACAGCGCGCAGAACGAGTAAATGTAGAAGTCGAACCATTCGACCAGGTTACCGGAGGAAGCGCCAATGATGGCCTTGATGCGCTGCTGGGATGTCAGCTGCGCAACGTCATGCGGAGTATCGTGGGATGTCATATCAGTCTTCTTGTTCGTGTGAAAAAGCCAACGCCAGCCGGGTTGCCCTGGCTGGTTTTGCATCATACGCCCTTGATCAGGGTCAAAAAGCCGGCCGGCATACGCGTTAATACGTATCGCCGGCAACTTTTTTCACCTGCAGGCGGGCGGAATCAGACCCGTTCCAACACCAGCGCGATGCCCTGGCCGATGCCGATGCCGCATCTTGTGTCAGTGCACAGTGCACAGTGCATGGTGCCTGCCCGGACGCGCTGGAGGTCAGACCCGTTCCAGCACCAGCGCGATGCCCTGGCCCACGCCGATGCACATGGTGCACAAGGCATAGCGCCCGCCCGTGCGGTGCAGCTGGTTGACGGCCGTCATGGCCAGGCGCGCGCCCGACGCGCCCAGCGGGTGGCCCAGGGCGATGGCGCCGCCATTCGGGTTCACGCGCGGGTCGTCGTCGGGTAAACCCAGCTGGCGCAGCACGGCCAGGCCCTGGGCGGCAAACGCTTCGTTGAGTTCTATGACGTCGAAGTCGGCCAGGGTCAAGCCCGTCATGGCCAGCACTTTCAGGGTGGCGGGCGCGGGGCCGATGCCCATGATGCGGGGCGCCACGCCGGCCGTCGCCATGGCCACGACGCGGGCGCGCGGCGTCAGGCCAAAGCGGGCCGCGTTGGCTTCATCAGCCAGCAGCAGGGCCGCGGCGCCATCGTTGACGCCGGACGCGTTGCCGGCCGTGATCGTGCCATCCGCGCGCACGACGGGCTTGAGTTTCATCAAGGTTTCCAGGGTGGTGGCGCGCGGATGCTCGTCGCGGGCAACGATGACAGGGGCGCCCTTCTTCTGGGCGATGCTGACGGGGCAGATTTCACTGTCGAACACGCCCGCCTGCTGCGCCGCCAGCGCTTTCACCTGGCTGGCCAGGGCAAACGCATCCTGATCAAGACGGCTGATGCCGAAGTCCGACGCCACGTTTTCCGCCGTTTCCGGCATCGAATCGACGCCGTACTGCGCCTTCATCAAGGGATTGATGAAGCGCCAGCCGATGGTCGTGTCTTCCATTTTCATGCCGCGCGAAAACGCGCTGTCCGCCTTGCCCATGACAAACGGCGCGCGGCTCATGCTTTCCACGCCGCCGGCGATCAGCAAGCCCGCTTCGCCGCTCTTGATGAAGCGGGCGGCGCTGCCGATGGCGTCCAGGCCCGAGCCGCACAACCGGTTCAGGGTGGCGCCCGGCACGCTGTCGGGCAGTCCCGCCAACAGGGCCGCCATGCGCGCCACGTTGCGGTTGTCCTCGCCCGCCTGGTTGGCGCAGCCGTACAGCACGTCCGTGACGGCGTTCCAGTCCACGTTGGGATTGCGCGCCAGCAAGGCACGGATGGGCACGGCGCCCAGGTCGTCGGCGCGCACGCCGGCGAGTCCTCCGCCATAGCGGCCAAACGGCGTGCGCTGGGCGTCGCAAATGTAAGCATGGGTCATGTTCTTTCCTCCAAGAAAGTGTATTGAATGGGCGGTGAATTAACGTCCGTCCGTCAGCGGCACGGCCGTCAACGCTTGCAACTGCTCGAAACTCAAGCCGTCCACCAGTTCGACGACCGTGGCGCCGGCGGGCGACAGGTCGAGCACGGCCAGGTCGCTGTAGATGCGGCTGACGCAGGCGATGCCCGTCAGCGGATACGTGCATGCCTGCACCAGCTTGCTTTCACCCGTCTTGGTCAGCAATTCCATCATGACCCAGGTTTTTTTCGCGCCGATGGCCAGGTCCATGGCCCCGCCCACGGCGGGAATGGCGTCGGGGGCACCCGTGTGCCAGTTGGCCAGGTCGCCCGTGGCGGAGACTTGAAACGCGCCCAGCACGCAGATGTCCAGGTGGCCGCCGCGCATCATGGCGAAGCTGTCGGCATGGTGGAAGTAACTGCCGCCGGCCAGGAGGGTGACGGGTTGCTTGCCCGCATTGATCAGGTCGTAGTCTTCCTCGCCCGGCGCGGGCGCGGGGCCCATGCCGATCACGCCGTTTTCGCTGTGCAGGATGATGTCCGCGCCGGCCGGCAAGTGGTTCGCCACCAGGGTCGGCAAGCCGATGCCCAGGTTGACGACATTGCCTTCATGGATGTCGGCCGCCACGCGGGCCGCCATTTGATCTCGATTCCATTTATTCACTTGATATTCCTCAGGCAGCTTTGAAGCCGGCGGGGCCGGTGGCCGTGCGCGGCACTTGCACCAGGCGCTGCACGAACAGGCCCGGCGTGATGACGTGCTCGGGATCGATGCTGCCCAGCTCGGCAACTTCATGCACGGAAGCAATGCTGACTTTCGCGGCCATGGCCATGATGGGGCCGAAGTTGCGCGCTGTCTTGCGGTAAGTCAGGTTGCCCCAGCGGTCGCCCTGCTCCGCCTTGATCAGCGCGAAGTCGGCGTGGATCGGCGACTCGAACACATACATGCGGCCGTCGATCTCGCGCGTTTCCTTGCCCTTGGCCAAGTCCGTACCGTAACCCGTGGGCGTGAAAAAGCCGCCGATGCCGGCGCCGGCGGCGCGGATGCGCTCGGCCAGGTTGCCCTGCGGCACCAATTCCAGCTCCAGCTTGCCCGCGCGGTACAGCGCGTCGAACACGTGGGAATCGGCCTGCCGGGGGAACGAGCAGATGATCTTGCGCACTTGCCCGTTTTTCAGCAGGGCGGCCAGGCCCGTGTCGCCATTGCCCGCATTGTTGTTGACGATGACGAGGTCGCGCGCGCCCTGGGCGATCAAGCCGTCGATCAGCTCGGCCGGCTGGCCCGCGCCGCCGAAGCCGCCAATCATGACGGTGGCGCCATCGTGGATATCGGCCAGCGCATCAAGCACGCTGGAACGCAGTTTGTCGATCATTGCCTGTCTCCTCCCAATCAAACTCATCAGACATTTGTTCGCATAACGAACAAATATTCGTATTTAGAACTTATTCGTGAGAATATGCCTGATCGGGGCGCTTGTCAATTTGCCGTTTTCGCCGGCGCCATGGCTATAATTGCCACCTTGACCAATTGGAATCGCCATGACCGCACGCAGCAGCACGCCCCTTTCCGCCGAAGAAACCCTCGATGCCGACGGCGCGCCCCGTCCTGGCGACAGCTATGTGCAATCGTTCGCGCGGGGCCTGGCCGTGCTGCGCAGCTTTGGCGCGGACGCGCCGCAACAGACCCTGAGCGAAGTGGCGGAGCGGGCGCAGCTGACGCGTGCGGGCGCGCGGCGCATCCTGCACACCTTGTTGCATCTTGGCTACGTGGAAGCGGATGGACGGCTGTTCCGCCTGACGCCGAAGGTGCTCGACCTCGGCTATGCCTATTTGTCGTCGCTGCCCGTGTGGACGCAGGCGCAGCCGCTGCTGGAAGAATTGATGCAGACCTTGCGCCAGTCGTGCTCGGCCACCGTGCTCGACGGCGACGACATCGTGTATGTGGTGCGCCTGTCCGCGCACCGCACCATGTCGATCAACCTGGGCATCGGCAGCCGCCTGCCTGCCTACTGCACCTCGATGGGACGGGTTTTACTGTCGGGCCTGGCACCCGAAGTGCTGCGCGAACGGCTGTCGAGGATGGCGTTGCTGAAAATCACGCCGGCGACCAAGGTCGATATCGACCTCTTGATGGAAGAGATTGCGCAAGTGCGGCGCCAGGGCTGGTGCCTGGTGCAGGAAGAGCTGGAACAGGGCTTGATCGCCCTCGCCGCGCCCGTGTTCGACCGGACCGGCAAGGTGGTGGCGGCGATCAACGTCAGCGGCCAGACGGCGGGACCGTCCGTGGCGCACCTGCTGGAACACAGCTTGCCGAAACTGCTCGACACGGCAAGCCGGGTCAGCGCCCTGGTGCGGGTGCAGCAGTAGCGCTTATTGCTTGAACCTTATTTCTTGAATTTGGCGCACGGGTCCGGGCGCGGTTGCGCGGGCATCGTTTGCGTCAAGTCAAACGTGCCCTTGTAGCCGCTGCCGCCCTGCTCCAGGTAGCCGATGCTGCGCACGTTCAGCTGCGGGTCGGCCAGCTTCAGCCAGCGGGGCACGCCGATATCCTTGCGCACGTGGTCGTTGCCGGCGATCAACACCACGTCGCGCGGCGCCTGGTCGCGGATCAGCTTGGCCATCCAGATATCGCGCGCTACCTGGGCGTTGACGACACCTTTGATCATCATGTCGGGCAGCATATTGCAGCGGGCCGCCTGGACTTCCTTCTCTTGCCCGTCCAGGATATCGGCCGGCACGGGCGCGGCCAGGTACGTGGCCACCATGGCGGGCGGCATGGCCCACTGGATGCCGTCGCGCACGATGCGCGAGGCATCGGCGGGCGACAGGTTGCCGGCAACCAGACTCAGCTGATAGCTGACGACGAGGTCCAGCACGGGCCGGTACAAACTCCAGTCCCAGCGCGGCTGTTCCATCACGCGGATGATGCAGTCGGGGTCGGCGCAATCGCGCGCGGCGCGCGTCAGCAAGGCCTGGTTTTCGCGGTCGAACTGTTCCATGACAATCACGGGACGCCAGCCGGTCGCCAGGCGGCGACGCAATTCCTCGACGCGCAGGCGCTGGCCTTGCGCATTGTCATGGACTTCGCCCAGCAGCAACACTTGCGGATTGGGCAAGGTGTCGGCCACGGGCAAGGGAGCGGGCGGAGCCTCTTTCTTCAGCAAGCTGCCGCAGGCGGCCAGCGCCAGCACGCTGCACAACAGGGCGGCGCGCGCGCCGGCGCGGAAAATCACGGTTTTCATGTCAGGCGGGTATCTTCAAGTGGCGATGCGCCAGATTGTACCGTCTCAGGCCGGCGCCGGCAGCTTGCGGCGCTCCAGCACTTCAAAGACAAGCATGCCGGCCAGCATGGCGCCGGCAAACAGCCACGCCTTCGGCTGGCCCGCCAGCAGGGAGACGAGGGCGGGGCCGGGACAGAAACCGGCGATGCCCCAGCCCGCGCCAAAGGCCAGGCTGCCCAGCAGCAAGCGCCGGTCGATGCGCCGCGATACTGGCAATTGCATGGGTTCGCCCAGCAGCGCCGTGCTGCGCCGCCGCGCCAGCCAGAAGGCGGGCAGGGCCACGCCGATGGCGCCGCCCATCACCAGCGCCAGCGACGGGTCCCAGGCGCCGGCCAGGTCGAGGAAACCGAGCACCTTGGCCGGGTTGCCCATGCCGGAAACGATCAGGCCCAGGCCAAAGACGAGGCCGCTCAACAGGGAAAGGATCAGCTTGCTCATAAGCTTGCTCACAGATGGCGCAACAGATAGACGGTGAGGAAACCGGCCGCCATGAAGGCGATGGTGGCCGCCAGCGAACGCGGTGACAGACGTGACAGGCCGCACACGCCGTGGCCGCTGGTGCAGCCGGCGCCATAGCGCACGCCCACGCCCACCAGCAAGCCCGCCACGATCAGGGCGGGCGTGCCCGCATCGATCCGCACGGGCGGCAAGGCTTGCCACAGCGAATACAGCAAGGGCGTGCCGACCAGGCCGGCAAGAAAGGCGATGCGCCAGCCCAGGTCGCCACGGCGCGGCCGCAGCAAGCCGCCCACGATGCCGCTGATGCCGGCGATGCGGCCATTGAACAGGATCAGCAGGGCCGCGGCCAGGCCGATCAGCATGCCGCCTGCCAGCGAGGCCCACGGCGTGAAATGCTGCCAGTCGATGTGCATGGAAATACTCAGTCCGCTTCGTCGTTGAACGTGGGGCGCGGCGCGCAAAATTGCGCGTACAGCACTTGCAGCACGGCCAGCACGGGCGCGCTGGCGACGCGGTAATAGATCTGCTTGCCGTCGCGCCGCGTGGCCACCAGCATCTCTTCGCGCAGCACGCCCAGTTGCTGCGACAGGGTCGGCTGGCCGATGCCCACTTTTTGCTCGAGGTCGCTGACGCAATGCTCGCCCTGCGATAGCTGGCACAGCAGCATCAATCGGTCGGCATTGCCCATGGCCTTGAGCAGCGAGCTGGCCTTGTAGGCCGAGCCACGCATGGCGTCGAGGTTGTATTCGGCGTGTTGTGTTGCGACTGTCTCCATCGTGCCCTCCCACAGGCGGTCATATTGATCATCATGCGATAAACAATATACTAATCAATATACTGTTTTCCTGCTGGCGATTCGCACAAAAAAACAACAGTGTTTTTCGGCGATAGCGTGCTCATGCGAAGTGTGCGGCAGCGATAGCCATCACGCTATCAAAATGATAAATATTCGTAATTTAAAGTAAATAAGCGTAGCAAAATTGCCACGATTTGTGCTGTAATAAGAGCTCTTCAGAAAAATCGTGATACGCCCCCGTACAGGCGCATTGTCCGTCCAGGCGCAGGCCGGTTTTCGACCGCACCGCACGGTGAACCAGGGAGTCAAAGATGAAGTTACTTCAGCCGCTAGGCATGGCCATGCTGGCGCTGTCGGCGTGCGCCGGCAGTGCGGCGGCCAGCCCTCCGCCCACGACACACGCCCAGGTCGTGAGCGACGACAGTCTCGGTTTCACCAGCACTGCCGACAATCCCGGCTGGGACACACCGGACTTGCCGTATGCGCGCCTGCTGGCGCAGGGCACCATGCTCAACGCGGCCCCGCGCTGGAGCAGCACCGGTGCGCGCCAGGGCGCACTGCCTCCGTCCGCAGCCGCCACGGCCCCGGCCGCGCAGCAAACGAACGTGCCGCCGCCCGTGCCCGAAGCGAGCATGGTCTCGATGTTGCTGGTGGGACTGGGCTTGCTGGCCTTTAGCATGCACGGTGAAAAACAGGAAAAATTCGATAGCTGACCCTATTCCGGCAGCCGATGCCGCTGCCTTAAAAAAAATTCCGCCTTGCGCGGAATTTTTTTGCCTGCCGTGCCTGGGTTGATGCTCACTTGATGCTCACTTGTCCAGCAAGCGGCAAACCCGTTCGATATTACCCACAGGAATGCCCGACTTCAGGGCGCGCGCGATGCAGGCCGCCTTGTCCGTGCCCGAGGCGGAAATGAGTACGAAGGCCGTGCCCAGGACGCTGACGGCGACCAGCAATATCAGCACGCCCTTGACGATCTCCCAGTTCATGGCACGTCAGCAATCTCATACGTGAAAGCATAATAATGCTTGCCCTCTTCGATGCGGATGGCCAGGCTGCCCGACAACCCTTGCAATTGCCCCGTCCCCGTATCGGGCACCACCGTCACCGACAAGGCGGGCGCGCCGCGCGTCATCGTGCCGCTGTGCTGCAAATAAAAACTGCCGTGACGCCCGTCCAGCGTGCCTTCCACCCGCTCCAGCGCCACATAGCCTGCCGAGCCGGCCACGCTGGCGCGCGCGCTGAGCATCTCGCCCCGCGCACTGGCGTCGAGGGCGCCGTGGTAGCGTTTGTCGAGCGACAGGCGTCCCAGCCCCGATTGCGCGGCCGTGTCCGACAAGGTTTCCGGGGTGATGGTGACGTCGAATGTACCGTGAATGGAAGGCATCAGTACTCCTTGGAAAATGAAGAGGTGGCGGCCGCCTCCGGCCCGTTCAGCAGCACATGCAATTTTTGCATGGTGGCCCAGTTGCGCGAGGTGACGCCATCGCCGAGCAGCACGCCCAGCGCCGCCACCACCTTGCTGGCCAACACGCCATCGGGACACCAGGCATACGCGGCCCAGCGCCCCAGGACCAGCGCTTCCGGCTGCCACGGCCGCTGCGCCAGGGGCGCCAGGCGCTGCATGTCGGCCGGATTGTTCAGCACCAAGGTCAGCAGACGGGCCGCATCGGCCGCCGGCGCCAGGGTGTTTTGTTCGATCAGTTCGGCAAACTGGCTGGCCGACAGCACCGTCACCCGGGCCGCCACGCCCAGTTTCAGCACCAGCGCTTCCTCGATGCGGGCAGCGGCGTCGGCCGGCGCGACCTTGCCCCCGTCATACACGACGTTGCCACTGTTGAGCACGGTACGCACCTGCGCAAAACCCAGGTCGCCCAGCAGCTTGCGCAGGTCGGCCATGGCCACGCGCTTGGCGCGGCCGACATTGATCCCGCGCAAAAGCGCCACTTGCTGACTATTTTCCATCTGCGCCATGTGTTGTCTCCTTGCCTATGCCTGGCCGGCCGGAACGCTGGCGGCGCCTTCCGGCAATGGCGTCACCTTGGGCAGGCGCAGCAGGAACGTCGCGCCCTGCCCCAAGGTGCTGCTGACCGTGATGGTGCCGCCAAACTGCTTGGCAATCAAGTTGAATACGATATTCAAGCCCAGCCCCGTGCCGCCCTGTCCGCGCCGCGTGGTGACAAACGGGTCGAACACGCGGTCGAGCATGTCGGGCGCGATGCCGCGGCCATTGTCGCGCACCTGCATGGCGATCCAGTCGTTGTCGCCGTGCACGCCGATATGGATGTGGCCGTCCGTATCCGCATCGAAGGCGTGCTCGACGCAGTTCAGGACCAGATTGGTCAGCACCTGCGCCAGCGCGCCCGGATAGCTGTCGAGCATGATGCCGGGCGGGCAATCGATATCGATGCGGATGCGCGTCTTTTTCAAGGTCGGCTGCAGGCTCGAGATGACTTCGCCGATATAGTCGCGCAATTCGAACAAACGGCGCGCTTCGCTGACCTGGTCGACGGCGATCTGCTTGAAGCTGTGGATCAGGTGCGCGGCGCGGTAGGCATTGTTCATGATCAGGCGTGCGCTTTCGCCGGCCGTTTCCAGGTAGCGCACGATATCGGTCTTCTTCACGCTGCCGCCCGCCACCGCCGCGCTGATGCCATCGGTGGCTTCCTTCAGCACCGAGGCGCTGGTCAGCGCGATGCCGACCGGGGTATTGATTTCATGCGCCACGCCCGCCACCAGGCTGCCCAGCGAGGCCAGGCGTTCCGACTGCAGCAACGATTCCTGCGCCCGGCGCAACTCGTCCATGGCCTGCGCCGTCTCCTGCTGCGAGCGGCGCGCCATGTCTTCCGCCTCGCGGCTGCCCTCGATGATGGACTTGAGCTTGCGCTGCACGGCATTGAAGCCGCGGATCACGTCGCCCAGCTCGTCGCGCCGGTTTTCCGGCAGCTCTTCGACGTCATCGCTGCCGCGCGTGGCCAGGTCGAACAAGCCGTCGCGCAACTGTTTCAAGGGGCCGAAGACGATGCGCAGGCTCAGCGCCAGGGCGCCCACCAAAATGATGTCAAGTAGCAACACTTCCAGCACCTTGCGCCGCACTTCGCCGCGCAGGGCCGCATCGATCTGGGCACGGCTGAAATTGACGATGACCTTGCCGACGATCACCGGCTTGCCGCCCGTGGCCGCGGCCACGGCGTCGCGGAACACCAGCGGCGCCTCGACGGGCGTGCCGCCCATGGCCACGTCGGAGGTCAAAGGCACCAGGGTGCCGGCCGCATCGCGCACTTCGCCCGCGAACAGGCCGACGGAGGCGTCGTAGACGCGGATGCCGACCAGTTCCGGCGGCAGCATTTCGGCCGCGACGATGCTGTCGACCTTGGATTTGTCGAGGTCCCACAGGGCGGACGGCAAGCTGGTCTGCAAGCGCGTCAGCACGCCGCTGCGCAGGCGCGCGCTGCCCGATTCGAGTTCCTTGCTCAAGGTATATTGGGTATAGCTACCCGAAATGCCCAGCACCAGGGTGACGATCACGACAAAAAGCAGGGTCAGCCGGACTTGGATACTCACCATCAATCAACACTCCCCGGGCCAAGCCGCCAGCCCGCGGCGCGGGCGCAGTGACGTCAGCGGACAACAGCCTGAATCAAATGTACGGTATGACATGCTTATTGGCAAGATTTACAGCAATGCCGTTTTCCACCAGGCCTTGATACAGGTTGAGACATTGCGTCATGGCAATGGTAATATCCCGCAATCATCTAAGGAGTCGTCATGGCGGTCATGCATCAACATCTACCCCTGGAACAAGTTCGTCCTGGCATGGTCTTGTCGGATGTCTTGCTCGATGCACATGGACAAGTACTGTTGCCGCAAGGCGCGGTATTGACGGAAAACATGCTGGCCCTGATGCCGCGCCACAACATCGACATGCTGCCGATCCAGGCGCCGCCCCCCTCGCCCGAAGAAATCGCCGCGCAACAGGCGGCCGACAGCGAACGGCTGGCCTACCTGTTCCGCAAGCATGACCCGGAGGATCCCCTGGACGCGGCCACCACCTTGCTGCGCAGCTATGTCACGGCTTACCGCCTGGGCACGGGAGAGGCCGCATGAGCACCCAGCTGACGCTCGACGACATCGTCGCCCACCTCGATGACTTGCCTTCGCTGCCCGCCGTCGTCATGGAACTACTGAACAGCATCGACCAGGAAGAAGTCGATATTTCCGTGCTGGCCAAAAAAGTGTCGTACGACCAGGCGCTGACGGCGAAAACCCTGCGCCTGGCCAACTCCTCGCAATATGGCTTGCAGGTGAAAGCCACCACCATCCAGCAGGCGATTACTTACCTGGGCTTCCAGACCACGCGCAGCCTGATCACGTCGGCGGCCATCACGGGTTGCTTCCCGGAAGGACGCTGCCCCGGTTTCGACGACAAGGCCTTCTGGCGCCATTCGGTGGCGACGGCCGCCTGCGCCAAGGTGCTGGCGCGGCAAATCCGCTTCAACCAGGATTACGCGTTCACGGCCGGCTTGCTGCACAACATCGGGCGCCTGGTGCTGGTCAGCAGTTTTCCCGCGCACTATGCGCAAGTCATCGCGCACCAGGCGGCGCACGATTGCAGCCTGCTCGAAGCGGAGCAAACCGTACTGGGCGTGGATCACGTGCAGGCCGGCGTGGCGCTGGCCGAACGCTGGAATTTTTCCGACACGATGCGCCTGGCGCTGGGCAACTATCTGCAGCCGGACACGCCGGGAGCAGGCTTTCTCGCATCGCTGATCCACGTGGCCAATGCCGTCGTCTGCGCGCTCGACCTGGCGCAGGCGGGCGACGACATGGTGCCGCGCGTCTCGCCGGTAGCGTGGGATGCGCTGGGCCTGGGCGAAGACACGTATCTGCAGCTGTTCCGCGAGACGGAACTGCGCTACGACGAAATCACCTCGGCACTGCTGAGCTAAACATGGCCGCAAACGCAAACGGCTCTCGCTGCGAAGCGAAAGCCGTCAAGGGTACTGCGGTGTGTCCATGCTGCCCGGTCCACGCCGGCCTGTTGCCGCCAGCAGCTACGCAAGCGGCACAGTCAGCGCGCCACCGCCGCATCAGTGCGCGTAATTCGATTCTTGCGCATCGCCGCGGTCTTCCGCCTTTGGACGGCCCTGGGCGTCGGACAGACGATACTTGGTGCGGCGGTCGCCCATCAAGTCGCGCAGGTCACGGATGCTCATGCCCGTCACTTCGTGCATGCGGATCAGCAGCGAGGCGCCGACCGGCAAGCGGTGATGGCGGATCTTGCTGATGACGGGTGGCGCCACTTCGAGCAGACGCGACAGGGCTGCATCGTTTTTCAGCTGCATCTTGCTCAGCAGAATATCCAGCAGGTGGTTCGGGTTGTAACTCTCTTGCGATGCTAATGCATGATGTGCCATGATTTTTCCTCGTCTGGTGAATGTAGAAAATAATGCCGATACGAACTTAAGGCTGGCTTAGAGTGTTCAAATAAACGTCTGTCATCGGATTCAGCCCTCCCCCGCCCTTCCTCCGTATCGCACTGCCTGCACAGGACTCGCACAGCCACGCCCAGCCAACGTACGCAATTTGCCGCGTGAGTAAAAGCACGTGCAATTCACTGAAATGAATTGCATATAAGGCAATATACTAGCCCAAACACGCGGCATCTGCGCCTCGCGCAAACTTCCTGATTGTTAAATATCAATCAAGCTGCTGGTTGGCTTGGCAACGATGCTATTTCAACACATTAGGATGCCAGCGGGCGCACACAAGGCTTTGCAGCAACTTGTTACAAATCAATGGTGTCACACGGCAATAAATGCTTTTGAGCATCACTACTCAGGGCCACATATACAGGCGACAACCTTGTCGGCAAGGTAAGCACAACATGGCCCGCCCCGGCGATTTACGCTAAACTATGGCCTGAACTTGCAGCGAGCCTGCCGCCGGGCAGCCAGAGGTGCCCGGCCGGTCATCCACCGCCTCCCGCCCCGAGCGGCGCACAGCGCAAGCCCCCTGCCCAGCTTATTTGCAGCCACACTGATTTGCTCCATTATTTGTCCCACTTATTTGCCGCCACATTTACCGATAAGCACCCGACGCCATGCAGAAAAAAGTATTCATTAAAACCTTCGGCTGCCAGATGAACGAGTACGACTCGGACAAGATGGCCGACGTGCTGGGCGCCTCCGATGGCCTGGTGCGCACCGACACGCCGGAAGATGCCGATGTGATCCTGCTCAATACCTGCTCCGTGCGCGAAAAGGCGCAGGAAAAAGTGTTTTCCGACCTGGGCCGCCTGCGCGAGCTGAAACTGGCCAAGCCGCACCTGCTGATCGGCGTGGGCGGCTGCGTGGCGTCGCAGGAAGGCGACGCCATCGTCAAGCGCGCGCCGTATGTCGACATGGTCTTCGGCCCGCAAACCCTGCACCGCCTGCCGCAGATGATCGAGCTGCGCCGCGCCAGCGGCGACGCGCAAGTGGACATCAGCTTCCCGGAAATCGAAAAGTTCGACCACATGCCGCCGGCCAAGGTGGAAGGCGCCTCGGCGTTCGTGTCCATCATGGAAGGCTGCAGCAAATATTGCAGCTACTGCGTCGTGCCCTACACGCGCGGGGAGGAAGTGTCGCGCCGCTTCGAGGACGTGCTGACGGAAGTGGCGGGCCTGGCCGCCCAGGGCGTCAAGGAAATCACCCTGCTGGGGCAAAACGTCAACGCCTACCGTGGCGCGATGGAAGGCGGAGACATTGCCGATTTCGCCCTGCTGCTCGAATACGTGGCCGACATCCCCGGCATCGCACGCATGCGCTTCGTCACCAGCCACCCGAAGGAATTCACGCAGCGCCTGATCGACGCCTATGCGAAGATCCCGCAGCTGGTCGACCACCTGTATTTGCCCGCGCAGCACGGTTCCGACAAGGTGCTCGGCGCCATGAAGCGCGGCTACACGGGCCTCGAATACAAGTCCATCATCCGCCGCATCCGCGCCGTGCGCCCGAACATGGCCATTTCGTCCGACTTCATCGTCGGTTTCCCCGGCGAGACCCAGGCCGACTTCGACGCCATGATGAAGCTGATCGCCGACGTGGGCTTCGACAACAGCTACAGCTTCATCTTCAGCAAGCGCCCCGGCACGCCGGCCGCCAGCCTGGAAGACGACACGCCGCATGACGTCAAACTGGCTCGCTTGCAACAGTTGCAGGCGGCCATCGACGCCAACACGCGCAAATACAGCCTGTCCATGGTCGGCACCGTGCAAACCATCCTCGTCGAAGGCCGTTCGAAAAAGGATACGATAGATCGCGAACTGCAAGGCCGCACGGAAAACAACCGCGTGGTCAATTTCGACGCCGGCCCCGACGGTTTGCAATTGGTCGGCCAGCTGGTCGACGTGCGCATCACCGAAAGCCATTCCTACACCCTGCGCGGCGAACTCGTCGCCAGCGCACCCGCATTGAAAAGAGCCAGTTGAAAACCAAAGCCCCGATACAGCCGCATTACTTCATCCCCGAGCCGCTCGACAACACGCGCCTGGCGCACCTGTGCGGCCCCCTCGATGAAAACCTGCGCCAGATTTCCGCCGCCCTCGACGTGACGATCTTCCGCCGCGGCGAGAAATTCATCGTCGGCGGCAGCAATGCCGAACGCGCCGTGGAAATCCTCGAACAGTTCTACGCCATCGCCAACAAGGTCGTGCCGCTGGAAGAAGTGCAGCTGGCCCTGGTGGAACAGCGCGCGGGCCTGTCCGCCGCCTCGGAACACCACGCCAACGCACCCGTCAGCACCTTCGTCGAGCCGGATATCGCCAGCCCCGTGCTGAAAACGCGGCGCGCCGACCTGCGCGGGCGCACGCCGCACCAGATCGCCTACCTGCGCGACATCCTCGAACACGACATCAGCTTCGGCGTCGGCCCGGCGGGCACGGGCAAAACCTACCTGGCCGTCGCCTGCGCCGTCGACGCGCTCGAACGCGACGCCGTCAAGCGCATCATTCTGACGCGCCCCGCCGTCGAAGCAGGCGAACGCCTGGGCTTCCTGCCGGGCGACCTGGCGCAAAAGGTCGACCCGTATCTGCGTCCCCTCTACGATGCGCTGTATGATTTGCTGGGCTTTGACCGCACGCAAAAACTGTTTGAAAAACAGGTGATCGAGATCGCCCCGCTGGCCTACATGCGCGGACGCACCCTGAACCACGCCTTCGTCATCCTTGACGAGGCGCAAAACACCACCGTCGAACAGATGAAGATGTTTTTGACGCGCATCGGCTTCGGCAGCAAGGCCGTGGTGACGGGCGACGTCACGCAAGTCGACCTGCACAAGAGCCAGACGAGCGGCCTGATCGACGCCGTGCACGTATTGAAAGATGTGCGCGGCATCGGCTTCACGCAATTTAACAGCACCGACGTGGTGCGCCATCCACTCGTCGCGCGCATCGTCGACGCCTATGAAACGGCGCAGGCGGCCAACGCCGACGCCGCCCAGTTACTCCCCTTGTTGAAACCAGCTGCCGCCAAAAATGTCCGAAAAAAATAAACTGTCCCTGTCCGTGCAATATCCGGACGCCCGCCTGGAAACCCTGATCACGCGCCCGAAAGTGCGCCGCTGGGTCAAGGCGGCCCTGTTCGCCCCCGCCGAATTCACCATCCGCTTCGTCGACGCGGAAGAAGGCCGTACCTTGAACCGCGATTACCGCGAAAAGGACTACGCCACCAACGTGCTGACGTTCGCCTACAACGAAGGCGAAGAGTTAAGCGACGACGAGCCGACGCGCGCCGACATCATCCTGTGCACCGACGTGCTGGAAAAGGAAGCGGCGGAACAGAAGAAAAGCGTGGAAGAACACACGGCCCATCTGATCGTGCACGGCGTGCTGCATGCGCAGGGCTACGACCACATGGATGACGAAGAAGCGGCCGAAATGGAGGGCCTGGAAACGGACATCCTCGCAAAACTCGGCATTACCGATCCGTACAAGGAGTAAGCAGATGGGAACCTGGGCCACTGACGCCTTCGGCAACGACTACGCCATGGATTGGGCGCAGGACTTGCACGAATATAAAACCCTGGAACTGGTCGAGACGACGCTCGACAACGTCATCGACAGCCAGGAAGCGGAACTGGAAGCGCCGTTCGCCGCCGAAGCGCTGGCCGCGCTGGAAGTGATCGCGCGCCTCCTGGGCAAGCCGGGCGAGGACGATCCGGCCACGGCGGAAGTGGACGAGTGGGTGGCCGCCTGCAAGAAAAAGGTGACGCCGCCGCTGCTGGACAAGGCGCGCCTGGCCTTCGAGCGCATCACGGCCGAGTCGTCGGAACTGCGCCAGCTGTGGCAGGACAGCGAGCATTTCGCCGACTGGCAAGCCGACGTGGCGGCCCTGCGCGCGCGCGTGCTGGGCCCGGACGCCGCGTAAAACATCGGGCAACGGCGCACTTCGACGTATTAAATTTGCATCAAAAGCGGGGAAATCCGGTATTCCCCCACTTTTGGTGTATCCTATATCCCTTCGCAACAACGGCTCACGCCTCCTATGCCCGAGCACCCTAGTGGCGTCAGAACTGACGTCAAGCCCCACCGGTCACTGTTTGAACGCCTGACCGCACTCATTTCCCCCGAGCCAGAGAACCGTGCAGAATTGCTCGATGTTCTACACGATGCGCATGAACGCAAGCTGATCGACGCCGACGCCCTGTCGATGATCGAAGGCGTGTTTCAGGTATCGGATCTCTGTGCGCGCGACATCATGATTCCCCGCTCGCAAATGGATGTCATCGACATCAGCAAGCCGATCGAGGAATGGATGCCGGAAGTCCTGTCCACCGCCCACTCGCGCTTCCCCGCGATCGAAGGCGAGCGCGACAAGGTCATCGGCATCCTGCTGGCGAAAGACTTGCTGCGTTATTACGCAGAAGAAACTTTCGACGTCCGCGACATGCTGCGCCCCGCCATCTTCATCCCCGAATCGAAACGCCTGAATGTGCTGCTGCGCGATTTCCGCGCCAACCACAATCACATGGCCATCGTCGTCGATGAATACAGCGGCGTCGCCGGCCTGATCACCATCGAAGACGTGCTGGAACAGATCGTCGGCGATATCGAGGACGAATACGACTTCGACGAAGCCGAGGACAACATCCTGTCGCTGAAGGAAGGCCAGTTCGGCCCCCGCTGGCGCGTCAAGGCGCTGACCGAGATCGAACAATTCAACGAAGAAGTGGGCAGCCACCTGGTGGACGACGACGTCGACACCATCGGCGGCCTCGTGTCGAAGTACCTGGGCCGCATGGCGCACAAGGGCGATATCTTCGACCTGGGCAATTTGCGCTTCGAGGTGCTGCGCGCCGATGCGCGCCAGGTGCACGTGCTGCTCGTCGAGCGCCTGCCCAACGTACCGGAACTGGAACTCTGACATGCGCGTCCTGTAAATGCGTTTCAGACGCGCCGACCCCAACGCCCCCGCCAAACCGCCCCGCAGCACCTGGGCGCGCATGCTGACTGCCGCCATCGCCGGCGCCGTCGCCGTGCTGGCGTTCGCCCCTTTCGGCTACTGGCCGCTGCAAATCCTCAGCCTGGGCGTGCTGTTCTACCAGGTGCTGCGTTCGTCCAGCGTCAAGGGCGGCGCGCTGATCGGCTGGGCCTACGGCTTCGGCTGGTGCGCGGCCGGCACGCACTGGCTGTACATCTCCATGCACCGCTATGGCGACATGGCCGCGCCGATCGCCGCCGTCGCCGTGGCCCTGCTGGCCCTCCTGATGGCCATCTACGTGGCCCTGGCCATGGGCGCGGCCGCCTGGCTGCGCCAGCGCTGGGTGCTGTCCCTGCCCGCCATGACCCTGCTGGTGCTGCCCGCGACCTGGACCCTGTTCGAATGGACGCGCGGCTGGCTGTTTACGGGTTTCCCGTGGCTGGCTACCGGTTACGCCCACAACGCCAGCCCGCTGGCCGGCTTTGCCCCCATCGTTGGGTCGTATGGCCTGGGCTGGCTGGCGGCGCTGTCGGCCGGCGCCCTGCTCTTGCTCACGCATCGCACGCGCTGGTTCGCGCTGGGCGGCGTGATCACGCTGTACGCGGCCGGCATCGGCTTGCAGTACGTGGCGTGGACGCACCCGGTCGGACGCCCGATCACGGTGCGCCTGCTGCAGGGCAATGTGCCGCAGCAGCAGAAATTCGACCCCGGCTTCGTGCTGGGCGCCCTGCAGATGTACCAAAGCGCCATCACCAGCGCGCCGGCCGACCTGATCGCCACGCCGGAAACGGCCGTCACCGTGCTGCCGCACCAGCTGCCGCCCGGCTATCTGGATAGCCTGGCGACGTATGCGCGGCAAACGGGCAGCTCGATTTTGGTCGGCATGCCCGTGCTCGACGAGCAGCAGCGCTTCTACAATGCAGCCGTGGGGATCACGCCCAACGGCACGCCGGGACCGTACTACCAGTACCGCAAGCACCACCTGGTGCCGTTCGGCGAATTCGTGCCGCCCGGCCTGCACTGGTTTGTCGCCATGATGGCCATCCCGCTGGGCGACATGGGCCGCGGCGCCGAGGTGCAAGCGCCTTTGGCCGTGCGCGACCAGCTGGTGCTGCCGAATATCTGCTACGAAGACCTGTTTGGCGAGGAAATCGCCGGCCAGCTGGCCAGCGCCCACCGCAGCGGCAAGCAGTCGGCGTCCGTGCTGCTGAATATCTCGAACCTGGCCTGGTTTGGCGATTCGATCGCCATCCCGCAGCATCTGCAGATCTCGCAGATGCGCAGCCTGGAAACGGGCCGCCCGATGCTGCGCTCGACGAATACGGGCGCCACCGCCGTCATCGACGGCAAGGGCGTGGTGCAAAGCCTGCTGCCGCCGGAACAGCAAGCCACCCTGGCGGCCAAGGTGCAAGGCATGGGCGGCATGACGCCATACATTCTTTACGGCAACAAACTGGTGCTGGCCCTGGCCGCGCTGGCCCTGCTGACGGCCTTCCTGCTGTCGCGCGCCGCCCGCCGTGGCCGCACCGCGCAGCAATAAGCGGCCGATATTGCCCGAAGAGTCACAGTGGGCCCGTAAAAACCGCTAAAATTAGCAAAACCCCGGCCCGGACGCGCTTCCAAGCATGCGCCCGGGCTTCAAGCAAACCTTAACAAAGCGCAGCCTCCCGCGCGGCGAACTCATACGATGCTCACATTTCAACAAATTATCCTGACCTTGCAAACCTATTGGGACAAGCAAGGTTGCGCCCTGCTCCAGCCTTACGACATGGAAGTCGGCGCCGGCACCTTCCACACCGGTACCTTCCTGCGCGCGATCGGCCCGGAGCCTTGGCGCGCCGCGTATGTGCAGCCGTCGCGCCGCCCGAAAGATGGCCGCTATGGCGAAAATCCGAACCGCATGCAGCACTATTACCAGTATCAGGTGGTGCTCAAGCCCGCGCCGGAAAACATCCTCGACCTGTATCTGGGTTCGCTGGCCGCCCTAGGCCTGGATTTGAAGCAGAATGACGTGCGCTTCGTCGAAGACGACTGGGAAAGCCCGACCCTGGGCGCCTGGGGCCTGGGCTGGGAAGTCTGGCTGAACGGCATGGAAGTGACCCAATTTACCTACTTCCAGCAAGTGGGCGGCCTCGATTGCAAGCCCGTGCTGGGCGAAATCACCTACGGCATCGAACGCCTGGCCATGTACCTGCAAGGCGTGGAAAACGTGTATGACCTGGTGTGGACCGAGTGGGAAGAGAACGGGGTCACGAAAAAGCTGACCTACGGCGACGTCTTCCACCAGAACGAGGTGGAGCAGTCGACCTACAACTTCGAGCACGCGAATACGGACCTGCTGTTCGAACAGTTCGGCAACTACGAAGCGGAAGCGAAGCGCCTGATCGAGCTGCAACTGACCCTGCCCGCCTACGAGAAGATCATGAAGGCCTCGCACAGCTTCAATATGTTAGATGCGCGTGGCGCCATCTCGGTGACGGAACGCGCCGCCTACATCGGCCGCGTGCGCACCCTGTCGCGCCTGGTGGCGCAAGCGTATTACGACTCGCGCGAGCGCCTCGGTTTCCCGATGCTGCCCGCCGCAGACCAACCCGCCGCCGCTTGATCGCCTAGCTCATACACCGCCGTACCAGACAAGAACACCATGAACCAAACACTGCTCATCGAACTGCTGACCGAAGAACTGCCGCCGAAAGCGCTGGCCAAACTGGGCGCCGCCTTCACGGCCGGCATCGTCAACGGCCTGAAGGCGCGCGACTTCCTGGAAGCCGACAGCGTCGCCACCAGCTACGCCTCGCCGCGCCGCCTGGCCGTCTCCATCACCAACGTGCGTGAAGTCTCGCCCGATAAATCGATCCGCGAAAAAGTCTTGCCCGTCTCCGTGGCGCTGGACGCGAACGGCAACGGCACCCCGCCGCTGGCCAAGAAACTGGCCGCGCTGGGCTTCCCCGACCTGACGGTGGCCGAGCTGGAACGCGCCGCCGACGGCAAGGCTGAAAGCTTCTTCTACACCTACACGGCGCCCGGCAGCCAGCTCGCCACGGGCGCGCAAGCTGCCCTGGCCGAGTCGGCCGCCAAGCTGCCGATTCCAAAGCTGATGAGCTATCAGCGCCCGGACGGCAGCACCGTGCAATTCGTGCGCCCGGCCCACAGCCTGATCGCCCTGCACGGCATCAATATCCTGCCATTGACCTTGCTGGGTTTGACGGCCGGCCGCACCACCCTGGGCCACCGCTTCCTCACCGACGGCGAACCGATCACCATCGCGCACGCGGAAAACTATGCGCCGTCGCTGATTCTCAACGCCAGCGTCATCGCCAGCAACGAGGAACGCAAGGAGCGCATCCGCGCCCAGTTGCTGGACAAGGCCGGTGCCGACCTGGTGCTGATGCCCGAAGCGCTGCTCGATGAAGTCACGGCGCTGGTCGAATGGCCGGTCGTGTATGAGTGCCACTTCGAGGAAGAATTCCTGGCCGTGCCGCAGGAATGCCTGATCCTCACCATGCAGACGAACCAGAAATACTTCGCCCTGACGGACAGCGAAGGCAAGCTGCGCTCGCGCTTCCTGATCGTCTCGAACATCGAGACGGACACGCCAGAGCACATCATCGGCGGCAACGAGCGCGTCGTGCGCCCGCGCCTGTCCGACGCCAAGTTCTTCTTCGAGCAAGACAAGAAGAAGACCCTGGCATCGCGTCTGCCGCTGCTGGCCAATGTCGTCTACCACAACAAGCTGGGCACGCAAGCCGCGCGCACAGAGCGCGTCAAGTCGCTGGCCGGCGCCATCGCCGCCAAGCTGCAATATGACGTCGCCCTGGCCGAACGCGGCGCCCTGCTGGCCAAGGCCGATTTGCTGACCGACATGGTGGGCGAATTCCCCGAGCTGCAAGGCATCATGGGCACGTACTACGCGCGCCATGATGGCGAACCGGAAGAAGTGGCGCTGGCCGCCTCCGAACACTACCAGCCGCGCTTTGCCGGCGACAGCCTGCCATCGACCGCCACCGGCACCGCCGTGGCGCTGGCCGACAAGCTCGAAACCCTGGTCGGCATCTGGGCCATCGGCCTGGCGCCGACGGGCGACAAGGATCCGTTCGCGCTGCGCCGCCATGCCCTGGGCGTGCTGCGCATGCTGCTGGAAAAACGCTTGCCCCTGTCGATCCAGGGCTTGCTGGCCGATGCGGCTGCGCAGTTCGCAGCCGTTCCCGGCTTCAAGGACCCGGTCGCGGATGTCACCACCTTCATGCTGGATCGCCTGCGCGGCATCCTGCGCGAGCGCGGTTTCTCGCCGAATGAAATCGAAGCCGTCGTGGCGCAGAATCCGGACCGCCTGGACGACATCGTGCAGCGCCTGGAAGCCGTGCAGGCGTTTGCCGCCCTGCCGGAAAGCGCCTCGCTGGCCGCCGCCAACAAGCGCATCACGAACATCCTGAAAAAGAACGAAGAAGCCGTGAGCCAGGTCGCCGCCGGCGGCGTCAACGTGGCGCTGCTGCAGGACGAGGCGGAGAAAAAACTGGCCGCCGCCGTCTCGCGCGTGCAGCCGGAAGTCGACGCGGCCTTCGCCAAGGGCGACTTCACCAGCACCCTGCAAACGCTGGCGCAGCTGCGCGACGATGTCGATGGCTTCTTCAACGACGTGATGGTGATGGCCGAGGATGTCGCCCTGCGCAACAACCGCCTGGCCTTGCTGTCGTCGCTGCACGGCATGATGAACCGCGTCGCCGACATTTCGAAGCTGGCGGCATAATGGGCACGCCGGCGCTGAAACTGATTATTCTCGACCGCGACGGCGTCATTAATCATGACTCGCCGGACTTCATCAAGTCGCCTGCCGAATGGCTGCCGATACCCGGTTCGCTCGAAGCGATCGCCCGCCTGAACCAGGCAGGCTATCGCGTCGTCATCGCCTCGAACCAGTCGGGCATCGCGCGCGAATATTTCGACATGACGGTCTTGAACGCGATCCACCAGAAGATGCACACATTGGCGCAGCAGGTGGGCGCCGATATCGACGCCATCTTCTTTTGCCCGCATGCGGGCGCGGACAATTGCGACTGCCGCAAGCCGAAGCCCGGCATGTTCCATGAAATTTCGCAGCGCTACAACACCAGCCTGAAAGGCGTGCCCACGGTCGGCGATTCGCTGCGCGACCTGCAGGCAGGCTTCATCAGCGGCTGCGTGCCCTACCTGGTCCTGACGGGCAAGGGCGAAAAGACCAATGAAACGGGCGGCCTGCCGCCTGGCACCCAGGTCTTCCCCGACCTGGCCGCCGTCGTCAGCCACCTGCTCAAGGCGCCAGCGACACCGGCGCCCACAGTGGCATTCAGTATCTAATCTTCGGAGAACCGCATTGCGTAATACTTCCCTGTTCCTGCGATCCCTGCTGTTCATGATCATCATGATCGTGGCCACCATCGTCTGGGCCTGCGTGTGCTTTTTTGCCGCGCCATTGAGCTACAACAAGCGCTATTGGGTCACCTCGCGCTGGAACGTGTTTATCCTGTGGTGTGCCAAGGTCATTTGCGGCATCCGCTATGAAGTCAAGGGCGCCGAGAACTTCCCCGATGCGCCGGCCATCGTGCTCTCGAAGCACCAGTCGGCCTGGGAAACCATCTTTTTGCTTCCCAGCCTGCCACGTCCGCTCGTATATGTGTTCAAGAAGGAGATTTTGTACATCCCCTTCTTCGGCTGGGCCATGGCGCTGCTGCGCATGATCCCCATCGACCGCAAGCAGGGCAAGCATGCGTTCAAGAGCGTGGTAGCCCATGGCAAGCGCCGCCTGGCAGATGGCCAATGGATTATCATGTTCCCTGAAGGCACCCGCATTCCCGTGGGCCAGGCGGGCAAGTACAAGAGCGGCGGCACGCGTTTGGCTATCGCCACGGGCGCCGTGGTGGTGCCGATTGCGCATAATTCAGGCGAATGCTGGCCCAAGCAGTCATTCCTCAAACGCCCGGGACTGATTACCGTCTCGATAGGCAAACCGATTTCGCCGGAAGGGCAAACCCCGGACAGCATGATGCAACAGGTGGAAAATTGGATAGAATCAGAAATGCGCGTCATTTCGCCTCACGCCTACAACGCTGGCTAGACGGCATCAGCGCGGTCATCCAGGAGCCGACACTGCGCCAGCAGATGAAGACCATCAGGGTCGGCGACCAGCAACTGGATTTGTTCGCGCATGACGTCTCGACCAGCACGCCCCCGGCGGTGCGCCCCACGGCACCGCCAGCGCCGCCCGTGGCGCCACCGCTAGTGGCACCCGCGCCCCCCATCGCTCGTCCTGCCCCGCCTCCCCTGCCTTCCCCGCCACGCACCGCCGATGGCCCGCCACTGCGCCAGCTGCAACTGGGCAGCCACCTCGTCGAATTTGCCCTGCGCCGTTCCACGCGCCGTTCCATCGGCTTCATGATCGACGATAACGGCTTGCGCGTCACGGCGCCCAAGCGCGTCACCCTGGCCGAAATCGACAACGCCATCCGCGCCAAGCAAGGCTGGATCGTCTCGAAACTGCTGGAACGGGGCGAGCGCAAGGTGCAGCGCCAGCAGCGCCCGCCCGTGGCATGGATCGACGGCGCCGTGCTGCCCTACCTCGGTGGCGACATCACCTTGCGGTTGCACCAGGCACCGCGCCACCGCGCCAACTTCCAGCGCGAGACGAATGAGCTGCACGTTTGGGTCACGCCCACGGGCAGCGAACAGCAGTTGAAGGAAAAAGTGAAGGGATGGTTCCAGCACGAAGCGCGCCAGCTGTTCGAGGCGCGCCTGGACGTGTATGCGGACAAGCTGGGCGTGCAGTACGATTCACTGTCGCTATCATCGGCCGGCACGCGCTGGGGCAGCTGCACCATCGAGCGCAAGATCCGCCTGAACTGGCGCCTGATCCATTTCGCCCTGCCGCTGATCGACTACGTGGTGGCGCACGAACTGTCGCATCTGCTGGAAATGAACCACAGCCCCCGCTTCTGGGCCACCGTGGAATCGATTTATCCCGATTACGATGGCGCCAAGCAGGCGCTCAGAAAACGCTCGCAGGAATTACCAGTCCTGTTCAATTAAGCTGGCAGCAAAGGCTGGATCGCAGCGATCGTGCGCGGCGTGGCGCCCCGGTGCTGGCTGGCAAACGCCAGCGCTTTTTCTCCCATGGCCGCCAGGCGCGCGGGATCCTGCAGCAGGGCCGCCGCCTGCGCCATCAGCGCGTCGGCGTCCGCCACCAGCGCGGCACCGCCGGCGGCAATCGCCTGTTCGGTCACCAGCGCAAAATTGAAGGTGTGGGGGCCGATCAGCACGGGCTTGCCCAGGGCCGCCGGCTCGATCAGGTTTTGCCCGCCCAGCGGCAGCAGGCTGCCGCCCACGAAAGCGCAATCGCAGGCCGCGTAATACGCAAACATCTCGCCCATCGAGTCGCCCAGCAGCACCTGCGTGCCCGCAGCCACGGCATCGCCCTGCGCCAGGCCGGACCTGCGCTGCACGGCCAGGCCGTGCGCCGCGATGAGTTTTTCCATCTCGTCGAAGCGCTGCGGATGACGCGGTACGATCAGCAGCAACGCATTCGCGGGCAGGCTGACGCGGGTCAAGGCGTCGAGGATCAGCTGCTCTTCCCCTTCGCGCGTGCTGGCGCACAGCAGCACGGGGCGCTGGCCGATGGCGCCGCGCAGCCAGGCGCCTGTCGCCAGCGCCGCCTCGGGCACGACGACGTCGAACTTGATGCTGCCCGTGACCACCACGTCCCGCACACCCAGCTGACGTACGCGATCGGCGTCGTCCTGCGTCTGCGCCGCGACCAGGGTGATGCCGCGCGCCGCATCGGCGATGAGTTTCCCCAGGCGCTGCGCCTTGCCCAGGGATCGCTGCGACAGGCGCGCATTGGCCAGCACCACGGGTACTTTGTAGCGATTGCATTGGTGGATCAGGTTTGGCCACACTTCCGTCTCCATCAGGATGCAGATGCGCGGCGCGAAATGGCGGATGAAACGGGCCGGCATGGCGCCCGTGTCATACGGCAGGTAGCGTTGCACGAGGCGCGCGCCGTGTTTCGCGAACAGGGACTTGCCCGTGGCGCGCCCCGTCGGCGTCATGTGCGTGAGAACGATGCGGCACGCGGGCCATGCCGCCAGCAGCGCATCGATCAACGGCTCGGCCGCGCGCGTCTCGCCGACGGAGACGGCGTGCAGCCAGATGGTGTCGGGGCCAAGTGTGGCCTGGCGCCCGTAAAAGCCCAGACGCTCGCCCCAATGCTGGCGGTAGCCGGGTTCCTGGCGTCCGCGCAGCCACAGCCGCGCCAGCACCAGGGGCAAGGCCAGCCACCAGGCAAGGGTATAAAGAAGTCGCATATTTGTTTGATGTTAAAGTCAGGCGGGAGGGTGGTCGGCCAGCAGGCGCCGCACCGCGGCCAGCACTTCCGGCACGCCGGGCGGCGCGCCTTTGTCGCCCAGGTTGATGATTCTCGGCGACCAGTTGCCTTCCGTTTTCCACAGCGGCGAATCGGCATAGATTTCCACCGTCGGACGCACAAAGGCGGCGGCGATATGCGTCAGGCCCGTGTCGACGCCGATCACCAGCGCCGCATGGCGCGCCAGCAGGGTGGCGTCGCCCATCGACAGCTTTGGCAGCAGGCGCGCGTTGGGCAGGCTGGCCGCCAGTTGTTCGGCTTCCGCCTTTTCCTTGGGCGAACCCCAGGGCAGCAAAATCGGCATGGGCGCGAGCGCCTGGCCCAGGGCGATCCAGTTTTCCGGCGCCCACTTCTTGGCGTCGCGCGCCGTGCCGTGGAAATACACGCAGTAGGGCGCCTCGCCCATCCAGTCCGGACGCGCTTCGCTGGCCGATACGTCCGGCAAGCCGAAATCGGCCGGCGTGTCGACCGTATAGCCGAGTGCCGCGCCGGCCACCAGGCGGCCGCGCGCTACCGCATGCGTACGCGGGTCGAGCGGAATGCTTTTCGTATGAAAAATGCGCGAGATGCCTTCGTAGCCGGAGCCTTCGCTGCCATTGGCCAGGCCGACTTTCTGTCCGCCCGGCGCCAGGCGCGCGGCACCCATGATGATGCCCGTCTTGAGCAAGCCCTGGGTATCGAACACATAATCGTAGCGCGTCTGCCGCAGGCTGCGGAAAAAGGCAGCGATTTCCGCACGCGTTTCTTTCTTGCCCAGGCTCTTGCGCCAGCGCCGCAGCGCGAACGGGAAGATGGTACCCACGCGCTGGTTCAGGCGCACCAGGCTGACGTAACCCTCTTCGACCACCCAGTCGATGGTCGCATCCGGATAATGGCGGGCGATGTCCGCTACCATCGGCAGGTTATGCAGCACGTCGCCCAGCGAGGACACCCTCACCAGCAGAATTTTCAAGGGCGCCTGTGCGCCAGCTTGGCCGGCCATGCTGTCAGAACGGCAGCACAGCGTCTGGCTTGGCGGCCAGGATCACGCTTTTGAACTGTCCCTGGATGCGCGCCAGCGCTGCCGGCGTTTCCGCTTCGAAGCGCATGACGATCACCGGCGTGGTGTTCGACGAGCGGGCCAGGCCGAAGCCATCCGCATACTCCACGCGCAAGCCGTCGATGGTGATGATCTGCTCATTGCCGGGGAAGACGGCGTCGCGGCGCAGCATGTCCATCAGCGCGACATTCTCGCCTTCCTTCAGTTCCAGGTGCAGTTCGGGCGTGCTGTCGGACTGCGGCAAGGAGTTCAGCAGGCTTGACGGATCCGCTTCGCGCGTGAGGATTTCCAGCAGGCGCGCAGCCGAATACAGGCCGTCGTCGAAACCGTACCAGCGGTCCTTGAAGAAGATATGGCCGCTCATTTCGCCACCCAGCGGCGCACCCGTTTCGCGCAGCTTGGCTTTCACCAGCGAGTGGCCCGTCTTGTACATCAGCGGCACGCCGCCATGCTTGGTGATGTAAGGCGCCAGGTGGCGCGTGCACTTCACGTCATACAGGATTTGCGCGCCCGGATGGCGGATCAGCACGTCGGCCGCGAACAGCATCATCTGGCGGTCGGGGTAGATGATCTGGCCATCCTTGGTGACCACGCCCAGGCGGTCGCCATCGCCATCGAAGGCGATGCCGATTTCCGCATCCGTCTCGGCCAGGCAGCGGATCAGGTCTTGCAGGTTTTCCGGATGCGCCGGATCCGGATGGTGATTCGGGAAATTGCCATCGACTTCGCAGAACAATTCGATGACCTCGCAGCCCATGCCGCGGAACAGGTCGCCCGCAAATGCGCCGGCCACGCCATTGCCGCAATCGACGGCGATCTTGATCGGGCGCGCCAGCTTGACGTCACCCAGGATGCGCTCCAGGTAGGCGGCGCGGATATCATGCGTGGCATAGCTGCCTGGCGTGCTGCTGGCGCGGCCGTCGTGCGCGACGATGCTGTGGTACAGCGCCTGGATCGCTTCGCCGTGGATCGCTTCGCCGGCCAATACCATCTTGAAACCGTTGTAGTCGGGCGGATTGTGGCTGCCCGTGACCATGATGCCGGAACGCGTGTCGAGCACATTCGTGCCGAAGTAGACCATCGGCGTGGCCACCACGCCCAGGTCGATCACGTCGACGCCTGCCGCTTGCAAGCCCTGCGCCAGCGCCGCCGTCAATTCCGGCCCCGACAGGCGGCCATCGCGGCCGATCACGACCCGCTGCTCGCCCTTGGCCAGGGCGGCCTGGCCAAATGCCTGACCGATCTTGTGGGCCACGCTGGCATCGAGGGTTTTAGCGATGATGCCGCGAATATCGTAGGCCTTGAAGATCGTTCTGGACAATGGAAGCATGGTGTGGGCGGTATAAAGAGGGTCAAATAGGGTGCCTGGCAAGGTGCAGCGCGGGGCTGACAGCTTGCTACTGCGCCAAGAGTATACCGAATTATACGCGCAGCAGATCGATCGACTTGCCCGATTCCACCCATTGCCTGACCCACAGCGGCTGGCGGCCACGGCCTGTCCATTGCTCGGTCGCATTGTCAGGATGGCGGTAACGCACCGCGACTTTGCCCGTGCGCGGGTGCAAGCCGTCGAGTATCAGCTGTTTCAGCGGAATGCCCGCCTGCTGCGCGATGGCCATGATCTGTTCGCGCGCCTTGTTCAAGTCTTCGCGCTCGCGGCCGTTCAATTCCTGCTTGACATTATCTTCCAGCTTGCGCAATTCCAGCATCGTCATCGTAGACAGATCCATCCGGTATATCCTTTACATTAATTTAGATAATAAAATCACGTGGAATATACTACATTGCATAAACATCTGCGCAGCGTTGCATAATCCATCGCCTATTGAATCACCGCCATCGGCTTATTTATCTGCTCCATATTAAGATTCAATGAAAAATATCCCGAAAGTACGCGTAGAAAATAAATAAACATGGATGAGTGGCATTCCGGCAGCCTGCACAGGCTGCTTGCAAGTCCTGCGTGGCGCGGCTATCCATTCCGATAAACGCGCTGGCGGATGATTATCGATATACGCCAGCGGGAAATGCCGCCCCATTAAATCTCCGGCAGCATAATCGGCATCCGCTTTTCTTCCCGCCGGCCGTGCACGCAATCGGGTACCGACCAGGAATGCACCCAACGCCAAAGGGCAGGCATGCTTATAATGCAGGCGCGTAGTTCACTTCACCCCGGCACATATGAAAACTTACTTTATCGGCGATCTGCAAGGCTGCCATGCACAAACCATCGAACTGATCGAACTGATCCAGGCGGCAGCGAGTGGCCCGTACCGCCTGCTGTTCGCTGGCGACCTGATCAACCGCGGCCCGGCCTCGCTGGCCACGTTGCGCCACGTGCACGCGCTGGCGCAGCAGGGTCTGGCCGACAGCGTCCTGGGCAACCATGACTTGCACCTGCTGGCCGTGGCCAACGGCATCCGCCCCGAGCATGCGTCCGATACGCTGGCCGAGATCCTCGACGCGCCCGACCGCGACGAGTTGATCAACTGGCTGCGCCAGCGGCCGTTGGCACTGGAGCACGACGGCCACGTGCTCGTGCATGCGGGCTTGCTGCCACAATGGAGCGCGGCCCAGGCCCTGTCCCTGAGCGGGGAAGTGTCCGCGATGCTGCGCAGCGACGGCTGGGTGGCCTTCCTGCGCACCATGTACGGCAACGAGCCGGCCGCCTGGCGCGACGACCTGCAGGGCGCCGACCGGCTGCGCTGCATCGTCAACGCCATGACGCGGCTGCGCTTTTGCACGCCGGAAGGCGTGATGGACTTCAAGATGAAGGAGAGCGGCAGCCCGCCGCCGGGTTCCGGCCTGCTGCCCTGGTTCGACGTGCCGGGACGGCGCAGCGCCGGCGACACCATCGTCTTCGGCCACTGGTCGGCGCTGGGACTGCAGCTGCGGGAGCACCTGATCGGCCTCGATAGCGGCTGCGTCTGGGGTGGAAAACTGTCGGCCGTGTGCCTGGAAGACCGCTCGCTGCTGCAAGTCGCCTGCCCCGCCTTCCAGCAGCACAGCGGCAAGCGCTAGATGGCATGCATGGCGCGCATATGCTTAGTCGAAATCGGTCGTTGGCCTTGCCGCGCGCAGCCCGTATGATGCAGCTTTTGCCTTTGCGATCCCATGCATCCTGATACCGACAGACTGGCGCGCTGGCTGCTCGGCAGCCTGGAACTCGACACTGCCGTCCTGCATGTGGGCCAGTACTGCGGCCGCTGGCGCGCCTCCACGGCGGGCCGGGAACTGGGCAGCTTTCACCTGGTGCTCGATGGCCACTGCTATCTGCACCTCGACGGGGCGGCTCCGATTGCGCTCGGCCCGCGCGACGGCGTCTTCCTGCTGCGCGACTTGCCGCACTTCCTCAGCCCGCACAGCGACCCGCTGCAGGCGGTCAGCGCGCAAGCCATGCTGCCGCTGCAGTCGTCCACGGACCAGCCGGCGACGGCGCTGGCCTGCGGCTTCTTTCAATTTCGCGGCGCACTCTCCGCGCTGATCGTCGACTCCTTCCCGCCGTACCTGCTGATACGCGGCGACGCGCCCGCCTTCAGCGCCGCTGCCGCGCTGTTCGACCTGATACTGGCGGAAGCCGGCGGCGACCCGGAACAACCGTCGCCGCTCATCGCGCGCCTGGTCGAACTGCTGTTCTTTTACCTGATACGCCATGTGGCGCAGGGCGAACAGGTGGCGGCCGGCCTGCTGTCGCTGCTGCACCGGCCCGCATTTTCGCCGCTGCTCGAACGCATGCTCGACGCCCCCGCCGACGACTGGTCGATCGAGAACATGGCCAAGGCCGCGTGCATGTCGCGCGCCAGCTTCTGCAAGCATTTCGCCAGCGCCAGCGGCCACTCGCCGGCACAGTTCCTGCTCTTGCTGCGCATGAAGATCGCCGCGCGGCGCCTGCACGATGGCGTCTCCGTCGAACGCGCGGCCGAACTGGTGGGCTACCGCTCGCACGCCGCCTTTACGCGCGCCTTCAAGCGGGTCACGGGCGAACAGCCAGGCGCCTACCGGCGCGACCAGCGCCAGCGCCAACTGGCCAGCTGAAATCAAGGATCGCACAATCGCAGACGAACGAGCACAAAAGGACGACGCTGACGTCTGTTACCTGCACGGCATGGCCGATATAATGCATGAGTGACTTACCAACTTAGCAAGGTACCCCATGTCCCGTCTGACGCTGCACACTCTCGATACCGCCCCGGCCGATAGCCGCCCCTTCGTGGAAAAGGCCATCGCCAACAATGGCTTCCTGCCCAACCTGATCGGCGTGCTGGCCAATGCCCCGCTGGCCCTGGAAACCTATCTGACCGTCTCCGGCATCAATGCGCGCGCCAGCCTGACGTTAATGGAACGCGAAGTGGTGCAAATCACGGCCGCGCGCATCCACGGCTGCGATTTCTGCATCGCCGGCCATAGCGCCATCTCGCTGAAAAAAGCGGGCCAGACGCCCGATACCGTGCGCGCGCTGCAGCATGGCCAGCCGACGGGCGATACAAAGCTCGACGCCGTCGCCGCCTTCGCCACGGCCGTCATCGCCACGCGCGGCGCCGTCAGCGACGCCGAATATCAAACCTTCCTGGCGGCCGGCTACAACGAACAGCAGGCGCTGGAAGTGGTGCTGGGCATCAGCCTGGCGACGCTGTGTAATTTCTCCAACAGCCTGGCCGGCACGCCCGTCAATCCGCAATTGACGCCCTACCTGCCTGGCGCCGTCTGACATGGGCCACCTCAATCACTGGCTGCACACGCATGCCGACCAATTGGACCAATCGTCGGACCTGGCTGAAACCATTTTGCCAGCCCTCGCTGGCGACCAGTTGCTGGCCATCGGCGTGCCGCAGGAACACGGCGGCGCGGGCGGCGACGTACGCGACGCCATCGACGCCATCGCCAAAGTTGCCGAGCAATCGGTGACGGCGGCCTTTGTCTTCTGGGGCCAGCGCTGCTTCATCGAATTCCTGCTGCAAAGCGAGAACCGCGCCCTGGCCGAACGCCGCTTGCCTGGCCTGCTGGCAGGCACGCAGGCCGGCGCCAGCGGCCTGTCGAACGCCATGAAATTCTTGTCCGGCATCGAACAACTGCAAATCACGGGCGCGCGCCAGGAAGACGGCTTGCTGGTCGACGGCGGCCTGGCCTGGGTGACGAACTTGCGCAAGGCGGGCTTTGTCGCGGCGGCCGCCGTGGCGCCGAACGATGGCGCGCCCCCTGTCATCGTCGCCTTCGACAGCGGCACGGCAGGCGTACAGCGCAGCGACGACCTGGACCTGATCGCCCTGCGCGGCAGCAATACGGCTTCCGTCAAGCTGGCACAGGTGCACATTCCCGCCGCGGACATCATCAGCGACAACGCGCCGGCCTGGCTGCCGCAGGTGCGCCCATCGTTCCTCGGCATGCAGTGCGGCCTGTCGATCGGCCTGGCGCGCGCCAGCCTGGCCAAGGCGGCGCAAATTTCCGCCGGCTCGCGCAACCAGCTTACGCCGCGCATCGAAGCACTGCGAGCGACCCTGGAAGCCACCGTCGCCACCTTGCTGGCAGGCGTGCACGATGGCCGCTTCAAGACGCAGGCGCCGGCCATGTTCCGCCTGCGCATACAGCTGGCCGACGTGCTGCAGCAGGCGCTGATGCTGGAACTGCAAGCCATGGGCGGGCGCGCCTACCTGAACGCCGAGCAGCAGGGCTTTGCCCGCCGCTGGCGCGAATCGTCGTTCATCCCCATCGTCACTCCCAGCCTGACGCAGCTGCAAGCAGCCTTGCAGTTGTTCGACAGCCAGCAGGCGGCCAAGGCGGCGGGAGCCCCGGCATGAGCGTTACTGATTGGGCCTTGCAGGCGCAGGACCTGAGCTATGCCTATCCGGGCTCTGCCCCCGTGTTCCAGCACGTCTCGCTGGGTGTGCGCAAGCGCGAAATCGTCTGCCTGCTGGGCGGCAGCGGCTGCGGCAAATCGAGCTTGCTGCGCGTGCTGGCCGGCTTGCAGCCGCCGTCCACGGGCGAGATTCAATTCCTCGATGCCCCCATGCGCGAACCGGACCCGCGCAGCGCCCTCGTCTTCCAGCAAGCCAGCCTGCTGCCCTGGCTGAACGTCACGGGCAACGCCGGCTTCGGCCTGGACTTCAAGCACCAGCCGCAACTGACGTGCGAAGCGCACCAGGCGCGCGTGGCGCAAGCCATCGAGGCGGTGGGATTGAAGGGACGCGAAAAGCTGTATCCATCCGCCCTCTCGGGCGGCATGGCGCAACGCGTGGCGCTGGCCCGTGCGCTGGCGCGCGAACCGGAACTGCTGTTCGCCGATGAACCGTTTTCCGCGCTCGACGCCATCACGCGCGCCGAGATGCAGTCGCTGCTGGTCGACGTGGTGCACCGCTGGCACACTGCCGTGCTGCTCGTCACGCACGATATCGATGAAGCGATCCTCGTGGCGGACCGCATTCTGCTGATGGGCGGCAAGCCGGGCAACATCGTGCGCGAATGGCCCGTCGCCATCGCTCAGCCCCGCATCGGCCACAGCGCAGACGTGATCGCCCTCAAGATGGACATCCTCGACGCCCTGCAAGCGCTGCAAAAGCAGGATCAAACGCCCGCCCTCGCTCCCAATTAATCGACCGGAACTTTCCCATGACATTCGAAGATCAAAACAAACCCCTGCATATCTGCGCCTCGTCCGATTGCGACTGCGGCCTGACGCGGCGCGACTTCCTGCGCATGTCGGCCCTGGCCACGGCCAGCGTGGCTTCTCCCCTGCTGTTCGCCGGTGACGCCATGGCCCAGCAAGGCCCGAAAGGCGACGACCAGCCCGTGAAAATCGGCTACCTGCCGATTACCGACGCCACCCCGCTGCTCGTCGCCCACGCCCGCAAGCTGTTTGAAGCGGAAGGCCTGCAGGTGGAAACACCTCGCTTGTTCCGCAGCTGGGCGCAGATCATCGAAGCCTTCGTCGCCGGCCAGGTCAACGTCATCCACCTGCTGTCGCCGGCCACCCTGTGGGTGCGCTACGGCGCCAAGTTCCCCGCGAAAGTCGTCGCCTGGAACCACGTCAACGGTTCCGCGCTGACGGTGGCCAACGAGATCAACAAGGTCTCCGACCTGGGCGGGCGCACGGTCGCCATCCCGTTCTGGTACTCGATCCACAACATCCTGCTGCAGCAAATCCTGTCCTCCAACGGCCTGACCCCGGTCACGCGGGCGCGCAATGCCGCCATCAAGCCGAATGAAGTCAACCTGATCGTGCTGGCGCCGGCCGAAATGGTCTCGGCCCTGGCCAGCAAGTCCATCGCCGGCTACATCGTGGCCGAACCGTTCAACGCGGCGGCGGAAAACGCCGGCATCGGCAAGATCCTGCGCTTCTCGGGCGACGTGTGGAAAAACCATGCATGCTGCGTCACCTTCCTGTCCGAGCGCGACATCAACACGCGCCCCGAATGGGCGCAGAAGGTCACCAACGCCATCGTCAAGGCGCAGTTGTGGACGCGCTCGAACCAGGTCGACACGGCCAAGCTGCTGTCGAACGTGGGCGAGCACCGCTACACGCCGCATCCGCTGCAGGTGCTGACCAAGGTGCTGGCCACCACCGATTACGCCGGCTATGAAAAGCAGGGCCTGATCGTGCACAAGAACTGGCAGCAGCGCCGCATCGACTTCCAGCCATATCCGTTTGCCTCGTACACGGAAGAACTGGTGCGCGCCATCGGCCGTACCAAGGTCGAAGGCGATACGCGCTTCCTGGCCAACCTCGATCCGAAGTTCGCCGCGCGCGACCTGGTCGATGACCGCTTCGTGCGCAAAGCCATCACGGCAGTCGGCGGCCCAGCCGCCTTCGGCTTGCCGGCCAACCTGCTGCGCAGCGAAACCGTGGCGGTCTGACGATGGCGAGCAAGTTGTTCACGAAGTTCGGCCTGCCCCTGGTGGGGCTGGCCTGTGCCTTGCTGCTGTGGTCCATGGGCGTGACGGCGCTAGAGAAATCCACGCCCATCGCCACCGCCTTCGCGCCCTTGCCCACGGCGCTGGCCTTCCAGGAGATGGTGGGCGGTTCGGATATCTGGCTGCACGTGGTATTGAGCCTGCAACGGGTGGCCGTGGGCCTGGGACTGGCGATCGTCATCGGCGTGCCGCTGGGCGTGCTGGTGGCCATGTCGAAGAGCTTTTCCGGCGCGGCCATGCCGCTGTTCCAGTTGCTGCGCATGATTTCGCCGTTGTCGTGGATGCCGATCGCCGTGATGGTGCTCGGCGTCGGCGACGCGCCCGTGTACTTCCTGCTGGCGTTTGCGGCCGTCTGGCCGATTTTGCTCAATACGGCGGCCGGCGTGGCGCGGCTCGATCCGAACTGGCTGCTGCTGGCGCGCAGCCTGTCGGCCACGCGCAGCGAAATCGTCTTCAAGGTGATTTTGCCTGGCATCACGGCCGATATCCTGACGGGCGTGCGCCTGGCCATCGGCATCATCTGGATCGTGCTGGTGCCGGCGGAAATGCTGGGCGTCTCGGCGGGTCTCGGTTACTTCATCCTCGACACGCGTGACCGCCTCGCGTATTCGGAGCTGATGGCCGCCATCGTGCTGATCGGCATACTCGGCTTCATCCTCGACTACCTGGCCCGCGCCGCGCATGCACGCTGGCTGCACGTGAAGGGTTAAGCCGCCTGCTCCAGCGGCAGCGCAGCGGCCACCGCCGCCTGCGTTGCCGTCGCCAGTTCGCGCCGGTGCGCATCGAGCGTCGCCACCGGCGCCAGACAGGTCAGGCGCGCCGTGATGCGCGGGCCGCTCAGGATCGCCACCATGCTTTGCGCAAAGCTCATCTCGCCGATGAAGTCGACGGCGTGGTGCAAGGCCCCCTTGTCATCCACATACACGAGCGCGAACGGCTGCACCGGCACTTGCGCGTCAATGGCCGCCTCGAACAGGTTGGCGTGAAACGGCAAAATCTGTCCCTGCGCGGCGGTGGTGCCTTCGGGGAAGAACGCGATGCGCTCGCCCGCCGTCAATTTATCCACCAGGCCCTGGAAGATCAGGCGCAAATCGCGCTTGCTGCCGCGCGAAATGAAGATGGTGCCGGCGCGTCCCGCCAGCCAGCCCAGAATGGGCCAGGCGCGGATTTCCGCCTTGGCAACGAAACGGCAAGGGTGCACGGCATTGATGACGAAGATATCGAGCCACGACACGTGGTTCGCCACCACCATCGCATGGTCGAGCGCCGGCACGCTGTCCGCCGGCTGCGCCACGTGCACGCCGCAGATGTCTAGCAGCTGCGTCGACCAGCGGCGGATGCGCCGGTTCCGCCCCTCCAGGTCCAGCCAGGGAAAGAGCACGGCGCTCTTGGCCATGCCGCAGCTCAGGTGAATGGCGATGCGCGCGAGGCGGTAGGTAAGCAGAAGTTTCAAATCACACCAACAAATAAACCAGAACCGAAATCCGGGAGCAGACAAGGGATGCCGGGGCAGCGTGCCCCGGTCCACGGATCTGATTTTTTAACGCTGAAACGCCACCTGTCCGGCGACGATGGTCGCCTTGACGATGCCGCTCAGCTCATAGCCGAGGAAAGGCGTGTGCTTGCCCTGGCTGGCCAGCGACGCCGACGACACGGTCCAGCGCGCGGCGGGATCGAAGACGCAGATGTCGGCCGCTTCGCCCACGGCCAGACTGCCGGCCGGGATGCCGGCGACACGGGCCGCGTCGGCCGTGACCTTGGCCACGGCGCGCGCCAGCGGACGGGCGCCCGCCTGCGGCTGCGCCAGCGCATAGTCGTCGGCCCATTTCAGGGCCAGTGACAGCAGCAGTTCCAGGCCCGTGGCGCCGGGCGACGCTTCGCCGAACGGCAACAGTTTTTCATCGTCGTCGACGGGCGTATGGTCCGAGCACATGGCGTCGACCGTACCGTCGAGCAGGCCGGCGCGGATCGCATCGCGGTCGCGCTGGCTGCGGAACGGCGGCGTGACCCTCGCGTTCGGGTCGAAGAAACCGATATCGGCGTCCGTCAGGTGCACATGGTGCACGCCCACGTCGCAGGTGACGGGCAAGCCTTCGGCCTTGGCGGCGCGGATCAGTTCCAGGCCCGCCGCCGACGAAATGCGGCACAGGTGCACGCGCGCGCGGCTGGCGCGCATCAGCTCGAAAATCGTGTGCAGCGCGATGGTTTCGGACATCACGGGCACGCCGGACAGGCCCAGGCGCGATGCCAGCGGACCGCTGTGGGCGATGCCGCCGCGGCCGATGTGCGGGTCTTGCGGACGCAGCCAGACCGTGTAGCCGAAGGTGTTCGCGTACTGCATCGCGCGCAGCAGCACGGTGGTGTCTTCGATCGGCTCTTCCGCCTGCGCAAAGCCGATGCAGCCCGCTTCCGTCAATTCGGCCATTTCCGTCAGCGACTTGCCCTTCAAGCCCATGGTCAGTGCGCCCAGCGGATGCACGTGCGCCTTGTTCTGCGTCTTGGCGCGGTATTTCAGCATTTCCACCAGACCCGGCTCGTCGAGCACGGGATCGGTGTCGGGCGGGCAGACCAGGCTCGTGACGCCGCCCTGAAGGGCTGCCTGCAATTCCGATTCCAGCGTTGCCTTGTATTCGTAGCCCGGCTCGCGCAGGCGCGCGGACAGGTCGACCAGGCCGGGGGAGACCACCAGGCCGGCCGCGTCAAAGGTGGTGTCGGCGGTGAAACCGGCCGGGGCACTGCCCACGGCCAGCACCTTGCCGTCGGCGATAAACAGGTCTTGCAAGCCATCGATGCCGTTGGCAGGGTCGATCAGGTGGCCATTCTTGATATGTAGTGTCGTCATGCTCGCTTACTCGTCCTTGGGCTATCAGCCCTGATTACCAGCCAAAATACTCATCACCGCCATGCGCACGGCGATACCGAACGTCACCTGCGGCAGGATCACCGCCTGCGGACCGTCGGCCACGGCCGAATCGATCTCCACGCCGCGGTTCATCGGGCCCGGATGCATGACGATGGCGTCCGGTTTCGCCAGCGCCAGGCGCTCGGGCGTCAAGCCATAGCTCTTGAAATATTCCTGCGCCGACGGCAGCAGCGCGCCGCTCATGCGTTCATTCTGCAGGCGCAGCATGATGATCACGTCCACGCCTTTGAGGCCTTCATCCATGTTGGTGAAGGTGCGTACGCCCATCTGTTCCAGGCCGCCCGGCAGCAGGGTGTGCGGGCCAATGGCGCGCACTTCCGGCACGCCCAGGGTGGTCAGCGCGTGGATGTCGGAACGGGCCACGCGGCTATGCAGGATATCGCCCACGATGGCCACCGTCAGGTTGGTGAAATCCTTCTTGTAGTGGCGGATCGTATACATGTCGAGCAAGCCCTGGGTCGGGTGCGCATGGCGTCCGTCGCCCGCGTTGACCACGTGGACGTGCGGCTGCTTCGTGTCGATCAGGTGCTTGGCGATCAGGTAAGGCGCGCCCGACTGCGCGTGGCGTACGACAAACATGTCGGCATGCATGGCCGACAGGTTGTCGATGGTGTCGAGCAGGGACTCGCCCTTGCTGGCCGACGACGCCTGGATGTTCAGGTTGATGACGTCGGCCGACAGCCTTTTTGACGCGATCTCGAAGGTGGTGCGGGTGCGCGTGGAGTTTTCAAAGAACAGGTTGAAAACGCTCTTGCCGCGCATCAGCGGCACCTTTTTCACATCGCGGTCGGAAATGCCGACGAATGAGGAAGCGGTATCGAGGATGTGGTTGACGATAGACTTCGGCAAGCCTTCAATCGTCAGCAGATGTTGCAGTTCGCCGTGTTTATTCAGTTGCGGATTAAGCATGGTGGGTATCTAAGGTGAGCGTGAATTTTCCATCGTCGGCTTGCTTCAGGACCAGGGCCTGGCCCGGCGGCACGGCAGTGAAGGCGGCCACGAAATCGGCGGCCACCGGCAACTGGCGTTCGCCGCGGTCGACCAGGGCGGCCAGCATGATCTTGGCCGGGCGGCCATAGTCGAACAATTCGTTGATGGCCGCGCGCGTGGTGCGGCCCGTGTACAGCACATCGTCGACCAGCAGGATGGTGGCGCCGGCCACGTCAAAGCTGATTTGCGTCGGCTTGACGTCGGCATGCAGGCCCTTCTGGGCAAAGTCGTCGCGGTAGAACGATACATCGAGCACGCCCAGGCGGTCGAGCAGGTTCAGGTCGCGCGCCAGGCGTTCAGCCAGCCAGGCGCCGCCCGAATGGATGCCGACGATGGCCACGTTGGGGATGCCCGCCAGGCCGCTCTGCACCTGTTGCAGCAAGACCGCGTACAGGGCCTCGGCGTCGAGTTGGGAAGGATTCGTAGGATGCGGCATAGGGTTCTTGATCATTCAGGAATGGGTCAAAGGTCAGATTAATAATTCGCGTCGAAATACTGTTGCAGGATGACGGCGGCGGCGCGGTCATCGATGACTTCACCGCGCTTGGCGGCGATGACGGCCGATGAATAACGCTCGTCGACCAGTTCCACCGGCAGGTTGAAGCGGCCATGCACCTGGTTGGCGAAACGGCGGCAGCGCGCGCTCATTTCGTGTTCCGTGCCATCGGGATGGCTGGGCAAGCCCACTACGATGCGGCTCGCGCCCCACTCCTTGATCAGGCTATCGATGGCGGCAAACTTCGGCTCATTCGCCGTGGCCGTGATCACGCTGAGCGGCTTGGCCTGGCAAATCATGGTATTGCCGATGGCCACGCCGATGCGTTTCAGGCCGAAATCGAAGGCGAGGATGGTGTCGATGGCGTCACCGCTCATGCGTGGCCAGCCTCGCTGGCGAGCATGAGCGGATCGATACCGAGCAACTTGATGGCCGCCACGTAGCGCTGCTCGATGGGGAAATCGAACAGGATGTCGGCCGAGGCGCCCACCGTCAGCCAGCCGTTGCGGCCGATCTCGTCTTCCAGCTGGCCCGGACTCCAGCCCGAGTAGCCGATCGAGACCAGCATGCGCTCGGGGCCATCGCCCTTGGCGACGGCTTCGAGCACGTCGATCGAGGTGGTAAACGCCACTTCATCGGTCACCGTCAGCGACGAGGAATAGCGCGCGCCCGGCGTATGCAGCACGAAACCGCGGTCGTCCTGCACCGGACCGCCGAACATGATCGGTTCGTTGATGATGGGCGTGTCGCTGCCGGCCGCCAGTTTCAGGTCGATACGGTCGAACAACACTTCCATGGTCATGTCGGTGGGCTTGTTGATGACGACGCCCAGCACGCCGTTTTCATTATGTTCACACACGTACACGACCGTGCCGCCGAAGATCGGATCTTGCATGGCCGGCATCGCAATGAGGAAATGGTTGGCCAGATTCAGGGTGGAAGAACCGGTCGCAGCCGGCTCTCCCACACCCTGCATCAAACGATGTCCTGGTAGAGTCTGGTCGATTTTACTCTTTTTCATACGCGATGCTCTCTCTGTGGGCTTGCTGGCAAGTCTCGCTTACCCCGCTATCGTACGCCTGGCACCTCCTGCCGCGAATGTTGGGCGGCGAGAGCCGTGTTGCCAGGCGCTATTCTTGTTATGTTATAAATTAATGGTCAATTCGCTTTGCCTGCAGGCGCATTTCAATGCCAATTGTAAAATTGATTGCAAAATCGCTGTCGCACATAAAGCACCACGAACATACCCGGTAGTTTACACTGAATTGCCGCCGCAGCGACGCCAAAGGCGCGACCCGAGCGGCGATAAAGCCCCGTTGGCGGCAAAAAATGGCCTATCTTTGACCCTGAACACGCGAAATAATGACAATCAAGACTTCCCTGGTGTGGTTCCGGCGCGATCTGCGCGCGTTTGATCATGCTGCACTGCATCACGCCCTGCGCCAGAGCCAGGCCGTGCATTGCGTCTTCGTATACGACACCGCCATCCTGGCGGCCCTGCCGCGCCGCGACCGGCGGGTCGACTTCATCCATGCCAGCCTGGCCGAGCTGGCTGGCGAACTGCGCCAGCTGGGCGGCGACCTGATCGTGCTGCACGCGGACGCGGCCGAGGCCATCCCGCGCCTGGCCGCCGAATTGAACGCCGACGCCGTCTTTGCCAACCACGACTACGAACCGCAAGCCATCGCGCGCGACGCCACGGTGGCCGCCGCGCTCACGCGCGACACGCGCCTGTGGTTCAGTTTCAAGGACCAGGTGATCTTTGAAAAGGACGAAGTGCTGACGCTCTCGGCCAAGCCGTATACCGTCTACACGCCGTACAGGAATGCCTGGCTGAAGAAAATGCGCGCGGAACCCGGCTGCCTGGCGCCGTTCGCTATCGAGCCGCATGCGGCCAGCCTGGCGCCGCCGCGCGCCGGCACACCGGTGCCCCTGCCCACCTTGGGCGAGCTGGGTTTCGAACCGAGCAACCTGGCCGAGCTGGCCATTCCCACCGGTATGTCGGGCGCCAGCACGCTGTTCGAGGATTTCCTGCCGCGCGTGGCCCGCTATGACGTGGCGCGCGATTTTCCCGCGCTGAAGGGACCGTCCTACCTGTCCATGCATCTGCGCTTCGGCACCGTGTCGCTGCGCTACCTGGTGCGCACCGTGGTCGACCTGATGGACCGGGGCGGTGGCGGCGATGGCGCGCCCGTGTGGCTGGCCGAACTGATCTGGCGCGATTTCTACGCCATGATTTTGTACCAGAACCCGCACGTGAAAGGCGGCGCCTTCAAGCCGGCCTACGACGCCATCGCCTGGGAAACGGGTCCCGAAGCCGACGCCGCCTTTGCCGCCTGGTGCGAAGGGCGCACCGGCTATCCGCTGGTGGACGCGGCGATGGCGCAGCTGAACCAGACGGGCTACATGCACAACCGCCTGCGCATGGTCACGGCCTGCTTCTTGATCAAGGACCTGGGTATCGACTGGCGCCGCGGCGAAGCGTATTTCGCGCTGCACCTCAATGACTTCGACCTGGCGTCGAACAACGGCGGCTGGCAATGGGCTTCGTCGTCCGGCTGCGACGCCCAGCCCTACTTCCGCATCTTCAATCCGATCACGCAATCGGAAAAATTCGATGCCAGCGGGCGCTTCATCCGCCGCTATCTGCCGCAGCTGAAGGCGCTGGGCGACAAGGAAATCCACGCACCCTGGCTGGTGCCGCGCATGCTACTCGAGCAAAAAAACATCGTGCTGGGGCGCGACTATCCGGAACCGCTGGTGCAGCACGACGAGGCGCGCAAGGAGACCCTGGAGCGCTATGCCGTGGTAAAGGTGGTGGCGTAGGTCAAGACTCGGTCAACAAGCGCCCCACTTCCGCCAGCAATTCCTCTTCCTGGAACGGCTTGCCGAAATACGCATTCACGCCCAGCTCGAACGCATGCGCGCGGTGTTTGTCGGCGCTGCGCGAAGTGATCATGATGACGGGGATGGCGCGCGTCTTGTCGTCGCTGCGCACATTGCGCGTCAAGTCAAAACCGTCCATGCGCGGCATCTCCACGTCGACCAGCAGCAGGGCCGGCATGGCAGCCGGCTCCAGCGCATGCAACTGCTCCAGCGCATCGACGCCATCCTTGGCCAGCAGCACCTGGTAGCCTTCGCGCTCGAACAGGCGCTGCATCACGCGGCGCACCGTCAGCGAATCGTCGACCACCATCACGCGCACAACCGGCGCGGCCAGCGCGCTGGAAACGGCATGCTGCTCGCGGCTGGCCAGCGCATATTGCGACAGCAGTTCCGGATGGTGCTCGAGGTGCTGCGCCAGCGCCACGGGGTTCAGGATCAGCACGATGTCGCCCGTGCCCAGCACCGTGGCACCGGCAATGCCCGGCATGCGCGCCAGTTGCGGGCCCACGTGCTTGACCACGACTTCGCGGTTACCCAGCACGTCATCGACCTGCAAGGCCAGCCTGTCATTGCCATTCCTCAGCAACAGCACGGGCGCATAGCGCTGCGTGGCCTGCGCCGCCGGCGTCTCGCCCAGCATGGCCGACAGGTGGTGCAGCGCCAGCGACTGCCCGTGCGACTCGACGCTCCCGGCCGCCCGCACCTGCTCCAGCTGCTCGCCCTTCAGGTGCAGCACCTGCTCCACCAGCACCGATGGCAAGGCATACGTCTTGCCGTTCGCCGCCAGCAGCACCACCTGGGTGACGGCCAGGGTCAGCGGCAGGTGGATAGTGAAGCGCATGCCGAGGCCCGCCTGCGTCAGCGTTTCCACGCGCCCGCCCAGCGCCAGCGCTTCGGAGCGCACGATGTCCATGCCAAAACCGCGTCCGGCCAATTCCGTCAGGCTGTCGGCGGTGGAAAAACCCGGTGTGAAAATCAGCTCGGCCGCCTGCGCGTCGGTCAATGGCGCGTCCGTCGCCAGCAGGCCGGCGCCGTGCGCCTTGGCGCGGATGCGCTCCAGGTCCAGCCCCGCGCCATCGTCGGAAAAGGCGATCGCCACTTCGTTGCCCTGCTGGCTGACCTGCACCAGCAGCTCGCCCGTTTCGCTCTTGCCCGCAACCAGGCGCGCGTCGCGCGGCTCGATGCCGTGCACGATGGCGTTACGCAGCAGGTGTTCGAACGGAGCAGCCATGCGTTCGAGCACGCTGCGGTCGATTTCCACGCCACCGCCGCGGATGTCGAGATTGACGCGCTTGTCGACTTCCTTGGCGCTTTGCCGCGCCACGCGGAACAGGCGTTCGGCGATGCTGGCAAACGGCACCATGCGGATCTGCATCAGGTCGCGCTGCAGCTCGCGCGTCAGCCGCGCCTGCAGCACCAGGTCGTCCGTCACCGCATCGACGCTGTGGCTGAGGTTTTCATGGAAGGAGGCCACGTCGTTGACGCTTTCGGCCATCATGCGCGTGAGTTCCTGCAAGCGCGTAAAGCGGTCGAATTCAAGCGGATCGAAATCGCGCTCGCTGCCGACGGCCATGCGCGAGGCAATCTGCGATTCGGCCTGCATTTCCACTTCGCGCAGCTGGCGCCGCAAGCGCGCCAGGTTGTCGGAAAACTCGGACAGCGAGGCGCCCAGCACGCCCACTTCATTCTCCATCTTCGAGCGCGTGATCGACACTTCGCCCGCCTGGTTCACCAGCCGGTCGAGAATATCGGCACGCACGCGCACCAGGGCTGCCTTCGGTTCGGCGGCCGGCGTGTCTTCCATGCCCGGCAAGGGCAGCAAGGGCTGCTGCAACTGCTCGAACAGGTGCAACGCATGGTCGTAATGGGCCAGCAATTCCTCGAAAGCCTGCGGCGTGGCGGTGCCCGCATGCAGCATGTTTTCGATATGCGTCTCGATTTCATGCGCATGCTGGCCCAGGCGCATGGCGCCGGCCATGCGCGCGCTGCCCTTGACCGTATGCAGGGTGCGCAACAGCATCTGTGCCTGGCCGCTATCGTGCGCCTGCTGCTGCCAGCTGCGCAGCGCCTCGCCGATCTGCGGCAGCAGGTCGGCGCCCTCTTCCAGGAAGACGGACAATAAATCGAGGTCAAGTTCATCGCTGATGCCGGCGCTGGCCGCCAGCAGCGCGGCCGCATCGGCTGGCATGATGGCGGGCGCCGGCGCTTCCGGCGCCGCGTGCTCCAATGGCGGCGCGTGCTCGAAACCGGCGTCGAACAGGTCGTCGCTGGCGCCGCTGTCCTGCAACGGCGCTGGCAGAGGTACTTCAGCAGCAGCCGGCTGCAGTGCGTCAGCGACGATGCTCGCATACGTCGCCTCGAACAGGGTCTCGAGCTGGGGTACAGGAATCTCGGCCAATGCGTCGGCCAGCGCGTCGGGTAGCGACTCGGCAGGCTGGGCCGGTGCGCCGACGATGCTGGCGTAAGCGGCCGCAAACATGGCGTCGAGCCGCTCTTCCTTGCTCTCGCCAGGCGCCGCCGTCAGGGCGCGCCACAGGGTGTTGAGCGCTTCGATCATGTCCGGCTGCGTTGGCGCCAGATCGCCCAGCGCAAACGCCTGCAGCATTTGCCCGATGCGCTGCGTGGCCTGCTCCAGCACGTCGTGCTGTTCGGCGCGCAGGCCGGCCAGCGGCGGCACCACCGTTTCGATCACCGTCTCGAGCGCGTGCGCCAGGTCGCGCAGGGACTGGAAGCCGACCGTGCCCGACGTCCCCGCCAGGGTATGCACGGCTTGCAGCGCTTCCGCGCTGACGGCGCGCTGCTCATGACGCCATTCGCCGAAGTCGCGCGTGAGCACGCGCAGTAATTCATCCGTCTCGGCCAGGTAGACGTTGTACAAGGGAAGGCTGATGCGCAGTTCGCCCACGTGCTTGAGGTGATCGTCCGGCGCTTCGTGGAGCGCGGGCGCCGTGGCCAGGGGAAGGCCGATCACATTGCCATTGCCGGCCACGGGCGCGGCCGGGCGCGGCTTGCGCAATTCGAACGGACCGCCTTCGCGCACGCGCTCTGCCGCTGCCAGCAGCATGCCGGCCTCGCGCTCTCGCCCTGCCCCGCCTTCCAGTTCCGCCACCCATTCGCTGAGCTGGTACCAGCCGTAATTCAGCAGGGTAAACAGATCGTCGCTGACGGGTCGCGCTTCGGCCAGCCAGGTATTCATGACGCGCTCGATGGCGCCGGCCGCTTCGGCAAACTGCGCCAGGCCGATCATGCGGCTGCTGCCCTTCAGGGTGTGGAACGAGCGGCGCAGCATGGCCAGGTGGTCGCCGCTGGCGGCTTGCTCGCGCGGCAGGGCCAGCGTGGTGTCGACAAAGGCCAGCACTTCGCGCGCTTCGGCGATGAAGATGTCGAGCATCTCCGCATCGACATCGGTCACTGCCGGCACGGCATCCATGCCGGCAGGCGCGGCGGGCGCCAGGGCCTGGTCGAGCAAGGGTACGGGCACGGTGCCGGCGGCGGCGACTTTTTCAAATGGCAGGGCGCGGAAGGCGCCGGCGGCGGCGTCGAAATGGAAACGCCCGCTGGCCGCCTGCGCGTTACGGCCCAGCATGTCGACAAAAAATCCCAGCGCGCTGACATTTTGCGCGATCTCGTCGAGCGCCTCGGCTTTCGCCTCCGCCTTGGCGTCGCCATCGGCCAGCTGCCGCACGGCCGCATCGACCTGCAGCACGGCGGCGCGCGCCTCTTCCTGTTCCAGCCCGGCCAACTGCTGCTGCAACTGCTCCAGCACGGGCGCGACGCCATCGAGTGCCCCCGCCTTCGCCCCCGCTGCATCCGCGTAATACGCATTGAGCACCTTTTCCACCTGGCGCAGGCCCGTCTTCATTTCCTCGGCCAGCGCGGCCACCGTCTGCCCCTGTTCGATCTGGCGCGACAGCTCGCCCGCCGTGACGGGCGGCGGCGCTTCGCCAGCCAGCAGCGCCTGCAGGCGCGCGGCGATGGTTTCCGCATTGCCGGCGAAATCGTCGGGCAGGCGGCGCACCTGCTCCAGGCCCGTGTCGGCAAACAGCAGCGCCATGCCGATTTCATTTTCCAGGGCCGCACTGCGTCCGCTGGCCACGGCTTGCCGCGCCACGGCCGCGCATTCGCGCAACAGGCTGGCCAGGGCCGGCTGCTTCAGGGACTCCGCATGCGCGGCCACCTGTTGCAGGGATGCGTCAAAATCCGTGCCCAGGGCGGGATCGAGGTCGGCTTGCGCCAGGCGGCTCCAGCTGGCACGCGCCTGCGCCAGTGCCGTGCGGGCGCCTTGCAGGGCCTCCTGGTCGACCTGACCGTAGCGCCGCGTTTCCAGATCGGCGGGCACCTGCCCGTCCAGAGCGAAGGCGGCACGCAGCTGGCGCGCCTCCGGCGTGGGCTCGGTGGCGGCGGCAATGAAGAACAGAGCGTCGCGCAGCATCGCTTCGGGCAGGCTGGCCGTGCCCTGCGCCAGGCGGCGCAACTGCAGATTGATCAGGCCGAACAACTGTTTGACGTTGAGCGTACCCATGCCCTCGCCGCTGGCCGCCAATCCGGCAAACGCCTGCATGGCGAACCAGAAGGTGCGCGCTGGCGCTTCCTGCTGCGCATCGGCCACCAGCGTCAAGGTGGCGTGCAAGTCGCTCGCATGCTGGCGCCGCGCCGCGTCATCCTGCGCCTTCAGGAACGGCAGCAGGGACTTTTCGAAGCGCCCGCGCCAGGCCGGATAATCGGCTACCGGGGGTGCGTCCGCCAGCGCGATGGCATGCCCTTCCAGCACCGACGCCGGCGGAAAGAACAGGTCGGCCGGGTGACTGCGCTCGGCGCCCAGCATGGTTTGCAGGTCTCGGTAGTAGGGGAACAAGCGCGTCGGCTGCGGCGGCGTGCCGGCCACCAGGTCTTCCAGATATTCGGTCAGGGCCTGATACAGTTCGGCGACGACTTGCGCATGGTCCAGGGTGTATTCGAGGCTGCCGTCGCGAAAGCGCGAAAGCGCCTGCTCCGCGCCGTCCGTCAGCAGGCTGGCGCCGGCCACGTCGACCATCACCAGTGCGCCGTGCGCCTGGTGCAGATGCGAGCGCGCATGCTGCAGGGCCGTGGCGCGTTCCTCGCGCTCGCGGCCACCCGCCTCGAACAAAGCTGTTTTCGAGCGGCCCAGCGCTTCGCGGATTTCCACCATCACCCACGACAAAGGTTCGCTGTCGAACGGCTTGGACTGCAGTGGACTATCAGGTGTGCTCATGCATGCCTCGGTAAGGAAATCGCCTGGACTGGCGCGGCGTTCAGGCGGCGACGCGGAAGCGCGACACCGAATTTTTCAGTTCCTGCGCCAGCATCGACAGTTTATGGATCGACTGCGCCGTTTGCTGCGTGCCATCCTGGGTCTGCTCCGTCACGCTCAGGATATGCTGGATATTCAAGGCCACGCCGCTGGCCGAACCGGCCTGCGTGCCGGTGGCGAACGAGATGCCCTGGATTAGTTCAGCCAGGTGTTTCGACACCTGGCTGATATCGTTCAAGGCTGCGCCGGCCGCGTCGGACAGGCGCGCGCCCTCGACCACGCCCTGCGTGGACGTTTCCATCGCCCGCGTCGCATCCTGGGTATCGGCCTGGATGGTGCGCACCAGCGCGCCGATCTGCTTGGCGGCGGCGGCCGAGCGTTCGGCCAGGCGCTGCACTTCCTCGGCGACGACGGAAAAGCCGCGCCCCGCCTCGCCGGCCGAGGCCGCCTGGATGGCGGCATTCAGCGCCAGCACGTTGGTCTGTTCGGTGATGTCGGAAATGAGCTCGGTGATTTCGCCGATTTCCTGCGAGGATTCGCCCAGGCGCTTGATGCGCTTGGACGTATCCTGGATCTGCTCGCGGATTTCATGCATGCCCTTGATGGCGTTTTCCACCGCCGTCGAACCCTGCTGCGCCGCAGCCACCGACTGGCGCGCCACATCAGCCGAGACACTGGCCGATTTCGACACGTCGGTAATCGCATTGGCCATCTTGACCACGGTGGCGCTGACGCCCTGGATTTCGCGCGACTGCTGCTGCGACGCGATCAACAGCTTGCTGGAGATGCTTTGCGCCTGCGTCGAGGCGCGATTGACCTGTTCGGCCGTTGCCGTCACCCGCCCCACCAGGCCGCGCAATTCCTCGACCGTGTAATTGACGGAATCGGCGATGGCGCCCGTGATGTCTTCCGAGACGGTCGCCTGCACCGTCAGGTCGCCGTCGGCGACCTTCTGCAATTCGTTCATCAGGCGCAGGATGGCCGCCTGGTTTTGCTCATTCTTGGCCTTGGCCTGCTCTTCCTTTTCCTGCGACAGCAGGCGCTGGATTTCCGCTTCCTGGCGCCGCCGCTCGGCGTCGCGCGTGCGGTTGACGGAATCTTGCAGCAGCACGCGGCCGATGCCGGCCGCCGCGATCAGGGTTAGTAACACGCCGCCGACCATCATCCAGAAGGCGACGCCCAGGGTTTCCTGGTTCACGTGGTACATCTGCTGCAGCAGGGTCAAACGCTGGCGCAGGTCTTCGTTCTCGTTGAAAATCAGCTGTTCGGCGCTTTTCGCCGAGCTGAATTTATCGAGCCGGTCGAGTATCGACGAGACCAGCTTCTGGTAAGTGTCGAAACTGGCTTTCAGCGCCACCAGCCGGTCGCGCAGTTCAGCGTCGCGCGTAGGCGCCAATTGCAGCGACACGCTGCCATTGAGCAGGCCTTCGACGGCGGTGCGGAAATACGTCGTGTCGCGTCCCAGCGAGAACGCTGTTTCCGAGCTGATGCTGCCCGACGACAGGAACTCGCTGGCGCTGCGGCTCATGCGCTGGCTCAACATCATCAGGCGACCGATGACGGCCAGGTCGCGCGCATTGCCGCCACGCTGCACCTTGAGCGCGGCGATTTCCTCGGTCTGCGCCAGCAGCGCCGGCGACAGCGCATTCAATTGCTGCAAGGTCTTGTCGAATTCGCCCAGTTCCAGTTTCAGGCGCAAGATGGTGCTGGCCGCGCGGTCGCTGCTGGCCCACTTCTTGCGCGCGTCGGCCACCGCAGCCAACAGGGCGGAACGCGACTCGCCGATATCGCGCCCGTGATACGTACCGCCGCGCAGCATCAGGCGGAAATCCTGATTCAGTTCATTGCGGCTTTCCTCGAGCTGGCGGAAGGCTTCCGGATTGCCTTGCACAGCGTTCGGCGCAGCCTTGCCGATGCGCTGCGAATGCATCAGCGCATCGCTGGCCAGCTGCGTCTGCGCCGAGGCGATATTGCCGCTGCGCGTGTTCAGCCCGACGAACAGCAGGCTGGCGGCCAGGCTCAGGGCCATCACCGTCGACAGGATGCTCAGCTGCTTTTGCAGCGGAAAATGGCCGATCAGCGGCAGCTTCCAGTCCCCGGCAGGCGCGCTGGCCAGCGACTTGCGCCGTCCCAGCGCGTCGCGCAGGCGCAGCGGCAGGTCGGCCGTCGATGCCGGCGCTTCCGGAGCGTGCTGCGCTTCGGGCAAGCCGGCCGCCAGGATCGGGGAATGGGCACCCATCAGCAAATATCCTTGTGGTCAGGGAGGCCGTCAAAGCCGGCATCGAGGAAGCGTGCCGACTGCGCCAGCTGCGCCAGGTCCAGGCGCAGCCACTGCTGCCCTTCGCTGTCGCGCAGCGCCTGCGCGGCCCACGATGGGAGCACGCCCTGCGCCGCACCCTGCACGGGCCGCATCGCGCGCAACTGGCGCAAACCCAGCACGCGTTCGACCAGCAATGCGCAATTGAGGCCCAGGCGGGGAGAAAAGGTGATGATGCGGCAGTGATTGCCGGGCGCGCAAGCCGCTTCGCCCATGTAGCGGGCCAGGTCGACGACCCCCGTCAGACGCCCGCGCATGGCCGCCAGGCCCAGATACCAGTCCTGCGCCAGCGGCACGCCCTGGATCTGTACACCGGCGGCAATGACGATTTCGCCGAGCTGCGTCAGGTCGAGCAGGCACGGCCGGCCACCGAGCATCACACCCAGTTCCTTGCGCGCCGCCAGCGCGCCGCTGCGCGCGGCCTGTATCCGCTCGATCAATTGCAGCTGATACTGGCGCAAGCGCCCCTGCCGCGCCCCCGTCTCGAAAGATGGCATGGCGGCGGACGGGTAAGCCGCGGTGGATACGCCGTGACCTGGCATCGTCTGCACGCTCAGGAAATCGCGGCGATCTTGGCCAGCAACTCGGCCTCGACCACCGGCTTGACCAGGTAATCGCGCGCGCCCTGGCGCAAGCCCCAGATGCGGTCCGTTTCCTGGCTCTTGCTGGAGCAGATAATCACCGGCACGTCCTGCAGTTCGGGATCGCGCGCGATGGCGCGCGTGATCTGGAAGCCATTCGCACCGGGCATCACCACGTCCATCAGGATCAGGTCGGGCCTGGCCTGCTTGAGTTGCGCCAGCGCGTCGGCGCCGTCCTGCGCCGTGAGGACGGCGTAGCCGGCACGCACCAGGATCTCGCTCAGGTAATAGCGTTCTGTCGGCGAGTCGTCGACGATCAGAATTGTGTGTATGGCCATCTGCTTCCTTGCTGCGTTGTCAATCAATAAAACCACTTACTCAAAATGCCCGGCCAGGTGCAGCCGCACGGCCTCCAGCAGCGCCTCGCGCGCCAGCGGCTTGGCCAGGCAGGCGCTGGCGCCTGCCATGGCGCCGCGCGCGCGGTCGAACAGCCCCTCCTTCGACGACAGCATCAGCACCGGCGTGGCGTGATGCGCCGCGCTGGCCTTGATCAGCGCGCAGGTGCGGTAGCCGTCCAGGCGCGGCATCACAATGTCGCACACGATCAGCGCCGGCCGGCAGTCGGCGATCTTGGCCAGGGCCTCGAAGCCGTTTTCCGCCACCACCACACGATAACCGGCCTCGCCCAGGATCTTCGCGGCCGCGCTGCGTATCGTCGCGCTGTCGTCGATGACGAGTATCGTGGTGCCGGTGCACGCGGCATCGGCCGGCGCCTCGGGCAAAAAGGGACGCGTCATGTGATTATTCGACAATCTTTCATACCATAGCACAGCCTGCCGCGATACCTGCTTGCGGCAGCGGCATCCCATGGACTGCGATCAATTACAGCGCCACCATCTCGAAATCATCCTTGCGCGCACCGCATTCAGGGCAGGTCCAGTTCATCGGAACATCGGCCCAACGCGTGCCCGGAGCGATGTCTTCGTCAGGCAGACCAGCCGCTTCATCATAAACCCAGCCGCAAATAAGACACATCCACGTTTGGAATTGCTGCGTTGTTTCGTTGCTACTCACGTTCTGCCACCCTTCAATCAAGTAAAATGCTGAATTAGGTATCTTAATCTACCCGCCGTGCAAAACCAAACTTCTCCCCTCATATTAAGCTTCGGCGTGTCCGATCCGGTCGGCGCGATCGGCATCCAGGCCGACCTGGCCACGTTTTCAGCCTTCGGCTGCCATGGCCTGTCCGTCACCACGGGCCTGCTGATCAGCGATACGGCGCGCGTGGAAGACGTGCAGGCGGTCGATCCTGACTGGGTTTCCGACCAGGCGCGCGTGCTGCTGGAAGACATGTCCGTGGCCGCCATCAAGATCGGCGCGCTGGGCAGCGTGGAAAACGTCACGGCCATCGCAGAAATCGTCTCCGACTATCCGAACGTGCCGCTGATCCTCGATCCCTTCATTTCGGCGCTGCCGGAACAGGGCATGGACGACGAAGACATCCTCACGGCCGTGCGCCAGTTGCTGATCCCGCAAACGACCCTGCTGGTGCTCTCGCCGGTGGAACTGGAACGCCTGGCCGAGACCTGGCGCGACGCCGATCCGGACGACACCCTGCAAAACGACGTCGACTATCTGGTGGCCCTGGGCTGCGAATACGTGCTCGTCACCGGCATGCCGGCCGACGCCAGCAAATCCGGCACGGCCGAAGGCAAGCTGCGCGCCAATACCCTGTTCGGCGAGGACGGCGTGGTGCGCCACGACGAATGGCAGCACCTGCCCGGCATCTTCAACGGCGCCGGCAGCACCCTGTCGGCCGCAGCCACCGCCCTGCTGGCCCTGGCGGAAAACGAAGACGATGTGCCGCAGGTGGTCGTGGCGGCGCAGGAATTCACCACCGGCGCACTGGCCCACGCGCAGCGCCACGGCATGGGCAAGCTGGTGCCGAACCGGCTGTTCCGGCAGCAGCGCCCGCGCGGCGACCAATAGACACAGACCAGACGACACAGACAACGATCCACTTTCAAGGCACGATTATCATGACGACGACTTCACAGAACGACATCCTGTTTACCCGCGCACAAAAAACCACGCCAGGCGGCGTCAATTCGCCCGTGCGCGCCTTCCGCTCCGTGGGCGGCACGCCGCGCTTCATCACGCGCGCCGAAGGCCCGTACTTCTGGGACGCGGATGGCAAGCGCTATATCGACTACATCGGCTCCTGGGGCCCTGCCATCGTCGGCCACGCCCACCCGGAAGTAGTGAAAGCGGTGCAGGATGCGGCCGCGCTGGGCCTGTCGTTCGGCGCGCCGACGGAAGGCGAAGTGCTGATGGCCGAGGAAATCACGCGCCTGGTGCCGTCGATCGAGCAGGTACGCCTGGTGTCGTCGGGCACGGAAGCGACCATGAGCGCCCTGCGCCTGGCGCGCGGCGCCACGGGGCGCGACAAGATCGTCAAGTTCGAAGGCTGCTACCACGGCCACGCCGATTCGCTGCTGGTAAAGGCGGGCAGCGGCCTGCTCACCTTCGGCAACCCGACGTCGGCTGGCGTGCCTGAAGATTTCGTGAAACACACGCTGGTGCTCGACTATAACAACGTGGAACAGCTGAAAGACGCCTTCGACAGCTTCGGCGCGGAAATCGCCTGCGTCATCGTCGAACCGGTGGCCGGCAACATGAACCTGGTGAAAGCCACCCCGGCATTCCTGCAGGCGATGCGCGAACTGTGCACGCAGCACGGCGCCCTGCTCATTTTCGATGAAGTCATGTGCGGCTTACGCGTGGCCCTGGGCGGCGCGCAGGCGCTGTACGGCATCCAGCCCGACCTCACGGCGCTGGGCAAGGTGATCGGCGGCGGCATGCCGGTGGCGGCTTTCGGCGGCAGCGCGGCGCTGATGCACCATATGGCGCCGCTGGGCGCCGTCTACCAGGCCGGTACCTTGTCCGGCAACCCGGTCGCCGTGGCGGCCGGCATGGCCACCTTGAAACTGATCCAGCAGCCTGGCTTCTACGAGCAGCTGGGCGCCACGGCCAAGCGCCTGGCCGAAGGCCTGACGGCCGCCGCCAAGGAAGCGGGCGTGGTCTTCTGCGCCGACTATATCGGCGGCATGTTCGGCATTTATTTCAGCGCCACCCCACCGACCAGCTACGCGGAAATGATGGCGGGCGACCGCAGCAAGTTCAACGCCTTCTTCCACGCCATGCTGGACGAAGGCGTGTACTTCGCGCCAGCCGCCTTCGAGGCGGGCTTCGTCTCGGCGCAGCACGACGATGCCGTCATCGACGCCACCATCGCTGCCGCACGCAAGGTGTTTGCCAAGCTCGCGTAAAGTTACACCGCCGCGGTATCCATCACCGCGGCCACCAGCGCCGGCAGGCTGGCCATGTCGCTGAACACGACATGCGCGCCAGCCGCCTTCAGGCGCGCTTCCTGGCCGGCGGCGATATGCCCGCCGCCAATGAATCCCAATACCGTCATGCCCGCCGCCACGGCGGCCGTCACGCCCGTGACGCTGTCTTCCAGCACCAGGCACTGGCCCGGCGGCACGCCGAAAGCAGCCGCCGCTGCCAGGTACAGGCCCGGATGCGGCTTGGCATGGCCCACCAGGTCCGGCGTAAAGACGCGCTTGTCGAACAGCGGCGCCATGCTAGTCCGCTCGAGCGACGACAGCACGCGTGCGCTGACGCTGTTCGAGGCCACGGCCTTGGGCAGGGGAATGGCGGCCAGCGCCTGCGCCACGCCGGGCACGGCGCGCAACTGCGCATCGCAGGCCACATCGACGGCGTTGCCGATGGCCATGATCTCGTCGGCCGGCAATTGCGGCAAGCCCAGCTCCTTGTAGATATCCTGCATCAGCGGCACCAGGCGCTGGCCCAGGCGCGGCTCGATCAAGCCCTGCAGGGTGACGCCCTCGGGCAGGTTGGGCAGGCGCGGCCCCAGCAATTCCAGCAGCGCTTGCAGGGCCACGGCCTCGCTGTCGACCAGCACGCCGTCGCAGTCGCTGATCAGGTGGGTAAAGCGCGTTGGGATGGTGGCGGTATCAGGCATGGACTCTCCAGAAGGCAACAGTGACGGGAAATGCGGCGGCTAGCCCGGCCAAGGCTGGCATCGCAACGATCATAGGTGGAACGGGCGGACGCTACCACGCAGAAAACGTCTGAATGACGATACTTTTCTGCCAAAGGCAGCCAACGGGGAAAGAATCGGGCGTCAGGCAAGCGGCTACGCGCAAATACCAATTCAATACCACGCAATACCAGTGATTATCGCTGATTTTTGAAATTGCTGCGCTCGCATTGAAATCCGGACAAGATCCGGTGGTAGCGCCGGGGCGCGGACGCGTCCCGGCGACAAGGACTTATTTCAGCCAGCCGCGGTGGCGGAAGTACAGGAAGGGGGCGATGGCGCTGGTGACCATCAGGCCCCAGGCCCACGGATAGCCGAACGACCATTCCAGTTCCGGCATCAGCTTGAAGTTCATGCCGTACACGCTGGCGATCAGGGTAGGCGGCAGGAAGGCCACGCTGGCCACCGAGAATATCTTGATGATCTTGTTCTGGTTGATGTTGATGAAACCGACGGTGGCATCCATCAGGAAGTTGATCTTATCAAACAAGAAAGACGTGTGACCGTCCAGCGATTCGATGTCGCGCAAAATCTGCCGCGCTTCCTCGAACTGCTCGGAGTTGAGCAAGCGGCCGCGCATCAGGAAACTCACGGCGCGACGCGTATCCATCATGTTGCGGCGGATGCGGCCATTCAAATCTTCCTCGTGGGCAATTGCATTCAGCGCTTCGGCCGCGTGCGCATCGGTAAATTCCTTTTGCAGCACGCGCGTGCTGACTTCTTCCAGATTCTGGTAGATGCCTTCGAGCACGTCGGCCGAGTATTCGGCATCGGTGGCGTACAGGTCGAGCAGCACGTCCATGTAGTCGGCAATCGAGCCTGGCCGCGAACGGGCGCGCATGCGCACCAGGCGGAACACGGGCAAGTCGTCCGTATGCATGGAAAACAGGATCTTGCGGGCAAGAATGAAGGCTACCGTGATGACGCGCGAGGGGCCGTCGTCCTCTTCGCGCAGGAAGTCCGTGCGCAGATGCAAGTCGCCGTTTTCCGCTTCGTAATAGCGGGCCGACGCTTCAATATCCTTGACTTCGTCTTCGCCCGGCAAGGTGACGTTGTAGATGGCCTTGACCCAGGCCCGTTCATCATCGGTGGGGTCGGTCAGGTCGACCCACACCGGTTCGGCATTTTCGAGGTCTGCGCGGCTGTCGATCGGCACCTGGTTGAGCCGGCCATTCTGTAATACAAAGACATTGATCATGCGCGCTCTCAGCCGGATGTTGGGTTATCGTGATGTGCTGGCGCTGGCGCCAAAAATGAAAACAGCGCAAGTGTACCCGCAAAGGCCTTTTCACGACCACCCCCGGCACCGCTTTTTCACGGAAAAAGTGCGGCGTTGCACCAACCGGGCCGATTAAGATGCTGCGCCGCAATAATGCCAATCAGGCAGCCTTGATTTTATGCAAAGAAATTCCACTATCCTCAAGGCAATTCCGCCGCCCCCATGCGGCGCAGGATGACACTGGTACGCCGGTTCAGGTAGCCCGTATCGCGGTGACGGTCATAATAGCGGGGATTTGGCAGCATCACGGCCAGTTTTGCCGCCTGTCCGGCGCTCAGGCCCGCCGCGCTGACCCGGTAATAGTGGCGTCCGGCCGCTTCGGCGCCAAAGATGCCCGTGCCAAACTCCACCACATTCAAATAAATCTCGAAAATGCGCTGCTTCTCCATCAGGCTTTCCAGCATGTACGTGATGATCAATTCCTGGCCCTTGCGCACATAGCTGCGCGAGCCGGACAGGAACAGATTCTTCGCCAGCTGCTGCGTGATGGTGGAGCCGCCCGCCACGACCTTCTGCTTCTTGCTGTTTTTTTCATATGCCTTTTGCAAGGCTTCCCAGTCCACGCCTTCGTGCTCGGAAAAATTCGCGTCTTCCGAGGCGATGATAGCCCGTTTCAAATTGTTCGAAATGCGGTTGTACGGCACCCACGTCTGCTGGATGGTGGCGTTGGGATTCTTGTCCTGCAAGACAGACAACTGTTCGCGCATGAAAGCCGTGCTGGACGGGTTATGGTCGACCCACCACCAGATTTGCAGGAAGAAATACAGTTGCACGACGATAAACGCCAGCACGGGCAGGATGAACAGCCACTTGATCCAGCCGTAGCGGCTGCCGCTGCCGCCCTTGCGCGCGCCCTTCTTGCCGGCGCTCACAGGGCACTGCGCAATTGCGCCAGCAAATCCTGCGTCTGCGGCCGCACGCCGCGCCACACGTAAAACGCTTCGGCCGCCTGTTCCACCAGCATGCCCAGGCCGTCGCGCACCTGCGCGCCATGCTGGGCGGCAAAGTCCATGAAGACGGTGGGCTGGGCGCCGTACATCATGTCCAGCGCCAGGGTGTGGCTGCCGAAAATACCCGGCGGCACGGGCGGCAAGTCGCCCGCCAGGCTGGCCGAGGTGGCATTGATGACGATATCGAACTGGCCATCGGGCTGCGCGAAGCTGCCGGCGCGCAGCTGCCCGGGGTGCGCCAGCGCATCGGCAAACTGCGCCACCAGCGCCTCGGCCGTAGCCACGGTGCGGTTGGCAATGAACATTTCCTGCGGCCCATGCTCCAGCAAGGGCAGCACGACGCCGCGCGCCGCGCCGCCGGCGCCCAGCAGCAGGATGCGCTTGCCCGCGACGCTCACGCCCGCGTTGCGCACGATGTCCGCCACCAGGCCCGCGCCATCGGTATTGTCGCCAAGAATGGTTTCATTATCGAAACGCAGGGTATTGACGGCGCCGGCCGCTTGCGCACGCGGCGTCAGCTCGGTGGCCAGCGCGCACGCGTCCAGTTTAAAGGGCACCGTCACGTTCGCACCCTTGCCGCCCTCGGCGGCAAACGTACGGGCCGCCAGCACAAAACCGTCGAGCGGCGCCAGCCGGCGGTCGTAGACCATGGCCTGCCCTGTCTGCAAGGCAAACGCGGCGTGGATCAAAGGGGACTTGCTATGGGCGACAGGATTGCCGAAGACACAATATTGATCGGGATGAATGTTTTGCTTGCTCAATTGCTGCCGCCAGTCAGGTTAGCTTCCATTTTTTCTTCGCGCGTAAATTTGAAGCGGGTGATGACGACCCACAGGTCATCCTTGTCACTCGACAACATATTCGGTGGAAAACGACCATACGGCGCCGCGCGGCGCACGATGGCCAGGGCCGCCGCATCGAGCGCCGGGTTGCCCGAGCTTTTTTCCACGCGGGCGCCGCCTTCCTTCTGGTAAATCGTGCCGTCCTGGAAGATGGGGATGTAGACGACCAGTTCGCCATACATCTTGCGGCCATTCTTTTGCGGGAAATTCAGGGTGCCGATTTCCTCGATGCGCTTTTGCAGGGTCTTGTAATACATGGCATAGCCGACTTCCTGCGTGCTGGGCGTAATAAAAGTCTTGCGCGGACGTTTATTCTGGTCTTCCACGGTCTGGCTGATCTCGGCCGCCATGCGCGCGATGGCCTTGCTGCTTTCCATCAAGTCCGAGCCGCTGGCCAGGGGATTGGGCTTGTCCTTTTCCGTGACGGGCGCGGCGCTGTAAGGCGTCGGCTTGGCCGCCTGCGTCAGCAATTCCTGCTGTTTTTGTTCCAGTTCGGCAATGCGCCTGGCGCTGGCCTTGACGCTGTCGCCCTCTTCCACCTTGCGCATGTCGGGCAAGGGCGACTTGGCGCGCCCCTTGTCGGCCTGTCCGCCACCGTCGAGGTTGGCTTGCGCCAGTGCCTCGGCCTTCAGCGGCTTGTTCGCATGCTTGGCATTGACCAGGATCACTTCCAGGCCGGGATCGGTAGCCACGGCCCGCTGCGGCGCCGGGGCGACAAAATGCATCGCCAGCAAGGCGCCGTGCGCCAGCAGCGAGACCGCCACGGCTATCATCAGGAAACGATTCTCTCGGAAAGACTTCACGCGCAACCCAGTTCGCAACAAGCACAAGATACAAGATGGCTGAATTCTACGTCAAAGGGCGGTGCCGGCAACAGTTTTCAGCACCGCCTGATGGCCTGACGGACGCCTTACTTGACCCCGGGTTCACTGACCACGTCTTCGCTGGCCAGTTCCGCCACTTCCGCCTCGGCATCGCTGACCTGGTTGGCCGCTTCCGGCGAGGCTTCCGGCGCCACATCGCCCTCGTCGGCGCCTTCGTCGCCCGCATCTTCCTCGTAGTCGAGCTCGGCGTCGTCGGCCGCCGCGTCCGGCACGGCGGCGATTTCCAGCAGGCGCGCTTCGATGCTCAGGTCGACTTCATCCCAGCGCAGCAAGTCCAGTTTCACCTGGGCGCCGCGCGCCACCGATGGCATGCCCGGCAGCTTGATGACCAGCGGAATGTCGACCAGGCGCAGGATTTCATCCTTCAAGACGACGGCATCGACCTGACGCGCGTTTTCCTGGTGCAGCCAACGCAAGCACCAGTAGCGTTCCATGTTCGACTGGAAATCGCCATACGCGGCATACGCAGCGTCGAAGGCCGAGACGATGGCGAACAAATTCGCGTCGCGCGGCTTGAACGGGGCGACCAGCGGGGCCGTCACGCCATGCTCGGCGCAGGCGATGATTTGCCACTGGTTCACCAGGTCCGTGTAGCGGCGCAAGGGCGAGGTGCTCCACGCGTACTGATCCACGCCCAGGCCCTGGTGCGGCGCCGCATGGGTGACCATGCGCACCTGCATCTTTGCCGCCCAGCTATTGCCGCTGCCGCCGCCCTGGCTGCGGTAGATGCCGGGCACGCCATGGTCGTGCAGCATCTTGCCCCAGGTACTGTTGGCAAAAATCATCAATTCGGCAACGATCTTGTCCAGCGGTGCGCCACGCTTGCGGCGTGCCACGGTGACGATGTCATTTTCCACATAGAAATTGAAATCGACGCGGTTATTCTGTTCCGGCTTCAAGCCGAACGCTTCGCGCTTTTTCATGCGGCCCTGTTCCAGCTGCTGCGCCCATTGCCACAGCACGGCAAAATCGGCCTTGTGCGGATACTCGCCTTCACCGCTGGCCAGGGTTTCTTCGTTGACCAAGTCGTCAAGCTGGTTATGGCGCAAATTGCTGGCGATCGGCACCAGTTCCGCGCGCGTGTGCGTGCTGACAACTGCCCAGTCCGCTTTCGGGTCCAGCGTGGCGTACAGCGACAGGGCCGGGCACGTCGTGCCTTCCGCGAGCGTGAAAGCATTCACGATTTCATCCGGCAGCATGGTGATCTTGTCGCCCGGCATGTAGACGGTCGACATGCGCTGGCGCGCCATCTTGTCGATCACGTCTTCCGGGCGGATGCCCAGGCCCGGCGCGGCGATGTGGATACCGACCTTGACCGTGCCATCCGGCAACGGTTGCACGGAGAAGGCATCGTCGATCTCGGTCGTGGTCACGTCGTCGATCGAGAAGGCGGCCACGTCGGCCAGCGGCAGCTTGGCCGTCACGGATGGCACGGGCACGCTCGGGAAGCCGGCGCCTTTCGGGAAATTCTCGAAGAGGAATTTCGACAAGTGCAAGTCTTTCGGCGAAGCAATACCACCGACGGCCAGCATCAGGCGCGGCGGCGTCGTGTGCAATTCCGTGCACGCCGCTTCCAGTGCCTTGTATTCGATGGTGTTCTTGTCCGGCTTGAACAGCAGTTGCAGCACCATCGGCTGCATCGAGGCAGGCAAGCGGTTCTGTTTCAGCTCTTCCACATACGCGGCTTGCACCAGCGCCTGCTGTTTTTTCTTTTCGATGCCGGCCAGGGCCGCCTTCAGGGACGCTTCCGGCGCCGCCTTGTAGCGGCCACGGCCCTTCTTGTAGAAATACACGGGCGCCGAATGCAGGGCCAGGATCAAGCCAGCAGCTTCCGGCGGCAATGGTGCGTGACCGAAATACTCGGCGCCCAGCTCGGCAAAGCCGAACTCGTCTTCGCCCGCCACTTCCCACAGGAAATCAAGGTCGATCTCGGCAGCAACAGTCTTGGCTTGCTCGAGCAACTCGGCCGGGGACGGTTTTTCATACTGCAGCAGCACATCCTTGACCTTGACCTTGGTGCGCTTGCCGCTGGCCATTTCGACCTGGTACGCTTCACCCGCTTGCGACAGGACCGTGCCGACCTTGAAATCGCCGGATTCTTCAAAAAATAGATTCATTGTTATGCTTTGTTTATTAATGTGTCGGTTGCAACGGTGCGAGTGACGGACGTCAACTCCAGCACCGCCGGCAAAAATACTTCGGTTACCAGCAGCAACCCCTGGTGACGCTGGTACAAGCAGCGGCGGGCAAAAAACAGCGACTTGTCATCGACGCGCTGCCCTTCCCCTGCCAGCGCCGCCTGCGCCCGCTGCACCAGCGGGTGCCCGGCGCGCAAGCGGGCAAATTCCAGTTCACCGCGCCGTACCATGCGGTCGCCAAACAGGGTCGTGCCCAGCGAACGCTCGCCCAGCGCGGAAAACAAGGGCCAGTCCGTGGCCGTTGCCTGCATGGGCACGACGGTATGGCCAAACACGGCCGGTTTGTTATCACAACGCAACAGCACTTCGCGTTCCCACACCCGGCCCGCACGGTGCAAACCGATGATGGCGGCCTCGTCGGTCAAACAGCGCGATGTTTCCTGATGTAAACATTGCACGCGGAACGTGCTGCTATGCGCTTTCAGCTTGGCCGTCAGCGAACCGCCGCCCGTCAGCCAGTGGCGCAAGGCCGGCGGCGCATTGACGGCATTCACGTGCGCATGCCATTGCGCCTGGCGCAGCGAACCCGGCCTCACCGGGCAGAGTCCGCGTCGATGCCGCAAAAGGCCAGCACGGGTGCCAGGTATGCGGCAAATTCGCTGATGCCATGGTCGCTGCCATCGATGACGCACTGCTGCGCCCCCTGATAATGCGCCACCATGTCGCGGTAGTCGAGCACTTCATCGCCCGTGGCGGCAATCAGGAAATAGCGTTGCGGCTGCGTAATTTTCTCTACGGCAAACGTACGCAGCTCATCGATGTATTCGCGCTTGAACTCGAATGGTTTGTCCGAATGGAATTCGGTCGTCACGCCCACATGTTGTTCCAGGTCAATCAGGGGAACAATCGCGGGATTGAGCAGCACGGCGCGGCAACCGAGCTGTTCGGCCAGCCAGGTGGCGTAATAGCCGCCCAGCGAGGAGCCGATAATCGTCAGGTCGGCCGGCGCCACCTCCTTGACCAGCGACAAGGCCAGCTCGATGGCCAGCTTGGGCGAGGCCGGCAATTGCGGGCACAGCCATTCTGCTTCGCGGCCCAGCGCCTGCATCTGCGCGGCCAGCAGGCGCGACTTCATCGACAGGGGCGACGAGCGAAATCCATGCATGTACAGAATCATCGGCCCAGCGCCTCCAGCAATTTCTGGTGCACGCCGCCAAAACCGCCGTTGCTCATGACGACGATCTGGTCGCCGGGACGGGCGCTGGCGGCCACGGCCGCCACCAAGGTATCGATGTCTTCATAGGCGCTGGCAATCTGGCCCAGCGGCGCCAGCGCGTCGCCCAGGCTCCAGCCTAGCGCGGCATGGCTGCCGAAACCGAAGACCAGGTCGGCATCCTTCAGGCTGCCGGGCAGCGCATCTTTCATGGCGCCCAGCTTCATGGTGTTCGAACGCGGTTCCAGCACGGCCAGGATGCGGGCGCTGGCGCCGATTTTTTGCCGCAAGCCGCCCACGGTGGTGGCAATGGCCGTCGGGTGATGCGCGAAATCGTCGTACACGGTAATGCCGTTGACCTCGCCGCGCACTTCCATGCGGCGCTTGACGCTCTCGAACGTGGCCAGCGAGGCGCACGCCTGGGCAATCGGCACGCCCACGTGGCGCGCGGCGGCGATGGCCGCCAGCGCATTGCTGCGGTTATGCTTGCCCGTGAGCGCCCACGCCACATGGCCTTCCTGCTGGCCATTGAAATACACGTCGAAGCTGCCATCGGCCTGCTCTTGCAGTTGCCAGTTAGCATCTTGACCGAAACTTTCTTTTTCGCTCCAGCAACCGCGCGCCAGCACGCGCTGCAGCGACGCTTCATCGCCGTTGAACACGAGGCGGCCGATGCCGGGCACGGTACGTACCAGATGGTGGAATTGCGTCTCGATCGCGTGCAGATCGGGGAAGATGTCGGCGTGATCATATTCCAGGTTATTCATGATGGCCGTCTTCGCGTGGTAATGCACGAACTTGCTGCGCTTGTCGAAGAAAGCCGTGTCGTATTCATCGGCTTCGATGACGAAGAAGTCCGAATCGGCGCTTTTGCCGTCGATCTTGCCGCTGAGGCGGGCGGAAATGCCAAAGTTCATCGGCACGCCGCCGATCAGGAAGCCCGGCGCGTAGCCCGCGTCTTCGAGTATCCAGGCCAGCATGGCCGACGTTGTCGTCTTGCCATGTGTGCCGGCCACGGCCAGCACCCACTTGTTGCGCAAGATGTGTTCGCCGATCCACTGGGGGCCGGACACATACGGCAGGCTGCGGTTGAGAATTTCTTCCACCAGCGGGTTGCCGCGCGAGACCACATTGCCAATCACATACAAATCCGGGTTCAGCTTGGTTTGTTCCGGATCAAAGCCCTGGATCAGTTCGATTCCCTGCGATTCCAGCTGGGTGCTCATCGGCGGATACACGTTGGCATCGCAACCAGTGACTTTATGGCCGGCTTCCTTGGCCAGGACAGCCAGGCCGCCCATGAAGGTACCGCAAATGCCGAGAATATGAATATGCATGTGATCAGTGCGAAAGGTGCACGCTTAAGTAAGTAAGACGGTGAGATAAAAAACAGCAAGTGCAGGATTTTACCTGACGCCATGACTTTTTCCGCTTCGGAGTATCATCTCGCTCATGACGAACGATGCATTTGACGATAGCGCGCAGTTGCGCCTGGAAATCGCCGCCGCTGCCGCGCGCCTCGTGGCGCAGGATGGCGCCGACTATGGCAGCGCCAAGCGCAAGGCGGCGCGGCAAGTCCTGGGCGACGCGCCGAACCGTCCCAATATCTTGCCGGACAACGACATGATCGAAGAACAGGTGCGGCAATACAATGCCCTGTTCCTGGCCGACAGCCAGCCGGCGCGATTGTTCCAGCTGCGCACGATTGCGTTGCAGGTGATGGAAGCGTTGCAACAATTTCATCCCCTGCTCAGCGGCCCCGTGCTCAATGGCACGGCCGGCCCCCACGACGAGATCTATTTGCAGCTGTTTGCCGAGAGCGCCAAGGACATCCACATCTTCCTGTTGAATAAAAATGTCGTGCTCGACATGTCGGAAAGCCCGCATTTCAAGGGAGCGCGTTATGATGCGGTCGAGACAGCCAGTTTCTTGTGGAAAAACGAAGGCGTGCACGCGGCCATGTATGAACTCGACGACATGCGCGGCGCGCTGAAAGCCAAGGCGGATGGAAAAGTGCTGCGCACCGACATCGCCGGGTTGCGCAGCCTGCTGGCCACCAGCCTCGCCCACGGCGTGCCGGCTGCCGACTAACATTGATATAGATAAAGTTATGACAAAAAAGAATTGGATCGCCTGCGCCATCGTGGCGCTGATGTTCGGCGGCATGGGTGCTTACGTCGGTTTGAGCAAGGAAAAAGCGAAAGAAGCGGGGAAAGCAGCGGGACCGCAGACGACCGCCATCGCGCCAGGCGCGAAGGGTCCCGTCAACGAACTGTATGCGCTGTCCCTGCCGGACGCGGCGGGCGTCACGCAGGCGTTATCGCAATGGAAAGGAAAAAACCTGCTGGTGAATTTCTGGGCGCCGTGGTGCCCACCTTGCGTGGAAGAAATGCCAGAGTTATCCGAAGTGCAAGGCCACTACGGGGCGAAAAACCTGCAGGTGATCGGCATCGGTATCGATTCGGCCAGTAATATTGCCACTTTTGCCAGCAAGGTCAAGATCGCCTATCCCGTGTATGTGTCCGGCATGAGCGGCACCGACCTGTCGCGTCATTTTGGCAATGCCACGGGCGGTTTGCCCTTTACGGTGCTGATCGGCGCCGATGGCGAAGTCAAAAAGACCTATCTGGGCCGCTTGAAATTTGATCAGTTGCGCGCCGATCTGGATAAATTGTAAATTCGGAGCGTGCTTTTTTCTCTTGCCAATGCGTATCTTTGGCGGCAAAATGCGGAACTTTCGCTAAAACGGTCTTCCATACATGGCAAAAAACCTCCTTCTGCTCAACGGTCCCAACCTGAATTTGCTGGGAACGCGCGAGCCTGAGGTCTACGGCGCCAGCACCTTGGCCGATATCGAGCAGGCAGCAATGGCGCAAGCCATGGCGGCCGGTGCCGACTTGGTTTGCTTTCAAAGCAACCATGAAGGCGCGCTGATCGACCGCATCCATGCCGCGCGAGCGGAAGGGATCGATGCCATCGTCATCAATCCGGGCGGCCTGACCCATACCAGCGTTGCCTTGCGCGATGCGCTGGCCGGGGTCGCCATCCCGTTCGTGGAAGTCCATATCTCGAATATTTATCAACGCGAAACGTTTCGACATCACTCATTTCTCAGCGCGATCGCGCAGGGGACGATCTGCGGCCTGGGTATCGATGGATATCGGTTTGCCATCGACTTTGCGCTTAAAAAACGTTAATCTACGCGATCTGCACGCATTTAGCGCGGCGATAGGTTCTTGGACATCACCGCATCACTCATAAAACAAACTACATTCCTAGGGGTTTTACATGGATCTACGAAAACTCAAGACCTTGATCGACCTGGTCGCCGAATCGGATATCGCAGAGCTGGAAGTTACCGAAGGCGAAAGCAAGGTTCGCATCGTCAAATCGTCGGCCATGCCGCAAAACCAGATGGTCATGATGCAGCCGCAAGGCATGCCAGCCCAATACCAGCCAGCCGCGCCAGCCGCCGCTCCCGCTGCGGCAGCCGCCGTCGTGGTCGCCGCCGAGCCAACGGGCTATGTGGTCAAGTCGCCGATGGTCGGTACCTTCTACCGCTCTTCCGCTCCGGGCAGCGCCGCCTATGTTGAAGTGGGCTCGACCGTCAAGGAAGGTGATACCCTGTGCATCATCGAAGCGATGAAGCTCCTGAATGAAATCGACTCCGATAAAGCCGGTGTCGTGACCCAGATTCTGGTCGAAAACGGCCAACCGGTCGAATTCGGTCAACCCTTGTTTGTGATCGGCTAAAACCCAGTCCACACGGCCGGCAACGGCCGTTTGCAGTTTTAGCCCCTCACACTTGTTGTTTCGCCGGCTCGCCGGCTCTCACAGACATACGCGAACCTACCATGTTTGAAAAAATCCTGATTGCCAACCGTGGTGAAATTGCCCTCCGTATTCAGCGCGCCTGCCGCGAAATGGGCATTAAAACGGTTGTAGTCCACTCCGAAGCCGACAAGGACGCGAAATACGTCAAGCTGGCCGACGAATCCGTTTGTATCGGCCCGGCCCAGTCGTCGCTGAGCTACCTGAACATGCCCGCCATCATCAGCGCCGCTGAAGTGACGGATGCGCAAGCGATTCACCCAGGCTATGGCTTCCTGTCGGAAAATGCCGACTTTGCCGAACGCGTCGAGAAATCGGGCTTCGTCTTCATCGGCCCCCGCTCGGAATCGATCCGCTTGATGGGCGACAAAGTGTCGGCCAAGCAAACCATGATCAAGGCTGGCGTACCGTGCGTCCCCGGCTCGGAAGGCGCGTTGCCGGACGATCCGAAAGCGATCGTGCAAATTGCCCGCAAGATCGGCTACCCGGTCATCATTAAGGCCGCCGGTGGCGGTGGCGGACGCGGCATGCGCGTGGTGCACACGGAAGCGGCCCTGATCAACGCCGTGGCGATGACCAAGACGGAAGCCGGCACGGCCTTCGGCAATCCTGAAGTGTATATGGAGAAGTACCTGGAAAATCCGCGCCACGTGGAAATCCAGATCCTCGCCGACGAACACAAGAACGCAGTCTGGCTGGGCGAGCGCGACTGCTCCATGCAGCGCCGCCACCAGAAAGTGATCGAAGAGGCACCAGCGCCGGGCATCCCGCGCAAGCTGATCGAGAAAATTGGCGACCGTTGCGCCGAAGCGTGCCGCAAGATCGGCTACCGCGGCGCCGGCACGTTCGAATTCCTGTACGAAAACGGCGAGTTCTATTTCATTGAAATGAATACCCGTGTGCAAGTGGAACATCCGGTCACCGAGATGATCACCGGCATCGACATCGTGCAAGAGCAGATCCGCATCGCCGCCGGCGAAAAACTGCGTTTCCGCCAGCGCGACGTCCTGCTGTCGGGCCACGCCATCGAGTGCCGTATCAACGCGGAAGATCCGTTCAAGTTCACGCCATCGCCAGGCAAAATCGTCTCGTGGCATGCACCGGGCGGCCCCGGCATCCGCGTCGACTCGCACGCCTACGCCGGCTACTACGTGCCGCCGCACTACGACTCGATGATCGGCAAAGTGATCGCTTACGGCGCCACGCGCGAGCAAGCGATCCGCCGCATGCAGATCGCCCTGTCCGAAATGGTGGTCGAAGGCATCAACACGAATATCGCCCTGCACCGCGAACTGATGATCGACGCGCGCTTCATCGAAGGCGGCACCAACATTCACTATCTGGAACAGAAACTGGCCGACATGCCGGACCTGGGCAAGAACCTGAATAGCGGCAGCCCCAGCATCGCCAAGAAATCCGAAATCAAGGCGGGCGCATGAGCTGGACGGAAATCGTCATCGAAATCGCCCGTGACAACGCCGAGGCCATGTCCGACGCGTTGATGGAAGCGGGCGCCCTGTCGGTCTCGGTGGAAGACGCCGATGAAGGCACGGATGCCGAGCAGCCCTTGTTTGGCGAGCCAGGCATGGAACCGAAGGAAGCGGCGTGGGAACGCAGCCGTGTGGTGGCGCTGACGGACGTCGACGCCGACCAGGCCGCCATCGTGGCCGCCGCCGCCCAGGCGGTCGGCATGACGGACGTACCTGTCTTTACCATGCGCCCCGTGGAAGAGCAGGACTGGGTGCGCCTGACCCAGTCGCAATTCGCACCGATTCACATCGGCAAGAATATCTGGGTCGTGCCCAGCTGGCACGAGGCACCGGATCCTGACGGCCTGATCCTGGAACTGGACCCGGGCCTGGCTTTCGGCACGGGCAGCCACCCGACCACGCGCCTGTGCATGGAATGGCTGGAAGCTAACCCTGCTCCTGGCAAGACCGTGCTCGACTACGGTTGCGGTTCCGGCATCCTGGCCATGGTGGCCAAGAAACTCGGCGCGCAAACGGTGGCCGGCGTCGATATCGACCCGCAGGCGATCGAATCGGCGCGCGACAATGCCGAACGTAACCAGTGCGAGATCGAATATTTCTTGCCGGACACGTTTGCCACTTCGGCACACGCCACGGCCAAGTTTGACATCGTCGTCGCCAACATCCTGTCGAGCCCATTGAAACTGATGGCACCGATGCTGTCGGGCCGCGTTGCCGACGGCGGCGCCCTGATCCTGTCCGGCGTGCTGGCACGCCAGGCGGAAGAAGTGGCCGCTGCCTACGCACCGTTCATCCAGCTGGGTGTATGGGCCGAGCAAGACGGCTGGGTGGCCCTGCATGGCCGCCTGGGCAGCACGCAAGCACCTGCGCCCCGCGCGGAAGGTGCATAAGCACAGCAATGGCCCTCGCCACCAAATGCCCCCATTGCAACACGATATTTCGGGTCGCTGCTGACCAGTTGAAGTTACGTGGGGGCATCGTGCGCTGCGGCACGTGCAGGGAAGTCTTTGACGGCAATGCCGCGCTGGTCGATCCAGCGGCGGCATCGCCGTTTTTAACATCCGGCCCCGGTACTGCCGCCCCCCTGTCGACCAGTTACCCGATCGACAACAGCCTGCCGTCCTCCACGGACGACGAACCCATTTATTCCCTCGACTTCGATACCTCGTTCGACCCGTTCGGCATCTTGCCGGAAACGGCGCAGCTCAAGGACGATGCAGACGATGGCGAGCACATCGAACTGGACCTCGACGTGGCCCTGCCCGACGAGGCGCTGGACCACGTGCCGGCCGCCGCACCGCTCGATATACCTGAAGCAACACCAGTAGAAACACCGGCAGAACTACCCGAACCACCGTTGCCCCAGCCAATGGCGCCCTTCAAGCGCCGCCAGGTCGATGACGCGCCCGCCTTCGCCACGTATTTGCGCGATAGCCGCCGCGAACCGAACCTGGAAGCAGCGGCAGCCCCAGTGGCCCCGACATTGCCTGCCGCCGAAAAAGTCAACCTGGACAAGCCCCTGCCGGCGGCGCCTGCCGCAACCAGCCCCGCGCGCCGGGAACCCACGCTGGCCGACCCGCTGCCCGTCCCCCCGATTACGCCGGATACCGCCGAAGAGCAGGAAGAACCCGTCCAGCCGCCGCCCGACGACGAGCCGGCCTTTGTGACCTTGGGCCGGCGCCGCGAACAGAGCGGCAAGGCCTTGCGCGTGGCCATGGCCCTCGGCTCGGTGGTACTGCTGCTATTATTATTACTGCAAGTGATGACCACTTTCCGCAATCCGCTGGCGGCGCAATTTCCCCAGTGGAAACCGACCCTGGTAGCCCTGTGCAAGCTCAGTGGCTGCCAGGTCGACTTGCCGGCGCAGATCGAGGCGCTGTCCATCGAGCAAGGCGAGTTGCAAACTTTGAAGGACCAAACCTTTTCCTACGTCTCGCTGCTGCGCAACCAGGGCCGCAGCGTGCAAGCCTGGCCCAGCATCGAACTGATCCTCAACGACGCCAACGACAAACCGGTCTTGCGCCGCGTAATCGCGCCGCGCGACTACCTGCCGGCCATGATCGACGTGAGCACGGGGTTTGCGCCGCGTTCGGAACAAGCCATCAAACTGTACTTTGCATTAGACCAGCTCACGGCGTCTGGCTACCATATCGCCATCTTTTACCCTTAACAGACACTATCATGACCAAAACATCGCTGATCTGCGGCTCGCTTGCCACCGACACCATCATGCAATTCCCCGGTCGCTTCGGCGAATCCCTGCTGGCCGACCAGTTGCACAAGGTAAACGTCTCCTTCCTCGTGCCAACCATGCGCACGGAGTTCGGCGGCTGCTCGGGCAACATCGCCTACAGCCTGAAAATGCTGGGCGGCGATCCGCGCATCGTCGGCGTCATGGGGCAAGATAGCGCCGCCTACCTGGAGCGCCTGCAAAAGCTGGGCATTTCCACCGCCAACATCCTGATCAAGGCCGACAGCTACAACGCGCAATGCTTCGTTACGGCCGACGCGGACAATAACCAGATCAACGCCTTCCACCCGGGCGCCATGTCGTTTGCGCATGAAAACCCGATCGCCAATGCGGGGCCGGCCAAGGTGGCCATCATTTCGCCGGATGGCGACCAGGGCATGCTCAAGCACGCCGCCGACCTGGCCGAGCTGGGCATCCCCTTCATGTTCGACCCGGGCCAGCAGTTGCCACGCTTCAACGGCGAACAGTTGATCGACTTCATCAACAAAGCCACGTATGTGTCGGCCAACGACTATGAAATGGAGATGTTGATGGAACGCACGGGCCTGACCCTGCCGGACATCGCCAGCCGCCTGGAAGCGCTGATCGTCACGCGTGGCGAAAAAGGGTCGGAAATCTACACGGACGGCAAGCGCATCGACATTCCTGTCGTGGCCGCCAAGGAAGTGCTGGATCCGACCGGTTGCGGCGACGCCTACCGTGCTGGCTTGCTGTTCGGCATCACCAACGACCTGGGCTGGGAAACCAGCGGCCGCCTGGCCAGCCTGCTGGGCGCCATCAAGATCGCCACCCAAGGCGCGCAAAACCACGTATTTACGCCGGAAAGCATCGCCGACCAGTTCGAAGCGGCGTTCGGTTACCGCTATTAATATGTAGTCCGGTCGGCTTGTGCGCTAGCGCCAGGCCGACCTCCTCGTTTTACCTCAATACAATAATCATCCCCACCAGCACTTGCGCAATCTGCAGCAGGATCAACGCCACCAGCAAAGACAGGTCCAGGCTGCCGACCAGCGGCACGACCTTGCGGATCGGACGCAGCAGCGGCTCGTTCAGGGCCCGTACGAACGGCGCCAGCGGCGCATGCGGGTTGACCCAGCTGAAGATGGCTTCGATGATCAGCAAGGCCATGAAACCGTAGAGTATCCATTGCAGGAAGCGTTGCAGCGACTTGAGCAGTACCACCTCGACGGGATAGCCGGAAATAAACAGCACCGAGCTGGCCAGCAGCACGATCAGGAAGGCGCCGATCAGGCTGGCCCAGTCATACCCGCCCACGCCCGGCACCACACGGCGCAGGGGGCGCACCAGCCAGTCGGACAATTGAAACGTGAATTGCGCCACCGACGAGGGCGGCCGCACGCGCACCGCCTGCATCCAGAAGCGCAGCAGCAACACGCCGCCCAGCAAGGTGGCGATGGTATCAACGATCAATGTAAGGATAACGATCAGCACGACTAATTCTCCAAAAAAAAACCGCTGTGTGATTGAGTCACACAGCGGCGTGTTGCCTCATCCAGGCACCCGTATCGCAGAAATTACGATGGGCGGGTGCTGGTTGGGAATGGCCAGGCTGCAGCCGGTGCCAACACGGTTTTTGCTACAGGTGCGATAGGCGCCGATGGCTTGGCGACAGGAGCTGCCTTCTTCGGTGCGGCCTTTTTAGGCGCGGCCTTCTTGGCTGCTGGCTTGGCTGCCACGGCGGCTGGTGCCGCTGGAGCTGCTGCCGGCGCTGCGGCTGGTGCGGCTGCCACGACTGGCGCTGCAGCTGGCTTGGCGGCAGGTTTCGCTGCGGCTTTCGCTGCCGGCTTGGCGGCAGCTTTTGCTGCTGGCTTCGCTGCTACCTTGGCTGCTGGCTTGGCTGCAGGTTTTGCTGCGACCTTGGCGGCAGGTTTCGCTGCTGCTTTGGCTGCCGGCTTGGCTGCGACTTTCGCTGCTGGCTTGGCTGCTACCTTGGCTGCTGGCTTCGCTGCCACCTTGGCCGCAGGTTTGGCTGCCGCTTTCGCTGCTGGCTTCGCTGCCACCTTGGCCGCTGGCTTGGCTGCAGCTTTTGCTGCTGGCTTCGCTACTGCCTTGGCTGCTGCTTTGGCCGCTGGCTTGGCTGCGGCTTTGGCGGCCGGCTTGGCTGCTGCCTTGGCGACGACTTTTTTCGCTGCTGGCTTGGCTGCCGCCTTGGCGGCCGGTTTCGCTGCTGCCTTGGCTGCAGGTTTCGCTGCGGCTTTTTTCACTGCTGGCTTGGCTGCTGCTTTTGCTGCTGGCTTCGCTGCTGCTTTTGCCGCTGGCTTGGCTGCTGCTTTTGCTGCAGGTTTCGCTGCTGCTTTGGCGGCCGGCTTGGCTGCTGCCTTGGCGACGACTTTTTTCGCTGCTGGCTTGGTTGCTGCCTTGGCTGCAGGTTTCGCTGCAGCTTTTTTCACCGCTGGCTTGGCTGCTGCCTTGGCCGCTGGTTTTGCTGCGGCTTTTGCTGCTGGCTTGGCGGCCGGTTTGGCGGCTGGTTTGGCGGCTGGTTTGGCTGCGGCTTTTTTCGCGACAGGTTTGGCTGCTGCCTTGGCTGCAGGTTTCGCTGCGGCTTTAGCTGCTGGCTTGGCGGCCGGTTTTGCTGCTGCCTTGGCCGCTGGTTTCGCTGCGGCTTTCGCTACTGGCTTGGCAGCCACTTTTGCTGCAGGCTTGGCTGCGGCTTTGGCGACTGGTTTGGCGGCTGGTTTCGCTGCGGCTTTGGCAGCTGGTTTAGCGGCAACCGTCTTCGCTGCGGCTGCCGGCTTCTTCGCGGCAGGAGCAGCCTTGGCGGCTGGTTTCTTTACTTCTGATTTCTTAGCGGCTGTTGCCATTTGTCTCTCCTTCATCTGAGATGAGAAATTTAAGCTACAAGATTTAAACCCGTCCGACCCACCACAGGGATAGGCCAGGCGAATTATTCATCGGCACAAACGGTCGTTTGCGCTAATGAATTCGGCACCAGCTGAACTGCTGCAACTCCTCACGTTTGCAGCACTTCAGCCATCGTCGGTGCCACCCTGCTTTATCTCGCAGCTGGTGGCAAAGTCTGAATTCGGTCATTCGTTTTCGATGCCGTGCGTTTTTTCGCTCCTCGCATCGCGCTCGCCACAACACCCATCCGTCAAATAAAAAACCGCCATGCCTGAAAAAATTCGGGCACGGCGGCAGACGAAAACGGTGTGGTTTTGTGCATATCCGTGTAAATCTGTATCCCTGTTTTGCGAGGTTTTTTCGCTACCGCGCTGGTTAAAAAACCCCGCATTCTAACGCTCGCATTTGCAATCTCATAAAGTACACGAAAACCTTGTCAATGCGCAACCGGCACGACACGTTTTCGCCCGCTTTTTTGCACGTTACGCGTGCTATCGCACAATCGCGCGGCAAATGCCGCCGCCAGCGTCTCCGGAAATGATTTTTGGGGCCCGCGATGCGGCCATTCGCGGCAGCCGAAAATCCTGGCGCAAGCCTCGTCGCATGACGCGATGAGGCACGCATTTTTCTGCCGCCATGCAGGCGAAAAAAAAGCGCCGTCTCGATGACGGCGCTTTTGGGCGTTGACTGAAAAAGGGTTACTCCCAGTTCAGCGCACCACCGGTTTGGTACTCGGTCACGCGCGTTTCGAAGAAGTTACGTTCCTTCTTCATGTCGATCATTTCGCTCATCCACGGGAACGGATTTTCTTCCTGGGCGAACAGCGGCTCGATGCCGATCTGCTGCGCGCGGCGGTTGGCGATGAAGCGCAGGTAGCCCTTGAACATCGGCGCGTTCAGACCCAGCACGCCGCGCGGCATGGTGTCTTCCGCATATGCGTATTCCAGTTCGACGGCTTTCATGAACAGGTCCTTGATCTCTTCGCGGAAGGCGGCCGTCCACAACTGCGGGTTTTCCATCTTGATCGTGTTGATCAAGTCGATGCCGAAATTGCAGTGCATCGATTCGTCGCGCAGGATGTACTGGTACTGCTCGGCCGCGCCCATCATCTTGTTCTGGCGACCCAGCGCCAGGATCTGCGTGAAGCCGACGTAGAAGAACAGGCCTTCCATCAGGCAGGCAAAGACGATCAGGGATTTGAGCAGCTTCTGGTCGTTTTCCACCGTACCGGTGACGAACGCCGGGTCGGTCAGGGTGTTGATGAACGGAATCAGGAATTCATCCTTGTCGCGGATCGACTTGACTTCGTTGTAGGCGTTGAAGATCTCGCCTTCGTCCAGGCCCAGGGATTCGACGATGTACTGGTAGGCGTGCGTGTGGATCGCTTCCTCGAACGCCTGGCGCAGCAGGTACTGGCGGCATTCCGGCGCCGTGATGTGGCGGTAGGTACCCAGCACGATGTTGTTGGCGGCCAGCGAGTCGGCCGTCACGAAGAAGCCCAGGTTGCGCTTGACCAGGCGGCGCTCGTCGTCCGTCAGGCCGTTCGGGTTTTTCCACAGCTCGATATCGCGCTGCATGTTCACTTCCTGCGGCATCCAGTGGTTGGCGCAGCCGGCCAGGTATTTGTCCCACGCCCACTTGTACTTGAACGGCACCAGTTGGTTGACGTCCGTCTTGCCGTTGATGATGCGCTTGTCGTCGGCATTCACGCGGCGCGCGACTTGCTCGGCGTTCGCTTCGGACGGCTCGGCACCGGCCGGCAGGTTCAATTCGGTATTACCCAGTGGCGCTTGCTGCGCCGGACGCGGCGCAGCTGCCGACGTGGTTTCATCATCCCATGACAACGACATATTCTTCTTCCTTTCCATGCCGGCGAGCCGGCGATCCGCAACAGGCCCGTTGTATCGGACAATGCGGACATTGACAACATTGAATCAGCCCGACCGTGCCGGGCTGACAACTAAAATTTTACTGGCAGGCTTCGCATTCCTCAAAGCCATCGTCACCCGGACGCAGGTAGCAAGCTTCGCCATCGGCGTCGTCCGCTGCCGCTGCCACTACCGGCGCCACGGCCATTGCTGCTGCCGCCACGACCGCCGCCTGGGCGCTCTGCGCGCTGGCCGACATGCCGCCATCGACTGCCACGGCGTTCAGGGCGCCCGTCTTGGAGGTCGATTTCTCCATGTGGGTAGCGGCGATGGTACGCAGGTAGTAGGTGGTTTTCAGGCCACGCAGCCATGCCAGCTTGTAGGTCTCGTCCAGTTTCTTGCCCGATGCGCCAGCCATGTAGATGTTCAGCGACTGGGCCTGGTCGATCCACTTCTGGCGACGCGAAGCCGCTTCCACCAGCCAGCTTGGCGACACTTCAAAGGCCGTGGCGTAGATATCGCGCAGGTCTTGCGGGATGCGGTCGATCTTCACCAGCGAGCCGTCGAAGTACTTCAGGTCGGAGATCATGACTTCATCCCACAGGTCGCGCGCCTTCAGGTCGCGCACCAGGTAGCCGTTGATCTCGGTGAATTCGCCCGACAGGTTCGATTTCACGTACAGGTTCTGGAACGTCGGCTCGATACAGGCCGAGACGCCGATGATGTTCGAAATCGTCGCCGTCGGGGCGATCGCCACGCAGTTCGAGTTGCGCATGCCGAACTTGGCGATGCGTTCGCGCACCGGTGTCCAGTCCATGGCCGACGAGGAATCGACTTCCAGATAGCCGCCGCGCTCTTCAGCCAGCAGCTTGACCGAGTCCTGTGGCAGGATGCCGCGGTCCCACAGCGAACCGGCATACGATTCATAGCGGCCGCGCTCTTCGGCCAGTTCCGTCGACGCCAGGTAGGCGTAGTAGCAGACGGCTTCCATCGAGGTGTCGGCAAACGACACGGCGGCGTCCGAGGCGAACGGAATGCGCATCATGTGCAGGCAGTCCTGGAAGCCCATCACGCCCATGCCGACCGGACGGTGACGCATGTTCGAATTGCGCGCCTTGTCGACGGCGTAGTAATTGATGTCGATGACGTTGTCGAGCATGCGCATGGCGGTGCGGACGGTCTTGGCCAGCTTGACGTGATCGAGCTTGCCTTCCTTCATGTGCGCCGGCATGTTCACGGAACCGAGGTTGCAGACGGCGATTTCATCGCTGCTGGTGTTCAGGGTGATTTCCGTGCACAGGTTCGAGCTGTGGACGACGCCGACGTGCGACTGCGGGCTGCGGATGTTGCAAGGGTCCTTGAACGTGATCCATGGGTGGCCCGTTTCAAACAGCATCGACAGCATCTTGCGCCACAGATCCAGCGCGGCGATCTTCTTGAAGACGCGGATTTCGCCAGCGGCGGCCTTGGCTTCATAGCCCACGTAAGCCTGTTCAAAAGCCTTGCCGACCTTGTCGTGCAAATCTGGCGTGTCCGACGGCGAGAACAGGGTCCATTCGCCTTTTTCCATGACGCGCTTCATGAACATGTCGGGAATCCAGTTTGCCGTGTTCATGTCGTGCGTGCGGCGGCGGTCGTCGCCCGTGTTCTTGCGCAGGTCGAGGAATTCCTCGATGTCCATGTGCCAGGTTTCCAGGTAGGCACAGACGGCGCCCTTGCGCTTGCCGCCCTGGTTGACTGCCACGGCCGTGTCGTTGACCACTTTCAGGAACGGCACGACGCCTTGCGACTTGCCGTTGGTGCCCTTGATGTGGGCGCCCAGGGCGCGCACTGGCGTCCAGTCGTTACCCAGGCCGCCGGCGAACTTGGCCAGCAGCGCATTGTCCTTGATGGCGTCGTAGATGCCTTCCAGGTCATCCGACACGGTGCTCAGGTAGCACGACGACAGCTGCGAGCGCAGGGTGCCCGAGTTGAACAGGGTCGGGGTCGAGCTCATGAAGTCGAACGAGGACAGCAGGCTGTAGAACTCGATGGCGCGCGCTTCGCGGTCCGCCTCGTTCAGCGCCAGGCCCATGGCCACGCGCATGTAGAACGCCTGCGGCATTTCGATGCGCACGTCCTGGATGTGCAGGAAGTAGCGGTCATACAGGGTTTGCAGGCCGATGTAGCCGAATTGCAAGTCGCGGTCGGCCACGATGGCTTTCGCCAGGCGTTCCAGGTCGAAGCTGGCAAGTACCGGGTTCAGCAGCTCGGCGGCGATGCCCTTGGCGATGTATTGCGGGAAATACGTCAGGTATTCTGCGGCAGCGGCCGCTTGCGGCACTTCCTTGCCGAACACTTCCTTGCGCACCGTGTGCAGCAGGATGCGGGCCGTGACCTGGCTGTAGGCCGGGTCTTTTTCCATCAGCGCGCGCGCTGCCAGGATGGCCGACTTGTGCAGCTCTTCGACGGGCACGCCGTCGTACAGGTTTTTCACCGTTTCAGCCAGGATGGCGTCGGCATCGACGTGCTTTTCCAGGCCGGCGCAGGCGGCGTTGATCAGGTCGCGCACTTCCTGCATGTCCAGCAGGCGGCGCACGCCGTTGTCGGTCACGTTCAATTGCGGTGCGGAAACTTGCGCGGAGGCGCCTTGCGCTTCCTTCTGCAGGCGGCGCTCTTCCATGTGCTTGGCGCGGTACAGCACGTAGGCACGCGCCACGTCGTGTTCGCCCGAACGCATCAGCGACAGTTCCACCTGATCTTGCACGTCTTCGATATGGAAGGTGCCGCCGCCCGGGTGGCGGCGCACCAGCGCAGCGACCACGCCGTCGGTCAGTTGTTCCACCAGTTCACGGATGCGTGCCGAGGCTGCGCCCTGGCCGCCGTTAACGGCCAAAAACGCCTTGGTCATGGCGATGGCGATCTTCGAAGGCTCAAATGCCACCACCGCGCCGTTGCGGCGGATGATGCGATAGTCGCCCAATGCCGCGCCCGTGCTCGCCACGCTGTTGGCCGCGCCTGGCGCTGGCGATACTGGCGTTGGATGGATGGAAATATCTTGTGGTGATTGCATTGAAGCTCCCGTTGTCAGCTAAAGTCAGCCTGCAGTTTTGCTGCCGCGTGTGTTGTTGAATAGAACGCCCGATGGTCAGGGTTTCTTCAGGTATTTGTTGCTAAATAGTAAATTTATAATGCATAAAACAGCTCAGTATCCATATCGCCACACCGCACTGCCCGGCTGGCGCGAAACACGATCAAGGGTGATGAACCGCCAGTTCCAGTGCTTTATCAGCAATCCGGGTAGCTTTGACAATAATTCTGAAAACGTCTGTGATGGCACTACATATAGTCTTTACATCCAACTTCTGCACTAATTGTAGTACCCATCGAAGGGCGATGCAATAGTTTTCCGGCATCCGTCGGCGTAATTTTTTGTATTTTCATATACGATTTCGGTTGACTTTTCAGGGCATGGCTGGGAAGCCCAATCCACGCGAAGTAAGCGCTAACGCAGCTTGTGCGCTCAGGGTTTCCAGCCAGCATTCTTGATAGAAATGCCAGTCAAAAAACGGCCCCGGATCCGTCTTCCTGCCCGGCGCGATATGCTCGTGGCCGCGCACCTGGGACAGTCCGTAGCGCGCCACCAGCGCCGCCGTCAGCGCCGCCAGCACATGATATTGCCGCCGCTGGAACGGCACATCGTCCGCGCCTTCCATTTCGATACCGATGGAATAGCCATTGCACTGCGGGCGTCCTTCGAAGATGGACGCGCCGGCATGCCATGCACGTTGATCAGCAGAAACATATTGCAACAGCGCACCATCGCGCCGCACAAAAAAGTGCGCCGACACCTGCAAGCCACGCAGGTCGGCGAAAGAAGGATCGGCATTATAATCTACCCGGCCCGTAAACAAGTCCGACACATGCGGCCCGCCAAAGCGGCCACCCGGCAAACTGATGTTATGGATCACCAGCAAATCGACTTGCGCACCGTCCGGGCGCGCATCGCAGTACGGCGAGTCATAGCGCAGCGCGCCGTCGCACCAGCCGTCTTCATCTATCGTCCATACGCTCATCAAATAGGGCTTCCTGTATCGTCAATTTCTGCATACGGTAACGCAACTGGCGCACGCTCAGGCCCAGCTGGCGCGCCGCCCGTGCGCGGTGGTAGCGCGCCTGCACCAGCGCCAGCATGATCATGTCGCGCTCGGCCTGGCGCAAATACACGTCCAGCGGCAAGACCTTGGCCACGCCATACGCCGCCATGCCGGGCAGACACTGTTGCCGCTCGGACACAGCCGGCATGGCCGGCGCCGCCCGCAAGGGCACGTTGCCCGCCGCGGAGGGCAAGGCCAGCCCATCGAGCGCGATCACGCCGCCATCGGCAAAGGCCAGCGCCCGTTCCAGCACGTTTTCCAGTTCGCGCACATTGCCGGGAAACGCATATGCGGCCAGGGCCGCCAGCACCGGCGGCGCCAGGCTCACGACCCGGCGCGGCGACAGGCGCGCGAGGATCACCTCACATAATACCTGCAGATCGCCACGCCGTTCGCGCAGCGGCGGCAGCGCCAGCTCGATCACATTCAGGCGGTAAAACAGGTCCTGGCGAAACGTCCCGGCGGCCACGCCGCGCGTCAGGCCATGCTGGCTGGCGCACAGGATGCGCACGTCGACGGCTTCGTCAGTACTGCCGCCCAGCTTGCGCACGCGGTGCTCTTGCAGCACGCGCAACAGTTTCACCTGCATGGCCAGCGGCAGATCGTCGACTTCGTCGAGCAGCAAGCTGCCGCCATGGGCCGCCTGGAACAAGCCCTGGCGCTCGTGCAGCGCGCCCGTATAGGCGCCCGGGCGGCAGCCGAAGAATTCCGCTTCCATCAGCGCTTCGGGAATGGCGCCGCAGTTGACGGCGATAAACGGGAAACTGGCGCGCGCACCCTGCGCGTGGATGGCGCGCGCCGCCAGTTCCTTGCCCGTGCCCGATTCGCCGCGGATGGCCACCGGCGCGCCGCAGCGGGCGATGCGGCCGATCTGTGCGCGCAGCGCCTGCATGGGCAGCGAGTTGCCGCTCAGTTGCGGCGCCGGCGGCATGCCGGCGACGGTCTGCGGGATGGAACGGGGGCTGGGACGGGACATGGTGAGCGCGCCTTTCTGCAATGGCGGCGACGAACCGCCTGCTGCAGATGCTACGCCGGACGGATGCCGGAGGACGTTACGATACGGATGAGCAACGCACGCGCGCCTGCGGACCGCCCCTTACAACGTGGCGTGCGCGTGGCTGCAGTAGTCGTGGCCCTTGGCCTGCACGTTTTCCGAGGCCGGGTAGTACACGCCGCAATGGGCGCAGCACAGCATCAGTTCGGCATCCGGCAATTCCTGCGGCCGCACCGGCGGCGTAAACGGATTCGGCCGCTGCTGCTGTTGCGCGCGGGCCCGCTGCTGCATGCCACGGATCTTGCTGCGGATAGCGAACAGCACCAGGAACACCAGCGCCAGCCAGAATAAAACACGTGTCATGCGAATCCTCGGTGTAAAACCACTTCCAGTACAAAACGGCTGCCGACATAGGCCAGCAGCAAGGTGGCGAAACCGGCCAGGGTAAAACTCAGGGCCGTCTTGCCGCGCCAGCCGCGGAAGCGGCGGCCTGCCAGCAGCGAGGCAAACAGCAGCCACGACAGCATGGTAAACACGGATTTATGATCCCAGTTGAGCGCCTTGCCAAATAATTGCTCGGAAAACACGATGCCCGACAGCACGGTCAGGCTGAGCAAAATAAACCCCAGGCCGATCATGCGGAACAGCAACTTTTCCATCGTCAGCAGGGCTGGCAACTGGTCCAGCGCGCTGCCGATGAAGCCGCGGCTTTCGCTACGCGTGTGCAAACGCGATTCCTGCAGCGCCATCAGCACGGCGTGAAAGGCGGCAATCGTCAGGGTGCTGTAGGCGAGCACGGCGACGGCAATATGCCAGCCGAAGACGGCCGACTTGCCTTCCATGCTGACCTGGCTGCCGGGGAAGGCCCAGGCCAGGCCAATGGCGAGGACGGCGCTGGGCATGACCATGCGGCGCAAGCCGTCCAGACTGAAATTGCGGTTCTCTATCCAGTAAGCGCCTACCGAGACCCACAGCGCGGCCGACAGCATGGCGGAAAAACCGAAGCGCAATGTGCCCGGCGCCATCAGGTCGAACCACAGGGTGGCGGCGTGCGCCAGCCAGGCGACGCCGGTCAGGCCGGCAATGAGCCGGGCACGGGACGAGGGAAGCACCGCGCACACCGCATACAACAGGGCGGCGATGAAAAAGAAATAGATCTGCATAGTTTAAGTTTACACCATAGCCGACAAGCGCGATTCAGGCGACAGCCCGGGTGACAGGCACGACGCCGCCATCCAATGCCGCAAGCCTGCCATGATATCGCGCCTGAGGCATGACGGGGTGGCGCACCCTCAAGATTTCGGCAATCTTTCCTGCGGCACACTGTCGCCGCGCCGCGGGCACGTTGCCATCCTGATTAGCCAGTCCTATAATTATGTCCACAAAGCAATATTTATCCACCCTGACGCCACCGCCCCCCGCCATGTCTTTTCTAAAATTGTCCTGGACCTGTCTCTTGCTGGCCGCCTGTACTATATTAGGCGGCTGCATGAAAGATGCACCTTCCCAATCCACGTACGAGGAATACTTCCGTACGTCCATCCAAAGCTATGATCTGTACAAACAGTACTTCGACATCGCGAAGCTGGAAAAGCTCAATGGCTGGAAAGAGAACGAACAGTACGAAATCAAGGGCTCGGCCGTGCTGCGCGCCAAGGTGGGCTACCTGGAATTGCTGGCCGACGTGGCCGACAGGCTCGAAACAGAGGCGAAGACGGATGGCTCCGTGGGCATGACCATGGGCCTGGGCCTGATGGCGCGCGGCATGGGCGGTGAAAACAAGGTTTTCCGCGAATTCTGGGCGCAGCAGCAGGAAAAGAAGGCGATCCCCGCGCCGCTGCTGGCGCGCCAGGCGGCGATGACGGCAGAACGTTTCGAGAACCTGATGCAGTGGTCGGACCAGATCGTGCAAGACAATTACGGCGCCATCATCAGTCGCCAGCTCAAGAAAGGCGACGAGCTGACCCGCATCTACACGCTGAGCTTCCGGCAGACGGAGAAAGGCTGGATGGGTTTTAACGCCCGCTAAAGGCAACCCGCCACAAGCTCCGCACCAGCACTGGCGCGGAGGTTTTTTCATGGTTTCCTGATTTACTTCACATTCAGGCTCTTTTTCGCCTGCTCCAGCAAGTCCGTCTTGACCCAGTCCCTGGCCACGGGCGGCTTCGTCATGCGGCCCACGCCCGTTTTCACCATCACGTCCGTCGTGATCTGGATGTGTTCGGGCGAGATGTCATACGAATACGGCGAATTGCTGATCGCGTCGTCGAAGTCATCCTTCGTGATCTGGCCGCGGAACACCACTTCGCGCACATACTTTTCCGCCGTCGCCTTGTTGTCGATAAAGGCCTTGGTGGCTTCGACGAAGCAGCGCATGAATTTTTCCGCCACGGGACGGCGTTCCTTGTAAAACTTTTCCGTCATCACCATGGTGCGCACGGGTTCGCCGATCGGCGTGTCGTACGGCTTGATGACTTCGGTGCCGAAACCCTTGTTGATCGCCTGCGACGATTGCGGTTCCGACTGCATCATGGCCTCGATATTCTTGCCCATCAGCGCCTGGTTCAAGTCGGCGTAAGCCAGGAACACCAGTTGCACATCCTTGCCCTTGGTTTCGGAATACGTCAGGCCCGCCTGCGACAGCTCGGCCAGCAGCAGCACTTCCTGGATGCCGCCGCGCGTCACGCCCACGCGCTTGCCCTTGAGTTCCTTGACGCTGGCGATCTTTTGCCCGGCGCCCGCCACCAGGCGCGCGCCGCCCTTCGCAAAGCCTGCCACCACATAGATGGGTGCGCCGCCGGCACGGCCGGAAATGGCCGCCTCGGAGGCCGTCGCCCCCACGTCCAGCTCGCCCGCGATAATCGCCTGCATCACGTCGAGGCCCTTGGCGAAGACATGCTCTTCGACCTTGATGCCGCACTTGGGCGCGATTTCCTTGATGTACGACACGGCGCCGTAATGGGCGAACTTCAAATTGCCCAGGCGCACGACTTCCTGCGCCTGGACAGCGCCCATGCCGAAGGCCAGCATGAGGGCGGCGACAATACCGGTCTTCAAAGTTGATTTTTTCTGCATCGGGTTCTCCTGTGGTGGTTGGTGTGTGCCCGCAAGGGCATAAAACACGGCGCTTTTATTATGAGGAGATAGTACCGTGTGTTGGAGCCAGGGCAACATTTTTTTTGCCGGCAGCCACGCTGCCGGCATTGTCACTACTGCCCCGCCAGCGCCACCACCGGATCGAGCCCCGACGCCTTGCGCGCCGGCATGAAGCCAAACACCAGCCCCGTCACCACGGCGCAGGCAAAGGCGCCGCCGACGGCGCTCAGCGAAAAGATCACCGGCACGTCCCAGACCAACAGCAGGGCCGCCACCGTCACGCCAACCACGATGCCGGCCACGCCGCCCACCACCGACACCAGCACGGCTTCGGTAAGGAACTGGCGCAGGATGTCGCGCCGGCGCGCGCCCGTCGCCATGCGGATGCCGATTTCGCGCGTGCGCTCGCGCACCGTCATCAGCATCACGTTCATGACGCCGATGCCGCCCACCACCAGGGAGACTGCGGCGATCAGGCTGAGCATCACGGTCATGTTGTCCTGCGTCTTCGCTTCGGCGGCAATCGACGCGGCCGCGTTGCTGATGCCGTAGTCGCGGATGCGGTGGCGCTCGAACATGGTGGCGTCGACCGCCGCCTCGACCTCCGTCACGCGCTTGACATCAGCCACCGCCATGACGGTGTACGTCGGCTCGCGCTGGCCGAAAACGCGGATGCCGGCCGTGGAAAACGGCAGCAGCAGCACGTCGTCTTCATCCTTCTCGCCCGTCAGCGCGCCCTTCGCGCTCATCACGCCGATCACCTGGAACGGCACATTGCCGATCAGGATGCTCTGCCCCACGGGATTGGCCACGTCGGGCATCAGCTTTTCCGCCAGATGCGCCCCCAGCACGGCCACGGTGGCCATCTCGCGCTCGTCCTCCTCGGTAAAGAAGCCGCCCTTGGCGACCGGCCAGGTCTGGATCTGCGGCAGGGCCGGCCCCGTGCCGCGCACATAGGTCTGCACATCGAGGTTGCCATGGCGGATCACCTTGTTGCCCGTGACATTCGGCAGCACGTGGGTGATGCCCGGCACGTCCTTGAGCGCATCGAGGTCGGCCAGGGTGATGCTGCGCCCGGGGATGCGCGAGCTTTCGCCGCGCGACGCCATGTACAGCAGATTCGAGCCGAACGCGCCCAGCTGCGCCATCACCTGCTGGCGCGTGCCCAGGCCGATGGCCAGCATGACGATCACGGAGGCGACGCCGATGACGATGCCGAGCAGGGTCAGGCCCGTGCGGAAGCGGTTGATCCACAGCACGCGCCAGGCGGCGCGCGCCGCGTCGAGCAATTCCGTGCCCAGCGAAGCGCCCGTATCGTGGGCGGCGCGCGACATGTCCAGCGGCGGCAGGGCCCTCGACGTGGCAGGGATGGCGACGGTGCCCGAGTCTGCGACGATTTCGCCATCGCTGATCTCGATCACCCGGCGCGCCTGGGCCGCCACCTTGCGGTCATGCGTAATCAGAATGATGGTGTGGCCCGCGTCGGCCAGTTCGCCCAGCAAGGCCATGACTTCGGCGCCGCTGCTGCTGTCGAGCGCCCCCGTCGGTTCATCCGCGAGGATGATGCGCCCGCCATTCATCAGGGCGCGGGCGATCGACACGCGCTGCTGTTGCCCGCCCGACAACTGGTTTGGCCGGTGATCGAGCCGCTCGCCGAGGCCGAGGCGCTTTAGCAGCGCTTCCGAGCGGGCGTGGCGGGCGGCTGCCGGCATGCCCGCGTACAGGGCCGGCACTTCCACGTTTTCGCGCGCCGATTCGGTGGCAATCAAGTGATAGCCCTGGAAGACGAAGCCGAACGCTTCGCGCCGCAGCCACGCCAGTTCATCGGGATTCAGGCTGGCCACGTCCTGCCCGGCGAAGCGGTAGGTGCCGTCGCTGGGCCGGTCAAGACAGCCCAGCAAATGCATCAGGGTCGACTTGCCGGAACCGGACGCGCCGACGATGGCGACGAATTCGCCGGCGCCGATCGACAAGGTCAGGCCGCGCAGCACTTCCACGGCCGGCGCGCCGTCATGGCCGCCGTAGCGCTTGCGGATACCCTGCAGTTCAATCAGGGGAACCGGCTGGCCAGGTTCCCCTGGCTGCCCCAGCGACCTGGCCTCGCTCATGGCGCTCACAGCTGGAACCTGCTGCTGCCGCTGCCGGCCGGCTGCTCGCCCGTGACCAGCAATTCGCCTTCGCGCAAGCCTTGCAGCACTTCCGCGCTGAGGCGGTTGCGCACGCCCACGGTGACGGTGCGCGTATCGACCTTGCCGTCCGCATCCATCACGCGGGCCGTAAACTGCCCCGGCTTGGCTCCCTCTTCCTTCGATGGTTTCAGGGCCGGCAAGGGCACGGCCAGCACATTGTTCGCCGCGGCCGTGACAAACACCACTTGCGCCGTCATCTGCGGCATCAGCTCGCCGTCCGCGTTATCCACGTCGAACAGCACTGTATACAAGATCACCTTGCTGGTCGACGGCGCCAGGGCCGTGCCGGCGGCGGAACCACCGGGTACGGGCGGGGCCGGCAGCACTTGCCGCACCTTGCCGCTCCAGCGCCGCTGGTCGCCGCCCAGGGTGGTGAAATACACGGGCATGTCCGGGCGCACGCGGCGCACGTCCGCTTCCGACACTTCCGTCCACACGGTCATGGCCGACAGGTCGGCGATGCGCAGGATGTTCGGTGTCTGGTACGTGGCGTTCAGGGTTTGCCCTTCCTTCGCGTCCAGGCCCACCACCTTGCCGGCCATGGGCGCGTAGATGCGCGTATAGCCGAGGCGCGCCTCGTCCGCCTTCAGGCTGGCCTGGGTCTGGTCGATCTGCGCCTTCAGGTGGTCGATCTTGGCGCCGGCCGAGGCCAGCGTGGCTTCTGCCGTTTCCAGGTCGGCCAGCGGCGTCGAGTCGAACTTGGCCATCTGCTTCTGGCGCACGTGCTGCTGGCCCGCCAGGCGGTGCTGCGCCTGCTGGTCGGCCAGCTGCGCGCGCAAGCCCGCCAGGGCGGCGCGGCCCGCATCGACCGTGGCTTGCTGTACGCTGGGGTCGATCTCGGCCAGCAACTGGCCTTTTTCCACGGCGCTGCCGGGCTGCACGTGCAGGCGCGTGATCTGGCCCGACACCTGCGCGCCCACGTCGACATAGGTTTGCGGCTGCAGGGTGCCGATGGCCGTGACGCTGGCTTCGATATTGCCGCGCTTGACGGGGGCCGTGTCGAACACGGTTGCCGGGCCGCGCGTGGCCCACAGTGCGCCGGCGCCGAACAGCGCCAGCAAGACCACGCCGCCCAAGATGCGGGTACGGCGGGAAGGCAGGCGGGCCGCCATCAGGCTGCCGCCTTGGATGCAGTCAAAACGAAATTACGAACGTCAAACGGTGTCGCCAGGCGTGAAAAGTACATCGGTCTATCCTTGAAAATGGCGGTGAACATCACCGCAGGAACGTCACAAGACCTGCCAGCGCGGCGACGGCTGCCAGCAGGGAACTACGAAACAGCAAGCGGGGGGCATACGGCAGCAGCAGGGCCACCAGCAGCGCGCCCACCCCGATGAATCCAAGCCAGGCGACCACGCCGACGGTAGCGCTCCAGCCGGCCACGCAAGGCCAGATGGCCAGCGCCAGCAACACTGCGCCGGCCAGTTGCAGCGCGCGCCGCACGTTCGGCGCCGCGTCCCGGCCCCAGACCTGGCCATGGTGGCGGTCCATCGCCAGGGACAGGCTGGCCATGCCCGCATACGACAGGCCCAGCGCGCACAGGATGGTATTGATCATGACTGTCCCTCCGTATTGACTTGCAGGCTGGCCGAGGGTGCAGCGCTTTCCCTGGCGGCAGCCTTTTTCACTGGCTTTTCCTTGCGCTTGTGGACTTTCCACGCGCCCCAGGCGGCCAGCAGGCCGAAGGCCATGCTGCCCAGTTCCACGCCCGCGCTTTCCCAGTCGCCGCGCGCGATCTGCGCCACCAGGTTGTCGCCCGTGCTCAGCACATTCAATACGGGCAGCAGCAGGCACAGGGCCGCCAGCAAGCCCAATTGCTCGATCCACGCGCGCTTTTCCGCGCGCAGGCAGGCGTGCACCAGCATCAGGAACCAGACGCCAAAGAAGGCGCGCACTTCCCAGCCGGCACGCTGCTCGAGGCCGACGGGAATCAAGCGGTTGGCCCACAGGAAGCCCACGCAGGCGATCGCCAGGCCGGCGATGGCCGCCACGTTCAGGCATGCGATGACGCGGTACACGCGCTGCGTGTAGACGCCGAACTCGCCGCCGGACTTCTGGCTGCGCTTGACCATGAACAGGATGGCACCCGTGCCCATCATGGCCGTGCCGGCCAGGCCGCAGAAGAAGTACAGCCAGCGCATGGGCGTGCCGCCGAAGCCGACCATGTGCAGGTTCGACATGACGGAGCGCGTCAGGCCGGCGCCGCCCGTGTCCGACTTGCCCGGCAGGCGCACGGCGACCTGTTCGCCCGTGGCCAGCGCATAACAGGCCCTGCCCGAATTGGCGCTGAGGCGCGTGAGCAGTTCCGTGTCCTCATTCCAGCCGTACATGCACACGCGCATGGAGGCATCGTTCGGATTGTCCAGCACCACGGCGCGGATTTCCTGGCCGATGGCCTGTTCGGCGCGCAGCGCGAACGATTCCAGCGCGGGAATGGCCAGTGGCTGGCCCGACCGCGCAGGCTTGCCCGCATCGTTCCAGTCGGCCAGGAAGGCTTTCTTGGGATTGTCCATGCCGTATTGCGCCGCCACGGGGGCCGGCACATAGTCGTCGCTGAAGAATGCCAGGCCCGTGTAGGCGATCATGAACTGGAATGGCAACGTCAGCACGGCCACCGCGTTGTGCGCATCGAGCCACGAGCGCTGGCCCTTGGCCGGGCGGAAGGTGAAGAAATCCTTGAAAATGCGCTTGTGCGTGATGACGCCGCTCACCAGCGCCACCAGCATGATCATGGTGGTGATGGCAACGATCCACACGCCGATGCGGCCCGCGTGCAGTTCGTAGTGGAAATCGACGAAATGGTGGCCGCCGATGGTTTCCCGTTCCGTTGCCTCGCGCGCAGGCTCGATGACGGCGCCCGTCAACGGATCGAGGTCCGCCGAGCCATATCCGCCGCTGGGCTGGAACCAGTAGGCGGACAGGCCGTGGCCGGGGCGCTGCACCGGCCAGATTTCCCACATGTCCGCCTTCGGGTGTTCCTTCCCCATGAAGTCGAGCGCCAGCTCCAGGCGGTGCGCTCGGTCCGTGACCTTCGGCAGCGGCGGATCGTTCGCGTGCGCCGCCTCGGCCAAAGCGTGCTCGGGCGTCATCCAGTGGCCGATCGGGTCGTCGAAGACGGCCAGGGAACCGGTCAGGAAGATGGCGAACAGCAGCCAGGAAATCCACAGGCCGCTCCACGTGTGCAGCCATGCCATGGCCTGGCGCAAGCCGCCCTGCTGCGGCGTCTTCACCACTTTGCCTGCCTTGACGGCGTTCATGCCGCACCTCGCGACAGCAGCATGCCGATGCCGCCGCAGACGATGGCCGGCAGCAGCATGCCGAGCCAGGCGCGGCGCAGGTCTTGCACGGCAAAGACCCAGATCACGGCGCAAGTGTAGACGACGAAGGCGCTCAGGGTCGCCGTCAGCACGGCTTCGGCGCGCGACAGCGGCAGCACGGCCGACAGCAACACGGCCACGCCGGACGTGAGCGCATAGCCGCCAAAGATGGCGGCGAGCACGCGCGAGAACAACATCATGTTGGCCGATTTCATCATCGCGGCACTCCTGGGTATGGCTGTTGTGCCGGGCGGCAGACCTTGTACATCAGATGCATCACACTGCGTCCTTCCATTTGGGTTGATCGTGGCGGCGGCACGCAGCGGCATGAAACCTGGCAGCGTGGCACCTTGCATGGGTACTGGATATTGAGTCTCTTAACTACAGGAGCCGCGAGAATCGAAAACGGGCAGCCCGATTGAACATTATTTTTTATTGCAAGGGCTATGGCGCCGGTTCGACGCTGACCCAATACCGCGTGCGGCTGCGCACCTGCACGGGCAGCGAGTTGGGCAGCATGTTCAGGATGCGCTGGGTGTCGGCCAGCGGGAACACACCCGACAGGCGCAGCTGGGCGACTTCCGGCGCGCAATGAATCACGCCGGGGCGGTAGCGGGCCAGGTCGGCCAGGAAATCGCCCAGGGTCACGTCGTCGACGATCAGCTGCCCGTGCGACCAGGCGTGCGCATGTACATCGATGGCGTGCGGCGCATCCGGCGCATGGCGGGAAAAGGCCGTGCCGCGCCCGGCCGCCAGCAACAAGGGCGCGCCGACATCGTCGCGGGGACGGATTTCAACGGCGCGTTCAAACACGTCCACGGTGCTGTAGCCATCCTGCTGGCGCACGGCAAAGCGCGTGCCCAGCGCGCGCACCCGGCCTTCGCGCGTGGCCACTTCCAGCGGGGCGTCGCTGCCGGCGCCATGACCGCTGGTGACGAGGACCTCGCCGGCCAGCAACTCGATCAGGCGGCGGCTGGCGTCGAAACGCACGTTCACGGCCGATCCCGTATTCAGGCTGAGCACGCTGCCGTCGGCCAGCGCCACCACGCGCCGCTCGCCCGTGGCCGTGCGGTAGTCGGCACGCAGGGCGCGCACGCCATCCCAGACGCCCGTCTGCGCGGCCAGCATGCCGCCGCCGGCCGCCACGCCCAGCCACGCCAGCACCTGGCGCCGCTTGCCGTTGACGGCTTGTCGCTGCGTACCGGCCAGCGCCTGCGCGGCCGCGCCGCGGTGCAAGCCGTTGAAACGCTGCGACACCGCTTCGATATGCTGCCAGGCCCGTTCGTGTTCCGGGTCGGCCCCGCGCCAGCGCTGCCAGGCGGCGTGTTCCGCCTTGCTGGCCTGCTCCGACATCAGCACCGTCAGCCACTCGGCCGCCTGCTGCTGCACCTCTGCGCGGATGGCTGCCGCGGCTGCGGGTTCTGCCACCGTGCTCATGCTGGCAGGGAGAAAAACACCTGGCGGTTGGCCCGCGTCAGATATTGCTTGACCGAGCTGGCCGACACGTTCAGGCGCGCGGCGATCTCGGCATAGCTGAGGCCTTCCAGTTGCGCCAGCAAGAACGCCGTGCGCACGGGCGCAGGCAAGCCGTCGAGGGCCTGGTCGATTTCCTGCAAGGCTTCCAGCGCCAGCAGCCGCTCCTCGGGCGCGGGCGCCACATCGGGCGGCAGGCAGGCGAGCGCCTCCAGATAGGCGTCTTCCAGCACTTGCCGGCGGTAGCGGTGCGCCACCAGGCGGCGCGCGATGGTGGCCAGAAAAGGCCGCGCTTCGCGGATCTGCGGCGCGGAATCGGCCGTCAACACGCTGATGAAGGTGTCTTGCGCCAGGTCCGCCGCGTCGCCCGCATTGCCCAGCTTATGCCGCAGCCAGCCCTGCAGCCAGCCGTGATGGCTGCTGTAGAGCGCGTGCAGGTCTTGTTGCTGTGCAAAATCGGCAGCCGACATGGCATCCCTTTCCGCTCAGGCGTGCGGCGCCTGAGAATGTAAATAAGAATTATTCTCATTTTAACCGCGCAATGCCTTTCATGCAATCGCGGCATTGCCAGAAATACCAACTAATTCAAAAGCAGGCCAACCGCCAGGCGATGCAGCGCAGGACCGCCAGCCACCCGCGATAAGGTAAAATGACGCCCATCGTCCGGCTTGCGCCGCCCACTCCCAAGCTTTTCATTGCAGGTTCATCATGCTAGATAATCTCACCCAACGGCTTGCCAAAGTCGTCAAGACCATGCGCGGCGAGGCGCGCCTGACCGAAGCGAACACCGCCGACATGCTGCGCGAAGTGCGCCTGGCGCTGCTCGAAGCCGACGTCGCCCTGCCCGCCGTGCGCGAATTCATCGCCAAAGTCAAAGAAAAAGCCATGGGCGAGGATGTCATTTCCTCGCTCACGCCAGGCCAGGCCCTGGTTGGCGTGGTGCAGCGCGAGCTGGCCGCCCTGATGGGCGCCGACCTGGGACCGGAAGCGTCGCAGATCAGCTTTGCCCAGCAGCCGCCCGCCATCATCCTGATGGCCGGTTTGCAGGGTGTGGGTAAAACCACCACCGTCGGCAAGCTGGCGAAGTACCTGAAGGAAGAAAAGAAGAAGAAAGTGCTGACCGTCTCGGCTGACGTCTACCGTCCCGCCGCGATCGCCCAGCTGCAATCGGTCACCGCCCAGGTGGGTGCCGACTTCTTCCCGTCCACCAGCACAGACAAGCCGGTCGATATCGCCCTGGCCGCGCTGGACTGGGCGAAAAAGCATTACCACGACGTGCTGATCATCGATACGGCGGGTCGCCTCGGTATCGACGAAGAGATGATGCGCGAAATCGCCGCCGTCCACGGCGCCGTAAAACCGATCGAAACCCTGTTTGTCGTCGACGCCATGCTGGGCCAGGACGCCATCAACACGGCAAAAGCCTTCAACGATGCGCTGCCGCTGACCGGTATCGTGCTGACCAAGCTCGACGGTGACGCGCGCGGCGGTGCGGCCCTGTCGGTGCGCCACATCACGGGCAAACCGATCAAGTTTGCCGGCGTCTCGGAAAAACTCGACGGCCTGGAAGCGTTCGACCCGACCCGCATGGCCAACCGCATCCTCGGCATGGGCGACATCCTCGCCCTGGTGGAAGAGGCGCGCAAGGGCGTCGACAGCAAGGCGGCGGCCGACCTGGCGCAAAAAATCAAGGTCGGCGGCAAGTTCGACATGAACGACTTCAAGGCGCAACTGGGTCAGATGAAGAAAATGGGCGGCATGGCCAACCTGATGGACAAGCTGCCGGCCCAGTTCCAGCAGGCGGCAGGCGGCAAGAACATGGATCAAGCCGACAAACAGGTACGCCGCATGTGCGGCATCATCGACTCGATGACGCCGCAGGAACGCGCCAAGCCTGAACTGATCAAGGCCACGCGCAAGCGCCGCATCGCCGCCGGCGCCGGCGTGCAGGTGCAGGAAGTGAACCGCATGCTGACGCAATTCGAGCAAATGCAGACGATGATGAAGAAATTGTCGGGTGGTGGCATGATGAAGATGATGCGCTCCATGAAGGGCATGATGCCCGGCATGAGGTAGTGGAAGGCTTCAAAATCCGCTGCGCGGGGCGCTTTGCGGCCGGCGATGCTCACCGTACCTCAGTACGGTTGCGCTTCTCGGCCACAAATCATCCCCGCTCGCTGTGATTTTGAAGGCCTTTTTTACGCCGCGTGAGACGTAGTTCAAGTCAAGAAACACCGTTATAAAATCATGCCGGATTGCATTTTCATGTGTCCGGCATCATTACTTCCCTCCCCCGCAGTCCCCCTCCCCGCACAGCCAGCAACCATGCCATTTACGGGCAAAAACGCCGTTCTGCGCTCCCAAGCGGTGCGCCCGGGCGACAGCATTGCCATTTCCCTGCTTTTTCCTCGTGAAAACGTGAAAAACACTTGCATACAAGGTAAATCCACACCAATATTAGCCGTGCGATTAATTGCGCAATTTCCCATGTGTTTGTTAAGGAGGCTCGAAGATGGCAACAGCCAAAAAAACCCCAGTAGCAGCGCCAGCCAAAGCAGCAGCAGCCAAGCCTGCAGCCGCCAAGAAAGCAGCACCCGCAGCCAAGGCAGCAGCTAAACCAGCAGCGGCGAAGAAAGCGGCAGCACCGGCAACACCACGCAAGCCAAACGCAGCATTCATGAAAGCAATGACGCCATCGAAAGATCTGGCCGCCGTTGTTGGCGCAGCACCACTGCCGCGCACGGAAGTGACCAAAAAGGTATGGGATTACATCAAAAAACTCGATCTGCAAGATCCGGCCAACCGCCGCATGATCAATGCGGACGACAAGCTGAAAGCAGTTTTCGGCGGCAAAGCCCAAGTCTCCATGTTTGAAATGACGAAACTGATCTCCGATCATTTGAAATAAATCTGATACGCGCCGGCTTCAACAGCCGAGCGAGTGCCCCGCCGCATCACTGCGAGCGGGGCATTTTTTTGCCGGCGGTTCAACTGGCCGGCTTGAATTCCCACTGCCGCCATGCCGCCCGCACGGCATTCGGGTACTCGGCCCGTCCCCGGCTGCCGTTGTAGCGCCCCAGCGCCAGGTACAAATCGCCCTTTTCCATATCCAGGTACATGCGCAGGATCGCGCAGCCATAGCGTAGATTCGTCTGCATGTGGAACAGCTTGCTGCGGTCGCTGTCGCCGATGACGCCCGTCCAGAACGGCATCACCTGCATGTAGCCGCGCGCGCCGGCCAGCGAGACGGCATATTTGCGGTAGGCCGACTCCACCTGGATCAAGCCCAGCACCAGGGCCGGTTCCAGGCCCGCGCGGCGCGCTTCATACCAGACCGTTTCCAGGAATTCCGTGCGCAGCTGCGCATCCGGCAGCTTGCGCTGCAGGCGCGACGACATCTGCGCCAGCCATTGCTGGTAGCGCTGCAAGTCGGCGGGAGTGGCAAATTTGGGCTGCGGCGGGCGTTCGTCGCGGATCGCGTGCGACAGCGCCAGGCGGACGGAGTCGGCCAGCGCCTCCTCCTTCTGGTTGCCGGCCTGCGCCGGAGAGACGCAGGCCAGGCAGGCGGCCAGCGCGAGCGCGCCAGCCGTCTTGCTTACGGATATGCGCTTCACTGCGCCATTTTGCCCTGGATGAAGGCGACGATCTCGTCCGGCGCCACGCCGGTCGCTTCCGCATCGCAGCGGCCCTGGTACTCCAGCTTGCCTTCTTTCAGGCCGCGCTCGCCGATGACGATGCGGTGCGGCACGCCAATCAGTTCCCAGTCAGCAAACATGGCGCCAGGGCGCAAGCCGCGGTCGTCGACGATGACATCGACGCCAGCGCCTTGCAGGGCCGCGTACAGCTTCTCCGTCTCTTCCTTGACCAGTTCGCTGCGGTCCATGCCCATCGGGCACAGCACGACCTCGAATGGCGCGATGGAGGCAGGCCAGATGATGCCCTTGTCGTCGAAGTTCTGTTCGATGGCGGCGCCCAGGATGCGCGTCACGCCGATGCCGTAGCACCCCATCTGCAGCGGCGCAGGCTTGCCGTTTTCGTCGAGGAAGGTGGCTTTCATGCTTTCCGAGTACGCCGTACCCAGCTGGAACACGTGGCCCACTTCGATGCCGCGCTCGATGGCGAGCGTGCCCTGGCCGTCCGGCGAAGCGTCGCCGGCGACGACATTGCGCAAATCGGCCACGATGGCAGGCTCGGCCACGTCGCGGCCCCAGTTCGCGCCCGTGTAGTGGAAGCCGGCGTCATTCGCGCCGCAAACGAAGTCGCTCATGTGGGCAACCGTGCGGTCCGCCACCACGGTGACGGGCGCTTGCGTGCCGATCGGGCCCAGGTAGCCAGGAATGGTGCCGTAGACTTCCAGGATTTCCGCTTCCGTCGAGAAACGGTGACCGGCCAGGCCGGCAACCTTGCCCACCTTGATGTCATTCAATTCATGGTCGCCGCGCAGCAGCAGCATGAAATGCTGTTTCGTGACTTTTTCATCCTTGCCAACGGTTTCCACCGTCAGGGCGATGGTTTTCACGGTCTGCGACAGGGCTATGCCCAGCAGGGCAGCCACGGTTTCGCACTTGACGGTGTCCGGCGTGGCCGTTTTCGTCAGCGCCTGGCTTGCTGCCGGACGCTCGCCCGCTGGCGGCAGCGCTTCGGCCGCTTCCATGTTGGCCGCGTAATCGGAGGTCGGGCAGTACACGAGCGCGTCTTCCCCCGTGTGGGCGATGACGTGGAACTCATGCGAACCGGAACCGCCGATGGCGCCGTTGTCGGCTGCCACGGCGCGGAATTGCAGGCCGAAACGCGTGAAGATGCGCGTGTAGGCGTCAAACATGACCTTGTACGACGCTTGCATGCCGGCCAGGTCGCGGTCGAACGAGTAGGCGTCCTTCATGGTGAATTCGCGGCCGCGCATCAGGCCGAAGCGTGGGCGGCGCTCGTCGCGGAACTTCGTCTGGATGTGATAAAAGTTCAATGGCAACTGGCGGTAGGACTTGATTTCCGTGCGCACGACGTCCGTGATGACTTCTTCCGATGTCGGCTGGATCGCGTATTCGCGGCCGTGGCGGTCTTTCACGCGCATCAGTTCGTCGCCCATCTTGGTCCAGCGGCCCGTCTCTTGCCACAGTTCGGCCGGCTGCACGAGCGGCATCAGCAGTTCGATACCGGCGGCTTTGTTCATCTCGTCACGGATGATGGCTTCCACCTTGCGGATCACGCGCAAGCCCATCGGCATGTAGGTATAGATGCCGGAACCGAGGCGTTTGATCATGCCTGCACGCATCATCAATTGGTGGCTGACGATTTCCGCGTCAGAAGGTGCATCTTTAAGTGTGGAAATAAAAAAACGGGAGGCGCGCATAACGGTGAATTCTTTTTAAAAAGAGAGGGTTATAATCAACCTAATTTTAAAGGATTAGCTGGCTGATGCGTCCATACTTTACACAAATGCGCTCAATTGGTGCGATTCCGGCGCTTTTCGCACCCCGAAAAGGTCACCGGCTTGCGAAGTTGTGGGTAATTATGTAAAAAAGGATGCACTGTCGCAGAAAGTTTGAGGTGCATTATGCTCGACCGTGAAGGGTTTCGGCCCAACGTCGGCATCATCCTGCTAAACGCCCAGAACGAGGTGTGGTGGGGCAAGCGGGTGCGCGAGCACTCATGGCAGTTTCCGCAAGGCGGTATCAAATATGGCGAAACACCGGAACAAGCCATGTTTCGCGAACTTGAAGAGGAAATCGGACTCAGACAGGAACACGTCAAAATTGTCGGCCGCACCCGCGACTGGCTGCGCTATGAAGTGCCAGACCACTTCATCAAGCGCGAGATTCGCGGCCATTACCGTGGCCAGAAGCAGATTTGGTTTCTGCTGAGAATGTGCGCGCGCGATAACGACGTCAATCTGCGCCTGACCGACCATCCGGAGTTCGACGCCTGGCGCTGGCATGAATACTGGGTCCCGCTCGATGTCGTCATTGAATTTAAACGCGATGTCTACCAGCGCGCCTTGCAGGAGCTGTCCCGCTTCCTGACCTGGCCCGTGCATGGCAACGCACAGCAAGCGCACCGCCACACGTCGCGCTACCTGCGCCAGCCCCATGCGCCACGGGCACAGGATGGGGCGGCACTGGCCAAGCCTTGCGACGGCATTGCCGCCGAAGGGTGTACGCCGGAGCTGATCTTGCCGGGCAAGGGATAGTCCACCGCAATGAACGCACTCTCCCACGCAAAAGGGGCAGCCTGAACAGGCTGCCCCTTTTTTCATTCCGGCAGGAAACTCCCCTGCCGGCAAGGCTGACTTAGTTTGCTGCCGGCGCTGGCGCAGCGGCTGGCACGTCGAGCGTGATCGCCTTCAAGCCCAGGATGTTGCTGCTGTAGTGGCGGATCTTGTTGGCCAGGGCTGGGTCATTGTTCAGCTTTTGACCGTACGACGGCACCATTTCCACCATCTTCGCTTGCCATTCCGGCGTTGCCAGGCGGCTCTTGAACGCCGTTTGCAGCACCTTGATCATGATCGGCGGCGCGGTCGAGGCGCCTGGCGAGGCACCCAGCAGGGCGACGATGCTGCCATCGGCGGCGCCGACGACTTCCGTGCCGAACTGCAGCAAGCCACCTTTTACGGGGTCATCCTTGACGATTTGCACGCGCTGGCCCGCGTTTTGCAAGGTCCAGTCTTCCATCTTGGCATTCGGCAGGTACTCGCGCAAAGTCTTCAGGCGGTCTTCCGGCGTGTTCATGACCTGTTCGACCAGGTATTTCGTCAGCGGAATATTGTCGTAACCGGCTTGCAGCATGGGTTTCACATTGCCAGTGCCGATCGAGGCAGGCAAGTCGATCCACGAACCGTTTTTCAGGAACTTGGTCGAGAAGGTGGCAAACGGGCCAAACAACAAGGCTTTCTTGCCGTCGATGATGCGCGTGTCCAGGTGCGGCACGGACATCGGCGGCGAACCGACGGACGCCTTGCCGTAGACCTTGGCCGCATGCGCCGCCACCAGTTCCGGATTGGTGGTGACCAGCCATTGGCCGCCCACCGGCACGCCGCCGTAGCCCTTGGCTTCCGGAATGCCCGATTTTTCCAGCAGCGGCAGCGAACCGCCGCCGGCGCCGATGAAGACGAACTTGGCGCGCATGGTCTTTTCCTTGCCGGCGTTCAAGTCTTTCACCGTCACGTTCCATACGCCATCGGCGCCGCGCTGGATGTTTTCCACCTGGTGGCGCAGGTGCAGGACCATGCCGTGGCTGTCCGTCAGGTACTTGACCAGGCCGCGCGTGAGGTTGCCGAAATTGACGTCGGTACCGATTTCCATGCGCGTCGCGGCCACTTTCTGGCCCTTGTCGCGGCCTTGCATGACCAGCGGCGCCCATTGCTCGATCTGCGCCTGGTCTTCCGAGAACAGCATGCCCTTGAACAGGTTTTCCTTTTGCAGCGCGGCGTAGCGCTTCTTCAAAAAGGCAATATTGTCGTCACCCCACACAAAGGCCATGTGCGGAACGTTATTGATGAAGGTTTGCGGCGCACCCAGGTGCTTGTTGGCAACCTGATAAGCCCAGAATTGCTTGGAAATTTCGAATTGCTCGTTGATGGCAACGGCTTTCTTGGTCTCGATGCTGCCATCGGCCGCTTCCGGCGTGTAGTTCAGTTCGGCAAACGCCGAGTGGCCCGTGCCTGCGTTGTTCATCGCATCCGAGCTTTCGGCGGCCACGGAATCGAGGCGCTCGACCATTTCCATCGTCAGCGACGGATCGAGTTCCTTGAGCATGCTGCCCAGGGTGGCGCTCATGGTGCCGGCGCCGATCAGCAGCACGTCGACCGGTTTTTCGGACGAGGCCGGAGGGGTCTTGTCACATGCCGCCAGGATCAGGCACGACATCAAAAGTAATAGCGATTTACGCATACGTAACTCCGTTTATGAATACTGAAGGATGATTCTTGCGCGCCACCGTGGCGGCACCATCGCCGTATTGAATGAAAAACAGCCAGCCAGCCGGAACGCCAGGGCGGCCGGACAGGTCAACGTCGATGGTGATAGGCATGCTGCCGCGCTCAGGGATATCCCAAGAGCATGATCTGGTGGCAAAGGTGCGGGCAATGGACAGCGCGGACCTCGTTGTCGGCTGAAAAACCGGCAATGAAATCGCCGTCATGTCCAGTGCAAATATCAAGAGCGGCGATTTTATCACCGTTATTTGGCGCCGCCGGGCCGTGGCGGTAGTGGATAATACTTACTGCAGGGTATTAAATGACGGTGACTGTCGGCTCATGCATGCGGCCGCCAGACGGCAAAAAGGGCATCCTCGATGCCCTTTATTTATGTACGCGGTACAATGCCGGCTGCCCTTTAGCCATAGTCCTTCAGCCATGTTCAACCCCTCTTCCGACGACGTGCGCCGTTTCTTTTGCGAAACATTGCGCAAGCACCGCGCCCATGAAATCCTCACGCCGATGGAAGCCATTGCGCTCGACTGGATCCTCGAACACCCCGAGTATGAAAACGAGCTCTCCGACGTCGAAGCGGCGCTGGCGCGCGACTATTCCGTCGAAGGGGGACAAGCCAATCCTTTCCTGCACCTGTCCATGCATCTGTCGATCACGGAGCAGGTGCAGGTGGACCAGCCGCGCGGCATCCGCCCGGCCGTCCAGCAGCTCACCCAGCGCCTCGATTCGGCCCATGCCGCCCAGCACGAAGTGATGGAATGCCTGGGGCAGATGATCTGGGCATCGCAGCGCTCGGGCTTGCCGCCGGACACGGACGCCTATATCGACTGCGTCCGCCGCCGGTAGGAACACCTGTCAAAACCTGCTGCGCGTCGCGCTTTGCGGCCTGCGATGCTCACCGTACTAGTGTACGGTTGCGCTTCGTAGCCACAAATCGCTGCCGCTCGCTACGGTTTTGCCAGGTGTTGTGCCAGTACTACCTCACATCGGTTTTACTGCCTCCTTCATACGCTGAGGCAAGGCCTGTGTCGGCCCTCTTCCCAGCAATCCCAGCACCACCTGCAACGCCATGGCGATGGCGCCGACGATGAAGACCACGTCGCCAAAGGTGCGTATCCAGCGCAGATTCTGCAACAGCGGCTGCTGCATGAACGCTTCGCTGCGCGCATACCACAGGCCTTCCGTCACGCTGGCGTGGAACTGGATGATGCCAATCGGTAGCAAGCTGGTAAAGATCATCAGCACCAGGCCCGCGTTCAAGCCCCAGAACGCCGTCTTCATCAACGCAGGGCTGAAACGGTAGTCGGGCCGCAGATAGCGCAGCACCAGCAAGGTAAAGCCCAGCGCCAGGAAGCCGTACACGCCGAACAGCGCCGCATGCGCATGCACGGGGGTCGTGTTCAAGCCCTGGATGTAGTACAGCGCGACGGGCGGATTGATCATGAAGCCCAGCACGCCCGCACCCAGCATGTTCCAGAAGGCGACGGCGACAAAGCACATCATGGGCCAACGCAGGTTTTCCATCCATGGCGCGCGCTCCTTCAGGCGCCAGTTTTCCCACGCTTCATGCCCCAGCACGATCAGCGGCACCACTTCCAGCGCGCTGAAGCTCGCGCCGATGGCCATCACGGGCGTGGTGGTGCCGGCGAAGTACAGGTGGTGGAAGGTGCCGGGTATGCCTCCCAGCATGAACAGCGAGGCCGACGCCAGGCTGGCCGTCGTGGCCATGCGCACCGACACCAGGCCCAGGGTCGAGAAGACGAAGGCCAGCGCCGTGGTGGCGAACACTTCAAAGAAGCCTTCCACCCACAGGTGCACCACCCACCAGCGCCAGTATTCCATCACCGACAGGTGCGTGCGTTCGCCGTAGAACAGGCCGGCGCCATAGAACAGGCCGATGGCGCCCACGGATGCGGTCAGGAGCGCCAGCAGGTTCTTGTCGCCGCCCTTCTGGCACAGGGCCGGTATGACGCCGCGCAACATCAGCACCAGCCACAGCAGGATTCCGACGAATTTGCCGATCTGCCACAAGCGCCCCAGGTCCACATATTCATACCCCTGGTGGCCGAGCCAGAAATTCCACTCGGGCGGCATCACTTGCGCGATGGCCAGGTAATTGCCGATAAACGAACCGACGACGACCAGCACCAGGGCCCAGAACAGCACGTCGACGCCCAGGCGCTGCCACCTGGGGTCCTTGCCGCCATTGATCAAGGGAGCCAGGAACAGGCCGGCGGCCAGGAAGCCCGTGGCGATCCAGAACAGCGCGGCCTGGATATGCCAGGTGCGCGTGAGCGCATACGGGAACCAGCGCGACACGTCGATGCCGTAGAACTGCTGCCCTTCCACCGTGTAATGCGCCGTAAAGCCTCCGATGAAGACCTGGAAGATGAACAGGGCCACCACCAGGAACAGGTATTTTCCCAGTCCCCGCTGCGAAGGCGTCAGCGCGAAAGTGGTGAGCGGATCGCGCGGACCGGCCGCCGGCAGCGCTTCGTCGTGGTCGCGCAGGAAGGCCCAGCCCCAGACGAGGAAGCCCACGCCGGCCAGCAGCACCACCACGCTGGCGACCGACCAGACGAGGTTTTCGCCGCTGGGCTGGTTGCCGATCAGAGGTTCATGCGGCCAGTTGTTCGTATAGGTCACTTTCTGGCCCGGACGCTCGGTGGCGGCGGCCCACGCCGTCCAGAAGAAGAACTGCGTCATCTGCGCGCGCCGCTCGGCGCTGGGCAAGGTGTTTTCCTTCATGGCGAAATGCTCGCGGCTGGCGTGCAGCGCAGGCGCGTCGGAGAACAACTGGTCGTAGTAGTGCGCCGTGCTGGCGATGGCTTGCACGCGGCGCGGCGACAGGCGCAGCACCTGCGCCTCAACGACCCGGTTGGCGCGGTATTCCAGCTTGAGCGCTTCGCGCAGCGCCGCCTGCGCGGGGCCGTCGAGCGCCGCGTAGGCCTTGCCATGCTGCTCTTGCGCGGCCAGCTCCAGCCAGGCCGTCAGTTCGCGGTGCAGCCAGTCGGCCGTCCAGTCGGGCGCCTGGTAGGCGCCGTGGCCCCAGATGGAGCCCAGTTGCATGCCGCCGACGGATTGCCAGGCCGTCTGGCCGTCGAGGATGCCCTCGCGGTCGAACAGTTGCCGGCCATCCTGCGCCAGCACTTGCGCGGGGATGGGCGGCGCCTGCCGGTAGACTTCCGTGCCGTAGTAGCCGAGTAGCGAAAACGTCACGATCAGTACACCGATCAGGGTGAACCAGAGTTTTTTGTACGGACCCATGGGTCATTCCTTTGTCAGTGCACCACGGCCGGCGCAAAGCGCTCGAACAGGATATTGTTTTCAGTATGGATGTGCGCCATCAGGTCTGCACGGAAGGTGCGCAAGCCCGTGTACAGCGCGCGCCAGGTGGTGCAGGCGCCGCCAGGTGCGGTGATATCGTTCGTCATTGCCTCCATCGCGCGCAAGGCCACGCCATGGTCGTCGTGTTCCATGCGCATGACGTTGATGGGCGCACCGGCCCGCGGGCCCTGGCCGCGCACGATCATCGGGAACAACACGTCTTCTTCCTTGCGCATATGGCTTTCCAGCTCCTGCGCCATGGCCGACAGGTGTTCCGCCAGCCCGTGCGGACAGTCGGCGCGGTCGCCATGCACCTGCTCGACCTTGCGTGCCAGGCGTATCAGTTCGGGCAGCTGCTCGCGGTGCACGGCGTGGTAGCGCGCCAGCAGGTGTTCCACCAGCTCGGTGGCCGAGGCTTCCTGCCAGTCACGCTCGCCGCTGGCGTCAATCCGTCCTGCCAGCAGCCGCAATTCCTCGACGATGGGCGCCGCATCCACGCCGGCCGCTTCGGCTGCCGCGCGCAGGGTCTTGTTGCCGCCGCAGCAGAAATCCAGGCGGTGCGCATCGAACAGGCGCGTGGCGCCGGGGATGCGGCGGGCCAGCTGGCCCAGGGATAGGTCGATCATTTCCATAACAGTTCCTTGAGGATGAATAGGTGGATTTATTGCACCGCGCCCGCGTGGTAGACGCCGGGTACGGGTTCGCCAGTTACTTCCAGCACGCCCACGGCGCCCTTGCCTGCGCGCGACAGCGCATGGTCGACCAGCAGGTAGCTGCCCGGATGCTGTACCTTGAGTTCTACGATGGTCGCGCCGCCCGGCGCCACGAGCGTGGTTTGCACGTCGTGTTTCGGGCTGCTGATCGAGCCTTCGCTGTACACCGTGTCGAAGATCTCGCCGATGACGTGGAACGACGAAATCTTGTTCGGGCCGCCGACGCCGAAATAGATGCGCACCGTCTCGCCGACTTTCGCCTGCAGTTTGTGCGTCTTGCTCAGGGCGCCCACTTCGCCGTTGAAGACGTAGTAGTCGGGCAGTTCATTGGCCATTTTTTCCAGGTTCGGTTCCTGGTGCACGGGCGCGCCGTGCGGACGGCCCGTGTACATCTCGCCCTGCATCACGTAATACTCGCGGTCCACCTTCGACAGGCCGCCTTCCGGTTCGACGAGGATCATGCCGTACATGCCGGCCGCGATATGCTGCGGCACCAGGGGGGTGGCGCAGTGGTAGACGAACAGGCCCGGATTGAGCGCCTTGAAGGTGACCGTCTTTTCCTGTCCCGGCGCCACCTGCGTGTGCTGTCCGCCGCCATGGCCGCCTGTCACGGCGTGCAGGTCGATCGAGTGGATCATCTTGCTGTCCTTCGCATTGAACAGGGTCAGTTCGACCGTGTCGCCCACCTTCGCGCGCAGCATCGGACCGGGTACCTGCCGGTTGAAAGTCCAATACGTAAAACTGGTGCCGTCATCGAGCTTGCCCGGCAGCTCCACCGTCTCCATGCGGTATTTCAGGGTTTGCGGCGCACGCGCGCCGATGGCGGCCGGCACGGAGGCCGGATTGGCCGCCACGCTGACGGCCGATGGATCGGGACCGCGCATCGGCGATGGCGCGGGCGTGTACAGGGCCAGCGCGGCGGCCTGGCTCGATTCGCTGGCAGCGCTGCCGGCGCCGGCAGCCTTCGGCGCGCCCGCTTCGGCCAGCGAAGTGCCAGTCACTTCCAGCTTGCCTTCCATGCCGATCTGGCGGTGGCCGGGAATCGAGCAGTAATAGGTGAACGTGCCGGCGCGCGTGACCTTGAAGCGTACGGTGGTGCTGCCGCTATTGGCGCTGAATTTGCTTGAAGCCACGTTCAGCTCGGGGATCAGCAGGTCGTGCTCGGCGCCTTCGCCGCTTTTCAGCACGAGTTCGACCGTTTCCCCCACCTTGGCCGCCAGCACGGGGTTGACCTGGCCCTTGGCGTCGATGAATACCATCTTGCCGTCGACGATATTGGTTTGCAGTTCATAGCGCTTGACCGCGGCGGTGGCAGGTTTGGCGGCAGTGGCGGCAGCGCTGGCAGGCAGGCTCGCCTGGGCCTGCACGGACAGGGGCATGGCCAGGACACAGACGGCGGCGGCAATGGCGCGGAGGGAGGGAGTCGTTTTCATCAAGCTTTCCTTGGTCTTGTATGCCGGTTTGGCACTCATACCTAGGCAAACCGTGTGCCAGGAAAAACTTGTTTTAAATCAATGATTTGAAAAACACAGGGTCGTAATGACCCTTGTTTACCGTGGTTCGTTGTACCCTGCATGGTACTTATGACCACCACTGCCATCCACCTGCTGCTGCTCACCGACCTGGTCGCCGACCTGCCCGTGGCAGTGCGCCTGCAGCGCCTGGTCGGCAGCCTGCGCGCACACTTCGGCTGCGAAGCCGTGGCCTTGCTCAAGCTCGATGGCGAGCACTTGCGCCCCGTGGCGATGGCCGGCCTGGCCAGCGACGCGCTGGGGCGTCGCTTCGCCGTCGCCGACCATCCGCGCCTGGCCGCCATCCTGCAACGGCGCGGCGTGCTGTGCTTCCATCACGACAGCTCCCTGCCCGATCCCTACGATGGCTTGATCGCCGAGCGGGCCGGCGAGCCGCTGCCCGTGCACGACTGCATGGGCATGGCACTGGACCTGGAAGGCGAACGCTGGGGCGTGATCACGCTCGACGCCCTGCAGGTAGGCACCTTCAATGGACAGGCGCAGCGCGACCTGGGTGAACTGGCTTGCGCCATCGAGGCGGCCGTGCGCGTGACCCGCCTGGAAACGGAAATCCGCGCCCTGCGCCTGTCGGGCGGCGCCATGCTGGCCGATGCGCAAGCGCAGCGCGAGGAACACGATTTCGTCGGCCAGAGCAGCGCCATCACGCACTTGCTGCACGAATTGCAAGTGGTCGCCGATTCCGAACTGCCCGTGCTGCTGCTGGGAGAGACGGGCGTCGGCAAGGAATTGTGCGCGCACCGCCTGCACCGCCTGTCGCGCCGCGCAGGCAAGCCCTTGATCCACGTCAATTGCGCGGCCTTGCCCGAGTCCCTGGCCGAAAGCGAATTGTTCGGCCATGTACGCGGCGCGTTTTCCGGCGCCGTCAGCGACCGGCCCGGGCGTTTCGAGGCGGCCGAAGGGGGTACCCTGTTTCTCGATGAAGTGGGGGAATTGCCGCTGTCGATACAGGCCAAGCTGCTGCGCACCTTGCAAAATGGCGAAATCCAGCGCCTGGGTGCGGACCGGCCGCGCCGCGTCAACGTGCGCGTGATCGCCGCCACCAACCGCAGCCTGCGCGAGCATGTGCGCGATGGCTCGTTCCGCGCCGACCTGTATCACCGCTTGTCCGTGTATCCCGTGCCGATTCCGCCGCTGCGCGAACGGGGCAATGACGTGCTGCTGCTGGCCGGTGGTTTTCTTGAGCTCAACCGCGCGCGCCTGGGCTTGCGCAGCCTGCGCCTGTCCGCCGCGGCGGAAAATGCCCTGTGCCACTACCGCTGGCCGGGCAATGTGCGCGAACTGGAACATGTAGTCAGCCGGGCCGCGCTGAAAGCCGTGATCCGCGGCGCGGACCGCAAGGACATCGTGACCCTGGAAACGGATATGCTCGACCTCGATGCGCTGGAGGCGCCGGCCGGCACGGACGCGCAACTGCCTGCGCCGGCCGCGTGCGGAGCGCCGGCGGCACCGCTGCTGTCCATGCATCAGATCGTCGAAGCGAGCCAGCGCCAGGCCATCCGGCAAGCGCTGGTGCTACATCAGGATAACTGGGCCGCTGCCGCGCGCCAGCTGGGGCTGGACGCCAGCAATCTGCACAAGCTGGCGCGCCGGGTCGGCTTGAAAGCCTGAGCCCGGCTAAAACTCAGCGGTGAATGACCAGGGTGGTCGGCAGACTGTGCAGGTAGGCGGCCAGGTCCTTGATGTCCTGGTTGCTCAGCGGTTTCACCTGGCCCGTCATGATGGCGTTGTTGCGGCCATTGGCCTTGTCGCCCCGCTTATACGCCGTCAAGGCGTGTTCCAGGTAATCCTTGTGCTGACCCGCCAATTTCGGATAGGACGGGTCGATGGGCGAACCGTAATCCTTGCCGTGGCAGGTGGCGCAGCTGTATTTTTCGGCCAGGGCCTTGCCCGTATTGATATTGCCGGCGGCGCTGGCGCCGAACGAGACGGTGGCGCAAACGAGGGCGGCGAGTAGTGTTTTCATCATCTGGCTGGTCCTCAGTTCGGCTTGGCTTGTTGCGCATAATACGCGGCGACATCGGCGATATCCTGGTCCGACAGACTGCTGGCGATGCCCTTCATGCTCGGGTGCTTGCGATCGCCCTTCTTGTAGGCTTGCAGCGCATTCTCGATATATTTTGCCGGCTGGCCGCCGATCATCGGCACCTGGAACACTTCGGGAAAGGTTGCCTTGTAACCGGGGATGCCATGGCAGCCGATACACATTTCCACCTTGGCAGTCGCTGCCTTGGCGTTTCCTACAATGTCAGCCGCTGTGACGGCATTTGCTATGCCGGCAAGCACGAGAAGTGCAAATATTTTTTTCATAGTGGCAATGTGAACAAAGGTAATCGGAGAAACGCCAGAGCTGGTTTTTATTGATTTTATGTGTTGACAATTAAGGTTGACAATTAATCTGCTGCTTGCCGATTCTAGCCAAGATATTCTTGCAAGTCCACCTATAAAACCCGCATTGTAGGCAGGCAGGCACAGGCCGTCCGCGTGGCAGTGCGCCACAGTTCTGTTTATACTCACCATTTCCCTACTTTGGCAGACCGCTCATGCAAGCACAGCACACCCAGCAAGGCCAACGCTTCGAAGGTTCCGACAGCTATGTCGCCACCGCCGACCTGAAACTGGCCGTGAATGCGGCGCTGACCCTGCAACGCCCGCTACTGATCAAGGGCGAACCGGGCACGGGCAAGACCATGCTGGCAGAGGAAGTGGCCGCCGCGCTGAACATGCCGCTGATGCAATGGCATATCAAATCGACCACCAAGGCGCAGCAGGGCCTGTACGAATACGACGCCGTCTCGCGCCTGCGCGACTCGCAGCTGGGCGACGAGCGCGTGCGCGACATCCAGAACTACATCGTCAAGGGCGTGCTGTGGCAGGCGTTCACGGCGCCCGAACCGGTGGTGCTCTTGATCGATGAAATCGACAAGGCCGACATCGAATTCCCGAACGACTTGCTGCGCGAACTGGACCGCATGGAATTCTATGTCTACGAAACGCGCGAAATGGTCACGGCGCGCCATCGCCCGCTCGTCATCATCACCTCAAACAACGAAAAGGAATTGCCGGACGCCTTCTTGCGCCGCTGCTTCTTCCATTACATCAAATTCCCGGACAAGGACACGATGGAGCAGATCGTCGCCGTCCACTACCCGCACCTGAAACAGGAATTGCTGGCGCAAGCGCTGCAAACCTTCTATGAAGTGCGCGACGTGCCGGGCCTGAAGAAAAAGCCGTCGACGTCGGAATTCCTCGACTGGCTCAAGCTCCTGCTGGCCGAGGACATCCCCTTTGACGCGCTGCGCAGCAAGGACAACAAGGCCGTCGTGCCGCCGCTGCACGGCGCGCTGCTGAAAAACGAGCAGGACGTGCACCTGTTCGAGCGCCTGATGTTCATGTCGCGCACCAACCGCTAAGGAGCGCCGGTGAACGACATCAGCCCGGACAAGGTCTTCGTCCCCCTGGAACTGCACGGCATCCGCCTCGAAGCGCTGGTGCCGCACCACGCGCCCGGCTTGCGCGCGGCGGCCATGGATGGCGAACTGTGGAACCTGCGCGTCACCTCCGTGCCCGAGCCGGACCAGGTGGACCAGTACATTTTCAAGGGCATCGAGATGCGCCCTTCGCGCTTCGCCTTTGCCGTCATCGACGCGGCCAGCGGCGAGGTGCTCGGCACCACCAGCTACCACGACGTGGTGCCAGCCATCGGGCGCCTGGAAATCGGCTACACCTGGTATGCGAAGCGCTGCCAGCGCAGCCACGTCAACACCACCTGCAAATTGCTGCTGCTGGCGCACGCCTTCGACACGCTGGGCTGCGCGCTGGTGGGCCTGCGCACCGACAATTTCAACCATGCCTCGCAGGCGGCCATAGAACGCCTGGGCGCGAAAAAGGATGGCGTGCTGCGCCACCATGCGCTGCGCCGCGACGGCACCGTGCGCGACACGGTCATGTACAGCATCACGCGCGGCGAATGGCCGGAAATCGCCGCCCATCTGCGCTACAAGCTGGCGCAGCGCCCGATCACCGCACTGCCTCGCGCAGGCGACGCCGGGACAGAGGAAGCGCCATGCTGATCGATTTCTTCTTCACGCTCAAGGATGCGAAGATTCCCGTCTCGATCAAGGAATTTTTGACCTTGCTCGAGGCGCTGCAAAAGAACGTCATCGACGCCTCGATGGACGATTTTTACTATCTGGCGCGCCTGACCCTGGTCAAGGACGAAGCCCATTTCGACAAGTTCGACCGCGCGTTTGCCCAGTACTTCAAGGGCGTCAACGCGGCCTTCGACACGAATGCGGCCATTCCCCTCGACTGGCTGCTCAAGCGCATGCAGCGCGAGCTGTCCGAGGAGCAGAAGGCGCAGCTGGAGAAATTCGGCTACGACAAGCTGATGGACCGCCTGAACGAGCTGCTGAAGGAGCAGAAAGAACGCCACGAGGGCGGCAGCAAATGGATCGGCACGGGCGGCACGTCGCCGTTCGGCAACGGCGGTACGAACCCGGAAGGCATCCGCATCGGCGGCAAGGGCGGCAACCGCACGGCAGTGAAAGTGTGGGAAGCGCGCAGCTACAAGGATTACGACGGCGAGCGCGAACTGGGCACGCGCAACATCAAGGTGGCCTTGCGCCGCCTGCGCAAGTTCGCGCGCGAAGGCGCGGAAGATGAACTGGCGCTCGACGCCACCATCGCCGCCACAGCCAATAACGCCGGCTATCTCGACATCAGGATGCGGCCCGAGCGCAAGAACCGCATCAAGGTGCTGATGTTGCTCGACGTGGGTGGCAGCATGGACGACCATATCGAGCGCACCGAGGAACTGTTCTCGGCGGCGAAGACGGAATTCAAGAACATGGAGTTCTTTTACTTCCACAACTGCGTCTACGACTACCTGTGGAAGAACAACCGGCGCCGCAACGCCGAGCGTTTTCCCACCTGGGACGTGCTGCGCAAGTACCCGCCCGACACCAAGCTGATTTTCGTCGGCGACGCCACCATGAGCCCCTATGAAATCCTGCAGCCGGGCGGCAGCGTCGAATACAACAACGAGGAAGCGGGATCGACGTGGCTGGCCCGCTTTACCCAGGCGTTCCCGAAATTCATCTGGCTCAATCCCGAATCGGAGGGGTTGTGGCAGTACCGCCAGTCGATCGGCGTGATGCGGCAATTGATGAACAACCGCATGTTCCCCCTGTCGATCGACGGCCTGGAACGGGGCATGCGTCTGCTCAGTAAATAAAAGCACGCAACAAAAAGTCCATGGCGGCAGGGGGCCGCCATGCCGTACACTGCGACACGGCACTACCGTGCGGAGCCTCTCCGCTGCGGGCGGGTACCATACGCTGATACCAGCCCTGCCCAACCTGCTGCATCCTGTGCGCGGCCGCCATGGCCGCGACACTGTTCGATTGCGCACATCGTGCGCGCCTTCTGCTCCGGTAGAATCGGCGCATCGCTCTGCGCAAACCATGCACCATCGCTGCACCACGACATTGCCGCGCCAGCCCCCGTGCTGCCGGCCGGTGCAAGCGCCATTTTCAAAGGAATGAGCATGCAAAGTCTGATCTCGATCGCCGCCGACCTGTCCTGGCCGTTCGCCATCACCCTGGCCTGGGTGGTGGGCGAATTCGGCCACCGCTGGACTGGCCTGCCGCGCATCAGTTTTTACGGCGTGATCGGTTTCGTCCTCGCCCAAACGCAGGTAGGCATCCTGCCGCAGACGGACGCCGGCCCCATGCTGGTGCTGGCCGACGTGGCCTTCGGCCTGATCCTGTTCGAGGTGGGCTACCGCATCAACCTGCGCTGGCTGAAGAACAATCCGTGGATCGCCGTCACGGGCCTGGTCGAATCCTTGCTGACCTTTGCCGTCGTCTACTTCATCGGCATCGAATTCGGTTCCACCTCGATGACGGCGCTGCTGCTGGCGTCCCTGGCCATGTCCACCTCGCCGGCCACCATCATGCGCGTCATCAACGAGGAGCGCAGTTCGGGCCAGGTCACGGAACGCATCGTCCACCTCACCGCTCTCAATTGCGTGCTGGCCGTCTTCACGTTCAACATCATCGTCGGCTTCTGGATGTTCCAGAGTTCCACCGACCTGATCGAAGCGAGCAGCAGCAGCGCCGCCGTGCTGGCCGCCTCGGTGGCCGCCGGTACCGTCTTCGGCATCGTCGTGCCGGCCATGCTGCGCCGCCTGGGCAATATGGCGCAGGATGCCACCGTGGCCTTCGCGCTGTCGGTGATGCTGCTCGTCGCCCTCACCTACACCACCAGCCTGTCGCCGCTGCTGGCCACCCTCACCTTCGGCCTGGTGGCGCGCCACCGCCGTGTCGCCTTCAGCCAGGCGCAGCGCAATTTCGGCGCGCTGGGCGAGCTGCTGACGGTGCTGCTGTTCGTGTATGCCGCCTCGACCCTGGAATGGGCCAGCGTGGCTGCCGGCGCGGGCCTGGCCCTGGCCGTCGTCGGCGGGCGATTGCTGACGAAAGTCGTCGGCGTGGCCGCGTTCTCGCATGTCAGCGGCATTTCCTGGCGCAAGGGCGTGCTGACGGGCGTGGCGCTGACGCCCGTCTCCGTCTTCATCATCCTGCTGCTGGAACACGCGCGCCAGCACGGCGTGAATTTCGGCGACGAATTGAACGCCCTGGCCGCCATCACCCTGGGCCTGGAACTGGTCGGCCCCGTGCTGGTGCAGCGCGTGCTGATGCTGGCCAAAGAAACCCACGAAATCAAGGAGCGCTAAATGCCGCTGGAACCCTTTGGCCAATCGGCCGCGCTGACCTTCGGCGTCGAACTCGAACTGCAACTGGTGAACCTGTCGGACTATGACTTGACGGCCGCCAGCCCCGACCTGCTGCATCTGCTGAACAAGAAGCCGTTCCCCGGCAACGTCACGCCGGAAATCACCGAGAGCATGATCGAGATCAACTCGAGCGTGCACACGCATCACGGCCCCCTGCTGGAGCAGCTGCAGGAAATCCGCGACACCTTGATCACGGCCGGCGACAAGCTCAATATCGGCATCGCGGGCGGCGGCACGCACCCGTTCCAGCAATGGTCGTCGCAAAAGATCTTTTCCAAGCCCCGCTTCCAGGAGATTTCGGAACTGTACGGCTACCTGGCCAAGCAATTCACCATCTTCGGCCAGCACGTGCACATCGGCTGCGCCTCGGGCGACGACGCCATGTTCCTGCTGCATTCGCTGAACCGCTACATCCCCCACTTCATCGCCCTGTCGGCGTCCTCGCCCTACGTGCAGGGACGCGACACCCTGTTCGATTCGGCCCGCCTCAATTCCGTGTTCGCGTTTCCCATGAGCGGGCGCGCGCCGTTTACCCTGAGCTGGGACCAGTTCTCCAACGAGTATTTCGCCAAGATGGAGAACACGGGCATCATCAAGAGCATGAAGGATTTTTACTGGGATATCCGTCCCAAGCCGGAATTCGGCACCATCGAACTGCGCGTATGCGACACGCCGCTGACGGTGGAACGGGCCGCCGCGCTGGCCGCCTACCTGCAAGCGCTGTGCCGTTACCTGCTCGAACGCCGCGAAACGCCGCCGGTGGAAGACGATTACCTCGTATATAACTACAACCGCTTCCAGGCTTGCCGCTTCGGCCTCGATGGCGCCATCACGCATCCGAAAACCTACGAAACGATGTCGCTGCGCGAAGACATCATGACCACCCTGCGCAAGATGGAACCGCACGCCGAGGCGCTGGGCAGCACGCCAGCCCTGAAACACCTGTCGGACGTGGCCAAGCAATGGAGCGACGCGCAATACCTGCGCAAGCAGCACAGCTTGCAGGGCAGTGCCGAGGGCATGGTCGATTCGGCGATCCGATGTTTTCGCGGTGAACCGATGAACTATTGACGCTGTCCGGTCCAGCCAACGTCGCGTCCATGGGGTCTGACCCGCCGGGTCAGACCCCAGCATTCAACAACGTCAAACCCAAAAAACCACACCCCATCTCCCCCATCGTTTACAGCCGCCGCCACCGCTTGTTACAATAAGTGAGAATGATTCTTATTATTGTTTAAAAACACCAGCCCACCCGGGCCGGCCATGCAAGGGGAATGCGATGCCGCTGGCAGAGCCGCTACAACGCCAGGACATCGCGACACTGTATGCCGAGCACCACGGCTGGCTGCAAGGCTGGCTGCGCAAGAAGCTGGGCAGCACGGCGTGCGCGGCCGACGTGGCGCACGATACCTTCATGCGCCTGCTCGACCGCGAAGACGCCGTCGCCGCGCGCGAGCCGCGTGCCTTTCTCGCCACCGTCGCGCAGCGCGTGCTGTTCAACCATTACCGCCGTCAGAAACTCGAACAGGCTTACCTCGACGTACTGGCGCAACTACCGCCCCGGCATGCGCCATCGCCCGAGGAACGGGCACTGCTGCTGGCAACCGTGTTTGAACTGGACCGCATGCTCGACGGCTTGCCGCCTCCCGTGAAACGGGCTTTCTTACTACGCCAGCTCGACGAGCTGCCGCAGGAAGACATCGCGCGCCAGCTCGGCATCTCGCTGGCCACGGTGAAACGCCACCTGCAGCGGGCCGGCAGCGCCACGCAGGCGTGGCAGCAATTGCAAACGCAGCATGAACACCTGCCGCCCGCCATGCACGCCACCCTGCTGCGCGCCTGCGTGCAAGCGAATGCGCCGCGCCGCCATGCCGTCAAGACCCTGGCCCTGCTGCTGGCCTGCGGTGCCTCGCTGTATGCGTTTGAGCGCCGCAGCCCATGGCGCGGCTGGATGGCCGATTACCGCACGGCAGTCAACCAGCGCCGCGTGGTGACACTGGACGATGGCACCCAGCTCACGCTCAACACCAGCAGCGCCGTGAACATCGCTTACGACGGCGAGCGGCGCAGCATCGAACTGCTGGCCGGCGAAATCTTCATCGCCACCGGCAAGGATGCGGCGCACCGGCCCTTCTTCGTCGGCACGCCGCACGGCAGCCTGCAGGCGCTGGGCACGCGTTTCACAGTGCGCCTGCACGAGCAATACGCCAGCGCCGGCGTACTCGAAGGGACCGTCGCCATGCTGACCGGCGACGGCGCACAGCGCCTGCTGCTGCATCCAGGCGAAAGCGCCCATTTCGACACCGACGGCCATCATCGCCAGGCGCTGGCGCCCTATGGCGGCGCCTGGCTCGATGGCATGCTGGTGGCGCGCGACATGCGCCTGGCCGATTTCCTCGCCGAGCTGTCGCGCTACAGCGACCATCCGCTGGCCTGCGCGCCCGCCGTCGCCAGCCTGCGCGTGTCCGGTTCCTACCCGCTGGCCGATGTCAGCGCCATCCTCGACGCCGTCAGCACCAGCCTGCAACTGCGGCGCAATACCGTCACGCGCTTCTGGGGCCATCAAGTCGTCAGGATCGAACTGGCGGCCCGCTGAAAAATATTTTCTGCAAAGTGAGCTGTTCTAGCGTGCTCGCGTGACTTGGAAGATAGGCAGTCTCCATCTTGCGCATCCACGAAAGGTTTTATTCCATGCACCACGCTTCGCGTTCCCTCCTTACCCGCACCGTCCTGGCCTGCGCCCTGTCTCAAATCGGCATGGCCCTGGCCCTGCCAGCGCTGGCCCAAGCACAAAGCCAGCAAGTGCGCGTCTACAGCATTCCCGCCGGCGCGCTGGGCGATGTGCTGACGCGCTTCGGCAGCGACAGCGCCATTTTATTGTCGTTCTCCAGCGACGCCACGCAAGGCTTGCGCAGCGCCGGCCTGCAAGGCAGCTATGGCGTGCACGATGGTTTCCGCGTGCTGCTGGCCGGCAGCGGCCTGCAAGCCGTGCCGCAGGCGAATGGCGGCTACCTGCTGCAAAAGATCCCCGCCGGCGCGGATACTGCCTCGGTGGATAGCCGCGGCGTGGCCGTCATGGGCGGCGTCACCGTGGTGGCGGCCGCCGAGCGCAGCGCCGCCACCAGCGGCACGGACAGCTATACGGGCGGCCCCGCCAGCGGCGCCACGGGACTGGCGTTGACGCAACGCGAAACGCCGCAGTCGCTGACCATCGTCACGCGCCAGCAGATGGATGACCAGAACAGCAATGCCGTTTCCGACGTCATGAAAAACGTCAATGGCGTGAGCGTGCAAAACTACGACAGCGACCGCTGGAGCTTCCAGGCGCGTGGCTTTGCCGTCACCAATTTCCAGTACGACGGCGTGTCGGCCATCTATGACGGCGTCTACGACTGGGGCACGACCAATAGCGACATGGCTATCTATGACCGCATCGAAGTGCTGAAAGGCGCGACGGGCCTGATGAGCGGTTCGGGCGACCCGTCGGCCACCGTCAACATGGTGCGCAAGCGCCCCACCGCCCACTTTGAGGGTTCGGCGACCCTGGGCGCGGGATCGTGGGACAACTACCGCGGCGAAGCCGATGTCTCCGGCCCGCTCAATGCCAGCCGCACGGTGCGCGGCCGCCTGGTGGGCGCCTACCAGGACAAGCACTCCTACCTCGACCGCTACACGCAGCAGAAATCCGTCGCCTACGGCATCATCGAGGCGGACCTGACGCCCGTCACCCTGCTGACGGCCGGCTTTACGCACCAGGATTACAAGCCGCGCGGGTCGACCTGGACCGGTTTCCCCGTCCTGCTGTCCGACGGCACGCGCACGGATTTCCCCACCTCGTGGAACCCGGCCACGGACTGGAGCCGCCGCGACATGCAGAACACCACCCTATTTACGTCGCTGGAACACAGCTTCGCCAACGCGTGGAAAGTGAAATTGAGCGCCAATCAGTTGCGCAGCAAGCATGACAGCGTGCTCGGTTCGGCCAGCGGCGGCAATCCCGACCCCGCCACGGGCGCAGGCGCGTTTTTCTTCATGGGTAAATACAAGGGCGACCGCCGCCAGACCACCGTCAACGTCGACGCCAGCGGCCCGTTTACCGCGTTTGGCCGCCAGCATGAAGCGATGATCGGTTATTCCAGTTCGACGGCGAAGCAGGATGGTCCCGTCTATGATTCGCTCTACCCGCCCGTCGAAGGCAGTTATTTCGACTGGCGCGGCCAGTACGCGGAACCGGCATTCAAACGCACGGGCAACGACAACGACAGCACGCGCCAGAGCGGCCTGTATGGCGCCGTGCGCCTGCATCCCGTCGATGCGCTGTCGGTAATTCTCGGCGCACGCGTGAGCGATTACAAGCAGGAGCAGGACCGCACTTTCTTCGACGCCGGCACCGCGCGCATCACCTCGCGCATCGAGGAAAACAAGGTCATCACGCCGTATGCGGGCGTCGTGTATGACCTCGACAAGACGTATTCCGTGTTCGGCAGCTACACGAGCATCTTCGCGCCGCAAAGCAGCCGCGACATCAACCGCAACTTCCTGTCGCCCGTGCGCGGCAAGGGTGTGGAAGCGGGTGTGAAGGCCGAATACCTCGACGGCAAGGTCAATGGCAGCGCGTCCCTGTTCCAGATCCGTCAAAGCAACGTGGCCAGCCCTGTGGGCGAAGTCAACGGTGAGATAATGTATAAAGCCATCGACGGCGTCACCAGTCGTGGCGTGGAAATGGAAGTGACGGGCGAAGTGGCCAAGGATGTGAGGCTGAGCGCCGGCTACACCTACACCCACGTGCGCGATGCGGATGGCAAGGATGTCTTTTCTACCATGTTGAAAACGACGCAGCCTGCCCACCTGGTGCGCGTGCAAGGCACGTGGCGCCTGCCGGCCAGCCTGGACAAGCTGACCGTCGGTGGCGGCATCAACTGGCAAAGCAGCTACGACGGCAATATCTGGAACCCCGCCATCGAGGACAATTCACGCATCAAGCAGGGCGGCTACGCGCTGCTCAACCTGATGGCGCGCTACGAGATCAGCAGGAACGTCACGGCCAGCGTCAACGTGAACAACCTGCTGGACAAGAAATACTTCACGGGCCTCGGCCTGTTCCAGACGGGCTTCTACGGCGAACCGCGCAATGTGATGTTCACCGTGCGCACGAAGTTTTAATCAGCTCCCATACAGCGCCAGCGCCCAGGCTGGCGGGTGCAATTCCAGCGCCAGCGGCAGGTAAGCGGGATCGAAGCGCGCCGCCAGCAGATACACATTGGCGGCGCCCTTCGGCTCCCAATTCCCCGTAAAGCCTTTTTCGCCGGCCGCCACGCGCTTGCGGTCGAAGGGCACGGCGCTCTTGGCGAACTCCTCGTGCGTCTTTCTCCCCTGCGCGTACGGCGCCAGCCAGGCCAGCGCCTCGGCCAGGCGCCGCGCTTCCGGCGCGCCATACCAGTCGTCGCCATGCGCCTGCGCCATCAGGGCGGTCGTCAGCAACGGCTCCAGGCTGTAGGTGGTGTAATGCAGGGCATCGCGCTGCTCGAAGTCGAAGGGTACGCCGCCGACGCCGATATTGCGCGGCACGTGCGCCAGGAAGCGTTCCTTCGCCCGCGCGATCAGCAAGGCGTCGCCCGTGACATACGCGGCGGCCGTGCCGATCTTGATGCGGTGGCTATGCCAGTTGTTGCGCGCCGTGGACGGGCCGCCCACCTTGATGGGGTCACTCAGATATCCGTGCGCCAGGGTGCGGCAAAACGCCTGCACCTGTTCGCGCTCGACGCCGTTCAAGCGTTCCTGCACCAGGTCAAAGCCTATCAGGAGGCTGGCCAGCTCCGTCTCGTCGACGGGACTGAACGACGGCTGGTAGGCGCCGCTCCAGGCCAGCAGCAGCTGGCGCGCCGCCTCGAAATGCGCCATCTCGCCCGATAATCTCCAGGCCAGCGCCTGCAGGCGCGCCTGGCGCCAGTCTTCCTGCGCCTGCTGGCTGGTCTCGCGTCCGCCTTCGCCCTTCAGCAAGCCGCCCGTGCGCACTTCTGCCATCAGGTGCACGGGGCGCGCCGCATCCTTGCGCGCCGCCTTGACCACCTGTTCCGCAATGGCCGGCGCCACTCGCGCCTTGAGCGTGCGGGCGCGCGCGGCGGACGTCAGCGCAAACGGCAGCGCGCCTTCATGCGGGCGCGGCGCCGCGCGCAAGCCAGCCAGGGGCAGCGCCAGCAGGCCGGCCAGCACAGCGCGCCGGCGCATCAGGTGCGTACTCAAAACCGCGTCTCCCGCGCCGCGCGCAAAAAGTTATCGAGGATGGGCGTGCAATCGAGCAGCTCGACGCCGCCCGCCGAATGGAATTCCGGGTGCCACTGCAAGCCCATGACGAAGCGCGCCCGCTGGTAGCGGATGGCTTCGACGATATTGTCCCCTTGCGAATACGCTTCCACCGTGATGTCGCGTCCCAGGTCCTTGACCGACTGATGGTGGATGGAATTGACGAGCGCCTCGCCCGTCTTCGGGAACAGCCCCGCCAGCGACGAGCCTTTCGGGAAGACGATGCTGTGGCGGTGGCGGTCATACAGGTCATTGACGTGCGAGGTGGCGCCTTCCACATCCGAGGCGATGTCCTGGTACAGCGTGCCGCCAAAGCCCACGTTGATGAGTTGGCAGCCGCGGCAGATGCCCAGCACGGGCTTGCCCGCATCGACGAATTCGTGCAGCAGTTCCAGTTCGTACAGGTCGCGCGCGCGGTCGCCGCTCCATTCGGGCCGCGTGGCCGCCTCCGAATACGTCTGCGGCGAGACGTCGGCGCCGCCCTGCAGCACCAGGCCGTCCAGGTGGCGCGCATAGTGGCGCAAGGTGATGTTACTCGGGTGTAGCTGGCCGCTGGTATTGACGGTCGGGATCATGAACACCAGCACGTCGCGCGACATCACCCACTGGGCGATCGACTCTTCCAGGTATTGCAGGTTCTTGCTGCGCAGGCCAGTGGCACCCGGTTCGGGGTGGAAAATGCGCGCCGAGATGCCGATGCGCAGGGTGCGCCGCATGAAATCGCGGCTGGCCTTGTCGCGCATGGAGCGGTAGCGCGACGAGATCACCCGCCAGGCCAGCGCCAGCGGCGTGTCGTTGTCCTTCAGATAGCGGGGTGCGGCATCGCGCGCGCGGTGCTCATCATCGGGCGCCCTGCCTACCCGGTCGGGCCGCGCCGAAGCTGGCGCCGCGGGATCGGTGGAAGGGGGAAGCTGGGGATCTTTTTCGTCTGACATGGCGGAGCTGACTGAAAGCGGAGACGTTTTCAATATAAACCCCTGCCCCGGAAAGCACGATTCAATTTTGTAACAAAAGCCCACGCGCGGGGCATCCACGCAACACGTCCACACCCGATGCATACAGCCCGTTTACGCTGGCGGCCCCGCTTTTTAGAGAATCTTTACGCCCCCGCTGCTAATCTTGAACGTACCTCAACCACCGCTGCAAAGCCACCATGGAACCCCATTCACGCCAGCAAACGCATCAAGCCCTGCCCCACCGCCATCCCCGCCTGCCCACCTTTCTCATGCATATCACGGTCGACAAAGCCTGCCTGGCCGAGCTGCGCCAGCTGGTCGTGCGAACCTGCGGCGGCATGCTGTCGTTCATGCGCGTCGAGGCAGTCGACCACGCCGAACGCATGAAAGTCTGGCTGTGCGTGACGGAACCGGCCCTGCGCCTGACCATGGATGCCGTCATGCGCCTGCTGCCGGCGGCAGAATTTGGCCGCATCAGCCAGGGGAAATCGCTATGAACCAGTATGCCTGCGAACACGCGATGTCTTCCTCGCGCATCACTGCGCACTTCCAGGGCATCTGGGTGCCGATGGTCACGCCATTCCTTGATGTCGATGGCGAAATCGACTTCGACGCCGCCCAGCAACTGGCGTGCGAACTGGCCGCCAGCGGCATCGATGGCCTGGTGGTGTGCGGCACCACGGGCGAAGCGGCCATGCTGAGCGCCGCGGAACAGACCATGCTGCTCGACAGCGTGCTCGAAGCCGTCGGCCCCCGTTTCCCCGTCGTGATGGGGATCGGCGGCAGCGATACGCGCAGCGTCGTCGCCACGGTGCAGCGCTACAACGACCATCCGCTGGCCGGCCTGCTGGTCTCCGCGCCCGCGTACGTGCGCCCGTCGCAGGACGGCATCGTGCGCCACTTCCAGGCCATCGCCGCCGCCACCGACCAGTCCATCGTGCTGTACAACGTGCCGGCGCGCACGGGCGTCAATGTCGAACCGCAGACGGCCGCGCTGCTGGCGCGCGACTCGCACTTCGTCGCCATCAAGGAAGCGGGCGGCAAGCTGCAGCAACTGGGCGAACTGCTGCTCGACACACGCCTGGACGTCCTGTGTGGCGACGATGCGCTGCTGCTGGCCAGCCTGTCCATAGGCGGCCACGGCGCCATGTCGGCCGCCGCCCAGGTCCGGCCCGATCTGTATGCGCAGTTATATCACTTGGTCAAGCAGGGCCGCCACGGCGCCGCCGGCGCCCTGTTCAAGATAATGCTGCCCGTCATCCGCCTGCTGTTTGCCGAACCCAATCCCGCTCCCGTCAAGGCGGCGCTGGCCATGCAGGGCAAGGTGCGCGACGCATTGCGCCTGCCGATGACGCCCATGTCCGCCGCCGGCCAGGCCGCCCTGAGTGCGGCACTCGAGCCCTTGATGGCTCTGCCCGTCTGGACCGCCAGCGACAGGGACGCGCCGCGCGAAGGCTGTCTGCTGCAGCTGGTCTCCCCTGCCAACATCATGCCAGCCGTGCGCCAAGATGATCATCGCCATCACGGATGAACGCGGGGGCATGGAGAAATCCATCCTGGCCGGACGACTGGCCGCCTCGCGCGCGCTGGCCGGACGCAAGGTATTGCTGCTCGATGCCGATCCGCGCCAGGGCGCCATGGCGCAGGCCAGGAACCTGCACGACGGCGCCATGCACGGCAGCCTGACGCGGCCGCGCCTGATGGCGCGCGCCATCAGCGCCAAGGGCTTGCAGCCGGAGCTCGAGCACCTGGTGCACTGCTACCACGACATCGTCATCGACAGCGAAGGCCGCGACTCCATGGGCAGCCGTTCGGCCCTGATCGCCGCGCGCGTGCTGGTGGTACCGCTCGACGGTGTCGTCGATGACGCCGCGCAGGCGGGCCTGGCGTGCCGCATCGCACACGCGCGCAGCGTCAATCCTGACCTGCGCGTCCTGCTGGCAACGGACGCGCAAGCGGCACCCGCCCATGCGCTGGCCGCGCAGATCCCCTCCGCCCGCGTGGTGGGACTGGGGCAGCTATACTGCGCCGTTTTCAACCTGCCAGCGTAAGTACGCAAAAAAGGCGGCGCATGCGCCGCCTCTCCTTTCAGTCAACTCAGTCCATTAAAACGTCTTGCTGACCGTCAGCTGCAGCGCCGTCTTGCCCATGAATTTGCCATTCACGGGCGAGGCATAGGCCGACTTGCCCGCGTTCGTGCCGATCACGGCCAGCGCGCCCGAAACAAAGCCGAAGTCGCGCGTGACGCCCACTTTCCAGTCCGTATAGCTCGACGCGTCGTTGTTCCTGACCTTCTGGTGGCCCGCATGCAGGTTGCCGGTCCAGCCGTTCGTCAGGTCAATGGTCGCGCCGATGTCCAGGTAGCCGCTGTTCTTGCTGTTGACGATGCCGAACAAGTTGGAGACGGCGTGCGAATATTTGACGTAGGCGGGACCATACGACAGCTGGCCGTAGACTTCCTGCGTGTCCGCGTTAGCCAGGCCGATATTCTTCAAGCCGTTGTCCGCATACACGTAGGCGAGCACGCCCACGTCATAGCCGATATCACCGGTCAACTGGCCGCGCTTGCCCGCATACAGGTCCACTTCCACGTCGCCGCTGCCGCCCGCGTCCTTGGTCCACTTGATGGTCGAGGCCCAGGCGCCCGCATACAGGCCCGTCGGGTTGTTGACGTAATCGACGCCGCCCTGCAGCGCCGGTTTCAAACGCGTCTGCGAAATGCCGCGGTAGCGGTAGTCGGACACGCCGGCCACGTTGAAACTGACTTCGTTGTCGGGCTTGACCTCATCCGCGTGGGCCAGGCTGCCCGTCAAGGCGGTGAAGGGGGTGGCTAGGGCAAGTGCCAGTAGCATTTTATTCATGGTTTTTTCTTCTTCATGGGTGGTATGGGCCTTTGCCAACATGGCGCAGCTGGCCCGCCGCTGCAAAAAAATGGGTAAAGCGTCCCCCTGGCGCGCGCGGCGCCTGTTTTCAAACAGGGAAATAACAGGTGTTAGAGCGGCAGCAGCAACCGGTAGCCGACGGCCGTTTCCGTCAGCAGGTACTGCGGCTGGGCCGGATCGGCTTCCAGCTTCTGGCGCAGATGGCCCATGTAGATGCGCAGATAGTGGCCGTTTTCGCTGTTCGACGGCCCCCATACTTCGCGCAACAGCTGCGGATTGGTGACCACCCTGCCGGCATTCTTAACGAGTACCGACAGCAGGCGGAATTCCGTCGGCGTCATGTGCACCAGCTGCTTGTTGCGTGTCACCAGACGGTCCTTCAAATCGACGCGCACGTCGCCAAACTGCACCACGCCATCGTCGCTGGCGGCAGGCTGGCGCTGGCGGCGCAGGGTGGCGCGCACGCGGGCCAGCAGCTCGCCCACGCCAAACGGCTTGGTGAGATAGTCGTCGGCGCCCGCATCGAGCGCGCGAATCTTGTCCTGCTCGTCGACCCGCGCCGACAGCACGATGATGGGCACGGCCGACCATTTGCGGATGTCGGCGATGAAATCGATGCCGTCGCCATCGGGCAAACCGAGGTCCAGCACGATCAGGTCGGGCCGGCGCGTGCCGGCATCGATCAAGCCCCGCTGCATGGTGGCCGATTCGAAAATCTGCCAGCCCTCGTCTTCCAGCGCGGCACGCACGAAGCGGCGGATTTGCGGTTCATCCTCGACCAGCAGGGCGGTGGCGGAAGGTTCGTTCATGTTGGTTTTCCTGTTTCATGGTCGTTGGCGTCATCGAGCTCGATCTCCGGCGGCGCCGGAGGCGTGCCCAGCGGCAGGCTGAACACAATGGCGGCGCCCCGTCCCGGAGCGTGCGGCTGCGCGTGGATGGTGCCGCCGTGGGCTTCGACGATGGCGCGGCAAATGGCCAGCCCCAGCCCGACGCCCGGCTTGTTCGATTCGCGTTCGCCGCGCGTAAATTTTTCAAAGATCGCTTCTTCGCGGCCGGGCGGCAAGCCCGGGCCATCATCGGCCACTGTCACCTGCAGGAACTGGCCGTGCACCCCGGCCGCGACCGTGATGGTGCTGCCGGGCGGCGTGTACTTGGCCGCGTTTTCCAGCAGGTTGCACAGCACGCGCTCGATCAGCACAGCGTCGTAGCGCACCAGCGGCAAGTCCGGCGCCAGCTGCGTCTGCACGGCATGTTGCTGCAATTGCGGACCACTGGCGCGCAGCGCGCTGCCCACCACTTCTTCCAGCGCCTGCCATTGCAGGTTCAGGCGCACTTGCCCGCTTTCGATGCGCGCCATGTCCAGCAAGTTCGCCACCAGGGCGCTCATGCGCACGGTTTCGGATTGCAGCGAGCGCGCCATGTCCAGCTGCACAGGCGACAAGGCTGGCCGGGACAAGGCCAGCGATTCGGCCAGGCCCACCAGCGACGTCAACGGCGTGCGCAAGTCGTGCGACAGGGCCGCCAGCAGCGAATTGCGCAGCCGCTCGGACTCCATCTGCAGCAGCGCGCCCTGGGCCACGTCGATGTAATGCACGCGTTCGAGGGCGATGGCCGCCAGCGCGGCAAAGGTGTCAAGGTGCTGGCGCTGTTCCGGCACCAGCAGCCAGCGCCCGCGGTGCGCGCCATCGAGCGGCAGCAGTGCCAGCACGCCCCGCGTGCGCATCGGTGCGATCAGCGGCAGGTAGAAAATGGGCGAAGCGGGCAAGGTATCCGTGCCTGTCCCCGCCGCCTGCGCATGGTCGAAAGCCCACTGCGCGATGCCGATATCGAGCGGCTCGCCGCCGTTCGGGGCTTGCAAGCTGCCCTCGTCATCAGGTAAAAGCAAGGTGGCGCGCGCGCGGAAAGCCCGTTCGATGGCGCTTTTCGTGATGTCGAAAATCTGCTCCGTCTGCAGCACGCCGGACAGCTCGCGCGAGAATTCATACAGGGCGCGGGCGCGCGCTTCGCGGTGCGAGGCCACGCGCGCCTGGAAGCGCAGGCCCGCCGTCAGGTGGCCCGTGATCAGGCCCACGGCCAGCATCACGCCAAAGGTGATCACATACTGGAAATCGCCCACGGCAAACGAGAAGCGCGGTGGCACGAAGACGAAATCGAAGCAGGCCACGCCCACCAGGCTGGCCAGCGCCGCCGGCCCGCGCCCCAGGCGCACGGCCACCAGCACCACCGTCAGCAAGGACAGCATGGCGATATTGGCCAGGTCAAGATAGGGCTGCAGGGGGACGGAGGCGAGCGCCGTGGCCAGGCTGGCGCCGGCCGCCAGGATGTAGCGCCAATGGCGCGAGGGCCGGCGCGGCGCCTCGGCATCGTCGCCGGCCGCGCGCCGGGGCGCCGCATCGGCAGGCGGCAAGCCCACCTCGATCAGATCGATATCGGGCGCCAGGCTGGCCATGCGCGCGGCTGGCGGCGTGTGCCACAGGCGCGCCAGCGCACCGGCGCGGCCACGGCCCACGATGACTTTCGAGATATTCGCGTTGCGCGCATACTCGACCACGGCGCCGGCGATATCGGCGGACGGCACAATGGCCGTGCGCGCGCCCAGGTCCTGCGCCAGTTTCAGGGTTTTCAGGATGCGCTCGCGCTGGACCGCCGGCAGGCGCTGCAAACGCGGTGTTTCCACGTACAGCGCATGCCATTCCGCATTCAGCTGGCTGGCCAGGCGCGCCGTGCTGCGGATCACGTGCTCGCCGCCCGCGTGCGGTCCCACGCAGGCGAGCAGCGCGGCGCCCGTCTTCCACACGGGATTGATCGATTTCTCGACGCGGTAAGCCTGCACGTCGTCCTGCACCCGGTCCGCCGTGCGGCGCAAGGCCAGTTCGCGCAGGGCGATCAGGTTACCCTTGCGGAAAAAATGCTGCGATGCCCGCTCGGCTTGCAGCGGCTGATACACCTTGCCCTGCTTCAGGCGGCGCAGCAGTTCATCGGCCGGGATATCGACCAGCACCACTTCATCGGCGCGGTCGAACACCGTGTCGGGCAGGGTCTCCGCCACGCGCACGCCCGTGATCCCGCCCACCACGTCGTTCAGGCTTTCCAGGTGCTGCACATTCACGGTGGAGAGCACGTCGATGCCGGCCGCCAGCAATTCCTCGACATCCTGCCAGCGCTTCGGATGGCGCGAACCGGCCACGTTCGAGTGGGCCAGTTCATCCATCAGTATCAATGCCGGCGCGCGGCGCAGAGCCTCGTCCAGGTCGAACTCGAACAGGGTCTTGCCCCGGTATTCGATGGCCTTCAGGGGCAGCACGGGCAAGCCGTCAAGCTGGGCCGCCGTATCCTGGCGCCCATGCGTCTCCACCACGCCCACCAGCAAGTCCTGGCCATCGGCCAGCAATTTGCGGGCGGCGGCCAGCATCGCATAGGTCTTGCCGACGCCGGCCGAGGCGCCAAAGTAAATGCGCAGCCGGCCGCGCGCGGCTTTCTTTTCCTGCGCCTGCACTTGCGCCAGCAGGGCATCAGGGTCGGGGCGTTGGCTGTCGTTGGGGAGCATGGGCATCTTTTAATGTCAAAACCAGGGGCAAAACCGGCGGCTCTGCCCCTGCATCATCTTACTTCGCGGCCGCATCCAGCGCCAGATTCAGTTCCAGCACATTGACCCGCGGTTCGCCGAAAAAGCCGATATACGCGGTTTTCTGCACCTTGGCGATGGCGTTTTCCACCTGCGCCAGCGGCACGGCGCGCACGCGGGCCACGCGCGGCGCCTGGTACAAGGCGCCCGCCAGGCTGATTTCCGGATCCAGGCCACTGCTCGACGCCGTCACCAGGTCGACAGGGATCGGGTTGCGATTGCCCGGATCGGCTGCCTGCAGGGCAGCGATGCGCGCCTTGACGGCGTCCACCAGGGCCGGGTTGCTCGGACCCTGGTTGGAGCCGCCCGAACCGGCGCCGTTGTTCGCCATCGGCGCGGTGGCCGATGGCCGGCCCCAGAAATACTTGGGCGAGGTGAAGGACTGGCCGATCAGGCTCGATCCGACAGGTTTTCCACCACGCTCGACGATGCTGCCGTTGACTTCATCGTTGAAGGCCAGCTGCCCGATACCGGCCGTGGCAAACGGATAGACGACGCCGCAGATCACGGTCAGCGCGGCAAACAGGACCAGGGCGGGACGTACGATAGTGCTCATGATGGTTCCTTTAGACTAAATTGAGTGCGGACAGCAGCATGTCGATAAGCTTGATGCCGATGAAGGGCAGGACGATGCCGCCCAAGCCGTAGATCAGCAGGTTGCGGCGCAACAGGCTGGCCGCACCGATGGCCCGGTACTGCACGCCTTTCAGCGCCAATGGAATCAGCACGACGATGATCAAGGCATTGAAGATCACGGCCGACATGATGGCCGACGCAGGGCTGGCCAGGTGCATGATGTCCAGCGCCTTCAATTGCGGATAGGTGCCCACGAAGGCGGCCGGGATGATGGCGAAGTACTTGGCGATGTCGTTCGAGATCGAGAACGTCGTCAATGAACCGCGCGTCATCAGCATCTGCTTGCCGATTTCAACGATTTCCAGCAGCTTGGTCGGGTTCGAGTCCAGGTCGACCATATTGCCCGCCTCCTTTGCCGCCTGCGTGCCCGAGTTCATGGCCACGGCCACGTCGGCCTGCGCCAGCGCCGGAGCATCGTTGGTGCCGTCGCCCGTCATCGCCACCAGGCGGCCTTCGGACTGGTAGCTGCGGATGAGTTTCAGCTTGTCTTCCGGCGTCGCTTCGGCGAGGAAATCGTCCACGCCCGCCTCGGCGGCGATGGCAGCTGCCGTCAGCTTGTTGTCACCCGTGATCATGACGGTCTTGATGCCCATGCGGCGCAGTTCCGCGAAGCGCTCCTTGATGCCGCCCTTGACGATATCCTTCAACTCCACGGCGCCCATGACGCGGCCATCATCGACCACCACCAGCGGCGTGCTGCCGCGGCGCGCGATGTCGTCGACGGCGCGCCCCACCTCCGCCGGATACGGCTGGCCCAGCGCTTCCACATACTTTTTCATGGAGTCGGCCGCGCCCTTGCGCAGCTGGCGTACCTGCTGTCCGCCCGGAATATCCACGCCGCTCATGCGCGTCTGCGCCGTGAAGGGCACGAAGGTGGCGTGCAGGCTGGCCATCTCGCGTTCGCGGATATTGAACTTCTGCTTGGCCAGCACGACGATGCTGCGCCCTTCCGGCGTTTCATCGGCCAGGGAGGCCAGTTGCGCCGCATCGGCCAGCTGCTGCTCCGTTACGCCGGGTGCCGGTACAAAACTCGATGCCTGGCGATTGCCCAAGGTGATGGTGCCCGTTTTATCCAGCAGCAGCACGTCCACGTCGCCGGCCGCTTCCACGGCGCGGCCCGACGTGGCGATCACATTGGCTTGCATCATGCGGCTCATGCCGGCCACGCCGATGGCGGACAACAGGCCGCCGATGGTGGTCGGGATCAGGCACACCAGCAACGCGATCAGCACGGTGATGGTCACCGGCGTGCCACTGCCGGCCGCCGCCACGGAAAACAGCGAATACGGCAGCAAGGTCACGGTGACGATCAGGAACACGATGGACAGGGCGACGAGCAGGATCGTCAGGGCGATTTCATTCGGCGTCTTCTGGCGCTTGGCGCCTTCGACCATGGCGATCATGCGGTCGATGAAGGCTTCGCCCGGATTGACGGAAACGCGCACCAGCAGCCAGTCCGACAGCACGCGGGTGCCCCCCGTCACGGCGGAAAAGTCGCCGCCCGACTCGCGGATGACGGGCGCCGATTCGCCCGTGATGGCGCTTTCGTCGACGGAGGCCACGCCAGCCGTCACTTCGCCGTCGGCGGGAATCACGTCGCCCGCCTCGACCAGCACCGTCATGCCCTTGCGCAGGTCGGTGGCCGGAGTGGGCAGCCAGGAAGTGCCGTACTTCGGCGTTTGCATTTTCTTTGCCATCACCGTTTGCTTGAGGGCGCGCAGGGACGCCGCCTGCGCCTTGCTGCGGCCTTCGGCCAGCGCCTCGGCGAAGTTCGCGAACAGCACGGTAAACCACAGCCACACGGCGACGGCGACGATGAAGCCGAATGGCGCTTCACCCTGGCCATTCAGGGCCTGGATGGCCAGCAGGGTCGTGATGATGCTGCCCACGTAGACGACGAACATCACGGGGCTGCGCCACTGCGTGCGGGGGTCGAGTTTTTTGAACGCATCGACGACGGCGGGGCCGATCAGTGCGGAATCGAACAAGGTCAGGCTTGTGCGTGACATGGTAGCCTCTTATTTGATGAAAAGTTGCAGGTGTTCGACGATCGGGCCCAGGGCCAGCGCGGGAACGTAATTCAAAACGCCGACGAGCACGACAACGCCGATCAGCAAGCCGATGAACATGGGGCCGTGCGTGGGCATGGTGCCGGCATTGGCCGACAGGCGCTGCTTGGCCGCCAGCGAACCGGCCACCGCCAGCACGGGCACGATCACGCCGAAGCGGCCGAACCACATGGCGATCGCCAGCATCACGTTGTAGAACGGCGTGTTCGCGGACAGGCCGGCAAACGCGCTGCCGTTGTTGTTGGCCGCCGACGTGAAGGCGTAGAGGATTTCCGAGAAGCCGTGCGCGCCCGGATTGGCCACGCCCACCGTACCCGGTTCGACCATCACGGCGATCGCCGTGCCCGTCAATACGAGGGCTGGCGTAATCAGGATGGCCAGCGACACCATCTTCATTTCATAGGCCTGGATTTTCTTGCCCAGATATTCGGGCGTGCGGCCTATCATCAGGCCGGCGATGAAGACGGCCAGGATGGCGAACATCAGCATGCCGTACAGGCCCGTGCCCACGCCGCCGAAGATCACTTCGCCGAACTGCATCAGCAGCAGCGGCACCATACCGCCCAGGGGCATGTAGGAATCGTGCATGGAGTTGACGGCGCCGCACGATGCGGCCGTCGTCACCGCCGCGAACAGGGTCGATGAGCTGATGCCGAAGCGCGTTTCCTTGCCTTCCATATTGCCGCCCGATTGCAGGCTGCTGGCCTGCTGGTCCAGGCCCAGGCCTTGCAAGGCGGGATTGGCTTGCTGCTCGGCGCTCATCACACCGGCCGTCATGACGACAAAGATCAAGGTCATGGCGGCCAGCACGGCCCAGCCCTGGCGCAGGTCGCCCACCATGCGGCCAAAGGTGAAGCACAGACCGGCGGGGATGATGAAGATGGCCAGCATCTGCAGGAAGTTCGACAGCACGGTGGGGTTTTCATACGGGTGCGAGGAATTGGCATTGAAGAAGCCGCCGCCATTCGTGCCCAGCAGCTTGATCGATTCCTGCGACGCGACGGGCCCCATGGCGATCGTCTGCGTGGTCGCCACCTGCGCTTCCATCACGGGCTTGCCGGCGGCATCCAGCACGGGCTGGCCGTCGGCCGTCATTTTCGGCGTTTCATACGCCACGTGGTCGAGCAGGGTCACTTCCTTGTAGGCGGAGAAATTCTGGATCATGCCTTCGCCCATGAAGACGACGGACAGGGCCAGGGACAGCGGCAGCAGGATGTACAGGGTCGAGCGCACCAGGTCGACCCAGAAATTGCCGATCGATTTACCCGAGCGCGAGGCGAAGCCGCGCACCAGCGCAAAGATCACGGCGATGCCGGTGGCCGCCGAAAAGAAGTTCTGGCATGCCATGCCCAGCATCTGCGTCAGGTAGCTCATGGTCTGTTCGCCGCCGTAGCCCTGCCAGTTGGTATTGGCGACGAAGCTGACGGTGGTATTGAACGAGGAATCGGGGCTGACGGCGCCGAGACCCTGGGGATTCAAGGGCAAGAAGCCCTGCAGGCGCTGCAGGCCGTACACGAAGACGGCGCCCACGGTATTGAAGACGATCAGGGCGATGGCATAGCTTTTCCAGCCCATGGCCTTGTCGGCGGGCAGGCCGGACCAGCGGTACAGCAGGTTTTCCACCTTTTGCAGCCAGCCCAGGCCGCGCACGGGGCCATCGCCGGCCACCCTGGCCATGTACAGGCCCAGCGGATAGCCGGCGGCCAGCAGCACGGCCAGGAAAGCCACCAATAACAGTATCGATTGCGTCGTCATCACAGTTCCTCCGCCTTCAGCAGCGCCACCAGCAGGTACACGAGCAGGCCAGCCGACACGACGGCGCCCAGCACATAAAACGCGTTCATTTGACGCTCCCTAATTTGTCGCAGGCGACGGCAAAGCCGGCCGCCACGACGAAAAACACGGCAATCAAGCCGAGATACACGAGATCCATTCCCACCCTCATTCAGGTTTGTTTTGATAGTGAGCAGATTAGCCAAAAGGGTCTAAAAAATTCGTAAAGACTGGGGAGGCAGCTGTAAACAAGATGTAAAAACGGGCGCTTTACCGCATAAAATCCTTCACAATGGGCGCCAAACCACGCGCGCGGCGCACTGTTGTTGCCCTAGAGTAGCGCTATTGCTCGCGGGACAAGATAGAATGCGCGAGCGTCCGCACAAGGACGCCAAGCCTGCCGCACTGCCCTCCCCCAGTGACGCTGGACGGGATATACTGTATATTTATACAGTTATCGCCGCCGCTGTCACTGCGCCCCGCAGTGCCCTGGCCTGGCGTTCCAACCACTGTCTTTACTTAGCTTGAACACGTATGGCCACTAAAAAACCAGCATCCGACTACAGCGAATCATCCATCCGTGTCCTGAAAGGACTGGAACCCGTCAAGCAGCGCCCGGGGATGTACACCCGCACTGAAAATCCGCTGCACATCATTCAGGAAGTGATCGACAATGCCTCCGACGAGGCGCTGGGCGGTCACTGCACGCATATCGCCGTGACGCAAAACACGGATGGCAGCATCACCGTCGAAGACAATGGCCGCGGCATTCCCGTCGGCCTGCACCCGGAAGAAGGCGTGCCGACGGTGGAAATCGTGTTTACGCGGCTGCACGCGGGCGGCAAGTTCGACAAGGGTTCGGGCGGCGCCTATGCGTTCTCGGGCGGCTTGCATGGCGTCGGCGTGTCCGTCACCAATGCGCTGTCGACGCGCCTGGAAATCACCGTCTGGCGCAAGGAAAGCGACGGCAACGGCTTGCACCATATGGTGTTTGCCAACGGCGACGTGATCGAGCCCCTGAGCTCCCGCCCCGCCCCGCGCGACGGCAAGAAGTCAGGCACGCGCGTCACCGCCTGGCCCGATGCCAAATACTTTGATTCGCCGAACATCTCGCAAACCGAGCTGCAACGCCTGCTGCGCTCGAAAGCCGTGCTGCTGCCGGGCGTCACCGTCACCCTCACCAACGCGAAAACGGGCGATACGCAAACCTGGCAGTACGCGGAAGGCTTGCGCGGCTACCTGACCGAAACGCTGGCGCAGGTATCGAATGGCGAAACCCTGATTCCCCTGTTCGAAGGCGCGCAGTATGCGGGCCCGGACTCGGAAGGCTTTGCCGAAGGCGAAGGCGCGGCCTGGGTCGTGGCGTGGACGGAAGAAGGCGCCATCGTGCGCGAATCGTACGTCAACCTGATTCCCACCTCGAACGGCGGCACGCACGAATCGGGCTTGCGCGACGGCCTGTTCGGCGCCGTGAAAAACTTCGTCGAAATGCACTCGCTGCTGCCGAAAGGCGTCAAATTGCTGCCGGAAGACGTGTTCGCGCGCGCCTCGTTCGTGCTGTCGGCGAAGGTGCTGGACCCGCAATTCCAGGGCCAGATCAAGGAACGCCTGAACTCGCGCGACGCCGTGCGCCTCGTCTCGACCTTCACCAAGCCGCCGCTGGAACTGTGGCTGAACCAGCACGTCGACTACGGCAAGAAGCTGGCCGAGCTGGTGATCAAGCAGGCGCAATCGCGCCAGCGCTCGCTGCAAAAAGTGGAAAAGAAAAAATCCTCGGGCGTCGCCGTCCTGCCGGGCAAGCTCACCGACTGCGAATCGTCGGACATCACGCGCAATGAACTGTTCCTCGTCGAGGGCGACTCGGCGGGCGGTTCAGCCAAGATGGGCCGCGACAAGGAATTCCAGGCAATTCTTCCCCTGCGCGGCAAGGTCTTGAATTCGTGGGAAACGGACCGCGACCGCCTGTTCGCGAATAACGAGATCCACGACATCGCGGTCGCCATCGGCGTCGATCCGCACAGCGTGGGCGACTCGCCCGACCTGTCCGGCCTTCGCTACGGCAAGATCTGCATCCTGTCCGATGCGGACGTGGATGGCTCGCACATCCAGGTACTGCTGCTGACGCTTTTCTTCAAGCACTTCCCGGCCCTGATCAACAAGGGCCACATCTGCATCGCCCGCCCGCCCCTGTATCGCGTGGATGCGCCCGCGCGCGGCAAGAAGCCGATGCAGAAGATCTATGCGCTCGACGACGGCGAACTGCTCGCCATCGAGGACAAGCTGCGCAAGGAAGGCGTGAAACAGGGCGCCTGGTCGATCTCGCGCTTCAAGGGCCTGGGCGAGATGAACGCCGAGCAGCTGTGGGAAACGACGATGAACCCGGACACGCGCCGTCTGCTGCCCGTCACGCTCGGTGAAGTCGACCACATGGCCTCGGCCTCCCGCTTCAATATGTTGATGGGCAAAGGCGAAGCGGCAGGACGCCGCGCCTGGATCGAAGAACACGGCAATGAAGCGGAGGCGGATATCTGATGATCATCGGCATCGACCTGGGCACCACCAACAGCCTGGTCGCCATCTGGCGCGACGGCAAGGCTTCCATCATCCCGAATGCGCTCGGTGAACACCTGACGCCGTCGTGCGTGAGCATCGATGACGACGGCACCGTGCTGGTGGGCCGCGCCGCGCGCGAGCGCCTGCAGACGCACCCGCAGCTGACGGCGGCCGTCTTCAAGCGCTACATGGGCAGCGAAAAGAAGATCACCCTCGGCACGCAGCAATTCCGTCCGGAAGAACTGTCGTCGATGGTGCTGCGCGCGCTGAAGGAAGATGCCGAAGCCTTTTTGGGGCACAAGGTCGAGGAAGCCATCATTACGGTTCCCGCGTATTTCAGCGATGCGCAGCGCAAGGCCACGCGCATCGCCGGCCAGCTGGCGGGCCTGCGCGTGGAACGCCTGCTCAACGAGCCGACGGCCGCCGCGCTGGCCTACGGCATCCGCGACAAGGAACAGGAAAGCAAATTCCTCGTCTTCGACCTGGGCGGCGGCACGTTTGACGTGTCGATCCTGGAGCTGTTCGAAGGCGTGATGGAAGTGCGCGCCTCGGCCGGCGACAATTTTCTGGGCGGCGAAGACTTCGTCACCGTGCTGGTCGACGCCTTTTTGGAAGGCAGCGGCTTGCGCGACGCCGCCGGCAGCCGCCTGTTCGACCCGCGCCAGCAGCAGCTGCTGCGCGATGAAGCCGAGCGCGTCAAGCGCCTGCTGTCGGAACAGCCGTCCGTGCGCATGGCCACGCGCTACCAGGACAAGGAATACAGCTGGGAGATCAACGAAGACAAGCTGGCGCAATTGTGCGAACCGCTGCTGGCCCGCCTGCGTCTGCCCGTGGAACGGGCGCTGCGCGACGCCACCATCCGCGCCGCGGAATTGAATGAAGTGGTGCTGGCCGGCGGCGCCACGCGCATGCCGCTGGTGCGTAAACTCGTCTCGCGCATGTTCGGCCGCTTCCCCGCCATCCACCTGGACCCGGACGAAGCCGTGGCACTGGGAGCCGCCGTGCAGGCGGGCCTCAAGATGCGCGACTCCGCCCTCGACGAAGTGGTCATGACGGACGTGGCGCCGTATTCGCTGGGCATTTCGATTTCGCGCCAGGTCGGCGCGAACCAGTATGAAGGCGGGCATTACCTGCCCATCATCGAGCGCAATTCCGTGGTGCCTGTCTCGCGCACGGAAAACATCACCACCATCTACGACAACCAGAAGGAAATCAACGTGGCGATCTTCCAGGGCGAGTCGCGCCTGGTGGCCGACAACGTCTTCCTCGGCAAGATCAACTTCCCGATTCCCGCAAAAAAGGCGGGCGAGATCGGCATCGACGTGCGCTTCACCTATGACGTCAGCGGCGTGCTGGAAGCGGAAGTGACGGTGCTGGCCACGCAGGAAAAGCACAAGATGGTCATCAGCGACAATGCGGGCGTGATGACGCCGGAACAGATCGAGCAGCGCTTTGCGGAACTGGCCGACCTGAAGATCCACCCCCGCGAACAGATGGAAAACCGCACCCTGGTCACGCGCGCCGACCGATTGTACGAACAATCGCTGGGCGACGTGCGCCAGTACCTGGCGGCGCACACGGCCAATTTCCAGGCGGCGCTGGAAACGCAGGACCCGAGCACCATCCGCAAGGCGCGCCAGGCGCTCGACGAGGTGTTGCGCCAGGTCGAGAGCGAGAGCTTCCTGTAAATGGACGGCGGCATGCACAACGGGCAGCGCAGCCTGTGGGAGATCCTGGACACGGAGCCGACGGGCGACGAGCGCGCCCTCAAGCGCGCGTATGCGAAGCGCCTGAAGGTGACGCGTCCCGAAGACGATCCGGCCGCCTTCCAGGAGCTGCGCGAAGCGTATGAATACGCGCTGCGCCATGCGCACCTGTTTGCCGAGGAATTTCCGGAACCGCAAGCGGCCGAAGCGGCAGCGGCGGAAACGCCAGAAGCGCCGCCCATGGGACCGGCCGACCTGTGGGGCGTCATCGACGAGGCGGTGCAGGAAGCGCCTGCGGAACTGTGGGGCATCATCGCCCAGGAACAGCCCCCTCCCCCGGAACAATGGGGCGTGGTCGCCATCGACCCGGCGCAGGAAGCGGCCAACCTGTGGCAAGGCTGCCTGGTGCTGACGCAGCATGCGCATGCCGGCGACATGCTGGCCCGCATGCTGCAGGACGACGCCATGCTGAACCTTGACGTGCGCGAGGAATTCGACCTGTGCGCGCTGCGCTATTGCGCCAGCGCCGGCTATGACCTGGCGCTGCGCCAGGCCCTGTTCGAGCAGCTGGGCTGGGACCGCGACTTTTCCTACCTGGCGCGCAGCCATGCGGATCTGGTGCGCAGCGCCGTGCAGCGCTACCGGGCGGACCGCTCGTTCGCCCATTTCAGCGACAACCGCGACAGCTACCCCGGCCTGGACTGCATCATGTCGCAGCAGCCGCCAAGCGCCTACGCGCGCCAGCTGTTCGACCGCAAATTCACGCTGCAGCTGCGCGAACTGCTGCACGCGATACGCTGGCAGCACAGCGAGATGCTTGCCTGCAAGCTCGATACAGACCTGTTCGAGCAGTGGGAACACGCCGTCCATGCCAAACGCTACTTCAAGCAGACGGCGCTGGCCTCGGGCGGCCTGGGTTTCGTGCTGCACTTCATGCTCGCGGGTGTGCTCGATGCGGCCGGCTTCAAGCTCGGCGACACGGCTGCCTATGCCAGCCTGCTGGGCTTCCAGGCGCTCGCCTTTTCCCTGCTGGCCATGCATGCCTTGCGCTGGCCGGCGCCCCTGTTCGCGCGCCTGGAAGCGCTGCAGGAAACGTTGCAGGAACGCCTGCCCGTGCTGTGGCAACGGCCCGGCTTGCGGCAGCTGGGCTGGATCGCGCCCTACCTCGTGCTGGCCTTGCTGCTGTTCTTGCCCGAACGCGGCGAGACCATGCGCCTCGTCACGGCGGCCGGCCTGTGCGCGTCGGCCCTGCTCGCGTATGCGATGAACCGCCAGCTATTGCATGGCATGCTGCTGTTCCTGTGTCTGGGCCTGTCGCTATTCGCGGCCATGTTCATGAGCGGCAGGGGCCAGTCGGCGCTGGCCATCGGCGATGCCATGCCATTGATCTTTTGCCTGGCGGCGCTGGCCCTGCGCAGCGCCACCGGTCTGTATGGCGATTGCGGCTGGCCAGAGGCGCTCTTGCCCCGCCTGCGCGCGGCATGGCTGATCGGCTGCGCGGGCTTGCTGCTGCAACTGTATTTGCAACTGCTGCCGGCCGCCTTCGTCGGCGCCGCGCTGTATGTCTGGTCGTGTGCCGGCTTGCTGTTTTCCCCCAGCGATTTCAAATGGAAGACGATCTGGCCGGTGGTGCTGGTGCCGTCCATCGCCACTTTCGTGCTGGCCAGCCAAGCCCCGGCAATCCGCGCCATGCCGATGATGCATAACGGCGTCGAACTGGCCCTGGCCGTGCTCTATTTGACCTTGCGCTACATGTATCTGACGTACGGCAAGTCCTTTTCCAAATCCGGGCTGTCATAATCAGCTCCACGAATTCAACCGCAACCACTTAACACCGAAACAAGCGCCATGTCCACACAAACCAATTTATTTGACGATGCCCAGCCTGAGCCGATCGAGCCGGATGAACCGGTATTCGACGGCGAAGCGCTGACCCTGTCCACCTTCGCCGAGCGCGCCTATCTCGACTACGCCATCTCCGTCGTCAAGGGCCGCGCCCTGCCCGACGTGTGCGACGGACAGAAGCCCGTACAGCGCCGCATCCTGTATGCGATGAATGAGCTGGGCTTGAACTCCACCGCGAAGCCCCGCAAATCGGCGGCCGTGGTCGGCGACGTGCTGGGTAAATTGCATCCGCACGGCGACCAGTCCGTGTACGACGCGCTGGTGCGCATGGCGCAGGATTTCTCGCTGCGCTACCCGCTGATCGATGGCCAGGGCAACTTCGGCTCGCGCGACGGCGACGGCGCCGCGGCCATGCGTTACACGGAAGCGCGCCTGACGCCGATCGCCAAGCTGCTGATGGATGAAATCGGCATGGGCACTGTGGATTTCCAGCCCAACTACGACGGTTCGACGGAAGAACCGAAGCTGCTGCCGGCACGCCTGCCGATGGTGCTGCTCAATGGCGCCTCCGGCATCGCCGTGGGCCTGGCGACGGAAATCCCGTCGCACAACCTGGCGGAAGTGGCCAAGGCGGCTGTCGCCATGATCCGCGATCCGAAGATAACGCACGCCGAACTGATGGCCATCATTCCCGGTCCGGACTTCCCCGGCGGCGGCCAGATCATCACGCCGCCATCGCAAATCCAGGACATGTACGCGAGCGGCCGTGGCAGCATGAAGGTGCGCGCGCGCTGGAAGATCGAAGAGCTGGCGCGCGGCCAGTGGCAAGCCGTCGTGACGGAACTGCCGCCCGGTACCTCGTCGCAAAAGGTGCTGGAAGAAATCGAGGAACTGACGAATCCAAAGATCAAGCTGGGCAAGAAGGCGCTATCGCCGGACCAGGTGGCCCTGAAGGCGCTGATCCTCAATTCGCTCGACACCATCCGCGACGAATCGGGCCGCGCCGCGCCCGTGCGCCTCGTGTTCGAACCGAAATCGAAGAACCAGGACCAGACGGAGTTCATGCTGATGCTGCTGGCGCATACGTCGCTGGAATCGTCGACCTCGATCAACCTGGTGATGATCGGCGGCGATGGCCGTCCGCGCCAGAAAGGCCTGGGCGACATCCTGCGCGAGTGGATCGATTTCCGCTTCGAGACCGTCACGCGCCGCACCGGCTACAAACTGGGCAAGGTCAAGGACCGCATCCATATCCTGGAAGGGCGCGAAGCGATCCTGCTCAATATCGACAAGGTGATCCAGATCATCCGCAATTCGGATGAGCCGAAGGCGGCCCTGATCGACGCGTTCAAACTGTCCGAACGCCAAGCTGACGATATCCTGGAAATCCGCCTGCGCCAGCTGGCGCGCCTGGAAACGATCAAGATCCAGCAGGAACTGGCCGAGCTGCGCAAGGAAGAAAAATCGCTGCAAGACCTGCTCGACAACCCGGGATCGATGAAGCGCGCCATCATCCGCGAAATCGAAGCGGACGCCAAGCAGTTCGGCGACGCGCGCCGCACCCTGATCGAGGAAGCGCAGAAAGCCGTGGCCGAACAGAAGGTGGTCGATGAACCCGTCACCGTCATCATTTCGGAGAAAGGCTGGGTGCGCGCGCGCACCGGCATCGGCCACGATGCGGCGCAGTTCACCTTCAAGGCCGGAGACAGCCTGCATGGCGCCTTCGAGTGCCGCACGGTCGATACCCTGCTGGGCTTTGGCAACAACGGCAAGATTTACTCGGTCCCCGTCTCGGCGCTGCCCAACGCGCGCGGCGACGGCGTACCGATCACGACCTTGTGCGACCTGAGCGGCGGCACGCCCGGCAACGCCGTGCGCATCCTCCATTACTTTGCGGGCAATGGCGCCACCAGCTTGCTGCTGGCGTCGAGCGCCGGCTACGGCTTCATCGCCAAGGCGGGCGACATGACGAGCCGTCTGAAAGGCGGCAAGGCCTTCATCACCCTGGACGACGGCGACGTGCCTCTGGCGCCCAAAGTCATCCCCGAGGCAGCCAGCGCCCTGGCCTGTCTGACGGAAGGCGCGCGCCTGCTGGTGTTCGGCCTCGATGAAATGAAAACCCTGTCCAAAGGCGGCACGGGCGTCAAGCTGATCGACCTCGATGCCAAGGACAAGCTGCTGGCCGTGCAGCCGATCACCCAGCGCGGCGTGGTGGTCTCGGGCATCGGCCGGGCATCGAAACCGCAGGATGCGTCGCTGGGCGCCACGGCCCTGGCCGAACACTTCGGCAAGCGCGCGAAGAAGGGCAAGGCGCTGGCGGCCAAGCTGAAACCGGTATCCATGGCGGCCATCGGCTGATCGCCACCCCGTCATACGAAAAGACAGGTTCGCCTGTCTTTTTTTTGCCCGTCACCGCGTCGCGGCAGCAGGGAAAAGCGTTGCACAGATAATTTGACAGATCCGCCCCGCGCTCCCGTTATCCCTGCAGGCATGCCACCGGCATGCTATCCACAGACAGGAGAACAGGGATGAAAAATCAGTTTTCAGGCATGGCGCCATGCAGCGCCTGACCCCGGCCGAACGGCTGGTGGCGGCCATGGCGGCCGAAGGCTTGCCGTATAAAAGCATCGCCAGGGAACTGGGCAAGTCGCCGGCCACCGTACGCAACCAGTTGCATGCGATTTACCAGAAGCTGGGCGTGGGCAACCGCACGGCGCTCGCGTACAAGCTGCGCGGCACGCCTTAACGCCGCGACAGGCGCAGCACCTCGGGCGTCGCTTCAACGATGTCGATCACCTCCTGCGCCCCGCTAGCATCACCCACGGCATAGCGGCCCATGCCCAAGGGATGCAGCCGGGTCACTGGGCCGGCGCGGGGCCGGTCATCGGGGCCGGGCGTCATGGACGTCAAGGCCGCCTCCCCTGGTGCCATGGCGCCGGCGGGCGCGCCGAACTCGAGCACCTTGCGCCCCTTGCGGCTGGGAGGAAAGGCGAACGTGGCCGTGGGCCGGTACACCTCGACACCGTCTGCATCCTCCTCGAAGGAATGCGTCCAGCTGCCGCTGGGCAAAGCCATCGTCATGCCGTGCATGCCGCCTCCCGTTGAACAGATTGTCATCAGAAACACGATACCACGCCGCCCAGGCTTTCATAGCCGCTCACGGAAGGCGACCAGACCGTGCCGTTCCACGCCTTGTGGAACAGGGCACCATTGGTGCCCGTGACAAACACGTCGAGGCGGTTCGGCGCCCAGGCCGTGGCGCGCGGACGCGAGGTGCAGATGCCCCCCAGGTTTTCAAAGCCCGTCAGCGACGGACTCCAGGCGCTGCCGTTCCATGCCTTGTGGTACAGCGCGCTATCCGTGCCGATGACGAACAAGTCGAGCCGGTTGGCACCCCACGACACGGCTTCCACTTCGCCCACGCAAATGCCACCCAGGCGCTCGAAGCCATCGTTGGAAGGCCCCCATTTCGCGCCATCCCACCACTTGTGGTACAGCGCGCCATCGGTACCCGTGACGAACACGTCGAGGCGGTTCGGTCCCCACGCCACCGCCTTCGGCGAGGAGGTGCAGATGCCGCCCAGGCGTTCATAGCCCGTCAGCGACGGTCCCCAGGCCGTGCCGTTCCACCACTTGTGGTACAGGGCCCGGTCCGTGCCGATGACGAAGACATCAAGGCGGTTCGGCCCCCACGCCACGGCTTCCGGCTGGCCCAGACAGATGCCGCCCATGGCTTCGTAACCGGTCAGCGACGGCCCCCAGGCGGCGCCATTCCACCACTTGTGATACAGGCCCCGGTCCGTGCCGACGACAAACACGTCGAGGCGGTTCGGCCCCCAGGCCACGGCGCGCGGGTCGCCCACGCACAAGCCGCCCATGGCTTCATAACCGGTCAGGGACGGTCCCCACGCCGTGCCGTTCCACCATTTGTGGAACAAGCCGCTGTCGGTGCCCGTGACGAACACGTCGAGCCGGTTCGGCGCCCACGACACCACCTGCGGCGCACTGGTACAGATGCCGCCCTGCCCTTCATAGCCGGTGACGGACGGCGCCCAGGCCGAGCCATTCCAGGCCTTGTGGTACAGCGCGCGGTCCGTGCCCAGCACGAAGACGTCGAGGCGGTTCGCGCCCCAGGCCACGACGGGAGAAGAGCTCTGGCGCGGCGTGGCGCCCGTGCCGCCCGTCCCCGTGCCGATGCTGGCGCGCGGACCATCGAGGCAAGCCTGCATGCGCGCCACCTGGCCCGCCGTGAACATGAACATGGCGGGATCGTCGACATAATCCATGTAATTCATGAACATGTCTCCATTCGGCCCGTTGCTGCAGGAAACGTGGGGAAACGAAGGCTGGCCCGTGTTCGGCCCGCCCTGGTTCGGCGTGTCGGCCACGTTGTCCGTGCCCGAGCAGCCTGTGCCGTCGTCACCCCATATATGGTTCAAGTTCAGCCAATGGCCGATTTCATGCGTGGCCGTACGGCCCAGGTGGAACGGCGGCGCGGCCGTGCCGCTCGTGCCGAAGGCCGATTGCAGGATCACCACGCCGTCGGTGGCCGCCGGGCCGCCGGGGAACTGCGCGTAGCCCAGCAAGCCGCCACCGAGCTGGCACACCCAGATATTCAGGTAGCTGTCGGCCGGCCAGGCATCCATGCCGCCCGTCGCCTGCGACTTGACGGCATCGTCCGCGCCAAACGAGGCGACCGTCGTCTGGCGCCGCTCGATGCCGCTGGTGGCCGCGCCATGCGGATCGGTCGTGGCCAGCGCAAACTCGACGCGCGCATCGGCCGTCAGGGGCAAAAATGGCGCCGGCGTGCTGTTCACATCCGGGTTGACGCGTCGGAAGTCGCGATTGAGGACATCGATCTGGCTGGCGATCTGCGCATCCGAAATATTCTGCGCAGCCGTATTCCACACCACGTGCACCACCACCGGTATCTGCGTCACACCGGAACGTCCGGCAATGCTGCTGTCGCCCTCGTAGAGTCCGGCCAGGTTTTCTATATCGGCGCGCACGTTCGCATAGGATGGATCTTCGGTCAGCAGGCGACGATGCACGTCCATCGTGGCGCAGGTGCGCGTCTGCGGCGTACCGCCACCCTGCCCCCCATCGCCGCCGTTGCCACCGCCACCATCGCCGCCCATGCCGCCGCCACCGATCTGCATGCAGCTGGTGCCCGCCATGCCTTGCGGCGCCTGCTGCATGCCGCCGCCCGGCATGGCGCCGGCATCCACGGCGGTCGCCCCCTGGGCGAGCGCCGTCTGGTCGGCATACGACACGCCCAGGCGCGGCCCCGGCATAGCGTCACCGCCCGTCGCATCAGCATCGGCCTGCATGTCGCCCTCGACCGGCATCGCCTGCATGGAAGACATGGCGGACATGCCTTCAGCCGAACCGGTGGCCGGTGTTTTTTTCGTTTTAGCGGTGCTCATGATGTCTCCCTTCGTCTGTTTGCCAGATCACTATGGCACGGCGAAAAGAGGAGCATTTGCGGCAGATCAAGACTGGCAAGCGACGCCAGGGAAAAGTGGCGGACGAAAAAAAAGACAGCCGAAGCTGTCTTTGGGGTTTACGGGCCGTGGCCCGCAAACGGGGAATTACTTGGCGGCTGCTGCCTTGACTTCAGCGTCGGCCTTGGCCTTGGCTTCTTCCGTCTTGGTGGCGGCCAGGGCCTTGTCGGCGTTCGCTTCCACTTTTTCCTTGGCGACCTTGGCGTTCGCTTTCACGGCCGTCTTGGTGGCTTTCGCATCGGCCTTGGCATCGGTTTTATCCGCCTTGGCTTCCGCTTTCAGCTTGTCTTCCGCATCAGCATTGACGACTTTGTCGTGTGCCTTGGCCTTGGTTTTGTTGGCCTTGTGGTGGGCGTCGGCTTTCTTGTCGTCGGCCTTCATTTCCGCCTTGGCGACATTCGCGTCAGCCTTGGCATCGACTTTGGCTTCCGAAGCAACAGCCTTGTTGACGTCTTTTTGCGCGGAAGCCTGGGCTTTCACAACGGCTTCCGTGGCCGGTGCGGTTTGCGCGAAGGCGGCGGTGGCAAACAGGGTAGCGATCAGTGCGGCGAGTAATTTGTTCATGATGAGACCTTTCAATATGGTTTAATTTTATTCTTACTAAAGGCGGGCAAAATGTTCAAAATTTGCCAGGCATCGCGCTGTTTCTTGATGTAGCGCAATGGCATGACTTCATAGTAAAGATAACTGGCAAACCACACAGTGCGTTAGCGCACTCAACGGGAAATATGTGCATTTCGGCAAACTTCCCATCGAGCGCGGCCGTACGCTGCAGGATCTCACACGCTGACGGCCAGGGCCGCGTGGCGCGCCGCCACCCACTCCTCGTTGGCCGGTTCCACGCCCACCACGATGCGGCTGGCATCGCTGGAAATGCGGCTGGCATTGCGCGCATTCGCCTGCGCATCGAGCACGGGGCCAATAAAGCCCAGCTCGGCGCAGATGCGCTGGCGCAGCTCGGCGCTGTGCTCGCCGATACCGGCCGTAAACACCAGCATGTCCAGCCCGCCCAGCACGGCCGTCAGGGCGCCGATCTCGCGCACGATGCGGCGGATGTATAAAGCCAGCGCGGCGCGGATGCGCTCGCCAGTGGCATCCTGGCGGTCCTGCTGCGCCAGCAAGACCGGCGGATCGGCCGACACGCCCGACACGCCCAGCAAGCCCGATTCGTGGTACAGCACGTGCGCTACCTTTTCCAGCGACAGTTTTTCGATTTCCATCAGGTAGATGACGGCGCCCGGATCGAGCGAGCCGCAGCGCGTGCCCATCATCAGGCCGTCCAAGGCGGAAAAGCCCATGGTGGTGGCCACGCTGTGCAAATTCTCCATGGCGCACAGGCTGGCGCCGCTGCCCAGGTGGGCCACGATGACCTTGCCACGCGCGACAGCACCGAAGCGCTGCTCCAGCACCAGCGACTGGTATTCGTACGACAGTCCGTGGAAGCCGTAGCGGCGCAAGCCCCGCTCCCACGCATCGTACGGCAGTGCCAGCATCTGCTCGACCTGCGGCACCGTGTGGTGGAAGGCCGTGTCGAAGCACGCCACCTGGGCGATGTCGGGCCGCGATTCCAGCAGCACCTCGATTGCCTCCAGCGCGAACGGCTGGTGCAGGGGCGCGAGCGGGACGAAACTTTTCAGGTCGGCCAATACGGTGAAATCGATGCGCACGGGGGCGAAATACTTGCTGCCGCCATGCACCACCCGATGCGCCACGGCGCGCAGCGGACGCCCGGCCAGCTGCGCCACCACTTGCGCGCGGATGTATTCGAGGGCCGCGTGATGCGGCTGCTCCGGGTCCAGCTGCAAGGCGACTGCCGGCAGTCCGCCGGCACGGTAAGTGGCATTTTCGCGGCCGATGCCTTCGACCTTGCCGCTCCATTGCGCCTGCTGCGGCAGCACGCCGCCCGCTTGCTCGAACAAGGCGAACTTGATGCTCGACGAGCCGCAATTGAGCACCAGGATCAGGGTGCCATCGGCATGGGTGATTGGCGCGTTCATGGCGGCGTGCTCCGGTAATGGTTGGCCAGCATCACGGCGATGGCGCACGAGGCGATGCGGCTGGCGCGCGAGTCGGCGCGGCTGGTCAGGATGACGGGGATTTTCGCGCCCAGCACGATGCCGGCGCTGTCCGCGTCGCCCATGTATTCGAGCTGCTTGGCCAGCATGTTGCCGCTTTCCAGGTCGGGCACCAGCAAGATATCGGCGCGGCCCGCCACCTCGGAGACGATGCCCTTGACGGTGGCGGCGGCGATCGAGACGGCGTTATCGAAAGCCAGCGGGCCGTCGAGGATCGCGCCCGTGATCTGCCCGCGGTCGGCCATCTTGCACAGGGCGGCGGCATCGAGCGTGGCCGGCATGTCCGCGTTCACCGTTTCCACGGCGGCCAGGATGGCCACGCGCGGCTGGGCCACGCCGATCACGTGCGCCAGGTCGATGGCGTTGCGCACGATGTCGGCCTTCATGGCCAGGTTGGGGGCGATATTGATGGCGGCGTCGGTGATGATGAAAGGACGCGGATACGCGGGCGTCTGCATCAGGAAGCAGTGGCTGATGCGGCGCTTGGTGCGCAGGCCGGCGCTGGCGGCCAGCACGGCCGACATCAGTTCATCCGTGTGCAGGCTGCCCTTCATCAGCGCCTCCACTTCGCCCTTGCCCGCCAGTTCGGCGCCGCGCGCGGCGGCGGCATGGCTATGCTCGACGTCCTCGATGGCGATGCCGGCCAGGCTCAGGCCAGCTTCCAGCGCCACCGCCTCCAGGCGCGCGCGCGGCGCCACCAGAACGGGCGTGATCAGGCCGGCCGCATGCGCGTCGAGCGCGCCCGACAGGCTCAGTTCATCGCAAGGGTGGATCACGGCCACCTTGATCGGGCCCAGGGTGCGCGCGTGTTCCAGCAGGCGCCGCGTGCCGTCGCCGTTATGCAGGCGTACCTCGGGCAGGGTGGCGCGCTGGCGTTCGATCTGCTCGGCGGGCGCGATCACCTGCGCCTCGCCGTCGAGCACCACGGCACCATGCTGGTTGACGCAGCGGCACGCCAGGGTCACGTGGCGGCTGCGCGGCTCGAGGGCCGTGACGGTGACGCTGATGGCCAGCGTATCGCCCACGCGCACGGGCTGCAGGAAGCGCAGGGTCTGGCCCGTGTAGACGGTGCCGGCGCCGGGCAGGCGCGTGCCCAGCACGGCGGAAATGAGGGCCGCGCCCCACATGCCGTGGGCGATCACGCCCTGGTAGCGGCTGGCGGCGGCAAATTCGGCATCGAGGTGCTGCGGGTTGTCATCGCCCGACATCACCGCGAACAGGGCGATATCGTCCATGCTCAGGGTGCGCGTGATGCTGGCGCTGTCGCCGATGGCGATCTGGTCGAAGGTGCGGTTGCGTACGATATTCAAGTCATCGTCTTGGGTAGTAGTCATCGTGGTCTTCTATACAGGGGTAATGTGTTTGGCCGGCTTGGCTTTTGGCCCGGCAGGGGATGAGCGCGCGTCCGACGGCAACGCCTTCGTTTGCGCCTTGATCGCGCGATCGAAGACGTCTTGCATCTGCTGCAGGCTCGCTTCCTCGTCCGGCGTCGGCGCTTCGGGCACTTGCAGCACTTGCTGCAGCCATTCGGACAGCGCGCCGATGTCGTCCGGGCTGGCGCGCGACAGCAGGACCGGCAAGGCGGCGATGGCGGCATCGAAATCATGCAGCATCAAGCGCGCCTGCTGGCGCACGATGCCGCGGAATTCCTCCATGTTGACATCCTGCCGGTACTGCGGCTTGATCAATTTCAGGGCCAGGTTGACCCTGCGCTCGTCGGCGATCATGCGGAAGCGGTAGATGTAGAACAGCGCGCGCACGGCCGCTTCCACCAGGCCGCCCCGCTGCATGTCCTCGTCCATCTTGCGCGTTTCGCAACGCACGTATTCGCAATGCTCGGGCGAGATACCGGGATGGGGGCGCGGCGGCGTCGTGTCGCCGATGGCTTGTCCCGTCAGCGCCTGCACCAGCGGCGAGCCGTACACCAGGTCAAAGGTGGTTTCCTGCACCGTATCGCGCCAGTCGCGCCAGCCGTTCAAGCCAGCCGTGATGGCGCCGGAGATGGCCTCCTGCATGGCCAGCAGCGGATTGTCGGGCGATACCGGCTGGCGGTGGGTACGCACTTTTTCCGCCTCCCTGGCCACCAGCCTGGCCAGCGGATTATGGTCCGTCCAGCGTTCGTAAGACACGCGCAGCGGATGCGCGAGCTGCAGGAAGCGCGCCGACTGCGGCGTGACCATGGCGCGGACCCACGGCTGCGCAAACGTGCGGTACAAGGCCAGGTTCACTTCGGACACGCGCGCGGCGGCGGCGAACTTGCGGTCGTTTTCCACGCTTGGCTGCACGATGGCGCGCACGTCCTCGATGCCGCGGTGCTCGACCTGCAGCACATAGTCGCCGCTGGCCAGGTCCGCGTTCGGCGTGTCGGGCGTCTTGTCGACGATCCTCGCTTCGTAGATACCGGCCGGCAGCAGGTTGATCAGGTCGATATTGCTGGCGAATTTCTGGTGTTCCTTGTGCCCCACCTTGGCCGAGACGAAGATGCCCAGGTGGCCGATGCTGTCATGCACGGCATACACGATGGTCTGGTCGTGCAGCAGCACATCCTTGTCATCGCGGTACAGGTCCGTGATCCAGCCCAGCGCCTGCGGCGGTGGCGTGATGTTGTCGCCGTTCGAGCAAAAGACGACGATGGGCGAACGGATATTGCGCAAGTCCAGGCGCACGCCATCGGACGTGATCAACTCCGCCGTAGCCAGGCGGTTGCCGATGAACAGATTGTCGACGATGTACTGCATCTCGACGTCGTTCAGGAAGACGTGGCCGCCCCAGTATTTTTCAAATTCCAGGTAACGGGGCGCTTCCGTGTCGATGTTTGCATACAGGTTGTACTGCTTGCTCCACAGGGTGTTGGCCGGGTTCAGCTTCTCGAAATTCTGCACCAGGCTGGCGCCGTCGAAACGGCCGTTGCCCAGGTCGCCCGCCAGGGCCGTGGCCCAGCTGCCGCCCATCAGCCCACCGGCGTAGCGCATCGGATTGCGGCCATGCCAGCCGGCCCAGTACGACACGGGCGCGCCGGCCACGATGATGGGACCGAACAATTCCGGGCGCATGGCCGCCGTCATGAGGATTTGCCAGCCCGCCTGGCAATTGCCGATGACGACGGGCTTGCCCTCGCTGAGCGGATGCAGGGCGATGACTTTTTCCAGGAAAGCCGCCTCGGCGTGCATCACGTCTTCCACCGTCTGTCCCGGCACGGGATCGGGCAGGAAGCCGATGAAGTAGCACGGGTGGCCGGCGCGCAGGGCCACGCCGATTTCGCTTTCCGCCTTGAAGCCGCCGATGCCGGGACCGTGTCCCGCGCGCGGGTCGACGACGACGAAGGGCCGCTTCGACGGATCAGGTTCGGGCGCATCGGGCGTCAATATGCGCGCCAGGCCGTAGTTGACGGGACGCGCCAGTTCCAGGCCAGACATCACCAGTTCGGCGGGGAAGTCCAGCACGTTCGGCACTTCCTCGGCCATGTGCTCCTGGTACTGGTTGCCGCGCCGGCGCATCACGTCCGCGTACAACACGATGCGCTGCCACGAGTCGCGTGCATAGTCGCCCAGCACGCCCAGCGACGGCAAGCCGCCGGTGGAGAAAAATGGTGCAGCTTCGATCTTCATGGCTATCCTTTTCATGCAAAAAACGCCGGACCATTCCGGCGCGGGGGCTACGCCATCTGGCTGATGGTCTTGCGAAAGCGCGCCAGCGCGAAGGTAAACAGGGCCGTGCCGATGGCCAGCAGGGCCAGGAACGGCTTCCACACCACGTCGATGCCGGCGCCCCGGTACAAAATTGCCTGGCTCAATTCGACGAAATGCGTGGTTGGGGCGATCAGCATGATGTTTTGCACCAGCTGGGGCATGCTTTCGCGCGGCGTGCTGCCGCCCGACAGCATCTGCAGCGGCAGCAGCACGAGGATCAGCAGCATGCCAAACTGCGGCATGCTGCGCGCCACGGTGGCGAGGAAGATGCCCATCGACGTGGTGGCAAACAGGTGCAGCGCCGCGCCGCACAGGAACAGCGCGATCGAGCCTTCGATGGGCACATGCAGCATGCCGCGCACCACCAGGTTCAGCGACAGGGCGGCGGCCAGCAGCACCACCAGGCCCATCGACCAGACCTTGCCCAGCATGATTTCGGCCGGCGTCACGGGCATCACCAGCAGATGCTCGATGGTGCCGTGTTCGCGTTCGCGGATCAGGGCCGCGCCCGTGAGGATGATCGACAGCATCGTCACCTGGTTGATGATTTCCATCAGCGAGCCAAACCACGCCTGGCTCAACGAAGGATTGAAGCGCGCGCGCATCACCAGTTCCACCGGCGAGACCGTCGCGCCCCGATAGCGTTTGGCGAATTCGGCCACTTCGCCGGCGACAATCTGCTGGATATAGCCGCTGCCGCTGAAGGCCTGGCTCATGCGCGTCGCATCCACGTTCAGCTGCAGCTCCGCCTGGCGCCCGCCCAGCACGTCGGCCTGCAGCTTGGGCGGTATCGTCAGCACGAAGGTGTACTGGCCCGCGTCCAGGCCCGCATCGACCTGGCTCTGGTTGATCATGGCCGGCGGCGTGAACTGGGGCGGAAAGAAGGCCGAGGCGATGCGCCCGGACAGGGGCGAGCCATCCTCGTCGACGATGGCGATCGAGGCCATGTGCAGGGTTTCCGGCTTGGCCGTGGCGGCCACGTAGATGGCCAAGGTGAACGTGTAGAGGATCAGGATCAGCATCATGGGATCGCGGATCAGGCTCCAGATTTCCTTCACGCCCAGGCGGTAGATATTTTCAAGATGCCGCATATCAGCTCTCCTGTTTCTTCAGCAGCGCCACCGTCACACCGAGGATCACGGGAATGGCCACGATCAGGGGCCAGAACGAGGCATGCAGGTCACCAAAGCCCAGCGCCTTGTTGAACACCCCCCGGCTGATATTGAGCATGTGCGTGGCCGGGTACATCAGGCCGATGGCCTTGCCCACGCCTTCCATCGACGAGACGGGATTGAGCAGGCCTGAAAACTGGATGGCCGGGATCATGGTGCCGATCATGGTCACGAACAGGGCCGCGATCTGGCTGCGCGTAAACGTCGACGCGAACAAGCCGATGCCGGTGGCGCAGATATTGAAGATGAAGGTGGCGCCGATCAGGGTCGGCAAGCTGCCCTTGATCGGCACGCCGAAGGCCGTCACCGCCAGCAGCGCCATGAGGATGAAATTGAGCATGGCCAGCAGCACGTACGGCACCTGCTTGCCGAGCAAAAATTCCAGGCGCGTGACGGGCGTCACGTACAGATTGATGATGGAACCCAGCTCCTTTTCGCGCACCACGGACAGCGCCGCCAGCATGGCCGGCAGCATCAGCAGCAGCAGGGGAATCACGGCCGGCACCATGGCCGGCAGGCTTTTCACGTCCGGGTTGTAGCGGTAGCGCGTCTGGATGGCGACGGGGTTGTTCATCGTGATGCCATAGCGGTGCAAGGCCTGGTCGGCCAGCCACAGCTGATGCATGCCCTGTACATAGCCCTGCACGGTTTCGGCGCGCATCGGCATGGCGCCATCGATCCACGCGCCCACCTGGGCCAGTGCGCCGCGCTGCACGTCGCGCGCGAAGCCGGGCGGGATCTCGATGGCCAGCGACAGTTCGCCGCTGCGCATGCGCTTGTCGATATCGGCATAGTCGCGCAAGGGCGGTCGCTCGATGAAGTAGCGCGAGCCGGCCAGGTTGTTCGTGTAATTCTGGCTCAAAGTCGTCTGGTCGTGGTCAAGTACCGCATAACTGAGGTCTTCGACGTCCAGGCTGATGCCGAAGCCGATGACGAACAGCAGCAGCACGGAGCCGCCCAGCGCCAGCGTCAGGCGCACGGGATCGCGGCGCAGTTCCAGGGTTTCGCGCCACATGTAGCTGAGCATGCGTCCCAGGCTGAAACGGCTGCGCCGGTGCTGCGGCGCTGGTGCCTGCACTGCCGCTTCCTGCGCGGGCGCCGGCGTTTCCTGCACTGCCGCGGGCGCCGTGCCGCCGCCCGCCTCTTCCAGGTAGGCGATGAAAGCCGCTTCCAGCGACGGTGCGCCCTTCTTGCGCACCAGTTCTGCCGGCGCATCGCTGACCAGCACTTTACCCGCATGCATCAGCGAAATGCGGTCGCAGCGCTCGGCCTCGTTCATGAAGTGGGTGGAGATGAAAATGGTGACGCGGTCGCGCCGCGCCAGCTCGATCATCAGGCGCCAGAAATTGTCGCGCGCGATGGGGTCGACGCCGGACGTCGGCTCGTCGAGGATCAGCATTTCCGGCTTGTGCACCATGGCCACGGCCAGCGACAGCCGCTGGCGTATGCCCAGCGGCAGGCTGTCGGGCAAGTCGTCCATCACTGCGCGCAAGTCGAAGCGCTGCGCCATCTCGTCGATGCGTGCAGCGATTTCAGCTTCCGGGACGTGGAACAGGCGCGCGTGCAGCACCAGGTTCTGGCGCACCGTCAGTTCGCTGTACAGAGAGAAGGCCTGCGACATGTAGCCGACCCTGCGGCGCGTGTCGATATCGTTGGAATCGACCTCCTTGCCGAACAGCCAGGCCTTGCCTTCCGTCGCCGGCAAGAGGCCCGTGAGCATCTTCATGGTGGTCGACTTGCCGCAGCCGTTCGATCCCAGGAAGCCGAAAATCTCGCCGCGACCGATACGGAAATTCACATGGTCGACGGCCGTGAAATCGCCGAAGCGCATGGTCAAGTCTTTGGCCTCGATGGCCACGTCCTGCGCACTGGCCGCATCGAGCGGCGTGATGACGACGGGCTGGTGACCGGCGCGCTTGGCGTCGGGCAGCAGCTTGATGAAGGCCGCTTCCAGGTTGCCGCTGTCCGTGCGCGCCAGCAGTTCGGCCGGCGTGCCCGTATCGAGCACCTTGCCGTCGTCCATGGCCACCAGCCAATCGAAGCGCTGCGCCTCGTCCATGTAGGCGGTGGCCACCATCACGCTCATTTGCGGGCGCTGCACGCGGATGCCGGCGATCAGGTCCCAGAACTGGGCCCGCGCCAGCGGATCGACGCCGGTGGTGGGCTCATCGAGAATGAGCAGGTCGGGATCGTGGATCAAGGCGCAGCACAGGCCCAGCTTCTGCTTCATGCCGCCCGACAGCTTGCCCGCCGGGCGCGCCAGGAAGGGCTGCAAGCCCGTGCTGCGGGTCAGCTGGTCGATGCGGCGGCGGCGTTCGGCCGCGTCGTGGCCGAACAGGCGCGCGAAAAACTGCAGGTTTTCCTCGACAGACAAAGTCGGATACAGATTCTTGCCCAAGCCTTGCGGCATGTAGGCGATGCGGGGGCAGACGTCGTCGCGGTGGCGCGCATCGCGCATGTCGCCGCCCAGCGCCATCACGCTGCCCTGCTGCACGGCACGCGCGCCGGCCACCAGCGACAGCAGGCTCGATTTGCCCACGCCATCGGGCCCGATCAAGCCCACCATGCGGCCGGCCGGCACGTCCAGGTCGATGGCGTCGAGCGCCACCGTCTTGCCGTAATGCTGGCTGACGCCCTTGATGCTGACGACAAAGGAGTTCACGTCCATGCTCACTGCGGAACCTTGGCAGTCAGTTCTGCGGGCCATGCCTGCTTCGCATCGAGACGCACCCAGGCCACGCCAGGCAAGCCCACTTTCACCAGCGCCAGATGCTTTTGCAGCAGCTCGCGGCTGATCTGCGCCTTCACGCGGAACATCAGCTTCTGGCGCTCGCTGGCCGTTTCCACCGTCTTCGGCGTGAATTGCGCGCTGGCCGCGACAAACGAGATCGTCGCCGGAATCACGTAATTGGGCGCCGCGTCGAGGATGATGCGCACCTCGCCGCCCAGCGCCACCTTGCCGGCCGCCGTCTCGGGCAGGAAGAAGGTCATGTAGACGTCCGACAAGTCGACCAGGTTGAGCACCTTGCCGCCGCCCGCCAGCACTTCGCCCTGCTGCGCCACCAGGTATTGCACGCGGCCGTCGCGCGGCGCCGTCAGCTGGCCATCGGCCAGGTCGGAATCGATGCGCGCCGTCGTCGCCTCGGCGGCGACGACGGCGGAGCGCGAACCCACCACCTGCGCCTTTGCCGCGTCGATGGCCGCCTGCGCCGCCGTCACTTGCGCCTTGGCCGCGTTCAATGCTGCTGCCACGCTGCGCACGCGGGCGCGGTCGTCGTCGAGTTCCTGCACCGAGGAAGCCCCCTCTTTCGACAGGGTTTCGGAACGGGCCAGGCGGCGCTTGGCCGCATCGAGTTCGCTTTCGCGCTGCGCCACCATGGCCAGCGCGGCCGCCTTGTCGCTCTCGCGCACGGCCACTTGCGCCTGCGCGCCCACCACGGCGTCGGACGCCTGCTGCTGGCGCGCGCGCGCCTCGTCGCGCTGGGCCGTCAGGGAATCGACCTGCATGGTGGCCAGCGGCTGGCCCGACTTGACGAAGTCGCCCTCGCGCACGAGGATCTCCTTGACCCGGCCCGCCAGCTTGGTGGCGACGTCGATTTCCGTCGCTTCGATGCGGCCATTGCCGCTGACGAAACCTTCGCCTGGGCCCGTGGGACGCATTTTTTGCCAGGCCACATAGCCCAGCACGAGGACGGCCACGACCAGCGCCGCGGGGATAAGTTTTTTCTTCAGTTGTGGAGTCATGGTATCGGCAATCGCTTTTAATTGGTGAACGTGGCGGCGGCGGAGGTGTTGGCAGGTACGCCGCCGCCCAGGGCGGCGTACAGGCTGACCTGGCTCGAGAGCAGCGCGCGGCGCGTCTGCACCAGCTGCTGCTCGACCGTCAGCAAGTCGCGCTGCGCGTCGAGCACTTCCAGGTAGGGCGCGGCGCCATTGTCGTAGCGCAGCTTGGCCAGGCGCGCCCGTTCGCTCTGCGCGGCAAGGGTCGTCTTGCCGATATCGACCTGCAGCGCCAGCCAGCGCCGGTTCGACAGCGCGTCGGCCACTTCGCGGAAGGCGCCCTGCACGCTTTTTTCGTAGTTGGCCACGGCCATGTCGCGGCGCACTTCGGCCAGTTCCATATTCGCGCGCAGGCGGCCCGCGTCAAAGATCGGCAGCACCAGGCGCGGCGCGAAATTCCACGCGCCGCTGCCCGAATCGAACAAGCCGCTCAATTCCGCGCTGGCCGTGCCGTAGGCCGCCGTCAAGGAAATCGTCGGGAAGAAGGCGGCGCGCGCGGCACCGATATTGGCTTGCGCGGCGCGCAGCTGATGTTCGGCCGCCACCAGGTCGGGACGCTGCGTGAGCAAAGCCGAGGGCAGGCCCGCATGCAGCGGCTGCAGCACGCTGGCGTCGTCGAAGCGGCGCACCTCACCAGCCACCGGCGTCAGGTCGATGGGGCCGCCCACCAGTTGGGCCAGCGCATGCGCCTGCACGGCGCGCGCCTGTTCCAGCTGCGCCGACAGCGACAAGGCCTGGCTGAGCAAGGTTTCCACCTGCGTCAGGTCCAGCTTGGAAATCGACCCGACTTCAAAGCGGCGCGTGAAGATGCGCAGCGATTCGGCGCGGCTGTCGACGGTGGCGCGCGCCAGTTCCACGCGCTCGTCGAGTTCGCGCAAGCCCAGGTAACCATTGGCCACCTGCGCCACCAGGGCCACGCCGACGGCGCGGCGCGCCTCGTCGCTGGCCAGCAGGGTTTGCAGCGCGCTGTCCTTCAGGCTGCGCACGCGGCCCCAGAAGTCGAGTTCCCAGGCGCTCACGTTCAAGCCTGTCTGGTACTGCGCGCTCGTCATGGGACGGCCCGTCACGCTCAGGTCACCGGGCACGCGCGCGCGGCTGCCCGAAGCGCCCAGCGCGATGGTGGGAAATTGCTCGGCGCGCTGGATGCCATACGCGGCGCGCGCCTCTTCCACGCGCAGCGCGGCGATGCGGATGTCGCGGTTGCTCGCCAGCGCCTGCGCAATGAGCGCCTGCAGGCGCGGATCGGCAAAATAGGCTTGCCAGGCGACGTCGGGCGCGTGCGCGCCGGCGGAATCGGTTTCCGGATACTGCGCCGCCACGGGCAGCGGCGGTGGCGCATACGGTGGCGCCATCGAGGCGCAGCCGGCCAGAGCCAGCGCGGTGGCCAGCGCGGCCATCCTGGCGCAGTTGGGCAAAGTAGGAACAGCCATGGTCATCTTCTTCCAGTCAATTCAGAATGTTGTAGCCGCCATCGACATACAGGGTGCCGCCCGTGATGGCGCGCGCGCCGTCGCCGGCGAGGAAGGCGCACAGCGCGCCCACGTCCTCGATGGTGGCCAGGCGCCGCATGGGCGAGCGTTCGATGGCGTCGGCCATCAGGCGGTCGAAATGGGCGATGCCGGAAGCGGCCCGCGTCTCCAGCGGTCCCGGCGAAATGGCGTTAACGCGGATGCCTTGCGGGCCCAGTTCGGACGCCAGGTAGCGCACCGACGCTTCCAGCGCCGCCTTCACGGGGCCCATCAGTCCATAGTCGGCGATGACTTCCCCCGCGCCCAGATAACTCATGGTCATCAGGCTGCCGCCGTCCGGCATCAGCGGTTCGGCCAGTTTCGCCATGCGCATGAAGGAGTGGCAGGAGATATCCATCGCCTGCGCAAAGCCGTCGGCAGAACTGTCCGTCACGCGGCCATGCAAGTCCTGCTTCGGCGCATAGGCAATGGAATGGACGACGAAATCGAGCCGTCCCCATTGCCGTTCGATCTGCGCGAACAGCGCTTCGAGCTGGCCCGGCACGGCCACGTCGAGCGGCGCCATGATGGCCGCCTGCACTTGCTGCGCCAGCGGTTCCACGTATGGACGGGCCTTGTCATTGAGCCAGGTCACGGCCAATTCGGCGCCGGCCGCGCGCAGTGCGCTGGCGCAGCCCCAGGCGATGCTTTGCGTGTTGGCGATACCCACCACCAGGCCCCGCTTGCCCTGCAAAGGCAAGGGCCGCAAGTCGGCCGTCATGCCTGGACCGGACGCAGGGCGGGCCACGGCGTGGCCGCATGCACGCATCGCACCGCGCCGGCGTGCATGGCGGCGGCGCAAGTGGCCAGCGTCACGCCGCCGGCACGCGCATACGGCAAGGCAATGGGAGTGTGGGGGTGTAAGGTACTGCACGCGTCAGGCGCGGGGGTCTGCATCTTCATGAATCGGCTTCCGTCACTGAAATTCGAGGCACGCACCAGTGCATTTTCGGGGAACTGGTACGGGGCGAAATTACTCTACAGCATTTAGACGCGTGATTCGTGATGAGTCCGATCCGCATTCCATGACGCTTTGAGCTAGGTCAACTATAAGTGCGATTGCGGCAATGCAACATTGATGTAAATCAAATTTTACCTCAATATTATCTAAATGAAATATTTTTCAGGCAAGCGTGCGAACGTATTGATTTGATAATATCACTGGGCTAGCGAGAAGAAAAGCGCCCAGGTGAGCGACAATTGGTATTGCCTGGAAAACAAGCAGCGCTGGGCAGGGGCGGAAGGCAGGCGGTGGGGAGAAGCAGAAAGGGGGCCATGCTATTGCGATGCAACATGACCCCCATGCATTACGGAAGCGGCAAGAGCGGCATTATTTGCCCGGCGCCGCGGCGGGACGCGAATACAGGTCGATGATGGTGCTGATGCCATCCTGGCACACGGAGCAGAACGTCTCGCTGCGGTCGAACATGATGCACTGCATCTCGGGACGGTAGTAGCCGGACGACTCGTAGTTCGCGCCTTCGAAGGCGCCCACCGCATGGCGCTGCGGCGCCTTCGAGAATAGCTGCTGCGTGTAGGCCAGGTCGGCCTTGAACAAGTCGCTCATCTCGCTTTCCGGGCGGTTGGCCGCACGCAGGGCCGCGCGCTGCTTCTGGTATTCGCGCGCTTGGCTGTCGTATGCTTCCTTCGGCCATGGCGTCGGCAGCGGCGTGCCGGCCTTGACGTGGTGCTTCCATTTCAGCCTGGCCGGATCGCGCAGCGCCGTGGCGTTCGGCTCCCACGGTTCCTGGCGCTCGCCATTCGACTGATAGGCCACGGGCGAAGTGTAGTACTCGTCGGCCAGGCCGGCGAAATGGTGGCCGAATTCATGCACGAACAGGTAGTTGGCCCAGTCGCTATTGGCCGCCGCCGTGCTGAACTGGCCGAAGATGCCGCCGCCGCCGTAGGTATCGTTGTTGACGAGGATTTCGATGAATTCATACGGCGCGTACTGCGCAAGGTCGCGCAGCGCGCGGTTATCCGTCGTCAGCACATAGCGCTCGCTGCCGAAGATATCGTAGCGCGTGCCCAGCGGCGACGCGTGATGCACGCCCGTCGAGGGGCGCGACACGCCCGACTCCTGGGTCGGCGCGGCCATGGCCCACACGTTGAAATCCCTGGCCCGCTCGCGGAATGGCGAGACGGTGAAAAGATGCTCAGCCAGCTTGCGCGCCGTCGCTTCGAACTTGCCCATTTCGGCGGCCGTATAGCCGTCGCCCATGATCAGCAGGTCGACCTTGTCGGGCGATGGCCCGCTGATGCGGATCGGGATCGGCTTGACGGGCGCCGGCGGCTGCTTGCGGATCACGTCCTGCGCGGCAGGGTCGACATCGGTGCTCCATACAACGGAAAACAGGCCGCGCTCGTCGCGCTTGAGGATGCGCACGCGCACGGGGTGTTCGGGCTGCGGAAAGCGCACGGATTCCTGGAAGGCACGCGTGGTGGTCTTCGCTTCATCGGTGCTGGCCCATTCGCCGAAGATGGTGGAAAAACCGCGCGAGTACAGCACCTTGCCCGACTTGATGTCGACCACTTCCAGCAGGTTGTTGCCGCGGTTGCTGTCGTCGATGGGACGCGCCGGGTTGCCCGGCCATGGCAGCGGCTCGACCAGCACGCGCTCGACCGCATAGTGCTCGCCCAGCGCATTGCCGCTGTGCTGGTAATCGAGGCGCATGGTGGCCGGCGGCGGCGCATTATCCGCCTGAGCGGCAGGGACGATGCCGGCGGCCAGCGCCAGCGCGCAGAGGAAGGATCGAATCGGAGTCTGCTGCATGTCATTCCTAAAACGGTAGAAAAACAGGTGAAGGGAACGGTTTTCCAAACAATCGGCGGGCCTGCCGGCAGGTGCGGGAAAAACCGCTGCGGCACATTGTAGCGACAGGATGCGGGCGTGCAAAGCGCCCATTTCACGCGATTCGCTTGACCATACGATACAATCAATCTATATTAGACTGACTAGTCGATTAACTAAAGGAAAGAGCCATGCGCACCATCGATCCCGGCAAACACGCGGCCCGCCGCGACGCCATTCTCGCCGCCGCGCGCCACTGCTTTGCGCGCAAGGGCTTTCACCAGACCAGCACCGCCGCCATCTGCGCGCAGGCGGGCATGAGTCCCGGCAACCTGTTTCACTACTTCCCCACCAAGCAAGCCATCATCGCCGCCATCGTCGACGAGGAAGGCAGCGAGACGACCGCCTATTTCGCCGGTGTGCAAGGCAGCGCCGATGCCTACGGCGCCCTGCTCGATTTCATGGACCTGGTGCTGGCGCTGGCGGCCGATGACGACTTTGCGGGGCTGGCGCTGGAAATATCGGCCGAAGCGATGCGCGACGCGGATATCGCGGCCAGGGTGGCGCGCAACGACGCCAGCCTGCGCGCCGGCTTGCAAGCCCTGCTGGAAAAGGCGGCATCAGGGGGCCAGGTCGACGCCGCGCTGGACGCCGCGCAAACGGCCAGCTGGATCGCCGCGCTGATCGACGGCATCTTCAACCGGGTCGCCGTCGATCCCGATTATGCACCGCTGGCGCAACGCGCCAGCCTGCACCTGCTGCTGGCGCGCTTCCTGCGCCCTGCCCTGGCATGAGCGCCGCCATGCAAGCCCAGCCCACACGCATCGCCGACGTCGACGCCCTGCGCGGCTGCGCCCTGTTCGGCATTTTGGTCGTCAATATCGGCGCATTCGTCACGCCCTGGTTCGGCCTGGGATTGACCGATCCCGCCTTTCACGGCGGCGTGGACCGCGCCACGCACTTTATCGTCGCCCTGCTGTTCGAAACCAAGTTCTACCTGCTGTTTTCCTTCCTGTTCGGCTACAGCTTCACCTTGCAGATGCAGGCGGCCGCGCGCGCCGATGCGCCGTTCGTGCCGCGCATGCTGCGCCGGCAAGTGGGCCTGTGGCTGATCGGCGCCCTGCATGCCGTGCTCCTGTTTCATGGCGACATACTCACGACCTATGCTCTGCTGGGCATCGTGCTGCTGGCGCTGTACCGCTGCGGCGAGCGCCAGGCACTGTCCCTGGCGTTGATACTCGTCACCGTCTGCGTGGCATTCTGGGCAGGCATGGCCTGGCTGCAAGGCCTGCAGCCAGCGGGCGACGCTGCGGACAACGCCGTGGCGATGGCGCAAAAGGCGGAAAGCGCGCTGGCCGCCTACCACGCCACGCCGGCCGCCGTCGTCCATCAGCACCTGCGCGAACTGGGTGAAATCTGGATCGTCCTGCTGCTGGTGCAGGCACCGTGCGCGCTGGCCATGTTCCTGTGCGGCCTGGCCGCCGGCAAGCGCGAGATGCTGCTGCACGCAAGCGATTATCTGCCGCTGCGCCGCCTGCTGCTGCGGGCCGGCGCGCTGGTGGGCTTGCCCGGCGCCGCCTTCTACGCGTGGACCTCCGTGTATGGGGATAGCCAGGCATGGCAGGTGGCGGGACTGGCCGTGGGCCTGGCGAGCGCGCCACTGCTGGCGGGCGCCTACCTGGCGCTGGCGCTGGTCCTGTTCGAGCGCCTGCGCGACGGCACGCTGTTTGCGCTGCTGGCCGACACGGGCCGCATGGCCCTGTCGAACTACCTGCTGCAGTCGGCCATCTGCGCCGTGCTGTTCCTCGCGTATGGCGCGCGGCTGATGGGCAGCGTGTCGCCGCTGGGCGCACTGGCGCTGGCAGCCATCATCTTCGGCCTGCAGCTGCCGTTGAGCCGCTGGTGGCTGCGCGGCCACGCGTATGGCCCCGTCGAGTGGCTGCTCAGGGCCTTGACGATCGCCGCGTGGCCGCGCTGGCGGCGCGCCGCTTACTTGTAGCGGTACAGGGGCTGGCGCAGCTGGATGGGGCGGATGTCGAGGCGCAGTTTCAGCACCGAATACGCTTCCGCCTCGGTCGAGCTGTAGCCGACGCTGTTGACCGTTTTACTGAAGCGGAACTCGAAGCCCAGGTCCGGATATGGGTCGCGCGGGTTGCCGAAGGCGATGCCGATGGCTTCCTGCTGCGCGTTGTCGATCAAATTACCCATCAGGTCCAGCACGGCGTTATTGCCGAGGATATCGTTGGTGAACACGGGCTCGCGCATGTCGGGCTGGTTCGGATCGAGCTTGTTGTCGGCCTTGTCCGGCGAGGGCGTAAACACGCGCGTGACGAGGTTGAATTTGTCGCCCCGGTCCAAGTAGCTGATGGCCGCATTGCTGATATTGAAATTTTTCACGCCACGGTCGCTGATGGCGCCAGACAGATCGATCAGCAGGGCGCCGCTGTAGCCGATGACTTCCACGTCGCGCATGGCGTCGACCACCATGGCGCTGTTTTCATCGATGCCCAGCCCCAGGTGATAGCCTTTTTTCAGCATCACGGGAATCATGCGCGCAAAGCGCCCGCGCACCAGAAGATGCTGGTCCACGAAGACATCGCTGCCGATGAAGCCCAGGCCGGGTGCGATCTCGCGGCCATCCGTCACGCCCATCTTGAGCATGTCGAGCACGGGCTTGGCGTCGTAGAACATGGTGGTGCTCATGATGGCGGCACCGGCGCTGGAACCGGCGATCACGCCGCCATTGCGATAGACCGACCAGATGGCTTCCAGCGCTGCCGTACGGCTGCCGTCCGGCCGCAGCAAGGCTTGCGTGATGCGCCCCTGGTCTCCGCCGGCAAAATAGATGCCGCTGGCCGACTTGATCTGCGTGACGATGGCGGGGTCTTCGGCAGCCTTGCGGTAATCCCTGTTCGGCAGCTTGACGGCCAGCGGCACGAAAAAGGCATCGGCGCCATATTGGTTCAGCTTTTTGATGATGCTTTCGCCCGATTTTTCCGGGTTCATCGCGGCCGAGGCCAGCACGGCGATGCGCGCGCCTGGCCCGCCCGACAGCTTGACGATGCGCTGCCAGACTTCGGCATTATCGGCGCGCAGGCCGCCGCCGATGATGACGAGCGTCCCCTGGGGCGCGCTGCCGATGGCGCTGCCGCCGGGCGCCGCCACGGCATGGACGCTGCACAATGCCAGCGCGAACAGCAGCGCGGCGCACAATTGTTGATACAGGCTTGAAGATGATTTCATGGTGCCTTTCGAATACAAGGAAAGTGGCGCATATTTGTTGATACAGGCACGCGCCATTGCTGCCAAAACTGCTGCTTGCAATCCAACGCCATCGCACTACGATACTACTTGCTGCATATGACAGCGTTGTTGCGGTATCTCCAATTTTTACTTGAAACTGTAATTGGCGCTGGCATAGAAGCGCCGGCCGCGCGGATCCGTATAGGTCGGGTCATAGCCGGACAGGAAAAAGTAGGCCTGGTTCGAGTATGGCGGGCTGGTATTGAACAGATTCTGTATGCCTGCGCGCAGCTTGAACTGCTTGCTGACGGCATACGCACCCGACATGTCCCACAGCGTGTAGGCCTTGACCCGATTCGGCTTGACGACGCTGCCGTCATCCGTGTTGATGGCCGAGTTCTGGTCATCGTAGCTGCTCGAATAGGTGTTCGACAAGCTGGCCGAATACGGGCCATGGTCCCAGTCCAGGGTAATCGTATGGCGCCAGCGCTGCACCACGCCGTCCGTGACGAATTTATTCAGGTTGCTGATAAAGGCATCGCCGGGGCCCGTCTGGATTTTCGAATCGAGCACGTAGGTGCCGCTCAGGTGGGCACCGAAACGTCCCCAGGCCGTCTTCACGCCATGCAGGTCGGCCGTAATATCGATGCCCGTAGCCTTTTGCGCGCCACGGTTTTCCTTGCGCAGCTCGATGTAGTCGATTTCATTGTCCTTGTTGCGATGTACGAGGTCGCCGTACTTGGCCAGGTTGCCGAGGATGATGTCGTCGCCGATTTCGCTGATCAGATCCGTGCGCTTGATGTTCCAGTAATCGAAGCTGAAGGTCCAGTGCTGGCTCGGCTCGAGCACCACACCGGCCGTGAACTGGCGGCTGCGCTCCGGTTTCAGCTTGTCGTTGCTGTAGCGGCGCGTATCCCAGTTTTGCGCGCAATCGGCGTAGTTATTATCCACAGTGGCGCATAACACGGGATCGGGCAGGGTCGCCGTACTGCTGTAGACGGTGGGCCGGTGCAAGTCCGACATCGATGGAGCGCGGAAGCCCTTGCCGGTGGACGCCCGCATCAGCACCTGCTTGCTGGGCATGTAAGTCAGGCCCACCTTGGGACTCAGGGCGCCACCCACCTGCTGGTAATGGTCGTAACGGCCAGATAACTGCGCCTGCCACTGCTTGGTGAACGGCAGCAGCAGTTCGCTGTAAATGGCTTGCACAGTGCGGCTGTCGCTGGTGTCCTTGCCGCCTTCCGGCGCCGAATCGTCATTGATATTATTACTCATCAGTAATTTGGAAAGACGGAACTGCGTACGTTCGCGGCGCACCTCTCCGCCAACGGCAAGAGCCATGTCGCCGCCGCCCATGGCCATCAGAGCGCGTGACGCCTTGAAATCAAGCGCATCCATGACGCCGCGCGCGTGGCGCACTTCATCGTTGACCTGGATGCTCTCAATCAGTGCCAGGCCCTCGGCACTGGAAGGCCCGAATGGATTGATGCTGCCATCGGCGATACCTGCGCGCAGCTTGTCCTTCAGCAGATAGCCTTTGGTATCACGGTCCCTGACGGTATTGACGCTATGATTCAAACCCACGTCATAATCCCATCCCGCCACTGTACCGGTCGCCCCCACCACGAAGCGCTGGCTTTCACTGGTCAGCTCACTGGTGCGGTTGCCTGCCTCCTTCAATCGCATGCGCACTTCCAGTTCGCGCTCCACCTGCTTGCCATCGTCATCCAATATGGTATCAAAACCGGTATTGGCCAATTGCGGCACCTTGCTGTAATCCAGGTAACCGATCACCCGTGTCGACGACGCGACATAATTGGTACGCGAACGGCTCAACGCCACCTCCGCATATAGCTGATGGTCCGGGTTCAGCTTCAACACGCCCCGCGAAAGAAAATTCTGCTTCTCCGACTTCGGATACAACTCCGTATCGCGCATGTAATCGTAGGTACAGCCATCGACGCCGCCAGTGCCGTTGGGCAGGTACAAATTGGCGGGTGGATTGCAGTCCGGGATGGACAGGTTGATTTGCCGGTTGGTGATCGGCTTGCCGTTCAACAGGAAGCCGACCTCCTGCAGGTGATCGCGCTGGGCACCCGACAGGCGGATATTCGCCGGGCTGGTAAAACTCGACAGCAAATGGCCAAGGCGCTCGGGCACGTTCAGGTTCGGAATGAACTTGCGCTGCGAGGTGCTGAGGCGGTCCGTCTGCTGCGCGTCGAACACGGCGAAGATATTGTAGCCATCCGTGGCCAGGTCGCCCGTACCGGCCGTGATGCTGACCGTGCGCTTGCCGGCGCCGCCTTCCTGAGTGCCGCTGCCGTAGGCATTCAGCTCCACACCCTGGTAATCCTTGCGCGTAATGAAATTGATGACGCCGCCGATGGCGTCCGTGCCATACAGGGCCGAGGCGCCGTCGAGCAGCACTTCCACGCGCTGCAGCGCGGCGGCGGGAATATTATTCAGGTCCACGCCCGCATCGTCGCCGGGCGAGGCGAAGTTGGCCATACGCCGGCCATTGAGCAGCACCAGGGTCGATGACGTGCCCACGCCCCGCAGATTGGCGCTGTTGAAGCCGCGCTGGTCGCCGCCGATATTGATGCTGGCGCCATCGGTCAGGCCGCCCACGTTGGCCGACACGCGCGCCATCAGCTCGGCCGCCGTCGTCACGCCCGCCTTGTCGATCTCGGCGCGCGTGATGATCTGCACCGGCAACGCCGTCTCCGATTCCAGCCGCTTGATGGCCGACCCCGTGATTTCCACGCGCTGCATTTTTTTCGGCACGGCTTCGCCGTCCGGTTCCTGCGCCAGCGCGCCGTTGCCCAGCATGCCCAGCGCCGCCGACACGCTCAAGGCCCCCAGCGCCAGGCGCACGCCTTGCGCCAGTGCCGACTCGCGTGGCGGTACGCAACTGCCGTCTTGTTTTTCTGCTTGCATGCAAACTCTCCCAGATGGTATTAACCCTGTTTTTATAATGACTGCGGCACTGCCTTGCGCTGCTTTGCTGCTGTTTTCCGGGTACCCTGCGCGCCATGTTCGCCGCCGTACAGGTAGGCGGCGATGACTTCGCTCAAGCGGGCCGCTTTTTCAACGTTTTTCCTGTTCGATACCATCAGCGCCACGGCCAGCGCCTCGATCATGGCCAGCGCCGTGCTGGCACTGCTGGGCAGAACGGGATGGGTACTTTGCGCATACAACACGTGATCGGCCAGTTCGGCCAGGGGCGAGGCGGGCGAATCGGTGAGCGCCACGATGCAGGCGCCGCGGTCGCGCGCGAAGCTGGCCAGGCCGATGCAGTCGAGCGTATAGCGGGGAAACGAAATCACCACCAGCACGTCGTGCGCCGTCAGGTTGACCAGGTGCCCGGCCGCCACTTCCGAGCCGCCGATGCCCACCACTTCCACCACATGCGGGCAAAACGGCTGCAGATGCTGCACCAGCATGCCGGCCAGGTTGGCCGACAGGCCAAAACCCATCACATACACCACCTTGGCGCGCGTCAGGCGCCGCACCACGGCCTGCACGGCGGGCGGCGACAGGGCATCGGATGTGGCGGCGATGTTCGCGGCCGCATATTCCAGGCTTTCCGTGACGGGCGACGTGGCGCGCGCGCGCCGCTCTATCGTGCGGCGCAGTTTGTCGACGGGCTGCAGCAGCGATTGCAAGGTTTCGGCCATGGCGCCGCGCATGGCCGAATAATTCTTCTGGCCGATATCGCGCGCGAAGCGGCTGATGGTGGCCGTCGATACCTGGCAGCTGTCGGCCAGTTCCTCGATGCCCAGCGCCGTCACCCGCATCTGGTTGCGCAGCAGGTAATCGGCGATCTGCCGCTGCGAAGCCGAACCGCTGGCCAGCACGTGCATCAGCGCCTGCCCCAGCGGAGACTGCGCGAAGGCGGCATCGGGCGCCGACAACGTGCCAACCCGTGGCGTATGGGGACTGCTGCGTGCAGGACTGGCGGATGCTTTCATATCACTGGCGGCCTGTATTCTTGGACACTGCGGATCACTGGCGGAAGGCGAAATCGGGTCGCTGGAACTTACTGTACTCATATCAAAAAGAAAACTCAACAAATATTTGTAAAAGGATTTTCATTGATTTACTTCGTGAAAATATTGCTACATAATCGACCGGAATCCATCAACCGCGCCCCGTTTTGGGGCGAATTCACCATGCAAGTACGACAGCATCCCATCTCCACCGCGCACGCCAGCGTAGCGTGCCAATTGAGCAGCTTCCACTTTGGCAGTGCGGCCGCCGCTAGCCGCAGCGGCAAGAAGGTGTACATCCAGGCGGCGCTGCATGCGGATGAAGTGCCGGGCATGCTGGTGTCGCAATTTTTACGCCGCGAGCTGCTGGCGCTGGAAGCGGCGGGCAAGGTGCATGGAGAAATCATCCTGGTGCCGGCCGCCAACCCGATCGGCCTGGCGCAAGCCATCCACGGCGCGCCGTTCGGCCGCTTCGACCTGACCACCGGCATCAACTTCAACCGCGCCTACCGCCACGTGGCCGATGAACTGAAAACCACGCTCGATGGCCTGCTGGGACAGGATGCGCAAGCCAACGTGGCGCTGATACGCGAACATGCGCGCGCCGCCGTCGCCGCCTGGCGGCCGGGCACGGATGCGGAAACGCTGAAGAAAACCCTGCTGGGCATGGCCATCGACGCCGACATCGTGCTCGACCTGCATTGCGACAACGAGGCGGCCCTGCACATTTATACGGGCACGCCGCTGGCCGCGCAGATCGCCCCCCTGTCCGCGTTGCTGGGCGCGCGCGCCGTGCTGCTAGAACTGGCGGCCGGTGAAGAACCGTTCGACGAAGCCTGCAGCCGATTATGGTGGGATCTCGACGCGCATTTCCAGGGCCGCTATCCGATTCCTGCCGCCTGCCTGTCGACCACGGTCGAGTTGCGCGGCGAAGTGGAAGTGAGCTACGCCCTGGCCGAACGCGACGCCACCGCCCTGCTGCGCTTTCTCGCCATCGAGGGCGTGCTGGAGATAGCCGGCGCCGGCGACGACCTGCCCGCGCCGCAATGCGAACCGACGCCGCTGGCCGGCGTGGAACCGATCCTTGCGCCGCATCATGGCGTGCTGGTCTACCTGCGCGAAATGGGCGACGTGCTGGCCGCCGGCGACGCCGTGGCCGACCTGATCGACCCCGTCAGCGGCGAGACGACAACCTTGCGCTGCACCGTGGCCGGCGTCTTTTTTGCGCGCAGCGCCCACCGCCACGTCCTGCGGGGCATGAACGTCGGCAAGGTCGCCGGCGCCGTCGCCTTCCGCGGCGGCAGCCTGCTGAGCCAATGACGCCATGAGAAAATTCAAGCTCCCCAATACCTTCGTCCTGCTGTGCGGCATCCTGGCCATGATCGCCCTGGCGACGTGGCTGGTGCCAGGCGGGAAATTCGACACGCAACTGGTGAACGGCAAGCAGCTGATCATCCCCGGTACGTTTCACTATGTCGACAACAAGCCGCAGGGGCTCGCCGCCCTGATGATGGCGCCCATCAAGGGCTTCGTCGACGCCAGCCTGATCATCGGCTTCGTGCTGATCGTCGGCGGCGCCTTCGCCGTGCTGCAAAAAACCGAAGCCTTCGATTCCCTGATCAAGGCCATCGCCAAGGCGCACACCAGTTCGCGCTTCGTGCGCGCCGCCATCATCCCCGTCTTCTTCACCATGTTTTCCTTGGGCGGCGCCACCTTCGGCATGAACGAGGAAGCGATTCCCTTCATCCTGATCTTCGTGCCGCTGGCGCTGGCTCTGGGCTATGACACCATCACGGGCGTGTCGATTCCCTTCATCGGCTCGCAGGTGGGCTTTTCCGCCGCCTTCCTGAACCCGTTCAATGTCGGCATCGCGCAGGGCATCGCCGGGGTGCCGATCTTTTCCGGCATCGGCTACCGCCTGATCGTGTGGGCCATCGCCACGGCGGTCAGCATCGTGTTTTTGATGTGGTATGCGGCGCGCATCAAGCGCCATCCGGAAAAAAGCCCGACCTACCTGCTCGACATCGAAAAGCGCAGCGAGCACACATTGGACCTGAACAGCTTTGCCGGCATGACGCGCACGCACCGCGCCGTGCTGTGGATTTTCATGGCGACCTTGCTGACGATGGTCGTCGGCGTCGTCAAATACGACTGGTTCATCGATGAAATCGCCGCCCTGTTCCTGGTGATGGCCATCGTCGTCGGCCTGGTCGGCCGGCTCGACATGGACAGCCTGGTGGCGTCGTTCGTGCAGGGCGCGCGCGACATGGTCAGCGTGGCGCTGGTCATCGCGCTGGCGCGCGGCACCATGATCCTGGCGCGCGACGCGCAAATCATCGACACCATGCTGCACGCATTGACGCCCCTGGTGGCCTCGTCGAGTCCCGTCTTCGCCGCACAAAAAATGTTCTTCATGCAGTCGGTGATCAACTTCTTCATCCATTCCGGCAGCGGCCAGGCCGCGCTGACGATGCCCATCATGGCGCCTCTGGCCGACCTGGTGGGCGTGACGCGCCAGACTGCCATCCTGGCCTTCCAGTTCGGCGAATTCACCACGCCGATGATCCCCACCTCCGGCATCACCGTCGGCGTGCTGGCGCTGGCGCGCGTGCCCTGGATTACGTGGGCCAAGTGGATGATCCCGCTGCAGCTGATTTACCTGGTGCTGGCGCTGCTGCTCTTGATTCCGCCCTGCCTGATGCACTGGCAATAACCACGGCCACGCGCCGTCGCCGTAGCGTTATTTGCGGTACGCCTGTCCGTAGGCATCATGGATGCCACCCTTTGCCCAGTCGGCCATCAGGTCGTAAAACCCGGGCGTGATAATGGTCGGCTTGCGCGTTCCATCGGGCGCCTGAGCGTAGCTGCGCATGCCGTGATCGGCCTGCGGGAAGAGGTAGACCGAGATGGCCTGGCCCTGGCCGCGCAACGCCGTCAGGCGCTCGATAGTGACAGCCGGCGGCGCTTGGCGGTCATCCTCTGCCAGGGCCCACAGCTGCGGCACCGTGACTTGCCGCGCGACCTGCACGGGATCGAGCGACCAGTCGATATCGAGCTTGTCGAACCGCGGTATGCCATTCTTGCGCAGCTCATCGGCCGGCATGCCCAGCAACACGCCCGTGTAGCCGCCCTTGATGAGGGCAAACCACGGCTCCTTGCCAAACTGCTGCTGGAATGCCGACAGGTCGTCCAAGCCATCCTTGTAGCCGGATTTGACGATTCTGGCCGTGATATCCGTCACCGTCCTGGCCTTCGCGATGACGTCGCCGCCATAACCCTTGTCCTGAAGTTCCCTGGCAACCTGCGCCGCATCCTGCTCCGTGATATCGGCCACCAGGCCATAGCCGATGCAGAGAAATTGCGCCTTGGCGCGCGCCTGCGCCAGCGGGGCAATCCAGCCGCCCTGGCTTACACCCATCAGGCCGAAGCGGCCGTAACGCCCTTGCGCCAGCCGTTTTGCTTCGCGCGACGCGGCCACCAGGTCATCGGCCAGGCGCGGAAAATTCTGCGTATATTCGCCTTCGGACAACCCGGTACCGCGCTTGTCATACACGAAAACGGACACGCCCCGTCCCACCATCTGATAAGGGTCGCGCGCGCGGTCGATCCAGCCGCTGCTTTCGGAACCATGGGCATACACGACCAGTGGCGTGTCCTTGCCGGCGCCCGGCGCTTCCATCAGGCGGCCCGCCAGCATGATGCCATGCGATTCAAAGCGCGTATCTGCTTCGGCCAAAGCCACTTTCGGCCAGCGCTCCTTGCCGTTGACAAGCACGGCGTCCTTTCCACACGCGAGCAGCACGCCGGCGTCCTGCGTGTTGCCGACTGTCCCGTTGCTGAAGGTGTAGCCGTAGCCTTTCGCCCCCTTGGTGAGGGCGACGAAGCCCGTCTGGTCCTGGCGAAAAATACCCGTCTCGCAAGGCGCCGGGCTGAATGCCTCCGGCATGGGCGCAGCAGTCGCCGAGAACGATACAGCAAGCAGAAGCCAGAAAAAATGTGAGGTCATGGGATCAGGGTCCGATAGGCAGTCTGTCGTGTTGCCGTCATCCTTACAGGGCGGCTTTTTCTTCGGCGCTCAGGCGCTTGGCGCTGACATACACGGTGTGCATGGTGGCTTGATCGGCGCTGGCGACCATGGATGCCGGCGCGGCGCGGAATTTCGGCACGGCGGCGGTGGCCAGGCTGGTGGCAGCGGCGATGGCGATGACGGCAACGAAGATGGCTTCCATGTTTTTAGCGATGTTCATGATGGTGTCCTTTGGGTGGCTGGTTGTCTGCTGCGATGATGGAACTGTAGGCGCATGGGCCGGCCATCTCCAGCGGCTTGCGACAAACCGCCAAAAAGAAGGGACAGAATACCAACCGGCCCGATGAAAGGCAGGAAGGCTGGCTGGCCGCCGTTCCCTGCGGCGGACAAGTCGCCGCATGCATTGCTTGCAGGGGTGCTACAAATGTCGCATGCTACATTTGTAGCCAACTCAACCATCAAGGAAAACGATGCTCTCATTCGCATGGAAGTGGACATGGGCCGGCCTGCTGTCTGCCGCCGCCCTGACAACACCGGCCGTCGCCGCCGATTTTGACGGCATGGTCAGCGTCGGCGGGCATCCGCTGCACGTGGCGCAGACTGGCGCCGGGCCGTATACCGTCGTCTTCGAGGCGGGCTTCGCCAGCGACCTGTCGGTATGGCGCAAGGTGGCGCCGGAGGTGGCGAAGAAAGCGGCGGTGCTGGTCTACTCGCGTGCCGGCTACGGCAAGTCGCCGGCGCGTCCCCAGCCACTCAGCATGGAACAAAGCGTCGCCGAGCTGGCCGATGTGCTGCGCCAGCGCAAGGTGGAAGGATCGTTGATCCTGGTGGGCCATTCCTATGGCGGCTTCCTGATCCGCTATTTCGCGGCGACGCATCCGCAGCAGGTCGCGGGTCTGGTCTTTGTCGACCCCGCGGATGAAGGCCTGGAAACCGTCCTCAAACGCCTCGATCCGGTGCGCTTGCAACAGGACCAGCGCATGCTCGCTGCCAGCATCCCGGCCAAGTGGCAGGGCGAGCTGCAGACCATCCAGGCCATCCTCGATGCGGGCAAGCTGCCGACGATGCCGGTGCTGCCCGACGTGCCGGCGGTGCTGCTCACGTCCGTGCAGGCGCGTGCCGATTCGGACTTTTTCCAGGAGACGCCAGCCATCGTCAAGATCAAGCGCGAGCGGCACGCCGCCTTCCTCAGCCAGTTTTCCAGCGGCGCGCACGTCTTCACGCCGAATAGCGGCCATGGCATCCAGATGCAGGAACCGGAACTGGTCGTTGCCGCCATCGGCCAGGTCATGACCCTGGCCACGCAGAGCGCCGCGCGCGTGGCCAGGGCGCAGGCCAGACAAAAACTGATGGGGGAACTGGAGCACAGCGCCGCCCTGCTGGGCAAGCAGCAGAACGACGCGGCCGCAAGCCGCATCGCGCTGGCGCTGCGGGACAGCGCCCTGAGCGAAGTGGAGATCAATACGCTGGGTTTCGACCTGCTGACCAGGGCGAAGCGCACGGCGCTGGCCACGCTGGTGCTGGCGTACAATAACCAGGCCCACGCGCAGTCCGACAATGCCGCGGACAGCTACGGCGAAGCCTTGCTGGCGGACGCTCGCCCTGCGGAAGCGCAGCGCCAGTTCACGCGGGCGCTTGCGCTGGGACAGGCCAACGGTGCACGCGAACAGGCAATGGCCGGCTACCGCCAGCATCTTTCACAAGCAGAGCAAGCATTGAAACAACCATGAAAAAAAATCCCGTATCCACAACAGGCGCCGACATGCGCGGACTGGAAGACCTGGCGCCGCGCGAACGCCAGGTCGTCGAATGCGTGTACCGGCTGCAGGAAGCCACCGCGTCGCAAATCCAGGAAGCACTGGGCCCGGACTTGAGCAATTCGGCGGTGCGCGCCATGCTGGCGCGCCTGGAAACGAAGGGCGTGCTGCAGCATCGCGTCGATGGCCAGCGCTATTTGTACAGCGCCGTGGCGCCGCAGGCGCAGGTGCGCGAGTCGGCGCTGAAAAAACTGGTCGGTACCTTTTTCAATAATTCCAAGGCCAGCGCCGCGACGGCCTTGCTCGGCATGTCCGGCGAACTGAGTGCGCAGGAGCTCGATGACCTCGAAGCGATGATCGCGAAGGCACGCCAGGAAGGCCGCTGATGGCGGGAACCGACCTCGCGCAGCTGCTGTTGAAGCATAGCGTGACGGTCGTGCTGCTGCTCTGCATGCTGCGCCTGCTGCACCGCGCATCGGCCTCGCGCCGCGTGTTTGCCACGCGCTGCGGCCTGGTGGCGCTGCTGTTGCTGCCCTTGTTCTGGCTATGGCTGCCGCAGCTGCCCATGCGCATGCCGCTGGCCCTGTCGGCCCTGCTCGATCCTCCGCTGCGCATCCCCATCAGCGTGACGACGGTCGCGCTGCCCGACATCGAGGCAGCCGTGGCTGCCCCGGCACGTGCCGCATGGCTGGGCCGCTGGCTGCTGGCCGCGTATGCCGTCGGCGTGGCATGCCACCTGCTGCGCCTGGCGCTGAACCTGGCGCGCTTGCGCCAGGCGAGCGTCGCCGCACAGGTGCTCGAAGCGCCGGCATGGACAACGGCCCTGCAAAGGCTGCATCGGTCGCTGGGGCTGCGCCGCGCCGTGCGCCTGCTGGTCTCCGATACGGCCGCATCGCCATACAGCTGGGGCTGGCATCATCCCGTCATCGTGCTGGACCGGCACAGCGCCGGCTACGCACAGGCCGATGCCGTGCTGGCCCACGAACTGGCGCATATCCGCGCCCATGACTGGCCCATGCTGCTGCTGGCGCGCGTGCTGCTTGCCCTGTACTGGTGGCACCCGCTGATGTATCCGCTGTTGCGCATGTTCGAACACGATACGGAATGCGCTGCCGATGATGCGGTGCTGGCTGCCGGCGCCACGCCATCGCGTTATGCCCACACCCTGCTCACCGTGTCGCGCCAGGCTTTCGGCGCAGGACCGGCAGGCAAGCCGGCAACTGGCATGGCCAATCGCATTGCCAGCCGCGGCGCCATGCTGGGCGCACGCATCGCGGCGCTGCTGGAAGCCCATCGCCCGCGCGGGCGCGTCACGCTGCGTCAATGGTGGAGCGGCATGCTGGCAAGCGTGGCGCTGGTGTGCGTGATCGGCAGTATCACGCTGCAAGGGGAGCGGGTGCTGTAGCCGGACAGCCTGCTGCCGGGCTCCGACAGCCGGCAGCAAGACCCGGTCGCCTTGCTGCAAGCGCTCGACAATCCGAATTTCACCCAACTTGCCAGCGCGATGCGCGCCAGGGACTACACGCTGCGCCATGCGGCCGAGACGGAATCGTTCCACCAGCGCGCCGCCATACCGGCGCTGCTGCTGGCCTTGCGCGACCCGCAGCCTGTCGTACGCCAGCTTGCCGTCTGGGCCTTCGGTGAAATGCGTTTTACGGAAACGGCACCCGCCGTGGCGGCGCTGCTGGCCGATCGCGACGCCGCGGTGCGCGCCGAAGCTGCCGCCGCGTTGGGCGACATGGGCGAGCGGCGCTGGCTGGCGCCGATGATCGCCATGCTGGGCGATCAGGACGCCGTGGTGCGCCGTCGCGTGGCGCATGCGCTGGGCGACTTGCAAGCCGGCGCCGCCATTCCCATGCTGCAAAGCCGCTTGCATGACCCCGTCCCCGACGTGGCCAGCGAGGCGCGCTGGGCGCTGGACGAAATGCGCTAGGCGTGGCTGTCCGCTGCCGCCGGCGCGATGCCGACGGCCCGTGAGGGCTAACGCGTGAAAGTAGGCTGCTTGGCTGGAGGCGTACGTTCCGCCTGTCGTTATGCTGTGTTGCGTATTGCTGCTGTCACCTGGGCTGGAGCGAACCGGGGGTACCGTCCGTTCGAATGGCCCGTGATGGGAAACTGCAAGGTACTGCTACTGCCTGCATGGCATGGCATGGCATGGCATGGCATGGCCGCGCTTACAGGGCGGCTTTTTCTTCGGCGCTCAAGCGCTTGGCGCTGACGTACACGGTGTGCATGGTGACTTGCTCGGCACTGGCCGCAACGGGTGCCGGCGCGGCGCGGAACTTCGGCACGGCGGCGGTAGCCAGGCTGGTGGCGGCGGCGATGGCGATGATGGCGACGAAGATGGCTTCCATGTTTTTAGCGATGTTCATGATGATGTCCTTTGGGTGGCTGGTTGTGTGCTGCGATGATTGAACTGTAGGCCGATCCCCCCTGAACCGCCATCGGATTGCGACCAAACGCACGATTCGCGGGACAGAATACAAAAAGCCCGGATGGAACGCACAACGTGCCCGCGCCGTGGCATTTGAGGCTTGCCAGCCCCATTCCTGGCCATTTCAGCGCCCTGCAAGCCCCTAAAAGCCCTACCGCCGGCCAACCTTGTTTATAATCGCCCTACACTAAAGGACTTCTTTCATGACTGATCAATTCTCCAAAAAGGGCGAAGCCTGGTCGGCCCGGTTTTCCGAACCGGTCTCGGACCTCGTCAAGCGCTACACAGCTTCTGTATTTTTTGACAAGCGCCTGGCGCTGTTCGACATCGAAGGTTCGCTGGCCCATGCGGAAATGCTGCATGCGCAAGCCATCATCAGCCCGGCCGACTACGCGGAAATCCAGCGCGGCATGGCGCAAATCTCGCAGGAAATCGCCGCCGGCCAGTTCGAATGGCTGCTGGACCTGGAAGATGTCCACCTGAATATTGAAAAACGCCTGACCGAACTGGTAGGCGATGCGGGCAAGCGCTTGCACACGGGCCGTTCGCGCAACGACCAAGTGGCGACCGACATTCGCCTGTACGTGCGCTCCGCCATCGACGACATCACCACCCTGCTGGCGACGTTCCGCAGCGCGCTGACGGACCTGGCCGAACAGCATGCCGACACCATCATGCCGGGCTTTACCCACATGCAGGTGGCCCAGCCGATCACCTTCGGCCACCACATGCTGGCGTATGTCGAGATGTTCGGCCGCGACGCCGAACGCATGGCCGACTGCCGCAAGCGCGTCAACCGCCTGCCGCTGGGCGCCGCCGCCCTGGCCGGCACCACCTTCCCCATCGACCGCCTGCGCGTGGCCAGGACGCTGGGCTTTGACGACGTGTGCCACAACTCGCTCGACGCCGTGTCGGACCGCGATTTCGCCATCGAATTTTGCGCCGCCTCCGCCGTGCTGATGATGCACGTGTCGCGCATGGCCGAAGAACTGGTGATCTGGATGAGCCCACGCATCGGCTTCATCGACATCGCCGACCGCTTCTGCACCGGCTCGTCGATCATGCCGCAAAAGAAAAACCCGGACGTGCCGGAACTGGCGCGTGGCAAGACGGGTCGCGTGTATGGTCACCTGACTGGCCTGCTGACCCTGATGAAAGGCCAGCCGCTGGCCTACAACAAGGACAACCAGGAAGACAAGGAACCGCTGTTCGACACCGTCGACACCGTCATCGACACCCTGCGCATCTTCGCCGACATGGCCGGCGGCATCACGGTGAAACCGGAAGCGATGCGCGCGGCAGCCCTGCAGGGTTATGCCACGGCGACCGACCTGGCCGACTACCTGGTCAAGAAAGGCTTGCCATTCCGCGACGCGCATGAAGCGGTGGCCCTGGCCGTGCGCGCCTGCGTCGACGCCGGCTGCGACCTAGCCGACCTGTCTTTGGAGCAGCTGCGCGCGTTTTCCCCGCTGACGGACGAAGACGTGTTTGCCGTGCTGACCCTGGAAGGCTCTGTCGCCGCGCGCGACCACGTGGGCGGCACCGCGCCACGCCAGGTACGCGCCGCGATCGCCCGCGTGCGTACGCAACTGGAAAAATAAACGGGCTGCGTCCCGCCAACGCCCCGCTGCATCGCCGCAGCGGGGCGTTTTTCATTGGGCGACGATTTTCGACAGCACGGCAAAGGCGGCCCCCGTCTGCGATGCTTCCAGCAGCAAGGTCAGCTCCGTGTAGGTGCAGATGATGTTGATCAGGTTGATGCGCTCCCACGCCAGGCGCTTGAGGATGGCGTGATACACGCCCGGCGTATAGCAGGTTTCAGGCGCCAGGTGCAAGGTCACGGCCGTCACGCGCTCGAGGCGCGCCAGCTCCTGCTCTTCGCCGAAAACCTCTTCCACCAGCGCATGCAGGCTGCGGCTGCAGATCACCATCACCTCGTTGACGCCGCGCGTGACGGTAATGAACGTGCCCCGCTGGGGCGCGGCCAGCGCCAGCAACTGGCGCTGGCAGGCATACGTCTGGTCGGAGTAACGGTAGGTAAAAATCATCAGTTCGCTGCGCGTGGACAGTTCTCCCGCACGGTGCGCCAGCACGATCTCGCCGCTTTTCTGCTGCGGCATGCGTTCGGCCAGGCGGCGCAGCGCCATCACCACGGCGGCCTGGCCCACCGGTTTCCATAAATCGCTCTGCAATTGCGGCTGCAGCTGGCGCGCCAGTTCCGACAGGTTGAGCAAGCCCCGGCCCAGTCCCTCGCTGAGAAAGGCCGATTCCATCACGATCTGTTCCACTTTGGTCGCTATCGAAAGCATAGTTCGTCGGGCCGGTGATTCCGGTGCACGCACCAGGAGCCGGCAACCCTTCCTGAAAAAAGGATGCACTGCGCCAGCGGCCGCACCGGGCGGCGCGGTCGGACTCGCTGAAAAGCCCCCCTCGCGGGGGAAGGGCCGGTTGGCGGCGGCTAGGAAGGCGGATGCAGCATGAATGCCGCTCCAGAGGGGAAATGGCTGAAACCAACAGCAGAAAACAGAACTGACGTCATGTGAAACTCCCGATTTTTTTCCCGATGCGCTGTATCTGGACGCGGTCATTGCCGCGTGCGCTTTTTTTGTCTTCGCGTGATCCGCTGGGGACCACATGAAGAGCTAGTGTAGATCGCAACATTTAAAAAATGCAACAGTGTTTTTCCAACAGAGCGCTCCATTAGGGGAAGTAGTCCAAAACAAAAGTTGCAGCTTGTGGTAGATCAAACTTTCCAACGATACAGGGCTGATAAATGTTCAATTCTTAACAAAAATTCGCGTAGTGACCCATTTCTTGAATTTTTTGACATGGCGATCTCGACAAGTTTAGTGTCCCCCTACCCGGCGTCATGCCACCACAAAACGGCAGGCTATCCGCCCGCCGCCAGGCACGCCGGGGTGGCCATCAGGCATCGCGGCCAGCTCATTCACCATTTCCTTAACCGATACCATGGAGCAGAAATGAATTTACGTTTGACGATAGTTGCCGCATCCATCGCCGCCCTGCCGCTGATGGCCACCACGGCAGATGCCGCCTCGCCGCTGCCACAGACCCTGATGGCCGCCCCGGTCAGCCTGGCCTCTCCACAAGAGAACGCCAGCCTGGTCAACAAGCTGGCCGCGCAGGCACGCAGCCGCGGCCTGAATACCGAGCATGGCTTTGCCGTCGGCGCCCAGCATCCGGGCGTCAGCGGCACGCGTGTGAGCCGCGTACAGCACACCTACAAGGGCTTGCCCGTCTTCGGTTCCGAGACGGTCGTGGTCAGCAACAACGCCGGCGACATCGTCAGCGAATCCGTGTCGGACCGCGCTTCCGGCCTCGGTAGCGGCGGCGTCAATTCCGTCACCCGCAGCGCCACCACCGATATCGACACCACGCCGGCCGTCAGCGCCGCCGCCGCCATCGCCGCCGCCGTGAAAAGCATCGGCGTGCCGGCCGTCGACCACGTGCCGCCGCATGCGCAACTGCTGATCTACCCCGTGATGAAAACGGTGCGCGTGGCCGGCGCCGAGAACAAGTCGGAAGCCGCGCTGAACGCCCTTGACGTGCAGGACGTGGTCGACCACTACGAGCTGGCCTACCTGGTGCAGACGCGCATGATCAGCGGTAACAAGCCCGTCTACTACGACACCGTCGTCAGCGCCAAGGATGGCCGCATCCTGCGCCAGTGGAAAGCCCTGAAAACCGTGGCCGGCATCGGCAACAGCCAGTACAACGGCCAGGTACCGCTCAACACCACGCTCACGGGCAGCACCTACACCATGAAAGACCCCAGCCGCGGTACCGGCGGCAGCTTCGGCGGCATGGCCATCACGAATGCCAACCACGGCACCACCTCGGGCAGCGTGTACAGCAGCACCAGCAATACCTGGGGCGACGGCCAGCAATACATCAACGGCGGCAGCACCACCAACGCCAACGGCCAGACGGCGGCCGTGAACGCGATGTGGGGCCTGATGAACACCTACGACACGCACAAGAATGTGCTGGGCTGGTCCAGTCTGGACGGCAACAACACGGCCACCCACATCGCCGCCCACGTCAACACGGCCTACGACAACGCCTACTACGACAGCAGCTGCAAGTGCATGTACATCGGCGACGGCGGCAGCTCGTTCAACAACCTCGGTTCCATCGACGTGATCGGCCACGAAATGGGCCACGGCATCACGGACGCTACCTCAGGCCTGATCTACTCGCAAGAGTCGGGCGGCTTGAACGAATCGAGCTCCGACATCGCCGGCGAGATGGTGGAAGCCTATGCGCGCGCCGGCGGCACGGGCACCAGCATCCCCAACACGGGCAACGATTGGATGACGGGCAAGGAAATCGCCAAGAATGGCCAGCCGCTGCGTTGGCTGTACAAGCCAAGCAAGGATGGCAGCAGCCCGAATGCGTGGAGCAGCACCATCAAGAACCTCGACGTCCACTACAGCAGCGGTCCGAACAACCGCATGTTCTACTTCCTGTCGCAAGGTTCGAACTCCACGTCCAGCAGCGACTACTACAGCTCCTACCTGAACAAGAGCCCGCTGGCCATGACCGGTATCGGCAGCGACAAGGCATACCGCATCTGGTTCAAGGCCGCCACCACCAAGTTCACCTCGTCGACCAACTACGCCGATGCGCGCAACAAGGTGCTGCAGGCAGCCGAGGAACTGTATGGCGTGGGCAGCGCCGAGGCTATCGCCGTCAAGCGCGCGTATGCGGCCATCAACGTGGGCGCCGACGTCGATGAATCGACCACGGGCGGCGCGGTGACCATCACCAGCCAGCCGGCCAGCATCACCGTCGCACCGGGCGCCATCGCCTCGTTCGCCGTGGGCGCGGGCGGCGGCACGGCGCCGTACACCTACAAGTGGTACCGCAACGGCGCCGTGATCAGCGGCGCCACGTCGCCTGCCTACAGCTTCACGACCGTGGCGGCCGATAGCGGCGCCGTGTTCAAGGCCACGGTGACGGATTCGTCCTCGCCCGCCGTGACGGCCACGTCGAACAACGCCACGCTGACGGTGGGCACGAGCAGCGCCACCGAACGCGTGACGAACGGCGGCTTCGAGTCCGGCGCCACGGGCTGGAGCGGCACCACGGGCGCTATCGGCACCTTCACGGGCCAAACCGCATACGAAGGCACGCAGTATGCCTGGCTGGGCGGCAATGGCGCCACAGCCAGCGAATCGCTGACGCAAAGCGTGGCCATTCCGGCCGCCGCCACGTCCGCCAGCTTGAGCTTCGCGCTGCACATCGACACGGCTGAAACAGGCAATACCGTGTACGACAAGCTGGTCGTCACCGTGAAGAACAGCGCCGGCACGGTGCTGGGCACCCTGGCCACGTATTCGAACGTGAACAAGGCAGCCGGCTACCAGATCCGTACGTTTGACCTGATCGCCTACAAGGGCCAGACCGTGCAGATCTCGTTCGCCGCGACCGAGGACGCATCGCTGCAAACCTCGTTCGTGATCGACAAGGTCAGCCTGGTTACCCAGTAAGCGGCTGAACATGCGGGCAAGCCATCGATACAAGGCTTGCCCGCACAGCACGATTGATTTTCTGGCAATTACAGTCTACCCTGAGGCAGTAATTGCATCTTGCCTGCTGCCGGTACCCGCGACGAATTGAACTTTTTTTAGATTGTTCCTGACCGATGCCTACTTCGACCTTGTCCGCACGCGCTTTCCCCCATTCCAGCCTGTCCATTTTTACGCCTGCCACCATGCTCGCCTGACGCGGCCATGCAGTTCCACCTCCAGGTGCAGGGCCCGGCGGGCAGCCAGGCGCTGGCCATCGACGCCGCCAGCGAGGCCGAGGCGATCCGCGCGGCCGTGCGCGGCGGCTGGCGCGTGCTGGCCGTCGATGACGGCGCGGCGCAGGAGGCTGGCGTCGCGCCGCGCCTGGGCAAGCAGGGCTTGCCCCTGCTGCAATTCAGCCAGGAGCTGCTGGCCCTGCTCGAAGCGGGCCTGAACCTGGGCGAGGCCATGGCCACCCTGCACAACAAGGAAACGCGGCCAAGCGCAAAGGCCACCCTGGCCGCCATCGTGCTCACCCTGCAGCAAGGGCAAAGCTTTTCCGACACCCTGGCCGGTTTCCCCGACATCTTCCCCGACATTTACATCGCCACCGTGCATGCGGCCGAACGCTCGGGCAACCTGCCCGAGGCGCTGGCGCGCTTCGTCGGCTACCAGCTGCAGTTCGACGCCATCCGTAAAAAACTCATTTCCGCCGCCATCTACCCGTGCATGCTGCTCGTCGTCGGCGGTCTGGTGACCCTGTTCCTGCTCGGCTACGTGGTGCCGAAGTTCAGCGTCGTCTACGAAAGCTCGGGCCGCGAAATCCCGTGGATGTCGCAAATGCTGCTGGGTTTTGGCCAGACCCTGGCCGCGCATCCGCTGCTGTGTGCCACGGCGCTCGCCGCCGCCGTTGGCGCCGTGGTCTTCGGCATCGCCAATACTGGTGCGCGCCAGGCCCTCGTCTTGCGCCTGCTGCGCCTGCCCGTGCTGGCCGGGAAGGCGGCGGAATTCCGCCTGGCGCGCTTTTACCGCGCCCTGAGCCTGCTGCTGCACGCCGGCATCCCGCTGCACAAGGCGCTGGCCATGGTCGCCCCCATGCTGCTGCCGGCGCAGCAGGAGCAGTTGGCGCAGGCGCGCCGCGCGGTGCAGGAGGGCATGCCGTTTTCCACCGCGCTGGAACACGCCGCCATGGCCACGCCCGTGGCGCAATCGCTGCTGAAAGTGGGAGAAAACACGGGCCGCCTGGGCGACATGCTGGAACGCTCGGCCAAGTTCCACGACGAGGAATTCGCCCGCTGGGTGGACTGGGCCTCGCGCCTGCTCGAGCCGCTCTTGATGACCGTCATCGGCGTCGTCATCGGCGGCGTGGTAGTGCTGATGTACATGCCGATCTTTGAACTGGCCGGGAGCTTATCGTGAACGTTATCGTGAAGGTCATGCCATGAACGCACGCGACGAAGAACGGGCCGTGCTCGATGCCGCCATGCTGCGCCGCGCCCACGCCAGCGCGCTGGAACAGGGCCGCCCGCAAATGGCCGTGCTGCAGGAAACGGCGGCCCTGCCGCCCGAAGTCTTTTTGCGCCAGCTGGCCGCCCTGTTCCGCTATCCTGCGTGGACGATGGCCGAACTGCAGGCCGCCATGCCCGCCTTTGCCCTGCTGCCCTACACGGATTGCGCCCAGCGCGACTGCGTGCTGCTGCAGCCGGGCGCCCCCGGCGCACCGCCCGTGCTTGTCATCGGCAATCCCTTCAGCGAAGACCTGCTGCAGTGGGCCGACTTCGCCCTGTCCACGCCCTTCACCGTGGCGCTGGCCCATCCGGACGACCTGGCCGCCTATTTGCTGCAGCAGGAAAGCGTGCAGCAGGCGATGCAGGAAATACAGCACGGGGATGACGTTCCAGGACTCGACCAAAGCATCGAAGACATCTCGCTGATCCGCATCAGCGAGGACAGCAGTCCGGTAGTCAAGCTGGTGAACTCCACCATCTACGACGCCCTGAAATTCCAGGCCAGCGACATCCACCTCGAATGCGACGTGGCCAGCCTGGTCATCAAATACCGCGTCGACGGCGTGCTGGTGCAGGCGGGCCAGGTGCAGGGACTGGCGATGGCGGAACAGATCATCTCGCGCATCAAGGTCATGGCCGACCTCGACATCGCCGAGCGTCGCATCCCCCAGGATGGCCGCTTCAAGGTGCGCGTGAAAGGGGCGGAGATCGATTTCCGCGTTTCCATCATGCCCAATATCTTTGGCGAGGACGCCGTGCTGCGCCTGCTGGACCGGCGCGCACTGACGGAGGCGGCGCAGGCGCTGCGCCTGGAAAGCCTGGGCCTGAACGAGGACGCCATCGAACAGATACGGCGCCTGGCCGCCAAGCCGCACGGCATGCTGCTGGTGACGGGTCCCACGGGTTCCGGCAAGACCACCACCTTGTACGCGGCCATCACGGAAATCAATACGGGGCGCGACAAGATCGTCACCATCGAGGACCCCGTCGAATACCGCTTGCCGCGCGTGCTGCAGATTCCCGTCAACGAAAAAAAGGGGCTGACGTTCGCGCGCGGCCTGCGCTCCATCCTGCGCCATGATCCCGACAAGATCATGATCGGCGAAATCCGCGACGATGAAACGGCGCAGATCGCCGTGCAGGCGGCGCTCACGGGCCACCTGGTGTTTACCACCGTGCACGCGAATAACGTCTTTGATGTGGTCGGGCGCTTCCTGCACATGGGCGTCGATGCCTACAGCTTCGCGGCCGCCCTGAACGGCATCGTGGCGCAGCGCCTGCTGCGCCTCAATTGCGCCCATTGCGCCGTCGACGCCAGCGCCGAAGTGCTGGCCGATGCGCAGCAGCTGCGCGACAGCGGCCTGGCCCTGCACCAGGTGCAGGACTGGCAATTCATGGCCGGCAAGGGCTGCGGCCATTGCCGCGGCACCGGCTACAAGGGCCGCAAGGCCGTCGCCGAAGTACTGATGCTCAGCGACGCGATGCGCGAAATGATCTGCACGCGCGCGCCCCTGAGCCAGATGAAGGAAGAGGCGGCGCGCAACGGTTTTCGCCTGGCGCGCGAAGCGGGCCTGGACCTGGTGCGGCGCGGCGAAACCACTTTAGCGGAGCTCAATCGTGTCACTTATTGAACGCCTTACCCGGGCCACCCTGTGCCTGCACCTGGCGCCGCACGGATTGGACGGCGTGCTGCGCCGCGCCGGCCGTCCCGTGCCTGGCAGCGCCTTCCACCTCCCCATTGCCAATCCCGACGCCAGCTGGGAAGTGGCGCTGGCAAGCTTGCGCGGCTGGCTCGAACAGGATGGCGACAAAAAAATGCCGCTGGCCGTCAGCCTGGCCAGCCGCTGGTGCGCCATGCTGATGGTGCCGTGGAGCGGCGCCCTGCTCGACGCGGCCAGCGCACAGCGCTTCCTGCACAGCCAGTTCGCCGCCGTCTATGGCGATGGCGCACGGGCCTGGCACCTCGCTGCCGACGATGCACCGTACGGCAAGCCACGCCTGGCCTGCGGCGTCGATGCGGCCCTGCTGCAAGCGGTGCAGGATGCAGCCGCCGCGCATGGCCGGCGCTGCCTGTCCATCGAACCCATCGTGGGGCCGGCCTGGCGCAGCATGGCCGGCAACAAGCCTGCCGCCTTCGCCCTGGTGGAAGCGGGCCGGCTGCTGCTGGCAACGACGAGCGGCGGGCGCATCACGGCCCTGCATAGCCAGTCTTGCGGCGCCGCCTGGGGCGACGAACTGGATCGGGCGTGGCGGCGCTGGAACTTGCGCGCGCCGCAGCTCGAGGCCATCGAACACGTAGCGCTGCTCGACTTGAGCGGCGTGCCGCAGGATGCGCTGCCGGCGCGCTTTCAGCCCCTCCCCGTGGCCGGCGCCGCGCACCTGATGCGGGAGGCCGCATGGGCCTGAGCCGCCTGGAATTGCTGGCGCCCGGTACAGTGCAGACATTCAGCGGCTGGCGCCTGGCCCTGTGCCTGGCGGGCGGCTTGATGCTGCTGCCGGCCGCCGTGTACTGGCTGGTGCAGGCGCAGGAGACACGGCGCCTGGAAGCGCAGTTGGCCCAGCTGCAGCCCGCGCGTCCCATGCGTGCGCCCTTGTCCGCCAGCCAGCAGCGCGAACGCGACCTCGAACTGAAACAGGTGGCCGCCGCCGTGCGCCAGCTCAACCTGCCCGTCACGCGCCTGGTCAAAACGGTGCAGGCGCCGCGCGACGTGCGCGTGGCCCTGCTGGGACTGGACCTGAACGCGCAACAGGGACAGGATGGCGCCAGCGTCCTGAAAATTACCGCCGAAGCGGAAACGCCACAGGACATGCTCAACTACCTGGCCTTCCTGAACCAGCAGCCCATGTTCAGTTCCGTGTATCTGCTCAAACACGAGATGAATGCGAACGCTCCCGAACACCCGTACCGTTTTCAGCTGGAGGCGCAATGGCGGCAATAAAATCCGTGCTGAAAGCCAGCACGCCCGTGGCCCGTCCACGCCTGCAACTGCGCCTGCCGCCGCGCCTGCGGTGGGAAGCGCAACGGCTGTGGCGTACCCTGGGCTGGCCCAGCGCCATCGGCGCGGCCTGCCTCGCGTTGGCCGCTTTCGCCATGCAGCAGGGCGATGCGCTGGCCGCGCGCCAGCAGCAACTGGCGGCGCAACTGGCCGCTGCGGCCAGACAGTCGGCGCTGCCGCCGGCACCAATGGCGCTCGATGCCGATGCGGACAGCCTGGCCGCTTTCCACGCCTACCTGCCCGCGCACGACAGCATTCCCGAGCAGCTGAAAACCTTGCTGGACGTGGCGCAAAAGAGCGGCGTCACCCTGGCCAAGGCCGACTACAAGCCGCAGGAAGATGGCAATACGGCCTTTTTGCGCTACCAGATCACCCTGCCCGTGAAAGCCGAATACGCGCAGCTGCAAACGTTCATCGTCGACGCCTTGCAGGAGCTGCCCACCCTGACGCTCGACTCCGTGCTGTTCAAGCGAGAGCAGATCGAGGCGGGCGAGATCGACGCGCGCATCCAGTTCATCCTGCTGGTGAAAAAGGCGGAGGTGCGCCGATGAAGAAAGTCGTACTGGGAGGCGCCGCCGTGGCCACCTTGCTGGCCGCCCTCTTCGCGCCCGAGGATGAAGGCAGCATCGTGGGACCGGCCACGGCCACCACGCGCCAGGTGGAACGGGTGGCGGTCGCGCCTCTCGCTGCAGTCGCCGCGCCGCAAACCGGGCGCGCGCTGGCCATCCATCCGCGCCGTGCGCTTGAGGACGACGAAGCGGCCACCCTGTTCGCCAAGCAAAGCTGGCAGCCCGATACGCCGAAAAAAATCATGCTCGACCAGCAGGCGGCGCAGGCCACGCGCGCTGTCGCCGCCGTCGACGCGAACGCACCGCCGCCACTGCCCTTTCAATTCCTTGGCCGTTTCGTCGACGAAGGCAAGGCTGCCTACTTCCTGCAAGCGGGTGAACGCAACGTCGTGGCGCGCCCCGGCGACACGCTCGAAGAACGCTACCGCTTCGACGGCGTGGTGCAGGGCGCACTGCAATTTACCTATCTGCCGCTCAACCTGAAACAGACACTCGCCGTAGGGGACCTCAATTGAAACGACGCGCCGCACATATGTCACGCACTGTCATCGCCCTGCTGCCGATGCTGTCCCTGCTGGCCGCCTGCGCCGGCAACCAGGCCTACAACGACGGCCAGGCCATGCTGGGCGCCGGTCGCACGGAACAGGGCCTAGCCCTGCTGGAACAAGCGGCGCAAGCCGAGCCGACCAACGCCAAGTACCGCATCGCCGTCACGAATGGCAGGATGCGCGCGCTGAATAACCTGAACGGCCGCGCCGAAGCGCTGCGCCAGCAAGGCAAGCTACCCGAGGCGCAAGCGCTGTACCAGCAGGCGCTGGCGCTGGATGCCAGCAACGATGTGGCGCAGCGGGGCCTGGCCGGCGTGGCGCAGGATGAGCGGCACCGCAAGTTGGTGCAGGAAGCGCAGGCCAACTACCAGCGCGGTGGCGAAGCGAATATCGCGCAGGCGCAGGAAGCCTTGCGCCAGGTGCTGCAGGAACGCCCCGCACAGCGCGAGGCGCTGGCCCTGAAAAGCCGCATCGGCGAGGCGCAGTCAAAAAACCTGCCATCCGGCGGCAAGCTGGCGGCCGCCTACCGCAAACCCGTGACCCTGGAATTTCGCGACGCGCCGCTGCGCTCCGTGTTCGATCTTCTTAGCAAGGTGTCGGGCCTGAACTTCGTCTTCGACAAGGAAGTCGACCCGGCCCTGCGCGCCACCATCTCCGTGCGCGACACCAGCATCGAAGAGGCGATCGCCATGCTGCTGGGCGCCAATCAGCTGGAACAAAGCGTCACCAGCGACAAGTCGATCACGATCTACCCGAACACGCCGCAAAAGGTGAAGGATTACCAGCAGCTCGTGGTGCGTACCTTCTTCCTCGCCAATGCCGATGTCAAGACAGTGGCGTTTTCCATCAAGACCCTGCTCAAGGCCAAGGACGTCGTCACGGATGAACGCCTGGGCATCATCATGCTGCGCGATACGCCGGAAATGGTGCGCATGGCCGAGCGCATCATCAACGTGCAGGACCTGGCCGACCCGGAAGTGATGCTGGAAGTGGAGGTGCTGGAAGTCAAGCGCACGCGCCTGATGGAACTGGGCGTGCGCTGGCCGGACCAGGCCAGCCTGACACTGGCCGGCGTCGCAGGTAGCACGGGGGGCCTGGGTGGCTTGAAGGTGGCGGACCTGCACCGCATCAATGGCGACAATATCAACCTGGGCATCGGCGGCGTCACCCTGAACGCCAACAAGACCGACAGCGACAGCAATATCCTGGCCAATCCGCGCATCCGCGTGCGCAACAAGGAAAAGGCGAAGATCCTCATTGGAGACCGCGTGCCCGTCATTACCGTCACGACGAATAACGGCGTCAGTTCCGACAGCGTCAACTACATCGACGTGGGCCTGAAGCTCGACGTGGAACCGAACGTCTACCTGGACGACGAAGTGGCCATCAAGATCAACCTGGAAGTGTCGAACGTCGTCAAGGAAGTGATCAGCAAGACGGGCACGCAGGCATACCAGATCGGCACGCGCAGCGCCTCGACGGTCCTGCGCCTGAAAGACGGCGAAACGCAGGTGCTGGCGGGCCTGATCAGCGACGAGGACCGGGGTACGGCCAACAAGGTGCCGGGCGTGGGCGAACTGCCCGTGCTGAACCGCCTGTTCGGCAGCCAGAAGGACGACGCCATGCGCAGCGAGATCGTGCTGTCGATCACGCCGCGCCTGCTGCGCAGCATCCGCCGCCCGGATCTGATGACGGCCGAATTCAATTCCGGCACCGAGGCATCCGTGGGCGGCCGCGCCAGCGTGGGTGGTAGCCCCGAAGCCGTCGCCGCGCCCGAGCAGGCCGCCCCACGCAGCGGCTCGCCCATGACGGGCGGCGACGAGGCGCCAGCGGCCGGCGACAAGGCCACTGTAAAGGGTGGCCAGTGAGGTGGCCAGTGAAGCAGCGGGGCTTTACCTTCATCGAGCTGATGATCACCCTGGCGATCATGGCGACTCTGGCCACGGTCGCCGTGCCGATGGCGCAGGTGGCGCAGCAAAGGGCGAAGGAACAGGAGTTGCGCAGCGCCCTGATCGAGATACGCGAAGCGATCGATACCTACAAGCGCACTTCCGACAATGGCCGCATCAAGCTTTCGCTGGGCGCTTCCGGCTATCCGAAAAAACTCGAGGAACTGGTCGAGGGCGTGCCCGACCAACGCAGTCCCTCGAAGCAGAACATCTATTTTTTGCGCCGCCTGCCGCGCGACCCGTTCCAACCCAGGGAAGAAGGCAGCGCGGCCGACAGCTGGAGCAAGCGCGCCTACGCCTCGCCGCCCGACAATCCCAGCGAAGGCGAAGACGTGTTCGACGTCGCCTCGCGCTCGACCAAGGTGGGCCTGAACGGCGTGCCGCTCAAGGAATGGTGATTTCGATGCCCTGCTCACATCCGCGCCGCGGTTTTACGCTGGTCGAACTGCTGGTGGTGCTGGCGATCATCTCGCTGCTGCTGACGATCGCCATTCCCCGCTATTTCGGCTCGGTGGAAAAATCGAAGGAGGTCGCCCTGAAGGAGAACCTGCAGGTGCTCAGGAGCGGCCTGGATAAATACTATGCCGACAAGGGCGAGTACCCGGCCGCGCTGGCCGACCTGGTGACCCACCACTACTTCCGCAGCGTGCCGCTGGACCCCGTCACGGAGTCCGCCGCCACCTGGCAATTGATCCCGTCGCCCAATGGCGAGATCGGCGGCGTGGCCGACGTGCGCAGCGGCGCCAAGGGCAAGACGCGCGAGGGCATCCCCTTTGAGCAGCTCTAGTTTCCAGCGCCGCGCAAGGGGCTTCGCGTATATCTGGACCCTGATGCTGGTGGCCTTCATGGGCGTGGGCCTGGTGCTGGCCAGCGAGCTGCTTGCCACGGCCGCGCGGCGCGAAAAAGAGCGCGAGCTGCTGTTCATCGGCCATGAATTCCGCAACGCGTTGGGCCGCTACTACGACAGTACGCCGGGCGATGGCCGCCCCCGTTATCCATTGACCTTGCAGGAACTGTTGCGCGACCCGCGCTACGCCAACGCCCGGCGGCACTTGCGGCGCCTGTATGCAGACCCCGTCACGGGCAAGGCAGAATGGGGCCTGCTGCGGCAGGAGGGCCGCATCGTCGGCATCCATTCGCTGTCGCCGCAGCTGCCCATCAAGCAGGACAACTTCCTCGACGAAGACGCCAGCCTGCGCCGCAAGCAGCGCTACGCGGACTGGCACTTCACGTATCCGCACGACCTGGTGCTGGCACCGCCCGATGCGGCCGGCGGCGCGCCCGGGCTCAAGCCGAAAGGCGCGAACTGATATCATGCCCGCATTCCATATTCAGCATCGAGCAAAGGAGCAGGCATGAGCATAGGTGGCACTTCCATCGAACAGGCATTGGCATCGCTGTCGGACATGACGTCCGGCATGGTCGCCATCGGCAAGGACGAACATGCGCAGCGCATCGCCAAGGCGCAAGCCTTCATGCGCAAACAGGGCATCGCCGCGATCTACCTGAACGCGGGCGCCAACCTCACCTATTTCACGGGCACCAAGTGGTATGCCAGCGAACGCATGGTGGGCGCCATCCTGCCGGCCAGCGGAGAGCTCGAATACATCGCCCCCGCCTTCGAAGAAAGCACCCTGACGGGTTTCATGGTCATCGAGGGCAAGGTCCATTGCTGGGAAGAGCATGAAAGCCCGTACCAGCTGTTCGTCGACATGCTGGCACGCATGGGTATCGCCCAGGATGCGAATCAGCCGCCGCGCATAGGCATCTGCGAAAGCGCCGCCTTCTTCATCTATGACGGCATCCGGCCGCTGGCTCCCGGCTACGCGCTGGAAAATGCGCGCGCCGTGACGGCATACTGCCGCAGCCGCAAGTCGCCGGCCGAAATCGCCTTGATGCAGCGCGTGATGGACATGACCCTGGCCGTGCACGTGGCCACGGCCAGCATGCTGTATGAAGGCATCACGACGGTGGAAGTGGAAGAATTCATCCAGCGCGCGCACCGCAAGGTGGGCGCGCCCCGCTCGTATTTCTGCATCGTGCTGTTCGGCGAAGCGACGGCCTATCCGCATGGCGTGAACTACGTGCAGACCCTGAAAGCGGGCGACACGGTGCTGATCGACACGGGCTGCCAGGTGATGAACTACATCTCCGACATCACGCGCACCTATGTGTTTGGCACCGTCAGCGAACGCCAGCGCAGCGTGTGGAACAGCGAAAAGGCGGCTCAGACCGCGGCGTTTTCCGCCGCGCAGCTGGGCGTGCCCTGCGGCGACGTGGACCGCGCGGCGCGCGTCTCTTTGGCGTCGGACGGCTTTGGCCCCGGCTACAAGCTGCCCGGCCTGCCGCACCGCACGGGCCACGGCATCGGCCTCGATATCCACGAATGGCCTTACCTGGTGGGCAATGACACGACGCCGCTGGACGTCGGCATGTGCTTCTCGAACGAGCCGATGATCTGCATCCCCGGCGAATTCGGCATCCGCCACGAAGACCATTTTTACATGACGGAAAACGGCCCGCGCTGGTTCACCGAACCAGCGCACAGCATCGACGATCCGTTCGGGCTGAAGGTTTAAGCCGCCTTCGTCAACGCCAGCCGCCGTGCCGCTGGCACGGTGGTCATCGCCGGCGCGCTTCCCTGCGCCAGCTTGAACACGGCCAGCGCCGTGCCCAGTTGCACGGCCTGTTCCTGCAGCGATTCGGCCGCCGCCGATGCCTCTTCCACCAGCGCGGAATTTTGCTGCGTCATTTGATCCATGCTGCCGATGGCCACGCCGATATCGCCGATGCCAGCGCTTTGCGCCTGGCTGGCGGCGCTGATCTCGGCCATGATGTCGGCCACTTTTTTCACGGAATCGACGATCTGGCCCATGGTCAGCCCCGCCTCGTCGACCAGCTTCGAGCCGACATTCACCTTGGCCACCGAATCGCCGATCAATTGCTTGATTTCGCGCGCCGCTGCCGCGCTGCGCTGCGCCAGGTTACGCACTTCGGACGCCACCACGGCAAAGCCACGCCCCTGTTCGCCCGCGCGCGCCGCTTCCACGGCCGCATTCAGGGCCAGGATATTCGTCTGGAAGGCGATGCCGTCGATGACGCCGATGATGTCGACAATGCGTCTGGATGAATCGTTGATCTCGCCCATGGTGGTGACCACCTGGCTGACCACTTGCCCACCCTTCACGGCAACCGACGATGCCGACACCACCAGTTCATGCGCCTGGCCCGCGTTGGCGGCGTTGTCGCGCACGGTGGCGGTCAGGCTGTCCATGCTGCGCGCTGTCTGATCCAGGCTGCCCGCCTGCGATTCCGTGCGCGCGGCCAGGTCCGCATTGCCCTGGGCAATCTCGGCACTGGCCACCTGGATGGTTTCAGCCGACGCCTTGATGTCCGAGACCATGCCGCCGAGCTTGGCGCGCATGTCCTTCAGCGCCGCCAGCAAGCTACCCTGGTCGCCCGCCTCGGTCACGATGTTCATCGAGAGGTCGCCATCGGCCACGGCGCGCGCGATCTGGCGCGCGTATTCGGGTTCACCGCCCAGCTGCTGCCAGATGGCGCGCACGACGAAATGCGACACGGCCACCAGGCAGACGATGACGGCCAGCGCCACGGCGATGCTGGTGTTGAGCGCATTGCGCACATTGGCCGCGCTGCGTTCGATGCCCTGCTTGAACTGTATTTGCGCCTGTTCGTTGGTCTTCGCCAGATCCGTGTTGAGCACCGCCAGCGCGCCCTGCATGCGCGCCACGGTCGCTTGCGGGTCGCCCTCCTCCATTTCCAGCATGATGCGCGCCGCGCTCAGCGCCGGCGCATAGTAGACATCGAATTCCTTGGCCAGGCGCTGGCCCTGTTCGCGCTGGCCGGGGATCGCCGCAAAGGCCGCCAGCTTGGCGCGCAGCTTGACGGCCTGGCCGCCGACTTGCCCGATACGCTCCTTGTCGCCTTCGCTGACGGCATCGCGCAGGGCGTCGCCGACGGCGGCCACGTCCAGGGTCAGCGACTTGGCCATGTCAAGCACGGGATAGTCGGCGCTTTCAGTGGCGTGGATGGAATTGAGCGTGGCTGTGGACAGATAGGCGCTGACGGCCAGCCCCAGCCCGAAAATCACGGCCGAGACGACAGGCAGCGCCCATATCTTGCGTTTGATGCTCATTGCTGTCTCCTGATTTTGATGAATGATCGGGCCGCCGCATGACGCGCGGCCCGAACCGGCTTTATGGCGCCGTCAGCACCACTTTGACGGTGCCGTCGACGGCACTCTTTTCGATATAGCCGATGGCTTTCGGATCGGCGGCGACAGCCTTCTTCACGTCGGCGCTATTGGCCACTTCCTTCGGCAAGGTCGCCTTGCCCGTGAAGACCAGCTTGGACCACAGGGCCTTCGCCTGCGACGGCTCCTTGTCCGTCACCTTTTTGTAGAACTCGGCGCGCACGGGGGCACTTTCCGGCTGGTCGATCGGCGTCATGGCCGTCGATTTGCCGAGGAAAAACTGCGCCACCTGTTCATTCGTCATGGCGCCGGCGGCGCTCTTCGGATTGACCACCACGACCACTTCGGCCCTGGCGGGAACAGCGTTCGACAGCGCCAGCAAGGCAGCCACATAAAAGATCAATGGTTTCATGCGGCGCTCCTTAGAAAACGAAATCGATGGCGGCGGCAGCCACCGTGACGGGACCGTGGAAACCGGGCTTGGCTTGCACGAACAGGCCGGGGCCATTCTTCGGCTTGATGCGGTCGATCTGTACCTTCAGCGCGGCCGAACGGTGGAAGTCCCAGCGCACGCCGATGCTGTCCGTCGACTGCTCCAGCTGATTACGCATATACGCGAGGGTGTCGACGCCGGCCGACAGGGCGCGCAACGTCAGCGTGCAGGCTGCCGGATACCCGGCAGGGCAGGATGCGGGCACGGTGTTGTTCACGCGGCCATCGGCCTTCAGGCTGGCGTGGCTGTAGTACGGCAGGAAGGCGCCGATGCGATAGCCGCCCATCACGTACCACGAAGTGCTGTCGCTGACATAGCTGTCCGTCTTGCGCTTCGCATATTCGGACTGCACCAGGACATTGTTCCAGTCCAGGCCCAGGCCCACGGACGTGAATGACGCCTTCTTGTCCTTGACTTCCAGCGCATCGGCCAGGGCACCCAGCTGGGCGATCCGGTAGCCGCTGCCGGCCGCGCGCAAGCTGCCCATCAAGGTGTTCAGGCTGGGCGAATCGTTGATCGTCAACTTGGTTTCGGCACGGCCGAAGCGCACGGTGACGGGGCCATGCTCGGCCACCACGTTGAGGGCGACGATGGACTTGCCTTCCACCTGCACGGTCGAATCGGGACCCGTGGCCAGGGTGGCCTTGGTGCGGCCCAGCGCCAGCTGCGTGGTGATGCTGGTATCGCCCGCGCTGAACTGATAGGTACCGTCGACGCCATCGATGCTGTTCAGGGGAACCTGCGAATACATTTCGCCGGGCGGGCGCAGCATGGTGTTGGCATAGCCCACGTTGCGATAATCGGAAATCATGAAGACGGGCAGACCCATGCGACCGACGCGCACGCTGAAGCTGTCCGACACCTTCGCCTTGGCAAAGGCCCAGGCCAGTTCGGCGCCGAAATCGTCCTCGCCATCCTTGCGCGCCAGGCCCTGCACGGTGGCCGACAACCAGGGATTGACGGTGACATTGGCTTGCAGTCCCAGGTTGGAATCGACACCCGTGCGGGCCGTGCGGCCAGCGCCGGCAGCCTGGTTCGGGCGCGCAAACTGCGCGTTGTCGGTATCGGCCATGGTCAGGGCAGCAGTGCCGTAACCGCTGATCTTGACTGCGGGACCGGTGACCTCTTCGGCATAGGCATGGCTGATGGCCAAGGGCATGGCCAGCAGGAAAATCAGGACGTGTTTATTCATAGTAATTAAATACCCGTAGCGGTGAACGTTAATCGTGGAATGGGACTCGCGGTCGATGGCTCACCGGCCGTAAAAGGCCGGGTCCGTTTTTTTCGCGCCGCCATCGCATCGTTGAGCGTGTTTGGCGGCGTGACCAGTGAGTAAAACCATGCTACAGAGAAAAGGTTTTACGTTGGAAAGTTTTCTTGAAGCAATGAGCGAATTCGCCCGTTTTCAAGGAAAAAGCATGCGTTCTAGAGGTGTTTATCTAAATAGCACGCTGTGCAAAACCACACTTAGGCTATATTTTTCATACACTTATGGATAATTCAAGAGGAAAATAATCCGACTAAAAAAAACGCCACCCACACGAAAATCGCGGGTGGCGCCGGTCAATGCCGTACTGCAGAAACGCTTACTCGCGCTTCGATACCAGGGTCAGAATATCGTAGCTGGCCACCAGTTCTTCGTTCTGGTTCGTCACCTGCACGTCCCACGCCACCACACCCTGTCCCACGCCAAACACGTCCTTGCGGTTGCGGTCGACCTTGCGCTTACACGTCAGGCGCGCGCGGATGGTGTCGCCAATCGCCACCGGCGCGACGAAACGCAGGTTGTCCAGGCCATAATTGGCCAGCACGGGGCCGACGCCGGGCGAGACGAACAGGCCCGCAGCGGCCGACAGCACGAAGTAGCCGTGGGCGATGCGCTTGCCGAACTGCGACTCCTTGGCGGCGATTTCGTCGAAGTGCATGTAGAAGAAGTCGCCCGAGATGCCGCCGAAGGCGACGATGTCCGCTTCACTGACGGTGCGGCGATGCGTGAGCAGCGAGTCGCCCGTCTTCAAGTCCTCGAAGTGCTTGCGGAACGGGTGGATCGGGCTTTCGTTGACGTCCGCGCCACGCACGTACTCGCCCGTGATGGCCGCCAGCATGGTCGGCGAGCCTTGCACGGCCGCCCGTTGCAGGTAGTGGCGCACGGCGCGCACGCCGCCCAGCTCCTCGCCGCCGCCCGCGCGGCCAGGGCCGCCGTGCTTCAGCTGCGGCAGGGGCGAGCCATGGCCCGTCGAATCGACGGACGCCACGCGCTCGAGCACGTGCACGCGGCCATGCGTGGCCGCCACTTGCGGCACCACGCGCGCGGCGATCTTCGGATCGCGCGTCACCAGGGTGCTCACCAGGCTACCCTTGCCGCGTGCGGCCAGGGCCAGCGCCTCGTCGATGTCCTTGTAGCCCATCATGGTGCTGACGGGGCCGAACGCTTCCACGTCATGCACGGCGTCGTTACCGAAGGCGTCGCGGCACAGCAGCAGGGTCGGCGAGAAGAAGCTGCCATCTTGGGCACCATCGCCCACGGGATTGAAACCGTCGGCCGCGCCGAACACCACCTCGTTGCCCTGCGACAGGGTGGCGACACGCTCGGCCACATCATTCTGCTGCTCTTTCGATGCCAGCGCGCCCATGCGCACACCGTCGATGGACGGGTCGCCCACCACCACCTTGGCCAGGCGCTCGCGCAAGCGCGTGCCGACGGCGTCCATCAGGTGCTCGGGCACGATGATACGGCGGATGGCCGTGCACTTCTGGCCCGACTTGCCCGTCATCTCGCGCACGACTTCCTTGACGAAGAGGTCGAATTCCACATCGTCCGGCGTGACGTCTGGCGCCAGGATAGCGCAGTTGAGCGAATCGGCTTCGCCGTTGAACGGCACGGAATTGATGATCAGGTTCGGATTGGTGCGCAGCTTGGCGGCCGTGGCGGCCGATCCCGTGAAGGTGACGAAATCCTGGCCATTCAAGCGGTCCAGCAAGTCGCCCGTGGAACCGATCACCAATTGCAGGCTGCCAGCAGGCAGCAAGCCCGATTCGTGCATCATGCGCACGACGGCCTGCGTCAGGTAGCTCGTCGCCGTGGCCGGCTTGGCGATGCAGGGCATGGCCGCCAGGAAGCTCGGGGCGAATTTTTCCAGCAAGCCCCAGATAGGGAAGTTGAAGGCGTTGATATGCACGGCCAAGCCGCCGCGCGGCACCAGGATGTGCGTACCGGCGAAACCGCCCTTCTTGCCCAGCGCGATGGCCGGGCCTTCATGCAGCACGTTCGACGACGGCAGCTCGTTGCTGCCCATGCTGGCGTAGGCGAACAGGGTGCCCGTGCCGCCTTCGATATCTACCCAGCTGTCGGCGCGCGTGGCGCCCGACAGGTGCGAGATCGCGTACAGTTCTTCCTTGCGCTCGACCAGGTACAGCGCCAGTGCCTTCAGGCGGGCGGCGCGCTGCTGGAAGTCCAGCGCCATCAGGCCAGGCACACCCGTCTTGCGCGCATACGTGACGGCTTCGTCGAAGTCGATCTTTTCCGCATGCGTGTGATAGATGACGCGGTTGTTCAAGGCGCTGTGCAGGGGCACGGCGGCGCTTTCGCCCAGCCAGCGGCCGGCGATCAGGCTTTGCAGGGTGGATATGTGAGCCATGTGGTTTACTCCTATGTTGGTTTTTACTGCGCTGCGGCGTTCTTGTGCAAATGCAGCGGCAAGGCCGATTCGAAATTCAGGCGCTGGCGGTTTGCCTCGACTTCCGTCAGGGCTTCCACTTCGCGCATCGTGTGCATGGAGCGTACGGCCAGTTCGTGGTACTGGCCCGTGCCCGAGCTTTTCCATTTGATTTCATCGTCGGTGAGCGCGCGCATCACCTTGGCCGGCGTGCCCACCACCATGCTGCGCGGCGCGACGATCATGCCCGCCTTGACGAAACTCATGGCCGCGACAATTGATTCCTCGCCGATGATGGCGTTGTCCATCACCACGGCATTCATGCCGACGAGCGCATTGCGGCCGATGCGGCAGCCATGCAGCACGGCGCCGTGGCCGATATGGCCGTCGACTTCGACCACCGTGTCACAGCCGGGAAAACCGTGCATGACGCAGGTGTCCTGCAGGTTCGCGCCCTCTTCCAGGATCAAGCGGCCGAAGTCGCCGCGGATCGAGGCCAACGGGCCGATGTAGCAGCGCGGGCCGACGATCACGTCGCCGATCAGCACGGCCGACGGGTGCACATAGGCGCTGGGGTGGACGACGGGGGTGACGCCGTTGATTTCGTAGACTTTGACCATACAGACTCCTTACATGCCCAGATAGGCGCTTTGTACCTGCTCGTTATGCAGCAATTCGGGACCGGGGCCGGACAGCGTGATGGCGCCCGTCTCGATCACATAGCCCACGTCAGCGATCGACAGGGCGGCATGCGCATTCTGCTCGACGAGGAAAATGGTGATGCCCTGGTCCCGCAACTCGGCCACGATGCGGAAGATTTCCGCGATCAGCAAAGGCGCCAGGCCCATGCTCGGTTCGTCGAGCAACAGCAGTTGCGGGCGGCCCATCAGCGCGCGCGCCATGGCCAGCATCTGCTGCTGTCCGCCGGAAAGCGTCCCGGCCAGCAGCAAGCGCTTTTCCTTCAGAATCGGGAACAGGCCGTACATGCGCTCCATGTCGCCCGCCACGTCCTGCGGGGGGCGCGTGAAGGCGCCCAGGCGCAGATTGTCTTCCACCGTCATGGGGCCGAACACTTGCCGTCCTTCCGGCACCTGGCAGATACCGCTGCGCACGCGCTTGTCGGCGCTCATGCGGCTGACGTCCTGGCCGGCGAAGGCGATGCTGCCGGCACTGATCGGCTGCACGCCGGAGATGGCACGCAACAGGGTCGTCTTGCCAGCGCCATTCGCGCCCACCAGCGCCACCAGCTGGCCCTGGCGCACCTGCAGGTCGATGCCGTGCAGGGCCTGGATGCGGCCGTAATGACTGGTCAGCCCTTTGATATCGAGTACCAGCGGAGCCTGAATTTCATTTTGCATCATGCCGCCACTCCCAGATACGCTGCCACCACGTCAGGATTGGCGCGCACTTCGGCGGCAGTCCCTTCGGCCAGCTTCTTGCCATAGTCGAGCACCAGGATATGGTCCGACAGGTTCATCACCAGTTTCATGTCATGCTCGACCAGCACCACCGTCACGCCCGACTGCGCCACCTTGCGGATCAAGGCTTCGATTTCGCCCGTTTCCGTGTGGTTCAGGCCTGCGGCCGGTTCATCGAGCAGCAGCACCTTCGGCTTGGCGGCCAGCGCGCGGGCGATTTCCAGGCGCTTCAAGGCGCCGTACGACATCTGCCCCGCTTCGTCATCGATATGCCGTCCCACGCCGACAAACTCCATCAAACTGGCCGCCTCGTCGCGGCAAGCCGCATCGGCGCGGCGCACGGACGGCAAGCGCAGCATGGAAGCGAACAGGTTCTGGTTCAGGCGCAAATGCGCGCCCACCATCACATTGTCGATGGCCGTCATGTTCATGCACACCTGCAGGTTCTGGAAGGTGCGGCTCATGCCGCGCCGCGCCAGTGCATCGGGCGACATGGCGGCCACGTTTTCGCCATTGAGCAAGATCTCGCCTTTGGTGGGCGTGTACACGCCCGTGATCAGGTTGAACAGGGTCGTCTTGCCGGCGCCGTTCGGGCCGATCACGGAATGGATATTACCTTCCTTGACAGTGAAGCTCACGTCCTGCACCGCGTGCACGCCGCCAAAGCTCTTGCTCAGATTGTTAATCGTCAGCATGTCACACCTCCTGCGCGGATTTGACGGGCGCCTTGGGCACGGCTGCCCGCTTGCGCGAACGGCTGGCCAGGCTGGGCACCAGGCCCTTGGGCATGAAGATCATGGTGGCCATCAGGATCACGCCAAACACCACCGTTTCCCAGCCTTCAAAACTGGACAGCAGTTGCGGCAGGATCGTCAGCAGGGCCGCACCGATGATGGAGCCGAAGATCGACGCCATGCCGCCCACCACCACCATCGTCACCAGCTCGATCGAGTGGAAGAAGCCGGCCAGGTTGGGCGTGATGAAGCCGATGTAGTGGGCGCTGATGCTGCCCGCGATGCTGGCGATGACGGCCGACAGCACGAACACGCGCACCTTGAAGCGGGTCGTGTCGACACCCACCACGCGGGCCGCCACTTCCGAGCCGTGGATGGCCTGCAGCGCGCGGCCGACGGGCGAATCGATCAGGTTCAGGGCCAGCCACGTCACCAGCAACAACAGCACGGCGCACACCAGGTACCACGATTTCTCGCCGGCGATTTCCAGGCCGGCAACACTGAAGGCGGACACGCCGATACCGTCCGGGCCACCCGTCCACTGCGTCTCGTTGTTGATGACGATGGAAATGATGATGCCCAGGCCCAGCGTCGCCATGGCCAGGGTATGGCCCTTGAGTTTCAACACGGGGCGCGCCAGCAACAGCGCCAGCAGGCCGGTGGCGACGGCGCCCGCCGCCAGCGCGGCCAGCGGCGGCCAGCCGTAGTGGGTGGTCAGCACGGCCGACGCATACGCGCCCAGGCCATAGAAACCGGCATGACCGAGGCTGATCTGGCCCGTGTAGCCCATCAGGAGATTGAGGCCGATGACGACGATGGCGTTCAGGGCGATGCGGATCGCCACGTCATAGTAGAACGCGTTAGTCAGGAACAGGGGCAGGATGGCCAGCACCAGGGCCAGCAACAACAAGCCGCCGTGGCGCGAGCGTGTGAAAAAGTTGGTCATACACGCTCCGAATTTTTAGCGCCAAACAAGCCTTGCGGCAGGAAGAACAGGATCAATAAAATCAGCACAAAGGGCACCGCATCCTTGTAGGCCGACGAGATGTAGCCGGCCGTCATGGCTTCGGCGATGCCGAGGATCAGGCCACCGGCAATCGCACCGGCGCCGCCGCCCAGGCCACCGAGGACGGCGGCAACGAAGCCTTTCAGGCCCAGCATGATGCCAGCGTCATACGAGGTGTAGGTGATCGGTGCAACGAGGATGCCGCCGGCAGCACCCAGCAAGGCCGACAGGCCGAACGAGAACAGCAGCACCTTGCGCGTGTTGATGCCCACCAGTTGTGCCGCCAGCTTGTTGTGGGAGGTGGCCAGCATGGCCTTGCCCATCAGCGTGCGGCCGAAGAACCAGCCCAGCACCAGCACGATGACGACGGTGACGCCCAGCACCCACAGGCTTTGCGGCAGCAGGCTGGCGCCCAGGAATTCGATCGGCGCGTCGCCGGAAAACGCTGGCAGCGAATGCGTGTCCTTGCCCAGCCAGATTTGCACCAGGCCGCGCAGCACGAGCGAGGCGCCAATGGTGATGATCAGGAGCGTGATGACCTGTGCATTTTGCGCCGGTTCGATCACGGTTTTTTCCATCAGCAGGCCAACGATACCCGTGGCGATGACGGCCAGGATGATGGCCAGCGGCAGCGGCACGCCGGCGGCCGACATCACGGCAGCCAGCATCCCGCCCAGCATGATGAATTCGCCCTGGGCGAAATTGATCACGCCGCTGGTGTTGTAGATGATGGTGAAGCCCAGCGCCGCCAGCGCGTAGGCGGAACCGACCGTCATCCCGGAATACAGAAATTGTAGAAATTGTGCGACTTCCATGGTGTCTCCATTATGTTCGGCTATGCGCGGACCGCCTTCGAGGGCGGCCCGCGCAGGTACTTCTGGCTTACCTTCTCGAACTTATTTAGACAATTGCCATTCGCCGTTCTTCACTTCGACCATGCGGAACGCCGACAGGTCCAGGCCCATGTGGTCTTTGGCCGACATGTTGAAGACACCGGTGGTGCCGACAAAACCCTTGGTCGATTCCAGCGCCGTGCGCACTTTTTCGCGGTCCGTGCCGCCGGCGCGCTTGATGGCGTCGACCGACAGGTTCAGGGCGTCGAGCGCATAGCCGCCAAAGGTCGACGGGTCGATCTTGTAGCGGTCTTTATACGTCTTGTCGTAACCGACGACGACGGCCTTTTGCGCGTCGCTGTCGGGCAGCATGGCGCCGATCAAGAGCGCTGGCGTCGGCAGGCGCACGCCTTCGGCGGCCTTGCCCGACAGCTTCAGGTATTCGTCCGACGCCACGCCGTGCGACTGGTACAGCGGCAGCGCGGCCATGCCCAGCTGGCCGTAGTTCTTCGTCACCACGGCCGGGCCCTGGCCCAGGCCAAAGACGAACACGGCTTGCACGCCGCCAGTATTCTTGATGCGGGTCAGCTGCGCCGTGATGTCCGTGTCTTTCGGGCCGTAGGTTTCATCGGCCACCAGGGTGATGCCGTATTTGGAGGCGACGATCTGCGATTCCTTGCGGCCCGAGGCGCCAAAGCCGCTCGTTTCCGACAGCAGGCCCACTTTGCTGATGCCGCGCTTCTTCATGTCCTCGAACACCTTCTCGGCCGCCATGCGGTCCGTGTGCGGCGTCTTGAACACCCATTTCTTGACCGGATCGATGATGACAACGGCACCGGCCAGCGAAATGAAAGGCATGCTGGCGCGATCTACCAGAGGCGCCATCGCCATCGTCGCGCCCGTGGTGGTGCCGCCGATCAACACGTCGACCTTGTCCGATTCGATCAGGCGCTTGGTAAAACCGTTGGCCTTGGCCGCGTCGCTGCCGTCATCGTAGTGCACCAGTTCCAGCTTGCGCCCCAGGACGCCGCCGGCCGCGTTGATCTTCTCGATATACAGCTGCAGGGTTTTCAGTTCCGGGTCGCCCAGGAAGGCGGCAGGCCCCGTGACGGACAGCACGGAACCGATCTTGATGTTATCGGCCGCATACGCGCCCACGGCGGACATGGCCAGCACGCCGGCGATCAGGGTTTTCTTGAAGATATTGGCAATCATTGTGGTCTCCACCAGGTTGGCACTACGGTCAAATTGGGTGGTGCTATCTTGCACCTTGTTTTATATACTGCTTTTATACGCGTTCAATAACGATGGCAATCCCCTGCCCCACGCCGATGCACATGGTGCACAGCGCATAGCGCCCGCCCGTGCGTTCCAGCTGGTTCAGCGCGGCCATCACCAGGCGCGCGCCCGATGCGCCCAGCGGGTGGCCGATGGCGATCGCGCCGCCATTCGGGTTCACGTGGGCTGCGTCGTCCGCCAGGCCCAAGTCGCGCGTGACGGCCAGCGCCTGCGCGGCAAACGCTTCATTGAGTTCGATCACGTCCATCTGCTCGATGCTCAATCCCGTTTGCGCCAGAACCTTGCGCGAAGCCGGCGAGGGACCGAAGCCCATGATGCGCGGCGCCAGGCCGGCCGTGGCCATGCCCAGCACTTTTGCGCGGGCCTTCAATTTGTACTTGTCGACGGCGGCGGCGGACGCCAGCAAGATGGCGCAGGCGCCATCGTTCAAGCCCGAGGCATTGCCAGCCGTGACCGTGCCATCCGGCTTGACCACGCCCTTGAGCTTTGCCAGCATGTCCAGCGAGGTGTCGGGACGCGGATGTTCGTCGCTGGTGACCATCTTCGGATCACCCTTTTTTTGCGGCACGGCGACAGGCACGATTTCGCGCTCGAACACGCCTGCCGCGTGGGCGGCCGCCCAGCGCTGCTGGCTGCGCAAGGCCAGCGCATCCTGATCGGCGCGGCTGATGCCAAATTCCACGGCCACGTTTTCCGCCGTTTCCGGCATGGTGTCGATGCCGTACTGCGCCTTCATCTTGCCGTTCACGAAGCGCCAACCCAGGGTCGTGTCTTCGATTTTCGCCGCGCGTGAAAACGCGCTGTTGGCCTTGCCCATCACGAAAGGCGCGCGCGTCATGCTTTCCACGCCACCGGCGATGATCAGTTCCGCCTCGCCCGCCTTGATGGAGCGGGCAGCCATGCCGACGGCATCCAGGCTGGAGCCGCACAGGCGGTTGATGGTATTGGCGGGCACTGCCGCCGGCAAGCCGGCCAGCAACGCGGCCATGCGGCCCACGTTGCGGTTGTCCTCGCCCGCCTGATTGGCGCAGCCGTAGAACACGTCGTCGATGGCGGCCCAGTCAACGGATGGGTTACGGGCGATCAGCGCGGCAATCGGCAGCGCACCCAGGTCGTCCGCGCGCACGCCGGAGAGTGCCCCGCCATAGCGGCCAAAGGGAGTGCGCACGGCGTCACAAATAAAAGCGTCATTCATGTCTGGTTCCTTGTTCGGGCTATCAGGAGAAGATCTTCGGGCGCTGGTCGACCACGCGGCGGGCCTTGCCCGTCAGGGTGCGTTCGATGCCGGCGGCGGCCACGAGGCGCACGCGCGTGCTCACGCCCACGTGTGTCTTGATGCGGTGTTCCAGCTCGCGCGCCAGCGCGTCCGTTTCGCTGGCCGAGATGGTGGCATTGAGGTCGATACGCAGCTCGGCCACCACTTCCAGCTTGTCCAGGTGGCCGTCGCGCGTGACCACCAGCTGGTATTGTGGCGCCAGCTTCGGCATTTTGAGGATCAGCTCTTCGATCTGCGTGGGGAAAACGTTCACGCCGCGGATGATCAGCATGTCGTCCGAGCGGCCCGTGATCTTGCCGATGCGGCGCATCGAGCGCGAGGTCGGCGGCAGCAAGCGGGTCAGGTCGCGCGTGCGGTAGCGGATGATGGGCAGCGCCTCTTTCGACAGCGAGGTAAACACCAGTTCGCCCTCTTCGCCGTCCGGCAGCACTTCGCCCGTTTCCGGATCGATGATTTCCGGGTAAAAATGATCTTCCCAGATGACGGGACCGTCCTTGCTTTCGATGCATTCGGATGCCACGCCAGGGCCCATCACTTCGGACAGGCCGTAGATGTCGACGGCGTCGATGCCGGCACGCGCCTCGATTTCCGAGCGCATGGCGTCCGTCCACGGCTCGGCGCCGAAGATGCCCACCTTCAGCGACGACTCGGCCGGGTCAAGGCCCTGGCGCGTGAATTCCTCGATGATGTTGAGCATGTAGGATGGCGTGACCATGATGATCGATGGCTTGAAATCCTGGATCAGTTGCACCTGCTTTTCCGTCTGCCCGCCGGACATGGGGATGACCGTGCAACCGAGGCGCTCGGCGCCGTAGTGCGCGCCCAGGCCGCCCGTGAACAGGCCATAGCCGTAGGAGATATGCACCATGTCGCCAGCGCGGCCGCCGCCGGCGCGGATCGAGCGCGCCACCACGTTGGCCCAGGTATCGATATCGTTCTGCGTGTAGCCGACCACCGTGGCCTTGCCCGTGGTACCGCTGGATGCATGGATGCGCACCACTTGCTCGCGCGGCACGGCGAACAGGCCGAACGGGTAATTGTCGCGCAAGACCTTTTTATCGGTGAACGGGAATTTGGCCAGGTCGGACAAGGATTTGAGGTCGTCCGGATGCACGCCTGCTTCGTCGAAAGCGGCGCGGTAATGGGGCACGTTGTCATACGCGTGCTTGAGCGTCCATTTCATGCGTTCGAGCTGTAGCGCCTGCAGTTCATCCTTGCTGGCGCGCTCGATCGGTTCGAGGTCATTCGGTGCTGGGGTTCTCTGGACCATCTCTGTCTCCTGATTCGGTTCTATAACTATGTAATTCGTTCCGGCAGTTCAAGCCTGCTCTTGTAACTTCAATTGCTGATGACTTCACCCGCCACGCGAATCGACTTGCCGCGGAAGAGCGCGATGGCGCGCCCGTCCTGGTTGCTGACCTTGACGTCATAGACGCCGCTCTTGCCGGCCAGCGCCTGTTCGACGGCGTGCGCCGTCAGCACGTCGCCTTCACGGCCCGGCGCCAGATAATCGATGGTGCAGCCGGCGCCCACGGTGTTCAGGTTGTAACTGTTGCAGGCAAACGCGAAGGCGCTGTCGGCCAGGGCAAAGATAAAACCGCCATGGCAGGTCTGGTGGCCATTGAGCATGTCTGCGCGCACCGTCATCGTCATGCGGGCATGGCCGGGGCCCACGTCGGCCAGGGAGATGCCCATGGCGGCGGTGGCGTTATCGCGCGACAGCATGGAGGCGGCGGCCGCTTCGGCCAAAGCCTGGGCAGCGTGGATATGGTCTTCCTTATGCATGAAACTGTGCTCCATTGGCGAGTTTGCGGCGCAGCAGCGGCGAGACTCGGTAACGGTCCTCGCCATAGCCCTGCGCCAGGTGGTGCAGCACGGTCACGATGTGCTGGACGCCGACGGCATCGGCCCAGGCCAGCGGTCCGCGCGGATAGTTGACACCCTTCTGCATGGCGATATCGACGGCAGCCACCGTGCACACGCCCTGGTTGACGGCGTCGGCCGCCTCGTTGGCCAGCATGGCCACCGTGCGCATGACGGCCAGGCCAGGCACGTCGTCCAGGCGCGTGACGATGAAACCGGCCGCCTGGAAGAGGCCAACGACGGCCGCGTAGGCCGCATCGCTGCACTGGTCGGCGCGGGCCACGGCGATGCGCTTGGCATTGGCGTAATCGAGCGCCAGGTCAAACAGCACCGTGTCCGGATGCTGGTTGTCGTGCGCGCGCTGGGTGGCGCTGCGGCCATCGGTCAGATAAATCGCGGCGCCATGGCAATGCAGGGCGGGCGCCTCGTCATGCGACTGGCCTTCCTGCGTCACGCGGCGGCTGACGGTGATGCCGGCCTGCTCCAGGCGCTGCACCAGACTGCGGATGATGCCGCTGTGGCCACGGCCATCGCCGCCGATGGCGGCCGACAGGGCAACGAATTCCGGCTTCGCTTGCGCGCCTTCCGCCTGCGCCACGGGGGCAGCGGCCCCTTCGCCGTACAGGTAAAAACCCCGGCCCGATTTGCGGCCAAGGAAACCGGCATTGACCATTTCCTGCTGCAGCACGGAGGGCGTGAAGCGCGGGTCGTTGAAATAGGCGCCGAACACGGATTGCGTGACCGAGAAATTGACGTCATGGCCGATCAGGTCCATCAGCTCGAATGGGCCCATGCGGAAACCGCCCGCTTCGCGCAGCACGGCGTCGATGGTGGCGGCGTCGCCCGCCTGTTCGCTCAAGAGGCGCCAACCTTCCGCATAAAACGGACGGGCGACACGGTTGACGATGAAGCCAGGCGTCGATTTCGCATGCACGGGGTTCTTGCCCCAGGCGATCGACGTGTCGTACACGGTGGCGGCGACTTGCTCGCTGGTGGCCAGCCCGCTGATCACTTCGACCAGCGCCATCAGTGGCACAGGATTAAAGAAGTGCATGCCGACCAGGCGTTCCGGACGGCGCAGCTTGGCCGCGATGGCCGTAACGGAAATCGACGAGGTGTTCGTCGCCAGGAGGCAGTCGTCGCTGACCAGCGCTTCGAGTTCGGCGAACAGGCCGCGCTTGACGTCGAGGTTTTCCACGATGGCCTCCACTACCAGGGCAGCATCTGCCACATCAGCCAGGCTGCCGGCCGCCTGCAGGCGCGCCGTGGCGGCCGCGGCTTCGTCGGGCGTCATGCGGCCCTTTTCAGCCAGCTTCGCATACATCTTGCCAATGTCGGCCAACGCCTTGCTGACGGCTTCCGTGCGCGTATCGTACAGTTTGACGCGGTAACCGGCGGCTGCGGCCACCTGCGCGATGCCGGCGCCCATGGCGCCGCTGCCGATGACGGCGACGATACTGTTATTGTCCAAAGCTGCCATATCAATGTCCCTTGAATTGCGGTGCGCGCTTTTCCACGAAGGCGGCCACGCCTTCGCGGTAATCGTCGCTGTTACCGAGATCGCTCATCATGCGCGCTTCCAGCGCAAGCTGCTGCGGCAGGGTATTCGCGCCGCTGGCGGCCAGCGCCTGTTTGGTATAGGCCAGGCCCTTGGTCGGTGCGGTAGAAAAATGCACGGCCAACTTGCGCGTTTCCTCGGCCAGCTGGGCATCCTCGACGCATTTCCAGATCAGGCCCCAGTCTTCCGCTTTTTCCGCCGTCAGTTTTTCACCGAGCATGGCCAGGCCCATGGCGCGCGCGGAACCGATCAGGCGTGGCAGGAAGAAGGTGCCGCCCGTGTCCGGGATCAGGCCCAGCTTGCAGAACACTTCGACAAAACTGGCCGACTTGCCGGCGATGACGATGTCGCACGCCAGCGCCAGGTTGGCGCCCGCGCCGGCGGCCACGCCGTTGACGACGCAGATCACGGGCATCGGCAAAGCCTTCAAGGCCAGCACCAGCGGCGCATAGTTCTTTTCCACGGACTCGCCCAGGTCCACGCCCTTCGAACCCGGTTCCACGGCGCGGTCGGACAAATCCTGGCCTGCGCAAAAGCCGCGGCCGGCCCCCGTCAGCACGAAGACGCGCACGGTACTGTCGGCGTTCACTTTGGCGATGGCGTCGCGCACTTCCTCGTGCATGGCTTGCGTAAAACTATTGAGCTTGTCGGGACGGTTCAGGGTGAGCGTGGCGATGCCCTGCTCGATGGTGAAGAGGATGTTTTGGTAGGTCATGGCGTCTCGCTATTTTAGTTATCAACCCACAGCGGAAATCTGGGGTCAGACCCGTCGGGTCTGACCCCGGCAGTGGCAGTTGGGTTATTCGGCTTGGTCAAAGTCCACCACGACTTTGTCAGTAACCGGAAAACTCTGGCAACTGAGGACAAAGCCGCGCGCCACTTCATAGTCTTCCAGCGCGTAGTTGACGTCCATTTCAACCTTGCCGTCGAGGATCTTGCAGCGGCAGGTCGAGCACACGCCGCCCTTGCACGAGTAGCGCATGTCGATACCCTGCCGCAGGCCCGCGTCGAGGATGGACTCCTTGTCCTTGTCCATCGTGAAGGTCGTGTGGTTGCCATCCAGGATGACGGTCACTTCCGTTTCCTGCACGGCGTCCGCAGCCAGCTGGGCGCGCGGCTTGTGGGCATTTTTCGGGATGCTGGCGGCGAACAGCTCGATCTTGATATTCTGCTTGGGCATGCCGGCTGCCTGCAGGGCGGCGGAAACGCCCAGCATCATGTCTTCCGGGCCGCAGATGAAGGCGTTGTCATAGTCTTCGATCTTGATCCAGTGCTGCAGGAACTGCTCGCATTTTTCCTGCGTGATGCGGCCGTTGAACAGTTCGATGTCCTGCTGTTCGCGGCTCATCACGTAGACCAGGTTCAAACGCTCCAGGTACACATCCTTCAAGTCCGTCAATTCTTCCTTGAAGATGACGGACGACGAAGCGCGGTTACCGTAGAACAGGGTGAAGCGGCTCAGGGGCTCCGTCAGCAGGGTCGTCTTGATGATGGAGAGGATGGGCGTGATGCCGCTGCCGGCCGCAAACGCCAGGTAGTGCTTGCGATTGACGCAGTCGAGCGGCACGTTAAAGTGGCCCATGGGCGGCATCACCTCGATGGTGGCGCCGGCTTTCAGGGTATCGTTCGCCCAGGTGGAAAAGGCACCGCCCGGCGTGCGCTTGATGGCCACGCGCAGGGTGCCATCCTGCACCGCCGAACAGATGGAATACGAGCGGCGCACGTCTTCCGCATTGATATGGGCGCGCAGGGTCAGGTGCTGGCCCTGCTGGAAGCGGAACTGCTGCTGCAACTCGGCTGGCACGTCGAACGTGACGGCGATGGTGTCGCGCGTTTCATTGCGCACGTTGGCCACGCACAGCGGATAAAATTTACTCATGCTTCATCTCCAGTTTCTTCGGAACGTGTGCCTGATTTTTTTAGTGGCACTTGAAGTAGTCAAACGGTTCGCGGCAATCCAGGCATTTGTACAGGGCCTTGCACGGCGTGGAGCCGAACTGGCTGGTCAGCTGCGTATGCGTGGAACCGCAATTCGGGCAGATCACGTCCAGTTTCGGCATGGGCTGGCGCTTGACGCCACCACGCAAACCGCTGATGTCGATCACCTGCTGCTGCGGCGGGGCGATGCCATAGCCTTTCAGCTTGGCCTTGCCCGTCTCGCTCATCCAGTCCGTCGTCCAGGCGGGTGACAGCTGGTTCACCAGCGTCACCTTGTCCACGCCATGGCTGCGCAAGGCATCCGTGACGGCGTCGGCGATCACCTGCATGGCAGGGCAGCCCGAATACGTGGGCGTGATCGTCACGGTACAGGCGTCGCCGCCGGTGACTTCGACGGCGCGCACGATGCCCAGGTCCACCACCGAAATGACGGGGATTTCCGGGTCTGGCACGTCGCCCAGCCAGGCCCAGACCTGGGCGGCGTCCAGCGCTGCCGCGGCCGTGTTCATTACCACTCCGCCCCAGGATAGGCGCGCTGCAGGAACTGCATCTCGGCCAGAATAAAGCCCAGGTGTTCCGTGTGCGTGCCCTGCTTGCCGCCTTTTTGCATCCAGGCGTCGGGCGCCGGCATGGCCAGCGTCGCTTCCGCGAAGATCTCGGCCACGTGTTCCAGGAACGCCTGGCGCAGGATGTCGGATGGCGGCGCGATGCCGGCGGCGACCATGGCCTGGTCGACGGCGTCGTACTTGAACATTTCGCCCGTGTACATCCACAGCTTGTCGGCGGCGGCCTGCGTCTTGGCGTGGCTGTCCGCCGTGCCGTCGCCGAGGCGCACGACAAGATCGCCGCTGCGGCGCAAGTGGTACGTGACTTCCTTGATCGACTTTTGCGCCACCTCGACGATGCGCGCATCCGTCGATTTCGTCAGTTCCAGCAGCTGGAAATAGTGCCAGCTGTCGAAGAAGAACTGGCGCATCATCGTATCGGCGTAATTGCCGTTCGGCTGTTCGACCAGCAGGCAATTCTTGAAATCGTGGGCGTCGCGCAAAAAGGCGATGTCGTCCTCGTCGCGGCCCGCATTTTCCAGTTCGGCCGCATAGCTGAACCACAAACGCGTCTGGCCCAGCAAGTCCAGCGCCACGTTGGTCAGCGCCATGTCCTCTTCCAGCGCCGGGCCCTTGCCGCACAGCTGCGACAGCTGCTGGCTGAGGATCAGGGCGTTGTCGCCCAGGCGCAGGAGGTAATCGAACTTTTGTTGAGTGACCTTGTCATCCATTGCAGGCGCTCCCATCACAGATTCTTGACTTCTTCCGGCATCGGGAAGAAGGTGGGATGGCGGTACACCTTGCTGTTCGACGGTTCGAACAGGGCGCCCTTGTCGCCGGGGCTGCTGGCGACGATATCGGCCGCGCGCACCACCCAGATGCTCACGCCTTCATTGCGGCGCGTGTAGACGTCGCGCGCATGGTTGACCGCCATGGTGGCGTCGGAAGCGTGCAGGCTGCCCACATGCTTGTGCGCCAGGCCGTGCTGGCTGCGGATGAAAACTTCCCACAAAGGCCATTCTTTGCTCATGTTGCTATCCCCTTTTATAGATGTTTTCAGGCTGCCGCTTTTTCGTTAGCGGCTTGCTTGTCGGCGTAGGCGAGCAAGGCATCGCGGAACCATTCGCCGTCTTCATACGCTTTCACGCGCGTTTGCAGGCGTTCGCGGTTGCACGGGCCATTGCCCTTCAAGACATTGTTGAACTCGGACCAGTCGATCTCGCCGAATTCATAGTGGCCCGTTTCCGCATTGAATTTCAGGTCGGGATCGGGCACGGTCAAGCCCAAGTATTCGATTTGCGGCACGGTCTGGTCGACCATGCGCTGGCGCAATTCGTCGTTCGAGAACAGCTTGATGCGCCATTGCGCCGACTGGGCGCTGTTGACGGAAGCGGCGTCGGACGGGCCGAACATCATCAGCGACGGCCACCACCAGCGGTTCAGCGCATCCTGCGCCATGGCTTTCTGCGCAGGCGTGCCCTTGCACAGCGACATCATGATGTCGTAGCCCTGGCGCGCATGGAACGATTCTTCCTTGCAGACGCGGATCATGGCGCGCGCATACGGACCGTAGGAACAACGGCACAGGGGAATCTGGTTGATGATGGCGGAACCGTCGACCAGCCAGCCGATGGCGCCCATGTCGGCCCACGACAGGGTGGGATAGTTAAAGATGCTGGAATACTTGGCTTTGCCCGAATGCAAGGCGGCCAGCAAGTCGTCGCGCGACACGCCCAAGGTTTCCGCGGCGCTATACAGGTACAGGCCGTGGCCGGCTTCGTCCTGGATCTTCGCCAGCAGGATGGACTTGCGTTTCAGGGTGGGCGCGCGCGTGACCCAGTTGCCTTCAGGCAATTGGCCGACGATTTCCGAGTGCGCGTGCTGCGAAATCTGGCGGATCAGGGTCTTGCGGTAAGCATCCGGCATCCAGTCCTTGGCCTCGATCTTGATGCCTTCGTCGATACGCGCCTGGAAAGCGCGCTCTTCTTGACCCATGTCGTCGAGGGAACGAACGTTCTTGAGGCCGGTTTCAACCATTTGTGCGTACATGATCTGTCTCCCATGTCTTTGATTTTGCGCAGCAACGCGGTGCGATGAACAGATAATACGATACAAAAAACGATTTGCATACACTTGATATGAATCATTTTAAAAATTCGTATCTTGTGCAGCTTTTTTGTGCGTATGATATTGCTTATGAGAAAACACTGCGGAGCGCCACCAGCGCTTCCGACAAATTATTGCCGCGCTACCCGCGCAGCCAAGTAAACTGCTGCTTTTATTGAACCGACCGCAACACGGCCAGACCGGAACCACATGAAGAACACCCGCTGCACGGCATGGATAGCCGATTTCCTGGAAAGCGACCCACCGCGCTCGAAGTCCCTGGTGATGACCATCTTTGGCGACGCCATCGTGCCGCGCGGCGGCGCCATCTGGCTGGGCAGCCTGATCGAACTGCTGGCGCCGTTTGGCGTGAATGACCGTTTATTGCGCACCAGCGTGTTCCGCCTGGCGCAGGAAGGCTGGCTCAGCTCGCAGCGCGACGGCCGCCGCAGCGCCTATACGATACGCCCGGAGGCGCTGGCCCGCTTCGAGCGCGCCTATCGCCGCATCTATGCGCCGCTGGTCGTGCACTGGGATGGCAGCTGGACCCTGGTGATCGGGCCGGCCGGCAGCATCGGCGCCGCCGAGCGGGGGGCGCTGCGCAAGGAATTATTGTGGGCGGGCTATGGCTTGATCTCTCCCGGCATCTTTGGCCATCCGGCCAGCAATACGGAGGCGCTGGAAGATATCCTCGTGCGCAACGAGGTGCAGGGCAAGCTGTATGTCTGCCACACCACGGAATTGCCGGGCGTCAGCACGCGCCCCCTGCGCGACATGGTGGGCGACTGCTGGGATTTATCGGAAGTAATGGCCGGCTACCAGAAATTCATCGCCAGTTTCCAGCCCCTGCTGACCTTGCTGCAAGAAGCGCCCGTGTTCGATGCAGAGCAAGCGTTCGTCATCCGCTCGCTGCTGACGCACGCCTATCGCCGCGTGCAATTGCACGACCCGCAACTGCCCGTCGAACTGCTGCCCGAACCATGGCCCGGCACGCAGGCGTATGCGCTGGCCCGCGACCTGTACCGCATCACGTACGCGGCGGCCGAGAAACATATCCTGGCCACCTTGCGGCGCGAAGATGCGCAGGCGCCCGATGTGGAGCCGTGGTTCTACGAACGTTTCGGCGGCCTGAACACCTGACAACACGTCCATGGCAGCGTTGCAGGGCCTGGGCGTCCATTCATACTGCCTGCGGCCCTGGCCATTTTTCAGGCGCTCAGGAATACGTCAGTGCCTGCGCTCACTGTTTTGCGACCACCTGTTTCGCCCCTGCCAATAAATCCTGCCCCAGCTTTTCCAGCGCATTGGCCTGCACCAGCATGGTGTCGAGGATGGCGACATTGAAGGTGAATTCGGCCGGCGTCGTATAGCCGGGGAAACGTATGATGCGCAGCAATTCCTGCAAGGTCGTGCCCTTGCCCAGGTGCGCCAGGGCGTCGCTGAGGGCGCTGATTTTCTTTTCCAGTTCGCGTATGTGTTTGCCGTTGTCATCCATGATGGCCTCCCCGTGTCGGAGCTATCACGTTAGCAAAGCGCGTCCGTCATCGTTTGCGCCAGCACAAAGTCCACCGCAAAACAGGTATCATCGCGCCATTGCACACGATGCAAAACCCATACGTTTTTATCAGGAACACTCATGACCATTAAAATCAGCCAGCAATTCGACGCCGGCGCGATCGAGGTGCTGCGCGCCGACGATGCCCAATCCATCGAGCTGAACATCCGCAAGGATTCCCACGCCGACATCACGCAGTGGTTTTACTTCCGCCTGCAAGGCGCGCAAGGCGAGGCGTGCACGATCCGCTTCATGAACGCAGGCAAGTCGGCCTACCCGGACGGCTGGAAAGATTACCAGGCCGTGGCCAGCTACGACCGCGAAACCTGGTTCCGCGTGCCCACCAGCTTTGACGGCACGGTGATGACCATCGAACACACGCCGGAAGAGGAAAGCGTGTACTACGCCTATTTCGAGCCGTACCCATGGGACCGCCACCTGGCCCTGATCGACAGCGCGCAAGCGTCGCCGCTGGTGCGCTTGATCGACCTGGGCAGCACCGTGGAAGGCCGCGACATGAATCTGCTGGTGGTGGGCGACGCCGATGCCGAGAAGAAAGTCTGGGTCATCGCGCGCCAGCATCCCGGTGAAACGATGGCGGAATGGTTTGTCGAAGGCATGCTCGAAGCCTTGCTGGACCAGGCCAATCCATTCGCCCGCCAGTGCCTGCAAGACGCCGTCTTCTACGTGGTGCCGAACATGAACCCGGACGGTTCCGTGCATGGCAACCTGCGCACCAACGCAGCCGGCGCCAACCTGAACCGCGAATGGATGACGCCGACGATGGAGCGCAGCCCGGAAGTATTCCTGGTGAAACAGAAAATGCATGAAATCGGCTGCGACCTGTTCCTCGACGTGCATGGCGACGAAGGCTTGCCTTACGTCTTCGTGGCCGGCAGCGATGCGCTGGAAAATTTCACGCCAGCACAGAAGGCCGAGCAAGACCGCTTCATCGCCGACTTCAAGGTGGCCAGCCCCGACTTCCAGGATGAGCACGGCTACGAAGACGGCCCGTTCACGCCGGAAGTACTGACCATGGGTTCGCCCCACATCACCCACGCCTTCGGCTGCCTGTCGCTGACCCTGGAATTGCCGTTCAAGGACAATGCCAACGATCCCGACCCGCAAACGGGCTGGAGCGGTGCCCGCAGCGCCGCCCTGGGCGCGGCCGTGCTGCAGCCTATCCTGTCCACCTTGCGCGCCTGAGCCGCGCATGAAACTGGCCCGCCACGCATGACGTGACGGGCTTGGCCGGCGGTTACTCTGCCGCCGGCTGTTTTCCGCTCCCCGTCTTGCGCAGCGCAGCATCGCTAATCGTTGCCACGCCAGCCATTGCTGCCTATACTGGGCGCAGCATTGCCTGTCTCTCCCTTGCCGACAACCATCCCGCATATGACCATCAAAGACCAGCCACGCGCCGAGGCGCGATATTCACCGACCCGACTTGCACACGTGTGCACATTCTTGTTTCTTGGCTTGTACGGCATGCCAGGCACGGCAGCCGAACTCAGCCCTGCCGCGCAGCTGGGGCGGCGCATCTTCCACGATGCCAGCCTGTCCGCCTCGGGCAGGCAGTCGTGCGCCAGCTGCCATGACCCGGCCCACGCCTATGCGCCCGGCAACAAGCTGGCCGTGCAACTGGGCGGCGCCGATGGCCAGGCGCACGGCTACCGCGCCACGCCATCGCTGCGCTACCTGGACCACAATCCGCCCTTCCGCTTTGATGAGGACGGCGCACCCAACGGCGGCATCAACCGCGACGGCCGCGCCGCCAGCCTGGCAGAACAGGCGGAACGGCCGTTCCTGGCAGCGCACGAAATGGCCAATGCCAGCACGGATGCGGTGGTGGAACGGTTGCGCAACGGCAACTATGCGAACGCATTCCGGCACGTCTTTGGCGACGCCATCTTTGCGCAACCACAACAGGCATTCAGCCGCATCACGTATGCTTTGCAGCAATTCCAGCAGGAAGAGCCGGATTTTCACCGCTACGATTCCAAATATGACCTGTACCTGGCCAACAAGGTTCCGCTGGAACTGGCCGAATTGCGGGGCCTGGCCCTGTTCAACGATGAACGCAAGGGCAATTGCGCCGCTTGCCACCCCAGCGTGCGGGGCGAACATGGCGCGCCGCCCCTGTTTACGGACTTCAGTTTCGACAATCTGGGCGTGCCGCGCAATATGCGCATTCCCGCCACGGCCGATCCGGCCTATTTCGACCTGGGCTTGTGCGGTCCCGACCGTACGGACCTGGCGGCGAAAGACGAGCTATGCGGCGCCTTCAAGGTGCCCAGCCTGCGCAATGTGGCCACACGCCAAGTGTTTTTTCATAACGGCGTGTTCGACAACCTGACGGAGGCCCTGCGTTTTTATGTGCGGCGCGATACGCATCCGCAAGAATGGTATCCGCGCGACAAACGGGGAAAAGTGCAGAAATTCAATGACATACCCGCCAGATACCGCGCCAACGTGAACGTCAAGGAAGCGCCGTTCGACCGCAAGCGCGGCATGGCGCCGGCGCTGACGGCGGGCGAGATCGAGGATATGGTGAAGTTCCTGGCCACCCTGACGGATGGCTATCAAGTCCAGCAGTAAAGCGTGGCGCGCCCGCCCGGCGTTGTCGCGCTTGCCATGCAGGCGCTCAGCCGCCCGCCACTACCATGCTCTCGATGAGAATGGACCCCGTCTGTTTGGTGCCGCGGCGCAGTTCGTCGGCGCCCACGGCAACGATGTTGCGCAGCATGTCCTTCATGTTGCCGGCGATGGTGATTTCTTCCACCGGGTACTGGATCACGCCATTTTCCACCCAGAAACCGGATGCGCCGCGCGAATAGTCGCCCGTCACATAATTGGTTCCTTGCCCCATCAGCTCCGTCACCAGCAAGCCCGTGCCCAGCTTTTTCAGCATGGCACTAAAATCGTCGCTGGCGGCCGTCAGGTTCGAGGTCAGGTACAAATTGTGCGAGCCGCCCGCGTTGCCCGTCGTCTGCATGCCCAGCTTGCGGGCCGTGTAGGTCGACAGGAAATAGCCTTGCACCACGCCATCCTTGACGACGTCGCGGCTGACGGTTTTCACGCCCTCTTCGTCGAACGGCGCCGAACCGACGCCGCCGATCACGTGCGGGTCTTCGAAGATCTGCACGTGCGACGGCAGCACTTGCGTGCCCAGGGAATCGTTCAGGAAAGTGGATTTGCGGTACAGGGCGCCGCCCGAGGTTGCTTGCACATAGGTACCCAGCAAACCGGCCGCCAGCGGCGCCTCGAACAGCACGGGACAAGTGCGCGTGCCCAGCTTGCGCGCGTTCAGGCGCGACAGGGCGCGCTCGGCGGCATAGCGGCCGATGGCTTCCGGGCTCGACATTTTGGAGGCGTCGCGCACGGACGAATACCAGTCGTCGCGCTGCATCTTCGCGCCCTTGCCTGCGATGGGCGCCACGGACAGGGTGTGGCGCGAGAACGGGTAGCCGCCGATGAAGCCGCGCGAATTGGCGGAAACAAAGTGCGATTGCTGCACGTGCACGCTGGCTCCCTCGCTATTCGTGATGCGCGGGTCGACGGCAAACGCGGCCGCTTCGGCCCGCTGGGCCAGCGCAACGGCTTCCTCGGTGGAAATGAGCCAGGGATAAAACAATTGCAAGTCGCGGGGGGACATTTCCAGCATGTCCGTGTCGGCCAGGCCCGCGCAATCGTCCTCGGCAGTGAAGCGGGCGATGTTGTAGGCGGCGTCCACCGTGGCGCGCAGGGCGGACGGCGAGAAATCGGAGGTGCTGGCATTGCCGCGCTTCTTGCCGACAAACACGGTCACGCCCATGCCCTTGTCCTTGTTTTGCTCGATCGTCTCGATCTTGCCTTTTCGGACAGAAACGGACAAGCCGCCGCCTTCGCTGACTTCGACGGCTGCGTCGGTGCCGCCCGCTTCCCGCGCAAAAGACAACACATCACGGGCTAGTTGCTGCAATTGCTCTTGACTATGGGTAAATACGGAGTCGTTCATGCGCTGTTTTCTTCGGAAAGCCGCTAAAAAGGTTATCATAGCAGTCGTTTACAGTTTACAGGTGCGGCCTACGCGGCCAATCCCGCCTTATCATGCCAAATCCAAACCGGGGAGCTTGCGGCTTCCAATCCACCGAATTCGAACAGGAATATGAACGTCCTTCGAAGTCGGAACTCAAGCGCCAGATGACCGTCCTGCAAAAGCTGGGCGAAGAACTCGTCAATGAGGCACGCGACCGCGTCAAGCGCGTCCCGATGCCGGAAGACGTGCGCGACGCCATTCTCGAATGCCAGCAAATCAAGGATCACGAAGGCCGCCGCCGCCAGCTGCAATATGTGGGCAAGAAGATGCGCACCCTGGATGAAGACGAAGTTGCCGCCATCCAACGCACCATCGATAGCTGGAAAGGCTTGTCGAAAGCCGACACGGCCAATATGCACGCGATGGAACGCCGCCGCGACAAACTCTTGACGGACGACAAGGCCCTGACCGTCTTGCTGTCGGAAAATCCGGAACTGGACGTGCAGCACCTGCGCACCCTGATCCGCAATGCCCGCAAGGAGCAAGCCGAGAACAAGCCGCCGAAGGCCTACCGTGAAATCTTCCAGATCTTGAAAGAGATCGCCAAGAAGCAAAATGGCGGCAAGAAAGATGCCGACGAAGATGACGCAGAAGCGGAAGACGACGAGTAATTGACCGTCCCAAACGCAAGGATGGACAAAAAACCGGGATAATCCCGGTTTTATTGTTTTTAAGACACTCCAAACTTTTATAGGTGACCGATGTCCACCACTCTCGAAGACGAATTGATTATCGGCCTCGTGTCGATCTCGGACCGCGCCAGCGGCGGCGTGTATGAAGACCTGGGCATCCCCGCCCTGGAAAGCTGGCTGTCCGCCGCCATCCGCACGCCTTTCCGCCTGGAAAAACGCCTGATCCCGGACGAGCGCTCGCAAATTGAAAACACCCTGATCGACATGGTCGACCTGAGCCACTGCCATCTGATCCTGACGACGGGCGGCACGGGTCCGGCGCGGCGCGACGTGACGCCGGACGCTACCTTGTCCGTCGGGACCAAGGAAATGCCCGGTTTCGGCGAACAGATGCGCCAGATCAGCCTGCAATTCGTGCCGACGGCCATTTTGTCGCGCCAGGTGGCCGTGATCCGCGAGACGCCCGAGCGCGCCGCCCTGATCATGAACTTGCCGGGCCAGCCGAAAGCCATCAAGGAAACCCTGGAAGGCTTGAAGGATGTTGATGGAAATCAATTGGTAAACGGCATCTTTGCCGCCGTACCCTATTGCATCGACCTCATCGGAGGCCCCTACATGGAAACCGACCCGGCCATCTGCAAGGCCTTCCGTCCCAAATCGGCGCTGCGTCCGGCGCAACCACTACCAGAGGAAAATACATGAGCACTTTGCTGGAAACCATCGAACTCGACAGCGCACCGAACCCCACCGTCTCCATCATCTGGATGCATGGCCTGGGCGCCGACGGCAACGACTTCGTTCCCCTGGTGAAAGAACTCGATTTGCGCGGCTGCCCCGCCATCCGCTTCATCTTCCCCAGCGCCGGCACCATGCCCGTCACCATCAACAACGGCTATGTGATGCGCGCCTGGTACGACATCCTCGTGAGCGATCTCGTGCGCCGCGAAGATGAAAACGGCTTGCGCGCCTCGCAGCTGCAGATCGAAGCGCTGATCGCGCGCGAAAAGGCGCGCGGCATTCCCGCCAGCCGCATCATCCTGGCCGGCTTCTCGCAAGGCTGCGCCATGACCTTGCAAACGGGCTTGCGCCATGCGGAACCGCTGGCCGGCCTGATGTGCCTGTCCGGCTATCTGCCGCTGGCCGACAAGACGGCTCTGGAACGCACGCCGGCCAGCCTGCAGACGCCGATCTTCATGGCGCACGGCACGGCCGACCCCGTGGTGCAGATCGGCCGCGCGCAACAGTCGCGCGACTTGCTCACCGGCATGGGTTACAAGGTGGAATGGCACGAGTACATGATGCAGCACTCGCTGTGCCAGGAAGAAATCGACGCCATCGGCGCGTGGCTGAAGAAAGTATTGGCTTAAAGTAAAACAGGCGCGGTCTGCGCCGCGCCTGTTGTCTTGCGGAACGCCGGTAACGATCAGTTTACCGGCGTTTTTTCATTCCAGATTTTCAACATATCGGGCGACGCTTCCGAACGGATGCCGTTGTCCGTCAGCACCGATTCCGTCGCTGCCAGCATGTCCTTGCGGGGCACGACGACCATTTCCGCATCGCGCTGCTGGAAGCGGAACGTCAGCAATTCATCCGTCTGGTCGCGCAGCAAGGCCACCAGGTGCGCCAGGCTGCGCACGCGCACGCCATTGACGGAATCGACGACCGAGAAGAAACGGGTACTGTAGCCATTCATCAGCTTGTGCGGGAAGAACGGCGCGGCGATCACCACCAGTTCCTCGCGTTCGCTATCGGGCGCATCGCCGCGCCGCGTAGCCAGCGGATTGCCGGCAAACGCCATGCCGCCCAATATCGTTGGGTTGCCATTCGGCGCCGCCATGAATTCCGTGCTGGCGCGCGAAAACACCATCGGACCGAAGATGAAATAGGATGGGTAATTGCCCTGCAAGCCGCTGATGAGCATCGGGTGCGCCGCCGAGACGGGCACCTTGATTTTCAGGGGTGCGCCCTGGCGCACCACCGTCAACGGCAACTGGCCGTCTTTCGCCAGCTGTTGTACCCGGTACTGGAAGCGCACGCGGCTGTTGGCATTCAGCTTGACCATGCCCTGGTTGTCGATGGGAAAATCGCCGATATGCGTGATGACATCCCACTCCTTGAGCGGATAGGCGGCATCCTTGCTGGCCGGCGTCATCACGACGGCGCCTTCGACACCCTTGGCCAGCTTCAGATACGTGCGCAGCGCGGGATTTTCCAGCGTTTGCGTCACGTCGCGCATGGCCGGCTTGCCCTTGGGCGCGCCACTGTCCTGGTCGCGCAGGAACAGTTCGATTTCCTCGTTGGGGATGATGTAGCCGATGTTTTGCGCATTGGCCATGCCGGCAAAGGCCAGGCCGATCATCTTGTCGCCGGCGATCACGGGGCCGCCGCTATTGCCCGGATTGATGGCCGCATCGATCTGGATGCGCAGGCCGGACACGGGGAAGTTGTAGCGCACGAATTCGATGCGCGAAACGATGCCCTTGGTGATCGACAGCGAGGTGCCGCCCGTCGGATAGCCATACGCCAGCACGGCATCGCGCACGTCCGGCAAGACATTGGCGCGCGGCACCGCTTTATGGCTGGCAAAAAAACTGTCATCGTCGATTTTCAGCAAGGCCAGGTCCATGCCGCGCGAGATGGCCAGCACGGTCGCCGGTATCTTGTCGCCGGCGCCATTCGCCTGGATCTGCACCTGGCTGGCATAGCCGACCACATGCGCATTGGTGAGGATGCGGCGGCCTTCGATGACGACGCCGGAACCCGTCACCTCTTGCGGCGCAGCCTTGCTCCACGGTTTATAGGGATCCGGCCCGCGCAGGGTGGAAAACACCTTGACGACGGAGTTTTCCAGGGCGGAAGCGCCGGGGCTGGCGGTGGCAGCGGTCTCGGCGGCAAGCGCGCGCACCGTCATCAAGGGGCAAAAAGAAAGGGCCAGCGCCAGGAAGGCGCGGCCCATCAGGGTGAAGCACGGACGAGTTTTCATTGAGCTTGTTGGCAATGGCAGGGAAGTAAAATTATATATTGAATAATTTCAACTTCATTACACTTTGTCCATCTTTGCCCGAAAAACACCTGTCATCAGGCGGGCATGGGCGGCACACCCAAGGCCGGCACCGCCGTCTGCGCGCCATTCATCACCATGGCCAGGAAGGTGTAGTAGCCATTGATACCCATCAAGTCGACCACGCCGTGCTCGCCGAACAGCGCCAGCGCCCGCGCATACGTGGCATCGCTGACACGCTTGTTCTGCTGCAACTCGATGCAAAAGTCATGCACGGCTTGCTCGTCTTCCTTCAGGGCCAGCGGTGCGCGCCGCGCCGCAATGGCGTCCACGGCCGCTTGCGCGATGCCGTTCTGCACGGCCAGCGGCGCGTGGATGGCCCACTCGACTTGCTGGTCCCACTGGCGCGCCGTCACCAGGATCGCCATTTCCGACAGCCGCGTGCCGATGGCGCTGCGGTAGCGCAAATATTCTCCCATGCGCTGCGCCGTTTCCATCAGCTCGGGGCTGCGGATCAGCGGCACGAAGGGGCCGTACAGCGCCCCGCGCGGACCGTCGATGATGGCTTGCGCGGCCGTGCGCTGCTGGACATCGAGCTGGTCCAGCGGCAACGGCGGCAAACGGTCGATATCGCTACCGGCCATCAGGCTGTCCAGGCGACCACGTCCTGCTGCTGTTCACCGAGGCCGGCGATACCCAGGCGCATGCTGTCGCCTTTTTTGAGGAAACGCTGCGGCTTGCGGCCCTGGCCCACACCCGGCGGCGTGCCCGTGGCGATGACGTCGCCCGGTTCCAGGGTCATGAATTGCGACAGGTAGCTGACGATCTGCGCCACCGTGAAGATCATGGTTTGCGTATTGCCGGTCTGCATGCGCTTGCCGTTGACTTCCAGGTACAGGTCCAGGTCCTGCTCGTCGATGACTTCATCGCGCGTCACCAGCCATGGGCCGACGGGGCCGAAGGTGTCGCAACCCTTGCCCTTGTCCCACTGGCCGCCCCGTTCCAGCTGGAACGAGCGCTCGGAAATGTCGTTGACGACGCAATAGCCGGCCACGTATTTCAGGGCGTCCTCTTCGCTTACGTATTGCGCGCGCGTGCCGATGATCACGCCCAGCTCCACTTCCCAATCCGTCTTTTTCGAGCCTTTTGGCAGCACGACATTGTCGTCCGGGCCATTCAGGCAAGTAATGGCCTTCATGAAGACGATGGGTTCGGCCGGAATCGGCATGCCGGCCTCGGCCGCGTGATCCGCGTAATTGAGGCCGATGCCGATGAACTTGCCGACTTTCGCCAGCGGCACGCCGAAGCGTGGATTGCCGCGCACCAAAGGCAAGGTCTTTTCGTCCAGCTTGGCCAGCTTGCGCAGGGCCTTGTCGGACAGTTGCGCGCCATCAATATCGGCAATCACGCCGGACAGGTCGCGCAGTTTGCCTTCTTCATCGATCAGGCCCGGTTTTTCCTTGCCTGGACGTCCATAACGAACGAGTTTCATAGTCTTCCTTGGAGTTGATCATTGCCGCTGTGCAGGCTGCCATTTTACCGGATGGCCCGGCACGCCTGCAGCGGTGAATGAAAAACATCGCAAGTCCCGGCAATTGCAAGGCCGCCAGCACGCCAAACGCCGCCTGGTACGCCTGCGGCGGATACTGCTGCTGGCTGTTCAGGGGCCAGCAGCCGAGGATCAGGCCAAAGCCCGCCTGCACCAGGAAGGCACCCGTGAAGATGAGCAAGTTCAAACAGGTGGCCGCCCTGCCCGTCAAGCTGGCCGGCATGCTTTGCGCAACGATCGCATACTCGAGGCCCGTTACCGTGCCCAGCAGGGTAAACAGCACGGATAGCAAAGGCAGGCTGGGCACCACATTGCACGCCATCGCCACTTGCACAGCGACAAACAGGACGATACCGGCGGCCGCCACTTGCATGGGTGCAATACCGCGCCGCCCCGCCCACTCCGTCAGCATGCCCATGCCGATGGCGCCAAAGATGACGGCCGCCATGCCCAGGTACAACAAATACGCGACATTGTCGTCGGACAAGCCGCCCACATCGGCCAGCCAGCGCCCCACCCACAAGCCTTGCACGCCAAAGAATACCGTGTGCGGCAGCAGGATCAGCGCGATGGTGCGGCGAAAGGCCCTGTCGCGATACACGCTCCAGACGCTGACCTTGTTCCTCGCAGCGGCGGGCGCAGGCAGGGCCGGCGACAGCAGGCGGATCAGCACGCCGATGGCCAGCGCCGCCAGCGCCAGGCCCAGGAACACGCCGCGCCAATCCGTGTAGTGCAGGGCCAGCTTGACGGGCGTGGTGGCCGTGGCCGCCCCCAGGCCGCCCACGGCGATCAGATAGCCATGCACGGACGGCAGGCGAGCTGGCGCGATGGCGCACGAGATCGCTTTCACGGCGGCCATGAAACAGCCGCCCAGGCCCGCCCCCATCAAGGCGCGTGCCCACATCAGTTCGGCAAAGCTATGGCCCCGGCTGAACAGCCACACGCCCAGGGCCGCCAGCGCCAGCAGCCACAGTTGCACCGTGCGGGGGCCGTAGCGGTCGAGCGCCATGCCGACCGGCAATTGCACCAGCGCAAAAGCGAGAAAAAAGGCGCTGGTCAGCAGACCCAGCTGGGTCGGCGTCAGGGCGATGGCGCCCAGCAATTCGGCCGTCAGCACGGCATTCACGCCGCGCAGCAGGCAGGACAGGTAATGACCGAGCGCGAACGGCAGGAACACCAGGCAAAACACGGCCGCGCCGGAGCGGGCAGGCGCGCCGTGGCCGTGCATGCTCAGGCGGCCTGTGCCAGGCGGATGATTTTATGCGGCACCTGCGGCACCGGGTCATCCGTTTCAAAGAAAAACTTGTCCTGGCCAAAGGCCGGCTTCAAATCGTCCATCCACGTCGCTTCCGCATCGAACTTGGCATAAAACGGCCGGCGCACCCAGTCCGGGTTGCGCGCCTGCAAAAATTGCAGGGCAAACAGTTTTTCGCCATGGATGGTGACGATGCCATCGATGACGATCTTGCCGGGAAACGCACTCATGGAAGGCCCGCGCACCGTGCGCGACAGGCCGGACACCATCTGGTAGGCGGCCTGGAAAATCTCGTGCGCCTTCGCCAGGGGCAACTCGAAATAGGCGCGCGGGCCCGTGTCCCGTTCGACAAACATGTAGTACGGAATCGCCCCCAGGCGCGTGCCCGTCTGCCACAGCTCGGCCCAGCTAGCGGGATCTTCGTTGATGTGGCGGATCAGCGGCCCCTGCATGCGCAAGGTGGCCCCCGTGGAAATGATGCGCTTCACCGCTTGCTGGGCGATGTCCTGGCGCAACTCGACGGCATGGCTGTAATGGCCCATCACCGCCAGGTTCTTGCCCGCCTTGACGATGCGCTCGAACAGGCGCATCAAGTCGTCCGCATCGCGGTCCGAGACAAAGCGCTGCGGCCAATACGCCACCGCCTTGGTGCCGATGCGGATGTTCTGGATATGTTCCAGGCCCGGCGCCAGCAGCGGTTCCAGGTAGGCAGCCAGTTGCCGCGTATTCATGATCATCGGGTCGCCGCCCGTGATCAGCACGTCCGTCACTTCCGGATGCAGTTTCAGGTAGGCGACCAGCTCATGCGACTCATGCGCATCGAACTTCATGTCGTCCATGCCGACGAACTGGGGCCAGCGGAAACAGAAGGTGCAATACGCGTGGCACGTCTGTCCTGCACTGGGGAAAAACAGCACCGTTTGCGCATATTTATGCTGCAAGCCGCGCACGGGCGCATCGTTGACCCGGGGCACGTTGTGCGTCATCTGCCCGGCCGGATGGGGATTCATGCCCAGGCGCAAGCCATGCACATAGGCATCGATAGCGGCCTTGTCCCTCTGCACCAGCACCAGCTCGCGCAGGTGCGCGTACTGCTCGGGCGCCAGCATGTCGCGGTGGGGAAAGACGAGGCGATAGATGGGGTCGTCGGGGATGTTGTTCCAGTCGATCAACTGGTCGAGCACATAGGCATTGGTGCGAAACGGCAAGACATGCGACACCACTTGCACGGCTTCACGCTGCTCTTCCGGCAGCCATTCCCACTGCCGCGCCTGTTGTATGGTGTGCCGCGTATACGGCTTGAACTTGGGTGAAAACGGCTCGGTAATGGGTGCGGACACGATCGGCTCCTTGCCAGTAAACAGCGATAACTTCCTTGAAACCAGCCCTATCCCGGCCAATTCCAGCCTCTTCCTCTGCCATGCCTTGCCCGCTTGGCATGCTGTGAAAGTCATCATAGTTCTTGCCGCTCGGAACCAAATTGTTACATATCAACAAGCCGTCGATACGTTGCAAGCTACCGACAAGCAACACCTTAGTTTGTGCCATCGCAATTTGCGGGAAGCGCCGGCGACGTAAATTACGACTTGGCAACATATCCCTCGATATCACAAGGAGCTTTCATGAAACGCTTATTCACGGGTAGCCTGCTGTGCCTGGCATTTGCCGGTGGCAACGTCAGCGCCGCGGTCGAACCAACGGAAAAAGACGCCATCGCCATGGCCGAACGGGGCGCCGCCTTCATGAAGGCGCATGGCAAGGAAGAAATGATGAAGAAAATCACGGCGAAAGACCCGGACTTCGTGCAGGGCTCGCTGTATGTGGACATGCGCGACATCAAGACGGGCATCGTGCTGGCCCACCCCATCAATCCTTCCATCGTCGGCAAGGATTTGACGGACGTGCCCGATGCGAATGGCAAGAAATATCGCCGTGAAATCATTGAGCTGGCGCAAAAACAAGGCAAGGGCTGGGTCGATTACCAATACAAGAATCCCACCACCGGCAAGATCGAGCCGAAGACCACCTACATCCTGCGCGTCAACGATGTGGTGCTGGAAGCGGGGATCTACAAAAAATAGGGCAAGGGCGGCGCGCACGCACACCGCGCGCCGCCTGCGGTTTGAACGGCCATCGCCAGGAGTCGAGCATGCTCAATCAATTACGCATAGGGCCAAAATTATTGCTGGCACCCACCCTGGTCTTGCTGCTGCTGATACTCAGCTCGACCGGCGCCTGGTATGGCATGGTGCGGCAAAATGCCTCGCTGGAAAACATGGTGCGGGTACGCATCACGCACCTGAAGGCAGCCGCCGACGTACTAGGGGAGGCCAAGCATGTGCACGGCAATATGTACCAGTTGCTGTCGTGGACGAATGGCAGCTTTGCCAAGGCCCGTCTCGATACACTGGAGCAACAGATCAAGGCGCGCCACGCGGCCATCGGCACCCAGCTGGCCTCGCTGCGCGCCACGGCCACGGGCGCCGAACTCACCCTGGTCGATGCGGCCATCACGGCACTGGCCGGCTATCGCAAGGCCGTGCTGGAAACCATGGAAATGGCGCAGATGGACCAGTCGATCGCCACCAATTCCATGCTCAAGGCGGAAACGCAGTTCGGCCAGTTCAATACGCAGCTGGCGCAACTGTCCGCGCTGGAAACGACACTCAGCAGCCAGGCCCATGCGACGGCCAGCGCCGAGTTTCGCGCCCTGTGCTGGAGCTTGCTGCTGACCGTCCTGCTCTCCATCCTCGTCTCCATCGTGGTGACCATGCTGGTGCGGCGCGCCATGCTGGTGGAAATCCGCGGCATTGCCGACGCCGTGCAAGACTTGGCGGCGGGCAAGCTGATGGCCGGCGCGCCCAAGCAGGGCAATGATGAAATCGCCGCCACCTCGCGCGTGCTGGACCAGACCATCGCCCACCTGAACCAGACCTTGCGCACCATCATGGGCGCCGTGCAATCGATCGACACGGCCTCGCATGAAATTGCCACCGGCAACCTGGATTTGTCGGCGCGCACGGAAATGCAAGCCAGTTCGCTGGAAGAAACATCGAGCGCCATGGAAGCGCTGACGCAAGCCGTCAATGACAACGCCGACAACGCCCAGCTGGCCTGCGAGCTGGCGGGGCAGGCATCCACCCTGGCCGTGCAAGGGGGCGTGTCGATGCAGCAAGCCGTGACGACGATGGCGACGATACGCGCCAATTCGCGCCAGATCGTGGATATTATCGGCGTGATCGACGGTATTTCCTTCCAGACCAATATCCTCGCGCTGAATGCGGCGGTGGAAGCGGCGCGCGCGGGAGAGCAAGGCCGCGGTTTTGCCGTGGTGGCGTCGGAAGTGCGCACCCTGGCGCAGCGCTCGGCGCAGGCCGCCAAGGAAATCAAGACCCTGATCGCCACGTCCGTCACCACCATCGATGGCGGCAGCGTGGCCGTGCAGCAGGCGGGCGACAGCATGGGCGCCATCGTGGCCTCGGTGCAGCAAGTCAATGAGATCATCCAGCGCGTGAAACAGGCCAGCGCGGAACAGGCGTCTGGCATCACGGAAGTGAACCAGGCCGTCACGCAAATGGATGACGTCACCCAGCAAAATGCGGCCCTGGTGGAGCAGGCGGCGGCGGCGGCGGCCAGTTTGCAGGACCAGGCCGTCAAATTGTCGGCGGCCGTGGCCGTATTTACCCTCGACCCGCTGGCGCCCGCGCAGCCGGCCGCGTCTGACGAGGAAGCATTCCAGCATCCAGTCGGTGCGCAACAGGACCGGCGCGCGCTGCACAGTCCGCTACGCGGCATGCCACACAACAATGCGCCAGGTAACGCGTCCCGCCGCCAACGCGGTGTTTAATGCCAGCATCCAGCCGCAGGCACGTACCGGCACACTCAAGAACGCCTAACAAAACCGTAGCGAGCGGCAGTGATTTGTGGCTGAGAAGCGCAGCTGTGCTGAAGCACGGGGCCGCCGAGGCAGCGAGCATCACAGGCCGCAAAGCGCGACGCGCAGTAGGTTTGGTTAGGTGTTTCTAGATCGGTTTACTCAGATAGCGCGAGCCGGCCAGCACGAAGCGCCACGGCGTTTCCATCGCCTTGGAAATGCCGATGCGCGGTCCCGCGTGCACCGTGACCTCTTCCTCGCGGGCCAGCAACAGGAACGGCGGCGCGTCCAGTGCCAGCCGGTTGTGCAGATGGCTCACGCCCAGCGCCTGGCACACCTTGCCCGGTCCCGAGCACAGCAGCCGCTCCCCCTCGACGCCGCGCCGTTCGCGCATCGCATCGAGTCCCTCCACGGGTTCGATCGCGCGGATCAGCACGCCCGCGCCATGCCCCGCTTCGCGGCACACAAAGTTCAGGCACCAGTGGATGCCGTACGAACGGTAGACATAGGCATGTCCGGGCGGGCCGAACATGGCCGCGTTGCGCGGCGTCATGCCCCCATACGTGTGCGAGGCAGGGTCCAGCCGGTCATACGCTTCCGTTTCCACGATGCGCCCGCCCACGCCGTCGACCAGCACGGTCACGCCGATCAGCTGGCGCGCCACGCTGCTGGAATCGTCCGCGAAATCGATACCCGCAAGGATTTTTTTCATCCGGCAATTGTACCGTCGCGCATCCCGCCGCACGCCTGGCCCCGCCTTGAAAACAAATAAAACTTGGTTTTTTCATCATGGATACCAGGATGGGCAAGGTCGTGAAATGACGAAAATCACGGCCGGACCAGGCCAAAACGGGGATTTTTTCCAGAATATATTGCAGATATGAACTATTGCTATGCATAAACAGCGATAATCGTCGGGCACTGCGCCAGACGCCCCTGAGGCGGGCAGCGGCAGCGCGCGACAGAATAAGCACCGGGCACAAAAATGATGATGAAAGCGTGATGATGAGAGCGGCAGCGCAAAAGCAGATAGAGCAGGAAGATCCGGTTGACGCCTTGATGCGTTCCATCCGTATCCCGCCGCGTCCCAGCCTGCTGGTCGACTTGCAGCGCGAACTGGCGGAACAGGACCCGTCGCCGCGCCGCATCGCGCGCATCATCGCCGACGACGTCGGCATGTCGGGCGCCCTGCTGAAATTGGCCAATTCGCCATTCTATGGCGCCGCGCGCAAGGCCAAGTCCGTCGAGCAAGGCATCAATTTTCTCGGCATCAACCAGTGCAGCGCCATGATGACGGGCTTGCTGGCGCGCCAGGCGCTGGAAGCGGAAGGCGTGGAACTGACCAATTTCTGGGATGTATCGGCCAAGCGCGCGCGCGCCCTGGTATTTACCTCACGCAAGTTGCGCATCGCCCCGCCCGACATCGCCCACACCTTCGGCCTGTTCTGCGACATCGGCGTGCCCCTGCTGATGAACCGCTTTCCCGACTACGTCAACACGTACGCGGCGGCCGCCAACGATGCGCACAATTGTTTTACAGCACTGGAAGACGCACGCCACCAGACTAACCACGCGGCCATCGGCTGCTTGCTGGCGCGCAACTGGGGCCTGTCCTCCGACGTCTCGTGGGCGATTTTGCACCACCACGACTATACGGTGCTGGCCGACCCGTCCACGGACGACGCCATCCGCTCGCTCGTCGCCCTGTCGCTGCTGGCCGAAAAAGGCATTCAGCGCTACCATGGCAACAGTACCTCGCTGGAGTGGGACAAGGGCGGCGAACTTGCTTGCCAGCATCTTGGCCTGTCGCAGGAAGAAGCCGCCGACCTACTCGACGAATTGCACGAGATGTTCGATACCGACCATTGAGGTATCAGGCGGCCGCGGCCGCCTGTATGATCCGTCCCGGCGCCTGGCACAAGCCCTGGCGCCTGTTTCCGTTTGCCTGACCCGTCTTTCTTAACCTGTTGATCGCCATGCCCAAAAATAAGCGCCCTGTCCCCCGTAAATCCGCCAACACGCCTGAAGACAAGGATGAATCCGTCACACGCATGCTGTGCACGATGGCCCTCAACCTGGCGGAGCAGGAAGACAGCGAATCGCAGGGCACGGTGCTGGCCGAGCAAGCCGTCGAGTTCGGCCGCCTGATCCGCAAGGCCTTGAATCAAAAGAAGGATGAAATCCTGTACGACGCCATCGAGCGGGCGAAATACGAGGATGTAGGCGCCTATCAGTACCTGCGCAGCCATATCGAGGAAGCGGCGTCCATTTCCGTGATCCGCCGCGAAAATGCCCCGGCCATGGAAATCAACGCCTTCGTCGTGCCCCTGCTGGTGCAAAGCACGGGCGGCCTGAAGGAAGTGGACAGCTTCCAGGAGCAGGACGCGTTCGAAGCGCTGGTGAAAAGTTTCCAGCAGGCAGAGCTGGAAAGCGCCAAGGCCAAGGTAGTCCTGATGAGCCACGCCTACGACCTCGATGAAATCGACCGCATCACCTACAGCCACCTGCACGAGATGGTGCGCGATGCGTATTCTTCGATGACGGACAAGAAGATCGTCGCCACGCCGGGCCTGGAAAGCAGCATCGTCGGCTGGAGCGAAACGGCCTTCGGCCCGCAGGACACGGCCGTCGAGCTGCGCTTCCTGCTGGGCTTTGCCCTCAAGCGCGTGGACGACCCGTTCTATGCGGAACCGAAGGATGAAGCGGCGCTCGACGCCTGGTTCGACGCGCGCATGGCCCGCTACCAGCAATGGACGACGGAAGTGGGCGATCTGGTGAAACGCTGCCTGGCGCCGGCCGGCAACACCCTGGAAGTAAGCTTCCTCTACCAGGATCTGTTCCACGGCGGCAAGGAACAAGGCATGAGCGAGTATGCGATGCTGCAAATGATGTCCGGCATCAACCATGCATTGGCGGAAAACAACGTGGACGCGGCCGACGTCTCGGTGGTCGTCGGCCCCGCCGATGAACACGGCGAAATGCTGCTGCGCGTCAACGTCAGCACGGCAGACGGCCAACTGCTGCACAGCGCCGACAAGCCGCTGGACCTGGCCGCCGACCTGCAGGACGAAGTCGACGACATCTGCGACGTGCTGGCCACCATCGGCGTGACCCGCTTGTCAGTGGCGCTGAAATTCGACGCCAAGGGACAGCCGGTGGAAGCGCAGCCGTACGCGCCGGCGTAAGTCCCGTCGCCTCCCCGCCGCCGGCCGTCTTGGCAAGCGGCAATTATAAAGATACCATCTCCGCGAGCGCGCGCCAGCCTGGCGCACCTTCCGGAGATGCGCATGCCCCAGTTGCAACTGATCAATATTGCCATCCATGTGCTTGCCGGCAGTGCCGCCATCGGCCTGGGGCTTTTCCTGCTGGCCACGGCCAAGGGCACGCCCCGGCACCGCCGCCGCGGCAGGCTGTTCGCGTGGCTGACCTTGCTGGTCTGCGCCACGGCCGCCATCGGCAATCTGCTGTTTGACTATCGCCCCGTCTTTGCCGTGCTGACCGTGCTGGTGCTGTATCAGCTGCTGAGCGGCTGGCGCGCCGTGTACGCGCGCGATGCCGGTCCACAAGCCGTCGATGGCGCGATGACGGCAGCCGCGCTGGCGGCGGGCGGGCTGATCCTGCTGCGCCTGCTGCACGATGCTTCCGGGCAGCAAGCCATCGTCGTGCTGTCCTCGCTGGGCGGCCTGGCCACCATCCTCGTCTACGACGCCGCGCGCTGGCTCTTTCCCCGCCGCTGGCATGGCGTGTTGTGGCGCTATGAACACATCTACAAGCTGCTCGCCTCGCTGTTCGCCATGCTTTCGGCCGCCGCGGGCAACCTGCTGCGCATGGGCCAGCCCTGGACGCAGCTGGCGCCATCCGTGCTAGGCTTGATCTGCATCGCCTGGTTCTGGCGGCGCCAGTACCTGCAGGAACAGGCGCAGCGCGCCCTGCACAGGCTTGCTGCCTGACATCAGCGACGCAAAGCCAGCCACGCCTGCAATTTCTGCGCATACGCCAGGGTGTAGGCGGGGCTGCTCGACGGCAAGCTGACGATGCGGTAACGCTGCGCGTGCTCGCCCAGCACCTTGATGCCCAGCTTGGCGGCCGTGCCGCCGTTGAAGGCGATCGTGTGCAACTGCGGCAGGCTGGCGGCAAGGGCTGCCAGGTTGTTGTCGTCGCGCGCGCGGATATTGCTGTCCAGGCTGCCCGTGCGCTGCGCCTGCGCCACCACGTCCCACAGGCCCACGCCGTGCGCCAACAAGGTGGCCAGACGCTCCTCATAGGGCCTGCTGGTCAAATCCACGCCCAGCACTTCGCCCAGCAGCATCCAGAACTTGTTTTGCGGATGCGCATAATATTGGCTGTGGGCCAGCGATTTTTCGCCAGGCAGGCTGCCCAGTATCAGCAGGCGCGTGCCCGCGTCGATGACGGGATCGAAACAGCGCTTGAACGCGTAGGCCGTACTAGAGGGAAAAATAGACAGGCTACTCAAAGGATTTCCTAAAGTGCTGGATGGACACACCATTTTACCCGCCCATCAGGCCTGTCTTCTCCACAATCTGAAGGTGTAGCGTTGCGCATAATGTTCCCCAAAAAAATCCGCCTATACCATCATCGATGCCCTGCTGGCCCAGTCTCGTGAGCGCCAGCGCGATCATGTCAATGCTAAGTGCACGCCTCGTGCACGCCGCTGATCCTTTTCGGCTGGACTGCATCGCTGAAACAATGGAACAGTACGCGCTCCTCCTGACTCCTACACGACCGCTCCCGGCAAGAATTTTTACTAAAAAAAATAAATATTTACTAAATCTATGATATGATAAATTTACTGATTATTTTACAAATTTACTAAATTTCAAACTTTGGAAAGGTACACAAAAATGTATAGCGAAGCTCTCGTGCAACTCGCATTAGACACCATGTCCTGCAACCAAAAGGAACTTGCAGCTTGCTTGGGCGTTTCTCCTACCCAAGTCAGCAAATGGAAGAAAGGCGAACACATGTCTAACGAGATGGAACGAAAATTTCGAGACATTATGAACATTGGAGACAAAGACCCCGCTTTTGTGCTTTGGGCCGGCTCCAATGAAGCTGCAAACAAATGGGAAAGACTAATCTGCTACATAGGAAGAATTGCGTATGACAGTGCAGAGACCGGCTACGACACTGCCCCACTCGTTGAGGATATTGAAAATTTATGCGAGCAAACAATTTATACTCTCAAAGAAATGGGAGTGAAAGATCCTCACGATTTCCCTCAAGCTTTGGATGTGGACTACGACGATGAAGATATTGATATTTGGGAACTTATATATAAAAATCCATATTCTTCTCTAATTTATAAAATTTACAAATCATTAAACGATGTGTATGGATTCTACATAGCATACGTAGAATATTTGTTATCCGATGATGAATTAAATTTATTCTCAACACCTGCAGTTAACATTTACCCATCACTTATATTGCTTGCCTCTTGCAAGATAGAAAGTGACAAAGAAATCACCCCTAATATTATAGAATTTCAGTACAAGGTAAAAAAAGATTATGAGGAATGGCTCACAATTGTGAAGGATCATGCTTTTCGTGCCGACATCCCGTTAAAAGCTGAGCTTCTTGACCTAATTCATCGCTCAGCGGATGAACTAGGACATGATGCTGAGGCAGAAAGCCTTGGTTTCAATTCGACTAAGTTACATCCTGATATTTACATGAATGAACTTTTAGTGGGAATGCGAGCAATTCATCAAGTTTTACCAGCGATAATGAATAAATTAGGAATAGATGAAACATTTCAATTGAATGAAGAGGATTTTCATATTCGCTAAATAAAGTACCTCATGAAAAATAAGGAATAAATATAATCACCTCTAAGTTGTAAAAATTGGCTCTGTCCTCGGCAAGTAGGGGAAATGCCGGAATCTTCCGTTGGCTGCGCTGTCTGACTCTGCATATTCACCACGCAGGGAGCAGATCATGCAGCCAGCCGACTGGATCAGCTTTATCGCACAGTTTGCTTACCTGAACCGGCGCCAGCGGCAGGCAGGCATAACCTTGCTGCGTGGCAACGCGCCACATGACGCGACCGTCGCGCTGCTGGAAAGCGTGGCGCAGCCGCGCTTGGCCTGTCCCGCCTGCCACTCGCATCAGCTGCACCGGCATGGCCATGCGCATGGCTTGCAGCGCTACCGTTGTGTACCGTGCGGGCGCACTTTCAATGCCTTGACGGGCACGCCGCTGTCCCGCTTGCGCCATAAATCGTTGTGGATCGCCTATGCCGATTGCCTGCTCGATTCCAGGTCGGTACGCCAGGCCGCTCAGCAGTTGGGACTGCACCGCAACACCACGTTTCGCTGGCGCCACCGTTTTCTCCGCGTCGCCAGGACGGATCGGCCGCATGGCCTGCATGGCATTGCCGAGGCAGACGAGTTATATGTGCTGGAATCGGAAAAAGGATCCAGGCAGATGACGCGTCCGGCCCGCCGCCGGGGCGGCCATGCCCGCCAGCGCGGTATTTCCGGTGAGCAGGTCTGTATCCTGGTGGCGCGCGACCGTACAGGCCAGACCCTCGATTTCGTCACAGGCAAAGGGGCGTTGACGAAGGCACAGCTGCACCGCTGTTTGTTGCCCGTCATCGATAAGGATGTCCTGCTGGTAACGGATGGCCATGCCGCCTACCGGGCGTTTGCCAGGGAAGCGGGCATCAGCCACCAGGCCGTCAACTTGCGCGCCGGCATCCGTGTGCAGGGCGCCGCGCATGTGCAGAACGTCAATGCGTATCACAGCCGTCTGCGGGACTGGCTGCGGCCCTTTCGCGGCGTGGCGACGCGCTACCTGCCGAATTACCTGGGCTGGCGCTGGATACTCGACGCCAGGCGCATCCGCTCACCAGAAACGTTATTGAAAGCAACGCTGGGAGCATTCCCACATTTGACGGTGACATAGCCTAAAAATTCCACTCAAGGTAATATTTATGACTACGAGAGGAGATATATCACTTTACCCGGCCATGACGCAGGCGCAAGCGGCAAGGCTGCGGTGTAGAATTCCCTGACAACAAAACAAAGATGAGACCACACCATGCGCACCATCGACACCCTGCTGGCCCAGTATGGCGAAAGCCACCGCAACCACGTCAATGAATGGGTACACATCGTGTGCGTGCCGCTGATCGTCTTCAGCCTGCTGGGGCTGCTGTGGAGCGTGCATCCCAGCGTGGCGCTGCTCGGCAGTATTCTCGCTTTATACTATTACTACAAGCTGTCGCGCCCGTTTGCGGCGGGCATGCTGGCCATGCTGGCCGCCATGCTGGGCCTGCTGCTGCTGATGCCGGCGCTGACCGTCCTGCCCGTGTCGCTGGCGCTGTTCGTGCTGGCCTGGATAGGCCAGTTCATCGGCCACCAGATCGAAGGCAAGAAACCGTCGTTCCTGGACGACTTGCGCTTCTTGCTGGTGGGACCGCTGTTCGTGCTGGGATTTTTATACCGGCGCCTGCGGTTGGCGTATTGAGCAGCAAGCGGTCACGCGGGGCCGTAACAGATTTTTACTATTCGCAACTAGTTATATGAGGCAAGTGTCCTTATGATAAGTCATCATCTGTCGGTCAATGTAATCGGCAACTAACTTTTGTCCAAGGGAGTCCCACATGAAAGCACCAATTATTGCAGTGGCATTGCTCGCCACCCTGGCCGGCTGCGCCGTACAACCGAACTCGGCGAATGTGTACAACGCGCGCCAGGCGCAGAATGAACAATCGGTTCGCATGGGCACGGTTGAATCCGTGCGCCAGGTCACCATCGACAAGGGTGAAACGGGCACGGGCGTGCTGGCTGGCGCGGCGCTGGGCGGCGTGGCCGGTTCGACAGTCGGTGGCGGCAAGGGCGCCATCGCTGCCAGCATCCTGGGCGCCGTCGCCGGCGGCATGGCGGGCAAAAGCATCGAAGCGAACGCTTCCAACAAACCCGGCCTGGAAATCACCGTACGCCTGGACAATGGCGACATGCGCGCCATCGTGCAAGACGCGGACGAACTGTTCCGTCCGGGCGAACGCGTGCGCCTGCTGTCCGATGGCCGCAAGACCCGCGTCACCCACTGATCTGCTTGCCGGCGCATGCGCTTTAGCCGAATGCGCCGGCTGCCATCAGCAAGGCCGAGGGTGACATGCCCTCATGCAGCCAGATGGCAACCAAGGTTGCCACCACGACATATACAAGCACGCTCCATACTTTGATCTGCAGTGAGGCTGGCATGGCGGTCCCCTTCAAAGATGCAATTCAGAAAATGTTTACTTGATAATAAAGTAAATATTTTCATAAATTCAACATTTTCCAGAAGCACTGCGCTGGCTCAATGCCTCGTTGTCTCCTGACCACTCTTTGAGCAAGCTCGGCCAAGACTCGCCATCCCCGCGCGATGCCCGTATACTTGCGCGATGTCCTCTCCTCTCCTGTTCATCATTGCCTGCCTGATCTGGGGCTCCACCTTCTGGGCCATCACCTTGCAGCTGGGCGATGTCGCCCCCGCCGTTTCCGTGGTCTACCGCTTCGGCCTCGCGTCCGCCACCCTGTTTGCCTGGTGCGCCTTGCGCGGCGACCGCTTGCGCCTGCCCTGGCGCGCGCAGAAATGGATGCTGCTGCAGGGCCTGGCCTCGTTCGCCCTCAGCTATGTGTGCACGTATAGTTCCGAACAGTACCTCGTCTCGGCCCTCGTCAGCGTGCTGTTTGCGCTGATGGTGTTCTGGACGCCATTGCTCAACCGCATCGCTTTCGGCACGCCCATCACCTGGAGCACCTGCTGCGCGGCCTTTGTCGCCATCTGCGGCATCGTGCTGCTGTTTTACCAATCCATCGGTGCGGCACTGCAAGATATCCTGGGCGGCGGCAATGGCCATTTCCTGCTCGGTTTCATGCTGACCTTGGTGGCCACCGTGTCCAGCACGGTGGGCAATGCCCTCGTCATGAAAGTGCGCGAGCATTCCGGCAACGTGATGCTGACCATGGCCTGGACCATGCTGTGGGGCACCTTGATGGTGGCCGCCTGGGCCGTCGCCACGGGCCAGTCCTGGCAATTGCCCACGCGCCCCAGTTACTGGATGGGCTTGCTGTACCTGGCCATCTTCGGCTCGGTCATCGCCTTCAGCGCGTATTTCACGTTAATCGCCCGCATCGGCACGCAAAAGACCGTGTATATCGGCGTCGTCACCCCCGTCATTTCCGTGCTGCTGTCGGTGCAGTTCGAACACTACCGGCCCGCCGCCATCGAATGGGTGGGCATGGTGCTGTGCCTGTCCAGCGTGGCCTGGGCCCTGACGTCGGGCGCGCGCAAGACGAGCAGCATCGCTTCCCTTTCCACCACTCCATCCACAAAGGCAACATGAGCACCTCTATCTCCCTCGCCATCCGTCCCGCGACCGCATCCGACGTGCACGCCATCTTTGGCATGATCCATGAACTGGCCGTGTTTGAAAAACTCGAACACATGATGATCGCCAGGGAATCCATGCTGCACGACAGCCTGTTCGGCGCCCATCCCGCATGCGAAGCGCTGGTGGGCGAGGAAGATGGCGAAGTGGTGACGTTCGCCCTGTTCTTCCATAATTTTTCCACCTTCCTGTGCCGCAAGGGCTTGTACCTGGAAGACCTGTATGTGAAGCAATCGGTGCGTGGCAAGGGCTATGGCAAGCAGATGCTCGTGGCACTGGCGCAACTGGCCGTCGAACGCGATTGCGGCCGCTTCGAATGGTCGGTGCTGGACTGGAATGAAAACGCGATCAATTTCTACAAGGGCATGGGCGCGGACGTGATGCCGGACTGGCGCATCTGCCGGGTCGCTGGCGATGCCTTGACGCAATTGTCGGCGGGTACGCCGCAACCACTGTGATTGGCACTGCATCGCGGGAACTGCAAATGCAAGTTCCCAAAAAAATCCCCGCGGGCTAGCGGCACCGCGGGGTGAACCCATTGTCAAGTGGGAGGGGGAGAATGCAATCAACGGTTATCAATATAAACGCTGCCGCTTGCCACCGCGCAGACCTTTACATTTGCTTACCGGGCCTTACATTTGACTTAAATCCGCTAACCAAGTGTCACCAAGTGTCGCTCGGATGACACTGATTATTTCCGTGGTTCAATCAATGTGCCGTGCAAACCGATATGTTGTTGCGCAACCCCACTGCCGCCCTGCGTATTTGTATAGATTTGGTACACTGTCAGGCAGGCGATGCAGCCAGCAACCACGGCGAAAATGACCATGCGACGCTCCTTGAGTATGCTTGAGGGAATCAGGACCCGCGGCGCCTGATGATGACCGGGCGAGCAGGGAAGATTCAGTGTGGCATCTTCGGTCAGGGGGGCATTGCGCAATCTCAAACGCACCAATTTGACGGGGTCATGGCATTTGATATGACGCAAAGTGGCGGCATTCCGCTCACACAAAATGAACGCATCGTTACGCACCTGGGAGCCACATCATGAATGTCTCTGCCAAACCGCTCGTCATGAAAATCTACCGCGCCTACCTGCGCTCCCGCCTGGAGCGCTATACGCGCGACTTGCAAGCCATCGCCGAACAGCGCGAAAACGACTTCCAGGCTGAACGCATCCTGCACCAGGCCGTCGTGTCGGTGCGCTCGAAACTGCACTCGCTGTAACCGTGATGCCGTCAGTGCTGCCGGCCGGCCACGGCCCAGCGCTCCACCAGCTCGAACAAGCCTTGCGTCAGCAGGGCCAGCACGGCTGCGGGGATCGCGCCGGCCAGCAGCATGTCGTTGTCATTCAGCGCCAGGCCGATGGTGATGCGTTCGCCGTAGCCGCCCGCGCCGATGAAGGCGGCGATGGTGGCCGTGCCCACGCTCATCACGGCCGCCGTTTTGATGCCCGCCAGCATCACCGGCAAGGCCAGCGGCAAGTCCACGTGCAGCAAGCGGTCGCGCTTGCTCAAGCCCAGCGCCAGCGCCGCCATGCGCAAGCCTTGCGGCACCTGCAAGATGCCCGTGCACGTGTTGCGCACGATGGGCAGCAAGGCGTACACGAATAGCGCGACCAGCGCCGGCACGGTGCCTATCATGCCCAGCAGCGGGATCAATATCGCCAGCAGGGCCAGCGACGGCACCGTCTGCAGCACGCCGACGAAGGCCAGCACCGTTTGCCGCAGCGGCGCCGACAACGCCGCCAGCACGCCCAGCGGAATGCCGATCAGGCACGCCAGCGCCACCGACAGCAGCACCAGGGTCAGGTGCTGGCGCGTCAGGGTCCACAGATCGTCACCGATGAGTTTATCGAGCAGCTTGCTGCGCGCGGCGACCGGTTTTTTCGCCGACGTGCCGGAGGCCAGCCACTGGTGCGCCACGCCGGAAAAAGTCTTGCCATCGATTTCCACGGCCGCATTCATGGCGATCATGTCGCTCTCGCTGATGCGCCCCTGCAAGCCTTGCAGCGCGAGCCAGGCGGCGGGAAAACGCAGCGGCACGTCGAGCCGGTACAAGAGCATGGCGTCGTAGCGGGGAAAATACTGCTGCGTGTCGGCCAGCACGCGCAAGCCGTACTGGCGTATCTTCGCGTCCGTCGAATAAATGTCGATCACATCCACCTGGCGCTGCGCCAGCGCCTCGTAGGCGATGCCGTGATCGAGCCCGCGCGGGCGCTGCGGCAAGCCATAGCGCGCGGCCAGGCCCGGCCAGCCATCGACCCGGCCGATGAATTCATGCGACAGGCCGAATTTCAGGGCGGGATGCTGCGCCAGCTGCGCCAGGCTGGCGATGCCCGTTTCATCGCCGCGCATGGCCAGCGCATACGTATTGTTAAATCCCAGCGGCACGGCCACGCCCAGGCCCAGCGCCGCCAGCTCGCGCCGCATCTGCGCCAGATCAATGGCCTTGTCGTGCTTGAGGATTTCGCCGGCGATGGTGCCCATGTATTCGGCATACACGTCGATGCTACCCGCCTGCAGCGCAGCCAGCACGATGGCCGTGTTGCCCAGGCCCTGGCGGTGTTCCGACCTGACGTGCGGCGCGGCGCTCTGTTTGACGATTTCGCCGAGAATATATGATTCCGTAAAGCGCTTCGAACCCACCTTCAGGGTGCCGCCATCCATGGCAAGGGAGGATATGGGCGCGGCGGCGAAGACAAGTAACAACAGCAAATAAGCAAGACGCACGCGGCGCTCCAGGACGGATGATCAATCCGGCAAGCTTACCACCGGCGCGCGCCAGACACCGCCATGCACCACGCCCGCGCACGGGTTCAGGCCCAGCGCATACGCCAGGTCGGCCGGGCGCGCGATGCGCCACAGGGCGAAATCAGCGCGCTTGCCCACCGCCAGGCTGCCCGTTTCCTGCTGCAGCCCCAGCGCGCGCGCCGCATGGATCGTGCAACCGGCCAGCGCTTCCTGCGGCGTCAGCCGCCACAGGGTGCACGCCATGTTCATCGCCAGCAGCAGGGACGTCATGGGCGACGTGCCCGGGTTGCAATCGGTGGACACGGCCATCGGCACGCCGGCCGCGCGCAAATCCGAGACAGGAGGTTGCTGTACTTCGCGCAAAAAATAATACGCGCCCGGCAGCAGAACGGCCACCGTGCCATGCTGCGCCATGGCGGCGACGCCCTCTGCCGACAAAAATTCCAGGTGGTCGGCCGACAGGCCGCCGTAGCGCGCCACCAGCGCCGCGCCGCCCAGGTCCGACAGCTGCTCGGCATGGAGTTTCACAGGTAGCCCCAGCGCTTTCGCTGCCTCGAACACGACTTCCGTTTGCGCCGGCGTAAAGCCGATGCGCTCGCAAAAGGCGTCGACGGCGTCCACCAGGCCGTCGCCGGCCAGCTTGGGCAGCATTTGCCCGCACAGCAGCCCGATATACGCATCGGCCTGGCCCGCATACTCGGGCGGCAGTGCGTGCGCGCCGAGGAAGGTGGTGCGCACGGATACGGGCAGTGTTTGCCCGATGCGGCGCGCCACGCGCAGCATCTTCGCCTCGCTGTCCGCGTCGAGGCCGTAGCCGGACTTGATCTCCAGCGTCGTCACGCCCTCGGCCAGCAGCGCCAGCACGCGGGGCAGGCTTTGCCGCAGCAATTCGTCGTCGCTGGCCGCGCGCGTGGCGCGCACGGTGGACATGATGCCGCCGCCGGCCCGGCTGATGTCTTCATAGCTGGCGCCATTCAGGCGCGCCTCGAATTCGTCGCTGCGGTTGCCCGCGTGGACGATGTGCGTGTGGCAGTCGATCAGGCCGGGCGTGAGCCAGCAACCCTGGCCATCGAACAGCACCGCGCCGCTGGCCGGCAATTCGTCGCCGGCGCCGAACCAGGCGATGCGGCCATCCTTGACGGCGATGGCCGCGTCCAGCAGCTCGCCATAACCGTGCTCCATGGTGGCCAGGTGGACGTTGTGGATGACCAGGTCCCAGTCTTGCATCGCTTTCTCTCCCTAGGTAAACAGGTCGACGCACAGCACGGGCGAACGCTGCAAGGCGTCGAGCCGCCATTCCTGCGCATCGTCGGCGTCCAGCAGCAGCGCGTCATGGCGGGCCAGCGCGAACTGCTGCTCGCCACCGCGCGCCAGCACGTGGCCTTCGCCGGCGACAAACAGCAAGGTCGCCGCGCTGCGCCGCACCAGCCGGCACGGGGCCGTGATTTTTTCCAGCTGGTGGCGGCAGCGGTCGCGCCGCGTCATCACATTGAAATCCGTCGTCGTCCCCCTGACTTGCGCCTCCACGGCCGCTTCGCCGGGAAACCACAGCATCGGTTGCGCCGCGCTCAAGGTCACCTTGCGCGCGCCATCGAACGTCAGCTGCACGCTGTCGCCATCGACCAGCATCAGGCTGCGGTCGATGCCGGGAAAACTGGAAAACGGCCCGCTGGCCGTGATCGTCGCCAGACTGATACGCCAGTCGAATTCCATCAGGCTGGCGCCGGGTGGAGCAATGGCGATTTCCATCGTGCTGCCGCCGCCGTTTTTCCACGGCGCGGCGCGCAGGCATTCCTGCGGGATGAAGGTCGCCATCAGAGCGCCCTCAGTTGCGCCAGCGTGCGCTTGTAGGCGGCGGCGATGGCGTCCTGCGCCACGTGGCGCCCGCCGCGCACCTGCCATTGGCCGCCGCACAGCACGTCGCGCACCAGGTTGTCGTTGCCGCAGAAAAGTACGCTGCCCAGCACATTTTCGATGGCCACGCCGCACAGGTTCACATGCGCTTCGTCGAGCACCAGCAAGTCGGCGCGGCAGCCGGGCGCCAAGGCACCGAGCTTGCGCCCGGCCGCCTGCGCGCCCCCTTGCAGGGCCGCCTGCCACAGGTAGTCGCCCACATGGCGCTCATCCGGCGTGGCGGCGACATTGCGCTGCTGCCGCTGCAAGCGCTGGCCATATTCGAGCCAGCGCAATTCCTCGACGGGCGACTGCGATACATGGCTGTCGCTGCCGACGCCGAAGCGCCCGCCGGCAGCGATGAATTCGGCCAGCGGGAACAGGCCGTCGCCCAGGTTCGCTTCCGTCGTCGGGCACAGGCCCGCCACGGCGCCGCTGGCGGCCATCAGCGCCACCTCGTCTGGCTGCACATGCGTGGCATGCACGAGGCACCAGCGCGCATCGACATCGACCTGCTCGTACAAATACTGCACCGGGCGCCGGCCGCTGTAGTCCAGGCACTGGCGCACCTCGCCCTGCTGTTCAGCGATGTGGATGTGGATGGGGCGGCCCGCGGGCAGCGCCTGCGCCACCTGTTTGATCTGCGCCACGCCGGCCGCGCGCAGCGAATGGGGCGCAAAGCCCACCTCCACCTGCCCGCCGCGCTGCGGCGCCAGCGCCTCGACGATGCGCAAGACATCGTCCGCACTCGTGCGGAAGCGCGCCTGCTCCGGCTTCAGCGGTTGCTCACCGAAACCCGCATGGCTGTACAGCACGGGCAGCATGGTCAGGCCGATGCCGCTGAGGCGCGCCGCCGCCAGCACCCGTTCCGCCGTTTCCGCGGGACGCGCATACAGCGCACCGGCCATATCGCGCTGCAGGTAGTGGAATTCGCACACGGCCGTGTAGCCATGGCGCAGGCATTCCGCAAACAGCTGCGCGGCGATGCTTTCCATCTGCTCCGGCGTGATGTGGCGCGCGAAGCGGTACATCAGCTCGCGCCAGGTCCAGAAGCTGTCCGGCCCGTCACCCGCGACTTCCGTCATGCCGCCCAGCGCCCGCTGAAACGCGTGCGAATGCAGGTTGACCATGCCGGGCAAGACATATTCGGCCACTTCGGCGCCGGCAGACGGCGCGGCGTTTTCCGCCACCGCCGTCAAATCCCCATTCTTGTCCCATTCCAGCAGCACGTCGCGGCGCCAGCCTTGCGGCAGCAGCGCATGGCGCGCAAACAGGGACGCACTCAACGCGCCACCCATGCCACGGCCGCTTCCATCATCTGGCGCAGCAGCGGCTGCACTTGCGCCGCCAGGTCGGGCCGGTAGCCAAACGGTTCCGTTTCGTCCATGTACAGGCACTGGCACATCTCCAGCTGGATCGCGTGCACGCGACCTTCCGGCTGGCCGTAGCGGCGCGTGATATGGCCGCCCTTGAAGCGGCCATTCAAGGCCACGGTAAATGCCTCCTGCGCGCGCGCGATATCGACCACGGCGGACGTCAGGCCCGCATCGCAGCTGGCGCCATCAGCCGTGCCGAAGTTCAGGTCGGGCAGCTTGCCGTCAAAGAAGCGCGGCACGCGCGAGGCGATCGAATGGGCATCCCACAGCACCACGGCGCCATGCACGCGCAGCAGCCGGTCCAGTTCCGCGCGCAGCTGCGCATGATACGGCGCCCAGTAGCGCTGCAGCCGCTGCCGCACGTCCTGCGCATCCGGTTCGCGGCCGGCCAGATACAGCGGCTCGCGATGAAAGGTATCGTTGGGCAGCAAGCCTGTCGTATCCTGCCCCGGATACAGATTCGTGTCTTCCTGCGGGCGGTTCAAGTCGATGGTGTAGCGCGACCAGCGCGCCGACAGCACGGACGCATCCATCTCCTGCAAAAAGCCATACAGCTCGCGCAGATGCCAGTCCGTGTCGGCCTTGACCAGGGCCTGCGGCGTCATGCGCGCGGCGATATCGTCCGGTATGTCGGTGCCCACGTGGGGCATCGACACCAGCAGCGGAATGCTGCCTTCATTAAAGCGGAAATCCATGCTTGTCTCCTTGCTCCAGCTCAAGCGTACAGCGGAGCGAACAAATTCTTGCACGTGCTGCTCAACTCACCCTGCAGCACCATCTGCTTGGCCGCTTCGATGTCGGGCGCGAAGAAGCGGTCGGCGTCGAAGAACGGCACTTTCTGGCGCAACTGGTGATGCACATGTTCCAAGTGCGGCGAGGTTTTCAGCGGACGGTGGAAATCGATGCCCTGCGCGGCGGCCAGCAGCTCGATGCCGACGATGACGGCCGTGTTGTGCGCCATGTCGTCCAGGCGGCGCCCGGCGAACGTGGCCATGCTCACGTGGTCTTCCTGGTTGGCGGACGTCGGCAGGCTGTCGACGCTGGCCGGATGCGCGAGCGACTTGTTTTCCGACGCCAACGCGGCAGCCGTCACGTGGGCGATCATGAAGCCGGAATTGACGCCAGGGTCGCGCACGAGGAAAGGCGGCAGGCCGGACAAGGTGGCGTCGATCAGCAGCGCGATGCGGCGCTCGGCCAGCGCGCCGATCTCGGAAATCGCCAGCGCCAAGGTGTCGGCCGCAAAGGCCACCGGCTCCGCATGGAAATTGCCGCCCGAGACGATTTCCGCCTGCCCGTTGGGGCCATCCTGGAAGATCAGCGGGTTGTCGGTGACGGCATTGGCTTCGATCAGCAGGGTGCGGCCGACGTTGCCGATCAAATCGAGGCAGGCGCCCATGACTTGCGGCTGGCAGCGCAGGCTGTACGGATCCTGCACGCGCTCGTCACCTTCCAGGTGCGAAGCGCGAATCGCGCTGTGCGCCACCAACTGGCGGTACATCTGCGCGGCCAGGATCTGCCCCGGCTGTCCGCGCACGGCGTGCACGCGCGCGTCGAACGGCGAATCGCTGCCCTTGGCCGCGTCGAGCGACAGCGCGCCCGTGACCATGGCCGCTTCCAGCAGGCGCTCGGCCATGAACAGGCCATGCAGCGCCAGCGCGTTCGACACTTGCGTGCCGTTGATCAGGGCCAGGCCCTCTTTCGCCGCCAGCACCACGGGCGCGATGCCCGCCTGCGCCAGCGCCTCGGGGGCCGCCATCAATTCGCCGTTGACGCGCACGTCGCCCACGCCCAGCATGGCCAGGGTCATGTGCGACAGCGGCGCCAGGTCGCCCGAAGCGCCGACGGACCCCTTGGCGGGAATGGCCGGCATGATGCCCGCGTTGTACAGGGCGATCAGGGTATCGACGATCAGCGGGCGCACGCCGGAAAAGCCGCGCGCCAGGCTGCCGATCTTCATCAGCATGATCAGGCGCACGACGGCGTCCGACAGCAGTTCCCCCGTGCCGACGGAATGCGACAGGATCAGGTTGCGCTGCAACTGCTCCAGCTTTTCATCGGGGATGCGCGTCTTGGCGAGCAGGCCGAAGCCTGTGTTGATGCCGTAGGCCGCGTCGCCCTTGGCGACGATGGCTTGCACGGCGGCGGCCGTCGCCTCGATGACGGGATAGGCCTCGGCAGCGAGGGTCAATTTTGCCGGCGCGGCCCAGACGGCGCGCAGGTCGGCCAGGGTCATCGCGCCCGGTTTCAGGGTCCAACTTTTGGCATGCTGTGTCATAGTCATTCGAATCGAGGTCTCAAGGAATCATGGGAAGAATCAGGCCGTTGCGCTTGGCGCAGGCGGCCGCTGTTTCGTAGCCGGCATCGGCATGGCGCATCACGCCCGAGCCGCTGTCGTTGACCAGCACGCGCGCCAGGCGTTTCGCCGCCGCTTCGCTGCCATCGGCCACGATGACCATGCCCGCATGCTGAGAATACCCCATTCCCACACCGCCGCCATGGTGCAGCGAGACCCAGGTGGCGCCGCCGGCCGTATTGAGCATGGCGTTGAGCAGCGGCCAGTCGGAAACGGCATCCGTGCCATCCTTCATGCTTTCCGTTTCGCGGTTCGGGCTGGCGACGGACCCCGTATCGAGGTGGTCGCGACCGATGACGATGGGCGCCTTCAGCTCGCCCGTGCGCACCATCTCGTTGAAGGCCAGGCCGGCGATGTGGCGCTCGCCCAGTCCCAGCCAGCAGATGCGCGCCGGCAGCCCCTGGAAGGCGATGCGCTCGCGCGCCATGTCCAGCCAGTGGTGCACCTGCGCGTGGTGCGGGAACAGCTCCTTGATCTTCGCATCCGTTTTATAGATGTCTTCCGGGTCGCCCGACAAGGCCACCCAGCGGAACGGCCCGCGCCCTTCGCAGAACTGCGGGCGGATGTAGGCGGGCACGAAGCCGGGGAAGTCGAAGGCATTTTGCACACCCTGGTCGAACGCCACCTGGCGGATGTTGTTGCCGTAATCGACGGTGTGCACGCCCATGGCGTGGAAATCGAGCATGGCTTGCACGTGGGCGGCACAGGAATCGGCGGCCGCCACCGTCAGGCGCGCATGGCGCTGCGGGTCTTGTTGCGCCGCCTTCCAGTCCGACACGCTCCAGCCGCGCGGCAGGTAGCCGTTGACCAGGTCATGCGCGGACGTCTGGTCCGTCACCAGATCCGGCACCAGGCCGCCCGCCTTGGCGCGGCGCACCAGTTCCGGCAGCACTTCGGCCGCGTTGCCCAGGAGGCCGATGGAAATGGCTTCCTTGCGCTCCGTGTGGTATTTGACCAGTTCCAGGGCTTCGTCCAGGCTGGAGGCCTGCTTGTCCAGGTAGCGCGTGCGCAGGCGGAAGTCGATGCTGCTTTGCTGGCATTCGATATTGAGCGAGACGGCGCCCGCCATGGTGGCGGCCAGCGGCTGCGCGCCGCCCATGCCGCCCAGGCCCGCCGTCAGAATCCAGCGTCCGCCCCAGTCGCCGCCGAAATGCTGGCGGCCCGCTTCGGCGAAGGTTTCATACGTGCCCTGCACGATGCCCTGCGTGCCGATATAGATCCAGCTGCCGGCCGTCATCTGGCCGTACATGAACAGGCCCTGGCGATCGAGTTCGTTGAAATGTTCCCAGTTGGCCCATTTCGGCACCAGGTTGGAGTTGGCGATCAGTACGCGCGGCGCATCCGCGTGGGTCTGGAACACGCCCACCGGCTTGCCGGACTGGATCAGCAAGGTCTGGTCGTCTTCCAGCTCGCGCAAGGACGCGAGGATCTGGTCGAAACAAGCCCAGTTGCGGGCCGCGCGGCCGATGCCGCCATAGACGACCAGGTGCTGCGGATTTTCCGCCACTTCCGGGTCCAGATTGTTTTGCAACATGCGGTAGGCCGCTTCGGCCTGCCAACTCTTGCAAGCCATGACCGTGCCGCGCGGGGCGCGGATGGTACGGCTGGCATCAAAGCGTGGATCGGTGTCCATTGTGCTGTTCATGCTGTCTCCTCGTAGGGTGCGAGCGGGCGTACTTGGCCCGCTCTGGTGCTACCAGCATAGGTTGTCTATACAACCAAGTCAACAGGTTTTTGCAGGCGTCAAATCCTTATTTTTTCTCGAACACGCGCTTGCCCGCCACCCACGTCTGCAGCACCTGCGTCTTGCCGATGGCCTTTGGTTCCACGCTGAACAGGTCCTGGTCGACGACGATGAAGTCCGCCCATTTGCCCGCTTCCAGGGTGCCGATGGCCTTTTCCTGGTGCGCCGCCCAAGCCGCGTCGAGGGTGAAGCAGCGCAGCGCCTGCGTCACCGTCATGGCTTGCTGCGGATACCAGCCGCCGGCCGGGAAGCCCTCGCTGTTTTGCCGCGTGACGGCCGCATGGATGCCCTCGAACGGGTTCGGCGACTCGATGGGGAAGTCGGAACCGCAGGCGATGCGCGAGCCTTGCGCAAGGAAGGTGCGCCACGCATACGCGCCCTTGATGCGCTCATGGCCCACGCGCTGCTCCGCCATGTTCTGGTCGGACGTGGCGTGCGTCGGCTGCATCGAGGGGACGATGCCCAGGGCCTTGAAGCGGGGGATGTCGCTCAATTGCACCACCTGCGCATGTTCCATGCGGTGGCGCAGGCCCGCGCCGCGGTATTGCGCGATCAAGGCTGCATAGCCGTCGAGGATCTGGTGATTGCCCGCGTCGCCGATGGCGTGCACATTCACCTGGTAGCCGGCGCGCATGGCCTTTTCCATCTTCGCGCGCATGGCGCCGTCCGGGTAGAACAGCAGGCCACGGGTAGAGGGATCGTCGCTGTACGGTGCCAGCAGGGCCGCGCCGCGACTGCCCAGGGCGCCGTCGGACACCAGTTTGACGGCGCGCAAGGCGTACATGTCGCGCGCATAGCTATTGACAGGACCGTTTTTCGACAGCGCGTCGAAGTCGTCCGTCGTGTCAAAAATCATGCCATACACGCGCACCGTCAGCTTGCCATGGTCCGCATAGTCGCGGAACAGCCGGTCCTGCATCTGGCCAATGCCCGCATCGTGCACGCTGGTCAGGCCCGCCTGCGACAGCTGCGCCAGCGCGCCATCGAGGGCGGCGCGGTTTTCCACGTCGCCCGGCTTGGGCAGCACGGCGTCCATCAAGTCCATGGCGCTGTCGACCAGCACGCCGGTGGCATTGCCGTCTGCATCGCGTTCGATCTTGCCGCCCGCCGGGTCTTGTGTGGCGCGCGTGATGCCGGCCAGCGCCAGCGCGCGGCTGTTGGCCCAGCCCGCGTGGCCATCGACCCGGCGCAGCCACACGGGCCGCGCGCTTTCCGCCGCATCGAGTTCCGCTGCCGTGGGAAAGCGTCCCAGCTTCCAGATTTCCTGGTTCCAGCCATTGCCGACGACCCAGCTGCGCTCGGGATGCGCTTTGGCGAAGTCGCCCACGGCCTGCACGGCGGCCGGCAGCGAGGCAGAACCGTACAGCATCACGCCGCTGGCGATCGTCCCCAGGCCGAAGACGTGGCCGTGCGCGTCGATCAGGCCTGGCAGCACGGTTTTTCCCTGCACGTCGACATGGATGGCGCCCTTGGCCGCCTTGCGTTTCACCTGCGCGGCGCTGCCGACGGCGAGCAGCTTGCCCCCGTCGTCAAAGGCCAGCGCCGTGAAACGCAGCACCTTGCCGGCAGCATTGAGCGTGTAGCCGTTGGCATTGTCGATGACGGTATCGGCATGCGCGTGGCCGATGGCCCCCAGGCAGGCGAGCGTGAGCAGGGTGCGGCGCAGTGGCAAGGTCGGCATTTCCATCTCCAGGTCTTTTAGTCGTTAGAAAAAAGACGAGTGTATAGAAATTGGAAAAATGGTCAATCAGGCAGCGCGGGGCGCTCGTACCATCAGCCAGTAATCGCAGCCCGTGACGGCTTCCGCGTAGCGGCCCGCCGCCACGAAGCCAAGACGGGCATAGAACGGCAGGCTGCGCTCGTTGTAAGTCTCCAGGAAGCATGCGGCACGCGCCGCATCGACGGCCGCCAGGCCCGGCGCCAGCACGGACGCGCCCAGCCCCTGCCCTTGCGCGGTCGGAGCGATGCCGGCGATCGACAGGTACCAGGCATCCTGCAAACCGTGCGGCGCCAGCGCGTGCTCCATGTTCGCGACGATGGCCGTGAAATGCGCAAAGCCCAGCTCCCCCAGCAGCGCGCGCAAGGCGGTTTCGCGCTGCGCGTAGGCGGCCTGGCGCAGGGCCGCCGGCGTATCCGTCGTCCAGATGGCGGCGCCATGGCCCGCGTCGTCAGCCAGGTCGACGCGCCCCGCCTGCCACCCCTCGGCCAGCGCCAGCGCGAAGTAGGCTTCCAGCATGGCCAGCCGCGCCGCCTCGTCGCCGCCGCACGCCACCGTGACGGTGCGGTAGAACGGATCGCTGACCAGGGCGGCGGCCAGGCTGCGGGCGGTGCGGGAGGATTCGATGTTGGATGGGCTGGACATGGGGACTCTTTCTTCTCAATGAAACGCCCGGCATCTTAACGCAAGCGCGCAGGCCTTGCGCCCAGTCAATACTTGCAAGACGCCACAGGTCTACGCTGACGTTTTCAGGTGGAATACCCCATGGCCAGGCACCATGTCATCAGCACCACCGCGTGCGACGTGTTCTTCAAGCTCGTGGCGCACCAGAAGAGCAGCCTGGGCGCGCGCTTCGACAGCATGATCGTCACCTTCAGCGCCGACGGCCAGCCCGTGCTGGGCGCCGCCCTGCGCAACGCGACAAGCGGCTGCGAACTGCACCGCCTGGCCGGCCAGCCCGACGAATGCTGGTGCTGCGGCTATGACGAGCAGCTGGAATTCGTCTCGCAAGCCGACGCACCGCTGGCGCACGCCGACTACCGGCTCACCTTGAGCAATGGCGAAACGTGGACGGGGACGACGAATGCGAAGGGGCGCACGGGGCGTATCGCCAGCAAGCGGGAGGAACAAATCACCCAGGCCGAATTCCTGCCGCACCCGGACAAATCGCCATGCTGCGCCGCCGCGCCAAAACACGCAGCGCCTGCCGTCAAGATCGTCCAGCTGGATGGCATCAAGACGACCGGCAAGGATGTCGGCTCGTCCGTGAAACAGGTCAAAGTGAAGGACAAGGTTCGCCCGCTGACCAGGGGCGAGATCGACATGGCGTGGATGCTGTTCCAGGATGCGATCGACTACGGCAAGGTCAAGGTGCATGGGGAGCCGTATCTATGGTTTGGCTTGCAGCCGAAGGATGTGGCCATGACGCCGGATGGGGAGATTTATTTTCATGTATTGGACTACAAGGAGGAATTTTCCAAAGAAAAAGATAGTCTGAAACACTGGTTTATGCACGAAATGGTTCATGTTTGGCAGTACCAACTCGGATATCAAGTAAAACTGCGGGGAGCCATTCGCTTGGGGCTGGACTACAAATATACCTTGCTCCCCAATCAGAAATTATCCAGCCATGACATGGAAGCGCAAGGTGATTTATTGGCGGACTACTTTGTGCTGAGATTTTTAACTTCCACTCGTGCCATGCGCCAGCAACGCTATAAAAACTCCGGAGAACTGTTTAAAAAGGTACTCAATGATTTTTTTAACGACCGCAAGAGCCCGAAAAACTTGCCTGGTAACGATATTGACCATGAGCCTATATTCGATATTCCCTGACACATGGGCATATTCCCGCATGGCAGAAGCAGTTATCCAGTCGGCGCAGGGCATGCCCTGCTTCTCCATTACAAAAAAAGAAGAGGCACGCAATGGCCTGCCATTTCTTGGCGCACTCATGGTTTCAGACATGTCCGTGCAACCGGTAAAGGAAGTATGGGGGTTCTCCCTGCCGCCAGAAATGCCCTTATCCATCCGTGCCAGCACATGCATCCGCTATGGAAACGTGCCTACCGGTGCGACGGGCATACGCGCAGAAAAACTGATACCCGGGCATTTCTATAGCGTATTCCTGAATGGCAGCCCCAAAGATCCGTCCGATCCAACGTATGGCTATCAAGGAAAATTCTGCGTAGTGGCGACGGCGGCCGGACCTCAGAAAGTCATTCCTATTGACAGCGACATGCAGGAGTGGCGCACTGAAATCTGCCCACCCCATCCATCACGCCCATGATTCGACGTTATTTATCATCCTCCCCCCGCTGCGCCGGCGCCCTGAACCATTCACCGGGCGGCACCACGTGCGACTCTTTCGGATCATCGATGTAGTGCGGCGAGGTGATCTGCACGTCAAATTCGTTGAAGACGTCGATGATGTTCTGGTGCAAGCGGTTCAGCACTTCGGCGCGCTGGCGGGGGACTTCGGCGCTGGCGTAGGCGACGAGGCGGTATTGCACGTAGTAATCTTGCAAGGCCAGTTGCATCACGTACGGTTTCGGCGTGGTGGACAGCTCCGTCGTGCGCGACGCGGCCAGTTCCAGCATGGCGTGCACTTGCCGCCATGGCGTGGCGTAGCCGATGGTGACGGTGGAGTCGAGCACGAAGCCGCCACCGGGCTGGGCGCGCGAATAGTTCTTTGTCGTTTGCGACATCACCCAGGCGTTCGGCAAGGCCACCTCTTCGCCCAGGCCCGTGCGCAGCCGCGTCTCGAACATGCCCACGTCGACCACCGTGCCTTCGCTGTCGCCCACGCGCACATATTCGCCCTTGCGCAGGGCGCGCGTGTACATCAGGATCAGGCCGCTGGCGCCCTGCCCCACGATGCTCGACGCGCCGATCGACACCATCAGGCCCACCAGCACGGACAGGCCCTGGAAAGCGGCCGTGTGCGAGCCCGGCAGGTACGGGTAGGCCATGGCCAGCGCGAACAGCCAGATCACCACGCTGGCGATGCGGCGCGTCGGCAGGGCCGTGTCCTTGTCCAGCCAGCCGATTTGCAATTCGCCGCTTTCCACGCGCTTGAACAGCGAGGCGGCCGTGGCGGCGATCAGGCGCGCGATGGCGAAGATCACGCACACCAGCACCAGCCCCGGCAAGGCGCCGATGATGGCGTGGAAGACGTCGGCGGCCACGTCGAACAGATAGCCGCTCAGGCTTTCGCCCCACGAGCGCGTGTAGGGCAAGCGGCCCAGCACGAAGGCGGCCCACAGATACGTGGCCATCAGGCGCAAGCCCCACAGCACGGCGCTCAGCAGTTGATACGCAAAGGCGATGTAATGTTCCGCGTCGAGCACACGCACATTCTTCAGGCGCACGTCGCGCAGGCGCGAGGCCAGCAGGATGCCGCTGCGGCGCTTGGCCCAGTGGTACAGGCGCGTCAACCCCATCCACACGAGCCAGAACACGAGGGTGGCGGCCGCGCACACGGCGGCGGCGATGGCCAGGTAACGCCAGCTGCCCTGTTCGCGGTAATCGAGCACGGCCTTGCTCAACTCAATGGCGGCCGTTTTCGCCACGCTTTCCGTCGTGTCGCCGGCCAGCTGGTTGACGTCGCCAGGCACGACGACGAACAACTGCACGCCGTCGAGCAGCACTTGCGTGCCTTCGGGAATCATGCGCGTGCTCGTCTGCAAGGGGCCATTCTTGGCCAGCACGCCTTCCAGCCGGCGCTGCGCGCCCGTGGCCCGCTCATCGGGCGGATAGCCGGCCAGCGCGGCGCGGAAGACGAACACCTTGCGGTTGGCAAACATCAGCGGCGCCGTCCTGGCCGCCGCGGCCTGCGACGGCGCCACGACGGACGCGGCCTCCGCAACGAGCGCGGGCACGCCATCGTCCGCATGGGCTGCGGGCAGCAGGAAAATGGTCAACAGGCACAACAGGCGGAGCAGCGCGGACATGGCAGAAATGAAAGAGTGACAAGAAGCAGCCATCATGCCATGTAATCCTGGAAACTCAAGCGCCGCAGCTACCGTTCAGCTCGCATCGTGGAAAATGATGCCCAGGGTGTGGCGCAAGCCAGAACGCAGGCGCGACACGCCATGGCGCATGTTCACGCGGTAACTGCCGCGCATGCCATTCACGGGGCGCTGCGCGACGGGAAAGAGCACGGCGTCGCCCTGCGCCAGCGGCACCACTTCGGCGCGCGACTGCATGCGCGGGCGCTGCTCCGTCAGCACGAACTCGCCGCCAGTGAAATCGTCTTGCGGACGCGACAACAATACAGCCAGTTGCAGCGGAAACACGTGCTCGCCATACAAGTCCTGGTGCAGGCAGTTGTAATCGCCTTCCCGGTAGCGCAGCAGCAAGGGCGTGGGCCGGGTTTGCCCCGCCGCATGGCAGCGCGCGAGGAAATCGGCGTGCGCCACGGGAAAGCGGCTATCGAGGCCCATGCTGGCGTGCCAGCGGTTGGCGATGGCCGCCAGCGGCGGATACAACTCCGTGCGCAAGGCGGCCACGGCATCGGGCAACGGATGCGCCCAATACTGGTACTCGCCTTGCCCAAAACCATGGCGCTGCATCACCACCCTGCTGCGAAAACGCGACGCATCGTCGTACTGCGCCGCCAGCGCAGCGCATTGCGCGGGATTCAGCAAGCCCGGCACGACGGCGCAGCCGTATTGATTCAGATCATCTTCGATCTGGCGCCAGTCCAGCGCCCTCACCGTTCGCCCTCGCGTTCCAGCAGCGCCTGCTTGCGCTCCACGCCCCAGCGGTAGCCGGACAGCGCACCATCGTTGCGCACCACGCGGTGGCAGGGGATGGCGACGGCCAGCGCATTGGCGGCACAGGCGCCCGCCACGGCCCGCGCGCCTTTCGGGGCGCCGATGCGCCGCGCCAGCTCGGCATAGCTGACCGTGCTGCCGGCGGGAATCTCGCGCAAGGCTTGCCACACGCGCTGCTGGAACACGGTGCCGCGCACGTCGAGCGGCAAGTCCAGTCCCAGGCCCGGCGCCTCGACCAGGCCGACGACTTGCGCCACCGTCTGTTCATAGTCGGCTTCCGCGCCGCGCAGCTCGGCTTGCGGAAAGCGGTCCTGCAAGTCGCGCAGCAGCACGTCCGGGTCGTCATCGATCAAAATCGCGCAAATGCCCTTGTCCGTGCTGGCCACGAGGATGGCGCCCAGCGAGCAGGCGCCGATGGCAAAGCGGATCACGGCGCCGCTGCCGCCGGCGCGAAACGCGCCCGGCGTCATGCCCAGCAAGCCCGGCGTGGCGGCATACAGGCGGCCGCTGGAATTGAAACCGGCCGCGTACAGGGTCTCGGTGACGTTGCCCGCCCCCTGCAAGCCGGCCTTCAGGCGCTCGCCGCGCCGCGCCGCCGCATACGCTTTCGGCGTGATGCCCGTGTGCGCCTTGAAGACGCGGTGAAAGTGAAAGCGGCTCAGGCCGGCGGCCTGTGCCAGGCTGTCCAGGTCGGGCAGCTCGTCGCTGGCGTCGATCAAACGGCAGATATCGGCCACGATGGCCGCCTGGCGCTGGGCCAGCGGCGGCAGGTTGGGCTTGCAGCGCAGGCAGGGACGAAAACCGGCCGCCTCCGCCTGCTCGCAACTGGCGTGGAAGGCCACGTTGCGGCGCAAGGCGGGGCGCGCCGCGCAGGATGGCCGGCAATACACGCCCGTCGTGCGCACAGAATAGTAAAAGACGCCGTCGGCGTCGGCGGCGCGGCGCTGCAGGGCGTCCCAGCGCTCGTCGTCGGTCAGGTATGAGTGAGGCATGTCGGACTCCGTGCTTGTGATTGGCAAGTCTCCAGCATAGCCAGCGCCTGGGCGCACCACACTCCGGCGCTTGCTTTTGAATTCAAAAAAGGCTGGCGGCGCCTGCCTTGCTCGGTGCTAAAATCGGCCATCGCGCCTCCAGCCGGCGGCGCGCCCTGCCCGTGCCCCGGAGAAATCGCATTGGACGACCACAATACACAAGAAAATACGCCCATTTTCCAGCGCATCAAGGATTTTCTGCTGGCCGGCATCGCCGCCGGACGCTGGAAGGAAGGCGACGTGATTCCCTCCGAGCAAGCCTTGGTCAAACAATTCGGCGTCTCGCGCATGACGGTCAACCGCGCCGTGCGCGAACTGACCAGCGAGCAGGTGCTGACGCGGCGCCAGGGTTCCGGCACCTATGTGGCACAGCAAAAATATCAGGCGACCTTGTTGGAAATCAAGAGTATCGCCGATGAAGTGCGGGCACGCGGACATATCCACCGCAGCAGCTTGCAATTGCTGGAACGCACCAGGGCGTCCGACTTGCTGGCCAAGCAATTCGGCCTGCCGCCGGAACACCCGCTGTTTCATTCGCTGATCGTGCATTTTGAAAACGGCGTGCCGATCCAGGTGGAAGACCGCTGGGTCAATCCCGAGTGCGCGCCCGATTACATGACGCAGGATTTTTCCAGCATCACACCAAACGAATACCTGATGGCCGCCGCGCCCCTGCAAGGCGCCACCTACAGCATCGAAGCGCTGTCGGCGCCGCGCGACATCGCCGAAATGCTGGCCATCGACACCAAACAGCCGTGCCTGGTGCTGCGCCGCCAGACGCGTTCGGGCGGCAAGATCGCCTCGATCGCCACCATGTGGCATCCCGGACACCGCTATCAATTCGCCGGCAGCTTTAGCTGAGGCTATCGCCTCGATTGAGTAGCACGAATTCGCGCCAACTTTCTCACGAATTCTCACCAAATCGCGAAAAAAACGGCCATTTCGGGGCAAAAAAAATCCCGTTTTGGCCGTTTCTGAACTTAAATACTCCGAGTAAATATTCGATGCTATAGTTGCCGCCAGAAAGCGCCGCAGGCGTTTATTTGAGCGCGCCTCATGTACTGCCAGCCTAGTCCAATCACGCCCCAGAAAGGGATGCATTTGTCGTATTGCAGCCACACGAGTTTCGGCGCACCACGCCCACGGCGCCCTGCGCTGCGCCGGCTCGCTCGTACGATGCTGGCGGCAGGCATGACACTTTCGCTGCCGGCGCAGGCGGCGGCAGCCGTCATGGCGCCGGCATTGCTGTGGCCGTATGCGGCTGCCAGCGCCACCGCCCTGGCGGGACTGGCTTGCTGGCAAGCCTGGCGCCTGCGCCAGCAGTTGCACCGCCAGCCCCAACCGGCGCAAGCCCAGGCCGAACAGGATGCCGTGCAAGCCTTGCGCGGCGCCACCATGGCCGGCTGGACCTGGCGGCCCCAGTCCGACCGGCTGCAGTTCGCGCCCCAGTACCAGGATGTCCTGGGCGACAAGAATGCCAAACTCGAGCATGCGCTGGCCGACTGGCTGGCCGAAGTCCACCGGGATGACCGCGCGCGCCTGAGCCTTGCTTTCCGCCAGCACCTGGATGGCCAGGCGCCCGGCACCTTCAATTGCGAATTCCGTTTGCGCCACAGCGACGGCCACTGGCGCTGGCTGCTGGCGCGCGGCGCCGTCCTGTCGCGCGCCTCGAACGGCGCCGCCACGCAGGCCAGCGGCATCGTCTGCGATATCAGCGAGCGCAAGCAGGATGAGCAATCGCGCATGCGCTCGATGCTGGAAGCGGCGCCCGAAGCCATGCTGGTGGCCGACGTCGAGGGCAAGGTGCATTACGCCAACCAGATCGGCGCGCGCTGCTTCGGCTATCCGCTGGCCGAATTGACGGGTATGTCACTGGAGCAATTGGTGCCGGAAAGCACGTCCAGCCACTCCGCGGGCGACCCGCAAGGGCGGCACAGCCTGCCAGGCCGGGTGATGATGGCGCGCCGCCGCGACGGCACGCACTTCCCCGCCAAGGTCAGCCTGTCGCCGCTGCGCATGGCCGGCCAGGTATTTTCCATCGTCTCGCTGCGCGACATGACGCAACGGCAACGCGCCGAAGAAGCGCTGCACGCCAGTTCGGAACGCTACCGCCTGATCGTGCAGACGGCCGCCGAAGGCATCTGGATGACGGATGCGAACGGCAAGACCACGTTCGTCAACCCGAAGATGGCGCACATGCTGGGCTACACGGTGCAGGAAATGCTGGGCCGTCCCCTGCTCGACTTCATGGACCGCGATAGCCAGTTGCTGATGCAGCGCCGCCTGGCCAGCCACGGCAGCTTCGCCAGCCAGCCGGACCAGGTCGATTTCCGCTTCTTCCGCAAGGACCAGTCCAGCCTATGGGGCTTGCTGTCGAGCACCAGCATCCAGTCGGACAACGGCGAGCCGGGCGGCACGCTGGCGATGATCACCGACATCACGGAACGGCGCCAGGCGTCGATCGCCCTGTCGAACTCGAGCCAGCGCATGGCGTCCGTATTCGGCGCCGTGACGAATGGCCTGGTGGTGCAGGACAGCCACGGCCACATATTGGAAAGCAATGCCGCCGCCGAACGCATGCTGGCGGCCAGTCCGGCCGGCAACAGCCTGTGGCAAGCCATCCGCGAAGACGGCTCCGCCTTCGACCAGCGCAGCCATCCCGTGCACATCACCCTGTCGACGGGCGAAGCCATGCGCGACGTGCTGATGGGCGTGCAGCAGCCCGACGGCAGCCTGTCGTGGCTATCCGTGAATACGGAAGCGATCCGCGATGAGTACGGCAAGGTGGGCATGGTGGTGGCCAGCCTGACGGACATCACGTATCACAAGCGCAGCGAGAGCGCCTTGCGCGAGCTCAATGAACATCTGGAAGAGCGCGTGGCACAGCGTACGGAACAGCTCGATCAAGCCAAGCAGGTGGCCGAAGAAGCGAGCCTGGCGAAGGGACAATTCCTGGCCAACATGAGCCATGAAATCCGCACGCCGATGAATGGCGTGATCGGCATGGCCTACCTGGCCCTCAAAACGGACCTGGAACCGCGCCAGCGCGACTACCTGGAAAAAATCCGCTTTGCCGGCGAGCACTTGCTGGGCATCATCGACGATATCCTCGACATCTCGAAAATCGAGGCGGGCAAGCTGGAAATCGAGCATGTCAACTTCAGTTTCGACCATGTCGTGCAAACCCTGATGACGGTGGTGGCGCCGCGCGCCGCCGGCAAGAACCTGGAACTGCTGTTCGAAATCGACCCGCAATTGCCCGCCGTGCTCGTGGGCGACCCGCTGCGCCTGGGGCAAGTGCTGATCAACTACGCCAATAACGCCATCAAGTTCAGCGAACAGGGCAGTATTACCGTAAAAGTGCGCCGGGTGGTGGCGGACGCGAAACACTGCCTCGTGCGCTTTGAAGTGTGCGACCACGGCATCGGCCTGTCGCAGGATGAAATGAGTAAACTCTTCCAGTCCTTCCAGCAAGCCGACACCTCCACCACGCGCGAATATGGCGGCACGGGCCTGGGCCTGGCCATCTGCAAGCAGCTGGCGCAGCTGATGGGCGGCGACGTGGGCGTCGACAGCCGTCCCGGCGCCGGCAGCACCTTCTGGTTCACGGCCAACCTGGGCATTTCCGACCAGGCCGCGCCCGCCATGCTCGACAGCATGGTGCAGACGGCGGCCGCCATGCGCGCCAGCGCCGACGCGGCCCTGGTGATGCGCACGCTCAAGCATGCACGCATCCTGCTGGTGGAAGACAATACGTTCAACCAGCAAGTGGCGCTGGAATTGCTGGAGGAAGCGGGCGCCTCCGTCTGCCTAGCCAACAATGGCGAGGAAGCGCTCGACCTGCTGCGCCAGACCCAGTTCGACTGCGTGCTGATGGACGTGCAGATGCCGCTGATGGATGGCTTGCAGGCGACGCGCCTCATCCGCGCCGACCCGCAACTGGCGCACCTGCGCGTGCTGGCCATGACGGCCACGGCCACCAGCGAAGACCGCGTGCGCTGCCTGGAGGCGGGCATGGACGATTTCATTTCCAAGCCCATCCAGCCAGCCATGATGTACCAGACCATCGCCAGCTGGCTGCCGGCGCACGAAACACCGCCGCCGCCGGCGCGCAGCCGCGCCGCGCCCGCCTTCAAGACCACCCTGGCGGGCGACCCGCAAGTGATCGACTTGTCCATCCTGGCCAAGTTGCTGGGCTACAACCCGGAAAAGGTGCGCAAATTCGCCTTCAAATTCCTGCAGACCACGCAGGATGGCTTCGGCGACATCGATGCGGCCCTGGCGCGCGGCGACGTGCACCAGGTGCGCGAACTGGGTCACCGCATCAAGTCGTCGGCGCGCACCGTGGGCGCCCTGGGGCTGGCCGAGCTGTGCCACAACCTGGAAACCCTGGCGCCGGGCGAACCGGCCGACGAGGCGGAGCGGGCACGGCGCATCGTCACGCGCCTGTGGCCCCTGCTGGAACAGATTACCGAACAAATCATGAATAACACCAGCTTTGCCAATGACGATTAGCTACCGCCAAATTGGATTGCGGCAAGGTATCGGCATCGACAACGATGCATATCAACAGAAAGACATGACGATGAACACTGTATCAAACCAAGCAAGCCGGGAACACAACGAAGCAGGCCTGGCGCCATTGCGCGTGCTGCTGCTGGACGACGACGTTTTCATGCTCGACGTGCTCAGCGACATGCTCGAGCAAATGGGCCAGTTCGATATCCGCTGCGAGTCGCACAGCGAACAGGCGCTGGCCACCCTGAAGCAGCACCAGCCCGACCTGCTGATCTGCGACCTGTCGATGCCCGACATCGACGGCATCGAATTTTTGCGCATGGCGGCGGAAAACGGCTTCCGCGGCGGCGTGGTCCTGCTGTCGGGCCTGCATTCGGCCGTGCGCCTGGCGGCCGAGCGCCTGGCCATGGCCAACGGCCTGCATATCCTGGGCACTTTCCGCAAGCCGATGGAAAGCGCGGAATTGCAGCTGATGGTGAACTTGCAACTGCAGCACTCGGCGCGGCTGGCCAGCGTGCAAGCCTGAGCGCGCAGGCCGGCCGGGAGGGAGGATACGGCGCTGCAGGCCAGCAGGCATGCGGCTTTGCCGCCCTGCCGGCACGCATGGGGACGATATGCCTCAAGTTTTTCTGCAATAATCGCCACGCTTTGAAAAAATGGGTTATTATTTCAGCCATCCCCGCCTGCATACCTCTGGTCGCACCTTCCAAGACATTGAAGTCGTGCCCATTGTCCCCATCTTCTAACTGCATTCCAGGAAGCATGGATGGCGAACCAGCGTATGGTTAATTCCAGGCATTATTGATCCCACCCTCATTTGAGGAAAATATGAGCGAAAATATCAAACACATTAGCGATGCATCTTTTGAAGCAGACGTCCTGAAATCCGATTTGCCAGTCCTGGTCGACTTCTGGGCAGAATGGTGCGGTCCCTGCAAGGCCATCGCCCCGATCCTGGAAGAAGTAGCCAAGGAATACGCCGGCCGCATCCAGATCGCCAAGATGGACGTGGACGCGAACCAGGCAGTACCTGCCAAGTTCGGCATCCGCGGCATCCCGACCCTGATCCTGTTCAAGGATGGTGTTGCAGCTGCTCAAAAAGTGGGCGCCATGGCCAAGGGCCAGTTGACCGCTTTCGTCGACAGCAACATTTAATGTATGATGGGCAGCGCTGCGCCCGCAGCGCCGCCTGACTGGAACGACCGGGAAGCGGCTTTGCCCTCATTCGTGCACAGCCTTCCCCAATAATTAATCAACGCCACGCAGTCCCCTCCCCTACCTTTACATCCCGTCTCGGGACACTCAACACATATGCATTTATCCGAACTAAAGGCCCTACACGTATCCGCCCTGCTTGAGATGGCGATCGGTCTTGACATTGACAACGCAGCCCGCTTGCGCAAACAGGAGCTGATGTTCGCTATCCTGAAAAAACGCGCCAAGTCCGGCGAACAGATTTTTGGCGACGGCGCCCTGGAAGTGCTGCCTGACGGCTTCGGCTTCCTGCGCTCGCCCGACGCCAGCTACATGGCGTCCACCGACGACATTTACATCTCCCCTTCGCAAATCCGCCGCTTCAATCTGCACACCGGCGATTCGATCGAAGGCGAGGTACGGACCCCGAAAGATGGCGAACGCTATTTCGCATTGGTCAAAGTCGACAAGGTCAACGGCGAATCGCCGGAGATGTCGAAACACCGCATCCTGTTTGAAAACCTGACGCCGCTGCACCCGAACGAGCCGCTGCGCCTGGAACGTGAAATGAATGGCCAGGAAAACATCACCGGCCGCATCATCGACCTGATCGCCCCGATCGGCAAAGGCCAGCGCGGCTTGCTGGTGGCGTCGCCGAAATCCGGTAAATCCGTGATCCTGCAGCACATCGCCCATGCGATCACGGCCAACCACCCGGACATCACCCTGATCGTGCTGCTGATCGACGAACGTCCGGAAGAAGTTACCGAAATGCAACGTTCGGTACGCGGCGAAGTCGTCGCCTCGACCTTCGACGAGCCGGCCACGCGCCACGTGCAAGTGGCCGAGATGGTGCTGGAAAAAGCCAAGCGCCTGGTCGAAATGAAAAAAGACGTCGTGATCCTGCTGGACTCGATCACCCGCCTGGCACGCGCCTACAACACCGTGATCCCTGCCTCGGGCAAAGTCCTGACCGGTGGTGTCGACGCGAATGCGCTGCAACGTCCAAAACGCTTCTTCGGCGCCGCGCGCAATATCGAAGAAGGCGGCTCGCTGACCATCATCGCCACGGCGCTGATCGAAACGGGTTCGCGCATGGATGACGTGATCTTTGAAGAATTCAAGGGTACCGGCAACATGGAAGTGCATCTGGAACGCCGTTTGGCTGAAAAACGTGTCTATCCGGCAATTAACCTGAACAAATCGGGTACCCGCCGCGAAGAATTGCTGATCAAGCCGAACGAACTGCAAAAAATCTGGATTTTGCGCAAGTTGCTGTACTCGATGGACGAGATCGAGGCGATGGAGTTCATTCTGGACAAGATGAAAGCGACGAAAAACAACGCAGAATTCTTCGACATGATGCGCCGAGGGGGGTAAACCTACTGCGCGTCCCGCTCTACGGCCTGTGTTGCTCGCTGTACCTTCGTACAGCTGCGCTACTCGGCCGTATATCGGGCCTGCTCGCTACGGTTTCCCTCCCCTCGGTGGTACATTTCCGTGCACTACCGGCCCAAGCCGCTCATCGAGTGGCTTTTTTATTGCCGTCCGCCGGAAAGCGCTATATAATCGACGGTTGCATTATTTTAAACCCTGGCAAGTGATCGGCAATCGGGTCAAGAAGCTGGACGACCGACGAAGTGCTGTTTGGCTACCAAACTAGAGAGAAGACCATGAAAGTCGATACCCATCCAGAATACCGCGAAGTTGTTTTCCACGATCTGTCGTGCGATTTCAAATTCGTTACCCGCTCGACCATCCAAACCCGCGAAAAAATCACCCACGACGGTAAAGAATACCCACTGGTGAAGATCGAGGTTTCGGCTGAATCGCACCCATTCTTCACGGGCAAGCACAAAATCGTCGATACCGCCGGTCGCGTCGAGAAGTTCCGTCAGAAGTTCGGTTCGGTTGGTTCGAAAACCGCAGTCGCAGCAGGCTAATTTTTGCCGCATTGCGGCAAAAAAGGGCAGCTTCGGCTACCAGAGAAAAGGCAGCTACGGCTGCCTTTTTTGTCTTTGGCCGCTTTACTTTATACTCGCGCATACCCGACGCCATTCGTCGCGTCTTGCCACTATTCTGATACCGATTATCGATGAAGCCAGTCCGCCTTCCCGCCGCCGCCACACTCGCGCTGCCACGATGGGCCTTGTTTGCGCTCGGCCTGCTGTACATCCTGCCTGGCCTGATTGGCCGCGAACCGTGGAAGAACGATGATGCCGCCAGTTTCGGCATCATGTGGACCATGGCGCATGGCGGCCTGAACGACTGGCTGTGGCCCAACGTGGCCGGCCTGTCGCTGCCCGATGAAGGTCCGCTGGCCTTCTGGCTGGGCGCCATTTTCATCAAGCTGTTCGGCTGGATCGACGGCGACGTCTTTGGCGCGCGTATGTCGACCATCGGCATCTTCGTCGTCAGCACCCTGTCCGTCTGGTACACCGCCTTCAACCTGGGACGCCGCAGCGATGCCCAGCCGCTGCGCCTGGCCTTCGGCGGCCAGCCCGAGCCGGACGACTTCGGCCGCACCCTGGCCGATGCCGCCGTGCTCATCTACCTGGGTTGCCTGGGCCTGCTGCAGCACAGCCACGACATCACGGCCGAAGCGCTGTACGTGTCCCTGATGGCCTATTTGCTGTACCGCGCCGTGCGCTACATGGAAGGCCCGTCCGTGCGCAATGCGGCCCTGCTGGGCCTGGCGATGGGCGGCCTGACCCTGGCGCGCGGCTGGATCACGCCGGCGGCGCTGAGCATCGCCTTGCTGCTGTGCACTATCTTCCTGCGCCTGCCGTTGCTGCGCAGCATACGCCACCTGGCGCTGGCCATCCTGATCGGCATCGCGCTGACCCTCGTCTGGCTGCTGCCGGGCGAATGGCTGCTGCCGTACGGCCATTCGCCGCTGCACGCCTGGATGGAGTGGAATTGCCGCCAGTTCAGCGCTCCGAGCCTGAAAAGCGTGCAGTATTTCCTGCGTGTCGGCATCTGGTTCTTCTGGCCTGCATGGCCTTTCGCCGCCTGGGCCGTGTACGCCTGGCGCCGCCAGCACCACGTGCTGCACATCGTCGTGCCGCTGACTTTTGTTGCAATGCTGGCAATATTGGGCCTGTGCCATCCCGATCCCGACCCGAGCCAGTTGCTGCCCCTGCTGCCGCCGTTGGCCGTCATGGCCGCGTTTGGCTTGCTGACCATGAAGCGGGGCGCCATCAACGCCATCGACTGGTTCTCCGTGATGGTGCTGACCATCTGCGCCCTCGCGCTGTGGCTGTTCTGGTTCGCCATCCTGACCGGCTGGCCGCCAAAACTGGCGCATAACGCCCTGAAACTGATGCCAGGCTTCAAGCCCGAGCTGGACTTGCTGGCCTTTTTCGTGGCCGCCTGCGTCAGCGCGGGCTGGGTGGCGCTGGTGCACTGGCGCATCTCGCGCCAGCCGGCCGTGCTGTGGCGCGCCGTGGTGCTGTCGTCCGGCGGCCTGATCCTGATCTGGGTGCTGATCATGACCCTGTTCCTGCCGCCGCTGAACTACAGCAAGAGCTACGCCAGCGTGGCGCACCAGATTTCCATCCACCTGCCGCCGGGCAGCAAGTGCATCAACAGCAACGTCGGCGCTGCCCAGCGCGCCTCGTTCGCCTACTTCGGCCACTTGCCGTTTGCCAGCGTGGGGCAGCAGGAATGCGATGTGTTCCTGTTGCAAGACAGCATCAAGGTTCCTGACAGCAAGGAACAATTGCCCGAGCACCACGGCGCGGACTGGATCAAGCTGTGGGAAGGGCGCCGCCCCACGGATGACGTGGAACGCTTCCGCCTGTACCAGCGCGTCAGGTAAGCAGAAAAAACCGGGCCTGGCCCGGTTTTTTTATGTCCGCAAGCCAATCACTGCCGACAGCAAAAGTGTTGCTTTTAAATATAGTTAATTACCTAAATTGAACTAGAATTGCTTTTTATATTATAATGATGGCTTGCGCGATGGCGGTGTCTTGCTTTCCCGCCCTATTCGTCCCCCAATTCACCATAAGGCTGTCCATGAAAAAATTTGCCACACGTACCTTGCCGCTCATCAGCGCCGCCCTGTTTGCCTTCTCCTTCAGCGCCTCGGCCCAGGCCACCGTGATTGACCTCGGCGTCGCCAACGGCTACTCGGCCTTCATCTTCGGCAACATCGGCAGCAGCAACGCCAGCGGCTTTACCAGCGTCAGCGGCAGCCTGGCCGCCGGCGGCAATATCTATCTGGAAGGCTACAGCGTCGGCACGAACAAGAAGCCGGGCAGCGCCGCCAACACGCTGGTCGCCGGTAACAACCTGAACATCGGCGGCGGCAGCATCAACGGTACGGGCGTATATGGCGTGAGCAATGCCAACGGCACCGTGACGGCGCCATCGTGGTACCCAACGGGCACCTTCAGCAAGGGCAATGCTTCCACCCTGGACTTCGCAGCTGCCCAGCAGCAACTGACGACCCTGTCGGGCGATGTGGCCAAGCTGCAATCGAACGGCACCGTGATTTCGCAATACGGCGGCTTCAAGCTGGTAGGCGACATCAACGCCGACGTCAACGTCTTCACGATCAATGCAAACGACCTGCATAACCTGAGCCTGGACGTCTCGTCGCTGAAAAGCACGGCCAGCATCATCATCAACGGCACCGCCACCAACATCACCATGAGCGGCGGCTTCGACAATTTCGGCAGCTTCGCCGACCGCACGCTGCTGAACTTCGCCAATGCCACCACCACCAGCCTGAACAACGTTGGCATCAACGGCAGCATCCTGGCGCCGAACGCCGCGTTTTCCGGTTCGGGCAGCATGAACGGCACCCTGGTCGCCAATTCGGTCAGCTCGATCAATTATGGCCACGTCTCGATGAACGGCGCCGGCTTCAACACGGTGAACGTCTCGGCCGTGCCGGAACCAGGCACCTACGCCATGCTGCTGGCCGGCCTGGGCTTGCTGGCCTTCGTGCGCCGCCGCACGCCAGCGCGCGCACCGCAAGCCGCGATGGCCTGAGCTTTACGCTGAATCCATAAAAAACACCGGGCCGCGCGAGCGTCCCGGTGTTTTTTTATGCGCTGGCGAAAGACTTAGTCCCCGCTCAGCCCCAGATCCGTCGCCACCTGCTTGCGCAACAGGTATTTCTGGATCTTGCCCGTCACCGTCATGGGGAATTCCTCGACGAAACGCACGTAGCGGGGAATCTTGTAATAGGCGATCTGCCCATCGCAAAAGGCGCGGATGTCGTCGCTGGTGGCCTGCGTGCCCGGACGCAAGATGATGCAGGCGCATAACTCTTCACCGTACTTGGCATCCGGCACGCCCACGCATTGCACGTCGAGCACGCTCGGGTGGCGGTACAGGAATTCCTCGACTTCGCGCGGATAGATGTTTTCGCCGCCGCGGATGACCATATCTTTCGAGCGGCCGACGATGCTGCAAAAGCCGTTGGCGTCGATCACGGCCAGGTCGCCCGTGTGCATCCAGCGCGCCGCATCGATGGCCTCGCTGGTTTTTTCTGGATCGCCCCAGTAACCCTGCATCACGGAATAGCCGCGCGTGAGCAATTCACCCTTTTCGCCGCGCGGCACGATGCGCCCCTCCGCATCGACGATTTTCACTTCCAGGTGCGGATGGACCCTGCCGATGGACGACACGCGCATTTCGCGCGGATCCTCGATCGCCGTCTGGAAACTGACGGGCGACGTTTCCGTCATGCCATACGCAATCGTAATTTCCGCCATGTGCATCAGCTCGATGACCCGCGTCATGACTTCCATCGGGCAGGGCGAACCGGCCATGATACCGGTGCGCAAATTCGACAGATCGTATTGCTTGAAATCAGGATGGTCGAGGATAGCGATGAACATGGTCGGCACGCCGTGCAGCCCAGTGCAGCGTTCGGCCTGCACGGTTTCCAGCACGGCTTTCGGGTCGAAACCTTCGCCGGGAAACACCATGGCTGCGCCATGCGTGACGCAGGCCAGGTTGCCCAGCACCATGCCGAAGCAGTGGTACAGGGGCACGGGAATGCACAAGCGGTCCTGTTGCGTCAGGCGCATGGCTTCGCCGATGAAGAAACCGTTGTTCAGGATATTGTGGTGCGTCAAGGTGGCGCCCTTCGGCGCGCCCGTGGTGCCGGACGTGAACTGAATGTTGACGGCGTCGTCAAACTGCAAGGTCGCGCTCACTTCTTCCAGGTGCGCCAGGTCGCCGTCGGTAATGCCGTCCATCAAGGCGTCGAAGCTGTGCATGCCGGTGGTGGCGGCCGCGCCCAGGCGGATGACGTGGCGCAATTGCGGCAAGCGCGGCGACTGCAGGGCGCCGGCGCGCGAACGGGCGATTTCCGGCACCACATCTTGCACGATGGCCAGGTAATCGCTGGACTTGAAGCTGGGCGACAGGATCAGCGCGCTGCACTGCACCTTGTCGAGCACGTATTCGAGTTCCGAACGCCGGTAGGCGGGGTTGATGTTGACCATGATCAAGCCGGCTTTCGCCGTGGCAAACTGCGTCAGCACCCATTCGGCGCAGTTCTGCGACCAGATGCCGACCCGGTCGCCCGGCTGCAAGCCCAGCTTCAGCAAGCCGGCGGCCAGGCGGTGCACGCGCTGCTGGAATTCCAGATACGTCCAGCGCACGTTCTGGTGCGCCACGATCAGGGCGTCGTGCTGGCCGTAGCGGGCGGCGATACCATCGAGGTAAGCGCCTATCGTTTCGCCGATCAACGGCGTCTCGTGGGCGCCGTGTACATAACTCATTGCTTGCATGCTGTCTCCAGGGTAATGGCGCGACGCGCTCTTCTTATGGTCATCGACTACAAAAATTATAGCCGCAACCGCCCCCGTACTGCACCGGCTTGCTGTAATGTGCAGGCCAGCACACCCGACATTCACGGCACCATGACAGGCAACACGCAGCACCCGCCCGAACAGGGCTTCATCCTGACCCGCCACTGGCGCGACACGCCCGCCGGCACGGAGGTCGATTTCTGGCTGGCAACGGATGCCGGGCCCCGCCACGTGCGCCTGCCCGTGCAGACGGCCGTCGCCTTCCTTCCCATGGAGCAACAGGAACAGGCGCAACAGCTGCTGCGCGGCGAGCGCCACGCGGAACTGCGTCCCCTGTCGCTGTGCGATTTCCACCATCGCCCCGTGCTGGGACTGTACTGCAAGCAATACCGGCATTTGCTGAAGCTGGAAAAGCAGCTGCGCGCGCACGGCATCGACGTGTATGAAGCCGACATCCGCCCGCCCGAGCGCTATCTGATGGAGCGTTTTATTACGGCGCCGGTGACATTCAGCGGAGAAACACTGCAGGAAGTGCAGCTGAAACCGGCGCCCGGCTACCGTCCCGCATTAAAACTGGTATCGCTCGATATCGAGACGACGGCCCATGGCGAGCTGTATTCGCTGGCCCTGGAGGGCTGCGGCCAGCGCCAGGTCTACATGCTGGGCCCGCCAAACGGCGTCGACGGGGAACGCGACTTCGACCTCGAATACTGCGACTCGCGCGCACAGATCCTCGACCGCCTGAATACGTGGATGGAGCGCCACGATCCGGACGCCATCATCGGCTGGAACCTGGTGCAGTTCGACTTGCGCGTGCTCAAGCAACATGCTGAGCGTTATCAAGTCCCGTTGAAGCTGGGACGGGGCGGCGCCGTGATGGAATGGCGCGAACATGGCGGCAAGCAGGAGCATTACTTTGCGGCCGCCGCGGGCCGGCTGATCATCGACGGCATCGAAGCATTGAAATCGGCGACGTGGAATTTCTCCTCGTTCAGCCTGGAAAACGTGGCGCAGACCTTGTTGGGCGAAGGCAAGTCCATCGACAATCCCTACCAGCGCATGGCCGAGATCGACCGGCGTTTCCGCGAAGACAAGCCGGCGCTAGCCCGCTACAACCTCAAGGATTGCGAGCTGGTCACGCGCATCTTCGCCAAGACCGAGCTGCTGACCTTCTTGCTGGAACGGGCCAGCGTGACGGGCCTGGCGGCCGACCGCAGCGGCGGCTCCGTGGCCGCCTTCGAACATTTGTACTTGCCGCTGATGCACCGGCAGGGTTACGTGGCGCCCAACCTGGGCGATGTGTCCGGCGAAAACAGCCCCGGCGGCTTCGTCATGGATTCGCAGTCGGGCCTGTACGATTCCGTGCTCGTGCTCGACTACAAAAGCCTGTACCCGTCCATCATCCGCACCTTCCTCATCGACCCCGTCGGCCTGGTGGTGGGCACCAGCGGCGATGAAGCCGACATCGTGCCCGGCTACCGGGGCGCGCAGTTTTCGCGTGTGAAACATTGCCTGCCCGCCATCGTGAAACAGGTGTGGCAGGGCCGCGAGATAGCCAAGCGCGAGCGCAACGCGCCGCTGTCGCAAGCCTTGAAAATCATCATGAACGCGTTTTACGGCGTGCTGGGCTCCAGCGGCTGCCGCTTTTTCGACCCGCGCCTCGCTTCGTCGATCACCCTGCGCGGCCACGACATCATGCACCGCACGCGCGAACTGATCACCGAGCAAGGATATCAAGTCATCTACGGCGACACGGATTCCACCTTCGTGTGGCTGAAAACGGCACATACGGATGAAGAGGCGGGCAAGATCGGCCGCGCCCTCGTGACGCATGTGAACGCCTGGTGGGACCAGCATCTGCGCGAGGAATTCGGCCTGGAAAATGCGCTGGAACTGGAATTCGAGACGCATTACCGGCGTTTCCTGATGCCCACCATCCGCGGCTCGGAGGAAGGCAGCAAGAAGCGCTACGCGGGCCTGGTGGGCAAGCCCGACGGCAGCGAGCAGATGGTCTACAAGGGCCTGGAAACGGTGCGCAGCGACTGGACGCCGCTGGCGCAGCAATTCCAGCAAGCCTTGTACCTGCGCATCTTCCAGCGCGACGCCTACCAGGACTATGTGCGCGACTACGTGGCGCGCACGGTGCGCGGCGAATTCGATGCTTTATTGGTCTACCGCAAGCGCCTGCGCCGCCCGCTCGACGATTACCAGCGCAACGTGCCGCCCCACGTGCGCGCGGCGCGCACGGCCGACGCCTACAACCTGGCGCAGGGCCGGCCGCTGCAGTACCAGAACGGCGGCTGGATCAGCTATGTCATCACGGTGGCCGGGCCGGAACCGCTGGAAACGCAGCGCTCGCCCATCGACTACCACCATTACCTGACGCGCCAGCTGCAGCCGGTGGCCGACGCGATATTGCCCTTCCTGGGCGATGATTTTTCGCGCCTCGTGTCCGGCCAGCAGGATTTGTTTTAGATCAATTTTACTGACCAGCATGACAAAGCTGAGGTAATATCGGCGCCTGCCGGGCTTATCTGCCCCTGCCCAACAGGCGCTGTGCGCCGCGGCAGCGTAAAATACGCCATGGCGAAAGAATAAGAGCTGCACGAAGAAGAAGATGCCATTCCAGACGAGAATCGTTCGCAACAGGATTTTCCACGCTGAAATGGCGCATAATTTCACACTATGTTGAACCAGCGGGCAGCGCGTTTAGCCGTCTGCCCCGCTAATTTTTGAATGAATTGATACCATGACCGAGATCACGTCCTTAAGAGACATCCCGCAAAAAAATATCTTCCGCAAGGGCGACACCTTTGTGCTGTTCGGCGAGCTGTTCGGCCGCGGCTATGTGAATGGCTTGCTGGACGAAGCACGCAAGGCGGGCATGAATATCGTCGGCATGACGGTTGGCCGCCGCGATGAAAACATGGCGCTGCGCCCGCTGAACGCGGAAGAGCTGGCCGAAGCCGAAGCCAACCTGGGCGGCCGCATCATCAATGTGCCGCTGATGGCCGGTTTCGACCTGGACGCGCCTGCCGGCGAGCCGACCCCGACGGCCCTGCTGGCCGACATGACCCTGAAAAGCTGGCAAGAAGACAAGCTGGACTGGGCACAGATCGAACGCTGCCGCGAAGCCGGCATCGCCCGCTTCAGCGCTTCCGTGGCGAAAGCCATGGCCGAGCTGGACAGCCTGATTCCTGACGGCAGCAATGTGTATTTCGCCCACACCATGGCCGGCGGCATTCCGAAAGTCAAAGTCTTCCTGGCGATTGCCAACCGCATCTACAAAGGCCGCGGCGAGCGCTTCATGTCCTCGCGCGCCCTGCTCGACAGCGACCTGGGCAAGCTGATCCTGATGAACTTCGACGAAGTCACGGCCAATACGCTGCAACACCTGATCGACGGCAGCGCCGCCATCCGCGCCCGCATCGAGCAAGCAGGCGGCCAGGTGCGCTACAGCGCCTACGGCTACCACGGCACGGAGATCTTGATCGACGGCAAGTACCAGTGGCAAACGTACAGCAACTACACGCAAGGCCTGGCCAAGATGCGCCTGGAAAACGTGGCCAAGGCCGCGTGGGAAAAAGGCATCAAGGCGACCGTCTTCAATTGCCCGGAAATCCGCACGAATTCGTCCGACATTTTCGTCGGCGTGGAACTGTCCCTGTTCCCCCTGCTCGACGCGCTGAAAAAAGAAGGCGGCGCAGCCTGGGCCGAAGAGCAATGGAAAATCTGCCAGGGCTTGCTGGAAGACGGCGTTTCGCTGCAAGACTTGCTCGACCGTATCGCCGCCTACAACGGCGACGCCACCAGCGTGCAGTTCCGCAACTTCGCCGCCTGGCCGATGGACAACACGCCAGAGCTGGCCGACGTCATGATCGGTACCTCGGACGACATCACCAAGCTGCACAAGGACCGCAAGGAACTGATCACCGACCACCTGAGCTCGCTGGTCCTGGAAGGCACGGGCCCGCTGATGTTCCACGCCATGTCGGAGCCGCAAGCGCCCGTCGTCTGGCTGAACCACGACATCATCGCGCGCCAGCTGAACTCGGTTCACAACTGAGCTTGATGTAGCGCAAGCTGCCAGACACCGACGGCCCGGCTCATCCCCGGGCCGTCGGCGTTTCTACGGCCGCCATGCGCTACAGGATCGTTATGCGCGCACGATGGACACGCCGCCATCGGCCAGCAGGGCCGTGCCGGTGGTAAAGCTCGATGCATCGGATGCCAGGGCCTTCGTCAAGCCGATCACGCCCGCCTTGCTGGCCGCATACGCGCCATGCCGGACATACCCAGCGTTTGGCCGACGAAGGTCGAGGTAAAGATCAGCGAGCCGCCGCCACGCGCCGCCGCATGCCCGATATCCGAGCTGGCTCACGTGATGATGGCGACCTTGTTTTCCAGTTGCAACATTTGATTCCCCTTCAAGTGCTTAAAAGGGAAAGATAGGCCGGCAAGCCAGGCGCGGCACGCCGCTTCTTGCGCTGGAATCGGCGCCTCCAAGGACTCTCCATACTTGTGCAAAACACCCGCCAAGCATAAAACTTGCCAGATTGTGACAAATCAGTGATAATGCGTCTCGCGTTGCCGGGATGGCGGAATAGGTAGACGCACGGGACTCAAAATCCCGCGCTGGAAACAGCGTGCCGGTTCGATTCCGGCTCCCGGCACCACAGAACACATCAAAGTAGTACCGATAAAGCCATTAAATCCAATACAATCAAGGATTTAGTGGCTTTTTTCTTACCTGATCATTCCGATTACCCCCAATAAAAACTGATAGGCGTTACGCCAAATTTACGCCTTGATTACGCCAAAGTGGCGAGATCATTGCATCATTCAGAAAAAATCAGGTGGCTGGCGCGCAGAAATCGCCGCGCTCGGTACCCGGAAATCAGAGACATTCAGTACTAAGGCAGAAGCCGTTGCATGAGCGGCCGAACGGGAAGCACAACTGCGCTGCGGCGATGCTGCCGGCATCGTCGCAGGCAAAACCTGCCTACAGGCATTTGAACAGTACCGCGATGAGGTCTCGGCCCACAAGAAAGGGGCGCGATGGGAAACTATCCGGCTTTTCGCAATCGCAAAGCACATTGTCGCCGACAAGAAACTGGGCGACTATTTGGTTGCGGAAATTACCCCGGACATCCTGGGGCAATGGCGCGAAATGCGGCTTCAAACAGTATTGGGCTCAACGGTCAATCGCGACCTCAACTTGATCTCACATGTTTGCACGACCGCGCGCCGCGAATGGAATTGGGCCTCGAAAAGCCCTACAGCAGATGTCCGTCGCCCTAAGGACCCGCCGCCGAGGGATCGCCTCATCAACCAGGATGAGATTGACCGTATATGCCTGGCACTTGCCTATGATGGCAAGATCACCAATGTATCTGGCGTCGCAGCAGCAGCATTTTTGTTTGCGATTGAAACGGGTGGCGGTCTGGGGAGATTCTCCGCCTCACGCCCGAACGCATCACTGACTCGATTGTGCATCTCCCTCGCACAAAAAACGACAGCAAACGCGACGTCCCACTTTCAATGCGCGCGCTTGAAATCCTTAGCGAACTACCTGTACCTACGGCCAGCTCCCCTTACTTCAACGTGACCGATGAAAGCCGAGACAGCCTTTTCAGAAAAGCGGTTACTCGTGCCAGCATCAAAGGTCTTACCTTTCACGACGCCAGGCATGAAGCCATCACAAGGCTGGCTAAGAAGTTAAATATTCTCGAGCTGGCCAGGATGGTCGGCCACAAGGACATTCGCCAGCTGCAGGTGCATTACAACGAGACAGCCGCTGAAATAGCAAAAAAGCTTTGACGTAGACGCGCGTTCGATCGCCGCCGAATCCTACAAAAAATCTTTAGAATCAAATAGTAATCAGAAAATGCAGTCATTAATCTAGGTGTTTTGGGCTGCTTAGACTGCTGAATAACAATGCAACGATGCCTTTCTTGCATGATAATATCTTAGTTCCTAATCAGATTTCAAGCACGCCGGCGAAAATGCAAACAACCACGCCTCAAGTGAAAAAAATAAAATCTTGCGTTTTTTGCAAAAAATCTGCTCCCGAGGTAAAGATGACTCGCGAACACGTTTTAAGAGCTGCCTTCGTAAAACTTTTGCCAGGTTGTACAGGTACTGTCTTAGACCAACTTACTTTTGATAGAAATACCGCTGAACCAACACACAAAAAAAAGCGCATTCCGCAGTCCTCATATAATTTTACAGTTAATGATGTCTGTAAAATATGCAATGAAGGTTGGCTGAATGTCAAGGTTGAGATTGCCGCCGAAAAATTTCTCTTTCCCTTGATTTTAGGAAACGAAATCGAGCTACCAAAACAAGCCACAGATATTTTAGCCCTATGGGCTGCAAAGACTGCTGTAGTGCGAAGTCTTATCGATGCGAAGCCTTTTGCCGTACCGCCTGAACATTTTTCATGGATCAAAGAAAATTTAACGCCTCCCCCGTCTACATTCGTCTGGTTAGGCAGGGCTGAATTTACGCCTTACTCTTGGACTAGACAGCGCAAATTCATCTTGCAACACGATGAAAATTTTGCACGCGCACACATGACAACTATTGTCATTGGTCATGTAGCTTTCTACATATTAGGTTGTGGCAATAATTTTTGGGAAGAAGATTTTATGTCTACTATTTCTTATCTAAACGGCCACCCGATTTTTCAAATTTGGCCTTCGACGAATGCAACACATTTCAATAAATTGCCCGCTTTTGGACGTGCGAAAATTAAGGATTTGAGTAGCACTAGATTAAATTCATTAGGAATGCCTTCTACTGAGACTCTTCAAGCGATTAAAGACTGATGAAGCAATAGCGTATTCCCCCTAAGAAGATAGAGAGGAATATAAAAAATTATCGCCAAATGTTACGCCTCTTTTCTCGTTTACTGAATCCGCTTCTCAACATGTAATTTTGACAACACATCACCTCGAACCGCTGAGTCAAACACTCATTCCATTACGGACTTCACTGGAGAATTATCATGCTAACTTATGCTACGGCAAATCGCGCCCCAAGCATACATTTTGAAGCCCTGCCAGAAGAAGAACATCGACACAGTCATTCAATCTGTAGTGAACTTCATGCCCTATCAAGCTACATAGTTGAATTTGAGTCGAGCTTGGCATTGTTCGAGGATGTGACTGAGCGCCTTTTCAACGTTTATGCTCGCCCCCCTATTGAAGATAGAACGCGTTTAAGAGATATAGAACGCTTACATCATTGGAGGAAGGTCGCGGCACAAGATTGTGCAATGACAATTTTCCATTTTGGAAGTGCCAGATTAGGAATTCACACAAGTTTAGGCGAGTCCAAAACTATGCGTACTATGATGGATGCTGCCTTGCTAAAAAAAGCCTCCAAGGCCTTTGCGGAGTATTTTCCCGACTATCAGCCTATGCGAAATGGCATTGCACACGCAGAAGAAAAACACATGACTGATAGAGATATGGCAAAAAATGTATCGATCGGCGATCCAATTAGCAACGCGATCAATCAACTAAGGGGATTATCTTACTCTTGGGGCCAAATTGGATTAAGCTCGTCAAAAGGCTCGCTATCTGGAGGATCATTAACGGATTCGGTCTTGTCGATCAGCAATAATAATAAAATGCATTCGCTAGAAATTTCAAAAACCACATTAGGTAAGCTTAGCGAAATTAGAGAGCTTTATTTTGACGCTTTCTTCACTATCGAAGAAAAGTCCAGAAATGCCAGAAATGCACTGCACGCAGCGGGACAACCAAGGTAGGTTTATCTTGCGAATACTTTGGGCAGTCCCCCCCCCCAACTAGTGGTGTATCGCGGTATGCGGTTTTCCAACAACATTGCCCAGCGCCTGACCAGGCCAGCAGAGCCAAGGTGCACAGTATCTCGTCTGAACCGTTCATTCAGCGCATCTAACGCGGCCATGGCACGTACCGAGCGTGCACGATCCAGGGCCGCATCAAACAAGACTCCCTGGCGCTGGGTATTCCGCTGCAGATCCATCAGCATAATCCCGGCTTTCTTGTACTTGAACCCATCGCGGAAGATTATGGCCAGGCCGTGCAGCGCGGCGCAGGCCAGGATTCGATTATCGGCACTGGGCTCCTCCAGGGGGATGGTAATGCCATTGCTGTATTGCTCGTCTTTTTCACGAAACCGGTTCGTTTGCACGAAAACATGAACGGCGCCGCACAGGAAGCGCTGGCCGCGCAGCTTCTCGCCGGTGCGTGCCGCATAGGTGGATATCGATTCGCCCAGCTCGGCCGCCGTCATGACCATGGAGCCGAAGGAGCGCGACGACACAATCTCCTCGCGCGGCGGCGCCACCTCTTCCAACTCCAGGCAGGAAATTCCACGCAGCTCATTGCACGTGCGCTCGAGCACGGCACCGAAATGTGCCCGCATGATGCTGCCTGCCTTCATTCCCGAAGGCCATCCGCCTGCCGACATCAAAGGGCCGTGCGCAGCCCCTGTACAATGCCAAAGAGGTAATCGCGTGGGCACAATCGTATCGCGAGAAAAATTAATTTCGATTACACCAAATTTACGCCAAAGCGCCGGAAACCTGCATGCATATGCGGAGAACGGTTCCTGCCACCCGCACCACCAGACATCGCAACACCAGAAAACAACCACTCATTCTCAGGATCGGGTGGTTTTTTTTCGCCTGATTTTCCACACTTTCACCGCCCCCTCCGTGTCAAATGCGCACCCTGTGCACCCAACTTGCTAGTCACGCGCCGCAGCACCGGCCGCGCAGGCCCTGCAAACGGCGGAAATGGGGTATTTCATGCTGTCAAGAAAATCTTGCATTGCAATAAAAAGATGTGGCTCAAAAGTAAATTAATTTATAGCCAATATTTCATTTTGCCGGAGCAAGCGGCATACTAAGGCCTCAGGCCCTCGCCCACTTTACGGCTCACGTCTGGGCATGCAAGCTGCCGTCATGCCTCGCCGTACAGGATGCTCAATGTCCATAAATTTTTCGATCTTACCTTCCGGTGCCTATGAATTCCCTCTCTGAACTTGCGTCCGCCACGAAGCACAATGACTTTGCCTATTTTCGTGAACTCAATGCGCGGCTGGGAACCCTCAAGGCGGCCAACTATGATGTGGCGTCAAAATGCAATTTGCGTTGCGAAGGTTGCCTGTTCTTCGAAGGCGAGGAAAACGAAGGACACGAAGACAGCCGTTCGCTTGCCGAATGGGATGCCCTGTTTGCCGCCGATGCGGCGCGTGGCGTCACGCTGGCCTACATGGCGGGCGCGGAACCGAGCCTGGTGCCCGACCGGCTGCGTGCGGCCCAAAAATACATCCCGCATGGCATTGTGTTTACCAATGGCACGATACGCTTGCCCGACGATATCTTTTATCGCATCCATATCTCTTCCTGGGGTGTCGATGAAATCGGCAGTTCATTGCGCGCCGGCGACGTGCTGACCAAGGCGATGAACAATTACCGCGACGACCCGCGTGCCGTTTGCGTGTTTACCATTACCTCCCTGAATATCAATCAGATCATGATCATGGCAGAGCTTGCCAACAGTCACGGCTTGCCGCTCACCTTCAGCTATTTCAGTCCCACCACCCGCTATCTGGACAAGCTGGAAAACAAGGCCGATAACGACAAGGCGTATTTCCGCATCAGCAGTGCCACGCAAAGCCTGGCCCTGACGCAAGCCGACTTTGCCCATGCACGCGCGGAAATTGTGCACGCCATGCTGGCCTATCCGGAAACGGTGCAATACTCCCTGCACTATGACGACTGGGTCACGGGCGACAAGCTGTATGACATCGATCCCGTCACCAAGATCGCCAGGAACTGCGGTTTTCGCGTCACCAAGCAAGTGCATGTGCATGTCGATCATCAACCGGGCAAGGGCAAGTGCTGTAGTTCGAATATCGATTGCAGCAACTGCCGCGCTTATGCGATGGGACAATCGACCTATCTGTCGCGTATCCGTGAAGCCGTCAGAAAACCGGAAGAACTCGCCAAATGGCTGGAAGTGCGGGAAATCTGGGCCAAGCTGTTTTTGAACGCCAACAACTCGGCCAAGGCACGCCTGTAATACGATGAGTTTTACCTCGTACTGGTTTGCCCTCGCCTTCCTGCCCCTGTCCGCGTATGGCTATCGCCACTTGCTGTCGACAAGCCATGTCAAGCTGCTGCTGCCGCTGCTGATTTCGCTGGCTTTTTATTACCTCAACGATGCGCACAACCTGCTGCTGTTTTGTGCGTCGATGGGCGCCAACTGGCTGCTCGCCAGCCTGATAGACAGGAACCGCGGGAAAACCCGCTACCTGGCGCTGGCCATTGCGGGAAATTTATGTTTTCTTGCCGCGTACAAGTATGCGAAATTCTTTGTCGTGCCCGGGATGGCGATCCCAGCCTTACCGCTGGGCATCTCGTACTTCACGTTTACGCAAATCGCCTTCCTGGTCGATACGGCGCGGGGACAGGCCCGCAGCACCAATCCGCTCGAATACGCGCTCTTCGTGGCCTGGTTTCCCCACTTGCCTGCCGGCCCCCTGCTGTCGCACAAGGACATGCTGCCGCAATTCCTGGGCGCGCCGGGCACGTCGTCGGCCTTGCATCCGGCGCCGCGCGACTATGCCGTCGGCCTCACCCTGTTTGCCATGGGCCTGTTCAAGAAATCCTGCATTTCCCCCATTTTCCTGTACGCGCAAGGCGACGTTTTCCTCCGCGCGGGACAAGGCGACCCCATCGGCCTCGTCGAGACCTGGATCGCCTGCCTGGGTTTCCTGTTTGAAACATACTATGATTTTTGCGGCTATTCGGAAATGGCCATGGGCATCAGCCGCATGTTCGGCATCCACTTGCCCGTCAATTTCCATGCACCGTTCAAGTCGTCCAGCCCGGTCGAATTCTGGACCCGCTGGCATGTGACCCTGGGTGCCTTCATGCGCGACTACCTGTATCGGCCCCTGACCAGGAAACGCCAGGTATGGCGGCATTACGCAGCCCTGTTCGTGGTGATGATGGCTGTCGCCATCTGGCATGGCGCCACCATTCCGCTGCTGATCTTTGGCATTTATCAAGGGCTGCTCGTCACGGGCAACCACGCCTTGCGGCGCTGGAATCTGGTGTCGCGCAAAGGCGGCAAGCTGCAGCACTGGGCCGGCAGGACCTTCACGCTGGCGGCCATCGGCTTTTCCGTCAGCCTGTGGGCCACGCCCGACTGGCAGGAAGCCCGGCACGTCATGCTCGGCTTGCTGGGTGCCGGGCAGGCAAGCGCCTGGCCTGGAGGTTTTTTCGGCATCACCGCCATCCTCGCCGCCGTGGCATTTAACTGGTCGGCCCCCTCCCTGATCGACCTGATGGCGAAAGAACTCCCCGCCTGGAGCGTGCAGCTGAAAAAGTCCACGACCAGCTCGCTGGCCTGGAAACCCAGCCTGGCGTGGGCGGTAGCAGTCGCCGTCGCGCTGTGCCTGGCACTCATCAATTTGTCCGCTGTCAAAGAGTTCAAATATGCAGGGTTTTAATCAAGACATCCCCATCGCGCGCTTTTTCGCCTGCGTTTTTTTCATTGCGCTCGGATTCGCGCTCCTTGTTGCCGGACTCGTTTTTATCGTCGATCCCTATGCCATCTGGCGGCACCAGTCGAGCCATAAGATCAATACCATCAGACTGGAGATTCCTAACAGTAGCCAGACAAGCGCGGCTGTATTGCGCAGCACGCTGAACCCGCCTGACATGCTGATTCTTGGTTCTTCCCGGGTACGGCGTGGTTTCAACGAAACACTCGCCTCCAGCTTATACGGCGGCAACGTTCAAGTGGCTGGCATCGATGCCCTGCCGCTATCAACAGCCAGGGATCTGTTTTTCACCCTGAGCCAAGAGGCACGCATTCGAAGGCTGTATTTGGAAGTCAATTACCTCACATCCAATGCCTGCGAAACGAAAAATGAAAATGCGGTGACAAAAAATGAGCTCGACTTGCCGTTTCATTATCTGTCGCCCGAGAATGCCGTCATATACAGCCTAAGAACGCTGAAAATAAATCTGTTCCCTCCGCGCTCCTTCGACAGCTATTTTGACAAACAAGGACGTTACTATGACGATCAGGCTAAAGGGGCGACACGTGCAGGGGGAGCGCAAGCACATGAGTCGCGCTTTAAGCAGCTCTTCAAGACGATTGCAAGCGCTTGTCAAAATCATGCAAACAATGCCGCCGATATCAGGGATTTGACGGCCATCTTCCATCTCGCGCAAACCAGGCAGATAGAAGTTATTTTGCTGATTTTGCCTGTTAGCGAAAAATGGCAAACACGTATCCGCCAGGCCGGACTCGTGCCTCAAGCCGCGCAGTGGAAAAGGGAGGTCACCTTGCTCGCATCGCAATTCCATGTGCCTTTGCTTGACTATGAGCTGCGCAACGGTGAAAGTGATCATTCTGACAATATCTCTCCTTCCATGCCCATGTTTTGGGATGAGACGCACTTCTCAAACCGCCTGGGCGACCAGCTGTTACGCGCTATGCTGGACGCCAGCGGCCGCTCTTCCATCCGGCCAAAAATCCCCTGACACCGCAGCCTGCCCTCCAGGCCTGCCTTCACCGCCGCCCACTCCGTATCGATAATGCTGAAACGCACGGAATTGCGCTTGCTCCATCCGCCTATCCAAACGGCCGCACGCCAAACAGCACGCCGTGCAGCCAGAACGCCAGCAGCAGCCACAGCGCACAGCCCGCGCCGACCGCGATCAGGGTGCCTGCCATGGTGCCGCCCTCGTACGCCACTCCGGCCGCGCGGTCGCGTTGCACGGCGGCATACAGATCGATTGACGACCAGACGAGAAAGCCGCCGAACAGCAGCACATCGGCCACATTGCCGTTGGCCAGCAGATGCGCTACGGCCCAGAATTGCGTGCCCAGCAGCATGGGGTGGTGCACCAGGGTCTTGATATGGTTGCGCGGCACATTGGCCGCCGCCAATAAAATCAGCGAGAACAGCATCAGCAGGGCACTGATGTGGCGCAAGCCCATGGGCGGCGACCACAGCACTTGCGGCTGCTGGCGCGCCAGGGCGTAGCCCCAGATGATCAGGCCCAGCCCCACGAACGCCACGAGCGAATACAGGCCCTTCCAGCGCTTTTCGCCGAGGCGCGCCAGCTGGGCGCTGCGCCAGCCGTCAGCGACGATGCGCACCGAGTGCAAGCCCAGGAACAGCAGCAAACCGAGTATCAGCACCGTCATCGTCCACTCCCCAGTCCATATCCTCTATCCAGCATACCCGACATCATGGCCGGCGGCGTCCGCGCAGATCAACGTTCTTCGCGATAGTAGTCGCAGCCCTCGAACGTGGTGCGCAACGCCTGCTGCAGCTGGGCGTAGCGCTCGGGCGTCAAGTTGAAACGCACGTCGATCTGGCCGTCGTCGTCCATCTGCATGGCGGCCTCGGCATCCATCTGCACGGACAAACGGGTCGGATGCAGGATGACGGCGTGCATGTGGCCGTACCAGGCAAATTCCTGGCCGCCATATTCGATGTAAGGCTCGTCCATGCCCATGGCCACGTCCTGCTCGTCATACTCGTCGGCGCGCTGCAACATCAGGTAGACGGGCTCGCCTTTGCCGGCTGGCGCGGCCAGGGTGGTGATCAGGGCGTCGTCTTCGTTGATGACGGACAACTCGGTGGCGGTAAATCCTGCGGACATGGCGTGCTTTCAACAAATATGGGGATGGCGCCACCATAGCGCAAAAGCGGCACGGACGACATAGGGCGCGATGAATAAAGCCTGCCGTCACGAAAATCCATCGCCGCCTATAATTGCCGCTCCAAACTATTTCTACAGGAGACCGCCTTGACCGCAGCATCGCCCTACACCACCCGCCTGGCCATCCCATCCATCGCCACCTACCAGCACCTGCGCGTCACCGCCGGCCTGAGCGCGAAAACCACGGATGCCGCGGCCAGGGGCTTGCCGAATTCCCTGTTTGCCGTGCAAGTGCTGCATGGCGACGAGGTGGTGGGCATGGGCCGCATCATCGGCGATGGCGGCTGCTTCTTCCAGGTCGTCGATATCGCCGTGCTGCCGGCCCACCAGGGCAAGGGATTGGGCAAGCTGATCATGCGCGAAATCCGCCAGTTCATCGATCGCGACGTGCCGGAAAGCGCGTATGTCAGCCTGATCGCCGATGGCCAGGCGCAAGACCTGTACGCGCAGTTCGGTTTCAAGCACACGGCGCCCGCCTCCGTCGGCATGGCGCTGAAGCGCTAGGCGCCCGATGCCGGCCTGGCTGCTGTGCACCATGGCGCTGGCGCTGCTGTTGAGCGCCGCCGCCTGGCGCGCCGAGCGCGTGCGGCAAAGGCGCGGCCGCACGACGCGCTGGCTGTGGCTGGCGGCCATCGCCGCGTCCGCCATCGTGCCCCTGGCATGGCTGCCCGGCGTGCTGGCGGCCATGCCGGCGGAGCAGGCGCAGCTGAAACTGGGCTGGTTCATGCTATCGAGCGGCATGCTGATGCTGCTGGCGCTGCGCAGCGTCTGGCTGCTGTCGCACCAGCGCCGTTGGCAAAAGAGCACCTTGCTGGACACGCCCGTCTTCCTGAGCGGCGGCATCGGTCCCTGCGTGGCGGGACTGCTGCGGCCGCGCATCGTGATGCCCGTCTGGCTGCGACTGATTTCGTTCCAGCAACAGGCGCTGCTGCTGGCGCACGCCCAATGCCGGCTGGCCGCGCGCGACCCGCAGCTGCTGGCCGTGGCGTACGCCTTGATTATTCTCATGCCGTGGAATGTGCCCCTGTGGTGGCAGCTGCACCGGCTGCGCTTTGCCATCGAAGTCGATTGCGACGCGCGCATGCTGGCGCAGGGCCACGCGCCGCGCGACTATGCCATCGTCCTGCGCCAGCACGGCCAGTATTATTCGGGCTTGACGGGCGCCTCGCCTATCGTGCTGATCGACCCGCGCGCACTGCGCCGGCGGCGCCGCCTGATGGCCAGATTTACCCGGGACCGGACGGCGAACTTGCTATAGTAGCGGCAACGCCGCGCAATGCGCCTGCGCCACCGGCTTCCCCTTCAGAAATCAGAGAGATACCATGCTTTACCTGCTTGCCATCGTGATCGTCATCGCCCTGCTGTACTACGTCTTCAGCGGCCGCACGCCCGCCAAACCGCTGCACAAGCCGCTCATGTCGGTGCGCCAGTATGTGCCGGCGATTCCTGCGGGCGCACCCGCGCATCACTGGACCGATGAGGGGCGCTTTGCGTCGGAAGTGGAAAACGAATCGATGTACCAGCCCGCCATCGCCAAACTGGCCGGCGAGCATGGTCCCGGCAATGCGGAAGAGAAATGCCTGGCCCTGCTCGTCTGCGACGATGCCAACCCGTTCCAGGACAAGGCCATCGCCGTCTTCATCGACGGCCAGCTGGTCGGCTACCTGTCGCACAACGACGCGCTGCGCCTGCGCCGCAACCTGGGCCGCATGGATCTGGTGGGCCAGCTGACCTCGTGCGACGCCGTCATCCGCGGCGGCGGACTGTGGAATGGCAAGCGCCTGTCGTATGCCGTCTGGCTGGACTTGCAGCCCTACAACTAAACGCTATCCCGCGCGCGCCAGCCTGACGGCGCGCGTGGCGATAAAACTGGGCAGGTATTTTTCAATTTCAAAGCGCGGGTGGGGATGCATTTCCTCGTGGTAACCCGCCAGCATGAAGCCCGCCGCCAGCTGGCCGCCGATCTGGCTGTCCAGGCCGTGGCCGAAGATCAGTGCCTCGCCCCTTTCCATGCGCGCCGCCAGCGCATCGGCGTCCATATCCTCCACATCCGAATACGGCAGCACGAAACGGGGCCGTATCAAGCCCTGTTTTGCCCATTGCGGATCGCGGTCGCCGATGAACACGGCCGGGTTGAAGAAACTGCTCAACAGCACGCCACCGTCCGCCAGCACGCGCGCGCATTCGCGCCACACGGGGGCGATATCGGGCACGTACTGGTTCGACACGGGATGGACGATGACATCGAAGCTGGCGTCGGCGAAGCAGGCCAGGTCGCGCATGTCGCCCTGCACGATGATTAACTGCAAGCCGTCGCGCTCGGCCACCATGCGGTCTTGCGCCAGTTGCTGCTCAGACAGATCAAAGACGGTCGCATGTGCGCCGGCGGCCGCCAGCACGGGCGCCTGTTGCCCGCCGGCGCCGGCCAGGCACAGGATGCGCTTGCCACGCACGTCATCCAGCCAGCCGGCCGGCAAGGGGCCGGGCGTCAGGTGGATAAGCCACTGTCCGGCGCGCGCCGCCGCGATGGTGGCGCTGTCGACGGGCTGCGACCAGGGACTGTTCCGGGCCGCCTGGGCATCCCAGGCTTGCTGATTATGCCGCAAGAAGTTGTTACCTAAAGGCATCGTCATCCTTTCAGAAAAAAGCAGGACGCGAATGTAGCATGACGCCTGGCGAGACGTCGCACTTTGCAAAAAAACCACACAATTCCTGATGGAAACTTCTTCGTCCGCACCGCCATTCCCTTGGTGCGGCGAGGCCTGCGCCCCACTTTTCCGCCTGCGCACGGCTTGCACGACAGAGAAAATAATTACAAATAAGATATTTGTTTCCAGAAATCTGGTAAGGTCATTTGCATCGGCCACCCGCAGCGATGGCCGGCCCCGATCCTGTTTTCAGCGCCACGACGCTCTATTTGCCTGCCCACGATGATACCTGCCAGCGTCCAGCACCTGTTCCACCTTCCCGCCGATCCGGCCCAGCTGCACCACGGCCAGCATGCGCCGGGCCTGGTGCTGCTGTCGCTCGTGATCGCCATTTTCACGTCGTGGATGGCCTTCCAGATGACTGCGTACAGCCGCGCGCAGGCAAGCATCAGCCGCCGCTTGCACTTGCTGTGCCTGCTGGCCGGCAGCCTGGCGCTGGGCTGCGGCGTGTGGGCCATGCATTTCATCGGCATGCTGGCCTTCGAGCTGGGCACCAGCGTCGCCTACGATCCGGGCCTGACCTTGCTATCCATCGTGCCCAGCGTGGCGGCCTCGTTCGTGGCCCTGGCCACCATCAGCCGGCGCGCCGTCACGGCGCCGCTGCTGCTCAGGAGCGGCCTGCTGGTGGGCCTGGGCATCGGCGCCATGCATTACACGGGCATGCACGCCATGCGCATGGGCCTGTCGCTGCGCTACGACCCGCTGCTGTTCGCGCTGTCGCTCGTCGTTGCCGTGGCGCTGGCCACCGTGGCCCTGTGGATACGCTTCGGCCTGCGCGGCTGGAGCGGCCGCGTGTCCGCCTCGCGGCGCACCTTGATCAGCGCTGGCGTCATGGGTTGCGCGATTGCCGGGATGCATTACATGGGCATGCAAGCCGCCCGCTTCGTGGGGACGATTCCCCCAGGCAATGATGCCGATGCCAACCGGCCCATGCTGGTGATCAGCGTGACCCTGCTGACCATCGCCCTGACGATCCTCGTCGCCTCGGCCGTGGGCATCTTGCGCTACCGCGAACTGTTTCGCCACCTGAACCAGAGCGAACACTGGACGCGCTCGCTGTTGACGAGCACGGTCGACGGCGTCATCACCATCGACCGGCATGGCGACATCGTCGACTTCAACGGCGCCGCCGAGCGCATCCTCGGCTGGCGGTCGGCGGAAATTGTCGGCCGCCACGTCAGCCTGCTGGTCAGCGACGTGCGCCAGTCGGAACAGCAGGGCCTGCTGCACTACCTGCGCACGGGCGAAGGCGAGGCGGTCCACACCAGCGAGGAAATCGTCTACCTGCGCAAGGATGGAGTACCGGTCGCCGTGCAGCGCTCGATGGCCAGCGCGCGCCTGGCCGACCAGGATTTATATGTGCTGTTCATTACGGACATCAGCGAACGGCGCGCCATGCTGGCCGCCCTGCGCGAAAGCGAGCAGCAGTTGCGCTCGCTGATCGGCAATCTGCCCGGCATCGCCTTTCGCTGCACCACGGCGGAAAACCAGCCCATGCTGTTCATCAGCGATGGCGTGGAAGGGGTCACCGGCTATCCGCCCGCCGACTTTCTCGGCGCCGCGCCGCGCCGCACCATCACGGGCCTGATCGCCAGCGAAGAGCGCGCCTACGTCATCGATGTCTTCAACCGCAGCGTCGCCAGCGGCGAGCCCTACCTGCTCGAATACCGGCTGCTGCATGCCGACGGCACGGCGCGCTGGCTGTGGGAGCGGGGCACCGTCGTGCACGACGCGGCAGGCGCCGTACGCTGGGTCGACGGCGTCATCCTCGACATCAGCGAACGGCGGCAAATGGAGGAAGACTTGCGCATGGCCAAGGAAAAAGCGGAGCTGGCGGCCGCCACGCGGGCCAGCTTCGTCGCCAACATGAGCCATGAAATCCGCACGCCGATGAATTCCATCCTCGGTTTTACCGATGTGCTGCTCGACTCGCCGCTGGCGCCGGAGCAGCGGCGCCACCTCGATACCGTACGCCAATCCGGCCGCTCGCTGTTGCGCCTGCTCAACGAAGTGCTCGATACTGCCAAACTGGACAAGGGCGCCGTGGCGCTGGAATTGCGCGACTACAGCCTGCTGGCGCTGGTCGACGAACTGGCGTCCACGTATGGCATCCATGCGCGCGCCAAGGGCTTGCGCATGGAGGTGCAGTACGACCCGCAACTGCCGGCCCTGCTGCATGGCGACGAATTGCGCATGCGGCAAGTGCTGGGCAACCTGCTCGACAACGCCATCAAGTTCACGCCCGGCGGCGTCGTCAGCCTGGCGGCGCGCCGCGACGATGGCCAGCTGCACCTGCTGGTGCAGGACAGCGGCATCGGCATCCCCGCGGAACGGCGCGACGCCATTTTTGACCCGTTCGTGCAAGCGGACGCCTCGACCACGCGGCGCTTCGGCGGCACGGGCCTGGGCACCACCATCAGCCGGCAGCTGGTGACCCTGATGCAGGGGCGCATCTGGGCCGATGCCGCCTTGCCGCACGGCAGCGTGTTCCACGTCATGCTGCCCTTGCTGCCGGCGCGCCAGGCGGCGCTGCCCGCCAGCGAACGACGCAGCGTGCGCCTGCCGCCCCTGCGCGTGCTGGCCGCCGACGACGTGCCGCAAAACCTGGAACTGCTGAGCTTACTGCTGGGCAAGCGTGGCCACACGGTGGTCACGGCCGGCGATGGCGCGCAAGCCTTGCAGCTGGCGCAGCAGGATGACTTCGACGTGCTGCTGCTGGACTTGCAAATGCCGCACATGGATGGCCTGGCCGCCACGCAAGCCATCCGTGCCGCCGCCCTGCGCGACGGACGCCCGCGCGTGCCCGTGATCGCCATGACGGCCAGCGTGCTCGAGGCGCACCGCAAGGCGGCGCGGGCGGCCGGCATGGACGGTTTCGCCACCAAGCCCGTCGAATGGCAGGCGCTGGCGCTGGAAATCGCGCGCGTGCTGGGCCTGGCGGCGGACCCGGCCGACGATAGCCTCGCACCGCCGCCCGCTGGCGGACGGGTGCTGCACCATGTGGGCGCCCTGCAGCGCTGGGCCGGCAACGACAGCGCCTACCGCGCGGCGCTGGCCCGTTTCGGACGCGAACATCCGCGCCTGCCGCCCGCCCTGCTGGCCGCCATCGAGGCGCGCGACCACGCGGCGCTCTTGTCGCACAGCCACCAGTTGCGCGGCGTGGCCGCCAACCTGGGACTGGAGCAACTGGCCGCCAGCCTGGCGGCGCTGGAGCAATGCTGCGCCGGTCCCGGTCCCGGTGCCGCTCCCGCCACGGCGCAGCAGCTCGACGAGATCCTGGGCGCCCTGCTGACGCAATGGCCGGCGGCAACGGCCGCCATCGCCCGGCTGGCGCCGCCTGTCTTGCCGGCGGCAACGGCGGCGGCCATCGACGCGCCCGCCGTCCGGCAAGCGGCCAATGCCCTGTTAAGCGCCTTGCGGCGCGGCGAACTCGATGACGCGGCGCAAGCACAGTTGCAGCACGCCATGGGCGCGCAAGCGGACGAGCTGGCGCCGCTGCTGCATGCCATCGACGACTTTGATTTCCCCCTGGCACAGTCGCTGCTGCACGACTTGCTGCACACCTACGCCCCGGAGTCCCCATGAATGCACCAGCCAGGCCCGTGATTCTCATCGTCGACGATGAGGCGGCCAATTTGCAATTGCTGCGCCAGATCTTGCAGAACGACTATGCGCTGCTGTTCGCCAAGGATGGTGCGCGGGCGCTGGCACTGGCGCAGCAGGAGCGCCCGGCCCTGATCCTGCTCGACGTGATGATGCCCGGCATGAGCGGCCACGACGCCTGCCGCCAGCTGAAGGCCGCGCCGCTGACGGCCGCCATTCCCGTCATTTTCGTCACGGCCCTGAACGACATGCGCGACGAACTGGGCGGTTTTGAGGCGGGCGCCGTCGATTACATCACCAAGCCGCTCAGCCCCGCCATCGTGCGCGCCCGCGTGCGCACGCACCTGTCGCTGGTGCGCATCGATGAATTGAAGGAAACGCGGCTGCAGATCGTCCAGCGCCTGGGCCTGGCGGCCGAATACAAGGACAATGAAACAGGCTTGCACGTGATCCGCATGAGCCATTACGCACGCCTGCTGGGCGTGGCCGCCGGCATGGACGAGGCCGCCGCTGACGACCTGCTGCACGCGGCGCCCATGCACGACGTGGGCAAGATCGGCATTCCCGACCGCATCCTGCAAAAGCCGGGCAAGCTCGACGCGGACGAATGGAGCATCATGCAGACGCACGCGCGCATCGGCGGCGACATCATCGGCGAACATGCGGAAGGCGGCATGCTGGCGCTGGCGCGCGCCATCGCCGTGTCGCACCATGAAAAATGGGATGGCAGCGGTTACCCGAACGGCTTGGCAGGCGAAGCGATCCCGCTGGCGGGGCGCATCGTCGCCGTGGCGGACGTGTTCGACGCGCTGACCTCGGTGCGCCCGTACAAGCGCGCGTGGTCGGTGACGGACGCCGTGGGCTATCTGCAAGCGCAACAAGGCAGCCATTTCGATGCGCGGCTGGTCGACCTGTTTGTCGGGGAATTGCCCGCCATCGACGCCATCCGGCTGCGCTGGGCAGAGAAAGCGGAACACCTCGCGCCCGCTTGAAGAGTGAACTCCCGCCACGGCCAGCGTTGTTGCGTCACACAAGCAAGTGCCGGACAGATGGCGCCGGCGCCGATGCAGACCACTGGAGGGGCCAGGAGTTCAATGCCATTATGGCTGGCGCTGGGGCAGGCATTTTGATGCACATCAAACAGCTCGCACTTTCCTGGCTGCGCACTTGCAGATGGCCCTGGCCTCTCTTTTTTTGACTTACATCAAGCCCAGCATAGGAAAAGCCCCGGCCAGCACGGCAATGCTGGACTTGCCCGTGTTGCCGTTCTAGCCTTGTTGCCATCCTGACTACCGAGTGACAACATGGCTTACAAATCCATCCTCGTCCACGCCGACCTGTCGCGCCATGCGCCGCAGCGCATCGCCATCGCGGCGCGGCTGGCGCACGCGCACCAGGCGCACCTGATCGGCGCCGCCATGACGGGCATGTCGCGCTTTACCCTGGAAAACAACCGCGGCATGCGCGGCGGCGCCGTGGCGGCGCAGATTTCAGCCTTGCATGGGCAGGCGGAACAGGCGCTGGACCAGTTCGAGACGCTGGCGCGCCAGGCCGGCGCCGCCTCGCTCGAGCGGCGCCTGATCGAAGACGACGAGGATGGCGGCATGGCCGTCAGCGCCCGCTACAGCGATCTGACCGTGCTGAGCCAGCACGACGACAGCGAAGCCTTGCCCGGCGCCATGAGCGACCTGGTGCCCTACGTGATGCTGAACGCTGCCCGTCCCGTGCTGATCGTGCCGCGCAGCGGCCAGTTCGCACAGGTGGACAACACGGTCGTGGTGGCCTGGGATGGCAGCATGGAAGCGACGCGCGCCATCGGCCACGCCCTGCCCCTCTTGCGCGCGGCGCGCCTGGTGGTGCTGGCCCTGCTGCACCCGCCGGTCGGCCACGCGCAGCCGGCGCGCCATCCGGGCGCCGACATCGCCGCCTACCTGAGCCGCCATGGCGTGCCCGTGGAAGTGCGCCCGGCCGTCGCCACGGGCGACATCGGCGCGGCGCTGCTGGCCATGGCCGCCGAAGTGCATGCGGACCTGCTGGTGATGGGCGGCTACGGCCACGCGCGCTTCCGCGAAATCCTGCTGGGCGGCGTGACGGAAACCGTGCTGCGCCAGATGACCTTGCCGGTGCTGATGGCGCACTGACACCAAGCGCGCTCCATGTCGTTGCACAATGGGTATACTTGCCTGTTTATCCATATCAAAGCAATGTACATGAACCAACAACTCGTCAATTGGGGCAATAGCCTGGTGCCATTCGGTGGCGAACTGCTGTGGAGCGCCCTGCCGTGGATGCTGCTGTGCAGCGCGGCCGGCTTCGTGCTGGCGCTCGGCATCTGCTACCAGCTGGCCAGAAAATGCCTGCTGGTGCGCCGTCCCCGCGCCTGGCATGTGGCCGCCAAGCTCAGCTATGTGCTGATCCTGCTCGCGCTGCCGCTCCTCGGTGCCGGATTTGGCGCCGTGCACAGCGTGCACCGCGTGGTCAACCAGGCCCTCGAGCGCGACTTGCAGCCCGTGGTCGAAGCGCAGATGCCGGCGCTGCGCGTCTACCTGGAACAGCAGGTCAAGCTGATCGCCCCGGGCCAGCCCATCAGCGTGCGCAGCCTGCTCGAACCGTTCGTGCAAGGCATGTATTACCAGCCCACGTCCAGCAGCTACTGGGAACGCAGCAAGGCGCGCTGGATCAATGAATTCATTCTGCGCCGCGGCAGCGTGCTGCTGACGCAGGTGCTGCAGGAACAGCTGATCGCCAGGGTCGGCCTGCTCGGCGAAGCGCTCAAGGGCGCCAACTTCCGTGGCCAGGCGACGGGCGAGCTGGCCGCGCTGGGCACCGACCTGGCCGTGCGCCTGACCACCGACGTAGCGCGCCATGCCGACTTCAGCAAACTCGACAAGTCAGTGCCGATGATCTTCATCGACGCCATCAAACGGCAAGCCGGCGCCTATTTCAATTCGCTCAAGATCACGCTGGGCCTGTTCGCGCTGGCGGCGCTGCTGCTGGTATGGGGCGAGATCATGCTGTACCGCCATTACTACCTGCGCCGCCATCCGCCCGCCGCGGCCCTGCCCGTGTCGCCCATGTAAAAAAAGCCGCGCCTCCTTGCGGATGGCGCGGCTTTCAGGCGGTAGCTAAACCCTTAGGCTTTGCGCTGCGCCACGGCGTCGACGACGCACAGGGCCGTCATGTTGACGATGCGGCGCACGGTGGCCGATGGCGTCAGGATGTGCACGGGCTTGGCGCAACCGAGCAGGATCGGACCGACGGCGATGCCGTTGCCGGCCGCCGTCTTCACCAGGTTGTAGGCGATGTTGGCCGATTCGATGTTCGGCATGACCAGCAGGTTGGCGTCGTTCTTCAGTGCCGAATTCGGCATGATTTTTTGACGCAGCTTGCTGTCGAGGGCCGTATCGCCGTGCATTTCGCCGTCGATTTCCAGGTCCGGCGCGCGTTCCTTGATGATAGCCAGCGCGGCGCGCATCTTTTGCGCCGAGGCGCTGTCGCTGGAACCGAAGTTCGAGTGCGACAGCAGGGCCGCGCGCGGCGACAGGCCGAAACGGGTCATCTCTTCGGCGGCCATGATGGTGATCTCGGCCAACTGGTCCGCGTCCGGGTTTTCATTGACGTGCGTGTCGACCATCACCAGCTGGCGTTCCGGCATGATCAGCACGTTCATGGCGGCGTAGACATTGCTGCCGGCGCGCTTGCCCAGCACCTGGTCGATGTATTTCAGGTGCAGCTGGGTAGTGCCGAAGGTGCCGCAGATCATGCCGTCGGCGTCGCCCTTGTGGATCATCATCGAACCGATCAGGGTGTGACGGCGGCGCATTTCCAGTTTAGCGTATTCCTCGGTGACGCCTTTGCGGCTCGTCATGGCGTAGTACGTATTCCAGTAATCGCGATAGCGCTCGTCGAAGTCCGGGTTGATCACGTCGAAGTCGACGCCTTGCTTGAGGCGCAGGCCGAACTTCTGGATGCGCGCTTCGAGCACCGGTGGACGGCCGACCAGGATGGGACGCGCCAGTTTTTCATCGACCACCACTTGCACGGCGCGCAGCACGCGCTCTTCTTCGCCTTCGGCGTAGACGATGCGTTTGAGTTCGGCCGGCGTGGATTTGGCCATCAGGAACAGCGGCTTCATGAAGGTGCCGCTGCGGTAGACGAATTGCTGCAGGCTGTCCGCGTACGCTTGCAAGTCCTTGATCGGACGCGTGGCCACGCCCGAATCCTCGGCCGCCTTGGCGACGGCCGGGGCGATCTTGATCAGAAGACGCGGATCGAACGGCATCGGGATCAGGTATTCAGGACCGAACGACAGGTTGCTGATGCCGTAGGTGGTGGCCACAATGTCGGACTGCTCGGCATGCGCCAGGTCGGCGATCGCGTGCACGACGGCGATTTCCATCTCGCGCGTGATGGTGGTGGCGCCGCAATCGAGGGCGCCGCGGAAGATGTACGGGAAGCACAGCACGTTGTTGACCTGGTTCGGATAGTCCGAACGGCCCGTGGCGATGATGGCGTCGCTGCGCACGGCCTTGACTTCTTCCGGCAGGATTTCCGGATTCGGGTTGGCCAGCGCCAGGATCAGCGGGTTCGGCGCCATCTTGCGCACCATGTCTTGCTTCAGCACGCCGCCGGCGGAGACGCCGAGGAAGATGTCGGCGTCCGGGATGATCTCGGCCAGGGTGCGCAGCGGCGTGTCTTGCGCGAAGCGTTCCTTGTCCGGGTCCATCAGTTCCGTGCGGCCCTTGTAGACGACGCCGGCCAGGTCGGTGACGTAGATGTTTTTCAGCGGGAAGCCCAGGTCGACGATCAGGTCCAGGCAGGCCAGCGCCGCGGCGCCCGCGCCCGACACGACCAGCTTGCAATCCTCGATCTTCTTGCCGACGGCTTTCAAGCCGTTCAGGATGGCCGCGCCGACGATGATGGCGGTGCCGTGCTGGTCGTCATGGAAGACGGGAATCTTCATGCGGTCGCGCAGCTGGCGCTCGATGTAGAAGCACTCGGGCGCCTTGATGTCTTCCAGGTTCACGCCGCCGAAGGTCGGTTCCAGCGAAGCGATGATGTCGACCAGCTTGTCCGGGTCCATCTCGTTGATCTCGATGTCGAAGACGTCGATGCCGGCGAACTTCTTGAACAGCACGCCCTTGCCTTCCATCACCGGCTTGGCGGCCAGCGGGCCGATATTGCCCAGTCCCAGCACGGCCGTGCCGTTGGTGATGACGGCCACCAGGTTGCCGCGCGCCGTATATTTATAGGCATTCGCCGGATCGATGACGATTTCTTCGCAGGGAGCGGCCACGCCTGGCGAGTAGGCCAGCGCCAGGTCGCGCTGGTTGGTCAGTTGTTTGGTCGGCGTCACGCTGATTTTGCCGGGGCGCGGGCACTCGTGATACTCGAGTGCGGCCAAGCGCAATTGTTGACGCAATTCTTCTTTTTTATCAGATGACGAATCCATGCTGTGCTGCCTTCCTGTTTGGTCGATCGGGTGTTCCGGATTTTATCAGACCGATTCTTTCAATTAGCTAGGTATTTTCCGCTAGCCACAGTCTGATATCACGAAAACGCATAACCTAGCATTGTAAGGCCGTGCGGCGGCACAAACGTCCTGAACAGGAAAAACTATCGAATTTTAGATTCCAATTAGTTTTTATGATGGAATATCGGCGGCGCGCCACAGCGGCAGCGCGGCGACGGCCCGCTCGATATCGTCCATGTCGTCCGCGCCGAGGGTGCCGTCGAACGGCGCGGACAAAATGCGGCGCATCAGCGCCAGGCGCGTCGTCGCTTGCTGCGCGTCGATGAAGCGCGTCGTCTCCGCGCAATACTGCGCGCGGCGCAGGGCATCGGCGCCGTCATCGTCGCCGTCGGGATAATAATGGCGGCCGATGTGATGCAGCGACTGCAGCAGGAATTCGATCTCGCGCAGGATGCGCAGCGCATCCTCGCCGGACAGCACGATGCGGCGGTTGGCGGGCAGCAGGGACGGCGGCGCGGCCCGGTTATTCAAAATTTTCATCTGTCAGGAAGGCATAGCCGTCATCGATCAGCATCTGCAAATACGAGTCGAAGCTGTCGGCGATGACCAGGTAGCTGTCGGGATCGTGCAGGAAGCGCACCACCTGCCCCACCTTGCCCGACGCCGTGGGCGTGAAATCGATATACAGCCGGGACGAGCCGCCATTGTTCATGCAATGCGAAAAACACAGGCGCTGGCCCTGCCGGATGCCGGCGTCGATGCGGGCGTCGACGATGCCGGGATCGTCGTCCAGATAATGGCCGTAGATGTCGGCGATGCTGCGCTGGTTCGCCTGCCCGTCCTTGAGGATCTGCTCGACGGAGCTCAGGTAATACGGATACTCGAACACGTCCGAGCCCAGCATGTATACCAGCACCGTGCCGCCCGCATACTTCTGATAATAGGTGCCGTTGTACTGGCCCAGCAAGCGCAGCAGGCTGTCCGGGCACAGCGGATACGTTTCGCGCAGGCTGGCCAGTTGCGCCGCGCTGGCGCCGCTGGCCAGCGCCAGCTCCGCCAGCGGTTCCGGCGGCATGGCCTGGCGCAATCCTGTCAAATAGTGGTCGACGATGTTCATGGGCGAAATATAGCAACTGCCGGCACCCGGCAAGCGCACGCTAACGCGACGGGGCCAGATGAGCACCGGGTGCGAAGCGCACGGCGATCAGCAACAAGACCACGACGCCGGCGGCCATCACCATCCACGCCTGCGCCAGGCTGGACGAATGCTGGCGGATCAGGCCGGCGATGAAGGGCATGCTGCTGGCGATGATGTAGCCGCCGCCCTGCACAAAGCCCAGCAGCGCGCCGGCGCCGGCCGGGTCCGTCACATGGTCCATGCTGACGATCAGCGACAGGGGGAACAGGGCGCCGATGCCGCAGCCCAGGAATATCACGGCGGGCAGCGCCAGTTGCGCGGGCGCCACGATCAGGCAAGCCAGGCCGGCCAGCACGGCCAGCAGGACAGACAGCAGCAGGATGCGGCGGTCGGGAAAGCGGTGGATGACGCTGGAAATGACCAGTCCCGCCAGCACTTCCACCAGGGTCAGGCCGCCCAGCAGCAAGCCGCTGTCGGCCGCGCTCCAGCCCAGTTCCGTATAAAACGGCGGCAGCCAGGCCAGCACCAGCGTGTAGGCGCCCGTGCCGATGCCAAAAAACACCATCAGCAGCCAGGCGCGGCCACTGCCCACGGGCAGGCTGGCGCCGGCGCCGCCGGCCACGTCCACGCGCGAGGCCGATGCGCGGCGCCACAGCAGCGCGGCCGCCACGGCGGGCAGCGCCCACAGGGCCAGCAGCGCCTGCCAACCCAGCGACTGCGCCAGCGGTGAGGCGGAGGCGGCTGCAATGGCCGCGCCGCCCATGATGCCCGTCGTATAAAACCCCATCAGCTGCCCTGCCCGCGCGGGGAAATGGCGCTTGATGAAGGCGGGCAACAGCGCCTGCACCAGCGCGATGCCCAGGCCGCCCAGGGCCGCCGTGGCGATCAGGCCGCCGCTGCCGTGCAAGGGCCAGCGCAGCGCGCAGGCGCAGGCGATGATGGCGATGCCGATGCCGATGCCGCGCGCCACGCCCAGGCGGCGCTGCAGCTGCGCGCCCAGCAAGGCGCACACGCCCATGGCGAACACGGGCACGGTGGTCAGCAAGCCCGCGTCGGCATTACTGAGGCCCGTGCCGGCCTGGATGCTGTCCAGCAAGGGGCCGATGGCGGCCAGGATGGGGCGCAGGTTCAGGCCCAGCAGGATGATGGCGGCCACCACCAGGGCGGACGAGGGAAGCGGGGAAGAGACGGGGCGTTCGGATGGCATGGGAGAGTAGTCCTTGCCTCGCTGGGAGGCACATGGTTTAATGCGTCATATAAAATAACTCGATGAAAAGTATCTTAACATAAAGATAGAAATGTATCTTGATGTCGAGATAAATGGATGGCACCATGACAGATACCCCGCAAGAACACACGCGCGCGCAATTTGCCGCCGCACAATGGCAGCGCGAACTGCCGCAGATGGATACGAACGCCATGCAGCTGGTGGGCCAGCTGGGCACGGTGGCGCAGCTGATGGCGCGCGACTGGCTCAACCCCCTGTTTGCGGAACACGGCTTGCAGCCGGGCGAATTCGACGTGCTGGCCACCCTGCGCCGCTCCGGTGCGCCATATGCGCTGACGCCGACGGCCCTGTACGAGGCGGCCATGCTGTCCTCGGGCGGCATGACCAACCGCATCGACCGCCTGGAAGCGGCCGGCCTGATCGAACGCCGGAAGCATCCGACGGACCGGCGCGGCGTGCTGGTGGCCCTGACGCAAAGGGGATTGGAATTGATTGAAAGGCTGGTGCTGTTGCACGTGGACAACGAACGCGCGATGCTCTCGGCTTTGAACTCGGACGAGCAGCGCCAGCTCGACCAGTTGCTGGCCAAGCTGCTGCACGGCATGGCGCAGGCGAAGAAAGTCTAAGTTTAGGAAAGCAGGCGCGCCAGCTCGCGCAGGGCCGCATGGCCGCGCCGGGCTTGGCGCTGCAATTCTTCCGGCGCACAGTGTCCATACAGGGCCTGGACGTGGCCCTCGCTGGCGGCGCGCAGGTCGAGTTCGCCCGCACCGGGATCGGGCAACTGCCCCTCGACCAGGGTCAGGAAATAATGGCGGGGCGCGCCATGCAGGTTGGTCGCGAACTGCAGCACCAGGCCGCTGTCGAACAGCAGCGCCCCGCTGTGGGCGCCACTTTCCAGCAGCAGCCGGAACGGCGGCAGGGGGCGCCGCGCCGCGCGCAGCACGCTGGCCAGGCGCACTTGATAGCCGAGCTCCAGCCCGTTCGCGTGCAAGCGGCCCTGCTGCAGATACACCTTGAAAGAGGCCTGCACGGCCCGGCCGGCACGGCGGAACCAACGCTCATCCTCATACAGGCACAGCTGGCCGCCGTCGCACAGTTCATCAAAGCCGCGCGCCAGCAGTTCCGGCGCCGTAAACGTGTCCAGGCCGACGGCCTGCGGTTCGCGCAGCCAGCCGTCGTCAAGATACGACTGCAGCACGGTGTGGATATCGTGTAGGGGCATAGAAAAATGAACAAGGCTGGCAAAGACGGGCATTGTAGGCCAGCCTATAATAGTGGCGCCACACCCTTACTCAACCTGCAGACGAACCATGGCCCCACACGACGCGCTTTCCGAATTCGACCTGATCAAACAATATTTCGTGCGCCAGCGCCCCGGCCGCGCCACCCTGGGCATCGGCGACGATTGCGCGCTGATAACTCCCGGCGCGGGCAAGCAGATCGCCATCTCCTCGGACATGCTGGTCGAGGACCGGCACTTCTTTGCCGGCGCCGACGCCCGCATGCTGGGCCACAAAAGCCTGGCCGTGAATTTGTCCGACCTGGCCGCCATGGGCGCGCGTCCCGTCGCATTTACTTTGGCCCTGGCCCTGCCGCAGGCGGAACGCGCCTGGCTGGCCGGCTTTGCCGACGGCCTGTTCGCGCTGGCCGACGCCTTTGATTGCGAACTCATCGGCGGCGACACCACCAAGGGCCCCTTAAATATCTGCATCACCGTGTTTGGCGAACTGACGCCGGGCCAGGCCCTGCGCCGCAGCGCGGCCGTGGCGGGCGACGATATCTGGGTCAGCGGCACGATCGGCGACGCGCGCCTGGCGCTGGCCGGCTACCGCATGGAACAGGAGCTGGCGCCCGCCGACCTGCTGACAGCGGCCGCGCGCATGCACACGCCCACGCCCCGCGTGGCGCTGGGCTGCGCCCTGGCCGAGGCGGGCCTGGCGCATGCGGCCATCGACATCTCGGACGGCCTGGTGGGAGACCTGGGCCATATCTTGAAAGCGTCGCAAGTGGGCGCCACTCTCGACGTCGACGCCCTGCCGGCCGGCCCCGTGCTGGCGCGGCAAGCGGCCAGCGTGCGCCGCCGCTACACGGCCGCCGGCGGCGACGACTATGAACTGTGCTTCACGGCGCCGACATCGTCGCGCGAGGCCATCGCCGCCCTGGCGGCAAGCTGCGGCACGCCCGTCACGCGCGTGGGCAACATCGAGGCGCAGGCAGGCCTGCGGCTGGTGGATGCAAGGGGGCAGCCGCTCGACCTGCGCTTATCGTCTTTCGACCACTTCAGCGACTAAGTTCTACCGCACCGCCACCCGCGCCAGCCCCGGCTGGTTCACCATCCAGTAGTGCTGGAAGGCCAGGCGGATGTTGTCGCGCAGCTGAGTGTCGTCCCACGGCTTCGTATAAAAACGGTAGATGGCGCCGCGGTTGATCGAATCGAGCACGGCTTCCAGGCCCGTGTAACCGGAGAGGATGATGCGGATGGTTTCCGGGTACAGCTCCTTGACCTTGCTGAGGAATTCCGTGCCGCTCATGCTGGGCATGCGCTGGTCGCAGACGATGACGTGCACGCGGTGCAGCGCCAGCATCTCGAAACCTTCGGCCGGCGTGCTGGCCGTGAGGATGTGATAGCCCTCGGGACGGAACAGGCGGTGCAGCGATGACAGCACGTTGACGTCGTCGTCGACGATAAGCAGGGTTTGCGCCGGCTGCGCGGCCGGGTCGTGGCCGGGCGGCAGGCCGGCGCCGGCGACGATCATCTGCCCCAGTTCCAGCGCCGGCAAGGCGCGGCTGAAATAGAAGCCCTGGATTTCGTCGCAGCGGTTGCGCCGCAGGTATTCCAGCTGCGGGCGCGATTCCACGCCCTCGGCCACCACGCTCAATTTCAGGCTGTGCGCCATGCTGACGATGGCCAGCGCGATGGCCGCGTCGTTCGGGTTGCTGGTGATGTTGCGCACGAAGGCGATGTCGATCTTCAGCTTGTCGATGGGGAAGCGCTGCAGATACGCGAGGCTAGAATACCCGGTGCCGAAGTCGTCGATGGCCACCTTCACGCCGATTTTCTTCAGTTTGCCCAGCACGACGATGGTGCGCTCGGCGTTCGACATCAGCGCCGTTTCCGTCAATTCCAGCTCCAGCAATTCCGGCGCCACGCCGTGCAGCGCCAGCGCCCGCGTCACCTCGCCTTCCAGGTCGCCTTCGGCAAACTGGCGGCTCGACACGTTCACGGCCACGTGCACGGGCCCCACCTCGCTGTCGCGCCACTCGGCGATCTGGCGGCAGGCGGCCTGGATCACCCAGGCGCCCACGCGCACGATCAGCCCCGTGTCTTCCAGCACCGGCACGAATTCGGCCGGCGCCACCAGGCCGTAGCCGGGACGGCGCCAGCGCAGCAGCGCTTCCACGCCGCTGATGCGGCCCGTGCGCAAGTCCACCTTGGGCTGGTAGTACAGGATGAACTGCTCGTGTTCGAGCGCATGGCGCAGCGCCAGTTCCAGGTCCAGCCGCGCCAGCACCTGCACGTTCATGCCGGCCGTGAAAAAGCGGTAGCCGTCGCGGCCCGCCTGCTTGGCGCCGCCCATGGCCGTATTCGCGTATTTGATCAGGGTTTCCGGGTCGGTGGCGTCGTCCGGATACATGGCGATGCCGATGCTGGCCGTCAGGGTGGCCGCATGGCCGCGCAAGTCGAATGGCGCGCGCAAGGCTTCGCGCACCTGGTTCGCCACGGCCACGGCTTCCTGCTGGTTGCGGCTCATGGTGAGTATGAGCGCGAATTCGTCGTTGCCCAGGCGGCCCACCGTGTCGCGCAGGCGCACGCATTCGACCAGGCGGTTGCTGAACTGGCGCAGCAGTTCGTCGCCCAGCGCCGCGCCCAGGGTGTCGTTGATGCTTTTGAAGCGGTCCAGCGCGATGAACAGCACCACGATGCGCCAGCTTTTTTCCTGCGCCAGTTCGACGGCCTGGGCCAGGGTCTGGTAAAACAGGCTGCGGTTCGGCAGCCCCGTCAAGCCATCGTAATGGGCCAGGTGCTTCAGGCGCTCCTGCGCCTGGCGCCGTTCGCTGATGTCGCGCGCCACGGCGATCAGCAGCAGGCCGCCCGCGCCCTGCCCGCCCGCCACGGGCGCCTGCGCATACCAGTGCCAGCCCAGTTCCACGGGTATCAGGCTCAGGTCGCGCCGCACCAGTTCGCATTCCGTCACTTCCGTGGCCAGGTGCGCCGGGCCGCCCGGCAGCCCGGCCAGGGGCGGGGCCGGCGGCGACGGCAGCAAGGTGCCGGGCGCCAGTGCCAGCAGCTCGGCGCGCGCATAGCCGAGCAGGCGGCACGCGCCATCGTTGACGTCGACCAGGGTCATGCCCAGCACGTCGACGAGGAAGATGGCGTCGGTGGTGGCGTCCATGGCGCCGCGAAAGCGCTGCAGTTCGGCCGTGCGCTGGCCCACCGTGCGTTCGAGCAAGGTGTTGTAGTGGCGCGCGGCGCGGTGCAGCAGCCGCACTTCGAGCATGTTGCGGATGCGCGTGAGCACCTCGAGCGCGTCGAACGGCTTGCTGATGAAGTCGCGCGCCCCCGCTTCCAGCGCCGCCAGCTTGGCGTCCGGGTCGGCGGCGATCACCAGCACGGGCAGATAGCCTTCCAGTTCCAGCGGGCGCAAGGCATCCATCACCTCGTAGCCGCTCATGCCGGGCATCGCCAGGTCGAGGATGATCAGGTCGAACTGCTGGCGCTGGTGCAGGCCGGCCACGGCGCGCGCGTCGAGGGTGCTGGTGACGGCCGTGTAGCCGCCGCTCTGCAGCAAATGCTCGAGCAGGCGCAGATTGACTTCCTGGTCGTCGACGATGAGAATTTTCGCCGCGTAGATATCGGCCTGGCTGATCATGGCGCGCCTGTTCCCTTCTGCCGGCGCTGCTGCGCCACGTAAGCCAGGGTGCTGTTGATCGCCTCGGTAAATTCATCGAGGTTGATCGGCTTGGTCAGATAGCGGTAAAAGCCCAGCGCCAGGCTGCGCTCCACGTCGCCCGGCATGGCGTTGGCCGTCAGGGCGATGACGGGAATGTGCGCCGTGCGGGGATCGGCGCGCAGCAGTTTCAGCGCGTCCGTGCCGTTCACGTGCGGCAGGTTGATATCCATCAAAATCAGCTGCGGCAGGTGCGTGCGCGCCATTTCCACGCCCAGGCGGCCATCCGTGGCCGTCAGCAGCTGCAATTGCGGGCAATAGCGCACGATTTCCTCGACCAGGGTCAGGTTGGCGGGATTGTCTTCCACGTACAGCAAGGTCACGGGGGCGCTGTGCTCGAGCAGCGCGCCGGCCAGGTCCGGCCGCGGCAAGGCCAGGGTGGCGGGCGCGGGCAAGGCATCGACCACGCGCAGCTCGATCCAGAACGTGCTGCCCTCGCCGGGCGCGCTGGTCACGCCGATGCTGCCATCCATCAGTTCCACCAGGCGCTTGGTGACCACCAGGCCGATGCCGCTGCCCTCTTCCGTGCCGCCCTCCTGTCCCAGCCGGTTGAAGGGCTGGAACAGCAGCGCCACCTGTTCGCCGTCGAGGCCCACGCCCGTGTCGCGCACGCTGATGCGCACCCGCCCGCCCGCCTGCGGCGCGCAAGCGATGCTCACTTCGCCCTGCTCGCGGTTGTACTTGAGCGCATTCGACAGCAGGTTCAACAAGATCTGCTTGAGGCGCGTGCGGTCGGCCAGCACGTTCAGGGGGCAGGCGTCGGGGAAAGCCATGCCGATGCCGCGCTGGCTGGCCAGCGGCGCGATCATGTCGCGGCATTCCTGCAAGATGGCGTCCAGGCCCACCGGTTCAAGCGACAGGCTGACCGTGCCCGATTCCACCTTCGCCAGGTCGAGGATTTCATTGATCAACGTCAACAGGTGGCGCCCCGATTTCAGGATATGACCGGCGAATTCCTTCTTTTGCTCCAGGGTCGACGGCAGGCGGTCGGAACTGAGGATTTGCGCGAAGCCCAGGATGGCGTTGAGGGGCGTGCGCAATTCATGGCTCATCGACGACAAAAACGCCGATTTGGCATAGTTGGCGCTGCGCGCCTCTTCCATCGCCATGGCCAGTTCGCCATTCGTCATTTCCAGCTGCACCGTGCGCTCGTGCACGCGCACTTCGAGCTCCTGGTTCAGGCGCATGACTTCCTGCTGCGCCTGGGTGCGCTGCTCGCCTTCGCGCGCCAGCTCGCCGTTCGAGCGCTCCAGCGCCTGCGTGCGCAGCTCAATCTCGGCCAGCATCTTGTTGAAGGAATCGACCAGCTGCGCCACTTCGTCGACGCTGAGCTTGCGCGCGCGGCGCGAATAGTCGCCCGTCTCGATCACTTCGCGCGCCACGTCGGCGATATCGAGGATCGGTTGCGTGATGACGAAATCGAGGCGGCGCAGCAGCAGCAAGGCCACCAGCAGCGCCAGCACCGTCACGCCCAGCGCGATGGCCAGGTAATCGGCCGTGCGGCCGGCCAGCTCGTAGTCGGCGCGCAGATACACGGTGCCCAGCAGTTCGCCATTGTCGACGATGGGCTTGAACAGCTCCACCGAGGTGCCCTGGATGCTTTCGCCTTCCTTGCCCACCTTCGCCGGCAGCTCGCCCACATTCTGGTTCGCGCGATAGCTGGCGAACAGGCTGCCGTCGGCCTTGTACAGGGCGCCGGCCGTCACGCGCGGGCGGATGCGCATCAGGTTGAGGTTTTCCAGCGCCAGACGTTCGTCGTCGAAGGCCAGCGCAGCCGAACTCATGTGCCCCAGCAGCTCGGCCTGGGTACTGATATCGGCCACCAGGTTGCGGTGGTAGGCGCGCAAGTCGTAGACAACGATGGTGCCCAGCGAAATGACGAGGGCCACCAGGGTGGTCAGCAAGACCACCGACATCAGCTTGTGGCGGATGGAGCGCAGTCGTATCATCTAGGCGCCTCCCGTCTGCACGCGGTAGGCGGCCAGCAGCATGCGCGCGCTGATGCGGATATGCGCCTGCGCCACGGGTTTCAGGGCCACGTCGAAGCGCACCTTGTCCTCGGCCATCACAAAATTGATCATGCTGCCCATCGCGTAGACCTCATCCGAATCGGACACCGTCAACAACGCCAGGCCACGGCTGGCGGCCAGCATCTCCTGCAGCGCCGCCTTCTCCAGCGCGCCCAGGTACAGCACGTGCAGCCCGGCCAGCGTTTCGCCGCGGCGCACTTTTTTCACCTGCACGGCGCGGCCGTTGACGCTGTGGCCGGCCACGCTCTGTTCGAGCTGCTCGGCCAGCGCATCGGCGCCCGCCACGCCGATCACCAGCGGTGCGTCGGGCCGGGCAAAGCTGCCGTCGGGCCATTCGACAAAGCCGGCAAACTTGTACAGATACGCGGCCTTGACCTGGCGCTCCAGCTCCCCCGGCACCTGTGCCCGCGTCTCCGCGCACAGCACGCCCAACAGCAGCAATAGCCAGCCCCAGCGGTGAGCGCGGCGGCCGGCGCCGCGCGCGGGGTGGCGCAGGGGGCCAGGATGACGCCACCAGGTCCAGTTCAGAATTGCCATGACAACCGAGTAAAGATAATGCATACGAAGGCGCGGCACCATGCCGCTGGCCTGTTCGAGCGATGCGCACCAGGGTGGCGCAGCGACAGAGCGCCTGCCGGCCCGAAGTGGTAGCAAATGTATAAAAGAGTGTACGCATTTTCGCTGTGACCGGGGAAAGTTTCTTTTACCGTTGGCCATGCTACAGTCTTGCCACCATTTTCACCGCCTGCAGGAGTCATCCATGAGCAACGAACTCGTCCCCCTTTCCACCGCGCTCGGCCAGGCCTTGCAAGCGAAGGGCTTGCTGCTGGCCACGGCCGAATCGTGCACGGGCGGCGGCGTGGCGCAAGCCGTCACCGATATCTCCGGCTCGAGCGCCTGGTTCGAGCGGGGTTTCGTCACCTATTCGAACGGGGCCAAGACCGGCATGCTGGGCGTGCCCGCCGCGCTGATCGCCGCACACGGCGCCGTCAGCGAGGAAGTGGCCGCCGCCATGGCGCAAGGCACCCTGCGCCACAGCGAAGCCCAGGTGGCCGTCTCGACCACGGGCATCGCCGGCCCCACGGGCGGCGTACCGGGCAAGCCCGTCGGCACCGTCTGCTTCGGCTGGGCCATGGCCGGGCGCGTGCAGACAGAGCGCCGTGTCTTCGCCGGCGACCGCCAGGCCGTGCGCGAGCAGGCCGTGGCGCACGCGCTGCGGGAACTGCTGCGCTTTATCCAGTAGCATCGGCGATGCAGGCGCGGTCGCGGCCCGCCTGCTTGGCCGCGTACAGGGCGCTGTCGGCGCGCATCAGCAGTTCGTGGCGGCCGGCGCCGTGGCGCGGATACTCGGCGATGCCGGCCGAAAAAGTGCAGCCGGACAAGCTGTGCGGCGCCTGCTGGATCAGCAGCTGGCGGTAGCGCGCGGCGATATCGTCGATCTTGTGCGCCGCGATGAGGCTGTCGGCTTCGCGCAACAGCAGGCAGAATTCCTCGCCGCCATAGCGGCACAGCATGTCGCTGCCGCGCAACTGGCCTTCCACCAGGCGCGCGAACTGGATCAGCACTTCATCGCCAAAGTTATGCCCGTAGGTGTCGTTGACGCGCTTGAAAAAATCCAGGTCGATGATGGCGATGGCCACGGGCGCATCCGCATCGGCTTCGTGCAGGATGGCATTGAGGCAAGTTTCAAAATGGCGGCGGTTGTACAGGCCCGTCAGGTGGTCGCGCATGGCCTGCTCCTTCAGGCTGTCCTGCAGGGAATTGACGTGCAGGATCTGGTGCGCCAGTTCGCGGTTCAGGTGCTCGAGCTTGGCGTTTTCCGTCTCGCGCGCCGCCTGCAGCTCCAGCGCCTTGTCGCGCTCCGCTTTCAGGCTGTGCATTTCCTTTTCCAGGTTGCGCATCAGGCTGCGCGAAGCGCGCGCCGACTTGCTGCTGGCCTCGTACGCGGCCTGGTATTGCTGCAGGAAACCATACGCGGCTTGCCATTCGCCCAGCTGGGCATTGATATCGGACAAGCCGCGCAAGATCTGCTGCTGGTGAAACGGGTTGCGCGTCCAGCTCAGCAGGCTGTGCGCCTGCGTCAGCGAGGCCAGGGCCTGCGCCGTCTGGCCCGCGTGCAAGTCCAGCTTGCCGCGCACCAGCCACGCATGCATCTGCTCTTCCAGGTCCTGGCCGCGGCGCGCATATTCTTCCGCCCGCAACAGCAATTGCAGGGCGCTGGCCGGCTGTTGCAGCAGGATGGCGGCGTGGGCGGCGATGCAAAACAAAAAGGCGCGCACGGCCAGGTCTTCTTCCGGCCACTCGTAAAACGGTTCCACCAGCGCCAGCGCCTCGGCCGGCTTGCCCGTGGCTAATAAACACATGGCCAGGTTGGCCGAAACGATGGTTTGCTGGTACTTGAGCTTTTGCGCGCCGATGATGTCGAGCGCCTCGACCAGCAGAGGAATGGCGTCTTCATCGTTGCCCAGGTCATGCTGCGACGAGGCCAGGTTCGACAGGCTGTTGACCCGGTGCGCGGGGCTGCCGAAACGCTCGGCGATGTCCAGTGCCAGCAGGAAATTGCGCGGACCGTCCTGCGTATCGCCACGGTTCAGGGCATCGACGCCCAGGCGCGCGTACAGCATGAACTTGTGCAGCGAGTCGGGTATCTGCGCGGCCTGGCTGCGCGCCTGCAGAAAATGCTGCTCGGCATCGGCAAAATCGCCGCGCCGGCTCGCATACGCGCCCTGCAGGGCGGCCACTTCCATGCCCCCTTCCAGGTCGCCGCTGTGCTGGAAATACGCGTCCAGGCGTTCGCACGACGGTTCGGCCTCGCCCGCGTAATACGCCAGCCAGCAATGATTGAGTTCCGCATACGCGCCGCCGCGCGCATACTGTTGCCGTTGCGCCGCCGCCAGCGCCATCTGCGCCAGCCGGCGCGCCTGGCGGCGGTTGCCGACCAGGCAAGACAGGGCTTGCTGATTCAGACGGTCAATGTCGGCTTTATCGAGACTGGAGATCGGCACTGCGTCCTCGTTCACACTCTGGGGTGGATTTTTCACACAAAACTTGCTCTGTATCAATGGTATCCTGATTAACATCATAACCAGATTCGCTGTTCCGCATGGCATATTTGCAAAGGATTGTGGTAAAAATGCCAGTCGTGGCCTGGCCGGGCGCCTGCGCCGCTGTCACGGATCTTTGATTGTCACTGACGCAACAACTTGGAGTAGTCGCAATGCAAAACACGGTACATTTCATCCTGCAGGGCAAGGGCGGCATCGGCAAGACCCTCGTCTCGACCCTGCTGGCCCAGTGGATAGGCGGCAAGGACGGCACGCCTTTGCGCTGCTATGACACCGATCAGGAAAACGCCACGTTCTCGCGCTACAAGGCGATGAACGTCAAGCATGTGCCCGTGATGACGGATGCGCGCAACATCGACCCGAAACGCTTCGACGCGCTGATGATCGACATCCTCGAAGAAGACGGCAACTGCGTGGTCGACAATGGCGCGAACACGTTTTCGCCGCTGATGGGCTACCTGCTGGAAAACGATTGTTTTTCGCTGCTGCAAGAATCGGGCCGCAAGGTGTACATCCACACCATCGTCGGCGGCGGCGACACCCTGCACGACACGGCCACGGGTTTTGTCGCCACGGCCCAAGCGACGACCGTGCCGCTGGTGCTGTGGCAAAACGAACACTTCGGCCTGCTGCAATCGGCGTCCGGCAAGCAATTCGTCGAATCGCAGTCGTACAGCGACAACCGCGCGCGCGTCAAAGGCAGCATCACCTTGAGCCAGCGCAATCCCGACACCTTTGGCGCGGACGTCAAGAAAATGAACACGGCGCGCCTGACGATGCAGGAAGTGTTGCAGAATGACAAGTTCAACATCATGGAAAAGCAGCGCATCAAGGTCGTCTACCGCGACATCTTCGAACAGCTCGACAAGGTGCAGTGGTAGATGGACCAGCACAAACTGCGCAGCCACGTATTCGACAAGACGGGCATCAAGATCGACGTCGATGACCCGATATTCGCCCTCGTGGCGCTGAACGAAGCCGTGCTGGCGGAAACCGTCGAGCGCCAGCTGGCCTTGCTGGACGCCGCCACGCAGGCGCTGGCGGCCCAGGCGCGCGCGGCGGGCGGCTTGCCTCCCTTGCCGGCGGCAGCCATGCCCCAGCCCGTGCCGGCAGTACCCGCGCCAGCGCCGACCGGCTTCACGCCGCGCGAATGGCGTTTGCTGGGCGCCGCGGCCATCGTCTCCATCGCCAGCGCGCTGCTGGTGCTGGGCGGCGCGGCCCTGTTGTATAAACTGTAGCACCGACCGTAGCACCGTCGCGCTGCGCCAGCCACGAGCGAGCCGCAGCGTCTTCTCCACCTATCCCTGGAAGCATGCATGAAACCGATCAAATTGCTGGCCCTCCCCGCCCTGCTGCTGTCGCTGTACGGCGCTCCCCTGAGCCTGACCCACGCCGCCGATGCCGCCAAGGCCGCCACGACGGCGCCCCTGGGCGCGACGGCCGTGCCGCACATCGCCTACGAAAAATACACCTTGCCGAACGGCCTGGACGTCATTCTCGTGGAAGACCATAAATTGCCCGTCACGGCCGTCAATATCTGGTACCACGTGGGGCCGGCCAATGAAGCGCCGGGCTTGACGGGCTTTGCGCATTTGTTCGAGCACATGATGTTTGCCGCCACCAAGCACGTGCCGCGCGGCATGGCCGACCAGTTGCTCGAAGGCGCGGGCGCCACCGATTCGAACGGCAGCACGGATTTCGACCGCACCAATTATTTCGACACGGTGCCGTCGAACCAGCTGGAACTGGCCCTGTGGACGCATTCCGACCGCATGGGCTACCTGCTGGACGTGCTCGACCAGACGGCGCTGACGAACCAGCAGGACGTGGTGCGCAACGAGCGCCGCCAGAGCGTGGAAAATGCGCCGTACGGCATCGTGCAGGAAGCCCTGTACCACCAGCTGTTTCCCAAGACCCATCCGTATTACGCCAGCGTCATCGGTTCGCACGCGGACATCCAGAACGCGAAACTGGCCGACATCAAGGATTTCTTCACCAAATACTATGGCCCCAACAATGCCAGCCTGGTGATCGCCGGCGATATCGACAAGGCGAAGACCAAGGAACTGGTCAACAAATACTTCGGCAGCTTCAAGAGCGGCCCGGCCGTGCCGAAACCCGCTGTCGTGACGCCGCCCATCACGCAGGAACGCCGCATCGTGGTGCAGGACCGGGTCGAATTGCCGCGCGTCTTCATGGCCTGGCTGACGCCGTCCGCCTACACCAAGGATGATGCGGAACTGTCGATGGCCGCGCACATCCTGGCCGGCGGCAAGTCCAGCCGCCTGTACAAATCGCTCGTGTACGACAAGCAGATCGCCCAGGACGTGGGCGCCAGCCAGGGTTCGAACGCCCTCACGTCCATCTTCACCATCGACGCGACGGCGCGCCCCGGCCACCAGCCCGAGGAAATCGAGCAAGCGCTGCAAGTGGAGCTGGAGCAATTGCGCGCCAAGGGCCCCACCGGGAAGGAACTGGAACGGGCGCGCAACAGCATCGAGACCACCATGCTGAGCCAGGTGGAAAAAATGGGCGGGCGCGGCGTGGCCAACTTGCTCAACGAATACAACCAGTACCTGGGCGACCCCGGCTACCTGGCCAAGGATATCGAGCGCTACCGCCAGGTGACGGCGGTCGGCGTGCAGCGCGCCGTGGATACCTACCTGAAAAACCAGTCGCGCGTCGTCGTCTACGGCGTGCCGGGCAAGCCGGACCTGGGCGCGGAAGTGCCGACGCCGGCGCCGGGCAAGGTCAAGCCTGCGCCAGGCACGGCCATCAATGCGGACGAGCCATGGCGCAATGCCGTGCCGAAGGCCGGTCCCGCGCCGAAGATTGTGCTACCGCAAGGCAAGTCGTTCACCTTGGCGAACGGCCTGACCGTGATCCACCACTACAACGGGGCCGTGCCGCTCGTTTCCAGCCAGCTGGTGATCAAGAGCGGCTCGGGCGCCAATCCGCTGGCGCAGCCGGGCTTGTCGAGCTTTACGGCGCAATTGCTGCAGGAAGGCACTGCCACGCGCAGCGCGCCGCAGATCGCCGACGATGTGGCGCAACTGGGCGCCCTGCTGAGCACCGGTTCCGGCACGGATGCCTCGTTTGCCCAGTTGACATCGCTCAAAGCCACGTTCCCGCAAGCGCTGGACGTGCTGGCCGACGTGGTGCTGCACCCGCAATTCCCGCAAGAAGAGGTGGAGCGCCAGCGCGCCAGCCGCATCGGACAGCTGGCGCAGCAGCGCGAAAACGCGGGTGCCGTGGCGGCCCGCGTGGAAGCGGCGGCCCTGTATGGCCCGCAACATCCGTACGGCTACATCCAGCTGGGCACGGAAGCGGCGCTGAAGGCGGCCAGCCGCGCCGACCTGCAAGCGTTCTGGCAGCAGCATTACCTGCCGAACAATGCGGCGCTGATCGTTTCGGGCGATATCGGCGAAGCGGAATTGAAGGCGCTGGCCGAAGCGAAGTTCGGCAGCTGGAAGGCAGGCACGGTGGCGCAGTCCGTGGCCGCCACGCCGCAGACGACGAAGGCAAAATTGATCTTGGTCGACAAGCCGGGCGCACCGCAAACGGCCGTGCGCCTGTCCGCCATCGCCGTGCCGCGCGCCACGCCCGATTACGCGCCGCTGCAAGTGATGAACGCGGCGCTGGGCGGCTTGTTTACCAGCCGCCTGAACACCAACTTGCGCGAAGAAAAGGGCTACACATATGGCGTGCGCTCGCAATTCCAGTACCGCAATCAGCCTGGACCGTTCTCGATTGCCGCCAGCGTGCGCACCGATGTGACGGGCCCGGCCGTGTCGGAAACCGTCAAGGAATTGCGTGCCATGATCGCCAAGCCCCTGAGCAGCAAGGAATTGGCGAATGCGCGCAACTCGCAAGTGCTGTCGCTGCCGGGCCAGTTCGACACGAACGCCAGCATCAGCGCCAGCATGGCGAACGCGTACATCTACGGCCTGGGACTCGACTATTACACGACCTTGCCGCAGCGCTTTGCCAGCGTGACGGACAAGCAGGTGCAGCAGGTGGCGAAAAAATACCTGCAGCCGGAAAAGCTGATCGTCATCGGCGTGGGCGACAAGGCGAAGATCGCCCCGCAATTGAGCAAGCTCAAACTGGCGCCCGTGGAACTGCGCGATGCTGAGGGTAACGTGAAATAAGACTAGCGGCGCTTGAACAGCGCCAGCTTGTCGATGATCGCCGCCACGGCCACGCCGGCCGTGTAGGCGATCAAATCACCCCAGCCGAAGGTGGAACCCAGCGCCAGGTGTCCCAGCGGATGCGCGCGCAGCTCGACGATCCACGGCGCCTGGTAAAGCTGGCCGAACTCCACGGCAAAGCAGATCAGCAAAGACCACAAGGCCAGTTGCCACGTACGCATGCGCGTGGCAATGATGCCCAGCGCAAAGACGATCATCATGGCCCACAAGGCGTCGCCCGGATATTTGCCCAATGCAGCGGGAAGGAATTGGGGATAGGCGCGCGAGGCCAGGCCCAGCGCGATGACAGCCACGGTTGCGCCCACCTGCAGCAGGCGGCGGCGTTCAGGTTTTACCAGGAACATATTTCCATTCAAAGGCACGATACGGGCCGAACCATTGCGGCCCGTCCGATATTGTACTGCGCGGCCGTGTCCGCCTGTAGCCTAATGCGCCTGGCTCCCCTCAGTCCAGGTCGACGTTCTCCGCCAGGAAATCGAGCAAAGCGCGCACGCGCAGCGGCACATGCCCGCCTTGCCCCACGAAGACGGCATGCACGTCCTCGCTATCGCCAGGATTGAACGCTTCCAGCACGGCCTGCAAACGGCCCGCCGCGATATCGCCGCGCACCTGGAAGGCGGCCAGGCGCGCCAATCCCAGTCCCGCCAGCGCCAGTTGCCGCAAGGCTTCGCCATCGCTGGCCTGCGCATTGCCGGTGACCGGCACGACGACGTCCCCCTCGGGCAAGCGCAGCGGCCAGCCCGAGCGGGCGCGCGCGTAATTGGCGTCGAGCAAATTATGCGACGCCAGCTCGGCCGCCAGCAGCGGCGTGCCGCGCCGCGCCAGGTAGGATGGCGCCGCGACGATCACCATGCGCGTCTGGCCCAGCTTGCGCGCCAGCAGGCTGGAACTTTTCAGGGGACCGGCCCGCACGGCCACGTCCGTGCGCTGCTCGAGGATATCGACCACGGCATCCGTGAGCACGACGTCGAGCGTCACCTGCGGATAGCGTTCGAGGAACAGCGGCGCCAGCGGCAACAAAAAATGCTGGCCGAACGGCACGTTCGCATTCACGCGTATTTTGCCGCGCGGCACATCCTGCACGCCCGCGCAGCGCTCGGCCTCGTCCAGGGCCGCCAGCACCTGCATGCCCCGTTCGTACAGGCCGCAGCCCTCGGCCGTCAGCTGCAGCTGGCGCGTGGAGCGGTTCAGCAGGCGCGCGCCCAGGCGCTCTTCCAGCCGCGAGACGAGCTTGCTGACGGCCGATGGCGTCATGCCGCAAACGCGCGCGGCGGCGGAAAAGCCGCCCAGTTCGACCACGCGCACAAACACTTCCAGCTCGCCGGAACGATTCACTTCCAGTCTGGCCATTGTGAATTCAACTCATAAATGTTCTTCGATAAGATAGTCTAGTGCATAAATGGCGTTGCTTGCATCATGCGCACATTCCCCTTGATGAAGCGAGCCGCCATGCAACGATTTTCCTTCCTCCCCGCCGCCCTGCTGAGCCTGGCACTCGGCACAGGCCCTGCCCAGGCCGCCAATGCGGATACCGCCTGGCTGGCCAGCTGGACGGCCAGCCCGCAAGCCGTGTGGAGCAGCGACTTCCTGTTCCCCAGCAACGTGCCGGCCGTGCTGCACGGGCACACCGTGCGCCAGGTAGCGCGCCTCAGCGTGGGCGGCCCGCGCGTGCGCATCGTGCTGTCGAATGCGTATGGCAAGGTGCCGCTGCGCATCGGCGCGGCCACCGTGGCCCTGGCCGCTTCCGGTTCGGCCATCGAAGCGGGCAGCCTGCGCACGCTCACGTTTTCCGGCCAGCCCTCGGCCAGCGTGGCGCCGGGCGCGCCGCTCGTCAGCGACCCCGTCGACCTGCCCGTGCCGGACCTGGCCCGGCTGACGGTGAGCGTCCACCTGCCGCAAGCCAGCCCGACTTCCACGTTTCACTGGGATGGCCGCGAGACGGCCTGGATCGCCCCGCATGACCAGACACAGGCCCCGCGCATCGATGACTCTCCCGGCGTGCACACCACCACGGCGCGCCTTTTACTCAGCGCCATCCAGGTGGAAGCGGCGCCAGCCGCGCAAGCCGTGGCCATCCTGGGAGATTCGATCACCGATGGCGCCAGCGCCAGCCTGGGGATGGATGCGCGCTGGCCCGATTTCCTGGCCGAACGCCTGGCGCCGCAGGGCGTGGCGGTGATCAATGCGGGCATTTCCGGTGCGCGGCTGTTGTCCGACGGCATGGGAAGCAATGCCCTGGCGCGCTTCGAGCGCGACGTGCTGGCGCAGCCGGGCGTGCGCACGGTCGTCGTCTTGCTGGGGATCAATGACATCAGCTGGCCCGGCACGGCGTTTGCGCCACGGGAGCAACAGCCGACATTGGAGGAACTGAGCAGCGGCTACGCCCGGCTGATCGCCCAGGCCCGCAGCCGCGGCGTGCGCGTGGTCGGCGCCACCCTGACGCCGTTCGCAGGCGCCCTGCCCGGCACGCCGCTGAGCGACTATTATCAGCCTGATAAAGATACGCTGCGGCAACAACTCAATGCGTGGATACGCAGCAGCGGCAGTTTCGATGCCGTGCTCGACTTCGACGCCTGGGCGCGCGACCCCGCGCACCCGCTGCGCCTGCTGCCCGCCTACGACTCGGGCGACCACCTGCACCTGGGCGACGCGGGCAACCGGGCGCTGGCGGAAGGGATAGCCCTGCCGCTGCTATTGAATCAATCGCCCAGTCCCGCGTACAAGGCCGTGCTCAAGTAGCGCTCGCCAAACGACGGGATGATGGTGACGATGGTCTTGCCCGCGTTTTCCGGACGGCGCGCCACTTGCAGGGCCGCCCACAGGGCGGCGCCGGACGAGATGCCGACCAGCAAGCCTTCATCGCTGGCGGCCAGGCGCGCCGTGGCGAACGCGTCGTCATTCTTGACGCAAATGATTTCGTCGTAGATGGCCGTATTCAAAATCTGCGGCACGAAGCCGGCGCCGATGCCCTGGATCGGGTGCGGTCCCTTCGTCCCCTTCGACAACATCGGCGACGCTTCCGGTTCCACGGCGATCACTTGCACGCCGGGCTTGCGTTCCTTCAGCACTTCGCCGACGCCCGTGATCGTGCCGCCCGTGCCCACGCCGGCGACGACGATGTCCACTTGCCCATCCGTATCGCGCCAGATTTCCTCGGCCGTCGTGGCGCGGTGGATGGCGGGATTGGCGGGGTTATTGAATTGCTGCAACATCAGGTAGCGGGGGTCGGCCGCCACCAGTTCCTCGGCCTTGCGGATGGCGCCCAGCATGCCTTCGCTGCCGGGCGTGAGCACCAGCTCGGCGCCGTAGGCGCGCAGCAGGATGCGCCGTTCGCGACTCATGGTGTCGGGCATGACGAGGGTGCAGCGGTAGCCGCGCGCGGCGCACACCATGGCCAGCGCGATGCCCGTGTTGCCGCTGGTGGGCTCGACGATGACGGTGTCGGCATGGATCTTGCCGGCGGCTTCGGCCGCGACGATCATGGACAGGCCGATGCGGTCCTTGACGCTGTGCGCGGGATTGTAGAATTCGAGTTTGGCCAGGATGGTGGCCACACTGTCGGCGGCGATGCGGTTGATGCGCACCAGGGGGGTGTTGCCGATCAGTTCAGTGACGTCGTTGGCGATGTTCATGGAAGGAAGCTCCGCTATTTCAAGAAACCCCAGTCTACCGCGTTTCAAGACACTGAACAAAAAGTTCATGGCGTTGTTGCAATGCCTTGCCGTACTTTCGTACTGTCTTCGGCAATGCGCCTAGCCCTGAACATTTTGTTACGTGCCGATGGCGGCGGCGCGAGCATGCGCCGCCGCCAAACTGAACAATTACTTCACGTCCAGCAATTCCACATCGAAGATCAGTGCCGAGTTCGGCGGAATGTCGCCATTGCCGGCGCCGCGCGGGCCGTAGGCCAGTTCGCCTGGAATGATCAGGGTGCGCTTGCCGCCCACTTTCATGCCGGCCACGCCCTGGTCCCAGCCCTTGATGACCATGCCCTTGCCGAGCGGAAAGTCAAACGGGCCACGGCCCACGGAGCTGTCGAACTTCTTGCCGCGCGAATCTTTCGCCAGCGGACGGTACAGCCAGCCCGTGTAGTGCACGGTGACGTTGTTGCCTGCGGACGCTTCCTTGCCCGTGCCGACCTTGTTGTCGATCAAGATCAATTTATCGGCGACAGGGCCGGGGCTCAGCGAGACGGCGGAGGCGGGAACAGGCGCTGGCGCCTGTGCCTGCGCCAGCGACGCGGCGACGGAGCAGATCAGGGCAAACAAAACGGAGCTACGCGTCATGATGTATTCTTTCAGTGAGTTTCGGTGAGATCCCTGCGCCAGCGAACCGGCAGGGAACGCCAATAATAGCAAACCGCCGCAACGATAGGAAAAACTTGTCGCCCGATGCCCATTGCCCCCGCCTGTTTTACGCGCTATGGCCCGATGCGGCCACGCGCGCGGCCCTGGCCGCCTGGCAGGCGCGCCTGGAAGGCAAGCCCGTGCGCGCGGACAAGCTGCACCTGACCCTGGCCTTCCTGGGCCAGCGCCCGGCCAGCGAGCTGCCCGCCCTGCTGGGTATTCTGGAACACATGCCGGCGCGGGCCATGCCCCTGCTGTTCGATCACGCCAGCCATTTTACGCAGCTGGCGCTGGCCTGGGCCGCCCTGGCGCGGCCCTCGCCCGCCTTGCTCGACTTGCGCGCGGCCTGCATGCAGCGTCTGGCGGAACAAGGGCTGGCGCCGCGCTTCGAGCACGACCGCTTTACGCCGCACGTGACCCTGGCGCGCCAGGCGCCGCAGCCGGCCATCGAGGATTTCGCGCCCATCGCCTGGCAGGCGGACGAACTGGTGCTGGTGGAATCGCTGAAAAGCAGCGGCGATTACCGCATCCTGGCCAGCAGGAAGCTGATCTAAGCAGCGAGACTCAGGCGGCGTCCGGCACTGGCATTGGCGCTGGCACTGCGGCAACTTTGTCCTGGCGCAAGCTTTTCAGCGCATGGGCGGCCGCCACCATGCCGAAGCTGGCCGTCACCACCACGCTGGAACCGAAGCCGGCGCAATTGAGTCCCGTCACGCCGGCGGGCGCGCTGCCGTCAATGGCGCACGCTTCCGCGCTCTCGGGCGTGCTCAGCGGCTCCATGGAAAACACGGCGTCGACATTGAATTTGTTTTTCACGCCACGGGGGAAACCATATTCCGTGCGCAACAATTTGCGCACGCGCTTGAGCAGCGGTTCCTGTTCCGTCTTCGACAAGTCGCGCACGGCGATCAATGTCGGGTCCGTCTGCCCGCCCGCGCTGCCGATGGTCAGCATGGGAATGTTGCGCGCGCGACAATATGCAATCACGGCCGCTTTCGCCTTGGCATTGTCGATGGCGTCGACCAGGTAGTCGAAATCGCGTCCGCCCAGCAATTGCTCCAGATTATCGGGGGTAATGAAATCCTCGATCTGCGTGACCTGGCAAAACGGGTTGATCAATTCGATGCGTTCGGCCAGGGCCGTGATCTTGGCCTTGCCGATGGTGTCGCTCATGGCCTGGATCTGGCGGTTGATGTTCGATTCGGCCACATTATCCAGGTCGATCAGGGTCAGGCGGCCGACGGCGCTGCGCGCCAGCGCTTCGACGATCCAGGAACCGACGCCGCCCACGCCGATCACACACACATGCGCGGCGCGGAAGCGCGCCAGCGCGGGCGCGCCGTACAGGCGGGCAATGCCGCCAAAACGCCGCTCAAAATCGATCTCGGTCAAGTCCATGGAAATTAGTTCATTGGTGGAGGTATGCATGGCGCCATTTTAACGGACACTGCGCTGGCGGATATTCTAAAATAGCCGAATTGACACAGCGACAAGAGCAATTGTCGCCGCGCCCCCACACCGCTCACCACGAGAACTCGCCATGACCTCTCCCCTGTTCGACTCCGTTCCCGGCTTTGACCAGCCCATCGCCGTGCTCAAGCATTGCCACGACAAGATCCGCAAGCAGCTGACGACCCTGCAAAACCTGCTGGGCCATCTGGCGCAACACGGCAACACGGCGGACGCGCAGCAGGCGGCCAAGGCGGTGTTGCAATATTTCAATAAAGCGGCCCATCTGCACCATGACGATGAAGAGCAGGACTTGATGCCCATGCTGCAGGCCACGGCCACGGGCGACGATGCAGCCCTGCTGACCACGCTGGTGCCGGAAATCCTCGCCGACCACCAGCGCATGGATCAGGCCTGGCTGACCCTGCGCCCGGAACTGGACGCCATCGCTGCCGGCACGGGCACGCAGCTGTCCGCCGACGGCGTGCGCGATTATGTTGCCGCTTACCAGGCCCACATGGCCAAGGAAGAAGGCCAGCTGGCGCCCATGGCCAAGCGCCTGTTCAGCGCGCAACAGATGGAGCAGCTGGGCACGGCCATGCAGCACCGTCGCGGCATCGCGCCGGAAGAGACCGCCGCCCCGGCAGCGGCCACCGTGCCCGTGCACGATGCAGCCACCCTGGCCGCCATGCGCATCGATTATGTGCAAAGACTGTTATCCGAGGAAGACGTGCAGCGCGACCCGATTGCGCAATTTGAAAAGTGGTTCGACGAAGCGCTCAAGTCCCAGGTCAGCGAGCCGAACGCCATGAGCTTGTCCACCGTCAGTCCCGACGGCAAGCCCAGCTCGCGCATCGTGCTGATCAAGCAGTTCGATGAACGGGGTTTCACCTGGTACACGAATTACAACAGCGACAAGGGCCAGCAGCTGGAACACAACCCGCACGCGGCCTTGCTGTTCTTCTGGCGCGAGCTGGAGCGGCAAGTGCGCATCGAGGGCACGGTGGTGAAGACCACGGCGGCCGAGAGCGACGAGTATTTCAATGTGCGCCCCCTGCAAAGCCGGCTGTCAGCGATTGCCTCGCAGCAAAGTACACCGATCGCCAGCCGCGCCGAGCTGGAAAGCCATTACGAGGCCGTGGCCGCCGCCGTCGGCGATGCGCAGCCGCCGCGCCCCGCCCACTGGGGCGGCTACCGTTTGCAGCCGGAACGCATCGAATTCTGGCAGGGACGCCGCTCGCGCTTCCACGACCGCATCGTGTTTACCCGCGATGCTGACGGGCAATGGAGCATGCAGCGCCTGCAACCCTGAGCAGGATAAGCAAGGCGGCGCAAAGCAAGCTGGTCAATATAGGTGTAGGCTATGAGGGTAGAAGTTACTAAATGACATTGTTTCTCAATTTGCGGCTGCCATGGTGGCCGCTTCATTGGAGGCCATTTTGTTTGTACAAAACCAACTCAAGTCCTGGATCGCCAGCATCCGCAGCAAGACCGCCTTGCCGCTGCGCATAGAATTGTGGAATGGCCAGCATGTCGACCTGTCCAGCGAAGCGCCCAGAGTCACCATCCGCCTGCCGACCGTCGCCTCGGCCCGCTACCTGCTGAACCCGTCGCTGGCCAACCTGGGCTCGGCCTATGTGGAAGGCAATATCGAGGTCAAGGGCACGGCGATGGACATGATTTCCATCTGCAATGCCCTGGCGCGCACGACCTTGAAGCCGGAAGGCAAGCTGGCCCGCATCGTGCGCAGCTTTACGCACGACAAGAGCAAGGATGCCGAAGCCATCCGCTACCACTACGACGTGTCGAATGCGTTCTATGAACAATTTCTCGACCCCGCCCTCGTGTATTCCTGCGCGTATTTCGAACACGGCGATGAAACCCTGGCGCAGGCGCAAGTCAAGAAGATCGACCATATCCTGAAGAAAATCCAGCTGCAGCCGGGCCAGACCCTGCTCGACATCGGCTGCGGCTGGGGCGCGCTCGTGATTCGTGCCGCGCAGCAATATGGCGCCCGCTGCGTGGGCGTGACCCTGTCGGAAAACCAGTACGCGCTGGCGCGCGAGCGCGTGGCGGCGGCCGGCCTGGCCCATTTGATCGATATCCGCCTGCAAGACTACCGCGACGTCACGGGCCAGTTCGACCGCATCACCAGCGTGGGCATGTTCGAACACGTGGGCCTGAAACACTTGCCCGACTACTTTTCCATCATCCACAAGCTGCTGGCGCCCGATGGCATGGCGATGAACCACGGCATCACCTCGACCGACCCGGACAATGGCGAAACGCCGTATGGCGGCGGGGAATTCATCGAAAAGTATGTGTTTCCGCACGGCGAGCTGGCGCACATCGGCAATGTCTTGAAAACCATGCAGCAGGGGGGGCTGGAAGTGCTGGACGTGGAAAACCTGCGCCGCCACTATGCGCGCACCTGCGCCCTGTGGACGGAGAATTTCGAAGCCCATGCCGAGCAGATCCGTCCGCTGGCGGGCGAGCGGCGCTTCCGCATCTGGCACGTCTACCTGGCCGGCTGCGCCTATGCCTTCGAGCAAGACCTGATCAGCTTGTACCAGATCGTCTGCGTGAAGGCAGGCCGGCGCTCGTCCACCCTGCCCTGGTCGCGCAACTACATGTATGCGCAAGAGAATACGCAGGAAACAAGGCCGGCGCCCGTGCTCGCGCCCTGACAGGCGTGCGGGGCCGTCTTACTTCAGGCGGCCCGCGTACATGGCGCGGAATTTCTCCACCTTGGGCGCGACGACGAGGGCGCAATAGCCCTGCAAGGGATGCTGCTCGACATAATTCTGGTGGTAATCCTCGGCCGGATAAAAGGTGGCGGCCGGCGCCAGCTGCGTGACGATGGGCGCATCCCACACGCCGGCCATTTCGGCGAGCACCTTGCGCGCCACGCTTTCCTGCGCGGCTGACTGGTAACAGATGACGGAGCGAAATTGCGTACCGACATCATTTCCCTGGCGATTCAAGGTGGTGGGGTCGTGCAGCGTGAAAAAGATTTCCAGCAAGTCGTGGTAAGCGATGATGGCAGGGTCGAATTCCAGGCGCACCACTTCCGCGTGGCCCGTGTCGCCCTTGCAAACCTGTTCGTAGCTGGGATGGGGCACGCTGCCGCCCGTGTAGCCGCACTCGACGCGCGTCACGCCGCGCACTTCCCCATACACGGCGGCGAGGCACCAGAAACAGCCACCGCCGAATACCGCCACTTCCGTCTGTTGATTCATGATGTCCTCCCGCAACGCTGCTGCGACTTATCATTTCACCACTGTAACGCAAAGTGCCATGGCTTGCAGCGCCGCTTGAAACGGCGCGTGGGACACCGCACATACGGGCATGCCGGCCACGATTGCGCTGGCATGGCCGATTTTTGGCATAATGTCAGCAAATAGACAGGTCACCCATGAACACACGCTCTCCCCGCGCGCCCGCGCAAGAATTCGATACGACACATTTCCGCCAGGCACTGTCGCAGTTTGCCACCGGCGTGACGGTCATCACGACGCGCCTGGCCGACGGCAGTTTCCGCGGCTTGACGGCCAGTTCCTTCAATTCCGTCTCGCTGTCGCCGCCCCTGGTGCTGTGGAGCCTCGGTTCCGTGGCGAACAGCATGCCCATTTTCAGCGGCAACTCGCATTACGTCATCAATGTGCTGGGCGCCGACCAGGCGGAACTGGCCACGCGCTTTTCACGCCGCACGCCGAATCCCTTCGACGACGTGGAGTACGAACTGTCGCGCACGGGACAGCCCATCCTGAAAGGCGCATCGGCCTGGTTCGAATGCCACAACCGCAGCCGCTATCCGGAAGGCGACCACGTCATTTTCGTGGGCGAAGTGGAACAATGCGCGTTTGCCGCGCAGCCGCCCTTGATCTTCCACAATGGTAAGTTCAATACACCGCCAGCCTGAGCGGGACAAAAAAAAATCCGCCGAGGCGGATTTTTTGTTTTACAGGGTAAAGTTATACCCGATGCTGATACTCACGGCGACCGGGTCGAGCTTGATGTCCTGCGTCTGCCCCGTGGAGAATTTCGCCTTGGTTTTCAGGTAAGTCTTGACCACGGCCACATCGGCAAACCAGCGCTCGTTGAAGGCCAGGGTGCTGCCGACCACCAGGCTGCCTGTCAGCTTGTTGTCCATGCGGTAAGTCACGGGTTTTCCACCCGGATCCAGCAAGGCCGTCATCTGGCCCGAGCCTTTTTCCTTCTGGAAATAGGCATACGTCAAGCCCGCGCCCACGTATGGGCGGATCATCGCATTGGGCTGGAAGAAACGGTACTGGATGAAGGCCGTCGGCGGCAAGGCTTCCGCCGTCCCCAGCTTGCCCGTGCCCTTGATGGAACCGGCGCCGATCAGGTCATGCTTGTACGGCACGCCCAAAATCATTTCAGCGGAAACATTGTCCGTGATCATGTAGGCAAAGGTCAGGATGGGCTTGGTATCCGACTTGACGTCGGCTTTCGTGCCCGGCAATGCTGGCGCGGAAATGTCGCCACTTTCCACGTGCGGCGTGATCTTGTTGAGGCCAGCCTTGGCCATCCAGGTGCCTGCGCTTTGCGCCGAAGCGCCCGTCGCCATGGCCATCGCGGCGGCCGCGGCCAGCACGCGTACAGCGGTATTCAAACGATTCTTCATCTTGTCTCCTGATTCATTATGTGCGGATAGCCCCGCTATCCAGTCTTGTCGCTGCCAGCGCCAGCCACATCGCGGGGATGCAGCTGGCGCGGCCCTCCCTTACAGCCAGCCCCGCACGACCATGTCCTTGGCCACATAACGGGCCAGCAACAGGTTGTTGAACGGCGTAGGGTGCACATCGTCGGCATACGAGTAGTGGCTGACGTCGCCCGCTTTCAGGTTCGTGCCATTGCACACGAGCGAGCTGCCCAGGAAATTCTTCGCTGGCGTCAGGTCGCACGCCGTCTCGCTGACATTGGTCAAGCCATACGGGCCAGGATTGACGCCCTGGTCATGGCTGACGGCAAACACGTCGACCAGCAAGACTTTCGCGTTGCCGTTCAAGCCCCCGCTCAGCTCTCCGTTGAAGGCGCTGACCATGGCATTGATGAGCGCCTTGGTATTGGCATCCTTGCTCAGGCCCGATGGCGTGCCGGCCACGTCCGGCAGGTTGTTGACGATGACATAGTTGGCGCCCTTGGCAATGATCTGATCCTTGACCAGCGCCACCAGCTCGGTGCCAGCCTGTTTCATGGCACCAACCAGTGCAGGACCATTCGCCGCGGCGTAATCGGCACCAGCCTTGGCGCCGGCAGCGGCACCGGCGGCGTTGCCGGTGACCGTCGCATCGGCTTGCGCCTTGGTCACCAGCGGGCTATACACGGCTGGCGAAGCGACCGCCGTATCGCCGGCGGTGGCGGCAGCGGTCACGGCAGCGCCCACGATCGATGCTGACGTGGCGCCAGGCGCCGCAGCGGCGGCCGCCACGGCCGCGCCGATGGCTTGCGCTGCCGTGTCAGGGTTGGCGGCGCGCGCTGCCAGGGCAGCAACCAGATTGGAGGCAAAGGCTTTCGCGCCAGCAGCGGCACCGGCAGCCGCGCCAGCCGTCTGGCCAGCAGCAGTGGCCTTCGCTTGCAAGTCGCCCAGCAGGAACAGCACGTCGTTACCGCCCGCCATCACGAAGACGGCTTCCGTACCGCTGAACTTGCCGCCGGAAACGGCCAGGTGGTTCGCAATCTGCGTCACCACGGGCACGGTCAGGGCGCCCAGCGCACCGCCCGCCAACTTGTTGTTCGGGCCGACCGGGTTGGTGACGCGCGAACCGCCCATGGCGTAGCCGAAGCAGCCCGCATGCTTGACGCGCGGAGCCTGCAGGGAGGGAATGCTGCCTTCCAGGCCCGTTTCGGCGGCGCATGGCACCGGCAAGCCGAATTGCGCGGCCAGGTGCTCGGTCCAGTTCTTGCCCGTCAGTTCAGGATTGATCTTGGTATTGTCGCCATTGATGGTGAATTTGCCGCCACCGCTCACCGCCACGCCGGCGACGGCATACGAACCGACATCGGACAGGCTGTCGCCGAACGACACCTGCGCCGTGTATTTGACTTTCAAGGCTTGATCACCGCCACTGGCGCCGCCGCAACCTGCCAGGACAGCCGCAGCCAGCACGGCCAGCGCGAATTTTGTTTGATGCATTTTGTCTCCTCGGTCTTTTTTCTGGTTTCTAAACGAACGGGCGTGCTATTCGCTACCCAACTAATATGCCATCGTTCCTCAGGCTTGTATAGAAAATATGTTTTAAAAATCAACGAAATAACAACACCGCCAGCGCCCCGTCACGACCGGGCGATCCGCTGAATTATGGAGGATATAAGATGTTTCGTGGCAAGCATCTCTATTGCGCTGCATCAAGAAAAAGCCCCTTGCGGGGCTTTTATTATGCGGACAGAAATTGCTGCAAGATACCACTTGAGCCGAAGGCGGCACGCCGCAGACGGTCATTCACGCCCAGCCACGCGGGGCCGGTGGGCGGTGCTTCGACGAGTATCAACTCGGCGCCGACCTGGTCCATCGTGCGCAGCGAGGCATACAGCGCATGTGCGTAATTTTCCGGGGTCGCTGCCAGGCGCACGCTGGCGCTGGCCGGCGGCAGATCCGAGTAGTGGATCAGGGCCACGCGGCGCCCGTCATTGAGCAGGCGGTTCAAGGTGGCGCGCACGTCGTCGCTGTGCTGCATCGCAACAGGCGTGTGCGGTGCGTAATGCGATTCCAGGGTGCCCGAGGCGCGCGGCGCGGCCGCATCCGCCACGGCCGGTGCGCGGCCAATGACGGCGGCGATCTGCTCGCTGCTGATATGGCCGGGACGCAACAGCACGGGACCGTGCGTGGCCAGGCGCGACAGGTCGACGATGGTCGATTCGATGCCGACATCGCTCTGTCCGCCGTCGAGAACCTGGCCCAGCAAGCCGCTGGCGAGTTCCGCCGCGAATTCATCGCGCACATGCTGCGCCGTGGTGGGGCTGACATTGCCGAATTTGTTCGCCGACGGCGCCGCCAGGCCGCCCTTGCCGCCTTTGAAGGTGCGTAGCAATGCGATAGCCACCGGATGCGACGGGCAGCGCAAGCCCACCGTATCCTGGCCGCCGGACACGGCGTCGGGAATATGCGCGGCGCGCCTGACGATCAGGGTCAGCGGACCGGGCCAGAAGGCAGCCACCAGTTGCTGCGCTTCGGGCGGAATATCGTCGGACCAGTGCGCCAAGTCGGCGCCAGGCGCCACGTGCACGATCACGGGATGGTCCGAAGGCCGGCCCTTGGCTTCGTAGATGCGCGCCACGGCGGCCGGGTTTTCCGCATCGGCGCCCAGGCCATACACCGTTTCCGTCGGGAAAGCGACGAGGCCGCCCCCTTCCAGCACGGCAGCGGCCGCCGCCAGATCGTGTGCAAGTACGCTCACGGCGCGATTCCCAGAATCAGGCAAGCGTCGCGCAGGCGCTGCTGCGCCTCTTGCAAGGTGGCAGCGATGAAAGTCAGGTGGCCCATCTTGCGGCCACGGCGCGGGGCGTCCTTGCCATACAGGTGCAGGCACGCGCCCGGCAGCGCCAGCACCTGGTCCCACGCCGGTTCGCTGGCAACATCGCTGTCGCCGGCAAACCAGGCGTCGCCCAGGATGTTGAGCATCACGGCCGGCGAATGCTGGCGCACGTCGCCCAGAGGCAGACGCGCCATGGCCCGCACCTGCTGCGCGAACTGGCTGGTGACGCAGGCGTCCATCGTGTAGTGGCCGCTGTTGTGGGGACGGGGCGCCATTTCATTGACCACCAGACTGCCGTCGTCCAGCACGAAAAATTCGATGCACAGCACGCCGACATAACCGAGTTCAGCGACCATGGCTTGCGCCGCCCGCTGCGCCCTGGCGGCGCAGTCGTCCGACACGTTCGGGCCCGGCACGGTAGTGGTAAACAGGACGCCGTCGCGGTGCACGTTTTCAGCGATCGGATACACGACCGATTCGCCATCCACGCCGCGCGCCGTCAGCACGGACACTTCATACGCCAGCGGCAACATTTTTTCCAACAGGCAAGTTACCTCGCCCATTTCCGCAAAGGCGGCGCGCACGTCGTCGCGCGTGCGCACGCGGAACTGGCCCTTGCCGTCATAGCCCATGCGCACGGTTTTCAAGATGCCCGGCAGCAAGTCGTCGCCGATGGCGTCGATATCGTCCTGCGTGGCGATGACCCTATGCGGCGCCGGCAGCACGCCGGACTTGGCGGCGCAGTCGACAAAGAAACGTTTTTCCGCGATGCGATCTTGCGCCACCGACACGCCGTGCGCATCCGGCGCCACGAATACCCGTTCGGCCAGGCGCGACAGGCTGTCAGCCGGCACGTTCTCGAACTCGGTGGTGACGGCCAGGCATTGCGCCGCCAGGGCGTCGAGGCCGGCGACATCATCATATGCGGCATGGACCAGGCGCTGCGCCACCTGCCCCGCAGGGCAAGTAGCGGCTGGCTCCAGCACAGGTTCAAGAACTGCAACCTGGTAGCCCATGCTCTGGGCGGCCTGGGCAAACATGCGGCCGAGCTGGCCGCCGCCCATCACGCCCAGCCACGCCGGTGGATGGGCGGCAGGCAGCAATGGGGAAGTCGATTTACTATTCATTATTTTTCAAACATATTAATCAGGCAAGACCATGGCCTTGGCGGCGGCCGTTTGCGTGGTACGGAACGCTTCCAGCTTTTCGGCCAGGACATCGTCGTTGGCGGCCAGCATCGCCACGGCCGTCAGCGCCGCATTCGCCGCGCCCGCTTCGCCGATGGCGAAAGTGGCGACCGGCACGCCCTTGGGCATTTGCAGGATGGACAACATGGAGTCTTCGCCACGCAAGTATTTCGATGGCACGGGTACGCCCAGCACGGGCACGATGGTCATCGCCGCCACCATGCCAGGCAGGTGGGCCGCGCCGCCGGCGCCGGCGATGATGGCGCGCAAGCCGCGCGCGCGCGCGCTTTTCGCGTACGCATACATCTCGTCGGGCATGCGGTGCGCGGAAATGACTTGCGCTTCGTACGGCACGCCAAACTGTTTCAGGATGGCAACCGCATTCTGCATCACGTCCCAGTCAGAGGACGACCCCATGATGACGCCGACCAGCGGCTTATTCTGCTCGCTCATCTCAGGCCTTCAGCTTCTCGCCCGTCAGGCGTTCGATGGCTTCGAAGTACTTGGCCTGGGTTTTTTCGATGACGTCGGCCGGCAGCGCCGGCGCCGGCGCGGTCTTGCCCCAGGTCAACGTTTCCAGGTAGTCGCGCACGAATTGCTTGTCGAACGACGGCGGCGAGATGCCTGGCTGGTAGGAATCGGCAGGCCAGAAGCGCGACGAGTCGGCCGTCAGCACTTCATCCATCAGATGCATGACGCCATTGTCGTCCAGGCCGAATTCGAACTTGGTGTCGGCGATGATGATGCCGCGCGTGGCCGCATATTCGGCGGCCGTCTTGTAGAGGGCAATGGCGACGTCGCGCATCTTGGCGGCCAGCTCGGCACCGATGCGCTCTTCCATTTCAGCAAAGCTGATGTTTTCGTCATGCTCGCCCAGTTCGGCCTTGGCTGCCGGGGTGAAGATCGGCTCCGGCAGTTTTTCCGCCTGTTGCAAGCCCGCTGGCAGCGCGATGCCGCAGATGCTGCCCGTGTCCTGATAGTCTTTCCAGCCCGAACCGATGATGTAGCCGCGCACGACTGCCTCGACCATGATCGGTTTCAAACGCTTGGCCACCACGGCGCGGCCTTGCACTTGCTCCACTTCCTCTGGCGCCACCACGGATTCCGGCGCCACGCCGGTCAGGTGGTTCGGCACGATGTGGCCCAGTTTCTCGAACCAGAAATCGCTCATCTGGTTGAGGACCTTGCCCTTGCCGGGGATAGGCTCGTTCATGACGACATCGAAGGCCGACAGGCGGTCCGTGGTGACGATCAGGATCTTGTCGTCGCCAACGGCGTAGTTGTCGCGGACCTTGCCGTGGCCCAGCAATGGCAGGGAGTGGATGGAAGTCTGATAGAGGCTGTTCATAGCGGGGGAATAGTTGGATGAAACGAAACCGGCAGGCAGGGGGTGCCCGCCGGTCGAGAAAATCGGGCACGGAGCATTGCTTCCGGCCCGTTCCAGACAGAATTTTACTTCACAATTTGCGACAGCTCGCCGGCCTTGTAGCGCTCGGCCATTTTTTCCATCGTGATGACCTTGATTTTCGACGCCTGGCCTTCGCAGCCGAACGCCTGCATGCGCGCGCGCACGATTTGCTCGGCGGCGGTGCGGGCTGGCTTCAGGAAGTCGCGCGGGTCGAATTTCGACGGGTTCTCGAACAGGTACTTGCGGATCGCGGCCGTCATCGCCAGGCGGATGTCGGTATCGATGTTGATCTTGCGCACGCCGTGACGGATGCCTTCCTGGATTTCCTCGACTGGCACGCCGTAGGTTTCCTTCATGTCGCCGCCGAATTCGCGGATGATGGCCAGCAATTCCTGCGGCACCGACGACGAACCGTGCATCACCAGGTGGGTGTTCGGGATGCGCGCGTGGATTTCCTTGATGCGGTCGATGGCCAGGATGTCGCCCGTCGGCTTGCGGGTAAACTTATACGCGCCGTGCGAGGTGCCGATGGCGATCGCCAGGGCGTCGCACTGGGTGCGCTGTACGAAGTCGGCCGCTTGCGCCACGTCCGTCAGCAGTTGCTCGCGGGTCATGGTGCCGTCGGCGCCGTGGCCGTCTTCCTTGTCGCCCTTCATGGTTTCCAGCGAACCGAGCACGCCCAGTTCCGCTTCCACCGTCACGCCGATGGCGTGCGAGAATTTCACCACTTCACGCGACACTTCCACGTTGTATTCGTAGGAAGCGACCGACTTGCCGTCCGCTTCCAGCGAGCCGTCCATCATCACGGAAGTAAAACCCGAGCGGATGGCGGCCATGCAGACGGCCGGCGACTGGCCGTGATCCTGGTGCATGACGACAGGAATGTGCGGATACGCTTCGACAGCCGCGTCGATCAGATGGCGCAGGAACGCTTCACCGGCGTACTTGCGCGCGCCAGCGGACGCTTGCATGATCACCGGGCTGTTCAGCGCATCAGCGGCAGCCATGATGGCTTGCACTTGCTCCAGGTTATTGACGTTGAAAGCAGGAATGCCATAACCGTTTTCGGCAGCATGGTCCAGCAGTTGACGCATGGATACGAGAGACATGGTAATACTCCAGATAACAATAGAAACCGTTGCGGCGCTTCGCGGTGGTCAATAACCGCGGCGGCGCCTGAATTCTTTCAACTAAATTAGAACGTCCAACAAACTGCTCAGGGCTAGGCGCGTTGCCGAAGGCAGTACAACTAGTACAACTAGGCAATGCAACAACGCCCTGGGCAGTTTTTACTCGAATTCGCCTACCTTCACAATCTTCAAGGCATTCGTGCCGCCCACCTGCCCCATCGGCTCGCCCCAGGTGACGACGATCATGTCGCCCTTGCGGACGATACCCTGCGCCACCAGCAACTCTTCCGCCTGCTTCAGCACTTGCGCGCTGGGGGCGTTCTGCATCAGATGATACGCCCGAACATTGCGGTACAGCGCGGCTTTGCGCAAAGTGGTGACACTGGGCGTGAGCGCGTAGATTGGCGTGTCGATACTGTGGCGGCTCATCCACAAGGCGGTGGAACCGGATTCCGTCAGCGCCACGATGGCTTTGACGCGCAGGTGATGGGCGGTGAACAGCGCGCCGTAGGCGATCGACTGGTCGATGCGGGTAAAGGTGACGTTGAGGAAATCGGCATCGAGCTTGTTGTATTCGGATTGTTCCGCTTCCACGCAGATGGCGGCCATCATTTCCACCGTCTCGATCGGGTACTTGCCCGAGGCCGTTTCGGCCGACGTCATGACGGCGTCCGTGCCATCGAGCACGGCATTGGCCACGTCGGACACTTCCGCGCGGGTCGGCACGGCGTTGACGATCATCGATTCCATCATTTGTGTTGCCGTAATGGCAATCTTGTTCGACGCGCGCGCCATCTTGATCATGCGTTTCTGCAAGGCCGGCACGGCCGCGTTGCCCACCTCGACCGCCAGGTCGCCGCGCGCCACCATGATGCCGTCGGACGCGTCGAGAATTTCTTGCAGCGCGGGAATAGCTTCCGCACGCTCGATCTTGGCGATCATCATCGGCTTGTGGTGGTACGGTTCGCCGGCGATATTGGCCAGCTGGCGCGCCATTTCCATGTCGGTCGCACATTTCGGGAAGGAAATAGCCAGGTAGTCGGCCTGGAAACTCATGGCCGTCTTGATATCTTCCATATCCTTGGCCGTCAGCGCGGGCGCGGACAGGCCGCCGCCCTGGCGGTTGATACCCTTGTTGTTCGACAATTCGCCGCCAATCTTGACGGTGGTGTGGATTTCGCTGCCGTGGATGCGCTCGACGATCAGCACGATGAGCCCGTCGTTCAGCAGCAGCACGTCGCCCTTGTGCAAGTCGCGCGGCAGGGCCTTGTAGTCGAGACCGACACGCTCCTGGTTGCCCAGTTCGCCGTTTTCGCCCCACTTGGCGTCGAGGATGAACTTGTCGCCCGCTTCGAGCTGGATGCGGGAATTTTCAAACTTGCCGACGCGAATCTTCGGCCCTTGCATGTCGGCCATGATGGCCACTTCGCGCCCGCACTCGGCCGCCGCCAGGCGCACCAGCGCCGCGCGGTCGATATGGTCTTGCGCCTTGCCGTGGGAAAAATTCAAACGCACCACGTCGACGCCCGCACGTATCATCTTCACCAGGATATCGAAGTCGGTGGAAGCGGGGCCGATTGTTGCTACGATTTTTGTACCGCGTGGCATAGGAGTCCTTGTGCGCGAGCGAAGGTGAGCAAGACCTGGCGGCTGAACCGCCCGGCAAGGTAAAAGCGCAGCGGTCAGGCTGCGCTTGGTACTGAATTGCTGACGGCGGCGCCTTAAGCGGCGCGCTGCATCAGGATTTCAACGGCGGGTAAAGTCTTGCCTTCCAGGAACTCCAGGAAAGCGCCGCCGCCCGTCGAGATATAGCTGATTTTATCGGTAATGTCGTATTTGGCAATCGCCGCCAGGGTGTCGCCACCGCCAGCGATGGAGAATGCTTTCGAATCGGCAATGGCCAGGGCCAGGGTCTTGGTGCCGTTGCCGAACTGGTCGAATTCGAACACGCCGACGGGGCCGTTCCACACGATGGTGCCGGCGGCGCCGATTTGCTGCGCCAGCAGGGCCGCCGTCTTCGGGCCGATATCGAGGATCATGTCGTCGTCCGCCACGTCGGCCACGTCCTTGACGGTGGCAACGGCCGTGGGCGAGAATTCCTTGGCGCACACGACATCGACGGGAATCGGCACTTGCGCGCCGCGCTTGGCCATGATGTCGATGATGGCTTTCGCTTCCTCGACGAGTTCCGCTTCCACCAGCGACTTGCCGACGTTCAAGCCGACAGCTTTCATGAAGGTGTTGGCGATGCCGCCGCCGACGATCAGGTTATCAACCTTGTCGGACAGGGCTTTCAGGATGGTCAGCTTGCTCGATACTTTCGAACCAGCAACAATGGCCAGCAGCGGACGGGCTGGCGCGTGCAGCGCCTTGCCCAATGCATCGAGCTCGGCGGCCAGCAGCGGGCCGGCGCAGGCGACGGGCGCGAACTTGGCGATGCCGTGCGTGGACGCTTCGGCGCGGTGGGCCGTGCCGAACGCGTCATTGACGTAGATATCGCACAATTTGGCCATTTTTTGCGCCAGCTCATCGCTGTTTTTCTTTTCGCCCTTGTTGACGCGCACGTTTTCCAGCAGGACGACCTGGCCGGCAGCCAGGTTTTCCAGGCCGGCGCCATCGACCCAGTTTTGTTTCAATGCAACTTCCTGGCCCAGCAGCTCGGACAGGCGGGCGGCCACGGGCGCCAGGCTGTCGGCAGGCTTGAACTCGCCTTCCGTCGGACGGCCCAGGTGCGACGTCACCATGACGGCGGCGCCAGCGTCCAGCGCGGCGCGGATGGCCGGCACCGAGGCGCGGATGCGCGTATCTTCGGTGATCTTGCCACTGTCATCTTGCGGGACATTCAGGTCGGCGCGGATAAACACGCGCTTGCCTTGCAGTGCATTTTGGGCGATCAAATCTTGCAGACGGATGAAGTTGAGAACAGCTGACATGGCGATCCAGATGACGAGTGGAAGGAAGTGCGCTATTTTACCGCAATGACCAGAGCAAATCCCCGATTTGTCCTGCTTTACTGAAAAACGTGCAACAGTCGCAAGCCCGTGAAAACCAGCATGCCAAACACGATGGTTTGCAGCATATTGCGGCGGATCACGAAAAAGAGCGTGGCGGCAATACCGGACAAGAGTTTCAAATTCGACAATTCGAAGTGCACTTGCTGTCCCTCCATCAGCATGTCGGGCGCGATGATGGCGGCCAGCGCGCAGGCCGGCGCATAGCGCAACATCTCGCCCACGCGGCGCGGAATGGTGATGTGATGGCCGATCAGCCAAAAGGTGCTGCGCGTGGCGGCCGTCGCCACCACCAGCACGGCGATGGCGATCCACACGTCGGCCCTGCCCCAGTCTATGCCGTCAAACATGGCGTTTTGTCCATTTTTCTGTCAATTCTTCCACGGCCATGGCGCTGACCATGCCCACCACGACGGCCACCAGCAAGCCCAGCTTATACGGCAGGCCGTAGGCCAGCACGGCCACCGCACCCGCCACCAGCACGCCGCACAGGGCGGCGCGGCTGAGGATCAGCGGCACCGTCACGCACAGGATCGCCAGGGTACCGGCAAAACCCAGCCCCCATTCGGCCGGCACGACGGCGCCCAGCACGATACCGATGAAGGAACCGATTTGCCAGGCCAGCCAGTTGGGATAGATCAAGCCTTTCAGGAAAGGCAGCTTGGCCGGGTCCGGCGTTTCGTGCGGATAGCGCTGCAGGAACAGGCCCACCGTGATGTCGCCCGCCACATAGCCGAGCCCAAAGCGCTGGCGCCACGGCAGATGGGAAAAATGGGGGGCCAGCAGCACGGAAAAGATGACAAAACGCAAATTGACGACGAGGGCCGTGGCGAAGATCACCCACACGGGCGCCTGCGCGGCCAGCAGCGGCAAGGACGCGAGCTGGGCCGAGCCGGCAAAGACAAACAGGGTCATGGCCCCCGCCTGCGCCACCGTCAGGCCGCTTTTCACCATGGCCACGCCCACTACCATGCCCCAGGCGGCGATGCCCAGCAGGGTGGGCGCACCCAGGTTCAGGCCGGCGCGCCAGGCATCTTTCAGCAGGGCGTCGTCCTTGGCGGCCAGAACGGCGTTCACGCGGGTGTTCATGCGAGCCCCCGGCAGGCTGAGTGTGGTAACTGCACAACAATGGTGCGTGGCGACAAGGGGGACAACGGCGATACCGGCAAGGCAAATCCAGTCAGTGTGGCGCTGCAGCTGCCGAATTTGCGCAAAAATCCGCGCCGCAGCCGAAGATGATCGAGCCGCCATTTTAGCCATGATTTTTGCTGTCTGCCTGAATCCGTTAAAATCGTGGTTTTGGCAGCAGCCGACTTCCTTCCATACAGCCTCACGGAGCATGACAAGATGACAAAAACCACCCAGCCAGCGGTCGAACTCGACAGTAAAGACCTGCCAGCCCACTGCCCTAACCCGGCCATGCCGCTGTGGTCGTCGCATCCGCGTGTGTTCCTGGAATTCAACAAGGACGGTATCGCCAAGTGCCCGTACTGCGGCACGGCCTACACCCTGAAGGAAGGCGCCAGCGCCGGCCATCATTAAACTGCCCAGCGGCGCGCCTCCAGCGCGCCGTTTTCATTTACACAGCTAGCTGTACCGCTCAAGCCGGAGTCGTCATGAAACGTCTGAAAGAACTCAATGGCAGCGCCGCGGAAATCGAGGCGGCCTTCTACGATGCCTTGCACCGCGCCGACCTCGAAGCGCTGATGGCGCTCTGGGCCGACGATGAAGAGATCGTCTGCATCCATCCGGGCGGCGCGCGCCTGATCGGCCATGCCGCCATCCGCGCCTCGTGGGAAACCATCCTGGCGGGCGGCGGCCTGCACATCGTGCCGGCGCAGCTGCATGAAACGCACAACCTGATGAGTTCGGTGCACACGGTGATCGAAGGCGTCACCCAGGAAGAAGGCGGTCCGGCGCATCTGCTGGCAACGAATGTGTACGTGAAAACGCCGCGCGGCTGGCGCATCGTGCTGCACCATGCCTCCATCGCGCCGGGCGGCGCGCCGGCAGACGCCACGGGGGCGCAGATCCTGCACTGATGTCTTTGTCTCTTTCCTATACTGCCCCGCTCTGGCTGCCTGGCGGCCATGCGCAGACGATTTATCCTGCCGTGTGCCTCGCCAAGCCGGCCGTGGCCTTCCGCCGCGAACGCTGGCAAGCGCCCGATGGCGACTTCGTCGACGTCGACCTGGTCGACGGCCAGCCGGGCCAGCCCTTCGTGGTGCTGTTCCACGGCCTGGAAGGCTCGTCGAACAGCCATTACGCGCGCGCCCTGATGGCCGAAGTGGCCGCGCGCGGCTGGTCGGGCGCCGTGCCGCATTTCCGCGGCTGCTCGGGCGAAGCCAACCTGGCGCCGCGCTTCTACCATTCGGGCGATGCGCAGGAAGTGGACTGGGTCGTGCGCACATTGCGCCCGCGCGCCACGGGCAAGTTTTACGCGGCCGGCGTCTCGCTGGGCGGCAACGCCCTGCTGTGCTGGCTGGGCCAGTCGCAGCACCAGGCCGATTTCGTCGATGCGGCGGCGGCCGTGTCCGCCCCCCTTGATCTTGCGCAAGGGGGCAAGGCCCTGTCTTCCGGCGCCAACCGGCTCTACACGCGCATGTTCCTGAACACCTTGAAACCGAAATGCCTGGCCAAGCTGGAACAGTTTCCCGGCCTGTTTGCGCGCGACGCCATGCTGGCCGCGCGCGACTTGCACGCCTTCGACGACGTCGTCACGGCGCCCCTGCACGGCTACCGTGATGCCGACGATTACTGGCACCGCGCCAGCGCCAAGCACGTCTTGCCGGACATCACCGTGCCGACCCTGGTACTGAATGCGCAAAATGATCCTTTCCTGCCCGGACGCTTCCTGCCGCGCAGCGCCGCGCCGACGGTCACCCTCGAGTATCCGCGCCACGGCGGCCACGTCGGCTTTGCGGCAGGCAAGTTGCCGGGAAGCACACGCTGGTTGCCGCAGCGCCTGATCCACTTTTTTGAAGGCGGCAACACGGCGCCATCGGCGCCGCAAACCTGTCACGCTGGCGATGCGCGCACTCACACGGAAAACGCTACACATGGATGAACTCGTCAAACAGGCCCTGGCCAAATGGCCGAACGTGCCCCACTGCTACGGCTGGCTGGGCCTGGACGCGCGCGGCCACTGGCGCATGCGCGACCAGCAGGCGCAACTGCAAAAATTGCCGGGCGACAAGATCGCCCACGCCGCCCTGTTGAGCTTTATCAACCGCAATTACGCCCAGGACGAACGCGGTTGCTGGTTTTTCCAGAATGGCCCGCAGCGCGTGTATGTGAATCTGGAAGCGACGCCCTACATCGCCCGCAGCGACCCGCAGCACGGTTTTGTCTTGCAGACGGGTGCCCCGCTGGAACAGATCGAGCAAGCGTATTGGTGCGATAACGGCGCGCTGATCTTGCGCCACGGCGACATCGTCGCGCAGGTGGATGACCGCGACATGGCCCAGGTGCTGCCCGCGCTGCGCATCGACGGCCGGCAAGCCGGCGACGAAGCCCTGCTGGCCTGGCTGGAGGATGCTCAAGGCACCTTGGTGTTATTGCATGACGGCAAGGAGATTGCCGTGCAGCCGCTGCGCTACGCTGCCGTGCCGCAGACCTTCGGCTTCCAGCCGATGCCGCAAGCCGAATAAGGCTTAGCCCTTCTGGTCCTTGATCTGTTCGCGGCGCTTTTCCTGCAACTCGCGCTCGCGCGCATCGATCACGGCCTGGTCATAAAAAGTCGCGTCCGTCGACTTGCGGGCAATCGTCAGCTGGTCCAGCGCGGCCATGGTGGCGCCCTGCAGCACGTAGGATTCGGCCAGCGCCATGTGCTGCAAGGTCATCTTGCCCTGGTCCGCATAGGCTTTCGCCAGTAAATCATACAGTTCCGGTTCTTCCTTGTAGAGCTGCACCTGCTCACGCAGATACAGCGTGGATTGCTCCAGCTTGCCGGCAGCCATCAGCGCTTCCGCATACTGGTGGGCAATGCCGCGCGACAGGGGAAACTGCTGGCGCGCGGCGTCCGCCGCCTTCAGGGCTTGCTGCGCCACTTCCTTCTTTTGCGCCGGCATCAACAGCACTTCCAGCCCCATTGCCGCCAGCAGCGAATTGGGGCCCTGCGTGCCGCCCGAGGTCAACACATTCGGCCCGGCCGGCTGGTGCAGGGCCGCATTGGCCGCATCGAGTTCCTTTTGCGCTTCCGCAGGCTTGCCCTGCTTGACGGCGACGAAAGACAGGCCGTAATGGGCGGCCGTCACCTGGAAACGGCTTTGCTGTTCCAGCTGCGTCTTGAAGAGAGCCTTGGCGTTCAACAAGCCTTGCACGCTTTCATCCTGCAGCACGCGGGCGCGGGCCCGGGCCAGGTGGAAACTCAGGCTGTCGGCACGCTGCTTGTACGGCTGCTCGCGAATGCGCGCCTGGATGTCGGCGATGCGTTCGGTCGTCAGCGGGTGGGTCTGCAGATAGGCAGGCATCAGGTCGCTGTACGAACGGCTGGCCGCCTGCATGCGGCCGAAGAAGGCCACCATGCCGGTGGTATCGAAACCGGCCTCGCCCATGATCTGGAAACCGATGCGGTCCGCCTCGCGTTCGGCGTCGCGGCCGAAATTGAGCTGGCGCTGGATGGCCAGGCCCTGGCCGGCGGCAAACACGCCCATGGCCACGTCGCCGCCCGCGCGCGAAGCGAGCGCCGCCAGCAACATGGCGGCCAGCGGCATCAGGGCATCCTGGCGCTGCTGGCCCAGCATGCGCGCGATATGGCGCTGCGCCACATGGCCGATCTCGTGCGACAGCACGGAAGCCAGTTCCGCCTCCGTTTGCGCCGCCAGCACCAGGGCCGAGTGCACGCCGATGAAGCCGCCCGGCAAGGCAAACGCGTTCAACTGGGGATCGCGCACGGCAAAGAAAAAATAGTCGTAGTTCGTTTCGCCCCGCACGCTGGGGCGCGCCGCCACGAGGGCGTTGCCGAAGGTATTCAGGTATTCCAGCAAGGGCGCATCGTCGAGGTAGTCGCGGTCGCCGCGGATGCCGCGCATGATTTCCTCACCGATCTTGCGCTCCATCGCCGGCGACAGGTCTTCGCGCGACGTATCGCCCAGGTTCGGCAGATTCGGCGCCGGCGGCACGGCCAGCGGCGTCCAGCTGCCGGCCGGCTTGGTCGCCACGCTGGCAACCGGCGCCGCAGGCGCGGACGTATAGGTTTGCGCCAGCGCACAGGGTGCCGCCAGCCACAATGCGGCCAGCACCGATGCGCGACGTGAGCCGCGCAGCCATGCCGCAGCGGCGTTTTCAAGGACGATCGGAAGGGAAGTTTTTGAATTCACGGGTGCTATCATACCTTGTTCGCGGCGCCCATTCCCACGCAACAAGCATGCGCCATGCCAGTGGCATGGCGTCGTGGTCAGGCCTGCCGCGCCCCCACTCCTCACCTATTTTGACGCCATGACAACAGCAGACAAGCAAGCCCCCGCCGGGGAACTGACCCATTTCGACGCCACGGGCCAGGCCCATATGGTCGACGTGGGCAGCAAGGAAGACACGCGCCGCAGCGCCGTGGCCGCCGGCACCATCCGCATGCAGCCCGCCACCTTGGCATTGATTATTTCGGGCAACGCCAAGAAGGGCGACGTACTGGGCATCGCCCGCATCGCCGCCATCATGGGCGCCAAGCGCACCAGCGACCTGATTCCCCTGTGCCACCCGCTGGCCCTCACGCGCGTCACCGTCGATTTTGAAGTGGACGAGGCGGCCAACAGCGTGCACTGCCGCGCCCAAGTCGACACCACGGGCAAGACGGGCGTGGAAATGGAAGCGCTCACTTCCGTGCAAGTCGGCTTATTGACGATCTACGACATGTGCAAGGCCGTCGACCGTGGCATGGTCATGACGAACGTGCGCGTGCTGGAAAAACATGGCGGCAAGTCGGGCGACTGGCACGCCGAGGTGTAAGACGCCACCGTTTCAGGCGGGCACTGGCCGCGTCACCTTGACGCGGCGCAAATCGCACAGCAGCCACACGGCGCATGCCAGGCACAGCACGATGATGGCGATCGACAGGGGCAAGTGGAATTGCGCCAGTCCCGCCAGCGCGAAGCCGGCGTGGATCAGGAAGGTGCCTGCGCCCAGCGCGGCGCAGATGCCCGCATACAAGGTCGCCCGCGGGGTGCCCAGCAGCACATGCCGGTAACCGGCCAGTACGACGGCAATCGCCGCCAGGTTAAACACCAGAAAACCCTGCACGCCGCCCGGCACATGAAACATCTCCCACTCTTTCCAGTAGGCAGCGTCGATTTGATGCAGGATCAAGAACAACATCGTCCAGAAGTAACTTCGCGGCATAAGATTTACATTCGTCAATATTGACGCAATTGTAAAGCCTGAATCCTGCCCCGGCACGCGCGCATGGCATTTTTCGATGTCAATATGAATTTCATTGATATAAATGCTTTTTCATCAAGAAATCATGCATACTGCGAGTCGACCATATCCAGATGAGCATCGCATGACTAGCAACAAGCCCGCCGCGGAAAGCAAGCTCCAGGACTTCGAATTCGAGGCCATGAATCTGCAGGTGGGTGGACGCATCCAGTTCATCACGCACCGCACTATCAAACCCATCCAGCATTTCTCGACCCTGATCGGCTATGTGAAAGATGAGTACCTGATCGTCAAGATTCCCATGGAAAACGGCGCCGCCATCATGCTCAACGAGGGCGACAAACTGACCATCCGCGTGTTTTCCGGCGTCACCGTGTGTTCGTTTTCCTGCAGCGTGCTGCGCATCTTTGGCCGTCCGCTCAATTATGTCCACCTGAGCTTTCCCGACGCCATCCAGGGTACCAGCCTGCGCACGGCGATGCGCGTCAAAGTGGATATTCCGGCGCAGCTCAGCTGCCGCGACGTGGCGGCCGTACCCGTGTTCATCGTCAACCTCAGCGTTTCGGGCGCGCTGATCGAGGCGCCCAGCATGCTCACGCCGGACGACGACGGCGTGGCCCTCAGCTTTACCCTGCTGGTGCAGCCGAACAAGCATCAGATGCGCGTCAACACGCGCGCGCGCATCCAGAACGTCAGCGTGGGCAAGCCGTCGAATGGCCACGCCGCCGAGGTGACGGAAATCTATACGTATGGCGTGCAATTCATCGACCTGGAACCAACCCACTACACCTTGCTGCAAAACCTCACCTATGAAGCGCTGATCGCGGACCGGCAAAAAATCGTCTGACACTGGCGCGGCAGGCGCCACTTACAGCGTCGGCGTCACGTCGGGAATGTTGTTTTTGGTAATCGCTTCCTTCGCTGCCGCATTCGTCACGGTGGTGCTGTTGAACCAGGTCAGGCTGCTTGTGCCCGGCTTCATGGTCATCGTCACGGTTTGTCTACCGATACCCGTGCCCAGGTCGGCCGCCAGGGTCAGCACGATATCGCCCTTGTCCACTGTGGCGCTGGCCACTTCGCGCGTGGCACTGAACACGGGGATGGCGCTGGGCACGGCCTGGGTGGGCGTGCTGCAGGCGGTGGCCAGCCCGCCGTTTTCCTGCACGCACAGGGCCACGGCTGTCTTCAGCGGCGCGGCGGCCGCCAGTACATTGCTGACCTTGGCCCGCATCGTGTAGTCGCCATACTGGGGAATGGCCACGGCCGCCAGTATGCCGGCGATGGCCACCACGATCATCAGTTCTATCAGGGTAAATCCGCTTTGCGCGCGCATCGTATCCTCCCATTGTGCATTGCTCACGCCGTGCATGGTGCAAGCGCCATGCCAGCGGCGCGCCCGGGCAGCAGCGGTGCACATGGAAAGAAAAGCGACACATTTGGGCCAGTTCGGACCAGCGCCGTCGTCCCGGGCCGGGATGCGGCCTGTCTTGCGGACAAAAAAAAGGAGCCGAAGCTCCTTTTTTGTACTGCGGTAAGCCGGCTGGAATTACAGCATGGCTTTCAGCAGACGCGCCATTTCCGACGGGTTTTTGGTGACGGTAATGCCGCAAGCTTCCATGATTTCCAGCTTGGCTTGTGCCGTATCGGCACCGCCCGAGATCAGCGCGCCGGCGTGGCCCATGCGCTTGCCTGGAGGAGCCGTTACGCCAGCGATGAAGCCGACGACCGGTTTTTTCATGTTGTCTTTGATCCAATAAGCCGCGTTGGCTTCGTCCGGACCACCGATTTCGCCGATCATGATGACCGCGTCGGTATCTGGATCGTCATTGAACATCTTCATGATGTCGATGTGCTTCAGACCGTTGATCGGGTCGCCGCCGATGCCGACTGCCGACGATTGGCCCAGGCCCAGTGCGGTCAGCTGACCCACTGCTTCATAGGTCAGGGTGCCCGAACGCGAAACCACGCCGATACGGCCCTTCTTGTGTATGTGACCTGGCATGATGCCGATCTTGATTTCGTCTGGCGTGATCAAGCCTGGGCAGTTAGGGCCCAGCAGCAGGGTTTTGCTGTTGGCTTTGGCCATGCGGTCTTTCAAAGCCATCATGTCGCGGACAGGAATGCCTTCGGTGATGCAAATGGCCAGATCCATTTCAGCTTCGACAGCTTCCCAGATCGCCGCTGCCGCGCCTGCTGGCGGCACGTAGATGACGGAAACGTTGGCGCCGGTTTCTTTTTTCGCTTCGGTAACGTTAGCGAAAATAGGAATGCCTTCGAAATCTTCGCCGGCTTTCTTCGGGTTCACGCCTGCCACGAAGGCAGCTTTGCCGTTCGCGTAGTCGCGGCAACCGCGGGTGTGGAACTGGCCGGTCTTGCCGGTGATCCCTTGGGTAACAACTTTGGTATCTTTATTGATCAGAATGGACATGTTGATTCCTTAATTAAGCTTGACCGGCAGCGGCGGCAACGACGCTCTTGGCTGCATCTTCCATGGTGTCGGCTGCGATGATAGGCAGACCGGAATCGGCCAGCATCTTTTTGCCCAGGTCTTCGTTGGTGCCCTTCATGCGCACCACCAGCGGTACGTTCAGCGAAACGGCTTTCACCGCGGCGATAACGCCTTCGGCGATCACGTCGCAACGCATGATGCCGCCGAAAATGTTCACCAGGATGGCTTTCAGGCCTGGGTTTTTCAGCATGATCTTGAACGCTTCGGTCACTTTTTCTGCCGTGGCGCCGCCGCCGACGTCCAGGAAGTTGGCTGGCTCGCCGCCGAACAGTTTGATCGTGTCCATGGTGGCCATGGCCAGGCCGGCGCCGTTCACCAGGCAACCGATGTTGCCATCGAGCGAGATGTAGGCCAGGTCGAATTTCGACGCTTCGATTTCAGCTGGATCTTCTTCGTCCAGGTCGCGCAGGGCGATGATTTCCGGATGACGGAACAGGGCGTTCGGGTCAAAGTTGAACTTGGCGTCCAGGGCGATGACTTTGCCGCTGCCGGTGACGATCAGCGGGTTGATTTCGGCCAGCGAGCAATCGGTTTCCCAGTATGCTTTGTACAGGCCTTGCAGGTTGACGCGGGCGTCGACGATGGAACCGGCAGGCACGCCGATTTTGGTCGCGATGTCGTCTGCCTGGGCATCGGTCAGGCCAACGCTCGGCTCGATGGTGACGTGGTGGATCTTCTCTGGGTGGCTCTCGGCCACTTCTTCGATGTCCATGCCGCCTTCGGACGACGCCATCAGGACGATTTTCTGGGTGACGCGGTCGGTGACCAGCGAAACGTACAGTTCTTGCTTGATGTCGGCGCCTTCTTCCACCAGCAGGCGGTTGACTTTCTGGCCTTCGGCGCTGGTCTGATGCGTGATCAGCTGCATGCCCATGATCTGGTCAGCGTATTCCTTGACCTGTTCCATCGATTTTGCCACTTTCACGCCGCCGCCCTTGCCGCGGCCACCTGCGTGGATCTGCGCCTTGACAACCCACACCGGGCCGCCCAGGGTTTCCGCAGCCTTGACGGCTTCTTCGACGGACATGCACGGAATACCGCGTGGTACCGTCACTCCGAATTGCCGGAGGATTTCTTTGGCTTGATACTCATGGATTTTCATGCTGGCTTCCCTTCTGATACTGATGTGTAAAAATACGGTTAGTGGTGCAAAAAAAACAGGAAAAACAGAGCGCCGGGGTCACGCTTTGGCTACCCAGCGCGGGTAATACTGTGCAACCGCCCCGCCATCGGTGCGCAGGGCGTGGCATTTGTCGAGTTGAAACGGCTTTTCATGCGACAAGTCAGCATTCGCACCGTCACGGGTCGACCAGACATCGCCGGCAAATGCCTGAACCGTCGCAGTCGGCAAGACTTGCGCCAGTTCGGTCAAATGGGTACAGCCGGCGATTCCCGCCAGGCGCTGTTTCAAGTCGCGGCGGAAATTCTTCAATAAATTCAGACCGATCAGCGCTCTGTAAGCGGGGCCGATGGTATCGCAAAAACCGGGATAGGGCACGGCATCGGAGGCGGCTTCGGCCTCGACGATGGTCAGTTCGCGATCGACGGTAATGCGTAAGTGGAGGTCATGCAGGGGGGAGCCGGCGGGACGGGGGCCGGAGGCCAGGGTCGCGTCATAGCTTTTGATGTCGGTGATACGGGCGTCAATATCCCACAGGCCGTCGTCGCGCACATACGCTTGGACGTCGATAACGCGGGAGTGCCGGAGGGCGCGCCGGGATACGGGAGTTGACAGGGGCATAAGACCGATGCCGCTTGCGCGGCCATAATTTAGTAAGCAGCCATGTGCCTAAAGCACTCTGTTCGCAGCTTCTACGAACAGCAACCGCACCTGCGGCGCCGCAAAAACCCTAAAAGTGTAGCACACTGGGCGCTGGTTGCGCCGCAACATAATTTTTCACCGGTCTGCTCGCCTGCCTGCGATTATTGATGCAAATCGCAAGATCAATGACGATCATTCGCGATTCGCATAACTTGCGGCATGGCGCGGACACGCCAACACCGTGCCTCAGTCGGTCACGCCCAGCGCGCGCAAAACCGGCAAGGTACGCTCGGCAAAATGGCGGGCATGCTCCCACAGCTCGGCCAGGTTCTCTTCCTCCGTCAGCAAGGGCTGCCCATCCTTCGACAGCAACTGCTTCAGGCGTATCAGCACGGGCCATGTCTCGCGCACCCAGTCCTGCGGCTCTTGCCATCCTTGCATTTTCGCCCACAGGAACAGCTGTTGTAAATGCGGTACAAACACGCCGCCGCCCGTCATCGGGCTGGCAAGGCTGTACAGGTCGGACCTTGCCAGCGCCTGCTCCAGCAAATACGCATTCAGGCGCGCCGTCTGCGGCCTTGCCACGGCAATGTCGGCATCGTCCTGGACGGCGTAGACACTGCCCTTGCTGATCAGAATCAGCATGATCTGCAACAAGGCGGCCAGGCTGGCTTCCGTGCCAGCCAATTGCTGCTCCAGTTCCCCGATCGTGCGCACACGGTGATCGGCAAGCGCATCGAGCACGGGCCCATACACGCGCTCATCCATATCGGCATCGCCCAGCACGCCATGCACGCTCAACACCACCGTATCGCGCGGCACCGCCAGCATCACGCGCACGGCCCGCAAGGCCGTGGCCTGGGCGAACGGCGTCAGCGTGCGTGCACCCTTGATCCAGTAATCCCTGCGAAATTGCTGGTTGATCAGAAAAGCCCGCGTCGTTTCGCGGAAGATGGGATCAGGAATCTCGGCCAGGAATTGCTGGTGCTCGGCCGTCAGATTGAGCATGTCGACATGCTCGGTGTAGGTGGCGGAAGCGGCGAACTCCAGCTTGGCTTCACTCAACATGGCAGCCACCTGGGAAAAAGCCATCGGCTGCCAGTCCGCATTGAAATACTCGTGTGCAACATAATGACGTTCAAACGATTTCAGCTTCTCGAAGCGGTCGGCCAGCAGGGGATTGGCCTCGAGATAGCGCGGCTTCGTGGCGATCATCCTGTCGACGAAATCGATGGCGCCGTCGATACGCGCCAGCACGCCTTGCCCCGGCGCCCCCATGACACGGCTATGCTCCGTCAGCAAGTCGCGCATCGGCATCATGGCGGCCCAGCCAGGCTGGGTGTTGTAGCTGAGGTAGGCGACGCCGCCCACTTTCAGCTTGCGCTGCAGGAAGTCCACGATCAATACACGGTTTTCCGCCGAAATCCAGCTCCAGATGCCGTGCAGGCAAATGAAATCGAAATCGGGCAAATCATCGCGGCGGCAAAACTGTTCGAACGATTCGTCCGTGAACTGCGCCCCGGCGCCAGCGGCGCTGGCCAGTTCCTGGGCATAGGCCGCCTGGGCCGGATTGAAATCATTGCCATACCAGCGCGTGGCGGACGCCGCAGCATGGAAGTTGGCACTGACGCCCTGGCCGAAGCCCAGTTCGCAAGCCGTGCCATTGGCAGGCAGGACCAGGCCGGCGGCCAGCAGGGGCAGGCGCAGGCGCAGGGGATTCAATTCTTCGTAATAGCCATAGGTATAGGCGACCTCGGCCATATAGCCGGCATTCCAGTTGCTCATTGCGCTTCCTGTCTCGATCAGTGGCGGTGCACGCAGCGCACCGGGTTCGAGCGCCAGAATACCCGATATCGCGGGCGCCCAGTAGCGCGAACAGAGGGCATTTGAAAGCGCAGTTCACGGCCGCGCGGCGCGACGGCCGCGTCATGGCCAGGGCGCAAAGCAGACGGCAGGAGCGGCAAAGCGACCTTGTCTGGCGGCATACGGGAGCGCCAGTGCGCGCACGACGGCCTTAGTCCTCGTCGGGCTCGAGTCCCTTCAACGCCACCTGCACAGCGCGCTGGGAAAAGCCGCGCTGCATCAGGAAGCGCATCTGCTTGTTGCGCTGCTCGGCATCCTGCGCCACTGCACCAAATTTGCGGCGCCACACTTCGCAGGCGCGCGCCACTTCCCCTTCGGCCAGGCCCGCCTTGAGTTCCTGCAACGCCTCGCCCCCAATGCCATGGCTTTGCAATTCCGCCATGATGCGGCTATTGCCGAAACGGGCCGAGCGGCGGTGGATCAGCGACTCGGAAAAACGCTCCTGCGACAGCCAGTTGGCTTGCTCCAGGCTGTCGAGCAAGGCTTCCACATCGTCGCTCTCCTGCGCATGGCGCTGCAGCTTGCGCCGCAATTCCATGCGGCTGTGTTCGCGCATCGACAGAAAGCGTAGCGCCCTGCCCTTCAGGCTCAGTTGTACCGCTGCCATACCCGTATCCCATCTTTACCACACCGGACTGAAAACACAATTGCCGCCAGGCGCACAGGCGCAGGGCGGCAATCATTGTAGAACTTTTTTATGCGGCAAGCTGCCGCCGGCGGGCCAGGCGGGCCCCGCCACTGTCGCTTACTCGGCGGCCTTGGCTTCCGCAGCCTTGGCAGCCTTGTCGGCAGCTTTATCCGCTTTTTCCGGCTTTTCAGCAGCCAGCGGCGGCAGTTCGCGCACGCCCAGCGAAGCGCGGACCTTGTTTTCGATCTCGCGGGCCAGCGCCGGACGCTCTTGCAGGAAGGCGCGGGCGTTGTCCTTGCCCTGGCCGATGCGTTCGCCGTTGTAGCTATACCACGAACCGGATTTTTCCACGATCTTGGCATCCGAACCCAGGTCCAGGATTTCGCCTTCGCGCGAGGTGCCGGCGCCGTACAGGATGTCGAAGTGCGCTTCCTTGAACGGCGGCGCGATCTTGTTCTTGACGACCTTGACCTTGGTTTCGTTGCCGATCACTTCATCGCCGGACTTGATCGAGCCGGTGCGGCGGATATCCAGGCGCACGGAGGCGTAGAATTTCAGCGCATTGCCGCCGGTGGTCGTTTCCGGGCTGCCGAACATCACGCCGATCTTCATGCGGATCTGGTTGATGAAGATGACCAGGGTATTCGTGCGGTTGATGGAGCCGGTCAGCTTGCGCAGGGCTTGCGACATCAAACGGGCTTGCAAGCCCGGCAGGGAATCGCCCATGTCGCCTTCGATCTCGGCGCGTGGCGTCAGTGCGGCCACGGAGTCGATGACGACGAGGTCGACGCTGCCCGAACGCACGAGGGCGTCGCAGATTTCCAGCGCCTGCTCGCCCGTATCCGGTTGCGAGATCAGCAGTTCATGCAGGTTCACGCCCAGCTTTTGCGCGTAACCGACGTCGAGCGCGTGCTCGGCATCGATAAAGGCGCAGGTGCCGCCCAGTTTTTGCATTTCAGCAATGGTTTGCAGGGTCAGGGTGGTTTTACCCGACGATTCCGGGCCGTAGATCTCTACCACGCGGCCGCGCGGCAAGCCGCCCACGCCCAGCGCGATATCGAGGCCGAGCGAACCGGTCGACACGACTTGCACTTCTTCGATCGGTGCGCTGGCATCCATGCGCATGACCGAACCTTTGCCAAACTGCTTCTCGATCTGCGCCAGTGCGGCGGCGAGCGCCTTGGCTTTTTCCGATGCGGGTACTACAGCTTTTTTATCGTCCATATGTTCTTTCAGCCGTTCTACAGTCGACGATTCACGTGAATCGCTCGGCCTGCGATAGCGCCAGTGGGTTAAATTCTTTACACAGACAGTACTGTATAAAAAAACAGTGATCAATGCAAGCGGAACGTGGATTTGTTTTGAAACAGATCAATACAACCCTGTTTTTCACAAAAATTCGCCACCTTGCGGAAAATGAAACACAATACAAGCTTCTACCGTCGCAAGCATAGGAAGTGCACCATGCGTATTTTACTTGCCGAAGATGACAGCGTGCTGGCCGATGGCCTGACCCGCTCGCTGCGCCAGTCCGGTTATGCGATCGACTACGTCAAGACCGGGCAAGAGGCCGATACGGCCCTGTCCACCCAGGAATTCGACTTGCTGATCCTCGACCTGGGCTTGCCCAAGATGTCCGGGCTGGAAGTGCTGCGCCGCCTGCGCGCGCGCGCCTCGCTGCTGCCCGTGCTGATCCTGACGGCCGCCGATTCCATCGAGCAACGCGTGAATGGCCTCGACCTCGGTGCCGATGATTATATGGCCAAGCCGTTCGCCTTGTCGGAACTGGAGGCAAGAGTGCGCGCCCTGACGCGCCGCGGCGCCGGCGGCGGCGCCACCATCATCAAGCACGGCCCCCTCAGCTACGACCAGGTGGGGCGCAGCGCCTACATCAACGACCAGATGCTCGACCTGTCGGCGCGCGAACTGGGCTTGCTGGAAATCCTGCTGGGCCGCACGGGCCGCCTCGTTTCAAAAGAGCAACTGGTCGACCACCTGTGCGAATGGGGCGAGGAAGTGTCGAACAACGCCATCGAAGTGTATGTCCACCGCTTGCGCAAGAAGATCGAAGTGGGCGGCGTGCGCATCGCCACCGTGCGCGGCCTCGGATACTGCCTGGAAAAATACTCGGAAGCGGCGCGCCTGAACGCCGAAGCGGGCGAATCGGCTAGCCCGGCCAGCGGACCCGCCAGCAAGTGAAGGCGCGCGAGGCGCCAGTGGACGAGGCGGACGACGACGACTGGTTCGAGCCGCCCACCACGGAGCAGGATGACACCATCGAGCATTCGCTGTTCGGCGAAATCCTCGACTGGATGCTGGCGCCCTTGCTGCTGCTGTGGCCGATGAGCATCGCCATCACCTATCTGGTGGCCAAGAGCATCGCCAATCAACCGTTCGACCATGCGCTGGAAGACAGCGTGACGGTGCTGACGCAACAGGTCAAGCAAGCCGATGGCGCGATGCTGCGCCACGTGCCGGACAAAAACGGCAAGGGCCGCGACTTCCTGCGCGGCGACGATGTCGACACCCTGTATTACCTGGTGGTGGGCCCGCGCGGCGAATACCTGAACGGCGACCGCGATCTGCCGCCGCCGCAAGACCCCGACAAATACCGCAGCGGCATGGTGCTGTTTCGCAACGACACCATCCACGGCACGCCCGTGCGTGTGGCGTTCAGCTATCTCGACATTCCTTCCGGCAACGACGATGAACCCAGCCGCGCGCTGGTGCAAGTGGCGGAAACCCTGGAAAAGCGCGCCCAACTGGCCAATGAAATCATCAAGGGCGTGATTTTGCCGCAGTTCATCATCCTGCCCGTGATCCTGGCCCTGGTCTGGTTTGCCCTGGCGCGCGGCCTGTCGCCGCTGGCGCAATTGCAGGAACGCATACGCGCCCGCCCACCCGACGATTTATCGCCCATCGAATCGGGCCAGGTACCCGAGGAAATCACGCCGCTGGTCGGTTCGCTCAACGAGATGCTGGCGCGGCTGTCGCTGTCGATCGACATGCAGAAGCGCTTCATCGCCGATGCCGCGCACCAGATGAAAACGCCGCTGGCCGGCATGCGCATGCAATCCGAGCTGGCCCTGCGCCAGACCGACCACGACGAAATCCACCGCTCGCTGCTGCAACTGGCGAAAAGTTCGGAAGCGGCCACGCGCCTGGTGAACCAGTTGCTGGCCCTGGCGCGCGCGGAAAACCAGCCGCAGGCGGGCACGGCGTTCGAGCCGATCGAGCTGAGCGAACTGGCGCGCGGCGTGGTGCAGGATTGGGTGCAAGCCTCGTTTGCCCAGCATATCGACCTGGGCTTCGAGCAGCCCGCGTATTCGATCATGATTTCCGGCAATGCCATGATGCTGCGCGAGCTGCTGAGCAACCTGATCGACAATGCCCTGCGCTACACGCCGGCTGGCGGCAGCGTCACGGTGCGCGTGCGCAGCACCCTGGAACTGGCCATCCTGGAAGTGGAAGATACGGGCCCCGGCATACCGCAGGCAGAGCGGGCGCACGTGTTCGAACGCTTTTACCGCATTCTCGGCAGCAACGTCGACGGTAGCGGCCTGGGCCTGGCCATCGTGCGCGAAATTGCCCAGCAGCATGGCGCCGAAGTCGATATTTTTAACAATCCGCGCGCGCAGTCGCCGAAGCTGCCGGGCACCCTGCTGCGCCTGAGCATCGCCCTGCTGTTGCCGGACGCGCCAGAAGAGGATGACATCACGTATGGATAAGCCGAGCCCACCCGCTCCCCCCGCGCGGCCGGCGCGCACGCCCAGCCCCGAGCTGCAGGCGCGCCTCGATGTGCACTGGCGCAAGACGCGGCGCCTGACGGCCATCCTGCTGCTGGTCTGGCTGCTGACGGGCTTCCTGACCGTGTTCTATGCGCGCGAACTGTTACATTTGAATCTGTTCGGCTGGCCGCTGCCCTTTTATATGGCGGCCCAGGGCGCCTCGCTCGTGTACCTGGCCATCATCGCCTTGTATGCCTGGCGCATGCGGCGCCTCGACCGGGCGTTTCATGCCGAGGAGCAAGCATGAGCGGCCAACGCAGCTTCTTTGCGCGCCTGTGCCGCTACTACCTGCTGTTTACCGCCGGTTTCGCCGCCTTCCTGCTGGCCCTGTCGGTACTGGAACAGGAAGGCATGCCGCGCGCGTGGATCGGCTACCTGTTCATGCTCGTCACCATCACCCTGTACGCCACCATCGGCGTCATCAGCCGCACCTCGAACGTCACCGAATACTATGTGGCGGGGCGCCGGGTGCCGGCCATGTTCAACGGCATGGCCACGGCCGCCGACTGGATTTCGGCGGCCAGTTTCATCAGCCTGGCCGGCGGCCTGTACCTGAACGGCTTCGACGGCCTGGCCTTCATCATGGGCTGGACGGGCGGCTATTGCCTGGTGGCCCTGCTGATCGCGCCCTACCTGCGCAAGTTCAGCCAGTACACGATTCCCGATTTCCTCGCCGCCCGCTACGGCAGCGGCACCGACAAACGGGGCGCCAGCGTGCGCGTGGTGGCCGTGGCCGCCACCATCATCGTCTCGTTTACGTATGTGGTGGCGCAGATCTATGCCGTCGGCCTGATCGCCTCGCGCTTCACGGGCGTGGATTTTTCCGTCGGCATCTTCCTGGGCCTGGCCAGCATCCTCGTCTGCTCCTTTCTGGGCGGCATGCGCGCCATCACCTGGACGCAGGTGGCGCAGTACATCATCATCCTCGTCGCCTTTCTGATTCCCGCCATGTGGCTGTCGGTCAAGCATGCGGACAATCCCGTGCCGCAGATCGCCTACGGCAAGGTGCTGCCGCAACTGAGCGCGCGCGAACACGTGCTGGAAACGGATCCAAAAGAAAACGAAGTGCGCGCCATCTTCCGCCAGCGCGCACAAAGCTACCAGGCGCGCATCGACGGCTTGCCCGCTTCCTGGGAACAAGGCCATCTGACGGCCCAGCGCCAGCTCGATAGTTTGCGCCAGCGCAATGCTTCGCTGTTCGACATCCGCAACGCGGAACGCTACCTGATCGCCTATCCGAAAAGTCCGGACGAGGCACGCGTGCTGTGGCAGGCGGCGCAGGCGCAAAACCAGAAACGCGCCGAGCCGATCATTCCGCACGCGCAGCCGTTTCCCGCCGCCGACCGGGAACAATCCGACATCAAGCGCAACAATTTCCTGGCCCTCGTGTTCTGCATGATGCTGGGCACGGCCGCCCTGCCCCACATCCTGATGCGATCGTACACCACGCCGTCCGTGCACGAAACGCGCGTCTCCGTCTTCTGGACCCTGTTCTTCATCTTGTTGATCTACCTCACGATTCCCGCACTGGCCGTGCTGGTCAAGTACGATATTTACTCGGCGCTGGTGGGCACGCAATACACGAACCTGCCCACCTGGGTATCTTACTGGGCCAACGTGGACAAGCTCAGCCCCCTGATCAGCATCGTCGACGTCAACCGCGACGGCATCGTGCAACTGGCGGAAATTTCCATCGACGCCGACGTGCTGGTGCTGGCCACGCCCGAGATCGCCGGCCTGCCCTACGTGATTTCAGGCCTGGTGGCGGCCGGCGGCCTGGCTGCCGCCCTGTCGACGGCCGATGGCTTGCTGCTGGCCATTTCGAACGCCCTGTCGCACGACATTTATTACAAGGTGGTCGATCCCACCGCCTCGACGCAAAAGCGCGTGACGATTTCAAAATTGCTGCTGCTGGCCGTGGCCTTCATCGCCGCCTATGCGGCCTCGCAAAAGCCGGCGGACATTTTGTCGCTCGTGGGCGTGGCCTTTTCCCTGGCTGCCTCGACCCTGTTTCCGCCGCTGGTGCTGGGCGTGTTCTGGAAACGCGCCAACCACCAGGGCGCGCTGGCCGGCATGCTGGCGGGCTTTGGCGTGTGCCTGTATTACATGCTGCACACGAGCACCATGCTGGGCGGTAATGCCAGCGGTCAATGGTTTCATATCGCGCCCATTTCCGCAGGCATCTTCGGCGTGCCGGCAGGCCTGGCCGCCGCCGTGCTGGTCAGCTGGCTGACGCCGGCGCCAGGGCGCCGCAGTACGGGGCTGGTCGAGCATATCCGGGCGCCGGAATGACAGCGCATCCAGGCCAAGGGATGAAATGGAGAAATTCCGCGACAGAACTATCGGAAAAAACTGCGCCCCGGCAAAAAAGGAGTAGGCTGGAGGGCCGTTCCACTTACGAGGAAATCCCATGCCGTCTGGAAAAATTCTTGTCGCCCAAGGGGGCGGTCCCACCGCCGTCATCAACCAGTCGCTGGTGGGCGTGGTGCTCGAATCACGGCGCTTCCAACATGTCACGCGCGTGTATGGCGCGCTGCACGGCGTGCGCGGCATCATCAATGAAGAATTCGTCGATCTGACGCAGGAGACCAGCCATAACCTGGAACTGGTGGCCGCCACGCCCTCGTCGGCGCTCGGCTCCACGCGCGACAAGCCCGATATTGCCTACTGCCAGCAGATATTCGAAGTGCTGCGCGCGCATGAAATCGAGCATTTCTTTTACATCGGCGGCAATGACTCGTCCGACACGGTGCGCATCGTCAGCGAGGAAGCGCACAAGGCCGGCTATCCGCTGCGCTGCATCCACATTCCGAAAACCATCGACAACGATCTGGTGGGCAGCGACCACACGCCTGGCTTTCCCTCGGCCGCGCGCTTCGTCGCGCAAGCGTTCGCCGGCGCCAACCTCGACAACGCGGCCTTGCCCGGCGTCTACGTGGGCGTGGTAATGGGCCGCCACGCAGGCTTTTTGACGGCCGCCTCGGCGTTGGGCAAGAAGTTCCCCGACGATGGCCCGCACCTGATCTACCTGCCCGAGCGTGTCTTTGCGCTGGATCAATTCCTCGTCGACGTGAAGGCCATGTATGAAAAACATGGCCGCTGCGTCATTGCCGTGTCGGAAGGCATCCACGATGCCTCGGGCGAGCCGATCGCCAGCCTGCTGGCCACACAGGCGGGCAATGCGGTCGAGCACGATGCGCACGGCAATGTGCAATTGTCCGGCACGGGCGCGCTGGCCGACCTGCTGTGCGACGCGATCAAGGCGAAACTGGGCATCAAGCGCGTGCGCGGCGATACCTTCGGCTATCTGCAGCGCTCCTTCATCGGCTGCGTCTCTGATGTAGATCAACGCGAAGCCCGCGAAGTGGGCGAGAAGGCGGTGCAGTTCGCCATGTGGGGCGAGCGCGATGGTTCCGTCGCCATCAAGCGCACGGGCTTTTATTCCGTCGATTACGAGTTGCTGCCGCTCACCGAGGTAGCAGGCAAGACGCGCACCATGGAAGACGAATTCATCAGCGCCAGCGGCACGGACGTGACGGATGCGTTCCGCCTGTATCTGCGCCCGCTGCTGGGCTCGGGCATGCCCGATGCGTTCCGCCTGCGCGCGGCCAAGGTGGCAAAGGTGCTCAAGCCCTAGCTGTTTTCCGCCAGCAACAGCGGCCGCAGCTTGACAGCCGCCTCCTTGAGCTGCGGCACGTGCTGCAGCAGTTGCTCCACGGACTTTCTCGCCACGGGCGCGTGGCAGGCCACGGCCGCCACGATGCGCCCGTCGGCCGCGCAGATGGGCACGGCCACGGCGACCATGCCGTGCACGAATTCCTCGTCGTCGATGCCGATGCCCAGGCGGGCGATGCGCACGATCTCGCGTTCCAGCAGCGCGGGATCCGTGATGCTTTTCGGCGTGCGCGCCTGCAGGGTCAGCATGGCCAGCAACTCGCGCCGCTCCAGCAAGGTCATATGCGCCAGGAATAATTTTCCGCTCGCCGTGCAATGCATGGGCGCGCGCGTGCCCAGCACCAGGTGCAGGCGCAACGGTTCCTGGGTTTCCACACGGTCCACGTAGACGATCGCATTGCCCTCGGGAATGGCCAAGTTGCACGTCTCGCCCGTGGCCGCCACCAGGCTCCCCAGGATGCTGCGGCTCACGCGGATCAGGGCATTATTGCGCAGAGTCGCCAGCGCCAGGTTGGTGGACGCGGCACCGGGCACGTAACCGCGTCCCACGGGCGTGCGCAGCACATAACCATGTTGCTCCAAGGTATCGAGCAGGCGCATCATGCTGGCCTTGGGCACCTGCATGCGTGCGGCCAGTTGCGACAGGGTCAAGGGCTGGCTGGCGCTGGCCAGGTGCTCGATCAGACGCAGCACGCGCAAGCCCCGCGCCTCGTCGCCATGGCTGGCCGCCGTGCTGGGCGCCGCCTGGCTACCTTCTTCGGCCTCGGCCGGCCGTTTTTGAAACGCATCATGCATGTTCTGTTTCACCTCTCGCGTATGCGGCTGTTTCCGCTTGTCCCGGTGCTGCACGTCTTTTATAAATGGAACAAGACGTTCCAAAAATAATCAATAAAGACTAGTGTATCGCAAAAAACGCCCGCCGAGGCAGCGCGATACCGCAACGCAGGAGACAAGCACCATGTTGCAAACACACTATGATTACATCGTCGTCGGCGCCGGTTCGGCCGGCTGCGTACTGGCCAACCGCCTGTCGCACGACAGCAACAATCAGGTATTGCTGCTGGAAGCGGGCGGCAAGGACAACAATCCTTGGATACACGTGCCGGTCGGCTATTTCAAGACCATGCACGACCCGAATCTGGACTGGTGCTACCGCACGGAAGCGGACGCCGGCATCGCCGGGCGCCAGCTGCAATGGCCTCGCGGCAAGGTCTTGGGCGGTTCCAGCTCGCTCAACGGCTTGCTGTACGTGCGGGGCCAGAAAGAGGACTACGACCGCTGGGCCGAGCTGGGCAATGCTGGCTGGAGCTATGCCGAGGTGCTGCCCTACTTTAAAAAATCGGAAGACCAGGAACGTGGCGCCAGCGATTACCACGGCGTCGGTGGCCCATTGAAGGTGTCGGACTTGCGCCTGCGCCGTCCCATCGCGGAACACTTTATTGCGGGCGCCACGGAAAGCGGCATCCCCTTCAATGCCGATTACAACGGCGCCACGCAGGAAGGCGTCGGCTACTTCCAGCAGACGGCCAGCAAGGGCTTGCGCTGGAGCACGGCGAAAGCCTTCTTGCGGCCGGCCCGCAAGCGCGCCAACCTGCGCGTGGAAGTGCGCGCGCAGATCACGCGCGTGCTGTTCGAGGGCAAGCGCGCCGTCGGCATCGAGTTTCGGCAGGATGGCCAGCTGCGCCAGGCGCGCGCCAGCGGCGAAGTGATTTTATGCGCGGGCGCCATCGGCTCGCCGCAAATCCTGCAATGCTCGGGCGTGGGTCCGCGCGCCCTGCTCGAGGAAGTCGGCGTGCCGCTGGTGCACGACTTGCCCGGCGTGGGGCAGAACCTGCAAGACCATTTGCAAATCCGCCTCGTCTTCAAGACGCGCTTGAAAACCCTGAACGATGAAGTCAACAGCCTGTGGGGCAAGCTGTGGGTGGGCATGCAATATGTGTTTTCGCGCTCCGGTCCTTTGACCCTGGCGGCCAGCCAGGTGACGGTATTTACCAAGTCCTCTCCCGAGGTGGAGCGGCCCGACATCCAGTTCCACATGCAGCCGCTGAGCGCCGACAAGCCGGGCGAAGGCGCGCATCCGTTTTCCGCCTTCACCTCGTCCGTGTGCCAGCTGCGCCCGCACAGCCGTGGCCACGTGTCGATCAAGTCCAGCGATCCGCTCGCCTATCCCGGCATCCACCCGAACTACCTGTCCGACCCGCGCGACCAGCGCACGGCGATCGCCGCCCTGCGCGTGGCGCGCAGAATCGCCGCCGCGCCGTCGCTGGCGCCGCACATCATTGCCGAGTTCGTGCCCGGCCCGCAGTTCGAGACGGATGAAGAACTGCTGGATGCGGCGCGCCGTTTCAGCCAGTCGATCTACCACCCTAGCGGCACCTGCAAGATGGGCCATGACGCCATGGCGGTCGTCGACGACCGCCTGCGCGTGCACGGCATGCAGAACCTGCGCGTGGTCGATGCGTCGATCATGCCGGAAATCGTCTCGGGCAACACCAACGCGCCCACCATCATGATCGCGGAAAAAGCGGCCGACATGATCCTGGCGGACGCCGTGCGGCTGCCGCAGGCGGCCTGACCCACCCGCTCCATTCCCAGCAAGGAGGATGCCAACGGCGGACAGACCGGCCCGCCCCCAATGACTCGGCAAGCAGCCCAGCATCAAAAAATACATAATCGATATCGATTGGAGACTAGATATGGACAACAATCCCAACAATCCGAAAAAAGCCAAAGAGCTACGGAAAGTCGTGATGGCCAGCGTGATCGGCGCCACCATCGAGTGGTATGACTTTTTCTTATACGGCGTCGTCGCCGGCATCGTGTTCAGCAAGCTGTATTTCCCGGGCGGCGATCCGCTCGTTTCGACCATGCTGGCCTACGGCACCTTCGCCGTGGGCTTTCTGTCGCGCCCCATCGGCGGCGTGATCTTCGGCCACTTCGGCGACAAGATTGGCCGCAAGAGCATGCTGGTGATGACCCTGATGATCATGGGCATATCCACCTTCCTGATCGGCGTGCTGCCCACGTATGACCACATCGGCTACTGGGCGCCCGGCTTGCTGCTGTTCCTGCGCGTGCTGCAGGGCATCGGCCTCGGTGGCGAGTGGGGCGGCGCCGTGCTGATGGCGTATGAATATGCGCCACCCAAGGAGCGCGGCTTTTACGCCAGCCTGCCGCAGATCGGCCTGGCCATCGGCCTGTGCCTCGCTTCCGGCGTGGTGGCGATCCTGTCGTACAGCTTGAGCGATGCGCAATTCCTGTCCTGGGGCTGGCGCGTGGCCTTCATCCTGTCGGCCGCCCTCGTCTTCATCGGCATGTGGATACGTTTGAACGTGATGGAAACGCCGGAATTCCAGGCCGTCAAGGAAAAGAACGCGGAGACGCAGATTCCGTTTTTCGACCTGCTGAAACGCTATCCGGGCAATGTCTTGAAAGGCATGGGCGCGCGCTATATCGATGGCGTGTTCTTCAATATCTTCGGCGTGTTTTCCATCACCTATCTGACCAATACCATCAAGATCGCCCGCACGGAAGCACTGATGGGCGTGATGGCGTCCGCCGTCGTGATGTGCTTTTGCATCCCGTTCTTCGGCCGCCTGTCGGACCGCATCGGCCGCACCAAGGTGTTTTTCTGGGGTTCGCTGATCACGGGCGTGTCGGCCATCCCCGCCTTCTGGATCATGCTCAACCACGCCGACAATCCGCTGCTGCTGTGGTGTTCCGTGATCATCCCGCTGGGCGTGCTGTATTCGGCCGTGTACGGCCCGGAAGCGGCCCTGTTCTGCGACCTGTTCGACGCCAAGGTGCGCTACACGGGCATTTCCTTCGTCTACCAGTTCTCCGGCATCTTCGCCAGCGGCCTGACGCCCATCATCGCCACCTACCTGCTGAAAACGGGCAATGGCGAACCGTGGCACATCGTCGGCTACATCCTGTTCGCGTCCCTCGTCTCGGCCGTCAGCGTGGCCATGATCGGCAGGGGCGGCTCGCAGCCGGATGGGCGCATGAAGCCGGCGCACGCAAGGTAAGCGCCATCGGGACGTAAAAAAAGGCAGGCCTCTCGCGAGTGCCTGCCTTTTTTATGTCGACTAAGACTTAGATGACAATCGTTTGGTGCTCGTCGCCCACGCGGGCGCGGATGGTGCCGATGCGCGAGACGGTTTCGCCGGCCGCTTGCAGCTGGGCGATGGCGGCGTCCGCGTTTTCCTGCGAAACGATGACGGTCATGCCGATGCCGCAGTTGAAGACGCGGTGCATCTCGGCGTCAGCCACGCCGCCGTGCTGTTGCAGCCACGTGAACAGCGGTGGCATGGTCCACGATTTCGAGTCCAGCTCGGCCACCAGGCCAGGCTGCAGCACGCGCGGGATATTTTCCACCAGGCCGCCACCGGTGATGTGCACCATGCCCTTGACTTCCATGGCGTCCATCAGCGCCAGCAATGGCTTGACGTAGATGCGCGTCGGCTGCATCAGCACGTCGGCCAGCTTGCGGCCATGGAAGTCGCCTTCCAGGTCCGGTTTTGCCACTTCGATAATCTTGCGCACCAGCGAGTAACCATTCGAGTGCACGCCCGACGAAGCCAGACCCAGCACCACGTCGCCCGGGGCGATCTTGGTGCCGTCGATGATTTTCGATTTTTCCACGGCGCCGACGGCAAAACCTGCCAGGTCGTATTCTCCAGCCGGGTACATGCTCGGCATTTCCGCCGTTTCGCCGCCGATCAGTGCGCAGCCCGCTTGTTCGCAACCCTGGGCGATGCCCTTGATGACGTCGGTGGCGATGGCCACGTCCAGCTTGCCGCAAGCGAAGTAATCGAGGAAGAACAGCGGTTCGGCGCCTTGCACCAGGATGTCGTTGACGCTCATGGCGACCAGGTCGATGCCGACCGTGTCGTGGCGGTTCAGTTCGAATGCCAGGCGCAATTTCGTGCCCACGCCGTCGGTGCCCGAGACCAGCACCGGTTCCTTGTACTTCTTGCTGATTTCAAACATGGCGCCAAAACCGCCCAGGCCGCCCATCACGCCTTCGCGCAGGGTGCGCTTGGCAAACGGCTTGATTGCTTCGACTAAAGCGTCGCCTGCGTCGATATCGACGCCAGCGTCACGGTAGGAAAGGGAAACATTAGAAGTCTGGTTCATGGTGTGGTGGCAGCGGAGGCGGTAAAATAGAAGGCGGATACCCGCCGGCACGCGCGCGCAAGCATGTTTTTCAACATCGTGCGGCAGGACGCCAGCGGGTGAATTCGGTCGATCAAGTCGCTATTTTATCAAACTGCCCCGCCATTTCGTAATTAACTGCCTTTTTTTAACGCAACAGCACAAACTCCATGCCATTCGCCATCACCGCCGAACAGAAGCAAACAGCATTTTGGATCGCGGTCTGGCTGGCATTCCTGCTGCTGCTCGTCAGCCTGGGCCCCATCCTGACGCCCTTCCTGGCCGCCGCCATCCTCGCCTACGTGCTCAATCCCGGCGTGGACCGATTGCAACGCCTGCATTACAAGCGCTTTTACCTGCCCCGTCCGCTGGCCGTGCTGGTCGTCGTAGTGTTGTTTTTCCTCGCCATTACGGCGCTGGTACTGATCGTCGTGCCCGTGCTGCAGAAGGAAATTCCCTTGCTGCAGGCGCAGATTCCCCAATTTCTCAGCAAGGCCAACGAGTTCCTGGCGCCGAAACTGCGCGACCTGGGCATCCGCGTGCGCCTGGATGGCACGGGCATCAAACGCATGCTGAGCCAGCAGATGGCCACCAGCGGCGATGAAATCTGGAGCACCGTGCTGGCCTCGGCCCGTATCGGCGGCACGGCCGTGCTGGGCTGGCTGGCCACCGTGGTGCTGATTCCCGTCGTGCTGTTCTACCTGTTGCTGGACTGGCATCCCATGCTGGCGCGCATCGCCGCCGCCGTGCCGCGCCGCTGGGTGGGCCGCACGGTGGGCATGGCGCAGGAAGTCGACACCCTGCTGGCGCAGTACCTGCGCGGCCAGTTGCTCGTCATGCTGGTGCTGGCCACGTATTACTCGGCGGCGCTGGCCATCGCCGGTTTCGAAGTGGCATTGCCTGTGGGCATCATCACGGGCTTGCTGGTGTTCATCCCCTACCTGGGCTTCGGCCTGGGGCTGATGCTGGCGCTGATCGCCGCCCTGCTGCAGTTCGCCGACTGGAGCGGCGTGATCGCCGTGGCCGTCATCTACGGCTGCGGCCAGGTCATCGAGGGCTTTTTCCTCACGCCGCGCCTGGTAGGCGAACGCATCGGCCTGAACCCGTTGGCCGTGATCTTCGCCTTATTGGCTTTCGGGCAACTGTTTGGTTTCGTCGGCGTACTGCTCGCTTTACCCGCTTCTGCCGTGTTGATGGTCGCTTTTAAGCATCTAAGACGCCACTACCTGTCCAGCACCTTCTATAATGCATAATAAAAGCGGATATCATATCAACCTGGCAATACCAATGATGCACAAGCAGTAATGAAAAACAGGACAAGGCGTACGCCATGAAACAACTGGTGCTCGATTTAGGCACAGACCAGGCGCACAGCCTCGATACCTTCGAGGTGGGACAGAATGCCGAAGTGGCGCAGCTGATGCGCCAGTTCGCCGCGCGCACTTCGCGCGAACATTTTGCCTACCTGTGGGGCGAACTGGCCGCCGGCAAGAGCCACCTGCTCAAGGCCCTGGCCAGCACCGAGCGCGCGCGCTACATTTCGCCATTCTCGATCGAGTCCGAATTCGTGTATTCGCCCGACGTCGACCTGTACCTGCTCGACGATTGCGAAAAGCTGTCGCCGCTGGCGCAGATCGATGCCTTTGCCCTGTTCAATGAAATCCGCGCCAACAAGGCGTTCATGGTGTGCAGCGGCGCCGTGCCGCCAGCCGTGCTGCCCGTGCGCGAAGACTTGCGCACACGCATGGGCTGGGGCCTGATCTATCAAATCCACGGCTTGACCGACGATGAAAAAATCGCCGCCCTGACCCAGGCCGCGGCCACCCGCGGCTTGACCTTGTCGCCCGGCGTGTTACCCTATCTGCTGTCCCATTTCCGGCGCGACATGCGTTCGCTGTCGACGATGCTGGACTCTCTCGACCTCTACTCCCTTGAAACCCAACGCCCGATCACCTTGCCATTGTTGCGCGAGTTGCTGCAGGCGGAAGCGAAAGAATGATGAATCTGGCCCTGTTTGACCTCGACCACACCCTGCTGCCCATCGACTCGGATCACGAGTGGGGCGAATTCCTGGTACGCATCGGTGCCGTGGACGCCGCCGAATTCACCCGTCGCAACGACGAATTTTTCGCGCAATACCAGGCCGGTACGCTCGATCCGGTGGAATACCTGGAATTTTCCCTGGGCACCCTGGCGCAGTTTCCGCGCGAACGCCTGGAAGCGCTGCACAAGCAATTCATGGCAGAAGTGGTCATGCCGGCCATCCGCCCCGAAGTCGTGGCCCTGCTGAAACAGCACCAGGATGCGGGCGACCTGCTGGCCATCGTCACGGCCACCAACCATTTCATCACCAAACCCATCGCCGATGCGCTGGGCGTCGAACACCTGCTGGCCGCCATGCCCGAGTATGACGACAAAGGCAATGTCACGGGCAAGCTGGTCGGCACACCGACCCTGGGCGCGGGCAAGCTGACCCACACCCATGCCTGGCTGGAAAAAATGGGCAAGGAACTGGGGCAGTTCGAGCGCAGCTATTTTTACAGCGATTCGCACAACGACATTCCCTTGCTGTCGGTCGTGACCCACCCTGTCGCGACCAATCCCAATACCGCTTTGAGCGCACACGCATCCCTCCACGGCTGGCCATCACTCCACTTATTCAATGATTAAAAAATTCATCCGCAAGATCCTCGGCGTTAAAAAAGAGGCAGCGCGCGACACCACGGCACCCATCGTGCTCGGTCCTGCGCAACACGGAATCGACCCGAAACTGGTGTCGTCGAATGCCATCCGCGTCACCAGCAGCCTGCAGGAAGCGGGTTTTGAGGCCTTTGTCGTCGGCGGCGCCGTGCGCGACCTGCTGCTGGGCGTCAAACCCAAGGACTTCGACATCGCCACCAACGCCACGCCGGAACAGGTCAAGCGCTTGTTCCGCCGCGCCTTCATCATCGGCAAGCGCTTCCAGATCGTGCACGTGATGTTCGGCCAGGATTTACTGGAAGTGACGACCTTCCGCGGCGCCGGCGCCGATTCCGCGCCCAAGGATGAACATGGCCGCGTCCTGCGCGACAATACCTTCGGCTTGCAGCACGAGGACGCGCTGCGCCGCGACTTCACCATCAACGCCATGTACTACAACCCGGCCACGCAGGAAGTGCTCGATTACCACGGCGGCGTGGAAGACATCCGCGCCAAGACCTTGCGCATGATCGGCAAGCCGGAAGAGCGCTACCGCGAAGACCCCGTGCGCATGCTGCGCGTGGTGCGCTTTGCCGCCAAGCTGAAATTCACCATCGAGCCGCACACGGCCGCGCCGATCCCCATCATGGCACCGCTGATCAACAACGTGCCCGCGCCGCGCGTGTTCGACGAGATGCTGAAACTGCTGATGAGCGGCCACGCGCTGGCCTGCCTGCAGCAACTGCGCAAGGAAGGCTTGCATCACGGCTTGCTGCCGCTGCTCGACGTGGTGCTGGAGCAGCCGCTGGGCGCGAAATTCGTCACCCTGGCGCTGGACGCCACCGATGCCCGCATCGCCGCCGGCAAGACCGTCTCGCCGGGTTTCCTGTTTGCCTCGCTGCTGTGGCACCAGGTGCTGGAAAAATGGACGGCCTACCGCGCCGCCGGCGAATCGACCATCCCCGCGCTGCACCTCGCGGCCGACGACGTGCTCGATTCGCAAACGGAAAAACTGGCCTTGCAGCGCAAGATCGGCTCCGACATGCGCGACATCTGGTCGATGCAGCCGCGCTTCGAGCGCCGCGTCGGCAAGGCGCCGTATAAATTGCTGGAGCACCTGCGCTTCCGCGCCGGCTACGACTTCCTGCTGCTGCGCTGCGCCTCGGGCGAGATCGACATGGACATCGGCGAATGGTGGACGGCCTTCTACGAAGGCGACGAGGAAACGCGCGAAGCGCTGCTCGTCAGCGCCAATGCCGCGCCGGGCGCCGTCAAGAAGAAGCGTCCGCCACGCCGCAGCACGCGCAGCAAGACGGGCACCGGCGGCTCGACCAGCGGCAGCACCAGCGGCGAGTAAACGCAGCCATGCAGACAGCAACGGCAGTTATCGCTTATATCGGCATCGGGGCGAACCTGGGCGACGCGCGCGCCAACGTGCAGGATGCGCTTGCGCGCCTGGCGCGCCTGCCCGGCGCCAGCTTGCTGGACGCCTCGGCCAGCTACCGCACGGCGCCCATCGATTCGAGCGGCGACGACTACATCAACGCCGTGGCGCGCATCAGCACCACCGTGCCGGCAGAGGAACTGCTGCTGGCCCTGCACGCCATCGAAGCGGCGCACGGGCGCGAACGGCCCTACCGCAACGCCCCGCGCACGCTGGACCTGGACTTGCTGCTGTACGGCGACGAGCAGATCGCCAGCGCCACCCTGACGGTGCCGCATCCGCGCCTCACCGAGCGCGCCTTCGTGCTGGTGCCGCTGCTGGCCCTGGCACCCGCCATCGCCGTGCCCGGCCTGGGGCCGGCGCAGGACTACCTGGCAAGCGTGGCCGACCAGGCCATCAGCCAGCTCTGACCCCGCCTCTGCCCCATCTCGCTCCCATCCTCTACAATGCCGCTCCTGCAGCGCGCCGCATAAAGTACTACACTAGCGGCGTCGCAATCGCATCACCCCCTTTCACTCTAGAGAATACCTATGTCCGCTTATTTGCAAGGAACAGATCTGGCAGCCAAAGACAAGGCCGCCGCACCGGCACCGGCGCCATCCAAGCCTGTCGCCAACAAGGCCGTGACCATCCATACGCTGGCCACGCTGCGCGCCGCCGGCGAGAAGATCACCATGCTGACCTGCTATGACGCCAGCTTCGCGTCCCTGATGGACCGCTGCGGCGTGGAAATCCTGCTGATCGGCGATTCGCTCGGCATGGTCTGCAATGGCCACAGCTCCACCCTGCCCGTCACCGTGGCCGAACTGGCCTACCACACGGCATCCGTGGCGCGCGGCAGCAAGTCGGCCATGATCCTCGCCGACCTGCCGTTCGGCGCCTATGGCACGCCCGAGACAGCCTATGCCAACGCCGTCATCCTGATGCAGGCTGGCGCGCACATGATCAAGATCGAGGGCGGCGCCTGGCTGGCCGAGATCGTCCGTTTCCTCACCGAGCGCGGCATCCCCATCTGCGCCCACATCGGCCTGACGCCGCAATTCGTGCACCAGCTGGGCGGCTATAAAGTGCAGGGCAAGAGCACGGAAAGCGCCACGGAGCTGAAGAACGACGCGCTGACGCTGCAAAACGCGGGCGCCGCCATCGTGCTGATGGAAGCGATGCCGTCGCAACTGGGCAAGGAAGTGACCGAGATGCTGACGATCCCCACGATCGGCATCGGCGCCGGTCCCGATTGCTCGGGCCAGGTCCTCGTCATGCACGACATGCTGGGCGTCTTCCCAGGCCGCAAGGCACGCTTCGTGCGCAACTTCATGGAAGGCGCGGCCAGCATCGACGACGCCGTCATCGGTTACGTGAAAGCAGTCAAGGATGGCAGCTTCCCGGCGCTGGAACACTGCTTCTGATGTCATTCCGCCTGTCGGCTTGCGCGCTGCGCTCCAAGCCGACAGCGCTTCGCTTTACCCCACCTGTATCCACGTCGTCTTCAACTCCGTGTACTTGTCCAGCGCGTGCAGCGACTTGTCGCGCCCATTGCCCGACTGCTTGTAGCCGCCGAACGGCACGGTGATGTCGTCGCCATCGTACTGGTTGACGTGCACGGTGCCCGCGCGCAGGGCGCGCGCCGTCTGAATGGCCTTGGTGATGTCTGATGTCCACACGGCCGCCTGCAAGCCGTACGGCGTGGCGTTGGCCTGTTTCACCGCCTCGGCAATATCCGTAAAGCCCAGCACGGACAAGACGGGCCCGAATATCTCTTCGCGCGCGATCGTCATGCCGGCGTCCACGCCGAAGACGGTGGGCTGCACATAGTAGCCCCCCGTATCAAGGCGCACGGCCTCGCCGCCGCCCAGCAGCTGCGCGCCTTCCTGCTTGCCGGAAGCGATATAGTCCATCACGGTCTTCATCTGCGTGGCGTCGACGATGGCCCCCATGACGGTGGCTTCATCGAGCGGGTCGCCCGGCTGAAAGCGGGGCAGCATAGCCAATGCCTTGGCCATGAATTCGTCCTTGATCGATTCTTCCACGAACAAACGCGAGGGCGCATTGCAGCTTTCGCCCTGGTTGAAAAAGATGGAGCCGACGGCGGCCGCCACGGCCTTGTCCAGGTCAGGACAATCGGCGCAAACGATGTTGGCGGACTTGCCGCCCAGTTCCGTCCACGCCCGTTTCAGATTCGACTGGCCCGCCATCTGCACGATTAATTTTCCCGTGCGCGTGGAACCCGTAAAACCGATGCAATCGACATCCATGTGCAGGGCCAGCGCGGCGCCCGCCTCGTGGCCGTAGCCGGGCAGCACGTTGAACACTCCCACAGGCACGCCCGCTTCCAGCGCGATGTCGGCCAGGCGCAGGGCCGTCAGCGGCGATTTTTCGGACGGTTTCAATATCACGCTGTTGCCGGCGGCGAGCGCGGGCGCGATCTTCCAGGCGGCCATGATCATCGGGTAATTCCACGGCACGATGGCGGCGACGACACCCACCGGTTCGCGCGTGATCAGGGCCAGGCTGTTGGCAGGGGTGGGGGCGATTTCATCGTAGACCTTGTCGATCGCTTCGCCATACCAACGCAGGCAGTTGGCCGTAGCTCCCACGTCCACGCTCTGGCTGTATTTGATCGGTTTACCCATGTCCAGGGTTTCCAGCAAGGCCAGTTCGGGACCATATTTCTGCACCAGGTCGGCGAACTTGATCAGCACACGCTTGCGCTGCGCAGGCGATTTTCCTGCCCAGCGGCGGTCGTCAAAAGCAGCACGAGCGGCCTGCACGGCCGCATCCACGTCCGCGCCATCGCAGCGCGCCACCTGTCCCAGCAAACGCCCATCGATGGGCGACAGATTGTCGAACGTCTGGCCGGACCTGGCCGCAACCCGCTCGCCATTGATGACGGCGCGGCCATCGATCTTGATCTCTGCGGCACGTGCGTGCCAGCTGGTGTTTTCCGTCATGGTCGTCTCCTGCAAGATGAAAACGCCAGCTTACTCCTAGTCCGCCAAATACGCCGCAGACAGTTGCTTGCGACGTCTGCGGTCGGCGCGCGCCAGCATCACCGCATACGCGATCACGGCAAGCGTCACCACCAGGATGGTCAGCGCGGCGATGGCGTTCACGCGCGGATCGAGCCCGAGGCGCGCGCGCGAGAAGATCACCAGCGGCATCGTCGTCGAACCGGGGCCGGACAGGAAAGCTGACAGCACCACGTCATCGAGCGACAGGGTAAACGTCAGCAGCCAGGCCGATGCCAGGGCCTGCGTGATGTTCGGCAGGGTCACGAGGAAGAACACCTGGTGCGCGCGGCAGCCCAGGTCCATGGCCGCTTCGGCCAGGGATTTACTCATCTCCTGCAGGCGCGACTGCACCACCACGGCCGCATACGCCATGCCCAGCAGGGTGTGGCCGAGCCAGATGGTCAGCACGCCACGTTCGGGGAAACCGAAGACCTTTTGCATGGACACCAGCATCAGCAGCAGGGACAGGCCGATGATCACTTCCGGCATCACCAAAGGCGCGCTGACCATGGCGGAAAACACCGTGCGGCCACGGAAACGCTGGTAGCTGGTCAAGGCGAAGGCTGCAAACGTGCCGAGGATGACGGACGATGTGGCCGACATGAAGGCTATCTTTAGGGACAAACCGAAGCCCGAGATGATTTCCGTATCGCTCATCAATTCGCTGTACCAGCGCAGCGAAAAGCCGCTCCACACCATGTCCTGGCGCGAGCTGTTGAACGAAAAGACGATCAGCACAATGATGGGCAGGTAGAGGAACAGATAGCCGAGCGAGAGCCAGCCGCGCCCGAACCAGCGCTGCAGGAAATTACGTCCGTTCATGTGCGCTCCTCCGCGTCCTGGTCGGTCTTGTATTTGTTAAAAATCGCCATCGGCACGAGGATCAGCAGGACCACCAGCACCGTCACCGATGAAGCCATGGCCCAGTCGTTGTTCGTGAAATATTCATCCCACAGCACGCGGCCGATCATCAGGGTTTCCGGACCGCCCAGCAGCTCGGGAATCACGTATTCGCCCACGGACGGGATGAACACCAGCATGGCGCCGGCGATGATGCCCGATTTCGACAGGGGCACGGTGATGCGCCAGAACGCCTGCAAGGGCGTGGCGCCCAGGTCGGCCGCCGCTTCCAGGAAGCGCATATCCATTTTCACCAGGTTCGCGTACAGGGGCAAAATCATGAAGGGCAAATAGGCGTACACCATGCCCACTACCAGCGAAAACGAGGTGTTCATCATGTGCAGCGGTTCGCTTACCACGCCCAGCGCGATCAGCAAGTCGTTGAGCAAACCGTGGTTGGCCAGGATGCCCTTCCACGCATACACGCGCAGCAAAAAGGAAGTCCAGAACGGCAGCATCACCAGCATCATCAGCACGGGGCGGATGGATGGCCTGGCGCGCGCCATGAAGTAGGCGAACGGGTAGCCGATGAAGAGGCAGATGGCGGTGGTGATGGCCGCGTATTTCAATGAACTGAGATAGGTGAGCAGATACAGTTCATCGGCGGCGATGAACAGGTAGTTGGCGATTTTGACCTTCAGCACGACGATGCCGTCGACATACGACAGCAGGCCGCCGAAGGGGCTGCCCGCCGTGTCCATGTCGGACAGGCTGATACGCAGCACGATCAGGAAAGGCACGAGGAAGGCTGCCGCCAGGAATAGAGATGGCACGGCGATGACGGCGTTGCGGCCCGCATTTTTCCCCGTTATCCAGCGCAGGGTGACGAGATTGCGCAGCAATTGCAGAATAGGCGTCATGATGGCCTCAGCTGGTCAGCACGACGATGTCGGCGCCATCCCACCATACCCACACGCGCTGCTCGCGCTCGAGGCGCGAGACATCGTGGCGGGCCGCGTTGGTGCGCGAGACTTTCACCACCGTGCCGCTGTCGAGGCGCACGTGGTAGCTGGTTTCATTGCCAAAATACGCCATGGCGACGATCACGCCCTGGGCGCAGTTGTAGCCGTGTTCCGCCGGCGACGCGCGCTCGTGCAAGGCAGGTGGCTCGATCTGGATGCCGATTTTTTCGGGGCGCACGGCCACCGAGACGTCCATGCCCAGGGTGCCCGTAATGCCGTGCGAGACATAGTGCTCGCCATCGGGCGTGGCGATCACCACATGATCGGGTTCATCCTGCGTGATGCTGCCATCGAACAGGTTCACGCTGCCGATGAAGTCGGCGACGAAACGACAGTTCGGCGTTTCATAGATTTCACCTGGCGCGCCCACCTGCAGGATGCGTCCTTCGCTCATGACGGCGATGCGCGTGGCCATGCTCATGGCCTCGTCCTGATCATGCGTGACCATCACGCAGGTGACGCCCACCTGCTCGATGATGTTGACCAGTTCCATCTGCGTGCGCTCGCGCAGTTTTTTATCCAGCGCGCCCAGCGGCTCGTCGAGCAACAGCAATTGCGGCCGCTTGGCAAGGCTGCGCGCCAGCGCCACACGCTGCTGCTGGCCGCCAGACAGCTGGTGCGGCTTACGCTTCGCATATTGGCCCAGCTGCACCAGCGCCAGCATCTGTTCGACGCGCGCCGCCACTTCCGCTTTCGGCAAGCCGTCGCGGCGCAGGCCGAAGGCGATGTTGTCCCACACGGACAAATGGGGGAACAGCGCGTACGACTGGAACATCATGTTGATAGGACGCTGGTGCGGCGGCACATCGACGATGCTGTTGCCCGCCAAAGCGATGCGGCCCGACGTCGGCGTCTCGAAACCGGCCAGCATGCGCAGCAGGGTCGACTTGCCGCAACCTGAACTGCCGAGCAGGGCGAATATCTCGCCCTTGTTGATCGTCACGGAAATATCATTGACGGCGCGCACTCCATCGAATTCCTTGACCAGTTGATCAATCAGCAAGAAAGGCGCTGGGGCGTCGCTGGCCGACGCGGCGGGTGTTGCTATCGTCATTGTGGGTAGCTTCTGGGTAAGAGGGTGTCAAAATGAAAAACTGGCCGCTACAAAGAGCGGCCAGGATGGAAGTTTAGCGGAACTGCCGCGATTCTGGTCCAAAAAATGCGCAGATGGCGGCAAAATGGGGAAAAACCTACACCCAGCCCTTCGCCTGCACCTCCGCATGGGTCTTGTCCAGGCACACGCGTATCAAGCCCACCATTTCATCGATCTGCGCGCGCGTCATCACCAGCGGCGGGGCGACGATCATGCGTTCGCCCACGGCGCGCATGATGACGCCGTTGTCGAACATGTGGCCGCGGCAGATCATGCCCACGCCCTGGTTCTCGTCGAACAGTTCATTCTCGTGCACGCTGGCGCCCTTCTTGCGCACCAGGTTCAGGCCCGCGACCAGGCCGCAGCTGTCCGCATAACCGACCAGCGGATGTTCGCCCAGGCTGGCAAAGCACTGTTTCAGGTACGGTCCCGTATCCTCAGCTACCTTGGCCACCAGTTGCTCGTCCTCGATGATGCGGATATTTTCCAGCGCGGCCGCGCAGGCCACGGGGTGGCCTGAATACGTGAAACCGTGCGTGAATTCGCCGCCCTGTTCGATCAGCACCTTGGCCACCCTGTCCCCCACCAGCACGCCGCCCAGCGGCACATAGCCCGAGGTGACACCCTTGGCAAAGGTGATCAGGTCGGGCTTGATGCCGAACAGTTCGGAGCCGAACCAGCGCCCCAGGCGGCCGAATCCGCAGATGACTTCATCGGCGATGAGCAAAATGCCGTACTTATCGCAGATGCGCTGGATCTCGGGCCAGTAGGTCGATGGCGGGATGATGACGCCGCCGGCGCCCTGTACCGGTTCGCCGATGAAGGCGGCCACCTTGTCCGCGCCGATTTCCAGGATTTTTTCCTCCAGCCAGCCGGCCGCCTTGATACCGAATTCCTCGGGACTCAAGCCGTGACCCGATTCCAGGTAATTCGGCTGGCCGATATGCGCGATACCAGGGATGGGCAAACCGCCCTGCGCATGCATGCCATCCATGCCGCCCAGCGACGCTCCTGCCACCGTGCTGCCGTGATACGCGTTATGGCGGCTGATGATGGTGTGGCGCTCCTTGTGGCCAAGAATGTCCCAGTAGCGGCGCACCATGCGCAAATTCGTGTCATTGCCCTCGGAGCCGGAGCTGGTGAAGAACACGTGTTGGAAATGCGGCGGCGATATTTGCGCCAGCTTGGCGGCCAGCTGCGCGGCCGGCACGTTGGTCGTGCCAAAGAAGCTGTTATAGAACGGCAGCGTCTCCATCTGCCGGTACACGGCTTGCGAGATCGACGTGCGGCCGTAGCCCACGTTGACGCACCACAGGCCCGACATGCCGTCGACGATCTTCTTGCCCTGGCTATCCCACAGGTAGACGCCGTCGCCGCGCACCATCACCCTGGCGCCCTTGCTTGCCAGGTCCTGGAAATCGGTGAATGGATGCAGGTAGTGGGCCGAGTCCATCTGCTGGATGGCGGCCGTGTCATACACCTGCGGCGCCGCGTTTTTCTGCGCCACGGAGGCGACCAGGGCGGAGCTCGGCGCCAGCGGATTGTTTGTTGTACTCATTGCGATCCTTTCTTAAACGTGGAGCAGAAGATGCTCGCGCTCCCAGGGGCTGATGACGGTCATGAACTCCTGGTGCTCCAGGTCCTTGATGGCCGCATACACGTCGATGAAGCGCTCGCCCAGCACCGTGCGCAGCTTGTCTTCCGCGCGCAGCAGCTGCAGGGCTTCGGGCAAGCCTTGCGGCAGTTCGAACTTCATGTCATAGGCGCTGCCCACCATCATCGGCGTCGCTTCCAGCTGCTCCGTCATGCCGAGATAGCCGCAGGCCAGCGTGACGGCCAGGGCCAGGTAGGGATTCGCGTCGGCGCCGATGATGCGGTTTTCCACGCGCCGGTCCTGCACGCCCGACTCGGGCACGCGGAAGCCCACCGTGCGGTTGTCCAGGCCCCACTGGATGTTGATCGGCGCGGCCGTATGGCGCACGATGCGGCGGTAGGAATTCACGTAGGGCGCGACGATGGCCATGGCCGACGGCATGTAGCGCTGCAGGCCCGCGATGTAATGCTTGAAGATGGGCGCGGCCGAACCGTCCTCGTTGCTGAAGATGTTCAGGCCCGTCTTCGCATCGACGACGCTCTGGTGCACGTGCATGGCGGAACCCGGTTCACCCGCCATCGGCTTGGCCATGAAGGTGGCGTACATATCGTGTTTCAGGGCCGCTTCACGCAGGGTGCGCTTGAAGAAAAACACCTTGTCGGCCAGGCCAAGCGGATCGCCGTGCAGAAAGTTGATTTCCATTTGTCCCGCGCCGATCTCGTGGATCAGCGTATCGACGTCAAGGTTCATCAATTCGCAGTAATCGTAGATATCCTCGAACAGGGGATCGAACTCGTTGACGGCGTCGATGCTGTACACCTGGCGGCTCGTCTCGGCCCTGCCGCTGCGGCCGATGGGCGGCTTCAAGGGCAGGTCCGGGTCCGTGTTTTTCGCCGTCAGGTAGAACTCCAGTTCCGGCGCCACCACGGGTTTCCAGCCCTTGTCCGCATACAGTTTCAGCACGCGCCGCAACACGGAGCGAGGGGCGAAATCAACCAGCATGCCGTCGGCGAAATAGCAGTCGTGGATGACTTGCGCAGTAGGATCCGTGGCCCACGGCACCATGGTGATGGTGGTGGGATCGGCCTTCAAGATCATGTCGCGGTCGGTGCTGGAAATAGCGCGGTCGTAGCCGCCATCGTCGACCGGGTAATTGCCCGTCACCGTCATGCCCAGCACCGCTTCCGGGATGCGCATGCCGCGCTCCTGGGTGAATTTCCCGCGCGGCAGGATCTTCCCCCGCGCCACGCCCGTCAAATCGGGGACCAGGCATTCGATTTCCGTGACGCGCTTTTCATTGAGCCACAAATCCATATCCGTATAGGTGAAATTTTCGCGTATTGCCATGTTTCCCTCTCGTTGGTCTTGCGCTTTTCCTGATTAAGCGCCGCATGGTGCTGGTGCGGCGCGCCTGTCATTCTTTCTTCCTGTGCTGCTGTTCCTGGAAATCGCGGCACGCCTGGCCAAAGGCGCCGAATAGCCGCATCGACTGCGGGTTGTCTTCCACCTGCCACTCCGGGTGCCATTGCACGGCCAGGGTAAAACCGGCGGCGCTGGCCACGCTATACGCTTCCACCAGGCCGTCATCGGCCAGGGCTTCCACCAGCAAGCCGTCGGCCAGCCGGGCGACGCCCTGGCCATGCAGGGAATTGACCATCATCTCGCTCTCGCCGCCCAGAAGGCGCGACAGCAGGCCGTCGGGCATCAGCTTGATGCGGTGCGCGGGCGCATACTGGCGCCCCAGGGGATCGAGCACGTTCTCCCGGTGGTCCTGCATGCCCGGCACGGCGTGCACGGCCTGGTGCAGGCTGCCGCCAAGGGCCACATTGACTTCCTGGAAGCCGCGGCAGATGGCCAGCAAGGGTAGCTGGCGCGCCAGCGCGGCGCGGATCAGGGGCAAGGTGGTGGCGTCGCGCGCGGGGTCTTGCGGCAGGTCGGGATGCAGGATGTCTTCGCCATACAGGCGCGCGTCGACGTTCGACGCGGAACCGGTCAGCATGACGCCGTCGGCGATGTGCAGCGCCGCTTCCAGGTCCGCATCCGCACCCAGGGCGGGCAGCAGCAGCGGCATGCAGCCGGCGCCGCGCAGCACGGCGTGCAGGTATTTGTCCTGCGCCATGTGCCAGATGTGGCTGCCAAGCTGGCGCTGGCAGGCGGGGACGAGAACGATGGGACGGCGCATAGAGTGCTACCTCGCTGGCGTGACGATCCAATGACAGCCCATGACGGCGCTGCCGCTCGCTTCACTGTACAGCAGAGCCGGCAGGGGCGGCCACACCGATGGCCGTGGCCAGCGGCGGCACACATCGCCTACACTACGGCTTTGCAATATTGCCTTTGTTAAAATCATCATATGCCCGTCCGGCGCCAAATACCAGCGCCACCGGCAAAGTCTTCTTACTTTCCCATGCATCCACACCGTTTTCCAGCCTTTCCAAGTCCCTGTTCCACCCTGCGGGAGCAGCCATGAAGCACATGCCATGGCGCGACTTCTTCGCCCTCGTGGTGAGCATCGGCGTGGTGGGCCTGGGCCTGGGCGCCACCATGCCGCTCACCGCGCTGACCCTGCACCAGCGCGGCGTGGGCACGGACATCATCGGCATGATCACGGCCGTCAGCGCCCTCGGCATCCTGGCCGCCTCGCCGTTCGTCTCGCGCTGGGTGGGACGCTTCGGCGCGCGCGCCACCATGCTGGGCGCCGTCTGGGTGGCGTCGCTGGCGACGATCGCCATGCAGTTCACCGACCATCTGCTGGCGTGGAGCGTGCTGCGTTTCCTGTTCGGCGGCGCCATGGGCGTGCTGTTTACCATCGGCGAGGCGTGGGTGAACCGCCTGGCGCCCGATAATTCGCGCGGCCGCGTGGTGGCCATGTACACCACCAGTTTTACCTTTTTCCAGCTGATCGGCCCCGCCCTCGTAGCACTGTTCAACGACAAGATCAGCTGGAGCTTCGCCGCCTGCGGCCTGCTGTTTTTGCTGGCCGTGCCGGGCCTGATGCTGATCTCGAACAGCGGCCCGGAACGCGAACCGGAAGAACATGGCGTGAAGTGGACCCTGATCCTGCCGCGCATGCCGATGATCGTGCTAGGCGCCGCCTTCTTCGCCCTGTTCGACACGCTGGCATTGAGCTTGCTGCCCCTGTACGCGATGGAGCACGGCATCGGCACGGACCTGGCCCTGCTGTCGGCCACCGTGGTGCTGGTGGGCGACACGGGCCTGCAATTCGCACTCGGATGGATGGCCGACCGCTTCGGCCGCGCCAGGGTCCATGCGGGCTGCGGCGTGGCCGTCTGCCTGCTGCTGCCGCTGCTGCCGTTCGCCGTCGGCACGCCGTGGCTGTGGTGGACCTTGCTGCTGTTGCTGGGAGCGGCGGCGGGCGGCATCTACATGCTGGCGCTGGTGGCGTGCGGCGAGCGTTTTACGGGCCTGTCGCTGACCAGCGCCAGCGCCATCGTCAACGCCACCTGGGGCGTGACCAGCGGCGGCGGACCGCTGCTGACGGGCGTCCTGATGCAATCGGTGGGCGTGAATGCCCTGCCGGCCGTGATGTGGGTATGCGCCGCCATTTTCGTGGGCAGCGCCGTGTGGGAACGCAGGAAGGGGATCGTTTAACTTCCGCTACTTCTTTTCCAGGCGCCGCTGCAATTCCTCGGCCACGGGATAATCGGGATACGCCTGCCGGAACGCCGTCCACTCCTCGTGCGCCAGCGCCCCTTCGCCCGCCTTGAGCAAGGCGTCGATCTTCACCAGCCAGACGGAAGCGTCGAGCTTTGCCGGTGGCGGCATCGGCGCAGAGCGGGCCACGACGGGCGCGGGCATGGCCAGCGCCCGCTGCACGGGTGCCTGGCGCTGCATGCTGGCCTCGGCCTGCATGGCCGCTTGCTGCTCCATGGCCTGAGGCATTGTCGTGGCAGGAGGCGGGGGGGCCGGTGGCGCTGGCGCAGGAACCGGCGCCGACATGGGTGCCGGCACTGGCTCGACCTGCACCGGCGGCCTCGGTACCGCCTTGGCCATGGCGCGCGGTGCCGGGGGCGGTGGCGCAGACTCCGTCGCGGGCGCAGCGGCCGGTTCGGACATCACCTCCTGCGTGACCGGCTCCCCGACCACGGGAAATTGCGCCGGCTTCGAGCCGAACCAGTCCACGCCGATCAGGTTCACCGTCAACAGCACGGCCGCGGCCAGTCCCAGCGGAACGCGCCAGCGCTGCAGGTAGTCCGGTGCTTTCTTGGCCGGCAAGGTGCGCAGCACGCCATCGGCGCTGTCGTTCGCGGCCGCCGGCTGCTGCAAGGCTTTTTCCGCGTCCGCCAGAATGGCCGCGTCGAGCGCGCTGGAAGGCGCGGGCTGCGGCAGGCTGGCCAGCAGCGCGTTCAATTCCTCGTCGTGCCGTTCGTCGCTATCTTGATTGTACGTATTCATGCCTGTCCTCCCGCGCCAGCGGCGCTGTCCAAGCCCGCGCGCAATTTCTGCATGGCGTAGCGCAGCCGACTCTTGACGGTTTCCGCTTCCGCCCCCGTCACCACGGCGATCTCGAGGATGCTCATGCCGCTGAACTGCTGCAGCACCAGCGCTTCCTTTTGCTCGGCCGGCAGCGCGGCGATGGCCGCATGCAGCAGCGCGTGCTGCTGTTTCTGCTCCAGCGATTGCGGCGGCGATGCGCCCTCGTCCGCCAGTTCGCCCGCGTCATCGTGTTCCTGTCCTTCCCGCTGGCGCAGGAGGTCGATCAGGCGGTTGCGCGCGATCTGGTACAGATAGGTGCGAAACGCGGCCTGCGGCTGGTAGCCGGCGCGCGCCGCATGCAGGCTGGCCCACGCATCCTGCACGATCTCGTCCACCCACGCGCGGCGCGGCGCGCGCCAGGCCACGAAGCGGTACAGTCCCTGGCTATGACGCCGGTACAATTCGCGAAACGACGGCAGGTCACCGGCGCTATAGCGCAGCATCAGGTCTTCATCCGTCGCGGTAATGAGGGTGTCGGGCATGCGAAACAGTGTAGCCGAACTGCGCGGCAGCGGCAATTTCCCTGCTCCTTCAGCGTAAAGTGGACGCAATGGGCGCATAGCTGATGCGGCGCACTTCGCGGATCTGTCCTTCCTTGAGCGCTCCTTCCACCAATTCATAGCCGAGCAGGGCGAAGACCCGCCCCTGCAGGAACAGAGGCCGCGCATTGCCGTACCAGTCCACGCAGGATGCGCGGCAACCGTCGTCCGGGGGCTGGCCGGGCCGGGCCGCCAGCGCGCCCAGTTCCGTCAATTGCAAGCCGCTGTTGCGCAGGTATAGCACGGAAGCCGATGACTTGTTCAAGCCTGGCCGCTCGTCCCCGCCCAGGATGGGCAGGCCGATCATGCCCTCGCTGGCCGCTTGCGGCTTGTAGAAAAAGCCGTGGCTGCGCGATTCGCCCTGCGCCGCATCGGCGCGGATATAGCGCATGGCAACCGCCGCCTGCGCACCCAGGCGGATGCTGCTGAAGTGCAGATCCTTGCCCTGCGCGCCGATCACCACGGCGTCATCGCCCAGCGCCTCGATGCGTTCCACGCCGTGCGGCAGGGACAAGGCTTGCACGCTGCCCCCATCGGCCCAGCGTACGGCATACAGGGGCTGGCGCGGCCAGGCCTGATCCGCCTTGCGGCGTCCGGGATTGCCCGGATTACCGTACAACAGATAGGCGCCCACATAGCGATTCTGCAGTCCATAGCCGCCACCACCGGGCAGCGGCCGGTAGCTGCTGGCTGGCGCACTGTCGCGGCCATCGGAAAACGACGCCAATGGCACGCGCAGCAGCGCCATGTCGCCTCGGCCACGCGTGCCATCCCACATGGCGTCGCCCTGGCCTTCTGCGCGCAGCAGGACGTTCAGGTGGCCATCCGCGCTTTCCAGGAACGAGAACTGGTCGACGGGTGCGCCGGCCACCTTCAGGGCGCTGGGCGCCGTGCCATCGAGGGGGATGCGGAACACGCCCGAGTCGCTGCCGCGCCGCGTGGTCCAGACAAAGACGGATTCGCCCGACACATAGAACACGCGCCCCTGCGGTCCCATCACGGCGGTAGCTTCACAGCGCATGTCGCGCTGCGCCAGGTCGCACACGGTGACCGTATGCAGGGTCAGGCCGGCGCCCATCTCGGGGGCTTCGTCGGTGCGGTAGATGCGCGTGGCTGGGGCGATGCGCTTGAAGTCCGATGGCACGGCGTCGGGACGCCAGCGGCGCAACGCGGGAAAGCCGCCAAACGGGTCGCCACGGCGCAAGTTCAGCGACAAGGGCGAGTAAAACACCAGCTTGCTGCCGATCAAACGGCTCGCGTAGTTGCGCGACGAGTAATAGTCGTTGGAGCGCAAGTGGTAGGTGGCGCGGTAGGCCAGCTTGCCGTCCCCATCGATGTCGAACAGGCCGATCTCCGTGCCGCCCCGGCTGTAGCTGTAGCCGATCACCACCACCGTGTCGCCATCGAACAGCATTTCGTCATACCAGCTGCCGGAAAGGTCGCTGCCCGGCGCGAACGCGTCGAGCGAGGCGACGGGCTGCAGGGCCTTGCCCCCCACCTGCACGGTGAACAGCTTGCCGCGCCGGAGCATCACCAGGTGCTTGCCATGCAGCTTGACGATGCCGCCTTCGTCCACGCCCGCCGTCTGCACATTGGTGACGGATTCCGCCGCTTCTGCCGACGCTGCCGGCGCGGCTTTCGCCACCATCGGCGCAGGCGGTGGCGCCGACATGTACTGCGCCGTGGCGCCCTGCAGTTTCTGCTGTTCCCTTTGCAGTGCCGCCTGACGCGCCTGCAACTGCTGCAGGTAGCTGCTCAAGGCTTGCTCGCTGGCAAACGGCGCCAGGGTCTTGCGCGGCGCCGTGCCGGCGGCGTGGCAGCCCGCCGACAGCAGCAGGGGCAGTATCAATGTGATCTTGAGGGCGCTGGACATCGCTTCTTCTCCGGTTGGCTGGGGTGTCCAACATGAAACGCAGCGGCGGAGAAAAAGGGGTTAAATGCGCGTAAAAATACTCAGGAAGCCAGCGCCCTATTCAAATCCCCGAATCCGGTCACCATTGAAATTCGGCAGGCGCCACTCGAAGTGCAACGCCAGGAAGCGGAACAGGAAACCGGAGCCGATGGATGCCAGCTGCGCCACCGAGCTGTCGACCTTGAAGTACAGCAGGCCGACATACAGGCTGCCCGTAAACAGGGCCACGGTGGCATACACTTCGCGCTGCAGCACGAGGGGAATCTGGTTGCACAGGATATCGCGCAGCAGGCCGCCGAAAACGCCCGTGATCATCCCCGCCAGCACGACGATGGCCGGATGCATCTTGGCCGACATGGCGATGTCGCAGCCGATCACGCAAAACGCAACCAGACCCAGTCCATCGACCAGCAGGAAGACGGCGCGCAGATGGTGCAGGTAGCGCGCGACAAAGGCCGTAACGACGGCCGCGCCGATGGTAAACAGCAGGTACTCGGGATGCGCGATCCAGCCCAGCGGATAGTGCCCCAGCAGCACGTCGCGCACCGTGCCGCCGCCGAGCGCCGTGACGGTGCCGATCATGCAGATGCCGAACAAATCCATGCCGCGCCGCATGCCCATGATGGCGCCGGACATCGCTTCGGCGACAATCGCCACCAGGTAAATCGTATATAACAGCATGCTCTTACTCTTCCGAAAATGATTTGAGAATTTGTTCGCGTTCGCGCGCTTCGCTCAGGGTGCGCGCCTCGTTCGTGCCCGTGCTGGAGCCGCCGTTGCCAGCGTCACCGTGCGCCATGCGCGTATCCGCACCCAGGCTGCCGCAGCTGACGCTGCTGTGGATAAAGGCAAAGTTATCCTTCAGGCAGTCACCGGCCAGGTATTCGGCATACACGTAATCGCCGTCGAGCAGGGCCAGGCCTGCCGGTTCGGCCAGCACCTGTTCGCGACGGCCCTGCACGGCCACCTGCATGTAATCGCGCCAGACGGGCAGCGCCAAGGTGCCGCCGGTGGCGTTGCCCAGGCTCTTAGGCTGGTCGTAGCCGAGCCAGACGACGGAGACGAGGCCCGAGGAATAGCCGGCGAACCAGGCGTCGTACGCGTTATTGGATGTTCCCGTCTTGCCGGCCGCGTCGCCGCGTCCCAGCGCCAGCGCGCCGCGGCCCGTGCCGCTCTTGACGACGTCGCGCAGCATGCTGTCCATGACGTAGGCGTTGCGCGTGGAGATGACTTGCGTGCCAGGCGCCGGCTCGCCCTTGGCGCGTGGCGCCGCATCGCTGAACAGCACTTCTCCGCTGCGGCTGCGCACTTCCTTGATCAATTTCGGCGGCATCTGCACGCCGCCATTGGCAAACATGGCATACGATTGCGCCAGCTGCAGCGGCGTGACGGCGCCCGCGCCCAGCGCCAGCGGCAAGGAGACGGGATTGCGCGCGCCCTCGAAACCGAAGCGCGTGGCGTAGTGCTGCACATAGCCTGGACCAGCCGCCTGCATCAGGCTGACGGCCACGAGGTTTTTCGAGCGCACGAGGCCCCGCCGCACGCTGATGAAGCCTTCATAGTTGTTGCCGTAATTGCGCGGACGCCAGGGCTGCGCGCCCGTCTCCTGCGGCAGCAGCAGGCGCTGCGTATCGTCAACGGCCGTGCCGGGGAAATATCCCTTTTCCAGCGCCGCAGAGTACACGAAGGGCTTGAAGCTGGAACCGGGCTGGCGGTAGGCTTGCATGGCATGGTTGTAGTGGTTGCGGTAGAAATCGAAGCCGCCCGCCATGGCGACGATTTCGCCGCTGTGCGCCTCGACGGAAATCAGTGCGCCTTCCATCTCGGGCAACTGGCTCACCAGCCAGCGGTTCTTTGCCGCGTCGTGCATCACGCGGATCACGCTGCCCTCGACGATGGCGCGCTTGCCATCCCACTGCAGCTTGCCGCCCAGGCGCGCATCCGATGCCGTCAGCACGATCTCGTCGCCATTGCGCAGCTGCGCCTTGACCTGGCGCATACCGTTCGTCTCCACCTTGCGCACCAGCGCGGCGCGCAATTCACCGCTGTCCGGATAGGCGGCCAGCTGGCGCGCCACGCTGTCTTCGGAGGCTGCCAGGCGCGCTTCCGGGCCACGGTAGCCGCGCCGTGCCTGCGCATTCAATAAACCATCGCGCAGCGACTTGTCGGCCGCCCGCTGTGGCGCCATGCGGATGGTCGTCGTCACGTCCAGGCCCATGCTGTAGGCACCCTCGGGATAGCTTTGCAGGATCAATTGGCGCGCTTCCTCGACCGCATACGCGGCCGCGTGCACGGAGCTGTTGCGGTCCTTGTTCAGGGCCAGTTTTTCCGCCACCGCCGCATCGTATTCGGCTGGCGTGATGTAACCGAGTTCGCGCATGCGCTGCAGGATGTAGTGCTGGCGCACGGTCGCGCGCTGCGGATTGGCGACAGGGTTGTAAGCCGATGGGGCCTTCGGCAAGCCGGCCAGCATGGCCGCTTCGGCGATGCTGACGTCGGCCAGCGGCTTGTCGAAATAAATGTTCGAGGCGGCGGAAAAACCGTAGGAGCGTTCGCCCAGGTAAATCTGGTTCATATACAGCTCCAGCAGCTTGTCCTTGCCGTAGTGCTGTTCCAGCTTGTAGGCGAGCAGCATCTCCGTCAGCTTGCGCTGCACGGTCTTTTCGCGCGACAGGAAAAAGTCGCGCGCCACCTGCATGGTGATGGTGCTGGCGCCCTGCGCGTGGTGGCCCGTGACGACGTTGGCGAGCGTGGCGCGCGTGAGGCCATAGAAATCGACGGCGCCGTGTTCGTAGAAGCGCGCATCCTCGATGGCCAGCAAGGCCTGGCGCATGCGCAGGGGGATCTCCTTCAAAGGCAGGAATTCGCGGCGCTCTTCGCCGTATTCGGCCAGCAGCTCGCCTTCGCTGGAGAAAATGCGCAGCGGCAGCGCGGGCTTGTATTGCGCCAGGTGTTCGACGGCGGGCAAATCCTGCCACGCCTGGCGCAGCCACCAGCCGCCCGCCAGGGCTGCGGACAAGCCCAGGCCCAGGGCCAGTCCCAGGCCGAATTTCAGCTTGCGCGCCAGCTTGGATGGCGGCTTGCGCGCCGTGGCGCTGTTTTTGCCGCTGTCCTGCGAGCTGTCTTGCGCCGTATCTTGCGTTTCCATATTGTCATTCCTTTGCTGCCAGGAGGCCCCGCGCAGGCGCGCGGCACTCCATCAAAGAAGCATTGTGCACTGCAACACACCTATCCTTATAAAAAGTAAGTATTATTTAGTATTGATAAATTTTTCTTATGTTAGGCGCGCACCATGGACCTCAATCCCAAGCACACGGAAGCGTTCCGCGCCGTCGTCGAAACGGGCAGCTTCGAGCAGGCGGCGCTGCGGCTGCACCTGACGTCGCCCGCCATTTCGCAGCGGGTGCGGGCGCTGGAAAGCCAGCTGGGCAATGCGCTGATCGTGCGCAGCCGTCCGGCGCGCGCCACGCGCATGGGCCAGCGGCTGATGCAGTATCTGAAACGGGCCAAGCTGCTGGAAGCGGACTTGCAGGCGGAACTGGCGGTACAGCAGGATGCCCCGCTGACCCTGGTGCTGGCGCTGAACGCCGATTCGATGGGCACCTGGTTCTTTCCCGCCCTGTCCGAGGTGCTGATACGCGAGCGCGTGCTGCTGGACCTGACCGTGGAAGACCAGGACCACACGTATACCTTGCTGGAAACGGGCATGGCGATCGGCTGCATCAGCACGGAGCCCAAACCCATGCGCGGCTGCACGGCCGAACCGCTGGGCGTGATGCGCTACTGGCTGGTGGCCACGCCGGCATTCCGCCAGCAGTGGTTCGCGCATGGCCTGACGCGCAAGGCGGCGCGCACGGCGCCCGTCGTCGCCTACACGCGCAAGGACACCTTGCAGTCGTCGTTCCTGCAAGAGGCGCTGGGGCTGCCCGAAGGGGCCTATCCCTGCCATTACGTGCCGGGCGCCACCTCGCACTTCAACGCCATCCGCTACGGCCTCGGCTACGGCATGGTGCCCGAGCTGTTACTGAAGGCAAATACGGACGGCGAGCTGGTGGAAATGCTCACGCCCAAGACCCCGGCCGACGTGGCCCTGTACTGGCACACGTGGAAGGTGCAGTCGCCACGCCTGGAGCAGCTGTCGCGGCAAATCGTCGCGGCGGCGCGCAGCATGCTGAAATAGCTACCGCTGCATGCCCCAGCGCTTGAGAGTCACACGCTCCAGGCTGCGAAAGCCGATGTTTTCCACCAGCAGACCGATGACGATGACGGCGGCCAGGCCCGCGAACACCTTGTCCGTGTACAGCTCGTTGCGGTTCTGGAAGATGTACCAGCCCAGGCCGCCCTGTCCCGACGTGGTGCCGAATACCAGCTCGGCCGCGATCAGGGTGCGCCAGGCAAACGCCCAGCCGATCTTGAGGCCCGAGACGATGGAGGGCAAGGCGCCTGGCACGAGGATGTGCAGCACCAGGCGCAAGCCACTCAGCCCATAGTTGCGCCCTGCCATGCGCAAGGTCTCGGGCACGCCCTGGAAGCCCGCATACGTGTTCAGGGCCAGCGGCCACATCACGGAATGAACGATGACAAAGATCAAACTGGCGCGCCCCAGGCCAAACCACAGCAAGGCCAGCGGCAACAGGGCGATGGCCGGCAAGGGATTCAACATGGCCGTCAGGGTTTCCAGCACGTCGCGCCCGATGCGGCTGGACACGGCCAGCAAAGTCAGCACGAAGGCGGCCAGCACGCCCACGGCATAGCCCTGCAGCAAGACGACGAGGGACGCGGCCGTACGCGTGAGCAACTCACCGCTGGCGATGCCGCCGATGAATGCCTGCGCCGTCTGCAGAAAACCGGGCAACAATAAATCATTGTGCGTCCAGCGCGCCGCGCCTTCCCACAGCAGGGCCAGGCTGAGCAAAATCAAGGCCTTGCGCCATAGCGCATGCTGGCCCAGGCGCTGCCAGCGCGACAGCGGCCGCTCGACGGTGACGCCGGCCGGCGGCGGCGCCGCGTAGACGAATTCCTGGCGGATCGGCGGTTCCAGCAGCGCGCTCATACGGCCTCCCTGTGCGCGGTCTGTGCTGGCGGGACGGCAACGGTTTCCTCATCGAACAGCAAACCATGGATGCGGCTGCTGGCGGCCTGGAATTCCGCGCTGCCGGCGCTGTGCAGGCCGAACTGGTGACTGTTGAGTTCGGCGCGCACCCGGCCCGGATGGGGCGACAGCAGCAGGATACGGTTGCCCACGACCAAGGCTTCCTCGATCGCATGCGTGACGAACACGAGCGTAAAACGCAGCTCTTCCCACAAGCGGCTCAGCTCTTCCTGCATCTTGCGCCGCGTCAAGGCGTCGAGGGCGGCAAACGGCTCGTCCATCAGCAGCACTTCCGGCTGCATGGCCAGGGCGCGGGCGATGGCTACCCGCTGTTTCATGCCGCCCGACAAGGTATGCGGATGGGCATCCTCGAAGCCGGCCAGGCCCACCTTGGCGATCCAGTGATGGGCGCGCTCGCGGGCCGCCACCTTGTCCAGCCGCTTGCTAGCCAGCAAGGGGAACATGACGTTTTCCAGCACGGTCTTCCATGGCGGCAACTGGTCGAATTCCTGGAATACGACGACGCGGTCCGGCCCCGGTTTCTGAATGGGCTGGCCCTGCATGGCGATGCTGCCCGCACGCGGCGCGATGAAGCCGGCCACGGCTTTCAGCAAGGACGATTTACCGCAGCCGGATGGCCCCAGCAGCACAAAACGGTCGCCGCGGAACACGTCGAAACTGACGTCATGCGTGGCGCGCACGGTGCGCTGTTCGGTCCGATATTCCAGGCTGACATTCTTGACGCTGAGCAAAGGCTGTAAGGCGACTGGCGGACGTAGCAGGTGAAAAGCGGGTGCGTTCATGTCAGCCTCCTTGCGTAATGGCAGGGTCATCAAAGAAGTAATCGCGCCAACTGTCGGGCAGGTTGCGGATGGCGTTCACGCGGTGCAAAAATTGCGCCAGGCCATGGGTGTTTTGCGGCGCGATCTTGAATTGCACTTGCGGATTCGCAAAGATTTTCAGCAGCAGGTTGCGGTCTACCTTGCTCTTGTTGACCTTGATATAGATGTCGGCCGCGCCCTGCGGATTGCTGCTCGCGTACTGCGCCGCTTCCGCCAAGGCGGCGATGAAGGCGCGGTAAGTCTTCGGATTGTCCTTGCGGTACTTTTCCGTCGCATACAACAGGGTCGACGAGCTGGGCCCGCCTTGCACGTCGTACGAGTTCAGGATGATGTGGGCGTTCGGGTTTTGCGCCAGTTCCTGTTCCTGGAACGGCGAATTGCCGAAGTGGCCCGTCAGCTCCGTGCCGCCGGCGATGATGGCGGCGGCCGCGTCCGGGTGCGGCAGGGTTTGCGTGATTTTATCGAGGCGGGCAAATTCCTTGTCGCCCCACTGCTTCGCCACCGCCATCTGCAGGATGCGCGCCTGCACGGAAACGGACACGGCGGGCAAGGCGATGCGGTCCTTGTCCGTCAAGTCCGCCAGGGTTTTCACCTTGGGGTTGTTGCTGATCAAATAGTAGGGGAAATTGCCCAGCGAAGCCACGCCGCGCACGTTCTGCCTTCCCTTGGTGCGGTCCCAGATGGTCAGCAGCGGCCCCAGCCCAGCCCCCGCGATATCGATATTGCCGGACAACAAAGCGTCATTGATGGCCGGCCCGCCGGACAGGGTGATCCACTCGACCTTGACATCGACGCCCTGCTGCTTGCCATGCTTTTCGATCAGCTTTTGTTCCTGCGCAATATTGAGCAGCAAGAAGGTGATGCCATGCTGGCCCGCGATGCGAATCTGCCCTTCGGCCCGGGCCATGGGCATGGCCATGCACAGCAGGGCGATGGCGGCGAGCAGGCGGCGGGCAAAGGTAACAATCGACAACATGGACACTCCTTGGGTCAGATCAACAGTCAAAATCAGTACGGCGCATCGCCTTCGATGGTCGTGCGATACAGCTTGCGGCGCTGGTCGGGCGGGCAGCCCGTCGCCAGGTGCATCAGCGAGCGGTTGTCCCAGAACACCAGGTCGTGCGGTTGCCAGCGGTGCACATATAAATGCTCCGGGCGCACGCTGTGGGCAAACAGTTCATCGAGCAGAGCGCGGCTTTCATCGTCGGGCAAGCCGACGATGCGCGTGGTGAAGTGTTCGCTGACAAACAGGGCGCGGCGGCCCGTTTCCGGGTGCACGCGCACGACGGGGTGCGTCACGGGTTTGACTTCATCGACCTGCGCCTGCGTCAGCGCGGGCCGCCATGGGTTGCGGCGGCGCAATTCCTCGTACTGGCTCAGATAGCTGTGCTCGGCACGGGCGCCCCGCACGGCGTGGCGCAGCGCGGCCGGCAAGCTTTCCCACGCCAGGTGCATGTTGGCAAACACGGTATCGCCTCCGTCCTGCGGCAACTCTTGCGCGTGCAGCATGGAACCGAGGCTGGGCACTTCCTTGTACGACAGGTCGGAATGCCAGAAATGGCCCGCGTCGCCCAGGCCGATGGGCTGGCCATCCTCGACGATGTTCGAGATGATCAGCACTTCCGGCTGCGTGGGCAGCTGGAACTGGCGCAGCACGTGGATTTGCAGGGGGCCGAAGCGGCGGCTGAAATCGACTTGCTGCTGCGGCGTGATGCGCTGGTCGCGGAACACCAGCACGTGATGGTCGAGGTGGGCGTGGTGCAGGCGCTGGAAGTCGCCCAGCGACAGCGGCTGCGCCAGGTCCAGCCCCAGCACTTGCGCGCCGAGCGGCGCATCGAAAGTCTCGATACGGAACGGGCTGGAAGAAAACGCGGGTTTCAGGACGGCCGACATGGGAATTCGCCAAGAGTCAGGGGAAGTCCACTGTATGCCGGCCAGCCTTGCTTGCAAACGAAGCATTTACTATATGGATATGCGCGGCGCGTTGCGCCACGCTGCCACAGCGGCTGTCACGAATTGGCACAGCAGTACCGGCCTTGCCCGGGAATGGCGCTAGCACGCAACTTGCTTATCCATCAAGCTTTAACCCTAGCCCAGGAAAGCCATGCCCACCTACGCCCTGCTGCTCGCCTTGCTGTTTACCGTTCCCGTCCATGCCCAGGATAGCCAGGGTGAAAGTGATCTCAGCTACAAAGCCTATGTGCACAGCGACAAGCGCATCAAGTGTTTGTACGGCTATGCGGCCGACAAGACGGGCGACCATGCGGCCGCCGTCGCCATCTTTGAAGATTGCATCCGGCGCTGGAACGATGTGTATTCGATGATTTGGCTGGCCCAGCTGTATGAAACCGGCATCGGCGTGACCAAGGACCTGGCGCAGGCGACGGCGCTGATGCGGCGCGGCGCGCATACGAATGATGACGCCGCCTATGCACGGCTGGCGCGCTACCACTATGGCGTGGCGCTGGCCGAAGGCCGGGGCACGCCGCAGGACATTCCCCAGGCCAAGACCTGGCTGCGCCAGGCGGCGCAAGAGGGCGTGCGGGAGGCGGCCGACTACCTGGGCCGCCTGGAAGGCGCGGCACCTTAGCGCCGCGCCAGCATTGCTGGCTTACGCCGTTGCTTCATAGCGGGCCAGGCGGGCCGCCATGCGCGGCGCCAGCTCGTGGCCGGCCTTGACGGTCACTTCCAGGTCGTTCAGCAAGCCATCCTTCAAGCCATAGACCCAGCCATGGACGCTGAGTTCCTGGCCGCGTTCCCACGCATCTTGCACGATGGTGGTCTGGCACACGTTCAAGACTTGTTCCACCACGTTCAGTTCGCACAGGCGGTCGCCGCGCTGGCGGCTGGTCAGCACGTCGCCCAGGTAGCGCTCGTGCTTCTGGCCCACGTCCTGGACGTGGCGCAGCCAGTTGTCGACCAGGCCGATGCGCGTGCCCGTCATGGCCGCATGCACACCCTTGCAGCCGTAATGGCCGACGATGATGACATGTTTGACTTTCAGCACGTCCACGGCAAATTGCAGGACGGACAGGCAATTGAGGTCGGAATGCACGACCACATTGGCAATATTACGGTGTACAAACACGTCGCCAGGCGCCATGCCCAGCAGTTCGTTGGCGGGCACGCGGCTGTCGGAGCAGCCGATCCACAGGTATTCGGGCGACGTTTGCGCTTCCAGATTCTTGAAGAAGTTCGGGTCTTTCGCCACCATCGAGTCGGCCCAGCGGCGGTTACGCTGCAGCAGTTCCGCCAGGGCCAGGCCATTTTTCGGTTCGGTCATATCGCTCCCATTGTGTGCGTACGACTGAGTTGGCGGCAGATCGCGCCCATAGGCCGGCGATGCGCGCACATTTCTCAGTCGTGGTGAAAAAAACGCCGGGATGTTTCAGCATCCCGGCGCATGGTATTACGTGTGCTTACTCAAAAAAATCCTTGACCTTGTCTTTCCAGGTCTTGCTTTGCGGACTGTGCTTCGCACCGCCCTCGGTCGTCGACTTTTCAAAGTCGCGCAGCAGGTCTTTCTGTTTTTCCGTCAGTTTCACCGGTGTTTCGATGGCCACGTGGCAGAACAGGTCGCCCGCGTAACCGGAGCGCACGCCCTTGATGCCCTTGCCTTTCAGGCGGAAGGTCTTGCCCGACTGGGTGCCTTCGGGAATCGTGAACGACACTTTGCCGTTCAGGGTCGGCACCTCGATTTCGCCGCCCAGGGCCGCCTTGGCGAACGAGATCGGCATTTCGCAATGCAGGTCGTCGCCTTCGCGCTGGAACACCGCGTGCGGCTTGATGTGGATTTCCACATACAGGTCGCCCGACGGACCGCCATTCGTGCCCGGTTCGCCGTTGCCGGACGAACGGATACGCATGCCGTTGTCGATACCGACTGGAATTTTCACTTCCAGGGTCTTGTTGCGCTTGATGCGACCGGCACCGCCGCATGGCGTGCACGGGTCGGTGATGACCTTGCCGCTGCCATGGCATTTCGGGCAGGTTTGCTGGATGCTGAAGAAACCTTGCTGCATGCGCACCTGGCCGTGGCCACCGCACGTACCGCAGGTGGTGGGCGAAGTGCCCGGCTTGGCGCCGCTGCCGTGGCAAGTGTCGCACTTGTCCCAGCTCGGCACGCGGATGGTCGTGTCGAAGCCGTGAGCAGCTTGCTCCAGTGTAATTTCCAGGTTGTAGCGCAAGTCGGCGCCACGGTACACCTGTGGACCCGCATTGCGGCTGCGTCCACCGCCACCGCCAAAGATGTCGCCGAAGATATCGCCGAAGCTGTCGGCAAAGCCGCCAGCACCGCCGCCGAAGCCGCCACCGCCGCCCATGTTCGGGTCCACGCCAGCGTGACCGTAACGGTCATACGCATCGCGCTTTTCCGGATTGGTCAGCATCTCGTAGGCTTCTTTGACTTCCTTAAACTTTTCTTCCGATTCCTTGCTATCCGGATTGCGGTCCGGATGGTATTTCATCGCCAGTTTACGGTAAGACTTTTTGATCTCTTCTTCCGAAGCATTTTTTGCGACACCGAGTGTCTCGTAAAAATCACGCTTTGCCATGTTGTCGGCACCTTGCAGTCTATCTACTGATGTAAAAATTACACGAAAAAGCCGAGTCGAGTGCTGCGCTAGGCGCAGCGACTCGGCTCGGCCGGTCTTCGCGGCTAATCCCGCGATGTAGCGTTCAGCCCGGCTACCCCCAGTTCATGGGAGCGCAAGACAATTACTTGCTGTCTTTGACTTCTTTGAAGTCAGCGTCGACAACGTCGTCTTGCTTGGCGCCCGCGTCCGATGCGCCAGCAGCTTGCTGTGCACCTTCCGCGCCGCCGGCAGCTTGCTGCGCTTGCATGTCGGCATACATTTTTTCGCCCAGTTTCTGCGATGCGCTCGACAGTGCTTCCACCTTGGCGTCGATCTCAGCCTTGTCGCCCGCCTTGATGCTTGCTTCCAGGTCGGTGATCGCCGCTTCGATCTTCTCTTTCTCGCCCGCATCCAGCTTGTCGCCGTATTCGGTCAAGGATTTCCGGGTCGAGTGTACCAGAGCATCGGCCTGGTTGCGCGACTCGGCCAATTCTTTGACCTTCTTGTCTTCTTCCGCGTTCAACTCGGCGTCTTTCACCATCTTCTGGATTTCAGCCTCGGTCAAGCCGGAATTGGCCTTGATCGTGATCTTGTTTTCCTTGCCGGTGGCCTTGTCTTTCGCGCCGACATGCAAGATGCCGTTGGCGTCGATGTCGAAGGTCACTTCGATCTGCGGCGTGCCGCGCGATGCTGGCGGGATGCCTTCCAGATTGAATTCGCCCAGACCCTTGTTGCCGGCGGCGATTTCGCGCTCACCCTGGAAGACCTTGATGGTCACCGCAGGCTGGTTGTCGTCGGCCGTCGAGAAGACCTGGCTGAACTTGGTCGGAATCGTCGTGTTTTTGTGGATCATCTTGGTCATCACGCCGCCCAGGGTTTCGATACCCAGGGACAGAGGGGTGACGTCCAGCAACAGCAAGTCCTTGCGTTCGCCCGACAGGACCGAACCTTGAATCGCTGCGCCCACGGCGACGGCTTCGTCCGGGTTCACGTCCTTGCGTGGATCCTTGCCGAAGAATTCCTTCACTTTTTCCTGTACCTTCGGCATACGCGTCATACCGCCGACCAGGATGATGTCATCGATGTCCGACACTTTCACGCCAGCATCTTTGATGGCGGTACGGCATGGTTCCATCGTGGCCGTGATCAACTCTTCCACCAAGGACTCCAGCTTGGCGCGGGTCATCTTCAGGTTCAAGTGGACCGGTGCGCCGTTCGCCATGGCGATGTACGGCTCGTTGATCTCGGTTTGTTGCGACGACGACAATTCGATCTTCGCGCGCTCGGCCGAAGCCTTGATGCGCTGCAGGGCGATCGGATCTTTTTTCAGGTCGATGCCGTTGATCTTCTTGAACTCGTCGATGATGTAATCGATGACGCGCTGGTCGAAGTCTTCGCCGCCCAGGAAGGTGTCGCCGTTGGTCGACAGCACTTCAAATTGTTTCTCGCCATCAACATCCGCGATTTCGATGATCGACACGTCGAACGTACCGCCACCCAAGTCATACACGGCGATTTTACGGTCGCCTTTTTCGGTCTTGTCCAGGCCGAACGCCAGCGCTGCCGCAGTTGGCTCGTTGATGATGCGCTTGACGTCCAGGCCAGCGATACGGCCGGCATCCTTGGTAGCTTGACGCTGCGAGTCGTTGAAGTACGCAGGCACGGTGATGACGGCTTCGGTGACTTCTTCACCGAGGTAGTCTTCTGCCGTTTTCTTCATCTTGCGCAGGACTTCAGCCGAAATTTGCGGCGGCGCCAGTTTTTTGTCGCGTACGCCGATCCATGCATCGCCGTTGTCGGCTTTCATGATTTGGTACGGCATCAGCGCGATGTCTTTTTGCACTTCTTTTTCGTCGAACTTGCGACCGATCAAACGCTTGACTGCGTACAGCGTGTTTTTCGGATTGGTCACGGCCTGGCGTTTCGCTGGCGCGCCGACGAGAATTTCGCCATCTTCTTGATAAGCAATAATCGACGGCGTCGTGCGTGCGCCTTCAGCGTTTTCGATTACCTTTGGTTGACCGTTTTCCATGATGGAAACGCAGGAATTCGTGGTTCCCAGATCGATACCGATAATTCTACCCATGATTTTTTTCCTTTTATTTGCTAGATTTCAGATGGTTCTTATATGTGGCAAAGCGGCATGGTTTCAAGGCTTGCTTGATGCCGCCCTCTGATTATTTTGCTTGCGCGGTCGTTACAATGGCTGGACGCAGCAGGCGGTCCGCAATCATATAGCCCTTTTGCAGGACTGATACGATGGTATTGGCTTCCTGGTCCGCTGGCACCACGGCAACAGCCTGGTGTTTCATCGGATCGAGCTTCTCGCCCTGCACCGGCAACACTTCCACCAGGCGGTTGCGCTCGAACGCGGCGTTCAGTTGCTTCAGGGTCATCTCGACGCCTTCTTTCAGCGAGTCGATGGTCGGTGTTTCCACCGTCAGCGCCGTTTCCAGGCTGTCTTTCACCGGCACCATGGCTTCGGCAAAGCTTTCCACTGCGAATTTATGCGCTTTAGCAACATCTTCCTGCGCGCGGCGGCGGATATTTTCGCCATCGGCCTTGGCACGCATGAAGGCATCGTGCATCTCTGCAAGACGCGCTTCGGTACTCGCCAGCTGCTCTTCCAAAGTAGGCTCTGCGGGAGTCGATGGGGCAGTCGCCGCGGCGTCCGCTTGCGGATTAGGTACAGCGTGGTTTTCCTGATCTTGCATCTGAAAAGCTCCTACAATCAATGACTTAAATGAGTTAGTCTAACTATCTTTACAACACTAACGGGCAGATGGGGCTATATCCTATTGTTTCAAGGGGTATGCATGGCAAAACCGGAATTACAGCGATCCATGTTACAGCTTATTACAAAGCACTTCCCATTTCGGGCAGCGATCCGTGCGCGCCCCCCCCTTGATTTTCCAGGCTTCCCACGGCAAAGCGGGCATTCTACCAGCCCCGCCGCAGCCATCGCCACTGGCGATGTTGCTATTCGGAAAACACCTTGGCTGCGCCAGACATGACAAAGCCGCGCAAGCGCGGCTTTTTATTGCTAAAAAAATAATTGCCTTTAATTCGGCGCGCCCAGGGCCAGGGCCGCCGTGCGCGCCTGCTCGCCCGCCTTCTTGTCCGCTTCGCGCTGCGCCGCCGTCTTCATCGTCGGCCAGCCAATCATGTGCTGTTCGGCAATTTCCGCCAGGCCAGCGATCCAGGCTGGCGTTTCGTTCAGGCAAGCGATGTAATGAAATTGCTGGCCGCCTGCCGCTTCGAAGTCATGCTTGGCTTCCATGGCGATCTCTTCCAAGGTTTCCAGGCAATCGCTGGTAAAGCCCGGACACAGCAGGTCGACGCGCTTGACACCCTGTTGCGCCAGCGCCACGAGGGTGGGCGCCGTGTACGGCTGCAGCCATTCGGCCTTGCCAAAGCGCGACTGGAAGGTCACCACGTATTGATCTTTGCTTAACTTCAACTTTTCCGCCAGCAAACGCGCCGTTTTCAGGCATTGGCAGTGGTAGGGATCGCCCAGCAGCAAGGTGCGCTTGGGCACGCCATGAAAGCTCATCACCAGTTTTTCGGGACGGCCATGCGCTTCCCAATGGTTCAGCACAGAATCGCGCAAGGCGTCGATATACGTGTCGTGCTCGTGATACTGCTTGATAAAGCGCAATTCCGGCACATTGCGCACCGTGGCGTAATGGGCAAACACGGCGTCGTAGATGGAACCCGTCGTCGTGCCCGAGTATTGCGGATAGGCAGGCAGGATGGCGATGCGCTCGCAGCCTTCGCTTTTCAGCCTGGCCAGCACCTCCGGCAGCGAAGGCGAACCGTAGCGCATGGCCATGGCCACGGTGACGCCATCGTGCCCCCGCTCGGCCAGGGCGCCGGCCAGCAATTTCGCCTGCTTTTGCGTGTGCACTTTCAGGGGCGAACCGTCACGCGTCCAGATCGACGCATATTTCTTGGCCGACTGGCCGGAGCGGAAGGGCAAAATGATCAGGTTCAAAATGAACCACCAGACGAGACGGGGAATCTCCACCACGCGCGGGTCGGACAAAAATTGCTTCAGGTAGCGCCGCACGGCCGACGAGGTCGGCGCATCGGGCGTGCCCAGGTTGACCAGCACCACGGCGCTGCGGTCGATACTGCCATGCGTGTACGACGGTTCTGTTTGAAATGACATGAAAGCTCTTCGAAGGCGTTGGATGGATTAGCCGACCATTATAGTTACATTGCGTCAACATTGGGAAAGATGGAAAGGAACGGCATAAGGCTAACTGCCATTCTCACCAGACCGGTTTACGCTAACAACGCCTAACAAAACCGTAGCGAGCGGCAGCGAGGCTCGGCGCCCCCGTTGGCCCGAGCAGCGCAGCTGTGCGAAGCATGGGGCCGCCGAGGCAGTGAGCATCGCAGGCCGCGACCCGCGACGCGCAGTAGGTTTGGTTAGGTGTACTAGATAGCCAGCAATTCGCGTGCATGCTTGCGCGTGGTGGCCGTGATTTCCAGGCCGCCCAGCATGCGCGCCACTTCTTCCACCCGGGCCTTGGCGTCGAGCATGTCGATGCGCGACGCCGTCTTGCCATTGTCCAGGGTGCTTTTTGCCACCTGGAAATGCTGATTCGCCTGGCTGGCCACTTGCGGCAAGTGGGTCACGCACAGCACTTGCCGTCCCTGCCCCAGGCGTTTCAACAAACGCCCCACCACTTCGGCGACGGCGCCGCCGATGCCGCTGTCGACCTCGTCGAAGATCAGGGTCGGCGTGGTGGTGGCGTGCGAGGTGATGACGGAAATGGCCAGCGCGATGCGCGCCAGTTCGCCGCCGGATGCGACTTTCGCCAGCGAGCGGGGCGCCGTGCCCGCATGGCCGGCGACGAGGAATTCCACTTGCTCCAGGCCATGCGCGGCCGGTTCGCACGGGTGCAGGGCGATTTCAAAGCTGCCGCCCGTCATGCTCAGTTCCTGCATGGCGCGCGTGACGGCATGCCCCAGTTCCAGGGCGGCGGCGCGCCGCGTGTTTGATAACCGTTCGGCCACGCCGCGGTATTCCGCCTCGATCTTCGCTTCCTGGCGCAGCAAGCCCTCGATGTCGGAGGCGTCGGCCAGGTGCTGCAGCTTTTCCGACAGCTTCGCGTGTTCCTCGGGCAATTCTTCCGGCGTGACGCGGAATTTGCGGGCCGTGCTGTGCATGGCTTCCATGCGCGCGTCAAGCTGGTGCAGGCGCTCCGGGTCCAGTTCGACCCGGTCCAGGTAATTGTTCAGCGCGTACACGGATTCCTGCAATTGGATGCGCGACGATTCGATCAGGTCGACAATCGGTTGCAATTCCGCATCAACGGACACCAGCTTGCCCAGCTTCTGGTTCAGGGCCGACAGTTGCGACACGATCGGATGGTCTTCCTGCTCAGAAATGATGGACAAGGCTTCCTGCGCCCCTTCCAGCAGGCTGGCCGCGTGCGACAGGCGGCTGTGCTCGTTCGTGATCTCCGTCCATTCGCCGGGCTTGGCGGCCAGTTTTTCCAATTCTCCCACTTGCCATTCCAGGCGTTCGCGCTCGTACAGCACGTTGGCGGCGTTGGTTTCGAATTCCTCGCGCTGGCGCACGAGGGCGCGCCAGCGCTTGTGCAGGGCGGCAACTTGCCGCGCATCCTGCTCCGCACCCGCTTCGCGCGCCGTCGCCTGGCCGTCGAGCAAGGCGCGCTGCGCCTCGCTTTTCAGCAAGGACTGGTGCGCATGCTGGCCGTGGATGTCGACCAGCATGTCGCCCAGCTCGCGCAACTGCGCGGCCGTGGCGGGGATGCCGTTGATATACGCTTTCGAGCGGCCCGCGTTGTCGATTACGCGGCGCAACAGGGCGCCGCCCTCGTCGTTGGCGAACTCATTGGCGGCCAGCCACGCTTGCGCCACCTCGCTGACGGAAAAATCGGCCGTGATGTCGGCCTTGGCCGCGCCTTCGCGCACCACGCTGGCGTCGCCGCGCCCGCCCAGCGCCAGGGTCAGCGCATCGATGAGGATGGACTTGCCGGCGCCCGTCTCCCCCGTCAGCACGCTGAAGCCGGCGGAAAATTCCAGTTCAATGGTATCGACAATGACAAAATCGCGAATGGACAGTGTATGGAGCATGGCTTCTGTGGTTGGGCGGCGCACCGCGGGTTGACTTAGAGAAAATGTTAGCTGAGCTTGCCCTCGCCCGACGGGTACTCATTCCAGTGCAATTTTTCACGCAGGGTGTTGTAGTAACTCCACCCTTCCGGATGCAGGAAGGTAATCGCATGCGGCGAACGGCGGATGAGGATGCGGTCTTGCTGCACCAGGCTGGCAAAGGTCTGCATGTCGAAATTGACGCTGATATCGCGCCCGCGCACGATTTCCACGACGATCTGGCTGGAATCGGGCAGGACGATGGGGCGGTTCGACAGCGCATGCGGGGCGATCGGCACGAGCACGATGCCGCCCAGGGTCGGATGCAGCAGGGGGCCGCCGGCCGACAGTGAGTACGCGGTCGAGCCCGTGGGCGTGGAAATGATCAAGCCATCCGAGCGCTGGTTGTACATGAAGTGGCCGTCGACCTCGACGCGCAATTCGGCCATGCCGGCGCCGCCGCCGCGCGAGACGACGACATCGTTGACGGCCATGCCCACGTGTATCGACTCGCCGTCACGCAGCACGCTGCCTTCAAGCAAGGTGCGTCGTTCGGCCTTGAAGCGGCCGCCGAGAATTTGCGCCAGCACGGGCAGCATGCGCTCGAGCGGAATATCCGTCATGAAACCCAAACGCCCCTGATTGATACCGATCAAAGGTACGTCGAATGGCGCCAGCTGGCGCGCAATGCCCAGCATGGTGCCGTCGCCGCCCATGACGATGGCGCAATCGGCGGCGGCGCCGATCTCGGCCGGCGACATGGCGCGCACGCCGGGAAACGCCAGGTTCAGGTGCGCGGCCGTCTCCGCCTCGAAGACCACCGTGTGGCCCAGCACTTGCAGGAAATCGACGATGCTTTTCACGGGCTCGGCAATGCCATCCGTATTCTGGCGCACGACCAGGGCGATGGTCTTGGCGCCCAGGTTGAAGCGCTCTCCCGGGGCTGGCAAGGTCGCGGCTGGCTGTTCGGCGTGTGTATCGACGGGCATAAGAGTCTCGGTAGTGAATTCGGTGGCAAACCGCCCCAGGCTGTCGCATCGCACGCCGGCATCGCATAATACTGTATATATGCACAGTATAGTGCGGCTGCCGCGTGCCTGCAAGGGGCGTTCTTGGTGTTGCACGCAGTGTAGCGCAGAAAAAGAATCGTCCATGCGTGCGCCAGCGCTCCCTGCCCGGACAAATCCGCTTGCGGGCGGCCTGTCCCGGCGGGACACTGATGGCACGTCATTTTTACTGTCAGGAGGCCATATGGCTACCCAGCCAAGCGAGCGCAAGATCAATACCGAGGAAAAAGTCAGCAATGACGGCGTCGACCGCCTGCCGCACGAGCGCGACGAATCGCCCGATGCGCAAAACGTGCGCCCGCGCAAGATCATGCAGCAGGCAGCCAGTGACCTGGAGCAAGGCCTGGTCGATACGGACCGGCGTGCCCAGCCCGGCGTGGAAAAGGTCAAGCCGGCCGAACCGAAACAGGCGCGTCCCGACGCAGAACTGGAACCAAAGAAGGCGCGCTGAGTCGAACTGTCGTGGGCCGCGCATGCTCCCGCAGTGTGACGCAACGAACGGAAGCGGCAAGCCCCGGCGCGCATGATGGACGCTCGAACCACGCAAGGAGTACATCATGAAAAAAACAGGATCAGCCGTCTGGAGTGGCGGCCTTAAAGATGGCAAAGGGTTTATTTCCACCCAAAGCGGCGCGCTCGACAACGTAGCCTATGGCTTCAACACACGCTTCGAAGACGGTCCAGGCAGCAATCCGGAAGAACTCATCGGCGCCGCCCATGCGGCCTGCTTCACCATGGCCCTGTCCGGCCAGCTGGGCGAGGCGGGCTTGCGCGCCACGGCCCTGAAAACCACGGCCGACGTCAGCCTGGAAAAAATCGATGGCAGCTATGCCATCACGGCCGTGCACCTGACCCTCGTGGCCAGCATCCCCGGCGCCACCGACGAAGCGTTCCAGGACGCGGCCCTGCGCGCCAAGCTCGGCTGCCCCGTGTCCAAATTGCTGGCCACGGAAATCACCCTGGACGCCCATCTGGAGTAATGCCGGCATGCCGTCCGCTACCGTCCCATCGCAGGACGGCAGGGGCGGCCTCGGCAAGAAAGCCGTAAAACGCATAAAATCCTGCCATTCCCCTATCACCCTCAAGGATTTACGATGCGTATTTTGCACACCATGTTACGGGTCGGCGACCTGCAGCGCTCCATCGATTTTTACACCAAGGTCCTGGGCATGAAATTGCTGCGCACCAGCGACAACCCGGAATACCAATACACGCTGGCCTTCGTCGGCTATGGATCGAATCCCGACCACGCGGAACTGGAACTGACGTATAACTACGGCACCACCAGCTACGAGCTGGGCACGGCGTATGGCCACATCGCCATCTCGGCCGATGACATCGTCGCCGCTTGCGACGCGGCACGCGCGAATGGCGGCAACGTCACGCGCGAACCGGGCCCCGTGAAAGGCGGCAACACGGTCATCGCCTTCATCACCGACCCGGACGGCTACAAGATCGAATTGATCGAGCGCAAGTTCGACGGCCAGGGCGGCGGCCTGTAATACCTCAGCCTGGCTCGGCGGCCTGTGCAATGGCCGCGCGCAGCCAGGCGATGCCCGCATCGCCGTCCGTGCGGCGGTGCCGTATCACTTCAAACGCAAACGGCGCGATGGCAAACGGCGCAGCGTACTGTGCCAGCCCTTGCGCCGCGCTGCCCTGCAAGGCGCGCCGCGCCACCGTCAGGATCAAGTCCGTCCCCCTCACGACATCCGGTGCGACCGTCCAGTACGGCACGCGCACGGCGATGCGGCGCGTCTGTCCCAGCTGGGCCAGGGCCGCGTCGACTTCGGCCGCCATGCCGCCTTCGCTGGACGCCACCAGCACATGGGGGCGCGCCAGATAGGTGTCCAAACTCAGCATTTCACCGGCCGCAAGGCTGGCCGGATCGAGCGCGCACGCGAACGTTTCCTCAAATAAAGTTTCTCTGTGCAGCTGCTCGGGCAGTTGCGGGAACACGCCGAGCGCCAGGTCGATCTCGCCGTCCTGCACGCCAGCGATCACGGCCGGGCGACTGGCATAGCTGACAACCAGGTCGATGCCGGGCGCGTCCGCGCGCAAGCGCCGCAGCAAAGCGGGCAAGAGCATGGCCGCGCCGTAATCCGACATGGCCAGGCGAAACACGCGCTGCGCCGTGGCCGCCTCGAAGACGGCGCCGCCCAGCACGGAACGCACGCTTTGCAGGGCTTCGGCCAAGGGCCGCGCCAATTCCAGCGCGCGCGCCGTCGGCTGGAAGCCGCCCTTGCCGCGCAGTAGCAGCGGGTCGCCGAGCAGGTGGCGCAAGCGGGCCAGCGCATGACTGACGGCAGGCTGGCTCATATGTAACCGTTCGGCCGCGCGCGACAAATGGCGCTCGCTGAGCAACGCATCCAGGATCACCAGCAAGTTCAAATCGACGGCGCGCAGATTATTCATTTCATGCATAGTTGGATGACAAACTACGAATTGGATTTAATCATGACAGCATAATACGATGATCGCATCAACTCAACAAAGATGGAGTAGCACATGCATGGATGGATCACCGTATTTGCCCCGCTGGCCATGCTGGCCGGCGCCGTCGTTCCCTTCCAGGCGGGCGCGAATGCCGCGCTGGGCCGCAACCTGGGCCACCCGCTGTGGGCCACCCTCGCCTCGCTGGCCGTCAGCGCCGTGCTCGCGTCCCTCGTGATGCTGCTCTGGCGGGTGCCGGCGCCCGATGTCAGCCTCGCCATGCGCGGACCGGGCTGGTCCTGGCTGGGCGGCGCGGCCGGCGTGTTTTATATTACGGCCGCGCTGATGCTGGCGCCGCGCATGGGGTCCGGCCCCTTCATGGCGGCCGTCATCGGCGGGCAAATGCTGGCCGCGCTGGCCATCGACCGCTACGGCTTGCTGGGCTTTGCCGTGAAGCAAATTTCTCCGCTGCACTGGGCCGGTGCGGGGTTGGTGGTGGCGGGCGTGATCCTGACGCAAGTGGCCAACAGCCGCGCCGTGTGATAACACGGCAAGACGAAAAAAAACCAGCGCCGTCGCCGGTGCTGGTTTTGATCGTGCGCAATACTGGATTATTTGTCCAGCAAGGCATTGACCGGCATCAAGTCCGTTTCCTTCAGGGTGCCGGCCGCCGCCTTCAGGCGCAAGCCGTTCATGATGGTGTCGTAGCGGGCTTTCGACAGGTCTTTTTGCGTCGAGAACAATTGTTTCTGCGCATTCAACACGTCGATATTGATGCGCACGCCCACTTGATAGCCGAGCTGGTTCGACTCCAGCGCCGATTTGCTCGACACTTCCGCCGCTTCCAGCGCCTTGACTTGCGCCAGGCCGCTATTGACGCCCAGGAAAGCCTGGCGCGCGCCTTGCGAGGCCGTGCGGCGTGCCGTTTCCAGGTCGTTGCGGGCCTTGTTTTCCAGCGCGATCGATTCGCGCACCTTGCTGGTGACGGCAAAGCCGCTGAAGATCGGGATGCTCCACTGTACGCCGATGGCATTATTGTTATTGCCGTTGCCATTGCCGCCACCCGAAGAATAGGTATGGCCAGCGTTGGCGATCAGGTCCACGGTCGGGTAGTGGCCGGCGCGGTTGCGGCCGATGTCGCGCTTGGCCGATTCCACATTGAACTGGGCCGTGACGACGCCGTAGTTCTGCTCTTCGGCGGACGACACCCACGGCTCGACGGCAGCCGGTTCGGGCGCGCTGATGACCACGCCCGTGCGCATCGGCGCCAGGGTGGTCGGCGCTTCGCCGATGATGGTTTGCAAGGCGCTGCGCTTGTTGGCCAGGTCATTGATGGCGGCAAATTCCTGCGCCACCACCAGGTCGTAGGCCGCTTGCGCTTCGTGCGTGTCGGTAATCGTTTGCGTGCCGACTTCGAAGTTGCGCTTGGCCGATGCCAGTTGCTCCGTCGTGGCGACCTTTTGCGCCTGCGTGGCGCCCAGGTTGTCCTGCGCGCTCAGCACGTCGAAATACGCCTGCGCCACGCGGGTGATCAGGTCTTGCTGCACTTGTGCAAATTGCGCTTCGGCAATCGCCTGCGCCAGCTTGCTTTGCTGATAGGTTTCCCAGCGATCCCAGCGGAACAGCGGTTGCGCCAGTGTCAAATTGTAGGCATTCGTGCGCACATTCACGGACGGCGAGGTGATCTTGTTGCCGCCATTATTCTGGGCGATCTGTTCCTGGTTGCCACGCGTATTGCTGCCCGACGCGGAGATTTGCGGCAGCAAGCCTGCCAGTCCCTGCGGAACCCGCTCCATCCCGGCCGACAAGGCCGCGCGCGCGCTGGCGTACTGCGCGTCATTGGCCAGCGCCTGCTGGTACACCTGGATGAGATCGGCCGCCTGCGCTTGCAGCGAGTATGTCATCGAGACAAAGGCGCTGGTCATCAGCACGGCGATAAGGGGTTTCCGCATTGCATTTCTCCGTTGGAGTCGTCAAAAGTTGATGGAATCAAAAATCTGCTACCGCTTGCCTTGCGCCCGCCGGGTGAGCGGGGTACAGGCCTCCGCAGGCATGCAGGAAAACATGCCTGGGTGCATCTACTGCAAAATAACTTAGTATTTAGGCATCGCGCTGTCGACTTGCAGCGCCCAGGCATGCACGCCGCCCGTCAAATTACTGATCTTGCCAAAACCATTGCGCTCCAGGAAGGCTGCCACTTGCATGCTGCGCATGCCGTGATGGCAGATGCAGACGATCTCGGCGTCTTCATCGAGGTCATCGATGCGCGCAGGAATCGAATTCATCTGCATCAGGGTGGCACCGTCGAGGTGGCACAGGTCGAACTCCCACTGTTCCCGCACGTCCAGCAACAAGGGGCGCGGGCGGGAAGGGTCAGCCAGCCAGGCGGCCAGCTGCGGTGCACTCAAATGCTCCATCGAATCGGTCGCCTCAGAACTGGAAATGCGACGGTGCCACGGCTTGCAGCGGCGTGACATTGGTTTCAAACAGCTTGCGCGTGTCGTAGGCCTTGTCCGAGCTGCGCGTGATCAGGTGCGCCGACATGATCGGCGCTTCGCCGATGATGGCCAGGATGCGGCCGCCGACTTTCACTTGTTGCAACAGTGCTTCCGGCAACACGGCCAGCGCGCCAGACACGACGATCACGTCATACGGTGCGCCCTTGCTCCAGCCCTGGGCGCCGTCGCCCAGTTCCACGGTGACATTCGTCACGCCGTTGGCGGCCAGGGTCTGCTCGGCCAGGGTTTTCAATTGGGGAACGATTTCCACGCTCGTCACATGACGTGCCTTGTGCGCCAGCAACGCGGCCATGTAGCCGCTGCCGGTGCCGATTTCCAGCACATTTTCATGCTTCTTGACGGCTACGTCTTGCAAAATGCGCGCTTCCAGCTTCGGCGTCAACATGCATTCGCCACCGCCCAGTGGAATTTCGGTATCGACGAAGGCCAGGTTCTTATAGGCGGCCGGCACGAAATCTTCACGCTTGACCACGTTCAACAGCTCCAATACGTCGATATCCAGTACGTCCCATGGACGGATCTGCTGTTCGATCATATTGAAGCGGGCTTGTTCGATATTCATCTTTGGACTCGGTAAGTGAAGTAATAATCCGCCATTTTATCGTTGAACTGGCTGAAAGCACATGTTAACCATAAAGGCGGGGAATGGAGGAAATTTGCGACGATCTGCAGATTTGGGGGGGCGAACCTTGGAAAAGGGGCAACTGAACGGTAGAGGCAAGCTCTACATATCAACTTTTCCCGGGCGCCTCCACCTGCAAGCTGCGCAAGCTCATGTCGATAAAGGCATCCATGTAGGCGACGGGATCGATGTTCTTGACCTCGCACGGCAAGAAGGAGTGCGTCCACATCATCAGCATGGTGACGGGCGCGCTGAGGATGGTGCTGACCAGCACGGGATCGACCTGGCGGAATTCGCCGCGCTGCATGCCCCGTTCCAGCAAGGTGGCGATCAGCGCATTGCCGCGCGTGACCACCTCTTCGTTGTAAAACTGCGCCAGTTCCGGGAAATTGTTCGCTTCGGCCAACATCAGCTTGGTCAAACCGGCCAGCTTGGTGGCGCCGAATTCTTCCCACCATTGCATCATCATGCTGCGCAACAACTCGGCGCTGGTGCTGTCCGAGGCGGCCATGCTGTCTTCCGCCTCGCCGATGGAATGCACGATATTGTCGCGCACCACGGCCTTGAACAGCTCTTGCTTGTTCTCAAAGTACAGGTACAGGGTGCCTTTCGACACGCCGGCCCGCTTGGCCACATCCTCCAGGCGCGTCGATGCGAAGCCCCGTTCGACAAACAGGTCGAGGGCGGCGGCGAGCAATTCCTGCGGGCGGGCATCCTTGCGCCGCTCCCAGCGGGGCTTGGTATCAATCGGGGCTTGCATGTGTCTTTCCAAGTAACTTACTTTTGAGTCATTAATGGTAGACCGGTCTACCGTCAAGGTCAAGCGCCGGTTGCCAGACCCATCCTGATCGCACGAAAAGGGCGCAGAAGTACACTGATGCGTATACATATAAGCAGCCGCACCTCGCCGGCTGGCCGATCCGCACGCTCGCCATTGTAACGCGTCGCTGTGGCATGGCGCCCATCGGCTGGGAGCGTCCGACGCTGACGCCATGCGGCAAGCCCGTCTCAATCGCGCAAGGCTTGCGCCGGCGCCATGCGCATGGCCAGCCAGGCGTGGCGCGCAGTCGCCAGGGCCACCACGAACGCGGCCGCCAGCAACGCCAGCGCCAGAGGCCAGGCACCGATGGGCGGATGCGCGCTGAAGGCCGCCAGGTAGCGCGCGATCGCCAACGCGGCCGGCGGCAAGGCCGCCACGCCGGCGATGGCGAGCAGCCACAGGAACTCGCGCACCACCAGCGTCCCGATGGCCAGGCGCCCGGCGCCATGCAGCTTGCGCAACACGATCTCGCGCGCGCGCCGCTGCACATTGTGCGCCACCAGCACATACACGCCAAAGGCCGCCAGCACGAAGATGGCGGCGCTGGCCCAGGCCAGCAGGCTGGCCATGCGGCGATCGTCGGCATAGGCGCTGGCGGCATACGCCGTCAGCGGCTTGGGCGCATACACTTGTCCCGGAAAATAGCGCTGCCACAGCGGGGCGACGGCTTCCGTCACGCTGGCACCGTCCGCCCCCGTCGCCAGGCGCACGGTCAGCATCGCATTGGCAGGGTCGAGTCGGTACATCACGGGCAGCAGCGGCTCGCGCAAGCTTTGCCAACGGATGTCCGGCACGACGCCGACGATCTGCAAGGCCTGGCCATTGAGCCAGCGTCCCGGCGCCTGCTGCGCCGTGGCCATGCCCAGCGCGCGCACGGCCGCCATGTTGATGACGATGGCGCTCGCCCCCGGCGCACGCTCGATGGCGGGATCGAACGCGCGCCCCGCCAGCGCGGCCACCCCGTACGCGTCGAAAAAGCTGGCGCTGACTTCGCGGATCTCCAGCGAGATGCTGCCGCCGTCGCCGCGCTGCACGATATCGCTGGAACGCGTGCCGCCGCCCCCGTCGCGGCCAGGCACGTCGCGGCTGTCCGCCACCGCCGCCACGCCGGGCAGGCGCAGCACGGCGTCGCGGAAGGCCACGCTGGCCGGCTGGCGCATATCCTGCCCCTTCGGCAATTCCAGCACCAGCAGCGGCGCCGCATCGAAGCCGCGAGCAGCCTCGCTGGCATAGCGCGTCTGCCAGGCTACCGCCAGCGCCACGCTGCCCAGGCCCATCGCCAGGGCCAGCTGCGACACCGTCAGCACGCGGCGCAGGCCGGCGCTGCCGCGGGTGTCGCCGCTGCGCTGCGCCAGCGCCTGGCGCATGTCGACACGACAGGCCAGCCAACCCGGATAGGCGCCCGCCGCCGTGCCGGCCAGCACGCACAGCACCAGCGGCAGCGGTGCAAAGATGTCATCCAGCGGCCGCGCCACAAGCGCGGCGAACAGGGGTAGCAGCAACCAGGCCAGCAGCACGCCCAGCGCCGTGGCCCCCAGCGACAGCAACAGCGATTCGGCCAGGAACTGGGCCAGCAACTGCCCCGAGGAAGCGCCCAGCACGCGCCGCACGGCGATTTCACGCTGGCGCTGCAAGGTGCGCACGGCCGCCAGGCTGATGTAGTTGGACACGGCCAGCAGCAGGATCAGCAGGCCGACGGCGCCCAGTCCCAGCACCAGCCGCCGGTCGGCGCGCGGACCGCTGCCGATGGTGTTGGCCACCGTGGTGTCGAAATAGGCGTCGCGCAGGGGCCCCAGCGCGATTTCGACGGGCTTGCGCTCGCCCAGCGCGGCGCGCTGCTGCGGCGGCACGAGGCTGTTCCATGGCCCCTGGTCAGTGGCAGTCTGCAGCGCGCCGCGCAAGGCTTCGGCGCTCACGCCCGCTCCCGCCTTGACATAAATCTTGCCGGCGATGCCCATCCAGTTGGCCAGCGCCGCGTCGCGCTGGGGCGCCGGCCACAGCACGCTGCCCGTCCCCGCCAGCAGCGCATAGGACACCGTGCTGGCCAGCGGCGGATCGGCCAGCACGGCGCGCACGCGCAGACGTTGCCGGTCCAGCGCGATATCGCGCCCCAGCACGCGCTCCGGCACGTCGGCGTGGCCGAACAGGCGGCGCGCCATCGACTCCGTCACGGCCAGACCATCGGGCCGGCTCAGCGCCGCCGACAGGTCGCCGGCCAGCACGCGCGGCTGGAAGATGGCGGCAAAAGCGGGATCGACGGCCGTGATCTCGAGTTCCTGCTGACGACCATCCTGCTCGAAGGTCGCCTTGCGCGGCCAGAACACGCTCGCTTGCAAGGGGAAACCGCTGCGCAGCGCCACGTCGCGCAGGGCAAATGGCGTGTATTCCAGCCACTGCGGCTGCGGAATGAAGTTGAGCCGGTGCTTCAGCACATAGACGCGCTCGGCTTGCGGCACGGCGGCATCGAAGCTGAAGGAATAGCGGACCAGGCAAAGCAGCAACAGGCACAGTGCAAAACCCGTCGCCAGCCCGCCCAGCGCGGCGGCGGAATACGCCGGTTGCTGCGCCAGCAAGCGCCAGCCGATGCGAAAATCTCGTGCAGACATCATGCTATCCCTTGAAGTATCAGTCAGCGCGCAAGGCCAGCGCCGGCGCCATGCGCATGGCCGACCAGGTGTGCCGCACGGTGGCCAGCAGGGCCACCAGCAGGGCCAGCAGCAATGCCGCCGCCAGGGGCCAGGCGCCCAGCGGCGCGCGCTCGACAAAGCCGGCCAGGTAGTGCGCGATGCCCAGGGCCGCCAGCGGCAGGCCCAATACGGCGCCGGCGGCAAGCAGCAGCATGAACTCGCGTCCCACCAGGCGCGCGATGGCGGCGCGGCCGGCGCCATGCAACTTGCGCAGCACAATTTCACGGCTGCGGCGCTGCACGCTGTAGGCCGACAGCACGTAGATGCCGAAGGCGGCGAGCAGCAGGGCGATCAGGCTGGCCAGGCCGAGCATGCGCGCCAGGCGCAGATCTTCGGCATACATCCCCGTCAGCAGGCTTTGCGCCGTACGCAGTTCCAGCATCCGCTCCGGAAAATAGCGCCGCCACAGCGGTTCGATGCGCGCATGGGCCGCTGCCACGGCGTCTGCGCTGCGTAGGGACAGCGTGCCGCCATGGCGCAAATCGAACAGCATCGGCTGGGCCGCCTGGCGCATGTCCTGGAAACGGATCGGCGGCGCAATGCCAATGATCACCTGCCCGTCCGGCATCGCCTGCCCCACGGCGGCCTGCGGCGTGGGGTAGCCCAGCGCCAGCGCCGCCGCCACATTGAGCACCACCACCTGGCTGCCGACCCTGTCCCGCGCCGCGTCGAACAATCGCCCGTGCAGGGGCACGATGCGGTGCAGGTCGAACCAGCCCGGCGTCATGGGTTTGTATTCGAGGCGCACGTCGCGCCCGTCGCGCGTCCTGACGCTGCCGACGACCTTGCTGCCATCGCGCCCGACCGCTTCCAGGATGCCCGCCACGCCGGCGATGCCGGGCAGGCGCGCCAGCGCCTCTTCGAACGCGCGCGCCTGCGGGCTGTCCTCGCTCCCAGGCGGCAAGTCCAGCACCAGCAAGCCATCCGGCGCAAAGCCCGGCGAGGCATGGCTGCCATACCAGGCTTGCCAGCCGACGGCCAGGGTCGCGGCGCACAGCGCCATGGCGGCGCCGAACTGCAATACCGTCAGCACGCGGCGCAGCCACAGGCCAGCCGCCTTTTCGCTGTTGCCGCGGCCAGCCAGCGCGGGACCGGGCCGCACGCGCAGCGCGCACCAGGCGGGATAGGCGCCCGCGCACAAGCCCGTGAGCACGCCGGACAGCAAGGCGCCGGCGCAGCGCCAGGCAGTGAACATATCGTCCAGCGGCCGCTGGACCAGCTCGGCGAAGAGCGGCAGCGCCAGCCAGGCCAGCAGCAAGCCGGCGGCGGCCGCCAGCAGCGCCGTGAGCACCGACTCGGCCAGGAACTGCCGCACCAGGCGCCCCGCACTGGCGCCGAGCAGCTTGCGCACGCCGATTTCCCGCTGGCGGCGCAAGGTGCGCACGGTGGCAAGGTTGACGTAATTGATGACGGCCAGGGCCAGTATCAGCAGCGCCAGCACGGCCAGTCCCGCCACGCTGGCGCGCTGCCCATGCCGCGCCGCCGCGCGGCTGTTGTACAGGTCCGCATCGAAGTAAGCCTGCGCCAGCGGCAGCAGCGCGATGTCGGTGACGTTGCGCCCCTCGAGCGCGCGGCCCATCGAGGCCCCGCGCACCTGCCGGTCTTGCGGCGAATCGTTGACGGCCCGCTGCAGCAGCGCCGCCAGCGCATCGGGATCCGCGCCGGGGCGCATCCGCAGGTAAATGGCGCCGCGCCCCGTGCCGGAAAAAGCGGCCTCGCGCTGCGCCGCCGGCCAGGCGCTGCTGAGCGTGCCCACCAGCACTTCATACGGCACGGTGGTGTTGCGCTGATGGTCGGGCAGGATGGCGCGCACCTGCAGCGTGACGCCGCCGACCCGCAGCAACTGGCCCAGCGCGGGCCCGTCGGCAAACAGCTTGCGCGCCGCCGTCTGCGTCAGCGCCACGGCATCGGGCTGCGCCAGCGTGGAGCGCAAGTCGCCCTGCAGCGCCGTCACGCCGAACAGGCTGGCAAAATCCGCATCGACCGCTTGCACGTTCAGTGCATACGGGCGCTCGCCGCGCTGCACGGGCAAAGCCAGTTGCCTGACGATGCTCGCCATCTCCACCGCACCGCTGCGCCGCGCCACGTCGCGCAGCGACAGATAGGCGTAGTTCTGCCACTCGGGGCGGATGAACAGATTGATGCGCTGCTTGACCAGCTGCACGCGCTCGCGCTGCGGTACGTGGCTATCGTAGCCCAGGCTGTAGCCGACAAAGCCCAGCAGCAGAAAGCAGGCCGCGAAACCCACCGCCAGGCCCAGGATGACGGCCACCGAGGCGCCACGCTGCTGCGCCAGCAGGCGCCAGCCGATGCGGAAATCGGCCGCCTTCATGCGGCTTGCAAGGCGTCGACCACGACGCGGCCGTCCAGCAAATGCAGGGTGCGCGATGCCTGCGCCGCATGGTCGGGCGAGTGGGTCACCATCACCACCGTCGTGCCCTCCGCATTGATGCTGCGCAGCAGGCGCATGACTTCATTGCCGTGCGCCGTATCGAGGTTGCCCGTCGGTTCATCGGCCAGCAAGACGGCCGGCCCGGCCACCAGCGCGCGCGCGATCGCCACGCGCTGCTGCTGGCCGCCGGACAGCTGCGACGGCCGGTGTCCCGCGCGGTGGGCCACGCCCAGCTTGTCGAGCATGGCGGCCACGCGCTGGCGCCGTTCGCGTGCCGGCGTGCCGTTGTATTCGAGCGCCAGCTCCACGTTCTCGAACACGCTCAGTTCCTCGATCAGGTTGAAGCTCTGGAAGATGAAGCCGATGCGCCCGCGGCGCAGCACATTGAGCTTCGCCTCGCTCCAGCCTGCCACGTTCTGGCCCTCGAACCAGTATTCGCCCTGGCTGGGAATATCGAGCAAGCCCAGCAGACCCAGCAGGGTCGATTTGCCGCAGCCCGACGGGCCCGTGATGGCCACATATTCGCCCGCCTCGATTTCGAGGTCGATGCGGTCCAGGGCCTTGGTCTGGATATCGCCTGACTGATGCAGCTTGCTGACGCCGACTAGTTTGAGCATGGGTGGAACCTTTATGGAAGATGAGAGGGAATTTACCGGCTTATGTGCAATCTGGGGGAATTTCCATAGGCGGCGTAGGCGGACAGGATCACGCGTTCGCCTGCCTGCAGCCCTTGCAGCACTTCGAGCTGGCTGTTGTTGCGCCGGCCGATACGCACCGCGCGCCGCTGCGCCTGGCCGCCGGACGCATCGAGCACGTAGACCCAGGCGCCGCCGCTGTCGTTGACGAAAGCGCCGTTCGGCAGCAGCAGCGCGGCGGCCGGCTCGCCCAGGGTGATCTGCGCATCGAGGCTTTGTCCCGGATTGAGCACGGGCGGCTGGCCGTGCGTGAACACCAGTTCCACCGTGAAGCGGCCCTCCTTGATCTGCGGATAAATCGTCTGCACGCTCAGCGCATAAGCGCGGCCATCCTGGACGATGCTGGCTTGCCGTCCCGCCGCCATGCGGTTCAGGTAAAACTCGTCCACCCTGGCCGACAGCTTGTAGCGCACTGGGTCGTCGATGCGGCCCACATTCTTGCCCGTCGCAATCGACTCGCCCACCTGCAGCCGGAAATCCGTCAGCCGGCCGGCGGACGGCGCGCGCACGGCCAGGGCATCGACCGTGGCGCCGACCAGCAGCAGGCCCGAACTGAGGCCCGCGATGGATGCCTCAAGCTGGGCGGCCGCATCGCGGCGCACCCGCGCCTCGGCCTGCGCCGCCTGCTGTTCCTGCGCCAGCGCGCGCTGCTGCTGCAGCAGGCTGTCGGCCGACTCCTCCAGCGCCACGCTGGAAATGAAACCCTGCGCCGCCAGCCTGACATGGCGCGCATGCTGCTTGCCGCCCTGCTGCAGCGCGAACGCCAGGTCGTCCAGGCGGCGCTGGTGCTCGCTGGCGCTGGCCTGCTGCGCCACGCGCAAGTTGGACAAGTTGAAAATCTGCTGCGCATGTTCGGCCTTGCGGGCCAGCAGTTCCAGGTTGCGCTGCGGATTGGAGATGCGGAACAGCAGCTGGCCCTTCCTGACCAGCGCGCCGTCACTGGCAAGCACCTCGTCGATGCGGCCCGACTCGACCGAATCGAGGAGCACGGAATGCAGCGGCTCGGCGCTGGCGCGCACCACCACTTCATCGAGAAAAATGCCGCGCTCTGCGATACCGATGCGCAATTCAGCGGCAGGCACCTGCAAGCCGCGCGGCATGGCCCACCACCCCGCGGCGGCAAGCGCGGCCAGCAGCAACACGCCCGCCAGGCCGGCGGCGACCAGCTTGCGCCGGCTGCGCGGCACGCGCGTATCCATGGCGGCGCCGCTGGCCGGCAAAGGGGGGATCGAAGATCGGGGAGCATGCATATTTATTTTCACGTCTTTCGCACTGGTCTTGTCCCTGCATCAGCAAGCAGCGTGCCAGCGGCAGGCGCCACGCAGACAGGCGCCCTGCAGCCGCGCGCCGGCACGGGCGGCGCGGCGCGGTGTCCCGCAGTGTCCATTTCCGGACAGCGGCTGTTCGCAAGCGCACAGCGCCGGCAAACGGGCATGCCCGCAGCAGCAGCCACGCCCCCTGCGCGGCTGCTAGAATGCGCCACCGACCGACGCTCACTATGCTCTCCATGACCCACACCGCAGCCCACGTCCTGATCCTCGACGACGATATCGATGTCGCCTGCGCCGCACAGCTGCTGCTGCGGCGGCGCTACCGCGACGGCCAGGTCGATACGCTGTGCGACCCGGCGGGGCTGCCCGCGCTGCTGGCCCGGGCCGTGCCCGACGTGGTGCTGCTCGACCTCAATTTCCAGCCCGGCCAGACCGATGGGGCACAAGGCCTGGCCTTGCTCGACCTGCTGCGCGCGCTGCCACGGCCGCCTTGCGTGATCGCCATGACGGCGTATGCCGACGTGCCGCTGGCCGTGGCGGCGCTGCAGCGCGGCGCCGGCGATTTCATCACCAAGCCCTGGGACAACGCGCGCCTGGCCGCCGCCGTGGAACAGGCGCTGGCGCGCCGCGCCGGCATGGCATCGCCAGGCACGGCCGCGCCGGACCTGATGGGCGACTCCCCGGCCATGCGCGCGCTGCGCGTGATGGTCGCCAGCGTCGGCCCCACCGAGGCAAACGTGATGGTGCTCGGTGAAAACGGCGTCGGCAAGGAACTGGTGGCGCGCGCCCTGCACCAGGCCTCGCGCCGCGCCGCCGGTCCCCTGCTGCCGGTGGACATGGGCGCCGTGCCGGAGACAACCTTCGAAAGCGAATTGTTCGGCCACCGCAAGGGCGCGTTCACCGATGCCAGGCATGAACGCGCAGGACGCTTCCAGGCGGCGCGCGGCGGCTCGCTCTTTCTCGATGAAATCGGCAACCTGCCGCTGGCGGCGCAAGCGAAGCTGTTGACGGCGCTGGAACGGCGCGAAGTGACGCCGCTCGGCGCCGACCGTCCGGAAGCGATCGACGTGCGCATCCTCAGCGCCACCAATGTCGATGAAGCGCGGCTGTTCGATCCGGCCGTGTTCCGGCCCGACCTGCTGTTCCGCCTCAATACCATCGTGCTGCGCGTGCCGCCGCTGCGGGCGCGCCGCGAGGATATCGCCATGCTGCTGCGGCACTACCTGGCGCACTACGAAAGCCAGTACCAGCGCCCCGCGCGCGCGCCCGCGGCGGAGGCGCTCGACTACCTGCAACAGCATGACTGGCCTGGCAATGTGCGCGCGCTGCGCCATGCCTGCGAACGGGCCGTCATCCTGGGGAACGAAGCGCACTACACGCGCGGCGATTTCGGCCTGTTCGACGGCGCCGGCCAGGCGCCAACGGCGCCCGCCCACGCACGCCAGACGCTGGGCGCGCTGGAACGCGATGCCATCCACCGCACGCTGGAGCAGGTCGACGGCAATATCAGCCATGCGGCCAAGGCGCTGGGCATCAGCCGCGCCGCCCTGTACCGCAAGCTGAACAAACATGGCATCTGAGCGCAGCCTCAAGACGACGGCCAGCGCCAGCATCGCCGCCATGCTGGCGCTGGCCGGCGGCGCCGGGTATTTTGTCGCGCTGGCGTCGCCGCGCCTGAGCGTATTGTGCCTGCTGCTGTCGATAGCGCCGGCGTGGCTGCTGTCCCGCTGCCTGACACGCCTCGCGCCGCGCCTGTCGCGCCAAGAGTCGACGATGGCAACGGCAATGACGGCGGCGCCGTCGCCTACGCCCGATGAAGAATCGCTGAGGGCGCTCGAAGCCTGTCTCGAGCACGCGCCCATCGCCCTGTTCCGCATCCGGAACGACGCCGAGGAACGCAAGGTAACGCCGCTCAATGCAAGCGCACGGCGCCAGCTGGCGCCCGGACATGCGAGCGAACCGCAACGGTGGCAGCAACTGCTGGCGGCGCAGCCGCCCGGCCAGCGCCGCCTGCTCAGTTTTGACACGGAGCGGGGCGTGGAGCGGGCGCTGGTGGCCGTGGCGGCGCTGACCTTGCAAGGCGCACCGCAGCACCTGGCCGCGCTGATGCCGGTGGAGAGCGAACTGGAAGCCGAGGCGCTCAACGCCTGGCGCGACCTGGTGCAAGTGCTGACGCATGAAATCATGAATTCGCTGACGCCCGTCGCCTCGCTGTCGCGCACGGCCTGCGACCTGCTGGCGGACGTGCGCCCCCTGCTGCCGCACGACACCCATGCCGACCTGGCGACGGCGCTCGACGCCATCGCCCGCCGCGCCGCCAGCCTGGCCGACTTCGTGGCCAGCTACCGCAGCCTGTCCAGCGTGCCCGCGCCGCAACCCGAAGCGGTGCGCCTGGAACAACTGTTCCAGCGCCTGGAAGCGCTGCTGGCGCCGGCCTGGCAGGCGCGCGGCGGCAGGGCGGAATTTTCCGTCGAACCGGCATCGCTGGAAGTGCGGATCGATGCAGGCCAGCTGGAACAGGCGCTGATCAATCTGCTCAAGAACGCTGCCGAAGCCACGCAGGGGATTGCCGCGCCGCGCGTCACGGTCAGCGCCCGCCTGAGCCGGGGCGCGCGCCTGCGCATCGAAGTGCGCGACAATGGCCATGGCGTGCCCGATACGCTGGCCGTGCACATCTTCATGCCATTTTTCTCGACCAGGAAGCAAGGGCGCGGCATCGGCCTGGCCCTGGTGCGCCACCTGGCCCATGCCAACGGCGGCACCTTGCGCCATGCGCGGCCCGTCGGCGCCGGCGCCTGCTTCCTGCTCAGCTTTTAAGGCGGACGGCACCGCGTCAGGCGCACGCGCCTGCAGTTCACCCCGCGTTTTACGCAGTTCGTCGCATTTCCCTGCAACCCAGCGCACCGCTTTGCTATCTTCTCATCGACAGCACGGCAGCCGCGGCGCGGCTGCCGGCTCTTTTCTTGTCCCGAACTAAAACAATCATAAAGGAAACACCATGCGTACCTTGCTGGCCCTGTGCTGTGCCGTTGCCCTTGGCGGTTGCGCCATCGTCATCAACCCCAACGATGGCGAAGTACGCTATGCCGATTCCAGCAGCAATGTCATCCAGGGAAATGGGCAAGTGAGCCGCGACGTGCGCCAGGTCAGCACCATCAGCGCGCTCGACATCGACAACATGAAGCGCATCGACATCAAGATCGACGTGCGCGTCGGCCCGACGGCATCGCTGGTGATCGAAGCGGACAGCAATCTGCAACCGCTGATCCATAGCGACGTGAACGGCAATACGCTGCGCCTGTGGAGCGACACGAACATTCGCAGCAGCAATGGCATCCACGTCATCTATACGACACCGCAATTGAGGAAGATCAACATCTCCGGCTCGGGCCGCCTGGTGGTCAGCGGCCTGAATGGCGACGATTTCAGCCTGGAACAGCGCGGGTCGATGAAGAGCGAATTGTCGGGCACGACGGGACGCTTCGACGTGGCCAACAATGGCTCGGGCAGCATCAACGCGGCGGCCCTCGCCAGCGGCAACACGGACGCGGTGCAGAACGGCTCGGGCAGCATCCAGCTGGGCAGCGTGCACGGCGAACGCATCAACGTGGCCGTCAACGGCTCGGGCAGCATCAGCGCCAACGGCGCCGTGCAGCGCCTCGACGCCAACGTGAATGGCTCGGGCGATGTCAACCTGGCGTCGCTGCGCAGCGACGTTGCCTATCTGGCGAGCAACGGCTCCGGCGACATCGACGTCAGCGTCCAGAATGAAGTCAACGCCCGCGCCAGCGGTTCCGGCCGCATCACCGTGCATGGCGATCCGGCCCGCCGCACTTTATCGGGCAAGCGCGTCAGCATCGTGCGCTGAACGCGCCCGGGCAACACATGGGAGCCGGCTTGCTATACTGTCGGCTCCTCACCCGCCCGTCTGAACTCCCATGTCACCATCTGCCACCCTGGCATGCCGTCCCTCGTGCGGCGCCTGCTGCACCGCACCGTCCATCACCAGCCCGATTCCCGGCATGCCGGGGGGGAAACCGGCGGGCGTGCGCTGCGTGCAGCTGGCCGATGACAACCGTTGCAAGATCTTTGGCCAGCCGGAACGGCCCGCGTTTTGCGGCGGCTTGCAGCCATCCGCGGAGATGTGCGGCGACAGCCGCGAACACGCGGTGCACTGGCTGGCCGAGCTGGAACGGCTGACGGCGCCCTGAGCGGCGGCGCGCACGGCGTCCCTGCTTGCGTTGCGCTTAACGCGCGTCTTCCGCTTCCTCGGCGTCGCGCTGCCGCTTGTATTCCAGCAAGGTGGCAATCCCCAGATAGATCAGCAGCAGACACACGGAGTCGCGTGCATCGCTCCAGCCCAGCGTGCCATGACGCATCCAATGCAGCGCATTCAACACGATCATCATGCCCAGGATCAACCATCCACTGCGGCGCAGGGCGCGGCCCGGCAAGCTTGCCTTGAAAGAGGTACTTGAAAACATGGCTTCCCTTATTTCATTCCATTTTTTACAACACTAACAGAACTTATATCTTTTCGGCAATATTTGATGGAAACCTGCGTACGCTTGACTCTGTTTGCACGTTTGCGTATATTCATGCACATTCTTGCACGTTTATAGGTTCACCATGTCCGCCACCCTGCTCCTCAAACAACGCCACGCGCTGATCCAGCAACAATTGCATGCCGACGGTCGCGTGCTAGCGCTGGACCTGGCGCGCCAGCTCGACGTATCCGAAGATACGATACGGCGCGATCTGCGCGAGATGGCGGCGGCCGGCCTGTGCCAGCGCGTGTATGGTGGCGCCCTGCCGCTGGCGCCGGACGGCGGCACCTTGAGCCAGCGCAAGCAGGAAGCGCCGGAACGCAAGGCGCGCCTGGCGCAGGCCGCCGTCTCCCTCCTGCGCGCGGGCCAGGTGCTGTTTCTCGATGCGGGCTCGACCAATCTCGCCATCGCCAGCGCCTTGCCAGAGTTAGCGCTCACTGTCATCACCAACGCGCCAGCCATTGCCATGACCCTGATGGAACGCCCGGAAATCGAACTGATCATGGCTGGCGGCAGGGTCGACCGTCGCGCCGGCGCCAGCCTGGGGCCGCAGGCGCTGCGCACCGTCGAGCGCATGCATCCCGACCTGTGCTTCCTCGGCGCTTGCGGCGCCGATGCGGACGCGGGCGTGACAGCGTTCAATTACGACGAGGCGGAATTCAAGCGCAGCATCGCCGGCGCCAGCAAGGCGGTGGTCGTGGCCGTCACCAGCGACAAGCTGGGCACCGCCGCACCCTTTGGCGTACTGGCCACGGGCTTGCTGCAGCACCTGGTGCTGGAAGCCGATGCCGACGCTGCCCACGTGGCCGCCTTTGAACGGCTGGGCGTACAAGTGTTGCGCGCCCGCGCCTGATTTTATCCACCCCGACTTTGAAAAGCTCCCCCATGCATCTCACCGGCACCCTGCAACAACGCGCCACGCGCCTGGTCTTCTTCGCCGCCGGCCTCGGCATGGCCGCCTGGGCACCCTTGGTTCCCTACGCCAAGTCGCGCCTGGGCCTCGATGAAGCCACCCTCGGCATTTTGCTGCTGTGCCTGGGCGCTGGCTCGCTGTGCGCGATGCCGTTTACGGGCGTGCTCACGGCACGCTTCGGCTGCCGCAAGGTCATCGTCGGCGCCGGCCTGCTGCTGACCGCCATCCTGCCCGGCCTGGCGCTGGCCGCCACGCCGCTGCAACTGGGCCTAGTGCTGCTGGTGTTCGGCGCGGCCATGGGCACGTTTGACGTGGCCATCAATATCCAGGCCGTGATCATCGAAAAAGCCAACGGCGGCGCCATGATGTCGGGCTTTCATGCGCTGTTCAGCGTGGGCGGCTTCGCCGGTGCGGCCTGCATGGCCCTGCTGTTGTGGCTGGGCCTGACGCCGGCCTGGTCCTGCGTGGTGGTGATGCTGCTGCTGTGCGGCGTCCTGGGCGCGGCGCAAGGCCATCTGCTGCCGACGGCGTCCGCCTCCGGCGAAAAGACGCCGCTGTTCGTCATGCCGCATGGCGCCGTCATTTTCATTGGCCTGTTGTGCTTTATCGTTTTCCTGGCCGAAGGCGCCATCCTCGACTGGAGCGCCCTGTTCCTCACCACCACGCGCGGCGTGGAAGAAGCCAAGGGCGGCCTCGGCTACGCCGCCTTCGCCATCGCCATGACGGTGGGCCGTTTCACCGGCGACAAGGTGGTCAGCCGTTTTGGCGGCAAGCGTGTGCTCACTTTTGGCGGCTTGTGCGCAGCGGCGGGCTTTTTCCTGGCCGTGCTGGCGCCGCACGCCAGCCTGGCCATGCTTGGCTTCGTGCTGATCGGCCTGGGCGCGGCAAATATCGTGCCCATCCTGTTTACGGCGGCAGGCAACCAGCATGCCATGCCGGCCAGCCTGGCCGTGGCGGCCATCACCACCATCGGCTACGCGGGCATCCTGGCCGGCCCGGCCGTGATCGGCTTCGTCGCCCACGCCACCAGCCTGAATATCGCCTTTGCCATGCTGGGCGCCGCCCTGCTGCTGGTGGCGGCCAGCGCGCGCCTGGTGGCGCAGGCAAAACAAGTATCCTGATCCTTCCTCCTGCCTGGCGGACGGCGCTAAAAAAGCGCCGCCCAACTGCGCCCAAATAAGGTCCGCGGGCCTGCGGCATGGTAAGCTTCGACCCCGCGCACATTGCTGGCGCCACGCGGTCATCCCATCCTGTCACTTATACCCGTACTTATACCCTTTTATACATCTATGGATCTCATTCTTGCGTTAAAAGCCATCATCATGGGGCTGGTCGAAGGTTTTACCGAATTCTTGCCGATTTCGTCCACGGGGCATCTGATCCTGGCCGGCAGTCTGCTCGACTTTACCAAGGATGTCTCGAAAGAAGTCATGGACGTCTTCGAGATCGCCATCCAGGCCGGTGCCATCCTGGCCGTGTGCTGGGAATACCGCCAGCGCATCGGCAGCGTGCTGTCCACCTTCAGCACCGAAGTCAAGTCGCGCAAATTCGTGCTGAACGTGGCCATCGCCTTCATTCCGCTGGCCGTCATCGGCCTGGCCATCGGCAAGATGATCAAGCATGCGCTATTCAAGCCAGTACCGGTCGCCATGGCCTTCATCATCGGCGGCATCATCATCTTGCTGGTGGAGCGCCGCGCGCGCACCAACCCCGTCACCGTGCGCGTCAACTCGGTCGATGAAATGACGCCGTTCGACGCCCTGAAGGTGGGCTGCGCGCAGGCATTCGCGCTGATTCCGGGCACCAGCCGTTCCGGCTCGACCATCATCGGCGGCATGCTGCTGGGCCTGTCGCGCAAGACAGCCACCGAATTCTCGTTCTTCCTGGCCATCCCGACCTTGTTCGCGGCCACCTTCTACTCGCTGTACAAAGCGCGCGACATCCTGTCGGCCACCGACGTGCCCCTGTTCGGCCTGGGCACCGTGGCCGCCTTCATTTCCGCCTTCCTGTGCGTGCGCTGGCTGCTGCGCTACATCAGCTCGCACGACTTCACGTTTTTTGCCTGGTACCGCATCGTGTTCGGCTTGCTGGTGTTGGCCAGCGCCCACTACGGCTGGGTTGTTTGGGCAGAATAAGGCACTATGAATCAATATCTTAACCAGCGCGCGCTGCACCTGCTGCAAACGGTTTTCGGCTACCCGGCCTTCCGCGGCCAGCAAGCCGACATCGTCGACCACGTCAGCCATGGCGGCGACGCGCTGGTGCTGATGCCCACGGGCGGCGGCAAATCGCTGTGCTACCAGATTCCCGCCCTGCTGCGCGACGGCGTCGGCGTCGTCGTCTCGCCATTGATCGCGCTGATGCAGGACCAGGTGGACGCGCTGGAGGAAGTCGGCGTGCGCGCCGCCTTCCTCAATTCCACGCAAACCTACGAAGAAGCGAGCCGCATCGAGCGCCTGGTGCGCACGGGCGGCATCGACGTCGTCTACGTGGCGCCAGAACGCCTGATGACGCAGCGTTGCCTGGACCTGTTCCAGGCCTCGAAGATATCCCTGTTCGCCATCGACGAGGCGCACTGCGTGGCCCAGTGGGGCCATGACTTCCGTCCCGAATACATCAAGCTGTCGGTGCTGCACGAGCAGTTCCCGGACGTGCCGCGCATCGCGCTCACGGCCACGGCCGACCCGCAGACGCGCGCCGAAATCGCGCTGCGTTTGCAGCTGGAAGACGCGCGCCAGTTCGTCTCGTCCTTCGACCGCCCGAACATCCGCTACCAGATCGTGGAAAAGGCGAATGGCCGCAAGCAGTTGCTCGACTTCATCAACACGGAACACGCGGGCGACTGCGGCATCGTCTACTGCCTGTCGCGCAAGAAAGTCGAAGAGACGGCAGAATTTCTGAACCAGAGCGGCATCCGCGCCCTGCCCTATCACGCCGGCATGGAGTACGCGAAGCGCAGCGCCAACCAGGCGCGCTTCCTACGCGAAGAAAACATCGTCATGGTCGCCACCATCGCCTTTGGCATGGGCATCGACAAGCCCGACGTGCGTTTCGTCGCCCACCTGGATCTACCGAAAAGCATCGAGGGCTATTACCAGGAAACGGGGCGCGCGGGCCGCGACGGCATGGCCGCCAACGCGTGGATGGCGTACGGCTTGCAGGACGTGGTGCTGCAGCGGCGCATGATCGACGAGTCCGAGGCGGACGACACCTTCAAGCGCGTGCTGGGCGTCAAACTCGACGCCATGCTGGGCCTGTGCGAAACGCTCAGCTGCCGCCGCATGCGATTGCTCGAATACTTCGGCGAACCGGCTTCGCCGTGCGGCAATTGCGACACCTGCCTGGTGCCACCAATCTCGTTCGACGGCACCGTGCCCGTGCAAAAACTGCTGTCGGCCATCTACCGCGTCGACCAGCGCTTCGCCGGCGGCCACGTGATCGACGTGCTGCGCGGCGTGGAATCGGAACGCATCAAGACCTGGCACCACGATGCACTGTCCGTCTTCGGCATCGGTTCGGACCTGGGCGAAGCGGAATGGAAATCGATTCTGCGCCAGGCCATCGCGCTGGGCCTCGTCTCGGTCGACCATGAACAATACAGCTCGCTGAAACTGACGGATGCCTCGCGCCCCGTGCTCAAGGGCGGCCAGAAAGTGCAGCTGCGCCAGTACCAGAAACCGGTGAAAACCAGCAAGCGCAGCACCAGCGTGGCGAAGGGCTATGTCGAGACGGATCTGTCCACCAGCGAACAGGCGATTTTCGACAAGCTGCGCTGGTGGCGCGTGGAGACGGCACGCACACACAACGTGCCGGCCTACGTGATTTTTGTCGACGCCACCCTGCGCGAAATCGCCAAGGCCAAGCCCACCTCGCTCGAGCAGATGCGCGGCGTGAGCGGCGTGGGCGAGAAAAAACTGGCCTCGTACGGCGACGAAATCGTCGCCATGATCCTGGAGATGATTTGATGCAAGATTTGATGGAAGCACTCTCGTCCGACCTGATCTATCAGGCCGTGAAAATTCTCGGCGCCCAGCCCGACGCCGAAGACGAGGTGGAAGCGCAAGTACGGTTACTGGTGCAGGACGATCTCACCGTGCGCCGCCTGGCCGACGTGGTGCCGGAAGCCTTCGGCCTGGTGCTGGCGTCGCACCTTCCCGGCGCCGAAAACATGACCCTGCCCCATACCTTCTGCGCCCAGGACGAGGACGGCGAATGGGTGGAGTTTCCCATGCGCCGCGAGCCGATCTTTGTCGTCGCCGCGGATATCGCCCAGCATACCTTCCACAACGGCCCGCGCGCGCTGATACAAAACCTGGCCAGCCGCAGCTCCCTGCTGTCGGCCATCAACAAGGCCTTGAATGCGGGCGGCTCGCTCGAAGGCACGACCCTGGGTCCGCCATCCTTCTTCGGCCTGCCGGCATCGCTGTACCAGCCGGCGGCATCGACCAGCACGGCCTGACCACTACACTTTGCCCTTGTCCTTGATAACGGAACGCTGCCGCGATGGAAACCAAATGGCTGGAAGACTTCATTTCGCTCGCTGAAACGCATAACTTCAGCCGTTCCGCGGCCCTGCGTCACGTCACCCAGCCGGCCTTCTCGCGGCGCATCCAGTCGCTGGAAAACTGGCTCGGCATCGACCTGGTCGACCGCACGTCCTACCCGACGCGCCTGACGCCGGCCGGCGCCGTGTTCTACGAGCAGGCGCTGGAAATGCTGGGGCAAATCAACGGCGTGCGCGCCCTGTTGCGTGGCAAGCGCGCGGCCACGCAAACGAGCGTGGATTTCGCCGTGCCGCATACCCTGTCGCTGACCTTCATGCCGAAATGGCTGACGGCGCTGGAAGAAGGTTTTGCGCCGATCAACAGCCGCCTGATGGCCCTGAACGTGCACGACGCCGTGCTGCAACTGGTCGACGGCGGCTGCGACCTGCTGCTGTGCTATCACCATCCGCGCCAGCCGGTGCAGCTGGACCCGGGCCGCTACGACATGCTGGTGATGGGCCGCGAAACCCTGCGCGCCTATGCGCGCTGCGGCCAGGACAAGGTGCCGGACTTCGTCCTGCCCGGCAGCGCCAAGGAGCCGCTGCCCTTCCTCTCCTATACCAGCAACGCCTACCTGGGACGCATGGTGGAATTGCTGGTGGCCGACGCCAAGGCGCCGCTGTTCCTGGAAACCTGCTACGAAACGGACATGGCCGAAGGCTTGAAGATGATGGCGCTGGAAGGCCGCGGCATCGCCTTCCTGCCCGAATCGGCCGTCATGCGCGACGTCAAATACAAGCACCTGGCGCGCGCCGACGGCGGCGCGCCGGGCTGGGAAATCGAGCTGGAAATCCGCCTGTACCGTGAACGCCCGTCCAGCCTGCGTCCCGGCAAGCAGATCGTCGAAAGCCTGTGGCAATACCTGGTGCAGTCGCAGGATGGCAAGGCGCGCATGGGCAAGCGCCGCAAACGCGCCACCGAGGCCCCCCAGTCCTGACTGGCAATCCTGGCAACACAACTATGCAATAAATGCATAACCGGATGCGCACAAAGCATTGGCCGGGGCATGAGGCTATCGCCTACGATGCGGTTCCGCTGCGCGCAGCTGCATATCGGCTGTGCCTCTAACGTATTCGTATTGTCCAGGAGCTTATCAAGCATGACCAGCAAGCACGCACTTCCTTCCTACCTGAATCCTGAAGACCTTGGCCCATGGGGCGTCTACCTCGAGCAGATCGACCGCGTTACGCCGTACCTGGGCAACCTGTCGCGCTGGGTGGAAACGCTGAAGCGTCCAAAGCGCATCCTGACGGTCGACGTGCCCATCGAGCGCGATGACGGCACCATTGCCCACTACGAAGGCTACCGCGTGCAGCACAATCTGTCGCGCGGCCCGGGCAAGGGCGGCGTGCGCTTCCACCAGGACGTGACGTTGTCGGAAGTGATGGCCCTGTCGGCCTGGATGACGGTCAAGAATGCCGCGGTCAACGTGCCATACGGCGGCGCCAAGGGCGGTATCCGTGTCGATCCGAAAACCCTGTCGCGCAACGAACTGCAACGCCTGACCCGCCGCTACACGAGCGAGATCAGCATGATCATCGGACCGAACAAGGATATCCCGGCGCCGGACGTCAACACGAATGAACAAGTCATGGCGTGGATGATGGACAGCTACGCCATGATCGGCGGCAATATGTCGACCGGCGTGGTGACGGGCAAGCCAATCTCGCTGGGCGGCAGCCTGGGCCGCCGCGATGCGACGGGCCGCGGCGTGTTCGTCGTCGGTTGCGATGCGGCCGCCAAGGTCGGCATGTCGCTCGAAGGCGCAAAAGTCATCGTGCAAGGTTTTGGCAACGTGGGCGGCGTCGCTGCACGCATGTTCGCTGAAGCCGGCTCGAAAGTGGTGGCGGTACAAGACCACAAGACCACCGTCGTGCACGCTGGCGGCTTGAACATCCCGCAATTGCTGGCACACGTGGCCGAAGTGGGCAGCGTCGAAGGTTTCCCAGGCGCCGAGGCATTCGTGCCACGCGAAGATTTCTGGGGCATCGATTGCGACATCCTGATCCCGGCCGCGCTGGAACAGCAGATCACGGCTGAACGCGCTCAAGTCATTCGCGCCAAGATCATCCTGGAAGGCGCCAACGGCCCGACCCTGCCGGCAGCGGACGACATCCTGACCGACCGCGGCGTACTGATCGTGCCGGACGTGCTGGCCAACGCCGGCGGCGTGACCGTCAGCTACTTCGAGTGGGCGCAGAACTTCTCGAGCTTCTTCTGGACGGAAGAAGAAATCAACAGCCGCCTGACCCGCATCATGCGCGAAGCGTTCGACGCCGTATGGCAAGTGTCGCAAGAGAAGAAAGTGTCGATGCGTACCGCGACCTTCATCCTGGCGTGCACCCGTGTTCTCCAGGCTCGCGAAGTGCGCGGCCTGTACCCATAATGGCTGCCTGAGAAAAAGCCCGGGGCGTTGTTGCCGTGCCTAGCCCCGGGCATTTTTCAGGCGCCATTAGGTTGCTGGCGCTCTAAAGAAAAATCCCGCCACACTTGCGTGTGAGCGGGATTTTTTGTATCTGCGGACTTGTTTACGCTGCGTAGCCTTGCGGGTTCTGGTGCTGCCAGCGCCAGTGGTCGCGGCACATGTCGTCGATGTTTTTCTGCGCTTGCCAGCCCAGCAGTTCCTTTGCCTTGTCGGCCGAGGCGTAGCAGCTGGCGATGTCGCCGGGGCGGCGCGGCACGATGTCGTACGGTACCCGGCGGCCGCTGGCGGCTTCGAAGGCGCGTACGGTATCGAGCACGCTGTAGCCATGGCCCGTGCCCAGGTTGACGGTAAAGCCGCCGTCGGTGGCAAACAGGCGGTTCAACGCGGCCACGTGGCCCAGCGCCAGGTCGACCACGTGGATATAGTCGCGTACGCCCGTGCCATCCGGCGTGGCGTAGTCGTTGCCGAAGACGGCCAGGCGTTCGCGGCGACCCACCGCCACCTGGGCAATGAACGGCATCAGGTTGTTCGGGATGCCGGCCGGATCTTCGCCGATCAAGCCGCTGGCATGCGCACCGACCGGATTGAAGTAGCGCAACACGCCGACTTGCCACTGGGCATCGGCATGCACGAGATCAGCCAGGATCTGCTCGACCATGAGCTTCGAGCGGCCATACGGGTTGGTCACGGACAGGCGCGACGATTCCAGAATCGGCAAGGCCTCCGGGTCGCCATACACGGTGGCCGACGAGCTGAACACAAAACGTTTCACATTCGCCGCCGCCAGCACTTCCAGCAAGGCCACGGTGCCCGTGACATTGTTGTCCATATACATCAGTGGCTGCGCCACGGATTCGCCCACCGCCTTCAAGCCTGCGAAATGGATCACGGCATCGATGGCGTGCTCGCGCAGGACGGCGGCCATGGCCGCGCGGTCGCGCACGTCCGCTGCATAGAAGGGTACGCTTTTGCCGGAGATGCGCTCCACGCGCGCCATCGCTTCGCGCGCGCTATTACACAGGTTATCCACCGCGACGACCTCAAAGCCGGCAGCCAGCAATTCGACACAGGTATGCGAGCCGATGAAACCGGATGCGCCCGTCACGAGTATTTTCTTGGACATAATATCAATCAATGCAAAAAAGATAAGACTACCGTAATTCCCCCGCCTTGCCTAGCCAGCGCACTAGCGCGCATTAAAAAAAGCCTGCGGCGTCGCCGCGGCAGGCTTGTTCTCGTGCAAACGGCACGGGTGGGCAAACCGCCAGGTTATTTCTTGATGAACACCAGATCCCACACGCCATGGCCCAGCTTCAAGCCACGGTTTTCAAACTTGGTCAGAGGACGATACGCCGGCTGCGGCGCATAGCCATCGGCGCTATTGTGCAGCTGCGGCTCGGCGCCCAGTACTTCCAGCATTTGCACCGCGTAATCTTCCCAATCGGTGGCGCAATGCAGATAGCCGCCCGGCGCCAAGCGATCGGTCAATTGCTTGACGAACGGCGACTGGATCAGGCGGCGTTTGTTGTGGCGCGCCTTGTGCCATGGATCGGGGAAGAAAACGTGGATACCGGCCAGCGAATTGGCGGGAATCATGTGTGTGAGCACTTCCACGGCATCGTGCTGCAGCAGACGCAGATTCGTCAGCGACTCTTCACCGATCAGCTTCAACAGACTGCCGACACCGGGCGTATGCACTTCGACGCCGATGAAATCCTTCTCCGGCATGGCTTTGGCGATATGCGCGGTCGTCGCGCCCATGCCGAAGCCGATTTCCAGGATGACGGGCGCCTTGCGGCCGAACACCTGCTCGAAATCCATCGGTTCTTTGGCGAAAGGCAATAGAAACTGCGGGCCCAGGGTCTCGAGCGCGCGCGCCTGCGCCACGGAAAGCCGTCCCGCGCGGGTCACGAAACTGCGGATGCGGTGTTCGGTCGGATCGTACATCATCGGCCGCGCCGGGCCGTTTGCTGGGGTATCAGAAGACATGGGAATGGAGAAATAAGTGGCTGCGCCGCATCAAGCCAGGCGCCAACGAAAAATGGAGCGGGTGAAGGGAATCGAACCCTCGTCGTAAGCTTGGGAAGCTTCTGCTCTACCATTGAGCTACACCCGCGAAGCCTGCATTTTACGCGGGATGACGAGGACTTGGCAAACTTGTGGATCGCTTTCGAATGCATCAGCAATTCCCGCGATATTTGACAAAAACATGGACCGCAGCCTCGGCATGGTGCCGTTTTTGTTGATAGAGAACAACATCTTCAGGCCGCCAGACACGCAGAATAGTCCGGTATGTAGCTAAAATAGAATAAATTATCGTTGCCACGGACTGTACGGCGCAGACTAGCAAGAGAAATGTTGCTACAATCATGTGACAGTTTAGCATTCCCGCTGTTCAACCTAAAAGGATATCCCATGAAGAAAATTCTGATCGCTTCGGCAATCCTGTGCTTCGCTTCCGCACAAGCCATGGCTCAATCGGCTCCAGCTCCTGTACCAGTCGCAGCGGCACCAGCTGCTGGTGGTGCTGCTGCTGCTGGCGCCGCTGCCGGCGCCACTGTTGCCGGCCTGAGCGTTAGCACCCTGATCGCTATCGGCGCAGCAGTTGCCGTTGTGGCCGGTGCAGCTAGCTCGGACTCGACCACCGCGCACGCGACCCCAACCCACCATTAATACCTGGCTGCTCAGGCAGCGACAGGTAGGCCCATCCTGCAGCTTGATGTAAAGCCGAAAGGTGAAGGCCTGACACCGCAATAGTTCACATACTTTAATATGCCAACTATTGCAATAAGAGCCCTTTTCATTTGAAAACGGGCTTTTTTACTTTTTATCAAACATCAAAAAGATTGGCACCAGTCTTTCTGCTGTGGACAAATGATGTCATATCGTATGGCCATGCCTGCGTTCCTCATCTATTCATTGAGAGATCCGCCTTCATGTCAGTAAAATATTGCGCACCATCGCTTCAGTTGCCATGAAGAACCAGCCTCTCCATAAACGCATGGGATTTGCCCTGCAAGGCTTGGGTGCCGCCTTCCGCATGGAATCGAGCTTTCGGCTGCAATGCCTTGCCGCCCTCCTGGTATTGCTTGTACTTGCCTGGTACCGGCCAGCGATGATCTGGTGGGCTTTGTTATTGCTCAACTGTGGCATGGTCCTCGCGGCGGAGCTCTTCAACACCGCTCTCGAAAATCTGATTGATCACCTTCATCCGGCCCTCCATCCCAGCATCAAGATCGTCAAGGACTGCGCCGCAGGAGCCGTGCTCATTCTCAGTATCAGTGCCCTATGCGTGTTTGTTGCTTTTTTGCTTGAAAACGTTGCGTGCTAAGCAGAAATACCGGGGCAGCAAACTACAATACAGGACGCGCCAAAGTGCGTGTCTCTCAGGCTCCATGGAGTCCGGAGAAAATACAAAGATTCCTGTAATTTATTAAAAATATTGCTCCCATTGGCAATAATTACATTTACATTGAAGCATAAATGACTATTCCCCTCGTACCGGTAATTCTTTGTGGTGGTTCCGGCACACGTTTATGGCCGCTTTCGCGCGAGGTATTCCCGAAACAGTTTCTGCGCTTGTCCACTCAGGGCAGCATGCTGCAACAAACGCTGCAGCGCCTGGCAGGCATAGACACCGTGTCGCCAGCACTGCTGGTATGCAACGAATCCTCGCGTTTTGTTGTCGCAGAGCAAGTGCGTGAGATCGGTCTGGAAAATAGCCGCATGCTGCTTGAACCCATGCGCCGCAATACGGCTCCAGCAATCGCCTCGGCAGCCTTGCATGCGATGGAGAGTGGTGAGGATCCGCTCCTGCTGGTGCTGCCTTCGGACCACGTCATTCTGGACGCCCCGGCCTTCCATCGCGCCGTCGCGCTGGCGCGTACTGCAGCAGAGGCAGGTCAGTTGCTGACGTTCGGCATCACGCCAACGGGACCAGAGACAGGATACGGCTATATTCGCGTCGAGGGCGCTGCAAGCGGGCAAGTCCAACGCGTGCTTGAATTCGTGGAAAAGCCGGCCCTGACGCTCGCGGAACAATATGTCGCCAGCGGCGACTACTTCTGGAACAGCGGTATGTTCCTGTTCCGCGCCAGCCGCTACCTGGAAGAGTTGGCGTGCTTCCAACCCGCTGTTCTGGCAGCTTGCCGCGCTGCCATCAGCGCCGCGAAAAACGACCTCGACTTCATTCGCCTGGACAAGGATGCCTACGCCGCCAGTCCCGATATCGCCGTGGACTACGCCGTCATGGAGCGCACCAGCCATGCTTCGACCGTCGCCCTCGATGCAGGCTGGAATGATATCGGTTCCTGGAAAGCCGTACTCGACGTGGCGGAAAAGGATGCCGGCCAGAATAGCACCCAGGGCGATGTACTGATCCAGGATTGCAACGATTGCCTGGTACACAGCACTAGCCGCCTGGTCACCGCCATTGGCATGCGCAATACCGTCATCGTGGAAACCGCCGATGCCGTGCTGGTCATGGATGCGGATCAGGCACAACAAACGAAAACCATGGTCGCGCAATTGGTCGACAGGCAGCGCCCCGAGGCCACCATGCACCGTGAAGTCTTCCGTCCGTGGGGTTCCTATGATTCCATCGGCAATGGCGAGCGCTTCCAGGTCAAGCGGATCACCGTCAAGCCTGGCGCCAAGCTGTCATTGCAAATGCATCACCACCGCGCCGAGCACTGGATCGTGGTCTCCGGCACTGCCCAGATCACGAATGGCGACAAGGAATATTTGCTGACCGAAAACCAGTCTACCTATATTCCCCTCGGCGTCGTCCACTCGCTGGCCAACCCGGGCAAGCTGCCGCTGGAATTGATTGAAATTCAATCGGGTAGCTACCTTGGGGAAGACGACATTGTCCGCTTTGAAGACCGCTACGGCCGCACTTGACCGAGCAGATACGTAAGCACCATGCATACGGCACCACAAGAATTTACACTGAAGTTTATAAGGTTTAGCAAGTCATCATGAAACCAATCGAAGGCATCTTTGTACAAGAAATAAAATGGTATTGCAGCAGCAGGGTAGAAAAATATTTCCTCACCTTTGCCGATGCGTTAGCCATGTTCACGGCATTCTGGCTCGCCGGCACATGGACCCTCGATGGCGGCGATTTGAACAACTGGGGCTTGGATAGCTCACGCCTGCTCAGTTACAGCCTGCTATCCGTGGTCACTGTGGCGATCTTCAAGCTGAAGGGCCATCATGCCAAACGCCGCCCGTACTCGAATGAAATCAAGGAACTGCTGAAGATCGCCATGGTCATGGGCCTGATCGACGCGGCCCTGGTCTTCCTCGACAAGCGCGACTCTTCGCGCGAGGCACTGTTGGCCACCTGGCTGCTGGTGCCATGCTGTGTCCTGCTGCTGCGCGGCATGGTCAAATACCTGCTGATGAAAGCTGGCGGCTGGATACGCCCCATGGTCATCATCGGATGGGGTGACAATGCCTTGCAAACAGCGCGGGCCTTCGATGAGGAAGCATTGATGGGCTATCGCCTGATTGCCTTCCTGATCCCCGAAGGCCAAGGCCGCCTGGAGCAACACTACGTGAACCGTAGCAAACAGGCGGTGCCGTGCATTCCGCTTGGTGTCAATCCTGAAGAAACGCTCAAGCTGCTGGGTGATCCGCATGCAGTTGTCGCTCTGGAGCAAGGCGGCATCGATGCCTATCAGGGCATGATCCAGCAAGTCAGCCGTTGCGTTGCCAATATGCAAGTGGTACCTGCCGTACGCGGCCTGCCCCTGTATGGCATGGAGGTCAACCATTTCTTTACACATGAGGTGCTGCTGCTGACCATGCGCAACAACCTGGCACGGCCAGGTTTACAAATGATCAAGCGCTGCTTTGATCTGACGACGGCGATCGCCGTGATGGTCGTCGGGGCGCCCATCCTGCTGTGGATCGCCGCCAAGGTCATGGCCTCTGGCCGCCCCATCTTCTACGGCCACAAACGTGTGGGGCAGAATGGCAAGCATTTTCTCTGCTACAAATTCCGTACCATGGCCGTAAATGCAGACGTCTTGCTGAAAGAATTGCTGGAGCGCGACCCTGAAGCCCGTGCCGAGTGGGACCGTGATTTCAAACTGAAGAACGACCCTCGCATCACCTCGATCGGCCACTTCCTGCGCCGGACCAGTCTTGATGAATTGCCGCAGCTATGGAACGTACTGAAAGGCGAAATGAGCCTGGTCGGGCCGCGCCCGGTTGTTGATGCGGAACTGGAGCGTTATGGCCCCCAAGTAGACTATTACCTGGAAGCGAAACCCGGCGTCACGGGTCTATGGCAAGTCAGCGGCAGGAACGACGTCAGCTATGATACGCGCGTTTATCTGGATGCATGGTATGTCAAGAACTGGTCTTTATTCAATGACATTGTTATTCTACTGAAAACGGTTAAAGTCATTTTCAAGAAAGATGGCGCGTATTAACTACATGATCAAATAAAATTTCAAATAATTTCATTTCGGAAATAGAAGAGTGAAGCATCGTGACGATGTTCAAGTAAAAAAGGATAACAACATGATTTTAGTGACTGGCGGCGCCGGCTTCATCGGCTCCAACTTTGTACGCGACTGGCTGGCGCTCAACGATGAGCCCGTGATCAATTTTGACAAACTGACCTATGCTGGCAATCTCAGCAATCTGGCCAGCCTGGAGCAAGACCCGCGGCATATCTTTGTGCGTGGCGATATTTGCGATACCGCTCACATCTCGCGCCTGCTGGCAGAACACCAGCCACGCGCCATCGTGCATTTTGCCGCAGAGAGCCATGTCGATCGCTCGATCCATAGCCCCGGCGAATTCATTTCGACCAACGTCAACGGTACCTTCAGCCTGCTGGAAGCGGCACGCGCCTATTGGAGCGGCTTGACGGGCGAAGCCAAGGATGGATTCCGCTTCCTGCACGTCTCGACCGACGAAGTGTATGGCACCCTGGGACCGAATGATCCGCCATTCACGGAAACGACGCCGTATGCGCCAAACAGCCCCTACTCGGCATCGAAAGCGGCGTCCGATCATCTGGTGCGTGCGTATTTCCATACGTATGGCATGCCCGTGCTGACGACCAACTGTTCGAACAACTATGGCTCCTTCCATTTCCCGGAAAAACTGATTCCGCTCATCATCAGCAACGCCCGCGCCGGCAAGGCCTTGCCTATCTATGGCGATGGCATGCAAGTGCGCGACTGGCTGTACGTGGGCGACCACTGCTCGGCGATTCGCCGCGTCCTGGAAGCAGGTCGTCTGGGCGAGGTGTACAACGTGGGCGGCTGGAATGAAATGGCCAATCTGGAAGTCGTGCATACCTTGTGCGACATCCTCGATACGCTCGATCCCAAGGCGTCCGGCAGCTATCGCGAACAAATCACCTATGTACAGGATCGCCCTGGGCACGACCGTCGCTATGCCATCGACGCACGCAAGATCGAGCGCGAACTGGGCTGGAAGCCAGCCGAAACCTTCGCCACCGGCATCCGCAAGACCGTTCAATGGTACCTGGACAACCAGGCCTGGGTACGCGATGTCCAGTCGGGTGACTACCTCAAGTGGGTAGAGAAAAACTACGCGGCACGCGACACGGCCAAGGAGCAGCAATAATGGCAACCCCCATCGAACGCAAGGGCATCATCCTGGCTGGCGGTTCCGGCACGCGCCTGTACCCTGTCACCATGGCCGTCTCGAAGCAACTGCTGCCCGTATACGACAAGCCGATGATCTACTATCCGCTGACCACCCTGATGCTGGCCGGCATACGCGATATCCTGATCATTTCCACGCCACAAGATACGCCGCGCTTCCAGGAGTTGCTGGGCGATGGCAGCCAGTGGGGTATCAGCCTGACCTATGCCGTGCAGCCCAGCCCGGATGGCCTGGCACAGGCGTTCATCATCGGCAAAGAGTTTGTCGGCGATGCACCATCGGCGCTGATTCTGGGTGACAACATCTATTACGGTCACGACTTTGAATCGCAGTTGCGCGAGGCCTCGGCGCGCACCAGCGGCTCGACCGTGTTTGCCTATCATGTCACCGATCCGGAACGCTATGGCGTCGTCGATTTCGATGCACAGCGCCGGGCCATCAGCATTGAAGAAAAGCCGCTCAAGCCAAAATCGAACTACGCCGTCACCGGCCTGTATTTCTACGACAGCCAGGTGTGCGATATCGCCGCCGGCATCGCCCCGTCACCACGTGGCGAGTTGGAAATCACGGATGTCAACCGTACTTATCTGGAGCGCGGGCAGTTGAACGTAGAACTGATGGGCCGCGGCATGGCCTGGCTCGACACCGGCACGCATGAATCCCTGCTCGAAGCGAGCCAATTCATCGCCACCATCGAGAACCGTCAGGGCTTGAAAGTTGCTTGCCCTGAAGAAATCGCCTACCGCCGTGGCTACATCGATGCAGCCACGCTCGAAGCATTGGCACAACCCTTGAAAAAGAACGCTTACGGTCAATACCTGCTGCGCTTGCTCGAAGAAAAAATATACTAAAGCCTGAACGGCTCATTTCACACCATGCAAATTCAAACCACCGCCATACCGGACGTCCTGATCCTTGAACCCACCGTGTTCGGCGATGACCGGGGCTTTTTCTACGAAAGCTTCAATCAGAAGCGCTTTGCCGAACTGACCGGCGTCACGCGCGATTTCGTGCAGGACAATCATTCCAAGTCGGCCAAGGGCGTGTTGCGCGGCCTGCACTACCAGATCCAGCAACCGCAAGGCAAGCTGGTGCGTGTGACCGCTGGCGAAGTCTTCGACGTCGCCGTCGACCTGCGCAAAAGCTCGCCGACGTTTGGCCACTGGATAGGCGTGACCTTATCAGCGGCCAATAAACGCCAGTTGTGGATACCAGAAGGCTTTGCCCACGGTTTCGTGGTCACCAGCGACAGCGCCGAGTTCCTGTACAAGACGACCGACTACTGGGCACCGGAGTTCGAACGCAGCCTCCTGTGGAACGATCCAGCCATCGGTATCGACTGGCCGCTCGATGGCGAACCACTGCTGTCTGGCAAAGATAAAGTCGGTACCTTGCTGGCCAATGCCGACGTTTTTGCCTGACCGTTACCGACCAATCTGACACACTGGAACAAAACTATTTCATGAGCCGTATTTTAATCACAGGAAAAACCGGCCAGGTCGGTTACGAACTAGAACGCAGCCTGCAGGGCCTGGGCGAGATCATCGCGGTGGACCGCAGCCAGATGGACCTGGCTGACCTGGACCAGGTGCGCGACGTCATCCGCCGCATCAAGCCGACGCTGATCGTCAACCCGGCAGCCTATACGGCGGTCGACAAGGCTGAAAGTGAACCGGAACTGGCGCTGCGAATCAATGGCGAAGCGCCGGGTGTCATGGCGGAAGAAGCAAAGAAACTGGGCGCTGCGATGATCCATTACAGCACCGATTACGTCTTTGACGGGTCGAAAGACGGTGCCTACGTCGAAACCGATCCGACCTGCCCCGTGAATGCGTATGGCAGCAGCAAGCTGGCCGGCGAAAAGGCGATCCAGGCGACCGGCATCCCGCATCTGATCCTGCGCACCAGCTGGGTTTACAGTACGCACGGCAAGAACTTTCTGCTGACCATGCTCCGTCTGGCCCAGGAACGTGACGAACTGAGTATCGTTTCCGACCAGTTCGGCGCGCCGACATGGAGCCGCACCATTGCCGATACCACGGCGCATATCGTGGCGCAAAGCCTGGCCACGGCTGACCGACAAGGATGGTGGGAAGAACGTTCGGGCCTGTACCATTTGACGGCCCAAGGAAAGACAAGCTGGTTTGGCTTTACCGAAGCGATCATGGCACATACGTCGGTTCAGAAAAAACCCCGCGTGAAACCGATTCTGGCGCGCGACTATCCGGTACCAGCAAAGCGGCCGAACAATTCAGTACTATCGTCGCAGCGTCTTATCAATACCTTCTGTAGTTTGCCGCAGTGGCAAGATGCGCTGAAACTGTGCCAGGATTGAGCTCGACCCAATTCCGTTTTGCATACTCAGTGCAAAGTCCGCGCGGCCCACGGAGGTAGCTCAAGCAGCGACGCCATCTTGGAGCCACGTGCTCGGGATGTATCTTCGCATGCGCTGACAGCAATCTTTTCACGTTGAGCAATGCTAACGAGCACTACGGCGTAGTGTATGACTCAAATGAGTTTGCGCCAGAACGCGCATCGGCAGCAACGATCTGGCGATACATGGGCGTAATCGCCAGGTCAGCCAATACAGAGGACCGTGAAGTTGCTATCTGCCCCCGTATTGGCCCATTCATTTTTTTATCATCTCCCTCTCGTGATTTTTCCGTCTCAAAAATCAACAATTAACTTCATTTTCCATGATAAAAAAATCCCTAAGCAATGAACAATCTTTGAGACTACAACTATTGCGTTTCCCTTTGATTGTTGGCGTCGTTTTCATTCATGTGTATGGCGCCACATTGATGTTTTCCGGGATCACCACTGGAGCAGGTGAGAAGAATCATATTAGCGATTTCATTCAATCTGTTATTTCACAGGAAATTGCACGTTGCGCCGTCCCCCTTTTTTTTCTCATCTCTGGCTATTTATTCTTTCATGACACACAATGGTCAACCGAAAGCTACGTCAAGAAAATCATCTCCCGCACCCGCACACTATTGTTTCCATTTCTTTTCTGGAACATTTTGACGTTACTGATTTTTTTTCTCGCACAGTCAGTTCCGGCAACACTGTCATACTTCTCCGGCAATAAAACATTAATCGCCAATTATAGTTTCTTCGACTACCTCAATGCAATCTTCGGGCTTACCAGATATCCTATTTCCTATCAATTTTGGTTCATCCGAGATTTGATGATATTGGCTCTATTGACACCATTGATACATTTCTCCCTCAAATGGCTGCCAAAAACTGTGCTTGGAGCACTATTTGTTCTGTGGTTTTTGAATATTGGAGAAAACAGTTCTGAATCAGCATTCTTTTTCGTACTTGGCTGTTATTTCGGCATCTATTCACAAAGCATCTTCTTGCTTGACCAGCCACTCTCAAAATTTCTAACGCCAACGCTAATAATTTATACTCTTCTGATCATCGCCAATGCATTATTCCCGGAAGCACCAAGTTATCAATACATGCACAAGACCGGCATTATTCTCGGGATACCGATCATCTTGTATTTGACGCAACCGGCGTTGGCCCTTCCCCGTCTGAAAAAAATGCTTATTGCTCTTGGATCCACCAGTTTCTTTTTATATGCCATGCATGAACCGACACTTACTATATTCAAAAAAATATCGTACAAACTAATCCAGCCAGAACATAACTCATCAATTATTTTTATCTATTTTTTCTCGGCAATCATTACCATCATCACATCCATAGCTCTACATAAAATACTAATAAAAACATTCCCAAAATTTACTGCCGCAATTACTGGCGGCAGGTAATTAATCATCATTCAAAAACAAACGACACAAACGGCACCGCAACAATGTAATTCTTAATTTTCCTATATTCATTGCAACAGCCCCTCACTCTTTTAATCTTACGTTTACTATATTGAATTCTCATGGAACGCGGAAATACAAAACTGAAATTTTTTGACAAATATCTCGGGCCTGTCCTATTACTCGCTCTGACCCCCTTGCGTTTATTTCGCACCAGGCAAGTGCCAAAGTTAATCAATTCGGTTGCATTGCTGAAAACAGCAGCCATTGGCGATACCGTGTTGCTATCCGCAGCCATCACCGATCTACGTGTCGCCAATCCAGATATGAAAATTGTTCTGTTCACCGGCGCCTCAAATTTTGAGTTTGCCAAGCTGTTATCGGGCGCCGACCAGATCGTCAAGCTACCGCTGACCAATCCTTTCGCCTGCGTCAAAATCATACGCTCCCATCAAATCGACATTTTTATTGATTTCGACTCGTGGCCACGTATCAGTGCTCTACTCGCAGCACTGTCGCGTGCAAAAATACGGATTGGCTTCAACACATCGCAGCAATATCGCCACTTCATGCAAGACATCCCCGTACTTCACCGTAATGACCAGCATGAACTGGAGAACTATCGCGACCTGCTTGGAGTGATTGGCCTGAATGCTGCAAATTTGCCGCAGCAATTACAGCACTCTTGGAAAGAAGGTGGAAACACCATCGTCTTCCATATGTGGCCAAGTGGCACCCAGAGTCATCTGAAAGAATGGCCGGCCGAAAAATGGCACACTCTTGCGAACGAATTGCTATTACTGGGAAATTACTCGTTCGTCTTGACTGGGGGACGAGAAGACATTTCCGGCTGCGAAGCTTTTCTAGCAACCCTGCCGGCGTCACTGCGCCCGCGATTTATCAGTCACGCGGGGACATCTTTCAGCAACACACTATCGTTGTTACAGCAAGCTGCGCTGTTGGTCAGCGTCAATACAGGCATCATGCATGTGGGGGCGGCAATGGGAGTGCCAACTGTTGGCCTGCACGGCCCGACGAACCCGAGACGTTGGGGGCCTGTCGGTCCACGTACTCGCTCAGTCGTCAGTAAAAGCAAAGGTGCAGGGACCTTGAATCTGGGCTTTGAATACACTCTTGAAACCGATTACATGAGCGGCATCGACGACGGTGACGTCATAAATGCCAGCCGTGAACTGCTTTGCTGGACAGCAAGCAACTGATCAGGTCAACCAGGTGCATGCCAGCGATGTGAAGTGAAGCACAGGTAGCAACACTTCACTTCCTGTCTTGAACACATAGGTCAGGCTTGCTGCCGTAAGAATAGCAGCCAGTAGCGCTGCAGCCTGCCCCTAGAATGCAAGGAAGGTGCGTCAATAGCGGAGAATTACCAGACTCACGTCAATTTGGAACGGTCAAGTATCTTTGTCGTCGAATATCCATTATGGAATTCCAGCGCGATAACTCTGCCACCTGCATTTTTAACCGCATCATAGCCAACGATTTTTCAGGAACATAATCACCTCCCTCGACCAAGATGTCGGGCACAAACAGATTGATCAAACGCTCGGGTGTACTCTCCGAAAATTGGACCACCCAGTCGACGCTTCCCCCCCCCCCCGCCAAGACTTGCATCCGGTCAGAGCAATGATTAGTTTAACCGATGCAACTTCATTGACAGCCACTACTAACAAGTCGCCCAACAACTTTGCAGCGGCCAGATAGCGGACATGCCCAACATGCAGAATATCGAAGCAGCCATTGGTAAATACAATGCGTTTTCCCGCCGCCTTTGCTTCGAGTACCCGTTGTAATAAGTCCCCTTCCCGCAACACCAACGAGGGCTCACCACCAGATAGATGCATGACACGCTCAAGTTCCAGTGACGTCACAGTCGCGGTACCGAACTTCCCTCACTGCAACATTGGCTGCACCGCCCGGACGCAAGTCGTCCTTGGCAATATTAACCAGTGGCACTGGCGCCTCTGATGATATACGGCCCGTACTGCCAAACCAGTAACGATCCAGCATTAAATCGCCCCTTTACCAGCACCCGCGCACCATTCAATTGCAAACAAGCATTCCCATCATTCGACATAAATTCCCTAACAATCAGGACAAACCCAGCTTTTCCTCAATAAGTTCAATAATGATATGTAACATTTTAATATGCAGTTCTTGAACACGATCTGCAAACTGGCCGGCCTTCGTGCAAATACTGACGTCTGCCATGACGTCAAGAGCGCTACCAGCACGCCCTGTCAGGCCAACCACGATCATGCCCTTGTCCTGGGCGGCTTTGACCGCGTTCAAAATGCTCGGGCTGGTACCGCTGGTACTGATTGCCAACACGACGTCTCCTTTACGACCATGACCTTCGATAAAACGCGAGAACACGTAGTCATAGCCATAATCATTCGCCACACAAGTAATGTGGGCTGGATCACTGATGGACATAGCCGCCAGCGCCTTGCGGTTTTTCCTGTAGCGGCCGGATAGTTCTTCAGCAAAGTGAATTGCATCGCACATCGATCCACCGTTACCACAGGAAAGCACCTTACCGTCATTGCGCAACGATTCAACGATCAGATTCGCCGCCCGGTCTACATTTGCAAGCACCACTTCATTGTTGAGCAAGTCACTGAGAGCTGACTGTGCTTCCAGCAAGGAATTTCTGATCAGGGCAATACTCATTAAACACCTTTAAATAAAGAAATTTCAAATAAGCCATTAACTTGCTCTAATTATTGACATGCAATCATTAACAGCCAAAGTTTTTCATACGCTAGCCAAGGCTGCCTGTACCTTGCGGATTGTTTCGTCCCAAGAAAATTTTCTGGCCTGGAGCAAGCCCTTGGTGCACAGGGATCCACGCATGTCGGTATCATTACACAAGGTATAAATACCTTTGGCGATAGACTCGACCGAATCCGGATCTACCAGCAATGCGGCATCGCCCGCTACCTCCGGTAATGAAGTGGTATTCGACGTCAATACCGGAATACCACATGACATCGCCTCAATCACGGGCAAACCAAATCCTTCGTAGAGAGACGGGAAAACCAGTCCTAGCGCTCCGCGATAAAGTCCAGGTAATTCGCTTTCCTCAACCCGTCCGGCAAATACCAGTCGTTCAGAAATTCCCAGCGTCTTCGCCTGAAGCAGTAACTCCTCAGTCGGCTTCCCCGTAAATACCAGACGAATTTCTGGATCAATATTGGACAATGCAAATGCCTGTAATATGCGTGGCTCATTCTTATGTGGTTTTCGATTGCTTACACTCAACAGATAAGAAAAACCAGGACTATACGGTGCAACATTAACGTTGTATGATGGATCGACTCCATTGCCGACATTAATTACCCTGGAAGGGTTAATGCCCGACCAATCGATAATTCGCTGCCGGGAAAAATCAGAGACGGTTAATACTGCCGAAGCATTATGGCAAGCGCGACGCATAATTATGGTGTAATACAATGTCTTCAGCCAACTGCTATTTTCTGTGCGATCAATATGATTTAGGTCATGAATCGTGAACACAAAGCGGCGCGAAAAAAACAGCGGTGCGTTATAACCTGGACTGAATAAACCGCTCCCTTTTGGAATACGTTTCAATGTTGCCAACCACAAACGCAACGCGTCAAACGGTGCTGAGGGCGAGCCCTCCACCTCCAGATGGGGAAATTTCAGCGCATTGTCCAATACGCGAGCAACCCGGCCAATGCCATGATCCCCAATCCAGCGGGCGTCATAGAAAAATTTCAAAATACTATACCTTCAAAGAATTTTGGTTATCAAGAATTATTACAGACAAGTTTTGGCGTTTGAATACTGCATAAACGGCTGCCATTACTGAGATATGTATCCATAAATATTGACGTAAAATGTTTTGATTAAATTGCAATATCAAAAACTCAAACAGCAGTGCCAGACCCAGACCTTTCAAAATCTGTGCCTGCTCAGGCGGCAATTTTCTGGCTAGGCGCATGGGTTCGACAACGATCATGAAGATATAAATCATGAAGGGAATGAATCCAAAAAATCCGCTGGCAGCTAAAACTTCTGCAAATACTGCATTACCCTCGTATAATTTGACAGTTTCAAAATCGAGACTGGTTACTCCGTGTAACTTGGCAATTCCAGGAGCAATCCCTCCCAAACTTGTGCCAATAATCGGATTATTAAGAAACAGCGTTAAAGTATCACGCAATCCATTCTCACGATCATTGACCGAGTGAGAAGATCCGCCAAATAACCCAACACCTTGAAACAAAAAAGCAATATTGTCGATGCCAATCACATATACGATAGCTGACACCAGGAAAATCAATAGGGCGCTCATGAATAATACGATTTTCGCCAGTTTTCGATCCACTTTTCCGCATGCGAGTTTCACGAAGAAACGTACAGGGTGCTGTAAATACCAAAGAATTATCATCAGCAGTCCCATTCGCGAAGAACTTAGGACTATTGAAAGGGTAATTGTTAAGAAGCAAAATTTCAAAATTCTTCTGGAAAATAATGTATTCTTAACTTCCATAAAATATGCGCAAACAACCCAGCCCATTAACAGATAAGTGGCATAGAAAGATGGTTCATATGAGAATCCATTGATCCTGGCCAAAACACCAGGAATCCACCATTGTTGAACCAGTAAAAAACTACCAAGGCCAATCAATGGAGAAATAAACTGCAGCACCCCATATAATGCAATGGCAACAAAAGAATAAATATACCATCTCATCAGCAGCCTTACCTTTTCCTTACTGGAAAAAATCTGGACGCATGCGAAAATAGTGGCAATATTGATAACTAGCCAGGCAAAATATCCAATACTCCGCTCAGGGAAACTTCCATTGGGAATAAACAATAAAATAAATACTGCCCATAAACACAGCCACTTCAGTCCCAATGGCACAGTAAATTTCTTCTCAAGCATGCTCGCCATCACTATACAAATAGGAAATAGCAAAAATATTTGTGAAATTCTGAAATTTAGACCAAGATTTATAATTAAAAAAATATCGAATGAGGATGTAAAAGCTGCTGCAATAAACAGACCCTGCATCAACCCCATTTGATTATTTTTCTCAAGCAAAAAATAATTTTTCATCTATTTTGCCAAATGCTAATACAACTAAAAATAAATCTGAAAGAAGTGCTGTTGACAACGTCGCCGACTATCATGAGATACATCACAGTCATTTTGGCATGACAATGCTCTCAGTGAATTCTTCAGTAGTGGCATATTGCAATACAGCATATCTTTAAATGGCACTGCTTCTACCACGCAGTGGAAGATATTACATCTTGAAACCATCAAAAATACCTGAGATTAACTTCTTACGTAAATCCAACCTATATAGCTTAAATTTCAAAAACCTTGTCAAAATAAAAAAAGTCAAAGCAACTAACGCTACGAATGCAGGGTAATTTTTCTTTATAAAATATATACGATTTCTCGATCCGAAATATACCGAAAAAGGTGTCATATCCCCTCCGGTACTGCTACTTACTTTGTGCCATACCTGGCCTTCGGGCCAATAATAAACATGAATATTATTCTGGTTACAACGCAGTACAAAATCGGTATCATCGTAGTATACGAAATACCGCTCATCCATGATTCCTACCTTTTCAAATACCGATGCGTGGATCAACATGAAACATGTTGGAGCATAAGCTGTATATTCGGCCATATCATATTGCCCAATATCAGCATCACCTTCGCCTCGATGAATCGTGCTGCCGCGCCACTTCTTAATCTCTCCACCCGCACACCAGATCAATCCAGAGTCGTGAAAGTAGATTTTTGGAACAACTATTTTCTCATCACGTTTTTTCGCCAATGCAAGCATGCGACTCAATAAATCGGCATCTTTAAACTCAATATCGTTGTTAAGAAGCAAGACATATTCACACTGCATTTTCAGTGAAAGTGCAATACCTTGATTATTCGCTTTTGCTACACCGACATTCTGATCATTTTTTATCAACGTAACATTCTGCATGCCAGTCTTTTTTATCAACTCTTGCGACTTTAAAAAAGATAGATCATCTAAACTATTATCAATGATGAATAGCCAATAATCCAAGAATTTTTGACGTGTTAAACTTTCAAAAAAACCAGGCAAGACATCAGCACTGTTGAATAAAACAGTTACCAAACCAACTTGAGGGGTCATTTATACAATCCCCGTTTTTTCATTTCTTCGATGCTTGACTCGTAGTTATCCGTCTGTACTTCCTGTTCGTTTACCCAAGCTGTGAAACTAGCAATGCCTTCGCTAAACGGCACTTTAGGTTGAAATCCAAGTAAACGTTTCGCTTTGGCTATATCAGCATAATTGTGACGAATGTCACCGAGACGATAAGCACCGGTCACCTCGATGGGTACTTCCTTGCCAAACAGACCGACCAATGACTTGGCAACAGTGAGTACATCCGTCGCAACGCCAGCTCCGATACCAAATACTTCTCCATTCGCCGCGTCACTCGTCAATGCAAGGGTCGTTGCAGCAACGACATCTTCAATGAATACAAAATCACGGCTCTCCTTACCATCTTCAAAAATACTCAGACCATTTCCATTTTTAATCCGGGTTGAAAAAATCGACAAAATACCGGTATAAGGATTACTCAGGGACTGGCCAGGGCCATAGACATTCTGATAGCGCAAAGCTGTGGCGCCAATTCCGATTGAAGCGCAGACCGTCATTACCATCTGTTCCTGATTTTGTTTGGTAATACCATAAACTGACGATGGATGAATTTTTGAGTCTTCATCGGTAGCAAGCAGCATCAACGGTTCTCCCGTCTTTGGACATAAAGGTTCGAATCGACCTGCTTGCATATCTTCATCCTTGCGTGCACCGGGATAGATAATGCCCAATGCAGAAGAATGATACTTCCCTTCGCCATAAATCGAGCGCGACGACGCTATTACAATTTTTTTGATTTGATATGAACCATTTGCCAATAAATCCAGCATCAAACCCGTACCACCAATATTAACATCTACGTAACGGCGTATTTCATACATGGATTGCCCAGTACCAGTTTCCGCAGCAAGATGCACAATCGCATCTTGACCAGGTAAAACAGATTCCCAAGCGGCGCGGTCCGTAACAGACCCAAGTACAAAATTTGTTTTGTCTTTGATACTGCGATACAGCATTGATGTTACGGCTGGATTCGGGCCATGAATTTGTGGGGATAAATTATCCAGAATCGTAACTACATGTCCTGCTTTTATTAATTGCAAAGCAAGATTTGATCCGATAAAACCTGCACCACCTGTTATCAATATATTCATTGCATCTTTACCCACTCGTTTAACTCAAAATTATATTTTTTTATAATCCGCATCGGATTCCCACCAACTATGCAGTAACTTGGTACGTCAGAATTAACTACCGTATGAGCACCAATGATAGAATTTTTTCCGATCCTGGTATTTGGTAGAATTATCGAACCATAGCCGATAAAAACACCATCGCCGATTTCAACATAATTACCTTCACATTGAACTCTGTCTCCAACCTTTATTGAATTATAAATATCATTATAAGGATGATTCACATCAACAATAGCAACATGCCCCGTTATCGAAACATTATTCCCTATCGATATTCTCGAACCACAAACAATGTGTACATTTTGCTCTATATTTACATTATCGCCAATTAACAATTCTGGCTCCCATGCATTATTCTCTCCAACAACTTCCAGTCGAGCCCCCGAACGTATCATCGTATTATTCCCAATTTCTATACATTGAGGATTTCCGATGTAAAGTGGCTTAAATAATAAAGATCGCTTGCCAATTTTCTTAAAAACAAAATTATAATAAATTTTTGTTTTTAAAATAGCCAATATTAGAAAGCATCTATTAATTTTCTCATGGAATGGCAAATGGAGAAATTTAACAATTTTCAAAATCATCATTTATCATCCAATAGAATTGGATATTTTCATCCGTAAAAATTTCATTTTTAAACCAAGATAAAAAGGTAATACCCTTCCAAAATAACGACATAAAAATAGTTTTATTTTGAAAGCAGGTTCTTCAATAAATAATTTTGTCAAACCATGATTTTTTTCAAGCAAATATTTTTTGCACAGGATGTATTGATCCAAACCAATAGCTGCAGATTTCAACAAGCATGATTGGACTCCATTTTTTGCATTCACATTCTCAAGAAATTTATGAATCTGACTTGCATTTAATTTATCTTTTGCAAAATCATGCACATTAAAAATAAAATCGAGATTTCCCAATCTTAACGATGGTGAAGATGAAATTGTATTAACCAAGTTGCTTGAATGAAACCGATAGACAGAATTGTTTCCCTTGACAATACCAACATTTCCAAGCAATGCACATTTTAGGTACAATTCAGAGTCGCAGGATAAATTATCCGGATTGGAGAATGCATTCAACTCCATCGCTAATCTTCGATTGAATGCCATATTGCATAAAGTTGCATCTTGGGGTTTCACTGTACCCCGCGACATAAAAATATCTATTCCTGAAACAACATCGGGAAATGGCAAGGAAAGAAATGTACTTTCTTTCTTTGTTTCATCAAAAATAGTACCTTCACCGTACACAAGTACAATATTTTCGTTTTTCTCTATGCAGCTTAATACACTTCTCAAGTAATCATCATTAACAAAATAATCATCATCCGATAAAATAATAAACCACTCCGCGCTAGAGCGATTAAACACTGCCTCTTTCCAATTATTTACCATCCCAATATTTGTTGCATTTTTAAAATACTTAACACGTGGATTCATTAAATATTTTTCGACCACCTCAAAAGTATTATCAATTGAGCAATTATCAGAAATTATTATTTCGAAATCGGCATTCTTTTGGCAGATTACACTACCTATTGTTTGATCAAGATATTTAGCACGATTATAAGTAGGGATAACCACACTAATTTTTGGCAAATGCATAATTTATCTTTATGGAAAATGTTTATTGGTTAATCGCCATGCAAAGGCAGCGTAAAAAATAAAGTTTATGCACTGGGTTAGCAGTCCAGCAATGGCAAGCCACCATACAGAAAAATTATTTGGAATAAATTTTACCGTAACAAAAAAGCTGATAATAAATAATCCATTGACCATCCATAGAATCATACTGCGCTTTGCGATAACGACGACTCCCGCGAATATTGTTTCTATCGAAATAATTCCTTGCCATGCAGCCAAAGCAAGAAATACAAATTTAATCCCGATAACGCTGTCGGCATCACGTCCTTGGGATAGAATCTCCAGAAGCCATGGCATAATAAACCAAACTAAAAATACTCCCACCATATAAATCGGGAGGGTATTTTTCAAATAAACTTTTACATTGACATAAAATAGTTTTTTATCACGCTCAACCCATGCTTTGGCCTGCCTGGCATGATATATATTGGCTTGCGGGCCTATTGCAACGCCAGCCAAACCGTCCGAAAACTTCTTGGCATATTGGAAAATGGATATCATTCCTGGCGCCAGATATGAAAGCGCATTGTTTAATATCATTCCGACAAAGAAATTATGAAAGGAATGTCCAATGCGCATCGTAAAACTATTTTTTATGAACGAAATGAAAAATTTTGCATCTATATTTTTGGGGAAACTTGCCCATTTGATCAAAATTAATGGATACAACACCAACTGCACCAATATCGAAAAACTGCTCCATTTAGCAAGTTCAACAACATCATGCTCATCAAGAAAAATAAAAACAAGCAAACTTAATAATTGACCTAAAGGCAATATCAAGGATAGGCAATAAGATGCACCATAATAGTGATGCACATTCAAGGTGCAGCGCACTACATGAAGCAGCGGCGAAAAAGCTACCTGGATTAGTAATATTAAAAATACGGGGATGGCAAGTTCCTTGGCTTGCCTTCCAAATCCTCCTGCAAATCCATCCATTATTGCATCAACAATTACAAAGCAAACTGCGCTAAATACTAAGCCACTGACTATTGCCCATACAAATGCACCTCCCAAGAAATCAGCAGCATCCTCTTTATTTCTTAGATATATCTCGGTATAAAATACCTGGAACTGCTCTACTCCAATCAGTACCAACAAGCTTAGTATCGCTATAACTCCAACATTCAATAACCAGATATCAGAGTTAATATCCGTACCAAACAGTTTCCATACCAGCACCGAGTTCATCAGGCCAATTCCGGCGCCGAGAACCGCGAGCATGTTGTACTTGAGAAGCATACTAAACGTCGTCTTTCAACTCAAAATCGATATCGAGCGCGGGCAATAATTTTTCATTGCAGGTTTTGACAAAAAAGCTCCACATCTCATCGAAGCGATCTGGTTGCAACAAAAGAGTGCTCTGCAAAAGTTCAGCGACGATATGCATACTCAGATGTATTAGAAATTCACGCCAAAGAATTCTTCGATCTTGCTGATCGAGAAATCCATCATTTCGCGGGTCAGGCCCGGGAAGACGCCGATCCACAGCGTGTCGTGCATGATGCGGTCGGTATTCGTCAGCTCGCCCGAGACACGGTAGTTACGCCCGATCATGTACGGCTGGCGCGTCAGGTTGCCGGCGAACAGCAGACGCGTACCGATCTTGTGCTGGTCCAGGAAGGTCAGCAGGCTGACACGGTCCACATTCGCTTCCGGACGCAGGGTGATCGGGAAACCGAACCACGAGGGATCCGAGTTCGGCGTCGCTTCCGGCAGGATCAGGAACTCCGCACAGCTCTGCAGGCCATTTTTCATGTAGTTGAAATTGTCCTTGCGCGCCTGCACGAAACCGGCCGCGCGGTCCATCTGCGCCAAGCCGCAGGCGGCCTGCATGTCGGTAATCTTCAGGTTGTAGCCCAGGTGGCTGTAGGTGTACTTGTGGTCATAGCCGTCCGGCAGCGTGCCCAGCTTGCAGCAGAAGCGCTGGCCGCAGGTGTTGTCCTTGCCTGGCGCGCAATAGCAGTCGCGGCCCCAGTCGCGGAACGATTCGGCAATCGCTTTCAGTTCCGGATTGTTAGTGAACACCGCGCCGCCTTCACCCATGGTAATGTGGTGCGCAGGGTAGAAACTCATGGTGCCGATATCGCCGAAGGTGCCGCACATCTGGCCGTTGTACGTGGCGCCCAGGGCGTCGCAGCAATCTTCCACCAGCCACAGATTGTACTTTTTGCACAGCGCGACGATGACTTCCAGGTTGAACGGATTGCCCAGGGTATGGGCCAGCATGATGGCCTTGGTTTTGTCCGTGATGGCCGCTTCGATTTTGCTGGCGTCAATATTGTAGGTGCCCAGTTCCACGTCGACGAAGACGGGTACCGCACCATATTGCAAAATCGGATTGACGGTGGTCGGGAAACCAGCCGCCACGCCGATGACTTCGTCACCGGGCTGGATGGCGCGCGCGCCGAGTTTCGGCGACGTCAGCGCCGAGAAGGCCACCAGGTTGGCCGACGAGCCGGAGTTCACCGTGATCAGGAATTCGACGCCGATAAACTTGGCCAGACGCTGTTCGAATTCGTCATTGAAACGCCCCGTGGTCAGCCAGGCGTCGAGCGAGGCTTCGACCATCAGGCCCATCTCGGGGGCGCCGACGACTTTGCCGGCCGGTGGAATCACCGTCACGCCCGGCTCGAAGGGTTTCGGCACGCTGGCCAGTGCGCCGTATTGCGCCACCAGGGCAGCGATCTGCTCGCGGATTTGTTGTTGGGTCAGTTGTTCGCTCATGATACAGCCTTCAATTTATTAGGTAATTAATCAGGTATTTTGATAGGTGGCGATTTGCGCCAGCGTCATTGCCCGCATGTCCGCGCCCTGGTCGCAGGCCTTATGCCATTCGACGATCTTGGCGATGGTCTGGCCGATGTCCCAGCGCGGATGCCAGCCCAGCTGGCCGCGTGCCTTGGAACAATCGAGCTTCAGATAGGTCGCTTCATGCGGATGATCCTGGCCATCGAGCGACCAGGAGGCGCCCGCGCCCCATTCTTGCGTCATGCGCTCGATGATCCATTCGACGGGCTTGGCGTCGGTATCGTGCGGACCGAAGTTCCAGCCTTCGGCATGCACGGGGCCTGCCGTATACAGCTTTTCCGCCAGGGTCAGATAGCCGCTAAGCGGCTCGAGCACATGCTGCCACGGGCGGATTGCATGGGGATTGCGGATCATTACCGGCTCGCCGGCGCCGATCGCGCGCAGCATATCCGGGATCAGGCGATCCAGCGCCCAGTCGCCGCCGCCGATGACGTTGCCGGCGCGGCCGCTGCCCAGAGCCACGCCGTGTTCGGCGTATTTGTCGGCATGGAAGAAGGAACTGCGGTAGCCGGCTGTCACCAGTTCGGCACAGCCCTTGCTGTTGCTGTAGGGATCGTAGCCGCCCATGGCCTCGTTTTCGCGGTAGCCCCACGGCCATTCGCGGTTTTCATAGCACTTGTCGCTGGTGACGTTCACCACCGCACGCACGCCAGGCGTGGCGCGCACGGCTTCGAGCACATGCACCACGCCCATGACGTTGGTGGAATACGTTTCCACCGGATTGGCGTACGAGTAGCGCACCAGCGGCTGGGCGGCCATGTGAATGACGATGTCCGGGCGCGCGGCGGCCATGGCGCGCTTGACTGCGTCGCCATCGCGCACGTCGCCGATGATCGACTGCATGCCACTGGCCACGTCGGCGACCTCAAACAGGCTGGGGGTGGTCGGTGCCGCCAGCGCATAGCCGGTCACGTCGGCGCCAAGCTGCTGCAGCCATAGGCTCAGCCAGCCACCCTTGAAGCCGGTATGGCCGGTGAGGAAAACACGTTTTCCTTGCCAGAATGCAGGATTCATCAAGCCGCCTTCCAGGGGGCCTTGCCCGATTGCCACAGTTCTTCCAGATGTACCTTGTCGCGCAGGGTATCCATCGGTTGCCAGAAGCCATGATGGAAGAAGGCATGCATTTCGCCTTCCCGCGCCAGGCGCTCCATCGGCGCCTTTTCCCACACGGTACTGTCTTCGGCGATATAGTCGATGACTTGCGGCGACAGCACGAAATAGCCGCCGTTGATCCAGGCGCCATCGCCTTGCGGCTTTTCCTGGAAACTGTTGATCTTGTTGCCATCCAGATTCAGCGCGCCAAAGCGGCCGGGCGGCTGGGTCGCGGTCAGGGTGGCGAGCTTGCCGTGCGCCTTGTGGAAGGCGATCGATTCAGTAATGTTGACATCGCTCACGCCATCGCCGTAGGTGAAACAGAATGCCTCTTCGCCTTCCAGGTAGGGCTGGACACGCTTCAGACGCCCGCCGGTCATGGTCTCGTCGCCCGTGTCGACCAGCGTCACTTTCCACGGCTCGGCATTGCGCGCATGCACTTCCATCTGATTATTCTGCATATCGAACGTCACGTCCGACGTGTGCAGGAAATAATTCGCGAAATATTCCTTGATGACATAGCCCTTGTAGCCGCAACAGATGATGAAATCATTAACACCATGTGCAGAATAGGACTTCATGATATGCCAGAGGATCGGTTTGCCACCAATTTCCACCATCGGCTTGGGCTTTGTTGATGTTTCCTCACTAATACGGGTTCCCAATCCTCCCGCCAGAATAACAGCTTTCATTTAATTCCCTTACTCTTCAATTTACTACCCGCAGGCAGGCCCAGGCATACCCGCTATTCAATTATTTTTTCCCGCCCAAGCATTTTTCAGAGCGCTCCAACGATATTTGCTGCCCTCATCATGAGCAGACCGCAAATATGCATCACGCATCAATGCCAAAAACAATGCCAAGAATCCACCACCGACAAATCCCAAAATAATAATAATCATTTTTTTCGGTTTTGATTTTTTTTCTGCCGGTACTGCACTATCGAGAATTTGTATGTTCGACGATTCTTTGGCCTCGTCTATTTTTGCCAACTCATACTGTTTTGACAGCAATTCAAATATGGTTTCCTGATATTTAACATTACGCAAGCTTCGTATATATTCAACCCCCACCTCAGGAATCTTTCCGGTTGGCACCATCAAATCGCCGTCCTTGGATGATTTCCCTGTTTTCAATCTACCAAGTTGAGCTTGATATCCTTGTATTTCCCCCTGCAAACGCATAAGATCTGGATTGTTATTTGTTGCAAAGCTCCGCATTGCATTCAGTTGCACTTCTTTGGCTGCAATCGTTCCTTCCAACTGGGCAACGTTACGGATAATGCCCTCGACTTGTCCATCCAATTGCAGCATGCCAGTACTTTCCTGTGTCTTGCGCAAAGCAATTTCGGCATTCGCCAAGTCGTCTTTAACCGCGACTAACTGTTTTTCAAAAAACAGGCGGCGCTGCGCAGCATCGGTTATCGCAAGGCCCTTGGTCAAATTCGACAGCTCAATGACAAAGGCATTGGCTATTTGGGCCGCAAATTTCGGATCTTTATCTTCGACAAGCACAGAAATAGTTCCGGCTTTATCATTAACGACAGTCGCCATGCCGTCCAATTTCTTGCGCGCCTCGTCTAATGTTTCCACATCAAAGCGTGTTTTCAAATCAAATTGACTTATCAGTTTGTCTGCGATGGTTCGACTTTGCAACATGGCAACATACAAATCATTAGGATTTTTCAACCCTGCAATGCCGCCGGCGGCTCCAGCCAGCCCGCCAAGCTGTCCCAACATGGCAGAGACTCCCGAGCTTTGCTGCTGAGGAGGTAAAATGACTGCTGTCGATAAAAAAGTCGGCTTAATCAGGAATGCAACAGCGATTGCCAATACTCCCGTTACCAACGGCACCATAAACAATATTTTTTTTTGCCGGGCAAGTGCAGTCAATATATCCAATAAGTGAATTTCATCATTATTTTCATTCATCGGTACGCTCTGCTCTCTATTTTTTAATTGCTCAGACATCTTTTTCTCTCGGTTGATAACCCGTCATATTTTCAGCGTCACCAAGGTTCGTTTGTCTTACGCATATCGCATAACTATCAAGATACCCTGGCATCTACTTGACATTAGTCTTTCAGCACCTTCAAACCAGCCGCACCCAAACCAAACTGATAAAAAATAGCTGTCCATTCCTTCAAGCTCTGCATGAACGTGCTGCGTTCGATTTTTTCAGGCACCACGACGGTATCACCCGGATTCAACGCCGTGCCGCCGAGGCCACCGAACCAGCCGGTGCCTTGGCCGCTTTTCGCCGTGCCATCCGCACGAATCACGTACATTTCGGATTTATCCGCATTCGCGGTGATGCCACCAGCTTGCTGTACATAGTCGTTGACCGTGCGCTGTGAGCGATAAACGAACGCGTTTTGCTGGAAGACAGAACCCAGCACATCCACGGTGCCGGGGCGGCGCGGGATCAGGATCGAGTCGCCGTCCTGCAAGGGCAAATCGGGCAGGTTTTTCACTTGCGTATCGACGCCAGGCAAATCGAGCACAATGCGGCCTTCTGCCTTGACGGTGCGCAGTTTTTGCACGATGCGGCGCTGCTGCTCGACTTCAGCAGCCGTTTTTGCCGCATTCTCCTTGTCGCCACTCGAGGAGATGCGCTGGGTGGCATTCGATTCCAGGTCGCGCTCAAAGCGGTCGGCCACCTGGTTCAATTTGATTTGCTGGGCGCGGCGTACGGATTCGCGGTTCAATTGGGTGGCGTACAGGTAGCCGTTTTCATTGGCACCACCGACACGGGCGATCAGTTCGCGCAAGGTTTCACCTTTTTTCAACAGGAAAATACCGCTTTGCTTTGCTTCGCCAGCCACGCGCACGTATTCATTCTGGATTTGTGCCTGGACGGGTACAGCGCCTGGTGCGAACACGCGCAGAATATCGGTAGGCTTGACGGCAATGCCGGCCAACTGGCTGTTGGAAACGCCTTTGTCGGCTACCAGTTCCAGCACGGTTTTATATTGATTGTCGATGTTCTTTTCGACCACGATCTGCTTGGTTTCCGCCGCCGAATCAAAACCGCCGGCCCAGCTCAGTACATCAGCCAGTGTCGCGTTGCCTTTCAACTCGAAGATGGCCGGTTGCTTCACGCTGCCCGTCAAGGCCACCAGCGGGCCCACCTCAGGAATATAGATCACGTCGCCGTCGCGCAAGGTGACGTCACGGCTCTTGTCACCGTTGACCAGCATGTCATACAGGTCGAACGTGGTGACGGTATCCTTGCCGCGCTTGAGCTGAATACTGCGCATGCTGCCGGTAGCGTCCGGACCGCCCGAGGTAAACAGGGCGTTGAGCAGGGTGCTCATGGAATTGAGGGTATACGTACCGGGACGAACGGCATGGCCAACCACGTAGACCTGCACGGCACGCGTTTGCGCAATGCTCGCAGTCAAGTCGAAATTGGTGTATATCTTGCCGATGGCCTTTTTCAAATAGCCCTGCAAATCCTTGTACTGCACGCCGCTGACCTTGATGGAGCCGACGCGTGGGATGAAAATCGCACCGCTGCGGTCAACCGTGGCGCTGACGTCAATGTCAACCATGCCCCAGCCGCGTACCTGCAACTCGTCACCCGTGCCAATCACGTATTCCTGGTTCACCTGGACACCATCGAGCGGCGCAAAGGTGGACGGCACGTCGCCGAACAGATCCTGGCCAAAGATCCTCAATTTCTTACCGGTCACGCCATCGACATACTCTTCGAAAGCCCCGACTGGCGCATCAACATCAGTACCAGTACCCACAATGCTCCGTTTGCCGTTACTGTTGACGGGGACTTTTTTTGCCTGACGCTGCTCACCGCGTCCGCTGCGAATACTGGGCAAACTGCTGCCGCCCATTTCATTCGCCTGTGCACGAGAAATATCCGTGCGGGGCATGTCAGTTACGCCAAGTTCCTGTTCGACGGCATAGGCCGAAGTTGCACCCAGCAGGAAAGCCGAGAAAATCATGTGTTTCACGAAAGGCGGGGGAGTACGAAATTGCTTTTTCATGCTGGTCTTTGTCTGGATGAATGTTGTATGAGTAAAGGGAGCGCCATGCGCGCTTAATACTTGCCCTGCCAAGTCACGCTGATTTCTTTCGGGCCGGGATTGATCGACAAACCCGATTTGCTCTGGTCGCGCTGCGCGTGCCACAGCCAGCTGCCCATGGCGTAGCCCAGGATGCCGCCGGCGACCGTGTCGGACACCCAGTGCTTGCGGCCAAACACGCGGCCGGCGGAACCCACGGCGGCCACGCTGTACAGCCAGGGCGCATCGTATTCCTTGGCAAATGGCGTCACGGCAGCAAAGCCGATCGCGGCATGCGCGGAAGGGAACGACGAGTTCGAACGGGAACTGCCGCTGCCGACGCGGCTCCACGTCCCGAGGTCTTCCTCGGGTCGGGCGCGGCCAAACGCATATTTTCCGGCCACTGCCACGCCCGTTGCCACGGCAACCGATTGCAGGGAAATGAGTCCCGTATTTTGCATGCGCTCATCGCCCAAGGCGAAGGCGGCGGCAGCGGCGCCCACTGCCGCGTATGGCATGGCCTTGCCCAGCTTGTCCCAGTTGCGGTAGACCTTGGAATCCTCGTGCTTCTTGACGAAACGGTCGACGGGCTTGTCGCTGAGGGCTGATGCCAGCACCACGCCCCCGACCACCGCCGTCGCCTTGAGCCACTCAGGGGCGCTGGGCGTCGCAGATGCGGATTGCTCCAGGCGCGCGCGCATGGCGGGCCATGGACTGACAAACGGCCGGTCTGGCGGATTGACGGCAGGCAGGTGCTGTTCGTCCGGGCGCTCGGCAAAGTTGCCCAGGCCATCGTAGCTGTGCATGTCGGCACGCGGGCGCTCGAACATGTCGTACAGGTCGCCAGGCGAGGCCACCATCTGCCCCACGTCGCGCGTCCATGGCGCAATGGCAAAGCCGGCCGTTGATTGCGTATCCATCGGCAACATACTGTTCAGCGGCACGGACAGGAAGATGCCACGGTCCTGATACGGCTTCGACGGCGTGCCAGGGCTGGTGATGTCGTTGCCGTTCGTATGCGTGTACCACGCGCCGACTTCGATGCCGGACTGGAAGCGGCGCTTGAACTCCACGCGCACGCCCGTGTCTTTGGCCAGGAAGCGGCCGGCGCGCGCCGTCACGGTAATATCGTGCGGCAAGCGGTAATGCAGGGAACCGATCGCCGTCACCGTCTTGTAGTCGCGCGAATCGAGCAAGCCCTTGTAGCCACGCTGCTGCAAGGCATCGACAGCCACGTCGGCCGCCCAGCGGCTATCCTTCGGCAGGTACAGCACCTGGCCGCCCACGCCGCGGAACATGTCTTCATACAGGCCGGCCGACATGCGGGTATACACGCGCTCGGCGGGATTGTTGTATTTGTTCAGCAAGACGCGGCTCAGCGAGAACCGCCCGCCGCGCAAATACTCCGCGATATCGGTACGCACGTGCGGCAAATTGCTGTTCGATGGCTGCTTGACGCCCGATACGGTTTCCAGCAACTGCAGGCTGGCGGCGCTATTCAGGTACAGGCCGTCGCCCAGGCGGCGGTCGTAGTTGGCCACGGCCGAGATCGAATAACGGAAGGCACCGCTCGGGTCATTGAAGAAGAAGCCCACCTTGGGAGCGACCTTGAAACGGTTCGCTTCCCGGTCCAGCGATTTGATTTGCACCACGTCGCCATCGACGCCAACGCCGACGGCCAGCTTGCCATCGTCCTGCAGGACATTGGCGGCGTTGGCGGGAGCCGGTGCGGAAACGGCAGGAGCAGACGCCGCGGGCGCCATGGCAGTCGCGGAAGCGGCGGCAAGTACCGGCGCGGGCGCAGGTACTGGTGCAGGTGCTGCGGCAACGACGGGTGCCGGCTTGTCGAGGAATTCCTGCAGCCAGCCTTGCTGATCGTCCCGGATGACATCGCTTTTTTCAGGGTAGCGCAGCAGCACGACGTCGAGGAAGGCCTTGCGGTCGATCTTGCCTGCCAAATAGTCATTCAGTTTTGGCAAATCAAAGAATTCGTAGGTGGCGATTGGCTGGTCCAGCTTGGTATACGTGATGCGCAAGGTCGTCACGCCCTTTGGCGCGAAGGCGACAGCCGTGCGCGCGGCACGGCCAACGGCGCGACCCATGTTCGAAATCCGGCTGTTGGTCAGGCTCAGGCTCAGGACATTGCCTTCCTGCTCGACACGGATGTTCTTGTAGTCCTGCTTCACCAGGGCATTGACCAGGTCGGCGCCATACACGGCGTCGCGGTGCCATTCTTCCTTGCTTGGCAGCGGTGGCGGATTCTTGTCATCCACGAAATACGGCGGTTCGTACACCTTGGGGACAAACTCGCGTTCGCCAAACGGAATGCTGATATAGGCGTTCACGCTGAACTGGTCGCGGTTACGGGCTGCTTGCAAGGCAAGCCAGCCCCAGCGGTACTCCAGGCCCACGGACGCGCCTTTGCGGCGCTTGCCGGCGTCCGTTTCGCTGGCACGGAAGTCGCGCAAGTAATTCGTTGTATCGTATTCGGCCACCACCGACCAGCGTGGCAGCGCGGCCGGCGTCCAGCGCGCGCCGGCGAACACCCCGTCCGGGCGTTTATGAGCATAGCCGAGGCTCGCTTCGATATTCTTGCTGACGCCAAATGTCTTGGTGGCAACCACATATTGGCCCTTGAACAGCTCGGTACCGAACAAATCCGTCATGCCGACGGCAACGGACGGCATCCACTCCGTTTCTGTCCACAGGCGCAATTTGCCGTCGACGACTTTATCCTTGTAGCGGCCATAGCCACTGCCATATTCACCGGGCACATTGGTAAAACCGGGTATGCCCGTGATCGACACATAACGTCCCGTCATTTGCAGGAAAGGCAGGATATTCGCCGTCGCCCATAACTGGCCATACGGGCTGTCGTAGCTGTAGCCGACGCTGAAGGTACCATCCGTTTCCACCACGGCGCTGGGCATATTGATATACCCGGACTGGCCACCATGATTCGGGGTCGCGGCCATCACCGAAGGCGCGCCAAGCACCAGACAGCCACACCAGGTATATTTGATTGATTTTCTGAGTACGCTTAACAAATCCGGCTACCTAAAGATCCTGCACCTGGAATTCCTGACAATGTCTTCAGAAAATCAATGAGCTTGGGGAAAAGTGAATGAAACGAAAAAAGGCCAACCCACGGGCATCTTGCAATGCCACGTATCAGTTCGCCACTAAAACTAGGCACTCCCGGGCAACAGATCGTTGCTTAATCATGCCTCAGGAATATATGTCGCGGAATTTTAACATTGTTTTCTTGTAGCAAATGCTTAACTTGTTTCCCTAGCGCCACACCTGCCCCTGCACCGCAAACGCCGCCTGCGGCGCTGCGGCAGGCGGGAAAGGTCACTTCAAACTGCCAAATACTTTGCCGATAATCTTGCTGCCATATGCGAGCGGATTGCTTCGGATGGCTTTTTCTTCCTCGCCGATCATCAGGTACAGGCCGTCAAGCGCACGGTCCGTGACATAGCCTTCCACCGTCGATTGCTGCTGCGGCATCAGTCCCGTCTTGCCGATCTGGCTCATGGTGCTGTTGTACTTGCTGGCCAGGCCGGAACGGTCGGTAACGGATTTCACGATGGGCAGGAATTTGACGGCCAGGGGTGCCGATGTCTTCTGGCGGAAGAAATCCGTGACGGAGGTATCGCCACCGGACAGGATATTTTTTGCATCGCTCACGCTCATCGATTTGACAGCGTCGAGCAACAATGGCTTGGCCATGGGTACGGCCGATTCGGCGGCACGGTTCATCGACACCACCAGATCGTCCAGTTGCTGGCCGCGGCCCGTCATTTTCAGCAAGGGCTTGGCTTGTTCCAGGATGCCGGGCAACTTGATCTTCACCTTGTCGTTATTGAGAAAACCATTTTCGATGCCCAACTTGGCAACGGCGGCGGCCGATCCGGCTTCCAGCGCCGCCTTCAAGCCATTGCTCGCATCCTGGTTACTGAGGGCATCCAGGGGACCGGCGGCGCCTGCGCCCGACGACAGCAACACCAACGCGCACAGGAGGACGGCCGAACGGCCAGGGAAAGGGTTCAGGCGCATAGTTTTCCTTTTCTAAAGAATAGACAGACTACCTTCTGCTGGAACCTTAGCACATCAAAACTGCAAATACTGCAGCAATTTTTTGCGTGTTGGGGGAAACAAGGGGTGCCACAGATGGCGAAGGGAAGGGACTATACAACACCGGCTGTTGTATCCGCGCACGCTAACGCCGGCGGCATAGTTTAGGCTGCTATCGCCGCCAGCTGTTCGCGCACCCGCGCCAGATCCGTCTCGCGCATGCGCGCCGCCGTCTGGCACAGGGATTTTTCCGCGCCCGCCACGCCGGCCGCCGCCGCCATCGACAGCCAGATATACGCCTGCTGCAAATCGAGCGGGCCACCCTGGCCGCTGGCCGCCATCAAGCCCAGATTCATTTGCGCCCGCGCATGGCCCTGACGCGCGGCCAGCGCATACCAGTCCCAGGCCGCGGCATAATCCTGCGGCACATCCTGGCCATTGTCATGCCTCAGGCCCAGCGCAAACTGGGCCAGGCTGTGGCCCTGCGCGGCCGCGCGGCAGTAACAAGCGCAGGCCAGCTGGCTATCGGGTGCCGGACCATCGTCGCGGTCGTGCAGCACGCCCTGCATGTATTGCGCCGGCGCGTAATCCTGCTCGGCGGCGCGGCGGTACCACTCCAGCGCCAGCGACAGATCCTGCGGCACGCCCTGGCCATGTTCATAGCGCAGGCCCAGGTCGAACTGCGCCCGCACATGTCCCTGGTCGGCCGCCTTGCGGTACCAGAAGATGGCTTCCTGCGCATCGGCAGGCACGCCCTGCCCATGCTCATACAGGAGTCCCAGCTGATACTGGGCTGCGGGAAAACCCTGCCCGGCCGCCTGGCGGTAGAACACTTGTGCCTGGGTATAGTCCTGCGCGCCATGCTCATGGTGCAGGCCCAGGTTATGCTGGGCCGCCGCGTGTCCCTGGCCCGCTGCCTTCACGTACCACGCGAGTGCCGCCTGCTTATCGCAGGGCACGCCCTGGCCATTATCGTAGATCAAGCCCAGGTTGAATTGCGAACTGGCGTGGCCCTGCTCGGCCGCGCGCCGGTACCAAGTGATCGCCTGCCCGCTGTCCTGCGGCAGCACGTCGCCATTTTCATAGCGCAGCGCCAGGTTGAACTGGGCAGGCGCATAGCCCTGTTCGGCCGCCTTGCGCATCCAGGCCGTCGCCTGCTGGCGGTCCTGGCGCACGCCCTGGCCATTATCGTAGCGCAGGCCCAGGTTGAACTGCGCCCGTGCATAGCCCTGTTCGGCCGCCTTGCGGTACCAGGCGATGGCTTGCACGAAGTCCTGCGGCACGCCCTTGCCATTGTCATACATCATGCCCAGATTGTTCTGTGCGCCCGCGTCGCCCTGTTCCGCCGCACGGCTGAACCACAGCATGGCTTGCCCGCTATCTTGCGCGAGTCCCTGGCCCTTTGCATACAGCCAGCCCAGGTTGTACTGGGCCGCAGCGTAACCTTGCTCGGCCGCCTGCAGGTACCAGTGCGCCGCCTGCGCAAAATCCTGCGCCACGCCCTGTCCCTTCTGGCACATCACACCCAGGTTGTATTGCGCATGCTCCAGGCCCTGCGCGGCGGCCAGGCCATACCAGTGCAGCGCCAGCGCATAGCTTTGCTCAATGCCCTGGCCATTGAAATGCATGAAGCCCAGGCTGTGCTGGGCGTTCGCATTGCCCTTCTCGGCCAGCCCTTTCAGGCGCAGGTAGTCAGCCGTGTAATGAGCAGCCGTGTAGCGGGGGTCGGCAAGCGGCATGGTCAAGCTTCGATGGCCAGCGTCTGCGACAGCGCGGGAGCGGCATCGGCGATCAGGCGGTTCTGCTCCTGCAGCACGCCGATGAAGCTGCCCAGCGAGATGGGCCGGTGGTACAGATAGCCCTGCATCGTGGTGCAGCCCTTGTCCTGCAGATAGCGCGCCTGGCCTTCCGTTTCCACGCCCTCGGCGATCAGGTGCAGGCCCAGTCCGCGCGCAATCGAGATGATGGCCAGGATGACGGGATAGTGTCCATGCTCGTCGTGGATTTCCTTCACAAACGACTGGTCGATCTTGATGGTGTGGATGGGGAAGCGGTGCAGGTACGACAGCGAGGAATAACCGGTGCCGAAATCATCGATGGCCACCGACACGCCCAGCTGGCACAGCTTGTTCAACTGCTCGATCGCATACTGCGGGTTGCGGATGCAGATGTTTTCCGTGATCTCCACTTCGATCTTTTCCGGCGCGATGCCATAGCGCGTCAGCGCGCCGCGCATCTTCTCGAAAAAGTCGCCCCGGTCCAGGTACTGCGGCGACAGATTGAGCGACAGGCGCACGGCTTCGCCGCCGGCCGCATTCCACTGCACCAGATCACGGCACAGGGCGCCCAGCATCCAGTCCGAGATCGGCAGCATCAAGCCGTTTTCCTCGGCGAACGGCAGGAATTCGCCGGCCGTCAGCAAGCCCCGTTGCGGATGGTTCCAGCGCATCAGGCCTTCGGCGCCGACGATGCGGCCCGTCATCACGTCCACCTGCGGCTGGTAATACATCTCCAGCTGGTTCAGTTCCAGCGCCTTGCGCAGGCTTTGTTCGAGCGCGATCTTCTGGTGCGACACGTCGAGCATGGACTCGTGATAAAAACTGTGGCCGTTCTTGCCCAGCGCCTTGACCTGGTACATAGCGATGTCGGCGTGGCGCAGCAGTTCGTCGATGGTCTCGCCGTCGCCCGGATAGATGGCGATGCCGATGGAAGCCGAAATATGCACCTGGTTGCCATCGAGGTCGAAGGGTTGGTGCAGGCATTCGAGGAACTTGTCGGCAATCAGGCGCGCATCCTGGCGGTCGCGCAGTTCCGGCAGCACGATGGTGAATTCATCGCCGCCCTGGCGCGCCAGGGTATCGCCGCGGCGCAGGCAATCCTTCAGGCGCAGCGCCACCTGCTGCAGCAGCTCGTCGCCCTTCACGTGGCCCAGGGTATCGTTGACCAGCTTGAAGCGATCGAGGTCGATGAACATCACAGCCAGCTCCGTCAGCTTGCGCCGCGCCTGGATCACGGCCAGCCCCAGACGGTCCTTGAACAGCATGCGGTTCGGCAGGTCCGTCAGGATGTCGTGATAGGCCTGGTAGGAAATGACTTCTTCGGCGCGCTTGCGGTCGGTGATGTCGCGCGCCACGCCGTAGGTGCCGAAGTATTCCTGCTTCCGGGCTTCGTGATCGTGGCTGTGCATGCCGATCGAATTGAGCGGAACCGTCATCAGGGTGTTGTTGAAGGTACGGTCACTGCCGCTGCCGCTATGGCACTTCAGGCGCAGTTCCACATTGCGCGACGCGCGCTCGTCGATGCGGCGCTCATTAAAGGCATAGCGCGCCCGCTCCTGGTCTTCATCGTGCACGAGGATCGAATAATGGCTGCCGATCAGCTCTTCGCGGCTAAAGCCCAGCAACTGGTGCACCCGATCGTTGATGAAGGTGATGCGGCCTTCGTGGTTCAGGGTGTAGATGATGTCGGGCGAGCTGTCGACCAGGTAGCGGTACATCTTTTCCGAATTTTCCAGCTGCAGCGCGATGCGCTCGTTTTCCAGCGCCAGCTTGCGCTTCTGCAGCGCATTCTCCACCGTCTTGAGCAGCTCTTCGCGGCTGTAGGGCTTGCGCAGATAATCGTAAGCGCCGCGTTTCAGGGCGCCGATGGCCGCCTCGATGCCGACGTCGCCGCTCATGACGATCACGTCGCCCTCGATGCCGCGCCGGTTGATGTGGTCCATGATTTCATGGCCGCTCATGTCGGGCAGGCGCAAGTCGAGCAGGATCAGGTCGAAGCGCAGTTTCGACAACTGCGCCAGCGCCTCGCTGCCGCAGGTGGCCGTGTACAGCTGGTAGCCGCGGTCCTTCAGCAATTCGTGAAGGGAGGCGAGCAAACGGGGCTCGTCGTCGACCAGCAGGATGCGCGGGCTGTTTTCCAGGTCAAACGGAATGGCGGAGGAGTTCATGGACGTTACGAAGACAAAGCGGTATTGCCGGGCGCGGGCAGCGCGGCTGCAGCACTCGCTGGCAAGGGAATGGGCAGCAGAATTTCAAACGAGGTGCCGGACTTGCTGCTGCGGCAGCCGATCACGCCATGCAGGCGGGTGACCAGGTCATGCACGATGGACAGGCCCAGGCCGTGATGCGCCCCTTCCTTGCTGCTGCGCACAGGGGAAAACAGATTGGCCAGCACTTCCGGCGCCAGGCCGGCGCCATTGTCGCTGACGCACAATTCCAGGTACAGGCGACGGTCGCGGTTGACGTGGCCACGGTTCGCCACTTCGATGCGCCCGCCATCGGGCAAGGCTTCGACGGCGTTTTTCAGCAGGTTGAGCAGGATTTGCTTGAGCATGTCGGCATCGGCCTCCACTTCGCATGGTGCATCCTGCATGCGCGTGACCACCTCGATCTTCGGCGGCAGGAAGTCGGTGGCGCGGAACAGGCGCAGCACATCGTCGACCACGCGCGCGCAATCGGTCACGCCGCTGGCCGCCACCGGCTGCAGGTCGGCCAGGCCGCTGATCAACTGGCCGACCCTGTCGATTTCCTCGTTCAGGATCGACATCTCGCCCGTGACCGGCTCCTGCTTCTCCAGCTTGTGATCGAGCACGCTCAGGTAGTTCTTGATGATGGACAGCGGGTTATTCACTTCATGCACGACGCGACGCGACGCGGCGCGGTATTCCTCGGCCACGTGATCGAGCTGGCGCCGTGCCAGGCCGCGCGCGCTGATGGCCGTTTCCAGCGCCGTGGCGGCCTGGTTGGCATACGCGCGCAGAAAACCCTCACGCTTCTGGCAGGCGGGAATCTGCCACGCCGCCACGCCGCCGATCAGCACACCCAGGCTGCGCTGGCCCGCCACGAGCGGCACGCAAACCAGGCTGTCGGTACCGAGAATGCGGAACAACTGCTCTTCGACGATGCCCAGCGCCGGCATGTCGCGCTTCAGGAACGCCAGTTGGCACTCCAGCGCCGAAGCGGCCAGGAGCCCGCCCTTGGCCAGCGGGATCGAGAAGCCGGCCAGACGCTGCTGATGTTCGCCCGCCGCAACGCCGACGAGCGCATGGCCGGTGGGGTTTTGCAGCAGGATGACGGCCGTGTCGAAATCGAACAGGATGCGCGCCGAGCGCGTGATGGCTTCGAGCAGGCTGCTTTCTCCCTGCTGGCGGGCGAAGGTCTGGCCCACTTCGGACACCAGCACCATATTGCGCACTTCATCGGACAGGCGCTGCTGCACCGGATCGACGGATGGCGGCGCATACGCGGGTGGCGTGGCGATATCATCCGCACCGGCCAGGTCGATGCCCAGGTGCTGCGCGGCCTGCGCCACCTGGCGCGCGACGCTGCCGGCCAGGTCTTGCAGTACGTCGACATCCAGCGCGCACAGGCTTGCCGCCTGCGTGATCGATTCCGCATCATCGGCATGGCAGCACAGCAGGTGCGCCAGGCGCACGATGCGAATCAGGGGATGGCTCGCTTCCAGGCGCGCCAGCGGTTCGTGGTGATACAGCACGCTGTCGGCCAGGAAGGAATCGAGATGCCAGCGCTCGATCAGCCAGGCGCCCGCTTCAGCATGCGTAATCTGCAAGGTGCGCTGCTCCACCGCGCACAGGGCGGCATCGTCGCGCGCCGTGAAATTGAACGCGTATTCCTTCGGCGCCGTGGCCAGCAAGGCCAGGCGGCCCACGTTGTGCAGCAAGCCGGCCAGATACGCTTCCTCGACGTGCGGATAGGCCATGGCCTTGGCCAGCGCGCGCGCCATGACGGCGGCCGACAGCGAACTTTTCCAGAAGGCGCGCAAATCCGTGCTGCCGGAATGGGGAAAGCTGTTGAAGGTCTGAAAGACGGATTCGCTGATGACCAGGGTCTTGATCATGTCCGTACCCAGCGACACGAGCGATTGCTCCAGGCTGACGACCTTGCCCTGGCGATGGTAGGCCGAGCTGTTGGCCACGCCGAGTATCTTGCTGGTCATGCCCGCATCCTTGGCGATCAGGGCGGCCAGCTCCGGCATGCCGGCATCGTCGGCCTGCAGGTGGGCGATCAGCTTGATGAGTATCTGCGGCATGGCCGGCAGGCGGGCAATCAGCAGGCGATTGCGAATATCTTGATCAGATTGATGCATCGTATCAGGCATTGCCGGTTCGAAAAGGATGAGCGCTTAGCAGCGAAGCGCGGCCACGTCAGAGGAATCCTCTACTCCTGTAACCCAAAAAATGTCGCCTGAGAGGATGCCGGGAAAAGAAGTCATCTTATCATAAGCGCCGAATATTACTTGCAATATAGAAAATTAAGTTGAAATAAATCTAGCGTTCTGCAGTGGAAACTTATGCCTTGAAGGAACCCAGCAAACGGTGACGAAAGCGCCGCGATATCAGCCACAGCGCCAGCGCCAGGCCCGTAAACGCCAACTGGCCCGAGGCCAGCCACAGCACGGAACCGGACAGCAGCGGCGAGATCACGCCGGCCACCACGGCGCCCAGCAAGGTGCTGGCAAACGACTGACACGAAGCCACCGTGCCGCGGATATGCGGGAACAGATCGAGCGCCAGCAGGGTCGCGCCCGGCCCCACCAGCGACATGCCGAAGGTGTAGAAGAACAGCGGCAGCACCGACCAGGGCAAGGAGGGCGGCAGGAACAGGTGATACACGACATTGACGCTGGCGGCGCACAGCAGAAAAGCAAAGCCGATGCCGATCTGGCGCGCGAACGTCACCTTGCCGGCGATGCGGTTGGCCGCCGCGGCGCCCATGAAGATGCCGCTCACGCAGGGAATGAACAGCCAGCCGAATTGCGATGGCCCCAGGCCCAGCTGCTTGGGCAGCATTTCCGGCGCGGCCGTGATGAACAGGAACAGGCCCGCGAAATTGAGGGCGACGATGCCAGCCTTGATGTGGAACAGGGGCGAGCGCAGGATCTGGCCATAGCTCGAGGCGAGGAAGCGGGGATTGAACGGCTGGCGCTTTTCCATCGGCAGGGTCTCGGGCAGGCGCCAGTAGCAGAACGCCAGCAGCACCAGCGTGTAAAAGGCGAGGAACAGGAAGATCGAGCGCCAGTCGAACCAGATGACGATCCAGCCACCGAGAATCGGCGCCACCGCCGGGGCGATGGAAAAGATCATCGTCACCAGCGACAGCAGCCGCGCCGCCGCCGCATCGGCATACAGGTCGCGGATGATGGCGCGGCTGATCACCACGCCGGCGCCGGCCGAGACGCCCTGCATGATGCGGAAGAACCACAGGTAGTGCACCGTGTGCGCGGAAGCGCAGCCGAGCGAGCCGATGGCAAACATCAGCAGTGACACAAGAATGACGTTGCGCCGGCCAAAAGTATCCGAGATCGCGCCATGCCACAGCACCATGCCGGCAAAGGCCAGCATGTAGAACGTCAGCGACTGCTGTACTTCCAGCGGCGACGCTTGCAGCGAACCCTGGATCGCGCCAAACGCGGGCAGGTACGTGTCGATCGACAGGGGCCCCAGCATCGACAGCCCGGCCAGCATCATCGCCAGCGCACCGCGGCTCAGCGGCGCCATGTGGCTCGGCGTGGGAGGAGGAACGGGGGTAACCGGGTCGGGCGGCACATCGGCCGGAGGGGTGGGAAACATGGCGGATCCAAAGTGGCGCGCGGACCGGTTACGGTCCGCGCGCGTGATACTGCATTTTTTAGCGCGTAAAACACCTGAGAAAACCGTAGCGAGCGGCCGCCAATTGTGGCCGAGAAGCGCAACCGTACAAAAGTACGGTGAGCATCGCAAGCCGCAAGTGGCAACGCGCAGTAGGTTTAATCAGATGTTTTTCGGTTTGGCTTCTTCTCTACGGTTGTAGCCGGCGACCATATCAAAGCGGAACAGACGGCATTCCAGCGCGCCGTTGAAGAATGGCGTCTTGCGTGCTTCCTTCAAACGCAGCAGCTTGGGCAGGCCCAGGTCGGCCGTGAACAGGAACACGGTCCAGCCGGCGAAACGCTGCTTCAGGGTCGTGCCCATGGCCGAATAGAATGACGTCGACAGTTCGTCTTCCGGGATGGTGCTGTCGCCGCGCACACCGATACGCTCGCCGTACGGCGGGTTGGTCAGCATGATGCCCGGCACGTCGCTTGGCGGCTTGACTTCCTGCGCCTCGATCTGTTTCAAGGGCACGTCGAAGCGCACACCGGCGCAACGCAGGTTATGGCGTGTCATGGCGACCATGTCGCCCGAGATGTCGCTGCCGAAAATGGTCGGCTCGGCGGGCAGCGGATTGACCTTGATGGCGTTTTTCATGGCATTCCACGGCGCCGGATCGAAGTCATGGAAGTTTTCAAACGCGAACTGGCGCGAGGCGCCCGGCGGAATCCCCTGCAGCATCTGCGCCGCTTCGGCCAGGATGGTGCCGGAACCGCACATCGGGTCGAACAGCACCATGCCAGGCTTCCAGCCCGACACGCGCAGCAGGCCGGCGGCCAGGTTTTCGCGCAGCGGCGCGTCGCCCGTCTCTTCGCGCCAGCCGCGCTTGAACAGGGCTTCGCCCGAGGTGTCGAGGTACACGGTAAACGTATGCGCGTCGAGGAAGCCGACGATGCGCATGTCCGGCGTCTTGGTGTTGACCGACGGACGCTCGTTGAACTGGTCGCGGAAGCGGTCGCAGATCGCATCCTTGATTTTCAGGGTCGTGAACTCCAGGCTGCGCAGCGGCGATTTGACGGCCGTGACGTCGACGCGGATCGTGTGGTGCACGCCGAACCAGTCTTCCCAGGATTGCGCCAGGGTCAGGTCATAAATATCGTTTTCCGTCTTGTAGCCGGAATGGGCCATGCGCATCAGCACGCGCGAAGCGATGCGCGAATGCAGGTTGATGCGATAGGAGTCCAGCAGGTCGCCCGAGCAGTGTACGCCGCCCGGCACCTGGTTGTGGACCTTCATGGTCGAACTATCGTGGGCGATCTCGCCCAGTTCCTCGGCCAGCGCCGCTTCCATACCGCGCGGGCATGGGCAAAAATATGAAGCCATGGTTGGTGTACCCTTATTCCATTGTGTTGAACGCCCGCTAAATTACAGGCGCTGCTTACTACGTTTAAAAAAACTGCTTTTGCTTGACTACCCTGCCAGCGCCCGTTCGACAAAATCGAGGCGGTCCTGGCCCCAGTACCCTTCGCCATCGACGATGTACCACGGCGAGCCGAACACGGAAGCGGCGGTCGCTGCCTCCGTGTTGGCGTCGTATTCGGCCTGCACGCTGGCCGTTTCCGACGTTTTCAGCAACTGGCGGCCATCGAAACCGGCGTCGAGCGCGATCTGCACCAGTGTTTCCTCGTCGCCGATGTTGCGCTCTTCCGCCCACAAGCCGCGCATGATGGCGTGCGCCAGGTTCAGCGACGCCTCCACGCCGTGCGCCAGGCGCGTGGCGATGATCAGCTTGGCCGACGCTTCCGGCGACACGGGAAAAAACTTGGGCTGCAAGGTCAGGGGAACTTGCAAAAAGGCCGACCAGCGCCCCAGTTCGGCCAGGCGATACGCCTGGCGCTGCGGTGCACGCTTGGCCAGCGGCAGGCCGCCCGAGACGCTGAAAACCTTGCCCAGGTCGAAGGGTCGCACGTCGATCTGTGCGCCCGTCTTCGCGGCGATGGCCATCAGGCGTGCGTGCCCCAGGTAAGTCCATGGAGAGTGGGGCGCGAAGAAATACTGCACGACTTTGTTCTGACTTGCACTCATCTCGACTCCCTTAGAAAGGCTTGACCACGACCAGCACGACGACGGCCAGCAGCATCACCACCGGCACTTCATTAAACCAGCGGAACCAGGTGTGGCTGCGCTTGTTGAGACCTTTTTCAAACTTGCGCAGGATGGCGCCGCAAGCGTGGTGATAGCCGAGCAGCAGCACCACGAACGTCAGCTTGGCGTGCATCCAGCCCGGCATCTTCATGCGGCCTTCGCCCCCGCCGTACAGCATCCACATCAACGCCAACCCCAGCACCATGGCCGGCAGCGCCAGCAGGGACATGAAGCGGTACAGCTTGCGCGCCATCAGCAACAGGCGCTCGGTGGCCACCGTTTCCGTCTCCATCGCCAGGTTCACGAAGATGCGCGGCAAATAAAACAGGCCGGCAAACCAGGACATGACGAAGATGATGTGGAAGGCTTTGGTCCAGAGAAAGAGCATGGGGTTCCCAGTGTCAGAAGTGGAGAGAAACGAGAGCACGGGCCGCCTTGTGGGCAGCCCGCGAAAGAGACTATTTGCGTACTTCGCCGTGGCCAAAGACCACGTACTTGAGCGAGGTCAGGCCTTCCAGTCCCACCGGGCCGCGCGCATGCAGCTTGTCGTTCGAGATGCCGATCTCGGCGCCCAGGCCATATTCAAAACCGTCGGCAAAACGCGTCGACGCGTTCACCATCACCGAGGCGGAATCGACTTCGCGCAGGAAGCGCAGCGCATCGCTGTAGTCTTCCGTGATGATCGATTCCGTGTGCTTCGATGAATACTGGTTGATGTGGTCCATCGCTTCGTCGATGCCGTCGACGACCTTCACCGACAGGATCGCCGCCAGGTATTCGGTGCGCCAGTCTTCCTCTGTGGCGGCCACCAGGTGAGGATAGGCAGCGGCGGCCAGGATCGCATGGCTTTCCGGATCGGCGCGCAGTTCCACCTGCTTGGTCAGGTACAGTTCGGCCAGCTGCGGCAGCACGGTCGCGGCGACGGCGCGCGACACCAGCAGCGTTTCCATGGTGTTGCAGGTGCCGTAGCGGTGGCACTTCGCGTTGAAGCCGATATCGATCGCCTTCCTGATATCGGCCTTGGCGTCGATATAGACGTGACAAATGCCATCGAGGTGCTTGATCATCGGCACGGTGGCCTCGTCCATCAGGCGCGCGATCAGGCCCTTGCCGCCGCGCGGCACGATGACGTCCACGTACTGCGGCATGGTGATCAGGGCACCGACGGCGGCGCGGTCGGTGGTGTCGATGACTTGCACGGCATCGGCCGGCAAGCCGGCTCCCTGCAAGCCCTCGGCCACCAGCTTGGCCAGCGCGCGGTTGCAGTGAATCGCTTCCGAGCCGCCGCGCAAGATCGTCGCGTTGCCGCTCTTGATGCACAGGCCGGCGGCATCCACCGTCACGTTCGGACGCGCTTCATAGATGATGCCGATGACGCCCAGCGGCACGCGCATCTGCCCCACCTGGATGCCCGTCGGGCGGAACTTCATGTTCGAGATTTCGCCGATCGGATCGGCCAGCGACACGATCTGCGTCAAGCCTTCGACCATGGTGGCAATGGCAGCGTCGGATAGCGTCAGGCGGTCAAGCATGGCCGGCGCCAGGCCGGCGGCAGCGGCCGCATCGAGGTCGCGCTGGTTCGCCGCGCGCAGCAGGTCGGCATCGCGCACGATGGCGGCGGCAATCAGGCTCAAGGCGCGGTTACGCGTGGCGCTGTCGGCACGCGCCATGGCGCGCGAGGCGGCGCGTGCGCGCGTGCCCACGTCCTGCATATATTCTGTGATGTCCATGCTCGTATCCATATAGTAAAAAACTAGCCTCGGGCGATCTTCAGGCCCAACTGCAGCATGGCATCCCAGGCATCGCCCGCGTAGCCCTTGGCGCGCAAGCCCTTGATCATCTTGTCCACCTGCGCCGCCTGCTGCAGCGCCGCTTCCAGCACGGGTAGCGAAATGCGCCGCAGGGCCGGTTCCATCATCCGCTCGCGCGGCCCCCAGATGCGGTATTCCTTCAGCAGCGCGCCCAATGGACGCCCTTGCGCCATGCCCGCCTTCAATTTTAACAGCGTGCGGATTTCTTCGGAGACGGCCCACAAGACCAGCGGCAGCGCCTCGCCCTCGCCTTTCAAGCCCTCGAGCATGCGCACCAGGCGCGCCGGATCGCCGGCCAGCATGGCTTCGGACAGCTTGAAGACATCATAGCGGGCCACGTTCAACACCGCGTCCTGCACTTGTTCATACGTCAGCTTGCCCACGGCATGCAGCAAGCCCAGTTTCTGGATTTCCTGGTGCGCCGCCAGCAAGTTACCTTCCACCCGTTCGGCGATGAAGTCGATGCTGGCCCGTTCGGCGCTTTGTCCCTGCGCGGCCAGGCGCTGGCCTATCCACGCCGGCAACTGCGCCCGTTCCACATTCGGAATGTCGATATACACGGCCGCCTGCTGCAGGCTGGCGACCCAGGCCGCCTTCTGCGTGGCCCAATCCAGCTTGGGCAAGGTAATCAGGGTCAGGTTGTCGGGACTGAGGTTTTTCGCGTAGCTTTGCAGCGCCGCGCCGCCATCCTTGCCCGGCTTGCCGGTGGGGATGCGCAACTCGATCATTTTCTTGTCACCGAATAGCGACAGCTCCTGGTTCGCCGCCAGCAGCTCGCCCCACTTGAAGCTGCGCTCCACCGTCAGCACGTCGCGCTCGGAGTATCCCTGCGCACGCGCCGCGCGGCGGATCTTGTCGGCCGCTTCCAGCGCCAGCAGGTGTTCGTCGCTGGTGATCACATACAGCTGCGCCAGCGGCTTGGCCACATGCCCATCGAGCGCGTCTATCCGCAATTGCATGGCGTCCCCGTTACTGCTGCGGGGCTGCCGGCGCAACCGGCGTCACGGGCGCCACTGGCGCCACCGACATGGCCGGCAGCACCGGCTTGATGGCGGCCAGGCGGCGCATGATCTGCTGCACCAGGTCATTGCGCATGTCGCGGTACAGCGCCGCTTCTTCCGTTTCCTTGGCCAGTACCTGCGAGTCGTCGAAGGTGATCGGACGCACCAGGCTGATGGTCGTCGGCGCCAGCAACTGGTTGCCGGCCTTGTCCACCACGCGGAAATTGATCGAGTAGCCGAGTTGATACTCTTGTACCCGGCCATTTTTGTTCAGCGACAAAATGGTCTTGGTCTGATTCCTCTCCGGGTCGCTGAGCACTTCAAGGACGGCGTCGGCGCCATCCCTGGTGTTGACCACTTCCGTGCTGCCAATGGCGCGGATATAGCGCTTCAGGCCGATCGCCAGCGGCGACGTGTCGGGCAAGCCGATGTACATCGTCGCGAACGGCAGCATGAAACTGCCGTTCGAACCGCGCAAATGGAAGCCGCAGGCCGACAGCAAAACAGTCAGGCCCAAGGCCAGCACGGCGCGGCGGCCCAACAGCGATACGGAAGAGGAAGTCGTCATGATTACACCACGATGCTGATTAACTTGCCTGGCACGACGATGATCTTCTTCGGCGTGGTCTCGACGTACTTCTGCACACTTTCGCACGCCAGCGCAGCCGCTTCGATGCTGGCCTTGTCCGCATCCTTGGACACGGTGATCGAGCCGCGCAGCTTGCCGTTCACCTGGATCATCATCTCGATCTCGGACTGCTCCAATGCAGCCGGGTCGACTTGCGGCCAGGCGACGTTGAGCAGGTCGCCGTGCACGCCCGCGTAGCCCAGTTCCTGCCACAGCACGTGGGTGATGTGCGGCGCGACGGGGTTGAGCAGGCGCAGGAAGATGGAGAAGCCTTCGGCGATCAGCGCCTTCGACTGCGCGCTATCGTCCAGCTTGGCCGATTCCAGCGTGTTGAGCATCTTCATGCAGGCCGATACCACGGTGTTGTACTGGATGCGCTTCAAGTCGTAATCGGCTTGCTGCAGCAGCTTGTGCAATTCGCGGCGCAGGTTTTTCTGCGCGTCGCCCGTGGCCGGTGCGGCGCCGCCGGCCAGCGCGGCTTGAATCGTCGCCGACTGGGCGTAGCCGAAGTTCCACACGCGGCGCAGGAAGCGGTTCGCGCCTTCGACGCCGCTGCCCGACCATTCCAGCGTCTGTTCCGGCGGCGAAGCGAACATGGTGAACAGGCGGGCCGTGTCGGCGCCGTACTGCTCGATCTGCGCTTGCGGGTCGATGCCGTTGTTCTTCGACTTCGACATTTTTTCCGTGCCGCCGATTTCTACCGGCTGGCCGTCGGCCACCAGGACGGCGCTTTGCGGACGGCCCTTGTCATCGAGCGACAGGCGCACGTCGTCCGGGTTGAACCAGGTGGTCTTGCCCACCGCGTCCTTGCGATAATATGTTTCGTTGAGCACCATGCCTTGCGTCAGCAGGTTGACGAATGGCTCGTCGAACTTGACCAGGCCGAAGTCGCGCATGATCTTGGTCCAGAAGCGCGCGTACAGCAAGTGCATGACGGCGTGTTCGATGCCGCCGATGTACTGGTCCATCGGCATCCAGTAATCGTTGCGCGCGTCGACCATCGCGTCGTTCGAGCCTGGCGAGGTATAGCGCATGTAATACCACGACGAATCGACGAAGGTATCCATGGTGTCCGTCTCGCGGCGCGCCGGCTTGCCGCACTGCGGGCAGTCGCACTGCAGGAAGGCTTCGTATTTGTTCAGCGGATTGCCCGTGCCGTCCGGCACGCAGTCTTCCGGCAGCACCACCGGCAAGTCTTTTTCCGGCACCGGCACCACGCCGCAATCGGCGCAATGGATCATCGGGATCGGCGTACCCCAGTAGCGCTGACGCGAAATGCCCCAGTCGCGCAGGCGGAACGTGGTTTTCTTTTCACCCAGGCCCAGTTCGGCCAAGTCGGCGGCCACCGCATCGACGGCGGACGCGAAATGCAGGCCGTCGTATTTGCCGGAAGCGACGCAAACGCCGTCCTTGCTGCCATACGATTCCTGCCAGGCGTCCGTCGAGAATTCCTGGCCCTTGACTTCGATGACTTGCTTGATCGGCAGGTCGTATTTCTTGGCAAAGCCGAAATCGCGTTCGTCGTGCGCCGGCACACCCATCACGGCGCCATCGCCGTAGGTGATCAGCACGTAGTTGCCGACCCAGACTTCCACTTGCGCGCCCGTCAGCGGATGGGTGACGAACAGGCCGGTCGGCATGCCCTTCTTCTCCATCGTTGCCATGTCCGCTTCGATCACGGAACCGAGCTTGCATTCGGCGTTGAAGGCGGCCAGCGCAGGATTGCTTTGCGCAGCGTGGATGGCCAGCGGGTGCTCGGCGGCCACGGCGCAGAAGGTCACGCCCATGACGGTGTCCGGACGGGTGGTAAACACATACAGCTTGCCGTCGCCGATCAGGGCGCCATTCGCGTCCTTGATGTCATGCGGGAAGGCGAAGCGCACGCCCGTCGACTTGCCGATCCAGTTGGTCTGCATGGTGCGCACGCGCTCGGGCCAGCCCGGCAGCTTGTCATCCACATATGCCAGCAACTCTTCCGCGTAATCGGTGATGCGCGCGTAGTACATGGGGATTTCGCGCTTTTCGATCAGCGCGCCCGAACGCCAGCCGCGGCCATCGACGACTTGTTCGTTGGCCAGCACGGTCTGGTCGATCGGGTCCCAGTTCACGGTACCGGTTTTCTTGTAGATGATGCCTTTTTCCAGCATCTTCAGGAACATCCACTGGTTCCATTTGTAGTATTCAGGCTTGCAGGCGGTCATTTCGCGCGACCAGTCGATGGCCAGGCCCATCGATTCCATCTGCTGCTTCATGTGGGCGATGTTCGAATACGTCCATTGCGCGGGCGGCACGTTGTTGGCCATGGCCGCGTTTTCCGCCGGCATGCCGAACGCATCCCAGCCCATCGGCATGAGCACGTTGTAGCCATTCATGCGCAGGTAGCGGTACATCACGTCATTGATCGTATAGTTGCGCACGTGACCCATGTGCAGCTTGCCCGAAGGGTAAGGCAGCATCGAGCAGGCAAAATACTTGCCTTTTGGGAAACGCGGGTCGTGTTCGACGGCTTTATAGGCGTCGATCGCCTTCCAGTGCGATTGGGCGGCTTGTTCGACGTCGGCGGGACTATATTTATCTTGCATGATGTGCGGCCAATAGTGGATATGAACCGAGCATTATACTGGTTGTCGCCGCCCGATAGCGCGGCGCGCCGGCGGCCCGGTCTCGCATATTTCGGCCGGCGCACAATTATGCTATGCCGTATGCAACAATACATATGCCACAATCTTGTTCTTTGCATCAACGCCGACCATGATCGTCTACCAGGAATATCCGCCCATCCCCGCCCTGTGGCCATGGCTGGACTGCGTCTGGACGTGTCGCGTGCAAACGGGCGCCACGCCCCTGACGCACCAGGTCTTGCCAGACAATTGCATCGACATCCTGTGCCAGGACCAGCAGGACGCCAGCTTTGCCGTAGGCATGATGACGGCGCCGATTGCCGTCCTCAGCCAGGGTCTCGTGCAGACGGTGGCGGCCCGCTTCAAGCCGGGCGCGGCCGCACGCTTTTTCCAGCTGCCGTTGTGCGAACTCAGCGATGGCCGCACGGGCTTGCAGCAACTGTGGGGCCGCGAGCTGGCGGCGCGCCTGGCTGACGCGCTGTGGAGCGAGTCCTTGTCCAATGCGCAAAGAATTTCTATTTTGCAAGATTATCTGCTGCTGCGCCTGCGCACCGCGCCGCCACGGCGCCAGGCCGGCGCGGCCGAACATGCCATCGCGGCCATCGAGCGCGCATCCGGCCAGGTGCGCGTGGAGGGCCTGGCGCAGCAACTGGGCGTATCGCGCCAGCACCTGGCGCTGCAATTTCGCCAGCAAGTCGGCATCAGCCCGAAGCTGTTTGCCCGCATCTGCCGTTTTCGCGCCGCCAGCCAGGGCCTGACAAGCCTGGCGGGACAGCCGGACTGGGCGCAAGTGGCCTTGCAATATGGTTATTTCGACCAGTCGCACCTGATCCACGACTTCCAGGATTTCACCCGCAGCTCGCCCGAGGCGTGGCTGACGGGCCGGCGTGCATGACCACCTTCCATTTTTCCAATCGCGCGGCGCGCGCCGGTGGCATCATGGCGTCATGCATTTCAACCAACAGGAGCAGAACATGATCAAGGGCTTGCGCACCGTCACCTATCCCGTCCCCGACCTGGACAAAGCCAAGGCCTGGTACAGCCAGGTTTTCAGCACGGCGCCCTATTTCGACCAGCCGTTCTATGTCGGCTTTGCCATCGGCGGCTTCGAGCTGGGCTTGCTGCCGGGCGGCGAAGCGGGCACGCAGGGCAGCGTGACGTATTGGGGCGTGGACGGCATCGAACAGGAAGTCGAGCGCATCGTTGCGCTGGGCGGCACCCTGCACCACCCGATCACGGACGTGGGCGACGGCATCCGCACGGTGGAATTGCTCGACCCGTTCGGCAACCAGATCGGCCTGATCGACAATCCCCATTTCGATACGGCCAAGGTGGTTTGAATTGCCTCAGGCCGCTTCGCCCTGCAGCCATAGCCGGAACTGCTGCAAGGCCGTCTTTTCATGCGCCGTTTCAGGCGTGATCAGGTAATACGCGCGCTGACCGCGCAGTGGGCGCTCGCATGCGATCTGCAATTCGCCACGCGCCAGTTCCGCTTCGACCAGCATGCGTGGCAGCAAGACCACGCCCTGCCCTTGCACGGCCGCCATGGCCAGCATGGAAAACAGTTCGTAGCGGGCGCCGTAGTGCGCCCCGTCGCGCCCCTCGCCCTCGACCTGCATGGCGTCAAACCACTGGCGCCAGGCGCCCGGGCGCGTACTTTGTTGCAACAAGGTCAATTCCAATAAATCCTGCGGCTGCCACTGACTGCGCGCCGCCAGCAGGCGGGGGCTGGCGACGGGCACGATTTCTTCGTGCATGAGCAAGGTGGCGCGCGTGCCGGGCCAGCGCGCCAGCTGCTCGGGCGTGCCCGCGTACAGGGCGCCGTCGTATTCCGTATCGGCAAACATGAACGGTTTTGTATAGGCGTCGATATGCACGACGATGTCCGGATGCAAGCCTGCCAGCGAAGACAGCCGCGGCATCAGCCAGCGCGTGGCAAACGTGGGCACGGAAGCGAGCTGCAAGGCCCCGCCGCCGCCCTGGCGCGCCATGGTGTCGAGCGTGTCGCGCTCCAAGCCATCGAGGCGGGCGGCGATCTGCCGTGCATACGCGGCGCCGGCACTGGTCAGCAGCACGCCATGGCGCGTGCGCTGGAACAGTTGCACCCCAAGAAAAGTTTCCAGGGACGAAATCTGGCGCGACACGGCGCTTTGCGTCAGCGACAGTTCGCGCGCCGCATGCGTGTAGCTCTGGTGGCGCGCGGCCGCCTCGAAGCAGTTCAGCGCTTGCAGCATGGGGATTTTGCGTGACATGGGAATATCCGGCCGGTAAAAGAACGCCAGTATGCCGCAAGATATGCGTAGCACGCATGTCTGGGTGCGAAAAAATCGTTTGCGCAAGGCTAGGCAAAAACCTACCATGAGCCATATTCAATCTTGCGCCGATCACCGGCGCTCACCTGCGAGGCCTGTCATGAGCAAAACCGTATTCGACTGGAATTCCCCCCTGCTGCTGGAAGAACAACTGACGGGCGACGAACGCGCCGTGCTGGAAGCGGCCCGCGACTATTGCCAGGGCAGCCTGGTGCCGCGCGTGCTCGAATCGTTCCGCCATGGCCGCACGGACGCGGCCATCTTCCGCGAAATGGGAGAACTGGGCTTGCTGGGCACGACCATTCCCGAGGAATACGGCGGCGCCGGCCTGAACTATGTCTGCTACGGCCTGGCCGCGCGCGAAGTCGAGCGCGTCGATTCGGGCTACCGCTCAATGATGAGCGTGCAATCGTCGCTGGTGATGGTGCCGATCAACGCTTTCGGCAACGAAGAAACCAAACAGAAATACCTGCCGAAACTGGCGACCGGCGAATACATCGGCTGCTTTGGCCTGACGGAACCGAACCACGGCTCCGACCCTGGCAGCATGGTCACGCGCGCGCGCAAGGTACCGGGCGGCTATAGTCTCTCCGGCGCCAAGATGTGGATCACCAACAGCCCGATTGCCGACGTGTTCGTCGTCTGGGCCAAGGATGATGAAGGCGCGATCCGCGGCTTCGTGCTGGAAAAAGGCTGGAAAGGCCTGTCGGCGCCGGAAATCCACGGCAAGGTCGGCTTGCGCACCAGCATCACCGGCGAAATCGTCATGGATGAAGTATTTTGCCCGGAAGAAAACGCCTTCCCGGACGTGCGCGGCTTGAAAGGCCCGTTCACTTGCCTGAACAGCGCCCGCTACGGCATCGCCTGGGGCGCACTGGGCGCGGCAGAAGACTGCTACCTGAAAGCACGCCAGTACACGATGGACCGCCAGCAATTCGGCCGCCCTCTTGCTGCAAATCAACTGGTGCAAAAGAAACTGGCCGACATGTTGACGGAAATCACCATGGGCTTGCAAGGCTGCTTGCGCCTCGGCCGCATGAAGGATGAAGGCTCGCCGGCCGTGGAAATCACGTCCATCATGAAACGCAACAGCTGCGGCAAGGCGCTGGACATTGCCCGCGTGGCGCGCGACATGATGGGCGGCAACGGCATTTCCGACGAGTTCGGCGTCATCCGCCACCTGGTCAACCTGGAAGTGGTCAACACCTACGAAGGCACGCACGATGTGCACGCGCTGATCATCGGCCGCGCCATCACCGGCATCGCCGCGTTCAACTAATGGACGCCTTGGCTTCCACCCTGCGGCCCGCACCGCTGACCGGCTTGCGCGTGCTCGACCTGTCGCGCGTGCTGGCCGGCCCGTGGGCCGGGCAAATGCTGGCCGACCTGGGCGCCGACGTCGTCAAGGTTGAACAGCCGGGCCGCGGCGACGACACGCGCTCCTGGGGGCCGCCGTATCTGAAAGACGAGGATGGCCGCGACACCGCCGAGGCCGCCTACTTCCAGTGCGCCAACCGCAACAAGCGTTCCCTGTGCATCGACCTGGCCGCCCCGGAAGGGCAAGCCCTGGTGCGCCGGCTGGCCGCCGAGGCGGACGTGCTGCTGGAAAATTTCAAGCTGGATGGCTTGAAGCAATACGGCCTCGATGCGGCCAGCTTGCTGGAACTCAACCCGCGCCTCGTGTATTGCTCGATTACCGGCTTCGGCCAGGATGGGCCGTACGCGGCGCGCGCCGGCTATGACTTTTTGATCCAGGGCATGGGCGGCTTGATGAGCATCACGGGCGTGCCCGACGGCCAGCCGGGCGCCGGGCCGCAAAAAGTGGGCGTGGCGCAGACGGACATCCTGACGGGCTTGTACGCCACCATCGCCGTGCAGGCGGCGCTGGCCGAACGGGAACGCTCGGGCCTGGGCCAGCATATCGACCTGGCCCTGCTCGACGTGCAAGTGGCCGCGCTGGGCAACCAGGCCGCCAATTACCTGTGCGGCGGCAAGGTGCCCCAGCGCATGGGCAATGCGCATCCGAACATTGTTCCATATCAAGACTTCCCCACGGCCGACGGCGACATGATTCTGGCGATCGGCAACGATGGGCAATTCTCGCGCTTTTGCGCCGTCGCCGGCCACCCGGAATGGGCGCAGGACGAACGTTTCGCCACCAATCCGCAGCGCGTGGCGCACCGCGCAATCCTGATTCCGCTGATGCGCCAGGCCACGGTCATGCGCACGACGGCCGAGTGGATCAGCGCCTTCGAGGCGCAAGCCGTGCCGTGCGGCCCCGTCAACCGCATCGACCAGGTCTTTGCCGACCCGCAAGTGGTGGCGCGCGGCTTGAAAGTGGAGATGCCGCATCCGACGGCGGGCACGGTGGCGCTGGTGGCCAATCCCGTGCGCCTGTCGGGCTCGCCGGTGCAGTACCGCTTGCCGCCGCCGCTGCTGGGGCAGCATACGGACGAGGTGTTGCAGCAATGGCTGGGCCTTGATGGCGGCCAGATCGACGGCTTGCGCGAACGCAAGGTCGTCTAAAGAAAAACGCCGGGCAGTGGCAACACTGTCCGGCGTTCTTTATTGATTCAGCCTTATTTCAGCCTTATTTCAGCACCAGTTTCAGCGCCGGTTTTTCACCGTAATCTTCATAGCGCTCGTTGATGCCGGCGATACAAAACGTGATTTCTTCCAGTAAATCAGGCACTTGCGCCTTCATGCTTTCGGCGTCCTGCACCACGATGTCGAGCACTTCGTTCGGCTTCAAACGGAATTGCGTCATGTTTTCGTCGTCGCGCAGGTAGCTGAGGCAATCGACCCAGGCATCCATGCTGTTGCCGTAAAACTCGGGGAAACCGAAGGCTTGCACGCATTGCGCGTGGAAGCTCGCTGCGTCGGTGATGTCTTTTCCATTCAGGATGGCAGTGGCCATGGTCTTCCTCAGTTCTTCAGCGACAGCACATCCTGCATGTCGAACAGGCCGGTGGGCTTGTCGGCCAGGAAACGCGCGGCGCGCAGGGCGCCGTGGGCGTAGGTGACGCGGCTGCTCGACTTGTGGCTGATCTCGATGCGCTCGCCGATGCCGGCAAACAACACCGTATGGTCGCCCACGATATCGCCGCCGCGGATGGTGGCAAAGCCGATGGTCGACGGGTCGCGTTCGCCCGTCACGCCTTCGCGGCCGTACACGGCGCATTCCTTCAGGTCGCGTCCCAGGGCGCCGGCCACCACTTCACCCATTTGCAGGGCCGTGCCCGACGGCGCATCGACCTTGAAGCGGTGATGGGCTTCGATAATTTCAATGTCGTAGCCTTCGGACAAGCTTTTCGCGGCCAGTTCCAGCAATTTCATGGTGACATTCACGCCCACGCTCATGTTCGGCGCGAACATGATGGCCGTCTTTTCGGCGGCGGCGGCAATGGCGGCCTTGCCAGCGTCATCGAAACCGGTGGTGCCGATGATCATCTTGATGCCGTGCTCGGCGCAATACGCCAGGTGCTGCAAAGTGCCTTCGGGGCGCGTGAAATCGATCAGGAAGTCGGCGTTCGCCAGGCCCTTCGCCAGGTCGGACTGCGTCAGCACGCCGGCCGGCTTGCCGAGGAAGGCGGCGGCATCCTGTCCGATCGATGGCGAACCGGCACGGTCGAGCGCGCCGGCCAGCACGGCGTCGGGCGCATTGCTGACCGCTTCGATCAGGATATGGCCCATGCGGCCGCTGGCGCCAGCGATGGCAATTTTCAGTTCAGTCATTTTATTCTCTTACAGCAACTTATTTGGTGGGTTCGGCAGCAGGTGCAGGTGCAGGCTCGGCGGCAGGTGCAGGCGTCACTTCCGGCTTGCTCACAGGAATGGCAGGGGCGGCATCGGCCGGCACGGGCACGGCGCTCGGCGCCACGGGCGACGGCACGGCGGCGGCTGGCGCGTCGGCCTTGGCGACCTTGGCGAACGGCGACGGACCGGCGATGCGGTCGATGTATTCTTTCTCCGTCGGCAAGTTACCGCCTTCGAAACGTTCAACCTTGCCATCCTTGCCGAAGTACACGACCACGCGGCTGCTGGTGGTTTCGCCACTGCCCCGTGCCAGGCGGAATGGATAATCCCAGCGGTCGGCATGGAAGATATCAGTCAGCAGCGAGGTGCCGAGGACGAAACGCACCTGGTCGCGCGTCATGCCCACTTTCAACTGGGCCAGCATCTCTTCGGAGACAAAGTTGCCTTGTTGAATGTCAGGACGGTAGGGCGAGAAAAACCACATGAATTTTTGCAGCGGCGTAATGGTGGTCGTTTGTGCGCCCTGTTCGGGAACCAGTTCCTTGCCTTCTTTTTGAGCAGCTGCCGGCTTTTCGCCCAGGATGCCACGGTTGGCGCAGCCGGACATGGCCAGCGCGACACAGACCATGCCTGCCAAGACTGGTGCTCGAAATGGAATACGGTGCCAGAGAGATGGCAATACAGCCGGTGTTACGCGCATAAATGACCTCAATTGGATGAACAAAACGCCAGGAGTGACCGGCCCGCCAAAAAAAAGCATATTTTGGCACTCCCCGACAAAACGCTATATGATAAAGCACCTGACCCACATACGAGCAACAAACATGAGTAACAATCCTAGTGATCTCAAGGCAAGCGGCCTGAAAGCCACCCTGCCACGGCTGAAGATACTCGATATCTTCCAGAGTAGCCCGGTACGCCACCTGACCGCGGAAGACGTCTACAAGATTCTGCTGGCCGACAATATGGATGTCGGCTTGGCAACTGTCTACCGCGTCCTCACGCAATTCGAACAGGCCGGCTTGCTCAATCGCAACCATTTTGAAACCGGCAAGGCGATTTTCGAGCTCAACGAAGGCTCCCACCACGACCATCTGGTGTGCCTCGACTGTGGCCGGGTCGAAGAATTCTTCGACGAAGACATCGAAGTGCGCCAGCAAAAGGTCGCCGAAGAACGCGGCTTCAAGATCGCCGAACACGCTTTGGCCATCTATGGCAACTGCATCAAGACGGCTTGCCCGCACAAAACAGCCTGACCCAAGCCGGCCGTTTCCGCAAGGGAACGGCCGGCGCGCCAGGCAGTATGATCAATGATGGCTCAGCGCGCTTGACAGCAGCTTGGCCGTGATATCGACGATCGGGATGACGCGCTCGTAAGCCATGCGCGTCGGCCCGATCACTCCCAACGTTCCCACGATCTTGCCGTTGACTTCATACGGCGCCGTCACCACGCTCATCTCATCCATCGGCACCAGGTTCGATTCGCCGCCGATAAAAATCTGCACGCCCGTCGCCTTGCTCGACACGTCGAGCAACTGCATCAAGCCCGTTTTTTGCTCGAACATGTCGAACATCTGGCGCAGCGAATGCATGTTCGACGACAGATCGCTCACGCTGAGCAAGTTGCGCTCGCCGGAAATCACCATGTCATCGCTATGGTCGGCCATCGCTTCGCTGCCCGCTTCCACGGCCGCCTGCATCAAACTGCCCATATCGTCGCGCAACTGGCGCAATTCGCCCTGCAGGCGCACGCGCACGGCGTCGAAGGACAGGCCGCCATAATTCTGGTTGATGTAATTGGCCGATTGCACCAGTTGCGCCGGCGTATAGTCGGCCTCCGTCAGCAATAAACGGTTCTGCACGTCGCCGCCGGGCGCGACGATGACGAGCAGGATGCGTTTTTCCGACAGGCGCAGGAATTCGATTTGCTGGAACACGGATTCGCGGCGCGGACTGAGCACGACGCCGGCAAATTGCGACAGCGACGACAGCATCTGCGCCGCGTTGGCGATGGTTTTTTGCGGTTGCGGCGTCTGCAGGCGCATGCGCGATTCCACCAAGTGCTCGTCCAGGTGCCGCACGGTCAGCAAGGTGTCGACAAAGATGCGGTAGCCGCGCGGCGTGGGGATGCGTCCGGCCGAGGTGTGCGGACTGGACACATAACCGAGCTCTTCCAGGTCGGCCATGATGTTGCGGATCGTGGCCGGCGACAGGTCCAGGCCGGAAATTTTCGACAAGGCGCGCGAACCGACCGGCAGGCCGTCGGCGATATATCGCTCGACCAGGGCTTTCAGCAGTGTTTGGGCACGTGTATCGAGTTGCATGGTGTTTTATTTAGGCAAGTATTTTGTTAAGCAAGCGGCAACGAAAGCGGCCGAACGTGCGTCAACAGCGCCTATTATGCACGTTCGCCCGGCCTGCGGCGATCAATCTTCCAGTTGCCCTTGCAGCCACAGCAACAATTCATCAAAGTTGGCGCAGATGGCGTCGGGCTGCACGCCGGTGGCCAGGTGCGCATCGCTGCCCTTGCGGTTCATCCAGACGGCGCGCATGCCCGCCCCCTGCGCTCCCGTCACGTCGAAATACAGGTCGTCGCCGACATACACGGCTTCATGGGGCGCGACGTCCAGCGCGGCGCAAGCTGCCAGGAAGATGCTGGCGTCGGGCTTGGCCACGCCAAAATCGCTGGCGGCGATCGATACCTTGAAATGCTGCGCCAGGCCGATAATGTCAAGGTCCGCATTGCCATTCGAGATCGAACCGACCAGCATGCGCTGGCGCATCCAGGCCAGGCCCGGCAAGACGTCGTCATAGGGCTGGACGCGGTTGCGCGCGGCCAGGAATTGCAGGATAGCGCCGTCGACCAGGGCGGGATCCTCGCCGGCAGCCTCGAAGGCGGCCAGCAGGCCCGCGCGGCGCAACTCGATCAGGTTGCCATGGAAATGCGGTTGTTCCTTGAGCATGGCCAGGCGGTGCTGGCGCAGCACCTCGATGGAAAACTGCCGCGCCACCTTGGGCGCATGCGTGGCCAGCCAGTCGTGCAGCAGGGTTTCCGCGGCGGCGATCACGGGCGCGATGGGCCACAAGGTATCGTCGAGGTCGAACAGGATGGCCTTGGGCGGCACGGCGGGTTTTACAGGGGCAAGGGACATGGGACTCACAATGGGATGCTGCGTCACGCTGCGCAGGGTGCGTCTATTGTCGCACCGATCGACGCCGCCGGCATGGCTGCGCCCCCGTGAAATGGGGCCGGGCCAGCGCTTCCCGGCGAAAAATTGTTACAGGGTGATACAAGGCAAGGTCATCCAGCTTGCCAGATAGACTAAAATAGGCGCCATTCCAATGCGGCGCCAGCGTCCGCGTTGCGCTACCCAACTTAATTCGTTTTGGAGAATGTATGAAAAATTTGTACCTGCGCTCGATGCTGGCGGCGGCTTGCGCCGTCACCCTGGCAGCCTGCGGCGGCAGCGGCGGCAACCTGTATCTGCAAGTCTCAGTCAGCGGCCTGGCCAAGGATGGCCTGATTCTCCTGAATGACGGGGAACGCTTGCCGGTTCCTGTGGGCCAGGGCACCGTCGTCTTCACCAAGCTGGTCAAGAACGATGACCGCTACAATATTACCATCGCGGAACAGCCCAAGGGCGCCGTTTGCACCATCGCCAATGGCGCCGGCAAGGCATCGAGCTATTCCGTGAACACGGCCTTGGTGAGCTGCACAACCAACAGCTACCCGCTGAATGGCACGATCACAGGCCTGAGCGCCGATGGCTTGCGCCTGGTGATGGGCCCCAAAGGCATCACCCTGTCGGCTGGCGCCACCGCCTACACATTCACTTCGGTAGCTGACGGCGCCCCGTACGGTATTTCCATACTGGCTCAGCCAACGGGCCTGACGTGCCGCTTCCAGGGTTCAAAGAGTACCGACGCCAGCGATACGGTCGGCACGATGGGCTCTGCCGCCACGACCGCGGCCACACTTGACTGCACGCCGCAGTAATCCTTGCGATCCGTCACCTATTTTTTGGAGAAATACATGAAGTTATCCTGCTTGCGCCCACTCGCCGCGCTGCTGCTGACCCTGGGACTGGCCGCTTGCGGCGGCAAGGCCTCGTATGAGGTCGGCGGAACGATCTTTGGCTTGACCAATGAAGGGCTGATCCTGGCAAATGGCAGCGACACCCTCCCGGTTCCTGCGGGCAAAACGTCGTTCACTTTTATCAAGCGCATCGACTATGGCACCGACTACAACATCACCTTCAACAAACAACCGGCCCACATGACTTGCAGCATCAGCGGCGGTTCCGGCTCGGCTGGTCATTACATCAATATCAGCGCCGCTGTTACTTGCTTGCAAAACAAATATACCGTGGGCGGCACGATTTCCGGCCTGACCGTGGATGGCCTGGTGCTGATTAACGGTAGTACAATAACAACGGTGGCCAAGGACACCACGACGTTTACCATGGCCGGCCCAGTCGACTATGGCGACACCTATGCCGTCAGCGTCTCCGTTCAGCCGAAGGGTCTGCAGTGCGACCTGGCCCCAGGTACCGAAAAAGGCACCATGGGCGAAGGGAATGTAACGACGGTGAAGATCGCCTGCAAACCCGTCTGAGTTGCGGCAACGGTAGCCGCCAGGCGGCTACCGGGAAGAGATATCATGGGAATCTATAATTGATATTCCAAAGATAAATTGGAGTTATATGTGGCGATGCAGCATAATGCATCTGTCTCCTCCAACTCTTCCAAGAATTGGATTTAGCCCGCTTTTACCAGCGGGCTTTTTTTTGCCCAGAATTTCTCACGCGGGTTTATTCAAGCCCGGCTGCAACATCTGCACGATGCTGGAAAAATCCTGCTGCGCATAACCGGCTTGCGCATGCATCTGGTACATCTGCCGCACCAGCCCGCCCAAGGGCGTGGGCGCGTTCGCCGACAGGGCCGACTGCTGCGCCAGGCCCAGGTCTTTCAGCATCAGCGCCGTGCCAAAGCCGCCCGTGTAATTGCGCGACGCGGGCGTGCCATCCATGACGCCGGGCCACGGGTTATACACTTCCAGTGTCCAGTTGCGGCCCGAACTCTTGGCCATGATGTCGGACAACACTTTCGGATCCAGGCCATGCGCCACGCCAAGATTCAGCGCTTCGGCCGTCCCCGCCATCAAGATGCCCAGCAGCATGTTGTTGCAAATCTTCGCCACCTGGCCCGCGCCCGCCTCGCCCGCATGGAAGATGTTCTTGCCCATCTTTTCCAGCAAGGGACGCGCCTGCTGCAAGCCTGCTTCGCTGCCGCCGACGATAAAGGTCAGGGTGCCGGCCGCCGCGCCCGCCGTGCCGCCCGAGACGGGCGCATCGATCATGGTAAAGCCCCGCTCGCTGGCCGCCTGCGCCACTTGCCGCGCCACATCGGCGGCGATGGTGCTGCAATCGATGAACAGGGCGCCGGGCTTGGCCGAGTCCAGTACGCCGCCCGCCGCCAGGTACAGCTCCTGCACATGCTTGTTGGCTGGCAACATGGTGATGACGGCGTCGGCCGTCTGCACGGCCGCGCTGGCGGACGCGGCCGCCGTGGCGCCCGCCTCGACGAGCGACGCCACTGCCGCCGGCGTCAGGTCGAATACGGATACGTGGAAGCCGGCGGCCACCAGGTTGCGGGCCATCGGCGCGCCCATGTTGCCCAAGCCGATGAAAGCGATATGTTGCATTTTTGAAGTCTCCTGTTGTTCTTTTAATGTAGGTCGCGCAAAGGATGGCTATCCCACGGCGCCGTGAAATACCCATTGAGATACGCGTCGCCGACGTCGGCCAGGCTGGCTGGCTGCCACTGCGGCGCGTTGTCCTTGTCGATCAGCAAGGCGCGCACGCCTTCGCTGAAGTCCGCATGGGCGCAGCACTGCACGGCAACGATCAATTCCAGCTGGAACACTTGCGCCAAACTCATGTGACGCGTGCGTACACGCATGGCCCAGACCAGGGCGGCGGAACTGGGCGCGCCCTTGTGCAGCGAGTGGGCCGCCTTTCGCAGCCAGGCCGAATCGCCGTCATACGCGGCGATGGCGGCCACCACTTCGGGCAAGGTGGGCGCTTGCGTCAGCGCGGCGATGGCGTCGAAGTTGGCGCGCACTTCGGACACGGGCAGCAAGGACGCAGGAGCCGAGAAGCCGCGCAGCAGGCGGTCCAGCTGCTCGCTGTTCGCCTGCGGGCTGGCTTGCCATTGCGTCAGCGCCAGCGCGTCCAGCACCATGTTCCGCTCTTCCTGGCGCAGGAAATAGTCGCCCAGGCCCGCAAACAAGGCGTCAGCCGCGTTCAGCGGTGCCCCCGTCAGCCCCAGGAACAGGCCGCTGCGACCCGGCATGCGGCCCAGGAACCAGCTTCCGCCCACGTCCGGGAACAAGCCAATCGTGATTTCCGGCATGGCGATGCGCGTGCCTTCCGTCACGACGCGGTGGCTGGCGCCCGCCATCAGCCCCAGGCCGCCGCCCATGACGATGCCGCCGCCCCACACCAGCAGCGGCTTCGCATACGTGTGGATGCGGTGGTCGAGCCGGTACTCCTCGGCAAAGAAGGCCAGCGCCTGCGGATTCGGCACGACACCCGCTTGCTCGACGACGGCCGAACGCAGGCTGCGCACGTCGCCGCCCGCGCAGAAGGCCTTGTCGGTCGACGATTGCAGTACCACGCAGGCGATGGCGTCGTCACCGGCCCAGTGCACGAGGGCGCCATCGATGGCGCGTATCATGTCCAGGGTCAGCGCGTGCAAGGATTTTGGCGCATCGAGGGTGATGACGCCCAGCTTCATGCCGCCGGGACAATCGCGCTCGTCGATTTTCACAGTTTCAACAATATTAACGGTCTCAACCATTCTTCCACTCCGCCGGACGTTTTTCCAGGAACGCTTGCACGCCTTCTTTCTGGTCTTGCGTATCGAACAGGCCGAGGAACAGGGTGCGTTCATCGGGCAAGGAAGCGACCAGCGGATGGCTGCGCGCGCCCTGGATCAGGGTCTTGCACGCCGTCACGCTGCTGGGGCTTTGACGGGCCACCTTGGCGGCCAGGGCCAGCGCCGTGGCGGCAGCCTTGCCGGTTGGCACGACTTCCTCGACGAGGCCGATGGCCAGGGCCTTGGCCGCATCGACCCGCTCGCCGCACAGAATCATGCGCTTGGCCCAGCCTTCGCCCACCAGCCACGGCAAGTGCTGCGTGCCGCCCGCGCACGGCAGCAGGCCGACGGACGCTTCCGGCAAGGCCATCTGCGCGTGTTCCTCGGCAATGCGGATATCGCACGCCAGCGCGCATTCCAGGCCGCCGCCCATGGCGTAGCCATTGATGGCGGCGATGCTGACGCCGCGAAACGCGGACAGCGCCTCGAACGCCTCGCCAAAGGCGGCGGCCATGGCGAACGCCGTGTCCTTGTTGCCGTCGGCAAACACTTTCAAATCGGCGCCGGCCGAGAAGAACTTGGCGCCGCCGCCCGTGATCACGAGCGCATACACGTCCGGATCAAGATTCAGGTCGGCCACCAGGTCCCTCAGCGCATTCAGGCTGGCCAGGGTCCACGTGTGGGCGGGCGGGTTGTCGAGGGTCACCAGGGCCGTATGGCCACGGCGTTCCAGCAGCAGATTGGTATACACTCTGGTCATCGTAAGGTCTCCGTGGCGCCGTCTTTCAAGATCGCTCGCGCGACGATCAGGCGCATGATTTCATTCGTCCCTTCCAGGATCTGGTGCACCCGCGTGTCGCGCACGTGGCGCTCGAGCGGATACTCGCGGATATAGCCGTAGCCGCCATGCAATTGCAACGCATCGTTGGCCACATTGAAACCCACATCCGTGGCGAAACGTTTTGCCATGGCGCAATATGCCGTGGCGTCCGGGCTATCCTGGTCCAGTTTCCAGGCAGCCAGGCGCACCATCTGGCGCGCCGCCACCAGCTCCGTCAGCATGTCGGCCAGCTTGAATTGCAGGGCCTGGAACTGGGCCAGCTCGCGGCCGAACTGCGTGCGCTCCTTCATGTAGGTCTGCGCCCGTGTGAGGGCCGCCTGCGCCGTGCCCACCGAGCACACGGCGATATTGATGCGTCCGCCATCGATGCCCTTCATGGCAATGGCAAAGCCTTCGCCTTCCGCGCCCAGCAAGTTGCCAACAGGCACTTTCACCTGGTCGAAGCTGATGATGCGCGTGGGCTGGCTGTTCCAGCCCATCTTTTCTTCTTTCTTGCCATACACGATGCCGGGCAAATTCGCCGGCACGGCAAACGCGGAAATGCCGGCCGCGCCCTCGCCGCCCGTGCGCGCCATGACGATCAGCATGTCCGTCTGGCCCGCGCCGGAAATGAAGGCCTTCGTGCCGTCGAGAACATAAAAATCGCCCTCTTTCACTGCCTTGGTGCGCAGGGAGGCCGCGTCGGAGCCTGATTGCGGTTCCGTCAGGCAATAGCTGGCCAGCTTCTGGCCGGCCGCCAGGGCCGGCACCCACTCGTCGCACAGGGCTTCCTGCCCCCAGCGCGACAGCATCCAGGTGGCCATGTTGTGGATCGTGATGTAGGCCGTGGTCGAGGTGCAGCCGCCGGCCAGCTCCTCGAAGACGATGGCCGCATCCTGGCGGGACAGGCCCAGGCCGCCCCAGCGCTGCGGCGTGTACAGGCCGCAAAAGCCCATCTCGCCCGCCTTGGCGATGGTTTCCACCGGGAAAATCGATTCCGCATCCCAATGCGCCGCGTGCGGCGCCAGTTCGCCTTCGGCAAACGCGCGCGCCGCCTGCTGGAACTCGCGCTGCTCGTCGCTCAGTTCAAAGTCCATGCCAGCTCCTTATTTGAGGCTGATGGTGGTGTTGACCTTGCCCACCGAGGCCGCGTCCGTGAACCAGCGCTGGGTGATCGTCTGCGTCTGCGTGTAGAACAGCACGACTTGCTTGCCGAACGGGCCCAGGTCGCCCAGTTTCGAGCCGCGCGAACCCGTAAAGCTGAACAGGGGAACGGGCACGGGGATGGGCACGTTGATGCCCACCTGGCCCACGTCGATTTCTTCCTGGAAATAACGGGCGGCCGCGCCGCTTTGCGTGAACAGGGCAGTGCCATTGCCGTTCGGATTCGCATTCACCAGGGCAATCGCTTCATCCAGGGTATCGACTTCGACGACGATCAGGACGGGGCCAAAGATTTCCTGGTCATATACGACCATGCCGGGTTTGACGCCAGACAGAATCGTCGGTCCGACGAAGTTGCCGTTCGGATAGCCATCGACCTTCACGTCGCGGCCATCAAGCGTCAGCACGGCGCCCTGCTCGATGCCCTTGGCGACGAGGCTGTGCACGCGATCCTTGGCTGCGCAGGAAATCACGGGACCCAGGTCCGGATTGTCCTTGCCCGCGCCCACCGTCAGGGTTTGCGCCTTGGCCGCCAGTTCCGGCAGCCAGTCGCGCGCTTCGCCCACCAGCACGGCGACGGACGCGGCCATGCAGCGCTGGCCGGCGGCGCCGAAGCCTGCGCCCAGCAACTGGTTCAGGGTTTGTTCCTTATTTGCGTCAGGCAAGACGACGGCGTGGTTCTTGGCGCCCATCATGCATTGCGCGCGCTTGCCGTTCAGGCTGGCGCGCTGGTACACATGCGTGCCCACCTTGCTCGAACCCACGAACGAGATGGCCTTGATGTCCGGATGGTCGCACAGGGCATTGACCACGTCTTCGCCGCCGTGGATGACGTTCAGCACGCCGGCCGGGATGCCCGCCTGCAAGGCCAGGCGCACGAGTTTTTCCGTCACCAGCGGGTCTTGCTCCGATGGTTTCAACACGAAAGTATTGCCGCAGGCAATCGCCATCGGGAACATCCACAGGGGGATCATGGCGGGGAAATTGAACGGGGTAATGCCCGCGCACACGCCCAGCGGCTGCATCACGCTGTAGGTATCGACGCCGCCGGCCACGTTTTGCGCGTACTCGCCCATTTGCAGGGTGCCGATATTGGCCGCATGTTCCACCACTTCCAGGCCGCGGAAGACGTCGCCTTCCGCGTCGAGCAGGGTCTTGCCCTGTTCCATCGTCAGGGTGGCGGCCAAGTCGGCCATGTTTTCACGGATCAGCTGCTGCAATTTGAGGAAAATGCGGGCACGGGCGCCGATCGGCGTCTTGCGCCAGGTCTTGAAGGCGCGCTGGGCCGAGGCGATGGCGGCATTGACTTCCTCCGGCGTGGCGAACGGCACACGGGCCAGGACTTCCTGCGTGGCAGGGTTGACGACGTCGCGCCAGACGGTGGTGGTCGATTCGACCCACTCGCCGTTGATCAGCAGTGGAACGGTAGGGATGGCAGTTTGCGTGGTCACTCGGTGTCTCCTCGTTGGGGGTATAGGTCTGTTTGCATTATTCGCACAATACGGGCCGCAAACAAGGCGTGAAAATGCGAGATAATGCAAAGCTGAATCTGTTAATCTGCAAAGATTGTAAATTTGCAGATTCCACAAACCGGGGAAGGAGAAGCGCGATGGCGAAGGTTTTCATGGGCGTGCGCCTGCAGCGCCTGCGCGAGGAACGGCGCATGACGCAGGTGGCGCTGGCCAAGTCCCTGGGCATTTCGCCCAGCTACCTGAACCAGATGGAGCGCAACCAGCGCCCGCTGACGGTGCCCATTTTGCTGCGCATCGGCAGCGTGCTGGGGGTCGATCCGCAAATCTTTTCCGAACACGACAGCGCCAGCCTGGTGGCCGACGTGCGCGACGTGTTCGGCGAATTGCCCGACGCGCCGCCCACCTCGATGGCGGAATTGAAGATGCTGGTGGAAAACATGCCGGAACTGGCGCGCTCGATTTTGCTGCTGCAGCGGCGCTACCGCGTCATGGCGGAGCGGGCCGACACGCTGGCCGCGCGCCTCGACGATGGCAGCCGCGGCGCCAGTTCGGCGGCGCCGTCCACGGACGAGGAAGTGCGCGAATACCTGAACCGGCGGCAAAATTACATCGACGAGCTGGACCGAGCGGCGGAAAGCGTGGCGGGCGAACTCGATCCGGCCCTGCGCACGCTCGATGCGCTGCAAGGGCGTCTGCTGGAACGCCACGGCATCCGGGTGCAACTGTCCGATGGCGACGCGGGCATGGTGCGCAAGCACCGCTACGATGCCCAGCAACACATCTTGTGGCTGCCCGACACCCTGACGGGCGGCCAGCGCGCGTTCCAGATGGCGGCGCAGATCAGCCTGCTCGAGCACAGCGAGCTGATCGACGCCCTGGTGCTGGCGGCGGGATTCTCCGGCGCGGCCGCGCAAACGAGTGCGCGCCTGGCCTTTTCCAATTATTTCGCCGGCGCCCTGCTGATGCCCTACCAGCGCTTCCTGCAGGCGGCGGAAACGCGCGCCTACGATATCGAGCGCCTGGCGCACCAGTTCGGCGTGGGCTTCGAAGCCGTATGCCACCGCCTGAGCACCATGCAGCGCCCCGAGGCGGCGGGACTGCCCTTCTTCTTCGTGCGCGTCGACCGGGCCGGCAATGTCTCGAAGCGCCAGTCGGCCACGGACTTCCATTTTTCCAGGGTGGGCGGCACGTGTCCGCTGTGGATCGTCTACGACGCCTTCAGCCATCCGGGCCAGGTACTGACGCAGGTGGCCAGCATGCCCGACGGCTGCACCTATCTGTGGATCGCGCGCCAGGTCAGCACGGCGTCGCCGGGCTTCCGGGCGCCGGGCAAGACCTTTGCCGTGGCGCTGGGCTGCGATATCTCGCAGGCGCACCGGCTGATCTATTCGAAGGGACTCGATTTGCACGACCCCACCAGCGCCACGCCCATCGGCACGGGCTGCAAGGTGTGCGAGCGCCAAAGCTGCCCGCAGCGGGCGTTTCCATCGCTGCTGGCACCGCCGCCAGCGTCCGCCTGACTTACTCGACGAGCCGGGCGCGCAGCGCGTCGAATTCACGCGCAAATTCCGCGCGCCAGTCGCGCCGCGTGGATTCGGCTATCCAGGCCGCGTCGAGGCCATTGAGCATGAAGCCGCGCATGTCATCGAGGCCGAAACCGAATTCGCGCATCATCATCCAGGCGCCCGTCGGCGTCACGTGGTGCAGGGTCGGGTCGTCCGTATTCGGATGCAGTTTCAGGCCCAGCTTGGCCATGGCGCGGATCGGGTGGTCGAGTGCCCAGCGCTCGGGCGCCAGGGTGCGCAGATAGTAGGAATTGGTCGGCACGACCGTAAATACGAGGCCGCGCTCCACGCAGCGCTGCGCCAATTGAGGATTATCAACAATCGTGTAGCCATGGTCGACCCGGTCCACCTGCAACTGCTCGATGGCCGTCTCCACGTTCATCCACGGCATGCCGAATTCGCCCGCGTGCGCCGTGCACTTGAAGCCGGCCTCGCGCGCAGCGCGGTAGGCTTCGATGAAGAGTTCTGGCGGGCGGTCGTTTTCGCGGTAATCGATGCCGATGCCGATGACTTCCGGCGCGCGGTAAGCCTTCATCCATTCCACCATCTGCACGGCTTCGGCGGGACTCGCTTCGCGGTCGATGCTGGGGATCAGGCGGCCGATCACGCCGAAATCGCGCTGCGCGTCGCGGATGGCGGCCACGATGGCGTCTTGCGCCGCGTCATAGCGGATGCCCGACACGCGCACGGTGCCGGTAGGGTTCCAAAAGAATTCCGCGTAGCGCACGCCGTGGCCATGCACGTCTTCCAGGTATTCGTAGGCGAGGCAATACAGGTCCGTCGGCGAGACGATCAGGTGCGCGTCGAGCGCGCGCAGCACGCGCAGCACGCCGACGGGCTTGTCGCCGCGCGTGTAAAACGCGTCGATTTCCTCGGGAGTGACGACATTGCCCGTCTTGGCGGCCAGCGCACGGAAAGTGGCTTGCCGCACCGTGCCGAACAGGTGGCAATGCAGCTCCACTTTCGGCATGGCGCGTAAAAACTGTTCGATGCTCAGGGGTGAATTAGACATGAAGCTCGTTTCGTAGTGAAGTGGGTCAGACGAGAATGGCGGCCAGGCGGCGCATCAGGCGCTCGATGGCGGCCGGGCCGTCGGCCAGCATCGCCACTTGCGTGTTGATGGGTGCGCGGCGCGGCACGCGGAACTCGCACACCGTCATGCCGCGCGTCAGTTCGCCCGTCAATTCGATGGCCACGTGGGCGCTCTGGAACTGGAACAGCTGCGGCGCTTCCAGGTACAGGGCCACCACGGGGTCGTACATGGGCATGGGCACGGAACCGTCGGCACTGCGGATGCGTACATACGCTTCCAGGTAGCCGGCCAGACGCTGCGCGCGCGGCGTGCCGATGGCGCGCAGGCGTTCCACTTCCACGTTCGTCACCAGCAGCTGGCGGCACAGGTTCAAGCCGAACATGCGCAGCGGGATGCCGGCCTGGAAGACCTGGGCGGCCGCTTCCGGATCCGCATAGATATTGAATTCCGCCGCCGCCGTGTGGTTGCCCTGGTCGGTCGAGCCGCCCATCAGGATGATTTCGACGATTTTTTCCGCGATGTCCGGCGCGCGGCTCAAGGCTGTCGCCAGGTTGGTCATCGGCGCAATCGCCATGATGGTGATCTGGCCAGGATACTGGCGCACGGCGGCGATCAGCGCGTCGACGGCGTGGCCGGCAGCATCCGTGGCGGCGCCGGGCGGCAGGATCTCGCCCGTCGTCGGCATGCCGCTGTCGCCGAGGATGCGCTGCGCCGTTTCGATGACGCCGGCCAGCGGCTCTTCGCAGCCGCGGTAAATCGGCACCGTCAAGCCATCATGGGCCTTGATGCGCAAGGCGTTGTCGTAGGTGATATCGACGGGCGCATTGCCCGCCACCACGCTCACGCCCAGCCACTCGATATCGGGATTGCTGCCCAAGAGCAACATCGTCAGCCAGTCGTCGAAACCGGGATCGGTATCGAGCCAGATCTTTTTCAAGGATTGGGTCATGATGCTTTCCAGTAAGAAATTACGCGCCCAGCCACAGGGCGCTGTCGGACGGCAGCACGAAGGAGACGGCCGTGCCTTCGCGCCAGGCGGCGCCACCGGCCGCGCAAATACCCTTGACCTGGCCCAGCGGCGTTTGCAGCAGGTATTCGACGGTGTCGCCCAGGAAGCCCCGTGCCAGCACGGTACCCGGATACTGGCCCGCCGCGTCGTCGGGCGCGCAGACGCGCACCTTGTCCGGACGCCAGCCCAGCACCGTGGTGCCGGCCGCGACGGGCGACGTGTACGGCAGGCTGGCGCCCGCGTGGTGCAGCGCGCCGTCGCGGTAGTCGAACAGGTTCTCGAAGCCCATGAAGTTGGCCACGAAGCGCGTCGACGGCGTATTGAAGACGGCTTCCGGCGCGGCCAATTGCTCGATGCGCCCGCCATTCATGACGACGATGCGGTCGGACAGGGCCAGCGCTTCTTCCTGATCGTGCGTGACATACAGCATGGTGATGCCCAGCTCGCGCTGGATACGGCGCAGTTCGGCGCGCATCTGCACGCGCAGCTTGGCGTCCAGGTTCGACAGCGGCTCGTCGAGCAGCAGCAGGGCCGGCTCGACGACGATGGCGCGCGCCAACGCCACGCGCTGCTGCTGGCCACCGGACATCTGCGCCGGCAGGCGCGTTTCAAAACCCGTCAGGCCGACGGCGGCGATCACCGCTTCCACCTTCGTTTTCAGCAAAGCTGGCGCGACCTTGCGCAAGCGCAAACCGAAAGCGATGTTGTCGTATACATTCAAGTGCGGGAACAGCGCGTACGACTGGAAGACCATGCCGATATTGCGCTTGTTCGGCGCCAGCTTGCCGATTTCGCGGCCGTCGAGCACGATGCGGCCCGACTGCAGCGGCATCAGGCCGGCGATGGCGCGCATGGTGGTGGTCTTGCCGCAGCCGCTGGGGCCCAGCAGGGAAATCAGCTCGCCCTGCTCGACGTGCAGGTCCAGGTCTTTCACGGACGTCGTGTTCTTGGCGTAGCCGAGGTTCAGCTTGTGCAGTTCCAGATAACTCATGGTGTGTTGCCTCTTACATGTATTTAGAAATGCCCAGCACCTTCTCGGTCACCATCACGAAGGCCATGGTGAACAAGACCAGCAAGGTCGACAGGGCAGCGATCGACGGGTCGAAGCTGTTTTCCATATGCCCCAGCATCTCGATCGGCAAGGTGCTGATGCCCGGGCCCGTCAAGAACAGCGAGACGGGCACCTGGTTGAACGAGGTGACGAAGGCGAGGAAGAAGGCGGCGATCACGGCGTTGCGGATATTCGGCAGCACGATCATGAAGAACGCGCGCAAACGCGACGCGCCCAGCGTGATGGCGGCATCCTCGATATCGACGCGCAGGTTCACCAGGCTGGCGTACACGACGCGCACCGAGTACGGAATCAGCAGCGCGATATGGCCGATCAAGAGGCCCACGTAGACGGGCGCATTGATGGTCAGCACCAGGTGGTGCAGCAAGCCCAGGCCCACGAGGATGGCGGGAATGATCAGCGGCGACGTCAGTATCTGCCGGATGGCGCCGATGCCCGGCGGCGGCATGCGCGAAAATGCATACGCGACGGGTATGCCCAGCAACAGCGCGATGACGGTGGCGATCAGGCCGATTTCCAGGCTGGTCTGGAAGGCGCGGCGGAACTCGGGCGCCGACCACACTTCAAGAATCCAGCGCAGCGAATACGACTCGGGCGGAAACGCCAGGGTTTCGCCGCCGGAAAAACCGGCCAGCACGACGATGGCGAAAGGCCCCAGCAGGAACAGGAATACCAGCCATAAAACGGCACGTGAAAACAGGCTTTCTTTCATACGGAACTCCGGCTCGAGGAAATACGTTTAAGGCCGGCATTCACCAGCAAGGTCATGCAGACGAGGATGACGGCGATGACGTTCGCCGCGCCGAAATCGCTCTCCACGCTGACCTTTTGGTACAGCAGGGTTTCCAGCATCAGCACCTTGGTGCCGCCCAGCAGCGCCGGCGTCACATAGGCCGTCACGCAGCCCGTAAACACCAGGGTGCCGCCGACAACCAGGCCTTCCTGCGTCAGCGGCAGGGTGACCTTGCAGAATACTTGCCATGGATTGGCGCCCAGGGTGGCGGCAGCCGGTTCCACGTCGCGCGGCAGGTTTTCCAGCGCGCCCGCCAGCGACATCAGCATCAGCGGCAGCAGCAGTTGCAGCAGGCCGACAAACACGGCGAACTCGCTGAACAGCAGGCGCAGCGGCTCTTCCGTCAAGCCCATGTTGACCAGCGCCGCGTTGACGGCGCCATTGCGGCCCAGCAGCACGATCCAGGCGTAGGTACGCGCGATCGGCGAGACCATCAGCGGCAAGATCATCATGCCCACCACCAGGCCGCGCCACTTCGGCGACACGCGCGCCACGGCTTGCGCGGCCGGGTAGCCGAGGATGATGGAAGCGAGCGTCACCAGCGCGGCGATGCGCAGCGTGCGCCAGAAGATGGTGCGGTTGAACTCTTGCGAAAAGAATTCGACGAAGCGGTCCACGCCCCACTGCATGCCGTCGCCGACGCGGAAGGCGTCGACCAGCAAGGCCAGCACGGGCAACAGGAAGCAGACAACGATAAAGATCAGCGCCGGCAGGACCAGCAGCAGTCCCAGGCGCTTTTTTGGATCAGCAAACATGGTGTTTTCTCCTCGTCACCACTATTTGCTCATGGCCTTGTTCCACTGCGTCATCCAGTTGCTGCGCTGCTTGATGATGGTTTCCGGTTTGACGAATTTCAGCGAATTGATCTGGTCGGCGCCATAGGTGTTGAATTGCGCGGCGGCCACCGACAGGCGCACGTCCTTGTTGACGGGCGAATCGACCAGGTTGGTCGCCAGCTGCGTCTGCACTTCCTTGGACAGCCAGAAATCCATCAGCTGGTACGCCAGGTCCGCATTCTTCGAGCCGGCAACGATGCCCATCACGTTCATGCCGGCCGCCTGGCCTTCGGCCGGGATGCTCCATTTCAGGGGCAGGCCCGTCTTGAGCATTTGCGACCAGGTGAAGCGCGCCACGGGCGCGGCCCAGATTTCATCCTGGGCGAACAGGGCGGCCAACTGCGCGCTGTTTTTCGAGAACGTGACGACGTTGCCCTTCATGCCGACGATCTTCGCAAAGCCGGTGGCGTAGTCGTCCGTCTTGCCGCCCCAGGCCGCATCGGCCATGCGCAGCATCAACGGGCCCTGCGTGGTGCTCACGTCGGGGAAGGCCACGCGGCCCTTCAGTTCGGGGCGCCACAGGTCCTTCCAGGACGTCAGCGGGGCGATCTTGTCGCTGCGGTACACCAGGCCGACCGAATACAGGGTGTAGCCGACGGCGAAATTGCCGCCAATGGGGTTTTTCGCCACGTCGTACAGCGCCTTGTAATTGCTCAGCTTGGAGTAATCCATGGGCTGGATCACGCCCTTTTGCGCCGCTTCCAGCATGCCGGAATCGGACAGCAAGACCAGGTCGATCACCGGGTTCTTGCTGTGCACCACCAGCTTGGCGATGCGGTCCGCATTATTCCCCGTTTCCACCTTGATATCGCAACCGCATTTGGCCTTGAACGGCTCGTACACATACTTCATGAACAAGGGCTGGGCAATCGGGTAGGCCGAAATGACCAGCTCGCGTTTTTCCGCGTGGGCGGCGTTGGCCAGCAAGCCTAGGCTCAACGCCAACATGAGGTGCTTTTTCAAGATGCTTCCTTTCAGGGGACGGCGCTGCGGGACAGCGCCTGTAAAGATGAATCAGACTCAGAAATAATGTCGCATGCCGACGATCAGCACGCTTTGCGTCTTGCCGCCCGAGGCGCCGAAGCCGAACACGCGCGCGAACGTCGCATCGCCGGCCGCTTTCTGGTAGCTCCAGGTGATGGCGACATCGGTGCGCTTGGACAGGAAGTAATCGGCCTGGAAGTTGACCTGATGCCATTTCGGCGTCTTGTTGATCACGTCATATTTACCAGTGGTAAAGAAATACGACGCGCCCAGGTTCAACGCTTCCGTCAGCTTGTGGTTCACGTTCAAGTCCACGTTTTGCAGGGTCAGGTTGCTTTGATCCAGGTAGTGGTAGCGCACGTTGGTGTACAACGCGCCGAACTTGGTCCTGCCCACATTATAAAAGCCTCCCGTGCCGGCGATGGCCTGGCTGTCCACGCCCGCGCCCTTGACGGCGCTCTTGTTGAAGATCAACAGGGAACTGCCATAGTCATTGCCGATGGCGCCATTCGGCGCGTCCGGGCTGTTCGGGCGATCCATCTTGGTGTAGGCGACGGCCCAGCTGAAGGCATCGACCTTGTAGCCGGCGCCCATGCTGTAGACGCGGTTGCGGTTGGAATCTGCCGGATTTTCGCTGAAACCGTACAAACCCGTAAACGACAGGTTGCTGATGTTCGGGCTGACGTACTTGACGGCATTTTGCACGCGCAGGTTGTTGTAGCCATTGTCGTTGTCGCCAATGTGCACGCCGTTACTGGCGATGACCACAGGACCCAGCAAGTCCTTGACGGCTTCGTACTGGCGGCCCAGGGTCAGGGTGCCCTTGTCGTTGCTCGACAGGCCCACATACGACTGGCGACCGAACAGACGGCCGCTTTGCGAAGCCGTGCCCGTCATGACGTTAAAACCGTTTTCCAGCGCGAAGATGGCCTTGGTGCCGTTGCCCAGGTCTTCCTGGCCGCGGAAACCGATGCGGGGATTCTGATTCGTACCGCTCAGCGCATGCGTGCGGCTGCCGTTACCCTCATCCGATACATAGCCGATACCGGCCGACAGCAAGCCATACACTTGCACGCTGCTTTGCGCCTGCGCCGCGCCCTGCGCCGCCAGCAAGCCCCCAACTACCATCGTTCCAGTCATCCATTTGTTCATCGCCGCCGCCCTAAAAAGAATAAACCCTGAGTTTTTTTGGAATTATTTTATTGATGCGTCCCTTGCCTGGCGCACCGCCGCGAGTGCCGGCGCCGCATTCCAGGCTCTTCTCCCGAATATTGTTGCATTCAAGACAAGTAAAGACCAGTCCAGAATATGGTAAATTGCGGGATAAGAAAATTTGTTTATTTTTATAAATCCATTACTTTTTCTAATAAGCAAAACCATGCATGAGTTGAGCAAGAAGATTTCCTTACGACATTTGCAAGCGTTTGCCACCTTAGCCCGGGTAAACAGCTTCAGCAAGGCTGCACAGGAATTGTGCGTGACCCAGCCGGCCCTCAGCGCGTCGATCAAGCTGCTGGAAAATCAACTGGGAAAAAAGTTGTTTAACCGCACAACCCACCAGCTGGAACTGACGCGCGAAGGCAAGCTGGCGCTCGATTACGCCACGCATTTATTGAATACGGCGAGCAATACCTTTGCCGACATCCAGCGCGCCATCGGCAGCGGCCGCCACCGCATCCGCATCGGCGCCATCCCCTCGGCCATGGCGATGACGGCCGTGGTGGTGGCGCGCTACTGCGAGCAACATGGCGATGAAGTGGAAATCGTCCTGTCGGACATGCCCAACGATGGCTTGCTGCACGCGCTGCATTCGGGCCAGCTGGACTTTTGCGTGGGCATCGAGGTGCCCGGCTCCGTGTCGCTGGAAAGCGTGGGCCTGTTCGAGGACGAGCTGGTGCTGGTGACGGCGGGACGCCATGCGCTGGCGCCGCTCAAGGAAGTGCGCTGGGAACAGCTTGCGGGGCAGGAAATCGTCGTGTTTACCAAGGGCAGCATCTGGGAGTTCGCCTCGAGCGCCCTGCGCCAGCATGGCTTGAGCCCGTCGAGCCTGTACCAGATGATCCACAGCGAGTCGCTGTATGGCGTAGTGCGCGCCGGCATCGCCGTGGGCATCATGCCCAGCCTGTACACGACCTTCCTCAACGACGAGGACTTGCACGTGGCGCCGCTGCGCCAGCCTACGTGCAAGCGCAAGATCGCCTTGATGCGGCGCAATGAAATCAGCCGCAACCACCATGTCGACGATTGCTTTTCAGCGTTGCGGCAAGATCTGCAGCAGGTCGACCAGTGGTTTTGAGTTAAACCGGGGGCTTAGGCCGGCGCCTTCAGCAAGTTCGCCAGGGCAACATATTGCTCCAGGCCCACGGTTTCCGGACGCAGGGTCGGGTCGATGCCGGCCGCCTTGATCTGTTCTTCCGTAAACATCCCGGCCAGGCAGTTGCGGATCACCTTGCGGCGCTGCGAGAAGGCCTTCATGACCACCGCTTCCAGGGTCGCCTGGTCGCACGCCAGGCGCTCGGCCACGGGGATCATGCGCACGATGGCCGATTCCACTTTCGGCGGCGGGTCGAAGGCCGTCGGCGGCACGATGAACAGCAGCGACATGTCATAGCGCCATTGCAGCATCACGGACAAGCGGCCATACGCCTTGCTGCCCGGTTCGGCCACCATGCGCTCGACGACTTCCTTTTGCAGCATGAAATGCTGGTCCTGCACCAGCGGCGCGAAGTCCGCCAGGTGGAACAGCAGCGGGCTGGAGATGTTGTACGGCAAGTTACCCACGATACGCAGCTTCTGGCCGGCCGGCACGGGAATTTGCGCGAAATCAAACTTCAGCGCATCGCCCGAGTGGATCGTCAGCTTGGCCGGATTGAAGGTCTTTTCCAGGCGCACGATCAGGTCGCGGTCCAGCTCGACCACATGCATCTGTTTCAAATGGCGCAGCAGCTGCTCCGTCATGGCGCCCAGGCCGGGACCGATCTCGACCATGGCATCGTCCGCCTGCGGCGCGATGGCGGCCGTGATGTCGTCGAGGACGAAGCGGTCATGCAGGAAGTTCTGGCCAAAGCGTTTGCGGGCAACGTGTTTCATATTCTGTTTTTCTATTCTAGAGGCGGTGTAGCGGGGTAAAACCGGTGGGCGGTCAGGCGCGGGTGCTGGCGCGCAGCATGGCGAGCGCCGTTTGCAGGGCTTGCTCCATGCTGTGGCAATCGGCCAGCCCCAGCCCTTGCGCGGCCAGGTCCAGCGCCGTGCCATGGTCGACCGAGGTGCGGATCAGCGGCAAGCCCAGCGTGACATTGATGCCGCGCCCGAAGGTCGCGTATTTCAGCACGGGCAAGCCCTGGTCGTGGTACATGGCCAGCACGCAATCGGCATCGGCCAGGTATTTGTGCTGGAACAAGGTGTCGGCCGGATACGGTCCGCGCGCATCGATGCCGCGCGCTTGCGCCGCGGCAATCGCCGGAGCGATGACATCGATTTCCTCGCGTCCCAGGTAGCCGCCCTCGCCCGCGTGCGGGTTCAGGCCGGTTACCAGGATGCGTGGCGCGGCGATGCCGAATTTCTGTTGCAGGTCGCGCTGGATAATGTCCAGGGTGACAGCCAGGCTGTCCAGGGTGATGGCGGCGGACACGTCCTTCAAGGGCAGATGCGTGGTGGCCAGCGCCACGCGCAGGGTAGGTTCGCCATGGCCGGGTTCGCCGGCCAGCATCATCACCACCTGCGGCGTATCGGTTTTTTCTGCCAAGTATTCCGTATGCCCGGAAAAGGCCACGCCGGCGTCGTTGATCGTGCTCTTTTGCAAGGGTGCCGTGACCATGGCGCCAAACCAGCCGGCCTGGATACCTTCCACGGCCGCGTCCAGGGTAGCGAGCACGGAGCGCCCGTTTTCCTTGTCCAGCACGCCGGGGATGACATTGTTGACGGTGGGAATATCGATCACGGCCAGGCGGCCCGGTCCGAACTGGGGCAAGCCGCTGTTGCGCACGGCTTGCAGCGACAGCGCCGCCAGGCGGATGTCCGGGTCGATCAGGCTGGCCGTCAGCGCCAGGAAGGCGGCGTCGCCCAGCAGGATGCAGTTGACTTCATTGCGCATGGCCCAGGCCGCGCGTATGGAGATTTCCGGGCCGACACCGGCCGGTTCGCCACAAGTGATGGCGATGGCCGGGCGGCGTGCAAGGGGCAAGTTACTCATGCGCAATGAATCAGCAGCATTACTGGTCGTCCGCGCGGAATTCGACGTAGGCACGGTCGCGCACTTCGCGCGCCCAGTTTTCCGTCGCTTCTTCCAGCTTGCGTTCGCGCAAGGCATTGCGTGCGGCGGCGCGCTGTTTCTCTTTCGAGACGTCATCGCTCTTGCGTTCCAGCACTTCGATCAGGTGGAAGCCAAAGCTCGATTCGATCGGCTGGCTCACTTCGCCCGGTTTCAGCGCATTCATCGCCGTTTCAAATTCCGGCACGGTGTCGCCTGGATACAGCCAGCCCAGGTCGCCGCCCTTGGCCGCGGAACCGTCGTTCGAGAACAAGCGGGCCAGGTCTTCGAACTTGGCGGCCTTGTTATCGAGACGCTCTTTCAATTCCAGCAATTTGCGCTTGGCTTCGGCAGCCGACAAGGTCGGGGTTACTTTCAGCAAGATATGGCGGGCATGCGTCTGCTGCACGGCAGCGACGGCTTGCGCTTCGGCCGCGCTGCGGCGGTCCACCAGCTTGAGGATATGGAAACCGGTGTTGCTCTTGATGATAGGCGTGATCTGGCCCGGCTTCAGTTTCAGCAACTGTTCCGTGAACAGGGGCGGCACGCGGTCGCTATGGCGCCAGCCGATATCGCCGCCGCTCAGCGCATCGCTGGCATCGGAATAGGTGGCGGCCATCTTGGCGAAATCGGCGCCCGTGCGCAGCTGGCGGCTGACTTCTTCGGCGCGCGCGCGGCGCGCGGCGATCTGTTCGGGGCTGGAATTTTCCGGAATGCGCACGAGAATCTGCGCCAGGTTCAGTTCCACCTGTTCGCTGGCGGCCGCTTTTTCCGCTTCCAGGAAGTTATCCACTTCGGAATCGGAAATCTGGATCTTGGCATCGACTTCATGCTCGCGCAGGCGCTGCATGATGATTTCATCGCGGATTTGTTCGCGGAAAGTCGCAAACGGCGTGCCTTCCTTTTCCATCTGGTTGCGCAGTTCCTGTACCGTCATTTTTTGCTGTTCAGCAATACGGCTAATCGCGCGGTCCAGGGTCAGGTCATCCACGCGCACGCCCATTTCCTTGGCCAGCTGCATTTGGGCGCGTTCAACAATCATGCGCTCCAGCAATTGACGACGCAGGTCGGCAGGATCGGGCAAGGGCACGTTCTGCGCCTTCATGCGCTGCTCCACGCTCGTGATGCGGGCCGCCACTTCATTACGCGTAATCACCTCGTCATTGACGACGACGGCGATGGAGTCGATGGTCTGGCCACTGCTCGAGGCCGGCGGCGTGAACCCCTTGGCCGGTGCCGCGGCGGCGGGCTTGGCGACAGGCGCTGACGCAGCCTGTTGCGCCCAGACACTACTGGTCGTGGCGCCGGAAATGGCGCACAACAAAACCGTTGCAATTTTGAGTTGGTGCATACTGGCATTACGCATAATGTGTAGAGCGCTCATGAGTTCAGGTGAATAAAAAAACCGGTTTGTGCCAGCGCCGGGAACACCGGCGGCGGCAACGGTGCCTATCTTAACGGAGTGGCTGGCTCAGTGTCTGGTAACCAGGGATGGTTTTTGTAAAAGTTTCCAAGCCATTCGCGCCCAGACCCAGGCCATTCGACAAGCCCGTCAATTCCAGCTGGAAGAAGATCGGCGTCGAAACGGTATTGGACGTCGTCACGAAACGCTGCGCGCCCATGCGAAACACCCAGCAATCGCCCTTGTATTCCAGGCCGACCAGGCTTTCCAGCATGCTGCGGTTCTTCAAGGAGTAACTGATGCGGCCCACGCCATACAGGCGGTCCGTCAACGGCCATTGCGTCGATACTTCCGCATTGCGCCAACCAGCATCCCCACGCTGGAAACGATTGCTGAAATTCAATACTTTCTTGGCACCTGGCTGATATTGCAAGGTGTAGTTGTAGTTCATCAACTGGCGATCGCTGGGATTGTACTGCACCAGGCTGTCGGCGGTCCAAGTCTCGGACACGCGGCCCGTCGCGGCCAGCAGGATGTCCGAACGCGACTGGTTGACGGGCGTGGTCGAATTGAGTTGCACGCGCTGGTCGGCAAAATAGAAACGCTGGCCGAAGGTCAGGCGCATGCGTTCCGTGCCGTCCGCCTGCAGGAAGCGCGATACCAGGGCGGCCGTGACCTGGTTGGCGTCGCCGATGCGGTCGCTGCCGACAAACCGGTTTTCCGTGAAGATTTGCGTCAGGTTGAAGGTGCCGTCGGCCGTATCGAATTTCGGGAACTGCGACTGGTCGCGGTACGGCGTATAGACATAGAACAGGCGCGGTTCCAGGGTTTGCGTGCCGCCCTTGGCGCCAAACAGATTCGTGTCGCGTTCAAACACCAGGCCGCTGTCGACCGAGAAAGTGGGCACGGCGCGCGTAAACGAGGTCGTATTGAACAGCAGCGCCTTGGTCCTGGCATCGTTATCAAGCTGATATGCGCTGGCATTGAGCATCAGCTTGGGCGTGACGAAGTAGCCAGGGCGCACGATGGGGAAACTCACCTGCGGCACGGCCACGAGGCGCGACCCTTGCACCTGGGTCGGATGGGCGAAACGCGTCGCTTCCGCGTCGAAGGTCCAGTCGAAGCCGCCCCAGACGTCATATTTTCCAGCGTGGAAGTTCACCGCCGGCAAGCGGTCATACGGGCGCGGCACGGTCGCCGTGGGATCGGGATCCTGCAGCACCTGGTAATTCTGCACGCGCGCCGTCAGGCTCCAGTCCTCGGTGCGGTAATCGGTGCGCAATTCGCGCAGCAACTGGCGCTCGGTGGCGGTGGCGACGGTTTTCGAAAAATCGTTCGGGTAATTATTGTCGGACGCCTCGCGCAAATCCCAGCTGTAACTCCAGCCCTTGGCCAGCGCCTGCTCATGCTTGGACTTGATCATGTAGCGGTTGGTCTTGGTTTGCTTGTCGTTAGGCAAGAATTCAAACGACGTTTCGCCCTGGTACACGCCGGCATCCGTCTCGCCCATGTAGCGGCCCGTCGCACCGAGCTGGATGCCGCGCCGCTGGATGTAGCGCGGGTACAGGGTCAGGTCGCGGTTCGGCGCAATGTTCAGGTAGTACGGCATCAGCAGCTCGAAACCGTTCTTCGAGGCAAAGCCCGGCGTGGGCGCCAGCCAGCCCGAGCGGCGCGCGCCCGACAGCGAAAACGAGATGCCCGGCGTGCCCAGGATCGGCACGTCCTTGAAATAGATGATGGTCTTGCTGCCGGTACCCACGTCGCGGCCCGTATCGAGGTTCAAGGTGCTCGATTTCAGGTACCAGTCCGGATTCGGCCCTTCGCAGGTACTGTAGGTACCGTCGATGACATTGGCTTCATCGGGGTTGATGAAGTCGACGCGCTCAGCCTTGCCCTGGCCGCCGCCCACTTCGAAGCGGTATGTCGGGTTGAGCAGGAAACCCTTGCCGGTCTCCATGTTCAGCTTCAGGACGTCGCCCGTGTAGTAATCGCCGAAACGCCACATCTTGATATGGCCCTCGGCGTCGAACTCATCTTCAACTTGTTTGTAACAAGCTGTATCGGCCGTCATTTTTGTGGTTTTTCCGCGCTCAATCACGACATTCTGATCGAGATTGAGCTCCCTTTCGGGGCGACCCTTCATGCTGTTCGCCGTCATGACGGTGGGCGCGTCGGGATCTTCCACATGAACCGGACGCGGCGCTTTCTGGGCGTGGACAGGCACCGTCGTGGCGGCGACAAGCGCGCTGATGGCGAAAGCCCAGCGCTGCGAAGGGGGGGAGGCCGAAAACCAGCTCATGAATTGGAAGGGGCAAGCACCATTGACAGGCGATTTTTTGATTTGAATCCCTTATTATATGGGAATCTGTGCGACACGCCTTAAAGCTCGGGTAGCTGGCCCCGGTCGCAACGTAGCAGTAACGGCTAGCAGCGCAGGAACTGCGCAGGCAAATCCCTGGTTTACCAGTGATAAAACAGTGAGGGGCTCCCCGGAGTACCCATTCTTAGCAAGACAAGACACGCTACGAGAAGGTGCCTTGTCAGTCTTATACGCCCGCCGAATCACCGGCGAGTAGCTATGCCTTTGCCTGTTTTGTTTACATAAAACATTGAAACTGTAGTTTATTTGCAAAGCTTGTGGATATTTTACATTTGCTTACAATTTTCTATATTTCAACAGTTCTCTGCAAGACTCGGTTTTCTCTCAGCTGAGTCATACCCGAGTGAAACTCTTCGATATCTTGTCATGCTTCAGTTCTGCAACTGCTGCCATGACCGGATGTACGACCATCTGTCACCTACTTGAATGTGCGTCGCCGGTAACGGCGGGGTGCAAAGCTTCAGGGACAACGTACCCCCATTCTTTTCCGGCAGCCCGGCGTGCGAACGTCTGGCTGGAAACTGCAAGCAGCGATGCGGTCTAGGGGCTAGGTGAGTGCTGCAAGGGCAATGTTATGTGAACCATCGTTTGAACCCTCGTAAATATTAATAGGCCAAAGCTGCTGGCAGGCCTAAACCAAACGGTACGTGGCTGGTTATCTCCGTGGATTCTGGGGATACGTCGTCATTCAGCCACCGGGGGAAAGATGGGCCCTAAACAGCCAGTCGCGATGTAGCTGTCGCGTCGATATCGTTGGGAACGTGGTAAGCCCGATTCCCTGCCGCTCGATCAAAGAACCGAGATAGCGGCAAGCAAACCGCAAGGCACGCCCTTGGGGGAGCGGGTAGAGGAGGATGGAAAAAGCGAATGCCGGGCTGTAATGGTCCAGATAGGGATTCAAGATTTGTCCCGGCCTGAAAGGGTGCCCACTTCCATCTGGTGTAATAGTCGTCATACGACTGTACTGGCTCCAGGCAGTCATCATTTTCAACCACCCCGAAGGGATGCAGCTCACCCTTCGGGGTGCGCTGTGTCTCGTCGGAACAACTACACGAGGTTCAGCATGAAAGTAACCGATAGCAGTCTTGCCGGTTCTGCGTCCTCGCACGTGCCAACTGAATGGGTCGCCATCAACTGGCGACTCGTACAACGCAACGTGAGAGCCATGCAGCATCGATTAACGAAGGCTACACAGGAAGGCGACTGGCGCAGGGCGAAAGCGCTGCAAAGGTGGCTAACCCACTCGTTCAGCGCGAAAGCGCTGGCAGTCAAACGAGTGACAGAGAATCAAGGCAAACGAACTGCAGGCGTGGACCAGCAGTTGTGGGACTCAGCAACGCAGAAGTTCGCTGCCATTGCGCAGTTGAAGAAACAAGGCTATAGGCCCCTGCCATTACGGAGGGTCTTTATTCCCAAGTCAAATGGAAAGATGCGCCCACTGGGCATCCCTACCATGCGGGACCGGGCGATGCAGGCACTTCACCTGTTGGCCTTGGATCCGGTCTTGGAAACGCTAAGCGATCCCAACTCATACGGGTTTCGCAAAAATCGCTCAACGGCCGATGCGATGTCGCAAATTTTTCTCCAGACCTGTCGGAAAGTCTCGGCAACCTGGGTGTTAGATGCGGATATCGAAGGTTTTTTCGACAATATCAACCATCAATGGCTGGTCGACAATGTCTTCATGGATAAGTTGATCCTGTCTAAATGGCTGAAATCCGGGGTAGTTGACCGGAAGCAATTGATGGCAACCACAGCTGGAACGCCACAGGGCGGCATTATCAGCCCTGCCCTTGCGAATTGGACGTTGAACGGGCTGGAGACTGAACTAATTGCGCACCTCGGTGCAAAATTCGGCAAGTCAAAGGCAGGCAAGCTCAAAGTTGGTGTCGTGCGATATGCGGACGATTTTGTCGTTACCAGTGGATCGAAGGAACTGCTGGAGACGGAAATCAGGCCTTGGATCGAAGCATTTCTTGCAGTCAGAGGATTGCGATTGTCCAGTGCCAAAACCAAGATCGTGCACATCGATGAGGGCTTCGACTTCCTGGGGTGGAACTTCCGAAAATATTGCGGGACACTGCTCATCAAGCCAAGTAAGAAGAACATGAAGGCGTTCTATGAAAAGCTGAGGAAGACGGTCAGCGAAAACATCGGGGCGAAGCAGGAGAATCTCATTCGATTGCTGAACCCCATGCTGCGGGGCTGGGCGCAATATCACAGCCCTGTAGTCGCCAAGGAGGCGTTTTCGACGATGGAGTCGCTGCTGTACTGGCGGCTTCGTCGCTGGGCCATGCGCAGGCATCCGAAGAAAACCGACAGTTGGATACGCGACCGATACTGGCGCCCAACCGAAAGTGGAAATCGGGGGTTTGCAGCGGACGTTGTCACAAAGAATGGCAATAAGGCCATGAAGGAACTGTACTCGTTACCAGGTACAGCGATTCTGCGTCACACGAAGATCAAGGGCGGCTATCACCCCTACGATCCGCAATGGGAACTGTACGGCGAAACCCTTCGGCAGGAACGCATGTTGAAAAACATGTCCTACCGGCGTGAGTGGGCCAAGCTCTACCTCGACCAACGTGGCTTGTGCGCTCTGTGTGGATACGAGATGAACATGGAAACCGGATGGCATGACCACCACATAGAACACCGTGTGGCAGGTGGTTCCGACGCCCTTGGAAATCGCGTATTATTGCACCCAAATTGCCATATAAATGTGCACGCAAACGATTTACAAGTTGCGAAGCCGGTCCCTGCATAGGGACTTTTATTATGCTTGAGCCGTGTGCGGTAAAAGTCGCACGCACGGTTCTTAGGGGGGAGAGCTTCCAGCAATGGGGTTCTCCTACCCTCCGCACCATCAACCCGATTCCACAGGCCGCTTAATGTCATTCTCCCCCAATTCCCCTGCCGCGCCGGCCTCCGCCGACGCTCGCCTGACCCTGTTGAAAGCCTGGTTGGCCCCGCTGAACCTCGTTGCGCCCGATTCCGCCCGCCCCGCTTCCAGCGATGCGAGCTTCCGCCGCTACTACCGTCTCGATGTGCTGCCAGGCAATACAACCTTGCCAGGAAGTACATTGATTGCCATGGATGCGCCGCCCGAGCGCGAAAACGTGCCCGCCTTCGTCAAGGTGGCCGGCTTGCTGAAAGGTGCCGGCGTGTCCGTGCCCGAGATCATCGCGCAAGACCTGGACAACGGCTTCCTGCTGCTCTCCGACCTGGGCACGACCACCTACCTCGACGCCCTGAACCACGACAATGCCAGCGTGCTGTACGCGGAAGCGCTCGAGTCGCTGATGAAAATCCAGCTGGCCAGCCAGCCGGACGTCTTGCCCGAATTCGACCGCGCCTTCATCCTGCGCGAAATGAATTTGTTCCCGGAATGGTTTATTGGCAAGCACCTGGGCGCCACCTTGACGGATGTGCAACAAACCCAGCTGGACAAGGTCTTCGAAGCCATCACGGCGAATATCTTGTCGCAGCAGCAAGTGTTCATGCACCGCGACTACCATTCGCGCAATTTGATGCACATCAACGATGGCTCGATTCCCAATCCCGGCATTCTCGATTTCCAGGACGCCGTCTTTGGCCCCGTCACCTACGACATCGCCTCGCTGCTGCGCGACGCGTATCTCCAGTGGGACGAAGAACTGGTGCTCGACTGGGTGATCCGCTACTGGCAGCGCGCCAAGCAGCTGGGCTTGCCAGTCAATCCCGATATCGACGCCTTCTACCGCGATTTCGAATTCACGGCCCTGCAGCGCCATTTGAAAATCCTCGGCCTGTTCGCGCGCCTGAATTACCGCGACGGCAAGGATCTGTACATGGGCGACCTGCCAACCGTGCTCGACTACGTGCGCAAGACGGCCAACCGCTATACGGAACTCAAGCCGCTGGTGCGTCTGCTCGATGCATTGGAAAACAAGACTCCGCAAGTCGGCTATACATTCTAGGCACCTTCCCGCTGCGCGGCGTGCCCGCGCAGCCGACTTACCGATACAGAAAACGACTACCCATGAAAGCCATGATCTTTGCCGCAGGCCGCGGTGAGCGGATGCGTCCGCTTACCGATACCTGTCCCAAACCGCTGCTGAAAGTGCGCGGCCGTCCGCTGATCGTCTGGCATGTGCTGAACCTGGTGCGCGCCGGCATCACGGACATCGTCATCAACCATTCGCACCTGGGCCACCTGATCGAGGAAACCCTGGGCGACGGCAGCGCGTATGGCGCGCGCATCGCGTACTCGCCCGAGAGCACGCCGCTGGAAACGGCGGGCGGCATCGCCCAGGCGCGCCACCTGCTGGGCGAGGAACCATTCCTCGCCATTTCCGGCGACATCTATTGCCCCTACTTTGATTTCAAGCAAGTACTCGATGTGCTGGCCGACAAGGATGTGCTGGGCACGCCGTATCCGGCCGACCAGCGCGACATCGCCTGGACGTACCTGGTGCCCAATCCCGACTTCCATCCCACAGGCGACTTCGGCCTGACCTTGTTCGCGATCAACAATACGGACGACACCAAGTGGACCTTCGCCAACATCGGCGTGTACCGTCCCGAGATGTTCGACGGCATCGCGCCCGGCAGCCACGCCAAACTGGGCGATTTGCTGCGCCAGTACGCGGACCAGGGCCGCGTGGGCGGCGAAGTCTATCCGGGCGAGTGGACGAATGTGGGCACGCCGGCGCAGCTCGACGCCCTCAACGGCGTCACGGCCAAGGCCAGCGCAACATGATGGCCAACTACGCGGCACGGCGCGCGGCGCTGCTGGCGCAGATGCTGCCGGGCAGCGTGGCCATCCTTGCCACGGCGCCCGAAGTGCCGCGCAACAGCGATTGCGATTATCCGTACCGCCATGACAGCTATTTCTATTACCTGAGCGGCTTTACGGAGCCCGACAGCGCCGTGGCCCTCGTGGCCGCCAGCGCCACGGCGCCCGCGCGCACCATCCTGTTTTGCCGCGCCAAGAATACGGAGCGTGAAATCTGGGACGGTTTCCGCCACGGCCCCGAGGCGGCGCGCGCCAGCTTCGGCTTCGACGCCGCCTTCCCCATCGAGGAACTCGACGTGGAGATGACGCGCCTGCTGGCCGACGTCCCCGCCATTTACTATGCGCTGGGCGGCAGCCTCGATGCGCAGGTCAAGGTCTGGCGGCACAATGTGCGGCAAAAGGCCCGCAGCGGCGTCACGGCGCCCGCCATCGCGCATGACATCCATGGCATGCTCGACGCCATGCGCCTGCTGAAAGACACGCAGGAACAGCAGTTGATGCGCCGCGCGGCCGCCATTTCCAGCGCGGCCCACGCGCGCGCCATGCGCGCCACGCGGCCCGGCATGCACGAATACGCGCTGGAAGCGGAGCTGCTGTATGAATTCCGGCGCAGCGGCGCGCAATTCCCCGCGTATTCCTCCATCGTGGCCGGCGGCGACAATGCCTGCATCCTGCATTACAGCGCCAACAACGCGCTCCTGAAAGAAGGCGAACTGGTGCTGATCGACGCGGGCTGCGAACTCGATGGCTACGCCTCCGACATCACGCGCACCTGGCCCGTCAACGGCCGCTTCAGCCCCGCGCAGCGGGACCTGTATGAGCTGGTGCTGGCCGCGCAGCAGGCGGCGCTGGACATGGTGCGCCCCGGCTTGCCGCACAGCGCCATCCACGAGGCGGCCGTGCAGGTGCTGGCGCAAGGCATGCTGGACCTGGGTTTGCTGGACCGGCAAAAAAGCGGCAGCGCGCAGGACGTCATCGCCGACAAGGCGTATATGCCCTTCTACATGCACGGCACCAGCCACTGGCTGGGCATGGACGTGCACGACGTGGGCGCCTACCGCGACACGGACGCACCCGGCAAGCCATGGCGCGCTTTGGCACCGGGCATGGTGCTGACGGTGGAACCGGGCATCTATGTGCGCCCCGGCGCGGGCGTGCCGGAGCAGTTCTGGCATACCGGCATCCGCATCGAAGACGATGTGCTGGTCACGCCGCAAGGCCACGAAGTCTTCAGCACGGCGCCCAAGGGCGTCGCTGAAATCGAACAACTGATGTCACAGGATTAACGCCGCCGCATGCATACACCGTCCACTTTCGATCTCGCCATCTGCGGCGCCGGCCCCGTCGGCATGGCGCTGGCCGCCCTGCTGGTGCAGCGCGGCAGCCGCGCCGCCGGCATCGCCCTGCTCGACGCCAAATCCCTCGACCAAGCCAGGCGCGACCCGCGCACCATCGCCCTGTCGCACGGCAGCCGCCAGATTCTCGAGGAAGCGGGCGCCTGGCCCGTGGCAGCGACCCCGATTCATCAGATTCACGTTTCGCGCCGCGGCAAGTTCGGGCGCAGCCTGATGGACCGCGGCGAGCATGGCGTCGAGGCGCTCGGTTATGTGGCCCGTTACGGCGCCGTCGTCAGCGCGCTGGCCGACGTGTGCGAACGCCTGGGCGTGGCCAGCCTGCGCCCGGCCCTGGTCACGGGCAGCGTGGAAGACGCCGACGGCGTCAGCGTGCAGATCGACCAGGCGGGCGCCGCCTCCAGCTTGCGCGCCAGCCTGCTGGTGCAGGCCGAGGGCGGCCTGTTCGGCCAGCAGCCGGAACGCGCCGTCAGCCGCGATTATGGTCAAAGCGCCATCATTGCCCACGTGCGTACCAGCGATCCCGTCGCCCACCGCGCGTACGAGCGCTTCACCGATGAAGGGCCGCTGGCCCTGCTGCCGCAGGACGACGGCTACGCGCTGGTCTGGTGCGTGCCGCCCACGCGCGCGGAACAGTTGCTGGCGCTCGACGAAGTAACCTTCCTGGCGCGCCTGGGCACCGCCTTCGGCAGCCGCCTGGGGCGGTTTACCCACACGACGCCGCGCCTGGCTTATCCGCTGGGCCTGAACGCCCAGGCGGGCGGCACGGCGCGCACGGTCGCCATCGGCAATGCGGCGCAAACCCTGCATCCGGTGGCGGGACAAGGCCTGAACCTGGGCTTGCGCGACGCCGCCGTGCTGGCCCGCGTGCTGGCGCAGGACAGCAGCCCGGCCGGGTTGGAACGTTACGCCAGCCTGCGCCAGGCCGACCGGGGGCTGACCGTGCGCGTCACCGACACCATGGCGCGCATCTTCACGGGCAACGCGCCCACGCAAAGCTTGCTGGGCCTGTCGCTGGGCCTGCTGGACGCATTTCCCCCTGCGCGCAAGACGCTGGCCGAGCTGATGATGTACGGCCGCCGCTAAGTCTTAGCAATAAGGAAAGGGCACGGGCGAAAAAGAAACAGGCGGGCGATCCGGCATGGAGTAAACGGCCCGCGGATGCGACAATGGCTGTCACCTGGCTTTTGGCGACCGTTCCATGACAGATGCATTGCCCGCAGCACCGCCTGCCGCTCTTCCCGAAGTCCTCTTTTCCCGCCTGCTGGAAGACGCCCTCGACGCCGTCATCATCATCGACGAGCAGTGCCGCATCCGCTATATCAATGGCGCCATGCAAACGCTGTCGGGCTATGCCAGCGGGGAATTGCTGGGCCAGACCCTGAACGGCCTGCTGCCCGACGCCGTCGGCGCGCAGCACGACAACCACGTGCTCAACTACATCCGCAGCTCGCGCACCTCCAGCGTGCTGGGCAAGATACGCGAATTCGCCATCCGCCACCGCGACACGCAAATGATTCCCATCGAAATGAAGGCGATGGACCTGGGCGTGGTCGACGGCATGCGCTATTTCGGTGCCTTCTTGCTCGACGTGCGCGAACGGCGCGAACTGGCGGCGAAAAACGCCAGCCTGCTGGCGCAGCTGGAACAGCAGGCGCTGCACGATGCGCTGACGTCGCTGCCGAACCGGCGCGCCTATGAAGCGCAAGCCGAGCAGGCGATGGCGCGCGCGGCGCGCAGCGGCGCCGCCCTGAGCGTGGGCGTGGCCGACCTCGACCACTTCAAGAAGATCAACGACCGCTATGGCCATGCCGTGGGCGACGCCGTGCTGCGCACGGTGGCGCAGGCGCTGCGCGACACGGGACGCATCACCGACGTGGCGGCGCGCCTCGGCGGCGAGGAGTTCGGCCTGCTGTTCCCCGACGCCAGCCTGCAGCAGGCACACCAGGTGGCCGAACGCATCCGCGCAGCCGTGGCGGCGGCGGTCACCGTGCTGCCCGACGGTTCCCCGCTGCACGTCACCATCAGCATCGGCGTGGCGCCGCTGGTGCAGGGCGCCAGCCTGGATGCGGCCATGTCGGATGCCGACAAGGCCCTGTATGTCGCCAAGCACCAGGGACGCAACCATGTCGTCGCGGCAGCGGCCGGCCAATAAAAACGGCCCGCGCAAGGCGGGCCATCTTCAATTGACCAAGGCATTGCCTTACTCGATTGCCTTCACCATATCCTCGATCACCTTCTTGGCGTCGCCAAACACCATCATCGTGTTCGCCTGATAGAACAAATCGTTGTCCAGGCCCGCATAGCCGGACGCCATCGAGCGCTTGTTGACGATGATGCTCTTGGCCTTGTAGGCTTCCAGGATCGGCATGCCGGCGATCGACGATTTCGGGTCTTTCGCCGCCGGGTTGACCACGTCGTTCGCACCCAGCACCAGCACCACGTCCGTCTGGCCGAATTCGCCGTTGATGTCTTCCATCTCGAAGACCTGGTCGTAGGGCACTTCCGCCTCGGCCAGCAGCACGTTCATGTGGCCCGGCATGCGCCCCGCCACCGGGTGGATCGCATACTTGACGGTCACGCCCTTGTGCGTGAGCTTTTCCACCAGTTCTTTCAGCGAGTGCTGCGCGCGCGCCACGGCCAGGCCGTAGCCGGGCACGATGATGACGGTTTCCGCATTACCCATGATGAAGGCGGCGTCATCGGCCGAACCCGATTTCACGGGACGCTGTTCCTGTGCGCCCGCCACGCCGGCGGCCGGCGCATCGCCGCCGAAGCCGCCGAGGATGACGTTGAAGAACGAGCGGTTCATGGCCTTGCACATGATGTACGACAGGATCGCGCCGGACGAGCCGACGAGCGAACCGGCGATGATCAGCATCGAGTTATTCAGCGAAAAACCGATGCCGGCCGCGGCCCAGCCCGAGTAGCTGTTGAGCATGGACACCACCACCGGCATGTCGGCGCCGCCGATGGGGATGATGATCAGCACGCCCAGCGCAAAGGCAATGACGGCCATGACGATGAACGGCGTCCAGGCCGGCTCGGCGCCGTCGGCAAAGCAGAACACCAGGCCCAGCGCGATCATCACCAGCGCCAGCACCAGGTTGAGCATGTGCTGGCCCTTGAAGCTGACGGGCGCGCCCTGGAACAGGCGAAACTTGTATTTGCCCGACAGCTTGCCGAAGGCGATCACCGAACCGGAGAAGGTGATGGCGCCAACAAAGGTGCCGATGAACAGCTCGAAGCGGTTACCGATGGGCAGCGCCTCGCCCTGTTTGGCGATATTGAAGGCCCACGGCTCGGAGACGGCCGCCACGGCGATGCACACGGCCGCCAGGCCGATCAGCGAATGCATGGCCGCCACCAGTTCCGGCATCTTCGTCATTTCCACGGTTTTCGCCAGGTAGGCGCCGATGGCGCCGCCCGTGACGATGCCGATGATGACGAGGGTCAGGCCCATGCCGCCCGCCTGCTGCTCCTTCAGTTTCAGGATCAGCGCCACGGTAGTGACGGCGGCAATGGCCATGCCGCTCATGCCGAAGGCATTGCCGCGGCGCGCCGTCGAGGGCGACGACAGGCCTTTCAAGGCCTGGATGAAGCACACCGAGGCGATCAGGTACATCATCGTCACCAGGTTCAGGGTGACGAAGCTCATGGCGTGACTCATTCTTTTGCTCCTTGCTTGGCTTTCGGTTCTTTTTTACGGAACATCTCGAGCATGCGCTGCGTGACGAGGAAGCCGCCAAACACGTTGACGGCGGCCAGGGCCACGGCCAGGGTGCCGGCCGCCTGCGCCAGCGGGCCTTGCGTCAGGCCGGCCGCCAGCATGGCGCCGACGATGATGATGGCGGAAATGGCATTGGTGACGGCCATCAGCGGCGTATGCAGCGCCGGCGTGACGGTCCAGACGACGTGGTAGCCGACATAAATGGCCAGCACGAAGATGATCAGGTTAATGATGGTGTGACTGATTTCCATGATGTGGTTCTCTCCCGGTGCCGCGTTGTTTTTGTAACTTATTTACGTAAGATTTCGCTGCCCGCACACACTAGGCTGGCCTTGATGATTTCATCCTCGCGGTCGATCAGCAACTGGTCGTCCTTGTCGATGATGAGCTTCAAGAAGTCCAGCACGTTGCGCGCATACAGGGCCGAAGCGTCGGCCGCCACCAGGGTCGCCAGATTCGGTTCGCCCACGATGTAGACGCCGTGCTTGAGCACCGTCTTGCCCAGTTCCGAGAGCGGGCAATTGCCGCCCTGCTCCACGGCCAGGTCGACGATGACGGAACCGGGTTTCATGGCCTTCACCGTTTCTTCGGAAATGAGCACGGGCGCGGCGCGGCCGGGAATCAGTGCCGTGGTGATGATGATGTCGGCCAGTTTCGCCCGTTCATGCACCAGTTCGGCCTGGCGGCGCATCCAGTCGGCCGGCATGGCGCGCGCATAGCCGCCCGAACCCTTGGCGATCTCTTTTTCTTCATCCGTGAGGAAAGGCACGTCGAGGAACTTGGCGCCCAGCGACTCCACTTGTTCCTTGACGGGCGGGCGCACGTCGGACGCCTCGATGACGGCGCCCAGGCGCTTGGCCGTGGCGATCGCCTGCAGCCCTGCCACGCCCACGCCCATGATCAGCACGCGGGCCGCCTTGACGGTGCCGGCCGCCGTCATCAGCATCGGCATGAAGCGCTGGTAAGTGTTGGCCGCCACCAGCACGGCCTTGTAGCCGGCGATGTTCGCCTGCGACGACAGCACGTCCATCGACTGCGCGCGCGTGATGCGCGGCACGGCTTCCAGCGCGAAGGCGGACAGGCCGGCCGTGGCCATGGCGACGATATTGTCCGCGTCAAACGGGTTCAACATGCCGATCAGTACCGTGCCGCTGGCCATCAGGGCCCGTTCATCGGCATCGGGCGCGCGCACCTTGAGCACGATGGCGCAGCCATAGGCTTCCTGGGCGGTGCCGATCTGCGCGCCGGCGGCGGCATACGCATCGTCGGGAATCGACGCTTGCAGGCCCGCTCCCGATTGCACGACGATCTGATGTTTGGCTGCCAGCTTCTTGACTGTCTCGGGCGTTGCTGCCACCCGTGTTTCACCAGGCCGTGTTTCGGCCGGTATGCCTATCCTCATGATGCCTCCGCTAATTGATAAACTGACTAGAATCTAACACGGAAAGCAGCGCGTTAAACGTTTGTGAACCAGCAACTTTTAGTCGTACGACACTAATTTCACCAGCATCCCACGATTCGTTTCACCATGCGGCGCGGCGCCCATATTGTGGGAAAGGTGTGTCAATCTCACCACAGTCGAGCGTGCGTGCGCGCTTGTTTTGGCCACAGGGAAAGCCTATATTAGCGGGCGTTTCCTGCCATCTTGGCGACTAAGCCCCCATGCTAGTGCGCTCCCCGGGAAAGACGTAAGTACCTCCCACCGCTATTTGCTAAAACGTTGTCATTTATCAATATGTCCGCGCAACAGAAGGCCGGGTTCAAACCGCGCGCGCAGAACAAGATAAAATGTCGGCTCTTTCAAGGATGGAATCATGCCGAGAATCTGGAAACCCTCTGTCACCGTTGCCGCCATCGTCGAGCGCGACGGCCTGTTTTTACTGATTGAAGAAGAGACCAGCGAAGGCATCAAGCTCAACCAGCCGGCCGGTCACCTCGACCCGTTCGAGTCGCTGGAACAGGCGGTGATCCGCGAAACGCTGGAAGAAGCGGCCTACGATTTCATCCCCACGGCACTGGTCGGCATGTACATGTCGCGCTATCAGTCACTGCGCACGGGCGAGGACGTGACCTATTTGCGCTTCACCTTTTGCGGCACGGCCGGCGCCGAGCATGACCGCCCGCTGGACGAAGGCATCATCCGCACCCTGTGGATGACGCGCGACGAGCTGGCGGCGTGCCAGGAACGCCACCGCAGCCCGCTGGTGCTGCAGTGCGTGGACGAATACCTGGCGGGCCGGCGCGCGCCGCTGGCCCTGCTGCACACGCATGCGTCCGTTTTCAATAGCGCATAGCAATACGCATTGCCATATTATTAAAGTAACTGGAAAGCAAGATGAGCAAGAAGAAAGTCGTTATCGGCATGTCGGGCGGGGTCGATTCCTCGGTCGCGGCATGGATGCTGAAGGAACAAGGCTATGAAGTCATCGGCCTGTTCATGAAAAACTGGGAAGATGACGACGATTCGGAATACTGCTCCACGCGCCAGGACTGGATCGACGCGGCCAGCGTGGCCGACGTCATCGGCGTCGATATCGAAGCCGTCAATTTCGCCTCCGAATACAAGGACCGCGTGTTCGCCGATTTCTTGCGCGAATACCAGGCCGGCCGCACGCCGAACCCGGACGTGCTGTGCAACGCCGAAATCAAGTTCAAGGCCTTCCTCGACCACGCCATGACCCTGGGCGCCGACCTGATCGCCACCGGCCACTATGCGCGCGTGCGCCAGGCGCCCACCGATGCGGGCCGCTACGAGCTGCTGAAAGCCGTCGACGCCAGCAAGGATCAAAGCTACTTCCTGCACCGTTTGAACCAGGCGCAGCTGTCCAAGACCTTGTTCCCGCTCGGTGAAATCCCGAAGACGCAAGTGCGCCAGATCGCCGAGAAACTGGCCCTGCCGAACGCGCAAAAGAAGGATTCGACGGGCATCTGTTTTATTGGCGAACGCCCGTTCCGCGAATTTTTGAACCGCTACCTGTCCTACAAGCCGGGCCCGATGAAGACGGCCGACGGCAAGACCGTGGGCGAACACGTGGGACTGAGTTTTTATACGCTGGGCCAGCGCAAGGGCATCGGCATCGGCGGCGTGAAGTCGTACCAGAACGCGGACGGCAGCAGCGACGCCTGGTATGTGGCGCGCAAGGATATCGCCAACAACACGCTGTGGGTGGTGCAGGGCCATGACCACCCGTGGCTGCTGTCGCCATCCTTGACGGCCGACCAGGCCAGCTGGGTGGCAGGCAGCGCACCGCAGGCAGGCGCCTTGAGCGCCAAGACGCGCTACCGCCAGGCCGACGTGGCTTGCCAGCTGCTGCCGGACGGGAATGAACACTTCAGCCTGGCGTTTGACCAGGCGCAATGGGCCGTCACGCCCGGCCAGTCGGCCGTGCTGTATGACGGCGACGTGTGCCTTGGCGGCGGCATCATCGCCAGCGCCACAGGCCTGAGCGGCGTCTAGGAATTGCCTTGCGCGGCGGCAGCGAGTGCCTGCTGCTTGCGCACCATGGCAATGACGGTATTGCGCACGGTTTTCAGGACCGTGTCGGCCATGAACGGTTTCACGATGAAGCCCGACACGCCCATGGCGTGGGCCGCCTGCAGCGAGGCGGCGTCGATGCCGCCCGAGACCATGAAAATGAGCGTCTTCGGATACTGGGCGCGGATGGTCTGCACCACATTGCTCCCGTCTTCCACCTGCTCGCGCGCGATGCACACGAAATGCGGGTGGTGCTTGACCAGCAGCGCCAGCCCCAGCGCGCTGGTATGCGTCTGCCCGCAGACATCGTAGCCGCCATCGGTCAGGACCGTGTTCAGCAGGCCGCGCGCCACGGCGCTGCTATCGATCAGGACTGTCTTTAACATCATGATTACTTTCCTTGCTTGATTTATTCCGTGTTCTGGCCAAAAGAGCTCTATTTTTCCCACACGAGCTTGTTCCAGGTCACGCCTAACGTGACATCCGTTTTCAGCGCCACTAACTTTCTTGAAAGATACAGTATTTCCCGCTCTTTTCGCAGGCTTTCGCCCAGCGCGCCCGGCAAAATGCCCGCGCCAGCCATCACGGCATCGATATTGCCGTAGGCGCGCAACAGTTTCGCGCCCGTCTTCAGGCCGATCTTCGACACGCCGGGGATACTGTCGGTGACGTCGCCCATCAGCGCCAGCAGGTCGGGCAGCAGTTCCGGCGGCACGCCGAACTTTTTCTCGACCCAGGCGTGGTCGTGCCAGATGCCCTTGAAATGGTCCCACACGAGCGCGCCGTGGGCGATCAAGCCGTGCAAATCCTTGTCGGTGGTGGCGATGACGGCCGCGCCGCGCCCCTCGTGCAGCCAGCGCATGACGGCCGTACCGATCACGTCGTCGGCCTCGACCTCGGGAATGCTGACCACGTGCATGCCGAAGCTGGCCAGCGTGGCGTAAAAGCCGGGCAAGGCGTCGCGCAGCACCTGCGGCATGGGCTGGCGCCCCTCGCGGTAACCGGCATACAGGGCGTGGCGCCAGGTGGGGCCGCCAAAGTCGAAGGCCGGCAGGATGTGCGTCGGCTCGTGGTCGTTGATGAGGGTGCGGAACGACGACAGCGCATGGCGCAGCGCGATCTCCGCCTTCAGGTCGGAATCGGGTTCAGGACTGGCTTCGTAGACGCGGCGTACGATATTCAAGCCGTCGATAGCGAGGAGTCTGGCCATGCGGTAAGTGGATGCTGGTTGAATCGGGCATTTTACCGTATGGTTCCCCGCATATCGGCCTTGAATGCCGCTTATTTGACGAAATCGTAGGGCCCGCCTTTTTCCAGCGCGCGCTGGTAGGCCGGGCGTGCATGGATGCGCTGCAGGAAGGCCGTCAGCTTCGGCAGGCGCTCGTCGAGTCCGCCGCGCATGGCCGCCGCTTCCAGCGGAAAGCTCATCTGGATGTCGGCCGCCGTGAATTCATTGCCGGCAAACCATTTGGTTTTTTCCAGCTCCGCTTCCATGTAGGCCAGCTGGCTGTTGATATTGGGCATGATGAAGCTGCTCTTGACCTTGCTGGCGATGCCGCGTGCGATGGGTTTGACGAAAAACGGCATCGGCGACGACTCGACCTTGTCGAACACCAGCTTCAGCAGCAGCGGCGGCATGGCCGAGCCTTCCGCGAAATGCAGCCAGTAGGTCCAGCGCAGCTTGTCCGGCGTGCCCGCCGCCGGGATCAAGCGGCCATTGCCGTAGCGCTCGACCAGGTAGTCGATGATGGCGCCCGATTCGGCGATGGTGTTGGCGCCATCCGTGATCACGGGCGACTTGCCCAGCGGATGCACGGCCTTCAGCGAAGCGGGCGCCAGCATGGTCTTCGGGTCGCGCTGGTAGCGCTTGACCTCGTAGTCGAGGCCCAATTCCTCGAGCAGCCAGAGCACGCGCTGCGAGCGCGAATTGTTCAGATGGTGGACGACGATCATGGTTTTCCCGGTAACAATGGTTGAGTTCCAGTATAGCCGGGGACGGCCGGATCGGGCCAGCGCAAGCGAATCGACGAAAAAATTGCGAAAAACAGTATTTTCAATTGATAACTTTTCAATAATCCCTTATCTTGTTTTGTTTCCAATAAGTAAGGAAACCCCTGTGGATTTCGACGCAAACAACACTACTCCCCGACAAGAAGCCATCACCTTCAGCGCCACCGGCAGCGAATACTTCCGTATCTGGATCGTCAACCTGCTGCTGAGCATCGTCACCCTGGGCATTTATTCCGCCTGGGCCAAGGTGCGCCGCAACCGCTACTTTTACTCGAGCACCCACCTGGCGGGCGGCAGCTTCGAATACCACGGCAACGCCGTCGCCATCCTGAAAGGCCGTATCGCCGCCGTGGTGCTGATCGCCGGCTACAACATCGCCTTCCAGGTCTCGCCCGTCGTGGGCTTGCTGATGTTCGTGCTGCTGGCCGCCATCCTGCCCTGGCTGGTCTGGAAAAGCCTGCAATTCAAGCTGTACAACACCAGCTACCGCGGCATCCGCTTCGGCTTTGGCGGCAGCGCCAAGGAAGCCTACAAGTACTTCCTATGGCTGCCCATCCTGAATACCTTCACGGGCGGCCTGATGACGCCTTTCCTGCACCAGCGCCTGAAGCGCTTCCAGCACACGCAAAGCCGTTTCGGCGCCACCCATTTCAGCTTTGACGCCACGGTCGGCAGCTTCTACAAGACCTATTTGCTGTTCTTCGCGTTGCTGCTGGGCGGCTTGCTGGTCCTGATTTTCGTCGTCTTCGGCAGCGTGTTCGCCTCGTTTGCGGCTAATGCGAATGACAAGACCAAAGTTGGCAGCCTGCTGTTTGCCATCGGCGCCCTGTACCTGTGGGCGTTCACCGTGCTGCCGCTGTTCCTGACCATGATCCAGAACCTGATCTGGAACCACACGCGCCTGCAGCAGCACCAGTTCCAGTCGCAGTTGACGTGGGGCCGCACCACCTTCGTCATGCTGAGCAACCTGCTGGGCATCGTCGTCACCCTGGGCCTGTTTACGCCATTCGCCCACGTGCGCTGGCTGAAGTACCGCCTGGAAGCGACGTCCATGCTGGTGCACGGCAGCCTGGACGAATTTGTCGCCGCCACGGGCCAGCAAGTGTCGGCCACGGGCGAAGGCGTGGTCGACCTGCTGGACTTCGACCTGTCGCTGTAGCATGACGCTCGATCACCACGCGCCGGGCGCGGCACCCGTGCCCGCGCGCTATTTCGACGGCCAGACCTCGCGCCTGTACCACGTCACGCTCAGCGTGCGCGATGGCCAGGCCGTGCTGGCCGGCGACATCGAGCGCAGCTGCCCGCTGGGCGAGCTGCACGTGTCCGAACGCAGCAGCCACGCCGTGCGCAAGGTCAGCTTTGCCGACGGCGCCTACCTGGAAATCGCCGACCAGGCAGCCTTCAACAGCCTGCTGCACGACACGGGCCACCGCGACGGCTGGGTGGTGCGGCTGCAGCAAAGCTGGCGCGGCGCCCTGCTGGCCACGGTGGCCACCATCGTGGCCCTGTGGCTCAGCTATCAATACCTGCTGCCGCTGGCGGCCAAGGGCATCGCGTACACCCTGCCGCAGTCGGTCGAACGGCAGCTGGGCCAGGGCGTGCTCGACATGCTGGACCGCCATGTATTCGCGCCCAGCCAGCTCGATGGCGCGCGCCAGCAAGCCTTGCGCGCCCAGTTCGCGCGCCTGGCCACGCCCGGCGACAGCACGCCCGAGCACCGCATCGTGTTTCGCAAGAGCAAGATCGGCCCGAACGCGTTTGCCCTGCCGTCCGGCGACATCGTGCTGACCGATGAAATGATCGAACTGCTGCCGGACGACCAGGCCATCATGGGCGTGCTGGCGCATGAACTGGGACACTTGCAGCAGCGCCACCTGACGCGGCGCATCATCCAGACCTCGGCCGTGGGTGCCGGCGCCGCGCTGCTGTTCGGCGACGTGTCGACGGTGGTGGCGACCCTGCCGCCGCTGCTGCTGGACTTGAAGTACTCGCGCGATGTCGAACGCGACGCGGACGACTACGCGATCGCCATGCTGCGCCAGAACGGCATCCCGCTGGAACACCTGGCGCAGGTGTTTGTCGCCCTGGGCAAGCTGGACCACGGCACGCCGTACCTGTCGAGCCATCCGGCCAGCGCCGAACGGGTCGAGCGCATCCGCGCCGCACAACGGTGAACACCTGACCAAACCTACTGCGCGTCGCGCTTTGCGGCCGGCGATGCTCACCGTACTAAAGTACGGTTGCGCTTCTCGGCCACAAATCGCTACCGCTCGCTACGGTTTTGTCAGGTGTCGCACGTATGGATAGCGTCACTCTGACAGTACACTTTGCCAGTCAGCAAGATCTACAAATCACCGGTACACTCAGCAATATCAGCCTGACTTCCCCGGAGTGCCCATGCACCTAGTACCATTTCGCTACCTGACCTTCATTGCGACGGCAGCCATCTTTGTCCTGTCCCTGTTTTACTACGATCACTACTGGCTGCCCGTGCTGGCCGGCGCGCTGACCCTGGTCGGCATCAGCGACCTGCTGCAAACGAAGCGCGCCCTGCGCCGCAATTACCCCATCCTCGCGCACTTCCGCTTCTTTTTTGAAAGCATCCGCCCCGAAATCCGCCAGTATTTCCTGGAAAGCGACAGCGAGGCGACGCCGTTCTCGCGCAGCCAGCGCAGCATCGTCTACCAGCGCGCCAAGGAACAGACGGACAAGCGCCCGTTCGGCACCCAGCTCGACGTGTACGAAGCTGGCTATGAATGGATCAACCATTCCATCGCCCCCGCCAAGGTGACGGGCCACGACTTCCGCATCGACATCGGCAACCATCCGGACTGCCCGCGCTCAAAACCGTATTCGGCCAGCGTCTTCAACATCTCGGCGATGAGCTTTGGCGCCCTGTCGGCCAACGCCATCCTGGCCCTGAACGGCGGCGCGCGCAGCGGCGGCTTCATGCACGACACGGGCGAAGGCAGCATCAGCCCCTACCACCGCGAAAACGGCGGCGACCTGGTGTGGGAAATCGGCTCCGGCTACTTCGGCTGCCGCAACCAGGACGGCACGTTTTCCGAGGAACGCTTCATCGCCAACGCCAGCTCCGAGCAGGTGAAAATGATCGAGCTAAAAATGTCGCAGGGCGCCAAGCCGGGCCACGGCGGCGTGCTGCCGGGGCCGAAAGTGACGATCGAGATCGCCACCACGCGCGGCGTGATGGTGGGCGAGGATTGCATCTCGCCGGCCGCGCACAGCGCCTTTTCCACGCCGCTGGAAATGCTGCACTTCATCGACCGCCTGCGCACGCTCTCCGGTGGCAAGCCGACAGGCTTCAAGCTCGCCATCGGCCACCCGTGGGAATTCTTCGCCATCGTCAAATCCATGCTGGAAACGGGCATCACGCCCGACTTCATCGTTGTCGACGGCAGCGAAGGGGGCACGGGCGCCGCGCCCCTGGAATTTACGGACCACGTGGGCACGCCGCTGCAGGAAGCGCTGGTGCTCGTGCATAACACCCTGGTGGGCGCCAACCTGCGCGACAGGATCAAGATCGGCTGCTCGGGCAAGATCATCACGGCCTTCGACATCGCCCGCCTGCTGGCGCTGGGCGCCGACTGGTGCAATTCGGCGCGCGGCTTCATGTTCGCCCTGGGCTGCATCCAATCGCAAAGCTGCCATACGGACCGCTGCCCCACGGGCGTGGCCACGCAAGACCCGCAGCGCCAGCGTGCGCTGGTGGTGTCGGACAAGATCTCGCGCGTGGCGCACTTCCACCAGAACACCATGAAGGCGCTGGCCGAACTGATCGCCGCCGCCGGCCTGGCGCATCCGCAGGAACTGCGCCCGCACCACCTGGTGCGCCGCATCTCGCCGAACCAGGTGAAACTGGCCTCGGCCCTGCTGCCCTTCCTCGAAGCGGGCCAGCTGCTCGACCCGAGCCAGCTGCCGCAGCTGCCGCCCGTGTTCGGCCTGTACTGGCCGAAGGCGCAATCGGCATCGTTCCAGCGCCTGGATTGAACCCGGCTTTGCGCAAGTGGAGCAATACCACTTAATAACCACTTGCGCAAAAACCCAAATCCAATACAATACCAAAATAAGGTCAAAACCAAGGCAGCTTTCCGGTGAGCGCTCCATTGCGCCGCCGCGGGCCACAATACGGACTTGTCGTCATCAGAATGAATACCGGAGGAGTTGCAGCATGGAGCAGGGTTTGCGCGAGAAAGTAGGACAGCTATTCATGGTGGGCTTCGACGCCCTGCAGGCGGACGAGCATATCAAGACCTTGATACGCGACAAGAAGGTGGGCGGCGTGATCCTGTTCCGCCGCAACGTGCACACGCCCGCGCAAGTGTCCGCCCTGTGCCGCGAACTGCAGGAGATCAACGCGGAAGTATCCGACATTCCGCTGCTGATCTCCATCGACCAGGAAGGCGGCATGGTGATGCGCATCGAGCAGGGCGTCACGCCGATTCCCGCCGCGATGGCTTTCCAGGCGGCCGGCTCCATCGACGATTGCGAACGCATGAACCAGATCAGCGGCGATGAAATGCGCCAGGTGGGCATCAACCTGCTGCTCGCCCCCGTGCTGGACGTAAACAACAACCGCAACAACCCCGTCATCGGCGTGCGCGCGTATGGCGAGGATGCCGCCACCGTCATCGACTACGGCATGGCGGCCATGCGCGGCCAGCGCGCCAGCGGCATGGCCGTCACCGCCAAGCACTTCCCCGGCCACGGCGACACGGCCATCGACACGCATTACGCCATGGCCCTGGTCCCGCACGACAAGGAACGCCTGCGCGCCGTGGAACTGGCGCCCTTCCGCGCGGCCATTGCCGGCGGCGTCGACGCCATCATGACGGCGCACGTGGTCTTCCCCGCCTTCGAGTCCGACACCAGCGTGCCGGCCACCCTGTCGCAAGGCGTGCTGACGGACCTGCTGCGCGGTGAAATGGGTTACAAGGGCGTCGTCATCACCGACTGCCTGGAAATGGCGGCGATTGCCGACGGCATCGGCATCGCCCAGGGCGCCATCGCTACCTTGCAGGCAGGCGCCGACATCGTCCTCATTTCGCACCGCGAAGCACAGCAGACGGCCGCCATCGACGCCGTCATCGCCGCCGTGCAGCGCGGCGACATCGCGCTCTCCCGCATCGACGCGGCCTGTGCCCGCGTGGCTGAACTCAAGCGCAACCGCGCCGTGCGCGACTGGCGCGCGCGCCCGCTCACCCCGCCGGCGCTGATGCAGCCGGCCGCCATGGCCCTGTCGCAGCTGCTGCAAAAAGCGGCATTGCGCGTGCAGGGCGACTACCGCCCGCTCGACGCGGGCCTGCCCGTGACCCTGCTGACGGTGGAAGTGCGTTCGCGCAGCGAAATCGACGAAGTGGCGCTGGGCCGCAACAAGGAAGCGCGCAGCTCGATGCTGCCGGCGCTGCTCGAAGCGGGCCTGGACGTGCGCGAGTACGCCTTGTCGGCCGAGGCGCTGGACGAAGAAGTCAATGCGGCCATCGCCTTTGCGCAAGGCGCGCAGCAGATCGTGCTGCAAACGTATAACGCCATGTTCGTCGACGGCCAGCGACGCCTCGTCGACGCCCTGCCGCAGGATAAACTGTGGCTGGTGGCGGGCCGCCTGCCGTATGACCTGGACCTGGCGCCGAATGCGCAAGGCCGCCTGGCCGCCTTCGGCTGCCGCCCGGCCGCGCTGGTGCCCGTGGTGGAAAAACTGGCGGGCAAGGCGTAAAGCCACGCCCCCTCCTGCACATGCCGGGCCTTGCCCGGCATTTTTTATGCCGCGTCGCAATCGAAGCGCACGCCCGTCATCTGTTCGCTCAGCATCCATAGCCGGCTTGCCTGCCCGGGATCGATGGCCCAGCGCCGCACGCCCGGCCCCATGCTGTCGTCCTCCACCAAGGGGGCGATATCGCCATCCTCGCAATACACGCCGCCAATGCCCTCAAGCTGCGCGCTGGTGGCGCACCAGACGGTGGTGGCCGCTCCCTGCGCCACATTCTTGAAACCCGACTGCGGCGGCGGATTCACGTGGCCCGCATCGTCAAGCGCTCCCACCCTGCGCAAATCATCCTGGTCCAGGTGGCGCACCAGCGGCGTCAGGATGGCGCCCGGATGCAGCGAAAAGGCGCGCACGCCGTGCGCCGCGCCGCGACGGTCCAGTTCCACGGCAAACAGCGCATTGGCGCTTTTCGACTGCGCATATGCGCGCCATTTGTCGTACGGCTGGCGCAGGAAATGCGGGTCGTCCAGGTCGACGCCCGCCTGCCGGTGTCCCAGCGACGACACGCACACGACGCGCGCGCCCTGCGCCTGCCGCAAGGCGGGCCACAGGCGCGCCGTCAACTGGAAATGCCCCAGGTGATTCGTCGCGAACTGCGCCTCGTAGCCACGCGCATCGCGCAGCAAGGGCATGGCCATGATGCCGGCGCCGTTCACCAGCAGGTGCAGGGTGCGGCCGGTGGCAAGGAAGGCGGCCGCGAATGCGTCGATCGATTGCGGATCGAACAGGTCGAGCACCGCGACCTCCACGCCAGCCATGCCGGCCAGGGCCGCTTGCGCCTGATGCTGGTCGCGCGCCGGCACCAGCACCCTGGCGCCGGCGCCAGCCAGCACGCGCACCGTTTCCAGCCCCAGGCCCGACGCGCCGCCCGTGACGATGGCCTGCACGCCGGACAGGTCGCGGCCAGCCAGCACCTCGCTGGCGGTCGTGGCCGCGCCGAAGCCGGAATGAAGGGGAATTTGCCTGTGATCGCCGTATGTCATGTCTGCCTCTGCATGTGGGTGGCCAGCGCGGGATGGCTGGCGACATGCGTATTTTGCGCGAGCAGTTCTGGACGGTGAATGGCGTAAAATCCGCAATACTATCGCCATCGTCCAGAATTGCCGCCACCATGGATTTGCTCTCCGATGTACTCTCGCTGTTTGATACGCGCAGCTCCTACTTTGCCGGCCTGAAGGCGGGCGGCGAGTGGGCCATCGATTTTCCACCGCCGGACGGCATCAAGTTCAACGCCGTGATCGAAGGCGCTTGCTGGCTGACGGTCGCGGGTATCGACGCTCCCGTGCAGCTGCAGACGGGCGACTGCTTCCTGCTGGCGCCGGGACGCGCGTTCACCCTGGCCAGCACGCCCGGCTTGCCGGCCGCGCCAGCGCTGGAAGTGTACCGGTACACGCAGCAGGGCGTGGCCCGCCACGGCGCGCCGCAGCACGATTTCTTCCTCATCGGCGGGCGCTTCCACTTTGGCGACGAGGCGGCCATCCTGCTCGACTGCCTGCCGCCGCTGCTGCACGTGCGCGGCGATACGGACCAGGCCAGCGTGCTGCACTGGGCCTTGCAACGGCTGGCGCAGGAACTGCAGGCGACGGCGCCCGGCGCGGCGCTGATGACGCGCCACCTTGGCCACATGATGCTGCTGCAAATGCTGCGCCAGTATCTTGAAGCGCAGGCCTCGCACCCGGTGGGCTGGCTGTTCGCGCTGGCCGATCCACGGCTGCGCGCCGCCATCGAGGCCATGCACGCGCAACCGGCGCGGCGCTGGACCTTGTCGCAGCTGGCTGCCGTCGCGGGGCAGTCGCGCTCCGCCTTTGCCTTGCACTTCAAGAAGCGGGTGGGCGTAACGCCGCTCGACTATCTGCTGCGCTGGCGCATGCGCCTGGCCACGCGGCGCCTGAAGGGCGGCAGCGCGCCCGTCACCTTGATCGCGCAGGCGCTGGGCTACGATTCCGACAGCGCCTTCAGCCACGCCTTCAAGCGCGTCATGGCTTGCTCGCCGCGCCAGTACCGGCTGCGCCACGCGGATGCGCAGGCGTAAAAAAAACCCGCGCTTGCGGGTTTTAATCATACAAGGTCAGCGCGCCAGCACCGGCGGCAAGGCCGCCACCGCCAGCAAGGCAAACGGTCCGAGAAACAGGCCGATGCCGAACCACAGTCCCCCGTGGCGGCCGCGCCGGCTGGCCAGCAGCCAGGTGGCGACCGCAAACAAAAACATGAAGATCAACAGTATCGCCATTGCCACTCCTTGCCATGCGGAAAGCCCAGTGTAGCCCACGGGCGCGCCCGTGGCTACACTGCAATTAGCGCTGCACCTGCATCAGTATCACGCGCTTGCTGCTGCCATCGGCTGGCGGCGCGCTTGACGGCGGCGGCGGGCTGTCGCACGAGCCGCAGGAACCGCAACCGCTGCCGCAGCCCGGCGCCACCTTGAAGAAGGTCGACATCTTCGCTTCATCGAGGCCGCAGCGCACGAGGCCCCGCACGATGGCGCGGCGCACGCCCGCCGGCAGGTACTTGGTTGAAAAATGCAACAGCGCGGCTGCGACGATCAGGGCGACGATGAGGGTTTGCCACATGGTTTTCTCCTAAGCGCCCAGCATCAGGGCGACGCGGTACGTGATGAACGAGGCGGCATACGCCAGGGCAAACATGTAGCCGGCCATCAGCAGCGGATAGCGCCAGCCGCCCGTCTCGCGCTTGACCACGGAGAGCGTCGACAGGCACTGCGGCGCGAACACATACCAGGCCAGCAAGGACAGCGCGGTCGCCAGCGACCACGAATGGGCGATCAGCGGCTCCAGGGTGGTGGCCAGCGCATCGCCCGTCTGCGACAGCGCATACACGGTACCCAGGGCGCCGACGGCCACTTCGCGCGCCGCCATGCCCGGCACCAGCGCGATGCAGATCTGCCAGTTGAAGCCGATGGGCGCGAAGATCACTTCCAGGCCGCGGCCCAGGATGCCGGCCAGGCTGTAGTAGATCGGCGGGTGGATGGCGTTATCCGGCGCGCCGGGGAAGGTGCTGAGGAACCACAGGATGATCATCAGGCTCAGGATGATGGTACCGACGCGCGTGAGGAAGATCTTCGCGCGCTCCCACAGGCTGACGGCCAGGTTGCGCAAGTGCGGCCAGTGATAGGCGGGCAATTCCAGCATCAGCGGCTGGTTGCCGCGCACGCCCATGCCGCGCTTCATGACCCAGGCCACGGCCATGGCCGAGATGATGCCGGCGAAGTACAGCACGAACAGCACCAGGCCTTGCAGGCTCAGATAGCCCCATACCTGGCGTTCCGGGATGAAGGCGGCGATGATCAGCGCATACACGGGCAGGCGCGCCGAACACGTCATCAGCGGCGCGATCATGATGGTGACCAGGCGGTCGCGCGGATTCTGGATGGTACGCGCCGCCATCACGCCGGGAATGGCGCAGGCAAAGCTCGACAGCAGCGGGATGAAGGCGCGGCCGGACAGGCCCACGCCGCCCATCAGGCGGTCCAGCAGGAAGGCGGCGCGCGGCAGGTAGCCGCAGTCTTCCAGGCTCAGGATGAAGAAGAACAGGATCAGGATCTGCGGCAGGAACACCAGCACGCTGCCGACGCCGCCGATGATGCCTTCCACCAGCAGGCTTTTCAGGTGACCGTCTGGCATGTTCGCCGTCAGTACGGCGCCCAGGTGGCCCACGCCATCGGTGATCATTTCCATCGGCGTGGCGGCCCAGGCAAACACGGCCTGGAAGATCAGGAACATCAGCACGGCCAGGATGATGGGGCCGAACACGGGGTGCAGCACCACGTCGTCGATCTTTTCCGTCAGGTTGCCCTTGTCGCTCGTGTCATTGCTGACGGCGGACAGGATGCGGCGCACTTCGCGCTGGGTTTCTTCGACGGTGACGGCATCGATGGCCGCCAGCGGTTTCGCTGCCACGGCCGGCAGCGGCAGCATGGCGTCGATGGCGTTCAGCAGGGCTTTTTCGCCATCGTGCTGCACCGCCACGGTTTCCACCACGGGCATGCCCAGTTCCTGCGACAGTTTCACCGTGTCGATCAGCATGCCGCGCTTGCGCGCCACGTCCGTCATGTTCAGCGCCAGCAGCATGGGCAGGCCCAGGCGCTTGACTTCCAGCACCAGGCGCAGATTCAGGCGCAGGTTGGTGGCGTCGACAACGCAGATGATGGCGTCCGGACGCGGGTCGCCGCGGCGCAAGCCGCCCACCACGTCGCGCGTGATGGCTTCATCGGGCGTGGTGGCCGACAGGCTGTAGGCGCCCGGCAGGTCGAGCAAGCGCACGGGCTTGCCGGCTGGCGAGGTGAAATGGCCTTCCTTGCGCTCGATGGTCACGCCGGCGTAGTTCGCCACTTTCTGGCGCGCGCCCGTCAAACGGTTGAACAGGGCGGTCTTGCCGCAGTTCGGATTGCCCAGCAAGGCAATTTGTGGCTGATGCGGCGGCTTGTGCACGCCTGCATCCACGATAGTTTCGACAGCACCCATGGTCATTCCGGTTGAAGCAGCGGTTGAATCGTAATCAGCGCCGCTTCGAAGCGGCGCAGTGCGAACGTGGCATTGCCGACCTTGATGGCCAGCGGATCGCCGCCGGGAATGCCGCGCTTGAGCATGCGGATTCGTTCGCCGGGAACGAATCCCAGCTCCATCAGGCGGCGGGCCAGGTCGACGCCGTCCTCCGTCTGTCCTGCCGTGTGGGGCGTGATATGCAACACCGTGCCGCTCTGGCCGACTGCCAGCGCATCGAGCGTCATCATGGGTGGAACTAGAGTCATGAGCAAATTCCGTTCAAATTAAGAACACCTGATACCGGCGACGGCGCAAGGCGCCTTGCACCGGTTCCAGGTTTGTGACGTAAAACGCAACTGTTGCGCATTACCGACAAGCGGCCATTCAATCCGTCCAGACGGCGACCGTCCGAGACAATACCAGCATTATAAACATGAATGCGAATAGTTTTTATTTAGCCCGGAGAGCCGCCCCCATCAAGGGCTGCGTCATTCGGAAACATGGCCTGTGAAGCTGCGGCGCCAGGCCGCCAACTGCCGCACACTTGATCAAAATCACTTGCATTGTCCCCCGCTTTGCGCGACAATGAAACGTAATGATAATGATTCTCATTAAAACACTAGCAACAATGCTTTCCAGCACTAGTGTCTGTTCATCCTCCAGCCAGAAGGTGTATCAATGATTGTATGTGTCTGCAACAACATATCTGATCGTGAAATCCGTCAAGCCGTCGATCTTGGCCTGTCCAGCATGGCCGAACTGCGCCGCGACCTGGGCGTGGCCACCTGCTGCGGCAAATGCCACACCTGCGCGCGGGAAGTGCTGAACGATCACCTGAACGCCACCGTGGCGCTGCAAGAAACCGTATTGATGCGAGCTGTACTGACAAACTAAAGAAAGCGATGAACGCCATGACGATGATGCCCCCGCCCGTAACGGTGCAGGCCGTGCAGCAATTTGCCGACTTCGACAAGAAGCGCAACAAATTCGCGCCGCTGATGGCCATCGTCGTCCTGCACATCGCCGGCTTTTACGCCATCCAGAGCGGCCTGCTGAGCCGCGTGGTCACGGCGGCCATGCCGACCATCACCACCATCAGCATCATCGCCCCGCCGGCGCCGCCCAAGCCGCCAGCGCCGTCCGTACCGAAAACCGTGGAATTGAGCGCCCCCGTGCCGCGCGCCGTGATCCCGCCGCTGCCGCTGATCGCCGTGGCGCCGAGCGAACCGACGATCACGCCGCCGCAGCCGACGCGCGCCGAAGCGGCACCGGTTGCCACCGCTGCGCCGACAGCGCCATCGACACCGTCGCCCACGCCTCCGGCGCCGTCGACGCCGCGCACCGTCAGCAGCGTCGAATACATCAAGGCGCCGCAACTGATCTACCCGAATCTGTCGCGCCGCCTGGGCGAGAGCGGCACCGTGGTGTTGCGCATCCTGATCAATGAAAAGGGCTTGCCCGAGCAAATCCTGATCCATAAATCGACCGGCTACGGCAACCTCGACGAAGCGGGCCGCCAGGCCGCCCAGCGCGCGCTGTTCAAGCCGATGATCGAAAACGGCAAGCCTGTTCCCGTGTACGTGTTAGTACCGCTGACCTTCCAACTGAGCTAGCCTTCCGGCGGCCCTTGCGCCGCTGCCAGCCCGCAAGCACCGCACCCTGTGCCCTGCTTGCTTTTTTGCGCCCTGTTTTCTGTACCAGTCAAGCAACTGCTTGTTTCAGTCTGCCAGCCTACATCCCCGGGCCAGGCAGACTTTTTTTTGCGCGCTACATCTCCGCCCACATCCTGAGCAGGTTGTGATAATGCCCCGTCAAGCCCACCGTCGCCGGCGAATCGCCGTGTTCTCCGCGCACGCTCTGGATGTTTTGATCGAGCTCAAACAGCATGCTGCGCTTCCAATCCTCGCGCACCATGCTTTGCGTCCACAGGAAGGAGCAGATGCGCTCGCCGCTGGTGACGGGCAGTACCTGATGCACGCTGCTCGACGGATACACGATCACGTCGCCGGCCGGCAATTTCACTTCATGCGTGCCATACGCGTCGACCACCACCAGCTCGCCGCCTTCGTACTCGTCCGGCTCGCTCAAAAACACGGTCGACGAGACGTCGGCGCGCATCGATTGCATGCCGTTTTTCGGCGTGCGGATGGCGCCGTCGATATGCAGGCCATAGTGCTCGCCGCCCGCATAGCTGTTGAAGAACGGCGGCAGGATGCGCAGCGGCAGCACGGCGGAAAAGAACAGGGGATTGGCCATCAGCGCACGGCTGACGATCTCGCCCAGTTCCAGCGCCAGCGGCGAACCTTCCGCCAGCTGGCGGTTGCGCTTGACTTGCGCGCCTTGTGCCCCGACGCTGGCGCGCCCGTCGACCCAGTCCGTCTGCGCCAGGCGCTGGCGAAACTGCGTGACCTGTTCCGGCGTCAGCACGCCGGGTATATGCAGCATCATCTTGCTATCCTTTTTCAGTAAATATCGCTGCCTGATTATCGCATCGCCGGCAGCGCCCAAGAAGACACAAAAGCAAGAACGGACCAACATTTCACGCCTTTTCAGCGCGGCCATGCAGGCGCGCCAGCAGCAGCAAAAAAGCGCCAGGAACGCGAATGAGAATGGCCATCATTTTCCTTAGCAAATAAAAAACGGAAAAATGTGCCAATCCATTTGAGAATGGGTTTTATTCGCACGATATTTACGTTAAAAAGACGGAAAAATGCCGTTTACCGCCCGAAATCGCCCATATTTTGCGCTATCATGCGGGCATAGCGAAACCGGCAACCTGCGCGCCACCAGGCAGCCAGCGCCACCCGGCAGTGAACGCCAGCAGCCTCCGGTTTCATCATCGAACGCGACACAGAACAAAGGAAATCCCATGAAGGGCGATAAAGAAGTCATCCGCATGCTCAACGCACAGCTCACCAACGAACTGTCGGCCATTAACCAGTACTTCCTGCATGCGCGCATGTACAAGCACTGGGGCCTGGAGAAGCTGGGCAAGAAGGAATACGAAGAATCGATCGGCGAAATGAAACACGCCGACAAGCTGATCGACCGCATCCTGATGCTCGACGGCCTGCCGAACCTGCAAGCGCTGCACAAGCTGCTGATCGGCGAGAACACGCCGGAAATGCTGGAATGCGACTTGAAGCTGGAACGCGCCGCGCACGCCACCGTCAAGGAAGGCATCGCCATCAGCGAAAAAGCGGGCGACTACGTCTCGCGCGACCTGTTCCTGATGATCCTGGAAGACACGGAAGAACATATCGACTGGCTGGAAACGCAGATCGACCTGATCGCCAAAGTCGGCATCCAGAACTACCTGCAAAGCCAGATGGCGATTGAGGAGTAATTTTTCTTCGAGGCAGATAAAAAAACCGGCAATCGCCGGTTTTTTTACGTCCGCGCCTTTACTGCGGCACGGTATCCTTGAACGATGGCCGTTCGGACAGTTTGTCGAACAGGCGCGCCAGCGCGGGGTGATCGGCGCGCCAGTCGATTTCCGGGAAGCGGAAGCTGAGCCAGCCCAGGGTGCAGCCCACGGCCACGTCGGCCAGGGTGTAGTTCTTGCCGGCGCAATATGCGCTCTCGCCCAGGCGCGCTTCCAGCGCCGCCAGGCCCAGGGTGACTTTGTCCAGCTGGCGCGCGATCCAGGCCGCGCTTTGCTGCTCGGGCGGGCGCTGCGTGCGCTCCAGGCGCACCAGCACGCCCGCGTCGAGAATGCCGTCGGCCAGCGCTTCCCAGTTCTTGATGTCGGCCCGCTCGCGGCCGTTGCCGCCGGCCGGCAGCAGCTTGCACACGGGCGTGAGCGTGTCGAGGTATTCGACGATGACTTTCGAATCGATCAAGGTGCTGCCATCCTCCATCACCAGGCAGGGCACCTTGCCCAGGGGATTGGCCTGGGCGATGCGGGTTTCCGGCACCCACACGTTTTCCAGCTCGAAGACATAGTCGAGCTTTTTTTCCGCCAGCACGATGCGGGCTTTGCGGACATACGGGCTGGCGAGGGAACCGATCAGTTTCATAGGTACTTTAAGGTAAGGGAGCAGCAAGCAGTATAGCATCGGCGGCAGCGCTGTTTGGCAGCACGCGCCCGGCGGCCCGGCGGGTGTGGCAGGCACGCCGCATCGGCGCCGGATTCGGTCCAAAAGCGGCGTGCCGGCGGCCAACGGACGGCTGGCCAGCGGCCAGCGGTGGTAAAATCGCCCTTTACTGTGGCGCCGTCAGTGTTGCTGTATTGCAATAGCCCTGCCCTCCCCGCGCGCCACACGCCAACCGTTTCTTTAACTTGCGTCCGCTCTCATGACTTCTACTACTCCGTATTCCACGCTGTCGGCCCTGTCTCCGCTCGATGGCCGCTACGCCAGCAAGACCGATCTGCTGCGCCCGATCCTGTCCGAAGCCGGTTTCATGCACCACCGCGTGAAAGTGGAAATCTCCTGGCTGCAAGCGCTGTCGCAAGCCGGTTTCGCCGAAATCAAGCCTTTTTCGGCCGAAGCGAGCGCCCTGCTCGACAAGATGGCAGCCGACTTCTCGGAAGCCGACGCGGCCCGCATCAAGGCCATCGAAGCGGTCACCAACCATGACGTCAAGGCCGTCGAGTACTGGCTGAAGGAACAAGTGGCGGACGTGCCGGAACTGGTGGCGGCGTCGGAATTCATCCATTTCGCCTGCACCTCGGAAGACATCAACAACACTTCGCACGGCATGATGCTGAAAGCCGCGCGCGACGGCGTGATGCTGCCGGCCCTGCAAAGCTTGGTGACCAGGCTGACGCAAATCGCGCACGACAATGCGGACGTGCCGATGCTGTCGCGCACGCACGGCCAGACGGCCAGCCCGACCACCCTGGGCAAGGAATTTGCCAACGTCGTGGCCCGCCTGCAGCGCGCCGTGAAACGCATCGAGCAAGTGGAAATCCTCGGCAAGATGAATGGCGCCGTCGGCAACTACAACGCCCACCTGTCCGCCTACCCCGGCTTCGACTGGCCGGCATTCTCGCAGGCCGTCATCGAACAGCGCCTGGGCCTGGTCTTCAACCCGTACACCATCCAGATCGAGCCGCACGACTACATGGCTGAACTGTTCGACGCCTTCGCGCGCGCCAACACGATCTTGCTGGACCTGAACCGCGACATCTGGACGTACGTGTCGCTGGGCTACTTCAAGCAAAAACTGAAAGCGGGCGAAATCGGTTCCTCGACCATGCCGCACAAGGTCAACCCGATCGACTTCGAAAACTCGGAAGGCAACCTGGGCCTGGCCAACGCCGTGCTGAAACACCTGTCGGAAAAACTGCCCGTCTCGCGCATGCAGCGCGACCTGACCGATTCGACCGTGCTGCGCAATATCGGCGTGGGCCTCGGTTACACCCTGCTGGCCTATGACAGCTGCCTGCGCGGCCTGAACAAGCTGGAAGTGAACCATGCGCGCCTGGCGCAAGACCTGGACGCGACGTGGGAAGTGCTGGCCGAGCCCGTGCAAACCGTGATGCGCCGCTATGGCATCGAAAACCCGTACGAGCAGCTGAAAGAGCTGACGCGCGGCAAGGGCATCTCGAAAGAAGCGCTGCAAACCTTCGTCAATGGCCTGGCCATTCCGCAGGATGCCAAGGACGTGCTCCTGACCATGACGCCGGCTAACTACATCGGTATCGCCGCGCAATTGGCCAAAGCCATCTAAGCAGTTTCCACATGGGGATCTTCACGATCCCACTCCCGCGGGGCGGCCAGCACACAAATGCTGCCCGCCCCGCGGTTTTTCCGGCAATCTTTCTTGTAGAATCTGCAGCACGCAGCGCAATTTGCTTTTCTTTGGTATATTAGGCCGAATTAGTCCTAACACGTACTACTTTCAAGAAAGCCGTCGATGCAACGCTACACCACCACCGCCATCATCCTGCACTGGCTGACCGCCCTGCTGATCATCAGCGCCTTCGTCATGGGCCTGGTCATGGTCGATATTCCCGGCCTGACGCCCACCAAGCTCAAATATTTCTCGTGGCATAAGTGGCTGGGCGTGACCGTGCTGGCTATCGCCGCCATCCGCCTGTTGTGGCGCAAGGCCAATGTGCCGCCACCGCACCCTGCCAGCATGGTGGCCTGGCAAAAGAAGGCGGCCGACGCCATGCACGTGCTGCTGTATATCCTGATCTTCGCCGTGCCCGTCTCCGGCTACCTGTACACCCTGGCCGCCGGCGTTCCCGTGGTCTACCTGGGCCTGTTCCAGCTGCCCGTCATCATGGCGCCGAACCCGGAACTTAAGCCGCTTTTAAAAGAGATTCATTATGTTCTGAACATGACGATGGCCGCCGCCGTGGCCGCCCATGTGCTGGCGGCGCTGAAGCACCAGTTCATCGACCGCGATGGCGTACTGAAGCGCATGCTGCCATAGGAACGTCGAACCAAACCTGCTGCGCGTCGCGATTTGCGGTTTTGTCCGGCGTTCCAAGCCCTTCTTAATCTGCTTTGCTCACTGAAACTCCAGGAAAAATAAGATGAAAACCACCCAACGCATCGTCCTCGCTTCCCTGCTGGGCCTGTCCGTGGCCGCCACTGCCGCCACCCTGCTGAAAGTCGATCCCGCCAAGACCAGCGTGTCGGCCGTGTTCAAGCAAATGAACGTGCCCGTGGAAGCGAAGTTCAAGAAATTCAATATCGCCATCGATTACAACCCGGCCACGCCGGATGCGTCGAAAGCATCGGTGGAAATCGAGACGGCCAGCATCGATATCGGCGACCCGGAATACAACAAGGAAGTGGCCAAGAAAGAATGGTTCAACGCGGCCCAGTTCCCGAAAGCCACCTTCGTCTCGAGCAGCATCAAGGCCGCTGGCGCGGGCAAGCTGACGGTCAGCGGCAAGCTGAGCATCAAAGGCAAGACCACCGACGTGACCTTCCCCCTGACGGTGAAAGCCGACGGCGGCAAATATGCGTTCGACGGCGCCCTGCCGATCAAGCGCCTGACCTACAACATCGGCGAAGGCGAGTGGAAAGACACGAGCATGGTTGCCGACGAGGTCACCATCAAGTTCCACGTCGCCGCGCAGTAACACCTGAGAAAACGTCCATGGCTGCGTTGCTCTTGCCTCGTCGTACTATTCCGTACTGCCTTCGGCAAGGCGCCTTGCCCTGAACGTTTTTCAACCGCTACTGATTAAAATCACACCACCAACCGATTCTTTTTAGGATATTGATGAAACTTAAGCACTTGATGATCGCCGTGCTGGCAGCCGCCGGCGCGGGTTCGGCCATGGCCGCTACCGACACCTACAACCTCGACCCGACGCACACCTTCCCCAGCTTCGAAGCCGATCACATGGGCATGTCCGTGTGGCGTGGCAAGTTCAACAAGACCAAGGGGACGGTCACCCTGGACCGCGCCGCCAAGGCGGGCAGCCTGGACCTCGTCATTGATGCCGATTCGATCGACTTCGGCCTGGACGCCATGAACACGCACGCGAAGAAAGCGGACATGTTCAACGTCGAGAAATTCCCTGAAATCACCTACAAGAGCAAGTCGCTCAAGTTCAACGGCGAGCAACTGGTGGAAGTCGATGGCGAACTGACCCTGCTGGGCGTGACCAAGCCCGTCAAGTTGAACGTGAGCAAGTTCAAGTGCATCATGCACCCGCGCTACAAGCGTGAAGTGTGCGGTGCCGATGCCACGGCAGAATTCAAGCGCAGCGACTTTGGCTTGAACTACGGCATGCCGGCGTTCTCGCCGGAAGTCAAGCTGGCCATCCAGGTGGAAGCCATCAAGGCCGATTAAACACGACCTTGCCGCATGACAAGCCCGCCTCGCTGCCCGCAGCCAGGCGGGCTTTTGCATGCGCCATGCGAATCCGCTGGACTTTTCTATCGTGCGGCATCAGTATCAATTTGCCATGACGTGCAGGCCGCACCGCTCTGGCACAACCACTCATCCATCGCGCGGAGGATTACATGAATTTCATTATCTGGATCGTTATTGGCGGTGTCATCGGCTGGCTGGCCAGCATGGTCATGAAAACGGATGCGCAACAGGGCATCTTCCTCAATATCGTCGTCGGTATCGTCGGCGCCTTCCTGGGCGGCTGGCTGCTGGCGCCCCTGTTCGGCACGGGTACCATCAACAGCGACAATTTCAGCCTGTCTTCGCTGCTCGTCTCGTTCCTGGGCGCCGTGATCCTGCTGGGCATCGTGAATCTTTTGCGCCGCGGCAAAATACGCTAAGCAGACCAAAAGCAGCACATCCGCAAATGGCCGGGCCGCGCAGGCGCCTGGCCATTTTTATTGCTGCCAGGACAATTGTATGGACAATACCACAGCCGAGGTACGGGAAAATGCCCGCTGGCAGCCGCTTTCTCCCCCTGCAATGTCGAAAATAGTGCCATTTAAACAAGCAACCACAAACATGCCGCCGGGAAAATGTGATTGACTAGTGCGAGTTCGGTGCGGATACTCTAGGTCGCCCGCTGAGAAAAAACACTGGGTACACGTTGGTTCCGACTTCCCTTCATGTAAAAGACTAGAACTCGAATGAAAAAATCTTTAATCGCGCTCGCTATCCTGAGCAACTTCGCACACGCCGACGAAGGCATGTGGATGCCCCAACAGCTGCCACAAGTAGCCAAGGAACTGAAAGCGGCCGGACTGAAACTCGATCCGACCACCCTGACCAAACTGACCGAGTTCCCGATGGGCGCCATCGTCAGCCTGGGCGGTTGCTCGGCCTCGTTCGTCTCGCCGCAAGGCCTGGTTGCCACCAACCACCATTGCGTCTACAACAGCGTGGCGGTCAATTCGACCAAAGAGCGCGATTTGCTGGCCAACGGTTTCCTGGCCAAGACGTTCGCTGAAGAATTGCCGGCCGCCCCAGGCAGCCGCATCTTCGTCACCTCCGCCGTGACCAATGTCAGCGACAAGATCATCACCGCCGACGTGGCCAAGCTGCAAGGCAAGGCACGCATCGACGCGATCGAGAAAAACCAGAAGAAACTGGTCGCCGAATGCGAAAAAGAAGCGGGTTTCCGCTGCACCGTGTCGAGCTACTACGGCGGCCTGGAGTTCTACCTGATCAAGCAACTGGAAATCCGCGACGTGCGCCTGGTGCACGCGCCTCCGGCCGGCGTGGGCAAGTTCGGCGGCGACACCGACAACTGGATGTGGCCACGCCACACGGGCGACTACGGTTTCTACCGCGCCTACGTCAGCAAAGACGGCAAAGCTGCCGACTTCAGCAAGGACAACGTGCCATACCAGCCAAAACACGTGCTGAAACTGGCCAAGGATGGCTTGAAAGAAGGCGATTTCGTCATGGCGCTGGGCTACCCTGGCCGCACCAACCGTCACCGCCTGCCATCGGAAGTGGCGTTCACGTTTGACTGGAACTACCCGGCCTTCGTGAAAGCGTCGGGCGAAACCCTGGCCATCATCGCGCGCGAAACCAAGGACAACAAGGATGTTGCCCTGAAATACGCGGGCCAGGTGGCTGGCGTGAACAATTACTACAAGAACCGCCAAGGCATGCTCGATTCGTACGCGGGCAGCGACTTCCTGGCACGCAAGACGGCAGAACATGAAGCCCTGAAAACCTGGGTCAACGCGAATGCTGCCCGCAAGGCGGAATTTGCCGGCGACATCGAGCAAGTGGAAAAGCTGATCGCCGAGCGCGATGCCGACACCAAGCGCGATTTCTTCCTGGGCTACGCACAGCCACGCCTGCTGAACACGGCACGCAGCCTGTACCGCCTGTCCAACGAAAGCACCAAGGCCGACACGGAACGCAAGTCCGGCTACCAGTCGCGCGACTTGCCACGCCTGGAAGCGGGCATCACGTCGGTCGAGCGCACCTACGATGAAAAAGTCGACAAGGCGCTGGTACTGAACAGCCTGGCCAAGTACGCCGCGCAACCGGCAGCACAGCGCCGCGCCAGCTTTGACGCCGCCATCGGCATCAAGGACGGCATGTCGCCAGCCGACCTGTCCGCCGCCCTGGACAAACTGTATGCGGGCAGCAAGCTGGCCGACAAGGCCGAGCGCGCAGCATGGCTGAAACGCACGCCAGCCGAATTCCAGGCCAGCAAGGACAGCTTCATCCAGGCAGCCGTCGCCATGTATCCGGATTCGCTGAAAAACGAAGCGGAAGACGAAGAACTGGCAGGCAAGATCCAGCAAGCCTACGCCAACTACATGAAAGCAAAAATTGCCTTCATGAAGAGCAAAGGCCAAGCCGTCTATCCTGACGCCAACAGCACCCTGCGCGTCACCTTCGGCCGCGTTGCCGGCCGTGACCATGGCGCCGACGGCACCACCTGGACCGCGTTCACCACCGTCAATGGCGTCGTGGCCAAAGCCACGGGCCAGGGCGAGTTCAATGCACCGGCAAATCAACTGGCTGCGATCAAAGCCAAGGACTTCGGTAAATTCGTCGATCCGAAGCTGAAAACCGTGCCGGTCGACTACCTGGCGACCCTGGACATCACCGGCGGCAATTCCGGTTCGGCCGCGCTGAACTCGAAAGGCGAATTCATCGGCCTGGCCTTCGACGGCACCCTGGACTCGATCATTTCCGATTGGGACTACAACAAGGCCAACACCCGTTCGATCCAGGTCGACCTGCGCTACATGCTGTGGAACATGAAACACATCGACCACGCGGACAACCTGCTGAAAGAAATGGGCGCTGAATAACAAAAAGCAATAACCCGGCAACGGGCGCTTTAGCCTGAGCCACTCCTGCGGGAGTGGCTTTTTTTCGCCTAACGTTTGTTCACTTTCGCAAAACGGTAAGGCACGGCTTGCTCTGCGCCAAACACTTGCGCGCTGCCACTTCCCAGCGGCAACATGACCCGCCGGCCATCCTGCAGCAGCAAGGCCAGGTCGGCGCCGGGAAAGCGCTGCGCCAGCAGTGGATGGGCTTGCCGTTCGATGGGGGCGGCGGGAATCACGATGCGGTAGTCGCTCTCGCCAAAGTCCAGCAGCAGCGCGGGAAGCGCTTCAAGCCCCGGCAGCGCCGTGATGCGCAGGCGCGCGCTTCCCTTGACGAGCTCGAAGGCCGACCACAGGGGCAAGGTGCGCTGCGTGGCGCCGATCTGCAGCAGCGGCGCGTGGCGCGCATCCGCCGACGTCAGCACGATGTCAGGCCGCTCTTCCGGCACGGCGCCATCGATGGCCAGCAACCAGCCCCGGTAGCGTATCAACGCGCCCTGCGCGACGGCCGTGACGGACCCGCCCTGCGCCACCGGTTCCTTGCCCGCAGGCAAGCGCAATGGCGCCGCCTGCGCCGCCAGGCCTATCCCCCACACCAGCGCCGCCAGCGCTGCCATCGCCGCCTTGCCCATGCCGCCTCCCCTTGCGCGTGAAACGTATTCATAACACAAGTACGGCAACCAGCCCCTGCGGCGCCTCAAGGCAAGAGCCGGTGCTACAATTGGCCCCTAGCGGGCGTACTTACCCAGCGCGCCTTCCCCCTCCCAGACTCAGACCGCTATGCCACCAGACTTGCGCACGACCTACGAACTCGGTAACCACAACCAGACCACGACCTGGCTGGAATGCATCACCTTCTATCAAGATCTTGCCGCACGCTATCCGCAGGTGCTGCACTTCGAACAGATCGGCCTGTCCGACTCGGGCGTGCCCATCCACGCTGGCGTCGTCAGCGCGGACGGCGTGTTTGACCGCGAGCAAATCAAGCGCGCAGGCCGCACCGTGTTCTTCAACAATAACGGCATCCACCCGGGCGAACCGGAAGGCATCGACGCCTGCATGGCCATCGTGCGCGACCTCTGCACGCAGCCGGAGCGCCTGGCGGCGCTGGGCAGCACGGTATTGCTGTTCATTCCGATCTACAACGTCGATGGCAGCCTGAACCGCGCCAACACGTCGCGGGTGAACCAGGATGGCCCGGAGCAATTCGGTTTCCGCGGCAACAGCCGCCACCTGGACTTGAACCGCGATTTCATCAAGTGCGACAGCCTGAACGCGCAGGTGTTCAACCGCCTGCTGGCCAGCTGGGACCCGGACGTGATGGTCGACACGCACACGTCGAACGGCGCCGACTATCCGTACACGATGACCTTGATCCACACGCAGACGGATAAGCTGGGCAATGGCCTCGGTCCCTTCCTGCAAGACACCATGCTGCCGCACATCTTTGCGCAGATGGAACAAGCCGGCTGGCCCACCTGCCCGTATGTGAATCCCGTCAAGGACAGTCCCGACCACGGCATCGCCGAATTCCTCGAAGTGCCCCGTTTCTCGACCGGGTTTGCGGCCTTGCATCACGTCATTGGTTTCATGCCGGAAACACACATGTTGAAACCGTTTGCCGACCGCTACGCCTCCATGCGCGCCCTGCTCGACATCACCATGGCGTTCACGGTCAAACATGGCGAACAGATCAAGCAGCTGCGCGCGCAAGCGAAGGCGGCCGGCCGCACGCAAGCCGCGTGGCCGATCCACTGGACCATGAATGAAGAACAGCCGTCGACCTTCCCCTTCAAGGGCTATGCGGCGCAATACACGCCGAGTCTGCTGGGCGACTACCAGCGCCTGTCCTACGACCGCTCGCAGCCGTGGGAACGCGATATCAAGTATTACAACCGCTTCGATGCGGACGTCACCGTGGCCGCGCCGAAAGCCTATATCGTGCCGCAAGCGTGGCGCGAAGTCATCGAACGGCTGCGCTGGAACGGCGTCGAAATGCACCGCATCACCACCGAACAGACGCTAACGGCGCGCTACTACCATATCACCGACGTCGGCACGCGGGCCACGGCCTACGAAGGCCACATGTTCCACGACAATGTGGAACTGGAAACGCGCGCGGGCCAGTTCACCGTGCAGGCAGGCGATTATGTCGTCAGCCTGGACCAGGACAACGCCCGCTACGCCGTGGAAACCCTGGAGCCGCAGGCGCACGACAGCTTCTTCCGCTGGGGTTTCTTCAACAGCGTGCTGGAGAAGAAAGAAGCGTTTTCCGATTACGTGTTCGAAGACATGGCATCCGAGCTGCTGCGCGACGAGCCGGCGCTGGCCGCCAAATTCGCCGAGTGGAAAGCAGCGAATCCCGCCCTGCTGAGCAATCAGGAAGCCGTGCTGAATTTCATCTTTGCACACTGCCAGCGCTTTGCCGAGCCGGAATGGCGTAGATATCCCGTAATTGCCCTGATGTAAATCAAGGCTGTAGCGACTGCAACATCCTGGCGCCGCATCGGAGACCCCGGTGCGGCGCCTCTTTCTGTGCCCTGCCCACAAGGTAATCCCATGCACTACGCACTGAACCTGCGCACCTTTATTTACAGCCATTATTTTTACCTGGGCTTGCGCGTGGCCATCGGTCTCGTCGGCCTGGCCTTGCTGACCCAGGAAATCAGCGACAGCGCCACCGCCATGACGGTGTGCATCGGCGCCCTGTGCACGACCCTGATGGACATGCCCAGCCCGCTGCGCCACAAGTTCAATGAAATGCTCGCTTCCGTGCTGCTGTGCAGTGCCGTCACTTTGCTAATCAGCCTGTGCGGCCCCGTGCAGTGGCTGTTGATGACGGTGCTCGTGCTCGTGAGTTTCCTCGCCAGCATGATGGTGGTGTACGGCAAGAAATCCATGCCCTTGCAGCTGGCCGCCCTGTTCATCATGACCATGTCGATGGAGCACCAGATGACGTGGCAGCAATCGTTCCACCATGCGGGCCTGTTCATGCTCGGTGGCCTCATCTATCTGGCGTACGCCATGGCCATCGCCTGGGTCTTGCGCCACCGCATCAAGCAGCAAGTGCTGGCCGAAGCCCTGTTCGAACTGGCGGCCTACATCGACATCAAGGCCGATTTCTACGACACGCGTTTTAACCTGACGGAACAGTTCAACAAACTTGTGCGCCATCAAAGCATCCTGGCCGACCGCCAGCAGGCATCGCGCGACTTGATTTTGCGCAGCCACAAGAACAGCAAGGATGCTATCGTCGTGCAGGTGCACGTGTGCATGCTGGATCTGTATGAACTGATACTCTCCACACACACGGATTACGCGCTGCTGCGCCAGCACCTGGCCGACTCCGACGTGCTGAAATCCTTGCACGACCTGGCCTACAAGGCGGCGCGCGACATCGAAGCCGTGGCCTATGCCGTCACGCGCAAGCGCGCCTCGTATGCGCAGATCAGTTACGACAAGGAATGGGCCGATATCGAAGAGGAAATTGCCCGTCTGCACGCAAAAGGCGATGCTGCGCAGGAAGCGCTGGCTACCCTGCGCGCGCAGCGCAACAAGATCCGCGCCATTCTGAAAATGATCGCGGAATTGCACCTGGCCAGCCAGAAAGTGTATGACAACGTGCCGTTCTGGAGCGGTGCGGACATGGCGCCGTTCTTGTCGCAGCAGAAATACGAACTGAAAACCCTGCTGTCGAATCTGCGCCTGGACTCGCCCGTGTTCCGCTTCGCCCTGCGCGTCTCGATGGCCATCTCGGTGGGATTGCTGATCGGACACTGGCTGCCATATGCGGCGCACAGCTACTGGATAGTATTGACCATCGTCATCATCCTGCGCCCCACGTTCAGCATGACGCGCCAGCGCCGCGCCGACCGCATCATCGGCACCATCATCGGCTGCATCATCACGGCCATCGTGATCCGCTTCGTGCACAGCAATATCGTGCTGATGGCCATCCTGTTCCTCTCCATCGTGGCCACGCCCACCTTCATCTATTTGCGCTACCGCTACACGGCCATCGCCGTGAGCCTGATGATTCTGCTGCAAATGCACCTGGTGGCGCCCAGCAACCCGAACCTCGTCAGCGAGCGCCTGATCGACACCCTGATCGGCGCGGCAGTGGCGACCGTGTTCAGCTTCGTGCTGGCCAACTGGGAATACCAGAGCCTGCCACGGCTGGTGCGCCAGGTGCTGAATGTGAATGTGAGCTATATGCAGGCCAGCTTCGCGCTGCTGCAGGGGAAATGTTTCGACGACTTCGCCTACCGCATCGAGCGCAAGCGCCTGATGGACAGCCTGGCCGCACTCAGCTCGGCGCTGGTGCGCATGCTCGATGAACCGGCCAGCAAGCAGCGGGCCGTGGAAGACATCAACCTGTTCATCGTGCAAAATTATTTATTGGTCGCCCACGTGGCGGCGCTGCGCTCGATCCTGGGCCGGCATGCCAGCCAGCTGCCCGTCGCGCCCGTCAACGCCCTGCTTGGCCACAGCCATACGCAAGTGTGTCTGACCCTGTCGCGCGCGCTGGAACAGCTCGACAACCAGGCCGCCATCAGCGCCCCGCTGGCAGTGCCTGCCGCGCCGCCCGTCAGCGACGTGACCTGGTCGGGCTGGCCTCTGGTGCAGCGCCGTATCCGCTTGTTACAGGCAGATGCGGACAAGATCGTGATACATAGCGCGGCGATCGTGCATATTGTAGCGCCGCGCTAAGCCGGCGCAACTTACTTCAGATACTGCTCAAACCAGCCGATGGTGCGCTTCTGCAAGTCGCGCTGATGCTCGGGCTTGCGGAAGGAATGGCCTTCGCCATCGTAGATGAACAGGCTGGACGGCACGCCCATGGCGCGCAAGCCGTGCCAGAATTCCAGCGACTGGGCCGCCGGCGTTTCCACGTCACGCTCGCCCACGTAGATCAGGGTCGGCGTCTTGGCCGCCTTGATCGATTCGATGGGTGAAGCCTTGCGGTAGACGGCGGGATTGTCATACGCGGAGGCGCCAAAGAACGGGATCATCCACTGGTTGATGCCGTTCTGGCCGTAATAGCTGATCCAGTTCGACACGCCCGCGCCCGCCACGGCCGCCTTGAAGCGGTCGCTGTGCGTGACGCCCCACATGGTCATGAAGCCGCCATACGAATGGCCGATCAGGCCCAGGCGGTCCCCGTCGATGGGCGCCACTTTTTGCGCGGCATCAATGCCGGCCAGGATGTCGCGCCAGTCGCCGCCGCCGAAGTCGGCCATGTTGGCGCGCGTAAAGGCCTGGCCCTGGCCAAAGCTGCCGCGCGGATTGGGCAGGAAGACGAAATAACCCTTTTGCGTCAATTCATGGATCAGGGTGCTCGCTCCCACGTAACGGGGCGAAGCGGCGGCGCCCGGGCCGCCATGCACATTGACGACCATCGGGTAGCGCTTGCCTGCATCCGCCTTCAACGGCCCCAGCAGCCAGCCTTGCACCTTGTATTGCTCGTTGTTCCAGCCCACGTTCTGCACCGTCAGTTGCGGCGCAAAACCGTCATTGTCGCGCGTAATCTTTTTCAGCTGCCCCACCGGTCCCGCCACCAGGTAGCTGGCGTGCGTAAAATCTTCCTGGGCGGCAGCGGCGTGACGGCCATCGGCGCTGAACGACAGGCGGCCATCGCTACCGCTGCTGCTGAGCTCACCGAGCAGCACAGGCCGGGCCGGGCCGCTTTGCGCATCGACGGGTACCAGCGCCAGCTGCGAGTCGATCAGGGCCGTTGCCAGCAAGCCGGCGCCGCGCCAGACGACGCCATTGAACGTGCCGCGATAGTCTGGCGTGAGATTGCGCGGCGTGCCGCCGGCCAGCGGTACGGTGTAGATATCGCCGCCGATGGAGCCGAAATCGCTCATCAGGCCGCCGATGAAGACCACCGTCTTGCCGTCCGGCGAGACCGATGGCAGGTTCAGCTGCATGGACGGCGACGCGATCACGCGGAGCGCGCCCGTGGCCGCATCAATATGGCTGAGCTTGGCAACCCACCAATTGCTGTCGCCATTGCCTTGCGCGCTGGTGGCGACAAAGCCGCGGCCATCGGGCGTCCAGCTGTATTCATACACATAGGTGTCGCTGGGCGACAGCAGACGCGGCTCGCCGCCGCTGGCCGGCACGACGGCGATGCGCTGGGCATCGTCTTCGCTGCCCACTTCGCCCACCTGGCGCGCACCCGCTTCCACGGCGCCGGCCAGCTTGCGCGCGCCCACCGTCGCGAGCAGGGCCAGCTGCTTGCCATCCGGCGACCAGCGCGCCGTACTGGCCACACCTTTGATGCTCGTCAATACCTGGGCTTGCGCCTGTGTCATCGTGGCCAGGTACAGCTGCGCCGTGCCCGCCTTGGCGTCGTAGCCGACAAAAGCCAGCTGCCGGCCATCGGGCGACCAGCTGGGCTTGTCGTAGGAACACACGGCGCACGGATCGAATTGCTGCACGATGGCGCCGTTGGCGGCGTCGCGCACGACGATGACCGCGTGCGGACGCTGCGGCTGTTCGCCCGCCCTGCTCGATTCGATGGCGGCGATGCGCTGGCCGTTGGCCGACAGGGCGACGGCACGGTAATCGCGCAAGGCCGGCTCGGTGGCGGGAGCGGCCTGTGCCAGGGTACCCAGAAGGCTGCTTGCCAACAAGCCGCAAGCGGCCAGATCAGTTATTTTCATCATGTAAATTCCGGTTAGAAATAAAAAAAACCGCCGGCAAGCGCGGCGGTTTCGGAGGGAACAGACTGCATTAGCGGGCCTTCTTGCCCAGATGCGAATGCCGCATGCTGTACAGGAAGTAAATGGCTACCGTTACCGCCATCCACACACTGAACACGACAAACGTCGTATGCGGCAAATCGCGCATGATGTACAGGCAAGCGAGCACGCTGAGGCCAGGAATCACGTACGGCCCGAACGGCACGCTGAAGCCTTCGATGCGGTTCGCGCCCTGCTTGTGGCGCAGCACGGGCACGGCGATCGACACCACCATGAAGGCTGTCAAGGTACCGATGCTGACCATGTCCCACAGGTACGTGGCATCGACGGAACCGGCCACCACGGCCACCACTAGGCAAACGATGATGGTATTGCTGACCGGCACCAGGGTGCGCGGGTGGATCTTCTGGAACGACTTCGGGATCAGGCCGTCGCGGCTGACGGCAAACAGGATGCGCGTCTGGCCGTAGATCGTCACCAGGGTCACGCTGAAGACGGAAATGACGGCGCCGGCCGACAACACCAGCGCGGGCCAGGTCTTGCCCGTGACGTTTTGCAGGATCACCGCCAGGCCCGCTTCCTGGCCTTCGAACAATTTCGCCTGTTGCGCGCCCAGGGCGGCCACGGCCACCAGCAAATAAAACACGGTGACGATGAGCAAGGCGCCGAGAATGCCGCGCGGCACATTGCGCGTAGGATTTTTCACTTCGTCGCCGGCCGTCGCCACCGTATCGAGGCCGATGAAGGAGAAGAAGACGGTGCCGGCCGCCGCCGTCACGCCCGTCATGCCGGCAAAGCCCTTGCTATTGTCGGCATTGAAGAAGGGGAAGAAATTGTCGGCATTGAAGCCGGAAAACGCGATAACGATGAAAAACACGAGGATCGCCAGCTTGATGATCACCATGATGGCGTTCATCAGGGCCGATTCCTTGGCGCCGCGCAGCAGCAAAAAGCCGCACATGCAGATCAGGAAGATGGGCGGCAAGTTGATGTGGCCGGCATGAAACTCCATGCCATGCGGGCCGGAAACGATCATCGGCGTGCGCAGCATCTCGGGAATGTGCCAGCCGAAGGCATTTTCCAGGAAATTATTCAGGTAGGACGACCAGCCGATGGCCACGGCACTGCCCGCCAAGCCGTATTCGAGCAGCAGACAGGCGGCCATGATGAAGGCCAGGAACTCGCCCACGGTGGCGTAGGCAAACGAATACGAAGAGCCGGAGGCGGGAATGCGGAACGACAGCTCCGCATAGCACAGGGCCGTCAGGCCGGCCGTGATGGCGGCGATCAGGAAAGACAGGACGACCGAAGGGCCCGCCTTGGGGACGGCTTCGACCATGGTAAAGAAAATGCCCGTGCCGATGGTGGCGCCCACGCCGATCATGGTGAGGGAAAACAGGCCGATGGACCGGCTCAAGCCACTGCTGCTGAGGCCTTCACCATATTCGACCGTGGTATCGATCGGCTTGGTGCGGCAAAGTTTCTGGACCAGGGTTTGGCTCACTAGACTTCCTTTATGAGGCATACGTATTTTCGCATGACGGGTAAAAACACTTAAAAACGGCGCCCCGGCCTTAAGTAACCCCCAATAAATTCTTGTGTTTTCTAGCTTCCATAAGTGGCGCGCTGCTGCGTTGCCCATCGCTAGCAGTGCTCGCACTGCGTCGCGCCGGGCGCCTTGCATCGCATCCACTTCTGTTTGCTATAAATTCACAATAATTTCCTGGCGATTACTTACCTGGAAAAAACCGGAAAGATCGCGTCCATTTTCAAAACTAAGCGATTATAGGGCTTTCATCGGTTCAGCTAAACAGAACTTTGATGCAAGGAAACAACGCCAGGCGTGCGCCATCAAACGCGTACTGGCGCTAGTGCGGCATGGAATGGCCAATATGAAAGAAAAAGCGCGCCGCTGCAAGTGCAGGGGCGCGCTTTTGATTCAGCTCAACTAGGCTGGATTACTTCTTGCCATGCGGCACGTCGGCCGGCGGCCAGCCCGCTTCGTAGCCTTGCGGCACGTCATCGCGGCGGTCTTTCGGCGCCAGGCCCAGCGCGTAGTACAGCACCGTCAGCAGGATCAGCCAGGCCGGCCCCACCATCAGGGCGATGCGCGTATCGGGGAAATACGCCATCAGGCCGATCACCAGCGCCAGGAAAGCCAGCGAAATCCAGGAACCGTAGGGCGCGAACGGCATGCGGAAGGCCAGGTTCTTGATTTCCAGCGGCGTCAAGGTCTTGCGGAACTGGATTTGCGTGACCAAGATCACGCCCCAGGTCCAGACGGCGCCGAAGGTGGAAATCGAGGTGACCCAGATAAACACTTTTTCCGGCACCAGGTAGTTCAGCAGCACGCCCAGCAGCAGCGCGAAGACGGATACCAGGATGGCGCGGCGCGGCACGCCGCTGGCCGTCGTTTCCGCAAACGCCTTCGGCGCCTGGCCTTGCAGCGCCAGGTTGTACAGCATGCGGCCCGTGCTGAAGATACCGCCATTGCACGACGACAAGGCTGCCGTCAGCACGACGAAGTTGATGATGCCGGCGGCCGTCTTGATACCCAGGCGTTCGAACGTCATGACGAAGGGGCTGCCGGTGGTGCCGATTTCATTCCATGGGTAAATCGACAGGATGACGAACAGTGCGCCGACATAGAAGATCAGGATGCGCCAGAACACCGAATTGATGGCGTCGGGAATCGATTTCTTCGGGTTCGCCGCTTCGCCGGCCGTCAGGCCGATCATTTCCACGCCCAGGTAGGCAAACATCACCATCTGCAGCGACATCAGCACGCCCTGCGCGCCATTCGGGAAGAAGCCGCCATGCGTCCACAGGTTGGAAATGCCGATGGCCACGCCGCCATTGCCGAAACCGAAGATGATCATGCCCGTGCCGCCAACGATCATCAGGATGATGGTGACCACCTTGATCAGGGCAAACCAGAATTCGAATTCGCCGTAGGCTTTCACGGCCAGCAAATTGATCGCGCCCATGGAGCCGAGGGCCGCCAGGGCCCAGATCCAGCGCGGCACGTCGGGGAACCAGATGCCCATGTAGATGGCGACGGCGGTAATTTCCGCCACGCACGTGACCAGCCACAGGAACCAGTAGTTCCAGCCCGTCAGATAGCCTTGCAGGGGACCCAGGTAATCCTGGGCATAGCGGCTGAAGGAACCAGCCACGGGATTGTGCACGGCCATTTCGCCCAGCGCGCGCATGATCATGAAGATGACCGCGCCACCGATGATGTACGACAGCATGATGCCGGGACCGGCCATCTTGATCGCATTGCCGGAACCCAAAAACAGGCCCACGCCAATCGCGGCGCCCAGCGCCATCAGGCGAATCTGCCGCTCGCCCAGGCCGCGGTGCAAGCCTTGTTCACTCGTTTTCATTACGTGTCTCCGTTTTTTTCTTGAATACACCGATCCCTCCACCCCAATGGCGGTTCCGCTCTTGCTGGAAAGGAGGAAAAGGCGAGCCGGCGGCAAGCGCCGGCATGCTCAGCTGATCAGGCCAGTTCGGCGATCAGTTCGATCTCGACGCAAGCGCCCAGCGGGATTTGCGCCACGCCGAAGGCGGAGCGGGCGTGCTTGCCGCTGTCGCCGAAGACTTCAACGAACAGTTCCGAGGCGCCATTGGTCACCAGGTGCTGTTCCGTGAATTCGGAAGTGGAATTGACCAGGCTCATGACCTTGACGATGCGCTTGACCTTGCTCAAGTCGCCGCCGCATGCGTCTTGCAAGGTGGCGATCAGTTCGATGGCGATGCCGCGCGCGGCGATCTTGCCTTCTTCCGTGGTGACGTCCTTGCCCAGTTGACCCACCCAGACCTTGCCATCCTTCTTGGCCAGGTGGCCGGACAGGAAGACGGTGTTGCCCGTGCGGGCATGCATCACGTAAGCGGCAGCTGGTGCGGCAACGACTGGCAATTCGATGTTGAGGGCTTTGAGTTTTTCGTAAAACGACATGCTATTTCTCCAAGAAAACAATATAAGCGAAACCAAAATTCATGCACGGCAGGGCACGGAGGATGACGCCCTGGCAGCGCGGCAGTGACCGACAACAGTGCCAGATTAAACGTCATCATATTGGTGAACCAGCAGTTTTAGTTCACAAATAGGCCCGGTTATTCAGTGGATTATACCGACAATCAAACAAAATTCAGCATCGGTTCATGAAGCATGCTCTCCAGGCATCGAGCGTGTATTTTTTCATTCAATTGTCACTTGTGCAATGTCAAGCCCTCCGGGTCAAGGTTTATCGCCTGCAAAAATGCCTGGTCGTGCGAAACCACAAGTAACGTCCCCTGATATTGCAGCAGCATCTGCTCGAGCGCCTGCAGGCTGGCCAGGTCAAGATGATTGTCGGGTTCATCTAACAGCAGCAATTGCGGCGGCGTCTGCGCATACAGTTCGGCCGCCAGCGCCACCTTCATGCGCTCGCCCCCGCTCAGCAAACGGCTGGGCATGGTGGCGCGCGCGCCGGCAATGCCCAGCAGCGCCAGCCGCGTGCGCAACTCGCCTTCCGGCACAATGCTGTTGCGTTCCTGCAAGCGTTGCACGGCACTCCACTCGCCGTCTTGCAGCCCAGCATGCTGGTCCAGCCACGCCACCTGCGCATGGCAGCGCAGCGCGCCGCTGGCGGGCGCCAGCTGTCCCGCGATCACGCGCAGCAGGGTCGACTTGCCGCTGCCATTATTTCCCGTCACGGCCAGGCGGCGCGGCCCGCTCAGCACCAGGTTCAAGGGCTGGGCCTGGCCATGGGGCAAGACCAGCTCCCGCAGTTCCAGCATCACTTTGCCGTTCGGCACGGCACTGTCGGGCGCCAGCAGCAGCCGTTCGGCCTCGGGCGCGCAGCGGGCGCTGGCGTCCATCACCCTTTGCTGGCGCGCCTGCTGCGCCTCTTGCGCGCGCACGCGCAGCCTGCCCTGGCTATCCTGGCTTTTCTCCTTTTTCGCGTCCAGCAGCAGCTTGCTTTGATTGCCTTCGCGGCCCTCGCGCTCACCGCGCGTCACCCGTTTCTGCTGGCGTTCTGCCTGTTGCTGCGCCTCGCGCTGTTCGCGCCTGGCGCCGGCCTTTTCCGCCTGCAGGGCGGCGGCGTAGCCAGCCTGTTCCAGCGCGCGCTGCTGCGCAAACATGGCGTAATTGCCGCCATAGCTGCGCAAGCCCTGCGGCGACAGCTCGACAATTTCATCGACGTGCTGCAGCAAGCCGCGGTCATGGCTGATCAGCAGCAAGCCGCCTGGCCAGCGCGCCATCTGCGCCACCAGGCGGGCACGTTGATGGACATCAAGGTGGTTGCTCGGCTCATCGAAGACCAGCCAGTCCGCCTGCGACAGCCAGGCGCCCTGCAGGGCGATGCGCTGGCGCTCGCCACCGCTCAGGCCAGCCGTCGGCGTGTCGGCATCGACATGAGATAAATCAAGCGCGTCGAGCGCCTGGCGCAAGCGCGCATGGGCATCCCAGCGGTCTCCCACCAGGGTGTAGTCGGCCTCGTCGATGCTGCCTTCGGCGATGCGCGCCAGCGCCGCCAGCAAGCTGCTCACGCCAGCGAGGGCCGCCACGGTGGGATAGCGCTGCGGATCGAGTTCCTGTGCCACGTAATGCACGGCGCCGTCACAGCGCACGGCGCCAGAAGACGGCTGCGCCTGGCATGCCAGCAGGTGCGCCAACACGCTCTTACCCACACCGTTATCGCCGACGAGGCCGATACGTTGCGGGGCAAACGCGAATTGCAAATCGGAAAAAAGGGCGCGGCCATCGGGCAGCACGAAGGAAAGACGGTCGAGTTGTAGTAATGCGGGCATGGATACTCCTTGTACGTGCAGACAGGGCTGGCGAACCCGCGCGGCGCAAAGGCGCTGTGGCGGGAAGGGCGAGGCCGTGCACAGCACGGCAGTATCAATGGCGCATGTCGAAGCGTCCTGGAGAAATGGGGAAGATGCGTCAGTGTAGCAGAGCAAGCCTGTTAGCGCTGGCCCAGGGTCGTGTCGCCGAACAGGTGCTTGTACTCGCGCGGCTGCGAACGCCAGTACTGCGGTGGCGCCTCCACCTGTGCGCCCAGCTGGGCCGCCGCATGCCAGGGCCAGCGCGGGTCGAACAGGATGGCGCGCGCCAGCGCCACCATGTCGGATTGACCTTGCGCAACGATGTCTTCCGCCTGCTGCGCTTCCGTGATCAAGCCCACGCTGATGGTGGGCAAGCCGCTGTCGCGCTTGATGCGCTCGGCAAACGCCACCTGATAGCCGGGACTCACGGGAATTTGCTGCTGTGGCGAAATGCCACCGCTGGAAACGTGGATGAAGTCGGCGCCCAGCTGCTTGAGTTCCTGCGCGAAGCGCACGCTTTGTTCGATTTCCCAACCCCCATCGACCCAGTCGGTGGCGGAAAGGCGCACGCCCACGGCCACGCTGTCGGGCACGGCGGCGCGCACGGCTTCATACACTTCCAGCGGAAAGCGCATGCGGTTTTCCAGGCTGCCGCCATACGCGTCGGTACGGTGATTGGACAGGGGCGAGAGGAACTGGTGCAGCAGATAACCGTGCGCCGCATGCAGTTCGATGCCTTCGATGCCGAGCGCATGCACGCGCTGGGCGGCCGCGACAAACGCGCCCTTGATCTGCAACAAACCCATTTCATCGAGGGCGATCGGCACGGTTTCGCCGGGTGCATGGGCGATGGCGGACGGCGCCACCGTTTGCCAGCCGCCCTCGGCCAGGTGCACGCAGGCGCCGCCCTGCCAGGGCGCGCGGCTCGACGCCTTGCGTCCCGCGTGGCCCAGCTGCACCACCAGTGGAATCGGCGCGTGGCGGCGGATCGCCTGCACCACGTTGGCCAGCGCCGCCTGGTTCGCGTCCGACCACAGGCCCAGGTCTTCGGCCGAGATGCGTCCCTCGGGCGAGACGGCCGTCGCTTCCGTCATCAGCAAGCCCGCCCCGGAGAGGGCCAGGTGGCCCAGGTGGATCATGTGCCAGTCGGTGGCGTTGCCGTTGTCGGCCGAGTACTGGCACATGGGTGCGATGGCGATACGGTTGGCCACGAGCAGCGGCCCCAGTGCATATGGCGTGAATAACTGGCTCATGGCGGACTCCGGAAAGGGGAATGCACCGATTCTACTGTGCTTTGGAAAGCGCGGCTTACACCTGCTTACGTTTGATACAGCGCAAGGGCTAGCCTTGGGCCGGCGCGACCGTTAATCTGGACACATCAACAACAGCGCAACACCTTGCCCCCCAGGAGAACACATGAACACGACGACTACCGCCAGCCGCATCCACCCCTTGATGGCCGGCGCCGCCATTTCCGTGACCGTCCTGTGCCTGGTGGGCGCGGCGTCCATTGCCGGCATCCTGCCCAATTCGCGGGCGAACGTGCCTGCCACGCCAGCCATCCCTGCCGACGTGGCCGCCATGACGCCGGCCAGCGCCGCGTCCCTGGCAGCGCCCGTGACGGCCCCGCTCGCCGCGCCTGTCGTGGCGCAAGCCGCCCCGGCACCAGCCCCGGCTCCCGTCGTGCACAAGCGCGTCGTGCACCACACGCAAGTGGCGCAGGCGCGTCCTGCCTACAACGATAACAATGATGGCTACCGCGACACGGCTTACCGCGAACCCGTACGCCAGCCGCAGCCAGTGCCTGCACCGGCGCCAGCACAACCGAACTACGTGGGCATCGGCACGGGCGCCGTCATCGGCGGCTTGATCGGCAATCAGGTCGGTGGCGGCCGCGGCAAGGCGCTGGCGACGGTGGCCGGCGTGATCGGCGGCGGCATGCTGGGCAATGCGGTGCAGAATCAGGTCCAACAGCAGCCACAGCGTTAATCGTACGGTCCCAGATAATCGAGCTTGCCCACGGCCACGCCATTGTTTCTGAGGATGGCGTGGACCATCGAGACGTGGAAATAAAAATTCGGCAAGGCAAAGCTGAGCAGGTAATTGTCGCCCGAGAATTTCTTGCCCTCGTCGGTCCAGTTCAGCACGACTTCCTTTTGCGCACTGCCCGCCATCTGGCCCGCATTCACGCTGTCGATGTAGGCGATGGTGTTGGCGATACGTTCCTGCAGCTGCTCGAACGACGCTTCGTTATCCTCGAACTTCGGCGCCGGCACGCCGCTCAGGCGCTCGACCGACATCTTCGACGTATCGCTGGCGCGCTGCACCTGCGCCGTCAGATCCAGCATGTCGGGCGCCAGCTGCGCGCCCAATAAAATCTCGGGCACGATGCCATCCTCTTCCACATGGGCTTGCGCTTTTTCCAGCAAGGCCGAGACGACCCGCAAGCCACGGATGAAGACGGGAATGGTTGCCTGATACATGGACACGGACATGGCGAACTCCTGAGAATGAACGATGAGCCAGTGTACCCGAGGCGCCGTCTTCCGGCAGCGCGCGCAACGCCACTCCTGTGCGCCAGCGCACCGAGCGGCCCAGTTGCTATTACTTGTCCAGGTTTACCTTGCCATCCGGCGCATGGCCGGGCTGTTCCGCCGCTTCCGGCTGCGGTACTGGCTGCGGCTGCGGCGCCTGCTTATCCTTGCGCTTGCCGCCGAAAAACTTGACGATGGCCGCACCGCCGCCCACCACGGCCAGGATCAGCACTTTCTTGAAGGCCAGCAACAGCGCCAGCAGTTTGCCAAACAGGCCCAGCTTGCTGGCCACGCCACCTGCCACCAGCGCCGCCAGGCCATATTCGGCTACCTTGTCCGTCTTGCTGTCGAAATCCGTGTAGCGGTTACCCTCGGTAAATTCCGTGAACGCCGTCACTTGCTGCATCTCTTTCTTGATCGCCTCGATCTGCTGCATGCTGGCGATCGCGTTCAGGTTCAGCACGCCTTCGCGGCCCAGCACGCGCACGTTGTAGTTCAGTGAATGCTCGCCGCCATCGACCATCAGATCCTTGGCCCAGTACAGCTTGTGCGTATCCTTGGCATAGCTGGGTTTTTCCGCCCAGCCCATCAAATGGATGCCGGGATAGCCCTGCTTCTTGCGCTCCGCATTGTTTTCCAGCACGGACGCCTGCATATCCTTGAGCAATTCGTCGTACTTGATGCTGTCCGCATCGTCATCCTTGATATGCCCTTCCTTTTCATACGTGACGATGACACCCCAGCTGTCGCGCTCGAGCACGCTGGTCTTGGCGGGCACGATCATGCCCAGCGATACCATGCCCGGTGGATTGCCCCAGGCATCGACCAGCACGCGCTCGGCGTCCGTCGGCGACAGATAACGGAAGTTGGCGGGCAAGTCCAGGGTGGCGATACCGCCCGGCAAGGTGATCTTGCCGCGCTGCAAGTGCAACTGGGCGAGGAATTGCTCGGCCGTCATTTCCGGCGCAGAAGCCTTCTCATCGGCGGGGGCGGCAGCCGTCAGGCCGGAGAGGGTCAGGCACAGCAGGGCTGTCAGCAGGCGTTTCAACATGAACGGTCCAATAAATTGCAAAAGGGAAAATATTTTAAACCAGTTGATTGCCTAATGGATAATTATTTCTGTGCAGCATCTTTTTAGCAAAAAAGCGCCAGGCGGGTTTCCCCGGCTGGCGCCTGATGCTGCGTGATGGCGGGACGATCAGGAGGTACGCACCACCATCAAGCCCGCGCGCAAGCCCACGCGCACGTCCGGGTTCGGAAACACCACCAGCTCTTCCGCATGCTGCACCGTGTAGACATGGTCGCCATCGCTGGCGATCACGGCGTGCTGCGGCAGGGAGGTGAAATTCTGCGTGCTGCGATCAAACGCCATGCGGAATTCATCGCTGTGCTTGATGATTTCCTGCGCCACCTTGAACACGTGCGGTTGCGCCTTGATGGGCTGCGCAGGCAAGCCGCGCAGCAAGCCATCGAGCGCCCGCGACACGTCGTCGAACAGGGACAAATCGTTCTGCCCCAAGGTGCCCACGCGGCCCAGCTCCACCGTGCTGGCGGCCGCGCCGAAATGCTCGGCCGAGTAATAACTGTAGGTGCCGGCCGACTGCGGGTTCATGATGATGGCGCCGATGGCCGCCTGGCCCAGCCAATCGATCAGCTGTGCCTTGGCGTCGTCGGCCACCAGGTCGGGCACGATGGCAAACGTGGGGTACACGGAAGGCCGGATGGCCGTGTGCAAGTCCAGGTGCCAGCGCACGGGGCCCGCCGCGTCAAAGAACGCTGCTGTCGCAGCGATCATTTCATCGGCGCGCGCGCTTTCCGCCGCTTGCGCCAAACTCCCCCGCACGGGACGGAACATGCGATTCAGGTCGGCGTCGATGAAACGCTTGCCGGCCCGGATCGCATCGACATTGCCCACGCAAACGAGCAGGTCGACGGCCAGCTTCGACGCATCGCGCGACAGTGCGTCGAGCAGATGCGCCAGCACTTCGATCGGCCCCGTCTCGTCGCCATGCACGCCCACCGAGACGGCCACGCTGGCGCGTCCCGCATCGGCCTGCGGCTTGACGACTTGCAGCATGCCGGGCGCCGGCAAGGCCACCGTGAAACCGGCGTTGGCGAACAGCTGCGCCACGCCGCTGAAATCGGCCTGCGCCAGCGCCTGCACGGCTGGCGGCAAGCCGCCAGCGCCTGGTACTACCTGGGTTACTACCTGCGTTACTGCTTGCGTCATTACACCGCCGCTTCCGCTGTGGGTTTCGCCGTGATTTTATTCACGGCTTCCGACAAGGTCCACACGTCCAGCATGGCTTGCTCCAGTTCCGTCGCCGCCACATAGGCCGACAGACCCAGCGCGCCCGTCACGGCATCGACGGCCTGGCCTGCATTGCCTTGCTCGGCGCGCGCCAGCACCTGCGTCAGCAGACGCTGTTGCGTGCGGCGCAGCGCTTGCTGCGCGTAGTTGCGCAACTGCTCCTGCGACTTGCCTTGCGCGGCCAGCTTCAGGCCACGCTCCAGCGTGCCAATACCCGCCTGGCTGCGCAGGGCCAGGCCCACTTGCAGGAAGGCCGCCAGGTCCATCGAAGCAGGACGCGGCACGGACAGGGCCGGGAACAGGAAGCCGGCGACGACTTCCAGCGCATCGACTGCATCCCACGCCTGCACGAAGGCTGGCGTCAAGCCCGGCACCAGTGCGGCTTCCGACTTGATGCCGACGGCTTTCAGCAGGTCGCGCTTCGATTCCGCGCCAAACAGGCGCGTGAGTTCCGCCAGGCCGGCGCCGCGCAACTGTTCGGCAGGCACCGACAGCACGCCGGCGATCATCGTTTGCTGCAGCACGCGCGTTTGCGCGTCGACCTTGATCGACACGTCGCGTGGGATCGTCAGCGCGTCCGCATCGAGCGCGTCGAACACGGGCGCCAGGTTCAGCGCCACCCATGCCTGGCCCCAGGCCAGGATCACGGTCGATTCGTCCACGCCGTGCTCCGCCGCCAGGTTGCGGATCATCAGCGGACCGCAGCGGTTGATCACTTCATTGGCCAGCACGGTCGCCAGGATGGCGTTGGCCAGCGGGTGGTCGAGCGCCGAACGGGTTTCCACCAGCAAGGACGGGAAGTAAGGCTTCAGGACCGGCTCGGCCCAGGTTTCACCGGTCAACGGCAGGCTTGAGAGGATGCGCTTGAAGCGGTTCTTCACGTTGGCGATCACCACGGCCAGTTCCGGCGTGGTCAAGCCACGGCCGTCGGCCTTGCGGCGTGCCAGTTCGGCCACCGACGGCAATTGCTCCAGTTCGCGCGACAGGGCGCCCTCTTCTTCCAAGCTGGCAATCAGGGCGGCATAGCCATCCTGCACGGCGCTTTCGCTTTGCGCCTGCAACTCGCGCACCAGCAAATGCGTCTGCTGCGTGTTGTCGCGCAAGACCAGGCGCTCGACGTCGTCCGTCATCGCATACAGCTCGCGATTGCGGTCCGCTTCCGTCAGCTTGCCCGCATTGACTTCCACGTCCAGCCAGATTTTCACGTTGACTTCATGGTCCGAGCAATCCACGCCGGCCGAGTTGTCGATCGCATCGGTGAAGATGCGTCCGCCCGCCAGCGCGAATTCGATACGGCCGGCCTGCGTCGCGCCCAGATTCCCGCCTTCGGCCACGACCTTCACGCGCAGCTCATTGCCGCTGACGCGGATATGGTCATTCGCGCGGTCCTTCACTTGCGCGTGCGTCTCGGTCGAGGCCTTGATGTAGGTGCCGATGCCGCCGTTGTAGAACAGGTCCACGGGCGACTTCAGGATGCGGTGCATCAGTTCTTCCGGCGCCAGCGAGGTCTCTTGAATATCGAGCGCGGCGCGGATCTGCGGCGACAGTTCGATCGTGCGGGCGGAGCGCGGATACACGCCGCCGCCTGCCGAGATCAAGTCCTTGTTGTAGTCGTCCCACGAGGAGCGCGGCAAGGCGAACAGGCGCGCGCGTTCATCGAACGAGACGGCGACGTCCGGTGTCGGGTCGAGGAAGATGTGACGGTGGTCGAACGCGGCCACCAGCTTCAGCTGGCGCGACAGCAGCACGCCATTGCCGAACACGTCGCCCGACATGTCGCCCACGCCGACCATGGTGATCGGGGTGGTATTGAGGTCGTGGTCCATTTCATAGAAGTGGCGCTTCACGGCTTCGAATGCGCCCTTGGCCGTGATGCCCAGTTTCTTGTGGTCGTAGCCGTTCGAACCGCCCGAAGCGAACGCGTCGCCCAGCCAGAAACCGCGCTGCACGGCGATGCCGTTGGCGATGTCCGAGAACGTGGCCGTGCCCTTGTCGGCGGCCACCACCAGATACGGGTCGGCGTCGTCGAAGCACACGGTGTCGACTGGCGGCACGATATTGCCCAGCGAGCGGTTGTCCGTCACTTCCAGCAGGCTGGAAATGAACAGGCGGTAGACGGCTTCGCCTTCGGCCGCGATGGTTTCGCGCACGGCGTCCTTCGGCATCATCTTGCAGACAAAACCACCCTTCGCGCCAGCCGGCACGATGACGGCGTTTTTCACCATCTGCGCCTTGACCAGGCCCAGCACTTCGGTGCGGTAGTCTTCCATGCGGTCGGACCAGCGCAAGCCGCCACGGGCGACAGGGCCGCCGCGCAGGTGCACGCCTTCGAAGCGGCGCGAGAAGACGAAAATCTCGCGGTAAGGACGCGGTTCCGGCACCAGCGCCAGGCTGCTGGTGTCGAACTTGAAGATGATCTTGTCGCCGGCTTGATTGTTCTGGAAGTAGCTGGTGCGCAGGGTGGCGGCCATCAGGTCGGCCAGCGCGCCGAGGATTTCCTCGGTATCGGCATGGTTCACGGAGGGCAGGCCGGCCTTGATGGCGGCGATGCTTTCCAGGGCGGCCGCGTGCTGCGCGTCGGACAGCGCTGGATCGAAGCGCTGCAGGAAGGCTTCTACCAGGGCTTTGACCTGGGCCGGCTGCTTGCGCAGGCTTTCGGCAATGTAGCGCACCGAGAAGCGGCTGCCCGTCTGGCGCCAGTAGCTGGTGTAGGCGCGCACCAGTTGCACTTCGCGCGTCGACAAGCCGCCTTCGATGACGAGGCCATTCAGGCGGCCATCTTCGGCCGTGTCGTTGAACAGGGCCGCAAACAGCTCCTGCGCCACGGCGACGACGGATGGCTGCGCCAGTTTCGCCGCGCTGGCGGCATCGACCGTCAGGCTGGTGACGAAATAGCGCGTGCCATCGGACAGCGAAACCGAATACGCCTGTTCGCGGTCGATCGCCACGCCCGCATTGTGCAGAGCCGGCAGGATGGTCGACAGCGGCGGCACCTTGTTGGCCGAGTACAAACGAATGGTGGTAACGGCACCGGTCTCGATGCGCACGGCCACGTGCGCCGGGTCGGTATTGCGCAGGATGGTGTCGAGGTCGCGGAAGGCGATGGCCGGCGCGGTGGCGGCCACGTAATCGAGCGGCAAAGTAGCGCACAGTTTACGCAGGCTGGTGCGCAGGGCCACGTCGGGCACGGCGTCGGCCACGGCGGCAAAACCGTTATGCCAGCCATCGAGCACGCCCAGCAACGGCTGTTCGATGTCCGTTTCCAGGTCCAGCGGGTAGCGCGCGGCGTGGGCGATCAGGTAGACGCGCGCCAGCGGGCCGTCGGCCACCAGGGTCTGCGTGCTCACATGCGTGGCGCCGGAACTGGCTTGCAGGGCCTTTGCCAGGCTCGATGCCACGCTGGCGCTGTAGCGCTCGCGCGGCAGATAGACCAGCACGTTCAGGTGGCGCGCGTACACGTCGCGGCGCGCGAAGACCTTGGTGCGCGGCTGCTTGTACAGCGAGACGACGGCGCCGCACACTTGCGCCAGCCAGTCGAGGTCCGCTTCCAGCGCTTCCGTGCGCGGCAGGGATTCGAGGATTTCGCGGAATTTCTCGGCACGGAAGCCTTGCTGGCGCACGCCGGCCAGGCTCAATACCTTGGCCACGCGGCCGCGCGCAAATGGCAGTGCCGCCAGCGGAGTGGAATTGCCGGCGCGGGTGAACAGGCCGACGAAGCAATGCTCGCCCAGGATCGCGCCTTGCGCATCCATGTCGCGCACGCCGATGAAGTCGAGCTGCTGGTCGCGATGCAAAGTGCCTGCCACGTCAGCCTTGACGATGGACAGCGCCGAGTCGCGCTTGGCCAGGGTGTCGAAGTCGCCCGGGATATTCGCCAGGCAGGTGCCGTAGACCGGGTGCGCCGTATCCTGCAGCACGCCGACGCGGCTCGGGATGTCGCGTTCGAGTTCGCGCACGCCCGGCTTGACGCGGTAGTAGGCGTAGCCGAACACTTCAAAGCCGCCGCTGCGTGCCCACTCCAGGAAGGCGGCCACTTCCGCGCCTTCTTCGCCATGCTGGGCGGCAGTCGTGGCGACGGCGGCCAGGCGCTCGCTCATGGCGGCGCTATCGCGGCGCACCACCGCGGCGTCACGCGCGACCGTCTCCAGGGCGGCGACCAGCGCGGCCAGGGCTTCCGGCGCCAGCTCTTCGTCGAGCAGCACCAGCACATACGATTCGAGCGGGTCGCCCGGCTGGCGCACCGCTTCCACGCTGCCGTCGGCGGCGCGGCGCACGGGCAGCACGGTGTTCATCACGCCGCGCACGGCCAGGTGCTGGCGGCGCATGGCCATGACGATGGAGTCGACCAGATAGGGCATGTCTTCGTTCAGGATCAGCAAGGCGCTCGCCATGCCGCCACGGCCATCCGCATAGCGCAGGGTGGCGATCTGGCAGCCATTGCCGGTACGTTTGGCCGCTTGCGTGAAGCCGTCGACCAGCACGGGCGCCAGACTGTCCGGCGCGATGTCGGCCAGGTCTTCGGCGTCGAGCGAGTCGAGCCATGCCTGCACCAGTTGCACGACAGGCGCTGCCGCCTTGCCTGCCTTGCCAGCCGCGTTAATCAACTCCAGCGTTTGTGTACGCAAATCTTGTGGCGTGTGATTCATCTTGCATCTCCATTACGGTAATGTGAATGTCCAACGCTGTCGTTCGGGCTTGTGGCTGGGCGGCAGCGGTGTCAAGAGACGGGGGTCGCCCGTCCAATTCTGTCTGTGCTACGGATAGTCTGTCTCGGATTTTTTCTGTGTATTTTCTATCGCCTACAAGTCGTACAATCCCGGTAAGTTGAGGATGATCGTCAATTCTTCAAGCGCCGCATGCACTTCCAGCGCCAGTTGCGGATCGGCCAGGTCGCCCGGTTCCAGATGGTCGCGGTAGTGTTTTTCCACCCACTGCACCAGCCGATGGTACAGCGTTTCCGTCATGATCACGCCCTGGTGCATGGCGCGCGCCTCGGTTTCCGTCAGGGCCACGCGCAAACGCAGGCAGGCGGGCCCGCCGCCGTTGCGCATGCTCTGGCGCAGATCGAAATGTATCAGTTCATCGATGGCTCCACCGCTGGCCACCAGGCCGTCCAGGTAGCGCGACACGGCGCGGTTTTCCTGGCATTCCTGCGGTATCACCAGCGCCATCTTGCCGCCCTCTTTCGTCAATAGCTGGCTGTTGAACAGATAGCTGCTGACGGCGTCCGCGATCGGCACCTGGCCCGTGTCCACGCGCAGCGCCTGCAAATCGGCCCCCGTGGCGGCGACGGCGCGGTGCAGCTGCGACAGGCTTGCCTCTTCATCGGCAAACGCCTGCTCGTGATAGAACAGCACATTGCCATTGCCGACGGCGATGACGTCGTTATGGAACACGCCCTGGTCGATCACGTCAGGATTCTGCTGCACGTACACGGTGCGTTTGGTGTCCAGGCCATGCAGGCGCGCCACGGCTTGCGACGCTTCCAGGGTCTGGCGCGCCGGATAGCGCTTCGGCGACGGCGCCGATGGGTCGAACTCCACGCGACCATACACAAACAGTTCAACCGATGGCGCACCGTGGCTTGCGCCCAGGCGCGTGTGGTTGGCCGCGCCCTCGTCGCCAAAGGCCGGCGTCGAGGGCAGCGCCTCGTGCACGGCGAAGTGCCTGTCGTCGCTGAAAATGGCGCGCAGGCTGCGCGCCGACTGCGCGTGCTCGAAGGCGCGGTGCAGCTTGTTATTCAGGTTGGCGGCCGTGAAATGCACGCGGCCATCCTGCGTGTCGGCCGACGGACTGACCGTGGCGGCATTCGCCGTCCACATGGGCGAGGCGGAATATGCGCAAGCCAGGATGACGGGCGACTCCTTGTAGGCGCGCGCCAGCACTTCGGCGTCCGTCCCCGTGAAACCGATGGAGCGCAGCAGGCGGAAATTCGGCCGGTCCTGCGGCGGCAGCAAGGCTTGCGCAAAGCCGCGCGCGGCCAGGGCGCGCATCTTGGCCAGGCCCTGCAAGGCGGCCTGCTTCGGATTCGAAGCGCTTTTCACATTGCTGAACGAGGCCACGTTGCCGAACGATAGTCCGGCATAGTTATGCGATGGCCCGACCAGGCCGTCAAAGTTGTATTCGCGCGTGCTGTGCATGGGATTTCCTTAAAAATTCAGGCCGGGCGACAGCTTGGCTGGCATTTCCAGCGCGCTGTTCTCGATCGAAGCGACCGGGTAGGCGCAGTAATCGGCCGCGTAATACGCGCTCGGACGGTGGTTGCCCGACTTGCCGATGCCGCCGAACGGCGCCGTGCTGGCCGCTCCCGTCGTCGGACGGTTCCAGTTGATGATGCCGGCGCGAGCGCGCGTTTGAAAAGTTTGCCACAGGGCCGGGTCGTCGGACAAGAGCGCCGCGGCCAGGCCGAATTCGGTGGCGTTGGCCACCTTCAGGGCCGCATCGAAATCGGCCACGCGGATCACCTGCAGCAGTGGACCGAACCATTCTTCGTCGGGGATGCCGGCGGCATCGGTGACGTCGACGATACCTGCCGTGACAAAACCCGCCTGCGGATTGAGCTGGCGCATCTGCAGCAAGGTGGTGCCGCCCCTGGCGACCATATCCGCCTGCGCCTGCACCAGGCGCGCGGCCACGGCACTGGACACCACTGGACCCATGAAGGGCTGCGGCTGGGCGTCGGACGCGCCGATGCCCAGTTTCGCGGCCACTTCCACCAGGCGCGTGACAAACGCGGCACCGGCAGCGTTGTCCTGCACCACCAGGCGGCGCGCGCAGGTGCAGCGCTGGCCGGCGGAGACAAAGGCGGAGAAAATCGCGTGGTGCACGGCCGCGTCCACGTCCTTCACGTCCCACACGACGAGGGCGTTGTTGCCGCCCATTTCCAGCGCCAGCATCTTGCCCGGCTGGCCGCCGAACTGGCGGTGCAGGCTGATGCCCGTCTGGCAGGAGCCCGTAAACAGCACGCCGTCAAGGTGCGCATTGGCACCCAGGGCCACGCCCGTATCGCGCCCGCCGTTGACGAGGTTGACGACGCCACCCGGCAAGCCAGCCTGCTGCCACAGCTGCACGGTTTTGACGGCCGTGCGCGGCGCATATTCGCTGGGCTTGAAGACGATGGTGTTACCGGCGATCAGGGCCGGCACGATATGGCCGTTCGGCAGGTGGCCGGGGAAGTTATATGGGCCGAAGACACCGAACACGCCATGCGGACGGTGGCGCAGCACGGCGTCGCCGTCGGCGATCTTGCTTTGCGTGATGCCCGTGCGCGCGTTGTACGACTGCACCGAGATATCGATCTTGTTGGCCATGGTGGCCACTTCCGTGCGCGATTCCCACAGCGGTTTGCCCACTTCTTCCGAGATCAGCAGCGCCAGCACTTCGGCGTGCTCCTTCAGCAACTCGCGGAAGCGCACGCAGATGGCGATGCGTTCTTCGACGGGCGTATCGGCCCACGCTTCGAACGCTGCGCGGGCGGACTGGCAAGCCTGCTCCACTTCGTTTTCCGTCGCTTCCAGGCTGGCCCAGGTCTGCTTGCCGTTCGACGGGTCGATGGTGACCAGTTCGCGGCCCGTGCCCGGCAGCCAGGTGCCGTTGATGAAGTTCGATGCTGCGGTAGACGAATTAAATACGTTAGACATGGGAATGCTTCCTCGGGTTGAGTGACAAGGTGCGCACGGTGTCGCCGTGATGGCAGCGCAGCAAATGCAGTTCATCGTCGTCCAGCGCGATCTTGCCGCTGTGCGGATTGGCGCTGGTGACGATCATGCGGAAATCTTTCAGGTCGGTGTTCGACACCAGGTAAGGCTCTGCCTGCACGGCGTCGCCGCACACTTCAGGCGCAGCCTCGGCGTCGAGCACGGCCGGCATGCTGTCGCGCATGGCGCGCAACTCGGACACGCGCGCCTGCAGCACGGGACCGGCGTCGAAAATGTCGACATAGCCTTCGAAGTGCAAGCCTTCCTGCTCCAGCAGGCGGCGCGCGGGCGCCGTGCTCAGATGCACCTTGCCGATGACTTCCTGCGCTTCGTCGGGCAGGTAAGCCACGTACATGGGCTGGCGCGGCATCAGCTCGGCGATGAAGGATTTTTTACCGAGGCTCGTCAAGTCGTCGACGTGGTGGAAATCCATCTTGAAGAAGTGGCGCCCCAGGCCCTCGTAGAATGGCGAGCTGCCGTCCGGCGCCTGGTAGCCGCGCATCTCCGCGATCAGTTTTTCCGTGAACAGGTGGGGGAACTGGGCGATGAACAGGAAGCGGCTTTTCGACAGCAGCTTGCCGTTGTTGCCGCTGCGGTAATCGGGGTGCAAAAACAGCGAGCACAGTTCCGTGCTGCCCGTCAGGTCGTTCGACAGGTACAAGGTTTCCATGCGCGTAAACACGTCGAGTTCGCGACTGGAATGGACCAGGGTGCCGATGCGGTAGTTATAGAACGGTTCTTCCAGGCCCACGGCGCCCTTGATGGCGCACACGCCAGCCAGGCGGCCTGTATCCGTATCCTCCATGACGAACATGTAGTCGCGCTTTTCGGGCGGGATGGTTTCGGCGAACGATGCGCAGGCGATGGCCAGGCGGTCGCCCAGCATTTTCATGTCCGGCTTGAGGGTGGTCATGCCGGTGCCGACCTGGCTGGCCAAGCCGTACAGGGCGTCCAGGTCAGAAGCGTTGATGGCGCGTACTACTAGCATAATGTTCTCTCGGTTAAATGCGCACGCAAATGACGCTGTCGCCTTCGGCCACGGCCAGCGCCTCGAGCAGATCGGCCGGCAAGCCGACGCTGTCCTGCGCTTCGAGCGCATCGCAGGCAAAGGTGACTGCGCGGAAATTGCGCTCGGCGCCGGAAGCGACCGCATAATTGACTTTCAGGCCCGTGCGGCTGGGCGTGACGCCAGCGACGACGCGGCGCGTGAGCGAGCCCGTAAACGAACGCAGCGCATGCTTGTGCGCCTGCAGGATCGGGCCGCCATCGAAGATGTCGATGTAATCGTCGGCTTCAAAACCTTCTTCCGTCAGCAGATTGAAAGCCAGTTCGCCGCTCGGGTGGATCTGGCCCATGGCCGCCTGCGCATCGCCAGGCAGCAACGGCACGTAGACAGGGTAGTGCGGCATCAGTTCGACGATCAGGGTGCGGTTGCGGGCACCGCCGATGACTTTTTCGGCATCGAGGAAATCCATCTGGAAGAACTTGCGGCCCAGCGCATCCCAGAACGGCGACTGGCCGTTGGCGTCCGTGATGCCGGCCAGCGGCACGAAGAAGCGGTCGCCGAAGCGGTGCGGCGCCAGCACGGCGAACAGCAGCCGCGCGCGCGACAGCAGGGCCGCTTCCAGGCCCGCCTGCTCCATGTTGCGCACATAGAAACCGGATAGCTGCGAATACGCCGTCAGCTCCGAACACAGGGTCAGCGCATGCACGCTGTGGCTGATATTCAGGTCGCGCGAGACTTGCTGGATGACGTCGTTGCGAAAGGAAAAATAGGTGCCGTTCGAGCCGGCCGAGGCGAAGATGGCGGCCGTGCCGGCGATGCTCTTGTCGAGCAGGGATTCAAGCACGAAGAGATACGATTCTTCGCTGGGGATGTCGACATGGGCGGCAAACGAGGCGATGGAGCGCTCGACGGAGGCGGCGATTTTTTCGCGCGTCTTCGGCAGGGTATGGACACCCGGCATGGTTACCGCGGCCAGCGCTTCGAGGGCTGCAATATCCGCGATTTCTACCGGACGGACAACATACATGGGTACTCCTTCAATGCTGACGATACATGGGCTGAAAACCCGGGTAGAACCAAGCCGGCCCGCAGCAAAGCGGCGGGCCGGTGATCAAACAGGGAGCGAGGCTAGCCTCAGGCTTTCAGCATGCCGTCGATGGCGACGCGCAGTAGACGGCCCGCTTCGGCGATCTGTTCGTCCGAGACGATCAGGGCCGGCGCCAGGCGCACCACGTCCATGCCGGCGATCAGCACCATCAAGCCTTGCGCTTCGGCCGCTTTCTGGATGTCTTTCGCGCGGCCCTTGAAGGCATCGGTAACTACCAGCCCCAGCAGCAAACCGCTGCCGCGCACGACGGAGAACACTTGCGGGTAATCCGTGATCAAGCCTTGCAGCATGGCGATGGTGTTGACGCTCGCTTCTTTCACGCGCGCCAGGAACGCCGGCGTGTTGATCGTTTCCAGCACGGTCAGGGCCACGGTGGCGGCCAGCGGGTTGCCGCCGTAGGTGGTGCCGTGGGTGCCGACGGCCAGGGTTTGCGCCAGTTCATTCGTGGTCAGCATGGCGCCGATCGGGTAGCCGTTGCCCAGCGCCTTGGCGGCCGTCAGGATGTCCGGCGTGACGCCGTAGCCCATGTAGGCGAACAACGCGCCAGTGCGGCCCATACCGCTCTGGACTTCGTCGAAAATCAGCAGGGCGCCCGTCTTGTCGCACAGGGCGCGCAGCTCCTTGAGGAATTCCGGATTGCCTGGCACCACGCCGCCTTCGCCTTGTACCGGCTCGACGATCACGGCGCACACGTCATCGCCGATGGCGGCGCGCGCCGCTTCGATGTCGTTGTAGGCGATGTGGTCGATCGACGGCGGCAGCGGCTCGAAGCCTTCCGTGTACTTGGCCTGGCCGCCGACGGAGACCGTAAACAGGGTGCGGCCGTGGAAGGAGCTGAAGCACGAGATGATGCGCGACTTGTGCGCGCCAAACTTGGTGTGCGCATACTTGCGCGCCAGTTTCAGGGCCGCTTCGTTGGCTTCCGCGCCGGAGTTGCAGAAGAAGGCGCGGTCGGCGAAGGTCGCTTCCGTCAGGGCCAGCGCCAGGCGCAGGACAGGCTCATTGGTGTAGCCGTTGCCCAAATGCCACAAATTATTGATTTGCTTGGTCAGCACATCGACCAGGGCCGGATGGCAATGGCCCAGGCTGTTGACGGCGATGCCGGAGGTGAAATCGAGGTAATGCTTGCCTGACTGGTCCCACAGATCCAAACCGGAACCGCGCACGGGCACCATGGCAGCAGGGGCGTAGGTAGGAACGAGGACCTGGTCAAAGGTTTCCCGGGTGACTGGACGAGCCGTTACGGTCGAATCAAGCTTGGCATTCATAGCATTTCCCCATCAATATGTTAGGTACTCCGCAGCTACGACAGCTACGTGTGTACTGCATTATAAAAAGCGGGATGCTAAAACTCTTTTGAATCTGCGACAAGGATTTTCACAATTCATCACAGCTGCCTTGACGCGGGGCTAGGCCGGCGGCATCAGCTTGCGCTGCCGCTCTTCGCGCGGGGTATTGCCAAACAGGGTGCCGAAAGCCGTGGAAAAGTGCGAACCGGAGGAAAAGCCGCACATCAGGCCAACTTGCACGATGGAATAATGTGTATCAAGCAATAATTGCCGCGAGCGCTGCAGGCGCAGCTCCAGGTAGTAGCGCGACGGCAGGCTGCCCAGGTATTGCTTGAACAGGCGCTCGAGCTGGCGCCGCGACAGGCCCACCAGGCTGGCGATGTCGTCGGTCGACAGCGGTTCCTCGATATTGGCCTCCATCAAGGTCACCGCTTCGGACAATTTCGGCTGCAGCACGCCAAAGCGCGCCTGCAGGGCCACGCGCTGGCGCTCTTCCTTGCCGCGCACCTTGTCCACGCACAACGCCTCCTTGACGAGCGCCTGCACGTCGGCGCCAAAGATGGTCTCGATCAGGGTCAGCGAAAAGTCGATGCTGGCCGCGCCGCCGCAGCAGGTAACGTGCGGACCGTCGATGTCGAACAGGTGCGGCGTCAGGATGGCCCGTTCCGCCTTCGCTTCCGCATCGGCATACAAGGCCCACGGCAAGGCGATGCGCACGCCATCCATGACGCCCGCGTCGGCCAGCCACAGCACGGCAGCGCCCACGCCGCCCCAGAATGGCGCCGAGCGACAGCGTTCGATCACGGCCCGGCACAGCTCGACGCGCAGCGGCGCCTCCGTTTCATCGGCCACCAGCAGTGCGATATGCCAGTTGCCGCCCTGCGCGGCCACCTGTTCCGGCGTGCGCACGTCCAGCTGAAGGGCTTCCGGTCCCAGCGCCCGCGCGCACAGGCGCAGCGGCTGCACCAGGCCTGCCCAGGTAATCGATTCGGCATCGCCGGCATGGACCAGCAGCAAACGCAGCGGTTTGTCGAGGCCGATACGGGAAAGATTAGCGAAGGACATCGGCGAGGCGGGCCAGGGGCAAGGGCTGAGTTGCCCACATGATACCGGACTTCCGCCCCATCGAGCCCCTCATGCAAGGGCACATCCTGGCGCGGCGGAAAAAAGCGGGGCGGAAGGATATAATCCCCCCCATGGGTGAACGATATTTAAAAAGTATCCGGCTGCTGGCCGAATGCATGCAAGGCTTCGAGCGGTTTTCTGGCGACTTCGTGCGCCAGTACGGCTTGACGCATGCGCAATTCGACATCATCGCCACGCTCGGCAACACCTGTGGCATGTCCTACAAGGAACTGGGCCAGAAAACCCTGATCACCAAGGGTACCTTGACGGGCGTGGTGGACCGGCTGGAACAAAAGGGGCTGGTGATCCGCGAACGTTGTCCACGCGACAAGCGTTCCTATTACGTGCGCCTGAGCTGCGAGGGCGAACACGTGTTCCATGACGTGTTCCCCAAGCTGACAAAGCAGGGCCAGCGCCTGTTCGACGGCTATACCGAAGACGATTTCATGCGCCTGGAAACCACCCTGGCGGGCTTGAAGCACGCCATCGCCAACGGCCACGGCTGACCATACACCAAGCACAGACATTCAAACAAGACAAAGGAAACCAAGTTGAAAACCACACTGCTCGAAGGCAAAAAGCCAGCTCATTTCGATAAACACATCATCGGCAACCTGCTGCTCAACGCCAGCACGCCGGAACTGGTGCGCCAGGAAAAACTGATCATCGGCGTGCGCAACGAAGACGGCGAAATCTACCGCCTGATCGGCGCCACCAAGCACAACAGCTTCATGAACGCCGTCGAGGAATTGTTCGACCTGGGCCTGACGGATGAACTGGAAGACAGCGACGAGCTGGTTGAAGGCTGTGACGCCATCTTCAGCGAAGCTCTGTAGTAGCGCTAAACAGGACCTGCTGCGCGGTGCGCTTTGCGGCCGGCGATGCTCACCGGCTCGGCGCCCCCGTACTAAAGTACGGTTGCGCTTCTCGGCCACAAATCCCATCCGCTCGCGATGGTCCGGTCCAGCGCCGTGACGAACGCTGTCGTTAGAAAAAAGGCATGCCACCGATACAGGGGCATGCCTTTTTTCGCTTCCGGGGCATTTGCTTGCCTTTTGCCAAGCTGTTTGCGAAAAGATCATGGTTAAAAAGTTCCGCACGGAAATATTGCGAGTATAATTTTTTCAATGAACAGACTCGACGCCTTTAAAAGCATCGCCGCACAAGCCGCTCGTGGCGAGCTGACCTTTCCTGCCAATGTGGACGCTTCGCTCAAGCTGCAAGAGGCGCTGGCCGATCCCGACTGCCATATCGAAGCCGCAGCCAAGCTGGTGCAGGCTGACCCGCTGCTGGCGGCGCGCACGGTGGCCATCGCCAATTCCGTGGCGTTCAACCGGTCCGGCAATGAAATCACCAGCGTGCGCAACGCCGTGCAACGGCTCGGCGTGCGTACCCTGCAGTCGGTGGTGGCATCGCTGATCGTGCGCCAGCTGGGCAGCACCATCACTGATCCCGTGCTGCAAGCGAAGGCCAACCAGTTGTGGGAGCATACGGCCCACGTGGCGGCCCTGTCGCAGGTACTGGCCCGCCGCGTCACCAAGGTGGACCCCGATACGGCCCTGTTTGCCGGCATCATGCATGAAGTGGGCGGCTTTTATCTGCTGTCGCGCGCGGCCGAATTCCCCGGCATCCTCGACGGCGAACCGGAAGACTGGGTCGAACATGGCGAACAAGCGATCGGCCATGGCGTCCTGACCAAACTGAAGGTGCCGGAAGCGGTGATGGGCGCCATCGATGCGCTGTGGGAAGGCTTGCGCGCCATCCCGCCCGAATCGCTGGGCGATACCCTGCTGCTGGCGAATGACCTGGCGCCCGTCTCGTCGCCCCTCAACGAAAGCCCGGCCGCCATCGCCGTGCGCGCCGCCCGCGCCGCGCGCAGCATCGATTGCCTGATCGGCGACGATGCGACCTTGTCGAGCATCATGGAAGAATCGGACGATGAAGTGCAGTCGCTGCTGAAGGTGCTCGTGCACTAGGCATGGTTCAGCGGGCATGGCGGATGCCTGCCGGCTGAGTTCCTGCCCCATCTGGCTGCCCATACTTGGCTCATGCAGCTCACGGGCATAGCCTTATTTCTCGCGCTCACGGTAGACGCCTGCTCATTGAACGTATCGACGCTTGGCGCATCTCATTGCTTCATGAGGGATGCATGACTCTGGCAATGCGTCATCTACCACATCACATTTTTACCAGATTACCAAACCAGCTCTTGGCATCGTTAATTCTTGGTGGCTTATCTGATATTGAATATAAAAATCCGAACCATAGATAAACCATAGCCTATGGATAACATGTAACTTATTGGATAGAAAATTCTCTATTCAAGGGATCCATACTTGAATCCCTTGAAAAAACCAATTAATCGAGTATCATTTTTGCAACAGCGAATACAACACAAACAACTGCCAATGCAGCAAGAGGACCCAAGCCACCAGATACAGCTTCAACTTCACTGATATTCATTTCTTGCATGATTCTATTTCCTTTTGTCTAAGGTTATATGCCATGGAAGTATTCTCAAGGCAGAATAATAGTAGCATAAAAAGAATATTTTTAAGCAATGATGAAAAAATATTTAACTTTTCTTTTTTAAATATAATATAGAAAGTAGAATATAAAATTGGAGGATATTGGCCACTCAATCCTCATTGGAAATTTTTTAATTAGACATATTGACCAAGACTTTCATCGATCCCACCCAGCAGGCCATGCTGAAGTGGCTGCGCACCTGGCATCCTGAAAAATAGCCATCAATCTCAATGAATATGTTATTTTTTTCAATAAAAAATTCACGTTGCAAGCAAGACACACAACAAATACATCAGTTTCATCCCAATACATAGCGTAAGCTGTACTTGACTATAATGGAATGCCAGTCTCATGTTTTATCCGGCAGCGTACGCTATGCAGCTTCTTGAACCTGTTGCATCACATCCTGAACGATTACTCCTTGCTGTAATATCACCACCCGCTGCGCCATGGCGATGGTTTCCGGGCGGTGTGCAACGATCACGCGCGTGAGCTGGATTTTCTGGATCGCGGCATTGACAGCTTGCTCGTTCCACACGTCCAGATGGCTGGTCGCTTCGTCGAGCACCAGCAGCTTTGGATTCTTATACAGGGCGCGCGCCAGCAGGATGCGCTGTTTCTGGCCACCGGACAGGCCGCTGCCAATGTCGCCCACCAGGGTATTGAAGGCCATCGGCATGGCGGCGATTTCCGCATGCACGGCGGCCAGGTGCGCGCAGACCTGGATTTGCTGGTCGTTCGGCGACGGGGAAAAAAAGCTGATGTTGTCGGCGATCGAGCCGGCAAACAAGGTGTCTTCCTGCATGACCGTACCCAGCAATTGCCGGTAGTTCGTCAAGCCCAGGCTGCCCAGCTGGATGCCGCCGATGAGGATTTCGCCTTCCGTCGGTTCCAGCAAACCCAGCAACAACTTCATGAGCGTCGTCTTGCCGCAGCCGGACGGGCCCGTGACGGCGATGCACTGGCCGGCGGGAATGCTCAGATTGAGGCCGCTCAAGACATTCGGTTCGCTGGCGGCATAGCGGAAGGTGAGGTTGCGGATCTCGATCGATGGCGAGATATCGTCCATGTCGACCTCGACGTCGCTGCCATCGGTTTCCGCATCGGTCAGGACGATGTCGGCCACGCGCTCACCATGCAGGCGCAGCATGCGCAGCTCAAATAATTTATCGACCAGGCTGGCCATGCGCTGGCTGAACTGGTCCTTGTAGCTGATGAACGCGAACAGCATGCCCACCGAGAAGCGGTTGTCCAGCACGGCCAGCGCCGCCATCCAGATGACGATCACCCGTTCGGCGCTGAACAGCAAAGTATTGGCCGTCTGGTAAGACACGGACAGCTTGGCGATGCGCAGGTCGGCATTGAACTGGTCGGCCAGCGCGTTGGTCCAGCTGGCGCGGCGCTCCGTGGCGCGGCCGAACAGGCGGATGCTCTGGATGCCGCGCACGGATTCCAGGAAGTGCGTCTGCTGCCGGGCCGCATGGATGATCTGTTCGGCCGTCGCTTCGCGCATGGCCTTGAACAAGATCCAGCGCAGCAACACATACAGCAGCACGGCGATGCAGGCCACGCCCGCCAGCAGCGGGCTGTAGACCAGCATCATGCCCAGGGTGGCCAGCACCAGCACGCCATCGATGGCGCCCTCGACAAATTGCGTCGTCAGGCTGCGCTGCATGGTCTGGATGGAATTGAAGCGCGAAACGATGTCGCCCGTGTGGCGCTTCTCGAAGTACGGCAGCGGCAACTTGAGCAGATGGGCAAAGGCATTCCCCAGCCATTGCAGATTCAAATTCGTGGCCAGCACCGTGGTGATCCAGGAACGCACGGCGCCGATGGCCGTCTGCACCAGCACCAGCAACAGGAAGCCGCAACCGAGCACGGTGATCAGGTCGCGGTCGGCGGCAAGCAAGGCCTCATCGACCAGCCATTGCATGTAGAACGGCGCCACCAGCGCGCACACCTGCAAGGCCAGGCCCAGCACCAGCAATTGCAGCAAGCCGCGCTTCAGGCCCACCACGCGCCCCATCAGCGACAGCAGGGAAAACTGCTGCTTTTCCTCGGCCTTCTTGAACTCGGCGGTGGGCGTCAGCTCCAGCGCCACGCCCGTAAAATGTTTCGCCACTTCAGCCAGCGGCAGGCGGCGCTCGCCCACGGCCGGGTCGTGAATCACCACATGGCTGCCGGAGACGGACTTGAGCACGACGAAATGGTTCAAATCCCAATGCAGGATGGCGGGCAGTTTCAGCTCGGGCAAATGCTGCATGTCGAGTTTCAAGGGGCGCGTATGCAGGGCCAGGCCCTGCGCCATCGCCATCAGCCCTTTTAAAGTCACGCCTTTCAATGACACGGAAAAGCGCCGGCGCATGCTGGAAATGTCGGTCTGGTGGCCCCAGTAGCTGGCCACCATGGACAAACAGGCCAGGCCGCATTCGGCCGCTTCCGTTTGCAGCAGGACGGGCAGGCGCTGGCTGCGCCAGAAGGACAGGTGGGCGAGATCAGGAAAATGCATGCGGCGCAGACGTAAAAAGTGAAAAGAGAGCGGGTGGGCTTACAGGCGCCCGGAAATGCTGAACAGGGGTTCGAGCACCCATTCAAACAGGCGGCGCTGTTCCAGCAGCACGCTGGCATCGACCAGCATGCCCGACTTCAGGGGCAGGGTTTCGCCATACGCCTGCACGCTCTGGCGCTGCAAGCTCAAGCGGATGCGGTACAAGGGTTCGCCATTCGTGCCGCTGACGGCGCCCGGCACCGCCAGCTCTTCGGGTCGCAGCGAGGTGCTGGCCACTTCGCGCACCAGCGCCGGATACTGGCCGAATTTCTGGTACGGATACGCCTGGTAGCGCAGCAACACCGTCATGCCCGGCTTGATGAAGCCGACCGAGCGCGACGGCGCGTAGATTTCCGCCTCCAGCTGGGCGCCTTGCGGCAGCACGGAGGCGAGCACGCTGTTGGCCGCCACGGTTTGCCCCAGTTCGGTGGTGATGGCCGTGACCATGCCATCCTGCGCCGCGCGCACGAGGATTTCGCGGCGCGCCTCGTTCTCCGTCAGGTCTTGCTCGATGGCGGAGACATTGCGCTGCAAGCCTTCCGTGTCGCGCTGGGCTTGCACCTGCAAGTCACGCACGTCCGCTTCCGTGGTGGCCAGGTCGCGCTGGCTGGCCGACTTGATGCGCTGCAATTCCGCCAGGCGCTGGTGCTGGTCCAGCAGCTCGGCTTGCTTATCCTGCAGTTGCGCTGACGAAATGTAATGGGTGGCGTGCAGGTCGCCGTAGCGCTGGTAGGACTGTTCCGCCAAGGTAATGCGGCGTTGCTGCAGCGTGATCTGGTCGTCCATGCGGGCGATTTCCGCCGCCAGGTCGCTGGCACGGCGCTGTCCCGCCGCCATGCGCTGGCGCGATTGCAGGCGCGACTGCTGCAATTCCGCGTCATAGCTGTCGCGCCGGCTTTTCAGCAGGGTCGAGACAACTTGCTGGGGCGCCCCCGCATTGGCGCTGCTGCGCTCGCCCGACAGCACGAACAACACTTCGCCCGCGCGCACGGCCTGCCCTTCCTTGACGCGCACCCCGGCGATGACGCCCGCCTGGCCCGGCATGACGCGGATCACGCCGCTGGTCGGCAGCAGCACGCCCTGCGACTGCGCCTTGCGGGTGGTGCTGAAGAAGATGAAGAAAGCGACGATGGCCAGCGCGAGAGCGAGGAACAGCCAGGTCAGGAATACATGGCTGACGGGCCGCGCCAGCAATACGGTGCCGTATTGTTTATTGCCCAGATGCTCGATGGCTTGCTGGCGGAACAGTTGCTGGACTGGCTGGACGGGGCTGGTCTCGATAGCCGGGGCGCTGGGTTGATCACGCAAGATGATTTGCTTTTCGAAAAATAGTTTTAATCAGCCAAAACTGAACCTTGTTATGCAAGAGTGCTGCACTTTACAAATCAGACCGTGACCTCGCATTCCAAAACCATATGCCCCTGTCTTTCAGAATGCAATACGATGATTATTTTCATTGGCATAAAATATTAAAATTTATCAAAATGGAATCCAAAAATCAAGAAAGGTCTCATGCATAAGCAAACCATATCTTTTTAAAAAAATATGCGAAAAATATCCTGATTTTCAGGCCATTTGAAATTTACCTCTTTTTCATGTCACGAAAAACATCTTTGAAAATTTGACAATCAAAAGAAAATTCTACATTAATCCCACCAAAGAAATCTATCAAATTATCACAGAATGGTAAATTTAAAAATCACCAGGATTTTATTTTAAATACCCCACCAGGTTCAAAAATGACTTCCGTTTCGAATTGGGTAATTGCGCATCCCTGCATGGCTGCGCCCGGACCATCCCCCTGGTCTGGGAAAAAATCAAGAATGGGACGATGCGGTGCCGTCGCTGCTGAAGGTGCTCGTCCATCAAACAGCAGGCTTCTTGCCCGCTGGCGGTGCTGCTGCCGGCTTGACCGTGTCGACGATCAGCACATGCTTGTCCATGGCCTTCATTTCCTGCTTTTGCTGGACGACTTGCGTGGCAACCGCCTTGGTACTCAACAGGGGTTTCGGGTGGCGTGGCATGAACATGGCGTACCTGCTGGCAGTGGGAGAGGCCCCACATGTGCAGCAAGTATCAAATTATCAAGCCACCCTCAAACACCGGACAAAAAAAACCCGCTCGAAAGCGGGTAAAGTCCAAAGCTAGGGATGTCCTGAAAGAGACAGCCCTATCTTATGCCGTGCGCCGCGCCAGCTCCGTGCGCTGGCACACTTAGCGCGCAGATTATCCCGGCGATAGCTGCACGTCCGTTTCCTGCCAGGCGCGCAGTTGCCGCACGCGGGCAAACCACGCCTGGATATGCTGGTACTGCGCCAGCGGCAGCCGCACGGCCTCGCTGTACATGAGCGGCGCGGCCACGGCGAAATCGGCCAGGGTCACATCTTCTCCGCTGAGCCAGCCGCGTCCCGCCAGATGCGCATCCAGCACCACGGCGCATTCATGCAGATCGCGCTCGCCGCGCGCCTCTTCCAGCGGATCCGCCGGACCATTGCCCGTCATGCCCTTCCAGGCGCGTTCCCAGGCCAGCACGCTGATGGCGGGCGCGAAGTGCTGCGCGGCCCAGAACAGCCACCGGTTGACGTCGGCGCGGGCTTGCGGCGCCTGCGGATAAATCGTCTGGCCCGGCATCTGCTCGGCCAGGTATTGCATGATGGCGCACGATTCCCACAGCAGGAAAGCGCCATCGGCCAGCACGGGGACCTTGCCGTTCGGGTTCAGCTCGGACAGACGGCGGCGGTCATCCGCATTCATCAGGTCGACTTCCGCCAGTTCCAGCGGCAAGCCGAGGTGGATCGCCGTCATCAGGGCACGGCGGGCATTCGAGGACATGGGGTGGTGGTACAGGCGCATGGCAGATGGCTCCGGTGAGTGAAGAAGCCACCATCGTAGTCGCCGTCACTGACAGTTTTTGTCAGGAGCGGATGTCAGGATTCCGGGGCGCTAGCTTTCCGGATCAATCTCGTGCGCCTTGCGCCAGGCATCCAGCAGCACATGGCGCCGCGTGGGATAGCGTTCGTCATGCTGCTGCACGCTGGCGATGCGGTCGATGCGGAAATGCCGGTAATCGCCGCGCAGCTCGCACCACGCGGCCAGCAGGCGCTTGCCTTCGAAAAACGCCAGGGCAAACGGCCACACCGTGCGCGAGGTGGCGCTGCCATGCTCATCCTGGTAGCCCAGGGTGAGCTTCTGTTCGTAGCGGATGGCCTCGCGCACGGGCTGCACGTAGCGGTCGGCCGGCTGCGTGCCATCGGCGGGGCGCCCCAGCGGCACCCACAAGCTGGTCTCGGCCATGCTGTCGCGCAGGTCGCGCGGCGAGGCGGCCGCGATCTTCGCCAGGGCATTGCTGGCCGCCTGCGCCAGGCCGGCATCGCCCTGCCGGCGCACCCAGCGCGCGCCCAGCACCAGCGCCTCCAGTTCATCGGCGCCAAACATCAGCGGCGGCAAGAAGGCGCCACGGCGCAGCACATAACCGATGCCGGCCTCGCCCTGCAGGGGGGCGCCCAATTCGGCCAGGGTCTGGATATCGCGATAAATCGTGCGCTCGGAAACGCCCAGCTGCTGCGCCAGCTGGGCCGCCGTGACGGGCACGCGCCTGGCGCGCATGGCGTCCATCAGCAGGAACAGGCGGCCGCTGCGGCTCATGGACAGGCCTGCAAAGCCTGGTCGCCCATGACCAGGGCCGACAGGGCCGGCACGTACAGATAGCCGTCGGACGCCAGGCGCGCCGCGCGCGTCCCCTCTTGCACGCCGGCGATGCCGTAGCAGCGCTGCAGCCGGGCGGCGGCTGGCCACCAGTAGACAGCCGCCTCCTGGTCGGGAAAGCGCTGGCGCACGCTCTCGGCCTGCACCGCCACTTGCCGGAAATCGCGGTAAAAGGCGGGTGCGATGCCCAGCTCCGCGGCAAACGCCGTTTCCAGCGCTGCCGTCTCTGCCAATTGGGCCGCCAGCGCCGCCGTTTCACGGTCAAGCGCATCGGCAGGCACGCCCGCCTCGACCAGGCTGCGGCGCATGCGCTCCGGGCCAGCCTGCGCGCGCAGGAACGCCGATTCCTGCAGCGCCAGCACGGCACCGGCGGGGATATGCACATGGCGCGCGGCCGGGAAGACGTACAGCGCGCAGCTGCCCGCGCAGACGGTGTCGATGGTGAGACGCCATTGCTGCTGGCGCAGATAGCGGCCCAGTTGCATGGCCGCCTGCGGGTCGCCTGCATCGCTATTGACGCGCAACAGCATGGTGCCTGGCGCTGCCAACCCTTGCAGCTTGGCCACGTCGCCCGCGGCGATCGGGCCGCGCATGGCGATGCTATCGCTGCCAGTGCGGCTGAAATCGGCGGCGCCGGCCAGCGCCGTCATGCCCGCCATCAAACCTACCCATAAAAAACGCTTCATCGTCATCCGCCATAAAAAAAACGACCACCGCAAACGGTGATCGTTCTTCATTCGACCTGCAAAAAACCCTGCGCTTACACCACGGCGCCGTCGGTTTCGTCTTTTTCCTTGACCGGCTTGATCAAGTCTTCGCGCTTGACGCCCAGCCACATGGCGATCGAGGCCGCGACGAACACGGAGGAGTAAATACCGAAGCAGATACCGATGGTCAGCGCCAGCGCGAAATGGTGCAGGGTCTGGCCGCCGAAGACCAGCATCGACAGCACCATCATCTGGGTCGAGCCGTGGGTGATGATGGTACGCGAAATGGTGCTGGTGATCGCGTTGTCGATCACTTCATGCACGGAAGCCTTGCGCTGCTTGCGGAAGTTTTCGCGGATACGGTCAAAGATCACCACCGATTCGTTGACGGAATAACCGAGCACCGCCAGGATGGCCGCCAGCACCGTCAGTGAGAATTCCCACTGGAAGAAGGCAAAGAAGCCCAGGATGATGACCACGTCATGCAAGTTGGCGATAATCGCCGACACGGCGTATTTCCATTCGAAGCGCACGGCCAGGTAGATCATCACAAACACGACAACCATCACCAGCGCGTTCAAGCCGTTCTGCGTCAGTTCCTCGCCCACTTGCGGGCCGACGAATTCGACTTTCTGCAGCACCAGCGCTTCGTTGCCGGCAGGGTCCACGCAGGCGGTCTTGATGACGTGCTCGCCCTTGTCGGTGACGGTATCGATGCCCTTGGTCGTGCCTTGCTCGGCCTTGCACAGCGTTTCAAACACGCGCTGCGAGGTATTCGCGGCAGTCACGCCCTTTTCCACCGGCAGGCGTATCATCACGTCGCGCGCCGTATCGAAGCTGGTCACGCCCGGCTCTTCATAGCCGAGGCCGATCAGGGTGCCGCGTATGCCTTCAAGGTTGGCCGCTTTCGGGTATTTGACCTCCATCAGGGTGCCGCCCTTGAATTCCACGGACAGGTGCAAGCCCTTGTGGAACAAGAAGAAGACGGCGGCAATGAAGGTCACGGCCGAAATGACGTTGAAAATCAACGCATGGCGCATGAAGGGAATATCTTTTTTGATCCGGAAAAATTCCATGAAATCCTCTGAGTTCTGTTCTGTGCGTCCGGCGGCTGGGCCGCCGGACGCTATCGCTGTTGACGCTATTCGGTAAGTCGGAGCCCTGGCTTATTTGCTGGTGCCCGGTACCCAGACCGTGCCGATCGACAAGGTCGTCAGCTTTTTCTTGCGGCCATACCAGAGGTTGACCACGCCGCGCGAGACGAAAACGGAGGAGAACATCGAGGTCAGGATCCCCAGGCAATGTACGACGGCAAAGCCGCGCACCGGGCCGCTGCCGAAGGCCAGCAGCGCCAGGCCGACGATCAGGGTGGTCACGTTCGAATCGAGAATCGTGGCCCAGGCGCGGTCGAAGCCGGCGGCGATCGCCGCTTGCGGCGTATTGCCGGCGCGCAGCTCTTCGCGGATACGTTCATTGATCAGCACGTTGGCGTCAATCGCCATGCCCAGCGCCAGCGCGATAGCGGCGATACCTGGCAAGGTCAGCGTCACCTGTATCATCGACAGCAAGCCGACCAGCAGCAGCAGGTTGGTGGCCAAGGCCAGTACGCTGAAGGCGCCGAACAGCATGTAGTAGGCGATCATGAAGATGGCGATGGCAATGAAGCCGTACAGGGTCGAGTGGAAGCCCTTGGCGATGTTTTCCGCGCCCAGCTGCGGTCCGATCGTGCGTTCTTCGATGACGGTCATCGGTGCGGACAGGGCGCCCGAGCGCAGCAGCAGCGCCAGTTCATTCGCGTTTTCCGCGCCGCCCATGCCTGTGATCTGGAAGCGCGAACCGAGTTCCTGCTGGATCGTCGCAACCGACAGCACTTCCGGCTTGCCTTTTTCAAACAGCACGATGGCCATGCGCTTGCCGACGCGTTCGCGCGTCGCTTCGCGCATCTTGCGTCCGCCGTCGCCATTCAGGTCGATCGACACGGCCGCTTGCTGGTTCTGGTCGAAGCTGGCCGTGGCGCTGGAGATATAGTCGCCCGTCAGGATCACGTCTTTCGCCAGCACGACAGGGACGCCCTTGCCGACGGTGAACAGTTCCGAGTTGAACGGGATGGCGCTCGACAGTTCTGTACCAGGCACGATGGTTTCATCGACCAGGCGCACTTCCAGGGTCGCCGTGCGGCCGATGATGGCCTTCGCGCGGGCCACGTCCTGCACACCAGGCAATTGCACCACGATGCGGTCAGGACCTTGCTGCTGGATCAGCGGCTCGGCCACGCCCAGCTCGTTGACGCGCTTGGACAGGGTGGAGATATTCTGTTTGACGCCTTCGTCGATGGTTGCCTTCAGGGCCGCCGGTTTCAGGGTGATGTTCAGTTTCAAATCACTGCCTTCGCCCGCATCGGCGAACGCCAGTTCCGTCATCTGGTCGGACAGGACATTTTTTGCCTTCAGGCGCGTCTCGGCGTCGCGGAAGTTGATTTGCACGCTGTCGCCCACGCGCTCGATGCCGGCATGGCGGATATTCTTGTCGCGCAACACGCTACGCGCGGCGGACTGGACGCCTTGGACTTTCTTGTTCAGTACGGCTTTCGCATCGACCTGCATCAGGAAGTGCACGCCACCGCGCAAATCCAGGCCCAGGAACATGGGCAAGGCATGCAATTTTTGCATCCACATCGGTGTATTGGCTTGCAGGTTGACCGTCACGATGAACGCGGGATCGGTGGAATCGGGGTTCAGATCCTTTTCCAGCACCAGTTTTGCCTTGAACTGGGTATCGGGATCGGCAAAACGCACGCGCACGGAGGCGAGATTGCCGGCGCCATCCATGGTGACACCTTCCGACTTGACGTTCTCTTTCGTCAATATTTGCTCGACTTGCGTCATCAGCTCGCCCGTCACTTTGACGGTCGACTTGCCGCTGGTTACTTGCAGCGCCGGTGACTCACCGAAATAGTTGGGCGCCGTATAGAGTGCGCCCAGCAATAAGGCGACGACGATGATGATGTATTTCCAGGCAGGATAGCGATTCATAGTGATTCAGCGTTCAGTGTTGAGCGTCGGAGGCGTCGCGAGGGGCGGCGGATAGCCGCCCCGGATCTATCATTGCCAAGGCAATGACAGCGAGGAATTACAGCGCCTTCAGGGTGCCTTTAGGCAGCAAGGTGGTGATGGAACTCTTTTGCACCGTGATTTCGGTGCCGGCCGCCACTTCGATGGTGACGTAAGCGTCCACTACCTTGGAAACACGGCCCAGCATGCCGCCGGCGGTGACGACTTCGTCACCCTTGGCCAGCGCGTCCATCATCGCCCGTTGTTCTTTGGCGCGTTTTTGCTGTGGGCGGATCATCAGGAAATACATGACCACGAACATCAATACCAGCGGCAGGAAGCTGGTCAGGTTGCCGCCGAGGCCCAGGGCTTCGGTTGGGGCTTGCGCATAAGCGTTGGAAATGAAAAACACGGTGACTCCAGTTCTAATCAGTTTGAAAAAATAGCGCTGTATTCTAGCATTGGCTATACGTCATAACCCGAATTGCAGCCATGGCAACTTTAAATGGGGCTAAAAAAGCATTATGCAATGCTTTATCGCCCCAGTCCAAGCACCAATACACAAAACTTCCGGCCATGCCGCAGCCAGGGCTCAAGCTAAGCTTTTCTTAAGTTCCGCGTGCGCGTTCCGCATGGAATTGCAGGGTAAACGCGTGGAAACGGTCTTCGTCCAGCGCCTCGCGCATCTGGCGCATCAAGTCCAGGTAGTAATGCAGGTTGTGGATGGTGTTCAGGCGCGCGCCGAGGATTTCCTTGGAACGGTGCAAATGGTGCAGGTACGCGCGCGAGAAATTGCGGCAGGCGTAGCAGCTGCAGGTCTCGTCCAGCGGCGCCTGGTCTTCCTTGTACTTGGCGTTCTTGATCTTGATGTCGCCAAAACGGGTAAACAGCCAGCCATTGCGGGCGTTACGCGTCGGCATGACGCAGTCGAACATGTCGATGCCGTTCGACACGCCCGCGACCAGGTCTTCCGGCGTACCCACGCCCATCAGATAATGCGGCTTGTTGGCCGGCAAGCGCGGTCCCACGTGGGCCAGCATGCGCATCATGTCTTCCTTCGGCTCGCCGACGGACAGGCCGCCGATGGCGATGCCGGGGAAATCGATCTCTTCCAGCTTGGCCAGCGACTCATCGCGCAGCATTTCGAACATGCCGCCCTGCACGATGCCAAACAGCGCATTCGGGTTTTCGCCGCGGTGGAACTCATCCTTCGAGCGCTGCGCCCAGCGCAGCGACATGCGCATGGACTTGGCCGCTTCCTCGATGGTGGCCGGACGGCCCTGGATTTCGTACGGCGTGCATTCGTCGAACTGCATGACGATGTCGGAATTCAAGACGCGCTGCACCTGCATCGACACTTCTGGCGACAGGAACAGTTTATCGCCATTGATGGGCGAATTGAAATGCACGCCCTCTTCCGTGATCTTGCGCATGGCGCCCAGCGAAAACACCTGGAAGCCGCCCGAATCCGTCAAGATCGGCTTGTTCCAGCCCATGAAGCCATGCAAGCCGCCGAATTTCTCCATGACGGTGTTGCCTGGACGCAACCACAGGTGAAACGTGTTACCCAGGATGATCTGCGCGTCGATCTCGTTGAGTTCCAGCGGCGACATGGCCTTCACGGAACCGTAAGTGCCCACTGGCATGAAGATCGGCGTCTGCACGATGCCATGGTTGAGTTTCAAGGTGCCGCGGCGTGCCTTGGTCAGGCCGCTCGTGTCGGTCTTGAGTAGTTTAAATTCCAGCATGTCAGTCTTTCACGGGAGTATCAAGGTTCAGCGCAGCGCGCGATTGCGTGGTGAGCAGCATCGCGTCGCCATAGCTGAAGAAACGGTAATTCTGCGCGATCGCATGCACGTAGGCGCTGCGGATCGGCTCATAACCGGCAAAGGCCGACACCAGCATCAGCAGGGTCGATTTCGGCAAATGGAAGTTGGTGATCAGGCGCGTTACCGTTTTAAATGCATAGCCGGGCGTGATGAACAGGGCCGTATCGGCGCTGCCCGCCACCAGCTGGCCGCTTTGCGAGGCCGATTCCAGCGCGCGCAGGCTGGTCGTGCCGACGGCCACCACGTCGCGCCCGGCAAGTTGGGCGGCGCGCACGGCGTCGACGGTTTCCTGCGGCATGGTGTACCACTCGGTATGCATCTTGTGTTCGGCCAGCACCTCCGTGCGCACGGGCTGGAAGGTGCCGGCGCCCACGTGCAGGGTCACATAGGCAAAGTTGACGCCCTTCGCTTTCAGCTGGTCGAGCAGGGCCTGGTCGAAATGCAGGCCGGCCGTCGGTGCCGCCACGGCGCCGGGCACCTTGTTGAACACGGTCTGGTAGCGCGTTTCGTCAAATTCGTCCGCATCGTGCTCGATATAGGGCGGCAGCGGCAAACGGCCATGCGCCTCGATCAGCTCGAACACGTCGGCGTCGAAGTGCAGCGTAAAGAATTCGCCGGCGCGCTGGCCGACGGTCACGTCGAAGGCATCGGCCAGGCGGATGCGGCAGCCGGGCGGCGGCGACTTCGAGGCGCGCACCTGGGCCAGCACGGTGCGGTCGTCCAGCACGCGCTCGACGAGCGCCTCAATCTTGCCGCCGCTTTCCTTGACGCCGAAGAAGCGCGCTTTGAGCACGCGCGTATCGTTCATCACCAGCAGGTCGCCCGCCTGCAACAGCCCGACGATATCGGCAAAGCTGCGGTCAACCAGGGCGTCGCCGTCCAGATGCAACAGGCGCGAGGCGCTGCGCTCGGCCAACGGAGTTTGCGCAATGTTTTCTTGCGGCAAATTAAAATCGAAATCGGAAAGCGAATACATGCGTTTTGCTTCAAAAGTACGTCAAAAATGATTAGGAGTGCGCAATGGAACATCTGGCACTATACTGTGCGCCTATACAGGCATTACAATAATCCGCCGCAACAACTACGACTGCGGTACGCACAGGGTGTGCCGGACAACCCTCTATTTTACGCTAGCGGCACCAAAACCTTGCATATGTCCGATCCAAAGCCCGATCTTCCTCCCGCAGCCAAGCCCGCCGCGAAGCCGAAAGCCGCCAAAAAAGTGGTCAGCACGGAAAGCCGGCTGGCCAAACTGGGCTTGCGCACGGATATGGACCTGGTGCTGCACCTGCCGATGCGCTACGAGGACGAAACCAAGGTCTACACGATACGCGACGCCTGCCTGCGCGGCGGCGAGTCGTGGCAAGTCGAGGGCGTCGTCACCAAGTGCGAAGTCAATTTCAAGCCGCGCAAGCAATTGCTGGTGACGATCGCCGATGAAACGGGCAATTTGTTGCTGCGCTTCATGAATTTTTATGGCAGCCAGGTCAAGCAACTGGCCGAAGGCACGCGGGTACGCGCGCGCGCAGAACTCAAACACGGCTTCTTCGGCGCCGAGATGGTGCACCCGACGTATAAGGTGGTCAACGAAGGCGCGCCGCTGCCCACGGCCCTGACGCCCGTGTACCCGTCCGGCGAAGGCCTGTCGCAGCACGTGCTGCGGCGCGAAATCGCCGACGCCATGCGCCGCATCGACTGGCAAGACACCTTGCCCGATCATCTGCTGCGCGACATGCAGCTGTCGCCGTTCCGCGCCGCCGTGCACCTGCTGCACTATCCGCCGCAGGATATCGATGAAAGCGCGCTGATGGACCGCTCGCACCCGGCCTGGGTGCGCATGAAGTTCGATGAACTGCTGGCGCAGCAGCTGTCGCTCAAACGCGCCCAGCGCGCGCGCCGCTCGAAAGGCGCCGCCTCGCTGCCCGTCGTCGGGACTTTATCGAACGCCTTCGGCGCCGCCCTGCCCTTCAAGCTGACGGGTGCGCAGGCGCGCGTGCTCGAGGAAATCCGCGCCGACCTGCGCCAGCCCTACCCGATGCAGCGCCTGCTGCAGGGCGACGTCGGCAGCGGCAAGACGGTCGTCGCCGCCCTGTCAGCCACGCAAGCCATCGACAGCGGCTACCAGGCCGCGCTGATGGCGCCCACGGAAATCCTGGCGGAGCAGCACTTCCGCAAGATCGCCGCCTGGATGGAGCCGCTGGGCGTGAAGGTGGCCTGGCTGACGGGCAGCCTGAAGAAAAAAGAAAAGACGGCGGCGCTGGCCCTGATCGAATCGGGCGAAGCGCAGCTGGTGATCGGCACGCATGCGCTGATCCAGGACAATGTGCTGTTTGCCAAACTGGGCCTGGTGATCGTCGACGAGCAGCACCGCTTCGGCGTGGGCCAGCGCCTGACCCTGCGCAACAAGGGCGACAGCGCAGCCGTGCCGCACCAGCTGATGATGTCGGCCACGCCGATTCCGCGCACCCTGGCCATGACGTATTACGCCGACCTGGAAGTATCGGTGATCGACGAGCTGCCGCCCGGACGCAGTCCCATCGTCACGCGCGCCATCGACCAGAACCGGCGTGACGAAGTCATCGCCCGCGTGTATGCGGCCGCGCTGGAAGGCCGGCAGGTGTACTGGGTCTGCCCGTTGATCGAGGAATCGGAAGCGCTGCAGCTGCAGACGGCCACCGACACCTACATGATGCTGGCCGAAGCCCTGCCCGCGCTGCAGGTGGGCCTCGTGCACGGCCGCCTGAAGCCGGCGGAAAAGCAGGAAGTGATGGACGCCTTCATCGCCGGGCATATCCACGTGCTGGTGGCCACCACCGTCATCGAAGTGGGCGTCGACGTGCCGAACGCCTCGCTGATGGTGATCGAGCATGCCGAGCGCTTCGGCTTGTCGCAGCTGCACCAGCTGCGCGGGCGCGTGGGCCGCGGCTCGGCGGCCAGCGTCTGCCTGCTGCTGTACCAGGGTCCGCTAGGCGGCGTGGCACGCCAGCGCTTGATGACCATGCGCGAAACGACGGACGGTTTTGAAATTGCCCGCCGCGACCTGGAAATCCGCGGCCCCGGCGAATTCCTCGGCGCGCGCCAGTCCGGCCAGGCCATGCTGCGCTTCGCCGACCTGGAAACGGATCAATGGCTGGTCGATCAGGCGCGCGACGTGGCGCACGACCTGCTGCACGCCACCACGACGGCCGCCGCGACCACCGTGGAAGCGCACCTGGCCCGCTGGTTGGGCGGCAAAGAGGAGTTCCTGAAAGTCTAGGAGCGCCCTACATGCACATCCAGAAGCGGTTCGCCAGGTCCAGCATGAAATCGGGACGCAGATAGGCCAGGAAGACGAGAGCCAGCAGCGCGGCGCCAGCCAGGCGCCATAGCCAGGTGCGCCAGCTGGCCATTACGCGGCCACCGCCACGCGCTTGACGGCGCGCTCGTCGATGGGCAGGTTGATCAGCGCGGCCAGCAAGCCCAGGCCGATGGTGATCATCCACACGATGTGGTAACTGCCCTGGTGCTCGTACAGATAGCCGCCCAGCCACGCGCCAAGGAAACTGCCCACCTGGTGCGAGAAGAACACCATCCCCGCCAGCATCGACAGATGCTTCACGCCGAAGATGCCGGCGATGATGCCGTTCGTCAGCGGCACGGTCGACAGCCACAGCACACCCATGCCGGCGGCGAACAGGTACACGGACCACGCCGACAAAGGCGCCAGCAGGAACACGGTGATGACCACGGCGCGCGTCACGTAGATGGCAGACAGCAGGTAGCGCTTGGCGATCTTGCCACCGAGTTTGCCCGCATAGTAGGAGCCGATGATGTTGAACAGGCCGATCAGCGCCAGCGCCGTGACGGCGATATTCGGATTCATCAGGCCCTGGTCCTTCAGGTAGGCCGGCAAGTGCACGCCGATGAACACCAGCTGGAAGCCGCACACGAAATACCCTGCCAGCAGCAGCCAGAACGAACGGCTGGCAACGGCTTCGCGGAAAGCGGCACCCACGCTTTGCTGCGGGCCGCCGGCGTGCGACACGGGCGGCTCACGCAAGTAGAAGGCCATCGGGATCATGGCCAGCAGCACCAGCGCGGCCAGCACATAAAAGGCGTTTTGCCAGCCCACGGCGGAAATCAGTTGCTGCTCGACCGGCATCATGAGGAACTGGCCGAACGAGCCGGCGGCCGACGAGATGCCGAAGGCCCACGAGCGCTGCTCGGGCGGCGCGCTGCGGCCGATGATGCCGCTGATGGCGCCAAAGGCAGTGCAGGCCAGCGCCAGGCCGATGAAGATGCCGGAACCGATGATGAACAGCGTGGGCTGCGTCACGAGCGCCATCCACACCAGGCCCGCCATGTAGCTGATGGCGCCGACGATGACGACGCGCATGGTGCCGAAACGGTCGGCCGCCATGCCGGCGAACGGGCCGAAGACGCCCCACATCAGGTTTTGCATGGCCAGCGCCAGCGAATACGTTTCGCGCGTCCAGCCATTCGCTTGCGAGATCGGCTGCATCCAGAAACCCAGGCCATGGCGCACGCCCATCGCCAGGGTCAGCACGACGCCGCTGGCGATGAGGACGGTTTTCAGGCTGGGACGGGATGGGTGCAATGTCATGGGGTTCCTGTTCACGCCTGGTCGGCTCGGTACACGAGGCCGATCTGGCCACGCATGGTGTCAAGGTTGTGCATCAGCGCCACGCTGTCCGCATGCGGCATGACGGGACTTTCCAGCAAGCCGGCGCGGATGCATCGCATCGCTTCGATCGCCTCGTGCGCATAGCCATTGCCCAGATGGGGCGCGGCGACGACGCGGCGTGCGCCATCCATCGCTTCGACGATCAGGTGGTCGGGCTTATAAAAACGGTTGGGCAGGCGAATCCGCCCCAGGCTGCCGGAAATGGTCATTTCCGTCGGCGTTTGCGCGCGCAGGCTGCAGGCGCAGGACGAGGTGCCGCCGCCCGCGTGCAACAGCGAAAACACGACCTGTTCATCGACGCCGGTGGCGCCCATCTCGGCCAGCGCCTGTACCTGCGATACGGGGCCGAGGAAGAAGGCCGCCATCGACAGCGGATAGATGCCCACGTCGAGCAGCGCGCCGCCGCCGAGTTCGGGATTGAACATGCGGTGCTCGGGCGGGAAATTGGCGACAAAGCCGATGTCGGCCTGCACCTGCTGCTGCACACCGATTTCGCCGCTGGCGATGATGCGCTGCGCTTCCTGCACGGCGGGCAGGAAACGGCTCCACATGGCTTCCATCAAGAACAGTTTTTTGTCGCGTGCCATATCGACCACGGCCTGCGCTTCGCGCGCATTCATGGTGAACGGTTTTTCGCACACGACGTGCTTGCCAGCGGCCAGGCACAGCATGGCATTTTCCGCATGCAGGGTGTGCGGCGTGGCGATGTAGATCACGTCCACGTCGGGGTCAAGGGCCAGGGCCTGGTAGGAACCGTGGCAACGCTCGATGCCGAATTCGGCGCCGAAGGCTTGTGCGCCAACCTCGCTGCGCGAAGCTACCGCCACCAGTTGCGCACCGGGCGCATCGCGCAGGCCATTGGCCATCGCGCGGGCGATCTTGCCGGTGCCGAGGATGCCCCAGCGGACGGTATTTTCCATGCTATTGCTCTCTTTCTGCGCCAGCCACCTTGCGCTTCGGGCGGAACACCGCCGCGTCATTGTAAAAATCGTCGTCCTGGCCCTCGCACCAGCCGGGCAAACCGAGCACGGGTAGCGGCGTGAAGTCCGCCGTGGTGAGGCCTTGCTGCGCCAGGTCCTGCGCCACCCGCTCGTCGAGCCAGGCGCGGCGTGCCGCATCATCGAGCGCAAAGTAGGCGTCGCCGGCAAAGATCACGCGCGTATGCGCCGTGATGGCCTTGCGCGGCGCCACCAGTTTTTCCATCAGCGCGTGGCCGAACAGCCAGACCTCGGCGTCGCCGCCCGCGTCAAACTTGTCGCGCTGCGCAATGAACGCGCTGCGCCAGTCATGCCCGCGCAACGCCGCTTCCAGCGCGCGCCCCGCATCGCTGTCGCGCAGCACCAGCAAGGCGGAATTTTCGTCAAAAATCGTCGCGCCATCGCGTGCGGGACCGCGCGATTTGCCGACGCCGGACAGGGCGATCTGCGCCGCCTGCAGTGCGTTCAATTGCCGCTTGATGCGCGGGAAGGTGAGCCACACGAGCGCGTTGAAAAAATCGTGCAGATTGTCGCGCGTGGGTACGCCGCCCGTCGCGCCGATGAACTCCTCGTAGGCGACGCCTTCGGGCAGGTCCGCTTGCGGCACGAAAGCCAGCGGCAGGCCGGAGGGATTGCGCAAGTCCAGCGCCCGCGCCCGTCCGTTCAGCGCGGCGATCACCGTGTCGCGCTGCAGGTCCAGCTGCCGTCGCGCTGGCAGCACCGTGGCAAACCAGGGGCGGGTCCAGTCTATCGATGGCAGCATGGAGTAATTACACCATTTTCCAGTTAATCTGCTCGCCCGCATTGAGCGGAATCACATGGCTGTCACCCAGCGGCAGCGAAGCTGGCAAGGTCCAGCTTTCGCGCTTCAGGGTGATGGTGTCCGTGTTGCGCGGCACGCCGTAGAAGGCGGGGCCGTGGAAGCTGGCGAACGCTTCCAGCTTGTCGAGCGCGCCGGCCCGTTCGAACGCTTCCGCATACATTTCCATCGCATGCAGGGCCGTGTAGCAGCCGGCGCAGCCGCAGGCCATTTCCTTGGCGCCTTGCGCGTGCGGTGCAGAATCCGTGCCGAGGAAGAAGCGCTCGTCGCCGCTGGCGGCCGCCGTCATCAGCGCCAGGCGATGCTCTTCGCGCTTGAGGATGGGCAGGCAGTAGTAATGCGGGCGGATGCCGCCCTTGAAAATCTCGTTGCGGTTGTACAACAGATGGTGCGCCGTGATGGTGGCGGCGATGGGGCCTTCCGCTTCGGCCACATACTGCGCCGCATCCTTGGTGGTGATGTGTTCGAACACGACGGACAGGGCCGGGAAGGCGCTGCGCAGCGGGCGCATCACGCGCTCGATGAAGACGGCTTCGCGGTCGAAAATATCGATTTCCGGATCCGTCACTTCGCCGTGCACGAGGAAGGGCATGCCCACTTCCTGCATCACTTCGAGCACCTTGTAGCAATTTTTCAAATCCGTCACGCCCAGGTCGGAATTCGTCGTGGCGCCGGCCGGATACAATTTGACGGCCTGCACGATGCCGCTATCCTGCGCGCGGCGGATTTCGTCGGGCGAGGTGTTGTTCGTCAGGTACAGCACCATCAGCGGATCGAAGTTCACGCCTTGCGGCACGGCGGCCAGGATGCGCTCGCGATAAGCGGCGGCATCGGCCGTGGTGGTGACGGGCGGCTTCAGGTTCGGCATGACGATGGCACGGCCGAACTGGCGCGCGCTGTGCGGCAGCACGCTGGCCATGACGGCGCCGTCGCGCAGGTGCAAATGCCAGTCATCCGGACGGGTGATGGTGATGGAAGCGGGGGTGTGATCGAGTGTGGACATGGCGGCTGCTCTCAGGCGGTCATTGCGGATAGCGCCATTTTACCAGCCGCGGGGCCGACCCGCCGGCCAGGATCACCTGTATGCGCGGCCTCCCGGACGACAAAACGGCCGGTATGCGCCGGCCGTTTTCAATATCAAGAGTACACGCGAATCAGGATTTGGCCTGCGGCTCTTCCTGCTTCGCCACCCAGGCGCGGATATCGGCCAGCATCCGGTCCAGCGCGGCGCGGTCGTACACCTGGCCACGACTGACCACCAGGCGGATCTGGCGCGTGGCGCCGATGTCCTGCAGCGGATTCGCGTCGAGCACCAGCAGATCGGCCGCCTTGCCCGCCGCCACGCTGCCATAGCGATCCAGCTTGCCCAGGAAGCGGGGACCGTTGATGACGGCAGACTGCAAGGCCTGCTGCGGCGTCAAGCCATACTGCACGTACAGGCCGATTTCATCGTGCAAGGCCTGGCCCGGGTAGTCGAAGGAATTCAAAAAGCCCGCATCCGTGCCCGCGATGATGCTCATGCCCTGCTGCTGCAAGATCGGCAGCAGCTTTGCCGATTGCTCGAACTGCGCGTGGCGCTGGGCGATGGCTTCCGGGCCATCCTTGGCGGCGCGCTGCACGCGCCAGTCGTAGGTGGCGCGCAAGCCCTTGCCGATGTATTGCAGGGCCGGATCGTGCGTGTGATCTTCGCGGTCCAGGTAAGCCGTCACGCGCGAACCCCACAGGGTAGGCACGATGGCCGTGCCGCGCGCGGCCAGATAGCTGAAGGCCTTGCGCGCCGTCGGTTCGTCGTAGCTTTGCACGCTTGCGTGCATGGCCTCCTTGCCCGTCATCGCGCCGGCGGCCACTTTGTCCGTCAGCTCCTGCTCGCGCGGCGTGGTGGCGCGCAGCAAATACGATTGATGTTCGATCGTGCCCAGGCCCGCATCGGCCATCTGCTCCAGTGTGAGCTGCACAGGGATATGGCCCGAGGTGCGCATGCCCCGTTCGCGCGCCTGGCGTAGCGCTTCCAGGTACAACTCAGGCTTCAGCGTGTTTTCCGTGATCTTCACGAAGTCCACTTGCTGCGCCTGCAGGCCGTCGAGCGCGCGCGTGACTTCCTGCGGCGTGCCCACTTCGATGGTGCCCTTCCACAGCGGCTTGATGCCTTCCAGCTTGGCGCCCGACGTGAAGATAGTCGGGCCTTGCAACTGGCCTGCGTTGATCTGCCGGCGCCATGCCAGCACCGTATCGGGCAAGTCGCCCGAGCAGTCGCGCACCGTGGTGATGCCGTGCGCCAGGTACAGGGGCAGCAACTGCTTGTTCTCGTCGATCAGCTCGGGACCGCCGCCAAAGTGCACATGCGTGTCCCACAGGCCCGGCATCAGGTATTTGCCGGGCAGGCGGATGGTCTGCTTCGGCGCGTAGCTGCGCAACTGCGCGTCGTCGACGACGGCGACGATGCTGTCGCCCTTGAGCAGCACGGTCTTGCCGTTGACGGCGCGACCGCCGGCAACATCGATCAGGGTGGCGTCGCGCAGGACGATGTCGACGGCGATCTTGTCCGCCGCGTGGGCTTGGGCGAGCAAACCCAGCGCCAGCATGGCGCCGGCTATTTTTTTCATGACATGCATTGGTACTCTACTTCAAAGTGATGGAAATTTAGTGGATGATCTTGGCGAGGAAATCGCGCGCGCGGTCCGAGCGCGTCGTGTTGAAGAAGTCATCCTTGCTGCAATCTTCGATGATCTTGCCCTGATCCATGAAGACGATGCGGTTGGCCACGCGCTTGGCAAAGCCCATTTCGTGGGTGACGACCATCATCGTCATGCCTTCCTGCGCCAGGCCCACCATCACGTCGAGCACTTCGTTGATCATTTCCGGGTCCAGCGCCGATGTCGGTTCGTCGAACAGCATGGCGATCGGGTCCATCGACAGCGCGCGGGCGATCGCCACGCGCTGCTGCTGGCCGCCCGACAGCTGGCCCGGGAATTTATCCTGCTGCGACAGCAGGCCCACGCGGTCCAGGTATTTCAAGCCCTTGGCATTGGCTTCGTCGGCGCTGCGGCCCAGCACCTTGATCTGGCCGATGGTGAGGTTTTCGCGGATCGACAAATGCGGGAACAGCTCGAAATTCTGGAACACCATGCCGATGCGCGCGCGCAGTTTCGACAAATTCGTTTTCGGATCGTTGACGCTGATGCCGTCGACGATGATCTGCCCCTGCTGGATCGGCTCAAGGCCGTTGACGGTCTTGATCAGGGTCGACTTGCCCGAGCCGGAAGGGCCGCAAATGACCATCACGTCGCCCTTGGCGACATTGGTGGTGCAGTCGGTGAGTACCTGGAACTGGCCATACCATTTGCTGACGTTATTGAGTTCAATCATCTTGTTCTTTCTTTTACGGTTAGCGAATGATGGCGACGCGTTTCTGCAGGCGTTTTACCAGGAACGACAAGGCATAGCACAGCACGAAATACACGACGGCGACAAACACGTACATCTCCACCAGGCGGCCGTCGCGCTGGGCGATCTTCGAGGCGGCGCCGACAAAATCGGGAATCGACAGCACGTACACGAGCGACACGTCCTGGAACAGCACGATGGTCTGCGTCAGCAGCACGGGGATCATGTTGCGGAACGCTTGCGGCAGCACGATGCTGCCCATGGTTTGCCGGTAATTCATGCCCAGCGCCTGGCCGGCCCACACCTGGCCACGCGGAATCGACTGTATGCCGCTGCGCATGATCTCGCAATAGTAGGCTGCCTCGAACATGATGAAGGTGATCAGCGCGGAAGGAAACGCGCCCACTTTCACGGGTTCGTTCGCGCCGATGACCCAGGCGGCGATGTACGGCACCAGGAAGTAGAACCAGAAGATCACCAGCACCAGCGGGATCGAGCGTATCAGGTTGACGTAGCTCGATGCCACCCCCGAGACGATGCGGTTACCGGACAGGCGCATCAGCGCCAGCAGGGTGCCCAGCACGATGCCGCCGACCATGGCCAGCGCCGTCAGTTTCAGGGTGAAGACCATGCCGGTCTGGAACAGGTAGACCCACGAGCGGGAGATGACATCGAAGTCGAAATTACCGAACATGTCAATGTCCTCCCGTCTTGGCGCCGGCGACGATGAAGCCCGGGATGGCGACCTTTTTTTCGATCAGGTGCATCAGCACCACCACCAGCAGGTTGACGACGACATAGATGATGGTGGCGGCCGAAAACGCCTCGAACACCTGGAAGGAAAACTCCTGGATGGCGCGCGCGCTGGCCGTCAGTTCGATCAGGCCGATGGTCAGCGCCACGGAACTGTTCTTGATGATGTTCAAAAATTCGCTGGTCAGCGGCGGCATGATGACGCGCGCGGCCATCGGCAGCAAAATGAAGCGGTAGGTTTGCGGCAGCGTCAGGCCCAGCGCCGTGCCGGCCAGTTTTTGCCCGCGCGGCAGCGCCTCGATGCCCGTCGTTACCTGCACGGCCACGCGCGAGGACGTAAAAAATCCCAGGCACAGCACGGCCGTGACGAACGGCGCATTCGGCAGCGACTTGACCCAGGCGCCCAGGTCAGGCGGCAGCAGCTCCGGCATGACGAAATACCAGAGGAACATCTGCACCAGCAGCGGCACGTTGCGGAACAATTCGACGTAGGCATTGGCCACGCCCACCAGCCATTTGTTCGGCAGGGTGCGGATGGTGCCGATCACCAGGCCCAATATCAGCGCCATGATCCACGCCGCACCGGCCGTGGCCAGGGTCCAGACGAGGCCGGACCACAGGGTGTCCATGTACGTGCCCACGCCATCGGGAGAAATCTCCCAGAAAATGCGCCAATTCCAGTTGTAATTCATGATCATCCTTCCATGCAGCTCAAGGAAAGCGGCTTGTCCGCCACCCGTCCCGTAAATAAAACGGGAGGCTTGCGCCCCCCGATTTGTTACGCACTCTTGTTATTTTTTCCGTTTGTCCGAGGTCTTCTGCGCTTCCGGTACGGCCGCATAAGCAGCCGGGTCGCCCGAATCGGTCGGATTCGTGAAGACCGCCTTCAATTGCGGCGGCATGGGGAATTTCAGGTTGATGTTTTTCGGCGGGATCGGCGAGGTAAACCATTTCGCGTAGATGCGGTTGATGTCGTCGCTCTTGTACAGGCGGATCAGCGCGTCATCGACCACTTTCTTGAAGGCTGGATCGCCCTTGCGCAGCATGATGCCGTACGGCTCGACCGACAGCGCTTCCTTGGTGATTTCGTAGTCGTTCGGGTTTTTCGAGTTGGCCACTTGCGACGCCAGCAGGATATCGTCATTGGCTTCGGCAACCGCGCGGCCCGTTTCCAGCATCAGGAACGATTCAGGGTGGTCCTTGCCGACGGCAATCGTCATGCCCAGGTTTTTTTCCTTGTTCAGGATGGTCATCTGCTTGATGGTCGACGTGCCGGCCGTGGCGACCAGGGTCTTGCCGCGCAAGTCTTCCAGGGTCTTGATATTCGAGGTTTTTTTCGACAGCACGCGGTTGCCGATGACGAACATGGTAGGGGCGAATGCCACCTGCTGCTGGCGTTCCAGGTTGTTCGTCGTCGAGCCGCATTCGAGGTCGATGGTGCCGTTGGCCATCAGCGGGATGCGGTTGGCCGACGTGACGGGGCTCATCACCACTTTCAGTTCGCTCAGGCCCAGGTGCTTTTGCAGGGCCGTGACGACTTTCATGCACAGGTCGATCGAATAACCCTGGTATTGCTGCTTGTCATCGAGATAGGAGAAAGGCACGGAGCCGTCGCGCACGCCGAGGGTGACGGAGCCGGCTTTCTTGATCTTGGCCAAGGTGCCGGTCAATTCCTGAGCCTGGACTGGCGACATGCTGCTGATGACACCGACGCTGAGCAGCGTGGCGATGATTTTGGTCAATTTCATAAATTCTCCTGGGCGGACAAACCGGATGGACTCCGAACGAAACAACTGTGGTGCAGACGCCACCAATGGAATTAATTTTATTTCATTTTCAGCGCTGGACTAGCCGTTTTCTGCGATTGCCCGCAAATAGGCGCTATACGCGCGCCTGAATCGGCGCGGCTGTAGCATTTTTCCTACTGATTTCGCCTTCCCGATTTATTTTGCCGGCGCCAGCCCCGCCAACTCGTCCTCTTGCACCTCGTCGTCCATATTTGCCTGCTGGCGTTGCCACATCTGCGCGTACAAGCCATCAAGCGCCAGTAATTGCGGATGCGTGCCCCGCTCGACGATGCGGCCATGGTCGAGCACCAGGATTTGCTGGGCATCCGCCACCGTCGACAGGCGGTGCGCAATGACCAGGGTGGTGCGGTTTTTGGCGATGTCCTTCAGCTGCGACTGGATCGCCTGCTCGGCCTTGGAATCGAGCGCCGACGTGGCTTCGTCGAAGATCAGGATGGCCGGGTCTTTCAGCAAGGTGCGGGCGATGGCCACGCGCTGCTTTTCGCCGCCCGACAGTTTTAGCCCTCGCTCACCCACCATGGAGTTGTAGCCATCTGGCAAGCTTTCAATAAAATCATGGATCGACGCCGCTTTCGCCGCCGCCACGATGGCTTCCTTGCTGGCACCCGGCTTGCCGTAGGCGATGTTGTATTCGATGGTGTCGTTGAACAGCACTGTATCCTGCGGCACGATGCCGATGGCCGCGCGCAGGGAATCCTGCGAGATGGCGCGCAAGTCCTGGCCATCGATGGTGATGCCGCCGCCATCGACTTCATAGAAGCGGAACAGCAAACGCGACAGGGTCGACTTGCCCGAGCCGCTATGCCCCACCACGGCCGTCGTGGTGCCGGCGGGAATCTGGAAATCCACGTCGAACAGGATTTGCCGCTTGGCTTCATAGCTGAAATCCACATGCGCAAAGCGCACGGCCGCGCCCCGCGTGACGAGCGGCTTGGCTTCCGGCGTATCGGCGATTTCGCGGTTCTCGTTCAGCAGCGAAAACAGGCGTTCCATGTCGGCCAGGCTTTGCTTGATTTCGCGGTAAATCACCCCGAGGAAATTGAGGGGAATGTACAGCTGGATCATGAAGGCGTTCACCAGCACCAGGTCGCCCAAAGTCATCGTGCCGTTGATGACGCCCACGGTGGCGCGCCACAGGATCAGGGTAACGGCCGTGGCGATGATCAGCGACTGACCCGTATTGAGCAGGGACAAGGAAGTCTGCGATTTCACGGCGGCCGATTCATAGCGCTGCAAGCCTTCGTCGTAGCGCTTCGCCTCGTAATCCTCGTTGCCGAAATACTTGACGGTTTCATAGTTGATCAGCGAATCGATGGCCTTGGTATTCGCCTTGGAATCGAGGTCGTTCATGGTGCGGCGAAAATGCGTGCGCCAGTTCGTCACCAGCACGGTAAACGCGATGTAGGACACCAGCGCCACCGCCGTGATCACGGTGAACCAGATGTCGTAATGCAAGACCAGGTAGCCGAGCACGAGGGTGATTTCCACCAGGGTCGGCAGGATGTTGAACAGGGTATAGGAAATGAGCGAGCCGACGCTGCGCGTGCCCCGCTCGATGTCGCGCGTCATGCCGCCCGTCTGGCGGTTCAAGTGAAAGCGCAGGGACAAGGCATGCAGGTGGCGGAACACTTGCAGGGCGATGGTGCGCACGGCCCGCTGCGTGACGCGGGCAAACAGGAATTCGCGCAACTCCGTAAACAGGGTGGTCGACAGGCGCAGCAAGCCATACGCCACCAGCAAGCCGACCGGCAACACCAGCAGCGCTTGCGGATGGGCCGCCGTGATCGTCATGGCGTCGACGAGTTTTTTCAGGATCAGGGGCACGCCCACGTTGGCCAGCTTGGCGCCCACCAGGCATAGCAGCGCCAGCAGCACTCGCCATTTGTAGACCCAGAGATACGGCAGCAAGGTCTTGATGGTGGCGAAATCGCTGTGGCTGGCGGAGGCTGGCGAGCGGGGCGGAGGGGGAGTCTGGGAACGGCGCATGGCGAAGGTCGGCTTTTTATGGTTCAATCGGGGCAATTGTAGCCTTTCATGAGAATAAAAGATGAGCACCTCCCCCGACCGTCCCGACAACTGCCTCGCCTCCGGCCTGCCCGCCGGAAAAATGCCGGAATTGCGCATGATGCCCGCGCCGTCCGACGCCAATGTGTACGGCGACGTCTTCGGCGGCTGGATCATGGCGCAGGTCGATATCGCCGGTTCCCTGCCGGCCACGCGGCGCGCCAACGGCCGTGTCGCCACCATCGCCGTCAACTCCTTCGTCTTCAAAAACCCCGTCTTCGTCGGCGATCTACTCTCCTTCTACGCCGACATCGTCAAGGTTGGCAATACCTCGATCACCGTCAATGTCGAGGTGTATGCCGAGCGCAACCGCCTGCAGGCGTGCATCGTGAAAGTCACGGAAGCCACCCTGATCTACGTGGCGACGGACTCCGACCGCAAACCGCGCAAAGTGCCGCCGATCGAGACCTTGCTGTCGCCTTGATTGTCGCTGTTACATTAATCCCACGTTTTATTTTCAGACGGCATGGATAGCCAGCGCCGCATTTTCCTGCAGAGCGCCGCCCGCATCGGTGCGCTGGCCGCCGCCGGCAGCGTGCTGTCCGGCTCCAGCGCGAGCGCCGCCACGCGCCTGAATGGCGCCGGCTACCCGTTTGCGCTCGGCGTCGCTTCCGGCTCGCCCTTGCCGGACGCCGTCGTGCTGTGGACGCGCATCTGCTACGACCCGCTGCATGCCAGCGCCACGCCCGCCATCGTCCTGAACGTGCGCTGGGAAGTGGCGGACGACGAGGCGTTCCGGCGCATCGCCGCCAAGGGCCAGGCCACGGCCACGCCCGCCCTCGCGCATAGCGTGCACGTCGATGTGGGCGGCCTGGCGCCCGGACGCTGGTACTGGTACCGCTTCATGCTGGGCGACGCCGTCAGCCCCGTGGGCCGCACGCGCACGGCGCCCGAGCCCGGCGCCATGCCTTCTTCGCTGAAACTGGCCGTCGCCTCGTGCCAGCACTGGGAATTCGGCGCCTACGCGGCGCACCGGCACATCGCCGCCGCCGCGCCCGACCTGGTAGCCTTCCTTGGCGACTACATCTACGAATGGGGTCCATACCAGCTGCAGCACCCGAGCCGGGCCGTGCGCACGCATGAAAGTTTTACTCTGGACGACTACCGCGCCCGCTACGCGCAATACAAGAGCGACCGCGACTTGCAGGGTGCACACCTGGCCGCGCCGTGGATCGTCACCTGGGACGACCATGAAGTGGCCAACGATTACGGCAATGACCGCGACGAATTGCTCACGCCTGCCTTTTTGCAGCGCCGCGCGGCCGCCTACCAGGCATTCTATGAACACATGCCGCTGCGCCTGCTGCCGCTGGGCGGGCGGGGTTTTGTCGACATGCGCATCTACCAGCGCTATGACTGGGGCCGCCTGGCGCGCTTTCACGTGCTGGACGACCGGCAATACCGCGCCTACCATGCGTGCGCCAAGCCGGGCCGCGGCGGCTCGAATTCCGTTACCACGCGTAACTGTCCCGACTTGCGCAAGCCCGACCGCACGATGCTGGGCGAGGAACAGCAGCGCTGGCTGCAAGCCGGCCTCGACAATTCGCCTGCGCGCTGGAACATTTTGGCCCAGCAAACCCTGATGGCGCAATCGAGCCAGGTGCCCATCCTGCGGCCCGGCGACGAACGCATCTGGACCGATGGCTGGGATGGCTATCCGATGGCGCGCCAGCACTTGCTCGACGCCTTGCGCAGCAGCAAGGCCAGCAACCCGCTGGTACTGTCGGGCGACGTGCACACCTTTTATGCCACCGAACTGAGCCGCAACGCCATGCGCCCTGCCGGCAAGGATAATCCCGTGCTGGCCACCGAGTTTTGCGGTACCTCAATCACGTCGAGTTCCCGCCCGCAAGCACGCACGGAACAGTACGTGGCGATGAACCCGCACATCCGCTACGGACGCAGCGACAAGCGCGGCTATATGTTGCTGGACATCACACCGGAGAAAACCACGGCCCTGTTCCAGGGCCTGGAGAATGTGCGCGACAGCGCGTCGGCCATCGCGACACTGGCCAGTTTCACCGTCCAGGACGGCAAGGCTGGCGTACAACGCGTCTAGCCTATGCTTTTCAAGGCGTCGCGGTAGCGCCGGCTGACGGGCACTTCGCCGCCCGTGGACAGCACCGCGCGCGCATCGCCCGATTCCAGCGGCACGATGCTCCGCACAAAATCGAGGTTGACGATGTAACTGCGGTGCACGCGCAGGAAGCGCTTGCCGTCGAGGCGGCGCTCGATGGCGGCCATGGTCGAGCGCAGCGGATAGTCGTGGCCGCGCACATGTAGATTCACATAATTGCCCCACGCCTGTATCCACTCGATTTCAAAGGCCGGCAGCAGAAAATCCTTGCCCAGCTTGCGCACCAGAAAGCGCTCCGGCTGCTGCACCGGTTCCACGGCAGGCCCTTCGTCGGGTTCGCCCAGCAGGGTCGCCTCGCCTTGCCAGCGCATCAGCAGCAACTGGTAAAAGCCCGTGAACAATAAAATGGAGAAGTAAGTACGTACATCCTTGATATATTCATACGGCAACTCGCGCCACCAGTTACCGAAATCGTAGTCGCTGCCCTGACTCCAGTAAGCCAGTTTGCGCAAGGCCACCATGGCCAGCACATGCACGAGGCTGTAGACGAGCGACGCGGCCAGGTGCCAGCGCAGGTTCTGGCGCTGGAAAACCAGGTGCAAGGGGCGAAACTGGTTAGCCAGGATCACCACCGGTACCAGCGCCAGCAGCACCAGGTTGCTGCTCCACTCCCACACGGCCACTTCCCAGAAGGGCGTATCGAGCCCGGCGCGCACGCGGTCGGCCCAGCTAATCCAGCAGTTGAGCGACGTTTGCAGCAGATACAGGACGATCCAAAAAGCTGGCTCGGCGATCTGGCGCCAGCGTTGATATCGTTGCAACAAATCGGTGGAAGACAGGCGCATGGCGGCGGACAGTGAATAAGTTGCATGATTGTAAGGTCCCAAAGCCGTCCCAGCGCCACCGCTCGTCACAAACAGACAGCGATTGATCACTTTTCGCTGGTTCGCCCCGTGCGGCCTGCCTATGCTAGGGCATTCCCTGACCGACGGACCCCACGACCATGACCACAGATTCCCGCCGTTACGATATCGATGCCTTGCGCTTTCTTGTCTTCAGCCTGCTGATCGTCTACCACACGGCCATGCTGTACCTGGATGGCGCCGCCTTCCACATAAAAAGTACTTACCTGACGGAAACATTGAACTTTCCCATGGTCTTTATCAACCGGTGGCGAATGGAAATCGTGTTCCTGATTTCCGGCGTGTCCTGCGCCATGATGACGCACCCGTCCAGCGGTGCGTTCCTGCGGCGCCGGATCAAGCGCCTGTTGCTGCCCTTGCTGTTTGGCATGCTGGTAGTGATCCCCGTGCAACCGTATTGCGAGGGCGTCAGCAACGGCCTGGTCGAGCCTGGCTATGGACCATTCCTGCTGCATTACTTTGGCGGCCATGCCTGGCCGGCCGGCGCATTTACGGGCTGGAAGACCAGTTTTACGTGGAACCATCTGTGGTATCTGGTGTACCTGTTGCTGTACACCATCGTGCTGGTGGCCTTGCAGCCGCTGCTGGCCAAGGCAAGACCGCTGTTTGCGGGCCTGCGCGGCTGGCGCCTGCTGGTCCTGCCCGCCCTGCCAACGCTGGCGGCAACGGCCTTCCTGAAGCTGCGCTATCCGGAAACCCATGCGCTGCTCAAGGATTGGTACGCGCACGCCATCTATTTCACCATGTATCTGTATGGCTGGTGGCTGGGCAATGACAAGGGAGTGTGGCAGGAACTGGCCCGCTTGCGCTGGCAGGCGCTGCTGCTGGCGCCCTGCGCGTTTGCCGTGTATCTGGGTTTTGACCTGGTGGCTTCGGAAAACCTGCTGACCTGGGCCTCGTTTGGTTCCTGGCCCATGCGCAACCTGTACATGTGGCTGGCCATCTGCGCCATCTTGGGCTGGTCGCACACCTTGCTGAATAAACCGTTTGCCTGGCTGCCATGGGCGCGCCAGGCCGTCTTTCCCTGGTACATACTGCACCAGAGCGCAATCGTACTGCTGGCCTACTGGGTGGTGCCGTTAAAACTGGGTCCCGTGCTCGAGCCGCTGCTGGTACTTGCGGGCACGGTGGCCATCTGCTGGCTGGGGACGTCGCTGCTGATCAGCAAGGTGAGCTGGCTGCGTCCCTGCTTCGGCTTGCCCGCCCAGCCACGGCAAGCCGTGGCGGCGGACACAGCCTTGGCGGCGAGTTAAGCCGCTTTCTTTTCGTCGCGCAATTGACGGCGCAAGATCTTGCCGACATTGGTTTTCGGCAATTCATCGCGGAACTCGATGTATTTCGGCTTCTTGTACGCCGTCAACTCATGCTTGCAATGCTCGCGGATCTGTTCTACCGTCAAGTTCGGATCCTTGCGCACGACAAACACTTTCACGGCTTCGCCCGAGTTGGCGTCCGGCACGCCGATGCAGGCGCATTCCAGCACGCCCGGGCACGACGCAACCACGTCTTCCACTTCGTTCGGATACACATTGAAGCCGGAAACGATGATCATGTCTTTCTTGCGGTCCACGATCTTCACGTAGCCGCGCTCGTCCATGACGCCCACGTCGCCCGTCTTGAAATAGCCGTCGGCCGTCATCGACTTGGCCGTCTCGTCCGGACGCTGCCAGTAGCCCGCCATCACTTGCGGGCCGCGCACGGCGATCTCGCCCGGTTCGCCCAGCGGCACTTCCACGCCATCGTCGTTCAAAATCGCCACTTCCGTCGATGGGAAAGGCAAGCCGATGGTGCCCGTGAATTCCGTGATATCGACGCGGTTACCCGTCACCACAGGCGACGTTTCCGACATGCCATAGCCTTCGATCAGCGGGCAGCCCGTCAATTTCAGCCAGCGCTCGGCCACATTGCGCTGCAAGGCCATGCCGCCGCCATTGCACACTTTATAGCTGGAAAAATCGAGCTTGGCGAAGTCGGCATTGTTCAGCAGCGCGTTGTACAGAGTATTAACTGCCGGGAAGACGACGATCTTGTGCTTGGACAATTCCTTGACGAAACCGGGAATATCGCGCGGGTTGGGGATCAGCACGCTCATGCCGCCCAGGCGCATGCCCATCAGGGCGCTGACCGTCAGCGAATAGATGTGATACAGGGGCAAGGCGCACATGAAGCCCATCGAGGTGGCGCGCATTTCCTTGGTCATCACGGGCGACATCCACGCCTCGTTTTGCAGCACGTTGGCGATCACGTTACGGTGCAACAACATCGCGCCTTTCGACACGCCCGTCGTGCCGCCCGTGTACTGCAGGAAGACGATATCGTCATGTCCCTGCTGCACCGGCGTCAGGGTCAAACGGGAGCCCTCGGCCAGCATCTTGTTGAAGCTGATGGCGCCCGGCAAGGAAAACGCGGGCACCATTTTTTTGATCTTGCGCACGACGAAGTTGACGATGGTGCCCTTCAAGCCACCGAGCAAGTCGCCCATGGTGGCGACGATGACATGCTTGACCTGGGTGTGCGGCAGCACCTGTTCCACCGTGGTGGCGAAGTTTTCCAGCACGATGATCGCTTCGCTGCCCGAATCGATCAGCTGGTGCTGCAATTCGCGCGGCGTGTACAGCGGATTGACGTTCACCACGGTGTAGCCGGCGCGCAAGATCGCCGCCATGGCCACCGGATACTGCAACACGTTCGGCAACATGATCGCCACGCGCGCGCCCGCTTGCAGGCCCTTGCTTTGCAGCCAGGCACCCATCTGCTGCGACAGCTGGTCAAGCTCGCGGTAGGTGAGGAATTTATCCATGCACACGAAGGCGTTGCGGTCCGCATATTTCTGGAACGACTCTTCCAGCAAATGCGTGACGGAACGGTATTGCATGCAATCAATCTCTGCGGGAACGCTGTCCGGGTACGACTTCAACCAAATCTTGTCCATCTCGCCTCATCTTTATCTGTAAAAGGGACGCGCCTCCTGGCGCATCCCACACTGTTTATGCTGCTATCTTTGTTTCGTCACGCAGGGCGCGACGCAAAATCTTGCCGACGTTGGTCTTCGGCAGTTCATCGCGGAACTCGATGTATTTCGGCCGCTTGTAACCCGTGAATTGTTCCTTGCAGTACGCGGCCAGCACTGCCTGGGTCAGGTTCGGATCCTTGCGCACGACAAACACTTTCACGGCTTCGCCCGAGTGTTCGTCCGGCACGCCCACGCAGGCGCACTCGAGCACGCCAGGATGGGCCGCGATGACGGCTTCGACTTCGTTCGGATACACATTGAAGCCGGAGACGAGAATCATGTCTTTCTTGCGGTCCACGATCTTCACGTAGCCGCGCTCGTCCATGATGCCCACGTCGCCCGACTTGAAGTAGCCATCGGGTGTCATCACCTTGGCCGTCTCGTCGGGACGGTTCCAGTAGCCGCTCATCACTTGCGGCCCACGGATGGCGATCTCGCCCGTCTGGCCCAGCGGCACTTCCTTGCCGTCGTCGTCGAGGATGGCAATGTCGGTCGAGGGCACGGGCAAGCCGATGGTGCCGGAAAACGCCGTGCTGTCGGCGCGGTTGCAGGTGGCGACGGGTGACGTTTCCGACAAGCCATAGCCTTCGATGATGGACACGCCCGTCACTTGCAGCCACTTGTCGTTGACGGCTTGCTGCACCGCCATGCCGCCGCCATTGGCGATCTTCAAGCCCGAGAAATCGAGCTTGGCAAAGTCGGGGTGGTTCACCAGCGCGTTATACAAAGTATTGACCGCTGGCAGCAGGTTGAATTTGTACTTGCCCAGCTCCTTGATCAAGCCCGGAATATCGCGCGGATTCGGGATCAGGATATTCAGGGCGCCCACGCGCGTGCCCCACATCGCGCACGCCGTCAGCGCAAAGATATGGTACAGCGGCAAGGCGCAGACGACGATCATCTGTTCCTTGCTGTTCTGGTCGAGCGCCGCACCCGACCACGCTTCGCTCTGCAGCACATTGGCGATCACATTGCGGTGGCTCAAGGTCGCGCCTTTCGACACGCCCGTCGTGCCGCCCGTGTATTGCAGGAAGGCAGCGTCATGGACGCTCAGCTCGACGGGCGTGAGTTTCATGCGGCTGCCCAGCGCCAGCGCCTGCTTGAAGCGCATGGCGTTCGGCAAGGAATACGCGGGCACCATCTTCTTGACATTGCGCACGACAAAATTGACGATCATGCCCTTCAAGCCGCCGAGCATTTCGCCCATGCTGGCGACGACGACATGCTTGACGGCCGTCTTGCCCAGCACCTGTTCCAGGGTATGGGCGAAGTTTTCCAGCACGATGATGGCTTCGCTGCCCGAATCATTGAGCTGATGCTCGAGTTCGCGCGGCGTATATAAAGGGTTGACGTTGACTACCGTGTAGCCGGCGCGCAGTACGGCAGCGATCGCCACCGGATACTGCAGCACGTTCGGCATCATCAGGGCGACGCGCGCGCCCTTCTTCAGGCCGCGGCTTTGCAGCCAGGCGCCCAGCTGGCGCGAATAGGTGTCGAGTTCGGCATAGGTGAGAAATTTGTCCATGCAGACATAGGCATTGCGATCCGCATATTTTTGAAACGCTTCTTCCAGCAAATGCACCAGCGAACGATATTGATCAGGATCGATGTCGGCGGGGACGCCGGGAGGATACGACTTCAGCCAAATTTTTTCCATCCTGTGCCTCTTGTCTCGAATAATCGTGGGGGAGCCGGCGCACCCTGCCGGCGCGGATCATTGCTGCGGATTCTGTCGTCCTGCAGTCAGTTTGAGCATTCTGACGAGCAATTGCTCTATGCTACTAATGCGATGCTATCGGGCGCCGGGCTTCCATGCAAGCGCTTTCAACAGTATTCGAGCGGCAACTCTAGGGGTATTTTGTGCTGCACTGCAACATGATAAATACGCTGTTGCAGGATCGTTCGCCTTGACGTCCGGGACAATCTTTACGGGTCACGGGCTGGACAATTGTTCCAGCGCCTGCCTGCGCTCAGGCTTCTTGATCTGGGCCATTGTGTGCACTGCAGCATAAAAAGCACGAAAGTTCTTTTTTTCTTCCAGCAATTTTTTGAAGGCAGGCAAAAATTCATTGTAGGTAGACACGGAAGCCAGGTGCGCATTGCTCAAGGGCTGCTCGAACCAGCGGTCGTAACCGGCAAAACCACCCCAGTTTTTCTTCAGGACCTGATACGCTTCTTGCAATGCCGCAAATACCTGCGCCTTGCGCGCGCGCTTGTCCGCATCGCTGGCGTCGCTCGCATACACGGACTCCAGTTCGCCCCGGTATTTCAATAGCAAGGCCAGGAAATCCTGCCGCCGCGCCGCATACTGGGCGTACGCCGTGCGCATGCTGTCGTTGCCCTCGCGCGCCAGCCAGCGCTGCACGCCGGCCTCTTCCACGGCACTGGCAAACGACTCGTTGAAGGCCGAGTCGCCAGGCACGTACACCACCTGGTGCGCCAGTTCATGAAAGATCAGGCGCGCCAGCTCCGCATCGTTGTAATTGATAAAGGTCGACAGCAGGGGATCGTCGAACCAGCCCAGGGTGGAATACGCGGGCACGCCGCCCACCTGGACGTCGTAATGCTGGGCGCGCAACTCGTCGGCATACGCGAGCGCCTCCTCCTTGCTGTAATAGCCGCGATAGCTGACGCAGCCGGCAATGGGAAAACACCATTGCAGCGGCTGCAGCGACAATTCCGGCGTGGCCACCACGTTCCACAGCACGAACGGGCGCCGCAGCGCCGCATAGTTCTTGTAGCTGCCATTGTCTGGCAGGTCCAGCTCGCTGACGGCAAAGCGGCGGATTTGCTGCGCCTTAGCCAGGCGCACTTTCAGGCGCGGCTCGGTAGCCGGGTCATCGAGCCAGTCGCCGATAGGGCGCGCGCCGGACCACAGGGCATATTGCCCCTGCGCCGCTTGCGTGTAGTAGCGCAATTGCGTGCAGCCGCCCAGCAGCAGGCACACCGTGCCGACAAGCAAGCGGGCCGGCCAGCGCGCCATGGTCAGGCAGCCTTTTCCACTTCAACCAGCGTATCGTAGAAGGTCGGCGCGCGGCCCATGTCCGTCAGGCGCTGGCTGGTCACTTCGTTGGCGTTCTTGCCGTCGCTGGCGAGTTTCTTCCACCACACGGACAAGCCCACCACCAGGCCCCGTCGCGCCTTGTCCGTCACCCTGGCCTTGGCCACAAAGCTGCCGCGGTCATTGAAGATGCGCACCATGTCGCCGGCCACGATGCCGCGCGCGGCGCCATCGTCGGGATGGATATCGAGGTGGGGCTCGCCTTCGGCCGCGCGCAGGCTTTTCACGTTCACGAAGGTGGAATTGAGGAAATTGCGCGCCGGCGGGGAAATCATGGCCAGCGGATAGCGGGCCGCCAGCGCGGGATTGCTGGCCAGCGATTCGTGGGGCGCGATATACGTGGGCAAGGGATCGAGGCCCGCCAGCGCCATGGCTTCCGAATACAACTCGCACTTGCCCGATGGCGTGGGGAAACGCCCCTCGGCAAATGGCGCTTCCGGCATGGCCAGCTTTTGCCAGCCCGTGCGTTTCAGCGATTCCCAGTCGAAATGCACGGCGCGCGCATCCGTCGCATCGAATGCCTTGGCCGCCAGCGCATCGTCGCTTTCCTGGAAGCACGGGTCGTCAAAGCCCATGTATTGGGCCAGCAGGCGGAAGATTTCCGTATTCGCCTTCGCTTCACCCAGCGGCGCCACGGCCGCATTGTTCGCCATCATGTACAGGTGGCCATAGGTGGCATGCGTATCGACGTGCTCCAGCTGCGTGGTGGCGGGCAACACGATGTCGGCGTAGTCGACGGTATCGGTCTGGAAGTGCTCGAGCACGACCGTAAACAAGTCTTCGCGGGCAAAACCCTGCGCCACTTTCGAGGAATCGGGCGCCACCGCCAGCGGATTCGAGTTGTAGACGATCACGGCTTCGACTTGCGGGCCAAACTCGGGCGACGCCGTTTTCAGCAGATCGTCGCCGATGGTGCTCATATTGATGGTGCGCGGCGTGCCTTTCAATAAATCCGGACGCTGCAGGGCCTTGCGGTTGATGGGGAAGGAACCCGAGCTCGACAGCTGCATGCCGCCGGCCGGATGGCGCCAGGCGCCCGTCAGGGCGGGCAGGCAGGCGATATTGCGCACGGCCATGCCGCCGCCATGCACGCGCTGCACGCCATAATTGGCGCGGATGGCGGCGCCCTCGCCGGAGCGGCAGGCCTGGCCGTACAGGCGCGCCAAATCGATCACTTCCGTGGCCGTGATGCCGCACACCTGGGCCACCCGCTCGGGCGGCCATTCCAGGGCCCGCTGTTTCAAGGCCTCGTAGCCAACAGTGTAGCGCTCGATGTAATCATGATCGAGCAAATCTTCCACAATCAAGACATGCATCAAACCCAGCGCCAGGGCCGCATCGGTCCCCGGCAGCAAGGCGACGTGCTGATGGCACTTTTCCGCCGTCAACGAACGGTAGGGGTCGATGGCGATCAGGGTGGCGCCATTGCGCTTGGCTTCCTGCGCGCGCATCCAGAAGTGCAAATTCGAGGCGATCGGGTTGCCGCCCCAAATGATGATCAACTTGGCGTTCTGGAACTGTTCCAGGTCCGTGCCGATGCTGGCGCCCACCGTGTAGCGGTAGCCCGTAGCGCCGGCCGAGGCGCAGATGGTGCGGTCCAGCAAGGAAGCACCGAGCTGGTTGAAGAAACGCGACGACATCGACTCGCCCTGCACCAGGCCCATGGTGCCGCAGTAGCTGTACGGCAAGATCGCCTGCGGATCGCGCGCGGCGATCGGTTTCAAGCGGGCCGCGATGGTCTGCAGCGCTTCTTCCCAGCTGATGCGCTCGAACTTGCCTTCCCCCTTCTTGCCCACGCGGCGCAGCGGATGCAGCAACCGGTCCGCATGGTAGGTGCGCTCCGTGAAGCGCGATACCTTGGTGCACAGCACGCCCGCCGTGGTCGGGTGGTCGGGATCGCCCTTGACGGCTGTTGCCACCCCGTCGGTCACGGTGACCAGCAAGGCGCAGGTATCGGGGCAGTCGAGCGGGCAGGCGGCGCGCACTTGGGTGGTGGTCATGGGGCAATCCAAAAACGTTGGGGGAAGGCGATACTGTAAACCATTCCGCGCGCTTGCTGTTGGCGCCGTGGCAAGCACGTCCGTGCGCTGGATTTACCCGGCAAACAAGGGCTACAATGCACTATTAGCCGCGTCTGTTTTTGATCAAACAAGCGCGGTCCGGCGCGCCATACATTGCTGCGCGCCAGCATCCACAGGAGAGTCCCATGAAACTAGTTGATCCGATCTTGGCGTTTCAATCCGAGCTGCAAGGTATCCGCCGCGACCTGCATGCGCATCCCGAGCTGTGCTACGAAGAACAGCGCACTTCGGACGTGGTCGCCGCCAAACTGACGGAATGGGGCATTCCCGTGGTACGCGGCCTGGGCCGCACTGGCGTGGTCGGCATCATCCAGCATGGCACGTCCAAGCGCGCCATCGGCTTGCGTGCCGATATGGATGCCTTGCCGATGCAGGAAATGAATACCTTCGAGCATGCTTCACGCCATCCGGGCAAGATGCACGCCTGCGGCCACGACGGCCACACGGCCATGCTGCTCGGCGCCGCCCATTACCTGGCGCAACACCGCAACTTCGATGGCACGGTCTACCTCGTCTTCCAGCCGGCGGAAGAAGGCGGCGCCGGCGCGCGCGAAATGATCGAAGACGGCTTGTTTACACGCTTTCCCATGGATGCCATCTACGGCATGCACAACTGGCCAGGCGCGGAAACGGGTACCCTGAGCGTGGTGGAAGGGCCAATGATGGCGTCCAGCAATGAATTCCACGTCACCGTCAAAGGCAAGGGCGCGCACGCGGCCCAGCCGCACAAGGGCATCGACCCCGTCATGGTGGCCGTGCAAATCGCGCAAAGCTGGCAAACCGTCATCACGCGCAACAAGAGTCCGCTCGACACGGCCGTGCTGTCGATCACGCAAATCCATGCGGGCAGCGCCACCAATGTGATTCCCGATGACGCCAGCCTGGTCGGCACCGTGCGCACCTTCACCACGCCCGTGCTGGACCTGATCGAAGAGCGCATGCGCGACATCGCCGTGCACACGGCCGCCGCCTTTGGCGCGGAAGTCGATTTCCACTTCAAGCGCAACTACCCGCCGCTGGTCAACCACGCGAAGGAAACGGCGTTTGCCGTCGAAGTGATGAAAAGCGTGGTGGGCGCCGACAAGGTCAACGCGAATGTTGAACCGACCATGGGCGCGGAAGACTTCGCGTTTTTCCTACAGGAAAAAGCTGGCTGCTATATCTTCATCGGCAACGGCGATGGCGAGCACCGCGATGGCGGCCACGGCCTGGGTCCGTGCGTCTTGCACAATGGCAGCTACGACTTCAACGACAATCTGCTGCCCATCGGCGCCAGTTTCTGGGTCAAGCTGGCCGAAGCGAGCCTGCCCGTCACGTAAATCAGCTCAGCTTATCCGGACCGGTGCCCAGGCGCTGGCCCGGATTCAACGCTTCCAGGGCCAGCAAGGCCGCCGCGTGGTCTGCCGTCGGGTGGCTGGCGGCAAGGGTTTCATAGCGCTGCGTCACCAATTGCGTCACCGGCAAGGTGACGTGGGCCGCCTCGGCTGCCGCGAGGATGTTGTGCATGTCCTTGATCTGGCTTTTCACCTGTCCACCGGCAACAAAATTGCGCTCCAGCATGCGCTGGCCATGCAGCTCCAGAATCTTGCTCTCGGCAAAACCGCCGCGTATCGCTGTCCGTACGGCGCTCGCATCGGCGCCGGCCGCCTGTGCCAACAATAACGCTTCCGCCACGATATTCAGGGTGGCGCCGACGATCAGCTGATTGCACAGCTTCGCGACCTGGCCGCTGCCGGCCGGCCCCACCAGAGTCGGGCGCCCCATGGCCGACAGAATCACTGCAATCCGCGCGTAATCGCTGGTGCTGGCGCCAGCCATGATGGCCAGGGTGCCCGCCTGTGCCCCGCCGACGCCACCCGACACGGGCGCATCGATAAAGGCATGGCCTGCCGCGTGCAAGGTGGCATGAAATTGCTGGGCTTCTGCTTGCTTGGTGGAGCTCATATCAACCCAGAGCGCCCCTGCACGCAAGGCTGGCAGCGCCTCTTGCAGCACCTGCGCCACGATGGGCCCGGCTTCCAGCATCGAAATGACGACGTCCGCGTCATTGACCGCCTCAGCCACGGAAACGGCGGGCTGGGCACCTGCCTCACGCAGGACTTCGGCCTTGCTGTGCGTGCGATTCCAAATTGTGACAAAATATCCAGCGCGCAGCAGGCACCGGACCATCGGATCCCCCATCAGACCGATACCGAGAAATGCGATTTTTGTAGAGAATGTCAATTGAACCTCTGAAATCAAACGGGTGGCGGGAACACTGTGCAAAACTGGGTGTCTGCGCAAACAAGACGAGCCTTACGGCCAATTTTACGATGAAAGCCTCTATGTCCTTCAAGAAGAATATCCTCAAATCCATCGCCGCCGTTGCCGCGCTGATGGCAGCCAACGCCGGCTTTGCCGCCGACGACAAACTGATCGACTCCGTCTACGGCGAATATGCCAAGGGCGTGAAGGTACAAATGGTACGCGCCGGCGTGACCTCGAACTGGGATAAGGCCTGGTTCGTATCGAATGGCACACAACTGAGCGGTTACTGGGATGCCAGCATCGGCGGCTGGGATGGCAAGAGCTATCGCAATGTCCCTGGCCAGCATCAAAAACTGTGGGACCTGGGCTTTACCCCCGTGTTCCGCTTTGAAAACACGAACAAGCTGGGCTTCTATGCGGAAGGCGGCATTGGCGTACACATGCTGTCCAAGCTGTACGATAACGACGATAACCGCCTGTCGACCCACTTCCAGTTCGGCGACCATATCGGCGTTGGCTATATCTTCAATAACAAATGGGAAGTCGCTGCGAAGATCCAGCATTTCTCGAACGGCGGCTACAAGAAACCGAATAGCGGCGTCAATTACATGAATGTCAAAGTCGCTTACCATTTTTAATGGTTATGACAAATGAACGAGGCACCGCGTAGCGGTGCCTTTTTTTACGCCTGTCTGCTGACAAAACCGCCAGACGTAAAAAAAACCCCAACCGGATCACCGGAAGGGGTTTTTTCAAATAACAAGCCTGACGATAACCTACTTTCACACTGGTTGCAGCACTATCATCGGCGCAAAGTTGTTTCACGGTCCTGTTCGGGATGGGAAGGGGTGGGACCAACTTGCTATGGTCATCAGGCATAACTTGTACTGGCGTTTGTCCTCAATGGAGCGACAAAGCCTGAATCTGGAAGAAGCAAAGATTGGGGTAATGACTGGTTGTATCAACACACACGCAACGTTGTACCGTCTTATCCTCTGTACCTGCTAAGGTTATAGGGACAAGCCGTACGGGCAATTAGTACTGGTTAGCTTAATGCATTACTGCACTTCCACACCCAGCCTATCAACGTCCTGGTCTCGAACGACCCTTCAAAGAGCTCAAGGCTCTGGGAAATCTCATCTCAAGGCAAGTTTCCCGCTTAGATGCTTTCAGCGGTTATCTCTTCCGAACTTAGCTACCCGGCAATGCCACTGGCGTGACAACCGGTACACCAGAGGTTCGTCCACTCCGGTCCTCTCGTACTAGGAGCAGCCCCCTTCAAATTTCCAACGCCCACGGCAGATAGGGACCAAACTGTCTCACGACGTTTTAAACCCAGCTCACGTACCACTTTAAATGGCGAACAGCCATACCCTTGGGACCGGCTACAGCCCCAGGATGTGATGAGCCGACATCGAGGTGCCAAACTCCCCCGTCGATATGAACTCTTGGGAGGAATCAGCCTGTTATCCCCAGAGTACCTTTTATCCGTTGAGCGATGGCCCTTCCATACAGAACCACCGGATCACTATGTCCTACTTTCGTACCTGCTCGACTTGTCAGTCTCGCAGTTAAGCACGCTTATGCCATTGCACTATCAACACGATGTCCGACCGTATCTAGCGTACCTTCGAACTCCTCCGTTACACTTTAGGAGGAGACCGCCCCAGTCAAACTGCCTACCATGCACTGTCCCCGATCCGGATAACGGACCAAGGTTAGAACCTCAAACAAACCAGGGTGGTATTTCAAGGTTGGCTCCACGAGAACTAGCGTCCCCGCTTCAAAGCCTCCCACCTATCCTACACAGATTGGTTCAAAGTCCAATGCAAAGCTACAGTAAAGGTTCATGGGGTCTTTCCGTCTAGCCGCGGGTAGATTGCATCATCACAAACATTTCAACTTCGCTGAGTCTCGGGAGGAGACAGTGTGGCCATCGTTACGCCATTCGTGCAGGTCGGAACTTACCCGACAAGGAATTTCGCTACCTTAGGACCGTTATAGTTACGGCCGCCGTTTACTGGGACTTCAATCAAGAGCTTGCACCCCATCATTTAATCTTCCAGCACCGGGCAGGCGTCACACCCTATACGTCCACTTTCGTGTTTGCAGAGTGCTGTGTTTTTATTAAACAGTCGCAGCCACCAGTTTATTGCAACCCTTTCACCCTCATGGAGTAAACCAATCAAGCTACCGGGGCGTACCTTTTCCCGAAGTTACGGTACCAATTTGCCGAGTTCCTTCTCCCGAGTTCTCTCAAGCGCCTTAGAATACTCATCTCGCCCACCTGTGTCGGTTTGCGGTACGGTCTCGTATGACTGAAGCTTAGAGGCTTTTCTTGGAACCACTTCCGATTGCTTCGTGAATAAATTCACTCGTCTCAACCCCTTGAATTCCGCGCCCGGATTTGCCTAAGCGCCTTCTATGAGCCAAAAACCAACTATTCCAACAGTTGGACAACCTTCCGCGATCCGTCCCCCCATCGCATCATACGACGGTGCAGGAATATTAACCTGCTTCCCATCAGCTACGCATCTCTGCCTCGCCTTAGGGGCCGACTCACCCTGCTCCGATGAACGTTGAACAGGAAACCTTGGGCTTACGGCGTGGAGGCTTTTCACCCCCATTATCGCTACTCATGTCAGCATTCGCACTTCTGATACCTCCAGCATCCTTTACAAGACACCTTCGCAGGCTTACAGAACGCTCTCCTACCATATCCAATAAAGGATATCCGCAGCTTCGGTGACTGGCTTAGCCCCGTTACATCTTCCGCGCAGGACGACTCGATCAGTGAGCTATTACGCTTTCTTTAAATGATGGCTGCTTCTAAGCCAACATCCTGACTGTTTTAGCCTTCCCACTTCGTTTTCCACTTAGCCAATCTTTGGGACCTTAGCTGGCGGTCTGGGTTGTTTCCCTCTTGACGCCGGACGTTAGCACCCGACGTCTGTCTCCCAAGCTCGCACTCATCGGTATTCGGAGTTTGCAATGGTTTGGTAAGTCGCAATGACCCCCTAGCCATAACAGTGCTCTACCCCCGATGGTGATACTTGAGGCACTACCTAAATAGTTTTCGGAGAGAACCAGCTATTTCCAAGTTTGTTTAGCCTTTCACCCCTACCCACAGCTCATCCCCTAATTTTTCAACATTAGTGGGTTCGGACCTCCAGGGCGTGTTACCGCACCTTCATCCTGGCCATGAGTAGATCACTTGGTTTCGGGTCTACACCCAGCGACTGATCGCCCTATTCGGACTCGATTTCTCTACGGCTTCCCTATTCGGTTAACCTTGCCACTGAATGTAAGTCGCTGACCCATTATACAAAAGGTACGCAGTCACGGAACAAGTCCGCTCCTACTGTTTGTATGCACACGGTTTCAGGATCTATTTCACTCCCCTTCCGGGGTTCTTTTCGCCTTTCCCTCACGGTACTGGTTCACTATCGGTCGATTACGAGTATTTAGCCTTGGAGGATGGTCCCCCCATATTCAGACAGGATGTCACGTGTCCCGCCCTACTTGTCGTACGCTTAGTATCACCGGTCCGATTTCACATACGGGGCTATCACCCACTATGGCTCCTATTTCCAGAGGATTCTGTTATCGGTCCGACTATCACGTACAGGCTCTTCCCATTTCGCTCGCCGCTACTTTGGGAATCTCGGTTGATTTCTTTTCCTGCAGCTACTTAGATGTTTCAGTTCGCCGCGTTCGCCTTGCATACCTATGTATTCAGTATGCAATACCCTAAAAGGGTGGGTTGCCCCATTCGGAAATCTGCGGATCAAAGTGTGTTTGCTCACTCCCCGCAGCTTATCGCAAGCTACTACGTCCTTCATCGCCTGTAATCGCCAAGGCATCCACCATGTGCACTTATTCGCTTGTCCCTATAACGTTAGCCTCTTCATTCTTTCAAATGAAAAGAGCGCTACAGGGATAAGAAAGTACAACGTTGTTGCTTGTTTGTTGATACATACAATCATTACCCATCGATTTACCTTTTACGGCAAACCGATCAATAAATAATCTTTACTTCTTCCAGATTGTTAAAGAACGAAACAGCTTTGATCGCTAAAAGATCAAACCTAAACCACAGTCTTGTTGACCGGCTTACGTTTGCACTTTCGAGTAAAACTTGGTGGAGGATGACGGGATCGAACCGACGACCCCCTGCTTGCAAAGCAGGTGCTCTCCCAGCTGAGCTAATCCCCCTGGGGTATTACATTACTGGTAGGTCTGGCTGGACTAGCGTCCACCTTACCCCCGGGTCTGTTTTTACTGGTAGGGCTGGTTGGACTCGAACCAACGACCCCCGCGTTATCAACACGGTGCTCTAACCAGCTGAGCTACAGCCCCAACGCGGAACTACTACGACTACTGTTTCTTCTTAATTAAACAGCCGATAAGTGTGAACATTTGATGCGTGAACCACTTACATGATTCGTGCAAACTCTAGAAAGGAGGTGATCCAGCCGCACCTTCCGATACGGCTACCTTGTTACGACTTCACCCCAGTCACGAATCCTACCGTGGTAAGCGCCCTCCTTGCGGTTAAGCTACCTACTTCTGGTAAAACCCGCTCCCATGGTGTGACGGGCGGTGTGTACAAGACCCGGGAACGTATTCACCGCGACATGCTGATCCGCGATTACTAGCGATTCCAACTTCATGCAGTCGAGTTGCAGACTACAATCCGGACTACGATACACTTTCTGCGATTAGCTCCCCCTCGCGGGTTGGCGGCGCTCTGTATGTACCATTGTATGACGTGTGAAGCCCTACCCATAAGGGCCATGAGGACTTGACGTCATCCCCACCTTCCTCCGGTTTGTCACCGGCAGTCTCATTAGAGTGCCCTTTCGTAGCAACTAATGACAAGGGTTGCGCTCGTTGCGGGACTTAACCCAACATCTCACGACACGAGCTGACGACAGCCATGCAGCACCTGTGTACTGGTTCTCTTTCGAGCACTCCCCAATCTCTCGGGGATTCCAGCCATGTCAAGGGTAGGTAAGGTTTTTCGCGTTGCATCGAATTAATCCACATCATCCACCGCTTGTGCGGGTCCCCGTCAATTCCTTTGAGTTTTAATCTTGCGACCGTACTCCCCAGGCGGTCTACTTCACGCGTTAGCTGCGTTACCAAGTCAATTAAGACCCGACAACTAGTAGACATCGTTTAGGGCGTGGACTACCAGGGTATCTAATCCTGTTTGCTCCCCACGCTTTCGTGCATGAGCGTCAATCTTGACCCAGGGGGCTGCCTTCGCCATCGGTGTTCCTCCACATATCTACGCATTTCACTGCTACACGTGGAATTCTACCCCCCTCTGCCAGATTCTAGCCTTGCAGTCTCCAATGCAATTCCCAGGTTGAGCCCGGGGATTTCACATCAGACTTACAAAACCGCCTGCGCACGCTTTACGCCCAGTAATTCCGATTAACGCTTGCACCCTACGTATTACCGCGGCTGCTGGCACGTAGTTAGCCGGTGCTTATTCTTCAGGTACCGTCATTAGCAAGAGATATTAGCCCTCACCGTTTCTTCCCTGACAAAAGAGCTTTACAACCCGAAGGCCTTCTTCACTCACGCGGCATTGCTGGATCAGGCTTTCGCCCATTGTCCAAAATTCCCCACTGCTGCCTCCCGTAGGAGTCTGGACCGTGTCTCAGTTCCAGTGTGGCTGGTCGTCCTCTCAGACCAGCTACTGATCGATGCCTTGGTAGGCTTTTACCCTACCAACTAGCTAATCAGATATCGGCCGCTCCACGAGCATGAGGTCTTGCGATCCCCCACTTTCATCCTTAGATCGTATGCGGTATTAGCGTAACTTTCGCTACGTTATCCCCCACTCTAGGGTACGTTCCGATATATTACTCACCCGTTCGCCACTCGCCACCAGAGCAAGCTCCGTGCTGCCGTTCGACTTGCATGTGTAAGGCATGCCGCCAGCGTTCAATCTGAGCCAGGATCAAACTCTTCAGTTTAATCTCTGTTTAATGTCATTTCTGACAGGTCGGACAGTATCGCTACCATCCAAATCTTTTGCATTGCAAAAGATTTGCTCACTCAAAAAACTGACAGGCTACTTCCGAAGAAGTATCCTATTTCATTATTTCTTGTGAACATTTGATATATTTTAAGTATTACGCCAATCCGAAGATTGACGCTGCACTTACATCAAATGCCCACACTTATCGACTGTTAATTGTTAAAGAACTGTATTCGGCACTGCTTTCGCGCTATCGACAAAGCGTTGTGTTTGTCAGCTACGAAGAAGGAAGAGTATGAAGCATTTCGCTAAATCCGTCAACACCTTCTTTTTACTGCATCGCCGTTTCCGGTGATCCTCAACTGCCGCATTTGACTGCGTCTCATTGGGGAGGCGAACTATAGCAAAGCCACTCACGGGCAGCAAGCTTTATTTCAGCAATTCTGCAACCGCCATACCGACATCCGTCGTACTGGCGCTGCCACCCATGTCTGGCGTACGCGGACCATGCTCAAGCACCTGCTCGATGGCCCGCACAATCGCATCATGCGCCGCCGTGTAATTGGCATCGCCATTGCCGAGGAAGTCCAGCATCATGGCGCCCGACCAGATCATGCCGATCGGGTTGGCGATATTCTGGCCATAGATATCGGGTGCGGAACCGTGCACCGGCTCAAAAACAGAAGGAAAAGTGCGCTCCGGATTGATATTGGCCGACGGTGCGATGGCAATCGTCCCCGTGCAGGCGGGCCCCAGGTCGGACAGGATGTCGCCAAACAGATTCGAAGCGACCACCACGTCGAAACGTTCGGGGCTCAATACAAAGCGGGCCGCCAGGATGTCGATATGGTATTTATCCCAGCGGACATCGGGAAAGCTCGAGCCCATGGCTTCCACCCGCTCATCCCAATACGGCATGCTGATGGCGATGCCATTCGATTTCGTGGCCGATGTCAGGTGTTTTTTAGGCCGGCTTTGCGCCAGCTCAAACGCATACTTCAGGATACGGTCGACACCCTTGCGCGTAAAAACGGATTCCTGCAGCACCGTTTCGCGCTCCGTCCCCTCGAACATGCGCCCGCCCACGGATGAATACTCTCCTTCCGTATTTTCACGCACCACATAAAAATCGATATCGCCCGGCTTTTTATTCGCCAGCGGGCACGGCACACCAGGCATCAAGCGCACGGGACGCAGATTCACGTATTCGTCGAATTCGCGGCGGAATTTCAACAGCGAACCCCATAAGGAGATGTGGTCGGGCACCTTGTCCGGCCAGCCCACGGCGCCAAAATAGATGGCGTCGAAATCCTTGAGCTGGGCAAACCAGTCCGAGGGCATCATTTGCCCGTGTTCCAGGTAATAGTCGCAATTGGCCCATGCCATCGTCGTGAACTGCAGGTCGATATTGAAACGGCGCGCGGCGGCCTCGACGACACGCAGCCCTTCCGGCATGACTTCATTGCCGATGCCGTCGCCGGCGATGACTGCGATTCGGTGTGTGGGCATGGGGTTCTCCTGTTATAGATAGATGCTAGATGGATGTATTGATGATACTGGCACCGCATGAGAATACAATCGGGTAATTCATAACCAAAGTATTCACATTTCGTGGTCAATCAATGAAACATACGCCGCTGCTGGAAGACTTACGCCTGTTTTGCCAGGTTGCCCATAAAACCAGCTTCGCCGGCACGGCCTTGGAACTGGGCATTTCCAAGGCCGTCGTCAGCAAGCGCATCGGCATGCTGGAAGCGGCGCTGCAAGTACGTTTGCTGCACCGGACCACTCGCCGGGTCAGCGTCACCGATCACGGCGAGATCGTGCGGCAATGGGCGCAACGCATCCTGGAAGATGTCGAGCAAATGGGTGAAGCGGTAGCGCAGTCGAAACTGCAGCCGCAAGGCGTGCTGCGCATCTGCTCCAGTTCCGGATTCGGACGCAACCGGCTCGGTCCAGCCCTATCCCAGCTGGCACGGCAGTACCCAGGCCTGAAAATACAGCTGGAATTGCTCGACCGGCCCGTCGACCTGCTGGGCGAAGGTTTCGATCTCGACATTCGCATCGGCGTGGTCCACGAACCGGACCTGATCGCCCACCGTATTGCCAGCAACCAACGCGTACTGTGCGCCGCGCCCGCCTACCTGGCACGACGCGGAACGCCGGACACCCTGGCGCAGTTGCGCGAGCATGACTGCATCGTCATTCGCGAACGCGACCAGGATGGGCGGCGCTGGAAACTGCAGGGACCGCAAGGAGTGGAAACGGTGAAGGTCGATGGACCGCTCTCGGCCAACAATGGCGAGATCGTCCATCAATGGGCGCTGGATAGCCACGGCATCATCTTGCGTTCAGCATGGGATGTGGAAAGCAGCCTGGCGCAAGGCAAGCTGGTGCGCATTTTGCCTGCATATCAACAGACGGCCGACGTGTGGGCGGTGACCACCTCGCGGCTATCGAACTCGGCCAAGGTCAGGGCCTGCGTGCAATTTCTGGAGCAGTGGCTGCAGGCCCGCGCCTGAGAATCGACACCAGGTATCTACACCAGGCGCGCCACATCCGGATACAGACGCGCCAGGGTATCGGCGGTAATGGACGACAGGAGGGGCAGCACGCGCTCGGCGGCTTGCTCGGGCGACTTTTCCCGGCGCACGTCTTTCCACAACTCGGCCAGAGCAGCGTCATGGCGCGCTACCGCCTGCTCGACCTCATCCTGCCAGAAGGCCGGCGCCTCGCTTTCGACAAAGTTGCCGCGGCCACGGCCAAAATGCGCCACCGCCAAATAACGGAGCACGCCCGCCACCACCAGGGTGCGCAGGAAGGCATCCGTAAATTGCATCGTGGGCTCATTGCGGTCCGTACCGGAATTAAAACCCCAAGCTGCGCCGGCAAACGTCAGCGCACCGACCACACCGCCAAGCAAGGCGCCCGTACCCAGTGTCAAACCGCCGGAAATCAGGTCGGCCGATAGCCCTGTCGCGGCACCGGAAATCATGGCGCCCAAGAGCCCCGCTTGCGCCTTGTCGATCGGCGCGCGCACGGCGAAATTTTCCCGTATTCGGCTATTAATCTTATGCGCATCGGTCGGATCGAGTTTGTGCAAGATCAACAGTTCACGCGTGGTCACGCTGCTGTGCGTATTGAGGCGCGCCACCAGGCTGGCCATGGCCTTTTCCTGGCGTTGCTGCTCTGCATTCTTACCGATACCCACGACCTGCAAGGCCGATTTCAGCAAGCCCCTGGATGCCGGATCAATGGCTTCACGATCCTGCCCAGCCACCGCCAGCTGCATGGCCAGCAAATGCATGGCCTGCTGGAAACGCGCCGTATTTTGCGTTTGCCAGGCAGCAAACAACCGCGCGTAGCCAGCTTGCTGCGACTGCGGTAACAATTTACCCACGGCTTCGTAAAACACGCGCTCATGTACCCAGCAGCGGGCAAAGGCATCGAGCGCCAGGACGTCGCGCACGATCGGATACTGCTGCAAATGCTCGCGCCAGCGCGCCTGCTCGCCGTGCTCCTCATTACCCGGACGCGGCGGTCCCATCTGATTGAGCAAGACCACCACCGGCTTGTCCAGCCAGGCGAGGATTTTCATTTCCGCTGGCAAGTAGCCCGCGTCCCGGGGATTTTCAGAGGAGTTGACCAGGTACAGCACCACGTCGGCAGAGTCCTTGGCCGTGCGCAACGCTTGCTGGCTGAGCCAGAACGGGCGGTCGCGATAACGGTCCAGCACTTCGCGCAGGAACCAGCCGATGGGATTGCCGGACTGCCCCAGGCGCTTGAGCAGGCGCACGGAGTCGCCGAAGCCTGGCGTATCCCATAATTGCAGGGCATCACCCTGCGGTGTCGCCAGCAAGGTATGCGATTCCGCAAACACGGTCACGTGGGCGGCGTCGCGCACTTCGCCGATATCTACGCCCACCAGGGTACGCGCCAGTGTCGTCTTGCCATTATTCGTGTGCGAAATCAGCGCGAACTGAATCTGCACTGCATCATCCTGCACTTCTTTATTCACATTCACACTCATGCTGCTGCCGATACTTTCAGCCCGACACCAGCATCGAGCGGGTGCAAGGCAGGATTGAGCAAATTGACCAGGGTGGCCGTGGTTTTGTGGAACTGGCAGAATTGTTGCCACAAGGCGACTCGTTCCGCCTGGCGCGCGCCATTATCCACCTGCTCGCCCACGCGCTCCAGATAGCTGGACTCGTCGATCAGGACGGCGATGCCACGTGTCGACGATTGCACCAGGTAATCGAGGAAGGCGCCATGATTTTCCTTTTCCGGCGTCGCCGTCAGGTTGAACAGCACGGCCGTGATATTGACTTGCGGATCATTCAGGTCCGTGCCGCGCAGAACGTCCTGCGGCTCTTCGCCATACGACGTCGACGGACGCAGCATCATGCGCCCTTGCTCGCCGAACAGCATGATGGACAACTGGCCCAGGCCCTTGTGGCGCGCCTCATCGACAGTAAAGCTGTATGGCAAGACGCGCAGCATGCCGCCCGTGGCCACGCCGATGCTTTCATTGAGCTTGCGGAAATACGGTTGATCGAGATCCAACGGGAAGTGCATGGTCAGGCGCGCGGCGCGCCAATTATTGAGCAATGCCAGGATCAGGCGGGGAACGACCACCAGCAGGAAAATCGTTGCCGCATACAAATGCACCCAGCGCGCGCCACCTTCGACGGTCGTCGTTTGCGGGAAACGCAGCGCTTCGATTTCCGCCAGCGAAAAGCCTTGCAAATGAAACAGGGCAATAGCCGGCGCAAACAGGGTTGAAAGCAGGCTGTGCACCTGGCCGGCACTCAAAAAGGTGCTTTCCCAACCAGCTGCGTATTGCGACAGGAAACCGCGCGCATACAACGAGGCGACGGCGCCGATGGCAAACATGGCGGCGCTCAAGTGGATGGTACGGCTCAGGCGCGCGGCCGTCAGCTTGGCGCTCAGGTGCGCCCATTCCCCCATGAAGCTGAGCAAACCCGAGGACAAAGCGTGCGGCAACTTGCGCGGCAAGGCCAGGCGGCCCACGCTCAGGTGGCGCACCAGCCCTGCTTTCGGCCAGCCGAGGGAATGCGAGGGGATGCATAGCCAGATCAGCAAGCCCAGGTAGACCAGTACGTTCCACGCAATGATCAGCAGCAAGGGCGCCGACAGCAGATCCACGCGATGGGGATCCGTGATGCGGTCGAGCCCGGCGCCCAGCAGCAGGGCCAACAAGGGCAAGGCCAGCGCCAGGGCTTTCATGCCGTTACGGCGTTTCGCGAAAGCGGCGAAGGCAGGCGTGCGTTCGGTGATGCGCTTGAGGATCAGTTCGGAGCGCTGCTGCAGGAAATCGTCACCCGTCACTTCGGCCTGCTTGCCCGAAGCTTGCCACTGCGCAAGCTCACGCGCGCTGCGGCTGGCATACATGCGGTCATCCTCGCTGAGGACTTCTTTTTTCTGGTCGGCCGTCTCGATAGCACGGACCAATACCACTTCTCTCGCAATCTGCTCGTTCATGGTGCTCCTGTTTTTGTATGAAACGACAACTAGACAGGCAGATTGTGACGTACTTTTATGTTTCAGGCCAACGCGTCCTCGGCCTGGAGCAGATTATGCAGCAGATATATCAGGAAAGAGGCGATCCAGGCAGACCACAAGGTGTGCGTGAAAAATTGCGTACCTTGCAACTGTTGCTGCCAGCCTGCCGCCAAACCGCACAGCAGCATGACGCTAGCGAGCAGAAGCGCCGTGCGTGGCCGTCCGGGCAGGCAGAGCAATGGCAAGGCCAGCATCCACCAGGCAGTGTTCGCCTGCGTTGCAGGCAGGCAAACCATGGCAGATGCATTGGCGGGCAATGTTTCCAGCAGGCGCGTGTAGGGCGCCAGTCCGCCATAGCGCAGCAAATCCGTAGGGCAAGGCACATCGCTGAAGGAAGAGAGAAAATAAATGCTTAACGGCACCAAGACGACCGACAGGGCCACGACGCGCAAGGCGCTGCGGCGTGAGGCCAGCCAGGCCAGCGGATGCAAGGTGTCCCAGATAGCCAGGCAGATCATGGCGGAGCCAAGCGAGATCATGCCGAGCTGGAAATTGCCCGCCCACGCGCTGCCCGTGCCGGCAAATTGCCCACGCGTCCCGTCGAACATACTGTCGGCGATCATGAGATCGAGGTTGCTGTAATTGCCGATCCAGAGTATCAGCATGGCCGACAGCATCAAGACACTATCGATGCCTTTGGGAGTTTTGACGAGTTTAAGCTTGGCCAACATGGATGCACACATTTACTTGATGGGATGAAAGGGACTGGCCGCCCAAGGGCAGCAGCCATGCAAGCCATCGTACAGTGTGAATATGAAGAGAACATGACGGTGCCCGCAGTTAGCAACATGGACCGGCAAGATAGGCATTTTGCGGCACACTTACCGCCGCAAAAAGCGCTCACGAGCGATAACTTCGTACAACTTCGCCGTACGCACGACAAAAAGCGCGCACCGGGCAAAACCACCAGACGTAAAAAAAACCCCAACCGGATCACCGGAAGGGGTTTTTTCGAATAACAAGCCTGACGATAACCTACTTTCACACTGGTTGCAGCACTATCATCGGCGCAAAGTTGTTTCACGGTCCTGTTCGGGATGGGAAGGGGTGGGACCAACTTGCTATGGTCATCAGGCATAACTTGTACTGGCGTTTGTCCTCAATGGAGCGACAAAGCCTGAATCTGGAAGAAGCAAAGATCGGGGTAATGACTGGTTGTATCAACACACACGCAACGTTGTACCGTCTTATCCTCTGTACCTGCTAAGGTTATAGGGACAAGCCGTACGGGCAATTAGTACTGGTTAGCTTAATGCATTACTGCACTTCCACACCCAGCCTATCAACGTCCTGGTCTCGAACGACCCTTCAAAGAGCTCAAGGCTCTGGGAAATCTCATCTCAAGGCAAGTTTCCCGCTTAGATGCTTTCAGCGGTTATCTCTTCCGAACTTAGCTACCCGGCAATGCCACTGGCGTGACAACCGGTACACCAGAGGTTCGTCCACTCCGGTCCTCTCGTACTAGGAGCAGCCCCCTTCAAATTTCCAACGCCCACGGCAGATAGGGACCAAACTGTCTCACGACGTTTTAAACCCAGCTCACGTACCACTTTAAATGGCGAACAGCCATACCCTTGGGACCGGCTACAGCCCCAGGATGTGATGAGCCGACATCGAGGTGCCAAACTCCCCCGTCGATATGAACTCTTGGGAGGAATCAGCCTGTTATCCCCAGAGTACCTTTTATCCGTTGAGCGATGGCCCTTCCATACAGAACCACCGGATCACTATGTCCTACTTTCGTACCTGCTCGACTTGTCAGTCTCGCAGTTAAGCACGCTTATGCCATTGCACTATCAACACGATGTCCGACCGTATCTAGCGTACCTTCGAACTCCTCCGTTACACTTTAGGAGGAGACCGCCCCAGTCAAACTGCCTACCATGCACTGTCCCCGATCCGGATAACGGACCAAGGTTAGAACCTCAAACAAACCAGGGTGGTATTTCAAGGTTGGCTCCACGAGAACTAGCGTCCCCGCTTCAAAGCCTCCCACCTATCCTACACAGATTGGTTCAAAGTCCAATGCAAAGCTACAGTAAAGGTTCATGGGGTCTTTCCGTCTAGCCGCGGGTAGATTGCATCATCACAAACATTTCAACTTCGCTGAGTCTCGGGAGGAGACAGTGTGGCCATCGTTACGCCATTCGTGCAGGTCGGAACTTACCCGACAAGGAATTTCGCTACCTTAGGACCGTTATAGTTACGGCCGCCGTTTACTGGGACTTCAATCAAGAGCTTGCACCCCATCATTTAATCTTCCAGCACCGGGCAGGCGTCACACCCTATACGTCCACTTTCGTGTTTGCAGAGTGCTGTGTTTTTATTAAACAGTCGCAGCCACCAGTTTATTGCAACCCTTTCACCCTCATGGAGTAAACCAATCAAGCTACCGGGGCGTACCTTTTCCCGAAGTTACGGTACCAATTTGCCGAGTTCCTTCTCCCGAGTTCTCTCAAGCGCCTTAGAATACTCATCTCGCCCACCTGTGTCGGTTTGCGGTACGGTCTCGTATGACTGAAGCTTAGAGGCTTTTCTTGGAACCACTTCCGATTGCTTCGTGCACAAGTGCACTCGTCTCAACCCCTTGAATTCCGCGCCCGGATTTGCCTAAGCGCCTTCTATGAGCCAAAAACCAACTATTCCAACAGTTGGACAACCTTCCGCGATCCGTCCCCCCATCGCATCATACGACGGTGCAGGAATATTAACCTGCTTCCCATCAGCTACGCATCTCTGCCTCGCCTTAGGGGCCGACTCACCCTGCTCCGATGAACGTTGAACAGGAAACCTTGGGCTTACGGCGTGGAGGCTTTTCACCCCCATTATCGCTACTCATGTCAGCATTCGCACTTCTGATACCTCCAGCATCCTTTACAAGACACCTTCGCAGGCTTACAGAACGCTCTCCTACCATATATATTGCTATATATCCGCAGCTTCGGTGACTGGCTTAGCCCCGTTACATCTTCCGCGCAGGACGACTCGATCAGTGAGCTATTACGCTTTCTTTAAATGATGGCTGCTTCTAAGCCAACATCCTGACTGTTTTAGCCTTCCCACTTCGTTTTCCACTTAGCCAATCTTTGGGACCTTAGCTGGCGGTCTGGGTTGTTTCCCTCTTGACGCCGGACGTTAGCACCCGACGTCTGTCTCCCAAGCTCGCACTCATCGGTATTCGGAGTTTGCAATGGTTTGGTAAGTCGCAATGACCCCCTAGCCATAACAGTGCTCTACCCCCGATGGTGATACTTGAGGCACTACCTAAATAGTTTTCGGAGAGAACCAGCTATTTCCAAGTTTGTTTAGCCTTTCACCCCTACCCACAGCTCATCCCCTAATTTTTCAACATTAGTGGGTTCGGACCTCCAGGGCGTGTTACCGCACCTTCATCCTGGCCATGAGTAGATCACTTGGTTTCGGGTCTACACCCAGCGACTGATCGCCCTATTCGGACTCGATTTCTCTACGGCTTCCCTATCTGGTTAACCTTGCCACTGAATGTAAGTCGCTGACCCATTATACAAAAGGTACGCAGTCACGGAACAAGTCCGCTCCTACTGTTTGTATGCACACGGTTTCAGGATCTATTTCACTCCCCTTCCGGGGTTCTTTTCGCCTTTCCCTCACGGTACTGGTTCACTATCGGTCGATTACGAGTATTTAGCCTTGGAGGATGGTCCCCCCATATTCAGACAGGATGTCACGTGTCCCGCCCTACTTGTCGTACGCTTAGTACCACCGGTCCGATTTCACATACGGGGCTATCACCCACTATGGCTCCTATTTCCAGAGGATTCTGTTATCGGTCCGACTATCACGTACAGGCTCTTCCCATTTCGCTCGCCGCTACTTTGGGAATCTCGGTTGATTTCTTTTCCTGCAGCTACTTAGATGTTTCAGTTCGCCGCGTTCGCCTTGCATACCTATGTATTCAGTATGCAATACCCTAAAAGGGTGGGTTGCCCCATTCGGAAATCTGCGGATCAAAGTGTGTTTGCTCACTCCCCGCAGCTTATCGCAAGCTACTACGTCCTTCATCGCCTGTAATCGCCAAGGCATCCACCATGTGCACTTATTCGCTTGTCCCTATAACGTTAGCCTCTTCATTCTTTCAAATGAAAAGAGCGCTACAGGGATAAGAAAGTACAACGTTGTTGCTTGTTTGTTGATACATACAATCATTACCCATTGAGCCGCCTCATGTATTGCTACATGTATAGACTCAATCAATAAATAATCTTTACTTCTTCCAGATTGTTAAAGAACGAAACAGCTTTGATCGCTAAAAGATCAAACCTAAACCACAGTCTTGTTGACCGGCTTACGTTTGCACTTTCGAGTAAAACTTTGGTGGAGGATGACGGGATCGAACCGACGACCCCCTGCTTGCAAAGCAGGTGCTCTCCCAGCTGAGCTAATCCCCCTGAGATACTACTAATTAGCTGGTAGGGCTGGTTGGACTCGAACCAACGACCCCCGCGTTATCAACACGGTGCTCTAACCAGCTGAGCTACAGCCCCAACGCGGAACTACTACGACTACTGTTTCTTCTTAATTAAACAGCCGATAAGTGTGAACATTTGATGCGTGAACCAGTTACCTGATTCGTGCAAACTCTAGAAAGGAGGTGATCCAGCCGCACCTTCCGATACGGCTACCTTGTTACGACTTCACCCCAGTCACGAATCCTACCGTGGTAAGCGCCCTCCTTGCGGTTAAGCTACCTACTTCTGGTAAAACCCGCTCCCATGGTGTGACGGGCGGTGTGTACAAGACCCGGGAACGTATTCACCGCGACATGCTGATCCGCGATTACTAGCGATTCCAACTTCATGCAGTCGAGTTGCAGACTACAATCCGGACTACGATACACTTTCTGCGATTAGCTCCCCCTCGCGGGTTGGCGGCGCTCTGTATGTACCATTGTATGACGTGTGAAGCCCTACCCATAAGGGCCATGAGGACTTGACGTCATCCCCACCTTCCTCCGGTTTGTCACCGGCAGTCTCATTAGAGTGCCCTTTCGTAGCAACTAATGACAAGGGTTGCGCTCGTTGCGGGACTTAACCCAACATCTCACGACACGAGCTGACGACAGCCATGCAGCACCTGTGTACTGGTTCTCTTTCGAGCACTCCCCAATCTCTCGGGGATTCCAGCCATGTCAAGGGTAGGTAAGGTTTTTCGCGTTGCATCGAATTAATCCACATCATCCACCGCTTGTGCGGGTCCCCGTCAATTCCTTTGAGTTTTAATCTTGCGACCGTACTCCCCAGGCGGTCTACTTCACGCGTTAGCTGCGTTACCAAGTCAATTAAGACCCGACAACTAGTAGACATCGTTTAGGGCGTGGACTACCAGGGTATCTAATCCTGTTTGCTCCCCACGCTTTCGTGCATGAGCGTCAATCTTGACCCAGGGGGCTGCCTTCGCCATCGGTGTTCCTCCACATATCTACGCATTTCACTGCTACACGTGGAATTCTACCCCCCTCTGCCAGATTCTAGCCTTGCAGTCTCCAATGCAATTCCCAGGTTGAGCCCGGGGATTTCACATCAGACTTACAAAACCGCCTGCGCACGCTTTACGCCCAGTAATTCCGATTAACGCTTGCACCCTACGTATTACCGCGGCTGCTGGCACGTAGTTAGCCGGTGCTTATTCTTCAGGTACCGTCATTAGCAAGAGATATTAGCTCTCACCGTTTCTTCCCTGACAAAAGAGCTTTACAACCCGAAGGCCTTCTTCACTCACGCGGCATTGCTGGATCAGGCTTTCGCCCATTGTCCAAAATTCCCCACTGCTGCCTCCCGTAGGAGTCTGGACCGTGTCTCAGTTCCAGTGTGGCTGGTCGTCCTCTCAGACCAGCTACTGATCGATGCCTTGGTAGGCTTTTACCCTACCAACTAGCTAATCAGATATCGGCCGCTCCACGAGCATGAGGTCTTGCGATCCCCCACTTTCATCCTTAGATCGTATGCGGTATTAGCGTAACTTTCGCTACGTTATCCCCCACTCTAGGGTACGTTCCGATATATTACTCACCCGTTCGCCACTCGCCACCAGAGCAAGCTCCGTGCTGCCGTTCGACTTGCATGTGTAAGGCATGCCGCCAGCGTTCAATCTGAGCCAGGATCAAACTCTTCAGTTTAATCTCTGTTTAATGTCATTTCTGACAGGTCGGACAGTATCGCTACCATCCAAATCTTTTACATTGCAAAAGATTTGCTCACTCAAAAAACTGACAGGCTACTTCCGAAGAAGTATCCTATTTCATTATTTCTTGTGAACATTTGATATATTTTAAGTATTACGTCAATCCGAAGATTGACGCTGCACTTACATCAAATGCCCACACTTATCGACTGTTAATTGTTAAAGAACTGTATTCGGCACTGCTTTCGCGCCATCGACAAAGCGTTGTGTTTGTCAGCTGCGAAGAAGGAAGAGTATGAAGCATTTCGCTACGTCCGTCAACCCCGTTTTTCAGCGCATTGCGCTTAAAAACTTTTCTCACTTCACGCTGCATTTGCATGCGTCGTTCAGCGAGGGGGCGAATTATAGCCAAGCAATAGCGTGTCCGCAAGAGCCATTTATGGCAAGACGAACGATTTCACCAAGGTCAGTTCGCCGGCGGCCCGCATCGGCACCTGGAAGCTCTGCAACTTTTCACGTGGCGTGCCTTCGTTGGTGATGACCGATATGCGGGCGACGGTCAGCATGGCGGTGTTCTCGCCGCTGCCGTAGTAATTCACATAGACGTGATAATTGCCCTTCACGGGCGCCGCACTGGAGAAAATCTCCGGGCCATAGCCGGTGGTCACGTCCACATCCAGCGCGCCGCCATCTTTCAAGACGCGATTGCCGTACCAGGCATGGCCGCCGTCCGGCGTGACCACGTGCATATCGAGGTCGGTGCCGGCGCTGTCCCAGGACAGCACGATGCGCAAGCGTGCCTGGGTCTTGCCCTGGTAGCTGTCGACAAACTGGGTGCGCGCGCGGCTCCTGCCATCCGGCGAACGCACTTCCACGCTGTTCGAGCCGCTGCCGAAGCCATACGGACGGCCATAGCTGCCATCCTCGCCCACTTCCATCGGCATCGCCACGCCATTGACCACCAAAGTAGCGGGCTTGCCCTTGACGGCGCCTGCGATGCGTCCCCGTATCTGCGCCGTCTCGGCCTGGCCAGGCTGCAGGTTGACCGACGCGGCGGGGTAGTTGACCGCTTGCGTGTATTGCTCGCTGGCGCCGGCCGAATTGCGCCAGCCGCTCCTGGGGGCGTCGATGGTGACCTGGGCCTGCGCCCAGATTGGCAATAGCATTAGCGGAATCGAGCAGCGGATATAAAAACTCACAGGGCCTCCAGGTTAAGGTCGACGAGCCGGCGGGCCAGCCGCTCGACATATTCTTCGTCCTGGCCGCGCGGATGGTTGCGCAGGCCAAGATGCAGGTATTCATGGGCCAAGGTGATGCGGTCTTCGCGCGTGGCCAGCGGCCGCATGAAGATGCGGTTGCGCGATTGCTCCGAATACGGCGCCCCGCTCTGCAAGGCGCACACCAGCGGCGCTGGCGACGGCGCCTCGTAGCCGGCCTCGCGCAGCAGCACGCGCTGCCAGCGCAGCACGGACCGCGCCAGCCAGTCCTCGTTCTGCGCCAGGCGCCGGCAACGTGCGCCGGTATTGCCAAAGGTACTCAGCGCGCCGCCAGGATACGCCGCCGCCAGCAATTCATCATAGTACTTGCCTTGTCTGGCCTGGCGCACCGCCTCGCTCCACGCCATCGTGCCCTCGGACGGCTGGTTAGTGTGATAGCGCACGGTGACGCCATCGACGATCAGCTGGTCGGTCCAGCGCGCAATCGCCAGCGCCGCCGGCGTGGCGGGGCTGGGACTGACGCGCTGGGTCGCGCTGCTGTCGGCGATCTGCTGGCAGCCCGCCACCGTCACCGCGTTCTGCTGCAGATACGTGCGCGCGGCGATCGCCAGCGCCTTGGCCGCTTCCGGCTCGCCGGCGTTCGCTTCGCGGTCGAGCACGCGCGCCACATATTCATTGACGCCGAAGCGGCCGCGCAATTGCGGACGGCCGCCCTTTTCCTGCAACAGCATCAGTTCACCGGTGCTGCGCAAGGCGAGGTTCTGGCCATTCTCGAATTGCACATGGTAGCGGCCATTCAGCGTTCCAGCTGCGGCCACGCCACGCTCGCCGCGCACGGCGCGGATCGGATAGCGCTTGAAGTAATCGACGACCACGCAGCCGCCATCGTCGGCCGCGCCCACTTTCGGCAAGCTGGCGGCCAGCCGGGGCGCCCACTGTGCAAAGACATTGCTGCTGCCGCCTGCGCCGCCAAACCAGATCGGCGTGCCGTCGGCCAGCCAGCCGGCCGCGCCGCCGATACGCTCTTCTGCCTGCCCCTTTTTCTGCTCGTGCCAGGAATACGTCTTTACGCGCAGCTGGCTGCCGAACCAGCGCGCCGTACCGGCGCCTCGTCCGTCGAGCACCACGCGCAGCAGCGCAGCCTCGGCATCCACGCGGCTGGCGGCCGGGATGCTGTCCAGCGCGCGCAGCAGGCTATCCAGGCGCACCGTGCGCGCCGGCGCCATCTGCGCGGGATCCGCCAGCCAGGCAAAGTCGCCGGCCGGCGCGCTCCCCAGACGGCCGGTCCAGTAGTTGCGCCATGCCGCCGGCGCGATCATCAAGCGCCTGGGCGAGAAAAATGGGCCGCAGGACTGCGCCAGCGCCGCATCGTGACCGATGCTCTGGCCCGCATCGCAGCAATACACTTCTTCCGGATCGCGGCCACCGCAGCGGTAATCCGGCATCGCCACCTTGTTATCCGTCGCGTATATATATACGAACAGCTTCCACAGGCTGGCCAGCGGTATTTGCCGCGCGCCGTCAAACGGCGGCGAGAGGGGCTGCGCGGCGCCGCCCTGACGCAGCTGCCGCACTTCGATCTTGCCATCGCGCCACCAGGCCACGTCCAGCGATGCAGACCACGCAGGTACGGCCAGCAGCAGGGTTGCCGTCAATGCAGGAAGTGCCACGCGCATCACTCGACCTTCAGCGCGCGCGTGGTCTTGCCGCCGCCTTCGAAGGCTTTCTGCTCCGGCTGGTACATGCGGTAAAAGCGCGCAGGCGGCAGCACATAGCTGCCCTTCTGCGCAAAGCGCAGCAAATGGCGCAAGGTCACGTCGCCGGCCAAAGGCTCGATGGGCACGGCATAGCCGTCGCGGCGTTCGGTGTGGCGCGCGCGTTCCAGCGCAGCCGGCTTGTCACCCGCCATGACCATGCCCCATGTAGTCGATTCGACCATGGCGCCAGGTGGCAGCGCCACTTCCAGCAAACCAAAGCGGTGCTTCGCTCCCGGTGCGGCCTTCAAGGTGATTTCATCGAGATACAGCGCGTCCGTGCTCAGCGCCTCGCCCGGCTTGACCAGCTCCGTCGTGTAGCCGCCCTTGCCCGCCTTCATGCGCAGGATGCGGCGCTCGACGGCAACCGGCAAGGTTTGCGCTTCAACGGCGTGGCTGTCGTACTGCAGCACGGCCACCGTGCCTGCGGGCGCCGGTGCCGCGAGACGCAGTTTGTCGGGCTGGCCCTTGGCGTCGCTCCAGCGCCAGACCGGCTGGCCGCTGCGACTGTCGCGTTTTTGCCAGGCGCCGTCCAGCGTGACGGCCGGCCCCTTGCCGAACGATGCGCCGCCCAGCTTCTTTTGCACCCACATCAACGTCATCGCGCGGTCCAGGGTCGGCATCTCGGCGCGCACGCCGGCCAGCACCGCGTCGGCCTGCGATGGCGGTACTTCGCCGGCCAGCATCAGCAAGGCTTGCGCCACCGGCGCTTTCGATTCGTGCAAGACTTGCCAGGCGCTGGCCACTTGCAGTTGCAGCCCATGCGGCAAGGCGATGCCATTCTGGCCGGCCACCAGCGCCACCAGGCCCAGCGACATCGCTTGCGCTTCGCGGTCAAGGGCTCCGCCCAGCAGCAGGCTGCTACTGTCGCCCGCCTGGCGCGGCTTGCCGCCCAGGACGGCGATGGCGCTGTCGTCCACCAGGCCGGCTGCCAATGTCTGCGTGGGCAAGCCCATCTCGCGCGCCATCCACAGCACCAGCGCGCGGTCGCCCATCGCATCCTTCAAGCCATGTTCGCTGTAGACGGCCAGCAGCTTGTTCCAGTGCTCGGGCGGCAGCTCGATGCGCAGCGCGCGCGCCCCGTACCAGTCCGCGTAATAGGCGTAGGCCGTCATCAAGGCATTGCCGGCCGTGGCGTTGCCCCACCAGCCGAAGACGGCGTTGGGGCCGGCCATCGACACCAATCGCAGGCGCTGCGCCGTCAGCAGCGTTTGCAGACGCTCACCCGCCGCGCCGGCGTCCGGCCCCAGGCTTTGCGTGGCCAGCGCCAGCGGAATCAAACGGCTCGCCGTCTGCTCCACGCAGCCATATGGATAGTCGATCAGGTCGTCGGCGATGCGCGCGAACTGGCTGGCTGCTCCTTGCGCGAACGAGATGCGGATATTGCGCGCGTCCGCCGGCAGCTTGAGTGGAATATCACCGGCGGCGCCATCGAGCGGCAGCACCAGGGTGCGCGGACTGCTCCAGGCGGCAGGCAAGGTGTGCATGGCCGTGTCAAGCGCATCGACCAGCTTGCCGTTCTGTTTCAGCTCCAGGCGCAGCGGCCCGGTAGCGCCAACAGCGAGCGGAAACTCGACGTAGTTGACGCCCGGTTTGGCGGACAGCTTTTCCGTCTTCGGCTGCGCCCCGCCGGAAAGGACGACGTCGAGCGCCTGCTCCTTGCCAGTCTGGTTGAACACGGCCACCGAGGCACGCGGCGCATCGCCGGCGCGCATCCAGTCGGGCGCCGTCCACTTGGCATAGAAGTTCTTGTCCGACCGCAGATAGGCGGTGCGCTGGCCCACGCGCCCCTGCTCGTCCATCGCGCGGCCCGTGATACGCCAGCGGGTCAGCGCGTCCGGCATGGTGAAACTCACGCGCGCATTGCCATTCGCGTCGGTCTTCAGCGACGGCGCCCAGTACGCCGTATCGATATTGTCGCGGCGCGGACGTTCGAGCACCTTGACGCCGCGCTCGTTGTAATTGTGGCGCGCGGGCGCACCGGCGGTGCGGCCCTGCGCCATGTCGTAGCTGATGAAGGACAGGCTGGCCGTGGTGCGCACGTTGTTGCGGCGCGGATGGTAGAAGAAGTCGCCGATGTCCGGCGCGATTTCCGGCTGCAGCACATAAATCATTTCATCGACCACGCCCAGCGCCACCATGGTGCTCAGCGGCTTGCCGTCGAGGGTGGCCTTGACGTCCAGCGTCACCTTCTCGCCAGGCTGGTAGACCTCCTTGTCGCTCTTGAATTGCAGCGCGATGCGCGGCTCGATCACTTGCAGACCCGCATTCTCGAAGACGAAATCGCCATTGCGCGTATACGCCACCGAGAACGTCATGTTCGGGCCGTGCTCCTCCTTGACGGGGATGCGCACGCGCCACTGCCGCGGCGCCACGCGCTTCGCCTGGTACCAATCCGCGGCGCCGGCCATCAAGCCATGGTGCTCCACCTTGTCGCGTTCGAGCGTCAACAGCGCCTGGTCGACCTTGTCCGAGAACGTGATCAAGGCTTCGGCGGTGTCGCCCGGACGATAGCGGGCGCGGTCCAGCACGATCTCGATGCTGCCCGGCGTCGTTTGCACGCCATCGCCGGCGACCCAGTGGCTGGCGGCGGCCAGCAGGTTGCCCCGTTCGTCGCGCAGCGCCAGCTGATACGAGCCCGAAGCGGGGAATGTCACGTCCCAGCCCTTGGCGTTTGGATCGAATGCGCCCTCGGTCTTGCCTTGTTTTTCCAGCTGCACCATCTCCCAGCGCACGGGCTTGGCCGCGCCCTGGCCGTCGGCCAGCAAGTCGAAATGCACGGACTGGCCCGGATCGGAAAACTGGCGCGCGGCCTTCAACTGGTAGCTGCTGCTCGAACGCTCGATCATCAGCTCGCGCGTCGCCTTGACGCGGTAGGCCGCGCCATCGGTCGCCAGCACGGTCAGGATGTAGCGCGAAGGGTCGGCGGCGGGCGGCAAGGTGAAGTCCACATTGCCGCTGCCGTCGCTCGTCACTTCCTCGGTTTTCAAGGCCACGGGGAACAGGCCGCTGTAACGCAACTCGCCCTCGACCATGGTGTTTTGCTGGCCGCGCAGCGACAGGGTCATCTTCGCGTTTTTCACCGGCTTGCCATCGGGGTAGCGCAGCGCGATGCTGCCCTTGACCGCCTCGCCCGTCTTGAATTCCGGCTTCGCTGGCTGGACGTTGATTTCAAAGTGCGGCTTGATGTATTCGGCCACGCGGAAGGCCGCGCCATATGCGCCATCCTTGTAATTGAAGCGCAGTTCATAGCCGCCGGCGGTGGCTTCCGTCGGCAGGCGGAAGCGCGTGTCGGCGCCCGTATCGCCGGATAGCTGCAGCGTTTGCGTCAGCAGCGGCGTGCCATTCGGATTGAGCACGGTCAAGCTTAGCGGTGCGCTGGCCGCCGCCTGCGAATTGCGCGCCGACGTGAATTCGCGGCCCACAAACTTGACGTTGACCTCGTCGCCGGGCCGGTACAGGGGCCGGTCCGTCACCGCATAAATCTTGGTGTTATAGATTTCGCTGTCATAGTAAAAATTCTCGGACACGAACACGCCGCCGGCGCGGTCCTGGCCCAGCACATACGTGTGTTCGGGGCTGCCGCGCTCGAGCGATGCGACACCGTCGGCGCCCGTGGTGGCCGACTGCAGCACGCCGGTGCCGTCGGTCCACGCCACGCTGGCGCCGGCCACGGCGGCGCTGTTGTCGCGCCGCGCCGTCCACACCAGCATCTGGCCGGACGATACCTTGGTGACGGCCACCGTGTCCGACACGAACACCAGGGTGGTGGCGCGGTGTTCGCCGATGATCGCTTCGATCAGGTACAAGCCAGGCTGGCGTTTGCCCAGCGGGATCATCACGTTGCCGGCACCGGCGACGATGAAATCGCTGCTCGATCCATCGAGCTTGACGCCTTTCGGCGGCGTGATGGCCTTGGCTTGCCAGATCGGATAGCGGAAGCTGTCGACCAGCTCCATGCCCTTGATCGGCTTGTATTGCGGATGGTTGGCGAACACAGTGCGCCGGCGGATCGCGTCATTCGTCGCCAATTGCGGCTGTTCCTTCGTTACCGCGAGGCGCGCCTCGCCGGAAAACAGCTTGCGCCAGGCCAGGCGCGACTGCTTCCACCAGCTATCCCACAGAAAGCTCAGGGTATTGGCCAGGCCTTCGCCCTGGTAATTGCCCTCGACCTGGATGCGGTGCAGATTGCGCTGCTTTTTCAGGAATTCCATCGGTTCGGGCACGCGATAGACGACGATGTCGGCGCCCGAATACGCTTCCAGGTTCATGCGCCCCATGTCGCGCCCCGGCACCTCGAGCCGCACGCGCGCTTCATCAAGACTGCCGTAACTGGCGTCCGACAGCAGGAAGAAGGGCTCGCCCTTGAAGGTGGCGTAGTTGCTCGGTTCGCGTTCCTGCGCCGAGGCGCCGCCAATGAGGACCAACGCCAGCAGGCTGGCAAATAACAGTTTCATGAGAAGCTTCATGACAGGAACGCCAGCCGGAACACACCGGCGAAATTCGGATTGTTGACCACAGGTTGCCACCGCGTGTCCTTCCAGCTCGTAAGTTCTTTGATATCGACGGTCCGCAGACCATTGTCGTCGGGGGTGACGGTGCCGGTGTGGTAGGCGATGCGCGCCCCCATCCAGACCATCAGGTGCTGTTCGTCGCCCTGGTCGAAAAACAGCAGGTCGCCGGGCAGCGCCTGGCTGATTTCGCGGGCGATGAAACGGCTGTTGTGCTGCACCAGCGCCAGCGCCGTGACGAAGTGGCCGACCGTGCCATCCGTCTGCACCCAGCGGTTGCGCAGGGCCGCCTGGGCCCCGCTCAATTCCAGCTCGGGCGGCAGGCGCCGGTCGCTGGCGATGCCGTTCGCGCGCAGCCATTTCGCGTCATGCACGGTGAGCGCCTCATTGACGGCAAAGCGCACGAGGCCCGCGCAATCGCGGTGCGTCCAGCGCGGCGACGGCCCTCGTTCGATCTGCACATTGACAATGCGCAACATCCAGGCCTGGAAGGCGCGGCTCTGGGCCTGCGACAGCTGCACTTGCGGATCGGCGGCCGCGCGCAGGGCCCACGCCCGGGGCGCAGCCACGGTGGCGGCGCAAGCCGCGAGCCAGCGCAAGGTGGCGCGGCGCGCGTGCCGCACCGTCATCGCGCAGTCTCCTGCCATTCCAGCGCTTCCCATGCGGTGCCGCTGGCTGGCTGCCGCTTGAGCACCATGCGCAGCGGCGGATATTTTTTCAAGGCGTTCAGGCGCGGCACCAGGTGTTCGTTGGCGGCCGCGCGCAGTACCGGTTCGTTATTCGCCGGCAGGGTATCGAAGGCTTCCAGCTGGATCAGCCGGGCCAGCGACGCGGGCGCGATCAGGCCGATGGTGTGCGCGCCATCGGGCAGCAGGTCGCTGGCGGCCGGCGCCTGCTTGCGGCGCACGGCCAGCACCTGGTCCACCAGCCTGCCGTCGGCCGAGAAGACAACCGTATTGCCGGCCACGGCCAGCGCCGGCGTGGACTGGCCCAGTGCCGTGGCGACGCTGCGCTCCCAGCGTACGAACTCACCTTTAGCATCCTTGCCGGTCGTCTTGCGCACGGGGTCCTTGCCGCCGATGGCCGCCTCGAACAGGCTGCCATATGCAGCGTCATCCCCGGCCTGCGCACTGCGCGTGGCGACAAACACCGGCGTATGCAGGCGCGACGTGCCGTACCAGCAGGCGGCGGCCGGCCCTTGCAAGTGCCCGGCCAGCGGCACCACCGGCTCGGAGGTCTTGCTCCCCAGGCGCTTGAGCACGGGCTGCAGCGCGGTCCAGTCCACCGGCACGCTGAAGCAGGCGCTGGGACTGTGCGGCAGCACGGGCCACAGGGCGCTGCTGTCATAGCCGCCGTTTTTCAGCTTGTCCGCATTGAGCAGCACCTTGGACTGCCAGGCACCCTGTTGAAAATCGAAGCGCAGCGCTTCGAGCGCGCCGAAGAAGGGCTGGTAGCCGAACGACAGGAAGTCCGCCTTGACGGCGATGCTGTGGCCCTCGGGCGCGGCGCCGTCGAGATGGAATTGCGCATGAAAGACGTTCTGTTTGGCCGCTTCCGGCGCCAGCAGGCTGGCCACGGTTTTCTCGGCCGTTCCATCGCCGCTCTTGCCGTCGCTGCCGCCATACAGCATGCCGGGATGGGACAGGATGACCAGGCGCTGGCCGTGCGCGGCAAACAGCAAGGTGCGCTGGTAGGCGTAGTTGAGCGCATACACGGGCACCTGGCCGCCATCGACGCGCAAGCTGCCGGCCACGCGCATTTGCGTATCCTTCAAGGCGATCTTGCCCGCTTCCTCGAGCAGGCGCGTCAGCTGGTTGCGCGACACGGCGATGGCGAAATGCTTGAGCGAGCCGTCGGCGTCGCGCCACAGGGCCACTTCCGCGGGCTGGTCCAGCACCATGCGCAGCAGCTGGTCGCCCCAGCCCAGTTCATGTTCGTAGGCGATGCGGCGCAAGCTGCCCTTGAGCCCCAGCCGGTCTTCGCTCTGCTCGTAATAGAACAGGAAATCCTCGCGCAGCACGTCGCGCGCCAGCGGTACCGTCAGCAAGTCGCGCGGCAAGGTCGACAGGCTTTTCGTGCGGACCAGCGCATCGGGCCTGGACAAGTCCAGCTTCAAGCCGTTGACCGGCCCCAGCATGCCCCAGCCGAAGACCCGGTAACCGACCAGCGCGGCAGCCACCACGGCCACGCCAGCCAGCGCCCCGAGCAGAACTTTCTTATTGAGTACTTTTTTCGCCAGCACCGTATATCCCTTTTACCCGCCGTAGCATTGACAAGTTAGTAATTATTGACAAATGGTAACATGGCATTTGTGGCCGCAGCGCACAGCTGACGCGACAGCGTAAAATAGCGGTTTCGCCGTTTCAATCGCCTCCCATGACCATCCTGCTCTCCACCCTGAACGCCCGCTATACCCACGCCTCGCTGGGATTGCGCTATTTGCTGGCCAATATGGGGCCGCTGCAAGCGCAGACGCGGCTGCAGGAATTCGTCATCGGCACGAAAACCACGGAACTGGTCGAACGCATCCTGCAAAACAAGCCGCGCATCATCGGTTTTGGCGTGTATATATGGAACGTCGAGGAAACGACGAAACTGGTGGCCATGCTCAAGCGCGTGGCGCCTGAAGTCATCATCGTGCTGGGCGGGCCGGAAGTGTCGCATGAGGCGGGCGAGCAAGAGATCGTCAAGCTGGCCGACTACCTGATCACGGGCTGGGGCGACGTCACCTTCCCCAAGCTGTGCGGCGAGATCCTGCACGGCCCGAAGCCGCTGATGAAGATCCACGCGGGCGTGCAAGCCCCGCTGGCGGAACTGCAACTGCCCTACTCCTTGTATACGGACGACGATATCCGCCACCGCACGATTTACGTGGAAGCGTCGCGCGGCTGCCCGTTCAAGTGCGAATTCTGCCTGTCGGCGCTGGACAAGACGGCCTGGCCCTTTGCGCTGGAGAACTTCCTGGCCGAGATGGAGTCCCTGCATGCGCGCGGCGCGCGCCTGTTCAAGTTCGTCGACCGCACCTTCAACCTGAACATCAAGACCAGCCTGAAGATCATGCAGTTCTTCCTGGACAAGATCGAGGCGAATCCGGACGATCCGATCTACGCCCACTTCGAGCTGGTGCCCGACCACTTGCCCGACGCCTTGAAGGAAGGCATCAGCAAGTTCCCGCCCGGCGCGCTGCAATTTGAAATTGGCATCCAGAGTTTCAATCCGGACGTGCAATCGCTGGTCAGCCGCAAGCAGGACAATCAAAAGGCGGCCGACAACATCCGCTGGCTGTGCGAAGAATCGAACGCCCACTTGCACGTGGACTTGATCGCCGGCTTGCCGGGCGAGGATGAAGCGAGCTTCGCGGCCGGTTTCAACAAGCTGGTGGCCCTGAAACCGCATGAAATCCAGTTCGGCATATTAAAACGGCTGCGCGGCACGCCCATCATCCGCCATACGGAAAACTATGGCATGGTGTTCGACCCGCACCCGCCGTACACCATCCTGGCGAACAAGCAGCTCGATTTCATGAGCATGCAGCGCCTCGTGCGCTTCGCCCGCTACTGGGACCTGGTGGCCAACTCGGGCCGCTTCGCCAATACGGTGCAATGGATGCTGGGCGATGCGCCGTTTGAAAACTTCATGGACTTTTCGAACTGGCTGTACGCCCACACGGACGCCACGCACCGCATCGCCATGGAGCGTCTGGCCAAGCTGGTGGCGCAATGGCTGCAGACGCGCGGCATGAGCGCGCTTGAAGCCAATGCCCTCGTGGCCAGCGACTATGCGGGCGGCGCGCAGGCGGCCGCGCACGCCAAGCCAGCCGAAGTGAGTACTAGCAATGCCAAGGTGCGCCCGGACATCGCCCTGCCGCAGCGGCAGGCACGCCACCTCGCGTCCTGAGGGGCCGGCGATTGAACAGCGGTGGCGGTCTGCGCCATTCTCCCTTAAACTGGCACGATGCCGACTGTACAATCGCCGAAACTGACCCTCTCCCAGACCAGCTCCCAACAGGGAGCCCTTGTCACTGCCAGCGGCACCTGGCAGGTGCACGCGCTGGCGCATGACAATGCGATCAAGGCCATCGAGGCCCAGCTCAAGCCCTTGCAGGGCGATGCGAAGGCGCAATGGGACCTGTCCGCCATCGACAGCATGGACCATATCGGCGCCCAGCTGTTCTGGAATGCCTGGGGCAAGCAGCGTCCCGCGCAACTGACCCTGGCGCCGTCGCAGGAAGAGTTTTTCCGGCGCATCGAAGAAACGGGGCCGCTGGCAACACCGCCCTCGCGCGCCAACCGCCTCACGCCCGTGATGAAGCTGGGCATGGCTATTTTGCTGTTTTTCCAACATTTGAAGGGTTTTATCGCCCTCGTAGGCCAGGTGACGCAGGATATCGGCCGCTTTGCGCGCCACCCCATGCGCGGGCCGTGGCGTGAAATTTCCGCCAATATCTTCCATGCGGGCTTCCAGGCGCTGGGCATCACGGCCCTCGTCGGCTTCCTGATCGGTGTCGTGCTGTCCTATCTGTCCGCGCAGCAACTGCGCGCCTTTGGCGGCGACATTTACCTGGTCAACCTGCTGGGCATGAGTGTCATCCGCGAACTGGGGCCATTGTTGGCCGCCATCCTCGTGGCCGGCCGCTCCGGTTCGTCCATCACGGCCCAGCTGGGCGTCATGCGCGTCACGGAAGAGCTCGACGCCATGCTGGTGATGGGCATTTCGCACGGTTTCCGCCTGATCATGCCGAAAGTGCTGGCCCTGGCCATTTCCATGCCCCTGCTCGTCATCTGGACGGATACGGCCGCGCTGATCGGCGGCATGGTGGCGGCCAAGGTGGAACTGAACCTGTCGGCGCGCTACTTCATCCAGAAGCTGCCGGACGCCGTGCCGCTGGCCAATTACATGATCGGCCTGGGCAAGGGCGTGATTTTCGGCATGCTGATCGCGCTGGTCTCGTGCCATTTCGGCCTGCGCATCAAGGCCAACACGGAAAGCCTGGGGCGCGGCACCACCACCGCCGTCGTCACGGCCATCACCGTGGTGATCCTGGCCGACGCCGTGTTCGCCATCGTCTTCAATGGAGTGGGCTACTGATGGCGGACGACACCAATATCGCTTGCGGCACGGGCAAGGAAGGCCAGTTCAACCTGCATGGCGACGCGCCCGTGGTGGAAATCACCAATCTGTGGACCAAGTTCGGCCGCACCGTCGTACACCAGGACTTGAACCTGGAAATCGAACGGGGCGAGATCCTGTCCATCGTGGGCGGCTCCGGCACGGGCAAGACGGTGCTGCTGCGCCAGATGCTGGGCCTGGAACATCCGGCGCGCGGATGCGTCAAAGTCTTTGGCGAAGATATCAACCAGGCAAGTTCCGACCAGCTGCAGCAATTGCGCAACCACTGGGGCATGCTGTTCCAGCAAGGCGCCCTGTATTCGGCCCTGACCGTGTTCGACAATGTGGCCCAGCCGATGCGCGAATTGCGCGTGCTGCCCGAGGCGCTGGTGCACGACGCGGTACTATTGAAGATGAATATGGTGGGCCTGGGTCCGGAACATGCGCTGAAAATGCCGTCGGACTTGTCGGGCGGCATGATCAAGCGCGTGGCCCTGGCGCGCGCCCTGGCGCTGGAACCAAAGCTGCTGTTCCTCGACGAGCCGACGGCCGGCCTGGATCCGGACCTGTCGGAAAGTTTCGTGTCCCTGATCCAGTCGCTGCACCGCGAACTGGGCTTGACGGTGGTGATGGTCACGCATGACCTCGACACTTTGTTCGCCCTGTCCACGCGCATCGCCGTGCTGGCGGAAAAACACGTGATCGCCATCGGCCCCACGCGCGAAGTGATCGAAGTCGACCACCCGTTCATCAAGCAATTTTTCCTCGGCGACCGCGGCAAGCGCGCGCTGGCCGTCCTCGACGAGAAACAGGCGGCCGGCAAGGCGGCGCAGCAGGGCGACGACGCCGGCACAGACAAGAAAGCGGAGAAGTAATGGAAAACAGATCACATGCCCTGATGACGGGATTTTTTACACTCACCCTGCTGGTGGCCGCCATCCTGTTCGGCGTCTGGTTCAACCGCGACCGCGTGGAACGGGTGCCGTACCTGCTCGCCACCACCCTGTCCGTGCCGGGCCTCAATCCGCAGGCGACCGTGCGCTACCGGGGCCTGGAAGTGGGCAAGGTCGACGCCATCGACTTCGACACGCAAAAAGCGGGACAGATCCTCGTGCACATCAGCGTGGCACCCGATACGCCCGTCACCAACACCACCTTTGCCACCCTGGGCTACCAGGGCGTGACGGGCATCGCCTACATCCAGCTCGACGACGAGCACGTGGGCTCGACACTGCTGGGCACCAGCAAGGACAAGCCCTCGCTGATCCCCCTGCGCGCGGGCTTGCTCGACCAGCTGGAAAAACGCGGCAAGCGCATCCTCGACCAGGCCGAACAGATCACCAACAAGGTGAATAACCTGCTCAGCCCCGACAACCAGGCGGCCATGCTGGGCGCCTTCAACGAAGTGGGCAAGGCGGCCAAGGCCTTCGGCGCCATTCCCCAGCAGCTGGAACCGACCCTGACGCAATTGCCGCAGCTGACGGAACAAACGCGCCAAACCTTGACGGCCGTCAGTACGGCCAGCAAGAACGTGTCGGACCTGACGGCCACGTGGAAAAAGCTGGGCAACGATATCCAGGCGCCCGGCGGCGTGCTCGAGAAGGTCAATGGCACGGTCGACCGGGTCGGCAATTCCGTGGAAACGGTGGCGAATGGCGTATCGCTGGAAGTCTTGCCGCAGGTAATCGAGCTAAGCGGCGAGGCGCGTTCCTCGATGCGCGCCCTGAAAACCACCATGAGCACGCTCAATGAACAGCCGCAGAGCATCTTGTTCGGCGCCCCAGACATTCCGCCCGGTCCGGGCGAGCCCGGTTTTTCGGCGCCGGGCAAATAAGGAGATTGCACGATGAACTTCCCCCGCTTTTCCCCTGTCAGCGTGCTGGCCCTGGCCACGGCATTGTTGCTCGGCGGCTGCGCCAGCCGCGGCCCCGTCCCCACTTTCTATGACTTCGGCCCGCCGGCGCCGCAGGCGGCGGCAGTACAACCGGCCGCGCCCGCCGTGCCCGTGCTGGTGATCGCCGACGCCAACGGCCCATCCTGGCTGGACAGCCAGCGCATGTATTACCGATTGCTGTACGCCGACGCGCAGCAATCGCGGCCGTACGCCTACAACCGCTGGAACACGCCGCCGCTGCAGCTGCTGAGCCAGCGCCTGAAGACGCGCGTGGCGCAAAGCGGCGTGAAAGTGCTGTCGACCACGGACGCGGCCGCCGGCATGCCCCTGCTGCGCATCGACGTCGATGATTTTTCGCAAAACTTCGATACGCAGACGCAGAGCAGCGGCCACGTGTCGCTGCGCGCCTCGCTGTTCCGCGGCCACCGCCTGATCGACCAGAAAACCTTCAGCCGCAGCGACCCGGCAAGCAGCGCCGACGCGCAAGGGGGCGCGCAGGCGCTGGCGGCGGCCTCGGACGCCATCGCCGCCGACCTGCTGACCTGGCTGGGCACGCTGACCATCCCGAAAGAATGACGGCGCCAGCTTCCCCCGCCAGTCCGGCGGCACCACTGCCGCCCGCCCGCTCCTCGCCCGTGTCGCGCGCGACCCTGCTCGCCTACGTCTTCCTGATCGTGTACGCCAGCTGGTTTCCATTCACGGGCTGGCACAGCAATGGCTTGTCGCCGCTGACGTTCCTGGAAAACACGCGCATGCCCCGTTACTGGACGGGCTTCGACGTGGGCATCAACGTCGTCGGCTACATCCCGCTGGGCGCCTTGATCGTGTATTCGCTGTTTCCAAGGATCACAGGTTTCTTTGCAGTCATCGTCGCCAGCCTGTGCGGCGTGTTGATTTCCGGCAGCATGGAAGCCGTGCAAACCTATCTGCCCAGCCGCGTTTCGTCGAACCTGGACTTTTATACGAACTCGGCCGGCTGCTTCATCGGTTCCCTCATCGGCGCCTTGACGGCGCGCAAGCTGCTCGACCATAGCCATTTGTACCGCCTGCGCCAGCGCTGGTTTGCCCAGCACGCCAGCCAGGGCCTGGTGCTGGTGGCCCTGTGGCCGCTGGCGCAGATCTATCCGCAAGGCTATCTGTTCGGCCTGGGCCAACTGCTGCCCATCCTGTCGGACTGGCTGTCGCGCCTGGCGGGCATGGAGATCGACCTGGCCACCTACCTGCGTCCCGACGTGATCTTGACTGTCGAGCAATATTGGCTTTCAGAAACCATCATCACGGCCTGCGGCATGACGGGCGCCGTGCTTACCTTGCTGTGCCTGCTGCGCCGCGCCGCGCCCCGCGCCGTGCTGATGCTGATCCTCATCGCCGCCGCCCTGACCGTGCGCTCGATGGCCAGCGCGTTGCTGTTTTCGCCGGAAAACGCCTTCGTCTGGATCACGCCGGGCGCCCAGGGCGGTTTCCTGATCGGCCTGATCATGCTGGGCGGCCTGGCGTTCGCGCCGCACGTGGCGCAACGCCGCATCGCGGCCGCCACCTTGCTGCTGAGCCTGGTAATGGTGAATACGACGCCGATCAACCCGTATTTCATGTCGACCTTGCAAGGTTGGGTGCAAGGCAAGTTCCTCAACTTCAATGGCGCGGCGCAATTCCTCGCCTTGCTGTGGCCCTTCATGGCCCTGTGGTTCCTGTGCCTGCCCTCGCACCGCCTGAACCGGCAGGAAGACGCGCAGCGCCAGCGTCGCGAAGACCACCCATAAGCGTTATCATGGCGCATTGATGAATCAGCAGGAGCATAGTATGAGCGACGCACCGTATTTTGAACGCCACGTTTTTTTCTGCATGAATAAACGTGAAGACGGCCGCAACAGCTGCGGCGACCATGGCGCGGAAGCGGCGCAAAAGCATTGCAAGCGCCGCATCAAGGAGCTCGACATGAATGGCGCGGGCAAGATCCGCATCAACCAGGCCGGCTGCATGGACCGCTGCGAAGAAGGCCCGTTGCTGGTGATCTACCCGGAAGCGACCTGGTACACCTATGTCGACACCAGCGATATCGATGAAATCATCGATACGCACCTGGTGGGCGGCAAAATTGTCGAACGCCTCAAGATTTAATGCCAATTTAAGAGATACCCACCAGTATGAGCATCATGAACAGAAACTCGGAAAAATTTACCCTCGCCGGCCATGCAGGCAGCATGGAAGGCTTGCTCGATTTCCCGGCAGACACTCCGCGCGGCATCGCCCTCGTTGCCCACCCGCACCCGCTGTACGGCGGCACGATGGATAACAAGGTCACGCAAACCCTGGCGCGTGCGTTTGTCGCGCTCGGTTACGTCGTGGCGCGCATCAACTTCCGCGGCGTGGGTGCTTCCGAAGGCGTGCACGACCATGGCGCGGGCGAGACGGACGACATGCAGTTGCTGTATGAACACATGCGCGGCCTGTATCCGGGCTTGCCCGTGGCCTTGTCCGGTTTCTCGTTCGGCACCTTCGTGCAATCGAAACTGCAGGAGCGCCTGGCCGCCGCCGGCACGCCCGCCGAGCGCCTGGCGCTGATCGGCAGCGCGGCCGGCAAGTGGGCCATGGCGGACATTCCCGCCGACACCATCCTGATCCACGGCGAACTGGACGACACGATTCCCCTGTCCGCCGTCTTCGACTGGGCCCGTCCACAAGACATTCCCGTGATCGTGATCCCCGGCGCCGACCACTTTTTCCACCGCAAGCTCAATCACATCAAGAACCTCGTGATTGCCCTGTGGCATGGTGACAAACCCGCAATAGCAGCAGATGATCATTGAAGTGTGGGCTTACTAGCGCCTCCACGGCTATAATTGATCCGTTTTTTCCACGCGGCCATGCAGGTAGCAACAGCATGGCCCTCAGCCTTCATCTTTTTCTCGCAGACCAGCCCCATGAAAAAACTTTTAGCGGCACTGGCCTCCAGTGTATTGTTCTTTTCCGCCGCCTACGCCCAGAGCGTTCCAGCCCCGACCATCGCCGCCAAGTCCTGGCTGTTGCTTGACGCCACCAGTGGCCAGATCATTGCTTCGCAAGATCCGGACGCGCGCATCGAGCCGGCTTCGTTGACCAAGATCATGACGGCTTACCTGACGTTTGCCGCCATCCGCGAAAAGAAACTGGCGCTGGACCAAAAAGTGAATGTGTCCGTGCGTGCCTGGAAAGTCGATTCGAGCAGCTCGAAGATGTTCATCGACCCGGCCACGCCCGTGTCGATCGACGACTTGCTGCACGGCCTGATGATTCAATCGGGTAACGATGCCGCCGTGGCCCTGGCTGAAGCCGTTGCCGGCGATGAAGGCACCTTCGTCGTGCTGATGAACCGCGAAGCGCAACGCATGGGTCTGAAAAACACGCGTTTTGCCAATCCGCATGGCTTGCCTAGCCCCGATAACTATTCCACAGCGCAAGACCTGTCCGTGTTGGCCAAGCGCGTGATCGCCGACTACCCGGAATTCTACAAAATCGATTCCGTGAAAAGCTTTACGTACAACAAGATCACCCAGCCTAACCGCAACCGCCTGCTGTGGCTGGACCCAACCGTGGACGGCATGAAGACGGGCCACACGGAAGCGGCCGGCTATTGCATGATCGCCTCGGCCCGCCGTCCAGGCGGCACGGGCGAGCGCCGCCTGATCTCCGTGGTGCTGGGCACCACGTCGGACCAGGCCCGCACGCAGGAAAGCCAGAAGCTGCTGAACTGGGGCTTCCAGAACTTCGATACGGTCAAGCTGTACTCGAAAGGCCAGGCAGTGGCCACGCCGGAAGTGTGGAAGGGCTCGAAAGGCACCGTGAAAATCGGTTTCGCCCGCGATGTGCTCGTCACCGTACCAAAAGGCACGGCTGCCAAGATGAAACCTGTGCTGGAACGCAAGGACCCGCTGGTCGCGCCACTGGCTGAAAACGCGCCTGTCGGCAAACTGAAAATGATGGTCGACGACAAGGTCCTGCTGGAACTGCCGGTCGTTGCACTGGAAACCATCAACCAGGCCACGATCTTCGGCCGCGCCTGGGATTCGATGCGCCTGTGGTTGAAATAAGCAGTTAGCGTTCCCCATAAAAAATGCCCGCAGATGCTGCGGGCATTTTTTTCGTCTTGCGTTACGTCAATTACTTCGCCGGCACATCCTTCAAGTGCGGCTGGCGCGCCACGGGCGGGAAGGTGCCGTGGCGGCCTGCCGCAAACGTCGCTTCCGTCTGCGATGGCTCCACCGGCACGGATACCTTGCGCACCTTGGCCACCTGCGCCGCCGTCACGGGCGTGCCGCGGTTGCCCCAGCTGGTCTGGATGAAGGTCACCACCTGCGCAGTCTGCTCATCGTTGAAGATGTCGGCATACGGCGCCATCGTCAGCGCCGACGGCGCCGTGCGCGTGGCGGGCACGGCGCCGCCCGACAGCACGATGTTGATGGCTGACGTGGGATCGTTCGTCTGCAGCACGGCATTGCCGGCCAGCGCAGGGAAAGCCTTGTCGTAGCCCTTGCCGTCGGAACGGTGGCAACCGGCGCAACGGTCCAGGTATAGCTGCGCGCCCGTGGAATTGACGATGCCGCTGAACAATTGCTTGCCCAGCTTGTCGTCCGCCACGAACGCCGGCGTGGCCGGGTTCGATGGCGGCAGGGATTTCAGGTATTTCGCCATCGCCGCCAGGTCGCCATCCGTCATGTGCTGCATGGAATGGGCCACCACGTCGTTCATGGCGCCGAACGAGGCCGTATGGCTGTTGCGGCCCGTTTTGAGGAATTCGGCGATCTCCGCCGCGCTCCAGCGCGCCAAACCGCCGCCGTGTTCATTGCGCAAAGATGGCACGGACCAGCCGTCGATCACGCCGCCGCCCGCCAGGAAGGTGGTATTGCCCTCGTCCGTCAGCGATTTTTCCTGCATGCCCACGCCGCGCGCCGTATGGCAGGCGCCGCAGTGGCCCAGGCCCTGCACCAGGTAGGCGCCGCGCAGCAATTGCGCGTCGCCCGTGACCGGCGTTTTATACGGCTGCGGCGTGGGAGCGAAGGCCCAGCGCCAGATGGTCAAGGGGAAACGCATCGACAATGGCCACGGGATGTCGGCCGCCTTGTTCGGTGTCGGGTCCGCCTTCACGCCATGCATGAAATAGGCATACAGCGCCTGCATGTCCGCCTCGCTCAGGCGCGAGTACGACGGATACGGCATGGCCGGATACACGGTATAGCCGTGCTTGGTCACGCCCGTGCGCATCAGCTTGTCGAAATCGGCAAAGCTCCAGTCGCCGATGCCGGCCTTCTTGTCCGGCGTGATGTTGGTGGAATACACCTTGCCGATCGGCGTTTCCATGCCCAGGCCGCCCGCGAACGGATGGCCTTTCGTGCCGGCCGTATGGCAGGCGATGCAGTCGCCGGCGCGGGCCAGGTATTCGCCCTGGCGTATCAGCTGGGCGTTCGGAGTGGTGGCAGCGGCCGTGGTGGCGGACCAGGCAGTGCCGGAGGCGAGCGCCAGCAGCAGCGCGCCCACGGTATGGGTGAATGTGTTGTTCATCTTCTTGTTCTTTATCAAGCGACCAGGGGACGGGGATCTTTCAGGTATTGCTCGCGGATGGCCTTGGCCGACCAGTAGGTCAGCGCGCAAGCGAGGCCAGTCGGGTTGTAGCCGATGCCGACCGGGAACACGCTGGAGCCGACGGCAAACACGTTGTGCACGTCCCAGCTCTGCAGGTAGCGGTTGACGACGCTGGTCTTGCGGTCCGCGCCCATGGCCGTGCCGCCCGCCCAGTGGGTGGTCTGGTAATTGCGCAAGTCGAGGTGGTCGCCCACGTTCTTGACGGACACCTTGATAGCTTCCGGATTCATGGCCTCGGCCACCTTCATCATCTTGTCGGTGACGAAACGGCTCATCTTGATGTCGTTTTCCTTCCAGTCAAAGGTAAAGCGCAGCAATTGCTGGCCATACTTGTCCGTGTAGGTGGGGTCGAGGTCGACATAGCAGTCGCGATACGTCATGTTGGCGCCGTGACAGTCGAAGGAGACCGTGTTCAGGTAGCTCTTCTTGACGGCCTTTTTCCAGGCCGAACCCCAGGCGGGCGTGCCGTCCGGCGTGGCAATGCCGGAAATTGGCTTGGAGCCGGCCGGGTTGCACCAGGCGGGCGAGCCGCCGACAAAACCCAGCGGGCCATGGTCGAAGTTGTCGCCATTCCAGTCGTCGAGCGCGACGCCGGTGCCGCCGGCGCCGATGAAGGGGTTCGTGTTCGTGTCTTCCTTGAAGAAGGTCTGGATGGTGGACATCATCTGGTAGGCGATGTTGCGTCCCACCACGCCTTCATTGCTGACGGGGTCATATGGCTTGCCAATGCCCGACAACAGGAACAGGTGCGCATTGTTGTAGGCAAAGGCGCTGGCGATGACCAGGTCGGCCGGCTGCTCGACGGCCTTGCCGTCCGCATTGATGTAGGTCACGCCCGTCGCGCGTTTTTTGCTGCCGTCGAGGTTGATGCGCACGACGTTGCAGTTGGCGCGCAATTCGAAATTGGCCACCATGCGCAGGGCCGGCATGATGTTGACGTTGGGCGAAGCCTTGGAATAGTTGTAGCAGGCATAGCCGGAGCAGAAGCCGCAGAAGTTGCACGGCCCCATCTGGCAGCCGTACGGGTTCGTGTACGGGCCGGATGCGTTCGACGAAGCGTTGACGAACGGGTGGTAGCCGACGGCCTTGGCCGCGCGGCGGAACAGTTCGGCCGTGTACGGCACTTTTTGCGGCGCCAGCGCGTAATTGTCGGAGCGGTCGCCCTCGAACACATTGCCGTCGCCGACGACGATGCCGTTGACCTTATATGCCTGGCCCGAGGTGCCGAAGACTTTTTCCACAAAATCGAAGTGCGGCTCCAGCTCGGCGTAGGTCACGCCAAAGTCCTGGATCGTCATGCCTTCGGGGATGAATTTCTTGCCGTAGCGGCGTTCGTAGTGGCTGCGGATTTGCAGCTCTTCCGGCAAGACGCGCCAGTGCATGCCCGACCAGTGCAAGCCCGCGCCGCCCACGCCCGTGCCGGGCTTGAAGGCGCCGATCTGGCGGTAGGGCACGGCCACGCCCGTGATGCTGTGGCGGAAGGTGAACGTGCTTTTCGACATATCCTGGAACAGCTTGCTGCGCTGGATGTAGGTCAGCTCGTCGAGGGTCTTCGGATAGGCGCCGTCGGGATAGGTGTCGCGGTACTCGCCGCGTTCCAGCGCGACCACGTTCAGGCCCGCTTCCGTCAATTCCTTGGCCATGATGGCGCCGGTCCAGCCGAAGCCGACAATCACGGCATCGACAGGCTTCATTTTTACATCTGGTTTGATATCACTCATGATGGTTTTTCTTTTTCTTTGATCTGCTACAAAAAGTCTTATGCGATAGAAACAGGGGGCAGCGGGTATTTCTTCCCATACTGTTCCACCCAATCCATGTAGTCGGCGCGCGCGCCGGGGAAACCGACCATCTTCCAGGCCAGCATGTCCTTGTTGCCGCCGTGCACGGGATCGCAAAAGTAACCTTCGCGCGTGTTTTGCAGCAACTGGTTGAAGAAGACCTTGGCCGGCACTGCGCCGATGTCCAACGTTCCCTTTTGCAATTGCGTGATGACGGCGTCGCGCTCGGCCCCGTTCAGCTGCACGAACGGCTTGCCCGACTGTTTATGGACGGCTGCGTTGACGCCGGCCAGGGCGCTCTTGTACAGCTCGCGCGGCGCCATGTGGAACTGGTAGCCGAACTGTTCGATCGACGGCACGAACGGTCCCTGCATGTACCACAGCGCGCCATACGCGTAGGGCGTGTTCATCTGCGCATCGATGAATTCATGCGCGCCCGATTCCAGCGCGCCCGGCCCTTCGCCGTCGGCGGGGATCAGGCGGTCGACCAGCGCCGTCAGGGTGGCCCATTCGGTGGCGTCGAAAAAGCGCGGTTTGTAGGCAGGCTGGTCCTTGGAGACGGCCATGGCCAGACCGCCGCCGGCGCCGGCCAGCAAGGCCACGGCAGGCGCGGCGCCGACGGCCTTGCGCAGGAAGTTACGCCGCTGGGGCGAAATCCCGATGATTTTCATAGGTTTTCCTCAGGCGGCACGAGCCGCCACAGTGATGGATGTGGAAGTCAGAAAGAAAATGCGGACATGCGCCGCGGAGAGTGCAGATTTCACGTAGAGATGACTGGAGTATCGCGGCGCGGCATACCTGCCTGTCGGTTAATTGATCAGGATGATTGACAAGCAGTTGCTTTGCATTTACGGTGCGCATCGTACCATAATTAAAAGAAACATTCAGAGACAGGTTAGACGTGATCAAAAAAGAGGCAGTGGCGCGTGGCCGCCCGCGCAAGGCGGGTGTGGAAGATGCGGTATTGGAAGCGATCGTCATGCTGGTGCGCCTGCATGGGCTCGACGCGGTGACGATACAGATGGTGGCCGACGCTGCCGGCGTGGGGCGCCAGACGATCTACCGGCGCTGGCCGCGCCGCGAAGACATGCTGCTCGACGCGCTCGTCAAGCGCACGGCGGAAAAGCTGCAGCGCGCGCTCGACATGCCGGACGGCCAGGAAATCGAGGCGATCTGCGCGCGCATCTTCGACAACCTGAACGCCGACGGCCGCTTCACCTGCGATCTGCTGGTGCTGATCCACAACGATGCGGCGGCGCAACTGCGCTTTCGCGAGCAGATCGTCGCGCCGTGGATCAGCCTGGTGGTGCAGCGCCTGCTCAACATCGGCGTGCGCGCCGACCTCGACCTGCGCCTGTTCGCCTTCATGCTGCAATCGGCGCTCGTGTACCAGATGCAGCTGGGCGGCCAGCTCGATGCGGCCTTGCAGGAGCGGTGTTGCCGCTTTATCCGCAGCATGCTCTAGATTAGCTGGCTATAATCGTGGCGAGTCCCCTCACGCCACCATCAGAAAGCCAGCCCATGAGCCATGTATTTCCCGCCAGCCTGCAAGCGCCGCGCAGCCGTTTGAGCAGCAACGGTCCCGAACTGTCGCGCATCGTCGCCGGCATGTGGCGCATCGGCGAGTGGAATATGTCTGCGCAGCAACGCCTGGCCTTCATCGAGCAATGCCTGGCGCTGGGCGTATCGAGCTTCGACCATGCCGACATCTATGGCGATTACAGCGCCGAAGGCCTGTTCGGCGAAGCGCTGGCCCTGCAGCCGGGCTTGCGCGACAAGATGGAGCTAGTCAGCAAATGCGGCATCAAGCTGCTGTCGCCGCACCGTCCCGGCCATGCCATCCAGCATTACGACACGAGCGCGGCGCACATCACCAGTTCCGTGGAACACACCTTGCTCCAGTTGCAGACGGACCGCCTGGACTTGCTGCTGATCCACCGTCCCGACCCGCTGATGGATTTCGACGAGATCGCCGGCGCCTTCACGCAATTGAAAGCGGCGGGCAAGGTCTTGCACTTTGGCGTGTCGAATTTCAGCCGCCACCAGTTCGAGTGCCTGCACCGGCGCTTCCCGCTGGTGACGAACCAGGTGGAATTTTCGCCGCTGCACGTGACGCCGCTGTTCGATGAAACCTTCGACGGCTTGCAGGACGTGGGCGTGGCGCCGATGATCTGGTCGCCGCTGGCGGGCGGACGGCTGTTCCAGGGCGGCGATGCGAATGTGGAGAACTTGCGCAATGTCATCAAGCAGATCGCGGATGAACTGCAGCGTCCGTTTGCCAGCGTGGTATTCGCCTGGATCATGCAACTGCCATGCCGCCCCCTGCCGCTGACGGGCACGGGCCGCATCGAAGCCGTGGGCGTGGCCGTGGAAGGCACGCAATTTGCGCTCAGCCGCAGCGACTGGTTCGCCATCCTGCGCGCCGCGCGCGGGCACGAGGTGGCTTAGTCTATCTCGTCAGGGTCGTTGAATACCTGCGGCAACGCAATACCCCGCCAGCCCAGGTGCCACGCCAGGTTGAGCAGCAGGGTGGCGGCGATGTAGACGGCGAAGAACAGCGCGAAGAAGCTGGTCTTCAGCCACACCAGCAGGGCGACGGCGACGATCAGCACCAGCAGCGCGGCCAGGCTTTTCTTTTGCTTGGAGCTGGGGAAACGCAAGGTCGACACCATCAGGCTGCCCACGCCCACCAGCAATAGCATCAGCAGATAGCTGTGCAGCATGGAATCGATGGGCGCCGGCCAGGCCACCACGACGGCCGCCACGCACGCGGCCCCGGCCGTGATCGGCATGCCGACGAAATACAGGGGATCGGTCCGTCCCACGTTCACATTGAAGCGCGCCAGGCGCATGGCGCCGCACGCGACAAAGAAGAAGCTGGCCATGCCGCCAAAGCGCAGCAGCAGCGGATCGTGCACGCCCATCTGCACGAAGCCATAGCAGTACAGCAATACGGCCGGGGCGCAGCCGAAATTCATCACGTCGGCGATGGAATCGAGCTGCACGCCGAACTGCGAGCTGGTATTCGTCAGGCGCGCCACGTAGCCGTCGAGCGCGTCGAACACGCCGGCCAGCACCAGCAGCGCCGCCGCCAGCCGGTAGGCATCCGCGTCGCCGACAGTCGCGTTATCGACGGAAATGACGATGCTGGCAAAACCGCAGGCTATCGAAAGCAAAGTCACCATGCTGGGCAAGGCGTATTTGGCGCGCTGCAGGCGCGACTTGGGCAATGTGTTCAAATTTGTGGGCAATCAAAGTAGCGGAAATGAGGCAACGCAGCGGCAAACGCTGCACTATGCTCATTCTACCCTGTGCAGCTGCGGCACCGTCTGCGCACAAGCACGCGACATATCTTGTCATCGATGCTCTACGGCACATAAAAATGCCTTAGAATCGTTTCACAGGGCAGCACGCCGGCCCCCACCGCTGCCCGCCTACCTATACAGGAGTCAACTTGATTGTCTCGTCACTGCGTTGGAAGTACTGGATACCCGCCCTGCTGAGTGCAGCCCTGCTGAGCGCCTGTGGCGGCGGCGATAACGGCGGCAAGACGTCGCTGAACACCTCGACCCAGGCCGGGCAGCTGACACAGGAGCCGGGCGCTCCCGTCCTTAGCAACAATATCGCCACCGATGGTTTCAACTGGATCAATTACCGGCGCAGCCAGATCGGCCTGGCGCCGCTGGTGCGCAATAGCCAGATCGACAACGCGGCACTCGGCCACTCCAATTATCTGAACAGCAATAATGTGGTGGTGCACAATCAAGTCAAAGGCAAGCCCGGCTTTACCGGCGAAACACTGTATGACCGCCTGACCGCGTCCGGCTATGGCGTCACTTCCGTCTGGGGCGAAGTCATCGCGGGCATGGCGACCAATTCCGGTTTCTACATGGCGGAAAACCTGATCACGGCCGTGTATCACCGCTTCCTCATCTTTGAACCGGTCTTCAAGGAAGGCGGCGCCGGTGCGGCCGTCAACACCAGCGGCTATGCGTATTTCACCACCGACCTGGCGGGCAACAGCCGCTACGGTCCCGGCTTGCCGGCCGGCCAGATCGTCAGCTACCCGTTCGACGGACAGACCAAGGTCGCCACCAGTTTCGCCAGCAATGAAGAGGAACCCGATCCCGTGCCCAACCAGGACGTGGTCGGCTACCCCATCAGCGTCCATGCGAATTTCGACGCCACCCTCAGCGTGACGACATTCACCGTGCGCCAGCGTGGCGCCGGCGCGGACCTGGCGGTACGCCTGCTCAGCAAGGAAACCGATGCCGTCAATACATCGCGCTCGGTGGCCGCCATCATCCCGCTGGCCCCCCTGCTGGCGGCCACCACCTATGACGTGAGTTTCATCGGCAAAGTCAATGGCGCGAGCGTCACGCGCAGCTGGTCATTCACGACGCGTTAGTCTGGCAGCGTCTGCCAAGCGGACGCAGTAGCGAGGGCAACTGGATGTAAAATAGTGGATATTGCATGAATGCAATTGACAAGTTTTGGGGCCCTCTGCACACCAGGCATGATGAAACCACACGCCACTTGCGATGATGATGCCGCCCTCGCGGCATCCGACATGGTCCGGATTCTCGATGTCGAGAACGGACTGGGCCGCATCATGGGCGACCGCATCCTGTACCTGAAAATCCTGCGCCGCTTCCTGCATGACCACGGCACCACGCCGTGCCAGATCCGCGCCGAATTCGACACGGGCAACTATGCCTCCGCGCGCCTGAAGGCGCATACCTTGAAGGGCGCCGCCGGCATGATCGGCGCGCACCACGTGCACGGCCTGGCGGAGACGCTGGAGTCGGCACTGCGCGCGCAGGCGCCCGACCTGGCCCGGCAGATGCTGCAGCTGGAACTGGCGCAAGATCAATTGCTGGGCGCGGTCAGCAGCATGCTGGGCACGCCGGAGGCGACCCACACGGCGGCGCAGGACGTGGCGCCCGATCCGGCCGCGCCCGCCATCCAGCTGCTGCTGGCACGCCTGGCCAGCCACCTGCGCGAAGGCGACGGCGCGGCCATCGACATCCTGGAAAACTCGGCCAGCCTGCTGGCGGCCAGCCTGGGCGTGCACGTCTACCAGGAAGTGGCGGCTGCCGCACATGAGTTCGACTACGACGGCGCGCTGGCGGCGCTGCTGCGGCGCCGCTAATTACCGAACTCAAGGGTGGTATTGCGCCTCTTCCGCGTAAGCCATGCCACAGCTCTTGCCGCAAAAGCGGCGCACGGCGTCGAGCGGCTTGTCGCAGTACCAGCACGCGCCTTTCGGCGGCAAGGTGGCGATCAATTCCGGCATGGCGGGCAATCGTCGCGCCACGACCTCATCCCCGCATTCCACGACATCCGGCTGTTTGCTGTCCATGGCGCTTCCTTTCCTAGCGGCACTTCAAGGCCGCTCAGCAAGATTACGTCAGCGCAGTTTGAAGCCCATGACATTTCTCAACGGCGGCCACGCTTGCCCCATCGGCGCCTTGAAATTTCCAAACGACAACGTTGTCACTTCACACTACAATCGGTGTTCCGTCCACTTGCGCGCCTGCCATGAAACACATCCCCCTGCTGCTCTCCTGCTTGCTGCTCAGCGCCTGCGCCACGCAGGCGCCCACCGCCTACACCCTCAATTCGGGCGCCGAACGCACGCCGGAACAGTTGGCGGTGGTGTTCGAACACGCCGACCTGACCTTGCGCATCGACCCGGCCAGCCGCAGCATCGCCGGCGACGCGCGCCTGACCTTCCTGGCGACGCAGCCGATCTCGCACTTCGCGCTGGACCTGGACCGCAACCTGCCCGTCGATGCCATCGAGATCGACGGCAAGGCGCTGCGGCCGCAAGACTATGCCAACCCGGACGGGCGCCTGAGCATGACCTTGCCGGCCACCCTCGCGGCCGGCGCGCGCACCACCATCCGCGTCGTCTACCACGGCGTGCCGCACGTCGCCGTGAAGGCGCCGTGGGATGGCGGCATGGTGTGGTCGAGCACGGCCGATGGCGCGCCGTGGATCGCCAGCGCCGTGCAAGGCGAAGGCTGCGACCTGTTCTGGCCCTGCATCGACCACCCGATGGGCAAGGCCCAGCTGATCGACCAGCACATCCAGGTGCCGGCGCCGCTGGTGGCGGCCGGCAACGGCATCGCGCTTGGCATGGATGAGGCCGACGGCTGGCGCACCTGGCACTGGCGCGCCAAGCACCCGAGCACCTATGGCATCGCCCTCAACGTGGCGCCCTACCGCAGCCTGCAGGGCGAGTACGCCAGCCGCTACGGCAACCGCATCCCCCTGCAATTCTGGTATCTGCCGGAAAGCGAAGCCAAGGCGGGCGCCCTGTTCGCGGAATTGCCGCCCATGCTCAATTTTTTTGAAAGCGTCATCGGCCCCTACCCGTTTGGCGATGAAAAGGTCGGCATCGCCGAAACGCCGCACAAGGGCATGGAGCACCAGACCATCAATGCCTATGGCAACAAATTCGCCAAGACCAGCTATGGCTACGACGAACTGCTGCAGCATGAATTTGCGCACGAATGGTTCGGCAACCAGCTCACCAACAGCAACTGGGACGATATGTGGCTGCACGAAGGTTTCGGCACCTACATGCAACCGCTGTACATGCAATATCTGCGGGGGGAGCAGGAATATTTTGCTGCGTTGCAGCAAATGCGCGCCGGCATCGTCAACAAGGCGCCCATGGTCTCGGGCAAGCCGAAAAGCGAGGAAGAAGTCTACGACCTGAAAAAGGGCGGACCGGGCGGCGACATTTATGTGAAAGGGGCGCTGGTGCTGCACACCTTGCGCGGCCTGATCGGCGACGACGCCTTCTTCCGCGCCGTGCGCCTGCTCGTCTACGGCACGGAACAGCCGCAGCCGGGCCAGTTCCAGCCCCGCTATGGCAGCACGCAGGAATTCATGGCCATCGTCAACAAAGTCACGGGCAGCAATTACGACTGGTTCTTCCAGACCTATCTGTACCAGGCCGCACTGCCGGAGCTGTCCGCCGTGCGGGACGGCGACACCCTGCGCCTGCTGTGGAAGACGCCTGCCGACCTCGCCTTCCTGATGCCGGTGGAAGTGCGTATCGGCAAGGAAATCCATACCGTTTCCATGGCGCTGGGCTTTGGCGAACTGCCCCTGCCGGCTGGCGCCACGTACACGCTCGACCCGCGCTCGCGCGTGCTGCGGCGGGCCGAGCATATCGAAACCTTCCAGACATTCAGGGAAGAGCAAGCCAAGCGCAAGAAGAGCTGAGCTGCAGCAAGCCAGGGCGGCCGCTATTTCCGGAAACTGCGCACCGCGTCATTGGCATTGTCGGCAATGACTTTTTCCAGCTTCGGCTGTCCCGCATACTTGGCGGACAGCCGTTTCCATTGCCGCTGCGCCTGGCCGCAAAAAGCGGCCACGGCTTGCGTGATCTCGCGCTGGCGCGCCTTGTCGTTGTCATCCCACTCGCCGGCAAAATGTTCGCACATTTGCGCATGATCAATGAACTGCACCACGTCGCGCGGCAGCTTTTCCTCTGCCTGAACCAGCAAGGGCAGGCAGCACAGCGCGGCAGCGATCAACATTTTCATCGTGTGCCCTTACTTGCCGATGCAGAAACGGCTGAAAATCACGCCCAGCAGATCGTCAGGCGAAAACTCGCCCGTGATGCTCGACAGCTGCACTTGCGCCAGGCGCAGTTCTTCGGCAAACAAGTCCAGCGACTGGTCGTCCTGCGCCGCGTGTTCGGCGGCGATGTCCAGGTGCTTGCCGGCCGATTTGAGCGCGATCAAATGGCGTTCGCGCGCCAGGTACAGCGATTCGCCCGTCTGCTGCCAGCCGGCGATGCGCAACAGCTCGGCACGCAGCAAGTCGATGCCGATGTGCTCGTGCGCGGACAGATACACGTGGGTGGCGTCGGGCAGGCTGTCGACGCTGGGCTTGTGGCCCGACAGGTCGATCTTGTTCCACACGCGCACCACCGGCACGCCCTCGGGGAAGGCGGCGACGATGGTTTCATCGGCCAAGGTGGGGCCATGATCTGCGTCAAGCAAGTGCAGGATCACGTCGGCCTTGCCGATCTCGCCCCACGTGCGTTCGATGCCGATGCGCTCGACGGCGTCGATGGTGTCGCCCGCGCTGCGGATGCCGGCCGTGTCGATGATGTTGAGCGGAATGCCTTCGATCTGGATGGTTTCGCTGACCTTGTCGCGCGTGGTGCCGGCGATCGGCGTGACGATCGCCACGTCGGCGCCCGCCAGCGCGTTCAGCAACGATGATTTGCCCACGTTCGGCTGGCCCGCCAGCACGACATTGAGGCCTTCGCGCAGCAGCGCGCCCTGCGCCGCCTGCGCAAACACTTTATGCAACGCTGCGATGACGGCTTTCAATTGGCCGCGCGCATTCGATTTTTCCAGGAAGTCGATTTCCTCTTCCGGGAAGTCCAGGGTCGCCTCGACCAGCATGCGCAGTCCCGTCACCTGTTCGACCAGCGCGTGGATGGTGTTCGAAAACGCGCCCGACAGCGATTGCGAAGCGGACTTGGCGGCCGCTTCCGTGGAGGCGTCGATCAGGTCGGCCACGGCTTCGGCTTGCGCCAGATCAAGCTTGTCATTCAAAAACGCGCGACGCGTGAATTCGCCCGGTTCGGCCAGGCGCAAGCCGCTGTCACGGCCCGCTTCCAGCACGCGCGCCAGCAGCAGCTGCAGCACCACGGGGCCGCCGTGGCCCTGCAATTCCAGCACGTCTTCGCCCGTGTACGAATGCGGGCCCTTGAAATGGATGGCGATGCCCTGGTCGATGATGGCGCCGTCGCTTTCCGTGAATGGCAAATAGGTGGCGTGGCGCGGTTTCAGCGCCTGCGCGCCGAACAGGGCCGTCATTAACGGAGCGAGGTTTTTGCCGGAGGCGCGTACCACGCCGATGCCGCCGCGCCCGGGAGCGGTGGCGATGGCGGCGATAGGGGAAGAGTCGAGTTTCATGGGGATATTGTAGATTATTCGGGAAAGGCTGCGGGAGCCGCGCTATGTTCAGCGACAAACCGGGTGCACATGAAGGGGGCAGTGGAAAACCGGCAAAACCCACTTTTTTTGACATCGTAGCCACTGGGTACGATGTCAAAAAAAAGCCCGCGCGAGGCGGGCTTTCGATTCGCTGGCCGGACTTACTTGACGGCAGGCGCGTATTTCTTGGTGATCACCCATTGCTGGCCGATCGACAGGACGTTGTTGACGACCCAGTAGAGTACCAAGCCCGACGGGAAGAAGAAGAACATCACCGAAAATGCCAGTGGCATGAACAGCATCATCTTCGCTTGCATCGGATCGGCCGGGGCCGGGTTCAGCTTGGTCGTGATGAACATCGAGATCGCGTACAGCACGGGCAAGATGCACCATGGGTCATGCTGGGCCAGGTCGGTAATCCAGCCGATCCATGGCGCGCCGCGGATTTCCACGGACGCGTTCAAGACCCAGTACAGGGCGATAAAGACGGGCATCTGGATCAGGATCGGCAGGCAGCCGCCCAGCGGATTGATCTTTTCCGTCTTGTACAGCTCCATCGTGGCCTGGTTCATCTTTTGCGGATCGCCCTTGAAGCGTTCGCGGATCGCTTGCATCTTCGGCGTGACCAGTTTCATCTTCGCCATGCTGCGGTAGCCGGCGGCCGACAGCGGGAAGAACAGCAGCTTGATCAGGATCGTGAAGGCGATGATGGTCCAGCCCCAGTTGCCCAGCACGCTGTGGATCTGTTCCATGACCCAGAACATCGGCTTGGCGATGATGGTCAGCCAGCCATAATCCTTGACCAGTTCCAGGCCAGGCGAGACGTTTTCCAGCAGGTGCGCGATTTGCGGACCCGAGTACAGCTTGCTGTCCATGCTGGCCGAAGCGCCTGGCGCCAGGGTAGGCAGGGGCAGCACGTTGCCGATGGCGTACAGGTTGGGACCGACCTTCTTCGTGAAGATGTCGCGCTTGGCGTTCTCAGGCGGAACGAAAGCGGACACGAAGAAGTGTTGCGAAATCGCAAACCAGCCGCCATTCGCCGTCGCCGGGTGCAGGCCCTTCATGGCATTGTCGTTGCCCTTCTTCTCGTCTTCCAAGGCCGCTTTTTCGATTTTCTCGAACGTCAGCTTCTGGTACTTGTCTTGCGGCGTGTACAGGGTCGGGCCCGTGAAGCTGCTGTTGAAGAAGGAGTCGCCGACCGGCTTGTTGCCGTCATGCGTCAGTTGCAGATACAACTGCGGCGTGACAGGGGCCGCGCCCACGTTGGACACGTCATGGCGCACGTCGATGACGTAGTCGCCGCGCTTGAAGGTAAACGTCTTGGTCAGCTTGACGCCGCCTTCGACCGCTTCCATCACCAGTTGAATTTGCTTGCCATCGGCCAGGGTACGCACGCCAGGCTGCACGGTGAAACCGCTCGCATGGGTAGGGAAGGGACCGCCGACCAGGCCCGATTGCGCCAGGTAGGTATGGTTCGCGCCTTCGTCGAACAGCACTTCGTTTTGCTTGCCGTCGTCCGGCTGGCATACCTTGAACAGGCCGAAGCAGCCGCCAAACCAGCCAGGATTACCCGCGCCCTTGAATTTCAGCAATTCCAGACGCTTGACCTGGCCGCCCAGGGTGTCGATATCGACCTTGATGACGTCGGTGGTGATGGTAATCACTTCGCGCTTGAACGCGGCGGGATCGACAGCGTCACCCGGCAGGGCAGGCACGCCTGCCGCGGCTGGCAAGGCAGCCGTCTTGGCAGGGGTCGCAGGCGCCTTGGCGGTTTGTTCCGTGTTCGCGGAGAACATCGACGGCTTGCCGTTCGAGATCATCCATTCGTTCCAGAGAATTACCAGCGAGACGGAAAACACGATCCACAGGATGGTACGTTTATTGATATCCATTAGGGTATTTGTCAGGAGTGGTTGCAACCGCAAGCGGTCGTTGAAGATTGTTTGCAATCGGCCGGCGGCACCGGGTCGACGCCCCCTTCATTCCAGGGGTGGCAACGGCACAGGCGCTTGGCAGCCAGCAGGCTGCCCTTGGCAGTACCGTGCACGCGCAGCGCTTCCATCGCGTAATGCGAACAGCTCGGATAGAAACGGCAATTCTGTCCCAGCATGGGGCTGATCAGCAACTGATAAGCGCGCAGCAGGAACAGCAGCAGGGTTTTCATGGCGCGGATGGTGGTGGCGCAGCAACAGAACGGGCCTGGGCGGCGATTTGCGCCGCGAACAGGCGGCTCAATTCCTCGCGCAGCTCGGCTTTGAGCTGCGTCGTGGTGGCCGGGCCATCCTTGCTGTTGACGGCGCGCGACAAACGCACCACGCAGTCGACCGGCGGCATCGCGCTGTTGCGAAACAGCTCGCGCGTGACGCGCTTGATCGTGTTGCGGGTCGCCGCGCGCGGCGCGAAACGCTTGGCCACAACGACGCCCAGCCGCGCATGCGGCAATTGATTGTGTCGGGTGTACAGCACAAAATGCGCTGTTTTTTGCGAAGGGCGCAAACGAAAAACGGATGAAAATTCATCCGTTTTAACGATACGCCGAACGCGCGCGAAGTCGTGTGAACCTTCGCGTTGATTGCCGACTGGAGTACAGCTAGCCACGCGATCAGCTGTCAACGACAAGCCTAGACGGCCAGACGTTTGCGGCCCTTTGCGCGACGTGCGTTGAGCACATCACGGCCACCACGGGTAGCCATACGAGCGCGGAAGCCGTGCGTACGCTTGCGGCGAACGACGGAAGGTTGGTAAGTACGTTTCATGTTGGTCTCGCTAAAAACAAAAAAAATGCAAAATCGGGTCTGACGTCCCGTCAGTTTTTGGTGCCAATGACAATCGCGCACTTATGCCAAGGCACAAGCTGGCCAATCTCATCGCCCGCTTAATCCACGCTTAGTCCATATTGTCGTTCCAAATGAATAAACACGGAATACGGGCGGGGAACCCTGAATTATTCAGCATATGCCCCCCTCTTGTCAAGGATTGCCGTGATCGCCCGGAAATTTGCGCGCCGGCCCCCATCTGCCGGCAAGGCCCCGCCACAGGCCGCGCCAGCACTGCCTGTGACGGGATAACCGGGGGATAAGTCGCCTCTTATGCACACGGCGCCCCACCCCGCCACACAAAAATAACAGCCGTGCCTGTGGATAACTTTCGCAGTCGGGAGTAGAATAGCGCGTTACGTGTGGCGAGCCCTCGCGCGACGCCGGCCTTGCAACACGGTGAACGCAGGGCAGAATCGATACGCCCTCCCACACCTTTTCACATAGACATACATGGATAATTTCTGGCAGGCCTGTTCCGCGCAGTTGGAACTGGAGCTGACACCGCAACAATTCAGTGCGTGGATCAAACCGCTTATCCCTCTCGATTACGAAGAGGGCAAGCTGCGCATTGCTGCGCCCAATCGCTTCAAGCTCGATTGGGTCAAGACCCAGTTCGCCAGCCGCATCACTGCCCTGGCCATTCAGTACTTCGAAGCGCCGACGGAAGTGCAGTTCGTGCTCGACCCGCGCCTGGCCTTGCCGAAGAAACCCGTCACCGCCAGCACCCCGGCCAGCGATCCGAATGGCGGCGCGCCCAGCGCGCGCGCCGCGGAACCGCAGCCGAGCGTGCCGGAACTGAGCATCGGCGCCGCGCCGCGCCGCGAGCAGAGCCGCATCAACACCGACCTGACCTTCGACAGCTTCGTGACGGGTAAGGCCAACCAATTGGCGCGCGCCGCCGCCATCCAGGTGGCGAACAATCCGGGCGTGTCGTACAACCCGCTGTTCTTCTACGGCGGCGTCGGCCTGGGTAAGACCCACTTGATCCACGCCATCGGCAACCAGGTGATGGCCGACAATCCGGGCGCGAAGATCCGCTACATCCACGCAGAACAGTACGTTCGCGACGTAGTGACCGCTTACCAGCGCAAGGGTTTCGACGACTTCAAGCATTACTATCACTCGCTCGACATGCTGCTGATCGATGATATTCAATTCTTTGGCGGCAAGAGCCGCACGCAGGAAGAGTTCTTCTATGCCTTCGAGGCATTAATTGCCGCAAAGAAACAGATCATCATCACCTCGGATACGTATCCGAAGGAAATCACGGGCATGGACGACCGCCTGATCTCGCGCTTCGACTCGGGCCTGACGGTGGCCATCGAACCGCCGGAACTGGAAATGCGCGTGGCCATTCTGCTGAAAAAAGCCAAGCAGGAAGGCGTGACCTTCTCCGACGACGTGGCCTTCTTTGTCGCCAAGCACTTGCGTTCGAACGTGCGCGAACTGGAAGGCGCGCTGCGCAAGATCCTCGCGTATTCGCGTTTCCATGGCAAAGATATCACCATCGATATCGTCAAGGAAGCGCTGAAGGACTTGCTATCGGTGCAGAATCGCCAGATTTCCGTGGAAAACATCCAGAAAACGGTGGCCGACTTCTTCAATATCAAGGTTGCCGACATGTATTCGAAGCGCCGCCCCGCGAATATCGCCCGGCCGCGCCAGATCGCCATGTACCTGGCCAAGGAATTGACACAGAAGAGCCTGCCGGAAATCGGCGAGCTGTTCGGCGGCCGCGACCACACCACGGTGCTGCATGCCGTGCGCAAGATCGCGCTGGACCGTACCAAGAACCCGGAATGCAACCATGAATTGCATGTGCTGGAACAAACGTTAAAAGGCTAAGCGCCGCTTGGGCAAGGCTGGCTCAAAACGTGCTTTACCCTTATTATCTGGGAGAGCGCCGCAGCCGGCCTGCCGGGGCTCCCCTTGCAATGATTGTTAAATTACTACGTTAAACTTCATACCTATACATTGAGGATAAATATGCAATTGGTCAAAACCACCCGAGATACCCTTCTCCGGCCACTGCAGATCGTGAGCGGTATTGTCGAGCGTCGGCACACTATGCCGATTCTGGCCAATATCCTCATCCGCAAAGACGGTGAAAATGTCTCCTTCCTGTCGACCGACACCGAAGTGCAGATCACCACGCACGCGGAAATCGGTTCCGGCGCGGACGTCACCGGCACCACCGTGGCCGCGCGCAAGCTGCTGGACATCCTGCGCGCCCTGCCCGAATCGGGCGACGTCACGATGACCCTGCTGAACAAGCGCCTGACCGTGCAAACGGGCAAGTCGCGCTTCGCCCTGCAAACCCTGGCGGCGGAAGAGTTTCCAACCGTGCAACAAGCGGAAAGCTACAACGCGTCCGTCACCCTGCCCCAGAAAACCTTGAAGCACCTGTTCAACATGGTGCATTTCTCGATGGCGCAGCAAGACATCCGCTACTACCTGAACGGCTTGCTGCTGGTTCTGGATGGCAATAATGTCATCGCCGTGGCCACCGACGGCCACCGCCTGGCGTTTTGCCAGGTCGCTACCGAGCAGACGTTTGCGCGCCAGGAAGTGATTATTCCGCGCAAGACCATCATCGAACTGCAGCGCCTGCTGGAAGAGAACGATGAGCCGGTGCAGCTGGACATCGCCGCCAACCAGGTGAAACTGACCTTTGCCGACATCGAGCTGATCTCGAAGCTGGTGGAAGGCAAGTTCCCCGACTACACACGCGTGATTCCTAAAGGCTACAAAAACGACTTCACCATCGGCCGCGATGAACTGCTGCGCTCGCTGCAACGTGCCGCCATCATGACCAGCGACAAGTTCAAGGGCGTGCGCTGCATCATCACCCCGGGCAGCATGAAGATCAGCTCGACCAATGCGGACCAGGAAGAAGCCGTCGAAGAGCTGGAAATCGACTACGGCGGCGATTCCGTCGACATCGGCTTCAACGTGACGTATCTGCTGGACGTGCTGAACAACCTGAAATGCGAATACGTCAACATCGCGCTGGGCGACTCGAACTCGTCCGCCCTGATCTCCATCCCTGACAACGCGGACTTCAAGTACGTTGTCATGCCGATGCGCATTTAAGCGTAACCCAATGCAAAACTGGGGTCTGATCCGACAGGGTCAGGCCCCGCAATCAGCAATCGTTATTTGAGAAAGCAGTCCATGTCCGAGAATCCACAAGACACCCCGATCCAGGCCAAAACGGAAGAATACGGCGCCGCCTCCATCCAGATCCTGGAAGGCCTGGAAGCCGTACGCAAACGCCCGGGCATGTACATTGGCGACACCTCGGACGGCACCGGCTTGCACCATCTGGTATTCGAAGTGCTGGACAACTCGATCGATGAATCGCTGGCCGGCCACTGCACGGAAATCCACGTCACCATCCACAGCGACAATTCCATCTCGATCACCGACAATGGCCGCGGCGTGCCAACCGGCCTGAAAATGGACGACAAGCACGATCCGAAGCGTTCGGCGGCGGAAATCGTCATGACCGAACTGCACGCGGGCGGCAAGTTCGACCAGAACTCGTACAAAGTATCGGGCGGTTTGCATGGCGTGGGTGTGTCCTGCGTCAATGGTCTGTCGAAATTACTGAAACTGACCATCCGCCGCGACGGCAAAGTGCATCACATGGAATTCGTGCGCGGCGTGCCGCAAGACCGCCAGATCGTCATGGTCGGCGACATCGCCACCTCGCCGATCAAGGTCATCGGCGAAACGGACAAGCGCGGCACCGACGTGCATTTCTGGGCCGACGAAGAAATCTTCACGCACGTGGAATTCCACTACGAAATCCTGGCCAAGCGCATCCGCGAACTGTCCTTCCTGAACAATGGCGTCAACATCAAGTTGTCGGACCAGCGCACGGGCAAGGAAGAAGTCTTCGCCTTCGAAGGCGGCACGCGCGGCTTCGTCGAATACATCAACAAGGCCAAATCGGTCTTGCACCCGACCATTTTCCAGGCCACGGGCGAGCGCATGTCGGACCAGAACACGAATATCTCGGTCGACGTATCGATGCAGTGGAACGATGCCTACAATGAACAGGTGCTGTGCTTCACGAATAACATCCCGCAACGCGACGGCGGCACCCACCTGACGGGCTTGCGCGCGGCGATGACGCGCGTGATCAACAAATACATCGATGAACACGAGTTCGCCAAGAAGGCGAAAGTGGAAATCAACGGCGACGACATGCGCGAAGGCTTGACCTGCGTCCTGTCCGTGAAAGTGCCGGAACCGAAATTCTCGTCGCAGACGAAAGACAAGCTGGTGTCGTCGGAAGTGCGCGGCCCCGTCGAAGAAATCGTCGCCAAGACGCTGGCTGATTACCTGCAAGAAAAACCGAACGACGCCAAGATCATTTGCGGCAAGATCGTCGAAGCGGCGCGCGCCCGCGAAGCGGCCCGCAAGGCCCGCGACTTGACGCGCCGCAAAGGCATCATGGACGGCCTGGGCCTGTCGGCCAAGCTGGCCGACTGCCAGGAAAAAGACCCCGCCCTGTGCGAACTGTACATCGTCGAGGGTGACTCGGCAGGTGGCTCGGCAAAACAAGGGCGCGACCGCAAGTTCCAGGCGATCCTGCCGCTGCGCGGTAAAGTCTTGAACGTGGAAAAAGCCCGTTTCGAAAAAATGCTGTCGTCGGAGCAGATCACCACGCTGATCGCCACGCTCGGCACCTCGATCGGACCGGACGAATTCAACGTCGAGAAACTGCGCTACCACCGCATCATCATCATGACCGATGCGGACGTCGACGGCGCCCACATCCGTACCCTGCTGCTGACCCTGTTCTACCGCCAGATGCCGCAACTGGTCGAGCGCGGCCACATCTACATCGCCCAACCGCCGCTGTACAAGGTGAAAGCGGGCCGCGACGAGCGCTATCTGAAAGATGACGCCGAGGAAGCGAGCTACATGATGACCGTGGCGCTGAACACGGCCGTGCTGGTGCCGCGCGAAGGCGCGGAAGGCATTTCCGGCGAAACGCTGACGGAACTGGTGCGCAAGTTCAACCTGTCGAACACCATCATGACGCGTCTGACGCGCGTCATCGACCGCGCCGCCCTGACGGCCATCATGACCGGCGTGCAGCTGGACCTGTCGACCCTGGACCTGGCGGAAACGTCCGCCCTGGCCCTGCAGACGGCCATCAACGACAGCGCCGTGCGCGTGCATGTGCGTTCCGACGACTTGTCGGAAAAACACAAACTGCACATCGAGCGCATGTACCACGGTAACGTCAAAGTGACGGCCATCGACGCCGACTTCGTGCAAGGCCCGGACTACGCCGTGCTGAGCAGCGGCGCCGCCACCTTCGAAGGCTTGATCGGCGAAGGCGCGTTTGTGCGCCGCGGCGAAGGCGAGCGCATCAAGGAAATCGCCGTGGTCGACTTCCACCAGGCCATGCAATGGCTGCGCGACGAAGCCGAACGCACCGTCTCGAAACAGCGCTACAAAGGTCTGGGCGAAATGAACCCGGATCAACTGTGGGAAACGACGATGGACCCGACCGTGCGCCGCTTGTTAAAAGTGCAGATCGAAGACGCGATTGCGGCAGATCAAATCTTCACGACCTTGATGGGCGACGACGTGGAACCACGCCGCGCCTTCATCGAAAACAACGCGCTGCGCGCAGGCAATATCGACGTGTAAGCTGTCGGGTGACACGGAAAGTGAAAAATGTGCCAGGTTAGTGAAAAACTGCTGACACAGATAATGAAAAAAGGTGTGTGGTGACAGGGAATCCGCCTCGATCGGCTTTTCCTGTCACCAAGTGGCGGCCGGTCCTTGCCGGCTGATGCCGGCAAGGACTCCGGTCAGCTGGTGGCGCTCATCGCACACCAGTAGGCCGCCGCTGTGACTTTCTGAAATTAATGCGACGTTCGTTGAAATTGATGCGACGCCAATAACGAGGCGTAAAAAAACCGGCAGGTGTGCCGGTTTGAGTTATTGGCGTTTTCCTTGGACCGTAAGGAGCGCTGATAGTACACCGTTGTAGTTTTCTTAGACTTGCGCGAAGCCGTCCTCAGTCAGGGTGTACCAGCCTGCGAGCTTTTGAAAAATCCACCCTTTTTTCAGCCATCGAGGCAAGCGCAGCGTTGAGATCATCAGCGCGGAACGGAGCCGGATTTCCAACCATCAAGTCCGTTAGTACAATTCCCTTGATGCTCTCTCCTGGACGTGTTCCCTTTTCGGCAAAAACATCGAGGATCGCACGTTCCGCATCTTCCAAAGTGGGCAATGAAGCCATTTTTGTTCCTTAAAGTAGGCTACCGGCCGTAGCGGGGCGCATCACGCCATTTTCGTAAGCCAAGCACCGCGCCCGACCCTCTCATCGGTAAAGCCGGCTCAAGACCGGCGTGCGTGCTACGGAGGAATATCCTTCCTGGTATTACGGTTGATGAAAGCTTGGCAGTGGCTGAGCCTCCCAACGTGCAGCGACTCTCTCTGACGTTAGCTTACGCCAAGCCATTCTCTTTCAGTGTCTGCTCCCCAGCTGGAGTAAGCTTAAGCACTCCTTTGTCATCTGGATAGATGAAGCTGAACTGCTGCATACGGTACAGCGCCTCATCGCTGACAGGCACTCCACGAACCCATTCGGCGAGAGTCAAAATCCAAGGTGACGGTTCATTCTGATTTTGGTTTTGTGTCATTTTTAAACCGCTACTAGGCGGCGTTCAAGTCGTCGGCAACCGGCCGGCTCGGTGCACCAGGTGGCGCGGATCTTCCGTTTCTTACAACCGAATAGAGCGCGGCGCCGGCAGGTCACCACGGCGCTCGATGCCAACCGCTGGCGCGCCTGCCGGTGCCGCCGTCGACGGCGGCCACCAACTCGTGCCCTCGCCGCGCGGCCTGGCCCAGCCGTTCCGGCATGGTCACACGCGTCGCACCAGGTTGTGCGGCCGCTGTCGCCACAGACCACACCGCGCAGGGCGCGGAAGCGGCATAGCCGCCTTGCTGCTAACCGCCTTGGCTTTTGCTGGTCCGCAGGGCGGCCCAGCGGCACGCCCGCCACGCTGCCTACGGCCGCGCCTAGCGTGCCGGATGATGCGCCGAAAGTTTGCACTATTCGTGTCACATCCACCGTATTTCGAAGTTAGTGAAAAAAGGCTCCGTGGAGCCTTTTTTCACTTCAATTACCGTCGAACTTATGATTGCTGAGCCATCAAAAGTCTAATATGTGTGGAAACAGCACCGACGCCTCCCCTGGCATCCAAAATGTGGACAAAAAAGTTTGTTCAGACTGATGCGTTACCAATATCCGGCGTCTTCTCCGAATCGTCTTCTTGTTTCATTGGCCGGTCCTGTTCTGTCCAAGGAGGGACGAACACTAAGGGAAGGTCAGTCTGGGGTTCTGGTGTCAAGTCAACCCAAAGCCAATCCACCAGTGCAGGCGGTGGGCCAGCAAATGGTTGGTCGCGCCAATGCTTCTCCCAGTGATGCAGGCGGTTGAGGAAGGGCTTAGTTGACTCACCAAGTAATCCGCTGAATTGTTCGGCAAGTTTTGTCGGATCTATCACTTGTGGGTCAATGACCCTTCCTGCCACGCCACGCTGCTCCAGCCTTTCAAGTAGTGTAGTAATTGCCATAAATTGAGACTTCTCGAAATCAATATGCTCGGCTTGGCTGAGGTGACGTCCGGGTTGGACGGGAATCCCCTTTTGTTGAATAGTTTCAGCAATTGGTAGGTAAGCGACTAACTGAAGTGGGACTGGCAATGCCTGCTGCCGTGGTCGTCCTTCATTCATGTTGGCGGGGTCAATATCCGCGATTACTACGGCTTGCTCAGTGTCGCCAAGTGCGTCGTCCTTAGAGTTATAAAAGATCCCTCTAGACCACCCATGATATGGGGTTTGCGGCTGGATACCAGGGATGTTGGTGCTAAACTCCCAGCTCTTCCGACCAATAAAACAACTACCTCCTATTGACAGCTTTTTCCCGACGGCATTGCAGAAAACAGTAGTGATTCCGCCAGCTAAAATCGCTGCTTGGCCAAAGCACCAATAATCGGCGGAGCGCGTCGACATCGCTGGTACAACTAGGACTGTGCGCCGATATAAACTATCTCGGTGTACACTGATACCTAAGTGACTTGCCAGCGCCCTAACGTCTCTTAGTACGGTTTCCTCTGCTTCTTTTGCATCGAGATTTCCTCCAAAGCGTATGACGAGTTTCTGATACTCACTCGCAAGTCCGCCGTAGTTTATGGGACTCATAGGGAGGAAAAGCTCTGAGCATACAAGTTCGGCAATACACTGCAAGCTCTTAGATTGAGTTATCAGTTCTAAAACCCTGGTAGCTGGGATATCTTTCTTCCCTCCATCGCTCGTGGAGATCCGCAGCGCAAGATTGTTGAGCAACTTGTCGATGGAGAAAAGCGGTTCCCATTGACCCATGCGCGGGTTTATGCACTCCTCAGCGGCATTGGATGCGTATTTTTTCGCGCGAGAGAATGACGCGACATGGAACTGGTCTTGGTATCTAATTGGGGCTAGCAAGGTTAATATAGCGCTGCGTTCCCAACTGTAGTCAGGCTTCGAACCACGAGAATGTATGTGCTTGGAGTAGTCCTCTATTCCGAGAATTTCTTTGTGTGCTTCCGTAAAGCCGGGCTCACTCGCGTTACCGAAGAGGCGATAAGTACCGGCAATAATGTTGAGATCAAGGCTTCGATCCTTTAAGCTGGTCCTAAGCCATTTGATTGTCTCTGGGCGTACCGAATACTCAGGGAGAACCAGCAAGTTCACGGAGAACTGCTGGCAGCAGCGCAGGACCTGCTCCAATAAACGCTGCCGCCTAAATTCGGCCCAACTTGGCAACTGCGCGACTTCAGTCCAGCTTTCGATGTACTCAGAGTCTTTAGAAAACTTCGCTGCTTGTTTCGCTTTCGCCGTGAAGTTGCCGAATTCTTTTTCTTGAACGAACGTTGGTAATGCGATGTCATAGATTGGATGCCGATAACTGTCGGCGACATTCCATTGCATGATCGCTATTCGAATATGCCCCTCGCTTCGACTGTTTCGTCTCATCCAGCAGGTTGTTTGGAGACTACCCAGGCGAGCGCGAATCTCGTTGACAGTCTTTTGAGGCGCGGCTCTGGTCTCTGTCTCTTCACCTTCGCTTTCAGTTTTCGTGCTTTGAGCCTTTGGTTCTTGCGGGATGGACGCATCAATCCTTTGGCCTGAGAGGGATTCCTGCGCAGTCGCGACAGGTATGAGATCGCGTTCAATCTCAGCTTGGTCGCTTGACGTGTGTTCAACGCGGATTTTTTCGGAACCCACTTCAAACTCTTGACTACCCAGAAGCGTAGCAAGGCGTTTGCCCCGAGCCGATATCGAGACTAACGCTCCGTCCAGATTTCGTGTCTCTGTCCATTTACGAAGGATACGGCCATTGGCCGGAATTTCCTCTGGCGCGGCGCCGTCCGTTATTGCGATTCGCCAGGCTGGGAATGACCATGTTTCTCCCTTTTCGTCAGTAAATTGCTTTTCCCTTGGTTCGAATCTCCAGGCGGCGGTGGCATTGGAAACGCGTAAGCCGCATTTCCTATCGAGCATTTCAAGTGTTTCCACGAGCTCTTTGAAATTAAAGGAATTGGTAGGCTCGACCTCAAAATGCTCAAAAGGCCAGTTCTCAACTTCAGTATCATTTCCTTCGATACTTACGGATGCTCCTAGTGATAAGAATTGTGCAATTTTCCTAATTCGGTTTTCATCGAGAGTGCTCCAATCCACAAATGATGTGCGGTATTCATCATCGAGGAATCCAAGACGGCCCGCGACAATAATTAGCCATCCAAGTGGCGTGACGAATTCGAAAGCCGCCTGGGAACGGCCCTCGCGCATCGCGTCGGTGAATCGGAGAACTAAGGCAGCATATGAATACTCAGATGAATCGTTGCAACATACAGCACTTTCGATTTCCCATCGAGACTCGATTTCTGGATTTCTAGAAAGTGTCCATTTTCCGTGAATTCCGTCACTTTCAAGTTCAAAGGCTAATGCGCGAAGCCACTCCGTTATAACAAGCACTCGCAAGCCATAGATATAGGCATCCCAGCTAATATCCTTTGGATCAGTGGCTCCCTCGATTCGAGTCAATAGATGATTCCAGGCTGACGGTGCAGCTCGCCAAACTGGTGCTTGTTGCGGTCCACTTGAAGGCGGAAGGTACTGTGCCCAACCTAGCGGCATTCTGCTGCTAACGTCGCGTGAAATTCGATGCAGAATGTCAGGAAGGGCACCGGGGAGATTGAGATCCGGAGCTGTCGCAAATCGGCGACTCATCGTCCTTGTTTCCATCTCGCATGCAAGTACATATGCAATCCCAGAAACAACGTCGTCGGTCTCAGGGTAGTTTCTAAGTAACTGCAACGAGCGTTCCAGCGTTGCCGGCATGTGAGGTTTGTTTGCCCGTCGTGGCAGGTATTCTCCCCTGCTGTAGTGCCCTCTCAATTTCCGGAGCACATTTCGCAGTAAGTGGCGATCAGGCGCATAAGAGTCCGTAGCATCATTAGTGGGTATTTCCAAAGCGGAGAACCGATCCAGTTCGTCCACAAATCCGAGTGCGTCAGTTAGAGTAACGCCAACTCTCCAGTACGCACCATTCTCTTTTGGGATGTCATAACTCTTTAGTCCACGTGATCCGTCTCGGACATATGCAATCCCGCTCACCTTTTCTCTAAGTACTGGACTACAAATTAGTGTTACTTTGATTCGTTCGTCGCCAGCATACTGGAACCAATGGTTGATGGCTAGGTTCGCCCACGTGGCGACATACTCGGTCCCTTTGTTGAGACTATCCTGGTAGTGGTTAAGACGTGCAATTGCGTCAAATACATCGGCGACCCACCGTAATTGTGAGTTTGACGACGGAGGCACACTTGGTTTTACTAATACATTGGCAGGACAATCTTGATCCCAGGGTGCAGATGCAGAATTTACGTCCAATTGGCTAGATGGAGTCCAGCCCAGTTTAACTCTCAGTGGTTCTGCGCCAGGGGACGCCATCAGAAGAATTGGCGGGGCGAACTCTATTTGCTCTTGCTCTTCATTTGAGCTTTCGGATTTCACAGAAAACCATTCGATGGTCTCTACTGGGCTTGTCATCTCGGTATCTGACGGAACTAGAAGTGCCAAGATTTCGGATGTCGGAACGCCCGGTAGTGCAGGTACCATCAATCTAATTTTTGATGGGTCCCCAAGGGGTAGAAGATGCTCCCGCACCGCCAACAAGTCTGCTACTCGATTTCGGGGAGTAATAGAGACGAATGTTGCTAACGCTATTTGTAGCAGGTCCTTTCGGCTATGCACTTCGCCGATTCTTGCTGCGCTTTCGCTCTTGGGACACAGTGCCTCCAAAATTGTCAGGAAGTCTATTGTGAGCTCGGACTCTCCTGATTGCTTAGCGCGAGCTAACAGCTCGTCAATTTCAGGGGAGGTCTCGAGCAAGGGATCTGGAGGAGTCTTGCCTTTCTCAATTACTGAAAGTGATGAATCAGAGCCCAGCCGTACAAAAGCGTCGTGAAGCCAAAGTAGGGCGTCCCGTAGGTCGTTCTTGTCCTTGTCATCCTGGCCACTTTGAGCGCTTGAAACCGGTGGCGCCCGTTTACAGGTTTCTGCATCGGTAATTTGAGCTCGTCGCAATGAGATTCGGAAATGACTAATTTCACTTTCGAGCTGCATGAGCGGTAGGTCAGCGGAATCAGCATTTCCTGGAGCGAGGCGATCTGCTTTCCAGCGCATACCAAGGGCACGTTGCCAGAACATCCTACGCAGGTTCATCACTCCAAGCCCCCAACTACTTGGAGCCAAAGCGCTCGTGGACTCTTCAAATAACGAAATGAACTTGTCTGTTTTCGCCAACGATGCGACTCGAGCGATGAGTTTAATTCGTCTTTGGTTTGCTTCGAAACTAAGGGATTCTTCGCCCCAGTGCGCTGATTCAAGTAGTTTTTCTAAACCTTCCAATGCATAAAATGCAGGGTCATCCCAAGGACACTGTTTTGGATCAAGTACCCAGGTTGCGCCCGCTGTTACCTCGCTCCAGCCCTTCCAGTATTTTTGGAAGAGTCCATCCGCAGTTTGCGCATTCTCCTCGTCGGCCGCCCAATACCAGATCCATCGAGCCGCCTTTCCTAGCTCGGAAGGGCGCAAGTCGTCTGAGCGCAATGCGGTTGTTATTTGATCTAACAGGCGATCGCTAACTGCGTGGTAGAGCGTGTGATCTCTAAGTAGCTGTAATGCGGCATACCGTTTCGGTGGCGCAGCTGCAAGCGAATACCAACCAAGGTCACCATCCCCTGCTGGAAGCAGAGTAATTTCGCCAATTGGTCCAGATGCAGCTAGTGCTCGTCCGTCCGTAAGATGGCGAGAAAACTGTTCTGGCGACATTGGCTCAACTACCTCCTTTGAAACCAATTCAATTTGTAAAGAACGGGCTTCGTTTTCAGCAGCGGCTCGCAAGGCACCAAGGATTTCCGCGCTATCAGCAAGTATGACGATGTCGTCAACATAACGTGCGAATCCCGCACGCGTTTCTTCGGATGAATTGAATTTGGCCACGCAGTCACGTAGAGCGCGATCCATGGGGAATAACGCAACGGAAGCGAGCCAAGCCGATAAGACTGGCCCTTGAGGAATGCCTTTTTCGTTGCTCGGTGAAGGTGTCGTTTCGCCGTTCGCAGGGTGATAATACGTTGTATCAAAACTCTGATCCAACAACCAATCCAGTACAGCTTGTATTCTTTCGTCCGATCCGTAGGGTGCAAACCAAGGGGCGAAGTCGGTTGCATTTGTTAGCCTCTTGAATGCTGTGTCGAGAGGGAGCCGAAGGGAATTTCGAACAACCGATTTACGCAATTCGTCGTAATAGCGCTTGACGTCGAGGCGTACCATATACACCTGAGTCATCTTGGAGCCTTGGCGCGTTACTGAGCCAATAAAGTCCTTCCAGCAATCAAAATACGGGCGGAATATTCCAGATTCGCCTGAAGGTTGGCGTCCTTCAAGGACATCCATATCGATCTGATAGGCAAAGCTAAATACTTCTGTACTTTCGAAACCGTAACCAGTGGTGCGGGCCCGATTTGTATTTCGTTCGAATCGAACGGCGGGTATGGCGCTGCTAAATGACTCACCAATTGGCTTATCGTATCGCTCCGTAAGCAATTCGTTCATCAAATATTGTTGCGCGATAAGGTCCTCCGGACAGGCAATCGTCTTGACCCTGGGTTGCAATTTTCCGAAGCCACGTGAAACAAATACTGCGTCCAGCGGTTCCATTGGAAAGAATTTTTTTTGCTTGAGTCGCGCCTTAATGCCCTCATTGAAAGTGGTGGCCGCCATATCAATGCGTCGCCAGGCCGCTACATCTGTAGGGAGCTCGCCACGCCGTATCCCAGACTCAGCAAGTTCGCGTGCAAGATTGAGTCTTGCATGCTCATCATTGATAGATGTAGGTCTAATTAACCTATCCTCGGATGAGTCACCAGCTGGTTGCTTGGCGAAGCGGATCAAATCGCTGTACCACTTTGCCGCTACTTGGGATGTTTGCCCAGGAAGTACGCTGATTCGCTCCCAAAGATCTCCGACCAGTCGCAGGGCAGAAAGTACAGCTTGGAATCGTCGACTGAGTGAAATTAGTTCCCACTTCGCATCGATTAATATGTCGTCTGGAGTAATTCCTAGCTCATCCGCCAATATGGCGACGATTGCAGGATGATGCCACGCGATTATTGACGCATAAGCCTCTTGAGCATCAAGAGTGCTGCGGAGGAATTCGTCTGGGTCTTTCGGAATGACAGCACCTGCGACTCCCGCTTGAATAACTGGCCAAACAAACAAGGGCTCAATCCGAAAATCGCGGTCCACCTCAAGTATTTTTCGGAGAAGACTAGCTGCACCTCTAAGCCCAGCAGTATCTCTGTCGAGAAACACCCCTAGCCGCAACGAGAATCCGTTGGGCAGGTCTTTTGCGATCTGCATCATCAGTCTGCATTGCTGCTCGGAAACTTGGGCACCAAGAATTCCCACGGCAGGGAGCCCCAGAGTTTGAAGGCGCAACGTGTCCATTAGCCCTTCGCAGACATACAGCGTGGCATATTGATCGCCAGGCTTCAGTGACTCTCGTAGGAGTCGCACCGCTGTTGCGAAACCATATAGGACGTTAGACTTGGGAAGGTTTGGCGTATAGAGGTACTTGGGCGACTTGCTTTCATTTGTGAGCTTTCGGCCTGCGAAACCGACTAAAGTACCGTTGCTCTCTCTGATTGGAAAGATGATTCGAGAATCAAAGAAGAAATCGCGAAATTGACGACCAAGATTGAGATATCCTTCGGAAGCGCTTGGCTTTGGGCCTTCTGAGCGGCTATCCGTTTTTACCAGTCCAATGTCTTCCAACTTACCTAATAGCTCCCGAGCCTCAGCGTAACTCTCAGAGGCGGCAATATGATTCACCAAGACTTTTTGACCGGCATATACAAGGTCCCCAAGGACCGGGTTTGCATGGTCAAACGCCCGATCATGGAGCCATTCATGAAGAAAAATCTTGTTATTCGCCTGTTTGTAGATTTCATCAGCAAGGTCAAATCCGCTTTTTGAGGTTTCCTTGCTCTGTGCGGCACCTGCCTTCGTGGCGGGCATTGAGGCATCAGTTTTGATTCCGTATTCTTTGGCGAGCCAAAGTACGGCCTCTTCAAAATTCAGCCCCTTACGGGCTTCAGTGAGTTTGAAAAGATCGGCGGTAGCATTGCAGACAAAACAGTGATAATGCTGACGGTTTGTTCCTGACCCGTCATAGAAGGTCATTGAGGGATTGGAATCTTCATGGAATTGACACTGCGCAAGGATTGTCTTGCCAGTACGTTTGATTGGGATGGCAAGTCTCTCTGTCAACTCGACGAGATCGACAGAGTTCACCAACTGCTGAATAATCGTGGTCAACCTTTTTGCCATTTAGCTCTCCAAGCCAGTTTCGTATCAGAACTATTCTATTTCAATTTTTGTAATATCTCCTAGAAGTAAATTTCGAGGGTAACAGCCTTCGCGATAGAGGATAGGGCGATTTTATAAGCCGAGGTTGGAAGTGGTGCTTGCCAGTGTGATTTCCTCGTCACCGAAAAAGCTACATAGTACCTATGTGTCTAGTTACCAACGCTTTTGACCTTTACGCTCAATTTCCGCTTTGGGGCATAAACCGACATATCGGCCAACTCGCTATCCATGAAAGCAAGTGGTGGTGACTCACGAACACAGGCGGCGGCACTTCATGCGAATAGCGGCGGTCCTGATGAGAAATTCACGGCCTGACTAATGGGTGACAAGTCCCGAATCCAACGAACGATTGGCCCAGGCGTTCTCGAACAACACATTTCAGATAGGGAGGCCAGGCCGCACAAAAATATAATTTGACTCTTCTTTAAGCCAAAAATGCTATAAACAGTAAAGGTAAATTTTAGGGCGTCTATAGGCGACTAGCAGACCAAAGTGGCATACTTTGGCGGCCAAAATAAGCTATATTTTTCAAATACTTACGACAATCACCCCTCTTGACAGGCCAGTGGTACTTAGCTATCGTTTTAAGCAAAGAGACCACCGGATCCAAGAAACATGAGCCCGTTTTCGCACATCTTGCACGAGCTACGTCTTCGGCATCAAATTCGCCAGTCTGAGCTTGCCGAGCTGCTGGGATATGAGCAAAGCTATATCTCTGCGCTTGAGATTGGCGCAAAAGGGCCACCAACAGAAGAATTTGTTGAAAGGCTAATAGCCGCGCTTAGCTTGCCACCTAGCGAGCAAACGCACGTACGCGTAGCGGCCACAGCATCCCAACGAAAGCTGGCCCTTCCGCTAGATAGTCCGCAGGACATGTACTGGATGATCCAGGGACTTCGCGAGCAACTAGACACCTTGCATCCTGTCCAAATCAAAATAATCCAAGATGCGCTGAACTTGAAGGGATCACTTGTGGATCGCCAACCCGAACCCCTGCGTCGTATTAAAAGACGCAGGCGAGAGGAGGCCACCATGTAAGAACGGGACAAACCTTTCGGCTTGCCCCGTTGGCCCAGAGCATCGAACGATACCCAAGACGGACATCTTCAGTATCTCCAAAGCCCCTGCCAACGTCAAGCCCCAAAACTAAACACGTCTGCTTCTCGCTGCGCCTATAGATCGCGGTGTGGGTGTTCATACGCCAAAAATCAGACATATCCATACCCTGAATCGGTGCTGGAGGGTGCGCTGCACCTTCGCTCAGCCAGGAGAAACAGTCATGTCCCAACATTTCTGGAGAGGAAGATGGTGCGGTAGCTCACCAGATGGAGAACATCATCAGCGAGCACGGGAAATTTTGCGCCCATCCGGTGGCATCATGCGCGGCAAGTTCCCCAGCAGGAAGAATGGTCGCATGGTCCACCACGAAGGATTGCTCGAACTCGATGCGATCTATTTATTTGAAGCATCACCGTTGATTTCCAAGTATCGCGAACAGCCAAGACTAATTCAGTTCCCCGATGGCGAACGCCTTCGGCGCTACACCCCGGACTTTGAATTGGAACTGAGATCCGGCGAACTCATCACGGTAGAGATCAAACCGAGCCGTAGCCTTGGTAACGAAGACGTCCGGCACAAGCTTAATTGCATTCACGAACACATGCAACGCAATAGCTCTCAATTCGAAGTACTCACGGAAGTGACGATTCGACTAGCTCCGCGACTTGCAAATTTACGCTGGATTTACCATCGCGCTGCGCGAACCCCACCAACCCCTGCTTCCATAGAGCGAGTCGTTGACCGACACCGTGCTGGTTTTCCACTGGCAATCCAGGCCGCCATCAATCTCACGCAAGACACTGGGATCGAACCATTCAGCATGCTGCTTGCTGGCGCCCTTCAATGCTCACTAGATGGGCAAATCAGTTACGACACACAACTCAACATCGCGACGGAGGCCAATCATGAATGGTTTCGGATTTCGGAAAAATACAGTTTTTGACTGGTCGGGATCGGCATTTCGGATCGATCGCATACAGGAAAACGGTGACGTTCTGTTGGTGCGTATCGACGATGGACTGCTTTCGATCCAACACCTTGATCACCTTCTATCTGAGTATCGAGAGGGTCGAATCTCCGCGTCGGCCAACGACAGCGTTAGGACAGTTCCGCATGACGCCAAGATGTTTTCCCGACCGTTGGACGAGCTATCTAGCCAAGTTCAAAGCGAGGTCAGACGCCGGTACCGCTACCTTCAAGCGATCTTCGGTCATGACGACAAGGTGGTCTATACGAGAGAGCTCTTGACCCCACTCATTCACCACGTCGCAGAGGAAATGAACGATCAAAATCCGCCTAGCGCTACGACAATATATCGCTGGAACCGCCTCCTTCAACAATCCAAGGATTCGCGCGCGCTAATTCCACGATTCGACCGGCGCGGTTCGAAAAATATGAAGCAAAACTCCAGGCTGCTCCAGCTCGCGCAGGACGCTATCGACGAAGCATTCCAAGCATCACCGCATGCGACAGGACAAAGCATCAACACAAGGCTGGCAGCGAAGGTCAACTCAGAAAATCATTTCCTTCCAAAGGCTGAGCAACTCAAACTCCCTTGCCTGCGAACCATCTACCGGATGTTGGGCCGGGTAGAGGCCTATGACCAAGCAGTACTAAAGGATGGAAAGGCACTCGCCGAGAAGAAATTCTTGCTCGCGAAGTTTTCTACAGAAACCACACAAATCCTGGAACGCGTTGAGATTGACCACACGCCTCTCGATCTCTTCCTCATAGATGAAAAAAGTTTGCTCCCACTTGGTCGACCGACGCTCACCGTGGCGATCGACCATTTCAGCAGAATGCCCATCGGGTACCACCTGAGTTTCGGGAATCCGTCGGTTGCTGCGGTCATGGGTGCACTACGCCACTCGATACTTCCAAAACTTCTAGCGTCTGGGCCGTTGCCTAATCTAAAGATCGAACACGCATGGCCCTGTCACGGCGTCCCAAAGGTGATCGTGGTCGACAACGGACTGGAGTTCTACTCGGGAGATCTAGACAGCGTTGCGTTAGATCTCGGTTTGGCAATTCAATTTTGTCCCAAGCATCAGCCACGCTTCAAAGGAACTGTGGAGCGGTACTTAAAAACGATCAACTATTTTTTCGCACATCAGCTCCCAGGCACAAGCCTGGCACGGTGGCATTTACGCGGCGACTATGATCCAACCAAGCACGCGGTTCTTACCCTTGCAGAATTTAATCAAATCTTCGAGAAATGGATCTTGGACGACTATGCGCAAGTGGTGCATCGCGGCATGCATGAAACGCCTTGGGCACGGTGGCATGCCAGCCTCAAACATCGAGTGCTTGAGCTACCTTCCAGCGTCAACGTCCTGGAGGAACGAATCGGCCACATAAAGGAGCGGTCACTGCGCCGCGACGGCATTACGCTGTTCGGTAATCGATATAACGGCGATGCTCTCGCCTCGATCCTTAATTCTCACGGTGCCGGAATCAAAGTGCGCGTCATGTATAACAACGAGGACCTCAGTAGTATTCGGGTGTGGGGACCAGACAGCGAACAGCCCTTGCGAGTCCTCGCGCTAAATCAGGAATATACAAAGGGCCTGACTAGCCTGCAAAACGAGTTGATGCGCGCAGTCATACACGAAAAGGGAGCCAGCCAAACTGATCCGGTGGCACTCCAACAAGCCAGACAGGACATTATCGAAACTGTGGAGTCGCTTATGAACAGTCGGAAGCAAAAGGACCGGAGAAAGGCCGCGACCATTCTCGGCATGAGCAGTAGCAAGCCCCAAGAATCACTCACTGGTGGGCTCGCTCAATCACCTTCCAATGATGAGCATGGCGTTAGTAACACAAAGCCAAAGACGCGTTCTAAGCCGGATACGGGGTCGGCGGACACAGACATTCCGCCGATCAAGTACAACTTCTTTCAACCGATCCAAGATACTGGCTGTGGGAGCAATCAATGACGCTGCCCTTCTACGATGCAGTTAAGCAATTGCAAGACGCTTACTTAATGTTTCCAGCCTTTCAGAAGGCTTTCGATCAGGTTGAGGCGAATCTGAAGCTATATCGAGCTACCGGCATTGCACAAAGCCTCCTTGTTCTGGGCGAGAGCGGCACTGGTAAATCTAGTCTATCAAGGCTATTCACTGAGCGCTACCCAATGAAAACGCTTCCTGAGCGAGATGTCATTCCGGTACTGTTCGTCAGTATTCCGCCGGCAGCGACCATTGCTGGCACAGTGGAAGCCGTCTTGGCCAAACTCGGTGATCCAGATCCAGAGCGAGGAACCGTCTCAGTCAAGACCGCCCGTGCCGTGAAGATCGCACGCGGCTGTAGCGTCGAGATGATGCTATTTGATGAAGCCCAGCACATTCAGGATCGCGGCCGGGCACATTCCCAATACTTCGTCGGCGACTGGCTGAAATCCTTCATGGATGCACTCGGACTTCCCGTTACACTGCTTGGCCTCCCTCGAATGCAATCTCTACTGCAAGTCAACGAGCAATTGCGCCGTCGATTTGCACATCGCCTTTCTTTATCAGTACAACCAGCTGGGATTGATTCGAATGAAGACAACAGCCTAGAGCTTTTCGCATCATTGGCAAATGCACTACCATTGCCGCTCGATCCAAGACCATACGGGTGGCGCGAGCTCGGCTTGAGATTGCAATTTGCGACCGATGGACGTATTGCGTATGTTAAACAGCTCCTCGTAAGTGCATATGAACATGCCGTTAATCAAGGGAACACATCTATTACGCCGGATACGCTCGGTTCGGCATTTACAGCTTCGATATGGCCGTCCGGTATTGGGCAACTCAATCCTTTTCACTCGGAATTCATTTTTCGACCGCTTGATCGCCTGGCCGAGCCTTTCCAGATGGGAGAAATGGGCTCTGGAGCGTCGCAACGGAGGCTGAGATGAGGCCACTTCCATTGCGCCCTTTACCCGTTCCAACAGAACCCTTAACAGACTATATAGAGAGATTGGCCATTGCCAACGGTTACCATCGCCGCGAACTCTGGAGCGTCCTGGACAGAGGTGAACAATCTCACAACCGACTTCTAGAAGAAGCCTTAGGTGGCTTGGCACTTCCACGCTTTTCTGGGCCCGCAGACCCTCGAATCGAAATCCCGGTGGAGCTCTTCGGACTCAAACCAGAAGATTTCACTCACGTGCATAGACGCTGGTGCCCATTCTGCATCAATGAGGCCGCATGGTTTAGACCCTTTTGGCGCTTGAAGGTGGCAACCAATTGCAATATACATAGCGTTCAACTTCTGCAATTCTGTCCCAGATGTCGCGCCTATCAAAAACCTCAGGCAATATTGAATGGGAAATGCGAATGTGGCGCCAGCTTTACACATGAAATGCCAACGGCAACACGTCACGGGGTACTGATCAATCGTGCATTGGAAGAGTCTTTATCGGGGACAACCGTATTAGATCTAGGCGAATCGGCTGCCCAGCTAACCACATCTCAGTTGGTACGTTTGATTTGCTACGTAGGGCGATTCATTGAAGGGCCAACACTCCGCCACCCAGGACAGATCCGTGAACTTGAAGACATCAAAGTCGCATCCAGCCTTGTAGGTGGAACGTCTGCACTCTTATCGAATTGGCCTGCAACCTTTTGGCACTGCCTTGAGCGATTTGTCGAAGCAGCACCGCTGGATGCAAGTGTTCGTCGGGTTTTCGGTTCCTTATATCATGTCCTTTATCAAGACCTTAAGGACCAAGCATTTCAATTCATGCGGGACGCGTTCGAGCTCTTCCTACTTGAACACTGGCGTGGCGAACTTTGTGGGCGGCACCGCCTTTTCAGCGAAAGAACGATCAAGAATCATCGTCATCAAGGTCTTGCGCGAGTTGCACGGGCAGCGGGCATGAGTAGCAAGCGCCTCAGAAAAATGATTCATCTGGATCGGTTTCCAGCGAATCAATTTAATCCAGATTCCGCCAGGAATATCATCACGGTCGACAAAGATCTGCTTACCCGCCTAATCCCTGCTCCAGAGGAATATCTGGACCTTCGCACCGTCGCGCGGATACTAGGACTAAAGCGAACTCGCCTGCGACAACTTGTCGCGCACGGCGCTATCCTGGCAGATGCCAAACCTGATTTCAGAATTAGCAATCGCTGGCATTTCCAACGCGCCGATGTCGAAGGCTTCATGAATAAAATCCGACACACAGCCTTGATCACTCAACCAACAGGCGACACGGTCACACTAGCCCATGTCCTTCAATTCTGGCGCGTATCCTCTCTAGAAATTAGCGAATTGATCAAGGCACTAAAGCGTCGAGAAGTCCCGTTTTTCGCACGAGAAAATTGCAGGCTGAGCGACCTAACTTTCAGCGCAACTGCGCTTCGCAATTGGATTACAGAGGTCCGTGCGGCGACAGTCGAATGGATTTCCGTTTCGAAGGCATCGGAACGTCTCGGCTTGAAGGAGCAAGTCGTGTATGAACTTGTTTCTAGAAATTACATCGACGCAGACGTAATTTCAAAAAATGGACACGCAACGCGACGCATTTCGCTAGCAAGTCTGCTCAGGTTTAGGCTGACATACATTTCCGCCCACGAACTTGCTCAGCTCCAGGGTACGTCAACGACGGCGCTACTTAAATGCACTTCAGTATTGCCGATAACTGGGCCAAAAATCGACGGCGGACGGCAATACTTCTTCAGAAGAGATGACTTTGATGCCGCTACTCCGCTGTCGACTGACTTAGGCACGTGATTTCACACATGCTGATGTCAATCATAGAGCGTTCCTTTGAGCATACCAACCAATGAGATTGCCTTGACTTCTCGAAAATCACTTAAGCAACTGAAGAAGCTCGCCTCTGAACTTTCAACAGCGATAGCAAACGCCCATGATATCTATCAAACATTAGAAACCACGTTGGCCGAATTGGAGCGTCAAGGACTAATTCATGGAAAGGGATACTGGCGGGAACGTAAATATTTCTACGTATATTCCCCCGCGCAACAAGGCAAGCGACGAGTGTTTCGGTATGTCGGCTGCGATCCAGAAAAAATCAGAACAATTCAGGCCGCCATGCACAGAGCAATTGAATATGACGAACTCATTGGTCAGATAGCTCGTATGGAAATATTCGCCGAGCAATGCAGCCGCAATTTGACCGACGTGTTGCGTACGTTACGCGATTTTGGAGCTACCAATTCGTCAAATGCGCTCTTACGACATATCGACACTCAGCCTGTCGCTGAGCTACGCATCGATATCCACAATCGTCCGACATGACCTTTCGAAGGGTGACAGTATCGTATTCACGCACGCGCTGATCGCAATCACGAAGTATGTGTTGATAATCGAAGCATAGGACGCTAACGAGAAAAGAGAAGCTGATGACCACAATTAAAGAAGAACGTACCCTGCGTGTCGCTCAAATGCGCGCACACCTTGCCCAGGAAGGCGGTGTTCCGAACCCTGAAAAAGAAGCGTTATTGGACCGCTTCATTGAAGGCACTGCCACATTGGCAGACGTCTTCGACCATGCTCATGAGTATGTCACTACTGCCAAAGAGCGCGAGGACCTACGGCTCGCCATAGAAAAAAATTCTTCCATATTCCAGCATCGGCTTGAGCAATACGAAGCCGGCATCCAGGCCTACGAGGAAGAGAAAAAACAGAAAAACATCCAACGGAGAGGAATGAGTGCAAAAGAACGCGAGCGCCATGAAGCGCTCGACTTTGCGCGAGCAAATGTAGAGCTTTCAGGAGGTAAGATCAGCGAAGAACATTGGCAGCAAGCTCTCCGTTGGGCAAACGGTGAGATCACAATGGACGAATACCTTGGCACATCGGGACAGCAAGAAGGCAATGATAGATGAGCTGGTTCTTAAACTGTGCCACCGTGCCGGTACTGGCGAAAAGAAAGCCATGCTCACTCGTAAGCTGGTATCAGTCGTGAGACGCTTTATCGATACTTGAAAATACACCAAAGCGTTACCCAGATTACAGTTCAATTGCACTGCTCCCCAACAGCATCTCGGTTGTGTGCCCTAGTCTAGCGCGATCATCGCTGGTCAATCTACCCCAACGCTTTTTGGAGGAGACAGCTGATTTATTCGTTCGATAAGAAGCATCACGAGTTCGTCTGCTCGATCATTATCGACGTTGTGTTGTCGATGTGGATGCGACAGTACCACCATTGCCAACTCCTCCGGCTTTAGGAATTTTGCGTAAGCGCTTTCATTCGTGATTCCTAGTGCCAAGCATGCTTCCCGACCAATCGCTGTAGCCAAGGATGAGCAGTCTTGGCAGACAACAACATTCTTGGTGCCGTAGCGTTCTGTAGGCCCATAAAACGACGGCGTGAAGATATTGAATACCCACTTGTTCTTGTTGGACAAGCGTACCGAGTGGAACTTCGTACGCCGGCAGCACGGACACTGCCACGTCTGTTCCACTTTGCTCCATGACGTTGCAGACGAAACCTTCGCGATGTAGTCGAGGTCTTCCGATTGTGGCGCCCTGCGTGGCGGCTGATGTATGGTCTTGCGCCAGGCGCTCGCATCCACCGGTGGGCGTCGTTTGTCCCCGGCCAATTCGTAGAGAGAAGCGAGTGACCCATAGTGTCTGGCAAGATTCTCAGCATTTGCATAGATCTGCTCTGCACGTTGGAACCTTGGAACCTCCTGATACCAGTGGTTATTCGTAGCTGCGATAGAAGCGATTCGTGCAACGATCACGAGCCTGAGTTTGAACGTTTCGGCCTGTTCCAACCAGATTCGTTTTGCTTGTTCACGATCGATCTCGTGCGGAACGTTCGGCCTGGCTTTGACAAACTGACTGATTTCCTGTGGCGAGTACGAGAAATCCATATGCGTGCCAACGTCCCGTTTTGCCTTAGGATCAGCAGTGTTGCAGTCATCGCAAATAATAGTGTTGTCATAGGCGGCCACCATTTGCGAGGCCCGTTTGGCAAATCTCTTGCCAAATTCATCCGCGACGATCTTGCTGTGCGCTTTGCATTGACGTTCGAACTCGGCCTCCACCAGATCAGCCATATGATCATGATGCTCCACGAGTCGACACATTAGCTTGCCTTTTTCAGTTAACCGGGCAATATCGCGTTTTCCCCTAAGGCAGGCCGGACAAATCCAATCCATTGAAGTGCAAGCCCAGGCAAAAGTCATGTCAATGTCCGTGGTGAGCACGTTGAATCGCTCCGCCAATTCACGCGACAATGGTGACATGATTCCATCTAGAAAAGCCCCGCGTGTCACGCACTCAAACAATTTCTGCGATTCGGCACTTTTTTCGTCATCACCAGATTGTGTACTGATCATTTGGCAATCTTTCCTCTAAGAAAAATACATTCTTGACGAAGGTGACGCCTTTAGCAATAACAATTGCTACGAATTTACCCCAGTTTTCATATGTCAGGATTCGTTTCCTGTCACATTCGTCGCCTGTGAGAGTTGTTCATCCCAGAGAACGGTCAATCGGATTTTTTCAGTTTTGATGTCACATATGACGGATTTTTTCACGTTCTGTGTCAAATTCCGAACCCGGTCGTGACGAAGAACTTGAAAAATGCGTTTGAAATCAAGGGCTGATTTTTCAGGATTGGTGTCACCCGACATAAGCCAGCTTCCCTGGTTTGCGTGACTGCCAAGGCGGCCCTCTTCAGGGCCGCTTTTTTTATGCCTGTCAGAATCTTGCCGCCCTATTGACATACTTGCTTTAAGCAAGCAATAATCTGCCATAAGCAAGTAAATGGAGGTGTCACATGCAGGCGGATCAACTCGGCGAACGCACGGAGATCGTGCGTCGTTTCAACCGTTTCTATACGCGCCAGATTGGCGTGCTGCATGAGCACTTGCTGGATAGCGCATTTTCTCTGACGGAAGTGCGCATCCTGTATGAATTGGCGCACCGGGAGCAGCTGACCAGCGCGGACCTGTGCCGCGAGCTGGGCTTGAACGCGGGCTATCTGAGCCGGGTCATTGCCGGGTTCGAAAAGCAGGGGCTGATCGCCAAGACGCGCTCGCCCACGGATGCGCGCGCGGCCCGATTGCAGCTGACCGGGCAGGGACAGCGCACCCTCGCGCCCCTGGTCGACGCCTCGCGGCGCGAAGTGGCCGCCATGCTGGAACGTTTGCCGCCGACGGCACAGCAGGAGCTGGTCGCTGCCATGGAGCAAATCCAGGGTTTGCTGGGGGAACCATCGCCCAGCTATCTCCTGCGCAATCCGCAGCCGGGCGACATGGGCTGGATCATCCACCGGCAAGCCGTGCTGTATGCGCAGGAAAATGGCTGGAACAATGAATACGAGGCGCTCGTTGCCGACATCCTCGCCAAGTTCGTGCGGGAATTCGACCCGGCCCGCGAACGCTGCTGGATCGCCGAGAAGGACGGCAAGGTGATCGGTTCGGTCTTCATCGTGCGCCAGGACGACACGACGGCCAAGCTGCGCCTGCTGTATGTCGATCCCTGCGCGCGCGGCCTGGGCATCGGCAGCCGCCTGGTCGACGAGTGCCTGCGCTTCAGCCGCCAGGTCGGCTATACGAAAATGGTGTTGTGGACCAACAGCATCCTCACCGATGCGCGCCGCATCTACGACAAGGCCGGCTTCCAGCTGGTCGAGGAAGAGGCGCATCACAGCTTTGGCAAGGACTTGATCGGCCAAGTGCTGGCGCGCGACCTGTGACGACCCACACTGCCGCCGCCATATGCCACTGTGGCGGCGGCAGGACAGTGTCAGCCGTTTTCCTCGCCACTCTCCCCACGGCCCCCAAGAAACCAGTACACTAGTTCCTGAGCGCAACTAATTTTGTGCGCGCGCCATGCCGCCTGCCGTTGCCGGGAGGCGTCCCTGCCGCAAGGCGTGTTGTCTGCCTGGACAAATGCAATGTTCACTTCGCGCAGCCTGTCTCCTGCCTTCTATTACCTGTTCTTTTCAGGAGAACGGGAGCAGCAGCAGCGCTTTTTCAAGGAACTGCATTTCATTTCGATAGCCATCCTGACGTTTGGCCTGGCTTGCTGGCTGGTCACGTTCAGCCTGACCTTGCCGCGCGCTTCGCTCGATCATGCGCAGGCGGCGCTGGGCTTGACGGGCATGCTGGTCGGGCTGCTGCTGACCGTGTATGCGAAGTCCTTGCAAGCCATCATCGCCAGCGGCACCATCAGCGTGCTGTTCATCGCTTTCAGCTTTCGCGTGCTGATGCTGGGCACGGAAGATCCCGCTTTCTGGGTCTTGCCGCTGGGCGTGATGATCACCCTGACGACGGCGCCCATCTTCAGCGGCATCGCGTATTACCTGGGCGTATCGCTGTGCGTGTGGGCCATCCTGGGACTGGGGCAATTTCCCGTGCATGCGGGCCAGGCCGACCAGCATTGGCCCGTACTGGCCGTCACCATCAGCGTGATCATCGGCCTGGCGCTGAATATCTATTTTCTCGTCTTGCGCATCAACAACTACCGCGCCCAGCGCGAGCTGGCGACCATGGCCTACAAGGATGGCTTGACGGGGCTCAACAACCGGCGCATGTTCACGCAAAGCGCCCGTACCTTGCAGCGCACGGCGCATACGCCCGCGTATTTCCTGATGATCGACATCGACGACTTCAAGCAGATCAACGACGTGTACGGCCATGACGTGGGCGACGAGGTGCTGAAAAAGATCGCCGAGGTGATCGGTGAACTGTCGGGCGAGCACCTGTGCGGCCGCCTGGGCGGCGAGGAGTTTGCCGTCATTTACCTAGGTGAAAAGAACGCCGCCTGCGCCTTTGCCGCGCAGCTGGTCGACAGCGTCGAGGCGGCTTTCGTGCCGGAACGCAAGGTATCCGTCAGCATCGGCATGGCGGAACTGATCAAGGAAGCCGACTTGTCGCACAGCTACCGGCGCGCCGATGAATCCTTATACCAGGCCAAGAAAAGCGGCAAGAACCGCTACGTGCTCAACGCCGCCTGAGCGCCACCGTCCGGCACCGCATCGAGCAGCGCCAGCAAGGCTTGCGGCGCAATCTTCCAGGGATCGCGCCGCTCGGGGTCCACTGCATACCAGCTGTCCTGGGGGCCGATCTTGAGGATGGTCAAGGGGATATCCTTGCTCTCGAAGAAGGCCAGCATGCGGCGGATCAAACGGCTCACCTTGGCGTGCTCGTCCGTATACAAGGAGCCCGTATAGAAACAGCCCTTCTCGCCCATGCGCAACAGTTTGGCCGTGCCGATGCGCGAGCGGCCCAGATATTTGTGCAGGAACTCGGTCACTGCCTCATCGTCGACGGGAATACTGCAGGAAATAGTGATTTGGGCCATGACAACGGGGGACAGTGATTCAATAGCCAAGCTTAGCAGAAAGAGATTCATTCCTGAAATGCTAAGATCGCGGCCCGCGCATGCCGGCAAGCCCTCCGGCATGGCGTCTCGACAAGGATAGCCATTGAATACCCCAGGAAACACCATTTTCTGCATGCTGTCGCTGTGCGCCGCCCTGTGCCTGCCGCTTGCCAGCATGGCGCAAGCCATTCCTGCCGAGGATGCCGCCTTCGTGGCCGCCACCGTGCCCGTGCCGTCGCCGCCGCTGCGCCTGAGCGCGCATCCCGAAATCCGCGCCGACGTCTTGAAACTGCTCGGCTACGCGCGCGGCAGCTATACGCAGGGCAACACCCTGATCGCGCGCCAGGTGCTCGACAGCATGCAGTCGCTCGACGACATCACGCGCACCATGCTGCCCGACGGACGCTCCGTGCTGGCCTCCATCGATGCCAGCACGCGCGGTGCATGGCGCGCCGCCATGCTGTTCGATCCGCAACGCAAGCTGCTGGCCCTGGGCCTCGTCAACGGCCATTGCCGGGCCGCCATCGGCGACGCCGCTCCAGCCTGCCTGCCGTCCACGCACGCCGTGCTGACGGTGTTCCTGCCGCCGGGCGCAGAGGACGAGATGGCCGCGCCGCTGCTCGTGTGGGCGCGGCAACTCCCGGCCATGCTGGCACAGGCCGCGCCGGAACGGCGGCAAAGCATTGCTGCGGTGGAATACATCACGACCCGCCCCGGCCAGCCCGGCTGGGAAGCGCGCGACGTGCCGCCCGGCTTTCCCGCCAGCTTGCTGCACCTGCTGCTGCCGAATGCGGAATTGAGCAGCAGTTCCAGCGCCGGCAAACTCATCGCGCCGGCGGGCCTGGCCGCTTTGCCCATGCGCACACAAACGGAAGCAACCGAGGCGGGCGACGAGCCCCTGCCCGATGCCGACATCACCCTGCGCAGCTATGCCGATTTCCACTGGGTGCTCAACACCTACGCCAAACTGGCCAAGGGTGCGCAAGTAAAAGGCCATGACGACAAGGTCGTGTTCACGGGCAGCGATACGAGCGGCCGCTATACGGTGACCTTGCGCGAGCCCGACAAAGACGACGGCGTCTTCATCACCGTCGCCAGCTGGCGGACCCAATAAGCGGGGGAAGAATGGGAAAAGCATTGCCATTACGCACAAGAGCATGGCATTTTGGCATTTTGCGGTATGATTTCCGGCCGTGCGGCGCGGCCCGATCCCTGCCTTGCCCACCCTGCCCTTCAAGCCAGTCACGCTTGCGTCGCATCCTGCCCTAAGGAATTCATATGTTCGGTTTTAACTTGCGCGTTGCCAAGATGGTGTGGACGGCTTTCCTCATCGCCTTCCTGCTCTTTCTTACCTACAAGGTCTCGTCGACCCTGATCGTCGTGGTCTTTGCCATTTTCTTCAGCTACCTCGTGTATCCGCTGATCGGCCTGCTGGAGCGCCATGGCCCGAAGCGCTTGCCGCGTACGGCTGCCATCGGCATCGTCTTCCTCGTGGTGATCTTGCTGGTGGCAATACTGGGCTCCATCTTCGGCGCCCGCATCGAGGAAGAAGCCAGCAAACTCAGCGCGCAATTGCCGACCCTGCTCAAGGGCAATAATTTTGCCGAGCGGATTCCTTTGCCGGAATTCATGGAACCGTTGCGCGCGCGCCTGCTGTCGTTCATGCAAACGCAGCTGAGCAGCGGTACGGGACAAGCCATGCCGCTGGCGAAGGAACTGGGCTTGACCGTCATGCATGCGGCCAGCAACCTGATCTATCTGGTGCTGGTGCCCGTGCTGAGCTTTTTGCTGATCAAGGAAGGCCCGGACATGCGCGACGGCTTGCTGTCCCTGCTGAACCGTCCCAACAAGAAGTTGTGGGGCGCCATCATCGACGACCTCGACATCTTGCTGTCGCGCTATGTGCGCGCCCTGCTGCTGTTGTCGATCGCCACCTTTGTGTCCTACAGCATCGCCTTTTCCCTGATGGGCGTGCCGTACAGCCTGCTGCTGGCCGGCGCGGCCGCCTTGCTGGAATTCATTCCGTTTGCCGGCCCGCTGGCGGCCGCCGTCATCGCCGTGGTCGTGGCCGGTTTCAGCGGTTTCGAGCACGTGTTCTGGCTGATCGGCTTTATCGCCGCCTACCGCTTGTTCCAGGATTACGTGGTCAACCCATACTTGATGAGCGAAGGCGTGGAAGTGAGCCCGCTGATGGTGATCGTCGGCTTGCTGGCCGGCGACCAGCTGGGGGGCGTGGTGGGCATCTTCCTGTCCGTGCCCGTGATGGCGGCCATCAAGATCGTCTTCGTGCGCGCCCGCGCGGCGCTGCAAGCGCGCCATGATGCACTGGAGAAAGCGGAACAGGCGGCAGAGGAAGCGCGCGCCCAGGCCCTGGCCGAGGCGGCGCGCTTGCAGGAACAGGGCAGCAAGGTGGCCCTGGAGCAACAATAATCTAGAATCAACAACGCCTAAAAACCGTAGCGAGCGGCAGCAAGTTGTGGCTGAGAAGCGCAACTGTGCTAGAGCACAGTGAGCATCGCAAGCCGCAAATTGCGACGCGCAGTAGGTTTTTAGGTGTTGTTAAAACTCTTCCCACTCGCCGCTGTTATCCGCGGCAGGCTTGGCCGGACGTGGTTTGGCGGCAGCGGCCGGTGCGGCAGCGGCACCGGCCGGCGCCAGGCGCAGCGCCGGGCGTTTCAAGGCCGTGCTGGCGGCGGACACGACAGGCTTGCGCAAGGCAGGCTTGGCCGCTGCCGGGCCGCTATGGTTGGCGTCAAGCTTGAAAATGCTGACCATTTCGGCCAGCGCCGCCGCCTGCTCCTGCATCGATTCCGAGGCCGCCGCCGCTTCTTCCACCAGCGCCGCATTCTGTTGCGTCACGGTATCCATTTCCGCCACAGCTTGATTGATCTGGCCAATGCCCAGTTCCTGCTCGCGGCCGGCGGCGCTGATTTCGCCCATGATGTCCGTCACGCGGCGGATGCTGGAGACGATTTCATCCATCGTCGTGCCCGTCTGGCTGACGAGCGCGCTGCCGGCGCCCACGTTCTGCACCGACGCTTCGATGAGCACTTTAATATCCTTGGCGGCGCTGGCCGAGCGGTGCGCCAGGTTGCGCACTTCCGTGGCGACGACGGCAAAGCCACGGCCTTGCTCGCCGGCACGGGCCGCTTCCACGGCCGCGTTCAGGGCCAGGATATTCGTCTGGAAGGCGATGCCATCGATCACGCCGATGATGTCGGCGATCTTTTTCGACGATTCGCTGATGGTGCCCATGGTATCGACCACCTGCGCCACCAGTGCGCCGCCCTTGACGGCCACGTCCGATGCAGAGACGGCCAGCTGGTTCGCCTGGCGCGCATTGTCGGAATTCTGCTTGACGGTCGAAGTCAGCTCTTCCAGCGAGGATGCCGTTTCTTCCAGGCTCGACGCTTGCTGCTCCGTGCGGCTCGACAGATCCAGGTTGCCCGAGGCGATTTCATTGCTGGCCGTGGCGATGGCGCCGCTGCCGTCGCGCACGCCGCGCACGGTGCTCGACAGGCGTTCCTGCATTTTCTGCAAGCCCGTCAGCAAGGCGCCCATCTCGTCGTGGCGCGTGATGACGATGTCGTTGGCCAGGTTACCGTCGGAAATGGCGCCGAAATGGCGCAAGGCCTGGTCCAGCGGGCCAAAGATGGCACGCAGCAGCAGGATGCTGGAAATGATGGTCAGCAAGGCGCCGACGATCATGCCGCCGATGGCCATGGTCACCTGCGTGTGGTAGCTGGACTGGCTTTCCGCATACATCGCGGCGGCCGAAGTGGCTTGGTATTGCGTCAATGTTTCGGCAGCCTGGTCCAGGGTGCGGTACAGCGGCGTCAGCCCCTTCATCATCATGCCGTCCGCTTGCTCGATGTTACCCTCACGCAAAGCCTTGCTCATGGCCAGCACGCCATTGTTCATGTAGTCGCTGCGCTTCTTGTCCATATCGTCGGACAGGCGCTTTTCGTCCGCGCTTTGCGGCAAGCCCAGGTACACCTTCCAGGCCTTGTTGGACGCTTCCAGGAATTGTTCCGCGCGGGCCAGGGTCTCCTTGGCATCCGGCGCATCCGGGTGCACCATCACGCGGTCCATCGTGAAGCGGGCGCGGCCCAGGGCAATTTGCGATTCGCCGATCGCTTGCGTCGATGCCAGCTGATTGCTGTAGACCTCGTTGAGGCTGTTGTTGGCCGATTTCAGGCTGATGATACTCATGATGCCCAGTACGGCGATCAGCAAGCCCAGCACACTCATGGTGGCGATCAGGCGCATTTTTATTGTTATGTTCGACAACATGCAGTTTCCTTGGTAAGGGCGCAACCATGCCTGCGCATGCCGGACGAGATAGCGGCAAACGCCAGATGGGCGGGTCACGTGAATTGTTCAGGACAGGTCGATACGGCGTGTGCGGCAGCAGGGGGGAAGGCGGCCCGCGCATATCGTCAGGAGTGCAATACAGGGCAACGAGGTTGAGGTTTCCCGTACTTTTAATTTCCTGACTGCAAGATACAGGGAAAGATTACCAGTAGCAACATCCAGCATGGATTTTCACGATTTGTAACAAGTGGATGATGTTTTTTGCGCAGAACTGGCATTCCGCTGTCGTGCGCGGTCGCGGCGGAATGCCATTTATGCTAGTCAGCAAGTTAATACATGGTTTCTTCGATCAGCTGGCCATCGTCGCGGAAATACTGGAAGCGGCCCGTTTTCCTGCCCATGTCGTAGGCGCCGATCTGCTTCGGTTTTCCGTTCTGGAAATTCTCGAGGTTGACGCCATGCAACACGCCCTGCTGCCAGTTGCGGTGAAATTGCGGCAATTCGCCATCGGGATAAAACAGGGTTTCCGCGCCATCGCGCTCGCCGTCGACAAACGCCCCCTGGTAGCGCCGCTTGCCATCCGGATAAAAACTCTCCATCGGCCCCTCCAGCTTGCCCAGGCGGTAATGTTCGACCAGTTCCAGCTGGCCATCGGCCCCGTATTGTTCCAGCTTGCCTTCCGGTTTGCCATCGAGCATGGTCAGCACTTGCCAGCCGCCGTCCGGCGTCGCCTTCTTCCACGGCCCCTGCTTGACGTCGTCGACATAACGGCCGCCACCGCCAGGTTCGACCCACTGGCCCTGCTTCTTGCCGTTCACATAGTTGCCCTGCCATTGCACCACACCATCGATGCGGCGCTCGCTGGGGCCGTCCAGGCGATCTTTCACGAAATGGTCGTAACCGGTGAAGCTGTGCATGTCCGCTTCGCGCCATTCGGCCACGCCAGGGCTCACTTCCCAACGGCCCGTGCGCTTGCCCTTGAGCATCTGTCCCGTCGTCGTTTCATCGCCGCTTTCATACGTCCATGGTCCTTCCGCTTTGTCGTCGACAAAGGCGCCAGACGAGCGGATGGTGTTCGGCTCTTCGTAGTGCCATACGCCGGTACGCTTGCCGTGCGCATACTGGCCGCGGGCAAACACGCTGCCCACGCAGCAATTCACGTCATATTCGATAAACAAGCCATCCTGGCTGGCGGCAAAATGCTGCGGCTGCGTTTCCCAGGTGATCCACTTGGCGTGATAACTGGGCGCGCGCCCCCCTTGCCAGCCCTTGCCCAGTAGATAGGTGACCGTGAGGAAATGACCATCCTTCTCCTGGAAAGTCTTTTTATAGGCAAATGCGGGCTTATCGGCCGGCTTGCCGGGCAATAACTCGCCATCGATATTGAAATAGCCGACCAGGGTGCCATGGCCATGCTCGATGGCGTCGAATTCGGCCACGCCCGTGGGCGCGTAATCGATGCTGTAGTCGATCAGCTGCAAACGGCCCAGCGCGGCGCGCACCCGCGCTTCATCCATGACCTTGGCGCCGCGCACGAGGGCGTCCAGGGTGGGCTGCAAGGTCACCACCTTGAACATCTTGCCGCCGCTGGATTCGTAGCGGTAAGCATGCAAACCATACGCCGTGCCACTGCCAGCGCTGCGGCTAAGCACGAACGTCGTTTCGCCTTCGCTGTCGAGGTCGACCTGGAACACGGCCGCGATGCTGGCCTTGCCATACTTGTCCAGGTTCATGCGCTTGTCGCTGATGCCCTTGCACTGGCAATAATAGCCGTTGACTTCACCGTTTTCCCGCAGGAAAGCCAGCACCACGCCGCCATCGCGGCGCTCGACAACCTTGGCGGTGGCCATGGGGACGCCTTCATAGAAACGCGCCGCCTGCGCCGGCGCCGCACTTCCCAGCGCCAGCAGCGCCGCCATCGTGCTCATCCAAAATGTTTGCCGCATGTCAACTCCACTGCCGAAAAACCGCCATTATGCATGGCCGTTCAGGCAAGACCGGACACGCGAGGACGCTGGCGCCACAGGGGCCGCTGCACCGTCTGCGCCAGCAGCACGCCCAGCAGCGAAATCCCGCCGCCGACCAGGTGGTACACATGCATGCTTTCGTGCAACCAGACGATGGCCAGCAAAGCCGTCAGCAAAGGCAGCAGGTTGACGTAAATGCTGCAGCGGTTCGGCCCCAGCAGTTTCACGCCTTCTATCCACAGGTAGGACAGCACGATGGACGAACCGATGCCCGCATAGCCGATCAGGGGCAAGGTGGTGGCGTCCAGCCTGGCGCTGCCGGGCGGCAACATCAGAAACAGCGGCAGCATGCACGCCAGCGCCGCCAGCGCCTGGCAATAAATGGCTTGCCAGGCGGGAATCGATAAACGCCAGCGGCGCAGCAGCACGCCGTACAAAGCAAAGACCAAGCAAGCCAGCAGCATCAGCGCATCGCCCGCATGCACGCCCTGCTGCAGCAAGGCCAGCACGTCGCCGCGCCCCACCAGGTACAGCAAGCCGCCAAACGACAGCACGCCGCCGGCCGCCATGCCCAGCGTCAGGCGTTCGCCCAGCAGCAGCACGCTGAGCAGGGCCGTCATCAGGGGCGCCAACGCCGTGACAATGGCCATATTCGTCGCCGTCGTCGATTCGGCGGCGCGGTAGGACAGGCTCTGGAACAGGGCCATCGACATCACGCCGCACAGGGCCAGCTGCCACCACTGGCGGCGCAGGGCGGCGCGGTTGCGCCACAGGGGACGGGCGATAAACGGCGTCATCACCAGCAAGACCAGCACCAGGCGGTAAAAAGTGATGGCCGTGGGGGCGATGCTGGACGCGGCCAGTTTCGAGACGACGACGTTGCCGGCCCACAGCAGCATGGCCAGGAACGGGTACAGATAGGCGCGCACGGGCATGTGTCACTCCAGGAATAGTTACGGGGAACCATCATGCCGCAGGCGCGCCGCGCCTTCTCGCGCTAAGATGTCCACACCTATCGCAAAACTGACCCTCTTTCATGGATTGTTCCTCCGCCGCCTTTCAGGAATTGCTGCCCGTCACGGCGCGCGCCATGGCGCTGGCCGTCGACTATGCGCATGGCCACGTGATTTCCGTGCACCGCCACACGCATGCGCAATTGCTGTACGCCATCGAAGGCGTGATGACCATCGAAGCGCAGGGCGGGCGCTGGGTGGTGCCGCCCACGCGCGGCGTGTGGCTGCAGCCCGGCATCGCGCACCAGGTGCGCATGAGCGGCGCCGTGAAAATGCGCACCGTCTTCATCGATTGCGCCAGCTCGCCATTGCTGCCGCGCCACAGTTGCGTGCTCGACATCAGCCCCCTGCTGCGGCAACTGATCGTGGCGGCCGTCGACATCGCGCCCGATTTCGCGGAAGGCAGCCGCGACTGGCATCTGCTGCAATTGCTGTTGCACGAGCTCGACAGCCTGCCCGTGCTGCCCCTGTACCTGCCGCTGCCCATCGATGCGCGCCTGCGCGGCATTTGCGCGCGGCTGATGGAGCAGCCGGGCGAACAGCAGACGGTGGCGCACTGGGCGCAGGAATTGGCGATCACCGAGCGCAGCCTGCACCGCTTGTTCCAGAAACAGACGGGCATGCGCTTTGGCCAGTGGCGCCAGCAGGCGCGCTTGCTGCGGGCGCTGGAACAATTGGCGCACGGCAGCAAGGTCATCGACGTGGCCATGGACAATGGCTACACGAGCCAAAGTGCGTTCACCGCCATGTTCAGGAAGCACTTCGGCACCACGCCCACCGCGTTTTACCAGGCAAAAGTCATCGCTGCGTAAAAAAAATGCTGCTATGCATCAATAATCATGGGCGATAGCCGCCGCTCTTGTTATCATCGCAAGCCTTATCGCACCGCGCCCATCCTGGCAGCGGTGTTGACCTCAATCACACCACCATGACACAGAATTTCTTCCAGACTTTTATCCTGCTCTTGCTCGTCACCGATCCGTTCGGCAACGTTTCCCTGTTCGTCAATGCCCTCAAGCGTGTGCCGGTCGAGCGGCGCTGGAAAGTCGTGGTGCGCGAGTGCATGATCGCCTTCGGCATCTTGCTGCTGTTTATGTTCTTCGGCCGCCATTTCTTGAACGCCTTGCAATTGTCGGAAGTGGCCCTGCGCATCGGCGGCGGCGTGATCCTGTTCCTGATCGCCATGCGCATGGTGTTTCCGCAGCCCAACGCCGGCAATAGCGACCACGAGATGGGCGGCGAACCGTTCATCGTGCCGCTGGCCATCCCCGCGCTGGCCGGCCCGTCGGCCCTGGCGACCGTCTTGCTGTTTTCCTCGCATGAAATGAACGACGTCATCGCCCACGTGGCGGGCTTGACGGCCGTAGCCGCCGTCTGGCTGGCCGTCTTCCTGTGCGCGGAACGCTTGCAACGGGCGCTCGGTCCAAGGGTCATGACGGCGTTCGAGCGCCTGATGGGCTTGATCCTGACGGCGATGGCCATTGAAATGTTGCTCGCCGGCATACGGGCGTTCCTGAAATCCGTTTAACATAGTCATTCATCCACTGAAGGAGTCCAGCATGAGCCGTCGCGCCCACCTTTGCCTGATGGCCGATTACAACCAGTGGATGAATGCCAAGGTCTACGCGGCGGCGGCCAGCCTGCCGCCCGAAGAGCTCAGCCGCGAACGGGGCGCCTTCTTCGGCTCCCTGCTGGCCACCCTGAACCACGTGATGGTGGGCGACACCCTGTGGCTGCAGCGCTATGCGAAGCATCCGGCCGGCTTCCCCCTGCTCGACCCCATCCGCGCCATCACGCCGCCCGCGTCGCTCACGCACCCGCTGTTCGCGGCCGAGGATTTTGCCGCCATGCACGCGCACCGGCAATGGCTGGACCGGCTCATCGTCGACTGGGCCGCCTCCATCCGCGAAGAAGACCTGGACCACCTGCTCGATTACCGCAACAGCAAGGGGCCGAACCGGCGCGAATTTTTCAGCCTGCTCATGCATTTCTTCAATCACCAGACCCATCACCGGGGCCAGGCCAGCACCCTGCTGTCGCAAGCGGGCGTGGACATCGGCGACACGGATCTACTGTTTCGCATCCCCAACCATATTCAAGACTGACGATGGGCGGTAGCGCCACGCCTTGAGCAAGATCAAGCCCAGCGCCAGCGCACCGAACAGCCCGCCGCAAGCCAGCGCCCCCTGCATGCCGTAGCGGGCGATGGCCACGCCGCCCGCCAGCGCGCCCACCGTCACGCCCAGGTTGATGGCGGCGATATACACGCCGATGGCGAACGCGGGCGCCTCGCGCGCTTCGCTGCTGAGCCATACTTGCGTGACGATCAGCCCACTCGTGTGCGCCGCGCCCCAAAACAGCAGCAAGACGGCCAGCGCCGCCCAGCCGGGACCAGTTCCCGCATGGCGGTACAGCAGCCAGTACGCCAGCCCCAGCAGCAGTGGCTGCAGCACGACCGTGCGCAGCACATGCGTGCCCAGCTGGCGCCCCGCGAACAGATTGCCCACCACGCCGCCCACGCCAAACACCACCAGCGCCAGCCCCGTCTGGCGCGCCGACAAGCCCGCCACCTGCTGCAGGTAAGCGGCCGCATACGCATACACGGCAAACATGGCGGCAAACACCAGCACGGCGGCGGCAATCGCGAGCCACAGGGCGGGTTTGCGCAGCACGGCCAGCTGGCGGCCATACGCCATCGGCGCCTCGCGCGGCGTGTCCGGCAAGAAGCAATACAAGCCCAGCGCGGCCAGCGCGTTGACGAGGGCGCAGGCAAGGAACGATGCCTCATAGCCATACTGCGCGGCGATCCAGGTGGTGAGCGGGATGCCCAGCACCATGCCCATGCTGGTGCCCGTGAACGCATGCGCGCCGGCCCGCGCCGCCTCGCGTGGCGGATACAGGGCGGCGGCCGCCACCATGGCCAGCGAGAAATACACGGGGTGGAACAGGGCCGGCACGATGCGCAGCGCCAGCAGCAGTTCGAAGCGGGGCGCATAGGCGGACGCCGCGCTGGCCAGCGCGAACACGAGCAGGGAAACGATCAGCACGTTCTTGCGGCGCCAGCGCGCGGCCAGCAGCACGAGGAAGGGGCCGCCCACGGCGATCACCAGGGCGAACAGGCTCACCAGCGAGCCCGCCTGCGCGGCCGTCACGGCATAACGCCGCATGATCAGCGGCAAGATACCCACCACGCCAAACTCGATGCAATACACGCCGAACAGGCCCAACGCGAGGAAGACGATGGGATGCGGGCGGGTCATTGCCCCTGCTCCACGCCATACACTGCCTGGCACAGCTCCGTCACGAACGGCCCCGCCATGCCCTCCAATGCCGTATTCGTGAACGCCACCACGGACAATTCTTGCACGGGGTCAACAAACCACGAGTGGCCATACGTGCCGCCCATGCGCCAGCTGCCAGCCGACTCGGGCGTGGCGGCGGCAAGCGGGTCCGTCAGCACGGTAAAACCCAGGCCGAAGCCGCGGCCGGGCCAGAACGGCAAGTCGAAGCCACCCGTCTGGCTTTCGCCCATCTGGCGCGCCAGCGCCGGCGGCAACAGCGGCGCGCCGCCCAGCCGCAAGGTTTCCAGCAGGCACATGAAGTCGGGGGCGGAACCGACCATGCCGGCGCCGCCGGACGGGTAGGCGTGCGCATCGCGGGCACGCGCCGGCGACAAGGTAAAACCTGCCATGCCATCGATAAACGGCAGATGGTCTTCGCCCGCGTCCAGCAAACGGCGCGGCCGGGATTCTCCCGCTGCGCGGTCCGCATAGGCGACGGCCAGGCGCGCCGGGTCGGTGGCCAGGAAACCCGTGTCGCGCATGGCCAGCGGTGCCGTTACCAACTGTGCCACGGCATGTGCCAGCGGCAAGCCCGTCACCGCTTCGATCACGGCGCCCAGCACGTCGGTGGCGATCGAATACGCCCAGCGCTCGCCCGGCGCATACGCGAGCGGCACGGTAGCCAGGCGGCGCAGGTTGTCTGCCAGGGTCATGCGGGAGGCGTCCATGCCGTCCGACACCCCGGCTTGCGCATACGCGCCGCCCGGCGGCTGGAAAAAGCCGTAATCGAGGCCGGCCGTGTGCGTGAGCAAGTGGCGCACGGTCATCGCCGCCACGGTGCCGTCCGGCTGGCGCGGCGCAAAATACGGCAGCCAGCGCGCCACCAGCTCGTCCAGGCCCAGGCGCTGCTGCCCCACCAGCGCCAGCGCGGCCGTCGAGACGATGGGTTTGCTGACGGACGCCAGGCGGAAGACGGCGTCCTCAATCATGGGCGTGCCTGCCTCGCGGTCTAGGTGGCCGGCCGCGCGGCGATACACGTCCTGGCCACGGTGGCGCACGAGCACCACGGCGCCCGCCAGGCGCTGCTGCTGCAAAACAAGGTCCAGCAAGGCATCGATGCGGCCGGACAAGGCCGCGGGAGAGAAGTTGTACATCATGGCTGAGCCTTTCAAATGATCAGGCTGCCAAGGTAAGCCAGGCGCGATCAAAGAAAAACAGGCTATAGTTTCTGTCTGTGCGGACGTTGACATCCGCAATCAACGGTGATGAAACGGAAACGACATGGATAACCTGGCGGGATTCACGGCCTTCGTGCAAGCAGCCGAAACGCGCAGCTTCGTGGCGGCGGGCCGGGTGCTCGGCATTTCCGCCTCGGCCGTGGGCAAGAGCATCGCGCGGCTGGAAGCGCGCCTGGACGTGCGCCTGTTTCACCGCAGCACGCGCAGCATCGCGCTGACGAGCGAAGGCACCGTGTTTCTCGAACGCTGCCGGCGCATCCTGGGCGAGATCGAGGCGGCCGAGCAGGAATTATCCAGCAGCAAGAGCGCGCCCCGAGGCCGGCTGCGCGTCAGCCTGCCGCAAGTGGGCAGCCTGCTCAATCCTGTGCTGGCCGAGTTTGCGCGCGCCTATCCGCTGGTGGAGCTCGACCTCGATTTCAGCGACCGCCGGGTCGACGTCATCGAGGAAGGCTACGACGCCGTCGTGCGCGCGGGCGAAAGCGCCGACAGCCGTTTGATGAGCCGCCAGCTGGGCCAGTTCCAGCTGCAGCTGGTGGCCGCGCCCGGCTATCTGGCGCAGCACGGCACGCCGGAGCTGCCCGCCGACCTGGCGCAGCACACTTGTTTGCTGTACAAGTTTCCCAGCAGCGGCAAGGTCGAGGCCTGGCCTTTGGCCGAATGGCCCGCCTTGCACGCGGCCGGCTTGCCGGCGCTACTGAACTGCAACAATGTCGAGACCCTGCTGCACTTTGCCGAAAGCGGCCTGGGCATCGCCGCCCTGCCCGACTTTGCCGTGCGCGCGGCGCTCGCTAGCGGCCGCTTGCAGCCGGTGCTGGACGCGCACCGCCGGCACGACGGGACCTTTCGCATCCTGTGGCCCAGCAGCCGCCACCTGACGCCGAAACTGCGCGCCTTCATCGACTTCCTGGCCACGCACGTGTTTCCGGAAAGCTGAGTCCGCATCCGGCGCCGCGCTCGTTGTTTCCACACGACAACTTATTTAATTTGCTACCAATTTTTAAACTTTTCGGGGACTTGATACAAGTTTTTGTATTGCAGTGCGGAATTTTGAGGAACAATTACAGGCTGGTCGCCCTTACGTATAAACCCGTAGCCCTGGCCTGTCGACGTTTTCCTTCACTTCCGCAACACGAAAGCAATCATGTCACTCACACAATTCAAAATCGGCACCCGGCTCGGGATCGGGTTTGCTGTCGTCCTCGGCCTGCTGGTGGCCGTCTTGCTCGTCGGCCTGTATTCCATGGGGCAACTGAGCGCGCGCACGCACGACATCGTGGCCGACAAGAACGTCAAGATGGCGGCCGCCAATACCATGAGCGACAACGTGCGCAACATTACCTTGGCGATCACGAGCATTGTGGTGGCGCCGACGGAAGCGCTGGTGCAGGCGGAACTGGCCAAGATCGGCGAAGCGCGCAAGAAATACGGCGCGGCCAAGGAAACCTTGCAAAAGAAGATTTCGACGGACAAGGAAACGGCGCTGATGGCCGAGCTGGACGCGGCCCTGAAATCGGGTGCGCCGCTGAACAACAAGGTCATCGAACTGCGCAATGCGGGCCAGACGGAAGAGGCGATCGCCTTTTTGACGCAGCAGGCGGCACCGAGCCTGAAGATCGTGCTGGGCGCGCTCGACAGCCTGGTCGCCTATGAAGCGCAGCAGGCGGCGCAGGCGGCGACAGACGCCGAAACGCTGAGCACGAGCGCGCGCGCTTCCATGATTGCCCTGGGCAGCGTGGCCGTGCTGCTGGGCGCCTTCGTTGCCTGGATCATCACGCGCTCGATCACCCAGCCCATCAATGCGGCCGTCAGCGTGGCCGAAACCGTGGCCTCGGGCGACTTGTCGTCGCACATCGTCGTCAATTCCAGCGATGAAACGGGCCGCCTGCTGGGCGCCCTGAAAGCCATGAACACGAGCTTGCTGGGCGTGGTGGCGCAAGTACGCAATGGCACGGATGCCATCTCCACGGCGTCGAGCGAAATTGCCGCCGGCAACCTCGACCTGTCATCACGCACGGAAGAGCAAGCCAGTTCGCTGGAAGAAACGGCGTCGGCCATGGAAGAACTGACCTCGACCGTGAAACAGAACGCGGACAATGCGCGCCAGGCGAACCAGCTGGCGAAAAGCGCGTCGGAAGTGGCCGTGCGCGGCGGCAGCATCGTTTCGCAAGTGGTCGACACCATGGGCACCATCAATGCATCGTCGCGCAAGATCGTCGACATCATCGGCGTCATCGACGGCATCGCCTTCCAGACCAACATCCTGGCCTTGAACGCGGCCGTGGAAGCGGCGCGCGCGGGCGAACAGGGACGCGGCTTCGCCGTCGTGGCCACGGAAGTGCGCAACCTGGCCCACCGTTCGGCCTCGGCCGCCAAGGAAATCAAGGAACTGATCGCCGCGTCCGTCGCCAACGTGGACACGGGTTCGCGCCTCGTCAATGAAGCAGGCCAGACCATGGGCGACATCGTCGACAGCATCGTGCGCGTGACCGACATCATGGGCGAAATCACTTCCGCCACGCACGAGCAGACCATCGGCATCGAACAGATCAACATGGCCATTGCCCAGATGGATGAAGTGACGCAGCAAAACGCGGCCCTCGTGGAAGAGGCAGCCGCCGCTTCGCAAAGCATGCAGGAACAGGCGGGCGAGCTGGCCCACGTGGTGGGATTCTTTAAAACCGGCAACCATGTCGCCAGCGCACCCAAGTTGACGCCGGTACGCACCGCAGCGGCACCAGCGGCGGCAAAAATCGCGCCTCCCGCAACCCGGCCCGCGCCCGCGCGCAAGGCCGTGGCGGCCGCGCCGGCACGCCGCAGCAATGCCGGCGCCGAGAGCGAATGGGAAGAGTTTTAACCAATAGCAACATCCTCACCACGGGAAAGCCAGGCAGGAAGTTGCTGCCTGGCTTTTTTTCGTCCGCAATCATCACTTTTTTTGCGGCAAAGCCCGCGCAATAGACAAAAGTGCAAAACGTGCACCGCGCATACGCTTTACAATCCTCGCTCGCTTTACAAAATATTGGTCATCATGAATCAGGCAGAACAGCAGCGCCTCCTGGCTATCCTGGAGTATTGGCACAAGATCGAATTCTTTATCCCGTTTGACCTGAATCAAATCACGGACGTTGAAGACCCGTCCACCGTGCGCCTCCTGCAGCGCGAACAGCTGGCGCAATTGCCGCCGCAGTTCGCCACGCAATGGCAAGTGCCGTCCGACCGCGAGATCGACGGCTTCTCGCTGTTCCTCGGCGTGTTCGACAAGGCCGAAATCAACAAGGCTTGTCCGCCGGCCAACGGCCCGGAAAACATTGCCGAAACAGAAAAAACAGAGCTGCTGGGACGCTCTTGCTTTGCCCGCCTGAACCTCAATGCGCTGGGCGAGCCGCAGTTCGATCCCGTCTCCGTGTCGACCTTGCCGTGGGCCCTGGGCCGTGCCCGCACGCCGGACTGGTCCGGCCTGAGCCTGGACGCCTTCAGCGACAGCCAGCTGGCGCTGCAAGACAGCCTGCGCAACTTCGCGGCCAGCCGCGCGCCGCAGCCCGTGACGGACGAGGCGGGCAATGTCTCGTCGCCCCTGTCCGGCATGGAAATCGCCGCGCTGGCCGACCTGCTGATGGACTGGGCCGGTTTCCGCCCGTCCGCCGGCCAGCCGCTGGCCGTGCTGGAATTGCGCACGCGCAAGAAACGCGTGGCCGCGACGGACGCCGATACGCTGGAGGCCAGCCAGAACCGCACGCTGGACTTCGGCGACGCGGTGGAACCCTCGATCGATATCCTCAACAGTTTTTACCTGGACGACCTGGAACAGATCATCCGCGCCTTGCGTGGCGGCAAGCTGCCCGCGACGGTCGCCGCCTATTTGACGCCGCTGGCGCAGGATGAACGCATCGACCTGTACAGCCCGGCCGGACGCCAGGCGCTGGCCGCCATGCTCAATCCGGCCAACATGAACCGCGGGCACTGGCTGGAAGACGCCAGCTACGCCATGAGCCTGATGCAGCAGTTCGCCATCCATGGCGCGCGCACGGGCTTGCACGAACGGGGCATCTTTTCCGTCAATGGCCCGCCCGGCACGGGGAAGACGACCTTGTCGCGTGAATTGTTCGCTGACAACATCGTGCGCCGCGCCGCCGTGCTGTCTTGCCTGGACCGCGCCGGCGACGCCTTCATCGGCAAGGTGGCCGTCGCCTTCGAAGGCGTGCGCGACCCCATCACGATTGCCCGCTTGCGCCCGGAACTGACGGGCTTTGAAATGGTCGTCGCCTCGTCGAACAATGCGGCCGTGGAAAACATTTCCGGCGATTTACCTAAACCCAAGCAACTGGGCAAGGAATGGGCGCGCACGCGCTACTTTGAAAGCGTGGCGCGCCGGGTCGTGGCGGACGGCAATGGCGCCAACCGCGCCTTGGGCGAGGCGGAAGCGCCCTGGGGTTTGATGTCCTGTGCGCTGGGCAACAGCGCGAACCGCCGCCGCTTCGTCAGCAATTTCTATGACGACGACTGGGACAAGAGCACGGCGCGCAAGACGCCGAACGCGCAGAATATCCGCCAGTGGCTGGCCAGCTACCAGGGCGTGAGCTTCGCCCAGGCCGCGCGCGAATTTCGCGAGACGGAACACGTGGTGGAAAAGGCCCTGGCCGAGCACGCCCAATATGCTGCCCTGTGGCAAGCCGTGGGCACGTGCACGGAAGCCGATTTCATCGAGGCCAGCCAGCACGCGCTGATTGCCGCGGAACAAGAAATGGATGCGGCCAACGGCGCCCTGTCAGGCGCGCTGGCGCAGCAGGACACCTTGCTCGCCAGCAAGAAGGATTTGCTGGAAGAGGAACGCCTGGTGGCGCTGACGCAGCCCGGTTTCTTTGCCCGCCTGTTCCGCACGGCCCCGGCGCGCGCCTACAAGGATGCCGTCGTGGCCAACGCCGAAGCGCAACGCCAGGCCGCGCGCGACGTGTCCGCCATCAAGCTGCTGCTGAAAGGCGAACTGGAGCCGCGCTGCGAGCGCGCCCGCAACAGCTTGCACATCGCCCTGCGCACGGCGCAGTCGCGCCAGCGCGAATGGGATGACAGCACGGAACTGCTGCGCCGCGCGCGCATGCGCTTCCCCACCATCCTCGCGCCGGCCACCCTGGACGAGCTGGACGGCGACGCCCTGCAAATTGGCGGCCTGTGGCATGAACCGGCCCTGGCGCGCCTGCGCTCGCGCCTGTTCGCCAAGGCCCTGGCCCTGCACGAGGCGTGGCTGGCCGAGGTGGCGAAGAAGGGCGGACCCGGCTTCGGCGGCAACTTGCTGGCCGTTTCCAAATTGCTGAAAAACAAGCGCGCCTACGACCAGTCGCACATCGCCATGGTGTGGCACAGCCTGTTCATGGTGGTGCCCGTCGTGTCGACCACGTTTGCCTCGTTCGCGCGCCAGTTCCAGGGCATGGGTCCCGAATCGCTGGGCTGGCTGTTCATCGATGAAGCGGGCCAGGCCGTGCCGCAAGCGGCGCTGGGCAGCCTGTGGCGCGCCAAGCGCGCTGTCGTCGTGGGCGACCCGCTGCAGATCGAACCCGTGTTCACGGTGCCGGGCCGCCTCGTGCAAACCTTATCCGCCCTGTCGCCGCACACGCGCGATGGCAGCTATGCGCCAACGTCCGTGTCCGTGCAGACCCTGGCCGACAAGGCCAACCGTTATGGCGCCGTCGTCGGCGCCGGCAGCGCACAGCCGCTGTGGATAGGCAGCCCCCTGCGCGTGCACCGCCGCTGCGTGGAACCGATGTTTTCGCTGGCCAACAGCATCGCCTACGAAGACAAGATGGTCTACGGGCTGGCCGAGCGCACGCCGCCGGCCGGCGCGCGGGGCCTCACGCGTGGCTCCAGCTGCTGGATCGACGCCGTCGGCCCCGTCAGCTACAGGCAGGTGGTACCCGTGCAGCTCGATTTCGTGCTGGAAGTACTGTTGAAGCTGTACCGCCGCGACGGCAAGCTGCCGGACATGTATGTGATCACGCCGTTCAAGGCCGTGCGCAACGAATTGCGTTCGCGCATCGTCGATATGGACTGGGACCGCCGCCTCGGCTATGGCAAGGCGCCGACGGCGCGTGAATTGCGCCAGTGGAGCAGCCAGATGGTGGGCACCGTGCACACCTTCCAGGGCAAGGAACAAAGCGTGGTGATGCTGGTCCTCGGCGCCGACGACAGCACGGCCGGCGCCGCGCAATGGGCGGCGGCTACGCCGAACCTGCTCAACGTGGCCCTGACGCGCGCGCAACACCATGTGTACATCGTCGGCAACCCACTGCTGTGGGGGCAATTGCCGCACTTTGCGCCCGCCTGCGCGCAGTTGCCGCATACGGGCATGCATGAGTTTTTGGTGGAAATGGGGTAGAACACCTGAGCAAAGCTGCTGCGCATCGCGATTTGCCGCCTCCGATGCTCACTGCCTCGGGGGAGCCGAACCTCTCTTGTGCTCGCTACGGTTTTATCAGGCGTTCTCAACGGGGAAAACAAGGGTAAACGTCGTGGCGGCCGCGTCGGACGCCACGCTCGCGCTGCCGCCATGCAACTGCATGATGGCCGTGACGATGGCCAACCCTAAGCCTGTGGAAGCGGCCGAATCGCTACGGGCCGGATCGGCGCGGTAGAAGCGCTCGAACAGGTGCGGCAGGTGGCGCGCGGGGATGGCGGGACCGAGGTTGCTCACGCTCAATTCCACACCCTCGTTCGTCGCGTGCGAACGCAGCAGTATCGTGCTGCCGGGCGCCGCATGGCGGATGGCGTTCGACAGCAAATTGCCCAGCGCGCGGCGCAGCAGTTGCGGCTCGGCCGTCACCGCGCCGCTGCCGTGGCAAGCCAGCGCCAGCTCGCGCTCTTCGGCCAAGCCTTCAAAGAAATCAGCCAGCCTTAAAAACTCGTCCTGCACGGGCAAGACTTGCTTGACGAGCACCATTTCATCCTGCTGCGCCCGTGCCAGGAACAGCATGCTGTCGATCATGCGCGACAGCCGCTCCAGCTCTTCCACATTCGACGACACCAGCTGTTCATACTCGTGCGCACTGCGGGGGCGGGCCAGCATCACCTGGCTTTGCCCCAGCAGATTGGTGACGGGCGTGCGGAATTCATGCGCGAGATCGGCGGAAAACTGCGACAGCCGCGCATAGCCTTCCTGCAGCCGCGCCAACATGGCGTTCAGCGCCTGGATCAAGGGCAAGAGCTCCGTCGGTGCCCCGCGCGCATCGAGTTGCTGCTCCAGCTTGCCCGGCCGTACGAGGGCCGCATGCGCGGCGATATTGCGCAGCGGCCGCAATCCCCGCAACAACATCACGCTGGCCAGCAAGGCCGCCACCAGCGCGCTGACGGCCACCGATACGACGATCTGCCAGCGGTAGGCGGCAAACATGGCCGTGCGATCGCCATAGACCCGGGCGACGGAAATGTCGGCCATCTGCGCGGGATCGCCGATGCGCGCGCTGGCCGCCACGACCCTGGCCGGATAGCCGTCGCGGCTGATCCAGCTGACGATGTCACCCGCCGTCACGGGGACATCGACGGCCACGGGAACAGCATGCGCCACTGTCTCGCCGTGCGGGTTGACATCGATCAAACGCGTGCCATCGGCGCGCACGATGCGCACCAGGGAATTCTCTTGCCCGCTCATGGTGTCGCGGAAATACTGGGGCCGTTCGCGGATGATGTCCAGGGTGCCCGCATTGCCCAGCAGTTGCTGGATTTGCCGCAGTTTTCCCAGCAATAAAAAGTCGTCGCGGCGCTCGATTTCCGCCACAAATGAACGGTACAGATGCATGCCCAGCCCGGCCGACACGAGCGCCACGATCAACACGAACACGAGCGTGACGCGCAGGGTCAGCGAGCGGCGCAGTTGCGAGAATTTCATGCGCTGGCGCCGTTGTCGGGTACGGTCGGCGCGCGCAATTCGCAGACATAGCCCATGCCCCGCAAGGTGTGGATCAGCTTGGGTTCGAAGGGGTCGTCGAGCTTGCTGCGCAGGCGGCGGATGGCCGCATCGATGACGTTGGTGTCGCTCTCGAAATTGATGTCCCACACTTGCGAGGCGATGATGGAGCGCGACAGCACTTCGCCCTGGCGCCGCGCCAGCAGGTGCAGCAAGCCGAATTCCTTGGCCGTCAGGGTGATGCGCTGGCCTTGCCGGCTGACCTTGCGTTTCATCACATCGATTTCCATGTCGCCGATGCGGATCACGTCGTCTTCGCGCGGCGGGCCCCGGCGCAACAGGGTGCGGATGCGCGCCACCAGTTCGGCAAAGGCAAACGGTTTCACCAGGTAATCGTCGGCGCCCAGTTCCAGCCCTTTCACGCGGTCCTGCACCTCGTCGCGCGCCGTGAGGAAAATCACGGGCACATCGGCGCCGCCCTCCTGCAGCCGCAGCGCGCGCAAGACTTGCCAGCCATCCATGATGGGCAGCATGACGTCGAGCACGATCAGATCGGGCGCCTCGCTGCCGGCCATGTGCAGGCCGTCGCGGCCGTTGCGCGCCAGGCTCACCGTGAAACCGGACTCGGCCAGGCCGCGCAACAGGTAGTCGCCCGTCTTCGGTTCGTCTTCAATGACCAGGATGCGCATGGCGGCTTTCTAATGGGAATATGAAACCATTTTACGCCGCACGCACGCCGCCGCGGATGATAAAAATGTCATGCGGCGATCATCTTCCCGTAGGGCAAGCCTGGCCATACTGGCGTCACTTGATTCCCTGGACGCCACATGAAAACCCTGTTATCCGGCAGTACCCTGCTGTGCCTGCTGGCCAGTCCCGCCCACGCGCAATTGCGCAGCATCAATGACCTGTCGCTGGCGGCGGCCAACAAGCTGGCCAGCGCGGCCATGGCCGCGTGCCAGGCGCAGGGCCGGCATATCGTCGTCACCATACTGGACCATGGCGGGAATGTCGTCGCCGTGCAGCGCGCCGACGGCGTCGGGCCGCACAACACGGAAGCCAGCCGGCGCAAGGCGTACACGGCCTTGTCCACCAAAAGCGACACTTACACGCTGGCCGCGGCGGCCCGCAACAATCCGGACATGAGCAATTTGACCACCGTGCCGGAGCTGTTGCTGCTGGGCGGCGGCTTGCCATTGATGGCACAGGGGCAGGTGGTTGGCGCCATCGGCGTCGCCGGTGGCGGTGGCGCCCTGCAAGACCGTGCCTGCGCCCAGGCGGCGCTGGCCGCCCTCCCTGAACTCGATTCCCCCCCACCTTGAAAGTAACAACGATGACTTGTCTGAAAAAAATCACCGCCGCCCTGGCCTTCGCCAGCCTGTCCAGCACGGCCCTGGCCGCCGCCAATCCCTTGAGCGTGCACATCCTCGACCTGCAAAGCGGCCAGCCGACGGCGGGCGTGACGGTGACCCTGGAGCACAAGAAGGGAGATGACTGGAAGCAATTGAGCAGCGCCGTGACGAATGCGCAGGGGCGCATCGCGGCCATGTATCCGGCCGATATGCCCATGCAGGCGGGCGATTACCGCATCGTGTTTAAGACAGGCGAGCACTATGCGCGCCTGAAACAGGAAACTTTTTTCCCGGAAATCCCCGTGCAATTTCACGTGGAAAAGACCGACCAGCACTATCACATTCCCTTGCTGCTCAGTCCTTTCGGTTTTTCCACTTACCGGGGAAACTGACCGTCGATCACGCCACCGTCTTCGCCGTCTGTCCGAACAGCACGCTTTTCGCGTCGCCGCTGACGGTGGGCTGCACATTGATTTCGGCCGCCCGCGCATAAGCGCGCACGGTGGCGGGACGGGCGGCGATGGCCGCGAACCAGCGCGCCAGGTGCGGGAAATCTTCCAGCTTTTGGCGCTGGCGGGCGTGCGGCACGATCCACGGGTAGATCGCCATGTCGGCGATGGAATAGTTGTCGCCGGCCACGAATGTACGGTCCGCCAGGCGCTTGTTCAGCACGCCGTACAGCCGGTTCGTTTCATTCACGTAGCGCGTGATGGCGTATTCGATGGGTTCCGGCGCATATTGCACGAAATGGTGGTTTTGCCCGGCCATGGGGCCAAGGCCGCCCATTTGCCAGAACAGCCACTGCATGACTTCGGCGCGTCCCCGCACGTCGTCCGGCAGGAATTGCCCGCTTTTCTCGGCCAGGTATTGCAAAATGGCGCCCGACTCGAACAGGGACAGCGGTGCGCCGCCATCTGCCGGCGCCTGGTCGACGATGGCGGGGATGCGGTTGTTCGGCGCGATGGCGAGAAACTCGGGCTGGAACTGTTCGCCCTTGCCGATATGCACGGGAATAATGTTGTAGGGGATGCCCGCTTCTTCCAGGAACATCGTCACTTTGTGCCCGTTGGGCGTGGTCCAGTAATACAGGTCGATCATCGTGGTCTTTCCAGGTAGATAAGTAGGGCAGGCGGCCTCCGCATCACTATTGTCGCGCCGCAACTGATATGCATGGATATAATGCCACGTAAGCGAAAAACAAGACGGCGCCCAAGCGAGGCAAGCGCCCACTCGCGCCGTCACGCAGGCATCCCCACATTCCAGAGCACAAACAAAGAAAGCCGACCATGCGCAAACTCCTGATCGTCACGCTGTCCGTCCTGCTGTCAGGCTGTGTCCAGGACTTCGCCATCTACATGTTCGATGGGCAAGACCATTCCCTGACCGTGCGCCGCCAGCAACGTTATTTTTGGCAAGATACGGTGGAAGTGCAGCTGATGGCGACCAATTTGCCGCAATGCCAGCGCCTGCATACCCTGTCGACGGATGCGCCGGCCGACATCACCGTCGAGCTGTTTGCGGCCGGCGACGGCATATGGCATATCCGCATGGGCAAGCAGCTGTGGCAGGCGGAAACGAATACCTGCAATGAGCTGACGGAAATGGAAAACGACCCGAAAGCCGACCTGGGCCAGCCGATCGGGCAATTCGTAGTCGTCGATGACAAGCTGGAATTCGAACCGGCGCCGCAAGCGGCGGCGCCAGCCCAGTAAGTCCTGAACGAAACCCCTAGCGCGCCGCCAGGCTGCGCAGCGGCTTTTTCGCCACGACGCGTGGCGCGCCAGCCGAGCTTGCCGCCAGGCGCGGCGCCGTCCCCGATTCCTGCGCCGACAGCTTGAAGCGCGCCACCAGTTGCGCCAGCACGGCCGCCTGGTCTTGCATGCTCGACGCCGCTGCCGCCGCCTCTTCCACCAGTGCCGCATTTTGCTGCGTCACGCTATCCATCTCCGTGATTGCCTGGTTGACATGGCCGATGCCCGTGCTTTGCTCGTGCGAGGCGGCCGTGATGTCGGCCATGATGTCGGTCACGCGCGAGACGGAAGCGACCACCTGGTCCATGGTCGTGCCCGCCTGTGCGACGAGGGTACTGCCGGCCGCGATGCTGTCAACAGAAGCGCCGATCAGCTCCTTGATTTCCTTCGCCGCGCCGGCCGAGCGTTGCGCCAGGTTGCGCACTTCCGACGCCACGACGGCAAAGCCGCGTCCCTGTTCGCCCGCGCGCGCCGCTTCCACGGCCGCGTTCAAGGCCAGGATATTCGTCTGGAAGGCGATGCCGTCGATGACGCCGATGATGTCGACGATCTTGCGCGACGAAGCGTTGATGGTATCCATGGTGCCGATCACTTGCGCCACCACGGCGCCGCCCTGGCGCGCCACGGCGGAAGCGGACTGCGCCAGTTCATTCGCCTGCACGGCGTTGCCCGCGTTCTGCGTCACGGTCGACGTCAATTCCTCCATCGAGGCGGCCGTTTCTTCCAGCGAACTGGCTTGCATTTCCGTGCGCGCCGACAAGTCCATATTGCCGCTGGCAATCTCGCTCGATGCCGTGGCGATCGTCTCGGCGCTGTGGCGGATTTCGCTGATCGCATCGACCAGGTTGGTCTGCATGGTTTTCATCGCGTACAGCACGCTGTGGCGGTCATTGGCATGCGTGCGCACGACGCCGCTCAAATCGTTATTCGCGATCTTTTCCGCCACGTCGGCCGCATACTCGGGATCGCCGCCCAGCGCATGGCGCAGGCTGCGGTTGATCACGACGACGACGGCCGCCAGCAAGCCGCATACCAGTACCAGCACGCCCAGCGAGGTGAGCAGCGACTGGCGGAAGGCCGCATCGATATCATCCATGTACACGCCCACCACCAGGGTCCAGGACCATGGCTTGTAGGCCACCACGCGGCTCATCTTCGGTTCGGGGGTTTTCTGGCCGGGACGGGGGAAATAATAGTGGACGAAGCCCTTGCCCGCATCGCTCTTGCCGACGGTAACGATGTCGCGGTACAGATAAGTACCGTTGGCATCTTTAAAATCCGACATGTTCTTGCCGTTCGTTTGCGGCGCGGCAGGATTCATCACGACGACGGCATCGAGGTTGATAATGGACAAATAACCGGTCTCGCCGAAACGCATGCTCTTGATGACGGCCGTAGCCTGCTTCTGCGCTTCTTCCTTCGTCAGGGCGCCGCTGGCGGCCAGGTCGCCGAACATCTTGACGGCGCCCAGGCCCAGGTCGGCGGCATTGCTCAGGTCGGCACTGCGTTCTTCGATGCGGATCTTGCGCACTTCCAGGGCGTTATAGACAAAAATAACGGTGATGCACAACAGGCTGCAAATCAGGGGAATCCATAACTTTTGCTGGAACGTCAATTTCTTCATGCTGTGTCTCCAACTATCTATTTGCGGCGAAGGGGCGTGGCCCGCTTCCAGCTCGGCTGGCCAGGAATGCGGCGGCGACGGTGCTCTGGCGGCACCGTTCAGACTGCTTCAGCATACGCTCGAACGACCGATATTTACAATGCCGGGAAGCAATGAATTTTGCCCAGTGTTGTTAATGCGTTGCGACAATTGATGAGAATTAATGGTGCATTGCAATAAAATTGGGGCCAGCGGCCGCCGTTCTTTTGCGCTACAGTCACTCCCATTCCCCACCGCGCAAGGAGTTCCATGTCCACCACCATGAGCTGGCAAGGCTTTGCCATCCTGTCGGCCGTGTTCGCGGCCCTGACGGCCATCCTGGGCAAGCTGGGCGTGGCCCACCTGAACAGCAACATGGCCACCTTGATACGCACGGGCGTCATCCTGCTGGTGACGGCGGCCATCATCTCGCTGCGCGCGGAATGGCAGCGCCCCGCCGGCGGCAACTGGGTGGGCTGGACCTGCCTGATCGCCTCGGGCGTGGCCACGGGCTTGTCGTGGCTATGCTATTTCCGCGCGCTGCAGCTGGGGCCCGTCTCGCTGGTGGCGCCCGTCGACAAGCTCAGCGTGGCGCTGGTGATGCTGGCCGGCTGGCTGGTGCTGGGCGAACCGTTCACGCTGAAAGGGGCTCTCGGTGGCGGCTTGATCGTGCTCGGCTCGCTGATTTTGCTACTGTGACGCATTCCACGGCACGCGGCGGCGCGCCTGTGTCAGAATGCACGCCGCATAGATCGAATCACGAAAGAACAGCATGACCAAGAATGAAGCCATGAAACGCATCAACGACCGCCTGGGCAAACCCACCCTGACGGACAAGAACACGCACTTTGCCAGCGTCGCCAGCTATGGCACGGACGAAGGCTGGTGGCTGAAGATCCCCTTCCTGACGTTCAAGCAGGAATTGCACTTCATCCTCAACAATGAAAAAACGAAAAGCTTCCAGCACCTGAAGATCGGCGCCAACCAGATCCTCAGCCCCGGCATGAAGTTCCGCAGCACGGGCGGCGCGGCCGACGCCTTCATGTCGGCCTCGGCGCCGAAACGCCTGGTCGACTTGCTCGACGGCGGCAGCAAGTACAACTTCACCAAGCATTTTATTAATGACTACCGCTACTGATGCGCAGCCGTGCTGCCGCCGCCCGGCGGCAGTTGCGGCGGCAGCCACACCCTGAGCAAATGCTGGGCGATGTCGAGCGCGTCGTCGCGGCTGGTGCCGAAATGCAAGGGATAGCCCCAGAACTTGCCAAATAGAACGGCAAATGCCTTGCCTGCCAGGCGCTTGGCGGCGCTCGGTTCGATCAACACCATGCCCTGGATATACGCGCGGATGGCGGCCTTGTTCTGCTTCATCCACAGCGATGCGCGCTTGCGCTCCGCCTGCGGGTGTTCATGCCCGTCTTCATCAAAGCCTTCCTCGCTGAGGATGACAAACGCCTGCCGGCGCGCCAGCAGCGCGTCGAACTGGGCAAACAGCACATCGGCCTGGGTACCTGCCGCGCCGTCGCGGCGCATCCAGACGAGGGGGAATGTGGAAAAATCGAGTTGCATGGGATGACTCCTTCAAGGGGGTTGCCGTTCCTCCTCACCTTCATCAGAACACTGGCGGCGGCGGTTGCCGTGGAAGCGGGGCTGCGGATGCCTATACGATAGCGTTGGCAGTGCTGCGCGTCATTGCATAAAATAGCCACAATATTATTCAATCCAGCCAAAGTCTTCCCATGCCCCATCCCCTCTTGCCCAGCATGCTGACGGCCCGCCTGGGCCTGGACGACGACGCCTCCATCCTCGATTTCGATGTCGATGGCGTGCTGCGTCCCTTGCTGGCCGTGGGCCTGGCCAGCGTGCCCGAGGATGCGGAACAGGCGCCGCACCAGCACCGCAAGGGACAGCTGCTGTATGCCACGCGTGGCGTGATTCATTGCGAGGTGGAAAGCGGCGTGTGGATCGTGCCGCCCCAGTGCGCCGTATGGATACCGGGCGGCCTGATGCACGCGGCGCAGGGCGTGGGCGAGGCGCAATGTTATTGCCTGTTTGTCGAGCCGGGCATGGCACCGGCCTTGCCCGCCGTCTGCTGCACCGTGGCCGTCTCGCCATTGCTGCGCGAACTGATCACCAAGGCGGCCGGTTTTCCCACCCTGGCCGCGCTGCAGGGCGCGCAGGAACGCCTGGTGCTCACCCTGCTCGATGAACTGGCGGCCGCACCCGTGGAAGACTTGCATTTGCCGATGCCGCGCGATGCGCGGCTGCGCCGCCTGGCCGCCCTGCTGCTGGCGCAGCCTGCCGATAAACGCACGCTGGCCGAGTGGGCCAGCCGCATCGGCATGAGCGAGCGCAGCATGACCCGGCAATCCCTGGAGGAAATGGGCATGAGCGTGGGCCGCTGGCGCCGGCAATTGCACGTCATCCTGGCCTTGCAACGGCTGGCGCAAGGGCGCAGCGTGAAAGCGGTGGCGCTGGAACTCGGCTATGAAAATACCAGCGGTTTTGTCACCATGTTCCGCAAGGCAGTGGGCAAGCCGCCGGCCCGCTACCTGGCGGAACGGGAATCCAGGAGAATATAAAAACGCATAAAAAAAGGCGGCATATGCCGCCTTCGTCCTGCATCATCGCTTAAATCATCATACTTCGCGCGCCAGTGCCAGGAACTCCGTGCGCAGCGCCAGGTTCGGCTGCATCTCGCCCAGCATGGCCGAGGTGATGGTTTCTTCGCCCGGCGTGCGGATGCCGCGGCTTTCCATGCACAGGTGGCGGCAGCGTACGACCACGCCCACCGACTTCGGTTCCAGCACTTCCATCAAGGCATTGGCGATCTGCATCGTCATGCGTTCCTGCACTTGCAGGCGCTTGGAGAAGCAATCGACGAGGCGCGTCAGTTTCGACAGGCCGACGATCTTGCCGTTGGGCACGTAGCCGATGGTGGCCTTGCCGAAGAACGGCGCCAGATGGTGTTCGCAATGGCTGTAGACGGGGATGCCGCGCACGACGATCAGCTCGTTGTACTGTTCCGCGCCATCCTCAAAGGCTTTCAGCAAATCGACCGGGTCCTGGCCATAGCCGGAGGTCCAATGTTTCCAGGCTTTTGCCACGCGCGCCGGCGTTTCCAGCAAGCCAGGACGCTGCGGATCTTCACCAAAGCTGCTGATGAGCCGGCGCCAGTCGTTTTCGGAGAATTCTTGAGACATGCTAAACCACCCTAAAATTTGCAATTGCCGCCAGTATATAGAAAATGCGGCAAGCTGCCTGAGCAGCCCCCGCTTTACGGCACTGCCGGCGGGCGGTGCGCCTGCACCAGCAGCGCGGAAATCGACACGCTGGAACTCGCTTCCGGCCAGGCATCGCCGGGGCCGAACCAGCGCGCCTCGGCGATCTCGTTCTCGTCGAGGCGGATCTCGCCATCGAGGTAATCGGCCGTAAACGCGATCATCAGCGAATGGGGAAACGGCCAGGATTGGCTCATGAAGTACTGCAGGTTATGCACGCGCAAGCCCACCTCTTCCATCACTTCCCGGTGCACGGCTTCCTCGATCGATTCGCCCGCCTCCAGGAAACCGGCCAGGGGACTGAAACGCTGCGATGGCGAATGCTTGTGCATGGCCAGCAGCACTTGCTCGCCCTTGCGGATGAGTACCATCATGGCGGGCGAAATGCGCGGATACGCAAGCATGCCGCAGGCGGCGCAGGTGAAACAGCGTTCGCCGCGCGTGCGCTGCATGGGCGTGGCGCACACGCCGCAATGACGGTGCGTGCGCGCCCACTCGGCCAGCTGCGCGGCGCGGCTGGCCAGGCCCAGGAAAGCATCGTCGACGGCATGGAACAGCGAGCGCATGCCGTGCCAGGCCAGGGGGCCGTTGGCGGGCAAGGCATCGTCATCCGTCCAGACGGTCTGGCAATAGCGGCCCTGCCACAAGCCCACGGGCTGGGCGCGGCTCAGGTCGATATCGAGCGTGGCCGCCTCGGCGGCAGTGGGCAGGGTCAGCTCGGGGGTACGCAACAATAAACGCCCGCGGTGAAAGACGAAGGTGAGCGTGTCGGCTGCCGCCGGGGCCGGTTCGGGAACATCGATCAGGGGGACGAAGGCATCGGGTGTCTGCAGCATGCTTGGCGGAAATTTGTAAAGGTTGCTCATCATACTCCCGCTGCCGGACGCCTGCGCGCGTAGCAGCGGCCATGCAGCAAAGCAAGCATTCATGGGCCATGACAGTGTTTTTTTTACGGCACACCCAATCCGTTGCGTAAACGAGACTGATAACGATTCTCATTTACGAATTAGCGCCCAATAATTACAATGTCTGCCTACCCGTCCATCGCCAGCCACTTGCCCGCTTGCCACAGCACAGCGTCGCGCAGCCAGCCAGGAACCACTACCTGACCTTATCGAGAGAGCAAGATGGCAATCAAGAGCCGCAAACACGTCCAATCCCGTTTCAACCAGCACATCGGCGCCGCCCTGGCCGTGATGCTGCTGCCCGTTGCCGCCCAGGCCGCCGATCCGGCCGGCCAGAGCGCGCCCGCATCGCAGCAAACCCTGAACGAAGTCAAGGTCATTGGTTCCAAGGAAAATGATTTCAAGGCCGAGAAAGCCTCGTCGCCGAAATACACGGAAGAGCTGGTCAACACGCCGCAAACCATCGTCGTGATCAAGAAGGAATTGATCGAACAGCAAGGCGCGCTGACCCTGACGGATGCGCTGCGCAACACGCCGGGCGTGGGCACTTTCTTCCTCGGTGAAAACGGCAACACGAACACGGGCGACGCCGTCTACATGCGCGGTTTCGATTCGTCCGGCAGCATCTATGTCGATGGCGTGCGCGACGTGGGTTCCATCTCGCGCGACGTCTTCAACATCGAACAGATCGACGTCTTGAAGGGCCCGGCGGGCACCGACAGCGGCCGCGGTTCGCCGACCGGCTCGATCAATCTGGTCAGCAAGACGGCCACCATGGAAAACAAATTCAATTCGCTGCTGACGGCGGGCAGCGGCAAGCAGAAACGCGCCACGGCCGACTGGAACCGCATCCTCGACAGCGATACGGGCACGGCCTTGCGCCTGAACCTGATGACGCAGGACAGCGGCAACCCGGCACGCGATGAAGTCAAGAACAAGCGCTGGGCCTTCGCGCCCACCGTCACCTTCGGCATCGGTAAACCAACGCGCATCACGGCCAGCTACCTGCACGTGGATCAAAACAACGTGCCCGACGGCGGCGTGCCGACCATCGGCTTGCCCGGCTACTCGACGCCGGACGTCCCAACGAAGGATCAGCCGGTCATCCGCAGCTTCCTGAACAACGCCGCCAGGGTCGATCCGAAGAATTTCTACGGTTCCACCTCGGACTACGACAAGATCAAGGCCGACATGGGCACCTTGCGCATCGACCATGATTTCTCGCCCAACGTGCAGCTGCAGAACACCACGCGCTACGGCAAGACCCAGCAGGACTACCTGCTGACGGCCTTCATGGGCAGCATGGGCAACCTGAAGACACCGGTCACCACCGATCCGTCGACCTGGACCCTGGAGCGCTCGCTGCGCACCGTGAAGGACCAGGAAAACACGATCCTGACCAACCAGACCGTGGTCAGCGCGCAATTTGACACGGGCGTGCTGAAGCACTCCCTGGTGGCCGGCGCCGAGTTCACCAGCGAAAAACAGACCAACTACAGCTATGTGCCCGCCAGCCTGGGCACCTTGCCGGCAGCGAACCTGTACCACCCGAACCCGCGCGACACCGTCACCGGCCACAACCCCGTGCGCAGCGGCGCCTTCACCGAAGGCGAAGTCAACACGCAAAGCCTGTATGTGTTCGACACCATCAAGTTCGGCGACAAGTGGCTGTTCAACGGCGGCGTGCGTTTCGACCATTTCAACACCACGTATGACGCCGTCGCCCTGCAAGCGGCCGTGGCCAAGGACCAGGTGCAAAAACTGCCGGTCGGTACGCCAATTCCCACCCACCTGACCCTGGGCGACACCTTGGCCAACGGCAAGATCTCGGCCATGTACAAGCCGACGCCGGACAGCAGCGTGTACGCCTTGCTGGCCACGTCGAAAGCGCCACCTGGCGTCAACTTCGCCCTGAGCGCCGCCGCCAGCAGTGCGCAAAACCCGAACTATGACCCACAGGAAACCATCACCAAGGAAATCGGCACCAAGTGGGACTTCCTGAAGCAAAAACTGTCGCTGTCGGCCGCCGTCTACCAGACCACCGTCAAGAATGAAGTGGAGCAAGATCCTGTCATCTCGACCATTTATTACCAGACCGGCAAGAAACGCGTGCAAGGCCTGGAACTGGGCGTGGTGGGCGAGATCATGCCGAACTGGCTGGTCAGCGCCGGCTATACCCGCATGAATACCAAGGTCGAGTCGAACAAGGTCTTCACGGCCAGCGGCGACAAGAGCCTCACCTACACGCCAAAACAGGCGTTCACCAGCTGGACCTCGTACACCCTGCCGTTTGGCCTGAAGATCGGCGGCGGCGCGCGTTACGTGGGTGAAATGCTGCGCGGCACCGACGGCGCCGTCGGCACGCCGGCCCGCGTGGATGCCTACTGGGTCTTCGACGCCATGGCAACCTATACCGTCAACAAGAACCTCGACGTGCAGTTGAACGCCTACAACCTGGCCGACAAGACCTATGTGGCGGCCATCAACAAATCCGGCTTCCGCTACACCCCGGGCCAGCCACGTTCGTTCAGCCTGACGGCGAATATCAAGTTCTAACGTCAAGAGAACACGCATTGCGTCACATGAAGCCCCTCTTCGGAGGGGCTTTTTTATTGTCCTGATAATCTTGCCTTTTTGGCGCACCGCCGCCCTGCCGCGACTAGCGTATGAAAAGTCATACAGCGATATCCCGTTGCGTCCAATATTTCGCGCAAGCACGCCAAGTTGCGACATCTAAACAACAAAAAAGCTTCCTTAAATCAACAACTTAAGAAGTTAGGTTCCAAATTCCCATTTCAGGCATATCCTTTGCTATGTACAGGTTTTGCTGCAAATAATCGCTGGCACGCAAGGGCTTGTTTTTGAGAAATATTGACTCCAAGCTTGAGTTGCTCGCTATCAATAATCCGCTCACAGCGGCGTTTCACCGGAGGAGTCAAAATGAAAAAGAAACGGCCATTAACCCTGTACATCCTGATTGCCATGATCCTCGGCATTGCCGTGGGCTATGGATGCAACACCGCTTTCCCTGATGCCAAGCTCAGCGCTCAAATCGCTGGCAATATTTCCATCGTCACCGACGTCTTCCTGCGCCTGATCAAGATGATCATTGCGCTGCTGGTGTTCTCCACCCTGACCGTCGGTATCGCCCACATGGGCGACGGCAAGACGGCGGGCCGCATCGGCCTGAAAGCCATGTGCTGGTTCGTGGTGGCCTCGCTGGTGTCGCTGGCGCTGGGCATGGTGCTGTCGAACCTGATGCAGCTGGGAACCAACCTCGGTTTGCCATTGCCGGACATCCACGCGTCGACCAATCTGAAAACGGCCGCCTTCACCTTGAAAGATTTCTTCACGCACCTGGTGCCGAAGTCGCCGATCGAGGCCATGGCCAACAATGAAATCCTGCAAGTGCTGGTATTCTCGATCTTCTTCGGCGGCGCACTGGCCGGCCTGGGCGAATCGGGCAAGACCCTGACGGCCGTCGTCGACCAGCTGGCGCAAGTCATGCTGCGCATCACCGGCACCATCATGAACCTGGCCCCGCTGGCCGTGTTCGCCGCGATGGCTTCCGTCATCACCACCCACGGCCTGGGCGTGCTGGTCACGTTTGCCAAGTTCATGGGCGGCTTCTACGTTGGCCTGCTGTGCCTGTGGGCCCTGCTGATCGGCGCCGGTTTCGTGGTCATCGGCCCGCGCATCTTCAAACTGGTCGGCCTGATCCGCGAACCCTTCCTGCTGGCATTCTCGACGGCCAGCTCGGAAGCGGCCTATCCAAAACTGCTGACGGCGCTCGACCAGTTCGGCGTCGACCGCAAGATTTCCAGTTTTGTGTTGCCAATGGGCTACTCCTTCAACCTCGACGGTTCGATGATGTACTGCACCTTTGCCGTGCTGTTCATTGCGCAAGCCTACGGCATCGACCTGTCGATCGGCACCCAGATCACTATGCTGCTGCTGCTGATGCTGACCTCGAAAGGCATGGCCGGCGTGCCGCGCGCCTCGCTGGTGGTGATTGCCGCTACCCTGAACCAGTTCAATATTCCGGAAGCGGGCTTGCTGCTGCTGATGGGCGTCGACCAATTCCTCGACATGGGCCGTTCGGCCACCAACGCGGTCGGCAATGCCGTCGCCACGGCCGTCGTCGCCAAGTGGGAAGGTGGCCTGGCCACCGAGGAAGAAGCCGCCGCGGCCAACGCGGCCAGCCTGAACACGGAAAGCCATTGGGGCGAAGCGGATCACGCTAGCAAAGCCTGATAGCGCCATGGCCCGCCACAAGCGGGCCATTTATTTGTTGTCGATGTTGAGTAACAAGCAGTCAGGTAGTGCGATCAGTAGTCATTCCAACTTATTAGAGAGATTTTCATGAAAAAAGTCCTGTTTACCCTGCTGACCCTCGGCGCAGCCTCCACTGGCGCCATGGCCCAATCGAGCGTGACCATCTACGGCGTGGCTGACGCCGGCCTGGTGTTCGACAAGGATGCGGCTGGAGACCGCCTGAACCGCGTCGCTTCCGGCGTCGCTTCCGGCTCGCGCATCGGCTTCAAGGGCAAGGAAGACCTGGGCGGCGGCCTGGCCGCTACCTTCGTGCTGGAAAGCGGTTTCAATATCGACACCGGCACCTCGGGCCAGGGCGGCCTGCTGTTCGGCCGCCAGGCATATGTCGGCCTGACCGGCAGCGCCGGCGCCGTCACCCTGGGCCGCCAATATTCCCCGTACTACCTGGCCCTGCGCGACGTGGCCGATCCGTTCGTCATCGGCCTGGCCGGCACGGCATCGAACCTGATGGTGACGAATATCCGCGTCGATAACATGGTGCAATACACCACGCCGACCTGGAGCAAGCTGTCGGCCGACCTGGCGTATGGCTTTGGCGAAGTGGCCGGTGACAATGCAAAGAACCGCAGCATGGGCGGCGCCGTGCATTACATCGACGGTCCGCTGAACGTGACCCTGACGCACCACCGCAAGGAAAATGCGCTGGCGACCCAGCAAACGCGCAACACCCTGCTGGCCACGCGTTACGACTTTGGCGTGCTGCAAGGCAACTTCGGCTACGCCGACAACCGCGCCCTCGACAACAGCAAGAGCAACGACATCCTGGTCGGCTTCAGCGCACCGTTCGGCGCCACCAAGCTGGTCGCGTCGTACATCCGCCACAACGACAAGAGCAATGCCAACCGTGACGCCCAGCAATGGGCCATCGGCGCGTTCTACGCCCTGTCCAAGCGCAGCGACCTGTACACCGGTTACGGCCACATCAGCAACAAGAACGGCGCCACCTTCGTTGTCGGCAATGCCACGGACAATGGCACCGGCAACAGCGGTTTCAACCTGGGCATGCGCCATACCTTCTAAGGACGTCGAGCTGTCCGTGACATAGAAGTGTGAGCCGCCGGATGCATATCCGGCGGCTTTTTCTTTTTACGCAATATTTAAATGCGATACTGTGGGTTCTTGCAAGTTGGCAGCTGATTTTATGAATAGCAGTACTACAAAACCCTCCCTTTCCTGGCGCCAGCGCCTGTCGCAACGGTCGGGCCGCGAAACGCTGGCCTGGGGCGTGGTGCTGGCCGCCTGTCTGGCCACCGTCTGGCTCGTGTATTTCTGGACCGAACGCATCGCCATCGGCAAGCTGCAGGCCAGCGGCGCACAGCGCCTCGAGGTATATGTCAGCAGCCTGGAAAATGCACTGGAAAAATACGATTTCCTGCCCAAGACGCTGGAACTGAACCGCGACGTCATCCGCCTGCTGCAGCATCCGGAAGACCCGGTGCTGGTCGATACGGTCAACCATTACCTCGAGCAAATGAATGCCCAGGCGAAATCATCGACCATTTTCATCAGCAACCTCGACGGCAACACGCGGGCCGCCAGCAACTGGCAGCAGCCCGACAGCTTTATTGGCGACAATATCTCGTTCCGTCCCTACGCCCAGGACGCGCTGCGCGGCACGCCGGGCCGCTTCTATGGCGTGGGCACGACGCGGCTCGAACCCGGCTATTTCTTTGCCCACGGCATCTACCAGAATGGCCACATGCTGGGCCTGGCAACGGTGAAGGTGAACCTGGAAAACCTGGAAAAACGCTGGGTGCAGGGCGCCGACAAGGTCATGCTGGCCGACGAGCACGGCGTGATATTCCTCAGCTCCATGGCGGACTGGAAATACAAGACCCTGGCACCGCTGTCGCCCGCCATCGTCGAAGAACTCAACCGCACGCGCCAGTATTATTCGAAGCAGCTGGCAGCCATCCCCTTCGTTTCCGACCGCCAGCTGGGCAATGGCGCCCGCGTGATCAGCGTGCGCGAGCAGGAACACGCCGACACGCCGCCGAAGATCAGCTCCAGCGTCATGACGCAGATCAAGCTCAAGTCCCCGCAAGGCTGGACGTTTATTTACCTGTCCGACCTGGCGCAGGCCAAGGCCAGCGCGCGCGCCGCGGCCGCCTTCTCTTGCGTGCTGCTGGGCTTTTTCATGCTGCTGTTCTTTTACCTGCGCCAGCGCCGCGCGGCCGTGGCGCAAAAATTGCGCGCCCGCGAAGATCTGCAACATGCGTACGACAACCTGGAAGCCATGGTCGAGGAACGCACGTCGGAACTCAATGCCATGACGCAAAGTCTGAGCCAGGAAATCGACGTGCGCAGCAAGGCCGAGCAAAAACTCCACATCACGCAAAACGAACTGTTTCAAGCCGGCAAGATGGCCGTGCTGGGACAGATGTCCGCCAGCATCACGCATGAACTCAACCAGCCGCTGACGGCGCTGCGCACCATGTCCGACAATGCCGTCATCCTGCTCGAACGCGGGCGGCTCGACGACGCGCGGCGCAACCTGGCGAAGATCTCGCAAATTGCCGCCAGGATGGGGACCATTACGGGTCAATTGAAGATTTTTGCGCGCAAGTCGACCACCAGCCTGACCTCCGTCTCGATCCCCACGGCGATCAGCAACGCCCTGTTCCTCGTCGAACGCCGGCTGCAGGTGGAAAATGTGCGTTTTACTTTGCAATTGCCGCCCGAAGACATCTTCGCCATGTGCGAAAGCAACCGCCTGGAACAGGTGCTGGTGAACCTGTACGCCAACGCGCTCGACGCCATGAATGGCAGCGAGGTGCGCAGCCTGCGCGTGGCCGTCGAATGCACGCCCGAGCACGTGCTGATCCACGTGGCCGACACGGGACCTGGCCTGTCGACGGAAGTGTGCGAACACCTGTTCGAACCGTTCTTCACCACCAAGCCGCAAGGCCTGGGACTGGGACTGGGGCTGGCCATTTCCGAACAGATCACGCGCCAGTTCGGCGGCGTGCTGCGCGCCGAAAACGCCCCCGGCGGCGGCGCCATCTTCACCATCGAACTACAGATTGCAACGCAGGAGGAAAAACATGTTTGACGGCTTGAAGGTCTTGCTGGTCGAGGACGACCCCACCGTACGCGAAGGCAGCGAGCAGGCACTGCAGCTGGCCGGCCTGGACGTGCTGGCGTTTCACTCGGCCGAGCTGGCCTATAAACTGCTGACGCCGGATTTCCCCGGCATCGTCGTCAGCGACGTACGCCTGCCCGGCATGAGCGGCCTGGAATTGCTGCAAGCGGTCAAGACGCTCGACGCCAACCTGCCCGTGATCCTCGTCACGGGCCACGGCGACATCACGATGGCCGTGCACGCCATGCGCACGGGCGCCTACGATTTCATCGAAAAACCGTATTCATCCGAGCAACTGGTCGACGTCATCCTGCGCGCGCTGGAAACGCGGCGCCTGACCCTGGAAGTGCACAGCCTGCGCCGCCAGCTCGAAGACGGTGGCGGCATCGAAGCGCGCCTGCTGGGCAATTCCGTGGCGATGCGCGACATACGGCGCCTGATACTCGACGTTGCCGACGAACCGGCCGACGTGCTGATCTATGGCGACACGGGCACGGGCAAGGAAATGGTGGCGCGCTGCCTGCATGACTTCAGCCACCGCCGCAAGCACAACTTCGTCGCCGTCAACTGCGGCGCAATTCCCGAAAGCATTTTTGAAAGCGAAGTCTTCGGCCACGAACCGGGCGCATTCACGGGCGCAGCCAAGCGGCAGGTGGGCAAGATCGAGCACGCGGATCAAGGTACTTTCTTCCTCGACGAAATCGAATCGCTGCCCCTGTCCCTGCAAGTCAAATTGCTACGCGTGTTGCAGGAACGCTATATCGAGCGCCTGGGCTCGAACGTGCCCACGCCCGTCGACGTGCGCGTCATCGCGGCGGCCAAGCTGGACCTGGAAGACTTGTCGCAGCAACAGAAATTCCGCAGCGACCTGTACTACCGCCTGAATCTGATCGTGCTGCATCTGCCGCCGCTGCGCGAACGGCGCGAGGATATTCCCATCCTGTTCGAACACTTCGTGCTGGCCGCCGCCGCCCGCTACAACCGCGCCGCGCCCGTCGTCTCCAGCGCGCAGATGCGCAACCTGATGGCCCATTCCTGGCCCGGCAATGTGCGCGAGCTGCGCAATATCGCCGACCGCTTCGTGCTGGGCATCGCCGGCGGCGCCTCGAGCTTGCTGGCAGCCGGGCTGGCCAGTCCCCTGTCGCTGGCGGAGCAGGTCAACGGCTTCGAACGCGCACTGATCGAACAGGAACTGCGCGCATATTCCGGCAACGTCAGCGAAGTGAGCGCAGTGCTCGGCTTGCCGAAGCAAACCTTGTACCACAAGATGCAGAAGTACAACCTGGTGGCCGAAGAGTTCCGCTGATCAGCCGACCCGGCCCGTGCGCAAGGGCGCGGCCCAGTCGGGCCGCCCGTTCGCCAGCGCCAGCCGGGCCGCCTTTTCCCAGTCATATGCCACGGCGTGCAACTGCGCCGTCCAGGCGCCATCGGCACCCTGTTCGGCGATCGCATAGCGCGCATGCGGCGTGCCGTTTTCCATCACGTGCGGATAACCATGGTCATCGTCGTAGGCTTGCAAGCCCACGCTGCCCGGATTGACGACCAGCCGGCCATCGGGCAAGCGCACCTGGCGCGGCATGTGCGTGTGGCCGCACAGGATCAGGGCCGAGTCCGTCGTCCCCGCGCGCTCGGCCACCTCGTCCGGCGTGGCGGCACGGCTGCCTTGCGGCGTGACGCTGTCGAGAAAATACACGAGATCGCTTTGCGGCGTGCCATGCACGAGCAGCACATCCTTGCGCAAGCGCAAGGTGGCAGGCAGGGCATTGATCCACGCGAGTTGCTCTGGCAGCAGTTGCGCGCGCGCAAAGGCGTCCGACACGCCCATGCGGGCCGGGTCGCCGAACAATTGCCGCTCGTGGTTGCCGCGGATGGTGGGCAAGTCCAGCCCCATCAGGCGCGCCGCCGTGGCGCGCGGCTGCAGATGGCCCGAGACGATATCGCCCAGGTTGACGATCATGTCCACGCCACGCAGGGCGATGTCGGCCAGCACGGCTTCGAGCGCATCGAGGTTGCCGTGGATATCGGAAATGGCGGCGATTTTCATGATGTGAGTCCCTCCCGTGCGCACCATTCTGCGCGCGTCAGCCGATACAGGCAATGCGTGCGCAAACGGTGGCCAGGCGGCAGGGCCGGATGCTCGAACGTGGCCGCATCGCGATGCATGCCCAGGCGCGCCATCAGCGCGCTCGATCGCACGTTGGGCAAGGCGGTGAACGAGACGATTTCCGGCAATTGCAAATGGGTAAAACCCGCCTGCAAGGCGGCCTGCGCCGCTTCCTGCGCGTAGCCTTTGCCCCAGTAATCGAAGGCCAGGCGCCAGCCGATTTCCACGCACGGCGAGCACGGCAATTGCGCGTCGGGAATATGCAGTCCCGTCATGCCGATGAAGGTATTGTTTTCGCGCAAGGACACAGCCCACCATCCCCAACCCCGCTCGGCGATGAGGCCGCGGCAACGCTGCGCCACGGCGTCGCTGGCCTCGCGCGATAGGGTAGCGGGAAAGCAGGCCATCACGCGGGGGTCCCCATTCAGGGCCGCAAATGGCGGCAGGTCGCTGTCGCGCCATTGGCGCAGCAGCAAGCGCGGCGTCGTCAGTTCGATGATCTGTTGCATGTTTTTTCCTCTCTTGACTAATGGTGACATCGGGTAGGACAAGTCCGACGGCCAGTTGCGTCGTGCGGCTACGTGATCCAAAAGTAACAATTGCTACCATTTCCTCATTGCATTAACGCATCACGCCAGCCGCCCCGACGTCGCGGCCCGTTCACTTTATCTTGAGGAGTAGCCCCATGTTTGCCACGCCCGTCCCCGCCCGCCTGACCCCGCCACGTTTGCGCCATCTTGCCTTGCGCAGCACCATGATGCTGGGCGTGCTGGGCGTCGCCACGGCCGCCGCCACGGCGCGGGCGGAACCGTCGCCCGCGCTGGATCGCGTCAGCATCTCGGTAGGGGCGTTTTCCGCCGATCCGCGCATCAATATCGGCGCCGACACGCAGTTTGGCCGCATCGACGCGCCCGAATCGAAGCAAAGCCACACGACCATCCCCCGCATCAAGGCGGACTTGCTGATCGGCGACCGCCATGGCCTGGCATTCGACTACTACCGCTACGACAAATCCTACACGCCAAGCCTGACAGGCGACACCATCATCAATGGCCAGCCCGTCACGGGCACGGCCACGGCGAATGCCGATTTAAAACTGGACCTGGCCAAGCTGGCCTATAAATGGTGGCTGGGCAGCGGCAACGACACCTTCGGCATCGGCCTGGGCGCCGCCTACTACCACGCCAGCCTGAACGGCACGGCCACCGGCATCGTCAATGGCGAGACGGCCACGGCGCGCGATTCCATCGGCGAGCACGCGTTTGCGCCGCTGCTGGAAGTGGGCTGGCGCCACGCGTTTACACCGGACTTGCGCATGTACGCGGAAGCGTCGGGCATCAAGAAAAACGGCGGACGCATCAACGGCCACATCTACGGCGGCAATATCGGCGTGGAATGGTTTCCGTTTAAAAATATCGGTTTCGTGGCCGACTACGGCATTTCGAAAATCAAGCTGCACCGCGACAGCGAACGCGATGCCGACCTGAACGTGCGCCTGACGGGGCCATCGGCGTATGTGAAAGTACGCTTCTAAACGCGCTCAAGCCGCCGGTTTCAGCAAGGTCAGCTGGAACTGCGGCAAGGCAGGGTCGTCATACGCCTCGACACTGGCAAACGGCAGGCGCGCAAACGCCTGCTGCCAGAACGCGCAGGCAGCGGCATCGTCGCGAAACGTCGCCACCAGCCACGTCTGCGCGCTGTCCAGCAGCACCCTGCGTACCACTTCCAGCGCCACGCCCCGGCGCCGATATTTCTTCAGGATAAAAAAGTCGCTGAACTCCTGCACCGGCAGCCCACCCGCCATGCCAGGTTCCGTGAGGAAAAAGCCGGCCAGTTCGCCATCGACCTCGATCCAGCTGGCCGTGTGGCCGGCTGCGTGCACATACGACGCCAGTCCTGCGTCGCACACGTCATAGCGGCCATCGGCCAGCAGCGCCTCGCCGCTCCAACTAGCATTGTCGTAACAATACAGCTGGAACAGCCGGGCCAGCGCTGCCTCTTCGCCAGGCACGATGGCGCGCAAAGTCATGTTTCCCGGCGTTGCACGCATATCCCCATCCTTTCCGCACCATGGCGTCATTGAAGCTGGCGAGTGTAGCACCGGGGCATTCATCCCGCCCCTCCGGTATTTCATCCCTGCATTTCCTTCCTTGGTCACAAAACCGTTTTTTCCCTCAAGTTGCCTATATACCATCCCCTTTCATTAACGTCCGCCATCGCGGTTGATAAAAACAAGGGTGATCCCCTTTCACAGGCCGGCGGGCACGCCTCTGCCGGCGTTTAGACCCACGTCCTGGAGAGTGCTGCATGCTAAAGATCAAACAGTTGAACAAAACGTACGCGAATGGCGTCAAGGCCATCAACAATGTCAGCCTGGAGATTCCCAACGGAATGTTCGGCTTGCTGGGGCCTAACGGCGCAGGCAAGTCGTCGCTGATGCGCACCATTGCGACATTGCAAGATCCCGATAGCGGCAGCATCCATTTCGATGGCATCGATGTGCTGCAGGACAAGGCCGGCCTGCGCCGCCAGCTCGGCTATCTGCCGCAGGATTTCGGCGTGTATCCGAAGGTCAGCGCGGAAACCCTGCTCAACCACTTTGCCGTCTTGAAAGGCTTGACGGAGAAGGGGCCGCGCAAGGAAGCCGTGGAAGCCCTGTTGCAGCAAACCAATCTGTGGGAAGCGCGCAAGCGCAACCTGGGCACGTATTCGGGCGGCATGCGCCAGCGCTTCGGCATCGCCCAGGCGCTGCTGGGCGCGCCGCGCCTGGTGATCGTCGATGAGCCGACGGCCGGCCTGGACCCGGACGAACGCAACCGCTTCCTGAACCTGCTGGCGAAGATCGGCGAGCAGGTGGTGGTGATCCTGTCGACGCACATCGTCGACGACGTGACGGACCTGTGCCCGCGCATGGCCATGATCGTCAAGGGGCAAGTGCTGGTGCAAGGCGAGCCGCAGGCGGCCATCGACACCCTGCTCGGCAAGGTGTGGCGCCGCAGCATCGGCATGGACGAGCTGGCGCAGTACCAGCAGTCGCACAATGTGCTGTCGACGCGCCTGGTGGGCGGCAAGCCGCAAATCAATGTGTATGCCGACAGCCAGCCCGACAGCGGCTTCGTGCGGATCGCCCCGGACCTGGAAGACGTGTACTTCCTGCATGTGCGCAACGCTGCCCGCGACGGCGCCGCCGTTCCCGCTGCGGCACCGTCCGCCGTCGCGGCATAAGGAGCGCGCCATGTGGAAGGAATTTTTCAAGTTTGACCTCGGCTATCAGCTGAAACAGCCGCTGCTGTGGGTATTTGCCGTCATCCTGGCCTTGCTGGCCTTTGGCGCCAGCAGCAGCGATTCGATCCAGATCGGCGGCGCCATCGGCAACATCAACCGCAATGCGCCCACAGTGGTGGCGCAGCTGTTGACGATGTTCAGCCTGCTGTCGATGTTGCTCATCACCATCTTCATCGCCGGCGCCGTGCTGCGCGACAGCGAAGTGGGCATGGCCGACATGCTGTTCGCCACGCCCATGCGTAAATGGGATTACCTGTTCGGCCGCTTCGCCGCCGGCTTTGTCGCCTGCCTGGTCATCTTCGCCTGCATCGCCTTCGGCACCATGCTCGGCCCCCTCATGCCCTGGGTCGATGCGCAGCGCGTGGGCGCGTTCCCGCTGCAGGCGTATGCGTGGAGCTTCGCCGTGATGGTGATCCCCAACCTGCTCTTCATCGGCGCCCTGCTGATGCTGCTGGCGGCCACCACGCGCTCGATGATGCTGGTCTACGTGGGCGTGCTGGGCTTTTTCGTGCTGTGGGGCACGGCCGGCGCCTTTACGCGCGACATCAACAACGAATGGATCGCCGTCCTGCTCGACCCGTTCGGCATGCGCGCCCTGGGCCGCATGACGCGCTACTTCACGTCCGCCGAAGCGAACGCGGGGCTGCCGCCGTTTGCCGGCTTCCTGCTGGCCAACCGCCTGCTGTGGCTGGGTATCACGGCGGTGCTGTTCGCCGCCACCGTGATCCTGTTCAAGCCGCAGCGCACGGGGACGGGAAAACGCCTGTTCGGCAAGCACAAGGCCGAAACGAGCGGCCCCGCCGTCACGGCGCCGCGGGACCTGCCGCGCAGCGTCCCCACCTTGACGTCCGCGACGGCCTGGCGCCAGTGGTGGCAAATCCTGCGCTTCGACGCCGTCGGCGTCTTCAAGAGCCTGCCCTTCCTCGTCATGCTGCTGTTCGGCATGATCAACCTGATCGCTGCCGCCAATGTCGGCAAGAACATGTATGGCACGGCCGTGTATCCGATGACACATTTGCTGTTGCAGCAGATCAGCAACAGCTTCAGTTTCCTCCTGATCATCATCGTCACCTTCTATGCGGGCGAACTGATCTTCAAGGAACGGCAAGCGCGGATCGCCGACGTCAGCGACGCCATGCCCGTGCCAGACTGGGTTCCCCTGCTGGCCAAATGCACGGCCCTGATCGGCGTCATCGCCGGCTACCTGCTGGCGGGCGTCCTCACAGCCATCGGCTTCCAGCTCGTCAAGGGCGGCGCGCCCGTGGAACTGGGGCTGTACTTGAAAGGCACCCTGCTGGGCGCCCTCTTCTTCGTGCTGATGGGCTTGTGCGCGCTCACCCTGCAAGTGTTGTCGAATAACAAGTTCATCGGCTACCTGCTGGTGATCCTGCTGATGGTGGCGCAAGCCGTGCAGGGCATGCTGCACTTCGAACACAATCTGTACGCCTTTGGCGGCACGCCGGCCATCCCGTATTCCGACATGAATGGCTATGGCCACTTCTTGACGGGCTGGGCCTGGTTCGCGCTGTACTGGAGCCTGTTTACCGTGGCCCTCGTCATGCTGGCGCAGGCATTTTGGGTGCGCGGCCTGCCGAACGGTTGGCGCGCGCGCCTGGGCCTGGCCCGCCAGCGCCTGCAAGGCCGTGCAGGCGCCGCGCTGGCCATGGTGCTGCTGTGCTGGGCAAGCACGGGCGGCTGGATCTTCTACAACACGAACGTGCTGAACAAGTACGAGACGTCGAACATCGGCATGGACAAGCAGGCGCGCTACGAAAAACTGTACCAGCGCTACCAGCACTTGCCCCAGCCGAAGATCACGGATGTCCAGGCCAATGTGGATATTTATCCTGAGCAACGTAAAGTCTTGATCAAGGGCCATTATGTGCTGCAAAACAAGACGGCGCAGCCGCTCGATACCCTGCGCATCCAGCTCGACCCGCAACTGAAGACGACGTGGTTGAACTTGCCCGCGCACAAGGTCGCACTCGACGACAAGGAGCTCGGTTTCAGCATCCTCAAGCTGGCGCAAGCGCTGGCGCCCGGCGCCACCCTGCCGCTGGACTTCACGGTGGCCGTCACGCACCAGGGTTTCACCAACAGCGGCGCGCCGGACCAGGTCAACCTGAACGGCAGCTTCTTCAACAACCAGGCTTATTTCCCCCACTTCGGCTATGCGAAGGAAATGGAATTGCTTGACCGCAATGAACGCCGCAAGCGGGGCCTGGGCGAACCGCAGCGCATGGCCAAACTGGAAGACACGTCCGCGTATGGCAACACGGTGCTGGGCGGCGATGCCGACTGGATCCATTTCGACACGACGGTGTCCACCAGCGGCGAGCAGATCGCCCTGGCGCCCGGCTATCTGCAAGGCAGCTGGGAAAAGGATGGCCGCCGCTATTACCGCTACAAGATGGACCAGCCGATGCTGCCGTTCTTTGCCTACCTGTCGGCGCGCTGGGAAGTCAAGAAAGGCGCGTGGCATGGCTTGCCGATCGAAGTTTATTTCGACAAAAAGCATGGCTACAACACGGACCGCATGATCACTTCCGTGCAAAAGTCGCTCGACTATTACAGCACCGAGTTCACGCCCTACCAGCACAAGCAGGTGCGCATCCTGGAATTTCCCGGCTACCAGAGCTTCGCGCAGTCGTTTGCCAATACGATTCCGTATTCGGAAGGCATCGGCTTCATCGCCGACCTGCGCAACAAGGAAGACATCGACTATGTGTTCTACGTCACGGCGCATGAGATGGCGCACCAGTGGTGGGGCCACCAGGTGATCGGCGCCAATGTGCAGGGCGCCAGCATGCTGATGGAATCGCTGGCGCAATACTCGGCGCTGATGGTGATGGAAAAGGAATACGGCCGCGACAAGATGCGCCGCTTCCTGCGCTATGAACTGGACCGCTACCTGAGCGGACGCGGCGGCGAAGCCATCGAGGAATTGCCGCTGGCGCGCGTGGAGGGACAGCAATACATCCACTACAACAAGGGCAGCCTGGTGTTCTACCGCCTGCGCGACGAGCTCGGCGAAGCCGCCCTGAACCGTGCCCTGAAACGCTATCTGCAGGACAAGGGTTACCAGCAGGCGCCGTTCACCACGTCGTCGGAATTGCTGGCCTACATCCGCGCCGAAGCGCCGCAGGACAAGCAAGCCCTGATCACGGACCTGTTCGAGAAGATCGTGTTCTACGATAACCGCGTCACGCAAGCGACGGCCGTCAAGCGCCCGGATGGGCAATGGGATGTCACCATGCAACTGCACCTGGCCAAGCTGGAGTCCGACGGCAAGGGCAAGGAAAGCCCGCGCGCCTACGATGAACCGGTGGAGATCGCCATCTTCGCGCGCGCGCCAGGCGCCGGGGAAAAAGACGAAAAAGTCTTGTTCACCGACAAGCGCATGTTGTCCGGCAGCGACCCCGTGCTCACCATCACGGTGAAGGAAAAACCATTTGAAGTGGGTGTCGATCCGTACAACAAGATGATCGACCGGGTCTCGCGCGATAACCGCAAGGAAGTCAGCGTGAATTAAGGCTGTAACGGAACCTTGATGCAACGCAAACAGGCCGCCCTATCCGTGATAGCGCGGCCTGTTTTTTTACGGCGGGCCCGGTACTTTTTCAGGCCAGAAAAAAGATCTGGCGCAGCGCACAGCCCACCTGTACCACACAGAACACCATGGCAAGGAGCAATAGCCCCAGATGGATTTTTAAAAAGATATCCAGTCGTTCCCGGCCGGCCATGGGCGGCACGGCGGCCGCTTTAAAACGCAGCCCTTTTCCGGCCAGTAGCAATAACACTATGCTGACTGGAAAAGATTGCAGAAAAATACGTCCTGGATACAAAGTCCACGCCAGTCCGATCAGGATGGAAATCAATGCCAGCACATCGCACAAGAGAAATAGATATTTTCTTTTTTGAAAATTCGCCAGCGATGCAAGCAGCCATCCCTTTTCCTTGCCGAATATGCGCTCCAGAACCAGCCATTGCGAACCTGATGAATCGACAGCTATATGCATTGCAAGATTTTTCTTCAATTGAGCCAGTGACATTATCTGCGCACCAATAGCCGCAATATACGCACAGCATATTGCGGCCACGTTACGAGCAGCGGTATCCATCAAGCGGGCATGTTCAACCCGCCATTATCTGTCCGCTTATGCCGAACAATAGGAATTATAGGCATACATCACGCCGGCGCCAATCAAGATGCCGCCACCGAGCGCCTGGCCGCCTGGCACGGTAGCCACGCCCGCACCGACAGTGCCGACACCGCCCCAGAAACCTGCCGTGGCGGTATATTCGCTCGACGACATGCTATCCGAACAAAATGCACGACCGCCCGAGATGTCTTGAATTTCCATTTCCGATAAAACTTGCATTCTTACTCCAGTAATTACATCAACATGGAAAATGTCCATGCGTCACGTCTGCAGAAAACACGATATCGGTAAATAGCATGTCTTCCATCAGATTCGTATTCATTGCATGCGTGAATTACAGGTAATGCATCCGTCCGATAAAATTTATTCAGAGAAACATTGCAAACAATATACCATCGCACAAACAATCGCCCAAATAACTTTATTGGCGAAATAAACAATGGCAAAGCGATTATTCTCCTTATGCGAAAATATCATAAGAATATTTGCATTTTGTTTTATTCAAACCGGGGCTTGAAGAGAAGCGCAATCCGCACCATGCGATGGAAATGCGGATGGCGCTGCGGTACAGGCAAAGCCTGGCGTAAGATGGACGGTATCGTCGGCGAGTGCGCCGGCACCACGTTCAAGGGGAATTGCCTATGCTGCATCGTCACCTGCCCATCCGCGCCAGCCTGCTGCTGGCGGCTCTCGTTTTCACGGCGCCCGCCTGGAGCGCCGATGCTGTCCACAAGGAAACAGTAGAGCTAACGGCAGGCAAGGCTGCGCTCAGCGTGAAAGGCAAGATCAAGGGCTATGCCACGGCCGAATACACGCTGGCAGGCAAGGCGGGCCAGACTCTCGGCGTCAAGCTCAAGACCAATCAACGGTCGAATTATTTCAACCTCCGTCAAGCCGGGCAGGAGGACGCCCTGTTCATCGGCTCGAGCGGCGGCAACAGTTACGAGGCAACGCTGCCGGCCGATGGCGAGTACACGGTGCAAGTGTATTTGATGCGCAATGCGGCGCGCAGGAATGCCGTGGCCAGCTACAGCCTGGAGATGCGGCTGCGCAATTGAGTCTCCGCGGCCATGACAGCGCAAGAGGCGCATTCGCCACCACATGCTCCCCATTGCAAGGGGCCAATAAGATGCGGGAGCGCCGCCCCTGTCTTATCTGGCCGGATGCGCGGCCTGGCGTCGGGCGGCCACGAGCGATTCCAGCACCAGGCCCGTCATCACGGCCAGGACCGGCATCATGGGTTCACGGTATCGGAAGATCACGTAAAACAGCATGTGAACGCCCGTGTAGCACGCAAGCGCCAGCCAGAGCAGGGCGACCTGCCGATTCCTGAGCCTGGGCATCAGCACAGTCCCGATAGCACCGGCAATCAGGAGCAGGAACTGTATCGCCCACAGCAGACGCACAAGCTTTTCTGCCGGCGACTGGTTGCCTTTTCCCGCATGCAGGGGAGGCGTCCAGAAGTACGCCGCTTTTTTCGCTGCCAATGCCAGGAACGCTGCCGGGTGGGCCTTCACCCAGGATATAGCCTCCTGTTTCAAGGTCTCGGAAGCCTGGACTTCCCCCGTTTTCCGAAGGGCATCCCAGGTGGAGCCGCGTGGAGTTTCCGAGATGGAAATGAACATGCCTGTCGCTGCCGGGTTGTTACCTAAATACAGATTGAAGCCGCCATTGGTGTTCAAGACAGGTGCGCCTATCACTTGCATGTTCCGGAGCAGCCATGGGCCGGAAATCACCAGCGCCACGGACAGCGCGAGCATGGCCAGGCTTGCCCGCCGAACCGTCGATGCGGGAGACAGCAGCAACGCCCATGCAAGGACTGCAAGCAGTGACAAGGCGGCATTGCCCGTCAGTGCCAACAGACCGAAGAGTACTCCGCACCCGGTCGCCACGCTCTTCGAGGGCTGGCGTGCCAATCTCAGCGCACACCACATGACACCCAGCATCAGGGGAATCATCAGGTTTTCCTTCGCCAGGTAGATCCCGTAGATGCCGCTTGGCAGATAGAGCGCCCAGGCAGCCGCGGCGATGAGACGCCCCGACCGGCCTGCGCCAGCCTCTTTGGCCACCAGGTAGCACAGCACGATTGCCGCGCCGCCCAGGCACATGTTCACCAGGCGAACCGCCAGCAGATCGTCGCCAAAGAGAAAAAAGACAGGCGCGAGTATCAACAGGGGATAGCCCACGTTATACATCGCGCGGTTGCCCATGCTGTCGACGATGCCATTCCCGCCAAGCAAGTTGAGCGCCATGCTCCTATAGGCAAGTTCATCGCCTTCCGGCACATGCTGGAAGCCCGCAATCGCCGCCGCCCTCAGGGCAAGGCCGATGCCGGCGATGATTGCCAGCCACAGCCAATCTCGCTGTTGTTGGGCATCATGCTTGTCATTCATCAACTCCTCCCCACCAAAAACACCCCGGCACAAATCAGCGCAACGCCCATCACACGGGGCAGGCTGACCTGCTCGCCCAGCAGGCAGGCGATTGGCAGGGTGAGCACGAATCCCAGGCCTGCCAGCGGATAAGCCTTGCTCACCTCCCATTGCGACAGCACGCCCAGCCAGGCCACCGCTCCCAGGCCATACAGGAGGAATCCCCCCAGCACATACTTGTCCGTAAGGATATGCATGAGGGTCATGAAGGACTTGGGCTGCGCCATCATCGCCTGCACCCCGTCACCGGACATGCCGGTCTTCAATGAGAACTGCGCCATGACGGATAGCGCGATGCTCAGGATGGCAATGCAGAACGTGTTCATGGGTAAGTACCCAACACCAGAAAATGCGCGCCCAGCATGATGGCCACCATGGCGCAGACGGTCATGCGGCTGCCGTGGTCCTTGAGGGCGTAGATCACCGGGTCATCGTGCATTTCACCCCGGGAAGTTTTCACCCACAGGCGCGCAAGCCAGTAAATCAATCCCAGGGCAACCAGCCACAGCATCTGCGGGGTGCCGTAGCGCCCCTGCGTTTCCGGTGCACTGATGAACAGCCCGAACACCACCACGGCGGAGAGTGCCGCCCCGCCCCCCAGAGGCCACAACACGGCCAGGTCGCTCACCCGGTAATCCCGTCCACGCGTGGCTGCCTTGCCATTTCCTTCCAGGGTGACCAGCTCCGCACAGCGCTTCACCAGCGCGAGGCTGAGGAACATGAAGACTGAGAAAGCCAGCAACCAGGAACTCGTGGCAGTGCCAATGGCAACGGAACCGGCCAGGATGCGCAAGGTATACAGCAAGGACAGCATGAGCACATCGATCAGCACGTATTCCTTGAGCACCCAGCTATACGCGCTGGTCAGCACCAGGTAAAGCACGAGCATCAGGAGAAAGGCATTCGACACGGACCAGGCCAGAACGAGGGCCAGGAGCAAGGCCCCTGCAGCCACGACCAAGCCCTTCAGAATCGGCAGGCGGCCGCTGGCAAAAGGGCGAAGCCGCTTGCGGGGGTGCGCCCTGTCGCTTTCCAGGTCCCACAGGTCGTTGACCATGTAGGTGGCGGAAGCCGCCAAGGAGAATGCCAGGAAGGCCACGGCCATGGTGGCCATCTTGCCCAGGTCGAGGAAGGAAAATGCCGTCAGCAGGGGCACGAACAGCAGCAGATTCTTTAACCACTGGTGGACACGCAGGGCCCTGAGCCACACGCCAAGTCCGCCGCTCGCTCCCGGAAACTCGCGTTCGATCGGGACGTGCCGCCGCACGGCTTGGGCCGTATTCCAGGCGACATCCACCAGCACCGCCGCCTCGGCGGCTTGCCAGATGGGAATATCTGCCTTGCTGTCGCCGGCATACACAAAGCATGGCCCGACCTGCTCCCGGATGGCTTGCAGCTTGGCCTTGCCCTTGAGGTTGCGACCGGCCTGCGTCGCCAGCACCTTGTCGAACAGGCCCAGGTGCCCGGCCACGTTGCGGGCAATCGAATGGTGGGCCGCCGTCGCCAGGACAATAATGCGGCCCTTGCGCTTTTCCTCGCGCAGGTAATCCAGCAGGCACGCGCGGTAAGGGAGGTGTTCGCCCGAGATGCCGGCATGCGCCGCAATGGCCTCCTTGAAGCCCGCCCGCCCTCGCATGAGCCAGAACGGCATGCGGAGCACATTGAGCGGGGAGTGCTTCAGCACCTGGATGACGGATTCCAGCAGGGTATCGGTTGGCGTCAGCGTGCCGTCAAGATCGACAACCAGGGGCGCTTTGGTCGAAATAGCCACCATTTTCTCCCGATTCTGGTGTGGCATGGCAGATGGAGTGCTGAAAGCAGTGATTAAATTATAGGGGGAGCCACGATGGCGATGACCAACATATATCAAGGAAGGGAGCGGTTATCTGCTTGAGCTGAACGCCCGTAGCACCTGAAAGAGACCTGCAAAAAAAGAGACCCGCAACAACAAATAAAAACGCCTCGCAAATCCAGGATTTGCGAGGCGTTATGTGGCAACGAGCCGTAGTGCGTCTTAGAACGGAATATCGTCATCCATGTCCGAGAAGTTCGGCGCCGGCTTCGGTGCCGGACGTGGCGCCGGGGCTGGTGCCGGACGCGGGGCCGGTGCCTGGCGTGGGGCCGGGGCTTCGTAGCCGCCGCCACCGCCGTAGCTGTCATCGCCACCGCCGGCGTCGCCGCCCATGCCGGAACGGCCGCCCAGCATTTGCATCTGTTCCGCGATGATGTCGGTTGCGTACTTCTCGACGCCGTCCTTGTCCGTGTATTTACGGGTTTGCAGGCGGCCTTCCACGTAGACGGACGAACCTTTTTTCAGGTATTGGCCGACGATTTCCGCCAGGCGGCCGAAGAACGAGATACGGTGCCACTCTGTCAATTCTTTTTGTTCGCCCGTGTTGCGGTCCTTCGATTTGTACGAAGTGGCCACGGCGATGTTGGCGATCGCGTCGCCGCTAGGCATGTAGCGGATTTCCGGGTCACGGCCCAGATTGCCGACGATGATGACTTTGTTGACTGATGCCATGAATAACTCCTGATGAACTGCAGCGGGAGCCGGTGTCCCGCGCGTTAGTTTAGTGTACTAAACGAGGATTATAAGCGACCACGCGGCGCAAAGCACCCGCTTTCTGGCGGACGCACTCTCCCGTGCGGCAGCACGTTTTTTTCACGGCAGGTGAAAACAAGAAACTTGAATACTGGTATTATATACAGTGTTTGAACGTCTGCACGCATCTGTATCAAACTTTGTCAGGGCACGTTCGCCTGGCGGCGCAATCCGCCCGTGGCTGCCTCAGGCATGCAGAGCAAAACCCGGCTATAGTAACAGGTTGACCCGTTGTGGCTCCTCATCTGCACCCAGGCACAATGCGCCGGCCGCACCACTCACTGAAAGCAAGGCAATCACATGGAACAGATCCGCATTCGCGGCGCTCGCACGCATAACCTCAAGAATATCAATCTCGATTTGCCGCGCAATAAACTGATCGTGATTACCGGCCTGTCCGGCTCCGGCAAGTCTTCGCTGGCCTTCGACACCCTGTACGCAGAAGGCCAGCGCCGCTATGTCGAGTCGCTGTCGGCGTATGCGCGCCAGTTCCTGCAGCTGATGGAAAAACCGGACGTCGACCTGATCGAGGGATTATCTCCCGCCATCTCCATCGAACAGAAGGCAACGTCGCACAATCCGCGCTCGACGGTGGGTACCGTGACGGAAATCCACGATTATTTGCGCCTGCTGTATGCGCGCGTCGGCACGCCCTACTGCCCCGACCACCCGGAAAACGCGCTGGCCGCCCAGTCCGTCTCGCAAATGGTCGACGCCGTGCTGGCCATGCCGGAAGACACCAAGCTGATGATCCTGGCGCCCGTCGTCGCCAACCGCAAGGGCGAACACGTGGACCTGTTCGAGCAGATGCAGGCGCAGGGCTTCGTGCGTTTTCGCGTGCAGAGCGGCACGCACGCGGCGAAAATCTATGAAGTCGATGACCTCCCGAAATTAAAGAAAACGGAAAAACACACGATCGACGTCGTCATCGACCGCGTCAAGGTGAACCAGGACATCAAGCAACGCCTGGCGGAAAGTTTCGAGACGGCCCTGCGCCTGGCCGACGGCCGCGCCATTGCTTACGAAATGGATACGGCCCAGGAACACGTGTACTCCAACAAGTTCGCCTGCAATGTGTGTGGCTATTCCCTGCAGGAACTGGAACCGCGGTTGTTCTCGTTCAACAACCCCATGGGCGCCTGCCCCGAATGCGACGGCCTGGGACACATTGAATTCTTTGACCCGAAACGCATCGTCGCGTTCCCGAACCTGTCGCTCGCCTCGGGCGCCGTCAAGGGCTGGGACCGCCGCAACCAGTTTTACTTCCAGATGTTGTCGAACCTGGCCGCGTATTACGAGTTCGACCTGGACATGCCGTTCGAACAGCTGGCACTGAATGCCCAGCAAGCCGTGCTGTACGGTTCCGGCAAGCAAGTGATTCCGTTTACCTATGTCAATGAACGGGGCCGCACCGTCATCAAGGAACACTCGTTCGAAGGCGTGGTCAACAATCTGCAGCGCCGCTACCGGGAAACGGATTCGATGGCCGTCAAGGAAGAGCTGGCCAAGTTCATCAATGAAAAATGCTGCCCCTCATGCGATGGCGCGCGTCTGCGCGTGGAGGCGCGCTTCGTCAAGGTCGGCACGGGCAAGCAGCAGCGGGCCATCTATGAAGTGGCGGAAAAACCGCTGCGCGAGACGCTGGAATTCTTTGAAAAACTGAAACTGACGGGCGCCAAGAAAGAGATTGCCGACCGCGTGGTCAAGGAAATCATTTCTCGCCTGAAATTCCTCAACAATGTGGGCCTCGATTACCTGTCGCTGGACCGCAGCGCCGACACGCTGTCCGGCGGCGAAGCACAACGCATCCGCCTGGCGTCGCAGATCGGCTCCGGTTTGACGGGCGTCATGTATGTGCTCGATGAACCGTCGATCGGCTTGCATCAGCGCGATAATGACCGCTTGATCGAAACCTTGAAACACTTGCGCGACATCGGCAACAGCGTGCTGGTGGTCGAGCATGACGAAGACGCCATCCGCACGGCCGACTATATCGTCGACATGGGCATCGGCGCGGGCGTGCACGGCGGCGAAATCATCGCCGAAGGCACCTTGCCCGAGATCTTGAAGAACAAGAAATCGCTGACGGCGCAGTACCTGAACGGCAAGCTGAAAATCGCCGTGCCGGCCAAGCGCCACGCCAGCAATCCGGAAAAGCAGTTGCTCATTACTGGCGCGACGGGCAACAACCTGAAGAAGGTGTCGCTGAGCTTGCCGGTGGGCTTGATGACGTGCGTCACGGGCGTGTCCGGCTCGGGCAAGTCGTCGCTCGTCAACGATACCTTGTATCCTGCCCTGTCGCGCCATTTGTATGGTTCGCAGACGGAACCGGCGCCGCACGACTCGATCAGCGGCCTGGAACACTTCGACAAGGTCATTTCCGTCGACCAGGCGCCGATCGGCCGCACGCCGCGCTCGAATCCCGCCACCTACACGGGCTTGTTTACGCCGATCCGCGACCTGTTCTCCACCGTGCCGACGGCCAAGGAACGCGGTTACAGCGCGGGCCGCTTCTCGTTCAACGTGAAGGGCGGACGCTGCGAAGCGTGCCAGGGCGATGGCGTGATCAAGGTCGAGATGCATTTCTTGCCCGACGTCTACGTGCCATGCGACGTGTGCCACGGCAAGCGCTACAACCGCGAAACGCTGGAAGTGCAATACAAGGGCAAGAACATCACCGAAGTGCTGGGCATGACGGTGGAAGAGGCGCATGAATTCTTCAAGCCGGTCCCCTTGATCGCGCGCAAGCTGCAAACCCTGCTCGACGTGGGCCTGGGCTACATCAAGCTGGGGCAAAGCGCCACCACCCTGTCCGGCGGCGAGGCGCAGCGCGTGAAACTGTCGCTGGAATTGTCCAAGCGCGACACGGGCCGCACCCTGTACATCCTCGATGAACCGACGACGGGCTTGCACTTCCACGACATCGACTTGCTGCTCAAAGTCATCCACCGCCTGCGCGACCAGGGCAACACCCTCGTCATCATCGAGCACAACCTGGACGTCATCAAGACGGCCGACTGGATCGTCGACCTGGGTCCCGAAGGGGGTGCCGGCGGCGGCCAGATCATCGCCACGGGCACGCCGGAAGACGTGGCCCTGAATCCGGCCAGCGTGACGGGTAAATACCTGGGGCCGCTGCTCAAGCAATAAGCCGCGCCTCCCGCTCGATCCCCCGGCCAATGATCTTGCCCGGGGGATTTTTCTATGGGAAACTATTTTCTCTGGTCACAGCACCGGCTTTCAGAGAAAACATGCCGCACTTCCCTTCACGTTTATCCAGCTGGGTTCGCCATTGCGTAACCACGTCATGGTTGCTGTCGTCCAGCGTGGCGGTGGCGTGTTCCTGCATGCAGGGGATATCCGGCGAGTTCCTCCATGCGGCACCGGCCGCATCCGGCAAGCCGGCCGTGGTCACGGTGCCTGCCAATGCACGCGGCATCCTGTTTCTTCCAAATCAATCTCCCGATTTCCTGCTCAGGGATCAGGATGGCCATATCCTTGTCGGCCCGCCAGTCCCCCTTTCCACCAAGCGGTTTCGTATTATCGAGCGCGGTACGGGGCGCAAGCTGACACCGGTGGCGGTACGATTGCGCGTGGAAAAACAGGTGGGCGTACAGCCCTATATTTACTATCTGGCCAGCCCGGAAATGCAGCAATGCGCCGAAGAGAAGAACGCGTCCATGCCGATATGCCGCAGAGTGAAAGCCATGGAACGGAGCTGGGACAAACCGGAACCGGAGGGGCCGAGCGATGCCGTCAAGCGCTTCGCCATGCAGCAGGGCTTGCGTGAGGTCAGCGAGGAAATCGATGCCTCCTATGGCTTATACAGGATCGAGGCGCGCGAAGGCTTCAAGCCTGGCAAGCTGTACGACATCAGCTATCGCTCTACAGGGCGCAAGCTAACAGCGGTGCTGCGCATGGGCACCACGCCCTTGCGCATCAATGCCCCAGGCCAATTTTCCATTCGCACAGACGGCGCACCGCGGCGTGAGCGTTTGCAGATGGCGCAGGGTGGCACTTGCTCCAGGACCGCCAAGCTGGCCAGCCAGCCCTTGCAACTGGCTTGGCCACCAGCCTACGACGCGTATGAGTCGCTTGTGATGTACTTCATGCGGCACAAATTACATCAGGAAGACAGGCAGCAAACCGCGCCGCCAGGACGCTTTTTTTCATTCCAATACTGGCCGTCCCTGTGTACCGACATCGCCCATGGCAGCAGCTTTCATGGCAATGGCCGCGAACTGGCGGTCGGCGATTGCCAGGCGCCTGCCGCACGCGAGGTCAAGGCCTACGCAGGCGTGCTGGAAGTGGAGGACCGCTTGCATGAGACAGCGCCCCTGTCAGTCACATTTCCAAAGGCAAAGCCGGATGAATGTCCAGCAATGATGGACGAGGTCTATCCGATTTATTTCGTGCCGGCCCAGACAGGCTAGACGCCTCGAACGCGCCATAAAAAACGGCGCGGATTGCTCATGCAATCCGCGCCGTTTCTCTTTTTGCTAGCACCCCAGTCATTGCCGGCGTGTCATTTATCTCACGCCAGTCTTTGCCGGCGTGTTTCTCCCCCACTACAACTCTTCACACCTGACAAGCTTGTCAGGCGCCGCTTGACGCTAACTTACGCACTCAGCCGCTTTTCCAGCGCCGCCTTGTGACCTGCCAATTCCTGCGGCAGATGATACGCGAGTTTTTCAAACAACTCCGTATGCAATTTCAATTCTTCCACCCACGCGGCCTTGTCGATCGAGGTGATGGTGTCGAACTGTTCTTGCGTGAATGGCAAGCCATCCCAGTTCAGGTCGCCATACTGCGGCGTCGTGCCGAACAGGTTTTCCACGCCGCCCGCCTTGCCTTCGATCCGCTCCAGCATCCATTTGAGCACGCGCATGTTGTCGCCAAAGCCAGGCCAGACGAATTTGCCAGCCTCGTCCGTACGGAACCAGTTGACGCAATAGATCTTCGGCAGGGCAGCCGGGTTGACCTTGCCCACCTTGACGCCCATGTCCAGCCAGTGCTGGAAGTAATCGCTCATGTTATAGCCGATAAACGGCAACATGGCAAATGGATCGCGGCGCACGACGCCCATCTGGCCCACGGCCGCGGCCGTCGTTTCCGAGCCCATGGTGGCGGCCATGTAGACGCCCTCGACCCAGTTGCGCGCTTCGGTGACGAGCGGCACGGTGGTGGAGCGGCGACCGCCGAAGATGAAGGCCGAGATCGGCACGCCGGCCGGGTCGTCCCAGGCGGCGTCGATCACAGGGTTTTGCGTTGCCGCAACCGTGAAGCGCGCGTTCGGGTGCGCCGCCTTGGTGCCGGACGCTGGCGTCCAGTCCTTGCCCTGCCAGTCGATCAGGTGGCTTGGTGCTTCTTTCGTCAAGCCTTCCCACCAGACGTCGCCATCGTCCGTCAGCGCCACGTTGGTGAAGATCGTGTTGTCGCGCATGGACGCCATGCAGTTGTAATTGGTTTTTTCGTTGGTGCCCGGCGCCACGCCAAAATAACCGGCTTCCGGGTTGATGGCGTACAGGCGGCCGTCGGCGCCCGGCTTGATCCAGGCGATATCGTCGCCGATGGTGGTCACTTTCCAGCCGTTAAAACTTGCTGGCGGGATCAGCATGGCGAAGTTGGTCTTGCCGCAAGCGGACGGGAACGCTGCCGCCACGTAGTGTTTCTTGCCTTCCGGCGATTCCACGCCGAGGATCAGCATGTGTTCGGCCAGCCAGCCCGGATTGCTGTCCGATGCTTGCGCTTCCTGGTAGCCCATGTTGGAGGCGATGCGCAGGGCGAAACATTTCTTGCCCAGCAAGGCGTTGCCGCCGTAGCCCGAACCGAAGGACCAGATTTCGCGCGTTTCCGGGAAGTGCACGATGTATTTGGTGCTGTTGCACGGCCATTTCACGTCGGCCTGGCCGGCGGCCAGCGGTGCGCCCACGCTGTGTACGCACGGCACGAACTCGCCATCCGTGCCCAGCACGTCGTACACGGCACGGCCCATGCGGGTCATGATCTTCATGTTGACGGCGACATAGGGCGAATCGGACAGTTCCACGCCGATGTGCGCGATCGGCGAACCCAGCGGGCCCATCGAGAAGGGCACGACGTACATGGTGCGGCCGCGCATGCAGCCATCGAACAGGCCGTTCAAGGTGTGGCGCATTTCGCCGGGCTCGGTCCAGTTATTCGTCGGGCCGGCCGCTTCTTTCGTTGCCGAGCAGATATACGTGCGGTCTTCGACGCGGGCCACGTCGCTCGGATCGGAGCAGGCCAGGTAGGAATTCGGGCGCTTTTGCGCATTCAGTTTTTTCATGGTGCCGCTGGCAACCATTTCAGCGCACAGGCGCTCGTACTCTTCTTGCGAACCATCGCACCAGTAAATACGCTCTGGCTTGGTCAGCGCAGCAATGTCGGCCACCCAGTTGATCAGTTTCTGTTGTTTAATATAAGCTGGGACGTTGAGTGCGGCGACGCCACCCATGACGGGCTGATTCATATTACCTCCAATACCAATAAAAGAAATTCTGGTCATTCCGGCAAGACAGGCAGCATCGTTGAGAGGTGGCTGCGGCTCACTGCGGGCGGTATGCTCACGCGGGCAGGGCTCTGGTGTCGTTTACCTGGATCATGCACCCAGGCTGCAGGAACAGTTTGCGCTATAACTATAATCAGGAAGCTTCAAAAGTGCCGGCGATTGTACACCCGCGTAACGGCTATTCTCGCAAAAATGTAGGAGAATAGCTTGACTAATGTAGTAGGCTATTCAGCATTTCCCGTATCCTGTTATTTCCCTACCAAATCCTCACTAAAATCGGCCATCCACCATGAAAATTGCCATACTCGATGATTACCAGGATGCCGTGCGCGGCCTCGATTGCTTCCAGTTGCTCGATGGCCACGAGGTCAAGGTCTTCAGCAACACGGCGCGGGGCCTGGGCCAGCTGGCGATCCGCCTGGCGCCATACGACGCGCTTGTGCTGATTCGCGAACGCAGCAGTTTCAACCGCGCCTTGCTGTCGAAATTGCCGAACCTGAAACTGATTTCGCAAACGGGCAAGGTCAGCGGGCACATCGACGTGCCGGCCGCCACCGAGCTGGGCATCGCCATCGCGGAAGGCATCGGCTCGCCCACGGCGCCGGCCGAACTGACGTGGGCGCTGATCATGGCGGCGCAGCGCAAGATCGTGCCGTACGCGCAACATTTACAGGAAGGGCTGTGGCAGACGTCGTCGCTGGAGCCACAGCGCAATACGCTCGGCACGGTATTGAAAGGGCGTACCCTGGCGATCTGGGGCTACGGCAAGATCGGGCAATTGATCGCCGGCTATGGCCGCGCCTTCGGCATGACCATCCTCGTGTGGGGCAGCGAAGCGAGCCGCGCGGCGGCCGTGGCGGCCGGCGATACGGCGGCCACGTCGCGGGAAGCCTTCTTTGAACAGGCCGACGTCTTGACCCTGCACCTGCGCCTGTCCGATGCGACGCGTGGCCTGGTAACAGCCGAGGACCTGGCGCGCATGAAGCCGACGTCCCTGTTCGTCAACACGAGCCGCGCCGAGCTGGTGATGGAGGGCGCGCTGGAAGCGGCGCTGCCGCAGGGTCGCCCGGGCGCCGCCGCGCTGGACGTATTTACGGACGAGCCGCTGCCGCCAGGCTCGCCATTGCTGCTGCTGCCGAACGTGCTGGCCACGCCGCACCTGGGCTACGTCGAGCGTGACAGCTATGAACTGTATTTCCGCTACGCCTTGCAAAACATCGTCGATTTTGCGCAAGGTCAATGCACGCGCCTGCTCAATCCCGAGGCGCTGGCGCATGCGCGGCAAGCTCCTCAGGAACGCTGAAAGCCCTTCAGCAGGTCCGGCTCGCCCGTGATGCGGATGGCGGGCGCGGGCAACACGTGCCGGCCGCGCCACAGGCCGGCCCAGCCGGGCGGCCAGGCGATGTCCGGTCCGGCGTACGGCGCCACGCCGGCGCGCACGGCGACGACCGGCACGGGCGGCATGTCGGGCAAGGGCTCGCCTGGCGTGCGCTGCATGTCCAGGCTGTACATGTAATGGGGCAATAAAGCATCGCAGACGCGGCCAAACCAGTCGCTATGGTCATCGTCGCGTCCCAGCGCCTGCGCCAGGCCCTGCGGGTCGAAACGGGCCAGGGCATCGATCAGCTCGCCAGTGGTGGCGCCGGGCGTATCGCCCCAGCCCATCACCGGGTTGACGTTGTAGTCGGCGCCCGAACCGTACCAGCCTTCGCGCCAGGGCCGCTGCATCCAGTCGCGCGGCCCCGTAAACAAATGCCAGCGCCAGTGCAGGCCGGACGGCTTGGGCCAGGAATACAGATACAGCTTCTGATAGCCGGCCTGGTGCAGCTCGCGCACCATGGCCATCAGGCGCGCATGCGGCATGCGGTCCGGCGGCGCGCGGCGAAACAGGATCGCTTCGCCATCGGCAAACTGCACGTCGTCGGTCGACAGGTTCAGGTCCAGGGTCCGCGCTTCGCTGCCGAAACGGGCGGCGATCCAGCCCGTCAGCAAATTGACGGACGTGATCACCCCGTAACCGCGGTGGCGGTGAAAAATGACGGTGCCGGGAGCGAGCGCTTTCATACGGAGTCGGGGTGGCAGGCAAACAAAGAAACCAGTGTACTCACAGATGACCAAATTTTCCAGATGCGGCGCGGTAGCGGGGCCCAGGCACGCTGGCTCATCTGCGGCGGCATTCACGCAACGCTGCCAATCCACGCTATCATGCGCGTCATTCTCCACTGACATCGTGACCACATCATGACTTTGCGCATACTCGCCACTGGCGGCACTTTCGACAAACACTACAACGAATTGAACGGTACCCTGGGCTTTTCCGACAGTCATTTGCCGGCAGCGATTGCCCGCGCGCGCATGACGGCGCCCGTGGCGCTGGAGCAATTGCCCCTGCTCGATTCGCTCGACATGCAGGATGCGGATCGCCAGCGCGTGCTGGCCTCGTGCCGCGCGGCACAGGAAAAAGCCATCGTCATCATCCACGGCACCGACACCATGCGCGAAACGGCGCAGGTGCTGGGCGCGGCGAACCTGCAGCAAACGGTCATTTTGACGGGCGCCATGATTCCCTACGAAATCGACAACTCCGATGCCCTGTTCAACCTGGGCTTTGCCTGCGGCGTGGCGCAAACCTTGCCAGCCGGCGTGTACGTGGCCATGAATGGCCAGATCTTCGCCTGGGACAATGTGCAAAAGAACCGCGCCGCCGGCGTGTTCCAGCCCTTGTAAGCCGATGGCAGGACAGGGGGTAAAAGCAGACCGGCCCGCGGCCTGACTGGCCCTCTGTCACAATTCGACCAGCCCGTTTTCAACGGGCTTTTTTTATGTCTTTTTGCCTTTCACAAATTCTGCGAAACCACAGAACTCGTCGAATTATTGCAGGTAAAACATCAAATTGCCAATATAATAATTTTGTGTTGTAAAAAAACGCCATTGATCATTTTTAAAAACACCGATATTATTAAATATAAAACTGCAATTTAACAATTAAATTAAATATTCTTCTGTATCCATAATTTATTGCCAAATCCGACACGGTTGATATGCATTTTTTCTTGCTGAGACGACATAATGTTCGCCTCGACAAGTCAAAAGTGCATTTATAACAATATTGCGCTAAGTAGTCTTCCACCTCCCACCGACGTGGTTCCGCCTACCGTACACGAGCACCGCTGGCCATCTACCCGATGGCCAGAGCGGTGCTCGTGTACTGCTTGTCGTTATTAAAACTACTACGGAGTAATTGTTACAATGGCATTTAAAGAAAAAATTGGCGTGCGCAGCGTACGCCTGGCCCTGACCGTTCTGGCAGGTAGCGTCTTGTTCTCTGGCCAATCCATGGCGGACGAAGCAATTCAAAAAGTTGAAATTACCGGTTCGAGTATCAAGCGTATCGCTGTCGAAGGCGCCTTGCCTGTGCAGCGCCTGACGCAAGAAGCGATCGCCAAATCGGGCGCCACTTCGGTAGCCGACCTGATCCAGGCCCTGCCAGCCATGCAAGGCTTCACCATCGGCGCAGTCGCAGCAGGTTCCGACTCGGGTGGCAATACCAGTGCTTCGCTGCACGGTATCGGCGAAACCTACACCCTGGTACTGCTGAATGGCCGCCGCATCGCGCCACAAGGCTCCGGCACCACGGTCAACCTGAACGCCATTCCGATGAGCGCCGTTGAGCGCGTCGAAATCCTGACCGACGGCGCTTCGGCCCTGTACGGCTCGGACGCCATCGCCGGCGTACTGAACTTCATCCTGAAGAAAAACCAGCAAGGCGCCACCCTGGAAGCCACCTACGGCGGTCCGGAAGACAAGGGCGGCAACGCCTGGAACACCAGCGTCACCTATGGTTTCGGCGACCTGGACGAAGACCGTTTCAACGTGCTGGTATCGTACCGCCACGATGAGCAGTCGAAACTGATCGCGACCGACCGCGATTTCGCCAATACCTCTTTCCTGAAATTCAAACGCGGCGGCAACAACTACATCTGGGACCGCACCAGCACCTCGGCATCGCCAGCAGGCGCCACCGTAGCCTACAAAACGAAGAACAGCGCATCGACTTCCTTCACGCCTTACTTGCGTCAAAACGGAAATTGCCCTGACGATTCCTTCGTCACGACCGGCAATTCACGCGCTTGCGGCTTCGACACGGGTTCCACCGTGGAAATCGTGCCGCAATCGAAACGCGACAGCCTGTTTTCCAAAGCAACGTACAAGCTCAATGACAGCCTGAACGCGTTCGCCGAACTGGCCTACTCGCGCTACGACCTGACGGCGCGTATCGCCGCCAACCCGATCCCCATCTCGATCGCGCAAACGGTAAAGAACCCTAAAACCAACCTTGACGAGCTGGTGTTCAACAATCCAGCTGCCTACGCGAAATACGTGCAACCTTACCTGACGCCCGCGCAACAGGGCGATCTCAAATCGGTCACGGCCAACTACCGCAGCACCGACTTCGGTTTGCGCGCAAGCCAGACCATTACCCAAACCAAACACATGGTGGTTGGCGTGGAAGGCGAACTGGGCGCGTGGAACTTCGAAAGCGGCCTGACCTGGTCGCAAAACTCGATCGACGAGCGTTACACGGGCGGCTACGCGACAAATCAGGGCTTCAATGCGATCCTGGCCAATCCGGATTTCGATGCGTTCGCGTTGGGCCAAAAGCCATCCGTGCAAGCGCAAGTCGCCGGCGCGCAGTTCGTCGGCTCCGTGCGTACCGCATCGACCACGATGCGCGGCGTCGACACGCACGGTTCGCGTGAACTGTTCTCCTTGCCAGGCGGCAAGGCCAGCCTGGGTATCGGCGGCGACTACCGCACCTACCGCTATGAGCAGTCGCCAGGCGCCACCGGTGACGATATCTACAGCTTCAACACGAAAGCTTCCTACGACATGAGCCGCGACACCTACGGCGCGTTCGTCGAGTTGCTGGCTCCTCTGACCAAGTCGTTCGAAATGACCGTCGGTGGCCGTTACGATGCTGTCAAGGCGATCGATGACAAGCTGAACAGCAAAACTGTCGGTAAAAAAGACAGCGCCAATACCTACAAGGTATCGGCACGCTGGCAGCCGGTACAAACCGTGCTGATCCGCGGCTCCTACGGCACGGGCTTCAAGGCGCCAAGCATGCTGGACATCGCTCAGCCACTGGTCAATGCCGGCTTTACCGCCAAGAAATTTACCTGCCCATACCCAGGTACCGAGTTCTGCCGCGGCGAACCAATTCAATACAACGCCGTATCGGAAGGCAATCCAGAACTGCAGTCGGAAAAATCGAAACAGTTCACCCTGGGCTTCCGTGTTGAGCCTAGCTCGGCCTTCTCGTTCGGCGCCGACCTGTGGGATGTGAAACTGCGCAATGCCGTCTCGGAAATCACCGAAGATCAGGCATTTGGCGATCCGGTCAAGTATGCGACAAGCTTCGATTACTACAAGGAGCCATCGACCGGCAATACCTACTACGCGTTCAAGAAACTGTCGGTCAACGTCGGCAAGAAGGAATACCGTGGTATCGACTGGGATCTGTCGGCCAACCACAAGTTTTCCTTCGGTAAGCTGACCGCCCAATTGAGCGGTACGCACATGTTGCACGCGAACTACACCAAGGCAGGCAGCAACAACGTGTTCACCAGCAACATGAACTTCTTCGGCGACACCAACGAAGTCACGTTCCGCAACCTGATGAAGCTGACGACGACCCTGGATACGGGCCGCCTGAGCAACACGGTAACGGTCAACTACCGTAACGGCTACACCGATGCGGCAGCAAGCGTGTACAACGAGGACACCAAAACCAAAATAGACGACTTCCGCCTGCAAGTACCGTCGTACACGACGTTCGACTGGCAAGCACGTTTCGCCTTTGACAAGCAAACCACGATCCGCGCAGGCATCAAAAACCTGTTCGACCGTGCACCGCCGCTGTCGCTGCGCGCTTCGTCGGGCCACCAGGTTGGTTTCGACCCACGCTACGCCGATCCAATGATGCGTTCGTTCTACATCACCGGCAACTACAAGTTCTAATTTGACGTTGTGAATTAGCTTGTCCGAAAGCGCCTTGCACTTCACCGTGCAAGGCGCTTTTTTTATCTTTTCGCAATCCACAGGCGAAAAAAAAGGAGCCGCAGCTCCTTTTTCGTACCGGCATGGCTGCGCTTATGCAGTCGCTTCGCCGCCCAGGGCTTCGACCACGTCGGCCATCAGCTTGCTCAACTCGCCCGTCATCAGCATCACGTCGCCGTCGAAACGCTCTTCGTCGTTCTTCGTGCTCGATTCCGTTTCCTTGATCACGTCCAGCGGCTTGACGCTCTTGATGGCCAGCGATTCCGTCAGCACGAACGAAATCTTGTCGTTCCACGTCATGGCCAGGCGCGTGCACTGCTTGCCGGCCGCGATGTGGCGGCGCACGTCGTCCGCTTCCAGGGTGTGGCGCACGTAGCGCACGGTGGCCTTGCTCTCGCCCGTGGCGCGCAATTCCGTATCCATGTCGACCGTGAAGCCGGCCGGCGCATCGTCCGCCTGCAGCCATTCCGTCATCACCGCCACGGGCGAGCGCTGCACGCGCAGGCTTTCCAGCGGCAATTTATCCACGGCCTTGAGCAGCAGCTTGATGACTTCATCGGCTTTCGCCGGGCTGGCGGCATCGACCACCAGCCAGCCATTGACGGGGTCGATCCACGTCCAGACGTTGCTGCGGATGCTGAAGGCGCGCGGCAACAGCTCGTCGGCCACGCGTTCCTTCAATTCCTTCATGGCTTTCTTGCCTGGTGCAAAGCCTTGCGCTTCTTCCATCTCGGCAGCGCGGGCCTTGGCCACCTGGTTGATGACGGTCGCTGGCAACAGTTTCTTTTCCGTACCCAGCAAGATCAGCATCTGCTTGTTGACCACGTGGACCAGGCCGCCGTTCGGGCGCGGCGTATCCCAGCCCTGGCGCATCAGATCCATGCTGGTCGCCGGCGTAAATTTGTTCGAGGACAAGGCCTCTTCCAGTTGTTCTGGCGTATAGGCCCATGGTGCGGGCAGGCGGTAAATCTGAAGATTCTTGAACCACATAGTTTTTGTCTTCCGTTTGTTTCAGTAGTGCCAGGGGAACGCCATTCTACACTTTCGACACGGGAATGCCGTCAAAAGCGCGGACTGGCGCGGTGTTGTTGATGCGTGGGGAATGCCGCTACAGGGCGGGAAACAGCTCCGCCTGGGCCGGCGCCTGCCGCATCACGATGGCCGGATCGGACAAGGTCGAGATGCGCACGCCCAGCAGGCGGATTTTCTTTTCAAATGGCACACGCCGCAAGCAATCGCGGCTGGCCCGCAGGATGGCGGCGGCGTCCGCCGTGGCGCTGGGCAAGGTGATGTCGCGCGTGACGGTGCTGAAATCCTCGAAACGCAGCTTGATGCCCACCGTGCGCCCCGCCAGCGACTGCTTGTCCAGGTCGCCCGCCACGCGCGTGCACAGGCTTTCCAGCTTTTCCGACAGCGTGGCGCGGTCGCGCACCACCTGCAAGTCGCGCTCGAACGTCGTTTCGCGGCTGACGGACTTGGTTTCCCGGCTCGTCTGCACGGGCCGCTCGTCGATGCCCAGCGCCGCCTGGCGCAGCCAGCCCGTGTACAGGTCGCCAAACTGCGTGCGCAGCATGGCCAGGTCGGCTTGCGCCAGCTCGCCGATGGTGATGATGCCCAGGGCTTCCAGCTTGGCCGTCGCCTTCGGGCCGATGCCGTTGATCTTTTTCGCCGGCAAGGGCCACACGCGCGTGGCGATATCCTCGGGCGACAAAATGGTGAGTCCGTCGGGTTTTTCCAGGTCGGAACAGATTTTCGCCAGCAATTTGTTGGGCGCCAGGCCAATCGAGCACGACAGGCCCGTCGCCTCGAACACGGCCGCCTTCAGGCGCGCTGCCATGGCCGGCGCCTGCTCGCCATGTTCCGTCAGGTCGACATAGATTTCATCGATGCCCACGTTCTGGATGATGGGGCACAACTGGGCCACGGCTTGCTTGAAGCGGGCCGAATACTCGCGGTAGGCCTCGAAATCGGCCGGCAGCAGGATGCTGTCGGGCGCCAGCCTGGCCGCCTTCATGATGCCCATGGCGGAAAACACGCCAAACGCGCGCGCCGCGTAGGTCGACGTGGTGACGACGCCGCGCCCCACGTAGTCGCGCATGCGCGCAAATTGCCGCGTGCCGTCAATCTGCAGCACGGGCTGCTGCAGGCGCCCGCCGCCGATGACGACGGCTTCGCCGCGCAATTCCGGATATTTCAACAGTTCCACGGACGCGAAGAAGGCATCCATGTCCAGGTGGGCGATCCAGCGGCGCGCGGCGGGTGCTTCGGCAAGTGTGGGGGCAGATGGAATCAAAAAACACCTCGCGGCGGATCGGCTTGCCTTCATTGCGGCAAGATACTGTGCATGCATACAGTATTACCGGAAATGGGCCGGGATGCAAGTTGAAACGCACGGGACCCGATGGCGACGATCAGCGGTTGCTTTTCCCAATAGCAAGATTACAATCCTGACACAACTATTCAAAGGAGTTGCCTTGTCTACAGCACATCATGCCTTGCGTCGCCGGTCCGTCTGGTCATCCATCCTGCCGGCCCTGCTACTGTCCACGCTGGCGCCATCCGCGCTGGCAGCCGACACCACCACCACCATCGCCACGGCCGTCGCTCCCGTCGCCGCCAAGACGGCCTGGCAAGAAACGCGCCACGGCACGGTCGTCACGGACGACTACCGCTGGCTGCAAAAGAAAGCCGATCCTGCCGTGATCGACTACCTGAATGCGGAAAACGCCTACACGGCAGCCGTCACGGCGCCGATCCAGCCGCTGGCCGACAAGGTAACGGCGGAAGTCAAGGGACGCATGCAGGAAGTGGACTTGTCCGTGCCTGCGCGCCAGGGCAATTTCTACTATTACACGCGCATGGAAGCGGGCAAGCAATATCCGATTCACTGCCGCCGCCCCGTCGGCGCCAGCGGCGCCTATGATGCGCAGGCGGCAGAGGAAGTCTTGCTGGACCAGAATCAATTGGCCGAAGGCCACAAATTCTTTGCCGTGCGCGCCTTCAGCATCAGCCCGAATGAACAGTTGCTGGCCTACACCACCGACACGACGGGTTTCCGCCAGTACGAGCTGCACGTCAAGGATTTGAAAACGGGCAAGTTGCTGGGCGACAGCATGCCGCGCGTGACATCGCTGGCCTGGGCGGCGGATAACGCCACCCTGATGCTGGCGCAGGAAGATGCCACCACCAAGCGCTCGGACCGCTTGTTCCGCCTGGCCCTGGGCGGTGCGCCGCAACAGGTCTACCACGAGCCTGTGGAGCAGTTCGCCATCAACGTGGGCCGCACGCGCGACAAGCAATTCTTCGTGCTCACCTCGGGCAGCACGGACACGAGCGAAGTGCTGCTGCTGCCAACGAGCAAGCCGCAAGGCACGTTCCAATCCGTGCTGAAACGTGAAAAAGGCCACCGCTACGGCATCGAGCACCGCGACGGCCAGTTGTATATTCTGACCAACAAGGGGGCGAAGAATTTCCGTGTCGTCAGCGCGCCGCTGTCTGCGCCGCAGCCGAAGAACTGGAAGCCCGTCGTGCCGCATAACAAGGATGCCGTGATCCAGTCCATCGACGTCTTCCAGGGTTACCTGGTGGTGATGGAAAAGGCACGCTCCCTGAACCGCGCCCGCATCTTTGATTTTGCGCAAAAGAACTGGAAGGCAGTGCAATTCGACGACCCCGTCTACCTGGCCACGGCGGCTGGCACGCCGGAATTTTCCGCCACGCAGTTTCGCATGTCCTACCAGTCTCCCGTCACGCCGCCCACCGTCATCGACGTCAGCATGCAGGACGGCAAGCGCACGGTGCTGAAGCAGCAGGAAATCGTCGGCGGCTTCGACAGCAGCCGCTACACCACGCAGCGCTTGTGGGTGAAGGCGCGCGATGGCGTGCAAGTGCCGCTGTGGGTCGTCTACAAGAAAGGCGTCAAGCTCGACGGTTCAGCGCCGCTGCTGCTGTACTCGTACGGCTCCTACGGCATTTCCACGGAAGCCACTTTTTCCATCAGCCGCATCAGCCTGCTGGAACGGGGCGTCATCTATGCGCAGGCGCATATCCGCGGCGGCACCGACATGGGCGAAGCCTGGCATGAAGACGGCATGCTGATGAAGAAGAAAAACACCTTCAATGACTTCATCGACAGCGCCGACTACCTGGTGCGCGAAAAATGGACCAGCCCGAACCGCCTCATCATCCAGGGCGGCAGCGCGGGCGGCTTGCTGATGGGCGCCGTCGTCAACATGCGCCCCGACCTGTTCCACGCCGTGCACGCGGCCGTACCGTTTGTCGACGTGATGAACACCATGATGGACGCCAGCCTGCCCCTGACGACGGGCGAGTACCTGGAATGGGGCGACCCGAACCAGAAGGCCGCATACGACTACATGCTCAGCTACTCGCCGTATGACAACATTGCGCGCAAGAACTATCCCGCCATGCTGGTGACGACGGGCCTGAACGACAGCCAGGTCATGTACTGGGAACCGGCAAAATATGTGGCCAAACTGCGCGCCTATAAAACGGACAGCAATCCCCTGCTGCTGAAAACGAATATGGGTGCCGGCCACGGCGGCGCGTCGGGCCGCTATAACGCCATCGCCGAGAATGCGTTCAATATGGCGTGGATGCTGTCGCAATGGGGCATCACGGAATAGGAGCCCTGAGAAAAAGCCCATGGCAGCGTTACATTGCCCTGCACTTTTTTCAGATGCTCCCAACCGCATTCGGGCAATAATGTGAAAAAAGCGCTTGCACAAGGATTTTACCCGTCCTATAATAGCGCCTCTTCCAGACGTGGTGACAAACGTCGGGATGGTTTTCTGAGACAAGCAACGGGTGCTTAGCTCAGTTGGTAGAGCGGCGCCCTTACAAGGCGTAGGTCGGGAGTTCGAGCCTCTCAGCACCCACCAAATCAGAAAACTGTCCAGTGCTTCATGGATCAGCAATACAGATCATACGAGCTTGGAGTGGTAGTTCAGTTGGTTAGAATACCGGCCTGTCACGTCGGGGGTCGCGGGTTCGAGTCCCGTCCGCTCCGCCAATAAAAGAAAAGCCCTTTGGTTCCTGGAACCGAAGGGCTTTTCCCATTTCAGAAGCCAAAAACACGTCCATCCCCCCTCGCCTGAACATTTTTGCGCTTTTCAGCAAAAAAACTGCCATTCCCCCTCAAGAATAGTTGCACAAGCACGATAGCGCCCCCTATAATAGTGCCTCTTCCAGACGTGGTGACAAACGTCGGGATAGTTTTCTGGGTATGCGGGTGCTTAGCTCAGTTGGTAGAGCGGCGCCCTTACAAGGCGTAGGTCGGGAGTTCGAGCCTCTCAGCACCCACCACCAAACAGAAAATTATCCAGTGCTTCATGGATCAGCAACACAGATCATACGAGCTTGGAGTGGTAGTTCAGTTGGTTAGAATACCGGCCTGTCACGTCGGGGGTCGCGGGTTCGAGTCCCGTCCGCTCCGCCAATAAAAGAAAAGCCCTTTGGTTCCTGGAACCGAAGGGCTTTTCCCATTGTGGGGTCAGACCCTCAACACCGCCAACGTCAAGCTCAAAGCTAACTTATCCGGGGGCCTGACCCCGGCTGTTAGAATCGGCGCTACCCTGACTCCGTTCCTGCCTGATGCGCCTGCCCCGCAGCTTTTCCCCCTACCTCGCCCTGCGCTTGCGCCTGGCCCATCATGCTTTGCTGCAATTTGCCGCCAGCCTGGCCAGTTCGATGGAAATTCTCGTGTTCCTGGCCGGTCCCGTCCTGCTGGGCCTGCTCAGCGTCATCGCCCTGCCGGGATTTCTCGCCATGAACCTGCCCTGGCCAGCGGCCCTGAGCTTGCTGGCGGCGCAAATGCTGCTGACATGCCTGCCCGCCTGGCTGCTGCGCAAGCGATTGTTGCCTGCCGCCACCGCCGCGTGGCTGCGCCAGCTGCCCTTGCCGCGCCACCTGCGCTGGCAAGCCGACATCGCCGTGGCCGGCCTGCTGATGCTGCCGCTGGGCCTCGCCTATGCCGTCTCGGCCACCATCTGGCTGCTGCAGTCGCCGCCCTGGCTGCGCCCCATTGCCGCGCCCGGCATGGCCGCCACCCTCGCCGTCTGGCTGCTGGCGTGGCTGCTAACGGCGCGCATCGTGGCGCAACGCCTGCGCGCGCCGCGGCCCGCCCACAGGGCGCGTGCGCCCACGATGACGGCGTATGTGCCGCAACGGCCCCGCTGGCGTACGATATTCCTGTGGCGCCAGCTGTTCTGGCTGCCGTTCTGGCGCAATGAAAATGTGATCGGCCTGCAGCAAAGCGTGCTGCTGGCCACTGCCGGCGCCAGCATGCTGGCCTGGCTGCTGCGCGCACCGCTCGTGCCCGCGCCGCTGCTCGGTTTGCTGGCCAGCGCCAGCCTGGTCATCGTGACGGACCGGGGCGACAAGGCCGTGCGCGAACAGATCGCCGTGCTGCGCCCCGCATTGAACGCCTGGCCCCTGGCCAGCACGACCTTGACGCGCCTGGCCTGCGCCGCCAGCCTGCTCCCCGCCTTTGCCGTGCTGCTGGGCGCTGGCGTCTTGCTGTATTGCATCGATCCCGCCGCCCTGCAGCGGCGCGTGACCTGCGTCTACGCCCTCACCGCCAGCGCGGCCCTGCTGGCCATCGTCGGCCTGTCCCGCCTGACGCCGCGCGGGCGCGTCACCCTCGTCGTTTTCTCCATCCTTGCCTTGAGCGCCATCGGAAGCGAACTATGGAATTGAACCTGCCTACTCCCGTGCTGCACCTCGAGCACCTCGATTTTCACTTCCCCACGCACAGCGTCTTCCAGGGCTACAACCAGCAATTCGGCCCCGGCGTCACCTGGCTGCGCGGCGCGAACGGCGCCGGCAAGACAACCCTGCTGAAACTGGCGGGCGGCGCCCTGCTGCCCGCGCGCGGCGCCATCCGCCTCGATGACATCGACAGCGTCGCCATGCCGCTGGCCTACCGTGCCCAGACCTTCTATTGCGGCGGCGACACGCCCGCCCTGCCCTGGCTGCAAGTGCACGAGTTTCTCGACCTGCACCTGGCCCTGTACCCAGGCAGCGACCAATCGCTGCTGAACGCGGAACTGCACGCCTTTGCCATGACATCAACCTTGCAGCAAAGCATCACCGCCCTCTCGCTGGGCCAGCATAAAAAGCTGCAACTGGCCCTGGCCCTGGCCTTGCCCGTGCGCCTGCTGCTGATCGACGAACCGTTCAACGGCCTCGACGCGGCCGCCATGACCCACCTGCGCGCGCGCCTGGCCGAGCCGTCCCGCCTGGCGCGCCAATGCATCGTGCTGACCAGCCATTTGGCGCCGGACGTGCCGCTGGCGGCGACACTGGAAATATAGACAGGAAATACAGCTTTGCAGATCGACCAAGGACAGCTTACGATGCCGTGTTGCAAAAACCGGCGATCCCGGTGCAGCCATTACCCATAACACGGCGCGCTTATTCACCGCGCCTGGCTTATTCTTGGAGATTACTATGTTGAACACCCACCGCCGCGCCCTGGCGATTTTGTGCGCCGCCTTCGCCACCTCGGCCATCGCCGCCGGCCCCACGGGCACGGCTACCGACTATGGCAGCAGCGCCCCGCACGCCGCTGCCCAGCGCACCATCGAGCTGCAGGCCGACGCCCGCCACATCAACGTCACGCACGGCGAAACCGTCACCATCGCGCGCGCCGGCCAGCGTTTTACGTGGCACGTGCACACCTTCAACAACAGGACCGTCTTCGCCCTGGCCGACATCGCGCCGAAGGACATGCCCGTCGATGGCATCCAGGTGTATGTGGCCGGCAATCCGCTGTACGCGGGCAGCTAAGTTTCTTCTGTGCATAAAAAAACCGGAACCCCCTTGCAGCAGTTCCGGTTTTTTCTTGATACGGCTCAATAGTTACGCCGTCAGTGCTTCCTTGGCGGCAGACTCTTCGACCACTTCCTCGTCGTCCGAGCGGATCAGGTGGTCAAAGGCGGACAGGGCTGCCTTGGCGCCTTCGCCGGTGGCGATGATGATCTGCTTGTACGGCACCGTGGTGACGTCGCCGGCCGCAAACACGCCGGGGATCGAGGTCTGGCCGCGGGCATCGACTTCGATTTCGCCGTGGCGCGACAACGCTACCGTGCCTTTCAGCCATTCCGTGTTCGGCACCAGGCCGATTTGCACGAAGACGCCTTCCAGCTCGACCTTCTTCGATTCGCCGCTGACCCGGTCCGTGTAGCTCAGGCCATTGACGATCTTACCGTCGCCGTGGATCTCGGTGGTTTGCGCCGAGGTGATCACGGTCACGTTAGGCAGGCTGTGCAGCTTGCGTTGCAGCACCGCATCGGCGCGCAATTCCGCGCCGAACTCGATCAGGGTCACGTGTTTCACGAGGCCGGCCAGGTCAATCGCCGCTTCCACGCCCGAGTTGCCGCCGCCGATCACGGCCACGCGCTTGCCCTTGAACAGCGGGCCATCGCAGTGCGGGCAGTAGGCGACACCGTGGTTGCGGTATTCCTTCTCGCCCGGCACGTTGATTTCGCGCCAGCGGGCGCCGGTGGCCAGGATGACGGTCTTGGCTTTCAGGATCGCGCCATTCGCCGTTTCGATCTGCACCAATTTGCCCGGCGTCAATTTCGCGGCGCGCTGGGTGTTCATGATGTCGACTTCGTATTCCTTGACGTGCTGTTCCAGCGCCATGGCGAACTTCGGACCATCCGTTTCCTTGACGGAAATAAAGTTTTCGATGGCAAGGGTGTCGAGCACCTGGCCGCCGAAACGCTCGGCCAGCACGCCCGTCTTGATGCCTTTGCGGGCCGCGTAGATGGCCGCTGCCGCGCCGGCAGGGCCGCCGCCGACGATCAGCACGTCGAACACGTCTTTCTTGTTCAGCGCTTCCGCCTGGCGGGCGCCGGCGTTGGTGTCGAGCTTGGCGAGGATTTCCTCGACATTCGTGCGACCCTGGCCGAAGTGTTCACCATTCAGGAACATCATCGGCACGGCCATGATCTGGCGCGCTTCCACTTCTTGCGGGAACACGCCGCCATCGATGGTGGTGACCTTGATGCGCGGGTTGATCACGGCCATGGCATTCAATGCCTGCACCACTTCCGGGCAATTATGGCAGGAGAGCGAAATAAACGTTTCAAATTCGTAATCGCCGTCGAGGTTGCGGATCTGCTCGATCACGGCATCGTCGAACTTGATGGTGTGGCCGCCCACTTGCAGCAGCGCCAGCACCAGCGAGGTAAATTCATGGCCCAGCGGCACGCCGGCGAAACGCACGCCGATATCGGTGCCTGGGCGGTTGATGCTGAACGACGGGGTCCGTACGCCAGCGTCAGTGCGCTCGACCAGCGTGATCTTGTCGCTCAACAGGACTATTTCCTGGAGCAATTCTTTCATCTCGCGGGCTTTTGCGCTGTCATCGAGAGAAGCGACCAACTCAAGCGGATACACCACTTTTTCCAGGTAGGATTTCAGTTGGGTTTTGAGGGTGGCGTCTAACATGATGTTTTCCTTTTCTACAAATATTTAGGCGAATGCCGGGCCGGACACCCGGTCCGGCATCGCGGTAACTACTTGTTTGCTGCTAGATGTTGCAAGGTTTCAAGACTTAGATCTTGCCAACCAGGTCCAGCGATGGGGTCAGGGTCGCTGCGCCTTCCGTCCATTTGGCTGGGCACACTTCGCCTGGGTGGTTCGCCACGTACTGAGCGGCTTTGACTTTGCGCAACAGTTCCGCTGCGTCACGGCCGATGCCGTTGTCATGCACTTCCAGCACTTTGATGAAGCCGTCAGGATTAATGACGAAGGTACCGCGCAGTGCCAGGCCTTCTTCTTCGATCATGACTTCGAAGTTGCGCGACAGGGCGCCGGTTGGGTCGCCGATCAGTGCGTATTGCACTTTCTTGATCGCGTCCGAGGTGTCGTGCCAGGCTTTGTGCGCGAAGTGGGTATCGGTCGAGATACCGTAGACATCGACGCCCAGTTTCTGGAATTCAGCGTGGTGATCGGCCAGATCTTCCAGTTCGGTTGGGCAAACGAAGGTGAAGTCGGCTGGGTAGAAGACGAATACCGACCACTTGCCTTTCAGCGACGCTTCCGTCAGGTCGACGAATTTGCCATTGTGGTAAGCGGTTGCCTTGAATGGTTTAACTTGGGTATTGATCAGCGACATAGTCATTTCCTCTCGTGTGGTGAATCAGTAAGACTCTAGTGTAAGGGGTTTTAATCCATATGCAAAATTGATTGTCACAATAGTTTCAATTAGTTTTAGCTATCATGACGCCATGGGAACTCCATGATAGGCAGTTCCCACGGGATTGGATAGCGGTGACAGTGGATACCCCTGCCGCCGCCAGGTGTTCAGTTCTTAATTCTTCAGCTCTTCCGGTACCTTGCCGCCGTTTTCCGCCAGCTTGATCATCACCTGGCGGTGCAGCCAGATATTCATGCTGGCCGAATCGTTGGTGTCACCCGTGAAATGCAGCTCTTGTGCCAGTTCCTTGCGCGAAGCCAGGCTGCTGTCCAGTTGAAGCAGTTTCATCAGGTCAACGATGGACGTGCGCCAATTGAGTTTTTCCGCGTTCTTGCTGGCCAGGTCGACCAGCACCACTTCCACGTCCACCACCGGCACGGCAGCCGCTGGTGCAGCGGCCGGTGCGGCGGCCGCTGGCGCGTCGGTAGCGGCGGCTGGCGTGGCTGCCGGGGCAGCGTCGGACGAATGGTGGAAGATCTTGTTGTAGATATTGCTGAAAATGCCCATGAGGTCACCTCGAGTTGAGTGAATGGAAGAAATACTGCCTGCGCTCCCGGTGTAGGTACCGGTGACAGCAAAGCCGGGCGCAGGCGCCAGCCCGTCGAGTATAAGCCCGTTCAAGCCGGGAGCCCTGTCCCGCAGGCGTGAATGCCATCTGGTGGCAGGCGATGCCTGTTTCAAGGGTGCAAGGGCCGCTGCGCGCGCAGCAGCGCGTCGAACGCTTCGATGGCCAGCGGCGGCGCAAACAGCTCGCCTTGCGCAAAATCGCAGCCGATCTCCAGCAGCCGCGCGCGCTGCTCATCGGTCTCCACCCCTTCGGCAATCACCCGCAAGCCCAGCTTGTGGGCCATGGTGACGATGGCTTCGCACAGCACCAGCTCGCTGGCGCCGGGCGCCAGCTTGCGCACCAGCACGCCGTCGAGCTTCAGGTAATCGATGCCGCATTGCTGCAATTGCGTCAGCGAAGCATGGCCGCTGCCGAAGTCGTCCAGGGCGATCTGCAAGCCCGCTTCGCGCAAATGCTGCAAGCGGGGCGCCATACTGGTGCCGCCAGGTAAAAGCACATCTTCACGCATGTCGAGCACGATGGCCGAGGCCGGCACACCGAGCGCCGCCAGCTGGCGCAGCCAGGTGCCGGGCGCCTCGACTTCGCGCTGCAATTCCAGCGACGACTGGTTCAGGCACAGTTGCAGCCCCGGCAAGCCGATGGCATGGCCCTGCGCACGCCAATGCAGCAGTTGCGCCGCCGCCGTGCACAGCACCCAGTCGCCGATCTCCACGATCAGGCCGCTGCTTTCGGCCAGCGCGAGGAAATCCGGCGGGCACACGAGGCCCCGTTGCGGATGGTGCCAGCGCAGCAAGGCTTCCGCCTTCTCGATGCGTCCGCCATGCAGCGCGACGATGGGCTGGTAATACAGCTGCATCTGCTGTTCGCGCAGGGCCGTGCGCAAGTCCGCCCCCAGGCGCATGCGGTTGACGGCCGCCACCTGCATGGCGGGCGTAAAGTAGCTGTAACGGTTGCGCCCCGCCCCTTTCGACACGTACATGGCCTGGTCCGCGTGCTTGAGCAATTCCTCGATGGTGCCCGCGTCGTCCGGATACAGGGTGATGCCGATCGAGGCCGAAACGAAGGCCTGCTCCTGCCCCAGCAGGAATGGCGCCAGCAAGCCGTCGAGTATCTGCCGCGCGATGCGGTCGACTTGCTGCAGATCATCGAGGTCGGACAGGATCACCGTGAATTCGTCGCCGCCCAGGCGCGCCACCGTGTCCGTCTCGCGCACGCCCACGCGGATGCGCCGCGCCGCCTCGATCAGCAGGATATCGCCCTGGTGGTGGCCGAGGGTGTCGTTGACTTCCTTGAAATGGTCGAGGTCAATGAACAGGATGGCCACGCGGCTCGTATCGCGCCGCCCCTGGGCCAGCGCCTGGCGCAGGCGTTCGTGGAACATGCGCCGGTTCGGCAATTGCGTCAGGGTATCGAAGTTGGCTTGCTGCCAGATCAGCGCTTCCGTTTGCCGCTTGTCCGTCACGTCTTCCAGCATGCACAGGTGGTGCGGGCCGCCATGGCGCGCCGTGGCGATGGCCGTCACCGAAGCGTCGACCCATACCACGCCGCCATCGGGCCGGACGATCCGCTTGGCGTGGCGAAAGCCCTGCAGGCTACGCGCCAGCAACTGCGCCACCTGCTCCTGCTCGCCGGGCACATCGTCGGGATGGCTGATCTCCATCCAGCTCGTTTGCTTCATGTGTTCCAGGCTGCGCCCGCTGATGGCCAGGTAGCGCGGATTGATGTCGAGAAACTGTCCGCTCACGGTATCGATCAGGGCGATGCCCATGGGCGCTTCCTCGAACATGGTGCGAAAGCGCAATTCCCCCTGGCGGATGGTTTCCTCCGTGCGGCGGCGCTCGCGTGCCAGGTTGTTGAAGTGAAAGGCCGCCGACACGGCCAGCAAGCTGCCCGCCAGGCCCAGCGACAGGTATAGCCAGCCCAGGTCGGCGCCTGGCACGGGGCGATACAGGAAACCCTTGTAGGCGCGGCTGTCCGTGGCATTGCGCGGCAGCACGCCCATGCTGGCATACGTGTCGGCGATGTGCTGCCAGCGCTGGGGATTCATGTAGCCAAGCTCCACCAGCACGGGCTGCAGCAGCAATTCCATCTGCTGCGCCTCGTACAGCAGGTGCGCGCGGTCGTGGCGCTGGCTGTACTTGACGTGGATCAGTTGCGCCATTTCCTCGCGGTGCGCCATCGCGTATTGCCAGCCGCGCAGGCTGGCCGCGCGGAACGCTTTCACGCGCTCGGGATGGCGGCGCAGTTCATGCTCGCTGGTAAACAGGTTGTCGCCGTAGAAATCGATGCCGGCCGTGCGCGGCGTGAACTGGTAATAGGGAAAGCCCGCCCGGTCCAGGTAGTCCGGTTCGTTGGTGGAATACGCGGCGACGGCGTCGACCTTGCCATCGATCAAATCCTCGATGCGGTAGCTGGGCGGCAAGTGGCGCATCTGCTGCGGCGCGACGCCCATTTTCGCCAGGAACAGCGACACTTCATCGGCGGCAAGGGCCACGTCGCCGGCCGCGCCGATCATCACGGGCGCCCCCACCAGCTTGCGCACGTCGGGCGCGCCGCCCTGCTGGCGCATCAGCAGCACGCTGGGCGAATGCTGGAACACGACGGCCAGCACCACCAGGGGCTTGCCGGCCAGGCGGCTGAGCAACAAGGTGCTGTTGCCCACGCCATACTCGGCCTGGCCCGCCAGCACGGCCGCCTCGGCCAGCGGCCCGCCGCCCCCTTCGACCAGCCTGACTTCCAGCCCCGCCTCGCGGTAATAGCCTTGCTCGATGGCCGCGTAATAACCGGCAAACTGGAACTGGTGCGTGAAATTGAGCTGCAGGGTAACGGGTTCCAGCGCCCGGGCTGGTGTGGCCAGGCACAGCAGCAGGAAGACAAAGCCGCGCCAGGCGCGCGCCAGCCTGCCGGCGAGCGGCAAGACAAGGCGGAAAGCGTCGCGGGCTTTCATCGGCATGGCGGAACACCACAGGAAGCTGCCGAGCTGGCAGGGGTAAGGCTATTGTAGCCGCCCCTTTTGCCAATGGATAACTATTTCAGTGAGGACAATAGCGTTGATGTTTTTGGCAAACAATGTCGCCATTGTTTGCGCTAGAACACGACGCCGGCCACCAAAATGATGTTGGCATACGGACTGCACTCGCCCGTGCGCACGATGGCGCGCGCGCCCTTGCTCAATTGCTTGAACTCCTCGTGCGTCACCTGGCGCGCATCGGGCAGGGACAAGGCCGCCACCTGCGCCGCCATGGCCGGATTATGCTGCGGCAACTCGCTGGCGAGCAAATGGTATTCCACCTGCATTTCAGTCAATACCGTGTTGACGGTATCGATGAAGCCGGGGATGCCGCGCGTCAGGGCCAGGTCGATCAGGGGCACGCCCGGCTGCGACGGCAAGCCCGCGTCGCCGATGACGAGCATGTCGCCATGGCCGAGCGAAGCGATCAGTTGCGACAGTGCGATATTGAGCAGCGGTGATTTTTTCATGGGCGTCGTGTCGTTAGAACAGCTCGTGCAAGTGAGGGATCGAGGTTTGCGCGCCGGGCTTGGTGACGCTCCAGGCGGCCGCGCGCTGGCCTTGCTGGATCGCTTCCGCCTCGTCCATGCCGGACGCCAGGCCCGCCACAAAACCGCCGATGAAGGTGTCGCCGGCGGCCGTCGTGTCGACGGCTTGCACCACTTCGGCGGGGAAGGTGAAATCGCCGCCGTACAGGGCCGCGTGCACGCCCTTGGAACCGAGAGTGATGATGACGTTGTCGCTACCCAGCTTTTGCAGTGCGGCGGCCAGCGCCTTGGCATCCGCGCCATCCGGACTGACGCCGGCCAGCATGGCCGCTTCGATTTCATTCGGAATCAGGTAATCGACCAGTTCCAGCACGCCATCCGGCAAGCTGGCCGCCGGGGCCGGGTTCAGCACCACGGTCTTGCCCAGCGAACGGGCCAGCTTGATGGCGTGCACGACGGTGGCCATCGGCGTTTCCAGCTGCAGCACGACGATATCGGCCTGTTCGATCAAGCCTTGCGCCGCATCAATGTGCGCCGGGCTCAACAGATCGTTGGCGCCGCCGGCGATGACGATGCTGTTCTGGCCATTGTCATCGACAAGAATCGAGGCGATGCCGGACGCCACGCCCGGCAAGGTGGTGATGTGGCTGTCGATGATGCCGTCGCCGACGAGCGCGGAGCGCAACGTCGCGCCGAACGCGTCGTCGCCCACGCAGCCGACCATGGCCACTTGCTGGGCGCCCGCCACTTTGCCGCTCAGGCGCGCGCAGGCCACGGCCTGGTTGGCGCCCTTGCCGCCAGGAATGGTGCGAAAGGCGCCGCCCGTCAGGGTTTCGCCGGGGAGGGGCATGCGCGGCACGCGCAAGACCAGGTCCATATTGATGCTGCCGATAACCACGATCATGATGTCATTCCCATCAGTTCAGTTGCAGGTGAAGAAGTAGGTGCGGAAGAAGATAGCGTGACGGCCGCGCTGGAGCCGCGCACGTGCAATTCCGGGGCGATGCTGCGCTGCTGGCGCGGCAAGGCGGGGTCGGCGATGCGCGCCAGCAGGCAGGCGGCCGTGATGCGGCCCAGTTCGCGCGTATTTTGCGCCACGCTGGTCAGGGCCGGATGCACGAAGCTGGCCAGGTCGATATCGTCGAAGCCGACGACGGCCAGTTCGCACGGCACGGCAATGCCGCGCTCGGCGGCGGCGCGCAAGGCGCCGAAGGCCATCAGGTCATTGCAGCAGAACAAGGCATCGGGGCGCTGGTCTGGCGGCAGCGCCAGCAAGTCCAGCGCGGCCGCATAGCCGCCCGCGCTCGTAAAATCGCTGTGGCGGCACAGGGCGTCGGCCAGAACCACGCCGGCGTCCGCCATGGCGCTGCGCACGCCGGCTATGCGGTCGTTGGAAATGCTCACTTCGCGGGGACCGGCGATGCAGGCGAGGCGCCGGCGTCCCAGGCCCAGCAAATGGCGCGCGGCCAGCACGCCGCCGGCGCGGTTGTCGACGGCCACGGCATCGATGGACAGGTCGCTGGGCGCGCGGTCGAGCAGCACGGCCGGCACCTTCATCTTGCGCAGCAATTCGCCATCGCTGTCGGCCAGCGCGGACAGGATCAGGCCGTCGCAGCGCTTGGTCAGCAGCACGTTCAGGTAATCGCGCTGCTTGACGGGGTCGTCATCGGAATTGCACAAAATGACGCTGTAGCCGGCCGCGTAGCAGCTGTCCTCGATGCCGCGCGCCACTTCCGAAAAATACGGGTTCGTATTGTTGGGAATGATCAGGCCGATGGTGCCCGTGCTGCGGCTGCGCAAGGAACGCGCCAGCGCGCTGGGCACGTAATGCAATTGCTCCGCCGCCGCCAGCACGGCGCGGCGCGCCTCGTCGCTGACGGGGCGGGTATTGTTGAGGACGTGCGACACGGTAGTAAACGACACCCCCGCCGCCTGCGCCACTTGCTTGATGGTTGCCATGGGCGATGTGGCGCTTAGGCGCGTTCGCCGCGGCGGCGGTAGGTGTCGAGCACCACGGCGGCGACGATCACCAGGCCCGTGACGATGCGTTTCACGGGTTCCGACACGCCCACTTGCGCCAGGCCCGCTTCCAGCACGGAAATGATCAACACGCCGATAAAGGTGCTGATGACGGAACCGCGCCCGCCCATCAGGCTCGTGCCGCCAATCACCACGGCGGCGATCACTTGCAATTCCATGCCCACGCCGCCGTTCGGGTCGGCCGCTTCCAGGCGCGACACCTGGAACAGCGCGCCCACGCCGGCCAGAAAGCCCATCAAGGCAAACACCAGCACCTTCGACGGTTTTGTATTGATGCCGGACAAACGTACGGCTTCCTCGTTCGTGCCGATGCCGATCCAGTGGCGGCCCAGCACCGTGCGCGTGAGTACCAGGTGGCCGATGACGACGATGGCGATCGAGGCGATGAAGGCAGGCGACAGGCCGAACGCGATCGGCGAGCTGATGCCGTCAACGGCGCTGCCGATGTATTCCGTGCGCGAGTTCGTCACTTGATACGCCATGCCGCGCGCCATTTCCAGCACGCCCAGCGAGACGATGAACGAGGGAATGCGCCAGCCGACGGAAATGAGGCCCGTGGTGGCGCCGCACAGGGCGGCGACGAACATGCCCAGCAGGGCCGCGCTCCACACGGGCCAGCCCCAGTGCACGACGGCCAGCGACAGCACGGACGCGGCCAGCGCCATGACGGAACCGACGGACAGGTCGATGCCGCCGATGATCAGCACGAACGTCATGCCGACGGCCATCACCACCAGGGTGGGAATATTGTTCGACAGGGTGCTCAGGGTGGCGAGCGTGAAGAAGTTTTCGCTGGCAAACGAGAACAGCACGCACATGGCGACCAGGGCGCCGATCAGGCCCGCATAGTTTTTCAGGTCGGCCAGGCTGCGCTGCAGATACGAAGGAGAGGAGTTGGTGGTCATGGGAATCTTTCCGGCGGATCAGGCCGCAGCTGGAGTGGAAGTGGGGGTCAAATAGCCGGAGAAGGCGGCCGACAGCAGCGCGTCCTGGCTCCAGGCGCCGCGCTCGAAGGTGTCGACGATGCTGCCGGCGCTCATGACGGCGATGCGGTCGCAGATCAGCATCAGTTCGCGCAAGTCGCTCGAGACGATGACGAGGCCCTTGCCCTGGCGCGCCTGTTCGGCCAGCACCTGATAAATATCAAACTTGGCGCCGATATCGATGCCGCGCGTGGGCTCGTCGAACAGCATGACGGGGCAGTCGCGGTACAGCCAGCGGGCGATCACCACCTTTTGCTGGTTGCCGCCAGACAATTCGGCCACCGTTTGCGCGCTGTTGCGCGAGCGGATGCCCAGGCGCTGGATATAGTCGTCGGCCACCGTCGCTTCGGCCGCGTCGTTGAGCCAGCCAGCGCCGCTGACGGTGTCGAGCGAGGCCAAAGTCGTGTTGACGGCGATGGACTGGCGCAACAGCAAGCCTTGGCCCTTGCGGTCTTCCGTGATCATGGCGATGCCCGCTTGCACGGCGGCCTGCGGCGAGTGCAAGGCGGCGGGCGTTGCGCTGTCGCCGAGGAACACGTCACCGGCGTCGGCGCGGTCGGCGCCGAAAATCAGGCGCAGCAATTCCGTGCGGCCCGAGCCGATCAAGCCGGCGATGCCGAGGATTTCGCCGGCGCGCAAGTCGAACGAGGTGGGGTTGACGACCTTGCCGCGCGCCAGGCCCCGCACGCGCAGCAGCGGTGCGCCGATGGTGCGGCCGCTCAGGTCGACGGCGTCGTCGGCCGAGCGGCCCACCATCAGGCTGACCAGGTCGGCTGCGGAGTGGCCCGCGATATCGTCGTCGCACACGAGCTGGCCGTCGCGCAGCACGGCGATGCGGTCGGCCACGCGCTTGAGTTCTTCCAGGCGGTGGGAAATATAGATGATGCACACGCCTTCGGCTTTCAGGCGTTCGATTTGCAGGAACAGCAATTCCACTTCGCGGTGCGTCAGCATGGCCGTCGGTTCATCGAGCACCAGCAGGCGGCAAGCGCCAATTAAATTGCGCGCGATCTCGATCATTTGCTGGTGACCGATGCCCAGCTCGCCGACCAAAGTCCACGGGTCGAGGCCGCCCAATCCCACTTTTTCCATCTGTTCGCGCGCGTCGCGCTCAAGGCGCGTACGGTCGATGAAGCCGAAACGCTGCGGCAAATTCTTCAGGTACAGGTTTTCCGCGATCGACAGGGTGGGAATCAGGTTGAGTTCCTGCATCACCATGCGGATGCCCAGCGCCTCGGCGGCGCCGCGCGAGGCGGGCTGGTAAGGCTTGCCGTCGAGCAGCATCGTGCCCGTGGTGGCTTGCTCCAGGCCGCAGATGATCTTCGACAAGGTGCTCTTGCCCGCGCCGTTTTCGCCCGTCAGCGCCAGCACCTGGCCAGGGGCGAAGCGCAGGCCCACGCCACCGAGGACGGGGCCGACATAGGACTTGCCGATGTTATCGAGCGTTAACAAGGGGATGGCGGCTGGCGCCGGTGGAATGTCGGTGGGCATGATAAAACTCCGCGGTAGTGGCGGCGGGGCCGGCGCCGCCTGCTCGGTGAGCAAGCGGGCGCCGGCCCCGGCGGGATCAAACGATCAGGACTTGGCGCCCTTGGCGACCAGTTCGACCTTGGTTTCGATGACGCCACCAAGCTCGGCCTGTTTCTTCTTCTGCGCCAGGGCTTTCAGCACGGTCTCGATGCCGAACACGGCTTGTTGCGAACCGAACTGGTCGGCGGTAGCCAGCACGCGGCCATCGGCCAGCATCGGCTTGATGGCGTTGATGTTGTCGTAGCCGACGACGAGCACTTTGCCCGTCTTGCCGGCCGCCTTGATGGCGGAAATGGCGCCGATGGCCATGTTGTCGTTACCGCACAGCAAAGCCTTGATATTCGGATTGGCGTTCAGCATGGCGGCCGCCACCGTGTTGGCGGGGGCGATTTCCCACTGGCCCGACTGCACGCTGACAACCTTGGCGCCGGCTGCCGTCATGGCATCCTGGAAACCCAGGGTGCGCTGCTGCGCATTGTAGGTGGTGGACACGCCTTCGATGATGCCGACGGGCTCGCCCTTCTTGATTTGCTGCGCCAGGTAATCGCCGACGACCTTGGCGCCCTTGCGGTTGTCCGGGCCAACGAACGGCACGGTGATGCCCTTCTCTTTCAGGGCGCCCGCGTCGAGCTTGTTGTCGATATTGACGACGATGATGCCCGCGTCGATGGCTTTCTTCAGCACCGGCACCAGCGCCTTCGAGTCGGCCGGCGCGATCACCAGCGCGTTGACGCGCGAGACGATCATTTGCTCGACCAGCTTGATCTGGCTCGACGTATCCGTTTCATCCTTGATGCCGTTCGACAGCAGGTCGTACTTGGCGGCATTCGCCTTCTGATGCGCCTTGGCGCCATTTTCCATGGTCAGGAAAAATTCATTGGCGAGCGACTTCATCACCAGCGCCACCTTTGGTTTGGCAGGTGTCTGCGCCATCGCCGGCACGGCGGGCAAGGCACACACCAGGACAGCGGCGGCAATCATTTTCAGGCGAATACGGGATGTCATGAGCGTCTCCAGAGTTGTTGGTCAAGCACGTGTACTGCATGCTTTTTAGGAAATTCGTTGCGCGCAAACGTTTGCGCGAAGCGAATAGTGCCTCAATGCCCCATATCAGTGCAAGCAAAACTGTATGTGCGGTGCAGCAAAAAGGGAGCGTTCAGAGGGAAATCGGCAAGCTGATGCCATCAGCCTGCCGGAGGGAAATACGCGGAAGTCAGGACTTTGTTGCGGGACGGGCGCTGGCCCACTGCACGGCCAGCACGCTGGCCAGCACCAGCAGCAAGCCCAGCATCGACCATCCCGTCATGGCCTGGCCCAGCAAGGCCCAGCCCAGCACGACGGCCATCAGGGGGCTGAGCAAGCCCAGCGAGGACACGGCCACGGGCGACAGGCGGGCGATGCCGCGGAACCACAAGGCATACGCCAGCAGGGCGCCGGCCAGGCACAGGTAGGCGTAGGCCAGCACTTGCTGCACGGACAGTGCCGGCAAGGGCGCGTCGGCCAGCCAGGCGACGGGCGCCAGCATCAGGCCGCCGAGCAGCAATTGCCAGCCCGTCAGCGCCAGCACGGGCAAGTCCGGCTTCCAGCGCCGCGTCAGGTAAGTGCCGGCCGCCATGCAGGCCGTGCCGCCCAGCGCGGCGGCGATGCCGATGGGTTCCCACACCGTGCGCGGCGACAACAGCAAGACGCCCATGCCGGCCACGCCCAGCACGCTGGCGCCCAGGGCCAGGCGGGCCGGCCGGCGCCCTTCCACGCCCCAGGCCAGGCCCATCACCAGCAGCGGCTGGATGGCCCCCACCACGGCCGCCAAGCCGCCCGGCAAGCGGTAGGCGGCCACGAACAGCAGCGCTTGGAACACGCCGATATTCAGCGCGGACAGGATCAGCACGCGGACCCAGTCGCGCCGCGCGGGCAGGCGCCGCATCAGCAGCAGCAACAGCATGCCGGCCGGCAACACGCGGATCAGGGCTGCCGTGAAGGGCCGGTGCGGCGGCAGCAGTTCGGACGTGACGATATACGTGGAACCCCAGATCAGGGGCGCCAGCGCCGTGAGCAGAATATCGCCCCAGGCGGGGCGGGCAAAGGAAGAGGCCATGAAACTATCTCGACATTAAGATAAAAGACCAGTGTGGGCGCGAACTATCTTGATGTCAAGATAAATACCTGCCTCCCCTGCCTGGTCGGCGGCGAAAAAAAACCCGGCATGGCCGGGCTTCTGGAATGCTGCAAGGCGGCAAGCTGCGCCGCCTGAACAGCTGCTTAATCGCGCATGCGGCGCAGCGTCGTCACCCGCATGCCGCCCATGCTGATCTGCGCCGTGCTGCCATCGTCGCTGACGATAATGTCCATGGCCGTTTCGCCCGCGCCTTCCGGCGCGATCGTCACGGTATTGCCGTTGGTGGTGAAGGTGGCCTTGGTCGAGGTCCCGTTATTGATCACGCTGTCGCGTGTAAATTCCAGGACATTGCCCATCGCCGCCTGCCATTTCCCCACCGCCGGGTGGCCGCCAAAGCGGAACACGCTTTTCAGCTTGTCCAGCATGCCCGCGCCCTGCCCTGCCCGCGCTTTGCCCATCACACCGGTCATGGCCGCCTGGCTCATCTGCGCTTGGTCGATGACTTGCCACTGCTTGTCGACCAGCGCCAGCGGCAGCCGCACTTCCAGGTCGCCGTCCGGCAAGCGTTGCAGGATCAATGCGCGGTCCGGCGACTTGGCGAACCACGCTGCCTCATCGGTCAACGCCAGGGTGGCCTTGGCCATCGCCACCTGCTGTTCGCCCAGGTCGCGCACCTGATCGTAGCCGCTGACCTTGGCCACTTTCACGCCCTTGGCCACGCACAGCTTGTCGCCGCGCAAGGCCGCCCTGCCAGGCGCGGCCAGCGCGTAGACGAATTGCGATTGCGCAACCCAGCCGCCGCTGCTTTGCTCGACGGGTGCGCTGTACAGCCCGCTACGCACGAGGATATCCAGCCATTGCCGAGTGGAACTGTCGTACGACGCCACGCGGATCTCTTCCTTCTGGTACGGCAAGTTGGCAAGGCACAGCAACTTGTCGCGCACCGCCTCATCGGCCGCCAGATGGGCGTCGATGGCGCGGCTGAAACTGCTGGACGAGGCTGCCTCTGGCGCCAGCAACCACGCCAGCGCGCCACCGGCCACGACGACCACCGCCAGCACGCCGCCGGCAAGGATGAGGTGGCGCCGCTGCACACCGGCTGGCTTGACGGGCGCGACGGGTGCCGGCGCAGGTGCGGGCGACGGCGCGGCGTTCACGGCCTTGCCGCATTCATCGCAAAAACGCGCGCCGGGAACATGGGCGGTGCCGCATTGGGTGCAGAAGTGAGCCATGGCGTGCCTTTACTTGAGTTTATGCGCGCATTCGCCGCAAAACACATCATCGGATGCGACCGGTGCCTTGCAGCTTGGGCACTGCAGGCTGTCAACCGGCGCGGCGGCCGGTGCAGCGGCAGCGGCTGGCGCGGCGGGGGCGCTCGCCTGCTCGGCCAGGGCACGCGCGCGCTCGCGCGCTTCCTCGGCTTTTTTCTTGACCGTGGCCAGGCCGTCGTTCAGGCTCGCTTCCGAGGCGCTGAAATCGACATTGCGCGTGGCATCCAGGTAAATGATGCACACGCCCTTGGTAAAGATCAAACCAGGCACCACGGCCGCGGCCGCCATCAGCAAGCCGCCGCCCAGGCCGGCTGCTACGATGTAGCCGGAACCGGAGCCGCCACGACCCAGGCCCGCAGCCAGCGCATACATATTCATCTCGCCCAGGCTGAGGATGCCGGCCGACATGCCCGTGGTGAGCGACACGCCGGTACCGAGCACGCCAAAGATCAGCAGGGCCACAAACGCGGTGATCAGGAACAGCAGCACTTCCAGCAAGATCACGGACACCAGCTTGGTGCGCACGATCTGGTTCAGGCGGGCAATGATCTGGAACACGCTGGCGCCCGACCAGGCGGCGGGGCCGGCCAGCGGCAGCATCACGTAGAACAGCGCAAACACCAGCACGCCCAGCACGATGGCCGACAGCGGGAAGACGACCGCGTACAGCACGGGGCCGAGCACGGGGATCTTGCAGACGAACAAGATGATGGCGATGGCGATCATGGCCGCCAGCACGATCAGAAATTCAAGGAAGACGACCGCGATCAGGCGGTGGCTCGTGTACAGCGAAACGAGCACGGCATCCACCAGGCTCATGCCCGGCTGGCCTTGCGCATCGCGCATCAGCAGGATGCCCACGGCATTGGAACCGTAAAACATCACGAGGAAGGCCATCAAGGCGCCCAGGAAGGCCAGCAGCGCGCTGCTCATGCCGCCGGCAAGCATCGTCAGCACGCCACCGACGAGCACGGCGCCGATGAAGGTCAGGGCCAGCAAGGCAATCGCGCGGAAGTTCCTGATGGCGTCGGTCGCTTCGATCAGCGAACCCACGGCGGAGGAAAAGGGAAGAGGTTTAGCTGCTTCTGTGGAAATGGTCATGTCTAGCCTGAAAGGGGGAAATCGAAAGGGGACGGCCTGCCTGGCCGCCCCGTGGTAGCACGGTGTTAGTAGGCCTGCGCCAGTTGCAGCTCGGATGCAGGCGCCTGGCGCTGGACGATCTGCAGCTTGACGTCCTGGCCACCGACGCGCTTGCTATTCAGGTACAGGGCCGTGCGTACCGGGTAAATGCCCTGCGGCACGCCTTCCGGCATGGGAATCGAGAAGCCGCCCTTGTAGGCGCCGCTGCCGTTATTGCTGCTGACCACCTTGCGCACGGTTTTGATCAAGTCGCCATTTGGCTTGTACAGGCTCAATTCCTCTTCCACCAGCGGGTTCGGATCGCGCGTGCCGGCCGCCACTTCGATATACGAATTGGTCTGCGCCTTCTGGCCCGGACGCACGGAGGAAGGCGTAAAGCCCGTCTCGTATTTCACCAGGGTCGACTGCTCGGGCAGCTTGCCCTTGTTGGCCACCTTATAGTCGGTCTGCACCTGCTGCGCCGTCTTAACTTGCTGGCTTTGATAATTCAAGGCCACGCAAGCGAGCGCGCCCAGGCTGGCGCCCAGGGCCGCACCGCGCACGGTATTGTTGCCACCGCCCAGCAAGCCGCCCACGACGGCGCCGATGCCGGCCAGCATGGCCGTATTGCATTCGCCGCTGGCCGCGTCCGTGCCGGCGGTGGTGGTATTGCCGGTGGCGCCAGGGCCGCCCGGCGCGGCGCAACCGGCCAGCATCGAGGACACGACCAGCATCGCCACCAGGGGCTTGGCCATTTGTTTCAGGTTTTTCACGTTATTCTCCGGAAAGATCAAAATAGGGGGAAGGCAAGCAGCGCGGCTTACTCGATCTGGATTTGCGACAGCGCCTTGTCCTGCGCTTCTTTCGCCTTGCGCTTGATGTCGAGCGCGTAGCGGTTGCCCGTGTCCATGCGCAACACGGCATTCGCGTTGGCAATGGCACAGTCGTATTTGCGCTGGCTCATGCAGTGGCTCGCTTCCGACAGGCTGTCCGTGATCACGCTTTCGAGACCGGAAGGCTTGCTGACAGGCGCGGCCGGCGGCGTCACCTTGACGGGCTTGGCGGGTTTTTCCGCGACAGGTGCCGGTGCCGGTGCCGGCGCTGGCGCTGGCGCCGGAGCAGGAACCGGTGCGGGGGCTGCCGCTGGCTCAGGCTCAGGCTCGGCAGCAGGTGTCGCGGCATGGTCGGCCGTCGTGGCGCCATCGAGCGCAGGGTCGCTGATGGCCAGCGGCTGCTCGGCAGCAGCCGTCGTGTCGTCGGCGGGAAGCGTCGGCGTGGGGACTGGCGCGGGTTCGGCAGGCTTGGCTGACAGGTAATAGTATCCGCCTGCCGCACCCACTACCACTACCGCCGCGACGGCTGCGACGATCAGCTTGATCCGGCTGCCACCGGCCGGGCTGTCGGATGCCGCTGCGGGTACGCCGGCCGGTGCGGGAGCAGGTTCCGCTGCAGGGCCAGGATCGGCACGGCGCTTTTCCAGCACTGGCGGTGGCGGCGCGACAGGCTCCGCCACTGGCGCTGGGGCAGGGGCAGGTTCTGGCTCAGGCGCGGGTATGGATGCAATGACGGGCTCAGTGACGGGCTCGATAAGCGGCTCGATCACGGGGGCTATCACAGCCTCGATGACCGGCTCGATAACCGGCTCGATGCGCGGCTCGATGACCGCTTCCGGCAGCGGCGGCGGCGCCGCTGCGGCAACGGGCGCCACGGCAAAGCTGAATGCGCACTTGGGGCAGAACTTGGCGTCCGGCTTGCAATCATGGCCGCACTGGCCACAGGATTTGCCCGGCGCGGGGGCGGCGGCGGCAGGAGCAACGGCAAACGTCGTGCCGCAGGAAGAGCAGAATTTTGCGCCCGGCTTATTTTCGGCCTGGCAGGAAAGGCATTTCAATTGGCATCTCTTTTCATCTAAACGCTGGAAGGCGCGTACGCTGGCGCTTGCCAGAATGGCAGCATTGTTGCCGTACGGCTAAATATTCAACGAGTATATTTTCAAACACCAAGTTGCCACAAGGGAAAATTGCCTTTTGCTCTATTCATTTTTTAAATATTGGTAAAAATCCTGCCATCACGGCATGTCACGCCCCATCCTGGTGCACAGATAACAAAAAACCCGGCAACGCTGTGTGCGTTGCCGGGTTTTCAGGCGATGCCCGGGGTGCCGAGGGCCGTTTACTTGCGTCCGCCCCGTGCCGGCGCGGCATGGCTGCCCTTGGCTGGCGGCTTGCTGCCACGGCCCATCGGCACGGCGGCCGGCTTGGCCTTCGTCTTGATGGTCGACAAGATCGATGGACGCACCTTCGACTCGACGGCGGTCGCCTTCGGCGCGGCGGCCGTGCCGCCCAGGGCGATACGGTTCTTGCCCGGCGTGACCTTGAACTTGTCCGGCGTGCCGGCGCCATGCGTCTGGCGGCTGCGTTCGCCGGCGGCCAGGCCGCCCGACTCGGACGAGGTCCAGGCAGGAATCAAATGCTTGTCGCCATTGCCGATCAAGTCGCCACGGCCCATGTTGACCAGCGCTTCGCGCAGGATCGGCCAGTTGGCCGGGTCCTGGTAGCGCAGGAACGCCTTGTGCGTGCGGCGGATCTTGCCGCTGCGCGCCGTTTCCACCACTTCCGAGTCTGCCGTGACCTTGCGCAAAGGATTCTTGCGCGTGTGATACATGGTCGTCGCCATGGCCATCGGCGTGGGCATGAAGGTTTGCACCTGGTCCAGCTTGAAATTGTTTTTCTTCAGCCACAGGGCCAGGTTCAGCATGTCCACGTCCGTCGTGCCCGGATGGGCGGCGATGAAGTAGGGAATCAAATACTGCTTCTTGCCTGCTTCCAGGGAGAAACGGTCGAACATTTCCTTGAACTCGTCATACGCGCCGATGCCGGGCTTCATCATCTTCGACAAGGTGCCCTCTTCCGTGTGCTCGGGCGCGATTTTCAACAGGCCACCGACGTGGTGCGTCACCAGTTCCTTCACGTACTCGGGCGAACGCACGGCCAGGTCGTAGCGCAAGCCCGAGCTGATCAAGACTTTCTTGATGCCGGGAATGGCGCGCGCCTTGCGGTACAGGGAAATGAGCTTGCTGTGGTCCGTGCCCAGGTTGACGCAGATGGACGGATACACGCAGGACAGGCGGCGGCACGACACTTCGATCTCTTTTTCCTTGCATGCCAGGCGGTACATATTCGCCGTCGGGCCGCCCATATCGGAAATGGTGCCCGTAAAGCCTTTGGTTTTATCGCGGATATGCTCAATTTCGCGCAGGATCGACGGTTCCGAACGGCTCTGGATGATGCGTCCTTCATGCTCCGTGATCGAGCAGAAGGTGCAGCCGCCGAAGCAGCCGCGCATGATGTTGACGGAGAAGCGGATCATTTCCCAGGCGGGGATATGCGCCTTGCCATAGCTCGGGTGCGGGGCGCGCGCATAATTCATGTCGTACACGCCATCCATCTCGTCCATGGCCAGCGGCAGCGGCGGCGGGTTGAGCCACACGTCGCGTTCGCCGTGCGCCTGCACCATGGCGCGCGCATTGCCGGGATTCGATTCCAGGTGGAATACGCGCGAAGCGTGCGCATACATGACGGGGTCATCCTTGACGACGTCGTAGGCGGGCAGGCGCACCACCGTCTTGTCGTGCTTTTCCTTGGCCATGGCCAGGCGTTCTTCGCGGCTCATGATGCGGATCGGCTTGATGACTTCGGCCGACTTCGACGCATTTTCCGTAGCGCAGGCGGTCTTGTCTTCCTGCACCATCTCGTACGGGCTGTAGTGCGGGTCGATCTTGCCGGGCACGTCGACGCGGGTGGAATTGTGCACGCCCCAGTCGTCGCCAGGCAGCCAGCCGGACGGCACCATGAAGGCCGTGCCGCGCAAGTTGCGGATATCCTTGATCGATTCGCCGGCAGCCAGGCGGTGCGTCAGGTCGACCAGCGCCCGCTCGGCATTGCCGAAGATCAACAAATCAGCCTTGGAATCGGGCAAGACGGAACGGCGGACCTTGTCCGACCAGTAATCGTAATGGGCGATGCGGCGCAGCGACGCTTCGATGCTGCCGATGACGATGGGCACGTCGGGATACGCTTCGCGCGCGCGCTGGGCGTACACGGTGACGGCGCGGTCCGGGCGCTTGTTCGGTTCCGCGTTCGCCGTGTAGGCGTCGTCGGAGCGGATCTTGCGGTCGGCCGTGTACTGGTTGACCATGGAATCCATGTTGCCGGCGGTAATGCCGTAGTACAGGCGCGGCTTGCCGAGGATGCGGAACGCGTCGGCCGACAGCCAGTCCGGCTGGCTGATGATGCCGACGCGGTAACCCTGCGCTTCGAGCAGGCGGCCCACCAGGGCCATGCCGAAACTCGGATGGTCGATGTAGGCGTCGCCCGTGACGAGGATGACGTCGCACTGGTCCCAGCCCAGCGTGTCCATCTCGGCACGCGACATCGGCAGGAAAGGCGCCACGGCAGCGCGGGCAGACCGCTTGGGAACGGTCGCAAATAAATTGGTAGGGGAGCTCATAGGGTACGGATTGTACCGGAATTGGCCATTTCCAACCTGACGGCCTGCTTTTTACTGTTGGATTTCAGTACAAAAAACGTTTAATTTTCAATTACTTGGGAGAAAGAGGCCCTTGGGGTCAGACCCGGCGGGTCTGACCCCAGATGTTGCTTTAGGGTTAAATTAAATACCCATATTGGCTAGAATCTCACCAAGTTCTCGCAGCGCCGGCTCCAGTTTCGGATGCTTGACGGCAAACCTGGCCGACAATTCCTGGCTGCGCTCGGCCAGCCCATAGGTGGTCGACTCTTCTTCCTGTTCCTGCGCGGCGCGCTTTTCCATCAGCAACTTAATGTCGACATCGAGTTTTTGCAGCAAACCATGCAGTTCTTCATCGACGGGGCCGCTGGTTTCCAGCGTCGAATGCAGCTGTTGCAGCGATTCCTTGAGTTTGCTATCCATGTTTTTTCCTGTCAGTCAGTAAATTGCGTGTCCAGGAACAACTGTTCCACCTTGCTCCTGGCCCACGGGGTCTTGCGCAAAAACTTCAGGCTCGACTTGATGCTGGGATCGCTGATGAAGCAATTGATATCGATGTGCTTGGCCAGGCCGTCCCAGCCGTAGTGGGCGTGCAGGCGCGTCACGATACCTTCCAGGGTAATGCCATTCAAATCTTGCTGACTCATATACTCTTTCGACTGCCTTCTTGTTTACATCTTACTCAATTCTACGCCGCCGGCACGGAAAGCTTGCGTGCGCCAGGTCAACGCAACGCAAGCTTCTGATGGGGACGTCTTACTTGGCGTTCAAGCCACGGCGTTCCAGCAATGGTTCCACGGTGGCATCACGGCCGCGGAAGTCGCGGAACAGCTGCAGCGCATCGACGCTGCCGCCGCGCGACAGCAATTTGCTGCGGAACCAGTCGCCATTCTTGCGCGTCAGGCCGCCGTTTTCCTTGAACCAGTTGACCGATTCCGCGTCCAGCTTTTCCGACCACAGGTAGGCGTAATACGCCGCCGAGTAGCCGCCGGAGAAACTGTGCGAGAAGTAGCTGGTGCGGTAGCGCGGCGGCACGGGCGCGTAATCGACGCCCGCCTCCTTCAGCGATGCCGCTTCAAAGGCCAGCACATCGGTCGGGACCTGGCTAGGCGCCAGCTGGTGCCAGCGCTGATCCAGCAGGGCCGCCGACAGGTATTCCGTCGTCATGAAACCCTGGTTGAATTTCTTCGCCGCCGTCACCTTGTCGAGCAACTCCTGCGGCATGGCCGCGCCGCTCTGGTAGTGCTTGGCATAGTTTTGCAGCACTTCCGGCCACACGGCCCACATTTCATTGACTTGCGATGGATACTCGACGAAGTCGCTCGGCACGCTGGTGCCGGCAAAGCGCGGATATTTCACGTTCGAAAACATGCCGTGCAGCGCATGGCCGAATTCGTGGAACATGGTCGTCACTTCATCGAACGTCAACAAGGTCGGCTGGCCGGCGGGCGGCTTCGGAATGTTCAGCTGGTTGGCGACGACGGGATGCGTGCCCATCAGCATCGACTGCGACACGTATTCATTCATCCACGCGCCGCCATGCTTGTTGCCGCGCGCATAGAAGTCGGCGATGAACAGGGCCAGCGGCTTGCCGTTCGCGTCCAGCACGTCGTAGACGCGCACGTCCGGGTTGTACACCGGCAAGTCCTTGCGTTCTTTGAAGCTGATGCCATACAACTTGTTCGCGGCAAAGAAGACGCCGTTGTTCAGCACGCTGTTCAATTCCAGGTACGGTTTCAGCTCGTTTTCATCGAAATTGAAACGCTGCTTGCGCAGCTTGTCCGTGTAGATGGCCCAGTCGGCTGCTGCCACCTGGAAACCGCCCTTCTCGGCATCGACGATTTGCTGCAGGTCGGCCGCTTCGCGGCGCGCATTGGCAACGGCCGGTTTCGCCAATTCCGACAGCAGGGTGTTGACGGCCGTGGTCGTCTTGGCCGTCTGGTCTTCCAGCGAGTACGCGGCGTAATTGGCGTAGCCAAGCAAGGTGGCCCGTTCGGCGCGCAGCTTGGCCAGCTTCAGCACGATGGCGCGGTTGTCGAACTCGCCGCCCTGGCTGCCGCGGTTCAGCGACGCATCCATCAGGCGCTGGCGCGTCTTGCGATCCGTCAATACCGCCAGCGGCGGCTGGCCGCTGGTGTTCACGAGAGCGATGACGAACTTGCCCGTCAAGCCGCGCTCCTTGGCTGCCGTGGCGGCCGTATCGATATCGCTGTCCGTCATGCCGGCCAGCTCAAGACGCGTGTCGACGACGATGCTCTTGGCATTCGTTTCCTTCAGCACGTTTTGCGCGAAGGCCGTTTCCAGGCCCGCCTGTTCGGCGTTATAGGCTTTCAGTTTTTCCTTGTCCGCATCGGACAGCTTGGCGCCGGCGCGCACGAAATCCGTATGATAGCGTTCCAGCAGGCGCAAGGATTCGGCATCCAGGCCCAGCTTGTCGCGCTTGGCGTACAGGGTGTCGATGCGGTTAAACAGTTTCGGATTCAGGGTGATGGCGTCGCCATGCGCGGCCAGTTTCGGCGACACGTCCACTTCCACCGCTTCGAGCACGCTGTTCGTGTTGGTCGACGTCATGTTGCTGAAGATGCTTTGCACGCGGTGCAGCAGCTGCCCCGTGCGCTCGAGGGCCACGATGGTGTTCTCGAACGTGGGCGCCTGGCGGTTGTTGGCGATCGCGTTGACTTCGGCCAACTGGCGTTTCATGCCTTCGGCAAACGCCGGCGCGTAGTGTTCATCCTTGATCAGGCCGAACTGCGGCATCTGGAATGGCAGCGGGCTCGCTTTGAGCAGGGGGTTCTGGGCGCTGACGGCGGCGGCAGGCGCGGTTTTTGCAGTGGCGGCAGCCATGGCGGACGGGGCGGCGTGGGCCAGCATGACGCTGGCGGCGATGACGAGCAGTTGTGGACGGATCATGACATCTTTCAGGAAGCGCGGGAAGAACCGCGATCGCGTCGCGGGCCAGTGGCAGATCATAGCAGCCTGTCACACAGGCGTCATCCAACATGGGCGATCCTGTGGTGCATCACGCCAACTGCGCGGTTTACCACGGTTTACCACGGTTTACGAGCAGAATCGCCAAATAAAAATGGCCGCCCGTTGCGGGGCGGCCATCGATATTCAGCACCGGCCAGGCCGGTGACGGGGGATTACTTGGCGTTCAAGCCACGGCGTTCCAGCAGCGGCTCGATCTTCGCATCGCGGCCGCGGAAGTTGCGGTAGATGTCGAGCGCATCGGCGCTGCCGCCGCGCGACAGCAGTTTATTGCGGAACCAGTCGCCGTTCTTGCGCGTCAGGCCGCCGTTTTCCTTGAACCACTCGACCGTGTCGGCGTCGAGCTTTTCCGACCACAGATACGCGTAGTAGCCGGCCGAATAGCCGCCCGCGAACGCGTGCGAGAAGTAGGTGGTGCGGTAGCGCGGCGGCGCCGGCGCGAAATCGACGCCCGCTTCGCTCAAGGCGGTTTTTTCAAACGCCAGCACGTCGGTGGGGATCTGTGCCGGGGTCAGCTGGTGCCAGCGCTGGTCCAGCAGGGCCGACGCCAGGTATTCCGTGGTTTTATAGCCCTGGTTGAAATTGTCGGCCGCCGTCACTTTCGCCAGCAGCTCGGCCGGGATGGCCGCGCCCGTCTGATAGTGCTTGGCGTAGTTTTGCAGCACTTCCGGCCACAGCGCCCACATTTCATTGACTTGCGACGGGTATTCGACGAAGTCGCGCGGCACGCTGGTGCCGGCGAAGCGCGGGTATTTCACGTTCGAGAACATGCCGTGCAGCGCATGGCCGAATTCGTGGAACATGGTATTGACTTCGTCAAACGTCATCAGGGTCGGCTGGCCCGCTTCCGGCTTCGGAATGTTGAGGTTATTCGCAATCACCGGCTTGCGGTTCAGCAAGGTCGACTGGCCCACGTAGGCATTCGCCCAGGCGCCGCCGCGCTTGTTGCTGCGCGCGTAAGGGTCCAAGGTAAAGATGGCCAGCTGCGTGCCGTCTTCATTGAAGACGTCGTACACCAGCATGTCGGTGTTGTAGACGGGCAAGTCGGTGCGCTGCTTGAAGGTCAAGCCGTACAATTTACCTGCGGCAAAGAACACGCCCTTGGTCAGCACGCTGTGCATTTCAAAGTACGGTTTGAGTTGATTTTCGTCAAAGTTGTAGCGTTCGGCGCGCACCTTGTCGCTGTAGAAGGCCCAGTCGGCGGCGCCCACCTTGAAGCCGCCTTTGCCTGCATCGATGACCTTCTGGATATCGTCCGCTTCACGGCGCGCATTGACGACGGCCGGCTTCGCCAACTCGCCCAGCAAGGCGTTCACGGCCGTGGTGTCGTGCGCCGTCTGGTCTTCCAGCGAATACGCCGCGTAGTTCGGGTAGCCCATCAGCGCGGCCCGTTCGGCGCGCAGTTTCGCCAGTTCCAGCACTTCCTGGGTGTTGTCGAACTCGCCGCCACGGCTGCCGCGCGCTTGCGAAGCGGCCATGATGCGTTCGCGCACGGCGCGATTGGTCAGCAGCGACAGCGGCGCCTGGCCCGTCGTGTTGACGAGGGCGATCACGTATTTACCGTCCAGGCCGCGCTTCTTGGCCAGGCCGGCGGCCACTTCGATGGCGACCGGCGACAGGCCGTCCAGTTCTTCACGCGTATCGACGACGACGGCCGAGGCGTTCAATTCTTTCAGCACGTTCTGTGCGAACTTGGTCGACAGGGCAGCCAGCTGGCCGTTGTAGGCGCGCAGCTTTTCCTTGTCCGCCGCCGACAGCTTGGCGCCCGCGCGCACGAAGTCCGTGTGATAGCGTTCCAGCAAGCGTTTCGATTCCGCATCGAGGCCCAGCTTGCCGCGCTTGGCGTACAGGGTGTCGATGCGCTTGAACAATTTGTCGTTGAGCATGATCGCGTCGCTGTGGGCCGCCATTTTCGGCGCCAGTTCGCGTTCCAGGCCCTGGATCGTGTCATTCGTGTTCGAACCGGACATGACGGAAAACACGGTGCGCACGCGGCTCAGCAGCTGGCCCGAGCGTTCCATGGCCACGATGGTGTTGTCGAAGGTGGCTGCTTTCGGGTTATTTGCGATGGCATTGATTTCCGCCAGGTTGGCGGCCATGCCTGCCGTAAAGGCCGGCGCGTAGTCGGCGTCCTGCACCTTGTCGAACGGCGGGTAGTTGAATGGCAGGCTGCTGGCCTGCGCAAACGGGTTCGAAACGGGCAGCGCCGCGGCTGCGGTAGCGGCGGTGGCAGGCGCGGTGGTGGCGGCAAAAGCGGCTGGCGCCAGCATCAGGCTGGCGGCGATGACGAGCATTGTTGGACGGGTCATGTCTACTTTCAAGGAACGCAAGAGAGCCGCGATTGTGTCGCGGGCCAGCCTGAAATAATAACAGCCTGAAACACTTGCGTCACCAGCAACTACCGATGGTAGCGCGCCCGCCAGTGATGAACGGTTTTCATGCGCCCCGCATCACGATGCCTATTTAGTAATGCGGCGGACGTTCGTTGACCAGCCCGCCATTCGCCTGCTGCGCCCCGTCGCGCACGTGCTCGCCCAGCTTGTGCAGCATGGCTTCCAGCTGGTCGATGCGCTTGCCCTGCTGGTACACCATCTGGTTCAGCGATTCGACCAGGTCTTCCTGCTGCGCCAGCTTGATTTCGATATCGACGAAACGTACTTCCATCTGTTCTGCATTGTCCATGGTGCTTCTGCTCATTTCTGACTGAAAGCGGCATTCTACCGCCGCCGCGGCGTGAGCCAGGACAAACTCCGTCCATTCACCGCGGACAGGCCCCGATTTCTGTTTATTCTTCCTGCATGAGTTCAAGCCGCTTGACGAATGAGAACAAACGATTACAATGGTTGAACCAACACCAACACCAACACCAACACCAACCGAGCCACTGCTGATCGACACACGCAAGACGGCCGAATACCGGCGCTGGGAAGATTCCCTGCACGATGTGGCGGCCGCCGCCATCGATGCGCGCATCAAGCATTTGCAGCACGGTAAAAAGGGCGACTGGCGGCCAGTGGGCGAAGGCGTGTGCGAACTGCGTTTTTTACAGACGGGACCGGGCTGGCGCGTGTATTTTCATGAAACGAACCGGGGCACCCTGATCTTGCTGCTGTTGGGCGGCAATAAGTCCAGCCAGCAGCGCGACATCAGGCAGGCGCAAGCCATCCTGCGGGAGCTGAAAGCCCGGCAGGCGGCCCTCAAGAAAGCAGCGGCAAGCCCCTCGACAGGAGTACGAAAGAAATGAACCACGACATCGACCACGACACCTTCGACCTCGACGACCTGGAAGCATTGGGACTGAGCAAATTCGACCCGACGCAACACCTGACCAGCAAGGCCGCCGTGGCCGCCTACATGAGCGAAATCGTCGCCACCGGCAATGCCGAACTGTTCCAGTCCGCCATGAACGACGTGGTGCGCGCCTACGGCATGGGCAAGGTGGCGGCCCGTGCCGACATCACGCGTGAAGGCGCGTATAAAGCCTTGCGCGAAGGCAGCAAACCGCGCTTCGAAACCATCTTGAAAATGCTCGATGCGCTGGGCATGCAGCTGGCCATCGTGCCGAAGGCCACGCCGGACGGCGCCGCGGAAGCCTGAACGCCGCTTACACTTTCGGCGCGGCCAACAGCGCCTTCATGCGCGCCAGTCGTTCTTTCGGCGAAATCACTTCCGCCTCCGTCGGCACGGCGTCGCCCACGTCGAGTTGCATTTCCTTGATGAAACGCGACGGGTCGCAATGCACTTGCTCGCCGGCCCGCTTGCGCTTCTTGCACCAGGTGACGTGCAAGGTGCGCTGCGCGCGCGTGATGCCCACGTACATCAAGCGGCGCTCTTCCTGGATGCGCGCGGCGATGGTTTCGGCCGGCGCATCCGCGTCGCCCTTGTGCGGCAAGATCCCTTCCTCCACGCCGACCAGGAATACGTGCGGAAATTCCAAGCCTTTCGACGCGTGCAGGGTGGACATGCGCACGGCGTCCTGCTCCTCGTCCTTGCCTTCCAGCATGGTCATCAGGGCCACCATCTGCGTCAATTCCAGCACGTTCTTTTCTTCGCCGTCGCGGTCCTTGCCGCCCCGGCCCCGTTCCTTGAGCCAATTGACGAATTCCAGCACGTTCTGCCACTTGCTTTGCGCTTGGCGTTCCTCGAAGGCATCGTACAGATACGATTCGTAGTGGATTTCCTTCATCATGTCGTCCAGCACTTCGGCCGCGTTGTCGCCGCTGCCGGCCGCACCCGGGCGGCTGGCGCGCGATTCCAGGTCGTTGATGAAGTTGCAGAAGTCGCGCAGCGGCCCCAGCTGGCGGTCCGTCAGCTTGGCCTCGATGCCGCCTTTAAAAACAGCCTGGAACAGCGAGCACTGCCACTGGCCCGAAAACGCGCCCAGCACCTCCAGCGTCGACTGGCCCACGCCACGGCGCGGCGTCGTCACGGCGCGGATGAACGCCGGATCGTCGTCTTCGTTGGCCAGCAGGCGCAGGTAGCTGATGATGTCCTTGATCTCGGCCTTGTCAAAGAAGCTCTGGCCGCCCGAGATCGTGTACGGAATGCGCTCCTTGCGCAAACACTGCTCGATGATGCGCGCCTGGTGGTTGCCCCGGTACAAAATCGCGTAATCGGAAAATTTGTTCTTGCGCTCGAAATGGTCGGCCGAGATCATGATGGCGACCTGCTCCGCCTCCTGCTCGTCCGTCTGCATGCCCAGCACCTTGATCGGCTCGCCCAGGCCATGTTCCGACCACAGCGACTTTTCAAACAGTTTGGGATTGTTGCCGATGACGGCATTGGCCGCATTGAGCACGCGCATGGTGGAGCGATAATTTTGCTCCAGCTTGATCACGCGCAAATCGGGGAAATCCGTCTCCAGGGTCTTTAGGTTTTCCACGGTGGCGCCGCGCCACGCATAAATCGCCTGGTCGTCGTCGCCCACGGCCGTAAACATCGGCTTCTTGCCGATGCCCGTCACCATCAGTTTCACCAGTTCGTACTGGCAAGTGTTCGTATCCTGGTATTCGTCGACGAGCAGATAGCGCAAACGGCGCTGCCACTTGTCGCGCACGGGGCCGTTGTTGCGGAACAGCTCCACAGGCAGGCGGATCAGATCGTCGAAATCGACGGCCTGGTAGGCGGACAGCGTTGCCACATAGCTGCGGTAGATGCGCGCCGCATTCGCCTCGTCCTCATCCTTGGCTTGCGCCAGCGCCATGTCCGGATCGATCAGGCCATTTTTCCACAAGGACATGGCGTTCTGGATGCCACGGATCACCTGTTTATCGGTGGTAATGGCGAGGTCTTGCACGAGGGAAAAACAGTCGTCGCTGTCCATGATGGAAAAGCGGTCCTTCAACCCCACGCCATTGGCTTCCTGGCGCAGGATCTTCACGCCCAGCGAGTGGAAGGTCGACACCGTCAACTGCTTGGCCTGGCGCGGCTGTTTCAACAGTTTGGCAATGCGTTCCTGCATTTCCAGCGCCGCCTTGTTGGTGAAGGTCAAGGCGGCGATGGTGCGCGGGTCATAGCCCCGGTCTTCGATCAGATGGGCGATCTTTTGCGTGATCACGCGCGTCTTGCCCGAGCCGGCGCCCGCCAGCACCAGGCAGGGGCCGTCGAGGTAGGTAACCGCTTCGCTTTGGGGCGCATTCAGACCGAACTGTGGTGCTTTGGACATCAGGGTATTTCCGCAGGGAACAGCAGCCCATTGTAACAGCGTCGCGCCCGCCTTTTGCACGCTGGCGCATGCCCGAAAAACAGGCAATGGCATTGATATATCGCCATATGCCGCCATCTGGGCCGCTGCAATGCGTGCGGCGATGCCACGCCTGGAGTACCATTCCGCCTATATCGCCCCTGCGCGCCCACTTACCGAATGGCAGTCCCATGAAATTTGAACACCTGATTGAAATCAACGATCCCTTGAATCCGCTGATCGACACCTTGACCCTGGAACAGGTCTGGCGCGGCCTCGTCTTGCGCGCCGAATCGCCGAAGCTGTTCGTGCCCCACCTGGACGAATGCCAGATCAGCGAGCGCAGCGACGCCGGTTTCGCGCGCAGCCTGCGCTATGGCGAACTGGTCATCAACGACAAGGTGGTGCTGGTGCCGCAACTGCAGGTGCGTTACGAAGTGCCGGCGCAAAAGGATATCAGCGCCTCCTCGCTGGTGATGACGATCGAGATGCCCGACGAAGCGAGCCTGTGGGTGCGCTTCCAGTACGACGACGGCCACGACGCGGCCACCGATGCGGCCAACGCCCTGTACGACGACTTCCGCCGTTCCGCCTACAAGGAGTCCGACATCGACACCGTGCGCATCATGCGCGAACTGGCGCTCGAAGGGCGGCTCGATGCGGGTTTGCTGAATTAAACTATTAATGTAAAGAGTGTCTGGAAAACGTTCAGGGCTAGGCGCATTGCCGAAGACAGTACGAAAGTACGACTAGGCAATGCAACAACGCCATGGGCGTCTTTCCAGGCGCTCTACACCCTGGCGCTGCGGCCCCATAGCTGGTCGGGCCGGAACTGCAGCCCCGCCTGCTCCGCGCTGAGCACTTCGCGGATGGCGTGCAAGTCCACGCGCGTATCGCGCCGCAGCGGCACGTCCAGGCGCGCGCCGCGGGGGCCGATCAGCGATTGCACGTGGGGCGTGCTGGCATTCAAGCCCTTGCGCGTGACGACGCCGATCTCTCCATTCAACAGTTTCACGAAGGTGCCGATGGGGTAGATGCCCAGCTCGCGCACCAGCAGCGAGGCCAGCGGCGCATCCAGGGTGGCCTTGTCGGCCATCAACATTTCGCGCAGGGCCACGTTCGGCAGCAAGGGCTGGCGGTAGCTGCGCTTCGAGACGCGCGCGCAATAGCGGTCGGCCAGCATGATCAGGCGGGCGCCGATGCCGATCGCCTCGCCTTGCGTGCCCAGCGGATAGCCGCTGCCATCGATATTTTCATGGTGCTGCAACACGGCTTGCAGCCAGACGGCGTCCGTCACGCCCGTCGCGCGCAGCAAGTCGACACCGGCTTGCGGATGGGCACGCAAATAGGCGCGTTCCTGCGCATCCAGCGGCCCCGCCTTGTGCTGGAAATCCGCATGGCGTTCCAGCATGCCCACATTCATGCTCAGCGCGGCCAGCACCACGCTGCGGATCACGCCCTCATCGAGTTTCAGGGCGCGCGCCAGCAAGGCCGTGATGACGGCCGTGTCGACGCTGTGGCGCACGGCAAAGTCGCCCGCGCCCTGGTTGTGCAAGATGCAGGCCAGCGCCACGTCGGCGTCCAGAACAACGGCCTCTTCCACCAGCTGCGCCAGCGCGGCCAGCGGCAGGTGGTTGCCCGCTTGCCCGGCGGCAATGGCCGGCAAGACGAGGGCCAGGCCCGCCGTGACGAGGTTCAGCATGCGCAGGGCTGACGGCGCTTCCGTAGCCGTGCGCGGCACGTCGGCACTGGCATCGGCGATGACGCCGCGCGCCAGCAGCAATTCGATCTGGTTTTCGCTGCTGATGACATGGCCCAGCCTGGCCAGCAAGCCGCCCGTTTCGCCGTGCACGTCCCAGGGCAAGGCCACGCCCAGTGCGAGTTCTCCTGCGTAAATGCGCCGAATTTTCACGTCGTCTCCATCATCGCCTGCACCCGCCTGTTTTTACCATCCTGGCATCAGCGGTATGTACCGATTGAAATGTTTTTTGCTTTTAATCAATATTTCAATGTGGCAGCGATGATCGCGCAATCATGTGAGCTTGTCTACAAAATTATGTAAATCGCAAAGTTGCATTCAAGGGCCGGGGGTACAGTCGGCGCAGCCGGGCGCGTGTTCCGGGTCTTTTTCCAGGTGCAGCGCCAGTTCGCGCAAGGCCGTGCGCACGCCTTCCTCGATGACGGGGTGGTAAAACGGCATGTCGAGCATGGCCGGCACCGTCAGCTGCGCCTGGCACGCCCAAGCCAGCAAATGGCCCAGGTGTTCCGCTCGCGGGCCGATCAGCTCGGCGCCGAGAAAGCGCTTGCTGCCGAATTCCGCATACACGCGCAGCAAGCCCTGGTTTTGCAGCATCACGCGGCTGCGGCCCTGGTTGCCGAACGACACGGCGCCGACGGCGAAACGGCCCGCGTGGCTCACGCACAATTGCTGGTATGTGGCGCCCAGGGTGGCGATCTGCGGCTCCGTGAAGGCGATGGTCAAGGGCGTGCGGCGCAAGCCCGGTTTGACGTCCGGAAAGCGCGCCGCGTTGTCGCCCGCGATGCGGCCCTCGTCGGCCGCTTCGGGCAGCAGCGGCAGCGCATTGTCGGCATCGCCGGCGATGAAGATGGCGCTCTTGCCGCACTGCATGGTGTGCGCATCATGCAGGGGGACACCGTGACGGTCGAGCTCGATTTGCGCCGTTTCCAGGCCGATCTTGTCCACGTTCGGGCGGCGGCCGACGGCGGCCAGCAGATACTCGAACTGCTCGGTTTTTTCCACACCGGCGGCATCGCGGCTGGTCAGCAGGATGCCCTTGCCGTCGGGCGTTTTTGCCACGTGCGCGACGCCGGTCATGAAACGGATATCGAGTTCGCGCGCCAGCACGGCGTCCGCCTCGCGCAGCACCAGCGGGTCCGTCAGCTGCGCGACTTTATTGCCGCGCGCAAACAGAGTCACGCGCACGCCGAGACGCGCCAGCGCCTGGCCCAGTTCCAGCCCGATCACGCCGCTGCCGACCACGGCCACGGAAGCGGGCAAGTCCGTCCACTCGAACACGGCGTCGCTGGTGATGACTCTGTCTCCCGCCGCCTGCCACTCGGGCGGCACGATGGCCGTGGAACCGGTGGCGATCACCACGCTGGCCGCTTCCACCAAGGTATGTTCATCCACCTGCAATGTGCCGGGGGAAATAAAACGCGCATGGCCGCGCAGTTTTTCTTCGTCGGCAATGGCGTTGACGCCGTCGAGCACGAAGCCGACAAAACGGTCGCGCTCGCTGCGCACCCTGGCCATCACTTGCCGGCCATCGATGCGCACGGGGCCCGGGTGCACGCCAAAAGCCGGCGCGGCAGCCACGGCATGGGCGGCCTCGGCCGCCGCGATCAGGAGTTTGCTGGGCATGCAGCCCACCCTGGCGCACGTCGTGCCGTACGGCCCGCTTTCTATCATCAGCACGCGCTTGCCCTGCATGCGCGCCGCCCTGTGCGCCGTCATGCCGGCCGTGCCGCTGCCGATCACGGCCACATCCACTCGTATCGTCTTCATGCCGCTGCCCATCCGTTTGAGGTTGCTCACAGCGTTCGATACTACCCGTTTCGCAAAAATAAGGTTTTACTTTGCAGCAATATATGCATTAGTATAACTAATCATTTTCAAAATTTATAAGCTGAGCTAATGGGATCACTCGATTATCGCGCGCTGGCCGTGCTGGACGCCGTCGCCAGCCATGGCAGTTTCGACAAGGCCGCCCTGGCGCTGGGCATCACCCAGTCGGCCGTCTCGCAGCGCATCAAGGCGCTGGAAGACGCCAGCGGGCGCCTCTTGATCATCCGTGGCCAGCCAGCCGTGCCGACGGGCCTGGGCCAGCGCCTGATCGTGCATCACCGCAACGTCAAGCTGATGGAAGCCTCGCTCGACATCGACCTGGGCAACAGCGTCAGCATGCCGGAAATCGCCATCGCCATCGATGCCGACAGCCTGGCCACGTGGTTCCCCGACACCTTATCCGCCCTGCTGGCGCCGCCCCGCTGCCAGCTCGACGTGCGCCTGGCCGACAGCGACAGCGCCTTGCAGATGGTGCGCGACGGCTCCGTGTTCGGCTGCGTGGCAGCCGAGTCCGGCACAGCGATCGACGCGGCGGCCGCCACCAGCGTCACGCCGCTGGGCACCTTGCGCTATGTCTGCGTGGCCACACCCGTGTTTGCGGGCCACTGGTTCGGCGACGGTTTTATTGCCGAAGCGGTGCAACTGGCGCCGGCCGTCGTGGGCCAGCACGGCTTGCTGGCGCGTTTCCTCGCGGAACAATTGAGCATGCGTGAACCGTTTCCGCACCACACCTTGCCGGTGGAAGCGGCGCGCCGCGGCTGCGTCCAGGATGGCCTGGCCTATGGCTTGATGCCGCAGCGCCTGGCCGCGCAGGCGCTGGCGACGGACCGTCTCGTCGATCTGATGCCGGGCAGCACCCTGGACGTACCGCTGAGCTGGCATGCCTGGACCCTGGACACGCCGTTTACCAAGCTGCTGTCCGAGCAGATCGTCAAGTCCGCGCGCGACTACCTGAACTAATTCAGTAACTTGATTTAAATATCCAGCGGGTCCACTTCCAGCGACCATTTCACGCGCGTCTTCATGGCGCGCAATGCCATCAGCCATTCCTTTAAAAATGCTTGCAGGGCGGGACGCGAGGCGGACTCGAGCAGCAGCTGGGCGCGGTCCACGTTGTAGACGCGTGTCATGCTCATGGGAATCGGGTCGTTGATGGTCACCTGCGGGTGTTCCATGCACTCCTTGGCCGCCTGCAGGAACTCGATGGCCGTGGCCAGCTCCGGGGCTTCCGCGCGCAGCAGGGCCTGGAACAGGTACGGCGGCAGCGCCGCCTGCGCCCGCTCTTCCAGCAAGGTGGTAGCGAAGTGATCGTAATCGTGGTTGACGACGGCGTCGTACAGCGGATGGCGCGCATAGCGCGTCTGGATCAGCACTTCGGAAACGCTGCCCCCTTCCGTCTGCGCGGCGCGCCCGGCGCGGCCCGCCACCTGCATCAGCTGGGCGAACAGCCGTTCGCTGGCCCGGTAATCCTGGGAAAACAGGGCCGTGTCCGGATTCAAAATGCCGACCAGGGTCAGCTTTTTGAAATCGTGGCCCTTGGCCACCATCTGCGTGCCGATCAGGATATCCACTTCGCCCCGGTGCACGGTGTCGAACGCTTCCTGGGCGCTGCCCTTCTTGCGCGTGGAATCGGCATCGATGCGCAAGATCCGCGCCTCTGGAAACAATTGCTGCAAGCCCTCTTCCACCCGCTGCGTGCCCCGTCCCAGCGGCTGCAGGTCGACGTTGCCGCACGTGGGGCAATGGCGGGGAATGCGCAGTTCCAGGCTGCAATGGTGGCAGCGCAGCCGGTGTTCGGGCTTGTGCAGCACCATGAACGAGGTGCAGCGCGTGCAATTGCTGATCCAGCCGCACGATTCGCAGCAGATCACGGGCGAATAGCCGCGCCGGTTCAAGAACAGCAGCGACTGTTCCCCGCGCTCCATGCGCAGTTTCAAGGCGGCTACCAAATGCGAAGTCAGGCCATCTTTCGGCCGGTCGCGCTCCATGTCGAGAATCTTGACGCGCGGCAACACTGCATTCTTGACGGCCCGTTCGCGCAACTCCAGCTTGCGGTAGCGCCCCGTCTGTGCATGGTGCCAGCTTTCCAGCGACGGCGTGGCCGAACCGAGCACGATGGGAATCTGCAATTGCCAGGCGCGCCACACGGCCAGGTCGCGCGCCGAATAGCGCAAGCCTTCCTGCTGCTTGTAGGAAGGATCGTGCTCCTCGTCGATGACGATCAATTTGAGTTTCGGCAAGGACGCCAGGATGGCCAATCGCGTGCCGAGCACGATGCGCGCCTGGCCCTGGTGGGCGGCCAGCCAGTGCAGCATGCGCTCGCCTTCGGACAGGCTGCTGTGCAGGGTGGCCAGCATGACGCCGGGAAAGCGCGCACGGATATTGCCTTCCAGCTGGGGCGTCAGGTTAATTTCCGGCACCAGGATCAGGATTTGCGCATCGTCCTCGCGCGCCAGCACCTGGGCGCACGCTTGCAGATACACTTCCGTCTTGCCGCTGCCCGTCACGCCGTACAGCAGGGTCGGTTTAAAGCCTTGCGCGCCGCCGATGGCGTCGGCCGCCTCTTGCTGGGCAGGATTCAGGGCCGGCATGTTCAGGGGCGTGCCGTCGTGCGCGTCGGCCAGCTTGCCCAGCTTCTTGATGGCGCGGTCGAGCGCCACGGTGGTGAGCACGCGCAAATTCTTCGGCAAGCCCGGCAGCGCCACTTCACCGAGCGGACGCTGGTAGTAATCGGCGGCAAACGCGGCCAGCGCCAGCCATTGCTCCGACAGGGGCGCCAGCTGGCTGCGCACGGCCAGCACGTCCTTCAGTTTTGCGGCGGGCACGTCGGTGCTGTCGGACACGCCGACGATCAGCCCCATCACTTCGCGCCGGCCGAACGGCACCAGCGCCAGCTGCCCCACTTGCGGCAGAGGCACGGCAGCGTCCGCATCCGCCGCCACGTTCCAGCGGTAGTCGAACAGGGCGTTCAAGGGCGTGTCGAGCGCGATGTTCAGGATGCACGACGTCAAAATGCACTGCGACATGGGGGTAGGGCCTATCTCAATAAAAAAGCGCGCCGCAGAATCGATGGCGCGCGGGATGTCCGGCATCAAGCCAGCGGGCCATGATACTTGTTTCGCCCCTCAAACGCCTAACGGCAGGCAGGATGGCGTGGCATCGTGCCTGAAGAAAATTCTGTGGATAACTTTGTGGACAAAGCAAAATTAACTTTCAGAAAAATGTGGACAGAAAATTTCGATCGCCGTCAAGAGCGGCACGCAAGAAAAATTAAGTATTTAAAATCAATGACTTAAAAATTGACGCCCGGGAGGCTGGAAAACCGCAGGGCATTTCCGCCGCTGTGCATAACTGAACCATTTGTAATTTATTTATACAGAAATCAGCCCGCTTTTGCGGCGGCCGATCCGGAAAACCGGCGGCCGCATGCTGCAAAGTTGACAATTGCCGGGCAAGCGTTCGTTTTTACCTGCCGGGCGGCGAAACATTGTTCAATTATCATGCAGTGCAACATGCACTTCAGGTGAAACCTGAACATCGGCGCTAAGTATCGGTTAACAAAATACTTTTCAATTTTATCCACAGAATCTGTTGATAACTTTGTGGACAATGAAGGAATAAGGCAGGCGAACGAAAGAATAACCTTATCAATAGCAACAAAGTCCGCCGAACAAGGCTTTTTTTATGTCTTAATAATCAATCACTTGCAGAGCGTCTCCGGGCATGGCTTTTCGACTGCCTCTTATTTCCGCAGCAAAAAAAATTGTGCATAAGTCGGTATTTCTTGCGAAGGCGCAGCAAAGAAAAAGGCAGGCTTCCGCTGGAAAGCCTGCCTTTCTGCCCCTGCGCCAGGGGAAAACGGCTGCTTACTGGCCGCTGCGCATGGCGCGGCTCATGCTGTGCACGGCTTCCACCATGGCTGCCACCGATTCCGGCGGCGTGAACTGGGAAATGCCGTGGCCCAGGTTGAACACGTGGCCCGTGCCTTCCGACGGCGCGCCGAAGGCGTTGAGCACTTTCGCCACTTCGGCGCGGATCTGCTCGGGGCTGGCGAACAGGATGGCCGGGTCCAGATTGCCTTGCAAGCCCACTTTATGGCCCACCAGCTGGCGCGCGCGCGTCAGGTTGACGGTCCAGTCCAGGCCCACGGCATCGGCGCCGATGTCGGCGATCTGCTCGATCCACTGGCCGCCGCCCTTGGTGAACACGATGGCGGGGATTTTCACGCCATCCTTGTCGCGTTTCAATTGCGCCACCACTTGCTGCATGTAGGCCAGCGAGAACTCCTGGTAGGCGCCATCGGCCAGCGCACCGCCCCAGGAATCGAAAATCATCACGGCTTGCGCGCCGGCATCAATTTGCGCATTCAGGTACTGCGCCACGGACGTGGCGTTGATGGCCAGGATGTGGTGCATCAGGTCCGGGCGGTTATACAGCATCTTCTTGATGGTGTGGAACTCTTTCGAACCGCCGCCTTCCACCATGTAGCACGCCAGGGTCCACGGGCTGCCGGAAAAACCGATCAGCGGCACGCGGCCGTTGAGTTCCGTGCGGATCTGCGTGACGGCCTTGAAGACGTAGTCGAGCGATTCCAGGTCCGGCACTTGCAATGCCTTCACATCCTGTTCCGTGCGCAGCGGGCGCTCGAACTTCGGGCCTTCGCCATCGGCGAAATACAGGCCCAGGCCCATGGCGTCAGGCACCGTCAGGATGTCGGAAAACAGGATGGCCGCGTCGAGCGGGAAGCGCTCCAGGGGCTGCAAGGTCACTTCCGTGGCGTAATCGGGATTCTTTGCCAGGCCCAGGAAGGAACCGGCCCGCTCGCGCGTGGCGCGGTATTCGGGCAAATAGCGGCCCGCCTGGCGCATCAGCCAGACTGGGGTGTGCTCGGTCGGCTGGCGCAGCAGGGCGCGCAGGAAAGTATCGTTCTGGAGCGGAGCAAATTGTGGCATGGAAGGCAATCAATAGCTTGGAGAAGCGGTATTATCGCATCCAATCGCCGCCATTTCATTGATTCCGGTGCCGCTTTGCAGCATTTGCCACGCACAGCGATGACTTTCGTTGTGCCAGCCCTTCCATTATGATGATGCACGCCGCCGCGCGCCTTGACCCTGCCTGGCGGCCCTTGATCCCCTCACTATACGGAGCCCGCATGACCTCGACCGCATCCAGCACCCCTTATGGCATCTGGCCATCGCCGATCAGCGCGGCCATCGTCGCCGCCGGCGCCTCGCCGCTGACGCAGCTGGCCCTGGGCGGTGCGGATGGCGGCGACGTGTTCTGGCTGGCCGGGCGCGCCAGCGAGGCGGGCCGCAACACCCTGCTGCGCCAGCGCGGCGCGCGCGTCGATGAATTGACGCCGGCACCCTTCAATGTGCGCACCCGCGTGCATGAATATGGCGGCGGCGCGTATGCCGTGGCCGGCGATACCGTCTACTTTTCGCATTTCGCCGACAATTGCCTGTACCGCGTGAGCGGCGACGCCGCGCCCGCAGCGTTCACCACGGGCGGCAACACGCGCCATGCGGATTTCGTCGTCGATGCGGCCCGTTCCCGCCTGATCGCCGTGCGCGAACAGCATCCGCAGGAAGGCCATGCCCTGCCGGAAAACAGCCTGGCCGCCGTCGGCTTCGACGGGCGCGAAACGGTGCTGGCGCGCGGCCACGATTTCTATGCGGCGCCGCGTTTGTCGCCGGACGGCAGCCAGCTGGCCTGGATCAGCTGGGACCACCCGCGCCTGCCGTGGCAAGGCACGGAACTGTGGCTGGCCGACGTGCAGGCAGATGGCAGCCTCGGCTCGCCGCGCCTGATCGCCGGCGGCGCGCGCGAGTCGATTTGCCAACCGGAATGGTCGCCGAACGGCTTGCTGCACTTCGTGTCCGACAGCAGCGGCTGGTGGAACCTGTACCGCCTGCACGGCGCCGACATCGAGGCGCTGTGCCCGATGGAAGCGGAATTTGCCACGCCGCACTGGACTTTCGGCGGCAGCATGTACGGTTTCCTGTCCGACGACGAGATCGTCTGCACGTATATCCAGGCCGGCATCAGCTACCTGGCGCAATTGAACGTGGCGGCGGCCAAGCTGGAGCCGATACCGCACCCGTACCAGGAAATCCGCGAGCTGCGCGTGGGCCCCGGCTTCGTCGCGCTGCTGGGCGGCAGCCCCACCATCGCGCTGGAACTGGCGCGCATCGATTTGGCCAACCATGAACTGGAAGTGCTGGCGCAGTCGATCGCTGCCCTGCCTGCGCTCGGCTACCTGTCCGTGCCGCGCAGCTTGAGCTATCCGAGCAACAATGGCCGCACGGCGCACGCCTTCTTTTATGCGCCCACGAATGGCGACATGCAGGCGCCGGCAGGAACGTTGCCACCCGTCATCGTCATCAGCCACGGCGGCCCCACCAGCATGGCCAGCAATACCTTGAAACTGGCGACGCAGTACTGGACCAGCCGAGGCATCGGCGTGCTCGACGTCAACTATGGCGGCAGCAGCGGCTTCGGCCGCGAGTACCGCGACGCGCTGCGCGGGCAGTGGGGCATCGTCGACGTGGAAGACTGCATCGCCGGCGCGCGCTACCTGGCCGCCAACGGCCTGGCCGACCCGGAACGCCTGATCATCCGCGGCGGCAGCGCCGGCGGCCTGACGACCCTGTGCGCATTGACGTTCCACGACGTCTTCAAGGCGGGCGCCAGTTACTACGGCGTATCCGACCTGAAGGGCCTGGACAACGATTCGCACAAGTTCGAATCGCGCTACACCGACTACCTGATCGCTTCGCAGCCGCAAGCCGAGGCGCTGTACCGCGAGCGCTCGCCCATCCACCACACGGATAAATTGTCGCGCCCGATGATCTTCTTCCAGGGCCTCGACGACAAGGTGGTGCCGCCGCAGCAGTCGCAGCTGATGGTCGACGCCCTGCAGGCGCGCGGCGTGCCCGTCGCGTATGTCCCGCTCGAAGGCGAGGGCCACGGCTTCCGCAAGGCGGAAAACATCGTGCGCACCCTGGACGCGGAACTGTATTTCTACCAGCGCGTGTTCGGCCTGCCCGTGGCGGCCGGCGAGCCTCCCGTGCATATCGCCAATTTACCCGCATGACCCAGCAAAATGTCGACCAGCATCTGTTGGACGAGTTCGCCGCACTGGAGCAGCACGAGCAGATGATCCTGGCCTTGCTGGCGATCACGGGCGAACCGGTGGGCAAGCATGCCGTGTACGAACACTTGCAGCGCGCCAATGTCGTCGAACCGGACGGCACGCCGTTTTCCCTGCTGGTAGTGACGAACATGCTGCTGCGGCTGACGCGCCTGGCGCTGGCGTCGGAAATCGTGGGACGGGGCTTTGCCTGCGAAGCGAGGCTGCGCTGGCCCGCCATGCGCACCGCCATCGAACACCTGGTGTTTCGCGACCTGTGCCAGGCCATCGAGCTGATCAATCCCGTGCGCCGCAACTGGGATGGCTATGTGGAGCTGCGCAGCTACCGGCAAGGCGTGGCCCGCCTGCGCATCGCCCTGCTGCGCAATGACGAGGTACGCCACGTGGCCGCCATCCTGGCCGCCTGCATGGCGTGCTATGAAGCGCAGCAGCTGCATCCGCTGATCGAAATCTTCGGCCGGCCGTTCGAGCCGGAGATGTTGTCTTTCGTCATGCCGCAACTGCAGGATGACATCCTCGCCGTGCTGCTGGGCAATGCGCCGCGCGAGCCGGGCACGGCGCACGCCATCCGCGCGTACGCGCGCGCCCACCACGCGCGCCAGGCGGCGGCCGGCGACCATATCGGCGCCGCCCTGCCGCTGGCCCTGGCCGAAGACGCCCTGCTGTGCGGCGAACTCGACGCGGCTGCGCGCTACCTGGCAGACCAGCAGGGCCCGCAGGTGCTGTTTCTCGACAGCAGCATCGCCCTGTTGCGCGGCGAACATGCGCACGCCGTGGCGGGCTTCGAGACAGCCTTGAAGGGCTTGCGCAAGGAAACAGGCAAGCGCAAGCTGTGCTTCACGGGCATCGGCGGCCACTTGTACGTGCTGGCCTTGCTGCGCAGCAACGACGCCAAGCTGCTGAAAAGCGCGGAAACTTACCTCGATATCGCCCTGCATGCGCAGCCGAACCACGACAGCATCGTCTACCAGCAACTCAATACCCTGCGCCTGGTGCGCGCCGGCGTGCAGCTGGCGGAAAGCATCCCCACGCGCAGCTGGGAAACGGCACTGCAGGCGCAACTGTTCCAAGCCTTGTTGTACTACTGGCTGGCCTTACCGCAGTTGAGCGAACGCAAGGATCAGCTGCGGTCGCTGGTGCAGCAAGCGGACGCGGCCGGCTACGACCTGATCGCGGCGCAGGCGGCCGGCTTGCTGGGCTTGATGGGCGAGCCGCAGCAGGAGCGCTATGCGACGGCCAAGCGGGCGCAACATGGCTTGACGGACATGGCGCCGTGGTTCGAGCGCCAGGAAGCGTGGCAGCGCCAGCTGAGCGCGCTGATCAACCTGCAACAGAACGCGCCCGCCGAAGCGCTGGGCGGCGTCTCGCGCCTCGTGTGGCTGGTGGCGTTCGACCCGCGCTTTGGCCTCACGGCCGTGGAAGTGCGCGAGCAGAAGCGCGACGCGCGGGGCGGCTGGAGCAAGGGCCGCGCCATGGGCCTCAAACGCCTGGCCGAGGAGGCGGGCGACATCGATTTCCTCACGCCGCAGGATGCGCGCGCGGCGGGCAGCATCGCGCCTTTTAAACAATATTATTCGTCGGCGCCCCGCTATGAAGTCGAGCTGGACAAGGCAGCCGTCTTGCTGGTGGGCCACCCGCTCGTCTTCTGGCTCGATCACCCCGACACGCGCGTGGAGCTGATCGCCGGCGCGCCCGAGCTCCTCATCAAATCGCACGAGGGACAACTGTGGCTGGGCATGCAGCCGCCATTGCCCGACAACGGCAGCAATGTCGTGGTGCAGCGCGAGACGCCGACGCGTTTGCGCGTGGTGCACATCCTCGACGAACACCGGCGCATCGGCGCCATCGTGGGCCTGGGCCTGTCCGTGCCCCTGCATGCGGAAAAACAGGTGATGCAGGCCATCGGCGCCATCTCGTCCATGGTCACCGTGCAATCGGACATCGGCGGCGGCGCGGGCGATGCGGAAGCGATCACGGCCGACCACCGCCTGCACGTGCACCTGCTGCCCTACCAGCAGGGTCTGAAAATGCAGATCCTGGTCCGCCCACTGCTCGACAACGGCGCCTATTACGCGCCGGGCAGCGGCGCCGAAAGCGTGTTTGCCGATGTGGCGGGCCGGGCCGTGCAAGCGCGGCGCGACTTGAACGGGGAACGCGAAGCGCAGCGCCAGCTCATCGGTCGCTGCCTGGTGCTGGAAGAGGCGGAAGAAGAGCATGGCGAGTGGCTGCTGGGCCAGCCTGCCCTGGGCTTGCAATTGCTGGTGGAGCTGCAGGCGCTGAACCCGGACGGCATGGTGCTGGCCTGGCCCGAAGGCGAAACCATGCGCGTGTCGAAACGCATCGACAGCGGCCAGATGCGCCTGAACATCAAGAGCGAAAAAGACTGGTTTGCCGCCAGCGGCGAAGTGCAGATCGATGAAGACAAGGTGATGGACTTGCGCGCCCTGCTGGACTTGATGCAGAACAATAAAAGCCGCTTCGTGGCCCTGGGCGACAACCAGTTCCTCGCCCTCAGCGACGAATTGCACCGCCGCCTGTCCGAGCTGGCCGCGTATGGCGAAGCGCATGCCGATGGCGTGCACATCCACCCGCTGGCCGCCTTCGCGCTGGAAGAGCTGGCCAACGATGCGGGCGGCGTGAAGGCCGACAAACTGTGGCGCGAACACTTGCTGCGCCTGCGCGCGCTCGACGACTATCAGCCGCAACTGCCCAGCACCTTGCAGGCGGACTTGCGCGACTACCAGCTGGCCGGTTTTAACTGGCTGGCGCGCTTGGCGCACTGGGGCGTGGGCGCCTGCCTGGCCGACGACATGGGACTCGGCAAGACCTTGCAGGCGCTGGCGCTGATCCTGGCGCGCGCGCCGCACGGCCCCACTCTCGTCGTCGCCCCCACATCCGTATGCATGAACTGGATCAGCGAAGCGCAGCGCTTCGCGCCCACCTTGAACATCAAATTGTTCGGCAGCGGCGACCGCGCCGACATGCTCGATACCTTGCAGCCGTTCGACGTGGTGGTGGCCAGCTATGGCTTGCTGCAACAGGAAGCCACTATGTTTGCCGGCGTGCATTGGCATACGATCGTGCTCGACGAAGCGCAAGCGATCAAGAATGGCGCCACCAAGCGCTCGCAAGCCGTGATGGCCTTGCAAGGGGATTTCCGCATGGTGGCCAGCGGCACGCCGCTGGAAAACCACCTGGGTGAATTGTGGAACCTGTTCCGCTTCATCAACCCCGGTTTGCTGGGCACCCTCGACCAGTTTAATTTGCGCTTCGCCGGTCCCATTGAGAAAGATCAAGACAAGCGGGCAGCGGCCGGCGCGCGCCTGCGGCTGCGCCGCCTGATCGCGCCATTCATCCTGCGCCGCACGAAGACGCAAGTGCTGTCGGAATTGCCGTCGCGCACGGAAATCGTGCTGGAAGTGGAATTGTCGCCGCAGGAAACGGCGCTGTACGAATCCTTGCGCCGCGAAGCACTGGAAAAACTGGCCATGGTGGAAGGGCCAGCGTCGAAAAAGGCCATCCAGATCCTGGCCGAGATCATGAAGCTGCGCCGCGCCTGCTGCAACCCGCAACTGGTGGCGCCCGAGCTGGGCCTGGCCAGCAGCAAGCTGGCGGCGTTCGCCCAGTTGTTGTCGGGTTTGCTGGAAAACCGCCACAAGGTGCTCGTCTTCAGCCAGTTCGTCGACCATTTGACCCTGATCCGCCAGCACCTGGAGCAGCATGGCGTCAGTTACCAGTATCTCGACGGCAGCACGCCCATGCAGGAACGCAAGCGCCGCGTCGACGCCTTCCAGGCGGGCGAGGGCGACGTTTTCCTCATCAGCCTGAAGGCGGGCGGCATGGGCATCAATTTGACGGCGGCCGATTACGTGATCCACATGGACCCGTGGTGGAACCCGGCCGTGGAAGACCAGGCTTCCGACCGCGCCCACCGCATGGGGCAATTGCGCCCCGTCACCATTTACCGGCTGGTGGCGAAACATACGATCGAGGAAGGCATCGTCGAATTGCATCAGCACAAGCGCGACCTGGCCGACAGCCTGCTGGAAGGCAGCGACGCGGCCGCGCGCATGTCGGCCAATGACATGCTGGGCATGCTGCAGGAAGGGTTGAAGCAATGAGATTGAAAAAATGAGCGGCGCCACCGCGTTCCATGCGATGATCGTTTTTCCCTGTTTTGATGCCACGCCATGACCGACTATATCGCCACCAGCGCCGGCCAGCGCGCCACCTTTTTATGCGGCAAATCCTGGACCGCCTACGTCAGCACCTTCCTCATCGCCGTGCTGCTGTTTTTTGCCGCCCTGCCGCTGGCCTTCAAGTACAACGCGCGCGCCGCCTTCGTCGTGCTGATCGGCTCGGCCCTGATCGTCGGCTACCGCCTGCTGACCATCCGCAGCTATCAGCTGTACGTTGATGAGGCGGGCGTGTGGCTGGCGTCCGGTATCTTGCCGTGGAAAAAGAAACTGACGGGCGTCAAATGGCGCGACATGGATGAAGCCGTCTATGAAACGAACTTCTGGAGCTGGCTGTTCCAGTCCTATACGGTAAGAGTCAGCCAGCGCTACACGCAGGAAACGGAAATCCACGCCACCGGCATGGCGCGCGGCAAGGATGCCGTGGCGGCCATCAATGCGCGGCACCAGGAATTGCTGCACGGCAGCGCCATCGTCGTCTAGCGCGGCGCGCTCCCGGCGCAAAAAACTGCGCAGCGGCGGCAATTAATGCTAATCTTTGGGCCGCCCAGGCAAGCAAGGCCAACCTTTCAATAGTTGTTTGTTACTTATATTATCAGTTTATTATTTTCTGATCAGGACAAACAGCAAAATATTCAAGAGATAAACTATGCTGATAAAAAATAAAGTTGCGCTCGCCGCATTGATGATGGCCTTTACCCTGACACCGGCCAGCGCCGCCAAGAAGCCGCAGAAGCAAGGCAAGGCCAGCACCAGCAGCAGCAAGAAGAAAACCGTCGGCAAGAAAGCGGCCGTCGTCAGCGCCGCCACGGCAGCCACGGTAGCGGCCGTCGCCAGCGAGAACAGCAGCGACCGCTCCATGAATAACCTCAGCGGCCAGTTCCTCACGGCCCTGTGGCGCCTGGACCCGGAAAGCGCGATTTCGGTCGGCAAATACGATGGCGCCGCCAACCTGAGCATTCCCGACGCGGCCAGCCGCCAGAAGCAACTGGCCTTCATCGAAGAATGGCTGGGTAAATTCGGCAAGCTGAATGCGAGCAAAATGTCGGACAAGCAACGTACCGACCTGGCCCTGCTGACGAATAAACTGCAATCGGACCGCTGGTATCTGACCACCTTCCGCGAATTCGAATGGAATCCCGCCCAGTACAACGTGGCCGGCTCCATCGACTTCATCCTGAACACGGAATACGCGGCGCAGCCGCAGCGCCTGCGTACCTTGCTCAAGCGCATCGCCACCGTGCCGCAATACTATGCGGCCGCGCGCGCCAGTATCAATCACCCCACGCGCGAACACACGCAGCTGGCCATCGCCCAGAGCGCCGGCGTGCTCAGCGTGCTTGACGACCTGAACAAGACGGCACAGGGCTCCATCCTGACGCCGGTGGAAAAACAGCTGTACACCGTCCGCATCGCCGCGGCCCGCACGGCCGTGCAAGGCTACGCGGCGTGGCTGACGGAACAGGATGCCGCGCTGGCGCAGAACGGCAACGCGCGCTCCTTCCGCATCGGCAAGGAGTTGTATGAGCAGAAATTCGCCTACGATATCCAGGCCAGCGTGAGCGCCGAACAGATGTACCAGAAAGCCCTGGCCGCGCGCGAAAAGCTGCTCGAGCACATGGATAGCCTGTCCGACGAGCTGTGGGTGAAAACCATGGGCGCCACGGCCAAGCCGGCGGACCGCACGGCAAAGATCGGCATGGTGATCGACAAGCTGTCCAGCAACCACGTGGCGCCTGCCGATTTCGTACCGGAAATCCGCCGCCAGATTCCCGAGTTGCAGGAATGGGTAACCAGCCACAACCTGCTGACGATGGACCCGAAAAAGCCCCTGGTCGTGCGCAAAACGCCCGCCTACCAGCGCGGCGTGGCCGGCGCCAGCATCGAAGCGCCCGGCCCGTATCGCCCGCAAGACCGCACCTATTACAACGTGACGCCGCTCGACGGCGAAACGCCGGAACAGGCGGAAAGCAGCTTGCGCGAATACAACCACTGGATCTTGCAGATCCTGAACATCCACGAAGCCATCCCCGGCCACTACACGCAGCTCGTGTACGCGAACAAGTCGCCGTCGCTGGTCAAGTCCATCTTCGGCAATGGCGCCATGATCGAAGGCTGGGCCGTGTATGGCGAACGCATGATGCTCGAGTCCGGCTATGGCAATAACGCGCCGGAAATGTGGCTGATGTATTCAAAGTGGAACTTGCGCAGCGTCACCAATACCATCCTCGACTACAGCGTGCACGTGCAGGGCATGACAGAAGCGCAGGCGCTGGATCTGCTGACGCGCCAGGCCTTCCAGACCCAGCGTGAAGCCAAGGAAAAATGGCGCCGCGTGCAACTGAGCTCGGTGCAACTGACCAGCTATTTCAGCGGCTACAGCGAAATCATGGACTTGCGCGAACAGCGCAAACAAGCGCTGGGCAACAAATTCGTGCTGAAGGATTTCCATGAGCAATTCCTCAGCTACGGCAGCGCGCCCGTGAAAGTCATCAAGGAATTGATGAATTAACTGGCGCTCGCCGTCAGCTTGCAAAGGGCGCCGCGGCGCCCTTTTTTTTGCCTTTGCATCAGCATTTGCGCCAGCGCAAACCGTCGCGGCCCATAGTCGTTAATCTGCTGTGAAGGCAGGCGCCACCGCACTCCTCACTGGCAATTGCCGATTTTCCTGCTAGGCTGGATACAGGAGCGTCCATGCATATGCCCATCCAGTTCGACACCCTCGATTACGCCAAACGCCTCGCCTCGGCCGGCGTGCCCACGCAACAGGCGGAAGCGCATGCGACGGCGCTGGGTGAAGTACTGGGTTCGGCCGTGGTCGTGCATGGCGAGCTGGCGGCGATGGAGCGCAATCTGCTGGGGGAAATCAAGCTGGTGGCGCAAAAGGTCGATACCAGAGTGGATGCGCTGGAACTGAAATTCGATACCAGAATAGATGCACTGGAGCAAAAATTCGACGCCCGCCTGGAACGCATGGACTTGCGCCATGGCGCGGACATGAAACACGTGTACTGGATGATGAGCACCCTGATCTTGCTCAACCTGGGCATCCTCAGCAAACTGATGCTGCAGTAAGCACGCACTCACTTGCGCAACCATGAAAAAGCCGCTGCTCCGGAAGGAGGTCAGCGGCTTTTGCCTGCGTATCTTGCACGTGCCAGCTTGCGTCTAGGACGCCTCTTCCGGCGCCTGGGTGGCCCTGACGAAGATGGGCGCCACCAGCAGGCCCAGCTCGAACAGCAGGCACATCGGGATGGCCAGCGAGAACTGGCTGACCACGTCCGGCGGCGTGACGATGGCGGCGATCACGAAGGCACCGACGATGATGTAGGGACGCACTTCCTTGAGTTTCGCGATAGTAACCAAGCCCATGCGCACGAGGATCACCACCACCACGGGCACTTCGAAGGTGGCGCCAAAGGCCAGGCACATCGACATGACGAAATCGAGGTAGTTTTCGATATCGGGCGTGACGGCGATCGACGAGGGCGAAAAATCGCTGATGAAGTGGAACACGCGGCCAAACACAAAGAAATAGCAGAAGGCCACGCCGGCCATGAACAGCAGGGACGACGAAATGACCAGCGGTGCGATCAGGCGCTTTTCATGCGTGTACAGGCCGGGGGCGATGAAGGCCCACATCTGGTACAGCACCCAGGGCAAGGCGACGATGAAGGCGATCACCAGGGTCACTTTCATCGGCACCAGGAACGGCGAAATGACGCCGGTGGCGATCATTTTCGAGCCGGCCGGCAGCGAGGCGATCATCGGCGCCGCAATAAAATCGTAGATATGCGAAGGCCCGGGCCAGTAAAACAGCACGGCGCAGACGACGGCGATACCGATCGAGGCCTTGACCAGGCGGTTGCGCAGCTCGACCAGATGCGAGATAAAGGTTTCTTCCACCGGAGATTTGCTACTCATGAGTAAAAGGAGGAGGAACTGGCGCGCGGACGAAAGCGCGCCACGCGGGCGGCCGCCGACTGCACGTGCAGCTTGCCGCCATGGCGCTGCTTGTACCAGCCGGGGATGGCGGAATTGCGCACCAGCTTCTTGCGGCGGAATTCGCGCGCCTTGCGGGCCAGGTCATCGTTGGTGGCGCGCAGCATGGCTTCATGGGCGTCGTGCTGCCCCTCATACGCACTGGCATCGCCGCGCCAGGCGCTTTCCACCTCGGCCAGGTTGCCGGAGATCGAGTTTTCCACGCCATGCATGGATTTCTCCACGCTTTGCTTGACGGAATGGGCCGCATCCTGCACTTCCTTCTGCAGGTTTTTCAGCTCTTCCATTTCAATTTCGCGCGAGACTTCGGATTTCACCTGGTTCAGATAGCGTTGCGCGCGGCCATACAGGGTACCGGCCATGCGCGCCACTCTCGGCAACTTTTCAGGGCCGATGACTATCAACGCAACCACGCCGATGATGGCGATTTTAGAGAGACCGAGATCGATCATAAGCGGACAAGGGCTGTTACCGGACGAGGCAAGCGCCCCGCCACGCTATCAGAACTTGCTTTTCTCTTTCGTTTCGACGTCGATGGTGCTTTTGTCGGCCACTTGCGATGGCGCAGCAGGAGGGGTATTGGCTGCCGGGGCGTCATCTTCGCCCTTGACGCCATCCTTGAAGCCTTTGACGGCCTTGCCGATATCACCGCCGATATTGCCCAGTTTCTTGGTGCCGAAGACCAGCATCACAATGACCAGAACGATCACCCAGTGCCAAATACTCAATGAACCCATCACATTCTCCTTGCGGGACGGTGCCCGAATAGCGTCGACCAATGCCGGTAGTATACACGCGAACCCGGCGCGCAGCGAAATCAGTGTTGACCGCGCCAGGGGCGGGGACCGCCGTACACATGCATGTGCAGGTGATACACCTCTTGCCCGCCGTTCGGGCCGCTGTTGATCATGGTCTTGAAGCCCCCGGCAGGCGCGCCATCGGCGTCATACGTGACGGCGCAGCCGAACTCGGCAGCGAGCTTCGGCGCCAGACGCAGCAGCTTGCCCAGCATCTCCGTATGGCTGTCATCGCAGTCGGACAGGCTGGCCACGTGGCGCTTCGGGATCAACAGCAGATGCACGGGGGCGGCCGGGTTGATGTCCTTGAAGGCCAGCAAGTCCTCGTCTTCATACACGATGGTCGAGGGAATTTGTTTTGCAGCAATCTTGCAAAAAATACAGTTATCCACGCACGCTCCAATAGATCAATGTTTGTCTGTTTCGCCGGCGTCGCGCAGCTCATCCTTGCGTGCCGCCTTTTCTTCCAGGCCGGACAAGCCTTCGCGGCGCGCCAGCTCGTCGAGCACCTGCTGCGGCGTCAGGTCGAACTGCGCCAGCATCACCAGACTGTGAAACCACAGGTCGGCGCATTCGTACAAGACCTTCGACGGGTCGTTGTCGCGGCGCGCATCCTTGGCGGCCATCACCGTTTCCGTCGCTTCTTCGCCGATTTTTTTCAAAATGGCGTCATCGCCCTTGGCAAACAGGCGCGCGACATAGGAGGTGGCGGGGTCGCCGCCGTTGGCCAGCTTGCGCGATTCGATCACGGCGGCCAGGCGTTTTAACGTTTCACTCATTTGCTCTTGCTTTCCGCGTAAATCGTCTCAGGGTCTTTCAGGACGGGGTCGGTGACTTGCCATTCGCCCGTTTTCTCGTCGCCTTCGAATTTCTGGAAGAAGCACGAATGGCGGCCCGTATGGCAGGCGATGCCGCCGGCTTGCTCGATTTTCAGCAAGACCACGTCTTCATCGCAATCGAGGCGGATTTCCAGCACCTTTTGCGTGTGGCCGGACTCTTCGCCCTTGTGCCACAGTTTCTTGCGCGAACGGCTCCAGTACACGGCTTCGCCCAGTTCCACCGTGCGCGCCAGCGCGTCGCGGTTCATCCAGGCGAACATCAGCACGTCATTGCTGCCCGCTTCCTGCGCGATCACGGGCACCAGGCCGTGCTCGTCCCATTTGACCTTTTTCAGCCACTTGGCATTGCTTGCTACGATGGTTCCGTTTTGCATGTTCTGTATCCTGGGTACTATTTTGTTTACGCCAGGCGCATGGGAATGCCCTGCTGCGCCATGAACTGCTTGGCTTCCTGCACCGTGTGCTGGCCATAGTGGAAGATGCTGGCGGCCAGCACGGCGTCCGCGCGGCCCACCTTGATACCATCGACCAGGTCTTGCAAGCCGCCCACGCCGCCCGAGGCGATGACGGGGATGCTGACGGCGTCGGACACGCCGCGCGTCAGGCCCAGGTCGAAGCCCACCTTGGTGCCGTCGCGGTCCATGCTGGTGAGCAAGATTTCGCCGGCGCCCAGGCTTTCCATTTTACGCGCCCAGTCAAAGGCGTCCAGGCCCGTGGCGGTGCGCCCGCCATGGGTAAACACTTCCCACTTACCGGGCGACACTTGCTTGGCGTCGATGGCGACGACGATACATTGCGAGCCATGCTTTTGCGACGCCTCGTACACGAGTTGGGGATTCGTCACGGCCGAGGTGTTGATGCTGACCTTGTCGGCGCCCGCGTTGAGCAGCCGGCGCACGTCTTCCACCACGCGCACGCCGCCGCCCACGGTCAGCGGAATGAACACTTGCGACGCCACGGCTTCGATGATGTCGAAGATCAGGCCGCGGTTGTCGCTCGAGGCGGTAATGTCGAGGAAAGTGATTTCATCGGCGCCCTGCTCGTCATAACGGCGGGCAATTTCCACCGGGTCGCCGGCGTCACGCAATTCCGTGAAATTGACGCCTTTGACGACGCGGCCATTGGTCACGTCGAGGCAGGGGATGATACGTTTTGCAAGCATGATGGTATCCAGATTGTCGCCAGGCCAGGGCGTGCACGCGCACACCCCGGCCGGGCTGGCTTAAACGGCGGCGTCGGTCAGTTCGTCGGCGCGTTCCTGCGCCTGCGCCAGGTCGATCGTGCCTTCATAGATAGAACGGCCGCAGATCACGCCTTCGATGCCTTCGGCCTGGACCGCGCACAGCGCTTCCACGTCGCCGATATTGTGCAGGCCGCCCGAAGCGATGACGGGGATCTTGACGGCTTGCGCCAGCTTGACGGTGGCCTCGATATTAATGCCGCCCATCATGCCGTCGCGGCCGATGTCCGTGTAGATGATCGATTCGACGCCGTAGGCTTCGAATTTTTTCGCCAGGTCGATCACTTCGTGGCCCGACATCTTGCTCCAGCCATCCGTTGCCACTTTGCCATCTTTGGCGTCGAGGCCGACGATGATGTGGCCCGGGAAGGCACCGCAGGCGTCGTGCAGGAAGCCGGGGCTTTTCACGGCCGCCGTGCCGATGATGATGTAGGTGATGCCGGCGTCGAGGTAGCGCTCGATGGTGTCGAGGTCGCGGATGCCGCCGCCCAGCTGCACGGGGATTTCCTCGATGTCATTTTCCACGGCGAAATCTTGCACGGCCTTCAGGATGGCCTTCACGGCGCCTTCGTTCTTCGGCTTGCCGGCAAAGGCGCCGTTCAGGTCGACCAGGTGCAGCCGGCGCGCGCCTTGCATCAGCCAATGGCGGGCCATCTCGGCCGGGTCTTCGGAAAATACGGTGGCAAGTTCCATATCGCCTTGTTTCAGGCGTACGCAGTGACCGTCTTTCAGGTCGATGGCGGGAATGAGCAGCATGGTCAGTGTGATTTAGAGTGAGTGAGGGGCGGAAAAAAAGCCGGATAGCTAACGTTAAGGTTGCCAGTGAACGAAGTTCTTGTACAGCTGCAAACCAGCGGCAGCGCTTTTTTCAGGGTGAAACTGTGTCGCGAAAATATTATCACGGGCGACGGCACAAGCAAACGGCGCGCCATAGACAGTCTCGCCCACCGTGTGCGCCGCTTCTTGAGGTTGAGCAAAATAGCTGTGCACAAAGTAAAAATAGGCGTTGTCGGCGATACCATCCCACATGACATGGGACGCCGTTTGCCGCACTTGGTTCCAGCCCATTTGCGGCACCTTGAAGCGCGAGCCGTCTTCCTGCACCTGGCCGTCGAGCTGGAAGCGCACGACTTTGCCTGGCAGCAAGCCCAAACCGGCCGCATCGCCCTCTTCGCTGCCGTCGAACAACATTTGCTCGCCGATGCACACGCCCAGCACGGGCTTGCTGTCGGCGGCGCGCAGCAGCGCCTCGAGCACGCCCGATTCGCGCAGGCTGCGCATGCAGTCGGGCATGGCGCCCTGGCCCGGCAAGACGATGCGGTCGGCGCTGTCGATGTCTTGCGCCAATCCGGAAATGCGCACGTCGGCTTCCGGCGCCACGGCGCGCAGGGCCTGCGCCACCGAGCGCAGATTGCCCATGCCGTAATCCACCACCACAATTTTATTCATGTTTGATCCCGGAATCTACAATATAGCGAGAGCGGCGCTTACAGGCTGCCCTTGGTCGATGGAATGATGCCGGCCGCGCGCTCGTCGAGCTCGGCAGCCATGCGCAGCGCGCGGCCAAAGGCCTTGAACACGGTTTCGCATTGATGGTGGGCATTCGTACCGCGCAAGTTGTCGATATGCAATGTCACGCCCGCATGGTTGACGAAGCCGCGGAAAAATTCCAGGGTCAGGTCGACGTCGAAGCCGGCGATCATGGCGCGCGTAAACGGGATGTGGTATTCGATGCCCGGGCGGCCCGAGAAATCGAGCACCACGCGCGACAGCGCCTCGTCCAGCGGCACATACGCATGACCGTAGCGGCGGATGCCCTTCTTGTCGCCGATAGCCTTGGCCACGGCCATGCCCAGGGTGATGCCCACGTCTTCCACCGTATGGTGGTTGTCGATATGCACGTCGCCCGTCGCTTCGATATCCAGGTCGATCAAGCCGTGGCGGGCGATCTGGTCCAGCATATGGTCGAGGAAGGGCACGCCGGTATTGAGCTTTTGCTGGCCCGTGCCATCGAGGTTGAGGGCGACGCGAACTTGCGTCTCATTGGTGTTGCGCGTGATTTCTGCGGTGCGGTTCATGGGAGGCTCTGGCGATAGGCTAAACGAGGGATGCCTTGAAGGCATCGTAAAAAAGGGAATTCTCTTCCGGGGTGCTGACGCTGATGCGCAGGCAATTGGCCAGCGCAGCATGCATTTTACTCATATTTTTAATTAAAACCCTGCGGGCAAGCAGTTTTGCGCAAACATCGTCGGAATCAGCCACACGAATCAGAAGAAAATTTGCCTTCGAGGGAAACACGGTCACACCCGGCAGCTCCGCCAGGCGCAGCGCCAGCGTATCGCGCGCGCTGTTGAGCAGATCCGCCTGGGCATTCAACACATCGAGGTGTTCGAGCGCGAATTCGGCCGCCGTCTGCGTCAGCACATTCACGTTATACGGCGGGCGCACTTTTTCAAACTGCGCCAGCAGGGCCGGCGCGGCCGACATGTAGCCGAGGCGGATGCCGGCCAGGCCCAGTTTCGACACGGTACGCATCACCACCAGGTTCTCGAACTCGGGCAAACGGCCCATGAAGCTGTGCTGCGCGAACGGTTCATAGGCTTCGTCGACGACGGCGATGCCCGTGTCGCCCAGGGCGGCCAGGATGCGTTCGATGCCGGCGCTGGCAAACAGGTTGCCCGTCGGGTTGTTCGGATAGGCGAGGAACACCAGCGCCGGGCGATGCTGTTCGATCGCCGCCAGCATGGCGTCCATGTCCAGGCTGAAATCACTCTTCAAGGGCACGCCGACGAAATCCATGCCGGCGAACTGCGCCGAGCGCGCATACATGACGAAGGCCGGCACGGGCGCCAGCAGCACGGCGCGCTTGCCCGGCTCCTGGTGGGCGCACGCCATGGCCAGGATGGAAATGAGCTCATCGGAGCCGTTGCCCAGCATGACGTCGAAGCCGGCGGGCACGCCCAGCTTGGCGCAGATGGCCGCCTGCAGGCTGGCGTACGACGGCGGATAGCGGTTCAGCGCCACGCCGGCCAGGCGCGCGCCCAGCTCTTCGCGCAGCTGCGGCGGCAGCGGATACGGGTTTTCCATCGCATCGAGTTTGATGTAACCGCTGGCATCGGCTACCTGGTAGCTTTTGACGGCCAGCACATCGGACCGCACGGTGTTGCTGATTAACTGATCGAGGAAAGACATGCTGCAAACACTCCTGATGGAATTAAATGGAGACTAAATGACGACGTCTTCCGGCACGGCGGCGCTGCGCGCCTTGCGGGCCGGCGCTTTTTTCGCGGCGGGCGGTTTTTTCACGGCAGCCGGTTTTTTACTGGCCGCCTTGGCGGCCTTGGGCACGGCGGCGGCGGCGCGGCGCTTGGCCGGCGCCTTCTTCTTTTCCGCCTGCGGCGCGGCCGGTTCGGCCAGCTCCTGCGCCAGCGCCGCCAATCGCTGTTCGATGATGGCGCAGTAATCGGGATTCAACTCAAAGCCGACGAAATCGCGCCCGCAGCGCTTCGCCGCCAGGGCCGTGGTGCCGCTGCCCATGAACAGGTCGAGCACCACGCCGCCGGGCGGGCACGAAGCCTTGAGCATGCGCTCGATGATTTCGAGCGGCTTTTGCGTCGGGTGGTCGGCCCGTTCCGGGTGTTCCTTGTGCAGGCGCGACACGCTCCACAAGTCTTTCGGGTTGTAGCCCACTTCCAGCCATTTGGCGCCGATGAAGATCGAGCGCGAACGGGCTTTCTTGGTGGCCGCGTCATAGGCGATGCGCACCGCGTCAAGGTCGAAGTAGTAATCCTTGCGCTTGACGAAGAAGCCGATGGTGTCGTGCACCGATGAAAAGCTGCGCACGCTGCCGCCCATGGACGGCACGCGGCGGTCCCAGATGATTTCATTCATCATCGCCATGCGCTGTTTCAGCATGACGAAGATCTCCGGCGAATAGCGCCAGGTGAGGAAGATATACAGGCTGCCGTTGGCTTTCAGCTTGGGCAGCGCCGCATCGATCCACTGCTCCGTCCAGCGCAGGTAGTCGGCCACCGACTGCTGGTCCGAGGCATTGCCGTAATCCTTGCCCAGGTTGTACGGCGGATCCGTCAGGATCAGGTCCACCGAGCCATCGGGAATGCGCGCCAGCCCCGCCAGCGCATCTTCGCAATAGACCCGGTTGACCCAGTCCGGCTGCTCCGCCATATTCGTCATGGCTGCGGCTTCAGACGCAGTTCGGCGCTGCGCGCGTGCGCCTGCAAGCCTTCGCCATACGCCAGGGTAGCGGCGACACGGCCCAGGGTTTGCGCACCCGCTTCACTGACGTGGATGATGGACGAGCGCTTCTGGAAGTCGTACACGCCCAGCGGCGACGAAAAGCGCGCCGTGCGCGAGGTCGGCAGCACGTGATTGGGGCCGCAGCAATAGTCGCCCAGCGATTCGGACGAAAAGCGGCCCAGGAACATGGCGCCCGCGTGGCGGATCTGCTCGGCCCACTGCTGCGGGTTTTCCGCCGAGATTTCCAGGTGTTCCGCGGCGATGCTGTTGGCGATCTCGCACGCCTCTGCCATGCTGCGCACCTTGATCAGCGCTCCGCGGTCGGCCAGCGACGTGCTGATGGTGGCCTGGCGCGGCATCGTCGGCAGCAGCTTGGCGATGCTCTCCTCGACTTGCGCGATGTAATCGGCGTCGGGGCACAGCAGGATCGCTTGCGCCAGTTCGTCGTGCTCGGCCTGCGAAAACAGGTCCATCGCGACCCAGTCGGGGTCCGTCGTGCCGTCGCACAGCACGAGGATTTCCGACGGTCCGGCGATCATGTCGATGCCGACGATGCCGAACACGCGACGCTTGGCGGCAGCCACGTAGGCGTTGCCGGGACCGACGATCTTGTCCACGGCGGCAATCGTCTGCGTGCCGTAGGCCAGCGCGCCGACGGCTTGCGCGCCGCCGATGGTGATCACGCGCGTCACGCCGGCAATCGCGGCGGCGGCCAGCACCATCTGGTTTTTCACGCCATCGGGCGTCGGCACGACCATGATGATTTCGCCCACGCCCGCCACATGCGCGGGAATGGCATTCATCAGCACGGACGACGGGTAGGCGGCCTTGCCGCCCGGGACGTAGATGCCGACCCGGTCCAGCGGCGTGATCTTCTGGCCCAGCACCGTGCCATCGGGCTCGGTGTAGGTAAAGCCGCGCAATTCCTCGCGCTGGCGTTCGTGGAAGGCGCGGATGCGCTGCGCGGCGATCTGCAGCGCCTCGCGCTGGGCCGACGGCAAGCCGTTCAAGGCTGCCTGCAATTCGGCTTGCGAAATATCAAACGCCGCCATTTCCGCCGCGCCGCCATGCGGGATGCGGTCGAAACGGTTGGTGTATTCCAGTACGGCGGCGTCGCCGCGCGTTTTCACATCGGCCAGGATTTTTGCGACCGACGTTTCAATCGCTGCATCGGTGCCCGCCTCGAACGCCAGCAGCGTATCGAGCGATTGTTGGAAACCATCCTGGCTTGAATCGAGCTTGCGTATCTGTATCGGCATAATCGGCTTTCTGCTACTGAAGGTATCTAGGCTTGCGAAGCGCGTTCAAACGCCTCGATGATCGGCTGCAAGCGCTCGCGCTTGAGCTTGAGCGCAGCCTGGTTGACCACCAGGCGCGACGAAATTTCCATGATGTGCTCGACCTCGACGAGGTTGTTCGCGCGCAAAGTGCTGCCCGTGCTGACCAGGTCGACGATGGCGTCCGACAGGCCGACCAGGGGCGCCAGCTCCATCGAGCCATACAGCTTGATCAGGTCGACGTGCACGCCCTTGGCGGCGAAATGCTCGCGCGCCGTGTGCACGAACTTGGTGGCCACGCGCAGGCGCGCGCCCTGGTGCACGGCCTTTTCGTAGTCAAAACCGGCCTGCACCGCCACCGACATGCGGCAAGAGGCGATATTCAGGTCGATCGGCTGGTACAGGCCTTCGCCGCCGTGCTCGAGCAGGACGTCCTTGCCCGCCACGCCGAAATCGGCCGCGCCGTACTGCACGTAGGTCGGCACATCGCTGGCGCGCACGATGATGACGCGCACGTTCGGATCGTTGGTGGCCAAAATCAGCTTGCGCGAGGTCTCCGGGTTTTCCAGTACCTTGATGCCGGCCGCTTCCAGCAGCGGCATGGTGTCCTCAAAAATGCGGCCTTTCGAGAGCGCCAGTATCAGCTGCGAATTGTCGCCCGTGTTCGATCCGTTCATGCTCGTTCCTTGTTATTTAATGCGTACGATGTTCGCGCCGACGGCCGACAATTTCACTTCCATGCGGTCGTAGCCGCGGTCGAGGTGATAGATGCGGTCGATCAGGGTTTCGCCATCGGCGGCCAGGGCCGCGATCACCAGCGACGCCGAGGCGCGCAGGTCGGTCGCCATCACGGGCGCGCCGCGCAGCTGCTTGACGCCGGCGATGATGGCCGTGTTGCCCTCGATGGTGATGTCGGCGCCCAGGCGGTTCATTTCCTGCACGTGCATGAAGCGGTTCTCGAAGATCGTCTCGGTGACGCGGCTGGCGCCATTCGCGATGGTGTTCACCGCCATGAACTGCGCCTGCATGTCGGTCGGGAAGCCCGGGTATTCCGTGGTGCGGAAGCTGACGGGGTTAGGACGGGCCGACATCTCGGCGCGGATCCAGTCGGCGCCGAAGGTCATCGTCAGGCCCATGGCGCGCAGCTTGTCGAGCGCCGCGTCGAGGATATCGGTGCGCACGTTGCGCAGGGTGATATCGCCGCCGGTGGCCGCCACGGCGCACAGGAAGGTCCCCGTTTCGATACGGTCGGCGATCACCGCGTGCGAAGCGCCGTGCAGGGTATCGACGCCCTGGATCACCAGGCGGCTGGTGCCGATGCCGTCGATCTTCGCGCCCATGGCCACCAGCAGGTGCGCCAGGTCGGTCACTTCCGGTTCGCAGGCGGCGTTTTCCAGGATGGTCTCGCCTTCGGCCAGGGTCGCTGCCATCAGCAGGTTCTCGGTGCCGGTGACGGTGATCATGTCGGTGACGATGCGCGCGCCTTTCAGCTTGGCGCACTTGGCGTAGATGTAGCCCGCTTCGATGCGGATCTCGGCGCCCAGCGCCTCGAGGCCCTTGATGTGCTGGTCGACGGGGCGCGAACCGATGGCGCAGCCGCCCGGCAGCGAGACCTTGGCTTCGCCGAAGCGCGCCAGCAGGGGGCCCAGCACGAGGATCGAGGCGCGCATGGTTTTCACCAGTTCATACGGCGCTTCCAGCGTGTCGATGGCGCTGCCGTTGAGAACAACGCGGTCGCCGTCCTGCTGCACTTTCAGGCCCGTCTGGCCCAGCAGCTTCAACATGGTGGCCACGTCGTGCAAATGCGGCACGTTCGTCAGGTCCAGGTCGCCCGCGGTCAAGAGACCCGCGCACAGGATGGGCAGGGCGGCGTTTTTCGCGCCGGAGATGGCGATGTCGCCGTTCAGGCGGTTGCCGCCGTTGATGAGGAGCTTGTCCATGTGCTTATCCTTGGAATTCTTCAGGTGTCAGGGTTTTCATCGACAGCGCGTGGATTTCTTCGCGCATGCGGTCGCCCAGCGCCGCGTAGACGATCTGGTGGCGCTGGATCAGGCGCTTGCCGGCAAACGCGGGCGAAACGATCACGGCCTGGAAGTGCTGGCCATCGCCCTCCACTTCGAGGTGCGTGCATTCGAGGCCGGCCGACAGATAGCCGTGGATCAGTTCTGGAGTGGTGGTCACGATAAGTCCTTGATATTGAATAATGTAGTGATGTGATGTGCCGCAATCAACGGCGCAATGAGTGTCGTAATCAATGTCGCAAACGATAGCCGCTCTTCAGCAGGCGGATCGACGCCAGCGCCAGGATCACGAGGAAGCCGGCGACGATGGACACGCTGAGCCACGGGCTGACGTCGGACACGCCGAAGAAGCCGTAGCGGAAACCGTCGATCATGTAAAAGAAGGGGTTCAAATGCGATACCGTCTGCCAGAACGGCGGCAGCGAGTGGATCGAATAGAACACGCCCGACAAGAAGGTGGCCGGCATGATCAGGAAGTTCTGGAAGGCGGCCAGCTGGTCGAATTTCTCGGCCCAGATGCCGGCGATCAAACCCATGGTGCCCAGCATGGCGGCGCCCAAAAAGGCGAAGACGACGATCCACAGCGGCGCGACGAACGACAGGTCGGCGAACCAGCACGTGATGGCAAACACGCCAAAGCCCACGGCCAGGCCGCGCGCGACGGAAGCGAGTACATACGCCGAGAAGATTTCCCAGTGCGACAGGGGCGTCAGCAGCACGAACACGAGGTTGCCCGTGATCTTGGACTGGATCAGCGAGGACGAGGAATTGGCGAACGCGTTTTGCAGCACGCTCATCATCACCAGGCCGGGAATCAGGAAGGCCGTGTAGCTGACGCCGGGGGTGGGCTCCACGCGGCCGTCGAGCACATGGCCGAACACCAGCAGGTACAGCATCGACGTGAGCACGGGCGCGGCCACGGTTTGCGTCGCCACTTTCCAGAAGCGCAGCGTCTCTTTGTAGACGAGGGTGCGAAATCCTGTCGAAATCATACGGTACCTTTATCCATGATCTGCAAGAAGATATCTTCCAGGTCGGCTTGTTGCAATTGCATTTCATCGATCTCGGCGCCCGCTTCGCGCAGGCGGGCGAGGATTTTTTCGACTTCGCTGTATTCGTTGACGCGCAGGCTGAACTTGTTCGGCGCCTGCTGTTCTTCCGGGTGCAGCACCAGGTGCTGCAAGTCGGCCGGCAGAGCGCCATTCTTGAGGTGCACCTGCAGCTGCGAGCCGGCGATGCGGCGGATCAGGGCCGACATGGTGTCGAGCGCCACCACCTTGCCGGTTTTCAGCATGGCCACGCGCTGGCACATGGCTTGCGCCTCTTCCAGGTAGTGCGTGGTCAGCACGACCGTGTGGCCGCCTTCGCGGTTCAGGCGCGAGATGAACTTCCACAGCGTCTGGCGCAGTTCCACGTCGACGCCGGCCGTCGGCTCATCGAGCACGATGACGGGCGGCTTGTGCACCAGCGCCTGGGCCACGAGCACGCGGCGCTTCATGCCGCCGGACAGGGCGCGCATATTCGTGTCGGCCTTGCCGGTGAGGTCGAGGTTTTCCATGACCTCGTCGATCCACTTGTCGTTGTTCGGCAAGCCGAAATAGCCGGACTGCAGGCGCAGGGTTTCGCGCACCGTGAAAAACGGGTCGAACACCAGCTCCTGCGGCACCACGCCCAGGTTGCGGCGTGCATTGCGGAAGTCCGTGACCACGTCATGGCCATGGATCTTGACGGTGCCCGCGTCGGGGCGTATCAGGCCGGCGATGATGGAAATGAGGGTGGTCTTGCCGGCGCCATTCGGGCCGAGCAGGCCGAAAAACTCGCCTTCCTCGATGGCCAGCGACACGCCGCCCAGCGCCTTGAGCGATTTATAGCTCTTTTCTACATTCGTTATTTGAATTGCGGTCATGTGCTTGTTTCAAGTGTAATGCGTCTGGTGTGATGCGCCAGTTGCCGGTGCAATGCAGGCCGGCTGGCCGGTGCAGGGCGCCCCTTCCGCAGAGGGTGGCGCAACAGTCAATTATAGTTGGAAACTTCGTGGAACACTTGGAGATCAATCCGACGGCGCTGCTGGCCTGCCGGCTTGAAAGCTACTGCTGATGCGGGGAGTGGGACAGGATCAATGATGATGCAGGTCGGACGGGCTGCGTTCGGCGTGGCCGCCGGCGCTGGCGCAGTCATCGGTCGTCAACGTGCTCGAAACGAGCGAGCAGACGCCATACAGCTTGGTGAGGTTTTTCAGGTTGTCCGGCAGGTTTTTCAGCTCCAGCACGCCGCCGGCATCCTGCGCGGCGCGCTGCCACGTCAGCATGACGGAGACGGCTGCCGAATCGACGGCCTTGACGTTGCGCAAGTCAAACTTCGTCTGACCCGAGCGGATGGCGTCCAGACCCTGCTCCAATGCCGAAGTGGCATTGTGCACGGTCAGGGAAGTCAGGGACTGCAAGGTGTCGAGAGAGTCGGGCATGGCGTCGGGCTGCGCTGGTCTGGAGCTGGGTCAGGAGCTATATGATAGCCGATTATTTGGCTTTGGCAGCGGGACGGCTGGCCAGGGCCTTGTTTTTTGCCTGCAAGGTCTTGATCAGGCCATCGATGCCGCCCTTGCTGATCTCGCTGGCGAAGCTGCTTTTGTACGTTTCCACCAGCCATGCGCCCAGCACGTTGATGTCATAGATCTTCCAGCCGGATGGGGTTTTCGCCACGCGGTAGTTCAGGGGCACGGGTTCGCCGCGCGCCACATTCACCTGCGAGCGCACTTCCACTTCCGTGTCGGCCGGGTCGGCGCGCAGCGGCTTGAATTCCACGGTTTCGTTCTTGATCTGCGACAAGGCGCCCGAATACGTGTAGATCAGCAGGGTACGGAATTCGCTGGACAGCTGCTTTTGCTGGTCCGGCGTGGCGTCGCGCCAGAAGCGGCCGGCGGCCAGGGCCGTCATGCGCTGGAAATCCACGTACGGCAGGATCTTGCTTTCCACCAATTCGGTGACGCGCTTGATATCGCCAGCCTGGATGGCCTTGTCGTTCTTGGCCGTCTCGATCACGTCCTGGCTGATGCGTTTGACCAAGACGTCCGGCGCTTCCACGGCGGGAGCGGCCTGGGCGGCGGTGGCAAAGGCGATGGTGGCCATCGCCAGCAGTTGTTTCATCAATTTCATGGTTCTACCTTTCATGGTGTTGCTATGCACCGGCTGGCGTCGATCGCAGCCGTGGTGTTTCTTTACCGCAGTTTACTCCTGAGGCCTAGCCTGGGAAGCCACGGTATTGCTACCAGATGTTACGAGGTCCGCCGGCGCCACATCGGCCGCGGCCGTCGCAGGCGGCGTTTCCGCTGGGACAGGCTGCGGTTGCGCCTCATAGGCCGGCTCGTAATCGCTGGTGTCGTTTTTTGGCACTTTGCGGTCGCGGCGGTCCGTATCGCCATCGAACACCTTGCTTTCGCGCGCCTGCAGGAAGCCGTCGCGGATGAATTCATAACGGTCCAGCGCGGCCGCTTCCATCAGGTTGGTCGCGTCGAGCAGCGCGGCGCGCTTGTCGACCACGCGCGTCACCGTGCCGATATTGCGCACCGAGACAGGCTCCTTGTAGCGCCATGGGTCGCCCGTGATATCGAGCGGCAGGGCCACCGTGTCGCGCACGGTCGATGGGCCCAGCAGCGGCAGCATCACGTACGGACCAGGCTGAACGCCATACCAGCCCAGGGTCTGGCCAAAGTCTTCGTTATGCTTCGGAATGCCCGCCTGCGACGCGATGTCGATCAGGCCGAAGATGCCGAAGGTCGAGTTCATGCTGACGCGCACGACGTCTTGCAAGCCCGCCTCACCCTTGCCTTGCAGCAAGTTGTTCACGGCGCTCCACACATCGGACAAGTTGCCGAAGAAATTGCCCACGCCCGTTTGCACGAACGATGGCGTGACGGTCTTGTAAGCCGTGGCGACCGGTTTCAGGGCCACCTGGTCGACGGTGTCGTTGAACTTGAACATGGCGCGGTTGTAACCCTCGAGCGGGTCGCGCGGATTGGTGCCGGTGGCGCAAGCGCTCACGCTGGCGGCGATGGCCAGGGCCAGGCCGATACGCGCCAGGCTGCCTTGGGATTGTTTGGTCGACTCGCTCATTTGCTGTCCTTTCCTTCCGCTGCCTTGCTGTAGATGAACTGATTGATCAGGTCTTCCAGCACTGTGGCCGATTGAGTACGGGCGATCTTGTCGCCCTCCGCCAGGTTCGCCAGATCGCCGCCTGCTTCCAGGCCGATATATTGCTCACCCAGCAAACCGGCCGTCAAAATCTTGGCCGAGCTGTCTTTCGGAAATTTGTAGCCATCTTCGATGTCGAGTTTCACCAGCGCCTGGTACGTCTTGTCGTCAAAGCGGATCTCCGCCACGCGCCCCACCACCACGCCAGCACCCTTGACGGGCGCCTGCGGCTTGAGGCCGCCAATATTGTCGAACTTGGCACTAATGGTATACGTCTTGCTGAAAGACAGCGAGCTCATATTGCCGGCCTTGAGCGCCAGAAACATCAATGCCGCCACACCCAGCAAGACGAACAAGCCGACCCAGACATCCAAAGATTTACGTTGCATAAACAATCCTAAATAATTTTTACTTGCTGCCGCCTGCGCAACATCTTGCCCAGGCCCGCTGTTTTGTCGCTGATCGGCAATTACTTGCTAAACATCAACGCCGTCATCATGAAATCGAGCCACCACACCATCAACGATGAAATGACCACCGTGCGCGTGGTGGCGCCGGACACGTCTTCCGGCGTCGGCTGTGCCTGGTACCCCTGGAACAGCGCGATGAAGGTCACCGCAATACCGAACACCAGGCTCTTGATGGTGCCATTGCCCACTTCTTTCCAGACATCCACGCCGCCCTGCATCTGCGACCAGAACGAGCCTTCATCGACGCCGATCAGCACCACGCCGACCAGGTAGCTGCCGATGATGCCGACGGCCGTGAAGATGGCGCCCAGGATCGGCATGGCGATCACGCCGGCCCAGAAACGGGGCGCAAGCACGCGCTGGATCGGGTTCACGGCCATCATTTCCATGGCCGACAATTGCTCGCCCGCCTTCATCAGGCCGATTTCCGCCGTCAGCGACGTGCCGGCGCGGCCGGCAAACAGCAGCGCCGTGACGACGGGCCCCAGTTCGCGCGTCAGCGACAGCGCCACCAGCAAGCCCAGCGACTGCTCGGCGCCATACGTGGTCAGGGTGTAATAGCCTTGCAAACCCAGCACCATGCCGACAAACAGGCCGGAGACGGCGGTAATCACCAAGGAGCGGTTACCGATAAAGAACAGTTGCTCAATCACCAGGCGCGGACGGCGCCACAGGCCACCCGACGAGGCGATGATGATGAAAAACGAGCGCACGGCAAAGCCGAGGTCTTGTACCGAATTGCGCAACCATGCTCCGATCGCCGCCAGGAAACGCGCGATCATCGGCCGCCCCCCGCCTGCAAGCCCAGGTCGTCGGCCAGCGACTTGCCCGGATAATGGAACGGTACGGGGCCATCGGCCTCGGCATTGACGAACTGCTTGACGTACGGATGCGTCGACACGGCCATCTCGGCCGGCGTGCCGTGCGCCACAATCTTGCCCGATGACAGAAAATAGACATAATCAGCGATGGCGAAACACTCCTTCACATCGTGCGATACCAAGATAGACGTGGAACCCAACGCATCGTTCAGATTGCGGATCAAATTCGCCGTCACGCCCATGGAAATCGGGTCCAGGCCGGCGAACGGCTCGTCGTACATGATCAGTTCGGGGTCGAGCGCGATGGCGCGCGCCAGCGCGACGCGGCGGCCCATGCCGCCCGAGATCTCGGCCGGCTTCAGTTGCGCCGCATTGCGCAGTCCCACGGCGTGCAGCTTCATCAGCACCAGGGTGCGGATCAGCTCTTCATTCAAATCCGTGTGTTCGCGCAGGGGGAACGCCACGTTCTCGAACGCCGTCAAGTCTGTAAACAACGCACCGTGCTGGAACAGCATGCCCATCTTGCGGCGCAGTTGATATAGCTCGTCGGTTCCCAGCGTATGCACGATCTGGCCGTCGACATTCACGGAACCGGAACTGGGACGCAGCTGCCCGCCGATCAGGCGCAGTACGGTCGTCTTGCCACTGCCGGAGCCACCCATGACGGCCACAACTTTTCCACGTGGGAAATCCATTTGAAGGCCCGATAAAATCGAACGTTCTCCATAGGCAAAGTGTAAATCACGGATCTCAACAAGATTTGGCACGACGAAACTCACTATTTTAATGGCGTATTGTAGTGCAGAAACGCCAACCTCTGCTGAGACACCCCTCGGGACAGCCCCGTAAAGGGGAAGAATACAACACTAATGAATCGAAAGTCAGATATTGTAGTGGAAATTTGGCCCGCACATCGCGTCCCTGTCCGGCGATGTTCACAGCTATTGACTTGACAAGTAAAAATAACAAGGGCCACGCCGCATTCCGCGCCGTGGCCCTGGCAAAAAAACGACCAATTGCTCGTTAATTTTAGCGCGGCAGCAGGGAAGCCCCCATCAGGAACTCATCGACGGCGCGCGCGCACTGGCGCCCTTCGCGGATGGCCCACACCACCAGCGACTGGCCGCGGCGCATGTCGCCGGCGGCAAACACCTTGGCCACCGAGGTCTGGTAGCAGCCGGCACCGTCTGTTGTCGCCTTGACATTGCCGCGCGCATCCGTGTCGACGCCGAACGCTTCCAGAACTTGTTGTACTGGGGAAACAAAACCCATGGCCAGGAAGACCAGGTCCGCCTTCATCTCGAATTCCGAGTTCGGCACTTCGCTCATCTTGCCGTCTTTCCATTCGACTCTGCAGGCGATCAGCTTTTCCACCTTGCCGCCCTTGCCTTCGAAACGCTTGGTGGCCACGGCCCAGTCGCGCTCGCAGCCTTCCTCGTGCGAGGACGAGGTGCGCAGCTTGGTCGGCCAGTACGGCCAGACCAGCGGCTTGTTTTCCTGTTCCGGCGGCTGCGGCATCAGTTCGAACTGGGCCACCGAGGCGGCGCCATGGCGGTTCGACGTGCCGACGCAGTCGGAACCCGTGTCGCCGCCGCCGATCACCACCACGTGCTTGCCCGTGGCCTTGATCTGGTCCTTGAGCTTGTCGCCCGCGTTGACCTTGTTTTGCAGCGGCAGGAAATCCATGGCGAAATGCACGCCTTTCAGCTCGCGGCCCGGCACGGGCAAGTCGCGCGGCTGCTCGGCGCCGCCGGCCATGATGACGGCGTCGAATTCTTTTTCCAGGTCTTCCGGGAAAATGGTTTCCTTGGCCCAGTTGTTGACGTGGGCCGGGAAATCCTTGCCCACCAGTACGCTGGTGCGGAAGACCACGCCTTCGGCTTCCATCTGTTTCACGCGCAGGTCGATGTGCGATTTTTCCATCTTGAAGTCGGGGATGCCGTAACGCAGCAAGCCACCGACCCGGTCGCTCTTTTCAAAAACGGTGACGGCATGGCCGGCGCGCGCCAGCTGCTGCGCCGCCGCCAGGCCCGCGGGGCCGGAACCGACGATGGCCACTTTCTTGCCCGTGCTGAATCCCGCCGGCTGCGGCGTGACCCAGCCGTGCTCCCAGCCCATGTCGATGATCTTGTGCTCGATGGACTTGATGCCGACCGGATCTTCGTGGATGCCCAGGGTACAGGCCGATTCGCACGGCGCCGGGCAGATGCGGCCCGTGAATTCCGGGAAGTTATTCGTCGAATGCAAGATGTCCAGCGCTTCGCGGTAGGCGCCGCGGTACACCAAGTCATTCCAGTCGGGAATGATGTTATTCACGGGGCAACCCGTGGTACAGAAGGGAATGCCGCAATCCATGCAGCGCGCGCCTTGCACGGTCGCTTGCGCGTCCGACAGGTGCAGCACGAATTCCTTGTAGTTCTTCAGACGCGCGGCAGGCTCCAGATAGTGTTCGTCCTGGCGCTTGAATTCCATGAAGCCGGTAATTTTACCCACGATGTTTCCTTTGTATTTGCTGGCTGGGAGCGGCTTGGCCGCTCCCTGTCATTGCTCTATGCGATTGATCTTGGCTGGCTCAGGCGGCGACGGCTTGGACTTCCATGGCGGCATCGGCAGCCATCTCAATCAGCGCGCGCTTGTATTCGTTCGGGAAGACTTTCACGAACTTGCCGCGCGCCGCGGCCCAGTCGTCAAGCAGGACACGGGCGCGGGTGCTGCCCGTGTGCTTGAAGTGACGCTCGATCAGGCGCTTGAGGATGACTTCGTCGGCTTCCGGCACGCCGTCGCGGTGCTGCGTATGCCAGGCATCGCGGTCGAGATGCTGTTCCGCTGCGGACACGACCTTGTCCAGGCTGACCATGGCCGTGTTGCACTTGCTGGCAAAGTCTCCGGCCGGGTCATACACATAGGCGATGCCGCCCGACATGCCGGCCGCGAAATTGCGTCCCGTATTGCCCAGGACCACCACCGTGCCGCCCGTCATGTATTCGCAGCCATGGTCGCCCAGGCCCTCGACCACCGTGGTGGCGCCCGAGTTGCGCACGGCAAAGCGTTCGCCGGCCACGCCATTGAAGAAGGCTTCGCCGGCGATGGCGCCGTACAGCACCGTATTGCCGATGATGATGTTGTCCACGGCCCAGCCACGGAATTCCGTATTCGGCCGCACGATGATGCGCCCGCCGGATAAACCTTTACCCACGTAATCGTTGCCCTCGCCCACCAGGTCGATGGTGATGCCGTGCGCCAGGAAGGCGCAGGCCGACTGGCCCGCCGTGCCTTGCAGCTGGATGTGGATGGTGTCGTCCGGCAAGCCGGCATGGCCGTATTTCTTCGCCACTTCGCCGGACAGCATGGTACCCACCGTGCGGTTCAGGTTGCGCACGGGCGAGATGAAGGAGACGCGCTCGCCCTTTTCCAGCGCCGCGCGCGCTTGCGCGATCAGCTTGTGGTCCAGCGCCTTTTCCAGCGCATGGTCCTGGAACTCCACGTGGCGACAGGCCTGGCCATCCGGGGTTTCCGGCTTGTAGAAGATGGCCGAGAAGTCCAGTCCCTGCGCCTTCCAGTGCGAAATCGCCTTCGACTTGTCCAGCAAGTCCACGCGACCGATCAGTTCGTCATACGTGCGGATGCCCAGCTGCGCCATCAATTGACGGGCTTCTTCGGCCACGAAGAAGAAGTAATTGACGACGTACTCGGGCTTGCCCGAGAACTTGGCGCGCAGCACCGGATCTTGCGTGGCCACGCCCACCGGGCACGTGTTCAAGTGGCATTTGCGCATCATGATGCAGCCTTCGACCACCAGCGGCGCCGTGGCGAAACCGATCTCGTCGGCCCCCAGCAGGGCGGCGATGACCACGTCGCGGCCCGTCTTCATCTGGCCGTCGGCCTGCACGCGGATGCGGCTGCGCAAGCCGTTCAAGACCAGCGTTTGTTGCGTTTCAGCCAGACCCAGCTCCCACGGCGTGCCCGCATGTTTCACGGACGACAGAGGCGAAGCGCCCGTGCCGCCGTCGTGGCCGGCGACGACCACGTGGTCGGCTTTCGCCTTCGTGACGCCGGCAGCCACCGTGCCGATGCCCACTTCCGACACCAGTTTCACGGAGATCGAAGCGCGCGGGTTGGCGTTCTTCAAGTCATGGATCAGCTGCGCCAGGTCTTCGATCGAATAGATGTCGTGGTGCGGCGGCGGCGAAATCAAGCCCACGCCCGGCACGGAAAAGCGCAGGCTGGCGATGTATTCCGACACCTTATGGCCTGGCAACTGGCCGCCTTCGCCCGGTTTCGCGCCCTGCGCCATCTTGATCTGGATCTGGTCGGCCGAGTTCAGGTAGGCGGCCGTGACGCCGAAACGTCCCGACGCCACCTGCTTGATGCGCGAACGCATGGAATCGCCTTCCTGCAGCGGAATATCGACGACGATCTGCTCGGCGCCCACGACGGACGCCATGGTGTCGCCCTGGCGGATCGGGATGCCCTTCAATTCCTGCGTGTAGCGGTTCGGATCTTCGCCGCCTTCGCCCGTGTTCGACTTGCCGCCGATGCGGTTCATGGCCACGGCCAGGGTCGCGTGCGCTTCCGTGCTGATGGAACCGAGCGACATGGCGCCCGTGGCGAAGCGCTTGACGATTTCCTTGGCCGGTTCCACTTCGTCGAGCGGGATGGCCTTGGTCGGGTCGAGCTTGAATTCGAACAAGCCGCGCAGGGTCAGGTGGCGACGGCTCTGGTCGTTGATGATTTGCGCATACTCTTTATAGCTGGAGAAATTGTTGCTGCGCGTGGAATGCTGCAATTTCGCAATCGCGTCCGGCGTCCACATGTGGTCTTCGCCGCGCACGCGGAATGCGTATTCGCCGCCCGCGTCGAGCTTATCCACCAGCACGGGATCGTTGCCGAAAGCCAACGCATGCAGGCGCAGCGCTTCTTCCGCCACTTCAAACACGCCGATGCCTTCCACGTTCGAGGCCGTGCCCTTGAAGTATTTGTCCACCAGCGACTTGTTCAAGCCGATGGCTTCGAAGATTTGCGCGCCGCAGTACGACATATACGTGGAAATGCCCATCTTCGACATGACTTTCATCAAGCCTTTGCCCACTGCCTTGGTGTAGTTGTAGATGGCTTTGTCGCCCGACAAGTCGCCCGGCAAGCCGTGCGCCATCTCGACCAGGGTTTCCATGGCCAGATACGGGTGGACGGCTTCCGCGCCATAGCCAGCCAGCAAGGCGAAGTGGTGGGTTTCGCGGGCCGAGCCCGTTTCCACGACGAGACCGGTGGACGCGCGCAAGCCCTTGCTCACCAGGTGCTGGTGCACGGTGGAGGTGGCCAGCAGCGCGGGGATCGCCACCTGGTCGGCGCAAATGGCGCGGTCCGAGACGATCAGGATGTTGTGGCCGGATTTCACGGCGTCGACGGCTTCCGCGCACAGCGAGGCCAGGCAGGCTTCCACGCCTTCCTTGCCCCAGGCCAGCGGGTAGCAGATGTCCAGTTCGTACGACTTGAACTTGCCGCCCGTGTGGGCGCTGATGTTGCGCAAGCGGGCCATGTCGTCAAAGCCCAGCACGGGCTGCGCCACTTCCAGGCGCATCGGCGGATTGACGTTGTTGGTATCGAGCAAGTTCGGTTTCGGGCCGATGAAGGACACGAGCGACATCACCATCGCTTCGCGGATCGGGTCGATCGGCGGGTTCGTCACTTGCGCGAACAACTGCTTGAAGTAGTTATACAGCGGTTTGAGCTTGTTCGACATGACGGCCAGCGGCGAGTCATTGCCCATCGAGCCCGTCGCCTCTTCGCCGGCCACGGCCATCGGCGCCATGAGGAATTTCAAGTCTTCCTGCGTGTAGCCGAACGCCTGCTGGCGGTCCAGCAACGATGGCTGCTCTTTTTCGCCCTGGGCGCGGTCCTGTTTCGCCTGTCCTTCGGCCAGCTTGATCTCGTCGAGCTTGATGCGCACCGAATTGATCCACGCTTTATACGGCTTGGCGTTGGCGTAGGTGTTTTTCAGTTCCTGGTCGTCGATGATGCGGCCCGCTTCCAGGTCGATCAGGAACATCTTGCCAGGCTGCAAGCGCCATTTCTGGATGATCTTCGACTCGGGAATCGGCAGCACGCCCGATTCGGACGCCATCACCACCAGGTCGTCGTCCGTGACGATGTAGCGGGCCGGGCGCAAGCCGTTGCGGTCCAGGGTGCCGCCGATGTGGCGGCCGTCCGTGAACGCCATGGCGGCGGGGCCGTCCCACGGTTCCATCATGGCCGCGTGGTATTCATAGAAGGCGCGGCGGTTGTCATCCATCGTCGTGTGGTTTTCCCACGCTTCCGGAATCATCATCATCATCGCCTGGGCGATCGGATAGCCGGCCATCAGCAGCAGTTCGAGCGCATTATCGAAGCACGCCGTGTCGGACTGGCCTTCATAGATCAGCGGGAACAGCTTTTGCAGGTCGTCACCCAGCACGGCCGACTTCATCACGCCTTCGCGCGCGCGCATCCAGTTGAAGTTGCCTTTCACCGTGTTGATCTCGCCGTTGTGGGCGATCAGGCGGTATGGGTGGGCCAGCGGCCATTCGGGGAAGGTATTCGTCGAGAAACGCTGGTGCACCAGGGCCAGGGCCGAGATGCAGCGCGCATCCTGCAAGTCCTTGTAGTACACGCCCACCTGGTCGGCCAGCAGCAAGCCTTTATAGACGATGGTACGGGCCGACATCGACGGCACGAAGAATTCCTTGCCGTGCAGTAGTTTCAATGCCTGGATGGCGTGGCCCGACGATTTGCGGATCACATACAGTTTGCGCTCGAGCGCGTCAGTGACCATGATGTCCGGGCCGCGGCCGATGAAGATCTGGCGAATCACCGGCTCCTTGGCGCGCACGGTGGGCGACATCGGCATGTCCGTATCGATGGGCACGTTGCGCCAGCCCAGCACGACCTGGCCCTCGATGCGCACGGCCCGTTCGATTTCCTGTTCGCACGCGATGCGCGATGCGTGTTCCTTCGGCAGGAAGACCATGCCCACGCCGTATTCGCCAGGCGGCGGCAATTCCACGCCCTGCTTGGCCATTTCTTCGCGGTAGTACTGGTCGGGAATCTGGATCAGGATGCCGGCGCCATCGCCCATCAGCGCATCGGCGCCCACGGCGCCCCGGTGATCGAGGTTTTTCAGAATCAGCAAACCCTGTTCGACGATCGAATGGGTCTTGTTGCCCTTGATATGGGCGACGAAACCGACGCCGCAGGCATCGTGTTCATTGGCTGGGTCGTACAGGCCTTGCGCTTTCATGGGCTTCTCCGCTGCATATGACTATCGAAAAACTAGAGTAGTGCAACGCAACAAAAAACTCAACTACAATAATTAGGGTCGGAGTCGAATTAAATTCGATTCTATCGCTCTAAAAATTTAATAGGGACATAGTCAAAGCAATTTCAATAAAAGCGCGGAAAGGAACCATTTTTTGTTTTAAATGCGAATGCTTTTTAATTAGCGGCCGCATCGGCCACGATTTTGCGGGGACGGCCCCGCTTGGCAGGCAGCACTTGCCGCTGCATTTTCTGCTCCAGCGCCTGCTTGAAAGCGTCGGAACCCAGTGGCCAGCCCTTCAATACAGCCTGTTCCACCACTTTCACCTGGCTGCTTCCCAGGCCTTGCTCGAACAGGCGCAGATACGCCGCCTCGCGGTCGAACGGCGTGTTGCCCAGCGCCCAGTACAGCGCATGGTCGGTGATGACGGGATCGGGACGCACGCCCGCATGGTGGGCATAGCTGGACCAGCTGTAGTCGAGCGCTTGGCCCGCCAGGCCCGTTTGCACGGGCACGCACTCCAGGTAGCGGCAGCACGTGAGGAAGAAATTGTCGGGATCGATGACGGAAGTTTTGTAGCGTCCCTGCCACAAGGCGCCTTCGCGGCCGTATTTCTGGTTGAAATACGGCACGTAATAGCGCCCCAGCCACTGCATCAGCTGTCCCAGGCCCGTCGCATCGGCCGGCGTGGCCAGCAAATGTAGCTGATCAGGCAATAAAACATAGGCGTGGATGGCCACCTTGAACATTTTCGCCCCCGTTTTCAGCCAGGACAGGAATTGCGCGTAGTCCGCCGCATCCTGGAACACGGGCTGGCGGTTGCTGCCGCGCTGAATCACGTAATGGGGCAGTGCTGGAATGATGAGGCGGGGCAAACGGGCCATGGCAGAATCGGTAAAAAGAAGGCTAAGGCCTTGATTTTACACACTTGCGCGCGCAAGGCACGACTCTGACCCTGTTTTATTTGAAATACAGAAAAAAGCCGTTGACTCTGTCCCTTTTATTGCGCCAGCCACTTGCGGGCGGCGCAACAAGGTCATCAGGACAGGTTGAAACTGGCCGACAGGCTGTAGCCTTCGCCATACGCGCTGCGCAGCGGCAAGTCCTGGCCCAGGCCCGTCTTGGCTTTCTTGCGCAAACGATACACGAGCATGTCGACCCGGCGGCCCGCATCGGGATCTTCGCCGCCCATGCCGGCCACGATGACGTCGCGCGGCACGGGACGGGTATTAATGGTGAGCAAGTGCAGGAAGTTGAATTCCTTTTCCGTCAAGGCGATGACGGCGCCCATCAACTCAAGTTGGCGAGCGCTTACTTTCAACGTCCACTTGCCCGGCTCGGGTACGGGATCTTGCGGCCCCACGCGGCGGTCGAGCGCTTCGATGTGCGCCGCCAGTTCGGGGAATTTGATCGGCTTGGTCAGATAGTGGTCGGCACCCAGGCGCAAGCCCAGGATGCGGCTGTCGAAGGCGACACGCCCCGTCAGCACCAGCACGCCGATTTGCGGGTATAGCTGGCGCATGCGGGGGATGACGTTGAAGCCGTCTTCATCGGGCAAACCCAGGTCCAGTACGACCACGCCGACATTGCCATGGCTCAACGCCGTCCACATACCGCCAGCGGAGCTGGTGATATGGACTTCGTGTTCGAGCTCAACGAGGAACTCCGCCATGTCTTCGGCGTAGTCGAGATTGTCTTCGACGATCAGTATTTTCGTCATTGCTACGCCATTCTTCCGTTAGTGAGCACACCGAGGGCAAACCATGCCATGCACTTCTACACCATGATGGACGGCACAATAGGTTTACGTCAAGGAATTATCACGGTTGCCTTCAGCGGAAGCAAGGCTTTTCCTTGTCTAGACAGGAAGCGGCAGCCAAATGCGGAAAAGTGCCCCGCCTTCGGGCAGATTATGCCCCTGCAAACTCCCGCCATGCACGTCCACCACGGCGCGCGCCATGTACAGGCCCAGGCCCGCGCCCGGATGCGTGGCATTAGTTCCACGGAAACCTTTTGCGAACAATTGCGCCAGTTCTTCTTCCCGCAAGCCGGGTCCCGCATCGCGCACGCACAGCGCCACGCCGCCCTCGGGCACCAGCCTGGCCGACAAGGTGATGACGCTGCCCGGCGGACTGAACTTGACGGCGTTGTCCAACAATATTTTCAGGCACAGGGCCATGCCGGGCACGTCGCAACGCAGCCTGGCCGGCAAGTCTTCATCGAGTTCCAGCTGCACGCGGTGGCTGGCAGGCACGGTGGCGGCCGCCTGCTGCAGCAAGGCCAGCGGCGCGATGCCGTCGGCGGCCCGCTCGCGGCCGATGGCCGCCATGCGTTCGGGCGACAAATAGTCGTCGATCATGCCCAACAAACGGTCGACGGCCATCTGGATTTTCACGTAGCGCTTGCGCGTGGCCTCGTCCGCCTCGGTGGACGTCGAGACGAGACGCTGGATGGCGCCGTCGATGGTGGCCAGCGGCGTGCGGAATTCGTGCGACAGCAACGAGGCGAAGCGCTTCTGCTCCTTTTCCCGCTCGGCTTCCTGCGCCTGGGCGGCGCTGACGTCGCGCAAGGTACCCGCCAGGGTCACGTCCCGCCCTGCCGCCGCGGGCACGATGGTGGAATGGATTTCCAGGGCCAGCAGGTGGCCGTCGGCGTGCGGCAATTCCACTTCGCGCAACAGGGTCAAACGGCTGGCGTCACCGTCGCGCCAGCGCTGCAGCCGGGCCGGCACGTCCGCCGCCAGCTGCGCCGCATGCGCGCGCAAGGCCGGCAAGTCGTATCCCGTCAGGCGCTGCGCGGCGGGGCTGATATAGATCAATTCGAGGGTAGCGGCGTCGAGCAGGAAGGCCGCGTCGCGGCCGTGTTCGGCCAGCAGGCGGAACTGCGCTTCGCCCGCCCGCGCGCGCAGCAGGGCGCGGCGCAGCTGGACGAAGCGCAGCGCCATGAGGATGGCGCCGGCCAGCAGCAATACAAGAAAGGGCAGGAAGGGCAGCATGCGTTATACCTGGCAAGAAAGAATCGCCAAGTATAAGCGTGCGGCAACGTTAATCTTCCAGCGGGGCGAAAATCTGCTGCAAGTCTTCCTGCGTGAGGGCCATCTTTTGCGATTCGCCTTCGGCCAGGATCGATTGCGCCAGCTCCGATTTCTTTTGCTGCAGCAGCTGGATTTTTTCTTCCAGCGTGCCCTTGGCGATCAGCTTGTAGACGAACACGGGCTTGTCCTGGCCGATGCGCCAGGCGCGGTCCGTGGCCTGGTTTTCCGCCGCCGGATTCCACCACGGGTCGTAGTGGATGACCGTGTCGGCCGCCGTCAGGTTCAGGCCCACGCCGCCCGCTTTCAGGCTGATCAGGAAGATCGGCACGGCGCCCTGCTGGAAGGCCGCCACTTGCGCGCCCCGGTCCTTCGTTTCGCCCGTCAGCAAGGCGTACGGGATGTCGCGCGATTCCAGTTCTTCCTCGATCAATTCCAGCATGCTGGTAAATTGCGAGAAGACGAGAATCTTGCGCCCTTCGTCGAGCAAGTCTTCCACCATCTGCATCAGGTCGAGCAGCTTGGCCGAACCGGCCGATTGCTTCTTCGCCGGCAAGGATTTCACGAGGCGGGGGTCGCAGCACACTTGCCGCAGTTTCAGCAGCGCTTCGAGGATGACGATCTGGCTGCGCGCCACGCCCTTCTTGTCGATTTCTTCGCGTACTTTTTGATCCATCGCAAGACGCACGGTTTCATACAGGTCGCGCTGCGGCCCCGTCAATTCCACCTTGCGCACCATTTCCGTTTTCGGCGGCAATTCCTTGGCCACATTGTCCTTCGTGCGGCGCAGCAGGAAAGGCTTGATGCGGCGATTCAAGAGCATGCGGCGCAACGGATCATCCTGGCGCTCGATCGGATGGCGGAACTGGGTGTTGAACGTCTTTTCGTCGCCAAGCAAGCCCGGCAGCAGGAAGTGGAATTGCGACCACAGCTCGCCCAGGTGATTTTCCAGCGGCGTGCCGGACAGGCACAGGCGGTGGCGCGCGCGCAGCAGGCCCGCGCTTTGCGCCGCCTTGCTGCGCGTATTCTTGATGTAATGAGATTCGTCGAGGATGACGAGGTGGAAATCGTGCTCGCGCAAGGTTTCCTCATCGCGCGGCAACAGGGCGTAGGTGGTCAGCACCAGGTCGCATTGGTCGATCTGGTCGAATTGCTGGGCGCGGTCCTTGCCTTGCAGCAGCAATACCTTCAGGCCGGGCGCAAATTTTGCCGCCTCGTCCTGCCAGTTGCCCATCAAACTCGTCGGTGCAATCACCAGCGCCGGATGCGTCAAACGGCCCGCCTCCTTTTCCACCAGGATATGCGCCAGGGTTTGCACGGTTTTACCAAGGCCCATGTCATCGGCCAGGATGCCCGCCAGGTCATGGTCGCGCAGGAATTGCATCCACGCCAGGCCATCGGCCTGGTAATCGCGCAGGGTCGCCTGCAGGCCGGCTGGGGCCGCCACTTTTTGCACGGCGCCGAACTGGCTCAGCTTGCGGCCCATGGCGCGCAGCTGCTCGCCGCCCGTCCACTGCATGTCCAGGCCGCGCGCCAGCTCTTCCAGGCGCGCCGCGTCCAGGGTCGACATGCGCACCGCATGTTTGATCTTGTCGCTGAAATACAGTTCCCCCAGCGTGTTCAGGATGGGGCGCACCCTGCCCCACGGCAGGGCCACGCGCGTGCCGTCCGACAAGGTCGCCAGCATCTGGTCATCGTCCGCATGCGCTTCGATGACTTTCGGGTTGAAATCGTTGGGCGCGTTGCGGATCAGCTGTACCAGCACGGGCAGCAGCGGCACGCGCTCGTGGTTGACGACGATGCCCAGTTCCAGCTCGAACCAGGCGTTGCCGCTGTCCGGGTCCTGGTCGTCGATTTCCGCGTACCAGTCGCCCACGTCGCTCACATCGTAGCGGTACTTGGCCGTCTTTTCCACGATCCAGCCCTGCGCCAGCAAGGCATCGATGCCGGACTCGGCAAAACGCAGCCATTCCGCCTGGGAAGGCAGTTGCAAGGCGCCCTTCAAGCCGCTCAAGGGGGCCGAGCCCGGCTTCTTGAATTGCAGCTCAGCCAACGTCGCCAGAGCGCGCGCTTCATCAACCGTGTTTCTCTGGATAATTTCCGTCACGTCGCCCACTTGCCGCACCACGCGCTGCGACGGGTCGAACGAGACTCTTTCGCCATCGTAATCGTAGGACAGCACGGCGAAGTCGCTCCAGCGCTGCGCGCCGCCATCGGCCAGCATGGCGCTGTCTAACAGCAAGACCGGCTGCGCCGGCACATCCTTGCGCAAGCGCTGCGGCAACGGTTGCGGCAGCGGCATCAAATGCTGCAAGCCCTGCGCCAGCAGCAGTTGCGACACGCGCACCTTGTCATTCGCGTTCAGGGGCGGCGCCTGCGCCACCAGCGCCTGCAAGTCGGCCAGGGAAATGTCGGAGCCGCCCTGGTTCAGTTCCAGCACGCCGCACGACAGGTTATCGATGTACCACGGCGGATCCGTGGGCAGCATGTAGTCGATCTGGTCGGCGCCATGGTGCTTCGCGCCTTCCGGCGGGTCCACTTGCCAGCCCAGGCGCATGGTCTTGCCTTCGTCGCGCCAGAACAGGCGCGCGGGACGCACGGGACCTTCCTTCAACGGGTACACGAGGCCATTGCCGACGTCGGCCCAGGAATTGGCCCACAACAATTTATCCTGCTCTGCCAGCATTTTCAGCAGGGCCGCGCCCACCTTGCCCTTCGGCTCCGTGGCGCTGCCCGTCTGCGAATTCTGCCCGCTGCGCATGGCCACGAAGAAACGCACGAGGTCTTCGTCGGCCGGCGTCAGGAACGTGGGGGGCGCCGACAGCAGGGAAAAGATTTCGCTGATGGGGGACGCCGCCGCCACGTCGCCATTCGGCCGCAGCCGCGCCTTGTACAGGCACAGGGCCACGTGGCGGCCACCGCTAGTGGGCGCCAGCACGTAGATCAATCGATGCTGGTTGAGTTTGGGGTCCGGTTCGGCAATGGTCAGCACGGCCTTCGGATGGGCGGCAGCCTCCACCCGCTGCAGCCAGGTGGCGACGGCATACGGCAAAGGCGCTCCCGGCGCACTGGCCGGGGCAACTGGGGTTTCACTGGTTTCGTCGCGGGTAAAATCCATGGGGCGCATTTTTGTGTAAAGGTCGTATCCAAATCGGCAACAGGCAATATTATCCGCCATACAGCCGTTGCTGGCTTGATTCACACACGCTCTTTGAGCAGTTTTAATGCGCGATGCCTAAAAAATAAGTATTTAATACGACACTTGGGACCCGCAGATGGCAAAAAAGGCCCGTCACGGGCCTTTTTTGCTGCCGTTGGCCCGCTTATCAGGCCGGCACAGTTTCTTCTTCTGCCACGTTGACGGCTTCGACTAACGGTGCGGTGCTCGTATCGGCCGGCGTAAAGTTGCGCAAAAACAAGAAGAACTGGCCCATCATCTGCGTCCACAGTTGCAGATTGATATTCAGGTACTCGCGGCTGACGCCACCGGCGACCAGCACATCCATTTCCAGCACGACGAAATCGCCATGCTGGGCTACGCGGGCAAAACGCTTGCTGCGGTGCCATTCGGCCAGCAAGCCGGCCGGCAAGTCGCCGCCTTGCACGCGCAGCGGGCAGCTCAGGGTCAGGTCCGCATACTGGCCAGGCGATGCTTCATTGCCCCACAGCACCTGAAAGCCGATGCCATGGCTGGCGCTGTGCAGGCGCACGACACCGTCGTGTTCGATGCTGGTGACGGCGCAGCCGGCCGCCTTGATGGCCTCGGCCGTTTGTTCCGCATTCAGGGTGGTCAGCAAGCTATTCGTGTTTTCCATCGTCATTCCATTCATTTCAAAAAAGTAAAATTATTGGGGGGCCGGCGCGGGGGCGGCCGGCGTTGCTGCCGCTTCGGTTTGACGCGCATCAAAGCGGCCCTGGTACAGCTGGTCGCCGTACTGCTGGGCGATTTGCTCCAGCTTGACCCGGCTTTGCGCGGCGAACGGCTGGCGCGCCTTCATGACGTCCAGCACATCGAGCCCTTCATACGCTTGCAGGATTTCCTGTCCGGCCGCATACAGCTGGGCATTCTTGCTTTCGCAGCGCGCCAAGGCGCCCCGCTGGGACGCCACTTCGCCGTCGAGGCGCACACGCTCCGCCTCCAGCTGCTTGCCCGTGGCGGCCAGCTGTTCGCTGGCCTGGCGGTACTGCGCCAGGCTGGCGCTTGCCTCTTGCGCGGCGGCGGCGCTGCGCTGTTGCTGCTCGCCCAGTTTTTCCCGTTGCGCGCGCTCCTGCGCCAGTTGCGACTGGCTGCGCGCCAGTTCCTTTTTCAAGCCATCGCTGGCAGGCGCGGCGACGGGCGCCGCCTTGGCGGCAGGTGCGCCCTTGGCTTTCAGCAATTCCAGCTCGCCGCGCGTCTGCTGCAATTGCGCCGTGACATTGCGCAACTCGGCGCGCAGGCGCTCTTCCATGCTCTGGCCCTTCTGTCCCTGCGCCTGGGCGGTGCCGGCTGCCAGCAAGCTCAGCAGCAGTAAGGGCACGCGCATTTTGTTGGATATCAACATCATGGCTCCTTAAAAACGCGCGTTCAATTCGATTTGCAGGGTGTCGATCGACAGCGCCGAACCGAACACTTCGCGGCTCGACGTCCAGCGGCCGTTCAGCCAGGTATTCTTGTCGAGCGCATACGCGCCGCCCAGGTAGTAGCCGCGCGCATTCGTGCCGCCCAGGTGGAAGGTGGAATCGTTGTAAGCGTCAGGCAAGGCATCCGGTTCGATGCGCTTGTAGCCCAGCAAAACGTTCCAGTCGCCGCGCGCCGCCGGATTCGCCTTGCCCAGGGTCGCCTGCAGCATGTAGGCATTGCCGCCGCTCCGGAAATCGGCTTGCGACACGCCGCCCGTGCCGCCGAAGTTGTTCATGATGCCGCCCTTGGCGCGCGCCCACATTTCGTTCTTGTCGTAGGCCATGTTGCGCACATAATCGCCTTCGATGCGCAAGTCCGTGCCGCCGGCCACCTTGCTATCCCACCGCGCATTCAAGTTGGCCAGGCGGAATTTCGACGCCAGGCCCACGAATTGCGGCTGCGGCGTGTTCGCCGGGTCCAGCGGGTTCAGGGCGATATTGCGCAACAGCATCAAACTGTTGCCCTTTTGCATGCTCGACGGACGCGACCAGTCCGTGTTGCAGCCATCGGCGCCCGCATACAGCGCACACGGCTGCGAATACTCGCCGCTGATGTTGCGGAAATTGTAGTAGGCCAGCGCGCCGCGCAATTGGTGGTCGCTGTTGATCTTCCACGACGCGCCCACTTGCGCGCCCAGCAGCCATTTGTTTTCGCTGGACATTTTTGTCTGGCTGCGGCTAGGCGCATTGTCGGACGAATACTCGAGCGGAATCAGGCCCAGGGTACCGAACACGGTGACGTCCTTGCTGTCGCCCACCGGTTGCTGCACCTTGGCGGCGATGCCGTCGAAATTGAGTTCGCTGGAAAACAATTCATCACTGGAAACAAACGGATTGTCGAAGCGGCCCGCCGTCAGTTTCAGCCAGGAAGCGGGCTGATAGGACAGCCAGGCCTGGTCCAGCCAGATGTTTTTCTTGCCCAGGCCGCCGCCCAGGGTTTGCGTGGTGGAGACCGGGCTGTCGTCGTTGCCGCTGGCCAGGCGGATGCCGGCCTGCGTGCTGTCGGAAATGTCGGCCAGGATGCCCAGGCGGGCGCGCGCGCGCAGCAAGTGCTTGCGGTCTTCGCGCGTGTTCAGCAGCGCCGGCAAGGCCAGGTTGGTGTTCGAATTGACGTCGTAGCCGCTGCCGCTGTTGAGCGAGCGCCAGTCGATCTCGATATTGCTGTTGGCCATGTCGTAATAGCGCGATTCGTAGCGCGCGCGCACGTCGCCTTCGACGCGGATGCGCTTGGTCCAGGCCGGCGTTTCATTCGGCGCCGCCCAGCCGCCCGCCTTCGCCTCGGCCAACACTTGTCCCTTGATTTCGTCGCGGATCTGCTCGCGCACGGTTTGCGAAATATACGGCACGCGCACGTCGCCCGGCTGCACCTGCGCCAGGGCCGCCGGCACGGCAGCAGGACGGGCTTGCGCGGCGGCCAGCGCTTCGCTTTGCGCCTGCGCCAGCAGCGCTTCGCCGGCATCCTTGTTGAGGGCGCCGCTCTGGATCAGGCCGCGGATCAGTTTGACCATGGTGCTGTCGGCCGGTGCTTGCGCTTGCACGGCGCTCGCTGCCACGCTCAGGGCCAGGGCAGCGAGCGCCAGCGGAAGGCGGCGCAGGCGCTGTGGGGAAGAAAATAAGGAATTCATTGTTTCTCTCGAAAAAAATTAATATGAATTGGGGGCGCTATGGCCGGCGGCCTTTAATGGAAACGCGGGCCGGGAAACGCAGGGACGCCGGCGGCCGCTCGTCGGCGCGGAAGTCGCGCACCATGGCCAGCACTTGCTCATCCGTCTGCGCATTGCCCGTGCCTTGCACCAGCTGCACTTTCGTCGTCCTGCCTTCCGTATCGAGCCACAGGTCGACGCGGATGTCGGCAAACGCCAGCTGGCGCGTGCGCGGATCGCGGGCAAAGGCCAGCTGCAGCGCGTTGGCGACATAGCGGCCATACGATCCCGCGCCGAGTCCGCCGCCACCGCCCGTCATGCCGCCGCCGCGTCCGGCCTGGATGCCGAAGGCGTCGCTGCCGGCCTGCGCCGCGCCGTCGATGGTGACGGGGTCGCCCTTGTCCGGCGACGGGCTTTCCGGCGCATCATCCATGGGCTTGTCGGCCGGCGTCGGTTCCGGCTCCGACACTTCCGGCACCACCTTGTCGGGCGTCGGTTCCGGCAGTTTTTCCGGTTCCGGCGGCGGTGGCGGCGGAGGGGGCAGCATCAGCATCGGCGGGGCCGCCACTTCGCGCTTGGTCGCGGCCGTGTCCGACAGCAAATACCAGACCAGCGCGGCCAGCGCACCGGCCAGCAGCGCGCCGCCGGCCACGCCGCCCCAGCGGCGCCACCACTGCGCCGCGCCCGACGGTTCCGAGGCGGCCATCTTCATCATGTCGTCACGCTTCACCTTGCGCTCCTCATGCCGGCTTGCCGGTCACCAGGCCCACCTGGTTCAGGTCTATGCGGCGCAGCAAGTCCAGCACTTCGACCACTTTCGCGTATTGCACTGCGGCATCGCCGCGCACGATCACGGGGAAGTCGGGTGTCAGGGCCTTTTCCGTGCGCAAGCGCTCTTCCAGCTCGGGCAAGGTGACGGGATAGGCGTCGAGGAAGACCTGGCCCGCGTTGTCGATGGTGATGGCCTTGGTCTTCGGTTTTTCCAGCGCCATGGCCGAACTGGCCTTGGGCAGGTCGACCTTGATGCCGGGAATGCTGGCATTGCTGGTCAGGATGAAGATCACCAGCACCACCAGCAGCACGTCGACGAAGGGCGTGATATTGATGCCGCCGCTACGCTTGCGGGGGGTAAACTTGGCGGAGGTGGCCATGGTTATGCGCCCCTCACGCCTGTTGCAGCACGGGACGCATCTGGCGTCCGTCGCCCTGCTCTTCAGCCAGGCGCGTGGCGAATTCGTCGACGAAGACAGCCATATCGGCGACGATGGCGTCCGAACGCGACGACAGCCAGTTGTAGCCGAACAGGGCGGGAATCGCCACGCCCAGGCCCGCAGCCGTACACAGCAGCGCTGCCGCCATGCCCGGCGCCACCGAGTTGATGTCCACGGCGCCGGCCATGGCCGCCACGACGAACACCAGCATGATGCCGATCACGGTGCCGAACAGGCCGACGTACGGCGCGCCTTCGATGGTGGTCGAGAGCCAGATCATGCGTTTCGACATGCGCTCGCTTTCGCGCACCATCACGCCATCCATGGCGGCGCGGATGGCGCCGATCGTCGCGTTGGACACGGCGTTCAGGTCGTAGCCGCGGTCGTGGCGGCGGCGCATCTCGTCGATGGCCACGTCATACAGGCGCCACAGCGAGGAATCCGTCTTCACGGAAGTGCTCAGCTTGCCGTGGCGCGCCAGGTGGTCCAGCGGCGCGCCGGCCGCTTCGTGGAACGACTGCATGAATTGCGCATTGGCGCGCGAGATGGCGCCATAGCTGCGGCCCTTGCCGATCATGATGATCCACGACAAGACCATCATCAGGCCCAGCACGCCGACGACGATCCACGCGTCGAGCGGCATGGCGGCGATGATGAAGCCGAAATGGCTCTTGCCGGCCTGCTGTTCGTCGGCGCCAAACACGGCCAGGCGCGATTCGGAACCTTGCGAGACGGCGTCGGCCAGCAGCAGGGCGTCGGGACGGGCCGTGCGCGACAGGCGCAGCTCGTCGATGGCACCCGTGAAGTTGTTCAGGGTGGCGGTGCCGGAAGCGACCGGCGCCGCATCGGCGCCCACCGACGCGGCGCCGGTGAAGGCTGGCAGCGCGGTGGCCAGCGACACGGCTGGGCGGCCGCCCACGTACAGGGCCACGTTGGCTTTATCGGCTTTCACAGCCAGGTGCGACCATTGCGCGGCCTGGATCGGTTGGCCGGGCTTGCTGCGCTGGCCATTCACCTGCACGAAAGGCACGCCCTGGTCGACGCCGATCAGCAATTCGTTGGCGCCGTCGCGGCGCGCATACAGCACTTGCTGCGGGCCCAGGTTATCGGGACGCACCCAGGCGGAAAAGGTGAAGGGCGCGCCCGCGGCCAGCGCCAGCGAAGGCGAGGCAGGCAGCATCAGCGGTGCCGTACCCAGGCGGGCGCCGGCGCCGATGACGGAACCGTCCAGCGCCGGCACGGCTGTCTGGGCATGGTTGCCGTAGGCGGTGCTGTCGCGCGAAGGCACGCCAGGCTCGGTGAAGTGGTACACGAGGCTGTAATCGGGGTCGAAGGTGCGCTGGCCGTTGCCGGAAGCGGGCGCCTTCGGATTGCCGTAGTACATCCACAGCTGCTGCGGCGTGCCGGCCGTCAGGGCCGGTACGTCGACCCAGATCAGGGCGATGCCCAGGAGCGGGTTGAACTGTTCGATCTGGTGGTTCAGCACCGTCTTGTCGTCACCCGCCACGAAGCGCAGGTCGGCGCCGTTGTCGCTGACGCCTTCGAAGTTGAAGTTACCAGAATGCAAGCGCAGCAGCACGGGAATGCGGCCGGGATCGCCGCCCACGGCGCCCGCCTTCGGGCCGGCGTCGACGGTGACGGGTTTGCGGTAAGCCCAGTCGGGCTGCCACCAGGCATGCGCCAGGCCGGGAACGAGCGTGCCCAGGATCGTGAGCAGGAAAAGAAAACGTTGCATGACAGTGATTCTCCGAAGAAAAGTCTAAAAAAGTGCAGTGCTGGTGAGCTGGCCCGTCAGTAGCTGGCCGACAGGTTGAAATTGATGCGGCGCACGTGTTTGTGCGTGCGCGGGCCATCGCGCAGCGGGTAAGCGAAATCGATGCGGCCATTCAGGTAGCGCAGGAACTGGAAGCTGCTGCCCACGCCCACGGAGGCCAGGCCGAACAGGTCTTTCTGCTCGATCATCGGATCGCGCAGGCGCAGGCGCGCGCCATCGGCAAAGGCAAACAGGCGCCAGTTTTCCAGGCGGCTGAAATACGTCAGCTGGGGCGTGCGCCATTCGACGGTGCCCGAGACGCCATAGTCGCCCGTCGCTTCGGCCGACAGATAGCCGCGCACGGAATTGGCGCCGCCGGCGGCCATCTGCTCGCCCGACACGAGCGCCGCGTCGGCCAGCTGGCCCGACATGCGCCCGTGCAGCTGCGCGCCGCTGCCCAGGGTGTACGTGGCGTTGGCGTCGCCCTTCAGCACGAGGAAGCTGGGAGACGCCTTGTAGCGCTTGTTGTCGTAGGCGGCGCTGTCGCTGCCGTAGCCGAACGCGGCGCGCGTGCCGGCCACCAGCGACAGGCCCAGGCCGTAGGTCGCCGCATCCGTCTGCGCAAAGCCGTTATACGACACGCTCAGGGGCACGTACTTGAGCGGAATATTGCTGCCCGTGCCATTGAGCTTCAAGGCTTCCTGGTTATCCTTGAAATCGATGCCGGCAGAAAAGCTGTGCCACCAGATGCCGCTGTTTGGCACCGTGTAGTTGACTTTCATGCCCAGCGCGTGACCCTTGCCCAGCACGCTGGTGCCGCCCGTGCTGGCCACGTTGCTGTTCGACTGGTAGCCGGTCGCTTCCACGCTCCAACCCTGCGTGCCGATCGGCGCCACGTACGAGGCGGACCACACCTTGGTCTGGTTCAGGTCGCCCGGCGTGCCGAAAAAGCTGATGGTGGCGCTATGCCCCATCTGCCACAGATTGTCGTGACCGACCGACATGCTGCTGCGCAACTTCTTGGTATCGGCGCTGTAATCGTTGTTCAAGCCGATGCTGGCGCGCCACGGGCTGCTGTCCTCGACCTTCAAGTCCACGTCCATGGTGCCGGGCAGGCTGCCCTGCTTGACCAGCGGCATCACCTGGCGCTTGGGACCGCGGTTCAGGGCCGTCAGCTCCACTTGCGCCTGCGTAAAGTCGGGCACCTTGCCTTCCGTCAAGGCCGGCACTTGCTGGCGCACGTCGAGCGGCGAGTTGTATTGCGCGCCGACGACGCGCAAGCGTCCCACCTTCGTTTCGCTCACCTGCAGCACCACCACGCCCTGCTCCACCTGCTGCTCCGGCAAGTCCACGTAGACGGACTGGTAGCCGCGGGCTTGATATGCCGCAACGAGGGCGTCGCGCGCCCCTTCCACGTCCTTCAGGGTGCGGCCCGGCCCCAGGAAGGGCGTCACCGCCTCTTCGATGGCACGCGCATCGAGCACGGTATTGCCGCGTACCAGGTATTCCTCGATCGTCACCTGCCGTTCCGGCGCGGCCACGGGAGCGGCCGCCGGGACCGCGTCCTGCGCGCGCGCCATGCCGGGCAGCGCCAGCATGGCCAGGCACAGCATCGTCAAGGCGGTTGCAGGCGCCGCTGGCGGCACGCCCCTGCCCTTGGTTGTCATTTCACGCATCTTCCATTCACCTTAAAATCAAACGGTTGCCCTGTGTTGCGGCGCTGGGCCGGCGTATTTTTGTTGCTAATGCTGATCTACTGATGCCTAGACAGCCGCCGCGCGCGGCGACTGCCGAATGTCATCAAATGTTCATAAAACTCCGCTCAAGGCTGCAAACCGCGCCGCTCGTTCGGCGTGAGCGCCTGCAGCTGCGGCGCCGTCAACGGCCCCGCCCCCAGCACCTGCACCACGCCGGCCGGCTGGTAGCTGGACGCCTGCGGTTCGCCGCCCGTGTGCTTGCCAACACCGGCTTCGTCCGCCTGCTCGTTGCCAAAGCCCAGCACCTTCACCGTGAACAGCGACGGCTGCGCCTGGCGCGTGGCAGCCCGTTCGCGCTGCAGCACGTCCTGCGCCGCGGTGACGGCTTGCGTGGCGGCCGCGCTGGCATTGCTGAGCGCCCCCACGTTCACCGAGGCGATCACGGGCATGCCCGTGGCCTTGCCCTGCACCTGGATGTTTTCCGCGTTGACCACCTGCAAGGCCGCCAGGTTGACGTTGCCCGAGACGCGGATGCCCGCCTCGCCCGCGTCGATGGTGCCCAGCGGGGCGATCAGGTCGATGTCGCCGGGCGGCACCTCCGGGATCGGGTTCAGGGTGGCGATGCCGGCGCCCGTCGTCGGCGTGCTCGGCGACAGGCTGACGAGGCCGATGCTGTCGTAGGTGCGGCGCTGCGGCGTGTAGACGACGGTGGACTTGGTGCCGCGGCCCGCATTGATGTCGCCCGTGGCCGACCAGGCCAGGATGTTGCCGCCGAATGTGGTGAAGATGCGGCTCTGGCCCAGCAGGATGCTGTCTTTCGCATACATCTGGATCTCGCCCGCCCCCTGCGTCAGCACGCCCGAGCCTTCGCCCGGCGCATAGCCGCCGTCGACGCCGATCAGCGCGCGCCCGCCCGGCACCGCGATGCCGATATCGCCGCCGAAATCCGTGTGGATGCCGGCATCGTTGACGATCACGTGCGGCACGTTGACGGTCGGACGCCCCGCCTCGGCCCACTCCTGCGGACTCAGGTAGCGCACGCCCGCGACGGGCCGCTTGGTATAGATGCCTGCGTAGTCGTTGACCGTGTACAGAGCGCTGCTGAACATCGTCAGGTCGCCCTTGTACTCGATCTTCTTGCCCGCCTTGTCCTGCGTCGGGAAGAGGGTGGCGATGGCTTCGCGGCCGCGCAGGTAGCTGCCGCGGCGCACGCCGTCCGGATCGTTGTACTCGCGCCCGGCCGCCTTCAGTTCGGCAAAGTAGACATTGCTCAGGTACACCTGCTGCTGTTCCTTCGGCAAGGCGGCAAAGAAGCTGCGCGCATCGGTGGCCGGGTCGTAGCGGATACCCAGGCCGCTGTCGCCGCCAAAGCGCGTCGTCAGCCAGTTCACCAGGTGCAACTGGCTGACCTGCGCGTATTCGCGCGCCAGGTCGCGCCGCACGCCGCCCGTTTGCTGGCCGGCCTTTTCCAGTTCCGCCTGTTTCGTGCCGAGGAAGGCGGCAGCGCCCGCCTCGTCGCCTTTGTAGCCGAACTGGCCGCGCAGCCAGTCGGCCAGAGTCAGCTTGCCGCCGTAGACGTACACGGCGCTGCCGGCCTGGTCGGCCAGCGGACGGCCCGGGTCGGCCAGCTTGGCCGGGTCCAGGTAGCGCGCCGCGAAGGCCGCGTAGTCGGGGCCGTTGCGGCCCACGCCGGCGGCCACGCTGATGCCGGCGCCATTGCCGCGCTCGCCGGGACCGGTGCTGACGATGGAACCGAGGCTGCGCAGCTCGCCCTTGTCGGCCATATACAGGTCGCGCCCGGCGCTCACATTGAGCTGGCCCGGTCCCGCCACATAGAAGGTGCTGTAGCGGATATCGCGCCCGGCGCTGACGACGGAAACGTCATCGGCATGGCGGTGCACGAACAGGTTGCCGCGCGCCGTCGAGCTGCCGGTGACGACCGGCTTGTCCGGATAGTCCGGCCGGCCGACAAAGCCCTGGCTGGTCCATCCGGCCGCGCCGTCCGGCACGCCCTCGACGCTGCCGAGCGGCGTGCCCGAGTTGACGATATCGCGTCCGGCGCGCACGGCCACGGCGCCGCCGCCCTCGTACCACAGCCCCAGGGCGCCGCTGACGCCCTTCAGGTTGCCCCGATACACGATGCCGCCCGTGCGCAGGCCGACGATGTCGCCACTGCTGGCATAGAAACGCGCGGGCAGCTGGCCTGCCGGCACATAGTCGGACACCGTCGGCGGCGTCATGCTGAACAGCGGATACAGTTGTTGCCCGGCATCGCTGGCACCGTTCGGGGTCGAGCCGAACCATTTCAGCGCACCGGGCGCCAGCGCATCGGCGCTGACGTTATGCAGCGGCAGCAGGCCGAACCAGACCTTGTCCAGGGCGCCGACGAAGCCCGGATTGAACGGATTCGGCAGCATGCGCGGGTCGGCGCCCGATGGCGTGATCGGATAACCGGCCGCATGGATGGAATCGGCGGCCAGCATTTCCAGCTGGCCCGTGCCCGTCCTGACAAATTGCGGCGCCACCGGCGACGGCGCCAGGATCACGCCGTTTTGCGGCATGTCCACCTTGCCGCCATCACCACCCAGCCTGCCCAGGCTGGCATTGCCGTAGTACAAGCTGCCGCTGGCGGCCACGGCGCGCAGCACGGACGGCATGACGAAGCGCCCGTCCGTCGGCGCGTGGTTGTCGCCGATCGTCGAATTGATCCAGGACGAGGTGGGCGTCAAGTTGCCGCCCGCGCTGAACAGGTCGATGGCCGTGGCCGGCGTCCACAGCGAGAACCAGCTCCAGCCTTCGCCGGTGCGCGCCACGCCCTGGTAGTTGAACGGCGAACCGTTGCCCAGCTGCTTCACGCGGCCCGCATCGGCCGTGCCGCCCAGCACCAGGTCGCCGCGCGCATCGATGCGCACGCCGCTGTCGCCCGGCACCAGGATAGGCCCGCCGCTGGCGATGGACGTGCCCGCCGTGTAGGTTTCGTACGGCCGCGATTCCGTCGGATCGGCGCGGTCGAAACGCAGTTCGACGCCGCCCACGGCGCCCGCCTCCATGCGCAGCGCGCCACGCAGGTTGGTGAAGGTACTGTTGAGCGTGGGATACTGGCGCTCGAAGCGCGTATCGACATTCGCGAAGTCTCCGTTGCGGTCGAAACTGCGCACCGCGGCGACCGGATTGAGGCCGCCGCCGATGCGGATGTCGAGGTCGCCCCCGCCCGTCAGCAGCAGCTTGCCGTCCGGCGTCACCCTGCCCGTGCTGCCCACGGCCACGTTCAGGCCCTGGCTGCGCGGCGCGAATTCGCCGGCCGGGTCGGCACGCGAGGTCAGCATGCCGGCGTCGCCGCCCGCCTGCAGCAGCACATTGCCGCCGCCCAGGGTGCCGATGCCCGTAAAGCCCGACAGCACCGGCAAACCGGCAAACAGGTCGGGACCTTCCGGGCGCGCGACGTAGGTGCCGAAATTGATCCACCACGCCGTCGGCACGCCCGCGCCCGTGCTGCCGCTGCCCTGGCGCCACAGCCAGCTGCCGATATCGCTGGTATCCTGCTGCGCGTTGAGGAAGCCGATGGCATCCTCGCGGCGTTGCGTGGAGGTGCCCAGGGTATCGCCCTTGACGTCGCCCTGGGCGCGCAGCAGCAGATTGCCACCGTGCTCGGGATACCAGGCGCGGTACAGGCTCTCGCTGCCGCCATCGACAAATGCTGTAAAGTCCTTGCCCAGTGCACCGAGCAGCTGGCCCTTGGCGTTCAGGCCGCGCGGCAAGTTGAACAGATCCTTGCCATCGACCAGCGGCGAGGCCGACTGCGTGCCCGCCGTATAGACGCCATACAGCGAACGCATGTCGAAGTCGCCCGCGGCCAGCAAATCGAGGTCGCCCGTGCCCGTGCGCAGCACACTGAACAGGGGCTGGCGCGCCGGTTCCACATTGGTCACATATTCGGGCGGCGTGCCGTCCGCCACCTTGATCACATAATGGGCATAGTACTCCAGCATGAACTCTTCGCTGCCAAACCACGTCTCGATATCAACCTCGCCTTCCGGCATGCCCTCGCTGATGGCTTGTTCACTGAAGATATATTTGCCCGGCAAACCCGTACCCGGCTTGACCGACGTCTTTTCCCCCATGCCGTAATGCGTATCGGCCAGCATCAGATGGGCGTCCTTCGCATGCGGCCGCAGCGCGCGCGTATCGGCCGCGGCCGTATCGGCGCCGCCCACCAGGCGCAGCGACCACGCTTGCGAACCCTGGGCCAGCATGGGCGCCAGCGCCAGGTTGCGGCCCTGGCTGCCGCTGCCATCCTCGCTGCGCAGCGCCACCATGGTCGCGTCGCCAGGCAGCTTGACCAGCGTGCCGGCTGGCAGCACGCTGCCCTTGTCCAGCGCCAGCGCGGAGGCCAGCACCACGCCATTGACGGAATTGACGCTATCGCCCGTGTCGCGCGGTTGGCCTTCCGGGAAGGGCAAGGCCACATTCGCCGGCCACACCATGGCCGCCACCTTGGCCGCGCCAGGCAGGCGCAGGCCGGCATCGAGCTGCATGCCGCTCGATAAGGTCAGCGCCTTGGGCAAGACGGTGCCGGCCGCGTACAGCACGCTGCCGTCGGCATTGCGCACGGCACCGCCCAGCACGCTGCCTGCTGGCAAGTTCAACTCCGCCGTCAAGGTGGCGCGCGCCGCCAGCAAGGTGCCGCTACGCAACTCCATGGCTTTCATCGGCACGGCAAAATTGACGCTCGTGCCCGATTTGAAATACGTGTCCTCGGCCAGGGTCACCAGGCCCGCTTGCGGCACGACGACCTCGCCGCCCCACGGCAGCCGGCCCTTCACCAGCTGCCAGCCCTTGTTATCGACCGTGACGGGCAGCTTGCTGGTATCGAAACCATCGGTGATGCTGCCAAAGACGCTGAGCTTGCCACCGGCGCGCAGCACCAGCGCACCGGCCTCGCCCGAGCCGTACACGCCGCTCAGGCGCGCCAGCGGATTGACGCCGTCGTAGCGGTGGCCGGACAGGTCGATGTCGCCATCGATATGCAGGTCGCCGCCCGGCGTGGCGCTGACGATCTCGACGCCGGGACGCAGGTGGAAGGCGTTCGCATCGCCGCGCAAGCCGCGCAATTTGTTGTTCATCAAGTTGCCGTTCGCCAGCGCATTGACCATGAAGGCCTGGCTGTCCCCGTGCTTCCCGTCCAGGTAAGCCTGGTTGATGCTCTGGTAGCTGCGGCCGTCCGCATCCTTGCCGGCGCCGGCCGGGGCATCCTTGTATTGCCAGAAGGCGTTGACGTTGACGGTGCGCGCGCCGGCGATGTTCAGCGCGCCGGCCGCGTCGATGTCGATATCGTCGCCCGTGGCGCCACCGAGGCGGCGCGCATTCAGGTCGATGCTGCCGTAGTTGCCGCCGCCTTTGCCTGCCTCGCCGCTGCGCAGGTCGAAGCGCGCGCCGTTTTCCAGGGTCAGGCGGCCGCCAGGCGACGCCAGTTCGATCACGGCGCGGTTCGGCGCCTCGATCACCTGGCCATAGCTGTCCGTGCGCAGCACCGTGCCGTGCGCATCGAGCACGGCGCCGGACTGGATGGTGACGCCGTCGCGGCCGGCCAGGCGGATGCTGCCCACCTGTTCGCCGCTGGCGTCGATGCGGCCATGCACCGTCAGGCTGCCGCCGTCGACGGAGACGCTCACTTCGCGCGCCTTGAGCTCGTCGCCGATGGTCAAATTGCCCTGCTTGAGCTGGAAGCTGCGGCTGCCGAATACCTTGCCCGTGTTCAAACGCTGGTTCAGGCCGGCGAAGTCGCCGATCCGCTGGGCGCGGATGTCCGCACCGCCGGCCGCGTAGCCTACCTGGGTGCCGCCCGCGTCATAGCTGCCGCTGGCGCCGCCCAGCAAGGTGCCGCGCAAATCGACGCTGCCGGCAGCGTCACCGGTGGCTGTCGCGCTGAGCTTGCCGGCGCGGTTGTTCACGGCCGACACGTCGATCACGGAGGCGGCCGCCTGGCGCACATCGCCTTCGCGGCTGTCGAGGATCACGTCGCCGCCCCAGCTGTACTTGCTGGTGTCGTAGAAATCGATCTTGCGCCCCGCCAGGTCCAGCTTGGCCTTGTCGCCCAGCAGCACATCGCGCTCGGCCGACAGGGTCAATTTTCCGCTCGGCAAGACCACCGACGTATCCACGCTGACATTGTTGCCGCTGAGCGCCACTTCGGCGCCCAAGGCGCCGGCCAGTGCCGCATTCGTCGGCGTGGCGGCGGCCGCGCCTGCCGGTGCGCTCACCTTCAGGTCGCCGCCCGCCGTAATGCGGTTGACGGAGCCGGCCGCGCCCGTCAGCAGCGGCGTGTTGATCAGCAAATCGCCGCCGCTGTAGCGGTAGCCATTGGTGGCCGTATCCCACGCGCTTTGCGACTGGTAGACGGACAGGCTGCCCTTGTTGTTGGCCGTCAGCTGTTCGCTGGCGTTCAGCGCCACCTGGCCGAAGCCCAGCACCAGGCGGTCCAGCTTGTGGATGGTGTCGGGACGGCTGTCCGGCGTGAAGCCGAACTCGATGCGCTTGGCATCGACCTGCAGACGGCCGCTGCCCGTGCCGGGGCCATTCGCAACCACGGCGCCGGGCGCGTTCGTCGCGCCCTGCCACACGAGGGTGTCCGTGTGGATGCGCGCCAGCGCGTCCGCGCCGCCGTAGCCGTAGATGGCGGGCGTATTGAGCACCAGGCGCGACAGCGACGACTTGCCCGTGGCCGCATCGATGGTCGACAGCTGCGACGAATCATAGAAGTTGAAGGAGTTGCGCGCCGTCAAGCCCAGGCTTTCCAGCGCCGGTGCGCCCGTGCTGGTGTCGCCGCGCAGCAGGCGGTCGAGCACGCCCTGGTTCAGCGCCAGGCCGTCCGGCAGGGCGCCGCGGGCGCTGGCGTCCGCCAGGGACGCCTCGCTGCCGACATTGATCGCCCCCATCGCCAGCACCAGGTTGCGCGTGCCATAGCGCACGTTGTCGCGCAGGGTAAACGCGCGCTCCGTCACGGCGGCGATGGTGCCCTCGGAATACAGCGAGGTGCCGCCGCCACAGGCGCCGTCCGCCTTCTTGCAGGCGCCGATGTCGATGATGCCGGGGCCATACGATTCGGACGACGGCGCCGCGGCCGGCAGCATGTCCAGCCAGCCGTTCGAAACGGCCAGCACGCTGCCCATGGGCAGGTACACATAGCCGTCGCGCGAGTCCCAGGCCGCCTTGCCGCGGCCCAGCGTATTGATGCCGGAACCCTGCTCGAGGATGATGCCGTCGTCTTTTCTCGCCGTCACCAGGAACACTTCGGCCGCCTTCAGCACGGCGCCGTCGCGCAGCACGATGCCGCCCGCCGATTCGTTGATGGCGGCGATATTGGCGCGCTGGTTGCTGCCCGTGCCAAATTCGCTGTAGGTCACGCGCGGCAAGCCGCCGATGCCCACGCGCTGGGCGCCGAAGGCATTGATCTGCGACGCGTGCACGGAGACGCCATTGAAATCGGCCAGCGGCGCCGTGCCGTCGGCCAGCACTTCGTAGCGGGTCGATGCATGGTTGCCCGTGCCCAGCAGCAGGGAGCCGCCGAAGCCGCCCTCGGCCGGCGCGTACAGGGTGCTGCCATCCATCATCAATGGCGTATGGTTGTTCTCGACGCTGTGCAGGGATGGAGCGATCAGTTGCAGCCGCACGCCCTTGGCGTCGCGTTCGAGCATGGCGCGCGGCACGCCGTCGCGCGTGGCCTGCGCCACGGCAAAGGCGGCATAGCCCGTTTCATTGTATTGCGAATAGCTGCGCAGCACGTCGGCCGGCGTCAGGATGGCTTGCTGCGCCACCATGTCGCGGAACGCCGTGCCCGCCACGCCCGTCTGCGCCGCGGTGGCAAACGAGCCATTGCGCATGGCGATCGTGCCGCCTGTCTCGACGGCGCCGGCCAGGCCATTCAATTCCACGCGGAATGCACCGGGCAGCAGGGCGAAAGTCGATGGCAGCAAGGTGTAGGTGCCGGCCGCCAGGCCTGGCACGCCCGCGCCGATGGTGATCTGGCGTCCCACGGCGGGCTTGCCCGCGCCTTGCTCGGCCGTCAAAGGCGCCACGTCCGGCTGTACGCCGGGAATGATGGCGTACACGGGGTTGGTATTCAGGCCGGGCAGGGTGAAGCCGCCGTTCGGCTTCATCTGCACCAGCGGATTGAGGCGCGCGTCGGTGGAGCCGCCGCGTCCGGCCAGGAAGGCCGCGCCCGTCAAGGTGCCGCCGCCCGACAGGTCGAGCACGGCGCCGGCTTGCACGTCGACGGCGGCGCCCGTCAAGGCGATCTCGGGACCGTTGCCCACGCCCTTGAACACGACGTCGTTGCCGTCATACAGGTAGCTGAGGCCATCGAGCGTACCGCCGTACGGCATCGTCAAGCCTTTCGCGCTGACGGACGTCAGGCTGCCCGGCAACAGGTTGACATGGCCCGTGTAGGCTTCATAGCCTTCGGCGCCCAGATTGATCTGGCCCAGCGGCGCGCGCAGCACGCCATGCTGGTTGATGGTGGGGGCAACCAGGCTCAGGCTGCCAAACACGGAGAACGGCTGGTTCGGCGTGGCGCTGCCGGCGCTGCGCCCGATATCGAGCGTGCGCAGCGGATCGAGCGTGACGCGGATAATGCCGTATTCGTCGATGGCGCTCTTCTGGCCCACCGTGACCATGCCGCTGTCGCCCGTGGCCGGGTAGATTTGCGCGGCCACCAGGGTGGCATTGCCCGGCTGGTACAGGGCGGCGCTGTTCGACAGGCGCATGTCGCCGCGGCTGTTGAGGGTCAGCTGCTCGAAGGCATCGCGTTCGACCACCAGGTCTGCGCCGCTGCTCTGCGCGATGGTGCCGCGCGTACCCATGTTGACCTCGCCCGCGATATCGAGCATGCCCGCATCGATCTGCAGCAGGGAATCCTCGGCCACCAGCGGCACGCCCAGCATGCCCCGTCCCCTGCCCAGGTTTTTCGAGCCTTTCACGGCATTGGGTACGATGTAATCGTCCTTCTGCGCGCGCACGGCCGTGCCCAGGCGCACGTACGGTGCCGCCAAGCGCACCTGGCTGGCAAAGCTGGCCGCCTTGTCCTGGCCATCGGGCAAAGGCTGCTGCGCCAGCCCCAGCGAGGTGGCGCTGAGGCGCAGGCTCTGGCCCAGCGACAGGTTGACGTCGCCGTCAAAACCGAGCATGCCATTCACATGCAGGGCAAGGTTGTCGAAGCCGCCCGCCTGCACGCGGTCGACGCCCAGGCGCGCGCTGCCATAGCGCAGCGCCGCATCCTGCTGGCCGGCGCGCAAGTCGACGGGCAAGGCACTTTCGCCCTGCGCCTGCGCCAGCAGCATTTCGCGCGGCACGCGCACCGCGTTGTCCACGTTGCCGCCTTGCAAGTTATAGCGGTCGACCTTGCCATAATTGGGCGTGTCCAGCGCCAGCGCCAGGGTGCCGCCGGCCGCACCGACGCCACCGGCCGCGGCGCGCAGGGTGCCGTCGGCAAAGATGCCGTTGTACGAACTGAGCGAAATCAAGCCGCCATTGCCAGCCACGTTGACGGCGCCCTGGCTCGGCAAGTCCAGCGCGGCTTGCGCGCCACTGGCGTCGAGCAGGGCGCCAGGACGCACGACGACAAAGGCATCGGCCGCGTCGACGCTGGCGGCGTCAGCCTTGTAGCGGGCGCCGATTTCGATGCTGCCGCCCTGGTCCGCACGGCCATAGCGACCGCCGCGCATGTCGGTGGCGACCGTGGCGCGGCCAGCGACATCGAGCACGGCCTTGTCGCCGATCCAGATCGACGTGGCTTGTCCCTTGCCGTTCGGCAGGTCCACATCATTGCCCGTGCCAAACGTGCCTGGCAGGATGGCGATCTTGCCGCCCCAGGCGTCGAGCCGCCCATCGACGGTGATCTGGTCATTGCCCGTCAGGCTGATCTGGCGGCCCGGATCAACCTTGATGACGGCGCCCTGGGCCACCGCCAGGGCGCCCTTCACGTGCGGACTGCCGGCCGTCAGCGACAGGTTGGCGCCGGCGCGCTGCGTCAGGCGGGCCTTGCGCGCATCTTCCTGGTACAGCTCCGGCGTCCACAGTTCCAGCGCGGCGCCAGGATCGGTGCCGCCCGCCACCGTATGGCCCGTGGCGGGATTGAAATGCAACACGGGCATGGTGACGTCGATATGCGCATCCTTGACCACCGCGACGCCATCGCGGCCCGTGATGGCGTAGTCGGCAAAACCGCTCCGGAACAGGCTCGCGTCCAGCGCCAGCAGCGGCTTGACGGCCGCGTCGCGCCCCAGCACCATGCCGGCCGGCAGCACCAGACCAGGCGGCGCGCGCAATTCTTCGGTGGCGATGCTGCCCGCCGCGTACTTCGTCGTCACCGGTACGATAGGCAAGCCCTGCGGAAAGGCCGCCGCCGACACCACGAAGCCGGCATTCAGGCCATTGATGACCGTCAGCACGCTGCCGGCTGGCACGATGGAACCCTCCCATACATACGTCGCGTTGTTGATGACGACGTGCGCGCCAGGCGGCAACAGCAGGTCGGCCCCCAGCACCAGCGGTTTTTGCACCGACACATCCACCACCACGGGTTTGCTCAAGGCCTGGCCCGGCTTGATCACGCTGGTGGTCAAGGTGAAAGCCAGGGGAATCGTCTCGCCCTTGGCGATCAGCAATTCATCGGCCAGGCGCAGGGCCAACGGCGAACTGCTGCCGCCTGGCAACACATCGCCTTCGAGCAGCTGGCCGCCGATGCTGACGGCCGCGCCGCTGTCGATCACCAGGCGTCCGCCGCCTTTCACGCCATGGCCGCGCAATTCGCCATCGAGCTTGAGCATGGCGCCCGTCGGCGCCTTCTCCGTCGGCAGATCGACCGCCAGGGTGATGTCGCCGCCGCGCCCGCCCTGCAGGCTGCCGTTGCCCATCAGGGCCGCGCCGGACGAGACGTCGATGACGCTGCCGCCCGTCAGGTCGATGCCGCCCGAGCTTTTCAGGCTGACCTTGCCGCCATTGATATACGGCAAACCGGCGCCGGCGCCGGGATCGAGTTCCAGGTTGCTCCACAGGCCGCGCGCATCGAGGCGCACGCCGGGCGCCACGCGCACGCCGGCCGTGCCCGTGGGACGGTTGTCCGGCACGAGCTTGCCATCGGCCCATACCGCGCCCGCATTCGCCAGGTAGCGCGAGACGATGTCGCCGGCGGCGATGCTGCCGCCGCGCGCGCTCACGTTCGCTTTCAGCGCCACGTCGGTGGCGTGCAGGGCGATGTCGCCGCCATCGGCCACGCGCACGTCGGCATTGACGTCGAGCTTGTCGTAGGCATAGATATTCAGCACGCCCAATTCCAGCCCGTTGAGCCAGTCGGCGTCGAGCTGCAAGGTCTGGCTGCGCGCGGCCGGCAAGGCGGCGTCCAGCAGCTGGCCATCGGCGATGCCGGCTACCTTGCCGATTTGCACCTTGTCCAGCACGGCTTGCGGGCTGTCGCGCATCTGGCCCGTCTTGGTATCGAAGACGGGTGTCATTTTGCCGACGATCAGTTGGCCAGCGCGCGCCGCCGCCGTCTGCGCCTGCTTGTAGCCATCCACGCCGTCATCGCGCTTGCGCTGCTGGCGCTCGCCCTGGAACACGGACGTGTCGATATCGCCTTCCAGCACGGCCGCGCCCGTGGAAACGATCACGCGGCCCGCATCGCGGCCCACCGTATAGCCGTTTTCCAGGCGTTCGCGCGGGCCGATCAGGGCATTCGCATAGGTTTCCGTCGTATTCGCGCCCCAGCGCGCATGCGTGCTTTCATAGCCGCGGTACAGACCCGTGTACAGATTGTCGCCCGGCGCCGTGCTGAGCTTGTACATCGCGCCATCGGCGCCCTTCAGCCACGTCTGCTTGACCATGCCCGTCTGCACGTCCAGCGAGCCGCCGGCGATATTGATGCGCGAACCGGCCTGCGTCACCACTTCGCCGCCGCCAAAGCCGACAGTGCCGCCCTGGGCCGCCCATTCACCGATGCCGTGGCCGCTGGTGTTCAGGTAGCCGCTCACTTCCAGCAAGCCGCCGGCCGTGTACCAGCGGTCCGTGGCATAGCCATTCGTGCCGGCCGGCACCAGCACCAGGTCGCGGCGGTCGACCCACACATCGCTGTTGTTCAGGTATTTGGCGTCGCGGCTGCCGGGCGCGTCGCGCTGCTCGTTGCCCTGCACGTTGATCAGCACATTGTTGCTGCTCATGTCGACCTTCACGCCGACGGCGCCGGAGACGTCGATGGCGGCGTCGCGCGCCACGTGGCTGCGGCGGGCCGCGTCGACCAGCACCTGGCCGCCCGTGGCGAGGGTCAGCGAATCGCCTTCGAACTCCACGTTGCCGGCCGAAACGATGCGCACCAGCGACTGGTCGCGCCGGTCCAGCGGCGTGTCCGTTCCCTTGCCCGTGTCTTTCAGCAGGGTGTCGCGCTGCACATCGAGCGCCGTGGCGCCGTTATCGTCGATAACAATGGCGCTGACGCTGCCGCGGCCCATGGTGACCTTGGCGTCGTCGCCCGCCGCCGCCAGGTGGATGGCGCCGCGTCCGTTGACGGAGGTGCTCGACAGCAGCACGCCGTCCTGGCGCAGCGTGTTGCCGCTCAGCGTGATGTCGCCGCCGGCCGACTGGATCAAGCCGCTGTTGACGACGGCGCCGGCGTCGCTGCCGGCCGCGCGCAGCATCCCGACTTCATTGCCGCGCGTGCTCGAATACTGGTTCTTGTCCGTGCCCTGGCCCGGGCGCACGACGATGGCGTCGCCGGCGGCCAGCGTGGTCTGGCCGTTCGGCGTGGTGATGGCGCCCGCATTGTCGACGCCGCGGCCGGCCAGCAGCACATAGCCGCCGCCTTCCGTCACCGTCTGCGGCTTGCGCGTGTCGATGCGCGCGCCGGCGGCGACGACGACATCGGCCTCGGCCTTGCCATGCTTGAAGGTATTCTGGTCCAGCAACAAGTCATTCGCAAAGGTCGGCACGGCGCCCGTGCCCTGCGCCTTGCCGTACAGGCCGCTCTTGAACTGGCTGTCGCTCATGCCCATGGCGGCGGCCGCCAGATTGCGCGTATCGACCTGGCTGCTGCCCGTAAACACGATGCCGTTGCGGTTGACGATCATCACCGTGCCATCGGCCTTGATCTGGCCCTGGATCTGGCTGGGGCGCGCCAGCGGATCATTGACCCGGTTCAATACGGACCAGTTCGATTTCTGGTCGAATTGCAGGGTGGTGTTCTTACCGACGTTAAAACTTTCCCAGTTCAGTATCGCCTTGTCGTCCGTCTGCACGACCTTCACGACGGTCTTGCCGTCGGCCTGGGTCTGCACCGGTCCCTGGGCGTTGAGCCAGCCGGCCGTCAGGCTGTTGCTGTCGACCTGCAAGCCGCCCTTGACCAGGCCATCGGGAGCGCCGCCCGCCGCCAGCGCCGCCTGGCGCGCGGCTGCCTGCACCGCCTGCTCGGCGGCGATGCCGCGCGCGGCCAGCAACAGGTTATTCAGTGATTGCTGCAGCTTGCCTTCCGCCTTCTGCTGCTGCAGCAAAGGATTGTTCAGCGAGGTGGCTGGCTGGCCATTCGGCAAGCGTCCCGTGCTGGCGGCCGTGCCCTGCTGCGCACCCTTGCCGGCAAACCAGGCGCCGCTGAACGGCTGCTGCGCCTGCGCGCCGCCCGCCTGCAGCAGCACGGCGATGGCCAGCGCCAGCGGTTTCAGGCGCACGGGGCGCCCGGTCCGGTTGCCCGCCATGGCGGAGGAGGATGCGTGTTTCGTGACCGACTTGCTTCGCTGCATGGCGACATTCCCTTTTCATGTTCCGTTGCTGACCGATATCGCGAGGCGGCGCGCGGCACGCACGGGGGCGGGCGGCAGGCACTGATTCGCGGCTTCCAGCAGCATTGACAGGGAACAAGGTCCGGGACTGCAAAAGGTCATGAAAATGTCATAATTGGCGGCATGCCATCGGCGTGCATCGCTAGCCAAACAACACGATGCCACCCGGCAGCCGCGTCACGCGCGCGCCATACGCGTCCTGGATCAGGGCGATCACGTCGTCGAGACGGTCGAGCGAAAAGCTCGCTTGCACGCGCGTGAGTTTCAAGGCGTCGCCATTGAGGATCAGCTTGCCGGGACGGTAGCGGTTCACCTCGTCCACCACCTCGGCCAGGGTGCTTTGCTTGAATACCAGCAAGCGCTGGCGCCACGCGCTGACGTCGCCCCTGGCCACCGCGCGGGCGATGCCGAAATGCTCGGGCCGGTAGCGCAGCTGCTGGCCGGCCGCCAGTTCCGCATCGTTGCCAGCCTGCGCCACGCGCAGGCGGCCCGCCAGGCACGTCACGCACACTTCCTGGCCGAACAGGCGGATATTGAAACGGGCGCTGCCGGCCGACACGGTGCCGTCGCCCGCCTGCACGCGCACCCGCGCCGCGCCGCGCAAGCCGGCCTGGAATTCCGCCTCGCCCGCCAGCAGCACCAGCGCCGCGGCGCCGTCCTGCACGGGCGCCGCGTCGAGGCGCGTCTGCGTATTCATCTGCACCAGCACGCCGCCATCGAGCGCCACTTCGCGCTGTTCGCCCGTGCCCGTGGCGTAGTCGGCGGCAAGACCCGCGACGGCCGGCCACAGGTCCATGGGCGGGCGCAGCACCAGCAAGCCCAGCGAGGCGGCCACGGCGCCGCCGAGCCAGGCGCGCCGCGCCGTGTTGACAGGCGCCTGCGCCCGCTTGACGGCGCGCGCGGCCGGCGCCATGGCGCCCCACACGGCGCGCGCCTCGGCAAACGCGTTGGCATGCTTGCGGCTGCGCGCACACCAGTGGCGAAACACTTGCGCATCGCGCTCGCTGACCTGGCCCGAGGCCAGGCGCACGACCCACGCCTGCGCTTCCTTCTGGATGACACTCATGTCGTCTTCCGCTTGTTCAGTCATGATGTTTAGACGTTTTTCCCGCGCCGGGACCGAAGCGCTGAATGAAATCGCGTCCCATGCGCTCGCAGCAATGTTCCAGGCCGGCGCGCAATTCCTTCTCCACCGTGCGGGCGGAAATGCCGAAGCGCTCGGCGATATCGCGGTGCGGCAACTGGTCGACGCGGGCGGCGATGACGATGGCGCGCCGGCGTTTCGGCAACTCCTGCAAGGCCCGTTCCAGTTCTTCCAGCTCGGCGCGCGCGCTGAAGGTGCGGGCCGGGTCGGCCAGCTCGTCGGCCATCTCGTACAGGTCGTCGATATCGGGCAAGCTGAGCAGACGCGCATTGTCGCGACGTTGATCTTCCGCAATGTTGATGGCGATACGCATCAAATAGGCGGACGGGTAGCTGATGGCCTCGGGCGCATTCATCCGTTCGACCCGCAGATACGTTTCATGCAGCGCGTCATTGGCCAGGTCTTCCGAGCCCAGGCGGCGCTGCAAGTGGCGGCGAAACTGTCCGTAGCGTTCCAGGAACAGCTTGCGCAAGGTGGTTTTGAGCAATTCCGGCATGGTCAGGGCGCCCCGGCCAGCAGGTAGGGCGCGCAATCGGCATCCGGATCGGGCCGCGGCGTCAATAAAATCGTCAGCGGCTGCGGCAAGCCCGCCGGTGGCGCGCCATCCATCAGCAGGCTGCGCAAACGCTGCAGCACGGCGCGGTCGCGCTGTTCCACGCCGCTCGGTTCCAGCACGTGTACGGCGCGCACCTTGCCCCGCTCATCGAGCCACAGCTGGAAAGCCAGGCGGTAGCGACCGAAGGCGTCCGGATGCAAGCGGCACAGGGCGCGCGTGAGCGAGCGCTGCAGGATGGCCGCATAGCCTTGCAACGGTAGCGCGGCAGGAGCGGCCTCGGCCGGCACGGGCGCCGGCGCCACGGGGGCGTCGGCCAGCGCCAGCAAGGTAAACGCGTTGCTGCCGCTGAAGCGCGCGCCCAGCTGCGTGCCTGCCAGCAAGCGCTGCAGCGCTTCGGCCGGCGTGTAGTCGCCGCGCACGGGCGCTGCCACGCGACCGGCCGCCAGCTGGCTGCTGACGAGCACGGAATACCCGGTCACTTCGCCGAACGCCACCAGGGCCGCATCGAGCGGCTGGGCGGGCAAGTCGAAGCGCAGGGTCGCGTGCGCGCTGGCGTCAGCACCGTCCGCGCCCGCAGCCGGCCGCACGAATGTCATCAATGTCATGAATGTCATCAGCAAGCAGGCGGACAGGGCATTGCCCGTTGCGGCGCGGCGGTGGCTTAGTGTCATTTTCCAGGGGAATCAACGAAAAATCCTGCTCATGAAGTGTCTTGACTGCAATGTTGTCTGCAGAATGGCAAGATGGTAGCTTCATAAAATGACAACTGCATGACATGGCATCGGCCCGCATGCCGGCCTGTGTCATCGCCGCGACATATGATCTTGCTATGCTGAACGCCTGATCCACCACTGCGGGAGCCGCCATGGCACGCCTGTTATCACTATTGCTGCTGGCCTGCGCCGCCCTGCCCGCGCAGGCGGACGAGCACACCGTCGTCGTGAAGGCGGCCGCGCCCGAGAAGGGTTGCGTGGAAGTGGAAGTCAATGGCAAGCGCGCGCAATCGATGTCTTGCTTGAATGAAAAATTATTGCCGGATAGCAACACCGTGAACCGGCAGCCGCCCGCCCTGTCCGGCGCGGAAGCGATCGTGCAGCGCCCGTCGAACCAGCTGGGCCTGTACAACCGCGCCGCCCTCGAACACCGCATGGGCAATGCCTTTGGCAAATCCGTCACGCCGCAGCGCCCGCCGCCGCCGACGCCCGCCAGCCCGCTGCTGCCGGCCCGCTGACGCTGTTGTCAACGCACAGTCCATTTGCGCTGTCAAGATTGCGCAATCGCGCCGATTGCGTATCATTCCAGGCTTGATCGCTCTGGAAACAACCATGCTGCCCACTATCGAACAACGTCTTGCCCTTGAACTTGCCGCCAAACCGGTGCAGGTTGCCGCCGCCATCGAACTGCTCGACGAAGGCGCCACCGTGCCCTTCATCGCCCGTTACCGCAAGGAAGCGACCGGCGGCCTCGACGATATCCAGCTGCGCCTGCTCGAAGAGCGCTTGCGCTATCTGCGCGAGCTGGAAGAGCGGCGCGCCGCCATCGTGGCCTCGATCACGGAACAGAACAAGATGACGCCCGAGCTGCTGGACGCCGTCATGCACGCGGAAGACAAGACGCGCCTGGAAGACTTGTATCTGCCATACAAGCAAAAGCGCCGCACGAAGGCGCAGATCGCCATCGAAGCGGGCTTGATGCCGCTGGCCGACGGCTTGCTGGACAATCCGGAACTGACGCCGGAAATGGAAGCGGGCAAGTTCCTGCGCGAAGCGTTCACGAGTGCCGATGGCAACAACCCGGGCGTGGCGGACACCAAGGCGGCCCTCGACGGCGCGCGCCAGATCCTGATGGAGCGTTTCGCCGAAGATGCAACGCTGCTGCAAACCTTGCGCGAATACGTGCAGGAACACGGCATCGTCGAATCGAAAGTGGTGGAAGGCAAGCAGGACGAAGGCGAAAAATTCGCCGATTATTTCGATTACTCGGAAACCATTTCCACAGTGCCGTCTCACCGCGCGCTGGCGCTGCTGCGCGGCCGCCGCGAGGGCATCCTCGACGTCACCCTGCGCCTGGATACGGAAGCGGAAAAACCGAAATGGGATGCGCCGCACAACCCGTGCGAAGGCCGCATCGCCGCCCGCTTCGGCATCAAGAGCCTCGGCCGTCCAGCCGACAAATGGTTGCTTGACACGGCGCGCTGGACCTGGCGCGTGAAAAGCTTCATGCACCTGGAAACGGAACTGATGGGCGCGCTGCGCGAACGCTCGGAACTCGACGCCATCAATGTCTTCGCCACCAACCTGAAAGCGCTGCTGCTGGCCGCGCCGGCCGGCCAGCGCGCCACCATGGGCCTGGACCCGGGCTTGCGCACGGGCGTCAAGGTCGCCGTGGTCGATGCCACGGGCAAAGTGGTCGACACGGCCGTGATCTACCCGCACCAGCCGAAAAACGACTGGGACGGCTCCCTGCACACCCTGGGCCGCCTGGCCGCCAAGCACAATGTGTCCCTGATTTCCATCGGCAACGGCACCGCCTCGCGCGAGACGGACAAGCTGGCGCAGGATTTGATCAAGCAGCATCCGGAAGCGAAGATGACGAAGATCGTCGTCTCGGAAGCGGGCGCGTCGGTGTATTCGGCGTCCGAGTTCGCTTCGAAAGAGTTGCCGGACATGGATGTGTCCCTTCGCGGCGCCGTGTCGATCGCGCGCCGCCTGCAAGACCCGCTGGCCGAACTGGTGAAAATCGACCCGAAATCCATCGGCGTGGGCCAATACCAGCATGACGTGAGTCAAAGCCAGCTGGCCCGTTCGCTCGATGCCGTGGTGGAAGATTGCGTGAACGCCGTCGGCGTGGACGTGAACACGGCGTCGGCACCGCTGCTGGCGCGCGTCTCCGGCCTGTCGGCCAGCGTGGCGCAAAGCATCGTCACCTACCGCGACATGAAGGGCGCGTTCACCTCGCGCGCGGCCTTGAAAGCCGTGCCGCGCCTGGGCGACAAGACCTACGAACAGGCAGCGGGCTTCCTGCGCGTGATGGGCGGCGAGAATCCGCTGGACGCCTCGGCCGTCCACCCGGAATCGTACCCGCTGGTGGAAAAAATCCTGGCCGATATCAAGAAGGATATCAAGGCCGTCATCGGCGAAACGGCCCTGCTGAAAACACTCAGCCCCGCCAAGTATGCGGATGAAACCTTCGGCGTGCCGACCATTTCCGATATCTTGAAGGAACTGGAAAAGCCGGGCCGCGATCCGCGTCCGGAATTTACCACCGCCACCTTCAAGGAAGGCGTGGAAGAAATCCGCGACTTGCGCCCGGACATGATCCTTGAGGGCGTGGTCACCAACGTGGCCGCCTTTGGCGCCTTCGTCGACATCGGCGTGCACCAGGATGGCCTCGTGCACATCTCGGCCCTGTCGAACACGTTTGTGAAAGACCCGCACACGGTGGTGAAGGCTGGACAAGTCGTGCGCGTGAAGGTGCTGGAAGTGGACGAGAAGCGCAAGCGCATCGCGCTGACCATGCGTTTGACGGATAGCGCGCCGCAGGCGGGCAGCAAGCCGGAACAGCGTGGCGACCGCAACGACCGCCGCAGCATGGCGCAGCACCAGTCGCAGTCGCGCAACGCACCGGAACCGGCCGGCAGCATGGCCGCCGCGTTCGCCAAGCTGCGCGGTTAAGTTCGTGGCCGCCAGGCAGGGTATCACCATCCTGGCGGCGGATGCGGCCGGCCCGGATGCCCAGCTGCTGCTCGACGAATTGTCGAACGCATTGCTGCGCATCAATGGTGACAGCGGCCGTTCTTCCTTCGATGCCGAAGCGGCCACGCCGCGCAGCGGCTTTTACGTGGCCCGCAACGCCGCCGGTGACCTGCTGGGCTGCGCCGCCCTGCGCCCGCTGGGCGAGGCGGACGGCGCCACGGCAGAACTCAAGCGCATGTATGCGCGCCCCGGCCAAGGTGGCGTGGGCGCGGCCCTGCTGGCCCATGTGGAGGCGCAGGCGCGCTGCTTCCGCTATGCGCAGCTGCACCTGTCCACGCGCGTGGCGAATACCCGCGCGGTGGCGTTTTATGCCAAACACGGCTATGCACCCGTCGTGGCCTGGGGCAAATACGTGGGCGCGGCACAATCGGTGTGCCTGGGCAAGCAGTTATCAATAGCAACGAGCGCCAGCGTGGCTGACTTGCCCGATTTATGACTTGAGCGCATACCCGTGCCGGCGTTTTCTTATAAAATGACGGCATCTATTTATTTACCCATCAGAGGCAGCTATGAGCGACGTACAAACCTGGATCAAAGAAACCGTGACGAACACGCCAGTCGTGCTGTTCATGAAGGGCACGGCCCAGTTCCCGCAGTGCGGCTTTTCCGGCCGCGCCATCCAGATCCTGAAAGCATGCGGCGTGGAAAACATCGCTACCGTCAACGTGCTGGATGACCCGGAAGTGCGCCAAGGCATCAAGGATTACTCGAACTGGCCAACCATTCCGCAACTGTATGTCAAAGGCGAGTTCATCGGTGGTTCCGATATCATGAATGAAATGTTTGAATCGGGCGAACTGAAGTCCCTGCTCGATGCCTGATAGTCAACAGCAGCAGCCGCGCCGTATCGTCGTGGCCATCACGGGCGCCACGGGCGCCGTGTATGGCTTGCGGCTGCTGCAATTGCTCGGCGCCATCCCCGGCGTCGAGACGCATCTGGTCTTGTCGGATGCAGCCGTATTGACCCTGCACCAGGAAACGGGCGTGGGGCGCAAGGACATCGAAGCGCAGGCGCACGTGGTGCACAAGCTGCGCGATATCGGCGCAAGCATCGCCAGCGGCTCGTTTCAATCGAATGGCATGGTCGTCGCGCCGTGCTCGATGAAGACCCTGGCGGCCGTGGCCCATGGCCTGTCGGATAATTTGATCACGCGGGCAGCCGATGTGGTGCTCAAGGAGCGCCGCCGCCTGATTTTGATGGTGCGCGAAACGCCGTTCAACCTGGCGCACCTGCGCAATATGACGGCCGTGACGGAAATGGGCGGCATCATCTTTCCCCCACTACCCAGCTTTTATCACCACCCGCAAAGCATTGCGGAGATGGTTGACCATACGGTCGCGCGCGTCATCGACCTGCTGGGCATCGAGCACGGCCTGGCACCGCGCTGGAATGGCTTGAAAACCCCAGACCAGTCAGCAACAAACGACTAACAAACTACATCACCAACTACGCACGTCACGATGCCTGACAAAAGCGTAGCGAGCGGCAGTGATTTGCGGCCGAGAAGCGCAACCGTGCTGAAGCACGGTGAGCATCGCCGGCCGCAAAGCGCGACGCGCAGTAGCTTTGGTCAGGCATCCTCACTCACCGCTTGTCGAACTGGTGGGCACTGGCCTGCTTCAAATCCCTGGCTTCTTCAACCATCCTGCGGTGGGCGATCCGTTTGCGCATCACTTCCGCATGTTGCGCGGCAGTCATGGGGGGCACGGTCATCAAGTCCTTCAGCTGCGCGGTATTGCTGTAGTTACTTTTCATAAGACGGCTCAAATGCTCGGCTCCGTAGTGGATGAACTGGCTGCTTCTGATGTGATTATGCGCTGGTATTGGCCGCTGCGCCGCTGCGCGCGGGATTATTGTCAAATAATTCCGCTGCAGCGCAACATGCGAGGTCTTATTGTGCGACAAAATCATGTCTCCAGTATGACGTTGCGCAAATAAAAGGACAGGAAGAGCGCCGCCAGCGAAAGGCGGACGACGCCGGCCGGGGATGGCCTGAATGCTTACTTTTGGTAGTTGACTCTGACCAGCATGCGAATAAATTCTCGCGCGATTTGACGATGATGTTCATCTAATCTTTGCAAATCGGCAATTAATTTCACATCGGCGGACTCAAACCGCGACAAAGCGCTGCCCGCTTCGCCATTCGGCGTGGCGCTTTCCGGGCCGCCAAAACGCAACCATTCCGCCGGAACGCCCAACCATTGGGCAATCATGCGCAATTTCTCTTGCGTCGGAATTGCTTCACCTACTAACCATTTCCTAGCTGCATGCACGGTAATCGGGCGCCCGTCGAAACGGATATTGAATTCCCGGGCCAGTCTGGTCGGGCTGTCTGGAGAATAATGGGCGTTTTTGAGAGCCAACTGAAGTCGCTGGCTGAAGCTTTCGCGTTCGTTAGAAGAATTCATAGGTGTACTATTTCATGTTGTAACATGAAAGTCAGTTTCTTGAATGACCATACAGAATGTTACATTTGAAAAGAGTATCAATTAACAATTAACACTCCGGCCGGGCTTTCCGGGTAGAAAAGTGGGCCGAATTTTCTCTTGTGATTCTGCGTGGCTTCGGGTCAAATTCGCGGCTGGCCTTGATTTTCGCACTGCAGCACGATTCAAAGCCTCGGTTTGGCATTACAACGTACGGTATCGGATAATGCCCTCCTCTACCGATGTACGCAATGCCCATGTCATACAATTTCTTGTAGACAAAGTTTTCAGAAGGGCCATTTTGTTTCCAACATGGAAACGATTCGAACAACGTGCTCAGAGCGAAACGTTGTTTTTTGATCGTGCCGGTTGGAAAGAATCTGCGCCCGAAAAATTTTACTGCCATCGCAGCGAAAAGAATGTCGCTGTTATGCCAGGAAAGCTCTTTTTGGTGTCATCTTGGCCACCAACTCTCGATCTTAAGCGCGTTTGCGCCAGAAGAATCAATTTATTTTCAGTAACTGTTGCCTTATTCGCCAAATTCCCCTGTCTACGTCCTCTTTTTTCTTTGTTGCAGCACGGGCAGGGCACGCTACAATAGTATTGACGTTGACGTAAACGGCACTTTGCCACCCATTACCCCGCAGCACCCATCCAGCGACCGACCACCCATGCAACCGACACCGCCCGCAGCAATGACGACCTATACCATTACCGAACTGGCGCGGGAATTCGACATCACGGCGCGCGCCATCCGCTTCTATGAAGACCAGGGCTTGCTCAGTCCGAAACGCGAAGGCGCGGGCGGGCGCAGCCGCGTCTACACGCCGCGCGACCGCACCCGATTGAAACTGACCTTGCGCGGCAAGCGCCTGGGCCTGGCGCTGTCCGAGATCAAGAGCCTGGTCGACATGTACGAGTCGCCGAAAGACACGCGCGCGCAGATGGACCGCTTCCTGGGCGTGCTGGCGCAGCACCGGCAAACCCTGGAGCAGCAGCGCATCGATATCGAAATGGCGCTGGCGGAAATCAGCGCGCATGAAGACGCTTGCGCGCACATGCTGGCGGACTTGAACCTGGATCCGGCGCAAACCAGCTAGGCAGCGATGCGGCGGCGCTGGCCGCACGCGCATCGCTTTACGTTTACGTAAACGTCACAACTGAGTATCATAGCTTCACTGACCCGGCATCCATGACCGCCACACTTATAACGACGAGGACGACATGCTCCATCTCCCAGGCTTGACCTTTGACCACGGCGAAGACATCGCCTCGCTGCGCGAAGCGATCCAACAATTTGCCGCCGCCGAAATCGCGCCGCGCGCGGCCGAGATCGACCGCACCGACCAGTTCCCCATGGACCTGTGGCGCAAGATGGGCGACATGGGCTTGCTCGGCATTACCGTCAGCGAAGAATACGGCGGCGCCGGCATGGGTTACCTGGCGCACATCATCGCCATGGAAGAGATCTCGCGCGCCTCGGCTTCCGTCGGCCTGTCCTACGGCGCCCACTCGAACCTGTGCGTGAACCAGATCAAGCGCAACGGCACGGCTGAACAAAAGGCCAAGTACCTGCCGAAGCTGATCACGGGCGAACACATCGGCGCGCTGGCCATGTCGGAACCGAACGCGGGTTCGGACGTCGTCAGCATGAAGCTGCGCGCCGACTTCAAGGGCGACCGCTGGGTCTTGAACGGCACCAAGATGTGGATCACCAACGGCCCCGACGCGGACGTGCTGGTGGTGTACGCGAAAAACGACCTGGAAGCGGGTCCGCGCGGCATGACGGCGTTCCTGATCGAAAAGAATTTCAAGGGCTTTTCCATCGCGCAAAAGCTCGACAAGCTGGGCATGCGCGGCTCGCACACGGGCGAACTGGTGTTCCAGGATTGCGAAGTGCCGGCCGAAAACGTGCTGGGAGGCCTGGGCAAGGGCGTCAACGTGCTGATGTCGGGCCTCGACTTCGAGCGCACCGTGCTGTCCGGCGGCCCGCTGGGCATCATGCAGGCTTGCATGGACCTGGTCGTGCCTTACGTGCATGACCGCAAGCAATTCGGCCAACCCATCGGCGAATTCCAATTGATGCAGGGCAAACTGGCCGATATGTATTCGACCATGATGGCGTGCAAGGCCTACGTGTATGCCGTGGGCCAGGCGTGCGACCGCGCCACCACGCCGGAAGCCGTGCGCCAGTTGCGCAAGGATGCGGCCGGCGCCATTCTGTATAGTGCGGAAAAGGCGACGTGGATGGCGGGCGAAGCGATCCAGGCCTTGGGCGGCAACGGCTACATCAACGAATTCCCGGCCGGCCGCCTGTGGCGCGATGCCAAGCTGTACGAAATCGGCGCCGGGACCAGCGAAATCCGCCGCATGCTGATAGGCCGCGAACTGTTTGCGGAAACCAAGTAAGCACGGGCGCGCGGCGATCGACTGGGTGAAGAGCTATTTATGCGAGCACAGCTATGACGCACATTGCCTTCCCCAAATTGCTCTCTTCCCAGATTGCATTCGATATCGCGCGCACCATCCGCGACGGCTTCGACAAGCATTACCGCCTGTTCCGCGAAACCAGCCAGCAAGCCAAGCAGTATTTCGAGCAAGGCGCCTGGGCCGCGGCACAGACGGCGGCCCGCGAACGCATCGACTTTTATGACAAGCGCGTGCAGGAATGCGTGCAGATGCTCGAAGATGAGTACGAAGAGTCGGAGTTGAGCGATGAAGTGTGGCGCGAACTCAAGCTGCACTACATCGGCATGCTGACGGAACACAAGCAGCCGGAACTGGCGGAAACCTTCTTCAATTCCGTCTGCTGCAACATCCTGCACCGCACGTATTTCAATAACGACTATATTTTCGTGCGTCCCGTCGTGTCCACGGAATACATCGACACGCAAGACCCGGTCCCCACCTACCGCGTGTATTACCCGGGCAAGGACGGCTTGCGCCACACCCTGACGCGCATGCTGACGCACTTCCAGCTGGACTGCGCATTTGCCAACCTCGAGCGTGACGTGGCCCAGGTGGAAGCGCGGCTGCAGCAGCTGTTCGGCGGCGACAGGATCGAACCGAACCACCAGATCCAGGTCTTGACCAGTTTGTTCTACCGCAACAAGGGCGCCTATCTGGTCGGCAAGGGCATCAACGGCAACCGCGAATACCCGTTTGTCGTGCCCATCCTGCACAACCGTCACGGCAAGCTGGTGCTCGACACCGTGCTGTTCGAGCAACAACAGATCGCCGTGCTGTTTTCGTTTACGCGCGCATATTTCCTGGTCGATATGGAAGTGCCGTCGGCCTACGTGCAATTTCTCCGAAGTTTGCTCCCGCGCAAGCCGCGCAGTGAGATTTATACGATACTGGGCTTGCAAAAACAGGGCAAGACGCTGTTTTACCGCGACTACCTGCAGCATTTGAAGCACTCGTCGGACCACTTCGAAAGCGCGCCCGGCATCCGCGGCCTGGTGATGCTCGTGTTTGCCCTGCCGTCGTTTCCGTATGTCTTCAAGGTGATCAAGGATTTTTTCCCGCCGCCCAAGGAAACCACGCGCGCGCAAGTCCAGCAAAAATACTTGCTGGTGAAACACCACGACCGGGTGGGCCGCATGGCCGACACGCTCGAGTATTCCAACGTGGCCTTTCCCCGCGCCCGTTTTGCCGAGGAATTGCTGGCCGAGCTGAAACAGTTCGCCCCCTCGCTGATCGAAGAAGACCGCGAGCAGATCATCATCCGCCACCTGTACATCGAGCGGCGCATGGTGCCGCTGAACATGTGGCTGAGCAATGCCGAGAAGGAAGGCCGCGACGACCTGGTCGAACACGCCATCGTCGAGTACGGCAACGCCATCAAGGAATTGGTGGCGGCGAATATCTTTCCGGGCGACATGCTGTATAAAAATTTTGGCGTCACGCGTCATCAACGTGTCGTTTTTTACGATTACGATGAAATCGAGTACATCACCGATTGCCAGTTCCGCGTCATTCCCCAGGCGCGCACGGAGGAAGAAGAAATGTCGGCCGAACCTTGGTATCCCATCGGCAAGCACGATGTGTTTCCCGAACAATTCGGCACCTTCCTGCTGGGCAATCCCCGTATCCGCACCTATTTCATGCAGCACCATGCCGACCTGCTGACGGCGCAATATTGGCAGGCGCGCAAACAGCGCATCGAAGACGGCCACATCGAGGACGTCTTCCCTTATCCGCAGCACCTGCGTTTTTGTATGCAGTCATCATCCCCACCCCTAACCGGAGATCCAACATGAATGATCCAGTCGTAATCGTCGGTGCCGCGCGCACCCCCATGGGCGCCTTCCAGGGCGACTTTGCCAACGTCACCGCCAGCGACCTAGGCGCCGTGGCCATCCGCGCCGCCGTGGAACGGGCCGGCGTGGCGCCGGATGCCGTGGAACACGTGTTTTTCGGCAATTGCCTGATGGCGGGCCAGGGCCAGGCGCCCGCGCGCCAAGCCTTGCGCAAGGCTGGCTTGCCCGATTCCACGGGCGCCGTGACCCTGTCGAAAATGTGCGGCTCGGCCATGCAGACGACCATGTTCGCGCATGACACCTTGCTCGCCGGCAGCGCCGACGTGGTGGTGGCGGGCGGCATGGAATCGATGACCAACGCCCCTTACCTGGTGCCGAAGGCGCGCGGCGGCTACCGCATCGGCCACGGCATGATCTATGACCACATGATGATGGATGGCCTGGAAGACGCCTACAGCCGCGATGAAAAGGGCAACGCCCGCTCGATGGGCACGTTTGCCGAAGAGTGCGCCAGCCAATATCACTTCACGCGCGAAGCGCAGGATGCCTTCGCCATCGAATCCGTGAAACGCGCGCAAGCGGCCACCAAGGATGGCAGTTTCGAATGGGAAATCGTGCCCGTGACCGTCTCCGGCCGCGGCGGCGACACCATCGTCAGCATCGATGAAGGCCCGCAAAAAGCCCGCCTGGAAAAAATCCCGACCTTGAAGGCAGCGTTCAAGAAGGATGGCACCATCACGGCCGCCTCGTCTTCGTCGATCAACGATGGCGCCGCGGCCCTCGTGCTGATGCGCGAATCGACGGCGAAAAAGCTCGGCTGCACCGTCATCGCGAAAATCCACGGCCACGCCACGCATGCGCAGGCGCCGAACGAATTCACCACGGCCCCTATCGGCGCGGTGAAAAAACTGTACGCGAAAACGGGCTGGAGCAGCAGCAATGTGGACTTGTTCGAGATCAATGAAGCGTTCGCGGCCGTGCCCATGGCCGCCATGCACGACCTCGACATTCCACACAGCAAGATCAACATCCACGGCGGTGCGTGCGCGCTGGGCCACCCGATCGGCGCCTCGGGCGCGCGCATCATCGTCACCCTGCTGGGCGCCCTGAAAAAAACCGGCGGCAAGCGCGGCGTGGCAGCCCTGTGCATCGGCGGCGGCGAAGCGACGGCGATGGCGATCGAACTGGTATAAGCTCTTCCTGAGCCCGGGCGCGCACCGCAGTTCACGGTGCGCGCCCTTTCATTTTATTTTCAGGGAGAAAACATATGCCTACCGCATTGATCATCGGCGCCTCGCGCGGCATCGGCCACGAAATCGTCCGTCAATACCGTCACGATGGCTGGCGTGTCATCGCCACCGCCCGCACACCGGAAGCTTGCGACGCCCTCGCGCAACTGGGCGCGGAAGCGCACCAGCTGGACGTGACGGACGTGGAAGGCTGTGCCGGCCTGGGCTGGAAACTCGACGATGAAAAGCTCGACGTGGCCATCCTCAACGCGGGCGTGTACGGCCCCCGCCACGACGGTTTCCCCGCGCAAGCCGATTTCGACCTCGTCATGCACACGAACGTGCTGGCGGCCATGCGGCTGCTGCCCATCCTGGCGCCGCTGGTGGCCAACGCGAAAGGCAAGCTGGCCGTGCTGTCCTCGCACATGGGTTCCCTGAGCGAACGTGGCAACCCCACCGGTTCGCTGTACCGCGCCAGCAAGGCGGCCCTGAATTCCGTGCTGATCGACACTGCCCTCGTGCATGGCCCGCAAGGCGTCAGCTGCGTGGCTTTCCACCCGGGCTGGGTGCGCACGGACATGGGCGGCGCCGGCGCCGATATTTCCCCCGAGGAAAGCGCTGCCGGCATCCGCGCCACCCTGGCCAGCCTGCCGGCCACGGACAAGGCCGTGTTCCGCAACTACGATGGCAAGCCCATAGCCTGGTAATTCCACCACACCATATAAAAACAAACGAGACGACGTCCCATGATACTCAATGAAGAACAGACCATGATCCAGGAAGCGCTGCGCAGTTTTTCGCGCGAGCGCCTGGCGCCCAACGCGGCCCGCTGGGACAAGGAACATCATTTCCCGAAAGAAGAATTGCAGGAACTGGCCGCGCTGGGCGCCTTTGGCGTGGCCGTGCCGGAAGCGCTGGGTGGCGCCGGCCTCGACTACGTATCCCTGGCCCTGGTGCTGGAAGAAATCGCCGCCGGCGATGGCGGCACTTCGACCATCATTTCCGTCAACAATTGCCCCGTGTGCAGCATCGCCATGATGTACGCCAACGATGCGCAAAAGGAACAGTGGCTGCGTCCGCTGGCGCAAGGAACCATGCTGGGCGCGTTTTGCCTGACGGAACCACACACGGGCAGCGACGCGTCGGCCCTGCGCACGACGGCGACGCGCGACGGCAATGACTACGTGATCAACGGCACCAAGCAGTTCATTACCAGCGGCAAGTATGCGGACGTGGCCATCGTCATGGCCGTGACCGACAAGGCGGCCGGCAAGCGCGGCATCAGTGCCTTCTGGGTGCCGACGAACACGCCTGGCTACATCGTGGCGGGACTGGAACAGAAGATGGGCCAGCATTCGTCGGACACGGCGCAAATCCTGTTCGAGAATTGCCGCATCCCGGCGGAAAATCTGATCGGCGAAGAAGGACAAGGCTACAAGATCGCCCTGTCCGGCCTGGAAGGCGGACGCATCGGCATCGCCTCGCAAGCCGTCGGCATGGCGCGCGCCGCGTACGAAGCGGCCCTGAGCTATGCGCGCGACCGTGAAAGCTTCGGCAAACCCATCTATGAACACCAGGCCGTGCAATTCCGCCTGGCCGACATGGCGACGCAGATCGAAGCGGCACGCCAGCTGATCCGTCACGCGGCAGCCATGAAGGATGCGGGCCTGCCCTGCCTGAAGGAAGCGGCCATGGCCAAGCTGTTCGCGTCGGAAATGGCGGAAAAAGTCTGCTCGGACGCCATCCAGGTGCACGGCGGCTACGGCTATGTGTCCGATTTCCCCGTCGAGCGCATCTACCGCGACGTGCGCGTGTGCCAGATTTACGAGGGGACCAGCGATATCCAGAAGATTTTGATTGCGCGGGCTTTGTAAAGTTGAGGACGATTAACCCCAGGCAAAGGCTGGGGTCAGACCCCCACATGCGTTGGCGCGGAGCTTTACGTTAGCGGTGCCGAGGGTCTGACCCCATACGCCAACGATGGACGAAAAAAAAGCCTGCACATATGCAGGCTTTGTTCCAATGTATTACCAATGCTTTAATCGTGTCATGGACGCCAGTGCTATCTGCAAAGTGCATCCTGATTTTCGGACTCCCATGCTATCTGCATGGTGACTCCAAGTGTAAATCGACCAACGTATCCGGAATTACAAAAATCCACTCTTTCGCACTGTCACGCCATCGACATTACACCTGTCGGTCGCCGCGCTGAGCCTGGATAGTGAGACTATTTGCAAGCAAATCTCAATCACTGAACGGAGTATAGCACAGCTTTTTGTGCAGTGCAATAATCTTTTTAAATCAAGTCCTTAGCGCCAGCGGCTTGTCTTCCTCGCCGCCACGCGCCACCCTTTCGTACTCGGAAATCACTTGCGCGCCCAGCAGCAGCAAGGTGGCGCCGATTTCCAGGCTGAACATGACGACGATGGCCGTCGTCATCGAGCCATACACGATATTGACCTGCGACAAGGTGGAAAAATACCAGACCAGCACATGGCGCGCGATTTCCCACAGCAGGGCCGCCGTCACGCCGCCGATCAGCGCATGCGTGATCGACAGCCGTCCGACGGGCATGACCAGGTAGATCGAACTGAGCACGAGGATTTCACCCACCAGCCCCAGCAAATACAGCAACACGCCGGACACGCCTTCCAGGCCCCAGTCGTGACGCAAGAAGCGCACGCTTTCCTCGCTCATCACCTGCAAGCTGCCCGCCACCAGGGTGATCAGCAAGATGCCCACGCCCAGGCACAGGATGTAGCAGTACGGCAACACGGCGGAAATGAGGAAATGGCGGCGGCGGATGGCCACGCGGTGAATGAAAATCACGCTCATGGCGTTTTCCAGCACGGTAAACGCCAGCGAACTGAAAAACAGCATGGTCAGCAGCAAGAGCCAGCCGATCACGCCCCGGTTGTCGAGGAAATGCGCGATCTCGCCCACGATGGCCTTCGATTGCCCGGGCACCAGCCATTCCAGGTAATGGCCGATTGTCTGCAGCAATTCGTCCTGCGCGATCACGTGCGACAGGGCCACCACCACCAGCATCAGCAAAGGCACGATGGACAGCAGCGAGTAATACGCGACGGCGCCCGCCAACAGCAAGCCCTGGTTGGCGCGAAAGCCCTTCAGCACCTGCAGCACGAAGGCCAGCGGGTGGCTCAAAATGTAGGCGCTGGCGCGGCGGTTGATCATGAGCAAACCGTTCAAGGATGCCGGCATGGCCCGATGCCTTGCCGCACATGCCCCTAGCATACTGACTATCCCCGTACTGTGCCGTGCGCGAACGAACAGACTAGCTCACGGCGGCTTCCAGCAAGGTCAAGGTTTGCCGGTCCGCATCCAGGGTGGCAAGGATGCCCATCGGTATCGTGAACTGGTGGCGGATGTGGCCAAACGAATAGCCGCTGACGGCCGGCACCTTCAATGGCAGCAAATGCTGGTCCAGGGTGGCATCGAGGGTCAGCGCCGTGTCTCCCTCGGCCGCCTCGCAATGCTCGAAGATGCCCAGCATCAATGCCGCCGCCTTGTTGAAGCCCACGGACAGGTCGAGCTGGCACAGCATGCGGTCGATGCGGTACGGCACTTCATTGATTTCTTCGAGGAAAAGGATGTGTTCACGGAAATCGGCCGCATACGGCGTGCCGGCCAGCGCGCTGACCATGCACAGGTTGCCGCCCGTCAAGCGCCCCGTCGCCTGGCCGCCATGCACGGTGCGGATGGCGAAGTTCGGCTGCGTCTGCGCGCGGCGGTGGTTATCCAATGCCATCGGGATCGTGTAACTGTCTTGCGGCGTCATCAGCACATTGCGCAGCTGCGTCACCGTGTAGTCGGAAAACGTGGATGACGCCACGGGGCCGTGGAACGTTACCAGGCCCGTCTGGCTGGCGATGGCCAGGTGCAAGGCCGTGATGTCGGAATAGCCGATCAGCACTTTCGGGTTGCGCTGGATCAAGCCATAGTCGAGCAGCGCCAGCAGCGAAATGCAGCCGGAACCGCCGCGGATGGCCCACACGGCCTTGACGTCCGGATCGCGGAACGCGGCGTGCAAGTCGTCCAGGCGCTGCTGCACCGTGCCCGCATAGTTGCCGTGCACGGCGCGGATGTTGGCACCCAGGCTGGCGCGCAGTCCCAGCGATTCGATATTGCGCTGGGCCTTGGCGATGGACTCCTCATCCGTAAAACCGCCCGGTGCGATGATGGCGACCAGGTCGCCGTCGCGCAAGCGCGCCGGTTTGATCAATGCGTGTTGCTGTTGCATGCGTTTTCCCTTCCCTTGCGCGGCCGCCGCCCATGCCGGTGTGCCTGCCGCCCCGAGGGTGGCGGCCAGCAAGCCGCCGAAGTGGCGCCGGCTGAGATTGGTCTGACTGGACATGCGGCCCTTTCCTGGAATAAAAAACGGCGACGCCAGGCGCCGCCGCACGAGGTTAGCATGCCGGCGGGATCGCCGCCGGCATGGCCGCCTTACATGAACTTGTACTTCAGCTGGAACGACAGCGAACGGCCGCGCGGGTCGGCCACGCGCGGGTCCCAGCCGGCGCCCACCACTTCATCCACGTTGTGCGCGGTGAACGGTGGATCGCGGTCGAACAGGTTCTGGATGCCCACAGTGATGGTGGTATTTTTGAAGCCCGTGTAGGTGCCCGACAAGCTGTACGTCGTGTAACTGGACACATCGGATTTGAAACCTGGTGGCGGCGTCCCCTTGCCATCATTCGGTACCTGGTCCTTGTAGCCGGAAGCAAAACTCTGCACGAGCAAGCCGCTCCAGTCGCCGCGCGATACGCTGAAGCTGGCATTGTGTTTCCAGCGCAAGTACAAATCACGCGTGTAGAAGTTGCCAACCAGCTCCTTGTATTCTTGCCCCTTGTATTCGGCAAACTTGAAGCTGTCCATATACGTGCCGTCCAAGGTTGCCGCCCATTTCACGTCCTGGACCTTGCCTTCGCCGCGCAAGCTCACGTCCAGGCCGCGCACGCGGCTGCCGCCCGCATTGAACCAGCCCGCCTGTACATAATCGATGGTGCCATCGGATTTGCGGAAGATGTACTGGTTCAGCGCCTGGTAATTGGCCAGCACGACTTGCGGCGTGCGTTTGAGGAGCTGGTCCTGGGTATTGATGGCCCAGTAATCGAACGAGGCGGAGTAACCCTTGACCGGTTCGATGACGATACCGACGCTGCCCTGCTTCGACGTTTCCGGCTTCAGGTTCAGGTTGCCGCCCGTCGTGTAGCTGAGACGATCGATGCTGCAATATTCCTTCACGCCGGGATGCTTGATACAGCCTTCCGGATCTTTCACACCATTCGGCAATTCCTGCGTCAATACACCTGAATAGAGCTGGTCGAAACTCGGTGCCAGGAAGCCCTTGCTGGCCGAGGCGCGGAACAGGACGAAGTCGGCTGGCTGGTAACGCAAGGCAATCTTGGGATTCGTGGTGGCGCCCACCTGGCTGTAATCGTCACGACGCACGGCCAGTTGCATTTCCAGGTCTTTCATGATGGGTACCAGCAACTCGGCATACACGGCCTTGACGTTGCGGCTGACATCCTTCAAGGCGGCATTTCCTGGCGCCAATAGAATCAGGTTGGCATCGACATCCTGTTCAAAACTGTAGCCCTCGCGGCGCAAATCAAAGCCGGCGGCCATTGCCACGGCACCAGCCGGCAGCTGGAACAGTTCGCCCGAAACGGAACCGTCGATCTGCGTCAGGGTCGTCTTGCCGTGCTGGAAGTCACCACGGAACTTGGTCGATTCGATCAATTGCTTGGCCGCTTCCGTCTGGCTTTGGCCTGCGCCCACCCAGGGATTGATGATCCCTGTCCCCAAGGCCGCATATAACTTGTCCGTGTAGGAATAGCCATCGGTCAGCTTGGTCTTGGTGGTGCTCTGTGCGTAGGAAACGCCGGTCTTGTAATCCCACTTGCCGAAGTTGCCTTCAAAACCCAGCAGCACGCGGGCATTGTCGGTCGTGTTTTCCTGCGTGCGGTTACCGATCTCATTGGCGCGCCATTTGTAGGCAATCGGCTTGGTATTGTCGAACGTGGGAATATAGGCCGACAAATCCTGGTAATACGCGCCGCCCACCGGATACACGCCCTTGTTGGCGATGCTCGTCTGCACCTGCATCGGCGTCAGGATCGCCGTGGCCTTGGTGCGCGAACCGAGCACTTCGACAAACATGCGGTGGTCGGGCGCTAGCTGGACAGTTCCACGCGACAAGAAATTGACCCGTTCCACAGGGAATTGCAGCACATAGTCGGCGCCATAGTCGTAGGCGCACGAATATTTGGTGCGCAGCGGCGAGGTCACGTCTTTCCACAGTGCCGTCTGGTACTGCGACATGCCGGCGATGCTGTCGCACTTGCCCTGGAAGCTCAGGGGATTGGCTTGCAGATACACCGTCGGGTCGCCAGGCAAGGTGTAACCGCCAATAAACTTCGCCGGGTCCTTAGGATCAGGATTGGGGATTTGCAGTGCCGTGCCCGGTCCCGACACCTGGTTGGCAAACGGCGTGCCCGTGGTGTCGGGCGACAGGCCGCGGCCCGGCTGGAAACCGTTGACGAAGGAACGGTCGCTGCCGTTCAGGCGCTGCGCCTTGTCGACGGTCAGGCTGGCCATGATGTTGTAGCGGTCCTCTTCCAGCGAGCCCGTGCCGGCCAGCAGCGAAGCGCGGCGCGTGGCGCCGCCGCCTGCCTGCGTATCGTTGGTGGAAACGGATGCTTCCACGCCGCTGTAATTGGTTTTCAGAATGAAATTGATCACGCCGCCGATGGCGTCCGTGCCGTAGATGGCCGAGGCGCCATCCTTGAGGATTTCCACGCGTGAAATTGCGCCCAGTGGGATCGAATTCAAGTCGACGGCACGGCCACTGGCACCATGCGTGGCCACGCGGCGGCCGTTCAGCAGTACCAAGGTTGCGCCCGGCCCCAGCCCGCGCAGCGAGGCGAACGAGGCGCCACCGGCAAGACGGTCGGCGTCGGCGCCGAACACGTTATTGCCCGAAGTCATGTTCTCGGCACCCGTGCCATTCGCCGACAGGGTGCGCACCAGTTGCTCGGCCGTCGTGATGCCCTGTTTTTCCATCTGCTCAAAGGTGATGACTTGCACCGGCAACGCGCCTTCCTTGGCCACCCGCTTGATGCTGCTGCCCGTCACTTCGACCCGTTGCATCGCTGGCGCCGCCGCTTCCTGTGCCATCACCGGTCCCACCACCCCCATCAATGCCACCAATTGCGCTAGCTTCTTCAATTTCACGGGTCTCTCCTTTATTTGGGCAATCGAAACTTGAGTTCTCAAGTCAGGCTGTTTTTTTCACGTCGCAACTGTCTGTCTCGCAGTACATTTTTTTATGACATTTGCGCATGACTTTATTTGTTTTCATTTTCAGAGTAGCGCGATGCATCCGGGCCCAGCCAATGAAAAATGCTTTCCTAACCATAACTTTTTGGAATGAATGCCCTTTTCAGCGACATGGTCACTTGCCTGCGGGGCTAGCCCTGGTTTTATCCACGTCCAGATAGCGCCAGGACGTGAATTCCACGGGGTGGCGCCTGTAGTTTTTTAGCCACGGTTGCTGCAGGTCGGCAGAGATGGGATGCGTCAGCAACACCCACGGCGTATAAGCGTGGATCAGCTGAAACAGGTCGAAGTACAGACTGCGTCGGCGCGGCGTATCGGATAGCAGGCGCGCCTCCTCATAGCGTTTATTGTAATCGGGCAAGTTGAAGCGGGCATAGTTGGCGCGGCCAACGTTGCCGCCGTACAACAATTGCATAAAGTTATCGCCGTCGGGGAAGTCGGCGATCCAGTTGGTCTCGAACATCTGCACCTTGCCCAGGCGCGAGGCCTTGATGATTTCCGTCTTCTTGTCGCTTTTAAACTCCACGCGCACGCCGATGGCGTTCAGGTTGCGGCGCCACAATTCATCGCGCAAGCGTCCCACCGTGCTCGGTTCCGTATGCATGGTCAAGATCAGGGGCGTACCGTCCGGCTGCGTGCGGAAACCGTCGGCGCCCATCTTGTAGCCGAAGCGGTCCAGCAAGGCGCGCGCCAGCGCGGGATCGTAGCCGACGGGGCTGCGGTACTGCTTGTCGTAGCCGAGCACATTCGGCGGCAGCGGCGACTGCGCCGGCAAGGCCAGTCCTTTTTTCAGCAGCGCGATGTCTTCGCGGCCGTTGTAGCTGAGGGCGATGGCGCGCCGCAGGGCCAGCTTGTCCTTGCTCATGCCGCCCAGCACGGGGTCGTCCATGTTCATCCACATGTAATACGTTTGCAGCACGGGAAAGCGCGTCAGCTGCAAGCCCTTGGCGGCCAATGCCGGTTTCAGCGCGCCGTTTTCCAGCACCATGTCCGTCATCGATTCCGGCACTTGCTCCAGGTAATCGAATTCGCCCTTCAAAAAACCCAGCATGCGCGATTGATATTCCTCAACGATGCGCACCTCGATGCGCTCGACCAGCGGCAAGCGCTGGCCTTCCAGCGCGGTGGCGATGGCGCGCGCATCGACCGGCAAGGCGGCCAACGCCTTGGCATTCGTATGGAACACGGTGGCACGGAAAGTCGGGTTGGCCTGCAGCACGATCTTGTCGCTGCGCTTCCACTCCTTCACGAGGAACGGCCCCGTGCCCACGGGGTGGTTGCCGATCTGCCCTGCCGCCGGGTACGCCTCGGCCACTTCGCGCGCCACCACGGCTGTCGCCGGCATGGCCAGGTAAAACAGGAAGTTCGGATCGACACCGTTCAAGCGGATGCGCAAGGTGTATTTGTCCAGCGCCTGCAAGCCGGCGATCGGCGTGTCGTAGCTGAATTTGGTTTTCAAGGCCGCATCGCCCACCAGCTTGTCTTCCAGCAAGAACAGCCACGGCGACTTCAGGCTGGGGTCATACAACCGCGTCAAGCTGTAGACGTAATCCTGCGCCGTCACTTCGCGCGGCTGGCCCTTGAAAGCGGGATCTTGTGTGAAGAAAATGCCGGGCTGCAAGTGAAAGGTGTATGTGCGCCCGCCCTCTTCCACCGTCGGCATGCCGCGCGCCGTATTGCCCTGCAGTTGCACGGGGCGCGCCAGGTAGTCATAGCGCAGCAGCGGATCGAAGATGTTTTCCATCAAGTTCAGGCTGGCCAGATCGGACGCCACGGCCGGGTCCAGGCCCGTCTCGCTGGTGCTCAAAAACAAGTGCAGGGTCTTGTTCGCGCGGGCCGTGCTGGGGGACGCAGCATCGGCGGCGTGGGCCGGTACGTTCAACAGCGTCAACAGGGCCAGGCTGGCGGCGCAGGCGGTTTTGCGTAAAAACATCATCAGTGATCCAGTGCAGACAAGGTAACGAACAGCGATTAGCGACAGGCATCCCCCACACTACGCGGGCAAGCTACGGGGCGCCAATGAAAACAGGCTGCCAGCTTATAACTTTTTGGCATGCGATTGCTGCATTCTTTCATCAACTCGTATCGGGCTGCCCCTATACTTTGTTTGCAGACATTTTTTACTCCCGACACACAGAACTGATCGCATATGGCACTTAATTACATCTGGTCCGGCTTTTTCCTCGTTGGCTTCCTGGCCGCAGTGCTGCAGTGGCTGTTTCTCGGCGATACCGATATCTTCAAGCGCATCATCGATGGCACCTTCGAGACGGCGCGCATGGGCGTGATGGATATCGCCCTGCCGCTGGCCGGCGTGATGACCTTGTGGCTCGGCATCATGAACATCGGCGAAAAAGCCGGCATCGTCGGCTGGCTGGCGAAAGTGATCGCGCCCTTCTTTTCGCGCATCTTCCCGGAAATTCCGAAAGACCATCCGGCCACGGGCCACATGGTGATGAATTTCTCGGCCAACCTGCTGGGCCTGGACAATGCGGCCACGCCGTTCGGTTTAAAAGCCATGGAAAGCCTGCAAACCTTGAACCCGAACAAGGAAGAGGCGACGAATGCGCAAATCATGTTCCTGGTGCTGCACACCTCGGGCCTGACCCTGATTCCGCTGGCCATCATGGCGCAGCGCTCCATCCTCGGCGCGGCCGACCCGTCCGACATCTTTATCCCCTGCATGATCGCCACCTATGTGGCCACCATGGTCGGCATCATCACCGTGTCGATCAAGCAACGCATCAACTTGCTCAACAGGGTCGTGCTGGGCTGGATGGGCGGCATGACGAGCGCCATCGTCGCCATGATCTGGTATTTCACGCAATATCTGACGAAACAGGAAATCGAGCTGGTCTCGAAGGTGGTCAGCAACCTGGTATTGATCAGCGTCATCGCCATCTTCATCATCGGCGCCCTGCGCAAGAAGGTGAATGTGTATGACGCCTTCATCGAAGGGGCAAAAGGCGGCATCCAGACGTCGATCACCGTGATTCCCTATCTGGTCGGCATGCTGGTGGCCATCAGCGTGATCCGCAACGCGGGCGTGTTCAATTTCCTGATGAGCGGCATGAACTGGTTCTTCGCCAACCTGGGCATCAATACGGACTTCGTGCCCGCCTTGCCGACGGCCATGATGAAGCCACTCAGCGGTTCCGGCTCGAAAGCCATGATGATCGACGCCATGAATACCTACGGCGTCGACTCGTTCGTCGGCCGCCTGGCCTGCGTCTTCCAGGGTTCGGCCGACACCACCTTCTATATCGTGGCCCTGTATTTCGGTTCCGTCGGCATCCGCAAGACGCGCTATGCGATCACGGCCGGCCTGATCGCGGATCTGGCTGGCGTGATCACCGCCGTCTTCGTTGCCTACGTCTTTTTCCACTAAGGAGCACCATGTTACGTCCTGTTCTGATGGCTGCGCTGTTGGCGGGTCTGGGCCTGTCGACCGCCCATGCGCAATTGCCCGAATCCGTCAGCCTGCTGCTGCGCAGCGCGAATATCCCGGAAGACGCCATGGGCGCCATCGTCTTGCGCGGCAACACCACCGTGCTGTCGCATGGGGCCGAACGCAGCATGCAGCCCGCGTCCACCATGAAGCTGGTGACGACGGCCGTGGGCCTGGAGCAGCTCGGTCCCATCTTCCGCGGCCGCACGGAGCTGCGCACCAGTGCCGACGTCATCAATGGCGTGCTGAAGGGCGACTTGATCCTGCGCGGCGGCGCCGACACGGATTTCAATGCGGACGTGCTCGCGCACATGCTGCAAACCCTGCGCAACCAGGGCATCGTCAAAATCAAGGGCGATCTGATTCTCGACCGCCAGCTGTTCCAGCCGGCCCGGCCCGACATCGGCGCGGCGCCCTTCGACGAGTCGGCCGAGTTCCGCTACAACGTCATCCCCGATGCCTTATTGCTGAACACCAATCTGATCGATATCAACATCAGTGCGACGGAGCGGCAATTGAGCTTCCAGATGCAGCCGCCGCTCGAGAATGTCAGCATCACGAGCGACATGAAACTGGTCAAGGGCAGTTGCGCCAAGTGGGAAGATGGCTGGCGCCCGCCCGAATACCGGCGCGATGCGAGCGGCAAGCTGCAGGTGATACTGCATGGCACCTTCCCGCAGAATTGCAGCAAGGCCACCAGCATCAATGTGCTCGATCGCAACGATTATGCGGACCGCTTGTTCCGTGCCACCTGGAAACGCCTCGGGGGCACGATCACGGGCACGGTGCGCGAAGCACCGGGCACGGGCTTGCCGCCGACGGCCGAACCGGTTGGCACGCGCATGCTGGCCGACCACGTGGCGCGCGCCTTGCCGGAAGTCTTGCGCGATATCAACAAGACCTCCGATAACACCCTCGCCCGCACCCTGTTCCTGAGCCTGGGCAGTTTGCAAAGCGATGGCTGGCTGGGCAGCCGCCCCGTCGCCATGGCGGCGCCGGAAGATACGGCCAGCCGGGCGCGGCAAGTCATCCAGGAATGGTTCCAGCGGCACCATATCGACACCCAGGGCATGCTGGTCGACAACGGTTCCGGCTTGTCGCGCACGGGACGCATTGCGCCTGCGCAAATGGCCGGCGTCTTGCAGGCGATGCAGCAAAGCCCATGGGCGCCCGAGTTCCAGTCCAGCCTGCCCATCGTGGCGCTGGACGGCACCATGCGCAAGCGCCTGTTGAACAGCCCGGCCGCCGCGCGGGCCCGCATCAAGACGGGCACCTTGAAAAATGTCGTGGCCATCGCCGGCTACGTGCCCGACGCCAACAACCAGCAATGCGTGGTGGTCGCCATGATCAATAGCGACCTGGTGGGTAACGGCAATGGCCGCGCGGCCGTCGATGCGCTGATCGAGTGGGTCGCCAGGAGCGGCGCCACGCCGGCAGTCGCCGGACAATAGGGCCGCCAGGTGAACTAGTCCCGCGACGTGCCCGGTGCACTGGCAAAAGCCAGGCGCAGCACGTACGCGGCGACGGCGCCGATCAGCAAGACGGTCACCAGCGAACCTTCCACGCCGAAGGCGCCGCCGGTCAGCACGGCATTGCCAGCCAGTTCGCCGCGCAGCAGACCATCCGTGGCCGCATGGCCCGATACGGTCGAGGAAAATACCTGGCCGACGCAATAATTCCAGCCGATATGCGTGCCGATACACACCCACAGCCGGCGCGTCTGCATATACAACGCCGCCTGCAGCACGCCATACGCGACAAGCGCGATGATCGCCAGCAGCGAAAAGCCGGCATTGGGCAAATGGGCCAGGGCAAATACCAGGGATGAGATCACGATGGCAGCCTTGTTGCCCAGCGCACGTGCCGTCACGCCGAACAGGATGCCGCGAAACATCATCTCCTCGGCCATGCCGACCAGCACCAGTTCGGCCAGAGGGAGCAGCAACAAGACGCTCAGGGCGTTGACGCCGCTAAACTGATACACGCCCAGCGCAGCCAGCACACCGAAGGTCAGGGCGACCAGCCCGGTGCCGAACAGCAATCCACGTCCCAGTTCCCCCGCCATGCCCGGTATTGCCAGTTCAGTCGGCTGGCGTTTTTCGATGTGCCTCACATAGAAGCGGTAGCCAAACCACACCAGTACCGCCGCCAGCAACTGCGGCCACAGGATGCGGTAAGGCTTTTCCACCAGCTGGGAAGCGAGACCCATCACCAGCGGTACAGCGGCAAAGGTGAGAACCATCCCCAGCACGATCTGCACCAGGGGATAGGCCATCAGGCGCGCCAGGGGGGATTTCTTCGTTGCCATGCTCAGGGTGCTGTCCATCATCGCTTTCCTCGTGGGTTGTCAGGGAGTGGCTGCTACTTTCTTTCTTGTTTCATGTAGCGATAGTAACAGCATTTATATAAGCACTTATGTAAATATCGAAGGATGTTGTATTTTATGCACCCGTGGTGAATGAACGAAAGCGGGAGGGGGAACAGCAAGGAAGCGCCAGACGAAAAAAACCCCGCCATTGCTGACGGGGTTTTTCTCTACTGCGAATAACAAGCCTGACGATAACCTACTTTCACACTGGTTGCAGCACTATCATCGGCGCAAAGTTGTTTCACGGTCCTGTTCGGGATGGGAAGGGGTGGGACCAACTTGCTATGGTCATCAGGCATAACTTGTACTGGCGTTTGTCCTCGATGGAGCGACAAAGCCTGAATCTGGAAGAAGCAAAGATTGGGGTAATGAATAGTTGTATCAACACACACGCAACGTTGTACCGTCTTATCCTCTGTACCTGCTAAGGTTATAGGGACAAGCCGTACGGGCAATTAGTACTGGTTAGCTTAATGCATTACTGCACTTCCACACCCAGCCTATCAACGTCCTGGTCTCGAACGACCCTTCAAAGAGCTCAAGGCTCTGGGAAATCTCATCTCAAGGCAAGTTTCCCGCTTAGATGCTTTCAGCGGTTATCTCTTCCGAACTTAGCTACCCGGCAATGCCACTGGCGTGACAACCGGTACACCAGAGGTTCGTCCACTCCGGTCCTCTCGTACTAGGAGCAGCCCCCTTCAAATTTCCAACGCCCACGGCAGATAGGGACCAAACTGTCTCACGACGTTTTAAACCCAGCTCACGTACCACTTTAAATGGCGAACAGCCATACCCTTGGGACCGGCTACAGCCCCAGGATGTGATGAGCCGACATCGAGGTGCCAAACTCCCCCGTCGATATGAACTCTTGGGAGGAATCAGCCTGTTATCCCCAGAGTACCTTTTATCCGTTGAGCGATGGCCCTTCCATACAGAACCACCGGATCACTATGTCCTACTTTCGTACCTGCTCGACTTGTCAGTCTCGCAGTTAAGCACGCTTATGCCATTGCACTATCAACACGATGTCCGACCGTATCTAGCGTACCTTCGAACTCCTCCGTTACACTTTAGGAGGAGACCGCCCCAGTCAAACTGCCTACCATGCACTGTCCCCGATCCGGATAACGGACCAAGGTTAGAACCTCAAACAAACCAGGGTGGTATTTCAAGGTTGGCTCCACGAGAACTAGCGTCCCCGCTTCAAAGCCTCCCACCTATCCTACACAGATTGGTTCAAAGTCCAATGCAAAGCTACAGTAAAGGTTCATGGGGTCTTTCCGTCTAGCCGCGGGTAGATTGCATCATCACAAACATTTCAACTTCGCTGAGTCTCGGGAGGAGACAGTGTGGCCATCGTTACGCCATTCGTGCAGGTCGGAACTTACCCGACAAGGAATTTCGCTACCTTAGGACCGTTATAGTTACGGCCGCCGTTTACTGGGACTTCAATCAAGAGCTTGCACCCCATCATTTAATCTTCCAGCACCGGGCAGGCGTCACACCCTATACGTCCACTTTCGTGTTTGCAGAGTGCTGTGTTTTTATTAAACAGTCGCAGCCACCAGTTTATTGCAACCCTTTCACCCTCATGGAGTAAACCAATCAAGCTACCGGGGCGTACCTTTTCCCGAAGTTACGGTACCAATTTGCCGAGTTCCTTCTCCCGAGTTCTCTCAAGCGCCTTAGAATACTCATCTCGCCCACCTGTGTCGGTTTGCGGTACGGTCTCGTATGACTGAAGCTTAGAGGCTTTTCTTGGAACCACTTCCGATTGCTTCGTGAATAAATTCACTCGTCTCAACCCCTTGAATTCCGCGCCCGGATTTGCCTAAGCGCCTTCTATGAGCCAAAAACCAACTATTCCAACAGTTGGACAACCTTCCGCGATCCGTCCCCCCATCGCATCATACGACGGTGCAGGAATATTAACCTGCTTCCCATCAGCTACGCATCTCTGCCTCGCCTTAGGGGCCGACTCACCCTGCTCCGATGAACGTTGAACAGGAAACCTTGGGCTTACGGCGTGGAGGCTTTTCACCCCCATTATCGCTACTCATGTCAGCATTCGCACTTCTGATACCTCCAGCATCCTTTACAAGACACCTTCGCAGGCTTACAGAACGCTCTCCTACCATATATATCTGTGATAAATCACAGAACAATATCCGCAGCTTCGGTGACTGGCTTAGCCCCGTTACATCTTCCGCGCAGGACGACTCGATCAGTGAGCTATTACGCTTTCTTTAAATGATGGCTGCTTCTAAGCCAACATCCTGACTGTTTTAGCCTTCCCACTTCGTTTTCCACTTAGCCAATCTTTGGGACCTTAGCTGGCGGTCTGGGTTGTTTCCCTCTTGACGCCGGACGTTAGCACCCGACGTCTGTCTCCCAAGCTCGCACTCATCGGTATTCGGAGTTTGCAATGGTTTGGTAAGTCGCAATGACCCCCTAGCCATAACAGTGCTCTACCCCCGATGGTGATACTTGAGGCACTACCTAAATAGTTTTCGGAGAGAACCAGCTATTTCCAAGTTTGTTTAGCCTTTCACCCCTACCCACAGCTCATCCCCTAATTTTTCAACATTAGTGGGTTCGGACCTCCAGGGCGTGTTACCGCACCTTCATCCTGGCCATGAGTAGATCACTTGGTTTCGGGTCTACACCCAGCGACTGATCGCCCTATTCGGACTCGATTTCTCTACGGCTTCCCTATCTGGTTAACCTTGCCACTGAATGTAAGTCGCTGACCCATTATACAAAAGGTACGCAGTCACGGAACAAGTCCGCTCCTACTGTTTGTATGCACACGGTTTCAGGATCTATTTCACTCCCCTTCCGGGGTTCTTTTCGCCTTTCCCTCACGGTACTGGTTCACTATCGGTCGATTACGAGTATTTAGCCTTGGAGGATGGTCCCCCCATATTCAGACAGGATGTCACGTGTCCCGCCCTACTTGTCGTACGCTTAGTACCACCGGTCCGATTTCACATACGGGGCTATCACCCACTATGGCTCCTATTTCCAGAGGATTCTGTTATCGGTCCGACTATCACGTACAGGCTCTTCCCATTTCGCTCGCCGCTACTTTGGGAATCTCGGTTGATTTCTTTTCCTGCAGCTACTTAGATGTTTCAGTTCGCCGCGTTCGCCTTGCATACCTATGTATTCAGTATGCAATACCCTAAAAGGGTGGGTTGCCCCATTCGGAAATCTGCGGATCAAAGTGTGTTTGCTCACTCCCCGCAGCTTATCGCAAGCTACTACGTCCTTCATCGCCTGTAATCGCCAAGGCATCCACCATGTGCACTTATTCGCTTGTCCCTATAACGTTAGCCTCTGATTACCTAAATAATCAAAGAGCGCTACAGGGATAAGAAAGTACAACGTTGTTGCTTGTTTGTTGATACATACAATCATTACCCATCGATTTACCTTTTACGGCAAACCGATCAATAAATAATCTTTACTTCTTCCAGATTGTTAAAGAACGAAACAGCTTTGATCGCTAAAAGATCAAACCTAAACCCGGGTCTATTTGACCGGCTTACGTTTGCACTTTCGAGTAAAACTTTGGTGGAGGATGACGGGATCGAACCGACGACCCCCTGCTTGCAAAGCAGGTGCTCTCCCAGCTGAGCTAATCCCCCGGGAATGTGTACTGGTAGGGCTGGTTGGACTCGAACCAACGACCCCCGCGTTATCAACACGGTGCTCTAACCAGCTGAGCTACAGCCCCAACGCGGTGCTACTACGACTACTGTTTCTTCTCTTACTAACAGCCGATAAGTGTGAACATTTGATGCGTGAATCATTACTGATTCGTGCAAACTCTAGAAAGGAGGTGATCCAGCCGCACCTTCCGATACGGCTACCTTGTTACGACTTCACCCCAGTCACGAATCCTACCGTGGTAAGCGCCCTCCTTGCGGTTAAGCTACCTACTTCTGGTAAAACCCGCTCCCATGGTGTGACGGGCGGTGTGTACAAGACCCGGGAACGTATTCACCGCGACATGCTGATCCGCGATTACTAGCGATTCCAACTTCATGCAGTCGAGTTGCAGACTACAATCCGGACTACGATACACTTTCTGCGATTAGCTCCCCCTCGCGGGTTGGCGGCGCTCTGTATGTACCATTGTATGACGTGTGAAGCCCTACCCATAAGGGCCATGAGGACTTGACGTCATCCCCACCTTCCTCCGGTTTGTCACCGGCAGTCTCATTAGAGTGCCCTTTCGTAGCAACTAATGACAAGGGTTGCGCTCGTTGCGGGACTTAACCCAACATCTCACGACACGAGCTGACGACAGCCATGCAGCACCTGTGTACTGGCTCTCTTTCGAGCACTCCCCAATCTCTCGGGGATTCCAGCCATGTCAAGGGTAGGTAAGGTTTTTCGCGTTGCATCGAATTAATCCACATCATCCACCGCTTGTGCGGGTCCCCGTCAATTCCTTTGAGTTTTAATCTTGCGACCGTACTCCCCAGGCGGTCTACTTCACGCGTTAGCTGCGTTACCAAGTCAATTAAGACCCGACAACTAGTAGACATCGTTTAGGGCGTGGACTACCAGGGTATCTAATCCTGTTTGCTCCCCACGCTTTCGTGCATGAGCGTCAATCTTGACCCAGGGGGCTGCCTTCGCCATCGGTGTTCCTCCACATATCTACGCATTTCACTGCTACACGTGGAATTCTACCCCCCTCTGCCAGATTCTAGCCTTGCAGTCTCCAATGCAATTCCCAGGTTGAGCCCGGGGATTTCACATCAGACTTACAAAACCGCCTGCGCACGCTTTACGCCCAGTAATTCCGATTAACGCTTGCACCCTACGTATTACCGCGGCTGCTGGCACGTAGTTAGCCGGTGCTTATTCTTCAGGTACCGTCATTAGCAAGAGATATTAGCTCTCACCGTTTCTTCCCTGACAAAAGAGCTTTACAACCCGAAGGCCTTCTTCACTCACGCGGCATTGCTGGATCAGGCTTTCGCCCATTGTCCAAAATTCCCCACTGCTGCCTCCCGTAGGAGTCTGGACCGTGTCTCAGTTCCAGTGTGGCTGGTCGTCCTCTCAGACCAGCTACTGATCGATGCCTTGGTAGGCTTTTACCCTACCAACTAGCTAATCAGATATCGGCCGCTCCACGAGCATGAGGTCTTGCGATCCCCCACTTTCATCCTTAGATCGTATGCGGTATTAGCGTAACTTTCGCTACGTTATCCCCCACTCTAGGGTACGTTCCGATATATTACTCACCCGTTCGCCACTCGCCACCAGAGCAAGCTCCGTGCTGCCGTTCGACTTGCATGTGTAAGGCATGCCGCCAGCGTTCAATCTGAGCCAGGATCAAACTCTTCAGTTTAATCTCTGTTACTTTGCCGTTTTACCGGCACCGTTATTTCTAACGGGTCGCTCACTCAAAAAACTGACAGGCCACTACTTGCGTAGCGCCTATTTCATTATTTCTTGTGAACATTTGATATTTTAAGTATTACAGCAATCCGAAGATCGCTGCTGCACTTACATCAAATGTCCACACTTATCGACTGTTAATTGTTAAAGAACTGTATTCGGTACTGCTTTCGCGCTATCGACAAAGCGTTGTGTTTGTCAGCTGCGAAGAAGAAAGAGTATGAAGCATTTCGCTAAATCCGTCAACCTTCTTTTTACTACCCTCACCGTTTCCAGTGATCCCGTTGTTTCGCAAACTGCGGCGTCTCATTGGGGAGGCGAACTATAGCAAAGCTATACGTAGGCAGCAAGGTTTATTCTAAGAAAGTGTGAAATTTGTTTATGCGATGTCATACCGCTATCAAATTGGCCAAGCAACACCATTCGGAATGCCCTGCTGGCCATTGACGCTTGCCTATTAATGAGCGGATTCACCGGCAGCTGCACCAGGTCGGCGCCGGCCAGGCGAGGAGAGCAGCCTTGATAAGGGATAAAGCATAGCTTGACGACTGCATTTCCAGTAATACCTGGAGAGTAAATCGCCAGACGAAAAAAAACCCCGCCATTTCTGACGGGGTTTTTCTCTACTGCGAATAACAAGCCTGACGATAACCTACTTTCACACTGGTTGCAGCACTATCATCGGCGCAAAGTTGTTTCACGGTCCTGTTCGGGATGGGAAGGGGTGGGACCAACTTGCTATGGTCATCAGGCATAACTTGTACTGGCGTTTGTCCTCAATGGAGCGACAAAGCCTGAATCTGGAAGAAGCAAAGATCGGGGTAATGACTGGTTGTATCAACACACACGCAACGTTGTACCGTCTTATCCTCTGTACCTGCTAAGGTTATAGGGACAAGCCGTACGGGCAATTAGTACTGGTTAGCTTAATGCATTACTGCACTTCCACACCCAGCCTATCAACGTCCTGGTCTCGAACGACCCTTCAAAGAGCTCAAGGCTCTGGGAAATCTCATCTCAAGGCAAGTTTCCCGCTTAGATGCTTTCAGCGGTTATCTCTTCCGAACTTAGCTACCCGGCAATGCCACTGGCGTGACAACCGGTACACCAGAGGTTCGTCCACTCCGGTCCTCTCGTACTAGGAGCAGCCCCCTTCAAATTTCCAACGCCCACGGCAGATAGGGACCAAACTGTCTCACGACGTTTTAAACCCAGCTCACGTACCACTTTAAATGGCGAACAGCCATACCCTTGGGACCGGCTACAGCCCCAGGATGTGATGAGCCGACATCGAGGTGCCAAACTCCCCCGTCGATATGAACTCTTGGGAGGAATCAGCCTGTTATCCCCAGAGTACCTTTTATCCGTTGAGCGATGGCCCTTCCATACAGAACCACCGGATCACTATGTCCTACTTTCGTACCTGCTCGACTTGTCAGTCTCGCAGTTAAGCACGCTTATGCCATTGCACTATCAACACGATGTCCGACCGTATCTAGCGTACCTTCGAACTCCTCCGTTACACTTTAGGAGGAGACCGCCCCAGTCAAACTGCCTACCATGCACTGTCCCCGATCCGGATAACGGACCAAGGTTAGAACCTCAAACAAACCAGGGTGGTATTTCAAGGTTGGCTCCACGAGAACTAGCGTCCCCGCTTCAAAGCCTCCCACCTATCCTACACAGATTGGTTCAAAGTCCAATGCAAAGCTACAGTAAAGGTTCATGGGGTCTTTCCGTCTAGCCGCGGGTAGATTGCATCATCACAAACATTTCAACTTCGCTGAGTCTCGGGAGGAGACAGTGTGGCCATCGTTACGCCATTCGTGCAGGTCGGAACTTACCCGACAAGGAATTTCGCTACCTTAGGACCGTTATAGTTACGGCCGCCGTTTACTGGGACTTCAATCAAGAGCTTGCACCCCATCATTTAATCTTCCAGCACCGGGCAGGCGTCACACCCTATACGTCCACTTTCGTGTTTGCAGAGTGCTGTGTTTTTATTAAACAGTCGCAGCCACCAGTTTATTGCAACCCTTTCACCCTCATGGAGTAAACCAATCAAGCTACCGGGGCGTACCTTTTCCCGAAGTTACGGTACCAATTTGCCGAGTTCCTTCTCCCGAGTTCTCTCAAGCGCCTTAGAATACTCATCTCGCCCACCTGTGTCGGTTTGCGGTACGGTCTCGTATGACTGAAGCTTAGAGGCTTTTCTTGGAACCACTTCCGATTGCTTCGTGAATAAATTCACTCGTCTCAACCCCTTGAATTCCGCGCCCGGATTTGCCTAAGCGCCTTCTATGAGCCAAAAACCAACTATTCCAACAGTTGGACAACCTTCCGCGATCCGTCCCCCCATCGCATCATACGACGGTGCAGGAATATTAACCTGCTTCCCATCAGCTACGCATCTCTGCCTCGCCTTAGGGGCCGACTCACCCTGCTCCGATGAACGTTGAACAGGAAACCTTGGGCTTACGGCGTGGAGGCTTTTCACCCCCATTATCGCTACTCATGTCAGCATTCGCACTTCTGATACCTCCAGCATCCTTTACAAGACACCTTCGCAGGCTTACAGAACGCTCTCCTACCATATATATTGCTATATATCCGCAGCTTCGGTGACTGGCTTAGCCCCGTTACATCTTCCGCGCAGGACGACTCGATCAGTGAGCTATTACGCTTTCTTTAAATGATGGCTGCTTCTAAGCCAACATCCTGACTGTTTTAGCCTTCCCACTTCGTTTTCCACTTAGCCAATCTTTGGGACCTTAGCTGGCGGTCTGGGTTGTTTCCCTCTTGACGCCGGACGTTAGCACCCGACGTCTGTCTCCCAAGCTCGCACTCATCGGTATTCGGAGTTTGCAATGGTTTGGTAAGTCGCAATGACCCCCTAGCCATAACAGTGCTCTACCCCCGATGGTGATACTTGAGGCACTACCTAAATAGTTTTCGGAGAGAACCAGCTATTTCCAAGTTTGTTTAGCCTTTCACCCCTACCCACAGCTCATCCCCTAATTTTTCAACATTAGTGGGTTCGGACCTCCAGGGCGTGTTACCGCACCTTCATCCTGGCCATGAGTAGATCACTTGGTTTCGGGTCTACACCCAGCGACTGATCGCCCTATTCGGACTCGATTTCTCTACGGCTTCCCTATCTGGTTAACCTTGCCACTGAATGTAAGTCGCTGACCCATTATACAAAAGGTACGCAGTCACGGAACAAGTCCGCTCCTACTGTTTGTATGCACACGGTTTCAGGATCTATTTCACTCCCCTTCCGGGGTTCTTTTCGCCTTTCCCTCACGGTACTGGTTCACTATCGGTCGATTACGAGTATTTAGCCTTGGAGGATGGTCCCCCCATATTCAGACAGGATGTCACGTGTCCCGCCCTACTTGTCGTACGCTTAGTACCACCGGTCCGATTTCACATACGGGGCTATCACCCGCTATGGCTCCTATTTCCAGAGGATTCTGTTATCGGTCCGACTATCACGTACAGGCTCTTCCCATTTCGCTCGCCGCTACTTTGGGAATCTCGGTTGATTTCTTTTCCTGCAGCTACTTAGATGTTTCAGTTCGCCGCGTTCGCCTTGCATACCTATGTATTCAGTATGCAATACCCTAAAAGGGTGGGTTGCCCCATTCGGAAATCTGCGGATCAAAGTGTGTTTGCTCACTCCCCGCAGCTTATCGCAAGCTACTACGTCCTTCATCGCCTGTAATCGCCAAGGCATCCACCATGTGCACTTATTCGCTTGTCCCTATAACGTTAGCCTCTTCATTCTTTCAAATGAAAAGAGCGCTACAGGGATAAGAAAGTACAACGTTGTTGCTTGTTTGTTGATACATACAATCATTACCCATCGATTTACCTTTTACGGCAAACCGATCAATAAATAATCTTTACTTCTTCCAGATTGTTAAAGAACGAAACAGCTTTGATCGCTAAAAGATCAAACCTAAACCACAGTCTTGTTGACCGGCTTACGTTTGCACTTTCGAGTAAAACTTGGTGGAGGATGACGGGATCGAACCGACGACCCCCTGCTTGCAAAGCAGGTGCTCTCCCAGCTGAGCTAATCCCCCTGAGATACTACTAATTAGCTGGTAGGGCTGGTTGGACTCGAACCAACGACCCCCGCGTTATCAACACGGTGCTCTAACCAGCTGAGCTACAGCCCCAACGCGGAACTACTACGACTACTGTTTCTTCTTAATTAAACAGCCGATAAGTGTGAACATTTGATGCGTGAACCAGTTACCTGATTCGTGCAAACTCTAGAAAGGAGGTGATCCAGCCGCACCTTCCGATACGGCTACCTTGTTACGACTTCACCCCAGTCACGAATCCTACCGTGGTAAGCGCCCTCCTTGCGGTTAAGCTACCTACTTCTGGTAAAACCCGCTCCCATGGTGTGACGGGCGGTGTGTACAAGACCCGGGAACGTATTCACCGCGACATGCTGATCCGCGATTACTAGCGATTCCAACTTCATGCAGTCGAGTTGCAGACTACAATCCGGACTACGATACACTTTCTGCGATTAGCTCCCCCTCGCGGGTTGGCGGCGCTCTGTATGTACCATTGTATGACGTGTGAAGCCCTACCCATAAGGGCCATGAGGACTTGACGTCATCCCCACCTTCCTCCGGTTTGTCACCGGCAGTCTCATTAGAGTGCCCTTTCGTAGCAACTAATGACAAGGGTTGCGCTCGTTGCGGGACTTAACCCAACATCTCACGACACGAGCTGACGACAGCCATGCAGCACCTGTGTACTGGTTCTCTTTCGAGCACTCCCCAATCTCTCGGGGATTCCAGCCATGTCAAGGGTAGGTAAGGTTTTTCGCGTTGCATCGAATTAATCCACATCATCCACCGCTTGTGCGGGTCCCCGTCAATTCCTTTGAGTTTTAATCTTGCGACCGTACTCCCCAGGCGGTCTACTTCACGCGTTAGCTGCGTTACCAAGTCAATTAAGACCCGACAACTAGTAGACATCGTTTAGGGCGTGGACTACCAGGGTATCTAATCCTGTTTGCTCCCCACGCTTTCGTGCATGAGCGTCAATCTTGACCCAGGGGGCTGCCTTCGCCATCGGTGTTCCTCCACATATCTACGCATTTCACTGCTACACGTGGAATTCTACCCCCCTCTGCCAGATTCTAGCCTTGCAGTCTCCAATGCAATTCCCAGGTTGAGCCCGGGGATTTCACATCAGACTTACAAAACCGCCTGCGCACGCTTTACGCCCAGTAATTCCGATTAACGCTTGCACCCTACGTATTACCGCGGCTGCTGGCACGTAGTTAGCCGGTGCTTATTCTTCAGGTACCGTCATTAGCAAGAGATATTAGCTCTCACCGTTTCTTCCCTGACAAAAGAGCTTTACAACCCGAAGGCCTTCTTCACTCACGCGGCATTGCTGGATCAGGCTTTCGCCCATTGTCCAAAATTCCCCACTGCTGCCTCCCGTAGGAGTCTGGACCGTGTCTCAGTTCCAGTGTGGCTGGTCGTCCTCTCAGACCAGCTACTGATCGATGCCTTGGTAGGCTTTTACCCTACCAACTAGCTAATCAGATATCGGCCGCTCCACGAGCATGAGGTCTTGCGATCCCCCACTTTCATCCTTAGATCGTATGCGGTATTAGCGTAACTTTCGCTACGTTATCCCCCACTCTAGGGTACGTTCCGATATATTACTCACCCGTTCGCCACTCGCCACCAGAGCAAGCTCCGTGCTGCCGTTCGACTTGCATGTGTAAGGCATGCCGCCAGCGTTCAATCTGAGCCAGGATCAAACTCTTCAGTTTAATCTCTGTTACTTTGCCGTTTTACCGGCACCATCATTGCTGATGGGTCGCTCACTCAAAAAACTGACAGGCTACTTCCGAAGAAGTATCCTATTTCATTATTTCTTGTGAACATTTGATATATTTTAAGTATTACGCCAATCCGAAGATTGACGCTGCACCTACATCAAATGCCCACACTTATCGACTGTTAATTGTTAAAGAACTGTATTCGGTACTGCTTTCGCGCTATCGACAAAGCGTTGTGTTTGTCAGCTGCGAAGAAGGAAGAGTATGAAGCATTTCAGCACAATCGTCAACACCTTCTTTTCTACTACCCAGCCCCGGAAGGCTGTCCCTTTTGTGCCGCAAACCAGTGCGTCTCATTGGGGAGGCGAACTATAGCAAAGCGCCCCGGGAGTAGCAAGGCTTTTCCGGGGTATTTGCGGCCAACTGCTACAATTTCGCCCCCTCAGCGCACATTCGCGTCCATCCATAGAAGATTCACCATGAAACAACAAGCTCAAGGATCAGGCCTGACCCTGAAACGAGCTGGCTTTACCACTGGCTTCGGCGTGCTCGCCGCCACCCTCGGTTCCGCAGTCGGTCTCGGCAATATCTGGAAGTTCCCCTATCTGACGGGTGCCAATGGCGGCGCCGGCTTCCTGCTCATCTATTTACTCGCCACCTTATTAGTAGGGTTGCCCGTGATGATCGCGGAAATCACCCTGGGACGCCGCGCCAAGGTCAACCCGATCTCGACCATGGAACAGCTGGCGCCGAAGGGCAAGCCCTGGTGGCTGGTCGGCGTCATCGGCATGGTGGCCGCCTTCCTGATCGTGGCGTTTTACTCGGAAGTGGTGGGCTGGGTGTTTGCCTATATCGCCAAAGCCATCGACGGTTCCATCCTCAGCAGCGACAAGCTGGTGACGGAAGCAGCCTTCGCCTCCCTGATCAGCAATCCTTGGCAATCGCTGTTGTGGCAATGGGGCGTGCTGCTGTTTATCGGCGGCATCTTGATGCTGGGCGTGACCAAAGGCATCGAAGCGATCGCCAAGAAACTGATGCCGCTGCTGTTCCTGCTGCTGTTGCTGCTCTGCGCGGTCAGCCTGTCGCTCGATAAAGCGGGCGAAGGCCTGGCTTTCCTGTTCCGTCCCGATTTTTCCAAACTGACGGCGTCCGTCGTGCTGACGGCCATGGGCCTGGCCTTCTTTAAATTGTCTGTCGGCATGGGCACGATGATGACCTACGGCAGCTATTTCCGCGATGACCAGAATATCCCCGTGACCACCTTGCGCGTGATGGCGGCCGACCTTGGTGTATCTATGCTGGCCGGCATCGCCATCTTCCCCGCCGTGTTCACGTTTGGTTTCGCTCCCAGTGCGGGGCCGTCGCTGGTGTTCATCACGATTCCTGCCGTGTTTTCGCAAATTCCCATGGGGCAAGCCCTGATGGTGGTGTTCTTCATCCTGGCCGCCGTGGCCGCCACGGGCGCGATGCTGTCGCTGATGGAAGTGCCCGTGGTGATTTTCCATGAACGCTTTGGCTGGGCGCGCACCAAGGCCACCGTCGTGACCATGCTGCTGCTGGCCGTGCTCGGTTCCGTGTGCGCCCTCAGTAACAGCACCCTGGCGGACTTCAAGTTATTCGATTTGAATATGTTTGATCTGTTCGACTTTGTCTCGTCGAATATCTTCCTGCCCGTGGGCGGCATCGCGATTGCCTTGTTTACAGGCTGGGCCTGGGGCAAGCAGCATTTCATCGAGGCGATCAGCAATCACGGCCAGTTGCAGAATCAAACCTTGGCGCATGTGCTGCTGTTCCTGCTGCGCTTTGTCTCGCCCGTATTGATCCTGATCGTGATGCTGAAGGGATTAAAGGTCTTTTAATCAGAGTACCCGGGTGTAGGTCTGGCGCACCAGCACCCGGTCGCCGCAATCGAAATGCCACCATTCGCTGTTGATGCCAAAGAAGCCCGCCTGGAACATGGCGTCGCGCAACAATCGGCGATGTGCCACCTGCTCCTGCGTAATTTCCCCCTTTTCCAGCAAAACCAACTCCAGCGCCGGGTGCGAGCGCTCACTCAGATCGTCAAAGCCTGTCCCCATATCCAGTTCCCGCCCATCCGGCCCAACGATGGTGATGTCGAGCGCCATGCCGAACGAGTGGATGGAGCCGCGCGACGGTTCGGCGATATAGCCAAGCAACTCCGTACCCTGCAACGCGTCCCACAATTGCTGCTGCACCCGCTGCGGGCGCAAGGCGTCGAGCACCAATAAATGATGATCGGGGCGCCGCGCGGCCAGCCACTCCACGGCCCGCTCCAGCGCGGCGGCCGCATCGCGGTGCAGCCAGGCGCAATCGATGGGGCTGTATAAGTCGCGGCCGACGAAATTGTCGGGCGTGGCATAGCGCAAGTCGACGGCGATGCCGGCGATGCTGCTCAGGTGGCGAAATTGCGGATCGTTGCCAACCACTTCCAATTGTAAACTTGCAACAGACATCAGACTCCTCTTTCCAGGCAATTACGCGCGGCCACGCCGATGCTATCGGCCAGGCGCCGCGCGCCATGCGACAGCGGCGAGTGGCTCGCCGTCAATAAATACAGTTGGATGGGAATAGCTGGCGCCCAGGGGCGGCGCTGCAGGCGCTCGGGCGAGCCGGAGGCGGCCGTAAACGGGTCGACCACGGCCATGCCGGCGCCCGCTTCCACCAGGGAACGGGCAATTTGATAGGTCTGCACCACGGTGGAAAACACGGGGTGAATGTCCTGCGCTTCGCAGGCGGCCACCACCAGTTCGCCCAGCGGATCGTTGTCGGCATGGCCGATCAGCTCGCCATTCAAGCCATGCGCCGTCAAGGGCGTGCCGCAATCGGCCGCATGCCAGGTGCCGGTGGGCGCGATCACCGTCATGACGCCATGCGCGAGCGGTTCGGCCACGATGCCCGGATGCCGCGGGTCTTGCAGGGACACGGCCAGGTCCGCTTCGCCGAGACGCAAGGTGTTGACGATCTCGCCCGTGTGGTGGGTAGCCAGCTGGCAACGCGTGTGGGGAAAGTCGCGCCGCCACTCCGTCATGGCGAACGGCAAGACGCTGATGGCGATCGTCGGCGTGGACACGAGGCGGATGGTTTCCACCGCATGGCCCTTCAGGCTGGCAGCCAGGCGACGGATGCCCAATAAATCGCGGTTGAGCTTTTCCGTCTCGACAAACAGGCGGTGCGCTTCCGGTTTCGGGTACAGCTTGCCCCGCACGCGCTCGAACAGCGGCATGCCCAGTTGCAATTCGCAGTGTTGCAAGACCTTGGTCACGGCCGGCTGCGAGATATGCAGCACCTGGGCGGCGCCGCTGATGGTGCCAACTTGCATGATGGCATGAAACACTTCGATATGACGCAACCGCATGAGCTATTCCTTTACCTTGCCGTGGCCGCCAGGGCCGTCAATGTTCAGCATATAAGAAAAAGTCATGGGCTGGAACGGTCATGCTACTTTGTTGCAACAGCCGGGGACGGCGTCGTCAGCACTTCCAGCAAGGCCGCCGTTTCGCCATCGGGCGTGCCATCGAACAGCTTGTTGCGGTATTTCATCTGGAAAGCGATCAGCACATTGCGCGTCGCTTCGTCGAACACGCCCGTAGTCGGCGTCGCATAACCGTGCTGGGCCAGCTTTTTCTGGAACCAGACGGCATCCGGCACTTGCTGCTCAAAAATGAGGCGCTGCGCGGCGACACGATTCGCATCGGGCCAGGCGATCAGGCCCGCATCGGCCAGCTGGCGCCAAGGGAACAATGGGCCCGGATCCTGCTTGCGCTGGGGGGCGATCTCGTTGTGGCCGAGGATATTTTCCGGCGCGATGTTGTAGCGGGCCTGGATGTCTTTCAACAGGGGAATCAGTTCATCGATCTGTGCCTGGGGAAACGGATACCAGAGGCGGCCTTCCGGCGTATCTTTGTAACCTGGGTTGACGATCTCGATGCCGATCGAGCTGACATTCAACTGTGTATAAGTCTTCCAGTTACTCACACCCGCGTGATTGGCCTGGCGCGACTCGTCGACCAGCACGTAAAACTTCGGCTTGTCCGTGTCCGTCAACAAGTAATGGCTGCTGACCACTTGTTCCGTCAGGATCTTGATCGAGCGGGGCAGATCGCTGACCGTGTAATGGATGACGATGAATTTCACGCGCGGGCTCTGGCTGCGCGCCGTCAAGCTGTGGTCGAGGTGCGGCGCGGGCGTGGTACAGGCGGAGAGCAGGGCCACCAGCAGGGCGAGGGCGATTTTTTTCATGGAAGATCCGTATTCGGGTTAATAAAATGTTCAGTGCTGGCCTGTGTCTTGGCAGCCGTCTTGACGGCTATCCTGGCCGCCGCTTCATGTGGACGGGCAACTTTCTGTTCCAGCGTCAACGATACAGGCAAAGCGGCGCGCATGGCAGCCGCGATGGCCGGGTGCAACTGCGCCGCGCGGCCCGCCAGCACGACGGGACGCGTACCATGGCGCGCCGTCAGGGCCAGCGCCAGGCGCGCCAATTCCTGTCCCGCGCGCTGCAAGATGTCCAGCGCCAGCGGATCGGCATCCGCACTGGCGGCCACGGCCAGCGCCAGCCGGCCGATGGCGCCCCGGTCCTGGCCATACATGAAGGCGCGCGACAGCGACCAGTCGCTGCCACCCAGTTGCGCAAACACGGCCTCGGCCATGGGAGACTCTTGCCAGCTGCCCGGCGCCTCGTCTTCGCGGCGCCAGATGTGGCGCAAGGCTTCGCGCGCGATCCAGTAGCCACCGCCGCCATCGTCAAGCAGCACGCCGCGCCCGCCTGCGCGGTGAAAGCCGCCATCCGCATCGATCCAGGCGGCAATCGAGCCCGTGCCAGCGTAGACCAGATAACCTTCGCCGGGTTCAAAACTGTCGCGATAAGCGATATCAATATCGTTGCCCAAGCGCACGTCGCCGGCGCCCAGCGCCAGCAACTCTGCCAGCATGGGCGCCAGCGCCGCATCGTCGCCGCCAAAACCCGTCAAGCCCGCCACCACGGCGCGGGGCTGGCCGACGGCCAGCACGGCCTGGCACAGCCGGGAGAACGTGGCGTGCACGGCTGCGCGGCCCGCATCGCTGCTCATTTGCAAGGCAGACAAGCCTTCCACGACGCCGTCGGCCACGATGGCGCCGTCCCCGTTGGCCAGGGCCCAGCGCGTCTGCGTGCCGCCCGCGTCGATGCCCAGCCCGAGCACGGCAGTATCAATATGGGTTGCAGGGGAGAAAATCATGGCATGAGTGTAAAGCCAAGCGGAGCTTGCAGGCATGAAAGCTTGCGCATGTTTCATGCCTGCAGGTTATGGACTACGGATAAACGCTCAGCAACTACTTGGCGGGGGCCGTAAACGGTTCGCGCACGGTAACGCGAGGGCTTTCATTGCCGAGGCGGTCGACGGCGCTGACCACCACCGCGTTGACTTTGCCGGTGGCATCGTCGACCAGGGTCAGTTCGCCCTGCACGCCCGTGACCACGGTAAAGCGCCAGTCTTCGCCGTAGCGGGCCCAGACGGCGTACTGCGCCACGGGTTTGCCGCCGCCCGCCGCCAATTTGACGTTCAGGCTGGTGGAATCGCGGCGCAAGGCCAGCACGGGCGTGCCGGGCGCTTCCTTGCCCAGCCATGGCGTGGCGGGAATCAGGGCAGGGCTTTGATACACGCTCGCCTTGAGCTGGTCGCTAACACCCTTGCGGTTCTGCATCAGGGGCACCATGCTGAAATGCACTTGTCCATTCGCGCCGGGGCGCGTGCGCGTCACTTCGATCTGCTTGATGATCTCTTGCGGCGTGAAGGACTTGGCGGAATTGTCGATGCGGCTCGTGTACAGGCCTGGCCACACGTGGCGGCCATACGGGTTTTGCGCCAGCCAGTAGTCGAGCAGCACGCCAAACGCTTGCGGCGCCTGCGCCACGGGCCAGTACAGCTGCGGCGACAGGTAATCGAGCCAGCCCTTGGCCAGCCACAGTTCCGCATCCGCATACAATTTGTCGTACTGGCTGAAACCGACGATGCCGGCAGGGCGGCGGTCGGGACGGCCGATGCCGAACGGGCTGATGCCGAAGCGCACCCAGCTCTTTTCGCGGTGAATGCCTGTATATAACGCTTCGATCAACTGGTTGACGTTCTGGCGGCGCCAGGACGGACGATCCAGCTGACCGCCAGCCAGCAGATATTGCTGCCAGGAAGGCTCATCGGGAAACGGCAGTTCGCGCTTGGCGCCGCCATTGCCCGCGTCCAGCGCGGCCGTTTCCGCGCCGGCGCCGGCGCCTGGCGCGTCGATCGGGTACGGATAAAAGTAATCGTCGATGTGCACGCCATCGATATCGTAGCGGCGCACCACGTCGAGCACCACGTCCGTCGTGTGCTTGGAAGCGGCGGCGTCGCCCGGGTCCATCCACAGGTAGCGGCCGTATTGTTTGACGGACGCCGGGTTGGTGGACGCGAAACTGTCGCGCGCCAGCGGCGACTTGGCCGTCGCATGGCGGGCACGGTAGGGATTGAACCAGGCGTGCAATTCCAGTCCCCGCGCATGCGCCTGGGCAACCCAGAAAGCCAGCGGGTCATACAAAGGCAACGGCGACTGGCCTTGCTTGCCGGTCAGGTATTCCGACCAGGGCTCCAGCTGCGACGGGTATATCGTGTCGGCGCTGGGCCGCACTTGCAGAACAATCGCATTCAAATTCAAGGACTTGGCGCGGTCGAGGATGGCCAGCGCTTCCGCTTGCTGCTTGGCGACCGGCAAATTGCTGCGGCTGGGCCAGTCGATATTCGCCACGGTTGACACCCAGGCGGCGCGGAACTCGCGCGGCGCCGGCGGCGGCACTTCGCCCGTGATGTGCTGCACGGGCGGCACGGCCGGCAAACCCGCTTCACCCGGCGTCACTGCGGAAGGCAGCTTGGTGCTGGTACAGCTGCTGAGCAATGTGGCGGTGGCCAGCGCGGCCAATACGCCGGCGCTGGCGCCCAGGCGTTTTTTAAAAGTAGACAACAAAACAATTCCTTGCAGTGGTGGAGCGCAGGTCTATCGGTGGGGCATTTTACTGTGCGCCCGCCATCCTTGCGGGCGCACCGTTCAAAAGAATCAGGCTTCGGCCTTCTTGCCGAATTCGGGATCGATCTTGACCAGCGCGGCCATGATGAAAGCGGGAATGGTGGCGATGCACACCCAGATGAAGAAATGCTGGTAACCGAGCATTTGCTGTATCCAGCCGCTGGCCATGCCCGGCAACATCATGCCCAGGGCCATGAACCCCGTGCAAATGGCGTAATGGGCCGTTTTATGCGCGCCATCGGAGACCATGATCATGTACAGCATGTAGGACGCGAAACCGAAGCCATAGCCAAATTGCTCCAACGCAATACCGCCGGCGATCACATAGATGCTGCTGGGCAAGGCCGTGGCCAGGTAAACGAAGACCAGGTCGGGCAAGTGGACGGACAGCACCATGATCCACAGGCAGCGTTTCAAGCCGAAGCGGGAAATGATGAATCCGCCCAGCAAGCCGCCCAGGGTCAGGGCGATGACGCCGATGGTGCCGTAGACGAGGCCCACCTGTTCCGTGCTGAGGCCCAGGCCGCCCTTCGCGACCGGATCGAGCAGGAAGGGCGCGGCCAGTTTCAACAGTTGCGCTTCGCCGAGGCGGAACAGCAGCAGAAAGCCCAGGATGACGAAAATATCCTTCTTCTTGAAGAAGGAGGCAAAGGTGGCGACGAACTCTTGCAGAGGGGAAATACCGGCGCCCTGGATGCTGGGCCGGTCATCCTTGGGTTTCGGCAGGATAAAATAGTGATACAGGAAGAGGGCGATGAACAGGCCCGCCAGGATGGCGAACACGACGGACCAGGCCAGCTGCACATTGCCCGTCGCATGCGTCAGGTAGCCGGCCAGATACACGAGGCCGCCCTGGCCGGCGATCATCGCCAGGCGGTAAAACGTGCTGCGCACGCCCACAAAAGCCGCCTGCTGGTGCTCTTCCAGCCCCAGCATATAAAAGCCGTCGGCGGCGATGTCATGCGTGGCGGAACTGAAAGCCATCAGCCAGAAGATGGCTAGGCTGATCTGGAAAAAATGGGGCAGGGAGGTCGTCAGGGCCACCAGCGCCAGCGCGGCGCCGATCACCAGCTGCAAGCCGACGATCCAGAAGCGCTTGGTGCGGTACATATCGATGAAGGGCGACCACAGGGGTTTGATGACCCAGGGCAAGTACAACCAGCTGGTATACAGCGCGATATCCGTATTGGAAAAGCCGTAGTTCTTGTACATGATCACGGACAGTGTCATGACAACAACATAGGGGATGCCCTGGCCGAAATACAGGGAGGGGATCCACAGCCACGGCTTATTTGACGGCTTATTCGCGCGCGCCGGGGCGGTTTGTTTCACAAGCTCCATACATCCTTCTTTGTCTCCCAGACAGAAGAATGCCGCGCCATCGGATCACGCCGCCAGTGCCGCCCGCACACTGCCGTCCGCGCCGGCCAACAATGCCTGTGCCTGGTTTGTGTTGATTTTTTTGATCAAGGCAACAATCGCCACCTTGACGTGATAGTGGCATTGCTCCAGCACGGTCCTGGCCTGCACTTCGCTGGCGCCGGTGGCGTGCATGGTCAGACGCACGGCCCGCCAGATCAGCTTGGCGTTGGTCGGCTTCAAGTCTACCATCAAGTTTCCGTAAGTTTTGTGCAAACCGACCATCAGGGCGCTGGAAATCGTGTTCAAGGTGATTTTTTGCGCCGTGCCCGCCTTCAGGCGCGTGCTGCCGGAAATGACTTCCGTGCCCGTGTCGAGCACGATGCCGCATTGCGCCTCGTGCGCCACGGGGGCGTCCACATTGTTGGCGATGCCGATCGTCAAGGCGCCCGCCTTGCGCGCGGCCAGCAGCGCGCCCAGCACATACGGCGTGGCGCCGGACGCGGCCAGCAGGATCACCACGTCATTGCTCTGCGGCTGCAGGGCCAGCAAGTCCGCCTCGCCTTGCTGTAAATCATCTTCCGCCCCTTCGACGGCCGTGAACATGGCGCCCGCGCCGCCAGCCAGGATGGCGACGGCCCGTTCGGGCGGCCAGGAAAACGTGGGATTGAGTTCAACGCTGTCGAGTACGCCCAGGCGGCCCGACGTGCCCGCGCCCACGTACAACAGGCGCCCGCCGGCCGCGATGCGGGGCAGGGCTGCCGTGATGGCGGCAGCGATGCCGGGCGACGCCAGCCGGACGGCTTCGACGGCCCAGAACTGGTCGTCGACCAGCGCCGCCACCAGTTGCTCCACCGGATACAGGTCCAGATCCGGATGCCGCCGGCTCGGGGTTTCAGTTTTCAACATGATTTCAGAACATGGTTGACCGTGAAACCAGTTTAATACCAACGAGCGGGATCAACCATGAAAGGATGGCAGGCGGGCATAACGGGAGTTTATGGCCAGTGCAACCAGGCGTACTTCGCTACGGCGGCAAACCAGTTGCTGAATTTGTTCATTCAGTGGCCCAGAGGCAAGTTTCAGACCCGTTTATGTCTATACTTCAGTTCGACGCCAACATCCACGACACGCCCCATGATCGCTCGCCAATTGCTGTTCCTGTTTAGCGCCCTCGGCGCCATCAACGGCATTTTCCTGGCCGTCTATTTTTTCAGCCGCCGGCCCCGCTGCCTCGCCGACTGCATGCTGGGGGCATTGCTGCTTGCCGTCGGGGTGCGCACCGCCAAGTCCGCTTTCCTCTACTTCAACCCTGCGATCGCCATCGAATTCCGCCAGCTGGGCCTGTCGGCCTGCCTGCTGATCGGTCCCTTGACCTATCTCTATGTACGCGCCTTCATCGCCGGGCTGGCGCAACGGCCAGCCGGACAAGCATGGCGCTGGCATCTGGGCTTGTCCTTCCTGCTGATCGGCATTGGTGTTGCCTTTCCGTATTCCGCGTATCGTGCTGTGTGGAACCAGTCGAGCCATGCCATTCATGTGTTTTGGCTATGCTACCTGCTGGCAACCGCCAGGCTGCTGTGGCAAAGCCGCCGCGCATGGTGGAACGAGGGACAGAGGATGGCGACCAGCAGCGTACTCCTGCTGAGCGTCTTTGCAGGCAGTTGTCTCATGTTGGCGGCCTACGCAAGCACGCCGTTCACGTCCTATATTGTCGGCGCCTTGTCGTTCACCTTCTCGCTGCATGTGGCGGTGATGGTCTTTCTGCTGAGAAAGGAAATCCTGGCGCCTGCCGACCCGCAGCAAAAGTACCGGAATAGCCGCCTGACGCACGACGATACGCTTGCCGTGCTCGCCGCGCTGGAACAACAGATGAGCGGGCAGAAATCCTATCTGAATCCGAACCTGACCCTGGCCCAACTCGCCAAGCGGGCGGGATGCACGCAGGCGCAGGTGTCGCAGGTATTGAATGACAAGCTGGGCAAGAGCTTCACTACCTACGTCAACGAATACCGTATCGCCGAAGCGAAACAGGTATTGAGCGACGAACCGCAATGGAACATGGATAGCGTCGCCGAGCGCTGCGGGTTCAATTCCAGTTCCACCTTCTACTCGACCTTCAAGAAAGTGGCTGGCCAGACTCCCGCCAGCTTCCGGGCCCAATCTGGCCAGGCGGCCAGGGCCATTTCCGCGTAAAACCACTCCGGAATCGCCATTCCGGAGTCTGAAATCATGTTTGGCGACATCAATTCCCCTGCATTTCGATAAATTATCGACCACCAGCGATCTGAAATAGTCGTTGCTCCGATAAACGCAGTTCTACATGCAGGGTACATCCATGATTCAGTTTTTATTGCGAACGATACTCGCCTGTTGCTTCCTGAGCATCACCGCCGTCGGCACCGCCGCAAACGCGGACCAGGACGAAAATGCCATCCGGGAAACCGTGCGCTTGTATATGCATGGCACCAGCTTTAACGTGCAGAGCGAGATCAACCAGGCCTTTTATGCCAGTTCCCGCCTTTACCTGGACGGCAAAAACGATGCGGAATGGGAGTTGAGCGGTCCGGAATACGCCAAACTCTTTTCCCAAGAGAAAATTGGGCAATTCAATGGGCGCCACGGGCGGCTGATCAAGGTGGATGTGAGCGGCAAGGTGGCCACCGCCAAGGCCGAGATCCACATTCCCCAGCAAGGGGTGCGCTATGTGGATGTCTTTCTGTTGAAAAAGATCGCCGGCAACTGGAAGATCATCAGCAAGTCGGCAGATCGCGAGCCGGCAGCCCCGCGCCAGGCACGCAAGGTGCTGCTGGTCGTGTCGAATGTGCATCAATATCCCGGTACAAAGGTTAACGCCGGCAATAATTTCCCCGAGCTGGCCTATACCTATGATGCATTTCGCAAAGCAGGGTACGCCGTCGACTTCGTCAGTCCCGAGGGGGGCGCCATTCCCCTGGAAATGATCGTCACGTCGGACGAACTGCTCAAGAAGCATCTGTACGACAGTGATTTCATGTGGGCACTGGCCCATACCAAGCCCGTCGCCGAGGTCAGGGCAGACGAGTATGCGGGCATGGCTTTCGTCGGCGGCGGCGCGGCCATCGTCGGCATCCCGGACAACAAGCCGCTGCAGGACATCGCCTTGCGTATCTACGAACAACAAGGCGGGGTGATCGCGGCCATCTGCCATGGCACCGAGGGCATCAAGAATCTGAAGCTGCGTGACGGTACTTTCCTGATCCAGGGCAAGGTGCTCACCTCGTTCCCCGATGCGTTTCTCAACAAGGAATCGCCGGTATACAAGGCCTATCCCTTTTCGGCAGAAGCGAGCATCAAGGGCCATGGCGGCATATTCAGGCACGGCGCCAACGGCAAGAGTCACGTCGAGGTCGACGGCCGGCTGGTGACGGGCATGAGCTGGGAATCGTCCGTCGGCGTGGCGGAATCCATGATCCGCCTGATCGAGCAGTAGATTTACGGAGCGCGGCGCATTTCCGCCACAAAATCGTAATGATCGCTGCGGCAATACGAATGCGTGAGTTCCACCGCTTCGCCCGACTCCAGGTAGGCGATGCGCGTGATGAACAGCACGGCCTGGCCATCGGGGATGCCCAGCTGCTTGGCCAGCACGTCCGTCGCATTCATGGCGCGGATGTGCTGCAAGGCGCGCACGGGGGCCTTCTTGATGCTGCTCAAGTATTCATACAGCGAGTCGCCCATGGTATCCGGGGCCGGCACCACGCTGAACGGCAGCACGCTCACTTCATACGCCATCACGACGTCGTCGGCCAGGCGCAAGCGCTCCAGGCGCGCCACTTTCGTGTTCTGCGCCAGGCCCAGGCTCAGCTGTTCATCGCTGCTGGCGATGACGACTTCGCGCTTGAGCCAGCGCGAGCCGGGGCGGTAGCCGCGCTGCTGCAGCTGCTCGGAAAAGCTCGACAGGTTCGACAGCGGTTGCTCGATGCGCGGGGCAATATAGTTGCCCGAACCGCGGCGGCGCACGACGAGACCTTGCTCGACGAGCTGGTCGATGGCCTTGCGGGCAGTCACGCGCGATACGTCAAGCAGTTCGGACAGGGTACGTTCGGATGGCAGGGCCTGGTCTACCTGGTAGCGGCCGTTGCGTACGTCATCGCTCAGCTTGCGGGCGATCTGCATATATAAAGGCGAATTGTCATTTAAATCGACCTTGAGTTCTACGCTGGTCTGGCTCATACAGTTCTCCTTGTCCTCCTAGTGTAATAGCGATGGCGCCTGCGCGTAGCCCGTCCACCCATGAATAAATGGAAAATGACCATAAATAACGGTTATACACTTAAAAAAACAATGTTTTACCGTACGTATAGCTTTGCATTATAGATAAATAAGCAATTTTCATTAGCCATGTAAACCATCGCGCCCTATGCTGGTGACGCCTCCACCACATCGGACAACAGGGAAACATGCACAATAAAATGACGGGTTTACTGGGCTTGCTGCTGCTGGGCACGACCTGGAGCGCGCTGGCCGCCCCGCCCGGCAGCGGCAGCGACTTGGTCTCTCAAAACGTAGGGCCGCGCGCGCTCGATGCCACGCTGGCCGCCATCGTCGACGATGCGGCCCACCCGCTGGCCAGCCTGTCCGTGCTGGCCATCCGCCATGGCAAGGTGTCTTATCAGCAACAATTTGGCTGCCGGCACATGGCCGCCACGCCGGCGGACAGCTTGCCCGTGACGCCGGCCACCCTGTTCCGCATCGCTTCCGTCTCGAAGATGATGACCACGCTGGGCCTGATGCGGCTGGTCGAGCAGGGCAAGCTGAGCCTGGACCAGGACGTGGGCATTTATCTGGGCTTTTCCCTGCGCAACCCGCATTTCCCCCAGCAACCGCTGACCCTGCGCAGCTTGCTCAGCCACACTTCCTCGCTGCGCGACGCGGGCGGCTACGCCTGGGGGCCGGAACGCAGCCTGCGCGACGTGTTTACGGCCGGCGGCGACAGCATGTGGGATCGCGCCGCAGCGCCGGGCCGCTACTTTACGTATGCCAACCTGAACTGGGGCGTGATCGGCACGGTGATGGAAAAAGTCACGGGCGAGCGCTTCGACTTGCTGATGCGGCGCCTGCTGCTCGATCCCCTCGATGTGCGCGGCGGCTACAACCCGGCCGCCTTTTCCCCGGAAGAGGTCGCCAATACGGCCACCCTGTACCGCAAGCGCACGCTGGAGACGGAAGTGTGGCAGCCGCACGGGCCATGGATCGCCCAGGCCGACGATTTTTACCAGCGTCCACCGGCCGGCATGGCCAGCTATGTGATCGGCAGCAACGCCACCGTCTTCAGTCCCACGGGCGGCTTGCGCATTTCCGCTGCGGGACTGGGCAAGGTCATGCAAATGCTGCTCGACGGTGGCCGCTACCAGGATCAGCAGCTATTGCAGCCGGCCAGCATCGCACTGATGTTTGGCCGGCAATGGCAATTGGCGCCAGACGCCAGCAATGGCGACAGCGAGCGGGGCCTGTACCGCGCCTGGGGGCTGGGCAACCAGCAATTCGACGCGGTGGCGGGGCAGGGCAACGGCCTGGTCGAGGGCGCCAGCTTCACGGCCGTCGGCCATTTGGGCGACGCGTATGGCCTGGTGTCCGCCTTCGTGCTCGATTTCAAGAACCGGAACGGCATGGTGATGCTGGTGGGCGGCACGGGCAGCGATCCCGAACGCTATCCGGGCACGTATTCCGCCATGGGCCGCAGCGAGGAATTGATACTCACCACCCTATACCGTGGTGCGATTGACAAGCATGAATAATTTGCACTGAAATAGTGCATTCCTGAAAGTTATGGCTGCACCATGATGTTTCATTGGCTGCGTTGACGGCCAGCCTCTAAGCTCTTCCCGAATGCTTCCGCACCATGGGAGCGCAACGCAGCGAGGCAACATGCAGCAACAAGTCATCATCATCGGCGGCGGCATCGTCGGTCTGACATCGGCCTGGTGGCTGGCCGAGGCCGGCTACAAGGTCACTGTACTGGAACGCAATGAACAGGTTGCGATCGCCGCCAGCTACCGCAATGGCGGCCAGCTCAGCTATCGCTATGTGGCGCCCCTGGCGGACGCGGGCGTGCCTTTCAAAGCCCTGCAGTGGCTGCTGCAAAAAGACGGTCCGCTGCGCTTCCGTCCCGAAGCGGACTGGCGCCAATGGCGCTGGATGGCCAGTTTCTTGCGCAATTGCAACAGCGCCAGCAATGCCCGCACGACGGCCAAGCTGCTGCAACTGGGCGAATGGAGCCGCGCCGGCATGGCGCAGCTGGAGTTGACGGTACCGCCCGAAGCGTATGCCTGGCGCGATGCGGGCAAACTCATCGTCTACCGCACGCCCGCCGTCTTTCAACGGGCCGTGGCGCGGCCCGAGTCGGAAGAGGCGCGCGTCGTGCTGTCTCCGTCTGAAGCCGTACAGCGCGAACCGGCGCTGGCGGCCTTGCATGGTGCCCTGGCGGGCGGTATCTTTACCGAAGGAGAAGCCGTGGCCGATTGCCACGCCTTTTGCCTGGCCCTGGAAGCGCGGCTGCTGCAGCACCCGAACTGTTCCCTCCTGTTAAAAGGCGAGGCGCGCCGCCTCGTCACGCACAAGGGCAAGGTCACGGGCATCGACACGAGCCTGGGCCTGTTGCAGGCAGATCACTATGTGCTGGCGGCCGGCATCCAGAGCCGCGACCTAGCCGCCACGGCGGGCGTCTACCTGCCCCTGTACCCGCTGAAGGGCTACAGCCTGACGGCGCCCATCCGCGCGCAGCACCGGGCGCCCGAGATCAGCATCACGGATTTCGAACGCAAGGTACTGTATGCACGCATCGGTGGCGACTTGCGCGTGGCCGCCATGGTCGACATGGTGGGCGCCGACAACAGCATCGACTGGGGCCGCATCGCGGGCCTGACGCGGCTGGCGCGCGAAGCCATGCCGCACGGCGCCGATTACGACCAGGCCACGGCCTGGGCCGGCCTGCGCCCCGCCACGCCGAACAGCGCGCCGCTGGTGGGCGCCAGCAAATATGCGAACCTGTGGCTCAACGTGGGCCACGGCCCCTTGGGCTTTACCTTTGCCGCCGGCACGGCGCGCATCCTGGCCGACCTTATGGCTGGCAAGGCGCCGCCGTTCGCGCTGGACTTCCTCAGCCCGAAAAAATAGCAGCCCAAGGCGGCGCGCACGCGCCGTTGCCTTTATGGCGGATAATTGCGGAACTTTTCAGTTCTCCTGTCTGCCAGCGCATGCCCACACCCTCGACATCTGCCGCCTGCCCCTGTGGCGGCGCCTCCTACGCCAGTTGCTGCGGCCCGTATATCGCGGGCGACGCCGTGCCGCCCACGGCCGAAGCCCTGATGCGCTCGCGCTACACGGCCTTCACCTTGCGCGACGAGCCCTATCTGCGCGCCACCTGGCACGCCAGCACCTGTCCCGCCGACGCCTTATTCGCCGAAGAAGAAAAAGTCCACTGGCTGGGACTTGAGGTAAAATCTGCTTTACGTTTACGTCAACGTAAAGCAGAATCAGCAGATCAAGCCGAAGAGATACAGCGCGACAGCGTGGAATTCGTGGCCCGCTACAAGGTCAACGGCCGCGCGCACCGCCTGCATGAAGTGAGCCGCTTCGTGCGCGAGGCGGACAATAGCGGTGGTGGCGCCCTGCGCTGGTTTTATCTCGACGGCAGTTTTCCCGAATAGCGCGACCCGAGAGACCGGGCGATAATAAAAAGGAACCGCAATGCCGCACATCGAAAGCAAACTCAATCCGCGCAGTGAAGATTTCAAGGCCAATGCCGCGGCCATGCAAGCCATCGTCGACGATTTGCGCGACAAGGTCGAGAAAATCGCGGCCGGCGGCGGCGAGGCGGCGGCCGCCAAGCACCTGGCGCGCGGCAAGCTGCTGCCACGCGACCGCGTGCAGATGCTGCTCGATCCCGGCACGCCCTTCCTCGAGTTTTCCCAAATGGCGGCTTACGCCATGTACCAGGACGCCAAGGGCGTCGACGCGGCGCCTTCCGCCGGCATCATCACCGGCATCGGCAGGGTCTCGGGCCAGGAATGCGTCATCGTCTGCAACGACGCCACCGTCAAGGGCGGCACGTATTACCCGATGACCGTGAAAAAGCATTTGCGCGCCCAGGAAATCGCCGACCAGAACAACCTGCCCTGCATCTACCTGGTCGACTCGGGCGGCGCCAACCTGCCGAACCAGGACGACGTCTTCCCCGACCGCGACCATTTCGGCCGCATCTTCTATAACCAGGCGAACCTGTCGGCCAAGGGCATCCCGCAAATCGCCGTCGTGATGGGCTCTTGCACGGCGGGCGGCGCCTACGTGCCGGCCATGAGCGACGAATCGATCATCGTCAAGGAGCAGGGCACGATTTTCCTCGGCGGCCCGCCGCTGGTGAAAGCAGCGACGGGTGAAGTGGTGACGGCCGAAGACCTGGGCGGCGGCGACGTGCACACGCGCTTGTCCGGCGTGGTCGACCACCTGGCGCAGAACGACTTGCACGCGCTGTCGCTGGCGCGCACCATCGTCTCAAACCTGAACCGTAAAAAACCGCAGCAGATGGCCTTGCGCGACTCCGTCGAGCCGAAATACCCGACGCAGGAACTGTATGGCGTGATTCCCGTCGACACGCGCAAACCGTTCGACGTGCGCGAAGTGATCGCGCGCATCGTCGACGGCAGCGATTTCGACGAATTCAAGGCCCGCTACGGCACCACCCTGATCTGCGGCTTCGCGCACATCTATGGCGTAAAAGTCGGCATCATCGCCAATAACGGCATCTTGTTCTCCGAATCGGCCCTGAAAGGCACGCATTTCATCGAATTGTGCTGCCAGCGCAAGATCCCCCTCGTCTTCCTGCAAAACATCACGGGCTTCATGGTGGGCCGCAAATACGAAAACGAGGGCATCGCCCGCAATGGCGCCAAGATGGTGACGGCCGTCGCGACGGCTAGCGTGCCGAAATTCACGGTGATCATCGGCGGCAGCTTCGGCGCCGGCAATTACGGCATGTGCGGCCGCGCGTTTTCGCCGCGGTTCATGTGGATGTGGCCGAATGCCCGCATTTCCGTCATGGGCGGCGACCAGGCCGCATCCGTGCTGGCCACCGTCAAGCGCGACGGCATCGAAGGCAAGGGCGGGCAGTGGAGCGCGGACGAGGAAGCGGCCTTCAAGCAGCCGATCAAGGAGCAATACGAACACCAGGGCCACCCGTACTACGCCACCGCGCGCCTGTGGGACGATGGCGTGATTGACCCGGCCGACACCCGCATGGTGCTGGGCCTGGGCCTGTCGGCCGCGCTCAACGCGGAAATCCCGGACACGAAGTTCGGCGTATTCCGCATGTAAGCGGCATTCAGGGAGAAGAGAATGGAATTTGAAACCTTAAAGTTGGTCATCGAAGGCAATGTCGCCACCGTGACCCTGAACCGCCCCGACGTGCGCAACGCCTTCAACGAGACGACGATCGCCGAACTGGCGCGCGCCTTCGAGGGCCTGGGACGCAGCGACATGGTGCGCGCCATCGTGCTGGCCGCCAATGGCGCGGCCTTTTGCGCCGGCGCGGACTTGAACTGGATGAAGAAGATGGCAGGCTACACGCATGCCGAAAACCAGGCCGACGCGCTGCAGCTGGCGCAGATGCTGCGCACGATTTACCTGTGTCCGAAACCCGTGGTGGCGAAGGTCCAGGGCGACTGCTATGCGGGCGGCATGGGCCTCGTCGCCGCATGCGATATCATTCTGGTTGCGGAAGACGTGCATTTCTGCCTGAGCGAAGTGCGGCTGGGACTGATTCCCGCCACTATTTCACCGTATGTCATCAAGGCCATGGGCGAAAACGCGGCACGCCGCTATTTCCTGACCGCCGAGCGATTCTCCGCTCAGGAAGCGCTGCGCATCGGCTTTGCCCACGAGGTAGTCGAGGCAGACGCGCTGGACGCGAAAACGGCCGAGGTGCTCAAAGCGCTGACGGGCAACAGTCCGCACGCCGTGGCGCAAGCGAAAACGCTGGTGCGCGAGATCGTCGGCCAACCCGTCGACGACGCGCTGCTGGCGGACACCGCCGAGCGCATCGCGCAGATCCGCGCCTCGGAGCAGGGACGCGAAGGCGTGCAATCGTTCCTCGACAAGCGCAAGCCGAGTTGGCTCATGGGCTAGCAATATCATTGGAGCAGTTTTGAAAGCAGAAAAACAATCGGGCTGGGTCGAACGCAGTCTGCGCAGCGTGTGGCATCCTTGCACGCAAATGCAGCACCACGAGACGGTCCCATTGATCCCCGTCAGCCACGGCCGCGGCGCCTGGCTGTATGATCACGAAGGACGACGCTACCTGGACGCCATCAGCTCCTGGTGGGTGAACCTGTTCGGCCACGCGAATCCCCGCATCAATGCGGAACTGAAGGACCAGCTGGACCGCCTGGAACACGCGATGCTGGCCGGTTTCACGCATGAACCGGTGATCGAGCTGTCGGAAAAGCTCTCCGCCTTGACAGGCGGCGTGCTTGGCCACAGTTTTTACGCGTCCGACGGGGCGTCGGCCGTGGAAATCGCCCTGAAAATGAGTTTTCACGCCTGGCGCAACAGCGGCAAGGGTGAAAAACAGGAATTCGTCTGCCTGAAAGGCAGCTACCACGGCGAAACCATCGGCGCGCTGGCCGTCACGGACGTCGCCCTGTTCAAGGATGCCTACGGCCCCTTGCTGCGGGCAACGCAGACGGTGATGTCGCCCGACTTCCGCCAGGCGGCCGAAGGCGAGTCTGCCCAAGACGTGGCGCGCCGCGCGGCTGCCGACGTCGAGCATTTGTTCCAGCAAAAAGCCGACAAGATCGCCGCCATCATCATCGAACCGCTGGTGCAATGCGCCACGGGCATGGCCATGCACGACCCGCTGTACCTGTCGCTGGTGCGCGCCCTGTGCGACCGCTATCAAGTCCATCTGATCCTCGATGAAATCGCCGTCGGCTGCGGCCGCACGGGCACCTTCTTTGCCTGCGAACAGGCCGGCATCTGGCCCGATTTCGTCTGCCTGTCGAAAGGCATCAGCGGCGGCTATCTGCCTTTATCGCTGGTGATGACGCGCGAAGACATCTACCAGGCGTTCTACAGCACCGACGTGCGCCGCGGCTTTTTGCATTCGCACTCGTACACGGGCAACCCGCTGGCTTGCCGCGCCGCGCTGGCGACGCTGTCCATCTTCGAGGAAGACGATGTGCTGACGGCCAACCGCGTGCGCGCCGAGAAGATCACCCAAGCGCTGGCGCCGCTGGCGCAGCATAACAAGGTAAAAAACTTCAGGCAGCAGGGCATGATCTGGGCGTTTGACGCCGTCGACGCGGCGCCCGATTTCTCGCGCCGCTTCTTCAGCACGGCGCTGGAACATGAACTGCTGATGCGCCCCATCGGTTCCACCGTCTACCTGATGCCGCCGTACATACTCGACGACGCGGAGATCGCGGGCCTGGGCCAGCAGACCCTGGCCGTCTTCAATCATGTGATCGGGGCCTGAGATGGAACTGATCGCGCGATTGCAACAGCAGCTGCAGGGGCTGGAAGAGCGCAGCCTGATCCGCCGCCGGCGCACCGTCGACACGCCGTGCGCGCCGCGCCTGACGGTCGATGGCCGCGCCATGCTGGCCTTTTGCAGCAATGACTACCTGGGCCTGGCGTCGCATCCGCGCATCGTGGCGGCGCTGAAAGAGGGCGCCGACCTGTATGGCGCGGGCAGCGGCGCGTCGCACCTGATCAGCGGCCATGGCCGCGCCCACGCGCAGCTGGAAGAACGCCTGGCGACGTTCGTGGGCGCCAACCTGGAAAACGCCCGCGCCCTGTATTTCTGCACCGGCTACATGGCCAATCTGGCCGTGCTGACGGCCCTGTCGGCGGGCGACGCGGACGCGGAGATTTTCTCGGAAGCACTGAACCACGCCTCGCTGATCGACGGCACGCGCCTGGCGCGCGTGAAAACGCGCGTGTATCCGCACGCCAACCTCGACGCCCTGTCGGCCCTGCTGGCGGCCAGCACGGCGAAAACCAAGATCGTCGTCACCGACAGCGTCTTCAGCATGGATGGCGACCTGGCGCCGCTGCCCGCGCTGCTGGCCCTGTGCGAACAATACGGCGCCTGGCTGGTGGTCGACGACGCGCACGGCTTCGGCGCGCTGGGAGCCAACGGCCGCGGCGCGCTCGAACACTTCGACCTGCATTCGCCCTACCTCGTCTACGTGGGCACCCTGGGCAAGTCGGCCGGCGTGGGCGGCGCGTTTGTGTGCGCGCACGAAGCCGTGATCGACACCCTGATACAAAAGGCGCGTCCGTACATCTTCACCACGGCGGCCGCGCCCGCGCTGGCGCATGCGCTGCTGGCCAGCCTGGACATCATCGCCGGCGAGGAAGGCCGGCAGCGCCGCGCCCACCTGGCGGCGCTGGTGGCGCAATGGAACGACGGCCTGCAGCTGCAACGCTGGCAAGCCTTGCCCTCGGTGACCGCCATCCAGCCCGTCATCATCGGCGAGAACGCGGACATGCTGGACATCGCCGCCACCCTGTATGAACAGGGCCTGTGGGTCGGCGCGATCCGCCCGCCCACCGTGCCGGCGGGGTCGGCGCGCCTGCGCGTCACCCTGTCGGCCGGCCACACGGCGCAGGAAGTGGCCCAATTGATCAACGCAGTCAACACCCTGGAAAGGACTCGCCATGAGCCTGGATGATCCTATCGTGGCGGAAGTGCTGGCGGACCTGGCGCCGGCCGTGCAGCCGGCTCCGGCCATTGCCGGCCTGCCCTCGCGCTTTGCCTGTTTCGTCACCGGCACCGACACGGAAATCGGCAAGACATTGACGTCGTCGGCCCTGCTGCACGCGCTGGTCGCGCGCGGCGTGCGCGCCTGCGGCATGAAGCCGGTCGCCGCCGGCGCCGAAATGCGCGACGGCGAACTGCATAATGAAGACGCCGACAGCCTGATCGCCGCCGGCAACGTCACCATGCTGCGCAGCCTGACGACGCCCTACATGCTGAAGGAACCAGCCGCGCCGCACATCGCCGCCGCGCTCGAAGGCGTCAGCATCGAATCGGTGCCCATCCTGGCCGCCTACCTGGAAATCGCCGCCGCCTCGGACGCCGTGGTGGTAGAAGGCGTGGGCGGTTTCCGCGTGCCGCTGTCGCCCGGTTTCGACTCGGCCGACCTGGCGCAGCAGCTCGACCTGCCCGTGATCCTCGTGGTCGGCATGCGCCTGGGCTGCATCAGCCAGGCCTTGCTGACGGTGGAAGCCGTCGAAGCGCGCGGCTTGACGGTCGTCGGCTGGGTCGCCAACACGCTGGAAGTGGAAATGCGCTTCCTCGACGAAAATATCGATGCGCTGATCGAGCGCATCCCGGCGCCGCTGCTGGGCAGGGTGCCGCGCCTGGCGCAGCCGAGCGCGCAAGCGGCGGCGGCGTATCTCGATTTCACCGGCTTGCCCAACTGGCCGGCGCAGCATCCCAACACTTAATGTAGCTAAAAAATAGAAGCGAAGGAATCACCATGTCTTTAGTCCAAGAAGCAGCAAAAACCGTCGAACTGCACCGCCCTGCGGCGCGCATCACCGTGCCGGAAGCGGCCACCTGGCCCGTCGCCGACGTGCTGGCCCTGTTCGACCTGCCATTCAATGACCTGATGTTCAAGGCCCAGCAAACCCACCGCGTCAACTTCCCCGACGGCGACGTGGAACTGGCGACCCTGTTGTCGATCAAGACGGGCGGCTGCGAGGAAGACTGCGGCTACTGCCCGCAGGCGGCCCGCTACGACACGGGCGTGGAAGCGAAAAAAATCCTCGACATCGACACGGTGCTCGACGCGGCGCGCCAGGCAAAAGCCAACGGCGCCACGCGCTTCTGCATGGGCGCCGCCTGGCGCAGCCCGAAAGAGCGCGACATGGAAAAAGTCGAAGAGATGGTGACCAAGGTCAAGGCGCTGGGCCTGGAAACATGCGCTACTTTGGGTATGCTGGAAGAAGGACAAGCGGACCGCCTGAAAAACGCGGGCCTCGACTTCTACAACCATAACCTCGACACGGCGCCCGAGTTCTACGACAACGTCATCTCGACGCGCGAATACCAGGACCGCCTCGATACCCTGGGCCGCGTGCGCGAAGCCGGCTTGAAAGTATGCTGCGGCGGCATCGTCGGCATGGGTGAAACGCGCTTGCAGCGCGCGGGCCTGATCGCCCAGCTGGCCAATCTGAATCCGTATCCGGAATCGGTGCCCGTGAACCACCTGGTGCAGGTGGAAGGCACGCCACTGTACGGCATGGAAGCGCTCGATCCGTTCGAATTCGTGCGCACCATCGCCGTGGCCCGCATCACCATGCCGAAGGCGCGCGTGCGCTTGTCGGCGGGCCGCCGCCAGATGGGCGAAGCCGTGCAAGCCATGTGCTTCCTGGCGGGCGCCAATTCCATCTTCTACGGCGACAAGCTGCTCACCACCGACAACCCGGAAGCGGAAGACGACCGCGTCCTGTTGAACAAGCTGGGCCTGCAAACGCGCGGCGCCATGCTGGACTCGGTACAGAAAGAGAAGTGCGGCTGCTGATCCAGCCATCGGAATGCGCCCCACCAGGGCGCATTCCTTCATCGCGACACCTCAGATAAAAAACTTCCAGCCACGAGCTGCAAAGAGAGAGACCATGTTCACTAAAATCCTGATCGCCAACCGCGGCGAAATCGCTTGCCGTGTCGCCGCTACCGCGCGCCGCATGGGCATCCAGACCGTCGCCGTGTATTCGGAAGCGGACGCCAACGCCAAGCATGTCGCCGTGTGCGACGAAGCCGTCCTGATCGGCCCCGCGCCGGCCAAGGAAAGCTATCTGTGCGGCGACAAGATCATCGCCGTGGCGCTGGCGACAGGGGCGCAGGCGATCCATCCCGGCTACGGCTTCCTGTCCGAAAACGCGGATTTCGCCGACGCCTGCCACGCGGCGGGCCTCGTCTTCATCGGCCCGCCGGCGTCCGCCATGCGCGCCATGGGCTCCAAATCGGCCGCCAAGTCGCTGATGGAAAAAGCGAATGTCCCGCTGGTGCCCGGCTACCATGGCGAGGAACAGGATGCGGACTTTTTGCACACGCAAGCCGACAAGATCGGCTACCCCGTCCTGCTGAAGGCTTCGGCCGGCGGCGGCGGCAAGGGCATGCGCGTCATCGACAACAGCGCCGACTTCAAGGCCGCGCTGGCCTCGTGCAAGCGCGAAGCGATCAGCTCTTTCGGCGACGACAAGGTGCTGGCCGAAAAATACCTGTCGCGCCCGCGGCATATCGAAATCCAGGTGTTCGCCGATACGCTCGGCAACTGCATCTACCTGTTCGAGCGCGATTGCTCGGTGCAGCGCCGCCATCAAAAGGTGCTGGAAGAAGCGCCGGCGCCGGGCATGCCGGCCGAGCGCCGCGCAGCCATGGGCGAAGCGGCCGTCGCCGCCGCCAAGGCCGTCGGCTACGTGGGCGCGGGCACGGTGGAATTCATCGCCAACCAGGATGGTTCGTTCTACTTCATGGAGATGAACACGCGCCTGCAGGTCGAGCATCCGGTGACGGAAATGATCACCGGCACCGACCTGGTGGAATGGCAGTTGCGCGTCGCCTTTGGCGAGCCGCTGCCGAAAAAACAGAGCGAACTGGCGATCCACGGCCACGCCATCGAGGCGCGCATCTACGCGGAAAATCCGGAGAAGGGCTTCCTGCCGTCGATCGGCACCCTGCGCCACATGCAGTCGCCATCGGCCGTCACGTTCGAACTGGGTGGCACGGTCGTGCCGGCGTCCGTGCGCATCGATTCGGGCGTGCGCGAAGGCGATGCGATTTCGCCATTCTACGACCCGATGATCGCCAAGTTGATCGTCTGGGGCGCGGACCGCCGCGAAGCGCTGGCACGCATGGCGCAAGCGCTGTCGGAATACCAGATCGTGGGATTGGCCAGCAATATCGCCTTCCTGAAACGCCTGGTCGAAGGCCAGGCATTTTCCAGCGCGGACCTGGACACGGGTTTGATCGAGCGCAATCAAGCGTCGCTGTTCCCCGCCCTGCAGGCGGCGCCCGACACGGCCCTGGCGCTGGCGTCCGTGGCCCTGCTGCTGGAAGAAAAAGCGGCCGCCGAAACGCAGTCGGCCAACCGCGCCGACCCGTGGGGCAATGCCCTGGGCTGGCGCTTGAACAGCACCCTGGGACGCAGCCTGGCGTTTGCCGACGAATTCGCGCTGGCCGGCGACAGCAAGGCCTATGCCGCGCGCATCGCCTACCAGACGGATGGCTGGCTGTTCAACGGCCAGCCCCTGACCTTGACGGCGCGCAAAGGCAACGAGCTGCACATCAAGCTGGGCGAGCGTGCCGTGCATGGCACCGTGCTGCGCGACGGCGAGCAATTCCACGTGTTCACCAGCGGCTTGCACCACACCCTGCACTACAGCGACCCGATGGCGCATGCGGGCGAAACGGAAGCGGAAGGCGGCCGCCTGACGGCGCCGATGCCGGGCAAGGTCGTCGCCGTGCTGGTCAACCAAGGCCAGGACGTCAAGAAGGGCGAGCCGCTGGTCATCATGGAAGCGATGAAGATGGAGCACACGATCGCCGCGCCGCACGACGGCCTGGTGGAAGAGGTGCTGTACGCGGTCGGCGACCAGGTGGCCGATGGCGCGCCGCTGCTGGCCTTCAAGGCCGCCGCCTGAGGAGCGCTCTTGGAAACCTCGATGCGCATCCTGTTACAGCGCGCGGACGGCAAGGAGGCGGAGTGGATCAGCGACTTCCGTGACTTGCTGCCCGAAGCCGAGATTGTCTTCTGGCGCGAGGGCGAGTCGTTCGCGCACTGCGACTACGCCGTCGTGTGGCAGCCGCCCGCCGCCATGCTGCCCGTATTGAGCGAAGTCAAAGCCATCTTCAACACGGGCGCGGGCGTGGACGCGCTGCTGAAATTCGGCGAGGCGCTGCCGGCCCACGTGCCGCTGGTGCGCCTCGACGACGCGGGCATGGGCGTGCAGATGGCCGAATATGTGAGCCACGCCGTGCTGCGCCACTTCCGCCGTTTCGACGACTACGAGGCGCAGGGCCGCGCCGGCATCTGGCAACCGCTGCCCGCATTCGACAAGGGGGATTTCCCCGTCGGCGTGCTGGGCATGGGCGTGCTGGGCACCCGCGTGCTGCAAGCGCTGGCGCAGTTCGAATTTCCCCTGCGGGGCTGGAGCCGCAGCCAGAAGCACGTCGATGGCATGCAGTGCTACGCGGGCGAAGAGGGACTCGAAGTCTTTTTACGCGGCACGCGCGTGCTGGTCTGCATGCTGCCGCTCACGCCGGACACGCACAACCTGCTCGACCGCGCGCGCCTGTCGATGCTGCTGCCGGGCGCCTACATCATCAACGTGGCGCGCGGTGCGCATCTCGCCGAACCGGATTTGCTGACCCTGATCCGCTCCGGGCACATCGCCGGAGCGACCTTGGACGTGTTCCGCAACGAGCCGCTGCCGCAGCAGCACCCGTTCTGGCAAGAACCGCGCATCACCATCACGCCGCATATTTCGGCCGCCACCCTGCGCCGCGAGAGCGTGGCGCAAATCGCCGCCAAGATGCGCCGCCTGCACGCCGGCGACTCTGTCGCCGGCATCGTCAACCGTTTGCAAGGATATTGAGATGAACCCTACTACCAGTCTGCCCAAGCAGGTCAAGATCGTCGAAGTGGGTCCGCGCGACGGCCTGCAAAACGAGAAGGAAACCATCAGCGCCGCCGTCAAGATCGAACTGGTCGACCGCCTGACGTTGGCCGGCTTCGCCAATATCGAGGCGGCGTCCTTCGTGTCGCCGAAATGGGTGCCGCAGATGGCCACCAGCGCGGAAGTCATGCAGAAAATCGCGCGCCGCCCCGGCACCATTTATTCGGCGCTGACGCCGAACATGCAGGGTTTCGATGCCGCGCTGGCGGCGCAGGCCGATGAAGTGGTGATCTTCGGCTCCGCCTCCGAGGCGTTCTCGCAAAAGAACATCAACTGCTCCATCGCCGAATCGATCGCCCGCTTCGAAGGCGTGGCGAAAGCGGCCAAGGAACACGGCCTGCGCCTGCGCGGCAGCATCAGCTGCGCCTTCGGCTGCCCCTACCAGGGCGACGTGCCGCTCGACGCCGTGGCCGACGTGGTGAAACGCATGCGCGACCTGGGCTGCGACGAAATCGACATCGCCGACACCATCGGCGTGGCCACGCCGCGCAAGACGCAGGCGGTAATGGAGCGCGCGATCCAGGCTTTCCACGTGGGAGGCCTGTCCGGCCACTTCCACGACACCTACGGCCAGGCGCTGGCGAATATCTACGCCAGCCTGGAAACGGGCATCGCGATCTATCACTCGTCCGTCTCCGGCCTGGGCGGCTGCCCGTACGCCAAGGGCGCCACCGGCAACGTGGCCACCGAAGACGTGCTGTACCTGATGCAGGGGCTGGGCATTGCCACCGGCATCGACCTGGACCTGGTCGTCGATGCGGGGCAGTTCATCTCGCAGCAGCTGGGGCGCAAAGGTTCTAGCCGGGCCGGCAACGCCATCGCGGCGAAACGCCTGGGATAAATAGAAAGGGGCTGCGGCCCCTTTTTGCTGCCGGCCTCGCGCCGCAGGCGCTACAGACGAAAAAAAACCCAAGAGCCGAAACTCTTGGGTTTTTTTCTACAAATTTGGTCGGAGTACAAGGATTCGAACCTTGGACCCCCTGGTCCCAAACCAGGTGCGCTACCGGGCTGCGCCACACTCCGAAGACCAAGATAATACAGGCCGTATCGATTTCGGTCAAGGGTCAGGTGAAACTCTGTGTAAATTATTTACGCGCGGCACTGGAACCCATGTATTTTTCAAAACGATTGAAGTATGCGACACTGGCTTGGCAAGTTTTCCCGATCAGACATGAAGGTGACGACGGCAATGGAGTTCAGGATAGAAAGAAGCGACGGCGGCCGGCCCATGCCGAATCGCCGCGGCATCGTGCTGGGCATCGCCGTGTCCCTGCTGCTGCATGGCGCCTTGATCTATCTATGGCGCCATGTGCAGCCGGCCGCGCGGATGGACACGGCCCCGCGCGTAGAATCGATCGCCGTGTGGATACGTCCGCTGGCCGCCAAGCCTCCCCCGCCGCCCGTCGAAGTGGTCAAGCCGAAACGCGAACCCAAGCCCATCAGCAAGCCAAAGGTCGCCACGGTCCGGGAAACGCCGGTGGCCACCGTGACGCCAGCGGCCAGCCCGCAAGCCATCACGGTCGTGCCGGCATCACCGGCCACGCCAGCGGCCAGTGCCGATACCTTCAGGCAAGAAACCCCGGAAACGCCGAAATTCGACATGGAAGCGGCCAGAAAAACGGCGCGCAAGATGGCGGGCGAACGCGATCCGTCCAAGGTGGGCACGGCCGTGGGGCAAATCCCCGACAAGCCGCTGCAAACGGAAACCCAGCTGGCGCGCGACATCGCACAAGGCAAGCGCGGCGATTGCCGCACGGCCTATTCCGGCGCGGGCTTGCTGGCGCCCGTGCTGATGCTGCTCGACAAGAAGGATAGCGGCTGCAAGTGGTGAAGACGTGATTGACTCTACCCATATTGGGTACTATCATACCCAATATGGGTATTTATGCAGACACATTGTTTTCCAAGACACAGCAACGCGTGCTGGCCTTGCTCTTTGGCCAGGCGCAACGCTCTTTCTATGCGAATGAAATCATCGCCTTCGCAGCCATGGGGTCGGGCGCCGTGCAGCGCGAGCTGGCCAAGCTGGAGAAGTCGGCCTTGGTCACGGTGAAAAAAGTGGGCAACCAAAAGCATTATCAGGCGAATCACGCGGCACCCATCTTCGACGAACTGCGCAGCATCGTGCTGAAAACCTTTGGCGTCGCCGACGTGCTGCGCGTGGCGCTACAGCCATACTGGCAGGAAATCGACCTGGCCTTCGTGTACGGTTCGATGGCCAAGGGCACGGAACACGCACACAGCGACATCGACCTGATGGTGATCGGCAGCATGGCATCGAACGCCCAGCTACTGGCGGCGCTGCAACCGGCAGAGCAACAATTGGGACGCAGCATCAATCCCACCTTGTACACGCCGGCAGAATGGCGGCAAAGAATAGACGACGGCAAGTCGTTCGTGGTGCGGGTCCTTGACCAGCCCAGGATTTTTGTCAAAGGAGCCAATGATGACTTCATCAAGCTCACCGGCGCTGGCGAACCTGGCACGCATCGGCCAGCTCAAGGCTGAGCCACCGGACGCACGCGAACGGGCCGGCTTGCTGCGCTCGGCCACCGTGCGCCTGCGCGATGCCAGGCAGTCGATACTGTCGCTGGAAAGCCGCTTCGACCTGGCCTATAACGCCGCGCATGCAGCTGCCTTGTCTGCGCTGCGTCAACATGGTTATCGCAGCGACAATCGCTATCTCGTCTTTCAAAGCCTGGAACACACGCTGGGTTTCACGCCACAGCAATGGCTGCTGTTAAGCCAGGCGCACAAGAAGCGCAACCTGGCGGAATACGAGGGCGAGCTGGATGTCACGCAGGGCTTTGTCGACGAGTTGATCGAGCATGTGCAACAACTGCTCGCGGCGGCACAGGCGCTCGATGTCCAGCCGCCGTCCTGATCGCCTTATTCCTGCCCCTTCAACTGCAACGCCCGTTCATACAGGGCGTTTTTCTTGCGGCCCGTAATCTGCGCCGTCAAATTCGCAGCCTGCTTGACGCTGCATTCGGCCAATAAGATATTCAGGATGCGTTCCGCTTCCACGTCTTCCGCGTCCTGCGCTTCCGTGGCGCCTTCCAGCAGGACGACGAATTCTCCCTTTTCGCGGTGCGCGTCGGCGCGTATCCACGCCTCCGCTTCGGACAGGGGACAGCGGTGGATTTCCTCGAACAGTTTCGTCAGTTCGCGCGCGAACACCACCTGGCGCGTCGGCTCGAACGCCGCCGCCAGGGCCGTGGCGCAATCGAGGATGCGGTGCGGCGCCTCATAGAACACCATGGTGGCCGTCACGCCGCGCAGGCTGTGCAGCATGTTTTCACGCTGCTTGGCCTTGGCTGGCAAGAAGCCGACAAAGTAAAACTGGTCATTCAGCAAGCCGCTGGCGGAAATGGCCGTGATCGCCGCCGATGGGCCGGGCAGGGGCAGCACGCGCAAGCCGGCCGCGCGCACGGCGTCGACGATGCGCGCGCCCGGGTCGGACACGGCGGGCGTGCCGGCGTCGGAGACGAGGGCGATGCGCTCGCCGGCGTGCAGGCGGGCAATCAAAGTTTGCGCCACTTCGCGTTCGTTATGTTGATGCGCCGCAATCAACGGCTTGTTCAAGCCAAAGCGCGTCAGCAGGTGCGCCGTATTGCGCGTATCTTCACAGGCGACGGCATCGACAAGGCTCAGCAAATGCAGCGCGCGCAGGCTGATATCGGTCACATTGCCGATCGGCGTGGCCACTATATACAATGTTGCGATAGGATAGACCTGGTGCGCCGCCTCTGTCATGATGGGCAGGCTGGCGATGGAACTGATTTCTTGTACGGTCATTTTGGAGGTTAAATGCTTGCTAATAGTGTGAAGTTACTGCTTGTTTGTGCCGCGACCGGCATGCTGAGCGCTTGCAGCACGCCTTGCGACGCGCCCGGGCAATTGTGCGCGCCTATTGAATCTAACACAAGGGCGCTGCCGCCACCGAAGCCGCTGCCACCGCCCCTGCCACCGAAGCCGCAAGCGCCCGAACCCGTCACTTTCGCCGTGGCCGTGCCCGATATTACCGCGTACGACGGCAACGGCGCGCCGTTGACACCCATCAAGAACAAACCGGCCACCGGCACGCCGCTCGACATGCCGGCCGCCACGGCGCCGGCGCCGTCCGACGGCAATGTCCACCACATCGGCCTGCTGCTGCCGCTGCGCTCGGCTTCCCTGGGACCGGCCGCCGAATTGCTGCGCGCCGGCTTCATGGCCGCGTACGAGCGCGACCGCAGCGGCTTCGAAGTGACGGTGATCGATACGGGCGATGGCAGCAGCGACGTCCTGAACAAGTTTGCGCAAGCGCAGGAAGAACAGGACATCGTCGTGGGGCCTTTGTCGCGCTCGGCCGTCACGGCCGTGGCGAACAGCGACCTGGTGCGTAAACCGACGATTGCCCTGAACCACCCGGACAACCGCGGCGACGCGCGCCTGCCGGCCAAGCTGCTGGTGATGGGCCTGTCGATCGAGGCGGAAGCGCGCCAGGTCGCCGCCTGGGCCGCCAGCGAACAGCCGGGCGCCAGCGCGCTGGTCCTGTCGGCCGGTTCGCCCTCGCAGCGCCGCATCAGCGCCGCCTTCAAGCAGGAATGGCTGCGCCAGGGCGGCAAGATCGAGACCATGGACTTGACGGCCACGAATGGCTACCTGAGCGATGCCGAGCTGGTGCAGCTGCGCGCGCGCCTGGCCGCTACGCCGCCGGGCCTGCTGTTTGCCGCGCTCGACGCCGACCAGGCGCGCCAGTTGCGCGTGGCCATCGGCAGCGATCTGCCCCTGTATGGCACCTCGTCCTTGAATCCCGGCGCCGGACGCGGCGCCAGCGGCCCGGAACTCGACGGTGCACGCCTGCTGGACTTGCCATGGCAAGTGCAGCGCGACCATCCGCAAGTGATGGTGTATCCACAGCCCGAGCAGCCTGCCGAACGCCGGCTGACGGCCGACATGGAACGCCTGTACGCGCTGGGCATCGATGCCTTCCGCGTGGCGCGCGAAGTGGCGCTGCGGCCGAACGCGCCATTTACCCTCGATGGCGTGACGGGCCGCCTGGCCGTGCGCTTCGACGGTGATCAAAGCGTGTTCGAACGCACGGAACAGGCCGCCACCTACCAGCAAGGCGTGCTGGGTACCTGGCCGCCGGCCACGGCAACAACACCGGCCGCCTTGCCGCCGGCGCAATAAGGACACGCCATGCCGCCCTTCGCTTTCTGGAACAAACGGGAACGGGGACGGCAAGGGGAAGACGATGCGCTCGCGTATCTGTTGCTGCAAGGCTTGGTGCTGCTGCAACGCAACTATCTGTGCAAGGGCGGGGAACTCGACCTGATCATGCGCGACGGCGCCGCCATCGTTTTCGTCGAAGTGCGGCTGCGCAGCAGTACAGCCTACGGCGGCGCCCTGGCCAGCATCACGCCGGCCAAGCAGCGGCGCATGGTGCTGGCCGCGCAAACCTGGCTGCTGACACAAAAGACGCTGCCGCCTTGCCGCTTCGACGCGCTGGCCATCGATGGCGGGCGCATCAGCTGGCTGAAGAACATCCTCGATATGTAAGCATTTTTAACAGTGCTTGTCCGCCATGCCGCGCGCCTGCACTATAATCGGCAGACTATGAATAATCAACGCATCCTCTCGCACTTCCACGAAAGTGCCGAACTCAAGATCCAGGCCGCCACCGTACTGGCGCAACCGATTGCGCAGGCGATCGACCTGATGTTTTATGCATTGTCCAACGGCAACAAGATCCTCGCCTGCGGCAACGGCGGTTCCGCCGCCGACTGCCAGCATTTCGCGGCCGAGCTGGTCGGACGCTTCGAACGCGAGCGCTTTCCGCTGCCGGCCCTGGCGCTGACGACGGATACGTCCATCCTGACGGCCGTGGCGAACGATTACAGCTACCGCGAGATCTTCTCGAAGCAGGTGCAGGCGTTCGGCCAGGCCGGCGACATCCTGCTGGCCATCTCCACGTCGGGCAATTCGGCCAACGTGATGGCGGCCGTGGAAGCGGCGCTCGAGCGCGAAATGCGCGTCGTGGCGCTGACGGGCAAGGACGGCGGCGCCATCGGCAAGATGCTGACGGACGCCGACGTGCATATCTGCGTGCCGGCCGAGCGCACGGCGCGCATCCAGGAAGTCCATCTGACCACCATACATTGCATCTGCGACGGCATCGATGTCGCCCTATTCGGAGGAGACGTGAATGACTAAATTCGGTACTGGCCCAGGCTGGAAACGCGTACGACGCCCGCTGGCCACCGCACTGCTGTGCGGCGCCATGCTTACCTCGCTCACCGGCTGCATCGAATTGATGGTCGGCGGCGCGGTGATGGGCGGCGTGGCCGCAGCGGACCGCCGCACCCTGGGCGCGCAGACCGAAGACAAGTCGATCGCCCTGAAAGGCGAGTCGCGCATCCCCTCCATCGTGGGCGACGTGGGCCACGTGAACGTCACCAGTTTCAACCGCCGCGTCCTGCTGACGGGCGAAGTGCGCGACGAGGCGATGAAAAATGCCGTCGAGCGCGAAGTGCGCAATATCGAGGGCGTGGAATCGGTGGCGAATGAATTGATCATCGCCGGCCCGGCCAGCTATACCTCGCGCTCGAACGACGCGCTGATCACCACCAAGGTCAAGGCCAGCCTGGTCGACATGAAAACCATCTCGGCTGCCTCGTTCAAGGTCGTCACCGAGAACGCCACCGTCTTCCTGATGGGCAGAGTCACCCAGCGCGAAGGAACGGTCGCGGCCGACGTGGCGCGCGGCGTGGGCGGCGTGCAGAAAGTGGTCAAGCTGTTCGACTACATTTCGGAAGCGGAACTGAAGCAATTGCAGCCGGACCCGCCGCAGCAGCGCACGACGAGCACCGTCAGCGACACGGTACAGCAGTAAGCGCCTCCGCCATCCGACCTAGGGCGCGCTAACGATGCGGCGGCTATAATAGTCGCATCGTGGCCGCATCGCCCCGCTTTTCAAGTGAAAACCATGTCAACTTCGCCATCCGCAAGCAAGTCCTGGATCAAGCCAGCCCTGATCGCCGTCTTCGTGGCGGGCGTGGCGGCGGCAGCTTACCTGTCGCTGAATGACAAGCAAAGCGCGCCGGACGTGACCTTCCACGGCATCCATGGCGAGAAAATCACGTCAAACAGCCTGCGCGGCAAGGTGGTGATGGTCAATTTCTGGGCCACCTCGTGTACGACTTGCGTGGCGGAAATGCCGGAAATGGTCGACACCTACAACAAGTACAAGGGGCAGGGACTGGAATTCGTGGCCGTGGCCATGAAATACGATCCGGCCAACTACGTGCTGAACTTCGCCGAAACGCGCCAGCTGCCGTTCAAGGTGGCGCTCGACGTGACGGGCGAGGCGGCCAAGGCCTACGGCGACGTGGCCCTCACGCCCACCACCTTCGTCCTGGACAAACAGGGCAAGATCCTCAAGCGCTACGTAGGCAAGCCGGAATTCGCTGAACTGCACAAGCTGCTCGAATCCGCCATCGCCGGCTAAACGTCTCACATAAGCTACTGCGCGTCGCGATTTGCAGCCTGCGATGCTCACTGTGCTCAAGCACAGTTCCGCTTCTCTGCCGCAACTCACTTCCGCTCGCTACGCTTCTGTGAGGCGTTGAAGACGAGGGGAACACCGCACAAAACCCTGTTGCCAGGTGTTGCCAATCTGTTATAACCTTCCCTTGCGTGATCCAACTCACCTTGTGAAGGCCAGCCGTGTCCCCAGCCGCCCAATCGCTCGACCCGCAGCAACTGAAAACCTGGCTGCTCGCCGCCGGCAACAAGGACGCCACCGCGTTCCGCCAGCTATATAACTCCACCTCATCGAAACTGTTTGGCTTCGCGCTGCGTATATTGCATAAGCAAGAGCTCGCTGAAGAAGCCTTGCAAGAGGGGTTCGTCGCCATCTGGAACAACGCCGCCGCTTACCAGAGCCATCTGGCGGCGCCGATGACCTGGATGGCCACCATCGTGCGCAACAAGGCGTTCGATGTGCTGCGGCGCAGCGACGATACCGTGGAAATCGATGCCGAACAGTTTGATAGCGAAGTCATGAATGCACTCCGAGACCCCCAGGCCACGCCGATCGAGTCACTGCAGCTGAGCGGTGACGCCAAGGCGCTGGCGTTTTGCATGTCCGCCCTGGAAGGGCTGCACCGGCAGGTGGTCGCCCTGGCGTTCTATCACGACCTGTCGCATAGCGAAGTGGCGCAGCAGATGTCGCTGCCGATCGGCACCGTGAAGACCTGGATACGGCGCAGCCTGGAACGGCTGCGCACGTGCCTGGCGAAACGGGAGGCATCATGAATATCCGCGGCAATGACGTGCTGCGCCAGAAACTGGCGTCCGAATACGTGCTGGGCACCCTGAAAGGGGGCGCGCGGCGGCGTTTCGAAGGCTGGCTGCACAACGACGCCGACTTGCGCAATATCACGGCCGAATGGCGCCAGCGCCTGGAACCGATGGCCGAATTTGCCACGCCCGTGGCGCCGCCCAAGCGCGTGTGGCAACAGATCGAGCAGCGCCTGCACCTGCGTCCGCAGGGCGGCCAGTCCTGGCTGCGCGATTCGCTGGCGTTCTGGCGTGGCCTGGGCATGGCGTCGAGCGCCATCGCCGCGCTGCTGGTGATCGTCGTGGCCACGCGCGTGATGGATGCGCCGCAGATCAGCTATGTGGCCAGCCTGACGGACGAGAAAGCGCAAACGGCCCTGCTGCTGACGGCCGACAGCCGCCATGGGGCGCTCGAGGTGCGCATGGTGGGCAACGCGCCCGTGCCGAGTGATAAGGATCTGGAACTGTGGGCCGTGCCGAAGAGCGGCAACCCACGTTCGCTCGGCTTGCTGGCAGACAAGGGCAACGTGAAACTGGCCCTGTCGCAGCGCGCCATCGGCAGCGACGTGGCCTTGCTGGCCGTCACCCTGGAGCCGAAAGGCGGTTCGCCGGATCCGAACGGACCGACGGGACCAATCTTGTACAAGGGTAACTGGGTGAAAATCTAAGCTTATTTAGGATACAGAATCATCTGCGTGCAGCGGAACAGGGCAATCGTCTTGCCCGTTTCCTTGCTTTTCACCACGGCATCCCACACTTGCGTGTTGCGGCCCTTGTGCTCGACTTTCGCCGTGCAGGTGAGCGTGCCTTCGCGGGCCGTGCCCAGGTGGTTCGATTTCAACTCGATGGTCGTGAAATTGCTCGCGCCTTCGGGCAGGTTGACGATGCAGCCATAGCCGGAAGCCGTGTCGGCCAGGGTCACCACGCTGCCCGCATGCAGGTAGCCATTCGGCGCCAGCAAGTGCGGCAGCACGGGCAATTCCGCCGTCAGCTGGCCGTCGCCCACTGCCGTGATGACGATGCCCAGGTGGCCGGGCAGGCGGCCGGTGCCGCGTTCATTCAACATTGCTACGGTGATGTCGGGATTGCTCATGCGGGTCCTTGTGCGGGTGAATCCGGACAGCGGATCTGTCGGAAAATACTATGATGATAGCAACTTTCCCCGCAGCGGTTTGGCAACCGCCTATTTCCGGCCACGCCGCCGTTTCCACCACACCAAACTGCCCGTCAGCAAGAACAGCAGCGGCATCAAACCGAAGACGGTAATGAAGGCGCGCCCGGCCACGCCGAACGCCTGGCCCGAATGCAGGGGGAATTGCCAGCCGAGGAAAACGTCGCCGGCCGGCGCCCGCAAGGGATCGCGTATGCGCAAGGGCAAGCCGCTGCGCGCGTCCAGGGTGATGCGCGTGGCGCCGTCGCCGTGGGCGATTTCGCCGGGCTGGCGCACGCGCACGTCATACGGCTGGTCCTTTTTCGCCGGCAGCACGATGCGCGACACGCGCGCCTGCGGATACAGCAGCTGCGCGGCGGCCATGGCCTGGCCCGCATCGAGCACGGCGCCGTCCTGCGCCACATTCTTCAATTTTGCCGTATCCGGCACCGTCGACACCAGCTCCACCAGCGGCACGATCAATTGCGGCAAATTGAAATAGATGCCGGAAAAGGCGAGCACAGCCAGCACGGGCGCGGCAAAGAAGCCCGCCGCCTTATGAAACGTGTAGTGAAAACGGGGCCAGGAACCGCCATGCGACACCGTCAGCGCGCGCTTGATCGCCGTCCACTGCAGGCGCGGCCACCACAGATAGATGCCGGTGAGCGCCATCAGCAGCAGCATCACGCCGGAAATCCCCGTGACCGTCTTGCCCGCGTCGCCCGACAGCAGATAGCGGTGCAAATGAAACATGCCCGACATCAACAGCGGGCGCGTGAGGCCGAAACGGCCCCAGTCGCGCTCGCCTTTGACTTGCAGGGTGTAGGGGTCGACCATCACCTGGCGCACGATGGCCTGGCTGAAGGGCGACGGCTTGCCGGCCTGGCGGTACGACGCCACGTACACGTCGCGCGCATCGGCGGGCGGATTGAGCTGCGAAGGCTGGCCGTAGGCGGGGTCGGCAGTCAGTTGGTCCACCACCGCTTGCAGCGTGCGCGGCGTCACCTGGAACACCTGGCCGGGCGCGGGCGTGCTCGCCTGCAGCAAATTAGGATTCAGATACGCATCGAGTTCCGGCATCCAGGCGATGGCAGACCCCGTCAAGCCCAGCAGGACGAACAGGGCGCCGAACCACAGGCCCGCATACAGGTGCAGCTTGGCTAACAGCCATGGGATCGGGCGCTTGGACATGAAGGGGGACTCTGGGAATTTTGGGCTGCGAAACGATAGCATGAAAGCCCTGCAGTGAAAATCACGTGCGGCAAGAAAGGGAAGAACCATACAACACGCTCATCAGAACGCGCGAATTGGAGGAAACCGAGCGTTTCGGCACCATCAGCGAGCGCATCGGTATCGCGGAGGAATGTTGCAAGGCATACACTTTCCCCTATACTTCATCGAAAGGAAAACCATGACCACTGCCCGCCTCTTCGCCGCCACCTTGGGCCTCGCTCTGCACCTGGGCGCCCACGCGGCCGATTTCACGGTATCGAGCACCGACATCGCCCCTGGCCAGACCCTGGCACCCGCGCAAGTGTTCCAGGGCTTCGGCTGCACGGGCGGCAACCTGGCGCCGCAGCTGTCGTGGCACGGCGCGCCGGCCGGCACCAAAAGCTACGCCGTCACCCTGTACGACCCGGACGCGCCCACGGGCAGCGGCTGGTGGCACTGGAGCGTATTCAATCTGCCCGCCGGCACCACTTCCTTGCCGGGCGGCGCCACGGCCGGCACCCTGCCAGCGGGCGCCATCCAAGGACGCAACGATTTCGGCGACAGCGCCTACGGCGGTGCCTGCCCGCCACCCGGCGACAAGGCGCACCGCTATCAGATCACGGTCTGGGCCTTGGGCGTGGACAAGCTGCCCCTGGATCAACAGGCCAGCGGCGCCATGCTCGGCTACATGCTCAACGCCAACGCGCTGGGCAAGGCACAGCTGACGGGACTGTATGGAAGATAAGATGGAAGCGGTGGCCCTGAGCGAACTGCGCATTGCCCACGGCACCATCGAGGCGCGCCGCGCGCAAACCCTGCGCCGCGTACCCGTCTTCCAGAGCGCCCTGTGCCGCGTGCGGCAGGGAGTAAAACTGCTGGAATGGGGCGCTCGCCAGGCGCGCGCCGGGACGCACGACGTGGTGCTGATGCCGGCGGGCCAGGAACTGGGCGTGGCCAACCTGCCAGGCACGCAAGGCTACCGGGCCGAAGTGCTGAGTTTTTCGCCAGCCCTGATCGCCCGTTTCCGCGCGCGCCATGGCGGCCTCGTCGATGGCCAGCTGCGCCAGGCGGCCACGGCCAGCTTGTGCGTGCCGCTCGATGACCACGCGGCGCTGGCCTGGGACCAGCTGATGGCCAGCCTGGCTGCCGGTAGCCCGCCCGCGCTGCTGGCGCACCAGGCCGAAGGCTTGCTGCTGGCCCTGGCCCTGGGCGGCCACTGCGGCCCCTTGCTGCTGGACCGCCGCGACCCGCTGGCCGCGCGCGTGCAGCAAGTGCTGCTGCTGGACCCGGCCGCCGACTGGAGCGTGGCCAAGGTCGCCAGCCAGCTGCACCTGGGCGCGTCCACGCTGCGCCGCCAGCTAGCCCTGGAACAACGTCACTTCCGCGCCATCCTGGAAGACGTGCGCCTGGGCCTGGCCTTGCAAGAATTGCAATCTGGCATCTTACCCATTGGCGACATCGCCGCTGCCTGCGGCTACGCCTCGCCCTCGCGCTTCGCGGCCCGTTTTCGCCAGCATTACGGTCTGTCGCCGCGCGACTTGCGCGCCACCCTGTAAAGTTCATCCAGCGCAAATCACGCAACAAGCGCTGACAAGGCGGCGATTTTCTTGCTACTATGCGCCCATGTCTTCCCGCCAGCCCACCCGCAAGCTTGCTCATCACGGTGCCGCCGCCCTCGCGCGCACGCCGTGGCGGCTGTGCGTGGCGCTGTTCAGTACGCTGGCCCTCGTGTTCCTGCTGTCGACGGCCGCGTCGCACCTGCACAAGACCAGCCTCGACGCGGAAGAGTGCGCGCTTTGCGCCACCGTCATCGACAAGGTGGCCGATATCGCCGTGCCGCCGGCCATCACCGAGCCGCCCGCCCAGTTATTGCCGTACCGCTTGCTGGCCATCGCTCCCGCCACCCTGGCGCCCGCCGCCGCCCTCATCTTGCCGCCCGTGCGCGGCCCGCCTGCCGCCTCGTTGTAGTTCCCACGCTGTTTTTATCCTTTTTTCAGGCTGCACCGCCGCGTCCTCATGCGCGCCGGGCCGCCTGGCGTAGACTATTTTCGAGGTTCACCATGCAACACACACCACGCCTGAGCGCGCTGTCGCTCGCCCTTGCCAGCCTGTTCAGCTTTTCCGCCCATGCCGCCGAGCCCGCGGATGCCAGCCCGGCAGCATCCGGCGCCGATGCTGCGCCGCAAGAGATGCAAAAAGTGGAAGTCACGTCCGCCCATTTGAAAAGCGCACGCATCGAGCTGTCGCCGAAAGTCGGCACCACCATCTACAGCATCGACAGCCACATGGTCGACATGCTGGGCCAGGGCGACAACACGCCGTTCAATGAAGTGCTGCTGCGCCTGCCGGGCGTATCGCAGGATTCGAAGGGTTCCGGCGCCTTGCACGTGCGCGACGACCATGCCAACGTGCAATACCGCATCAATGGCGTGCAATTGCCGGAAAGCATCAGCGGCTTTGGCCAGTCGATCGACACGCGCCTGATCGACAAGACGGATTTCATGACGGGCGCCTTGCCGGCCCAGTTCGGCCTGCGCACGGCCGGCATCGTCGACATCGAAACGAAGGAGGGCGGCATGACGCCGGGCGGGCGCATCGGCATCATGGTCGGCAGCCACGACCACGTGGAGCCGAGTGCGGAATTTTTCGGCAGCGTGGGCAAGTTCAATTACTACCTGTCCGGCAGCTACCTGGGCAATTCCCTGGGCGTGGAAAACCCGCAGGATACGCGCAGCGCCCTGCACGACAAGACGCGCCAGAACAAATCGTTCGGCAGCCTGTCGTATTTCCTCGATGACAACACGCGCCTGGGCGCCATGTTCGGCACCTACAACGGCCGCTTCCAGATCCCGAACAATCCGGACCAGGCGCCGGGCTTCTCGCTGGCCGGTCACAGCGATGCGCAGGCGGGCACGTCCACCTTGCCGTCGTCGCAACTGGATGAAAACCAGCGCGAAGTGAACCGCTTCCTCGTGCTGTCGCTGCAAAAGAGCCTGGGCGACGTCAATTACCAGGTCTCCGCCTTCCACCAGTATTCGGAGCTGCACTTCACGCCCGATGCCATCGGCGACCTGATCTACAACGGCGTGGCGTCGGATTCGCGCCGCGCGAACAGCGCCTCGGGCGCCCAGTTCGATATCAGCTACAAGTTGCACCAGGACCATACCGTGCGCGCCGGCCTGGCCTACACGCGCCAGAAGACGACGAGCGACAACACGGTGGCCGTCTTCCCAGCGCTGGACGGTGCGCAAAGCGCCACCACGCCGGTTTCCATCGTCGACAACAGCGGCAAGACGGGCACCCTGGCCAGTTTCTACCTGCAGGATGAATGGCATATCAGCAAGCCCTTGACCCTGAACTATGGCGCCCGTTTCGACAAGGTCTCGGCCTACACGAGCGAGCAGCAATGGAGTCCGCGCGTGAACCTGGCGTACCAGCTGGCGCCGGGCACGGCCCTGCACGCGGGCTATTCGCGCTACTTCACGCCGCCGCCGCAGGAACTGGCGGCGCAAGGCAGCATCGACCTGTATGCGAACACGACGAATGCGCCGGAAATCGGCCAGTCGGACAACGTCAAGGCCGAGCGCACGCATTACTACGACGTGGGCATCAGCCACCAGGTGAGTCCGAAGCTGACCGTGACGGCCGATGTGTACTATAAAAAGATCAGCAACCTGCTGGACGAAGGCCAGTTCGGCCAGGCATTGATCTTGACGCCGTTCAACTATGCGGACGGCTACGCCAAGGGCCTGGAATTATCGGCCATCTACAGCGAGAAAAACTGGGGCCTGTTCCTCAACGCCAGCACGCAAAAGGCGCAGGGCCGCAACATCAATTCGGGCCAGGCCCTGTTTGGCGCCGATGAGTTGAACTACATCAGCCGCCACTATGTCTATCTCGATCATGACCAGAAATACACGCTGTCCGGTGGCGGCCATTATCACTTCGGCGATTCGCAAGTGAGCGCTGACTTCCTCTACGGCAGCGGCCTGCGCATGACACCGGATGGCGGCGCGCCGAATTCCGGCCATTTGCCGAGTTACTTCACCGTCAACACGGCGCTCACGCACACGTGGAAAAATACGCCGGTCGGCAAGGTGGAAGGCCGTTTGGCCCTGATCAACCTGTTCGACAAGTCCTACCTGCTGCGCGACGGTTCCGGCGTGGGCGTGGGAGCGCCGCAGTACGGCGCCCGCCGCAGCATCTATGCGGGTTTATCGACGAGTTTTTAAGAGTTACGCGCGAAGACAGCGGCAGGGAGCAACGCCTGCCGCTGTCGGTTGCCGTACCGTGTCATGCCTTATCCCCAGGCGATGGCCGCCTGGCCGTGCGCCTGCAAATACGCATTCGCCAGGCTGAACGGCTTGCTGCCAAAGAAACCTTTATTCGCCGACAAGGGAGATGGATGGGGCGCCGTCAGCACCAGGTGCTTGCCGGGGTCGATCAGGGACCGCTTGGCTTGCGCATGGCCGCCCCACAGGATAAAAACCAGGTGTTCGCGCTCGGCGGACAGGTGGCGGATGGCGCTGTCCGTCAATTTCTCCCACCCCTTGCCCGCATGCGTACCGGCCGCCCCCGCGCGCACCGTCAGCACGCTGTTGAGCAAAAATACCCCTTGCTGCGCCCAGTCGGACAAATCCGTGCGGGTGCGCACGACGCCTGCGTCGCTCTGTAATTCCTTGAAGATATTCTGCAGGCTGGGCTGCGGCGGCGTGCCGTCGGGGATGGAAAAGCACAGTCCCATGGCCGCGCCCGGCGTGTGATACGGGTCTTGCCCCAGGATCACGACCTTCACCTGCTCGAACGGCGTCAGGTCGAAGGCCCGGAAGATATATTTGCCGGGTGGACAGCACGGACCCGCCGCATATTCCGCCTTCACGAAGGCGGCCAGGCGTTCCCAGTAAGGTTCGGCGAAATCAGCCTCCAGCCGCGCCTTCCACGATGCGTCGATGCGTACGTCCATGCGCCACCTCATAGCTCATTTGCCAACAATACCTTTTCAGCATGCCAGTATAGGACGCTCGGCCGATGAGGCGCATACGATACGCACAGGCAAAAAAAAGCCGCCCGGCTCTGCAGCGGGCGGCTTGATACAGCACAAAGGGCTTAGAAATTCAGCGCCGATTCCACGCCGGCGCTGTGCGCCTGTTCATCCGCATGGTACGAGCTGCGCACCATGGCGCCCACGGCGGCGTGGGTGAAGCCCATCTTGTACGCTTCTTCCTCGAACATTTTGAACACGTCCGGGTGCACGTAGCGGCGTACGGGCAAGTGGCTGTTCGATGGGGCCAGGTATTGGCCGATGGTCAGCATGTCGATGTCGTGCTCGCGCATGTCGCGCATGACTTGCAGGATTTCCTCGTCCGTCTCGCCCAGGCCCACCATGATGCCGGACTTGGTCTTCACGTCCGGGTACATGGCCTTGAAGTCTTTCAGCAGCTTCAGCGAGTGCATGTAGTCGGAACCGGGACGGGCCTCCTTGTACAGGCGCGGCGCCGTTTCCAGGTTGTGGTTCATGACGTCAGGCAAGCCATCCTTGAACAGGTTCAGGGCTTTTTCCAGGCGGCCGCGGAAGTCGGGCACCAGCACTTCGATGCGGGTGTTCGGCGACAGGGCGCGCGTTTGCTGGATGCACTCGACGAAATGGCCGGCGCCGCCGTCGCGCAAGTCATCGCGGTCGACGGAGGTGATGACGACGTAGTTCAGGCGCAGCTTGGCGATGGTTTTCGACAGGTTGGCCGGCTCTTCCTTGTCCAGCGGGTCCGGGCGGCCATGGCCGACGTCGCAGAACGGGCAGCGGCGCGTGCACTTGTCGCCCATGATCATGAAGGTGGCCGTGCCCTTGCCGAAGCATTCGCCGATGTTCGGGCAGCTGGCTTCCTCGCACACCGTCACGAGTTTGTTTTCGCGCAGGATGTCCTTGATTTCATAGAAGCGGGTCGATGCCGAAGCGGCCTTGACGCGGATCCAGTCCGGCTTTTTCAGGCGCTCGACTTGCTCGATCGGAATGATCTTGATCGGGATGCGCGAAGTCTTGCTGGCGCCTTTTTGCTTTTCGCTCGGGTTGTAGGCGGCGGGAGCGGCGGGGGCGGTGCTGGAAATGGTCTCAGAAGTCATGGCTGCAAGCCCTTGAGGGGCATGTTGGTTTGTTTGCTCAGGCATCCGCTGCCTGAGGCGCGCCTGCGGCGCTGTTTACTTCGCTTACATCGAGTAATACGGTCAATTCGTGGGCCAGGGCCCGCTGCACGTCGGCCAGCGGCGCCAACACGCCCATGCTGCGCATGTCCACCGTCTTCAGGCCGGAATAGCCGCAAGGGTTAATCCAGGAAAACGGCGCCAGGTCCATCGCCACGTTGAGCGACACGCCATGGTAGGTGCAGCCGTTGCCGCGCACTTTCAAGCCCAGCGCGGCGATCTTCGCACCCTTGTCTGGCCCGCCGGCAATATAGATGCCAGGCGCGCCATCGATGCGCTCGCCAGCGAGATTATACGCCGCCAGCACGTTGATGATGGCTTGCTCGATTTTATGCACGAACTGGCGCGCATACAGCTTGCCGCCCGGCTTGTTGCGGCGCAAGTCCATCAGCAGGTAAATCACCACCTGGCCGGGGCCGTGGAACGTCACTTCGCCGCCACGGTCCGTCTGCACCACGGGCACATTTTCCGCGCCGGCCAGGAGGTGGCCGCGGTCGGCCGCCAGGCCCAGGGTGAATACGGGCGGATGCTCGACGACCCACAGTTCGTCGCGCGTGTCCGTCGTGCGCGCGTCGGTAAAGGCGCGCATGGCGGCAAAGGTCGGCTCGTAATCGACGCGGCCCAGCTCGCGGATCAGCGCCGTTTCGGTTCGGGTGGTGGTCATGACGGATTCTGTAATCAGCTGCCGGCGCCCTGCGGACGCTGCGGCGAAGCCGTGATTATAAGCCAGGCCGCCGTTTCATTCCGGGGCAGACTCCGGCAACAGCAGCAATCTGCCCAATTTTTGTGCAGCATGGCGTATCTGGGGTCCATTCAAGGCCGTGTAGCCGAGCAGCACGGCTGGCGCCAATTGTGCGCTGTGACAAAAATCACCGAGCGGCTGCAGCGCCAAGCCCTCGTGCGCCGCGCGCGCGCAAAACGTCCGCTCGTCGCTGCCCGGCGGCAACCACAGCACGCAATGAAAACCCGCTTGCTGGCCGGAAATGGCGTAGCGCCCGGGGGCAATCTGCTCGAGGCAGGCCAGCAGCAGGTCGCGCCGCTCCTTGTAGGCCAGCCGCGCCTGGCGCAAATGGCGCACGAAAGCGCCATCCTCCATCCAGGCGGACAGCGCCAGCTGCTCCGTCACGCCCACGGACCTGCCCGTCAACTGCAGGGTGCGCAGCAACTGCGGCCGCAAGGCGGGCGGCAGCACCATGAAGCCCACGCGCAGGCCGGCAAACAGGGTCTTGTTAAAACTGCCACAGTAAATCACGCGCTGGTACTGGTCCAGCGCCTTCAAGGCTGCCAGCGGCGCGCTCTGGTAATTGAATTCGCTGTCGTAATCGTCTTCCAGCACCCACGCGCCGTGGTCGTTCGCCCATTCCAGCAAGGCCAGGCGGCGCGTGACGGACATGGTCACGCCCAGCGGCGACTGGTGCGCCGGCGTCACGTAGGCGAGGCGGGCATCCGCGTGCGCGGCCAGGGCGGCGCAATCGATGCCCTCGGCGTCGACGGCTATGTCCACCGGCACGGCACCCGCGAGGGTGAACAGGGCGCGCGCGGCCGGATAGCCCGGTTCTTCCAGGCACACCTTGTCGCCCTCGCGCACGATGCTGCGCGCCAGCAAGTCGATCGCGTGGCGGATGCCCGTGGTGACGACGATGTCTTGCGGGTCGCAGCGCACGCCGCGGTACTTGGCGAGGAAATCGGCGATCTGCTGGCGCAGTTCGGGCAAGCCGGCGGGATCGGCGCTGCACAGCTGCTCCGGCGTGGCGGCCGCCAGCGCCCGCGTGGCGCACTTGGACCAGGCGGCCATGGGAAACAGGCTGGCGTCGGCGCGCCGCGCCACGAAGGGCAAGCCGTCGCGCACGCCCGTATCCGAGGCAGGCGCGGGCGCCACGGCCAGCGGGGCGGGAACGGCGTCGCCCAGGCCCGCCATCAGGAAGCGCTCCGGTACGACGGCGCACACGCGCGTGCCGGAACCGGGCACGCGCGTCACGTACGCTTCCGCGTGCAGGCGGTCGAACACGGTTTCGATGGTGCCGCGCGACAACTCCCACCGTTCCGCCAGGGTGCGGCTGGATGGCAAACGGCTGCCCGCCGGCAACATCTTCGTCAGGATGGCCGAACGCAGCGCTTCATACGCGCCATCCTGCTTGTTGACGCCCGCCTTGTCGAGCCAGCTGGTGGGGCGAGGCAAGTCCAGGGCGTGCGGTGATTTTCCTCGCGGCATAATAGTCGTCCAAGTGGTCCAATGAATTTTCTGATGACTGGCACTTCGCATTACACCACAAACATTCTACTCTCACCGTTCCGGTGCGCCAGCGGGGCGCACGCTTGCCTGGATCGTGTAAAACAATGCAGAAACAACTCGCTTTATGGGCCTGGGGCGGCATCGTGCTGCTGCTGGTCTGCCTGTCGCGCATCAGCATCGACATCTATCTGCCTTCGCTGCCGGCCATGGCCGATGCCCTGCACGCCAGCGATGCGCAGCTGCAACTGACCCTGAGCCTGTTCATGGCCGGCTCGGCCGCTTCGATGCTCGCGTGCGGGCCGCTGGCCGACCGCTACGGACGCCGCCCCGTGCTGCTGGCCGGCACGGGCATTTTTGTGCTCGCCAGCATCGTCTGCACCGTGACTTCCGACGTGCACGTGCTGATCGCCGCGCGCGTGCTGCAGGCGTTCGGCGGTTGCAGCGGCACCATCATCGGCCGGGTGATGGTGCGCGACCGCTTCGATCCCGCCACGCAGGCGCGCATGCTGGGCAAAATATCGATGGCGATGGGTTTGTCGCCGATCGTGGCGCCGCTGGCCGGCAGCGTGCTCGACGCGGCGTTCGGCTGGCGCGCCGTGTTTGGCGTGCTGTGTGCGCTGGGCGCGCTGTCGCTGGGGCTGATCGCTGCGTATGTGCCGGAAACCAAGCCGGCCAGCGCCGTGCCACAGGGCAATACCCTGGCGCTGTACCGCCGCCTGCTGGGCGACGCGTATTTCCTGCGCTATGCGCTGGCCATCGCTTGTGTATATTGCACGTATTTCCCCTTCATCGCGGAATCGTCCGTGCTGTTGCAAAGGGGCATGCACCTGTCGCCGCACGCATATGCGCTGGTGTTCGCGCTGACGGTCAGCGGCTATATCGCGGGATCGAGCCTGTTTCGCGCGCTGGGACCCCGCCTGGGCGCCGATTACCTGCTGGGCGTGGCGGTGCTGATCAATGTGGCGGGCGCGGCCAGCTTGTTGCTGGCGGGGACTTTGGCGCCGCGGCACGTGGCGTCGCTGGTGGCGCCCATGCTGCTGGTGATGGTGTCGGTGGGCATGGCCATCCCCGCCTGCCAGCTGGCCGTGCTGCAGCCGTACGGCGACCAGGCGGGCAGCGCCTCGGGCCTGTTCTTCTTCGTGCAAATGCTCATCACGGCCGCCTGCGGCGCCGTCATCGCCGCCATCACGGACGGCAGCGCACAACCGCTGCTGTGGGTGACGGCGGCGGCCAGCGCGTCCTTTGCCGCCGTCTGGCTGCTCACGAAGAGCCGGGCCAGCGTGGCGGCAGCCAGCCTTACATGACGATCTTGACCATCGGGTGGCCCGACAGCGCCATGTACAGGGCATCGAGCTGCTCGCGGCTGATGGCGCGCACGGTGACGGTCAGGCCCGTGTAATTGCCCTTGCCCGATGGGCGCTCTTCCATGCGGCCTGCGTGGAAGGTCGGATCGTGGCTGATCACCAGTTCCAGCATGGTCGGCGCGAAATCGACGTGCGTCGGGCCCATGATCTTGATGGGAAAGTCGCTCGGGTATTCGATCAGCGATTCGCTGGGAGGAATCGTCACTTCGGTGGGTGGGGTCGTTTGCATGGGAAATCCAATCAGTGCCGGTCAGAACAGACGGCGCGGCGCATGGCGCGCGGCGGCTGCAGAAAGGCGTATTGTAGCCAACTTTGGCGGCGCCTGCGCCCGCCGCCATGGCGCCAGGGGCGCGGAAAAAAAAAGCCAGCTTTGTAAGCTGGCGAAAACTATTTCGTTTGGACAAAATAGCCGGAAAATCGGTGCTGTCAGCCCCGCAGGCATTGCGCTGTGCTGCAATGACTCCACTGTAGACAAAACACCGCGGCTTGACCGCTGAAATGTGACGAACTGTCGGTTTGGCGGCTTGAACGTCGATAATCCATGACCGGACGGACAGGCAGCCAGCGCCAGCGGCCCGGTCAACGCTCCGTTTCCTGCATCCGGCCATTACGGCCGGGGCCGCCGCGCTCATTGCCCCGGTCAATATTCCGGTCATTGCTCCGTTCGCGTGGCGGCCCGCTGCGTTCGCCCCCGCGCGCCTCCTGTGCCGGACGCGCCACAGGAGCCGGCATCGGCGGCGGCGCGGGCCGCGGCTGGGCCACGGGTGGTGGCGCAGGCATGGCAGGCGGCGGCGCCGTCTGCAGCACTTCGCGGCGGCCGCCACGCTCCCAGCGGTTGCCGTCCGGGCGCGGCACCTCGGCAGGACGCTCGATGGCGGGGCGCGGCTGCGGCCGCTCGGCGCGGGATCGCTGTTCGCCACGCCAGCCGGGGTGCGCCAGCGGGTCTTGCACGGGCGGCAAGGAAGGCGCCGCCGGCATCACGGGCTGGGCCGGTATCGGCGGCTGTTGCGGCTGCGGCGGCTGCGCCGGCACGGGCGGCCGGTTCGGCTGCATGGGACGCGGCGCCAGGTGTGTCTGGCCATCGTCCGTCTGCAAGCGGCCAGGACGGTTGCCCCAGTCGCGCCGGAAACCATCTTGCTGGCGCGGCGCATCGACGGGACGCTGCCAGTTGCCCGCCGGCGCAGGCGGCGTGCTCAAGGGCATGCTTTGCAGCACGGGCGCCGGCATGATGGTGCGGTTGCGGCGCGGCACGTCCACCGTGCGCGCGCCGCCAAAACGCTCGCCCGGCAGCATCGTCATGCCTTCACGGCGTTCACGCTCGCCCATCACGGAACGGCGCCCGTCGGCGACGCGGTTGAGGCGGCGTTCATACTCGGCACTGCTGCGGTAGCCAGGCACGTAGCGCTCGTGCGGCGACAGGGGAAACCAGCCCACGCCCGGCTGCTGGCCATGGCCAGTCCCGTGATTGCCGCCGACCCAGCCCACCAGGGCCGGCGCCCAGGGCACGCGGCCGCGCTCGCGGCCCGGGGCCCAGCCCCAGCGCTGGCCCAGCAGCACCCAGCGGCCGTAATGCGAGGGCGCATAGCCCCACGGCGCATTGTCGACCCAGGTCCAGCCCCACGGCGCGATCCACGTCCAGCGCCCGTCGCTGTACGGCGCCCAGCCGGCCGGTACCGTGCTGGGCAGCCACAGGGGGCCGTATTCCGCGTTGTCCTGCCAGGCGCCATAGCGGTCCAGCTCTTCATAGCCGGTCGTATCGTCCGTGACATAGCGCAAGGCCGGCGCGGCGGCGGGCAAGGCTTCGGGCCAGTTGTCGAAGGCGATTCTCTGCAAGGCGCCCGTGCGCAATTCTTCGTCCGTCAATTCGGCGCGCTTGCCTGCACGCAAGGTGACGCTGCCCGTCGCGCCATCCACGTCGGCCGCGCCTTCGAGCACGCTGACGACGCTGGTGCCGGGCTGGCGCCCCGCCTCGATGCGCACCCAGCCCGGCTGGGTCAGGATCACGCGGGCCTGGGCCGTGGTCAGCTCGAAGCCGCGCAGCGCGTCGGGATTGCGCACGCGCACGCTGACCGTGCCATAGCCGAGGTGCAATTTGAAACTGTCGTCATCGAGCTCGCTCACTTCCAGCTCGGAATCGCCATCGAGGCGCACGGCGGCCGCACCCACGCGCAATTCCGCCAGCGCGCCGCGCAGGGTAGTCAAGCGGTTATCCGTCGTGACGGGCCAGTTCAGCAGGGCATGTTGCGCCTCGCCCTCGCCGGCGCGCACCAGCACCTGCCCTTCGACGGTGGAAATGCGCGCCACGCGGGCGGGCGGGTCCTGCGCCAGGGCCAGGGAGCACGCCGACGACAGCAGCACGGCGCACACGGTGTTCAAGAAGGGGGAAGACAGGGTCGGACGCATGGCAGCGCTCCAGGCAGGACGGACAGAGATGAAAGGTAGACAACACCCCGATTACAGTCCTATCGGGCGGGCATCGCAAGCGGGCTTACAAATGTTTGCATCTTGATCTGGCTCAGGATGCCGTCTGGCCGCCCCGCTTGACGAAGAACAGGGCGGCGCCGACGGCCATCAGCAAGCCGCCAAAGAAGCGGTTCTGCTTTTTCACGGCGCGCGCGTCGCGGAAGAAGCGCTGCATCGAGGACGCTAAAAAGGCATAGCTGTGCATGACGATCTGGTCGATCGTGCACATGGTGACGGCCAGGATCAGCAATTGCGGCAGCAGCGGAGACGTGGGGCTGATGAATTGCGGCAACACCGCCACCATGAAGATGATGCCCTTCGGATTCGTCACATTCGTCAGGAAACCCGTCAACACGCGCCGGCGCATGGACGGCACCACGGCGTCCGCATGCAGGTCGCCCGTCACGGCCACCTTGGCGCGCCACTGCGACAGGCCCAGGTAGATCAGGTACAAGGCGCCCACCGTCTTGACGATATTGAACGCCACTTCCGACGCCAGCAGCAGGGAACCGACGCCGGCGCCCGCGATGCCCAGCACCACCAGCAGGCCCAGCTGCAAGCCGAGAATCGTGGCGCTGGCCTTTTTCACCCCGTAGGACAGGCCGTGCGACATCGACAGCACGGCGCCCGAGCCGGGCGAGACGGCGATGATGGAAGCGGCGATGACAAAGGTGATCCAGGTGGCAAAGGGCATGCGGTTTCCAAAAATGGTGATGAGAGGCAATTTTAACCCGGCCCGTGCGGCCTTGCCGGCCCCGCCTGAGGTAAGATCGCGGTCACGCCTTAGCCACATCGTTCCTTGCCGTACAACCAAGAATAACATCATGAAAAACAACACTTTCCTCGCTCCACAATTTCCTGCCACCACCGTGGGAGCGCGCTGAGATGGCCGGCTCCAGCCTGCTGGCCCTGCTCGATGACATCGCCAGCATCCTCGACGACGTTTCCCTGATGACCAAGGTGGCCGCCAAGAAGACGGCCGGCGTGCTCGGTGACGACCTGGCCCTGAACGCGCAGCAAGTGGCCGGCGTGCGCGCCGAGCGCGAACTGCCCGTCGTGTGGGCCGTCGCTGTCGGTTCGCTGAAGAACAAGGCCATCCTCGTGCCCGCCGCGCTGGCCATCAGCGCGTTTGCCCCATGGGCCATCACGCCGCTGCTGATGGTGGGCGGCGCCTACCTATGCTTCGAGGGCTTCGAAAAGATCGCGCACAAATACCTGCACCCGGACGACAGCCACAAGGCCGAGCTGGCGCAGGCGCTGCGCGACCCGCAGGTCGATCTGGTGGCGCTGGAAAAGGACAAGATCAAGGGCGCCATCCGCACCGATTTCATTTTGTCGGCGGAAATCATCGTCATCGCGCTGGGCACGGTGGCCGCGGCCACTTTCGCCGAACAGGTGGCCGTCGTCGTCGGCATCGCCCTCATCATGACGGTGGGCGTGTACGGCCTGGTGGCCGGCATCGTCAAGCTCGACGACGCCGGCTTTTACCTGGCGGCGCGCAAGGGCGCGGGCGCGCTGATGGACGGCGTGCGCGGCTTTGGCCGCATGCTCGTGTCGACGGCGCCGAAACTGATGAAGTTTCTCTCCGTGGTGGGCACCCTGGCCATGTTCATGGTCGGCGGCGGCATCCTGACGCACGGCTGGCCGTGGGCCAGCGGCATGCTGCACCACGTCGAGGAAGCCGTCGGCGGCGTGGCCGGCATCGGCCCCGTGCTGGCGGCCGTCACGCCCAGCCTGATCAACGCGGTGGCCGGCCTCATCGCCGGCGGCCTGGTGCTGGCCGGCGTCACGGCCGTGTCGGCTTTGTTGCGCATGATCAAGCCAAGCAAATAAGCTTTCTGGTCTGATGGAGCGGCAGGCGCATCCGTGCCTGCCGCCCCGGCCATGCCGGCGGCGCCCGCTGCCCATGGAGACCCTATGCATGCTTCCCCCGCCCCACGCCCCAGCAGCGCCTTTATCGGCGCCTCCTGGGCGGCATTGCTGATCGGCATCATCACCTATCTGTCCGGCCTGTGGAACGCCACGATGGCCCTCAACGAGAAGGGCTATTACTTCACCATCCTCATGTATGGCCTGTTCGCCGCCATCTCGCTGCAGAAATCCGTGCGCGACCGCAGCGAGGGCATCGCCGTGACGGGGATTTACTATGGCCTGTGCTGGATTTCCGTCCTGCTGGCCTTGCTGTTATTGACCGTGGGCCTGTGGAACGCCACCCTGCAAAACAGCGAAAAAGGGTTTTATGCCATGGCGTTCCTGCTCAGCCTGTTTGCTGCCGTGGCCGTGCAAAAGAATGTGCGCGACGTGGCGCGCGCCTCGGCCAGCACACCCGCCGAGCTGCCGGGAACTTAAACACCAGCGGCGCGTCTATTCCTGTATCCATGTCGGGAGAGGATGATGGGCGACCAGCAGAAACGTTTGCAGATGGCGCTGGAGGCGGCGCACATGGCGATCTGGGATTCGCGCATCGTCGCTGGCCAGGTCATCGACGGCACGGTCAGCTGGTCGGCCAAGGGCGCCACCTTGCTGGGCCTGGAAGAACGCGCGCTGACGCAGCCATTCCGCAGCTTTCTCGACTGCGTGCACGCCGGCGACCGCGACAAGGTCGTCAACGTGCTGCAGGACGGCGTGCGCCGGCGCGGCGGCTACGCCTTGCAATACCGCGTCGTCTGGCCCGACGGCAGCGAACACTGGCTGGCGGCCAAGGCGCACATCTTCATGGATGCCGGCGGCCGGCCCGACCGCACCCTGGGCATCATCTGGGATATCACCGAGCACATGGCGCGCGAACTCATGATCGCCGAGCGCAAGGAGCTGGCCGAAGTGACGCTCAGCTCCATCGGCGACGGCGTCATCACCACCGATCCGCAGGGCAAGACGCGTTACCTGAACCGGGTGGCCGAGCAATTGACGGGCTGGAGCAACGAGCTGGCGCAGGGCCTGGACATCGGCCTGACCATGCCGCTGGCCGATGAACGCACGGGCGAGGCACGCGAACACGTGGCCATGCGCTGCCTGCAACAGCGCCAGGCCATCGGCATTTCGCCCCGCTCGCAACTGGTCACGCGCGACGGGCGGCGCATCGCCGTCGAGGAATCGGCCGCACCCATCTGGTCGCGCGACGGCCACATCCTCGGCGCCGTCGTCGTGTTCCGCGACGTCAGCCACGAGCGCAAGCTGAGCCAGGAACTGTCGTGGCAAGCCACGCACGACACCCTGACGGGCCTGATCAACCGGCGCGAATTCGAGCACCTGGTGGCCGGCGCCCTGCGCACGGCCAAGCAGGATGGCCACGCGCATGCGCTGCTGTACCTGGACCTGGACCAGTTCAAGGTCATCAACGACACTTGCGGCCACGGCGCCGGCGACGTGCTGCTGCAGCTGCTGGCCAAGATGCTGCAGGGGCGGATGCGCGACAGCGACATCCTGGCGCGCCTGGGCGGCGACGAACTGGGCGTGCTGCTGCCGCACTGTCCGCTCGAACATGCGCGCCTGATCGGCGAACAGCTGCGCCAGTCCGTGCGCGATTTCCGTTTCGCCTGGGACGAACGCAGCTTCGAGCTGGGCGTGAGCATCGGCATCGTGGAAATCAGCCAGGACAGCAAGTCCATGAGCGAGCTGCTGAGCGCGGCCGACCAGGCTTGCTACCTGGCCAAGGAACAGGGCCGCAACCGCATCCATATCTATCAGGAATCCGACGTCATGCTGGCGCAGCGGCATGGCGAAATGCTGTGGATCTCGCGCCTGAACGAAGCGTTCGCCCACGACTATTTCCGCCTGTACGCCATGCCCATCGTGCACCTGCACGACAGCCCGGAACACCACGACGAAGTGCTGATCCGCATCCGCAACAGCAAGGGCGACCTGATCTTGCCAAGCGCCTTCATCCCGGCCGCCGAGCGCTACGACATGATGCTGTCCATCGACCGCTGGGTCATCCGCGCCGTCTGCGCGCATATCCAGAGCGTGCGCGACAGCCTGCCGCCGTTGGCCGCGCTGGCCGAAAGCCGACGCCGCGCACCGGCCTTGTATTCCGTCAACCTGTCGGGCATGTCGCTGGCCGATGCCGGCTTGCACGACTACATCACCGAGCAATTCGTGGCATTCGCGATTGCGCCCGAGCAAATCTGCTTTGAAATCACGGAAACGGCCGTCATCGCCAACCTGCCCAAGGCGCAAGTGTTCATGCGCCAGCTCAAGGCCCTGGGCTGCCGCTTCTCGCTCGATGACTTCGGCAGCGGCTTTTCCTCGTTCGGCTACCTGAAAGCCCTGCCCGTCGACTATTTGAAGATCGACGGCGTCTTCGTGCGCGACATCGCCACCAATGCCATCAACCGCGCCATGGTCAAGGCCATCAATGAAGTGGGCCACGTGATGGGCCTGGAAACGGTGGCCGAATACGTGGAAGACGCGGCCACCCTGGCCGTCATCCGCGAACTGGGCATCGACTATGCGCAAGGCTACGCCGTGGGCAGCCTGCGCCCCCTGACGGCGGGTATCGATTAGCCGCTGCCGACAACCAGTGCCTTTAAAACAATGCCGCATTGCTATCGCTAAATGCGTACAAGCACGACCAATCTTGAGGATTTTGATCTACATCAATAAATTTGCGCAGGCGACTCCTTACACTGATCTCCATTCTTGCAATCGTGCAAGTCTTACTCACCAATTGCCTATTTAACTGATCAGGAAGCCGCGACCATGCGACAAAATTTGCCAGTGACTAACCGTGAAGTCCTCGTCTTGGACGATCAGGCCATCGTGTCGAAAACGGATATGAACGGCAATATCGTATATGTGAACCCCTACTTCAGTCAGGTCAGCGGCTTCAGCGAGGCCGAGCTGCTCGGTTCGCCCCAGAACATCGTGCGCCACCCGGACATGCCGGCCGAAGCGTTCGCCGACCTGTGGACCTCGATCCAGGCCGGCACGCCGTGGACGGGCCTGGTGAAGAACCGCTGCAAGAACGGCGATTTCTACTGGGTGCGCGCGAACGTCACCCCCATCCGCGAAGCGGGCAAGACCATCGGCTACATGTCCGTGCGCGTCAAGGCGGACAAGGACCAGGTCAAGGCCGCCGAAGAAGCCTACGCGGCTATCCGCAACAAGGAAGGCGGCAACATCGTCATCAAGAACGGGCAGATCGTGCGTCCGGGCCTGGCGCACCTGCTGCACAGCCTGACGCACATGTCGCTCAACCTGCGCATCTGGGCCGCCACCTCCATCGTCAACTGCCTGCAACTGCTGGTGTGCGTCATCAGCCTGTTCGCCAGCGGCGGCCAGATCACCAATTACGCCATCTTCGGCGCCACCCTGTTCGGTTTCCTGATCAACGTTTTCCTCTGGTACACCTTGCGCATGTCCGTGCTCAAGCCGCTGGGCAAGGCCCTGAACGGCGCGCGGGCCATTGCCGCGGGCGACCTGTCGGGCAGTTTTGAAACGGAGAGCACGGATGAAGTGGGACAACTGCTGCGCGCGCTGCAACAGATGAACAGCAACCTGATCGCCACCATCCGCGACGTGCGCATCAACGTGGAAACCATGGCCGTGGCCACCAAGCAAATCGCCGTCGGCAATATGGACTTGTCGGGCCGCACGGAATCGCAGGCGGCCAGCCTGGAAGAGACGGCCTCGAGCATCGAGGAATTCTCGTCGACGGTGAAACAGAACGCGGACAACTCGGTGCAGGCGAACGAGCTGGCCGTGGCCGCCTCGAAAGTGGCCGTGCAGGGCGGCGAGATCGTTTCCGAAGTGATCACCACCATGGACGAGATCAACACCTCGTCGAAGAAAATCGTCGACATCATCGGCTTGATCGAAGGCATCGCCTTCCAGACCAACATCCTGGCCTTGAACGCGGCCGTGGAAGCGGCCCGCGCCGGCGAGCAGGGCAGGGGCTTCGCCGTGGTGGCGGGCGAAGTGCGCAACCTGGCGCAGCGCTCGTCCGTGGCAGCCAAGGATATCAAGCAACTCATTGAAATTTCCGTCGGCAAGGTGGGCGCCGGCATGCTGCAGGTCAACCGCGCCGGCGCCACCATGGAACAGGTAGTCAGCTCCGTCAAGCAGGTGACGGCCATCATGCAGGAAATTTCCATCGCCTCGCGCGAACAGAGCATCGGCGTCGACCAGGTCAACCAGGCCATCGCCCACATGGACCAGGTGACGCAGCAGAACGCGGCCCTGGTGGAAGAAGCCGCCGCGGCCGCCACGCGCCTGGCGGAAGAAGCGGCCAGCCTGTCGCAAGCCGTGAGCCTGTTCAATTTCGGCAAGATGCCGCCACCGCGCCGCGTCGCCATACCTGGCGGCAAGTCTGGCGCCGCAAACGCCGGCAAGCCCGCCATGAAACGCCTGGCCGCCTAAACCTTTCAAGACTTTACACACATCATGCCTACACTACTCAGCAGTGCTTCCGCCGACCTGGACGCCGTCGTCGAATTCGACCCGGTCATCATCGGCAAGATGAGCCAGTCCGGCCCGCGCTACACGTCCTACCCGACCGCCGACCGTTTCAATGCGGAATTTGGCTACGGCAACTTCCTCGAAGCGCTGGCCGCCCTGCGCATGCGCGGCGGCCGCCGTCCCCTGTCGCTGTACGTGCACGTGCCGTTCTGCGACACCCTGTGCTACTACTGCGCCTGCAACAAGATCATCACGAAAGACCGCAGCAAGGCGGCCACCTATCTCAGCTACCTGAAACAGGAAATCGCCATGCAGGGCAAGCTGTTTGCCGGCATGAACCAGATCGAGCAATTACACTTCGGCGGCGGCACGCCCACTTACCTGAGCGAAAAGCAGATGGATGAGCTGATGGCGCACCTGCGCCAGCATTTCGAATTTGCTTCTGATGAAGATGGCGAATATTCGATCGAGATCGACCCGCGCACCGTGTCGCGCGAACGCGTGTTTTCGCTGCGCGCGCAAGGTTTCAACCGCATCAGCCTGGGCGTGCAGGATTTCGACGCCGACGTGCAAAAGGCCGTCAACCGCATCCAGCCGGAAGCGGAGACGGTGGCCATCATGCAGGCGGCGCGCGATGCCGGTTTCCGCTCGATCAGCATCGACCTGATCTACGGCTTGCCGAAACAGAACCTGGACACCATGACGGAAACCCTGCGCAAGGTGATCAACGCCAGCCCCGACCGCATCGCCCTGTACCACTACGCGCACATGCCGCACCTGTTCAAGCCGCAGCGCCGCATCCTCGACGCGGACATGCCCGACAGCGCCACCAAGCTGGCCATGCTGGGCCTGTGCATCGCGCGCCTGACGGCCGCCGGCTATGTGTACATCGGCATGGACCATTTCGCCAAGCCAACGGACGACCTGGCCGTGGCGCAGCGCCAGGGCCGCTTGCACCGCAACTTCCAGGGCTATTCGACCCGCGCGGAGGCGGACCTGATCGCCTGCGGCGTGTCGGCCATCAGTTCCGTCGGCGCCGTGTACAGCCAGAATGAAAAGACGCTCGACGCGTATTACGAAAAACTCGACGAAGGCGTGCTGCCGATCGCGCGCGGCATCAAGCTCGATACGGACGATTTGTTGCGCCGTATCATTATCCAGATGCTGATGTGCAATTTCGAACTGTCGATCGCCACCATCGAGCAAGCGCACCCCGTCAAATTCCGCAGCTATTTCGCCGCCGAGCTGGACAAGCTGCGCGAACTGGCGCGCGACGGCTTGCTCGTCATCGAGGAAGACTGGCTGACGGTGACGCCGAAAGGGCGCTTGTTGATCCGCAATATCTGCATGGTCTTCGACCGCTACCTGACCCTGGCGCGCGCCAACACGGCGCCGGACGCGGTGCAGCCGCTGCGCTACTCGAAAACGGTGTAGCGCCGCGCGATGAACGCCCTCAGCCTCGTGCCCATGTTCCTGGTCGGCCTGGCCGGCAGCGTGCACTGCATCGGCATGTGCGGCGGCATCGTCGGCGCCCTGTCGATCAGCGGAGGCACTGCGCCCGTGCGCCCCGTCATTGCCATCGCCGTGGCGCGCCCCGCATTGCAGACCAGCGTGCAAACGAACGTGCTGCGCGTGCTGGCCTACAACGGCGGGCGCATCGCCAGCTACATGCTGGCCGGCGCCCTGGCCGGCAGCCTGGCGGGCGCCGGCATGCTGCACCTGGCGTCCCTGCAAGTGGCCGGCTACTGGCTGGCCAACCTGATGCTCGTCGCCCTGGGCCTGTACCTGATGGATGCCTGGCGCGGCCTGGCGCACCTGGAAGCGGCCGGCAACGTCGTCTGGCGCCGCGTGCGCCCCCTGTTGAAACCGCTGATGCCGATGGATACGCCGTTCAAGGCGCTGGCCGTGGGCGGTCTGTGGGGCTGGGTGCCGTGCGGCATGGTCTACAGCGCCCTGCTGACGGCCATGATGCAAGGCTCGGCCCTGAACGGCGCGGCCGCCATGGCCGCCTTCGGCCTGGGCACCCTGCCCACCCTGCTGGGCATGGGCTTGCTGGGCACGCGCCTGCGCGCGCAGATGCAGCGCCGTCCCGTGCGCATCGCCAGCGGCTTGCTGGTGCTGGGCTTTGGCGTGCTGGGCCTGCTGCGCGCCGCCAATGGCGTGTCGCTGGGCTGGCTCGACGCCCTGTGCGTCACGGGCCATCCATGAAAAGACGCATGAAACCAAACCTATGAATGCTGTTCTACAACCCTCCGCCTGCTTCCATTGCGGCTTGCCCGTCCCCGTTGGCTCCAGCTGGCTCGTCACCATCGACGACGTGCCGCGCGCCATGTGCTGCCCCGGCTGCGAAGCGGTGGCGCAAACCATCGTCGACATCGGCCAGAGCGCGTACTACCGCGACCGCGATGAATATGCCGTCAACGCGTTTGATGCCACCCTGGTGCCGCCCGAGCTGCGCCTGTACAGCAATGACGACGCGCAATTCGCGCGCGACGCCAGCAGTTGCGAAGCGACCCTGTCCGTCGAAGGCATCCGCTGCGCCGCCTGCGTCTGGCTGATCGAGCGTCAATTGACGCGTTTGCCCGGCGTGCAGGCGGCCAGCCTGAACGTCGCCACGGAGCGCCTGTACGTGCGCTGGAGCCGTGCCGAATGCGAACCGGGCGACATCCTGCAAGCCGTGCGCCAGGTCGGCTACACGGCCTATCCCTACGATGCCGTGCGCCATGGCGAGCGCCTGCAAAAGGCCAGCAAGACCCTGGGCCGCCAGCTGTTCGTCGCCGGCCTGTCGATGATGCAGGTGATGATGTACGTGGCGCCCGCCTACCTGGCCGAGGATGGCACGCTGGATGACAATATGGCCAGCCTGATGCGCTGGGCCAGTTTGCTGCTGACCTTGCCCGCCATCTGCTATTCGGCCATGCCCTTCTTCCAGGGCGCCTGGGCCAGCCTGCGCGCGCGCACCCTGGGCATGGACGTGCCCGTAGCGCTGGGCATCCTGGCGGCCTTCTTCGGCAGCGTGGTGGCGACCTTCACGGGCCGCGGCGAGGTGTATTACGACTCGGCCACGATGTTCATCTTCCTGCTGCTGTGCAGCCGCTACTTCGAGCTGCAGGCGCGCCGCAAGGCCGCCTCGGCGCTGGAGCGCCTGCAGCACGCCTTGCCCGCGTCCGCTTCGCTGATGGCGGGCTTCCCGGACGACCGCGCCACCACCCTGGTGCCGGCCGGCAGCCTGGCCGTCGGTGACGTGATTCTGGTCAAACCGGGCGAGGCGATCGCCGCCGACAGCGTCATCATCGAAGGCACGAGCGCGCTCGATTTATCGCTGCTGACGGGCGAAAGCGCGGCGCAACGGAGAAAAACGGGAGAACGGGTGCCGGGCGGGGCGATCAACGCCAGCGCGGCGCTCATCTTGCGCGTGCTCAAACCGGCGCGCGAAAGCACCCTGTCCGACCTGTTGAAACTGATCGAGCGGGCCGGCAGCGGCAAGCCGCAGATCGCCCAATGGGCCGACAAGGTCGCCGCCTGGTTCGTGCTGGGCTTGCTGCTGTTTGCCATCGCCGTGTTCGCCTTCTGGAGCTGGCATGACCCATCGCAAGCGTGGCCCGTGGCCATCGCCGTGCTGGTCGTGTCTTGCCCTTGCGCGCTGTCTCTCGCCACGCCAACGGCGCTGGCGGCCGCCACCGACAGCCTGCTGCGGCGCGGCGTGCTGATCGTCCAGCCGCATGTGCTGGAAACCTTGCACCGCGCCACCCACATCGTCTTCGACAAGACGGGCACCCTGACCCTGGGCCGGCCCGTGCTGCGGCAAACCGAGGGCCTGGGCAGCATGGGCGAGGACGCTTGTCTGCAGGTGGCCGCCGCGCTGGAAGCGGGCAGCGCCCATCCGCTGGCGCAGGCCATCCTGGCGGCGGCAGAAGAGTTGCCAAAACAGCCGCTGCGCGCGCATGCGGAACAATTGCAAGAGGTACAAGGCCAGGGCCTCGAGGGCATCGTCGACGGCGTGCGCTACCGCCTGGGCAATGCGGCCTTTGTCGCCGCCCTCGCCGGGCCGCCGCTGGGCGACACGGCCGTCGGCATGCAGGGCATGACGCCGCTGTACCTGGGCACGCAGGGGCGCTGGCTGACGCGTTTCCTGCTCAGCGACGCGTTGCGCCCGGAAGCGGCTGACGTCGTCGCGTATTTCCACCGGCGCGGCAAGCAAGTCGTGCTGCTCAGCGGCGACCAGGAAGCGCTGACGCAAAGCGTGGCGACGGAACTGGGCATCAACACGGCGTGCGGCGAATGCCTGCCCGATGAAAAGCTCGATTTCGTCCAGCAATTGCAGGCCACGGGCGCCGTGGTGGCGATGGTCGGCGACGGCATCAACGACGCCGCCGTGCTGAGCGGCGCCGACGTGTCCTTCGCCATGGGTTCCGGCGCCGCGCTGGCGCAGGCGCATGCGGACACGGTGCTGCTGTCGAGCCAACTGGTTTCCGTGCTCGACACGGCGAAAACGGCGGCGCGCAGCATGCGCATCATCCGCGAAAACCTGGGCTGGGCAACCCTGTACAATCTGACGGCCATCCCGGCCGCCGCGCTGGGTTTCCTCAACCCCTGGCTGTCCGGCGTCGGCATGGCTGCCAGCTCGGCCGTCGTCATCGCCAACGCCCTGCGCCTGCGGAAAGTCTAATGGAAGCTCTCTACCTCCTCATCCCCTTAAGCGTCGTGGTCGTCTTCATCGCCCTGTGGGTGTATTTCACGGCCTCGGACAGCGGCCAGTTCGACGACCTCGTCGGACCTGGCCTGCGCGTGCTGCAGGACGACGATACGCCGGCGGAAGCGGCCACCCCGCCGGCTCCTCAGCGCGAATAGCCTTGCGAGCCCGGCCGCGCATCGAAGCGCCGGCCCCACCATGGCAGGAACACGGTATTGCCGCCGCGCGCGCGGAACCACGGCTGTTCGTGGTCGACGGGCCGCACGACGGCCGGCGGCGCCACCACCAGCGCGGTCAATGTCTGCGCGTCGCTGGTGCCCGCCACCAGGACGGGCCGGCCTACGTGGTTCGCGTGGGCGATGGCCAGCGCCACGTTCGTCAGCGCCGTGCCGGCGCCCGTTTCACCCAGGAGCGCCGGCATGTTGAAGGTTTGACGATTGAAATCGAAGTCGGGCAATTGCTGCGTCAGGCTTTGCGCCAGCGGGCCAATCCGCTCTGACGAAACAGGATAGGTGCTGCCCGCATCGTGGATGACGTAGCCGATGGCGTCATCGGTCAATTGCGCATTGCGCGCGGCGGCGTCGATGGCGCCGCTCCAGGCCTGCACGGCGCGCGGCGAAGCGCCCTTGCCCGCGGCGAAATCGGCGGTGCTGCGCGTGGCGGGAAAGCCCAGCCACGCCAACGGCGCGCGGTCCGTCTTATAGCTCGGGCCGGCCAGCACCAGCAAGACCATGTTTTCATTGATCTGCTCATCCTTGGGCGGATAGCTGGGCGCGTCCCAGTTCATCACCCACACCGTCTTGTCGGGGTTCGCCTGCAGATACGCCAGCCCCGCCGCCAGTGACGTAAAGCCCGCATTAGCGCCGCCCATGGTCACGCGCACGTCGGGCGGCGTGGCCGTGGTCCAGGAATCGGGAAAGGAGGGGTTGCCGATGCTGAAGGCATCGGTAATCGTTTCAACGACGTATTTTCCCGCCTCGTCTGGATCAAGCCGCCCGGCCGGCAAGGCATATTCGACGTGGATGCCCGCCAGTTCGCGGCGCGTGGATTTGTCGGTCAGCGAGTGGGCGTTGTAAAAATATTCCTGATTAGAAAAGTAAATATCATGAAACAACATAATCATTTTGTATGCATATTTTTCGTGAAAGCCTACGAATGATTCTTTTCCATTATTACCATAAGCAATCATGCCGATCGATTGCACCTTGCCAAAACGCACAGGGTTCTCTTTCACTTTGCTATCGTCCTTGTTCGGCTTGGCCAGCCCCAGCGTCCACAGCAATTGCCATTCCGTCGGGTAATCGCGCCGCTGCAGGGGATTGAGCCACTGCACGCCCACGACTTGCGCCATGTACGGCTGCGCGGGCACAGCAGGGACGACGGCGGCAGCCGGTGCCGCGACGGGCGCCTTGGTGGCGCAGGCGGAGGTCAGAAAAAGGACGGCAAGCGCCAGCACTGCCGGCATCAACAATAGTCGTTTCATCAGCAATCCTTCTTCAAGAGGTACATCGATTGGCCAGGTCTGCAATATCGACCAGAGTGCAATACCAGACGCCAGACCGAATACGACCATGCTCCAGCCCAGCCTGCGCGGTAAGGTAGCAATCAAGTTGCGCATCAGGAGGTCTCCGAGCGCTTGTACATGCGTTCATCCACAATTTCGGCTGGCATGCGCCCTGTGCTGCCATCACATCGAACCCATTCCAGCAAAGACAGTTTCATAAACTTTCCAGTAGAAAAATATTCAAGAAATATCTTGCTAAATCCGTCCTTATCCATATCCGCCGATAAGCGCCAATCAGCAGCAATCCTGAGCTCTCGCATCGCCTCCTCGCCGATATGGCACACCCCAATCGCCACGTCATACGCCAGCGCCATTTCCGCGTGCCGGGGATTGCTCAGGATGGTGGAGTGGTCGGTCGCATGCGTATCGCAGGTGGCTACCAGCTGTGCGGCGATTTCCTGCTTGCGCCATTGCAAATATTCCGGCGTGGCGGTCGACAGGTCGTCTTCCATCATCGCCTTGCCGTCATTGCCGTCGAGCTTTTCACGGCGGGCCTTCATGCGCAGGCGGGCATGGTCTTCATAGCGCAAACCCGCCTCGGTATCGCGGTTGCCCTGCGGCGTGCCGTCCACGCTGTCATCGACATACGGGTCGCCTTCCTGGCGCGCCTTGCCGGCATGGCGGTGCGTGCCGGGCGGATCGATATCCTGGTCGAATTGTGGGCTGGGTACGCCAAAGCGCATGGCCTGCGGTGTAAAACTTTCCGGCAAGGCAGGCGCCGTCACGGGGATGCGCCAGTCGTCGGGCGGCACGGCATTGATGGGGGTCTTCAGCATCTTCATGAGGGCCGACGTGGCCGCGGCCGTGCGCACGGTCGCCGCCTTGCCTGCCGCGCTGGTGCTGGCGCGCACGCCTTTATTCGGATCGTATCTGGAGATCGGCGAAGGGGGATGCCAGAATTCGGCGCTGCCCCGCGCGGGCTGGCGATAGTGGTTGCTCCAATAGTCATAATCGCCGTGCCGGCCAACGGGGAAGCCCTGTGCAAACACCCGCTGGCTGAAAACGCCGTCGCCGCGCGTGGCCTTGATCTCCTCGGCGCTCAGACCTAGCCAGCCGATGCCCTGGATGGGCGTGGCGGAAATTACCTGATCGTGCGGGTTGCAATACAGGGTGACGCGGCCGCGCGTGGTGGGCTGCGGGCCGCAGGCATAGGCGGCCCGGTCCTTCTCCAGGGTGAAATCATGGCGCACATTGGCGGCCATCTGCGCCAGCACGGCGGACAATGGCGGCTCCTTGGCCTGGCCGCGCACGATGTCGAAGAACGCTGCCAGGGTCTGGCGGCGCGCCTTGCCGCTCTGCCGGCCGACATTGCCATCGACATCCCTGACCTGCCCCTGCAGCCAGCCTTCCGTATCGTTTCTGCGCAACAGGCTGTAGGGCGGGTTGCACAAAACATAAGTATCGGCCACGCAGCGCCCGCTTTTTCCCGCCGCATCCTGCACCTTGGCCATCTTATTGCCCAGAAACGCGGCCGCCATTCCCACCATATTGCCCTGGCTGTGGCAGACCAGCGTGATGGGCGCGTCGGCCTGCTGCCGGCGGATGGCCGCCACCAGGTGCGCCAGGCGCAGCGCGGCCAGCACGAAGTAGGGGCGCGGCGGGCAGGCATACACGATGCGGTCGTTGACGGGATTCAGGTGCTCGATATGTACCCACAGGAAGAGGGCGTCCGACAGGCCCTCGCCCCACAGGTCCGGCAGCGAGGAGCAGCCATTGGCGAACGGGCCGCCGCCCCAGTAAGCGTGTTCGTTCAGGTAGACGGAATCGCCATATTTCTGCAATTCGGTGTCGCTGGCCTTGTAGCCCCAGCGGAACTGGATCACGGGAGAGAAATGCGCTTGCGGCGCGACGAAGGTGCTGGCCGTGTAGTCGGGATCGACATAGCCGTCATCGCTCAGTTCGCTACGGTAGCGCACCGGCGTCAGTTGCCCGCCCTGCGCCGTGGCATGCGCCATGTGCTCGTCGCAGCGCTTCATGCGCGTGTTCAGGCCCTTGCACAGGCCGTCTTCAGCCGCGCCGTACCACTCGCCATCGGAATTGACGCCATGCACGAAGACGACGATGCCCGGCGACGGCGCCTGCAGCAGGCAGGCGAGCTTGCTGTGATCGAACAGGGTCGTGCCCTCGGCCTTGCCCACGACCAGGTCCACCTGGGCATCAAACGGATCGCGGCATTTCGGCTCTTCCATGGCGGGCTTTGGACGTGTCTGGACAAGCCACTCTAAGCCATTGCCTCCACGCACGTTTTACGCCATGTCAAGCCAGCTGTTGCAGGGATCTTGCATGGCTTTTTTGACCGAAATATCACTTTATTTCGATGCCAGTTCGCTACGCTTATTTCATCCGGGGAATTTTGATCCACATCAAAGTTTTTTCGCGGTCAAACACTTACTCTCTGGCCACCATCATAAATAGTAATTCCAGGGAGAGTCTTTGTGGATCAATCGCTGAACTATAACTACAAGATCGTGAAGCAATTCGCGGTCGCTACTGTGGTATGGGGCATCATCGGCATGCTGGTTGGCGTTATCATCGCCGCTCAGCTGGCCTGGCCTGCCCTGAACCTCGACATACCATGGCTGACATACGGACGCTTGCGTCCGCTGCACACGAATGCGGTGATTTTCGCCTTCGGCATCTGCGGCCTGTTCGCTACTTCGTACTACGTTGTACAACGCACCTGCCAGGTGCGCCTGTTTTCCGACAAACTGGCCGCCTTCACGTTCTGGGGCTGGCAAGCGGTGATCCTGTGCGCCGTCGTCACCCTGCCCCTGGGCATGACACGCGGCAAGGAATACGCGGAACTGGAATGGCCTATCGCCATCCTCATCGCCGTCGTCTGGATCGCCTACGCCATCGTTTTCTTCGGCACCTTGATCAAGCGCAAGGTCAAGCACATCTACGTGGCCAACTGGTTCTTCGGCGCCTACATCCTGGCCGTGACGATCTTGCACGTGGTCAATGGCGCCGTCATGCCAGCCTCGTTCACCAAGTCGTACTCCGCGTATGCGGGCGTGCAGGACGCCATGATCCAGTGGTGGTACGGCCATAACGCGGTGGGTTTCATCCTGACCGCCGGCTACCTGGGCATGGTGTACTACTTCATTCCGAAACAGGCCGAGCGCCCCGTGTACTCGTACCGTTTGTCGATCGTCCACTTCTGGGCGCTGATCTTCACCTACATGTGGGCGGGTCCGCATCACCTGCACTACACGGCATTGCCTGACTGGACGCAATCGATCGGCATGGTCTTCTCGCTGGTCCTCCTGGCACCAAGCTGGGGCGGCATGATCAACGGCATCATGACCCTGTCGGGCGCCTGGCACAAGCTGCGTACCGATCCGATCCTGAAGTTCATGATCGTTTCGCTGTCGTTCTACGGCATCGCCACCTTCGAAGGTCCGATGATGTCGATCAAGACCATCAACTCGCTGTCGCACTACACCGACTGGACCGTTGCCCACGTGCATGCGGGCGCCCTGGGCTGGGTGGGCTTCATCACCATGGGTTCGATCTACTACCTGCTGCCGCGCCTGGCGGGCCGCACGCAGATGCACAGCACGCGCCTGGTCGACGTGCACTTCTGGGTGGCCACCATCGGCATCGTGCTGTACATCGCCGCAATGTGGATCGCCGGCGTGATGCAGGGCCTGATGTGGCGCGCGGTCAATCCGGACGGCACCCTGACCTACACCTTTGTCGAGAGCGTGAAAGCGACGTATCCGTACTACGTGGTGCGCGTGGCCGGTGGCCTGCTGTACCTGTCGGGTATGTGCATCATGGGCTACAACACCTGGATGACTCTGCGCGGCAGCAAACTCCCCGTCGCCCGCATTCCGGAACTGAACGCGGCGCACGCCTGATAGGAGCGAAAGCAAATGAAATTTTCACATGCATGGATTGAAAGAAACCCCTGGCTGCTGATCGCCCTGGTCACGGTGGTGATCAGCATCGGCGGCGCCGTCGAGATCGTTCCCCTGTTCTTCCAGAAGAGCACGACGGAACCCGTCGCCGGCCTGAAACCGTACTCGCCGCTGCGCCTGGCGGGCCGCGACATCTACGTGCGCGAAGGCTGCTACAACTGCCACTCGCAGATGGTGCGTCCGCTGCGCGCGGAAACGGAACGCTATGGCCACTATTCGGTCGCTGGCGAATTCGTCTACGACCGTCCGTTCCAGTGGGGTTCCAAGCGCACGGGCCCCGACCTGGCCCGCGTGGGCGCGCGCTACAGCGACGAATGGCACCGCACGCACTTGAACAACCCGCGCGACGTGGTGCCCGAGTCGAACATGCCGTCCTACCCCTGGCTGGCGAAGACCAAGCTGGTGCCTGACGAGATCATGCCGAAGATGCGCGCCCTGAAACGCCTGGGCCAGCCGTACAGCGATGAAGAGATCGCCGCCGGCCCCGCGCAGCTGCAGGACAAGACGGAAGAAGACGCCCTGGTCGCCTATCTGCAAGGCCTCGGTACATTAATCAAAACAAGGAATTAGCATGGCAATCGAAAACCTGTTTGACAGCGCCAGCAGCGTCATGACGGTGGTTTCCTTTACGACGTTCGTGGGCATCCTGTGGTGGACGTTCAGCCGCAGCAACAGCGACTTCGACGCGGCGGCACGCCTGCCGTTCGCCGACGACGCGCTCGACTATCCGGCCGAGGCCGAAATGACCCTGGCGAAGGAGCATAACCATGGCTGACTTTACCAATGGCTTCTGGAATATCTACATCATCGTGCTGTCCCTGCTGGGCATCATCGGCTGCGGCGTGCTGCTGTACTCGCAGTCGAAAATCAAAGTGGTCGAGGGCGCCCCTGCTGACGGCACCACGGGCCACGTCTGGGACGAGGACTTGAAGGAACTCAATACGCCGATGCCGCGCTGGTGGATGTGGTTGTTCTACATCACCATCGTCTTCTCGCTGGCCTACCTGTTCCTGTATCCGGGCCTGGGCAACTATGCCGGCAGCCTGGGCTGGAAATCGACGGGCCAGTACGAGGAAGAGCTGAAGAAGGCGGAAGCCGACTACGGTCCCCTGTTCAACAAGTACCTGAGCCAGGACTTGAAGACGGTGGCCGCCGATCCGCAGGCGCAAGCCATCGGCCAGCGCCTGTTCCTGACCTACTGCGCGCAATGCCACGGTTCGGATGCGCGCGGCAACAAGGGCTTCCCCAACCTGACGGACAAGGACTGGCTGTATGGCGGCGAACCCGACATCATCAAGACCACCATCATGCACGGCCGCAATGGGCAAATGCCACCGATGGGCGCCGCCCTGGGCTCCGAAAAGGATGTCGAGAACGTGGCCCATTATGTGCTGAGCCTGTCCGGCTCGACCTCGGATCCCGTCAAGTCCGTGCTGGGCAAGGCCAAGTTCGGTGCCTGCATGGCCTGTCATGGCGCCGATGCCAAGGGTAACCAGATGCTGGGCGCGCCGAACCTGACGGACAAGACCTGGCTGTACGGCGGCAGCGCCGACACCATCATGGAAACCGTACGCAAGGGACGCAGCAACACCATGCCGGCCTTCAGCGATTTCCTCGGCGAATCCAAGGTACACGTGCTGTCGGCGTATGTCTGGAGCCTGTCGAATCCGCAGGCACCCGCAAAGTAAAAATGGAACCTCAAGTCATCAAGATGTATGCGGCCCGCGAGCAAATCTACCCTCGCGAGGCCAAAGGACGCTACGCTACCTGGCGATGGGTATGCGTATGGCTTACCCAGCTCGCGTTCTACGGCTTGCCGTGGTTGACCTGGAATGGCAGGCAAGCCCTGCTGTTCGATTTGACCACGCGCAAGTTCTACATTTTCGGCGTCGTGCTGTGGCCCCAGGATTTCATCTATCTGGCGGCCCTGCTGATCATCTGTGCGTATTTGTTGTTCCTCGTCACGGCCATTGCCGGGCGGGTGTGGTGCGGGTTCTCTTGCCCGCAAACGGTATACACGGAAATTTTCCTGTGGGTCGAACGCCGCATCGAGGGCACGCGCAGTGCGCGCATGGCCCTCGACAAGCAGGGCCCCTCCGTGCGCAAGGCGTTCAAGAAGACGGCCAAGCACCTGGTATGGGGCGCCATCGCCCTGTGGACGGGCTTTACCTTTGTCGGCTACTTCACGCCGATCAAGGAACTGGCGCAGTCGGTGACCACGCTGAACTTCGGTCCCTGGGAATGGTTCTGGGTCTTGTTCTACAGTCTGGCAACCTACGGCAACGCGGGCTGGCTGCGCGAGCAGGTGTGCAAATACATGTGCCCCTACGCGCGCTTCCAGAGCGCCATGTTCGACCAGGACACCCTGATCATCACCTACGATGCCAAGCGCGGCGAACCACGTGGCGCCATGAGCAAGAAGGCCGGCAACAACGACAAGCTGGGCGATTGCATCGACTGTACCCTGTGCGTGCAGGTGTGTCCGACCGGTATCGATATCCGTAACGGCCTGCAGTATGAATGCATCGGTTGCGCCGCTTGCGTCGATGCCTGCAACAGCGTGATGGACAAGGTCGACCGGCCACGGGGACTGGTACGCTACAGTACCGACCATGCGATGGAAAACAACTTCAATTCGAAGCAGATACGCCAGCGCGCCATGCGCCCGCGCGTCTTGATCTACACGTCCATCCTGGCCCTGATCATCATCGCCGTGTGTACTTCGCTGGCCCTGCGCACGCCCCTGAAAATGGACGTGATCCGCGACCGCGGTTCGATGGGACGCGAAGTGGAAGACGGCATGATCGAAAACGTCTACCGCCTGCAGATCATGAACACGTCGGAGCAAAGCCAGCATTTCAAAATCAGCGCTTCCGGCTTGCCGGGCCTGACCTTGCTGACGCGCGAAGAAGTGACCTTGCAGCCGACGGAAACGCTGGGTTGGCCGATCCGCCTGCGCGTGCCGCACGGCGTGGGAGAGAAGGGCTCGAACAAGATTGCGATCGAATTGCAATCTCTGGACGACCCATCGCTGCATGTGCGTGAAAGCGCGGTATTCATCGTGCCACGTTAACAAGGAAAGGCGGACGGGGACCGGGTGCCCTCGCCGCCGCCACGAAGTTGCAGGAAGGCCGGTCCCCATGCGGGGACTGGCTGATTAAACAGGAGAAATACCATGTCCGACAGTCTGAAACTGCAAGCACCCGTTGCACCGTGGTACAAGCATCGCTGGCCATGGCTGCTGATGATCGGCCCCGGCCTGTCCGTGGTCGTCGGCAGCTTCATGGGCTATATCGCGTTTACGCAGCCCGATGCGCTGGTGGTGGGCGATTATTACAAGCAGGGCAAGGCGATCAACCAGGATTTGAAGCGCGACACGATCGCCAGCGACCTGGCGATGGATACGCGCCTGTCGTATGACGTCGCTGCAGCGCGCCTGACCGGTTCCGTGCACAGCTTCGGCAAGGCCTATCAGGCGCCTTTGCAGTTGCACCTGGCGCATGCGACCCTGCCGGAAAAGGATATCAAGGTGCTGGTGCAGCCCGACGCAGCCGGCAATTTTTCCGTGGCGCTGCCGATGCTCGAGCGCAGCCGCTGGCAAGTGCTGGTGGAAAACGACAAACGCGAGTGGCGCCTGTCCGGCATCTGGACCTGGCCCCTGCAACGCAGCATCGCGCTGCATGCGGACGAGGAACTGTAAGTCTTATTTGCAGACGTCCGTGCCAGCCGTAATGGCTTTTAACTTGGCCGGCTGCAGGATTTCAATTTCCCGGTTGGAGACGCGCAGCCAGCCTTCCTTCTTGAACTTCGACAGCAGGCGGCTGACGCTCTCGATGGTCAGGCCCAGGTAGTTGCCGATTTCCTCGCGCGACATGCGCAGCTGGAAATTGCTGCCCGAATAGCCGCGCGCTTCATAGCGCGACGCCAGGTTGACGATGAAGGCGGCAAAGCGCTGCGTCGCCTGCATATTGCCCAGCAACAGCATGACGCTTTGCTCGCGCGTGATTTCCTGGCTCATCATGCGGTGGAAATGGCGCAGCAGGGTCGGCATGTTGCCCAGCAATTGTTCCAGGCTGGAAAACGGGATTTCACACACTTCGCTGTCTTCCAGCGCCACCGCGTTACAGTGGTGGCGGTCGGCGCTGATGGCGTCCATGCCCAGCAGTTCACCCGCCATCTGGAAGCCCGTCACCTGCTCTTCGCCGCCCGGATTGATCTGGTACGTCTTGAAATGCCCTAGGCGGATCGCATACAGGTTCTGGAACGAGTCGCCGATACGGAACAGCGAGGCGCCGCGCACGATCTTGCGGCGGCGGCCGATGATCTGGTCCAGCCTGTCCATGTCGCCCACATCGAGGCCCATCGGCAGGCACAATTGATGCATGCTGCAGGTCGAGCATCGCGCACGCAACGCCTCCACGTTCACGGTGGGCAAGGTTGGAGTGAGTAGCGCTTCAGTCATGTCGGTACCTTTTAGAAAATGCAACAACAAGTTTACTGCATACAGCCGCATACAGGGTTGCCGTATGCCAATTTCACCGTAAATTCGGCGAATAAACGACGTCCAGCCTTTAATTATATGGCAACATCGTCAAAAGCCCGCACGGGGCGGGCAATTTGCGCGGCGGCGCTTGCCAAGCTGGGGCATTGATAGGAAAATTCCTGACAGCATTATCTGCCGCCTGTGCCGCCCGGTACTGAAAAGGAAATCATGAAGCCTCTCGGCATTAAAGCAAAAGTCGCGCTGGCCACCAGCCTGACCTCGATCGCCATGATCGCGCTGGTCACCATGATCCAGGTGCAGCACATGCGCGACGACTTCACCCGAGTACTGCTGAGCCAGCAATCGTCCCTGATCACCCGCACCGCCGCCGAACTCGACGACAAGCTGGGCATGCTGCTGCAGATCGTCACCCTGACGGCCCGACAGCAGCCGCCGGAATTGATCGCCCGGCCCGCCCAATTGCGCGAATACTATTCGCGCCGCTCGATGCTGGTGCTGTTCGATGACGTGCTGGTGCTCGACGCGCATGGCGCCGTCGTGGCCGACATGCCGGAGGTGGCGGGGCGCGCCGGCATCAACGTCGCCGAGCGCGAGTATTTCCAGACCGTCCTGCGCACGCGCCAGCCCATGATCACCGAACCGATGCTGGGCAAGTCGAGCGGCATGCCCATCGTGCAGATGGTGGCGCCCGTGCTGGCCGCCGATGGCCAGGTGGCCGGCGTGGTGATCGGCGTGCTGCGCCTGTACAAGGACAACCTGCTGGGCCGCCTGCGCTCGGAAAAGATCGGCAAGAGCGGCTATTACTTCATCCTCACGCGCGGCGCCGTGCCGCGCTACGTGCTGCACCCCGATACCAGCCGCTTGCTGCAACCGCGCAAGCCGAACGCCAACCTGACGACGACCCAGCTGCTGAAGGAAGATGGCGAAGGCAGCATGGTCAGCACCAACAGCCGCGGCATCACGGCCGTCAACAGCTTCAAGCGCCTGAAATCCGTGAACTGGCTGCTGGCCGCCTCGCTCCCCGTCGAGGATGCATTCGAACCGTTCGATGGCGTGCTGTACCGGCTGGTGCTGTGGAGCATCCTCGCCTCGCTGCTGGCCGCCTTCGTGCTGGGCTGGGTCACCGTGCGCCTGCTGTCGCCGCTGGTGCGCCTGCGCGACACCCTGCAAGCCCTGCGCACCAGCGGCAGCCGCTTCACGCCCGTGCCGGTACAGCAACGCGACGAGATCGGCGAACTGACGGAAGCGTTCAACGGCCTGATGAGCGAACGCGACCGCCTGCAGCAGGAACTCGAATCGCGCGCGGCGGAGCTGGAACAGGAACGCGACCGGGCCGAGGCGGCCAACCGCGCGAAGAGCGATTTCGTGGCCAACATGAGCCATGAAATCCGCACGCCCCTCAATGCCGTGCTGGGCATGGTGTATTTGCTGGGCAATACCAGGCTCGACACGGAACAACGCAAGTATCTGACCATGGTCAGAGTGGCGGGCCAGTCGCTGCTGGGCATCCTCAACGACGTGCTCGACTATTCGAAGATCGAGGCGCGGCGCATGGAATTGTCACCCGTCGAATTCGACCTCGACGAAGTCATGAATACCCTGGCCACGACGATGACGATGAATGCGGGCGAAAAGGAGCTGGAACTGGCCATCGCCGTCGAGCCCGACGTACCGCGGCGTCTCGTGGGCGACGCCCAGCGCCTGCAGCAAATCCTCGTCAACCTGGCCGGCAACGCCATCAAGTTCACGGAGAGCGGCGAAGTGGTGGTGGCCGTCAGCCTGGCCGAGAACGAAAACGGCCGCGCCTGGCTGCGCTTCGAGGTGCGCGACACGGGCATCGGCATGACGGAACTGCAGCAACAGCAGCTGTTTGCCGCGTTTTCCCAGGGCGACCAGAGCATCACGCGGCGCTTCGGCGGCACGGGCCTGGGCCTGGCCATCAGCAAGCAGCTGATCCACATGATGGGCGGCGACATCGCCGTCGCCAGCAGCGAAGGCAAGGGCAGCCGCTTCTGGTTCAGCGTGCCCTTCGAAATGCTGGCGCAGCCGGCCGAAACGCGGCGCACGCCGGCGCTGGGCCAGCTGCGCCTGCTGGTGGCCGACGACAACCGCACCACGCGCGAACTGATCGTCAAGCTGATCGAGGCGTGGGGCTGGCTGGCCGACGAAGTGGACTCCGGCTTTGCCGCCATCGAACTGTACCGCGAACGCCTGGCGCAGCAGCAACCGTACGACGTGGTGCTGGCCGACTGGCACATGCCCGTCATGGACGGTCTGGCCACGGCCAAGGCCATCCGCCAGGCGGCCAGCGGCCAGCGCCAGCCCATCGTGGTGATGGTCAACGCCTTCGCCCGCAACCACCTGGAAGAAATCTCCAGCGCGGCCGAGGCCGACGTCGTGCTGATGAAGCCGATCACGGGATCGAGCCTGTTCGACGCCCTGCACCAGGCGCTGATCGCCAAGGACGACGGCGGCGAGCAACGCATGCTGCACCAGCCGCTGGGCACGGAACTGGCCGGCGTGCATTTCCTGCTGGTGGAAGACAATCATTTGAACCAGGCCGTGGCGCGCGGCATCCTCGAACACATGGGCGCCACCCTGGACGTGGTGGGCGACGGCTTGCAAGCCGTGGAACGGCTGCGCACGGAAGCGCTGCGCTACGACATCGTGCTGATGGACATGCAGATGCCCGTCATGGACGGCTTCAGCGCCACCCACATCATCCGCACGGAACTGCGCTTGCACCTGCCCGTGATCGCCATGACGGCGGGCGTGCTGGCGTCCGAGCGCGAGCGCTGCATGACGGCCGGCATCAGCGATTTCATCGCCAAGCCCGTGGTGGTGGAAGAGATGATGGAAGTCATCCTGCGCCACCTGCCCAAGCGCCCGCAAGTACAGACGGCCGAGCCGGCACGCATCGCCGATGAGGAAGTGTTTTCCATGGCGCCGCTGATGCGCGTGATGGGACGCGATGCGAAGGGGCGCGGCGTGCTGCGGCGCATGGTGGAAGACGCGCTGAACAAGGGCATGACGCCCGTGCGCGACGCCGAAACGGCGTTGCAGGCGGGCCGCCACAGCGACGTGGCGCGCATCCTGCACAGCGTGCGCGGCTCCGTCGGCACCCTGGGCACGAAACGCCTGATCCGCGCCGCGTTCGCCACCGAGGAAGCCATCGATGCGGGCCGCCTGGACGAGGTGCCGGCGCTGCTGGCGCGCACGGCGCAGGAACTGGAACAGGCGCTGGCGGCGGCGGCCGATTGGTTGTCGCGCCTGCAGGATTAAATCAGGCGGGCACGCCCAGAATCACGCTGGACGCCTTGAAGATGGCCGTCACGTTGCTGCCGAGTTCGATGCCCAGGTCGGTGCTGCTCTGGTTGGTGATGATGGCGGCAATCGTGCCGCCGCGCGGCAGGTCCAGCACCACTTCCGTGTTGACGGCGCCCGTCTGCACGCGCGTCACGACCCCGGCCAGCTGGTTGCGCGCGGAAAAGCGCGCGCCCTGGCTGTCCGTCACGAGGATGATGGACGACGCCTTGATCAGCGCAAACGCTTCCGCGCCCGGCACCAGGCCCAGGCTCGCGCTGCTGCCCTGCGTGACGATGGCCACGATGTGCTGGCCACCGGGCAATTCCAGGGTGACTTCATCGTTGACGGCGCCCTGTTTCAGTTCGGTCACCTTGCCCAGGAATTGATTGCGTGCCGTGGTTTTCATGGCCATTCTCCGTATGAGTAAAAGATCGTCGGCGATGCCTTCCGCCTGGCTGCCCAGCTGGCGCAGGTAGCGGGCATGCTCGCGCTCGATGATACGGAAATTGTCGACCAGCTGGCGCCCCCGTGGCGTCAGCCGCGTGCCGCCGCCGCCCTTGCCGCCCGTCAAGCGCTCGACCAGCGGTTCGCCAGCCAGGTTGTTCATGGCGTCGATGGCGTCCCAGGCCGCCTTGTAGCTCATCTTCACAAGCTTGGCCGCCTGCGTAATGGAGCCGCACTCGGCGATGGCGCCCAGCAATTCCACCCGGCCGGCGCCGCCCAGGTTTTCTCCGCCCACCGTCATCCATACCGAGCCTTGCAGGCCGATTTCCGCTGCCGTTGATTTATCCAATGCGCTCACCCAATGTCTCTTCCATGCTATCAATTTGTCCGTCACGCAAGTAAAGCACATGTTCACCCAGAATGCGCGCATCTTCCGGATCATGTGTGATCAAGATCATGGGCACGTCCAGGCGCTGCTGCCACTGGCTCAACTCCAGGCGCATTTTGACACGCAGGGCCGGATCGAGGGCGGCAAACGGCTCGTCGAGCAGCAGCGCGGCCGGTTCGGCCACGAGCGCCCTCGCCAGCGCCACCCTTTGGCGCTGGCCACCGGACAACTCGTCGGGAAACTGGTGCGCCAGTTCCTGCAAGTGGAAGGCGTCGAGCCAATGCTCGACCTTCTGCAATTTTTCGCGCGCGCGCGGGTTGAACCAGCCGCGGCGCAGGCCAAAGCCCACGTTTTGGCGCACCGTCAGGTGCGGGAACAGCGCGTAATCCTGGAACAGATAGGCGACATTGCGCTGCTGCGGCGGCAAATTGATGCCGGCGGCGGAATCGAACAGGGTGCGCCCGTTCAGGCGGATATGGCCCGCCTCAGGCGTGAAGAGGCCGGCAATGGCTTTCAGGGTCATGCTCTTGCCGGCGCCGGACGGGCCATACATGGCGATGCGCTGGCTGCTGGAAGTGCATTGCACCTGCAGGTCGAAGCGGCGTTTGCCGGAGCGCAAGGTGGCGCGGAGGTCGAGGTCGAGTTGCATAGGCGTCATCATCTGCATCATTTGTGCGCGATGCGTCCGGGCGCCAGGCGGCCCGCCGACAGCAGCACCACGATGCAGACCAGGGAGATAATCAGCACCAGCGTATTGGCCACCTCGTCCTGGCCCGCCTGCACGGCTTCAAACACGGCCACCGACAGGGTCTGCGTCTTGCCGGGGATGCTGCCGGCCACCATCAGGGTGGCGCCGAACTCGCCCAGCGCGCGCACAAAGCCCAGCAGCACGCCGGCGAGGATGCCGCGCCAGGCCAGCGGCAAGGTCACGCGGAAAAAGATCGCCATTTCCGAGATGCCCAGCACGCGGGCCGCCTGCTCCAGCTGGCCGTCGACCGCTTCGAAGGCGGCCCGCGCGGGCTTGAAGACGAGGGGAAAGGCGACCACCGTGGAGGCGATCACGGCGCCCTGCCACGTAAAGATGAGGTTGATGCCGAAGTTATCCTGCAGCCAGATGCCCATCGTGCCGCGCCGGCCCAGCAGCACCAGCAGGTAATAGCCGAGCACGGTGGGCGGCATCACCATCGGCAGGGTCATGAGGGCGTCGAGCAGCTCGCGCCCGGGAAAACGCGTGCGCGCCAGCACATAGCCCGTACCGATGCCGAGCAGCAAATTGAGCGCCGTGGCCCACGCCGCTACCTTGAGCGACAGGGCCAGCGCGGTCCAGGCGATATCCATGCGCGTTCGTTTACCTTATGGCTTCTTGAAACCGTACTTGGCGAGGATGGCTTGCGCCGGCGCCGTCTGCAGGTAGCTGACGAAGCGCTTCGCTTCAGCCTGGTTGGCGCTGTCCTTGATGGTGGCGATCGGGTACAGCACGGGCGCGTCCAATGGCACGTCCAGCACCACGTTCACCTTGTCTTTCATGATGGCCGCGTCGGTGGCATAGACAAAGCCCGCATCGACTTCGCCGCGCGCCACGTAGTCGAGCGACTGGCGCACGTTCTGCGTGCCGATGGCCTTGGGCTGCACGGCGTCCCACAGCTTCGCCTTCTTCAGCGCGCCTTCGGAGTAACGGCCGACGGGCACGCTGGCCGGATTGGCGATGGCCACGCGGGTCACGCTCTTGTGCGTCAGGTCGCTCAAGTTCTTGATGCCCAGCTTGCTATCGTGCGGCACGATCAGCACCAGGCTGTTGCCGACGAAATCCATGCGGTCGGCCGGCAGGACGAAGCCCTGCTTTTGCGCCGCATCCATGGTTTCCTGGTCCGCCGAGGCAAACACGTCCACGGGCGCGCCCTTGACGATCTGTTGCAGCAGCACGCCCGAGGCGGCGAAGTTCAGGGACACCTTGCTGCCCGGATACTGCGCCTCGTAGCTCTGCGCCGCATCCTTGAACGCATTCGTCAGGCTGGCCGCGGCCGACACCACCACTTCACCGGCAAGGGCGGAGGTGGCGGCGGTGGCCAGCAGGGCGGTGCCAAGCAGGCGGGCGAGGGAGGTGAGGCGCATGATCGTATCCTTGTAAAGTGAACGGTGAACAAGGAGCGTAATATACACTTATATATAGCGTTCTGCCATTGCATGGGTCAAGGCAACGCCAATGACATTGACAGACGGGAATGGGCGGACTATTTTTAACAAGAGACAACTATCCACTACTTTCCAGGGTTAAACGATGGGATACGCAGCGCTACTGCTTGGCCCCCTGATGCTCCTGGCGGTCATTCTTCTGGCATTGCTCATCGAGAGGCGGCATCCCCTGCAGCAACAGCCCTCCGGGGCGTCGCGCTTCAATCTTGCGTATATGCTCATCTATGCCGCCAGCGGCGCCATGCTGGCCCCGCTCACGGCCATCGTCACGGTACAGCTTGTCAATGCGGCTGGCGGCGGGCTCATCAATCTAGCCTCTTCAGGCTGGATGCTGGCGCCGGCCTTCATCACATATGCCCTGACCATGGATTTTCTGGAATACGTCTTTCATCGCGTGCAACACCGCGTACCCGCCATGTGGGCCATGCATTCCTTCCATCACAGCGATACGGCCATGAATGCCAGCACAACGACGCGGCACTATTGGGCCGAAGCGGGCATCAAGGCACTCAGTATCTATCTGCTGGCGGGGATCTTATTCAAGACCAATATGGTGATTCTGGGAATGTACGGGATACTGAGCTTGTATCATGTTTTCCCGCACATGAATGTCCGGGTCGGCTTTGGCCGTTACTGGATGTTGTGCAATTCTCCGCAGTACCATCGCGTTCATCACTCGGTGCAAGCCGAGCATTTCAACTGCAATTTCGCGGGGCTGTTCCCCGTCTTCGACTGGCTGTTCGGCACCCACCATATTCCCCGCGCGGGAGAATATCCCCCGACGGGGCTGGACACGGGCAAGGCGCCGGGCACCTTGCTTGACGCGCTGACGTGGCCGGTGCGCAGCAAGGCCCCGTCCATCCCCTAGACGCGCACCGCCGCCGCCTCGTCGCGCCGCGCATACTTTTGCGCGATCACGGCGCAAATCATCAGCTGAATCTGGTGGAACAACATCAGCGGCAAGATCACCATGCCCAGCGAACGCGTGGAGAACAGCACCTTGGCCATGGGCACGCCGCTGGCCAGGCTCTTCTTCGAGGCGCAAAAGACGATGGCGATTTCATCTTCCTTGTTGAAACCCAGGCGGCGGCTGACAAAGGTCGAAATACCCAGCACCAGCGCCAGCAGCAGCAAGCTGATCAAGCCCAGGGCCACCAGCGTTTCCACCGAAATCGTATGCCACAGGCCTTCGCTGACGGCTTCGCTGAAGGCCGTATAGACCACCAGCAAGATCGAACCCTGGTCGACGTATTTCAGGGTGGCCTTGTGGCGGTCGACCCAGCGGCCGATCCAGCGGCGCAGGAACTGGCCGGCCAGGAAGGGCAGCAGCAACTGCAGGACGATGGACAGCACGGCGTCCACCGACGACTTGCTTTCCGCGCCCTTGGCCACCAGCAAGCCCACCAGGAGGGGAGCGAGGAAAATACCGATGAAGTTCGAGGCCGAAGCGCTGCAGATGGCGGCCGGCACGTTGCCGCGCGCCATGGCGGTCATGGCAATGGAGGACTGCACGGTGGACGGCAAGGCGCACAGGAACAAGATGCCCATGTACAAGTCGGGCGTGAGGAAGGTCAGCGCCAGCGGGCGCAGTGCCAGGCCCAGCAGAGGAAACAGGACAAAGGTGCTGGCCAGCACCAGCAAGTGCAGGCGCCAGTGCATGGCGCCGGCCACCACGGCTTCGCGCGACAGCTTGGCGCCGTGCAGGAAGAACAGGGCGCCGATGGCGACGGTGGTGATATTGCCGAAGACCACGGCCGTCTGGCCCGTGCAGGGCAGGAACGTGGCCAGCGCCACGGTGACGAGCAGGGCGATGGTGAAGTTATCGGGTTTCAGATTGCGCAACAGGGCAGCGGGAGAAAAAGAAGACATGCGGTAGCCTGGTAACGGCGCAGCCTTGCAACAGAATGCTGTGCCGGGGATGACAAACAGCGCCGGGAGCGGCGCCAGTGCTGGCTATTCTACTTGTATTTCCCGGCTCCTTGCCTGGCGGCATCGGCATGGCTGGCCAGGTCAAACCGTGCGGACAAAAAAAATGCCCTGTCCGCAGACAGGGCAACCCGGAGTAAAGTACAGCGCGAGGGCTTAGCCGGCGGCTTTGACTTTCAGCTCGTTCTTGATTTCTTTCACGCCGCTCACGGAAGCGACGATCTGCACGACGCGGTCACCCGCTTCGGCGCTCGGCACGTCGCCCGACAGGACGACCACACCTTGCTGGGTTGCCACCTTGACGGGCAGGGCAGCGGCTTGCGCATCGGCGCTCAGGGCGGCCTTGGCCGAGGAAGTGATGGTTTCATCAGGGACGGCAGCGGCGGCATTGGCGGCCACGACGGTGTCAGCAGGAGCTTGTGCTTTTGGTGCGGAGTCAGCGGCATGCGAAGCGGTGATCGAGGCGCCCGACAGTACGATAGCGGCAACCAGGGTATTGAACAGTTTCGATGTTTGCATGGTAGTTCCTCTCAATGAAGTTAAAAGCTTCTTACTTGGATAAAGCAACACTTTGAAGCGTCACATCTACCCATACAGCAAGCACCGTGCCAGCTTTTAAATACCCTTCATAATCAATGACTTGCATGCAAACGCGATTTTCCCGACGCGTTTGCGACGGATATGGCCCGAAAAACGGGGCTTTTTGTCGCCTGACAGCGACAGCTTGTGGCAAGAGCATCAATGTTTTACGCTAAGCCCCTGATTTTCCACGCTTTATTTTTGTCGCTATTCAGCGACAGGGTCGCCTTCGCCGCGGAACAGGGCCGGCGTCAGCTCGTATTTCTGCAATAAACGGTAGAACTCCGTGCGGTTGCGGTCGGCCAGGCGGGCCGCGTCGGCCACGTTGCCATCCGTCAGGCGCAACAGTTGTATCAGGTAGTCGCGCTCGAAGCGCTGCTTCGCTTCGTTGTAGCTGAGCGCTTCCAGCGAGGGCACGCGCAAGGCGCGTTGCACCAGGGACAAGGGCACCAGCGGCGCCGTGGCCAGCGCGCACACTTGCTCGACGACATTGACCAGCTGGCGCACATTGCCGGGCCATGGCGCCGCCACCAGGGCCGTGAGGGCGTCGGGCGCAAAGCCGTTCAGGGGTTTCTCATACTTGGCCGCCAGCTTCTGCAGGAAATGGTTCGCCAGCAAGGCGATGTCTTCGCGGCGCTCGGCCAGCGGCGGCAGGGTCAAGGTCACGACATTGAGCCGGTAATACAAGTCTTCGCGGAATTGCCCCTCGGCCATCGCCACGTCCAGGTCGCGGTGCGTGGCGGACAACAAGCGCACGTCCACCGGACGCGTCTGGTCGGCGCCCACGGGGCGCACGGCCCGCTCCTGCAGCACGCGCAGCAGTTTCACCTGCAGCGGCAGCGGCATGTCGCCGATCTCATCCAAGAACAGGGTGCCGCCATCGGCCGCCTGGAACAAGCCTTCGCGGTTGCCGACGGCGCCCGTAAACGAGCCTTTGACGTGACCGAACAGTTCCGATTCCAGCAGCTGCTCGGGAATGGCGCCGCAGTTGACGGCGATGAACGGCGCCTTGGCGCGGCGGCTGGCGTTGTGCAGCGCGCGCGCCAGCAATTCCTTGCCCGTGCCGCTGGGGCCGCGGATCAGGATGCTGGCGTCGGACCCGGCCACCAGCTTGGCTTCGGCCAGCAGCTCGGCCATCTGCGCGCTGCGGCTGATCAGCTCGGCACGCCAACTCTCGTCGCCGGACGCTGGCGCCGGCATGACGGTGGACAAGTTGATGGCATACGCCACTTTTTCCATCAGCAGCTTGCCGTCGAACGGTTTCGTCAGGTAGGCAAACGCGCCGCGCGCCGTCGCGTCGACGGCGTCGGGAATGGTGCCGTGGGCCGTCAGCAAAATGACGGGCAGGGCCGCATGCTGGCGGCGGATTTCATCGAACAGGGCCAGGCCGTCGCGGCCCGGCAATTGCACGTCGGTAATAACCAGGGCGGGCAATTCCACTGCCAGGCGCGCCAGTGCCGCTTCCGCGCTGCCCACGGCCGTCACGCGATAGTTGCCCGCCTTCAAGCGGATGGTCAGCAAGCGCAACAGGTCGGGATCGTCGTCGACCAGCAAGATGTGGGCGTGCTCGCTCATTTCGGCGCTCCCGCGGCGGGGCGCACGGACAGGCTGCGCTCGATGTTTTTCAGCGCTTCGAGCTTTTCATTGAGCTGGTCGATGCGGCGCTGGGCGTCGCGCAGCTGCGTGTTGAGCTTGTCGATGCCCTCGTCCTGGCGGCGCAGTTCCGCATACTGGCTGCCCAGCAATTGCGCCAGCGGCGCCAGCAGTTGCGCGTCCTTGCCCGTGGCCGTGGCCAGCGGTTCCAGCAAGGCTTGCGCGCGGGCCAGGTCGCCGGGACCGCGCAAGGCCGCCTGCAGCATGGCGCGGCGCAGCGTGTTGTGCGGCGCGTGATCGGCCTTCGCCAGGTCCAGCTGCGCCTTCACCAGTTCCGACGGCGTCATCAGGCGCAAGGCGCCCTGATACGCCAGCAGTTCCGCCAGCTGGGGATCGGCCACCACCACCACGCGCGGCGGCGTCTGCACCAGCACGGGCGTCTGGGTGGGGGGCTTGGCGGCGCAAGCGCCCAATAGCAGCGCGCAGGCGGCCATGCCGGCCAGGGGAATTCTCGTCATCATAAGGGCAGTTCTATCCGAAAATGCGCGCCGGCGGGGCGCGGTAAAAGAGTGACGCTGCCATCGTGGGCGGCGATATATTCGCGCACGATGGACAGGCCGATGCCATTGCCGTTGCGCGCGCCGGCCGCCTGGCGCACGCCCTGGTAAAACGGCTCGAAGATGCGCGCGGCATCCTCGGGCGCCACGCCGGCGCCCTCGTCGGTGCAATCGATGCGCACGTGGCCGCCTTCACCAGACAGGGTGAAACGCACGGTGCCGCCTTCCGGGCTGAAGCGCACGGCATTCGACAGCAGGTTCGCCAGGGCCGTGGCCAGCTTGTCGCGGTCGGCCTGCACGATCAGCGACGCGCCCTGCACCTCGACCGTCAAGCGGCGCGCCAGCCATTGCAGGCGCTGCCCGGCCACCACATCTTGCAGCAAGACCAGCAAGTCCACCTTGCTGCGCGCCAAATGCTGGGCGTCAAAAGCGGCGGTATTGTAGCGCAGCAAGTCTTCGATCTGGGTTTGCAGGGACGCCGTGTTTTGCTGCAGGATGCCGGCGATTTCCCGCTGGCCGTCGCTGAGCTTGCCCGCCACCTCGTCTTCCAGCAAGGCCACGCCTTCGCGCAGGGCCGCCAGCGGGGTTTTCAGCTCATGCGAGATGTGGCGCAGAAAACGTTCCTTGTCGGCATCGAGATCGGCCAGGCGCTGGCGCAGCCAGTCGAGCTGCTGGCCCAGGCGGCGCGTGTCGGCCGGGCCGCCGACGACGATGGGCTGGTCGTAGCGCTTGTCGCCCAGGCGCTCGATGGCCGTCTCGATGCGGCGCAACGGGCGCGACAACAGAAAGCCGAAGCAGGTGGCCAGCACGGCCGCCAGCAGCACGGCTCCCCCCACCAGCACGCCGAGCAAGCGGCGCTGGCGTTCCAGCTCGGCCAGCAGGGCGTCGTTGCGGCTGCCGATTTCCGTCTTGCTTTCGCGCGCCAGGCTGTCATTGATCTGCGTCATGCGGGCAAACGCGCGGTACACGACGGCGTGGCCATCGCGCTTGCGGCGCTTACCCGCTTGCAAGACTTCCCACGCCGCTTGCGCCTGCACCGTCCATTCGTCGGCCAGCTGCGGGGCGAACTCGGGCGTGGCCCGGTTCAGCACTTGCAGCGCCGCCGTCGCTTCGTCGCGGGCCGCCGCGTAGCGCTCGCGGAAGACGGGATCGTCGAGCACGAGGAATTGCCGTGCGCTGCGCTCCATGGCCAGCGTGCGCTCGGACAGGCGCTGCGACTGTTCCGTCAGGGCAATCGCCTGCGCCGCCGTCTCGCGCCCCAGCCGCGCCAGGTGTTCCAGGGTCAGCAGGGCTTGCACGGAGGTGGCCGTCAAAATGCCCGTCGTCAAAATGAAGGCGGCAAATAGCAGTTGGCGAAAGGAAAGTCGGGACAAGGTGGGCGCCTTCGGTTCAGTCTGGAGTGCAAAAGGCGCATGGTACGCTAAGCGTTCATCGCGAGGCGCCACCTGTCAAAAAATAGCCTATCTGACAATGTTGTTGCTTTTGCGATCGGCAAGCAAGCCACGGCGGCGGCGCGCAGATACTCCTAGTACAATAGAGAAAAGCTTCATACAGGCATCAAAGTGGCCCCGGCCCTGGCATTACGCCACTTTGCCCCCACATGTGATGCAGCCCCACCGACACTCCGAATCACCTACCGCAGAGATCCCATACCGCATGAGCACATTTGAAAAAGTCAGCAGCAACTTCATTCCAGTCTTGCAGGCAACCATCGAGCAATATGTCGAGCCAGCAACGGGCATGCGCCATATCCACATGCATACCGAGCAGGCTGAGATGGTGTTCCTGGTGGCCTTTCCCACTGTGCCGGAAGTGAGCGACGGGCGCGCCCACATCCTCGAGCACCTGGCCTTGTGCGGCTCGGCCCGCTACCCGGTGCGCGACCCCTTCTTTTCGATGTTGCGCCGCTCGACGGCCACCTTCATGAATGCGATGACCTACCCGGACCGCACCGTGTACCCGTTCGCCAGCACCGACCGCAAGGATTTCTTCAACCTGCTCGACGTCTACCTCGATGCGGCCTTCTTCCCGAATCTCGATTACCTGAATTTCCGCCAGGAAGGCTGGCGCCACGCGTTCGAAGGCGGCAAGCTGGTGTACCAGGGCATCGTCTTCAACGAAATGAAGGGCGCCTTCAACAGCCCCATGCGCGCGCTCGACAGCGGCATCGCCAGCGCCTTGCTCAAGGGCACGACGTATGAAGTGGAATCGGGCGGCGATCCGCTGGTGATCCCCGAACTGACGCATGAAATGCTGAAAGAATTCCACGCCAGCCACTATCACCCTTCGCAAGCCGTGATCATGACCGCCGGCAATATCGAAGCGGCGGCCGTGCAAGAGCAGGTGGCCGAACGCGTGCTGTCCAAGCTCAGCGGCTTCAGCCCGCGCCGCCTGCCGCAACTGGCGCCCGCGTGGACGGCGCCGCAGGAAAACGTGGTGAAAATTCCATCGCAGGAAGCGCGCGACGATGAATTCGGCCTGCAATTCGCCTGGCTGATGGGCGAGTCGAGCGACCCCATCGCCTACTACCACGCGCATTTGCTGTCGCACGGCTTGCTGGGCGAATCGTCGGCGCCCGTCATGCGCGCCATGGAATCGGCCGGCTATGGCCGCCCGTCGGACATGAATGGCCGCGATGCGGGCATCCGCCAGATGGTGTTCCACATCGGCATGGAAGGCTTGACGCAGGAACAGATCGCCGATGCGCACCAGCGCATCTGGACGGCCCTGGAAGAGACGGCGCAAGAGGGCATCCCCGCCGCCGTGCTGCACGCGGCCTTGCGCGATATCAAATACAGCCAGCGCGAAATCAGCAGCGGCCGCATGCCTTACGGCCTGGGCCGCCTGCTGCACGCCTTGCCGCTGGCCATGTATGACGGCAACGTCATGGATGCCTTCGACAATGCGGACATCCTGGAAACCCTGGAACAGCAGATCGAAGACCCGGAATTCTTCAAGCAGCTGGTGCGCGAGCTGATCGCCAATCCAACCCGTCTGACGACGCACGTGGTGCCCGACAGCGCCTACTTCACGGACCGCGCCGCCCTGGAAGACGCTAGGCTGGCGGCCCTGCAGGCGAAGCTGACGGACGCCGAGCGCGAGCACATCATCGCCGAGTCCGCCGCGCTGGAAGCGCATCAGCAGCTGCCGTCGAATTCGGAAGTCTTGCCGCGCATCCGCCCCGGCGACGTCAGCGCGCTGCCGCGCCCGGCACTGCCGATTCCCCCGGCCGTCGACGGCGCCGTGGCGTTCAGCATTGCCTCGAACGGCATCAGCTATGCCAACGTGCTGTACGACGTATCGGGCTTGCCGGAAGCGTCGTGGCCCTGGCTGCGCCTGTACACGGACCTGGCGCCGGAGCTGGGCGTGGGCGACATGTCGTTCGACGACGCCAGCGCCTGGCGCCAGAGCATGGTGCCATCGTTCCACATCGGCCTGGAAGCCATTCCCCGCCCGCAACAAGCGATGCGCGTGGAATTGTCGTTCTCGGCCAGCGGCTTGCGCGAAGAACACGCGGCCATCGCCGCCGTGCTGTCGGCCTGGATCGCCAAGCCCCGCTTCGATGAGGAAGAGCGCCTGGCTTTCCTGATCGAAAGCCTGGTGCAAGACAAATTGAGCAGCCTGTCCGAATCGGGCAACCGCTACGCCATGCTGGCCGCGGCGGCACCGCTGTCGCCCACGCGCCGTTTCGACGACATCGTGGGCGGCCCGGCAGCCTTGCCGTTCTACCGCCGTTTGCAGCAGCTGAGCAAGACCTCCGAAGGCTTGCAGGAAATCGCGCGCGAGCTCGACACCCTGCACGCGCACATCATCGCCCAGCAGCCGACCGTGCTGTGCGCCGGCCTGGAGCAAGATGGCATCACCCTGGCCCGCTTGCTGGAATTGCCGGCAGCCAGCACGGATGCGGCCGCAGCGACGGAAACGCCAGCGCCGGCAGCCTTGCCGCTGGCCAACACGGCCCTGCATGCGACGAGCCAGATCAACCATTGCTTCGTGTCCTGGGCCGTGCCTGGCGTGCACAATCCGGACGCGTCCGCCCTGGCCGTCGCCGCCGAACTGATGACCAACCAGGTGCTGCATACGGCCCTGCGCGAAAAAGGCGGCGCGTATGGCGGCAGCGCCAGCTATGCGGCCGGCGCCGGCACGTTTACCCTCAGTTCCTACCGCGATCCGCGCCTGGCCGGCACGTACGCCGACTTCGGCACGACCCTGGATCAAATCCTCGACGGCGATTTCTCGCAGGAACAAGTGGAAGAGGCCATCATCTGCGTCATCAAGGGCCTCGACAAGCCCCATTCGCCGTACGCGGAAGCGCTGACGGCGTGGAACATGCAGCAGCGCGGCACGACGGAAGCCGTGCGCCAGCAATTCCGCACGGGCGTATTGACCTGCACCCTGAGCCAGATCAAGGAAGTCACGCGCACCTGGCTGAAAAACGGCCAGCAGAGCCGCGCCGCGTTTGCGGGCAACACGACGCAAGACCTGGCGGGCCTGGACGTGGTCGATCTGCTGGCGCTGGCCAGCTAAGGCGTGGGCTTAACAAGTGTTTTGACTTGGCTGTTGCAACGCCTGACAAAACCGTAGCGAGCGGCAGTGATTTGTGGCCGAGAAGCGCAACCGTACTCTAGTACGGTGAGCATCGCCGGCCGCAAAGCGCGACGCGCAGTAGGTTTGGTCAGGCGTTTCCAGGTACGGCGTTCGGCTCCATGAACATCAACTCCCATTGATGTCCATCCAGGTCCTGGAAACTGTGGCCATACATGAAGCCGAAATCCATCGGCTCCTTGTAGATGCTGCCGCCCGCCTGGACGGCCTTCGCCACCAGCGCATCGACTTCGCCGCGGCTCTCGGCCGACAGGCACACGAGCACTTCCGTCGCCACCTTGGTATCGCACAGCTGCTTGGGCGTAAATTGCTTGAATTTGTCGTGCGTCAACAGCATCACGAAAATGTCGTCGGCGACGATCATGCACGTTGCCGTTTCATCCGTGAAATGGGCATTGAAACTGAAGCCCAGCGCCGTGAAAAACGCCACGGAGCGTTCCAGCGACTGGACGGGCAGATTGACAAATATTTTGCGGGCCATCATGTCTCCTTCAAGTGAGATGAAAAATGCTGCCCGCCGATTCTACACCGGCTTTTTACGCGCCAGCGCGTCCCACGGTCTTCGGCACGTAGCCGAAATAGCGGCTGAACGCAGCGCTGAAATTGGACGGATGGCGATAGCCGGTTTGCCAGCCCGCCTGCGCCACCTGGCAACCATTTTCCAGCAGTAACTTTGCCCGCTGCATGCGCAACGCCAGCAAGGTGCGCTGGGGACTGTCGTTGTAGCGGTAGCGCCATCCCTGCTTGAGCTTGAACAAGCTCAGGCCCGCTTGCGCGCACAGGTAATCGAGTGTCAGGTCTTGCGCCATCTGCTCCTGCATCAGCGCATGGACGCGCTCCAGCTTGATCATCTCGGCCTCGGACCAGCGCGGGATGGAAGCGGGCGCGGACGCCGGCCGCAGCACCCGCAACTGTTCCGCCAGGACACTGAGCACGCCGATGTGCACGGCCAGCGGGTCCGTCGCGCACAGCAGCGCCCGCGCCTGCAAAGCGGACGCCGCCGTGGTGGCCGCATGCGCCAGCTGGCGCGCGCCACCGTGGGGCAGCAATGACGCCAGGCCTTGCGGCCAGTAGCGCGCCAGCGCGTCTTCATCGACCAGCACGCGCAATTGCGCCGCCCGCTGATTCGCCTCGAAACGGCGCTCGCCGCTGACGTGCTGAAAGGCCGTCACCGTCGTATGGCCGGCCCGGAAACGCAATTGTTCGCCATCGCGCGTGGTGTAGCCGGACACGCCTTCCAGGCCGATGGTGATCACCATGCCGCCCGCATCGTCATGCTTCGATTGCTCGACGAGCGCAAGGCGCGGACGGTAATCGGAATGCACGAGCAGCAAGCCCTGGTCGACCTGGCGCTGGTCAGCGCGGCACTCGCCCATCCCGGGGTCCAGCTGGCGCCGCGTCCAGCCTGCCGCTTCCCTGTCCTGTTCCCTCATCGCTCCCCCTGTTTTCCCGCGCGCCGTCGCGCATACGAAATGCGCCGTGTCGCATACAAATGCAAATGATAATTATTCTCATTGTTGCATAAAATAGGTGCTCTTGCCCACCTCAGCGAAAGGAAGCACCATGCCATTCACCACACAACACGCCTTGCAACCGTATTGGGACCTGGCCGTCGCGCCCGTCCAGGCCGATGGACTGGCCGCCGCCCTGGAATTGGGCATTTTCGAATTGCTGGCCACGCCGCACACGCCGGCGCAATTGGCCGACGCCCTGTCGCTGCACGCGCCGCACACGGCGCTGCTGCTGGAATTACTCTGGAGCATGCAAGTGCTGGAACGCGATGCGGCCGATGCAGATGCGCAGCGCTACCGCTGCACGGCCGCCACCTTGCAGTATTTCTGCCGCGACTCCGTAGCCTTTTGCGGCGACGCCTGGCTGTACCGGCTGCATGCGCTGCGCCATTTCGCCACCCAGCTGAGTACGCTGGTGCGCGAGGGTGGCAAGGCCGCGCCCTACAGCACGGCAAGTGGCATCAACTGGGCCATTGCCGCGCAGCAGCAGATTGGCCAGGAACAACGCGCCGTCACCATGCGTGCAGCCCTGTCCGTGATGCAGCGCATCGCCCCGTTTGCAGACGGCCACACGCCGCTGCGCCTGCTCGACCTGGGCGGCGGACCGGGCTGGGTTGCCATTGCGCTGGCGCAAGCCCATGCGGGCTTGCACGGCGGCGTCTTCGACTGGCCGGAAACGGTGGCCGTGGCGGCCGCGAACATCGCCCATGCGCAACTGTCTGACCGCCTGGAGACTGTGGGCGGCGACCTGGCCAGCGACGATATCGGCAGCGGCTACGACCTCATCTGGTGCTCGTCCGTGCTGCATTTCGTGCCCGACATGGCGGCGGCCTTGCGCAAGATCCATGCGGCGTTGACACCCGGTGGCGTCTTCGTTTGCGTGCAGGCGGAAATCGCCCCGGCAGCCGGCGACGCGGCGCGCGTGCTGCCGTATTACTTGCCGATGCGCATGCTGGGCCGCACGGTAACCCAGCAGGGAGAATTGGCGCAATTGCTGCGCGACACGGGCTGGCGGCAAGTGGAGCAATACAGCGCCAGCGATTTCCCCATGGCGCCCGTGCAGGTGCTGATTGCGCGCAAGGATGGAGCGTGAATCCGCCCGCGCGCAGCGCGCTGCCGCAAGCGCCATTTGATGCATCGCATGGCAAGCGCTGCGCTCATGTGGTTGAATACTGGCTGCGCAGCGATGGCGCTGAACGCTGAACCATGACAAACCCCGCATCACGCACCTGAGATAGCACCAAAATGTCCATCGCCCTATGAGCCTGACACTATCTGATCGTTCTGGAACGATCCTCGGAGAAATTGTCGTCTTGTCCGAGAATGCGCTTGTTCTCGGGACTTTTCTTCCCACGGCTGCCTTTGCCGCATACGCGACCTTGTTCAAGAATCTGGAACAAGCCGCCAACGATCAGCTTTTCGTCGAGGCAGACCGATTGGAACAGGAAATTCAGTCATGCGATTTTTGCGTACTCGACACGTACAGCGGCGTGCAGCGAAACATCGCTGATTTGCAGATCATGCAAGATGGAATCTGTTTCCATTGGCGAGCAAGCTGAGAGCGGCCACGGTAAACCTGCGCCGGCGGCCCGCGCCGGGACCGATGCATGCCGATAGCCCGCGGCGCCCGTTCCCGCTCGCCAGTATCAAGCGGGACTGTCCCGCAACGCGTCGATGATCAGGCCAGCCAGCCGCTCGACGGGCGGCCTGGACACGCTGGAGGCGCGCAGCAGTTCCAGCGACAGCGGGGGCAGGGCGGGCAAGCCCGCCGCCACGTGATCGAGCGCGCAGACGGAAGACGGCAAGCCCAGGTTGGTGCGCACCGTCACGCCCAGCCCTGCCGCGGCCGCCGCCCACAGTCCAGCCAGGCTGGGACTGGTAAACGCCGTGCGCCAGGCGATGCCGGCATGGTCCAGCGCTTGCGTGGCGCAGCGCTGGAACAGGCAGTCGCGGTCGAAGGTAATGAGCGGCAAGGGCTCGCCCGATTCGGGCTGCCAGGCCAGGCTGGATGAGGCGATCCAGCGCATGGCCGGCTCGGCAATATGCTGGCGCTGCGGCTGCGGATACTCGGCCACGTCGGCGATGCAGGCGCCGCCCCACAGCAGGGCCAGGTCCAGCTGGCCCATGGCCAGCCCTTGCATCAAGGCCGTGTTGCGCGCCACGTGCGCCTCGATGCGCACTTTCGGATGCGCGCGGGCAAAGCGCCCCAGCACGTCGGGCAGCAAGGCTTCGCCGAAATCTTCCTGCAAACCGAGCCTGATCCAGCCTTCCAGTTCCGCGCCGCGCAAGGCGACGGCCGCCTCGTCGTTGAGTTCCAGCAGGCGGCGTGCATAGCCGAGCAGCACTTCGCCGGCCGGTGTCAGCGCCAGGCCCCGGCCATCCTTGCGGAACAGGGGCATGCCCGCCTGCTCCTCGAGTTTTTTCAGCTGCGCGCTGACGGCCGAGGTGGAGCGGCCCACCTTGTCCGCCGCGCGGGCAAAGCTGCCCAGCTCGATGCCAGCCACATAGCTGCGCAAGAAGGCGATGTCAAAATTCAGCAAGCTCATGGCGCAAATGCAATCGTCCTGTTTTATGGGATGGTGACTAGTAAATTATCTGATATTCAGAACGATCGTACTGCGCAACACTGTCAGGGTCAACCACTTTCCCCTCCCTGCCATGACCACCAGCTGCCCAGCCGTTCCTGTTCCTGTCCCCGCCACCGCGCCCGCGCTGGGCGATGCCCACCGCTGGAAGGTGCTGGCCGTCGGCGTGGCGGCCAATGCCAGCTTTTCCGCCGCCGCCAACGGCATGCCCACGACGGCCATCTGGCTGCGCAGCGGCTATCACCTGAGCAATACGCAACTGGGGGTGGCGCTGGGCGCCATGGGCCTGGGCGTGGCCCTGACAGAATTGCCATGGGGCATGGCCACCGACCGCTGGGGCGACCGCCCCGTGCTGCTGACGGGCTTGCTGGGCACCATGCTGGCCCTATTGACCTTGCTGCTGTGGATCACGCCCGCTGACGGGTCTGTGCCGCCGTTATGGGCGCTGGCGGCCGGGCTGGCCCTGGTCGGCGTGCTGGGCGGCAGCGTGAATGGTGCCAGCGGGCGTGCCGTGATGCGCTGGTTCGGCGCGGGCGAACGGGGTTTCGCCATGAGCATCCGCCAGACGGCCGTGCCGCTCGGCGGCGGCCTCGGCGCTCTCGTCCTGCCCAGCCTGGCGTCACGTTACGGCTTCATGCCCGTATTTGGCGCCCTGGCCCTCGTATGCGGCCTGTCGGCGTTTTTTACGTGGCGATGGATGCATGAGCCCGATTTCCCTGCCGAGGTCGCCACGGGGCCGCAAAACGCGTCCACGGGCCTGTTTGGGGTCAAGCCGCCTCCGCCGCTGCAAGGTCCACTCAAAAACCGCAAAGTCTGGCGCATGGTGGCCGCCATCGGCTTGCTGTGCGTGCCCCAGTTTGCCGTGCTCAGCTATGCCACCGTCTTCCTGCACGACCATGGCCGCCTGGGACTGGCCGCCATCACGGCCGTGATGGTGGCCCTGCAGGCGGGCGCCATGGTGATGCGCATCTGGAGCGGACGCCACACGGACCGCCACGCGAACCGGCCCGCCTATCTGCGCGGCTCGGCCCTGGTGGCGCTGGCGTCGTTCATTGTGCTGGGATGCATCGCCTGGCTGCAGGCGCCGGGCTGGCTGCTGATGGCCGCCGTGGTGGCCGCCGGCATCGCCGTGTCCGCCTGGCATGGCGTGGCCTACACGGAGCTGGCAACGGAAGCGGGCGGCGCCAACGCGGGCACGGCCCTGGGCATGGCGAACACGGCCGTGTATGTAGGCCTGTTCCTCACGCCGATCGCCATCCCGCACTTGCTGGCGGCCAGCAGCTGGCCCGTCGTGTGGTGGCTGGCTGGGCTGGTGGCGCTAGGCACCTGGCCCCTGTTTCCCAAGGCTTAGGGCAAGACAGAAATGCGGTAGACGCAGCGCATGGCATTGGCCAGCACATGCTGCTCGCGCACGATGCTCGCGCACGGTCCCACCACTTCCTGGAACAGCTGCAATTCGGAGCGGCAAAAACCCTGGCAGGTGCGGGCGGCGGCGCAGATGGGGCAGTGGTCTTCGATCAGCAGCCAGTCGTCGCCATCCGCTTCCACGCGCGCCATATAACCCTCTTCATCGCGCACGGCCGCCAGCTGCTGCAAGCGCGTGGGCAAGTCCGGCGCCGAGCACGCCAGCGCATACGCGCTGCGGCTTTCCTCTTCGCGCTGGGTGATCAGTTTATCCAGCCCCGCCTCGCCGAACAGCTGGCGCACGGAACCGATCAGCTTGATCGTCAGCTGCGCATGCGTGTCGGGAAAGCGCGCATTGCCCGCCTCCGTCAAGACCCAGTTCTGGCGCGGCCGCCCGGCGCCCGCCTGCGCTTCCTGGCGCCCCTCGATGAGGCCCGCCGCCACCAGCTTTTGCACTTGCTGGCGCGCCGCCTCGCCCGTCATGTCCAGGGTCTTGGCCAGGGTGGCCGTGGAGACGGGTCCCTTGGTCTTGATGAAATACAGGATGCGCTCCGTCGTTTGCGGCGCCTCTTGATTATCCAAACGTTTACTTGTGTAATTCATTTCACTCAACTATCATGGGGCCAGTTAACCAACTAATTGCTTGCATAATAGGCCGGTAGCTCCCCGCTGTCGAGGAGTTTCCACGTCCGCATGCCGGCAAGGTACTCTTTTGACAGGATTTTCCCATGCAACTGTCTCACTCGATCTGGCTGTTTCACGCCATCCTCGCCATCGGCCTGGCCCTCTGGCTCACCCTGGCCGCCCTCAACAACCTGCACGCCTTCCACGGCGCCGTCTGGGCCATCGGCAACACCATGCGCATGGACCCGCTGCGCCAGGATCCGACCATCCAGACGCCGCTGCTGCGCCGCGCGCTCACCTCGCTGACCCTGCACCGCCTGAGCCTGTTGACGGTGCTGGCGCTGCAACTGCTGGCCGCCATCGCCGCCTGGACAGGCGTGGCGCTGCTCCTCGGCGCTTCCCTGACGCAAGCGTTGCCCTGGCTGAACCTGGCCCTGTGCGCCATGGCCGCCTTCCTGCTGCTGATGCACCTGGGCGGCCTGTGGTTCGGCTACTGGATCGCCCAGGAAAGCTTGCAGACGACGCACCTGGTGCTGCTGCTGTGGACCCTGGGTTTGTTCTTCCTCTTCAACGCGCAGCGGACCTGACCAGCCTCCGCTGCGCCTCTTCTTCTTTCTCCCTTTCAATGCAGTAAAGGACTTCATCATGAATACGAAACTCGTCGGCGCTTCCGCGCTGGCCATCGCCCTGGCCGTCGCGGGCGCCGCGCTGTATCCGCGCGCCAACTCGCATGCGGCCGATGCCGCCTACCCCGCCACCAAGGTGGCGCTGGTCCCCGTCGTGCTGGGCACGCAGGAGCGCTTTTTTGCCGGCGTGGGCGAACTGGAAGCGGCGCGCCAGGTGCAGGTGGCGGCCGAAACGGGCGGGCGCGTTACGCAGATCCGCTTCGAATCGGGCCAGAGCGTGGCGGCCGGCGCCGTGCTGGTACAGCTCAATGACGCCCAGGAACAGGCAATGCTGCTGCGCCAGCGCGCACAGCTGAAAAACGCGGAAAGCAGCCATGCCCGCACCGTGCAGATGGTCAGGGAAAAGGCCGCCACCCAGGAGCAGCTCGATGCGGCGCTGGCCGCGCGCGACGCGGCCCTGGGCGAGGTGCGCCAGACGGAAGCGCTGATCGCGCAAAAGACCATCCGCGCGCCATTCGCCGGGCAGCTGGGCATCCGCAAGGTGCACGCGGGCCAGTACCTGAACGCGGCCGACACGGTGGCCAGCCTGATCGACACGAAGGCCTTGCTGGTGAACTTCGCCCTCGATGAGCAGAGCAGCGCGACACTGGCGCCGGGACAGGCCGTGCAAGTGCTGGTGGACGCGTATCCGAATGAAATCTTCACGGCGAAGATCAACGCCATCGACCCGCTGGTCGCCCGCTCGCGCATGGTGCAGGTGCAGGCGGCATTGAGCAATCCCCGCGGCGCGCTGAAAGCGGGCATGTACGCGAATGTGCGCGTGGCCCGCGAGGCTGGCCAGCAGCTGACGGTGCCGGAAACGGCCGTGACCTACAGCGCGTATGGCGATACGGTATTCGTCGCGCAGCAGGAAGGAAAACAGCCGCTCACCGTCAAGCGCGTGGGCGTGAAACTGGGCGAGCGGGCCGGGGGCCGCGTGGCCATCCTCGACGGCTTGCGCGAAGGGCAGCGCGTTGTCGCCTCGGGCCAGCTGAAACTGGCCGACGGCATGGCCGTGCAGGCCGTGGCCAATACCCTGGACGAGGCGAAACGCGCCGCGCCCAAGGCCGGTTCTTGAGGAAAGGCCAGCACCATGAAATTTACCGATTTATTCGTGCGCCGCCCCGTGCTGGCGCTGGTGATCAGCACATTGATTCTGATGCTGGGCGTGATCGCCATCCTGCAGCTGCCGATCCGCCAATACCCGATGCTCGAATCGTCCACCATCACCGTCACGACCAACTATCCGGGCGCCTCGGCGGAACTGATGCAGGGTTTCGTGACGCAACCCATCGCGCAAGCCGTATCGTCGGTGGAAGGCATCGATTACCTGACCTCGTCGTCGGTGCAGGGCAGCAGCACCGTCACCGTGCGCATGGAATTGAACCGCGATTCCACGCAAGCGTTGACGGAAGTCATGGCCAAGGTCAACCAGGTGCGCTATAAATTACCGGAAGGCGCTTTCGACCCCGTCATCGAGCGCGCGGCCGGCGATTCCTCGGCCGTCGCGTATGTCGGCTTTGCCAGCGAGAGCGTGTCCGCGCCCGCGCTGACGGATTACCTGGCGCGCGTGGTGCAGCCGATGTTCGCCACCATCGACGGCGTGGCGAAAGTCGACGTGTATGGCGGCCAGCAGCTGGCCATGCGTTTGTGGATCGACCCGGCGAAACTGGCGGCGCGCGGCTTGACGGCGGCCGACGTGGCCGACGCCGTGCGGCGCAATAACTACCAGGCGGCGCCCGGCAAGGTGAAGGGACAATTCGTCGTCGCGAACATCAGCGTCAACACGGACCTGACCAGCGTGGAACAGTTCCGCGACATGGTCGTCAAGAAGGGCGGCGATGAAAAGGACAGCGCCGCCCTCGTGCGCCTGAAGGACGTGGGTACGGTGGAACTGGGCGCGGCCGCGACGGAGACGAGCGGCATCATGGACGGCGTGCCGGCCGTGTATCTGGGCCTGTCGCCCACGCCCGGCGGCAACCCGCTGGTGATCGTCGACGGCATCAGGAAGCTGCTGCCGGAAATCCAGAAAACCCTGCCGCCGGGCGTAAAAGTCGAGCTGGCGTTCGAGACGGCGCGCTTCATCCAGTCGTCCATCGACGAGGTGGCGCACACCCTGCTCGAAGCGCTGCTCATCGTCGTCATCGTCATCTACCTGTGCATGGGTTCCCTGCGCTCCGTGCTGATTCCCGTCGTGACGATCCCGCTGTCGATGCTGGGCGCGGCGGCGCTGATGCTGGCCTTCGGCTTCAGCATCAATTTACTGACCTTGCTGGCGATGGTGCTGGCCGTGGGCCTGGTGGTCGACGACGCCATCGTCGTGGTGGAAAACGTGCACCGGCATATCGAGGAAGGCAAGACGCCCGTGGCGGCCGCCCTGGTGGGCGCGCGCGAAGTGGCCGGCCCCGTCATCGCCATGACGATCACCCTGGCGGCCGTGTATGCGCCGATCGGCATGATGGGCGGATTGACTGGGGCGCTGTTCAAGGAATTCGCGCTGACCCTGGCCGGCGCCGTGGTGGTGTCGGGCGTGGTGGCGCTGACCTTGTCTCCCGTGATGAGCTCCTTGCTGCTGCAGCCGAAACAAGCGGAAGGGCGCATGGCGCGCGCCGCCGAGCATTTCTTCGAAGGCCTCACCAGCCGCTATGCGCGCCTGCTGGACCGCTCGCTGCACCACCGCTGGTGGAGCGCCGGTTTCGCCGCGCTGGTGATGGTCAGTCTGCCGTTTTTGTACCTGCTGCCGCAGCGCGAACTGGCGCCGGCGGAAGACCAGGCCAGCGTCTTGACGGCGATCAAGGCGCCGCAGCACGCCAACCTCGATTACGTGGAACGCTTTTCGTACAAGCTCGATGAGATCTACAAAAATATCCCCGAAACGGACTCGCGCTGGATCATCAATGGCGGCGAAGGCCCGGCATCGAGCATCGGCGGCATCAACCTGACGCCGTGGGCCGAACGCTCGCGCAACGCGGCCGTCATCCAGGCCGAATTGCAGCACGCCGCGGGCGACGTGGAAGGCACCAGCATCTTCGCCTTCCAGCTGGCGCCCTTGCCCGGATCGAGCGGCGGCTTGCCCGTGCAAATGGTACTGCGCAGCGCGCAGGATTACGCCACCCTGTTCCGCACGATGGAAGACGTCAAGCAGCGCGCGCGCGACAGCGGCCTGTTTGCCGTCGTCGACAGCGACCTCGATTACAACAACCCCGTCGTCAAGGTGCGCGTGGACCGCTCCAAGGCGAACAGCCTGGGCATCCGCATGCAGGACATCGGCGAATCGCTGGCCGTGCTGGTGGGCGAAAATTATCTGAACCGCTTCGGCATGGATGGCCGCGCCTACGACGTCATCGCGCAAAGCCCGCGCGAGCAGCGATTGACGGCGCAAGCCCTGACGCAGCAGTACGTACGCGCCGACGATGGCAGCCTGCTGCCCCTGTCCGCCGTCGTCTCGGTGACGGAACAGATCGAGCCGAACATGCTGACCCAATTCAACCAGCAAAATGCGGCCACCTTCCAGGGCGTGCCGGCGCCGGGCGTGACGCTGGGCGACGCCGTCGCCTTCCTCGACGGCGTGGCGAAAACCCTGCCGCCCGGCTTCAGCTACGATTGGCAATCGGACGCGCGCCAGTTCGCCACGGAAGGCAATGCGCTGCTGCTGGCCTTCCTGGCGGCCGTCGTCGTGATTTACCTGGTGCTGGCGGCGCAATATGAAAGCCTGACGGACCCTTTGATCATCCTGATCACGGTGCCGCTGTCGATTTGCGGCGCGCTGATCCCGCTGGCGCTGGGCTACGCCACCGTCAACATCTACACGCAGATCGGCCTCGTGACCCTGATCGGCTTGATCAGCAAGCACGGAATCTTGATGGTGGAATTTGCCAACGAATTGCAGGTGCATGAACGGCTGGACCGCCTCAGCGCCATCCGCAAGGCGGCGCAAATCCGCTTGCGCCCGATCCTGATGACGACGGCGGCCATGGTGGTGGGCCTGGTGCCGCTGCTGTTCGCGTCCGGCGCCGGCGCCAACAGCCGTTTCGGCCTGGGCGTGGTGATCGTGTCGGGCATGTTGATCGGCACCTTCTTTACCCTGTTCGTGCTGCCCACCGTGTACACCTTTCTGGCCCGCCGCCACACGGCCGACCATGCCACGCCGCGCGCGCGCGATCTGTCGCACGCGCTGAAGGAATCCCCATGAAAAATTACCGCTATCTCGTCTCCCTTTTCCCCCTGCTGGCCGGCTGCGCCGTCAGTCCCGCCTACGTCACGCCGGGCACGCCCGCCATCGCCCTGGCCAGTCCGCAGCAGGCGCAGTTTGCGCCAGGTCAAACGGCTGCCAGCGAGGCCGCCTGGTGGACGTTTTTCGACGATGCGCGCCTGTCGCGGCTGATCGCCAGCGCTTTGACGCACAACCTCGATATCGCGCAGGCACAAGCGAATCTGCTGGCCGCGCGCGCCACCTTCGACGAGCGCCGCCTCGACGAACTGCCCGCCGTCACGGGCCAGGCGGGGTGGCAGCGCAGCGTGCAGCAAGACACCCCCGATAGTCGCGCCGCCAGCACCAGCACGCGCGTGGGTTTCGATGCGCAGTGGGAGATCGACCTGTTCGGCCGCCTCGCGCATATCAGCCGCTCGGCGCAGGCGCGCGCCGACGCGGCGCAGGCCGATTTGCGGCAAGTGCAGCTGACGATCGCCGCCGAAGTGGCGCGCAATTACTACGAGGCGCTGGGCTACCAGCAAAACCTGGCGCTGACGCAGGCGCAAGTGCAAAGCTGGCGCGACACCATCGCCCTGATCGACGCGCGCATCCGGGCCGGCAGCGGCTTGCCGGAAGAGCGCCACAACGCGCTGGCCAACCTGGCGCGCAGCGAGGCGGCATTGCCGCCGTTGCAGGCCGGCTTGCGCCAGGCGCAGTACCGGCTCGATGTGCTGAGCGGCCAAGCGCCGGGCGCCATCGCGCTGGCGACAGCACCGCGGCAGCAGGCGCCGCTGGCCGGCCAGCTGCCGCTGGGCGACGTGAACCGCCTGATCAAGCAGCGTCCCGACGTGGTGCGCGCCGAGCGCCTGCTGGCCGCTTCCAGCGAAGACGTGGGGGCGGCAGCGGCGGACCTGTATCCGCGCCTGAGCCTGGGCGGCTTTTTGGGCTTCTTTGCCCTGCGCGGCAGCGGCGTGTTCGACGGCGGCGCGCGCGCCTTCGAACTGGCGCCCTCCGTCAGCCATCCTGCCTTCCGCCTGGGCAGCGTCAAGGCGCGCTTGCGCGGTACGCAGGCCGAAGCGCAGGGCGCGCTGGCGCGCTATGCGCAAACGATGCTGTTGGCGCAGGAAGAGGTGGAAAACGCCGTTACGCAGCTGGCGGAAAACCAGACGCGATTGACCTCGCTGCTGGAATCGGCGCGCCACGGCAATGCGGCCCTCGATATCGCCAGCACGCGCTATGCGGGCGGTGCCGGCAGCTACCAGGCCGTGCTGGAAAACCAGCGCGCCTTGTTCGATATCCGGCGCGAAGCGCTGCTGGCGGAAACGGCGTCCTACATCGATGCGATTGCCCTGTACAAGGCGCTGGGATGGGGGCACACTATGTGATCTTTTTAGCTCGGAAAGGCACGCGATGTTCACGCAAGGCAGCTGGCTCAATCCACCGGAAAACTGGTCCGCCGACGGCGCGCAATTGCGCGTGACGACGGACGCAAATACGGATTTCTGGCGCAAGACTCACTATGGTTTTATCCGCGACAGCGGCCATTTTTTCGGCACGCAAATCGATGGCGATTTCACGGCGCAGCTGCACGTGGCGGCGCAGTACGCGGCGCTGTACGACCAGGCCGGCATGATGGTGCGCATCGACGAGCAAAACTGGATCAAGTGCGGCGTCGAATTTTCCGACGGCCAGCTCTTATTGAGCACGGTATTGACGCAAGACAAATCCGACTGGGCCGTCAGCAGCGCTCCCGCCATGCCGGACGGTTTCTGGCTGCGCGTGACGGTGGCGCAAGGCGCGATCCGCGTGCAGTATTCGACCGATGGCCAGCGCTGGCCGCTGCTGCGCCTGGCGCCATTTCCCGAGGCCGGCAGCTACCTTGTCGGGCCCATGTGCTGCACGCCGGAACGGGATGGCCTGGAGGTGGTGTTTTCCCGGTTTTCCATCGGCCCGGCCCAGCGCAAGGACTTGCACGACCTCACGTGAGTGCCCGTGTGTGCATGGCGGATCAGACAGCGGAATCCGTCCACTGATTATCGATGCACCATTGCCGCACATCGGCAATCAGTTGCGCTGAAACGGGCTGGAGTCCCGGGAGTTTTTTCTCGTATTTCCGGATGCTGGCGGCAAAAAAAGTGAAGAAAGCGGTGCCGATCAATTTGCGTTGCCCAGGCGTGTCTTTTTTCACCGGCACGAAGTCTTCCTCTTCCATGGCGATATCGAGGCCGAACATTTTGTCGCTGGCGTAATAGCGGCAGAATGTTTTTCGCTGCAAGTCTTTTGGCACGCAGCGCAGGCAGACAAACAATTCCCAGTCGAGATCAGGATATTTTTCTTCCATCAAGGGACCAAGCTGCCGCAGTTCATGAGCAATGTCAAAGACCTTGGTCCAGCTTGGCGAGTCCGATGTCGTGTCTATGCGCATCTTTGTTTTCTCCGGGTGCAAGAACCGCATGATACGCGCATCGTCCTTCACGCAGCGCGCGTGCCACCACGTGGCAAGATCAATCCGCCCGCGCCACCCACGTCTCATGCAGATGGCGCCACAGCAGGCCACCAGCCGGCGTTTTTTCATACACGACGGTCGACAGCCGCTCGGTGTTTTCTGCGCCGGGCAGCGACTGGAATTCGCGGTAAGACACGCTGGCGCCGGCGGCGCTGTCCTGAATCACCTTCAAGTCCGTGATGCGCATGACGAGGCCGGGGCGGCTGCCGCCGGCGCCCTGGAAAAACGCCGTCAAGCCAGCATGATCGAGCTGCTTGCCGCCGGGCGACACCATCGTGAACGCGGGCGAAAATCGCGCCAGCAAATCAGCGCAATGTTCCGGCGCCGTGGCTGCGCCCGAAAGCCACTCGCGGATCAGCACATGCGTGGCTAACACGTCGTCAAAACAGGGGTGCGTTGTCTTCATTTTTTTGCTGCTCCATGGTGATGTAAAAGGTCGAGAACGGCGCGGTTATCGATGCGCATGCACAGCGCCAAGGGCAACACGCACGAGGCGGCGGCCAGCGCAAAGCACCAGTGAAACACCTGTGCCGCGCGCACATGCAGGGCAGGGTCGTCCAGGGTGGCGATACCCTGCGCCGCCAGCAAGCCGTTTAGCAGCACGCTGAGCAGCGCCACGCCCAGGCAAAAGCCCAGCTGACGGTTGATATTCCACACGGCGCTGGCCTGGCTCAGTTGCGCGTCCGGCGTGCGCAGGAAGGCCGTGCTTTGCGCCGTGCTGCTGCACAAGCCGCCGCCAAAGCCCATCACGGCATACGCGCCGGCCAGCCAGAACAACTGATCGGCAGCAGCCACGCGCAGCAGCATCAGCATGCCCGCCGCCTGCAGCAGCGCGCCAGCGAGGAACAGCGGCCGTGGCCCCACGCGGCGGTAGCTTTTGCCCGTCAGCGAAATTGCCGCAAACGAGGCCAGCGCCCACGGCAGCATCAGCGCGCCCGCCGTCGACGCCGACATGCCCAGCACGCCCTGCAGGTACAGCATGGCCAGCAGGCTCACGCCCATGAAGACGCCCGGCACCAGCAGATACATCAGCATGGCGATACGCAGCAGCGGTTCGGCGGCCAGGCGCAGGTTCAGCAGCGGCGTCGACTTGCGCAGCGCGCCGCGCACATAGCCCCATGCGCAGGCAACACCCAGCGCCAGCATGGCGGCGCCGGCCAGCAGCTGGCCCGGCGTGCCCAGCATGGTCAAGCCCAGCAACAGCAGCAGAATGGCCGCGCTGCCCGCCAGCAGGCCGCCCACGTCGAGACGGGGAACGGCCGCGCGCGGCGGGTCGGGGCGCAGCCAGCAGGCGGCCAGCAGCAGCGCCAGTGCGGCAAAAGGCACGTTCAGGTAAAAAATCCAGCGCCACGACAGGCTGTCGACGATGACGCCACCCAAGGCGGGCGACAGGGCGGGCGCCAGCAAGCCCACCAGCATGATGACGGAGGACAGGCCGGGACGCTCGGCAGGCCGATACAGCTGGTAGGTCATGCTTTGTCCCAGCGGAATCAGCAAGCCGCCGCCGAGGCCCTGCACGCAGCGCCAGGCGATCAACGCCTCGATCGATGGCGCCAGGCCGGCGCCGATGCTGGCGCATAAAAAAGTTAGCAACGATGCCATGAACACGGTTTTGCTGCCATAATAGGCAGCCAGCCAGGCGCTGGCCGGGATGACGATGGTCAGGCCGAGGATGTAGGCCGTGCTGATCCAGGCCAGCTGCGCCACCGACGCGTGCAGGGCATGGCCGATGTCGGGATAGGCGACGCTGGTGATGAACATGTTGATCAGGTCGACGAAAAACCCCAGCAGATAGATGGCCGCCACTTTTTTGCGATAGTCCATGGTGCTCCGAATGGCAAACGGCCAGCTTAAGCGTCCAGCGCCATTTGCGTAACGGGCCAGCCCCGATTACACTGTCAAAGAAATTTTGACAAACCGCTGGAAGCCGCATGTTTACTCATTTTTATTTATGATCAGTCTTGACCGCCTGGGTATTTTCATCGCCATCGTCGATGCCGGTTCGCTGACGGCTGCCGCCGCCGTGCTGGGCCAGAGCAAGGCCGTCGTCAGTTTTAACTTGAAACAGCTGGAGGCGGAGCTGGGCGTGTCGCTGCTGACGCGCAGCACGCGCAGCCTGGCGCTGACCGACGTGGGACGGCGCTTTTATGAGGATTGCCAGCGCGTGCTGAGCGAAGCGCAGGGCGCCATCGAAACGGCGCGCCAGGGCCACCAGGGCTTGCGCGGCACCCTGCGCCTGACCACCACCGTCGAATACGGCAGCCGCACGGTGATCCCCGCGCTGATCGCCTTTGCCGCCGCCCATCCGCAGCTGCAGATCCAGCACTCGTCCTCGTCCTCGCATGAAGACCTGATCTCGGGCGGCTACGACCTGGCCATCCGCATGGGTTCCCTCAACGATTCGAGCTACCGCGCCGCGCTGATCGAGCCGTATGCCATCTGGCCCGTCGCCTCGCCCGCCTACCTGGCCAGCCTGCCCGGCCGCGACATCGCCACCTTGCCCGACTTGCAGCGCGCGCGCTGGCTGGCGCACAGCCGCCTGGCTACGCCCTTGCGCTGGGACGTGCACACGCCCGACGGTGCCGCCGTCTTCGTCGCGCAGGACGACGCCGCCATCCATTCCGACTCCGCCTCGGCCCTGCTGGGCTTTGCCCTGGGCGGCTGCGGCGTGGCCCTGCTGCCGCAATGGCAGGTGGAAGGGGACGTGCGCGCGGGACGCCTGCGCCGCCTGCTGCCCGAGGTCGTCTTCCCGGAACAGGGCGTGTATGCCGTGTATCCGAACACCCAGCATATTGCGGAAAAAGTGCGCGCGTTTATCGACTTCTTGCGCGCGTTCGTGGGCACGCCCGCCTGAGGTTTCACGTGGCGCCACGGCGCCCATGTCACGTCGTCAATACTTGTTGAATACAACGATTTCCAAAGGGCAAACGAGCGCCCATTTCGCTTTTCACGGCCTACACTGGAAGGACGTTGTTCACCGATTGGAGACCATCATGGCACATACATTGGCAGCAGTTTTCGCCGTGCGCGACATGGCCGAGCGCGCCCGGCACGACCTGATCACGGCGGGCTTTCCCGGCGCCAACATCCGCCTGCACGATGCGGGCAGTGACGACTTTTCCGCCACGGAAAACATCCGCCGCGACGACAGCGACAGCCTGCTCGACAGCGTCAAGCATTTCTTCACGGACCTGTTCGGCAGCCACGCCGACCGCCACATCTATGCGGAAGCCGTGCGGCGCGGACACGTCGTGCTGACACTGGAAGGGGCGAGCGACGCCGATATCCAGCGCGCCACCGACCTCGTCGAGCGCTATGCGCCGCTCGACATCGATGCGCACGCCGAGCACTGGCGCACAGGCGGCTGGCAGGGCGCGCCGCAAGACGACAGCGCGCGGCGCCAGGGTGCCAGCATGCAGCAGGGCGCGTCGACCGGCAACCTGAACGAGACGGCGGCATCGCAGCAATTTGCGGGCGGCATGGCGCCGCCGTCATCCGGCGCGGGCGCCAACGCGCGCCGCTACCCCAGCGCCGACAACCTGCCGGGCACCAGCTACGACGACGAGCAGTACTACCGCAGCCACTGGAGCGCCACCTATGTCGCCACCGGCGCGCGCTTCGAGGACTACGATCCCGCCTACCGCTATGGCCATTCGATGGCGAACAGCGACAGCTACCGGGGCCGCCCGTGGAATGAGGTGGAAGCGGAGCTGCGTTCCACGTGGGAGCACACGTATCCGCAATCGGCGTGGGACAACTTCAAGGCGGCCATCAAACATGGCTGGGAGCGCATCACGTCCTGACGCGTGGCGAGGGGATGGCTCTGTCAGCGCCCCTCGTGCGTGAGCTTGAGGAAGTGGTTCAGGATGTGGAAATGGTCTTCGAAGAACTGCTCTTCCATGGCCGGCAGGGCGCTCACCGGCACCCACTGCGCCAGCGCCGCATCGTCGGCCGCCGTCACGGCCGGCAGCTGGCGCGTCTTCAAGTCGAAATAATGCGCATGCGTGATGGTGCGCCCCCGCTGGCTGCGGTCCGGATGGTCGAACACGGCCACGCCGACCAGCGCCTCGACCAGGGTGGGCGCCAGCACGCCCAGCTGGGTTTCTTCCGCCAGTTCGCGCAGGGCGCCCTGCAGCAGGCGTTCGCGCGGCTCCAGGAAGCCGCCGGGCAGCGCCCACAAGCCCTTGCCCGGATAGCCGCCGCGGCGTACCAGCAAGACGTGGCCGCCCGTCTGCACCAGCGCATCCACGGTGCAAAAGATGGGCGCATACGGCGCCACGCGCCAGCGCGCCTTGTACGCTTCGATGGCGCGGTATTCCTGCACCAGCGGCGCGTACCACGGCAACAAGGTCCACGCTTTCAAGTACTGGCCGATGGCCGCCGGCAGCAGCTGCGCCACGGCGCTCAGCGACACGTCCACGTCTTCCGCCTCGAACAGCACGTTGCGGATCGCCGTCGCGCCGATGGGCGCACCGGGATCGATCTCCAGGTTGAGCAACTGCCAGTGCGGGAAGTGGTGCAGGTAGTAACTGGTGGCGTCCTTGAAACAGGCCACCAGGGTGACGCGCTGCACCGCGGGCACGGCGCCCGCCACGGCGCGCCGCACGGCATCGGCCCACAGGCCATCGTCGTAGTAATCGCGCACGGCCACGTAATGCACGCGCGCGCGCTGCGCCTCGGGCAGGGTGGCGGCGATCATGGCGGCCCGCTCCTGCCACGTAAACGGGTTCTTCGGACTGCGCGCATGGAAGGCGGAACCGAGCACCACCACGACGCTGGCGGCGGTGGCCAGCGCCTTTTGCAGCAAGCCCGCATGGCCATTGTGAAAAGGCTGGAAGCGGCCGATCAGGATGGCCGCGTCGGCAGGATAGGATGAGCTCATGCGTCGTCTCCGGTGGGGTAGTGGGCGGCGATCGGCAATTGACGCCCGCTGCCAAAGGCGCGCGAACGCACGCGGATGATGGGCGCCGCCTGGCGCCGTTTGTATTCATTGCGGGCGACCATGCCGAGGATGCGCGTCACCAGTGCGCGCCCCTCGTCCGTCTCGCGCAGCTGGTCGACCAGGGTCAAGGCTTGCGCGCTTTCTTGCGCCGGCAGGCGGCGTCCCTCGATATGCCATTTCAAGATTTCATCGAGCACGGGATAGGGCGGCAAACTGTCGGTGTCGCGCTGGCCCGGCGCCAGTTCCGCCGACGGGGGTTTGTCGAGCACGGCGACGGGGATCAGTTCGCGTCCGGCGCTGGCGTTGAGGTGGCGCGACAGGGCGAACACCTCCGTTTTATACAGGTCGCCGATCAATCCCAGTCCCCCGTTCGTGTCGCCATACAAGGTGCAGTAGCCCACCGAGATTTCGCTCTTGTTGCCGGTGGTGAGCAGCAGGGCGCCGAAGGCGTTCGAGTATTCCATCAGGATGGTGCCGCGCACCCGCGCCTGCAGGTTTTCCAGCGGCAGTCCCTGCAGCTTGCCGTCGAAGGCTTGGGCATAGCCCGCTTCGTATTGCGCCACGATGTCGCGGATGGCATGCGTGTGCAGGACGATGCCCAGGTTGGCGCACAGGGCGATGGAATCGGTGACGGAGCCGGCGCTGGAAAACACGGACGGCATGGTGATACCCACCACGTTGTCCGCGCCCAGGGCTTCGACGGCCAGGGCCAGGGTCAGCGCCGAATCGATGCCGCCCGAACAGCCGACGACGACTTTCGTAAAGCGGCAGCGGCGCGCATAGTCGCGCAGTCCCAGCACGATCTGGCGCCGCGCAAACTCCACGGCAGGGATGCCGTCCGGGTCCGGCACGGGAAACGCCGCGCCGTCCGTGCGCGTAAAACCGCCGTCGGCAAAGCGCAGCAATGCATCATCCTCGACGAAGCGGGCCGCCTCGAATTGCACGCCGAGGGTGGGGGACATGGCGAACGAGGCGCCGTCGAACACGAGTTGATCCTGGCCACCCACCTGGTTGACGAAGAGCAAAGGCAAGTTCACGCGCGCGCAGGCGGCGCCGAACACGGCATGGCGCTGCGCGCGCTTGCCGATGTCGGACGGGCTGGCGTTGATGCTGACGACCAGGTCGGGCCGCGCCGCGTGCAGGGCGTCGAACGGGTTGACGGCGTAGGCGCGGCCATCGTCGTTCCAGCCATCCTCGCAAATCATGAAACCGACCTTGCAGCCGGCGATATCGAGGGTGCAGGCGCCGGGCGGACCCGGCTCGAAATGGCGGCCCTCGTCGAAGATGCCATACGTCGGCAACAGCTGCTTGTAGTATTCGGCCACGATGCGCCCGTCGCGGATCGCCAGCAAGGCGTTGTACAGGGGCTTGCCGACGCCGGGATTCGGCCGCGCCGTGCCGATGACGGTGACCAGCGCCGGCCAGCGCGTGGACGCTTCCAGCACCGTGTCGAGCGCCTGCTGCATGCCGCGCAGGAAGGCGGCGTCCTCGAACAGGTCGCCCGGGTAATACGCGCACAGCGACAACTCGGGGCACACGAGCAGGTCGACGCCATCGCTGCTGGCGCGGCCCATGCGCGCGATGATGGCGGCACAATTGGCGTCGAAGTCGCCCACGGTGGGATTCATCTGGGCGAGGGCGATGGTCAGCATGGCGATCCTTCATTGGTTACGCTTGAAACCACTATCCTGCCTGAAAAATTTTCTGAGCGTACTGATGCAATCGTGCAAGCCTGCCGATCAGGGTGCTACAAGGTCTTGAGCCAGGCCCGCAAGCGCGTGCGCGCATTCGCATACGGCGACGCCGTATTGAACTGGATCATGCGTCCCATCGTGTAATGCGTGTACCAGGGCTGGCCATACAATTGCGCGTCGTCATGGCTTTCAATCAGCGCCAGCAGCTGGTCTTTCGCCTGCGCCAGGCGCTGCAGCAAGTCGTCCATATTCAAGTCAGCATAGTCGGCATAGAAGCGCTGCGCCAGTTTTCCCAGAGCGTTCCACGTGAAACCTTCGGCGGGAAAGGCGATGTCCTCGATGCGTTTGCCGTCGCGCAGCTGCGCGTGCCAGTGCAAGACCAGCTCGTTCCAGCCGACCAGGTAGGCGAGCAAGTCGCACACGCTCATGCGCGTGCCCGCCACTTGCCCTTCCAGCACGGGTTCCCGCGCCAGTGTGGACGGCACGCGCGCCAGCTCCTGCATCAACTTCGCATACGTGCTGTCGATGGCGGCTATCAGTGCCTGCTTGCTGTCGGGGATCGCCATCAGGCCGCCTTCACGACCGGCAAGCCGGCCGCCTGCCAATCGTCGTAGCCGCTGCCGAGACGGCGCGCGTGCAAGCCGTGCTGGCGCAGGGCCGCCACGGCCTGCACGGACAGCACGCAATACGGGCCGCGACAGTAGGCGGCGATCTCTGCGTTCTCGGGTAATTCGCCCAGGCGGCGCTGCAAGTCATCAAAGGGAATATTGACCGCACCGGGCAAGTGGCCGGCGGCAAATTCCTGCGCCGGCCGCACGTCGAGCACGGTGATGCTGGCTTCGCGCATGCGTTCCAGCAACTCGTCGCCCGTGATCGCTTCCACGTGGTCGCCCCGGCCCAGCGCCTGCAATTCGCTGCGCTGGTGCTGCGCATACACGTCCAGCGCGGCCAGCAGTTGCACGATGGGGCCGCTGCCCAGCCGGTACAGCACGCGCTTGCCGTCGCGCCGCGCCAGCACGAAACCGGCGCGCCGCAACTGCTGCAAATGCTGGGAGGTATTCGCCACGGACAGGCCCGTCAACTCCACCAATTGCTCCACCGCATACTCGCCGTGCACAATCTGCTCGAGCAGGCGCAGGCGCGGCGCGCTGCCTAAAATATGGGCAAACCCGGCGGAACCGGTGAGAAGTTCGATATCGGCATTTTTCATTGACACGATGCTAGCACCCTTATAACATTCAAGCAATTAATTGAATGTTAGGAACAGCAATGCAAATACTCTGGCTCGATGCGCTGGCGATCGGCGTGGGCGCGACGGCGGTGATGGATGTATGGGCGGTGGCGTTAAAACGCTTCTGGTGCATTCCCTCGCTGAACTTTGCGATGGTGGGACGCTGGCTGGGCCATCTGCCGCGCGGCACCTTCACCCACGCCAACATCGCCCAGGCGGCGCCCGTACGCGATGAAGCCATCCTGGGCTGGACGTTTCATTATGTGATCGGCGTGCTGTTTGCGGCCGTGCTGCTGGCGCTGGTGGGTGACAAGTGGGTGCAAGCGCCGACGTTCGCGCCAGCCCTGCTGGCGGGCCTCGTGAGCGTGGCCGCGCCGTTTTGCATCTTGCAGCCGGGCATGGGCGCCGGCCTGGCCGCCAGCAAGACGCCGCATCCGACGGCCGCCCGCCTGCGCAGCCTGATGGCCCACACGGCGTTCGGCATCGGCCTGTACCTGGCGGCGCTGCTGTGGTCGACGGTCCGCTAGGACGTCAGCGGCGGCACGGGTGCGGGCGCCGGCGCGGCTGCCACCGCCGACATGGCCGGTGCCTCGGGCTGGGCCGGCACCGTGCTCAGCACCATCGTGCTGGGCTTGGCGATCGCGATATGCGCCGCGTCCAGGCGCTTGAGCAGTTCGAACAGCAGCGCGCTGCGGATGCCCGAGGTCAGACGCGGCGACGAGGCATAGCCGGTGGCGTTGAACAGCAACAAGCCATTGTCGATGCCGTCGAGCTGTACGCTGGGCGCCGGCGTGTCGAGCACGTCGGGATTGTCGACAAAGGTGGACAGGATCAGCGCGCGCGCCGCTTGCGCATCCGTGCCCAGCGGCAACGGCAGCTTGACTTGCACCAGGCCCAGCGGATTGGCCAGCGTGACGTTGCGCACCGTCTTGGTGATGAATTCCGAGTTCGGCACGATCACCGTCGAGCGGTCGCTCAGTTGAATTTCCGTGGCGCGCACGTTGATGCGGCGAATGTCGCCCTCCACGCCGCCCAGCGAGACCCAGTCGCCCACTTTCACCGGACGTTCGGCCAATAAAATCAGGCCGGAGACGAAGTTCTGCACCACCGCCTGCAAGCCGAAACCGATACCCACCGACAAGGCCGACGCCACCCACGCGATGCGTTCCAGGCCGATGCCGGCAGCCGACAGGGCCAGCGCCACGGCCAGCACGCCGCCGATGTAGCCAAACAGCGTGATGAACGACACTTGCATGCCGGAATCAAGGTTGGTGGTCGGCAAATAACTGTTTTGCAGCCAGCGCTTGAACAGGCCCAGCGCAACAAAACCGGCGAGCAGCACCAGCAGGGCCTGGATCAGCGCGGCAGGGCGGATCGCCACCTCGCCGATGGCCAGGCCATCCTGCAGCTTGCCGACCCGCTGGAACAGCTCGCCCGGCCCTTCGCCGAACGGCGCCAGCAGCAGCATCAGGGCCAGCAGCACGACGATGGCGCGGCCTATGCCCGACAGCAACACGGCCGCCTGGTCGCGCGCCTTGGGCGTGGCCAGCACGGGGTGGGCCGCGTCCGGCGGCGGCGGGGTGGAAGCCAGCAGCATGCAGATATCGTCGACCAGCACCGTCAGCAGATAGGTGCTGCACAGCACCACGATGACCCAGGCGATTTGCTTGGCGACAAAGCTGCCGAACGCCACATAGCCGACCAGCAAGCTGATGACGCTGGACGCCAGCGCCAGCCACAGCAGCACCGTGACGCAGCGCAGCCACAGCGGCGTGACCAGGGTGGCGGGATCGGCCTCGCGCAACTGGCGCCAGCAGCGCTCGGCGCGCATCAAGCCGTAGGCGATGGTCGTGCTCATCACCAGGGCGACGATGCAGTTGACGGCCACGGCCGTCGACAGCCCCGCATTGATGACGATGGTGACCCGTTCCGTCGCCCACACGAGCACGACGATGAAGGAAAACATCGATGGAAAATTGCGCATGCGGTGCGCCAGCGCGTCGGGCAGGGGCAGCAAACGCCACGACACGCGCCGTGGCGATAGCAGCGCGTGGCCCAGTCCCGCCGTAAAACCGGCAAAACAGATGATGCCGATCAAGCTGCTGAGAAAAGTCGAGGTTTTGTCCGACAGGCCACCCTCCCAGCGCAAGCCCATGGCCAGCAATTCCGCCACCAGTCCCGGCGTGGCCAGCGCCAGCACCAGCACGGCCAGCGCATGCAAGGAGCGGCGCAGGCGGCCATGCGGCACGCGCGTGGCCGTCACCACCAGCAAGTAGCGCGAAGCCCAGACGCTGGCGCCGATCACGGCCACGATGGCGGCCAGCAAGCCGCCCCAGGCCGACCACGGCGTGGCGCTCGCCGCGTTCGCCAACTCCAGCTCCAGCGCCCGCAGGCGCTGCAAGTTCTGCGGTAATTCCGCATGCAGCTGTTTCCAGAAAGAACCAGCCAAAATCGACGCCGTGCGCTCGCCCAGGCGCGCCTGCAACTGCGCGCGGCGCACCGTCGACACTTGCTCCGAGGCCTGCGCCGCTTCCACGGCCAGCAAGCGCGCCAGTTTCACCTGCGCATCAAGCGCGCTGCTGGTGCGGTCCAGCTGGCTGCGCTGCGCCGCCACGTCGGGCGCATCTTTTACCCCCGCCGCCGGCTTGCCCAGCTCGGCCAGCCGCGCCTGCACGCTCGACAATGTCGGCGCGAGCGCATCGGCCACCTTGTCCGCTTCGGTGCTGGCCGCCAGCGCATCGGCGCGCATCTGCGACAGGGTCGCGTCATCGAGATCGGCCTCGCCATCGAGCGCCTTCTGGATGCCGGTGATCTGCTTGCGCAAGCCGTCGAGGCGCTGGTCGGCAGTGGCGGCGTCATCGACGGGCTGCGACCAGGCGGGCGGCGCGGATAGCGAGCACGCCAGCAACAATGCCAGCAGGAAAGGGAAGAAACGGAGACGGAAAGAAGTCATGCGGACCTATGCCTGAAAATGAGAAAAACTGCCGGACTGGCGGCGGCGCCGGTCATGGCGTGCCGCCCGGCGGGTGCCTGCCAATATAGCTGAAAACACCGGCAAGCCGCAGGATCAGCCGAACTGGCGTGTGCCTCCAGGCGCGACTAGGCATATTGCCCTATGGAAATGTCATTCAAAAAGGTCTAGGATCGTCGTCCGCTTGGCGGCGCGGCACCCATCTGCACGCCGCCGACCTTTTCACCATTCCCTCCGTATTGAGACAGCCATGAAGTTTTTATCCAACCTGACCATCGGCACACGCCTCGCCACAGGCTTTGGCGCCATCGGCGCCATGCTGATCATCATCTCTTGCCTGGGCATCGCCATGCTGGGCAAGATCAACCAGGGCACCGGCCATATCGTGCATGACAGCATGCCGAAGATCGAGCTCGCCAACAGCGTGTCGGCCAACATCAACGACATCGCCATCGCGCTGCGCAACATGATGCTCAGCGCCGATCCGGCCGACCAGCGCAAGCAAACGGACGCCATCCTGGCCGCGCGCCAGGCGGCGGCCGGCAATCTCGGCAAGCTCGCCCGCATGCTCGATTCCGACCGCGAACGCGCCTTGCTGGCCAAGATGAACGACGCCAACACGCGCTATGCGCAGGGGCAGGAAGCCTTGCTTGAACTGATCAGGAGCGGCACGCCGGACGACAGCAGCGCCTACCTGTACGGCCAGCTGCGCCCCGTATTGCTCGTCTACAAACAATTGATTGCTGAACAGATCAGCTTGCAAAATACCCTGGCCAACACGGCGGGCGACAACGCCAATGCCACCTATGCCAACACGCGTACCTTGCTGATCGGCATGTCGCTGGCGGCGCTGGCCATCGCGGCGGCGTTGGCATATGGCATCACGCGCTCGATCACCGGCCCCGTCACCACGGCGCTGCAGGTGGCCAACACGGTGGCCGCAGGCGATTTGCGCAGCCAGATCACCGTGCAGTCGCGCGATGAAATGGGGCAACTGTTGCAGGCGCTCAAGCGCATGAACGACAACCTGGCGCAAACGGTGGGCACGGTGCGCGCCGGCACGGAAACGATCGCCTCGGCCTCGTCCGAAGTGGCGGCGGGCAGCCTGGACCTGTCGGCGCGCACGGAGCAGCAAGCCAGTTCGCTGGAAGAGACAGCGTCGTCGATGGAAGAGCTGACGTCGACCGTCAAGCAGAATGCCGACAATGCGCGCCAGGCGCACGTGCTGGCCGACACGGCTTCCGGCGTGGCGCAGCGCGGCGGCGCCGTCATCGCGCAAGTGGTGGCGACCATGCGGCAAATCGATGCTTCGTCAAGCAAGATTGCCGACATCATCGGCGTCATCGACGGCATCGCCTTCCAGACCAACATTCTGGCCTTGAACGCGGCCGTGGAAGCGGCGCGCGCGGGCGAACAGGGCCGCGGCTTTGCCGTCGTTGCCACGGAAGTGCGCAGCCTGGCGCACCGTTCGGCCGCCGCGGCCAAGGAAATCAAGACCCTGATCGACGACTCGACCCAGACCGTGGCAGCCGGCAGCGAGCTCGTGCACCAAGCGGGCGACACCATGAGCGACCTGGTCGACAGCGTGCGCCGCGTCACCGACATCATGGAAGAAATCACCTCGGCCAGCGCGGAACAGACGGCCGGCATCGAGCAAATCAACCAGGCCATCAGCGAAATGGACAACGTCACCCAGCAAAACGCGGCCCTGGTGGAAGAATCGGCGGCCGCGGCGGCGGCCATGCAGGAGCAGGCGGCTACCCTGGCGCAGGTGGTGAGCGCCTTCAAGCTGGAAGCCGGCGCGCCGGCAAGCAAGCCGGCAATCGCCGCGACAACTGTACCGCGCCAGCAAGCCGTCGCCCTGCGCGTGCCGGCCGCCAAAAAAGCTGCACCGGCAGCAACGGCGTCATCCGACTGGGAAGAGTTCTAAGACAGCAACGCCACAGGTGCCTCTCGGCGCCTGTGGCGTCATGCAGCATGGGCTGCTTCCTGTTACGCGACCTGATCCATGTCAATCAACAATCCAGTTTGACACGGTGCGGCTAGGCCGAGAGTTCTCTGCGGATGATCTCCGCGCCGGCACTGAGCGCATTGAGCTTGCCTCTGGCTACGCGGCGCGACAAGGGCGCCATGCCGCAGTTGGTGCTCGGGTAGAGTTTGTCGGCATCGACAAACCGCAGCGCCTTGCGCAGGGTGTCGGCCACTTCCTCCGGCGTTTCAATGGCATTGTTTGCCACGTCGATGGCCCCGACCATCACTTTTTTGCCGCGTATGAGTTCAATCAGATCGATGGGCACACGCGAGTTGTGGCATTCCAGCGAGATGATGTCGATATTCGATTGCTGCAGCTTGGGGAACGATTCCTCATATTGACGCCATTCGGAGCCCAGCGTATTTTTCCAGTCCGTATTGGCCTTGATGCCGTAGCCATAGCAAATATGCACGGCCGTTTCGCATTTGAGCCCTTCGATCGCCCGCTCCAGGGTGGCAATCCCCCAATCATTGACCTCATCAAAGAAAACATTGAATGCCGGTTCGTCAAACTGGATGATGTCGACGCCGGCCGCCTCCAATTCCCTGGCTTCCTGATTCAGTATCTTGGCGAATTCCCAGGCCAGTTTTTCGCGGCTCTTGTAGTGGCTGTCATACAGCGTATCGATCATCGTCATCGGGCCTGGCAGCGCCCATTTGATCGGCTGCGTGGTTTGCTGGCGTAAAAACCTGGCGTCGTCGACAAACACCGGTTTCGGGCGGCTCACGGCGCCAACGACGGTCGGCACGCTCGCATCGTAGCGGTCGCGGATTCTGACGGTCTCGCGTTTGTCAAAATCGACGCCGCTCAAATGCTCGATAAACGTGGTGACAAAGTGCTGGCGCGTTTGCTCGCCGTCACTGACGATATCGATGCCGGCCTGCTGTTGTTCCTGCAGCGACAAACGCAAGGCATCCTGTTTGCCTTCGATTAATTCCTCGTCCTGTAATTTCCAGGGCGACCACAGCTTTTCAGGCTGCGCCAGCCAGGAAGGTTTGGGCAAGCTGCCGGCAGTTGAAGTAGGCAATAATTTTTTCATGATGATTGATGTCGTGTATTTGATTGATCAGAGAGCGTAATTGGCAGCCCATTGTTCCAGAATATGCTTGTACGGCTTGATGAAATGCTCTTCCGTATATTTGCCCTGCTTGACGGCCAGCTGGCTGCGCTCTTCGCGGTCATAGACAATTTGCGTCAGCGAATAATCCTGATTCTTCAGGCTAGGCTGATAAACTTTTCCCGCCGCTGAATTGGCATTGTAGATTTCGGGCCGATAAATCTTTTGAAACGTTTCCATCGTGCTGATGGTGCCGATCAGCTCAAGATTGCTGTAGTCGCCCAGCAGGTCGCCGATAAAATAAAAAGCCAGGGGTGCGGCACTGTTTGGCGGCATGAAATAGCGAACTTGCATCCCCATTTTTTCGAAATATTCATCCGTCGGGGAAAATTCATTTTGTTGATACTCGACGCCCAGGATGGGGTGCTGATTTTCAGTGCGCTGGTAGGTCTTGCTGCTCGAGGCGCTGATGCAGATAACGGGCGCCTTGTTGAAGTGTTCCTTGTAAGTATTTGACCTGACAAAGTGCTTGAACAGCTTGCCATGAAAATCGCCGAAATCCTCCGGTGCGCTGAATGCAGATTGATTGTTGTTGTGCTCTGGCAGCAACACGCTGAAGTCGTAATCGCGGACGTAAGAGGAGAAGTTATTTCCTGCAATGCCGGCGATGCGTTCGCCGGTTTTTTTGTCGATGATGGTCGGCTTTAATATCTCGATCAATGGGATATTGCCGCCTTTGACATCAATATTCAATTCGACGGAAATGATTTCAAGCTCGACAGAGTAGCGGTCCGCCTTCGGGTTATCCCAATGCGCCAGGCTGTTGAAACGGCTGTCGATCATTTTCAGGGTGTTGCGCAAGTTCTCCTGGCGGCTCGTTCCCCTGGCCAAATTGGCAAAGTTGGTCGTCAGGCGCGTATTGTCCGATGGATGATAGTTTTCATCGAAAATAATGCTTTTAATGCTGAATGCAAAATCTTTGCTCATGGTGATCTGGTGTCCTGAATTCTGCGAAAGGATGAATGGGGTAATTGCTTGGTGACCGTGGCGATGCGTATCAGGCTGCGACCACCTCTTCAGCGGTGACCGGGCTCGCATGGCGCGTCAATGCGATCAATGGCAATGCCCGTTGCACGGCCAGCGCGGCCCGCTGGATCAGGGCTTCGTCCTGCACGCGGTAGTCGGCGAAATCCTTGTCGGTGGCATACACGCCCAGCGGCAATGTGCGCGCCTGGAAAAAGCTGAACAGCGGACGCAACTGGTGGTCGATCATCAGGGCATGGCGCTCGCTGCCGCCCGTGGCCGCCAGCAGGACGGGCTTGTCGATCAGGGCATCCTGATGAATGAAGTCGAAGAAATGCTTGAACAGTCCCGTGTAGGAGCCGCGGTAGACGGGCGTTGCCACCACCAGGATGTCGGCTTGCTCGACGGCAACAAGGTCCCGCTCCACCGTCTCGGGCAGGTGGGAGCGCCAGACCGCGCCGGCCAGCTGGGGGGCGAGCTGGCCCAGTTCGACCAGGCGTTGTTCGCACAGCACTTCCTCGGCGATCAGGTCCATCAGGTGCTCTGCCAGGGCGGCCGCCTTGGAAGGGCGTTGCAGCCCGCCGGAAACCGCGACTAAACGAAGTGGACGTGTCATGTTTGCTTTCATGTGGATGGATGCGCCAGGGCCGTAAAAGTGCAGGCAACAAGGGGATCGATGATAGCGGCGGGAATCGATGAAGTATAATGGTCTTATTTCATACATCCATGAACATGGCTCATCTCAATGCTTGAACGCATCCACCTCAGCATCGTCCATCAGGTCGAGAAACAGGGGTCGCTGACGGCCGCCGCAGGCGTGCTGCACCTGACCCAGTCGGCCCTGAGCCACAGCATGAAGAAGCTGGAGCAGCAACTGGGCACCGACGTCTGGCTGCGCGAAGGGCGCAACCTGCGCCTGACGCAAGCCGGCCAGTATCTGCTGGCGGTGGCGAACCGGGTGCTGCCGCAACTGGACCTGGCCGAAGAGCGCCTGGGCCAGTTCGCGCAGGGCGAGCGCGGCGCGCTGCGCATCGGCATGGAATGCCACCCTTGCTACCAGTGGCTGCTGAAGGTGGTGTCGCCGTATCTGGCCGCATGGCCCGACGTGGATGTGGACGTCAAACAGAAGTTCCAGTTCGGCGGAATCGGCGCGCTCTTCGGCTACGAGATCGACTTGCTCGTCACGCCCGACCCGCTGTACAAGCCGGGACTGACGTTCGAACCCGTGTTCGACTACGAACAAGTGCTCGTCGTGGCCAAGGGCCATGCGCTGGCGGCGGCGGCCTATGTGCAGCCTCAGCAACTGACGCAGGAAGTGCTGATCAGCTACCCCGTGGACATCGAACGCCTGGATATCTATAACCAGTTCCTCTTGCCGGCCGGTGTCACGCCCAAGCGCCACAAAGCCATCGAAACCACCGACATCATGCTGCAGATGGTGGCCAGCGGCCGCGGCGTGGCCGCCCTGCCGCGCTGGCTGGTCGAGGAGTACGCGGCCAAGATGGACGTGGTGCCTGTGCGGCTGGGCGCGCGCGGCATCGCCAAGCAGATTTTCCTGGGGGCACGCGAGACGGACACCGCCATCGACTACGTGCGCGCCTTCATCGCACTGGCGCGCCAGCCTGCCAGCGCCAGTGCGCAGTGACCGCAGCGACGCCATGGGTCATCTCTTGATGCATCCCGCTCAGCTCGGGTCCGCCGGCAACATCACGCACGCCTATTCCCTGGAAGTCAGTGCCAAGGACATGCCGGCGTTGAGCGCGGCGGCGCCGCGGATAGCGCCCGCGTCCACCATTGCCATTCCCTACCTGCCACGCGAGGACAACGCCGCGCGGCTGGCCGCGGCCCGCACCGTGCGCGGGCTCGGCTTCGAGCCCATGCCGCACTTGTCTGCGCGCCGCATCGCCTCGTTCGCCGGGTTTGAGTCGTTCGTCCAGCGCGCCGTGGCGGAAGCGGGCGTCAAGCGCTGCTTCGTGATCGCCGGCGATCCATCCACCGCGATGGGGCCGTTTTCCGACAGTGCCGCGCTGATCGACACAGGCGTGTTTGAGCGCGCAGGCATGAAGGTGATCGGCGTGGGTGGTCATCCGGAAGGCCATCCGGTCATGAGCAAGGCCGAGCAGTGGGATGTGCTCGAACGCAAGTGCCGCAGCATCGCGCAGCGCGGCATGACGCCCTTGATCGTCACGCAGTTTGCGTTCGATGCCGACATCGTGTTGACGTGGCTCAAAGCGCTGCGCGAGCGCGGCATTGAGCATGCCGTGCGCGTGGGCGTGCCGGGTCCCGCCAGCATCGCGGTGCTTGCCCGCTATGCCGCATTGTGCGGCGTCAGTGCATGCGCCTCGATGTGGTCCAAGTACGGCGTGTCCATCGGCAAGCTGTTCGGCACGGCGGGGCCGGACCTGTTTGTCGAGCGCCTGGCCGCCGGCCTGACCGAAGCACATGGCGTGGTCAGCCTGCATTTCTTTCCCTTCGGCGGCATCGCGCAGTCCGTCAAGTGGATAGAGCAGTACCGTTCCCGCGCCGACCCGGCCCCTGGCTGACGAGCGCCTCGCCAGCGGCAGCGCGCCGCCGGCGACAGGCGCCATCCGTCCTGCTTACTCCACCGTCACCGACTTGGCCAGATTGCGTGGCTTGTCCACATCCGTGCCGCGCGCCAGGGCCGTGTGATACGCCAGCAATTGCAGCGCGACCACGTGCAGGATCGGCGACAAATCGCCGTAGTGCTCGGGCAGGCGGATCACGTGCAAGCCTTCGCCGGAGCTGATGCGCGAATCGACGTCGGCGAAGACGTACAGCTGGCCGCCGCGGGCGCGCACTTCCTGCATGTTCGACTTCAGCTTTTCGATCAGCGCGTCGTTCGGCGCGATGGTAACGACCGGCATTTCATTCGTCACCAGGGCCAGCGGGCCGTGCTTCAGTTCGCCGGCCGGATACGCTTCGGCGTGGATATACGAAATTTCCTTCAGTTTCAGGGCGCCTTCCAGGGCGATCGGGTAGTGCATGCCGCGGCCCAGGAAGAGGGCGTTTTCCTTGCGGGCGAATTCTTCCGACCAGGCGATGATTTGCGGCTCCAGCGCCAGCACGGACGCGATGGCGACGGGCAAGTGGCGCATGGCTTTCAGGTGCGCCGCTTCCTGTTCTTCGCTCAAGCGGCCATTGACTTGCGCCAGGCACAGGGTCAGCAGGAACAGGCCGGCCAGCTGCGTCGTAAACGCCTTGGTCGAGGCCACGCCCACTTCCACGCCGGCGCGCGTGATATAGGCCAGCGCGCATTCGCGCACCATGGCGCTGGTGGCCACGTTGCAGATGGTCAAGGTGTGCTGCATGCCCAGGCTGCGCGCATGTTTCAGGGCGGCCAGGGTGTCGGCCGTTTCGCCGCTTTGCGAAATGGTCACCACCAGCGTGTTCGGGTGCGGCACGCTGTCGCGGTAGCGGTATTCGCTGGCCACTTCCACGCTGACGGGCACCTTGGCGATGGCCTCGATCCAGTACTTGGCCGTCATGCCCGCATACGAGCTGGTGCCGCAGGCGAGGATCAGCACGCGGTCGATCTGCTTGAAGATGGCATAAGCGTTATCGCCGAACAATTCCGGCATGATGCCCGTCACGCCTTCGAGCGTGTCGCCGATGGCGCGCGGCTGCTCGAAGATTTCCTTTTGCATGTAGTGACGGTACGGGCCCAGCTCGGCCGCGCCCGTGTGGGCATGCACGGTCTTCACTTCGCGCTCGACGGGCTTGCCATCCACGTCGACGATCCAGCAGCGCGACAGTTGCAGGTCGACCACGTCGCCTTCTTCCAGGTAAATGATCTGGTCCGTCGTGCCGGCCAGCGCCATGGCGTCGGACGCGACAAAGTTTTCACCATTGCCCAGGCCGACGATCAGGGGCGAGCCCTGGCGCGCCGCGACCACGCGGTGCGGCTCGTCGCGGCAAAAGACGGCGATCGCATACGCGCCGTCCAGGCGTTTCACGGCCTGCTGCACGGTTTCAAACAAATCGCCGTTGTACATGTGCTCGACCAGGTGGGCGATCACTTCCGTGTCCGTCTGGCTCTGGAAGACGTAACCCAAGGCCGTCAGTTCGGCACGCAGTTCGTCGTGGTTTTCGATGATGCCGTTGTGCACCAGCGCCACGCGGGCATTCTCTTCCGTTGGGGAGAAGTGCGGGTGGGCATTGAAGGAGACAGGGGCGCCATGCGTGGCCCAGCGCGTGTGGGCGATGCCCGTGAAACCGCTCAAGCCTTCTTCCGCGATCTGCTTTTCCAATTCCGCCACGCGCGAGGTGGAGCGCGAACGCTGCAAGCGGCCATCCGCATGCAGGGCAATGCCGCAGGAATCGTAGCCGCGGTATTCCAGGCGCTTCAAGCCTTCGAGCAGGATGGGAGTGATATTACGTTGCGCTACCGCGCCGACGATGCCGCACATGGAAACCTCTGTCTAAAATTTAATCAATGCAAGCATGCTAATGCAGAGTGAATGAAATATGCTTTCTAAATCTGTGCATTTTTGACTGAATATTTCACACCCATTTTGTGATGAAATATTATTTCATTTAGAATCGATTTATTTTCCAATTCATCAAAACCATGAGCGATAGCAACATTACCCTCGACGAGATCGATCGTCGCATCCTGAACGCCTTGCAAATTGATGCATCGCAAACCAACAGTGAGCTGGCGCAAGCGGTGCACGTTTCGGCGCCCACCTGTTTGCGGCGGGTCAAGCATTTGCGGGAAAGCGGCGTCATCGAACGGCAAGTGGCCATCGTCGCGCCGCAACTGGTGGGCGCGCGCCTGACGGCCATCGTGGAAATCACGCTCGACGTGCAGGCAGCGGAACGCATGGCGGAATTCGAGCAGCTCGTGGCGCAGGAAGCGGCCGTGCTGCAATGCTACCGCGTCTCGCCCGGGCCCGACTTCGTGCTGATGGTGCAGGTGGCCGACATGCCCGCGTATCACGCGCTGGCGCACCGCCTGTTTGCCGCGCACGCGAATGTGCGCAACGTGAAAAGCTATTTTTCCACGTTCCGCAGCAAATTCGAGACGCGCATCGCCGTGTGATTTTTTATTTTCATTTATCCACTGCTTGCACACCGCTTGCCCACACACTTATACGGTGCTTTTCCACCGCTTATGCCGCACTTGCCCACAGGCTTATGCACAAGCATGATGCGGGCAAGCCATGGCAGCAGAGCAAGGGATGCGCGGGGAAGCCGCGTCAGGCGGACCGCGACGGTGCCGCACCGGAATGCAAAGAGTAGACAAGGCACTGCCAGCTTGACTTGTGCACCGGCTGCACACAGCTTGCCAACAAGTTATGAGTCCAGTTATCGACAGGCTTATCCACAGCCTGTCCGCGGCGGCAGACGGGAAAACTCAGGGGCGCACTTCCGCTTCGGCATAGAAGCGGTAGCCGGCGTTGCGGGCGGTATTGATGGGCAAGGCCAGGCCTGCCGCCTGTTCCGCCTTGCGGCGCAAGCGGCTGATCTGGGTGTCCAGGCGGCGCTGGTCGTAGGTGAGAAAATCCTCGCCCAGCGATTGCACGATCTGCTGGCGGCTGACGATGCGTTCCGGCTCGGCCATCAGCACGTGCAGCACGGTAACGTCCTGTTGCGACAGCGCAATAGCGCCACAGCCGGGCGGCAAGAGGCGGCGCGGTCCCAGTTCCAGCACCCAGGCCGTGGAAGGCGGCGGCGCGTCGGCAGGCGGCGCACCCAGGCGCCGCGCCAGCGCGCCCAGGGTGGCGGCCAGCTCATCGAGGTCGGCGCTCTTCGGCAGGTAATAGTCGGCACCACCGCCCAGTCCGTTGACCTTGTCCTGCGTGGCCCCGCGCGCCGTAAACACGACGATGCCGATGGGCTGCCCCTGCGCGCGCAAGGCGCGCACCAGCACCATGCCTTCGCCATCGGGCAAGCCCAGGTCGATGATGGCAATGCGGTGCACGGCCGGCGCGTAGCAGGCGTGGAAGGCGGCCAGGTCGGCCACGGCGCTGACGCGGTAGCCGCAATCGCCGAGAAATTCGGTCAACTCGTGGCGCAGCACGGCTTCGTCTTCAAGCAGGATGAGGTTCAACATGGCGCAAGGATAACCGATCGCCGTGGGGCCGGGAAGTTGTCTTTCTGACTCCCACACTGGCCGTGGTAAGCTGCCTCGCCATGAAAATCCTGCTCGCCCTTTGCCTGTTCTTCACCGCCCTGTTCCCCCATGCTGCACCTGCAGCTGCCGCGCCCGTGCCTGCGCCGCTGCTGCTGCCGGCCAGCGGGCAGCCCGTGTCCGCCAGCGGCCACTTGCAGATGCTGCGCGATGCCACGGGCCGGCTGGGGCCCGATGCGGCATTGGCGGCGCCAGGCTGGCGCACCTTGCCCGGCGCCGTCAGCGCCGGTTACACGCAAGACGCCGTCTGGCTGCGCCTGGACGTCACGCGCGCGGCAGCCTCCCCCGATGAATGGGTCGTGCGTTTCAGCAACGCTGTGCTTGACGACGTGCGGCTGTACCGCTGGGACGCGGCAGGCCACTGGGTCTTGCAGGAAGCGGGCGCCGACGTGGCGCGCGGCAACTGGCCCATCGATGCGCGCCAGGTGGTGTTTCCGCTGCGCCTGCAAGCCGACACGCCACAGCGCTGGCTGGTGCGCCTGCACAGCAAAAAAGCCATGTCGACGGAGCTGACCTTGCTGCCCAGCGATACCTTCGACAACGCCTCGCGCCGCGAATACCTGTACTACGGCTTGCAGTTCGGCAGTTATTTGCTCTTGATCCTGTTCCATATCTTTTTCTGGCGCATGACGCGCGAAGCCCACAGCGGCTGGTATCTGCTGTACGTGCTGACGAATGCCACGACGGAAGCGCTGACGATCGCCATTCCCCAGCAAATCTTCACCATGCCGAACTGGCTGTCCGATCCCATGCTGGGCGTGTCGATGGCGATGTCCATCGCCGTCGGCGCGCGTTTTTCCACTTTGCAACTAGAACTGCCCGCCCTGTATCCCCGTTTCAGCCGCGTCGTGGTGGGCTTGACGGTCGCTGCCGCGCTGTGCGGGGCGTTGCTGGTGCTGCACGGCGACTATGCCGCCGGCGTGCTCGTCGTGCAAATGACGGCCTTGCCATTGATCGTGCTGTTCATCGCCCTGGCCAGCTGGCTGGCGCTGCGCGGGCATCGTCCGGCGCACGCTTTCCTGTTTATCTTCGGCATCTTTTACGCGGGCGTGGTGATCAGTTTCCTGCGCAATATGGCCATCGTGCCGCCGAACTTCTGGACCAACCATGCGGCCACCCTGGGCGCCTTCGTGCACATGATGCTGATGAGCCTGCGCCTCAACCGCCGCTACGCCGAATTGCGCCGCGCCAAGGACCGGGCACAGGCGGAGGCCGTCAGCGCCGTGCGCGCCCTGAATGAACGGCTGGAAGAGCAGGTGGCGCTGCGCACCGTGGCGCTGCGGCAGGAAATCGGCCGGCGCGCCGTGCTGGAAGGCGAATTGCGCGCCGCGCTGGAAGTGGAAACCCGCACCCGCGAAGAGCAGCAGGATTTCGTTGCCATGGTGTCGCATGAATTCCACACGCCCTTGGCCATCATCAATACCACGGCCCAGCAAATTGCCCGCAACACGGACGCGCCGCGGGAAAAGACCCTGCAACGCTGCCAGAACCTGCGCGAAGCGAGCGGCCGCATGACGGCGCTGGTGGATGAATACCTGAGCGCCGACCGCATGGAAACGAGCGCGGCAACCTTCCGGCCCCTGCCATGCGACTTGCCCGCGCTGCTGACGGCCGTGCTGGCCGAATGGCCGCCGGGCCGCATCGAAGCGAGCGTGCAGGCGCTGCCCGCCAGCGCCGTGGTGGACGCCAGCCTGCTGCGCGTGGCCCTGCGCAACCTGCTCAGCAATGCCGACCGGCACGCGCCGCAAGCCCTGGCGATCCGCGTGCAGGCCGGCACGCTCGAGGACGGCCGCGTGCAGATCGCCGTCAGCAACGAAGGCGAGCCGCTGCCCGCCGATGAAATCCCGCGCCTGTTCCAGAAATACTTCCGTGGCCGCATCGCCCAGCACAAGCCTGGCGCCGGCCTGGGCCTGTACCTGGTGCAGCGCATCGCCGAATTGCACGGCGGCCAGGTAATACTGGCCAGCGCCGGCAACAACGGCACCATCAGCTTCGCCCTGCGCCTGCCCGTCTGACGCCCGCGCGCATTCCCGACTAAATCAGTCGGGAATCGCTCAGGTTTGCTCAATTTTAAATTTCCCCGTTCTGATATCTTTCCGTTCAGAAATCTTTGTAGCTTTTTATAACGATTGTATTTAAAAAAGCAACAAAAGCCGCAACGGACGCCGTCCACGCACAGCACAGGGAAAACATGCACCGCAACCAACTCGCCAGCCACTTCACCGGCCCCTCCTTGTTCGCGCCGCTTTCCTGACCCGTTCTTTCCCCATTTCCCGCTCGCGCCAGCCCGGCCAGGTCCGCAGGCGCGCGGGCGTCTCCCTATTCAAATCAACAAGGACATCGCATGCATCGTCACGGATCGTTGAACCACATCTACCGCCTCGTCTGGAGCCACGTCTTGAACGCCTGGGTCGCCGTCGCGGAAACGTCGCGCGGGCGCGGCAAGGGCAGCCGCCGCAAACTGGCCGCAGCAGCGGCCGCCATGACGGCGCTGGCGCTGGGAGGGCCGGCACAGGCCGCGCCCACGGGCGGACAGGTGGTGAGCGGCACGGCCAGCATCAGCCAGCAAGGCGGCACCACCACCATCCATCAGGGCAGCGCGCAGGCCGCGCTGAACTGGAACAGTTTTAACGTGGGCGCCAAGGAAACCGTCAACTTCGTCCAGCCCTCGGCCAGCGCGCTGGCCGTCAACCGCATCTTCGACAGCAACGGCACGCAGATCCTCGGCAAAGTCAACGCGAATGGCCAGGTGTACCTGATCAATCCGAACGGCGTGCTGTTCGGCCGCGGCGCACAAGTCAACGTGGGCGGCCTGGTGGCTTCGACGCTCGACGTCGACAGCGCCAGCCTGGGCGGTTCGAAACACGCGTTCGGCGGCCAGGGCATTGGCAAGGTCGTCAACGAAGGCACGCTGCGCGCGGCCGACGGCGGCTATGTCGCCCTGCTGGGCCGGCAAGTGAGCAACCAGGGCGCCATCTCGGCCCGCCTGGGCACGGTCGCCCTGGGCGCCGGCAGCGCCGCCACCCTGAGCTTTGACGGCGCGCGCCTGCTGCAACTGCGCATCGAGCAAAGCACCCTGAACAACCTGGCCGAGAACGGCGGCCTGATCCGCGCCGATGGCGGCCAGGTGCTGATGAGCGCAGGCGCCCGCGATTCGCTGCTGGCCAGCGTCGTCAACCACACGGGCGTCATCGAGGCGCGCAGCGTGGAGCAGCGCGATGGCAGCATCGTCTTGCTCGGCGGCATGGCCGCCGGCACCACCCATGTGAGCGGCACCCTGGACGCCAGCGCCCCCACGGGCGGCAATGGCGGCTTCATCGAAACGAGCGCCGCCCACGTGAAGATCGGCAACGACGTGCGCATCAGCACGGCCGCTGCCCAGGGCCGCGCCGGTACCTGGCTGATCGACCCCGTCGACTTCACCATCGCCGCCAGCGGCGGCGACATCAGCGGCGCTGCCCTGACGGCCAATTTGCGCAACGGCAATGTCGTGATCCAGAGCACGCAAGGCAGCCACGGCACGGCCGGCGACGTGCACGTCAACGACCAGGTCAGCTGGTCGGCCAATGAACTGACCTTGCATGCGCAGCGCAACATCAATATCAACGCCAACCTGAACGGTTCCGGCACGGCCAGCCTGGCGCTGGAATACGGCCAGGGCGCCACCGCTGCCGGCAACACGGCCGTGTATCAGCTGGGCAACGGCGCACAGGTGAGTTTGCCCGCCGGGCAAAACTTCAGCACCAAACTGGGCGCCGATGGCGCACGTACCGGCTACACGGTGATTACCCAGCTGGGCGCTTACCGCAGTGTCACGGGCACCGACTTGCAAGGGATCAATGGCAAACTGAACGGCAATTTTGTGCTCGGCGCCGACATCGACGCCTCGGCCACCGCCTCGGCCGCCTGGAACCCCAATTGGTGGGACGCTGGCTTCGTGCCGCTGGGCAGGGATGCGGCCTTTGGCGGCATCTTCGACGGCCTCGGCCATTCCATCAATCAGCTCAGCATGATGTCCGGGTCCGGCGGCGGCAGCGGCTTGTTTTCCATTACCACCAAGGATGCCCTGATCCAGAATGTGGGTTTGAATGGCGGCCGCATCAAGACCCACTATTACGCCGGTGGGCTGGTGGGCGACAACAAGGGCACGATCAAGAATAGCTATGCGGCGCTCGACGTCATCGCCGACGGCTTCATCAGCGGCGGCCTGGTGGCGCGCAACAGCGGCACCATCGTCAACAGCTACGCCTCGGGCGCCGTCAGCAGCAATACCCAGAGCGGCGGCCTGGTCGGCATCAACCAGGGAACGATCAGCAACAGCTATGCCACGGGCAGCGTGGCGGGCAAGACCGAGATCGGCGGCCTGGTGGGCACCAACTGGGGAGCGGGATCCGTCAATACCAGCTACGCGGCGGGGCGCCTGCTCATCGCCGACGGCGGCACCAACTTCGGCGGTTTGATCGGCAGCAACAGCGCGCCCCAGCAAATCAGCAACAGTTTCTGGTCCATCGACGGTACGGGCCAGGCGACCTCCAAGGGCGGCACCGGCCTGACGGACACGCAGATGCGCACGGCCAGCAGTTTTACGGGATTCAATTTCACCACCACGCCTGGCGCGCAGGGCAATAACTGGGTGCTGGTCAACGTGGACGGCAACTTGAATAATGCCGGCCATGGCGAAGGCGGCACCTATCCCATGCTGGCATCCGAGTATTCCACAACGATCTACAATGCGCACCAGCTGCAATTGATGTCCATGGCACTCAATGGCAGCTACGTGCTGGGCGCCAACATCGATGCCAGCGCCACGGCGGGCGGCAAGGGCGTCTGGGGCAGGAATGGATTCATCCCTGTCGGCATGGCAAACGGCCTGGGCGGCGGCATAGAAAATATCTTCACCGGCAGCTTGAACGGCCAGAGCCATACCATCAGCGGACTGACCATCGCGTCTGACTTCGATATCGTCGGCTTGTTCGGCTATGCGGATAGCTCCTCCGTCATCAGCAATATCGGCTTACTGGGCGGCAGCATCAGCGGCGTCATCCACGTCGGCGCCCTGGCAGGCTACGGCAGGGGCCTCATTTCCAACAGCTACAGTAGCGCAACGGTCAATGGCCGCGAGTCCGTTGGCGGCTTGCTCGGCACGAACGACGGCAATATCAACAACAGCTACGCCAGCGGCGCCGTCAGCGGCAGCACGTCCGTGGGCGGCTTGATCGGCCTCAACATGAGCGGTATCGTCGAAAACACGTACGCGACGGGCATGGTCAAGGGCGAGACCAGCAAGGGCGCGTTGATCGGCACCAACTTCAGCCAGGTAAACAACAGCTTCTGGACCAGTACTGACGGCGTCTCGGGCATCGGCAGCGGTGGCGGCGCGCAAACGAACGTGCACGCCTTGAGCGATGCGCAACTGCACTCGAAATCGAGTTTCGATGGCTGGGACATGGCCACGAACGCCGGCAGCGGCGCCATCTGGCGCATCTATGAAGGCCAGACGGCGCCGTTGCTGCGCAGCTTCCTGACCGCCCTGACCGTCACCTCGGATGCGGTCAGCAAGACTTACGATGGCCAAAGCTATGCGGGGGGCCTGTCCAATGCCCGTTACTCGATCGCTGGCGCTGCCGACTCCGGGCAAGTCTTTTCCTCAAGCAACAGCGTGTACGGCGCCATCCGCGATGCCGGTCTCTACAACGCCGCCGGCACCTACCTGTATTCCGGCCAACAAGGGTATGACATCGACCTGCAGGCGGGCGCCCTGACGATCAACCGGGCCGTCATCAGCCTGAACGGCACGCGCACCTATGACGGCAGCGCCAGCATGGCGGCCAGTCTGCTGACACTGAACGGCCTGGTGCAAGGAGAGAGCCTGTTGCTGTCGGGTAACGGTATCCTCGACAACAAAAACGCGGCTGGAAAAAAGACCATGGCCAACGGCACGCTGACGCTGGCTGACGGCAGCACGGGCCAGGCCAGCAACTACACCTTGGAAGGCGGCAGGCACAGCGCCACCGTCAACCGCGCCACGCTGAATGTGCAGGGCGTGGGGGCGGCCAATAAAGTCTATGACGCCAGCACGGGCGCCACCTTGACGGGCAAGGCCAGCGTGCAGGCACTGGGCGACGACCAGCTGAACGTAAGCGGAGGCACCGCCCGTTTTGCCGACAAGAACGCCGGCATGGGCAAGGCCGTCACCCTGAGCGGTTTTACCTTGCAGGGCGCGGATGCGGCCAACTATGTGCTGGTGCAGCCGAACAACGTCACGGCCGACATCGGCAAGGCCAGCGTGGTCGTCGCCGGCGTGGGTGCGGCAAACAAGGTGTATGACGCCACCACCGGCGTCATCCTGACGGGCAAGGCCAAGGTGCAGGCGCTGGGCGGCGACCAGTTGAGCGTGGCCGGCGGCGTGGCCCACTTTGCCGACAAGAACGCAGGCAAAGGCAAGGCCGTCATCGTCGATGGCTACAGCCTGCAGGGTGCGGATGCGGCCAACTATGTGCTGGTGCAGCCGAACAACATCACGGCCGACATCGGCAAGGCCAGCGTGGTCGTCGCCGGCGTGTCTGCGGCAAACAAAGTGTATGACGCCACCACGGGCGCCACCCTGACGGGCAAGGCCAGCGTGCAGGCGCTGGGCGGCGACCAGTTGAGCGTGACCGGCGGCGTGGCCCGCTTTGCCGACAAGAACGCGGGCATGGGCAAGACCGTCACCCTGAGCGGCTTTGCCTTGCAAGGCGCCGATGCGGCCAACTATGTGCTGGTGCAGCCGAACAACATCACGGCCGACATCAGTAAAGCTACTGTCAGCGTGAGCGGCGTGGGTGCGGCCAATAAAGTGTATGACGCCACCACGGGCGCCACCCTGACGGGCACGGCCAAGGTGCTGGCGCTGGGCGACGACCAATTGAGCGTGGCCGGCGGCGCTGCCCGCTTTGCCGACAAGCACGCCGGAACAGGCAAAACCGTCATCGTCGATGGCTACACCTTGCAGGGCGCGGATGCGGGCAACTATGCACTCGTGCAACCGGGCAACATCACCGCCGATATCGGCAAGGCCAACCTGCTGTACACGGCCACCAGCCTGACGGGTGGCCGCGCGCCGGAAGGCTTGAGCGGCAAGGTCAACGGCCTGCTGGGCGGCGACACCCTGGCGGACGCCACCAGCGGCACCGTGGCCTGGACCAGCCCGGCCACGGCCGGCAGTCCGGCTGGCAACTACGCCATCACGGGCAGCGGCCTGGCCTCGACCGACTATGCCTTCGTGCAAGCCGAGGGCAATGCCAGCGCGCTGACCTTGACGTCGGCAACCCTGCCGCCGCCGGCCAGCCTGCCACCACCGGCCCAGGCAGCCGTGGTGCAACTGCAGGCGCAAGTGCTGGGCAGCTTTGCCGACACGCGTCCCGGCACGCTGGCCGCCGCGCCCACCATCACCGTCACGCAGACGGATGCCCCGGCCGGCACTGCCGCCGCCAGCAATGCCTTGCCAAACACCAGCATGCAGATCGGCAGCCGCGGCCCGGCCCTGCAAGTCGTCCTGGGCGGCGTCAAGCTGCCCGCCAACATGCTTAACGTAAATCAATAACACCATGACTCATTCCTTGACTCCGCGACACCTGATGCAACAACCGTTGCTGTCCCTGCTGCTGCTGGCCTTTGCGCCATGCGCCGTAGCACAAACCACCCCGGTCGTGCCCGATGCGGGCGCTATCCTGCGCCAGTTGCAGCCGGCCACGCCCGCCAATACGGCTCCCGGCGCGCCGGCGCTGCGCATCGAACAGAAAGAGGGCGCGCCGCTGCCCGCCAGCGCGCCCTTTCTCGTCACGCAGATCGACATCGCCGGCAACAGCGCGTTCGATACGGCCACCTTGCAGGCGCTCGTCGCCAACGCCCACGGCACGACCTTGTCCCTGGAGCAACTGGGAGAACTGGCGGCCCGCATCACCAGTTACTACCGCGCCCATGGCTATCCGCTCGCGCGCGCCATCGTGCCCGCCCAGACCATCCGCCAGGGCATCGTGCGCATCGACGTGCTCGAGGCGCGCTACGGCAAGGTGGGCATCGACAACCGCAGCGACGTCAGCGACGCCTTGCTGAACGCCACCCTGGCGCCGCTGCAAACGGGCCAGACCATCGGCCAGGCGGAACTCGACCGCAGCTTGCTGTTGCTGTCCGACATACCGAATGTCGCCATCACGGCCACGCTCACGCCCGGCGCCGAAGTGGGCGGCTCCGACCTGCTGGTCGATGCCTGGTCCGGCCCACGCATGGCTGGCGCTGCCTTCCTCGACAACAATGGCAACCGCTACACGGGCCGCGCCCGCCTTGGCGCCACCGTGTACCTGTACAACCCGCTGCACCAGGGCGACGTGGCCAGCGCCAGCGTGCTCAGCTCGGGCACGGGCATGTCGTATGCGCGGCTCGGCTATGACCTGCTGCTGAACGGCGCCGGCACGCGCGCCGGGGTGGCCATGTCCGCCCTGCGCTACCGCCTGGAAGGCGCCATGCGCCCGCTGCACGCACATGGCACGGCCCAGGTCGCCAGTGCCTGGCTGCGCCATCCGCTGCTACGCAGCCGCGATGCGAACATGTCGATCCAGCTGCAGTATGACCAGGTGCACTTGCGCGACCGCATCGACGCCAGCGCCATGCGCAGCGACCGCCGCCTGGATAACCTGAGCGCCACCCTGGGCGGCGACGTGCGCGATGCGGCCCTGGCTGGCGCCATCACCAGCTGGAGCGTGGCCGCGACGGCTGGCAAGCTCGACATCAGCGACCCGCTGACGCGCCTGAACGATGCCTTCAGCGCCCGCAGCCATGGCAATTTTGCAAAATGGAACGTCAACCTGTCGCGCCTGCAAAACCTGGACCAGCGCAACGCCGTGTACCTGGCCTTCGCGGGACAGTGGGCGGACAGCAACCTCGATTCCTCCGAAAAGATGAGCGTGGGAGGCCCGTACACGGTGCGCGCGTATGACGTGGGCGCGGCAGCTGGCGACCTCGGCTATTTCGGCAGCGCCGAATGGCGGCATGAACTGAGCGCCAGCGACGCGGGACAATGGCAAGCCGTGGCCTTCATCGACAGCGCGCGCGTGACGGTGAACCAGCAGCGCTGGGCGCCGGGCCCGAACAGCGCGCGCCTGCACGGCGCCGGACTGGGCGTGAACTGGGCGGGCGGGCAGCAGTGGAATGCCCGCGCGTACGTCGCCAAGCCCATCGGAGGCACGCCCGTCCTGCTGGCGGCGCGCAGTTCGGCCCGCCTGTGGGTCGAACTCAATCGCCGCTTCTGATGCGGCGGCAACAGCCGGAAGCCCGACTTTCGGCTGTTGCTTGATCCAACGCAAGACTTACCCACCAGCTATCCACCGTCTGTGCACGGTTTTTCCACAGGCTTACCCACAGCAATATGTGGGAAGCAGGTGGCAAAACTGCAGTTATCCCCACTTGTACCCGCGCTATCCAGCGCTTATCCGCAGGCTTACACACAGAGTTATCCACAATCCACAGGAAAAGGCGATTGCATCGCTGGCAAGCCGCTGGAATCAGCGGAAAAGGCAGCGACAAGCGCATGGCGGGCCAGATTACAAAACTTGCCAACAGCTTATGCGCAGGCTTGCACACAGGCTTATGCCCCACTTGTGCAGTGGCTTGCCCACAGAGTTATCCACATACAAAAAAGGCAGGCCATGCGGCCTGCCTGTGTGCAAGGGCTGACTGCGCCGCTTACTTCTTGATTTTCACGGGACGCGTCCAGCCATCGATGGTCACCTGGCGCGCGCGCGACACGGTCAGCTTGCCGGCCGGCGCATCTTTCGACAAGGTCGTGCCCGCGCCCAGGGTGGCGCCCTTGCCGACGGTGACGGGCGCGATCAGCTGGCTGTCGCTGCCGATGAAGGCGTCGTCTTCAATCACCGTGCGGAACTTGTTCACGCCATCGTAGTTGCAGGTGATCGTGCCGGCGCCGATGTTGACCTTCGAGCCGATGGTGGCGTCGCCGATGTACGCCAGGTGATTGGCCTTGCTGTGCGCGGCGATCTGGCTGTTTTTCACTTCGACGAAGTTACCGATATGCACGTCTTCCGCCAGGACCGTGCCCGGGCGCAGGCGCGCGTAGGGGCCGATGATGGAAGCGGCGCCGACGATGGCGTCCTCGATATGGCAGAAGGGCTTGATGTGTGCGCCAGCGGCCACCGTGGCGTTGATGAAGACGTTGTTGGCACCCACGCGCACGCCGTCGCCCAGTTCCACCCGGCCTTCGAACACGCAGCCCACGTCGATGGTGACATCGCGGCCGCAAATGAGTTCGCCGCGCACGTCGATGCGGGCCGGATCGAGCAGGGTCACGCCCCGTTCCAACAGCGCTTGCGCGATATTGTTCTGGTGGATGCGTTCCAGCTGGGCCAGCTGCACCTTGCTGTTGACGCCCGCCACTTCCCATACGGCAGCCGGGTGGGCCGAGGTGACGGCCACGCCATCGGCGACGGCCTGGGCGACGATATCGGTCAGATAGTATTCCCCTTGGGCATTGTCATTCGACAAGGCCGACAACCATTGCTTGAGCTGCACGGTGGGCGCGACCATGATGCCGCTGTTGATCTCGCGAATGGCGCGCTCGGCAGGTGTCGCATCCTTTTCCTCGACGATGCGCACGATGGCGCCGTTGTCGCGCACGATGCGGCCCAGGCCAAACGGGTCGTCCTGTTCCACGGTCAGGATGGCCAGCTTGTCCTTGCCGGCCGCCTGCACCAGTTGCTGCAGGGAAGCGGCGCTGGTCAGCGGCACGTCGCCGTACAGGATCAGGGTCGGCACGCTGTCATCCAGCAAAGGCAGCGCTTGCTGGACGGCATGGCCGGTGCCCAGCTGCTGCGCCTGCTCGGCGGCGTCGATCTGTACGCCATGGTTCACCTTGTAGCCGTCGAGCAACTTCAGCACCGCTGCGCCCCCATGCCCGTAAATCACGCATAATCGGGACGGCGCCAGGCCGCGCGCCGTGTCGATGACGTGCGACAACAGCGGCTTGCCCGCCAACGGGTGCAATACCTTGGGCAGTGCCGACTGCATGCGTTTGCCCATACCGGCAGCGAGAATGACAACGTTCATAGACCGTCTTTTATAAGTTAAGAATATGAAAAAGTTTAACACGCAGGCCCCGTCTTCCACGTCTTCCAGCCGCTTGACGTATGCCTTACTGGCCATGCTGCTCGTCGTCATGGCCGGCTGCAGCGGCTTGCGCCTGGCCTACAACAATGGCGATACCGTGCTGTACTGGTGGCTGAACGCGTATGTCGACCTGGACCGCGACCAGAAGGGCTGGGTGCGCGACGATATCGACAAGCTGTTCGACTGGCACCGCAAGACGCAATTGAAGGATTACGTGGAAATCCTGCGCACGGGCCAGAAGCAGTTGCAAGGCAATGCCACGCAGGCCGACCTGCTGGCGGATTACAGCGAGATCAAGCAGCGCACCCAGGCGCTGTTGCTGAAGGCGGCGCCCGAGCTGGCCGACCTGGCGCGCTCGCTCAAGCCCGAGCAGATCGCGCAGATGGAAAAGAAGTTCAAGTCGAACAATGAGGATTACCGCAAGAAATACCTGAGCGGCGACCAGGAGAAGCGCCAGAAACTGCGCTACAAGAAAGCCATGGAGCAATTCGAACTGTGGTTCGGCAGCTTCAGCAGCGAGCAGGAAGCCCTCATCCGCAAGGCGTCCGACGCGCGTCCGCTGAACAACGAGATCTGGCTCGACGAACGCATGCGGCGCCAGCAGAACGTGTTGAGCCTGGTCAAGAAAGTTCACCAGGAAAAACTCGGCAAGGAAGCCACCGTGGGCTTGATCACGACCCTGATCAAGGACAGTTTCGAGCGCCTCGAGCATTCCGAGCGCAAGGCCTTCTTCGATGCCTACGAAAGCAGCACGGCGCAGATGGTCATGACGGTGATCAAGATCGCCACGCCGGCGCAAAAAGCCCATGCCGTCAAGCGCATGCAGGGCTGGATCGACGATTTCAATTCCCTCGCCACGCAAGCCAGATAGCCAGGCAGCGCCAGCAAGGGGGAGGGGGCCATATGCTATAGTGGCCGCCATCGAATTGAAGAAATACCCATGCAAAAGAAAATTAAGAAACCCGCCAAAGTCCCCGTCCACCACGCGCCGCCACCGAACCAGGTGCGCATCATCGGCGGCCAGTGGAAGCGCTCCGTGCTGCCTGTTTTGCAGGCACTGGGCTTGCGCCCGACACCGGACCGCGTGCGCGAAACCGTGTTTAACTGGATCAACCACTTGCGCGACGGCGACTGGGCCAATGCCCAGGTGCTGGACCTGTTCGCCGGCAGCGGCGCACTCGGCTTCGAGGCGGCCAGCCGCGGCGCCGCCGCCGTCACCATGGTCGACACCCATACGCCCGTGATCCGCCAGCTGGAAGAAAACAAGACGAAATTGCGCGCCGACAATGTCCAGCTGCTGCGCGGCGACGCCTTGCTGACGGCGCAAGGCCTGGCATCGCGCGGCCAGCGTTTCGACCTGATCTTCCTCGACCCGCCCTACCAGCAGGATTTCCTGGCGAAAGTGTTGCCGCTGTGCGCCAACCTGCTCAAGGAAGGCGGCATGGTGTATGCGGAATCGGGCTTGCCGCTCGTCTTCGATGACACCAGCGCCCTGGAAAAACCGGAGTGGATGGCGCCGTGGGAAGTCATCCGCGCCGACAAGGCGGGCACCGTTTATTATCATTTGCTAACTTACAACAAAGTGCCGGCTACTGCCTGAATCTGCCTATAAATGAGGCAAAAAGGCTCCCTGGCCCGAGGCGCAACACCAAGGTGGTCACCAATTTCAGGCATAATGCGCGTCTATATTGGTGCATCGTCAGGGAGCCGCAATGGTTGTAGCCGTTTATCCAGGAACATTCGATCCGCTCACGCGCGGTCATGAAGATTTGGTGCGCCGCGCATCGGGTCTGTTTGACAAGCTGATCGTCGGTGTGGCCGACAGCAAGAACAAGCAACCGTTTTTCTCGCTCGACGAACGCCTGGAAATCGCCAACGAAGTGCTGGGCCACTATCCGAATGTGCAAGTGGAAAGCTTTTCCGGCCTGCTCAAGGATTTCGTGCGCAAGCATGAAGCGCGGGTCATCGTGCGCGGCTTGCGCGCCGTCTCCGATTTCGAGTACGAATTCCAGATGGCGGGCATGAACCGCTACCTGCTGCCCGATGTCGAAACCATGTTCCTGACGCCATCCGACCAGTACCAGTTTATTTCGGGCACCATCGTGCGCGAAATCGCGGCGCTGGGCGGCGACGTCTCCAAGTTTGTCTTCCCCTCGGTGAACCGCTGGCTGCAAAACAAGATTGCCGCCAACGCTGCCTCATCGCAATAAGTAAGAGTGAAATCATGGCATTACTGATCACCGACGAATGCATCAATTGCGACATTTGCGAGCCCGAGTGCCCGAATGACGCGATCTACATGGGCGCGGAAATCTACGAAATCGATCCCAACAAGTGCACCGAATGCGTGGGCCACTTTGACGAGCCGCAATGCCAGCAAGTGTGCCCCGTCAGCTGCATCCCCTTCAATCCCGCCTGGCGCGAAAGCCCGGAGCAATTGATGGCCAAGTACGAACGCCTGCAGGCGGAACTGCCCGCCGCCAAAGCCTGAGCTTTTCTCCCGCGCCACTTCCGGGCCACGTCTGCGTGGCGCCAGCTTCTGCCAACTGTTCTACACTGTGTGCTGACTTATCCACAGCCCATGGTTTCCACGGAGGTAGAAGATGCAAATAAGCACATCCCGTTTGGGCCGCTCCCTGGCCACCGCCTGCCTATGCGCCAGCCTGTGCGCCGCCGTGGCACGACCGGCGCTCGCCGTCGAGGTGGGCGGCGTCAAGCTGGACGAGACGGTGCAGCTGGCCAGCCGCGAATTAAAACTCAACGGCGCCGGCGTGCGCTACAAGGTCATCTTCAAGGTGTACACGATCGCGCTGTACCTGCCAGAAAAGAAAACCCAGCTGGCCGACATCCTGGCGCTGCCCGGGCCTCGCCGCCTGGAAATCGTCATGCTGCGCGACATCACTTCCGACGAGCTGGGGCAAGCCTTCATGCAAGGCTTGAAGCGCAGTTCCGACCAGGCCGACCGCACGCGCCTGCTGAGCCAAACGATGCAGTTCGGCGCCATGTTCGAAATGGTGCCCGGCCTGAAAAAGGGCGACATTCTCACCGTGGACTGGCTGCCGGAAGAGGGAACGTTGTGCAAGCTGAACGGCAAACAGGTGGGCGACACGGTGCCGGACCTGGCTTTCTATAATGCGCTGCTGAAAATCTGGATCGGTGCCCATCCGGCCGACACCATGTTGCGCGCGCATTTGCTGGGCGACATGGCGTAATCGGCTGGCGGCAAGCGTAAAAAAAGCCGGCGCAGGCCGGCTTGTCATTCTGCAACAGTTGCTCGCTCAGGCACGCGTCGACAGGGCGCGCAATTCGGCGGCATTGCTTGGCGACACGCCATCCATCTTGCCGAGCGTGCGTTTCAAGGCTTGCGCTTCGCGCATCTGCTGGCGCGCCAGGCGCTCTTCGCGGCTCAGCTTGGGACGCACCACCAGCATCATGGCGCGGGCGATGCCCACCAGCAAAGGCTTGAACAGCAGGGCGAAGGCGCCCACGGCGACGATCACCAGCACGAGTTGCAGGGCGTTCAGCAGGGAAATCTCCAGCACGGGTGCGGATACTGCGTACAGGGCGGAGGCGAAGGTAGACATAGTGTTCCAGTGCATTATAGAATTTGCCAGTACTATAGTGCAGTGCAACATATAAATCTAATTCCATTTCTTGATACCAATTATATGAATCGTGAATGGAAAACTGTAATATTTTTTTACGAGTGAAAATATTCGTGCCCGGCGCGGTTTACACTCTTAAGTAATCAATTCAACTTTTATCTTGGGCTTTCCATGAGTTTTCTGACGCTGGATCTGAACTTGCTGCGTGTTTTCGACGCCGTCATGACGGAACAAAACCTGACGCGCGCAGCCGGCCACCTGGCGATGACGCAGCCGGCGGTATCGAACGCCATCAAACGCCTGCGCGAGAGCCTCGGTGATGAATTGCTGATCCGCACGGCCTATGGCGTGAAACCCACGCCCCGCGCCGAAGCGCTGTGGCCGTCCGTGCGCTCGGCCCTGGCCAGCCTGGAAGCGGCTGTCACGCCGGAAACCTTCGACGTGTCGAAAACACATGCCACTTTCCGCATGGCCATGGCCGATGCGACGGCCGCGTTCTGGCTGCCTTCGCTGATGCGCTCGATCGAACGGGAAGCGCCCGGCGTCAACGTGCGCATGATGCCGCTGACCACGCGCGAACCGCGCCCGATGCTGCTGCGCGGCGACATCGACCTGGCCGTGGGCTTCTTTCCCGGCGTGGCGGCGCAATTGTCCAGCGAAACGGGTTCGCCCATCCGCCACGAGCGCCTGTATTCCGGCAAGTATGTGTGCGTGATGCGGCGCGGCCATCCGCTGGCCGACAAGGAATTGACCCTGGATAACTACTGCGCGGCCAACCATTTATTGGTGAGCTTTTCCGGCCGCGCGCATGGCTTGATCGACGAGGCGCTGTCGCAGATCCACCGCGAACGGCGCATCTTGTTGACGGTCAACCAGTTCTTCACGGCCGGAAGAGTCGTCGCCAATTCCGACCTGATCACGGTCTTGCCGCGCCATTTGATCGCCTCGACGGGCATGACGGAATCGCTGCTGTACAAGGATTTGCCGTTGACCTTGCCAGCCGTCCACCTGGACATGCTGTGGCACGAGCGCGACGCCCGCAGCCCCGCCCACAAATGGCTGCGCAATCACCTGGAAAGCATGAACACGCCCACCCTGCGCACGGCCACGGCGGCCGGCGGCGGCGTGGCGCCGAAACCGCATGTCGAGTGAAAAACATTAGCGGCACGAACGTCTGAGAAAATCGTAGCGAGCGGAAGTAAGTTGTGGCCGAGAAGCGGAACTGTGCTCAAGCACAGTGAGCATCGCAAGCCGCAAATTACGACGCGCAGTAGATTTAATCAGATGTTCATCATGCGTGGCTGCTGGAGCGGTAACCGATCCGGAAACCGCCCCAGTGCTTGCCCTCGACGTGGATGGGCACGGACAAATCGTGCATGACCTCGCCCGTGTCGCGTTTATAGGTCTGCAACAGGAACGCCTTGGTGTTGCTGCCGCAACGCTTGCCCGTGCGGTCGCTGAAAATGCGCTTGGTGCGGTTATTCACGATATCGGTGGCGTAATCGCCCGTCAGCGGCTGGGAAAACTTCTTGTTGTGCGTTGGAAAATATCCATTGTTGTCGACGGCGCCCGCATACGCCAGGTGGGGCAATGCCGCCAGCACGCCTTCCTGCAAGTCGGGCAGCACCTTGTCCGTGAACGCGTCGAATTTCGTGTTGTGCTTGGGCGGATTGGTATTCGGGATGGGGCGGTAATGGCGGTCGAACAGGGCGTCGCGCGTGATGCGCCCCGAGGCGATCGCTTGCTCGAAGAGTTTGCCCACGTCGCGCGCGGCGCGCTGGGCCGCCTCGCGGATCTCGTCGTGCGGCGTGGCCACGCTCGATTCGCCCAGGGCGCCGGCGATCACTTCAGCCCGCTCGGCCAGGGCCATGGCCGACTGCGTGGCGCGCGGCAATTCGGCATTCGTCGACAGCATGCTGTCGCGGATTTGCCCGATGGCGTCGGCGATCACTTGCGTCGTCTCGACGTGTTCGCGCGAGGCGCGGGCGATTTTCCCGATCTCGTCCTCGGACTCGCCCGATGACTGCTCTATATGGCTGAGCGAGGCGTGCACGCTTTGCACATTGCGCGCCGCTTCCGTGACGCCGGCCGCCAGCGAACTCATGCCGCGTGCGGCTTTTTCCGACTGTTCATTGATTTCGCGCACCATCACGCTGATTTCATCGGAAGCTTCCTTGGTGCGCTGCGCCAATTGCCGCACTTCCCCGGCCACCACGGCAAAACCGCGCCCATGTTCGCCGGCGCGCGCCGCCTCGATGGCGGCGTTCAGCGCCAGCAAGTTGGTGCGCGCGGAAATATCGGAAATGGCTTCCGTAAAGCCCGTGATGCGTTTGGATTTTTCCTGCAAGCTCAGCATGTTGCTGGAAGCGCCTTGCGCTTCCTCGCGTGCGTTATTGATGCGCTGCAAGCCCTGGTCCACTTCGGCGCGCGCCGCCACGCTTTCCACGCGCACGCCGGCGGCCACCTTGGCGGCCCGTTCCGCATTGGCGGCGATCTTTTCCGTCATCGCGGCATTTTGTACGGAGCTGTCGGCGATGTCGCTGGCCGTGCGGACATCGAGTTCCACCTTCTGTTTGACGGAATCGACAAAATACGAGGTTTCCGCCGCGCCGATCATGATGGCATCGATGGCGTTGCCCACCGTATCGGCGAACTGGTGCAAGCCCGGCTCGCCGCGCGGACGGCCGGCAAACGCCAGCAGCGCGGCGCCGATGGCGGCGGCCACGCAGGCAATCAGATAGGGATGGTCGCCGCCCGAGAGCAACAACAGATAGGCCAGGCAACAGGCGACGGCCATGGCCAGGATCGTGAATACAAAGAAACGCACCAGCTGATGCTGCAACTGCTTCATTTGTCCCCCGCTGCGCGAACCCGTCACGCCCCCGCGGGGACGTGCCGTAACCGTATGCGGGTGGGCACGATTGCCCACTTTGCACCCTGAAGTGACCGTCTGCGCGGCGTTTCAGGCGGCTACCGGATAGCAGAATTGTAGTTCTACCCTACAACATTTGTTCCGATAGCTCAATCAGAAAAGTGGGGCGGCTACACCAGGGTCACTTAATTGGCAATTTGGTCGTGTTTTTGACCTCTTCCATGACGGCATAAGTGTGGGTTTCCCGCACACCTTTCTGCAACAGCGTCTTGCCCAGGAATTCGCGGTAGGCGGCCATGTCCTTGACGCGCGCCTTGACCAGGTAATCGAAACCGCCGGCCACCATGTGACATTCCAGTACCTCTGGAATGATTTGTACGCTATGCTTGAAGGCGTCGAACACTTCCGGTGTCGTGCGATCGAGCACCACTTCGATGAAGACCAGCAGCGACACGTCGAGCAGCTGCGGGTTCAACTGGGCCGTATAGCCCATGATGTAACCGGATTCGTGCAACTTGCGCACGCGCTCCAGGCAGGCGGCCGGCGACAGGTTCACGCGCGCGGCCAGCTCCACATTGCTGATGCGTCCATCGCTCTGCAATTCCATCAAGATTTTCTTACTGATCTTGTCCAGCATTACCATCACCCCCAAATTAATATTATTTGGTTAAATTGTCGCATCAAAAACTATCTATTGCTAGTCCCCTGTATTACCAGAATTAATCCATAAGAATCCCCTTTACAATCGAATCATCTTAACGTCCGACTTTCTGTATTTTTTTGCACCAAAAAAGAGCAAGAATTACGTCAGTTTTCGTCCCCTTTTCCTTGTAAAGAGCACTTATGCACCCTGCAGGCCCCTCGGCTTTTACCCCGATTCCTTTTGCTGCGTTCCAGGCAGAAATCCTGCCCGAAGCGACACCACAACGCGCCGCCGTCACCGCCGCCTATAGGCGCGATGAGGTTTCCGCCGTGCAGTGGCTGTTGCAACAAGTCCGCCCCAGCAGCACCGAAACGATAGCCGAAGGGCAAGCCCTGGCGCACCGCCTGGTCTCGAACGTGCGCCAAAAACGCACACGCGCCTCCGGCGTCGATGCACTGATGCACGAGTTCTCGCTATCGTCGGAAGAGGGTGTTGCATTGATGTGTCTGGCTGAAGCGCTGTTGCGTATACCCGACAGTCAAACGGCCGACCGTCTGATCGCCGACAAAATCAGCAAGGGCGACTGGAAGAAACATCTGGGCGAATCGCCGTCGCTGTTCGTCAACGCGGCCACCTGGGGCTTGCTGATCACGGGCAAACTGGTCAGTACCAGCAGCGAATCGGGCCTCGGTTCGGCCATGACCAAGCTCATCGCCAAAGGCGGCGAACCGCTGATCCGCAAGGGCGTCGACCTGGCCATGCGCATGCTGGGCAACCAGTTCGTGACGGGCCAGACCATCGAAGAAGCGTTGAAGAACAGCCGCGACAACGAAACGCGCGGCTACCGCTACTCGTACGACATGCTGGGCGAGGCGGCCCTGACGCAGCAGGACGCGGCCAACTACTACGCCTCGTACGAGACGGCGATCCATGCCATCGGCAAGGCCTCGAACGGCCGCGGCATCCGCAACGGCCCCGGCATTTCCGTGAAACTGTCGGCCCTGCACGCGCGCTACAGCCGCGCCCAGCGCGCCCGCGTCCTGGAAGAATTGTTGCCGAAAGTCAAAGCGCTGCTGTTGCTGGCCAAACAGTACAACATCGGCTTCAACATCGATGCGGAAGAGACGGACCGCCTGGAACTGTCGCTCGACCTGATGGAAGCACTGGCCTTTGATGCCGATTTGGCCGGCTTCGACGGCATCGGCTACGTGGTGCAGGCGTACCAGAAGCGTTGCCCGTTCGCCATCGATTTCCTGATCGACCTGGCGCGCCGCAGCGGCCGCAAGTTCATGGTGCGCCTGGTGAAGGGCGCGTATTGGGATGCGGAAGTCAAACGCGCGCAAGTCGACGGCCAGGAAGGCTATCCCGTCTACACGCGCAAGGTCTACACGGACGTCTCTTACCTCGTGTGTGCGCAAAAACTGCTGGCAGCCAGCAGCCTGATCTATCCACAGTTTGCCACGCACAACGCGCAAACCCTGTCGACCATCTACACGTGGGCGAAACGCGACGGCATCACCGACTACGAATTCCAGTGCCTGCACGGCATGGGAGAAACCTTGTACGACCAGGTCGTCGGCCCCGACAACCTCGACAAGCCGTGCCGCATCTACGCCCCCGTCGGCTCGCATGAAACCCTGCTGGCCTACCTGGTGCGCCGCCTGCTGGAAAACGGCGCCAACTCGTCCTTCGTCAACCAGATCGTCGACGAAAGCGTGGCCATCGATAGCCTGATCCGCGATCCGCTGGAACAGGCGCGCCTGCAGGGCGGCTTGCCGCACCCGTCGATTCCGTTGCCGCTGGACATGTTTGGCAGCGAACGCAGGAACTCGGCCGGCCTGGACCTGTCAAATGAAGATACCTTGCGCACCCTGGCCACGGGCTTGGCGCAGCAACAGACGTGGCAAGCGGCGCCGCTGATCGATGGCGCCGTCAGCCTGAACGGCCCCACGCACATGCTGCACAACCCGGCCCAGCACGACGACGTCGTGGGCAAGGTCATGGAAGCCGGTCAAGCCGACGTGGAAACGGCCCTGGCCAGCGCCAGCGCCTTCGCCATGGATTGGCAAACGACGGAACCGTCGCTCCGCGCGCAAGCGTTGTTGCGCGCGGCCGACCTGTTCGAGGAACACCATATCGAGCTGATGGCCCTGGCCGTGCGCGAAGCGGGCAAGTCCCTGCCGAACGCGATCGCGGAAATCCGCGAAGCCGTCGACTTCCTGCGCTACTACGCGGCGCAGGTGGAACACGCGCCGAATACCCTGGCGCTGGGGCCCGTCACCTGCATCAGCCCGTGGAATTTCCCATTGGCCATCTTTACGGGCCAGCTGGCCGCCGCCCTGGCGGCGGGCAACGTGGTGCTGGCCAAGCCGGCCGAGCAAACGCCGCTGATTGCCCACCGCGCCGTGCAATTGCTGCATGCGGCGGGCGTGCCGCGCGGCGCGCTGCAATTCTTGCCCGGCAGCGGCGAGATCGTCGGCGCCGGCCTGTGCAATGACACGCGCGTCAAAGGCGTGATTTTCACGGGCTCGACGGAAGTGGCGCAATTGATCAACCGCAACTTGACCGCGCGTGCCGTGGCCGAAGGCATCGACATTCCCCTGATCGCCGAAACGGGTGGCCAGAATGCCCTGATCGTCGATTCGTCCGCCTTGCCGGAGCAAGTGGTGCAGGACGTGATGTCGTCCGCCTTCGACAGCGCCGGCCAGCGCTGCTCGGCCTTGCGCGTGCTGTTCCTGCAAACGGAAATCGCCGACAAGACCATCCACATGCTGAAAGGCGCCATGCAGGAATTGCGCGTTGGCAATCCTGACCGCCTGGCCACGGATATCGGTCCCGTCATCGATGCGGAAGCGCAAGGTAACTTGCTGGCGCACATCAACAAGATGAAAACCATGGCCATCGACCATTATTCGCTCGATTTGCCGACCGTCAAAGGCACGTTTGTCGCCCCGACCGTGCTGGAAATCAAGTCGCTGGCGCAATTGACGCAGGAAGTCTTCGGCCCCGTGCTGCACGTGATCCGCTACAAGCGGGCCGAGCTGCCGCAACTGGTGCAGTCGATCAATGACAGCGGTTACGGCTTGACCCTGGGCATCCATACGCGCATCGATGAAACCATCGATTTCATCACCAAGCGCGCGCACGTGGGCAATATTTATGTGAACCGCAACATCGTCGGCGCCGTCGTCGGCGTGCAACCGTTCGGCGGCGAAGGCAAGTCCGGCACCGGCCCCAAGGCGGGCGGCCCTTTGTACCTGAAACGCTTGCAGCGCAATGCGCCAGCCGGCGCGCAGCACCAGCGCCAGGCGCCACCGGCCCTCGATGCGCTCACCGTGTGGGCGAAGATGCATGGCCACGACCAGGTGCAGCAACTGGCGCAGGACTATGCGCGCACCACCTTGCTGGGCAGCACCACCGTCTTGCCAGGCCCGACGGGCGAGCGCAATACCCTCAGTTTTGCCGCGCGCGGCACGATCCTGTGCGCGGCAGCAACGTCCGGCACGCTGATGAACCAGCTGGCAGCCGTGCTGGCCACCGGTAACCAGGCCCTCGTGCTGGCGCAAGCGCCGGATCTGATCCCCGGCGACTTGCCGGCCGCGCTGAAGGACCGCATCCAGGTCGTCAGCAGCCTGGAGTCCGTCAAGCATGATTTCCAGATCGCCATGATCGAGCCTTGCCTCGATGGCCAGCTCAAACCGCTGCTGGCGGCACGGGAAGGGGCCCTGGTGGGCACCATCGCCACCACGCAAGAGGGTGTCATCCCCCTGTGGCGCCTGGTCGCTGAGCGGGCGCTGTGCGTGAATACGACGGCGGCCGGCGGTAACGCCAGCCTGATGATGCTCAGCGTCTAAAGGAACCCGAGAAAAAGTCCAGGGCGTTGTTGCCTTGCCTGGCCGTACATTCGTACTGCCTGCGGCAAGGCGCCTAGCCCTGAACATTTTTCAGATTATTTTGTTTTGAAATAAGAAGGGCGGAACCAGTGGTTCTGCCCTTTTTTTATGCACGCTAGCTGAAAAATCAGTTAGCCAGGCGCTGGCACAGCTGCTGGATCACCGTCAACGCGTACGGCGAAGCGACGGTTTGCACGAAACGCATGAAGTCGACGGCCGCCTCTTCGTTGGCGTTGTCGGAAATGGTGCGCATGACCGTAAACGGCACGCCCAGTTCAAAACACACTTGCGCCACGGCGGCGCCTTCCATTTCGACGGCCAGCAGGTCGGGGATATCAACTTTGAGCTGGTTCATATGCGCGGCGCTGCTGATGAACTGGTCGCCGCTGGCGATCAGGCCGCGGTGCACTTGCGCGTGTTGCAGACGGAATTGCGCAATATCCGCCGCCTTGAGCACGCTGGACACATCGTCACGCAGGAAATCTTCCGCCGCGGCAGCCAGTTGCGTGCTCAGTTCAAGGTCTGTGGCAAAGCGCTGCAGTCCCGTCAGCGGCACTTCGAAGCGGGGAAACAGGGGACGGGCGTCCATATCGTGCTGCAACAGTGCTTCGGCCACGACGATATCGCCGACTTTCACGTGTTTATCCCCACTGCCGGCCACGCCGGTGAAGACGATGTGGGTAACTCCGTACTTTTCCACAAGGATAGAAGCTGTCATGGCGGCGGCAACCTTGCCCAGACGCGACAGGACGCACACAGCGTCAATATTCCACAGGGTTCCCAGGGTGTAGTCGCGCATGCCGTGCGAACGCCTCTGGGGGCCTTGCATGGCTTCTACCAGCCCTTGCTGTTCTTCGTGCAAGGCACTGATGATGCCTAAACGCATTTTTTTGTGTGAATTCATGCTGTTTTTACAGGTTTTTTGGATTGCCAAACGGTTTACAGGGTGAAAACAGCTATTTCGGTGACTTTTCCATCGTTCGCGTTTGTCTCTGTGTTTTAAATAAAGATGTATACATAAAAATAGTAGTGATAGTAAACGGCCATTTTTTTGTGGATAAGTCGGTATACCGTATAAAAATCATCGACTTGGCGCACAAAAAAGTAGGCGCACAAGCATTGTATCTACGGAGGACTTGTTTGGGATAAAAATCGGGCTGTGGACAAAGATCGACTTTTCCCACATCTCATCCTGTGGATATGCAGGCACTTATCCACAGCAGCAAGCAAAAATCACGGATTTTCTTGCTGTAGTGGCATGTTTGACGTGTTTCGTTTGCCTTGATCCTTGCCTGGCAATCCTGGTTGAGCAACCACGAGCGTTGTTCTTTCATGAACCTTGGCATCCAGGTGATTCCTGGAAGACGGTTTGGCAGTGGCTCGCGATGTCGCCGTTGGCTTTTTTTTTAGCGGTTTTTGCATGCTTTTTGGAAATATCCCCGGACTTCCGCTTTTTTTGTCGGTTTACAATAGATCTATATATAAAAATAGTAGTAATAGTAAACGCGTTTTTTTCTGTGGATAAGTCGCTTTTTTTCAACAGGATCAATCGTTTACGCGCAAAATAAAGCGTGCATAATCGCTGTATCACGCGAGGAGCAAAATTGTATAAAATGCGGGCCTGCGCATAACTTCGTGTTTACTCACAAGTCATCCTGTGGATATCAAGTGACTTATCCACAATCGTCTCAAATTCCCCCTCTTTTCTACATCGAACCGCTTGCTGGCACGCTGCCTGCTCAAGCCTGTTGACGTTTCCATTTTGCAAAACGGTTTGGCAATGCTGTGCGCGTGATGCCGGCCGTGCCGGTTTTCGTTGCTCAGTTGTTGGCTGGATTTTTTTTTGTCAGTCAAAGAGGCGCGTCTGTTTTTTTGAAGAGAGGCTTGTCAACGTTCTCGAAGGCGAAGGACAGGCAAAGCGTGCGTTGTCGGGTTTACCTTAACAAGTTCGTATACAAGAATAGTAATAGTAGTTAACGGCGGCATCTTCTGTGGATAAGTCCGGATTTATCCTTGTAAACAATCGCTTGGCGTACGGATAAACGCTGAGTAAGGGTTGTATCTGCCGGGGATGGTTTTGGGATAAAAAAAAGGCGTCCAAAAAAATTTTCGTTTACGCACATATCGTACCTGTGGATATCCATACGGTTATCCACAGCTTGGCGACCCTGTTTTTGAGCTTGCCGTGACGCTCGGCCGTATCGCGGGCCACGATTAATGTCGCCCTGGCCCGGCACTGGTGGTAATCTCAAGGCGGCTCAGCAGCCATGCATGCATGAAGAAAGACAGACTCTGGTACAGGGACGCGGCGGGGAGACACGCCGCGCGACAGCTTGATGGCATACCGAAAGGAGCTTCATTGGAATCGGCAGGCGAATACGACTACATCATCGTGGGCGGCGGCACGGCAGGTTGCGTGCTGGCCAACCGGCTCACGCGCGACAAGGACGCCAACGTTTTGCTCGTGGAAGCGGGCGGCAAGGACGATTACGTGTGGATCCACATCCCCGTCGGCTATCTGCATTGCATCGGCAATCCCCGCACGGACTGGCTGTATTCCACGCAGGCGGATGCGGGCCTGGGCGGGCGCAGCCTGATCTATCCACGCGGAAAAGTGCTGGGCGGCAGCTCTTCCATCAACGGCATGATCTACATGCGCGGCCAGGCCGGCGATTACGACCACTGGGCCGACCTGACGGACGACGCTTCCTGGCGCTGGGACAAGGTCTTGCCGCTCTTTAAACAAAGCGAGGATTACTACGGCGGCGCCTCGGAAAACCACGGTGTGGGCGGCGAGTGGCGCGTGGAAAAACAGCGGCTGTCCTGGGATATCCTGAATGCATTCCGCGATGCGGCGCAGCAGGTCGGCATCCCGAAAACCAGCGATTTCAATGGCGGCGACAATAGCGGCAGCGCATATTTCGACGTCAATCAGCGCCGCGGCATCCGCTGGAATACCTCGAAAGCGTTCTTGAAACCGGCATCGCGCCGCCCGAACCTGACCATCATGACGGGCTGCCACGTGGAACGTCTGTTGCTGGAAACGACGGACGCGGGACCGCGCTGCGCGGGCATCGTGTTTACGGGCGGCGGCACGCAGTGGCAGGCGACGGCCCGGCGGGAAACCCTGCTGACGGCGGGCGCCATCGGTTCGCCGCAATTGCTGCAATTGTCCGGCATCGGCCCGGCCGCCTTGCTGCAGCAGCATGGGATTGTGCCGGTGCTCGATGCGGCTGGCGTGGGCGGCAATTTGCAGGATCATTTGCAGCTGCGCATGGTTTACAAGGTGCAGGGCGTGAAAACCTTGAATGTGATGGCCAGCAATATCGTGGGAAAAATGCAGATCGGCTTGCAATATGCGCTGTTCCAGAGCGGGCCCATGTCGATGGCGCCGTCGCAGCTGGGAGCGTTTGCCAAGTCCGATCCGCAGCAAGCCACGCCGAACCTGCAATATCACGTGCAGCCGCTGTCGCTGGATAAATTCGGCGAACCGCTGCACTCTTTTCCCGCGTTTACGGCCAGCGTGTGCAATCTGCGCCCCACCTCGCGCGGCCACGTGCATATCGCGTCGGGCGACAGTTATGCGGCGCCGAAGATCGTGCCCAATTACCTGAGTACCGAGCAGGACCGCGCCGTGGCGGCGGACGCCTTGCGCCTGACGCGGGCCATCGCTGCCGCGCCGGCGTTAAGTAAGTTTGCGCCACAGGAATACAAGCCCGGCGTGCAATTCCAGAGCCAGGAAGAACTGGCGCAGGCGGCCAGCCAGATCGGCACCACCATCTTTCACCCGGTCGGTACCTGCCGCATGGGCCTGGCCAGCGATCCATCCAGCGTTGTCGACAGCACTTTGCGCGTGATCGGCGTGGCTGGTTTGCGTGTCGTCGACGCTTCCATCATGCCGTACATTACTTCTGGTAATACGAACTCGCCCACCGTGATGATCGCGGAAAAAGCGGCGCAAATGATACACGCGGCCTGGAAATAGCCGGGCAAGCGTGCGAGTTTGCGCCATTCGGGCCGGCGAAAAATCCCCGTAGTTATACTGTATTGTGCGTTAAATTTAAGTTGTGTATTATAAAAATGACTAAGTAGTACAAAAAGTACAACTAGGAGACACGATGTCAAACGTAATCTTGGAAACAAGAAATTTGACCAAGGAATTCAAGGGATTCACCGCTGTGAGCGACGTGAACCTGAAGGTAGAGCGGGGCCATATCCACGCCTTGATCGGTCCGAACGGCGCCGGCAAGACCACGTGTTTCAACTTGCTCACCAAATTCCTGGTCCCCACTTCCGGACAGATCCTGTTCAATGGGAAAGATATCACGGCCGCCAAGCCGGCCCAGATCGCGCGCATGGGCGTGATCCGTTCCTTCCAGATTTCCGCCGTCTTCCCGCATTTATCCGTGCTGCAAAATGTGCGCATCGGCTTGCAGCGCCAGCTCGGCACCTCGTTTCACTTCTGGCAAAGCGAACGGGCATTGAACCAGCTCAACGACCGCGCCATGGCCTTGCTGGCCGAAGTCGACCTGACGGAATTCGCGGACACCATCACGGTCGACATGCCGTACGGCCGCAAGCGGGCGCTGGAAATTGCCACCACCCTGGCGATGGAGCCGGAAATGATGCTGCTCGACGAACCGACGCAAGGCATGGGCCATGAAGACGTGCACCGCGTGACGGAATTGATCAAAAAAGTGTCGGCTGGCCGCACGATTTTGATGGTGGAACACAATATGAGCGTGGTTTCCGGCATCTGCGACAAGATTTCCGTCCTGCAGCGCGGCGCCATGCTGGCCGAAGGCAGTTACGCGGAAGTGTCGCGCAATCCGCAAGTGATGGAAGCGTACATGGGCACCACCCACGCGGAACTGGAAGGGGCGCATTGATGGCGACACGAGCGAATGGCAGCGCACCCGCGCTGGAAATTGCACAACTGCACACCTGGTATGGCGAATCGCACATCCTGCACGACGTGAACCTGAAAGTGGAGCAGGGCGAGGTGGTGACTTTGCTGGGCCGCAACGGCGCCGGCCGCACCACCACCTTGCGCGCCATCATGGGGCTGACGGGCGCGCGCACGGGCTCCATCAAAGTCAACGGCGTCGAAGCGATAGGTTTGGCCACGCACAAAATCGCCCACCTGGGCATCGGGTATTGTCCTGAAGAGCGCGGCATTTTTTCCTCGCTGTCGACGGAGGAAAACCTGTTGCTGCCGCCGACCCTGGCCAGCGGCGAGAAGGGCATGTCGGTGGAGGAAATCTACGCCATGTTCCCGAACTTGCAGGAACGCCGCCACAGCCAGGGCACGCGCCTGTCGGGCGGGGAACAGCAGATGCTGGCCGTGGCGCGCATCCTGCGCACGGGCGCGCGTTTGCTGCTGCTCGATGAAATTTCCGAAGGCCTGGCGCCCGTCATCGTGCAAGGCTTGGCGCGCATGATCACCACCCTGAAAGCAAAGGGTTACACCATCGTCATGGTGGAACAGAATTTCCGGTTTGCCGCGCCGCTGGCGGACCGGTTTTATGTGATGGAGCACGGTCAGATCGTCGAGACTTTTGCTGCATCCGAACTGGAGGCCAAGATGCCGGTATTGACCGAGCTGCTTGGCGTGTAGTCCCCATGTAGTCTGTTGTACTCGTCATCGTCCAGCAATCGACTGAATAGCAAACAATAATCCCAACGGAGACACTATGAAACGTAACGCTATCGCCATTGCCACCGCCACTCTTTGCGCCCTGGGCTTGTCCAGCGCCGCGCACGCCCAGGTATCGGGCGACACCATCAAGATCGGTTTTATTTCCGACATGTCGGGCGTGTATTCCGACGTCGACGGCTTAGGGGGCGCGGAAGCCATCAAGATGGCGATCGCCGATGCCGGCGTCGTGCTGGCCGGCAAAAAAGTGGAATTCATTTCTGCCGACCATCAAAACAAGGCTGACATCGCCGCCTCGAAGGCGCGCGAATGGTTCGACCAGCAGGGTGTCGACATGCTGATCGGCGGCACCAATTCCGGCGCCAGCCTGGCCATGGCCAAGGTGGCGGCGGAAAAGAAGAAAATTTTCATCGCCATCGGCGCCGGTTCGTCGCGCCTGACGAATGAGGAATGCACGCCGTACACCGTGCATTACGCGTATGACACGGTGGCGCTGGCGCGCGGCACGGGCGGCACCATCGTCAAGCAGGGCGGCAAGAACTGGTATTTCATGACGGCCGACTACGCGTTTGGCCATTCGCTGGAAAAAGACACAGCCGAGGTCGTCAAGGCGGCCGGCGGCAAGGTGCTGGGCAGCGTCAAGCATCCGCTGGGCGCTTCCGATTTCTCGTCCTTCCTGCTGCAGGCGCAAGCGGCAAAACCGCAAATCCTCGGCCTGGCCAATGCCGGTGGCGACGCCATCAACAGCATCAAGGCGGCCAACGAGTTTGGCCTGACGAAATCGATGAAGCTGGCCGGCTTGCTGATCTTCATCAATGATATCCATTCGCTGGGCTTGAACTTGACGCAGGGCATGTACCTGACGGACGGCTGGTACTGGGACTTGAATGCGGAGACGCGCGCCTGGTCGAAACGCTATTTCGCCAAGATGAAGAAGGAACCGTCGATGCTGCAGGCGGCCGACTATTCGGCCGCGGCGAACTACCTGAAAGCCGTCAAGGCGCTGGGCACGGACGACACCGAGAAGGTCATGGCCTATCTGAAAAAGACCAAGATCAACGACATGTTTACCCAGAATGGCGAAGTGCGTCCCGATGGCCGCATGGTGCACGATATGTATTTGATGGAAGTCAAGAAACCGTCCGAGTCGAAGTACCCATGGGATTACTACAAGGTGGTCGCCACCGTGCCCGGCGCGCAAGCGTATGTGACCAAGGCCGAGTCGAAGTGTTCGCTGTGGAAGTAATGCTGTAGCACTCTCTACAGGGTGCCCGCCGCTGCGCGGGTGCTCTGTCCTGCACGCTTCGCCCGCAGGGTTCGCCTTGCGCCGCCGCTCCCGTTTGCGGTGGCGCGTTTCCCTTGATACCACACCGCTACCCGGCGGTGCTTTTTATACTGTGATGCCATGGAAATTTTCGGCGTTCCAATACAAGCGATGATGAGCCAGCTGCTGCTGGGTCTCGTCAACGGCTCGTTCTATGCCATGTTGTCCCTCGGTCTGGCCGTCATCTTCGGCTTGCTGAATGTGATTAATTTCTCGCACGGCGCCATGTACATGATGGGCGCCTTCCTGGCCTGGATGGGCCTCAGCTATTTCGACATCAATTACTGGGCCATGCTGGTCATCGCCCCTATCCTCGTCGGCCTGGTCGGCATCCTGATCGAAAAGACCATGCTGCGCTGGCTGTATAAACTCGACCACCTGTATGGCTTGCTGCTGACCTTCGGCATCACCCTGATCATGGAAGGCGTGTTCCGTTCCTTCTATGGCGTCTCGGGCCAGCCGTATGCCGTGCCCGAAGCGCTGGCCGGCGCGACGGACCTCGGTTTCATGATCCTGCCGAACTACCGCGCCTGGGTGGTCATCGCCTCGCTTTCCGTCTGCCTGGCGACCTGGTTCGTCATCGAAAAAACCAAGCTGGGCGCCTACCTGCGGGCCGGCACGGAAAACCCGAAACTGGTGGAAGCGTTCGGCATCAACGTGCCGCTGATGGTGACGTTGACGTTCGGCTTCGGCGTGGCCCTGGCCGGTTTCGCCGGCGTGCTGGCGGCGCCCATCATCCAGGTCTCGCCGCTGATGGGCTCGAACCTGATCATCGTCGTGTTTGCCGTGGTGGTGATTGGCGGCATGGGATCCATCATGGGTTCCATCCTGACGGGCCTGGGCCTGGGCGTGATCGAGGGCCTGACCCGCGTGTTCTACCCGGAAGGCTCGGCTACCGTGGTGTTCGTGGTGATGGTCATCGTGCTGCTGCTGCGTCCCGCCGGCCTGTTCGGCAAAGAAAAGTAATCCTCATCAGTCATGTATTGGAGCTACCACGATGAATAAGAATGTAGGCTACGCCATTGCCTTGCTGCTGGCGTTGGCGGCCCCGTTTTACGGCTATCCCGTCTTCCTGATGAAGTTGCTGTGCTTTGCCCTGTTTGCCTGCGCTTTCAACTTGCTGATCGGCTACACGGGCTTGCTGTCGTTCGGCCACGCGGCCTTCTTCGGCGGCGCCGGCTATGTCACCGGCTATGCGCTGCGCACCTGGGGTTGGCCAACGGAACTGGGATTGCTGGCCGGCGTCGTCACGGGCGCCTTGCTGGGCCTGGTGATCGGCGGCCTGGCGATCCGCCGCCAGGGCATCTACTTTACGATGATCACCCTGGCGCTGGCGCAGATGGTGTACTTCCTGGCCTTGCGCCTGCCGTTCACGGGGGGCGAGGATGGCTTGCAGGGTGTTCCACGTGGAACCTTGCTGGGCACGATAGACCTGGGCAATGACACCGTCCTGTACTACGTCGTGCTGGCGATTTTTGTCGCCGGCTTCGCCCTGATCGTGCGCACCATCCACTCGCCGTTCGGACAAGTGCTCAAGGCGATCAAGGAAAACGAACCGCGCGCCATCTCGCTGGGCTATGACGTCAACAAGTACAAGCTGATGGCCATCGTGCTGTCCGCTTCGCTGGCCGCGCTGGCCGGCGCCACCAAGACCTTGGTGCTGGGCTTTGAAACCCTCACCGACGTGTACTGGGGCATGTCGGGCCTGGTCGTGCTGATGACACTGGTGGGCGGCATGGGCACCTTGTCCGGCCCCATCCTCGGCGCCGTGCTGATCATCGCGCTGGAGAACAAGCTGGGCGATGTCGGCACCTACCTGGCCACGCACACGGGCATCGAGTGGTTCGGCACCCTGGGCGAATCGGTGGGCATGGTGACCGGCGTGATCTTCGTCATCTGCGTGCTGATGTTCCGGCGCGGCATCGTCGGCGAAGCCATCGCGCGCTTCGGCGGCAGGCCAGCCAAAGCCGCTGTCTGATTTTCAAGCAACGCCGGACGGATCGTCCGGCGTTTTTCATTGTGCGTCCACTGTTACCTTAACGGAGAGAACCACCATGCAAACGACGATCACGCGCGCGGGGAGCAGCCTGTGCACCCTGCTGGCGTTGGCAGCCTGCGGCAGCAATCATGCACCGGAAGAACGGAACCAGATACCGGGCTACCTGGGCACCATCACGCGGACCGACTACGACGGCAAGACGAACGATCTGCTGACGGCCGGCCTGGGCAAGACGGGGCTGGCGGGAGCGACTCCCGCGTATGCGAATACGGAGCAGCCGACGCCGGTCGAATTGCGCCGCAATGCGATCTACGCCAATTACCGCGCCGTGCTCGACATTGCCGCCAACAGCGGCTACGGCACCTTGTACGGACCGAACGTGGATGCGTCCGGGAACGTGGGCACGGGCGAGGGCCTGATCGCCGGCAGCGAATACATCGCGTATGCCGATGATGGCACGGGCAAGAAGAATGTCACCTTGATGGTGCAGGTGCCGGCCAGCTTCGACCCGGACCATGCCTGCATCGTCACGGGCACGTCCAGCGGCTCGCGCGGCATTTACGGCGCCATCGGCAGCTCGGGCGAATGGGGGCTGAAAAAGGGCTGCGCCGTGGCGTATGCCGACAAGGGCTCCGGCACGGGCCTGTATGTATTCGAGGACGACAGCGTCAACCTGCAGAACGGCGTGCGCGCGGGCAGGGTGGCCGCCGGCAAGAATGCGCTCTTCGCGCCGGACTTGAGCGATGCCGACCGGCTGGCCTGGACCGCCGCCAACCCGAACCGCATCGCCTTCAAGCATGCGCACTCGCAGCAGAATCCCGAGAAGGACTGGGGCAAGGTCACCCTGCAGGCGGTCGAGATGGCGTATTACGTGTTGAACGAACGCTATGGCGTGCTGGCCCGCGACGGCAGTTCGCGCGTCGTGCGGCTGACGCCGAAGAACACGATCACGATTGCCTCCAGCATTTCCAACGGCGCCGGCTCGGCCTTGCTGGCGGCGGAACAGGATAGCAAGGGCTTGATCGGCGGCGTGGCGGCCAGCGAGCCGCAAGTCCAGCCGGCGCCATCGACTGCCTATAGCGTGCGCCAGGGCGGGGCGGTGGTGGCCAATCCCGGCCGCGCGCTGTTCGACTACGCCACCTATGCCGCCCTGTACCAGCCGTGCATCGCTTCCGTGGCAGGCAATGCGGGACGCTGTACGGCGCTGGTGACCAAGGGCTTGCTGAACGGCGCCGACTTGGCGGCGCAGCAGGCGGACGCGAAACAGCGCTTGCGCGCGTATGGCTGGTTAGTGGATTCCGATCCGCTGCAGGCGGCGCACGCGGGCACGAATATCCTCGTGGCCGTCACGTATGCGTATGCCTACGGCAAATTCTCCGTGACCGATAAGGTGTGCGGTTTCACGTTTGCGCAGACGGATCTCAGCGGCAATCCGGTCGCGTTTACCACGGCGCAAAAGGCTGTCAGCTTTGCCGCGCAGAGCGGCATCGTGGGCAATGTCGTGTACGAAAACAGCGTGGGCGGCGCCAGGGTGTACACGGCCGGCGTCTCGCCATCGAGCAGCCTGGCGGACCAGTCGCTCGACGGCTTCCTGTGCCTGCGCAGCCTGGCGACGGGACGCGATGCCGTCAGCAACGCCAACTTGCAGGGTACGCTGGCCGCGCAAAGCGTGCGCGTGCGGGCAGGCATGGCCGAGGTGCAGGCGACGGGCAAACTCAATGGCAAGCCGGCCCTCATCGTGCATGGCCGCAGCGACACCTTGATTCCCGTCAATCACGCCTCGCGCGCTTATCTGGGGCTGAACGCAGCGGTGGAAGGGACGAATAGCCGCCTGCGCTATATCGAGGTGACCAACGCGAACCACTTCGATTCCTTCAGCAGCGCCTTGCCGACCCTGATCGTGCCCCTGCACGTGTACCTGAACCGGGCGCTGGACGCCATGTATGCGCACTTGAACGCCAAGCAAGCCTTGCCGCCATCGCAGGTGGTGCGCACGGTGACGCGCGCCGATGCGTCGACCCTGATCACGAATGTCAACGTGCCGGCCCTTGCGGCAACGCCGGCGGCCGGCAATGTCATCAGCGTGACGGGCACGGTGGTGGATATTCCCAACTAGCGGCTGCTCGTGGTCGCAAGGCTAGCCACGCGCCATGCGTGGCTTTTTTTATGTCTTGACAGCGTATGGCCTTACAGCGCGGCCGCATAGATGGCGCGCGCATCGCCGCGCGTGACGGGACGGGGATTATTGCCCAGCAAGCGCGTCTGCAGCATGGCTTCATCGGCCAGTCGGTCCAGGTCGCTGGCCGCGATGCCCACCTCGCGCAGGGTGCGCGCGATGCCCGTGGCCGAGGCAATCTCCTGCATGGCGTCGATCAGGGCGTTCGCCCGCGCCTCGTCGCTGCCCGTAATGCCGGGCTGCACGATGGCTGCCAGTTGCGCGTACAGGGGCGCCGCGTGGGACAGATTAAAGCGCAGCACGTGCGGCAGCACCAGCGCATTCGACAAGCCATGTGGCACGTGGAACAGTCCTCCGATGGGATAGGCGAGCGCATGCACGGCGGCCACGGGGGCGTTGGCAAACGCCTGGCCGGCCAGCATGGCGCCCAGCAGCATGGCTTGGCGCGCCGGCAAGTGGCTGCCATCGCGGCAGGCCGTGAGCAGATTGGCGGACAGCAGCGACAGCGCCTGGCTGGCCAGCATGTCGGACAAGGGATTTTTCAGCAGGCGGCTGGTGTACGCTTCGATCGCATGCACCATGGCGTCGATGCCGGTGGCGGCCGTCACGGCGGGCGGCAAGCCCAGGGTCAGGCTGGCGTCGAGGATGGCCAGGTCCGCATACAGTTGCGGCGCCACCACGCCCATCTTGCTGGTGGCGCCCGTGGTGACGATGGCGATGTGCGTCACTTCCGAGCCCGTGCCCGCCGTGGTCGGCAATTGCACCAGGGGCAGGCGCTGGCCGTGGACATTGCCGATGCCATACAGTTGGGCCAGCTCCTGGTGGCCGGGGACCAGCACGGCGATCAGCTTGGCCACGTCCAGCGAGCTGCCGCCACCGAGGCCGATAATCAGTTCCACGTGAAACATCCGGGCCTGGGCCACGCCTGCCAACACGATGGCTTCGGGCGGATCGGCTTGCACGTCGGAAAAAATATGGGTGTCGATGCCCGCCGTGCGCAAGCTGTGCAGAGGGGCATCGGCCAGACCCGTGCGCAGAAACCCTGCATCGGTGACGAGCAGGGCGCGGCGGACGGTGGGGAAGTGATGGGCGATATGCGCGCCCAGTTGGGCGGCGGCGCCCGGTTCAACGATCAGGTGCGGCACGGTGCGGAACTGGAAGGCGGGCATGCAGACTCCTGGCGGCAAGGACAGAAGCCAAGCTTACTCCGCTTTCGCGCTCCGCGTATGTTTCACGTGGAACCGTTTAGTCTTGCAGCTGGCTGGCCAGCCCCAGGCTCACGAGCAGCGACAGGCTGGAGACGGCCGCCAGCACGCGGAACGTGCGCGCATCTTGCCGATACTCGCGCACGGCCGCATAGGCCAGGCCGGCGCCCATCAGCAGGTTGAGCAACAGCAGCTTGCTCATTCCCACTCCAGCGCACCGCGTTTCCATTCATAGGCCAGGCCGATGGTCAGTACGCCCAGGAAACCCATGACGGCCCAGAAACCATGCAAGCCCAGTTCATTGACGTTGGCCGCCCACGGCATCAGGAAGATCACCTCGATATCGAACAGGATGAACAGGATGGCCACCAGGTAGAAGCGGATGTCGAACTTCATGCGCGCGTCGCCGAATGCTTCGAAGCCGCATTCGTACGGCGACAGTTTTTGCGGGTCCGGCTTGTGCGGACCCAGCGTGCGGCCCAGCAGCATGGGCACGATGCCGACGAGGATACCGATCAGAATGAACAGGAGAACGGGAAAATAGTTTTCGAGGAGCATGGGGATTCCTCTCAGTGGCTGGACGACAGCTTCATCAGCACGATGCCGCACACGATGAGGACGGCGGCGCACACGCGCATGGTGTTGACTTGCTCGCCCAGAAAGACGATGCCGACGATGAAGGCGCCGACGGCGCCGATGCCCGTCCAGATGGTGTAGGCCGTGCCCAGGGGCAGGGTGCGCATGGCCAGCGACAGCAAGCCGAAGCTGGCGATCATCATGACGATGGTGACAACGGAGGGGGTGAGTTTGGTGAAACCCTCGGAAAGTTTCATCGAGTATGCCCACACGACTTCAAACATGCCGGCAATGAGTAATAGTATCCAGGCCATGGCGGCTCCTTATACAGAGCGGGCCGTCCCGGTGTGTTCCCATGATGGGGGAGGCCGTCCTCCTGGATGCTCGTCCCGCTGGCCACTGGCGTGGTCACGTTGGCGGACGATACGGCAATTGTAGCAAACATTTCACGCCACCGCAGCCCTCTGCCTGACCACGCTGCGTGTTCCACGTGAAACAGAAATCGTCGTTGGCTTGCCCCTGCTGAGTAAAAATTAAGCAAAAAATGCGCTGCGCAAGGTTGCGCTTGCAAAAAGACTCTATAATCGGAGCTCTCATCCCGCATTTTTACTTGCACTGTTACCTATTTATCATGTTATTTCCTACAGAATTCGACGTCATCGTTGTCGGTGGTGGTCACGCCGGTACCGAGGCGGCCCTCGCTTCCGCCCGCATGGGGCAGAAGACGCTATTGCTCACGCATAATATTGAGACACTGGGCCAGATGTCGTGCAACCCTTCCATCGGCGGCATCGGCAAGGGCCACCTGGTCAAGGAAGTCGACGCCATGGGCGGCGCGATGGCGATCGCCACCGACGAGTCCGGCATCCAGTTCCGCATCCTGAATTCCTCGAAAGGCCCGGCAGTCCGCGCCACGCGCGCCCAGGCCGACCGTATTTTGTACAAGGCCGCCATCCGTACGCGCCTGGAAAACCAGACTAACCTGTGGCTGTTCCAGCAAGCCGTCGATGATCTGATCGTCGAAGGCGACCGTGTCGTCGGCGCCGTGACGCAGATCGGCCTGAAGTTTCTCGCGCGCGCCGTCGTGCTGACGGCTGGAACCTTCCTCGACGGCAAGATCCACGTGGGCTTGAATAACTACTCGGCCGGCCGTGCCGGCGACCCGCCGGCCATCTCCTTGTCGGCCCGCCTGAAAGAGCTGAAACTGCCGCAGGGGCGCCTGAAAACGGGCACGCCGCCGCGCATCGATGGCCGCACGATCGACTTTTCCGTGATGCAAGAGCAGCCGGGCGACCTCGATCCCGTGCCCGTCTTTTCCGTGATGGGCAATACGGCCATGCACCCGCGCCAAGTGCCGTGCTGGGTCACGCACACGAATAGCCAGACGCATGACATCATCCGCGCCGGCCTGGACCGCAGCCCCATGTATACGGGCGTCATCGAAGGCGTGGGGCCCCGCTATTGCCCCTCGATCGAAGACAAGATCCACCGTTTCTCGGGCAAGGAATCGCACCAGATTTTCCTCGAGCCGGAAGGCTTGACGACGCATGAGTTCTATCCGAACGGCATCTCCACGAGCTTGCCGTTCGACGTGCAGATCGCTCTGGTGCAATCGATGAAGGGCATGGAAAACGCGCACATCCTGCGTCCCGGCTATGCCATCGAATACGATTACTTCGACCCGCGCGGCTTGAAGGCCTCGTTGGAAACGAAGGCCGTCGCCGGCCTGTTCTTCGCCGGCCAGATCAACGGCACCACGGGCTACGAGGAAGCGGCCGCGCAAGGCATGCTGGCGGGCCTGAATGCGGCCTTGCTGACGCAGGATAAGGAAGCCTGGGTACCGGGCCGCTCCGAGGCCTATCTGGGCGTGCTGGTCGACGATCTGATCACGCAGGGCGTGCAGGAACCGTACCGCATGTTCACCAGCCGCGCCGAGTACCGTTTGAGCCTGCGCGAAGACAATGCCGACATGCGCTTGACGGAAATCGGCCGCGCTCTGGGCTGCGTGGGCGACGCCCAGTGGCAAGCGTTTGAAACGAAGCGCGAAGCGGTGGCGCGCGAGCTCGAGCGCCTGCGTTCCACGTGGGTCAACCCGCGCATCCTGGCGGCCGCCGAATCGGAACGCATCGTCGGCCAGGCCATCGAGCGCGAGTATTCGCTGGCGGACTTGCTGCGCCGTCCGAACGTCGCCTACGACACCTTGATGAGCATGACGGGCATCGAAGGCCAGGCCCTGGCCGGCCCCGGCGTGGAAGACGCGGCCGTGCGCGAGCAGGTGGAAATCCAGCTCAAATACGCGGGCTACATCGAGCGCCAGAGCAAGGAAATCGAGCGCCACGAACACTATGAAAACCTGGTCTTGCCAGAGGGTTTCAACTACCTGGACATCGGCGCGCTGTCCGTCGAAGTGCGGCAAAAACTCGACAAGCAGCGCCCGGAAACCCTGGGCCAGGCTTCGCGCATTTCCGGCGTGACGCCGGCGGCGATTTCGCTGCTGCTGGTTCACCTGAAAAAGCGCGGCTTCGGTGCCGCGCAGACCACCACTTTAAAGGACGAGGTTGTTGAATGAAGCAGTTTGACCGGGCCGCATTGGCCCAGATTTTGAATGAAGGCATCGCCGCGCTGGGGCTGGACCTGAGCGCGGATCAGACGGAAAAACTGCTCGATTACCTGGCCTTGCTGGCCAAATGGAACAGCGTGTACAACCTGACGTCGGTGCGCGATCCGCTGCAGATGCTGACCCTGCACGTGCTCGATTCGCTGGCCGCCGTGCCGGCGTTCGCGCAGGCGAAAAACGTGCTCGACGTGGGCGCCGGCGGCGGCTTGCCGGGCATGGTGCTGGCCATCGCGCGGCCCGATGTGAAGGTGTCGATGATCGACACGGTGCATAAAAAGACGGCATTCCTGACGCAAGTGAAGGCCGAACTGGGTTTGAGCAACGTGACCGTGTACACGAAACGCGTGGAACAGTTGGAAGTGCAGCAGAAATTCGACGTGATCACTTCGCGCGCCTTTGCCGACCTGTCCGACTTCGTCAACTGGTCGAATCACGTGCTGGCCGAGGGCGGGCAATTCATCGCCTTGAAAGGGGTGGCACCGCCAGACGAGCGCGAGAGACTGCCGGCAGACTGGCAAGTGACGGAATTGCGGCCTATCCAGGTGCCAGGGCTAAATGCAGAGCGTCATCTGGTCTTTATAGCAAGAATTTAAAAACCGGAAATTAAACGGTATAAATCATATAAACAGTTTATACGGTATAAACGATATAAATGATTTATATCGTATAAACGAAATAAACAGTATAAATCGTTTCGGCCGGATGCCGGGGCGCACGATGAAGTTTGCATCTCTTTACAACTAGAAGATACATGGCCAAAATTTTTTGTGTAGCAAATCAAAAGGGTGGTGTTGGTAAAACCACAACAAGCGTCAACCTCTCCGCCGGTCTGGCCAAGTTGAACCAGCGCGTGCTGCTGGTCGACCTCGACCCGCAGGGCAACGCGACCATGGGCGCCGGCATCAACAAGGCCGGCTTGAAGGCGTCGACCTATGAAGTGATGCTGGGCGAGTCCGATGTCAAGACGGCACGCCAGCGTTCGGAAGCGGGGCGCTTCGATGTCCTGCCGTCGAACCGCGAGCTGGCCGGCGCGGAAGTGGAGATGGTCGAACTGGACAACCGCGAACGCCGCCTGAAGGATGCGCTGGCCGAAGTGGACGGCGAATACGACTTCATATTAGTAGATTGCCCACCGGCATTATCGATGCTGACCCTGAACGGCCTGTGCGCCGCGCATGGCGTGATCATCCCGATGCAATGCGAGTACTACGCGCTGGAAGGTTTGTCCGACCTGGTCAACACCATCAAGAAGGTGCACGCCAACCTGAACCCGGATCTGAAGATCATCGGCTTGCTGCGCGTGATGTTCGATCCGCGCATGACATTATCGCAACAAGTGTCGGCGCAGCTGGAACAGCACTTCGGCGACAAGGTATTCAATACCATCATCCCGCGCAACGTCCGCCTGGCCGAAGCGCCATCGTACGGCTTGCCCGGCGTGACCTTCGACCCCAGCTCGAAAGGTGCCCAGGCGTATATCGCCTTCGGCGCCGAGATGGTCGAACGCATCAAACATATGTAAACAAGGGGCGAGCGCCTGCACATTGTGATGTAAGCGCTTACTCTGAAAACACGATTAGGACAGCATGGCTACGAAAAAATTAAAAGGACTGGGTCGCGGACTCGACGCCCTGTTGGGCGGCGGCGATTTTGCCGGTCCGGACACGAATCAACCGTCGAACTTGCCCGTGTCGCAAATGCAAGCCGGCAAATACCAGCCGCGCACGCGCATGGACGAGGGGGCCCTGAATGAACTGGCCGCCTCGATCAAGGCGCAGGGGCTGATGCAGCCTATCCTGGTGCGGCCGATCGGGCAAGACACCCTGAGCGGCGTGATCAAATATGAAATCATCGCCGGCGAACGCCGTTTCCGCGCCTCGCAGCTGGCTGGCCTGACGGAAGTGCCGGTGCTGGTGCGCGACGTGGACGACCTGGCCGCCGCCGCCATGGCGCTGATCGAGAACATCCAGCGCGAAGACTTGAATCCGCTGGAAGAGGCGCAGGGCATCCACCGCCTGATCGCCGACTTCAGTTTTACGCATGAGCAAGCGGCCACTGCGCTGGGACGCTCGCGCAGCGCCGTGTCGAACCTGTTGCGTTTGATGAACCTGGCTGCTCCCGTGCAAACCATGCTGATGGCCGGCGATATCGACATGGGCCATGCGCGCGCGCTGCTGGCCGTCGATGCGGCCAGCCAGATCACCCTGGCGAACCAGGTCGTGGCCAAGCGCCTGTCCGTGCGTGAAACGGAAAAGCTCGTCACGCGCACGGTCGAGGAAGCGGCCAACCCGGTCGAGCCGCGCCACAAGGAAAAGTCCGGCGACATCGCGCGCCTGGAAGAAGAGTTGTCCGATGCGCTGGCCACGCCCGTGGTGTTCAAGATGGGCAACAAGGGCCGCGGCCAATTGGTGATTGATTTTGCCGATCTTGACGTGCTCGATGGTTTGTTGACCCGCTTGCGTGGTTAAATAGCAAGCTGCAAAGACAGGGGCCATGCGGGTGTGGACGATCCGGCCATGCTTTCCAGATGCACCACGTGATTCCTTGATAACACGGCTGGAAGCGGCCAGACAAGCGACTTTGCCATATAGTGGTGCAAAAGGCGGCGAATAGTCGGTAAAGCGTCAGTTTCACGCAGCAATTGCCCTGCTGCGGTGCAGCAACGTTTGACTCTATAGATCAAAGCCAACTATAATCCCGTGTCTTTGCGTGTGTAGATTTTTCTGGGAACTTGGCAATTGAGTGATTCACAACAAAGTATTGCCAAGCCAGTCTACAAAGTAGTTGCATTGCAGCTAGCAATCGCTATCAGCTTTGCCACGGTCACCCTGTTTTTCGGTGGCAATGTCAGAGGCTGGTCCGCCGCATACGGCGGCGCTATCGCAGTCATCGGTAGCCTGGTGTATGCCCTGTTGGTGGTTCGCGGTTCTAGCGACGCCAACAAGGCATTCCGGGCGCATTTGCGCGCAGAAGTGGTGAAAATATTTATCACAGCGGTGCTGTTTATATTGGCACTGGTGTTGTTTCAGTCGGCCGCCTGGTTATGGCTGATCTTGGGTTTCGCGGTGGCAACCTTAGCATACTGGTTTTCATTGCTCGCTGTTTAATCATTGGTTTTGGGGCCTGTTGAGCTCCGAAACGACAAATCTAAATTCATTATGACCACAGAACACGCTATTGAAGCGGGCCATGCTGCCCCGGCCAACGCCACAGAATACATCAGTCACCATCTGGCCCACCTGAGAAGTGCCGACGGCATGATCAATCTGGATACGTTCTGGATTTCGGCCATTCTGGGCTTTGTTTTCCTGGCTGTTTTCTATATGGCGTCGCGTCGCGCGACGGCTGGTGTCCCTGGCAAGTTGCAAAACTTCGTCGAAATGGTCATGGAAATCGTCAATGACACTATTAATGGGGCCTTCCACGCGAAAAGCAAGGTCATCGCGCCGCTGGCCATCACTATTTTTGTGTGGGTCTGGTTGCTCAACGCGATGGACTTCCTGCCGGTTGACCTGTTGCCGAAGATCCTGAGCTGGTTTGGCGTGCATAAACTGCGCGCCGTGCCGACCGCCGACGTCAACCACACCTTCGCCATGTCGCTGTCGGTCGTGCTGTGCGTGATCGCCTTCTCGATCAAGGCCAAGGGCCTGGGCGGCTGGATCAAGGAACTGTTCACGGCGCCGTTCCATGCGAGCGGCCTGATCGGCACGATCGCCCTGGCACCTGTCAATTTCCTGCTGCAAATGGTTGAGCTGGTTGCAAAACTGATCTCCCTGTCGCTGCGACTGTTCGGCAATATGTATGCCGGCGAACTGATTTTCATCTTGATCGCGTTGTTGCCTTGGTGGGCACAGTGGGCGTTGGGTGGTCCATGGGCAATTTTCCATATCTTGATTGTAACTTTGCAAGCTTTTGTGTTTATGGCGTTGACGGTTGTGTATCTGAGCCTTGCGGTTGAGAAACATTAATCATTAACTTTATATTTTGTTTTTTTAGTATCTTTCGTTTTTAAATTTAGGAGAATTTTATGCAAGCTCTGATCGCACAAGTACAAAGCATGACCGTTCTGGCAGCAGCAATCATCATCGGCCTGGCCGCAATCGGCACCGCTCTGGGCTTCGCTATCTTGGGTGGCAAATTCCTGGAAGCTTCGGCACGTCAACCAGAACTGATGCCACAACTGCAAACCAAACTGTTCGTTATCGCTGGTCTGCTGGATGCTATCTCGATGATCGGCGTTGGTGTTGCTCTGCTGTACACGTTCGCTAACCCGTTCCTGTCCGCTCTGACGGCTGTTGCTCAGTAATTCGCTCCAACCCTAGGAGAAACTTTTAGTTAGGAGCAAAGGTATGGACATCAATATGTCGCTCATCGGCCAGATGATCACCTTCGCGGTGTTGGTCTGGTTCTCGATGAAGTTCGTATTTCCAGCGCTGAACAACGCGCTGGATGAGCGTGCCAAACGAATCGCGGATGGATTGGCTGCGGCCGATCAAGGTCAGGCTTCGATGGCAGTCGCTGAAAAGCGTGCGCAAGAGGCATTGAACAGTGCACGTGAAGAAGCGTCGCAACGCGTTGCGGACGCTGAAAAGCGCGCGCAGCTGGTTGCTGAAGAGATCAAGCAAAATGCACAAGCTGAAGCTGCGCGTATCATTGCGCAAGCCCAGTCGGACGCCGAACAGCAACTGTCGAAAGCACGCGAACAATTGCGCGCTCAGGTGGCTGACCTGGCTGTCAAGGGTGCCGAGCAGATCTTGAAGCGTGAAGTAAACGCTACGGCTCACGCCGAAATGTTGCAGCGTCTTGCTGTCGAGCTGTAATCATGGCAGAACTCGCAACCGTCGCCCGTCCCTACGCGGAAGCTTTGTTCCGCGTAGCCCAAGCTGGTAAGGAGTCAAGCAACCTCGCGGCGTGGTCCGAACTGGTGTCCGAACTGGCACAGATCGGTAGCCACCCCGAGGTACAGGCGTACGCGCGCAATCCGAAAGTTTCGGAAAGCGACGTCGCCGCCACCATCCTGTCGTTGTTGAAATCGCCGCTCAATGAGGAAGTGAAAAACTTCGTCACGATGTTGATCGAAAATGGCCGCATCAGCCTGCTGCCGGAAATCGGCGCGCAATTCCATGCCTTGAAAAATGGCCTGGAAGGTGCGGCTGACGCCGAGATCACGAGCGCTTTCGATCTGAGCGAAGGCCAAACGGCCGAGCTGGTCGCAACGCTGGAAAAGAAATTCAGTCGTAAGCTCAACCCTGCCGTCACAGTGGATCCATCGCTGCTCGGCGGCGTGCGCGTGGTTGTTGGCGACCAAGTGCTCGACACCTCGGTGCGCGCCAAGCTGCAGCAACTGCACGCTGCACTGGTGTCGTAAGACACGCGTTTCGGCAGGCCAGCTTAGACAGACCCTTACCCCTCGCGCAAGCTGAGAGAAACACTTTTAGGAGTTAGTATGCAACTCAACCCATCTGAAATCAGCGAGTTGATCAAGAGCCGGATCCAAGGTCTTGACGGCGGCGCTGAAGTGCGTAATCAAGGCACGGTTATTTCCGTCGCCGACGGTATCTGCCGCATCCACGGTTTGTCGGACGTGATGCAAGGCGAGATGCTGGAATTCCCAGGCAACACGTTTGGCCTGGCCATGAATCTGGAACGCGACTCCGTCGGTTCCGTGATTCTGGGTGCCTACGAGCACATCTCCGAAGGCGACACGGTGAAATGCACCGGCCGCATTCTGGAAGTGCCAGTCGGTCCTGAGCTGCTCGGCCGCGTTGTCAACGCGCTGGGCCAGCCGATCGACGGCAAAGGCGCCATCGAGACCAAACTGACGGCCGCGATTGAAAAAATCGCCCCGGGCGTGATCGCCCGTGAATCCGTTTCGCAACCAATGCAAACCGGCCTGAAGTCGATCGATGCGATGGTTCCAGTTGGCCGCGGCCAGCGCGAACTGATCATCGGCGACCGTCAAACCGGCAAGTCGGCTGTGGCGATTGATGCGATCATCAATCAAAAAGGCCAGGGCATGAAGTGTATCTACGTCGCGATTGGCCAAAAAGCCTCGTCGATCAAGAACATCGTGCGCTCGCTGGAACAGCACGGCGCGATGGAATACACCATCGTTGTCGCCGCTTCCGCTTCGGAATCGGCCGCCATGCAATACATCTCGCCGTACTCCGGTTGCGCCATGGGCGAATACTTCCGTGACCGCGGTGAAGATGCACTGATCGTCTACGATGATCTGTCCAAACAAGCTGTTGCATACCGTCAAATCTCGCTGCTGCTGCGCCGTCCACCAGGTCGCGAAGCGTACCCAGGCGACGTGTTCTACCTGCACAGCCGCCTGCTGGAACGCGCAGCACGCGTGAACGCCGACTACGTCGAGAAGTTCACCGACGGCGCCGTCAAAGGCAAGACCGGTTCCCTGACGGCACTGCCGATCATTGAAACGCAAGCTGGCGACGTGTCCGCATTCGTTCCAACCAACGTGATTTCGATTACCGACGGTCAGATCTTCCTGGAAACCTCGCTGTTCAACGCTGGTATCCGTCCTGCAATTAACGCCGGTATTTCCGTATCGCGCGTCGGTGGCGCCGCCCAGACCAAGGTCATCAAAAACCTGTCCGGCGGTATCCGTACCGACTTGGCGCAGTACCGTGAACTGGCCGCGTTTGCGCAGTTCGCTTCGGACCTGGATGAATCGACCCGCAAGCAGCTGGACCGCGGCGCGCGCGTAACGGAATTGCTCAAGCAAGCCCAATACTCGCCACTGTCGATCTCGCTGATGGCCGTATCGCTGTTCTCGGTGAACAAAGGCTTCATGGACGACGTGCCAGTCAAGCAAGTGCTGTCGTTTGAAGCTGGTGTCCACGCTTACATGAAGACCAAGCAAGCTGCTCTGCTGGCCAAGATCGAAGAAACCAAGCAACTCGACAAAGACAGCGAAGCAACTCTGTCGGCGGCCATTGCTGATTTCAAGAAATCCGGCGCATATTAAGCGGCCAGGCGGCGCCCACCTTTGAGTGAGGCGCCGCCCTACGCGCAGAAGGAGTAAGGACTCATGGCATCAAGCAAAGAGATACGAGGCAAGATCAAGAGCGTAGAGAATACGAAGAAGATCACCAAGGCGATGGAAATGGTCGCCGCGTCCAAAATGCGCAAGGCGCAAGACCGGATGCGGGCCGCCCGTCCCTACAGTGACAAGATTCGGAATATCGCCGCCAATCTGGCGACCGCCAATCCGGAATACACGCACCCGTTCCTGGCAGCTGCCCAGGGTACGCAAGCGAAGGCAGTGGGTTTCATCGTTGTCACGACCGACAAGGGTCTGTGCGGCGGCATGAACACCAACATCCTGCGCCAGGTGACGTCGAAGTCGCGCGAGCTGGAAGCAGCTGGCAACCGGGTTGAAGCAGTTGCCATCGGTAACAAGGGTTTGGGTTTTTTGAATCGCATCGGCGTCAAGATCATTGCGCACGCCATTCAAACCGGTGATACGCCCCACCTGGACAAATTGATCGGACCCGTCAAGGTCATGCTCGAAGAGTTCCAGGCAGGCAAGATCGATGCAGTGTACCTGTGCTACACCAAATTCATCAACACGATGAAACAGGAACCAGTCGTGGAGCAATTGCTGCCCCTGACGGCCGACAAGATGGTCGCCGACAAGGGCGCCCACTCGTGGGATTACATCTACGAGCCGGACGCGCAAAGCGTGATCGACGAATTGCTGGAGCGCTATGTAGAAGCGCTGGTGTACCAGGCAGTCGCGGAGAATCTGGCGTCCGAGCAATCGGCACGGATGGTCGCGATGAAAGCTGCAAGCGACAACGCGGGTAGTGTGATCGGCGAATTGAAGCTGATCTACAACAAGACCCGTCAAGCTGCGATTACCAAAGAACTCTCCGAAATCGTCGCCGGTGCGGCTGCGGTTTAAACGAATTTAACTATATTGAAGGAACGAACATGGCTGATGGCAAAATCGTTCAGTGTATCGGCGCTGTGGTGGACGTTGAGTTTCCCCGCAACGCGATGCCTAAGGTATTTGATGCCTTGAAGATGGCAGGCTCGGAACTGACCCTGGAAGTACAACAGCAGTTGGGCGACGGCATTGTCCGTACCATTGCACTCGGCTCGTCCGATGGCCTGCGTCGCGGCATGATGATCCAGAACACCGGCAAACCAATCATGGTACCAGTCGGTAAAGCAACCCTGGGTCGCATCATGGACGTGCTGGGCAACCCGATCGACGAATGCGGCCCTGTGTCGCACGAGCAGATCGCGTCGATCCACCGCACCGCTCCTGCATACGACGAACTGTCGCCATCGCAAGAACTGCTGGAAACCGGCATCAAGGTGATCGATCTGGTTTGCCCGTTTGCAAAAGGCGGTAAAGTTGGTCTGTTCGGCGGCGCTGGCGTAGGCAAGACCGTGAACATGATGGAACTGATTAACAACATCGCCAAGGCACACAGCGGCGTGTCCGTGTTTGCCGGCGTTGGTGAGCGTACCCGTGAAGGTAACGACTTCTACCACGAGATGGCTGACGCGAAAGTGGTCGATCTGGAAAACCCAGAGAACTCCAAAGTGGCGATGGTCTACGGTCAGATGAATGAACCGCCAGGTAACCGTCTGCGCGTCGCGCTGACCGGCCTGACGATCGCTGAATCGTTCCGTGATGAAGGCAAGGACGTTCTGTTCTTCGTCGACAACATCTACCGCTTCACGCTGGCCGGTACCGAAGTATCGGCACTGCTGGGCCGTATGCCGTCGGCTGTGGGTTACCAACCGACCCTGGCGGAAGAAATGGGCCGTCTGCAAGAGCGTATCACGTCGACCAAGACCGGTTCGATCACCTCGATCCAGGCCGTCTACGTTCCAGCCGATGATTACACCGATCCGTCGCCTGCTACCACGTTTGCTCACTTGGATTCGACCGTTGCGCTGTCGCGTGACATCGCTTCCCTGGGTATCTACCCAGCCGTGGACCCACTGGATTCGACCTCGCGTCAGCTGGATCCGTTGATCGTTGGTCAAGAGCACTATGACACCGCGCGTGCCGTGCAAACGACCCTGCAACGCTACAAGGAATTGCGCGACATTATCGCGATTCTGGGTATGGACGAGCTGGCACCGGAAGACAAACTGCTGGTCGCCCGCGCACGTAAGATGCAGCGTTTCCTGTCGCAGCCTTTCCACGTCGCTGAAGTCTTTACCGGCGCGCCTGGTAAATACGTTTCGCTCAAAGACACGATCAAGGGCTTCAAAATGATCGCTTCGGGCGAACTCGATCACCTGCCGGAACAAGCGTTCTACATGGTCGGCACGATCGAAGAAGCAATCGAAAAAGCCAAGAAACTTAACTAAGTTAAGTCTGGGCCTAACCCCGCCCGTTACACGGCGGGGTTCTTCAACCCGATAGGACACACATGGCACACACAATTCACGTTGACGTGGTTTCCGCTGAAGAACTGATTTTTTCAGGCGAAGCAGAATTCGTCGCGTTGCCGGGTGAACAGGGCGAGCTGGGTATCTACCCACGCCACACGCCTTTGATTACCCGCATCCGTCCGGGCGCGGTCCGCATCAAGGTAGTCGGCCAGGCTGAAGAAGAGTTCGTCTTCGTTGCCGGCGGCCTGCTGGAAGTGCAACCGGATACCGTGACCGTCCTGGCCGATACCGCCATCCGCGGTCACGACCTCGACGAAGCGAAAGCGCTGGAAGCGAAGAAGTTGGCGGAAGAAAATATCCACAACAAGGATTCGGGCATCGACTACGCGCAAGCGCAAGCCGAGCTGGCCAGCGCGATTGCGCAGCTGGCAGCGATCCAGAAGCTGCGCAAGCTGTAATCAGCGAGCCAGCAACAAGAAAGGCAGCCTTCGGGCTGCCTTTTTTTATGCTTTGACGGCTATTCCTGGCGCTTCTGCCTGCTCCTTTCCTGCCCCGCCTTCAATATCGTCTTCCACCTGGCGCGCGCGGCGATGCGCTCGAGCGGCGTTTCCTCGCCGCGCCGGGCGTCGCGCAGCAGCTTGTGATAATTGCGCAGGCGATCTGCATCGACGGCGCCGCGCACCTGGCAGCCTGGTTCGCTGGCGTGCTGGCAGTCGCGGAACTGGCACGTCGAGGCGAGCGCCGCGATGTCGTCGAAGGTGGCCGCCAGGGTCTGCGCATCGGCGTCGGCCTGCCAGCTGCGCAAGCCCGGCGTATCGATGATGCAGGCGCCGTTGGCGCACAGGTGCAGCGAGCGCGCCGTCGTCGTATGCCGTCCGCGCCCATCGCCATGGCGCACGCCGTTGGTGGCCTGTTGCGCCGCAGACAGGGTATTGGTCAGGCTGGACTTGCCGGCGCCCGATGAACCGAGCAGCACCAGGGTCTGGCCAGTACCCAGCCAGGGTTCCAGGATGGCCACGTCATACGCATGGCGCGTGTCGATGGCAAACAGGGGCACGTGGGGCGGCAGGCGCTGTTTGAGCTGCGCCAGCTTGCCCGGCACGTCGTCGGCCACGTCGGCCTTGCTCAGCACCACCACGGGGCTGACCTGGGCCGCCAGCACGATGGCCAGATAGCGTTCCAGGCGGCGCGGATTAAAATCCCCGTCCAGTCCCATCACCAGCAGGGCCGTATCGACATTGCTGGCCAGTACCTGGCGCCGGCCGTCGTTGCCGCGCCGGGCGATTTGCGTGACTGGGGATAAGTGCGCCGTTATCCACAGCGCGCCGTGAGCATCGTGTTCGGCGGTGACCCAGTCGCCGACGGTGAGGACGGTGTCTTGCGCCAGCAGCTCGTGCAACAGGCGCGGCAGGACCTGTGCCGGGTGTTCCCGGGTGCCGTCGTGCACGAGAAGGCTGTCGCGGTGGACGGCACTCACGCGCAGCAGTTGTGCGGCAGGGGAAGATAAGTCGAGTTGGGTGGCTGCGCCGGCGATGGCCTGCTGCAGCCCGATAAGGCGTAGTTGCGCAAAATCGAATGCGATCATGGTAGCGTGATTCCAAATTCTGTCGTCCGCGTACGGACGTGAAGCCTGCGCGTGCAGGCACCGCCAGTCGCGATGACTGGCACGAAAGAAAGGGAAGTCGGCTACGCGATCACGCGTATGGGCAATGGCGGGCTAAGGGTCTTAGCGGGGAAAGACCGTGATCAGGCAGCCGACAGCACGGCAGTATCCGAATGGCGCATGTTGTCTACTCCTGTTGTGTGAGGGAAAACGCCAGTGTGCCAGCGGCACGCGCCGCCGTCAATGGATGGCGTGGTTCAGCTGCACATGCCGTAGGCGCTGCGCTCGGGGAAATAGCGGTAGGTAAAGGTGCGCACGGGGTAGCGCTTGCCGCCGACGAGCATGTCAGGCATGGACAGATCGAAACGCTGCGGCAGCTGGCGCGGCAGTTGCAGCCGCAATCGCCACTGGGTTTCGGCGCTCGAACCGACGGCGGAAAACATGATGGGCAACTGCTCGATGACATCGACGATTTCCGCCTTGCGGTTCATGCCGCGCTGGTAGATGGTCAGCACCTTGGCTTCGGCGAAGGGCTGCTGTTTCGGTTCTTCCAGCAGGAAGGACAGGCGCGTGAAGCTGGCTTGTGTGCCGATGGGAAGAGTAAAAATCAGCGCCAGCTCCGTGCCGCCATCCTTCAGAGTGACGGGCGGTGTGGCATACACGCTGATACCGCGCGGCAGCTCGAAGCGTGAACCCTCCGTCCACGTCTTGCACTCGGGCGTGGTGGCCTGGTACAGGCTGGGCGCCGTGTAGTCGTTGCAGGCTGAAACCAGCAGCAGCAGGGGCAGGGCAAGGAGGGCGGAACGGCGCATGGGAGTCAAGGTTGGGATATGAGCCGACAGTGTAAGCGATCCCCCCGCGATCCACCAGCGGCGCTAGGAATGCCCGGGTGGCGCGCGCCGCACCGATTGCAGCTGGCAGTGCGCCGCCTGCAACGCATCCTTGATGGCGTCCAGCGCCAGTTGCGGCCGGGCCGCGCCGCACATGAAGATGTCGACGGCGGCAAAGCCGCATTCCGGCCAGGTGTGGATGGAGATGTGCGATTCGGCCAGCAGCACCACGCCCGTGACGCCCTGGCCCGCGCCAAAGCTGTGGAAATGGCTGTGCAGCACCTGGGCGCCGGCCGCGACGGCCGCGTCGCGCAACAGGCGCTCGAGCGCGGCGCAATCGCGCAGGCGTTCCGGCCCGACGCCGGACAGATCGGCCAGCAAATGGGTGCCCAAGGGCAGATGCGGTGTGGCTGCCATGCTTACTTGTGGCTGCCGCCGCTGGAGCCGCCGCCATAGCTGCCGCCGCCGCTGCCCGTGCGCGAACTCCAGCTGCTGCCGCTGCTACTGCCGGCCACCTTGAACATGCGCACCCAGTTGGCGGCGGTGACACTGAAGGTCACCATCAGGGCGTAGATCACGTATTTACTCATGGGGGATTCTTTGCATTCTTGTCGAGAAAAGCGGCCGGCAGGAACAGCGCCAGGCAGCCCAGCAAACTCCACATCAGGGTGCTGGAGAACGAGACAAACATGGGGATCGCATTCAAGACCAGCACGATGACGATGAAGACCTTGGCGATGCCGCGATGACTGAGCTGGATATTCTGCACGTTGGCGTCGCCATGGAAGGCGGCGCCGAACCAGGCGGCCATCTGGTCATGGGCGACGGGCGCGGAGCGCGACCAGGTCATTTCCTCGCCGGTGAGCTCTGCCGCCAGTTTGGTCTGCCCTTGCTTGAATTCAAACACGCGCGTGCTGTCTCCGACGGCCACCTTCCAGTTGAAGGCGCCCGCCGCGTACACGACTTGCGAGCCGTAGTCATACAGCTTGCGGTAGGTGGCACCATCGAGCGTGCAGGTATCGGCGTCCAATGACGCCCAGTTGGGCCAGTTCGGCAGCACGTTCGAGCGCGACCAGCCGTCGTCCGTCTCGACCAGCCAGAAGAAGCCGGCGCGCGCGTTGTACAGCAGGTATTCGTTCCACTCGCTGCCTTCATCGTCGGCGCGGCGCATCATGCCGATCACCGTGAAATCCACATTGCTGATCTTCGCACTGGCGCCCAGCTCCAGCGTGATGTCGGCGTTCTCGTGCACCTGCTTGCCGATGGCTAGCACCTGCGCTTCCGGACCGCTGGCGTCGAGCTGCGCATGGCAGGCGGGACACACCAGCTGCGCTGCAGCGCCGGGCACATACTGGATGCCGCTGCCGCAGGACGGGCAGTCGAGCGCATCGAGCTTGCCGCGGTACTTGCCGGCGCTCCTGGCGATGGCGTCGTCGTCGCGCAGCAGCTGGCACTTCAAACTGTCCAGGATGACGGCGACGCCCTGGTAGACGACCGGTTGCGGGCCATCCGTGTAGTCGAGCGTGACAAAGCTGGCGTAGTTGCGGAAGTCCGCCACCTGGATGCGCCAGCCGGCGCCCACCTTGAACGGCAATTCTCCCTGGCCGGCGATGCATTCGGCGCTGCGGATCTCGGCCGCCGTGTACGGCTCGCCGCAGATCGTGTAGCGGCTGCCCGGCGTCAGCTCGGCAAAGGCGGGCAGGGCGTCTTGCGTGCTGCGTTCGCGCGTCAGGGTGCACAGGCCGGACGAGTCGCCCAGCCACGCCGTGCTGGCGTCGTCGAACAGCAGATACCACTCGTTCCATGTGCCGGCGCTGTAGCGCTGCTGGATGCGCCCGACGACGGTGAAGTGCACGCCATCGTGCACGCCGGCCGTGCCGACCTGGATCGGCGAGTAATCCTCGAGGACGGCCGACATCTTGCCGAGATCCTTGACCGAGTCGGCGTCCTTGAGAATGGTGCTGTGGCAGTACTCGCATACGGCGAGCACGGAAGCGTGCGAGCGGAAACGAACTTCCGCGCCGCAGCTGGGACAGGAAACAGTTTGCATGCAGTCGTATTTCGCCCTAATCAGCCGATCAGTTTTTTCAGCAGTTCAGCCTTGGCGCCGTCGTAGTCGGCCGGCGAAATGAGACCCTTGTCGAGCAAGCCTTTGAGCTTTTCCAGGCGCGCCTCGATTGGTTCTTCCGGGGGGGGCGGTGGCGCCGCCGGCGCGGGCTGTTGCAAGGCGCCACCCATGCTTTGCGCCATCACCTGGCCGATCGACAGCCCGGCGCCCAGTCCCGCGCCGATGCCGGCCATGCCGCCTTCGTTCTGCGCCGCCAGCGGGATCGCGTTGGCCACCTGGAATTTCGTGTAGCCGCTCATCTTGTCGGCACCCAGGCCGCCCTTCATGCCGGCGGAAATACGTTCGTCGAGCGCCGCCTGCAATTCCTCGGGCAGGCTGATGCTGGCCACGTTGAATTCATCAAGGCCCACGCCGTAGCGGGCAAACGCCTGCGCCAGGCCATCCTTGACCTCTTGCGCCATCAGCGCCTGGTTGGCCGCCATGTCGAGGAAGGGCACATTCGCGCCGCCCAAGGAACTGGCCATGCTCGACATCAAAATGCCGCGCAATTGATCTTCCACCTCGTCGCGCGTATACACTTCGCGCGTGCCGCTGATCTCGGTGAAGAAGGTGCGGGCGTCGGCGATGCGGTACGAGTACATGCCGAAGGCGCGCACGCGGATCATGTCGAAATCCTTGTCGCGGATGGTGATCGGCTGCGGCGTGCCCCACTTGCGGCCCGTCTGCACGCGGGTGCTGAAGTAATACACGTCCGACTTGAAGGGCGAGTCGAACAGCTTGTCCCAGTTTTTCAGGTTGGTCAGCAGCGGCAAGGTCTGCGTCGTCAGCTTGTGCGTGCCGGGACCGAAGACGTCGGCGATCTTGCCTTCATTGACGAAGACGGCCACTTGCGATTCGCGCACATTCAGGATGGCGCCGTTCTGAATCTCGAAATCCTGCATGGGAAAACGCCAGGCCAGTACGCCTTCCGTCTCTTCGTTCCACTGCAGTACGTCGATAAACTGCTTCTTGATAAAGCTGCCGAGGCTCATGATGGTGTCCTTGAATGAGGTAAAACGTCAGGAAATGCAAGCGGCGTTGATGGCGCCGATCGACAGGGAAATGGCGGCCAGCAGGCCGCCGAAGGCGCTGTTGTTCGATTCGATCTGGTCTTTCGACATGCGCAGCAGGCGCGTGGTGACCACATAGGCCAGCAATTGCACCACCATGGCGCCGAAGGCCCAGGCGAAGAACTGCTGATAGTCGGCCGTGTGCATCAGCGACGAGGCGATGGTGGCGGAAAAACCCAGCATGGCGCCACCCAGCGACAGGGCCGCGGCCTGATTGCCCTGGCGGATCAGCAGCACTTCGTTATACGGCGTGACGCGCGTGTAGATGATAAAAAATACAATCAGTAGCCCGGCGGCCAGTAAAAGATGAATCAGATAGTTTAGGATGGCGGGCACGGCATTCCTCACAATGAGTATTTGATAACGTCAACGCATATTAGAACAAAAAAAGTCCCATGAACAAAAAGATTCTGATTTTGTCCGTCTTCGTGGTCGCCTCCTGCGGCCTCGCGTATGAGCTGATCGCCGGCGCCATGTCCAGCTACCTGCTCGGCGACTCCATCCTGCAGTTTTCCACCATAATCGGCTGCTACTTGTTTGCCATGGGTGTGGGTGCTCACTTTTCAAAGTATGTGCGCGATGACGACGTGCTCTCGCGCTTCGTCGACATCGAACTGGCCGTGGGCTTGATCGGCGGCCTGTCGGCCGCCATCCTGTTCATGACCTTTTCGTGGATGGCCGCGCCATTTCGCACCTTATTGTATGTGATGGTGTTCCTGATCGGCGCACTGGTCGGCATGGAAGTGCCGCTGGTGATGCGCGCCCTGAATTCGCGTCAAACGGAATTTTCCGAGCTGGTCAGCCGCGTACTGACCTTCGATTACCTGGGCGCGCTGGCCGTTTCCCTGCTGTTCCCGCTGGTGCTGTCACCGTACCTGGGACTGGTGCGCACGGGCTTCCTGTTCGGCATGCTGAATGTGGGCGTGGGCCTGTGGACGATCTGGGTGTTCCGCGCGGAATTGAAGAACCTCACGAGCCGCTTCCTGCGCGCTTGCGCCGTGATGCTGGTACTGGTGGCCGGCTTTGCCATGTCGGACCGCATGGTGGCCTGGGGCGAGCACGGCCTGTTCGGCGACCAGATCGTGTACTCGACCACCACGCCCTACCAGCGCCTGGTGATCACGCGCTGGAAGGACGATACGCGGCTGTACATCAATGGCAACCTGCAGTTTTCCTCGCGCGACGAGTACCGCTACCACGAGGCGCTGGTGCACCCCGTGCTGGAAGCGTTGCCGTGGGCGCGCCGCGTGCTGGTGCTTGGCGGCGGCGACGGCCTGGCCCTGCGCGAAATCCTGCGTTATCCACAGATCGAACACGTCACCGTCGTCGACCTCGACCCTGCCATGACGGCCGCGTTTACCACGCGCCCGGAACTGGCAAAGCTGAACAACAATTCGTTCTCGGACAAGCGGGTTACCGTCGTCAATGCCGATGCCGCCGTCTGGCTGCGCAACAACGGCGACATGTTCGACGCGGCCATCGTCGATTTCCCCGACCCGTCCAGCTTCGCGCTCGGCAAACTGTACTCGGTGCCGTTCTACGACCTGGTGAAAAAGCACCTGGCGGCCAAGGGCCTGATGGTGGTGCAATCGACGTCGCCATTCTTTGCGCCGCACGCCTACTGGACCATCAATTCGACCCTGCGCGAAGTGGGCATGCGCACCTGGCCCTATCACGCCTACGTGCCCTCGTTCGGCGAATGGGGTTTTATCCTGGCCTCGCCCCAGCTCGACTATAAACCGCCCACCAGCTATCGTCTGCCGATGCGCTACCTGAATGCGGACACCACGCGCGAGATGTTCATCTTCCCGCCCGACATGCAGCCGCTGCCCATGGCGCCGAATCGCCTGAATACCCAGTCGCTCGTGCATGAATTCGAGCAGGACTGGAACCGGGTGATCCGCTGATGCAGCGCCGCTCCTTCATGCTGTGGGCCGCCGGCGGCACGGCAGCGGCAGCCGCTGGCATCGGCAGCATCGCCGCGTATCTGCGCTGGCAGGAAATTACGCCGAAGGTGCTGTATCCGGGCCGCAGCGAGGGGCATTACTTGCGCAAGCTGCTGCGCGAGCGCACGGCGCTGCCGGCGCCTTCGGCAACCGTCACCACGGATGTCGCCATCCTCGGCTCCGGCATCGCCGGCCTGACGGCGGCCTGGCGCTTGAATAAACTGGGGCACAAGGATTTCCTCATGATCGATGGGCCGCAGCCGTATGGCAACGCGGCCGGCGGCCATTTCGGTGACCTGGCCTATCCGACCGGCGGCCATTACCTGCCGCTGCCTTCGCCCGAATCGACCCATGTGCGCGAGATCCTGTTCGATTTGGGGATCATCCAGCGCGATCCGCAGGCGGAAAAGCCGACTTACGACGAGCGCTACATCCTGCACGCGCCCGAGGAACGCCTGCTGTTCAACGGCCACTGGCAGGATGGCTTCATTCCCACCGAAGGCGTTTCCGCCGAAGAACTGGCGCAGCACGAGCGCTTCTTTGCCGACGTGCGGCGCCTGCGCCAGGCGCATGGCAACGATGGCAAGCGCGTCTTCGTTTTTCCTACCGTGGAGTCGTCGCAAGACCCGGCCTGGCAGGCGCTCGACACTATCACCTTGAAGCAGTGGATGGAGCGCGAAGGCTATACCTCGCCCACCCTGCACTGGTATTTGAATTACTGCTGCCGCGACGACTACGGCACGCGCTACGACCAGGTCTCGGCCTGGGCGGGCCTGCATTACTACTGCAGCCGCTGGGGACAGGCGGCCAATGCGGGCAACGGCGCGTGGCTGACCTGGCCGGGCGGCATGCAACCGGTCGCCACGGCCATGGAGCAGGCCTCAGGTGTCAAGCGTCATGCGGGCACGGTGGTTTCCGTGCGGACGACGGAGCAGGGCGTGGAAGCGCTGTGCCTGGAACTGGTCGATGGCCAGCCGCGCACTTACCTGGTCAAGGCGCGCAAGGCCATCTGCGCCATGCCTTTGTTCGTGGCCGCGCGCGTGGTGAACAATATCGCCGAGTATGGCTTTGACGCGCAGCGCGATACGCCCGCGTATGCGCCGTGGCTGGTGGCGAATTTTTTACTGAAACGCTTTCCCGACGAACTGCCGCATGCGCCGCTATGCTGGGACAACGTGGTGTACCAGGAACCGGGCCTCGGCTATGTCGTTTCCACGCACCAGGATATCCGCGTGCGTCCGCCCGAGAAAACCGTCTTCAGCGCCTATGTGGCCCTGTCCGACCGCACGCCGCAGGAAGCGCGCAAGTGGTTAGATGTGGCCACGCCCGAGCAATTGCTGGCGCTGGCCAGCGTCGATTTGAAGACGGCGTATGGACGCGATTTTGCCAGCTGCGTCGAGCGGGTCGACGTCACCGTGCGCGGCCACGCCATGGCGGCACCGTTGCCAGGATTTCGCAGCAATGCGGGCTTGAAGGCGCTGCGCGAACACGACGGCGCCATCCTGTTTGCGCATGCCGATCTGTCGGGCTTTTCCGTGTTCGAGGAAGCGGCGTGGTGGGGTGACAGGGCGGCGCGCCTGGCTTCCACATGAGGATATCAATGAAAAAGGCCGGCGCAAGCGCCGGCCAGAGCCCCCTAAGGCTCGAACCGGTCTACTTGTTCTTGTTGATCACGTCGATGAAGACGGCCGCCAGCAGCACCAGGCCCTTGATTACCTGCTGGTAATCGATGCCGATGCCCATGATGGACATGCCGTTGTTCATCACGCCCATGATGAAGGCGCCGATCACGGCCCCCATCACCTTGCCCACGCCGCCCGAAGCCGAGGCGCCGCCGATGAAGCAGGCGGCGATCACGTCCAGCTCGAAACCCGTGCCGGCCTTTGGCGTTGCCGTGTTCAGGCGCGCCGCGAAGATCAGGCCGGCCAGCGCGGCCAGCATGCCCATGTTGACGAAGGTGTAGAAGCTGACCCGTTCCGTCTTGATGCCGGACAGGCGCGCCGCCTTCTCGTTGCCGCCCACGGCATACACGCGGCGTCCCAGCACGGTGCGGTTGGTGATGAAGGTGTAGGCGACGATGAGCAGCGACATCACGGCCAGCACGTTGGGAAAGCCGCGGTACGACGCCAGCAGGTAGCTGAAATACACCATCACGGCGGCGAAGATGGCGTTTTTCAGCAGGAAGAAGGCGCGCGGCTCGTTTTCCATGCCGTGCTTCAGTTGCTTGGCACGGCTGCGCAGCGAGGTGATGATCAGCGCCGCGGCGGCGATCACGCCCAGTAGCAGGGAAAAGCCACGCAGGTTTTCACCGCCGAACGGATCGGGCAAAAAACCCGAGCTGAGCATCTGGAAGCCTTCCGGGAAGGGGCCGACCGACTGGCCAGCCAGCAGTGCCAGGGTCAGGCCCTTGAATACCAGCATGCCGGCCAGGGTGACGATGAAGGACGGGATTTTGAAGAAGGCGACAAAATAGCCTTGCGCGCCGCCGATGACGGCGCCGGCCAGCAGGCAGATGATGCTGGCGGCGACAAAATTCATGTTGTAGTTGACGATCAGGACGGCCGCCAGCGCGCCGACGAAGCCGACCACCGAGCCGACGGACAAATCGATATGGCCGGCCACGATGACCATCAGCATGCCCAGCGCCATGATGACGATGTAGCTGTTTTGCAGCACCAGGTTCGTCAGGTTCAGCGGCTGCATCAGGGTGCCGTCCGTCATGTACTGGAAAAAGCCCATGATGACGATCAGGGAGAGCAGCATGCCGTAGTCGCGCATATTGTTCTTCAAGAAGCCGGCATAGCTTTTCGCTTGCGGCGCGGCCGCCGGCGCTGCTGCTGCCGGCGCGCCTGCTGTCAGTTTATTGTCCATTGTTTTCTCCGTGTGTAACGATCGCGCGCATGATGCGTTCCTGCGATGCTTCTGCCGCGCTCAGTTCTGCCGCGAAGCGGCCTTCGTTCATGACATAGATCCGGTCGCACATGCCCAGCAATTCCGGCATTTCCGAGGAAATCATGATGATGCATTTGCCTTCGGCGGCCAGCTCGCTGATGATGCTGTAGATCTCGTACTTGGCGCCCACGTCGATGCCGCGGCTCGGCTCATCGAGGATCAGCACGTCGGGGCGCGAAAACAGCCATTTCGCCAGCACCACTTTCTGCTGGTTGCCGCCGGATAGGTTGACCACCTTCTGCGCCACGCTCGAGCAACGGGTCTTGAGCTTGCGGCGGAACTCCTCGGCCACGCCGAATTCACGCTGCTCGTCGATCACCATGTGCTGCGAAATCGCGTCCAGGTTGGCCAGGCTGGTGTTCTTCTGGATGTCTTCCTCGAGGATCAGGCCCAGGCCCTTGCGGTCTTCCGTGACATACGCGAGGCCGTGCGCGATCGCCTTGCCGATGGTGCTGACGTCGATTTCCTGGCCATGCTTGAGCACCGTGCCGCTGATGCGCTGGCCGTAGGCGCGCCCGAAAATGCTCATCGCCAGTTCCGTGCGCCCGGAACCCATCAGGCCGGCGATGCCGATGATCTCGCCCTTTTTCGCGTGCATATTGATGCCCTTGATGACGGGGCGCTCGGCATGCTCCGGATGGAAAACGCGCCAGTCGCGCACTTCGAAAATGGTCTCGCCGATGGTGGGCGTGCGCGGCGGATAGCGGTCGGCCATCTCGCGCCCGACCATTTTTTCGATGATGCGGTCTTCGCTGACGGGCTCCACGCGGCAGTCGAAGCTGTCGACCGTGTTCCCGTCGCGCAGCACCGTGATGGCATCGGCGACCCGCGAGATTTCATTGAGCTTGTGCGAGATCAGGATGGAGGCGATGCCCTGCGCTTTCAGGCCCAGCAGCAGGTCGAGCAAGGCTGCGCTGTCGCTTTCGTTCAGGCTGGCCGTCGGCTCGTCGAGGATCAGCAGCTTGACATCCTTGCACAGCGCCTTGGCGATCTCGATCAGCTGCTGCTTGCCCACGCCCAGGTTGGTGATCAGAGTGTCCGGTGACTCTTTCAGGCCGACTTTGTGCAGCAGTTCGCGCGTCTTCGCTTGTGCGTATTCCCAGTCGATGACGCCCATGCGGGCCGGCTCGTTGCCGAGGAAGATATTCTCGGCGATCGACAGCTGGGGCACCAGCGCCAGTTCCTGGTGGATGATGATGATGCCGATTTCTTCGCTGTCCTTGATGCCGCGGAAGTGCCGCGTCTGGCCCTGGTAATCGATGTCGCCCGTATAGCTGCCATGGCCGTAGACGCCGCTCAGCACTTTCATCAGGGTCGATTTGCCGGCGCCGTTTTCGCCGACGATGGCGTGGATCTCGCCGCTGCGTACCCGCAGGTTGACATTGTCGAGCGCAACGACGCCCGGGAATGTTTTGCGTATCCCGCGCATTTCCAGGATAGTGTTCGTCATATAACCTCTCTGGCACGGCCGCGCTGGTCGGCGCCGGTCGTGCGGCAGTCTTGTTCTTGATCGTGCATGAAGCGAAAGGCCCGGCAGCGCCGGGCCTTCAGTACCGTCGATGCTTATTTCACTTGCGCTTCCGTGTAGTAGCCGCTGCCGGTGACGAGCACCTGCTTCCAGTTCGCCTTGTCGACGGTGACCGGTTTCAACAGGTAGGACGGCACGACCTTCACGCCGTTGTTATAGGTCTTGGTATCGTTGACGGTCGGGACTTTGCCCGACATCATGGCGTCGACCATGTTCGCCGTCACCTTGGCCAGTTCGCGCGTGTCCTTGAACACGGTCGATGCCTGTTCGCCGCGGATGATCGATTTCACCGACGGGATTTCCGCATCCTGGCCCGTCACGACGGGGAACGGCTGTTTCGGCGTGCCGTAGCCGACGCCCTTGAGCGAGGACAGGATGCCGATGCTCAAGCCGTCATACGGCGACAGCACCGCGTCGACGCGCGCATTGCCGTAGTAGGCGCTGAGCAGGTTGTCCATGCGCGCCTGCGCCACGGCGCCGTCCCAGCGCAGGGTGGCGACCTTTTCCATGCCCATCTGCTTCGAGCGCACCACCAGCTTGCCGCTGTCGATGTACGGTTTCAGCACCGACAGCGCGCCGTTGTAGAAGAAGTGCGCGTTGTTGTCGTCGGCCGAGCCGCCGAACAGTTCGATGTTGAACGGGCCCTTGCCTTCCTTGAGTTTCAGCGCCGATTCGATATAGCCCGCCTGCAGCACGCCGACCTGGAAGTTGTCGAAGGTGGCGTAGTAATCGATGTTTTTCGTGCCGCGGATCAGACGGTCATACGAAATGACCTTGATGCCCTTGTCGGCCGCCTTTTGCAGCACGTTCGACAAGGTGGTGCCGTCGATGGCGGCGATCACCAGCACCTTGGCGCCCTTGGTGATCATGTTTTCCACCTGCGCCAGCTGGTTCGGGATATCGTCGTCGGCAAACTGCAAGTCCGTCTTGTAGCCGCGCTCCTTGAATACCTTGACCATGTTGTCGCCGTCGGCGATCCAGCGCATGGACGACTTGGTCGGCATCGAGATGCCGATCGCGCCCTTGTCGGCGGCGCTTGCCACGGGCATTACCGCCATGCCGGAGATGGCCAGCGCCAGGCTCGCGGTCAGCATTTTCATTGTTGTTTTCATTTCAGGTCTCCACCGTCTTCGATAGTTGAATGTGCCAGGGCCGTCGTCCCGATGGGCGGGCTCCGTGCGGATGGCCGATTGCAGGCCACGGCTGATACTAGTTTGTCCATCCATCCCTCACCAATCACTTTTTTCACATCGGTGATATCCAAAACGGTATCGATAAGCGGATTGATGCAATGCGCCATGCGGCCCATTCCCGCCGTGCAGACAGGTCTGGAAAGGGGGCCGGGCGGCGGCTTTTTTTGGTGCACTGCAATACCAATAATCATCATTCAATTTGGTGATTTTCGTAATTGCGGCGACACAGGGCGGCGCGCAGAATCGCTCCGAACTCGACCATTTGCCTTCCCGTCACGTCCCTTTGAAAGCTAGCCATGCAGCCGATTTCCCCCGCCTCCCTGTTGCCTGCCGACCTGGCGCAGGCCCTCCTCATCGGCCGCATCTGGCGTGACGGCCCCTGCGTCGTCGCCGTGCGTGGCGGCGAGGTGGTCGACATCACGCAGACGGTGGCGACGGTGGCCGAGCTGTTCGAGCGCAGCGATGCGCTCGATATCGCCCGCCATGCGCCCGGTATTGCGCTCGGCCCCGTGCAGGCGCTGCTGGAGCAAGCGCTGGCCGCGCCGGCCAGCCAGCCATTGCTGCTGGCGCCGTGCGACCTGCAGGCCGTCAAGGCCTGCGGCGTGACCTTCGCCGTCAGCCTGCTCGAACGGGTGATCGAGGAACAGGCGGGCGGCGACGCGGCGCGCGCGGCGAGCTTGCGCGCCGCTCTGCAGATGACTCTGGGCGGCGACTTGTCGGCATTGAAGCCCGGCTCGGACGCGGCGCAGCGCCTGAAACAGCAGTTGCAGCAGCGCGGCGCCTGGTCGCAATACATGGAAGTGGGCATCGGCCCCGATGCGGAAGTGTTTACCAAGGCGCAGCCGATGTCGTCGGTGGGCTGCGGCGCGCAGGTGGGCTTGCTGCCATCGTCCGCCTGGAACAACCCGGAGCCGGAGATCGTCCTGGCCGTCAACAGCCGCGGCGAGGTGCTGGGGGCGACCTTGGGCAACGACGTCAACCTGCGCGACATCGAAGGGCGTAGCGCCCTCTTGCTGGGCAAGGCCAAGGACAACAACGGTTCCTGCGCCATCGGCCCCTTCATCCGCCTGTTCGACGAACACTTCACGCTCGACACCGTACGCCAGGCGGAAGTGTCGCTGCTGATCGAGGGCGCGGACGACGGCTTTGTGCTCGAAGGCGCCAGCTTCATGCGCGAGATCAGCCGCGACCCGCTCGACCTGGTGCGCCAGACGGCAGGCCAGTACCACCAGTACCCGGACGGTTTCATGCTGTTCCTGGGGACCATGTTCTCGCCCGTGAAGGACCGTGGCGCGCAAGGCGGCGGCTTTACACACCACCTGGGCGACCGGGTGACGATTGCCAGCGCTTCGCTGGGCGCGCTGGTCAACGAAGTGCAGCGCTGCGATGCGATTGCCCCCTGGACGTTCGGCGTGCGCGCGCTGTACCGGAGCCTGGCGCAGCGCGGCCTGATCTGATTTCCCAATTCCTATAACGAGAGACACCATGCAACATGCAATCTATCCCAGCCTGGCAGGTCAGCGCGTCGTCATCACGGGCGGCGGCACCGGCATCGGCGTGGCCATCGTCGAAGCGTTCGCGCGCCAGGGCGCCCACGTCACTTTCCTCGACATCGCCCGCGAGGCGTCGCTGGCGTTGCAGGAAAAGCTGGCGCACCTGCCGCAGCCGCCCGTGTTCCGCTATTGCGACCTGACGGACCTGGGCGGCCTGGCCGCCACCTTCGCCGAGATCGAGCACAGCGCGGGCGCCACGGATATCCTCGTCAACAACGCGGCCAATGACGACCGCCACCAGTTGCAGGACGTCACGCCCGCCTACTGGGACGAGCGCATGGCCGTCAACCTGCGCCACCAGTACTTCTGCGCCCAGGCCGTGGCGCCGGCCATGCGCGCCAAGGGGGGCGGCGTAATCCTGAACCTGGGTTCGATTTCCTGGCACCTGGCGCAAGCGAGGCTGTCGATCTACATGACGGCGAAAGCCGGCATCGAGGGCTTGACGCGCGGCCTGGCGCGCGACCTGGGTGTCGACGGCATCCGCGTCAATTGCATCATTCCCGGCGCCGTGCGCACGCCGCGCCAAGAGCGGCTGTGGCATACGCCGGAGGCGGAAGCCGTGATCCTGCAGGGACAATGCCTGCAACTGCGCGTGGAGCCGGAAGACGTGGCGGCGCTGGCGCTGTTCCTCGCATCGGACAACGCGGCCAAGTGCGCCGGACGCGAATACTACGTCGACGCAGGCTGGTACGGCGCATGAGCACTCCCGCCCAACCCCAGGCGCGGCGCTTCCGCTCGCAGGACTGGTTCGACAATCCCGACTATATCGACATGACGGCGCTGTACCTGGAGCGCTTCATGAACTACGGCATCACGGCAGAGGAGCTGCGTTCGGGCCGGCCCATCATCGGCATTGCGCAAAGCGGCAGCGATATCAGCCCGTGCAACCGCATCCACCTGGAACTGGCCCAGCGCGTGCGCGACGGCATCCGCGACGCGGGCGGCATCCCGATGGAATTCCCGCTGCACCCGATCTTTGAGAACTGCCGCCGTCCCACGGCCGCGCTGGACCGCAATCTGGCATATCTGGGCCTGGTGGAAATCCTGCATGGCTACCCGATCGACGCCGTGGTGCTGACGACGGGCTGCGACAAGACGACGCCGGCGCAATTGATGGCCGCCGCCACGGTGGACATTCCCGCCATCGTGCTGTCAGGCGGTCCCATGCTCGATGGCTGGATGGACGGCGAACTGGTAGGGTCCGGCGCCGCCATCTGGAAAGGCCGCCGCCAGCTGTCCGCCGGCTTGATCGACAACGACAAATTCCTGCAGATCGCCGCCGCCTCGGCGCCGTCGGCCGGCCACTGCAACACCATGGGTACGGCTTCGACCATGAATGCGCTGGCCGAGGCGCTGGGCATGTCCCTGACGGGCTGCTCGGCCATCCCCGCGCCGTACCGCGAGCGGGGCCAGATCGCCTATGAAACGGGGCGCCGCATCGTTGGCATGGCGCATGACGACGTGCGCCCGTCGAGCATCCTCACGCGCGCAGCGTTTTTGGACGCGATCATCGTCAACGCGGCTATCGGCGGCTCCACCAACGCCCAGCCGCACCTGATGGCCATGGCGCGCCATGCGGGCGTGGCATTGCATTCGAGCGACTGGATGGAGCACGGCTACGACGTGCCGCTGCTGTTGAACATGCAGCCGGCCGGGAAGTATTTGGGTGAGCGCTTCCACCGTGCCGGCGGCGTACCGGCCGTGATGTGGGAGCTGCTCCAGGCGGGTTTGTTGCACGCCGAGCGTCCCACCGTCACGGGGCAGACGATGGCGGCCAACTTGCAAGGCCGCGAAAGCGCGGACCGCGAGATGATCCGTCCGTTTGCCGCGCCGCTGAAGGAAAAGGCCGGTTTCATGGCATTGCAGGGCAACCTGTTCGACTTCGCCATCATGAAGACCAGCGTGATCTCGCCCGCTTTTCGCGAGCGCTACCTGTCGCGCCCCGGTAGCGAGGGCGTATTCGAGGCGCGCGCCATCGTCTTTGACGGTTCAAACGATTACCACGCACGCATCAACGACCCGGCGCTCAATATCGACGACAGCTGCATGCTGGTCATGCGCGGCGCCGGCCCTGTCGGCTGGCCCGGTTCTGCCGAAGTGGTCAACATGCAGCCGCCGGACGCCTTGCTGAAGGCGGGCATCTTGAACCTGCCGACCCTGGGTGACGGGCGCCAGTCGGGCACCTCGGACAGTCCCTCGATTTTGAACGCCTCGCCGGAAAGCGCCGTGGGAGGCGGCCTGGCGCTGCTGCGCACGGGCGACATGATCCGCGTGGACTTGAACGGGGGCAGCTGCGACATGCTGGTCGATGCGTTTGAGCTGGCGCGCCGCGCCAAAGAGCTGCCGCCGCCCGTCAACGACAGCGCCACGCCATGGCAGGAGCTCTACCGCGCCAGCGTGGGCCAGCTGGAAACGGGCGCCTGCATGGAGCTGGCGTTGAAATATCGCGCCGTGGGACAGACCCTGCCACGCCATAACCATTGATTTTTGAAGCCGCAACACCCGTAGTGAAAAAACGTTGTTAATAAAATCCACAAGGAGACACACAATGAACAAGATCATCAGTGCAGCCATCATGACCGCCATGCTGGCATTGAGCAGCAGCGCCGCCCTGGCCGATGCGAAAAACCCGAAGATCGGCTTCTCCATCGACGATCTGCGCGTGGAGCGCTGGACGCGCGACCGCGATTTCTTCATCGCCGCCGCCGAAAAGCAGGGCGCCAAGGTCTTCGTGCAATCGGCCGACGCCAGCGAGCAGCGTCAGATTTCGCAGATCGAGAACCTGATTTCGCGCGGCGTGGACGTGCTGGTGATCGTGCCGTTCAACGCAACGGTATTGAACAACACCGTCAAGGAAGCGAAAAAGGCTGGCATCAAGGTGCTGTCGTATGACCGCCTGATCCTGAATGCCGATATCGACGCGTATATCTCGTTCGACAACGAGAAAGTGGGCGAGATGCAGGCCGAAGGCGTGACCAAGCTGCAACCGAAGGGCAATTACTACCTGTTGGGCGGCTCGCCGACCGACAACAACGCCAAGATGCTGCGCGAAGGCCAGATGAAGGTGCTTAAACCGTTTATCGACAAGGGCGATATCAAGATCGTCGGCCAGCAGTGGGTGAAGGACTGGAGCGCCACCGAAGCGCTGTCCATCGTGGAAAACGCGCTGACGGCCAACGGCAACAAGATCGACGCCATCGTCGCCTCGAACGACGGCACGGCCGGCGGCGCCATCCAGGCCCTGGCCGCGCAAAAACTGGCGGGCAAGGTGCCTGTCTCGGGCCAGGATGCCGATCTGGCGGCGGTGAAACGCGTGATCGCCGGCACGCAGTCGATGACCGTCTACAAGCCCCTGAAAACCATTGCCGCCGAAGCGGCCAAGCTGGCCGTGCAACTGGCGCGCAATGAAAAGCCGGCCTACAACTCCAGCTATGACAACGGTTTGAAAAAAGTCAGCACGGTGCTGTTGAAACCTACGCCCTTGACCAAGGCGAATGTGAACATTCTCGTCGACGACGGCTTCTATACCAAAGCTCAGTTGGGCAACTAAAAGCTGGGGTCAGTCCCGCCGGGACTGACCCCTGATTTCTGTTAATCCGCAACGAGAGTGAGCATGTCCGACTATCTGCTTGAAATGAAAGGCATCGTCAAACAGTTTGGCGGTGTCCGCGCGCTTGACGGCATCGACCTGCAGGTGCGGGCCGGCGAATGCATCGGTCTGTGCGGCGAGAATGGCGCCGGCAAGTCGACCCTGATGAAAGTGCTGTCCGGCGTGTACCCGCACGGCACCTGGGATGGCGACATCCTGTGGGATGGCCAGCCCCTGCGCGCGCAATCGATCCGCGACACGGAAGACGCGGGCATCATCATCATCCACCAGGAGCTGATGCTGGTGCCGCAGCTGTCCGTGGCCGAAAATATCTTCATGGGCCGCGAGTTGACCCTGCCGGGTGGGCGCATGCATTATGCGGCCATGTACAAGCGCGCCGACGAGCTGCTGCGCGAACTGAAAATTCCCGAATTGAACGTGGCGCAGCCCGTGATGAATTACGGCGGCGGCCACCAGCAACTGGTGGAAATCGCCAAGGCGCTCAACAAGAATGCGCGCTTGCTGATTCTCGACGAGCCGTCATCGTCGCTGACGGCGTCGGAAATCGCCGTGCTGCTCGATATCCTGCGCGCGTTGAAGGCCAAGGGCGTCACCTGCATCTACATTTCGCACAAGCTCGATGAAGTGGCGGCCATCTGCGACACCATCGTCGTCATCCGCGACGGCAGGCATATCGCCACCACGCCGATGGCGCAGATGAACGTCGAACGCATCATCGCGCAGATGGTGGGCCGCGAAATGAGCCAGCTGTATCCGCAGCGCGCGCAGCCGCCGGCCATTGGCGAGGTGCTGTTCGAGGCGCGCCATGTGACTTGCATCGACGCCGACAACCCGCAGCGCAAGCGCGTCGACGATGTGTCATTTACCCTGCGCAAGGGCGAAATCCTCGGCATCGCCGGTCTGGTGGGGGCGGGGCGCACGGAACTCGTCTCGGCCCTGTTTGGCGCCTACCAGGGGCCGTGCCAGGCCGAAGTGTGGCTCGATGGCCGGAGAATCGATACCCGCTCGCCGCAGAAAGCGATTGCCATGGGCCTGGCCATGGTGCCGGAAGACCGCAAGCATCACGGCATCGTGCCGGATCTCGACGTGGGACAGAACATCACCCTGGCCGTGCTGGAGCAATTCGCGCGCGCTACGCGCATCGATGGCGAGGCGGAATTGACGGCCGTGCGCGGCGAAATCGCCCAGCTGGAGCTGAAGGCGGCCAGCCCGTCGCTGCCCATTACGAGCCTGTCGGGCGGCAACCAGCAAAAGGCCGTGCTGGCCAAGATGCTGCTGACGCGCCCGCGCGTCCTGATTCTCGACGAGCCCACGCGCGGCGTGGACGTGGGCGCCAAATATGAAATCTACAAATTGATGCTGGCGCTGGCCGACCGGGGCGTGGCCATCATCATGGTCTCGTCGGAACTGGCCGAAGTGCTGGGCGTGTCCGACCGCGTGCTGGTGATGGGCGAAGGCCGCCTGCGCGGCGACTTTATCAACGATGGCCTGAGCCAGGAAACCGTGCTGGCGGCGGCGCTGGACCAGCGCCCGGCACCCGCCGCCAACACCGCAAACAAGGAACCCGCAGCATGAAACCGCACAGTATCAAACAGCTGTTCACCCAATACAAGATGCTGGCCCTGCTGATCGCCGTGGCGCTGATCTGGGCCTTCTTTTCGTGGAAGACGGAGGGCAGTTTCCTCACGCCGCGCAACCTGTCGAACCTGCTGCGCCAGATGTCCGTCACCGGCATCCTCGCCTGCGGCATGGTACTGGTGATTATCGCTGGCGAGATCGACCTGTCGATCGGCTCCCTGCTGGGGCTACTCGGCGGCATTGCCGCCGTGCTAGACGTGACGCAGCACTGGCCGCTGGCGCTGAACCTGGCGGCCGTGCTGGGCTGCGGCCTGGTGATCGGCCTCCTCAACGGCTATCTGACCGCCTACCGTGGCATTCCGTCCTTCATCGTTGGCCTGGGCGGCATGCTGGCGTACCGCGGCATCCTGCTGGGCATCACGGGCGGTATCACGATCGCGCCCGTCTCCGAGCCGATGGTCTACCTGGGACAGGGCTACCTGCCCGCGGTGCCCGGCATCGTGCTGGGCATCGGCCTGTTCCTGCTGGCCGCTTTCCTGACGTGGCGCGCGCGTGCCAGCCGTGCGCAGCATGGCTTGCCGCAGACGGCGCCCTGGGCCGACGGCTTGCGCCTGGCCGTCATCGGCGCCGTGCTGTACGCCTTCGTGCAAACCCTGAATGGCTATGAAGGCATCCCGCTGCCCGTGCTGTTGCTGCTGACCTTGCTGGGGCTGTTCAGCTACATCACCAGCCAGACCGTGTTCGGGCGGCGCATCTACGCTGTCGGCAGCAATATGGAAGCGACGCGCCTGTCCGGCATCAATGTGAAAGCCGTCAAGCTGTGGATCTTCGGCATCATGGGCCTGATGTGCGCGCTGGCGGGCCTGATCAACACGGGCCGCCTGGCGGCCGGTTCGCCGTCGGCCGGCACCTTCAGCGAACTCGATGCCATCGCCGCCTGCTTCATCGGCGGCACCTCGATGCGCGGCGGCTCGGGCACCGTGTATGGCGCCCTGATCGGCGCGCTGGTGATGGCCAGCCTCGATAACGGCATGTCCATGCTGGACGTGGACACCTACTGGCAGATGATCGTAAAAGGCAGTATCCTCACCCTCGCCGTGTGGGTCGATGTCAGCACGCGTGCCGGACGCCGCTAGCCGTGAAACGATCTGGCACGGGAGGAGACACCATGAAGATGCCGACCGCGCACCGGATTGCGCTGCTGTTTAACGGGAATAAAATCTATGACCGCGACATCATCGCGGGCATCGCCGCCTACTTGAACACCACGCGCGTGTCGTGGGACCTGTTCCTGGAAGAGGATTTTCGTTGCCGCCTGCCGGGCATCGAACGCTGGCAGGGCGACGGCATCATCGCCGATTTCGACGATCCCGCCGTCTGCGCGGCGCTGGCGCACAGTCGCCTGCCGGTGGTGGCCGTGGGCGGCTCGTATGCGCGCGCGGAAGACTACCCGGCCGGCATCCCGTACGTGGCGACCGATAATTTCAAGATCGTCAAGCTGGCCTATGAACACCTGGTGGAAGCGGGATTGAGCCGCTTTGCCTGTTTCAGCCTGCCCGAGGCCGATGTCAACCGCTGGGCGCAGGAGCGCGAAACGGCGTTTTGCACCTTGATGGAGCGCGACCACATGCATGCCGACGTGTACCGGGGCGTCGCCACCAGCGCGCCGTCATGGGACGAAGCGGTGGAGCAGCAGATCGCCTGGCTCAATAGCCTGGAAAAACCCGTCGGCATCATCGCCGTCAGCGACGCACGCGCGCGCCAGCTGCTGCAAGCCTGCATGCACGCTGGCATCGCCGTGCCGGAGCAGGTCGCCCTGATCGGCATCGACAACGACCCGCTGGCGCGCATGCTCACGCGCATTCCCTTGAGTTCCGTGATCCAGGGCACGGAGGAAATGGGCCGCACGGCGGCGCATCTGCTGCACCAGATGCTCAACGGCGCGCGCTTGTCCGGCACGCGCATCCTGGTGCCGCCGGCCGGCCTGAACGTGCTCGCTTCCACGCGCCACCAGCCCTTCCAGCATCCGCAGGTGATGCAGGCGCGCCACTTCATCCGCCAGTACGCCTGCCAGGGCATCAAGACGGAGCAGGTGGCCGATTACGTGGGCGTGTCGCGCTCTTCGCTCGAAGCGCACTTCCGCCACGAGCTGGGGCGCAGCGTGCACGATGAGATCCTGCATTTCAAGCTCGACGCGGCCAAGACCCTGCTCGCGCGCGGGCCGGGGCAGGTGGCCGAGGTGGCCGTGCGTTGCGGTTTTACCACGGTGCAGTACATGCATGCCGTCTTCAAGCGCGAACTCGGTTGCACGCCGCGCGAATTCCAGCAGCGCAGCCGGCCGCCGCCAGCCCCCGGGCAGGCGCCATGATGCATCTGCTGCGCAACGCGCGCGGCATGCGCGTGGCCATCGATACGCACGATGCCAGCGTGCGGGCCTGGTGGGCGCCCGACCGCTATGGCCGGCTGGCCGATGTGCTGGGCGCGGCGCCCCCAGCGGCGCGATCCTCCGCGGGCTGGCAGTGCGCATCGCCCGACGACGGCCACTTGCAGTTGCAGCTGGCGCAAGACGGCCTGTCGGTGCGCCTGAGCTACCGGTTTGATGACGACGGCAGCCTGCACCTCGACTGTGTCGCCACATCCGATACCGTTTCCCGTTTTGCGCTTGCCGCGCCCCGCTTCAATCTGCAGGGCCACCATGCCAGCGTGGGCGACCATGTGCTGCGCCTGGCTGCCGACCATTACTGGCCTTGGCCTGGTGGCTGTGCGGGTGGCGCGCCGCTCGATGTGGCGGGCAGCGCCTTCGACTTCCGCCAGCCGGCGCCGCTCGCTTCGCGCCTGGCCTGGCCCGCGCTGGCCCACTTGCCGGGATTCCGGCATGACTTTTACTGGACGGGCAGCGGCCAGCTGCGCGAGGCGGCGCGGGTTGTCGACCCCGCGTCCGGCCGGGTCTTGCGTTTTTCCACCGCCCAGGACAGCTGCCATCTGTATTCCGATGCACGCTGTTTTTCCCTGCTGGCGCAGGGTGTGGAAATGCAGCCGGGACAGGCGATGCGCTTTACGCTCGTCTACCGTTTGGGCGTGCAGGATATCGACGCGTTTGACATATCCGAACCGGTATCAATGATGTCAAATAAGTGATTGGTCAGATATGCGGGGCAGTTCTACCATGGGGTAGTTTTTCCCTCATTTATTTTTGTCCTGACCGACGCTGCGAACCTGCCCATGAACATACTCACCATCGATGCCGGCACCACCAATACGCGTACCTTGCTGTGGCGCGCGGGCGCCGTCGTCGCCCAGGCGCAGCTGGAAACGGGCGTGCGCAATACCGCCATCGATGGCCATAACGGCGCGCTGAAACAGGCGCTGCGCGACACCATCGCCTGCGTGCTGGCCAGCGCGGGCATCGCGCCGTCCGAGGTGGACCTGGCGCTGGCGTCGGGCATGATCACCTCGCCCATGGGCGTGCGGGAAGTGCCGCATTTGCCGGCTCCCGCCGGCCTGGCCCAGCTGGCGCAAGGCATGCAGGCGGTGGACTTGCCCGACGTGCTGGCGCAGCCCCTGTGGCTGATTCCCGGCGTGCGCAACCAGCATGGCGCCGTCGGCCTGCATAACGTCGAGGCGATGGACATGATGCGCGGCGAAGAGACGGAAGTCGTCGCGCTGCTCGAGCGCCTGCAATTGCGGGGCGCGGCAACCCTGATCATGCCCGGCTCGCATACCAAACTGATCAGCGTGGACGAGCAGCGCCGCATCCTCGGCTGCAGCACCACCATCGCGGGCGAACTGCTGCAGGCGATCACGCAGCACACCCTGATCAAGCAATCGGTCGATGGCGGTTTTGCGCAGACCCTGGTGCCGAAAATGCTGCTGGCCGGCGCGGCGGCGGCGCAAAAAACGGGGCTGGCGCGCGCCTGTTTCAGCGTGCGCACCCTGGGCCAGTTCAGCGCCGTCGAGTGCAACGAGCGGGCCAATTTCCTGATGGGCGCCGTCCTCAGTGGCGACTTGCTGGCGCTGCGCAACAGCACCGCCATCCAGATGCGGCCCGATACCCCGCTCGTCATTACCGGCAAGCCCATGCTGCGCCAGGCGCTCGGGCTGCTGATCGAAGAACACGGATTTTTTTATGGCAAGCGCATCATCGTCGACGACCAGCAGCAAGCCAATCTGGCCGGTCACGGTGCGCTGCTGATCGCCGCCGCGCGCGGCTTGATTTCCCCGCAGGAGACAGTATGAGCAGCAACAAGAACAAGCGTCCCTTGCGTTCGCAAGCGTGGTTTGGCGGCGACGACAAGGACAGTTTCATTCACCGCAGCTGGATGAAGAACCAGGGCTATCCCAGCGACGCCTTCGATGGCCGTCCCGTCATCGGCATCTGCAATACCTGGTCCGAACTGACCCCCTGCAATGGCCATTTCCGCGACCTGGCCGAGATGGTCAAGCGCGGCGTGCTCGAAGCGGGCGGTTTTCCCGTCGAATTCCCCGTGATGTCGCTGGGCGAGACGAACCTGCGCCCGACGGCCATGTTGTTCCGTAACCTGGCCAGCATGGATGTCGAGGAATCGATTCGTGCCAACCCGATCGACGGCGTGGTGCTGCTGACGGGCTGCGACAAGACCACTCCGGCCCTGCTGATGGGCGCGGCCAGTGTGGACTTGCCGACCATCGTGCTGTCGGGCGGCCCCATGCTGAACGGCAACTACCGCGGCAAACCGATCGGCTCCGGCACGGACGTGTGGAAGTTTTCCGAAGACGTGCGCGCCGGGCGCATGACCTCAAACGAATTCAAGCAGGCCGAATCGTGCATGTCGCGCTCCGCCGGCCACTGCATGACCATGGGCACGGCTTCCACCATGGCCAGCATGGTCGAGGCACTGGGCGTGACCCTGCCCGGCAACGCGGCCATTCCCGCCGTCGATGCGCGCCGCAAGCTGCAGGCGCAGCTGACGGGCCGGCGCATCGTCGACATGGTGCATGAAGACCTGAAACTGTCGCAGATCCTCACGCGCGAAGCGTTTGAAAACGCCATCATGGTCAACGGCGCCATCGGCGGCTCGACCAATGCCGTGATCCACCTGCTGGCCATCGCGGGGCGCATCGGCGTGGACATGCGCCTGGGCGACTGGGACCGCCTGGGCCGCGACATTCCCTGCCTGCTGAACCTGATGCCGTCGGGCCAGTACCTGATGGAAGATTTTTACTATGCGGGCGGCCTGCCCGTGATCATCCGCGACTTGCTGGGAAAATTGCATGGCGAGGCGCTCACCGTCACGGGCGCCAGCATGGCCGTCAACGTGGCCGAAGCGGAAAATTTCAATCCCGAGGTGATCACACCGCTGGCGCAGCCATTCAAGGACGAGGGCGGCATCGCCGTCCTGCATGGCAACCTGGCCCCGCGCGGCGCCGTCATCAAGCCTTCCGCCGCTTCGCCGGAACTGATGCAGCACCGTGGCCGCGCCGTCGTCTTCAACAGCATCGAGCACTATAAAAAGCGCGTCGACGATCCCGCCCTCGATATCGACGCCAGCTGCGTGATGGTGCTGCAAAATTGCGGCCCGCAGGGCTATCCGGGCATGGCCGAAGTGGGCAATATGGGATTGCCGAAAAAACTGCTGGAACAGGGCGTGCGCGACATGGTGCGCATCTCGGACGCGCGCATGAGCGGCACGGCCTACGGTACGGTGGTGTTGCACGTGGCGCCGGAAGCGGCCGTGGGCGGGCCGCTGGCCCTGGTGCGCGATGGCGACATGATTGAACTCGACGTGGCGGGACGGCGCCTGCACTTGGACGTCGACGAGACCGAGCTGGCGCGCCGGCGGGCGGAATGGAGCGCGCCGCCACCGGCCATGAAGGGCGGCTACCAGTCGATGTACATCAAGCACGTGACGCAGGCCGATGAAGGCGCGGACCTCGACTTCCTCGTCGGTTGCCGGGGCTCGGCGGTTCCGCGCGAATCACATTGATAGCGCACGATCAAACCTGCTGCGCGTCGTCATTTGCGGCCTCGATGCTCACTGTGCTCAAGCACAGTTGCGCGTCTCGGGCACAACTGACTTCCGCTCGCGACGGTTTTATCATGCGTTATACATTAGTTAAAGGAAAAATGATGGGGACACAGGCCCAATTACTGGTCGATGCGCAGAATTTTCTCGGCGAGGGCGTGCGCTGGTGCGAACGCAGCGGCCGCGTTTTCTGGACGAATATCGAAGGCTGCCAGCTGCATGCGCTGGTGCTGGCCACGGGCGAGCGCCAGACGTGGGCCATGCCGGAGCGCCTGGCGTGCTTCGCGCTGACGGACAGCGACGACGTGCTGCTGCTGGGACTGGCTTCGCGCCTGGCCTGGTTTGACGCGCGCAGCGGGGCCGTCACGCCCTTGCACACGGTGGAGGGGGACTTGCCCATGACGCGCCTGAACGATGGCCGCTGCGACCGCCAGGGACGCTTTGTCTTCGGCACGCTCGATGAGCGGCCGTGCCGCGATGCCGTCGCCAGCTTCTACCGCCTCAACCTGGACCTGACCCTGGAGCGCCTGCCGCTGCCGCAGATCGCCATCTCGAACAGCATCTGCTTCAGCGTCGATGGCACGGCCATGTACTTCTGCGACTCGATGAAGAAGGCGATCTACCGCTGGGACGATTACCTGGGGGGCGATGCCAGCCGGGTGCGCGTGTTTGCCGTGCTCGATCCGAGCCCCGGCGCCGCCGATGGCGCCACCATCGATGCGGATGACTACCTGTGGAGCGCGCAATGGGGAGCAGGCAGGGTCTTGCGCTTCGCGCCGGACGGCAGCGTCGAGCGCGCGATAGCCTTGCCCGTGTCGCAGCCCAGCTGCGTGAGCCTGGGCGGCCCGCGCTACGACGAATTGTTCGTCACGACGGCGCAGGAGAGCTTGAGCGCGGCCCAGCTGGCGAGCGAACCGCTGGCCGGGGGATTGTTTCATGCGCGCCAGGTGGACGTGCGCGGTTTGCCGGAAGTGCGCTTTGGCGCCCTGCCGGCCTGACAGGAGAGAGCAAATGCAGAAGCACACGGTTTTCGAGGGCATTATCGAACGGGGTATGGTCGGCATCGTGCGCGCCTCTTCGGCGCAGGCGGCCGTGCAGATTGCCGAGGCGTGCATCGCCGGCGGCATCACGGCGCTGGAAGTGGCGTTCACCACGCCCGATACCCTGGGCGTGCTGCGCACCCTGCGCGAACGCCATGGCCATGACGTGCTGCTGGGCGCGGGCACGGTGCTCGATACGGAGACGGCGCGCGCCGCCATCCTGGCCGGCGCCCAGTTCATCATCTCGCCCGGCGTGAACGTGGAGACCATCACGCTGTGCCAGCGCTACCAGGTGCTGTCCATGCCGGGGGCGATGACGCCGACGGAGATCGTCACGGCCCTGCAGGCGGGCGCCGACATCGTCAAGGTCTTCCCCGCCGAGATGTTCGGCCCCGCCTACATCAAGGCCCTGCGCGCGCCCCTGCCGCAAGCGCCGTTGATGCCGACGGGCGGCGTGACGGTGGAGAACCTGCATGCATGGTTTGCCAGCGGCGCCGTGGCCGTAGGCATCGGCAGCAGTCTGAGTGGTCCGGGCGCCACGGGAGACTACGCGGCCGTGACGGCGCGCGCGCAGGCCTTCGTGGCGAAGATGGCGGCCGTGCGGACGGCTAAGTCTTCTGGCTAGCTCCCACCGGGACGGGAATCTGCTACGCTAAGGGGGCAATGTCGCACGCCTCATAGACCAGAATATGTCCAACATCGCCCGCATCCTGCAAGACAGCCGCATCATCGCCATCGTCGGCATGTCCGATAAGCCCGAACGCGCCAGCCATGAAGTGGCAGATTACCTGCTGCGGCATGGCTATCGCGTGTTGCCCGTCAATCCGGCCCTCGCCGGACGCGATGTGCTGGGGCAGCGCGCTTACGCCACCCTGACGCAGGCCGCGGCGGCTGTCGCGCCGGCGCGCATCGACATCGTCGACTGCTTCCGCAAGTCAGAAGATATTCTGCCCATCACCGAGGAAGCCATCGCCGTCAAGGCCGGCTGCCTGTGGCTGCAACTTGACGTCATCAACGAGCAGGCGGCGCAACTGGCGCGGGCGGCGGGCCTAGATGTGGTGATGGACCATTGCACAAAAATCGAGCACCGCAAGCTGGCGGTGGCGGCATGAAGGCGCGCACGCAGTTCCGGGCCGGGAAGGACTTCGACCTGAACGAGGATTTCGCCGGCAAGCGCCTGCTGGGCGCCGCCACCAAGGCGGCCAACAAGAAGCTGACGCCGGCCCAGTGCAAGGCCATCGACCGCGAGGAAACCGTGGCCCTGACGGCGCAGATCGCCGAGTGCCAGAGCATGCTGTACGCGCAGCACAAAAAGAAGGTGCTGCTGGTCTTGCAGGGCATGGATACGTCGGGCAAGGATGGCACGGTCAAGGCCATCTTCAGCAATATCAACCCGATGGGCATTCGCGCCGTGGCGTTCAAGGGACCCACCGACATCGAACTGGCGCACGATTACCTGTGGCGCGTGCACCAGCACGTGCCCGTGAAAGGCGAGATCGCCATCTTCAACCGCAGCCATTACGAGGATGTGCTGATCACGCGCGTGCAGGACATGATCGACAAGGCCGAATGCCAGCGCCGCTATGCGCAGATCCGTGATTTCGAGCGCATGCTGAGCGAAACGGGCACCGTCATCCTGAAGGTCTTCCTGCATATCTCGAAGGACGAGCAACGGGGACGGCTGCAGGAGCGGCTCGACGATCCCGACCGTCAGTGGAAGTTCGATCCCAACGATATCGCCCAGCGCAAGAAGTGGGATGGCTACCAGCGCGCCTATGAAACGGCGATCCGCGAGACGGATGCCGACCACGCGCCGTGGTACGTGGTGCCATCGAACTCCAAGACGCAGCGCAACCTGGTGGTCGCATCCCTGCTGCTGGAAACCCTGCAGGGCATGAAACTGGAATACCCGGCGCCGGACCCGAAACTGTCGTCTTTCAAGGTCGAGTAGAGCTTGGGGCAGTTCAGCGCCGCGCCTGCGAAATCTGCCGCGCTGTGGCATAGTATCCCTCGTCGATAATTCAAACCAGACCGGAGATCCATATGCTGCAGTTGAAAGATCCTACCTTGTTGCGTCACCAGGCTTACGTGAATGGAGCCTGGGCGGATGCCGATGGTGGCCAGACGATTAATGTGAGCAATCCCGCCACGGGCGAGCATATCGGCACGGTGCCCCTGATGGGCGCCGCCGAGACGCGCCGCGCCATCGAGGCGGCCAATGCCGCCTGGCCTGCCTGGCGCAAGAAGACGGCCAAGGAGCGCGCGGCCGTGCTGCGCCGCTGGCATGACCTGATCCTGGAAAACGCCGACGACCTGGCGCTGATCATGACCACCGAGCAGGGCAAGCCCTTGCCGGAAGCGAAGGGCGAAGTGCAGTTCGGCGCCTCGTTCATCGAGTGGTTTGCCGAAGAAGGCAAGCGCGTTGCGGGCGATACCCTGCAATCGCCTTGGCCGGACCGCCGCCTGGTCATCACCAAGGAGCCGATCGGCGTGTGCGCCGCCATCACGCCGTGGAACTTCCCCGCCGCCATGATCACCCGCAAAGTCGGCCCGGCCCTGGCCGCCGGCTGCCCGATGGTCCTGAAACCGGCAGAAGCAACGCCGTTTTCCGCGCTGGCGCTGGCCGTGCTGGCCGAGCGCGCGGGCGTGCCTGCGGGCGTGTTCAGCATCGTCACGGGCGCGCCGAAAGACATCGGCGGCGAAATGACGTCGAACCCGATCGTGCGCAAGCTGACGTTTACGGGTTCGACCCAGGTGGGCCGCCTGCTGGCGGAACAGTGCGCACCAACGATCAAGAAACTGTCGCTGGAACTGGGCGGCAATGCGCCGTTCATCGTCTTCGACGACGCCGACCTGGATGCGGCCGTGGAAGGCGCCATCGCCTCGAAATACCGCAACGCCGGCCAGACCTGCGTGTGCGCCAACCGTCTGTATGTGCAGGACAGCGTGTATGACGCGTTTGCCGACAAACTGGTGGCCGCCGTGGCCAAGCTGAAGGTGGGCAATGGCATCGAGGCGGGCGTCACGCAAGGTCCGCTGATCGACGCCAAGGCCGTCGCCAAGGTGGAAGAACACGTGGCCGACGCGCTGGGCAAGGGCGGCCGCCTGCTCGCTGGCGGCAAGCGCCACGCGCTGGGCAACGGCTTCTTCGAACCGACCATCATCGCCGACGTGACGAACGACATGCGCGTGGCCACGGAGGAAACCTTCGGCCCGCTGGCGCCCCTGTTCCGCTTCAAGACGGACGATGAAGTGATTGCCCTGGCCAACAACACGGAATTCGGCCTGGCTGCCTACTTCTATTCGCGCGACATCGGCCGCATCTGGCGCGTGGCCGAAGGCCTGGAAACGGGCATGGTCGGCGTCAACACGGGCCTGATCTCGAACGAGATCGCCCCCTTCGGCGGCGTCAAGCAATCGGGCCTGGGCCGTGAAGGGTCGACCTACGGCATCGAAGACTATCTGGTCATCAAGTACATCTGCATGGGCGGTATCTAGGATGCTTGATTAAATCTACTGCGCGGCGCGCTTTCCGGCCTGCGATGCGCGCTGCCTCGGCGGCCCCGTACTCAGTACAGCTGCGCTTCTTAGCCAGTTGGGGGCGCCGAGCCTCGTTTCCGCTCGCTACGATTTTCTCAAGCATCCGTGACGTCCGTTATCGACGGCTGTTGCGAGCCGATCCTAACCTGTCCAGCATGCCCTTGACCGCTTGCATCTGCGTGCCGCTCTTGCGGTAGAAATCCGGGTCGATCGGATTGAGGCTGGTGTAGCCCCAGAAATCCCAGCAGCCTTTCGGGTTGTACGGGTAGACGGGGCTCGGTTCGGCCTGCGGATACAGCACGATGATCTTGTTGGCGTCCGCCACCTGGTTGTAGCCGGTGCTGGTATAGAAACGGTCGCCGATGGCTTGCGTCGTTTGCAAACAGCCGTGGAACACCACGTGCACGCGGCAGCTCTCGCTGTCGCAGGCTTTCGGGATGTAGGCGTAGCCTGTATTGTTCATGCTCGAGTATGCGTTCTGGATGAAGCTGCGCTGGTTGAAGGCGATCAACTTGCCCGTCAGCGTGGTCGACGCGGGCTGCAGGTCCGGATACAGGTGCTGCAGGATGTCGCGCGCCTGCACGAAGTCGCAGTCATTGATGAAGGGCGACGCCGTTACATCGCAAGCCTTGTCCTGGTTGTTGTCCGTGATGATGGCATGGCCTGCACCGACATTGTCGACGAAGCGGATCTGCTCGGCCGGCGTGCCCGCCAGCGCATAGAATTTTCCCACCTGTTCCACCACCGGCCGCGTCACGGTCTGGTCTTTCGTTCCGCTGAACAGATACACGCGCTGGCGTTTCAGGTTGGCCGTGTCGTCGATGAGGCGGGCGCGCGCGAAGTCGTTCGCCGCGCGCAGCAATTCGCTGGCGACAGGCGGCGCCACCTGCGCGCTGCCGGGATTCATGCAGGTGGTCAGGGCATTCGTCAGGTAGGGGATGTAGGGGAAGCGGCCTGGCTGGCCCGAGCAGAAATACGGGCCGCCCGCGATGATGCCGGCGCCGGCCACCGTGGCCGAGTAGGCGACGGCAAACTGCGCCGCCATGAAGCCGCCCGAGGACAGGCCGGACACGGTGGTCTGGCTCAGGTCAGCCTGGTAGCCGGGCAGGGCGGGGGCGTCCCTGGTCGCGGCGGGCTTGGCCGCTTTGGCGGCCGTGGCGGCGAGCGTGTCGCCTGGCGCCAGGGTGAGCAGGCTGGCGGCCAGCAGGGCGGTGGGTAATGCGGTCAGGTGCGGGAAGGGCATGGCGACTCCACAAGGCAAGAAATGGGATAGGAAGGCCGAGCATAGGTAAAAAAACTGTGCGATGGGCAAGTACTGCACTATCGTTGATGTCGCTCAAGCAATTGCTGTTCTTGTGGCCCTCATGCGCGCGCGCGGCGTTTGACATAGAATGGTTTTTTTCCGTTCAACCATGGTGCCCTTCATGTCCAAGACCCTTGCCCAGCTGTTTGCGCTCACCACCCTTGCCGCCGGCGCCAGCCTGGCCATGCCGGCCCATGCCGCCGAAACCGCTACAGCTGCCGCCGCGCCGGCCGCCTGCCCCGCGATTCTCAAGCAGACCTTCAACCGCCTGCAGGATGAAGCGCCGCAAAACCTGTGCCAGTACGCGGGCAAGGTGGTGCTGGTGGTCAATACGGCAAGTTATTGTGGTTTTACTAATCAATATGAAGGGCTCGAGGCGCTGTACGCCAAGTACGGCAGCAAGGGCCTGGTGGTGCTGGGCTTCCCGTCGAACGATTTCGGCAAGCAGGAGCCGGGCAACAGCAAGGAAATCGCCGATTTCTGCTACAACACCTATGGCGTGAAGTTTCCCATGTTCGCCAAATCGGTGGTCTCCGGCCCCGCGCCGAATCCGCTGTATGTGGACTTGATCAAGCAGACGGGCAAGACCCCGGCCTGGAATTTCCACAAATACCTGATCGACCGTCACGGTAAAGTGGTGGAAAGCTTCCCCAGCAAGGTGACGCCGGACGACAAGAAACTGGTGGGCGCGGTGGAAAAAGCGCTGGCGCTGTAAGTTGCCGACACGCAAGCAGGCTTGATCGCCTGCTTTTTTTTAATGCCGCGCTTGTCGTCTTGCCATCATTGTCCTAAGCTGGTTGTTCGCGTTTGTCACAACCAAGGAGAACATCATGGCGTATGTCGATGGATTTGTGGTGCCCGTACCGAAAGCCAAGCTCGAAGCCTACCTGGCCATGTCGCGCAGTTGCGGCGCCATCTGGCGCGAGTACGGCGCGCTGGAATTTCGCGAATGCGTGGGCGACGATGTCAAGCCAGGCAAGCTGACGTCGTTCCCGCAGGCGGTGGACTTGCAGGATGGCGAAGTGGTGGTGTTTTCCTGGATCGTGTATGCGTCGCGCGCCAAGCGCGATGAAATCAACGACAAGGTCATGAAAGATCCGCGCCTGGCCGAGATGATGGATCCGGCCAAGCTGCCGTTCGATGGCAAGCGGATGATCTACGGCGGTTATGAAATGCAGGTGGACCTCTAGCGGCTGAAACAGTCCATGGCGGCGTTGCAATGCCTCGTCGTGCAGTTGCACTACCTTCGGCAATGCGCCTTGCCCTGAACGGTTTCAGGCGCTAGCGATAATATGTGCCGGCAACGCCCCGCGCAGCGCATTGCACACGACGATGGCCTCGGCCCGTGCCAGCATGGCGCGCGTAATGATGGTTTCCTGCGCATCCCAGGCAGGATCGGCCAGCATGGCGGCGCGTTGCACGCCGGGCAGCAGGCCGCAGGACAGGGGCGGCGTATGCCAGCGGCCATCGAGGCGGACGAAGACATTGCTGCGCCCGCCTTCCGTCAGTTCGCCCCGTTCGTTAAAGAACAGCATGTCGAAGCTGCCTCGCGCCTCGGCTGCGCGCCAGGCCGCGTCGTAGCGTGCGCGCACGCTGCTCTTGTGGCGCAGGAACAGGTCGTCCGCCACGGTGGCGTCGGGCGCCAGCAGGATGGTTACCGTGTCCGGCAGGACGGTGAGCGCACCGCTTTGCGTCGTGCACTGGCCATCCTGGCGCAGCGCCAGGCGCAGGCGGAAGGGCGCGTCATCGGGGCGTGCCGCGCAGGCCGCCTGCAGCGCGGCCTGCGCGGCACTGTCACTCCAGGCAAAACCGAAATAGGCGCAGGAGGCGGCCAGGCGCGCCAGGTGGCGCTCTTGCTGGCGACAGCCGCCGGTGCGGCTGGCGTGCAAGGTCTCGAACAGTTCGAAGTCGTTGGTCAGCCCCGTGAGGAAGCGGGCCTTGAGCTGGCACTCCGCAAATTCCTCGTGCGGGTCGCTGTCCAGGACGATGCCGGCGCCCACGCCCATCTCGCCGCGCCGGATGCCGTCAGGGCCAGCCGGCTGCAAGGCCAGGGTGCGGATCGGCACGGACATGCAAAAGTCGCCCACCGCGTGGGTAGCGCCGGCGGCGGGAGGGTCGAACCAGCCGATGGCGCCCGTATAGATGCCGCGCGGCGCCGGCTCCAGCTCGGCGATGATTTCCATGGTGCGGCGTTTCGGCGCGCCCGTGATCGAGCCGCATGGGTACAAGGCCAGGAAGACGTCGGCCAGGCTGGCGTCGTCGCGCAGGCGCGCCTGCACGGTGGAGGTCATTTGCAGCACGCTGCTGTAGCGCGTCACCTCGAACAGGGCCGGCACCTTGACGGAGCCGGTGACGGCGATGCGGCCGATGTCGTTGCGCAGCAGGTCGACGATCATCAGGTTTTCCGCGCGGTTCTTCGGGTCATTGGCCAGGGCGCTGGCGCGGCGCGCGTTTTCTGCCGTTTGCTCAGGCGGGGCGGCAGGCGCCGTGCCTTTCATGGGGCGCGCCATCAGCTCGCCCTGTGCATGGCGCACGAACAGTTCCGGCGACAGCGATAGCAGGGCGCCGCCATCGGGCAGCATCACCAGCGCGCCGTAGGGCACGGGCTGACGCGCGCGCAGCCGCGCATACAGGGCCAGGGGCGAGCCGAAGGCGTCGAAGCGCAAGCGATACGTGTAGTTGACCTGATAGGTGTCGCCGGCCACGATGTAGTCGTGGATGCGGTGCAGCGCGCGCGTGAATTCGGCTTGATCCACATTCGCGCGGATATCGGCCACGCCGGCCGGCGCGGCGTCGGCGCGGACGCGCGCGTCCAGCCACTGCGCCACCTCGTCCTGTGAAAGCTGCGTGCAATGGTCGAAGACAAGCACTTGCGCCAGTGGCGGCGCGTTGATGCCTGCCGCGCGCGGCGGCATGGCCAGCACATGCGCGCCCAGCTCGTAGCTGCACACGCTGACGGCGTACAGGCCGCGCTGTAACGCCTCTTGTAGCCCCTCGAGCAGGGTGGGCCACTCATCCCCCTCGCCGCACTGCAAGACTGCCGCCAGGCCCGTGTACAGGCGTGAACCGGCGCCAGGGGTGCTGGCGTCGTCGAGCAGGGCGAAACAGTCGGTATGCATGGGACAGCAGCGGCGGTGACTTACCCCAGCAGCATGGCGATTTGCAGCGCCGCTTCCTGGGATGGGTTGATCTTGAAGCCGCTCTTGGCGTAGCGGTGCCAGCGTCCGATGACGAAGCCGACGATCAGGGTGGCGCGCGCCGCCACTTCGCTTTCCTTGCCATGGCCTTCGGCGGCAGCCACGCGCAAGGCCTGCTTGAGCGCCAGTTCCACGCGGTCGTAGAACTGGTTCATGCGCACTTGCAGGCGTTCGTCCTCATTGACCAGCGCATCGCCGATCAGCACGCGCGTCATGCCCGGATTGCTGATGGCGAAATTGAGCAGCATGCCGACGATGTCGCGCGTTTGCGTCATGCCGTCGCTGTGCTTTTCCGCGATCTGGTTGATCAGGCCGAAAACGCTCGACTCGATGAATTCGATCAGCCCTTCGAACATTTGCGCCTTGCTGGCGAAATGGCGGTACAGGGCCGCTTCCGACACGGCCAGTCTGGCCGCCAGTGCGGCAGTGGTGATCTTTTCGCCTTTCGGCTGCTCCAGCATTGCGGCGAGGGCCTGAAGAATTTGTAGCCTGCGTTGGCCCGGCGGTGTGCTTGCCATATTTTCTCTTGTCGTTAAAAAAAATGCTGCCTTGATGGGGAGGTCCGTCACCGCCGCTAGCGGTGCGGCTTCCGGCGTCAACCGGAAGCCCAGGAGTCCCCTTCAACGCAGACGGTGAAGGCGGCGTGCCAAATGCCGGACAGATTTTACTTTGACATCGACGTAAGCGGGGCGATTTAACGCCTTGGGCAACTTCGCCACGCCGATCGGATCCGCCATTTTCAGGTATTGCGTGACCCATGCCGTGCGCAGGCCCAGTTTTTTCGCGCCCTTCAGGTTGGCCAGGGTGTCTTCCACCAGGATGCAGCGGCCAGGGCGGATCTGGTGCTTGCGCATCAATTTGCGCAGCATCAGGGTCGATGGCTTGGGCCGCAGCTGGCGGTGCACATGCATCGCCTCGATGGCGATATGCTGCGAAAAATGCTGGCGCAAGCCCAGGTGGCGCATCACGTCGCTCGAATAGCGCAGCGGCGCGTTGGTGAGTAAAATTTTACGGCCAGGCAGGCGTTTGAGTAAAGCCCCCAGCCCCCGCTCGGCGCGTATCATGGCGCGCAAATCGTCGAACGCGTGCGTCTCGTGCAGAAAATGCGCTGCCTGTACCTGATGGTGCTTGACCATGCCCAGCAAGGTGGCCCCATAGCGGCGCCAGTAGGCTGCGCGCGCCGCATTGACGATGGCGTCGTCGGCCGGCGTCACGCCGTCGCCCAGCACGCGGGCAATATACGTGTTCATATTGGCCGTGATGGTGGGGAATATGGCGTGCGAGGCATTGTGCAGCGTGTTGTCGAGGTCAAACAGCCAGACCGGCGACGAGCGGTTAAGATGGGACACAGGCACAGGAGTCTTTAGGCAAGATGATAAGCAAGATGAAAAATTCAACAATCAGGAAAACCATGCGACGCCAGATTATAGTGATGTTTTGCGGATTATTCTTGCTGCCGTTGCCGGCGGCCTTTGCCGAAGCGCCGCCCGCGGCACAAAACCGGGGCGCCCTTTTCAAGGTGCAGGACGCCAGCCACACCCTGTATCTGTTCGGCACCATCCACGTCGGCGCGCCCGATTTTTATCCGCTCGAGCCGACCGTGACGCAGGCGCTGCACCAGGCTGGCGCGCTGGCGCTGGAGATCGATCCCGGCGCCGACCCGCGCGCCGCCCTGGGCGCCGTGCTGAAGTACGGCATGGAGGCGCCGGGCAGCCAAGTACCGCTTGATTGCCGTCAGACTCTGGCCCCGCGCCTGGCCCCGCTGTTGCAAAAATACGGTATTCCAGCCGAGTCGGTGGCGCCGATGAAGCCGTGGATGCTGGCCAGCATGCTGGCCATCGGCGAGTTTTCCACGCTCGGCTACCGCTCCGACCTGGCCGTCGACAATTATCTGTCGCAGCAGGCCAAGGCGCGCAAGATTCCCGTGGTGGAACTCGAGTCGATGGAAGGCCAGATGGCGCTGTTCGGCGCCATGTCGCCGGCCGACCAGTGCCGTTTCCTGGAAGACGGCGTGGCGTCGATCGAGGACCAGGAACAAAGCCAGGAAGCGCGCGAGATCGCCAACGCCTGGCGCACGGCCGATGCCGCCGCCTTCGACAGGTTGGCCGCCAAGGCAGCGACAGACCCGTCGTTCGCCGCCCAGTTCGTGCAAAAGGTGTTGCTGGATGGCCGCAATACCGCCCTGGCCGACGGCATCGCCAGGTTGCTGGCGCGCGAAAAGTCCAGCCTGGCCGCCATCGGCGTGCTGCATCTGGTGGGAGCAAAGAGCGTACCGGATCTGCTGCGCAAGAAAGGTTTGAAGGTAGAGCGGGTGTATTGAACCGTGGAGTAGGCGCGGGCTACAGATAGCAGAGCAGATGGAAAAGTGTTCAGGGCAAGGCGGACTGACGAAGACAGTACGCATGTACGGCGAGGCAGTACAACGCCGCCATGGACATTTTTTCAGCTGCGGGGAAAGGATACTGGTGCCCTTGACGTGGATCGAACACGTGGCCTCTCCCTTACCAAGGGAGTGCTCTACCACTGAGCTACAAGGGCAAATTAAAAGCGGCGCCAGGTGATCTGCGCCGCCAAACTACTCGCTGTGATGCGTTGCGATTTTTTTAGTGCGAACGGATCATAGTACCAAAAGCTTGCTCGGTCAACACTTCCAGCAATAATGAGTGTTCGATGCGGCCGTCGATGATGTGCACCGTGTTCACGCCGGACTTGGCGGCGTCGAGCGCGGACGAGATCTTCGGCAGCATGCCGCCCGAGATCGTGCCGTCGGCGAACATCTCGTCGATTTCACGCGCCGACAGGTCGGTCACCAGGTTGCCCTGCTTGTCCTGGACGCCGGCGATATTGGTCATCATGATCAGCTTTTCCGCTTTCAGGATTTCCGCGATCTTGCCGGCTACCACGTCGGCGTTGATGTTGTAGGCCTGGCCATCCTGGCCGAAACCGATCGGCGAGATGATGGGAATGAAGGCGTCGTCCTGCAGGGCCTTGACGACGGCCGGGTTGATCGCGTCGATCTCGCCGACGAAGCCGATGTCGAGGAATTCGCCCGGATGTTCGCGGTCCGGCATCTGCATCTTGCGCGCGCGGATCAAGCCGCCATCCTTGCCCGTCAGGCCCACAGCCTGACCGCCGTAATGGTTGATCAGCATGACGATATCCTGCTGCACTTCGCCGCCCAGCACCCACTCCACCACTTCCATGGTTTCTTCATCGGTGATGCGCATGCCTTGCACGAAGGTGCCTTGCTTGCCGATTTTTTTCAGCGCGTTGTCGATCTGCGGTCCGCCGCCGTGCACCACGACCGGGTTCATGCCGACCAGCTTGAGCAGGATGACGTCGCGCGCGAAGCCGTGCTTCAGGCGTTCGTCCGTCATGGCATTGCCACCGTACTTGATGACGATGGTCTTGCCATGGAAATTGCGGATGTAGGGCAGGGCCTCGGCCAGAATCTGCGCCTTGATTTGTGGCGACACCGCCGTCAAGTCGTCATTCATGTCCAGGTTCAAGTTAGCTAGTTGATTCATGGCGAGTCCGGAAAATAGATTTGTGGGATTTTACAGGGAAGACGAAAATCTTGGAGGCATTATAGGGCGATCTTGTTGTATTTTCCCTGATGATCCTATAGTCTGGCCCGATATGCCCCCCAGCCAGCCCTTTTACTGCCCGTTACATCTGCGTCGTATCCTGGCGCGGCAGGACACACACTTGCCAATTCAAACACAGCCATGAGCGTATGCAGCCTGTGCGGCGCCACCTTCCAGTGTGGTCAGCTTGATCCGGACGCCAAGGAGCCCTGCTGGTGCGTGGCCCTGCCGCCGGCCGTTCCCGTGCCCGGCAGCACCGCCGTGGGCTGCTGGTGCCCCGCCTGCCTGCAAGAGCGCATCGCCGCCTTGACCCCTCCGGCAGCAACGCCGGCCAGATAAGCGCATCGGCGCGCTTTTTCCTTTGCAAAAGACCTTGCATTTTGTAGGGGAATACGTTCAGACTTCGATTTTTAAGAATTTCTTACAGGAAAGTTATGCGCTTCAGGGATATCCGCATCGGCGTGCGCATCAATGCCGGTTATGCCATTTTGATCGTGCTGATGCTGGTCGTCATCGTCTTGGCGGGGAGCCGCATCTATGCCATCCGCGCCGAGACCGACGATATCCTGCAGCGCGACTGGGTCGCCGCCAAGGCCACCAGCAAGATCCATGGACTGGCGCGCGAGGCGGCCACGCGCATCGGAAACCTGCCGAGCCAGCACGAGCCGGCGCTGCGCCAGGCGAACCAGGCGCGCCTGGAGGCGATCAAGCAGGGCATCGATGAGCAGGTGCGCATCCTCGATGGTCTCGATGCGCGGCCCGAGGAACGGCGCCTGCTGGAACAGATGCACCTGGCACGCGCCGACTACTATGTGTCGCTCAAGACGATGTTCGAACTGGTCGAGCGCGGCGAGGATGCCCGCGCCGAGCAGGCCATGCAGACGCAGACTTTGCCGGTGCTGGAAAAAGTGCTGCTGTACGTGAGCCAGCTCGATGACTTGCAGCAGCAACTGATCCGCGACAGCGCGGCCCGGATACGCAACGACATCGATACCTCGCTGCTGCTGATGGGCGGCATCGGCCTGGCAGCCCTGCTGACCGGTCTCGCCTTTGCCTGGTCGGCGCGCTCGATCACGCGTCCGCTGGGCGAGGCGGTGGCGATCGCCACGCGCGTGGCCAATGGCGACCTCAGTTCCGTCATCGAAGTAACGTCGCGCGACGAGACGGGCGAATTGCTGCAGGCGCTCAAGGACATGAGCACCAGCCTGGCCGTCGAGCAGGACCTGCGCCACGCCGTCGAAGTGGCCGAGGATGCGACCAAGATGAAGTCGGACTTCCTGGCGAATATGTCGCACGAGATCCGCACGCCGATGAACGGCATCATCGGCATGACCCACCTGGCACTGCAGACGGACCTCACGTCGACCCAGCGCAACTATCTGGAGAAGGTGGAATCGGCTTCGAAGAACCTGCTGGCCATCATCGACGACATCCTCGATTTCTCGAAGATCGAGGCGGGCAAGATGGCCTTTGAAAAAGTCGATTTCTTCCTCGAGGACGTGCTGGCGCAGATCGCCGACCTGTCCGTGATGCGCGCCCAGGACAAGGGGCTCGAACTGCTGTTCGACATCGCCCCCGATGTGCCGAACGCCTTGCAGGGCGACCCGCTGCGCCTGGGCCAGGTGCTGATCAACCTGACCAACAACGCGATCAAGTTTACGGACAAGGGCGAGATCGTCGTCAGCATCCGCCTGCAGCAGCTGGAAGAACATGCGGCTGTCTTGCGCGTCGATGTGCGCGACACGGGCATCGGCCTCACGCCGCCCCAGCGCAGCAAATTGTTCCAGGCCTTTACCCAGGCCGACACCTCCACCACGCGCCACCATGGCGGCACGGGCCTGGGGCTGACCATCAGCAAGCGCCTGGTGGAAATGATGGAAGGCGAGATCGACCTGGTCAGCGAAGCGGGCGTGGGCAGCACCTTCTTCTTCACGGCCCGCTTCGGCCTGGCCGCCGTGCCGCGCGACAGCCTGTCGCAACTGCAGCATCAGCAGCAATTCCAGGGCCTGCGCGTGCTGGTGGTCGACGACAACCCCAGCGCGCGTGAAATCTTCGTCAGCATGCTGACGGCGCTCGGCTTCGAAGCGCGTGCCGTGTCTGGCGGCGTGCTGGCCATCGGCGCCGTGGCGCAGGCGCGCGCCGAGGGGCGAGGGTACGGACTGGTGCTGATGGACTGGAAAATGCCGGGCATGAACGGCCTCGATACCCTGGCCGGCATCCGCGCCGATGCCGCCGGCATCGATGCGACGCCGGCCTGCATCATGGTCACGGCCTTCCACCGCGAAGCGCTGCTGGAGGCGGCGCGCCAGCGGGACTTGCCGTTCGACGGCGTATTGAACAAGCCGGTCAGCGCCTCGACCCTGCTCGACCAGATATCGTTCGTGTTTGGCGGCGTGACGGGGCAGAGCCGCAAGACGCAGCGCCAGAGCAGCTACCGCGACGACGAGCGCGCCTTGCGCGGCGCGTGGCTGCTGCTGGTGGAGGATAATGAAGTCAACCAGGAAGTGGCGCAGCATATTCTCAACGACGCCGGCATCCGCGTCGACATCGCGGGCAATGGCGCCATCGCGCTGGCGAAGATCGAGGAAAACGCCTATGACGGCGTGCTGATGGATTGCCAGATGCCGGTGATGGATGGCTACCAGGCGACGCGCAAGCTGCGCCAGGACCCCCGTTATTCGAATTTGCCCGTGATCGCCATGACGGCCAATGCCATGGTGGGCGACAAGGAAAAATGCCTGGATGCCGGCATGAACGATTTCATCGCCAAGCCGATCGACGTGGCGCAGTTGTTCGGTACCCTGGCACGCTGGATCGCTCCAGCCACGCCGCAGGCAATGACGGCGGTGGTGGCGCAGCCGGAAGCGGAGTTGCCCGTGATCGCCGGTCTGAAAATGGCGGAAGCCATGCGTCGCGTGGGCGGCAATGCCGTTTTGATGCGAAAATTGCTGGACCGTTTTGTGGAAACCCAGTTCGACGCCATGCAGCGCATCGTTGCCGCCATCGAGAACAACCAGCTCGAGACGGCGATCCGCGAAGCGCATACCCTGAAGGGCCTGGCCGGCAATATCGGCGCCGGCGGCCTGGCCGACAGCGCCGCGCGGGTCGAGCACTTGCTCAGCCTGGGTTCGCACGACGGCTTGCCGCAGGCGCTGGCCGCCTGCACCCTGGCGCTCGACGAGTTGGTGCCGAAGATCGTGCTGGCCATGCAGTCGCGCGGCCATGTGGCCGAGGCGGGCGGCGCGGCGGTGGCGCCAGTGGCGGCGGTGGACCGGGCGCACCTGGAAGCGGGCTTGCGCGAATTGTCGCAGCTGCTGCTGCAGGACGATGCGCAGGCCGTCAAGCACCTGGACGGCATCGGCCCCGTGCTGGTCGCGGCCGGGCAGGCGGAACACGCGCGCCAGTTGAAGCGCATGCTGGGACAATACGATTTCGAAGGTGCGCTGGCGCAGCTGGGCGAGGTGGCCGATGCGCTGGAGCTGACACTGTGACAAGGATAACTATGCAGAGCGAAGGACGGGCATGAGAGCGCCAGCAAGCAAGCCAACCATTCTGGTGGTCGACGACACACCAGACAATATCGACCTGCTGCGCGCGGTGCTGGAAGACGATTACCGCACCAAGATCGCCGTCAATGGCGAACGCGCCCTGAAGATCGCCGCCGGCAGCGACCAGCCCGACCTGATCCTGCTCGACATCATGATGCCGGGCATGAGCGGCTACGATGTGTGCCGCGCGCTGAAGGCCGATCCCGCCACGGCCGGCATCCCCGTGATTTTTGTCACCGCCATGAGCGAAGTGGCCGACGAGCAGCTGGGCCTGGCCCTGGGCGCCGTCGACTACATCACCAAGCCGATTTCGGCGCCCATCGTGCTGGCGCGCATCAGGACGCAGCTGGCGATGACGCAGATGCAGGATTTCTTGCGCGACCAGAACCAGTACCTGGAAACGGAGGTGGAGCGCCGCGTGCAGGAGGTGGCGGCGCTGCAGGACGTCACCATCCACGCCATGGCCTCGCTGGCCGAGACGCGCGACAGCGAGACGGGCAACCATATCCGCCGCACCTCGCACTACCTGAAAGCGCTGGCCGAGAAAGTGCGCGGCCTGCCGCGTTTCCGCGATTTTTTGACGGACAAGAATATCGAACTGCTGTTCAAGACGGCGCCGCTGCACGATATCGGCAAGGTGGGCATTCCCGACCATATCCTGCTCAAGCCGGGACGTTTCGAGCCGCACGAAATGGCCATCATGAAGACGCATACCACGCTCGGGCGCGACGCCATCCTGGCGGCCGAGCACGAGCTGGGCATCGAGGTCGATTTCCTCAAGTACGCGAAGGAGATCGCCTACAGCCATCATGAAAAATGGGATGGCAGCGGCTACCCGCAAGGCCTGGCTGGCGAAGCCATCCCGATTTCAGCGCGCCTGATGGCGCTGGCCGACGTGTATGACGCCCTGATCAGCCGGCGCATCTACAAGCAGGGCATGGACCATGCGCAGGCCGTGCAGATCATCGTCGAGGGGCGCGGCTCGCATTTCGACGCCGAGATCGTCGATGCCTTCCTGCAGATCCAGGACCAGTTCATCGCCATCTCCAACCGCTATGCCGACGGCGTGTGCGAGATCGCCGACAAGCAGCGGCAGATCGCGCCCTTCGCCGAGAACATCAACTGACGGTCTTGAAGAAGCGCAGCATCTCGCGGCTGGCGTCCGGCCCTTTGCCGTCCGTGTAACTGCCGTTATCGCTGCCGCCGGACCAGGCATGGCCGGCGCCGTGGATGACCCAGTGTTCGCCCAGCGGCGAGCCATCGGCCTGGCTGTGCGTGGTGCGCGTGTAGCGGTGGCCATTCGGCACGCTGCCGTCGATGGATGCGGCCTTGGCCGCCTTGCCGCCCGCCTGGCTGCGTACGCCCTGGGCGATCAGTTCATCGCCATTGCGCGGGTTGACGGTGGTGTCGCGGTCGCCGTGGAAAACGATGATGGGCACGCCGCCCGCCGGCGCCTTGCGCTGGGCATTGGGCATGGCGCCGCCCTTCATGGCTGCCAGTGCCGACGGCAAGTCCTGCGCCGAGGCGAACGGCAGGCCCGAATGCACGCCGACGGCGGCAAACAGGTCCGGATACAGGGTGCCGACGATGACGGCCATGGCGCCGCCCGCCGACAGGCCGGCGACGAACACTTCGCGTTCATTCACCGGGTAGTCGTCGATGACTTGCCGGGCGATGCCGGCGATCAGCGACGGTTCGCCCTGGTCGCGCTGCTGGTCGATGGCATTGAACCAGTTCCAGCAGCGCGAACTGTTGGCGCCCTGCGTCTGCGCCGGGTAGACGACAAAGCATTCCTTTTCTTCTGCCAGCGCATTCATCTGCGTGCCGGCGGCGAAATCGTCGGGATTTTGCGTACAGCCGTGCAGCATGACGATCAGCGGCATGGCCTGGCCGTGGTAGCTGCTGGGGATATACAGCTTGTAGGAGCGCGTGCCCGCATGGTTGCGGTACACGCCGTCGATGAACTGCGCGCCAGCGGGCACCTCCGCCGGCGTGGTGGCCGGCGCGTTGAAGCCGGGCGGGTGGAAATTCGGCAGCTCGAAGCTGGGCATGTCGAAGCTGTGCTGGCCCAGGCCGGCCGGCACGCCCAGGCGCGCCATGAAATCCTGCGCGAAGTCCTGCGCCGCTTGCGCGGGCGTGGGGGGCGCGGCGTCAGCTTGCGGTTGCGCTGCCGCAGATGGTGGCGCAGGTGGCTGATTGATATCGCGCATCGGCTGCTGTTGTGTGGACGCCGCCTGCGGCGCCAGGCCGGCGGCGGACAGCGCCTGCTGGATCGCTTCGGTGGCGGCGGCGGGACCGCTGCCCAACAGATTGCGGGTCGCGGCGCGCATCTGCGCCAACATGTTGAGAGGTAGTTTCATGACCATCCTTAACGGTGCCGCGCATCGGCCGGGTCATCGCCGCGAACCAATACGCTAGTGAATTCGCCCTGCGAGCGCCGCCTTGACGACGGTGCTGGCGTGCAGGGCACCTAATACGAAGATCGACTCGATGGTGGCCAGTGCCAGTTCCACGGAGACGTCGCTGGCGATGCTGGCTAGTCCCAGCACCTGTATCTGCAGACGCTGGCCGGCTGCCTGGATCGCTTCCAGGTCGGCGCGCGAATAATGCTGCATGCCTAATACCAGGCTTTTGCGGGCGACGGTCTGTTTCACCACGTCGGCGTGCGTATTGAGTTGATTGCGTATGGCCGTACGGATCAGATCCGTGCGGTTGGAATAAAATCCCTCCTGGACCAGCAAATCGATCTGCCCCAGGTCGATCAAGCCGAGGTTGATCGTGATTTTCTCGGATTCCCCAATTTTGGGCTTGCTGTCTTGCTTGGCCATATCTCTCCAAAAACTCCACGTGGCATCCAATTGCCATCTGTATGGATGGTAGTATAGTTCTGAAATATCTCAAGTCAAGCAGGATCTGGCCTGATCACGTTGTAGGACGGGTTCCCGCAGAGTGAGACGGGCCGCAAAATAAATTTTCAAAAGATATATTTTTGGTTACTTTTTAGTAGGAAAATATGTTGAAAGTGTTATTGCAGGGCGATGCCGCCGACTCGCCGGCGCGGTTTCGCGGCATAATGAAAGCCTTCACGTTTACCGATGCCGCTCCATGATGGTCGCTACCCCACCTCCGCCAGCCGTTCCGCTCCCCTTGCCGTCACCGGTACCGTCGCCCTGCGTCAGCCTGTGCAAGATGAACCGCGGCAGCGGCTTGTGCGAAGGCTGCCTGCGCACGCTCGACGAGATCATCGCCTGGAGCAAGGCCGACGACGACTTCAAGCGCGCCGTGTGGGCCGAATTGCCGGGCCGTGTATCCCTGCTCGACTTCGAGTCCGATTACTGAGGAAGCCCATGCCGCGATCGCCAGCGCTGTTCCCCGATTCCATTCAGGTGTTCGAACGCGGCTGGCTGTCGTCGAATAACATCCTGTTCCAGGGCAGGGACGACACGGCCCTGATCGACAGCGGCTATGTCACGCATGCGCCGCAAACCCTGGCCCTGTTGCGCCACAGCCTGGCGGGCCGGCCGCTGAACCGCTTGTTCAATACGCATCTGCACTCCGACCATTGCGGCGGCAACGCGCTGCTGCAAGCCGAATACGGCTGCCATACGGCCATTCCCGTATCGGAAGCGGACAAGGTGCGCGCCTGGGATATCGATGCCCTCAGCTTCCAGGCCACGGGCCAGCAATGCCCGCGCTTCGGCTTTGACGCCACCGTCTCGCCCGGCGACACGTTGACCTTGGCCGACATGGCCTGGCAGGCGCTGGGCGCACCGGGCCACGACCCGCACTCGCTGATTTTTTACTGCGGCCAGGAGGGCATCCTGATTTCCGCCGACGCTCTGTGGGAAAACGGCTTCGGCGTGATCTTTCCGGAACTCGATGGCGGCTCCGGCTTTCTGGAAGCGCGCGCCACCCTGGACCTGATCGCCAGCCTGGACGTGCGCGTGGTGATCCCCGGCCACGGGCGGCCATTCACGGATGCCGCCGGTGCCCTGCAGCGCGCGTATTCGCGCCTCGATTACCTGGCGTCCGACCCCGTGCGCAATGCGCAGAACGCCGTGAAGGTGCTGCTGAAATTCCTGCTGCTGGAACGCCAGCGCATCGCCCTCGCCGACATACCGGCCCTGTTGCGCGGCATGCCCATCTTCGAGGAAGCCAACCGGCGCTTTCTGCGCCAGGAGGCGGCCGCGCTGGCCGAGTGGGCCGTGTCCCAGCTGGTTAGGGCTGTAGCGGCGCGCGTCGAGGGTGAGTACTTGCTCAACGAGGGTTGAAGCGTCGGTGCGATAAATTCAGCACGATCGTACTTTTTCTGCACTATAATCAACGTTCAGTGTTTTTTACGTCCGATCAACTTTCCAGCGAGTCCGCCATGGCATTGCCTGTTGCGTTGCAAAACCTCTCCTTACCCGTTATCGCCTCGCCGATGTTCATCGCCAGCGGCCCGGCCCTCGTCGCGGCGCAGTGCAAGGCCGGCATCGTCGGTTCCTTCCCGGCCCTGAATGCGCGTCCCGCCGAATTGCTCGACACGTGGCTGACGGACTTGCAGGCCGAACTGGCCGCCTTCCAGGCCGCCAACCCGGACAAGAAAGTCGGGCCGATCGCTGTCAACCAGATCGTGCACCAGTCGAACGACCGCCTCGCGCACGACGTGGAAGTGTGCGTGAAACACCAGATCCCCATCATCATTTCCTCGCTGCGTGCGCCGCCCAAGGAAATGCTCGACGCCATCCACAGCTATGGCGGCATCGTGCTGCATGACGTGATTTCGATCCGTCACGCGAAAAAGGCGCTGGAGGCGGGTGTCGATGGCTTGATTCTGGTCGCCAGCGGCGCCGGCGGCCACGCGGGCACCCTGTCGCCGTTCGCGCTGGTGGGCGAAGTGCGCAAATTCTTCGACGGTCCGCTGGCGCTGTCCGGTTCCATCGCCACGGGTGACGCCGTGCTGGCCGCGCAAGCGATGGGCGCCGATTTCGCCTACATCGGCTCGCGCTGGCTGGCGACCAAGGAATCGAACGTCAGCGATGGCTACCGCGACGCCATCGTCGATTCCAGCGCGGCGGACATCGTCTACACGAACCTGTTTACTGGCGTGCACGGCAATTACCTGAAAAAATCGATCGAAGCGGCCGGACTCGATCCGGAAGCCTTGCCCGAAGCGGACAAGAGCGCGATGAATTTCGGCTCGGGCAGCGCCAAGGCCTGGCGCGACATCTGGGGCGCGGGTCAGGGCGTGGGCTTGATGGATGACGTGCCGAGCGTGGAAGAGATGGTGGCGCGCCTGAAAGCCGAATACGATGCGGCGCGCGCGCGGTTGAAGCTGTAACTCTGCTGCTGCCGGATGACGCGGCATGCCGCGTCATCCAAGCCATCCTTATTCCTGCTTCAAATCCTCAGGCTTGATGGCCCACAAGCCCGGCAGGTTGCGCCAGTAGCCATACGCATCCATGCCGAAGCCGACGACGAAGCGGTTCGGGATCACCAGGCCGACGATGTCGGCTTGCACGGGTTTTTTCTTGCCGATGGCCTTGTCGGCAAACACGGCCAGGATCACTTCCGAGGCGCCCATGTCCAGCAGGCGCTGCTTGACGTGTGCCAGGGTTTCGCCTTCGTCGAGAATATCGTCGAGCACGATGACGGTGCGGCCCGCTACATTCGAGCGGGGGATGACTTTCCACACCACTTCGCCGCCCTTGTCGTCGTCGCCGTAGCGGCTCACGTGGATGTAGTCGAATTCGAGCGGAAAGCTCAGTTGCGGCAGCAGGTTGCCCGTAAAGACGACGGCGCCGCCCATCACGCCCAGCACCAGCGGGAACTCTTTCGAATCCTCGGCGTTGAAGCGCGTGTTGAGCACATCGGCCATGCGCGTGATCGAAGCCTGCACGGCGTCTTGGTCGAACAGCAGTTCCGCGTTCTTGATCAGGTCACGGGCACGGTTGTGATGAAATTCTTGCATGGACTCTTGCATGGCGATGAATGGGGCTGATGGTCAATGCCGGTATTATCCCGCAAATCGGCCTTATTTGTAATCGCGCATGTCGTCGATGATTTTCCCATCTTGCGCCAGGCTGCCCACGGCCACGAGCACTACGTCGCCGCGCAGCTTGGTCAGTTCGCGGATCGAGCCGATGATGGCTTCGGTGCCGCTGGTGTCGAGCGGATCGTCGACTTCGCAATGCAAAGTCATCTCGTCGTTGGCCATGCGTCCCGATACCACCAGCCGCGCTTTTTTGATGTGCGGATGGCGGCGCGCGATCTCGTGCACCTGCGACGGATGCACGAACATGGCGCGCACCTTGGTGGTTTGATCCGCGCGCCCCATCCAGCCCTTGATGCGCGTATTCGTGCGGCCGCACGGCGACTCCGGCGCGTTCGTCAGCACGGCGGACAAGTCTCCCGTGGCGAAGCGGATCAGCGGGTAGTCGGCATTGAAGACGGTGACGACCACTTCGCCTACTTCGCCCGGCGCGACGGGAATGCCGCTGCCCGGATGGACGATTTCCAGCAGCACGTTTTCGTCAACGACCATGCCGGGATTGAGCTTGCCATTGCTGGCCGTTTCATAGGCGATGCTGCCGATGTCGGCCGAGGCATAGGTCTGGAACACGTGCGGCACGCCGTTCTCCGCAAACCAGCTGCGCAGGGACTCGGGCAAGGCTTCCGCACCCATCACGGCCTTGGTGACGCTGCTGATGTCGGCGCCCATTTCGCGCGCTTTCTCGATGATCAGTTTCAGGAATGACGGCGTGCCGATATACGTGTCCGGCTTCAGGTCGACCATTGCCTGCACCTGCATTTCCGTCTGGCCGATGCCGGCCGGGATGACGGTGCAGCCGATGCGCGCGGCGCCGCCTTCGACCATGAAGGCGGCCGGCGTGAAGTGATACGAAAAGCAGTTCTGCAGCAAGCCGCCGGCGCGCACGCCGGCTGCGTACATGGGGCGCGCGAAGCGCCACCAGTCGGGGCCGCGGCCTTCGGGATCGAAGATGGGGCCGGGCGAGACGAACACGCGCGACAGGGCGTTTTTCGGCGTCGTGTTCAAGCCGCCGAACGGCAGTTGCGCGTGCTGCAATTGCTTGAGGTCGGACTTGCGCGTCACGGGCAGCTGCGCCAGCGCGGCGCGGCTGGTGATGTCGGCTGCGTTGACGCCATCGAGGATGCGGGCCCAGCCCGGCGCCTGTTGCGCGCGCGCGATCAGCTGCGGCAGGCCGGCCATCAATTCGCGTTCGCGCGCCTCGGGGGCGCGTGCTTCCAGACTGTCGAGCGTATCGGTCATGTTGCGGATTCTCCAATGTCACGTTGCATTTTTTTCGTCAGCCCCGCAACAATCAGGCTGTATGAGCGCTGCAGCAGGGCGGCCATTTCGTCGTCGTCGAGGGCGTCGGGGCTGGCGACCAGCACCCACTTGGCCCGCGCCAGATAGGGCGCCGGGCGAAAGCCGGGACGGTCCGTCAATTCCAGGAAGCGCTCCGCATCGACCTTGAAGCTCATGCCGCGCGTGCTGTGCGCTTCCGCGCCGCACAGGGCGAACATCTTGCCGCCAACGCAAAACGCCAGTACGTTGCTCCACTTGATGTCTTGCGTCGCGCCGGGAAAGCCGCGGCACACTTGCTTCGCCCGTTCCAGGTCCATGACGGCGACTCCCGATGTCAGGCCAGCCAGCGCTTGCGGCGGCGGTAGAACTTCATGTCGCGGAAGCTCTTGCGCCCGGCGCTGGACACGCCCAGATAAAACTCTTTGACGTCTTCGTTGCTGGCCAGTTCCTGGGCTTGTCCTTCCATCACGACCCGTCCGTTTTCCAGGATGTAGCCGAAGTCGGCATAGCGCAGCGCCACATTGGTGTTCTGCTCGGCCAGCAGGAAAGACACGTTTTCCTTGTGGTTCAGGTCCTTGACGATGCCGAAGATCTCTTCGACGATCTGCGGCGCGATGCCCATCGACGGCTCATCCAGCAAAATCATCGACGGCTTGGCCATCAGCGCGCGGCCGATGGCGCACATCTGCTGTTCGCCGCCCGAGGTGTAACCGGCCTGGCTGCTGCGCCGCGTTTTCAGGCGCGGAAAGTAGTGATACACCTTGTCCAGCGCGTCTTTCAGCTCGCCGCGCGACAGGCTGCGCGTGTAGGCGCCCGTCAGCAGGTTTTCCTCGATGGTGAGGTGGCCGAAACAGTGGCGTCCCTCCATCACTTGCGACAGGCCCCGCTTCACCAGTTCATTCGGCGTCAGCTGGTCCACGCGCTCGCCCTTGAACTGGACTTCGCCCTTGGTGACGTCGCCCCGTTCGCCGCGCAGCAGGGTCGAGATGGTTTTCAGGGTGGTCGACTTGCCAGCGCCGTTGGCGCCCAGCAGCGCCACGATCTTGCCTTGCGGCACTTGCAGCGACACGCCCTTCAGGACCAGGATCACATGGTCGTAGATGACTTCGATATTGTTCACCGACAGGTAGGGCGGCGGCGTTTCCGCCTGGATCGGGGCTTGCGTGGCAGTGTGGGTCATGGCTGCTTCTTTAAAATGTTCAACACGGGACCGGCGTTGGCCGGTCCGGTTCCTCTCGCCTACGGCATTACTTCATGCACGCCGGCGTGATCTTTTTCTCTTCCGCGTACTTGTTCGAGGATTCCTCGACCAGCTTGCGCACCAGGGCCTTGTCGCCGACGATCCACTTCGGCGTGATGGCGGTCCACTTCTTGCCATCCCACTGCTGCACCTTCACGGCGCCCGAGCCTTCATGGTCGTCGCAGCTGGTCTTCACGGTGGGGAACATGCCCAGCGCGCCCACTGCTTTTTGGCGCGCATCGTCGACGTTCAGGTTTTCCAGGCCCCAGCGCATCTGTTCGCCCGTGATCGGTTTGCCCTTGCCGAATTTTTCCTGCGCCGTGCGGATCGCTTCCACCCACAGGATGCCGGCCGTCACGCCGCGCATGTGGTAGACGGAGCCGATGCGCGACTGGTCGGACAGGTTGCCCTTGCCGGACGCGTAGAGTTTCTTGCGGATGTCGTCGAGCACGGGGTAGTTGCCTGGCGTATTGAACGTCATCGCCGTGTAGCCCTTGGCTGCGTCGCCCGATGGAATCGTGTCTTCCTCGGAGCCGGCCCACCAGACGCCCAGCATTTTGTCGCGCGGGAAGCCATTGCGCTGCGCCGTCTTGATGGCGACGGAATTCATGACGCCCCAGCCCCACAGGATCACGTGGTCCGGCTTGGCCTGGCGGATTTGCAGCCATTGCGATTGCTGTTCGCTGCCTGGCGGCGCGACGGGAATTTTCACCAGTTCGAAGCCGTATTGTTTCGACAGCGCTTCGAGCACGGGCAGCGGCTCCTTGCCGAAGGCCGAATCGTGGTACAGGTGGACGATTTTTTTACCCTTCAGCTTGTCCATGCCGCCATCCTTGTCGCCCAGGTACTTGATCATGGCGGCAGCCTGGCTCCAGTAGCTGGAGATCAGCGGATATACGTACGGGAAGACCTTGCCGTTGGCGGCGTCCGAGCGGCCGTAGCCGATCATCGTCATGGGGATCTTGTCTTGTGCCACGCGGTCCAGGATGCCGTAGGCGACGCCCGTGGACAGGGTTTCCACCAGGGTGGCGCCGCCCTGCTTGGTTTTCAGGCGTTCATAGCATTCCACGCCGCGCGAGGGGTTGTATTCGGTTTCGCATTCTTCCCAGCTGATCTTGACGCCATTGACGCCGCCGGCCTGGTTGACCAGGTTGAAGTAGTCGATGATGCCGCCGTAGAAACCGGAGCCGCCGGCCGCGTAGGGACCCACGCGGTAGGATGGCAGAGCGATGTACTGCTCCTTGTCCTGCGCCTGCGCGCTGCCGGCCATGGTGAGTGCGGCACTGGCGATGGCGGCGGCCAGCATGAGCGATTTGATGTGTTTCATTGTGTGTCTCCTCTTGTTTTATTTGGTATTCAAGTGAACCGACATCGACTGCAAAAACTTAATGGGGGAAGGGCCAGAGTCTCAACTTTTCCTTCGCGATCTGCCACAGCCTGGCCAGGCCGTGCGGCTCGACGATCAGGAAGAAGATGATCAGCGTGCCGAACACCATCAGTTCCAGGTTCGAGGCCACGCTGGTCGGCAATGCCAGGCCATGCGCGATGGTGTTCAGGAAGACGGGCAGCAGCACGATGAAGGCCGCGCCGAGGAAGGAACCGAGGATCGAACCGACGCCGCCGATGATGATCATGAACAGGATGCGGAAGGACAGGTCCAGGTTGTACGCTTCCGGCTCCACCGTGCCCAGGTAGGCGTATGCATACAGCGCGCCGGCCACGCCGCAGTAGAACGAGCTGACGGCAAACGCCAGCAGCTTGGTGCGCATCAATCTGAAACCGATCACCTCGGCCGCCATGTCCATGTCGCGCACGGCCATCCACGAGCGGCCCACGTTCGAGCGGATCATGTTCTTGGCCAGTAGCGCCATGCCGGCCACGATGGCCAGCACCAGCAGGTATTTGCTTTGCGGCGTATCGAACTGGTAGCCGAGGATGGTCATCTTCTGCACCGTGATGACGCCCGAGGAGCTGTAGTTGGTGAGATACGGGATCTTGGTCAGGCACCAGACGACAAAAAACTGCGTCGCCAGGGTGGAGGCGGCCAGGTAAAAGCCGCGGATGCGCAGTGACGGCAGACCGAAGGCGATGCCCACCATGGCCGCACACAGGCCGCCGAGGATGAACGACACCAGCAGCGGCAAGCCGGGCAGGCGGGCCATGAAGTTATACGAGGCGAACGCGCCCACGGCCATGAAGGCGGCCGTACCCAGCGACAGCTGGCCCGCGTAACCGGTCAGGATGTTCAGGCCCAGTGCCGCCAGGGCGAAGATCAGGAAGGGGATCAGGATCGCCGACAGCATGTAGGGCGAGGCGAAATACGGCAAGAGGAAGACGGCGACGAGGAGCGTGGCCGTCAGTGCCAGGCGGTCTTGCCTGATCGGGAAAATCTGGTTGTCAGCCTGGTAGCTGGTCTTGAACTGTCCTGCTTCACGGTAAATCATGGCGTGTCCTTTGTGATGGGTGCGTCGTGTGCATCATGCGGCGGCGGTGCGGCGTCAGATACGCCGGATGATCTTCTCGCCGAACAGGCCTTCCGGACGCACCAGCAGGAACAGCAGGGCCAGCACATACGGGAACCAGCCTTCGATGCCGCCGCCCACCATGGGGCCCAGATAGACTTCGGCCAGCTTTTCCGACGCGCCGATGATCAGGCCACCGACGATGGCGCCCGGCACCGAGGTAAAGCCGCCGAGGATCAGCACGGGCAGCGCTTTCAAGGCGATGAAGGTGAGGGCGAATTGCACGCCGTTGCGCGCACCCCACAGCAAGCCGGCCACCATGGCCACCAGGCCCGCCACGCCCCACACCACGGCCCAGATGCGCTGCAGCGGGATGCCGACCGCCAGTGCCGCCTGGTGGTCGTCGGCGACGGCGCGCAGGGCGCGGCCCACCTTGGTTTTCGAGAACAGCAAGGCCAGGCAGATCACCAGCAGCGCGCAGATGCCGGCCGCCATCAGGTCGAACTGCGAGATGTTGATGTCGAAGCGGTCCATCAGGAATTGCATCGGCACGTCTTCGATGGGCAGGTCCAGCTTGTGCACTTGCGAGCCCCACATCAGCTGCGCCAGGCCTTCGATGAAAAAGGTCAGGCCGATGGTGGCCATGAACAGCGTGATTTCGGGCTGGTTGACGAGGGGCCGCAAGACCACCCGTTCGATCGCCATGCCCAGCACGATCATGGTGAGCATCGTCAGCGGGATGGCCAGCCACAGTGACAGGCCGAACTTGTCCATGATGCCCACGCAGGTGAGGGCGGCGAAAAACACCATTGCGCCCTGCGCAAAATTGAACACGCCCGATGCCTTGTAGATCAATACAAAACCGATCGCCACCAGCGCATACATGACGCCCGACAGCAGGCCGCCGATCAGCACTTCAAAGAAAAAATTGATATTCATTGTTATTCCTTGTCCGGCGCTAGTGCGCGACACCCAAATACGCGTTGATGACATCCTGGTTGCTGCGCACCTCGTCGGGCGTGCCGTCGCCGATTTTCTTGCCGTAGTCGAGCACCACCACTCGGTCGGAGATATCCATCACCACGCCCATGTCGTGCTCGATCAGCACGATGGTCGTGCCCAGCTGGTCGTTGACGTCGAGGATGAAGCGGCACATGTCCTGTTTTTCTTCCACGTTCATGCCGGCCATCGGTTCGTCCAGCAGCAGGATGTCCGGTTCGGCCACCAGCGCGCGGCCCAGTTCCACCCGTTTTTGCAGGCCGTAGGGCAGGCGCCCCACGGGCGTCTTGCGGATGGCCTGGATTTCCAGGAAGTCGATGATTTCCTCGGCCTTCTTGCGGTGCTCGATTTCCTCGCGCCGCGCCGGGCCCCAGTACAGGGCTTGCAAGAGAAAATTCGACTTCATCTTCAGGTTGCGCCCCGTCATGATGTTGTCCAGCACCGTCATGCCCTTGAACAGGGCGATGTTCTGGAAGGTGCGCGCGATGCCGGACTTGGCAGCCTGGTAGCAGTCCATGCCGCGCCGGTGTTCGCCCCGGTAGATGATTTCTCCCTGCTGCGGACGGTACACGCCATTGATCACGTTGAGCATCGAGCTTTTGCCCGCGCCGTTCGGGCCGATGATGGCGCGGATTTCATGCTGCTTGACGTCAAACGAGATGTCGGTCAGGGCTTTCACGCCGCCGAACGACAGCGAGATGTTCTTCAGGTCGAGGATCACGGGACCCGTCTTGCGGGCCGTGCCGAAATGGGCGTCGGGTTCGTTCATTTGCATCGTGCTGTGCTCCATCATGCGGCCAGGCCCTGGGGCCGGTACGTTTTGCTGTCCCAGATCTGCAGGTCGGCGCTGGTCGAGCCAAGGCGGCCATCCTCGAATTTCACCTGGGTCTCGATGTATTGCGTTGCCTTGCCCTCATACAGGGCGGAAATGAGCACCGCGTACTTTTCGGCGATGAATTTGCGGCGTACCTTGCGCGTGCGCGTCAGCTCGTCGTCGTCCGGATCGAGTTCCTTGTGCAGCACGAGGAAGCGGTGCACCTGCGTGCGGTCCATCAGCGGGTCGGCTGCCAGTTCCGCGTTGACTTGCTCGATGCAGTCGCGGATCAGGCCATAGGTTTCTGTGCGCGCCGCCAGGTCGGTGTAGCCGGAGTAGGCGATGCCGCGCCGTTCGGACCAGTTGCCCACCGCTTCGATGTCGATGTTGATGAAGGCGCAGACCTGGTCGCGCGCATGGCCGAAGGCCACCACTTCCTTGATGAAGGGGAAGAACTTGAGCTTGTTTTCGATGTAGTTGGGGGCGAACATGGCGCCGCAATTCATCTTGCCGACGTCGGCCGCGCGGTCGATGATTTTCAGGTGGCCTTCGCCGTCGAACACGCCCGCGTCGCCCGTATGGAAATAGCCGTCGTCGTCGATCACTTCGGCAGTGGCGTCGGGCCGCTTGAAGTAGCCGCTCATGGTGGCGGGCGACTTCACCAGCACTTCGCCATTGGCCGCCAGCTTGACTTCCACGCCCGGCGCCGGCAAGCCGACGCTGTCGAACTTGATATTACCGTCCGGTTGCAGGCATACATAGGCGCAGGTTTCGGTGGAACCGTACAATTGCTTGAGGTTGACGCCGATGGAGCGGTAGAAGCGGAACAGGTCGGGGCCGATGGCGGCACCGGCCGTGTAGGCGACGCGCACGCGCGACAGTCCCAGCACGTTTTTCAGCGGGCCGTAGACGAGCAGCTCGCCCAGCTTGTAGCTGAGGCGGTCCGCCAGCGAGACTGGCTTGCCATCCAAAATCTGCGCGCCGCAGCGCTTGGCCACGTCCATGAAATGGCTGAACATGTGGCGCTTGATGCTGCTGGCGTCTTCCATGCGTATCATCACGCTGGTGAGCATGTTCTCGAACACGCGCGGCGGCGCAAAGTAGCAGGTGGGGCCGATTTCGCGCATGTCGATCATCACCGTGTCGCCCGATTCGGGGCAGTTGACGGTGAAGCCGGCCACCATGGCTTGCGCCAGCGAGAACAGGCAGTCGCCGACCCACGCCATGGGCAGGTAGGACAGGATGTCTTCCTCGTCGGTGAGCTGGTCGAAGGCGACGCCGCCAACGCCTGCGGCCAGCAGCGCCGTGTGGCTCTGGCACACGCCCTTCGGCTTGCCCGTGGTGCCCGAGGTGTACAGGATCACGGCGGAGTCGCTACCCTGGCCCGCTGCCACGGCGGCGTCGAAAAAGCCCGGATGTTCGCGGTCGTACGCGCGGCCCAGCGTCTGCAGGGCGGCAAACGACATCAGTTCCGGCTGGCGGTAATGGCGCATGCCCCGTTCATCGTCATAGGCGATGTGGGCGACGTGCGGATACAGGGCCTTGAGTTCGAGCAGCTTGTCGACCTGCTCCTGGTCTTCGACGATGGCGTAGCGGATTTCCGCATCCTGCAGCACATAGGCCATGTCGGCGGCCGGCGCGTCCTGGTACAGTGGCACGGGCACGCCGCCCAGGCTTTGCGCAGCCAGCATGGCCCAGTACAGGCGGGGACGGTTGTCGCCGATGATGGCCAGGTTCATGCCGCGCTGGAAGCCGATGGCGGCCAGGCCGCAGGCCAGCGCGCGCACCTCGTCGTTGACCTCGCGCCAGGTCCAGGTTTGCCAGATGCCCAGGTGTTTTTCGCGAAAGGCGGGCTTGTCGGATCGTACTGTCCCGTGTTGCAATAAGCGCCGCGGAAAAGTCGGCATTGTTGCTGTGGTATTCGTTTGCACCAGTGTCTCCCTGTTGCTTGTCTCAGGCCCCACCTCGTTGGATGGCGCTCTGTGTTTTTTATGTGTAAGGCGTTTGTGCAATGATAGTAGCTTGCGTTAGTTTGCCAAGTTGTCTTTTCGGGGACATTTACCCACTTTTCGATGGTGCATCGCACAATGACCTACCCTGATATCAGTCTCAAGGATGCCGTGCGCGCGGCCAACTGGGCGCAGCTGCTCGATCCCGTGCAAATGGCCCGGGTCGAGGCGGATGTGTTCGAGACTTTCGTGCCGAAAGGCGGCTTTGTCTGCCGCAAGGGCGAGCCGGTGGACAACTGGATCGGCGTCATCAGCGGCATGGTCAAGATGAATAATTTTTCCGCCTCCGGCAAGGCCATGACCTTCATCGGCGTGCCGCCCGGCAGCTGGTTCGGTGAAGGTTCATTGCTGAAGAATGAAATCCGCAAATACGACACCATGGCCCTGCGCGACACGCGCGTGGCGCGCCTGCCAGGCGCCACCTTCCACTGGCTGCTGGAAACGAGTTTGCCGTTTACGCGCTTCCTGCTGATGCAGCTCAACGAGCGCCTGGGGCAGTTCATCGGCATGGTGGAAAACGAACGCTTGCTGGACCTGAATACGCGCGTGGCGCGCTGCCTGGCGTCGATGTTCAACTCGCACTTGTACCCCGGCGTGGAGACGCTGGTGCAGCTGTCGCAGGAGGAAATCGGCCTGCTGTCGGGCTCTTCGCGCCAGCGCGCCAACCAGGCCTTGCAGGTGCTGGAAAAGAAAGGCTTGCTGCGCCTCGATTACGGCGGCATCCGCGTGCTGGACCTGGAAGGCTTGCGCCGCTACGAGGCCGATGATGCCATCTGAGACCACGCGTGCCGCAGCCCTGCGCGTACGCCTCGATGGCGGCTTTGTCGAGCATGCGCGATTCACGGGGCCGCCCGTCGATTTCAACGACTGGACACCGGAAGAACTGGGCGCCATCTGGGGGGCGTTGCATCGCGCGGCGCGCTTCGGCCATGACGATACGGCGCGGCGCGAGCTGGCGACGGCGCTATTGGCACAAGCGACCAGCATGAACCTGGCGCCGGCGCTGGCAGGCGCCATGTTCCTCGATGCGCTGGACGCGGCCGGCGATTACAACCGGGAATGGGAGTATGTCATCGGCTGCCTGGCGTGCCTGCAGGGCGAGGCACCGGCAGGCACGGCGGGGCAGGCGCGGCGCATTCTCGGCAAAACCTCGGGCTGGGCCGAGTGCCCCTACCAGGCCTACCTGCTGGCGCGCCTTGCTGGCGGCGACGCCCCTGCGCAATTTGCGCAGGCAATGGAGGAGCGTCACGCCCTTTATCCGATGCCATTGACCTTGCATGAATTGGAATTGCTGCCGCAGCTGGAGCAAGCGTCCCTGCTGGCGCTGGCCGGCTCGCGCTACAGCGGCCACTGGAGCCGCGACAGTATCGGCGAGGCGGATCCCGCCGTCGTGCTGGCCGACGATGCGGCGTATGTCGATTTTGCGCGCACGATACTGGAACAGGCGGCACGCCATATCGCCGCCATTCATGACGGCGGCGTGCCGTATGCTGCCGATGCCGCCTTTGCCACGGCAGACTCTCAGGTGCTGGCGCGCGCCGCGCGGGTCGCCGCCTATCGCGATGACGCATGGTTCAGGCCCGTGATCAGCGTCTTGCTGCCCTTGGTATGCGTCGCGCCCGGCACGGCCAAGAGCGCGCCGTCGCAATCGTTGGCGATGGCGCTGGGCCATGCGGTGGAAACCATCCCCACGCCGGAAAGCTTGCTGGCCCTGCGCACGGCGCTGGCGCAGGTGCGCCATGCGGGCATCCGCAAGAAGCTGGAACGCAATCTGAAACCGGCCGAACGGGCGCTGGCCGAACGGCCCGATATCGCCTGGAGGATCGGCATGCCCGGTCCCATGGGCAAACGGCGCCAGGCCATGCTGGCGCGCCGCCTGGAAGCGGGCTATGCCAGCGACGTGCGTCTGGGGCTGGATCAATGGCGCGCCTTGCGCGACGATGCCGATATCGATACGGTGGCGCGCGCGCTGGTCTGGCGTACGGGTGACGGCCAGGCTTTCATGCTCGATGGCGAGGGTGCCATCGATGCATGGGGGCAGCCGGCGGATGTGCCGCTACAGGGAGAAGGCGAGATCGGCCTGTGGCATCCCCTGCACGGCAACGGGGAGCAGCGCGCCGCCTGGCAGGCGCTGGTTACACAGCGGCGCGTGCGCCAGCCGCTGCGCCAGGTGTATCGTGAAATATATGCACCGCCCGGCGACGGCAGCGCCCCATTTTCCGGTTACCAGCTGTCGCTGCCTGCCTTGCTGGGACTGGCCCGCCGCGAAGGCTGGCGGCTGGACGACGATGAAGGCTTGTCGCGCGGGTTCGGCGCCTGGCGCGTATTGCTGCGCCTCGAGGGACGCGTCTATCCAGGCGCGGGCGGCGCCTGCACGTCTAACGGGCTGGCGCCCGCGCAGATGCTGCCGCTGGCGCCTGTGGCCTATTCGGAAGCGTGCCGCGCGGTGGATCTGCTGGTCAGCGCCAGCGCGTTGGCGCTGGTGGAAGACGAGCAAAGCGTGCAGCGCGAAGAGCGCTTGTCTTACCTGGCCAACTTGTCCCCGGGGCCGATGGCGGGCATGCGGCGCACCGTGCTGCGTCAGGTGTTTGCGCAGCAGATCGAAGCAGGGCGCATGGCGCTCGAGCCCCGTCACCTTCTGGTGGGCAGGCACGCCATCCACCTGACCACCGGCAGGGTCACGCTGGACGGCGCCGAGGTGGCGGCCGAGGTGGTCGCTAAGGGGAACAAGCTGGCCGCCGTGCCGTGGCTGCCTTACGACGAGGCGCTGCTGGAAAAAATCGCCGCTACCGCCGGGGTGCTGCTGGCGCTGCACCGAGTGCAGCCCGGCTGCTAATCGCGGTATCATAGGCACTTCCCAGCACCGCTCCATTTTCGCACCCATGCAGACACCTGACCAAGCCACTCCCGCCTCCCGTTTGTCGCAACTGCGCAGCGCCATGCGCGCGCAGCACATCGACGCCTGCATCGTGCCATCGGCCGACCCGCATTTGTCCGAGTACCTGCCGGCCCGCTGGCAGGGCCGCGAGTGGCTGTCGGGCTTTACGGGATCGGTCGGCACCCTGGTCGTGACGCAGGAGTTTGCCGGCGTATGGACCGATGGCCGCTACTGGGAACAGGCGGAAGACGAACTGGCCGGCAGCGGCATCGTCCTGAAGAAAATCCCGTCCGGCGCCAGCGTGCTGTATATCGACTGGCTGGGCGAAACCATGCGGCCGGGGCAGACGGTGGCCGTCGATGGCGCCGTACTGGGCCTGGCCAATGCGCGCCTGCTGCAGCAGGCGCTGGGGGAGCAGGTTACCTTGCGCACGGACATCGATGTGCTGCAAGCCGTGTGGCCGGATCGCCCGGCCATGCCCGCCGCCCCCGTGGTTGAACATGCGGCCGCGTATACCTCGCTGTCGCGCGCGCAAAAACTGGCGGCCCTGCGCGCCGGCATGGCGGCCCTGGGCGCCAGCCACCACGTGATTTCCACGCTCGACGACATCGCGTATCTGTTCAACCTGCGCGGCGCCGACGTCAACTACAACCCCGTCTTCCTCGCGCATGCGCTGGTGGGACCCGAGCGCGCCACCCTGTTCGTCGCCGATGGCAAGGTGCCGGCGGCCCTGCGCGCCACGCTGGAGAGCGAGGGCGTGGACGTGGCAGCCTATGACCGCACGGCTGCCGCGCTGGCCGCCTTGCCGGCCGGCGCCACCTTGCTGCTCGACCCGCGCCGCATCACGTTCGGCACGCGCCAGGCTGTAGCCGATGGCGTGCAAGTGGTCGAATCCATCAACCCGACCACCCTGGCCAAGTCGCGCAAGACGGATGCCGAAGCGGCGCACGTGCGCGCCGCCATGGAGCAGGATGGCGCCGCCCTGTGCGAGTTTTTCAGCTGGCTGGATCGCACCCTGGCCGACCCGCAACGTGCGCCGTTGACGGAAATCGGCGTCGACGAGCACCTGACGGCTGCCCGCGCCCGCCGCGCCGGTTTTGTCAGCCCCAGTTTCGGCACCATCGCCGGCTTCAATGCGCATGGCGCCATCATGCATTACCACGCCCATGCGGATTCGGCCGCCACTATCGAAGGCGACGGCTTGCTGCTGATCGACTCGGGCGGCCAGTACTGGGGCGGTACCACGGATATCACCCGCGTGGTCCCCGTCGGCGCGATCACGGCCGAGCACAGGCGCGATTTCACCCTGGTCTTGCGCAGCATGATCGCGCTGTCGCGCGCGCAATTTCCGCGCGGCGTGAAGTCGCCCATGCTCGATTCCATCGCCCGCGCGCCCCTGTGGGCCGAAGGCATCGACTTTGGCCACGGCACGGGCCACGGCGTGGGCTTCTTCCTTAACGTCCATGAAGGGCCGCAATCGATTTCGCAGTCCGCCATGCCGGAGCCGCAGACGGCCATGGAACCGGGCATGATCACTTCCGTCGAGCCGGGCATCTACCGTCCCGGCCAGTGGGGCATCCGCATCGAGAACCTGGTGCTGAACGTTCCCGCGGGGACGACGCCCTTCGGCGAATTCCTGCGCTTCGAAACCTTGACCCTGTGCCCGATCGACACGCGTTGCATGGAACGTTCGCTGCTGCGCGATGACGAAGCGGCCTGGCTGAACGACTATCACGCCACCGTGCGTGCGCGCCTGGCGCCGCACCTGGCCGCGCCGGCCGATGCGCCTGCGCTGGCGTGGCTGGAACAGCGCACGGGAGCCATCTGATGCGCTCGACCCGCGCCACGTCCGCCATCGAGCGGCTCAAGGAACGCACCGGCCACCGCCTCTACACGATGGCGCGCACGGGCGATGAACTGTTCTTCCTCACGGAAGGCCCGGGCTTGCCGCCCCTGTGCCCGCCGCTGGAACTGGACGCCTTTGTCGCCTTCGTGAATGGCCTGGGACCGCAAAAGGCGCGCCGCGTCAGCAAGCTCGATGTGGCGTTTGAAAAGCAGCTGACGAAAAAGCCCCAGGACTAAATGCCGACCATCGACTTCCTGCGCGCCTACTGGTCGCCGGCCGAGCTGGCGACGAATGGCGTGATCCTGCTGAACCTGCTCGGCGCACTACTGCTGGGCTTGCTGGTGGGGTATGAGCGCTCGTATCACGGGCGCGCGGCCGGCATGCGCACCTACAGCCTCGTCTGCATGGCCTCGGCCGCGCTGACGGTGCTGGGCGGCTATCCGGAGTTCTGGTACGGCGGCCATGGCGCCATCGTCGGCAGCGACCCCACGCGCGTCATCCAGGGCATCGTCACGGGCGTGGGTTTCCTCGGCGCCGGCGTGATCATGCGCGAGGGCTTCAATATCAGCGGTCTGACGACGGCCGCCTCGATCTGGGCTTCGTCCGTGATCGGCATCATGGTCGGCATCGGCTTTTATCTGTCGGCCATGGGCCTGGCCTTTCTGTGTGCGATGGCGATGATTTTCCTGTCAAAACTGGAGAACTGGCTGCCGTCGCGCCACGCGGTGGCCATCACCATGCGCTTCAAGCGCGATTTCATTCCGCGCGAAGATGCGCTGCGGCGCATGGCGGCCAAGCGCGGCTACGACATCGCCGGCGGCTCGCTGACCATCGGCAGCACGGACGGCATGCAGGAATGGCGTTTTGTTGCCATCGCGCATGGCAAGAACACGGGTGCCAGCCTGTCGGCCATGTCGGCCGAACTGGCCGCCTTCGAAGGCATCGCCGGCTTCCAGCTGTCGCATGCCCGCAACTGATACGGATGCCGAGAGGATGGACATGGATGCACAGGCTCAAGAGGTACTCGATTTCTGGTTCCTGCCGCCGGATAACCCCGACTACGGCCAGTCGCGCGTGGAATGGTTCCGCAAGGATGACGGCTTCGATGCGCAGATACGCGCGCGTTTCGGCGCGCTGATCGATGCCGCCATCGAGGGCGGCTTGCTCGCATGGGATGCCACGCCGCACGGCGCGCTGGCGCGCCTGATCGTGCTCGATCAATTCACGCGCAACGTCTATCGCGGTACGCCGCGCGCGTTTGCCGGCGACGTCCGGGCGCTGGCCCTGGCCGTCGCCTTGACGGACGCGGGGCAGGACCGCCAGCTGCCGCCGATGCTGCGCGCTTTTGCCTACCTGCCGTTCGAACACGCGGAAGACCTGGCCATGCAGGCGCGCGCCGTCGAGCTGTTCCAGCTGCTGTCGCAGGCGCAGCCCGGCTTTGACGGCATGCTCGATTACGCCGAGCGCCACCAGGAAGTGATCGCCCGCTTTGGCCGCTTCCCGCACCGCAACGCCATCCTCGGCCGCGCCTCCACGCCGCAAGAGCTGGAATTTTTGCGCCAGCCGGGATCGAGCTTCTAGAAAATCGCCATGAACGTTACCCTCAATATCATCGGCGCCGGCCACGTGGGCCGTGTGCTGGGCCGTTTGTTCGCCCGCGTGGATGGCACGCAGGGCGGAGCAATCCTGGTGCAGGATGTGCTGACGCGCTCGATGGCGTCGGCGCAGGCGGCGGTCGATTTCATCGGCGCCGGCACTCCCGTCGCCAGCTATGCGGCCTTGCGGCGCGCCGACGTCACCATGCTGGCCGTCTCCGACGACCAGATCGGCCCGGCCTGCGCGGCGCTGGTGGCCGAGGGACGCCAGGCGGGCGCCATCGTGTTCCACTGCAGCGGCGCGCTGGCCTCGAACGTGCTGCTGGCCGCCACGCAGGCGGGCGCCTCTGTCGCCAGCGCGCACCCGATCCGCAGCTTTGCCGACCCGCAGCAGGTGGCCGCCACCTTTGACGGCACGTTTTGCGGCGTTGAAGGCGATCCGCTGGCGCTGGCCTTCCTCACGCCCGCCTTGAACGCCATCGGCGCGCGTCCCGTGCCCATCGACCCGGCCGCCAAGACCCTGTATCACGCCGCCGCCGTCTTCGCCAGCAATTACCTGGTGACGGTGCTCGACGCCGCCTTGCGCGCCTACCAGGCGGCCGGCATTCCCGAACCGGTGGCGCGCGAACTGGCCCAGCCCCTGGTGACGGAAGCAGTGGCGAACGTGTTCCGCCTGGGCGCCGCGCCCGCGCTGTCCGGCCCCATCGCGCGTGGCGACTCTGCCACCGTGCAACGCCAGCAGCTGGCCGTGCAAAGCTGGGATGCCGCCACGGGCGAGTTGTACCGGGCGCTGGTGGCGCCGACGCAGGATCTGGCCAGGCGCAAGCGCGGGGAGTGACTCAGGCGGCGTGCACGCCGTTGCGGCCGTGATGCTTGGCCTGATACAAGGCGCTGTCGGCGCGCGAGAAGAAGGCCGATTCGCTTTCCTCTGGCCGGTACTCGGCCACGCCCAGGCTGATCGTCACGGGTATGTGCGGCGCGGGCAGGCCGAAATCGTGGCGTTCGACGGCGGCGCGCAGGTTTTCCGCCACTTCCGCCGCTTGCGCCAGGCTGCAATTGTTCAGCAGTACCAGGTATTCCTCGCCGCCCCAGCGCGTGATGACGTCGCTTTCGCGCACGGTGGCGCGCGCCACGTCGGCCACGCCACGGATCACCTTGTCGCCCCACAGGTGGCCGTGGGTATCGTTGACGCGCTTGAAGAAGTCGATGTCGAAGAGGATGGCGGACATCGGTTGTTCGTTGCGTTTGGACAAGAGCATGGCGCGCTGGAACAGCAATTCCAGCGATTGGCGGTTCAATAGCCCCGTCAGCGCATCCGTCGAGGCGATGCGTTCGATGCGGCGCTGGTAGCGGTTCACCGTCAGCAGGGTCAATACCAGTACCAGCAGGGTGACGCCAAAGCTGATGGCCAGGTTGAAGATGAAGACGCGCTGCAGCGACTGGACTTCGTCGCTGACATTCTGCTCGACCACCAGGTACCAGCCCAGTTCGGGAATGAAGCGCGAGTTGACGAGGATTTGCGCGCGCCCCAGCTGGTACGACAGGTGCGTCGGTTCGCTCTGGTGGTTGATGATTTGCTCGGCAATGGCGTTTACGCCGGGCAGGCTGCGGATATTGCCGTGCCCGTTGCGCATGGTCTTGCCCGCCAGCACCAGGGCGCCGGCGCCGTCGACAAAATAGATGTTGCGGTGGAAGCGCGCCTGGTAGCGGTCGATGATGTGGCTCATGGTGGCCAGGGTCAGGCCGATGCCGGTGGCGCCGATGAACTGGCCGTCGTAGTCGTAGACGCGGTGGTTGATGAAGATGGTCATGCTGTCGCGGTTGGCCATGTCCACGTCGACATTCGTTTCATAGTCGGTGGTGTCCATGGCGCGCACGCGGTAGTACCAGATGTCGCGCGCCGCTTGCGGGCTGACGGATTTCAGGGTGCCTTCCGCATAGTAATATTTGCTGCTCTTGTCCGAGACGAGAAAGCTGGTGATGGCGCCGTACTTCTTCTTGACCTCGGCCAGGTAGCGCACGATCTGTTCCGGCTTGTTTTCGCCGGCGAGTATCCAGTCGCGCACGAAGGTGTCGTGCGCCATCAGCGAGGAAATGAAGACGGGGCGCAGCATGTCCTTCTGGATTTCGGAATAGATATTGTCGCCCGTCAATGGCAAGGTCTGGTCGGCGATGCCGTGCTCGATGGCCTGGCGCGAAGCCAGGTAGCTGGCCAGGCTGGTGGCCATGAAGCCCGCACCCAGGATCAGGGTCAGGAGTATGAGCAGGCGGTACTTGATCGACAGAAGACGCATGGAGACGAGGGGTGGCCGGCGGGAAGGCAATCGTGACGCAAGCCAAAAGTATGCAGCAGGCCGGGTATTGGCGCAATGATAACTGGCTTTATTGACAATTTACCTTGGCGAACGCAACAAGATAACCACGACTTACCAAATAAAAGTGCCGATTTGTCGACAAAGATGCAAATTAGCAATAAGATTTGACGAGGGGAATCATTGCGCACCGCCCCTGTCTTGCCGCCCGTTTCAGGCGCAGGACATTACGCGCAGGGAGTGTTGTATGTTATTTTTAAAGAGTACGTCCGTCAGCAAGGCCCCCGGCATCTACGAGGTCGACATCGCCGCGAAACCACCGGGCAAGACCTTCGGCATTTTTCTCGCCACCGATCCCGACCATCCACCGCATGCCTTGCTGGGACAATTGAAGGCGCTCGGCTTCGAGAACACCTATAGTTCACCCTACCTGCACAAGGATGCGGGCAAGGTGCTGGACCTGCATTTCCAGAAGGATGGCACGGATATCTTCAAGGGCTGGAAAACCGAGGAGTGCACGCACAACCTGGCGGCCATCACGGCGCTGTTCGAGGAACATGGCATTACCATCGCGCCGCGCGTCATGTCGATGGCGGAAGCCTACGCCTAAACGCCTATCAAAACCTACTGCGCGTCGGTATAGGCGGCCTGCGATGCTCACTGCCTCGGCGGCCCCGTGCATTAGCACAGCTCCGCTTCTCAGCCACCTCTCCCTTCCGCTCGCTACGGTTTTGTTTGGCGTTGTTTTAAGTAGCGTCAACCCGCCTCCACGCCGATGTGATACAGCGCCCACGGGCAGCTGGCGAACCGTTCGGCCAGGGGCAGGGCCGCCACGGCGGCGATGCGGTCCGCATCGTGGATCGCCCATAGCGGCCCCAGGCCGCCCAGCGCCATCGCCTGCCCGTCCAGGTGGGTGGCGACGATAAAACGCTGCGTGCGCGCCTGCGCCACGGTCAGCGCCGCCGCATAGCCATCCACGGCCCGCAGCAGCAGCCGCACGGCATCGTCCTCGGGCGCGCCGGCCGCCTTCAATACCTCGACCAGCAGCGGCCCGCGCAGGGCATGCGCCTTGCCATCGTATTCCAGGGTGGGGTGGATGGTGCGCGCCGGCAAGTTCGCCAGCGCCGCAAAGTCGAAGGCCCGCGCCCGCTCAAAACTGATCTTTTGCTTGTGCATCATCTGGTCGCGCACGGCGTCGAACGGACCCCGGTTCGGCTTGTCGATGCTGCCCGTGATGGTCAGCAGGGCGGGACCGCGCAGGCCGGCGGGCGCCGCCCGGGCGATGGCGGGCAAGGCCGCGGCGGCCATGCCGGCGGCGAGAAACTGGCGTTTGTGCATGCACTTCTCCTCTGACTGAAAATCGCTAATGTTCTTAAGTCTATCTTAAGTTCGCTCAACAGTGCGCATTTCACGGTTATTGTCAGTTTGCAATGTCAGCTTACATCTTGTCACAGTTCTTACGGAATGGAGAAAGACGTAGCTTTTTTCGGCTGTTATTGTGTAGTCATCGCACTTCGCTGAACTGCGAATCCAGGCACCATTCACTAATTGAGAGAGAGAACATGATGAAGAAGAAAATCCTGTTTGCAATGATCGCATCCGTTACCGCACTGACCGGCATGAGCGCCGCCCACGCCGAAGGTGCGTATGTGGGTGCCGGCGTCACGGGCAACCGCTATAACTTCGATATTCCTGGCGCCACCAGCGCCGATAATCACAGCGGCTACAAGGCTGGCGCCAAGATCTTCGCCGGTTACGATTTCGATAAAACCTGGGCAATCGAAGGCGGCTATGCCGATTTCGGCAGCAAGGATTACAGCTATGTCACCGGCGCCGGCAACGGTTCCGTGAAAAGCGATTCGCACGGCTACTACCTGGCCGGCAAGGCCACCATGCCCGTGACCGACAAGGTCGGCGTGTTCGGCAAGCTGGGCGTGGCCAAGGTCAAGAACAGCTTGAGCGGCACGGGCCTGTCGACCGGCATCAGCGGCAACGACAAGACGGGCGTGTACGCTTCCGTCGGCGCCCAGTACGCAATCAACGAGAAAGTCTCGCTGACGGCGGAAGTGGAACACTTCGGCAAGAGCGCCGACCAGGGCCGCAAGGCCACGGGCCTCGCTTTGGGCGCACGCTACAACTTCTAATCACTTGGAAGTGTGCTGAAAAAAAAGGCAGTTACCGCGAGGTAACTGCCTTTTTGCATGGGCGGACCGAAATTACGTGGTCAAGGGCTTGTAGCGGATACGTTTCGGTTTCGCGCCTTCTTCGCCTAGGCGTTTCTTCTTGTCGGCTTCGTATTCTTGATAGTTGCCGTCAAAGAAGGTGACCTGCGAGTTGCCTTCGAAAGCCAGGATGTGCGTGGCGATACGGTCGAGGAACCAGCGGTCATGGGAAATGACCATGACGCTGCCGGCAAATTCCAGCAGGGCGTCTTCCAGCGCGCGCAAGGTTTCCACGTCCAGATCGTTCGACGGTTCATCGAGCAGCAGGACGTTGCCGCCCATCAACAGGGTTTTCGCCAGGTGCAGACGGCCGCGTTCACCGCCGGACAGGTTGCCCACTTGCTTTTGCTGGTCCGAACCCTTGAAGTTGAAGCGGCCCAGGTAGGCGCGCGACGGCATTTCGAAGCGGCCCACCGTCAGCATGTCGGCGCCGCCGGACACGTCTTCAAAGACGGATTTGTTGTCGGCCAGCGAATCGCGGTTTTGGTCGACGATGGAGACGCGCGCCGTCTGGCCGATGGCCACTTCGCCGCTGTCCGGCGTTTCCTTGCCGGTGATCATCTTGAACAGGGTCGATTTACCGGCGCCGTTGGGGCCGATGATGCCGACGATGGCGCCTGGCGGCACGGTAAAGCTCAGGTTATCGATCAGCAGGCGGTCGCCGAACGCCTTCGACACGTTCTTGAACTCGATGACTTCATTGCCCAGGCGTTCGGCCACGGGAATGAAGATCTCCTGCGTTTCGTTGCGTTTCTGGTATTCGTGCTCGGACAGCTCGTTGAAGCGGGCCAGGCGGGCTTTCGACTTGGCCTGGCGCGCTTTCGGGTTCTGGCGCGACCATTCCAATTCCTTCTGCAGCGCCTTCTGGCGCGCCGATTCCGTCGCCTCTTCCTGCTTCAGGCGGGCTTGCTTCTGGTCCAGCCAGGTCGAGTAGTTACCCTTCCATGGAATGCCGTGGCCGCGGTCCAGCTCCAGGATCCACTCGGCCGCGTTGTCGAGGAAGTAGCGGTCATGGGTGATGGCCACCACGGTGCCGGGGAAGCGCAGCAGGAATTGTTCCAGCCAGTCGACCGATTCCGCATCCAGATGGTTGGTCGGCTCGTCGAGCAGCAGCATGTCGGGCTTCGACAGCAGCAGCTTGCACAGCGCCACGCGGCGCTTTTCACCGCCGGACAGCACGCCGATGGTGGCGTCCCAAGGCGGCAGGCGCAGCGCGTCGGCGGCCATTTCCAGCTGCAGATTCAGATTGCCGCCGTCGGAGGTCGAAATGATCGCTTCCAGGCGTGCCTGTTCCGTGGCCAGGGCGTCGAAATCGGCGTCTTCCTCGGCATACGCGGCGTACACGGCTTCCAGCTTGGCTTGCGCTTCAAACACTTCGCCCAGGCCCGACTCGACTTCCTGGCGCACGGTTTTGGCCGGGTCCAGCTGCGGTTCCTGCGGCAGGTAGCCGATGTTCAGGCCCGGCATCGGCACGGCTTCGCCCTGGATGTCGGTGTCGATGCCTGCCATGATTTTCAGCAGGGTCGATTTGCCGGAGCCGTTCAGGCCCAGCACGCCGATCTTCGCGCCTGGGAAGAAGGACAGGGAAATATCTTTCAGAATCTGGCGCTTGGGCGGGACGATTTTGCCCACGCGATTCATGGTGTAGACGTAATTTGCCATTAGAAATCTCGGGTGATATACAAAGACGGACAGGATACGGTAAACGCCCGCTTCCGGCCAGCGCTGCGCGCTGCGGAAACGGACGCCAGGGGCAGGACTAGGCGGCGGCGCGCGCCTTGCGGGCCGTCCACAGCCCTTCGGCCGCATACAGGGCCAGGGCCGTCCAGATGACGAGGAAGCCCAGCATGCGCTCGGGCGTGAACGATTCGTGGAAGACCCACACGCCGATCAAGAGCTGGCCCGTGGGGGCGATGTATTGCAACAGCCCCAGCACGGCCAGCGGCAGGCGGCGCGCGCCGGCGGCAAACAGCAGCAGGGGAATGGCCGTGATGGGGCCGGACGCCAGCAGCAGCGCGCGCGTGGCGGTGGAATCCGTGTTGACGAAGCCGCTCTGGCCATGCCACGCCAGCCACAGCATGTAGGCCAGCGCCAGGGGGAACAGAATCAAGGTTTCGAACGACAAGCCTTCCAGCGCGCCCAGCGCGGCCGTCTTGCGCAGCAAGCCATAGCCGCCGAAGGTGGCCGCCAGCAGCAGGGCGATCCACGGCACCTGTCCCGCCTGCCAAGTGAGCCAGGCCACGCCGCAGGCGGCCAGGCCGATGGCCAGCCACTGCAGGCGGCGCAGGCGCTCGTGCAGCAGCAAAAAGCCCAGCATGACATTGATCAGGGGCGTGATGAAGTAGCCGAGGCTGGCGTCGACTACGTGGCCGTTGTTGACGGCCCAGATATAGATGAACCAGTTGGCGGAGAGCAAAAATGCGCTGGCGACGAAGCTGGCCACGACCCTGGGCTGCGCCTTCAGGCTGCCCAGCCAGCTCCACTGCCGGCGCACGGTCAGCACGATTCCCAGGAACAACAGCGACCAGACCATGCGGTGCGCCAGGATTTCCTGTGGCGCGATCTCGCCGATGGCGTGGAAGTACAGGGGGAACAGGCCCCAGCACAGGAAGGCGAGGGAGGCGTAGAGCATGCCTGGATTCATGATGGGCTTCGCTGGAGAGTAGACAGTCTGTCATTATGGCTGAAAACATCGGGGGCTGCCCGGCGCCGCTGGCGAGGCGTAGAATGGCAACAAATCAATGGCCGCATGTCCGCGCAGCAAGGCGGAGCGGCACAAAACCACGACCTTGGGGCAGCTGCGGAACCATGCAAAAATACTCTTGCTATTTGCTAATACCTATCATATTGTGCGATGCAACAAAACAAAAACGGGTGCAACCTTGACGTCGGAACATAAAAAAAGCGGCCTTGCCGGCTTGACGCTGGCGGCCGTCGGCATCGTTTACGGCGATATCGGCACCAGTCCGCTGTACACCCTGAAGACCGTCTTCGACCCGGCCCACGGCCTGCTGCTCTCGCACGAGAACCTGCTGGGCATCGTCTCGCTGATTTTCTGGGGCCTGACCCTGATCGTCTCGCTCAAGTACGTGACCTTGGTGTTGCGCGCCGACAACCGCGGCGAGGGCGGCATCATGGCCCTGATGGCGCTGGTGCTGTCATCCGTCAGCCGCCTGTCGCGCTGGCATTTCCCGCTGATGGTGATCGGCGTCTTCGGCGCCACCCTGTTCTATGGCGACAGCGTGATCACGCCGGCCATTTCCGTGCTGTCGGCGATCGAAGGCCTGGAAGTGGCCACGCCCGCCTTCAGTCCGTACGTGGTGCCGCTGACGATCGCCGTGCTGGTGGGCCTGTATTCGGTGCAGTCGCACGGCACGGCCGGCATCGGCCGCTATTTTGCTCCCGTCATGGTGCTGTGGTTTGCCGCGCTGGCCGGCATGGGCGTGGTCAACATCATCAAGTCGCCGGCCATCCTGGCCGCGCTCAATCCCCTGCACGCAGCCACTTTCCTGATGAATAACGGCTTCGTCGCCTTCGTCGCCCTGGGCGCCGTGGTGCTGGCGCTGACGGGCGCCGAGGCGCTGTACGCCGACATGGGCCACTTCGGCAAGAAGCCGATCCGCCTGGCCTGGTTCCTGATCGCCTTTCCCGCGCTGGCGCTGAACTACCTGGGCCAGGGCGGCTTGCTGCTGGCCCATCCGGAAGCCGTCTCGAATCCGTTTTACCAGCAACTGGGCGCGTGGAGCGTGTATCCGCTGGTGATCCTGTCGACCATGGCCACCGTGATCGCCTCGCAGGCGACCATTTCCGGCACCTTCTCGATGACCAAGCAAGCGATCGCGCTGGGCTTCCTGCCGCGCATGCGCGTGCGCCACACGTCGGAAAGCGAAATCGGGCAGATCTACATCCCCGCCGTGAACTGGCTGCAACTGGCCGTGGTGCTGCTGGCCGTCATCGGCTTCGGTTCCTCGGAAAACCTGGCCGCCGCCTACGGCATCGCCGTGACGGCCACCATGCTGTCGACGACGATCCTGACTTTCTTCGTCATCCGCTACCGCTGGAAGATGAACCTGGCCCTATGCTGGGCCGCCACGGGCTTTTTCCTGATCATCGACGTCAACCTGGTGTCGGCGACTGCCCTGAAACTGTTCCACGGCGGCTGGTTCCCGCTGCTGCTGGGCTCGATTTTGTTCATCGTCATGCTGACCTGGAAGCGGGGCCGCCAGCTGGTGTTCCAGAACCTGGAAAAGCATGCGATTCCGCTCGACGATTTCCTCTCGTCGCTGTTCATCGCGCCGCCGCTGCGCGTACCTGGCACGGCCATCTTCCTGCGCGGCGAAACGGATGGCGTGCCGCACGCGCTGCTGCATAACTTGCTGCACAACAAGGTGTTGCATGAACGGGTGATCTTCCTCACCGTCTTCATGCATGAAGAGCCGTGGGTGGCGCCATCGGAGCGCGTGCGCGTGGTGGACCTGGGCCACCAGTGCTACCAGGTCAACGTGCATTACGGCTTCAAGGATGAACCCGACATTCCGGCCGCGCTGGCGCAGTGCGCCCAGCAGGGACTGGACTTCGAGATGATGGAAACGTCATTCTTCATCGCGCGCCAGACCATCATCTCGACGCCGGGCGCCGGCATGATGCCGTGGCGCGAGCACCTGTTCGTCACCATGTCGCGCAATGCGCGCACGGCGGCCGACTACTATCAGATTCCGAGCAACCGGGTGATCGAACTGGGTACGCAGGTAGAAATATAGATATTGTGTCAACGTTGCAGCGAGGCACATTTATTGCCGTGCTTACGTCTGCTTACAAATGGGCTACGCGAGTCCTGTTAAACTCCAGCCCGTACCGGTCCGCACCGTACGGGCTTAGCCACACACCAATATTTAAAGGGAAACCATGAAATCGGTATTTCAAATGATCGCCACCCTCGCTTGCGCCGTGGCCCTGACCGCTTGCGGCGCTGCTGCCAATACCGAGAAACCGGTCGTGCTTGACCCGAATACGCAAGTGAAGGAACTCCTCTTTCCCGACCTGGTGAAAGGCACCGGCACGGCCGCCGCGGCGGGCGATACCCTGACGGTGGCCTATACGGGCTGGCTGTATGACGCGAGCAAGCCGGACGGCAAAGGCGTGCAATTCGAAACGTCGCCCCCTCTCCAGCCTTTTACGTTTGTCCTCGGTATCGGCAAAATGATCCTGGGCTGGGATCGCGGCCTGGTCGGCATGCAGGTAGGCGGCACGCGCCGCCTGCTCATTCCGTATGACCTCGGCTATGGCGTGAGCGGCACCCGCGACAGGGTCACGAATGCGGTGGTGATCCCGCCTTACGCCGGCCTGGTGTTCGACATCACGCTGCAAAAAGTGGAAAAAAAGTAAGCACGCGCAAGGTGCACGGACAAAGGGCGACTCCATGGAGTCGCCCTTGTTGTTTTTGCGGCCAATTCAAACTGGCGCCAGTTCCTGGAAGTAATACGTGGCGCCGCCCAGATTGGTCGGCGCGTCATATTGCAGCACTTGCGTGCGGCGCAGTGCCACCGGTGCGCTGAAGGCGGGGCCGTCGTAGACGAAGGTGTGGAATTCGCCGTTTTCGCCGCAGGCGTCGACGCCGGGCGGCAGGTCGGCCAGGAATGCGGCGTCGAACTCGCGCCCGCAAAATTCGCGCGGCAGGTGCTGGCCATTGATGCACACGACGATGGCCTTGAAGCCGGCGGCAAGGAACTCATCGACCAGCGCGCGCCGTTCCCCGCCCCACAGGGGTAAATGCGCCGTCAGGCCGGCCGCGGCGCAGACTTTTTCTTCCCAGTCGCGGTGCGGCTGCAAGTCGATGTCGCCGAAGATGGCGTGTTCTATGCCTGCGTCTTTCGCCGCGCGTAGCATGGCGATGAATTGCTCCTCGTAGCTGGCCCAGCTGGCGTGATAGCGCTGCAGGCGCGCGCCCAGGCTGGCCGCCTGCGCCTCGAGCAGCTCGGGCGGCACGCCGTGCGAGCGCGACTTGCGGCCATCTTCATCCATGGCCGTGATCAGCAGCGGCACGCTCGTGCCGGCGTTGCGCGCGCGCCACAGGGCCAGGCAGGAATCCTTGCCGCCGCTCCAGGAAATCAGGGCCGTCGTCATGCCGCCGCGCCCGGCTGCACGGCGCGCAGCATGTCGACGTGCTGGATACCATCTTCATCGTAGGGTGCGCTGACGGTGACAAAGCCGAAGGACTGGTAGAAGCGCTCCAGGTAGTGCTGCGCGCCGATGCGGATGGCATGGCCCGGGTGCTGGCGTTCGGCGCGCGCGATGCCCTCAAGCAATAGCTGCTTGCCGGCGCCCGTGGTGCGCGCCTCGGGCGCCGTCAGCACGCGGCCCAGCGACATTTCCACATACTTGGCGCCCGGCGCCAGCACGCGCAGGTAGGCGGCCAGCCGGCATTCGCCGTCGACCGTTTGCCAACCCAGCAAATGCATGGCTTGCTGGTCATGGCCATCGAGGTCCGGGTAAATGCACTGCTGTTCGATGACGAACACGCGCTGGCGCAAGGCCAGCACCTGGTACAAATCGTGGGGGCCGAGTTCGTCGAACGTGTTCCATTGCCAGCTGATCATGGGTCATCCTTGATTGAGAGTGGCCATGATTTTACCGGCTTCACGCCGCCGGCGCGGGATAGCGCTGCGCATACCACTGCTTCAGGTGCTCGATGCAGCGCGTCACGCGGGGCGCCACCAGCTGGCGCGACGGGTAGATGGCAAACAGCGCCAGGCTGGGACGCTCCACCTCGGGAAACAGCTCGACCAGCGCGCCGCTGGCCAGTTCCTCGCGGCAGACAAAGGTGGGCAGGATGCCGATGCCCAGGCCCCGCAGGATCAGGCTGCGCATGAACAGGGTGTTATTCGTGCGCACCCAGTTCGGCACTTCGATGTCGCTGTGCGGCCCCGCATGGCGCAGCGGCCAGCGGCTGCCGAACAGGGCGTGGCTGTAGATGAAGCAGCGCTGGCGCGTCAGGTCCGTGGGGTCCAGCAGGGGACCGTGGCGTTCCAGGTAGGCGGGTGCGCAGCAGATGTGCAGGCGGTAGTCGTGGATGTGGCGCGCCACATAGCTCGAATCGGTGAGCGCCGTGGTGACGCGAAAACCCAGGTCGTAGTTGGCGGCCGCCAGGTCCACGTATTCATCCTTCAGGTCGACGTCCAGGCGCAAGGCCGGCCACTCGGCCATGAAATCGGCCAGCCCCTCGGCCAGCTCGCCCACGCCCAGCGATAATGGCGCGTTGATGCGCAGGCGGCCCGTCACGTGCGCCGTCGAGTGGGCCACCATGTCCTCGGCCTGCGCCAGTTCGTCGAGCAGCTTGCGGCAGTGCTCGAGGTAGGCGGCGCCCGTTTCCGTCAGGGCCAGCTGGCGCGTGGTGCGCGTCATCAGGCGTCCGCCCAGTTCCTGCTCCAGCTGGCCGATGCGCCGGCTCACATACGAGGCCGACAGGTCCAGTTCATCGGCCGCGCGGCGAAAGCTGCCCAGCTCGGCCACGCGGCGAAACAGCTGCATCGCCTGCAATTTATCCATGGCGTTCCCATTCGGTCGTATTTGGCATTAGTCAGCTGCATTATTCATCATTTTTCTCCATTTTGATTCGGAATATGCTGGCGGCTTCTCTACTGGAATCCTCATGATGAAAAAATTACTCTTAAGCAGTGTGCTGTTCGCCGCCTTTTCCAGCGCCCAGGCGGCCGACGTTCTCGTCGTGCTGTCCGACGCGAACCACCTCGAATTGCGCGATGGCAAGGTCTTCGCGACGGGCTTTTATCTGAATGAATTGATGCAACCTGTCAAAAAGCTGCTCGACGCGGGCCACACGGTGACGTTCGCCACGCCGCAGGGCCAGGCGCCCACGCTGGACGCCAGTTCGGATACGGCCGCCTACTTTGGCGGCGACGCGGCCGCGCACGCGGCGCACAAGGCGCTGCTGGACCAGCTGGCGCTGACGGTGCCGGGCCGCTCGCCCGTGATCAGCCTGAAACGGGTGGCGCAGATCGGCTATGGCCACTATGCGGCCGTGCTGGTGCCGGGCGGCCACGCGCCCATGCAGGACTTGTTGAAGGATGCCGGCCTGGGCGCCTTGCTGCGCCAGTTCCACGCGGATGGCAAGCCGACGGCGCTGCTGTGCCACGGCCCCATCGCCCTGTTGTCGGCCCTGCCGCAGGCGGCCCAATTTACGGCCGCGCTGGAAGCGGGCCAGACGCCGCCCGCGCCGGCCGGCTGGATCTACAGCGGCTACCGCATGACGGTAATCAGCAACCAGGAAGAGGCGGCGGCGCAGGGCGCGCTCGGCGGCGGCACGATGAAGTTCTATCCGCAGTCGGGCTTGCAGGCGGCCGGCGCGCAGTATGTGCAGAACCAGGTGCCGTGGAGCAGCAACGTGGTGGTCGACCGCGAACTGATCACGGGGCAGAATCCCGCCTCGGCGCCGGCCCTGGCGGACAAGCTGCTGCAGGCGCTGCGCTGAAAAAAATCCCCGGCGGCGCCTGGGGGCGCGGCCGGGGATGCGCCCCAAGGCGGCGGGGATTACACGATCGTCAGGGTGACGTCGATGTTGCCGCGCGTGGCGTTCGAGTACGGGCACACGATGTGGGCGGCGGCGACCAGGGCTTCGGCGGCGGCGCGTTCCATGCCTGGCAGCGAGATTTTCAGTTCCACTTCGATGCCGAAGCCCGTCTCGATGGCGCCGATGCCGACGTTGCCTTCGATCGACAGGTCCGCCGGCAGGGCGATCTTGTCGCGGCCGCCGACGAATTTCATGGCACCGATGAAGCAGGCCGAGTAGCCGGCGGCGAACAGTTGCTCCGGATTGGTGCCGACGGCGCCATTGCCGCCCAGTTCTTTTGGCGTGGTCAGCTTGACGTCCAGCACATTGTCGGACGACACGGCGCGGCCTTCGCGGCCTCCGGTGGCGGTAGCTTGGGCGCGGTACAGGACTTGTTTGATCGACATGATGGTTTTCCTTGAGTTGATTAAATAGTTGACTACTAAATAGTGTGCTACTTGTTTCGTGGGCTGCTGCCCCAGGATGCCCGTCTGAAGAAGCGGTATGCGGCGTCCATGTACACAATATATATCGCGCACTATTTAATTGCAAGCGATTTTATTTGCGCGTGGCGCGGATTGAAGCTTTATTTTCTTGCCTTTGTCGCCAGTATTGCCCTTCCATCGCATAATGGCCACCGCCGCTGGCGCCGATAGTTATGCTTGGCCCCACTTCACTCCCCAAGGAAAAATCATGACTAGCCTCTTCTTTATCCTGCGCATCACCGTGGCCACGATGGTCGCCTACATCATCGCCACGGCGATTCTGGTCGAGAATTTCCTGCGCCATGTCTTCGGGCAGACGGAAGGCTTTTTTGTCATCGTCGGCGCGCTGCTGGCCAGCGCTGTCGTCACGAATGCGTTTTCGCACGTGCGGCGCGTGCGCCTGATCGCCGGCGCCGTCAATGCCGGCACCCTGTCGAGCCGCCAGCGGCGCCAGATCGAGATTCCGTTCGAGGCGGGCGAGGCGTTCGACATGATCGATGCGGCCATCCGCGAACTGCCGGGCAGCGAAGTGGTCGAAAGCGCGCGCGACAGCCTGCAGGTGCAGGCCCGCGTGCGCCGCGCGGCGCCCTACACGCACACGGGCTTGCCCCGCATGCGCCTGCTGGGCTTCCTCGAGCCGCGGCCGAACCAGATTCTCGCCACCGTCACGCCGAATGGCGAAGCGGGCAGCGTCACCCTGATCTGCGAACCGGCGCGCAACGCCTGGACCGACTGGTTCCTCGTCGACCATGGCAGCAACCTGGAAAACGCGGAAGCGGTGACGCGGGCGATGACGCGCCGGGTGGCGCAGCGCCGCCGCGGCGAGCAGGCCGAGGCGCGCCAGACGGTGACGGAAAAGGAACTCACGGTGGCCAAGCTGAGCCTGCTGCATGCGCAGGTCGAGCCGCACTTCCTGTACAACACCCTGGCCAGCGCGCAGCTGCTCACGCGCAGCGACCCCGTGCGCGCCGACGAGATGCTCGGCAACCTGATCCTGTACCTGCGCCACTCGCTGCCGCGCACGGAGCAAGCCATGTCGACCCTGGGCACGGAGCTGGAACGGGCGCGCGCCTACCTCGATATCCTGAAAATCCGCATGGGCGCACGCCTGAACCTGCAGATTGAGGTGCCGCAATACCTGCGCCAGGCGGAACTGCCGCCGATGATGCTGCAAACCCTGGTGGAAAACGCCATCAAGCATGGCCTGGAGCCGAAAAGCGGCGGCGGCACCATCTGGATCATGGCGCGCAGCGGCAACGGCACGGTGATCGTCACGGTGGCCGATGACGGCAAGGGGCTCAGCGATGACGGCGCCGGCACGGGCATCGGCTTACGCAATGTGCGCGAGCGCCTGCGTCTGACCTACGGCAATGCCGCCGCGTTTGCCATTGTCGCCAATTTCCCCGATGGCGTGACGGCCACCATCACGGTGCCAGACAGCACGGCGCAAGGAGTTTCCTATGCATCAGCCTGAGATGACTTGCGTCATTGCCGAAGACGAAGCCCTGCTGCGCGACGCGCTGGTGGCCCTGCTGGCCGAAGAGTGGCCCGGCTTGCGCATCGTCGCCGCCTGCGACGACGGCGGCGCGGCGCTCGAGGCCATCGCCACCCTGCGCCCCGATATCGCCTTCCTCGACATCCGCATGCCGGGCTTGACGGGGCTGGAAGTGGCGGCCGGCGCGCTGGAAGCGAGTCCCGCCACGCAGGTGGTGTTCGTCACCGCCTACGACCAGTACGCGATCGACGCCTTCGATAATGGCGCCGTCGATTATCTATTGAAACCGATAGCCCGCGAGCGCCTGCAGGCGACCGTGCAGCGCGTGCAGGCACGGGCCGGCAAGACCCAGGCGGGCGACGGCGCGCTGGCCGGCCTGCTGCAGCAATTGAGCAGCGCCTTGCCGGCGGCGGCCAAGTCGCCGCCGCTGGTGTGGCTGACGGCCAGCAGCGGCAAGGATACGCGGCTGATCATGGTGGAAGACATCGCCTATTTTCAGTCCGACACCAAGTACACGGCCGTCATGACGGCGGAAGGCGAGGCGCTGTTGCGCAAGCCGATCCGCGAACTGCTCGACGTGCTCGACCCGGCCATCTTCAAGCAGATCCACCGCTCCACCATCGTCAACATGAAGATGGTGGCCTCGGTCACGCGCGACGAGGTGGGGCGTGGCGCCTTGCGCCTGAAAACGCGGCCGGAAACCCTGGCCGTGAGCCAGCCGTTCATGGCGCTGTTCCGCAATATGTAGGCTGGCTTAATCGGCCGTTTCAAAGCCTTCGAGCACGTTGACGACATTGATGCCGATTTCCTTCACGGCATAGCCTCCTTCGAGGATGAAGGCGGTGGGCAGGTTCAGATGCGCGAGGCGCTCGCCCACGCGCAGGTAGTCGCCGCTTTGCAGGGCGAAGTGCGACAGCGGGTCGCCGGCAAAGGTGTCCACGCCGAGCGACACCACCAGCGCATCGGGCGCATACATATTGATGCGCAGGCAAGCCGTTTCCAGCGCGGCGAACCAGCTGGCCGTGGACGTGCCGGGGGGTAGCGGCAAGTTGACGTTGTAGCCCAGCCCCGCGCCGCTGCCCGTTTCATCGGCGTGGCCCAGATAAAACGGATATTCGCTGCGCGGGTCGGCGTGCAGCGAGGCGAACAGCACGTCGTCGCGCTGGTAAAAGATGCTTTGCGTGCCGTTGCCGTGGTGGTAATCGATATCGAGGATGGCGACCTTGCGGGCGCCGTCGTCGAGCAGATGCTGCGCGGCCAGCGCCGCGTTGTTCAGAAAACAGTAGCCGCCGAAGAAATCGCTGCCCGCGTGGTGGCCCGGCGGGCGCGTCAGGGCGAACGTGGCCCGCTCGCCCAGGCGCAGCGCATGGGCCGCATTGACGGCGCAGTCGGCGCCCGTCTTGGCCGCCGTCCACGTGCCGGCCGTCAGCGGCGTGCCATTGTCCATCGAGTACAGCCCCAGCTTGGCAGTGAAGTCATCCGGTTCGATATCGCTGCGCAAGGTGCGCACGGGCCACACGGATGGCAAGGCGTCCTTGCCCGCATTGTCGGGATCGAGCGCCAGCCAGTCGTGCCAGGCGTGGCGCAAAAAATGCAGGTAGCGGGGCGTGTGGATGCGCTCCAGCGACGTCAGCGGCACGCCGTGCGGCGTGACGATGCGGCCCAGGTTGCGCCTTCCCAGCTCGGCCACCACCATGTCGGCCCGCTCGGGCGTCTCGAAGCAGGGTACCAGGGTGCCGCGAAACATTTCGAAGCGGCCCCGGTGCTGGCTGTGCAATTCATTGTAGAAGGTCAGCATGGGGGCGCTTTGCGCAAGGTCAGACTCAGGTGTGCGAGCACAGGGTGCTGGCGCGGTAGGCGGCGACGAAATCGTCGAAGCTGCCGGCCGGTGCCGCTTCCATGGCGCGCTGCTCGGCCAGCGAGCTGGCGGCCATCTCGTCGAAATACGCGCTTTGTTCCTGCGTTGCCGGCTGCGCGCGGAAATAGGCGGCGTGACGTTCGCTCTGGCGCAGGCCGAAGGCGGCAAACGAGCCGCCGTTGGCGCGCAGTTCGGCCAATACCTTCGCCGATGGCGTCGCATCCGGGTCGGCCAGTTTGCGGGCTTGCGCGGCCAGACTGTCCGCGTGCTGCGTGCCGCCAAGGCGCGCGTCGAGCAAGGCCGCCACGGGCGCGATGCGCGCCAGCAACTCTTCGCCCCAGGCCTGCAGGGTGATCTCTTCGCCGTCGCGGCGCAGGGTCAATCCAGGCTTGCGGCCTTCCTTGACGGTGCGGGCGAAATTGTTCGTATAGCAGGCGCTTTGCTCGGCCGAGATGGGACCGCTGTCGTCGAGCGCGCAGAACAGCAAAAACGCGTCGAGGAAGCGGCCCGTTTCCAGGCTGATGCCGACCGGTTCGAACGGGTCGACATCCATGCAGCGCACTTCGATGTATTGCACGCCGCGCAGGCACAGGGCCTGGATCGGGCGCTCGCCCGTGCGGATCACGCGTTTCGGACGGATGGTCGAATAGTATTCATTTTCGATCTGCAGCACGTTGGTGGAGAGCTGAATCCACTCGCCATCCTTCTTTGTGCCCAGCGCCGCATACGGCGGATACGGGTCGTTGACGGCGTGCGTGAGCGCGTTGACGTAGTCGTCCAGGCTGTTTTCGTGCGGGCGCAGGCCGGACTGGGCGTCGTTCTGGTAGCCGAGGTCGCTCATGCGCAGGCTGGTGGCGTACGGCAGGAACAGGGTATCGTCGGACAGGGTGTCGAGCTTGTGCGCGCGGCCGCGCAGGAAACCGCTGGATAGGGCAGGCGAAGCGCCGAACAGGTACATCAGGAGCCAGCTGTAGCGGCGGAAATTGCGGATCGTCGCCAGGTAGCTTTCCGACTGCACGTCTTTCGGCGTGGCCGTGGCGTGGGTGGGGCTGGCGCTGGTGTCAGGATTGCGGGCCAGCGCTTGCCACAGCTGCTCGTCGAGCGAGTAGTTGTAATGGATGCCGGCGATGCATTGCATGGCTTTGCCATAGCGCAATGCCAGACCGCGCCGGTACACGTGCTTGAGCATGCCCATGTTCGAGCTGCCGTAGTTAGCGATTTCGATGTCCGCTTCGGGCGGCAGCTGGCATGGCATCGACTGGCTCCACAGCAACTCGTCGCCGAGGCGGCTGTAGGCGTGGCGGTGCACGGTGTCGAGTTTGTCCAGCGTGACGGCGATGTCCTGTTCCGCCGGCGTGATGAATTCGAGCAGCGCTTCGGCGTAATCGGTGGTGATTTCAGGGTGCGTCAGCGCCGAGCCCAGGGCGGCGGGGTGGGGCGTGGAAGCCAGATGGCCGGCATGGTCGACGCGCAGGGTTTCACGCTCGATGCCGCGCAAGCCGCCCAGCAGCGCGCGGTTGGCATCTTCGGTCAGCAATGCCAGGCGGCGAGTCAACAGGTTGGGCAATTTGAGCTTCCTTTCTTGTGCAGCATATAAATAATTTGTGCTGAGATTAACCGAATTTTGGCAAATGCGTCGGCGCCGGCCCAAAAAACGCCGCGTCGCCAGCGTCCGCCCCGGGTAACGGGGACGGCGCTTCGGTCAGGAATTCGCTTGATATTTTAACAAACTGCTGGGGATCTGGCGCGCCGCCGGATCAAGCTTTGCGCAGCTTGTCGTGCTCAGCCGTGGCGGGCGCCGCTGACCCGTTCGATGCCGGCCAGGTCGCGCCAGCTTTGCACTTTGTTGTAGCCGGCGTCGGCCAGCAAGCCGCGCACGGATGCCGCCTGGTCGTAGCCGTGTTCCATCAGCAGCCAGGCGCCTGACGCCAGGTGGCGTGCGGCGCCGGAGACGATGGTGCGCAGGGCCGACAGGCCATCCGCGTGGTCGGTCAGCGCGCCGGCCGGCTCGAAGCGCAGGTCGCCTTCGGCCAGGTGGCGGTCGCCGCTGGCGATGTAGGGGGGATTCGAGACGATCAGGTCGAACTTTTCCGTGCCCAGCGCCTCAAACCAGTCGCTGGCCATGAAGGTGATGTTGACGCCGTTGGCGCTGGCGTTGCGGCGCGCCACGGCCAGCGCCGTGCTGCTCACATCGAGTGCCGTGACGACGGCGTCGGGCCGCGTGTGCGCGAGGGCGACGGCGATGGCGCCGCTGCCCGTGCCCATGTCGAGCACCCGTCCGCCGGGCGGCAGGCGCTCGAGCGCCAGTTCCACCAGCACTTCCGTGTCGGGGCGGGGGATCAGCACGGCGTCGTTCACTTCGAACGGCAGGCCGAAAAACTCGCGCTGGCCGACGATGTAGGCGATCGGCTCGCCTTGCAGGCGGCGTGCCAGCAAGGCTGACAAACGGGCCGCTTCGTCGGAAGTGAGGACTCGCTCCGATTGCGTGATCAGGCTCACGCGCGACAGGCCCAGCGCGTGGCCCAGCAGGATGCGGTTGTCGAGCGGATCGAGCAGGGGACGGATTTGCAGGGCGCCGACAGTGCTGCCGGCGGGGATCAGTGTTTCTGGCATAGTGCTTTCAATTATTTCTGACGGCGCAGCAAGGTCCACAGCAAGGTGAGGGCGAAGATGGCGAACCAGATGAACGCCCATTGCGGGATCGACAGGCCGAAGAATGGCTCGCCCGCGTTTTCGCAGGCGCCATACGATTCAAACATGAAGGGCATGAGTTCGGCCGTGAAGACCTTGTTCAGCGCCGTTTCCACCGGGTCGATGCCGCACGAAAAGCCGGGGTTGGCCAGCACGTACAGGTGCTTGGCGCCGACGCCCAGGCCGCCCAGGGCCGCCAGCACGCCGACGCCCGCGCCGATTTTCGGCCGGTTGGCCGCCGCGCCGGCCAGGCAGGCGATGCCGATGGCGAGGAACAGGTAGCGCTGGATCACGCACAGCGGGCACGGCGCCATGTTCATGGCATGCTGCAAATACATGGCCACGCCCAGCATCAGGAAACACAGGGCGGCGGTCAACAGGAGGACGGTGCGTGAATTTTTCATGGGCGACACGGTGAGGTGGATGGAATCGAGCTGGTCATTTTCGCACAAGGGCGGATTTTTATTGCTTAGCCGCTACTTAAACCCTTGATCTGGCTGGATACTTTTTAATCTCCCAGCGCTGCTAAAAGTTCCGCCTGGTGTTCTGCCGCCAAGGCATTCGTCAAGTCCGTCAAATCCCCATCCATGATGAAGTCCAGCTTGTACAAGGTCAAATTGATGCGGTGGTCCGTCAGGCGGCCTTGCGGGAAATTATACGTGCGGATGCGCTCGCTGCGGTCGCCCGAGCCGATCAGGCTCTTGCGGGTGGCCGCTTCCTTCGACTGCTGTTCGCGCAGCTGCATGTCCTTGATGCGCGCGGCCAGCACTTTCATGGCCTGCGCCTTGTTCTTGTGCTGGCTGCGGTCATCCTGGCATTCCACCACGATGCCGGTCGGCAAGTGGGTGATGCGCACGGCGGAATCCGTTTTATTGATGTGCTGTCCGCCCGCGCCCGAGGCGCGGTAGGTGTCGATGCGCAGGTCGGCCGGGTTGATGTTGACGTCTTCCACTTCATCCGCTTCCGGCATCACGGCCACCGTACAGGCCGACGTGTGGATGCGGCCCTGCGTTTCCGTGGCCGGCACGCGCTGCACGCGGTGGCCGCCCGACTCGAATTTCAGTTTCGAATACGCGCCATTGCCGACGATACGCACGATCACTTCGCGGTAGCCGCCCAGGTCGGAGTCGGACGAGGACACGAGTTCCACCTGCCAGCGGTTGCGCTCGGCAAAGCGCGTGTACATGCGCAATAAATCGCCGGCGAACAGGGCCGATTCATCGCCGCCCGTGCCGGCGCGAATTTCCAGGAAGATATTGCGCTCGTCGTTGACATCCTTCGGCAGCAGCATGGTTTGCAATTCGCGTTCCAGCCGCGCCATGGTGGTCTTGGCCGCCTCGATTTCTTCCTGGGCGAATTCCTTCATGTCGGGATCGCCCAGCATCTCTTGCGCTGTCGCAATATCGTTGCCCGCTTCCTGGTAGGAGTGATACAGGGCCACCAGCGGGCCCAGTTCGGCGTGCTCGCGCGTCATCTTGCGGTAGCTGTCCATGTTCGACGTGGCGTCCGGGTGCATCAGCAGTTCGTCGAGTTCGACCAGGCGGTTCGCCAGTTGATCGAGTTTGGCCAGCATGGATGGTTTCATAGCGATTCGCGGTAAAAGGTGTAGGGATGATACGGGCCCGGCAGGCGGGCAGGGGCGGCTGCGCGGGCGGCCAGCGGGGCTGCGCTAACGGCGGGGGCGGAACAGTTTCGGCAGCAGGGTGACCAGCTGCTTGCGCTCGTCGCCTTGCGCGTGGTGCAGCGCTTGCTGCGGGCCGTGCAGGAACTTGGCCGTCAAGCCTTTCGACAGCGCTTCCAGGACGGCGTCGATGTCGGCGCCCTTGGCCAGCATCTTGCGCGCCCGTTCCACTTCCATCAGGCGCAAGGATTCGCTGTTTTCATGCAAATGCTGGATGACGGGCACCATGGCGCGGTCGTCGACCCAGCTCATGAACGATTGCACGCGCGTCTCGATGATGGCTTCGGCTTGCGCCACGGCCGCCTGCCGGCTTTCCAGGCCCGTCTGCACGACCTTGCCCAGGTCGTCGACCGTGTACAGGAAGACGTCGTTCAAACGGCCCACTTCCGCTTCGATGTCGCGCGGCACGGCCAGGTCGACCATGAACATGGGCTTGTGGCGGCGTGCCTTGATGGCGCGCTCGACGAGGCCCAGGCCCAGCAGCGGCAACGACGACGCCGTGCACGAGATGACGATGTCGAACTGGTGCAATTGCTCCGGCAAGTCGGCCAGGCGGATGGCCTTGCCGTTGAAGCGGTGCGCCAGTTCCTCGCCCCGCTCCATGGTGCGGTTGGCAATGGTGATGCTTTTCGGGTTTTGCGCCGCGAAGTGCGTGGCGCACAACTCGATCATTTCGCCGGCGCCGATGAACAGCACGTTCTGCTCGGCAATCTTGTCGAAGATGCGCTGCGACAGGCGCACGGCGGCGGCCGCCATGGACACGCTGTGGGCGCCGATTTCCGTGCTGCTGCGCACTTCCTTGGCGACGGAAAAGCTGCGCTGGAACAACTGGTGCAGATACGTGCCCAGGCCGCCCGCCTCGTCGGCCGTGCGGATGGCGTCCTTGATCTGGCCCAGGATCTGCGTTTCGCCCAGCACCATCGAATCGAGCCCGGAGGCGACGCGGAAGGTGTGGCGCACGGCATCGTGCTGCGGCAACATATATAAGTGGGGGCGCAGCTCGCTGTAGTTGAGCTTGTGATAATCGGCCAGGAAATGCGCGCCCGCGTCGAGCGGATTGGGCACGTGGCTGGCCGCGTACAGCTCGGTGCGGTTGCAGGTCGACAGGATGGCCGCTTCGTCGTTGTCGCGCAAGTCGATGCGCTGGAACCAGGTGCGCGCCGCCATCACCGCCTGGCCCAAGTGCTCAGGCGCAAACGCCAGCTGTTCGCGGAGCGACACTGGGGCGGTGGTATGGTTGAGGCCTACGGCGAGCAGTTGCATTTCAGGGCTGTTGGGATGGCTTATGCCGACATTATAACGCTTTGTGCCCGTGCTTTGAGCAGGTCAGCCGTTTGCCGCCGTTCAGCCACCCAGTTTTTCCAGGCGATAACCGTAACTGTAGACGGGCACCAGCCTGTAGCCGTGTTCCGGTTTCAGCTGCAGCTTGTTGCGCACGCGCGAGACGTGGGTATCCATGGTGCGCGAGGGCAGGGCCGTGTCGCGCTGCCACACGGCTTCGTGGATGTAGGCGCGCGACAATGGACGGCCCAGGTTGCGGAAAAACAGCAGCGCCAGGGCGAATTCCTTGTGCGTCACGTCGAGCACTTCGCCATCGCGCAGCAGGCGGCCGGGGCGGGTTTCAAACGTGTAATGACCGAATTGCAAGGTTTCGGCGCCATTCTGGGCCGGGTAGGCCACGCGCAGCAGCGCCTGGGTGCGCAAGGTCAGTTCGCTGCGCCGCAAGGGCTTGATCATGTAGTCGTCGGCGCCGGCCGTCATGCCCGCCACCACATCGTCTTCGCCGGAACTGTTGGTCATAAACAACACGGGCGCCTTGGGCGCCAGTTTTTCCCGGGCACGGCGCAAGACTTCGGCACCGTCCAGATCGCTCACATGCCAGTCGAGGATGAGCATGTCGCAACTGTCCTTGCGCAGTTGCCCCAGCATGTCCTTGGCACTCTGAAACTCGTGGCAAGCGTGGCCGGCGGCGGTGAGCACCTGGCAGATCAGTTCTGCCTGGCTATGGTCGCTATCGAGTACGGCAATTCGCATAATGGGCTGGAGTGTGTAGCAACAAACAGACGGTCCGCTCTGCTTATCGTAATGTTAAGGAATGCTCAAGTGAAATATAACAGAGATTGCAACTGTGTCCAGTGAAATCGGCAGCGCAGGCCTTTACGTTACACTTGTTCATCTACCCATCACTCGCGGAGAAACGGCCATGGCAGACAAGAGCACCACCGATTGGACCCTGATACCGGCCAGCCATGCCGACATCGAGCAAGTGCGCGAGCGTTGCCGGCGCCTGGTGCAGCGGCGTGCCATGATGTCGGCAGGCGCCTCGGCCATTCCCATTCCCGGCATCGACCTGATGTCCGATGTAGGCCTGTTTTCCATGCTGATCAACGATATCAACCACGAATTCGGCCTCACGCCCGAGCAGATCGAGCGCCTCAACCCGCAGTTCAAGATGATGGCCTACCGCGCGGCGGTGGGCATGGGCGGCATGCTGGTGGGAAAGTTGGTGTCGCGCGAACTGATCCTCCAGCTGCTCAAGCGCAGTGGCGTCAAGATTGCCACCAAGCAGGTGGCGCGCTTCGTGCCGTTCGCCGGCCAGGCGGTGGCGGCAGCCATCGGCTACGCCGTATTCCGCCAGATCGGCAACCAGCACGTGAACGCCTGCGCCGCGGTGGCGCAGGAATTGCTTACGGTCAGGCCGGATTAGGCCTTACGCGTCCGGCAGCACCACGTTGACGTCGAGTACTTCCAGGTTGCCCTGGCGGTCCAGCGAAATCTTGATGTCGTCGGCATTGACCTTGGTGTACTTGGAAATGACGGCGATCAATTCCTTGTGCAGGGCGGGCAGGAAGTCCGGACCATCGCGTCCGCTGCGTTCGCGGGCGATGATGATCTGCAGGCGTTCCTTGGCCGCGGTGGCCGTCTTCGGCTTGGGGGGGAACAGGAAAGAAAGCAAGGCCATATCACTTCGCCCCAAAAATGCGCTGGAGTAATCCAGGCTTTTCATAGTTGGTAAAGCGCAACTCGACATCTTCGCCGAGGAAACGCGAAACCACGTCTTCATAGGCTTGCGCCACGTCCGTGCCCGTGAAATGGATGGCCGGGTTGCCCTGGTTCGAGGCGGCCAGCACTTGCTCCGATTCCGGAATGATGCCCACCAGCGGGATGCGCAGGATTTCCTGCACGTCCTGGTAGGACAGCATTTCATCCGATTCCACGCGTTTCGGCGAGTAGCGGGTAATCAGCAAGTGTTCCTTGACGGGCTCGCCGCCCGTCTGCGCGCGGCGCGACTTGGCTTGCAGGATGCCCAGGATGCGGTCCGAATCGCGCACCGACGACACTTCCGGGTTGGTGACGATGATGGCTTCATCGGCAAACGTCAGCGCCATCAGCGCGCCATGCTCGATGCCGGCCGGCGAATCGCAGATGATGAATTCGAAGCCCATGTTGATCAGGTCGTTCAACACGCGTTCCACGCCTTCTTCCGACAAGGCATCCTTGTCGCGCGTTTGCGAGGCGGGCAGGATGAACAGGTTGTCGCAGTGCTTGTCCTTGATCAAGGCCTGGTTCAGGGTTGCTTCCTTGTTGATCACATTGATCAGGTCGTAGACGACGCGGCGCTCGCAACCCATGATCAGGTCGAGGTTACGCAGGCCCACGTCGAAGTCGAGCACGGCTGTCTTGTGGCCGCGCATGGCCAGGCCAGTGGAAAAACTGGCGCTAGAGGTCGTCTTGCCGACACCGCCCTTGCCGGACGTCACAACAATAATTCTTGCCACAAATAATCCTTTTCAGATATCTCTTGAATTGTGCAGCTTAAGAGCGGTTCACGGGAGTGACCGGATTGACAGAGTGTATATCGATTCTGTCTCCAGCCAAACGAATTTGCGCGGGTCCGCGCGCCATTTCTGCGGGGAAACCATCCTCGAACGTGCGGTACACGCCGGCGATCGAGACCAGTTCCGGTTCCATGGCCAGCGCGAAGATGCGCGCCTGGGCATTGCCCGAGGCGCCAGCCAGCGCGCGGCCGTACAGCGAGGAATATACGTGGATGCTGCCGTCGGCGATGATTTCGGCGCCATTGTTGACGACGGCGGTGATGATCAGGTCGCAGCCGCGCGCATAGATGCGCTGACCGGCGCGCACGGGCGTGTCGATCACCATCACCTGGGCGTCGGCGCCCGACTGGGCGGCGGCAGTGGGGGTATCCTTGGGACCATCCTTGGGCGGCGCATCGTCGCGCGTCTTGCCGCTGTCGAGGCTCAAGCCTTGCGCCAGGATGGCGTCATGCATGTCGGCCGGCGCATTGCGCACGGCCACGGCATTCAAACGGTATTTTTTCAGCAGGGCCACGAGGGCGGCCCAGTCGATCGGCACGCTGCCGGGCGGCAAGGCCGCCACGTCCAGCACGGCCAGGTCGTCCTCGAAAAAGTCCGCCACGCCTCCCGTCATGTCGCGCAAGGCGGCATCGAGTGCCTGCGTATCGGCGCTATGCAGAATGGCGGAGACGGCAACGACGGTGGAAATCTTGATTTCGATAGGCTTCTGCGACGGGCTTTTGGACATAAACATTTATCAAAGTGAAACTGCGGCAGGCCAGATGTTCCGTACGGCAACAATGGGAGCAGTAAATTTCTTGCATTCTACTGCAAAAAAATCGGCATCAGGGGCCTGGCGCGTGCTATTCCGCAGGGCAACACCTACTTCATGTCAAAAAAAACGGACGGCGCCCCGGAAAACCGGTGCGCCGCCCCGAAAGCAGCCGAGAATGCGGCTTGAGTCCGCCTATCAAAACCTGCTGCGCGTCGTAATTTGCGGTCTGCGATGCTCACTGTACCTTCATACAGTTGCGCTTCTCAAGCACAACTTTCTTCCGCTCGCTACGGTTTTGTCAGGCCTTGCATGACCTTGTCATATTTTCATCACGCCGCGCGCATCTGCCGTGCCGCCGCGACCATGTTTTGCAAGGCCGCCTCCGTTTCCGCCCAGCCCCGCGTCTTCAAGCCGCAGTCCGGGTTGACCCATAAATGCGCCGGGGGAATGACGGCGCTGGCCTTTTGCAGCAATGTCACCATGTCGAGGGTCGAGGGGATGCGCGGCGAGTGGATGTCGTATACGCCGGGGCCGATTTCGTTCGGATACTGGAACTGGCCAAAGCCCGCCAGCAGCGCCATGTCCGAGCGGCTCGTCTCTATCGTGATGACGTCGGCATCCATGGCGGCGATCTGCGGCAGGATGTCGTTGAACTGCGCATAGCACATGTGGGTGTGGATCTGCGTCGTGTCGCCAACGACGCAGGCGGCGATGCGGAAGGCGCGCGTGGCCCAGTCCAGGTAGGCGTCCCACTGGCCGCGGCGCAGCGGCAAGCCTTCGCGCAGGGCCGGCTCGTCGATCTGGATGATGCCGATGCCGGCCCCTTCCAGGTCGGCTACCTCGTCGCGCATGGCCAGGGCGATCTGCAGCGCCGTGGTGGCGCGCGGCTGGTCGTCGCGCACGAACGACCATTGCAATATCGTCACCGGGCCCGTCAGCATGCCTTTCATCGGTTTATTGGTCAGGCTTTGCGCGTGCACCGTCCAGGCCACCGTCATGGCGGCCGGGCGCTGCACGTCGCCGTAGATGACGGGCGGCTTGACGCAGCGCGAGCCGTACGATTGCACCCAGCCGTGGTGCGTCAAGATAAAACCGTCCAATTGTTCGCCGAAGTATTCGACCATGTCGTTGCGTTCCGCTTCGCCATGCACGAGCACGTCCAGGCCCAGCGCTTCCTGGCGCCCCACGGCGCGGGCGATTTCGGCGCGCATCTGCCGTTCATACTCGGCGCTCGCCAGTTCGCCCCGCTTGTGGCTGGCGCGGGCGGCGCGGATGGCCGGCGTCTGCGGGAAGGAACCGATGGTCGTCGTGGGGAAATCGGGCAGTTGCAAGCGCGCGCGCTGCATGGCCTGGCGCTGCGGGAAGCCGGAATCGCGGCGGTCCACGGTGGGAGACAGCGCCTGCAGGCGCTGCGCCACTTGCGGGCGGTGCACGCGGGGGCTGGCGCGCCGCCCGGCGACAGCCCGGCGGGACTGTGCCAGTGCGGCGTCATCGGGCTGGTCGGCGAGCGCGCCCTTGAGGATGGCGATCTCCGCCAGTTTTTCCGTGGCAAATGCCAGCCAGTTGCGGATGTCGCTGTCGAGCTCCGTTTCCGCTTCCAGGCTGAACGGCACGTGCAGCAGCGAGCACGACGGCGCCAGCCACAAATGGCCGTCGCGTTTGGCCGCCAGCGGCCGTAGCACGGCCAGGGCAGCGTCGAGGTCGGTACGCCAGATATTGCGCCCGTCGACGATGCCAATCGACAAGACTTTATGCGCGGGCAGCCAGTCCGTCACGCTGATCAGTTCATGCGGCGCGCGGATGCCGTCCACGTGCAGGCCGGCCACAGGCAGGCGGCACGTCAGGCTGAGGTTTTCTTCCAGCGGCGAGAAATACGTTGCCAGCAGGATATTCACGCCCACCTGGTTCAACTGCCAGTACGTGCTTTCGAAGGCGCTGCGCCACGCGTTGGGCAAGTCCAGGCCCAGGATCGGTTCATCGAGCTGCACCCAGGTGACGCCTTGCCGCTTCAGGCGGTCGAGCAGGGCGCCGTAGACGGGCAGCAATTGTTCCAGCAGGGCCAGGCGATCGAAGCCTGGCGTCTTTTCCTTGCCCAGCCACAAGAAGGTGAGGGGGCCGATCAGGGCCGCCTTGACCGGGTGGCCCAGCGCCTGCGCCTCGGCCACTTCCGCCAGCAGGCGCTCGCAAGCGAGCGAAAAGCGGGTCTGCGGCGACAGTTCGGGCACCAGGTAATGGTAATTGGTGTCAAACCACTTGGTCATTTCCAGCGCGGCAGTGCCTGCGGCGTGTGCATGGTGCGCGTGGCCGCAGCCGGCATGGGCGGCGTGCGTGTCTGCGCCGCGCGCCATGGTGAAATAGCGCGCCAGCGGCGATTGCTCTGGCGCAAAGTGGAAGCGGGCCGGTTCGCAGCCCAATAGCTGGATATGGCTGGCCACCTGGTCGTAAAAGGCGAAGTCGCCCACGGTGACGTAATCGAGGCCGGCGTCGCGCTGCTGGGCCCAGTGGCGCGCGCGCAGTTGCCGGCCCGTCGCTTCCAGGTCCGCCTCGGACAGCTCGCCACGCCAGTGGCTTTCCAGCGCCAGTTTCAGTTCGCGCGCGGCGCCGATACGGGGAAAGCCAAGGACGTGGGTACGAATGGTCATGATGTCATCGAGATTTAATGTGAATGCGCTAGAGTGTGCGGCAACTTGATCTATAATCAAAACGAAACATTTTGCCGAATAACATGAAAATAATTCACGCACAGAATCCATTTCTCCGATGCTAGAAATCCGTCACCTGCGCACCTTGAGTGCCCTGCGTTCGTCCGGCAGCCTGGTGCGCGCCGCGCAGCTGCTCAACCTGACCCAGTCGGCCCTGTCGCACCAGATCCGCCTGCTCGAAGAGCGCTACAAGGCGCCATTGTTCGAGCGCAAGTCGATGCCGATCGCGTTTACGGCCACGGGCAGCCGGCTGCTGGCCCTGGCCGACAAGCTGCTGCCCGAGATCGAGCTGGCCGAGCGCGACGTGGCGCGCCTGTCGCAGGGCGACAAGGGACAGCTGCGCGTGGCGCTCGAATGCCATACCTGTTTCGACTGGCTCATGCCGGTGATGGATGCCTTCCGCCAGCGCTGGCCGGAAGTGGAGATCGACCTGGTTTCCGGCTTTCACAGCGAACCGGCGGACTTGCTGCGTTCGGGCGAGGCGGATCTCGTGATCGGCTCGCCGTACGGCCCCGATTTCACCGTGTTTCCCCTGTTCCGCTTTGAAATGCTGGTGGTGATGGCGCAAAAGCACCGGCTGCAGGCGCAGCGCCGGCTGGCGGCGGCCGACTTTACGGGCGAAACATTAATTACCTATCCCGTGCCGGAAGAGCGCATCGACCTGATCCGCGAAGTGCTGCGGCCGGCCGGCATCGCGTTTGAACGCCGCACGGCCGAATTGACGGTGGCCGTGCTGCAACTGGTGGCGAGCCGGCGCGGCATTGCCGCCTTGCCGAACTGGGCCATCAAGAATTACGTCGATTACGATTACGTCGTGGCGCGCCCGGTGGGCGAACACGGCTTGTGGAGCGATTTGTACGTGTCCGTGCCCGAGCATCTGCAGGACAAGGCGTACGTGCGCGATTTCGTCAGCGTGATACGCGAGCAGTGCGCGGCCTCGCTCGACGGTATCAAGTTGTTGTCCTGACCAGCGTTGGGTTGGAAACAAACCAACAGCAAAGTTTGATAAATATCAAGGTTCAGCAATGAACCACCGCTTACAGTTGAGCACTGTGCGGCGCAACATGCGCTGCCTACTCTTTGGGGAGGAACACGATGTTTTCATTTTCCGAACAATGGGCACGGGCCGGCAAGGCCGTGGTGGAAGCACAATTGATCAGCGCGCAAGCGTATGCGCAGGCCGCTGTCGACAGCGGTGCCAGCGTGCTGGAATTGCAGCTCGATGCGGCCCGCACGGCGCTGGCGGCCGCTACTGTGGCGGGCAATCAGCTGCTGTCCGCGAAGGACCCGCAAGCGCTGCTGGAACTGTCGCGCACGCAGTCGCAACTGGCCATCGAACGCATCGGTGCATATAGCCGCCAGGCAAAGGATGTTGCTCAAGAAACCCAGGAGAAATTCGACACTGTGACAAAGGGTGAGTTTGCTGCATCGCGTCAAAAATTTGGCGAGCTGTTGCAGGTGGTAAAGCAAACGCCCGTACCCCTGATTATTCCCTTCAATAATTTTCTAAAAACCACTTTCGGCGGCGCCGATGAAGGGTATGATAAAAATAAAAACACGCGTCCTGCTCGCCAGGCGTAAGCGCGTTGCGGCCCGGCAGCGGCTATCCGCCGCGCCAGGCCGCCCGCCGCCACCGCAGGCAGGCTGTCATCGCCGCCGCCTGCGGTGCGGCGCTGGAACTGCGGCGCATGCCGCGCTAGAATGAAACACAGCTTGCTGTGTCTTCCCGGATTCACAGGATTCCAATGGGATTCTATTAGCACCTTGACCTTGGCCCTCGTGGCCAGCATATCGGAGAAATAAATGGATGATGTCGTAATCGTGGCCGCCGGCCGTACCGCAGTCGGCAAATTCGGTGGCAGTCTGGCCAAGATTCCTGCGTCCGAACTGGGCGCGCATGTAATCAAGGGCTTGCTGGCACAAACCGGCATCGACCCGAACCTGATCGGCGAAGCGATCCTGGGCCAGGTGCTGACGGCTGCCGTCGGCCAGAACGCCGCGCGCCAGGCCGTCATCAAGGCTGGCCTGCCGAGCAGCATCCCGGCATTCACCATCAACAAGGTATGCGGCAGCGGCTTGAAGGCCACGCACCTGGCGGCGCAAGCGATCAAGTGCGGCGACGCCAACATCATCATCGCCGGCGGCCAGGAAAACATGAGCGCTTCGCCGCACGCGATGAACGGCTCGCGCGACGGTTTCCGCATGGGCGACTTCAAGATGATCGACACCATGATCGTCGACGGCCTGTGGGACGTGTACAACCAGTACCACATGGGCATCACGGCGGAAAACGTCGCCAAGAAATACGAAGTGACGCGCGCCGAGCAAGATGAATTCGCGCTGCAGTCGCAACTGAAGGCGGAAGCGGCGCAAAAGGCGGGCAAGTTCAAGGATGAAATCCTGCCGCTGGAGATCGCCAACAAAAAAGGCACGGTCGTCTTCGACAGCGACGAATACATCAAGCCCGGTTCGACCCTGGAATCGCTGGCCGGCCTGCGCCCCGCGTTCGCCAAGGATGGCACCGTCACGGCCGGCAACGCTTCCGGCCTGAACGATGGCGCCGCCGCCGTCATCATGATGTCCGCCTCGCAAGCGAAGGAACTGGGCTTGAAGCCGCTGGCACGCATCAAGGCTTACGCCTCGTCGGGCCTGGACCCGGCCGTCATGGGCATGGGCCCCGTCTCCGCATCGCGCCTGTGCCTGAAAAAAGCAGGCTGGACGCATGAAGAGCTGGACTTGATGGAAATCAACGAAGCGTTTGCCGCGCAAGCGATTGCCGTCAACAAGGAAATGGGCTGGGATACCAGCAAGATCAACGTGAACGGCGGCGCGATTGCCATCGGCCACCCGATCGGCGCCTCGGGCGCGCGCATCCTGGTCACCCTGATCCACGAAATGATCCGCCGCGACGCCAAGAAAGGCCTGGCCGCATTGTGCATCGGCGGCGGCATGGGTGTAGCTTTAGCCATCGAGCGCGACTAAGTAGCTGGCACCGCACCCAAGCTACTGCGCGGCGTGCTTTGCGGCCTGCGATGCTCACCGTGCTAGAGCACGGTTGCGCTTCTTAGCCACAAATCATCGCCGCTCGCTACGCTTGGGTGCGATGCGGTACGCCGCTGTCATGCGGCGGTTTGGGCTGCTTTATTTAAATAATTAACTTTTTAGCAACAGAACGACACTGAGGGGATGAAAATGGCAAGAGTTGCATTGGTAACTGGTGGCATGGGTGGTCTGGGCGAAGCGGTGTGTTTCAAGCTGGCGGCGCTCGGCTATCGCGTGGTGACCACATATTCCCCAGGCAATCCGAAGGTCGCGGAATGGCTGGCGACGACCAAGGACATGGGCTACGACTTCAAGGCGTATCCGTGCGACGTGGCCGACTACGATTCGGCAGCGGCCTGCGTGGCGGCCGTGGAAGCGGAAATCGGTCCTGTCGACGTGCTGGTGAATAACGCCGGCATCACGCGCGACATGACGTTCAAGAAGATGGACAAGCCGAACTGGGATGCCGTGATGGGCACCAACCTCGATTCCGTCTTCAACATGACCAAGCCCGTCTGCGACGGCATGGTGGAACGCGGCTGGGGCCGCATCATCAATATCTCGTCCGTGAATGGCCAGAAGGGCGCCTTCGGCCAGACCAACTATTCGGCCGCGAAAGCCGGCATGCATGGTTTCACCAAGTCGCTGGCGCTGGAAGTGGCGCGCAAGAACGTCACCGTCAACACCATCTCGCCAGGCTACATCGGCACCAAGATGGTCATGGCGATTCCGCAGGAAGTGCTCGACAGCAAAATCATCCCGCAAATTCCGATGGCGCGCCTGGGCAAGCCGGAAGAAGTGGCCGGCCTGGTGGCTTACCTGGCTTCCGATGAAGCAGCCTTCGTCACGGGCGCCAACATCTCGATCAACGGCGGCCAGCACATGTCGTAATCGTTGTTGAGGTAAAACAAAAAGACAGCTGCGGCTGTCTTTTTTTATGCTTGCAAGCAAAACAAGGGACTCGCCGGATTTGCCTTAAAATCAGTATTTCTCCACTGCATCATCTCCATGACCCTAGTTCCCGCCTTGCGCCGCGCCAGCGTGGCCGCCATCCTTTTCCTGGGCGCCAGCGCGGCCCAGGCCAGCGTCGCGTTCCACGTCACGGTGGTGACCGAACGTGTCGTCAAACCCGGCGTGAAAACCAGCCTGCCCGCGCGCGCGACGCAGGAAAGCGATGTCGTGCTGGGCCCCCATTACCTGAGCGTGCGCGATGGCATGAGCTTGTCCATGTTCGATTTTGCCACGCGCCGCCGCTACCTCATCGATACGGCGGCGGGAACCTATGACGGTTATTCGCTGTTCGACGCCGTCGGCTTTCGCGCCATCGAATTGCGCCACCGGCAGGGCATCGCCGGCATCTTGCAGGCCGGCAAGATGGAACAGCATGCGACCTTGCCCGTGTATGAAGAGCAGACTTTATCGGTGCTGGCGCCAAGGCGGCGCGGGCCACTGACCCCCCAAGTGCTCGACGGCGCCGTGCTGTGGTCGCTCGACGGGCAGCCCCTGCTGCGCCTGGGGATAGCCGGCAGCCCCGTCAGCGGCGCCGATGCGACGGCGTTTGCCCAGTTCCTGCGCTACACCTGGGGCGGCCACCCGCTGGTGCTGAAGATGCTGGCCGATGGCAAGCGCATTCCCGCCGACTTTACTTTACATTACCAGGAGGTGGGCGGTACGGCCACGCGCCATTTCCGCATCGGCGCCATGACGGCGGGGGCGCCCGCCACGTATTCCCTGGCCGCATACCGGCCACGCCCGCTGGCGGCCGGCGCGTCGGCGCTTGAGCGCGTGCTGGCGCAGGCGGCCCTGTTGCCGCCGCTGAGTCCGCAGGCGCATCCGGCGCTGCGCGCCGAGGCGGAGCGCCTGTTTGCGGCAGAAAAACCCTTCGAGGCTTTCTTGACCTTGCTGGAAGACCATTTTTCCACGGGCGCGCTGGTGGACAAACTGACGCCCCAGCAGCAGCGGGCCATGCAGGAGTGCCAGCCCATCCACGACTTGACGCGCGCGCTGCTGGCCAAGGATAAAGAGGGCGTCGCGGCCGCGCTGGCCGCCGTGCAGGAGGCCAGGACGCAAACGGGGATGCAGCAGCCCGTCCTGGCCCTGTTCGAAGGCAATTTGCGCGCCAAGCTGGGCCAATGGCCGGAAGCGACGGCCCTGTATCTGCAAGTGTTGCAAGCCAAGCCGCACATGGCGGCCGTGTACCAGGACCTGGGCGACGCCTTGCTGGCGCAATTCGATGCGCCGAATGCCTGGCGCAGCTGGGATGCGGGCCGGGCCATGGCGCCAGGTCTGCGGCAATTTCGCAAGGTCAACGACTTTGAGCGCAGCCTGCTGGCCGATTACCCGGCCTTCTTCACGGATGCGATGGCCGATCAGCCCAGCACCAGCCGCCCGGCCAGCAGCACGAACACGGCAGGCAGTACGAACTTGCCGTAAGGCGAAGGCTTGCCGCGCAGGCGGCGCGCCAGGCGCGCGGCGAGCACGGCGTACAGGGCGTCGAACAGCAGGCCCACCAGCACCAGGACGGCGCCCAGGCGCAGGTATTGCATGCCGACCTGCTCGCTGCCGACGACGAATTGCGGCAGGAACATGCTGCAAAACAGCAGTGCCTTCGGATTGAGCAGATTCGTCAGGAAGCCGCGCACCAGGCTGGCGCGGGCGCCATGCGCCGTGGCGGGGGCGGCCGCTTCCTGTGCCGTTTTGCTCGACAGGGCCGACTGCAGCAGGCGCAGCGCCAGGTACAGCAGGTAGGCGGCGCCCGCCCATTTGACCCATTGCAAGGCTTGCGGATGCGTCACCATCAGCGCCGCCAGGCCCGCGCCCGACAGCGCCACGTGGACGGCGCGCGCGCCGGCGATGCCCACGGCCGTCACCAGCGCCGCGGCCACGCCGCGCGCCGCGCCCGTCGCCAGCACCAGCGCCATGTCGGGGCCCGGTAATAAAAAGGCGCCGGCCAGTGCCAGCAGGTACATCAGGAAGGTAGAATCGGACATGGCTCGGTCGAAAAGAAAAGCGGGAGCATGCACACGGTGCGGCCTGCTCGCCGGGTCCCATTATGTTCTTGCAGCGATGAAATGTGCTTGCTTTTCCTGCCCTGCATGCCCTAGTATTCGGGTAGATTCCACTCGTATAAAAACAAAAAATAGATGAAAATTTCAGAAGTTAGCCTCGACGCCACCGATTTGCAGATACTCAGGCTGTTGCAGGATGAAGGACGGCTGTCGAATGCGCGCCTGGCCGAGCGCTTGAAACTGAGCGAAACCCCCGTCTGGCGCCGCTTGCGCCGCCTGGAAGAGGAAGGTTTCATTACCGGCTACCAGGCTTTGCTTAACCGCAAGAAGCTGGGCATCGGCCTGGTGGCGTTCGTGCGGGTCGTGTTTGCCAACCATGGCGGCGAACAGCCGTCGCAGTTCGAGCAGGCGATCGCGACGATTCCCGAGATCTTGTCGTGCCACAATGTGGCGGGTGAAGCCGATTATTTCCTGCAAGTGGTGGCGCGCGACCTGGAAGCGTATGGCGAATTCGTCTCGACCGTGCTGCGCCGCCTGCCTGGCGTGGCGGAAATCCAGTCCAGCCTGTCGATGCGCGAAATCAAGTCGTCGAACCGCCTGCCCTTGCTGCTGGCCTGAGGCGCCGGCGGCGCACTATAATTGGAACAGTTGCCAGGACTCGTGCCTGGCGCCCCGACTGCCATTCTGAGGACCGCCATGCCCGATTCTTTGTCCCCCCTGTTTCCCGTCCTGTCGCCAAACCGGCACGGCATGCTGGCGGTCGATGACATCCACACCATTTATTGGGAAGAGTGCGGCAACCCCGACGGCATTCCCGTGCTGTTCCTGCACGGCGGCCCCGGCGCGGGCCTGTCGCCGCAGCACCGCCGCTTTTTTGACCCGCAGCGCTACCGCGTGATCCTGTTCGACCAGCGCGGCGCGGGCAAGTCCACGCCGCTGGGCGAATGGCGCAACAACACGACGCAGCTGCTGATCGCCGATATCGAACGCTTGCGCGTCCAGTTCGGCATCGACCAATGGCTGGTGTTTGGCGGCTCGTGGGGTTCGACCCTGGCGCTCGCGTATGGCCAGGCGCACCCCGAGGCTTGCCTCGGTTTCGTGCTGCGCGGCATTTTCCTGTGTACGCAGGCGGAAATCGACTGGTTCATCGAGGGCGTGCGCTGGTTCTATCCGGAACTGTACGCGGAATTCGCCGCGCCTATTCCCGCAGAGGAACGGGGCGACTTGCTGGCGGCCTACGTGAAACGCATCCTCAGCAGCGATCCCGCCGTATATTGGCCCGCCGCGCGCGCCTGGAGCCGCTTCGAAGGCCGCCGCGTCTACCTGATGCCGCAGCCGGAAGATGCGCCGAACGATGCGCTCGACCTGGGCGTGGGCCGGCTCGAATCGCACTACATGGCCAATCTGGGTTTCTTCGAGGAAGACCAGCTGATCCGCAACATGGCGCGCATCGCGCATTTGCCGGCCGTCATCGTGCAGGGACGCTACGACGCCATCTGCCCGCCGCTGTCGGCCTACCGCCTGCAGCAAGCCTGGCCGGGCGCGCAGCTGGAAATGATCCCGGATGCGGGCCATGGCGCGCTCGAGCACGGCATCGCTTCGGCGCTGGTGCGCGCCACCGAGCGCTTCGTGCCGGGGCGCGGTTTCGCATGACGCCAGAGCCCGCCGGTTGGCAAAGCGGCCAGCCGGCGGGCGCCACCTGCTACACTATGGCCTGTGCTGGCGCCACGGTCGGGCGCCGGTGTGAACCTACGACTTTTTATCCATGAACATACAGATCGGCGACATCGGCCATATCATCCAGCTGGCGATTGCGCCGGTTTTCCTGTTGACCGGTATCGGCACCATGCTGGTGGTGCTGACCAACCGCCTGGGCCGCATCATCGACCGCACGCGCGTGCTGGAAGACCGGCTCGACATCGGCTATAACGATTTCTATATGGATGAGCTAGATACCTTGTATCGGCGTACCCATCTGATCAATTACTCGATTTCGCTCAGCACGGCGTGCGGTTTCTTCGTCTGCGTCATCATCGCCATGCTGTTTTTGGGCGATATTCTGAACCTGACCCTGGACAAATACATCGCGGCCTTCTTTGTGCTGGCCGTGATTTGCCTGATCGGCTGTTTTATTTATTTACTGCGCGAAATTTATCTGGCCGCGACGGCCCAGCGCATCCGGCGCCATATCCGCCCGCCACGTTAAGCGGCGCGCCGGTTTACCCTACTATTGAAGAACGAGTCCAGCATGCACGATTACAAACGTCCCCCCACCCTGCACCGCTACGGCCAGCGCAGCGAACTCGAGCTGGCGCTGAGCCTGGGCCAGTTCCGCCTTATGCCTGCGGGCAATTGTTTGACCCTGAGCTTTTCCCAAGTGTGGGACAAGCAACTGTTCGACCTGTTCGCCCCGGCCGACGCCTGTTTGATCATCCACAATACGGAAGAATTCGGCGAACGCCTGCACCGAGCCGTGCAGCGCACCTTGCCCAGCTGGGCCGGCATCGACGGCCTGGTCGAGTATGGCCAGCGCGCCGCCCTGGGCGCCGCCTTCACCAAGACGCGCGCCGAAGCGCCGGAGCAGGAATGGCTGTTCGCCTGGCGCTCGATGCAGCCGCAGGCGAGCCTGAATCCCGTCACGGTAAAGCTGGGCAGCCTGGAGAACTTCGCGGAAATCCGCGACCGCGATACCTACCTAGCGTAGTTTTATCCGGATTTATCGGCGTACTGGCTGTCGATGCGTGCCAGCACGGCCGCCATCATGCGCTCGATATCGCCGCGTATCATGGTCGTGCCCAGCATGCCGGGCACGTAGAAGCCCGGCATCAGCCGGCTGGAAAAGACGATGCGCGTGCCGCCCGTCTCGGGGATGGGGTACAGATTCCAGCGCGATTCGTAATGCCGCATGTCGCCCGAGATCAGGGCGATGTCGATGGCCGTAAACGGCGTTTCCGTGGCCCGCACCACCAGGTGGATGGGGTGGTTCATGAACAGGAAGCGCGCCATGCCCTGCTGCTCGATGATGACTTCATTGCCGTTGCGCGACAGCACGCGGCAGGAACTCAGGTCCGGCACGAATTCATGCATGCGCTCGTAGGAGGTCAGGGTCTTCCAGACGGACGCCGGCGGCGCCTGCACGCTGCCGCTGGCATCGACTTCATACATGCGCTGCCCGTCGACCTCGATGCGCTTGACGTCGACCTTGAGCTTGTCCAGGCGTATCGCCTGCGCCAGCGCGGTAGCGGGGACGGCGCACAGCATCAGCAGGCAAAGGAAGAGTCGCGTCATGCACCTAGCCTACGGGAAACTTGCGCCCGGCACAAGCTGTACGCATCGCCGGCCCGTGCGCCGGGCGATTTAGAACTCCCGGTCTAGAGAAATACGCTGCGGCGAGCGGCAATGCTTGCTACCGTACGGCCTGCATACCACCTCTACCGGACCGATCACCATGACTGCCTATCCCCACCTGCTGGCCCCGCTCGACCTGGGTTTTACCTCTTTGCGCAACAGAGTCATCATGGGGTCCATGCATACAGGCCTGGAAGACCGGTTTTATCATTATGGCAAGCTCGCCGCGTTCTACCGCGAACGGGCGCGCGGCGGCGTGGGGCTGATCGTCACGGGCGGCATCTCGCCGAACCGCCAGGGCTGGCTGCTGCCGTTCGGCGGCACCCTCAATTTCCTCGGCGACGTGCCGAACCACCGCAAGGTGACGCGCGCCGTGCACGAGGAGGGCGGCAAGATCGTCATGCAGATCCTGCATGCGGGCCGCTATGGCTATCAGCCGTTCGTCGTCTCGGCGTCGGCGAAGAAATCGCCGATTTCGCCATTCCGCCCCCGTCCCCTGAGCGAACGGGGCATCGAGCGCACCATCTGCGACTACGTGCGCTGCGCGCGCCTGGCGCAAAAGGCTGGCTATGACGGCATCGAAGTGATGGGCAGCGAAGGATACCTATTGAACCAGTTCCTGTGCGCGCGCACGAACCTGCGCCAGGACCGCTGGGGCGGCAGCATCGAAAACCGCATGCGCCTGCCCGTGGACATCGTGCGCCGCATCCGCGCCGCCGTCGGCCCCAACTTCATCATCATGTACCGCCATTCCCTGCTCGACCTGGTCGAGGGCGGCAATACCTGGGATGACGTGGTGGCGGTGGCCAAGGCCCTGGAACACGCGGGCGTGACGATTCTCAATACGGGCTTCGGCTGGCATGAGGCGAGGGTGCCCACCATCGTCACCTCGGTGCCGCGCGCCGCCTTCGCCTCCGTGGCGGGCCGGCTGCGCCGCGAAGTCGGCATTCCCGTGGTGGCGTCGAACCGCATCAACATGCCGCACGAAGCGAACGCCATCCTGGAGCGGGGCGACTGCGACCTGGTGTCGATGGCGCGCCCCTTCCTGGCCGACCCCCATTTTGTCGCCAAGGCCGCCTCCGGGCGCACGGACGAGATCAACACCTGCATCGGCTGCAACCAGGCGTGCCTGGACCACACGTTCGCCAACAAGCGCGCCAGCTGCCTCGTCAACCCGCGCGCCTGCCATGAAACGGAACTCGTGTACGCGAAAAAGGCCGTGCCGCGCCGGGTGGCCGTCGTCGGCGCCGGCCCGGCCGGCCTGTCCGCCGCCTGCGTGGCGGCTGAATGCGGGCACGAGGTGACCCTGTTCGACAGCAGCGACAGCGTGGGCGGCCAGTTCAAGGTGGCCATGCAAATTCCCGGCAAGGAAGAATTTACGGAAACCATCCGCTATTTTGCCCGCCGGCTGGCGCTGCTGGAAGTCAAGCTGCGCCTGGGCCAGCGCGTCACGCGCGAGCAATTGCTGGCCGGCGGCTATGACGACGTCATCGTCGCCACCGGCATCAAGGTGCGCTTGCCGGCCATTCCCGGCATCGACCACCCGAAAGTGCTGTCGTATCTGGATGTGCTGCAAAGCAAGAAGCCTGTCGGCGCGCGCGTGGCCATCATCGGCGCGGGCGGCATCGGCTTCGACGTGGGCGAATACCTGCTGCACGACCCGGCGCACCCGCTGCCGCTGCCCGTGGCCACCTGGGCAGGCGAGTGGGGCGTGGACCTGGACGCGGCCACCGGCGGCGGCCTGGTGCCGCCCGTGGCGCCTGCGCCCGTGCGGCAAATCTTCCTGTTGCAGCGCAAGACGTCGAAAGTGGGCGCGGGTCTGGGCAAGACGTCGGGCTGGGTGCACCGCGCGGCGCTGGCGAGAAACGGCGTGGCCATGCTGGCCGGCGTGAGCTATGACAAGATCGACGAGCAGGGCTTGCACATCACCGTGGGCGGCGAGCAGCGCCTGCTGGCGGTGGACAACGTGGTCATCTGCGCGGGCCAGGACAGCTTGACGGAGCTCATGCCGGACATGGGCAAGGATGGCAAGCCGCTGGCCACCGGCGGCCCCCGCTTCCATAAAATCGGCGGCGCCGCGCTGGCGGCGGAGCTCGACGCCAAGCGGGCGATACGGGAAGGCGCGGAACTGGCCGCCAGCCTGTAAAAAGAAAGCCTGCCGGCTGGGGGAGCGGGCAGGCTTGCTGGACGGAAATGGCGCCGGCTTAATGCCCGCCATGCCCCTTCTTCGCCGCATCAAAACTCTGCAGCACGTGCTCGGCCATGCCATTGGCCAGCTCGTGCTCGCCAATGAACACCTTGCCCGCGTTTTCCGCGCGCAGCAATTCCGCCTCTTCCTCGCTGTGCGTGCGCACCACCGTCATGATGTCCGGGTTCAGCGCGCGCGCCGTCTCGATCATGGCGCGCACGTGGAAGGTGTCCGGCGTGGCGATGACGAGCATGGTGGCGTGCGTGATGTGCGCCTGGATCAGCACGGCCGGTTCGCCCGCATTGCCGGCCACGGCCGGAATGCCCTGCTTGCGCAGCTGGTCGACGATTTCGCGGTTTTCCTCGGCCACGACGAAGTGGATGCCCCGTTCCATCAGGGCGGCGGCGATGCGCCGGCCCACGCGGCCATAGCCGACCAGGACGATCTGGCCCGACAGTTTTTCCTGCGGCACCGTCATCGGCAGTTCGGCCAGCGGGTCCGTGGTGCGTTCGAACTTGCGCGCGAAATCGCTGTTGCTCATCACGCGCAGCAGCGGCTTGGCCATGCTGAACACGAGCGGATTCAAGGCGATGGACAGGATGGCGCCGGCCAGGATCAGGCTTTGGCCTTCCTGCGGCATCAGGCCCAGCGACAGGCCCAGCGCGGCCAGGATGAATGAGAATTCGCCGATCTGCGCCAGGCTGGCCGAGACGATGATGGCCGTTTTCGGCGGATAGCGCAGGGCCATCACCAGCAGGAAGGCGGCGATCGACTTGCCGAAGATAATGATGGCGCACACGGCCAGCACTTGCAGGGGCTTCTCGATGAGGATGTTCGGCTCGAACAGCATGCCGACGGACACGAAGAACAGCACGGCGAACGCGTCGCGCAGGGGCAAGGACTCTTCCGCGGCGCGGTGGCTGAGTTCCGATTCGCGCAGCACCATGCCGGCGAAGAAGGCGCCCAGCGCGAAGGACACGCCGAACAGCTTGGTCGACGCATAGGCGATGCCGACGGCGGCGGCGATCACGCACAGGGTGAACAGTTCGCGCGAGCCGGTGCGCGCCACTTGCCACAGGATCCATGGGAACAGCTTGCGGCCGACCACCAGCATGAAGACGATGAAGCCGGCTACTTGCCCCAGGGTAATCGCCAGGGTTTGCCACAGGCTGACGGCCTCGGCATCCGGTGCGACCTTGCCGCCCAGCACGCCGGCAAACGCCGGCAGCAGCACCAGCACCAGCACGGTGACGAGGTCTTCCACCACCAGCCAGCCGACGGCGATGCGGCCATTCAGGGAATCGAGGATGCCCCGTTCTTCCAGCGCGCGCAGCAGCACCACGGTACTGGCGACCGATAGGGCCAGTCCAAAGATCAGTCCGCCACCGAGGGTCCAGCCCCACCAGTGGGCCAGGCCCATGCCCATCGCCGTGGCGACGCCGATCTGCAGGATGGCGCCGGGCAGCGCGATCTTGCGCACGTCCCACAGATCCTCGATGGAAAAGTGCAGGCCGACACCGAACATCATCAGCATCACCCCGATTTCCGCCAATTGTCCCGCTATTTCCGCATCCGCCACAAAACCGGGCGTGGCCGGTCCGATGATGATGCCGGCGGCCAGATAGCCGACCAGGGCCGGCAGTTTCAGGCGCGCGGCGATGAAGCCGAAGATGAGGCCGAACCCGAGGGCGGCGGCGATGGTGGTGATCAGGCTGATGTCATGGGGCATGCGTGTGGGGTTCCTTATGGGGACGTGCGGATGGAAAAAGATGTTGCTCAGCGACCAAGTATAAACGCATCAAAGCCCCTGCCGGAATGTTCCTGCGGCTTTATTGCAAAAAACCTGTGCTATATCTTCGTCCAGGTGGCCACGAACGCATGTTATCCACCCGGATCTTCGCCTAATTCAAGGACTCCACCCTATGCCACCCCGTGTCTTTACACCTTGCGCACGACCACGCAGCCGATGGAATAACCGGCGCCGAACGAGCAGATGACGCCCGTGGCGCCCGCCGCCATGTCATCCTGATACTTATGGAAGGCGATGATGGAGCCGGCCGACGAGGTGTTGGCGTAGGTGTCGAGGATCACGGGCGCTTCGTTGGCTTCCGCGTCGCGGCCCAGGATCAGGCGCGCGATCAGCAAGTTCATGTTCAGATTCGCCTGGTGCAGCCAGTAGCGGGAGACTTGCGCCACTTCCACGCCGGCCTTGGCCAGGGTCGCCTTGATCATCTCGGCGGCCATCGGGCACACTTCCTTGAACACCTTGCGGCCTTGCTGGCGGAACAATTTATCCGCCTTGCCCATGCCGGATTCGTCAAAACGGTTGAGGAAGCCGAAATTGTTGCGGATGGCGTTAGAAAAGCGCGTTTTCAGTTCCGTGCCGATGATCTCGAACTGGTGCTGCGAGACGGCCGTGTCTTTCGCTTCGACGATGATGGCGGTGCAGGCGTCGCCGAAAATGAAATGGCTGTCGCGGTCGCGCCAGTTCAGGTGGCCGCTGGTGATTTCCGGGTTCAACACCAGCACGGCGCGCGCCTGGCCGCTTTGCACGGCGGCCACGGCTTGCTGGATGCCGAAGGTGGCGGACGAGCACGCCACGTTCATGTCAAAACCATAACCGTCGATGCCCAGCGCATCCTGCACTTCCACGGCCATGGCCGGGTAGGCGCGCTGCATATTGCTGCAAGCCACCAGTACCATGTCGATATCGGCTGGCGTGCGGCCGGCGCGCGCCAAGGCGTCGCGCGCGGCGGCGACGGCCATTTCCGCCTGCAGCGACAGTTCGTCATCGCCCCGCTCCGCAATGCGCGACACCATGCGGGCCGGATCGAGGATGCCTTCCTTTTCCATCACGAAGCGCGACTTGATGCCGGACGCCTTTTCGATGAAGGCCACGCTCGACAGGTCCAGCGCCGTCACCGTGCCCGCGGCGATCGCGTCGGCATTGTCGGCATTGAATTTTTCCGCGTAGGCATTGAAGCAGGTGACCAGCTCTTCGTTGGAGATCGAAAATGGCGGCGTGTACAGTCCGGTACCGCTGATGACGACTTGTTTCATGGTTAAACTTTCAAATTTGGCAATCGGCGCGATGCCGATAAGTGAAGCAAATTTTACACAAACGGGCTCGACTGTAGAGAGTTTCGTGTTGCGGGGCAGGGGGAAGTGTGGCGGAAGATTGATTTTTGTCGCGTGGACGGGGTAACGGGGGGCATGGCGCCCCCCGCCGTGCTGCTGGCGCTGCTGTTTACTTCTTCTGTTCTTGCTTGACGTCGGCTTGCACCACCACCGGTTCGGCCTTGGCCAGTTGCACCGGCAAACCTTTCAGGTGGTTCAGCGCCTGGTGCAGCTGGAAATCGTCCTGGCTGCCGAATTCCAACGGTTTGCGGGTCTTTTCCAGGGCGATGATGCGCAATTGCTCCTCCATCTCGTCGTTGACGGGGGCGGCCTTGGCGCTTTCCTTGTCGCGGTCGTTGCTCAGGTGCTTGGAGAGGTCCGCTTCGCGGATGCGCAAGCCGTTCAAGCCGTCGCCGTCCGCATTTTCATCGACCAGCAGGTCGGGCACGATGCCCTTGGCCTGGATCGAGCGCCCGTTCGGCGTGTAATAGCGGGCCGTCGTCAGCTTGACGGCCGTGTCGGCAGTCAATTGGCGGATGGTTTGCACGGAACCCTTGCCGAAGGTTTGCGTGCCGATGATGGTGGCGCGCTTGTAATCCTGCAGGGCGCCGGCGACGATTTCCGAGGCCGAGGCGGAACCCGTGTTGACGAGCACCACCAGCGGCACTTTCTTGATGGCGGCCGGCAATTTCGCCAGGGCATCGCCTTCCGAGCGGAACGTATAGTATTCGGCGCGGCCGTAGAACACCTGTTTCGAGTCCGGCAACTGGCCGTTGGTCGAGACGATGGCCGCATCCTTCGGCAGGAAGGCGGCCGAGACGCCGATGGCGCCCTGCAGCACGCCGCCCGGATCGTTGCGCAGGTCCAGCACCATGCCCTTCAGGTTCGGGTCTTGCTTGTACAGCGCCGTGATCTGCGCGGCCATGTCATCGACGGTGGGTTCCTGGAATTGCGACACGCGCAGCCAGGCGTAGCCCGGCTCGACCATCTTCGCCTTCACGCTTTTCTGGTGGATTTCCTCGCGCGTGATGGTGAAGGCCAGCGGCTGCGGTTCATCCTTGCGGGCAATGGTCAGCGATACCTTGGTGCCCGGCTCGCCGCGCATGCGCTTGACGTTGTCGTCGAGGCTGACGCCTTTCACGGGCTGGCCGTCGAGGCGGGTAATCAGATCGCCTGCCTTGATGCCGGCGCGGTAGGCGGGCGAATCCTCGATGGGCGAGACGATCTTGATGTAGCCGTCTTCGCTCAGGCCAATTTCAATGCCCAGGCCGACGAACTTGCCTTCGGAGCCTTCGCGCAGTTCGGCGTAGGCTTTCTTGTCCAGATAGGCGGAATGGGGGTCGAGCGAGGCGACCATGCCGGAAATGGCGTCTTCCAGCAATTTCTTGTCTTCGACGGGTTCCACGTAATCGGACTTGATCAGGCCAAACACATCGGCCAGCTGGCGCAGCTCTTCCAGCGGCAGGGGCGGCTCGACGTTTTTTTGCGCCATGGCGGAAAATTGCAGCGACACGGCGACGCCGGCCACCACGCCCAGGCCGATCAAGCCGGTATTTTTGAGTTTGCCCATCATTGCACCTTTGCAGCTAGCGTGTCTTGCACAAGCGCCAGTCCCCGTGGAGCGGCGCTTTCCTGAAAGTATAGACCTGAATCTCTGCCGGCGTGGGCCGGCCGTGGAAAAAGCGTGCCTTGGCCCAGTCTACGCGCGAAAACGGGCTCGCCAGCTTGCCATATGTTGCGGTTTTGTATGCGATGTATAGTTACTCTTGAGGGGAGTAAGCATTTGTAAGAGTCGAAAAAAAGCGTGTGCCGCGGCCCTATAGTGGACTCGCATTCTCGACCCGAAGTGGTTTTGCCTGCGTCTGCGGACGCAGGCTTTTTTTTATCCGGAGCCCCCATGACCTCGTTGACCTTTCTCCCCGCCGTGCGCCGTTTCAGCCTGGCCTTGCTGCTGGGCACCACCGCCTTGACCGCCTCGGCCGTGCCGATTGCCGACATGCGCTTGGAAGACTTGCTGCCGATGGCGCCCGATTTCAAGACGGAATTGAAGCTCAATGCGAATCAGACCACCTTGTGGCAGCAGGTGGAAGGGAAATCGCGTCAACTCTTGCGCGAACGCAAGGCGCGCCGCGAACGCCTGCAAGCGGGCGTGGCGCAGGGTTTGCAGGCGCCCCGGCTGGAGCTGCGCGACCTGCTCGCCGGCCTGGACATGGAAAGCACGCAGAGCCTGGCCGAGGAAAAGCAGCTGCGCGAATGGTGGCTGAGCGTCAACGATGCCCTGGACGAGAACCAGCGCCAGATGGTGGCCCAGTTCATCGCCGGCCAGATGGCGCGCGTGATGGACGCCGCCGCGCCCCACAGCGAGTCGCGCGGCGCGCCCGGTGGCGAGCACGGCGGACGCAAGGGCGGTGGCAAGGGCGGCATGGGCGGCGCGGGCGTGAGCATGGGCAGCGGGGGCGCCGGTATCACCTTGCCCGGCAACTGAGGGTAAGCAGGGGGCAAGCGCGGGGGGCAAGCAAGGGGCAAGGATGGCCAAAAGGCATGCTTGCGTGCTACATTCCTGCAGCGCCTGGCGCGGCAGGCTATCCGCCCGAAGCTATCCGCCCGGTCTTTTTGACATGCCCCATAAGGACAATCCGTGAATCGCTATCTCTTGAGCAGTCTGACCCTGACCCTGTTGGCTGCGTTTGCCCATGCCGCCGAACCCGCATCCGCCGTTGCCGCCCCGACCGTGGCCCCCAGTGTCGCACCTTCTGCACCTGCCGCCGCCGGCGTCGTTTCCGGCATCGATGTGCAGTACATCGACCCCGCCGTGCGCGTGCAGGACGACTTCTTTACCCATTTGAATGGCAAGTGGCTGGCCACGGCCGAGATTCCTGCCGACAAGTCGAGCTGGGGTTCGTTCGCCAAGCTGCGCGATGACACCACGCCACAGTTGCGCGGCATCATCGAAGCCACGCAAAAGGACAAGAACAGGAAAGCCGGTTCCGAAGCGCAGAAAATCAGCGACCTGTACGCCAGCTACATGGATGAAGCCAAACTCGAGGCGCTGGGCACGAAGCCGCTGGCCGGCGAACTGAACCGCATCCGCTCGCTGCGCGACAAGAAGGGCGTGCCTGCCCTGATCGCCCACCTGAGCCAGACGGGCGTGGCCACGCCGTACGCCGTCTACGTGGGCCAGGATGCCCGTGCTTCGACGAAATATGCGGCCTACGTGAGCCAGAGCGGCCTGGGCATGCCGGACCGCGACTACTACCTGGAAGCCAAGCAGGCTGGCGTCAAAGAAAAATACCAGGCGCACGTGGAAAAAATGCTGGCCATGGCCGGCGACAAGAATGCCGCCGCCCGCGCCAAGGCTGTCGTGGCGCTGGAAACGGCCCTGGCCGAAGTGCAATGGACCAAGGTCGAGAACCGCGACCCTGTCAAACGCTACAACAAGACCGACATCAACACGCTGAACGAGCTGACCCCGGGCTACGACCTGAAGTCTGGCCTGGCCGCCCTGGGCATCGCCAACAAGGTCGATTACGTCATCGTCAACCAGCCGAGCTACCTGGCCGGCTACAACAAGGTGCTGGCGTCAAGCGACCTGGACACCCTGAAGGCGTATTTCGAATGGCAGTTGCTGCGCAGCTATGCCAGCTACCTGTCGAAAAACTTCGTCGATGAAAGCTTTGCCTTCTACGGCACGGTACTCAGCGGCGTGACGGAAAACCAGCCGCGCTGGAAGCGTGGCGTGGGCGCCGTCGAAGGCGTGCTGGGCGAAGCCGTCGGCAAACTGTACGTGGCGCAATATTTCCCGGCAGAACGCAAGGCGCACATGCAGGAACTGGTGAAAAACGTGCTGGCCGCCTACAAGGACAGCATCGACACCCTGGACTGGATGAGCCCGGAAACCAAGAAGGAAGCGCAAGCCAAGCTGGCCAAGTTCACGCCGAAGATCGCGTATCCGAACAAATGGCGCGATTACACGAAGCTGCAGATCGTCCAGGGCGACCTGGTGGGCAACATGATGCGCGCCGCCAACTTCGGCTCCGCGCGCCAGGTGGCCAAGCTGGGCAAGCCGATCGACCGCGAAGAGTGGGGCATGACGCCGCAGACGGTGAACGCCTATTACAGCTCGACGATGAATGAAATCGTCTTCCCGGCCTCCATCCTGCAGCCGCCGTTCTTCGACGCCAACGCGGACGACGCCGTCAACTATGGCGCCATCGGCGCCGTCATCGGCCATGAAATCAGCCACGGCTTCGACGACAAGGGCAGCCAGTCCGATGGCGACGGCAACCTGCGCGACTGGTGGACCCCGGCCGACCGCAAGAACTTCGCCGCCAAGGCCGACGCGCTGACCAAGCAATATGACGGTTACAGCCCATTGCCTGGCTACCACGTCAACGGCGCCCTGACCCTGGGCGAGAACATCGCCGACAACTCGGGCGTGGCGATCGCCTACAAGGCCTATAAAATTTCGCTGGGCGGCAAGCCAGCACCCGTGCTCGACGGCTTGACGGGCGACCAGCGCTTCTACATGGGCTTTGGCCAGGTGTGGCGCAGCAAGATGCGTGAAGCGCAGCAGATCGTGCAGATCAAGACCGACCCCCATTCGCCGGGCCAGTACCGCGCCAATGGCACCATGGTCAACCAGCCTGGCTTCTACGAAGCATTTGGCGTGAAACCGGGCGACAAGATGTACGTTGCGCCGGAAAACCGCGTCATCATCTGGTAAGCGCATGCGCGTCGTCGTGAAAAACGTACTACTGTAACAACAGAAAAGGCCACCTAGCGTGGTCTTTTTTGCATTCCGGTCAAAGTTCTTTCTGTCGTTTCGGCCGGTATGCTACAGTCAAAAACCGGGCCAGAAGCCCTGGGCCTTCTGACCCTTATATTCCACACAATACAATATAGAGGACAACCGTGAATCGTTATTTGTTAAGTGCATTGACCCTGAGCTTGCTGGCCGGCGTGTCCGGCATGGCTGGCGCCGCTGATACGGCCAAGAAAGCCGCCGCCGCTCCCGCCACGGCTGTCGCCGCCGCCGCGCTGACGTCCGGCATCGCCGTCGAATACGTCGACCCTGCCGTGCGCGCGCAGGACGACCTGTTCCAGCACCTGAATGGCAAATGGCTGGCGGAAACGGTCATTCCTGCCGACAAGTCGAGCTGGGGCAGCTTTGCCAAGCTGGCTGACGATACGCAAACGCAGCTGCGCGGCATCGTCGAAGGCGCGGCCGCCGACAAGGCCCGCGCGGCCGGTTCGAATGCCCAGAAAATCGGCGATTTCTATAACAGCTTCATGGATGAAGCCAAGCTGGAAAGCCTGGGTCTGACGCCGTTGAACGCGGAGCTGGCGAAGATCGCCGCGCTGCAGGACAAGGCGGAATTGCCGGCCGTAATCGCCCACTTCAGCAAGCTGGGCGTGACTTCGCCTTATGACTTCGGCATCCACCAGGACGCCAAGGATTCCACCAAATACGTGGCCGACATCGTGCAAAGCGGCCTGGGCTTGCCTGACCGCGATTACTACCTGGAAGCAGGCAAGGCCGATACGCGCGCCAAATACCTGGCCCACGTGGAGAAAATGCTCAGCCTGGCCGGCGACGCGAACGCGGCCGCGAATGCGAAAGCCATCCTCGCGCTGGAAACGGAACTGGCCAAGGCGCAATGGAGCAATGTGCAGAACCGCGATCCCGTCAAGACCTACAACAAGGTGGAACTGGCGAAACTGGCCGCCGTGGCGCCAGGCTACGACTGGGCCCGCTACCTGAAGGACACGGGCATCGCCGGCAAGGTCAATTACGTGATCGTCAGCCAGCCCAGCTACCTGAAAGGTTTTGCCGAGATCGCCAACAAGACGCCGCTGGAAACGTGGAAAGCCTACTTCCAGTGGCACTTGCTGCACGCCAACGCCGGCTACCTGCCGAAAGCGTATGTCGATGAAAACTTCGCGTTTTATGGCACCACCCTGACGGGCGTGACGGAAATGCGTCCGCGCTGGAAACGCGGCGTGGGCGCCGTCGAAGGCGCGCTGGGCGAAGCCGTGGGCCAACTGTACGTGGAGCAATATTTCCCGGCCGAGCGCAAGGTGCGCATGGAAGCGCTGGTGAAAAACCTGATGACGGCCTACCAGCAAAGCATCGACAAGCTCGACTGGATGAGCCCCGTCACCAAGAAACAGGCGCAAATCAAGCTGTCCAAGTTCACCACCAAGATCGGCTATCCGAACAAATGGCGCGATTACTCGGGCCTGACGGTAGCGCCGGACGATTTGATCGGCAACATCCAGCGTTCGCACTTGCTCAACTACAACCGCGAATTGAACAAGCTGGGCCAGCCTATCGACCGCGACGAGTGGGGCATGACGCCGCAGACCGTGAACGCCTATTACAACCCGGAACTGAATGAAATCGTCTTCCCGGCCGCCATCCTGCAAGCGCCGTTCTTCGACGCCAACGCGGACGACGCCGTCAACTACGGCGCCATCGGCGGCGTGATCGGCCATGAAATCAGCCACGGCTTCGACGACCAGGGCGCCCAGTACGACGGCGACGGCAACTTGCGCGACTGGTGGACCAAGGCCGACCATAAAAACTTCGCCAAGAAAACCAAGCAGCTGGTGGCGCAGTACAACAGCTTCAGCCCCGTCAAGGGCCATTTCGTCAACGGCGAACTGACCCTGGGCGAGAACATCGCCGACAATTCCGGCGTGGCGATCGCATATAAAGCGTACAAATTGTCGCTGAACGGCAAGAAAGCGCCCGTCATCGACGGTTTCACGGGCGAGCAGCGCTTTTACGCCGGCTTTGCCCAGGTCTGGCGCATGAAGATGCGCGAAGCGCAGCAACTGGTCTTGCTGAAAACGGACCCGCACTCGCCAGGCCAGTTCCGCGCCAACGGTACCATGCGCAACCAGCCCGGCTTCTACCAGGCGTTTGACGTGAAACCGGGCGACAAGATGTATCTGCCACCGAAAGACCGCGTCATCATGTGGTAAGACGCTTGTACCAGGCATAAGTTGCCAGCCGCCCCGCGCAAGCCGGGCGGCTTTTTTACGCCGTGTGATCTGGCGCAAACGATGGGTAAAAAAAAACCGCCCTGGCGGGCGGTTCCTGGAAACGGGTGTGACGCTGCTTACTTGGCCGGTTCCGCGGCTGGTGCGGCGGCGCCATCAGCGGCAGCGGCCGGTGCCGGCACTTCCGGTTCCTTGAACTTGCCGCCCGACGCGTTGGCGATGTAGACGACGGCGCGCGCCACTTCCACATCGTCGAGGTCGGGATTGCCGCCCTTGGCCGGCATCGCGCGCAAGCCTTCGATCGCGTGTTTCAGGACCGTATCGTAGCCCTGGGCCAGGCGGGCCGACCAGCTGCCCGCATCGCCAAACTTCGGTGCACCGGCCACGCCGGCGCCATGGCAAGCCACGCAGGTGGCCGTGTAGACGGCTTCGCCGCTTTGCAGCACTTTCGGACCGCTGGCATCCTTGAAGGTAAAGCCGGCGTTGGCCACTGGGCTCAGGCGCTCGGCGATGGCTTCCGGCGACTGGCTGTCCGTACCGGCGCCCGTCAGTTTTTGCGCCGTGACGAACTGCACCAGCAGGATGATGCCGATGACGGTGATGAGGAAGAAGCCAGCTACGGCGGCAAGCAATTGTTTAGGCGTTTTGATCGCTGATTGTTGTTCGTTATGTGCGTCGCTCATGATGTCCTTAGTCCAGATTTGAAACTGATGGCCGTGTAAGGTAGCATTTTTACATGCTTGTATGTAAACCTTTATGAAACCCACAATTATAGGCACAAAAATTGAGCAGCGACATGCAATTGCCAGCGATACGACAGTTTCCGTAGACGTAGGTAAAGAAAAACGGTATCCTTCGCATCACTTCAGAAATTCCCCCTACGCGGCTGTAGCTCAGTGGATAGAGTATTGGCCTCCGAAGCCAAGGGTCGTGGGTTCGATCCCCGCCAGCCGCACCAGACAAATCAAGACTTGCCGTTTCTTTCGCTAGCATTGTGCGCATTGCCGTGCGTGATAGTTATGGCTGCGCCTGCCGCTGCGCAGCCACCCGTCTCAGCCACTAGCCTTACTTCAGCAATTTCAGCAACGCCTGCGCCGCCGCCTCCGATGAGGCCGGATTCTGCCCGGTGATCAAGATGCCGTCCGTCAGCACATATGGCGCCCAGTCCGCGCCCTTCGAGTAGATGCCGCCGTTATCCTTGAGCATGTCTTCCACCAGGAAGGGCACGACTTTCGTCAAGCCCACGGCGTCTTCTTCCGTATTCGTGAAACCCGTCACCTGCTTGCCCTTCACCAGCGGCTGGCCATCGCCGCCTTTGACGTGGCGCAAGACGCCGGGAGCGTGGCAGACGGCGGCGACGGGCTTGCCGGCTGCCTGCAGCGCTGCGATGAGGGCGATCGAGTCCCGGTCTTCGGCCAAGTCCCACAGGGGGCCGTGGCCGCCCGGATAGAACACGGCGTCATGGTCGGCCGCTTTCACGCTGGACAGCAGGACGGTGGAAGCGAGCGCGGCCTGGGCGGCCGGGTCGGCCTTGAAGCGGGCCGTGGCGGCCGTCTGCGATTCGGGGGCGTCGCTCTTCGGGTCCAGCGGCGGCTGGCCGCCCTTGGGCGAAGCCAGGGTCAGGTGCGCGCCCGCGTCTTTCAGCACGTAATACGGGGCGGCGAATTCTTCCAGCCAGAAGCCGGTCTTGTGGCCCGTGTCGCCCAGCTGGTCGTGCGAGGTCAATACCATTAAAACGTTCATGCGAACTCCTGTGCAAGCGGTGGGGGAGTGTTACGCCATCAGCTTAGTCCTGTTCGCACTTTCATGCTGCACGCCAGTGCTGCCTGTTTTTTTGTGCATGTCTGTGATGAAAACGCCCGCGACGCTCCTGCCGTTGTCCGTTTGCAACCTCCAAAGTGTTCCAGTTGCCGATATCAAAATTGATATCGAAACAGTGGAAAAATTGATTGGAGAGATTATCGCCCAGCCCCTAAGATAAACGCCGAGCATGCGAACGACATGCAAGCAGTGCAAAAATATCAATACAATATCTGGAGATTCATGATGCGCAACGCCACCGGTCCGCTCGCGGCCACTTCCCCTCGTCCATTCACCTTGAAGGCAGCCGTTGCGGCATTGGCCGGTATTGGCTTGCTGAGCACGGCTTCGGTATGGGCGCAGGAGGCGGTGGCGGCCGATGCCAGTGCCGAGCCTGCCGCGGAAGTGTCGGTCGTGACCGTCAGCGGCGTGCGCCGCTCGGCGCAAAATTCGCAGCAGATCAAGATGCGTTCGGACCAGGTCATCGATTCCATCGTCGCCGACGACATCGGCAAATTCCCTGATAACAATGTAGCCGAGACCCTGGCGCGCATTTCCGGCATCCAGATCCGCCGCGATTCGGGCGAGGCCAGTGCCGTCATGATCCGCGGCTTGCGCGATGTCACGACCTTGCTCAACGGCCGCGAACTGTTTACCACCACGGGGCGCTACGTCAACCTGGCCGACATTCCCGCCACCATGCTGCAGCGCGTCGACGTGTATAAATCGCAGGGCGCGGACCAGGTCGAAGGCGGCGTGGCCGGCATCATCGACGTGCGCACCAACCGCCCGTTCGACTTCAAGGAATTTACGGCCAGCGTGAATACGCGCGCCGTCTACAGCGACAAATCGAAAGCCACCGACCCGAACATCAGCGGCATGGTGGCGAACCGCTGGAAGACGGGCATCGGTGAAGTGGGCGCGCTGCTGGGCTTGTCGCAGCAGCAGCACCGTTACCATGAAGAACGCGCATTCAATACGGCGCCCGTGGATAAAAGTTTCCTGTCGCCCGGTTTGACGGGGCCGGACCAGGTGGGTTTGCTGCCGATCAAGGGCGACCGCCGCCGCCGCACCGCCAATGCCGTGCTGCAATGGCGTCCGAACGCCGATGTCGAGCTGTACGCGGAAGGCATGGCCACGCGCTTCCTGCTCGATGCCGAGTCCGATTACTTCGTCGGTTTGCCATGGTGGGGCACGCCCGTGTCCGCCACCAAAATTCCCGGCACCAACCAGCTGCAAACATTGACCTCGACTAACGTCAACACCATCATGTCGACGCAGGCGAACAAGAACGAGACGAAGACGCACCAGTTTGCCGTGGGCGGTTTGTGGGATATCAACCCGGAATGGCGTTTCACGTCGGAAGTGGCCAGCACCAAAAGTACCTTCAAATGGCGCAACCCCATCCTCGACGCCATCACGCAAGTGCCGAACGCCACCATCAATACCAACCAGAATGGCACCCTGCACGTCGATTACACGGGCATCGACTTGCAAGACCCGTCGAATTACTATTTGAAGGGCTTTTTCGACCGCTACGGCCAGGACCAGGGCAGCTCGAACGATGTGCGCGCCGACCTGGCGTATACGCCGAGTGCCGGCGGCATCTTCAAGGAAATCAGCGTCGGCTTGCGCGGCGTCAAGCGCGAAGCCGAATCGATCAAAAGCTATGAAGGCAATGCGGAAGCACCGGACGTGTCCGGCGCCGCATTTCCATTCGGCCGCCAGGGCGTGACGTCGATTCCAGGCCTCAATTGCTTGTCGGAACCGATGTCCAGCGGCGGTCCCGACTACGGCTTGAAGCAATGGTACACGCCATGCGCCAGTTTCTTGCTCAATAACACGGGCACCGTGCGCCAGGCCGTCACGGGCAGCAGCGCGGCGCGCGCCATGGATCCGGGTTCGTTCTTCAAGGACACGGAAAAGACGTATTCCATCTACACCAAGGCAAAGGTCGCCTTCAAGCTGGCTGACTATCCCGTCGACGGCACCCTGGGCGTGCGCGTCGTGCGCACCGAACAAAGCTTGCAAGGCAACAGCTCGCAGGACGGCGTCTACACGCCCGTCATCAGCAACACGTCCAGTACCGACGTGCTGCCGAGCGTGGCCCTGAAAATCAAGCTGCGCGCCGACCTGGTCGGCCGCTTTGCGGCGGGCCGCACCATCAGCCGCCCCGGTTTTGCCCAGCTGAACCCGGGCGTGGCCCTCGTCAACTCGACGGAAACGGTGAAGGCGACGGGCGCGGGCGGCAATCCGAATTTGAAACCGGTCGTGGGCGACAATGTCGACGCGGCACTGGAATGGTATTTCGCGCCGGCCGGTTCCGTCACCGCCACCGTGTTCCACCACAAGTTCGACGGGTATATCCAGCAACGCATTTCCAGCGAAACCATTGCCGGCAAGACATATGACGTGGACCGCCCGTACAACACGGCGGCGGGCAAGCTGCAAGGCCTGGAAATCGGCTACCAGCAGTTCTATGACGGCTTGCCCGGCATCTTGAGCGGCCTGGGCTTGCAAGCGAACGGCACCTACATGAGCGGCACGACCGACGACGAGACGGGCAGCCATGCGATCACGGGCGTGTCGCGCTATGCCTACAACCTGGTGTTGCTGTACGAAAAAGACGCCTGGTCGGGCCGCCTGGCCTACAACTGGCGCTCGAAATTCATCGACAGCTACAACCAGGGCGGCCCCGGCCTGGACTTGAAGGTGGCGCCGACGGCCCAGCTCGACGGTTCGCTGTCGTACAAGATCAACGAGCAGTTCACCGTGACCCTCGATGGGAATAACTTGCTCGATACCAAGTTCAAGGATTACTGGAACGAACCGGGCGTGTATGCGCGCGATACGCGCCGCTATGACCGCACGGTAGGTCTTTCTTTACGCTGGAAAATGTAAGTTGATCGCACAGTAAAAAATCAAGGGCGTTGCCATGGTTTCGGCCGGCAACGCCCCTATCAGTTGGACAGTCACGCACGATTCATCATAAAAAGAATGGACGGAAAGCATGGAGACGCAAAAATTATCCACCGTTGAAAAGGTCGGCTTCGGCGCCGGCGACATGGCGCTCAATGTCGTCATCTCGTCGATGATGCTGATCATCACCTTTTTCTATACCGATATCTATGGCTTGAAAACCACCGACCTGGCCCTGCTGTTCGTGGCCGTGAAAGTCATCGGCGCCATCGCCGACCTCGTCATGGGCCAGATCACGGACCGCTACAGCTTTGCCTCGGGCCGCTACCGCCCCTACCTGCTGTGGCTGGCCGTGCCGTATGGCGTCAGCGTCTTCTTTGTCTTCAGCACGCCCGAATGGCAGTATGACGCCAAGCTGATCTGGGCATATTCCACATATATCCTGATGACGATCATGACGGCTGGCGTGGGCATCCCGTATATTTCCCTGATCAGCGGCTTGACGAGCGACCCGCAGGACCGCCTGTCGGCCAACGGCTACCGCTTGTTCTTCGCCAAGATCGGCGCCTTCATGGTGACCATCGTCGTGCCGGTCCTGTCGCAGCGCTGGGGCGGCGGCAACCCGGCCGTCGGCTACCAGGCAGCCATGGCCGTGATGGCCGTCATGGGCGTGGCCCTGTTCCTGTTCTGCTATTTCTCCACCACCGAGCGGGTTGTGCACGTGGTGGAAAAGCAATCGTTGCTGGCGCAATTGAAAGTGTTGCTGCGGAATGACCAATGGCTGGTGCTGTGCGGCGTGTGCGTCACGGGCACCATCGGCTACGTGGTGCGCGGCTCCGTCGCTATTTATTACGCGAAATACTATCTGGGCGGCAGCACGGAAACGGTGGCTGCCTTTTTGACCACGGGCGTGGTGGCCGCCATCCTGGCCATGATCGCCTCGACCTGGATCACCAAGTTCTATTGCAAAGTTAAACTGTTCCGCTACACGCAGATCGGCGTCGCGCTGATCAGCCTGGCGATCTATTTCTTCGTGAAACCGAGCGACACGGTGCTGGCTTTCGCCCTGTATTTCCTGCTGTCCTTCGTGGTGGACTTGCATGCGCCCGTGTTCTGGTCGGCCATCGCGGAAACCATCGACTATGGACAGGTGAAGACGGGCAAGCGCGTCTCCGGCTTCGCCTTTGGCGGCATTTCCGTATGCCAGAAGGCGGGCATGGCGGTGGCGGGCGGCCTGGTGGGCGTGCTGCTCGCGTATTTCGACTACCAGCCCAACCATGAGCAAACGCAATTCGCCCTGAACGGCATCGCCCTGATGCTGTCGATCATCCCCGGCTTTTTCCACTTGCTGATGGGCTTGCTGATGTTCAAGTACCGTATCAGCGATGCGTACTACAGCGGCGTCAAGTCGGAAATGCACAAACGCGGTTTTGTCGCCGCGTAAGAATAACTGAATGGAGTAAGCAACATGGCAGACGTCTTGAAACCGCTGATCGAACAACGGGCCGACCCGCATATCACCCGCCACAGCGACGGCTATTATTACTTTACGGCCTCCGTGCCCCAGTACGACCGCATTGAATTGCGCCGCGCCGACAGTGTCGCCGGCCTGGCCGACGCGCCCGCGGTCGACGTGTGGCACAAGCCGGACACGGGGCCGTACAGCGAACTGGTGTGGGCGCCGGAATTGCATTTCAACCAGGGCGCCTGGTATGTGTATTTCGCCGCCGCGCCGAGCCGCGAGATCAAGCATAAATTGTTCCAGCACCGCATGTATGCGATCCGCAATACGAATGCCAACCCGCTGGAAGGCGAGTGGGAATTCATGGGCCAGATCGATACGGGCATCGACACCTTTTGCCTGGACGCCACCACGTTCGAGCACGACGGCGTGCTGTACTACCTGTGGGCACAGAAAGATGTGGCCATCGAAGGCAATTCGAACCTGTATATCGCGCGGATGGCCACGCCATGGCAGCTGGCCGGTCCGCCCGTGATGCTGAGCAAGCCGGAATTCGACTGGGAAATCCGCGGCTTCTGGGTCAACGAGGGGCCGTCCGTGCTGAAACGCAATGGCAAGATCTTCATCAGCTATTCGGCCAGCGCCACCGATGAAAATTATGCGATGGGCTTGCTGTGGGCCGATGCGTCGGCCGACCTGCTCGACCCGTTCTCGTGGAGCAAGTCGCCCGAGCCCGTGTTTGCCACCTGCTACGAGCACGGCATCTACGGCCCCGGCCACAACAGCTTCACGACGGCCGAGGACGGCGACGGCGTATTGCTGGTGTACCATGCCCGCACCTACACGGAAATCGTCGGCGATCCGCTGTGGAACCCGGATCGCCACACGTTCGTCAAACCGCTGCGCTGGGATGCGCAAGGCATGCCCGTGTTTGGCCGCTCATCGACCCTGTAAAACCTGGACCCGACGCCATGACCCCAGTTGATTCTGTTTCAGTGACGCAAGCGCCGTTCGGCACCCTGCCCGGTGGCCAGCACGTGACCGTATTTACCCTGACGAACCGCCAGGGCATGCAAGTCAAGGTGCTCGACTTTGGCGCCATCATCAGCGAAATCCACGTGCCGGACCGCGCCGGCACGTTGGCCGACGTGGTGCTCGGTTTCGAGCGCCTCGAACCCTATCTGGCCAATGGCGCTTTCCTGGGCGCCGTCATCGGGCGTTTCGGCAACCGCATTGCCGAGGGACGCTTCAGCCTCGACGGCAAGGATTACCAGCTGGCCGTCAACAATGCACCGAATCACTTGCATGGCGGCAACCAAGGCTTTCACCAGGTCATGTGGCAGGCCGAGCCTTTCACCCGGGACGATGCCGCCGGCGTCACGTTCACGCGCAGCAGCCCGCACGGCGAAGATGGCTATCCGGGCAAGCTGGACGTGACCGTCGTGTACGAACTGGACAACGACAACGCCCTGAGCCTGCGCTACCACGCCGTAACGGACCAGGCCACGCCCGTCAACTTGACCAACCACAGCTATTTCAATCTGGCGGGGCAGGGCGATATCCTCGGTCACGAGGTGACGATCAATGCGGACCGCTACCTGCCCGTGGACGCGGGTTCGATTCCCACGGGCGAACTGGCGGACGTGTCCGGCACGCCGTTCGACTTGCGCCAGAGCACCGTCATCGGCCACAGCATCGATTTACCGCACGAGCAGATCCGCATCGGCCGTGGCTACGATCACAACTTTGTGCTGAATCAACAGCCTGGTCAACTGCTCAGCCTGGCCGCCACCGTACGCGATCCCGTGTCGGGGCGGGTGATGCAGGTGTACACGCAGGAGCCCGGCGTCCAGTTTTATTCCGGCAATTTCCTCGACGGCAGCCAGCCCGGCAAGCTGCGCGCCAACAGCTACCGCAGCGCGCTATGCCTGGAAACCCAGCATTTCCCGGATTCGCCGAACCAGTTCCACTTCCCGAACAGCATCTTGCGTCCGGGCGAGGAGTATCGGACGCACACCGTGTACCGCTTTTCCGCCGGGTAAGTACCCCTGCGAAAACAGCCCACGCCCTGCCGCCACGCGCCCGCAGGGCGTTTTCATTACGGCATGCTGATACCGTTTTCGATATCGGAACGCATTAAAAATTGATTGGAAAGGCATGGCAGGATTCTTTAGTATTCCAACATCGCTGCCCGGGCCGACGACATTAGATCCGGCATAGCACAACCAGGAGAATGGCATGTCTGAGACAAAAAAGAAGGTTGCCCTGCGCTCTGCCGAGTGGTTCGGCTCGCAGGACAAGAACGGCTTCATGTACCGCAGCTGGATGAAAAACCAGGGCATACCTGACCACGAGTTTCACGGCAAGCCCATCATCGGCATCTGCAATACCTGGTCCGAACTGACTCCCTGCAACGCCCATTTCCGCCAGTTGGCCGAACACGTCAAGCGCGGCATCCTGGAAGCGGGCGGTTTCCCCGTGGAATTCCCCGTCTTCTCGAACGGCGAATCGAATCTGCGCCCGACGGCCATGCTGACGCGCAACCTGGCCTCGATGGACGTGGAAGAATCGATCCGCGGCAACCCGATGGACGCCGTCGTGCTGCTGGTCGGCTGCGACAAGACGACGCCGGCGCTGCTGATGGGTGCGGCCAGCGTCGACATCCCCACCATCGTCGTCAGCGGCGGCCCCATGCTGAACGGCAAGTTGAATGGCAAGGACATCGGTTCCGGCACGGCCGTATGGCAGTTGCACGAGCAGATGAAGGCCGGTTCCATCACCTTGCACCAGTTCATGTCGGCCGAATCGGGCATGTCGCGCTCGGCCGGTACCTGCAACACCATGGGTACGGCCTCGACGATGGCCAGCATGGCTGAAGCGCTGGGCACGTCGCTGCCGCACAATGCCGCCATCCCCGCCGTCGATTCGCGCCGCTACGTGCTGGCGCACATGTCGGGCATCCGCATCGTCGAAATGGTGCACGAAGACTTGCGCCTGTCGAAAGTGCTGACGCGCGAAGCGTTTGAAAACGCCATCAAGGTCAACGCCGCCATCGGCGGTTCGACCAACGCCGTGATCCACCTGAAGGCGATTGCCGGCCGCATCGGCGTGCCCCTGGAGCTGGAAGACTGGACCCGTGTAGGGCGCGGCACGCCGACCATCGTCGACTTGCTGCCGTCGGGCCGTTTCCTGATGGAAGAGTTTTACTATGCGGGCGGCTTGCCGGCCGTCATACGCCGCCTGGGCGAGGGCGACTTGTTGCCGCACAAGAATGCGCTGACCGTCAACGGCAAGTCGCTGTGGGACAACTGCGTCGAAGCACCGATCTACAACGATGAAGTGGTGCGCACCCTGGACAACCCGCTGCTGGCCGATGGCGGCATCTGCGTGCTGCGCGGCAACCTGGCGCCGCGCGGCGCCGTCTTGAAACCGTCGGCCGCTTCGCCGCATTTGATGCAGCACCGTGGCAAGGCCGTCGTGTTCGAGGATTTCGAACACTATAAATCGCGCATCCTTGATCCGGATCTCGACGTCGATGCCGATTCTGTGCTGGTCATGAAGAACTGCGGCCCGAAAGGCTATCCGGGCATGGCCGAAGTGGGCAACATGGGCTTGCCGCCGAAACTGCTGGCGCAAGGCATCACCGACATGGTGCGCATCTCGGATGCGCGCATGAGCGGCACGGCCTATGGCACCGTGGTCTTGCACGTGGCGCCGGAAGCGATGGCGGGCGGCCCGCTGGGCATCGTGCGCGATGGCGACATGATCGCCCTCGATTGCCACAACGGCAGCCTGAACATCGACATCAGCGACGCGGAAATCGCCGAGCGCCTGGCGGCCCGCGAACTGGGCAGCGCGCCCGGACCGAAGAGCGGCTACCAGCAACTGTACATCGAACACGTGTTGCAGGCCGACGAAGGCTGCGATTTCGACTTCCTGGTCGGCAATCGCGGTTCCGCCGTGCCGCGCCATTCACATTAAGCGGAGAATTCCATGCTGTTGCTGCAATTTACGAATGAACACGGCGGCCGCCTCGTCGGCCTGCTGCAAGACGACCAGATCCGAGTCATCGAAGGCTACAACACGACGTATGCGCTGGCGCAAGACGCCATCCGCAAGCGTATCAATCTGGCGGACCTGGTGAATGCTACCGTCGGCAACGCCACGCATTCCTATGCGGACGTGGCCGCTGCCGGACGCGTGCTGCCGCCGCTCGATCACGCGGACGAGGCGCACTGCTACGTGACGGGCACGGGCCTGACCCACCTGGGCAGCGCCGGCGCGCGCGACGCCATGCACAAGAAGATCGGCGGCGACGCCGAGTCCTTGAGCGACTCCATGAAAATGTTCCGCCTGGGCGTGGAAGGCGGCAAGCCAGCCGCTGGCACGGCCGGCGCGCAGCCGGAATGGTTTTACAAGGGCGACGGCTCCATCGTGCGCGCGGGCGGCCAGCCGCTGCGCATGCCGGACTTTGCCCTCGATGGCGGCGAAGAGCCGGAAATCGCCGGCCTGTACGTGATCGGCGACGACGGCCAGCCCTACCGGGTCGGTTACGCCATCGGCAATGAATTCTCGGACCACGTGACGGAGCGCCAGAACTATCTGTACCTGGCCCACTCGAAGCTGCGCGCCTGCAGCGTGGGCCCCGCCCTGCTGGTGGGCGAATTGCCCGCGCACATCGCCGGTACTTCGCGCGTGCTGGACGCGGCGGGCAATGTGCGCTGGGAAAAGGCCTTCGTCAGCGGCGAAGAGAATATGTCGCACACGATTGCCAACCTGGAACACCACCACTTCAAGTATCCGCTGTTCAAGCGCCCCGGCGACGTGCACGTGCATTTCTTTGGCACGGCCACCCTGAGCTTTGCCGATGGCGTGAGCGTGGCGCCGGGCGAAACCTTTGAAATCGAAGCGCCGGCCTTTGGCCCTGCCTTGCGCAACCGCCTCGACGTCTTCCCAACCGAATTTGCGAAAGTGAGCACATTATGAGTTTGAATATCACCGGTGATGCATGGATCGGCGGCGTGGCCGTCAAGGGCAATGGCGGCTCCTTCGAAGCGTGGGACCCGGCCGCGCGCGCCCACATCGCGCCCGCCTTCCACATGGTTGATGTAGCGCAAATCGACGAAGCGTGCCGCCTGGCGCAAGCCGCCTTCGACCCGTTCCGCGCCACCAGCGACGCGGAGCGCGCCGACTTTTTAGATACCATCGCCGCGCAAATCGGCGAACTGGGCGACGACCTGATCGTGCGCGCCATGACGGAAAGCGGCTTGCCGCGCGCACGACTGGAAGGCGAACGCGGCCGCACGGTGGGCCAGTTGAAACTGTTCGCCGGCTTGCTGCGCGAAGGTTCCTGGACGGATGCGCGCATCGACAGCCCGCTGCCGGACCGCGTGCCGCCCCGTCCTGACTTGCGCTTGCGCATGATCGGCCTGGGCCCCGTCGCCGTGTTTGCGGCCAGTAATTTCCCGCTGGCCTTTTCCGTGGCGGGCGGCGACACGGCCTCGGCCCTGGCGGCCGGCTGCCCCGTCGTCCTGAAAGCCCATTCGGCGCATCCGGGCACGTCGGAACTGGTGGCGCGCGCCATCGTCAAGGCGATTGCCATCTGCAAGCTGCCGGCCGGCGTCTTCGCCTTGCTGACGGGCACGGGCAACGGCATCGGCCAGGCGTTGGTCGCCCATCCGGCCATCCAGGCCGTGGGTTTCACGGGTTCGCGTTCGGGCGGCATCGCCCTGATGAAGGTGGCGGCCGAGCGTCCGCAGCCGATTCCTGTCTACGCAGAGATGAGCAGCATCAACCCCGTGTTTGTGCTGCCGCAAGCCTTGGCCGCCCGTGGCGCGGCGATCGCCGGCGGTTTTGCCGCCTCGCTGACGATGGGCGTGGGCCAGTTCTGCACCAATCCCGGCCTCGTGCTGGGCCTGGAAGGCGCCGACTTTACGGCCTTTGCCGCCGCTGCCGCTGAAGCGCTGGCGCCCGCGTCGGCCGCCACCATGTTGACGGCCGGCATCGCCAGCAGCTATGCCAAGGGCGTCGCCGCCCTGGCGCAGCACGCGGACGTGACGCCGCTGGTGCAAAACACGGGAGAAGAGGGCAAGGGCGCCGCCGCCCTGTTCGTCACGTCGGGCGAGGCTTTCCTGGCCAAACACGACTTGCGCGACGAAGTCTTCGGCCCCGCCTCGCTGCTGGTCGCTTGCCGCGACATGGAACAATTGCTGGCGATTACGGAAAGCCTGGAAGGCCAGCTGACGGCCACCCTGCAGATGGATGCGGGCGACCTGGCAGACGCGCGCCGCTTGCTGCCCGTGCTGGAGCGCCGCGTGGGCCGCATCCTGGCCAACGGTTTCCCGACGGGCGTGGAAGTGTCGACGGCCATGGTGCACGGCGGCCCGTTCCCGGCCACGTCGGACGGCCGCAGCACCTCCGTCGGCACGGCGGCCATCAACCGCTTCCTGCGTCCCGTGTCCTACCAGAACCTGCTGCAGGACTTGCTGCCGGAGTCGCTGCGCGACGATAATCCGCTGGGGATCTGGCGCCGCAAGGATGGCGTTCTCGGCAAGGAGTAAAAAGCTGCTGCGCGGCGGGCCGATGGCCTTGCCGCGCCAGCTTGCGTTGCACGTTGTACATAAAAAATAAACAGGTGGAGACAAGATGAAGCAATTGGCGAAATATGGCAGCTTGCAGGGCAAGCGCGTGTTCATCACGGGTGGCGGCAGCGGCATCGGCGAATCCCTGGTGGCGGAGTTTGCCGCCCAGGGCGCCGTGGTGGCGTTTGTCGATATCGCCGTGGAAGCGAGCGAGGCCCTGTGCCGCCGCCTGGCCGAAGCGGGCTGGACGGCGCCCGTGTTCCGCCATTGCGACATCACGGATATTGCATCCCTGCAAGCCGTCATGGCCGAACTGGCCGATCAACTGGGCGATTTCGATATCCTCGTCAACAATGCCGCCAACGACCAGCGCCACCAGGCGCAGGACGTCACCCTGGAATACTGGAACGAGCGCATTGCGATCAATCAACGTCCCATGTTCTTCACGTGCCAGGCCGTCTTCGAAGGCATGAAGCGCAAGGGCGGCGGTTCCATCATCAATGTCAGCTCGATTTCCTGGCACATGAAGTCGGGCGGCTACCCCGTGTATGCCACCACCAAGGCGGCCGTCGTGGGCCTCACGCGGGGCCTGGCGCGCGATTACGGCGCGCACAATATCCGCGTCAACACGGTGACGCCCGGCTGGGTCATGACGCAGCGCCAGATCGACCTGTGGGTCGACGAGGCGGCGGAAGTGGAAATCAAGAAAAGCCAATGCTTGCCAAGCAAGCTGATGCCACAGGACATCGCCGCCATGGTGTTGTTCCTCGCCTCCGATGACGGCGCGATGTGCTCTAGTCAAGAGTTCATCGTCGACGCCGGCTGGGTCTGACAAAACGTCCAGGGCGTTGTTGCAGGGTCTTGCCGTACTAGCGTACTGTCTGCGACCCTGCGCCTAGCCCTGGGCGTTTTGTCGGCCGCGGGTTTGCCCGCAGCCATCCCCCTCCTTTGAAATACCGCTCTTGCCGCCCCAACCCCGCGGCAGGAGAGGCATCGCCACATCCATTGCCGGGTCGATCCCGGCCCTTGCTTTTCACTTAAAAACAGGAGACAGCATGAAATGTATCAACACCAGCATCGTGGCCCTCAGCCTGGCCATGGCCGTCGGCAGCGCTTTTGCCGCGCCCGTCAGCGTCACCATCGATGCGGCCAAGCCTGGTTCCGTGATCAATAAAAACATCTACGGCCAGTTCGCCGAGCATCTGGGGACCGGCATCTATGAAGGCATGTGGGTGGGCCCGGATTCGCCGATCCCGAACACCAGGGGCTGGCGCAATGACGTGCTGGGCGCGCTGAAACAATTGCACGTGCCTCTGGTGCGCTGGCCGGGCGGCTGCTTTGCCGATGAATACCACTGGAAGGATGGCATCGGCGCGCGCGCCCAGCGTCCGACCAAGGTCAATACCAACTGGGGCGGCGTGGAAGAGTCGAACGCCGTCGGCACGCACGAATTCTTCGACCTGGCCGAGTTGCTGGGCGCACAGACCTATATCAACGGCAACCTCGGTTCCGGCACGCCGCAGGAAATGTCCGAATGGCTGGAATACATGACCTCGGACAGCAAGTCTACCCTGGCCGAACTGCGCCGCAAGAATGGCCGCGCCCAGCCGTATAAAGTCGATTACTTTGGCATCGGCAATGAAGCCTGGGGTTGCGGCGGCAATATGCGTCCGCAATACTACGCCGACCTGTACAAGCACTATCACACCTTCATGAAGACGCCGGAAAGCGCGCGCCCGAAATTCATCGCCAGCGGCGGCAATGACGATGACATCAGCTGGTCCAGCACCCTGAGCCGCGAAATCAAGCCGAACATGATGGACGCCATCAGTTTCCACTACTACACGGTGCCGACCGGCGTGTGGGAAAAGAAGGGCGCGGCCACGGGCTTTGGCGAAAACGAATGGATTTCCACTCTCAGCCGCACCCTGCGCATCGACAGTTTGATCAAGAACAATCTCGCCGCCATCGACAAGAACGACCCCTCGAAAAAGACGGGCTTGTACGTCGATGAATGGGGCACCTGGTACGACGTGGAGCCGGGCACCAACACGGGCTTCTTGTTCCAGCAAAACAGCTTGCGCGATGCCCTCGTCGCCGCCTTGAATTTCAACATCTTCCACGCCCATGCGGACCGGGTACGCATGACGAATATCGCGCAAATGGTCAATGTGCTGCAAGCGATGATCATCACGGACAAGGATAAATATTTCCTTACGCCTACATATCACGCGTTTGAAATGTACGTGCCGTTCCAGGACGCCACGGCCTTGCCGGTCGCCATCAGCGGCAATGGCAAGTACAGCCTGGGCAAGGTCAGCATTCCTGAAGTGAGCGCCTCGGCCGCGCGCGCCAAGGATGGCAAGGTGTACTTGTCCTTGGTCAACACGAACCCGCACAAGGCCGTCGACGTGAGCGTGGCGCTGGCGGGGCAAAAAGTCACGGCCGTGACTGGCCGCGTGCTGACCGCAGGCAAGATGGATGCCGTCAACAGCTTTGCGCAACCGCAAGCCGTGCAGCCCGTGGCGTTCACTGCCAAGGCGCAGGGCGGCAAGCTGACCGTGTCGGTGCCCGCCAAGGCCGTCGTCGTGGTGGCGGTCGACTAGCCTGCCACCCTTGTCATTCATCAAGCCGGCCCGCATGATGGGCCGGCTGACCATTTTGGAGAAGACGATGCACATGTTGACGCGCGGCGCGGCCGCCATCCTGAGCACCCTGGCGATCATGGCTGCCGCGCACGCGGCCCAGGTCAGCGTGCACGACCCCGTGATGGCCAAGGAAGGCGACACGTATTATCTGTACAGCACGGGTCCCGGCATCACCTTTTACAGCTCGACAAACATGGTCGACTGGCAACCGGAAGGGCGCGTCTTCGCGGGCCAGCCGACCTGGGCCAGGACGGCCGCGCCATCGTTTGACGACCATATCTGGGCGCCCGACGTGCAATTTCATGATGGAAAATATTACCTGTACTACTCGGTGTCCGGCTTTGGCAAGAATACGTCGGGCATCGGCGTGACCGTCAATACCACCTTGAATCCCCGTTCGCCCGATTACCGCTGGGTGGACCAGGGCATGCTGCTGCAATCCGTGCCCGAGCGCGACGAGTGGAACGCCATCGATTCGAACATCATCACGGACAAGCACGGCACGCCGTGGATGTCGTTCGGTTCATTCTGGAACGGCATCAAGCTGGTGAAATTGACGCCCGACTGGACCCGTATTGCGGAACCGCAAGAGTGGCACTCCCTGGCGCGCCGCGCACCGCTGCCGCCACGGGCCGGCGAATTCAAGCCTGCACCGGAAGAGATCGAAGCGCCGTTCATCTTCCAGCGCGGCAATGAGTATTTCCTGTTTGTTTCCTGGGGCTTGTGCTGCCAGAAGGAAAAAAGCACGTATCACCTGGCCGTGGGCCGCTCGACCAGCGTGACGGGCCCCTACTTGGACAGGGATGGCCGCGACATGGCGCAGGGCGGCGGCACGGTGCTGCTGAAAGGCGACAAGGACTGGCAGGGCCTGGGCCACAACAGCGCCTACACGTTTGACGGCAAGGATTACCTGGTGCTGCACGCGTATGAAACGGCGGACAATTACTTGCAGAAGCTCAAGATCCTGCCCATGACGTGGGACAAGGACGGCTGGCCGCAAGTCGATCCCCGCGACTTGAACCGCTACCAGAGCCGTCAGTTGTCCGCCGCTACCGCCAAACCGTAAGGACGCATCGTGAAAAGAACCGTGTTGACGCTGGCGCTGGCCGCCGGCGGCCTGGCCACGCCTGTCCTGCAGGCAGCGGAGCTGTTTCCCCTCTCGTCCGTGCGCCTGGGGACGGGACCGTTCCTCGATGCGCAGACGACGGACTTGCACTACCTGCTGGCCTTCGAGCCGGATAAATTGCTGGCGCCGTTCCGCCGCGAGGCGGGCTTGCCGCAGGTGCAGCCCAGCTATGGCAACTGGGAATCGACGGGCCTCGATGGCCACCTGGGCGGGCATTATCTGTCCGCGCTGGCGCTGATGGTGGCGTCCACGGGCGATGCGCAGGCGCGCGAACGCCTCGATTACGTGCTGGCGGAGCTGAAGAAATGCCAGGATGCCAACGGCAACGGCTACCTGGGCGGGATTCCCGATGGCAGCGCCGCCTGGCAAGCCATCGCCAAGGGAGACATGCAGGCCGACACCTTTTCCGTCAATGGTCGCTGGGTGCCGTGGTACAACCTGCACAAGGTGTTCGCCGGCTTGCGCGACGCGTATCAGCAGGCGGGCAGCGAGCAAGCAAAAACCATGCTGATCGCCTTGTCGGACTGGGCCGTGAAACTGTCGGCCTCGCTTACGGATGCACAGATGCAATCGATGCTGCGCGCCGAGCACGGCGGCATGAATGAAGTGCTGGCCGACGTCTACGCCATGACGGGCGAGCAGCGCTACCTGGACCTGGCCGTGCGCTTTTCGCACCAGGCCATATTGCAACCGTTGGTGGCGCAACAGGACAAATTGACGGGCTTGCATGCGAATACGCAAATCCCGAAGGTGATCGGCTTCGAGCGCATCGGCGCGCTGACGGGCCGGCGCGACTGGCAGCAGGCGGCGCAATTCTTTTGGCAAACCGTGCACGACAAGCGCACGGTGGCCATCGGCGGCAACAGCGTCAAGGAACATTTCCACGACGAGCACGACTTTTCCTCGATGGTGGAAGAGGTCGAAGGGCCGGAAACGTGCAATACCTACAATATGCTCAAGCTCACCGAGCACTTGTTCCAGCGCGACGAGCAGGTGCGCTACGCGGATTACTACGAGCGCGCCCTGTACAACCACATCTTGTCATCGCAGCGCCCCGGCACGGGCGGCTTTGTCTACTTTACGCCTATGCGGCCGAACCACTACCGCGTGTATTCGCAAGTGGACAAGGGCATGTGGTGCTGCGTGGGTTCCGGCATCGAAAGCCAGGCCAAGTATGGCGAGTTCATCTACGCCCATGAGGGCGACGCGCTGTACGTAAACCTGTTCATGGCGTCCACCCTCGACTGGAAACAGCAGGGCGTCAGGATCGTCCAATCGACCCAGTTCCCCGACCGTGACACGACGCGCATCACGGTGCATGGAAGTAAAACGTTCAGCCTGAAGATCCGCTACCCGCAGTGGGTAGCCAAGGGCAAGCTGCGCGTCAAACTCAACGGCAAGGCGCTGCGCGTGAACGGCGTGCCGGGCGAGTACGTGACGATCACGCGCGCGTGGAAAACCGGCGACAGCGTCGATGTCGTGCTGCCGATGACGACGCGCCTGGAACAGATGCCGGACCAGTCGAATTACTATGCCGTGCTGCATGGTCCCATCGTGCTGGCCGCCAAGACGCAGCCGTTCGCCCATGAACAACTGAACTATTTTGCCGACGATACGCGCATGGGGCATATCGCCCAAGGGCAAGTGTGTCCGCTGGAATCATCACCGCTGTTCGTCAGCGACGAGCAGGATTTCATGCGCAAGATCAAACCCGTGAAGGGCCAGCCGCTGACGTTTACAGCGCCCGGCTTGATCCAGGGCAAGGATGCGGCCACCTTGCGGCTGATTCCCTTCTTCCGCCTGCATGACTCTCGCTACATGCTGTACTGGCCCGTATCCACGCCGGCCAGGCTGGCGCAGCTGCAGGAAAGCACGCGCCAGGCGGAATCCGAGCGCCTGGCGCTCGACGCGCTCACCATCGACCAGGTGGCGCCGGGACAACAGCAGCCGGAATCCGACCATTTCTTCCAAGCGGAAGGGGGAGAAAACGGCGTCAACAAGGGCCGGCACTGGCGCCATGCGACCGGCTGGTTCAGCTATGTACTGAGTGACCCGCAAGCCGAAGCGAAAACCCTGCGCCTGACCCTGTCGACCCTCGATGCGGGCCGCGTCTTTGACGTCTTGCTCAACGGTACGAAACTGCAAACGGTCGCCGTGGCGGCCGATGCGCCGCAAGAGCTGCACACGCTCGATATCGCCATTCCCCAGGCCCTGGCGGCGGCTGGCAACGGCAAACTCAGCGTGAAATTTGTCGCCGGCAAGGATTCCGTGGCGGGCGGCCTGTACGGGCTGCGCCTGTTGCGCTGAGGGAAGAAGGACCCGGCTCGTTCTACCGATACGCAAATCGGTATCGCAAGCGAAAAAGAATTGATTGGATGGCTATGTTGCTTTCTCCTACCATGGGTTCATAAAAAACCGCCCATCCGGCATCCGGCTGTGATGGTATTCCAAAAAAAACTGGAGACAAGAATGACATTGACACGCCGCACACTCCTCGCCAGCGCCATGCTGCTGGCCGCTTCTGCCACCACCTTGGCTACTTCTTCCGCCTTCGCCGCCAAGCCCCTCGTCATGGGCTTTTCGCAGGTAGGCGCCGAAAGCGAATGGCGCACCGCCAATACCGTCTCCATCAAGGATGCCGCCAAGAAAGATGGCGTCACCCTGAAATTTGCCGATGCGCAGCAAAAGCAGGAAAACCAGGTCAAGGCCCTGCGTTCGTTCATCGCGCAAAAAGTCGACGTGATCGCCTTTTCGCCCGTCGTCGAATCGGGCTGGGATACCGTCTTGCGCGAAGCCAAGGCCGCCAAGATCCCCGTCATCTTGACGGACCGCGCCGTCAACGTGGCCGACAAATCGCTGTACGTCACCTTCATCGGTTCCGACTTCGTGGAAGAGGGCCGCCGCGCGGGGCAATGGCTGCTCGAGCACGCCAAGAAAACGCCGGATGCGACGCTGAACATCGTCGAACTGCAGGGCACGGTCGGTTCCGCGCCGGCCATCGACCGCAAGGCGGGTTTCCTGGAAGTGGTGGGCAAGAATCCGAAGATGAAGATCATCCGTTCGCAAACGGGCGACTTTACGCGCGCCAAGGGCAAGGAAGTGATGGAAGCGTTCCTCAAGGCCGAAGGCAAGAAGATCAACGTGCTGTATGCGCACAATGACGACATGGCCATCGGCGCCATCCAGGCCATCGAAGAAGCGGGCATGAAACCGGGCAAGGACATCATCATCATCTCCATCGATGGCGTCAAAGGCGCGTTCGAGGCCATGATCGCCGGCAAGCTGAACGTGACCGTCGAGTGCAGCCCGCTGCTGGGCCCGCAATTGATGTCCATCGCCCGCGACGTGGTGGCCGGTAAACCCGTGCCAGCGCGCATCACGACGGTGGAAGGCGTGTTCCCTGCCGAGGTGGCCGCCAAGGAATTCCCGAACCGTAAGTACTAAGCTTGCCGCATGATGAAGACGCAAGTGAAACACAATGCCGCGCCAGCTCCCTTGCTGGAGTTGCGCGGCATCAGCAAGTCCTTTCCCGGCGTCAAAGCCCTCAGCGACGTAGCCCTGCGCCTGTATCCGGGTGAAGTGCACACCTTGATGGGACAGAACGGCGCCGGGAAATCGACCCTGATCAAGGTGCTGACGGGCGTCTACACGCCCGACAGCGGCCAGATTTTGCTCGATGGCAAGCCCATTGCCCCCGCCTCCACCTCGGATGCCCAGGGACTGGGCATCAGCACCGTGTACCAGGAAGTCAATCTGTGCCCGAACCTGTCGGTGGCGGAAAACATCTTTATCGGCCGCTATCCGCGCCGCTTCGGCGGCCGCTTTGGCCCCATCGACTGGCGTGGCATGCAGCAACAGGCGCGTGCCTTGCTGCAGCAATTACAGATCGATATCGATGTCACGGCACAACTGTCCAGCTTTCCGCTGGCCATCCAGCAAATGGTGGCCATTTCGCGCGCGTTGAACATTTCGGCCCGCGTGCTGATCCTTGACGAACCCACGTCCAGCCTGGACGAGGCGGAAGTCAATCTGCTGTTTTCCGTGCTGCGCCGCCTGCGCGAGCAGGGCATGGCGATACTTTTCGTCACCCATTTTCTCGACCAGACCTACGCCATTTCCGACCGCATCACCGTCATGCGCAACGGCGAGCGCGAGGGAGAATATGCGTGCAGCGAACTGTCGCGCCTGGCGCTGGTGAACAAGATGATCGGCGTGGCGGCCGACACCGTGGCGCAAGAGCTTGATCTGGCGCAAGACGCGGGCGCCGCCAGTTTCGCTCCTACCGTGCTGGAAGCGACGGGACTGGGCCGCAAGGGCGCCTTGCTGCCCATGGATTTCCACATCCGCCAGGGTGAATTGCTGGGCCTGGCCGGCTTGCTCGGTTCCGGCCGCACGGAACTGGCGCGCCTGCTGTTTGGCGCCGACAAGGCCGATTCCGGCACGATCACCATGCAGGGCCAGCCGCGCCACTTCAGCGTGCCGCGCGATGCGATTGCCCGGGACATCGGCTTTTGCTCGGAAGACCGCAAGCACGAGGGCGCGATTTTGTCGCTGTCCGTGCGCGAAAACATTATCCTGGCCTTGCAGGCCCGCACGGGCTTGCTGCGCGCCATTCCGTTCAAACGCCAGCAGGCGCTGGCCGACGAATATGTGAAAGCGCTGGGCATCAAGACGGCCAGCATCGAGACGCCCATCGGCAGCCTGTCGGGCGGCAATCAACAGAAGGCCTTGCTGGCGCGCTGGCTGGTGACGTCGCCCACCATGCTGATCCTCGATGAACCGACGCGCGGCATCGACGTGCGCGCCAAGCAGGAAATCATGAGCTATGTCAGCAAGCTGTGCCGCAAGGGCATGGCGATCCTGTTCATTTCGTCCGAATTGCCGGAAGTGCTGCGCTGCAGCGACCGCATCGTCGTCATGCGCGACCGCAAGGCCTGCGGCGACTATGCGCGTGGCGAGCTGGACGATAGTTCCGTGCTGCAAGTGATTGCCGGAGACGCCACATGAGTTTATCCACGCCATCGAGCGCGCCGCTGGCGCGTCCGGCTTCCACTACGGGTACGTCCGCCTTGCATACCGTTTTACATCACCCCCTGAGCCGGCCCCTGGCCGCGCTGTGCTTGCTGCTGCTGGTCGATTTCTTTGCCATCCCCGGTTTTTTCCACTTGGAAATCCGCGACGGCCATTTGTACGGCAGCGTGATCGATATCGTCAACCGCGCGGCGCCCCTGATGCTGGCGGCGCTGGGCATGACCCTGGTCATTGCCACGCGCGGCATCGATATTTCCGTGGGCGCTGTCGTGGCCCTGTCCGGCACCGTGGCCGCCATGCTGATCGGCGGCACCATGGTGATGGACAATGGCGTGCCGACCTATGTAAGCAACATTCCCATGGGCTGGGCCCTGGCGGCCGCCCTGGGCGCGGCTTTGCTGTGCGGAGCCTGGAATGGCGTGCTGGTGGCGGGCCTGGGCTTGCAGCCCATCGTCGCCACCCTGATCTTGATGGTGGCGGGGCGTGGCCTGGCGCAATTGTTGACGGATGGACAGATCGTCACCGTCTACTATCAGCCCTTCTTCTTCATCGGCAGCGGCTATCTGTTCGGCTTGCCGTTCTCGCTGTTCCTTGTGGCGTTGGTGTTCCTCATCACGGCCGTGCTGATGCGCAAGACCGCCCTGGGCCTGTTCATCCAGGCCGTCGGCATCAACCCCGTCGCCGCGCGCCTGGCCGGCATCAAGACGGCGACCCTGATCTTCTTCGTGTACGTCTTTTGCGCCGCCTGCGCGGGCTTGTCGGGGCTGATGATCAGCTCGAACATCAAGAGCGCCGACGCGAACAACGCGGGCTTGATGCTGGAACTGGACGCCATCCTGGCCGTGACCCTGGGCGGCACCTCCTTGGCCGGCGGCAAGTTCAGCTTGGTCGGCAGCATGATCGGCGCGCTCATCATCCAGACTTTGACCTACACCATCTATTCGCTGGGCGTGCCGCCGGAAGTGAACATGGTCGTCAAGTCGGTCGTCGTCTTCCTCGTCTGCCTGTCGCAATCGTCGGAATTCAAGCAATTGCTGCATCGGAGAAAAGCATGAAGGGTTTGCTGCACACCCCGTATTTCACCTCGCTCGTCACGGTCTTGCTGCTGGTGGTGATGCTGGGCCTGGGCGGCGCCGCCTATCCGGGCCTGCTGTCGACGCAAGTGATCTTTAACCTGTTGATTGATAACGCCTTTTTGCTGGTGATCGCCGTCGGCATGACCTTCGTCATCGTTTCCGGCGGCATCGATCTGTCCGTCGGTTCCGTGCTGGCCCTGTCGACCATGATCGCCGCCTGGCTGCTCAACGTGGCGCACTGGCCGCCAACTCTGGTGATCGTCACCGTGCTGGCGCTGGGCACGGTATTTGGCGCCAGCATGGGCGCGCTGATCCATTATTTCAAATTGCAGCCGTTCATCGTCACCCTGGCCGGCATGTTTCTGGCGCGGGGACTGTGCTATTTGATCAGCATCAATTCCATCACCATCGATGACCCGCTGTTCGTGGCCATGTCGCAGACCCAGCTGGGATTCCTGGGCGGCTTCGTGTCGCCCGGCGTCGTGATCGCCGTGGCGACTTTGTTGCTGGCCATCTGGCTGGCGCACGCGACGCCATTCGGCCGCGCCGTGTATGCGATCGGCGGCAATGAACAGTCGGCTTTGATGATGGGGCTGCCCGTTGGCCGCACCAAGGTCTTGATCTATGCGTTCAGCGGCTTTTGCGCCTCGCTGGGCGGCGTGCTGTTTTCGTTCTACATGTTGTCCGGCTATGGCTTGCATGCGCAAGGCACGGAGCTGGACGCGATTGCCGCCGTCGTCATCGGAGGCACCCTGCTCAGCGGCGGCTACGGCTACGTGGCGGGCGCGCTGTCGGGCGTGCTGGTGCTGGGCACCATCCAGACCTTGATCGCCTTCGACGGCACGCTCAGCTCGTGGTGGACCAAGATCGTCATCGGCGGCCTGCTGTTCGTCTTTTGCGTCGTGCAAAGACTGATGGCCATGGGCCAGAAAAATACCAACGGGAGTTAATACCATGTTTTACAAGAGCAAACTTGCCGCAGCCATCGGCTTGGCGGCGGCGCTCGCCTGCGCCCCATTCGGCGCGCAGGCGGCCAACCCCATCGTCAAGGATATTTATACGGGCGATCCGGCCGCGCTGGTCGACAATGGCAGGGTGTACCTGTACGTCGGCCACGATGAAGCGAGCGCCACGGACACGGATTACCGGATGCACGAGTGGCGCGTGTATTCCTCGTGCGACATGGCCAACTGGACGGATCACGGCTCGCCCGTGCGCTTTTCCACTTTTGCCTGGGCCGGCAAGGATGCGTGGGCGGGCGACATCGTCAAGCGCGACGGCAAGTACTATTTTTACTCCACCGTCGACCACAAGACCGTCCCAGGCAAGGCCATCGGCGTGGCCGTGTCCGACAGCCCCACGGGGCCGTTCGTCGACGCGCGCGGCAGCGCCCTGATCACGAACGACATGACAAAGCAGACGGCGATCCCGTGGGACGACATCGATCCGGCCGTCTTCATCGACACGGATGGCCAAGCCTACATTTACTGGGGCAACACGGTCTTGAAGTACGCCAAGCTGAAAGCGAATATGACGGAGCTGGACGGCCCGATATTGACCTTCGGCATGGATGCGTTCACGGAAGCGGCGTATATGCACAAGCATGCGGGCACGTATTACCTGTCGTACTCGCGCAACTTCCCCGAGGAAACGGCGTATTCGACGGGCCCCACGCCGACAGGTCCCTGGCATTTCCGCGGCACCATCATGGACAAGAATGCCATCGTAAAAACCATTCACCAGGCCATCATCGAATTCAACGGCAAGTCGTATATCTTCTATCACAACGATAAATTGCCCGGCGGCGGAGAATACCGGCGTTCCGTGGCCGTGGAAGAGCTGAAATACAAGCCGGACGGCACCATCGACTTCATCCCGCAAACGGCCGGCCCGGCGGCCAACCCCAGCGCCGCCTGCAAGGCATCCTGAACGCTGCTTGACGAAACACAAAAAGGAGACAAACCGATATCTATAACATCGATATTGAGTTAGAAGCGATATCGATCATGATATGATTTATTCATGGATACCCTCAACCCCAACTGGTTCTTGCGAGCCCGCCTGAAGACGCGGCAATTGCTGCTGTTGATCGCCCTTGACGAGCAGCGCAACATCCACCGCGCGGCGGAAGAATTGCACATGACGCAGCCGGCCGCGTCCAAGCAAATCAAGGACCTGGAAGAGATGCTGGACGTGCGCCTGTTCGACAGGTTGCCGCGCGGCATGGAGCCGACCATCTACGGCGAAACGATGATACGCCACGCGCGCATGGCCTTGACGAGCCTGTCGCTGGCGCATGACGACATCGTCGCCCTGAAGTCGGGCTTGACGGGCCAGGTGGAAGTGGGCGTCATCATGACGCCGGCCATGGCCTTGCTGCCGCGGGCGATTGCCCGCATCAAGCAGCAGGCGCCCTTGATGCGCATCGGCGTGCACCTGGAGCACAGCAATACCCTGATGGACATGCTGCAGCACGGCACCCTGGATTTCATGATCGGGCGCATCCTGGAAAAGGAAAGCAGCGCCGGCCTGATCTACGAGGAATTGACGGAAGAGCCGGCGAGCGCCGTGGCGCGCAATGGCCATCCGCTGCTGTCGCGCAAGAATCTGCAATTGAAGGACTTGGCGGGCCAGCCGTGGATCTTGCCGCCGCAAGGCAGCATCCTGCGCCACCGCTTCGACATGATGTTCCGCCGCGCGGGCCAGGAACCGCCCGTGGACGTGGTCGATACGACGGCCTTGCTGTTGATCACGTCTCTGTTGCAGCAAACGGATTCGCTGCACGTGATGCCGACGGAAGTGGCGCACTACTACGAATCGTTGAACGTGCTGAGCATTTTGCCCATTGAACTGCCGTGCAAGATGGATGCGTTCGGCATCATCCGCCAGCAGGATCATCTGTTGTCGCCGGGCGCGGACATGCTGTTGAAGGCAGTACGCGCCACGGCTGCAGACATGTATTGACGATCACCGAATAAAACGTCCATGGCGTTGTTGCCGTGCCTTGTCGTACATTCGTACTGCCTGCGGCACGGCGCCTAGCCCTGAACATTTTCTTCGGCGCCGTCACCAACTTCGGAAATTTTTTTACCGCCAATTAATCGGGCACTTCAAAAAAGACAGGTAGGTCGGATTAGCCCGCAGGGCGTAATCCGACAATACCCGCGCAGCATGCTTAATCGGGCACTTCAAAGAAAAACAGCTGCACCAGCCGGCCATTCTCCGGCGTATCGCCAAACACATTGCTGATCGAGTGAAAGTAATGGCCCTTGTAGACGATCAGGCGGTTGTGGCGCATGGGTACTTCCAGCAGCGCTTGCCAACTGTCGCGCTGTTCCTGTAAGTCGTTGAATTTCTGTACTTTACTGTTCGGCAGCCAGCGTTTCTGGAAATCCTTGAAGCTGGCGTAGCCGCCCGCCCTGACGTCCGCCTCGGGCAGTCTCCGGTACCAGCCGCTGGGCTGGTGGCGCCAGAAGGTGGTGCCGCCCTGACACTGCTCGGGCGGGTTCAAATACAGCACGCCCGCATAGAAATTGAAATTGTTGCCCGTCTCATTGTCCACGTGGATATCCGTGCGCGCCATGGCGTCCGCATAGCTGAGGCGGTACGAGCCATTGTCGGGCGAAATGAAACGGATGGGGCGGCCCAGCGCCGTGGCGATGCGCTCCATGATGGCTTGACTGGGCTGGCCCGCCGTCTGGCTGCCCGGATAGTTTTGTCCCGCATAGCGCTGCTGCTCGAACGGCAACGCCAGCGCCTGCGCGCGCCAGGCGGCCGGGTCGGGCAGGAAATTGTCGAGGATGTGCAAGTCCGTTTCGCGGATAAAATCGTGCAGGGTGTCCGCGACATTGAGCGGCGTCAATGTTTCTGCCTGTTCCGCTTGTGGGTTGGCAAAGCCGATGCAGCACGTTTGCGCCAGCGCCGGATGCAGCGCCAGGCCTTGCGCGTAGCGGGCCAGCGCCAGTTCCTGCTGTCCCGTGCGGTAATACAGCTCCGCCAGGCCCTGCAAGGTTTGCCAACGCTGTGGACGCAGGGCGTGGGCCCGTTCCAGTTCGGCGATGGTGTCCGCCAGACGCTGTTTTCCCATCAGCAGTTCGGCATGGCTGATGGCGAAATCGTGCTCGTGCGGCGCCAGCCGTGCCGCCGTGGCGTAGCTGGCCAGCGCCGCTTCGCTATCCGTGCCGCGCAGCACGTTGCCCAGGTTGTAGTGGAACAGGGCATTGTCGGGCTGTTGCTTAAGCGACAGTTTCAGCAAGCCCAGGCCGATGGCGCCCTGACCCAGCTCCAGCATGGCCAGGCCCTGGAAATGCTGCGCTTCGGCCAGGGCCGGGTCTTGCTTGTACGCGGCCTGGTAGGCATTGATCGCCTCGATCAGCTTGCCCGCCTGTTGCAGCCGTTGCCCGTTTGCCAGATGTTGTTCCGCCAGTGTCTGTTCGCCCATGTCGCTATCCCGATGCAATGTGGCGAACAGTGTAACCGAGCCCGTTCTACTGCGCCTGGTTGACGGGAATTTCTTCCCCGTTCAGCTTGATCGCCACCTTGACGATCTGCGCCTTGACCTGGTTGCTGGCCATGTCCGCTTCCTGGGCGTAGGCGTACACGACGATGGCGAAGTCCTTGTAGCCGCTGCGCGCCGCCTCGATCTTGCGGGCCGCCTCCTGGTCCACCTTCAGCAGCGAATAGCCATCGCCATTCGTGAACGCCAGCTTGTAGTCGCCATTGTCGTACATGTAGTAATACGTGCCAGCGTCGGCGAACTTGGCCGGGAAGGCGGCCTTGTCCATGGCGTACGGCGACAGCGCGCCCTGGCCATTGATCTGGTAGCGCAGGTAGCGCCGGGTTTTCGCTTCGCTGACCTTGGCGTCGATCTGCGGTTTCAGGGCGTCGAGCACTTCCTGCTTGCGGAAGGCATCGTTGCTGCCCGCATATTCGCGCGAGATGCGCTGCGCCACGGCCGCGTAGTCGGGCGGCACGCCGGACAGGGCGATGTAGCTGTACATCAACTGGTTGCCGCTGGTGATGTCGACATAGCTGGACGTTGGCGTGGCAGCGTCCGCTTGCGGCAGGCTGGCGGCCGCCGCCTTCACTTGCGCCTTGGCGGCCAGGTCCGCGACATTCGCGGCGACGGGGGCAGAAGTGGCTGGTGTGGCGTTATCCGTCTTGCCGCAGGCGGACAGGAGCACGGCGATGGCGAGCAGGGCGGGGAAAGTGCGGTTCATGGTATTTCCTTCAGTATGGGGGTGTAAGAGGTGACTTAGCCGACGGTTTTGCGCTTGTATTCGCCAAGGCCGTACGCGGCCAGGACGATGGAAGACGCCAGCACCAGATAAAAGCCGATGCCGAACGAGAGCCCTTGCCACACCTGGCCCAGCATTTCGCTGGCCATCTGCTCGGCCATGCGGGCCGCGCGGGAGCCCATGATGCCGCCCATGGCGTTGCCCGCGTCGCTGACGGCGCCCTTGATCTTGATGAACAGCAAACTGCTGTGGATGACGATGAACAGCAGCGGTGCACACTTGCCCAGCGCCGCTTTCGGGTGATTGCTGGCCATGGTGGCGCAGCAGGCGGCAATGGCCAGCAGGAAGAAGCATTGCGCCGAAGTAAAACCGCCGCCGCCATCGCGGGCAAAGCTTTCCAGGCTGTCGGCGGACAGGCCCAGCAACTGCCAGTAAGTGCGCGACACGGAGGCGAACAAACGGATGCCGATGGTGTTGAAGACAAAGGCGCCGGCGATCAGCACGCCCAGGCTGGCCAGCACCTTGATGCCCAGGGCCGAGACGGCCTGACCCCACAGCTGCTGGCCCTTGTCGCGCGCCAGTTTCGCCGCGCCGGCCATCTCTTCCTGCGCCAGTTGCTGCGTCGCCACGGCGCTGACCGTGTCGAGGCCGCCTGACTCGTTGAAGCGCACGTCGACGACGGCGTTGATGGCGGGCGCCACGTCGGAGCGCCAGTGGGTGGCGACGTCGAAGGCATGTTGAATGCCGGCCACGCTGACGGAACCTTGTCCGCTGGCTTGGTAGGCGAGGATGCGGCCCCGTTGGCCGGTGGTGATTGCTGCTGGGCTGGATGCTTGCATGGGATTTCCCTGGTCACTGTCATGCTGTATTGCATGTACCCACGGATAACGGGGGCAGTTCAGGGAAATCCAAAATTATTTGAAATTATTTTTTGGGCGGCTGCATCATGTCCTTGGCGGCGCCCTGGTAATCCTTCATCAAGCCCATGAAAGCGTCCTGCAAATGCCGGGCCGCATCCTGCGGCGGCGCGCCCGTGCGTCGCGCCAGGTCGAATTTATACGCATGGGCGGCCGTGTAGCCCGCCTGCGAGGCGGCGTCCAGCAGCGCGCCCGCCCGCTTCAGCGAGGCGGGGTCACCCTTGACCATCAGCAATTCGGCCAGATAGGTCTGGGCAATCGGAAAATCCTTGGCGGCCGCCTTTTCCAGCCACTGCATGCCCGCCTTCGGCTGTTTGACGCCCGCGTCGCCGCCGCCGATGCCATAGCCGAGGGCCGTCAGCGCCACCAGGTCGCCGCCCCGCGCGCGCTTTTCCAGTTGCTGGCGGGGAAACGGGCGGGCCGCGATCTGCATGCGGATTTCATAGTTGATGTCTTGCAATACGTTGCCTGGCCACACCTTGACGCCCGGTGCGGCCGGCTTTTCCATGGCTGGCGCTGGCGCGCGCATGCCGCTGTTGCCCGAGGCCAGCACGCCGGCGGGGGGCGGGCTGACGCCCTTGCCGCTGCCCATGTTCAGCACCAGGCGCGCCGACGTTTCGCCGAACGACACGCGGGGCTTTTGCACGTCGTGCGTCATGGCCGCGACGCGTGCCGCCACTTGCGAAAACACGTCGCCCATGGGCAAGCCGGGAGCGTCCAGCGCGTCGAGCAGGGCGCTCGTGTAGGGGCTGTTGCGCGAATCGGGCGACCAGAAATCGCGGGCCAGGGCGCCGGGACCGGCCGAATAGGCGATCACCACGCCCCGTGGCGCGGCCGTATCGGCAAAGCCGTGGCTGGCCGCATTGCCGCCGGGGACCACCACCGCACCGCCGCGTGTATATTCCTGGCGGCAAGCGTCGAGGATCAGCACGGCGCCGCGCGCGCCCGTGCGCTGCAAGTCGCCCGCCAGGCTGGAAACGGACACGCCCTGCGCGGCGATGGCGGACGCGCTCAGCGCATTCATGTTGGCGCCCAGCGGCAATACATAATTGGCTTCGCCCGCCTGCGCGCCGTGGCCCGCGTAAAACACGAGGGCGATATCGGCGCCGCGCGCCTGCGTGGAAAACTCGGCCGACGCCTTTTGCAGCTGCGCCGCATTGATGTCCGTGCGCAGCAGCACTTCAAAGCCCAGGCGGCGCAGGCGTTCGGCCATGGCGCGCGCGTCATTCACGGGATTTAACAGGGGCTGCGGATAGGCCGCGTTGCCGATCACCAGCGCGATGCGCTTGCCGGGACCGCTGGCGGCATTCCCCGTGGCCGCTTGCACGCCATTGCCGCAGAGTAAAAAGATGAGGCTGAAAAACAGGGAAATCAGGCGATGCATCGGCGTCTCGGGAATTGTCGTGAAAGTAACAAAAGTTAGCGATTTTGACGGTGATATGAGAAAATTGCTTAAATGCATTTTACCTTACTGACAAGTTTCTCTTGTCTGGCCAGCGTATTGCTTGTTTGCCGGTGCGCGTCGCCGCCGGCCAGTGGCGCGTGGCGCCCAACACACGATCGGACCGGCTGTGCAATCGGAACAATTTGAACGGATTCATGCTTTCTGGACCCGCCGCCCGCAGCTGACACAAGGCGAACTGGGCGAGTTTTACCAGCGCGTCATCGCCGCGCTGACCCCGTGCCGCCCGCGCGAAGCGGCGTCGCTGGGCGATTCCCTGGCCGATCTGCGCCACCAGTTCTTCATCGAAAAAGTCTTGCACAGCGACAGCGACGCCGCGCCCCACCACGTCGGTGCCTTGTTTCTGTACTTCAAGCGCTTCATCATCGACCAGCTGCGCAAGCAGCGTGACGACGACGATGCGGATGCGCAAGAGGGCTGCGAGTTGCGCGCGCCCGACGCCTATGCGGAGCCGCTGCGCGACTACCAGCTTACGCCGCAGCAAGTGCGCGAGGCGGCCGACAGTTTCATTACGACCTTGCCCCGCGATTTGATCTTGCTGCTGCGCCATTGCGGCTGCGGCGGCATGCCCGTCAAGGAACTGGCCGAGCAGATTGCCTCCGCGCACTACCACGGCGGCAAGCTGGGCCTGGTCCACAGGCAGAAGGGCGAGCCTGCCAGCGCGGGGCGCCAGGTGGTCGAGCCGGCCCACCGCGCCACCTTGCTGGGCAGCTGGGTCTTGAGCCTGCTCAAGCTGCGCGTGGGCGATACCCTGGCCGCGCGCGACATGCAGGCGGCGCAAATAGTTTTGGATATCTTGTGCGTGGCCGCGTTATCCCTGCACCTGGACCCCGCGTCCCCTCCCTCGAACCCGGATGAAAGGCCACCGGCATGAATGCATTGACGCCCACCCTGGCCATCGTTGCCGCGCGCCTGCCGTCGCCCCCGTCTTCCATCGACGTGCTGGACGACGAGGTGGCGGGCGCTACCCCCGACTGGCGCGGCATCGCCGTGCCGGAACACCTGATGCAACGCTTCGCGCGCCGCAGCGACGCCGCGCCGCTGGCCGGGCGGCCCATCGCGGGCGGACAGATCCACCTGCTGGCGCGCCGCCCCGGCTTCGGCGCCGTGCTGCTCGATGCCTGGGACGGCGCGCGGCAGCGCTGGCGCGGCTGGCTCGTCACGCCGGACACGTCGTATGCGGACGCCTGCGGCCTCGTGGTCGAGGAGCGCGACGCGCCCGTCGACCCGCGCGCGGGCCTGGTGCTGTGCGACATGCCGGTGACGCTGGCCGTGACGGACCTGGGCGCCTGCCTGGGCGTGTTCAGCCAGGAGCGCCTGCAGGCGGCGCGCTGGCTGGAGCTGCATGGCCGCGCCAACGGGGCTACTAGCGCGCCGGGCGTGATCGCCCGCGTGGCCTTGCCTGGCGACGATTACGCCTTGACGGGCACGCCTTTGTCGAGCGAGCTGGGCAAGGATGGCCGCGTGGCCTACCGGCAATTGCTGCGCCAAGGGTTGCAGCAGTTGCAGATCGCTCCGGCCGATGCTACTGCGCCACCGGTGAAGGTGCCAATGCAGGCGGCAAATTCCAGCCGCTGGCTCAAACTTGTCACTGCCGTGGCCGCCAGCGTGATGGTGGTGCAATCGGCGTGGCTGTTCCTGCCGAAAGAGGGCGCCGTCGTCGGCAATGCGGAATTCCGCAATGGTGCTCCACAGGGCAGCGGCGTCGAGTCGGGCATGCGCACGCGCGTGCTGTTCCGCGCCGAGGCCACGGAGGCGGAAATCCGCACCTGGCTGCAGCGCGAGCAGCTGGAAATCGTCGCCGGACCGGACACCCTGGGCGCCTTCACTGTGTTGTCGCGCAACCGCCAGAAAGTCTTGCCGCCGCCAGGTCCGGGCAATCCGCTGGCCGTGATCAATCCCTGACCCCGAAATAAGAGAAAGTTATCAAGTATGGCAACGTATAAGAATTTTGCATCTGCGCACTGGCGCAAACTGGCCATGGGCCTGGCCGCCGGCGTCCTGTTGACGGGCTGCGCCATGACGCCGAATGGCCGTGGCGGCGTGTTGATGGGCCTCGATACGGCCGAGCTGTTCGGCACGCCGATTTCCACCTTCCGCTTGCGCGATGGCACGGAAGGCACTTTGCGCAAGGATCCGAAGGGCAAGTATTCGATCAAGCTGTCGCAGGCGTTCCGCGTCGTGCCGCTGGACAAGGCCATCACGGCCCGCGTGGCGCGCGTGGAAAACGTGGGCGAGCGCACCGTGGTGATCGTCGAAACCCAGGAGCGCGGCTGCGCCTACCGCTATGAAGTGCTGGCGTTCCAGGGCACGGACGTGCTGCAGTGGACGGTCGGCAATTGCAGCGACCGCCCCCGCGTGGAACTGGCGGCCGATGGCAAATCGCTCAATATCGACTTCCCCAATTACAACCGCCTGGCGCGCATGATTTACACGGACAGCCGGCTGCTCAACGCCAGCGTGCCCGTGCCGCCCGGCGTCGATACGCGCGCGCAGCCGTTTGCCGACGACGCCTTGCGCGCCGCCGGCCCCGTCATCGCTACCGTGCCTGGCAGCGACAGCGGGCGCGTGATTCCTGCCGCACCGGCGGCCGCACCGGCCGCCGCCACCAAGCCCGCCACGCGCGCCACCAGCCGGAACCGCCGCCAGGTGGCGCAGGAAGCGCCCGCGCCAGCCCGCACCGTGCCTGGCGCCCCGGCAGCGGCAGCTCCGGCCGCGCGTGCCGGCGAGAGCGCTTCGCGCGTGCCGGCCGCCATGAGTTTCCAGACGGAAGAAATCAAGCCCGTCGTCATCGATTTGAGGAAATAGGATGGCCGCCAGCTTGCGCAGTCTGCAAATCCGGCAGACCTTGATCCTGATCGTCCTCACCATTATGTATCTGTGCTTCGAGCTGGGCTTCAATGCCCGCCTGCTCGACGTGGTGGGGGGCAACGTCAAGCCGGAAGACGTGGAAGGGGTGGAATTCTATGGCCGCAGCCTGTCGGGCATCGCCGCCGCGCTGGTGGTGTTGCAGCTGATGTGGCGCCGCCGGCTGAAGAACAATGGCAGCGGGCCGGGCTGGACCAAGATCCTCGTCTGCTGCGTGGTGACGGCCGGCGTCGTCTTCGGCGTGCTGAAAACCACGGTGAATGTGCTGGTCAATACACGCGACGCCGAATTTCGCCGCATGGCCTTCAACACCACCTTGCTGCAGCGTTCGCTGGTAGGCGGCAGCTTGCAGCTGCAGGGCCTGGTTGACGATCCCACCCTGTTCGCCAAGCCGGAGGGGAAATCCTTTCTGGCCCTGTTCCCCTTCCTGGCCGTCTCGGTGCGGCATCTTGACGAGCGCATGGGACCGGCCAAGGAGCAGCTGGTGCGCGCCAACGTGCGCCAGGTGGCAGGCGGCCCGTCCGGCTACTATGACAAATATCAAGAGGCCATGCGCGAGCTGGCCGGCAAGTGGGAATTGTATGCGGGCATCATCCCCGACAACGATGCCGGCTTGCGCGCCAAGCAGCAATCGTCGTGGCAGGAATACGTGAGCAGCCTGTCGCGGCGCGGCTGGCAGCCGCATTCGGTGCCGATGCGGCGCCAGGTTGCCGTCGTCAACAATGTGCGCAAGAAAGTGCCCGTGCCCGCCAACTGGCGTACCGATGACGAGCTGGGCTTCCGCGCCGCCGTCAAGCGCCGTTACGCGGCCGAGGCGGCCGGCAAGGGCGTCTCCGTGCGCGGCGAGCGCATCCCGCCGGGCTTGCCGTTTGCCGCTTTTGTCGCGCGCCCCGGCGTGCAGGCGGAATTGCGCGAAGCGTTGAAGTTGCCGGCCAGCGCCACGGTGCAGGCCGCGTATGCGAGTCCGGCCGAGTTCGGCCGCCTGTTCGACCAGTTCCTGGATCGCCAGACGGCGGAAAAACTGGTGGAATACCGTGCCAGCCGCACGGATTTTGAAGCGGGCGGCAGGTTCTTCCACGAAGGCAAGGAAGCGGCGCGCGCCGCCATCGTGCCGCCCGTGGCCCTGTTCTTCTCGCTGCTGGGCGCCATCGGCCACTTTTCCAAATTGCTGTATCTGATCGCGACCGTCGTACTATTGCTGCTGGCCATGCGCCGTGGCGAGCAGGCGGGCGCCGATGGGCAGCTGAGCCGGCGCTCCGCCTGGATCGCCACGGGCGTGCTGGCGACGGCCTTTGCGGGCACCTGGGGCATGCTGTCGGTGCTGGACAACAACGTCACGCGTAGCGAGCTGTTCCGGCAAATGCTGGACTGGACGCGCCAGGGCGAGCCCGACAGCACGCGCTGGAATCTCGCCGGCAAGGCCATCCTGGCCAATATCACGCACGTCGTGGCGGTGGGGCAGGGCTACAGCTACCCCGTCAACGAAGCGATCCGCATCCATGTTTTGCAGGGAATTCACTATGGCTATCACCCGCAACAAAAATAAGGCGGCCGCGCTGGCCTTGCTGTTCGCCATGTGCAGCACGGCCGCGCAAGCCGATTGCCTGGGCATGAAGATGCATGCGCACCGCGGCGCCGGCAATGCGCCGGAAAACTCGCTGAGCGCGCTGCGCAACACGTATTTCGGCACCTGGGACGGCGTCGAGACGGATTTGCAGCTGCTGGGCGACGGCAGCTGGGTGGTGCACCACGACTTGCTGACGGGCAGAGTCGTCGACACGGGCTCGCCCCGCACCGTGAAACAATTGACGGCCGACGACTGGCGCGCCGCCAGCATGAAGAACCGCGGCGTGGCCACGCCGGAAACGCCGCCCTTCGTCACCGATGTCGCCGACCTGGCGACGGCGTTCCCGGCCAAGACCCTGAATGCGGAAATCAAGGATGTGGTGTCGTCGTGCGCGCCGATCGCCACCCTGGTGGGACAGTTGCGCGCGAACATCAAGCACGGCAACTGGTTTTTGACGTCGGGCGTGCCGAACAACCTGGCGTGCGCGCGCCGCGCCGATCCGCAGGGTTACCTGGGCCTGCTCGTGTTTGACGCGCGCAATGCGCAGGCGGCCGGCGCCAACCGGGTCAGCCGCTATATCGCGAAAAATGCCCGCCCGCCCAAGCTGGACAAGCCGTGGCTGCAGCGTGTGCAGCAACAGATCGGCATGCCCACCGGCGTGCATGTGGATGCGCGCAGCCTGGACGCCAATCCGAATCTGCTGGCTGATGCCGCCAGCCTGAACATGCCCGTCTTCGTGTACGCCGTCGATGGCGACTCGGCCCTGGCCGCCTCGCTGCTGCGCGCCCAGCAGCGCAGCCACCGCTGGCCCAGCGGCGTCATTCTTGACGGCAATCCCGAGACGTTTTGTGCGATGATGAAGTAAGCATTTTTACTTGCCGAGAGACCATGCCATGACCCTGCCGCAACCCGACCCCGCCGCCGCGCTGGCCCGTAGCGCCATCGGCGCCATGTTCTTTTCCCTGTTTGGCGGCCTGTGGGTGGCCGCCTGGTGCGTGCAGACGTATGGCGCGCATCCGCTCAGGCTGCTGCCGGTTGCCGGCGTCACCGTCCTGCTGTTCATGCTGGCGTGGCGCCAGTTCCGGCGCCACCGCGCCGCGCATGCGGCGGCGGAACAATCGCCGGAAGCGAAACGCGTGGGGCGGCTGTTCAATATTGTGAACGCCGGGCAATGGATCGCCATCTTCATCGTCGGCAACGTCCTGAAAAACATGGGCTTGCAGGCGTGGTTCATTCCCGCGGTCATTCTCATCGTGGGCCTGCATTTCTTCCCGCTGGCCTGGCTGTTCAAGGCGCGCCGCCACCTGGCCATCGGCATGGCCCTGTGCGTGTGGGCCATCGGCTATCCGCTGACCGTGCGCCATGGCCCCATGCACCCCATCGGCTGTCTCGGTGCCGGCCTGATCCTGTGGGTGGCGGCCCTGTCCGCCGTGCGCGCCGGTTTTGCCGTGCAGCAAAGCGCCTTGCAAGCCCAGAAATAGCTGTATCCGACGGCCCGCGCAGGGCCGTTTTTGCCCCGTTTTTGCCTTTTTCTGTCGCATTCCTGCCGCATTCCTGCCTCTTTTTTGCGCATCGCAGCATCGATAATGTTTGCATCGCGCGCGCGACTGGCTTATAAATGTAATCGATTACATTTTATTGAGCACCTTCATGCCGCCAGCCGTTCCATCACCTTTGCCGACAGAAACCGTCTCCATCAGCGCCGTTGCCGCGCATGCGGGCGTGTCGGTGGCCACCGTGTCGCGCGTGATGAACGAGCAAGCCGGGGTGCGGGCGCCCACGCGCGACAAGGTGCTCGCTTCCGTGGCGGCCCTGGGCTACCGCATGAACCATCTGGCGCGCAGCCTGCGCACGGCCGAGAGCCGCATGCTGCTCACCATGGTGCCCGACGTGGGCAACCCCTTTTATGCGCAGATCGTGCGCGGCATCGACACGGTGGCGCGCGAACACGGCTATTTCGTGTTGCTGTGCGACACGGGCGCCGACGCGGGCCGCGAGCGCTCGTATTTCGACTTGCTGCGCATGCACCGCGCCGACGGCGCCATCTGCCTCGATCCGGACACGGTACAGCATGCCTTGTCGCATGAATCCGTCAGCCTGCCGTGGGTGGCGTGCTGCGAATTCGACCCCGCCGTGGCCGTGCCCTATGTCGGCATCGACAACCACCGGGCCGCCTCCGACGCCGTCGCGCATCTGCTGGCGCGCGGCCATACGCGCATCGGCCTGATCAACTCGGATGAACGCTATCTGTATGCGCGGCAACGCCAGCAAGGCTATCTGGACACCCTGGCCGCCGCCGGCTTGCCCGTGCAGCCGCAGTGGGTGCACACGGTGCAAAGCCTCGATTACGAAGCGGGCACGGCCGCCACCTTGCGGATGATGGCCCAGCCCGACGCGCCCACGGCCATCTTTGCCGTGTCCGACACCCTGGCCATTGGCGTGCTGAGCGCGCTGCGCCAGCTGAACAAGCGCGTGCCGGAAGACGTGGCCGTCATCGGTTTCGACGATATCGCCATCGCCGCGCAGATCGATCCGGGCTTGACCACTATCGCGCAGCCCATGCGCGAGCTGGGCGAGACGGCGGCGAGACTGTTGCTGCAGCGCTTGGCGGATCCGGCGGCACAGGTGCCGGGCGTGTTGCTTAACCATAACTTGGTCTTGCGAGGGAGTGCATAGTGAGCGTTGCCGTCGGTTTCGAGGGGGTGTGCAAGGATTTCGGCCCCGTGCGCGTCTTGCATGGCGTCAGTTTCAACCTGGCGCCGGGGCGCGTGTATGGCTTGCTGGGCGAAAATGGCGCCGGCAAGTCGACCCTGATGAAAATCCTCGCCGGCTACGAGGCGGTGAGCGAAGGGCAGTTGCTAATCGATGGCCAGCCCCGGCGCTTCGCCAGCTCGCGTGCGGCGGAATCGGCCGGCATCGTGCTGATCCACCAGGAATTCAACCTGGCCGAACACCTGACGGTGGCGCAAAACATGTTCCTCGGCCACGAGCAGACGCGCGGCTGGCTGCTCGACGAGGCCGCCATGCGGGAAGAAGCATCGCGCTATTTGAAACAGGTGGGCCTGGATGTGTTGCCCGAGACGAAAATCCGCGACTTGATTGTGGCTGAAAAGCAACTTGTGGAAATCGCCAAGGCCCTGTCGCGCCGCGCCCGCTTCCTGATCATGGATGAACCGACGGCCACCCTGACGTCGTCGGAAACCCAGCGCCTGTTCGCCGTCATGGCGCAGCTGAAAGCGGACGGCGTGACGATTCTCTACATTTCCCACAAGCTCGATGAAGTGGAGCGCAACACGGACGAGGTCATCGTCATGCGCGACGGGCGTTTCGTCACGCGCGAACCGACGGCCAGCCTGACGCGCCAGCAGATGGCGAACCTGATGGTGGGGCGCGAACTGTCGGACATGTTCCCGGCGAAAGTGGCGCTGGCGAAAGACGCGCCCGTGCTGTTGAAGGTCGATGGCTTGTGCGTGCCCGGCTGGGCCAAGGAATTGTCGTTCGAGGTGCGGGCCGGCGAAGTGCTGGGCTTTGCGGGCCTGGTGGGGGCGGGGCGCACGGAATCGTTCGAGGCGCTGCTGGGCTTGCGTCCGCGCAGCGCGGGGTTGATCCATCTCAATGGCCAGCCCGTGGACATCCGCACGCCCAAGCAGGCCATGCAGCATGGCATGACGTATTTGAGCGAAGACCGCAAGGGAAAAGGTCTACATGTGAACCTGGGCTTGCGCGAAAACCTCACCCTGATGACGATGGAGCGCTATGCGCGGCCGTGGCTCGACGTGGCAGGCGAGAAAGCGGCGCTGGCCAAGGCGGTGCTGGACTTCAATATCCGCACGGGCGACCTGGACAGCCGCGCGCGCATGCTGTCGGGAGGCAACCAGCAAAAGCTGGCGCTGGCGAAATACCTGCATTCGGACCCCCGTGTCGTCGTGCTCGATGAGCCGAGCCGCGGCGTGGACGTGGGCGCCAAGCGCGATATTTACTTTTTGATCCACCGCCTGGCCGCCGAAGGGCGCGCCGTGATCGTGATTTCATCCGAACTGATCGAATTGATCGGCCTGTGCCACCGGGTCGCCGTGATGCGCGCCGGCACCTTGCAAGCCACCCTGTCTGCTGACCACCTGACCGAAGAGGAGTTGATTGCCCATGCAACCGGCACGCACTGACACCACTGTCTCCACCGGCGCCCCGGGCGCCAGCATCGCCAGACTGGGCGCGCGCATCAAGGGTTTCGGCCCCGTGCTGGGCCTGTTGGCCCTGTGCATCGCGGGCACCTTGCTCAATGGCGACTTCGCCACTGTGGACAACCTGATGAACGTGCTCACGCGCACGGCTTTTATTGGCATCATCGCTGTCGGCATGACCTTCGTCATCATTTCCGGCGGCATCGATCTGTCCGTCGGCTCCATGGCGGCCCTGATCGCCGGCTGCATGATTTATTTCATGAATGCGCTGGCGCAAGGGGCGGGCGGCGACCTGGCGCCCATCACCATGCTGGTGCTGGGCATCGCCATGGCCTTGATCCTGGGCGCGGGATTCGGCCTGATGCATGGCTTGTTGATCAGCAAGGGCAATATCGAGCCGTTCATCGTTACCCTGGGCACCTTGGGCATCTTCCGCGCCGTCTTGACGTACCTGGCCGATGGCGGCGCGCTGACCCTGGACGCCACCCTGTCCGAGCTGTACAGCCCCGTCTACTACACGAGCGTGCTGGGCGCGCCTATCCCCATCTGGATTTTCCTCTTCGTCGCGGCGGCCGGCGCCATCATCCTCAACCGCACGACGTTTGGCCGCCACGTGCAGGCGATTGGTTCCAACGAGCAAGTGGCGCGCTACGCGGCCATCAACGTCGACAAGGTGAAAATTGCCACCTACATGCTGCTGGGCGTGTGCGTGGGCATCGCCACCGTGCTGTACGTGCCGCGCCTGGGCTCGGCCACGCCCACGACGGGCTTGCTGTGGGAACTGGAAGCCATCGCCGCCGTCGTCGTGGGCGGCACGGCCCTGAAAGGGGGCGAAGGGCGCATCGTCGGCACCGTCATCGGCGCGATTTTATTATCCGTGATCAGCAACATCCTGAATTTGACCAGCATCATCAGTGTCTACCTGAATGCCGCAGTGCAAGGCGTGGTGATCATCGCCGTCGCCTTCCTGCAGCGAGGCCGCAAATAAAAACACAGCGGCGTTCTGAAAGGGCGGCCACCGGGCGCCCACAACCTTGGAGGAGAGCAGCATGAAGAGCTTTATACGGGTAGCAGGGATGGCAGTGCTGGTGATGCAGGCGTGGGCGCTGCCGGGTGCGCAGGCGGCAGAAAAGTTGGTGGTGGGCGTGGCCATTCCCACGGCCACGCACAGCTTTACCTCGGGCATCGTGTGGTGGGCCAACCAGGCCAAGGCGGAGCTGGAAAAAGCCCATCCGGGGCTGAAAATCATCGTCAAGACGGCCGCCACGGCGCCCGAGCAGGCGAACCAGCTGCAGGACATGTTGACGGTGAACAAGATCAACACGCTGGTCATCTTCCCCATCGAGTCGGCCTCGCTGACGCAGCCCGTGGCGCAAGTGAAGAACAAGGGCGTGTACGTGACGGTGGTGGACCGCGGCTTGACGAACACGCAGTCGCAGGATGCCTACATTGCGGGCGACAACACGGCCTTCGGCAAGCTGCCGGCCGAGTACCTGGCGAAGAGCTTGAATGGCAAGGGCAATATCGTCGCGCTGCGCGGCATGCCGACGACGCTCGACAACGAGCGCTATGACGCATTTTCCGCCGTGATGAAAGGCCATCCCGACATCAAGGTGCTCGACGCCAAGTACGGCAACTGGAACCGCGACGACGCCTTCAAGGTCATGCAGGATTACCTGACCCGCTTCAAGCATATCGACGCCGTCTGGGCTGCCGATGACGACATGGCCATCGGCGTTCAAAAGGCCATCGCGCAAGCGAAGCGCACGGACATCAAGCAAGTGTTCGGCGGCGCGGGCGCGAAGGGCGCCGTGAAGAAGATCATGGACGGTTCCGACCCGCTGATCGTGGCCGACGTGTCGTACTCGCCCAAGTTCATGTACGACGCCATCAAGCTGACGACGGAAGCGCGCCTGAAAGGTGATAAATTGCCGGCCAACACCATCATCCCGTCGGTGCTGATCACGCGCGAGAACGCCAAGCAGTTCTACTTTCCGAACTCGCCTTTTTAAAATCTGGGGTCAGACCCCCTCGCCCGCTAGCAATGACCTTTGCGTTAGCGGCATTGAGGGTCTGACCCCGGCTTTATCTAACAGGACATCGATATGAAAACCATCCAGGGCCCGGCCATCTTCCTGGCCCAGTTTCTCGGCGACGAGCCGCCGTTCGACTCGCTCGAGCACCTGGCGCAATGGGCGGCCGGCCTGGGCTACAAGGGCTTGCAGCTGCCAACGGCGCCGCGATTGTTTGATCTGGAACAAGCGGCTGCCAGCCAGCAGTATTGCGACGACGTGGTCGCTCTGCTGGCGCGCCACGGCTTGCAGGTGACGGAATTGTCGACGCATTTGCAGGGCCAGCTGATCGCCGTGCATCCCGCCTACGACGCCCTGTTCGACGGCTTTGCGCCGGAACAGGTGCGCGGCGATCCCGCCGCCCGTACGGCCTGGGCCACGCAGCAGCTGCTGTGGGCGGCCACCGCCTCGCAGCGCCTGGGCTTGACGGCGCACGTGACGTTTTCCGGCGCGCTGGCCTGGCCGTATCTGTACCCGTGGCCGCAGCGCCCCGCCGGCCTGGTGGAAACGGCGTTCGCGGAATTGGCGAAACGCTGGCTGCCCATCCTCGACGCGTTCGACGCGGCCGGCGTGGACCTGTGCTACGAATTGCATCCGGGCGAGGACTTGCACGATGGCGTGACGTTCGAGCGTTTCCTGGCCGCCGTCGATGACCACCCGCGCGCCTCCATCTTGTACGACCCCAGCCACTTCGTGCTGCAGCAGCTCGACTACCTGGCCTTCATTGACATTTATCATGCGCGCATCAAGGCCTTTCACGTCAAGGATGCGGAATTCCGGCCCAACGGGCGCCAGGGCGTGTATGGCGGCTATGGCGACTGGCAAGACCGGGCCGGGCGCTTCCGCTCGCTGGGCGATGGGCAGATCGATTTCAAGGCCATCTTTTCCAAGATGGCGCAGTACGACTTTCCCGGCTGGGCCGTGCTGGAATGGGAATGCTGTCTGAAACACCCGGAGGATGGGGCGGCCGAAGGGGCGCGCTTCATCCGCGAGCACATCATCCACGTGGCGCAGCACGCGTTCGACGATTTCGCGGGCAGCACGGTTGACCAGGATCAAATCCATCACTTGCTTGGCTTGAAATAGGGAGACGACATGCAGCGACGCTTGCGATTGGGCATGGTAGGGGGCGGGCAGGGCGCATTTATCGGCGCCGTGCACCGCATCGCGGCGCGCATCGACGACCAGTATGAACTGGTGGCGGGCGCCCTGTCGTCCGACCCGCAGCGCGCGCGCGACAGCGGCGCCGCGCTGCACCTGGCGCCGGAGCGTTGCTACAGCGATTACCGCGCCATGGCGCAGGCGGAGGCCGCGCGCGCGGACGGCATCGAGGCCGTGGCCATCGTCACGCCGAATCATTTACATGCGCCCGTCGCCACGGCCTTCCTCGAAGCGGGCATCCACGTGATCTGCGACAAGCCGCTGGGAATATCGTTGGCGGAAGGCCAGGCGCTGGCGGCGCTGGCGCAGCAGAAAAACCTGCTGTTTGCGCTCACGCATACCTACAGCGGCTACCCGCTGCTGCGCCACGCCAGGGCCATGGTCGAGGCGGGCGACATCGGCGAGCTGCGCCTCGTGCAGGTGGAGTATTCGCAGGATTGGCTGGCCGATGCCATCGCGGCGGGCGGCATGAGCGAAGGCAACTGGCATAACGATCCGCAGAAGGCGGGGCCGGGCGGTGTGCTGCTCGACGTGGGCTTGCACGCGTATCACCTGGCGCAATTCGTCAGCGGCTTGACGCCGCGGCAGGTGCTGGCGGAATTGTCGACCTTTGTTCCCAACCGCACGCTGGACGACCACGTGCAGGTGATGTTGCGCTACGCGAATGGGGCGAAAGGCACCCTGTGGGCCAGCCAGGTGGCGACCGGTTGCGAAAACACGGTGCGCCTGCGCTTGTTCGGCAGCAAGGCGCAGCTGGACTTTGATCAGGAACAACCGAATGCACTGTGGTTCACGCCGCAGGGCGGCAACCGCCAGCTGCTGCGCCCGGGCCGGGTCGACAGCGCCGCGGCGCGCCACGCCACGCGCGTGCCGGCCGGCCATCCGGAAGGGTATCTGGAAGCGTTCGCCCAGTTGTACCTGGACGCGGCCTTGCGCATCCGCGCCCTGCAAGCTGGCTTGCCCGTGCCCGAGGAAGCGGGCTGGCTGCCCACCGTCACCGATGGCGTGGCCGGCCTGGCCTTTGCGGAAGCCGTGCTGAGCAGCCATGCGGATGGCGGTCGCTGGACCGCGCTGCCGGACTGTTAAACTGGAGGCATGAGCGCGCTTCCCTTTACCATCACGATCGTCCCGCAAGGCTGGCAATTCCCGGCCGATGCGGGCAGCACCATCCTGGCTGCCGCCGAACTGGCCGGCATTCGCCTGCTCAGCTCCTGCCGCAACGGCACCTGCCGCACGTGTATCTGTCACATGCCCGAGGGAACGATACGCTACACGGTGGACTGGCCCGGCATCAGCCCCGATGAACGGCTCGACGGCTACATCCTGCCCTGCGTGGCCGTGGCGGACAGCGATGTCACCATCCAGGCGCGCGCCGTGCGCACGGGCAATTAATTCACGACGGCTTGCCGCCCTTGAGGCGCTGCAGGAGCGCGTCCACGCTGTCGCTGACGGGCAAGCCGTGGCGGCGCAGCAATTGCACGTGCAAGACGAGGTTTTCCAGCACCAGCTTGGCCGCCACGGCCAGCAGCGCCAGGTTGCGGTCTTCCGGGCTGAAACTTTCCATCGCGTCGGTCATCTCGCACAGGTGATTGGCGATCAGTCCGCGCAATTCCTGCTCGTCGAAGGGCAAGTCGGCAAAATCGATGGGATCGGCCACTTCCACTTCCTGCATCAGCACCGCTAGTTCTTCCGGGGTAATCGTCATGCCTGGCCTCCTTGTGTGCTTGCCTCTATTTTAATTGTATTGGCCGCAAAGGGGACTAGAATGAGTCCAGGCCGATGACGTCGAAGGCAGCATGGCGAACTTGCACTTTACGCAACAACTGGCGCGTTTCCTCGACGTTCCTGCCGTGGAGGTGGATGCGCCACGCCTGCGCGCCGCCCTCGATGCCGCGTTTGCCCGGCAGCCGCGCCTGCGCGGCTATGTGCTCGACGAGCAGGGCGCCTTGCGCCCCAATGTGGTGATCTTCATCGACGGCGCCCGCTGCCGCGAGCGGCGCGTGCTCGACGACGCTTTGCGGCCCGACAGCCAGGTGTATATCTTGCAGGCACTTTCCGGAGGTTGACGCCATGACAGCAGTCCCGCAGCGCGCGTATCTCGGCACCCGCAAGGGCCTGTTCCAGTTCGATGTCGATGCGGCCGGCGTCTGGCAGCTGGCGCTGGTGCAGTTTGCCGGCGATCCCGTCTCCATGCTGCTGCACGACGGCCGCGACGGCGCCTTGTATGCGGCCCTGAACCTGGGGCACTTCGGCGCCAAGCTGCACCGGCGCGACGCGGGCAGTGGCGAATGGAAAGAAGTCGCCGTGCCCGCCTATCCCGCCAAGCCGGAAGGCAGCACGGATAGCGTGGACTGGACCCTGCGGCAAATCTGGTCGCTGGCGGCCGGCGGCGCGGACCAGCCCGGCGTGCTGTGGGCGGGCACCCTGCCTGGCGGCCTGTTTCGTTCCAGCGACCGGGGCGACAGTTGGCAGCTGGTGGAATCCCTGTGGAACGTGCCGCAGCGGGCGCAGTGGTTTGGCGGCGGTTACGACGTGCCCGGCATCCACAGCATCTGCGTCGATCCGCGCGACAGCGCCAAGGTGCTGGTGGGCGTGTCCTGCGGCGGCGTGTGGCAAACGGTCGATGGCGGCGCCAGCTGGGCCTTGAGCGCGACGGGCATGCGCGCCGACTACATGCCGCCCGAACTCGATGAAAACGAAGCCGTGCAAGACCCGCACCGCATCGTGCGCAGCGCCGGCGCGCCGGAGGCGCTGTGGTGCCAGCACCATAACGGCATCTGGCGCTCGGACGATGCCGGCTGGCACTGGCAAGAGGTGACGACGGCGCCGCTGGCGCATTTCGGCTTTGCCGTGGCCGTGCATCCGCGCGATGGCGACACGGCCTGGTTCGTGCCGGCGCAGGCGGACGTGCTGCGCATTCCCATCGACGGTGCGCTGGCCGTGACGCGCACGCGCGATGGCGGGAAAACCTTCGAAGTCTTGCGCGCGGGATTGCCGCAGCAGCATTGCTACGACCTCGTCTACCGCCACGGGCTGGCGCTGGCCGACGATGGGCGCAGTCTGTTGATGGCGTCGACGACGGGCGGCGCCTGGTTTTCAGGCGACGGGGGCGAACACTGGCAGACCATTTCCGCCCACTTGCCGCCCGTTTATGCCGTCTGTTTTGCCACGCCGTAGTAGCACAGGAAGATATCGACGGCCAGTTCCGTCACTTCGCGCCGGCGTGCCGGGCCCAGCAAAGGCTCGCCCAGGGTGATCTGCGGCCAGAAGGCAAAGGTTTTCAAGGGCGACATCAGCAGGTGCGCCACTTCCAGCGTCTCGCCCGCCTTGATGCGCCCGTCCTGCTGCGCCGCGCGGATCCAGATATTCAGGCCCGTTTCCTTTTCATTCAGGCGCGTCACCATCGCTTGCGCGCGCGCGGGCGAGTGGATGGTTTCGCCAAAGATCACGCGCGCCAGGTCGATGAAGGCCGGATCGCACAGCAAGTCCATCTTTTGCTCGACCAGGGCCAGCACTTGCGGCCGCAGGGGCTGGTCGGCAACATAGGGCACGGCAGGCTGGGCCATGCTGCTTTCCCACATGCGCTGCAGGATTTCCGCGAACAGCTCGTCCTTGCTGGGGAAATGGTTGTACACGGTGCGCTTGGATACGGCAGCCGTGGCGGCGATCTTGTCCATGCTGGTCGCATCAAAACCGTGCTCGCGGAACTCGGCGATGGCGGCATCGACGATGGCGACGCGCTTGCGGTCGGTGAGGCGTTGCGGTGCGGCCATGGCGGGAAATCTCCTTTGAAAACAATATTTTACACCTCTTGGTTTACTTTGCCAGAAATAGGAACTACACTGTGTAGTGTAATTTAACCCTTGTTAATTCTTTGCCGGGCCGCATATGCACTTGCACCGAGTCGCACGTCGTCTCTTATCCTTGGGAGTCCTGATCATCATGAGTTCTTGCACCTTGCGCGCCGCGCCTGCCGCGCCCATAGCATCGCCACAACGCCTCGACGGCAAGTTCCGCAACCCCGTGCAAATGCACAAGCTGGGCACGGCCGCAACGCTCAAGCTGATGTGGACGTTTTTCTTCGATAAGCCCGACAGCACCGTGCCGGCCGCTGCCGTACCCGTGCAAGCCTTGACCCGGGCGCAACTGCTGGCCGCGCCCGACAACAGCTTGTTTCGCCTGGGCCACTCGACCCTGCTGTTGAAACTGAACAATGAATTCTTCCTCACCGACCCCGTGTTTTCCGAACGCGCTTCGCCGGTGCAGTGGGCCGGACCGAAGCGTTTCCACCAGCCGCCCATCAGCATCGCCGACTTGCCGCCGATCAAGGCCGTCATCCTGTCGCACGACCATTACGACCACCTCGACCACGCTGCCGTGCTGCAACTGGCCGCCAAGACGGAGCATTTTGTGACGCCGCTGGGCGTGGGCGATACCCTGGTGGCATGGGGCGTGCCGAAGGATAAGGTACGGCAATTCGACTGGTGGCAAGGCACGACGATTGCCGGTGTGAAACTGGTGGCCACGCCGTCGCAGCATTTCTCGGGACGCGGCTTGTTTGACGGCAATCAAACCCTGTGGGCCTCGTGGGTCATCGACGCGCCCGAGGTGCGCGTGTTTTTCAGCGGCGACTCCGGCTATTTCGACGGTTTCAAGCAGATCGGCGACAAGTACGGCCCGTTCGACGTGACCATGATCGAGACGGGCGCCTACGACAAGCTGTGGCCGGACGTGCACATGCAGCCGGAACAGACCTTGCAAGCCCACCTGGACTTGCGCGGCAAGTGGCTGATGCCCGTGCATAACGGCACGTTTGACCTGGGGCTGCACGCCTGGCATGAACCGTTCGACCGCATCGCGGGGCTGGCGGCCAAGCAGGGCGTGAACCTGGCCACGCCGCAGATGGGCGAGGCGGTCGACCTGGCGCAGCCGAAGAAGGGCGAAAAATGGTGGCTGGCGATGCTGGAAGAGGAGATGATTCGGTAATTTATGCCGTCACGTCGATCAGGCGTCCCACCGTCTGGCCATAGCCGTTCAGCTGGGGCGTGCTTTTCGGTGCGGCGGGGATGGCTTGTTGCGGCACGGCCACCTTGATCGCCTGGTCCAGCTGCGGCGCCTTGACGGCGGCCGGGGCATCGGCCTGGGCTTGCTGGCTGCTGCGCTGGGTCTGGCTCAGCGACTCCTGTTCGCGCGCCAGCAGCTGGCGGCTTTGCGCCAGCTGTTCGCTGTCGCGCTGTACCTGGTTCTGGCCTTGTTCGACCCGGCGTTGCGCCGTGGCCAGCGAGGCTTGCAAGTTGTTGACGGAGCTTAGCGTGACCACATTGTTCACCTTTGAGAGTATGTCCAGGCGTGCAGGGATGGGGGAAGCCCGGACCGATGTGCTGTGCCAGGCATCATTGTCAGAACATGCCAAGCGGTAATCTTTACCTGAATCAAGAGTAGGACAAATTCTCGCACAGTTCCAGTGAATTATGTTTTCTTGATAAGGCTATCGTGCGCGCTGCGTGTTGCCGAAGCGGTATGCCGGCGTTGGCGAGATAGTTGTCAAAGTGAGTACCCGCTGTCGCTTGTGGCCCTTGTTTGTCTGCCATCACGGATGCCGTGCCGGGGAGATGGTAAACGTGGTCGCATTTAAAACGTTGCTTTTTAAATAGTCAATATGTTGTTGTTTTTCTACCGTGTCTGCGCACGCGAATGCGCGGTCTGTTTGGCGCTCTGGGCTATAATTGACGGTCAGAGTTGGTTTCTTTTGCCATACAGACAGGTAGTTAACATGAATCTCAAGAGCCTCGCAATTGCCCTCGGCATGTCGAAAACGACAGTCAGCAGGGCGTTGAACGGCTATCCGGAAGTCAATTCCCGCACCCGTGAAATCGTCCTGGCCGCCGCCAAGAAAGTCGGCTACCGGCCCAACCCGCTGGCGCGCAGCCTGGCCGTCGGCCGCACCAATGTGCTGGGCATGATCTATCCGCTGCTGCCCAGCGACCTGGGCGACAGCGTCTTTCTTTCCGTGGTGAATGGCATGTCGGATGCCGTCGAAGCGTCGAAGATGAGTTTGATCATCGCCCCCGTGTCGCCGCAGAATGAACAGCCCTCGTATGAAACCATGGTGCGCGGGCGCCAGGTCGATGGCCTCGTGGTGGGCCGCACCAAGGTGGTCGACGAGCGCATCGCGTATTTGACGAAAGTGGGTTTTCCCTTTGTCGCGAATGGCCGCACGCGCATCGACGCGCCGTATGCATATTTCGATTACGACAACGACACGGGCATCGACCTGGCCGTGTCGTTCCTGGCGGCGCACGGCCACCAGCGCATCGCCCTGCTGAGCGCGCCGCTGGAGCTGCATTTTGCTTATGAGCGCAAGGAAAGCTTTATCCGCTGCATGGCGCAAGCGGGCTTGCCGGTCGATCCCCACTATTTGCTCGACAATACTTTCGACCGCCGCAGCGGTTACCAGGCCATGCAGCAATTGCTGGCTTGCTCGCCTCGTCCCACGGCCGTCATCGTCGACAATCACTTGTCCGGCGTGGGCGTGGTGCGCGCGCTGATGGATGCGGGCATCGAGATTGGCAAGGAGATCTCCGTCATCGTCTGGGGCAATGTGGAAGACACCTTGATCGGCATCAACGTCACCACCATCGACCAGCCCGACCTGCGCCGCGCCGGCGCGAAGATGGTGGAAATGCTGCAATCCCTGCTGGCCGGCACGCCGCCGGAACGGCTGCAGGAAATCTGGCAACCGGTGCTGTTGCCGGGGGCGACGGTGGGGCGCTGCCCTGAATGAAAAAAAACGCAGAGCCGAGGCTCTGCGTTTTCATTTCAAGCCCCGCTGACCGGCTTACGCCGCGTGCTTGCTGCCGTCCGCCAGCTTGGCCAGCAATCTCGCCTTGTCCTGGCGATACGTGGCGACGGCCGCTTCCTTGACGTGGCCGAAGCCGCGGATTTTTTCGGGCAGGGTCGCCAGTTCCACGCAAGTGGCCAGGTTGTCCGCCGTCAAGTTGACCAGCATGCCGGCCAGCAATTCGCGGTATTCGACGATCAGCGCGCGTTCCATCTTGCGCTCGGCCGTATAACCGAAGACGTCGAAGGTGCCGCCTCTGAGCCCCTTGGCTTTCGCCAGCAGCTTGAAGGCGCGCCACATCCAGGAGCCGAACTCCGCTTTCACCAGGTGGCCCTTGGCATCCTTTTTCGCAAACAGCGGCGGCGCCAGGTTGAATTTCACGGAGAAATTGCCTTCGAATTGCTGCTGCAATTGCTCCACGAAACGGCCATCCGTGTACAAACGCGCCACTTCGTATTCATCCTTGTAGGCCAGCAACTTGAAATAGCTCTTGGCGACAGCCGTCGACAACTTTTGGCCCAGTCCCAAGGTGTTTTCGCGGTCGCGCACCTGTTTGACCAGGGTCAAATAACCGTCCGCATACGCGGCGTTCTGGTAGGCCGTGAGGAACTCCACGCGTTTTTTGATGACGCTATCGAGGCTTTGCGGCATTTGCACGATGATCGCTTGTGACGGTGTGGCGATTTGCGTCACACGGCGTACGTCGACGGCGGCGCGGCGGCCCCACAGGAAGCTTTTCTTGTTCGACTCGATGCCGACGCCATTGAGTTCGATGGCGCGCAGCAAGGCCGCTTCCGTCAGCGGGATGCGGCCTTTTTGCCACGCGTAGCCGAGCATGAACAGGTTGGCGGCAATCGAATCGCCCATCAGCGCCGTGGCCAGTTTTGTGGCGTCGATGAAGTCGGCTGCGTCTGCGCCGCCCACGGATTCCTCGATCAGCTGGCGCACTTCCGCCGTCGGATATTGCCAGTCGGCATTTTGCGCAAACGTGCCCGGCGGCTGCTCATGCAGGTTGACGACGGCCAGGCTGCGGCCAGGACGCATTTTCGACACGGCATCCTGCGCGCCGGCCGTCAGCATGTCGCAGCCCAGGATCAGGTCCGCTTCGCCCGTGGCGATGCGCTGGGCGCGGATGTGCGCGGGGGAGCGGGCGATTTTCACGTGCGAGGTGACGGAACCGTTCTTTTGCGACATGCCCGTCATGTCCAGCACGGATGCGCCCTTGCCTTCCAGGTGGGCCGCCATGCCCATCAGCGCGCCCACGGTGATGACGCCCGTGCCGCCGATGCCGTTGATCAGGATATTGTACGGCGCGTCGCAGCCGGGCAGGACCGGTTCCGGCAGGGGGCCGAAGTTGTCCGTCTCGCCCGCTTTACTCGCGCCCGTCTTGGTTTTCTTCAGGTTGCCGCCCTCGACGGTGACGAAGCTGGGGCAAAAACCCTTGGCGCACGAGTAATCCTTGTTGCAAGAGGATTGGTCGATGGTGCGCTTGCGGCCAAATTCCGTCTCTTTCGGCAAGATCGACACGCAGTTCGATTGCACGCCGCAATCGCCGCAGCCTTCGCAGACGGCGTCGTTGATGACCATGCGCTTAGGCAAATCCGGATATTCGCCTTTCTTGCGGCGCCGGCGCTTCTCGGCCGCGCAAGTCTGGTCGTAGATCAGCACGGACACGCCTGGTACTTCGCGCAATTCGCGCTGCACGGCATCCATGTCCTTGCGGTCGTGCAAGGTCAGGTGGGCGGGCAGGTTGCTGCGGTCGCTGTAGCGCGATAAATCTTCCGTGACCAGGGCGATGCGGGCGATGCCTTCGGCCGCCACTTGCTGCGCCATCATCGGTACGGTAATCAAGCCGTCCACGGGTTGGCCGCCCGTCATGGCGACGGCGTCGTTGTAGAGAATCTTGTAGGTGATGTTCACCTTGGCGGCCTGCGCGGCGCGGATGGCCAGGTAGCCGGAGTGGAAATACGTGCCGTCGCCCAAGTTCTGGAACACGTGCGGCAATTCGGAAAACGCGGCTTGGCCGATCCACGGCGCGCCTTCGCCGCCCATGTGCGTGGTCAGCTTGTTCATTTCCGGGTAGATCGACGTGGCCATCACGTGGCAGCCGATGCCGGCCAGCGCCAGGCTGCCGTCCGGCACCTTGGTCGACGTGTTATGCGGGCAGCCGGAGCAGTAGAAGGCGGGGCGGAACGGCGTATTCACGGCCTTTTTCAAGACCGCGTCCTTGGCGTCGAGGAAACTCAGTCGTGCCTTGATCAAGTCGCAGGTGACGGGGTCGGAAATCAGGCGCGCGATGCGGCTGGCGATGACTCTTGCCACTTGCGAGACGGAAAAGTCGGCCTTGGACGTGAGCAGCCATTCGCCGCGCGGCGCCACCCATTCACCCTTTTCGTCGAACTTGCCGATGACACGCGGGCGCACGTCGTCGCGCCAGTTGTAGAGTTGCTCTTTCAACTGGTATTCGACGATCTGCCGCTTCTCTTCTACCACGAGAATTTCATCGAGACCTTGCGCAAACTCACGCACGCTGTCCGGCTCCAGCGGCCACGGCATGGCCACCTTGAACAATCGCATGCCCACGTCGGCCGCCATTTGCTCGTCGATGCCCAGCTCTTCCAGCGCTTCGAGCACGTCCAGGTAGGATTTGCCGGAGGCGATGATGCCCAGCTTGGCGTTCGGGCTGTCGATGGTGGTGTGGTTGAGCTTGTTTTCGCGCGCGTAGGCGAGGGCCGCATAGATCTTGTAGTCCTGCATCAGCGCTTCCTGGTTGCGCGCCTGCTGGCCCAGCGGGATGCTCGACAGGCGCGCGTTCAGGCCGCCTTCGGGCATGACGAAGTCCTGCGGAATCTTGACTTCCACGCGGAACGGGTCGGCATCGATGGAGGCCGACGATTCGACCGTGTCGGCCAGCGCCTTGAAGGCCACCGTGCAGCCGGAAAAACGCGACATGGCCCAGCCGTGGATGCCCAGGTCCAGGTATTCCTGCACGTTGCACGGATACAGGACGGGGATCATCGAGGCGGAGAACAAATGGTCGGACTGGTGCGGCAGGGTCGATGAATACGCGCCATGGTCGTCGCCGGCCACCAGCAGCACGCCGCCCAGTTTTGACGTTCCCGCATGGTTCATGTGCTTGAAGACATCGCCGCAGCGGTCCACGCCCGGGCCCTTGCCGTACCACATGGCGAATACGCCGTCGTACTTGGCCGGGCCGATCAGGTCGACTTGCTGCGAACCCCAGACGGCCGTGGCGGCCAAGTCTTCGTTGACGCCGGGCACGAACTGCACGTGGTGCGCTTCCAGCTGTTTCTTGGCTTTCCACAGGTTTTCATCGAGGCCGCCCAGGGGCGAGCCGCGGTAGCCGGAGATGAAGCCGGCCGTGTTGAGGCCAGCGGCCTGGTCGCGCAAGCGCTGCATCATGGGCAGGCGCACGAGGGCCTGGATGCCGGACAGGAAGATGGCGCCGGAAGTGGCCGTGTATTTGTCGTCGAGGCTGACGGTGGTCAAACGGGAAGTGTCGGGGGGCGTAGATGGCGCGGCACCGGCGTTTCTAGCGAACGCTGCGGAGCCGTTTTCCGTGGTCACGGACATGGCTGTCTCCAAAAGGGTGTTTCAGATAGCGGCTGTACAAGGGACGCGCCCGGTAAGGCGCGCACTGTGCAGACGGGATGGCCGCGTGTGGGCGGCACATAACTATTTTAAATTTAAAATAGTTAATGTGGTCAGTGTAGAACGAGTCAGGAAAGGGGGCAAATACGCTTTGCCGATGGGGGTATAAGAAATACTTATGCCATGGGCGCGAGCACATGCGCGCCCACCCAGCGCCCGCTGCCGCACAGTTCGGCGGCCACTTGCAGCACGAGGTTTTTCACGGCGTTGCCCGCATTGGTGAGGGGAATGTTTTTCGAGGCGCACAGGGCCACCGTGCGCGACAGGACGGGGCTGTGGATGGCGTAGCTGCGCATGGCGCCGCTGTTCAGTTCGGCCAGCAGGGGAGCGGCCGGCAGGATGGTGGCGCCCATGCCGGCCAGGATGGCCGATTTCAGGATGGCGATCGAGTTGATCTCGATCACGTTCGCCGTTTCCAGGCCCAGCTCGCGCGCGCGGCTGTCGATGCGCGGGCGCACGCCATGCTGCAGGCCCGGCAGGATCAGGGTGGCGCTCAAAGCTTGCTGGAACGACACGGCATGGCCGGCGGGCGCGAACGGCGAATCGTTGCGGCAGATAAAACGCATCTCCTCTTCCACCAGCGGGCTGCAGGCAAAGGGCGTGAGCTGGCCATCGTCGAACAGCACGGCCAGGTTGATGCGGCCCGATTTGAGCTGTTCATTGAGGTTGCCCGTGATTTCTTCCGTCAGCTGCAGGGTGATTTCGGGATAGCGTTCGCGCGCGGCCAGCAGCAGGGGCAGGGCCAGGGCGCCGGATATGCTGTGCGGCAAGCCCAGGGTGACATTGCCGGACGGCCGCGTGGCGCTTTGCGTGACGGCCGAGCGGGCGTCGGCCACCTGTTTCAGGATCGCCTGCGCATGCTCGTAAAACACCTTGCCCGCATCCGTGCTGAGCACGCCCTGCGCCGAGCGGTGCAGCAGCTGCACGCCCAGTTCCTCTTCCAGCTGGCGCAGCTGCTGCGTCAGGGCCGGCTGCGCCACGTGCAGGATCAGGGCTGCGCGCGACAGCGAGCCGTGGTCGACGATGGCAACAAAGTAGCGTAATTGGCGCAGTTCCATGGGTCCCAGAAGCGGTGCGTTGAGCGGAAAAAACCGGGTGTTGCGCCACGGCGCCGAACGCGGCCAGCAGAATAACAATTTTGTTATACTCATTCTAGCGCCTTCGGTGCTCCAGCCGTGTATTTGTGGGATGACAGCATGCTCAAGAAAGTTGATTCGTCTCAATTAAAAGTGGGCATGTACATCCATGACCTCAGTTGCGACTGGATGACGCATCCATTCGTGCGCAACCGTTTCCTGTTGCGCAGCGACGATGAAATCCGCAAGATCATGCAGGCCGGCATCCACGACGTGGTAATCGACAGCGGCAAGGGCCTCGACGTGCAGGACGCGCCCACCGTGGCGCAGGCGCGCGCCGAGACGGAGCGCGAACTGGTGCAGATCGCCGCGCCGCTGCAAGTGGTCACGCGCGTGTCGCTGGGCATGGAACTGGCGCGCGCCACGCAAGTGCGGCGGCAGGCGACCAGCCTGGTGCGCACGGTGATGGCCGATGTGCGCCTGGGCAAGGCGGTCGAGCTCGACCGCGTGCAGCACACGGTGCAAGACATCACCGAATCGATCCTGCGCAATCCCGGCGCCCTCGTCGGCTTGTTGCGCATCAAGACCAAGGATGATTACACCTTTTTGCATTCCGTCAGCGTGTGCGCGCTGCTGGTGGCGTTTTGCCGCTCGCGCGGCATCGATGCCACGACCACGCACCAGGCGGGCCTCGGCGGCTTGCTGCACGACACGGGCAAGGCGCTGGTGCCCGACAGCGTGCTGAACAAGCCCGGTCCGTTGACGCCGGAAGAATTTACCCTGATCAAGCGCCATCCGCGCGACGGCTACGACATCCTGCGCCAGTCGCCCGAGGTGGGCGCGATACCGCTCGATATCGCCCTGCACCACCATGAACGGCGCGACGGCAGCGGCTATCCTGACCAGCTGGCCGGCGACGCCATCAGCGAACTGGCACAGATGGCCGCCATCGTCGACGTGTATGACGCGCTGACGTCGGACCGCAGCTATCACAAGGGCATTCCCGCGGCCGAAGCCTTGCGCAAGATCTACGAGTGGAGCAAATTCCACTTCAATCCCGTGTTCGCGCAGGATTTCATGCGTTGCGTGGGTATCTATCCGGTAGGCACCATGGTGATGCTGGAATCGGGCCGCCTGGCCGTCGTCATCGAGGCGCACGAAAGCAATCTGCTGGCGCCGAAGGTGAATGTGTTTTTCAGTACGAAGAGCAAGACCTACATCAAGCCGGAAACGGTCGACCTGTCGCGCGGCTTCGGCTTCGGCGGCGCCGACAAGATCGTCGGCCATGAGTCGGCCGCCAAGTGGCAGGTCGATCCCATGCGCTTTCTTTCCCTCGCGGATGCCTAGAAGAATTCCGCCGTATCGTTCGAGGTGATCGTCGTCAGCAAGCCTTTTGCGACGAGCTCGTCATAGTGGCACGCCAGGTTGCGGCCATGGCTTTTCGCGTAATACAGGGCCTGGTCGGCGCGGCCGAGGATGATGACGGGCGCCTCGTAGGCGTTGATGCTGACGAAACCCACGCTGACGGTCACCCTGCCCACTTGCGGGAAGTCGTGCGCCTCGACATTGGTGCGGAAGCGGTCGATGATTTTCTGCGCATTTTCCAGGGTGATCGAGCGCAGCAGCACGACGAATTCCTCGCCGCCGAAGCGGAAGATGCGGTCTTGCGAGCGGAACGACGATTGCAGCTGGTTGGCGATCAGGATCAGCACTTCATCGCCATACAGGTGGCCAAATTTATCGTTGACCAGTTTGAAATGATCGACGTCGATCACGGCCAGCCATTGCCGTTCCGTGTCCGTATGGTGGCGCCGTTCTTCATCCACGGGACGCGGCTTTTCCGCTTCCGGTTCGCCGCGGCTTTGCAGGATTTTTGCCAGCTGGTCGTCGAAGGTCTTGCGATTCAACAAACCGGTGAGCGAATCGCGTTCGCTGTAGTCGAGCAGGTTCTGGAAATTGCGGTATACGCTGACGATGCCGCCGATCACCTGGATGGTGGCGCCCGTGTAGGGCGTGGGATTGGTGATTTCCAGGCAGGTGGTGACCTGGTCGCCGATCCAGATGGGCAGCCACAGCAGGTGGCGGCCGTCGGCGCACAGGGTGTCGGCGCTCGCTTCATGGCGCTTGATGCAGGCGGCCAGGGCCGGGTAGTCCGACAGCGGTTCGCCCGGCAGGGTAGGATCGGTATGCTCTTCCATGCGGGCCACGCTGCCCGCCACGATGATGGCCCGCGACCGCACGAACACCTGGCCCCGCACGGTGGTCAGGGCCAGCACACGGGTCTGCGATGCGGCAGCGAGTTCCTGGACCGCCGAGATCACGGAGATGTCGAGCATCGTGTGGTCGCGGTGCCCGGTCATGTCCACCATGTGTTTCAGTAGGGAATCCATTGTCGATCTCTGGAAAGTAGTCACACAAGTGTCGTCATACCAGCATTGCATCAAGCAAGAGCATGTTCGCGTCCGTCTACAAGAAGCCAAGATTTATTTGGTGGCATGACGCTCTGTACCGCCGGGCGAGAGGCCTTTCCAAAGAAGAGCTAAGCAGGATAATGTCTTTTTGCCTAATAGGCAATTAACGTATGCAATATTTCATGTAAATACATGAGATTCATGCACTGCATTGCAAAAAACTTGCCCTGACGAAGGCTTTCAATCCAGATCGCAACATTTGTTTGCGTCAGCCGACATGTCGACAGGGTTTGATAATTTCCATATGGAAACTTGTGGCGCGTCAATTTGCCAAAACGTGGACGCTTTATAGTCAATGCAATGGCGCAGAAATTTACGGCAGGAAACATATTAGCAGGAATGGGCAATGTTTCACACCCGATTGCGCCAGGGACTTGTGATTCACTTTTGGGAGCTTGTCATGCATACCTTCCTGTCGGCAGTACAGCAGTTTGTCAAGGATGAGGATGGCATTACGGCAATCGAATACGGCTTGATTGCGGCCTTGATGGCTACCGCCATCACGGCCGGTTTCTTGCTGATCAAGACCAACTTGCTGGCCGTCCTCACCGACATTTCGTCGAACCTGGTGTTGACGCCCTAAGCGGGTGCCCGCCGCTGGCCGGCCAGTGGCGGGTTTTTTTTCGGGAGGTGTGCCATGCCTGCAACCGCCTTGTGCGATTTGCTGTTGCTGTGCTTCGTGACGGGGGCCGCCGTCAGTGATTTGATCCGCCGCAAGATACCGAATGGTGTGGTGTTGTCCGGCATCCTCGCCGCCCTGGCCCTGCACCTGTGGCTGTGGCCGCACAGCGTACTGCCCGTGTGGCTGGGCGGCATGGCGACGGGTTTTTTCCTCTTTTTACCCTTGTATGTGCTGCGCGGCATGGCCGCCGGCGACGTCAAGCTGATCGCCATGGCGGGCGCCTTTGCCGGTCCCTGGCCCGTGCTGCAGATCTGTTTCGCCACGTTCGTCCTGGGCGGCGTGATGGCCGTGCTGATGATCACCTGGCAGGGCAAGTGGCGCGCCTGCCTGGGCAATCTGCGCCAGCTGCTGTGGCCGATGATCGCGCGCATGGCCGGCATTCCCCTGGCGCCAACTGCACTCGGCAGCCAGGCCAGCGTGGGCAACATGCCGTACGGCCTGGCCATTGCCCTGGGCTGCCTGACGGTGCAGGGGCGTCATTATTTCTGATTGGTATTCATTGCTCTTGATCAATGGGCGCCAGTCTCCGCTCGCTAGAATGAATTCTGTTGAATGCCCTCTTAACCGGCTTGGAGACGCAGCATGACCGAGGTCGACTATTCCCTGAGCACCGAGAGTGCGCCGCGCCCTGCCGACGCGAACCTGATGCCGCCCCTGCCGCCGCAACCGAAGAGCTTGCGTGAAACGGGACTCGAGCGGCCGCTGGTGGTCGAGCTGATCGCCAAGCTGATGTTTGTGGGCGGCAAGACGCACCTGTCCGCGCTGACGACGCGCTTGCGCCTGTCGATCAATGTCTTGCGCGAAGTGCTCGATTTCATGGTGACGGAGCAGATGGCCGAGGTGGCCTGGCGCGGCGAATCCGATATCGACGTGCAGTACCAGCTGACGGGCGCCGGCAAGCAGCGCGCCAGCGCCTTCCTCGAGCGCTGCGCGTATATCGGCGCCGCTCCCGTCACCCTGGAAGCGTACCGCGCCATGGTGGCGCGCCAGTCGTGGCTGGCGCAGGAACAGCGCGTCGGCAGCGACGACCTGGCCGCCGTGCTGGGGGGCGCCCATGCGGGGCCGGGCATGCTCGACGTGGTCGGCGCAGCCCTGCATTCGGGACGCTCGCTGCTGCTGTACGGTCCGCCCGGCAGCGGCAAGTCGACCCTGGCGCTGCAGCTGGGACAATTGCTGCACGGGCTGGTCGCCGTGCCGTACGCCATCGTCGTTGGCCAGGACATCATCCAGTTGTATGACCCGGCCCAGCACCTGCCGCCCGCGCCGCAGCACGTCAGCCATGCGCGCCAGGCGCTGGAGCGGCGCAGCACGGACATCCGCTGGGTGCTGTGCCAGCGTCCCGTGATCCACGTGGGCGCCGAGCTCGACGCCGGCATGCTGGAGCTGCGCCATGACGCCAGCGGCGGCTGCTACCAGGCACCGCCCCATGTGCGCGCCAACAATGGCATGCTGATCATCGACGACCTGGGCCGCCAGCGCCTGGGGGCGCAAGAACTGTTGACGCGGCTGATGCAGCCGCTGGCGCGCGGCAGCGACCAGCTGGGCTTGCCCGGCGGCGTGCAGATCAGCGTGCCGTTCGACAATGCCCTCGTGCTGGCCACGAACGTGCCGCCGGACGAGCTGTTTGACGCCGCCTTGCTGCGCCGCATCGGCTACAAGGTACAGGTGGGGCCGCTGACCGAGAGCGCCTATCGCGCCCTGTTCCGCCAGCAATGCCGGCTGGCCGGCATGGCCATCGATGAGCAAGCCCTGAACCATCTGCTGCAACTGCATGGCGCGCAGGGACGGCCCTTGCTGGCCAGCTATCCGCAGGAATTGCTGGCGCGCATAGGCGACTTCGCCGGCTTTGCCGGCAGCGAGGCGCGCCTGACGGTGGTCGCCCTGGAACAGGCCTGGGGCAGCCTGTTCGCCAGCTGCGACATGCCGGCCGCCAGCCTGTGCGAGCGTATCGCATGAAGAACCGGCGCGCCCTCCTGATGATGGGCCTGGCGGTCGTGCTGGGCTTGCTGGCCGTGCTGCTGGCCTCGCACTGGCTGCTGCGCCAGACGCCGGCCGGCAAGGGCAAGATCGTCGTGGCCGCCAGCGATGTCAACCTGGGCCAGCGCCTGACGCCCGAGATGCTGCGCCTGGCCGAATGGCCGGCGGAAAGCTTGCCGCAGGGTGCGCTGCAAGACCCGGCCACACTGGCGGGACGGGTGCTGAAAACCAGCGTGCTGCGCGGCGAGCCGTTGAGCGAAGCCAAGCTGGCGCCGGCCGGCACCCTGGGCGGCCTGTCGGCCCTGATCACGGAAGGGCGGCGCGCCATCACCGTGCGCGTCAACGATGTGATCGGCGTGGCCGGCTTCGCCTTGCCGGGCAACTATGTCGACATCATCGTGAGCACCCAGCAGGATGCCGGCGACCGCGCGTTTCCGCAAAGCCGCAACATTTCCAAGATCGTCCTCGAACGCATCCTCGTGCTGGCCGTGGCGCAGGAAGTGGGGCGCGACGAGACCAAGCCGCGCGTGGTCAATGCGGTGACCCTGGAAGTGACGCCGGAACAGGCGGAAAACCTGGACCTGGCGCGCAGCGTGGGCAGCCTGTCGCTGGTGCTGCGCAACCAGGTCGACCCGCAGCCGGGCGTGACGGCGGGCGCCACCAAGCTGACCCTGCTGGGCGGACCGCACGAAGCCGAACCGGCCCCTCCTGCCGCCGCGCCCGTGCTGGCCGCCGCGCCGCGTCCCGTGCGCGTGGCGAAGGCGCCGCCGGCGCCGCAGCGCCTGTGCAGCGGCGTCATCGACGGGACGCGCCAGTCGCGCGAATGTTTTTAGCCTTTTGGCCCTTGCCTTGCTCAACCATGGACACGCTCATGAACCGCGCCCTGCTGATAATGTTCTGCCTGCTGTCGCCGTTTGCCGGCGCGGCGGCCGATCCTGGCCCGCGCTGCGGCGGTGAAGCGGCCTCGCCCGGCCACTTGCAGCTGCAGGTGGGCAAGTCGAGCATGCTGCGCCTGCCCGAGGCGGTACAGCAGCGCAGCGTCGGCAACCCGGCCGTGGTGCAAGCCATGCTGGTCGCGCCCGACACCTTGTACGTGGTCGGCGTCGACGTGGGCAGCACGAATATGATCATCCAGGGCCGCAGCGGCGTGTGCAGCGTGGTGAACGTCAGCGTCAGCATGGACCCGGCCGGCCTGCAAACGACCCTGGCGGCGCTGATGCCGGAAGAAAAAGCCATCCGCGTCACGGCCGTGGCCGATACCCTGGTGCTGTCGGGCACGGTGCAAGATGCGGGCGCCGTACTGCGCGCCGTCGAGCTGGCGCACGCCTACGTGCGCCGCGCCACGGTCGCGCTGGCGCTGCCCAAGCCGGCCGATGGGGCCGCCATGCCGCCCGCCGCCACGGCGCCCGGCAGCGGCGCGGGCGGCGCAAACAGCCGCATCATCAACATGCTCGACGTCAGCGCGCCGCAGCAGGTGATGCTGGCCGTGCAGATTGCCGAAGTGTCGAAGTCCCTGCTGGAACGGCTGGAAGTGGGCGCCACCCTGCGCCTCGCGTCCGGCAGCTGGGCCACCACCTTGCTGTCGAACTTCCTCAGCGGCACGGCGAATGGCTTGCTCGACGTGCGCAAGTCGAATGGCCGCCAGCAGCTGACCATCGAGGCGCAGAAACAGGATGGCCTGGTGCGCATCCTGGCCGAACCGACGGTGATGGCGATCAGCGGGCAGGAAGGCAGTTTTCTGGCCGGCGGCAAGATCTTCATTCCCGTCGGCCAGGACAACAACAAGATCACGCTGGAAGAGCGCGAATACGGCGTCGGCCTGCGCTTCACGCCCACCGTGCTGTCGGGCGGGCGCATCAATTTGAAGGTGGCGCCGGAAGTGTCGGAACTGTCGCGCGAGGGCGTGGGCATTTCCGCCGCCGGCGTCAGCGGGCGTTCGATCTTGCCCGTCATCACCACGCGGCGCGCCTCGACCACGGTGCAGCTGTACGACGGCCAGAGCTACGCCATCGGCGGCTTGATCAAGAATAACCAGGTGAGCAACATCACGGGCGTGCCCTGGCTCAGCGAAGTGCCCATCCTCGGTGCGCTGTTTCGCAGCACGGATTTCCAGCACGACCGCACGGAATTGCTGTTCGTCATTACCGCGCACCTGGTCAAACCCTTGCCGGCCGATGCCGTGCTGCCGACGGCGCAGCTGGCGCCGCCTTCGCGCATGGACTTGATGTTGGGAGGCAAGATGGAAGGTGCGCCGCCATCCGTGCCGCCGCCGCGCGCGGCCAACGGTTTCGAGTTGAAATGAGACGGGGAGATACGCCATGCCGAACTCGCTCTTGACGTCGCTGCGGCGCTGCGCCGCCCTGGTCCTGGCCTTGCAACTGGCCGCCTGCGCGCACGGCAGCACGCCGCAGCTGGACCGGCGCTTCGGCGACGCCGTGCGCCTGTCCATGGCGCAGCAGGTGCGCGATCCGGCCGGCGCGGGCAATCGCCGGCCGGCCGATGGCCTCGACGGACCCAGCGCGCACGCCGTCATGCAGCGCTACCGCGCCTCGTTCGCCGAACCGAATGCCCAGGCGCCGCAGCCGGTGCAATTCATGCTGGGAGGCGGCAGTGGCAAATAGACGCCAGCACCAGCGCGGGGCGATGCTGATCGCCTTTTCCATCCTGCTCATCGTGGTGCTGGGCTTTATCGGCCTGGCGCTCGATGTGGGGCAAGTCATCGGCCGCAAGACGGAACTGCAGAACCTGGCCGACAATGCGGCGATGGCGGCCGCCGCGGAACTGGTGGGCACGCCCGAGGGCTTGCTCGTCGCCGTGGAAAAAGCCAAGGGCAGTGCGGCCGACCGCAGCGCATGGCGCCGCCGCATGCAGGGCGCGACTTTGTCGGACGCCAGCATCCGCTTCGCCAGCGCGCCCGACGCGCCTGCCAGCGGCTGGCATGCGGCTGGCGCCGTGCCCGACGCCGCCACGGCGCTGTTCGTGCGCGTCGATACGCAGGCCAATACCCCCTCGCTGGGACGGGTGGCGACGGCATTTCTCGGTGCCTGGTCGCCGGCGCTGCGCACCCTGGACACGGGCGCGCGCGCCGTGGCGGGGCGCACCAGCTTGCGCCTGATGCCGCTGGCCATCTGCGCGCTGTCGGCCAGCGCGGCCAGTCCGCGCACGAATGCGGCGCTGCTGCCGGCCGTCGAGTTGCTGGAGTATGGCTTTCGCCGCGGCGTGGCGTATAACCTGTTAAAACTCAATCCGCACGGCCCCGCGGCTGAACACTTCGTGCTCAATCCGCTGGGCCAGCCGGGCGTGGTGGGGCCGTCGCAGCAGGTCGGCGAAGCGAGCGTGCTGCCGTTTGTCTGCAGCGGTACGGTGCTGTATCCGCGCATCGGCAGCGCCCAGGTGCATGTGCACAGGCCTTTTCCCGCCGCGCTGTGGACGGCCTTCAATGCGCGCTTCAACCAGCATGCGGGCAGCGGCTGCCATGCCGTCACGGCGCCGCCCGACACGAATATCCGCGCCTATCCGAATACGGCCCCGAGCTGGTGGATGATGAACACGCCCGACGCGCCGAGCGCCCTGAGCACGGGCAACCCGCTGCTGTCCGTGGCCGATCCGGAATCGAACGCGACGCCGCCCGCCGTCGGCAGTTATGGACCGCTGTGGTCGTTTTCCAGGGCGGCCAGGTACAGCAACCCGAAGCCGGCCGGCGGCTATCTGCCGTTTGCCACCAGCGACTGGCCCAGGCTGTATCCGGCCAGCCCGGCCGCGCCGGCCGCCAAGTCCGGCTACCCTGCCACGCCGCCCTACCAGACGCTGGGCTTCCAGACGGCGCCGACCGGCAACACGGGCGTGGCGCAGCGCCGGCTGCTGCATATTCCCCTGCTGGCTTGCCCCGTGCCGGCGGGCAGCGACGTGCTGGCGCGGGTGCGCGGCATCGGCCGCTTCTTCATGACGGCGCCGGCCAGCAATGGCGTATTGAGCGCCGAATTTGACGGGCTGGTGGACGAGGGCACGCTGGCCGGCCCCGCGGAGCTGCTGCAATGAGGCCGCTCCGCCGCGCCGCGCGCCGCCAGGGCGGCGTCGCCGCCATCGAGCTGGCGCTGATCCTGCTGTTTTTCATGGCGCTGCTGCCCTTCGTGCTGCTGTTCGGCCGCGCGCTGCTGGTGTACACGGCCCTGCAAAAAAGCGCGCACGATGCGGCGCGCTACATGGCGACCATGCCGCTGCCGCAGATGGGCAGCATCGGCACGGCGAACCAGGGCGCCGCCCTGGCCCGGCAGATGGTGGTCGAGGCGATGGCGGAAAGCTGGCCGGGCATGGAGGCCGCCAGGGTCAACGTGGACTGCGTGTATGCCGACGATTCCTATGGCTGCGGCAGCTACGCGACGGCGCCGCTGCAGGTGCGCATCAAGGTCACCGCCGACATGCCGGTCGATTTCCTGCCTGCGCTGACCCGCAAGTGGCTGCCGCAACTGGCGCCGATCCCGCTGCGCGCCAACGCGACATTGCGCTATGTCCATTAACCCGCACCTCCGCCGGCAGCGCCAGCGCGGCGTCTTCGCCGTCGAATTCGCCATGCTGGCGCTGCTGTTCTTCCTGTTCCTGTTCGCCATGCTGGAAGTGGCGCGCGCCGTGTACATGTGGAACATGGTGCATGAAATTACCCGGCGCGCGGCGCGCGCCGCCGCCGTCACCGATTTCAGCGATGCCGGCGCCTTGCAAGCCTTGCGCACGCACGCCGTGCTGCGCGCCACGCCGGGCACGCTGCCGCTGGGCGGCGGCCTCGGCGACGCGCATGTGCGCATCGACTATCTGTCGGAGAGCGCTGGCGGCGCCGCGCTGGCGGTACTGCCGGTGACGGTGCTGCCGGGTTGCCCGCAGCGCAACCGCATCAATTGCCTGGACGATCCGCACGGCGCCAGCTGCATCCGCTTCGTGCGCGCGCGCCTGTGCCAGCCCGGCGTCGGCGCGCGCTGCGAGCGCGTGCCGTACCGGCCCATCCTGCCGCTGCTGGGGATGATGTTTCCCTCCGGCGCAGGCGCCATACGTTTGCCCAGCGGGACCACCATGGCGGTGGCCGAGTCGCTGGGCTATGCGGACAATCCCGGCTTTTGTCCATGAGCGCCAGTGCGTCGGCGCAGCCGAATGTATTGCCTTGAATGAAGGAGGGGTGATGAAAGCCTTGATGATTACCCGCGACGCCGGCCTGCACGATGAAATCGCGGCGCAAGGCGCGGCCCGCATGCCCGTGCTGCGGCTGCTGGACCGGCGCAGCGGCTTGCGCGACGCCGTCGAGCGCATGCTGCCCGAAGCGCCCGAGCTGGTGATCGTCGACGCCAGCGGCATCGATGCCGACGAAGCCGACCTGCTCGAGCGCCTGGCGCGCCAGTATCCGCTGGCCGTGCTGATGCTGCTCACGCGCGGCCAGCAGCAGGATGTGCTGATTCGCGCCATGCGCGCCGGCATGCGCGAAGTGCTGCAGCTGCCGCTGGTGCACAAGGCCTTCCACGAAGCGATGGACCGGGTCGATATCCAGGCCGGCGTGACGCAGATGCGCGACGGCAAAGTGCTCGCCTTCATCTCGTGCAAGGGCGGCAGCGGCGCCACCTTCCTGTCGACGAATTTTTCCTACGCGCTGGCCAGCCTGGCCGGCTGCAAGGTGCTGCTGATCGACCTGCACGGCCAGTTCGGCGACGCCACCCTGTATGTCTCGGACCAGAAGCCGGCCATGACCCTGTCCGACATCTGCGCGCAGATCGCGCGCATGGACGGCGCCTTTCTCGCCTCGTGCCTGGTGCACATCACGCCGAACTTCGGCGTGCTGGCGGCGGCCGACGACCCGGCGCACAAGGTCGACATGCAGCCCGAGCACATGGACCGCATCCTGGCCGTGGCGCGCCAGCACTACGATTACATCGTGCTCGACGTGGGACGCCAGATCGATGCGCTGTCGCTGCGCGCGCTCGACAACGCCGACGCCATCTATCCGGTGCTGCAGCTGGCCTTGCCCGACATCCGCGACGGGCGCCGCCTGCTCGACATCTTCCGCTCGCTCGGCTATCCGGGCGAGCGCTTGCGCCTGATCGTCAACCGCTATGAAAAGGGTGGCCGCCTGCGCCTGGCGGACCTGGAGCAGGCGCTGGGCGCGGAAGTGGTGCACACGGTGCCCAACGATTACATCGCCGCCACCGATTCCGTCAACCAGGGCATTCCGCTGCTGCAGCTGTCGCGCACCAGCGCCGTGGCGCGCAGCCTGGCCGAACTGGTGGAACTGGTGACGGCGCGCCGCGTGACGGAAAGCCGCGGCCTGTTCGACCGCCTGTTCAGCCGCAGCGAGGCTTAGGACGGGGATGGATGTCAAGGCTCCCGCCGGGAGCCATCATGGGAGCCGAGATGACTTTACGCGAACGCCTGGCGGCGAATGAAACGGTGCGCCCCGCCACGAATGGACAAGGGGCGCTGGCGCTGCACGCCTACCAGGAACTGAAAAAGACCATGCACCAGACGATACTCGACCGTATCGACCTGGAGCGCCTGAAACGCCTGACGGCCGAGCAGTTCAAGCACGAGCTGGCGCTGCTGGTGCAGCGCGTGATCGAGGAAGAGCGCATCGTCCTGAACCAGCACGAGCGGCATAGCCTGGTGCTCGACATCCAGCACGAGATGCTGGGCTTCGGCCCGCTGGAACCGTTGCTGGCCGATGCCAGCGTCTCCGATATCCTCGTCAACACCTGCGACAAGGTGTATGTGGAGCGGGGCGGGCGGCTGCAGTTGACGGACGTGACCTTCCACGACAATGCGCACCTGATGAAGATCATCGAAAAAATCGTCTCGCGCGTGGGACGGCGGGTCGATGAATCGAGCCCGATGGTCGATGCGCGCCTGCCGGACGGCTCCAGGGTCAACGCCATCATTCCGCCGCTGGCCGTCGATGGCCCGATCCTGTCGATCCGGCGCTTTGCCGTGCAGCCTTTGAGCATCGCCAACCTGCTCGACTATAAAAGCCTGACGCCGCCCATGGTGCAGGTGCTGCAGGCGCTGGGGCAGGCCAAGGTCAACATCCTGATCTCGGGCGGCACGGGCAGCGGCAAGACGACCCTGCTCAACGTGCTGTCCGGCTTCATTCCCGGCAGCGAGCGCATCGTCACCATCGAGGATGCGGCCGAACTGGCGCTGCGCCAGCCGCACGTGGTGCGCCTGGAAACGCGCCCGCCGAATATCGAGGGCAAGGGAGAAGTGAGCCAGCGCGCGCTGGTGCGCAATGCGCTGCGCATGCGGCCCGACCGCATCATCCTGGGCGAGGTGCGCGGCGCCGAGGCGCTCGACATGCTGCAGGCGATGAATACGGGGCATGAAGGGTCGCTGGCGACCATCCACTCGAACACGGCGAGGGATGCGCTGGCGCGGCTGGAAAACATGGTCGGCATGGCCAGCGTGAACCTGACGCCGCGCGCCACGCGCCAGCAGATCTGTTCGGCCGTGACGGTGGTGATGCAGGTGTCGCGCCTGACGGACGGCGCGCGCAAGCTGGTCAGCCTGCAGGAAGTGACGGGCATGGAGGGCGACATCATCGCCATGCATGAAATCTTCCGCTTCGAGCAGACGGGTGTCGATGCCGCAGGCAAGGTGCTGGGCCACTTTTGCGCCACGGGCGTGCGGCCCCGTTTCACGGAACGCTTGCGCATGTTCGGCGCGCCCGTGCCGGACACGGTGTTCGACCCGGACCGCATCTACGAATAAAGGAAGCATCATGGACCTGGTGTTCTACGGCTTTGCCGTGCTGCTGTTCGCCGCCTGCATCCTGATGGTGGAAGGCGCCTGGCTGTGGTGGGCGGGCACGCACGGCAGCGCGGCGCGGCGCATCAACCGGCGCTTGCGGCTGATGGCGGCGCGCGGCGAGGCCGGCGGCGAGCGGGTTTCCATCCTCAAGCAGCGCCGCTATGCGCGTTCGCCTGGCCTGGAGCGCTGGCTGCGGCGCCTGCCGCAGGCGGCAAAGCTCGACCACCTGCTGCTGCAATCGGGCTTGTCCTGGTCGGTGGCGCAGTTCCTGGGCGGCGCGGGCGGCTTGCTGCTGCTGGCGCTGCTGTGGCTGGCCATCTGGCCCATGCCGCTGCCGGGCGCCTTGCTGCTGCTGGGCGTGGCGGGCGGCGGGCCGTGCATGGTCGTGCTGCGCGCGCGCGCGGCGCGGTTGAAAAAGATCGAGGCGCAATTGCCGGAAGCGGCCGATTTCCTGGCCCGCGCGCTGCGCGCCGGGCACTCGTTTTCGAATGTGCTGCAGATGGTGGGCGATGAACTCAATGAGCCGATCAGCGGCGAATTCAAGATGGCGCACGAAGAGATCAATTACGGCGTGCCGATGAACGAGGCGCTGCAAAACCTGGCCGCGCGCATTCCGCTGACGGATTTGCGCTACCTCGTCATCGCCGTGCTGGTGCAGCGCGAATCGGGCGGCAATCTGGCCGAAGTGCTGGTCAGCATCGCGCGCATCATCCGCGCCCGTCTGAAGCTGCTGGGGCAGGTGCGCGTGCTGTCGGCCGAGGGGCGCATGTCGGCCTGGGTGCTGGGGCTGATGCCGGTGGTGATGATCGGCGTGATGGCGCTGGTCAACCCGCAATACATCAGCCTGCTGTGGACGGATCCCAGCGGCATCAAACTGCTGTGGTACGCGGCCGGCATGGTGGCGCTGGGCGTCGTGTGGATGCGCAACGTCATCCGCATCCGCATCTAAGAGATCGCCTGAAAAAAAGTCCATGGCGTTGTTGCGTCGCCTTGTCGTACTGTCGTACTGCCTTCGGCGACACGCCTAGCCCTGAACGTTTTGTCAGTCGATCAATCGGAGGAAATGCCATGACTGGCCCGCAACTGCTGTTCCTGTTGATCGTCTTCGCCGTGGTGGTGGCGCTGGCCCTGCTGGCGTGGCTGATCTTCTTTCCCGGCGCCTTGCGCCAGCGCCTGTTCGGTGCCATGGCGCCGGCCGCCAGCGAGGCGGTGGCCGACACGGGCTGGGTGGAGCGCGTGGCGCGCGTGGCGCAGCCGTTCAGCAAGCTGTCGCTGCCGGAGGAGGGCTGGGAGCGCTCGCCGCTGCGCACGCGCTTCATGAACGCGGGCTGGCGCCAGGCCAGCGCGCCGGGCCTGTACTTTGCGGCCAAGACCGTGCTGGCCCTGCTGTTCCCCACCGTGCTGGGGCTGTACGCTGCCAGTGCGATGGCGGCGCAACTGCGCAGCGTGCTGCTGTTGCTGCTGTGCGTCAGCGCCACCGTCGGCTATTACCTGCCCAACCTGGTGCTGGCCAGCACGGCCAAGCGGCGCCAGCGCGACATCTTTGAAAACATCCCCGACGCGCTCGACTTGCTGACCGTGTGCGTGGAAGCGGGCCTGAGCCTGGAGCGCGCGCTGGTGAAGGTGTCGGGCGAAATCCACATCAAAAGCGTGGTGCTGGCGCAGGAATTGCAGCTGGTGCTGATGGAAATGCGCGCCGGCTTTTCCAAGGAAAAGGCGCTGCGCAACCTGGCCTTGCGCAGCGGCGTGGAAGATGTCGACACCCTCGTCGCCATGCTGATCCAGTCGGAACGCTTCGGCACCAGCATGGGCGACTCGCTGCGCGTGCACTCGGAAAACCTGCGTGGCAAGCGCAGCCTGCTGGCCGAGGAGGCGGCCGCGAAGATCGCCCTGAAACTGCTGTTCCCGCTGATCTTTTGCGTCTTTCCCACCCTCATGCTGGTGCTCATGGGTCCGGCCGTGATCGAAGTCTATCGCGTGCTCGTGCCGGCCATGGCCAACCGCTGAAAGGAGCTACCATGCGCTTGACGATTTCCCGCCTGGCCACCGCCTGCGCCTGCCTGGGCCTGGCCGCCTGTACCACGCCGCCGGCCCACGCGCCGTTGCCGCAGTGGCCGGACGCCGATGCCGCCTATGCGGCGGGGCGCCAGCATTTCGAGCGGGGCGACTTGCCGGCCGCGCAAGCGGCCTATGCGCAAGCCTTGCGCGCCGCGCCGCGCCATGTGAATGCGCGCAACGGCCTGGCCGTGCTGCATGCGCAGCGGGGCGAGCACGACGCGGCGATCGCCCAGTGGCTGGCCCTGACGCAGGAAGCCGGTGCGCCGCAGCCGCAACAGGCGTATCTGTTCAGTAATCTCGGTCGTGCCTACTATTTGCGCGGGCGCGATGCGCAAGCGTTGACTGCGCTGGAACAGGCGTGTCTGCTCGATCCGCTCAATGCGCTGGCCTGGCAGCACCTGGCGCAAGTGCTCGAACGGCTGGGACAGCACGCGCGCGCGGCCGTCATGCGGCGCCAGGCGCAGAGCCTGCAGGAACACGATTTACGGAGCGACATGGCCGTCTTGCGCAACGCGGCGCCGCCGCCGGGCGTGCCCGCGGCCGCGCCGCTGCCGGATGCGCCCGCCATGGCGCGCATCGAGATCACGCAAGGCGACGGCATGGCCCGCTTGCAGCGCGTGCCGGCCGCCGCGCGCAGCGTGCCCGTTGTCACGGCCGAGCGGTCCATGCCGGCTCCTGCCGTGCCCCGTCCGCGCCTGGAAATTGTGAATGGCAACGGCGTGCCTGGCCTGGCCGCCGCCCTGGCGCGCAGCCTGGCCGGCGCTCCCGTGCAAGTGGTGCGCCTGGCCAATGAAACCGGCTTCCAGGTGGCGCGCACGCGCGTCGAGTACCGGCCCGCGCAGGAGCAGGCGGCGCGCCAGCTGGCGCGCCAGTTGGGAACGCAGGTGCAAACCCCAGTAGAAACCCGGGCAGGCGACTGCCCCGCCAGCGAGCTGCGCCTGGTACTGGGGCGCGACTTGAGCGATCCGGCCATGCTGCACCGCTATTATCTGCAGCAATTGCAGCTGGCGCGCCAGGCGCTGGCACGGCTCGGTTAACACGTCTTGAGCGGCACAGAAAACGCGGCGCCTTGGCGGGCGCCGCGTGTTTTTCATGCTGCCGATGATTGCGGCTGGCGGCGCCGCGTAAAAGCCAGGGCCGCCAATCCCATGCCCAGCAGGAACAGCGTACCCGGCTCCGGTACCGCAAGCGGCGGATCGATGACGACGATATCGGTGCGCGTGGACTTGGAAAAATTCAGGGTGTAGCTGCCGGCCGGCAGGGCGAAATTCGAGGTCAGGGAAAACATCGCGAAGCCATTCGTGAAGGCGCGCCCGGTGGCGGGGTCATTGGTGCCGGCCGTCATGTTCAGGCTGAACGGGTCGAGGCTGCCGGCGCCATGGTTGCCATTGATGTCGCTGCCATTGTTGGCATCGCCATCCGGCGCGAACTGGAAGATTACGCCATCGGCGTTCGCGTGCGACAGGCAGCCGGCGGGGCTGGAACTGTTGCACGAGATATTGAAGATATCCATGATCGACACGTTCGACTTGTCGCCCATGGTCGTCACGCTGGTGCGCAGGTCGCGCCGTCCCATGAAGCTGAATGTGATGAAGCCGGCGCTCGACAGGGTCAGGTTGACGGAGCCGGTCAGCGTGTCGCCGGCCGTGGCCGTGGCGGCGCCGATCGTGTTGCGCTGTGCTTCCGCCACGGCGCTCACGCTGGCGCCGCCATTGAGCATGTTGCCGAAGGCATGCGCATCGCCGCGGGCAAACTCCAGGGTGGAACTGGGGCTGGGGGCGTAATGGTTTTGCGGCAAGCCGCTGCAGCCGCCGCCCGAGCACACTTGCGGCACGTCGGCGTTGGCGGCCGGGCCCGTATTGACGGCGCGCGGATTGACGGCCACGCCGCCTTCGAAAAAAGCGCTGTCGCTGGCATTGCGGTTGGCGCCGGCCAGCGACAGCGCGCCGGCGCTGGTGGTGATGCGGAAATTGTTCAACTCATTGACGGCCAGGCCGTACGCGCCGGCCTGTGCCTGGCCGCTGGCCAGCAGGCTCGCCGCCGCCAGTGCACCCAGCCAGCCCAGGGTCTTGCTTCGTGTGTGATCAACGTTCATCGCAGCCTCTTGTCGTGGTCAGTCTCGGAAAATCCGGGGGACAAAGAATCCAGAATGACTTGCCTGGATTCATCTCGTAGACAGGGATAAGCAGCTTGCGTGCCACACAAAAATATCACAAGAAATCAAGTGCTTGCACAAAGCGGACTGAGCTGGATGAAGTGAAGTGTAAGAAAGGCCGACGCCGCTTGGCGGGCGCCGTCGGCCAGCCTCAGGTGCCCCGGTGATAGCCCAGGTGGCCGCCCGAATTGCGTGCGCAGCCGCAACCGATGCGCGCCACTTCCTCGCCTTCCGTCAATTTCCAGTTGGTAATCGTCGTGTGATTCCAGTCGATGTCGCTTTTCTTGACAGGTTTGACCGTCAAGATGCGTGCTTCCGCATCCGTGTACTCCATCAGCTCTTCGTCGTCGGCGATGTCGAAATGGCGGTGGATCAGGGAAATTCCGAAGCGGTCGAGCGCGCCGTAGCGTTGCAGCACGTCGCGCAGCTCGCGAAAGCAGGCCAGATCGTCGGGCAGCAGCGGATTGACGGCGGAAATATCGGCGACGGGTTGCCATTGCATGGCGTGGATGTTCAGGCTGTGCATGATAGGCTCCTGTGCCCCATGATGATAGGCCCAGGCTGCCGGAGGGGCGCCGGCACGCCTGGCGAAATGCCCATCGTGGACGCAAAGCCGCTGCGGCGCTTGCGCCGTATCAAAGGTGCGGCACATCGCCTCTCGTCCGATCATTGCCCGGTAAAATAGGCCATGGCAAACAAAACCCCCACCTTCCCCGGCGCGCGCACGGGCCGCGGCCAGGTCCTGGCCGTGCTGCTGTCGAATAGCGACCAGTCCGGCGCCGAACCGCTGCAAGGCCGCGTCTCGCTGGCCGCCATCGTCAAGGCATTGAAACGCAAATACCACTGGCCGATCGAGACGCACAGTTTTCCCGCCAACACGCAGGATGGCCGCGCCAGCTGGGCGACCGTCTACAGCTTGCCGGACAAGGTCATCGAGACCGCGCTGGAGGCCGGCGGCCGGGAGTGGCTGGAGAGCCGGGGAGCGGCCGGGCGGCGCTGAGCGCGTCGCTCGCTTTACTCGATCCCTTTATTCGAGCCGGAAGCCGACCTTGAGCGTGACCTGGAAGTGCGCCACCTTGCCATCGACGATATGGCCGCGCGAATCGGTCACTTCATACCAGTCCATGTGCTTGACCGTCAGCGCCGCCTTGGCAATGGCGTCGCGTATCGCCTGATCGCTGCTCTCGGTCGACGTGCCGACCAGTTCGATCAGCTTGTAAGTGTGTGCGGACATGATATTTCCCCAGGTAGGCAAGCCAGACATCGGGAGCCTGCTTTGCGCAAGCACGTGCTCATCTTGCGCCTAAATGTGCTGGACGTCATTACGCGGTGCAGCAATGCGTCAACCTGGATGACGATGCGTGTCCGTGTTCCGGATGGCTTCCGCAGGCGTGGGAAAAGAAAAAAGGGCTACCAGCCGAAGCGGGTAACCCTTTGATTTACTGCTGAATTCTGGTGCCGACTGCCGGTTTCGAACTGGCCACCTGATGATTACAAATCAACTGCTCTACCAAATGAGCTAAGTCGGCAAAAACTGCGCGTTGCGAATTATACGCTATTTAATGCGTGTCAGGGTCGGGCGGCCGCCTTTTTTTGGTGGCTCGTCGTCGCCGGGCGTGGCGCTGTCGCGTTGTTCGGGGGAGCTGGTCGGCACGGACGACAGGGTGGGACCGCTGGCGGCGGGGGCGAGCACGGGTGGCGGGACGTCGGCGGAGGCCGGGCTGTCCGTCGGTTGCGCGTCCGGGTCATCGTTGCCCAGCACGGGCTCGAAAGCCATGCCCTGGCCGTTTTCGTTGGCGTAGATGGCCATCACGTTGTCGACCGGCACGTAGATTTCGCGCGAGACGCCGCCAAAGCGGGCGTGGAAGCGGATGGCGTCGTTGTCCATCTTCAGGCCGCTGGTGGCGCCGAAGCTGATGTTGAGCACGATTTCGCCCTTTTTCACGTATTCCATCGGTACCGTGGTGCGCGAATCGACTTTGACCGCGAGATAAGGCGTGTAGCCGCTGTCGGTGCACCACTCGTAGATGGCGCGCAGCATATAAGGTTTGGTTGAGATTTCAGACATGGTAGGCACGGTGAGGCGGGAGCGCCCCCGTCAGCATGAGGCGGGCGCACCGGTAGTTCAATGAGGCAGAGCAACTAGCCAAACGGCGTGCTAGTTGACTCAAGATGTCCCGGCAAGCGTTGCTTGCCGGGAATATCTTAACGACGCATCACTTTTTCGGATGGCGTCAGCGCTTCGATGTACGCAGGACGCGAGAAGATGCGTTCGGCGTATTTCATCAGCGGTGCGGCCGTCTTCGACAATTCGATGCCGTAGTGGTCCAGGCGCCACAGCAGCGGCGCGACAGCCACGTCGAGCATCGAGAATTCGTCGCCCAGCATGTACTTGTTTTTCAGGAACAGCGGCGCCAGGGTCGTCAGGCGGTCGCGGATTTCCGCGCGTGCCTTGTCGTGGGCCTTGTCGTTGCTCTTGGCGCGTTCGCTTTCCAGCACGTGCACGTGCACGAACAGTTCTTTTTCGAAATTGAACAGCATCAGGCGCGCGCGGGCGCGCATCAGCGGATCGGCCGGCATCAGTTGCGGATGCGGGAAGCGCTCATCGATGTACTCGTTGATGATGTTCGATTCATACAGGATCAGTTCGCGTTCGACCAGGATAGGCACCTGGCCATACGGATTCATGGTCGAAATGTCTTCCGGTTTGTTGAACAGGTCGACGTCGCGCACTTCGAAGTCCATGCCTTTTTCAAACAGGACCAGGCGGCAGCGTTGCGAAAATGGGCAGGTTGTACCCGAATAGAGAACCATCATTTTTTATAGTTCCTTAGAAACAAAGGGGGTGAAGCCGCGAACGGCTCACCCCAGGTCGCTTGTCCACTCATGCGGACAACGCAGAAACAGGCATAAACCGGCCTATGGCCGGCGCCTCACTTATTTGACTTCCTTCCAGAACGACGCGTTAAGGCGCCATGCCAGCAGAGCAAAGACCGACAGGAACAGCAGCACCCACACGCCCAGGCGCTTGCGTGTCTGCTGTGCCGGTTCGGCCATCCACTCCATGTAGCCGACCAGGTCGGCTACCGCATTGTCATACTCGATCTTGTTCAACGTACCTGGCTTGACCTGCTCGAAGCCGGCAAATTTGTGGATCTTCTTGCCAGCTTCGTGCGGATCATTCTCTTCCACGAACTTGGCAGACTGGACACCTTGCAATTCCCATAATACATGCGGCATGGCAACATTCGGCACGACCATGTTGTTCCAGCCGGTCGGACGAGTGTCGTCTTTATAGAACGTACGCAGGTAAGTATACAGGTAGTCGCCGCCTGTGCCAGCGGAAGATGATTTCGCGCGCGAAATTACCGACAAATCCGGCGGTACGACGCCAAAGAAAGCCTTGGCGTCCTGCGGTGCCAGGCTCGTCGTCATCAAGTCGCCGACTTTATCGCCTGAGAACAACAGATTCTGCTTGATCTGGTCTTCCGTCAAGCCCAGGTCGCGCAGGCGGTTGTAGCGCATCGACACGGCGGCGTGGCAATTCAGGCAATAATTGACGAACAATTTGGCGCCATGTTGCAGCGCTGCCATGTTGGTCTGGCGGTCAGGAGCCTTGTCCAGCGGAAAGCCGCCTTCGCTGGCGAGAGCCATGGCGGGCACGAAGGCCAGGATGGCGAGCAGTTTTTTTGCAATCTTCATATGATGTATGTCCTTTGAGCGTGGCGTGAGAGCGGCTTAGTGCGGGTGAAACGTCACACGCGACGGCACGGTCTTGAACTTGCCCATTGCACTCCACCATGGCATCAACAGGAAGAAGCTGAAGTAAATCAGGGTGCACACTTGCGACACGATGGTCTTCGTATCCGTTGGCGCCTGGGTCCCGAGGTAGCCGAGGATCAGGAACGACAGGCCGAAGATGGCGTACACATATTTGTGCCAGTTCGGACGGTAGCGGATCGATTTCACCGGGGAATGGTCGAGCCATGGCAAGAAGGCCAGGATCACGACGGAACCGCCGAAGAACACCACGCCCCAGAATTTCGCGTCCAGCACTTGCGGCAGCATGCCGATGATGGCGACGATGGCGATGCCGGCGATGGCAGACTTGACCGTCGTCGACAGGCGCGACTTGAGCCAGATGAACACCACGTAGGCAGCCACGACACCCATCAGCACGTACATGAAGTCGGCCGTGGTGGCGCGCAGCACCGAGTAGAACGGCGTGAAGTACCAGGTTGGCGCGATGTGCAGCGGGGTCTTCAGCGAATCGCCCGGCAGGAAATTGTTGTATTCAAGGAAATAACCGCCCATTTCCGGCGCGAAGAAGACGACGGCGCTGAAAATGACGAGGAAGATCGAGACGCCGAACAAATCGTGCACGGTGTAGTACGGGTGCGAAGGAATCGAATCGACCGGGTGGCCGTCGGCGCCCAGGTTTTCCTTCACTTCGATGCCGTCCGGATTGCTCGAACCGACTTCATGCAGGGCGATCAAGTGCGCTGCAACCAGGCCCAGCAGTACCAGCGGGATGGCGATCACGTGGAAGGCGAAGAAGCGGTTCAGGGTCGCGTCGGAAACGACGTAGTCGCCGCGGATCCACAGCGACAGGTCAGGGCCGATCAGCGGGATGGCGCCAAACAGGTTGACGATCACTTGTGCGCCCCAGTACGACATCTGGCCCCATGGCAACAGGTAGCCGAAGAACGCTTCGGCCATCAGGCACAGGAAGATGGCGAAACCGAACAGCCAGATCAGTTCACGTGGCTTGCGGTACGAGCCGTACAGCAGGCCGCGCGTCATGTGCAGGTAGACGATGATGAAGAAGGCCGAGGCGCCCGTCGAGTGCATGTAGCGCACCAGCCAGCCCCACGGCACTTCGCGCATGATGTACTCGACGGAATTGAAGGCCAGGGCCGCATCCGGTTTGTAGTGCATGGTCAGGAAGATGCCGGTGACGATCTGCAGCACCAGCACCAGCATGGCCAGCGAACCGAAGATGTACCAGAAGTTGAAGTTTTTCGGGGCGTAGTACTTGCCCCATTGGTCGTTCCACAGCTTGGTCAGGGGAAAGCGGTCATCGACCCAGCCCAGCGCTTTTTCGGCGACGGGAGCGTCTGCCGGGAATTTCGTTTCTTTGAAAGCAGCCATGATCAAGCCTCGCCTTTCTCGTCTTTACCTATCAGCAATTTGGTGTCGCTCAGGTACATATGGCGCGGCACTTGCAGGTTGTCCGGCGCCGGCTTGTTCTTGAACACGCGGCCAGCCATGTCGAAGGTGGAGCCATGGCAAGGGCACAGGAAGCCGCCTTCCCAGTCATCGGGCAGCGACGGTTGCGGGCCGGGGGTAAATTTCGAGGAAGGGGAGCAGCCCAGGTGGGTGCAGATGCCGACGGCGACGAGAATTTCAGGCTTGATGGAACGCGCCTCGTTCATGCAGTATTCGGGCGTGAATTCGGCGGGATTGCGTTGGGAATTGGCATCGGCGACCTTGCCATCGGTTTGCTTGAGCGACGCGATCATTTCCGGCGTGCGCTTCAGGATCCAGACCGGCTTGCCGCGCCATTCGACGGTGCGCATTTCGCCGGGTTGCAAGGTGGTGATGTCTACTTCGACCGGCGCGCCAGCCGCTTTCGCGCGCTCCGACGGCTGGAAGGTGCTTACCAAGGCTCCCGCGGTTGCCAATCCAACTACACTGCCCGCCGCGCACGTGGCGACGAGCAAGCCGCGACGGCCTGAATCGACCTGCTTTTCGTTACTCATGCAAACCCCAATCAGTCAAAATGCGAATCTTTATTATGAGTGGCAGCCGCGAAAAACCCGTCGCCGAAGCTCTTTCCCACTGATTGCCGCAACCCGCATCTTCGTACGGTAAAGTGGCAACATCCCTGCGGAACTTCGGACTATGGCGCAGCCCATGCCAGTTTCTTGTTGATTATCCGGAAGCGAAAAAGCCGCTTCTGGCAACCGCAAATTATAAGTGAAGCAAACAACGAATAAAACAAAAACGTTGCTTGTACCATAATTTATATACTTTTGCAGGAGGTGGCTAGTTCTTTCGAACTAGATGCGCGCGGCTGTGCCGGAATTGGTCTCGCCGGCAACCACAAGTTGGTGTGCCCAGGAATCAATAGTATGATCGGCATGTTTTTTATACATATCCGAAGGAGAAATTTCATGGCAATGATGCAAGAATTTAAAGAATTTGCAATGAAGGGTAACGTCGTCGATCTGGCGGTCGGTGTCATTATCGGTGGTGCCTTCGGCAAGATTGTCGATTCCCTGGTGCAAGACGTGATCATGCCGCCCATCGGCCGCATTTTCGGCGGCCTCGATTTCGCCAATTACTACCTGCCCCTGAATGGCCAGGCGACGACCCTGACCCTGGTGGAAGCGAAAAAGGCGGGCGCCGTGCTGGCCTACGGCAATTTTTTGACCATTTTGCTCAACTTCGTCATTCTGGCCTTCATCATCTTCCAGATGGTGCGCCTGATGAACAAGGCCCGTCGCAGCGAACCGGTCGCGCCGGCGCCGGCACCGGCCACGCCGGAAGACATCGTGCTGCTGCGTGAAATCCGCGACTCCCTGCAGAAGAACGGACAGAATAGCAACGATCTGGCAAAATAAGTCGTTCCGGCACCGGCCGGCTGACCTGGGTGGAGTGTTATGCGACGATTCTGGTTATTGTTTGCGCAAACCGTGACGATCGCGTTGGCGCTGTACTTTGTGTACGGCGCGCTGCGCCCGGCCAGCCGGGTACAGCAACTGGGCTCTCCGACTAAACCGGTGCCCGTGGTGGAAACGGCGTCCAGCAGCCTGGCGCCCGGTTCCTACCGCGACGCGGCGGCGCGCGCCATGCCCGCCGTCGTCAACATCCTCACCCTGCAAGTACCCAAGCGCGGCGCCCATCCGCTGGCGCGCGATCCCTTCTTCAAACGTTTCTTCGGCGACCGCGACCCGGACGGCGAGGATGACGACGACTTGAAAAACAGCCTCGGTTCGGGCGTCATCGTCAGCCATGAAGGCTATGTGCTGACCAACAACCACGTGGTCGAAGGCGCCGACGAAATCGAAGTCGTGCTCACGGATGGCCGCAAGGCGCCCGCCAAGGTGGTGGGCCTGGACCCGGAAACGGACCTGGCCGTGATCAAGATCAACCTCGACAAGCTGCCCGTCATCGTGCTGGGCCAGTCGGAATTGGCGCGCGTGGGCGACGTGGTGCTGGCCATCGGCAACCCCTTCGGCGTGGGCCAGACGGTGACCATGGGCATCATCTCCGCCCTGGGCCGCAACAACCTGCACATCAACAGCTTTGAAAATTTCATCCAGACGGATGCGGCGATTAACTTCGGCAATTCGGGCGGCGCCCTGGTCGATACGCGCGGCAACTTGATCGGCATCAATACGGCGATCTACTCGCAAAGCGGCGGCTCCGTCGGCATCGGCTTCGCCATTCCCGTCTCGACGGCGAAAACCGTGATGGAAGCCATCATCAAGGATGGCCACGTGGTGCGCGGCTGGATCGGCGTGGAAACGCAGGACATCACGCCCGAGCTGGCGCAAAGCTTCAACTTGCAGCGCAGCAGCGGCGCCATCATCGCCGGCGTGGTGCGCAACGGCCCGGCCGACAAGGCGGGCATCGTGCCCGGCGACATCCTGCTGACGGTGGAAGGCAAGCCCGTCGGCGACACGACGGAAATGCTGAACCTGATCGCCCAACTGCCGCCCGGCGGAAAAGCTAAAATGACGGTGCTGCGCAAGAATCGCGAAGCGGCGCTCGACGTGATGGTGGGCAAGCGCCCCCTCCCGAAAGAGCTTTCCAAATAGTTGCTGATCGGAATTTGACACATGCATGTGCGTGACTTGACCCAATTTTTACGTGAACTGAGCGACAACAACAACCGTCCCTGGTTTGTCATGAACAAGCCCCGCTACGACATCCTGCGCGAGGAATTCCTTGCGCTGGTGACGTCGCTGATAGGCGAGCTGGGCAAGTTTGACCCGGCCGTGAAGTACTGCAATCCGAAGAAGGCCTTGTTCCGCATCAACCGCGACGTGCGTTTTGCGCACGATAAAAGCCCGTATAAAACGCGCTTTTCGGCCGCCATCGCGCCGAACGACATGCGCCGTCCCAGCAAGGCGGGCGGTCCCACGTATTACCTGCAGATCGATGGCCAGGGCAACTTGCTGTTCGGCGCCGGCGAATACATGCCGCCGCCCGGGCGCCTGAAGGCGCTGCGCGAGCATATGCTCAACGACGCGCCAGGGTTTTCCAAAGTGCTGAAAAATAAGCGTTTGAAAGCCCGTTTCGGCACCATCCAGAACGAGGGCAAGTTGCAGCGCCCGCCCAAGGGCTTCGAGGCGGACGCCGAACATATCGAATTCATCAAGCTGAAGAGCTTTTTTGTCTGGACCGAAATACCGCTGCCCGTGAACGAACCCGAGAAACTGCTGCCGACCCTGGCGGAAGGCTTGAAGGATGCGTGGCCGCTGGTCGAGTGGATGCGCGGCGCGAAAGAGCCGGAGGAAGTCACCGAGTAATTGCGGAAGGAGCACATGATGGCACTGGAACACGCAAGTTCAGGACAGGTGATCGAGGTGCTGCGCAGGGACGGCGACGACCTGTCGCAGTTTTCCGCCATCGCGCTGGCCAAGACGGATGAGCTGGAACTGATCCGTATGTGCATGCCCAAGGGCAAGACCATGCCCGAGCATCATGTGCTCGGCGAAATCACCTTGCTGTGCCTGCAGGGGCAGGTGGCGGTGACGGCGCATGGCGGCGTGCACCTGCTGGGGCCGGGGCAGATGCTGTACCTGCTCGGCGGCCAGGCGCACGCTTTGGCCGCGCGCGAAGACAGCCTGTTATTACTGACCATACTCATGCACAAGGCGGGACGCTAGGTTTTCCCTGTCAAGCCGCCTCGGCGCGCGGATCGCGCGACAGCAGCTGCTGCACCATCACGTGCGGCAAATCGCCATCGAACAGCACGCCGGCCACCGCGTTGGTGATCGGCATCTCGACGCCCATGCGGCGCGCCAGTTCGCGCACGGCCTTGGCGCACGGCACGCCTTCGGCCACGTGACCCAGCTCGGCCACGATGGTGTCCAGCGCCTTGCCTTGCGCCAGGCCAAGGCCGACGCGGCGGTTGCGCGACAGGTCGCCCGTGCACGTCAGAATCAGGTCGCCCATGCCCGTCAAGCCCATGAACGTTTCCGTCTGGCCACCCAAGGCCGTGCCCAGGCGCGTGATTTCCGCCAGGCCCCGCGTGATCAGCGCGGCGCGCGCATTCAAGCCCAGGCCCAGGCCGTCGGCCACGCCCGTGGCGATCGCCAGCACGTTCTTGACGGCGCCGCCCACTTCCACGCCCACCAGGTCGTCGCTCGCATACACGCGGATGGTGCCGCCATGCAAGGCCGAGACGACGGCGCTGCGCAAGGCCGCGCTGTGCGAGGCGATGGTCAGCGCGCACGGCAAGCCGCGCGCCACTTCCTGCGCGAACGAGGGGCCGGACAGGGCGCCGCCGGGGATATTGTCGCCGAGTACTTCCTGCACGATCTGGTGCGGCAACAAGCCCGTGCCGCCTTCAAAGCCCTTGCACAGCCACACCAGGTTGCCGATGGCCTTGTCTTTCAATTGCTGCAGCATGGGCCGCAAGCCCGCCACGGGGCAGGCGGCGATCAGGATGCCGTGTTCGCCACCGGCATGCGCGACGGCGGCGTCGAAATCGGCGCTGATGCGCAGTTGCGGCGGCAAGGGGAAGCCGGGCAGATAGCTGTTTTCGCCGCTGGCGGCCATGGCCGCCATGGCGTCGCCGTTGCGGCCCCACAGCAGCACGTCGTGGCGGCCGGCCAGGGCCATGGCCACGGCCGTGCCCCAGGCGCCGGCGCCGAGGATGGTGATCTTGCGGGGGAGCGCCATGGCGGCGGGAGATGTATCGGGAGAAACTTGCATGCGACCTCAGTCTGGCAGGGGGAGGGGCGCGGCGCGGCTGGCCGCTGCCCGGATGAATCTGGCGGTGCTTACAGGCCCCACACTTCGCTGGTCTTGACGTAGCCGCTCTGGCCATCCTTGTGGCGGACCTTGACCCAGTTGGAGCTCGGCTGCTCGCTCATTTCCAGCAGCACGCCCTTGTCGACGAGGATGATGGGGGAGGCGGTGTCGTCGGGGCTGGCGCGAACCTTGAGGTTCGCGGCGCGCGCCACGACGTTGCGCTTGGCGGACAGGCCCTTGGCTTCCGTCCAGGCCATTTCGCCGCTGGCGTCGCGTACCTTGACCCATTCGCCGTAGCTGAGCACGATTTCCAGCGGCATGCCGCGTGGCGCCACGTACAGCTTGCCGCCCTTGGCGGATGGCGCGTCGTACAGGATCACGGGAGCCGCGCCCACCGTTTTGAAATCGACGGCGTGACTGGCGGCGGTCGCCAGCAGCAGCACGGCGCCGGCCATCCAGCGGAACTTGCTCAAGAGCGCACTTTTCAACATGATATTTTTGAACCTTAACGAAACACGGCGGCCAGGCCGCCGTGTCAGGCCAGCCTTGACGGCTGGCGGGGTCTTGCCTGAAGCTTAGTGCGTCGTCGCGTCGGCTGCCGGGGCAGCTGCTGCGGCGTCAGCAATAGCTTGCAGACGTTGTTGGTAGAACACTTCGAAGTTGATCTCGGCCAAGTGCACTGGCGGGAAGCCGGCACGGGTGATCACGTCGGCGATGTTGGCGCGCAGGTAAGGGTAGATGATGTTCGGGCAGCCGATTCCCAGCAGTGGATCGAGTTGATCAGCAGGAATGTTGCGTGCTTCGAAGATACCGGCTTGCTTGCCTTCAACCAGGAAAGCGACTTTTTCGCCGACTTTGGCGGTGACGGTGATGGTCACGGTGGCTTCGAAGATGCCGTCGGCCAGAGGCGCAGCGCCCACGTCCAGTGCCACTTCGATGGCTGGTGCTTCTTGTTCCAGGAAAATAGCTGGGGAATTTGGTTGTTCCAGCGACATGTCTTTCAGGTAGACGCGTTGGATTTGGAAGACTGGTTGCAGATTTTCGTCAGACATGGAACGCTTTCGTTGTAAAGGACAAGAACGGCACACCGTTCAAATATGGTGCTTGCGGTATTCAAACCGCGCCGGATAGGCGCGGCCAGATCAGGTGCGAGGGCAATTGTATCAAAACAATACGACAAAAAACCAAGCAATTTCTCGAACCCGCTTTATATCAGGCTGCCGTGCCATTTAACAAGGGGTCCAGCTTGCCAGCTTGATCGAGCGCATACAAATCGTCGAATCCGCCCACGTGGGTATCGCCCACATAGATCTGCGGCACCGTGCGGCGGCCCGTGCGTTCCATCATCTTTATGCGCTCTTCCGGGTCGAGGTCGACGCGGATCTTTTGCACGGCGACGCCCTTGGCTTCCAACAGGCGCTCGGCGCGCACGCAATACGGGCACACGGCGGTGCTATAGACAATTACTGGTACGGTCATGATGATTCCTTCAGTTAAGGCCGGCTTATTTCGCCAGCGACAAGGTTTTCAATGGCAAACCTTGCTTTTTCCATTCGTCGAGGCCGCCTTCCAGGCTCGTTGCCTCAGCGAAACCGGCTTTGCCCAGCAGGCCGACGGCGGTTGCCGAACGCGAACCTTTCTGGCAAACCACTACAATGGGGCGCGTTTTGAATTTTTCCAGCTCGCCCAGGCGTTTTGCCAGTTCCGGCAGGGGAATATTTTTTGCGTCAGGCAAGTGGCCCGTGGCGAATTCTTCCGCGTTGCGCACGTCGACGATGACAGTCTTGCCACGGTTGATCAGTTGCGTGACTTCCAGCACGGTCGCGCGCTTGCCGCGCATCGACAGCAGTGGCCAGAGGAGGGCGCCGCCGGAAATAATGACGATGGCAAACAGAAAAATGTGGTCGATAATGAATTTCACGTAGGGTCCAATGGTTTAAGTCAATCCGCGCATTATAAAATAGAAGCTGGACGAGGTCTTTTTACGTTTTGCTTTTTTGATTTGAACCCCTTGAGAAGATAGAACTATGTACAAAATCGTTTTCATGCGTCACGGCGAGTCCACCTGGAACCTCGATAACCGCTTCACCGGCTGGACCGACGTCGATCTGACGGAAAAGGGCGTCAACGAAGCCAAGGCCGCCGGCCAGATCCTCAAGCAGGAAGGTTTTACGTTCGACGTGGCCTACACTTCCGTCCTGAAGCGCGCCATCCGCACCCTGTGGCTGGCGCTCGACGAGATGGACATGATGTATTTGCCGATCAAGAACGACTGGCGCTTGAACGAGCGCCACTACGGCGCCCTGCAAGGCCTGGACAAGGGCGAGACAGCCGCCAAGTATGGCGACGAGCAAGTATTGGTATGGCGCCGCAGCTACGACACCCCGCCGCCGCCGCTGGAAGCGAACGATGACCGTGCCTCGTTCAACGATCCGCGCTATGCCGGCTTGCCGCAAGCGGCTATCCCCCTGACCGAATGCCTGAAAGACACCGTGGCGCGCGTGATGCCGGCCTGGGACGAGGAAATCGCCCCGGCCATCCGCGCCGGCAAGAAAATTATCATTTCGGCCCACGGCAACAGCCTGCGCGCGCTGATCAAGATGCTCGACGGCATCAGCGACAGCGATATCGTCGGCCTGAACATCCCGAACGGCCAGCCGCTCGTGTATGAACTGGACGCCGACTTGAAACCGATCCGTCATTACTACCTGGGCGACCCGGCAGCGATCGCGGCAGCGCAAGCTGCCGTGGCGAACCAAGGGAAGGCCAAGTAACTTGTCGTCTTTCTTCCGCGGCACAGCCATCGCCCCCTCTGCTGAACGACCCCTGCCGGCGTGGCGCGCCGGCGCCATGCTGTGCCTGGCGCTGCTGCTTTCCAGCGGTGCCGCGCAGGGCGCCAAGCCCACCGAACGCAGCAAGCAGAAGGCGGCCGCGGAAGCACAACGTGCTGGATTGCAACAAAAGCTGACGGCGCTCAAGCGCGACATCAGCCGCACGGAAAGCGCCAAGGATGACGCGGCCGATACCCTGGCCGAGTCGGAAGAGGCCATTTCCAACGCCAACCGCGCCCTGCGCGACCTGGCGCAGGAGCAAAGCGAGACGGGCGTGAAACTCAATGCGCTGGGGCAAGAGCACCAGCAATTGACGGCCACCGTCGAGAAACAGAAGACGCAGCTGTCGAAGTTGCTGCGTGAACAATATGTCGCCGGCAACGAAGACCGCATCAAGCTGCTCTTGTCGGGCGATAACCCGAACCGCATCAACCGCGACTTGCAATTGATGGCGTATGTGTCGCAGGCGCAGGCGCGCCTGCTGGAAGCCTTGCGCGCCAACTTGCTTGCCGTGGAGAAAAACCAGGCGGAGGTGCAGAACGCCAAGGATGAGCTGGAAGAAATCGCGCAGGAAGAGCGCGACCAGAAGGCTCTGCTGGTGCAGGAGAAGGCGCGCCGCGCCGCCTTGCTGACGAGCTTGTCGCAGCGCTTGGTGGCGCAGCGCAAGGAAGTGGGCAATGTCGAGCGCGACGAACAGCGCATGGGCAACCTGGTCGACAAGCTGGCAAAACTGATCGAAGAGCAAGCCGCCGCCGCCGCGGCCGAAAAGAAACGCCAGCAATTGCTGGCCGAGCAACGCGCCGCCGCCAAAGCGGCCGCCGACGCCAAGATCGCGGCGGAAAAACGCGAACGCCTGCTGGCCGCGCGCGCCAAGGCCGCCCAGGCGCAGGCCGAACGCGAACGTCTTGCGAAAGAACAACAAAACAAATCGGGCAAGATCAAGCCGCAGACGCCGCCACCGCCGCCCGTGAAACTGGAACCGATCGACGACGACGAGCCGCCGCAAGTGGCGAAGGTGACGCCGAAACCGGAACCCAAGCCGGAACCTGAGCCGGACCGCCCGAGCCTGGGCCCGGCCGCGCCGGCCGGCGCCTTTGCCAGCATGAAAGGGCAGCTGCGCGCCCCCGTGGCGGGCAAGATCGCCGCCCGCTTCGGCAGCAAGCGCGGTGACGGCCCCAGCTGGAAGGGCGTGTTCATCCGCACGGGCGAAGGCAGCGAGATCCACGCCATCGCCGGCGGCCGGGTCGTGTTTTCCGACTGGCTGCGCGGTTTCGGCAATCTGATCATCGTCGACCACGGCGGCCAGTACATGAGTATTTATGGCAATAACCAGTCGCTGCTGAAACGCGTGGGCGATGCCGTCAAGGGCGGCGACGCCATTGCCAGCGCGGGCAACAGCGGCGGCAACGAGGAATCGGGGCTATACTTTGAATTGCGTCATCAGGGCCGCGCCTTCGACCCCGCCACCTGGGTGAAGTTTTAATTCAGTTCCCACCATTGCTGCGGCAGCGAATTTGTAGATTGCGAAGAATACATGGGTATCAAAGTCAAAAGTATCGGCCTGATCGGTCTGGGCGTCCTGGCCGGCATCGGCATGTCGCTGCAGTTCCCGGCCGTGGCGCAAAAAATCACGAATGCCCCGCTGCCGCTCGACGAGCTGCGCCAGCTGTCCGACGTCTTCGGCTTGATCAAGTCCGATTACGTCGAGAAGGTGGAAGACAAGAAACTCTTGACGGAAGCCATTTCCGGCATGGTCTCGTCCTTGGACCCGCACTCCGTGTATCTGGATAAAAATGCCTTCAAGGAAATGCGCGAAAGCGTGCAAGGCAAGTTTGTCGGCATCGGCATCGAAGTGAGCATGGAAGACGGCTACGTGAAAGTCGTCTCGCCCATCGAGGACAGCCCTGCCGCCAAGGCCGGCATCCTGGCGGGCGACCTGATCACCCGCCTCGACAATATCCCGCTGAAAGGCTTGCAGCTGGAAGAGGTCATCAAGAAGATGCGCGGCCAGCCGGGCACCAAGCTGGTGCTGACGATGTCGCGCAAGGGCGAAAGCAAGCCGCTGGTCTTTCCCATCGTGCGCGAGGAAATCCGCGTGCAAAGCGTGAAGGCCAAGATGGTCGCGCCCGGCTATGCCTGGCTGCGCATCGCCCAGTTCCAGGAACCGACCGTCGATGACATGGTCAAAAAGATCAACGCGCTGTATGCGCAAGACCCCAAGCTCAAGGGCCTGGTGCTGGACTTGCGCAACGATCCCGGTGGCGTCGTGCCGGGCGCCATCGGCGTGGCGACAGCGTTTCTTCCGGGCAATTCCGTGATCGTTTCCACCAAGGGCCAGTTGCCCGAGTCGAAACAGGTGTTTTACGGCCGCCGTGAATTCTATGCCGCACCCGGCGCCAGGGCCGACCCGCTGGCCAAGTTGCCGGCCGCGCTGAAAACCGTGCCGCTGGTGGTGCTGGTCAATGCCGGTTCCGCGTCCGCCTCGGAAATCGTCGCCGGCGCCCTGCAGGATTACCAGCGCGCCACCGTCATCGGCACGCAGACGTTCGGCAAGGGTTCCGTGCAAACCTTGCGCCAGATCACGGCCGACACGGCCGTCAAGCTGACGACGGCCCGCTACTACACGCCGAAAGGCCGGGCCATCCAGGCGCGCGGCATCGTGCCCGACTTGCTGGTCGATGAAACGGCCGAAGGCGATGGCTGGAACAGCCTGCGCATCCGCGAGGCGGACCTGGAAAAACACTTGAGCAGCAACGATGGCAAGCCGGAAGCGGCCAAGCCGACCATGGAAGGCATGCAGGATCAGCTGGAAGAAGAGCAGCGCCTGATCGCCACGGCGAAAAAGCGCAAGCCGCTCGAATACGGCGCCAAGGACGATTTCCAGCTGCAGCAAGCCTTGAACCACTTCCAGGGCTTGCCGGTGCAGCTGGCCAAGGCCGATGCGAAGGTGGAGAAGATCGGCGCCAAGCCGGAAATCGCTTCCGACATCAAGGCGGACGACAAGAAGATTCCTGTGCAAAAACCGTAGTCGCCGCCATGAACGACAATCAGCTGCTGCGCTATTCGCGCCATATCCTGCTGGACCAGATCGGCATCGAAGGCCAGCAAGCCTTGCTCGACGCGCATGTGCTGGTGATCGGCGCGGGCGGACTCGGCTCGCCCGCGGCCATGTACCTGGCCGCCAGTGGCGTCGGCAAGCTGACCCTGGTCGATGACGACACGGTCGACCTGACCAATCTGCAGCGCCAGATCGCCCACACCACGCAGCGCGTGGGCCAGCCGAAAGTGCTGTCGGCGCGCGAAACCTTGACCGGGATCAATCCCGAGATCGATATCGTCGCCTTGCAGGAGCGCCTCGACGGCGCGCGCCTGGCCGAACTGGTCTGCTCCGCCACGGTGGTGCTCGACTGCACCGACAACTTCGCCACGCGCCACGCCGTCAACCGCGCCTGCGTGGCGGCCAGGGTGCCGCTGGTGTCGGGCGCCGTGATCCGTTTCGACGGGCAAGTGAGCGTGTTCGACCCGCGCACGGGCACGCAACCGTGCTATTCCTGCCTGTTTCCGCAGGAACAGCAGTTCACGGACGAGGCGTGCTCGACCATGGGCGTGTTCGCGCCGCTGGTGGGCGTGGTGGGCGCCATGCAGGCGGCCGAGGCCTTGAAGCTGATCATGCGCGTGGGAGAGTCCTTGGCCGGACGGCTGCTGCTGCTCGACGGCTTGCACATGGAATGGAGCAGCATGCGCGTCGCGCGCGACCCCGGCTGCGCCGTTTGCGGCGAAGTGGTCTTGCCGGCCTGACAGCCCCCGCACAAATTTTTCCCTATATGACAGGCTTTGTCATATTTCCGCTTTATACTCTGCACTCATTACTCACCTTCTTCTCTCTTTCTTATGCAAAACGCAGCAAACCATCCGATACGCCAGCGCCGCGCGCGCGGCTTCACTTTGATCGAAATCATGGTCGTGGTGGTGATCATGGGTATCCTCGCGTCGCTGGTGGTGCCCAAGCTGATCGCCCGCACGGGCGAGTCGAAAGTGGCGGCGGCGAAAGTCGATATCGCTACCGTGATGCAAGCCTTGAAACTGTATCGCCTGGATAACCAGCGCTACCCGACGACGGAACAGGGCTTGCAGGCGCTGATCGAGAAACCGACCACGGGACCGGCCGCGAATGGCTGGAAGGCAGGCGGTTACCTGGAAAAAATGCCGAAGGACCCATGGGGCAACCCGTACCAGTTCCTGTCGCCGGGCGTGAAAGGCGAAGTCGACATCATTTCGCTGGGCGCCGACGGCCAGCCTGGCGGTAGCGGCGACGATGCCGATATCGGTTCCTGGGAACTGTAAGTTTTCCATTGCATGCCAGCCATGACCACCGGTCGCGCACCGCCCCGGCCACGCGCCAGCGGCTTCACGCTGATCGAATTGCTGGTGGTGATGGTCATCATCGGCGTGACCCTGGGCCTGGTGTCGCTGAACGCCATGCCGAATGGCCAGCAAGCCTTGCAAAAGGAAGCCGAACGCATCGCGCTGCTGCTGCAGCTGGCGCGCGATGAAGCCATCGTGCGCAGCCGGCAGGTGGCGTTCGAGGCTGACGAAAATCAATACCGTTTCCTGGTCCTCAATGAAAAGCTGTGGCAACCCGTGACGCAGGACGATTTGCTGCGCGAGCGCGCGTTTGCCAACACGCCCATGCTGCTCAGCGTGCAGCCCTCGAACAGCGTGGCCCAGCCGCTGCGCATCATCTTCGGCCGCGAACCGGTCGACAAGCCTTTTGTCCTGACCCTGGCCAGCGGCGAGCGCAGCGTGGCCATCCGCGCCGACGGCATCGGCCACTTCACGGTCGAGCAATGATGCGGCTCCCACGTCATGGCCGCCAGCGCGGCTTCACTTTGCTGGAAGTCCTGGTCGCCCTCGTCATCGTCGGCACGGCCCTGGGCGCGTCCTTGCGCGCCGTCGGCAGCCTGACGCAGAACAGCGACGGCTTGCGCAGCGCCATGATGGCCACCTGGTCGGCGGAAAACCATTTGGTGCGGCTGCGCCTGGCAAAGACGTTCCCGCAGACGGGCAAGCGCACGGTCGACTGCCCGCAGGGCGATTTAAAACTCATTTGCGAGGAGGAAGTGGTGGCCACGCCGAATCCCCGCATCCGCCAAGTGCGCGTCAACGTCTATGACGCACAGTACCCGGCCCGGCGCATCGTGCGCCTGGTCTTGCTTTCCTTTAACGACTGATGCTGCGCCGCCCTGTCCCTGCCGCGGGTTTCACCCTGATCGAGCTGCTCGTGGCCATCGGCATCCTGGCCATGGTCGCCGTGCTGGGCTGGCGCGGCCTGGACAGCATCATGCGCTCGCGCGAAGTGCTGACCAGCCAGCTGGAGCAGGCGCGCGGCATGCAGCTGGCGTTTGCCCAGATGCAGAGCGATTGCGACCACCTGGCCGGCGCCGGGCTGAACAACAGCCTGCTGAACGGCCGCATCAACCTGTCGGCGGAAAATGACCGCCTGACCCTGGTGCGCCTGGCCGCCTCGGAGCAGGAGCCGCAACAGTTGCAAGTGGTCACTTACCGGCTGCGCGGCGGCGTGCTGACGCGGCGCGAGTCGAACGGCACGCGCGACCTGGCCGTGCTCGACACCCTGTGGCAGGCGGCGCGCGACGATACCGATACCTCCAGCGCCGACGTGGCCCTGATGCAGGGCGTCGACAGCATGGTCATGCGCGGCTGGAGCAATGGCGCCTGGAACGTGCTGACGGCGGGCGCCACCATCTCCACCCAGGTGCCGGGCCTGGAAGTGACCTTGCAAATGCCGGGCCAGGACGCGGGCCTGTCCAAAGTCTTTTTATTGGGGCCGGGATGACGCGCTTCAAGTTCCCCTCGCGCCAGCGCGGCGTGGCCGTCATCACGGCCTTGCTGCTGACGGCGCTGGCCATCACCGTCGTCGCCAGCCTGTTCTGGCAGCAGCAGGTGCAGGTGCGCTCGATGGAAAACCAGCGCTTGCGCCTGCAGACGCAGTGGGCCATGCGCGGCATGGTCGACTTCGCCCGCTTCTGGTTGCGCCAGGACAATCCCATGCTGACGGCGGCCGACGGCGTGTGGGCCACGCCCATCGAGGAAGCGCGGCTCGACGATTACGTGGACCGCGAAAAGGTCGACACGGAAAAATTCGACGCCACCGTCTCGGGCCGCGCGCTCGATGCGCAGGCGCGTTTCAATATCACCAACCTGGTCGACGCCACGGGCAGCATCAATCCGAAACAGGTGCTGGCCTACCAGCGTCTGCTGTCAAACATGAAACTCGATAGCGGCCTGGCGCAAGCGACGGCCGACGCCGTGCTGCGCGCGCGGCCGAAGCCACGCGCTGCCGACAGTGGTAACGACGGCAAGACGCCCGTGGCCGCGCCCGCCACGGGCGGCAGCAGCGAGCCGGTGGCGTTCACCCAGGTCGAGGATTTGCTGGCCGTGCCCGGCTATACGCCGCAGATGATCGAGCAGCTGCGCGATGTCGTCATCATCTTGCCGGAGATCACGGGAGTCAACGTGAATACGGCCCCGGCCGAGGTGCTGGCGGCCGTGACGATGATGTCGCTGTCCGAGGCCAGTGCCCTGACCTTGAGCAATCCGCGCAAAAAGTTTGTCGATAAAGCAAATTTCCAGAATAATATTAATGCTGAACTGATTGAAGGCGTGGAACTCGATGTGAAGAGCCGCTATTTCCTTACCGTCATCCGCGTGCGGCTGGACCGTGCCGCCCTCGATGCCGTGGCGCTCATCAATCGAAAAACGGATCCGCAGCGCACCACCAGCCTGGTCTGGTTGCGGGAAAATTAACAGCTGAAAGCGAGTCACTTTGACAATATTGTATATCCGTCACCCGGCCAAGGCGTCCACCGACAGCGCGCCTGCCTGCTCCTTCGTGCTGGCCGGCGACGGCGGCGCCCTGCTGCAGCAAGGCAGCGCGCCGCTGGGCAGCCTGGGCCAGCTGATCGCCGGCGCGAAGCAGGTGGTGCTGCTGCTGGCCGCGGCCGACGTGACCTTGCTGCGCCTGAAAACGCCGCCGCTGGCCGGCGCCCGCCTGCGCGCGGCCTTGCCGGGCCTGGTGGAAGAACATATCCTCGGCGACACCCAGGATTGCCTGCTGGCCGCCGGCGCGCCCGATGCCGCCGGCATGCGCACGGTGGCCGTGGCGCAGCGCGCCTGGGCCGAGGTACTGGTGAAAGCCTTGCTGGCGCAGGGCGCGCGCAAGGTGGCGCTGCTGCCGTCGCAGCTGTGCCTGCCCTTGCAGCCGGGCAGCGTGACGGCCGCCCTGCAGGCCAGCGGCAATGGCCTGGAGCTGGCCTTGCGCCAGGCGCCGCAAGAGGGCCTGGGCCTGGTGTTACCGGCCCAGCCGCAACAGGCCTTGCTGACGACGCGCGCGTTTGCCGGCGACGTGCCTCTGACGGTCTACGTGGCGCAGGCCGAGCTTGCGCAATATCAACAACTGGCCGCCGGCATGGACGGCGTGACGGTGGAACCGGACCACTGGGCGCACTGGATCGCCGGCGCCAGGGGCGCGGGACTGGACCTGGCCGCTGCCATGGGCACGGCGACGGGCTCGGCCACCGAATGGCGCCGCTGGCGCTGGCCGCTGCGCCTGGCGCTGCTGGCCGTGATCGTCAACCTGGCCGGCATGAATATCGAATGGATGCGCTTGAAGCGCGAGGCCGCCACCGTGCGCACCTCGATGCAGCAAACCTTCAAGGCCGCGTATCCGAACGAAGCGCCCGTGTATGGCCTGGAAGCGGAGCAGATGCGGCGCAATATCGCCGCCGCCCGCCTGCAGGGCGGCCAAGCGAGCATGGATGACTTCACCAGCATGAGCGCGGCGCTGGGCGAGGCGCTGGGCGGCCTGGCCGGGCGCGGCGTGGTGGCCTCGCTGGAATACCGCGAGCGCAGCTTGATCGTCAAACTGAAACCGGACATGGTCGACGCCAGCGCCCAGGCGCAGGTGCGCGACGGCCTGGCCGCGCGCAAGCTGGCCTTGAATGAAACGGCGCCGGGCGTGTGGAAGATCACGCCGGCCACGGGAGCAAAAACATGAGTGCAGCAGTCAACAAGGCGCGCGCCACGTGGGCGGGGCAGCAGCAGGCCGTGCAGGCCTTCTGGGCCGAGCGCACGCCGCAGGAGCGCAAGCTCTTGAGCATCGGCGGCGTGGTGGCGGGGCTGGCCCTCGTCTACGCCGTCTTCTTCGAGCCGGCCTGGACGGGCCGCATCGCCTTGCAAAAGAGCTTGCCCGAGCTGCGCCAGAATGCGGCCCAGCTGCAGGCGCTGGCGCGCGAAGCGGGCGAGCTGGCGCGCCAGGCGCCCGTACAGGTGGCAAGCATGAGCCGTGACAGCCTCGACGCGTCGCTGAAGGCGCGCGGCCTGGCGCCGCAATCGCTGTCGCTGACGGGAGAGTATGCGCGCGTGCAGCTGAACGGCGTGCCGTTCGCCAGCGTCATGCTGTGGCTCGACGGCTTGCGCCGCGAAGGCCGCGTGGCGGTGCAGGAAGCGAAGATCACGGCGCAGGGCAAGGCGGGGCTGGTCGACGCCAGCCTGACCCTGCACCAGAGCCCGGGCGCGGCGCGATGATGCGCCTGCTAGGCTGGCTGCTGGCCATCATCGTCAGCGTCTGCGTCACCCTGCTGGTGTTTTTCCCGGCCGGCTGGGTCGCCAGTCTCGTGGAAAAGCAGACGGGCGGACGTTTGACCTTGGGCGACGCGCAAGGTACCCTGTGGCGCGGCTCGGCCTTTATCGGCGGGGCGGCCAGCGCGAATGGCGCCGTGACGCCGCTGCTGCCGGGGCGCTTCAGCTGGCGCATTTCGCCATCCGTGCTGTGGGGATCGGTGGACGTGGAATTGCAGAATGCGCAGGCGCTGTCGCAGGCCGTCAATTTGCGCGGCTCGTGGTCGCACTGGCAAGTCAGCCCGGCGGCCTTGCTGCTGCCGGCCGACGGCCTGGGCGGCCTGGGCGCGCCCTTGAATACCGTGGCGCCGACGGGCAGCATGCGCCTGTCGTGGAGCACCTTGCAGCTGGCGCTGGAAAAACAGCAGTTTTCCGCCATCGGCCGCACGACCCTGCAGATGACGGACATGGCGTCGCGCCTGTCGTCCTTGCGTCCGCTGGGCAGTTACGAGCTCGATTTCGATTGGCAGGGGCAGCAGGCGACGTTGACCTTGCGCTCCATCAAAGGACCGCTGCTGCTCGACGGCAGCGGCAGCCTGCAACAGGGGCGCATGCAGTTTTCCGGCCAGGCCCAGGCCGCAGCAGGATATGAAGAGACCTTGGCGAGTTTGTTGAATTTGCTGGGACAGCGCCGTAGCAATAGCGAAAAAAACATCATCGCCTTAGAGTTCAGACAATGAAAAAACCATCCGTGAGCCCCCATACCTTCTCCTTTTCGCTGCGCCGCCTGTCGGCCGCCGCCTTGCTGTGCTGTTCCGTGGCCGGCATGCCGGCCCCCGTCTGGGCCGCGCCCGGCGATGAAGCGGCGCTCAATTTCGTCGGCGCCGACATCGAATCCGTGATCAAGGCCGTGGGCCATTACACCAACATCAATTTCGTCATCGACCCGCGCGTCAAGGGCACGATCACGCTGGTGTCGGAAAAATCGATCAGCAAGACGCAAGCCTTCGCGCTGCTGGCCTCGGCCCTGCGCCTGCAAGGCTATGCGGTGGTTTCCGGCGACGGCTATGCGAAAGTGGTGCCGGAAGCGGACGCCAAACTGCAATCCGTGCCGACCCAGGTGGGCAATGGCAGCAGCCAGGTGAAGGGCGACCAGATCGCCACCCAGGTGTTTTACCTGAACTACGAATCGTCGGCCAACCTGCTGGCCGTGCTGCGCCCCCTGATTTCGCCGAACAACACGATCAATGCCAACCCGGGCAACAACTCGCTGGTGATCACCGATTACGCGGATAACCTCAAGCGCCTGGCGAAGATCATCGCCGCGCTCGACGTGCCCGCCTCGACGGACCTGGACGTGATCCCCGTGCGCTATGCCATCGCTTCCGACCTGGCCTCGATGGTGAATAAACTGATGGAAGGCGGCAATGCGGGCGGCGCCGCAGGGGCCGACGCGGGCAAGGTATCCGTGCTGGCCGACCCGCGCACTAATTCGCTGGTGCTGCGCGCGCCATCGGCGGCGCGCGCCAACCTGGCCAAGTCGCTGATCTCGAAGCTGGACCAGCCCACCACGCAGCTGGGCAACGTGCACGTGGTGTACCTCAAAAATGCGGACGCCACCAAGCTGGCGCAGACCCTGCGTTCGGTGGTGACGTCGGACGGCACGGCCGCTTCGGCGCAGCAGCCGGGCAACAACAGCCTGAATACGAATAACCAGAACAACCAGGGCGGCGGCATGAACACCACTGGCCTGGGCGGCAATACGCAAAGCGGCACCACGGGCGGCGCTTCGCTGAGCAACGGGCCGCAGCAGCTGTCCTCGGGCGGCGCGGCAGGCTTCATCCAGGCCGACGCCTCCACCAATACCCTGATCCTGACGTGCAACGAGGCTGTCTATCGCAACTTGCGCGCCGTGATCGACCAGCTCGACGTGCGTCGCGCCCAGGTCTACATCGAGGCGCTGATCGTCGAAGTGACGTCGGCCAAGGCCTCCGAGTTCGGCGTGCAGTGGCTGGGGCTTTCCGGCGACAGCAGCAGCAGCTACCGCGTGGGCGCGCTGCAGTCGTTCGCCGGCGGCACCGACAACAATATCGCCAAGCTGGCGCTGGGCGGCGGCAAGGTGCTGCCGACGGGCGGCCTGACCTTGGGCATCTTCAAGCAGATCAACGGCGCGCTGGGCCTGGGCGCCGTGGCGCATGCGCTGGAATCGGACGGCAACGCGAACATCCTGTCGACGCCGAACCTGATCACCCTGGACAACGAGCTGGCCACCATCAAGGTGGGCCAGAACGTGCCTATCCTGACGGGCCAGTACACCAGCACGGCCGGCACCAACACGAACCCGTTCCAGACCATCGACCGCAAGGAAGTGGGCCTGACCCTGAAGGTGCGCCCGCAGATTTCCGAAGGCGGCACGATCAAGCTGGGCATCTATCACGAGACGTCGAGCGTGGACAAGTCCACCTCGACGGCCGTCAGCGGCATCACCATCAACAACCGCGTGATCGAAAACAATGTGCTGGCCGACGATGGCCAGATCATCGTCCTGGGCGGCCTGATCGAGGACAGCACGGGCGACAACGCGGAAAAAGTGCGCGGCCTGGGCGACATTCCCCTGATCGGCAACCTGTTCAAGTACCAGACGCGCGAGCGCAAGAAAACCAATCTGATGATCTTCCTGCGCCCCGTCATCGTGCGCAACAAGGAGCAGAGCGGCAGCCTGGCGGCCGACCGCTACGACTACATGCGTTCGGCCGAGACGGCCGCCGTGCCGGCGTCGGGCAATCTGATGCTGAAAGACCTGGGCACGCCCGTGCTGCCGGCCCTGCAGGATGGCCAGCCGGTGGGCGGCAGCATGGTGACGCGCCCCGTGCCGCCGGCGCCGACGCCGCCGCCAGGCGCGCCGGCCAACGCGGCCACGCCGCCGCAGTCGCTGCTGCAGCAGTATCAGCAACAACCGCAGCAACAGCCGCAGCCGCAGAAGTGATGGGACAGTCATGAGTAATCTGCTTCCCTACGCCTACGCGCGCGATTTCGGCTTGCTGGCCCGGCCCGGCGCCGTCGACGGCGCCCCCGTCGAGGTGCTGGTGGCCGCGTCGACGGCGCCGGCGGCGATTGCCGAAGTGTCGCGCCGTTTCGGCCAGATCCAGCTGACGGTGCTGCCGCGCGGCGACCTCGATGCTGCCATCGCCGGCGCCTACGCGGGCGGCGGCGGCGACGCGTCGCAGATGGCCGATGAATTCGACGCCGACCTGGATTTGACAAAACTGCTGCAGGACGTGCCGGCCATCGAGGATTTGCTCGAATCGTCCGACGACGCGCCCGTCATCCGCATGATCAACGCCTTGCTCACGCAGGCGCTGCGCGAAGGCGCGTCCGATATCCACATCGAGCCGTTCGAGCAGACGTCCGTCGTGCGCTTCCGCATCGACGGCAGCCTGCGCGACGTCGTGCGTCCCAGGAAAGCCATCCACGGTTCGCTGATTTCGCGCATCAAGATCATGGCGCAGCTCGACATCGCCGAAAAGCGCTTGCCGCAGGATGGCCGCATCACCCTGCGCGTGGGCGGCAAGCCCGTCGACGTGCGCGTCTCGACCCTGCCCACCGGGCATGGCGAACGGGCCGTGCTGCGTTTGCTGGACAAGGAAGCGGGGCGCCTCGACCTGCAGCACCTGGGCATGAGCGCGCCCATGCTGGGACAGTTCGACGGCCTGATCACGCAGCCGCACGGCATCGTGCTCGTCACGGGCCCCACCGGCTCGGGCAAGACGACGACCCTGTACGCGGCGCTGTCGATGCTCAACGCCACCACGACGAACATCCTGACGGTGGAAGACCCGATCGAGTACGACCTGGCCGGCGTCGGCCAGACGCAGGTCAATCCGCGCATCGACATGACATTTGCCAAGGCGCTGCGGGCGATTTTGCGGCAAGATCCAGATGTGATCATGATCGGCGAGATCCGCGACCTGGAAACGGCGCAGATCGCCGTGCAGGCATCCTTGACGGGCCACCTGGTGCTGGCGACGCTGCACACGAACGACGCTTCGGCGGCCGTCACGCGCTTGCTCGACATGGGCATCGAGCCGTTCCTGCTGTCGTCGTCGCTCCTGGGCGTGCTGGCGCAGCGCCTGGTGCGCAAGCTGTGCGGTTCCTGCAAGACCTTCGACGGCCAGTACTGGCAGGCGGTCGGCTGCGAGCATTGCGGCCAGACGGGCTACCAGGGCCGCGTCGGCGTGTACGAGCTGCTGCGCACGACGGAGCAGATCCGCGCGCAGATCCACAACCGCGCCTCGGAAGCGGAAGTGCGCGCCGTGGCCCTGCAGGACGGCATGACGAGCATGCGCGACGACGGCGAACGCTGGCTGCGCGACGGCACCACCACGCAGGCCGAGTTGCTGCGCGTGACCAAAGACTAGGCCCGCCACCATGCCCGCATTCCGCTATGAAGCCGTCGACGCGCAAGGCGCCACCCGCAAGGGCGTGCTCAATGCCGACAGTCCCCGTTCCGCGCGCGCCGAGTTGCGCGTGCAAGGCCTGGTGCCGCTGGCCGTCGAACCGATCGCCGCGCAGGTCGACGCCGCCGGCGTGACCAAACGGCGCGGCTTCGGCGAGCGCCTGTCCAGCACCGAGCTGGCGCTGTTTACGCGCCAGCTGGCCAGTTTGCTGGAAGCGGGCCTGCCGCTGGAGCAGGCGTTTTCCGCGCTGCTGGAACAGGCCGAGCGGCCTTACTTGCGCGACCTGATCGCCTCGATCCGTTCGGAAGTGATCGGCGGCGCCGCGTTTTCCGACGTGCTGGCGCGCCATCCGCGCGATTTCGCGGAAATTTACCGGGCGCTGGTGGCGTCGGGCGAGCAGATCGGCCATTTGTCGCGCGTGCTCTCGCGCCTGGCCGACTATATCGAGCGGCGCAATGCGCTGGTGCAGAAGGTCAAGCTGGCATTCACGTATCCGGCCATCGTCACGGTGGTGGCGTTTTCCATCGTGATTTTCCTGCTCACCTATGTGGTGCCGCAGATCGTCTCCGTATTCGCCAATACCAAGCAGAAGCTGCCCATGCTGACGGTGATCATGCTGGCGCTGTCGGACTTCGTGCGCAACTATGGCCTCGTCGTGGCCGTGATCCTGGCCGGCGCCTGGTTCGCCTGGCGCCGCGCGCTGCAGCAGCCGGCCCTGAAGCGGCGCTGGCATACCTGGCTGCTGACGGCGCCCCTGTATGGGAAATTCGAGCGCAGCCTGAACACGGCGCGCTTCGCCAGCACCCTGGCCATCACCACGGGGTCCGGCGTGCCGATCCTGCGCGCGCTCGACACCAGCCGCGACACGCTCACCAACGTGGCGATGCAGGAACTGGTGGCTGACGCCAGCGGAGCCGTGCGCGAGGGCGTCAGCCTGGCGCGCGCGCTGTCGGCGCAAAAGCATTTTCCGCCCATGCTGATCCACATGATACGCGCGGGCGAAATCACGGGCGAGCTGCCGGCCATGCTGGAACGCGCCGCCAGCGCGCAGGAGCAGGACCTGGAACGCCGCACGCTCACCATCGCCGGCCTGCTGGAACCGGCCCTGATCCTGGCGATGGGCGTGGTGGTGCTGCTGATCGTGCTGGCCGTGCTGATGCCGATTATCGAAATCAATCAGCTTGTAAGATAAGTATCCAAGGAAGCCATGAAGCGTTTGCCTCAAGTTACAAGTTTGCTCGCCGTCGTGGCGCTGTCCGTGTCGCTGGCCTATTGGGCCATGCAGCTGTTCAAGGCGCCGCAGCGTCCCATCAATCCGCCCCCCAATCCGGTGGTGCAGGATGCCAGCGTGGAGGCGGGCGCCTCGCTGTTCGGCGGCCAGGTCAGCGTGGCCACGGCCAGCAACTACCAGCTTAAGGGCGTGGTGGCCGCCGGCAATGGCCGCGGCAGCGTGGCCATCATCTCGACCGACGGCAAGCCCTCCGTCGCCTTGCCGGAAGGCGCCGAAGTGGTGCCCGGCGTGACGGTGCTGGAAGTGCATGCGCGCCACGTGCTGCTGCGCGACGGCGGCGTGAGCAAGCGCATCGACCTGGTGGCCGACGACAAGGCGCTGGCCTTGCCGGGGCAGGTGTCCGCCACCCCAGCGCCGGCCGCAGCCCCTGCGCCGGCCACGAACCTAGTGCCGCCGCCGCTGCCGATGGAGCAGCAGCGGCCGGCGACCATGATGCCGGCGCCGCAAGTGAGCAGCGTGCCGCCGCCGAATTAACGCTGTTTTTATCGTATTTTGCCGATGGCGCCATGCCGCCATCGCCACAGGAGTCTTCATGTTCTCGATTCGTGCCGTCCTGGCGGGCTGCGTGGCGGCGCTGTGCGCCTTGCCGCCGGCTGTCGCCGCCGTTCCCGCCGCCCCCACTACCTCCGCTGCCACGCCGGCCGTTCCCGCACCCGTCGCGGCGCGTCCGCGCATCGCCCTGGTGCTGTCGGGCGGCGGCGCGCGCGGCCTGGCGCATATCGGCGTCTTGAAAGTGCTGCAGGAGCTGCATGTGCCGATCGACATGGTGGTCGGCACCAGCATGGGCGGCGTGGTGGGCGGCGCGTATGCGGCCGGCGCCTCCGTGGCGGACCTGGAAAAGATGGCGCGCGAGACCAACTGGGCGCGCGTGGTGGCCGACCGGCCGCCGCGCGACGAACTGGCGTTCCGCCGCCGCGAGGAAGATTTGTTGCTGCCGTCGCGCATCGAGTTTGGCACCAGCCGTAACGGCATTTCCACGCCGCCGTCGGCGGCCAGCAATGCGGCGCTGGAAATGGCCTTGAACCGGCTGCTGCCGGCCGGCATGCGCGACCGCCCCGCCAGCCAGCTGCCGCTGCCTTTCCGCTCGGTGGCGTCGGACCTGGTCAATGGCGAGCTGGTGGAACTGGTCGATACGCCCCTGTTCCTGTCGATGCGCGCCTCGCTGGCCGTGCCGGGCGTGTTTGCCCCCGTGCGCGTGAATAACCGGCTGGTGGTCGATGGAGGCCTGGTGCGCAACCTGCCCGTCGACATGGCGCGCGCCATGGGCGCCGACATCATCATCGCCGTCAATGTGGGCACGCCGCTGGCGCCGGAAAAAGAGCTGGGCAGCGCCATCGGCGTGGCGCAGCAGATGCTGCAAATCCTCACGGAACAGAATGTGCAGCGCTCGCTCAAGGAGCTGCAGCCGCAGGATATCCTGGTGGCGCCGGATTTGACGGGCGTCAGTTTCCTCGACTTTGAAAACTATGCGCGCGCCATGCGCGCCGGCGAGCAGGCGGCGCAGGCCCTGGCCGCCCGCCTGGCGCCGCTGGCCCTGCCGCCGGAACAGTATGCGGCGCGCGAGCAGCTGCGCCTGGCCGCGCCGGCCCTGCTGGACGTGGCCCTGCCGCTCACGCGCCTGGCCGTGGAGAGCGAGGGCGATATCAATCCGCGCATCCTGCAGGCGCAATCGGGCCTGGTGGAAGGGCAGTCCGTCAGCCAGGAAGATGTGCTCAAGGCGGCGGCCAAGCTGTATGGCCGCGGCGACGTGGCGCGCGTGGAGACGGAAGTGGTCGATTCCGGCGACCAGCGCGCCGTCACCATCAAGGCCGTCGAAGCGCCGTGGGCCAGCAGCCGCCTGCGCGTGGGCCTGGAAGTGGGCAGCGATTTCAGGGACAGCAATACCTTTGCCCTGAAGCTGCTGCATGTGCGCTCGAATCTGAACAGCTGGGGCGGCGAATTGCGCAGCATGGCGCAGATCGGCACCACGCGCAATTTCGGGGTGCAGTACTGGCAGCCGCTGGGCGCCGGCAACCCGTGGTATATCGCGCCGTCGATCCAGTACAGCTCGCAGGCGGTCGACCTGTTCGACAAGGGACGGCGCAGCGCGCGCGTCGCCTACAGCGGCCAGGGCGCCAGCCTGGTGCTGGGACGCCAGTTCGGCTTCTGGGGCGACCTGCAGTTCGGCGTCTCGCGCAGCGAAGTCAAGGCAGGCGTCAGCATCCCGGCCGACCCGGCCTACCCGCAGGAGCGGGCGCTGGGCACCAACCAGTTCGTCCAGTTCCGCGTCGATACGCTCGATTCGCCCGGTTTCCCCACGCGCGGCGTGCTGTTTGACGCCACCTGGACGCGCGCCTCGACCACCGGTTCGGGCGAGACGGGCCTTGGGCGTTCCGCCATCACGGGCTTGAAGGCCTTTGGCCGCGGCAATTGGGCCGGCCATGTGTATGGCGAATGGGCGCGCGCGCAGCGCGGCGAGGCGCCACTCAGCCTGGGCGGCTTCCTGCGCCTGTCCGGCACGCAGTTCGAATCGGTGACGGGGCGCAGCGTGGCCCTGGCGCGCTTCGTGATGGCGCGCCGCATCGGCTCCCTGCCCAGCACCCTGGGCGGCGCCGTGCGGGCCGGCTTTTCGCTGGAAATGGGCGGCGGCTTCGATCAGAGCGAGCACTGGAAATCCACCAAATTCACGCAGGCCAGCAGCGCCTTCATTTCCGTCGATACGCGCTTCGGTCCCGTGTACGTGGCGTCGGGCGCATCGAAGGGCGGCGAGAGTACGCTCTACCTGTTCCTGGGACCGGTCTGGTAGGGCGCGGCGGACGCCGTACTGCGGCGCAGGGCCGTGAAGGCGGCAAATTCCCATGAGCGAAAGCCCAGCAGCAGGGTAAAGCCGTCGCGCTCGGCGGGGGCCAGGCGGCGGTCGTTCTGGTGCAGGCGCGCCAGTTCCTCGGCCAGCTGGCGGATCTTTTGCACCAGCTCCTGCGCGCTCGACAGCGACAGGCGCGCCGGGATGCACATCAGGGTTTCGCCGGCACCGTCAAAATGCCCGCTGAAATAGTCGGCCACCACGTGTTCGCGGAAGTACTGCTGCACCGGGCCGTCGGCCAGCCAGTGGAAGGCGTTCGAGACGCGCAGGCTGTAGCGGTTCAGCGGCTTGAGCTCGATCAAGCCCAGGCGATCCAGCTCGGCCAGGCAGCCGATGCATTCGGCTTGCGTCAGCGCATACGTTTCCACCACCTGTTCCAGGCTCCAGTGACCGAGGCAGCAGATCGCCACCAGCAGCAGGCGCGGATGCGCCACCAGCGACTTTTCCTGCACCAGGGTGAGCGTGTCGGCATGCGGCGTGATGTCGGCCGCGCCGCGCAGCACGTCTTCCATGGCGATGCCCGAGGCCTTGCATATCAGGGCCAGGCGCGACAGCGACATGTCGTGCTGGCCAAACATGCGCTTGACGCTCGATTCGCTCATGCCGATGCGTTCGGCCAGCACTTTATAGGTGATGCCGGCGGCGCGCAGTTGCGTGCGCAGCACGCGCAAAACCAGTTCGGGTGAACTCACGGATATCCTTTTTGATAAGTTTGGTAGCGGGTAACGGTACCGAATGTAGCCCTTAATGGCACTTTGCACAAGGTGATAGTACTTTACGGCAAAAGAGATGACACTCCCGCTTGTGGCTCGCACGGCGCGCTACAACCAGGCAACTCATCCACTTGTAGAGGTTATTCATGTCCTTCAAATTACGTTTCCCCGCAGCGCTGCTGGCGCTGGCCGCCATCGCTCCCTTGCATGCATCGGCAGCCGATCCTGCGCCGGGCCCCATCTACATGGGCGCCAGCTATGGCTTTCGCGCCAGTACCGGCCTCGACTGCGTGCCGGGACAAAACGATTGCGACAAAAGCAGCAAGCGCAACGGCAAGGCCTACGTGGGTTACAGTTTCGACGCGCTGCCGTTTCAGGGCGGCGTGGCCCTGCCTTCGATTGAGCTGGTGGGGTATATGGGCGGCGAAGTGAAGTCCGGCTTCGACACGGGCGCCGGCCGGCGCGCGGGCCGCGGCAAGTTCACGGGCCTCGGCATGCAGGGCGTGCTCGGCTACCAGTTTGACGCGTTCACCCTGAGCGGCCGCCTGGGCGCGGCTTACACGCAGGGCAAGGTCGATTATCTGGGCGGCGGTTCGGACAAGAAGGACAAGATCGGCCTGACCTATGGCATCGGCGCGGCGTATGCGCTGAACAAGAACTGGGCGCTGCACCTCGACTGGGACCGCGTGCCGGTCAAGTACAGCAGCAAGCAGACGACCAAGGTCGACATGTTTTCGCTGGGCGCGTCCTACCGTTTCTAAGGGGACGCTGCTGCGGCAGAGAGTGGCCTGATGGCGGACGCCCTATGAAAAGGGTGTCCGCGGGCGGCCTATTTGTCTATTTCGACTTTCAACAGCAATTTCGCCAGCAGCCGTTTTTCCTGCTGGCGCTGGCCTGACACGGTTTTTACATGCGCCCCGGCGGCGCGCTGCAGGGCGGCAGTGGCGACGGGGTTGCGCGGTTTTTGCGAGGGTTCGACGCGGAACTGCATTTTCTGCCGCGTCGCCAATGCCTTGTTTGCCATCGCTCCCCTCCCTGATTACAGCACGTAGCGCGACAGGTCTTCGTTGACCGACAGCGCTTCCAGGCGTTCGTTGACATACGCGGCATCGATCACCAGCAGGTTTTCCGTGCTGCTGCTGCCTTCGCTGGCCGTAAACGACACTTCTTCCAGCAGTTTTTCCATCACCGTGTGCAGGCGGCGCGCACCGATGTTTTCCGTGCGCTCGTTTACCGAGTAGGCGATTTCCGCCAGGCGCGTGATGCCTTCCGGCGCAAATTGCAGTTTCAGGTTTTCCGTCGCCAGCAAGGCTTCGTACTGCATCGTCAGGCAGGCATCGGTGCTGGTGAGAATGCGTTCGAAGTCCGAGATCGACAGCGATTCGAGTTCCACGCGGATGGGGAAGCGCCCCTGCAGTTCCGGGATCAGGTCCGACGGTTTCGACAGGTGGAACGCGCCCGAGGCGATGAACAGGATGTGGTCCGTGCGGATCATGCCGTACTTGGTGTTGACGGTGGTGCCCTCGACCAGCGGCAGCAGGTCGCGCTGCACGCCCGCGCGCGAGACGTCGGCGCCGCCGGACTCCGAGCGCGAGGCGATCTTGTCGATTTCATCGAGGAAGACGATGCCGTTCTGCTCGACGTTCTGGATGGCCTTCTGTTTCAGCTCATCTTCGTTGAGCAGCTTCGCCGCTTCTTCCTCGACCAGCAGTTTCAACGCTTCGCGGATCTTGACCTTGCGCGCCTTCTTGCGCTGTCCGCCCACGCCCGAGAACATGGACTTGATCTGCTCCGTCATTTCTTCCATGCCCGGCGGCGCCATGATTTCCATCTGCGGGCCCGCCTCGGCCAGCTCGATCTCGATTTCCTTGTCATCGAGCTCGCCCTGGCGCAGGCGCTTGCGGAAGGTCTGGCGCGTGCTGTCGCCGCTGCCCGTGTCCACGGCGGCCGCCGTATTCGGCGTGAAGCCGAAGTCGCGCGCCGGCGGCACGAGGATGTCGATCACGCGGTCTTCGGCCGCCTCTTCGGCACGTGCGCGCACCTTCTTCATTTCCAGCGCGCGCGTCTGCTTGATGCCGATGTCGATCAGGTCGCGGATGATGGTGTCGACGTCGCGCCCCACATAGCCCACTTCCGTGAACTTGGTCGCTTCGATCTTGATGAACGGCGCCTCGGCCAGCTTGGCCAGGCGGCGCGCGATTTCCGTCTTGCCGACGCCCGTGGGGCCGATCATGAGGATGTTCTTGGGCGTGATTTCATGGCGCAGGGGCTCGGCCACCTGCTGGCGGCGCCAGCGGTTGCGCAGGGCGATGGCGACGGCGCGCTTGGCCTTGGCCTGGCCCACCACGTGCTTGTCGAGTTCGGTGACGATTTCCGACGGGGTCATGTTCATGATCATAGTTGGCTTTCTATCTTTCTTTTGCGTAGAGTGCCCGAAAAACGTTCAGGGCAAGGCGCTTGGCCGCAGGCACTACCTTTTTGTACGCCCAGGCCATGCAACGCAGCCATGGGCGTTTTCTCGGGGACTCTTAGTCCAGGGTCTCGATGATGTGGGACATATTCGTGTAGATGCACAGTTCCGCGGCGATGGTCAGCGATTTCTTGACCACCTCGGCCGGCGAGAGCTCCGTGTTTTCCTGCAGGGCCTTGGCGGCGGACTGGGCGTAGGTGCCGCCCGAGCCGATGGCGCCGATGCCGTCTTCCGGTTCCAGCACGTCGCCATTGCCCGTAATGACGAGGGTCGACTCGCTGTCGGCCACCAGCAGCATCGCTTCCAGGCGGCGCAGCACGCGGTCGGTGCGCCAGTCCTTGGCCAGTTCGACGGAGGCGCGCAGCAGGTTGCCCTGGTGTTTTTCCAGCTTGCCTTCGAAGCGGTCGAGCAGGGTGAATGCGTCGGCGGTGCCGCCGGCAAAGCCGACCAGGACCTTGCCCTGATACAACTTACGCACTTTGCGGGCCGTGCCCTTCATGACGATGTTGCCCAGCGTTACCTGGCCGTCGCCGCCCAGGGCGACTTGCTTGCCGCGCCGGACGCAGAGGATGGTGGTGCCGTGAAATTGTTCCATAGTGACCTCAAAAGATTCGTGCCGATGCGTGCAAGGCCATGCGATTGCGCGCCCATGGCTCAAAAGTGGGGATGGAAAAGGCAATTGCAAGCGGCAGTGTTTGCTTCAGTGTAGTCGGCGCGGGACGAAAAAAAAGCACGCAACCGGAGGTCGTGTGCTTTTTTATTCGCCATCGCGGGCCGCCGGGGCGGCCGCGCAAGGGGAGGGCGATCAGTCGCCGTACAGCTTTTGCTTCAGTTCGCGCCGTTGCTGGGCTTCCAGCGACAGGGTGGCGGTCGGACGGGCGATCAGGCGCGGGATGCCGATAGGCTCGCCCGTTTCTTCGCACCAGCCATAGTCGCCGGCGTCGATGCTGGCGATCGATTGCTGCACTTTCTTCAGCAATTTGCGTTCGCGGTCGCGCGTGCGCAGTTCCAGCGCATGCTCTTCCTCGATGGTGGCGCGGTCGGCAGGGTCCGGTACGAGCACGGTTTCACGCAAGTGTTCCGTGGTTTCGCCAGCGTTTTTCAGCAAGTCTTTTTCGAGCTGCTGCAGGCGCGCCTTGAAGAATGCCAGTTGTGCCGGATTCATGTAGTCATCTTCGCTCATGGCGCGAATTTGGTCTTCGCTGATGAGAGGGATGTCTTGGTTGGCGGCCGGGGTCGATTTATTAGTTTTGGTCATAACTTCGCTTACCTTCGATACGACAGAGTTTTCAAATTGATCAGTTGATGCGGCGATACCGAGCAACTGTACAGGTTCCGCTTGGCATTGCTGTCCCGCTGTACTGCGTGCGACCTTGGCTTGCCGGCGAAAGCCAGGACTACCGGCCGGCTAAGGTGCCATGTTGATAACTTTTTACCGCTCTATGCCAGTCGCGCTATGCGCGCGTCAACAGGCGTGTTGGGTGGATCGGTTGCATGCCTGGCATGCGGCCAGCGGCAGTTTGCCAGCATTTCATGACAGGCGAACGACATGGGCCGTTTTCGTCGCTGATTTTGGCACGCTTTGCTTTATATTGCCATCCCGATTTGTTGACTAGCCGATCAGAAACGGCTACTTGTTGGTTTATGCCAGCAAGACGGGTGTCAGACAGCGGGAAAGCGTGCTTAACTTTCCCTTTTGTTTCTGCTTTGCAACGGATACTTTGCAAAACCCGGCTAGTTTATACCAAACATTGTTCGAGTCCGCGAATAAAAATGTCTTTTGGTAGATTCTTGCCAATAAACACCATTTTGCTACCGCGCACTTCATTTTCACCCCATTTGGCGCCCAGGTCGCTGCCCATCAGCTGGTGCACGCCCTGGAAGACCACCTTGCGCTCGGCGCCCTGCATCAGCAGCACGCCCTTGTAGCGCAGCATGCGCGGGCCATACACTTGCACCAGGCCACCGAGGAACTCGTCGAGCTTGGCGCTGTCGAACGGTTGCGTGCTCTTGAAAACAAAGGCGGCGATATCGTCGCTGTGCTGCGCATGGTGATGGTCGGCATGGCCGCAATCGGTGGCGCAGGCGTCGCTGTGCTCATGCTTGTGCCCGTGGCCGTGCTCATCTGCGTGCTCATCTGCGCGCTCATGCGCGTGATCGTGGTCGTGGACGTGCGCCGTTTCCGTTGCCAGGAAATCCGGGTCCAGTTCCAGCTTTTCATTCAGGTTGAAGCCGCGGATGTCGAGCACCTCGGCCAGCGGCGCGCGGCCGAAATCGACCTTGGCGATGGGGGCGCGCGGGTTGATGCGTTTCAGGCGGCGCGTCAGCGCGGCCACGTCGTCTTCGCTGACGAGGTCGGTTTTCGACAGCAGCAGCTTGTCGGCAAAGCCCACTTGCCGCTGGGCTTCCTCGTATTCGTCCAGTTGCTTCATGGCATGGCGGGCATCGACTACCGTGAGGATAGCGTCGAGCATGTAGTGGCTGCCCACTTCTTCGTCGACAAAGAAGGTTTGCGCCACGGGGCCGGGATTGGCCAGGCCCGTCGTTTCGATGACGACGCGGTCGAACGCCAGCAAGCCGGCGTCGCGCTTGCGCGCCAGTTCCGTGAGGCCCACGATCAGGTCGCCCCGCACGGTGCAGCAGATGCAGCCGTTGTTCATCTCGATGATGTGCTCGTTGCTATCCTGCACCAGGATCTCGTTATCGATGTTTTCCTGGCCAAACTCGTTTTCGATCACGGCGATGCGCATGCCATGCTCTTCCTGCAGTATGCGGTTGAGCAAGGTGGTTTTGCCTGCGCCCAGGAAACCGGTGAGGATGGTGGTTGGAATCAGTGCCATGAGAGATGCCTTGTAATCGGTGGTGCCGCCGCGCAAGCGGAAGAATGCGGACGATTATGCCGGAATTTTGCAAAAGCTTGCAAATGCGCGCCCATCCGCTTGATATGGATCAGGCCGTCCCACCGGCGCCGCTGCCTACTTGAGCTTGGCGCGCGGGTGCGCCTGGTCGTACACGTGCGCCAGGTGCTGGAAGTCGAGGGCCGTGTAGACCTGGGTCGAGGTGATGCTGGAATGGCCCAGCATTTCCTGCACGGCGCGCAAGTCGCCCGACGATTGCAGCACGTGCGAGGCGAACGAGTGGCGCAGCACGTGCGGGTGCACGTTGGCGGGAATGTCCGTCGCCAGCGCGTGCGCCTTCAGGCGCAGCTGCAGCACGCGGGGCGAGATGCGCGTGCTGCGCGTGCTTAAAAACAAGGCAGCGCTGCCATCGGCCGCTGGCGGGCGCACGCCCAGCCAGGCGGTCAGGGCCACGAGGGCCGCCTTGCCGACGGGCACCTTGCGCATCTTGTTGCCCTTGCCCGTGACGATGACTTCGAAGCTGGCCATGTCGAGCCAGCCCAGCGAGGCGGGCTGGCCGCCGTCGGCCTTGCAATAGTGGGTGTCCAGGCTGGTCAGTTCGGACACGCGCAAGCCGCTCGAGTACAGCAGTTCGAACATGGCGCGGTTGCACAGCTGTTCCGGTTCGGCGGCGCCTTGCTGGTGTTGCGCGGGCGCCACGAGGCGCACGGCATCGTCCACCGACAGGGCTTTCGGCAAGGTCTTGGCCCGCTTGGGGGCGCGGATGCCGTCGACGGGATTGGCGTCGAGCGGGGTTTCCCCGCTGAGCCAGTTGAAAAATCCCCGCCACGACGACAGCTTGCGGGCGATCGAACGCGGGTCGAGGCCGCCGGCGTGTAGCTTGGCCGTGTAGCGGCGCACTTCATTGTGCGCCAGTGCCGTCCAGGGCGTATTGCCGCTCAGTTCCAGCAAGGTGCGCAAGTCGCGCCCGTAGGCGTCCAGCGTATGCGGCGACAGCTTGCGCTGCGTGGCCAGCTGCGCCAGATAGGCGTCGAGCCAGTCAGCCTTGCCGCGCGCCTCCATGGCGTGCTCAGGCAGGCGTGCCGGCGCGCAGCGCGGCCAGGGCGGCGCTGGCCGTGGCGCCGATATGCACGAGGAAGTCCGTGCCCATGCTCGAGGTAAAGCGTTCGCTGTCGGGTGAACCGAGCACCAGCAAGCCGAAGGTGCCCGTGGTGTTCGGGGCGCGCAGGGCGATCATGACGGTCGATTCGATCTTGTCGGCCTGCAACCAGTGCACGGCTTCGAAATCGCGGTTGCTGCCGCAGTACGGCGCTTGCAGGCTGTTGGCGAACATGCGCACGTCGGCCGTCACATCTTCCGTGAACCAGCCATTGGCGTGTTCCGGCAGCACTTGCCACAGGCGCAGGCTGACGCAGGGCACGTCGAAATTGCTTTGCAAGGCGTCGACCAGCACGCGCGGCATGTCCGCATCGTTGCGCACTTGCAGCATGGCCTGGTTCCAGCCGTGGAATTTGCTGGCGATGTCGCCATTTTCCTCGGCCAGGCGGCTCAGCTTGGACATGCGCAGTTCCAGCGCCTTGTACTTGTCGCGCATCACTTCCATCTGCCGCTCCTGCAGCGAGATGGTGCGTCCCGTCAGCGGGCTGCTCAGCTTGACCTCACCGAGCAGGGCGGTATGCTCTTCGAAGAAATTCGGGTGCTCGCTCAGGTACTGGGCGACGGTGCTGGAATCGAGTGTGGCGGTCATTGAGAATATCTGTCAGTGAAAGTTGAACGCTTCATTCTAACCGAGAGTGCGGCGGCATAGGCGCAAAGGGGCCGGCGTCGATGCATTTTCCGCGCGCGCATGAAAAAAGCGGCATGGTTGCCCATGCCGCCTTGCATTCTTAGCTCAGCAATCACCCGCGGAGGGTGACAGGCCGGGCATTAGAAGTTGTGGTGTACGCCCAGACCGATGTAGGTCTTCGAAACAACATCCTTGCGGTTCGAGATGTCCGCGTACAGGTAGGTGCGCTTCGACAGGTTGTAGTCGTAGCCCAGCGATGCCTGCTTGGTCTTGGCCACGCCGTCTGGCGTTTTTTGACCGTAGCCAGCGCGAACCTTGCCTGGGCCGACGTCGTAGTTGGCGCCAACCAGCCATGCTTTGGTGTCGGTGTTGATGATCTTGAATTTGCTGTCATCCTGATGCTGGTACGACGCCATCAGTTTCAGTTCCGTTACCGGATTGAACGATGCGGCAACCGACCACAGCTTGGCTTGCAGGCCATTGCGCTCATACGCGGCCATACCGGCGAATTGGCCATAGTTGTACGTGGCCGAGATCGAGTATGGGTTCGACGCCGGTACGGCATTGGCTGGCACGAAGTAGTTGTTGGAGCCTGGCGGGTTGTTGACAGCTGCGTTGTTATTGGCTTCCTTGGCGGCGACAGTGGCGTTGAACTGGAAGCCGCTGATGACTGGCGAGTTATAGAACACGGCGTTCGAGAAGCGGTTACGCGAGTTGCCTGGCGCGCTCAGTGGATCGCTGGTGTAGCCGGCAACGGTCAGGTCGGTCTGGAAACCGGCGGTCGTAGGCATGCCCGACCATGGTTCGAATGCGGTGCTCGATTCCTGGAAGGCGGTCAGGCCACGGCCCAGGCGTACGGTACCGAAGTCGCCTTGCAGGCCGACGCGGCTTTGACCCTGGAACAGGGGACGCGAATTGATGCCCGAGGTGTTTTCGATGGTGCCCGTGTCGGATTCATAGCGAATTTCCAGTTGGAAAATAGCTTTCAAGCCATTGCCCAGATCTTCCGTGCCCTTGAAACCCAGCTTGTTGTTGTCGCGCTTGGTGACTTTGGTGGTTTCACCAGTCAATTTGCCCAGGCCAGCATCGATCGTGCCGTAGATTTGGACGGACGACTGCGCTTGTGCTGTGGCGGCAAAGGCGCCGAAGAGTGCGAGGGCAACGAGTGATTTTTTCATGTCTTATTCCCTATTAAAAGTGAGTTCCGTCCGAGATCCGAGCAGATTGAAATGCGCTAACTGTCGCGTTTCGATGAATGAACCTTAATTCGTCGGCGCGCAAGACGTGCGGGATTGGTCAAATGTGCGTGAAAAGATTGGTGAAAAGCGGCATAACTGCATGCCCCTGTTGTATTTTCGTAACGCACGGTTTCTGCCGATCCCGCGCCGAGGGCCAGCGTTCTTCCATCGTTGCGCCAGCGGCGCCTCGCCATCTTGGCGCGTCAGGGCCAGTACATTGTTGCGTTGAATCAAGTTCTTAAGCGGGCTTAGTCGGATTTATGACACAAGGACGTTACACTAAGGGACGGCCTGCATGGATGGGCCTGGAGATGGCTCACTATTATTAGAATCATTGACTCAATATCGAGAATCGATGGCAAATCGCGAAACATTAGGATTGATCAAGGGCGCACGCGCGGGCGATGTCGCTTGCCAGCTGGCGTTGGGACGGGTGTATCTGTTTGGACAGGGTGTGCCGCAAAGCCTGCCCACGGCCTTGCACTGGCTGGCGCGGGCGGCCCAGGAGGATAGCGAGGAAGCCTGCTTGCTGATTGGCACGCACGTGCCGTTCGAAGTGGCGCAACCGGCAGCCAAGGCGCTGATTCCCTATTACGCGCAGGCGTTCGATGCGGGCCTGGTGCAGGCGGGCCTGGTGCTGGCGCAACTGGTGCTGGGCAATGCCGCCAGCCACTGTGAAGCCTTGCGCGCCAAGGCGCGCGTGGCGCTGGACGCGGCCGTGCGGGCCGGCTTGCCCGATGCGCAATGGTTGTTGTCCATGCAAGAGGGATCGCTTGCCGCTGCCGGGCCGGACACCAGCCTTGCTGGCGAGCAAGTCCTTGATGGCGACGCGCCGCTGTACTCGTGGCTGGAGCAGGCCTGGAGCCAGGGCAACCATGCGGGCTTCCTGTCGCAAGGCTTGCCGCTGGCGCGCGAGTTGCTGCAGCGCCAGGCGGCGGCCGGGGCGCGCACGATCGCCCTCGACGCGCAGCAGGTGTTGCTGCTGTCGCGTTGCGCCCAGGCCCTGGCGCCTGGCGGCGATGCCGAAGGCTGGCAGTGTTGCGAGCTGGCCGCGCATGGCGGTGACCGTACGGCGCAGCTGGAGCTGGGACTCGGCTATGCGCGCATGGATGCGCATGGCCAGCGGCTGGCCACGCGCAACGGCGCGGCCAATTTCAAGCGGGCCGTGCGCTGGCTGACGCAGGCTGGCGAGCAGGGACTGGCCGAAGCCTGGTTCGTGCTGTCGCGCATCTATACGAAACCGGAATTTTCCCAGCGCAATGTGGTCGAAGCCCATTCCTGCCTGGAGCGTGCCGCCGACCTGGGGCATGGCCCGGCCCAGCTCGAGTGCGGCATGCATGCCTGGCGTAATCGCCGCGACGGCGTCAACAACGATGTGCGGGCCGCGTACTGGCTGCTGCAGGCGCAGGCGCAAGGCAGCCGCGAGGCGGAGGTGGCGCTGGCGAAGATCGCGCCGCAAGGCGAACCCGGCGACTGGGGCCAGTGCGCCGCCATGCACGCCGATGGGCATTTACGGCAATTGGGCCAGAGCCATCCCCTGCTGGCGATGCGGCTGGCGCTGGCGCGCTGCTTTCATCTGTCGCGTGCCGAGGCATTGTTGCTCGATATACACGCGGCCGACCAGGGGCATTGTCTGTTGATCGATATCAGCGCCACGCATGGACGCGGCAAGCGGCGCCTGGCATTGATCCGCACGGCGCAGGAGCGCCAGTTGCTCGACCAGGCGGTGCGCCTGTTCGAGCGCGTTGATTGCGGCGTGGCGGGGCCGGAAGGCAATTATCGGCAGCGCCTGTACCGCCTGAAGTGCTACCTGGCGGAACTTGATGTCGCGCAGGAACAGCAGTTCCTGGCAGCCTGACTTTCACCCGCTTACAGCTCGATCGTGCCTTCGAACACGGTCACGGCCGGGCCCGTCATCAGGACGGGATGGCCGGGGCCTTGCCAGGCGATCGACAGTTCGCCGCCGCGCGCGCCGATGCGCACGGGGGAATCGAGCAAGCCGCGCAAGATGCCGGCCACGGCGGCGGCGCAGGCGCCCGTGCCGCATGCCAGGGTTTCACCCGCGCCCCGTTCAAACACGCGCAGTTTCACGTGCTGGCGGTCGACGATCTGCATGTAGCCGGCGTTGACCCTGCGGGGAAAGCGCGGGTGGTGCTCGATGCGCGGGCCCGTCGCGTCCAGGTCTTGCGCATCGACATCGTCAACCACTTGCACGGCATGCGGATTGCCCATCGACACGACGGACACCAGCACGGGCGACGTTTGGCCTGGCAGCGCCAGGTCCAGCGGCCACACGGTGTCCTTGCCTTGCGCTATGCCATCGATGCCGCTGGCGTCGAACGGCACCAGCTTTGGCTCCAGCACGGGCGCGCCCATGTCGACCGTGATGCTGCCGTCGATCTCCAGGCGCGGCGCGATGATGCCGGCCATGGTTTCCACGCGGATGCTGGTCTTGTCGGACAAGCCTTTTTCGCTGACGAACTTGACGAAGGCGCGTGCGCCGTTGCCGCATTGCTCGACTTCGCCGCCATCGTTGTTATAGATGCGGTAGCGGAAGTCGCAGCCGGGCAGGCGCGGCTTTTCCACCACGAGGATCTGATCGGCGCCGATGCCGAAACGGCGGTCGGCCAGGTGCTGCCACTGGGCCGGCGTGAGGTCGATCTCTTGATGGATGGCGTCGATGACGATGAAGTCATTGCCGGCGCCATGCATTTTGGTAAATTGGAGTTTCATGGTCTGCCGTATCACTTGTGCTGGTTGTAGAACGATGCTTCGCCTTCCGGACGCGTCTTGAAGCGCTTATGCGTCCAGAAATATTCGGCCGGCGCTTCGCGCACGCGCTCTTCGATGAATTCGTTCATGCGGCGCGTGGCGGCCGTGATGTCGTCGCCCGGATAATCGTCCCACGCCGGGTAATACGTCACTTGCCAGCCCTGGTAATTGGGCAGGAAGGTGGCGATGACGGGAATGACTTGCGCCTTGGCGGCCAGCGCCAGGCGCGCCGTGGCCGTCAGGGTGGCGGCGGGCACGCCGAAGAAGGGTACGAATTCCGCATCCTTTTCGCCGAAATCCATGTCCGGCAGCATGAAATACGGCAAGCCGTCACGCAGCGCGCGCAGGATCGTCTTGATGCCGTCCTGGCGTGTAAACAGCTTGGGCGGCTTGAAGCGCGAACGGCCGTTGCGCAAGGCCTGGTCGAAGGCGGCGTTCTTTTGCTGCACATACATCGACGAGGCGGAAATTTCCATGGCCGTGGCGGCGCCGGCCACGTCGAGGCAGACAAAGTGCGGGCACAGCAGGATGGTCGGCTTGGCCGCGATCTGCTGGCCCGGGAAGGCGGGCACCTTTTTGATCAGGCGGTTCAGGCGCGCTTCCGACGACCACCACAGGATGCTGCGTTCCCACACGCTGCGCGAATACGCCTGGAAATGCTGGCGCGCCAGCGCCACGCGCTGGGCTTCCGTCAATTCCGGCATGCACAGGCGCAGATTCGTCAGGGCAATCTTGCGCCGCGTGGGCATGGCGATGAACAGCAGGCTGCCGACGGCCACGCCGAAGCGGCCCAGGATGGGCAAGGGCAGCCAGTGCAGCAGCCACATGAAGGCGATCAGCAGTCTCATGCCTGCTCCCCGGCGGCATCCGGCGCGGCCGGCGTGGGCGGCGGCGCGCCGCGCGGCACTTTATAGCGATTGTAGCTCCACAGGTATTGCGCCGGGCTGCGCGCGATCAATTGTTCCATGGCCGCATTGATGGTGCGCGCCTGCTCGGCCGAGGTACTGTCGAGGGACTCGGTGAAGGGCACGAAATGCACGACATAGCCGCGCCCGCCCGGCAGGCGTTCCGCGTAGGTGATGATGACTTCGGCGCCGCCCATCTGTGCCAGCTTGGCGGGCAGGGTCATGGTGTAGGCGGGGCGGCCGAAGAAATCGGCCCACACGCCTTCGCCTTCCTGCGGCACCTGGTCGGGCAGCAGGCCGATGGGCTGGCCTTTCTTCAGGCATTTGGCGAAGATGCGCACGCCCGACATATTGGCCGGCGCCAGCATCAGGTTTTCGCGCGCGCGGGCCCCTTCGATCAGCGGCTTCAATGCGGCGCGCTTGGGCGGACGGTACATCACGGTGAGCGGCGTGCGCAGCGCGATTTGCTGGGCGACGATTTCAAAGCAGCCCAGGTGCGGCGTCAGGAAGACGATGCCGCGGCCGTGCTGCAGCGCTTTTTCCACCAGTTCCCAGTTTTCCACCGTCGCATGGCGCGCCACGCGTTCGGCTGGCGCGCACCAGATGAACGGCAGTTCCAGCACGCTCTTGCCCGCTTCGGCCACGGCCGTGTGCAAGTGTTGCGAAAACCCCGCACCTTGCAGGTTCTCGCGCATGCGGCGGCGGTAGGACGGGGAAATGGCGTAAATTACCCAGCCGAGCGCAGCGCCCAGACCATGCAGGACGGGCAGGGGAAAGATCGATAAGAAGCGGAAAATTGGGACTAACATGTATAAGCTGTTTCCAGGAATGGCGTGTTGCCGTGCCAAAATTTTTTAAGAAGCGTAAAATACCACGTATGCAGTAACCGCTGAGTTAATAGACAACTTGCGATGCGGAATATAAATCTCGCTAAAGCGTCGCAGGCAAAATCCTCTTTACTGCGACAGAACATTCACATAGTAAACAGGAGCTTGCAATGTCAAACGACTATCTCTTCACTTCCGAATCCGTTTCGGAAGGCCATCCCGACAAGGTTGCCGATCAAATTTCCGACGCCATCCTTGACGCCATCCTGACCCAGGATCCAGCCGCCCGCGTGGCTGCCGAAACCCTGTGCAACACCGGTCTGGTGGTGCTGGCTGGCGAGATTACCACGCACGCCAATGTGGATTATATTCAAGTTGCGCGCGAAACCATCAAACGCATCGGCTACGACAACACCGAATACGGCATCGACTATAAGGGTTGCGCCGTGCTGGTGGCCTACGACAAGCAATCGCCGGACATCGCGCAAGGCGTCGATGAAGGTGCGGGTATTGACCTGGATCAAGGCGCTGGCGATCAGGGCTTGATGTTCGGTTACGCCTGCGATGAAACGGCCGAGCTGATGCCTGCCGCCATCCACTACGCGCACCGCCTGGTCGAGCGCCAGTCGCAGCTGCGCAAGGATGGCCGTTTGCCATGGCTGCGTCCGGACGCGAAATCGCAAGTCACGCTGCGCTACGTCGATGGCCGCCCGGTCGGCGTGCACACGGTCGTGCTGTCGACCCAGCATGCGCCGGAAATCTCGCACAAGCAGATCGAAGAAGCCGTCATCGAAGAAATCATCAAGCCGATCCTGCCGCGCGAATGGCTGACGGAGACCAAATTCCTCGTCAACCCGACGGGCCGTTTCGTCATCGGCGGTCCGCAAGGCGATTGCGGCTTGACCGGCCGCAAGATCATCGTCGACACCTACGGCGGCGCAGCCCCGCACGGCGGCGGCGCGTTCTCGGGCAAGGACCCGTCGAAAGTCGACCGTTCGGCAGCGTACGCGGCCCGCTACGTGGCGAAAAACATCGTCGCGGCCGGCCTGGCGCGCCAATGCCAGGTGCAGGTCAGCTACGCCATCGGCGTGGCCAAGCCGATCAACATCACCGTCTACACGGAAGGCACGGGCGTGATTCCCGACGCGGAAATCGCCAAGCTGGTGCTGGCGCACTTTGATCTGCGTCCAAAAGGCATCGTGCAAATGCTCGACCTGCTGCGCCCGATCTACCAGAAGAGCGCCGCCTACGGCCATTTCGGCCGCGAAGAGCCGGAATTCACGTGGGAACGCACGGACAAGGTCGCCCTGCTGCGCGACGCTGCCGGCCTGAAGTAATCTAGTCGGATTTGCAAGAAAAGCGCCCCGGCCTGCTGGCCGCGGGCGCTTTTTTTATGTGTTGTTACGTGGCAATGCCGTGCAAACAGGCTGGCGCGGCGGCCTTGACAATGATAAAATCCCGTGTCCGAGGAGCGTTGCGACGAAGAAATTCGCCAGGCTCGGAATATCCTGCAACTGCGCTCACGTACCTTTTTCAACAACTGAAAGGAGGGCGTGATGAACGCCGTACTCAAATCGCAACACGACTACACCATCGCCGATATCACCTTGGCCGCATGGGGCGACAAAGAAATCAAGATTGCTGAAACGGAAATGCCTGGCCTGATGGCCATCCGCGAAGAATTCGCGGCAGCGCAGCCTCTGAAAGGCGCGCGCATCACCGGTTCCATCCACATGACCATCCAGACCGCCGTGCTGATCCAGACCCTGGAAGCACTGGGCGCGCAAGTGCGTTGGGCATCGTGCAACATTTACTCCACGCAAGATCATGCCGCCGCCGCCATCGCCGCCGCTGGCACGCCTGTGTTCGCCGTCAAGGGCGAGTCGCTGGACGATTACTGGGAATACACGCACCGCATCTTCGAATGGCCGAACGTGGACGGCAAGGCCGTCTACTCGAACATGATCCTCGACGATGGCGGCGATGCCACCCTGCTGCTGCACCTGGGCGTGCGCGCGGAAACCGACCTGTCGGTGCTGGCCAACCCCGGTTCGGACGAAGAAATCTGCCTGTTCAACTCGATCAAGAAACACTTGCTGGCCGACCCGACCTGGTACTCGAAGCGCCTGCCGGAAATCCTCGGCGTGACGGAAGAAACCACCACCGGCGTGCACCGTTTGTATCAAATGCACAAGGAAGGCAAGCTGGCTTTCCCTGCGATTAACGTGAACGATTCCGTCACGAAATCGAAGTTCGACAACCTGTATGGCTGCCGCGAATCGCTGGTCGACGGCATCAAGCGCGCCACCGACGTGATGATCGCCGGTAAGGTCGCCGTCATCGCCGGTTACGGTGATGTCGGCAAGGGTTCGGCGCAAGCCATGCGCGCCCTGTCGGCGCAAGTATGGGTGACGGAAGTCGATCCGATCTGCGCACTGCAGGCGGCGATGGAAGGCTACCGCGTCGTGACCATGGATTACGCCTGCGAACACGGCGACATTTTCGTCACCTGTACCGGCAACTACCATATCCTCACGCACGATCACCTGACGCGCATGAAAGACCAGGCCATCGTCTGCAACATTGGTCACTTTGACAATGAAATCGACGTTGCTTCGTTGAAACAATACGAGTGGGAAAACATCAAGCCGCAAGTCGACCACATCATCTTCCCGTCGGGCCGCCGCATCATCCTGCTGGCCGAAGGCCGCCTGGTCAACCTCGGTTGCGGCACGGGCCACCCGTCGTACGTGATGAGCTCGTCGTTCGCCAACCAGACGATCGCCCAGATCGAGCTGTACGCGAACACGGCCAACTACCCGGTCGGCGTGTACACCTTGCCGAAACACCTCGATGAAAAAGTCGCTCGTTTGCAACTCAAAAAGTTGAATGCGCAGCTGACGGAACTGACGCAAGAGCAAGCCGACTACATCGGCGTGCGCACGGAAGGCCCTTATAAACCTGAACACTACCGTTACTGATCGGTAGTCCGGGGCTGTCACTCACCCTCCGAGGGCCGACGCCTGGCGCCGGCCTGACCTCACTTTTGACAGGCTAGAGAAATGCGCTTGCTACTGATTTGGTTTATCAATGCGGCGGCCCTGTTTGCCGTCCCTTACCTGATGCATTCGGTGACGATGAGCAGCGGCTGGACCGCGCTGCTGGCCGCTGCCGTGCTGGGGCTGGTCAATGCGCTGATCCGTCCTTTGCTGATCCTGCTGACCCTGCCCGTGACGTTCTTGTCGCTGGGCCTGTTCATTTTGATCATCAACGGCTTCATGTTCTGGCTGGTGGCGCAAATGATCGCTGGTTTCCATGTCGCCAGTTTCTGGTCTGCCGTGGGCGGTGCCATTCTGTACAGCATCATTTCCTGGGCCTTGTCGACCTTACTTTTGAGCAACGACGATGGAAAAGCATAACTTCAGTATTGAGTTTTTCCCGCCGAAAACCCCGGAAGGGGCGGAAAAGCTGCGCGCCACGCGTGTCAAGTTGTCTGAATTGCATCCGAAGTATTTCTCGGTGACGTTTGGCGCCGGCGGCACCACGCAGCAGGGTACCTTGGACACCGTGCGCGAGATCCTGGCGGCCGGCGAGCAGGCCGCGCCCCATCTGTCTTGCGTGGGCGGTTCGCGCGAATCGATCCGCGCCGTGCTGGCCGACTTCAAGGCGGCCGGCGTGAACCGCATCGTGGCCTTGCGCGGCGACTTGCCGAGCGGCTACGGCGCCTCGGGCGAGTTCCGCTACGCCAACGAGCTGGTGGAATTCATCCGCGCCGAGACGGGCGACCATTTCCATATCGAAGTGGCCGCCTATCCGGAAGTGCACCCGCAAGCCCGTTCGCCGCAGGACGACTTGAACGCGTTCGCGCGCAAGGTGCAGGCCGGCGCCGATGCGGCCATCACCCAGTACTTCTACAATGCCGACGCGTATTTCCAGTTTGTCGAGCAGACGCAGAAGATGGGCATCAACGTGCCTATCGTGGCCGGCATCATGCCGATCACTAACTACACGCAATTGATGCGCTTTTCGGACATGTGCGGCGCGGAAATTCCACGCTGGGTGCGTCTGAAACTGGCCAGCTTCGGCGACGACAGCGCGTCCATCAAGGCTTTTGGCCTGGACGTGGTGACGGGCTTGTGCGAACGCCTGCTGGAAGGCGGCGCGCCAGGCTTGCATTTCTATAGCATGAACCAGGCGGCGCCCACGACCGCACTGTGGCAGCGCCTGGTCAAGTAATCCCCATCTGATCCGTCAGAGCAGATCGCCCTCGGTCACGATGTGATCGAGGGCGATGTCGTATTCGCCGTTGGGAAAGCTTGCCGCCAGGCAGGCATAGGCGATGCCCACGGTGCGCGGACGGGGCAGTTGCGCCAGGGTGCGGTCGTAATAGCCGCCGCCATAGCCGAGCCGGTACCGTTCCCCATTAAAACCCAGGCAAGGTACCAGCAGGGTGCCGGGCGCCGGGCGCAGGCGCAATTCGGCCGGAACGGCCACGCCCATGCCATCCTTGACCATCGCTTCTCCCGGCGTCCAGCTGGAAAACGCCAGCGGCGCATGCTTTTCCAGCACCACCGGCAAGCTTAATTGCACGCCGCGCGCGGCCAGCTGCGCATACGCGTCGTGCAAGTCCGGCTCGCCATGCAGGGGCCAGTACACGCCCAGTTCCTCGATGTTTTCCTGCGTGCACCAGTCCAGCAGGCGCTGCGCGATGGCCGCATCCCACTGCGCGCGCGTGGCGTCGGGCAGGGTGCGCCGGGCCGCCAGCAAGGCTTTGCGCAAGCCGGCTTTTTCCTGTGGCGCAATGGGTGGCCGTGCAGCCGGATCGCATGTTATTCTAGGGTCGCTATTCATATCACCATCAAGTTAAGATTGAGAGTCGTACATTGATTTCCCCACTGAAATGGATTGCCGGCACGATGCTGTGTGTTGCATCGGCCTTGTCTCCCCTGGCCGCCCTGGCCCAGGTGTCCGCCACCGTAACGCCTGCCGCTCCCGACACGCGCAGCGAGGACGATGCCTTCCTGCTGCTGCGCGACGCCGCGCGCAAGGATGACGTCGAAAAAGCCGATTTTTATGCGGGGCGCCTGACGAATTACCAGATTCCCTCGTATGTCGACTATTATCGGCTGAAACCGCGCATCAAACAGTTGACCGAGGCACAATTTCGCGATTACCTGAACCGCTACAAGGGTAGCGCCATCGCCGACCGTTTCCGCAACGACTGGCTGCTGGAACTGGGCCGCAAGCGCGACTGGGTCGTGTTTGATGAACAATACCCGCAATTCGCCCTCGACGACGACACCCAGCTCAAGTGCTACGCGCTGATGTCGCGCGCCGCCAAGGGGCAGAACGTGGCGTCCGAGGCGCGCAACCTGCTCGTCTCGCCGCCTGGCTATGGCGAAGCGTGCGGCAGCCTGATCGCGGCACTGGCGCAAAATGGCCAGTTCGACACGAATGATCTGTGGGCGCAGATCCGCCTGGCGGGCCAGACCAACGCTACCGGCCCGGCCCGCCGCATCGCGTTGCTGCTGGGCGCGTCCGACGCGAAGATGGCGCAAGCCATCGACTTGCCGGCGCTGGTGCTGGCCAAGGGCGCGGGCGCCAGCCGTGCCGATCACGAAATGTACCTGCTGGCCGTCGGCCGCATGGCGAAAAGCACCTTGAAACTGGGCGTCGTGGCCCTGCAAAAGGCGAGCGCGCAATTGACGCCGCAGGAACAGGCCATCGGCTGGGCCAGCCTGGCCTTGCAAGCGTCGTATGCGCTGGCGCCGGAAGCGTTCGAATATTGGCAAAAAACCAATGGCGCACCCCTGACCCAGGAGCAGATGCAATGGAAGGCGCGTATCGCCTTGCGTGAAGGCAACTGGCCACTGGTGAAGGCCGCCATCCAGGCCATGCCGGCGTCCCTGCGCACGGATCCCACCTGGGTGTACTGGCTGGCGCGCGCGCAGCAGGCGGAAACGCCGGGCCGCCCGAACCCGCAGGCGGACGCCCTGTACCGCACGATTTCCGACCAGTCGAATTTCTATGGCTTGCTGGCCAATGAAGAACTGGGCAACCATCTGGTGTTGCCGCCGCCGGGCCAGCCGGTCAGTCCGACGGAAATCGCCGCCATGGCCGCCAATCCGGGCTTGCAGCGCGCCTTGAAATTCTTCAACATGCGCCTGCGCTTCGAAGGCACGCGCGAGTGGAACTGGGAATTGCGTTCGATGACGGACCGCCAGCACCTGGCGGCCGCGGAATTTGCGCGCCAGAACAATGTGCTCGACCGCATGGTCAACACTTCGGACCGCACGCGCCTGGAAGTGGACTATACGCAGCGCTACCCGACGCCGCACGACGACGTCATGCATCCGGCCACGCAAACCCTGGGCCTGGACAAGGCCTGGGTGTATGGCTTGATCCGCCAGGAATCGCGCTTCATCATGGATGCGCAGTCGCACGTGGGCGCGTCCGGTTTGATGCAGGTCATGCCGTCGACGGCCCGTTATGTCGCCAAGAAGATCGGCCTCACCGATTTCGTCACGGAAACCTTGAGCGATGTGCGCACCAACGTCTTGCTGGGCACGAATTACCTGAACATGGTGCTTGGCGGTCTTGACGGTTCGCAAGTGCTGGCCAGCGCCGCCTACAACGCGGGACCTGGGCGCCTGCGCATCTGGCGCGCCACCATGACGCGTCCGCTGGAAGGCGCCGTCTTTGCCGAAATCATTCCGTACACGGAAACCCGCGGCTACGTGAAAAACGTGATGGCCAACGCCACCTATTACGCGGCCCTGTTCGAGAAGAGCCCGCAGTCGCTGAAGGCGCGCCTGGGCACCGTGGGACCGAAAAACAGCGCCGTTTCCGCCGATTTGCCATCCTCCAACTAAAGTCCGCCGACCATGCAAACGACCATCCTTGATCCCAGCCTGACGCAAACCCTGGCCGCCGCGCGCGAGCCGGGCCTGACCCTCATCATCGGCAACAAGAATTACTCATCGTGGTCGATGCGCCCGTGGGTGGCCATGACGGCCTTCGGCATCCCGTTCCAGGAAGTGCGCGTGCTGCTCGACCAGAGCGACACGGCCACCAAGATCGCGGAATATTCGGCCTGCGGCCGGGTCCCCGTGCTGCTGGCCGGCGAGATCACGATCTGGGACAGCCTGGCCATCTGCGAATACCTGGCCGAGCAGTTTCCTGATAAACACATGTGGCCGCAAGACGTGGCCGCGCGCGCCATGGCGCGTTGTATCTGCGCGGAAATGCATTCCGGCTTTACCGGCTTGCGCACCGATATGTCGATGAATATCAAGGCAAGATTGCCGGGACGTGGCCGCACGGCCGCCGCGCAGGCCGACATCGGCCGCATCAGCGAAATCTGGGAAGAGTGCCTGTCGCGCTTTGGCCACCACCAGTTCCTGTTTGGCGATTTTTCCATCACCGACGCGTATTTCGCCCCCGTCGTCATGCGTTTCCGCACGTATGGCGTGAGCCTGGCGCCGGCCCTGAACGCGTATTGCGAGCGCGTGCAGGCGCACCCGGCCGTGGCCCGCTGGATCACGGAAGCGCTGGCGGAAACGGAAGTCGCTGCCAAGCACGACGCGGAATTACCTGAATAAGAAAAGAGTGTTATGAAGATTTACACGGTCGGTGGCGCGGTGCGCGACCAACTGCTGGGCTTGCCCGTGAAAGACCACGACCACGTCGTCGTGGGCGCCACGCCGGAAGACATGCTGCGCCAGGGCTTCCGCCCAGTCGGCAAGGATTTCCCCGTGTTTTTGCACCCGAAGACGCAAGAAGAATACGCCCTGGCCCGCACGGAACGCAAGACGGCGCCCGGCTACCGGGGCTTTGTCTTCCACACGGCGCCCGACGTCACGCTGGAAGACGACCTGGTGCGCCGCGATCTGACCATCAACGCCATCGCCCGGGCCGAGGATGGGACGTTGACCGATCCGTTCGGCGGTATCGAGGATATTCGCAATAAAATCTTCCGCCACGTCTCCGACGCGTTCGGCGAAGACCCCGTGCGGATCTTGCGCCTGGCCCGCTTTGCCGCCCGTTTTCATACTTTTACTGTCGCGCCCGCCACCCTGGCCTTGATGCGCCGCATGGTGGCCGACGGCGAAGTCGACGCCCTGGTGGCCGAGCGCGTGTGGCAGGAAGTGGCCAAGGGGCTGATGGAAAGCCATCCTTCGCGCATGCTGACGGTGCTGCACGAATGCGGCGCCCTGGCGCGCATCATGGGCGAAATCACGCTGAGCGAACGCTTGCTGCAGGTCGTCGACCATGCCGCCGCGCAAGGTCATGACTTGCCCGTGCGTTTTGCGGCCTTGATGCTGCGCATGAGCAAAGATGCCATCGAGAAACTGAGCGAGCGCTTGCGCGTGCCCAACGAGTGCCGCGAGCTGGCCGTCATGGCGGCGCGCGAACGGGACCATATCAATGGCGCGCTGGCGCTGAGCGCCGAAGCCGTGGTGAGCTTGTGCGAACGCTGCGACGGCTTGCGCAAGCCGCAGCGCTTTGCGCAACTGCTGCAAGCCGTCGCTTGCGACGGGCTGGTCACTGGCGATTTCCCTCAGGCGGCGCGGCTGCAGGGCGGATTGGATGCGGCGCGCGCCGTGAATGCGGGCGCGCTGGCGCAAGGCTGTGCGGAGCCGAAACGCATCCCCGAAGTCATCCACGCGGCGCGGGTGGCGGCCGTGCAGGCGTTCCTGGGCCAGGCTTGAATGGCGGGAATACGCTACAATGGCGCCACAATGTTGCACTGCACAATGCCGGCCTGACGTGCCGCAGCACCGCCCCCAGGAGTCGACGTGACCTTACCCAAGCTGTTTCAAAACCCGTTTCGCCGCTGGCTCAGCCGTAGCGGCGGCGGGCGTCCGACCGTGCTCGTCAAGCAATTGCATGAGCGCGACCGGCGCCGCATGATGAAGCATTTCCTGTCGCTCGAGAAAAGCGACCGCCTGCTGCGCTTCGGCAGCGCCTTGCCCGATGAACTCGTGGCCCAGTACGTGCAAAAGATGGATTTTTCGCGCGACATGATCTACGGCGTCTACAACAGCCTGTTCAAGCTGGTGGGGGTGGGGCACCTGGCGTTCGCGCCGAAGGACCAGTCGCCGGCGAAAAGCGTGGTGACGGACAAGGAGCAGGTGGCCGAGTTCGGCGTATCCGTGTCGAAATCCATGCGCGGCATGGGGGTCGGGTCGAAATTGTTCGAGCGGGCGGCGATTCACTGCCGTAACAATGATGTCGATACCCTGTACATGCATTGTTTGTCGTCGAACAAGACGATGATGCATATCGCCAAGAAGGCGGGCATGGAAATCCAGCGCGACTATGGCGAAGCCGATGCATATCTGAAACTGTTGCCGCCGAACCCGACCAGCATGCTGCAGGAAGCCGTGCAGGAACAGTTCGCCATGTTCGACTACACGTTCAAGGCCAACGCGCGTGCCGCGTTCAAACTGTGGGATCGCTTGCCGGGGCGCAAGAAGAAGCCCGGGCCGCCGTCACCGCCGTCACAGTAAGGGCAGGGCCGTCGTATCCTTGATGCGCTGCAAGGCAAAGCTCGATTTCACGTCCAGCACGGCCGGGTGGCGCAGCAATGTCGCCATCATGAAGCGCGAAAAGTGTTCCATGTCTTCCACGTGCACGCGCAACAGATAATCCATTTCGCCCGTCATTGCATAGCAGGCCACCACTTCCGGCCATTGCGCCACGGCCACGGCAAAGTCGGCGCGCGGCGAGGTATTCGTCACCAGATTCGGCGCCAGCACGCGCGCCGTGCTGTGCGCCGTGGCGTCGCTGTGCTTTTCCAGCCGCACGTTGACGTAGGCGAGCAAGCCCAGGCCGATCTTTTCCGGGTCCAGCAGGGCCACGTACTGGCGGATCACGCCCGCTTCTTCCAGCCGTTTGACGCGGCGCAAGCATGGCGACGGCGACAGGCTGACCTGTTCGGCCACGTCCTGGTTCGACAGGCGGCCATCGGCCTGCAGGACGGCGAGGATCTTGCGATCCGTTTTATCCAGCGTAATTTTGCTCATGCTTCCTCCGGTGGTTCGACTTTCACGCAATATTATTGCGCAAATCATGATTGTTCGGGAGATCTTTGGCATTTAATGCCCACAGACCGCGCCTATACTGTGCGCTACTTCTTGGAGGAGACATCATGCAATTTCAGCCTTGGGATAACCCGATGGGTACCGATGGTTTCGAGTTCGTCGAGTATGCAGCACCAGACCCAAAAGCATTGGGCAAGCTGTTCGAGAACATGGGCTTCACGGCCATCGCGCGCCACCGCCACAAGGATGTGACCCTGTACCGCCAGGGCGACATCAATTTCATCATCAATGCCGAACAAGATTCGTTCGCGCAGCGTTTTGCCCGCCATCACGGCCCGTCCGTGTGCGCCATCGCCATCCGCGTCGACGACGCGGCCTTCGTATACCGCCGCGCGCTGGAACTGGGCGCCTGGGGTTTCGACAATAAGACAGGTCCGATGGAGCTGAATATCCCCGCCATCAAGGGCGTGGGCGATTCCCTGCTGTACTTCGTCGACCGCTGGCGCGGCAAGGGCGCCGACAAGCCGGACGCGGCCGCACCTGGCGGCATCGGCGATATCAGCATCTATGACGTCGATTTTGTCGCCATTCCCGGCGCCGTCGCCAACCCCGTCGGCCATGGCCTGACGTATATCGACCACCTGACGCACAATGTGCACCGTGGCCGCATGAAGGAATGGGCGACGTTCTATGAAAGCCTGTTCAACTTCCGCGAAGTGCGCTATTTCGACATCGAAGGCAAGTTGACGGGCCTCAAGTCGAAGGCCATGACTTCGCCGTGCGGCAAGATCCGCATTCCGATCAATGAATCGTCGGACGACAAGTCGCAGATTGCCGAATACCTGGACCAGTACCATGGCGAAGGCATCCAGCATATCGCCCTGGGCACGGACAATATCTACGCGTCCGTGCAAGGCATGCGCGATACGGGTATCGATTTCCAGGATACGATTGAAACTTACTATGAGCTGGTCAACCGCCGCCTGCCGAACCACGGCGAGCAGCTGGAAGAACTGCGCCGCCTGCGCATCCTGATCGATGGCCACAGCACGGAAAACGAACGCGAGCTGTTGCTGCAAATCTTCACGCAGACGGTGATCGGCCCGATCTTCTTCGAGATCATCCAGCGCAAGGGCGACCAGGGCTTCGGCGAAGGCAATTTCCGCGCCCTGTTCGAATCGATCGAGCTGGACCAGATCAAGCGCGGCGTGCTGAAAGATACGAACGCCGCGTAATGTTGCTCTGTAACAAATAGTAGTGAAAATGGTACCCGCCCGGGAGTGCAGCGCAGCAAAGAACTGTGCGCATTCCTGTGGTAGTCTACGACAAACAAGTCATTTTTCCGCACCGGCATTGTCCACAAGGCACAGCCGGTACGTGTGAGTTCAACCGACTTTGCACGCGTAGCACAGAGAATAATGGAGACAAGTAATGAATGCACCAATCAAGGGCTCGAGTCTTGAGCCGGGCGCGCACGCGTCCGAAATTTCCCTGAACGACAAATACACGCTGGAGCGTGGCCGCGCCTTCATGACGGGCACGCAAGCGCTGATCCGCCTGCCCATGCTGCAGCGCGAGCGCGATTTGAAGGCTGGCCTGAATACGGCCGGCTACATCACCGGTTACCGCGGTTCGCCTGTGACGTCCGTCGACATGACGGCGATCAAGGCCAAGAAATACCTCGATGAACACCACGTCAAATTCCATCCGGGCCTGAACGAAGATCTGGCCGCCACGGCCGTCTGGGGCACGCAGCAAACGAATCTGTTCGAAGACGCCAAATACGACGGCGTGTTCGGCATGTGGTACGGCAAGGGCCCTGGCGTCGACCGCTGCGGCGACGTCTTTAAACACGCGAATAACGCCGGTTCCGCCAAGCATGGCGGCGTGCTGGTGCTGGCCGGCGACGACCATGCGGCGAAATCCTCGTCGACGGCGCACCAGTCCGACCATATCCTGAACGCTTGCGGCATCCCCGTGCTGTACCCGTCGTCGGTGCAGGAATACATCGACTACGGCTTGCACGCGTGGGCCATGAGCCGCTACACGGGGCTATGGGTGTCGATGAAATGCGTGACCGACATCATCGAATCGGGCGCCGCCGTCGATTTCGACCCGGACCGCGTGCAGATCACCCTGCCGACCGACTTCGAGATGCCGGCCGGTGGCTTGAACATCCGCTGGCCCGACACGGTGCTGGAACAAGAAGTACGCATGAACAGCTACAAATGGTATGCGGCGCTGGCGTATGCGCGTGCCAACAAGCTCAATAAAATCATCTGGGACAGCCCGAAGGCGCGCATCGGCATCATCACGGCCGGCAAATCCTACCTGGACACGCGCCAGGCGCTGGCCGACCTGGGCATCGACGAGCAGACGGCGTCCGACATCGGCATCCGCCTGTACAAGATCGGCATGACGTGGCCGCTGGAAGCGGACGGCGTGCATGAATTCGCCAAGGGCCTCGATGAAATCCTCGTGGTGGAAGAAAAGCGGCAAATCCTCGAATACGCGCTGAAGGAAGAACTCTACAACCTCAAGGACGGCGAGCGTCCGCGCGTGGTCGGCAAGTTCGACGACACGGGCGAATGGAGCAACCAGAAGGGCACCGGTCACGGCGACTGGCTGCTGCCGGCCACGTATGAGCTGAATCCGGCCATGATCGCCCGCGCCATTGCCAGCCGCATCTCGCGCTACTACGCCGGTCATCCTGTGGAGCAGCGCGTCAAGGAACGCATCGCCTACCTGGAAGCGAAGGAAAACGTCCTCAAGGCCATCAGCGTGAAACCCGATCCGCAAAAGGACCGCACGCCGTTCTTCTGCTCCGGCTGCCCGCACAACAGTTCGACCAAGGTGCCGGAAGGCTCGCGCGCGCTGGCCGGCATCGGCTGCCACTACATGGTGCTGTGGATGGACCGCGAAACGTCGACGTTCACCCACATGGGCGCCGAAGGCGTCACGTGGGTGGGGCAGGCGCCGTTCACGAATGAAAAGCACGTATTTACCAACCTTGGCGACGGCACGTATTTCCACTCGGGCATCCTGGCCATCCGCGCGGCCGTCTCGGCCAAGGTGAACATCACTTATAAAATTCTGTTCAACGATGCGGTGGCCATGACGGGCGGCCAGGAATTCGACGGCCCGCTGTCGCCGGCGATCATTTCGCGCCAGATCGCCGCCGAAGGCGTCGGTCCCATCATCGTCGTCACGGATGAACCGGAAAAGTACCCGGACGATTACGCCTGGGCGGAAGGCGTCACCGTGCGCCACCGTTCGGAACTGATGGACGTGCAGCGCGAATTGCGCGACATGCCCGGCGTATCGGCCATGATCTACGACCAGACCTGCGCCTCGGAAAAACGCCGCCGCCGGAAACGCAATGAATACCCGGATCCGGCCAAGCGCGCCGTCATCAACGAAGCCGTCTGCGAAGGCTGCGGCGACTGTTCCGTGCAATCGAACTGCCTGTCGGTGGAACCGCTGGAAACGGAACTGGGGCGCAAGCGCCAGATCAACCAGTCGTCCTGCAACAAGGATTTCTCGTGCACGACGGGTTTCTGCCCCAGTTTCGTGACGGTGGAAGGCGGCGGCTTGAAAAAGCCGAAGAAGGCGGCTGCCGCCGACAAGGACGCGCCAGCGGCGCCGGCCTTGCCGACGCCAAGCATTCCCTCGACGGCCGAGCCGTTCGGCATCCTGGTCACCGGCATCGGCGGCACGGGCGTCGTCACCGTCGGCCAGATCCTGGCCATGGCGGCCCACGTGGAAGGCAAGGGCTGTTCCGTGCTGGACATGAGCGGCCTGGCGCAAAAGGGCGGCCCCGTGATGTCGCACGTGCGCCTGGCGGACCGCCAGGAAGATATCCACTCGACGCGCGTGGGTACCGGTGCGGCTGACCTGGTCATCGGCTGCGACTTGATCGTCACGGCCAGCCGCGACGCCCTGTCGCGCATGGGAGAGGGCCGCAGCTGGGCCATGATCAACTCGACCAGCTCGTCGACGGCCGCGTTCGTGAAAAACCCGGACTGGCAATTCCCCGGCGCCTCGGCGCGCATGGAAATCGAAAAGGCGTGCGGCAGCGACCACGTGGACTTCATCGACGCGGGCCAGATCGCCACGGCGCTGATGGGCGACTCCATCGCGACGAACATGTTCATGCTGGGCTATGCCTGGCAAAAGGGCAAGGTGCCGCTGTCGGAAGCTGCCATCATGAAGGCCATCGACTTGAACAATGTCTCGGTGGCGTTCAACAAGGCCGCCTTCAACTGGGGGCGCGCGGGTGCCCACGATACGGCCAGCCTGGTGCGCATGACGACGCCAGCCAAGGTGGTGGAATTCAAGCGCATCGAAACGCTCGACGACCTGATCGAAAAGCGCGTGGCCCTGCTGACGGCTTACCAGGACCGCGCGTATGCGCAGCAGTACCTGGACTTCGTCGGCCAGGTGCGCGCCGCCGAAAGCGCGCTGAACGGCCCGCACCTGCGCCTGACGGAAGCCGTGGCCCGCTACTTCTACAAGCTGATGGCCTACAAGGACGAGTACGAAGTGGCACGCCTGTACACGGACGGCGCCTTCCAGGCGAAGATCGCCGCCATGTTCGAAGGCGACATCAAGCTCAAGTTCCACCTGGCGCCGCCGATCATGGCGAAAACGGATGCCCATGGCCATTTGATCAAGAAGGAATATGGCCCGTGGATGCTGAAGGCGTTTGGCGTGCTGGCCAAGTTCAAGGGCTTGCGCGGCACGGCTTTCGACGTGTTCGGCCATACGGCCGAGCGCAAGATGGAGCGCGCGCTGATTCTTGAGTACCGCGCGACGGTAGGCGGCTTGCTGCCGAAACTGACGACGGCCAAGCTGGCGCAAGCCGTGGCGATTGCCAGCATTCCGGAAGACATCCGCGGCTATGGCCACGTGAAGGAGCGTCATTTGAAGGCGGCGAAAGAGAAGGAAGCCAGTTTGCTGATCGCCTTCAATGCGCCGACGCCGCTGCCGCCCGTCATGGCGGCACCCGTGGCGGCCACCGTGGCGTGATGGGGTGAACTTCACGCTGTAGCAATGGCGCCTGCGGGCGCCATTTTTTTTGTATCAAAGAAAACAACGCCTGTTTGTAAAACGTCTTATAATTTTTCGATAATTTCTTTTCGGAAAGTTCGTCATGTCTTCCCTGCGCTTTTCCGCCCTGGCGGTTCCTCTCGTATTGTTGTTGAGTGCCTGCGGCGGAGGTGGCGGCGGCAGCGACAGCGCGCCCGTCGTGCCGCCCGTGACGCCGGCGGGTCCGGCGGCGCTGGTCGCTTCGTCCACGGTCGAGAACCGCTGCGCCGCGCCGCGCGGCAGCAGCATCGACAAGCCGGGCACCTTGCTCGATGAACTGACGTGGGTGCGCAGCTGGATCGATGAAACGTATCTGTGGTACCGCGAAGTGCCGGCCACCTACCAGGCGCAAAGCTTCGCCACGCCCGTCGCGTACTTCGATGTGCTGAAAACGACGGCCATGACGGCATCCGGCAAGCCGAAGGACCAGTTTCATTTCACCTTGCCGACGACAGAATGGGAAGCTTCGCTCAACGGCGTGGAACTGGGCTACGGCATGCTGCTGGCGCTGACGCGTAGCACGCCGCCGCGCAAGGCGGTGATCTCGATCGTCGAGCCGGGCTCGCCGGCGGCACTGGCGGGCTTGCGGCGCGGTGACGTGCTGCAAACCGTCGATGGCGTCGATTTCGTCAATGCCCCCGACGCGGCCAGCGTGGCTATCCTCAACGCCGGCCTGTTCCCCAAGGCGCAAGGCGCGCACACGCTGGGATTGAGCCGTAACGGCGCGCCCCTGTCGGTGAGCCTGACGGCGGTGGACGTGAGCACCAGCGCCGTGCAGAACGAGCGCATCATCGACACGCCCACGGGCAAGGTGGGCTACCTGACCTTCAACACGCACAACAACGTGGCCGAACGTCAGCTGGTCGAGACCATGGCCCGCTTCCAGGCGGCCGGCATCAGCGACCTGGTGCTCGATGTGCGCTACAACGGCGGCGGTTACCTCGATGTCGCCAGCGAACTCGCCTACATGATCGCCGGTCCGCAAGTCACCACCGGCAAGACCTTCGAGCAGGTGCTCTTCAATGACAAGACGCGGCCAGAAGCGCCCGTGCCATTCCATGCGCAAAGCCAGGGCTTTCCCGCGCAGAATCCCTTGCCCAAGGGCACGCCGCTGCCCTCGCTGGGGCTTAAGCGGGTGACCTTATTGACAACGGGCAATACCTGCTCGGCCAGCGAAGCGATCATTAACGGCTTGCGCGGCGTGGACGTGCAAGTCAACCTGATCGGCGGCACGACGTGTGGCAAGCCCTACGGTTTCTATCCCGCGCCGAATTGCGGCACCACGTATTTCGCCGTGCAATTCCAGGGCGTCAACGCCAAGGGCTTTGGCGACTTTGCCGATGGCATGGCGCCGACCTGCGACGTGGCGGACGATTACCAGCATGCGCTGGGCGACGCGGCGGAAGGCATGCTGGCGGCGGCGCTGCGCTACCGCAGCAGCGGCAGCTGCACGCCGGCCATGGGGGCCACCAGGCTGTTGAGTTCGATGGAGAGTCCGGCCGACGCGGCCACGCGCCTGTTGCGGCCCTCCTACAAGGAAATTGCCATCAGGCGCCGTTAACACGCATGTTCCTGCCATGAGCTAGCGAGGACGCCTGGCGTTTTCCTGCTCATGAATATTTCTATATAACAATTTTGATATATAGAAAGATGAATCCATTCGTTCTGGAATGACTGACATTTTGCTATCTTGCCGCTTTTCTCCCACCTTGAGAAGCGCAACGATGTCGAAACAGTTCAAGTTAACACCGCTCAGCCTTGGCGTACTGGCCATCCTGGGCGGCACCGCATGGCAGGCGCACGCGCAAACGCAAGCGCCCGCAGCGGATCAGCAGGCGGCGGCCACCCCGCCAGCCGTCGTGGTCACCGGTTCGCGCATTCCCCGCGCCAGCCTGGAAGGCCCGTCTTCCGTCACCATCCTGACCGGCGACGAAATCACCAAGCAGGGCTACAAGAACGTCTTCGACGCGCTGACCAGCCAGGTGCAGAACAGCGGCTTTACGCAGGGCGAGGATTACGGCAATACCTTCACGCCGTCGGCCAATACCATCAGCCTGCGCGGCCTGGGCCCGAACCATACCTTGATCCTGCTGAACGGCCGCCGCCTGGCCGACTTCCCCATCGCCTATGACGGCGCCGTCAACTTCACCAACCTGGCGAACATCCCGTCGAGCATTGTCGACCGCATCGAAATCCTCAACGGCGGCGCCTCGGCCATCTATGGCTCGGACGCGATCGCCGGCGTGGTCAACGTGATCCTGAAAAAACAGACGGACGGCTTCGATATCAACGTCAAGCTGGGCGGCACCTCGCGCGGCGGCGCCGGCAACCAGCGTGTGCAGCTGACGGGCGGCGGCAATTTCGACAAGCTGCATACCCTGTTCAGCGTGGAACTGAGCCAGCGCGACCCGCTGTGGAGCATGGACCGCGACTTCATGACCAGCCGCTCCGGCGTGCCGACGACGATCGCCGCGCGCCGCACCCTGGTGAAAGGCAAGGCCGGCAACTATGTCGACCTGGGCGACACCTGCGGTCAGTTCGGCGACATGTTCGGCGGCAGCGTCAGCAAGTATACGGCGGCAAACGGCAGCTATTGCGCCAGCCCGAAAGCCCGCCCGACCTTCTGGACCACGCAGACGAAGAACCAGAGCCAGAACGTGTTCGGCAGCGCCAATTACGAGCTCGATGCCGACACCACCCTGTTTGCCGATGTCCTGATCGGCAAGAACAAGACCGTCAACAATACGCGCGGCCCGTCGTGGACCTCGGTTTCGCTGAACGGCAATTCCTTTCTGAACCAGAACAGCGGCGCCTACGAAGAGTGGACGCGCTTTATCTCGCCCGAGGAAATCGGCGGCGTGCAGCGCTACAACCGCAGCTGGGACGACCTGGCCACGGCCATCTCGCTGGGCGCCAAGGGTCGCATTCCGGGCAGCGCCTGGCAATATGAGGCGAACTACAACGCCTCGGTCTACACGAGCGAAGCCCACCGGCCGCAATTGCGCTCGAACATCGACAGCTTCTTCCTGGGACCGAAGATGGGCACGGACGCGAATGGCGTGGCCATCTACGCCCCCGATCCCGCGCGCCTGTCGCAGCGCCTGACGCCGACCGAATTCGACAGCATCAGCGGCTACAGCGACAGCAAGGACAAGGCCTGGACGAATACCCTGAGCCTGGCCACGAATGGCGACCTGTTCCAGCTGCCCGCCGGCACGGTGAAAATCGCCACGATTGCCGAAGCGAGCAAGCAGGGCTTCAGCAACGAACCCGACGCGCGCATCGACCAGGGCTATTTCAATGTCGCCACCGGTTCGGGCGTCACGGCCGGCACCCGTTCGCGCTATGCGCTGGGCGCGGAGTTGAATGTGCCGCTGCATGAAAAGCTGACCGCTACCGTCGCCGGCCGCTATGACCGCTACAGCTTTGCCGGCCGCAAGGAAGGCAAGTTCACCTACAACGGCGGGCTGGAGTTGCGTCCGGCGCCGGACCTGCTGTTCCGCGCCAACTACGCCACCAGCTTCCGCGCGCCGGACATGAACTACATCTACCAGGCACGCGGCAAAGGCTATTATTCGAGCACCACCGACTATTACCGTTGCGATGCTGCGGGCAAGGCCATCGACGGCTGCGAATATGCCAATAAATCGCCGGGTGCCGATTACGTGCAGAACGGCAGCCGCGACCTGCAGTCGGAAAAGGGCAAGTCCTTCGGCGTGGGCGCCGTCTGGTCGCCGAGTTCCAATTTCGACGTCTCGGTCGATTACTGGAACATCAAGATCGACGACCTGGTGACGAATCTGGACGCCGACAAGCTGCTGCGCGACGAATCCGATTGCCGCCTCGGCAAGGCCGATATCGGCTCGCCGACCTGTATCGATACCCTGGGCCGCATCGAGCGCTACGCGGCCAATGCCTTGAACAAGGCGGGCGAGATCAAGACCATCACCGTCAACCCGATCAACGCGGCCAAGAAAAGCAGCAGCGGCATCGACGTCAGCCTGAAATACTTGCTGCGCACGACGGACTATGGCCGTTTCGCCTTCAAGGCCAACTACGCCCGGGTGCTGAGCAAGAAATCGCAGCAATTCGCCGGCGATGCAGAGACCGATGAAACCAAATCGATGACCAACATGGATTGGCCCGACAAGCTGAACCTGAGCGTCAACTGGGCTGCGGGCGACTGGTCGAACACCTTGCTGGTCAGCCGTTACGGCAAGCTGCCGAATGCCGCCGGCAAGGCTTACCTGACGCCGACGGCGCTGGCCAACATCAGCACCGTCTACCGCATCAACGACCGCGCCACCGTTTCGCTGATCGTCAACAACGTGTTCGACAAGATCAAGCGCGACGCCAGCAACGGCTGGCCGTACTACCCGATCGGCAACTACAGCCCGCAAGGCCGCCAGGGGTGGATCGAGTTCAACTACCATTTTGGCTCGTAATTCACGCTTGCCAGAACAAGGCCGGAGCAGCTGACGCTGTTCCGGCTTTTTTATTTTCCGGCGCGTTTTTATCCGACCGCCACTCTATAATTGCCCGCTTGTCCTCTCTCGATGGAGTTTGACCCATGCTACGCCACGCCCTGCTGTCCACCGCCCTGTTGACCGTGTTTGCCGCCAGCGCACACGCCGCTCCCGCTCCCGCCCTGGCGACGGTGGCCGAGCGCTCGGGCTTTTTGCATACGGGCCGCTATGCGGAAGTGGAAGCTTTGTGCCGCCAGTTCCAGGCGCGCTATCCGCAGCAGGTGCGCTGCGTGGAGTTCGGCCGCACGCCGGAAAACCGCCCCATGCTGGCGCTGGCCGTGACGAATACGGGTGCGCTGACGCCGGCCGAAGCGGCGCGCCGCAAGCTGCCCGTGCTGCTGGTGCAGGGCGGCATCCATGCGGGCGAAATCGATGGCAAGGATGCGGGCTTCCTGGCCTTGCGCGAAGTCCTGGAAGGCAAGGCTGCTCCCGGCGCGCTCGACAAGCAGGTGCTGCTGTTCGTCCCCGTCTTCAATGTCGATGGCCATGAGCGCTTCGGTCAGTGGAACCGTCCGAACCAGCGCGGTCCCGTGGAAATGGGCTGGCGCAGCACGGCGCAAAACTACAATCTGAACCGCGAATACATGAAGGCCGATACGCCCGAGATGCAGCACATGCTGGCGCTGGTGAACGCCTGGGACCCGCTGGCCTACGTCGACCTGCACGTCACCGACGGCGCCCAGTTCGAACCCGATATCTCGATCCAGGTCGAACCCGTGCATGCGGGCGATGCGGCCCTGCGCGTGGCGGGAACGGCGCTGCGCGATGGCGTGCTGGCCGACCTGGCCAGCCAGGGTTCGGATCCGAAACCGTTTTATATTTCGTTTGCCGAGAACGACAATCCGCAATCGGGTTTTGTCGATTCGGCGCCGAATCCCCGCTTCTCGCATGGCTATTTCCAGCTGCGCAACCGCTTCGGCATGCTGGTGGAAACCCATTCGTGGAAGGATTATCCGACCCGCGTGCGCATCACCCGCAACACCATCGTTTCGCTGCTGTCGCAAGTGGCGCAGCATGGCGCGCAGTGGCGGCAAACGGCGCTCGAGGCGGATGCACGCGCCGCGCAGCTGGCAGGCAGCACCCTGCCGCTCACCTACAAGACGACGGAGAAGAGCCGCATGATCGCGTTTCGCGGCTACGCCTACACGCGTACGCCGTCCGAAGTGTCGGGCGCGCTGATGACGCGCTACGATGAAACCACGCCGCAGATCTGGAACGTGCCGCTGCGCGACGAAATCGTGCCTGACTTGCAGCAGGCCGCGCCGCATGCCGGCTATCTGGTGCCCGCCGCGCAGGCGCAGATGGTGGCGGCCAAGCTGCGCCAGCATGGCGTGTCGTACCAGGTGCTGGCTGGCGCGCCGGGCAATCTGCCGGTCGAGACCTTTCGCGCCACGATGGTGAAATTCGGTGCGCAGTCGTTCGAGGGACGCCAGACGGCGGCCGTGCAGGGCGAGTGGCAGAAAGAGGCGCGCGTGGTCGGTGCGGGCGCACTGTACGTGCCCGTCAACCAGGCCAAGGCGCGCCTGGTCGTGGCCCTGCTCGAACCGCGCGCGCCCGATTCCCTGCTGGCCTGGGGCAGTTTCAATACGGCCTTCGAGCGCAAGGAGTACATGGAAGAATACGTGGCCGAAGACGTGGCGCGCGCGCAGCTGGCGGCCGACCCGGCGCTGGCAGCGCAGTTCCAGCAGAAGCTGGCCAGCGATCCCGCATTTGCCAAGAGCCCGGCCGCGCGCCTGGAATTCTTCGCCCGCCGCCACGCTTCCTGGGATGAACGCCTGAACCTGTATCCGGTGCTGCGCACGGATGTCGCGCCGGCCGGCTTGGCATTGCCGCCGACGCGCACACCGAAGTTATCAAATCGCGCAGATTAATCGAAAGAAAATGCTATTCTCCGCTCGATGATGGCGCCGCCACCACGAGCAGAGAACATGCATGGTCAACAAGACACTCTACAACCAGCACCGCGAGACGTTTTTTCGCCTCTGCGACGCCGTCGGCGAAAATCAGGTGGAACAGGTGCGCAGCCTGCTCGAGGCCACGCCGCTGCTGTTGACCTTTCGCCACTACAACATGGATGACGGCGAATCGCTGCTGCATCTGGCCGCGGCCGGCGGTAGCCGCGACGTCTGCGTCCTGCTCGTGTCGCTGGGCCTGGACATCGACCTGCCCTTGCCCGGCTACCGCAACCATACGCCGCTGGACGCGGCGGCAAGCCATGGCCATCTGGATACCTGCCGCTGGCTGCTCGAGCAGGGCGCTGCCGTCGACGGCTTGCCGGACAAGATACTCTCGCCGCTGGCCAGCGCCTGCGTGGGCGGCCACCAGGACGTGGTGGCATTGCTGTTGCAGTCGGGCGCCAATCCGAACCGCCTGCATACGCGCTGGAACCAGGCGCCGGTCGATATCGCCAGCGGCTGGGGTTTTCCCGCGATCGCCCAATTGCTCGCTGCCGCCGGCGGCGTCAGCATACTCGACGTGCCGCAGCAGGCGGCCGCCTCGCCGCAGGAATCGATCCGCACCTTCATGCACAACAGCGCCGGCTGGGTATTGCCGGCCGTGTTAAGCCCGGACAGCGGCGATGCGCGCTTTTCGCTGGGGATCAGCTGCATCGGCGGCAAGAGCGATTTCAAGCTGTTGTTTACGGCCGGCCTGTTCCAGCAATCCCCGATGACCGAACTGGCCATCTGCCTGCCTGGCCGCTGGCCGCTGACCGTGCACGGCTTTGCGGAGCACAGCCCCTGGCGCTTTCCGGTGGCGCTGCTGGCACGCCTGGGGCGGCGCACGCTCGACCGGGCCAGCCTTGCGGCGGGCGAGCTGTTGCGGCGCGACGATCCGCACCTGGCGGACCTGGCCTGGCCGGACGGCGTCGACGCGCTGCTGGCCATCGACAAGCGCTGGAATCCGGAGCCGGAGGAGGACATTGCCGACGATGACAAGGTCACCATTTATCTGCTGGTGCCGGTGAAATTCACGAAAAAAGGCGCGCCTGACGCCAGCGCCTTGCCGGCCTTGATGGAACGCAAGCTCAAAGGCAGCTGGAAAGTGTCTGCCTTGCCTGTCCCCGTCATTGGCTAGCGCGCGCGTGGCCAGATCAAACCGGCCAGATTGCAGCGATGTTATCCTGCCAATGCATCTTCCGCGTCCGCGCGCAACCTGTTCACGCATCGGTTTTTCATGACACAAAAAATTCTTCTCCTGAGCGTCTCGGCCGGCGCCGGCCACATGCGCGCGGCGCAAGCCATCGAGGCGTATGCGGCGCGCGATGGCGGCGGCCCAGCGGCGCTGGCCCTGCATCTCGACGTGATGGATTTCGTCACGCCCGCCTTCCGCAAGCTGTACACGGATTTGTATATCAAGCTGGTCAACAAGGCGCCCGCGCTGTGGGGCTATCTGTATCACGCCACCCACGATGCGCCGCGCGACGGCTCGATGCAGCGCCTGCGCCGCGCCGTCGAGCGCCTCAACACGCGCGCGCTGATGGCGCGGATCGCCGCTTTCCAGCCCGACGCCATCATTTGCACGCATTTCCTGCCGGCCGAATTGCTGTCGCGCGCATTGCGCCAGCAGCAGCTGGCTTGCCCCGTGTGGGTTCAGGTCACGGATTTCGACTTGCACCGCATGTGGGTGCACGAGCAGATGCAGGGCTATTTCGCCGCCACCGACGAAGTGGCGTTCCGCATGCGCCACGAAGGCATTCCCGCCGGGCGCATCCACGTGACGGGCATTCCCATCATGCCCGCGTTCGCGCAGGCGCCCGACCGCGTGTCGTGCGCGCAGGCGTTTGGCCTCGACCCGCGGCGCACGACGATCCTGCTGATGGGCGGCGGGGCGGGACTGGGCAGCCTTGAAACGGTCGCCGCGCGCCTGCTGGCGCTGCCGGGCGACTTCCAGCTGATCGCGCTGGCGGGGAAAAACGCCGCCGCGCTGGCAGCGCTGCAGGCATTGGCCGGCCAGTATCCGGGCCGCCTGCTGGCGCAAGGCTTTACCAGCGAAGTCGAGCGCCTGATGGCGTGCGCCGACCTGGTGATCACCAAGCCGGGCGGGCTGACCACCTCGGAATGCCTGGCGCTGGGCTTGCCCATGATCGTCAACTCGCCGATTCCCGGCCAGGAAGAGCGCAATGCCGACTATCTGCTGGAGCAGGGCGTGGCCCTGAAGGCATTCGATGCCGTCACCCTGGAATACCGGGTGCGCCTGTTGCTCGAGCATCCCGAGCAGTTGCAATCGATGCGCGCAAAGGCGCTGGCCCTGGGCCGCCCGCGCGCCGCCCAGGACGTGCTGGCGCAGGTGCTGCGCGCCGGCGCCGTTCTTCAATAACCAGGAAACCATGATGCTGCACGTCGTACTGTTGACCCTTGCCCTGGGGCTGGCCGCCGCGCCGGCCGGGGCGCAACCATCGCCGCCACGCCATCCGGACTGGGCCACGCCGCTGCCGCAGGTGTCGAACCTGCACCAGGTCACGCCCGTCCTGTACCGCAGCGCCAGGCTGGATAGCGCCGACGTGGCCCAGCTGCAGGCGCTGGGCGTGAAGACGGTGATCAGCCTGCGCTCCTTCCACTCCGATACGCAGGTGCTGGAAGGCAGCGGCATCCGCGCCGTCCGCATTCCCATCAATACCTGGGCCATCCGCGACCGCCATGTGATCGACACCATGCGTGCCATCCGCGCCGCCGGACAGCAGGGTCCCGTGCTGCTGCATTGCCTGCACGGCGCCGACCGCACGGGCATGATGGCCGCCATGTACCGCATGCTGTACCAGGGCTGGCCGCGCGAAAAGGCGATCGACGAGCTGAAAAACGGCGGCTACGGCTACCACGCCGTGTGGAAGAATATCGAAAGCTACCTCCAGCGCGTGAATGTCGACGAACTGCGCGCACGCATCGATGCGCCGCAACCCTGATACCCCGCTGGCGCGCCACTTCAGGCATGATTGCGATTCCAGTCACGTTTTTCCGGAATCCGCATGGAACACCACAGCTTTCTCATCAACATACTGTTTTACCTGGTCGCCGCCATCATCATGGTGCCGCTGGCCAAGCGCCTGGGCATGGGCGCCGTGCTGGGTTACCTGGTGGCCGGCGTCGTCATCGGACCCTGGGGCCTGGGCCTGATCAAGAATGTCGAGGTGATCCTCAGCTTTTCCGAATTCGGCGTGGTGCTGCTGCTGTTTTTAATTGGCCTGGAGCTGGAGCCGAAGCGCTTGTGGCTGCTGCGCCGCCCGATTTTCGGCTGGGGCGGGGCGCAGGTGGGCGTCGTCAGCGCGGGCTTGTGCGCTGTGGCCATGGCCTTTGGCGTGGACTGGCGCACGGCGCTGGTCGGCGCGCTGGGCCTGTCGCTGTCGTCGACGGCCATCGTGCTGGCCACCCTGGGCGAACGCAAGCTGATGAGCACCCCGGCCGGTTCTGCCGGCTTTTCCATTTTGCTGTTCCAGGATATCGCCGCCATTCCCATGATCGCGCTGGTGCCGCTCTTGGGCGGGCTGGTCACGCACAGCGGCGAACCGGGCTGGCTGCGCGTGGCCAAGCTGGCCGCCGTGCTGGCGGCGCTGGTGATCGGCGGGCGTTTTCTGGTGAACCCCATCCTGCGCTTCATCGCCAGGACGGACTTGCGTGAAATCTTCACGGCCTTCGCCCTGCTGCTGGTGATCGCCATCTGCGTGCTGATGGAATCGGTGGGCCTGTCGATGGCGCTGGGCACCTTCATGGCGGGCGTGCTGCTGGCCGACTCCGAATATCGCCATGAACTCATTTCTGACCTGGAACCGTTCAAGGGACTGCTCCTGGGCCTATTCTTCATTGCCGTGGGCATGTCCGTCGATTTCGGCGTGCTGCGCGCGCAGCCCTTGCTGATCCTGGCCCTGGTGGCGGGCCTGCTGGCGGTGAAGATCGCCTTGCTGTATGTGCTGTCGAAGTTTGTCGACATTCCCCGCGGCCAGCAGCTGTTCTTTGCGCTGCTGCTGTCGCAGGGCGGCGAATTTGCCTTCGTCGTGTTTGCCGCCGCCGAGGCCGCGCACGTGTTTGCGCCGGAGACGGCCGCGCTGCTGGTCGTGGTGGTGACCCTGTCGATGGTGGCCACGCCCTTGCTGCTGCTGTTGCACGACAAATTCGTCGCGCCGCGCCTGCAAGGCGAGAAGAAGCGCCGCCCCGACGACCATATCGAGGCGCAGGACAATCCCATCGTCATCGCCGGTTTCGGCCGCTTCGGCCAGATCATCGGCCGCCTGCTGGCAGCCAACAAGATCGGCGTGACGGTGCTCGATCACGACCCGGACCAGATCGACCTGCTGCGCAAGTTCGGCTTCAAGGTGTTTTATGGCGACGCCACGCGCGTGGACCTGCTGGTGGCGGCCGGCATCGAGAAGGCCAGGGCGCTGGTGATCGCCATCGACAATGTGGACGACAGCCTGGCGCTGGTCGACGCCGTGCGCCTGCGCCTGCCGGAACTGACGATTCTGGCGCGCGCGCGCAACGTCACGCATTACTATGAATTGATGAAGCGGGGCGTGACGCTGATCGAGCGCGAAACGTTCGCCGCGGCGCTGCTGCTGGGCGAGCAGACCCTGCAGCAGGTGGGCTTCAGCGCGGAGCGGGCGCAGCGCGCGGCCGGCATCTTTGGCCGGCATAACCTGAAAACCCTGCTGGAAGTGGCGCCGCACTTCCAGGACCAGCAAAAAGTCATGTCCCTCACGCGCCAGGCGCGCGAGGAACTGGAAGACATGTTCGAGAGCGATGCGGCGGCGTTTGCGGCAGCGGGGGCGGACAAGCCGGAATCAGACCAGCCGGCCTGATTCCGGTCCGCGCGGGCGCTTATTTCCCCCGGCGGCTTTCAATCGCCTCGATCTGGTCCATGATGCCGTTCATGCGCGCCGCCAGCGCCTGGTACGGTTTCGGCGAGGCCAGGTCGACGCCGGCCGCCTTCACCAGCTCATACGGATACGCGGAACCGCCGGAGCTGAGCATCTTCAGGTAGGCGGCCAGCGCGCCCGGCTCCTTGTCGAGGATGCGCTGCGCGAAATCCTGCGCCGCGGCGATCGAGGTGGCGTACTGGAACACATAGAAGCCGTGATAAAAATGCGGCACGTAGGCCCATTCCAGCGCGTAGGCGGGATCGATGGTCATGACGCCTTGCGCCTCGCCATGGTAGCGCTTGAGGATGCCGGCATAGATGGCCGTGATCTCTTCGCCCGTCAGAGCTTCTCCTTTATCCACCTTGCCGTGGATGGCCGCTTCGAATTCGGCGAACATGGCCTGGCGGAAGTAGGTGCCGCGCAGGTTTTCCAGCGCCGCGCCCAGGTACAGCAGGCGCTCGTCATCGTCCTTGGCCTGCTTCAGGCGCGCGTCGAGCAGCAGCGCCTCGTTCGTCGTCGAGGCGATTTCCGCGACAAAGATGCTGTACGGCGCATAGACCGATGGCTGCGCCTTGTTGGCCAGCACCGAGTGCATGGCGTGGCCCCATTCGTGCGTCAGGGTGCTGACGGCTTCGTAATTGTCCGTGTAGTTGAGCAGCACGAACGGGTGCACGTCGTACGCGTCGCCATTCATGTAGGCGCCCGCTACCTTGCGCGGGCGCGGGTACACGTCCATCCAGCGCGCGTCCACGGCGGCGGTGAGGGCCTTGACGTAGTCGTGGCCCAGCGGCGCGACGGAGTCGAGCATCATCTGCTTGCCGTCGGCCAGCGGGAAGGTGCGGTCGCTTTTCAGCAGTGGCGCATAGATGTCGTAATACGCGAGGTCCTTGACGCCCAGCATGCGCGCGCGCAGCTTGAAGTAGCGGTGCAAGGTGGGCAGATTGGCGTTGGTTTGCGCGATCAGGGTCTGGTAGACGGCGGGCGGCAGATGGTCGGCGTCGAGCGCCGCGCTTTGCGAGTCGGCATAGCGGCGCACTTTCGCATATGCGGCGTCCGTCTTCAGCTGGCCGTACAGGGTTTCGCCGAACGTGCGTTCATATTCCTTCCACTTGCCGAAGAAGGCGTCGAACACCAGCTTGCGGTCGGCGCGCTGGTCATCGCCCCGGTATTTCGTGTACGCCGCCTGGTCGAGACGTACTTCCTTGCCGTCCGACAGTTTCACGGTGGGCCATGGGATTTCCGCATTGGCCAGGGTGCGGTAGACGCTGGCGGCCGAGCTTGTTGCGAGGCCGAACTGGGCCACCAGCTGTTCGCCAGCCGCGTCGAGCGTGTGCGGCGCGCTGCGCAGCATGTTGCTCAATTGAAAACGGTATAGTTGCAAACCCTTGTCCTTCGCCAGCATGGCGTCGATGCGCCTGGCGCCCAGGGCGAGGATTTCCGGCTGCAGGAAGGTCGTCGCCTGGGAGAAGTCGTTACCCAGCAGGGCGGCGCGCTGGTTCAGCTGGTTGCCCTTGCTGTCGCCCGTATCCTGGTCGTAATACTGCGCCGCATAGGTGGTGAGCGTGTTGACGCGCTTGCGCGCCTCGGCATACAGGTCCAGGCAGCTTTTCAGGCGGGCCGGCGACGCTTTCAACTGCCCCTTGCAGGCGCCCAGTTGCTGCAGCTGGGCCGACAGTTTTTTCGCGTCGGCATCGAACGCGGCGTCGTCTTGATACAGCGCCGTCAGGTCCCAGCGGTCGGCCTGGCGGTCGACGGGCGCAGCAGCAGGCGCGGCGAAGGCAGAGGAGAGGCCGAGAGCGAGCAGGGAAAACAGCAGGGGGCGCTTGAGCGCGGATGGCGTCATGGTTCATTCCAGTGAAGTTGTCGGAAGAATGCGTGCTGACCGCCGTGCAGGGATGCGCGCGTGACGCACCGCGTACCGGCAGAGCTGACTACGGTACCTCAAATGGACGCGGGGGGAAAGAGGCGGAGGGAAGATACCGCGCGCCACCTGGACGGTGGCGGCGGAACAACAGGAGGTTTTTACAGCGGTTGCAGCGCGATGGTGCCGAACGTGGTCGGCGTCGAGCATGGCTCTTCATCGAAGGCGATGTCGCCCATGGGGTTGGCCACGCCGTCCGCCTTCAAATCCTTGAAGCCGAACAGTTTCGGGTCCATCAGGTGGGACGGCGCCACGTTCGACAGGGCCGAGAAGATGCTTTCCACGCGGCCCGGGAATTTCTTGTCCCATTCGCGCATCAAGCCCTTGATCTGCTTGCGCTGCAGGTTTTCCTGCGAACCGCACAGGTCGCATGGAATGATGGGGAAGCCCTTGACTTCCGCATAGCGCTGCGTGTCTTCTTCCTTCACGTAAGCCATCGGGCGGATGACGATGTGCTTGCCGTCGTCCGACTGCAGCTTGGCCGGCATGCCTTTCAGTTTGCCGCCGAAGAACATATTCAGGAAGAAAGTTTCCAGAATGTCATCGCGGTGGTGACCCAGGGCGATCTTGTTGGCGCCCAGCTCGTCGGCCACGCGGTACAGGATGCCGCGGCGCAGGCGCGAGCACAGCGAGCAAGTCGTCTTGCCTTCCGGGATCAGACGCTTGACGATGCTGTAGGTATCCTGGTTTTCGATGTGGAAGGCGATGCCCAGTTCCGTCAGGTAGGCGGGCAGGATTTCCGGCGGGAAGTTCGGCTGCTTCTGGTCCAGGTTGACGGCGACGATATCGAAGTGAATCGGCGCGCGTTCGCGCAAGGTCATCAAGATGTCCAGCAGCGCATAGCTATCCTTGCCGCCGGACAGGCAGACCATCACCTTGTCGCCGTCTTCGATCATGTTGAAGTCGCCGATGGCTTGTCCCACCAGGCGGCACAAGCGCTTGTGCAGCTTGTTGTTTTCCAGGGCGATCTTTTCCGCCTTCTTGCGCGCCAGTTTCTGCGCTTCCACATTGGCCGGCACTTCCACGGCGGCCGTCATCGTTTCCAGTACGGCGGTGTCATTCATGTTGTTCATGCTTCATCCTTGATCTTGAATACTTCCACGCCCACGCCTTCGCAGTCGGGATACACATCCGGTTTCATGCTCGATACGCGCGCGGCGCGCACGCGCGGGTGGGCCAGCATGGCGGCCAGCACGTCGTCGACCAGGCTTTCCTGCAGCTGCACGTGGCCTTGCGCCATGCGTTTGGCGATGGTTTCGCGCATGAAGTCGTAGTCGACCACTTCTTCCAGCTGGTCATCCTTCGGCGTCGACAGGGCCAGGGGAATGTACAGGTCGACGTTGATGAGGACGCGCTGCTCGCCCTTTTTCTCGAAGTCGTAGACGCCGATGTTGATGAGGACTTCGTAATTGCGCAGGAACAGGCGGCGGCAATCGGCCAGGCGAGGATGGGACAGGGCGGACGACATAGTTTTACCTTTTAGGGAATGCTGGAGTGCTGGTTGTTTGGTAGGGCTGCTGATTATTTGGTCAAAAACATGACGTCGCGCGGCAAGCCGATCAAATGCTGGCCGCCATCGACCAGCAGGGTCGTGCCCGTCAGCGCGCGCGCGCCGGCCACGTAGCAGACGCTGTCGGCCACATCCTCGGGCGTGCTGGAGCGTCCCAGCGGCGTGTTTTCATGCGCCTTGGCAAAGTTCGCTTCCGTCTGCTCGCCGGAGACCATGGTGATGCCGGGGGCAATGCCCACCACGCGCACTTTCGGCGCCAGCGCCTGGGCCAGCATGGTGGTCGCCGACAGCAGCGCCGCCTTGGACAGGGTGTACGACAAAAAATCAGGATTGAGATTGTACAGTTTTTGGTCTAGCAAGTTGATGACCACGGCTTGCCCGCCTGCCGGGGTGGCCTGGTACAGGGCGTGCGCCAGCAGGATGGGGGCGGCCAGGTTGGCGTGCATGTGGGCGTCGAGCGCGGCGACGGAAAAATCGCCCGCATTGTCGTATGCAAACAACGATGCGTTGTTGACGACGCACGTCACGGGGCCCAGCGCCGCCTGTGCCTGCGGCAACAGCTGGCGTACGGCCTCTTCCTGCGCCAGGTCGCAGGGGAACGCTTGCGCGCGGCGGCCCAGCGCGGTGATTTCCGCGACCAGGCTGAGCGCCTCGTCGCGCGAATCGCGGTAATGCACGGCGATATCCCAGCCGTCGCGCGCCAGGCCCAGCGCGATGGCGCGGCCGATGCGGCGCGCCGCGCCCGTGACGAGGGCGACGCGGGGAGTGCTGTCGAATGGCGTTGTCGTTGCTTCTGTCATGTCTTTGCTATGGTTGAGATATTCGGTGGACGCCACACTGGCGGCATGCGCCGCCGATTCGCTACAATGCGGGAATGTCTCTTCCCGCACCCGATAGCGACGCGCTGGCCGCGTCCCATGCCTTGCAGCACCAAATTGCCGCCGAAATCGCGCGCAATGACGGCGCCATTCCCTTTGTCCGCTTCATGGAGCTGGCGCTGTACGCGCCTGACCTCGGCTATTACAGCGGCGGCGCCGCCAAGCTGGGCAAAGATGGCGATTTTACAACCGCGCCGGAGATTTCGCCCCTGTTCGGCGCCACCCTGGCCCATGTGGCAGCCGCTATTATGGCGCAAACGGCTCCGCGCATCCTCGAATTCGGCGCCGGCACGGGCAAGCTGGCCTGCGACATCCTGACGGAAGCGGCGAATGCCGGCATCCATGTCGAACAGTATGCGATCGTCGAATTGTCCGGCGAATTGCGCGCGCGCCAGGAGCTGGCGCTGGCAGCCTTCCCGCAAGTGGTGTGGCTCGACGGCTTTCCCGACAGTTTCGAGGGTGCCGTGTTCGGCAATGAAGTGCTGGACGCCATGCCCGTCAACCTGATCAGCAAGACGCCCGCCGGCTGGTGCGAACTCGACGTCAGCATCGCCGACGGCCAGTTCGTGTTTGTCGAACGGCCCGCTGGCGCCGACGTGGCTGCGCAGATCGCCGCCCAGGTGCCCGAGGCGGATGCCTTGCCGGTCGGCTATGTCACGGAAATTCATGGCGTCGCCTGTGGTTTCATGCGCTCGCTGGCGCGCATGCTGACCAATGGCAAGGGAGGCGCGGCCGTGCTGTTCGACTATGGTTTTCCTGCGCATGAGTATTACCTCGACTTGCGCGCCACGGGCACCCTGATGTGCCATTACCGCCATCACGCCCACGCGGAACCGTTTTATCTGCCCGGCTTGCAGGACATCACGGCCCATGTGGATTTTACGGCGATGGCGGTGGCGGCGCAGGAGGCGGGCCTCGATGTGCTCGCCTACATGAACCAGGCGTCCTTCCTGCTGGGCGCGGGCCTCGGCGACTTGCTGCTGCGCACCGATCCGGAGCAGGTCAAGACCTATTTGCCGCAGGCGAGCGCCGTGCAAAAACTGGTGTCGCCCGCCGAGATGGGGGAATTGTTCAAGGTGCTGGTGGTGGGGCACCGCGTGGAGTTGCCGGAAGCGCTGTTGTCCAGCGACCGCAGTCACCGCTTGTAAGCGCCTGCAATATCAAGGCAGGGCAGTATCGCCCTGCAATTTCCTGTCCGCCGGTGGTTATTATCTTGTCATATCGTATATGATGACCGACACAGCACGGTTCCATCCTGCAAGAACCCGTCGCCGCGCACCGATTTCAAGATAGAACGATGGGAAAGATACATACACACTATGACAACCTGAAGGTGGCGCGCCTGGCGCCGCAGGAAGTCATACGTGCCGCGTACAAAGCCCTCAGCCAGAAATACCACCCGGACAAGAATCCCGGCGACGAAAAGGCCGCCCGCATCATGGCGATCCTCAACAGCGCCTATGGCACCTTGTCCGATCCACAACGCCGCAAGGAACACGACGAGTGGATCGCCGCCGAGGAGTGGGAAATCGAATGGCTGGAAAGCACCCACCAGGAAGAAGGCAAGAGCCGCGATGCCCGCGCGAAAGGCCATGCCCAGCCGCATGAACACGCCTGGGCGCAGGATGTGCCGCCGCCGAAGGGCAAGCCGCGGCGCGGCCTGCAACCCGTCTGGCGCAACTGGCGCTGGTGGCTGAGTTTGTTTATCTGCCTGTTGCTGGGCTGGCTGGCCGCCTTGCTGATGCTCGACACGTCGCAGCCCGTGCCTGCCGCGCTGGCGTCGGCCTGGAGCGGCCTGGCCCGCGACGGCGCCAAGCCCCATGCGGAAGCGGCCACGCCGGCGGCCGGTGCCGTGTCGTCGTCGAAAGGCGAGGCGGTGGCAGTCGACAGCTGGGCCGTGGGCAAGCCGTATGCGCCCGAGCCGCCGCAAGCGAAGACGCCGGAGATCCGCGTGCTGGCCGTGTCCCAGCTGAGCCTGAAAGGCATCCAGCCCGCCTGCGATGGGGCAGGCAAGGCCGAGTCCCCATCGCTGGTGGCGCCGAATGGCGAACCCTGGCCGACCCATTCCGGCTATGTCGATGGATTCCCGATCGGTAACAAGGGCGATGAGCTGGCCGTGAGCATCGACAACAGCGGCAATGCGGCGCCCGTGTTCGTCAAGCTGTTTGACACGGAGCGGCGCTCGAACGTGCGCTACCTGTACATCCTCGCGTACGACAAGCTGCTGGTGGAGCAGCTCAGCGCGGGCAAGTATGAAGTGCGCTACCAGGCCGTCGGGCCTGGCCAGGATAGTTGTGGCGGCGCCACGCGCAGCGGTGCCTCGGCGCCGGCGTCGTCGCCGTCCGCCAGCGAAGGCGGTACGCAGAATCCTGTTGTAAGCAGCATCTAATCTGATTATGCTTGATATGCGTCAACGCAGCGTCCACATCGAACTTATCCATTAGGAGTATTCATGACCGACCTCAAGGCCGATGCAGATGATAACTGGCTGCTCGACGAAGATGAGCCGGTGGCCAGTCCTGCCGGACTGGCCGCGCCCGACCAGCGCCTGTGGCGTGTCCTGATCGTCGATGATGACGTCGACGTGCATGCAGTCACGCGGCTGGCGCTGCGCAATGTCAGTTTCAAGGGCCGCGAACTGGAACTGTTTTCCGCCTACAGCGGCCGCGAGGCGTACGACATCCTGCGCGACACGCCCGATATCGCGCTGGTGCTGCTCGACGTGGTGATGGAAACGGATGACGCCGGCCTGATCCTCGCCAAGCGCATCCGCGCCGACCTGAACAATTCCATCGTGCGCGTCGTGCTGCGCACGGGCCAGCCGGGCCAGGCGCCCGAGCAGCGCGTCATCATCGAATACGACATCAATGATTACAAGGCCAAGACGGAACTGACGACGCAAAAGTTGTTTACCACCGTCATCTCGGCCCTGCGGGCCTACGAGAGCCTGATGATGCTCGAACGCAGCCGCATCGGTCTGGGCAAGATCCTCGCCGGCGCCACCAATCTGTATCAGATCCATTCCCTGCGCGAATTCGCTTCCGGCGTGCTGAACCAGGTCAGCGCCATCCTCGACGTGGGCGCCGACGGCGTGCTGTGCCTGATGCAGGGCGGCGCCGGACGGCCCGAGGTGGTGGCCGCCACGGGCACGTATGCCGTGCTGGCCGAGTCCGAAGCGATGCCGGCCGACCATGCCCTCACGTCCACCATCGACAAGGCGTTCGCGGAAAAGCGCAGCCAGTTCGAGCATCCGGCCAATGTGCTGTTCATCCACACGGAAGGCAACCGCGAGCTGGCCATCTCCGTCACGCCGCCGTGGCCGCTGGCGCAGATCCAGCGCGATCTGCTGGAAGTGTTTTGCCAGCGTATCGCCGCCGCCTTCGACAACCTGTACATGTTCGGCCAGCTGCGCAAGGCGCAGGAAGCGACTGTGGTGGCGCTGGCCGACCTGGCCGAGTTCCGCGACAGCGACACGGGCGGCCACGTGCGGCGGGTGCAGTTGTTGTCCGACGCCATCGCCCGGCGCATGCAGCAGCGCGGCGTGTATGCCGACGAGCTGACCCCGCAGCTGCTCGACATGATCGGCCTGGCCAGCATCCTGCACGACGTGGGCAAGGTGGCCACGCCGGACGCCGTGCTGCTCAAGCCCGGCAAGCATACGGATGAGGAGCGGGCGCAGATGCAGCTGCACGCCAGCGTCGGGCGCACCATCCTCGAGCGGGCCGCCAACATGGTCGACGGCGTCAGCTACCTCACGTATGGCGCGCAGATCGCCGGCGGCCACCACGAACACTTCGATGGCGCCGGTTATCCGAATGGCTTGAAAGGGCGCAACATTCCCGTGGCCGCGCGCATCGTTGCCGTGGTCGACGTCTTCGACGCCTTGCTGCACGAGCGGCCCTACAAGGAGCCGTGGCCGTATCCGCAGGTGCGCGAATACATCGAACAGCGCAGCGGCAGCCAGTTCGATCCGGAAGTGGTGACGGCGCTGCTGGAACTGATCGACCATGAGCCGCAACTGTGGCATCCGGAGCGCGCCGTCGCTTGAGCAGCAACGTCGTCGGCATTTTTCGGCACGCCGCCATTCCCTTGCGCGCGGCGCCGTCATATACTCGGCAGCCTCATGCTGGCTGGCGCCACGCACCAGTGTGGCGCGCCGCGGAGTTTTCGGACATCACGACATGAAAGAACTCAAGGGCCTTAGCGCACTGATCATCGAGCCGCATCCGGGCATGCGCGCCAGCCTGCACAATATGCTCAACCTGTGCGGCCTGGCGAAGATCGATGACGCGGCCAGCTCGGGCCAGGCGATTCGCATGCTGGGCAGCAAATCGTATGATTTGATCCTGTGCGAATACGATCTCGATGGCGGGCAGGATGGCCAGCAGATGCTGGAAGACTTGCGCCACCACAAATTGATGCACGCATCGACCATGTTCTTCATGGTCACGGGCGAAGGCAGCTTCGCCAAGGTGGTCAGCGCCGTCGAGCTGTTGCCTACCGATTACATCCTCAAGCCGTTCACCGCTGACAATATGCTCGAGCGCATCGGCCGCGCGCTGGACAAGCGCAATGCCTTCGTGCCCGTGTACGAGCTGATCGACGTGGGCAACGAGCGCGCGGCGATTGCCGCCTGCGCTGAGGGCGCCAGCCTGTATCCCCGCTACGCCACCGATTTCCTGCGCTTGCGCGCGGAGTTGCACCTGCTGCTGGGCGAAGCGGCCGACGCCGAGCCGATCTACGCGGGCCTGTACGCAGCCAAGTCCATCGGCTGGGCGCGCCTGGGGCAGGCCAAGACGCAGTTCCTGCTGGGCGAGTATGAAGCGGCGCAAGGCACCCTGGAGGGATTGCTGGAAAACAACAAGCGTTTTCTCGACGCATATGACTGGCTGGCGCGCACGCATCTGGCGCAAGGCAAGCCGGAACTGGCGCAGGCCGCCCTGAGCGAAGCGGTGGCCCTGTCGCCGCACGCCGTGCGCCGCTTGCGCCGCCTGGGCGAGGCGGCCCTGGCGGCCGACGATATCGAGATGGCGGAAAAATCCCTGAAGTTGGTCGTCAGCAAGGCCAAGTATTCGGAATTCCGCGATCCGGAAGACCATGTGCGCCTGGTGCAGACCCTGGTGCGCAAGGGCGACCCGCTGCAGGTGGGCGCCGTGATCCGCGACCTCGACAAGTCGATGGGCGGGCAAAAGAATGCGGAGCTGTGCAGTGCGCTGTGCAGCGCCATGCTGCATGCGCATACGGGCAACGAGGAGCGCCTGCAGCAATCGCTCGACGCGGCGCTGGCCGCCAACCGCCACAGCGTGGGCGGCTCGAACATGCTGAAAACCGAACTGGCGCGCCACTGCCTGGCGCATGGGCGCGAAGACGGCGCCGCCGAGGTGATGCGCGAAGTCATGCGCAATGCGCCCGACAGTGCGGCCATGACGCGCGCCATGGCCGTGTTCGAGCATGCTGGGCGCGACGAGCTGGCCAAGGCGCTGGCGCGCCAAAGCCGCCAGGAAGTGGCCGACATGGTGGCGGCCGGCGCCGCCAGGGCGGGAGAGGGCGATTTCCGCGGCGCCGTCGATCTGATGGGCGAAGCCGTCACGCGCCTGCCCGATAATCCGCAAGTGGTGTTCAATGCGGCCGTGGCCGTGCTGAAATGCCTGGAGCACGAAGGCTGGGATGAACGCATGGGGCAGCAGGCGCTGACGTTTATCGCCGGCGTGCGCCGCCTGGACCCGCGCAACCCCAAATTGCCCGTGCTGTCGGGCCTGCATCAGCAGTTGTTGCGTAAATATAAGCCTCTCGGCAACTCCTGGATGCATCCGCCTGACGCCCGGTAAAAGGGGAAAATGACGGGAAAATGCGGCTTCCCGGCAGGGGGGATAAAAAAAATCCAAAAAAAGCAGACTTTTTCGCGCCAACCCTTGCACATTCTCAAATCGGGAGCTTATAATCACGCCCCGAAGCAGCCAACTTCTTCTTTATAAGCAAATGCAGCAGTCAGGCATCAGTAAATAAGGTTGACAGTTGTGAGTAGATGCTTCATACTCTGCGGTTCCCGCGGAGGGGTGGCCGAGTGGTTAAAGGCGACAGACTGTAAATCTGTTCTCTATGAGTACGCTGGTTCGAATCCAGCCCCCTCCACCAAGTTTTTGCAAGGAAAACTGGGTAGTAGCAAAAGTAAGTGAAGATAAAGTGAACGATACCTCGCGGGTGTAGCTCAATGGTAGAGCAGAAGCCTTCCAAGCTTACGACGAGGGTTCGATTCCCTTCACCCGCTCCAGTTTCCGTTCAGATGCTTGATGCATCGCATGCAACAAATTACAGCCCTTGTAGCTCAGTGGTAGAGCACTCCCTTGGTAAGGGAGAGGCCACGTGTTCGATCCACGTCAAGGGCACCAGAATTCGCAGCAGGCAGCACAGAAGCAATTCAAACCAGACCGTCGGGCGTGTGCCTGAGCAATCTAATCAAATCATTAGGAGTTCAAAATGGCAAAAGGTAAATTCGAACGGACCAAGCCGCACGTCAACGTCGGCACCATCGGCCACGTCGACCACGGTAAAACCACGCTGACCGCTGCAATCGCAACGGTTCTGTCGAAGAAATTCGGCGGCGAAGCTAAAGCATACGACCAGATCGATGCAGCTCCAGAAGAAAAAGCGCGCGGTATCACGATTAACACCGCCCACGTCGAGTACGAAACGGAAACGCGTCACTACGCGCACGTTGACTGCCCAGGTCACGCCGATTACATCAAAAACATGATTACCGGTGCTGCCCAGATGGATGGCGCGATCCTGGTGTGCTCCGCAGCTGACGGCCCAATGCCACAGACCCGCGAACACATCCTGCTGGCCCGCCAAGTTGGCGTTCCATACATCATCGTGTTCCTGAACAAGTGCGACCTGGTCGACGACGCAGAGCTGCTGGAACTGGTTGAAATGGAAGTGCGCGAGCTGTTGTCGAAGTACGAATTCCCAGGCGACGACCTGCCAATCATCAAAGGTTCGGCACGTATGGCGCTGGAAGGCAAAGAAGGCGAAATGGGCGTTGACGCAGTGCTGCGTCTGGCCGATGCGCTGGATGCTTACATCCCAACGCCAGAGCGCGCTGTTGACGGTGCATTCCTGATGCCAGTAGAAGACGTGTTCTCGATCTCGGGTCGCGGTACCGTTGTGACCGGTCGTATCGAGCGCGGCATTGTTAAAGTCGGCGAAGAGATCGAAATCGTTGGTATCACCGATACCGTCAAAACGACTTGCACCGGCGTGGAAATGTTCCGCAAACTGCTGGACCAAGGTCAAGCAGGCGACAACGTTGGTCTGTTGCTGCGCGGCACCAAGCGTGAAGACGTGCAACGTGGTCAAGTTCTGGCAAAACCAGGTTCGATCAAGCCGCATGCTCACTTCACCGGCGAGATCTATGTTCTGTCGAAAGACGAAGGCGGCCGTCATACGCCATTCTTCAACAACTATCGTCCACAGTTCTACTTCCGTACGACGGACGTAACCGGTTCGATCGAGTTGCCAGCAGACAAAGAAATGGTCATGCCAGGCGATAACGTGTCGATCACCGTCAAGCTGATCAACCCGATCGCGATGGAAGAAGGTCTGCGCTTCGCTATCCGCGAAGGCGGCCGTACCGTCGGCGCCGGCGTGGTTGCAAAAATCATCGCATAAGGAAATGTTATGCTTCCACCCGGGGCGTCCTGGGTGGTAGAATAGCACTCCTCGAAAGTTTTACGTAGGGACGTAGCTCAATTGGCAGAGCGTCGGTCTCCAAAACCGAAGGTTGGGGGTTCGATGCCCTCCGTCCCTGCCACCGTCAAGGTGCAGGGCACCGAAAGTAGAAAAATGTCAAATCAATCCGTGCAAACCGTTAGCACGTCGAGTGACAAGATAAAAGTCGCGCTGGCAATAGTGGCTGCGATTGCAGGAGTAGTCGGGTTTTATTACCTGGCAGGCCAACCAGCTCTGGTGCGTGCAAGCGCGCTTGTGGCTGGTTTGGTTATTGCTGTTGCGCTCTTGTATGTCTCGACGACCGGCCGTGAATTTCTCAATTTCGCCAAAGAAGCTGTGCGCGAAACCAAGAAAGTCGTTTGGCCTACCCGCAAAGAAGCCACGCAGATTACTGCGATCGTGTTTGCCTTTGTGCTGGTCATGGCGATTTTCCTGTGGGGCACGGATAAATTGCTCGAGTTTTTGTTGTATGACGTAATTCTGGGTTGGAAAAAATAATGAGCGAAAATGTGCATGATGAAGCGGCGAACGAGTCCGTTCCGGGCGACGCTCCGGTAGCGGACACTGGTGCAGCGCTGAGCGTGCCAGTGAGCAGCAAGCGCTGGTATGTCGTGCATGCTTATTCCGGCATGGAAAAAAGCGTCATGCGCGCACTGACCGAGCGCATCGAGCGCGCGGGCATGCAAGACCAGTTCGGCCAGATCCTGGTGCCGATCGAAGAAGTGGTCGAAGTCAAGAATGGTGTCAAGTCCGTCACCGAACGTCGTTTCTATCCTGGCTATGTGCTGGTTGAAATGGAAATGACGGACGAAAGTTGGCACTTGGTCAAGAACACCAGCAAGGTTACCGGTTTCATTGGTGGCAAGTCGAACAAGCCGACGCCGATCTCCGCGCGCGAAATCGACGGCATCATGAAGCAGATGCAAGAGGGTGTTGAAAAGCCCCGTCCGAAAACCTTGTACGAAGTGGGCGAGCAAGTGCGCATCAAGGATGGTCCGTTTACCGACTTCAACGGCAATGTCGAAGAAGTCAACTACGAGAAATCCAAAGTGCGCGTCTCGGTCACCATTTTCGGTCGCGCTACTCCGGTAGAGCTCGAATTCGGCCAGGTCGAAAAAGTCTAAGTATTATCAAGCGCCACCAGGAGCGTCGCGGCAGTCTCAGCGAAATCCGGTCAGAGGAGCCCCGCCAGGGTAGGATCGGCGGGGCGCTACTACTCAATCCAAGATAGGAGCCATCATGGCAAAGAAAATCATTGGTTTTATCAAGCTGCAAGTGCCAGCTGGTAAAGCAAACCCATCCCCACCAATCGGTCCAGCTCTGGGTCAACGTGGTCTGAACATCATGGAATTCTGCAAGGCCTTCAATGCACAGACCCAAGGTCTGGAGCCAGGCATGCCGATTCCAGTCGTGATCACCGCATTTGCGGACAAGTCCTTCACGTTCGTGATGAAGACGCCTCCAGCAACCTACCTGATCAAAAAAGCTGCTGCGATCACCAAAGGTTCGCCGAAGCCACATACCGACAAAGTCGGTACGCTGACCCGCGCACAAGCTGAAGAAATCGCTAAATTGAAAACCCCTGATCTGACCGCTGCCGACATGGATGCTGCTGTACGCACCATCGCTGGTTCCGCTCGTTCGATTGGTATCACGGTGGAAGGTGTTGTATAATGGCTAAGTTATCCAAACGTATCAAGGCTTTGAAAGCCAAAGTCGACCGTACCAAAGTGTACGCTTTCGACAACGCTGTCGCTCTGATCAAAGAGTGCGCAACGGCCAAGTTCAATGAATCGATCGACGTATCGGTACAACTGGGTGTTGATCCTAAGAAATCCGACCAAGTGGTGCGCGGCTCCGTCGTGCTGCCAGCTGGTACCGGCAAAACCGTACGCGTGGCAGTATTCGCGTCGGGCGAAAAAGCTGAAGCTGCTAAAGCAGCTGGCGCCGACATCGTTGGTATGGAAGACCTGGCTGAGCAGATCAAAGCCGGCGACATGCCTTTCGATATCGTTATCGCTTCGCCAGATACCATGCGTATCGTTGGTACCCTGGGTCAGATCCTGGGCCCACGCGGCATGATGCCTAACCCGAAAGTTGGCACTGTTACTCCTGACGTCGCTACCGCCGTGAAAAACGCGAAAGCCGGTCAAGTTCAGTACCGTACCGACAAATCCGGTATCATCCACGCTACCATCGGCCGTAAATCGTTCGCTGACGCAGATCTGAAGTCGAATCTGGTCGCACTGATCGACGCACTGAACAAAGCCAAGCCAGCATCGAGCAAAGGCGTGTACCTGCGCAAAGTTTCGCTGTCGTCGACCATGGGCGCTGGCGTCCGTGTTGACCAGGCTAGCCTGGCAGCTTAAGTAACAGAATCAAGTCCTGTAGCGCCTTCGGGCGCTGCGGGCGCATCTTTGGGCTGTCTGCCCGGTGTTCGCACCGGGCAGGCAGACAATCAAAGACCGTTGGGCCGACTGCGATCGCACATGCAGAAGGTTAATAGGCTTGCCGGCAACGGCGAGTGCCCAACGCAGATGGTGTACCCGAACAAGTTTTGTAGTCCTCATGCTGCGTGAATCCATCCGCTCAGTTTAGTACTTCTTGACTTCGGACGCCGTGTTCGAACCGATGCAAGGCGCTCAACCACTCGGTTGTGATTGCCGAACATCATTTAAGGAGGTTGACCGTGAGTCTCAATCTGAATGACAAAAAGGCCGTCGTCGCCGAAGTTTCCGCACAAGTAGCAAATGCGCAAACGATCGTCGTGGCCGAATATCGTGGCATCCAGGTTGGTCACTTGACGCAACTGCGTGCTAAAGCGCGTGCCCAAGGCGTGTACCTGCGTGTGTTGAAAAACACTCTGGCTCGTCGCTCCGTTGAAGGTACCGCATTCGCCAGCCTGGCAGATGCCATGACCGGCCCGTTGATCTACTCGATCTCGGCCGATGCCGTTGCAGCAGCTAAAGTCATCGCTGACTTCGCTAAAACCAACGACAAACTGGTCATCAAAGCAGGTAACTACGCAGGCAAGCCGCTGGATACAGCTGCTGTCACCGCGTTGGCGAGCATTCCTAGCCGTGAAGTCCTCATTTCGCAGTTGTTGGGCGTTATGCTGGCTCCGGTTTCGGGCTTTGCACGTGGTCTGGCTGCCCTGGCAGCGAAAAAAGGCGAAGGCGCCGAAGCTCCTGCAGAAGCAGCAGCAGAAGAAGCCCCAGCAGCCGCTTAATTGCGCGCGCTTTTTTCTCTCAGTACCAATCTGATGTAACTAACGTAATAAATTTAGGAGTTTCAAAATGGCAATTAGCAAAGACGATATCCTGGAAGCAGTTAGCGCCATGTCCGTAATGGACCTGAACGACCTGGTTAAAGCATTCGAAGAAAAATTCGGCGTGTCCGCAGCAGCGATGGCTTCGGCCGGTCCTGCAGCAGGCCCAGCAGCAGCTGCTGAAGAGCAAACCGAGTTCAACGTTGTTCTGGACACCTTCGGCGCAAACAAAGTTGGCGTCATTAAAGCAGTTCGCGAAATCACCGGCCTGGGCTTGAAAGAAGCTAAAGACCTGGTCGATGGCGCACCAAAAACTGTGAAAGAAGCAGTGTCGAAAGCTGATGCTGAAGCAGCAGTTAAGAAACTGGTAGAAGCCGGCGCAACCGCTTCGATGAAGTAATATCTGTACCGGCGTCAGTTAGCGCCCGAGTCAAAGTCTGAGGTTTCCCCTCGCAAGGGGGGGGATCCGACTTTGGCTCCTTTGTCGTCTGTATCGTATTTGTAGCAGCAGTTTTGTTCGATTCAAGCCGGAAAGCAGAGCCTTGAGGTTTCGTCTGTGTCACACGCAGCGGTGCAAACGAACACTTGCAAAACCTGAATTTTCTATCCTTTCTGTCACTCACGGAGTGTCCATGCACTACTCATTTACTGAGAAGAAACGCATTCGCAAATCATTCGCGAAGCGCGCCAACGTTCACCACGTTCCGTTCCTGCTGGCGACCCAGCTCGAGTCTTATCATAGTTTCTTGCAAGAGGACATAGCACCGTCCGGCCGCAAGAATGATGGCCTGCAGTCGGCTTTCACTTCGATTTTCCCTATCGTTTCGCACAATGGTTTTGCGCGTCTCGAATTCTTGTCGTACGTTCTGGGCGATCCTGCCTTTGACGTCAAAGAATGTCAACAACGTGGCCTGACGTTCGCGTCGCCGCTGCGCGCGAAAGTGCGCCTGGTGATCCTGGACAAGGAATCGCCAACCAAACCTGTCGTCAAGGAAATGAAAGAACAGGAAGTCTACATGGGCGAATTGCCGCTCATGACGACCACCGGTTCGTTCGTCATCAACGGCACGGAGCGGGTTATCGTTTCCCAGCTGCACCGTTCGCCTGGCGTGTTCTTCGAGCACGACCGCGGCAAGACCCACTCGTCGGGCAAGCTGCTGTTCTCCGCGCGTATCATTCCTTACCGCGGTTCGTGGCTGGACTTCGAGTTCGACCCGAAAGACATCCTGTTCTTCCGCGTCGACCGCCGCCGCAAGATGCCAGTGACGATCCTGCTCAAAGCCATCGGCATGTCGCACGAGCAAATCCTGGCGAATTTCTTTGTCTTCGACAATTTCAACCTGCGCTCCGAAGGCGCGGAAATGGAATTCGTCTCCGAACGTCTGCGCGGCGAAGTGGCGCGCTTTGACATCGTCGACAAGTCGGGCAAGACCCTGGTGCTGAAAGACAAGCGTATCAACGCGAAACACGTGCGTGATATCGAAGCTGCCGGCATCAAGCACATTTCCGTACCGGAAGACTACCTGCTGGGCCGCGTATTGGCGAAGAATATCGTCGATGGCGACACCGGCGAAGTCGTCGCGTCCGCGAACGATGAGCTGACCGAAGACTTGCTGGGTCGCTTGCGCGATGCCAACATTTCCGAAATCCAGACCTTGTACACCAACGACCTGGATCAGGGCGCCTACATCTCGCAAACCCTGCGTATCGACGACACCGCCGACCAGATGGCTGCGAAAGTGGCGATCTACCGCATGATGCGTCCAGGCGAACCGCCAACGGAAGATTCCGTTGAAGCGCTGTTCAATGGCCTGTTCTACAACTCGGACCGCTACGACCTGTCGGCCGTGGGCCGCATGAAGTTCAACCGCCGCATTGGCCGCGATGAACTGACGGGCGCCATGACCCTGTCGAACGAAGACGTGCTGGCCGTGATCAAGATCCTGGTGGAACTGCGCAATGGCCGCGGCGAAGTCGACGATATCGATCACCTGGGTAACCGTCGCGTACGTTGCGTGGGCGAACTGGCCGAGAATCAATTCCGCGCCGGCCTGGTGCGTGTTGAACGCGCCGTCAAGGAACGCCTCGGCCAAGCCGAAGCGGACAACCTGATGCCGCACGACCTGATCAACTCGAAGCCGATTTCGGCCGCGATTCGCGAGTTCTTCGGTTCGTCCCAGCTGTCGCAGTTCATGGACCAAACCAATCCTCTGTCGGAAATTACCCACAAGCGCCGCGTATCGGCTCTGGGACCCGGCGGTCTGACACGCGAACGCGCCGGCTTTGAAGTGCGCGACGTGCATCCGACCCACTACGGCCGCGTCTGCCCGATCGAGACACCGGAAGGTCCGAACATTGGTCTGATCAACTCGCTGGCTCTGTATGCCCGCCTGAATGAATACGGCTTCCTGGAAACCCCGTACCGCAAGGTCGAAGGCTCCAAGATTACCGATCAGATCGACTACCTGTCCGCCATCGAAGAAGGCCGCTACATCATCGCTCAGGCGAATGCGACCATCAACGACGAAGGCATGCTGTCCGATGAACTGGTCTCGGCCCGTGAAGCCGGCGAAACCATCCTGGTCTCCCCGGAGCGCATCCAGTACATGGACGTGGCGCCAGGCCAGATCGTTTCCGTCGCTGCCTCGCTGATTCCGTTCCTCGAACACGATGATGCGAACCGTGCATTGATGGGCGCCAACATGCAACGCCAGGCCGTGCCTTGCTTGCGTCCGGAAAAAGCGCTGGTCGGTACTGGTATCGAACGCACCGTTGCGGTCGACTCGGGCACGACCGTGCAAGCGCTGCGTGGCGGTATCGTCGATTACATCGATGCGGGCCGTGTCGTGATTCGCGTGAACGATGACGAAGCTACCGCTGGTGAAGTGGGCGTCGACATCTACAACCTGATCAAGTACACCCGTTCGAACCAGAACACCAACATCAACCAGCGTCCTATCGTGCAAGTGGGCGACCGTGTTGCCAAGCGCGACGTGATCGCCGACGGCGCATCGACCGACCTGGGTGAATTGGCGCTGGGCCAGAACATGACCGTGGCTTTCATGCCATGGAATGGTCTGAACTTCGAAGATTCGATCCTGATCTCGGAAAACGTCGTCAAGGACGACCGCTACACCTCGATTCACATCGAAGAGTTGTCGGTAGTAGCCCGTGACACGAAACTGGGCGCGGAAGAAATTACGCGCGACATCTCGAACCTGGCTGAAAACCAGCTGGCTCGTCTGGATGAGTCCGGTATCGTCTACATCGGCGCGGAAGTACAAGCCGGCGACACCCTGGTCGGTAAGGTAACGCCTAAAGGCGAAACCCAGCTGACCCCGGAAGAGAAGCTGCTGCGCGCGATCTTCGGCGAAAAAGCGTCGGACGTGAAAGACACCTCGCTGCGCGTGCCTTCGGGCATGATCGGTACCGTGATCGACGTGCAAGTCTTCACCCGTGAAGGCATCGTGCGCGACAAGCGTGCCCAGCAAATTATCGATGACGAACTGAAACGCTTCCGTCTGGATCTGAACGACCAGATGCGTATCGTTGAAGGCGATGCCTTCCAGCGTCTGGAAAAAATGCTGATCGGAAAAGTTGTCAACGGCGGCCCGAAAAAGCTGGCCAAAGGCGCCAAGATCACCAAGGAATACCTGGCCGATCTGGACAAATACCACTGGTTCGACATCCGCCCTGCGGACGACGATGCCGCGGTAGCGCTGGAAGCGATCAAGGAATCGATCAACGAGAAGCGTCACCAGTTCGATCTGGCCTTCGAAGAGAAGCGCAAGAAACTGACGCAAGGCGATGAGCTGCAACCAGGCGTGCAAAAAATGGTCAAGGTGTACCTGGCCGTGAAACGCCGCCTGCAGTCGGGCGACAAGATGGCAGGTCGCCACGGTAACAAGGGTGTGGTTTCCCGTATTGTTCCTGTGGAAGATATGCCATACATGGCCGACGGCACGCCAGCCGACGTTGTGCTGAACCCGCTGGGCGTTCCTTCGCGGATGAACGTTGGTCAGATTCTCGAGACTCACTTGGGCTGGGCTGCCAAGGGTCTGGGTATCCGCATCGGCGAAATGCTGAAGGCGCAAACCAAGGTCGAGCAAGTGCGCAAGTACCTGACGACGATCTACAACGACAACGGCCGTGCCGAAGAGCTGAACGACTTCGACGACGAAGAGATCATGAAGCTGGCGGAAAACCTGAAAAAAGGTGTTCCATTCGCCACGCCAGTGTTCGACGGTGCCAATGAAGAAGAGATCCGCCGCATGCTGGACCTGGCGTATCCGGACGACATCGCCAAGAACCTGGGCATGACCGCTTCGAAAAACCAGGTGACCATGTATGACGGTCGCACCGGTGAAGCGTTCGAGCGCAAGGTTACTGTCGGCGTCATGCACATGCTGAAACTACATCACTTGGTTGATGACAAGATGCATGCGCGTTCGACCGGTCCTTACTCGCTGGTGACGCAACAGCCACTGGGCGGTAAAGCCCAGTTCGGTGGTCAGCGTTTCGGTGAGATGGAAGTCTGGGCACTGGAAGCGTATGGCGCGTCGTATGTCTTGCAAGAGATGTTGACCGTCAAGTCCGATGACGTGAATGGCCGTACCAAAGTGTACGAGAACCTCGTCAAGGGCGACCACGTGATCGACGCCGGCATGCCGGAATCGTTCAACGTGCTGGTCAAGGAAATCCGTTCGCTGGGTATCGATATCGACCTCGAACGCAACTAAAAGACAGCCACCTGTCATTTGGTTTGGGAAACACAAAGCCCGGCTGGGAAACCACGCCGGGCAATGTAGTCTCAGGAATATAGAAATTTAATCACCTCTGGAGTGATACATGAAAGCACTGCTCGATCTATTCAAGCAAGTACAGACCAACGAGACCTTCGATGCAATCAAGATCGGTCTCGCTTCGCCTGAGAAAATCCGTTCGTGGTCCTACGGCGAAGTCAAGAAGCCGGAAACCATCAACTACCGTACCTTCAAGCCTGAGCGCGACGGCCTGTTCTGCGCCAAGATCTTTGGCCCGATCAAGGATTACGAATGCCTTTGCGGCAAGTACAAGCGCCTGAAACACCGCGGCGTGATCTGCGAAAAGTGCGGCGTCGAAGTCACCCTGGCCAAAGTGCGCCGCGAGCGCATGGGCCACATCGAGCTGGCTTCGCCTACCGCGCACATCTGGTTCCTGAAGTCGCTGCCGTCGCGTCTGGGCATGGTCCTGGACATGACCCTGCGGGACATCGAACGCGTGCTGTACTTTGAAGCATACGTCGTGACCGATCCAGGCATGACCCCGCTGAAAAAATGCCAGATCATGTCGGAAGACGACTACGCCGCCAAGTACGAAGAGTACGGCGACGACTTCACCGCCTTCATGGGCGCCGAAGGTATCCGTGAACTGCTGCGCTCGATCGACATCCACCGCGATGCCGAAACCCTGCGCGTGGAACTGAAGGAGTCGAAATCCGAAGCCAAGATCAAGAAATACGCGAAGCGCCTGAAAGTGCTGGAAGCGTTCCAACGTTCGGGCATCAAGCCTGACTGGATGATCATGGAAGTGCTGCCAGTGCTGCCGCCGGAACTGCGTCCGCTGGTACCGCTGGATGGCGGCCGTTTCGCGACCTCGGATCTGAACGATCTGTATCGCCGCGTCATCAACCGTAACAACCGTCTGAAACGCCTGATGGAGCTGCGTGCTCCAGAGATCATCACGCGCAACGAAAAGCGCATGCTGCAAGAAGCGGTCGATTCGCTGCTGGACAACGGCCGTCGCGGCAAAGCGATGACCGGCGCCAACAAGCGTCCGCTGAAATCGCTGGCAGAGATGATCAAGGGCAAGGGCGGCCGTTTCCGTCAAAACTTGCTGGGCAAACGCGTCGATTACTCCGGTCGTTCGGTCATCGTCGTGGGCCCGCAATTGAAACTGCATCAGTGCGGCTTGCCGAAACTGATGGCGCTGGAACTGTTCAAACCATTCATTTTCAATAAACTGGAACTGATGGGCCTGGCGACTACGATCAAGGCTGCGAAAAAGTTGGTCGAGATTCAAGAGCCGGTCGTGTGGGACATCCTGGAAGACGTGATCCGTGAACATCCGATCATGTTGAACCGCGCACCTACCTTGCACCGTCTGGGTATCCAGGCGTTCGAGCCAGTCCTGATTGAAGGCAAGGCCATCCAGCTGCACCCGCTCGTCTGCGCCGCATTCAACGCCGACTTTGACGGTGACCAAATGGCGGTCCACGTTCCTCTGTCGATCGAAGCGCAGATGGAAGCACGCACTTTGATGCTGGCATCGAACAACATCCTGTTCCCATCGAACGGCGAACCATCGATCGTTCCTTCCCAGGATATCGTGTTGGGTCTGTACTACGCCACCCGCGAAGCGATCAATGCGAAGAACGAAGGGATGATGTTCCCTGACGTATCAGAAGTGATCCGCGCCTACGACAACAAGGAAGTCGAACTGACGACCCGCGTTACCGTGCGTATTACCGAATACCCGAAAAACGCCGAAACGGGCGAATTCGAGAAAACGGTTACCCGCTACGAAACGACGATCGGCCGTGCGATCCTGTCGGAAATTCTGCCTAAAGGCCTGCCGTTCTCCGTCCTGAACCGCGCGCTGAAAAAGAAAGAAATTTCCAAGCTGATCAACACGTCGTTCCGCAAGTGCGGCCTGCGCGCCACCGTGGTGTTCGCAGACAAACTGATGCAATCGGGTTTCCGCCTGGCGACACGCGCCGGTATCTCGATCTGCGTCGACGACATGCTGGTACCGCCTCAAAAAGTTACCCTGATCGCGACGGCCGAATCGGAAGTCAAGCAGATCGAACAGCAATACGCCTCGGGTCTCGTGACCGCCGGCGAGCGTTACAACAAGGTAGTCGATATCTGGGGCAAGACCTCGGATGAAGTCGGCAAGGCCATGATGGACCAGCTCAAAGTCGAAGACGTGATCCGCCGCGACGGCACCAAGTCGACGCAAGAATCGTTCAACGCCATTTACATGATGGCCGACTCCGGCGCGCGCGGTTCCGCAGCCCAGATTCGCCAGTTGGCCGGTATGCGTGGTCTGATGGCCAAACCGGATGGCTCGATTATCGAAACGCCGATTACCGCGAACTTCCGCGAAGGTCTGAACGTTTTGCAGTACTTCATTTCGACCCACGGTGCGCGTAAAGGTCTGGCCGATACGGCGCTGAAGACGGCTAACTCCGGTTACCTGACGCGTCGTCTGGTTGACGTGACGCAAGACTTGGTGGTGATCGAGGACGATTGCGGCACCATGAACGGCGCCGTCATGAAGGCACTGGTCGAAGGTGGTGAAGTCATCGAACCGTTGCGTGACCGTATCCTCGGCCGCGTGGTGGTGCATGACGTCGTCAATCCTGAAACCCAGGAAACGCTGTACGAAGCCGGCACCTTGATGGACGAAGACATGGTCGAAGAGATCGAACGTCTGTCCATCGATGAAGTCAAGGTTCGCACGCCACTGACTTGCGACACGCGCTTCGGCCTGTGCGCCAAGTGCTATGGCCGCGACCTGGGCCGCGGCATGCTGGTCAACGCCGGCGAAGCCGTCGGTGTGGTGGCAGCGCAGTCGATTGGTGAGCCTGGTACCCAGCTGACCATGCGTACGTTCCACATTGGTGGTGCGGCATCGCGTGCAGCAGTGGCATCGTCGGTGGAAGCCAAGTCGAACGGTACCATCCGCTTCACGGCAACCATGCGTTACGTGACGAACGGCAAGGGCGCGCAAATCGTCATTTCCCGTTCCGGCGAAGTGCTGATCACCGACGACCATGGCCGTGAGCGTGAGCGTCATAAAGTGCCGTACGGTGCGACCCTGATCGTCAAGGACGGCATGGTCATCAAGGCCGGTACGGCCCTGGCAACGTGGGATCCGCTGACCCGTCCGATCATTACCGAATACGCCGGTCAAGTGCGTTTCGAGAACGTCGAAGAAGGCGTCACCGTAGCCCGTCAGGTCGACGAAGTGACCGGTCTGTCCACCCTGGTGGCGATCGATGCGAAACGTCGCGGTTCGTTGACGAAAACGTTGCGTCCGCAAGTCAAGCTGATCAACGACGCGAACGAAGAAGTCAAGATCGCCGGTACCGAACACTCGGTGGCGATCGGCTTCCAGGTCGGCGCACTGATCATGGTCAAGGACGGTCAACAGGTATCGGTTGGTGAAGTGCTGGCACGTATTCCTACCGAATCGCAAAAAACGCGCGATATTACCGGTGGTCTGCCACGCGTTGCGGAACTGTTCGAAGCGCGCTCGCCGAAAGATGCCGGTATGCTGGCGGAAGTCACGGGTACGGTTGCGTTCGGTAAAGAAACCAAGGGCAAGCAGCGTCTGGAAATCACGGACATGGACGGCAACAAGCATGAGTTCTTGATTACCAAGGACAAACAAGTGCTGGTGCATGACGGCCAAGTCGTGAATAAGGGCGAGATGATCGTGGACGGCCCGGCCGATCCGCAAGACATCCTGCGCCTGCTGGGTATCGAAGCGCTGGCACGTTACATCGTTGACGAAGTGCAAGACGTGTACCGTCTGCAAGGCGTGAAGATCAATGACAAGCACATCGAAGTGATCGTGCGTCAGATGCTGCGCCGCGTTCAGATCGTCAATGCCGGCGACACCAACTACATCGTTGGCGAGCAGGTAGAGCGTTCGGAACTGCTGGACGAGAACGATCGCATGGCCGTTGAGAACAAGATTCCAGCGACCTACGAAAACGTCTTGTTGGGTATTACCAAGGCATCGCTGTCGACCGATTCGTTCATCTCGGCCGCATCGTTCCAGGAAACCACCCGCGTGCTGACCGAAGCGGCGATCATGGGCAAGCGCGATGGTCTGCGCGGCCTGAAAGAGAACGTCATCGTCGGCCGTCTGATTCCTGGCGGTACGGGTCTGGCCTTCCACCGCGCACGCAAAGAGAAAGAAGCGTGGGAAGTGGAAGAGCGTCAAGCGCTGCTGCTGGCCGAGAAAGCCTCGATGGCTGGCGAAGCTGCCGAAGCGCTGCAGGATATCGAAACCCAGCAACACCACGGCGACGAAGCGTAATCTGCGCTGCTAGCTGACAAGAACGGCACCTTCGGGTGCCGTTTTTTTTCGTCTTGAGATAAGTCAATCAGACCGCGTGGTCCGCATAGCCGTCGGGCCGGATCAGCAGGCTTTTGATGCCGGCCAGTGGCTGGCAGCCGGGTTTGATGGTCAGCGAAGTGAGCCAGGCCGCATCGAAACGGTACGGTTGTGCTGCGTGCGCGGCATTGCCAACGACCAACTGCAGCCATTTTCCCGCGTGCAACAGTTCATGGATGCCCACGGCCGTGCCGTCGGCCAGGCGCAGCAGCCAGTCGGGCACGCGCCGGCCGATCCAGTCTGCGCTGCCGGTGCTCGCGTCAGAGCCCAGCGAGATGGGATAGCGCACGCCAAAGCCGGACAACTCGCTGGCCAGCGCGCGGTTGACGTCCGGTTGCGCCAGCATGTCGCTGATGGTGGCGCGCAGGGCCAGGGTGCGCGCGTCAAAACGCGTCAGCATGGCCGTTTGCGCGAGGGTATTGTGCTGCAACGACACGCCAACGGGATGGCGCTCCGCATGGTAGCTGTCGAGCAGGCTGTCCGGTGCATAACCCTTGAGCACGCCGGCCAGCTTCCAGCCCAGGTTCATCGCGTCCTGCATCCCCACGTTCATGCCCTGGCCGCCTGCCGGCATGTGGATGTGGGCGGCATCGCCGGCCAGGAAGACGCGTCCCTGGCGATAGCCTCGGGCCAACCGTGTTTCGTCGTTGAAGCGCGACAGCCAGCTGGCGTCATGCAGGCCGAAATCGTGGTCCGCGATGGCCGTGCTGGCCTGCGACAACTCCTCCAGGGTGGCCGCTTCCGCCGCCGCAACCTGGGGGCGGCGCGCATTCAGGGTGATGACGCGGTAGCGGCCTTGCCCCAGCGGCACGATCATCAGGCTACCCGCTGCGTTCGTCAGGGACAGCATGGGTGACGCGGGCGGATGGCGCAACTGAACATCTCCCATGAGCATGCTGCACGTGGCCGCCACGCCGTCGAAGGCGATGCCCGCCTGCTGGCGCACGAGGCTGCGAGCGCCATCGGTGCCGATCAGGTAACGGGCACGCAGGCAGAATGGGGCGCCATCGTGCGTGCCGGCCACCGTGACGCCATCGTCATCCTGCTGTGTCTGTTCCACGAGCGCGCCGCGAACAATTGCCACGCCGTCTTCCAGCAATTGCTCTTCCAGCAGGCGTTCCGTCGTGTTTTGCGGCAGGAACAAGGTGTAGGGATGGGGCGTGTCGAAGCCGGAAAAGTCGAGCCGGGTATCGAGGCCCGCATAGTGGCCGCTGGACAAGGAGGTGCCCAGCGCAACAAAGCGCTGGTCCAGGCCCCGCAAGCCCAGCATTTCCAGGGTGCGGCCATGGATGGTCAGCGCACGCGAATGCGCGCTGCGTTGCGGCCGCCGTTCCAGGATGGTCACGCGGATGCCGGCCAGGCGCACTTCGCAGGCCAGGGTCAGGCCGACGGGGCCGGCGCCGACGATGATGACTTCGATATCGCTATTGTGCATGTCGCTCTCAATCTAACGTTGTTAGTCTGTGCAAAATGGTAAACTAACGACGTTAGAGTTTCAAGGGAAATGACAGGAAAATGAAAATTCAACGCGAAGCCGTGGTGGCCAGGGCGCTCGAGCTGCTGGACGAAGTGGGTATCGAAGGCTTGACCATGCGCCGCCTGGCCGACGCGATGGGCATCAAGGCCGCTTCGCTGTACTGGCATTTCGCGAACAAGCAGGCTTTGCTTGATGGCATGGCCGACGTGCTGATCGAAGACGTGGCAAGGAACGTCGATGCGGATGCTGGCTGGGAAGCGCAGTTGCGCCAGGTGGCGGCGCAACTGCGCGCGGCGTTATCGGCCCGCCGCGATGGCGTGCGCGTCTTTGGCGGTACCTATGTGATATCGGAAAACGTGTTTCGCGTCGCCGAAGCGTTAATCGGTCCGATGCGTACAGCCGGGGTGTCGGAGAAACTGGCCAGTTGGAGCGCATTTACGCTGCTCTATTATGTGCTCGGTTTTGTCATGGAAGCGCAAGGCGCGGGACCGGGAAGCGCCGCGATGCATGCATTATCGAACCGGCGTGCCGCTTTCGCCGCCATGGCGGCCGACCATTATCCGCACGTGCTCGCATCCATGGATGCCATCTTTAATGCGGAAATCGACGACCGTTTTAATGCGGGACTCGATTTGATTATGATCGGCTTGCAGGAAAAAATTAAAATGAATCAAGGTATATATAATTGATCTGTCCGGCATCCATATATTTTGATGGCCGGGCATATTCAATCACCTTCCTTTTTTTCCGCATTTTTACTGTTGCCCTGTTCGCTTTGCAGTGAGCGCTCACATTGATTTTCCTCCTCGGCGCCGTTACGGGCCGTGCCGTGGCGTGTCGGGTGATGCCGAGTGCCGTCAGCACGGCCGCCACTGGTCGCGACCGGCACACGTGTTGCGCAAATGTCCGGGCATGGCGGGCCACGCCAATTATCAGTTTATTCATGCTAAGATTTGGCGCATGATTGCCCAAGCCCTGTTTACTCCCGCCCAGCAGAAACTGCTGGGATTGCTGTTTGTCCGCGTGAATGAAGGCTTTCACTTGAACGAGATCATGCGCCTGACCGGCCTTGGCAGCGCGTCGGCGCAACGGGAGCTGCGCCGCTTGCATGAGTCCGGCCTGATCACGTCGGAGCGGATCGGCAATGTGCGGCGCTTCTGGCCCAACAAGGAAAGCCTCGTGTATCCGGAGTTGAGCGGACTGGTGCAGAAAACTTTCGGCATCGTTGGCGTCCTCAGCATGACGCTGGCGCCCTTGCGTGCCCAGTTGCACCTGGCATTCGTGTCGGGTGCCACGGCGAAGGGACAGGACATGCCTGGCAGCGCCATCGATTTGCTGCTGGTGGGCGAAGAAGCCAATTATGGCGATCTGTTGACGGGATTGGCGCCGGCCGAGCGAACCTTGAGGCGTAAAATCAATCCCAACTTATATACGCTGGCCGATTATCGCCGGCGTCTGCGTGAAGGCCAGCCATTTCTGCTGCAGGTATTACAGCAGCCGAAGTTGTTTGTTATTGGCGATGAATCGCTATTGCATGCGCTGGCATTGCCAGATTCCTCAATGCAGGCGAATGACATGCCATCTGTATTCTAAAGGCCGGGCCTGGCATTCAATTTTTAATGCATGACATTGTTGGCCAGGAAAATATCTGAGGCGGATTGATCGTATGATGAATAAACTACAGGCTTTCGGTTTAATTGTTTCCCAGGCGGTGCGCGGTGAATTAACGTTTCCCACGAGTGTGAATTCCGCACTGCAATTGCAATTGGCCCTGGCTGAACCGGACTGCCATATCGATCATGCGATCAAGCTGGTTCTGGGCGAACCCTTGCTGGCGGCGCGCACGGTCGCGCTGGCCAACTCGGCCGTGTACAGCCGCGGCGATGCGGCGCCCGTGACCAGCGTGCGCGCCGCCGTCATGCGCATGGGGTACCGCAATCTGTACGCGCTGGTGGCGGCCATGGTAGTGCGCCAGTTCGGCAGCAAGATCATCGACCCCGTCCTGCGCCAGAAGGCGACCCAGCTGTGGGAGCACACGGCCCACGTGGCGGCGCTGGCGCACGTGCTGGCCCGCCGCGTGACGCACGTCGATGCCGACACGGCGCTGTTCGCCGGTATCGTGCATGAGGTGGGAGGCTTTTATTTGCTGTCGCGTGCCGATGAGTTCCCAGGCTTGCTCGACGACGATACGGATCACTGGATGGAGTCCGCCGAAGAGATCATTTCCCGCGAAGTCATGAAGAAGCTGCTGATCCCGCTGGCCGTGAGCGAAGCCATCGAAGGCTTGCGCGATGGCTTGCTATCCATCCCGCCCGACTCCCTGCTCGATACCTTGTTGTTGGCCAAGCAACTGTCACCCGTGCCGTCGCCCTTGCAGCTGACGTACGTGGAAATGCTCACGCCCTCCGATTCCGTCATCGATTTCATTATCGACAACGAGACCCTGCAAAGCATCCTGGCCGAATCGGCCGAGGAAGTACACTCGATGAGCGCCGCGCTGCTGGTGTAGCTGGAAACGCCGGCGGCGAAAAAAAACGGCAGCGCCATCGAGGTGCTGCCGTTTTGTTTTCAGGCGCTGCCGCTTACTTCTGCTGCGCGATCCAACGGTCGACCTTGGCTTCCAGCAGCTTCAGGGGCAGGGTGCCGTCGCCGAGTACCACTTCGTGAAACTTCGGCAGGCTGAACTTGTCGCCCAGCGCTTGCTGCGCGCGCTGGCGCAGTTCGACGATCTTCAGCGAACCGATCTTGTAGCCCAGCGCCTGGCCCGGCCACGCCATGTAGCGTTCCGTTTCGCTTTTCGCCACGGCGTCATAGCCGAGGGTGTCGCGCATGTACTTGATCGTCTGCTCGCGCGTCCAGCCCTTGGTGTGCAAGCCCGTGTCGACCACCAGGCGCACGGCGCGCAGCATCTCGTCGTTCAAGTGGCCGAAATACTGGGCCGGATCCTCGAACAGGCCCATTTCCTTGCCCAGGGTTTCCGCATACAGGGCCCAGCCTTCCGTGAAGGCATTGTTGCCGCCGAAACGGCGGAAGTTCGGCAAGTCCATCTCTTGCACCAGCGCCAGGTGGAAATGGTGGCCAGGCTTGCCTTCGTGCAGGAACAGGGTGGTCATGCCCGTGTCGCCATACAGTTTCGGATCCGTGACGACGGACCAGAACACGCCCGGGCGCGAACCGTCGGCGGCCGGCGCCGTGTAGTGGTCGGCGGCCGTGTCGCGGCTCAGTTCAGGTTCCAGGCGCAAGTCCAGCGGCGCCTTCGGCACCAGGGTGAACAGGGCTGGCAATTTGCTGTCGAGCAGCACGTTCAGCTTGCGGTAGACGTCGAGCACTTCCTGCTCCGTCTTGAACGGGCGGTATTTCGCCTGTTCCGACACCCACACGGGCAAGCCGGCAGCCGGGCCGTTGTAGCCCATCTTCGGGCCCACGATCGCGTATTGTTCCTGGATGCGCGCCACTTCCTTCAAGCCGATGGCGTGGATTTGCTCCGGCTTCAAATCCGTGGTGGTGCTGCTGGCCACGCGCGCCTGGTACCAGCTGGCGCCATCGGGCAGGGCGCTCCAGCCGCTGCTCGTGCGGCCGGCCGGCAGGTAATCGCGTTCCATGAAGGTGGACAGGCGCTGCAGCGCAGGCATCAGCTTGGCCTCGATGATGACGGTGTAGGTTTGCGTCAGGCGCGCCTTGTCCGCGTCGGAAAAGCTGGCCGGCAAGTTCTTGATGGGCGTGTAATAGACGCTCTCCTGCGGCGTGGCGCTGACGAGTTTCTTGAATTGCGGCAATGCCGATTCCGTCAGCGCCTTCGGCAGCACGATGCCCTTTTGCATGCCGACCCGCATATTGGCGATGGCCTGGTCTATCCAGCCCGGCAACTGGCCAATACGGCTCAGGTAAGCGTCATACTCCTTGACCGTGGTCAAAGGCTGCGATGCCTCTCCGCCCGCATAATTGGCCAGGGTAACGGGCATGCTGTCCATCTGGTTCAGGGGCAACAGGTGTTCGGGGAAGCGTTCGAAGCTCAGCGCCGTGGCCAGTTCATAGTCGAGGATATCGTAGTTGATCTGGTCCTGGTGCGACAGCTGCGCGCGGGCAATGCTGCGCAGGGTCTTCTGGTACTGGCGGTACAGGGCGAATTGTTTTGCGCGCGCGGCGGGCACGATGGCTGAACCGATCTGGTCGTCGAAACGGTTGTCGCCGCTCTCGGTGGCATTGATCGGCTCGAAACGGGCCAGCGCATCATAGTATTGGTCGGCCAGCACTTGCAGCTGCTGCTTCGCTTTGGGCGCGCTGACGGCCACGGTTTTGGCTGCGGGCTGGGCCGCTTGCGCCATGGGCGCATGGGCGAGCAACAGGGAGATGGCCAGGGTGCCGAGGGTGCCGGCGGCAAAACGATGCTTCATGCGCGAGATCCTTTGTAAGGAGGGAATGAACGGAGGCTTACAACGCCTAATAAAACCGTAGCGAGCGGAAGGAAGTTGTGGTCGAGAAGCGCAACTGTACGAAGGTACAGTGAGCATCGCAGACCGCAAATTACGACGCGCAGTAGGTTTTGATAGGCGTTCTTGGCGGGGTCGGGGTGGCCGTTCAAGATGGAACAGCCGGGGCGTAAGCATACGCCATTGCCCAGTGCGTTTGGATAAATTGTGCGGGAGAAATGTTGCTATTTGTCCGCTGGCGCGACCAGGGCTTTCATCGCCTGCCAGTGCTGGCTGACCAAGGGGACGCAGGCAGGGCAGGTCGTGGCAGCGATCAGGCTGCGGATCTGCTGCGCGCGTGCCGCCGTTTGCGGGTGTGAGGAAATCCATCCCGGTACGCTGGCCTTGTCCTTGTCGTCGAGCTTCTGGAAAAAGCGCAGCATGCCGTCCGGGCGGATTCGCGCGCGCTGCAAGGCCAGCAAACCCAGGCGATCCGCCTCTTCTTCCATGTCGCGGCTGAAATACAGGGTGCCGGCCTGGTGCGCCAGCATGGCGGCCACGGCGCTGATGTCGCCGATGGTCACGCCCATCAGGGCGCCCCAGCCCAGGCTGCTGATCATTTGTCGCAACGAATGGCGCTGCTCCACGTGCTGCACTTCATGCGCCAGCACGCCGGCCAGCTCGCCCGGATCCCCCGCCTGGCGCAGCAAGCCCGTATGCACGACGATGATGCCGCCCGGCATGGCAAACGCGTTGACCGTGTCGTCCTGCTTGACGAGCCAGCGGTACTGGTAGCGCGAACCGGTCGTCAGCTGGCGGCCGATTTCCTGCACTGTTTGCTGCGCCACGCCGCTCTCGCTGATGCTGCCCTGCGCGCGTACTTGCGCCAGGGCCAGTTCGCCCAGCTGCTTTTCCGTCGACAGGGGAATCAGCCCCGCCAGCGCGCCGACGGCATGGCCGCCTTGCCACCACAGCAGGGCCGTGGCGACGACGGCGGCGCCCGTCAAACCGAGCAGCCAGCCCGACACCTGCCGCCGGTTGCGCTGGCGCTCGCCCCACAAACGCTGCAGTTGCGGTTGCAGCGCCGCCGGCGCTTCGCGCAAGACGATGGCGATGTCCTCCGCGCCGAGCGGTTTCAGCGACGCTTGTCGTCCTTGTTCGTCGAGCCAGTTCAGGAACAGTTCCGGCCCGTCGACGCCGCCCACGCTGACGACCAGCTGCGCCACGTCGACACCATGGCCGGGCGCATCGATGGCGAGCTGGGTGCCAAAGAAATGTGCGCTGACAGGCGTGCCAGCCGGGCCGCCATCGGGACCGGTCAGCAGTGCCTGGAAGGGCGTCATGCGGCGGCCTCGGCAAAGCGGCTTTCGTACAGGGCCGCCATCAGGTCGGACTGGCTGATGATGCCGGCCAGGCGTTCATCCTCGTCGAGGATGGGAATATGGTGGTAGCCGGCGTCGGCCATCAGGGGCACGAGGTCGATGATGGGCGTGCCCAGGCGGGCCGTGTGCGGCGACGGCGTCATCAGCTGGCCCACCACTTCCGGCTTGTCGCCGTGGGACAGGCCGCTGCGCTGCAGCAAGCCGCGCAGGCGCTGGCGCATGCCTTGATAATCGTCGAGGCCGCCATGGCGCAGGAAATCCGTCTGCGTGATGATGCCGATGACGCGGCGCGCCCGGTTCAGCACGGGCAGGGCGCCCACCTGGTGCTCGCGCATGGTACGCCAGGCAACATCGAGCGGCGTGCCGAATTCCACGCTGAGCACATCCTTTGACATGATGTCGGCGCAGGTGACGACGCCGAAACGGCGCTGGTAGGCGCGCATTTCCGTTTGCAGGAAGATGGCTTGCAAATCGTCGCGGCTGATATCGAGCACTTCGCTGTGCTGGCGCAAGACGGCATCGAGGTCGTCCGGCGAAAAGCCCAGGCGGTTGCTGGGCACGTCATCCCGGGTGGCGTGCGGATGCGGTGCCACCAGTTGCTGGATGTGCGGGTAGCGACGCCCCGTCAGGTTGTTGTACAGCACGGCGCAAGCAACCAGCACGGCGGAATTGAACAGCACGGTGATGAAGACGAACTCAAAGCCGGCCGCATGCACGCTGGCGCCGCCGACCACGGTGGTGAGCGCCACGGCCCCGCCCGGCGGATGCAAACAGCGCAGGGCAAACATGGCGCCGATGGCCAGGCAGGCGGCCAGGGCCGCCACGCCCACGCTCGATCCCAGCCACTTCACGCAAGCCATGCCCACCAGGCCGGAGACGACGTTGCCGCCCACCACGGACCACGGTTGCGCCAGCGGGCTGGCCGGCAGGCAGAACAGCAGCACGGCAGAGGCGCCCATGGGCGCGATCAGGTAGACACTGGCGCTGTCGGGGGCCAGCAGGAAGTGGCAGATGAGTCCAGTGAGCAACAGACCGCAGATGGCGCCCGCGCAGGCGCGCAATTGTTCGCGGCGGCTGCCGTTGTTCGGTTGCGGCAGCCAGCGTGCCAGGAAAGAAGTCGTCATGGGGAGGGCGCGTTCGGGCCGCGTTGCTCTGTGTGAGCCCGATATTATCCCATGCGTTCCATTTCGCTGCCTGCGGGCATTAATCCCCGGCGCAGACGGCGTGCAGGCCGTGCCGCGCCAGCAAGTTCCCGACGGCCGCGATGGCGGACGGTTCCCGCTTGCTGCTGGCGCAGGCATGGATGTCATTGAAGACCGTCGCCGCATCCTTGGCCGTGACGGCGGCCATCAGCTCGGCCAGGTTGCGGTCGGAAAAGTGTTCATACAACAGGTCCAGCACGGCGAAGTACGCCGAGTCTGGCATGCCGCCGGGATAGGCGCTGCACAGCATGCGCGCGGCGCCGGATAGCGTTGGGGGCAGGCTGTCTGGCATGTTCAAGTGGCTTATCCTTGGCGTGCTTATACGTTTTTCGCATAAGCACAGTGCAATTAAATGGTGGATATTTCCTACAGGTACGCATATTCTAGACAATCACGCCCGCTGGCAGCTGTTCAGCTGGCTTCACGATCTCTCTCAGGAGTCCCGCATGCGCGTTTCCCGTTTCGTTTCCCTTTTCTTTGCCAGCCTGCTGCTTTCCGGCACCGCCGTTGCCGCCGCCCCGACGCCGGCCAACCCCGTCGCCACGCCGCATTTGCCGTATAACGCGGCGGCCGATGCCAAGGCCGACGTGGCCCGCGCGCTGGCCGAGGCCAAGGCGGCGCACGTGCCAGTCCTGCTGATCTTTGGCGCCAACTGGTGCGAGGATTGCCGCGCGCTCGACAAGGCCTTGAAGGAAGGCAAGAATGCCGAGCTGATGCAACAGCAGTTCAAGGTCGTCAAGGTCGACGTGGGTAACTTCGACCATAACCTTGACGTGGCGCAAGCCTATGGCAATCCGCTCAAGAAAGGCATCCCCGCCGCCGTGCTCGTATCGAGCGACAACAACCAGGTGCTGTACGCCACCAAGGGCGGCGAACTGGCGAATGCCCGCCGCATGAGCGAGAGCGGCATTTATGATTTCTTCAAGCAAGCGGCAAGCGTGAAAGCGCCGGCGATTTAAGCGTTTTCCAGCACCCTTAAAATTCTTCCCACGCATCGCTGGCCGGCGCTGTCGGGCGCGCTGCTGCTGCCTTGGCCAGTGCTGGACGGGCCGGCTTGGGCAGCGCCGGCTTGCCGGCCGGCTGCTGCGCGGCATGCCCGGTTTCTTCCAGCTTGAAGACGCTGACCACCTGCGCCAGCCGCCCAGCCTGATCCTGCAAGGACTGGGCTGCCGCCGCCGCTTCTTCCACCAGCGCCGCATTTTGCTGGGTGGCGTCATCCATCTGCGTGACCGTGGCATTGACTTGCGCGATGCCCTGGCTTTGCTCCTGGCTGGCCGAGGCGATTTCTCCCATCAGGTCGGCGACTCTTTGCACGGAGACGACGATGTCCTGCATGGTAGCGCCGGCCGAGTCGACCAGTTTGCTGCCCGCGTCCACCTTGCTGCCCGAGTCGACGATCAAGTCCTTGATTTCCTTCGCCGCCTGGCTTGACCTCTGCGCCAGGTTGCGCACCTCGGTTGCCACCACGGCAAAGCCGCGGCCCTGTTCGCCCGCGCGCGCCGCCTCGACCGCTGCGTTCAGCGCGAGGATATTGGTTTGGAAGGCAATGCCGTCGATCACGCCGATAATATCTGCTATCTTGCGTGAACTCTCCGTAATTGCGCCCATCGTTTGCACGACTTGTCCGACCACTTCGCCGCCCTTGACGGCGTGGCTTGAAGCCGACACCACCAGCTGGTTCGCCTGACGCGCGTTGTCCGCGTTCTGTTTCACGGTCGATGTCAGCTCTTCCATGGCCGCCGCCGTCTCTTCCAGGCTTGACGCCTGGGCTTCCGTACGCGCCGACAGGTCCAGGTTGCCCGACGCGATCTGGCTCGATGCGCTGGCAATCGCCCCGGTACTATCGCGAACTTCGCGTATCGTCACGTTCAGCGACGCGACGAAGCGGTTGAAGGCGGCGGCCAGGGCGCCGACCTCGTCTTCGGATTCGACGGGCATGCGGCGGCTCAAGTCGCCGTTCCCGCTGGCGATTTCGCTGAGCATGTCGGCCGCGCGCGCGACGGGGGCGGCGATGGCGCGGCTGATGACATAAATGATGCACAGGGCGATGCCGCCGCCCACCAGGCCGGCGATCAGGGCGGCGATCAGGGCCGAACGCGTGACGTTGCCCAGCACTTCCGCTTCCGGCACCTCGGCCATCACATACAGATTCAATTCCGGCACGAAGGAGGCGGCGACGAACTGGCGTCCCGCCGGCGCGTCGTAGATGGCGTACGCGTACTTGTTGCCCGTCAGCAGAGTCTTGCTCAGTGCCGCGCTAAAGCCGGGCAAGTCCTTCAATTGATGCTTGCCGTCGGCCAAGGCCGGATCGCGGTGCACCAGCAGCACGCCGTTGGCGCGCGCCAGGTAGACATGGCCCGTCTGGCCGATCTTGTAGCTGCGGATGGTGTCGGCCAATGCATTGATGGACAGGCCCAGGCCGGCCGCGATCTGCTTGCCGCCCGCCGTCTGGCCGCGCGCATTCAGGTACAGCATCAGGTCGCTGGAGTTTTCCGCCTTGTCGATGTCGAGCGTGTAAGCCTTGTCGCCGGCCAGCAAGCCATAAAACCACTGGTCGGCCGCCTGGTTCTTGTCCAGGGTGCGCAGCAAGCCTTCCGTGGTGAAATATTTGCCCGTGCTGGCCGAAGCCCAGTTGATCGAGGCCGCCTTGTTCTTTTCCTTGACGACGGTGGCGTAGCGCTGGAAGGTGGCAATACCGCTGTCGGGCAAGCCAGCGTCTTCCCAGTCTTGCAGGTAGACATCGTTGGCCATGGTTTGCACCACGGACAGGGGCTGGCTGATCTGGCGCAGCACATCGTTGCGGATCTCGCCCACCTGTGCCGGCAATTCCTGGCCGACGACGCGTTCGCGCACGTAATCGCTGCTCATGCGCACGCTGAGGAAGGACGAGATCGCCATGAAGAGCAGCAGGCACAAGCCCATGCTGAACAGGAGTTTTTTCTGGATGGAGAGACGGCGGAGCAGTGACATGGAAGACCTTGAATGATGGCCTGCACAATCGGCAGAAAAGCGGGCAGGCAAGCCTGCAGTATACCGGCCGGGCCGTGCGTTTCACGGCACCATTGCTGCTTTCAGGCTATTTATGTTGCAATGCAGCAACGAAAAAAGCAGGCAATCATGCCGATTTTTCATGCTTGTTCGCCATGCGGGGAAAATGGGTCAAGCAGGCAAGCCGTGGGCGATCAATTCCAGCGGTAATTCCGTGCTGCACTTGATTTGTTCCATGGAGAAGGCGGACGACACGCCCGTCAGCTGCACCGCTTTGATGAGCTTTTTATAGAAGGTGTCGTAGCCCTTGATGTCGGTGGTAACGACTTTCAGCAGGTAGTCGATATCGCCGCTCATGCGGTGAAATTCCTGCACCTCGGGCAAGACGATGACGGCGGCGGCGAAGCGGCGCAGCCATTTTTCATCGTGCTGACCGGTGCGCACGCTGACGAAGACGGTCACGGGCAAACCCACTTTTTGCCGGTTGACGATGGCCACGCGGCTCTCGATATAGCCCTCTTCCTCCAGGCGCTTGACCCGCTTCCAGCACGGCGTGCTCGACAAGCCGATCTTCTCGCTGAGGGCGGCGATCGACAAGGTGCCATCCTGCTGCAGGGCGGCCAGGATGGCGCAGTCGAATTTGTCGAGCGGAGTGTTTGGTGAATGCATTTCACTATTCCTGTTTTTATAGCATGAACATGCTGCATATTACCGTGTTTGCAGTGTCTTTTGGCATATCTTCACGGACGGGGGCCGGTAGACTGTTCATACGTTCCAGCCGCCAGTGCTGCCCCTTTATTTATAGAATCCCCAGACTGCCATCATGAAAGAAATCTACCTCGACAGCAATGCCACCACCTGCGTGCTGCCCGCCGCCGTTGCCGCCGCCCGGCAAGCGATGGAGCAGGGCTATGGCAATCCCAGTAGCACCCACGCGACGGGATTGCAGGCCAAGGCCATGATGGATGGCGTGCGCCAGCGCGCCAGCGGCCTGCTGGGCGTGGGCGACGGCCGGTTGATGTTCAACAGCGGCGCCACCGAAGGCATCCAGACGGCCGTGCTGTCGGCCCTGTGCGCGCTGCGCGAACGGCGCGACGCGGGCAAGCGCATCGGCAGCCTGCTGCTGTATGGCGCGACCGAGCACAAGGCCGTGCCGGAAAGCCTGGCGCACTGGAACCGGCTCCTGGGCCTGAACCTGGAAGTGCGCAAGCTGCCCGTCGATGCGCAGGGACGCCACGATTTGCAGGCGCTCGATGCGCTGATCGGCGACGCGGCCATGCTGTGCACGATGGCGGCGAATAATGAAACGGGCGTCGTCAGCGACTTGTCCGCCATCGCCCAGCTGCTGCAGGAACGGGGTGCCGATGCCTACTGGATGGTCGATTGCGTGCAGGCGCTGGGCAAGCTGAAGCTGAACCTGGCCGCCACGCGCATCGACTACGCGCCGTTTTCCGGCCACAAGCTGTATGCGCCCAAGGGCATCGGCATGCTGTATGTGCGCGCCGGCGCGCCGTTCACCCCCCTGATGATGGGCGGCGGCCAGGAAGCGGGCCTGCGCTCGGGCACGGAAAACATGGCCGGCATCGCCGCGCTGGGCACCGTGCTGGCCGCGCTCGACGATGGCAAGACCTTCCGCAGCCACGCCGACCTGGCTGCTTTCCGCGAGCAGCTGGTGGCCAGCCTGGAACGCGCTTTCCCCGGCATCGTGTTCAATATGCCGTTCGACTTGTCGCTGCCGACGACGCTCAATTTTTCCGTGCCCGGCTTGTCCTCGAAAGAGCTGCTGGACCTGTTCGACGCGGCGCGCGTGCGCGTCAGCTCGGGCAGCGCCTGTTCCGCCGCCAAGGCCCTGCCCAGCTATGTGCTGGAAGCGATGCACGTGCCGCAATGGCGCGCCAGCTCGGCCATCCGTTTGTCGTTCGGCCCCCTGATCGACGCGGCGACGGTGACGGCCGCCTGCGCGCGCATCGAGCGTTGCGGCGAAGCGCTGCGCAGCAGCTGTTTGCTGCCATCGGCGCTGGCGCCATCGCCGCAGGACGGCATAATCCAGTTGAGCGTCGATGGCCAGTGCACCTGGCTGCTCAGCGACGCTGCCAGCGCCAGTTGCGTCGTCATCGATCCCGTCGCCGCCCTGGTGCCGCGCCTGGCCGCCTACATCCGCTGCCAGCACCTGGCCTTGCGCGCCATCGTGCACACGGCCGCCCCGGCCGACCATGGCGTGGCGCGCCTGGCCTTGCTGCAGGAACTCGCCATCGAACAGGTGGGCCGCATCGATATCGACGGTGAGCTGGCACTGGGCCAGCAGCGCCTGCGACGCGTCGAGTGTGGCGAAAACCATGTGTATCTGCTGGAGCAGCGCTTTGCCTTCATCGGCGCGCTGGCGCCCGAGGCGTTGACGCCCTTGCTGGATGCGGCGCTGGTGATGCAAGACACCGTGCTGTGCGCGTCAAGCGACGATGGCGGCATTTGCGGTACCGTGCGCACCGTACGGGACGGTATCGTGCCGAGCGCCGAACTGCAGCTCGATGCGGCCGCTTTGCCCGCCTTCCTGCGCCAGCATCCCGACGCCATCCTCGTCGACGTGCGCGAAGCGTATGAACACGCGGCGTGCGCCGGCACGGTATTCGAGGGTTGCGCCGTGCACAGCGTACCGCTGAGCCGCCTGGCGGGACAGGTGGCTGAATGGTTGCAGCAGCCGCAGCGTCCGTTGGTCTTTTTCTGCCGCAGCGGCAACCGCAGCGCGCGCGCCGCCGCCTGCCTGCGCCGCCTCGGTCACGGCGCGGCATGGCAGCTCAACGGCGGCATGGCGATGGCGGAGGCGACGCGTCACCCGCTGGCCATCGCTGCCTGAGCGGCTTGAACTTTCTTCCTTGAAATATTGCACCGTGTCATTATTGGCACGGTGCCGCTACTCCTTTTCCTCTGTTCATTTCCTCCAGGAATCTTTCTCCCGTTTCACTCGCTGATTTCTTTGCCGGCACGCCCCTAAAGCGCCGGGTATGTACGCTAGCGCACGGTCTTGCGCGCAGGGCGCCCCTACGATGAAGTTGAGAAAATCTCCCTACACCCTGAGATTCGTCGCAACGCTCCGGCGCTTCGCTTTCCGTCTTCGCCAGTGTCCGATCGTGTTCTTCCAGACTGGGCCAGCGTGACGGCGGCCGCTGGCTGCCTGCGCGCACCTAGCGAGGCCAAGTTGAAAGAGTACACAGCAGTTGTCACGCAGCAGATCAAGGAACAGATTTCCAAAGTTAAAGAAATCTTCCGCGACCATTCCCTTGCACCGGAAACCTTCGACGCCGCGCGCGACGATGCCTTGCCCTTGCGTTCCGAATTATTCAGCGCCATGCAGATGGCCGCCCACGGCAAGCACGTGGCTGCCGGCCATGCGGTGGGACGGCATCATGGGCGCGACCGCCTGCTGGCGCGCCTGGCCGACAATGCGGCCCTGATCACGGCCACCGTCAACGAGCTGACGGCGACCGTCAAGAGCGGGCGCCAGGTCACGCCCGCCTCGGAATGGCTGCTCGATAATTTTTACCTGATCGAAGAGCAGATCCGCACCACGCGGCGCCACCTGCCGAAGAACTACAGCAAGGAGTTGCCACGGCTGACGTCCGGCGCGGACGCGGGCTGCCCGCGCGTGTACAAGATCGCGCTGGAAATCATCTCGCACGGCGATGGCCGCGTCGACCTGGAAAACCTGTGCCACTTCGTCGAAGCTTACCAGGACGTGGCCACCTTGACCCTGGGTGAGCTGTGGGCCGTGCCCATCATGCTGCGCCTGGCCCTGATCGAAAACCTGCGCCGCGTCGCCGCGCGCGTGGCCGACGACCGCATGCAGCGCGACCTGGCCAATACCTGGGCCGACCAGATGACGGAGATCGCCGAGCGCAATCCCAGCGGCTTGATCCTGCTGGTGGCCGACATGGCCCGTTCGAACCCGCCCATGACCAGCGCCTTCGTGGCCGAACTGTCGCGCCGCCTGCAGGGACAAAGTTCGTCACTGACCCTGGCGCTGTCGTGGCTGACGCACAAGCTGGCCGAGTCGGGCCTCACCATCGAGCAGCAGATCCAGTCCGAAATCGGGCAACAGGCGGCCGACCAGGTGTCGATCGCCAACAGCATCGGCAGCCTGCGTTTTCTCGGCACCATGGATTGGCAGGAATTCGTCGAGACCATGAGCGTGGTCGAGCAAACCCTGCGCCTCGATCCGGCCGGCACCTATGGCTTGATGGATTTCGCCACGCGCGACAGCTACCGCCACGCCATCGAACGCATCGCCAGGCGCAGCGCGCGCAGCGAAGTGGAAGTGGCCGAGATGGTGGTACAGCTGGCGCACACGCACGGCAACGGCAATGATGCGCGCCGCGGCCATATCGGCTTTTACCTGGTGGGGCGCGGCGTGCTGGTGCTGGAAAAGCAGGCCGGCGCGAAACTGCCCTTCATCGAGGCGCTGCAGCATACGGCGCGCGCGGCGCCGCTGGCCGTCTACCTGGGCGCGATCTCGTTCCTGACCCTGGCGACGAGCGCCTTGCTGCTTGAGCGCGCCGTGCGCCATGGCGTGCAGGGCTGGCCCCTGGCGGCGCTGGGCGCGCTGGCGCTGCTGGGCAGCAGCCAGCTGTCCGTGGCCGTGGTGAACTGGCTGGCGACCCTGATGACGTCGCCGCATCCGCTGCCGCGCATGGATTACCAGGCCGGCATTCCATCGGATGCGCGCGGCATCGTCGTCGTGCCGACCCTGATCTACAGCGAGGACAACGTGGCGGCACTGTGCGAGGCGCTGGAAGTGCGTTATCTCGCCAACCGCGACCCGAACCTGCGCTTTTGCCTGCTGACGGACTTTGTCGACGCGCAGGCGCAAACGATGCCGGGCGACGAAGCCCTGCTGCGCCAGGCGCAGGACATCATCCGCGGCTTGAACGAGAAATACCGCGTGGAGGGTGTCGCGTTCAAGGAAAACGGCGATCCGGCCGACCACGAAGAGCTGGGCCATGTGGGGCCGTTCCTGCTGCTGCACCGTCCGCGCCTGTGGAATTCGCAGCAGAATGCGTGGATGGGACAGGAGCGCAAGCGCGGTAAATTGTCCGACCTGCACGCGTTTTTGCGCGGTAGCGCGCGCGACAAATTCTCGCTGGTGGAAGGCGAATTGCGCGGCCTGCGCACGATCAAATACGTGATCACGCTCGACACGGATACGCAGCTGCCGCGCGATGCGGCGCGCGAATTCATCGCCACCATGATGCACCCGCTGAACCGCCCCGTGCTGGACGCGGCCGGCACGCGCGTGGTGGCCGGCTACGGCATCCTGCAGCCGCGCGTGGCCGTGGCGCTGCCCAGCGCGAATGCGTCGCGCTACGAGCTGCTGTGCGGTGGCGAGCCGGGCATCGACCCCTACACGCGCACCGTGTCGGACCTGTACCAGGACGTGTTTTATGAAGGCTCCTTCATCGGCAAGGGCATCTACGATCTCGACATGTTCGAGCGCGTGCTGGGCCAGCGCCTGCCCGACAATAAAATCCTCAGCCACGATTTATTGGAAGGCTGCTACCTGCGCGCCGGGCTGCTCAGCGACTCGCAACTGTACGAGGAATATCCGGCCCGCTATGACGCCGACGTGAGCCGGCGCCAGCGCTGGATACGCGGCGACTGGCAGCTGCTCGGCTGGCTGCTGGGCCGGGTGCCGGGCCGCGCCGGCAAGCGCGAACGCAATCCCCTGTCGATGCTGTCGCGCTGGAAGCTGTTCGACAACCTGCGCCGCAGCGTCGTGGCGCCGGCCACCACCTTGTCGCTGCTGCTGGTGTGGGGCTTCCTGCCGCACGTGGCCTTCTGGAGTGCAGCGGTCCTGGCCATCATCTTCCTGCCGCCCGTGTTTTCCGCCCTGTACGATTTGCTGCGCAAACCGCGCGACACCCTGTGGCGCCAGCATCTGGCCGCCTTCGAGCGGCGCTGCGGCGTGCAGTTTTCGCACGCCATGCTGACGCTCGTCTTCCTGCCGTACGAAGCGTGGATCAGCCTGGACGCCATCGCGCGCACCCTGTGGCGCCTGGGCGTCTCGCACAAGCACTTGCTCGACTGGCGCGCCTCGAATTTGCACAGTTCTTCCGGCTCGCAGGCCGACAGCTGGCGCGCCATGTGGTGTTCGCCCGCACTGGCGCTGGCTACCTTTGGCGGCTTGCTGGCCTGGCGCCCGCAAGCCTTGCCGGCCGCCGCCGTGGTACTGCTGTTGTGGCTCGTCGCACCCGCCATCGCCTGGTGGATCAGCCGCCCCATCGAGCGGGCCGTGGCGAGCCTGTCGGCCGAGCAGGGTCGTTTCCTGCACGGCGTGGCGCGCAAGACTTGGGCGTACTTCGATACCTTCGTCGGTCCCGACGACCACTGGCTGCCGCCCGATAATATGCAGGAGCATCCGAACCTGGTGGTGGCGCACCGCACCTCGCCGACGAATATCGGCCTGGCGCTGCTGGCGAATTTGACGGCCTACGATTTCGGTTACCTCACCCTGGGCCAGTTGATCGAGCGCAGCCGCGCCACCCTGCACAGCATGGGCGAACTGGAACGCTTCCAGGGCCATTTCTATAACTGGTACGACACGCAAACGCTCAAGGCGCTGCAACCGATGTACATCTCGACGGTCGACAGCGGCAACCTGGCCGGCCATCTGCTGACCTTGCAGCCGGGACTGGTGGAACTGTACGACGCACCCATCATCGGCGCGCAGGTGGTGCAGGGCATCCGCACGACGGCGCAGGTACTGCAGGAATTCATCGCCGCCGAAGGCGAGGGCAAGGCCATGCGCGACAGCATGAGCCTGCTGCAGGCAGCGGCACATCCCGCCACCCTGGGCGAATGGCATGCCTACCTGGGCGCGGTGAATGGCGCCGCCGACGCGTTGCTGTCGCTGACACTGCAAAGCGGGGATGGCGAACTGGCCATGTGGGCGGGTGCGCTGGCGCGCCAGTGCCGCGCGGCGCTGGCCGAATTGCTGCAACTGGCGCCGTGGGCGGGGCAGGTGGATGTCGATGCGGCGCTGATGCGCGTGCTGACATTGCGCGAACTGGCCAACCTGGAAACACCGGAAGGCCTGCCTGCCGAGCTGGCCGCCTTGCTGGCGCAGGGCCGCGACCAGGCGGGACGCCACATGCGCGACATCGCCCACGCGGCGGGCCAGGCGCGCGACTTTGCGCAGATCGAATACGCGTTCCTGTACAACCCGTCGACAAAACTGCTGGCCATCGGCTACAACGTCAGCGAACGGCGCCTGGACCCCAGCTACTACGATTTATTGGCCTCCGAAGTGCGCCTGGCCAGCTTCATCGCCATCGCCCAGGGGCAGCTGCCGCAGGAGCACTGGTTCGCCCTGGGCCGCCAGCTGTGCATGGTGGCGGGGCAACCCGTGCTGCTGTCGTGGAGCGGCTCGATGTTCGAGTACCTGATGCCGCTGCTGGTGATGCCGAATTATCCGAACACCCTGCTCGACCAGACGTACCACTCCGTCATCGAGGCGCAGATCGATTACGGACGCCAGCGCGATGTGCCGTGGGGGATTTCCGAGTCCGGCTACAACACGGTCGACGCCAGCCTGAATTACCAGTACCGCGCGTTTGGCGTGCCAGGGCTGGGCTTGAAGCGGGGCCTGGCCGACGACTTGGTGGTGGCGCCGTACGCCAGCATGATGGGCCTGATGGTGCAGCCGGAGGCGTCGTGCCAGAACCTGCAGCGGATGCAGGCGGCCGGCTATATGGGCCGCTACGGCTTCTTTGAAGCCATCGATTTCACCACGGCGCGCCTGCCGCGCGGGCAGGGCAGCGCCATCATCCGCTCCTTCATGGTGCACCACCAGGGCATGGGCTTTTTGGCCCTCAGTTACCTGCTGCACGACCGCCCGATGCAGCGCCGTTTCGAGTCCGATCCGCTGCTGCAATCGGCCTTGCTGGTGCTGCAGGAACGCACGCCGCAGGCCGGTGCGTTTTACTCGAACACGGCCGAACTGGCGGTGCTGCGCAGCGGCGTCCCCGAACAGGCCATGCCGATGCGCATCCTTACGCAAGCCAACAGCGCCGTGCCGGAAACGCAGCTGCTGTCGAATGGCCGCTACCACGTCATGGTGAGCAATGCGGGCGGCAGCTACAGCCGCTGGAAAGACCTGTCCGTGACGCGCTGGCGCGAAGACAGCACGCGCGATAACTGGGGCAATTTCTGCTATCTGCGCGACCTCGACGACGGTGCCGTCTGGTCCACCATGTACCAGCCGACCCTGGCCGAGCCGAAGAAATACGAAGTGATTTTTTCGGAAGGGCGGGCCGAGTTCCGCCGCGCCGACCATGGCCTGGACCTGTACACGGAAATCGTCGTCTCGCCCGAGGACGACATTGAAATCCGGCGCACGCGCATCAGCAATAATTCGAACCGCCAGCGGCGCATCGAGATCACCAGTTTTGCCGAAGTGGTGATGGCGCCGGCGGCGGCCGATGCGGCTCATCCGGCATTCAGCAAGCTGTTCGTACAGACGGAAATCCTCGCGCATGAAAATGCGATTTTATGTACGCGCCGGCCCCGCTCGAAGGATGAGCAGATGCCGTGGCTGCTGCATGTGATGACCGTGCACGATATCGAGCGCTACGAAGTCTCGTTCGAGACAGACCGTGCGCGCTTCATCGGCCGTGGCAACACGGCGCAATTGCCGCTGGCGCTGCAGGAAAGCGGGCCGCTCAGTGGCGGCCAGGGTTCCGTACTCGACCCCATCGTGGCCATCCGCTACGTCATCACCTTGGCCCCCGACCAGGCCGTGACGGTCGACAGCGTGACGGGCATGGTCGAGCAGCGCGACGCGGCGCTGCACTTGATCGACAAATACCAGGACCGCCACCTGGCCGACCGCGTGTTCGAACTGGCCTGGACGCACAGCCAGGTGGTGCTGCGCCAGCTGAATGCCAGCGAAGCCGATGCGCAGCTGTATGCGCGCCTGGCCAATGCCGTGATCTATCCGAATGCGGCCCTGCGCGCCGAGGCCAGCATCCTGATCAAGAACCAGCGCGGCCAATCCGGCCTGTGGGCGTATGCCATCTCGGGCGACCTGCCCATCGTGCTGCTGCAGATACGCGATTCGGCCAATATCGAACTGGCGCGCCAGATGGTGCAGGCGCATGCCTACTGGCGCCTGAAAGGGCTGGTGGTGGACCTGGTGATCTGGTACGAGGAGCAGTCGGGCTACCGGCAGCTGCTGCACGACCAGATCATGGGCCTGATCGCCTCGGGCATCGATGCGCAGGCGATCGACCGCCCGGGCGGCATTTTCGTGCGCCTGGCCGAGCAGATCGCCAATGAAGACCGCATCTTGCTGCAATCGGTGGCGCGCGCCATCATCAGCGACTTGCGCGGCACCCTGGCCGAGCAGGTCAAGCGTCCGCCCAGCCCCGTGCTGCGCATGCCGCCGCTGCTGCAGGACCCGGCCCGCGACCATGGCGGCGTGCCGCACCGGGCGCCAAAGCGCGAGCTGATCCTGGAAAATGGCCTGGGCGGTTTCACGCCCGACGGGCGCGAATATGTGATCACCACGGGAGAGAATAAACAGACGCCGGCGCCCTGGTCGAACGTGCTGGCCAATGCGCAATTCGGCACCGTGGTGTCCGAAGCCGGCCAGGCGTATACGTGGAGCGAAAATGCGCATGAATTCCGCCTCACGCCATGGCAGAACGACCCAGTCTCCGACCTGTCCGGCGAAGCATTCTATGTGCGCGATGAGCAGAGCGGCCAGTTCTGGTCGCCGTCGTCCCTGCCCGCGCGCGGCAGCGGCGACTACGTCACGCGCCACGGCTTCGGCTATAGCGTGTTCGAGCACAGCGAAGGCGGCATCGCCACGGAATTGTGCACCTATGTGGCGCTCGATGCGGCCGTCAAATACTCTGTCATCAAGGTGCGCAACGACAGCGGCGTGCCGCGCCGCCTGTCCGTCACGGGCTATGTGGAATGGGTGATGGCCGACCTGCGCGCCAAGTCCGGCATGCACGTGGCCACCGAAGTCGACACGATCAGCGGCGCCCTGTTTGCGCGCAATAACTACAACACGGAGTTTTCGGGCCGGGTCGGCTTTTTCAATACGGATGCCAGCATCCGTTCCATCACTTGCGACCGCAATGAATTCATCGGCCGCAATGGCAGTCTGGCGCAGCCAGCCGCCTTGCGCCGCGTGCGCCTGTCCGGCAAGGCGGGCACGGGATTGGACCCGTGCGCGGCGATCCAGGTGCCGTTCGAGCTGCAGCCGGGGCAGGAGCGCGAAATTGTCTTCCTGCTCGGCGTGGGCGGGCGCCGCAATGCGGACGCCAGCACCATGGTGCAGCGCCATGCAGGCAAGGAAGCGGCCCGCATGGCGCTCGACGCGGTGCGTGCGCACTGGGAAAACACCCTGGGCGCCGTGCGCATCGAGACGCCCGATCCATCGCTCGATGTGATCGCCAATGGTTGGCTGATGTACCAGACCATCGCCTGCCGCCTGTGGGCGCGCAGCGGCTATTACCAGTCGGGTGGCGCCTACGGCTTCCGCGACCAGCTGCAAGATGCGATGGCCATGATCCATACGGCGCCGCAGCTGCTGCGCAAGCACTTGCTGCTGTGCGCGGCGCACCAGTTTGTCGAGGGCGACGTGCAGCACTGGTGGCATCCACCGTCGGACCGGGGCGTGCGCACGCACTGTTCCGACGACTATCTGTGGCTGCCGCTGGCTACTTGCCGTTACGTGATCGCCACGGGCGACGTCAACGTGCTGTCGGAAGTGGCGCCCTTCATCGAGGGGCGCGCCGTCAAGCTGGAAGAGGATTCGTATTACGACCTGCCCGTGCGTTCGGGCGAGTCGGCCGACCTGTACGAGCACTGCGTGCGCGCCATCCGCCATGGCTTGCGCCTGGGTGTGCACGGCTTGCCTCTGATGGGCTCCTGCGACTGGAACGACGGCATGGACAAGGTGGGCGAACATGGCAAGGGCGAGAGCGTGTGGCTGGCGTTCTTCCTGTACGAAGTGCTGCAGCGTTTCGCCGAAGTGGCCGTGCTGCGCGGCGATGCCGCGTTTGCCCAGTTCTGCCGCGATGAAGCGGCGAAACTGGCGGCGAATGTCGAGGAGCATGCGTGGGATGGCGAGTGGTACCGGCGCGCGTATTTCGACGACGGCACGCCACTTGGCTCGCACATGAACGAGGAATGCCAGATCGATTCGATTTCGCAGAGCTGGGGTGTACTGTCGGGCGCGGCCAACAGGGAACGGGTCGCCGGCGCCATGCGCCAGGTCGATGCACGCCTGGTGCGCCGTGATTCCGGCGTGATCCAGCTGCTCGATCCACCATTCGACAAATCCAGCCTGAACCCCGGCTACATCCGCGGCTACGTGCCGGGCGTGCGCGAGAACGGCGGCCAGTACACGCATGCGGCCATCTGGACGGCGATGGCGTTTGCCCGCCTGGGCGATGGCGAAAAAGCGTGGGAACTGCTGCGCATGATCAATCCCGTGCGCCACGGCGTTGACGCGCAGGCGGTGCAGCGCTACAAGGTCGAGCCCTACGTGGTGACGGCCGACGTGTATGCCGTGGCGCCCCACGTGGGACGCGGTGGCTGGAGCTGGTACACGGGATCGTCGGGCTGGCTGTACCGGCTGATCGTCGAATCCCTGCTCGGTTTGACGCGCGAAGCGGACGTGCTGCGCGTGGTGCCGGTCATGCCGGCAGAGTGGAACAGCTTCAAGCTGCATTACCGCTTCGGCGCCAGCAGCTATGCCATCACGGTGGAACAGGCGCAGGGGCGGCCTGCGGGCTTGTTGCTCGATGGCGTGGCGCAGGGGGGCAACAGCATCGCCCTGCGCGACGAGAGCCGCGAGTACGTGGTGCTACTGCTGGTTTAGTCTAGCCGCCGTACCTGCCACGTATCGTATTCGGGCCGGCGCCTGCCAAGCAGCAGGATCAGGCCGGCGCCCAGCAACAGCAGGTCGCGCGTGCGTACGGCGGGCTCGGATTGCGTTGCTGACTGAGGGGCGTAGGTGCCGCCATGGCAGCGGGGAACTGGCTTGCGCAGGCGACCAGGCACAGCGCCGCCATCTTTCCATTCAAATGCATAGATTCCTCAAGAAAGCGCGGTGACCACCAGGTGGCACCGCGCCAGTATTCATGTCAGCGACATTGTAATTATAGACATGAACATTGTAAATGAGAAATTATTTAAGACTGAGTCAAAAACCCAGCGCCGCTCCCGCGCCCAGCAGGGTCGCCACGCCCAGCACGGCAAACACCAGCGCCGCGATGCCATGCACGAGGCGCAGCGGGACGCGGTTGGCGATCTTGTCACCCAGGTAGACGGCCGGCACGTTGGCCAGCATCATGCCGAAGGTGGTGCCCAGCACGACGGAAACAATGTCGTGATAGCGCGCCGCCAGCGCCACCGTGGCGACCTGCGTCTTGTCTCCCATTTCCGCCATGAAGAAGGCGATCAGGGTGGTCAGGAAGACGCCGTACTTGGCCAATTTGGTTTCGTCTTCATCGAGCTTGTCGGGGATCAGGGTCCAGGCAGCCATCGCCAGGAAGGAGACGCCCAGTACCCAGCGCAGCACGTCGGGCCCCAGCATGCTGGTGATCCAGGCGCCGACGGCGGCGGCAAACGCGTGGTTGGCGATGGTGGCGACGAAAATCGCCAGCACGATGGGCAAGGGCTTGCGGAATTTGGCGGCCAGCAAAAAGGCCAGGAGTTGGGTTTTGTCGCCGATTTCAGCGAGACCGACGATGCCGGTGGAGATGAGGAATGCTTCCATGAGATTGCAAGAGGTACGCGGGCCGGACGAATTAACCAATGATCCACGGGCGACTCCGGCCCATGCGGCCGCCCTGGATCAATGGTCTCGTCAAGTTTTGCAACCACCTGCACCATGGCCTGCGGGCCAATTATGTTGATACAGGTTCCCGCGGCAGGACCGCAGGACGACTACTCCCCAATGTTCGAGGCGCATCATACGCCAATGCCTGCGTCGGCGCCAGTGCCGGCGGGGGATGTTGCGGCCTGGTGTGTGGGACTTCGACAACAATGATCGATTTGCAAACAGACTCGACTTAGAATGCAGTCTGTCCACGACTCCCAGATGGAATGCGCCATGCCGGTCCTTGTCCGCTTGCTTGCCTTGTGTTTGACCTTGTTTGCTCCCTTGTCCGGCCTGTGCGCCGCCGCGCCTTTCGACGACAAGTTCCGCCAGCTCGAAGAATTGCTGCCCACGCCGAATAGCTACCGCACGGCGTCCGGCGCGCCGGGCCACGCCTACTGGCAGCAGCGCGCCGATTACGTAATCCGCGCTACCCTGGACGAAGCGCGCCGCGAAATCACGGCCAGCGAGCAGATCACCTATCACAACCGCTCGCCCGACAGCCTTGCGTATCTGTGGCTGCAGCTGGACCAGAATGGCTTGCGCAAGGACGCCGACCAGCGCCGCGTCCTGAGCGCGCCGTCGCGCCAGGCCTGGCTCAGCAGCAGTGAAGAGGAGGCGCTGAAATTCGAGGACTTGCGCGCCATCCATGCGGGCCGCGAATTTGACGGCGGCTTCAAGCTCACCGCCGTGAAAGCGGCCAGTGGCAAGCCGCTGCCGTATGTGGTCAACCAGACCATGCTGCGTATCGATTTGCCGGTGGCGCTGGCGCCCGGCCAGAGCATCACGTTCAACATCGACTGGTCGTATCAGATCAATGACCAGAAGGTGCTGGTCGAACGCTCCGGCTACGAGTATTTTGAGGACGACAAGAACGCGATTTTCCAGATCGCGCAGTGGTTTCCGCGCATGGCCGCGTATTACGACGCCGTCGGCTGGCAGCACAAGCAATTCCTCGGCTCAGGGGAATTCACGCTGGAGTTTGGCGATTACGAGCTGTATCTGACGGTGCCGGGCGACCATGTGGTGGCCGCCACGGGCGAGCTGCAAAATCCTGCCGCCGTGTTGAGCGCGGCGCAGCGCGAGCGCCTGGCGCGGGCGAAAAACAGCGATACGCCGCTGCTGGTGATCACGCCGGAAGAGGCGATGGCGGCGGAAAAGGGCAAAGCCACGGGCATGAAAACCTGGCACTTCAAGGCGGCCAATGTGCGCGACGTGGCGTGGGCGTCGAGCCGCAAGTTCATCTGGGATGCGCAGGGTTTGAATAGCGGCGGCAAGCGCGTGATGGCCATGTCCTACTATCCGAACGAGGGCAATCCGCTGTGGCAGCAGTACAGCACGCGCGCCGTCGTGCACGCGATCGAGCAGTACAACAAGTACAGTTTCGACTATCCGTATCCGAACGCGATGTCCGTCAACGGCGCCGTGGGCGGCATGGAGTATCCGATGATTTCGTTCAATGGTGGGCGCCCCGTGAAGGACAAGAAAACGGGGGAACGCACGTATTCAAAGACGACCAAATATGACTTGATCGGCGTGATCATCCACGAAGTGGGCCATAATTATTTTCCCATGATCGTCAACTCGGACGAGCGCCAGTGGACGTGGATGGACGAGGGTTTGAATTCCTTCCTGCAGTACCTGGCCGAGCAGGCGTGGGAAGAGCATTTTCCGTCCTGGAATGGCGAGCCGCGCAAGATCGTCGACTACATGCGCAGCCAGAACCAGGTACCCATCATGACCAACTCCGAGTCCTTGCTGCAGTTCACGGCGAACGCCTACGACAAGCCGGCCACGGCGCTCAACATCCTGCGCGAGACCATCCTCGGGCGCGAACTGTTCGACTTCGCCTTCAAGCAGTACGCCTTGCGCTGGAAATTCAAACGCCCGACTCCCGCCGACTTTTTCCGCACCATGGAAGATGCGTCCGGCACCGACCTGGACTGGTTCTGGCGCGGCTGGTTTTATACCACTGACGCGGTCGACATCAGCATCGACGGCATCAGCGAATATGGCGTGAGCACGAAGAATCCGGAAATCGAGAAAGCGTGGAAGAAGGCGCAGAAGGCCGCGCAACCGATCTCGATCTCGGACCAGCGCAACAAGGCGCTGCCGAAGAAGGTCGACCTCGATCCTGCGCTCAAGGATTTCTATAACCGGCACGACGAATTCACGGTCACCAACAAGGACCGCAACAGCTATGCGGAGGAGCAGGAAACGCTGGAGCCATGGGAGAGAAAGCTGCTGGAACAGCACAACATGGGAAAGCATCTGTACCTGGTCGATTTTTCGAATCTCGGCGGCCTGGTGATGCCGCTGATCCTGGAAATCGAACTGAAAAGCGGCAAGAAGATCATCGAGCGGGTGCCGGCCGAAGTGTGGCGCTACTCGCCGCACAAGATCAGCAAGGTCATCATCACGGACGAGCCGATGGTGGGGCTGGTGCAGGACCCGTACTGGGAGACGGCCGACATCGACATCAGCAATAACGCCTGGCCGAGAAAAATCACGCCATCGCGCCTGGAGCTGTTCAAGCAGGACCGCGACAAGAACAACCTGATGAAGGATGTTAATGTGCCGCTGAAGGCGCCCGAGGCCAAGGCCGAAGCCAGGCCGGAAGCAAAATAGGGAAACTGCGCTGGCCAGTCCGGCGCTTTTTCTGCCAGGTCCGCGCTGGAAGTGCTATTCTGCGCGACGCCCCGGCGCACACGGACCGGGGCTTTCGCAAATCATTCAAAAGACGACCATGCAAACTTTGACCTTCCTGCGCGCGCTGGGCTGTGCGCTACTTTGCCAGGTGACCCTGGCCGCGCACGCCGACCCCCTCAGCTACGCGCGCTACGACCAGGTGCGCACGCGCGACCTGCAGCTGGACCTGAAAGCGGATTTCAAGCAAAAGACCTTGAGCGGCTATGCCGAGCTGTCCTTGAACTGGATCGACCCGGCGGCGCGCACCCTGGTGCTCGATACGCGCGACCTGTCGATTGCGAAAGTGCAGGTACAGGACAAGCGCGGCGCATGGCAGATGGCGCCGTACCAGCTGGACAAGGCCGATCCGGAAAAGGGCCAGGCGCTGCGCATCACGACCACGGGCCAGCCGGGCAAGGTGCGCGTCTACTATCACACGGCGCCCAACGCCATCGCGCTGCAGTGGCTCACGCCGCAGCAGACCATGTCGGGCAAGCTGCCTTTCATGTTCAGCCAGTCGCAAAGCATCAACGCCCGCTCGTGGGTGCCGTCGCAGGATACGCCGGCCGTGCGCTTTACCTATGGCGCGCGCATCGAGGCGCCGAGCGGCATGCGCGTCGTGATGAGCGCCGAGAATGACGAAAAGGCGACGGGCAAGGGCGGCTGGAAATTCAGGATGCCGCAGCCGATTCCTTCCTACCTGCTGGCCATCGCCATCGGCGAACTGGAAGTGCGTAAACTCGGCCCCCGCTCCGCCGTGTATGCGGAACCGCCGCGCATCAAGGCCGCCGAATACGAGCTGGCCGATACGGAAAAGATGATCCAGGCCGCCGAGGCCCTGTATGGCCCGTATGGCTGGGGCCGCTACGACATGATCGTGCTGCCGCCATCGTTCCCCTACGGCGGCATGGAAAACCCGCGCCTGACCTTCCTCACACCGACCATGATTGCGGGCGACCGCAGCCTGGTCGACCTGATCGCGCATGAACTGGCCCACTCGTGGTCGGGCAATCTGGTCACCAACGCGTCGTGGAAGCACATGTGGCTCAACGAAGGCTTTACCACCTACGTCACGACGCGCATCGTCGAACAGCTGTATGGCAGCGAAGTGGCGCAGATGGGCGTGCAGGTCGACCAGGAAGAACTGGCGGCCTCGATCAAGGAATTGCCGGCCGCGAAAACGGCATTGATCACGCGCGATGCGGACGCCAATCCGGCGGAAACGTACACGGACGACGGCATCATCTACCCGAAAGGCGCCTGGTTCCTGGCGACCATGGAGCGCCGTGCCGGCCGCGCCGTATTCGACCCCTTCCTGCGCGGCTGGTTCGACCAGCACGCGTTCCAGAGCGTGACGACAGAGCAGTTCATCGCCTACCTGCGCAAGAACCTGCTGGCGCAGCATCCGGACGTCATGCCGGAAGCGGAACTCGATGAATGGCTGTATGGCACCGGCGTGCCGGCCAGCGCGCAGCACGTCGTCTCGCCGCGCCTGGCGCTGCTCGACCAGCACCGCGACGCCTGGCTGAAAGGCGAGCTGGCGACGAAGGACCTGGGCATGGACAAGTGGATCGCCATCGAATCGATGCACTTCCTGAACGATATCAACAACAAGGCCAGCGCGGCGCAATTGCGTGAGCTGGACCAGGCCTACGGCGTGGGCAAGAGCGGCAACAACGAAGTGGCGTACCGCTTTTATCTGGCCTCCGTGAACGCCGGCTACGATGTGCGCCAGCCCTTGCAGGCATTCCTGATGAGCGTGGGCCGCCAGAAGTTCGTCGTGCCCCTGTACAGCGCCTTGATGAAGACGCCGCAAGGCCATGCCTGGGCCAAGGACGTGTATGCGCATGCGCGTGAACGCTACCACCCGGTGACGCAGGAAAGCGTCGATAAATTGATGGCCGCGCAAGCGCATTGAACCTTATTGGGAAATCCTGACCATGCATACCATGAACCGTCTTGCCGCCGCCATCGTGCTGGCGTTCTCCAGCATCACCGTGCCGGCGCTGGCAGCCGATGCCGTACCTGTCGCTGCCGCAGCATCCGCGCCGGCACCCGCCTTCGACCTTGACCGCGACGTCGCCACCGCCCTGAAAGTGTTCGACGTGCCCGGCATGGCGATCGCCATCGTCAAGGACGGCAAGGTCATCACCGCCAGGGGCTTTGGCGTGCGTAAACTCGGCGAGCCGGCCGCTGTCGATGCGCAGACCCTGTTCGAGGTGGCATCGAACTCGAAGGGCTTCACGGCCGCCGCGCTGGCCATGCTGGTCGACGATGGCAAGCTGGCCTGGGACGATCCCGTCACCAAGCACCTGCCCGGCTTCCAGATGCACGATTCCTACGTGACGGGCGCCATGACCGTGCGCGACCTGCTGACGCACCGCAGCGGCCTGGGTCTGGGCGCGGGCGACTTGCTGTGGTGGCCGACCACCACCTTCAGCACCGACGAGATCATCGAGAAGCTGCGCTACATCCGCCCGGCCACGAGTTTTCGCAACAGCTATGCCTACGATAACCTGCTGTATATCGTGGCCGGCAAGATCATCGCCGACAAGGCGGGCAAGAGCTGGGGCGAGGCCATGCATGAGCGCATCCTGGCGCCGCTGGGCATGACGGGCACCACCACCAGCCTGCTTGAAAACGCGGGCAAGCCCGACGTCGCCAGTGCGCACAGCAAGATCGACGGCAAGATCACCGCCGTCAAGTCCATGCCTGTGCGGAACGCCGTGGGCGCCGTCGGCATCAACACGAATGCGGAAGATATCGCCAAGTGGATGATGGTGCTGCTCGACGGCGGCAAGATCGCCGGCGTGAAGGACAAGGACGGCAAGGAAGCGCGGTTGTTCAGCGAAAAGCAGGGCCGCGAAATGTGGACGGCGCAAACGCCGATCAAGATTTCCGAGCCGAAGCCGGCGCTGGCCGCGACGAAACCGAACTTCAGCGCATATGGCCTGGGCTTCCAGCTGCGCGACTACAAGGGCATGAAAGTGGCCATGCACGGTGGCGCGCTGCAGGGATTTTATTCGCGCGTGGTGATGGTGCCGGAAGCAAAACTGGGCGTGGCCATTCTGACCAATGCGGAAAATGGCGGTTCCATGACGGCGCTGCAATGGCGCATCCTCGACCATTACCTGCAGGCGGCGCCGTCGGACTGGCTGGCGCTGGTGGCCAAGGTGGAGCAGGACCAGCATGCCGAGGAAGTCAAAAAGCAGGGCAAGGCGTCGAGCGCGCGCGCAGCCAAATCGCAGCCGTCGCTGTCGCTGGCGGCGTACGACGGCGAGTACGAGGATGCCTGGTATGGCAAGGTCGTGATCAAGCCGGAAGGAAAAAAACACATCCTCAGCTTCACGCGCACGCCGGACCTGACGGGCGAGCTGGAACACTGGCAGCACGACACCTTCATCGTGCGCTGGAAAGAGCGCAATTTCAACGCCGATGCGTACGTGACGTTTTCGCTCAATCCCGATGGCAGCATCGACCGCGTGAAGATGGCGCCCGTGTCGGCCGAGACGGATTTCAGCTATGACTTCCAGGACTTGAGCCTGGTGCCGGTGAAGGCGAAGGAAGGCAAGAAGTAAAAGCAGAAGGCCACCGCAAGGTGGCCTTTTTTACGCTATGGCTTGACGAACTTCAGGGTCATGCGGTCGCTCTCGCCGATGGCCGTGTACTTGGCGCGCTCCACATCCTTGTTGGCGTAGGTGGGCGGCAGTGCCCAGACGCCGCCCTCATGGTCCGCCGTATCCTTGGGATTGGCGTTGATTTCCGATTTGGCCGCCAGTTTGAAGCCTGCGCTTTCGGCCAGCTTGATCACATACGCTTCGTGCATGTAGCCGCTGCTGGCCGTGGCATCCTGCGCCTTGTTCGCCGGCAGGCGGTGTTCGACGACGCCGAACACGCCGCCCGGTTTCAGGCTGTCATACACTTCCTTGAACAGGGTTTTTATGCCCTCGTCGCCGATCGGTATCCAGTTGTGGATATTGCGGAAGGTGAGCACCATGTCGGCCGTGCCCTTGGGCGCGATGCGGTAGGTGGTGGGGGGTGCGAAGGCGCCGAGTTCCACCTTGCCGAAAGCGCTTGGATTGGCGTCGAGTTTTTGCTGGAAGCGCGCCGCGCCACGGCGTGTGCCTTCGCTGCTTGACTGCGGGTCGTTGCCGGCGGCGATCAGCTTGCCGTGGTCGCGCAGGTAGGGCGCCAGGATTTCCGTGTACCAGCCGCCGCCGGGCGCCAGTTCCACCACCGTCATGGTCGGCTTGATGCCGAAAAACGCCAGCGTTTCATACGGGTGGCGGGCGCTGTCGCGCAGCGCGTTGGCCGGCGTGCGCGCACTGCCGGCGATGGCGGCCTTCAGGGCCGCGTCGCCCGCATCGGCGGCCAGCGCCGCGCCGCTGCCGCCACAGGCCAGCATGACCGTCAGGGCCGCGGCCAGGGATACTCGCTTCATCATCATTTGCTCCATGCGTGATTGGATCGGTTGGTCAATTGGTGGCGATCGCCATCAACGCCGATCATCGGGCAAGCACGCTGGCCGGTCAAGCGGATTCCGTACCCCAGGCGGCGGCATACGCGGGTATGTCGCAGGTGTTGAGCGCATCGGCGATGGCCGCGCCACGGCCGTGCGTAAAGGGCAGTTCGCCCGTCCAGACGGCATGCGCCATGTCGCCCGCATCGTCGAGCGGGCCGCCCGTGCGCTGCTTGACGGCGCATTCGTCGAGCGCGATGCGCAGCACAGTGGTGGCCGCGTATTCCTTGGCGCTGCCACCGCGCACGTGCGCCAGGCGTCCCGGCGCCAGCTTCTCCATCAGCGCATCCATGGCCGCATGCTGCTGGCCGATGTCGCTGACTTTCTCAAACTGCCCATACACCATCGCCGAGCGGTAATTCATGGTGTGATTGAAGGCGGAGCGCGCCAGCACCAGGCCGTCGAGATGGCTGACCGTCACGCACGCGTCGCCGTCGAGCAAGAGCTGCTTGAGCATGCGGCTGCCGTTCGAGCCATGGATGTACAGGTGGCCGCCGATGCGCCAGCAGGCGGTCGGGATGCAATGGCTGCCCTTGTCGTCGCGGAAGGCGATATGGCACAGATAGGCGGCATCGAGGATGGCGTGCAGGGTGGTCTGTTCATAGCTGGCCAGTTCGGCGACGCGGCGCACGCGGGTACGGGGGCTGGGGGGTAGGGCGGTAGCGGTCATGGTGGAAGTCCCGTTGGTTGAAGAAGCAGGCCGCACTATAATCGGCATCTGGCCCTGAAAAAAGATCCAGAACCGACAAATAATTTAGAGCCACAATGAAAGGGGAAGCATGGACTTCGCTTTGCTGCTGAATGCGTTCGAGCGCACGCACCGCGGGCGGGGCTGGTCGCGCCAGCGCCTGCTGCATGAATGCCTGCGCGCGGCGATCCGCGGCGGCCAGCTGGCGCCCGGCACGCGGCTGGCCGCCACGCGCGTGCTGGCGGCCGAACTGGGACTGGCGCGCAATACGGTGCTGTACGCCTACGAGCAGCTGGCCAGCGAAGGATTTGTCTTGCCGGACCGGCGCGGCACCGTCGTCGCCGGCAGCGCCGGTGTGCCGGCGGCCGCGCCTGCGGCAGGGGGCAACGGTGGCTTGTCCCGCCGCGCGCGGCATTTGCGCGGCGTGGCGGGACAGGATGTGAATGCGTCGGTCGTGTTTCCCGCTGACGCCATGGGCGCGTTTGCGCCTGGCGTACCGGCGCTCGATGAGTTTCCGCTGGCGCAGTGGCGGCGCATGTTGGACCGCGCCTGGCGCGCGCTGACGCCGCGCCAGCTCAATTACGGCGACCCGGCCGGCGAGCCGTCGTTGCGCATGGCCATTGCCGAGCATTTGCGCGCCGCGCGCGGCGTCGTCTGCGATGCGGGCCAGGTGTTCATCACGGACGGCACGCAAAGCAGCCTCGATGTCTGCCTGCGCGCCTTTGCCGACCAGGGCGACACCTTGTGGATCGAGCATCCAGGCTATGGCGGCGCGCTGGCGGCGGGCCGTGGCGCGGGCTTGCAGGTGACCGGTATCGCGGTCGACATGGATGGCATCGCACCGACGGATGACGACTGGCGCGACACGCCGCCGCGCCTCATCTACACCACGCCGTCGCACCAGTATCCGACGGGCAGCGTGCTCAGTCCCGCGCGCCGCATGGCGCTGCTCGAACGCGCCCGCGCGGCCGGCGCCCTGATTATCGAAGACGATTACGACAGCGAGTTTCGCCATGGCGGCCCACCCCTGGCCGCGATGCATGGACTGGTGGCCGACGCGCCCGTCGTGTACCTGGGGACCTTCAGCAAGACCATGTTTCCCGCCTTGCGCATCGCCTTTGTCGTCGTGCCGGCCGCGCTGGCAGGGGCCTTCGCACAGATGCAGGCGCAGGGCGCCGCGCGGGGGAGGGTGGCGGAACAGCTGGCGCTGGCCGAGTTCCTGCGCAGCGGCCTGTTTGCGCGCCACGTGCGGCGCATGCGCCGGCTGTATCGCCAGCGCCGCGATGCCTTGAGCGAGGCGCTGCAGCGCCATGCGTGCGCGGGCGCATCCATCCATGGCGGCACGGCCGGCATGCACCTGGCGCTGCGTTTCCATGATCGCGCATGGGATGACCTGGCGCTGAGCCGCAGCGCCGCGCAGGACGGCATCGTGGCTCTGGCCCTGTCCGCGCATGGCACGGGAGATGCGGGGGGCTGGAACGGTTTCCTGCTCGGTTATGCCCAGGTGCCGGCCGAGAACATGGATGGCCTGGCGCGCCGCCTGGGTGGACTGCTGCCGGCGTGATGCAGCTACCTTATTGCTGGTCCTGCATCCACTGCTTTAGGCCGTTGACCCAGTTCTTGGCGGGCAGGTTGAACTGCTTCTTGATGGTGCCGGCGCGTTCGTATAAATCGCTGAAGTCGAGCGACGGCGATTTTTTGAAGGCCAGCACGACGATGTTTTCATCTTCCATTTCCGGTACCCAGACGACGGCGTCGAAAACCAGCTCCATCGCCTGCAGATTCTTGTCGTAGTTGGGGAAGTCGCCGAAGACATTCGTGCACATGATGCCGTCGTCCGTCAGGCAGTCGAAGCAAGCCTGGTAGAACTCGGGCGTGTCGAGCACGGGGCCGCGCGCGTCTTCGTCGTACAGGTCCACTTGCAGCGCATCGACGGTGCCGTGGTTGGCCGGATCAAGCACGAAGTCGAGCGCATTCATTTCGCGCACGTCGAGGCGCGCGTCGTTCGGCGGCAGCGCGAACTGGGCGCCGCAGATGGCGATCACGTTCGGATTGAGTTCGATGGCCGTGACCGTGGCGTCGGGGAAGCGGCGGTAGCTGAATTTGGTCAGCGCGGCGCTGCCCAGGCCCAGCTGCACGATGCGTTTGGGCTGCGTCTTGAACAGCATCCACATCATCATCATCTGCACGTATTCGAGCTCGATGGCGTCGGGTTTGTCCAGGCGCATGGCGCCCTGCACCCACTTGGTCCCCAGGTGCAGGTAGCGGATGCCGCGGTGTTCGGTGGTGGTGGCAGGCGGGTGGCCCGGGTGGCTGAAAGCGGTATGGCTGGTGGAGGTGAAGTCGGTCGTCATGGCGCCAGTTTAGCAGCCGGCTGAAAAAAAGACGCCGCAGCGTCTTTTTGGTGGGGAGCTCAAGATTGCTTGCGGCGTCGTGCCAGGAAGCCCAGTACGCCCAGGCCGGCCAGCAGCATGCCATAGGTTTCTGGTTCAGGAACGGGGGCCAGGTTCAGGTTGAAGGTGCCGCCATAGCTGCCGCCATTGCTGTTGCCCATCACGGTGAGGACCATCGGGCCGTTGAACAGCAGGTTGGTTGGCGCTAGCACTTCGCCCTGGGCATAGCCGAAGACGGTGGGTCCGCCAAAGCCCGTCAGGGCGATGCCGTTCAGGTTGGCACTGCTGAAGTTGATGGACGAAGCATCGCTGCCCGTGACCGACAGGTTGGCCAGGAAGGCTTGCGCGGTCGAACCGAACGTGGCGTCGGGCGTGAAGGTGAAGGTGTCGGTAAAGGCGCCGAGCGGATCGGGCGTGGCGTTGAAGCCGCCCGTCCACAGGTTGCCGGTGGTGTTGATCAGGTCCACGTTGTACGCTGTCGCCTGCGCTACGCCGATGGAAGCCGCGCTCAAGAGTGCTACTGCGATGAGTGATTTCAGTTTCATTTTTATCCCCGCGAAAAAACGATTAATGTTTCAAAAAAACCGTACCGCTCAGATAAATTATCGCCAGGACATTTCATTGTCAATGAGCTATTTTTATATCATTATGCAAACTTAAATAGCTTATTTCTAATACACGGGCATGGCGCTCGTTATGTTGCAATATTAAAAACTCTAATTGTCAATATAATACTGAAAAATAATTGCGCAGCATGTGATGGAAAAATCGTTGCGCCAGTAACTAATTTCTGTCCAGCAAGGGAAGAATTAGAGTTACCGCCAGGCCGCCGTCCTCGCGGTTGGCCAGCGTGATGCGCCCGCCATGGGCTTCGGCGATTTCGCGCGCCAGCGCCAGGCCAAGTCCCGTGCCGCTGCGCTTGGTGGAATAAAACGGCACCAGCGCGTTTTCCAGCACGGCGCCGCTCATGCCCGGGCCGCGGTCGCGCACTTCGATGCGCAACTGCCCTTGCGCCAGGCTGACGTGCAGGCCGATGTGCTCCTCCCGCGAGCCCGATTCCAGCGCATTCTTGAGCAGGTTGAGCAGCGCCTGCTGCATTTGCGCCGCATCGAACACGGCCGCCTGCGCGGGCGGCGGGCAGTCGAGCCTGAAGGGCGCCTGCGAGGCCAGGCCATCGAGGAAAGGCTGCCACTCGCACGGCGTCAGGCGCGGCGCGGGCAGCTTGGCAAAGCGCGCATAGCCGAGGATGAAGGTTTCCAGGTGGCGCGTGCGCTCTTCGATCGTGGCGAGGATTTGCGGCAGGCGTTCCGTCTGGCCGCGGCGTACCAGTTCGGCACCGGAATGGGCCAGCGAGGCCAGCGGCGCCAGCGAGTTGTTGAGTTCATGGCTGATGACGCGGATGACTTTTTTCCAGGTCTGCACTTCCTGGCGGCGCAGTTCCAGTGTCAGCTGGCGCAACAGCAGCAGTTCGTGCTTGCGCCCGTTCAGGCTGAAGCTGCGCCGCGCCAGGTGATACACCTCTTCCTGTTCCCCCTCGCCGCTGGTAAACAGGCCGTCGTTGCGGCGCGCGAGCGCCTCGGCCAGGGCCGGTGCCGCCTGCTGCACGATGTCGGCCAGGTGATGCCCTTCGAGCCGGCGGCCATGGTGCAGCAGCTGGCGCGCGGCCAGGTTGGCGTAGACGATGGCGCTGCCCTCGGCCACCAGCAGCATGGCCACCGGCGTGTTTTGCACCATGGTGTCGAGCAGCAGTTCGCGCTGCACCAGGTCCAGGCGCTGCTTGCGCAGCACGTCGCCGAGCGCATTGTGGGCCGCCACCAGGTCGGCCAGTTCATCGTTTTGCGGCCAGCGCAAGCTGAAGCCGAAGTCGCCGTCCTGGTAGCTGGCGACCGTGCCGCTCAGGGCGCGAAACAGCGACAGCATCGCCTGCAGCTGCGCGCGGATGGTAATGACGGCGACCGGCAACACGCACAGCAGGGTACCTGCCAGCACCAGCAGCGGCTGGTCGGGTAAAAAATGCGCGAGCAGCAGGGCGATGACGATGCCCAGCACCAGCAAGGTAACGATCAGCGCCGTCCAGCGCGTGAGCAGGGAGAGGCGCATGGGGCGGTTTGCCATCAGCCGCGCGCGATGCCCAGGCGTTCCATGCGCCGGTACAGCGCCTGGCGCGACAGCCCCAGTTCCTGCGCCGCCTGCGCCACCACGCCTTGCGCGCGCGCCAGCGCCGCGGTGACGCTGTCGCGGTCTGGCTCCGTCGCGGCGCCATCCTGCGGCGCGCGCAGCGATGGCACGCCTGCCAGCGGCAAGCCCGTCTCCTGCGCGCGGATCACGGGACCTGCCGTCAGCAGGCTGGCGCGCTGCATGACGTTTTTCAGTTCGCGCACATTGCCCGGCCAGCCATGGGCCAGCAGGGTCGCCTGCGCCTGCGCATCGAGCGTTTTCTCGCTGCCCAGGAAATGCCGCGCCAGTACCAGGATGTCAAGCGGGCGCTGGGCCAGCGGCGGCAGGCGCAGTTCGATCACGTTCAGGCGGTAAAACAGGTCTTCGCGGAACGTGCCGGCCTTGATCATCGCCGGCAGGTCGGCGTTGCTGGCGCTGATGACGCGCACTTTCACCTGCCGCTCGCGGTTCGAGCCGAGGCGCTCGAAGCGTCCCGTTTCCAGCACGCGCAGCAGCTTCATTTGCCCGGCCAGCGGCAGGTTGCCTATCTCGTCGAGGAACAGCGTGCCGCCGTCGGCCGCATCGAACTTGCCGTCGCGTGCGCGGGTGATGCCCGTGTACGCGCCGGCCTCGGCACCGAACAGTTCCGCCTCGATCAGGTCCACCGGCACCGCGCCGCAATTGAGCACCACGAAAGGACCGCTGGCGACCTGGGAATTGGCTTGCACGATGGCGGCGATGCGTTCCTTGCCGCTGCCGTTCGGCCCCGAAATGAGCACGGGCACGTCGGCGCGCGCCACCTGGCACGCCAGGTGCACCACGCGTTCGGTGGCCGGGTCTTGCCACACCATGCCGCGCAAGTCGAAGTCGTGTTCCAGCGCGTGGCGCTGGCGCTGCTCGGCCACCACGCGCTGGCGCAGCGCGCGGTTGGCTTGTCCCAGCTCCAGCAGGTTTTGCACGCTGGCGATCAGGCGCCGGTCGTCCCATGGCTTGGCCAGGTAGTCGGCCGCGCCGGACTTGATCAGGTCGACGGCCGCGTCGAGCTGCGTCCAGGCTGTCAGCAGGACCACGGGCAGGTCCGGGTAGCGCGCGCGGATGGCGTGGAACAGCGCGCTGCCTTCCTCGCCCGAGGTGGTGTCGGCCGTGAAGTTCATGTCCTGCACCACCAGGTCGATGGCGTGGCGCTCGAGCAGCTGCAGGCCTTCCTCGGGCGAGGCGGCGCGCACGGCGTCGATCTCGTGCAGGGAGAACAGCACGTCGAGCGCGATGGCCACGGCGGCATTGTCGTCAATAATCAGTACGGTAGGCATGCGCGCAGCATATCACTCAGGTGCCGGCTCAGGTACTGCGGGTGGCAGTGGCCGGCGAAATACTGGCCGCGCGCCATGCCGGACCGTACACGGCGCCCACGCCCAGCAGCCAGAACACCAGCGCACCGGCCAGCAGATAGCCGGGCGGCAGGCGCGCCATTTCCAGCTGGCTTACCAGCAGCTGGTTCAAGCCCAATGCCAGCAGCACGCCGCATGCCACGCCGACGCTGGTGATCATGAAATTCTCGGTCAGGAAATAGCGCAGGATGTCGATGCGGCGCGCGCCGAGCGCGCGCCGCACGCCGATCTGCTTGCGCCGCTGCGAGACCCACAGGCTGGCGATGCCGACGATGCCGCTGGCCGTCACCAGCAGCAGCAGGGTGCTGACGGCGATGAGCATCCAGGACAAGCCCCGGTCGGCCAGATAACGTGCTTTGCGGTGCTGTTCCAGGGTATCCGTGCGCACCAGCAGGCGCTCGCTGCTGGACTTGCGGATCGCTTGTTCCGCCTCTTTCATCAGGCGGTCGCGCTGGCCTGGTTCTGCCCGCACGGCAAATAGCAGCGAATCGCGCCCGCCCGTCAGGCGCGCCGGCAGGATGATCGAATACTCGCCCTGGGCGCCGACCTGGCCGACCTGGGTCTGCAGCCGTTCCACCACGCCGATCACGCGCATCTCGTCATCGTTGTCGCCGGTGCCATTGAACAGGGGTTTGCCGACAAAGCTGGTTTCGCCGGGCCAGATCTTTTGCGCCGCGGCGCGCGTCACGATCACCACCTTGGGGAAGCTTTCATCGACGTCTTCATTGATTTCCGGGACCTCGTCGGCATGGAAATCGCGCCCTTCCACCAGCTTCAATCCATATGTCTTGACCAGCGAATCGGGCGTGACGTACATCGAGGTGCTGGCGCTGGCCGCGGCCTGTCCGCGTTTGGCCGCGACGTTGGTGCTGCTGCCGGAGCGCGACAGAACCGCCTGCGTGGTTTGCGCCACGGAGACCACGCCCGGCAGGGCGCGCAGTATCGCGGCCTGGCGCTTCTGCTCGGCTATCTGGCGTTGCGGGCTGCCTTTGTCCATGCTCTGGACTTTGACATAGAAGATGTCGTTTTCGGCTACCACGCCGGTGGGACGGGCGGCGATGGCCTGGCGCAGGTTGACGATGTACAAGGCGTTGGCCAGGATGGCGAGGCTGATGGCGACTTGCACGGCGACGAGCACGGCGCCGGTCTTGTTGCGCATCAGCGCCGACAGGATGGGGCGGATTTCCATGTTGGGCCTCATTGTGAAAAGGTGGGTGTCATTGGGATTTGAGCTGCATGGCCGGCGTGACCTGGCAGGCGCGCCAGGTGGGCAACAGCCCTGCGAGCAAGGCCGCCAGTACGGAAACGGCAAACGTCAGCAGCAGCATCGGGACATCCAGGTGCGCCACGGTGCCCAGCTCTTTCGACTGCGAACTCACCACGGCCAGGGCGGCATAGGCCAGCAACAGGCCCAGCACGCCGCCGGCCAGCCCGATGACGCCTGTCTCAATGAGGAACTGGCGGAAGATGTCGCGCTGCGTGGCGCCCAGCGCACGGCGGATGCCGACTTCCGCCGCCCGCACGGAGAACTTGGCCAGCAGCAGGCCGATGGTGTTGACCAGGCAGAGCAGCAGGAAGCCGAAGGCCAGCCAGGTGGCCAGCTTGTTGTCGTTGTCGACAACGTTCAGGAAATCGAGCCACTGCCTGACGTCGTACAGCATGTTGGGAGCATGGCGCGGCATGCGGCCCAGCTTGCGCTGTTCGGCCGCATAGCTGTCGAGATAAGCCTGCAGGTCGCTGCGTTCGCCGGCGCTGGCCATTTCGAACCAGAATTGCAGCCAGGTGCAGTCCGATGCCAGGATGCCCTGGTAACCGGGGCTGCGCTCGACGCCGCTGCAGGCCATGCCGCCGTCATGCCCCGTTTCGTGGCGAATGGCGCTGGCAAACGGAATGAAGAATTCATCCTCCGTGCCGAAAGCACCCTTGCTGCCGATGATGCGGTGCACGCGCGGCACGGGGTCCCACTGAGCGAGCACGCCGCTGACCAGATAGGGACGTCCCAGCACCGTCACGCGCTGGCCCACGGGATTGACTGTGCCCAGCAGCTTTTCCGCCAGGGCGCGGCTCAGGACGATGACGTCGGCGCCGCTGTCGTCGTCGGCTTCGCTCCATGGCTGGCCATACAGGAAGGGCACTTCAAACATGGCAAAGAAATCGCGTGTGGGAGCCAGGCCCTGGGCCCGGAAGGCGCCGAGGTCCCTGCGCGCCGGTTCCACGGGGCCGGCCACGCCGTACATGACGCTGCGGCGGATGCCTATCTTGCTGGCCATGAAGTTCTTCGCATCGGTATAGGCGAGTTGCGCCTGGCCGAAGCTGGGCTTGGTGCCCGGCGTATAGCCTTTCAAGGGAACTACGTCGATCATCGGCACGAACATGCGGTCGCTCTTGTGCGGCAAGGGGTCGCCCGACATGGCGTGCAGGATGGTCACGGTGGCCACGCTGGCGGCCACGCCGACAGCCAGGGTCAGCACCATCAATGCCGTCAGGGCGGGATTGCGGCGCAGGTTGCGCAGGCCCAGCTTGAAATAGTAGTGGAACATGGCGGCTCCTAGGCGGTCGCGTGCTGTGGCCTGGCCGACAGCGTGGCGCCATGCTGCACCAGGTCCGACACCTGGCCGTCGATGATGTGCACGTTGCGTTGCGAACGCAGCGCCAGTTCCGGATCGTGCGTCACCATCAGGATGGTCGTGCCTTGCGCGTTGATATCCTCCAGCAGTTCCATCACGCCGCGCGCCATCTGCGTGTCCAGGTTGCCCGTCGGTTCATCGGCCAGCAGCAGTTTCGGCGAGCCGGCCAGCGCGCGTGCGATCGCCACGCGTTGTTGCTGCCCGCCCGACAGTTCGGCCGGATAATGCTTCATGCGCGAGGCCAGTCCCACCTTGGCCAGCGCATCCTCGATGCGTTCGCGGCGCTCGGCGCTGTTGAAGCCCCGGTAGCGCAGCGGCACGTCGACGTTGTCGAACAGCGACAGGTCGGGAATCAGGTTGAAACCCTGGAAGATGAAGCCCAGTTTTTCATTGCGCAGGCGCGAGCGGGCATTATCGTCCATGCCCTTGACGTTGACGCCGTCGAGGATGTATTCGCCATCGGTGAATTCCTCGAGCAGCCCGGCGATGTTCAGGAAGCTTGTCTTGCCGGAGCCGGATGGTCCCGTGACGGTGACGAATTCGCCCTGGCGAACGTGGATCTCGAAGCCGCGCAGCGCGTGCGTTTCGATCATGTGGGTGCGGTAGATCTTGCTCAGGTTTTGCATGCGCAGCATGGGAAGCCTCCTTGTTGACTGAAATTAATTGAGTGCGACGCGGGCCGCGTTCGCGAAATTTTCCGTACCGGCGACCACCACCTTGTCGCCCAGCTTCAGGCCTCCCAGAATCTCGACGGCCGAGATGCTGGTGGCGCCCAGCTTGATGGGCGTGCGGACGGCCACGCCATCGCGCACCACGTAGGCAAAGCGTCCGCCTTCGGCTTCGACGAAGGACCCGCGCGCCAGCATCAGCACATTGGGCCGCTCGTCGATCAGCAGGCGTGCCGAGACGCGCTGGTTCTGGCGCAGGCCGGCCGGCTGTTCGCCGTTGAAGCGCACGCGCGCCAGCACCTGGTTCTTGACCACTTCGGGCGACAGCGCCGACAGCTTGCCGGAGGCGCGGATGGTGCCCGTTTCGATCTCGGCGCTCATGCCCAGGCCGATGTCGGCCACATACGTTTCCGGTACTTCCAGCTCCACTTCCAGCTGCGACAGGTCGACCAGGGTCATCAGGGCCGTGTTGGCCTGCACCACGCTGCGGTTGGCCACCGACAGCGTGCCGATGAAGCCATTGACGGGCGCGCGCACGGTCAGCTCGTCGACCCTGCGCTGGGCGTTGTCGCGGCTCAGGCGCTGGCGTTCCAGTTCGTTGACCCGGGTCTTCAGCGCCAGGGTCACGTCCTCGCCTTCCAGGCCCGCCGCCTGCGAAGCGTGCTTGCTGCGGATTTCGGCGGAATTCAAGGCATCCTTGGCCTTCTGGTAATCGATCTTGGCGATGATGCCCACCTGCGCCACGCTTTCATAGCGCTCCAGCGTGCGCTGGGCGGACAGGCGCTCGATTTCCGCCGTGTCCGCTTCGCGCCGGGCCAGCAGTTTCTGTTTCTTGGCCAGGATCTGCTGGCGCGCCACTTCCGCTTCCAGCTGCTGCACGCTCGACTGCTCGCGTTTCAGCGCGTCCGACAGGTCGGGCGACTCCAGCACGGCCAGGATGTCGCCCTTCTTGACGGTGTCGCCGGCCTTCGCTTTCAGCGTGACGGTGGCCACCGTGGTCGAGTACAGGGTCGGGCTGATGGCGGCGACCACGCGTCCGTTCACGGCGGCGTCGCGGATCAGGGTACCGCGCGTGACGTCGGCGATGCGCAGGCGGTCGGTATTGACGGAATGTTCGCTGTTGCGCCAGCCCGCAACGGCAGCGATGGCGGCGCCGATGACGACGGCGGCGCCGGCCAGCAGCAGGGCGCGTTGCTTGTGGCGCTGGCCCGGCGGGGCGGACAGGACGGCGTCTTGGGAGGAAGTATCGCGGATCATGGTCAGGTCTCGTGAAGGATACCTTTCTCAATGCACGATCCGTGCCAGTTGCTAAGTAATTGATTTGAATGGGAAAAATATTTTTCGTCCGGCTGTCCGCCGTGTCCGCGTTGTCCAGCATGTCCGTCCGCGCAGGTTGCACTTGATAAATTGGCAATCGCCTGCATCTGCGGGAACATACCTTTCATAGACTCCTCCACAGGCGCCATGCATCCGTTCCTCCAGCAACTTTTCCCTGCCCGTGTCTTCGCGCCGGCGCTCGATTATCCTTTTGCGCGCAGCGACGTGGCAATGCTGCAGCGGCTGGCGGGCGAGGCGCCAGCGCTGGATGACCAGACCTGGGACGAGCTGCTGCTCGACCAGTATGCGGCGCAGTTGGCGCGCGAGACCAGCATCTTCGGCCAGCAGGAGCTGCACCGGCGCCTGAGCGGCGGCCAGGCTGATCCTGCCTCCATTGCGCGCGTCCGGCAATTGCTGGACGATCCGGCCCAGGCGGCCAGCCTGCAGCGCGCCTGCCTGCCCTTGCGTCAGGCTGATACGGAAGTGTGCGCAACCCTGTTCGGTGCGGCGCTGGCGCCGGCGCCCTGGTGGAGTGCCTGGCTCTGGCTGGTGCCGCTGGCCTTGTTGCTGGCCATCGCCGCTACCTGGCTGATGGGGTGGCCGGCCCTGTTTGGCGTGGTGGCCGCCTGCGTGGCGCTGATGACCGTGCAGGCGCGTTTTTACGAAAGCGCCAAGGCGTGGGAGCGCACGCTCGATACCTTGCGGTACCTGCTGAAAATCCGTGCCGCTCTGGCGCGGCTCGATGTGCCGGCAGCCTTGCCATTGGCTGCGGAGGGCGCGCAGGCGGCAAAACTAACGCGGGCCATCGAGCGTTCGCTGCTGCATTACGTGCCCTTCATCGATACGGTACTGGTCGAATATGGCGACTGGCTCCTGCTGAAAAACGTCAAGCGCTATTTCCGCACGCGCCAGCTGGTGGCGCAGCAGCTGCCCTTTTTGCGCGACAGCTTTACCCGGGTGGCCCAGCTGGAAGCAGACCTGGCCCTGGCGCGCCACCTGCGCGGCCGCGCGCAGTTTTGCTGGGCGCAGGAAAGCGATGCGCGCCAATTGTCACTCGACGCGATGGTGCATCCGCTGCTGGACGGCGCCAAGCCCCTGTCGTTGCGGCTCGATGGCCGCGGCGCCTTCATTTCGGGGCAGAATGCGGTGGGCAAAAGTACTTTGTTGCGCGGCGTGGGGCTCAATCTGATCAGTGCGCGCGCCTTCGGCTTTTGCTATGCGCAGGCGGCCCGGGTGCCCCTGCTGCCCCTGTATTCGAGCATGCAGAATGAAGACTCGCTCGATGGCGGCGAAAGTTTGTACATTGCCGAATTGCGGCGCGCGCGCGAATTGCTGGCGCTGGCCGAGGAGGGTGCGCCGGCGCTGTTCCTGATCGATGAAATCTTCCGCGGCACGAACCACCTCGAGTCGGTGGCGGCGGCGGCCGCCGTGCTGCACAGCCTGGCCGCTGAGCACCTGGTGATCGTCTCGTCGCACAACCTCGTGCTGGGACCCTTGCTGGAAGACTGTCTGGCGTCATGGTGCGTGCGCCGTGGTGATGCCGGCGCGCTGTTGCTGGAGCCCGGCGTGCTGCAGGCCACGAATGGCATCGCCCTGCTGGCGCAGCGCGGGTTTGACGCCGGCATCGCGGACAAGGCCGGGCGCGTCTTCGACTGGCTTAGCACGCACATGGCGCAGCCGGCCGATTGCGGCGGCGTTCTCGAACGGGCCTGATGGCCGCGCTTACTTTTCCTGTTTCTCCGGCGTGCTCTTGTCGATCACTTCGCGGCAATCGCCGCGGATGATGGCGTTGTCGTAGTTGGTCCAGCCATAGCTGTCGACGTAGCGCTTGTGCTGTTTGAAGCGGGGGCTGGCGATGCTCCATTCGGGCTGTTCGCCGGCAAAACGGATGTCGCCCAGGTCGAGCAGGGTGTGGAACATGTTTTCCGTCGACAGGCGCGCCTTTTGATGGCGCCGCAGCTGCGTCACCTTGTCCGGATAGTGCTGCTGGAATTGCGGCGAATACCAGACGAAGGCGGGCACGTGGAATTCGAACTGCGTGTTGTGGCCATGGAAGGCCAGGCGGCAGGTGCCGTCGTACAGGGTCTGGCCGTGATCGGCGACGTAGACGAGCGAGCTGCGCAGGGCCGTGCGCTGGCCATCGTCCTTCAGCATGCCGATCACGTTCGACAGGAACCAGTCCGTGTACAGGATGGAGCTGTCGTAGCTGTTGTTCAGCTGCGGTTTGATGGCCGTGTCCGTGTAGACGGGCTTGTCGACGCCGAACAGCGACGGTTGCCACTTGTCGAATTGTTTGGGATAGCGCTGGCTGTAGTTCCAGTGGCTGCCCAGCGTGTGCAGCACGATGAGTTTTTTCGGCGCCGGGTCGGCCAGCGCGTTCTTGAACGGATCGAACAGGATCTGGTCGAAGTTCGAATTATTGGTAAAGCCGCCCAGGTTCAGAAATTGCACCACGTCCGCTTCCTTGGCAAACACGGACACGGGCGTGTCGAACTGGCCGAACGAGATCTGGTTCGACAGCCAGTACGTCTTGAAGCCCGCTTCCTTGTAGGCGGTGAGGAAGGATTTTTCCGAGAAGCCATCCTTGAGGCTTTGCGTGGCCGGCTTGCGCGAGATGATGACGGGCACGGACAGGCGCGTGGCGGAAACGGCCGTGATGACGTCGGCCAGCGGCACCAGGTTGCTTTCCTGTTTCAGCAGGGGATTGGTGTCGCGCTCGTAGCCGTTCAAGCTCCAGCGGTCGTAGCGCGACGATTCGCCGATCACCATGACCACCACTTCCGGATGGGGATCGGGCTGTTGCTGGTGCGCGCCGAAACGGAAGCTGCTGCTTTTCTGTCCCAGTTCGGCCAGGTATTTGCGCTCCTTGTAGAAATCGAAGCCGCGCGCGGCCAGGCCGAAGGGCCAGGAATTGCTGACGGTGTCGAAGGCGTAGGACAGGCGCGCCCAGTGGGGCAGGCTGGGCCAGCCCAGGCCCGTCTCGTCGGCGCCGGCGATGCTGGCGTTCTCCGGCTTGCTGCTTTCCTCGTCTTCCTCGGCCGTTTCGTCGTCGGCAGAGCTGGCGTCGCCGAAGCCGGAGGCGCCCGCCTTGCCGCTGGCCGCCGAGTTGCCGGCCTTGGCCGATGCGGGGGCGCTGTGCAGGACTTTGGCGTCGAAACCGAATTCGTAGCCATACCACCAGAAACCGCCCAGCAGGAGCAACAGCACGAAGGCGGCCGGGCGCGTCTTGCCGCGCCAGTCGAGGTCGCGCGTGCGCGCGGCCGCAAACCAGCTGGCAGCGCACCAGGCGATCACGCCTAGCATGACGGCGCCCATCAGCCATACTTTTTGCCCGAGGAATTCCATCGCTTCCTTGGGGCTGGTTTCGAAGATGATACCCAGGTGGTGCGTGGAAATGCCCTGGCCATAGAAGATGAACAGGTAGATTTCCGTCGGCAGGGCCAGGAAGGCGGGCACCAGCAGCCAGTGGAAATATGCGGGGCGCTTGAACACGCTCCAGACGGCCAGCCAGGCCAGCAGTTCGAACGTGAGCATCTGCCAGGGATGCTCCGGCGCACGCCCCAGCAGCGCGGGGACGAAGGGCACGGCCGTCAGCAAGGCGTAGGTCAGCAGCAGGAACAGATTGGCGGGGCGAAGCAAGGGGCGCATAAAGGAGGGCAGCGAAAAATGTCCGCTATTATCAATCCTTTTGTTGTCTTGCGGTCATACAAGAATGTGCGGCCCCGATGCTTGGTTGTAGAGAAAGAATGCCAAATCATCAAGCGCTGCGAGGTGCCGGCACCCGCGCGCCGCCCCCAAAGATTAGTCAAAATACCACAAAAGTGCCGCTTTTTTGCCTTTTTTTATAGCAAAAAGCGGTAAACTGATTGACCCCCTGTAACACAAGGTCTAAACTAGCGAGTTCTCGATTTTATTCTGCTCATCGTTTACGTATTGCTTGGCATTTCATGGCCGCTCCTTATCGAGTGGCTGCGGGCGCCTCCGGTGCGCAGTAGATGAAAGCGGGACGAGGTTTTAGTCGCCGGGCATCTTGCCCGGGTTATTAATCGTAGTTTTTTGTTGGATTTATAACGATGCCAACCATCAATCAATTGATTCGCAATCCACGCGTCGCTTTGACCGTGAAGAGCAAATCGCCGGCGCTGGAAAACAGCCCGCAAAAACGTGGCGTCTGCACACGTGTTTACACCACGACTCCAAAGAAGCCTAACTCGGCTCTGCGTAAAGTCGCTAAAGTTCGTCTGACCAATGGTTTCGAAGTCATTTCGTACATTGGCGGTGAAGGCCATAACCTGCAAGAGCATAGTGTTGTGCTGTTGCGCGGCGGCCGCGTCAAGGATTTGCCGGGTGTGCGTTACCACATGGTTCGCGGTGCCCTGGATACCCAAGGCGTTAAAGACCGTAAGCAATCGCGTTCGAAGTACGGTACCAAGCGCGCTAAAGCAGGCAAGAAGTAATAAGTTGTACGCAGCAAACCCAAGTTTCGCTCAGTGGCAACTAGCTAAGTGAATGTAGTCGACCGCATCTGGTCGAGTAAGTGGAGGACTATGATGGTCGTCCGCGAGTGTGCGAAGAACGCGCGCTCAACTGAAGATTGAAAGGAATTGATATGCCACGTCGTCGTGAAGTACCCAAGCGCGAAATTTTGCCAGATCCAAAATTCGGCAACACTGATGTCGCTAAATTTGTAAACGTGCTGATGCTGTCCGGTAAGAAATCGGTTGCAGAAAACATCATCTACGGTGCTTTCGAGCACATCGCAGCAAAATCGGGTAAAGATCCACTCGAAGTTTTTGCTACCGCAATCAACAACGCCAAGCCGTTGGTTGAGGTGAAATCCCGTCGCGTCGGTGGTGCAAACTACCAGGTGCCGGTCGAAGTTCGCCCAGTCCGTCGTATGGCTCTGTCCATGCGTTGGTTGCGTGAAGCTGCTAACAAGCGCAGCGAAAAATCGATGCCACAACGCCTCGGCGGTGAGCTGATGGAAGCGGCTGAAAGCCGCGGCGGCGCGATGAAAAAACGCGACGAAGTCCATCGTATGGCTGAAGCGAACAAAGCGTTCTCGCATTTCCGCTTCTAATATAAAGCCAGCTACCGCAAGGCGGCTGTCAAGCATCTGTTGTTCGAGGCCGGGCTCATTTTTGCAAAAAAATGCTGCTCGGTTTTGTCCATTCATTTAGGATTAATTATGGCCCGCAAGACCCCCATTGAGCGCTATCGTAATATCGGTATCTCCGCTCACATCGATGCAGGTAAGACGACCACGACCGAGCGCGTCCTGTTCTACACAGGCGTGAACCACAAGCTGGGCGAAGTCCATGATGGCGCTGCCACCACCGACTGGATGGCACAGGAGCAAGAGCGCGGTATCACGATTACCTCGGCTGCTGTTACGTGCTTCTGGAAAGGCATGGCTAACAACTTCCCAGCTCACCACATCAACATCATCGACACCCCAGGCCACGTTGACTTCACCATTGAAGTGGAACGTTCGATGCGCGTGTTGGATGGCGCCTGCATGGTTTACTGTGCAGTCGGCGGCGTGCAGCCACAATCGGAAACGGTATGGCGTCAGGCTAACAAGTACAAAGTGCCACGTCTGGCCTTCGTGAACAAGATGGACCGTACCGGCGCCAACTTCTTCAAGGTCTACGATCAGATGCGTTCGCGTCTGAAAGCCAACCCAGTACCTATTCAGATGCCTATCGGCGCTGAAGACGTCTTCACCGGTGTTATCGATCTGGTCAAGATGAAAGCGGTTATCTGGGACGACGCTTCGCAAGGCATGAAGTTTGAATACGAAGACATTCCTGCACACCTGGCCGCTGATGCTGCCAAGTGGCGCGAGAACATGGTTGAAGCCGCTGCTGAAGCGTCGGAAGACCTGATGAACAAGTACCTGGAAGAAGGCGACCTGTCGGAAGCCGAGATCAAGGCTGCTCTGCGTCAACGTACCATCGCCAGCGAAATCGTTCCAATGCTGTGCGGTACCGCCTTTAAAAACAAGGGCGTACAAGCCATGTTGGACGCGGTCATCGAGTACCTGCCATCGCCAATCGACATTCCGCCAGTACCTGGTCTGGATGAAGATGAACAGCCTGTCGAGCGTAAAGCTGACGACGACGAGAAATTCTCGGCGCTGGCGTTCAAGATCGCAACCGATCCGTTCGTGGGTCAGCTGTGCTTCATCCGTTGCTACTCGGGTACCCTGAATTCGGGCGACTCGGTGTTGAACTCCGTGAAGCAGAAGAAAGAGCGTATCGGCCGTATCGTGCAGATGCAAGCGAACGAACGCGAAGAAATCAAGGAAATGCGCGCTGGCGACATCGCCGCCGTTGTGGGTCTGAAAGACACCACCACTGGCGATACGCTTTGCGACGACAAGGCAAGCGTGGTTCTGGAGCGCATGGTCTTCCCTGAGCCAGTGATTTCGCAAGCGGTTGAGCCAAAAACCAAGGCCGACCAGGAAAAAATGGGCTTGGCGCTGAACCGTCTGGCAGCAGAAGATCCATCGTTCCGCGTGCGTACCGATGAAGAATCGGGCCAGACCATCATCGCCGGTATGGGCGAGTTGCATCTGGACATCATCGTTGACCGCATGAAGCGTGAATTCAACGTTGAAGCCACCGTCGGCAAGCCACAAGTGGCTTACCGCGAAACGATCCGTAAAGTGTGCGAAGAGTCGGAAGGCAAATTCGTCAAGCAATCGGGTGGTCGTGGTCAATACGGTCACGTGGTTCTGAAGATCGAACCGCAAGAACCGGGCAAGGGCTTTGAATTCGTTGACGCGATCAAGGGCGGTACCGTTCCTCGCGAATACATCCCTGCAGTTGAAAAAGGTGTGCGCGACACGCTGACTTCGGGCGTGATGGCTGGCTACCCAGTCGTTGACGTGAAAGTCACGCTGTTCTTCGGTTCGTACCATGATGTTGACTCGAACGAAAATGCATTCCGCATGGCCGCTTCGATGGCATTCAAAGATGGCTGCCGCAAAGCATCGCCAGTCATCCTGGAGCCGATGATGGCCGTGGAAGTGGAAACGCCGGAAGACTACGCCGGTACCGTGATGGGCGATCTGTCGTCGCGTCGCGGCATGGTGCAAGGTATGGATGAAATTGCTGGCGGTGGCGGCAAGATCATCAAGGCCGAAGTGCCTCTGTCGGAAATGTTCGGCTACGCTACGTCGTTGCGTTCGTCGACCCAAGGTCGTGCGACTTACACGATGGAATTCAAGCACTATGCTGAAGCACCTAAGCATGTGACTGAAGCAATCGTAAGCTCGAAAGCTAAGTAATAGAAGTTCCGGGCCGGCTTTCACGAGAATGCCGGTCCCTACATTTAAATCATTGTTCTAAGGAAGAATAAAATGGCAAAAGGTAAATTCGAACGGACCAAGCCGCACGTCAACGTCGGCACCATCGGCCACGTCGACCACGGTAAAACCACGCTGACCGCTGCAATCGCAACGGTTCTGTCGAAGAAATTCGGCGGCGAAGCTAAAGCATACGACCAGATCGATGCAGCTCCAGAAGAAAAAGCGCGCGGTATCACGATTAACACCGCCCACGTCGAGTACGAAACGGAAACGCGTCACTACGCGCACGTTGACTGCCCAGGCCACGCCGATTACATCAAAAACATGATTACCGGTGCTGCCCAGATGGACGGCGCGATCCTGGTGTGCTCCGCAGCTGACGGCCCAATGCCACAGACCCGCGAACACATCCTGCTGGCCCGCCAAGTTGGCGTTCCATACATCATCGTGTTCCTGAACAAGTGCGACCTGGTCGACGACGCAGAGCTGCTGGAACTGGTTGAAATGGAAGTGCGCGAGCTGTTGTCGAAGTACGAATTCCCAGGCGACGACCTGCCAATCATCAAAGGTTCGGCACGTATGGCGCTGGAAGGCAAAGAAGGCGAAATGGGCGTTGACGCAGTGCTGCGTCTGGCCGATGCGCTGGATGCTTACATCCCAACGCCAGAGCGCGCTGTTGACGGTGCGTTCCTGATGCCAGTAGAAGACGTGTTCTCGATCTCGGGTCGCGGTACCGTTGTGACCGGTCGTATCGAGCGCGGCATTGTTAAAGTCGGCGAAGAGATCGAAATCGTTGGTATCACCGATACCGTCAAAACGACTTGCACCGGCGTGGAAATGTTCCGCAAACTGCTGGACCAAGGTCAAGCAGGCGACAACGTTGGTCTGCTGCTGCGCGGCACCAAGCGTGAAGACGTGCAACGTGGTCAAGTTCTGGCAAAACCAGGCTCGATCAAGCCGCATGCTCACTTCACCGGCGAGATCTATGTTCTGTCGAAAGACGAAGGCGGCCGTCATACGCCATTCTTCAACAACTATCGTCCACAGTTCTACTTCCGCACGACGGACGTAACCGGTTCGATCGAGTTGCCAGCAGACAAAGAAATGGTCATGCCAGGCGATAACGTGTCGATCACCGTCAAGCTGATCAACCCGATCGCGATGGAAGAAGGTCTGCGCTTCGCTATCCGCGAAGGCGGCCGTACCGTCGGCGCTGGTGTTGTTGCAAAAATCATCGCTTAATTATTAAGCGATAGAAAAGAAGACGCGTCGTCGCCCGGCGCCCTTCTTTTTATTCAACTGCCGGGGTTGGCAAGCATTTTGGTGCTATCATGTCGACCCTGACGGTTGTAGCGTCAGAAATTCCCGTATGACCTCATTGCCGTGCAGACCGCGCGGTTCGTTCTTTTAAGGAAATATCATGTCGGCACCAAACCAAAAAATCCGTATCCGCCTGAAGGCTTTCGATTACAAGCTGATCGACCAGTCCGCTCTGGAAATCGTTGAAACCGCGAAGCGCACCGGCGCTGTCGTCAAAGGCCCAGTACCACTGCCTACCCGTATTCAACGTTTCGATGTGCTGCGTTCCCCGCACGTCAACAAAACTTCGCGCGATCAGTTCGAGATCCGTACGCACCAACGCCTGATGGACATCGTTGACCCAACGGACAAAACCGTTGACGCGCTGATGAAGCTGGACCTGCCAGCTGGTGTTGATGTCGAAATCAAACTGCAATAAGAGTTTTCAGGGCAGCTGACAACACCGTAGCATCAGGTATTGACAGCTGTTCCAGGCCGGCGGGGTGTCCCGCTGCCTGATGATGGGGCCGGGCCTGCTCACGATCGTGAGTGCGCCCGGCCCCATTGCCATTGGCCGGCCTAACGCTGGCGCCACCTGCCTGTGTGTGCAAAATCGCTTTACAGTGCTGCAGCCCGTCGATAAAGTTGCTGCATGCTCAATGCCCTCGATACCCACCTGTTAAATGCGACTCCACGCCAGCGCCTGCGCGGCTGGCCGCGCTTCCTGACCGAATTTCTGTATTTCGGCATCAAGGAGGCGAGGTCGTGCCTGTTCGTGGGGCTGTTTTTTGCTGCCGTGTTCCTGGTGCCGCGCGCCGGCCTGTTCGGCCTGCCGCGCTATGACGTGCTGCTGCTGTTGGCGCTGGCGATCCAGGCCGCAATGGTCTGGAGCGGACTGGAAACGTGGGATGAGCTGAAAGCCATTTGCCTGTTCCATGCGGTGGGCTTTGCGCTGGAAGTATTCAAGGTATCGGGGACGATCCAGTCTTGGAGCTATCCCGACTTTGCCTATACCAAAGTGTTCGGCGTTCCCCTGTTTTCGGGATTCATGTATGCGGCGGTCGGCAGCTACATCATCCAGACCTGGCGCCTGCTCGACATGCGGATTCGCCACCATCCGCCATACTGGATGGCGGTGCTGATCGCTGTGCTGATCTACGCCAACTTCTTTACTCACCATTACATCGGCGACTATCGCTGGTACCTGGCCGCCTGCGCGCTGGGCTTGTATGCGCGCACCACCGTGGTGTTCCGTCCGCTCGACCGCGACCGCAGCATGCCCTTGCTGCTCGGTTTCGTGCTGGTCGGCTTCTTTATCTGGCTGGCTGAAAACATCAGCACTTTCTGGGGCGTGTGGCGCTATCCGAACCAGCTTGGCGCCTGGTCGGTGGTGCATGTCAGCAAATGGAGCTCCTGGTCGCTGCTGGTGGTGATGACGTTCACCATCGTGGCCCACCTCAAGCACATCAAGGCCAGCATCCACGTCGCCCAGCCCTAGGCCGGGCCCGGGAGTTGCTCATTGCAGGCTGGCCGCCACCGCGTCGAAGCGCGCGCCCAATGCGGCCTGCGGACCGCCTTGCAACTGCCTGGCGTACTGGCGCAGCACTTCCGCGGAATACGTGCGCGACGCGGACGACAGCTTCGGCAGCAACGGCAGCACGCGTTCCAGATAGCCTGTGCCTTCCTGCCACTTGCCTTGCGCGGCCAGGGCCGACGCCAGTTCCACCATGCGGCGGCCGACGCGCGCATCGCTGCGTGGCTGCGCCGCTTCTTCCGTGGCCAGGGCTTGCCGGTACAGTTGCTCCGCTTCGGCATTCTTGCCCTGCAAGCGCTTGATGCGGCCCAGGTTGTATTGGCGCTGCGAGAGGATGTCCGCGCTGGCCCCGGCCTGCTCGGCGCTGCGCAGCGCCTGTACGCAAGCCAGTTCCGCTTCGCCAAACTGGCCCTTGAGCTCGGCCGCGTTGCAGGCGTCTTGTTGTGCGTTGGAGGTGGTGATCGTCGCTGGCGCCGCGCAGGCGGCCAGCAGGCTGACGGCACATAGCAGGCTGATGGTATGGTTCTTCATAGTCTCCTCGGACGGGTGTCAAACACGGTGTATCAGTGGAGTCTTGCTGCGATAAATATACTATAAGTTTTTTTGGGCGGGTGGCTTTTTGCCGGCGCGCGGCAAGGCGCGCGATTGACGCCGCTTGCGTGCTTCAGGGATACTCCGGGTCTGTCCACTACTGCGTGCCGCCGCCATGTCCAAGACTGTCCTGATCGTGGAAGATGAACAGGCGATTGCCGACAGCATCGCCTATGCCTTGCGCACGGACGGCTTTGCGCCGCGCCATGTGATGTTGGGCGAGCAAGCCCTGGCCGCGCTGCGTCCAACGCCCGGCGAAGCCGCGCAGATGCCCGTTCTGGTGGTGCTCGACGTGGGCTTGCCCGACATGAGCGGGTTGGAAGTGTGCCGCCGGCTGCGCCAGTTTTCCGAGGTGCCGGTGATCTTCCTGACGGCCCGCAGCGATGAGATCGACCGTATCGTCGGCCTGGAAATCGGCGCCGACGATTACGTCACGAAACCGTTTTCGCCACGCGAACTGGTGGCGCGCATCCGCGTCATCCTGCGCCGCGCAGGTGCCGCGCAAGCTCCCCGCGAGACTGGCATGACGATAGTCGCGCCTGTCGCCGCGCCGGCGCGCTTCGAATTGCGCGCGCTGGAGGCGAAGGTGCTCTTTCACGGCCAGCCGCTGGACCTGACCCGCTATGAATACCTGTTGCTGAAAACCCTGCTTGCGCATCCCGGTCACGTGCTGTCGCGCGCGCAGCTGATGGAGCGCGTGTGGAGCGGGGCGCCGGACACGCTCGAGCGTACCGTCGACGCGCACGTCAAATCGCTGCGCGCCAAGCTGCGCGCCATCGATGCGCAAGTCGACCCCATCCACACCCACCGTGGCCTCGGCTACAGCCTGGCCGGCGCATGAAGATCGGCCTGCGCATCCTGCTCGGCTACTTCCTGATCGTCGGGCTGGCCGCATGGTTCCTGCTGAACGTCTTCATGGAGCAGGTCAAGCCCGGTGTGCGCTCGACCCTGGAAGACACCCTGGTCGATACTTCGCAGCTGCTGGCCAGCCTGGTGGCACCCGACGTAAAGGCGGGCAGGCTGGCGCAGTCGCCCGTGGCAGAACGCATGCAGGATTACGCGCGCCATGGCGTGGACGTCAATATCAACGGTGTGCGCAAGCGCACGCTCGATTACCGCATCACCATCACGGACCGGCATGGCATCGTGCTGTTCGATTCCAGCGGGCGCGACGTGGGCCGCGACTATTCGCGCTGGAATGACGTGTACCTCACCTTGCAGGGCAAGTATGGTGCGCGCAGCACGCGCAGCCGGCCAGACGACGAGATGTCGACGGTCATGCACGTGGCCGCGCCGATTCGCGACGGCAATGAGGTGATCGGCGTGCTGACGGTGGCCAAGCCGAATGCCAGCGTGCAGGCGTTTGTCGAGCGCAGCCAGCGCAAGATATTGCAGCGCGGCGCCGTGCTGTTGCTGCTGTCGCTGCTGATCGGCCTGGCATTCGCCTGGTGGCTGCACCATGCGCTGGGCAAGTTGATGCATTACATCGGCGACGTGGAAGCGGGGCGCAAGGTGGCGCTGCCGGCGTTGGGCCAGAACGAGATCGGCACCCTGGGGCGGGCGCTGGAGGCGATGCGCACGCGCCTGGAGGGCAAGGAGTATGTGGAGCAGTTGATGCACACGCTGGCGCATGAATTGAAAAGCCCGATCGCCGCCATCCAGGCCTCTGCCGAGCTGCTGCAGGAAGACATGCCGCCGGCCGAGCGCCGCCAGTTTCTCGCCAGCATCCTGGAGCAGAATGCGCGCCAGCGGCAACTGATCGACAAGCTGCTGGCCCTGGTGCGCGTGGAAAAGCAGCAGCGCCTGGATAACCCTGAGCGCATCGCGCTGGCGCCCCTGCTGGCGCAAGTGGCGCAGGATGCGGCCGCCACCCTGGCGGCGCGCGGCGTGCGTCTGCAGCTGCAGCACGACGAGGCGAGCGTGGCGGGCGACCCCCTGTTGCTGCGCCAGGCGCTGGGCAACCTGCTCGATAACGCGGCCGGCTTCGCCCCGCCCGGCAGCTGCATCGACCTGACGGCGCGGCGCCAGGGTAGCCAGGTGGAAATTGCCGTGCGTGACCGCGGCGCGGGCATCCCCGCATATGCGCTCGAACGCGTCTTCGAGCGCTTCTACTCCTTGCCGCGCCCGAGCGCCGGTAAAAGCACGGGCCTGGGCCTGCCTTTCGTGCGCGAGGTCGCTTCCCTGCATGGCGGCACGGTCGAGGTGCTCAATCATGCGGAAGGCGGTGCCTGCGCGTGCCTGTGTCTGCCGCTGGCTTAGCGCACTATATTTACAGGCTTCACACAGACTGCATCGTCAGCGCATACAGCTTTCCTACACTGGCCGCCTTACTTCAAGGATGCGCCATGCAAAAAACTCTCTTAGTCAAAGCGATGATCGTGTTCGGCCTGATGTTGCTGATCGGCCTGCCTTTGCTGATGATTCAGGAAACGATCAAGGAGCGGATGGAATTCCGCCAGGAAGCCGTCAACAGCATCGCCGCCGATTCGGTGCGCGAACAAACCATCATCGGCCCCATCCTCGTGATTCCCTACACGGAGCAGTACGAAGAGCGCGTGGAAGTGGCCAAGGGTGATGACAAGGAAGCGAAAGCGCCTGCGCGCACGGAGTTGCTGCGCCGCTTGGTGCAGCGTCGCCTGCTCGTGTACCCGAACGATCTGCAGATCAACGGCAACATCGAGACGGACCGCCGTTACCGCGGCATCCACCAGGTGCTGGTCTACAGCGGCCAGCATGCGTTCAAGGGCGACTTCACGGTGCCGGCCAGCAGCCAGTTGCCGCGCAAGTCGCCGGACTCGCGCATGACCCTGGGTCAGCCTTTCGTCGCCCTTTCCATCGAGGACGTGCGCGGCATCCGCAATATTCCGAAAATCGACTGGGGCGGACAAAAGATCGAGTTCGAGCAGGGTACCGACCTGTTTGCCTTCCGCAGCGGCCTGCATGCGCCGCTGGGCGCCATGCCCCTGGCGGCGCCGCAACAGGTGCGCTTCAGCTTTGACCTGGGCCTCGATGGCATCGAACGCCAGCATTTCGTGCCGGTGGCCAAGAACAGCCAGATCCAGATCAAGTCGAACTGGCCCCATCCGCAGTTTGGCGGGCGCTTCCTGCCGTCGCCGAAGAATCGCCAGATCGATGCCCAGGGTTTCAGTGTGGCGTGGAATATCTCGTCGCTGGCCACCAATGCGCAAACGCAACTGAGCACGATCGAAGGGGAATTCAAGGTGCCCGACAGCGCCCCGCTGGGCCAGATTGACCGCTTCAGCGTGGGCTTCATCGAGCCGGTGAACGTGTATTCGCAGTCGGACCGGGCCACGAAATATGGCTTGCTGTTCGTGGCGCTGACCTTTGCCGCCTTCTTCATCTTTGAAATCCTGAAAAGCCTGCCGATCCACCCGGTGCAATATTTGCTGGTGGGCCTGTCGCTGGTGATCTTCTTCCTGCTGCTGGTGGGCCTGGCCGAGCATATCGCCTTCCTGGCCGCCTATCTGATCGCCAGCGCCGCGTGCATCGCGCTGACCAGCTTCTATCTGGTGCACGTGCTGCACAACGCCTGGCGCGGGATCGGCTTCGGCGTGGCGCTGACCGTGCTGTATGGCGCCCTGTATGGCTTGCTGAGCTCGGAAAACAATGCGCTGGTGATGGGCAGCATCCTGCTGTTCGCCGTGCTGGCCGCCATCATGGTGGCGACGCGCAAGGTGGACTGGTATCAGGTAGGCAGGGGAGGGCAGCAATCGTCAGAGCCTGCTCCAGTGATGCATGAAAAAGATTGCTGATTTGGAAAATAATTGGTTTTAAGTTGGTATTGTTTACGGTAGTCTTTGGTATTGCTTTCCGGGCAGCACGGTATTGTGTGTTGCGGGAGTAATAGCGGGCGGCAGGAAGGATGGCTTGCCGCCACCGGGCAGTTCCTTTCATTCCAACATAACAACCTGGAGACAGCACCATGATCAAGAAACTGGCTTTTTTCCTCTTCGCCTGTGGCCTGAGTGCCGGTTACGCGTATGCCGCGGCGAGTGAGGATGTCTGGCAATGCCGTTCGCGCTGCGACAGCAGCTATGTCGGCTGCACCGGTTCATTGGGCGGTAGCCCGATTTGCCGTGACCTGCTCCAACATTGCCTGGAGCGCTGCAACGGCTAGACCAGCGACTCGCATGACGCATGGGCGCGGACGGGGTACAAGCCTGGCCCGCGCCCTTCTTTTTGTGGCGTCAGGGCGCATGGATGCTCATTTTGACGAGGCGCTGCGACAATTGCGGGAGGTGTTCGACAACTCCTGCAGGGGCGTCGCGCAACACTTTGACATACCTCGTGTTAACTTGTTGCGTCAAGGGTTTTTGTGCTATATACTAGCCGGCTTCGGTATGGATTCGTCTTTTTTGAGTCCTACGTTACTTTGTAGTTAAACAAGCCCCGCCCAATCGCAGGTGGGAATGGAGAAAAAATGAGCCTAGGCCTTCTCGGTCGCAAGGTTGGTATGATGCGCATTTTCACGGATGAAGGGGATTCGATTCCTGTCACCGTGTTGGACGTATCGAACAACCGTGTTGCGCAAATCAAAACCCCTGAAACAGATGGTTACTCCGCTGTTCAGGTCGCATTCGGTCAACGTCGCGCTTCCCGCGTGACCAAAGCTGTTGCTGGTCATCACGCTAAAGCTGGTGTTGAAGCCGGTACTCTGTTGAAAGAGTTCCGCGTTGACGCTGCTAAAGCCGCTGAATTGAAAGCTGGCGATGTTGTCGCTGCTTCCCTGTTCGAAGTCGGTCAAAAGATCGACGTGCAAGGCGTTACCATCGGTAAAGGCTATGCAGGCGTTATCAAACGTTACCACTTCGCTTCTGGCCGTGCAACGCACGGTAACTCGCGTTCGCATAACGTTCCAGGTTCCATCGGTATGGCACAAGATCCAGGTCGCGTTTTCCCTGGTAAGCGCATGACCGGTCATCTGGGTGACGTTAACCGTACGATCCAGAACCTCGTGATCGCCCGTATCGATGCCGACCGTCAGCTGTTGCTGGTCAAAGGCGCGATTCCAGGTGCGAAAAATGGCCAGGTAGTTGTCTCGCCAGCCATCAAAACCAAAGCCAAGAAGGGAGCTTAAACGATGGAACTCAAGCTTCTGAATGCGCAAGGTCAAGCCGCCTCGAACGTTGCTGCAGCCGATACGATTTTCGGCCGTGACTACAATGAAGCGCTGATCCACCAAGTCGTCATCGCTTATCAAGCGAATGCACGTAGTGGTAACCGCAAGCAAAAAGACCGTGAAGAAGTTCACCACACGACGAAAAAGCCATGGCGCCAAAAAGGTACCGGCCGCGCGCGTGCTGGTATGTCGTCGTCGCCACTGTGGCGCGGCGGTGGTCGGATTTTCCCGAACTCGCCTGACGAAAACTTCACCCACAAAGTGAACAAAAAAATGTATCGCGCAGGTATCTGCTCGATCCTGTCGCAGCTGGCTCGCGAAGAGCGCCTGATCGTCATCGACGATCTGACGATCGACGCGCCAAAAACCAAGCTGCTGTCGCAAAAATTGAACGGCCTGGGCTTTGATTCGGTTCTGATCATCACCGACGTTCTGAACGAAAACCTGGAACTGGCATCGCGCAACCTGCCTAACGTACTCGTCGTTGAGCCACGTCACGCAGACCCGATGTCCCTGGTGTTCTACAAGAAGATCCTGGTCACCAAAGCTGCATTGGCCAAGATTGAGGAGATGCTGGCATGAGCGCGATTTTGAAACATAGCGAAGAACGCTTGATGAAGGTGCTGTTGGCGCCCGTGATTTCCGAAAAGGCCACCATGGTCGCGGAAAAGAACGAGCAAATTGTATTCCGCGTACTGCCGGATGCAACCAAGCCTGAAATCAAGGCAGCGGTCGAACTGCTGTTCAAGGTTGAAGTTCTGTCCGTGCAAACTGCAAACCGCGAAGGTAAGCAAAAGCGCACCGGCAAGTTCAACGGTCGTCGTAACCATACCAAGCGTGCTTTCGTGTGCCTGAAGCCTGGCCAGGAAATCAACTTCTCCGAGGAGGCTGCATAATGGCACTCGTTAAGATGAAACCAACCTCGCCAGGCCGTCGCGGCATGGTAAAGGTGGTGAATGCCGACCTGTACAAAGGTCGTCCGTTCGCTGCCCTGGTTGAAAAGAAATCCAAGACCGCTGGTCGTAACAACAACGGTCACATCACCACCCGTCATATCGGTGGTGGTCATAAGCAACACTATCGCTTGATCGACTTCAAGCGCACCAAAGATGGTATTCCAGCGAAAGTGGAACGTATCGAATACGATCCAAACCGCACCGCGAATATCGCTCTGTTGTGCTACGCCGACGGCGAACGTCACTACATCATCGCAACCAAAGGCATGGCCGTTGGCGACAGCGTGATGAACGGTTCGGAAGCACCGATCAAATCGGGTAACTGCTTGCCAATCCGTAACATCCCAGTCGGTACCGTGATGCATTGCGTCGAAATGCTGCCAGGTAAAGGTGCCCAAATGGCACGTACCGCCGGCGCTGGCGTTGTGCTGATGGCACGTGAAGGTACCTACGCTCAAGTGCGTCTGCGCTCGGGTGAGGTACGTCGCGTGCACATCGAGTGCCGTGCAACGGTTGGTGAAGTCGGCAATGCCGAGCACAGCCTGCGTAAAATCGGTAAAGCTGGTGCGATGCGCTGGCGCGGTGTTCGTCCTACCGTTCGCGGTGTGGTCATGAACCCGGTCGATCACCCGCACGGTGGTGGTGAAGGTAAAACAGCAGCTGGTCGTCATCCAGTTTCGCCTTGGGGCCAACAGACTAAGGGTAAGAAGACACGCAGCAACAAGCGTACTACTTCCATGATCGTCTCGCGCCGCGGCAAGAAATAAGGGGTAGCACATGACACGTTCATTGAAAAAAGGGCCGTTCTGTGACGCCCACCTGGTGAAAAAAGTTGAAGCCGCGCAAGCAGCCAAAGACAAAAAGCCAATCAAAACCTGGTCGCGTCGTTCGACAATCATGCCTGACTTCATCGGCCTGACGATCGCGGTGCATAACGGCAAGCTGCACGTGCCGGTTTATGTTTCCGAAAACATGGTTGGTCACAAGCTCGGCGAATTCGCACTGACCCGTACGTTCAAGGGCCATGCAGCTGACAAAAAGGCTAAGAAATAATGGAAACTAAAGCTATCCTCAAAGGTGTGCGCCTGTCGGACCAAAAGGGCCGCCTGGTTGCTGACCTGATCCGTGGCAAGAAAGTTGACGCTGCACTCAACATCTTGCAATTCAGCCCGAAAAAAGGTGCTGCGATCATCAAACGCGTTCTGGAATCCGCTATTGCGAATGCCGAGCACAATGATGGCGCGGACATCGACGAATTGTTCGTGAAAACGATCTACGTCGAAAAGGGCCCCGTCCTGAAGCGCTTCACCGCGCGTGCAAAAGGCCGTGGCGACCGTATTTCGAAACAATCCTGTCACGTTTACGTGACTGTCGGTAACTAAGGAGCCACGATGGGTCAGAAAATTCATCCAACCGGTTTCCGTCTGGCGGTCACCCGTAACTGGGCTTCGCGCTGGTATGCAGGCAACGGTAATTTCGCTGCCATGCTGAACGAAGACTTGAAAGCACGTGCTTACCTGAAAAAGAAACTGAAGAACGCTTCCGTTGGCCGCATCGTTATCGAGCGCCCAGCCAAGAACGCGCGCTTCACGATCTACAGCTCGCGTCCAGGCGTGGTCATTGGTAAAAAAGGCGAAGACATCGAAGTACTGAAGTCCGCGCTGACCAAGATCATGGGCGTACCTGTTCACGTGAACATCGAAGAAATTCGCAAGCCAGAAATCGACTCGCAACTGATCGCCGACTCGATCGCTCAGCAGCTGGAAAAACGGATCATGTTCCGCCGCGCCATGAAGCGTGCAATGCAAAATGCAATGCGCCTGGGTGCTCTCGGTATCAAGATCATGTCGTCCGGCCGTCTGAACGGTATCGAAATCGCACGTAAAGAGTGGTACCGCGAAGGCCGTGTGCCTCTGCATACCCTGCGCGCCGATATCGACTACGGTACCAGCGAAGCGTCGACCACCTACGGCATCATCGGTGTCAAGGTGTGGGTATACAAAGGTGACCGCGCGCCTAACGGCGATGCACCAGTCATCGATACCCCAGCTGACGAGAAGAAAAGCCGCGGCCCACGCCGTGACGATGGCAAGCCAGCTGGCCGTCCACGTCCAGCCGGTGCCGGTGCGAAACCATCCACAGCACCAGGTGCACGTGTGCGTACCGCCGCTAAACCGGCCGCCGCAGCAGCACCAGCTGAGAAAGCAGGAGAATAATCATGCTGCAACCAGCACGCAGAAAGTATCGTAAAGAGCAGAAAGGCCGTAATACCGGTATTTCGCACAGCCGCGGCACCGCCGTGTCGTTTGGCGAATTCGGTCTGAAGGCAGTTGCGCGCGGTCGTATCACTGCGCGTCAAATTGAAGCGGCGCGTCGTGCAATGACGCGTCACATCAAGCGCGGTGGTCGTATCTGGATCCGTATTTTCCCGGACAAACCGATTTCGAACAAACCGGCTGAAGTCCGTATGGGTAACGGTAAAGGTAATCCTGAGTACTACGTCGCTGAAATTCAGCCAGGCAAAGTACTGTACGAAATGGATGGCGTTGATGAAGCGCTGGCACGGGAAGCATTCCGTCTTGCCGCCGCTAAACTGCCACTGGCGACGACGTTTGTCATCCGCCAAGTCGGCCAATAATTGGAGTTGTATATGAAAGCATCTGAACTCCGCGGCAAGGACCAGCCAGCTCTGCAAAAAGAGCTGAATGACCTGTTGAAGGCACAGTTCGGCCTGCGCATGCAAATCGCTACGCAGCAGCTGAGCAACACTTCGCAGCTCAAGAAGGTACGCCGCGATATCGCGCGTGTGAAGACGGTAATGAATCTGAAGGAAGCCAAATGAACGAACCAGTGAAACAGTCGCTCAAGCGCACGCTGATCGGTAAAGTGGTTTCGGACAAGATGGACAAGACCGTTACCGTTCTGATCGAGCGCCACGTAAAACATCCTTTGTATGGCAAGATCATCATGCGTTCGAACAAGTATCACGCGCATGACGAGACCAACCAAGTCAAGGCCGGTGACACGGTCGAGATCCAGGAAGGTCGCCCGATCTCCAAAACGAAGGCATGGACGGTGACACGTGTGGTTCAAGCCGCACCAACCGTTTAAATAAAAACCACCGTTTCGGCGGTGGCTTTTAATTAGTACTTGCAGGCCCGCAAATTGTATGTAATACTTGCGGGCTTCGTTCATGTAACGCCGCAAAGTGTCTGGCCACAGACAGTAGCATTCGCGGTCAGTTGATGTATGAAGGTCATGCACCCAAACAGTGAAGCCCAGCAGGGCGGCTCTGGCGGGACCAAGACTGACCGTGGGTCTACATTGTGTGGATTCTTCGGCTTAAGTTGGGAAAGAGAATACTATGATTCAAACTGAAAGCCGGCTCGAAGTGGCTGACAATACCGGTGCCAAAGAAGTAATGTGCATCAAGGTATTGGGCGGCTCCAAGCGCCGTTATGCTGGCATTGGCGATGTGATCAAGGTAACCGTTAAGGTTGCTGCGCCACGTGGCCGTGTCAAAAAAGGTGAAATTTATAACGCCGTGGTTGTGCGCACCGCTAAAGGTGTTCGCCGCCAAGACGGTTCCCTGGTGAAGTTCGACGGCAATGCCGCCGTTCTGTTGAACGCCAAGCTGGAGCCGATCGGTACCCGTATTTTTGGACCTGTCACGCGCGAACTGCGCACTGAGAAGTTCATGAAAATCGTGTCCCTGGCACCGGAAGTCCTGTAAGGAGTCGTAATGGATAAGATTCGTAAAAACGACGAAGTCATCGTTCTGACCGGGAAAGACAAGGGCAAACGTGGTGTGGTACAGCAGCGTATCGATGCTGAACATATCGTGGTTGACGGCATTAACATCGCTAAAAAAGCGACTAAGCCAAACCCGATGACTGGCGTAACTGGTGGTATCGTCGATAAGACCATGCCAATTCACGTGTCCAACGTTGCATTGTTTAATGCAGCGACTGGCAAGGCAGATCGCGTGGGTTTCAAAGAAGTGGACGGCAAGAAAGTTCGCATCTTTAAATCCTCCGGCGAAGTAGTGAAGGCTTAAGAAATCATGGCACGTCTCCAAGAATTCTATAAAGAAAAAGTCGTTGCCGACCTGACCAGCAAGTTTGGTTACAAGTCGGTAATGGAAGTTCCACGCCTGACCAAGATCACCCTGAACATGGGTGTTGGTGAGGCTATCGCGGATAAAAAAGTTCTCGAGCACGCAGTTGCTGACTTGACCAAGATCGCCGGCCAGAAGCCAGTGACCACCAAGTCCCGCAAAGCGATCGCAGGCTTCAAAATCCGTGAAGGTTACCCGATCGGTACGATGGTCACCCTGCGCGGCGCTCGCATGTACGAGTTCCTGGATCGCTTCATTACCGTGGCTCTGCCGCGCGTACGCGATTTCCGTGGTGTGAACGGCCGTGCATTTGATGGTCGTGGTAACTACAACATCGGTGTCAAGGAACAGATCATTTTCCCTGAAATCGAATACGACAAGATTGACGCGTTGCGCGGTATGAATATCAGCATCACGACAACCGCTAAGACCGATGACGAAGCCAAAGCTTTGCTCGCCGCCTTTAAATTCCCTTTCAGGAACTGATCATGGCCAAACTGTCACTGATTAATCGTGAGATCAAGCGTGCTGACCTGGTGGCGAAATTCGCCCCTAAGCGCGAAGCTCTCAAGGCCATCGTCGATGACCAATCGAAATCGGAAGAAGAGCGCTACGAAGCTCGCCTGAAATTGCAGGCGCTGCCACGTAACTCGAACCCGACGCGTCAACGTAACCGTTGCGCCATCACTGGTCGTCCGCGCGGCACATTCCGTAAATTCGGTCTGGGTCGTATCAAGCTCCGTGAATTCGCCATGCGTGGTGAAATTCCGGGTATGACAAAAGCAAGCTGGTAATAGGAGAATATGCAATGAGTATGAGCGATCCTATCGCCGATATGCTGACCCGCATTCGCAATGCACAAGGCGTGCAAAAGACGACCGTGGCCATGCCATCGTCGAAAGTCAAAATTGCGATTGCCAGCGTCCTGAAGGACGAGGGTTACATTGAAGATTTCGCTGTTGCCGAAGCTGGTGGCAAAGCGGAACTGAAAATCGGTTTGAAGTATTATGTTGGCCGTCCCGTCATTGAGCGCTTGGAGCGTGTGTCCCGTCCGGGTCTGCGCGTCTACAAGGGTAAAGACGAGATCCCTGTTGTGATGAATGGCTTGGGTGTGGCGATCGTGTCGACTCCGCAAGGCGTCATGACTGACCGCAAAGCACGCGCTACCGGTGTCGGCGGCGAAGTTATTTGCTACGTGGCTTAAGGAGTTACACATGTCTCGAGTAGCTAAAATGCCTATCGTAGTGCCAGCTGGCGCCGAAGTCGCCATCTCCGCACAAGCGATCACCGTAAAAGGCCCGCTGGGCGTACTTTCCCAGGCCCTCACCGGCCAGGTCAAAGTGGAAAACAATGCAGGAACCCTGAGTTTCGACGTGGCGAACGACAGCCGCGAAGCCAATGCCATGTCCGGCACGCTGCGCGCACTGGTCAACAACATGGTTGTTGGCGTCACCAAGGGTTTCGAGAAAAAGCTGAACCTGGTAGGCGTGGGTTACAAGGCGCAAGCCCAAGGCGACAAGCTGAATCTGTCCCTGGGTTTCTCGCACCCTGTAGTGCATGACATGCCAGCTGGCGTTACCTGCGCAACACCAACCCCGACCGAGATCCTGATTAAAGGTATCGACCGTCAACAGGTTGGCCAGGTAGCCGCTGAAGTTCGTGCTTACCGCGCTCCTGAGCCTTATAAAGGCAAGGGCGTTCGCTATGCGGACGAAGTGGTTAAGCTTAAAGAAACCAAGAAGAAGTAATTAGGGGCTGACGATGGATAAGAAAGAATCACGGCTTCGCCGCGGACGCCAAACCCGCATCAAGATTGCGGAATTGAAAGTAAATCGCTTGTCGGTGCATCGCACCAACCTGCACATTTACGCCAACCTGATCAGCCCGGACGCTAAAGTCCTGGTTTCGGCCTCGACGGCTGAAGCGGAAGTTCGCGCTGAACTGGCAGGCCAATCCGGCAAAGGCGGCAATGCCGCTGCTGCAGCCTTGATCGGCAAGCGCGTCGCTGAAAAAGCGTTGAAAGCAGGGATTACCGAAGTTGCGTTTGACCGCTCCGGTTTCCGTTACCACGGCCGTGTGAAAGCGTTGGCAGAAGCCGCACGCGAAGCCGGTCTGAAGTTCTAAGGATCAATCATGGCAAAAATGCAAGCAAAAATGCAAAGCGACAAGCCGGATGATGGCATGCGCGAAAAAATGATCGCGATCAACCGCGTGACCAAAGTGGTCAAGGGTGGTCGTATCATGGGTTTCGCCGCGCTGACCGTAGTTGGTGATGGCGATGGCCGCGTCGGCATGGGCAAGGGCAAATCGAAAGAAGTGCCAGTTGGCGTGCAGAAGGCAATGGAAGAAGCCCGTCGCAACCTGATCAAAGTACCGCTCAAAAACGGTACCTTGCATCACACGGTTGTTGGTCGTCACGGCGCCTCCAAGGTCCTGATGAACCCAGCTAAGCCTGGTACTGGCGTTATCGCTGGTGGCGCAATGCGCGCTATCTTCGAAGTGATGGGCGTGACGGACGTGGTGGCGAAATCCACCGGTTCGAACAACCCATACAACCTGGTACGCGCTACGCTGGACGGCCTGTCGAAAATGAGCACTGCTTCCGATATCGCTGCCAAACGCGGCAAGTCGGTCGAAGACATTCTGGCTTAAGGTGGACAAAATGACAAACACAGTCAAAGTGCAATTGGTCAAGGGCTTGATCGGTACGCGCGAATCGCATCGCGCTACCGTGCGCGGTCTGGGTCTGCGTCGTGTAAATTCGGTTTCCGAATTGCAAGACACCCCATCCGTACGCGGCATGATCAATAAAGTATCGTATCTCGTTAAAGTTGTCGGGTAAGCCTTCGGGCTTACACGAACGGAGCAAATCATGGAATTGAATACTATTGCACCAGCCGAAGGCGCTAAGCACTACAAGCGTCGCGTCGGTCGCGGTATCGGCTCCGGCCTGGGTAAAACCTCGGGTCGTGGTCACAAAGGTCAGAAATCGCGTTCGGGCGGCTTTCATAAAGTCGGTTTCGAAGGCGGTCAGATGCCTCTGCAACGCCGTCTGCCTAAGCGCGGTTTCAAATCGATGCACGCAACCTTCAAAGCTGAAGTGCGCCTGTCCGATCTGAACAACCTGGCTGTTGGCGATGTCGACATTCTGGTCTTGAAGCAAGCTGGCGTTCTGGGCGTGTTGGCCCGTGACGTGCGCGTGATCTTGTCCGGCGAAATCACCAAAGCGGTGAATTTGAAGGGCTTGAAAGTGTCCGCTGGCGCGAAAGCAGCCATCGAAGCAGCCGGCGGCTCGGTAGCCTGAGTTGACCGCTAACAGCTTGATCGGAGCGAAAATTGGCGACTAATCCACAACTTGCTAAAAGTGCAGCGGCCGGTTTCCCTTGGGGACGGCTCTGGTTTTTGCTTGGCGCATTGGTGGTTTATCGTATCGGTGCTCACGTCCCGGTTCCCGGGATTGACCCGACACAATTAGCCTCGCTGTTCAAGGAGCACGAAGGCGGCGTCCTGGGCATGTTCAACATGTTCTCGGGCGGTGCCTTGTCTCGTTTTACAGTGTTTGCGCTGGGTATCATGCCTTATATCTCGGCCTCGATCATCATGCAATTGCTGTCGATCGTGTCACCGCAGATGGAAGCGTTGAAAAAAGAAGGCGAAGCAGGTCGTCGCAAGATCACCCAGTACACCCGGTATTTCACGGTTGCCCTGGCACTGTTCCAAGCGTTAGGCATTGCAGTCGCACTGGAGTCGCAAGCTGGTCTGGTGTTGGAACCTGGTCTTGCATTCCGCTTCGTGACGGTCGTCACTTTGTTGACCGGAACAATGTTTTTGATGTGGTTGGGTGAGCAAATTACCGAGCGTGGTTTGGGTAATGGCATCTCGATCATCATTTTTGCCGGGATTGCAGCAGGTCTGCCGTCGGCGTTGGGTGGCTTGTTCACTCAGGTGTCGAATGGTTCGATCGGCAGCTTCAGCGCGATTTTCATCGTGATCCTGGTAGCACTGGTAACGTACTTCGTTGTATTCGTCGAACGTGGTCAGCGCAAAATATTGGTCAATTACGCGAAGCGCCAGGTAGGCAACAAGATTTATGGCGGTCAAACCAGCCATTTGCCGTTGAAGCTGAACATGGCCGGCGTGATCCCGCCGATCTTTGCTTCTTCGATCATCTTGTTCCCGGCCACTATCGTGGACTGGTTTTCAAAGGGCGCCGACAACGCTAACCCTGCGGTGCGGTTCTTGAAAGATTTGGCAGCATCGATGGGGCCTGGTGAGCCTATCCATGCGCTGTTGTACGCAGTGGCGATCGTGTTTTTCTGTTTCTTCTATACAGCGCTGGTCTTTAACAGCAAGGAAACAGCGGATAACTTGAAGAAAAGCGGTGCGTTCATTCCCGGGATCCGTCCAGGCGAACAGACAGCCCGTTACATCGACAAGATCCTGACACGCTTGACACTTGCCGGCGCAGTCTACATCACCCTGGTGTGTTTATTGCCGGAATTTATGCAAGCCCAGTGGAAAGTACCATTCTATTTCGGCGGTACTTCTTTATTGATTATTGTAGTTGTCACCATGGATTTCATGGCGCAAGTACAGAACTACGTGATGTCGCAGCAATATGATTCACTGCTGCGCAAAGCAAATTTCAAGGGCGGAATTCCGACGCGTTAAGCGCGGTAAACATACCGAATGGCAAAAGACGACGTCATACAGATGCAGGGCGAGATTCTTGAGAATCTCCCAAATGCAACATTTCGAGTGAAGCTGGAGAACGGACACGTGGTGCTCGGGCATATTTCAGGTAAAATGCGGATGAACTATATTCGCATTCTCCCTGGAGACAAGGTGACGGTGGAGTTAACGCCGTACGACCTGAGCCGAGCCCGCATTGTGTTCCGTACCAAGTAACACACTGAATCAAACCAAAGAAGCGAAAGAAAGAGCCCAAAAATGAAAGTTCTCGCATCAGTCAAGCGGATCTGCCGCAACTGCAAGATCATCAAGCGCAAAGGCGTAGTCCGCGTTATCTGCGTGGAACCACGTCACAAGCAGCGTCAAGGTTAATCGAGGAATAACAAATGGCACGTATTGCAGGGGTTAATATCCCAAATCATCAGCATACCGTTATCGGCCTGACGGCCATCTACGGTGTGGGCCGTCCACGCGCAGAGAAAATCTGTGCATCGACCGGTGTAGCAACCAACAAAAAGATCAAAGATCTGGATGACAGCGAACTGGAAAAGCTGCGCGATGAAGTAGGTAAATTCATCGTCGAAGGCGATCTGCGTCGTGAACTGTCCATGAACATCAAGCGTTTGATGGATCTGGGTTGCTACCGCGGCATGCGTCATCGTAAGGGTCTGCCTTGCCGTGGCCAGCGTACGCGTACGAACGCACGTACCCGCAAGGGACCGCGTAAAGCCGCTCAATCGCTGAAAAAATAATCCGCTAGGGAATAATTATGGCTAAGTCGCAAAATAACGCCGCATCAGCACGCGTGCGTAAAAAAGTTAAAAAGAACGTCGCTGAAGGCATCGCGCATGTCCACGCTTCGTTCAATAACACCATCATTACCATCACCGATCGTCAAGGCAATGCCTTGTCGTGGGCTACCTCCGGCGGTGCAGGCTTCAAGGGTTCGCGTAAATCGACCCCATTCGCAGCGCAGGTCGCCGCGGAAGCCGCTGGTAAAGTGGCTGTTGAGTGTGGCGTGAAGAACTTGGAAGTACGTATCAAGGGCCCAGGTCCTGGTCGTGAATCCGCCGTTCGCGCGCTGAACAACCTGGGCATCAAGATCACCGAGATCCAGGACGTGACGCCGGTACCGCACAACGGTTGCCGTCCACCGAAACGTCGTCGTATCTAAGATAGTGTTGCAGAGGGCGCTTCGGCGCCAGCTGCTTTGCTGTCTGTTGTAACTCAGTACAGTTGTGTGAAAACGCTGGAGCAGGGAGCCGGAAACGGTTATACTGCCCGGCTGTTCTTGCCTGTCAAATTCTGTTTGACGGGTTTTTCGTTTTCAGCCACCGTCTGATTGAAACCAAATCAGACTAGCGCCTAACCGCATCAGTGTGTTTGATCATGCATGTGGCTGGGGCGTTATCATTTAAAAAAGGAAGTATCGTGGCACGTTATATCGGACCTAAAGCAAAACTTTCCCGCCGTGAAGGTACAGACCTGTTCCTGAAGAGCGCACGTCGCTCGCTGGACAGCAAGTGCAAACTGGACGTCAAGCCAGGCCAGCACGGTGTCAAATCCGGCGCCCGCACCTCGGACTACGGTAACCAACTGCGCGAAAAGCAAAAAGTCAAGCGCATGTACGGCGTGCTGGAACGTCAATTCCGCCGCTACTTCGCTGAAGCAGACCGTCGTAAAGGCAACACCGGCGAAACGCTGTTGAAGTTGCTGGAAACGCGTCTGGACAACGTTTGCTACCGCATGGGCTTTGGCTCGACCCGCGCTGAAGCGCGTCAATTGGTCAGCCACAAAGCGTTCACCGTGAACGGTATCGTTGTGAACATCGCTTCGTACGCAGTCAAAGTTGGCGACATCGTTGCTGTTCGTGAAAAATCGAAAAAGCAAGTGCGTATCGTTGAAGCACTGTCGCTGGCTGAACAAGTTGGTATGCCTAGCTGGGTTTCGGTTGATGCCAAGAAAATGGAAGGCACCTTCAAGTCCCTGCCAGAGCGTAACGAAATCGCTAACGACGTCAACGAATCGCTGATCGTCGAGCTGTACTCGCGTTAATAGTAGTTAGCAAGACTCCCGCCCACTCACTTTCTTGAGTGGGCGTTTTACTAATGCCATCAGCCTTATCGGTGTAATGAGCCGAGGGTATTGAAAAGGACATTTCATGCAAAACAGTTTGTTGAAGCCACGTATTATCGATGTTGAAGCTCTCGGTGCAGGTCACGCCAAGGTCGTGATGGAACCGTTCGAGCGCGGCTATGGCCACACATTGGGTAACGCGTTGCGCCGCGTTCTGCTGTCGTCGATGGTAGGCTACGCGCCGACCGAAGTGACGATCGCTGGCGTCGTCCACGAATATTCCTCCCTCGATGGCGTGCAAGAAGACGTCGTCGATCTGTTGCTGAACTTGAAGGGTGTGGTTTTCAAAGTCCACAACCGCGATTCGGTAACCCTGACCCTGAAAAAAGAAGGCGAAGGCGCCATCCTGGCCTCCGACATCGACCTGCCGCATGACGTCGAACTGATCAACCCTGACCACGTGATCGCCCACCTGACCGCTGGTGGCAAGCTGGACATGCAGATCAAGGTTGAAAAAGGCCGCGGCTACGTTCCTGGTAACGTGCGTCGCCTGTCGGAAGACACGAACAAGACCATCGGCCGCATCATTTTGGATGCGTCGTTCTCGCCAGTGCGCCGTGTATCGTACTTCGTTGAATCGGCCCGCGTTGAACAGCGTACCGACCTGGACAAGCTGATCATCAACATCGAAACCAACGGCGTGATCTCGCCGGAAGAAGCGATCCGCCAGTCGGCCCGCGTCCTGGTGGACCAGTTGAATGTGTTCGCTGCCCTGGAAGGCACGGAAGCCGCCGCCGAAGCGCCATCGCGCGCTCCGCTGGTCGATCCTATCCTGTTGCGTCCAGTCGACGACCTGGAGTTGACCGTGCGTTCGGCGAACTGCCTGAAAGCGGAAAACATCTACTACATCGGCGACCTGATCCAACGTTCGGAAAACGAACTGCTGAAAACGCCAAACCTGGGCCGCAAGTCCCTGAATGAAATCAAGGAAGTGCTGGCATCGCGCGGCTTGACCTTGGGCATGAAGCTGGAAAACTGGCCGCCTGCCGGCCTGGAAAAGTAATACGTAGTTGTAGCAAACTGCCTGGGACAGGTGTCCCAGGCTTTTATTTTGTAGCACCAAACCGGCCCGCGATGAAGCTTCCGCCTCATTGATCGAAGAGCTGGAATTTAAACACTCACCGAAAGGATTTATCATGCGTCACGGTCACGGCCTCCGTAAACTGAATCGTACCTCGTCCCACCGTCTGGCAATGCTGCGCAACATGACAGTATCGCTGCTGCGTCACGAAGCGATCAAAACCACCCTGCCAAAAGCAAAAGAACTGCGCCGCGTTGTCGAGCCAATTCTGACCCTGGGCAAAACCGACTCCCTGGCAAACAAGCGTCTGGCCTTCAACCGCCTGCGCGACCGTGAAATGGTCGTCAAACTGTTCGCTGAACTGGGCCCACGTTTCGCCAACCGTAACGGTGGTTATGTGCGTATCCTGAAAATGGGTTTCCGCGTCGGCGATAACGCTCCTATGGCGTTCGTTGAACTGATGGATCGTCCAGATACGACCGAAGCAGTTGAAGTTGCTGGCGAGTAATCCCAGTAATTGCATCTAAGAAAGCCAGGCCTAGCCTGGCTTTTTTGTTTTCTGCTGCAGCTATCCTTGCTGCGGTGTACTATTCTTCTTTCGCGCCGGCCCGGCACAAGCGCTGCCTGCTCCGCGCGACTCTTGTCGAATGGCACAGCTGATGCCGCAGAAAAAGGTTGTTCATGTCCCGTTTCCCTTCCAGCGCCACCGCGCGCGCCGCTCCCCTACATCAACTGCTGATCTGGCTTGCCACCTGTATGCTGCTGGCCATGGCCGTCTTTGGCGCCAATCATGCCCGCGCCGACGATGAATTCCTCGACCCGGAGCTGGCGTTTAGATTTTCCGCCCGCATGCAGGACCCGTCCACCATCGCCGTTACCTATGTGATTGCCGATGGCTACTATATGTACCACGAGCGCTTCAAGTTCGAAGCCGTGGGCGCCAAGCTGGGTACGCCCATGTATCCGAAGGGCAAGGTCAAGTTCGACGACACTTTCCAGAAGAACGTGGAAACCTTCCGCCAGACCCTCACCATCACCATTCCCGTGGAAGCGGGTGGCGCGTTCACCCTGAAGGCGACGGGCCAGGGCTGCTCGGACAAGGGCCTGTGCTATGCGCCGCAGGATGCCACGGCTCAGCTGGTGGGCGGTGGCGGCGGCCAGAGCATGGCGCCGGGCGGCTTGCCCTCGAAGTTCGCCTTGCCGGCCGCGCCGGCAGTCGACACGGCCGCCGTCAACGGCCCGCAGGCGCAGGCGTCGCCTGGCGTGTCCGTCATGAGCATTCCCCAGGCCAATATCACCAGCACGCCCGAGCCGGTAGCGGCAGCGCCCGTGGCGGCCAGCCCTGCGCCCGCGCAAAGCGAGACGGGCAAGATCGAAGCGGCCCTGAAGGGGGGCAAGCTGCTCGTCATCGTGCCCCTGTTCATGCTGCTGGGCCTGGGCCTGGCATTTACGCCATGCGTGCTGCCGATGGTGCCGATTTTGTCGTCGATCATCATCGGCGATGGCGCCAAGGTCAGCCGTTCGCGCGGCTTGCTGCTGTCGCTGACATACGCGCTGGGCATGGCCATCGTCTACACGGCGCTGGGCGTGGCGGCCGGCCTGGCGGGCGAAGGCCTGGCGGCCCAGCTGCAAAATCCGTGGGTGCTGGGCTTCTTTGCCCTGCTGATGGCGGGCCTGGCGCTGTCGATGTTCGGCTTGTATGAGCTGCAAGTGCCGGCTTTCCTGCAAGGCAAGCTGACGTCCGTGTCGAACCAGCAATCGTCGGGCCGCCTGGCGGGCGTGTTCGTCATGGGCGCCATTTCCGCCCTGATCGTGGGGCCCTGCGTGGCCGCGCCGCTGGCCGGTGCCTTGCTGTACATCAGCCAGACGCGCGACGTCGTCATCGGCGGCAGCGCCTTGTTTGCCATGGCGGTGGGCATGAGCGTACCTCTGCTGTTGGTTGGCGTGTCGGCCGGTACCTTGCTGCCCCGCGCCGGCGCCTGGATGGATGCCGTCAAGCGCTTCTTTGGCGTACTGCAGCTAGGCGTGGCCTGGTGGCTGGTCTCGCCCGTGCTGCCGGGCGCCGTGCAGATGCTGGGCTGGACGGTGCTGTTCATCGGCTACGGCATGTATTTGCTGGTGGGCAAGAGCGGCGCGAAGAATGCCTGGATCGCCAAGGCCTTCGGCCTCGTATTTGCCGTGCTGGGCGCGATGCAACTGGTGGGCGTGGCCAGCGGTGGCCGCGATCCGCTGGCGCCGCTGGCCCACCTCGGCGGTGGGCAAGTGCACGCGCAGCCGTTTATGCGCGTAAAGACCGTGGCGCAGCTCGATGCGGCGCTGGCCCAGCTCAATGGCAAGCCGGCCCTGCTGGACTTTTATGCGGACTGGTGCGTGTCCTGCATCGAAATGGAAAAACTGACCTTCGTCGATCCCGCCGTACGCGAGAAGATGGGGCAAGCCGTGCTGCTGCAAGTGGACGTGACGGCCAATGATGCGGACGACAAGGCCATGCTGAAACGTTTTCAGCTGTTCGGCCCGCCTGGCATCATCATGTTCAACCCGCAAGGGCAGGAAATCGCCCAATCGCGCGTGATCGGTTTCCAGAACGCCGCCACCTTCCTGACCTCGTTGCGCAAGCTCGACGGGCAGTAAGCGGTCACTTGTCTCGTCAATAAGAAAAAGCCTGCATTGCAGGCTTTTTCTGTGTTTACACCCGCTACAACTTAGCCGGCTTTGGGATGCTGCTGCATGCCGTCGTGAGCGCCACGGTGCCCACCGCGGTGGCCGCCGTGCTTGCCGCCAGGCACGCTGTCGTCAAACACTTTCTTTTGCTCCGGCGTCAGCACGGCATAAAAGGTTTTCAGCGAGGCCAGGCGGCTTTCCTGGTTCGCGATGCGTTCCTTCGACATGGCTATCCATTGCTCCATGCGTTCCGGCGCCGACAGCTTGGCCATCGCTTCGCGCTTGGCTTTCCAGTCGCCCATCGGTTTTTTCGGCGCATTGGCGGCCGTGAAAGTGGCCCAGGCCGGTTCCTGCGCGGCCGTCAGCTTCAGTTTGTCGTGCAGGCGGGCCTGGTACTTGGCCATGCGCTCGGCCGGGTTGCCGCCGCGGTGCTGGCCATCGTGTTGCATCTTGGTGCTGGCGGCAGGCGCGCTGGCGGCCGCTTCCTGGGCGTGGACGGTCAGCGATGCCGCACCCATGCCGAGTACGCTCATGGCGATGATCAAATTCTTGCGCAAGGTTGTCATTGAGGCGTTCATCTGGATTCCTTTGTAAAAGTGAGGGATGTACATGTTGCTGCACATGAATCCATGTTGGACGCGCCATGTTTCCCCGAAGTGTCCGCTGCCAGACAGTTTGTATCTATATGTTTCTTCGGGTCTCCTATATACAAGACGATACAAATGCGCTGTGCAAGGCCGGGGGAAGTGGGGATAATTCGTACCATGGAACCCACTTCTACAATTCTCATCGTCGACGATGACCGCGATATCCGCAGCTTGCTGGCGGACTACCTGGAAACGAACGCCTACCGCACCCTGGGCGCGGCAGATGGCACGGCCATGTGGAAAATCCTCGACGAAACGCGGCCCGACTTGATCGTGCTGGACTTGAACCTGCCCGGCGACGATGGCCTGACCCTGTGCCGCAAGCTGCGCGCCCAATCGACGGTGCCGGTGATCATGTTGACGGCGCGCAATGAGCCGCTGGACCGCATCCTGGGCCTGGAAATGGGCGCCGACGATTACTTGCCGAAACCGTTCGAACCGCGTGAATTGCTGGCGCGCATACGCAGCGTGCTGCGCCGCAGCCATGCCATGCCGTCGAACGTGCCATCGGACAAGGCGCAGCAAATCCGCTTTTCCGGCTGGACCCTGGACTTGACGGCGCGCCACCTGCTCAATCCCAGCGGCCTGGTGATCATGCTGTCGGGTGCGGAGTTCCGCTTGCTGCGCGTGTTCCTGGAACACCCGAACCGCGTGCTCAACCGCGACCAGCTGCTGAACCTGACGCAGGGCCGCGACGCCGACCCGTTCGACCGCTCGATCGATATCCAGATCAGCCGCCTGCGGCAAAAGCTCGGTGAAGATGCCCGCTTGCCGCAAATCATCAAGACCGTGCGCAACGGCGGCTACGTGCTGGCCGGCCAGGTCAATGTGGAGCCCCACGCGTGAAGGCCTTCCTCGGGTCGATGACGGGTCGCGTCTTCATGTTCTTGCTGATCGGCATCGTCGCGTCGGCCGCGCTGACGCAGTGGCTGGCCGTGGGCGAACGTCAGCGCGCCATCGAGCAATACCGCGACTACCACGCCGTCGAGCGGGCCGAGCAGCTGGTGATGGCGGCCGACGTGGTGCCGCTGGCCTCGCGCGCCGCCTACCTGAAAGTGGCCAACAAGGGCAGCGTGCGCCTGGAACTGCGTCCCGAAACGGAACATACGCCCGGCGCACCGACGGAATTTTCCACCGCCCTGCAAGCCAAGCTGGGCGAAGGTTTCAAGGTCAGCGCGCTGGCCGAACGCCCGGCCGCCTGCGTCAAACCGCGCCAGACGCCGGGCATGTTTGCCGCCAAACCATGGGGCGGCACGTGCGAAAACCTCGATGTGCGCATGCAGGATGGCCACGTGCTGCGCCTGATGGTCTTGCCGCCGCGCCAGCAGCCGCCGTTCAACGAACACAACGACTGGATGACCTTGCTGCCTTTCCTGATCAGCATCGCCATCCTCGCCTACCTGGTCACGCGCATGACCATGCGCCCGCTCAAGCAACTGGCGCAGGCGGCGAAAGACCTGGGCAACGACATCAACCATCCGCCGCTGACCCTGTCGGGCGCCAGCGAGATCCGCCAGGCCAGCGCCGCCTTCAATGCCATGCAGGCGCGCATCCGCCAGCATATTTCCCAGCGGACACAGATGCTGGCAGCCATCACGCACGACTTGCAGACGCCGCTGACGCGCTTGCGTTTGCGCCTGGAAAAAGTGGCCGATACGGAATTGTATGACCGCCTCGTGGGCGATTTGTCGGCCATGCAGAGCATGGTCAAGGAAGGGCTGGACCTGGCCCGCTCGATGGATAGCACGGAAGCGATGCAGGCGCTGGACCTCGATTCCCTGTTGGATAGCGTCTGTTCCGACGCGGCTGATGCCGGCCAGAAAGTCACCCTGAATGGGCAGGCAGGTATGGCCTTGATGGCGCGCCCGATCGCCATGCGGCGCTGCCTGGTGAACTTGATCGACAATGCCGTCAAATATGGCCTGTACGCGCAGGTTGCCGTCGAGCGCATCCCGGGTGCAGCGCGCATCCGCATCCGCGACGGGGGGCCAGGCATTGCGCCAGATCAATTGGCTAAAGTGTTCGAACCGTTTTACCGCATCGAGACTTCGCGTTCGCGCGAATCGGGCGGCACGGGCCTGGGCCTGACCATCGCGCGCAATATCGCCGAACAGCATGGCGCCACGGTTTCACTGCTCAATCATGTCGACGGTGGACTGGAAGTCACCCTGATCGTGCCCGAGTATTACGCAGGAAAGTGAGCATTTCCGTGCGACAATATTGTGCTTTATGCCCCCTGGCAACTACCTTCAACCAGCAGCCCTGCGCTGCGACAGCGTGACAGAACAATGAAAAAGACTAGTCTGGCAATCCTCGTGGGTGCGGCCCTGTGTATCGGCGGCGGCATCTGGTATTTCAATCATCAGCCCGGCGCGGCGAGCGGTGGGCAGGATGGCAAAGGGGGCAAGGGCGGACAAGCGCCGACGACGGTGAGCGTGGTCGTTCCGGTGCGCCAGGATGTTCCGATGGTGCTGCAAGCCAATGGCAGCGTGATGCCGATCAGCAGCGTCGACTTGCACCCGCAGACGACCAGCACGATTACCAAGGTGCATATCCGCGAAGGCCAGTTCGTCAAGCAGGGCGAGCTGATGTTCACTCTCGATGCGCGCAGCGAACACGCGAATGTCGACAAGGCGCAGGCGCAGGTCTTGCGCGACCGCGCCTCGGTGCAGGACTTCGAGCGCCAGCTCAAGCGCAGCCAGGATTTGCTGAGCAAGAATTTCATCGCCCAGGGCGCCGTCGATACCCTGCAAAGCCAGCTCGACGCGGCACGCGCCTTGCTGGCCGCCGACCAGGCCGCCTTGCGCGCCGCCCAGGTGGATTCCAGCTACACCGTCCTGCGCGCGCCGCAGGCGGGCAGGGTAGGGGCCATCAATGTCTATGCGGGCAGCCTGGTGCAGCCGACCACGTCGCTCACCAGCATCACCCAGCTCGACCCGATCGACGTGTCGTTCACCTTGCCGGAAAGCAGCCTGTCCGGCTTGCTGGCGGCGCAAAAGGCGGGCGAGGTGCCTGTCACGGCGCTGTTGTCCGATGCGGGCGGCAAGCAGCTCGACGGCAAACTGAACTTTATCGACAATGCCGTCGATTCCGCCACCGGTGTGATCCGGATCAAGGCGCGTTTCAATAATGGCGGCACCGACCTGTGGCCAGGCCAGTACGTGAATACGCAGCTGACCGTGCGCACCCTCAAGGATGCGCTGGTGATCCCGCAAAACGCCATCATCACGAGTACTTCCGGTACCTTCGTGTACTCGATGGAGGCGGACAGTACGGCCAAGATGCGCAAGATTACCCGGGTGTACGCGTTCGGGCCGAGCGCCGTCGTCACCGGCCTGGCAGGCGATGAAAAAGTCATCGTCGATGGCAAGCAGAACTTGCGTCCAGGCAGCAAGGTGCGCCTGGCGGAAAAACACAAGGCCGCCGATGGCGCCGCCGCACCGCAGGGCAAGCCAGCATGAACCTGTCCGAACTGAGCATCCGCCGCCCCGTCATGGTGGTGCTGCTGTCCCTCTCCATCATTCTGGCCGGCGTGCTGGCCTACCTGCAAATTCCCGTGGCGGCCTTGCCGAGCTACAACACGCCCGTCATCAACGTCAGCGCCGACCTGGCCGGCGCCAGCCCGGAAACCATGGCCTCGTCGGTGGCCTTGCCGCTGGAAAAACAATTTTCCACCATTTCCGGCCTCAGCCTGATCACGTCCACGAGCACGCTGGGCAATACCTCGCTGACCCTGGAATTTGACGCCAGCATCAATGTCAACGAGGCGGCCGTCGACGTGCAGGCGGCCCTGCTGCGGGCGCAGCGCCAGTTGCCGACGGAAATGACGGACTTGCCATCCTACCGCAAGGTCAATCCTGCCGATGCGCCGGTGCTGTTCATCCAGATGACGTCGCCATCGCTGAACTTGTCGGATCTCAATGATTATGCGGAAAACCTGATCGCCCCGAGCCTGTCGACCCTGCCTGGCGTGGCCCAGGTGATCGTGAATGGCCAGAAGCGCTTTGCCGTGCGCGTGCGCGCCCGTGCCGACCTGATGAATGCGCGCAACCTGACGATGGACGAGCTGGCCACCGCCTTGCGCACCTCGAACACGAATTCCCCGTTGGGCATCCTTGACGGCCCGAGCCAGACCCTGACCATCCAGGGCAATCCGCAAATGATGAAAGCGGCTGATTTTGCCGAATTGATCGTCGCCAGCCGCAATGGCCAGCCCGTGCGCCTGAAAGACGTGGCCGAGGTGGAAGACAGCTTTCAATCGATCAAGGCCGTCGGCAGTTTCAACGGCGAGCGCTCGATCAGCCTGATGGTGCAGCGCCAACCGGATGCCAACACGGTGCAAGTGGTCGATGGCGTGCGCCGTTTGTTGCCTGGGTTCAAGGAACAATTGCCGCAATCGATACAGATCAGCCTGGTTAACGACCGTTCGCTGTCGATACGCGAAGCTATCCACGACGTCAATTTGACCTTGGCCCTGACGGTGGTGCTGGTGGTGCTGGTGATTTTCCTGTTCCTGCACCGCGCGGCCGCCACCTTCATTCCTGCCGTCACCATGCCGATTTCCCTGCTGGGCGCCCTGGCTCTGCTGTACTGGCTCGGCTACAGCCTCGACAACGTCTCGCTGCTGGGCATTACCCTGGCCGTCGGCTTGGTTGTCGACGATGCCATCGTGGTGCTGGAAAACATCGTGCGCCATATCGAGATGGGCAAGAAACCGATACGCGCGGCCCTGGAAGGGGCGAAAGAGATGGGCTTTACCATCATCTCGATTTCCGTCTCGCTGGTGGCCGTGTTCATCCCCATCTTCTTCATGCCGGGCGTGATCGGCTTGTTGTTCCATGAGTTCGCCGTTGTCGTCTCGCTGGCCGTGCTGGTGTCCGCCATCGTCTCGCTGACCCTGGTGCCGATGCTGGCCAGCCGCTTCCTGCCGGCCGATTCGCGCGAGCACAATGACAGCGACCCCAGCCATGGCGAAAAAACCTTCATCGGCCGCCATTTCGAAGCGGGTTTCACGAAATTGCGCAACGGTTACGTGCATCTGCTCGACAAGGCCTTGGCGCACCGCAACGTGGTGCTGTTCGTTGCCGTGTGTACCTTTGCGCTGACGGTGCTGTTGTACGCCACGATACCGAAAGGTTTCTTCCCAGAAGAAGACCTGGGCCAGATCCAGGTCAATACGGAAGCGTCGGAAGACATTTCCTCGGCGGCACTGCAGGATTTGCAAGCCCGCGTGGCGGCTGTGCTCAAGGCGGACCCCAGCGTGCAGGATGTGACCTCGTTCGTCGGCGGCGGCAACACGGGGCGCATGTTCATGGTCTTGAAACCGCGCAACGAGCGGCCGAAAATGCCCGTGGTGCTGGAAAACCTGCGCCGCGCGACGAGCACCGTGCCCGGCATGGCCGTGTATTTCCGCCCCGTGCAAAACTTGCAGTTGGGCGGACGCCAGAGCAAGAGCCGCTACCAGTACACCTTGCAAAGCGTCAGTCCCGACGCCTTGAATGACTGGGCGGAAAAGTTTATTGCCGGAATGCGCACGGATCCGGCCTTCCGCGACGTCACCAGCGATTCCCAGATCAAGGGCTTGCAGGCGTCGCTCAGGATCGACCGCGACAAGGCCAATTTGCTGGGCGTGCAAATGTCCGACATCCGCACGGCCCTGTACAGCGCCTTTGGCGAGCGGCAAGTGTCGACCATCTATTCGTCGGCAGCCAGCTATTACGTGATCCTGGAAGCGGCCACGGCAGACCGCCAGTACGACGATGCGCTCACGCGCGTGTCCGTGCGCAGCAAGACGGGCGAACTGGTGAAACTGTCGAGTATTGCCTACGTGGAACGCACGATCGGGCCCACGTCCGTGAATCACCAGGGGCAGTTGCAGGCTGTTACCATCGCCTTCAACCTGGCGCCGGATGTGCCGCTGGGCATCGCCACGGGCAAGATCGACGCGATGGCCAAGGACATGAGCTTGCCGGCCTCCATCATCACGCGCTACGGCGGCGACGCGGCCGTGTTCCAGAGCTCGCAGTCCAGCCAGATCATCCTCATCATTGCCGCGCTGGCCGTGATCTACGTGCTGCTCGGTGTGTTGTATGAAAGCTATATCCACCCGCTGACCATCCTGGCCGGCTTGCCATCGGCGGCCGTGGGGGCGCTGCTGACCCTGCGCCTGTTCGGCATGGACCTGACCATGATCGCCATCATCGGCATTTTGATGCTGATCGGCATCGTCAAGAAAAACGCCATCATGATGATCGACTTCGCCCTGCATGCGCAGCGCAACGACGGTCTGGCGCCGGCGGAGGCCATCCGCCAGGCTTGCATCCTGCGTTTCCGCCCCATCATGATGACGTCGGCGGCGGCCTTGATGGGCGCCTTGCCGATCGCCCTGGGCCTGGGCGCCGGCGCCGAGCTGCGCCAGCCGCTGGGCCTGGCCGTGGTCGGCGGCTTGCTCTTTTCGCAAGTGATTACCCTGTTCATCACCCCCGTGATCTATCTGTTCCTGGACAAGTACAGCGGCACGGGACCGTTGACGGACGAGCAATTGGTGGCGCTCGACAACAAGGCCTGATCCGCCATACGGCCAGCACCGGCGCCCCGTTCCTGAGTGAATGCGGCGCCGGTTTTGTATGGGCCGTGATACATACGGTAACAACCGTCAAGGGACGGCTAGGGTACGCTGATACCGCTGCAAGGAAAGTCGCTATCCTGTACGCTTCGGGTTGGAAATGCCGAGGAAGTGTTCCCAAAAGCAAGGGACTCTGGCACTATGGCTGCCCTGTAAGATTACTTTTGTCGCTACACAGAAAGCACGATTCATTTTGCATGACACGACCCATTTGATGGCTGCCGATTCCGATGTTTGCCCCACCTGCGGGCAAGTCATCCAGCCACCACCGGCCTACGGGTCCAGGACCAGCACCATGCGCAAGGTGGCGCTCGGCGTGTCCGTCTTGCTGCACGTGCTGCTGGCGGCGTATGTCTTGTTGCGTAGCGACAAGATCGAAAAGATCCCGCCGCCGAAGAAGGAAAGCGCGATGGTCTACATTGCGCCGCTGAAAGACAAGCCGCAACCGAAGCCGCAACCGAAACCCACGCCGAAACCGAAGGACACGAAAGTGGCCAAGGTCAAACCGCCACCGGCGCCGAGCAAGCGCGTGGTCACGAAAGACGTGCCGCGCGACAAGCCGAAACTGGAAACCTTCACGCCGCCGCTGGTGTCGAAAGTGCCGTTGCCGCCGCCGCCCGCTGAAGACATGAGTTCGATGATCGAGCAGCGCCGCAAGCAGCGTCAGGCGCAAAATCCCGCGCCGCCGGCCGAGGAAAGCGAAAACGACCGCGCCATGCGCGTGGCCAAGGCGAATATCGCCGGCGCCCAGGGACGCAATTCCGGCAGCGACCGCGAGGATTCGGGCGGCGTGTTTTCCATCGTCAACCAGACCTCGTTCAGCGCGGAAGTCAAGTTCAAGGGCTGGAACGGCAACTTCAAGCGCAACTGGCTGAAGCAGGAAAAAGTGGAGCTGGGCAATGAGCCCGATATCGAAACGGCAATCCTGAAGAAGATGATCCAGCTGATCCGTGCCGAAAAACCGGGCGACTTCGTGTGGGAATCGCGTCGCCTGGGGCGTAACGTCAACCTCAGCGCCCGCGTGGAAGACACGGCCGAGCTGATGGCTTTCCTGCGCCAGGAATTCTTTTCCGAGAAGCGGCCAGGGCCGGGACGGCGCTAGGCGCCCGTCAAACTGACGGCAATAAAAAAGGCTGCACCGTGTGAACGGGCAGCCTTTTTTTACGCAGCGTTGATCTCGATCAAGCCGGTTTGTCCGATTCCGGCTCGACGTCGTCTTCCATGTCGATCAATTCGACCATCTGGGCCGCGCCGTCTTCGCTGATGCCGGCCAGTTCCATGATCTTGTCGTTGGCTTCGTCGATGCCGACGCGTTTCAGGGCCGAGAACAGTTGCACGGTGAACGGGAAGCCGACGCCGTCTTCATCCACATAGCTGTCGAGCTTGGCTTTCGCCTGGCGCAAGGCATTCACGGATTCATTACGGTTCAGCTTATCGACCTTGGTCAGGATGCAGTGGATCGGTTTGCCCGTCGGGGCGAACCATTCCAGCATTTGAATGTCCAGGTCTGTGAACGGGCGGCGCGAATCCATGATCAGGATCAACCCCGCCAATTGCTCGCGGCGCTGCACGTAGTCGCCCAGCAGGCGCTGCCAGTGCAATTTGGCCGAGCCCGATACTTCCGCGTAGCCGTAGCCCGGCAAGTCGACCAGCAGGCATTCGATCTCTTCGACGATGGTGGCATCCTTGCGGTGCTGCGCCACGTGGGCGCCGCCGATGGAGAAGTAGTTGATGTGCTGGGTACGGCCAGGTGTCTTGGAGGCGAACGCCAAGCCTTTCTGATTACACAAGATGTTGATGGCGGTCGATTTACCGGCATTGGAGCGGCCGGCAAAGGCGATTTCCGGCACCGTGGTATCGGGCAGGTCACGCAATTGGTTGACGGTCGTAAAGAAGCGGGCTTGCCAGAGTTTTGACATGGGAGTAGTAAAGCAACAAAAGGGAGCGATAAGGGAGCGATAACGCCAAGAAGCTATTGTACAATAAGGGGTTGTTTATTGTTGCCGGCGTAGCAGCGATGCGGCTTGCGGCCCTGAAAATAAAGCAAAAATCCACAGGGCGCGGCAATGTCCACCACTAATTTCTCACTGTCTCAGGGTGCCTGAATGAATCGTGCGTTTTCACCGTTTATCAAATCCATGCTGCTCGCATTGCTGGCTGTATCGGCAACTGCCTCCGCGGTCGAAGCAGCGAAACCGGCCGTCAAGGCCGACGCCGCCAAGGGCGCCACCCTGTACGCCGATGGCGATGCGGCGCGCGGCTTGCCTGCCTGCGTCTCCTGCCATGGCGCGGCCGGCAATTCGACCATCACGGTCAATCCGAAACTGGCCGGTCAGCACGAAAGCTATATCTACAAGCAATTGGTCGACTTCACCACGCCGGAACGCAGCCAGCCCGTCATGACGACGTACGCGAAGATGCTCAGCGACGCCGACAAGAAGAATATCGCCGCCTACCTGGGCGCGCAGCTGTCCAAACCGGGCGCCGCGAAAAACAAGGATACGATCGACCTGGGCAAGAAAATCTACCGTGGTGGCATTGCTTCCAAGCAAGTTGCCGCCTGCGCCAGCTGTCATGGCGCGACGGGCAATGGCATTCCCGTCCAGTACCCGCGCATCGCCGGCCAGCACCAGGATTACACGGTGGCCCAGCTGACCATGTTCCGCAGCACCAAGGCTGATGCCCGCAAGAACAGCGCGCAAATGCACACCATCGCCGCCCGCATGTCGGATGACGAGATCGCCGCCGTTGCCGATTACATCGCGGGCCTGAAGTAAGTTTTCATCGTGGCAAGAGATTGCCAGGCGCACCAGCGCGCATGAACGAGGGCGGCCGTCTCAACAGGCTGCCCTTTTTTATGGCAGGGGCCAAACAGGAGTATGCTGCCGCCTTGCGCGGAGAAACTATCAGCTCCATGCCACATTTTCTTGAAGATTGCATATCCCGTATGAGTATCCACGTATGAGCACAGGCACGACCGGAATCGAGTTAAAGACCCAACGCCGCAGCCTGGCTGAATTCGTCGAGCTGGTCTCGTCGATGCGCTTTGCCATCAGCCTGCTGACCCTGATCGCCGTCGCGTCCATCATCGGCACCGTGCTCAAGCAAAACGAGCCCATGCCCAATTATGTCAACCAGTTCGGGCCGTTCTGGTTCACCGTTTTCGACAAGCTGAGCCTGTATTCCGTGTATTCGGCCTGGTGGTTCCTCGTGATCATGGGTTTCCTCGTCGCCTCGACCTCGCTGTGCATCGTGCGCAATGCGCCGAAGATGCTCAAGGACATGCGCAGCTGGCGCGACAATGTGCGCGAGCAATCCCTGCGCAATTTCCACCACAAGCTGGAATGGCAGGCGCCGCTGCCGCGCGCCGTGCTGGCGCAGCAGATGGTGATGCGCCTGAAAGACGCCGGCTACCGTGCCAAGGTGGTCGAGAAGGACAACGCCACTTTGGTGGCGGCCAAGCGGGGCGCCGCCAATAAATGGGGCTATATCTTTGCCCACGGCGCCATCGTCATCATCTGCGTGGGCGGCTTGCTCGACTCGGAAATGCCGATCCGCGTACAGCAATGGTTCTTTGGCAAGACGCCGTTTGCCGGCAGCGGCGTGATCGCCGACATTCCGGCCCAGCACCGCCTGAGCCTGTCGAACCCCACGTTCCGCGGCAATACCATGATCCCGGAAGGCTCGTCGAGCAACACGGCCATCATTCCCCAGGCCGATGGCGTGCTGATCCAGGATTTGCCGATCACGATCTTGTTGAAGAAATTCCACATCGATTTCTACAGCACGGGCATGCCGAAGCTGTTTGCCAGCGACGTCGTCGTCACCGACCATGCGACGGGGGAAAGTTTCCCAGCAACCATCAAAGTCAACCAGCCGCTGCTGTACAAGGGCCTGGCCCTGTACCAGTCCAGCTTTGAGGATGGCGGCAGCAAGCTCAAGTTGACGGGTTATCCGATGACGGGCAAGACGACGAAACGCTTCGATATCGGCGGCGAAGTGGGCGGCAGCACGCCGCTCGAGCGCAGCGATGGCAATTCCTACACGGTGGAATGGTCGGGTTTCCGTCCCTTCAACGTGGAAAACCTCAGCGCCGGCCAGGATGTGCGCGCCGTCAACAAGGCGGAAAGTTTTAACGATAAATTCGCTGTCGGCCTGGACAAACGCCTCGGTTCGGCCGCGAAGAACGCGAACAACAAGGATCTCAAGAACGTGGGCCCCTCGGTGCAATACAAATTGCGCGACAAGACGGGCCAGGCGCGCGAGTACCAGAACTATATGCAGCCGGTCGCCGTGGATGGCACGACGGTGTTCCTGGCCGGCATGCGCGTCAACCCCAGCGATCCGTTCAGCTATCTGCGCATTCCCGCCGATGACAATTACAGCGTGAACGAATGGATGCGCTTGCGTGCCGCGCTGCAAGATCCCGCGCTGCGCCAGCAAGCCGCCACGCGCTATGCGGCGCGCGCCATGCCGCAGGCGGGCGCGGAAGCCTTGCGCAGCCAGTTGCAGGAATCGGCGGCGAAGAGCCTGGGCATCTTTGCCGGCAATGGGCAAGAGGGCGGTTTCCTCGCCATTTCGCGTTTCTTGGAGAAAATTCCTGCCGCCGAGCAAGAAAAAGCGGCCGATATCTTCATGAAAATCTTGAATGGCAGCCTGTGGGACTTGTGGCAGGCGGCGCGCGCCCAGGATGGCTTGAAGGCCATCGAGGCCGATGACAAGCACGGCCGCTTCCTGCAGCTGGCCACGAATGCGCTGTCCGACAGCTTCTTCTATGGCGCGCCCGTGTATCTGCAACTCGACGACTTTACGGAAATCAAGGCGTCCGTGCTGCAAGTGACGCGGTCGCCAGGCAAGAGCGTCGTCTACCTCGGTTGCCTGTTCCTCGTGATCGGCGTATTTTCCATGTTTTATATCCGCGAGCGTCGCCTGTGGGTGTGGATCAAGGATGGCGAGGGCGGCAGCGAGGCCTTGATGGCCATGAGCACGCAACGCAAGACCCTGGATTTTGAAAAAGAATTTGAGAACTTGAAGGCAAAGCTGCCGCAATCGGCGTAAGCTGCGCTGTGTCCGGGACGCTCGCGCGTCGCCGGGAATGGAGAAAATGATGGAATTGGCAAACAAGCAAATATATACGCAGGAACCAGGATTTTTCAAGCGCCTGAGCCTGATCGATTGGCTGTACGGCGCCGGCTTGCTGGCAGCCTCCCTGTTCGGCCTGATGCGTTTTGGCGCCTTCATGGATATCTATGAAAAAGCCATCTTGCTGGCCGCGGCGCCCACGTTCGCGTGGCTGGGCTGGTACTGGAAGCCCGTGCGCTGGCTGATCCCCGTGGCAGCCGTGCTGTCGCTGTTCGCCATCGAGCTGTACGCGGGCCACCTGGAGATGGCGAACCAGAAATTCTTCCTGAAGTACATCTTGTCGAGCCAGTCCGCCATCTTGTGGATGGGCACCCTGTTCGTGCTGTCGACCCTGTTCTACTGGATCGGCCTGGTGGCGCGCTCGGAATTCGGCTCGTCCGTCGGCTCCCTGCTGTGCTGGGCCGGCGTCGTGCTGGGCCTGACGGGCATGCTGGTGCGCTGGTACGAGTCTTACCTGATCGGCGCCGACGTGGGCCACATTCCCGTGTCGAACCTGTATGAAGTGTTCATCCTGTTTTCCCTGATCACGGCCATGTTCTACCTGTACTACGAGCAGCATTACGCGACGCGCCAGCTGGGCGCCTTCGTCATGCTGGTCATTTCGGCGGCCGTCGTATTCCTGATGTGGTACACGGTCACGCGCGACGCGGCCGAAATCCAGCCGCTGGTGCCGGCCCTGCAAAGCTGGTGGATGAAGATCCACGTGCCTGCCAATTTCATCGGCTACGGTACCTTCGCCCTGTCGGCCATGGTTGCTGCGGCCTACCTGCTCAAATCGAGCGGCTACCTGGTCGACCGCCTGCCATCGCTGGAAGTCCTCGACGACGTGATGTACAAGGCCATTTCCGTGGGCTTCGCTTTCTTCACGGTAGCGACCATCCTGGGCGCCCTGTGGGCGGCCGAAGCATGGGGCGGCTACTGGTCGTGGGACCCGAAAGAAACGTGGGCGCTGATCGTCTGGCTCAACTATGCAGCCTGGCTGCACATGCGCCTGATGACAGGCTTGCGCGGCCGCGTCGCCTCGTGGTGGGCGCTGGTGGGTTTGCTGGTGACGACGTTTGCCTTCCTGGGCGTGAACATGTTCCTTTCCGGCCTCCATTCTTACGGGAAATTGTAAAAGTGCCCGAGAAAAAGCCCATGGCGGCGTTGCCTTGCCTAGTCGTACTATGCGTACTGCCTGCGGCAAGGCGCCTTGCCCTGAACTTTTTTCGGACACTTTAGTAACGATTTTTTCATGACAGAAGCGTCATGAACGGCCCGGGAAAACTGGTGTAAGGTACAAATAATCACCTTTTCCCGGAGCCGCCATGTTGATCAAGCGCAGTCCCAACGGCATTGAGTTGCCGTATTCTTCCGAAATCACGCCGCGCGCCGTGTTCGAATCGCGCCGCAGTTTCATCAAGCAAGTGGCGCTGGGCACGATGTCCAGCGCGGCCTTGCTGGAAATGGCCAGCCGCGAAGCCTTCGCGCAAGGCACCAATCCCAAGCTGGCTGCCAAACTGAATCCCGCCTATTCGGCGCTGGAAAAGCAGACGGCCTATAAAGACGCCACCAGCTACAACAATTTCTACGAATTTGGCACGGACAAGAGCGATCCGGCGCAAAACGCGGGCACCCTGCGCCCGCGTCCGTGGACGGTCAGCATCGAAGGCGAAGTCAAGAAACCCATGACCCTGGACCTCGATGCGTTGCTGAAGCTGGCGCCGCTGGAAGAGCGCGTCTACCGGCTGCGCTGCGTGGAAGGCTGGTCGATGGTCATCCCGTGGGTCGGTTACTCCTTCTCGGAAATCATCAAGAAAGTCGAGCCGACGGGCAATGCCAAGTACGTGGAATTCATCACCCTGGCCGACAAGAAACAGATGCCGGGCGTGGGCAGCCGCGTGCTGCAATGGCCGTATACGGAAGGTTTGCGCATCGATGAAGCGAACCATCCGCTGGCGCTGCTGACCCTGGGCATGTATGGCGAAACCTTGCCGAACCAGAATGGCGCGCCCGTGCGCATGGTATTGCCGTGGAAATATGGTTTCAAGTCTGCCAAATCCATCGTCAAGATCCGTTTCGTCAAGGAACAGCCGCGCACGTCCTGGAACCTGTCGGCGCCGTCCGAATACGGTTTTTACTCGAATGTGAACCCGAACGTCGATCATCCGCGCTGGTCGCAGGCTTCCGAGCGGCGCATCGGCGAAGACGGTTTTCTCACGCGCAAGCGCAAGACCCTGATGTTCAATGGCTACAACGATGTCGCTTCCTTGTACGCGGGCATGGACCTGAAGAAGTTCTTTTAAGGAAAGACCATGGCCCTCAACCCCACGCCGAGACAATTGTCGCTATTCAAAAGCCTGATCTTCTTGCTGGCGCTGCTGCCGTTTGCCCGCATGGTCTGGCTGACGTACACGGGGCAACTGGTGGAGCCGCTGGAATTCATCACGCGCGGCACGGGCGACTGGACCCTGTATTTCCTGTGCATCAGCCTGGCGGTCACGCCCTTGCGGCGCTTCACGCAATGGAATTGGCTGATCAAGCTGCGGCGCATGCTGGGCTTGTTCGCGTTTTTCTACGCGGCATTGCACTTCACCACCTTTTTATGGTTCGATCACTTTTTTGATGTGCAGGAAATGTGGAAGGATGTACTCAAGCGGCCGTTCATCACCGTGGGTTTCATCGCTTTCGTACTGCTGATTCCGCTGGCCGTGACGAGCACGAACGGCATGGTGAAACGCCTGGGGGGCAAGCGCTGGCAGTGGCTGCACCGCTTGATCTACATCATCGCGCCGCTGGGCATCCTGCACTTCTGGTGGATGAAGGCGGGCAAGCACAATTTCGCGCAACCGATACTGTTCGGCTCCATCGTCGCGCTACTGCTGCTAATTCGCGTGTATTTCGCCTGGAGCAAGCGAGAAAAGAGCGCCAGGGCGGCCAAGGCAGCCACCCCGGTGCGTGCCGTTTAGGCGGCTGGCACGATGACCGGTGGCGGCGGCACGGGTGCCGGTTCGACCGGGCCTTTTGCCGGCGCACCCTTGGCCGCTGGCGGCTTGGGCAGGTACAGGGGGCCGGGCTGGCCGCAGCCGGCCAGGACGCTAGAAACCACAATGGCGGTGCCGATATAAAACGCTGAGGATGACTTCACGATTAGAATCACGGTTTGATTAAGATCTTTGGAGTGTAGCATGAGCGAATCGGAATTCCTGGCCCTGGCCGAAGCCACCCTGACCCAGATCGAGGCGGCGCTGGACCGGCTGAACGATGAAGACGTGCTCGACGTCGAATGCAGCCGCAGCGGCAATGTGCTGGAAATCGAATTCATCGATAACGGCACGAAAATCATCGTCAACAGCCAGGCCCCCATGCGCGAGATGTGGGTGGCGGCCCGTTCCGGCGGTTTCCACTACAAGCGCGTGGACGACGAATGGCGCAACACGCGCGACGGCTCGGAACTGTTTGCGGCCCTGTCGGCCATGGCCAGCGAGCAGGCAGGCACGGCAGTCGTATTGAAGTAATTGTCTTAGCCGTGCGTCATAAAAAAGGGCAGACTCTTCAGTCTGCCCTTTTTGCATCAAACGATCTTAAAACAGTTCGTTCTTGACGGCTTCTTTCGCTTTCTCTTCCTCCGGCGTGCCGCGCGCCGCGCCTTCCAGGCTGCCTACGCCCGTGCCCGGCGGATTTTCCGCATAGTAATATTCGTCGCCCACGTGGATCAGGCCTTCCGGCACGGCGCGTTCCTCGACGGGAATGCTTTTCAGGGCTTTCGCCATGTAGCTGATCCAGATCGGCAAGGCCAGGCCGCCGCCCGTTTCCCGGTTGCCCAGGTTGCGGGGCTGGTCGTAGCCGATCCAGGCGATGCCCACCAGCTTGGCCTGGTAGCCGGCGAACCAGGCGTCGATGGAATCGTTGGTCGTGCCCGTCTTGCCGGCCAGGTCGGGGCGCTTCAAGGCCATGGCCTTGTTGGCCGTGCCGAAGCGCACGACGTCGTTGAGCATGCTGTTCATCATGAAGGCATTGCGCTCGTCGATGACGCGGTTGGCTTCCTCGCCCGCCAGGTCCGGCTTGGCTTGCGACAAGACATTGCCGTCGCTATCGGTCACCTTGGCGATCAGGTACGGGTTGATCTTGTAGCCGCCATTGGCGAACACGGCATACGCGCCCGCCATCTGCAGCGGCGTCACGTTGCCGGCGCCCAGGGCCAGGGTCAGGTAGGGCGGGTTCTTGTCCGCGTCAAAGCCGAAGCGCGTCGCGTATTCCTGGCCATATTTGGCGCCGATCTTGTGCAGGATACGGATGGAAATCATGTTCTTCGATTTCATCAAGCCCTTGCGCATGGTCATCGGGCCATCGTATTTGCTGTCGTAGTTCTTCGGTTCCCATGCCTGGCCGCCCGTCTGGCCCGCGTCGAACGAAATCGGCGCATCGTTGATGATGGTGGCCGGCGACAGGCCCCGTTCCAGCGATGCGGAATAGATGAAGGGCTTGAAGGCCGAACCGGGCTGGCGCCACGCCTGCGTGACGTGGTTGAACTTGTTGCGGTTGTAATCGAAGCCGCCCACCATGGCGCGGATGGCGCCGTCCGTGGTGCTGGCCGAGACGAACGCCGATTGCACTTCCGGCATCTGCGTCAAGACCCAGGTGTTGCCTTCCTGCATGACGCGGATCACGGCGCCGCGCTTGATGCGGCGGTTCGGCGCCGCTTTTTCCGACAGCCAGGCCGCGCCGAACGTCAGGCCGGGGCCGGTAATCGTGATTTCCTCGCCGGCCGAGGTGACGGCCTGCAACGATTTGGGCGACGCTTGCAGCACCATGGCGGCGATGATGTCGTCGCTGTCCGGATGGTCGGCCAGTTCCGTCTCGATCGCGTCATCGGCTTCGGCCTTGGTTTTTGGAATCTCGATATACGCTTCCGGGCCGCGGTAGCCGTGGCGTTTCTCGTAATCCATCACGCCCTTGCGCAAGGCGATGTAGGCGGCGTCCTGGTCGGCCTTGGTGATGGTGGTGTAGACGTTCAGGCCGCGCGTATAGGTATCTTCCTTGAATTGCTCGTAGACCAGCTGGCGCGCCATTTCCGACACGTATTCCGCATGCACGCCGAAGGCGCTGCTGTCGGTTTTCACTTTCAGCTCTTCATTTTTCGCTTCTTCGTACTGCGCCGGCGTGATGTAGCCCAGCTGGGCCATGCGTTGCAGAATGTATTGCTGGCGCATGCGCGCGCGTTTCGGATTGACGACGGGGTTGTAGGCCGACGGCGCCTTCGGCAAGCCGGCCAGCATGGCCGCTTCCGCCACGGTGAGATCCTGGATGTTCTTGCCGAAATAGATTTGCGCGGCCGAGGCGAAGCCGTAGGCGCGCTGTCCCAGATAAATCTGGTTCATATATACCTCGAGGATCTGGTCCTTGCTGAGGTTTTTCTCGATCTTCCAGGCCAGCAAGACTTCATACGCCTTGCGTTTCAGGGTCTGTTCGCTGGACAGGAAGAAATTGCGCGCCACCTGCTGCGTGATGGTCGACGCGCCTTGCTTGGCGCCGCCCGTCAGGTTGTGCAGGGCCGCACGCGTGATGCCCAGGTAATCGACGCCGCCATGTTCATAGAAGCGGTCATCCTCGATGGCCAGCACGGCTTTCTTCATGACATCGGGAATATCCTTGATGTGCACCATGTTGCGCCGTTCCTCGCCGAATTCGCCGATCAGCACACTGTCGGACGTGAACACGCGCAGCGGCATCTTTGGCTTGTAATCGGTCAAGGTATCGAGCGCCGGCAGGTTCGGATACGCCATGGCCAGGCCAAAGACCACCAGCAAGACGCCGACGATGCCCAGGCCCAGCAGCGATACCAGGGCCATCAGCAGGAAACGTTTGGGTTTGCTGCCCTTGGTGGGCGGCTTCGAGCCAGCGGGGCCAGCGGATTTTGAAGATGTCATGCGTCGTATGTCTTTCGGTTAATTATGCCGGCCAATTATAAGCGAGCTTGCCGGGGTGGCAGCGCGCCGTGGCGCTTGCCGGGGGAGAGTGTTGAAACTTGCCGATACTCTATATAAGCGTGTATTGGCCCGCTGGCAACCAGGATTTGGTAACAATTATTCTGCGCCAGATCACGGCTTGGCCAGATAGGCGTCGCGCGCCGCAGACTCCGGCCTGAAATCCATTTACAAGCCGGCGCCGCCGGGACTAGGCTGTCGGATGGCAGGAACTCTCCCACGCTGACGTTTCTCTATGAAAAACATGTCCATCAGCAATTTTCTTGGCATCGGCTTGCTGGGCGTCGACATCGCGGACGATGCCGTGCGCGTGGTCGAGTTGAGGCGCCGGCGGGGAAGACTGTCGTGCCGGCATTGCGGCGCCGCCGCGCTGACGCCCGGCGTGATACTGGAAGGCAATGTCGAGGACACGGAGGGCCTGGCCGATGCCTTGCGCCAGGCCCACCGCGACAGTGGCAGCGCCTGCACGCGGGTGGCGCTGGCCATGCCGGCCACGGCCCTGATCACGCATGCGATCCGCCTGCCCGCCGGATTGCCGGAGGAACAGCTGGAAATCCTCGTGGAACTGGAAGCGGCCCAATACATGCCGTTTGCGCTGGAAGACGCCAGCCTGGATTTTTTCATTCTCGGCCCCGCGCCGCCGCTGGCTGGCGCAACAGGCAAGGAGGTCGACGTGCTGCTGGTGGCGGCGCGGCGCGCCAGCGTGCAGCGCCGTCTCGATGCGGCCACGGCGGCGGGCTTGCAGGCCGTCGTCATGGATAGCGAGGCAATGGCCATGCAGGCGGCGCTTGCGCAGGGTGGCTGGCAAGCCCTGCCCGACGGTGGCGTGGCCTACCAGCTGGCCTGGGGCCTGGCTCTGCACCGGTACGCCCGATGACGGTCCGGGCGCAAGTGCAGCGCATCAACCTGTTGCCGTATCGCCCCGCGGCACGGCGCAGGCGTATTCAGTTGCTGCTGTGGCAACTGGCGGGCGGGGCGCTGCTGGGACTGCTGCTGGCCCTGGCGACGGGCGCCTGGCTGCGGTACCAGCTCGACGCGCAACTGCGCCGCCAGGAGGGTTGGCGCAGTGCTATGCAGCAAGTCGATGCCGTGCTTGTCGTTGGCCAACGGGTGCAGGGCGAGACGGCCGCGCTGCTGCTGCGCCAGCAAGCCATGGGCAGTTTGCAACAGCAACGCAATGCCTGGGTGCGCATGCTGGACGCGCTGGCGCGGGCGATGCCGGCTGGCGTAGCCTTGCACAGTGTGCGCCAGGAAACAGCGATGGTGCGCTTGCAGGGGCAGGCTGCGTCGCAGGACAAGGTCGCGGCATTGCTGCTGGGGCTAGAACAGGCGGCGCCCTGGTCCCGCCCGGAATTGGTGGAAGTGCGCGGCGCGGCCGATGGCGCCGTGGAATGGACGGTACGGCTGGCTTTGGCACCCTAGTCCTGGAGGTTGATCATGCTGAGCTTGAAGATCGCGTCGCTGTGGCCGCTACCCGCGCGCCTCGCTTGCGCCGCCCTGGCCGCGACGCTGGCGGCAGCCCTGCTGCACCTTGCGTGGCTGGATGGACTGTTTGCGGCCATGCAGGCGGGGCAAGGCGAGGAGGTCCGCTTGCGCGCCGCGTATCTGTCGGCGCAAGCCAGGGCGCAGCAGTTGCCGCATTGGCGCGCACAGCAGCGCCAGGCCGGCGCCGAGCTGGCCTTGCTGGAACAGCAACTGCCCGACCAGCAGGCGATGGCGCTGCTGTTGACGCAGATCAATGCCGCAGGCCAGTCGCGCGGGCTGCAATTTTCCCTGTTCAAGCCTAGCGCGGCCCAGCCGCAAGCGCCGTATGTCGCCTTGCCGATCGCCATACAGTTGCGCGGCGGCTACCACGCCATGGGCGCGCTGCTGGCGGACCTGGCACGCTTGCCGCGCATCGTCACGGTACATGGGCTGGCCTTGACCCTCGGCAAGGATCGCTTGCTGACCCTCGATGCCGTGCTGCACGCGTATCGCTTGCCCGCAGCGGGGGAGCGGGCCCCGCAAGAGGCCTTGGCGTCCAAGGCGGGCGCAGCCGCTGCGGCATGGCGTCCGCTTGCCGTTGTCGCGCCGCAGCCGTACGCGGCTGCCGCCCTGGGCGATCCTTTTGGCGCCTTGCCGTTGGCCGGCGCGCCGGGGCAACGGGGCGCCGTGGCGGGGCCCGACCCGCGGCGCGTGCGCGAACCGCTGGAAAGCGTGGCTTTGCCGGCCATCAGCATGGTCGGCAGCGTGCAACAGGACGGGCGCCTGAGCGCGCTGCTGCTGGCGGGCCAGCGCGTGTACCGCGTGGCGGTGGGCCAGTATCTGGGGCTAGACCACGGCGTGGTGACGGGCATCAGTGAACAGGCGCTGCAGTACCGTGAACTGCTGCGCGAGGCGGATGGTCCCTGGCGCGAGCGGCGCGGCAGCCTGGCCTTGCAGGCGGCGGGGGCGGCTGCGAAGGCCAGCCTGCCCGAGGCGGTGCCATGAGGCCGCGCCGCATGCTGCTGGCCGCCATGCTGTGTCTGCACGCCAGCAGCCTTGCCCAGGAAGCCGTGGTGCACGTGTCGGCGCCGCGTTTGTATGCCGGCGAGAAAATCTCCGTCGACTTCCAGAACGTGGGCGTGCGCGCGGCCCTGCATATCCTGGCCGATGCGTCGGGGCAAAATATCGTCGCCAGCGACAGCGTGTCGGGCAACGTGACCTTGCGTCTGCGCGACTTGCCGTGGGACCAGGCGCTCGACGTGTTGCTGCAGGCGAAAGGGCTGGACATGCGGCGCAATGGCAACGTGCTGTGGATCGCGCCGCGTGAGGAAATGCTGGCGCGCGAAAAGCTGGAGCTCGAAACGCGCGCGCAGATCGCGGAACTGGAACCCTTGCAGTCAGCCATCTTCCAGCTCAATTACCAGAAGGCCGAAGCGTTCCGCACGGTGTTCGCCCTGGACGCGGGAGAAGGGCGCAGCCGCCTGCTGTCGCGCCGTGGCAGCGTGCTGATCGAGCCGCGCACGAATCAGCTGTTCGTCACCGACGTGCCGGCGCGCCTGGAGCAGATCCGTCAACTGATCGCCAAGACAGATATTGCCACGCGGCAGGTGATGATCGAGGCGCGCATCGTCGAGGCGAATGACAGTTTCAGCCGCAACCTGGGCGCGCGCCTGGGTTTTACGGACCAGCGCCTGGCGGCGGGCCAGGTGCCCGGATTTTCCCTGGGCGGCAGCGGGCGCCGCGCGGCCATCGGCGGCAGTTACCAGGGCGTGGGCGAGGCGACGGGGCAAACGGTGGCCGGCGCCGGCGCCTTCGTGCCGAACACGCAATTTGTCAACTTGCCGGCCGCCAGTATCAATGGCTTGCAGCCGGCCAGTTTCGCCCTGAGCCTGTTTTCGGCGGCCGCCAACCGTTTTCTGAACCTGGAATTGTCCGCGCTGGAAGCGGACGGCAGGGGCAAGATCATTTCCAGCCCCCGCGTGGTGACGGCCGACAAGGTGCTGGCGCTGATCGAACAGGGCATCGAGCTGCCGTACCAGGTGGCCACCAGCAGCGGCGCCACGTCGATCACCTTCCGCAAGGCGAATCTGCGCCTGGAAGTGACGCCGCAGATCACGCCGGACGGCAACGTGGTGCTGGAAGTGGACGTCAACAAGGATAGCGTGGGCCAGGAAACCCGCTCCGGCTTCGCCATCGACACCAAGCACGTGCGCACGCAAGTGATGGTGGAAGACGGCGGCACGGTGGTGCTGGGCGGCATTTATCAGCAATCCGAGCGGGGCACGGACAGCAAGGTGCCGCTGCTGGGCGACATCCCCGTACTTGGTGTTTTTTTCCGCAGCACGGGCCGCAGTCAAGAAAAAACCGAACTGATGGTGTTTATTACGCCGAAAATAGTGGCAGATCGGCCAGCAACACGTTAATGTCACATCTTTACGTTTAAGTAACAATGCAAACGAAAGCGGACTGATGGCGACTATGCGGAATGTATCTTGGAGCAACACTTATTGGAGTCGGGTATCGAATTGGCTGGTCTTGCTGGCGCTGGGCGCCTTGCTGGCCGCCTGTGGCGGCGGTGGCGGTGATCCGACCATCGATGGCGGCAGCAGTGGCGGCACGACGGGCGGCGTGGCCGCGACGGTCACGGTAAGCCTGTTGAACGCCGCTGGCCAGCCCAGCAATGCATTGAGCAGCACGACGCCGCTGACGGCCAAGGCGCTCGTCAACGATAAAAATGGCGTTCCTGTCAGCAATGTCGTGGTCACGTTTTCAGCCGATGCCACGCTGGTATCGTTGTCGTCAACCAACGGCACGGCGCTGACCGACGCCAAGGGCTATGCCAGCATCACCGTCTCGGCCTTGAATGCGTCGGTCACCGGTGCCGGCAAGCTGACGGCCACTGTCGCGGCGGGCACCGCCACGGTAAGCGGCGAGGCGAGCTATGACATCAAGGCGGCCCAGGCATCGGGCGCCAAAATGACGCTATCGCTGCTTAACGGCGGCAGCGCCAGTAACGCGCTGTCGAGCGCCGCGCCGCTGACGGCCAAGGCGTTGGTGACCGATTTGAACGGAAAACCGATCAGCGACGTGTTGGTGGCATTCTCGACTGACAATACCATGGCAGTGATGTCACCATCGGTAGGGACGGCACTGACCGATGCGACAGGTACGGCCAGCGTAACGCTGCGTCCTTTCAGTCTGTCGGCCAGCGGCGCCGCCACGTTGCGGGCGACCACGACGGCCAATGGTGCCGTTGCCAGCAGCCAGATCAATTATGTGCTGGGAGCCACCGACCTGAGTGCGGAGAACCTGCGGTTTTCGCCCGCAAGCATCCCGGCCTATGGCACCACCAACGTCACGGTTGATGTCATGGCTGGCAGCAGCCTGTACACGGGATCAGGCCAGACGGTAAATTTCAGTTCGACTTGCGTGCAGGCCGGCAAGGCCAGCGTGACCAGTGGCGTGCCTGTCGTCAATGGCAAGGCCACAGCTGTTTTCCGCGACCTGGGTTGCAATGACTACGATATGGTCAATGCCACAGTCGCGGGTAGCGCTTCCATGTATCACGGGACGCTGCCGATCGGCCGCGTTGCGCCGGCATCGGTACAATTTTCCAGCGTCAGTCCGGTAGGTAAATCGATCGTGATTCAAGGGCAGGGCGGCATAGCGCGCACGGAAATGGCTACGCTCACTTTCCGCGTATTCGATACTTTCAACAAACCGCTGGTCGGCCAGGAAGTGACGTTTTCGTTGTTGAACGGCCCTGGCATGACGCTCAATAAAGTGAAAGACACCACGGATGCCAATGGTGACGTCATCACCACCGTGAGTTCCGGCACCACCCCGACCACCTTCCGCGTCAAGGCCAGCCTGGCCTCTGGCATTTCCACCTTGTCCGATTCCATCCTGGTAACGACGGGTTTGCCTGTGCAAACGGCGTTTTCGCTCAGCTCCGTCAAGTCCAGCGTGGAAGGCTGGTCGTATGATAGCCCCGTAGGCACCCCTGCCACGATCGTCACTATCTTGCTGGCAGACCAAGCGGGCAACCCTGTTCCTGACGGCACGCCGGTGGCATTTCAGAGCAATTTGGGCGCCATCGGCTCGTCCAGCATGGGCGGCTGCACCACCATGAACGGCGGCTGCTCGGTCGACTTCCGCAGCCAGAACCCGCGTGTGGCCACCAATCCACCTGTCACGCCCTGCAATGATGTCAGCAATGGCGGCACGGCCGACAGCCTGTGGCCCGGTCTTGCCACCATCTGCGCCAGCACTTCGGACGGCAGCAAGACGTTGTTCGCGAAGATCGCCATCTTCCTGAGCGGCAGCCGTCCCGAAAATGTCACGCTGTTCGATCAGTCGGCCCAGGTCAGCCTGGATCGCAGCACCTATGATCTTGGGAGCGTTTCAGCCGCTGCAGTGCGTCAATTCAGCTTGAGATTCAGCGATTTGCATCAAAACCCCATGCCCTCCGGGACCACGGTCGCGATCACGAATATGATCAATGGCGTTGGATCCATCACTCCGGACAGCATACAAAATATCTATCCGCACAACACGCTTGGCGTGGATGACCGTACCGGAGGCAACATTCAAGGTAACCAGGGAGGCCGGCATGCCGTTACAATTAACAGCCTGACGCCGACAAATTGTGTAGCGAATGTGGTCAGCACGTTTAATGTAACAGTGACGACGCCGCTGGGTAACGCCACCAGTTACCCGTTTAGACTGACATTCTCCTGTCCTTGACGTAAGGGGAAACGGGCGCCGTAGAGGCGGTGCCTGCTTATTTTCTGATTGATATAAAAAGTGTCCGAAATTTCCAACAGTAATATCTTTCTTGTCGGCCTCATGGGCGCAGGCAAAACCACGATCGGGCGCATTTTGGCCCGCAAGCTGGGCTTGCGCTTTGTCGATTCCGACCACGAAATCGAGGCACGCACGGGAGCGACCATCCCGTGGATCTTTGAAATCGAGGGCGAGGCCAGCTTTCGCCGGCGCGAGGCCGAGGTCATCCGCGACCTGAGCGCCCAGGAAGGCATCGTCATGGCCACCGGCGGCGGGGCCATCCTCAACGCCGACAGCCGCGCCTACCTGAAGGAACGGGGCACGGTCGTCTACCTGCGTGCCAGTGTCAGCAACATCCTCGCGCGCACCAGCCACGACAAGAACCGCCCGCTGCTGCAGACGGCCGACCCGCGCCGCAAGCTGGAAGAATTGACGTCCCAGCGCGAGCCCCATTACATGGAAGTGGCCGACATTGTGATCGACACGGGCCGTCCTAACGTACAATCGATGGTTCAGACCATCCTGATGCAGCTGGCCAGCCTCGAATGCGAGGCCTCGCCCAACTGCGTCATTCATGCAGAGCCTTCGATGAACGAGCAATCTAAAATGTTGTTGAGCGTAGACCTCGACGAGCGCAGTTATCCGATCGCCATCGGTCCCGGCCTGCTGGCCGACGCCGACGCGCTGCTGCGCCATATCAGCGGCCACAAGGTGGCCATCGTCACCAATACCACCGTCGCCCCCCTGTACCTGGGCCGCCTGCAGGCGGCGCTGGCCAGCGATGGCCGCGAGGTGATCAGCATCGTCCTGCCGGACGGCGAAGAATATAAAAACTGGGCCAGCCTGATGCAGATCTTCGACGCGCTGCTGACCAACAAGTGCGACCGCAAGACCACCCTGGTGGCGCTGGGCGGCGGCGTGATCGGCGACCTGACCGGCTATGCGGCCGCCAGCTACATGCGCGGCATCGGCTTCGTGCAGGTGCCCACCACCCTGCTGGCGCAGGTCGATTCCTCCGTCGGCGGCAAGACGGGCATCAACCACCCGCTGGGCAAGAACATGATCGGCGCCTTCTACCAGCCGCGCGCCGTGATCGCCGACACCTCGACCCTGGAAACCCTGCCGGCGCGCGAGCTGTCGGCCGGCTTGGCCGAAGTGATCAAGCATGGCGCCATCATCGATGCCGCCTTCTTCGACTGGATCGAGGCGAACATGGCCAAGCTGATGGCGCGCGACAAGGGCGCCCTGGCCTATGCCATCGCCCGCTCGTGCGAAATCAAGGCCGACGTGGTGCGCCAGGATGAACGCGAAGGCGGCCTGCGCGCCATCCTGAATTTCGGCCACACCTTCGGCCACGCCATTGAGGCGGGCCTGGGCTATGGCCACTGGCTGCATGGCGAAGCCGTCGGCTGCGGCATGGTGATGGCGGCCGACCTGTCGTGCCGCATGGGTTATATCGACCAGGCGGCCGTGGAGCGCGTGCGCGCGCTGGTGGCCGCCGCCGGCCTGCCCGTCAAGGCGCCGGACCTGGGCGTGGCGCGCTGGCTGGAACTGATGGAAGTGGACAAGAAGAACGAGGGCGGCGCCATCAAGTTCATCCTGTTGAAACCCCTGGGCAGCCCGAACATCACGTCCGCGCCCCACGAACTGGTGCTGGCTACCCTGGCCGCCGGAGTGCAATAACATGCTGCCCGAAGACTTCCTCGCCCCGTACGCAGCCCATTCGGCACAGGGGCAGGGACGTCGCTTTGCCGAGGCGCCGCACGCCTCGCGCAGCCAGTTCCAGCGCGACCGCGACCGCATCATCCATTCCTCTGCCTTCCGCCGCCTCGAGTACAAGACCCAGGTGTTCCTCAATCACGAGGGAGATTTGTTCCGCACCCGCCTGACGCACAGCCTGGAAGTAGCGCAGGTGGGCCGCTCCATCGCGCGCAACCTGCGCCTGAACGAAGACCTGGTGGAAGCCATCGCGCTCGCGCATGACCTGGGCCACACGCCGTTCGGCCACGTGGGCCAGGACGTGCTCAATGAGTGCATGCAGGCGCACGGCGGCTTCGAGCACAACCTGCAAAGCCTGCGCGTGGTCGACACCCTGGAAGAGCACTACGGCGCCTTCGATGGCTTGAACCTGATGTTCGAGACGCGCGAAGGCATCCTGAAACACTGTTCGCTGGCGCATGCGCGCGAACTGGGCCCCGTGGCCCAGCGCTTCATCGATCGCACGCAACCGACCCTGGAAGCGCAGCTGACCAACCTGGCCGATGAAATCGCCTACAACAGCCACGATATCGACGACGGCCTGCGCTCCGGCCTGATCACGATCGCCCAGCTGGAAGAGGTGGAATTCTTCGGCCGCCTGTGGCGCGACGTGCAGCAGGCGTTTCCCGGCCTGTCGGGCCGGCGCGCCATCTACGAAACCCTGCGCCGCCTGATCACGGCCCTGGCCGACGATCTGATCGTCACGTCGACTTCCCTGATTGCGGACGCCGCTCCGCGCGACGTCAGGGAAGTGCGCGCCAGTCCCCCGCTGATCCGTTTTTCGGACGCCATGCGCAAGGATGCGACGGAGCTCAAGCGGTTCCTGCGCGCGAACCTGTACCGCCACTACCAGGTCAACCGCATGCGCGTGAAGGCGAGCCGCATCGTGCGCGAACTGTACGACAGCTTCATGGACGAACCGGCCCTGCTGCCGCCCGACTATCAGCTTATTGGCCATGACAGGGATGGCACTGTCACGCAGCAGGCGCGCAAGATCGCCGACTACATCGCCGGCATGACGGACCGCTACGCGATTCGTGAGCACCGCAGGCTGTATTCGCTCGACGAGTTGTAAGCGCATTACCCCCATTCCTCCCCCCTGTCAATTGGCATGATCATCTAGGTCCCCACCCGATCACCCCAATATCCGTACGGCAACTTCTTTTCTATCATGGCAGCAAGTCAACAAGGGCTTGCCGCCCCATAGTCAAGGAGAGTGTCATGATTGAATCGCGCCGCAGTTTCTTGCGCGCCTTGCCAGCCGTAACCATCGGGGCGGCCATCGCGCCGCTGCCCAGCAAGGCCGCAACGAAGGGCGAAGGCGGCCAGCGTTGGGCGATGGTGGTCGATGTGCAGAAATGCATCGGCTGCCAGGCTTGCACGGTCTCCTGCATCATGGAAAACGCCGTGCCGGAAAACAGCTTCCGCACCGTCGTCTCGACCTATGAAGTCAAGGAAGAGAACCGCTGCGGCACCTACATGCTGCCGCGCCTGTGCAACCACTGCGCCAATCCCCCCTGCATTCCCGTCTGTCCCGTCGGCGCCACGTTCCAGCGCAAGGATGGCGTCGTCGTCGTCGATGGCGACCGCTGCGTGGGCTGCGCCTACTGCGTGCAAGCCTGCCCGTATGACGCGCGCTTCATCAACCACGAAACGGGCAAGGCCGACAAATGCACGTTCTGCGCGCACCGGGTCGATGAAGGCTTGCTGCCTGCCTGCGTGGAAACCTGCGTGGGCGGCGCGCGCATCTTCGGCGACCTGAATGACCCGGACAGCGTGGTGCACCAGCTGCTGACCGAGAACAAGGTGAAGGTGCTGAAACCCGAGCAGGGCACCCAGCCCCACGTGTTTTACCTGGGACTGGACACGCGCTTTGCCGGCCACGTCGAGGGCGAAGCGACTCTTTGGCAACCGAGCAAACACGGGAAATAAACCATGGACAGCCACATCACCGAAATTCTCAACGTCACGCGCGAAGCGGCATGGCTGCCGTGGGCGGTGCAGTATTTTTTCCTCATCGGCCTCAGTTATGGCAGTTTCATGCTGACGCTGCCGTACTTCGTCTTTGGCCGCAAGGCGTATGAACGCCTGGGACGCATCGCGCTGCTGGCATCCCTCGTGTGCGGCATGACGGCGCCCGTGGCGCTGCTGGCCGACTTGCACGGGCCGGGCCGCTTCTACCATTTCTATATTTACTTCCAGCCGCAGTCGTGGATGTCGTGGGGCTCGTTCTTCATCCCCCTGTATCTGGGCTGTTTGATGCTGTACGCGTGGCTGGCGCTGCGCGTGGACTTCGCCACACGGGGACAGGGCCAGGACCGCCTGGCCTTCGCCTACCGCTTGCTGGGGCGCGGCGGCGCCGCTTCCTTGCGGGCCATTCGCGTCGCCGCCGCCTTCACCTTGCTCGCCGCCTTCGTCGTGGGCCTGTACACGGGCATGGAAGTGATGGTGGTGCGTGCCCGTCCCCTGTGGTTCACGCCTTTCCTGCCGGCGCAATTTGCCGCCACGGCCTTTGTCGGGGCCGTGGGCCTGGCGCTGCTGTTCAACCGCTTCCTGCCGGGCCGCGACCAGGCGCTGGAAGTATCGCTGAACCGCGCGCTGGCCCTGTCGCTGGCGCTGGTGCTGGCACTGGGCGGCGGCTGGCTGTTCGTCAGTCTTTCCGGCGTGAGCGCCAGCCACAGCATGGCCTTTACGCAGGTGGCGGGCATGCCTCAATGGCAGTTCACGGCCGTATGGGCCGTGCTGTCGGCCATCGTGCCGATGGCGCTGGCCATCTGGCGTCCGGCCACGAGTGGCCTGGCCAATGGCCTGATCGCGCTGCATAGCGCCTGGATGATGCGCTGGACGATTTTTATCGGCGGCCAGACGATTCCGAAGACGGGCGCAGGCCTGTACGACTACCACCTGCCGATGGGGAACGATGGCTTGCTGGGCATTATTGGCACGGCCGGCCTGTGGATCGCGCTGCTGTTGCTGATGCTGGAATTTTTGCCATGGGCGGGACGCGTCGTCGCTGGTCGCAGCCGTTCCGCCATGGCCACGCACTGAGGAGTCAAAAATGAACGATCAAATACACAACAACGCACATAACGACGTCCCTGACGACGAAAACGAAAAACGCCGCAAGCTGTTGCGCTACGGCGCCATTGGCGGCGGCCTGGCCGCGTTTGCCGCCAGCTTTTCCACCACGGCCGGCCGCATGGTCGACCATGCGCTGGGCAAGGATAAACCCGTGCAGAAACTGCATGGCAATTCCCTGCCGCCCGAGTTTTCCGTCGATACGGCCACGGGCAAGCTGACGGTCAATCCCGACCAGCAAGTGAGCTACACCATGTGCATGGGCTGCACCACGTTTTGTGGCGTGCGCGTACGCCTGGATAAAAAAAGCGGCAAGGTGCTGCGCGTGGCGGGCAATCCCTACAGCCCCCTGTCGGCCGACCCGGCGCTGCCGTATCAAACCTCGATCCGCGACAGCTTTGTGTCGCTGTCGCGCTTCCAGGAAAAGGGGCTGAAGGGCCGTTCGACGGCTTGCGGCCGCGGCAACGGCGTGCTGGAACAGATGGAGTCGCCGTTCCGCGTGCTGGCGCCCATGAAGCGCGTGGGACCGCGCGGCGGCGGCCAGTGGGAACCGATCGCCTTCGACCAGTTGGTGAAGGAAGTGACGGAAGGCGGCGACCTGTTTGGCGAAGGCCACGTGCAGGGGCTGCGCGCCTTGCGCGAGCTGGAAAAGCCGATCGATCCGGCGCAGCCGGAACTGGGCCCGCAAGTGAACCAGGTGGGCCTGATGTGCAGTACCGACGATGGCCGCCTGGCGTTCGGCACGCGCTTTTTCAAGCAGTCATACGGCAGTTTGAACCTGGTCAACCACGGTTCGTATTGCGGCGGCGCCTACCGCAGCGGCTCGGGCGCCATGTTCGGCGACATGAAGAAGATGCCGCACGCGAAAGTGGACCTGGAAAACACGGAGTTCTGCATTTTCGTCGGCACGGCGCCGGGCAATGCGGGCAACCCGTTCAAGCGCCAGGGTACCCTGATCGCCAAGGCCCGCTCTGGCAAGCGCGAATTCAGTTACGTCGTTGTCGACCCCGTGCTGACAAACGCGGACAGCCTTGCCGCGGGCGACCGCAGCCGCTGGGTGCCGATCAAGCCGGGCACGGATGGCGCGCTGGCCATGGCCATGATCCGCTGGATCATCGAACACGAACGCTATGACCGCAACTTCCTCGTGCAGCCGAACCTGAAGGTGGCGGAAGCGGCGGGCGAAGCCGCCTGGTGCAATGCCACGCATTTGATCATCAACGAGAAGGGCCATCCGCGCGATGGCCGCTACCTGCGGGCGTCGGATATCGGCGCGGTGGAGCTGCCGGAAGAAGAGCGCTACAAGGATGGCGACGCCTTTTGCGTGATCGACGCCGCCACGCAAGCGATCGTGCCGCACAATGCCGCCAAGGGCGAGGCGCGCCTGTTCTTCGACGGCCCGCTGGACGTGGCGGGCGCACCGCTGCACCTGAAGACGGCCATGACGATGCTCAACGAGGAAGCGCAGCGCCACAGCATGGATGATTACGCGGCCGCCTGCGGCATAGGGCGCCACATCATCGAAGGGCTGGCGCAGGAACTCACCAGCCATGGCAAGCGCGCCGCCGTCAATGCGCACGGCGGCATGATGTCGGGTGCGGGCTTCTATAACGCGTATGCGCTGGTCATGCTCAATACCCTGATCGGCAATTTGAACCGCAAGGGCGGCACCCTGGTCAACGGCGGCAGCTTCAAGGATGCGGGGCCTGGGCCGCGCTATAACCTCGAGAGTTTCGACGGCGAGATCAAGGCGGCCGGCATGCCGATCGGGCGCAATGTGCCGTATGAAAAAACCTCGGAATTCAAGCTGAAGAAAGAAGCGGGCAAGGCGTATCCGGCGAAGGCGCCGTGGTATCCGAATGCGCCCGCGCTGGCCACCGAGTGGCTGACCAGCGCCATGAACGGCTACCCGTACACCCTGAAGGCGCTGATTCTGTGGAGCTGCAATCCCGTCTACGGCATCACGGGCTTGCGCGCGCAGATCGGCAAAGAGCTGGCCGATCCGAAGAAGATTCCCCTGATCGTCGCCATCGACCCCTTCATCAATGAAAGCTCGGCGTTTGCCGACTACCTGTTGCCCGACACCTTGCTGTACGAAAGCTGGGGCTGGGCTGGCGCCTGGGGCGGCATGCCCGTCAAAATGAGCACGGCGCGCTGGCCCGTGGTCGAACCGCGCGTGCAAAAGACGCCGGACGGCCAGACCATCTGCATGGAATCGTTCTTCATCGCGCTGGCGAAAACGATGGACTTGCCCGGTTTCGGTCCGGATGCCTTGCAGGACATGGATGGCCAGCGCTTCCCCCTGCAGCGCGCGGAAGACTGGTATCTGCGCGGCGGCGCCAACATCGCCTGGCAGGGCAAGACGGCCGTGCCGGAGGCCAGCGACGACGATATCGATTTGTCCGGCGTGGGCCGCATCCGCCCCGAACTGGAGCGCACCCTGAAGCCGGAAGAGTGGCGCAAGGTGGCCTTCATGCTGGCGCGGGGAGGGCGCTACCAGAGCTATGGCGAAATGTTCGGCCTGCGCCTGCCGCCACCGGCGAATCCCAAGGCGCCGGCAGCTCCTGTACCCGTGATCGACGAGGCGCCGTATCCGCAGGACTGGTCCACGCACCGCTATCTGAAACCGATGATGCTGTACAACGAAGGCCTGGGCGTGAGCAAGAACAGCTTGAGCGGCAAGCGTTTCCCCGGCACGCCCGCGTGGCGAGTGGCGGCGTTTGCCGATGGCACGCCCGTGCGCAAAACCTATCCGGCCAGCGAGTGGCCGTTCGAGTTGATCAGCTTTAAATCGGCGCTGCAGAACTCCTACAGCATCGGTGCGCGGCGCTTGCGCGGCATCCATCCGGACAACCCGGTCGCCGTGCATCCCGACGATGCGGCGCGCTTGAAGCTGGAAAATGGCGATGCCATTTACCTGGAAACGCCGGGAGGCAGGGCCAGGGCCACGGTGATGCTGCGCCATGGCGTGCAGCGGGGCGTGATCGCCGTCGAACACGGTTTCGGCCACAAGGAGCACGGTGCGCGCGCCCACCGTATCGGCAAGCTGCGCCAGCCAGATGAACCGGCCATCGGCGCCGGCATCAACCTGAATGACCTGGGATTGACGGACCCGAGCCGCAGCGACAAGAACGTGTTTGTCGATCCCGTCTCGGGCACGTCGGTGCGGCAGGGGCTGCCGGCGCGTATCGTGCGGGCTTAACGAACGCTCAACAAAACCGTAGCGAGCGGAAGGGAGGTGCGGTCGAGAAGCGTAGCTGTGCGAATGCACAGTGAGCATCGCAGGCCGCAAATCACGACGCGCAGTAGGTTGGGTTGGGTGTTCTAGATTTCGCCGCCGGCCATTAGCAGCCGGGCTACCTCGGCTGCCGAATGCAGGCCCAGTTTTTCCATCGTGTTATGGCGGTGCACCTGCACCGTCTTGTCGCTGATGCCCAGCTCGCGGGCGATGACTTTCGAGGCTTTGCCTTCGGCCATCAGCAACGCCACTTCGCGCTCGCGCGCGGTGAGCCTGGCCAGCGCCGATTGCGCCGTATTCGCGCTGGCGGCGCTGCGGCTTTCTTCCACGCTGCGGGCCACGGCCCGGCTGACGGCGTCAAGCAATACCTGGTCCTTGCACGGCTTTTCCAAAAAATCGCAGGCGCCCGCCTTCATCGTCTGCACGGCCATGGCCAGGTCGCCGTGACCGCTGAGGAAAATCACGGGCAGGGAGATGGCGTGCCCGGTCCTATTGTTCAACTCCTGTTGCAGTTCCAGTCCGCTCATCAAAGGCATGCGCACGTCGAGCAGCAGGCAGCCCGGCACATGGCCAGCGTAGCGCTGCAGGAAGTCGCGCGCCGACTCGAACGTCTCGACCTTCCAGCCGGCCGAATCGAACAGATAGGCCAGCGAGCGGCGCATGGCGGCGTCGTCGTCGACGACAAAGATGATCGCATCGCTTTCATTCATGGTGTTTCCTTGTTGGCTCCCAGGCCGGTATCTTCGGGCAGGCGGAACCAGACCGTCAAGCCCGGTGCATCGGCGTTGGCGTGCGCCGACAGGCTGCCGCCGAACGATTCGATGATGCTTTTGCTGAGCGACATGCCCAGGCCCAGGCCTTCGGCCTTGGTGGTAAAGAAGGGTTCGAACAGGCGCGCCATCTGCGCCGCTTCCAGGCCGCAGCCGGCGTCGCGCACGGCCACCGTGCAGGCGCCGTTTTCGCGGTGCAGCAGCACGCCGATGGGGTGCTGCGGATTGCCGTTTTCCAGCTGCGCATCGAGCGCATTTTTCAGTAAATTGAGCAGCACCTGCTGCACTTGCTGCGGGTCGGCCAGCACGCGCGGTGCCGCGCTGACCGCCTCGTGGCACCAGCTGATATTGGCTTGCGGATGGGCTGCGCGGAACAGGGCCACGGCTTGCTCCACGGCGTCGGCCAGGGCGAAGGCGGTGCTGTGCGCGGGACGCTTTTGCGCCATCGCGCGAATGTGACGGATGATGGCGCCCGCGCGTTCGCTTTGCGTGGCGATTTCCTGCGCGCCGTCGAGCAGGGGCGCCGCATCGAGCCGACCCGCCGTGATGCGGCGCGCCATGCCGCGCGCGAAATTGCCGATGGCGGCCAGCGGCTGGTTCAATTCATGCGCGATGGCGCTGGCCATTTCGCCCAGAATCGCCAGGCGCGCCGTGTGGTCTAGCGTGGCCTGGCGCTGGCGCGCCTGCTCTTCCAGCGCGCGCTGCTGGTGCTGGGCGGCGCGTAGTTGCTCCGTGCGCCGGCTGACCAGGTATTCCACGCGCACCGTGTGCACGGCCCAGGCCACCAGCAGGGCCAGCACCAGCAGCATCCAGCCCCAGTAGCGGCGCAGCGCCGTTTCGAACGTCAGCTTGTCCAGGTAGGCGTAGGGACCGATGCGCAGGTCGCGGAACAGTTCATCGACGATCTGGTAATCGCTGGGTACCGTCCAGCTGTAGCCTTCCTCCGTGCGGGGCATGGCCAGCAGGGCTTGCGCCACTTTTTTCGCCAGCGCGGGCGGCGTCTGGCGCAGGGCCACGAAGGGCCAGTCCGGATACAGCCGCGACGAGCTGGCACAGCGAAAACCGGGAATCGGGCGCGTGGTGATCACGCGCAGTTCCTCGGCGCGCACTTCGCCGCGCGCGACCATCTGTTCGAGCAGGCAGGTGCGCACGATGCCCGCATCCATGCGCCCCGCACGCACGGCGTCGATGATCTGCTGCGACGGAAAACCGCTGTAGCGCAGGCTGGCAAAATCATGCGCGGGATCGATGCCCGCTTCGCGCAATTCGCGCGCGGCGATCTGGTAGCCGCCAAAGGCGTCGGGCGCCACGGCCATCACGTTCTTGCCAGCCAGGTCGGCCAGGTCGTGCAGCGGTGACGCGCTGCGCACGACGATGGCCGAGCCGATGGCCTGGCGCGGCGAGTCCGTCCATGGCGACTCCAGGGTAGCGATGCGGCTGGCGCCATCGCTGTGTTCAAGCGCCACGTAATGGCCGCTGCTGGTGATGGCAAAGGCGATCGATTGCGACTGCACGGCGCGCGTCAGGCCCGCCTGGTCGTAGTCGGCCAGGATGAAACGGATGCCGGGAATGCTCGCTTGCAGGTGGCGCGTCACGTACGACCAGTCCTGCTGCACGGCGTCGCCGCCCTTGTAGGCCAGTACGCCAATTCTTACCTCGGGCAGGTCGTTCGCCGCTTGGGCGCCGTGCAGACACAGCGCCGCCAGCGCGAGCAGTACAAAACGCCGCACTAGAACATGCTGCGTTGCGCCGAACGCGCATCGCCGAACAGGTCCAGCAGCAGTTTCTTGATGGGGGCAGGCAGCGGCGCGTCTGCAATTTTTGCGCCGTCGTACCAGACGTGCGTCGCTTCCCCGGCCAGCGCCAGGCGGCGCGCCAGGGTGATGCGGCAGGGAACGATGTGCAGTTTGTAGTGGGTAAACACGTGCACGATGGGCAGCAGTCGTTCCTGCGTTTCGATTGCGCCAAACGGCGCCACGGCGTGCGCCAGCAGCTCCTGATCGATGTCGCGCGGACAGTCCTCGCCGGCCAGCACGTGGCCATCGAGTTCCGGCAGCGACAGCAAGCCGCCCCAGATGCCGGAACCGGGACGCTGTTCCAGCAGCACCCGGCCATCGTCGATGATGACGAGCATGACGGCGTGTTTTTCCGGGCTGGTTTTCTTCGGTTTGCGCACCGGCAGATCCTTGGTGCGGCCCGTAGCGTAGGCCACGCAGCGCGGCTGCAGCGGGCAGCGGCCGCAATCGGGGCTGCTGCGCGTGCACAGGGTGGCGCCGAAGTCCATCAGGCCCTGCGTGTAGGCTTCGATACCTGTCTCCGGCAGCAGCGTTTCGGCACGGCGCCACATGGCTTCCTCGACCCGTCTTTCGCCGGGATAGGCATCGATGCCGAAGGTGCGCGCGAAGACGCGTTTGACGTTGCCGTCCATGATGGCTGCGCGTGTGCCGCTGGAGAACGCGGAGATGGCGGCCGCCGTCGAGCGGCCGATGCCGGGCAGGTCGGCCAGCAAGGCCGGGTCGCTGGGGAACACGCCGTCGTATTCGGCCACCACGCGCTGCGCGCACTTGTGCAGGTTGCGCGCCCGCGTGTAGTAACCGAGGCCGCTCCACTGCGCCATCACGTCTTCCACCGGGGCGCTGGCCAGATCGCGCAGGGTAGGGAAGCGTTCGAGGAAGCGCGCATAGTAGCCGAGTACCGCGGTGACCTGCGTTTGCTGCAGCATGATTTCGGACAGCCAGATCAGGTAGGCGTCGCGCGTGTTTTGCCACGGCAGCGCATGGCGGCCATGCTGCTTTTGCCAGGCGATGACGGTGGCGGAAAAAGTCGGGTCGATATAATCTTCAATGGGGGCCACGCCCGTGGCGGGCGAGAGCGGATGCAGCAGACGTTTCATGCAGGGTTCCAGTATCTTGTGGCGTGTTGTTGCGTGTCTTATGTGGCACTGGCCGTGCGCAAGGCAGCGAGCAATTGCGCCAGCTGCGCCTTGTCGCGTTCGAGCGCCGCCAGGCTGGCTTCGAAGCCGGCGATTTTCTGTTCCAGGCTGCCCGTGGCATCGTGGATGCGCTGGATCGAGGCAAAGCGCAGTTTCAGCTGTTCCTTGTACTCGACGATCTGCGCTTCGAGGGGCGCCATGATGACTTTCAGCCAGGCGCTGGCGTCGTCGTTGGCGTTGGTGAAACTGCGGCGCACGCGCGAGGCGATGGTGTCGAAGAATTTCTCCATCAGCACGACCCGGCTGGTGGTGAGCAAGGTGGCCGTGCCGAACTGCTTGTGATACACGGCTTCGATATCGGCGATCTCCTGGCGGTAGCGGGCCAGCGAAAACGGCATCGGCAAGGCCAGCGCCAGGCCATGTTCGGTGGCGAATTTTCGGTACATCACGTTCATCATTTCCGTGATCTCGGCCGTCTTGCCTTCCGAACGGTCCAGGTTCCGGGTGATGCGCTCGAAATACTGGCGCACGGCTTCGCGCAAGCCCGTGAAAAAGCGGCTGCGCTGCATGGCGGCGCGTACGCCATCGATATCGTTGCGCACGATATCCATGCCCAAGCTTGTATAGAGTTCCGTCGACAGGCGGGTAAACACGGCGCGCGTGGCCTGCAGCTTGAACAGGCTGCTGTCGAATTCCTTCTTCTCGATATCGACGCGGCGCATCATGTGCGCGATCACGCTCTGGTTCTTGCCGCGCAGGCTGTGCAGCTCGTGCAGCTGCTCGGCGATGCCGCGCGCGCGGGCCGCCGCCTGCACCTGCTGCGCCGCCTCGATGGCGTCCAGGTCGAACGCCAGCTGGCGCCGGATGATGTCCTTGCGCGCGGGGATCAGCTCCTCGAACAGGGCCGTCTCCAGCGGCAGCAAGCGGCTCTTTTCCAGCAGCGCCGCATCATGGTTGATCTTGCCTACCAGGGCCTTTTGCGCCGAGACGGGAAACACCTGGCCCGCATCCAGTGTCAGCAGGTGCGCCACGCTGGCCTGCTGGCGTTCGATGGCTTGCGCCACCTCGGCATCGCCGCGCAATTCGTCCCACATGCTGTCGATCTTGTTGAGCACTACCAGGCGCCCCGCGCCGGCGCCGATATGGTTGCGCCATACTTCGATATCGCTGCGCGTGACGCCCGTGTCGGCCGCCAGGATGAACAGCACCGCGTGCGCATTCGGGATCAGGTTCAGGGTCAGTTCCGGTTCCGTGCCGATGGCGTTCAGGCCGGGCGTGTCGAGAATCACCAGGCCCTGTTTCAGCAGCGGATGGGGGAAGTTGATGATGGCGTGGCGCCACATGGAGATTTCCACCTGGCCGTCCTCGTCGAGCATGGCAGGGGCGTCCGCGTCGTCGGCATCGTACAGGCCGTAGCGCGCCGCTTCTGCCACGCTGACTTTTTTCGTCAGGCTGACCTGGCGGATGGCTTCCTGCATGTCGCCGCCCGCCTCGATGTTCAGGGGCAGGACGGTCCAGGCGGCGGGCAGGTCGCGGTAGTCGCTGGTCGACAGGTTCTGGGCGCGCGTCTCGATGGGCAGCAGCCGGATCGATGGCGGCCAGGCCGCGTCGTACAGCAGCTCGGTGGGGCACATGGTGGTGCGGCCCGCGCCCGAGGGCAGGATGCGCTGGCCATAGCCGGCAAAGAAGATGGCGTTGATCAGCTCGGATTTTCCGCGCGAGAATTCCGCCACGAAGGCCACGGACAGGCGGTCGTCAGTCAGACGGGAGCCACAGCGCGCCAGGCGCAGCGCGGAGGCGCCGTCGACCAGGCCCGCCGCGCTGGCGGCTTGCCGGTATGCCTGCAAGGCGGCCTGCACGTCCTGCCGCCATGCGCTGTATTGTTCCAAGTCTCTGACCATCTGGCTCCCTCTGTGAGTGTGGCTATTTCTGGCAATTCACGCAGTAAAACGTGGAACGCTGTCCCTGCACGATTTGCCGTATCGGCGCGCCGCACACGCGGCATGGCTTGCCCGCGCGGTTGTACGTGAAATACGTCTGCTGGAAGTAGCCGGACTGGCCGTTGACGCCGATGAAGTCGCGCAGGGTGCTGCCGCCCTGCACGATGGCTTCGGCCAGCACGTCGCGGATCGATTGCGCCAGTTTCTCATAGCGGGCCAGGCCGATGCGCCGGGCTGGCGTCTTCGGGTTGATCCCCGCGCGGAACAGGCTTTCGGAGCAATAGATATTGCCCACGCCGACGACGATGTCGCCCGCCATCAGCACCTGCTTGATGTTGGTGCCCTTGTTGCGCGTTTTCTCGAACAGCAGCTGGCCCGTAAAGCCGCCTTCCAGCGGTTCCGTGCCCAGGCCGCGCAGCAGCGCGTGGCCATCCAGCGGGCCGTCGGCCTCGTCATGCCACAGCACGGCGCCGAAGCGGCGCGGATCCGTCATGCGCAGCACCTGGCTGCTGCCGTCCGCGTCTTCCACGACGAGGTCGAAATGGTCGTGCTTTTGCGCCTCCGTCCCTGTGGGCAGTACGCGCAAATGGCCCGACATGCCCAGGTGGATGATCAGGGTGCCGTGGCGGAAGTGGATCAGCAGGTATTTGCCGCGCCGCCCCGTCAGGCCGATGGTCTGCCCCGACAATTGTTCGCCCAGGGCCGGGGGGAAGGGCCAGCGCAGGCCGTCGCGGCGCAGCACGACGGCACGCACGGCGCGCCCTTCGATGTGGGGCGCGACACCGCGCCGTGTGACTTCGACTTCTGGCAATTCTGGCATAGGGCTCGAATGGTGGAAAACCGGGTAAAAAACAGGCGGGTCGCCGGCCGATGGCTGGCCCGGGCACGCTACGCCGCCACGACGTATATATTTCGTTACATACGTGAAGTACGCGATAGCCGCGTTGGGCGTAGAATCAAACTTTGCCGTTTAGCCAGGATCAGCCTTTGAAAAACGCTTTCGCCATTGTAACCTTGTCCGCCCTGATGGCCACGCATGCCATGGCACAGACGCCTGTTGCCCCTGCCGATGGGGCGGCCAGCCCCGCTGCGGCCGCCGCGCCGCCGGCGCCCGGTACCGAGTCCGGCGACGACGCCAAGGGCGAGAAGCTGCCCAAGGTCGAGTTGAGCAGCGATTTGCTGTACAAGCTGACCAAGGCTGAAATGGAATTCAAGAGCGGCCAGTGGCAAGGGCCGTACGTGACGATGATGGTGGCGGCGCAGCAGACGCGTGATCCGCGCCTGGCGCGCCGCGCCTCCGAAATGGCACTGGCCGCCAAGCAGGGCGGCGAAGCGCTGGCGGCCATCCGCCTGTGGCGCGAGCTGGCGCCCGAATCGGATGAGGCGACCCAGTTCTTCCTCGGCTTCGTCGTCTTGACGGACAAGATCGAAGAAGCGGAACCGATTTTTGCCGAGCGCCTGGCCAATGCACCGCCGGGCGCGCGCGGCGTGGCCCTGTTCCAGATGCAGCAAATCCTGTCGCGTTCGAATGACAAGCTGTATGCCTATTCGATGGTGACGCGCCTGGTGCAGCCCTACCTGGACATGTTCGAAGCCCACCTGGTGCTGGCGCAGGGCGCCTTGTCGATAGGCGAGCGTGAACGCGCCATCGGCGAAGCGAACAAGGCGTTGGCGATCAAGCCGAACTCCGAGCTGGCCGCGCTGACCCTGGCGCAGGTGACGGGCGAACCCGAGGCGGCAGGCAAGGTGCTGGCCGCCTTCCTGCAAAAGAATCCGGACGCTGTCGAGGTGCGCGGCGCGTATGCGCGCCTGCTGGTCGAGCAAAAACAGCTGGAGCCGGCGCGCGACCAATTCCTGCTGCTGCTGAAAAGTCAGCCCGACAACCTGGGCGGCCTGTATGCGCTCGGCATCGTGGCGTTGCAGCTGGAAGATACCAAGGGCGCGGAGCAGTACTTCAAGCGCTTCCTGGCCGTGCTCGACAAATCCCCTGGCGACGCGCGCGATCCGTTCAAGGCCCTGATGATACTGTCGCAGATCGCCGAAACGCGCGGCGACACGGCCGGCGCCATCGCCTGGCTGGACAAGATCGACAACAGTGCGTCCGCCGGTTATGTCGAGGCGCGTTTGCGCCGCGCCCAGCTGATCGCCCGTGGCGGCAATCTCGATGCGGCGCGCAAGGCGCTGACGGAAATCGAAACGGACGATCCGGCAAGCCAGGCGCAGGTGCTGCTGGTCGACGCGCAATTCCTGCGCGATGCCGGCTACGTGCAAAGCGCCTATACGGTGCTGGAAAACGCCTTGCTGCGCTTCCCCGATAATCCGGAACTGCTGTACGACTATGCCTTGCTGGCCGAGCGCCTGGATAAACTCGAGCTGATGGAAGCGAGCCTGCGCCGCGTGATGGCGCTGGCGCCCGACAATCAGCACGCGTATAACGCCCTCGGTTACTCGCTGGCCGAACGTGGCATCCGCCTGCCGGAAGCCCATGCACTGATCGAAAAAGCCTTGCAGATGGCGCCGGGCGACCCGTTCATCATGGACAGCATGGGCTGGGTGCAGTTCCGCATGGGTAACCTGGCCGCCGCGGAAAGCGCGCTGCGCCGCGCCTATGCCGTGCGCAGCGACCCGGAAATCGCCGTCCACCTGGGCGAAGTGCTGTGGCAGAAGGGCGACAAGGCCGAAGCGCAAAAGCTGTGGCGCGAGGCGCAAGGCAAGGATCCGAAAAACGATGCACTGAAAAGCACCCTGGCGCGCTTGAATGTCAGTTTGTGATTGAACCGATTAACTCAACTATGAGAAACCAGCGCCATGGCGCTGGTTTTTCCTTGTGCCCATGTCCAAACCCATGTCCAAACATTTCCTGCCCCTGACTGTCCTGTGCCTGGCCCTCTCGGCCTGCTCGACCCTGACTTCCCCCTTTTCATCCGGCGCCGCGCCATCGGGCAAAGCCGTCGCGCCCTACCGCGAACAGGTGGAGCTGACGGGCCGTTTGAACGTCGTGTACCAGAAGGATGACAAGCCCGAATCGGCCACCGTCAATTTCAACTGGCTGCAGACGGCCGCGCGCACGGATGTGACCCTGTATACGCCCGTCGGCAGCACCCTGGCGACGATCGCCGTCACGCCGCAGCAGGCCGTGTTGACGCAAAGCGGCAAGGCGCCGCGCAGCGCGCCCGATGTCGATACCCTGAGCGCGCAGATGCTGGGCTGGTCCCTGCCTGTGTCGGGCTTGCGCGACTGGCTGCAAGGTTATGCCGTGGGCGCCGATGGCAAGCGCTTCGTCGCGTCACCGGCCAATGACAGCGTGACAACCAAAGACGGCTGGCGCTTGCGCTATGTGTCGTGGCAAGATGCTGCTGAGAATACACCGGGCGCCTTGCCCCAACCGCGGCGTATCGATGCCGAACGCACCACCAGCGCGCAGGCCGATGCCGTCTCGCTGCGCATCGTGCTCGATGCCGCCCCATCCACACCTGCACCATGACATTGACGACCCTGAATCATTGCCCGGCTCCCGCCAAGCTGAACTTATTTCTGCACGTTAACGGCCGCCGTGCCGATGGCTACCATCTGCTGCAGACGGTGTTCCAGTTGCTCGACCATGGCGACACTTTGCACTTCGCGCTGCGCGACGACACGCTGATCCGCCGCGTGACGGCGCTGGCCGGCGTGCCGGAAGAGCAGGACTTGATCATCCGCGCCGCGAAACTGCTGCAGGCGGAAGTGCTGCGCCGCACGGGCGCCTTGCCGCGCGGCGTCGATATCACCATCGACAAGGTGCTGCCCATGGGCGGCGGCCTGGGGGGCGGTTCGTCCGACGCGGCCACGGCCCTGATGGCCTTGAACCGCCTCTGGCAAGCGGGCTTGAGCCGCGAGGAATTGATGGCGCTGGGCTTGCCGCTGGGCGCTGATATCCCGTTTTTCATCTTTGGCGAAAACGCCTTTGCCGAAGGCGTGGGCGAGGCCCTGCAGCCCGTCGCCACGCCCGAATGCTGGTATGTGGTGATCGAGCCGGGCGTGCAAGTGCCTACCTCCGCAATTTTTTGCGCGGAAGGCTTGACGAGAAATACCGAACCCGTCACAATAGCGGACTTTTCCAGGTACCTCGCAGAAGGAAACGATGCGGGCGGGTTTGGTAAGAATGATTTACAGCAAGTGGCATGCAGTCTTTTCAAGCCGGTAGCAGATGCGGTAGAATGGCTGGGTGCTTACGGTGAGGCCAGGATGACTGGTTCCGGTGCTTGTGTGTTTAGTGCGTTTGGCAGTCAGGAAGAAGCGGATGCGGTGCTCAGCAATGTGCCACCAGTCTGGATCGCCTGGAAGGCAAAAGCGCTGAATCGCCACCCGATGCTCACAATGTTGTAAAGAGCAAAAAAAGATTTTGCTTAGCGTCAAATAGTCGGTATAATACTGGCCAACATGACGGCAAGCAGTCAGTAACGTAGGGGAATCGCCAAGCTGGTTAAGGCACTGGATTTTGATTCCAGCATGCGAAGGTTCGAATCCTTCTTCCCCTGCCACCATTTCACCGTAGTCTGTCGATGCGAAGTTGGCGTCCAGTACGGGAAAAAGCAGATATGTCGCCACGCGGCATATTCTAAACAATGACTGACCGGGCCTATGCCCGGTTAGTGCTTTTCAAGACTTCTATATCACCTCTTGGGACTCCCATGGCTTACGAAAACCTGATGGTTTTTACCGGCAACGCGAATCCAGCGTTGGCAGAGGGGGTCGCAAAAAACCTCGGCATCCCTCTCGGTAAAGCAAACGTTTCGAAATTCTCCGACGGCGAAGTAATGGTCGAGATTAACGAAAACGTACGCGGCAAGGATGTTTTTGTTTTGCAATCCACCTGTGCTCCAACCAACGACAGTCTGATGGAAATCATGCTGATGGTTGATGCCTTGAAACGTGCTTCCGCTGGCCGCATCACCGCCGCGATTCCTTACTTCGGCTACGCCCGCCAAGACCGTCGTCCACGCTCCGCGCGTGTGGCAATTTCGGCCAAGGTGGTGGCGAACATGCTGGAAGAAGCCGGTGTCGAGCGCGTCCTGATCATGGACCTGCACGCTGACCAGATTCAAGGTTTCTTCGATATCCCAGTCGACAACATCTACGCTTCGCCAATTTTGCTGGGCGACCTGCAAAAGAAAAACTACCAGGATCTGCTGGTGGTGTCGCCGGACGTCGGCGGTGTGGTACGTGCGCGCGCCCTGGCAAAACGCCTGGGCTGCGACCTGGCCATCATCGACAAGCGTCGTCCAAAAGCGAACGTGTCGGAAGTGATGAACATTATCGGTGAAGTCGAAGGCCGCAACTGCGTGATCATGGATGACATGGTCGACACGGCAGGCACCCTGACCAAGGCTGCCGAAGTGCTCAAAGAGCGCGGCGCGAAAAAAGTCGTGGCGTATTGCACGCACGCGGTGCTGTCGGGCCCGGCGATTGACCGTATTTCGGCCTCGCCACTCGATGAGCTGGTCGTGACCGACACGATCCCCCTGTCCGAAGCGGCCCTGGCCTGCGGCAAGATCCGTCAATTGACGTGCGCGCCGCTGCTGGCCGAGACGTTCAAGCGCATCATCAAGGGCGATTCGGTTATTTCCCTCTTTATCGATTAATTCGACAAGAGCAGCAACAGACGTCACCTGCGGCGCGACCGGCTTTTTGCCTGTTGCGCCGTAGTATTTTAGTTTTCGGGGCGCGTATGCGCCCATTTTCGAAGATTCCTGGTCGCGGGAATCTTCATAACACAAGGCGCAAGCCTTGTTCTTCTTGGAGTTTCACATGAAAGTTATCGCATTTAAACGCGAATTGCAAGGTTCCGGAGCGAGCCGCCGCCTGCGCATTTCCGGCCAAACCCCTGGTATCGTCTACGGTGGCGCTGAAGCCCCAGTGCTGATCTCGCTGGATCACAACGCCCTGTACCACGCGCTGAAAAAAGAAGTGTTCCACTCGTCGATCCTGGACCTGGAAATCGACGGCGTTTCCCAGCAAGTTCTGTTGCGCGACTTCCAAGTCCACGCATACAAACAACTGGTTCTGCACGCTGACTTCCAACGCGTTGACGCTAAGCAAGCTATCCACGTGAAAGTTGCTCTGCACTTCACGAACGCTGACGTTTCCCCAGCAGTCAAACTGCACGGCGCGACCATCAGCCACGTAGCCAACGAAATCGAAGTTTCGTGCCTGCCAGGCCAACTGCCAGAATTCATCAACGTTGACCTGTCGAACATCGACGTCGGTCACTCGCTGCACGTTGGCGACCTGGTCCTGCCAGCTGGCGTGACCGCGGTCACCCACGGCGCCAACCTGACCATCGCTACCGCTTCGGTACCGGCTGGCCACGTTGCTGCTGAAGCCGCTGCTGCTGAAGTTGTTGCTGACAAGAAGTAATTTTGCCGCCGCAGCAATGCGGTAGTCGCAAGGAAAAACCCGTCCGGTTCGCTCCGGACGGGTTTTTTTCTGCCTGTTTTCACCGATAATACGTTTTTACACTGCAGACACAGCCATGCCCATACGCCTGATCGTCGGCCTCGGCAACCCGGGACCCGAATACGAACAAACCCGTCACAATGCCGGCTTCTGGCTGGTGGGCAACCTCGCCAACAGCTTGCCCGGCACGCGCTTGCAGCGCGATTCGCGCTACAACGCCATGCTGGCCAAGACCTCCATCGGCGGCAACGAAGTCTGGCTGCTCGAACCGCTGACCTTCATGAACCGCTCGGGCCAGTCCGTGGGCGCGCTGGCGCGTTTCTTCAAGATCGCCGCCGATGAAGTGCTGGTCGTGCACGACGAACTCGATCTGATGCCCGGCATCGCGCGCCTGAAGAAGGGCGGCTCGGCCGGCGGCCATAATGGCTTGAAGGACATCACGGCCGCGCTGGGCACGCAGGATTACTGGCGCTTGCGCCTGGGCATCGGCCATCCGCGCACCCTGAGCCTGCAGCAGCAGGTAGCCGATTTCGTGCTGCACCGCCCGCGCCGCGAAGACCAGGAGCTGATCGAGCAGGCGATCGACAAATCCTTGCAAGTCATGCCGCTGATCGTCGAGGGCAAGTTCGAGGCGGCGACCATGAAGTTGCACACCGCGTAATTATTTCCCCGCCTTGCCGAAGCCGGCCATGATGGTTTTCGCCATCTGCTGCTGGCTGGCCTGGGCGCTGCTGCCTTCACCCGCGTTGGCGGCGATCAGCAAGCCGTCGCCGCTGCCGGGCGCCAGCGCGATCAGCGCGTGCCAGTAGCCGTTCGAGCCCAGGTGGGTCAGCACGCGCTGCGGCGCCTGGGGCGGGAAATGCATCACGCCCCAGCCCAGGGCCGCGTTCGTGTCGCCTTGGGTCGTGTGCAGCAAGACATAGGTTTCCTGTTTCAGCAGCTTGCCCTTGCCTTTTTCGCCCTGCAGTTGATCGAGCGCAAACTTGGCCCAGTCAGCCATGCTCAGGTGAATTTCTCCATCGGGCGCCATCATCAGCGGGTTGCTGGCCATCAAGCCGGCGATCGGCTTGCCTTCCTTGTGGCCCAGGTTTTGTCCGCGCACCGTGGGACCGAACGCGGCCTGCATGCCCAGCGGGCCGAATACTTCCGCCTGCATCAGTTCCTCATAGGTCCTGCCCGTGATCCGCTCCGCGATGGCGGCGGCGATCATGGCGCCGCTGTTCGAATAATGCGATTCGCCGCGCGGTGCGGCCACCGGCGCGTCGGCCAGCGCGCGCTGTGCGTATTCCAGGCGCAGCACGGGCAAGGAGCGCGCATCCGTGTAGGTGGAATTGATCCAGTCCTCGTCCGGATTGGGCGGTAAACCGGCGCGGTGCGCCAGCAAGTCCATCAGGTTGACGTCGCGGTACTCGGCGCGCATGCCGGCGCTCAGCGCGGGAAGCATGCTGGACAGCGGCGCATCCCACGACAGCACGCCCCGTTCCACCAGGCGCGCGATCAGGGTCACCGTCATGGCCTTGCCGTCGGAGCCGATATTCCACACGTCATCGGCGCGTACGGCGTCATGGCCGTCGTTGGCGCGCACGCCCGCCTGCGCCTGCGCATCGATCTTGCCGTCGCGAATGAGCAGGATGGCCATGGCCGGCACGCTCTTGTCGGCCAGCGCCTGCTGCAGCATGGCGTTCAAGTCATGCGCGCGGGCGGTGCCGCCGAGCAAGAAGGCGGTGCTGCAAACGAGTGAGGCAAGCAGGGTTTTCATGGTGTCTCCAGTCGATAGGATAGGGTGAACATGTTAAAATGGTCGCAAAACATGATTTAATTATTGTTTTACGATAATTTATTCTAACGGCACTTTGTACTTTCGTATACTTTTAAATATGAAAAAAAATCAGTCAGGCCCCGCTGTATTGAGCCGGCGCGTGCGCCATGGCGTGACGACGTTCTTCGTGCTGTACCTGCTGCTGACGGTGCTGGGCTGGCTGGCGCCCGCGCCGGCCGCGCATGGGACATTGGGTGGCGCCGGCATGTACGAGCTGATGCTGCAACTGCAGAGCCAGCCATTCGAGCACCTGGCGGCCATGCCGTGGTGGCAGCGGGTGCTGGGCCTGGCGCTGGCCTTGCCGGCCTTGCTGGTGCTGGGCGATGCCGTGCGCCAGCTGGCCCGGGTCCTGCGCCAGTTCGAGCAGGGCGTGTACTTTACGCCGCAGGTGGCGGCGCACTTTCGCCGTTTCGCGGGCGGCTTGCTGCTGGGAACGCTGTTGACCCTGCTGGAGCTGACCGTGCGCGGCATGCTGTTCGGTTTGCTGGAAGAGGGCGCGGGTCAGTTGCGCCTGGTGGTCGACGTCACGGGCAGCGACCTGTGGACCTTGCTGCTGTGTTCAGTTTTCTTTGCGCTGGCGCAAATCCTCCACGAAGGCCAGCGCCTGGCCGATGAAAACAGCGGGTTCATCTGATGGGCATCGTCGTGCGCCTCGATCTGGTACTGGCCAGGAAAAAAGTGAAATCGAAGGAATTGGCGGCCTTCATCGGCATCACGGAACAGAATCTGTCGCTGCTAAAGTCGGGCAAGGTGCGCGGCGTGCGTTTCGATACCCTGTCGAAAATCTGCGAGATGCTCGAATGCCAGCCCGGCGACATCCTGGAATTCGACGCGTCGCAGCCGGACGACGGGGATGGCGACAGTTAGCGGCACAGAGGCGGTTTTTTTGAAGAGTAGGGTGCATAGAGGTACAATTGACCCTTACCAGATTTATTACAGCAAGATTATCCAGAAAACGCCTGTACAGGCCGTTTTTGCACCAGCCGCTTGCCGGCAAAATTGATTATTTAAAGGTTTTCCCATGAGTCTCCAATGCGGTATCGTCGGCTTGCCGAACGTCGGCAAGTCCACCCTGTTCAATGCACTGACGAAAGCCGGTATCCCGGCTGAAAACTATCCGTTCTGCACCATCGAGCCGAACGTCGGCGTCGTCGAAGTGCCGGACCCACGCATGGATGCGCTGGCCGCCATCGTCAAGCCGGAACGCATGGTCAACGCCATCGTGGAATTCGTCGACATCGCCGGCCTGGTGGCCGGTGCATCGAAGGGCGAGGGCCTGGGCAACCAGTTCCTGTCGCACATCCGTGAAACGGACGCCATCGTCAACGTCGTGCGCTGCTTCGAAGATGACAACGTCATCCACGTGGCCGGCAAGATCAACCCGCTCGACGATATCGAAGTCATCCAGACCGAACTGGCGCTGGCCGACATGGGCACCGTGGAAAAAGCCATCCACCGCGAAAACAAGAAAGCCCGCTCGGGCGACAAGGATGCGGCTAAGCTGCTGGCCATCATGGAACGCATGATGCCTTACCTGAACGACGCGAAACCCGTGCGCGCGATGGGCCTGGACGCCGATGAAATGGAACTGATCAAGCCGCTGTGCCTGATCACGGCCAAGCCGGCCATGTTCGTGGCCAACGTGTCCGACTCGGGCTTCACGAATAATCCGCTGCTGGATCAGCTGACGGCCTATGCGCAATCGCAGAACGCCCCCATCGTCGCCATTTGCGCGGCGCTGGAAGCGGAAATCGCCGACCTGGACGACGCCGACAAGGGCGCTTTCCTGGCCGACATGGGCATGGAAGAGCCAGGCCTGGACCGTCTGATCCGCGGCGCGTACAAGCTGCTGGGCCTGCAAACCTACTTCACGGCAGGCGTGAAGGAAGTGCGCGCCTGGACCATCCCTGTCGGCGCCACGGCACCGCAGGCGGCCGGCGTGATCCACACCGACTTCGAACGCGGCTTCATCCGCGCGCAAACCATCGCCTATGACGACTTCATCGCCTACAAGGGCGAGGCGGGCGCCAAGGAAGCGGGCAAGATGCGCGCCGAAGGCAAGGAATACGTCGTCAAGGATGGCGACGTGCTGAACTTCCTGTTTAACGTCTAAGGACAGATGCTTGCTGGCAAGCGCCAGCAACATATTGCATTCGTCCATTGCGAAATGCCGCTCAATGCACTTGGGCGGCATTTTTTGTTTGTCTATTTGAAAAGGCCTGCCATGCAGCCGGAGAAACCGCCGCTCGTTTCCATTGTCATGGCCACGTACAACCGGAGCAATATCCTCGGGTACGCTATTCAGTCGGCACTTGCCAGCACCGTGCAGGATTGGGAACTGATTATTGTTGGCGATTGCTGCACCGACGATACCGCCGAGGTGGTCGCCGCGTTCGGCGACGCGCGCATCCGCTTTGTGAATCTGGAAACCAATTACGGCGAACAGACGGGGCCCAACAATGTCGGCGTCAGCCTGGCCCGCGGCACCTATCTGGCATTCCTGAACCACGATGACCTGTGGTTGCCCGATCATTTGCAAAGCAGTATCGAGGTCCTCGAGCGCACCGGGGCCGACCTGGCTTTTGGCCAGGGACTGGTGGTTTTGCCGGTGGGATATCACATGGTGGGTGCGCTGGCGGACGGCGTGCAACCGTACCGTCCGTGGATGGACGTGCCCGCTACCCTGTGGATCATGCGGCGCGAACTGGCCCTGCAGATCGGCCCATGGCAGCCCTCATGGGAAGTGCGCTGCTGGCCGTCGCAAGCCTGGCTGCACCGCGTGTATCGCGCGGGACGGCCGATGCTGGCCCACTCCCGCATCGGCGCCATCCTGATCCAGTCTGGCAGCCGCAGCAATGCCTACCTGGAGCGGCAACACGCCGAGCATGCGTTCTGGTGGGCGCACATGCAGGATCCGCTGAATATTCTGCAGGCTGTCTCCACGCTGTATGGCAAGGTGGGCCGTGAGCGTCTTATTGCACCGCTACAGTCCGCGATAACGGCCATGAAAGCATTGTCACGCCGTCTTTGCTATATGTTGGGGCTGTGGCCGCCGCATCCCGGCTTCTGGCTCAAATATTGGCGCAAAGGCACATTTTTACGTGAATTACGCCGCCGCCGGGGATTGAAGGACATGTCGCGCCGATAGATAATACGGTTGCAATACATAAGAGCATTTTTATAAAATTCTAGGGGTAGATCTGGTGGCTGAGAAAGATAACTGGTTGTTGGCTGGCGCGAAGCAGGATGGCGTCAGCATTACCAAGGAATGGAAGCCGGCAACGCCTTCCTTGATCGATGGCGTGATCTTTCAGGAAATCAAGCCTGTCTTGACGGCGTACGGCAGCCTGACCGAAATTTTCCGCACCGAATGGGTGCCCGATGCGGCACAGATAGGCCAGATATTCGCTTCGACCCTGGAGCCGGGCGGACTGAGCGCCTGGCATGCGCATGCCATCACGACGGACCGCCTGTTCGTGGCGGCGGGCCAGATGCGCGTGGTGCTGTACGACGCGCGCGAGGAGTCGCCCACCTTTGGCATGCTCAACGAATTCAAGCTGGGCACCAGGCGTCCCGGCCTGCTCGTCGTGCCGCCGCGCGTCTGGCATGGCGTGCAAAATTACTGCAGCACTCTTGCCATCCTCGTCAATGCGGTGGACCATGCGTATCGCTATGATGCGCCGGACCACTGGCGCGTGCCGGCCGATTCGGACACGGTGCCCTATCGTTTCTCCAACGACAGGCATGGCTGAGATGCCCGGCCCGGCTGAACGATGCGCCTGAACCGTCTCGCGGGTTTTTCAGCCGGCCCCATCTTGTCGCTGCTGTGCGGCCTGGCCACCGTGCCTGCCGTGGCCTGGCTGTTTCCGCCTGCCGACATCGGCAAGCTGGATTTCTTCATGACCGCATGCACGGTGGCCGGTTTGCTGCTGTCGCTGGGGCTGGATAAGGCTTTCCTGTATGAATACCATTACAGCACCGCGCGTAGCGGCTTGCTGAAAGCGTGCCTGCTGCCCGCGGTGTTGCTCGCGCCCGTGGCGCTGGCCGTGATACTCGTGTTTGCCGCGCCGGTAGCGCAACTGTTATTTGATGTGGCGCAACCTGCACTGGCTGTCCTGTTCGCTGCCGGCATGCTGAGCGCTCTGGCCAATCGCCTGATCGCGCAACTGTTCCGCATGCAGGAGCGCGCCTGGGTATTCAGCCTGGCGCAGGTATTGCCGAAAATGTCGCTGCTGTTGCTGCTGCCTGTCCTGTGGTGGGATCCGCAGCGCAATTTCGTGCACCTGGCAAGCCTGGTCGTGGCCACCACCTGGCTGGTCACGCTATGGCTGTTGTGGCATGCGCGCGTATCGCTGGCGCAAGCCTGGAACACCGCCGTGGACCGGGTGCTGCTGCGGCGCCTGCTTTCCGAGGCTGCGCCCCTGCTGGTGAGCGGGATTTTTTATATGTTCATGTTGTCGGCTGGCATGGGTTTGCTGCGTTTCTTTGCCGGCTTTGACGAACTCGGCATTTATGCGCTGGCCACGCGCGTGGCCGCCGGCGCCTGGCTGGTGCAATCGATTTTTACGATTGTCTGGATACCGCAAGTACACAAGTGGGCCGCGGCCGGCGGCGGCCTGTCGAATATTGCGGCCATTTGCCGCCATGCGCAGGCCATCGTGGTGGTGGGCTTTTGCCTGGCGGGCGCCCTGGCCTGGTTGATCGGCTGGGTCTTGCCTCCCAACTATCACGGCGTCGCGTACATGGCGGTGGCCACGGTTGGCCAGCCGCTGCTGTATGCCCTGGCGGAAGTGACCGGCGTCGGCATCAATCTGGCCCGCCGTCCGGCATTTTCCATCGCCGCCTTTGCTGCCGGCTTGCTGGGCACCTTGCTGGCGGGCGCCGTGCTGGTGCCGCGCCATGGCGCCACGGGCGCCGCCGTGTCTCAACTGCTGGGCTTCCTCGTGTATTTCGTCGTCAAGACGGAGCTGGGCATGCGCGTCTGGCGTCCGCTGCCGCGTCGTTCGCTGTACCTGAGCACCGTCCTGCTGTCGCTGCTGGCGGCGGGCCACGCGTTTTTTGCCCAGCGCCTGGGGGTGCTTGCTCCGCTGGCGTGGGGCGTGCTGCTCGCTGCCGCACTGCATGTCTACCGGCCTTCGCTGTGGGCCGCGTTCAGGCTGTTCAGGCCCGTCCGGCAGCAGGGCTGAGGGCGTTTGCTGCCCGTCGCCGTATTGCGTTTTCCTCGTCACTCGGCGTACAATGAGAATAATTCTCATTTATAATCCGATGCGCCTGTTCTTGCCGGCCGTTGGCGACAGGAAGGGTATCGTGAGCACCGCCGAGTTAGCGCTTCAGCAGCAAGTCAGCAGTCTGTACACCGACCACCATCACTGGCTGCGCGGCTTGCTGCGCCGTAAACTCGGCAATGCCTTCGATGCGGCCGACCTGGCGCACGATGTGTACCTGCACCTGATGAAGACGGGGCGCATGCCGCCGGCCGGGGAGTCGCGCCGTCACCTGACGCAGATCGCCAACGGCATGGTCATTGACCTGTACCGCCGTCGCCAGATCGAGGCCGCCTACCTGGAAGTGCTGGCCCTGGTGCCCGAGGCGCTGGCGCCGTCCGAGGAAGAGCGCGCGATGGTGATCGAGGCGTTGACGGAAATCGATGCGGTGCTGCACCAGTTGCCCGCCAAGGCGCGCAAGGCCTTGTTGCTGTGCAAACTCGATGGCCTCAGCTATCGCGACATCGCCGCCGAATTGCAGGTGTCCGTCTCGTCCGTCGAAAAATACATCGCTGCCGGTTTGCTGGCCTGCTACCAGGCCATGCACGCGTCGGACGCCTGAGCCATGGAGGTGGTGATTGCGCCCGCCGTCGTGCAGCAGGCTGCCCAGTGGATGGCGCGCCTGTGGTCCGATGACGCCAGCGACGAAGACCGGGCTGCCTGTGCCCGCTGGTGCGCGGCCCATCCGCATCACGCCATCGCCTGGCAGCGTTTGCAAGCGTTCGAGGGCAAGCTGCACAGCGTGCCGCGCGATGCGGCCCGGCACGCGCTGCGCGAACCGGCGCCCGCCGCCTACCTGAACCGCCGCCGTGCCCTGAAGCTGCTGGCCGTGCTGCTGCCCGTGGGCGGCATGGCGTACATGCTGCGCGGCACGGATGCCTGGCAAGTGGCCACGGCCGGCCACGGCACGGCCACGGGCGAGGTCCGCGAGATTACCTTGCCTGACGGCACGCGCGTGATGCTCGCTTCCGCTTCCGCCATCGACGTGCGCTTCGATGCCAGCGAGCGCTTGCTGATCCTGCGCAGCGGCGAAATCCTCGTCACCACGGCGCACGATCCCGACCCGGCGCAGCGGCCTTTCCGCGTGCAGGGCCGCCACGGCACGGTGCAGGCGCTGGGCACGCGTTTTACTTTACGGCAAGACGAACACACGTCGCGCGTGGCCGTCTTCGAGGGCGCCGTCGAAATACGCCTCGCGCATGCGCCCGGCCACGCCGTGGGCATCGCCACAGGCTACGGCGCCATCTTCTCGGCCGACATCGTGCAATCGGCCGCCCCCGTGCCGGCCAGCGCGGCCGCCTGGACGAAGGGCGTGCTGGTGGCCGACAACATGCGCCTGGACGACCTGCTGGCGGAACTGGCCCGCTATCGCCCCGGCCTGCTGCGCTGCGACCCGGCCGTGGCCAGCCTGAGCGTCAACGGCGTGTTTTCCCTGCGCGACACGGACCGCGCGCTGCATAACCTGGCGCTGGCCTTGCCCGTGCAAATCCTCGCGCGCACGCGCTACTGGGTGACGGTGCAAGCCATACCGCAAGCCGCTGCCTGACAATTTTTCGGGCCCGATTGAGGGTTTTGCATTCTCGTTCGGGATATAGGGTGAGAGCCACCTTTATTCATTGACCTTATGCACGTTTTTTCCCGTTTTTCCCATGCGTAGCCAACGCCGCGAGCCCGGCCCGATCAGCCGGATACTGCACCCCATCCGCGGACGCCTGATCGCCGCCGCCGTGCTGGCCGGCACGGGGGCCATGTTCACCCTGGTGCCCTTGGCGGGCATCGCGCAGATCGCGCAAATCGCCATGGCCCCTGCGCTGGCGCACGGCGAGGTGTGGCCGGTCATCATCGCCAGCGTCGCCTGCCTGTTCCTCGGCATGGCCCTGATGTCGCTGGGCGAACTGGCCGCGCACCTGGCCGACAACCGCCTCACGCATCGATTGCGCCTGCAAGCCATGCAGCGCCTGGGGCAGGTGCCGCTGGGCTGGTTTACCAGCCGGGCCTCGGGCGAGGTCAAGCAGGCGATGCAGGACGACATCAATACCCTGCACAGCCTCACGGCCCACTTCTACACGACGACGGGGCGCGCCGTGGGCGCCATCGCCATTTCCGTCATCTACCTGTTCGCCATGGACTGGCGCCTGGCCCTCATCGCCATCCTGCCGTTTCCCGGCTTCTTCCTGTTCTTCGGCCGCGCCATGAAGGCCAGCAGCGGCAACATGGAACAATTCGTCGCCGGCATGGGGCGCATCAACAATGCCGTGGTGGAGTTCGTCAACGGCATTCCCGTGGTCAAGGCGTTTGGCGCCACGGGCCGCGCGCATGGCAGCTACCGCGCGGCCGTCGATGCGTTTGCCGAGGCGTTTGCCGCGTTTACCCGTCCGCTGGTCGGCTCGATGGCGAATGCCAACGCGCTGATCGCGCCCGTCGCCGTGTTGGGTGTGGTGGTGCTCGCCGGCACGGCCTTCGTGGCGCTGGACTGGATGGCGCCCGTCGATATCTTGCCGTTCGCCCTCGTGGCGCCCGGCATTTCCGCGCCCATGCTGCTGCTGCATTACCTGACGCATGACCTCAACAACGCCACGGGAGCGGCCCAGCGCGTGCAAGCCTTGCTCGATACGCCCGTGCTGGCGCAGCCAGCGCCGGATGAGCAGCAGTTGCCCGACGGCACGGAGATCCGCCTGGAAGGCGTCAGTTATGCCTACGATGGGCACAACAAGGTGTTGTCGGATATCACGCTGACCTTGCCGCCCGGCACGGTGACGGCCATCGTCGGTGCTTCCGGTTCCGGCAAATCGACCCTGGCGCGGCTGCTGCTGCGTTTTTTCGACCCGACCGAGGGGCGCATCACCCTGGGCGGCGTCGACCTGCGGCACATCGCCACGCCCGAGTTGTACCGGCGCATCGGTTTCGTGCTGCAGGAAGTGCGCCTGATCCACGCCAGCGTGCGCGAGAACATCGCGCTGGGCCGGCCATCGGCCAGCATGCACGAGATCGAACAGGCGGCGCGCCTGGCGAACATCCATGAACGCCTCCTGGACTTGCCGCGCGGCTACGATTCCGTCATCGGCGAGGATGCGCAATTGTCCGGCGGCGAGTTGCAGCGCGTAAGCATCGCCCGTGCCGTGCTGCTCGACCCGTCCGTGCTTGTGCTCGATGAAGCGACGGCCGCGGCCGATGCGGAAAACGAGGTGGCGATCCAGGACGCGCTGTCGCGCTTTGCCCGGGACCGCACCCTGCTCATCATTGCGCACCGGCTCGACACGGTGATGCATGCCGACAACATCGTCGTCGTCGAGAACGGCGCCATCGTCGAACAGGGCAGCCATGCCGGCTTGCTCGCCGACAAGGGCCGCTATGCGCAACTGTGGGCGCTGGGCGGCTATCAGGATTTCCAGGAAGACGCGGTGCTCCCATGCTGAAAACGTTTATTCAACTGCTGGGAGATGACGCGCCCGTGTTCCGCCGCTACTGTGCCATGGCGCTCGCGTATGGCGTGCTCAGCGGATTGACCATCACGGCGCTGGTGCTGGCCCTGGGCCGCCTGCTGGGCGGCGACGTGGGCGGCGCGGTCCTGTGGCTGCTGGTGCTGCTGGCCGGGCTGGTTGCCTGCTGGGCCTGGCGGCGCCAGGTAGAAAAGGCCGGCGTGCGCGTGGGAGTGACGGTGCTGCAAGGGGCGCGCCAGCGCCTGGGCGACCACGTGGCGCGCCTGCCCGTCGGCTGGTTCACGCCGGACAACACGGCAAAACTGGGCCACGTCATCACGCAAGGCATGATGAACGTGGCCCAGCTGCCCGCCCACGTGTTGACGCCCGTCATCTGCGGCGCCGTCACGCCCGTCGTGATGGTCGCCGCGCTGTTCGCGCTGCACTGGCAGCTGGGCCTCATCGCGCTGCTGGCGCTGCCCCTGTTGGCCGGCGCCTTGCGGCTCACCGCGTACCTGGGCCAGCGCGCCGACGATGCCTATCACCACCATTTTGCCCAGACCAGCCAGCGCCTCGTTGAGTTTGCGCAAGCGCAATCCGTCTTGCGCGCATTCAATGGCAACGGCAGTGGTGCAGCTGACGGCGGCACGCGTTTCCTGCAGCAAGCGATCGATGCGCAGCGCCATGCGGGCACGCGGCTCATTTACCTGTCGGCGCTGTCGTCCGTGCTCAACGCCTGGACCGTGCAAGCTATCTTTGCCGCCTTGCTGGCCGCCGCCGCGCTGTGGCTTGACAGCCTGGCGGGCGGTGCTGCCGGCGCGGGCGACGCCATCGCCGTCATCGTGGCCTTGCTGCTGGTGGTGCGCTTTGTCGACCCGCTGCAGGAAGTGGCCAGCTATGGCGAAGTGCTGCGCGGCGCGCGCGGCCCGCTCGACGCGGCGCGCGATATTTTCGCCGTGCAGCCGCTGCCGGAAGCAGACAAGCCGCAGGCGCCGCGCGATGGCGCCGTCGAATTGCGCGGCGTGGCTTTCCGCTATGCACAGGATCAGGCCGACGTCTTGACGGATATCAACCTGCGCATTGCGCCGGGCAGCATGACGGCGCTGATCGGCGCGTCCGGCTCCGGCAAGACGACCCTGGTGCGCCTGATCGCGCGTTTCTTTGACGCCAGTGCAGGCGCGGTGCTGGTGGGCGGCGTCGATGTGCGCGATATGTCCAGCGAGCAATTGGCTGGCCAGATCAGCCAGATATTCCAGGACAGTTATCTGTTCCAGGGCAGCATCGGCGACAACATTCGCATCGGCAAGCCCGGCGCCACCGATGCCGAGGTGCTGGAAGCGGCGCGGCAGGCGGGCGTGGCCGAGATCATCGCCCGCCTGCCGCAGGGACTCGATACCCTGGTCGGCGAGGGCGGCGCGCGCCTGTCCGGCGGCGAACGCCAGCGCATCGCGATTGCCCGCGCCCTGGTCAAGGATGCGCCGATTTTGCTGGTCGATGAGGCGACAGCCGCGCTTGACGCGGAAAACCAGGCCGCCATCGCCGAAGCGCTGGCGCGGCTGCGCGGCAAGCGCACGGTGATCGTCATCGCGCACCAGTTGTCGACGGTGGCCATGGCCGACCAGATCGTCGTGCTGGACGGTGGCGTGATCCGCGAGCAGGGCGCGCCAGCCACCTTGCGCGCGCAGCACGGCCTGTATGCGCATTTCCTGGCCCAGCGCCAGGCGGCCAAGGGCTGGCGCATCGCCGCGCCCGCCCGCCAGGCTGGCACGGAGTCCGGCATTTGACACGCGCGCGTCTGTTCTTTGTCTTCTTCCTGCTGTGCTGCGCGTCCTTGCTGGTGGGCGCCAGGCAGATGGAGTGGGCACAGCTGTTGTCCTCGTCCGGCGCGCTGTCCGCCGACGCTTGGCTGACCCTGACGGCCAGCCGCCTGCCCCGCCTGGCGGCATTGGTGCTGACGGGCGTGGGCCTGTCCGTGTGCGGCGTCATCCTGCAGCACATCGTGCGCAACAAATTCGTCGAACCGGCCACCTCGGGCGGGCTCGACGCGGCCAAGCTGGGCATTCTCGTGGCGCTCACCGTGGCGCCCGCGGCGGGCACGGCCGGCAAGATGGCGTTCGCGCTGGCCTTCTGCTTTGCCGCCAGCCTCGTGTATGTGGCCCTGATCCGCCGCATCCGCTTCAAGAACACGATACTCGTGCCCGTCATCGGCCTCGTGTATGGCGGCGTGCTGAGCGCCGTGGCCGAGTTTTATGCTTACCGCAACAACATCCTGCAAAGCATGCAGGGCTGGCTGCTGGGCGATTTCTCGAAGATCGTGCAGGGCAACTATGAAATCATTTATCTGATCCTGCCCATCGTTGCCCTGACGTATTTGTATGCGCAGCGCTTTACCGTGCTGGGCATGGGCGAGGGCATGGCTACCAGCCTGGGCTTGAACTACGGGGGCACAGTGGCGCTGGGCCTGATGCTGGTGGCCGTCACGGTGGCGGCCACGGTGATCACGGTGGGGGCGATCCCGTTTGTCGGGCTGGCCATTCCCAACCTGGTGGCCTTGCGCTACGGCGACAAGCTGGACCGCACCCTGCCCATTGTCGCGCTGGGCGGCGCGTCGCTGCTCCTGGCCTGCGACATCGCGGGGCGCTTGCTGATCTATCCATTCGAAGTGCCCATCGGCCTGACGGCAGGGGGCGTGGGGGGCGTGCTGTTCCTCATGTGGATCATCCGGGGGCGGCGATGAGGCGCCGTTTGAACCAGCGCATGCTCTGGCTGGCCGTGTTGGCCCTGGCGCTCGCTTTCCTCTTCATCGGCGCAAATCTGGATGTCGATTACGTCATTCCCAAGCGCATGTCGCGCCTGGCCGCCATCGTCATCGGCGGCGTTTGCGTGGCCGTGTCGTCGATTGTGTTCCAGACCATCGCCGGCAACCGCATCCTGACGCCGGCCGTCATGGGTTACGAAGCCGTGTATTTGCTGCTGCAATCGCTGCTGATCCTCGCGATGGGCATGCACAGCGTCGTGCTGCTGGGGCAGAACGGCAATTTTGTCGTGTCGATTGCGCTGATGCTCGCGTATTCCTGGGCCATCCACTATTGGCTGTTTCGTGATGGCAAGAACAACGTGTATTTCCTGTTGCTGCTGGGATTCGTGCTGACGATGGTGATCGGCACATTTACCCAGTTCATCCAGTTGCGCATCAGTCCCGGTGAGTTTGCCATCTTGCAAGGATTCAGCCAGGCCTCGTTCAACAAGGCGCAGCCCGTGCAGTTGCTGTACTCGGCCGTGCTGGCGGGCGCCGCCTGCGTGGCCGTGCTGAAAACCTTGCCGGCGCTCGACGTGCTGGCGCTGGGGCGCGAGCAGGCCATCTCGCTTGGTATCGATTACCGGCGTTTGGTGCAGCTGCAGCTGGCGCTGATCGCCGTGCTGGTGGCGGTGTCGACGAGCTTGCTGGGACCGACGGCCTTCATGGGCATCTTTGTAGCGAACACGACTTACGCCCTGGCCCGCACGGCGCGCCATCGCGTCACCTTGCCGCTGGGCTGCGCCATCGCCATCGCCATCTTCCTGGCCGCCCAGTTGCTGGTCGAACACGTTTTCAATTACCGGACCACCGTTGGCATCCTCGTCAACCTGGTGTGTGGCGCTTATTTCCTCGCGCTCATGGTCCGCACCCGAGGTACAGCATGATCCACGTCAAACAGATTGAAAAAAGCTACGGCGAAAAGCGCGTGCTGGCCAAGGTCAGCGCGCAGTTTCCCAGGGGAAAAGTGACATCCTTGATCGGCCCGAACGGCGCCGGCAAGACGACCTTGCTGATGCTCATCGCGCGGCTGCAGGAAGCGCATGGCGGCGAGATTACGATAGACGGGCGCAGCATTGCAGCCATCCAGATCCGGGACTATGCGCGACTCGTGGCCACCCTGCGCCAGTCGCCCGATTTTCACTTGCGCCTGACGGTGGAAGAGCTGGTCGCCTTCGGCCGCTTTCCCTACAGCCGAGGCGCGTTGACCGAGCAGGACCGGCAAGCCATCGATGACGCCATCGCCTTCCTGTCGCTGGAGCATCTGCGCCTGGCGTATGTCGATGAGCTGAGCGGCGGCCAGCGGCAGATGGCCTTCCTGGCCATGACGATCGCCCAGCAGACCGATATCTTGCTGCTCGACGAGCCGCTCAACAACCTCGACATGAAGCATGCCGTGCAAATCATGCGCGCCCTGCGGCGCCTGTGCGACGAGCAGGGCCGCACGGTGATCCTGGTGATCCACGACATCAATTTCGCCGCCAACTATTCGGACCACATCGTCGCCATGCAGGGCGGCGCCGTGCGCTTTTCCGGCCCCGCCCACGAAGTCGTCACCGAGGAACGCTTGCGCGCGCTGTACGACATCGATTTTCACATCGTGCGCAACGAGCGCGGCTGCGTCTGCAATTACTTTACCCCCACAGGAGCTTGAGATGATCTGGAACAAATCCCGCCGCGCGCTGGCCGTGCTGCTCGCCGCCATGGCCGCCCTGCAAGGCTGCACCGACAAGGCAGCCACGACGCCGTCAGCGCCTGCCGCCTCCGCGTCACCGCAGGCGTTTGCGCCCATCACCATCGAGCACAAGCTGGGCACGACGGTGCTCAAGCAGCGCCCACAGAGGGTGGCCGTGCTCGACATGAACGAAGTCGATTTCCTCGACCAGCTGGGCGTGCCCGTGGCCGGCATGGTGAAGGATTACGTGCCGCATTTCCTCACCCGCTACAAGGATGACCAGGGCATCCGCGACCTGGGCGCCATCGTGCAGCCGAATCTCGAGCATATCCACGCGCTCCAGCCCGATTTGATACTGATGACGTCGATCCAGGCCAACCATTACAAGGAACTGAGCCAGATCGCGCCCACCTTGCATTTCGACGTGGATTACCAGAACAGCGAGAGCAAGCACATCGAAGTGGTCAAGCAACACTTGCTGACACTGGGACGCATCTTCGGCAAGGAAGACATTGCCAGCCGGAAAGCCGCGGAGCTCGACGCCAAGGTGGCGGATGCGCGCAAGGTGACGCAGGAGCGTCCCGAGAAGGCGCTCATCGTGCTGCATAACAACGGCGCCTTCAGCTCCTTCGGCGTGCGGTCACGCTACGGTTTTGTGTTCGATGCGCTGGGCGTGAAACCTGCCAGCTCGGCCATCGAGGCGGGCTTGCATGGCCAACCCATTTCCAGTGAGTTCATCCAGCAAGCCAATCCCGACATCATCTATGTGGTGGACCGCACGGCCGTGATGGAACACCGTCCCGTCATGACGGCCGAACAGATGGCCAATCCGCTGTTGCGCCAGACCAATGCCTGGAAGAACGGCCGCGTGGTCTTCGTCGATGCGGATGCCTGGTACATCACGGCGGCCAGCGTGACGTCGCTGAAACGGGTGATCGACGACGTGCTCAAGGGTTATCAGTGAGATAAATTATTTTCGTAATGAGTCGTATTTGCATTGAGGGTTTTGCCTTTTCGTTCGGGAGATAGGGTGAGAACAAGCAATCATCCCCTCTGAAAGGATTTACTTTATGACCCAACGCATGGCAACGCGCCATCTTCCCGCCTTGAACCTGAGCCGTATCGCCACCGCCGTGCAACTGGCGCTCATCACGGGCTTGACCGTGGGGGCGCTGGGCGTGGCGGCCTCGCCAGCGTACGCGCAAGCGGGGGCGGGCCAGGCCCGGCAAGCGTTCAGCGTGCCGGCCGGTACGCTGGGCCTGGCGCTCAACACTTTCGCGGCCGAGGCGGGCGTCGAATTGACGGTCGAGGCTAGCTTACTGCAAGGCAAGAACAGCGCCGGCCTGTCCGGCAGCTACAGCGTGCCTGAAGGCTTTTACGAATTGCTGCGCGGCCATGGCTTGCAAGCCGTGCGCGAGGGCAATGGCAGCTACACGGTGCGCCGCGAACCGGCGCACAACGCCGCCGCCGAAGCCGCCGCCACCATGCCGGCCGTGACGGTGTGGGGCAAAGGCAACAGCGTGACGGATGCCTACGCAGGCGGACAAGTGGCATCCGGCGGCCGCGTGGGATTTCTTGGCGACAAGGATTTCATGGAAACGCCGTTCAACACCATCAGCTATACGGATAAATTCATCGAAGACCGGCAGGCGCGCGACATCACCGACGTGATTTCCGCCGCCGACCCTACCGTCTTCAGCAGCGGCATGACGGGCATCATCGGCGAGAATTATTCGATACGGGGCTTCAGCTCGAATATCGGCGACGTTGCGTTTGGCGGACTGTACGGCATTTCGCCGTACTACCGCACGTCGCCTGAAATGTTCGAGCGCATCGAGGTGCTGAAAGGGCCATCGGCCTTGCTCAACGGCATGCCACCGGGCGGTTCCGTGGGCGGCAGCATCAACCTCGTGCCCAAGCGCGCGGGCGATGCGCCGCTGGCGCGCGTGACGGCGTCGTACATGTCGGATTCGCAATGGGGCGGGCATATTGATCTGGGCCAACGTTTTGGCGAGAATCAACAATTCGGCATCCGGGTCAACGGTGTCTACCGCGATGGCGACGGCGCCATCGACCACCAGAAAAAGAAGACCCGGCTCGTCTCGGTCGGGCTGGACTGGCGTGGCAATGGCGCGCGCCTGTCCGCCGACCTGTATCACAGCGAGGACCGCGCCGATGGCTTGAACCGGGGCGTCAACCTGGCCCCCGGCTTGCCCGTGCCGCGTCCGCCGAAAGCGGAAACCTTGCTCAATCCCAGCTGGGCGTTTTACGATACCAAGGACAAGGGCGCCATGCTGCGCGGCGAACTGGACTTGAACGCGCAAGTGATGGCGTATGCGGCCGTGGGGGCCAGCCGGGCCGACTACCAGTCGACGGGCGCGTATCTGATCCAGGTATTCAACACGGCCGGCGATTACCGCACCAACGTCGCCGACCTGGGCTTCGACGTGGAAAAACAGTCGGCGGAAGCGGGTTTTCGGGGCAAGTTGCGCACGGGCGACATCGGCCATCAATGGGCCGTCAACGCCACGTATTATCACCACACGGACAAGCAGTACGGCCGCCGCAATACCCTGGCGAAAGACTGGATCACGAACATCTACAATCCCGTCTGGGGCCCGGCGACGCGCTTCGACGCGCCGCAAATTTCCAAGGCGGAACTGCGCCTGGCCAGCTTTGGCCTGGTCGATACACTTTCCTTTGCGCAAGACACCGTGCAGCTGACGGTGGGCTTGCGCCGTCAGGAAGTGCTCAGCGATAACTTCAACATCAAGACGGGCGCGCGCACCTCGCGCTATGACGAAAGCGCCACCACGCCCGCCGTCGCCCTGCTGGTCAAGGCCAGCAAGACCATCTCCTTGTACGGCAACTACATCGAAGGCTTGAGCCAGGGCGCCACGGCGCCGTTGACGGCCGCCAACTCGGGCGAGGTCTTTGCTCCGTACAAATCAAAGCAGGCGGAGTTTGGCGTCAAGGTCGACCTGGGCGAGTTCGCGCATACGGTCAGCGTGTATGAAATCAAGCGGCCCAGCAGCTATGTCGACCCGGTCAGCAATATCTTTTCCTTTGGCGGAGAACAACGCAACCGCGGCATCGACTGGGGCTTCTTCGGCTCGCCCCTGCGCGACGTGCGCCTGATGGGCGGCGTGGCGTATGTCGATCCGGTCTTGAGCAAGACGGTGGGCGGCGCCAACCAGGGCAAGCAGGCAACGGGCGTGCCCAAGCTGCAAGCCAAGCTGGGCGTTGAGTGGGATACGCCCGCCATCCCTGGCGTGACCCTGACGGCGAACGCGACGGCGGCATCGAAGCAATACATCAATGCCGACAATTCGATGTCCGTGCCGGGCCGCACCGTGTTTGACCTGGGCGCCCGCTATGCGACGAAGGCGGCGGGCCGGCCCCTGACGGTGCGCGCCAGCGTGACGAACGTCGGCAACAGGGCGTACTGGGCGCTGCCGCAATGGACCAGCCTGGGCCTGGGCGCGCCGCGCACGGTCATGCTGTCGGCCACGACGGAGTTTTAAGCCGTCTAGCCGCTAGTCGTCCGGGCCCCGCGCCAGGCTGCTTGAACGTTGCCACGTCCACATCAGGCCGATGCCGGCCGAGGTGCCGCTGTTCTGGCGCAGCAGGGGACTGGTGCGGTTGGCGGCGCCTGTGTAAGTATCGTAGCGTACAAAGGCAAAGGCGCGCCAGTCCTGCTGCAGCCGGTAGGAACCGCCCAGGCCCAGCCGCGTGAGCATCAGCCCGCTTTTTGCCGCATACGCGGGGCGCTGGCCGGTGGCAAACGCGGGACTGACACCATACAAGTAATCGTTGATGGCGGCATTGCCCAGCACGGCGCCCAGGCTGGCGTCCACATGCCAGGCCTGTTGCCCGCCTTGCAGCCCATACACGAGGCGCGGCTCGAAGGTGGCGCCCTGGCGGCGCAGGCCGCCGCGCGCTTCGATGACGGCGCGCAAGGGCAGCTCCAGCCCCAGGCGGCTGTGCTGCGTCGGCTCGGCCAGCCTGATTTTCAGGCGCGGGCCAAATTCCACCAGGGTACCCAGGTCCGGCATGCCGCGCCGGGCCGGCACGTCGCTGGACCTGGCCGGCAAGGACAGGGCAAAACCGATATCGAAATCGAATCGCTCCGTATTGAACAGGCGCGCGCCCACGCCGGAGCGATCGGCACGCAAGACTTTCCCACGATAAATCAGATAGGGCAGGGCCAGGCTGCGCGTCGAGCGTTCGCTGGCACCCGGATAGGAGGGCGTGACGGCCGTGCCGCCAAACACGCCCACTTCCCATAAGGGCAGCGATAAGGGCAGCGGTGCTTCGACGGCGCGCGCCGGCGCCATGGCGGCGAGGAGGCTGGAGGCGGCCAGCAAGGGGCGTGCGATACTCATCGAGCAACTCCGCAAGGTTTGCCTGCCGGCAGCGATTCCAGGTCGGCAAAGGCGCCCAGTGCCCACGATTGATGAAACCCCAGTTCATTGCGCACGGCCAAGGCTTCCGTCGCCTTGCCCTGGCGTTCATACAGGTCGATCAGGGCCTTGTAGCCGAGGGCGCTCGATTGTTTGCTGCGTTTCGCCAGCGCGATGGCCTGGCGGAAATGAAATTCGGCCGCATCGTAGCGGCAGGCCCCGCTGGCGGCGCGTCCCGCCTGGTGGTGCAGCCGTGCTTGCCAAGCGAGATCGCCGTGGCCCAGTTCGACGTTCCCGACGGCGTCCGCGTAGTTGCGCATGGCTTGTGTCCAGTCGCCCTGGCTGGCCGCTTCTCGCCCCCATTGTTCCTGTTGCGCCGCCGTGCGCAGTTCGATTTGCGTGGCGCAGGCATTGAGCGCCATCAAGACGAGCGGCAGGAGGAGGCAAGACCGGATGGGCGGCAGTGTGGACATGGCGCCACTGTAGCGCAAGGGAAGGCGCGCACGTTTGCGCGATACGCATGAATTCGGGATTTGCCCCGGCATGGATGACATATAATTTGCACACGACTTTGTTATTTTTGACAGTACACCTCACGGGAGCACCATGTTTTCACGCAAATTCCATTCTTGTGCACAGCTGATGCTGGCTACCATGCTGATGGGCTTTATCGCCGCTTCCCCCGCGCGCGCGCAGCAGGCGGCCGTCAAATTGCCGAATGTGGTGATCCTGGCCACGGGCGGCACCATCGCCGGCAGCGGCGCCGACAGCACCACCACCGTCGGCTACACCTCGGCTACCGTGGGTGTCGAGCGCCTGATCGCGGCCGTGCCGGAATTGAAAAAAGTGGCGAACGTGAAAGGCGAGCAAGTGTTCCAGATCGCCAGCGAAAGCATGGGCAATAGCCACTGGCTGGCCCTGGCCAAGCGCATCAACGTGCTGCTGGCCTCGAGCGATGTCGATGGCGTGGTCGTCACGCACGGCACCGACACCATCGAGGAAACGGCGTACTTCCTGAACCTGACCGTGAAGAGCCATAAACCGGTGGTGGTGGTGGGCGCCATGCGTCCATCGACGGCCATCTCGGCTGACGGCCCCATCAACCTGTACAACGCCGTGATGCTGGCGGGCAGCAAGGAAGCCGTAGGCAAGGGCGTCTTGGTGGCCTTGAACGACCAGATCAACGCCGCGCGCGAAGTGACCAAAACCAATACATCGACCACGGACACCTTCAAGTCGCCGGAACTGGGCATGCTGGGCTACATCCAGGGCAGCAAGGCCTTTTTCTACCGCCAGTCGACGCGCAAGCACACGCTGGAGTCGGAATTTGACATCAGCAAGCTCGATGCCTTGCCGCAAGTGGACATCGTCTACGGCTACGCCAACATGAACCGCGTCGGCATGGACGCCTTCATCGCCGCCGGCGCCAAGGGCATCATCCACGCGGGCGTGGGCGATGGCAGCGTGGCCGCGCAAATGAAGCCGGCCCTGGTGGAAGCGCGCCAGAAGGGCGTGCTGATCGTGCGTTCGAGCCGCGTCGGCCAGGGCATCGTGGCGCGCAATGGCGAAGCCAACGACGATGAACTCGACAGTGTCGTATCCGACACCCTGAACCCGCAAAAAGCCCGCATCCTGCTGATGCTGGCCTTGACCAAAACCAATAGTACGCAAGAAATCCAGCGTATTTTCTACACGTATTGATCGCCGTCACGCCGACCCGGCCACTGCGGCTGGGCTTGGCGGATTTACGCTTGCCCGCTTTGCTGCCATACTTCGTTTTTGAATAACTTCCTGGCTGAAGCAGCAACACTGTTCCTTCTCCCCTGTCCATGGCTATCCTGTCCGACATCATCCTGTATCCGATCAAATCGTGCGCCGGCATCCATTTGCGCGAGGCGGTCCTGACGCGCTCAGGGCTGATGAGCGAGCACGTGTTCGACCGCGAATGGATGGTGGTGGACGAGCACGGCCGCTTCCTGACGCAGCGCGAACATCCGCGCATGGCGCTGATCGTGCCTTCCATCAAGGCCACCACCCTGGAATTGCGCGCGCCGGGCATGTTGCGGCTGGAAATCGAGCTGGGCTTGCCGCATCCGCAACTGGCGCCCATGCTGGACGTGCAAGTGTGGGACGATACCGTGCGCGCCTACGATTGCGACGACGTCACGGCCACCTGGTTTTCCAACGCCGTCGGCGTGCCGTGCCGCCTGGTGCGCTTTCACCCGGACGTGGTGCGCGCCACCAGCACCAAGTGGACGGATGGCGTGGCCGCCTCGACCATGTTTGCCGATGGCTACCCGGTGCTGATCGCCGGCAGCGCCTCGCTAGCCGACGTCAATGACAAGCTGCGCGCCGCCGGCCGCGAGGCCTTGCCGATGAACCGTTTTCGTCCCAATCTCGTCATCGGCGATATCGCCGCCTTCGAGGAAGACTACGCCGACTTCCTGCAATTCGGCGCGACCGTGTTAAAACCCGTCAAGCCGTGCTCGCGCTGCCCGATTCCGTCGGTGGACCAGGCCACGGGTGTGCCCGGACCGGACCCGCTCGACGTCATGCATGGCTACCGCGCCAAGCCCGAGCTTGACGGCGCCATCTGCTTCGGCATGAACGCCATCGTCACCGAAGGCGGCGATGAGCGTATCGTAGTGGGGCAGGACATCGGTTTCGAACTGGCATTTTAAGCATGGCGCCCGCACAGAAGGGTTTAAGGTTTCTATGAATCAAGCAATACCGCCGGACCCGCGCATTGCCAGCCTCGAAGCCGAAAACCAGGCCTTGCGGGCGCGCATGGCTTTCCTGTTGGAACAGGTCGAGCGCAACCACGACATCATGTGCCGCCACCAGGCGTTCGACCTGGAAATCGTCGGCGCGTCCACGTTTCCCGAACTGATCGGCACCATTTTCCGCACCTTGCCCGTGATTTCCGACCTCGACGGCGTCACTTTGAGCCTGCTCGACGAGGATGACGATATCGTGCTGGTGATGGAAAAGCTGGGCGTCGATTTCAGCGCCTTCCCGCAGTTGCTGTTCGTACATGCCGTGGCGGAGCTGGGTTTTGCCCCGTCGGCGCCCGTGGCCGAGGGCGAAGCGGCCTTGCCGCCGCTGCCGCTGCTGGGCGCCTTCGATGCCGCCGTGCATGGCCCGCGTTTCCCGGGCATCGACTCGCCCCTGCGCAGCGTGGCGCTGGTGCCCTTGCTGCGCAACAAGCGCCTGATCGGCAGCCTGAACCTGGCCAGCAGCGACGTGACGCGCTTTACGCCCGTGCTGGGCACGGATTTCATCAAGCACATGGCTTCCATCATCGCCATTTGCTTGGAAAACGTGATCAGCAATGAAATGCTGAAATACATCGGCTTGACCGATTCCTTGACGGGCGTCTACAACCGCCGTTATATCGACCGCCGGCTGCTGGAAGAAATCGCCCGCGCGCGGCGCCAGAATTATTGCATTTCATGCATGTATATCGATATCGACCATTTCAAGCTGGTCAATGACACCTATGGCCACCAGGGTGGCGATGAAGTGCTGCGCGAAGTGGCCACGCGCATCCGCACGGAATTGCGGCGCTCCGATGCGCTGGGCCGCTTCGGCGGCGAGGAATTCGTCGTGCTGCTGATCGACGCTGACCTCGACAGTGCGACATTCGTTGCCGAACGCATCCGCGCCAGCATCGCCGGCACCATGTTCGACTTGCCGGGCAGCGCGCAAGCGTGGGTTAGCGTCTCGATCGGCGTGGCCAGCCTGGAAGCGGACGCGGCGCTGCTACCGATCGAAACGGTGGCGCAGCAACTGGTGGCGCACGCCGACCAGGCCCTGTACCAGGCCAAGGCCGATGGCCGCAACAAGGTCATCAGCTGGCAGGCACCGTCGGACTAATTATTTCAATAGCAATGTTTCTGCCTTGGCCACGGCGTCGGCCGTGCCGCGCAGCACCACCACGTCGCCGCTGGCCAGCTGCGTCTCGGGGGTGACGTCGAGGCGGCCGCGGCCGCGGCGGATGGCCGTGACAAACGCGCCGCAGCCGGCCACGTCGATCGCACTCAAGGGCAAGTCCACGCAGTGCGCGCCATCGCTGACGGTGACTGTATGCAGGCGTTCCAGCTCGGCATCGTCGCCCGCATCGCTGGAACCGTGGAAATAGCCGCGCAGCGAGGCATAGCGCTCCTCGCGCGCGGCCTGCACCCGGTGCACGACGCGGCGCAGGGGCACGCCCATCATGATCAGCGCGTGCGAAGCGAGCATCAGGCTGCCTTCCATCAATTCCGGCACCACTTCGGCCGCGCCCGCCTTCTTCAACTGGTCGAGATCGGTATCGTCGTGGCTGCGCACGATGACGGGCAGGGTCGGCGCCATTTCGTTGAGTAAATGCAATAATTTCAGTGCCGAAGGCGTGTTGGCGTACGTGATCACCACGGCGCTGGCCCGGTAGATACCGGCCGCCACCAGGCTTTCGCGCCGGCCCGCGTCGCCATACGACACGTGGGCGCCGGCCAGCTGTGCTTCCTGTACCCGTTCCGGATCCAGGTCCAGCGCGTGGTATTCGATCTTTTCTTCCGCCAGCAGGGTGGCCAGGCTTTGCCCGCTGCGCCCGAAGCCGGCGATCAGCACGTGTTTCTGCGATGCCATGGTGCGCGTGGCGATCTTGGTGAGCGCCAGCGATTGCATCATCCAGTCGTTGGCCGCCAGTTTCATGACGATGGCGTCGGACTTGGCGATGAGGAAGGGCGCCACCAGCATCGACAGCACCATCGACGCCAGCACCACCTGCACGACGAACGGGTCCATCAGCTTGATGCCGCCGGCCAGGTTCAGCAGCACGAAGCCGAATTCGCCCGCTTGCGCCAGGCCCAGCCCCGTGCGCAAGGCCACGCCGTTGCTGGAGCCGAACAGCCGGGCCAGGCCCGCGATCAGGGCGAATTTCAGCAGCACGGGGCCGCACAGCAAGAGCAGCACGAGCCACCAGTTCTCAAACACCACGCGGATATTAAGCAGCATGCCGACGGTGATGAAGAACAGGCCCAGCAGCACGTCGCGGAAAGGCTTGATATCCTCTTCCACCTGGTGCTTGAATTCCGTCTCGGAAATGAGCATGCCGGCAACAAAGGCCCCCAGGGCCAGCGACAATCCTGCCCGTTCCGTGATCCACGCCGCCCCCAGGGTAATCAGCAGCAGGTTGAGCATGAACAACTCTTGCGAGCGGCGCTTGGCGACGATGGTCAACCAGCCGCGTACCATCTTCTGGCCGATGAACAGCAGCAAAATGAGCACCACGAGGGCCTTGCCGCCGGCCCAGGCCAGTGTTTCGGCCAGGTTGTCCGAATCGCGGGTGAGGGCGGGAATCAGGATCAGCAGGGGCACGACGGCCAGGTCCTGGAACAGCAGGATGCCGATGATCTTGCGGCCGTGTTCGCTTTCGAGTTCCAGCCGCTCCGTGAGCATTTTCGAGACGATGGCCGTCGACGACATGGCCAGCGCGCCGCCCAGGGCGAACGCGGCTTGCCAGCTCAGGTGGATGTAGGCGGACAGGTAACGGGCGACAAACCAGCCGAAGACGACGGTGGCGATGATGGTGGTGACCACCTGCGCCATGCCGAGGCCGAAGACGATGCGCCGCATGGCGAGGAACTTGGGTAGAGAAAATTCTAGCCCGATGGAAAACATCAGGAAGACGACGCCGAACTCGGCCAGGGTGTGGCTGGCCTCGTTTTCCGCCGCCAGGCCCAGCGCGTGGGGGCCGATGACGATGCCGACGGCCAGGTAACCCAGCATGGGCGGCAAATGCAACATTCTGAAAGCGACCACGCCCAGCACGGCGCTGCCGAGTAACATCAGGGTCAGTTCAAGCGAGGAAAACATGGGTTGCCCGGTACGGTCAATGGAAATCGTTGTTTGTTGTGACTGGCAAGTTTTTTGCTTTCCTAATTCGTTTATACTTTGGGCATGAGTGTAACCCATGAAAAAACAATGCTGAAAGCTTTTGATCGAATTGACATGCAAGCGACGACCGAGCGCGCTGTCGCGCTGGCCCGCACCACCTTGCAGATCGAGTCCGACGCCATCGTTGCGCTGCACGCGCGCCTGGCCACGGACGACAGCGTCGGTCGCGCCGTGGCGATGTTGCTGCAATGCAAAGGACGAGTCGTCGTCTCCGGCATCGGCAAGTCCGGCCATATTGCGCGCAAGATTGCCGCCACCCTCGCTTCCACCGGCACGCCGGCCCTGTTCGTGCATCCGGCCGAAGCGGCCCATGGCGACCTGGGCATGGTCACCTCGGACGATGCTTTTATTGCCATATCGTACTCCGGCGAATCATCGGAACTGATGGCCATCATGCCCGTCGTCAAGCGCATGGGCGGCGTGCTGATTTCCATGACGGGCAAGCCCAATTCGAGCCTGGCGCAATTGGCCGACGTGCACCTGGATATTTCTGTTGAGAAAGAAGCCTGTCCGCTGAACCTGGCGCCGACGGCCAGCACCACCGTCACCCTGGCCCTGGGCGACGCGATCGCCGTGGCCTTGCTCGACTTGCGCGGCTTCAAGGAAGAAGATTTCGCCCGCTCGCACCCGGGCGGCGCCCTGGGCCGCCGTTTGCTCACGCACGTGCATGACGTCATGCGCAGCGGCGAACGCGTACCCAAGGTGCCCGTGGACGCTTCCTTGCTGCAGGCGCTGGAGGAAATGACCAAGAAAGGCATGGGCATGACGGCCGTCGTCGACGCGGACAACCGTCCCGTGGGCGTGTTTACGGATGGCGATCTGCGCCGCATGTTCGAGCGCGTGCAGGATTTCACGCAAGTGGCGATCCGCGACGTCATGCATGCGCAGCCGCGCAGCATCGCGCCCGAACGCCTGGCCGTCGATGCCGTGGCCGTGATGGAGCAGTTCCGCATCAACCAGATGCTGGTCGTCGATGCCGACGGCAAGCTGGTGGGCGCGCTGCATATCCATGATCTGACGCAAGCGAAGGTGATCTGATGGACAGCGTGGCGGACAACCTGGCGCGGGCGGCCAAGGTCAAACTGATGATCTTTGACGTCGATGGCGTGCTCACCGACGGCAGCCTGCATTTCGGCCCGGACGGCGAGATGATGAAAACGTTTAATGTGTATGATGGCCTGGGCATCAAGCTGCTGCAGGAATCGGGCGTGCAGACGGCCATCATCAGCGCGCGCCGCTCGGCCATCACGGCGCGCCGCGCGCAAGACCTGGGCATTACCCATGTGCACCAGGGCGGCCACGACAAGCTGACGCCGTTTCGCGAATTGCTGGCGCTGACGGGCTTGACGGAAGAGCAATGTGGCTATATCGGCGACGACGTCATCGACGCGCCCATCCTGAAGCGCGTGGGCTTTGCCGTCAGCGTGCCGGGCGGGCGTCCGGAGGCGCAGGGCCTGGCCCACCATGTGACGCAGGCCGGCGGCGGCCGCGGCGCGGTGCGCGAGATCTGCGAATTCCTGCTGCGCGCCCAGGACAACTATGCGCGCGTCATGGCGCCGTTCCTGGAGTGAGGCGCGCCGCCTCGCCAGTGACCTTTGAAAGAGTGAAGCCCTATGCGTAAGCCAGGAGGCGCCCATCGCTGGCGCATGATTTTTACCGTGCTGGGCGCGGTTGTCGTCGCGCTGGGCAGCTTTTGGCTGCTCGAGGTGATGAACAAGAATGGCCAGGACATCACGGCCAGCAAGCATCTGGATGAACCCGACTATTTCATCACCAATTTCAGCATGGTGCGCATGGACTTGACGGGCAAGCCCAGCTATATCGTGTCGGGCACCAAGCTCACGCATTATCCGCTGGACGATTCGTCCGATATCGACCAGCCCTTCGTGCGCAAGCTCACGCCAGGCATGCCGCCGATGAACATGAATGCGGAATTGGCGCATATCGACCAGGACAATACCCGGCTGCAACTGCACCGCAAGGTCGTGATCGACCGCGTGGCCAGTCCGAAGGCGCAGAACCTGACGGTCAAGACGGAAGCGCTGACGGTGTTCCCGGACGAGGAAAGAATGGAAACGGACGTGCCTGTCGATATCCTGACGGGCGCCTCGCGCATCAATGGCGTCGGCATGAAGGCGAATAACGCCACCGGCGTGGTGGAAGTGCAGAATGCGCTGCGCATGGTACTCCCGCCGAAACCGCGCCCGGCCGCGGCGGCAAAATGACAGAATGAAACAAGGAAACCATACTATGAAGAACATCTTGCTGTTGACCGTATTTTCGCTGGCCATCATGGGCGTGGCGCATGCCGAGAAGGCCGATTCCGAGAAGGAAGCCGTCATCACGGCACGCAGCGGCCACGTCGATGACGTCAAGCAGGTGCGCACCCTGACGGGCGACGTCGTGCTGGTCAAGGGGACCCTGACCATGAAGGCGGGCCGGGCTCTGATCACGGAAGACCCGCAAGGCTACCAGTTCATCACCTTCTGGGCCGATCCCGGCAAGCTTGCGACCTTCCGCCAGAAGCGCGATGGCGCGGGCGACCTGTGGGTCGAAGGCGAGGCGGAGCGCGTGGAATACGACAACAAGACGGAAGTGGTGAAGCTGTTTTCCAGAGCCAAGCTGACGCGCCTGGAAGGCGCGAAAGTCACCGATGTGGCCAATGGCGCTTTCATCTCGTATGACAGCCGCAAGGAAGAATTTGCGATGGAAAATTCCAACAGCGGCACCAGCACCGCCGATGGCGGCAGCGTGCGCATGGTGATCCAGCCGAAGACCAAGGCGCCGGCAGCGGAGAAAGCGCCGGCCACGCCCGCGCCAGGAAAGAAATAATGGAAAATACACGTTGCGGCAGCACCCTGATCGTTCGCGGGCTGCAAAAAACCTATGGCAAGCGGCAAGTCGTGCATGATGTTTCGCTACAAGTCGAATGCGGCGAAGTGGTGGGCTTGCTGGGCCCGAACGGCGCCGGCAAGACTACCTCGTTCTACATGATTGTCGGCCTGGTGCCGTCCGATGGCGGCAGCATCGATATCAGCGGCGTGGATATCTCCAGCCTGCCGATCCACCGCCGCGCGCAGATGGGCCTGTCCTACCTGCCGCAGGAAGCGTCCGTCTTCCGCAAGCTGACGGTGGAAGACAATATCCGCGCCGTGCTGGAAATCCAGACCGTCGAAGGCCGTCCGCTGACGAAGGCCGAGATCGAGGAGCGGCTGGATAAATTGCTGGCCGACTTGCAGATTGAAAAGCTGCGCGAGAACCAGGCGCTGTCCCTGTCCGGTGGCGAACGCCGCCGCGTGGAAATCGCCCGCGCGCTGGCCACCGATCCCCGTTTCGTGCTGCTCGACGAGCCGTTCGCCGGCGTCGATCCGATCGCCGTGATCGAGATCCAGCGCATTGTGCGTTTCTTGAAGGAGCGCAATATCGGCGTGCTGATTACCGATCATAATGTGCGCGAGACGCTGGGTATTTGCGACCGCGCCTACATCATCAACCAGGGCTCGGTGCTGGCGTCGGGACGCCCCGACGACATCATTGCGAACGAGTCGGTACGCCGGGTCTATCTGGGCGAACACTTCCGCATGTAAGCCAATGAAACAATCATTGCAGCTGCGCACTTCGCAGCACCTGGCACTGACGCCGCAGTTGCAGCAATCGATACGCCTGTTGCAATTGTCTACTCTGGAATTGCACCAGGAACTCGAGCAATTGCTGACGGACAATCCCTTGCTCGAACGCCTCGACGATCCGCTCGACCGCTCGCTGCGCCTGCTGTCCGACGGGGCCTTGAGTTCCACGGCCGCGCCGGCCGAAGCGCCGCCCCAGCCGCCAGGCCAGGAGGCGCCCGCGGCGCCGGCCGAAGCGGAGGCGTTTGACGGCGAGGGGGGCGACAGCCCGGTCGCCGCGGATGGCGGCGACAGCGACTGGAGTGAGGCGAGCCGGGGCAAGGCGCCCGACGACGAAGATTCGCGTCCGCAATTGGAGGCCCATCACTGCACTCTGCGCGAACACCTGATGGAGCAGATGCGCGTGACGGTGCTCGAATTGCGCGACCGCGCGCTGGTCGAGCTGATCATCGACGCGCTCGACGACAATGGCTACCTGGAAGAGTCGCTCGACGACATCCTGGCGCGCCTGCCGGAAGAGCTGGAAATCGACGCCGACGAGATGCGCACGGCCTTGTCGCTGCTGCAAAGTTTCGATCCGCCGGGCGTGGGCGCGCGCAACGCGTCCGAATGCCTGGCCCTGCAAATCAAGCGCTTGCCGCACATCGCCATGGTGACGCGGCGCATGGCCCTCGTCATCGTGGAAAAGCACCTGGCCTGGTTTGCCCAGCGCGATTTCAACAAGCTGAAAAAAGCCCTCGATTGCGACGATGAAGACTTGCGCGAAGCGCAGACGGTGATTCGCCAGTGCAATCCGCATCCGGGCGCCGTGTTCGCCTCGGACGTGTCCGATTACGTGGTGCCCGACGTCGTCGTCAAGCGCGCGCGCAATGGCTGGCAAGTCACCCTGAACAACGACGTCATGCCGCGCCTGCGCGTCAACGCCATGTACGCCAACTTGCTCAAGCAGGGCAAGGGGGAGGGCGCCATGGGCGCACAGTTGCAGGAGGCCAAGTGGCTGATCAAGAACATGCGCCAGCGCTTCGACACGATCCTGCGCGTGGCGCAGGCGATAGTAGAAAGACAAAAGAACTTTTTCTCGCATGGGGCCGTTGCCATGCGCCCCCTTGTGCTCCGTGAAATAGCTGATACACTGGGTTTACACGAGAGTACTATCTCGCGGGTAACAACTCAAAAGTACATGCTGACCCCGCACGGCATGTTCGAGTTGAAATATTTCTTTGGTAGCCACGTCGCCACCGAAGCGGGGGGCGAAGCGTCATCGACGGCGATACGGGCATTGATCGTGCAACTGACAGGAGCAGAAGACCCTAAAAATCCTTTATCCGACAGTAAGATTGCGGACATGCTGGGGGAACAAGGCATGGTGATTGCGCGACGTACTGTTGCCAAATACCGGGAAGCATTAAAAATTCCGCCAGTGAGCCTGCGTAAGTGTTTGTAAGTTTTTTTCGGTTCCTCTGCGGGCCGGATAGGATGGACCGCACGAACCCGATCATCTTTAGGAGTGTGTATGAATCTCACCATCAGCGGACATCATCTCGAAGTGACACCAGCCATCCGTGAATACGTACAAACGAAGCTGGAGCGCGTGAAACGTCATTTCGATCAAGTCATCGATATCGCCGTGATTCTGACCGTGGATAACCTCAAAGAGAAAGAAAAACGTCAAAAGGCTGAAGTCAACCTGCGTTTGAGCGGCAAGACTGTCTATGTGGAAAGCTTGGCGCACGACCTGTACGCCGCGATCGATACCCTGATCGACAAGCTCGATAGGCAAGTGATGAAATACAAAACCAAAGTGCAAGGGCACGGTAAAGAGGCGATCAAGCATCTGCCAGACAACTCCGAGGAAGAAGCCGTCGTCGCCGTCTAAGGCCACCCGCTTCCAGCAGTTGTGATCAACTAAGGGCGCACATTGCGCCCTTTTTTGCGCCCAGCGGAACGCAATGTTCCCCGCGCAGGCATTAGAATATTCGCACTTTCACTTCTTTCCTGCCTGCCATGAGCGACTTCGTCCAGACTTCCATCCGCAACCGCACCGGGCACATCGTGCTCGACCGTCCGAAAGCCTTGAATTCCCTGTCGCTGGAGATGGTGCGCGCCCTGAGCTCGGCCCTGCTGGCCTGGCGCGACGATCCGCAGGTGGACGCCGTCGTGATCCGCTCCAGCAGCGACAAAGCCCTGTGCGCCGGTGGCGACATCCGTTTCTTTTACGATGCGGGCCTGGCCACGCCGCAAGGCGGCAGCGCCCTGCTGGAAGATTTCTTTACGGAAGAATATGCTTTAAATCATTTAATTCATTTCTACCCGAAACCGTATATCGCCGTGATGGATGGCGTGGTGATGGGCGGCGGCATGGGCGTGGCGCAAGCCGGGCCAGGCAACCGCTTGCGCATCGTGACGGGCCGCACGCGCATGGCCATGCCGGAAGTCAATATTGGCCTGTTTCCGGACGTGGGCGGCAGTTATTTCCTGTCCCGCCTGGCCGGCCAGCTGGGCCTGTACCTGGGCTTGACGGGCTTGACGATCAACGCGGCCGACGCCCTGTACACGGGCCTGGCCGATGTCTACCTGCCCGAAGCGCAGATGGGGGCGCTGCTGGACCTGTTTGAATCGACGCCGGGCGAGGCCTTGCCGGTGGCCATCAAGGCGCTGGCGGCGCCATTCCAGGCCGAGGCAGGCGTTTCTCCCCTGGCCACGGCGCGCGCGGCGCTGGACCGCCATTTCAGCGCCGGTTCGGTGGCGGCCATCATGGCCTCGCTGGCGCAGGACGACAGTGCGTTCGCCGCCAAGGCGCTGGCGGCCATGCGCCTGCGTTCGCCCTTGATGATGTCGGTGACCCTGGAATTGCTGCAGCGGGGCGCCCACCTGGGCGTGGCCGATTGCCTGCGCCTGGAGCGCACGGTGGTACGCCATAATTTCGAACATGGCGAAGTGCTCGAGGGCGTGCGCGCCCTGGTGGTCGACAAGGACAATGCCCCTCGCTGGAACCCCGCCAGCCTGGACGAAGTCGACGCGGCCATGGTGGCGCGCTTCTTTACGCCCGTCTGGCCGGCTGCGGCGCATCCGCTGCGCCACCTCGATTAATTAGCTGCGCTCGCGGTGGCGCAGAACCACGCGCTCGTTGGGGCCGAAGTATTGCGCCAGCCGCTCCGCCATGTACACGGAGCGGTGCTGGCCGCCCGTGCAACCGAGGGCTACCGTCAGGTAGCTGCGGTTGTCGGACTTGAATGACGGCAACCATTTCTCGATGAAGGCACGGATGTCGGCCAGCAGTTCCAGCGCGCTGGGCTGCGCGTCGAGGAAGGCGATCACGGGCGCGTCGCGTCCGTCGAGGGGGCGCAAGGCCAGGTCGTAATAGGGGTTCGGCAAGGCCCGCACGTCGAAGACGAAATCGGCGTCCAGCGGCACGCCCAGCTTGAAGGCGAACGATTCGAAGAACAGGGTCAGCGGCGCGCGTTCGGAGGCGACGATATCCTTGATCCAGGCACGCAGCTTGTTGGCGCTCAGTTCCGACGTGTCGATCACATGGCCCAGCTGTTCGATGGTCGACAGGCGTTCGCGCTCTTCCGAAATGCACTCGATCAGGGTGCGGCGGCTGGCCGGATTCTGGTTCGGACGCAATTCATGCGACAGCGGATGGCTGCGCCGCGTTTCCGAGAAGCGGGCCACCAGCGAATGCGTGGTGGCTGTCAGGAACATGACCTTGACGTCGTGCCCCTGGTCGCGCAGCAGGGCCACATTGTGCGGCAGGCTGGTCAGCGACTCGGCGCTGCGCGCATCGACGGCGACGGCCAGTTGAGGTGTACCTTCGTCGAGCAGGGTCTGCACCAGGCTGGGCAGCAAGGCCGGTGGCAGGTTGTCGACACAATAGTAACCGGTATCTTCCAGCACATTGAGCGCGACGGATTTACCGGAGCCGGATATTCCGGTGATAAGGACGATATGCATAACCCGATCATACAATAAAGACCGGCGCTCCGCTCCCAAGGCAACTATCTTTACAAATTATTGCAATTTGGACTGTAGTATTGGTTAAACAAAAGAGGGCGTGCTTCTTGCAACGCTAGTCACCACTCATGGCGAGTCGTTGGTGAAGCAGGGAATTCACGCAGCACTGCTGCGTGCCTGCGCAACGGTTCGCCCTTGCAAGGGCGAACTCCATTGCAGACTAGTCACCACTCATTGCTAATCTCTGCCGTTCCATGAACTCCTGCAAGGTATCGATGCCGCGCAGTTGCAAAATCGTATTGCGCACGGCCGCTTCCAGCAGCACGGCGATGTTGCGGCCGGCGGCGACGGGGATGACGACCTTGCGCACGGGCAAGCCCAGCACGTCTTCCGTGGGGAACAGGAAAGGCAGGCGCTCGACTTCTTCTTCCAGCGCGTTGCGGCGCACGAGGTGCACGATCAGCTTCAGGCGCATCTTGCGGCGTACGGCCGTTTCGCCAAAGATGGCCTTGATATCGAGCAAGCCCAGTCCCCGCACTTCCAGCAGGTTTTGCAGCAGGGGTGGGCAGCGGCCTTCGATCATGTTGGGCGCGATGCGCGAGAATTCGACGGCGTCGTCGGCCACCAGGCCGTGGCTGCGCGAGATCAGTTCCAGCCCCAGCTCGCTCTTGCCCAGGCCCGAGTCGCCCGTGATCAGCACGCCCACGCCCAGCACGTCCATGAACACGCCATGCATGATGATGCGCTGCGCCAGTTTTTTCGACAGGTAGACGCGCAGGAAGTCGATCACTTGCGCGGCCGGCAGCGGGGTGGAGAACAGGGGAATGTTTTGCTCGTCGCAGATGGCGAGGATGTCGGGCGGCGTTTCCAGCCCTTGGGCGATGATCAGCGCGGGCGGACCGCCGGCGATCAGTTCGCCGATCACGTGGGTGCGCGTGTTGACCTTCAGGCGTTGGTAATAATTGATTTCCTGGTGGCCGAAGACCTGGATGCGGCCCGGATGGATCAGGTTCAAGTGGCCCACCTGGTCGGCGGCCGACGAGACGTCGCCCGAGATCAGGCGCTCGCCGCCGGGGAAGCCGGCGAACCAGCCCAGTTGCAGACTTTCACGATTATCGTCGTACAGGCGTTGTATCGTCAGCGGCGTTTGCAACATGGCAGTCTTCTTCAGGAGTGGAGGAATACCTGAAGTTTAACCTGCCGCTTGCAGACTGGGTTGCCAATTGACGATGCGCGAATGCACGGATTTCGGTTCCGGATCCGTGGCCAATGCCGTGCGGAAGGCGTCGTCGGAAAACATTTCGGCGATTTCCGACAGGATTTCCAGATGTTGCTGGGTGACATGATCTGGAATCAGCAGGAAAAACAGCAGATTGACGGGCTTGCCATCGGGCGATTCGAATGGAATCGGCTCGGCCAGACGCACGAAGGCACCCAGCGGCGCTTTCAAGGTTTTGCTGCCCTTGACCCTGCCATGCGGCACGGCCACGCCATGACCGAGTCCGGTCGAGCCCAGGCGTTCGCGGGCAAACAGATTGTCCGAGACGGTAGAGCGGGCGATGCCGTAATTGTTTTCGAAGATCAGGCCGGCTTGCTCGAAGGCGCGCTTTTTACTGGAGACTTCCAGGTCCAGCAGGACGTTCTCGAGGGATAATATTTTGCTAAGATTAGTCATGACACTCAATGAAATGGTGCAATGCGCAGAGGGCTTGCGAGCCGAATTATAGGCCTGTTTCGGCGGCCTGTAACGCCAATTCTCAACAGTATACGCCCGCTGCGGGCGCAGTGGGCGCTACAGCCCACGTGGTCATCATTTTAGCAAAAAAATAACATCGGCGTGTATCGGCTATTTCTTGATTAAAAACACGCGGTGCGCCGGTTTTTCCGCCGCCGAATGCCGATTTTCCGATTTTTCAGCGTCTTTGACATGCTCTGCGGCACTACTGCAACGTTGTTTTAAAACACAGCCAACATTCCTGTTGGCATGGTTGCGGGGTGTTGTTTGGCGTTACTGGCGCGCATTGCGCAGATTGCCCGGCATCGCCCCGGTGCTGAAGTTGCTGCGCCAGGGATTGATGTCGAGGCCGCCGCGGCGCGTGTAGCGCGCATACACGGACAGTTTTTGAGGCTTGCACTGACGCAAGATATCGACAAAGATGCGCTCTACGCATTGCTCGTGGAATTCGTTGTGTTCGCGGAAACCGATCAGGTAGCGCAACAGACTTTCCTGGTCGATCTGCGGTCCTGCGTACTCGATCTGTACGCTGCCCCAGTCGGGCTGGCCCGTCACCAGGCAATTCGATTTGAGCAAATGCGAGACGAGTTTTTCTTCCACCGGCGCTTCATCGAGCGCCGCCTTCAAGAGCAGCGGCGAGGGCGTGTATTGCGTGATTTCCAGGTCCAGGCGGTCGAGCAGCACGCCGTCGAATTCGCCCATTTTCAGCTTGCCGAAATCGTCCTGCAAGGTCAGTTCCACTTGCACGGGCGCGCCGAAGCCCTTCGATAAGTCCTGCTTGAGCAGGGCCAGCAGCGCATCCGGGCTGTCCAGCCTGGTCTGGTTGAACGAATTTAAATAGAGCTTGAACGACTTCGATTCGATGATGTTCGGCGAATCGGCCGGCGCGCTGACCTTAGCAATCGCCACCTGCGGCTTGCCGCGCTGGTTCAGCCACGACAGCTCATAGGCATTCCAGATATCGAGGCCGAAGAACGGTAATGTACCGCGCAATTCCAGCTCGTCGCGCTTGCCCTGGCGGGGAATGGGAAACAGCAGTTCCGGCGCGTAATCGGTGCGGTAGGCGGAGCTTTTGCCCAGCGGGGATTGTTCGGCGAGGTCGTTGGTGGTGGTCATGGTCGTGTGGCGTGAATTCAGTCAAGCACGCATGGTAGCCTAATTCTCCCGACGGCGAGTAGCCGCCGCCGGGAGGTGACGCTTACCCCAGGAACAGCTTATAGACGGGATTGCTGCTTTCATCCCAGTAACGGTAGCCCAGGGTATCGAGGAAGCGGGCGAATTCTCCCATTTCATCGGGCGGCACTTGCAGGCCGATCAGGATGCGCCCCACGTCGCCGCCCTGGCTGCGGTAGTGACATAGGGAAATATTCCAGTTCGGCGCCATGCTGTCGAGGAAGCGCATCAGGGCGCCCGGGCGCTCCGGGAACTCGAAGCGGTACAGCAGCTCGTCCTGCGCCAGCCGGCTCTTGCCGCCCACCAGGTGGCGGATGTGCGACTTGGCCAGCTCGTCGTGGGTCAGGTCCAGGGTCTTGAATTCGTGTTCCTCGAAGGTCTTCGCCAGCACGCTTGATTCATGTCGGTCGGCAATTTGAATGCCGACGAACACGTGCGCGGCTTTTTCATCGCTGATGCGGTAATTAAATTCCGTCACGTTGCGCGCGCCGATGAGCGAGCAGAAACGCTTGAAACTGCCCCGCTGTTCGCGCATGGTGACGGCAAACACGGCTTCGCGGAATTCGCCCAGTTCGGCCCGTTCCGCGACAAAGCGCAAACGGTCGAAATTCATGTTCGCGCCGCTGGCGATGGTGACCAGGGTTTCATTGTTGACGGGGTGCTTGGTCAGGCTGGCCCGTTCCACATAGGCCTTGGCGCCGGCGATGGCCAGCGCGCCGGACGGCTCCAGGATGCTGCGCGTATCCGTAAACACATCCTTGATGGCGGCGCAGATGGCGTCCGTGTCGACGGTGATGATTTCATCGACATACGCCTGCACGAGGCGGAAGGTTTCCTCGCCGGCCAGGCGCACGGCCGTGCCGTCGGCAAACAGGCCCACGTCGTTCAGGGTCACGCGCTCGCCCGCTTTCAGCGAACGGGCCATGGCGTTCGAATCGACGCTTTGTACGCCGATGATCTTGATGTCGGGACGAATCTGTTTCACGTAGGCGGCAATGCCGGCGATCAAGCCGCCGCCGCCGATGGGCGCGAAGATGGCGTGGATGGGGCCGGCGTGCTGGCGCAGGATTTCCATGCCGATCGTGCCCTGGCCGGCGATCACGTCCGGATCGTCGAACGGGTGCACGAAGGTCAGCTTCTGTTCCTTTTCCAGGGTCAGCGCATGGTTGTAGGCATCCGTGTACGACTCGCCGTGCAGCACCACTTCCACGTGCACGCCGCCGCGTCCCTTGACGGCCTCGACCTTCACCAGGGGCGTGGTGGTCGGCATGACGATGACGGCGCGGCAACCCATGCGCGCGGCCGACAGGGCCACGCCCTGGGCGTGGTTGCCGGCCGAGGCGCAAATCACGCCCCGTTTGCGGTCCGCTTCGCTGAGCTTGGACATCTTGTTGTAGGCGCCACGAATCTTGAAACTGAACACGCTTTGCATGTCTTCGCGCTTGAAGTAAATCTGGTTGTTCAGGCGCTGCGACAGGGCAGGGGCCAGTTCCAGCGGCGTTTCGGTAGCGACGTCATAGACGCGGGCGGTCAGGATTTTCTTGAGGTAGTCGATGTTCATAGTCTGCAAGCAAGTGATTCTGGGCCAGAAAGGGTCTGGAGCGTGTCGGGCGATAGCGGCGGCGCCGCGGCGGATAGCCTGGCGACAATAATGCTCTGTGGAACTGCGGGCGGGTAGGCCTTTGCCGGCCGGCGCGGATTGTGCGGCGCGCAAGCTGCTCTTCATTATAATGGAGAGCCTTACTGCATCGCGAAGTGTTCCATGATCGAATCCGCAATCGCCTGGCTGCTGCAGCTGATCGCCGCACCGGAAGTCGGGCTGACATCGGTCTTTCTGATCAGCTTTATTTCCGCCACCCTCTTGCCGCTCGGCTCGGAACCGGCCGTCTTTGCCGTCATCAAGGCCAACCCCGCGCTGTTCTGGGCCACCATCGGCGTCGCCACCCTGGGCAACACCCTGGGCGGCATCGTCGACTACTGGATGGGCTACCGGGCCAAGCAGGCGTTTGCCAAGGAACGCGACACGCGCTGGTTCCGCTGGCTGGCCCGCTATGGCGCCAAGACCATGCTGCTGGCCTGGCTGCCCATCGTGGGCGACCCGCTGTGCACCTTGGCCGGCTGGCTCAAGCTGCCGTTCTGGCCCAGCGTGGCCTATATGGCCGTCGGCAAGTGTGCGCGCTACCTGACCATGACGGGCTTGCTGCTGTACGTGCCCGATGGCGTATGGCACCGGATTGGACAAATGCTGGCGTAAAGTGGGCGCAAACGGGGCGTAATGCAACGCCGTTTTGCCCCATTTTTGGGCAGTTCGATAGTTTGCAGCAGACTCTGATTCTTGGCATTTTTGCGTCAAAAAATGATTAACACTGGTTTTTTATTCATGCAAAATAGGGCTTTTCCGTATTTGCTATGGTGACGGGTGCGATGCTTAAACCTTGGGCGGCATAAGGCTGTTCCCGCATGGTGCGGCGCAATAAGATAAAATGGGCCTTTAGGGTCCAGTCCACATCGTCACCACACTCCATGAACGCTCCCGCACATATCCAAGCTTTACTGGCAGAAACGCCGAATGGTCCCGCAGCAAGCCGCCTGCGCGAAATCCCGTATAACTACACGTCGTTTTCCGATCGCGAGATCGTCATACGCCTGTTGGGGGAGGACTCCTGGCGCCTGCTCGACGAGCTGCGCGGCGCCCGCCAGACGGGCCGTTCGGCCCGCATGCTGTACGAGGTGCTGGGCGACATCTGGGTCGTGCGCCGCAATCCCTACCTGCAGGATGACTTGCTCGACAATCCGAAGCGCCGCCAGGGCTTGATCGATGCCTTGCATCACCGCCTGGCCGAAGTCGACAAGCGCCGCCTGTCCATCGACGCGGCCGGCGGCGACGTGGCCGCCAGTGGCGAAGCGCCCGAAGTGGCGCAAGCGCGCAGCGCCAATGTGGAGCTGCTGCTGAAAGCGGCCAGCAAGGCCGTGGCCGACTTTGGCGACGAATTCCGCAAGACCTACGACTTGCGCAAGCGCACGGTCAAGGTGCTGGGACGCTATACGGAAAAGCATAACGTCCGCTTCGACGGCATGACGCGCGTGTCGCACGTGACGGACGCCACCGACTGGCGCGTGGAATACCCGTTCGTCGTGCTCACGCCCGACACGGAAGAGGAAATGGCCGGCCTGGTGAAGGGCTGCATCGAGCTGGGGCTGACCATCATCCCGCGCGGCGGCGGCACCGGCTACACGGGCGGCGCGATTCCCCTGACGCCGATGTCGGCCGTCATCAACACGGAAAAACTCATCACCCTGGGCGCCGTGGAAATGACGGTCTTGCCGGGCCTCACGCATGAATACGCGACCATCAATTCGGGCGCCGGCGTGATCACGAACAAGGTGTCGGAAGCGGCGGAAAAGGCTGGTTTCGTGTTTGCCGTCGACCCGACCTCGGCGCATGCTTCTTGCATCGGCGGCAACGTCGCCATGAATGCGGGCGGCAAGAAAGCCGTGCTGTGGGGTACGGCGCTGGACAACCTGGCCTCGTGGCGCATGGTCGACCCGAATGGCGACTGGCTCGACGTCACGCGCCTCGACCACAACCTGGGCAAGATCCACGATATCGCACTGGCACGTTTCCAGCTGGAATGGCGTCACCCGAGCACGCGCGACGCGACGAAACCGAACGCGCCGTTCAAGACGGAAATCCTGGAAATTCCTGGCCGCAAGTTCCGCAAGGAAGGCCTGGGCAAGGACGTCACCGATAAATTCCTCGCCGGCTTGCCGGGCATCCAGAAGGAAGGCTGCGACGGCCTGATCACGTCGGCGCGCTGGATTCTGCACAAGATGCCGAAGTTCGCCCGCACCGTCTGCCTGGAGTTCTTCGGCCAGGCGCGCGACGCGATCCCGTCGATCGTGGAAATCAAGGATTACCTCGACGGCTTGCCGGCGAAAGGCGAGCAATACACGACCATCCGCCTGGCGGGCCTGGAACACCTGGACGAGCGCTACCTGCGCGCCGTCGGCTACGCCACCAAGTCGAAGCGGGGCGTACTGCCGAAGATGGCCCTGTTTGGCGACATCGTCGGCGACGATGAAAATGCTGTCGCGCAAGCGGCGTCGGAAGTGGTGCGCATCGCCAACACCCGCGTGGGCGAAGGCTTTGTGGCCGTCAGCCCGGAAGCACGCAAGAAATTCTGGCTCGACCGTGCTCGCACGGCGGCGATCGCCAAGCACACGAATGCGTTCAAGATCAATGAAGATGTCGTGATCCCGCTCAATCGCATGGGTGAATACACGGATGGTATCGAACGCATCAATATCGAGCTGTCGATCAAGAATAAACTGCAATTGGCCGAGGCCCTCAGCGAATTCTTTGGCAAGGGTAATTTGCCAGTAGGCAAGAGCGACGATGCGTCCGACGACCGGGTCGACGATGCGGAAATGCTGGGCGACCGCGCCGAGCAGGCGCAGCAGCTGTTGGCGCAAGTCACGAGCCGCTGGACCTATCTGCTGGCCCAGCTGGACCGTCCGCTGGCGGACGTGAAGGGCGAATTGGCCGAACTGGGCATGGAGCGCTTGCTGCCCGTGTTCGATGCGCGTCTGGAAACGCAGCCGGACGCCACCCTGTTCGACGTGGTGCAGGATCGCACAGTGCGCATTACCTGGAAGCAAGAGATCCGCGCCCAGCTGCGCCAGATATTCAACGGCGCCGCGTTCAAGCTGATCCTGGACGAGGCGACGGCGATTCACGCGCGCATCCTGCGTTCGCGCGTATTCGTCGCGCTGCACATGCATGCGGGCGATGGCAACGTGCATACGAATTTGCCCGTCAACTCGGACAATTACGAAATGCTGCAGGACGCCCACGAAGCCGTGGGCCGCATCATGATTTTGGCCCGCTCGCTCAATGGCGTGATTTCCGGCGAACACGGTATCGGCATCACCAAGCTGGAATTTTTGACGGAAGAAGAGATCGGCGAATTCCGCAGCTACAAGCAGCGCATCGATCCGGAAGGCCGGTTCAACAAAGGTAAATTGCTGAACCTGCCGGGCATGGGCGCCGACTTGCGCAATGCCTACACGCCATCGTTCGGCCTGATGGGGCATGAGTCCTTGATCATGCAGCAAAGCGATATCGGCGCCATCGCCGACAGCGTCAAGGATTGCTTGCGTTGCGGCAAGTGCAAACCCGTGTGCTCGACCCACGTGCCGCGCGCCAATTTGCTGTACTCGCCGCGCGACAAGATATTGGCGACCTCGTCCCTGATCGAAGCCTTCCTGTACGAAGAACAGACGCGCCGCGGTATTTCCATCAAGCATTGGGAAGAGTTCGAGGACGTGGCCGACCACTGCACGGTCTGCCATAAATGCGTGACGCCTTGCCCGGTGAATATCGACTTTGGCGATGTGTCGATGAACATGCGCAATTTGTTGCGCAAGATGGACAAGAAAAGCTTCAATCCTGGCACCAAGGCCACGATGATGTTCCTCAACGCCACCGATCCCGTGACCATCAACGCCACGCGCAAGGTCATGATCGGCTGGGGTTACAAGGCGCAACGCCTGGGCCATGACTTGCTGAAGAAATTTGCCAAGAAGCAAACCAAGGCGCCGCCGCCATCGACGGGCAAGCCGCCCGTCAAGGCGCAGGTGATCCACTTCATCAACAAGAAAATGCCGGGCAACCTGCCGAAGAAATCGGCACGCGCGCTGCTCGACATCGAAGACGACAAGGTCATCCCGATCATCCGCAATCCGAAGACGACCACGGCTGATACGGAAGCCGTGTTCTACTTCCCTGGTTGCGGTTCGGAGCGCCTGTTCTCGCAAGTGGGCCTGGCCACGCAAGCGATGCTGTGGGAAGTGGGCGTGCAGACGGTCTTGCCGCCGGGCTATTTGTGCTGCGGTTATCCGCAACGGGGTGCGGGCGAGTTCGACAAGGCCGAGAAGATGATGACGGATAACCGCGTCCTGTTCCACCGCATGGCCAACACGCTCAATTACCTGGACATCAAGACGGTGCTCGTGTCGTGCGGCACTTGCTATGACCAGCTGGCGACGTATCAGTTTGAAAAGATTTTCCCCGGCTGCCGCATCATGGATATCCATGAGTATTTGCTGGAGAAAAACGTCAAGCTGGAAGGTGTCAACGGCACGCGCTATATGTACCACGAGCCATGCCACAATCCGATGAAGCTGCAGGAATCGGGCAAGACCATCAATTCCCTGATCAGCACGGTAGACAACGTGAAGATCGAGAAAAATGACCGTTGCTGCGGCGAATCGGGTTCGCTGGCCGTCACGCGCCCGGACATTTCCACGCAAGTGCGTTTCCGCAAGGAAGAAGAGATGGTCAAGGGCGCCGACAAGCTGCGCGGCGACGGTTTCACGGGCGACGTGAAAATCCTCACCAGCTGCCCGTCGTGCCTGCAAGGCTTGTCGCGCTACAATGACGATTCGGGCACGACGGCCGATTACATCGTCGTCGAGATCGCCAAACACTTGCTGGGAGAGAACTGGATGCCGGATTACGTGAAACGCGCCAATGACGGCGGCATCGAACGGGTGCTCGTGTGATGTCCACGAGTTGCGATCTGTGCAACTTGCTGGACGGCTACGCCAACAAGCAGGGGCTGGAGACCTTGCTGTGGCGCAGCGAGCGCCTGTCCGTCGTGGCGGTCGACGATCCTGCCTATCCCGGCTTTTGCCGTGTGATCTGGAACAAGCACGTGAAGGAAATGACGGACTTGACGCCGGGCGAGCGCAATTACGTCATGGAAGTCGTGTGGCAAGTCGAACTGGCCGTGCGGGAAGTGATGCAGCCGGAAAAGGTGAATGTCGCCAGTTTCGGCAACATGACCCCGCACGTGCACTGGCACGTGATTCCCCGCTACCGCGACGACGCGCATTTCCCGAACCCCAGCTGGGCGGTGATCCAGCGCGAAACGGCGCCCGAGGTGCTGGCCGCGCGCCGCGCCCTGCTGCCGGCCTTGCGCGACGCCATCCTTCAACGTTTATCCGCATAAAGTATTGTCATGACTGAAAAAGCAGCAACACCCCAACCCACCGGCTTGACCGTGCACAACCAGTCGCGCGTGCTCGACGTGGCGTTCGACGACGGCAGCGAATTTGCCTTGCCGTTCGAATACCTGCGCGTGTACTCGCCGTCGGCCGAAGTGCAGGGCCATGGCAAGGGCCAGGAAACCTTGCAATTAGGTAAGCGTCTGGTCGGCATCACGGGTTTGGAGCCGGTCGGCAACTACGCCGTGCAGCCCACCTTCAGCGATGGCCACAATTCCGGCCTGTACACCTGGGCTTATCTGTACAAGCTGGGCGCCGAGCAAGCGACCCTGTGGCAAGCCTATCTGGACCAGCTGGCAGCCGCCGGCTACCCGGGCGACAGCGGCCGCGATGCCAAGGCGGACATGACGGTCAAGCAATCTTCCGGACACGTCCATGGACCCAGCTGCGGGCACAAACACTAAGTCAAAAAAATAATGCGGTAATCTTGTCGGATTGCCGCCGCCCCGTTCGTCGTATGGATGCCCGCGCTTGCGGGCATTTTTCTTTTGGAGAAGAGACTATGGAATACATGATCCTGATCTACGCCGACGAGGCGCGCTATGCCGCCATGGAAGCGGGCCAGATGGCCAGCCTGATGGCCGACTTTGCCAGCTATACGCAGGACCTGGAGGCGGCGGGCGTGATGCGCGGCGGCGCCGAGCTGGCGCCTGTGCGCAGCGCCACCAGCGTGCGTGTGCAAAACGGCAAGCCTGTCATCACGGATGGGCCGTTCGCGGAAACCAAGGAGCAGCTGGGCGGCTATTACCTGCTGGACTGCGCCCACCTGGACGAGGCGCTGGCCTGGGCCGGGCGTTGTCCGGCGGCTTCCCTGGGCACCATCGAAGTACGGCCTGTCACGGCATAAACATGGCCGGTGACGCTATTGCGGCCGTCGAACGCGTCTTTCGCCAGGAAAAGGGCAGGGTGCTGGCTGGCCTGATGCGGCGCTTCGGCGACCTGGGCCTGGCGGAAGATGTATTGCAGGAAGCGTGCCGCAAGGCGCTGGAACTGTGGCCGCAGGCGGGTATCCCGTCCAATCCCGCGGCCTGGCTCAGCTCGGTGGCGCGCAACGCGGGCCTCGATCACGTGCGCCGCGCGGGCAAGAGCGTCAGCGAGGCCGAGGCCGTGCTGTCCTGCCTGCCGGCGGCCATGCTTGATGAAACGCAAGCCATCGAGGACGACCGCCTGCGCCTGCTGTTCATCTGCTGCCATCCCGCGCTGGCGCCCGAGGCGCAGGTGGCGCTGGCCCTGCGCACCCTGTGTGGGCTGTCCACAGGCGAGATCGCGCGCGCCTTCGGCGTGGCGGAAGCGGCCCTGTCGCAGCGGCTTTTGCGCGCCAGGCGCAAGATCGCCGAAGCGCGCATCCCTTTCGAGTTGCCGCCGGCCCAGGATTGGCCGCAACGGCTGGCGCAAGTGCAGCACGTGATTTATCTGGTGTTTAGCGAAGGCTATTGCGCCAGCGGCGGCGATAGCTTGCTGCGCGCCGACCTGTGCGCGGAAGCGCTGCGCCTGGGGCGACTGCTCGACAGCCTGCAGCCGGGCCAGCCGGAAGTGCAGGGCTTATTGGCGTTGATGCTGTTGCAGGCGTCGCGCGGCCCGGCCCGCCTTTCGCCCGCAGGCCAGTTGCTGACGCTGGAAGAACAGGACCGCCGCCTGTGGCAGGCGGATTTGATTGCCGAAGGGCTGGCCGTGCTGGAACGAGCCTTGCCGGCGCGCGCGCCAGGGCCATACCAGTTGCAGGCGGCGATTGCCGCCCTGCACGCCAAGGCCGTCACGGCCAGCCAGACGGACTGGCGCCAGATCAGCACCCTGTATGGCGCCTTGCTGCGGCACAAGCCGGAACCCTTGATCTTGCTCAATGCCGTGATCGCCTGCGCGATGGCGCATGGCGCAGAGCACGGCCTGGCGTGGCTCGAACGCCTGGAAGCCGTGCCCAGTCTTGCCAATTCGCATTATCTGCACGCGGCCCGGGCCGACTTGCTGCGCCGCCAGGGCGACCGGCGGGGGGCGCTGGCGGCATATGCCCGGGCAGCAATGCTGGCTGCGAATGCAGTGGAAAGGCAATACCTTCTCCGGCGTCACGGGGAAATGCGCCTGCCGCTTGTATAATGCTCCCAAGTTCAAACAGACTGCCTACCATGACCAATACGACCCATTTCGGATACAAAACAGTTGCAGAAGACGACAAAGTGCGCGAAGTCGCCAAGGTGTTCCATTCCGTCGCTGCCAAATACGACGTGATGAACGACTTGATGTCGGGCGGGCTGCACCGTCTGTGGAAGACGTTTACCATTGCCAACGCGGGCGTGCGCCCCGGTTTCAAGGTGCTCGACATCGCCGGCGGCACGGGCGACCTGTCGAAGGCATTCGCCAAGCAGGCGGGCCCTACCGGCGAAGTCTGGTTGACCGATATCAATGAATCGATGTTGCGCGTAGGCCGCGATCGCCTCTTGAATCGCGGCTTGCTCACCCCCACCTTGTTGTGTGACGCGGAAAAACTGCCGTTCCCCGACAATTATTTCGACCGGGTCAGCGTGGCCTTTGGCTTGCGCAACATGACGCACAAGGATGTGGCGCTGGCGGAAATGCGCCGCGTGCTGAAACCGGGCGGCAAGTTGCTGGTGCTGGAGTTTTCCAAGGTGGCGGCGCCCCTGCAAAAGCCGTACGACCTGTATTCGTTCTCGGTCTTGCCGTGGTTCGGACAGAAAATCGCCGGCGACGCGGAAAGCTATCGCTACCTGGCAGAATCGATCCGCATGCATCCGGACCAGGAAACGCTGAAGACCATGATGGAAACGGCGGGCCTGGAGCGCGTGCAGTACTACAATTTGACGGCAGGCATTGCCGCTTTGCATACCGGCATCAAGATGTAACTCAAGCTGTAACTCACCAAGCCGGTGATTTTAGGAGATGGAATGAAATTGAAGAAATTTATGGTCGGCATGATGCTGGCCGCGACCACGGTATCCATGCTGGGCGAGGCGCTGGCCCGTCCCATGGGCGGTGGCCGTTCGTTTGGCCGCCAGTCGCAAAACGTGGGCCGCCAGGCGCCTGCGCCGGCACCAACCCCGGCGCCGGCCGCCGCGCCACGCCAGGCGCAACCTGCGCCAGCCCCCGCGCCGGCCCCTGCCGCCAAGGCACCGAGCCGCTGGAAGGGCTTGCTGGGCGGCGCCTTGCTGGGCCTGGGCCTGGGCGCCTTGCTGTCGCACTTTGGCTTGGGCGGCGCCCTGGCCAGCATGATCAGCACCCTGCTGATGGTGGCCTTGCTGGCCGGCGTGGCGTTCTTCATCTACCGCATGGTACGTGGCAAACGCGACAACAATGCCGGCGGCAATGCGCCGTTCGCCGGTTTTGGCGGCAACCAGCCTGCGCCAGCGGGCAACGTGCCTGACATCGGTTCGCGCATCCCGCCGCTGCCGCCGCTGCAACCCGTCTCGTCCGGCGTAGGCCTGGACAAGCCGGCGCCGGCTGCCGCGCCATGGGGCGTACCAAGCGACTTCGACAAGGACGCCTTCCTGCGCCACGCGAAAAGCAATTTCATTCGCCTGCAAGCGGCCTGGGACAAGGCGGACGTCAACGATATCCGCGAATTCACGTCGCCGGAAGTGTATGCGGAACTGCGCATGCAAATCCAGGAACGGGGCGCGCAGCCGGACTTTACGGATGTCGTCACCATCGATGCCGAACTGCTGGGAATCGAAACGAGCGTCAACGACTACCTGGCCAGCGTGAAGTTTACGGGCCTGATCCGTTCGGCGCCGGGCGCCGCAGCGGAACCGTTCGCGGAAGTATGGAATATGTCGAAACCCGTCAGCGGCAATAGCGGCTGGGTTCTGGCAGGCATCCAGCAATTGAATTAATTGTAAAAACTTGCTGAATAATGGCTTAAGTCCATGCGGAATGCATGATGCTTGACAGATATTTCCTGCTGAACTGGTAAGATCGAAACCGCCCACCTTGTTTGATGGGCGGTTTTTTCTTTTTGGGGGCGCGCGCGGCGCGCAGTATAAGATGGCACCACTTTCCGATCTCTCCCTGATGACGCCCGTCATCGCGACAATCAACCACTTGCTGGCGCAGGAGCCGTGGGCGCGCCAGCAACTGGCCGTGCATGCCGGCAAGCTGGCCTGCATCGACACGGGCGCCGTGGCCTTGCGCCTGCGCGTCGACAGCGCCGGCATGCTGGGGGCGGCGCCGGCCGACATGCCGGCCAACGTCACCATCCGCGTGAAATTGTCCGATGTGCCGCTGATCCTGCAAAACCGCGAGCGGGCGTTTTCCTACGTCAAGATCGAAGGCGATGCCGAGTTTGCCAATGCGATTTCCCAATTGAGCAAGGGCTTGCGCTGGGAAGCCGAGCACGACCTGGAAAAGGTCGTCGGCCCCATGCTGGCCACGCGCCTCGTGTCCGGCGCGAAGGATGCGGCCGCCTTTGTGCGCACGGGCCAGCAAAATCTGGCGGAAAACGTGGCCGAATATTTTCTCGACGAACAGCCCATGCTGATCCGTCCTTCTACCCTGCAAGAGTATTCCGCTGGCGTGACGCGCGTGCGCGATGACGTCGAACGCCTGGCCAAGCGCCTTGCCCGGCTGGAAAAGGCGGCCGCCGCCCTCCAGTCGCAGCCCTCCTCACCGGATTTGTCTACATGATATTGAAATTCCTGCGCCTGTTTAAAATCATCCGTGTTTCCATCAAGTACGGCCTGGATGAGATAGCGATTTCTGGTCTGCAAGTTCCCCGCACCGCCAAATTGATCGACACCCTGATTTTCTGGCGCGACCTGTCGTCGCCACGGGGCTTGCGCCTGCGCCTGGCGCTGGAAGAGCTGGGTCCGATTTTCGTCAAATTCGGCCAGGTGCTGTCGACCCGGCGCGACCTGATGCCGCTCGACATCGCCGAAGAGCTGGCGCGCCTGCAAGACCGGGTGCCGCCGTTCGATTCCGACCTGGCCGTCGCCCAGATCACCAAGTCCCTGGGCGCGCACCCGGATCAATTGTTTGCCCGCTTCGAGCGCGAACCGGTGGCGTCCGCCTCGATTGCCCAGGTGCACTTTGCCACCCTGAAAGATGGCCGCGAAGTGGCCGTGAAGGTCTTGCGTCCAGGCATGAAAAAGCTGATCGACGAAGACGTGGCCCTGATGCACATCGCCGCCGACTGGACCAGCCGCCTGTGGGCCGACAGCAAGCGGTTGAAACCGAAAGAGGTGGTGGGCGAGTTCGACAAATACCTGCACGACGAGCTGGACCTGATGCGCGAGGCGGCCAACGCCAGCCAGCTGCGCCGCAACTTCGCCAACTCGGACTTGCTGCTGGTGCCGGAAATGCACTGGGATTACTGTTCCAGCAGCGTCATCGTCATGGAACGCATGTATGGGATTCCCGTGTCGCAGACGGAGCGCCTGGTGGCGGCCGGCGTGGACTTGCGTAAACTCTCCAGCGATGGCGTGGAGATTTTCTTCACGCAAGTGTTCCGCGACGGCTTTTTCCATGCGGACATGCATCCGGGCAATATTCTCGTATCGATCGCGCCCGAATCGTTCGGCCGCTACATCGCGCTGGACTTCGGCATCGTGGGAACCCTGAACGACTACGACAAGGATTATCTGTCGCAAAACTTCCTCGCCTTCTTCCGCCGCGACTACAAGCGCGTGGCCGAGGCGCATATCGAATCGGGCTGGGCGCCGAAGGATACGCGCGTCGATGAGCTGGAAGCGGCCGTGCGCGCCTGCTGCGAGCCCATCTTCGACCGTCCGCTGAAAGATATTTCTTTTGGGCAAGTGTTGCTGCGCCTGTTCCAGACCTCGCGCCGCTTCAATGTGGAAGTGCAGCCGCAACTGGTGCTGCTGCAAAAGACCCTGCTCAATATCGAGGGCCTGGGCCGCCAGCTGGACCCGGAACTGGATCTGTGGCAAACGGCCAAGCCCTACCTGGAAAAATGGATGAGCAACCAGGTGGGGCCGCAAGGCTTCATGGAGCGCCTGCGCGCGGAGGCGCCCCGTTATGCGCACATCTTCCCGCAACTGCCGCGCTTGCTGCACCAGGCCTTGACGGTGCATGGCGAACCGCGCGAAAACGAGGTGGAACTGATGAAAACCTTGCTGGCCGAGCAACGCCAGACGAACCGCCTGCTGAGCTTTATCGTCTACTTCGTGGGCGCCTTTGCGCTCGGTGCGCTGGGCTTGCAAGTGTTCATGCGCTGGCATCAACTGCCGTTTTAACTGGCTGAGGACGTAAGTGATGGCTGACTTCCACACCCGCGACCCGCTCTCGCCCGCCTTCTGGGACGAGCGTTTCGAGAAGCAATTCACGCCCTGGGACCACGGCGGCGTGCCCGCGCGCCTGCGCAGCTTCGTTGCCGGCAGCCCGGTGCCGCTGCGCTGCCTGATTCCCGGCTGCGGCTCGGCGTATGAGCTGGTCTTCATGCTGGAGCACGGCTGGGATGCCACGGCCATCGACTTTTCGCCCGGTGCCGTGGCGGCCGCGCGCATCCAGCTGGGTGAGCGGGCAGGGCGGGTGGTGGAAGCGGATTTCTTTGCCTGGGAACCCGTTGCGCCGCTGGACCTGATCTATGAACGGGCTTTCCTGTGCGCCATGCCGCGCGCCAGGTGGCCGCAAGTGGCGGCCCGCTGGGCGCAGTTGCTGGCGCCCGGTGCCATGCTGGCCGGCTACTTCTTCTTTGACGACAATGCCAAGGGGCCGCCGTTCGGCATATCGCGTGAGACACTGCAGGAATTGCTGGCGCCGCATTTCGATTGCCTGGCCGACGACGCCGTCGACGATTCCATCGCCGTCTTCGCCGGCAAGGAGCGCTGGATGAGCTGGCGCCGCCGGGCGGACTGAGGCGGGCGGGGCAATTTCCGCTGGCGACAAAGGAAAAGCTTTATAATTCAGGGTTTTTGATGATTTTCTCGGAGTAGAGATGCCGATTTACGCTTACCGTTGTGACGAGTGTGGTTTTGCCAAGGACGTCTTGCAAAAGATCTCCGATCCAGTACTGACGGTGTGCCTGTCGTGCGGCAAGCCCAGTTTCAAGAAACAATTGACGGCCGCCGGTTTCCAATTGAAGGGCACCGGCTGGTACGCGACCGATTTCCGCGGCGGCACGGCGCCCACCACGGCCATCCCGACGGGCCCGGCCGATAACGCCAAACCCGCCCCGGCCGCCGAGAGCGCGCCTGCCGCGGCCCCTGCGCCCGCCCCGGCTGCCGCTGCGCCGAAAGCGGACTGAAAAGCGCGCCGAGCCGATACGATCCCTTACCGAGAAACCGATGCGTAAATACTTTATTACCGGATTACTGATTTTGGTACCCCTGGCCATTACGGCCTGGGTCCTGAATCTGGTCATCAGCACGATGGACCAGTCGCTGTTGCTGGTGCCCGGCAGTACGCAGCCCAGCGTCTGGTTCGGCCGCCAGATTCCCGCGCTGAGCACCATTCCCGGCCTGGGCACGGTATTGACGGTACTGATCGTGTTCTTCACGGGCTTGCTGACGAATAACCTGGTCGGCAATTACGTGGTGAAACTGTGGGAAAAATTGCTGCAACGCATACCCATCGTCAATTCCCTGTATTCGAGCGTCAAGCAAGTGTCGGATACCCTGTTTTCCCCGTCGGGCAATGCCTTCCGCAAGGCCGTGCTGGTGCCGTATCCGCACCAGAACTCCTGGACCATCGCTTTCCTGACCGGCGTGCCGGGCGGCGATGCGGCAAACCACCTGGTGGGCGACTATGTCAGCGTGTACGTGCCGACGACGCCGAATCCGACATCGGGCTTTTTCCTGATGATGAAGCGCAGCGATGTCGTCGAACTCGACATGAGCGTCGATGCGGCGCTCAAATATATCGTCTCGATGGGCGTGGTGGCGCCTGCGGAAGTTGTTGCTGTACCGGCCCCGGCAGCCAAAGAATAAAGGCAGGCGTCCCATGCGGGACGTGGCCGGATTGAACACTCACTAACCTGAACTGAGAATTTTATGTCTATGCGTACTGAATACTGCGGCCTCGTTACCGAAGCCATGCTGGGACAAACCGTCAGCCTGTGCGGCTGGGTACATCGCCGCCGCGACCACGGCAGCCTGATTTTCATCGACTTGCGCGACCGTGAAGGCCTGGTGCAAATCGTTTGCAACCCGGAACAAGCGGAGATGTTCAAGGTCGCCGAAGCCGTGCGCAACGAATTCTGCCTGCGCGTGACGGGCGTCGTGACCAACCGTATCGAAGGCACGATCAACAACAACTTGAAATCGGGCAAGATCGAAGTGGTCTGCTCGGAGCTGGAAGTGCTGAACCCTTCCGTGCCCGTGCCGTTCCAGCTGGACGACGACAACCTGTCGGAAACGACGCGTCTGACGCACCGCGTGCTGGACCTGCGCCGCCCGCAAATGCAAAACAACCTGCGCCTGCGCTACAAGGTGACGATGGAAGTGCGCAAGTACCTCGACGCGCTGGGCTTCATCGACATCGAAACGCCGATGCTGACCAAGTCGACGCCAGAAGGCGCGCGCGATTACCTGGTGCCGTCGCGCGTGAACGCGGGCAGCTTCTTTGCCTTGCCGCAATCGCCACAGTTGTTCAAGCAACTGTTGATGGTCGCCAACTTCGACCGTTACTACCAGATCACCAAGTGCTTCCGCGACGAAGACTTGCGCGCTGACCGCCAGCCTGAATTCACGCAGATCGATTGCGAAACCTCGTTCCTGACGGAACAGGAAATCCGCGACCTGTTCGAAGACATGATCCGCGTCGTCTTCAAGAACACGCTGAACATCGACTTGCCGAACCCGTTCCCGGTGATGGATTTCGCCGAAGCGATGGGCCTGTACGGCTCCGACAAGCCGGACATGCGCGTCAAGCTGGCCTTCACGGACTTGACCGAAGTCATGAAGTCGGTCGAATTCAAGGTCTTCAACGGCGCCGCCAACATGAAGGGCGGCCGCGTGGTGGCCCTGCGCGTACCGCAAGGCGGCAGCATGCCCCGTTCGGAAATCGACGCCTACACCCAGTTCGTCGCCATCTACGGCGCCAAGGGCTTGGCTTACATCAAGGTCAACGAGAAAGCCAAGGGTCCTGAAGGCTTGCAGTCGCCGATCGTCAAGTTCCTGCCTGCCGACGTGCTGGCCACGATCCTCGAGCAGACCGGTGCGCAAGACGGCGACCTGATCTTCTTCGGCGCGGACAAGGCCAAGGTCGTCAACGACGCCATCGGCGCGCTGCGCGTGAAAATCGGTCACAGCGAGTTCGGCAAGAAAGCCGGCCTGTTCGAAGACGTGTGGAAGCCATTGTGGGTGGTCGACTTCCCGATGTTCGAGCACGACGAAGAAGCGGACCGCTGGACGGCGACCCACCATCCATTCACGGCGCCAAAAGACGGCCATGAAGACATGCTGGAAAGCGATCCGGGCGCCTGCATCGCCAAGGCCTACGACATGGTCTTGAACGGCTGGGAACTGGGTGGCGGTTCGATCCGTATCCACCGCGAAGAAGTGCAAAGCAAGGTCTTCCGCGCGTTGAAGATCGACGCCGAAGAAGCGCAGCTGAAATTCGGCTTCCTGCTCGACGCCCTGCAATACGGCGCGCCACCGCATGGCGGCCTGGCATTCGGCCTGGACCGTATCGTGACCATGATGACGGGTTCCGAATCGATCCGCGACGTGATCGCCTTCCCGAAAACCCAGCGCGCGCAAGATTTGCTGACCCATGCGCCGTCGGAAGTTGACGAGAAGCAACTGCGTGAACTGCACATCCGTTTGCGCAGCACCGAGCCAAAAGTAGTGTAATGAAGCATGTGGCTGCCCAGGCAGCCGCTACCGTTTTACTTGCTGAGGCAAAAAAAGGCGCTGCGAGGCGCCTTTTTCATTCTTGATATGAGCCATAAAATTCCCGTTTCCGTGCTGGTCGTCATCCATACGGCGGACCTAGACGTCTTGCTGATCGAGCGCGCGGGCCAACCTGGTTTCTGGCAATCCGTGACGGGTTCCGTCGACGCCGTCGATGAACCGCTGCTGCTGACGGCCGCGCGCGAACTGGCGGAAGAAACCGGCATCGTTGCCGATGGGCACGATATCGTGCTGCGCGACTGGAACTTGTCGAATGTGTACGAGATCTATCCGATCTGGCGCCACCGCTATGCGCCGGGCGTGACGCGCAACACGGAACACGTGTTCAGCGTGCAAGTGCCGCGCGACATCGCCGTCACCCTGAGCCCGCGCGAGCATTTGCAGCATGCGTGGCTGCCTTACTTGGCGGCGGCCGACCGCTGTTTCTCGTCGTCCAACGCGGAAGCGATCTTGCAATTGCCGGCCATGACGGGCCTGGCGCGTCCCACCTGATTTTCTAGAAAGCATTCCATGTTGAACTGGTTACATTTGACTGCGCAGCAAAAACTGCTGGGCACCCTGGGCATCGTTTTTTGCCTGTGCTTTATCTTCCTGCTGTTCAGCTCCACCGTGCCCGGCCGCACGCCGCCGATCGGCATGCCGCTGATGGCCATCGGCTGGCTGCTGCATCCGGGCGCGTTTGCCGAGGGCAAGCGCACCGTGGCCTGGCGTGGCGCACCGTTGCTGGTGAAGATCGTCTGGGCGGCGGGTATTACCGCGCTGATCGTCAGCGTGACGGCGGGCGTGGGACGCATGCTGGCCTGATTGTGGGTTTTAGGTGCGCACGCGCACCTAGGCCGGCGCCGCGCGGGGCCTGTCTGGGAGTAGAATCAATGCATGAAAATCCGCGTAGCAACTTATAATATACACAAGGGTGTCTCCTCCGTGCGGGGCTTGCCCCGCGTGCATGCTTTAAAGCAGGCGATTGCCCTGTTCCATGCCGATGTTGTCTTCTTGCAAGAGGTGCAAGGCAAGCACGACCGTAATGCGGCCCGCTATGGCGCCGAGAAGAACGGCCACAAGCATTGGCCGGAAGCGTCGCAGCACGAGTTCTTTGCCGGCCCCGAACACCATTCCGCCTACGGCATGAATGCCGTGTATGACCATGGCCACCATGGCAACGCCTTGCTGAGCAAGTTTCCCATCGCCTCGCAAACCAACCACGACGTGTCCGACCATGCCTACGAGCAACGCGGCATCCTGCATTGCGTGCTCAAGACGCCGCAGGCCGACGTGCATTGCTACGTCGTCCACCTGGGCCTGTTCGAGTCGGGGCGGGGGCGCCAGGCGCAGGCGCTGATCGACGCCGTCATGGAATCGGCGCCGAATGGCGAGCCCGTCATCATTGCGGGCGACTTCAACGATTGGCGCAACACGCTCAGCGACAAGCTGCGCAACGCGCTCGGTGTGGTCGAGGTATTCGACCAGCGGGCTTCGAACTCGGCCCTGGGCGACCTGGTGCGCACCCTGGCGCGGCGCCAGACGAAAACGCCGATTCCCGTGCCGGCGCGTACCTTTCCCGCCGCCTTGCCGTGGTTCCGCCTGGACCGCATCTATGTGCGCGGTTTCCATGTGGAAGGCGCGCAAGTGATGCACGGCACCCTGTGGGCCAAATTGTCGGACCACGCGCCGATAGTTGCCGCTTTGAAACTCGCGTAGACTGCCGGCATGCGCACAGTCAATTTCATCGCCCACAACGACATCCAGCTGCTGTATTGCGGCACCGATTACTTTCCTGCCTTGATCGCCGCCATCGACGGCGCGCGCTCGGAAGTGTATTTCGAAACGTATATCTTTGCCGACGACGCCACGGGCGCCCTGGTGCTCGATGCGCTCAAGCGTGCCGCCGCGCGCGGCGTGCTGGTGTGCATGATCACGGACTGGTTCGGCACGGGCAACCGCCGGGTCAACGCCATGCATGCAGAGCTGGAAGCGGCTGGCGTGCACCACCGCATCTTCAATCCGTGGTTCCGGCGCGGCATCACGCGCACGCACCGCAAGATCTGCGTGGCCGATGGCGAAATCGCGCTGGTGGGCGGCATCAATATCAACGACGACATGTTTTGCGACTACGACCACAACATCAGCCTGGAAGCGCCGCGCTGGGATTTCGCCGTGCAGGTGAAGGGCCCGCTGGTGGACGCCATCCACGAAGAAGTGCAGGCGCAGTGGGCAAGATTGGGCAAGATGAACCTGGTGCGGCGTATCAAGCTGTACCGCAAGATGCGCGTCGTCAGCAAGGAGCTGGCGAAGAACCCCGTGGTGGCCGGCTTTGTCGTGCGCGACAACCTGCGCAACCGCCGCACCATCCAGCGCGCCTACCTGCAGGCACTGGGCCAGGCGAGGAAAAGCGTGATGCTGGCCAACCCGTATTTCGCGCCCGGCCACAAGCTGCGCCGCGCCCTGGCCCAGGCGGCCCAGCGGGGCGTGGACGTGGTGCTGTTGATCGGCGTGGGCGAATTCCGCATGCAGGACGCCGTGGCGCATTCGTTTTATCCGAAGCTGCTGGCCGCCGGCGTGAAAATCGTCGAATACCGCAAGACGCAGCTGCACGCCAAGGTGGCCGTCGTCGACGATGACTGGGCGACGGTCGGCTCCAGCAATATCGATGCGCTGAGCCTGTTCCTGAACCAGGAAGCGAACGTGGTCATCAAGGACGTGGCGTTCGCGCAAAGCTTGCGCCAGCATATAGAGCAGGGCGTGGCGGACGGCATCGTGATTCACCAGGATGATTTCAAGCACATCGGCCGTTTCCGGCGCATCGGCTATGAAGCCGCGTTCCTCGTGTACCGGCTGGTGATGCGCATTTTTTCAGTAGGCAAGTACGCATGAACGAGATGACAACGGTAAGGCTGGACAAATGGCTGTGGGCGGCGCGCTTCTTCAAGACGCGCTCGCTGGCCAGCGAGGCCGTCGACACGGGCAAGGTCAAAGTGGGCGGCGAGCGCGTGAAACCGGCGCGCAGCCTGCGCTTGGGCGACGAGCTGGCCATCGATAATGGCGCGGAGACGTGGGAAGTGGCCGTGCTGGGCCTGTCCGACAAGCGCGGCGCGGCGCCCGTGGCGCGCCTGCTGTATGGCGAAACGCCGGCCAGCATCGCCCGCCGCGAGCAGCTGGCCGAGGAGCGCAAGCTGTTCCGCGAGCCAGGCACCACCATCAAGGGGCGGCCGACCAAGCGCGACCGCCGTCAATTGAGCAAGGCAGGCGACCTTTCCTGAGGCTCGCCTGATGCGGGAGGGCAAGGGCGCGCGACGCTTTTGCCCTCCTGAAATCGCTGTAAACACGCAGCCTGAAAATGCTGCGCTGCACCAATAGAACGCCGGCTCTAAAGTTCCCGTTTGACTTTTACGTGGTAGTGGATAATAGTACGAGCGTTCGGATTTTTTCGAGGCGTGCTTTTTTTTACCCTCGCTTCAGTCCGCCAAATCGGCAACATCACTTTTAGAACGGACCTCTTGAATACTTCAGTCAAATTCATGCGCAAGGGCGAACTGACCCGTGCAGCCATCCTCGACGTGGCGCTGGACCTGTCCAGCCGCGACGGCCTGGAAGGCCTGACCATTGGGTTGCTTGCGGACAAAATGAACATGAGCAAGTCGGGCGTGTTTGCCCACTTTGGCTCGCGCGAAGACTTGCAGATGGAAGTGCTGAAGCTTTACCACTATCGTTTCGAGCAAGAAGTCTTTTTTCCCAGCATGAAAGAACCACGCGGCATCCAGCGCCTGCAATCGATGTTTGCGCGCTGGGTCAAGCGGGTCAGCGTGGAAATCGCTTCCGGCTGCATCTATATCAGCGGCGCCGTCGAGTATGACGACCGTCCCGGTCCCATCCGTGAAGCCCTGGTGGCCATGGTGCGGGCCTGGCAGGGTGCGCTGTTGCGCTGTGTCGAGCAATCGATCGCCACGGGCGACTTGAAAGCGGACACGGATGCCCAGCAGCTGGTGTACGAGATGTATGGCCTGATCCTGGCCCTGCATCACGATGCGCGCTTCCTGCGCGTGCCGGGCAGCATCGAACGGGCGCAAGCGGGCTTTGTCCGCCTGCTGGCGTCGTACCAGAATTCCGTCACAAGCAAATAAGCCGTCAGGCAGTATCCGCAACAACGCACACGCACTTACAAGTACAACACTTTAGCTAATCGCCTTCAGGAGAAAATTATGGGTCAATACGTCGCGCCAATCCGGGATATGCAATTCGTCCTGCATGAGTTCCTGCAAGTGGAAGAAGAACTGAAGCAAATGCCGTCGTACGCCGACGTCGACGCCGACATCATCAACCAGGTGCTGGAAGAGGGCGGCAAATTCACTTCCGAAGTATTGTTCCCGCTGAACCACTCCGGCGACCGCGAAGGCTGCCACCACGACCCCGTCACGAAAAGCGTGACCACGCCTAAGGGTTTCAAGGAAGCCTACAAGCAGTACGTCGAAGGCGGCTGGGCGGCCCTGGCGTGCGATCCGGAATACGGCGGCCAGGGCTTGCCTGTCGTGCTGAACAATTCGTTCTATGAAATGCTGAATTCGTCGAACCAGGCCTGGTCCATGTACCCAGGCCTGTCGCACGGCGCCTACGAGTGCCTGAAGGAACACGGCACCGACCACCAGAAGGAAGTGTATCTGCCGAAGCTGGTGTCGGGCGAATGGACGGGCACCATGTGCCTGACCGAACCGCACTGCGGCACCGACCTGGGCCTGCTGCGCTCGAAAGCGCTGCCTGAGGCGGACGGTTCCTGGACCATCACCGGCAACAAGATCTTCATCTCGGCCGGCGAGCACGACATGGCGGAAAACATCCTGCACCTGGTGCTGGCCCGCGTGCCGGACGCGCCGGAAGGCTCGAAAGGCATTTCGCTGTTCCTTGTGCCGAAATTCCTGCCAAACGCGGATGGCACTGTCGGTGAGCGCAATCCGATCACCTGCGGCGCCATCGAAGAAAAAATGGGCATCCACGGCAATTCGACCTGCCAGATGAACCTGGACGGCGCGAAAGGCTGGATCATCGGCCAGCCGAACAAGGGCCTGAACGCCATGTTCGTCTTCATGAACGCGGCCCGCCTGGGCGTGGGCATGCAGTCGCTGGGCCTGACGGAAATCGCTTACCAGAACGCGCTGATCTACGCCAAGGACCGCACGCAAATGCGTTCGCTGTCCGGCATCAAGAACCCGGAACTGCCGGCCGACCGCATCATCGTGCACCCTGACGTGCGCCGCATGCTGCTGACCGGTAAAGCCTACGCCGAAGGCGCGCGCGCTTTCACCTCCTACGTGGCGCTGCAGATCGACCGCGAACTGCACCACCCAGACGCCGACGTGCGCAAGGAAGCGGCCGATGAAGTGGCGCTGCTGACGCCCGTCATCAAGGCCTTCATCACCGACAACGCCTGGATCGCCACCTCGGACGCGATGCAAGTATTCGGCGGCCACGGCTACATCTCGGAATGGGGCATGGAGCAGTATGTGCGCGACGCGCGCATCAACATGATCTACGAAGGCACGAACACGATCCAGTCGCTGGACCTGTTGGGCCGCAAGATCCTGGGCGACAACGGCGCCAAGCTGCGCAAGTTCGGCGAAAAGATCAAGGCTTTCGTCGAAGACAACGGCACCGATGAAGCGATGAGCGAATTCGTTACGCCACTGGGCGACCTGGGCGACAAAGTCACCAAGCTGACCATGGAAATCGGCATGAAGGCATTCCAGAATCCGGACGAAGTGGGCGCGGCATGCGTGCCTTACCTGCGCGTCGTCGGCCACATGATCTACAGCTACCTGTTCGCGCAGATGGCCAAGATCGCCCTCGAAAAAGAATCCAGCGGCGACAAGTTCTACACCGCCAAACTGGCTACCGCACGTTTCTACTTCGCCCGCTTGCAGCCTGAAACGGCAACCCTGATCCGTCAGGCGCGTTCCGGTTCGGCCAACCTGATGGCACTCGACGCAGACCTGTTCTAAGACTTGAGGAAAATATGACCAATTTCATCGTTAAAAAAGTAGCCGTCCTCGGCGCCGGCGTGATGGGCGCGCAGATCGCCGCCCATTGCATCAACGCGAAAGTGCCGGTCGTGCTGTTCGACCTGCCGGCCAAGGAAGGCCCGAAGAATGGCATTGTGCTGCGCGCCATCGAGAACCTGAAAAAGCTGTCGCCTGCGCCGCTGGGCAACAAGGATGACGCCGCGCTGATCCAGGTGGCCAACTACGAAGACAACCTGGACCTGCTGGCCGGTTGCGATCTGATCATCGAAGCCATCGCCGAGCGCATGGACTGGAAACACGACCTGTACCAGAAGGTGGCCCCGCACATCGGCCCGAACGCGATCTTCGCCTCGAACACCTCGGGCCTGTCGATCACCAAGCTGGCCGAAGGCTTCGACGCCGACCTGAAATCGCGCTACTGCGGCGTGCACTTCTTCAACCCGCCGCGCTATATGCACTTGGTCGAGATCATCCCGACCGCGTTCACCAAGCCGCAGATCGCCGACCAGCTGGAAGGCTTCCTGACCACCACCCTGGGCAAGGGCGTGGTCCGCGCCAAGGATACGCCGAACTTCATCGCCAACCGCGTTGGCGTGTTCGGCATCCTGGCCATCGTGCACGAAGCCGAAAAATTCGGCCTGTCCGTGGACGTCGTCGATGATTTGACGGGCGCCAAGCTGGGCCGCGCCAAGTCGGGCACCTTCCGCACGGCGGACGTGGTTGGCCTGGACACCATGGGCCATGTGATCAAGACCATGCAGGACTACCTGCCGAACGATCCGTTCGCCGCCGTCTACAAGACGCCGGCCGTCCTGGCGCAGCTGGTGGAAAAAGGCGCGCTGGGCCAGAAGAGCGGCGCGGGCTTCTACAAGAAGGTCGGCAAGGAAATCCAACGCCTGGACTTCGCCACCGGTGAATACGTGGCCGGCGGCGCCAAGGCTGCCGACATCATCGCCCGCATCCTGAAGGAAAAGGATCCGGTCAAGAAGATGAAGGCGCTGCGTGAATCGACGAACCCGCAAGGCCAGTTCCTGTGGGCGATCTTCCGCGACGCTTTCCACTACATCGCCATCCATCTGGACACCGTGGCCGACAATGCGCGCGACATCGACTTCGCCATGCGCTGGGGCTTCGGCTGGAACGTGGGTCCGTTTGAAACGTGGCAGGCATCGAACTGGCTGCAAGTGGCCAACTGGGTCAAGGAAGACATCGACGCCGGCCACGCGCTGTGCAATGCACCGCTGCCAGCCTGGGTCTTCGAAGGCCCGGTCGCTGAACAAGGCGGCGTGCACACGCCGGAAGGTTCGTATTCGGCCGTGTCGAACAGCTTCGTGCCCCGTTCGACCCTGTCCGTGTACGACCGCCAGCCATTCCGCGCGCCCGTTTTTGGCACCAACTTGGGCAGCGGCGCTGCCGACCCCAAGACCGCCGGCACCACCGTCTTCGAAGACGAATCCGTGCGCGTCTGGCATACGGGTGACGATGTGCTGATCATCTCGTTCAAGACCAAGATGCACGTGATCGGTGAAGGCGTGATCAATGGCCTGAAACTGGCGCTGGCCGAAGCCGAGAAGAACTTCAAGGGCCTGGTGATCTGGCACGCCGACGCAGCCGAAGGCGGCGCCTTCTCGGCCGGCGCCGACCTGCAATCGGCACTGCCGGCGTTCATGCAAGGCGGCGTGAAAGCTGTCGATCCGATCATCGCCGAACTGCAGAACACCTTCATGTCGCTGAAATACGCGAACGTGCCGGTGATCGCCGCGGTCGCCGGCCTGGCACTGGGCGGCGGTTGCGAGCTGGCGCTGCACGCATCGAAGCGCGTGGCCTCGATCGAGTCGTACATCGGCCTGGTGGAAGTGGGCGTGGGCCTGATTCCAGCCGGCGGCGGCCTGAAGGAAGCGGCGCAGCGCGCCTACAAGGAAGCCAAGGGTAACGACATCCTGCAATTCCTGAAAACGGGTTTCACCAATGCGGCTACCGCCAACGTGTCGAAATCGGCGCTGGAAGCGAAGAAAATGGGCTACCTGAAGGAAGACGACGTGATCGTGTTCAACGCCTACGAGCTGCTGCACGTGGCTAAGGTCGAAGCGCGCGCCATGTTCGACGCGGGCTTCCGTCCGCAACTGCCGTCGCTGATCCAGGTGACGGGCCGTTACGGCTGGGGCACCATCAAGGCGCAGCTGGTCAACATGCGCGACGGCGGCTTCATTTCGGCGCACGATTTCAAGCTGGGCGAGATGATCGCCGAGATCGTATCGGGCGGCGACGTGGACCAGGGCAGCTTCGTCAGCGAACAGTGGCTGCTGGATATGGAACGCAAGGCATTCCTGGAGCTGTTGAACCATCCGAAAACCCAGGAACGGATCATGGGCATGATGCAGACCGGTAAGCCGGTACGCAACTAAGCACAACGTCGATGACGATCCTGTCCCTCGTTTTTAAAGTATTACTGCGCGTGAGGCCAAGCATGGTGTATGACCGTATCAAACAACAGATGATGGACACCTTGCCCTTCGTGCGGCTGCTGGGGATCAGCATCGACGACATCGGCGCCGGCACCTCGAAGGTGTCGCTGCCGGAAGATCCAAAACTGAATAATCACCTGGGCACGCAGCATGCGGGCGCCTTGTTTACCCTGGCCGAAACGGCTTCCGGCGCGGCCATGGCGGGCGGCTTCGCCGAGCTGATACTGGGCTTGCGTCCGGTGGCCAAGGAGTCGCGCATCCAGTACCAGAAGGTGGCCCGGGGCGCGACGCGCGCCGAAGGCCGGGTACCGGGCGACCTGGCTGCCTTGAAGGCGCAGCTGGCGCAGGACGGCAAGGTGGCGTTTCCCGTGGAAGTCGATATCTTCGACTCCGAAGGCACGCTGGCGGCACAGGTGACGGTGGACTGGTATTTGTCGCAGAAGCGATAAGCCTCTACCCCGGACATTCGACAGAACACGAACCTCGTTCAACATCTTTGAAAGCATAAAATGAGCAAACAACTTCAAGACGCCTACATCGTCTCTGCAACCCGCACCCCGATCGGCAAGGCGCCGCGCGGCATGTTCAGAAACACCCGCCCGGACGACCTGCTGGTGCGCGTGCTGCAATCGGCCCTGGCGCAAGCGCCTGGCCTGGACCCGGCGTTGATCACCGACGCCATCATCGGCTGCTCGTTCCCGGAAGCGGAGCAGGGCTTCAATATCGCGCGTAACTCGGTACTGCTGGCCGGTTTGCCGAAAACCGTGGGCGGCGTCACCGTCAACCGCTACTGCGCTTCGGGCATCACGGCCATCGCCATGGCGGCCGACCGCATCCGCGTGGGCGAAGCCGACGTGATGATCGCCGGCGGTATCGAATCGATGTCGATGGTGCCGATGATGGGCCACCACCCGTCGATGAACCTCGACATGTTCAGCGACGAGAACATCGGCATGGCTTACGGCATGGGCCTGACGGCAGAAAAAGTGGCGCAGCAATGGAAAGTGTCGCGCGAACAGCAGGATGCGTTCTCCGTCGAATCGCACCGTCGCGCCATCGCCGCGCAGCAAGCCGGTTTCTTCAAGGCGGAAACGACGCCCGTGGAAATCATCACGCGCACGCCGAACCTGGCTACCGGCCAGGTTGATGTGACGCGCCGCACCGTCGACACGGACGAAGGCGCGCGCGCCGATTCGTCGATGGAGTCGCTGGCCAAGCTGAAGCCAGTCTTCGCGGCCAAGGGCTCCGTCACGGCCGCCAACAGCTCGCAGATGTCCGACGGCGCCGGCGCGCTGCTGATCGTCAGCGAAAAAATCCTGCGCGAGCACAACCTGACCCCGCTGGCGAAATTCTCCTCGTTCGCCGTGCGCGGCGTGCCGCCGGAAATCATGGGCATCGGTCCGAAATTCGCCATTCCTGCAGCATGCGCCGCCGCCGGCATCACGCAAGACCAGCTGGACTGGATCGAGCTGAACGAAGCGTTTGCCGCACAGGCGCTGGCCGTCATCGGCGACCTGGGCCTGGATCCATCGAAAGTCAACCCGATGGGCGGCGCGATCGCCCTGGGCCACCCGCTGGGCGCCACCGGCGCCATCCGCGCAGCCACCGTGATCCACGCGCTGCAGCGCACCAAGCAGAAGTACGGCATGGTCACGATGTGCGTGGGCGCCGGCATGGGCGCAGCAGGTATCTTCGAGCGCGTTTGATGACACAGGCGTCGTGACGCAAGAGGTCAGATAAGATTGGTCAAAACTTGGGCGCTGCGGGATTACCCCGGCGCCCTTTATCTTTTTGGAGACGACATGGATATTTTGTGCAGCAAGAGCGAGGGCATTCTGACCCTGGAATTCAACCGCCTGGAACGCAAGAATGCGATCACGGGCGGCATGTACCAGACCCTGGCCGATGCGCTGGTGGCGGCGGAGACGGACGACGACGTGCGCGCCATCTTGATCTGCGGCAAGCGCGCGATTTTCACGGCTGGTAACGACCTCGATGACTTCATGAAGACGGCGCGCCCGAAGGATGGCTCGCTCGACCACGACCGCCCCGTGTTCCAGTTCATGCGCGCCCTGTACGGCAGCAGCAAGCCCGTGGTGGCGGCAGTTTCCGGCCCGGCCATCGGCATCGGCACGACCTTGCTGATGCATTGCGACCTGGTCTACGCAGCCGACAATGCCAGCTTCTCGATGCCGTTCACGCAGCTGGGCCTGTGCCCGGAATTCGGTTCCAGCCTGCTGCTCACGCAACTGGCCGGCTACCCGCGCGCGGCGGAAAAGCTGATGCTGGGCGAGTCCTTCCCGGCCAGCGAAGCGCTGGAAATGGGCCTGGTGTCGAAAGTCGTGCCCCTGTACGAGCTGATGACCTTCGCGCAAGGCCAAGCCGCCAAGCTGGTGGCCCTGCCTGCCGCCTCCATCCGTGCTACCAAGCGCCTGATGAAGCAAAGCCGCATGGAGCCGATGAAGGCCGCCATCGCCGACGAAAACAAACTGTTCAGCGCCATGCTGGGCGGCGCCGAGGCGAAGGAAGCGTTTACGGCCTTTTTCCAGAAGCGCAAGCCGGATTTCAAGCAGTTCAATTAAGCGCTTGTTTCAACACTGGCCTGCATGCCGGCCAGGATCAGGGAAACCGAGGCGTGCCAGTGCGTCTCGCCCACCGGCCGGCCCGCCAGCGCATAGCCGTGCAGGAAGTCGACGAGCGCATCGCGCCCGCGCAAGCGGGTTTTCTTGTCCAGCGCGAGACCGTCGACGGCCAGCTCGAACAGTGCCATAAACCGCTCGGCCACGTCGGCTTGCTCCACCAGTCCGCGCGCCATCAGGCGCACGAAATACGGCGTGGCGCTGACCAGTTCCAGGTACAGCGCGCACAGCGCCAGCACACGCCGTGGCGCTGCCTGGCGCCGCGTAAACGGCGGCTGCTGCGGATCGAGCGCGGCAAAACGCTGCGCCATCAAGGCCTGCAACAATTCCTCTTTTCCCGCGTAGTAGTGATACAGGGCCATGGCGTCGACGCCCAGGTTCTGCGCCAGTGCGCGCATGGAAAACGCCTCGCCTTTTTCTTCCAGCAGGGCCAGGGCCGCGTGCAGGATGCTGGCGTTGTCCAGTGCGGGCAGGGCACTGCGCGGACGACCCGCTCGGCGCACGGGAGATTCCATGGCTTGAAGTTTTGGGATTTTCATGGGCATAATTCTACACTGTAGAATTAAATCAAGGAACACTCATGCAAAAACCTTTCGTCAGCGTTTTTCTCGGCATCAGTCTCGATGGCTGCATCGCCGGGGAAAACGGCGACCTGTCCTGGCTGGCCGAGCTGGCCCCCGACTCGCCCGAGGCCACCGGCTACACGCAATTGATGGAGCAAGTCGATACCCTGCTGATCGGCCGCACCACCTACGACGCCGTGCTGGGCTTCGAGCCGTGGCCGTATGCGGGCAAGCGCGTGGTGGTCTTGAGCCACCGCGACTTCGCGCCGCGCCATGGCGAGCAGCGCCGCGAAGGCAGCGTGCGGGAAGTGCTGCAGGGACTGGCAGCGGAAGGCTGCCGCCACGTGTACCTCGATGGCGGCGCGGTCATCCGCGCCGGCTTGCGCGACGGTGTCGTCGACAGTGTCACCTTGTCCGTGCTGCCCGTGGTGCTGGGCCGGGGCGTGCGCCTGTTCGAGGATGGCTTGCCGCGCAGCGACTGGCGCCTGGACGGCACGCGCCAGCTGCCCAGCGGCGTGGTGCAGCTGCGCTATGGAAAACGTTAAGCCGCGCTGGCCAGCTCGACGATGAAGCCTGTGTCAAAACGTTCGTTCTCGGGCGTGCCGTCCGGCCGTTTGTAGCCGCAGGGATTGCAGACCACGCGGCAGTCCTGGATGCGGTAGTCGAGCGAGGCATGCATGTGGCCATGCACCCACAGGTCGGCCTGTGCCACCAGCGCGTCCAGCTGCGAGGCGAAGGCGGGCGAACCGAGGTTGTCTGCATACTGCGCTTCCACCGACAGCATCGATGGCGCCATGTGCGTGATGACGACCGTCTTGCCATCGAACGGTTGCGCCAGTTGCCGCTCCAGCCAGGCGCGGTGCTGCGCGTGCAGCTGCGCCGTGTCGCTGGCGCACAGCAGGCGGGGCGTGTCGCCGCCCGTGCTGATGCGCTTGTAGTCGGGCATGTAGGCTTGCGCCGCATTGAGCGCTTCTTCCCGGCGCTGCGCGCCGAACAGCAGGAAATCCGTCCACAGCGTGACGCCGAGGAAGCGCACGCCGTTCAGTACCACGGCGTCGCCGTCGAGCAGGCGGATGTTGGCGCCATGCGCATTCGCGCTGGCGCAGGCGTCGCGCACGGCGTCCTGCATGCGTTCGAGCTGGTGGCCGTAGCCTTCGTGGTTGCCGTGCACGTACAGTACGGGCAGGGTGCCGAAGGTGCGCGCGGCCCAGGCGACGGCATTGCTGCCCGTGTCGATGTCGCCGGCCAGGATCACCACGTCGGGGCGGCAGGCGGCAAGGTCGATGGCGGGCGTGTCTTCGCCCCAGACTTCCAGGTGCAGGTCGGACAGGATCAGCAAACGCATGGCATTGGGCGCGGCAAGGCGCACGGCAGTCGATGGGCCTCTATCGTAGCGCAAGTCGCCACGCCCGTCTGCTTGACCGCGCGAGGGTAGCGACGTTACCCTGTGGCATTGATTCATACTGCCTATCTTCCTGGAGCCGCATGCCGCCTTTCTTCCTTCCCAAGACCTTGCTCAGTATCGCGCTGGCCGCCATGGCGCTGCCGTTGACGGCGCATGCCGCCACGCCCGCCGTCGATCCTTTGACGCAGCCTATCGCCTCGCCGTATGCGGCGCAGTGGAACCGCCCGCAGCAACCGGCGCGCATCCATGGCGACACGTATTACGTGGGCGTGGGCGGCTTGAGCGTGGTGCTGATCGACACGCGCGAAGGCTTGATCCTCATCGATGGCGCATTGCCGCAATCGGTGGCCGCCATCAAGGAACATATCCTGGAGCTGGGCTTTCGCCTGCAAGACATCAAGTTCATCCTGAGTACGGAAGCGCATTTCGATCATTCGGGCGGCATCGCCGCCTTGGCCCGCGACAGCGGCGCGCAAGTGATCGCCAGCCCGCTGGGAGCGGAGGCGCTGCGCGCGGGAGCGGTGCTCGCCGCAGATCCGCAGGCGGGCGAAATCGATCCCATGCCGGCCGTGGACAACGTGCGCGAGATCGCCGATGGCGAAGCCCTGCAACTGGGCGACGTGACCATCACGGCGCGCCATACGCCCGGGCATACGCCGGGCAGCACCAGCTGGACCTGGGTGTCGTGCGAGGATGCGGAGCGCCAGGAGTGCCTGAACGTGGTGTTTGGCGCGAGCCTCACGCCGGTGGCTGCCGACGACTTTCACTACCTGGCCGATGAACGCCATGCGGACCTGACGCCGGCCTTCCGCCGCGTCATGCAGGACTTCGCCAAGCTGCCGTGCGATATCCTGATCTCGGCGCACCCCGACCACTCCGGCGGCGACCGCAAGCTCACGCAACTGCTGGAAGGTGTCATGCCGAATCCCTTCATCGATGCGCAGGCGTGCAGCAACTACGCTGCCAAAAATGAAGCGAAGCTCGACGCCCGCATCGCCAAGGAGCAAGCCATGACTGGCGAGACTGCGACAAAATAACAACGTTGGCGCATGCACCATGAAAAGCGGTTGACGCACTGCAGCATACGGCGCAGAATCAGCGTCCGCAGTGCAGATTAACCAGATAAAGGAAAGGAAACCCATGTTCGAGCAGGCTGGCAGCAAATTGTACGACCACTAGCCCCGCGCATGACGCTCGGGGCCATCGGCAGCATTGCCGATCCCGAGCCGGTGTCCTTCAAGCCCCGGTGAGGAAACTCGCCGGGGTTTTTTGGTTTACCAGGACCCCGGCATAACGACAAGACCAAGGAATACGTTATGCCCATCCATCAGACATTGCACGGCGCCCAGGTGCCCGTGCATATTTTTACCGACGATATCGACGCGCAGGCGCTGCGCCAGCTGCACAATATTGCCAGCCTGCCCATCGTCCATCCGCATGTGGCGGCCATGCCTGACGTGCATGCCGGCATCGGCGCCACCGTCGGCAGCGTGATTCCCACGCGCGGCGCCATCATCCCGGCCGCCGTCGGCGTCGACATCGGCTGCGGCATGAATGCCGTGCGCACGACCCTGACGGCCAGCGACCTGCCCGACAACCTGGCGCGCCTGCGCAGCGCCATCGAAGCGGAAGTACCCGTCGGCTTCGAGCAGCACGAATGGAGCCGCGTGCAAGGCTCGCGCCAGGCGCGCGCCGTGCGGCCCCTCGGCGACCGCCTGGCGCACATCGTCGAGCGCCATCGCGGCATCGCCAAGATGCTGCGCCAGTTCGAGCGCACGTGGATCTGCCAGGCAGGCACCCTGGGCGGCGGCAATCACTTCATCGAAATCTGCCTCGACGAGGAACAGCGCGTGTGGATCATGCTGCATTCGGGTTCGCGCGGCATCGGCAACGTGATTGGCCGTTACTTCATCGCCGCCGCGCAGAAGGACATGCGGCGCCACCAGCTGCAGCTGCCGGACGCCGACCTGGCGTACCTGAGCGAAGGCTCCATGGTGTTCGACGACTACGTGGAAGCGGTGGACTGGGCGCAGGATTATGCGCTGCTCAACCGCAGTGAAATGATGCGCCGCGTGCTCGACGTGCTGGCGAAGCATGCGCCGCCGTTCCGGCTGGACGGCGAAGCGATCAACTGCCATCACAACTACATTGCGCGCGAAACGCATGGCAATGAGGATTTGTATGTGACGCGCAAGGGCGCCATTTCGGCGCGGCAGGGCGAGCTGGGCATCATTCCCGGCAGCATGGGGGCACGCAGCTTCATCGTGAGCGGCAAGGGCAATGCCGAATCGTTCTGTTCCTGCTCGCATGGGGCGGGGCGCAGCATGAGCCGCAGCGAGGCGAAGCGCCGCTTCAACCGCTTCGACCTGGCCGAGCAGACGGCCGGCATCGAGTGCCGCAAGGATGGCGGCGTGGTCGACGAGATCCCGGCCGCCTATAAAAATATCGATGCCGTCATGGTGCACCAGAGCGACCTGGTGGAAGTGGTGCATACCTTGCGCCAGGTCGTCTGCATCAAGGGCTGAAAGGAGCAACCATGAAGGTCAAAGTGAAAGCCACGCCGAAGCCGCGCAATCCGCTGGTGGCTGCCGCCAGGCTGCGCGGCGGCGCCGGCGCGCACCAGTCGGTAGCGTCGCCGCGCGCGGCGCGCCGGGCCGGCAAGCACCGCCTGCAGCAATGGCTGGCGGGCCGTCTCAAGCCTGACGATTAGCGGGCCGGCAGCTCGACGATGTAGTTCGGATCAAAAGCGGGATTTTGCGGCGTGCCGCTGCGCGTCTTGTAGCCGCAGGGGTTCGAGACGACGCGGCACGAGCCGATGCGGTAATCGCGCGAAGCGTGGATGTGGCCATGCACCCACAGGTCCGCCTGCGCGGCCAGTTCGTCCAGGCGCGAGGCATAGGCGGGCGAACAGCCTTCGCTGCCGTAGGCATCGTCGACCGAGAGCAGCGACGGCGCCATGTGGCTGATGACGACGGTGCTGCCGTCGAAAGGCTGCGCCAGTTCGCGTGCCAGCCACGCTTTTTGCTGCGCGTGGAACATGGCCGTGTCGGCTGCGCGCAGCTTGCGAAAGCCCATGTTGGCCAGGCGGATGCGCTTGTAGTCGTTCATGACGGCTTCCGCGTCGCGCATGGCCGCCTGGCGCGTGTCGTCGCCCAGCAGGCGGAAATCCGTCCACAGGGTGGCGCCCAGGAAGCGCACGGCGCCGCCTGCCGGGTCGGCGATGACGTGCGTGCCGCAGTCGAGGAAGTGCACGTTGTCCGTGGCGGCGCAGGCGCTGCGCAGCTCCTGGCGCACCTTGTCGAGGTGGTGGCCATAGCCTTCGTGGTTGCCATGCACGTACAGCACCGGCAGCCCCGCGAATGCGGTGGCGGCCCAGGCGACGGCGCGGGCGCCCGTGTCGATGTCGCCGGCCAGGATGACGGCATCGGGGCAGCTGAGCGCAAGGTCACCTTGCGGCGCATCGTCGCGCCACAGCTCATGGTGCAGGTCCGACAGGATCAATAAACGCATGCGGCATCCAGGCGATGGGAGGGTATGTCATCGTACCTGAAAACCCTCACTCTTCCTCCAGCGCGGCGAAGCCGTGCGCCAGGTAGTCGAGCAGCGCGCGCACGGCCGGCAGCAGGCCGCGCCGCGACGGGAACACGGCGTGGATGATTTCGCGCTGCGGCCGCCACTGCTCCATCAGCGGCAGCAGGCTGCCATCGGCCACCTGCTCGGTGATCATCATGGTCGGCAGCTGTACCACGCCGACGCCGGCCACGGCCGCGTCGCGCAAGGTCAGCATGTCGCCCGTGACGAAGCGCGGCACGTGGCGCAGCTGGGCGCGTGCGCCGTCCGGGCCATGCAAATCCCACTGGTAGTGCTGTTGCGGCGTGCCCAGGGCCAGGCTGGGCCAGTCGGCCAGGTCGGCTGGTGCCTGCGGCGCGGGGGCGCCGGCGAACAGCAGCGGGCTGCCCACCATGCACTGGCTGCGTTCGGCCAGCACGCGCAGCACCAGGTCGCTGTCGGGCAGCGGCGGCGGGCGCACGCGGATGGCCACGTCGATGCTTTCGGCCACCAGGTCGACGCGGCGGTTGCTCGCTTCCAGCAGCAGGGTCACCTGCGGATGCGCGCGCATGAAACCGGCCAGCATGGGACCCACCAATGTATGCAGCAGGGCGATGGGGCAGGACAGGCGCACCGTGCCGCGCGGCGCGGCCCGCGTCAGCTCGATGGCTTCCTGTGCCGCCTCCGCTTCCACCAGCATGGCCTTGCAATGTTCATAAAACGTCTGGCCCACGTCGGTGACGGAAAAATGCCGCGTCGTGCGCTGCAGCAGGCGCGCGCCGAGGCGCTCTTCCAGCAGCGCGATACGCCGGCTCAGCTTGGATTTCGGCATGCCCAGCGCGCGCCCGGCCGGCGCGAAACCGCCATGGTCGACCACCTGCACAAAGTAATACAAGTCATTCAGATCCTGCATGCTGTCTCCTTGATCGTTCTATTTTTGGAACGCTGATGGCATATTTTACCGTCTACCGCCTTCATCGTTGCAAGCGTATTCTGTCTTCATCGTAATGCAAACCCCAACAGGAGATCGAGATGAACACAGTCACAGGTATCTACAGCGCACCCCGCCAGCACTGGGTCGGCGACGGTTTCCCCGTGCGCTCGATGTTTTCGTATAACGGCCATGGCAAGCAGCTGAGCCCCTTCCTGCTGCTCGACTATGCCGGCCCTGCCGAATTTGCGCCCGGCACCCGTCCGCCCGGCGTCGGCTCGCACCCGCACCGCGGCTTTGAAACGGTGACCATCGTCTACAAGGGCGAAGTGGCGCACCGCGATTCGACGGGCCAGGGCGGCGTGATCGGCCCCGGCGACGTGCAATGGATGACGGCCGGCGCCGGCATCCTGCATGAAGAGTTTCACTCGCCTGCCTTCACGCAGTCGGGCGGCACCCTGGAAATGGTGCAGCTGTGGGTGAACCTGCCGGCCCAAAACAAGATGACGGCGCCCGGCTACCAGGCCATCACCAGCGACACGATTCCCACCGTGGCGCTGCCGGACGATGCCGGTTCCGTGCGCGTGATCGCCGGCGACTTCGACGGCCAGCATGGCCCGGCCCGCACGTTTTCGCCGATGCAGGTGTGGGACCTGCGCCTGGCCCAGGGCAAGCTGACGGAGCTGCCCGTGACCCGAGGCTGGAGCACGGCGCTGATCGTCCTGCATGGCACGGTGCTGGTCAACGGCGAGAGCGTGGTGCGCGAAGCGCAGATGGCGCTGTTCGAGCGCGATGGCGACAGCATCACCATCGAGGCGAACAACGACGCCGTGGTTCTGCTGCTGAGCGGCGAGCCGATCGACGAACCCATCGTCGGCCACGGTCCGTTCGTCATGAACAGCGAAGCGGAAATCGTGCAGGCGTTCGAGGATTTCAACAGCGGCCGCTTCGCCCGCATCGAGAAGTAGTGTGTGCAGTACCCATGCCGCATCCCGCGGCATGGTTTTTTGAGGAGACTACCATGAGCACCCCCGCCAACTTCCAAGGTTTGCCACCGATGATCGATCCCGACGACGCCGTCATGCTGCTGATCGACCACCAGAGCGGCTTGTTCCAGCTGGTGCGCGATATCGAGCAGCACGTGCTGCGCGGCCACGTCACGGCGCTGGCCAAGCTGTCGCGTCTGGCCAACATGCCGACCTTTACCACCGCTTCCGTGCCCGACGGCCCGAACGGCCCCCTGATCCCGGAAATCCACCATTTCAACCCGGAAGCCGTCTATATCCCGCGCACGGGCCAGATCAATGCCTGGGACAATCCGGCCTGGGTCGAAGCCATCGAAAAGACGGGCCGCAAGACCCTGCTGATCGCCGGCACGCTCACCAGCGTGTGCATGGCCTTCCCCACCATCAGCGCGCTGGCGGCCGGCTACAAGGTGTTTGCCATCATCGACGCCTCGGGCAACTGGTCGAAGATGGCCACCGACATCACCATGGCGCGCGTGACGCAGGCAGGCGCCGTGCCGATCGACACGTATGCCGTGCTGGCTGAAGTGATGAGCACCTGGAACCGCGCCGATGCGATGGAGTTTGCCGCCATCATGACGGACCACATCGTGCCGCCGTACCGCGCCCTGATCGAAAGCTACGACAAGGCGCAGGGCGTGCAAAAGAATGGCCGTGAAACGAAGCTGGAAATCCTCGAAGCGGCCAGCAAGGGCTGACCGCGGCTACGGCGCTTCGTAGCTGCTGCGTATCGCCGCCAGCACGCCGCGCTGTTCCAGGCGCGTGATGGCGGCGTTCAGGCGCGCCAGGTCGTCGGCGCTGGTCGTGCGCGCATTGAGCATCAGGTGCACGGGGGCGCGCAGGATGAGGAAGGGCAGGGTGTGCAAGGCAACGCCCTGCAGGCGCGCTTCGTGGCGCACGGCCAGCACGTCGCCCAGCAGCAGGTCGGCGCGGCCCGCATCGAGCATGCGCACGCCTTGCTGGAAGCTGCCGAACGCATTCAGGCGGCCGGCCTTTTCCAGCGCCGGCCGGGCCGCCGCGTACTGCGCGCCATACCAGCCCACCTTGGGCGCCAGCAAGGTCGAGTTGCCGCGCATGAGCTGCGCGAAGCTGGCGATCTGGCGGTGGCCGGCGGGCGCACCGGATTTGCTGAAGAGGCCCACGGCTTCGTCGCGATACGAGAGGGAAAAGCGGGCATAGGACTGGCGCTCCGGCGTCTCGGACGCGGCCAGCATCAGGTCCAGCCCCCCTTTCTGGAACAGCAACTGGCGCCGCGCGGTGGGCAATTCCGGCAAGGTGACCAGGGTGCACCGGGCTTCCTTGAAAATGGCTTGCAGCAACTCCAGGTCCAGGCCTGTAAAGCGGCCCCGGGCATCGCGGTAGATATATGGCGGCCACTGTTCCAGCGCCATCGTCATGCGGCAAGCCACGGCGGGCAGGGCAGTTATGCCGAGCATTGCCGCAAACAGGAGATGGCGCATGCGCATGTGGAGGTTTCCAGGAGTTTCAACTTGATATTCAATTTGCCAGAATGGCCGCGGAAGTCAAGGGCTGAGGCTGCGGAAGGCGGGCCTGGTTCGCATTTCCTCGATGTTTGCGCGTTTTTTGCCGCTTTCCCCCATGGAAATCGCCTCCGGCCCGGCGAACACCGTACAGTGTAATCGGCTATAGTGGCGCGGTGCCACCACTGCCCCGCAAAGGAAGACCGCTTGACTGCCCCGCTCGAGATCGCCGCCAATGTACTGATGACTGCCTCCATCATCCTGGCCGGACGCAACAATATTCATTCCTGGTGGATCGGCATGGTCGGCTGCGTGCTGTTTGCCGTGCTGTTTTTCCAGGTCAACCTGTACGCCGACGTGATGCTGCAACTGTTTTTCATCGTCACCTGCGTCATCGGCTGGCTGCAATGGCGGCGTGGCGCCGGCGGCAAGCCGTTGCCGATCACGCGCACGGGCTGGCGCAGCCTGGCGTGGGTGGTGCCGGCCGGCATCGCCTCCGTGGTGATCTACGGCATGCTGCTGCACCGCTTTACGAATGCCTACGCGCCGTTCATCGATTCGGCAGTGTTGGTATTTAGCATCATCGCGCAATTCCTGCTGATGAGCCGGCGCATTGAAACCTGGGCTTTCTGGCTGCTGGTCAACACCGTGGCCGTGCCGCTGTACTACAGCCGCGGCCTGCACCTGACGGCTGTGCTGTATGCGGCTTACTGGGTCAATGCCGTGGTTTCCTGGTACTGGTGGAGCGTGCAGGCGCGCCGGGCGGCGCTGGCGCCAGTGGCGCATGCCGATGCTTGAATGTTGTCAAACGACAAGTCCTTAGATTCAAATCGTATATACAATCAATTTTTAATTCGTTCACGCGATAAAGACACCGGGATATAGTGGCCTTTCCCCGCTTACCGGTGTCTTTTATGTTGCGTTCTACCCCTTCTGCCAGTTTTTACGCTACTTGTCATCAACTGACCATGCAATGCATGGCGCAGTGGATGCCGATGCGTGCCCGTCCACGCATCCCCTAAGTCACTCCATCCATTTCGTTGTCGTTTGCCCGCTGGCCCACCCGGTCCGCGTGCCCCTGCTCGGCCTTTTTTATCGGAAAAAGGCTGCAATCCCAATAAGAGGAAACCATGTTCAAACCACTCGCCATCAGTCTTGCCATCGCCGCCGCCTTTCCCGCTGTCACCACTCTTGCCCATGCCGAGGACGACATGCTGCGTGTTAACGTCACCGGATCGAATATCCGCGTCAGCGAAAAGGAGGGCGCCAGCGCCGTGCAGGTCATCACGGCCAAGGAATTGAAAGCCGGCGGCAAGACCAGCGTGTCGGACGTGCTGCGCGCCATCTCCGCCAACAGCGGCAACAGCTACAACGAACAATATACGGGCAGTTTCTCGGCCGGCACCTCGGGTCTGTCGCTGCGCGGCATCGGCCAGCAAAACACCCTGATCCTCGTGAATGGCCGCCGCGTGGCCAGCTATGCCACGGCGCAGGATTTGCAGCAGACCTTCGTCGACCTGAACAGCCTGCCGATGGCGGCCGTGCAGCGCATCGAGGTGCTCAAGGATGGCGCCTCGTCCGTGTACGGCTCCGACGCCGTGGCCGGCGTGGTCAACATCATCCTGTACAAGGAATTCACGGGCACGGACATCACGGCGCAATGGGGCGGCTCGACGCAAGGCACGGGCCAGCATGAAAAGAGCGCGGCGCTGCAAACGGGTTTCGGCAAGCTCGAGGAAGATGGCTACAGCGTGGTCTTCTCGGTCGACGCGCAGCAGCGCGACAAGCTGCAGCAAAGCGACGTGGCATGGCTGCGCGATGCCGATTACCGCCAGCAGCAGCGCGGCAGCCTGGGCTGGGCTGTCACGAATTACGCGGGCAACGATCCCACGCAGACCCTGGGCGGCGTGCGCGGCCCGCTGCAACTGGTGCCGTACAACGATATCAATCCTGATCGCAGCGGCCAGGTGCTGGCCTACAATCCGGCGCCGTATAAAACGCTGATTCCGGGCATCCAGCGCATCCACTCGTCGCTGCGCGGCACCCTCAAGCTGAACGCGGACACGGAAGCCTATGTCGACCTGCTGCACAGTTATTCGCGCGCCGACCAGACCTTCAGCGCGCCGTTGAGCGTGAATAACGCCACGCGCGTGTGGAACAACAGCACCAAGCTGCTCGACACCATCCCCGTGGTGCTGCCCGTGGGCCATCCGAACAATCCGGGCACGACGCCCTTGCCCTTCACGGCCACCCTGTTCGACCTGGGGCCGCGCCTGAAGCAGGACCGCGTCACCTTCTACCGCGCGCTGGCCGGCGCCAAGGGCACCTGGGCGGGCTGGGACTGGGATACGGCCGTGGCCCATTCCAGCAGCAAGCTGGAGGAAACGGTGCAGAACTTCGTCAACCGCTACGAATTCCAGAAAGTGCTGGCCGAAGGCAGCTACAATTTCTTTGATCAATCGCAAAACAGCGAAGCGGTGCGCAACCGCCTGCGCCTGTCGACCCTGCGCCCGGCCGAATCGACGCTCGACACGCTCGACTTCTCGGCGGCCAAGGATATCTGGGCCTTGCCCGCGGGCCCGCTGGGCTTTGCCGCCGGCGCTCAATGGCGCCGCGAAAAGATGGATTCGCAAACCTCGACGGCCGTGCTGTCGGGCACGGAACTGCGCCCGGCGCTCAATATCATCAACGGATCGCGCAATGTGTCGGCCCTGTTCGCCGAATTCAACGTACCCGTCGTGAAGGATCTGTCCGTCAACGTGGCCGGCCGCGCCGACCATTACAGCGACTTCGGCAATGCATTTTCGCCGAAAGCCAGCGCGCGCTACCAGGCGGCACCATGGTTGTTGCTGCGCGGCACTGTTTCACGCGCCTTCCGCGCGCCGTCGCTGCCGGAAATCACCGACAGCACGGCCGTCAGCTATACCAGCGTGATCGATGCCCGCGATCCGCTGACGCCGACGCAGGCGCGCGGCGTGACGGTGATGACGATCGCCAATCCGAACCTGCGCCCCGAGCGCTCGAAAAACCTGAACCTGGGCGTGGTGGTGTCGCCTACCAGCAGCTCGAGCATCGGCCTCGATTACTACCGCATCAAGCAGGATGGCGTGATCGGCACGGCCAGCGCCACCACCATCCTCGAGAATGAAAATACTGCGCCGCAACAGATCACGCGCGGCGCCGATGGACGCATCACGACCCTGTACCGCCAGTTCCGCAACCAGGGCCAGCGCGAAGTGTCGGGCATCGATATCGACCTGCGCCAGCGCTTTGTCGACAAGGACTGGGGCAAGCTGACCCTGGCAGGCCAGCTGAGCCGCATGCTGCGCTTTGCCGAGCCGCTGTCCGATGGCGCGCCGCTCACCAATGGCGCCGGCACCAATCACTTCGGTTCCATTCCGAAATGGCGCGGCGTCAGCTCGGCCACCTGGGAACAGGGGAAATGGTCGTCGACCCTGACCTGGAACTATGTGGGCAGCTATGCGCAGGAGACGCACCTCGATGAATCGGTGGCCGCCTTCAACACCTTTGACGCGACCAGCAGCTGGCAGGTGACGCCACAGGCGAACGTCACCTTCATCGTGCAAAACCTGGCCAACAAGCGCGCGCCCTGGGACTATGCCTCCACCGGCTTTGACTTTACCCAGGCCGACCCGCGCGGACGCGTTGCGGCACTCAAGCTGAACTACAAGTTCTAGCCGCCCGCCGCCTGCCGCTGGCTCGTCTGCTCCTGCAGGCGCTGGCGGTAGGCGCTGGGGGGCACGCCCATGCGTTCGCGAAAGGCCGTGGCGAAGTTGCCCGCGTTGTGAAAGCCGATCAGCAGGGCGATATCCTGCACGTCGATGTCCGTCTGCTGCAGCAATTCCACGCCGCGGGCAATGCGCGCTTCGCGGATGAAGGCGAAGACCGTCATGCCCGTCTGCTCGCGGAACATCAGGGTCAGCTTTTCGCGGTAGGTGCCGACGCTGCGGGCGATTTCGGACAGGTTCGGCAGGCTGCCCAGGTTGTCGAGAATAAGTTGCTTAACGGCATTAACGAAGACCAGGTCGGGATGCTGCAGCTTGTCGCTGATCGGCGTCGTCGCCGGCAGGGTACTGTTGCTTTTACGCATCAATCCCAGGTGGATATGGATGCGCGCGGCCAGTTCTTCCGGCGTGAATGGCTTCGAAATGTAGTCCACGCCCCCCACCTGCAAGCCCATGATGCGTTCCTTGGCGGCATCTGCGCCGCTGAGGAAGATCACGGGTATCTGTTCCGTTTCGGGATTGGCCTTGAGCAAACGGCACGCCGTGTAGCCATCCATCTCGGGCATGCGCACATCGAGCAGGATCAGGTCGGGATGCGTGGCCAGTGCCAGCTGGTAGCCCTGGTAGCCGTTGAACGCGATGCTGAAACGATAGGGCTGCTCGCTGAGCAGCTCCATCAGCATGCGCTGCTCGAACGCGGAATCGTCCACGAGCAAGATGTTCTTTTTGATGGTTTCGCTGGTCAATGGCATGGCATGGATGACTTAACCAAATAGCAAGTTGTGGCTTATTATGCCTCGCTTTTTCTTTTTTTTCTGCTTTTCTCGTGTTTCAAAAGATGTTTCTCCGCCAGAAGAAGCGCGGATTTCCCAGATCGCCAATAATTCATTCGTGCATTGATTTTAAGCAATGTCGATTGCTAAAAAATCTGTTTTGCCAATGCTGCAAAAAGTGCCGGAGTCCCCGGGTTCCTGACTCCCGGCACCTGTATTTTGTCGTCCTGGTTTGCGTGCCCAAGAAAACGCCGGCAATACCGTGACTATCCTCGACGCCCCTCAAATTGGCGGGCTCATTAATGATGTTCCATCATCAGGAGGTATCATGTTGCGAGTTATTTTCCCCCGTCTTATCGTTGCCGCCAGCGTGGCTATTGCCGCCACGGCGCTCCTGCCACGTGGCGCCGACGCAGCCGTGTATTTGAATGGCAGCGCCAGCACCACCTTCGACGTCACCCTGAAGATCATCGCCAATTGCACCATCGCGGCGGCCAATCTCGACTTTGGCCAAAGTCAGGGTGTACTGGCTACTGCCGTGAACGTCAATACGACCGTGAATGTCACCTGCACCAATACCACGCTGTATAACGTGGGCTTGACGGCGGGAACGGGCACCGGCTCGACCGGCACGACGCGCTACCTGAGCGGTACCGGCGGCAACCTGGGAACGGTGCAATTCAATCTGTACCAGACGGCCGGCAGCACCTTGTGGGGCGATACCCAGGGCACGAATACCGTCGGCGGCACCGGTAACGGCTCCTCGCAGCCGATCACGGTGTACGGCAATATTCCGCCGCAGGCGACACCGGCGCCCGATACCTACAAGTCGACCATCACGGCCACCGTTTACTTTTAAGCCAGGCGCCGCGTGAAGGCCGGTGTTGTTTCCCTGATGAAAGGCGTGCTGGCGCTGCTGGCTTGCTGCGCCGCGGGCGCGCACGGTGCCAGCCTGCAGATTTCGCCGGTGACGCTCAATTTGCGCGCGGCGCAGAATGCGGCCGGCCTCACCCTGCAAAACCTCGGTGACCAGCCCATCTACGGGCAAGTGCGGGTATTCGTCTGGGATCAGCGCGATGGCGAGGAAACGCTGGCGCCGACGCAGGAGCTGGTGGCCAGTCCGCCGATCGTCGAAATCGCCGCCAACAGCCGGCAGACCATCCGCCTCGTGCGTGCCCAGGCTGGCCCTGTCGCGCAGGAAAAAACGTATCGCGTGCTCATCGATGAAGTCAGCCGCGAGGATGAGGCGGGCCGCAGCGGCGTCGATATCCGCCTGCGCTATTCGGTGCCCGTGTTCGTGCTGCCGGCCGGGGCGCCGGGTAAGGAAGTGCTTGACTGGCAAGTTTTCCGCGAACAGGGCGAGTGGATGTTGCGCATCAAGAACAGCGGCAATTTCCATGCGCAGATCGGTGCGATGACGTTGACGAACCCGGCGGGCAAGGAGTTTGTCATCAGCAAGGGGCTGTTTGGTTATGTCCTGGCGGCACGCATGCGCGTCTGGCGCCTGCCCGTTGCCAGGGAGGCCGAACTGGATGGGCCGTTGAGTATTGCGGTAAATGTGAATGCCAAGGCACTCATTGCCAAGACTTCGACACCTTGAACATGGCTGCCATGACGGGGCGGCTTGCTGCGCGCCCCGGGCGCAAGCGGCCACACCATGAAACGCGCACTGGCAGCGTGGCTGTTGCTGGTCATGGCGCCGCTGGCCAGGGCCGATGGCGCGGCGGGCCTGACGGGCGCCGATCCGGGTCCCGCCAGCTTGCCCAGCGATCCGGCGGCGCCGAATGAACTGTATCTGGAGGTTACTGTGAATGCTGAATCAACCGGGCTGATCTTGCGCTTTACCCAGGTGGGCAAAGGCTTGCGCAGCAGTGTGGCGAACTTGCAGCAGCTGGGGCTGGACCCCGCGCGCCTGGTCGCACCCGGTCAGACCGAGGTGGCGCTCGACGCGATTCCCGGACTCAGCTATGAATATGATGCGGCGCGCCAGAGCGTGTCGCTGCGGGTGGCGGACGACTTGCGCTCGCCTTACCGCATCAGCGCGCGCACGGCGGCGCAGACGCCGCCATCGACGGTCACGCCCGGTGCCGTCCTCAATTACGAAGCCTATGCGGAACTGGGCCGGACGCGGCGCGCCGCGATCTTCAACGACTTGCGCTACTTCAATGACAGCGGCGTCTTCAGCAATACCGGCACGGTGAACCTGGGGTCGGACCAGCGCAAGTACATGCGCTTTGACACCTTCTGGAGCCACGCCGACCCCGACACCTTGCAAACGTGGCAAGTGGGCGACCTGATTTCTTCGTCGCTGAGCTGGAGCCGCGCCGTGCGCGTCGGCGGCGTGCAGTGGCGCAAGAATTTCCAGCTGCGCCCCGACTTGCTGACCTTTCCCGTCGCTTCCGTCGATGGCACGGCGCTCGTGCCTTCGTCGCTGAGCCTGTATGTCAATGGCGTGCAGCAATATGCTGCCAGCGTGCCCAGCGGTCCATTCGTGCTGAACCAGGTGGCCGGCATCAATGGCGCAGGGCAAGCCACCATTATCACGCGCGATGCGCTGGGGCGCAGCGTGACGACCGTGCTGCCCCTGTATGTCGATACGCGCATGCTGGCCAGCGGCTTGAGCGATTACTCGGTCGAGGCGGGCGCCGTGCGGCGCGACTATGGCCGCCGCCTGTTCGGCTATGAACGGCAACTGGTTGCCAGCGCTTCCGGCCGCCACGGCGTCAGCGACAACTTCACCCTCGAAGGCCATGCGGAACTGGCCGCCGGCCTGTATCAGGCGGGGGCGGGCGCGCTGGTGCGGCTGGGCCAGGCGGGCGTGCTGAGCGGTTCGCTGTCGGCCAGCGCCGGCCGCAGCCGTGGTGCGCAGCTGGGTGCCGGCTATCAATACATGGGGCCGCGCTTCAGCGTCGATGTGCAAAGCGTGCGCGCCAGCGCCGGCTTTGGCGACCTGGCCTCGCGCGACGGCAGCGCCGTGGTGCGCGCGGCCGACCGCCTCACCGTCAGCTTGCCATTGCCTGCAGGAAGCAGTATCAGCAGCAGCTATATCAGCTACCGCACGCCTGGCGCACCGCCATCGAAACTGGCCACCGTGGGCTATTCGGCCACCCTGTTTCATGGCCTGTTCTTCAACGCCAGCCTGTTCCAGGACTTGCGGCAACGCGAGAAGCGGGGCTTTTACTTTGGCTTGAGCATGGCCTTCGACAACAATCTGGCCCTCAGCGTGAACAGCAGCCGGCAAAACGGCGAGAGCGGCCGCAGCGTCAGCGCGCAGCGCGCGGCGGACTTTGGCGGCGGCTTCGGCTGGAGCGTGCAGGCTGGCACGGCGGGCAGCAATGCCTACCGGCAGGCGCAAGTGGAATACCTGGGCAACGACGGCCGCGTGAGCGCGCGCACGCAAAGCAGCAGCATGGGCAGTGCCTCCTCGCTGGGCGCGGCCGGCGCGCTGGTGCTGATGGATGGCCATGTCGAGGCGGCGCGCCAGGTGGGCAACGGTTTTGCGCTGGTCTCCACGGGCGGCGTGGGTAATATTCCTGTGCTGCATGAAAACCGCCAGATCGGCGTGACGGGCAGGGGCGGTTATCTGCTGGTGCCGAATTTGAATCCCTATGGCAATAACCAGGTCAGCATCGCCACGGATGAGCTTGATGTTGATGCGCGGGTGCCTGTGAGTAATATCAATGTCGTGCCGCAATACCTGGCGGGCGTGCTGGCGGCCTTTCCCATCGAGCGCTACAGCGCGGCCACCGTCATCGTCCAGGATGCGCAGGGCAAGGCGCTGGCCACGGGCTTGCCCGTGTTGCACGTGCAAAGCGGCAAGCAGACGGTGGTGGGATTCGACGGCATCGTTTTCGTCGACGACCTGCTCGAACAAAACGAGTTGCAAGTCGGCGAAGGCGACGGCGCATGCACGCTGCGTTTTGCCTATGTGCGTCCGGCCGCTGGCGGCTTGCCCGTGATCGGGCCGTTGCGCTGCGCAGCCGCCGCTGCCAGCGCCGGGGCAGGCCGCTGATGCGCCGCCTGCTGCTATGGCTGACCCTGCTGCTGGGCTGCGCCTGGGGCAGCGTGGCGCAGGCGGCCGATACCTGCACGGTCAGCGTGACGAATATCGATTTCGGCACCCTCAGCCCGATTTCCGGCACCGATTACGTGGCGCAGGCCACGGGGACCTTCAGCTGCCTGTTTTCGTCGCTGAACCTGGGGCAGTTGCTCACGCCCAATGCGCAAGTGTGCATTTCGCTGGGGCTGGGCACGAATTCCACGTCGGCCCTGCCGCGCAAGCTGGGCAATGGCAGCAACCGCATGGAGTACAACGTGTACGTGGACAATTCGTATGCGACGGCGAAGATCTGGGGCGGCGCCGGCGTGCCGGGCGCGCCGTCGACCTTCGGCATGATCCTGTCGGCTGGCTTGCTGGCGCCGCCCGGCACGTATTCCACCACCTTTACCGTGTACGCGAAGATTCCTGCCGGCACCGCCCTGGCCGCCGTGCCCACGGTCGCCAACGCCAATACCGTCTATACGTCGAGCTTTGCCGGCGTCGGCACCTACACCTACACCACGTATGGCCTCGTCAACTTGCAGGGTTGCACGGCCAGCAGCGGCAGCTTCGGTTTCACGGTGAATGCCACGGCCGTCAACGATTGCACCATCACGGCCACGCCGATGGCGTTTGCGAACGCCTCCATCCTGACGGGCAACTTGCGCAGCACCAGCACCTTGTCGGTGCGCTGCGTCAATAACAATGCCTACCAGATTGCCCTGAACGGCGGCAGCGTGGCGGCCAATGTGGCCAACCGGCAAATGAAGAACACGGTGACCACGGACAAGGTCAGCTATTTGCTGTCCGCCACCCTCGATGGTGCGCCATGGGGCGATGGCACGGCGGGCACGAGCATGGTGACGGGGACGGGAACGGGCGCCAGCGTGCCGCTGACGATCTACGGCCGCGTGCCGGCGCAGGTGTCGCCGCGCCCTGGCGATTACAAGGATACGGTGACGGCAACGATTTATTTCTAGAACGTGACGGTGACGAGGTCGGCGCCCGATGACGTTGCCTGCTGGTGCAGAAAATAGGGCGTGTTGTGCTGGCAGCGCACCTGGGCGCTGCCGCGCTGCGAGACGATGGTGCACGCATCGTGGACGACGAAGGTGGCCTGGAACGATGCGGAGGAGACGGTACCGGCGGTGGTGGTCTGGCAAACGGCAAGGGCAAACAGGGCTGGCAGTACGGCAAGCTTCAAAGGAGTCATCTTGGATGCATCTGGCGAAAAACGGGCGTGGTCAGCGATGCCGCATGGCAAGGCTGACACCGTTTTTCGTACCGGGTTGAGGGGGACAGAACGAGCCATGATTGTACTGGAACAAGAAAAGTGTGAGTTTGTGCGTATTTTCAGGCCGCCATCATGGGGTGAGCGTAGCTTTCAAGATGATAGTAACTAAGTTTCTGTATTGCAACTGAAATACTTTTTCGATTGTTGTGTTGAATCAACGTGAGGAGATGGTCATGAAACATACCAACTTTAATAATTTGCCTTGCCCGATCGCACGCAGCCTGGGCAAGGTGGGCGAATGGTGGAGCATCCTCATCCTGCGCGAAGCGTTTTACGGCAAGACGCGTTTCGACGAATTTGAAAAAAGCCTCAAGATTGCGCCCACCATCCTGACGCGCCGCCTGGCCGACCTGGTGGAAGGGGGCTTGATGACGCGCCGCCTGTATTGTGCCAAGCCGCCCCGCTACGACTATGTGCTGACCAAGTCCGGGCGCGCCTTCAAGCCCGTCTTGCTGGCGTTTATTGCCTGGGGTAATGAGAACTTCGCCCCCGAAGGCGCCAGCCTCGTCATCGCCAGCCGCGACACGGGCCTGGCCGCCGATCCGGTGCTGGTCGACGCCACGACGGGCTTGCCCATCAACGACGAGTACTACGCGTTCGCGCCAGGGCCTGCCGCCAGCGACAGCATGCGCAGCATCATCCTCGATGCGGAAAAAAGCAGCGGCATCGCGCCCAAGCCGAAGGCGCCGGCCGCCAACCGCGGCTGGGTGGCGGAAGGCCACCTGGCCTGAACGCGGGCTGGCAGGCGAGCAGCAAGTTTGGCGTACAGCAAAGCGGACACGGCGGCATGGCGTTACTGTCGCACTATGCAACTCAAGTGCGGCGTACGCCCGGCTCGGCTGTACGGGCAGGGCGCCATCCGTGATCCGATGTCCGTTGAGGGAGTATTGCGATGAGCACACTGCAACAACACGTACGCCGCGCCGCCAGCGTGCTGGCGCTGGCCGCCCTGCTGGGCGCCTGTTCCCACGGCCCGCATCATCCGGGCGGCCATGACGTCACCTTGACGGGCGCGCAGGAAGTGCCGGCCAATACCAGCACGGCCAGCGGCAGCAGCAATATCCGCGTCGCCCACGACCGCAGCGTCAGCGGCGGCGTGCGCTACACGGGCATGGTGGCCACCGTCGCGCACATCCATGAAGCGCCCGCCGGCGCGAATGGCCCCGTCATCGTGCCGCTGGTGAAAACTGCCGAAGGCATGTTTGCCGTGCCGGCCGGCACCATGCTCACGCCGCCCCAGTATGCGAGCTACCAGGCCGGCAACCTGTACGTGAACGTGCATAGCGCCGCCTATCCGGCCGGCGAGATCCGCGCCCAGCTCAAACCCTAGCCGGCTTGGCGTTTTCCCCGAAACCTCCTTGGGCCGCGCGAGCGGCCTTTTTTTGCGCCAGGCGGCCGGCCGGTGCAGCGCGCTACAATGGCGCTCCATGCTGACCATCCTCGCCATCACCTTTCCCTTCTTCGCCCTGGTGCTGTGCGGCTACCTGGCCGTGCGGCGCAAGCTGCTGCCGCTGGCCGCCATCGGCGGCTTGAACAGTTTTGTCCTGTACTTCGCGCTGCCCTGCATGCTGTACCGCTTCGGCGCCGCCACGCCCATCGCGCAGCTGCTCGACGCGAGCGTGTTCGGCGTCTACCTGCTGTGCGCCCTGATCATGGTGGGCGTCACCACGGCCATGACCTTGAGCCACCGCATCGACTGGAACAACGCCGCCTTCGGTGCGCTGGTGGCGGCTTTCCCGAATACGGGTTTCATGGGCGTGCCCCTGCTATTGACCTTGCTCGGTCCCCGCTCCTCGGGCCCCGTCATCGTCACCATCGTCGTCGACATGCTCATTACCAGCTCGCTGTGCATCGCCCTGTCGCGCATCGGTAGCGGCGGCGCGCACGGCAGCCGCGCGGCCGTCATGAATGCCTTGAAGGGCATGGTGGGCAATCCGATGCCGTGGGCGATTGTGCTGGGCGCCCTGACGTCGTGGCTGGAACTGGCCTTGCCCAAGCCGTTGATGCAGACGGTGGGCCTGCTGGCCGACGCCGCCTCGCCGGTGGCCCTGTTTACCATCGGCGCCGTGCTGGCCCGTTCGCAGATGAGCACGAGCGACCCGGCGCCACTGGGCGAGTATGTGCCCGTGGCGCTGAAAAAACTGCTGCTGCATCCGCTGCTGGTGTGGGGCATCGGCCACGCGGCCATCGCGCTGGGCGCGCCGCTCGATCCGTTTGCGCTGACCTGCATGGTGCTGGTGGCTTGCCTGCCCAGCGCCAGCAACGTCTCGCTGCTGTCGGAACGCTTCGGCGCGAATACTGCGCGCATCGCCCGCATCATCCTCGTGTCGACGGCGCTGTCGTTTTTGACGTTTTCGGCGGCTGTCAGCTGGCTGACTTGACGTTGGCGGCGATCAGCGCGCCCAGGGCCTGCGCCGCGCCGGCTTGCGTGTCCAGCGCCAGGCCATGCGCCATGCTGGCCTGGTCCTGCATGCTGCGGTTCTGCCCCAGCTTCCATTTTCCCGTGATGCGCGTGAGGGGAATCTCGATGCCGACGATGGCTTTCAAGAGTTTCTCGATGTAGCTGGCCGGCGCATCGCCCACTTTCCAAGGCGCGGCTTGACCTGCCTCATGGCGCGCCGTCAGGCGCTCCAGCAATCCCAGCAGCCACGCCGCGTCGTCGATGACGCGCAGGGGGCCGTGCGCGTGCACGACCGCGTAATTGAAAGTGGGGACTTCCTTGCCGCTGCGCTGCTTTTCCGCATACCAGGCGGGCGTGATGTAGGCGTGCGGCCCCTGGAAGATCACCATGCAGTCATCGCTCCCGCCGGCCACGCGCCACAGCGGGTTGGCGCGCGCCACGTGGGCGCGCAGGATGCCGAATGGTGCCTCGGGCGTGGGCGCGGCGATCTCGAACGGCAGGTGGTCGGCGCACAGGCCATCGGCGCCATGGCGCACCAGCGCGCCCAGCGGATGCGCCTGGACCAGGCCATGCAGCACCTCGAGGCGCTCTTCGCGGAAGGTGGCGGGCGTGTACATCTAGTGGGCTCCTTCCACGACCACGTCGGCCGTCAGCGAATTGGCGATGTAGCAGCGCTCGTGCGCGTCGTGGTGCAGGGCGGCCAGCGCCTCGGGCGAGGGCGGCGTTCCCGCGAAGACGATGCGCGGACGCAGCACGATGCGCGTCATGGCCTGGCGCCCGGCGGCATTTTTTCCCAGCTCGCCGACGGCGTCGTCGCGGTAGTCGTCGATGACGTAGCCGCGCTGCGCTGCCAGCGACAGGAAGAACAGCATGTGGCAGCTCGACGTGGCGGCCACCAGCGCTTCTTCCGGATCGACGTTGGCCGCCACCGACATGGGCAACGGCACGGACAGGGGCGACGACGAAGCGGGTACCGTCAGGCCGCCGTCGAACTGCCATTCATGGCCGCGGCTGTAGCGCTGGCCGGCGAAATCCTGGCCGTCACGCTGCCAGGCCACGGTGGCGAAAAACTGATGCATGGGTGCTCCGCAAGAGTAGAAGGGGGATGCACCATCTTAGCGCCAGTCTTGGCTATTTAAAACAGCCAATAAGTGCTATCTTGAAGTTACCAATTCAAGAATGCCATCATGCCAGTTTCCCACCTGCACCAGGTTATCGCCGCCTTGCCGCTGCAGCGCGGCGCCAGCGAGCCGCTGTTTCGCCAGCTGTATGCGGCCATCAAGGCCGCCATCCTCGATGGCCGCATGAGTCCCGGCATGCAGCTGCCGCCCACGCGCGACTTTTGCCGCCTGCTGGCCGTGTCGCGCCAGACGGTGCTCAATGCGTATGCGCAGCTGGCGGCCGAAGGTTATCTCGATGGCGCCGTGGGGCGCGGCACCTTTGTCAGCCGCGACGTTCCTCTGCCTGTCCCTGCCGCGGCGCCGGGCTTGCTGCGGCCCCTGTCGGCGCGCGGGCAGGGCGTGGTGGCGGCCATGCGCCAGGTGGCGTTCCACCGGGGGCCGCTGCGCGCCTTTCGCGTCGGCATGCCGCGCATCGACCATTTTCCGTTCGACGTGTGGAACCGCCTGGAAGCGCGGCGCTGGCGCCGTCCCGATCACCATTTCGGCTACAGCGACCCGGCCGGCTACCTGCCGCTGCGCGAACTGCTGTGCGTGTACCTGAAGGCGTCGCGCGGCGTCCAGTGCACGCCGCAGCAGATCGTCATCACCTCCGGTTCGCAGCAGGCGCTGTTCCTGCTGTCGACCATCCTGCTGGCGCCCGGCGACGCGGCCTGGATGGAGTCGCCCGGCTACCGGGGCGCCAGCGGCCCGCTGCGCGCGGCCGGCGCGCGCGTCTTTCCCGTCCCCGTCGATGCGCAGGGGCTCGACGTGGCGTATGGCGTGGCGCATTGCCCGCTGGCGAAGCTGGCCTACGTGACGCCTTCGCACCAGATGCCGCTGGGCGTGAGCATGAGCTTGCCCCGCCGCCTGGCCTTGCTGGCCTGGGCCGCGCAAAACAAAGCCTGGCTGGTGGAAGACGATTACGACAGCGAATACCGCTACACGGGCGCGCCGCTGGCCTCGCTGCAAAGCCTGGACCGGGCCGGTTGCGTGGTGTACGTGGGCACCTTGTCGAAAGTGCTGTTCCCGGGCCTGCGCCTGGGCTACATGGTGGCGCCGCCCGCGCTGGCCGAAGCGCTGGTGCAGGCCAAGGCCGTGATGGACCGCCACACGGCCATCGTGCCGCAGATGGCGCTGGCCGACTTCATCGCCGAGGGCCACTTTGGCCGGCATATCCGCCGCACGCGCGACAGCAATGCCGAGCGGCGCGACCTGCTGGTGCGTGGCCTGGCGCGCGAACTCGACGACCAGCTCACCTGCGGCCCGGCCGACAGCGGCCTGGAACTGTGCGCGTATTTTCGCGGCAGCCATGACGAGGAAGCGGTGTCGCACGCGGGCCTGGCACGGGGCATCGAATTGCGTCCGCTGGGCCACTATGCCGATCCGGCGGCGGGGCCGGAGTGTGCCACGCCGCCCGGGCTGCTGCTGGGCTTTGCAGCGATTCCCCCGGCCGAGATGGCGCACGGCTTGCAGGAACTGGGGCGCCTCCTGCGCGGCCGATAAACTATACTGGCACTTGCCTGCACATGAAGAACACGACCATGAATATTACCCGCTGCTCCTGGGCCAATCCGGCCAATCCCCGTTATCTCGATTACCACGATACGGAGTGGGGCGTGCCCTGCCACGACGAGCGCCGGCTGTTCGAGATGCTGAACCTGGAAGGCGCGCAGGCTGGCCTGAGCTGGGAAACCATCCTCAACAAGCGCGACACCTACCGCGCCGCCTTCGATAACTGGGATGCGGAAAAGATCGCCGCGTATGGCCCGGACAAGGTGGCGCAGCTGCTGCTCGACCCGGGCATCGTGCGCAACCGCCTGAAGGTGGCGGCGGCCATCACGAATGCGCAAGCCTATTTGCGCCTGCGCGCGGAAGGGCAGACCCTGGACAGCTTCCTGTGGGCGTATGTCGATGGCCAGCCCATCGTCAACAGCTGGCAGACCGGCGAGCGTCCCGCCAAGACGGCCTTGTCCGACAAACTGTCGAAAGACTTGCTCAAGCGGGGCTTCAAGTTCGTCGGTTCGACCATCATCTACGCCTACATGCAGGGCATCGGCATGGTCGACGACCATACGCCCGCCTGCTTTTGCCGCGCGGGGCATTGATGCGCCGCGCGCTGGTGCTGCTCGACACGGATTTTGACGGCGCCCGCTTGCGTGCCGCCTGCGCGGCGCATGGCGGCCGCCGCCTGCATTACATCGCGCTGGCGCCGCGTCCCGTCGACGCCAACCACTTGCCCGAGCAGTGGCGCGCGCAGTGGCCGCCCTGCGTGCCGGGCCTGCACCGCATGGTCTCGCACGATGGCCTCGTCACGCTCGATGTGCTGATCGGCGAACCCGATGCCTGCCTGGCGCAATTGTCGGCGCGTGTCGACGAAGTGCACCTGGCCTGGGTGCCGGCAGCCACGCCCGTGCTGGCGCGCCTGATGGTCGATGGCGCCCGCCTGCAGGCCGTGCACCTGGACGAGGCGCAGCGCATGGCGCTGCAAAAGAACGGTTTTGTCTTCGACGAGAGCCGTTTGCGCGCCATGTTTTATGCGCGGCGCGCAGAGCACGTGGCTGCCGTGGCGCCCGAGCGGCGCGCCATCGTCATCGGCGCGGGCGTGGCCGGTGCGGCCGCCTGCGAACGCCTGGCCGCGCGCGGCTGGAAGGTGACCTTGATCGAACGCCAAGCACAGCCGGCCAGCGAGGCGTCGGGCAACCTGGCCGGCATCTTCATGCCGCAGCTGTCGAAGGACGACAATATCGCCACGCGCCTGGTGCGCGCCGCCTACCTGTACTCGCTGCGCTACTGGCAGGACCTGGGCGGCATCGGCAGCGCCTTTGATGGCGCGCAATGCGGCGTGCTGCAGCTGGCGCGCGATGACGCGCATGCGCAGGTGCAGCGGCAGATCGCCGCCAGCGGCCTGTATCCGCGCGAATTCGCCCGCTGGCTGGAAGCGCCCGAGGCGGCGGCCATGCTGGGCGCGCCGGCGCCCGATGGCGCCTGGTGGTTCGAACAGGGCGGCTGGGCGCGCCCGTCCTCCGTCTGCGCCGCCATGCTGGACGCCTGCGGCGCCCTGCTCACGCGGCGCTTTTCCAGCAGCGCCCTGCGCCTGGAACGCGGCGATCAAGAATGGCTGGTGCGCGATGCGCAAGGTACCCTGATCGCGGCCGCGCCCACCGTCATCCTGGCGGCGGGCACGGGGGCCGTGGATGTCGAGCAGGCGGCCGGCCTGCCGCTGGACGCCGTGCGGGGGCAAGTCACGCACCTGGCCGAAGGCAGCTTGCCTTCGTTGCCGTTCGTCGTCTGCCGCGAAGCCTACATGACGCCGGCGCACCAGGGTGTTGTCTGCGTGGGCGCCAGCTATGATGCGGACGCGGACACCACGTTGCGCCCATCGAGCCAGGAAGAAAACATCGCGAAGATCGCCGACATCCTTGGCGTAGCCCCGTTCGAGGCGCCGCTGGCCGGGCGCACGGGCTTTCGCTGCGTGGCGCCGGACCGTTTGCCGCTGGCGGGCGCCTTGCCCGACCCCGGCGTGCCAGGCCGCTGCGAGCGCCTGCGCGACGTGCCCCGCTGGCCCGGCCTGTTCGGCTTGCTCGGCTATGCCTCGCGCGGCCTGATCTGGGCGCCGCTGGCGGCCGAGCTGCTGGCTTGCCAGCTGGAGGGCGAACCGCTGCCGCTGGAGAGTCAATTGGCCGCCGCTTTGGACCCTGCGCGCTTTTTATTACGAGAGCGCCGTAGAGCATATTGATTCTGGTCTTTTTCTAATTTACCCCCCAAACAAGTTCTGGGGTCAGACCCGGCGGGTCTGACCCCGGCTTTACGCTGCAATATCTCCATATACGTTTTTCAGCTTTCCAAACTCTTTTTAATTTGTTTTCCGAACAACATAAGTTCGCTACAGTGGACTCGTGCTGGTTTTTGACGACGGAATAAAGAGGTGGAAAGATGGCTGCTGCAGAACTGATTTTCGATCCCCGCGCCGCGCACGGCGAGGCGGCGTTTGACGAAGTGCTCAATCTCGCGCGTACCCAGGCGCAGGCGCAAGGCTTGCCGTATGCGGGCATCGTCAGCGCGCAGGATGCATGGCAGCTGGTGCAGGCCGGCAAAGCCGTGCTGGTCGACGTGCGCACGAATGAAGAACGCACCTTCGTCGGCTACGTGCCCGCCTCGCTGCACGTGGCGTGGGCGACCGGCACGTCCATGAACCGCAATCCCCGCTTTACGCGCGAACTGGAAGCGAAAGTGCGTGGCAAGGACGCCGTCGTGGTGCTGCTGTGCCGCAGCGGCAAGCGCTCGGCCGCAGCTGCCGAAGCGGCGGCCAAGGCCGGCTTCACGCACGTCTTCAATATCGCGCAAGGCTTCGAGGGCGACCTCGATGAGCAGCAGCAGCGTGGCCACAGCGGTGGCTGGCGCTGGCATGCGCTGCCCTGGCTGCAAGATTAAATCTCCCTTCAGGATCACCATGAACCAGCGAGCCATCCCCCCTGCCTCCCTTGCCGCGCAGCCGCAATGGGAATTGCGCCAGATCGTCGATGAATTGCGCGCCGTGCGCGAGCAGTGGCGCGAAGGATTGGCCAGCAACCAGGAGTGCGGCGCGCGCGAATTCCCGTCGCGCCAGCATTTGCGCGACATCGTCGGAGCCCTGTGCGCGGCCCTGTTTCCCATGCGCCTGGGCCCCCTCGACCTGCAGCAGGAGAGCGAGGATTTCTTTGTCGGCCACACGCTCGACACGACCCTGACGGGCTTGCACGAACAGGTGCGGCGCGAACTCAGTTACCACGCGCGCCAGCATGGCTTGCAGCAGACGGTGTCCATCGAACAGCAGGCGCTGGCCATCGTGCAGCGCTTCGCCCGCGCGCTGCCGCGCATCCGTGCCCAGCTCGACACGGACGTGGCGGCCGCCTTCCATGGCGACCCGGCCGCGCACAGCGTCGACGAAGTGCTGCTGTGCTATCCGGGCATCCTGGCCATCATCCATTACCGCCTGGCGCATACCTTGTATGCGCTGGGCGCGCCGCTGGTGGCGCGCATCATCGCCGAAGTGGCCCATTCGCAGACGGGCATCGACATCCACCCGGGCGCCATCATCGGCAGCAGCTTTTTCATCGACCATGGCACGGGCGTGGTGATCGGCGAGACGGCCATCATCGGCGAACGGGTGCGCATCTATCAAGCCGTCACCCTGGGCGCCAAGCGCTTTCCCGCCGGCGCCGATGGCGTGCTGAAAAAGGGACTGGCGCGCCACCCCATCGTGCAGGACGACGTGGTCATCTACGCGGGCGCGACGATCCTGGGACGGGTGACCATCGGCCAGGGCTCCGTCATCGGCGGCAATGTCTGGCTGACCCGCAGCGTGGCGCCCGGCAGCCATGTCACGCAAGCGCATAACCAGCAGGAAGCACCGGAGTTGCCGGAGCTGCCGGCGCCATCCCACCCCGCTTTTGCCCACCACCCATGAGGACAGCATGTTGATCAAACAGTTTGGACTGGCCGTGCGCCAGTTGCGCGAAGGGCATGGCTGGTCGCAGGAGCGCCTGGCCGAAGCGGCCGACTTGAACCGCTCGTTCATCGGCGAGATCGAACGGGGCGCCGCCACGCCGTCGCTGCTGACGGTGGAAAAGCTGGCCGGCGCGCTGGGCATCGGCCTGGCGGGCTTGATGGCGCGCTGCGAGCCGGAATTGGTGGATTAATGCGGGTGGATTAAAACGTCGCGTTGATGGCGATAGCATGTTGAGAGATCAGGGGAGACGCTTGATACTTTATTTGTTTTTCAGATAAGCATATTCACTTTTCTCATTAGGAGTCGTAGATGGCCGAAGCAACCCCCGATAGCCAGTTTGCGCTGGGCGACAACGCCGCGCGCCAGCTGGCCAATGCAAGCAAGAGCGTCCCCCAGCTGTCCACGATCACGCCGCGCTGGCTCGTGCACCTGCTGCAATGGCTGCCCGTGGAAGCGGGTATCTACCGCCTGAACCGCGTGAAAAATCCGAAGGACGTGCGCGTGGCCTGCTCGCAGCGCGACGAGTCGGAACTGCCGCAAACCTTCGTCGACTACGACGACCAGCCGCGCGAATACTTCCTCAATGCCGTCAGCACGGTGCTCGACGTGCACACGCGCGTGTCGGACCTGTACAGCAGTCCGCACGACCAGATCAAGGAGCAGCTGCGCCTGACCATCGAAACGATCAAGGAGCGCCAGGAAAGCGAATTGATCAACAATCCCGACTACGGCCTGCTGGCCAGCGTGCACGACGACCAGCGCATCTTTACCCTGACGGGTGCGCCCACGCCGGACGACCTCGACGAACTGCTGACGAAAGTGTGGAAGGAGCCGGGCTTCTTCCTCGCGCACCCGCTGGCCATTGCCGCCTTCGGCCGCGAATGCACGCGCCGCGGCGTGCCGCCACCGACCGTCAGCCTGTTCGGTTCCCAGTTCCTCACGTGGCGCGGCGTGCCGCTGGTGCCGTCCGACAAGCTGCCCATCGAAGACGGCAAGACGAAGATCATCCTGCTGCGCGCGGGTGAACAGCGGCAAGGCGTGATCGGCCTGTTCCAGCCTGGCCTGGCGGGCGAGCAAAGCCCGGGCCTGTCCGTGCGCTTCATGGGCATCAACCGCCACGCGATTTCGTCCTACCTGATTTCGCTGTATTGCTCGCTGGCCGTGCTGACCGACGATGCGCTGGCCGTACTGGAAGACGTGGAGATCGGTAAATACCATGACTACCCAGACACCTACAAGTGATGGCGCGGCGGGCTTGCCTGCCGTCCCGTTTTTACCCGACGAAGCGACCTTGAACCGCCTGGCGGGAGAATTCTTTGCGCGCCTGCCGGGCTTGGACAAGTCGCCCAGCCTCGGCGGTTCCGGCAGCGTGCTCGATGCGGCGCCCCGCTATGCGAACCGTCCGCCGCCGCAACCCGGTCCTGCGTTCGCCGCCATCGCTCCCGGCGTGGCGACGGCGCAGGTGCCGCCCGTGACGGCGCCCCTGGAAGCGCCCATTGCGCCGGCCCCCGCGTCCGTGCCGACGCCGCGCTTGTCGGCGATCAATGCGCCGGCTGCACCGTCGCCGTATTATTTTATCGGTGGCGCGCATGGTTATCCCGCGTCGGGCAATGGCCTTGATGGCCTGGCGCGGCAGGGGCAAGGGCAGACAGCGCCCGATGATGTGCTGGGCCTGTTTGCCACGCCGCAGCAGGCGCCCGCGCGCCAGTTGCCCGTCTCGCCAGCCAGTGGCCAGCCCGCGTTCTATTTCCAGACCGAGCTGCCCTCGGCGACGAAGCCTGGCCAGCACCAGACGCCGGCGCCGTTCGACGTGCACGCCGTGCGGCGCGATTTTCCCGTGCTGGCCGAGCGGGTCAACGGCAAGCCGCTGGCCTGGTTCGACAATGCGGCCACCACGCACAAGCCGCAGTCGGTGATCGACCGCGTGTCGTATTTCTATGCGCACGAAAATTCGAACATCCATCGCGCGGCCCACGCGCTGGCGGCGCGCGCCAGCGATGCGTATGAAGCGGCACGCGCCAAGGTCGCCAGTTTTCTGGGCGCCGCCTCGGCCAATGAAATCATCTTCGTGCGGGGCGCCACGGAAGGCATCAATTTGATTGCCAATACCTTTGGCCGCAAGTACATAGCCAGCGGCGACGAGATCATCGTCTCGCAGCTCGAGCACCATGCCAATATCGTGCCGTGGCAGCAGCTGGCGGCAGAGAAGGGCGCGACATTGCGCGTGATTCCCGTCGATGACAGCGGCCAGATCATCCTCGATGAATTCCGCAAGCTGCTCAACGGACGCACCAAGCTGGTGTCCGTGACGCAGGTGTCGAATGCGCTGGGGACGGTCACGCCCGTGGCGCAGATCATCGCGCTCGCGCATGCGGCCGGCGTGCGCGTGCTGGTCGACGGGGCGCAAGCCGTGTCGCACCTGCGCGTGGACGTACAGGCGCTGGGCGCCGATTTCTATGTGTTTTCGGGGCATAAAGTGTTCGGCCCGACGGGCATCGGCGCCGTGTATGGCAAGGCGGATTTGCTGGAGCAATTGCCGCCGTGGCAGGGCGGCGGCAACATGATCGCCGACGTCACGTTCGAGCGCACCGTCTACCAGGGCGTGCCGAACCGTTTCGAGGCGGGCACGGGCAATATCGCCGATGCCGTGGGCCTGGGCGCGGCCATCGACTACGTGCAGCGCATCGGCCTGGAAAACATCGCCTCCTACGAGCACGCGCTGCTGGAATACGCGACGCACCACTTGCAAGCCATTCCCGGCGTGCGCCTGATCGGCACGGCGCTGGACAAGGCCAGCGTGGCCTCGTTCGTGCTGGCCGGTTACGAGCCGGCGGAAGTGGGGCGCGCCCTCAATGACGAGGGTATCGCCGTGCGCTCGGGCCACCACTGCGCCCAGCCTATCCTGCGCCGCTTCGGCGTGGAAGCGACCGTGCGCCCCTCGTTCGCCTTCTACAACACGTATGAGGAAATCGACCGCATGATCGTCGTGGTCAAACGCCTGGCGGGCGCGCGCCGCTGATCTTGCCGCCTTGTCAAGCCGATGCCGCCCCTGCGCCAGCGGGGGCGGCATTGTTGCGTCATGTCACGGACTTTGCGCCTGGCTGGCAGGCGCCCGCAGGCTGGCGGTATAATTTATCCTTGGCAATATTCAAGCCGCGGCCCCCAAGGAGATATCCGGTGGAAGATCAACACAGCTCGCCCGAGCTTTTCCTGTTCCTGGCGTCGACCGTGCACGACATGAAAAACTCGATCAGCGTTGTCAGCGGCACCTTGGAGTCGCTGCTGGCGGCCGAGCAGGCCAAGCCCGCGCCCCAGGCCGACCCCGCCTACCTGCAGATGGCGCAGATGCTGTACCAGACCAAGCGCCTCAACGATAACCTGATCCAGCTGCTGGCCCTGTACAAGGAAGTGGGCAAGCCCGGCTACCCCTTCGACGTGCAGCCGCAACTGGTGAGCCAGGTCATCGACCAGGTGGTGGACCAGGAAAAGATCCTGCTGGCCTCGAAAGGCATCCACCTGCAGACGGCTTGTCCGCCGGAGCTGATCTGGACCCTCGATGAAGACCTGGTCATCGGCGTGCTCGCGCATGCGATCAACAACGCCATCCGCTACACGAAAGACACGATCCGCCTGTCCGTGCGGGAGCACGACGACATGCTCGAGCTGCGCGTGGAAGACAATGGCGACGGCTATACCCAGGCCTTGCTGGACGCGGGCAGCGCGGCCATGGATGGCATGGCGGCTGGCGTGAATTTTTCCACCAACAGCACGGGACTGGGCCTGTATTTTTCCAGCGAAGTGGCAAAGATGCACAAGCACCGGGGCAGCAGCGGCAGCATCGCCCTGGAAAATGGCGGCGCGCTGGGCGGCGGCTGTTTCATCCTGCGCCTGCCCTGAACGAGGAATCCATGACGACAGACAGCCACGCCACCGCCGCCGAAGCGGGCAGCACCGACTGGGCCGACAAACACTATCTGCTGGTCGACGATTTCATCGGCATCCGCATCCTGCTGCGCGAATCGCTGCGCAACCTGGGCGCGCGGCATATCGACCAGGCGGCCAGCGGCGGCGAAGCCATGAAGCTGCTGGCCAAGACGCGCTACGACGTGGTGCTGTGCGATTACAACCTGGGCGAAGGCAAGAATGGCCAGCAAGTGCTGGAAGAGACGCGCGTGCGCAACCTGACGGCGCCATCGAGCGTGTGGCTGATGGTGTCGGCCGAAAAAAGCGTGGAATCCGTGATGGGCGCGGCCGAGCACCAGCCCGACGCCTACCTGATCAAGCCGATCACGGAAGGGGTGCTGCTGACGCGGCTGAACCGCGTGTGGCACAAGAAGCAGGTGTTCCGCGAAATCGACCAGGCTTGCATGGAAAAGGATTATCTGCGCGCGGCCAAGCTGTGCGACGCGCAGATCGAAGTCAACAAGCTGCACGAGCTGGAATTGCTGCGCATGAAGGCCAGTTTGCTGCTGAAAAGCGGCGAGCCGGAAAAGGCCCGCGCCGTGTACGAAAAAGTGCTGGCCGAGCGCGATTACAGCTGGGCCAAGGCGGGCCTGGGCAAGATCCGCATGAATAACGGCGAACACGAGGCGGCGCGGCAGATCTTCCAGGGCGTGATCGTCGAAAACAAGTACTACATCGACGCCTACGACCAGATGGCCGTCGCCTACCAGCTGATGGGCCAGCACGAGGAAGCGTGCGGCGTGCTGGAAAAGGCGGCGCGCCTGTCGCCCAATTCCGTGCCGCGCCAGCGCAACCTGGGACTGGCGGCCCTGAAAGTGGGCAATGTCAGCATGGCGGAAAAGGCTTTCCGCAAGTGTATTTCCATCGGCGAGTTTTCCGTCATGAAGACGCCGGACGCCTACCTGGGACTGGCGCGCGTGTGCGGCCTGAAGAAGGATGCGAAAGAGGCGCTGCAATGGCTGCTGCTGGCGCAGCGCGAATTCTCGCCCGAACAGATCGGCTTGCGCGCGAAGATCACGGAAGGCATGGTGCACCACGAAACGGGCGATTACCGGCGCGCGCGCAAGTGCGGCGACGAGCTCGAAGCCATGCTGCTGGAAGACCCGGCGCGGCCCGAGAAGGCCATCTGCATGGAGCTGGCGACCTTGCTGTTCGCCGTCGGCGTGAAGGATGCGCCGGCCGGCCTGCTGTGCTACGTGGTGAAGAACAACCACGACAACCAGGTGGTGCAGGACGAAGTGCAAAAGATATTCGACAAGGCGAAGATGGGCGACGAAGGCACGAGCCTGATCATCGCCTCGCGCAAGGAAGCGTCGGACTTGATGAACAAGGGCGTTCTGCTGTGGAAGACGGACAAGCTCAACGAAGCGGTCGCCTGGATGCGCGCGGCGCGCGAAAAACTGCCGAACAACTTGCGCATCCTGTTCAATTCCGCGCAAATCATCGTTTCCTTCCTGCAGCAGCGCGGGTTTCAGGCCGATTTGGCGGCCGAGGCCATGGAAGTGTTGTTGTATGTAGACAAAATTGCACCAGGGCAGCAGCGCTTCGCGCAATTGATGGAGCAACTGGTGCAGCTGACGCCGCCGCCCGGGCCGGAAGACGCCGTCGCGGCGCCGGAAAATGCGCCGCCGGCAGCGGAAAAAGGGGGAAAAGCCGTGCGTGAGCGTGCCGGATGATAAACTAGGGGCCAGCGTGGGTTCGCCCGTGCTTGAGTTGCTTTACAACAATAAGGAAGAAACTATGCGTGATGTGGTCAATGAAGTATACAAAAAAATGAAGGTCGGCGCCGTTGCCTGGGTACGCCCGGTCGCCGCCAAGGGAGACACGCTGGAAACATTCCAGTCTTCGTACGAGCACGCCAAGGCGCTGGCCGACGAAGGCCTGATCACGATCGGTGACGTAAAACGCCAGGCCGACAACATGATCGAGGCGATCCGCATTCATCGTATCGCCTGATCATATTGCCGGCTTGAAACATCAGGCCTTGCCTGGTGCTTTGGCCTTGGGCGCTGCGCGTTTCGCGGGCGCCTTGCGCAGCGGGGCCTTGGCCTTGGCTGCCGTGCCTGCTTCGGCAGGTTTGGCAGGCTTGCTGGCCGCTGGCTTGGCTTTGCTCACGCCGCCAAAGCTGGCCGCTGCCGCGCTGGCGGCGTCGGGCGACATCGCTGTCGAGACGGCTTGCGTGAACTGATCTTGTAACAAATTCCACCAGGCACTTGGATTGGCCAGCTGGGCTCCGGCCTGGCTGCCGGCATCGCCGGGCGCCGCCGCAGCGGGTGGCGGTGCGGGCGCAGGCGCCGGTTTCGGTTCAGGCGCCGCGGGTGCGGCTTGCTGGAAAAATGCGGAAGCGTAGGGCACCGATTCAAACACGGATTTCTCGCTGGCGCCGGGCTGGGTGATGGCTGCCGCCAGGGACGCGCCCATCGATTTCAAGGTGGCGATGGTGCCGCGCTGCACTTCCAGCGCCTGGATACTGCCGCGCAGCATGCTGGTGTTGAGGTTCAGCCATGCTTCGACGGCCTTCAAGTCATTGATTTTCTTGTCCAGCTCTTCCACCGACATGGTGGGCGCCGTGATGCCAGGCATGCCCATGCCGGGCACGCTCATGCTGCCCCACAGGTTTTTGACGAAGTCGAGCGTATCGGTCACAACTGCTGCGCCCGGCATTTGGGGCATTTGCGGGTTTGCCATGCGAAATCTCCTGGTAGGTGGATAGCCTTAGCGTAGCAGATATCGGCTTGCAACTGACGCAATGCCGCCAACATTTTCTTACATAAAACATTAAGAGTTGAGCACGGGCAAGAAGCGGGAAGCGGGGCGGAAGCGTTACACTACGGCCTATGATGCCTGACTCCTTCTTTTCGCCACCGCGCCGCCGTACCGTCATCTTTGTCGCGGTCATCGGCGTACTGCATTACGTGGCGTTGGAATGGCTCACCTCGCGCGCCAGCATGGTGCCGCTGGGACAGAATCATGCGCAGGTGGTCAGCATGGCCTTGATCGCCGAGCCGCCCACACCCCTGCCGGTGGTGCCGCCCCCGCCGCCCGAACTGCGGCCCGTGCCCAAGCCCAGGCCGCCGCCGCCGCCCCCGCCGCCGACGGAGCTGGCGTCGAGCGAAACACCCCAGTTGACGGCGCCCGTCAGCGACGTGCCGGAAGGCCCGGCCACGAGCGAGCCGGCCGCCGTGGCGGCTCCGGCCATCACGGCGCCGGCGCCCGCCGTGGCCGCCGCGCCCGCGCCGGCCAGCGAACCGCCGCCACCGGCCGTCGAACAGGCACGGCGCTACAAGACGAATGCGCCCGCGTCGGCCCAGTTCGACCTGCACGTGGACCGGCGCGATGCGGACGGCACCAAGTGGCAGGGCGTGGCCGCGATGGCCTGGGACAACCGGGGCGATACGTATCAGCTGAAACTGGAAGTGGGCTTGAGCATGCTGATCACGCGCATCAACCTGCTGGTGCTGACGAGCGAGGGCAAGATCGATGGCAGCGGCATCGTGCCCGTCACGGCCACGGAGAAACGCAAGGGCCGCGCGCAAACGGCCACGCATTTCAACCGCGACGCCAAGGCCATCACGTTTTCGGCCACGACGGCCACGGCGCCATGGCAGGAAGGGGCGCAGGACAAGGCCACCGTGCCGTTCCAGCTGGCCGCCATCGGCCGTGCCGACGTCAACCAGCTGGTGGGCAATATCGACATTCTCGTCGGCGAGGAAAAGGAAGCGACCGTGTTCCGCTTCCACCTGGTGGGCGAGGAAGAACTGGACACGAAAATGGGCCGCCTGGTGACGTGGCACCTGCGCCGGCCGCCGAAGCCCGGCACGTATTCGTCGCAGCTCGATGTCTGGCTGGCGCCGTCCATGCAATGGTATCCGGTACAAATACGCAATACCGAAGCGAACGGGGCGCTGACCACGCAAACCGTGACCAAGATCTCCGTAAATGAATCAACAGGAAAATAAATGACTACTTTGACTACCTTGAAACGCGTCCTGGCTGCCAGCCTGCTGGCGGCCACCCTGACGCCCGCCATGGCGGCGGACGAGCCCGTGGACCATCCCGTCATCAAGCGCCCGTACAAGCTGGCGCCGTCGGCCGACCTCGTCTATTCGATCAAGGCGAAGCAGCGCGGCATTGCGCTGTCCGGCGAATCGGTCAGCAACTGGCGCGCCGGCGACGGCAAGTACTCGCTGCTGGCCGAAACCAAGGCCGCGCTGTTCGGCAAGATCCTGGAGCAGCGCAGCGAAGGCACGGTCGACGATTACGGCCTGGCGCCGGCGCAGTTCGTGGAAAAACGTTTCCGCAAGGAAGCGGCCACGACCACCTTCAAGCGCGACAGCAAGAGCATCGTCTTCAGCGAAGGCGATGAAACGTATCCGCTGAAAGGCGGCGAGCAGGACCGCAACAGCACCGTCTGGCAACTGGTCAGCGTGGCGCGCGCCACCCCGGAGAAATTCACGCCCGGCTCGGAATGGAGCTTCTTCGTTGCCGGCCGCCATGACGCCGAACCGTGGACCTTCAAGGTCGTCAAGCAGGAAACCGTCGCCACGGGCCAGGGTCTGGTGGAAGCCGTGCACCTGGTCAAGGCGCCGCCGCCGGACAAGAAGGGCCAGCAAGTGGACCTGTGGCTGGCGCCGTCGCTGGAATGGTATCCCGTGAAGGTGACGTTCGCCGATGAAGACGGCGATTACGTCGAGCAAACCTTGCAAAAGATCGTCAGGAAGTAAGTGTTCACTAATGGCTTGGGGCCAGGCATACCATGTTTGGCCCCCCATTTCACCCTCCTGGCCCGGCACGGCGCACCGGCCGTGTTGCGCCATGTCCGCACCGCCCCCTCCCATGCGCTAAATTGCATGTCAGAACTGATATACTGACGCCCCCGCCCCGCAGCGCCGCGTTAGCCCGCAGCGCCGCCCGCTGAACACTCATCCGGAAAAGAATGATTGATATAATGGCAAGTGCAGCCGTGGCTACGGATGCAAATCAGACAGAGCAAGAGCATCACGATTCCTTGCAGGCGCATTTCCAGCCCAATATTTCGGCCGATGAAATTGAGCAAGTTTTTCACTTGAAGCGGGCGCAGCCCCTGCTGCAAGTGTTTACGGCCCTGTTCCACGGCGGTTTCGATGGCGTGCTGGTGCGTCTGCTGGTGTTGCGCGAGCTCGCGTCCGATGCGGCCACGTCCGCCTATACGCGCGCCGATATCAATACGAAACTCGCATATCTGTTGCCGGAAAGCCTGGAAACGGTCTTGCTGCGCCTGCGCTCGAACCAGTTGCTGGCCTGGGATGCGCAGCAGGGCGTGTACCGCGTGACCCCGATGGCGCGCAATGTGCTGTCCGCCATCGACAGCTTGCTGGGCCTGGGGCAGACGGAAGATGAAGCGGAAATGGGTTTCCTGCTGTCGCAGGTGGCGGGTGCGCAAGCCGTCGGTGGCGTGTCGGTCGAGCAACTGCAGCATTTGCTGGGCCGCCTGGTGGACTTGACGGAAGAATTCTCCGACGCGATTGCCTCCGGTTCCGAATTCCGCCTGCGCACGGCGCAAGCGAAGTGGAACATGGCGTGCGACTGGGTCGAGAAGGGTTCCGAGATCCTCGTGGCCATCACCTCCGATGAAAACGCGGACAGCGCCACGCACAAGGCGGCGCAGGCGATCGGCCGCGCGCAAAGTAAATTGCTGAACATGCAAGGCATGTTTTCGCGCGCCCTGAACCAGATCGAGCGCCAGCGGGTCCACCTGGGCCAGTCGGGCTTGTCGACCACGGACATCAAGCGCTGGCTCTTGCTGCATGACGACCTGGCCAGCCTGGCCGAGGGCGCCATCGACCAGCCCGTCGTGCCCCTGTTCTCCACGCCGGCCGAGATGATCGACGTGGCCGAAACGGAACTGCTGTCCGAACGGGCGGCGGGTGTCATCAACACGGGCCTGCCCAGCGGAGAGGACGCGCCCACCACCATCAGCGACGGTCCCGCCATGCAACTCGAACTCGATGACTTGCTCGAACGCCTGTCGAACTTCGCCAGCCTGGGCAATTTCCCCAGCATCGGCGAAGAAGGGCCGAAATCGGTGCCCGTGCAGGATTCCCTGCTGCCGGCCAGCTTTGCCGTGGCCTCGTACCGCGCCTCCATGCTGCCGCTGCTGGGCGACGTCTCCGAAGCGAGCTTGCAGGGATCCACGGCCGAACTGGCCCGTTTGCCGATTACCTTTACACCGACCGACGAGATGGTCCAACTGACCGACCCCCACGTGGCGGCCATGTCGATCGCCTCGCTTTCACTGAATGTTTCACTTGATTTAGATAGCGGCACCGCCGATGAATGACGATTCCCAAATCCTGATTGCGCGCCTGCTCACGCATCAAACCCTGCGCCGCGACGACAAGCTCGTCAAGCGCGTGCTGTCCGACGAGCTGTTCCGCGCCGAGATCGATGCGCGCCTGCTGGCCTGCGGCTTGAAATTGCTCGACAACGTGTACGCCGACCATGTCACCCTGGCACTGACGCGCACCATCGAGCCGAAGATTTTCGGCGCGCGCGACGTGTGGCAAAACAACAACTTCGGCCTGGCGCGCGATGGCGTGGCCTTGCTGGTGGTGCTGTGGGCGCAGATTATCCTGCCCAAGCGTGAACGCCAGGAAACGCACCAGCACGCGGACGATGACCAGAACGACATGTTTGGCACGGAAAAACCGCTGCCGCGCGCGGAAGACGCGTCGATCGGCATTTCCTACAAGGCGCTGCTGTCGGACTTCGGCGACAAGCTGGGCAAGAAGACGCGCATGGACATGAATCTGGGCACCCTGGCCAAGCTGGGCTTCATCGAGCGGCGCGGCGATTTCATCCTGGAAGGCCCGTTGCTGGACCTGATGATGGACACGGACGTGTTGAAAGAGCGCATCATCAACGGTGCCCTGGCCGACGTGTTCAAGCGGGCGCCGGCGCGCCTGGTGGCCGTCAGCGGCGATACGTTGCCCGACGCCGACCTGGCGGACGACTTGTCCGCCGACATCGGCGACCTGCCCGACGACGGCGATGAGCCCGCGTCCGACCTCCCTCACTGAAAGCGCCCATGTTTCATATCAAATCACTTGAACTGGTGCACTGGGATTACTGGCAGCGCATCAAGAATATTCCGCTCGACGCGAAGATCATCACCATCGCGGGGCAGAACGGCTCGGGCAAGACCACCTTGCTCGACGCCTTGCGCACCTTGTTCGGCCTCGATTGCTCGATGGGCCGCACCTATAAACACTATGCGCGCCACTCGGGCCAGCAGACGGCTTGGCTGCGCGCCGTGGTCGACAACAAGAACGTGGGCAAGCAGCTGTCGAACCGCCCGTTCCGCAGTTCCGGCTTCTTCAGCGATGATGAAGTGACCCTGTTTTGCCAGATCCAGAAGAACGGCGGCGACTGGAAGCGCCAGTATCTGATGCGTCCGGGCAATGTGCAGATCGAGGACATCACGGACGCCAACGACTGGCTCGGCGTGGAAAACTACCGCAAGCGCCTGGCCAATGCGGGCCTGTCGCCCGCCATGTCGAAAGTGCTGGCGCTGGAGCAGGGCGAGACGGACAAATTGTGCGAATACGCGCCGCGCCAGCTGCTCGACCTGGTGTTCCAGGTGTTCGGCGACAAGGAAGTGCTGGACGCCTACGACGAAGCCAAGCGCCACCAGCGCGACACGGAAGTGGAACTGAAACGTTTCGAGACGGAACTGGAAGCGTCGAAGACCAACCTGGAAGGCTTGCGCCTGCGCGTTGCCAATTACCACCAGTGGGAAGGGCTGCATAAGGAGCGCCGCAACCTGCTGGAAGAAGTGCTGCCCAGCCTGCAGTACCACGAGGCGCGCGAAAAAGCGGCCACGGCCAGCCGGCAATTGCGCGATGCGCGCAAACCGATGGCGCAGGCGGACCAGCAGCTGACCGATAAACGCAATGCGCTGGCATCGCAGGCGAAGGCCCTGTCCGACGCGCAAATGAACGAAACCTTGCTGGAACAGGAATCGATCGGCTTGCAGAGCCGTTTGTCCTTGATCAATAGCAAGCTCAAACCGTTGGACAGCTTGCTCGAGCAGAAAGACCGTTTGCACAAGCTGGCGGCGGACTCGGGCAGCGACATCGCCGAAGTGGCGGCCCAGCTGGAACAGAAGGAAGCGCAATTGCTGCAGCAGCGCCAGCAGCGCGACGCCTTGTCCGCGCGCATCGCGGGCGAACAGGCAACTATTGCCGCGCTGCAAGGCAAGACGGCCATGCCGGAGCCGGACAACGTGCGCGGCATGCGCCGCGCGCTGCGCGACGCGGGGATCAGTCACGCGATGCTGTCGGACATCGTCGAAGTGACGGACAGCCGCTGGCAGGGCGCCGTCGAAGGCGTGCTGGGCGGTTACGCTTCGGTGGTGTTGCTGGACAAGGCCAAGGATGCGGCGGCCGCCTATCGTCTGGCCGAGAAGGAGCGCTATCGCCACTTCATCGTGCCCGACCTGGTCACGGCGCCTGTCGCGAAAGACGAGAGCCTGCTGGCCGTGGTGAAATTTTCCGCGCCCGTGCCCAGCTGGCTGATCGAGCAATTGTCGCGCATTGCGCGCGTCGATTCCGTCGAAGCAGGTTTTAAACTGGGCAACCATGAGGAGTGGATCACGCCCGAGGCCTACCACCGCGAACGCAGGGGTGGGCGCTCGCTGTTCGTGGAAGCGTCGCGCTACCGCTTCGGCCAGGCTGGCCGCAGCGGCCGCCTGGAAGCGCTGCTGCGCTCGCTGCCGGGCCTGGAAGGACAGGAAGACACCCTGACCCTGGCGATTTCGAAGTTGGCGGCCGAAGTGGGCGCCTTGAAAGCGCGCATCGCCGGCGTCGACGCGGCCAAGGAACTCAGCGCCCGCCAGGAAGAATTCGCCGAAGCGCTGCGCAACTCGAAGCCGCTGAAGGAAGAGCGCCTGGAAGTGGGCGGTCGCCTGGGCGAGTTGCAAAACCTGACGAAGAACGCCACCGTGGCGCGCACGCGTGCCGATACCGTGTGGCAAAACGCGCGCCTGGCCCTGTCCGAGGCGGAAGCGGGCTCGCGCCTGGGCTACAAGAAGCAGATCGAACAGCGCGCCGAGCATGCGCGCGCCTTGCTGGCCCTGCGCCATGCGTGGCGCCACTTGCCGAAAAGCTGGCGCCGTCCCGCACGCCGCGCGGCCCTCGTGGCCGAGCATCAGAATGCGCACCAGGTCGACTTGCGCGTGGCCAGCCTGCAAAACAGCCTGGCGCGCGACGACTGGGAACTCGACGCCACCGTCATCGACCAGCACCACCGCCTGTCGGACCAGTTGCATGGCCGCCAGTCAGAAACGGACGAGCGCCGCTACCAGAACAACCGCGCCATCGAAGCGACGGGCAATGCCCGCGGCGCCTACATGGAACGCTTGCGCTACACCATCAAGACCTACAGCAAGAACATCAAGGAGCTGGGCGAACTGGCCGGCATCGAAGTGCATGCCGACCCCGTGCGCCTGGAAAACGACGACGTGCAGCTGTCGCAGGCGGGCTTGCACGTGCGCTTCAAGTTCGACGGCAAGGGCGTGATCGGCATGAACGATGGCGAAGCGTCGGGCGGCCAGCAAGTGATGAAATCGCTGGTGCTGTTGATCGGCTTGCTGAAATCGGAAGACGGTTCCGGCGGCTTCGTCTTCATCGACGAACCGTTTGCCCACCTCGATATCCGCAACATTCAACTGGTCGGCGAATTCCTGAAGAACACGGAAGCGCAATACCTGATGACGACGCCGTTGACGCACAACACGGATGTCTACGATCCATCGGAACTGACTTTGATCACGAGCAAGAAGAAAAAGGATACCCAATGGGCGCAACCGATTTTCGTGCTGCAGCGCCGGGTCGATCCCGTCTCGGGCAAGGTGGCGTGATGCTGGTGCGCACCTTGCTGGCATCTGCCGCGCTGGCGCTGGCGTGTTCGGCGCCCGCCATGGCCAACGACGGCATCGGCTCCGTGAGCGCGGGCGGCATCCTGTTCGGCAAGACGGATGCCGTGGCCATGAAAAAGGAAGTGCTCAGCGTGAGCGCGGAATTGATCAAGGTCGAATACGAGTTCCTCAATGAGTCGAAAACGGATGTGGAGGAGACGATCTTCTTCCCGCTGCCCGAATACGCTTCCGGCTACCACGGCTCGCCCACGTATTATGGCCAGCCGCAGCAGTTTACCGTCGACGTTGACGGCAAGCGCAAGGACTATAAAACCACCTTCGTCGCGAAGCTCGACGCAGAGGACGTGACGGCCCGCTTGCGCCAGCTGGGCTTGTCCGATGCGCAAATTGCGTATTTCCCCTCGCACACGCCGTTCGACAAGAAAGTGGCGCCGCTGACGGCCGCGCAGAGCAAGATCATGATCCGCGAAGGCTTGCTGGCCCAGCTGTACGACGAGGAATGGGTACCGGCCTGGACCGTGAAAGTCATCTACCTGTGGCAGCAGAAATTCCCTGCCGGCAAAGTCGTGCGCGTGCGCCATCAATATGCGCCGTTCGTCGCGGCCGGTCCCGGTGCGTCCTACCTGGGTGATGGCAATACATTTGAAAAGAAATACTGCGGCGACAAGGCCTTCTACAAGACGTGGAACCGCCTGGCGGCCCAGCAGGGCGAAAGCGGCTTCGTCAATGCCGTGTGGGTGTCGTACATTTTGACCACCGGCAATACCTGGAAGAATGGCATCGAAGACTTTACCTTGAACTTGATCAAGGGCAAGTCGGACGAGCTGGTCAGCCTGTGCTTCCCCGGCACGTTCAGCAAGATTAATCCCACCACCTTGCAAGTCAAGCTGCGCAACTTCCATCCGAAGCAAGACCTGGACGTGTATTTCGGCAATGTCGAAGGCACGGTTAGCCACGACGGCGTGGCGCCGCAGATCCGGCCCTAGCTGCATGAGCAGGCAGGAAGCACTGGCGGCGCGCCTGCGCGCCATCGCCAGCGCCACGCCGTGGTGCATGCAAGCCCTGCACGCAGTGGCGCAGCTGGGCTTGCCCCATTGCTGCATCGGCGCCGGCGCCGTGCGCAACCTCGTGTGGGATGCCTTGCATGGCTACGCGCAAGCGTCGGCCTTGAGCGACGTCGACGTGGCGTATTTCGATGCCTGCGATATGCATCCGGAAAGCGAAACGCAGCTGCGCCAGCGCCTGGAAACCGTGCTGCCCGGCGTGCCGTGGGAGGTTTGCAACCAGGCGCGGGTGCACCTGTGGTTCGAAGACGCGTTCGGCTACGCCGTGCCGCCCCTGCTGTCGCTCGACGACGCCATCGCCACCTGGCCCGAGTTTGCCACCTCGGTTGGCATCTCGCTGCAGCCTGACGGCGGGATCGGCATCATCGCGCCGCATGGCCTCGACGACCTGTTCGATATGGTGGTGCGGCGCAACCCGGCGCGCATCAGCCTGGACGGCTATGCGCAGCGCCTGGCCAGCAAGGATTATGCGGCGCGCTGGCCGCGCGTCACCATCATCGCCTAGATAAAACGTGGTGTAAAACACAATTAAATGCACTGTAGATACAGATTGCCTATAATTGCCAATTTTCCAATAGTGTTTTCCTGATCCCATGTCCCTGTTGATTTCCATGCCGTTGCGCCGCCTCGGCCGCCTGTTCTGCCTTTCCTCCGTCCTCGTGGCGCCTGCCGCCTGGGCCGACAGCTATACCGATTTCCAGCAAGCCAGTGCACGCCTGGAAGCGCTGATGGCCAAGGCCACGCTGCAAAGCGGCTTGCCGCGCCTGAGTGAACCTGAAGTGGCAGCGTTGATTGCCCAGATTACCGACGCGCCGGGCCTGTTCCGGGCGCCCGTCGCGGCGTTGCAGGACATCAACCCGAGCGTGGCCCTGTGCGAGCGGGCAACCAACATTGGCAAGGCGTATTACACGTTTGGCAGCGAGCGGCCGCTGCCGCTGTCCGGCGCCGAGTTGCAGCAGGCGCGCAATGACCAGGTAACGGAGAACCTGGCCAATTATGGCGATGAAATGAGTACTTTTTTTGCCTTTGGCATGCATTGCCATGCGCACTTGATTGGCTTGATGGAGCAGGAATTCAGTAGCCAGCCGCTGCAGGTAGTGAGCGGTACGGAGCGCATGCGGGCGCGCGCCTTCAGCAAGGGCTCGACCACCCTGTATGTCGGCGTGGTGCAGTTCGTGCAAGTGCCGTTCTGGACCGTGGCGCAAAAGAAGCGCATGCTGGAAGCGGCGGCGCAGTACGCAACGCCGAACGTCGCGTTGATGGCGCCGCCGTTGCGCGAGCGTTTGCTGGCCAGCCTGGCTGGTGCGGACAAGGACCTCGATCCCGCCCTGGCGCCGGCGCTGGCGACGATACGCCAGGCACTGTCGGTGACGACCTGCGAAGGCCTGTGCCAGTACTACTGACGGGATGACTTATTCGGGCGCCTGCAGCGGTTGGTTGCGCTGGCGCCAGCGCACCAGGCCCCACGCATACACGGCGTAGTAGCCGATAACGAGGCCGTAGGCGGCCATCGTCAGCGCGCTCTGGCCGAACGGTGGCGGCGGCACGGGCACGTCGAGGCGCGAGTTCAGGTAGATTTCCATGCCACGGTACAGCAGGCGGGCGATGAACAGCATCGTGATGGCCAGGCCCAGGTAGCGGTGCTGGGTAAAGAAAAAGTCCTTGCCGACCTGTTCGAAGCGCGTCAGCTTCAAGCCCAGCACGCCCAGCCAGCCGCCGGCCAGCGCGGCCGCGCCCAGGCTGGACAGGGGCAGGACGTCGAACTTTGTCGTCGTCGCCAGGAACAGCAGCAGCGCGGGGAAGGTGATCGCCACCGTCCAGTGCCGCCACAGCTGCGACTTCTGGCGCGCCACCAGTTTCTTCAGGCGCGAATAAATGCGCCAGACCAGCAGCGGGACCAGTAACAGCAGGGCGAGGGTGGTGGTTTCCATGTATGCAATCGAGTACGGGTAAAACAGCGATTGTAAGCCAGATGGGGACGGGCGGCGATGCTTGTCAAACGGTAAAAGTTGCATGTTGACATTTACATGGCATGCAAGCACTATGCCTTGTCACGCCGTGCCGCCGGCCGCGGACGTCAAGCCGGCAGGCAAACATGGACAGGCGGCGGGCATCTCGTGGTATGGTCTTCTTTTGTCCGCCGGGAGGCCAGCCATGTCCGTCATCCATGCCCACCGCGCGCCCGACCCGGCGCCCGTCGATGAACCCATGCCGGCGCCGGAGCCGCAAGAAGCGCCCGGGCACCATCCGGGGCCCGTGCACCCGGTGCCGCAGGACGATCCCGTGCCGCACCCGCATCCCAGTTAATCTCGTCAAGAAAGGCTGTTTTAGATGGCAATTGTCAAGGAAGTCTACACACGCAAAGTCAGCGGAGAATCGTTCGACTATGAACTCGATTACACCCTGGGCACGGACGTGGCCTGGATTGCGCGCGTGTACCACGACGGCGTGCTGAAAGGCTCGCCCCATGGCGCGCTGACGGCCAACGTGCTGTCCGGCCCCGCGCTGGAACAATATCTGCGCGCGTACGTCGAAGGCATGATCGAGCGGGGCCTCGACGTGGCCGAGTAAGTTTGCCTTTGCGGCAGATCAAAGAAAAGGGCGCCGAGGCGCCCTTTGTTGTTTCTGCATTTCAACGTCTGATTAGTCGAACGCCCACGTGTACAACACGTCCAGGGCATTGTTCGTGCCGGTCTGGAATTGCAGGGTGATGCGGCGGTTCAGCTTGTAACGCAGCTTGACCAGGCTCGTTGCCGTGCTCGTGCCTTGCTCGAACGTCAGGTAGGCGCGCGAGGACAGGCGCTTGCCGACGGTGACGACCGTGCTTTCCAGCCCTTGCGCCTGCGACAGGCCCACTTCGTCGAGTCCCAGCGAATTGGCCAGCTTGCCTTGCAAGCCGCCGCCGGAGCCGCCGAAGAGGGCCCCTGCGGCCGTCGTCAAGAGGGCCATTTCATCGCCGGCCGCCGTTTCCGCGCCGTGGCCCAGGATCAGCCAGGCCAGCTTGTCGCTGTCCGACACGCTCGGGGTAGACACCAGCTTGGCCGTCGGCGCCTGGGCCGTGCCGCGCACTTCCACGCCCGCTTCCACATTTGTTTCCGACAAGGCTTCGCCTTCGGGACGCTTGCGCACGGCCAGGATGTTCAGCGACGGGTTGTCGTAGGCGCCCGTGAAGGCGATCAAGCCCCGTTCGATCGACAGCTTTTGTCCGTAGGCGGCGTATTGACCTGTGACAACCTTGATGCTGCCCGTCACGCGCGGCGCAGCGCGGTTGATGACCCTGGCGCGCACATTGCCCGCCAGATCCGCATCGATGCCCATGCCGCGCAGGTGGAAGGCATTGCCCAGGTCAAATTCCAGGTCGATATTCAGGGGCAGCGACGGCGCTTCCTTGCTGCCCTTGACTTCCTTGCCCAGCACCACCACGTCGCTGCTTTGCGTGGGCGTATCTTGCGGCGCCAGTTCGATCAGCGCGCGGTTGGCCTTGAACTTGCCCTCGAAGCTGAAGCGCTTGTCGTTGCGCACCAGGGTGCTGTTACCCGACAGGATCAAGGTGCGGTCGGGGCGCGACAGCGCCTGCAGCCGGTCCGCCATCAATTTCAGTTCCAGGCTCGCTTCGCCATTCGCAAAGCGTACCCAGCCGTCTGCCTGCACCTTGCCATCGCCGCCGTCAAAGCTCAGGCGCTGCAATTGCAATTGATCGCCGGCCAGCTTGGCTTGCAGTACGCCATTGCGCAATTTCAAGCCCTGGTCGGCCCAGTTCACCAGCAGCTTGCTGCCGTTGATGTCGCCATTCAATTGCGGCGCGCCGATGGTGCCGCTGCCGGACAGCGCCACTTTCAAGGCGCCGCCCAGTTCCAGGCCCGGCTGGCCCGTCAGCGGCGCCAGCCAGGCCAGTGTATCGATGCTGGTCGTGCCCGTCAGGGAGAGGGCGCTGTCGTTGCTGATGCGCCCGCCCAGCATTTGCACGGTGGCATTGATGTCGCTCTGCCCCGCGCGCGCACCGTCGAGTTTCACGGCCAGGCGCAGCTGCTGGTTGGCAACATCCACGCGGGCATCGAGGGTGCGCAAGCCCAGCGCCAGCGGCTGTTCCACGCCCACCGTCACGTCGCCTTTTTCGCGGTAGATGTGCAGCATGCCCGCCAGGGAGGGATCTTTCTGCTGCGCCGTCGGCACCTGCATGTCGAGCGACCACTGCGCGCCCAGGGTCAGGTCGCTGCGCGCATTGGCTTGCAGCGAGGGAATCACTTGCGCCAGATACGTCAGGGCCACGCCGGCCGCCTGGCCGGAACTGGTCCAGCGGGGGCCGTTCTTGACCAGGCTTTGCATGGTGATGCTGCCTGCTGGCAATTTGATGGCGGTGTTGCCCACGCTGATCTGTTCCGGCTGGCCCAGGCCCGCCACGCCGCTGCCGGCAGGGCCCGCCACTTTCACGGGCACGGGCGCTTGCAGCACCAGCGCATAGCGGCCCTTGTTTTGCAGGCTGTCGATCGTGCCCGTCCAGCTGGCGCCGATCTGGCTGCCGCGGATTTGCACGGTGGCATCGAAATCGTCGTTGCGCGCCGCCAGGCTCACGGTATGGCTGCCGCGCGTGCCCGTCGTGGCCAGGCGGGCGCTGCCCAGCTTGAAGGTGGGCGTGCTGTAGCCCGTGATGTCCAGGCTGCTGACCATGGGGTCGAGCGCGCCCTGGCCGGCGCCCACGCTGGCGCTGCCCTTGATGGATTTCAATTGCTGGTCGCCAAAGAAGGTCAAATCCCTACCATCGAGCGTCAGCTGCGCGGCCGGCGCGTCCATCTTGCCGCTGACGGAGCCGGCTGCCTGCAGCACGCCGGCAAAGCGGGGGCCCAGGGTCGACAGTTGCGGCGCATCAAGTTTCCACGTCAGCTTGTCCGTGGCGCCCCCCAGCGCGCCCTTGGCCAGCAGGCTGTTCGGCCCCAGGCGCAGTTCCGTATCCACGCTGTCGACCCGTTTCGCATTGGCCGACAGCTTGGCGTAGCCGGCCAGCGGGGCGTTTTGCAAGGTCGATTCGCGCAGGGCCAGGTTGAGGGCCACTTGCCAGTCGCCGCTCAGGCGGCCGCTGCCGTTGAAATCCGCATTGACGTTGCCGTTGGGCAGTGCAGCACCAAACGCGGCCGGATTGATCTTTTGCACGGAACCCGTCACTTTCAGTTCCGCTGCCTGTTTCGGCCCCGTCAAGCCCACGTCGCCGCTGGCATGGATGGCGCTGTCCGGCGCGGGACGCTTGCCGCTGGTCAAGCCAAGCCCTTTCGCATCGGCAACAAACGTCGTGCGCGGCTGCTGCATGGTGCCCTGCACCACGCCGCTGGCCAGCACGCTGCCCAGCAAGTCGGACTGCAGGGCGGAGAGTTGCCGCGCATCGACGTTCCAGTTGAGTTTTTCGCCGGCGCCGCCGAAGTTGCCCTTGGCCGTCACGTTGTTCTTGCCCAGCGCCAATTGCACGTCGATGCCGCTGAAATGGGCCGCATCGGCCGTCAGCTTGCCCTTGCCGGACAGGGGCTGGTCGAGCAGCTTGCTGGGGCGCACGGTGAAATCCGCATTCGCCAGCCATTGCGGTGCCACGTGGCCGTTGGCGCGCACGTCGAGGTTCAGGTCGGCCACGGGGAAGGCGCCGAAGTCGGCGGGATTGAGACGGCTGGTGCTGGCCACGGCCTTGAACGGTTGTTCATCCTTCAGGCTGATCTGGCCCGTCGCGTTGACGCTGCTTTTGCCCGCTTGCAAAGTGCCCTTGCGCAATTGCACGAGGGAATCGGCCAAAGTGGCTTCCACGTCCAGGCGCAGCTTGGCTTCGCCCAGCTTTGCGCGCAGGGTTTGTGTCTTGCCATCGCTGTCGAGCACGATATCGCCGACGATCTTCGTGCTGTTGATGCTGCTGTAAATGTGCTGCAAGTCGATCTTGTCTGTGTGCAAGGTCAGCTGCGCATTGCCGATGGGGCCATCGGCCGCGTCGCGGTTGAGCTTGCCGCTGCCCGTGAATTTGCCCGCAGTGCCGAAGTCGATGAGGGCCGACTCCAGGGTGGTGGCCGTCAGGGTGCCGCCCAATCTCGCCTCGAACTGGCGCAGCGGCAGCTTTTGCTGGTCGATGGGGCCCGGTGTCGCGTGGTTGAGGATGGCCAGCTTGCCCGACACGCTTTGCGCGCTTGGGCGCGTATCGATGGCGGCGTCGAGTTCCAGGCTCAGGTCCGCCTGCGGCAAGGTCGCGTCAAACTTGCCCGGATTGATGTTGCGGCCTTTGATGCTGGCCGAGCGCAGGATGATGACGGGGTCGAACGGCGCCAGCGCCAATTGGGCATCGGCCGTGGCCGCGCCCGCGCTGCCCTTGGCCGTGACGTTCAGCACATTCAGGTCTCCGCCCAGTTGCAGGGCCAGGGCGGCCGGTTTTTCGCCGGCGGCGGGGTTGATCTGCGTCAAGCCGGCTTTGCCTGACAGCTTGAACGGTTGCGTGGCGGCAATCGTCGCGCTGGCCGTGGCCTGGCCGAACGGTGTGAGGGCCGAGGCGTCTTCCAGCTGCCATTGCGTCTTGTCGCCCGACAAGGTGAAATGGATCTTTTCAAATACCGTGTTGCCGCCCGGACTCACCAGGATCACCTTGTCCAGGCGCGCGTCGGCAATGCCGATCTTGAACGGCGAAGCCAGGCTGGCGGGCATCGTCGACGGCTCCTCGGACGGCGCCGTGCCTTCCACGGACAGGCTGGCCACGTGCAGTTCGCTGATCGCGATGCCTTCCGAGAAGAACTGGAACGGCGACCAGTTGATGTCGATATTCTCGGCCGTGATGTGCTGCGTCTTGCTGCGGTAGCTGACGTGGCCCAGGTGCATGCGGTTGTACAGCGAGCCGGACACGCCCGACACGGCGATTTCGCCGCCGCTGGCGCTGGCCACTTTTTGCACCAGCATCTGCAGGGTCGATTCGCGGCCCAGGAACCAGAAGGCGCCGCCCAGCAGCACGGCCAGGCTGGCGACGGCGATCGCCACATAGCGGGGCCAGCGGCGGGCTTTTTTCGCCGGCGGTGGCGGCGCGGCGCCGTTGGGGGACTCGGTAGTAATATCGGACATCAGAAAGTGAATCCCAGAGAGAAGTGCAAACGGTAAGCGTGGACGGCGTGGCCATACGCCACGTCGACATTGATGGGGCCGACGGGGCTCTTGTAGCGTCCGCCCAGGCCGTAGCCCGATTTCGGCGTCATGGCCGCCTTCACGGTATCGGCCGCGTTGCCGGCGTCATAGAAGGCGGCAATGGCCCACTTCGGCTTGAACCAGTACTGGTATTCGGCGCTGCCGGTGAGCATGTAGCGCCCGCCGATGGTGGCGTCGCCTTCCTTGACGCCCAGTTCCTGGTAGCCATAGCCGCGCACCGACTGGTCACCGCCCGCGCGGAACAGGTAGACGGCCGGCACGCCGCGTTTTTCCTTCGAGCCCAGCGCGCCCATTTCGCCGCGCACGATCAGCTCGCCTTTTTCACCGAGCGGACGGTAATACACGGCCTTGCCGGCCACGCGCACGAAGCGCTCGTCCGTCAGCACGGGCAGCAGGGCGCCGCCCACCTGGGCGTTGATGACGTAGCCCCTGGTGGGGAACAGCAGGCTGTCGAGGCTGCGCTTGGTGATGGCATAGGTCAACGGCAAGCTCTTGCTGCGCGTCTGTTCCAGGCCCACGACGGTCTTGTCCTCGCTGAGGAACTCGAACGTCAGGCTGCGTTCGAGGTTGGTGCCGCCCCAGTTGCGCTTGGCCGAGATGGTCGTGACGGCCGTGATTTCGTTGGAAATGTCGCTGCGCTCGAACGAGGCGCCCGCGCTGTCGTTGTAGCCGCGCTCGGTCGTTGGAAAGTAAAAATTGGCGTGCGCCGCCTGTTTCTTCGTTTCCATGGTGATCGCGCTCTTGAAGCGCGTGCCCCACACGTTCAGGTTGTCATAGTTGAGCTGGGCGCGATTGCCCGTGTTCGTACTGAAACCGAGACCGGCGCTGACGTTCTGCTGCTTGTTTTCCGTGACGCGCACCACCAGCGGCAGCAGCGGTGCGGGGCCGCGGTTGACGGGCTTGGCTTCGGCGGCGGCGCTGGCACCTTCGGCCTCGGCTTGCTGGCTTTCCTGGCCGGCCTCGATCTGCTCGCTGAGGATGCTGCTCATGTCGGCGCTCACTTCCACGCTGGCAAAGTAGCCCGTGTCCTGCAGGCGCGCCTGCAACGATTGCAGCGCCGATTCGCTGTAGTACTCGCCCGGACGTATATTGTCGAGGTTGCGGATGATGCTGGGATCGTAGCGTTTCAAGCCTTCGATGCGCAGCTCGCCGAAGCGCAGCTCGGGGCCGCTGTCGAGCACCACCAGCAGCGAGACTTTATGCGTTTCCGGATCGACCACGGCTTGCGTGTCGACCAGCTGGGCGCGCGGGTAGCGCGTCTGCACCACTTCGCGCAGCAGGGCGCGCTTGGCCGATTCCCAGTCGGCCTGGCGAAACACGCTGCCCGTCTTCAGGGACCAGCTGCGCTTCAGGGCTTCCGTATCGTAGGGCTCGCTGGCGGCCAGCGGCGGCGTGGGGTCGAAGCCGCGCAATGCCAGCTCGACCTTGTCGATGGTGACCGCCTGGCCAGGATCGACGTCGACGATGACGACGGGCTTGGCGCCCGACGTATCGACGCGCACCGTGACGACGGGCGTATAGTAGCCGGCCGTGGCGACGAGGTTCCTGGCTTGCTCCGGCGTATCACGGACGAGGCGCTGCAATTGCTCGCGGTCCATGCGCGGGTTGCCGCGGAAGCGTTCCAGGTCCAGGTTTTTTTCAAGCAACTCATCGAGGTCGCCCGGCGCGTTGACCTTGACCTCGTACTGCAGCGGGGCGGGCGCCGCTTCCGTGGCGGCGCTGTCGGCGGGCGCGTCTTGCGCGCTCTGTTGCGCCCCTTCCTGCGCGGCGGCCTGGGCGATGGGGAACAGCAAGATGACACTGCCGGCGGCCGCCAGTGTCAGTTGACCCATTGCTTTTGTCACTACTTGTGCCAAAATTCGTGGTCGTATCGCCTTGCCGGCAACCGTATGCCGTATGGGTCGTGCAGAAAACATGGTGCTCCAGATGAGTAAATGCTGACTGCATGTTACCGGAATAGGTAAACTGATGGCGGACGAATAAGTATTTTTTGCATGGGGAATCTCGTTTCCCCGCGCACTATTGGACAGAACAAAACTCAAAGAAAGAAATTATGCTAGCAACGGACTCCGCACTGGTGCTCTTTAGCGGTGGACAAGATTCCACCACCTGCCTGGCCTGGGCCTTGAAACACTATAGCCGCGTGGAAACTATCGGCTTTGACTATGGACAGCGCCATGCGATCGAACTGACCGTGCGTCCCGGCGTGCTGGAACAGATGCGCCGGCAGTCGCCCGAGTGGGATAGCCGCCTGGGCCAGGATCACATGATCGACCTGTCCCTGATTTCCGCCATTTCCGATACGGCCATGACGCAGAACGTCGAGATCGTCATGCAGGAAAACGGCTTGCCGAACACTTTTGTTCCTGGACGCAACTTGCTGTTCATGACGGTGGCCGCCACCGTGGCCTACCGCCGCGGCTTGACGGTGCTGGTCGGCGGCATGTGCGAGACGGATTTTTCCGGCTATCCGGATTGCCGCGACGACACCATGAAGGCCCTGCAAGTGGCCCTGAACCTGGGCATGGATACGCGCCTGAAGCTGGAAACGCCGCTGATGTGGCTGGACAAGGCGCAAAGCTGGGACCTGGCGGAAGACCTGGGCGGCCAGCCGCTGGTCGACCTGATCCGCAGCGGCACGCATACGTGCTACCTGGGCGAGCGGGGAGAATTGCACGACTGGGGCTATGGCTGCGGCACCTGCCCCGCCTGCGCCCTGCGCGCGAATGGCTACCAGCAATACGCGGCGCGCAAGGCTGCGAAGCCGGCCGCCAAATAAGCAGTTTGCGCCGTTTCTTCAAGCGGCGGGGCGGGGGACAAGGCCATGCTGTGGTTTTTGCCACAGGAGCGTCTTGCCATGAAATCCCTCTTTGCCGCGCTGTACGGCCCAGTCTTCTGGGCCGGCTTCATCGGCGCCGCCACCGTGCTGGTGGCGCTGTGCCAATTCTCCCTCCGGGTCTTGCCGCCGCTGTTGCTGCTGGCCCTGCTCACATCCTTTCTGGCCGAGCGTTACCTGCCGTATGACGGCGCGTGGAACCACGAGCATGGCGACGGCGGACGCGACATTGCGCACGCGCTCGTCAATGAAGCGCTGTACCTGCTGGGACTGGCCATCTTCCCCCTGCTGGCCGGGCACCTGGCGCTGGGTCCGTTCTGGCCCGGCCAGTTGCCGTTCTGGGCGCAGCTGCTGCTGGCCATCCTCATCGCCGATTGCGGCATCACGCTCGTGCATTACCTGAGCCACCGCTATTATTTTCTGTGGAAACTGCATGCCGTGCACCACAGCGTGACGCGCCTGTACGGTTTTAACGGCTGGATGAAACACCCGCTGCACCTGCTGCTGGAAGCGGCGGGCGGCATGCTGCCCTTGTTGCTGCTGGGCATACCGGAGCGTGTCATGGCCGTGCTGGCGTTTGCCGTGGCGATCCAGCTGTTGCTGCAGCACGCGAATGTCGACATGCGCATGGGGCCGCTACGCCACGTGTTTGCCTGGGCGCCCCTGCACCGTTTCCATCACATGAAGTACGGCACGGCGGGCGACGTGAATTTCGGCCTGTTCTTTACCTGCTGGGACCGCTTGCTGGGCACGCGTTTCGACGCGCCCGGCTACCGCATGCGGGGCGAGGACCTGGGCATCGGCAGCCGTCCCGATTACCCGGCCGCGTACGGGGCGCAGCTGCTGGAACCGTTTCGCGCGGAAGAGGGCGTGCGCGCGCCCGCATTGCCGGCGGACTTGCGTAAAGCCATCAATCGAGCAGCTTGACGTTGAGCTGGCGCAAGCTGCGGTCGGCGCGCACGCCGAACAGGCTGCGCATGGTGCGCGAAAAATGCGCGGCATCGGCAAAACCGGCGCCGTGGGCCGCTTCCGTCAGGGTGCTGCCGAGCACAATGAAACGGATGGCCAGGCGCAGGCGGCGCCACAGCACCAGCCGCCGCACGGGCAAGCCCAGCTGGGCGCTGAACAGGCGTTCCAGCTGGCTCAGCGACAAATGCGCCGCCTCGGCCACGGCGGCCGCGCTGACCTTGCCTGACAGCAACGTGTCGACCTTCTCCAGCGCGCGCCGCAAGCGGGGATCGGGCAAGTGCTCGCGCGGCTGCGCCTGCAGCGCGGCGGCCAGGCTGTCCAGGCTGGGCATGCCTGCGCTGCCGGCCGCTGCCAGCAGGGCCGGGCCGCCCAGGCGCTGCGGCTCCGCATAGATGGTCAGCATGGGCGCCGGGGCGGCCAGGATGGCGTGCGGACGCAGGCTATCGACCAGCAAGTGCCGCGCCGTGTGGACGATGCCGTCGAGCTCGGCCGTGAAAGGCGCGCCGGTGCTCAGCATCAACTGGTGCGCATAATGGGCGTGGCTGGCCGTGGCGCCCGCCGCGCCATGCAAGATGGCGAAGTCCGGCGCCAGCCAGAGTGTTCCCTGCCAGCTATCCTGTTGCAAACGCGACTCACAGGTGATGGATTGCGGGGCGATCATATCAGCGAGTGGTGGATTGTTTTCACGGCATCGAATTTTCTTGGAGTACACATCATTGCATTGGCGAAATATGTGATTTTTTTAATACAATATTCAGCATTGCAAGGCCGCCCGCTGTAACGTACTATCATTCTCATCGACTACCGATGGTAGTCCTGCAGCCCGCCGCCAGCCACGTCGCTGGCCGTGAAGCGGTTTGATATCCGTTCTGCTTGTCATCCTGTCATGCCTACACGCGCGTCTACGTCGTGGTTTGCTGGGCCAGTGTCGCACTGGATGGGACCGCGCGTGCTGGCCGCGCTGGTGCTGGCGCTGTGCCTGGGATTGACGTATGGCGCCTGGCGCAATGCCCACGATGCCAGCGAACAGCAGGTGCGGGCCGATTTTGATTTCCGCGTGCACGAACTGGTCAACAACATCGCCGGCCGCATGCAGACCTATATCCAGGTGCTGCACGGGGTGCAGGGACTGTATGCCAGTTCGCAGGAAGTCACGCGCCGCGAATTCCATGCCTACCTGGCGGTGCAGCAGGTGGACCGCCACTTTCCCGGCATCCATGGCATCGGCTACCTGCCGCTGTTGTCCGGCGCCGCCCTGGCGCGGCACGAAGCGAGCGTGCGCGCGGAAGGCTATCCCGGCTATGCCGTGCGTCCGCACGGCCAGCGCGCCTGGCATGCGCCGATCACCTATCTGGAACCCTTGAGCGAGAGCAACCTGCTGGCCTTCGGCTACGACATCGGCTCCGAACCCGTGCGCCGCGCCGCGCTCGAACAGGCGCGCGACACGGGGCAAGCCGCCATGACGGGCAAGATCCACCTGGTACAGGATGGCGGCAGCGCCCAGTCGCATGGTTTTCTCATCGTGCTGCCCGTGTATGAGAATAGCTTGCTGCACGGCAGCGTGGAGCAGCGGCGCGCCGCCTTGCGCGCCTGGGTATTTGCGCCATTTCGCATGGGCGACCTGATGGCGGGCGTGGGCGGCGAGAGCGCGCGCCAGCTGGACCTGGAAATCTATGATGGCGCGCAACTGGCCGAGGCGGCCCTGATGTATGACAGCTTGCCGGGCGCCTTGTCGTCTGCCGCCTCGGACAGCCTGGTGGCGCAGGAAACGATCACCATCGCCGGCCATGCCTGGACCTTGCGCGTGCGCGCCATGCCCGGTTTCGATGGCGAACTGCTGGCGCGGCCCCGCCTGGTGGCCTTGACCGGCTTGCTGGCCAGCATCGTGCTGGCGCTGACCGCCTGGCTGCTGGCGGCGGGCCGCGCCCGCGCCCAGGTGGCGCTGGCGCGTTCGAGCGAACTGACGGGCCAGCTGGAGCAGGGGCAGGCGAGCGTGCTGGCGATGGCCGAGGCGGCGCAGCGCAGCCAGGCCATGCTGCGCAGCATCCTCGACTCGACCATCGACGGCATTCTGGTCGACAACATCGATGGCCGCATCTTCACGTCGAACCGGCGCTTCCGCGACCTGTGGCAAGTGCCCGATGCGCTCGACTGGCAAGCCGACGGCGCGGCGCTGGTGCGCCATGTGGAAAGCCAGCTGGAGCAGGCGGCGCCTTTCCTCGGAGCACGCGTCCATGCGCCGCACGGCCACCGCGAGCGGCGCGACGTGCTGCACCTGCGCGATGGGCGGGTGGTCGAGCAATATGTGCGCAGCATGCAACTGGGCAATGAACAGGCGCGCTTGTGGACCTTCCGCGATATCAGCGAGCGCAGCCAGATGGAGCGGCGCGAGCATACGCGGCGGCAAGTGCTGGAAATGCTGGCCACGGGCGCGCCGCTGGAACGGGTGCTGGAAAGCGTGGTGCTGAGCGTGCAGGCGGACCATCCTGCCATGCTGTGCAGCATCTTGCTGCTCGATGAAAGCCGCCACCGCCTGGTGCTGGGCGCGGCGCCGGGCTTGCCCGCGTTCTTCAACCTGGCCAGCCATGGGCATGACCTCGACACCCTGCAGGGCGTGCATGGCATCGCCGCGCAAGCCTTGCGCGACGACTTGCGCGTGATCGTGGGCGACTTGCACGCCGTTGCCGATGCGCAAGAGACGATGGAACTGGCGTGGCGGGCCCAGCTGCAATCGTGCTGGGCCGAACCCGTGCGTGGCGGCTCGGGCAAGCTGCTGGGCGTGCTGATGGCGTATCACCGCCAGCCCACCTTGCCGGGCGCGGCGCACCTGGCGCGGCTGAGCGAGGCGGCGCACCTGGCCGGCATGGCCATTGAGCAGGCGCAAGTGGCGCTGGCCCTGCGCGCCGGCGAAGCGCGTTTCCGCAGCCTGTACGACCATGCGCCCGTGGCCCTGTGGGAACAGGATTGGTCGGCCGTGCGCGCCGCGCTCGATGTTCTCGAGCAAGCGGGCGTGCGCGACCTGGGCGCCCATTTCCAGGCCCATCCGGAGGCGCTGCAGCGGTTGGCGGGGATGGTGCGCATCATCGATGCGAACGGCGCCGCGCTGGCGCAGGTGCGCGCCAACGAGGACGACCAGCGTCGCGGCGCGCTGGGCCTGGCGCAGAATTTCGACGACAGCGCCTTGCCGCGCTTTGGCGATGCGCTGCTGGCGCTGGCTGGCGGCGCCCACCTGTACGAGTGCGAGAGCAGCTTCGTGCGTCTCGATGGCGCGGCGCGGCAAAATGAATTGAGCTTGCTGGTGATGCCGGGCCATGCGGACAGCCTCGATTTCGTCATGGTGTCCTCGCTCGATATCACCGAGCGCAAGCGCATGAACGCGGAACTGCTGCAACTGGCCACCACGGATTTTTTGACCGGCTTGCCGAACCGGCGCCACTTCATGGCGGCGCTGGAAAACGAGCATGCGCGGTTGCAGCGCGAACTGGCCAGCTGCGCCAGCGTGCTGATGCTCGACATCGATCACTTCAAGCGCGTCAACGACGAGTATGGCCACGCGGTGGGCGATGCCGTGCTGCGCCACCTGGGCGCGCTGATGTGCCAGGCGCTGCGCAAGGTCGACGTGCCGGGCCGCGTGGGCGGCGAAGAATTCGCCATCTTGCTGCCTGGCACGGATCTGAGCGCCGCCGCCGTGTTCGCCGAACGGCTGCGCCGGCGCGTGGCGGAAAGTTCGCTGACCATCGATGGCGGCATTGTGATCACCATCACGGTGAGCATCGGCATGGCCGCCATGGCCGGTACCGATGCCGATTGCGACGCCGTGCTGGCGCGCGCCGACGAGGCGCTGTACCGGGCCAAGCGGGGCGGGCGCAACCGCATCGAACAGAATGACGGCGGCGGCGACGGCGTGCTCAGCAAGTTCATGGCGCAGTGATTACAGGCTGTGCTGACGCGCTTGCGCCTGCTTGCGGTTGCGGCTGACGATCAGCCAGACGATGGCGACGGGAATCAGCAGCGGCAGCAGCACGGGCGTGCTCAAGGCCAGTGCCAGCACCACGCAGAGCGCCACTACCGCGATCAGCACCACGCCCACGCCGGCCAGGACGACTCCCGTGATGACGGCGGCGCACACCACCGCGATGGCGGCGATCAGCAAGCCGCCGCCGGCAAACACCAGGCCGAACAGCCACTCCAGCGGCCCGTCGACATCGTCGCCGTTGAACTGCATGTGCATGTCGCTGCCACTGCCGCTGATCTTGTCGAGGAACAGGCAGGCGAGCATGACGATGAGGACGAAGGTGAGCAATTTTTTCATGATAGGCCTCGGTGTGTGGGTGATGGGGTGTTGCATGCTCACACTGTAGGGATGCGCCCGGCTCGCCGCCAGCGGCGTGCGACAGGCTGTCATTTTCACGGTATGGAAGGCGCTGGGGGCCAGAAAAACACTGATCTGGAACAAGATTTCTTTTCTTGTAATGCGCGCAAGCCGTCCTATACTGAATACCTCAGTCTCGCAAGGAGGGCAACATGCTTTTGTTTGCAGATACCGGGGATCAATCGCTATCCCCCCCTGACCATCGCACCATGCGCCAGCGTAGCGCCACGCAGTCCTGCGCCGAGCCCGTCGGCGCGCCATCGGCGATACCGCCGATCATCATCAACCCCTTCAATTACCATGCGCCGCTGCCGGCCATCGATCCGCGCTGGGTACCGCCCGGTCCGCCGCTGACCTGGCCCAACCGGCCTGCCATGTCCATGTGCTGACAGCCGCCGTGGCGGCAGGCTGCCTCGTGTTGTATGACGTGCCGTCGCGCTTGCGGCAAGGCGGCACGGGCGGGCGTTTTCGACTATCATGCTAGCCCCGACCTTCCATCACGAGCACCGCCATGAGTACCGATTTCCCCGATTTTTCCGACGAAGCAGCCGAGCAGGACAACGACGCCCCGATCCAGGAGCCGCGCCTGTGGGTAGGCAATGGCTGGACGGCGCGCGTGATCAAGAACGAGGAAGATGAAGGCTGGGCCGTGGCCATGATCAAGGATGGCGAACCGGAGCCAGCCCTGGTAGGCCCGTGGACCATGGGCCGCGACAAGAAAAACCCGAAGCCGCTCGACGTCAACGCGTTCAACACGCTGGTCAAGACGGCCTCGGAAGTGCTGCGCCGCCACGAGCAGCAGCTGCATGCGCAATTGCACAAGAACCTGTTCGTCGCCACCGACGAGGGGCAGATCAAGGTGATGTTCGACATCGTGCCCGACGAAGACCACCCGTACGCGGAACTGAGCGCCTACGACGCCGACGGCGAACAGATCGCCAAGGTGCGCACCTCGGCCGCCTTCAAGTTCAACGCCACCGCAGCGGCGAACTGGATCGAAGGCGGCTACCGCCGGCCGGGTTAAGCCGATTGCGGTAGCGCTTCCCTCTATTTACTCAGCTGTACCGCCGCGCCTTCGGGCGCGGTGTGCATTTCCACCTCGTCTTCCTTGCGGTACGCCAGCCGGTACAAGAGCGGCAGCACCAGCAGGGTCAAGGCCGTCGACGACAGGATGCCGCCGATCACCACGGTGGCCAGCGGCCGCTGCACTTCAGCCCCCGTGCCCGTGGCAATGGCCATCGGCACGAAGCCCAGCGAGGCCACCAGCGCCGTCATCAGCACGGGCCGCAGGCGCGTGATGGCCCCTACGCGTATCGCCTCCTGCAAGGGCATGCCCTGTTCGCGCAGCTGGCGGATGTAGGCGATCATCACCAGCCCGTTCAGCACGGCCACGCCGGACAGGGCGATGAAACCCACAGCCGCCGAGATCGACATGGGAATGTCGCGCAGCCACAGGGCGACGATGCCGCCCGTCAAGGCGAACGGGATGCCGCTGAACACGAGCAAGCCATCCTTCACATTGCCGAACATGGCGAACAGCAAGACGAAGACGAGGGCCAGCGCCACCGGCACCACCAGCTCCAGGCGTTTCGTGGCCGACTGCAATTGCTCGAACTGGCCGCCCCAGCTGGTCCAGTAGCCGGCGGGAATGGCCACCTGCGCTTGCAACTGCTGCGTGGCGTCGGCCACGAACGAGCCGATGTCGCGGCCGCGCACATTCGCGCTGATGACGATGCGGCGCTTGCCGTCTTCGCGGCTGATCTGGTTCGGCCCTGGCGCCACTTGCAGGCTGGCCACTTCACCGAGCGGGATGAAGCGCGCGCGGCCTTCCGCCGCCGCGCCCAGGGGCAGGGCGATGGGCAAGCGTTTCAGTTGCTCCAGGTCGCTGCGCAGGCTGTCGGGCAGGCGCACGACGATGTCGAAGCGGCGGTCGCCCTGGAACAGGGTGCCCGCTTCCTGCCCGCCGATGGCCGTGGCAATTGCCGCTTGCACGTCGGCAATGTTGAGGCCATAGCGGGCCGTCTGCTCGCGGTCGATCTGCACCGTCAGCATGGGCAGCCCCGTCGTCTGCTCGACTTTTACTTCTGTAGCGTCCGGAATCTTGCCCAGCACGCCAGCGATCTTCGCCGCCGTGCCGTCGAGGACAAGCATGTCGTCGCCGAACAGTTTCACGGCCACGTCGCTGCGCACGCCGGAAATCAGTTCATTGAAGCGCAGCTGGATCGGTTGCGAAAACTCGTAGTTGTTGCCTGGCAAGCTGCTGGCCGTCGCTTCGATTTCCGCCAGCAATTGCTCGCGCGATTTCTTCGGCTGCGGCCACTGGTCGCGGGGCTTGAGCATGATGTAGCCGTCGGAAATATTCGGCGGCATGGGATCGGAAGCGATCTCGGCCGTTCCCGTGCGGGCGAATACGCGGGCGATTTCCTTGTGGTTGCTCATCAGCTTTTTTTCCAGCTGTTGCTGCATGGCCAGCGATTGCGTCAGGCTGGTGCCGGGGATGCGCAAGGCCTGGATGGCGATGTCGCCCTCGTTCAGGCTGGGCACGAATTCGCTGCCCATGCGCGTGGCCAGCAAGCCAGACAGCAGCACGGCCACCGCCGCACCCGTCAGCACGACGGGCGTGTTGCGCATCACCTTGTCCAGCAGCGGCGCATACCAGCGCTTGGCGGCGCGCATGATGGCGTTTTCCTTCTCCGCCACCTTGTCGCCGATAAACAGCGCCACGGCGGCCGGGATGAAGGTGATCGACAGCAGCATGGCGCCCAGCAAGGCGATGACGACCGTCAGGGCCATCGGCGTAAACATGCGGCCTTCCACGCCCGTCAGCGCGAAGATGGGCAGGTACACGACCATGATGATCAGCTGACCATACAGCAAGGGCCGGCGCGCTTCTTGCGATGCCGCAAACACTTCGTGAAAACGTTCCTGCAAGGTCAACGGCCGTCCCAGTTTTTGCTGCGCATGGGCCAGGCGGCGCACGCAGTTTTCCACGATCACCACGGCGCCATCGATGATGATGCCAAAGTCCAGCGCTCCCAGGCTCATCAGGTTGGCGCTCACGTGGTATTGCACCATGCCCGTAAACGTGAACAGCATGGCCAGCGGAATCACCATGGCCGTGATGATTGCCGCGCGGATATTGCCAAGGAACAGGAACAGGATGGCGATCACCAGCACGGCCCCTTCCAGCAGGTTTTTCTTCACCGTATTGATCGCCTTGTCGACGAGCACCGTGCGGTCATACACGGTGACGGCGTGCACGCCTTTCGGCAGGCTGCGGTTGATCTCCACCATCTTCTTGTCGACGGCTTGCGAGACGGCGCGGCTGTTCTGGCCGATCAGCATGAACACGGTGCCCAGCACCACTTCACGCCCGTTTTCCGTGGCCGCGCCCGTGCGCAGCTCGCGCCCCAGCACCACGTCGGCCACGTCGCGGATGCGGATGGCCACGCCCTGCACATTGGCGACGACGATGTTGCCGAGGTCGTCCTTGGACGCCACCTGGCCCGGCGCGCGTATCAGCAGTTGCTCGCCCTGCCGTTCGATGTAGCCGGCGCCCACGTTGCTGTTGTTGCGCTCGAGCGCCGTCACCACGTCTTGCAGGCTGATGCCGTAGGCGGCCAGTTTTTCCGGGTAGGGCGCCACCTGGTATTGCTTGGCGTAGCCGCCGATGGCATTGATTTCCGTCACGCCCGTGACATTGCGCAACTGCGGCTTGATGATCCAGTCCTGGATTTCGCGCAAGTCCGTCGGCGTGTACGGCGTGCCGTCGGGCTTTTTCGCGCCGTCCTGCGTTTCCACCGTCCACAGGTAGATTTCGCCGAGGCCCGTGGAAACGGGGCCCATCTTCGGTGTGATGCCTGCTGGCAAGCTTTCCTTCGCTTCCTGCAAGCGCTCGTTGATCATCTGGCGCGCAAAATAGATGTCCGTGCCATCCTTGAAGATCACGGTCACTTGCGACAGGCCGTAGCGCGACAGCGAGCGCGTCTGCTCCAGGTTGGGCAAGCCGGCCATGGCCGTCTCGATGGGGAAGGTGACGCGCTGCTCGGTTTCCAGCGGCGAATAGCCGGCGGACTGGGTATTGATTTGCACCTGCACATTGGTGATGTCGGGCACGGCGTCGATGGGCAGCTTTTGATAGCTGTAGATGCCCAGGCCGGCCATGGCGGCCACGGCCAGCATCACCAGCCAGCGCTGGTCGATGGCAAAGCGGATCAAGCGTTCAAACATGATGGTTTCCTTAGCCTTGACGTGATCAGTGTTCGTGACCGGCGGAGTCCTTGCCCAGCTCGGACTTCAGGACGAAACTGCCTTGCGCCGCGTACGGCGTGCCGGCGGCCAGGCCCTGCTTGATGTGCGTCAAGCTGCCATCGCTGCGGCCCAGCACCACGGGCGTGGCCTGGTAGCCATCTTTCACCTGCACGAAGACGACGGGCTTGTCTTCCACCGTCTGGATGGCCGTGCTCTGCACGGTGACGGGCGCGTCCGCTTCGCCGGACACGACTTCCACCGTGACGAACAGGCCCGGGCGCCACGCCATGTCCGGGTTCAGCAAGCTGATGCGTGCCTTGGCCGTGCGCGTCTGTTCGCCCAGCAAGGCGCCCACGTAGGTGATCGTGCCTTGCGCGCTGGCATCAAACGCGGACGCTTTCACCTCTGCCTTGCCTCCCATGCGCACGGTGGCCAGGTCTTTCGCGGGCACGGCGATTTCCGCCCACACGGTCGACAGGTCGGAAATGACGAAGATGTTCGCGTCTTCCTTGACGGCTTCGCCCAGCGTGATGTGTTTTTCCAGCACCATGCCGTCGAACGGCGCGCGGATGTCGTAGCGGTTCAGCGGGCCTTTGCTGGCTCCGGTCCCGGAACCATTGGCGCCCAGCGCGCTGAGCTTTTGCTGGGCATTCTGCACGGCGATTTCCGCTTCGCGCCACGCTTGCTGCGCCTGCAGATAATCCTGTTCGGCCGAGATTTTTTCGCGCCACAGTTTTTCTTCGCGCTCATACGTGGAACGGGCCAGCGATAGCCGCCGCTGCGCCGACAGCAGTGCGCTGCGCTGTTCCGACAGTTCCGTGCTGGCGATGACGGCCAGTACTTGCCCCTTTTTCACCAGCTGGCCCAGGTCGGCGTGCACGGCTTCCACCACCCCGGCCAGGCGCGGCACGACGTGGGCCGTGCGGTCTTCATTGAAGCGGATTTCGCCGGGCAGGGCCACCGTCGTCTTGATGCGGCCGGGCGCGGCCGTGGCGATGACGACGCCGGCTGCGCGGCTTTGCGCAGCCGTCAATTCCAGCTTGCCTTCCACTTCTTCGTGGCCATGTTCGTCTTTCTTTTCCACATGCGCCTCCGCCTTGGCGGCGGGCGGCGGGGTCTTGGAATTGCCCGTGCCAAGGATGAGAACGGCCAGCACGATGCCGGCGGCGGCGATGGAAGCGATGGCGATCGCCTGCTTTTTGTTGCGTGTGATGTTCATGGAGGGTGTTCCTTACAGAGGAGCTGGTGTGCCCAGCAGGCGCTCGATGTCGGCGGCGGCGTGCTGCGCTTCCGTCAGTGCGCGCAGGTATTGGTTTTTGGCTTGCAGCAAGGTGCGTTGGGCGTCGAGCACGTCGAGGAAGGCGAACTTGCCGAACTCGAATCCCTTGCTGGCCGCGTCGTAGGCGCTTTGCGCGCCAGGCAAGATGTCCTGGCGCAAGCTTTCCACGTCGAGCCGGGCCGTGGCCAGGCGTTCGCTGGCGGCGGCCACGGCCGTTTGCACGGCGATGCGGGCGGCAGCCAGCTCGTCGCTGGCCTTGTCGCTGCGGCGCAAGGCGTCGAGCTTGTTGCCCGCATTGCGGTCGAACAGGGGCAGCGGCAGGGCCAGGCCGATGATGGCCTGGTTGCGGCCCAGCTCTTCCGAGCGCTTCATGCCGATGCTGAGCGTGACGTCGGGCGTGGAACGCCGCTGTTCCACGTCCAGCATGGCTTGCCGCTGGGCCAGTGCGCTTTGCGCCTGGCGCACGGCAGGGGCCTGGGCCATGCGCGCTGCCAGTTCGCTGGCTGGGGGCAGCTCCGGCAAGGTTTCCAGGCGTCCCTCTGCCAGTGTGAAGCGGGGCGTGGCATTGCCCCACAGGGCGGCCAGGCGCTGGCGGGCGCTGGCCAGGGTGCTGCGCGCCAGGTTCAGTTCCAGCCGCACGCTCGCTTCGGCCACCCTGGCGCGGGTTTCCTCGACCGGGGACGCCTTGCCGGCCGTCACCCGGCGCGCCGTGATGTCGCTGGCGCGCGCGGCCAGCGCCTGCGCGCTGTCGGCCAGGCGCAAGCCTTCCTGCGCGGCCAGCACGTCGACAAAGGCGGACGTGACGGCGGCGCGCGTGTCCGCCTGTTGCAGGGACAGGCCCGCCTGCGCCAGGTCTGCGCCGCGCTGGGCGACGGCGGCGCGGGCACCCCGCTTGCCGCCCAGCTCGATGAGCTGGTTGAGCTGCACGGTGGTGCTGCGCGTGGCGCGCCGCGTGTCTTCCAGCACGGTTTGCAATTCCGGGTTGGGCAAGGCGCGCGCCTGTTGCAGGGCGCCCCCTTGCGCCACCAGTTCATGGCGGGCGGCCGACAGGGTGGCGTTGCCGCCCTCCGCCAGGGCCAGCGCGGCAGGCAGGGTCAGGGGTGCGGCGGGTTCCACGCCAGATTGTGCGTGGGCAATGTTGCCGGCCAGCAGGCCAGCAGAGAGTAGCAATAGATAAATGGATCGGTGCATCGAATTCTCCAAGGTATGGAAAAAGAATTCGACGGGACGCGCAGGCCTGCACCCGGATTATTTCAGGGCGCGCATTGCGTTATGACAAAAGGGGACGTCCCGTCGGCCTAGATGGCCGACGACCAGTCGGGGCGCTTGGGAGCGTCCGGGATGTGGGAAGCGTAAAAGAAGGGGGAAGTGTCCGCGTTCACGGAAGCCATGTCGCCGATGGGCAGGCTGGAGCCGGCCGGCAGCCATGCGTGGCCGATGCCGTGGCAGACGTTGCAATCGCTGTGCGGCTGGCTTTTTTTCTGCTGGTCCGCCACTTTTTTATCGCCGGCGGGCTGCTTGTCCGCATCCGCCTTGTGCTGGTGGCTGTGGTGGCCCAGGTGCTGCGCCGCCTTGCCTTCCTCGTGCAGGCAATACGCGCTCGCCGCAGCCCAGGACATCTGGAGCGGAAGCACGAACAGCAGCAAAATGAGGAAGAATTTACGCATGGTGACGGCTATTGTACAGAAAGGCGGGCGGGCGTGCCCATGTCAGCGCGGCTGCGCGCGCCACGCCTTCAATTGCGCGGCGATGGCCTTGCCCTGGAACAGTTGCGGCTCGGAATGCTCTTCCGCTTCCATGCCGCCTTCGCGGAAATCGGCCGCCTCGCGCGCCTGCACCAGCACTTTGGCCTTGTCGAACGCTTCCGTGAAGCTGCTGCTTTTCGGCAAGGCTTCCTTGAAATACGCTTCGCTGAAATACGTAAAATCGTTCTGGTCGTCGCAGCCGAACGAGGTGCGGTCGCTGCGCGCGGCCGTGATGATGAGGGTGTTGTCATCTTTCAAGGGGGCAATGAAGCCGCCCGCATAGCAGGCCGAGATCACGATGACTTTCCAGCGGATGCCGCTGTGCTTGAGCATGGACGCCAGCTCTTGCGCGGGCAGGCTGTGCAAGTCCATGCCGTTTTGCGCCAGCGCCAGTTCGTGCTCGGGCGAGCCGTGGCTGGTGAGGAACAGGAACAGCACGTCGTTCTGTTTGTCCATCTTCGCGCCCAGCGCGTCGAGGCTGGCGGCGATGCTGGTGCGCGTGGCCATCGGCTGCTGCGCCACCGTGTTGCGGCTGTTGACGAGCATCAGGGAGCGGCCCACGGTGCCGTAATCGCGGTCGAACTGGCGCTGCACGAAGGCCGTTTCGCGGTGAAACACTTCCTGTGCGCCATCGCCGGCCACGCCCAGCAAATACAGATTGATCTTTTTCGCCGCATCGCGCGGCGCGATGCGCGCCAGGGCGCCGTCGAGCAAGGTGCGCTGGTTGTACAGGGCCAGCTCGATATTGTCGCGCGTGAGCTTGTCCAGGGCCGGATCGTCCAGCTGGCCTTCCGTCCAGTTGCCGCTGTCTTCGCGCCGGCCGTCCGCCTGCGCCACGGCGTAGCGCAGCACGCCCTTGCCGTCGAACTGGCCATTCTTGAAGCCGCCCCGGTATTCGTCGCCGTCGGCCGTGCGCAGCACGCCCTGGCCTTCGAATTTCCAGTCCTTCAGCTCGCCTTCGTAGTGGATGCCGTCGCTGGTGGTGACGGTGGCCTTGCCCTGCACCTGGCCCTGGACGAATTCGCCTTCGAAGACGGTGCCGTCCGTGTCGGTCAGCTTGCCGGCGCCGTGCGGGCGCCAGTGCTTGAAATGGCCTTCGAAGGTGGCGCCGTCGGCACCCTGGAAGCGGCCCACGCCCTCGAAGCTGCCCTTGACGAAGTTGCCCGTGTAAATTTCGCCCTTGGGCGAGGTGTAGCGGCCGAGGCCATCGAAGGCGCCCTGACTGAACGCGCCCGTGTATTCGACGCCGGACGCCTGGCGCAGCTTGCCCTGGCCGGAAAACACGCCGCGCGCGAAGCCCCCTTCGTAAAACGCGCCGCTCGCATATTCGAGCCGGCCCTGGCCATGCATCTTGCCCGCGACGAGGGGGCCGAAATAGCGTCCGCCATCGGCCGTTTCCGCCGCCGGCGCCTTGGCTGGCGCAGCGCACAGCGGCGGCATGCCCAGCGCGGCAAAGGCCAGCAGGCCGGCGAGGGTGTAGGGGCGAAGCGAGGCGCGTAGCGTGGCAGTCATGAGGACGGTCTGGTCTGTAGGAAGGGGCCTAGTCTGCCACTGTATTGCCAGCGTGGCAAATGCGCGCGTGGCGTGTGTTGCTCTGCCTCAAGGCAAGATTCTCCGTTTTATGCCGTGCCAAGGCTGGGCTGAACTGATAATATTGATTTTCAGAACATATACTTGCACAAGGTACATAGTCACCCATGGAAAGCCGCCTCAGCCGCCTGGAAGCCGTTCAAACCGTGTTGCTGGAAATCGGGCAGCGCTCGAGCACCTGCAGCGATATCAGTGAATTCCTGCAGGCGGTGCATGCGGCGCTGGGACGCATCATGTATGCGGCGAACTTCTATGTCGCGCTCAGCGACCGCGACGACGGCCTCGTGCGCTTTCCCTATTTTGTCGACGAATTCGACGCCGCGCCCGACCCGGACGAGGGCGTGCGCCTGGCCAGCGCCGCGCAGTCGCCCACGGCGTGGGTCATCGTCAACCGCAAGCAGCTGGTGATGACGGCCGACGACGACGCCATGCGCGCCATCGGCGGCGGCGCCTGGGGCGGGGGCACGGCGGCCGAGCACTGGATCGGCTGTCCGCTGCTGGACCAGCAGCACCAGGTGCTGGGCGCCATCGTCATCCAGAGCTACGACGCCCAGCACCGCTTCAGCCTGGAAGACCAGGCCCTGTTCGCGCTGATCGCCACGCACGTGTCGAGCGCGCTGCAAGGCATGCAAAGCATGGACCGCCTGGAAAAGGCGGTGCAGGAGCGCACGGCCCTGCTGGCGCACGAGGTGGCCGAGCGGCGCCGCGCGGAAAACCTGCAGCATGCGCTGTATGAAATCGCCAACCTGTCGGCGCAGGCATCCGATGCGACGACCTTGTACGCGCGCCTGCACGCCATCATCAGCGAGCTGGTGACGGCGAAGAATTTCCTCATCGCCCTGTACCACCCGGACAACAAGGACATCACGATCCCGTATTTCGTCGACGAGAAGGATGCGCAGGCGCCCGTGAAACGCTTTCATTACGGCATCGGCATGAGTTCCTATGTGCTGGCGCGGCGCCAGGCTTGCCTGCTCGATGCGGACAGCTATGCGGCGCTGGTGGCCAGCGGCGAGATGGAAGAGCCGCTGGGCAATACCAGCATCGCCAGCTGGATGGGCGCGCCCATGCTGCTGGGCGACCGGAAATATGGCGTGATCATCGTGCAAAGCTATGACACGTCCGTCGTGTATGGCCAGGCGGAACTGGACGTGCTGGCCTTCATGGCCAGCCACGTGGCCGTGGCGATGGCCCGCATCCAGGCCGACAGCGCCATGCGTCGGGCCAAGGAAGCGCTGGAAGAGCAGAACGCGGCCCTGAACAGCGCCCTGAGCGCCTTGCAGGAGGCGCAGTCGGAACTGGTGCGCCAGGAAAAACTGGCTTCGCTGGGACGCCTGGTGGCGGGCGTGGCGCATGAAATCAATACGCCGCTGGGCATTTGCGTGACGGCCACCAGCCACCTGGTGCAGGAATTGAAGCTCACGCGCGAAGACCTGGAAGGCGGCCAGCTCGATGAAGATGGCTTGCGGCAATTCTTCGACATCATCGACCAGACCTTGCGCATCATGACGACGAACACGCAGCGCGCCGCGGCGCTGGTGCGCAGCTTCAAGCAGGTGGCCGTGGACCAGTCGTCGGACGAATTGCGCAGCTTCAACTTGCGCAAATACCTCGATGAAATCCTGCTGTCCTTGCAGCCCAAGCTGAAGGGCAAGCCCGTCAAGGTGGAGATTGATTGCGGGCCCGAGGTGCAGCTGCGCAGCTATCCGGGCGCCGTCTCGCAGATCGTCACGAACATGGTGGTCAATTCACTCGTGCATGGCTTTGTCGAAGGCGAGCCGGGCAAGATCAGGATCAGCGTGCGCACGGCCGGCGAGATGCTGGAACTCGACTACAGCGATGACGGCATGGGCATGGACAGCGCCACCCTGGGCCAGCTGTTCGACCCCTTCTTCACGACCAAGCGGGGTTCCGGCGGCAGCGGCCTGGGCGCGCATATCCTCTACAACCTGGTAACGGGGCCGCTGGGCGGCACGGTGAAGGTGGTCAGCGCGCCGGGCATGGGATTGCACTATAAAATCCGTTTCCCGCTCGGGTTCAATGATGTGTCCTTGAAAACCTAAAAGCGGCGGGCCGGAGACGCGGGCCTGAGAAAATGCCGATGGCGGCGTTGCAGCTCCTTGCCGTACATGCGTACTGTCTGCGTCGCTGCGCCTTGCCCTCGACATTTTTCAGGTCCGCTTGGCCCGGAATGCCCGTGTTGGGGGCATGGGCCGAAGCGTGTTTTGCCGGCGTGCGTATCGCTCGTGGGGCCTGCTAGTCTGGAAAACGTTGATTTAACGCAAGCGCCGCATCCAGATTTGCAATCAGCAATTCCACATATTGCGGATCGAGGTGGCTGCCGCTGACTTCGCGCAGGTAGCCCACCACGCGCTCCAGGGGCCAGGCGTCCTTGTAGCAGCGCTTGTGCATGAGGGCGTCGAAGACGTCGGCGACGGCGGCGATGCGCGCGTATTTGTGGATGTGCTCGCCGACCAGGCCTTGCGGGTAGCCGCTGCCGTCGTATTTTTCATGGTGCTGGTGGGCAATCACGGCGGCCGCCTTCAACAGCGGGCGCTGCGAGCCGTCCAGGATGGACATGCCCACCGTCGGATGCTGCTTCATGATTTCCCATTCGGCCGCGTCGAGCTTGCCCGGTTTGAGCAGCACGGCGTCGGGCGTGGAAATCTTGCCGATGTCATGCATGGGTGCCGCGTGGCGCAGCACCATGGTTTCCTCGTCCGACATGCCGGACGCCTGCGCCAGCAGCTGGCACACTTCGGCCATGCGGCGCACGTGGTTGCCCCCTTCGTGCGAGCGCGATTCGACGACGTCGCCCAGGCGCAGGATCAGCTCGGCCTGGGTATCGGTGATTTCCTGCGTCAGCAGGATGTTGTCGAAGGCGATCGCCACGCCGGAACAGAAGACTTCCAGCAATTGCGCATCGAGGTCGGAGATTTCTTCCACGCCCTTGAGTACCAGCAAGGACGCCTTGCCGCTGCTGTTCGGGAAATAGCCGACATAGGTGTCGCCGTGTAGGCGCGAGATCTTGTTGCTCTTGGCGTCGTCCAGCTGCGACAGCAGGGAAGGGCTGAGGATGCCGTCGTCCGTGTCGCCGATCTGCGCGAGGATTTCATAATCCTGCTCGCCCGAAATGGCGCTGGCGCCGCGCAGGCGCAGCAGCATGCTCGTTTCCAGGCGCAGCAGGGCGACGACTTGCTGCAGCAGGCCGCTGGCGAAGTCGCGCAGGTTGCGCTGCTTGAAGATGTGGGCCGAGGCGGCGATGACGCGCTCGAGTCCCTCGCGGTAATGGAGCTGGGCCTGGCGCGCCTCTTCCACCTTCATGATGTCGCGGTAGGCGCGCAGGGCGGCAAAGGTGGTGGTGAACAGCTTGGTGCGGTCCAGTTCCGTCTTTTCCTTGTAGTCGTTGATGTCGTAGTTGACGATCACCCGTTCTTCCGGCGCCTGTCCCGGCTGTCCCGTGCGCAGCACGATGCGCGTAAACTGGTTGCCCAGGTCTTCGCGCATCCAGCGCGCCACTTCCAGGCCGCTGTCTTCGCGCTCCATCACCACGTCGAGAAACACCAGCGCGATGCCTGCTTCGCGCGCCAGCACCTGCTTGGCTTCGGCGCCGCTGTAGGCATGCACGAAACTCAGGGCGCGGCCCTCGAGGCGAAAACGGCTCAGTGTCAGTTCGGTGATGTCATGGATGTCGGGTTCATCGTCGACGAGCAGGACTTTCCAGGGAGGTAACTTGGGCGATGCTGAAGACAAAAATGACATAAGGGCGAGTTCCGCTAAAAGGCATAACTGACGCAATACTGAGACGCCCGCGCCAGGCTTGCCTGTGCGCCACTACTGGCGTTGCGCGTTTTTCGGGCGCATTTTATCGATTGTAGACTGACAGCCAAGTATTAACAACAAGCAAGAATAATTGACTAAACTCATGCAACATGCATATCAAAAAAGCACTTTAAATCCACGCTGCCGGCACTATGTATACTTTATCGCTTAGGCAACTATATTTTCAAGACAATACTTTGTTTTAATTAATATTGCCAATGAATCTGTAAAAAAAATCGGTGGGACGAAGCCTCGTTCGTTACGCGGTGCAAGAAAAGTAACAATGTATTAGTTTCCCTTTAGAATGAAACGCATCGCGCTATATTGAGAAGTAAAAAATGGCCGCAGGCCATCCACATTCTTGAAAGGACTCATCATGAAAACGAAAACGACGCGTACCTTCATTGCTGGTCTTGCCTTGCTGGCGAGCACTGCCGCCTGGGCGGGCACGGAAGTGCATTTCACCAAGCCGGAACAATTCTCGGATGTGTCTTTCGATCGGACGGAGCGTGAGAATGTCCTCAAGGACTTGGCGGCGCACTTCGCAAAACGGGGAGAGGCGCTCAAGCCCGGGCTAACCCTGAAGATCGATGTGACGGATCTGGACATGGCTGGCCGTGAAAATCCCGCCATGCGCTCTGCGCAGGATTTCCGCGTGATGACCGGCCAGGCCGACTGGCCGCGCATACGCTTGCACTATGTGCTGGAGCAAGATGGCAAGGTCATCGGCAGCGCCGATGCGGCCCTGTCCGATATGTCCTATCTGACGCGCATCAATCGTTATTCCAGCGGCGACAAGCTGCGCTACGAGAAGCAGATGATCGATGACTGGTTTGCGAGCACGTTCGGCGCGCAAGTGAAGAGTCCGGTACGCAAATGATCTTGCCGCGGCGCGAAGTGCCGGGCTGATCAACGCAAATAAGCGTGTTCGATGCGCGCCAGCTGGCCGCTATGCCGCAGGGCCAGCAGGGCGGCATTCATCTGCGCGACGAAATCGGCCTTGTAGGCCGGCGTGTTGCGCGCGCTGTAGGCGATATACGTGGCTTCGGACGACAATTCCAGCACTTCGTGCAAGGCAAAGCCGTAACGGGCCAGTTCGCCGCCCAGCCGGCGCGCCGTGTGGCGTGCCGCGCCGCGGTCGCTGGCGTAGCAATCGATGCGCCGCAAGGCCAGTTTTTTCAGATTGGCTTCATTGCCCTTGGCCGCTTCCAGGCGCAGCAGTCCCTCGCGGGCCGGCGCCATCAGTTTTTCCGAGAGTAAAAAACCCGTATTGACGCCGATGGTCAGGCCGGCAAAGTCGGCGGGAAACCGCGTGCGCGGCGTGCGCATGACGGCGTCATGGCAAAACAGCACCACCGATTCGCGGTACAGCATGGCCGAATACGGCTGCACGTAGGGCCGTTCCGTCTTGCGTCCGGGCGGAAACAGGCCGAAAACCTGGCCCTTTTCCAGCGCATCGAGGCCCCGCTTCCAGGGGCGCGGCTGCAGTTCCAGCCGGTAGCCGGGCATCGCGCTGGCCGCCTGGCGCAGGATATCGACATACATGCCCTTGAAGACGCCGTTTTCCACATAGCTGTATGGCGCATAGTCGTCGTCGCCGTACAGGATGACGGTTTGCGGCGCGGCATGGCCGATGCCGGGGGCGGCCATCGCGCAGAGGGCGGCCAGCAGGCAGGCGCCGGCGCGGCGCAGGTCAATTTTACATATCATCCTGACAAGCATACAGGATGATGGCCGGAATGTACCGCGCCTCAATCGATCCAGTTCACCTGCGGGAACTTGCTGCCGAAATCTTCCGGCATGGGCACGACCTGGCTGAGCTTATAGTTGAAAAACACAAAGCCGGACTTGGCCATGGCGATCAGGGTGCTGTCGCGCGGACGCGTGATGCGGAAGGTGATGTCGCCGCCATACTTGTTGAAATCCATGACGCCCACTTCGAACAGCAACTGGTCGCGTGCATGGGCTTCGGCGCGGTAGGTGGTGGCCAGGTCGGTGACGATGATGCCGGTACCGTCCGCTTCGATGTCGCGCACGCCATATTCGAACAGGAAGCGGGCGCGGGCCTCGGAAATCATGGAAATCATGGAATCGTTGCCGAGATGGTTGCCGGCGTTGATGTCCGTCGTGCGTACCGTCAGTTGCGAGGAATAGCAGTACTGGTCTTCGGGGAATTCAAGTTTCAAACGGGCCATGGTGTTCTCTTGAGCTGGGGCGCAGGGCGCGGCGGAAAAAACCAATTCTAGCCGGTTCCCCGCGTCCCGTCGAAAAACGTCCCATCGTCCGTGTGCTGCAGGCATCGCGCAGGGGCGCTATTTGCGTACGATTCGGTAGACTTTCCCTGTGCCGCTCAGCATGTACAGCTCGTTTTGAGCATCCTGGCCGAACGACACGATGTTGCCCACGTTCGCGATGCCCCAGTCAGTCACGGCAGAGGCCGTGCCATTGCCGTAGCTGAAACTCTTCAGCCAGCCGCTGCAGTAGTCGGAATACAGGTATTGCCCCGCCAGTTCCGGCAGGGCCGCGCCCCGGTACACATAGCCGCCCGTGATCGAGCAGCCGCCGGCCGTATCGTGGCCGTAGGTGATGACGGGCAAGACCAGCCCCGCCTGGTTGCAGCTGACGCTGTTGTAGCACTGCGTGCCTTCCATGATGTTCCAGCCATAGTTGTTGCCCGCCTGACCCACGGGCCGCACGTCGACCTCTTCCCAGCTGGCCTGGCCCACGTCGGCGATATACAGCAGTTGGGCCGGCACGTCGAAGGCGTAGCGCCACGGATTGCGCAAGCCGTAGGCCCAGATTTCAGGGCGTCCGCCTGCCGAGGCAAAGGGATTGCCGGGTGGAATGGCGTACGGCTGGGCGACGTTGCTGGCGTTGACGTCCAGGCGCAGCAGCTTGCCGAGCAGTACATTCGTGTTTTGCGCATTGCCGGGCGGGTCGCCCCCGCTGCCGCCGTCGCCCGTGCCCGCATACAGATAGCCGTCCGGGCCAAAGCTGAGCAAGCCGCCATTGTGGTTGCTGAAGGTGGGGTGGGCAATCGTGAGGATGCCCAGCGCCGACAGGGGATCGGCCACGTTGGCGTTGCCGGCCGACACTTGCCGCCGCTCGATGACGATGTCGCCGGCCAGGCTGGTGTAATAGATGAAGAAATAGCCATTGCTGGCGTACTGCGGATGGAAGGCCAGCGACAGCAAGCCCCGTTCGCCGCTGGTGGTGGTGAGCGTACTGATGTCGAGGAAGGGCGTGGCCAGCAGGCTGCCGTTCTGCACCACGCGGATGCGGCCGGCCCGTTCGACAATGAACAAACGGCTGTCGCCGGGCGGCGCCGTGAGGAAGAGGGGGGCATCCAGTCCGCTGGCCACTTCCTGCAGGCGCAGGGCCAGCGGCGTGGCTGCCGCATACATGACGCTGGCGCTGGCCGTCGCCCCCGCAGTGACTTGCACCTGCTGCGTGACGGGCGTGGGCGCCAGCGTCCCCGTGCCTTGCGTCACGCTGGCGGCGCCAACCGCGTAGGCGCCGGGCGCCAGGCCGGTGAGCGTGGTGCTGGCCGTCAGCGTCTTGCTGTACGACGCAGGCCCCGTGACCGTGACGGCGCCCGCCACGCCGGCCGGCAAGCCGCCGAGGGTGACCGTCAGGTTCCCCGTGGTGGCGCCCGGCGCTGGGTGGTGATGGCCGCCGCCACAGGCAGTCAGCAGTGCCAGGCAGCATGCCAGCAGCGGGGCCAGCCAGGGCAGCGGCAAGCGGGAAAGGAAATGGCGCATGTCAGTCTCCTGCGGGCACGATGCAATGGCTGCTCAAGAGGGGATGGGCTTGTGCCAAGAATGCGCGTCTTTGCGGCGGGAAGTTTGAGCTGGCGCAAACGTACGGTGGCATCGGACAAATGCGCCGCGTTTTCAGACAAGCGCGCCGGCACTTGCGCCGCCGCGCCCGCCGGCGCCCGATAATGGCGCATCTGAAACCGAGCAGGAATGACATACATGAAAACCAAAGCCGCGATTGCCTGGAAAGCGGGCGCCCCGCTGACCATCGAAGAAGTCGACCTGGCCGGCCCGCGCGCCGGCGAAGTGCTGGTCGAGCTGAAAGCCACGGGCATCTGCCATACCGATTACTACACCCTGTCCGGCGCCGACCCGGAAGGCATCTTTCCCGCCATTCTCGGCCATGAAGGGGCCGGCATCGTCGTCGACGTGGGTCCGGGCGTGACGACCCTGAAAAAGGATGACCACGTCATTCCCCTGTACACGCCGGAATGCCGCCAGTGCAAGTTCTGCCTGTCGCAAAAGACCAATCTGTGCCAGGCCATCCGCTCCACGCAGGGCCGCGGCCTGATGCCGGACGCCACCAGCCGCTTTTCGCTGAATGGCCAGCCGCTGTTCCACTACATGGGCACGTCCACCTTTTCCAACTACATCGTCGTGCCGGAAATCGCGCTGGCGAAAATCCGCTCCGACGCGCCGTTCGACAAGGTCTGCTACATCGGCTGCGGCGTCACCACGGGCGTGGGCGCCGTGCTGTTCTCGGCCAAGGTCGAGGCGGGCGCCAACGTGGCCGTGTTCGGCCTGGGCGGCATCGGCCTGAACGTGATCCAGGCGGCGAAGATGGTGGGCGCCGATAAAATCATCGGCATCGACATCAATCCGGCGCGCCAGGCCATCGCGCGCAAGTTCGGCATGACGCATTTCATCAACCCGAACGAGGTGGAAAACGTCGTCGATGCCATCGTGCAACTGACGGATGGCGGCGCCGATTATTCGTTTGAGTGCGTCGGCAACACCACCCTGATGCGCCAGGCGCTCGAGTGCACGCACAAGGGCTGGGGCAAGTCCTTCATCATCGGCGTGGCGGCGGCGGGCCAGGAAATTTCCACCCGTCCGTTCCAGCTGGTGACGGGACGCGAATGGCGCGGTTCGGCCTTCGGCGGCGCGCGCGGACGCACGGACGTGCCGAAGATCGTCGACTGGTATATGGAAGGCAAGCTCAACATTGACGACCTGATCACGCACCGCTTGCCGCTCGAACGCATCAACGAAGGTTTCGACCTGATGAAGAGCGGCGAATCGATCCGTTCCGTCGTGTTGTATTAATTTTATCTGACTGTACTCATTGCGCAACACTTGACGGACGGGGCAGGGCGGCGCGCTGTACTTCGCCGCCTGCCCCTGCTAGTGTGAAGACATCACCGCCTTGCTTCGGGAGCCGTCCATGTTTGCCACTGCCTACCTCGCGACCTTGCGCCGCATGCTGCCCGTCTTCCTCGGCGCGGCCCTGTCTTCCCTGCTGGCCTTGTGGTGGAGCAATGCCGCCAGCCTCGCCACGCCCGCCATCTGGCTGGCGCTGCTGGCCACGTATCTGCTGTGCGCACTGCTGTTTACGCCGCTGGCCCGGCAGAGCCGCCAACTGGCGACGCGCCACGTGCGTCACGGCAAGCCGCGCTGATTCCCGCAGCGCCTAGCGCGCCGTGCTGGAAAAGCGCTCGCGGTAATCGCGTGGCGTGATGGCGAGTTTCTTTTGAAACAGGCGGCGCAGCCTGTCCTCGCTGTGCAAGCCCGCCTGTACGGCCACCTGTTTTAAGGAAGACACATTGTCTTCCAGCAAGCGACGCGCCACTTCAAAGCGGGCCGTGTCGATGAATTCCGTGGGACTGGTCCCCGTTTCGCGCTGGAACACGCGCGTAAAATTGCGCTCGCTCATGGCCAGCCTGGCCGCCAGCAGCGGCACGGTAAGCTCTTCGGCAAGATGCTCCATGATCCAGCCCTGCAACTGGCGGATGGTCGGGTGCGTCGTCATCTGGCTCGACAGGTGCACGGAAAACTGCGACTGGCCGCCGGGCCGCTTCAGATACACGACCAGGTCGCGGGCCACTTCCAGCGCGATATCGCGGCTGAAATCGTCTTCCACCAGGGCCAGCGCCAGGTCGATGCCGGCCGTCACGCCGGCCGACGTCCAGAATTTCCCTTCCCGTACAAAAATCGCATCGGCATTGACCTGTATCAATGGATAGCGCTGGCGCAGGCTATCCACGGCGCTCCAGTGCGTGGCGGCGCTCTTGCCGTCCAGCACTCCGGCCTCGGCCAGGAAGAAGCAGCCCGTGCACAGGGCTGCCAGGGTGTCGATGCGCGGCGCCGCCTCGGCCACCCAGGCGGCGAGGGCGGGAATGTCCTGCAAGACTTGCTCGACGTGGTGGCAGCCGACGATGACGGCCAGGTCGGGCAGGCGGTTCACATCGAGCGCCTTGCTGGCGTGCAGCGACATCAGCGTGTCCGACTCGACCGGGCCGATGGCTGTCGAGGCGATGCGCACGTCGTAGCCGCCGGGCAGATTGCGCAGGCGCAAATGGGTGTTGGCGTAGTCAAACACTTTCATGGCGCCGATGGCTTCGAGCGCCTTGAAGCCGGGATAGACGATGATGTCGACGGTGCGCAGGGGGAATTCTTTGGGGCTTTGCTTGATCATGCGATATGCGCGAGGGGGATAAATACTGCCATAATGCAACAACAGCGATGGCGTAGGTTAGCATGAAATAATCCGCGCGCCCGCTGGCTCCCCACCCACCGGATTCCTCGATATCGTGCGCTTACTCCACATTTTTGCCGCCCTGACATTGCTGCTGGGCTCATCCCTTGCCCACGCGGCCACGCTCAACTTCAATGGCGGCGCCGTCAGCGGCTGCACCCTGCCGGCGTCCAGCACCCAATACACGTGCGCCAGCCTGATCATGGGCAGCACCGACAACGTCGTCATCGCCAGCGGCTATGGCGTGACAGTCAACAGCGATGTGAGCATCGACTACAACCAGGGCCTGAGCATGAGCGGCACGGCGGCCCTGACGGCCAACAAGAATATCGACATCAGCAATGTCAATCCGCCCAACCTGAAGATCACGGGCGGCAGCCTGACGGCCAAGGGCGGCAATTTCAAGGTGGGGTCGCAGGGCGGCACCGTGCTCGTGGCCGATATCTCGGCGGCGTCCGTTTCCCTGGGCGGCACGCCCGTGAAGGTGACGGGCAATATCACGGCCACGGGCAATATCGACATTTCCTCCGGCTCGACGCTGAATGGCGCCATCAGCGGCGGCTCGATCAGCGGCAATTCCAAGGTCACGATCACGGGCAGCGTGAAGGCCAGCGGCAACGTCAGCATCGGCTCCAGCTCGACTATAACGGGACCCGTCAACGGCAGCAGCATCACCACCAGTTCCAGCGTGTCGATTACCGGCGACGTGACGGCGGTCAATTCCTTCAGCCTTGGTTCGGGCAGCAACCTGAATGGCACCACCAAGGCGCCCGTCGTCAGCATCGAGGCAGCGAACAGCCAGGTGCAGGGCGATATCACGGCCAGCACCTCGCTGACAGTCGGTTCGGGCAGCCAGGTGAAGGGCAACCTGACGTCGCCGACCATCGACTTAAAGGCCTCGGGCCTGCTGGTCACGGGCGACGTGAAAGCGTCCAGCTCCCTGAGCATCGCCTCCGGCAATGGCGTGAAGGGTAATGTCGAGGGCGGCAACGTCACGCTGGACTCGTCCAACGCGTATATCACGGGCAATGCGCTGGTCGACCACATCACCCTGGGCTGGCAGGGCCGGGTGCAGCAAACCATCACTTGCAAGGCGTATACACCGTCGAACCCGTGCAGTTGCGTGACGAACAACAGCGGCTGGGCCTTCAATGAACCGATGGGGCCGAAGTGCGGGCCCGGCACGCCGAGCGGACTGCACCATTTCCAGATCGAGCACCCGCTGACGGCGCTCACTTGCCAGGTGCCCACGGTGACGGTGACTGCCTGTGCCGACGCCAGCTGCAGCGCGGTGTACAAGGGTAGCCCCAGCGTCACCGTCAGCCCGGGCGGCGTGCCGACGCAGATCGATGCCAGCGGCGTCAACGCCAATGTCACGGTGCGCCAGACCACGGTGGGCATCGCCACCCTGAGCCTGGTCAGCACGCCCGCCACGGCGGGGGCGCTGGTGTGCAAGAGCGGCGGCAACACGAGCAATTGCCAGATCAGCTTTCTCTCCAGCGGCTTCCAGGTAAGCGGCGTTCCGCGCTACGCGGAGGACGTGGCCGTACTGGAAATCAGCGCCTTGCAGACCTCGTCCGGCAACAGGGACGTGTGCGTGCCCATGTTCGCCAGCCAGACCAAGCAATTGAACCTGACTTGCGGGTACAGCAATCCGGACAAGGGAACATTGCCTGCGCGCATCTTTGACAGCGTCCAAAATAGCTATGTCGCCCTGGCTGGCAGCGACCAGAGCAGCTGCGCCGTGGCGAGCACCAAGGTGAATGTGACGTTTGGCGCCGATGGCGTGGCCAAGCCGAACATGCTGTATGCCGATGCGGGAGCGCTGATCCTGACGGCTGCCTACAAGCCGGACAGCGGCAGCGACAAAGGTTTGGACATGAGCGGTAGCGGCACGGTCATCGTGGCGCCAGCGAAATTTCTGTTCACGAAGCTGGCGCCGATTCAGCGCGCGGGCCTGGCGGCGGCGCCCTTGACGTCCGGTATGACCATCATGCTGTCGGCCGTCAACGCGGCCGGTGCCGTGACGAAGAATTTCGGCAACGAAAGCGGTGTCGCCGTGCAAAAAGTCGTGCTTGGCAATATCTTGCTGGCGCCGGTCTACGAAAACCCGGACGTTAACACGCCTGCCAATCCGACGGTCGGCGGCGATCTCGATTTCTTGAAAAAAGGGGGCGTCACCACGGCGCCGCCGCTGGTCTGGCCCGAAGTGGGCAAGATCAATTTCACGGCCGCGCTGCAAAACGGTTATCTGGGCAGCAGCCTGACGTCGCCGGGGACGAGCGACCCCGTGCTCTTTTATCCGCACCACTTTGTGACGGAACTGGTCGTCAAGCAAGTGGACCTCCCGGGGGGGACGAAGACGGAGTTTCCTTTCCCGTGCAGCACGCCGCTCGTGTGCGCCGGCAACCGCGCCGTGTATTCGCGCCAGCCCTTCGACCTGACCATCCGCGCCCAGACGGCCGCCGGCAACGAGACGAAGAACTTCGACGCCAGGAATGCCGACATCAACAAAACGCAGGTGCCGCTGGTCCCGTATGACGCGGCCACGGGGAACAACAAATATCCGCCCACGGCGCCATCGGGCAGCACGCTGACGGATGGGGCAACAGTACCTGCGGCCGTGACGGGCGTACCCGTCACCAGTTTTACCAATGGCGTTGCCACGCGCGCCATCGCCTACAGCTTCCCCGCCGCCTATGCCGTGCCCAAGCAGCCGACAGCGCTGGCATCGCCGACGGGGCTGCTGCTGCGCGCGACGTATGCCTATCCGGCAGCTGGCAATGTGAGCTCGGCGCCGGCCGATGGCAAGGAAGCGCAGCTGACCGTGCTCACGGGCCGCCTGATGGTGCCGCATGACTACGGTTCCGAGCGCTATCCCGTGCGCCTGGCCGTGCAGGCGCAGTACTGGGACGGCAAGACCTGGGTCACCAGTCTGCTGGACAGCATCAGCGCCTTCGGCAGCGCGCAGGTGGTGTTTGCCAATTGCAAGAAAACACTGGTGTGCAAGGACTTTGCATTCCCCGCTAACACGGTTATTACTTATACGTTCGACAAGGGCATCTTGCCGCCGAATAGACGCTTGATTGTGGCGGCGCCCGGCGCCGGCAAGACCGGCAGCGTCGATGTGTCCGTGCCCGGCATCGCGTACTTGCCCAGCACCGTGGGCACCGTCGTCTTTGGCGTCTTCAAGTCGGGCCCGGTGATTTACCTGCGCGAGATGTATTGAGCCAGGACAAAGGGTGGGCGCAGAAAGAGGGAAAAACCAGTAACATGCCTGGCTGTGGCATTCCCCCCAACCTCAGACTGGAGTTTCTATGAGCACAACATCGCAGTGGATCGATATCGCCGGCCCGGACGGCAGCTTCCAGGCTTACCTGGCCGTGCCGCACGTGGGCAAGGGCCCCGCCATCATCCTGTTGCAGGAAATTTTCGGCGTCAACGAGCACATCCGCGCCGTGGCCGACCAGTACGCGGCCGATGGCTACGTGGTGCTGGTGCCCGACCTGTTCTGGCGCGCCGGTGCGCACATCGAACTGGGCTATGACGCGGACGGCTGGAAGCGCGCCGTCGAACTCATGCAGGCTACCGACAATGCCCACGCCGACGCCGATATCGCCGCCACCATCGCCGTCCTGCGCGCGCGTCCGGAAGTGACGGGCAAGCTGGCGTCCGTCGGCTACTGCTTCGGCGGCCGCTTGTCGTTCCAGACGGCCGCGGCTGGCCTGGTCGACGCGGCCATCGCCTATTACGGCGGCGGCATCCAGAACAAGCTGGACCTGGCCGACCGCATCCAGGTGCCGCTGCTCATGCACTTTGGCGGCCAGGACAGCCACATTCCGCCGGAAGCCGTGCAAAAGATCGCCGAACGCTTCGAAGACCGGCAAGACGTGGAAATCCATATCTACCCGGGCGCCGAGCACGGTTTCAACTGCACCCACCGCGACAGCTACCAGCAGCGCGCCGCCGCCCACGCGCACGGCAATTCCTTGATTTTCCTGGCGGAAAACCTGTAAGGCTGCCTCGCCAGGCCGGCCAGTTGTTATTCTCGAGCCCAATACGCGCCCAGCAACAAAGCCGCATGGGCGCTAAAATAGCGGCTGTGCCGGGCAACGCCCGGCAAACCTGGATGAGGAACCGAATTAAAGATGGCCCAAGTAATTGTTTCTGTAACATTGGCGGCAAGCGCCGAACGCGTGTGGGATTTTATCGGCGGCTTCCAGTCGCTGGCTGAATGGTCGAGCTCGATCAAGACCAGCCTGTCCGAACACGGCGGCCGCGTGCGCCGCCTGAAAACCACGGACGGCGCCATCATCGCCGAACGCCTGCAAAGCTACAGCGAGGCGGACAAGAGCTACAGCTACACCATCGTATCGGGGCCGATCCCCGTCAAGAACTACCGCTCCACCCTGCGCGTCACGGGCGAGCCGGGCGGCGCTTCCTGCGTGGCGGAATGGGCTAGCGAGTTCGATGCGGCCGAAGGTGTGGAAGAAGTCATGGTGGGTGCGTTCCAGCACCTGTATGAAACGGCCTTCGTCGACCTGAAACGCATCATGGCAATTTAGAGCGCCTGACAAAAAGTCCATGGCGTTGTTGCGTTGCCTCGCCGTACATTCGTACTGTCTTCGGCAACACGCCTAGCCCTGAACATTTTGTCCAGCACTCTTAAAAAAACACCGGCACAGGCCGGTGTTTTTCATGGCGCCTAGCGTTTGACCTTGCCAAACGCTTCGCCCTTGTTCCATGTAGGCAAATTCTTGTCGTTCGCCACTTCATAGCCGAGGTTCAGGGTGAACTGCGCCTGCTGCACCATGCCCGACAGGTCCCACGACGGGTGGTATTCATCCGTTACCTGGTGGTAATCCTTCTTGAACGCCACCAGGCGCTCGCCGGACGCTTTCGGCTCCTTGACGAAGTCGAACGAGCCGTCGCCGGAAAACACGGCCGAGCCCACGTTGAAGGCGGGCACGCCAGCCTTGGCAAACGCAAAGTGGTCGGCCCGGTAAAACGCGCCGGACAGGTCGGGAATGGTGGGTGCCAGGCGCAGGCCCATGCGCTTGGCCACCTTGGCGGCGCTCGCGTACAGGCTGCTGCGCTCGGCGCCGGCCACGCCGATGTCGTGCGTCTTGCCGACGAAGTTCATGCTGTCGAGGTTCAGGTCGGCGGCCGTTTTCGCCAGCGGCCACAGGGGCTTGCGCGTGTAGGCCGTGCTGCCCAGCATGCCCGTTTCCTCGCCGGCCGGCCACAGGAAGATCTGCGTGCGCCGTGCAGGTTGTTTTACCGCAACTTGCGCCATGGCCAGCAGGGCCGCCGCGCCCGAGGCATTGTCGATGGCGCCGTTGTAGATGTGGTCGCTTTGCCCTGAGCGGGCGCTGCCTTCGTCATCCTTGCCCAGGTGGTCCCAGTGGGCCGAGTAAATCACGGCTTCGTCCTTGAGTTTCGGATCCGTGCCCGGCACGATGCCGGCCACGTTGAATTGCTCGATGCTGCGGATCTGGCTGTTCAAGACCACCTTGACCGTCGCGTTCAAGGCCACGGGGCGGAATTCGCGCGTTTCCGCCTGCGCGCGCAAGGCATCGAGGTCTTGCCCGCCCGCCTGGAACAGGGCGCGCGCCATGTCTTCCTGCAGCCAGCCTTCCATCGCATTGCCCGCGCCGGCCAGGTTGAAGCGTTCATGGCCGAAACCATTGGCCGGCACCGACCACGGATACGACGCGGACGCCGTCGTGTGGATCAGCAGCACGCCGGCGGCGCCCTGGCGCAGCGCTTCCTCGTACTTGTAGACCCAGCGGCCGTACCAGGTCAGCGACTTGCCGGCAAAGCGGTTCGGTTCGGCAACGGTCGGCTGCGGGTCGTTGACCATCAGGATGACCATTTTTCCTTTTAAATCAGCACCCTTGAAGTCGTCCCACTGCTCTTCGGGGGCGCGGATGCCGTAGCCGGCGAACACGACGGGCGCGTCGAACGCCACTTTCTGCTGGCCATTCGCCGCGCCAAAGACGATGTCCTGGCCGAAGGCGGGGGACAAGGTCTTGCCGCCCGCGCTGAAGGTCACTGTGCTCGATGGCAATGCCTTGCTGCCGACGATGGTCAGCGCCTGGCGATACGTGCCGTCCGGCAAGGGCTGCAAGCCGGCCACGGCCGCCTGCGTTTCCAGGTAGCGCACGGCTAGGTCGCCACCGCGCTGGCCCGTGCCGCGTCCTTCCAGCAAGTCGTCGGCCAGGAAGGACAGGTGGGCGCGCAGGGGCGCCTCGGCAACGAGCGGTTGGGCGAGGGTAGCCGTGCTGAACAGGCTGGCGACGAGGACGAAGGGAAAACGCATGACAACTCCAAAAGTGAATACGGGAAAGCAAAGCAGCGGTAATCTTACTCTACCGCAATGCTCTGGCGTAGCGCGCGGCGCGCACCAGCCGATTGGGGCCACAATGGCTGCTGGTCCACCGACAAGGAGCGTTCCATGACTAGCCCTGACTTGCAATCGAGCAATACCCTGCGTACCGCCGACGGCACCTTGATCTACTACAAGGACTGGGGCAGCGGCCCGCCCGTCGTCTTCAGCCACGGCTGGCCATTGTCGTCCGACGCCTGGGAAGACCAGATGTTCTATCTGGCCTCGCGCGGCTACCGCGTCATCGCGCACGACCGGCGCGGCCATGGCCGTTCCAGCCAGCCGTTCGGCGGCAACGACATGGATACCTATGCCGACGACCTGGCCGCCCTGATCGCCGCGCTGGACTTGACGGGCGCCACCCTCGTCGGCCATTCGACGGGCGGCGGCGAAGTGGCGCGCTACATCGGCCGCCACGGCACGCAGCGCCTGGCCGGCGCCGTGCTGGTGGGCGCCGTGCCGCCGCTGATGCTGCAGACGGCCGATAATCCGCTGGGCTTGCCGCTGTCCGCGTTCGACGCCATCCGCGCAGGCGTGCAGGCCGACCGCAGCCAGTTTTTCCGCGACTTGAGCGAGCCCTTCTATGGCTACAACCGGCCCGGCGCGAAGCCGTCGCAGGGCGTGCGCGACAGTTTCTGGCGGCAAGGCATGCAGGCGGGCATGCCGGCCGCCTACCTGTGCATCAAGCAGTTTTCGGAAACGGATTTCACGGGCGACCTGGCCAGATTCGACGTGCCGACCCTGGTGATCCATGGCGACGACGACCAGATCGTGCCGATCGCCGCCTCGGCGCGGCGCACTGCCGAGCTCATCATCGGTAGCAAATTGCTCGTGTATGCGGGCGCGCCGCACGGCCTGGCGACGACGCACAAGGATAGGCTGAACGAGGACTTGCTGGAGTTCTTGCGCACCTGAAGCGGGGGCGGGCGCCGTGACGGCGCGGCGCCCGCCGTAGCTGTTGCCACGCAGAACAGGCGCAGCCGGCATATTGTTGTGTATCGTTTAATGTTGGCAAAATCACGCGCCAAATGCGTGCGGATCGCCGATTTTTCTGCCTTTTTTACGTAGATATGGCGCAAAAAACGGCGTTCTGCGGCATGCAGCCACCCGGTAAGGTCCAGTAAAGAGTAAACTAGCAGATACACTCTTTCGCATTGGGCGATTCGAGCGAACTTGTGAGTGATTTCATGTCTGATACACCAATTTCCTTATTTTCCGACCTTAACCTGAGCGAGCCGCTGGTTCGCGCGCTCAAGGATGTCGGTTACGAAACACCGTCGCCTATCCAGGCGGCGACGATTCCATTATTGCTCGCGAACCGCGACGTGCTGGGCCAGGCGCAAACAGGCACGGGTAAGACCGCCGCCTTCGCCTTGCCGATCCTGTCGCGCATCGATCTGAAACAAAGCTCACCCCAAGCCCTGGTCCTGGCACCGACGCGCGAACTGGCCATCCAGGTCGCCGAAGCGTTCCAGGTGTACGCCGCCCACATCCCCGGCTTCCACGTGCTGCCGATCTACGGCGGCCAAAGCTACGGCCCGCAACTGTCGGCCCTGCGCCGCGGCGTGCACGTCGTCGTCGGTACCCCTGGCCGCGTCATCGATCACCTGGACAAGGGTTCGCTCGACCTGTCCAAGCTGAAAACCCTGGTACTCGACGAAGCCGATGAAATGCTGCGCATGGGCTTTATCGACGACGTCGAACGCATCTTGCAAGAAACGCCGGAAGGGCATCAAACGGCCCTGTTCTCGGCCACCATGCCTTCCGTCATCAAGCGCATCGCCACCACCTACCTGGTGAACCCGGCCGAAGTGACGGTCGCCGCCAAGACGGGCACGGCCGACAACATCCGCCAGCGCTACTGGCTGGTGTCGGGCATGCACAAGCTCGACGCGCTGACCCGCATCCTGGAAGCGGAAGCGTTTGACGGCATGATCATCTTCGCCCGCACCAAGCTGGGTACGGAAGAGCTGGCCGGCAAGCTGCAAGCCCGCGGCTTCTCGGCTGCCGCCATCAATGGCGACATCCAGCAAGCCCAGCGCGAGCGCACGATCCAGCAGTTGAAAGACGGCAAGATCGACATTTTGGTCGCCACCGACGTGGCCGCCCGCGGCCTGGACGTCGAGCGCATCAGCCACGTCGTCAACTACGACGTGCCGCACGATCCGGAAAGCTACACCCACCGCATCGGCCGCACGGGCCGCGCCGGCCGCAGCGGCGAAGCGATTTTGTTCATCACCCCGCGTGAGAAGAACTTGCTCAAAGCCATCGAACGCTCGACCCGCCAGCCGATCGGCATGCTGGAACTGCCGACGATCCAGGCCGTCAACGACGTGCGTATCGCCAAGTTCAAGGAACAGATCAGCGAAACCCTGGCCCTGGGCGAACTGGAACAGTTCCAGTCGCTGATCGAAGATTTCGAACGCGAGCAAAACATTCCCGCCATCGAAATCGCCGCCGCCCTGGCGAAGATGGCGCGTGGCAATGTGCCTTTGTTGCTGGACAAGAACAAGGCGCGCGAGCAAGCCACGTGGCAAGACGACCGTCCTGCGCGCCAAGACCGCTTCGACCGCCCTGAACGCAATGACCGTTTCGAACGCAATGACCGCTTCGACCGCAACGAGCGCAGCGAGCGCCCGGCCTTCCCGAAAAAGGAACGCATCCAGCGTCCGGCCGACGCCGGCATGCAAACCTTCCGCATTGAGGTAGGTCATCAGCATGGCGTGAAGCCGGGCAATATCGTGGGCGCCATCGCCAACGAAGCGGGCATCGATTCGAAAAACATCGGCCGCATCGAAATCTATGACGACTACAGCGTCCTGGACTTGCCAGACAGCATGCCGAAAGAATTGCTGGACCAGCTGAAAACCGTGTGGGTGGCGGGCCAGCAGCTGCGCATCAGCCGCGACGGCGACGCACCGGACCTGGCGCCGCCAGCCGCGCCGCGCAAGCCGTTCGCCGCCAAGTCCGCGCCAGCGTTCAAGGATGCGCCGGCGGACGCGGGCGAAGTTGCCCCGCGCGCGCCGAAGAAGGAACGTCCACGCCCGGGCGTGACGGCCTACCGTATCGAAGTGGGCCGTGAGCACGCCGTAACGCCAAGCAACATCGTCGGCGCCATCGCCAACGAAGCGAACCTGGAAGCCAAGCATATCGGCCGCATCGATATCTTTGACAACTACAGCGTGCTGGACTTGCCGGAAGGCATGCCGCCGGAAATCCTCGACCACCTGAAATCGGTCGTCGTTTCGGGGCAGAAACTGCGCATCAGCCTGGACGATGGCACGACGGAGCGCAAGCCTGCGCCGCCGCGTCCGAAGTCGCCGCCCCGTAAAACGTACAAGTAAGCCATTCCCACGGGCGCTCCGGCGCCTGTGTCGCGGATTGGAGACACATCCCCCACTGGCGCATTCGCGCCAGTTTTTATTTTCCCTCAAGAAATAAACATGATTGCCGCGTTATGGTTGGCGGCAGGTATTGCCATCTGCCGGCAATGGCCACGGCTCCTTTGCATCTTTTTATCGGCGTAAACGCCATATTTATTGCCTGCTGCATCGATACATAATTTTTTATTAATTATTGTATATGCACGCAATTTAAATTTTGCATTTCAATAAAATCAATCAAGTTGAATCAAAGTAAATCCTAAAACATAAATAAATTGACTTTTATTAAATTGTTTGACTGGCGTCACTGTCGCCGAGGCGATATATCATGGGTGCTTGATGTGGTATATTGTTTTTATGTTTTTGTTATGCTAGTTGAAAAAAAATAGAGGAGCGACGATGCGGGTCAATACGCCTATCACGCAAAATGAATACGTATTAAATGAAGGCATGACGATTGTTTCCACCACGGATTTACAGGGAAACATCAATTACGCCAATCAGTATTTCATTGAAGTCAGCGGTTTTTCAGAAATGGAACTGCTGGGTGCGCCACAGAATATCCTGCGCCATCCCGATATGCCGGCCGAAGCGTTTGCCGACCTGTGGGACACCATCAAGACGGGCATGCCCTGGACCGGCATGGTCAAGAACCGCTGCAAGAATGGCGATTTCTATTGGGTCTTCGCCAATATCACGCCCGTCATCGAAAGCGGCCGCCCGATCGGCTATATGTCCGTGCGCACCAAGCCCACGCGCGAGCAGATCAACGAAGCGGCAGCCCTGTATAAAAGTTTCAAAGACGGCAATAGCGCCAACCTGGCGATCCGCAATGGCCGCGTCGTGCGCCAGGGCTGGGCCGCCAAGCTGGCCGAGTGGCGCAAGCTGAGCTTGTCGCAAGACCTGGCACTGCATTGCATCGTCTTCGGCGTGGTGCTGGCCATCCTCGGCTGCGCCGTGTGGAATATCGACGGCGACACGAGCACGGCCACGCGCAGCTGGCTCAGCGGTGCCGCCGCTGCCGCCGTGGCGCTGATGCTGTATTTCTGGGCCCATCTGCACAATTCCCTCGTCGCCCCGCTGGGCGACGCCATCACGGTGGCGCGCAAGATGGCCGGCGGCGACTTGACGGGCGTCATCGACAAGGTGCGCGACGATGACATGGGTCAATTGATGGCGGCCTTGCGCCAGACCAACATCAACTTGCACAGCATCATCGGCGACGTGCGCGCCAACTTCGAGGATATCCGCATCACCACGGCGGAAATTGCCACGGGCAATATGGACTTGTCCAGCCGCACGGAATCGCAGGCGTCCAGCCTGGAGCAGACGGCGGCCAGCATGGAAGAACTGACGTCAACCGTGCAGAACAGCGCCGACCACGTGGCCACGGCCAACGACCTGGCGGCGCAGGCGTCCACCGTGGCGGCCAAGGGCGGCACCATCGTCAGCGAAGTGGTCACCACGATGGATGAGATCAGCAGCTCGTCGCGCAAGATTCTCGACATTATCGGCTTGATCGACGGCATCGCCTTCCAGACGAATATCCTCGCCTTGAACGCGGCCGTGGAAGCGGCCCGCGCGGGCGAGCATGGCCGCGGCTTCGCCGTCGTGGCCGGCGAAGTGCGCAGCCTGGCGCAGCGCTCGGCGACGGCTGCGAAAGAAGTGAAAAACCTGATCGACCATTCGATCGCCACCGTGAACGCGGGCAGCGTACTGACCAGCAATGCGGGCGCCACCATGGCGGAAGTGATCGCCTCGGTAGCCCGCGTGACGGAAGTGATGGACGAGATTTCCTCGACCACACGCGAGCAGAACCAGGGCATCGGGCAAGTCAACCAGGCCGTCATCCACATGGATGGCATCACGCAGCAGAATGCGGCGCTGGTGGAGCAGGCGGCCGCGGCCGCCACCAACCTGGCGCAGCGCACCGACAGCGTGGCCCAGTCGATCGGCATCTTCAAGCTGAAGGCGTCGCCCAAGCGCAAGGTTGCCGGCGTGGGCCGCAGCGTGGGCGCGGGCGTCGCGTCGCGGGCCTTGCTGAAGGCACGATAAGCATGCCACTCCCGCCAGCGCCATGCTGGCGGGAATCACTTCCGTACCCGGTACACCTCGCCGCCGCGCACCTGCTTCACCACCCCATCCCCGCCAAACAGAATCACATATTCCCCCTGCGCGCCCGAGGCCGCCGGATAGGTGTACATCCACACTTCCTTGCCGCTGTCGAAACGGATGGACGTGCTGTCGCCCAGCGCGGCGCGCACCTGTTCGCGCGTGCTGCTGCCCGGCTGCACGGCTTGCTCCAGGGTGGCGTAGGGAACATTCTTGCTTGCTTGCAAGGCGCGCGTGCCGGAGCAGGCGGCCAGCAGCGTCAACAAGACCAGCGACAGCCACTTCATGGCGCCACCTCGTCCATGTAAGTAAATTCCAGCAGGGTGTCGTCCGGCCAGTTGCTATCCCACAAGGGCGCGTAATACGTGCGATCAAGCAAGACCTGGCAATCGCAATAGGGCAGCGAGGCGGGCGTTTGCTCGCCGCCCGCGTACAGCATGGTGAACGGCAGCGCCAGGCGGCGTTCGCCATGCACGAGGGTCACGCCGAACAGGGGACGGTCCGTGAAGAACAGATAATTGCCATCCGGCTCGGAACACACTTTATCTGTGCTGTAGAGCATGCTGGATAGCCAGGCGATGATTTGCGGGTCGTTCGAGATCAGGCCGGAATCCATGCCGGCGCGGCATTCCAGGCGCAGGTCGCCCAGGCGCCGCGTGCCGGGCGGCAAGCCGGGCGTGATCACTTGCGCGCGCCAGCTCATGGTGGTGGCCTTGCGGTTGGCCAGCAGCACGGCGTCTTCGCGCGCCGCTTGCGCATTGCGCACGGGGGCAAAACTGTTGTCTTCGGCCAAGGGCAAGGGGATGCTGACCGTGTCGCCGGCGATGCGCAGCTGCACACCGGCCATGTCCACGCCGGGCTGGCGCGGCAGCAAGCGGAAGCGCAGCACGGCCTGCGGCGCCAGCGCATGGTCGCGCTCGAAGCGGTCCACGCCCTGCAGCATCTTGCGGTAGGACTTGTCGACGGGGTCGCGCGTGGCGTCCACCTTCACCTGCGGCACGGGCGCGGTTTGCGCCAGCGCAATAGGGCCATGGAGCAAGCCTATGATCAGCAGTAATCGATAAATACGCATGGCTTGATGCTACGCCTTTTTTCGCATCCGCCACGCACGGGTGGGCGTGTCAGCACTCGCTATCAGTACTCGCTGTATTTGCGCGCGTCGCCGCGCACCTGCTGCGCCGGGTATTTCTGTGCGTTCAGTTGCATCTTTTCCAGCACGGCCGCGTGCAGGTCGACGCCGCTCTTGTCGGCCAGGCGCACCAGGTACATCAGCACGTCGGCCAGTTCGTGGCGGATGCCCGTGCGCTTCGCCTCGTCCAGTTCGCTATCCGCGCCCGTGGCCAGCCACTGGTAGTGTTCCGCCAATTCCGCCACTTCCACGGACAGGGCCATGGCCAGGTTTTTCGGCGTGTGGAACTGGTCCCAATCGCGCTCGTCGGCAAAGGCGCGCAGGCGCGCGCGGATGTCGAGCAGGCTGTCGCTGGGCGCGCTCATGCGGCCACCTGCAGCGGTTTTTCCATGAAGACACTGAATGGGTCGTCGGGATAGTCGCCGTACGGTCCGCGCCGCTGGTAGCCGTGGCGCGCGTACAGGGCGATCGCCTCGGGCTGGTGGATGCCCGTTTCCAGGGTCAGCAAGCGGCAGCCGCGCGCCAGCGCCTGCTCTTCCAGCAAGGCCAGCAAACGTTTTGCCAGGCCCAGTCCCCGGCTGTCAGGGTGCACGTACATGCGCTTGAGCTCGCCGAAAGCGGGCGTGACGACGATGGCGCCGCAGGCCCGCGCCGTGCCCGCCGCATCGCGGGCGACGGCAAACAGCAGGGTATCGGACGGCACGGACGCCAGGTCCAGCGAGTAGACGCACTCGGCCGGATACAGGGTCTGTTGATATGCATCAAGCTCGGCGATCAGGGTTTGCACGTCGGCTTGCTGCGGCGATTCCAGGCGGATGGTCATGGGGAGGTCGAATGAATGGGACTTCCCCCATGGTATCACTGCGGCCGCGCCAGGCGCAGCGTCAAGCCGATGGGCGACATTACAAAACCCATCAGTTCCTGCGCCTCGCCGCCATCGGGCGTGTCGACGCCGGCGATGTCGAAGCTGCCCAGCAGCATGGCCATGGCGATCTTGATTTCCAACAAGGCCAGGTAGCGGCCCGGACACGTGCGCAAGCCGGCGCCGAAGGGCATCGAAGCGCGCTTGTTGTTCGCCTCGCCGCCCTCGGCCAGCCAGCGTTCGGGCTGGAAGGCTTGCGCGTCGGGAAAGTGCGCATCGGATACCGTATCGTGGCGCATCACGCACCACACGAGGGTGCCGGCCGGCACGGCGATATCGGCGATGACCGTGTCGCGCAGCGCCTCGACGGGCAGGAAGGGGGCCACCGGCTTCAGGCGCATGGCTTCGCTGGCGCAGGCGCCCAGGTAGTCGAGGCTATCCATCTGCTCGATCGTGAAGCGGGCCGCGTCGGGCGCCAGGCGCCGCACTTCCTCGCGCGCCCGCGCCAGGGTGTGCGGATGGCGTTGCAACAGGTAAATCATCCAGGACAGCGTATTGGCCGTCGTATCCTCGCCCGCCAGCAGCATGGTCAGCACATTGCCGGCCACGGCGCGGTCGTTCACGCCGCTGTCCTTTTCGTCGGCGGCGGCGATCATCGCTTCGAGCAGGTTGGGCGGATGCTCGCGGCGTGCCGGGTCGCGTGCCATGCGCGTGCGCGCCTGCTGCACCAGGTCGGCCACGGCGGCGGACAGGGCCGCCACGTCGCGGTCCAGCCGGCGGTCGACGGGCAGCTTGACGTAGCGCCAATACGGGAACATCGACAGGCTGCGCCGCGCCACGGCGGGCAGGATGGCGTCCATGTGCCGCTGGATCACGTCCTCGCCCGCTTCCAGCGTGTTGACCTCCGTGCCGAAGGCGAGGCCGGCGATGATGTCGACCGTGTAGCGTTTCAGGTCGCCATCGAGGTCGATCGCCTGGCCTTGCGAGGCGGCAAGATGCCAGCGCCGCTGCAGGCGCTGCGCCACCGTCGCCAGCGCCGGGAAGTAGGCCTTGACGGTGCCGGGCGCCATGCCGGCCATGACCATGCGGCGCTGGTTGCGCCATTCCGTGCCCTCGGCCAGGAACAGGCCGGGGATGCCGCCCATCTCCTCGGAAACGATGGAGCTGCTCAGGGGGCGGCGAAAGCCGTCGGGCCGGTCGCGCAGCACGGCGGCGACGGCCTCGCTGTCGGCCACCACCAGCACCAGGGTGCGGCCGAACCAGGCGCGCAGGTAGGGGCCGTAGCGCTGCACCCACTCTTCCACGTCGCGGTGGATGCGCGTGAGCTTGATCTGCAGGCTGTTGCCGACGATGGGCAGGGCGAATGGCCCCGGCAGGCGGCGAATCTGGCGCAGGGCCGTGGTGGCGGGCGCGGCGGCGTGATCGAGCGGGGGCATGGCGTACTCCTGGTGGATGGCGACAATGACTTCACTGTAGCGCGCTTGCGCGTCCGCGTCTTGAACGAATACGACATCGGGCGCGGCCGGAAATTGCCGGTACAATCGTCGCCATGCCTGCCGCCCCTACGCCCCTGACCCGCCTGATCGCGCCGCGCACGGCGCTCGCTTCCTGCGTGCGAGCCTTCCTCGTGCGCGACACCACGGGCTGCGCGCCGTTGCCGCCGGCGCAGCGCCTGAACCGCTTTCCCGCCGCGCCCATGTGCAGCATCGTCTGGACCGTCGCGGGCGACGTGGAAGCGGCAGCGCCGGGCCTGTCGCTGCGGGACGTGCGCATGCCGCCCGCGCTGTTCGGCGGCCCCCGCTCGTATCCGCTGGTCAGCTACAACCCCGGCCCCGTGCATACGTTTGTGGTGATGTTCTACCCGGCCGCCCTGCATGCGTTGTCGGGCGTCTCGATGGATGGCTTGCTGGACCAGTTCCGCCCGCTCGACGCGCTGTTCGATGGGGACTGGCTGGCCCTGTCGGACGCCGTGCTGGCGGCGCCCGACGATGCGGTCCGCGTCAGGCTGGTGGAGGATTTTCTCGCGCCGCGCTGGGCGCTGGCGCGCAAGAGCGGCGACCATCCGGCCGGCGCCGTGCAGGACTGGGTGCGCCGCCTGGCCGTGCAGGCGGCATCGACGGGCCTGGCCAGCAGCGCGCGCAATATCGAGCGCCGCATCAAGGCCTGGGCCGGCCAGCCCATGCGCACCTTGCGCCGCATGCGCCGCGCGGAACAGCTGTTTCTCGACGAGCGCGGCGCCATCCTGCAGGGCACGGCGTCCTGGTCCGACGTCGCCGCCAGCGGCGGTTACGCCGACCAGGCCCATTTTTGCCGCGAGACGCGCGAAATCACGGGCTTGAGCCCCACCGAGTTGGCGCGCGCCATGCGCGACGATGAAAGCTACTGGATATACAGGGTGTGGAGTTGAACAGGATTTGTTACCCGGTGTAGACGACGCCTTTGCGCAAGGTCACTTCATGGTGCCCCGCGCCGGGCGCCATCATGGGGAAGCAGTTTTCCGCGCCATGCACGCGCACGTCGAGGAAGTACGGGCCCTCCGATGCCAGGCAGGCCGCCAGTGCCGCGTCGAGCTCCTCGCGCCGGCTCACCGTGCGCGCCTGCCAGCCGAACGCGCGCGCCAGGGCGACGAAATCGGGCAGCGCTTCCGTGTAGCTGTGGCTGTAGCGCCCGCCATGGATGAGTTCCTGCCACTGGCGCACCATGCCCATGTAGCCATTGTTCGACAGCACCACTTTCACGGGCAGGCGGTGCTGCACGGCCGTGGCCAGTTCCTGGATATTCATCAAGATCGACGCATCGCCGCTGACGCACACGACGCGCTTGCCCGGATGGGCGATCTGCGCGCCGATGGCGGCCGGCAAGCCATAGCCCATGGTGCCGGCGCCGCCTGACGTCAGCCAGCGGCGCGGCTGCTCGAAGCGCAAGTGCTGCGCCGCCCACATCTGGTGCTGGCCCACGTCGGTGGAGACGATGACGTCGCCGCCGTCCATGCCGTCCAGCGCCGCCTGCAGCCGCCGCATCAGCGCCTGTGGCGCGATCACCTCCGGCGTATCGTCGAACGCCAGGCTGTCCTGGGCGCGCCAGGCGTCGATGCGCTGCCACCACGGCTGGCGGTCCGCCAGCAGGCGTCCGCGCAGCTGCGCCAGCAAGGCGGCCAATACGGGGGCGCAGTCGCCGCGCAGGGCCACGTCGGCGCGCACCACCTTGTGTATGGAGGCCGGGTCGATGTCGATGTGGATGACCTTTGCGCCAGGACAAAACGCATCCAGGCGGCCCGTGACCCGGTCGTCGAAGCGGGCGCCGACGCAGACGATCAGATCCGCATGGTGCATGGCCAAGTTCGCTTCCAGGGTGCCGTGCATGCCCAGCATGCCGAGGAAGGCCGGGTGCGAGGCGGGAAAGGCGCCCAGGCCCAATAAGGTCAGGGTGCACGGCGCGGCGGCCAGTTTCACCAGTTGCTGGAAGGCGGCGCAGGCATCCAGGCCGGAATTGACGAGGCCGCCACCGCCATAGAACACGGGCTGGCGCGCGCCGGCGATCAGGCTGGCGGCCCGTTCCAGGTCGGCGGGCTGCGGCAGGGCGGCGGCAGATGCGGCGGGCGGCAGCGGCGCGTGCTGCGTGACGGGCGCCAGCTGCAGATCCTTGGGAAAATCGACCAGCACGGGGCCGGGCCGGCCCTGCGTGGCCTGGATAAATGCTTCGTGCACGACGACGGCCGTTTCCTCGGCCGCGCGGATTTGCCGGTTCCACTTGGTGACGGGGCGCGAGATGCCCAGCGCGTCGCATTCCTGGAAGGCGTTGGTGCCGATGCTGGTGCTGGCCACCTGGCCGCTGATGCAGATGACGGGCACCGAATCGCACAGGGCGTCGAGCAAGCCCGTGGTGGTGTTGCTCATGCCGGGGCCGGAGGTGACGAAGACGACGCCAGGCCGGCCCGTGCTGCGCGCATAACCTTCGGCCGCGTGCACGGCCGCCTGTTCGTGGCGCACCAGCACGTGGCGCAGGCGGGGCTGCGCGTGCAGCGCGTCGTACAGGGGCAGCACGGCGCCGCCCGGGTAGCCGAAGACGGTGTCGACGCCCAGGGCCAGCAGGGTGTCGATCAGGGTGCTGGCGCCGTTGCGCGGCGCAAGATCGGCGGCGGGAGCGAGGAGGGGAGCGGGATCGGGTTTCATGGCCTTATTTTCTGCCTTATGCAGCAGAAAAGGCTGCTGGTTTTCTCGTATAGAATGCGATATTCAGTAAAATTTGCTGTGAAATAAGGATATGACAGAATGAAGCTGGATAAATTCGACCTCGCCATCCTGACGGCCCTGCAGCAGGATGCCCGCATCAGCCTGCACGACCTGAGTGCCAAGGTGGGCCTGACCTCGTCGCCGTGCTGGGCGCGCATCAAGCGCATGGAAGACGATGGCGTCATCGAAGGCTATACGGTGAATGTCAACGCGGCCAAGGTGGGGCTGGCCGACACCGTCATCGTGCAAGTGACCCTGGACGACCATTCCGACCAGGCCCTGTTCGAATTCGGCCACGCGCTGGCCATGATCCCGGAAGTGCTGGAAGCGTTCCTCGTCTCGGGCGACTACGATTACTACCTGCGCATTGCGGTGAGCGACACGCGCGACTATGAACGCCTGCTGCGCGAGCGCTTATATAAAATCCCCGGCATCCGCCACAGCAAATCGAGTTTCGTGTTGCGCCAGCTCAAACAGAGTTATTTGCCCTTGCAACGCTAGTTCCCCCGCACGGCGGGAGTTTTTCCCTGGTTCCCCGATGGTGGCTGTCCGATACTGGACAGTAATAAAAACCACGATAAAACTGGGGATACGCATGAAACTGACTTTATTGGCCGCCGCCGCCATGGCGCTGTGCCAGGCGCAGGCCGCCGACCTTGCCGCTGACGCCAGCCTGGCCACTTCGGGTGACTTGCCCACCGTCATCATCACGGGCAGCATGCCGCTGCCCACCGTGGACCAGCCGCGCGACACCCTGGCCGCGCCCGTGCAGACGGCCAGCGCGCAGCAGATCGCCCGCAGCGGCGCGCTCGATCTCTCCGCCTTCCTGCGCCGCAACCTGGGCAGCGTCGTCGTGAACGAGGTACAGAACAACCCGTTCCAGCCCGACGTCAGCTACCGCGGCTACACGGCGTCGCCCCTGCTGGGCACGCCGCAAGGGTTGTCCGTCTACCTCGACGGCATGCGCCTGAACCAGCCGTTCGGCGACGTCGTCAGCTGGGACTTGATCCCGCGCATGGCCATCGCTTCGCTGACCCTGATGCCCGGCTCGAACCCTCTGTTCGGCTTGAATACCCTGGGCGGCGCGCTGGCGCTGCAAACCAAGGATGGCCGCAGCAGCCCCGGCACCGCCATCGAAGCGCGCCTGGGTTCCGACAAACGGCGCGCCGTCGAGGTCGAGCATGGCGGCAGCAATGCGCAGGGCTGGCACTGGTATGTGACGGGCAACCGCTTCAAGGAAGACGGCTGGCGCGACGATTCGCCGTCCGACGTGCGCCAGGTGTTTGGCAAGCTGGGCTGGAGCGATGCGCGCACGGATATCGCCGTTACCGTGGCCCACGCGGACAATGCGCTGACGGGCAACGGCTTGCAGGAACAGCGCATGCTGGCGCGCGATTACCGCAGCGTGTATACCAAGCCGGATTTGACGGAAAACAAGTCGACCCTGCTGAACGTGACGGGCAAGCACCAGGCCGGCGCGGCCTTGCTGCTGTCGGGCAATGTGTACTACCGCAAGATCGATACGCACACGTTCAATGGCGACTTGAACGACGAGTCGCTCGACCAGTCCGTCTACCAGCCGGGAGCGGCCGAGCGGGCGGCCCTGGCGGCGGCCGGCTACACGGGCTTTCCCGCCAGCGGGGCGAACGCGGCCAATACACCCTTCCCGAAATGGCGCTGCATCGCCAATGTGCTGCTGAACGACGAGCCGGCCGAAAAATGCAATGGCATGCTCAACCGCAGCCATACGCGGCAGGAAAACTATGGGTTTTCGGGCCAGTTCACCGCGCTGGCCGAGCTGGCGGGAGCGCGCCATGCCGTCACGGCCGGTGCCGCCTTCGATGCCAGCCACGCCACGTTCCGCCAGACGAGCCAGTTCGGCTACCTGAATCCGGACCGCAGCATCACGCCTGTGAACTTCTTTGCCGACGGCACGGAAATCGATGACGACGGCACGCCCGTCGACAACCGGGTCGACTTGAGCGGGCGCATGCGCACGTGGAGCGTGTATGCGAGCGACAGCATGGCGTTCACTCAAGATTTAACGTTGACCGTTTCGGGCCGCTACAACCGCAGCACGGTGCGCAACCGCGACGCCATCACGCCCGGCGGCGGCAGCGGTTCGCTGGACGGCGACCACCGTTTCAGCCGCTTCAATCCCGCCATCGGCCTGGCGTATGCGCCAGTGGCCGGCATCGGCGCCTATTTCGGCTACAACGAAGGCAGCCGCACGCCGACGGCCATCGAACTCGGTTGCGCCGATCCGGAAAATCCGTGCCGTTTGCCCAACGCCATGGCCGGCGACCCGCCATTACAGCAGGTCATCACGAAGACGTGGGAAGCGGGCGTGCGCGGCCAGTGGGGCGAGGTGGCCCGCTGGAGCGCCGGCGTGTTCCGCGCGGAAAATCACGACGATATCCTGTTCGTGGCCGACAACCAGGCGGGGTTTGGCTATTTCAAGAATTTCGGCAAGACGCGCCACCAGGGCGTGGAGCTGGCGCTGGATGGCAAGGCGGGCATGCTGGACTTCGGCGTCAACTACACGTGGCTGCAGGCGACGTATCAAAGCCGGGAGCTCGTCAACGGCAGCGCCAACAGCAGCAGCGATGCGGACGCGCCCGGCCTGGAAGGCAATATCGTCATCACGCCCGGCAAGCGCATTCCCTTGACGCCCAGCCATATCCTGAAGGCGCATGTGGATATTCAGGGCGGACGCGACTGGACGGTGGGCCTGGCCATGACGGCCGTCTCCAGCGCCTATGCGCGCGGCAATGAAAACAATGCGCACCAGGCGGGCGGGCCAGCCTACCTGGGCGCGGGCAAGAGCGGAGGCTATGCCGTGGTGGAATTGAACGGCAAATACCAGCTGACGCCACGGCTCAGCGTGTTTGCCCAGGTGAATAACCTGTTCGACCGGAAATATGCGACGGCGGCCCAGCTGGGCGCGACGGGTTTCGACGCCAACGGCAATTTCGCCGCCCGCCCGTTGCCCGCCGTGAACGGCGACTATCCGATGGTCAATGCGACGTTCTATGCGGCCGGCGCGCCGCGCAGCGTGAATGTGGGCGTGCGCTATGCGTTTTAAGGATGGACTTGCTCGATGATGCCATTGCGCAGCGCCAGGTGCACGAGGGCGGCGGGGCCGGGCACGTCGAGCTTTTCCTTGATGCAAGTCTGGTGGTTGGCCACCGTCTTGCAGCTCACGTGCAGCAGGCGGGCGCAGTCGGCAGCGCTGCGGCCTTCGGCCAGCAGGCGGAAGATTTCGAATTCGCGCTGGCTCAGGCTGCTCAAGCGGTCCGCTTCCATGTTGGCCGTGCCTTGCAGTACGCCGGGCGCGCTGTGCGGGTCCAGGTAGCGCCGGCCCGCGTGGGCGGCGCGCACGGCGTCGACCAGGTGTTCCGGGTCGGCCTGCTTGCTGACGAAGCCGCAGGCGCCGCCGTCAAACGCGCGCGCGATGAGCTGGGGCGTGTCGTGCATGGTAAACACCAGCACGCGGGCGCCCGCGTCGCGCGCGAGCAGCTTGCGCAGCAATTCCAGGCCGCCGATGCCGGGCATGGACAAATCCGTCACGCAGACGTCGGGCGCGTGCTCCTGGTACAAGCCATACGCCGTTTCGCCATTGCCCGCCTCGGCCACGACGGCGATGTCGCCGCCCTGTTCCAGCAGGCGCCGGTAGCCCGTGCGCACTACCGGGTGGTCGTCCACCAGCATCACGCGGATCGGCCGCATGCCGCTGTGCATGGCGTTCATGGCGCTCATGCCACGCACCGTGCCGCCAGGGCCACTTCGATGCGCAAGCCGTTGCCCAGCGCGCTGATCCAGCGGATGTGGCCGCGCAAGCCCGCCACGCGCTCGCGCATGCCCAGCATGCCGAAACCGTCTGCTGGCGTCTTGTCCTGGCGCAAACCCCGGCCATTGTCTTCGATGGCCAGGTGCAGCAAGCCGTGCGCATCGGCGCGCAATTCCACCGTGGCCCGGTCGGCGCCCGCGTGGCGCGCCACGTTCGTCAAGCCTTCCTGCACCAGGCGGTAGATGGCGGTGGCGGTGCTGTCGTCGAGGCCGGCGGGGATGGCGTGCGGCGCGAAATGGCAGGCGATGCCGTGCTGCTGGGTCCAGCTGTCGCACAGCGCCTGCAGCGCCGGCGCCAATCCCAGGCTGTCGAGCACGGGCGGGCGCAGCCGGCGCAGCATCGTGCGCACCATCGCGTGCAGCGCTTCCGACGAGCGGGCGATGCTGGCGGCGCACGCCTGCACGTTTGCCTGGTCGCCCTCGCGCGCGCGCAGGATGTAGCTGGCGGCGGCGCGGATGGCCGTGCAGTCCTGTCCCACTTCATCGTGCAGCTCGCGCGCCAGCGCGCAGCGCTCCTCTTCCTGCGCGCGCAGCAGGCGCTGCGTGAGGGCGCGGTTTTGCGCCAGCAGCAGCGCCACCTGGCGGCCGCGCCGCAGGGCAAAGCCGGCCAGCGCCAGCACCAGCACCAGCAGGCTCAGGGCCAGTTCATCGAGCTGCCAATGTTCCTGGCGCCAGAGCGACTGCGTCAGCCGTTCGGCCAGGTCCAGCCTGGCGGCCAGCAGGAAAAAAGCCAGCGCCAGTGCGCAGCACAGCAGGACGGTCCGGCGCGGCCGGGCGTGCGCGCTTGCCTGGGCGCCAAATTGATGGTGTTCCATGATGCTGCTCCCTGAGCACGGTCGATCTTCTTGTTGTGCAAGCTTCATGCCATCGGCGCAAGGGCGCGAGGGGCCGCTCATGCGGGGCGGAGGGGACAGGCAAGTGTTCCAGGATGGAACAGGTGTACCGCGATGTGACGGGGAGGACGACGCGGCAGGCGCGGTTTTCGAGCTTATCCGAAGTCGGGCCGGTCCGCTGGCGTACGCGTCTGCAGTGTGCGCTCTTGTTGTTCAAATGTAACGTTGAGATTCCTCAAACTTTCATAGATAAAACAAAACAAAGTTTCGCGGAGTTAGATAAAAAATAAATAAATGATATTAAAAATATGATATTTGTTTTATACGATTTGCTATATTTGTTGACACTTTTGTGAAAAAGCTGAAAGCGGGCGCCAGACCTGCCGACCTATCTATCCACAACAATCAAGGGAATAGAATGAATCGTTTATCACATGCGCGGGTATCGCCCGCCACCGCCAATCCGCCCGCTACCCGCGGTCGCGTCGCCGTCCTTGCCGCGCTGGCCACCTTGTCCGTGCTGGGCTCGGCACCGGCCCTGGCCGGTGTCCTGACTTTCGACAACTTGCGTCCCGACGTGTATGAAAGCGGCCAGACGCTCAATACGTCGAGCTACAACCTGCTGTTCCTGGCCGACCCGACGACGGCGGCCGGCGGCGGCGTCAGCGGCGTGGGCGCCATCCTCGATGGCCGCGTGGGTTCGTCGTGCGATATCGCCGCCTGCCCGCAGGGCGCCACCGGCAATTACCTGGCTATCCTCAACGATGGCGGCGTGAATTTCACGCGCGCCGACCACCAGGCATTCACCCTGGCCGGTTTCGATTATTCCTTTATCGCCCCCGTGTCCGGCTTGCCGAACCAGAATTGGGGCCAGCTGCAGCTGAGCGGCACCCTCAGCGACGGCCAGGTGATCAGCACCTCGCTGGCGTTTCCCGGCCAGGGCAGCGATGGCAATTACCATTTCCAGAGCGCTTCCCTGCTGGGCGGTTTCAGCAACTATGCGTTTACGGGCCTGAGCTTCAACGCGTGCATCTTCAACGATACGGGCGCGTGCAGCAACTCCCTCGATTTCCCCGCCTTCAACCAGGGCCAGTTTGCGCTCGACAATATCAATATCAGCGCCGTGCCGGAACCGTCGACCTACATGCTGATGCTGGCCGGACTGGGCGCCATCGGCATGCTGTCGCGCCGCCGCAGCGGCAAGTTCGCCGCCTCCACCGTGCAAGGAGCATGAGATGAAATTACGTCCCGTTTCACTCGGCATCCTCTTGCTGGCCGCCAGCCTGGCGCAAGCGGCGCAGGCGCAGGAACGCCGCTCCTACATCGTGCAACTGGTCGACAAGCCGGCCGCCACCTACACGGGCCAGGTCGACGGCCTGGCCGCCACCAAGCCGGCCCCGGGCGCGCGCATCAACGTGGGCGCGGCCGACGTGCAGGCCTATTTGAGCTACCTCGACACCAAACAGGCCGCCGTGGCCGGCACCGTCAGCGCGGCGGAAATCACGCACCAGTACAGCGTCGTCTTCAACGGCTTTTCCGCCTTGCTGACGGACGATGAAGTGCGCGCCCTGAAGAAAAACAGCGGCGTGGCCAGCATCAGCGCCGATTCCATCCTGCAGCTCGACACCAGCTACACGCCCAGCTTCCTGGGCCTGGACAAGCCGGGCGGCATCTGGGAGCAGCTGGGCGGCAAGGCGCACGCGGGCGAAGACATCATCATCGGCATCGTCGACAGCGGCATCTGGCCCGAGAACACGGCCTTTGCCGACCGCCTCGACGAGAACGGCGTGCCCAGCCACAGCGGCAACAACGTCGTGTATGGCGCGCCGCCGGCCAGCTGGCAGGGCACTTGCCAGACGGGCGAAGGCTTTAGCGCCGAAAATTGCAACAATAAGCTGATCGGCGCGCGCTACTACCGCGCCGCCACGTCGGCGCTGCACTGGACGGAATTCATGTCGCCGCGCGATTCCGTCGCCGGCCTGACGGGGCACGGCGGCCATGGCACGCATACGGCGTCCACGGCGGGCGGCAACAATGGCGCCCTGGCCACTTCGAACGGCGTCTCGCTGGGCAAGGCGTCCGGCATGGCGCCGCGCGCCCGCATCGCCGCCTATAAAGTGTGCTGGACGGCCGCCTCGACGGGCCGCAACGGCTGCGCCACGGCCGACAGCGTGGCCGCCATCGACCAGGCGGTCAAGGATGGCGTGAACGTCATCAACTTCTCCATCGGCCCGAACGCGGGCGGCGGCGCTTTCGACGAACCGACGGAAGTGGCCTTCCTCGGCGCGGCGGCAGCCGGCGTGTTTGTCGCCACATCGGGCGGCAATTCCGGCCCGGCCACGCCCGCGCCCGACGTGCCGGCGCCCGTGTCGCACATCAGCCCGTGGCTGGCGACGGTGGCCAATTCCACCCACAACCGCCTGTACGCGGCCAACGTCACTCTTAGCAGCGGCACGAAACTGGAAGGCGCATCGAGCAATGCGAATACCCCGGCGCTGCCGCTGATCCAGTCGCGCGACGCGGGCCTGGCCGGCGTGCTGCCGACGGATGTCAACTTGCTGCGCTGCTTCGGCGTGGCCGATGCCACGTCGGCGTATCTGGACCCGGCGAAAGTGGCGGGCAAGATACTCGTGTGCGACCGTGGCGGCAACGTGCTGGTCAACAAGAGCGCGAACGCCAAAACGGCGGGTGCGGCGGGCGTGATCATCGCCAACGTGGCCGGCGGCGCCAACACCGTCATCAACCAGGCGCACGCGCTGTCGACCGTGCACCTGGCGCAGGCGCAGGGCGACGCGCTGAAGGCCTTCATGGCGGCGACGCCCGACGGCACGGCGGCATTGGGCGAAATCCACACCACCGCCGACACGACGGTGCTGGCGCCGATCGTCAGCGACCGTTCCTCGCGCGGCCCGAACGTGGCCAACGCGAACATCCTGAAACCGGATCTCTCGGCGCCCGGCACCAACGTGCTGGCCGGCGTGACGGCCGACCTGACGCAGGCGCAGCGCGATGCCGTGGCAGCGGGCGGCGTGGCGCCGGCGGCCGAATGGGATTTCTATTCCGGCACCTCGATGGCCAGCCCGCACGTGGCCGGCGTGGCGGCATTGCTCAAGCAGCAGCATCCTGACTGGTCGCCCGCGGCCATCAAGTCGGCGCTGATGACGACGGCCTTCAGCACCTATTCGGACGGCTTGAACGGTTCCGTGTCGTGGGATGCCACGGCGAAGAACTCGGGCCAGCTGCCGTGGGGCCAGGGCGCCGGCCACATCGCGCCGAACAGCGCGGCCGATCCTGGCCTCGTGTACGACATGTCGGAAATCGACTATGCGCGCTTCCTGTGCGGCCTGAACCTGAAGGTCTACAGCGCCGCCACGTGCCAGGCCATCGGTACCATCGCGGCCTATAACCTGAACCTGGCGTCGCTGACGGCGGCCAACGTGCTGGGCACGCAAACCCTGACGCGCACGGTGACCAACGTGGGCGCCAGCAGCGCCGTCTACAACGTCTCGGCCAGCTTGCCCGGCTATACGGTGGCGGTGACGCCAACGAGCCTGAGCCTGGCGCCGGGCGCCAAGGGCCAGTACCAGGTCAAGCTGACGCGCACCACGGCGCCGGCCAATACCTGGACCTACGGCGCCCTGAGCTGGACGGATGGCACGCACACGGTGCGCAGCCCGCTGACGGCGCGCGGCACGGCGCTGGTGGCCATTCCGCTGGTCAGCAGCGAAGCGGCCACGGGCAGCAAGGTGCTGACCCTGGGCACGGGCTTCTCGGGCGCGCTGGTGGGCGTCAAGTCGGGTCTCGTCGAAGCCGTGCGCCAGGCGCGCACGATCGGCCAAGCGACGACGGGCGCCGCCGCATCGGCCGCCTGCAAGGCGGGCGGCGCCACGGGCGTGAACGTGCACAATGTGGTGATCCCGGCCGGCACCCTGGCGGCGCGCTTTGCCACCTACGATGCGGAAACGACGGGCGGCGCGAATACCGACATGGACATGGAGGTCTACAACGCCGCCAATGTGCTGGTCGGCAGCAGCGGCAATGAAAGTTCCAATGAGCAAGTGGAACTGCGCCTGCCCGCCGCTGGCACCTACAAGGTGTGCGTGATCGGTTTTGCGCCGCAAAACGGCCAGGCCGACTACACCTTGTCGTCGTGGGTGCTGGTGCCGGGCTTGTCGAATGGCGGCTTCAAGGCGCTGATGCCGGGCACGGCCTACACGGGCGGCACGGCGACTGTCTCGCTGAGCTGGTCCAACCTGGCCGAAGGCAAGCGTCACCTGGGCGCCGTCGGCTACCAGGTGGCTGGCGTGGTGCAGGGCGTCACGGTGGTCGAGGTCAATACCAACGATCCCGTGCCGCTGTTCCAGAACGCGCGCGGCGCCAAGCCGGTTCTGGCTGAGTAAACCGTTCTTTGCTTGAACGCAAGGCGTGCCTCCGGGCACGCTTTTTTTTATTCACCCACCCCGTTCGGGAGGAATAGCACTTGCATGGCGGTAACGCCAACGGTATCTTGTCGGATAGCCATGGCTTTGTGCCCTGGCATTCTTGGGGAGTCGCGCGTGACCAGTTTCCGCACCAATACCGACCGCCTGCTGGAAGTGCGCCTGCAGGATGAAAAAGTGCTGGCGATTGCCGGCGCCATGGTCGCCTATACGGGCAGCATCAAATTTGAAAAATCCCTGCTCGGCGGCGAGGGCCTGTTCGGCGCGCTCAAGCGCAAGGTGACGAACGAAGGCATGCAGGTGATGCAGGCAGCCGGCACGGGCACCGTGTTTTTCGCGCAGAATGCGGCCGAAATCACCGTCATTCCGTTGACGGGTGAAAAGCTGACCATCGAAAGCAGCAGCCTGCTGGCCTACGACACGAGCCTGAAGACGGGCACCAGCTTTGCGGGTCTGCGCGGCGCCAGTTCGGGCCAGGGCCTGTTTTCCACCACCGTCGAAGGGCACGGCAACCTGGCCGTCATTTCGCGCGGCAACCTGATCATGCTGGAAGTGACGCCCGCGCACCCGCTGCGCGTGGACCCGGACGCCTTCGTCGGCTTCAAGGGCGATATCCGCCAGGAATTCGTTTTCGACGTCAACTGGCGCACGATGATCGGCCAGAGCTCGGGCGAATCGTACCAGCACAAATTCACAGGCCAGGGCGTGGTGTTCATCCAGCCCGCCGAACGTTAAGTCAGCGAGGACCCGCGATGCCTGTCTATCAGCAAATCAATGAAAAGATGCTTGAGGTCAAACTCGGCAATGAAGAAGTGTTCGCGCGCAAGGGCGCCATGGTGTCCTACCAGGGCGACGTGGCGTTCAGCCGTTCCTTCCTGGCCGGCCAGGGCGTGCAAAGCCTGGCCATGCGCGCCGTCACGAACGAGGGCTATGTCCTGATGTCGGCGCGCGGCACGGGCAGCGTGTTTTATGCGCAGGGCGGCCTGTTCGTCACCATCGTCCCCGTGCGCGGCGAAACGTTTTATGTGGAAAGCGATTCCCTGCTGGCCTTCGATGCGCGCCTGACGGCCGGCACCATGTTCCTCGGCAACCAGGGCGGCGTGCAGGGCGTGGTGCGCGGCATGGCCTCGGGCCAGGGCTTGTTTACCACCACGCTGCAAGGCACGGGCGAAGTGGCAATTTTGTCGGACGGCAATGCCATCGGCTTGCCCGTCACGCCGGACGTGCCCGTGTTTGTCGACCCGCAAGCGTATATCGGCCACACGGGGCAGCTGAGCTCGACCATCGTCACGGACTTGAACTGGAAAACCTTCGTCGGCCAGGCGTCCGGCGAATCGTACCAGGTGAAATTCACGGGCCAGGGCACGGTCTACATCCAAGCGAGCGAAAGGTAAGCCATGACGATTTACAATCCCGATACCTTGCCGAAGAACGATAACCTGAACCGTTTTTCGTATGTCATCGACGTCAAGGAACAGATCTTCATTCGCAAGGGCAAGATGATCGCCTTCTATGGCGAACTGCGCTTCGAAGCCATGGGCAGCAGCGTGCTCGATTTGATCGTGCGCAATGCCTTCAATGCACCGAAATACGTGCACCACTTTGTCGTGGCGCAAGGGCAAGGCCAGTTGATCCTGGGCGACAACGGCAACGACCTGGCGTGCTACGACCTGGACAACGCCAACATGACCATCCGCGCGAAAAACCTGCTGGGTTTTACGAAGGATGTGATTTGCCAGGAATCGACCTTGCCCGGTTATCTGACCATGATCGGCACGGGCAAGGTCATCGCCTCGTCGAACGGCCCTGTGCATTTCCTCGAACTGCCGTGCCGCGTGGATGAGCAGGCCGTGCTGGGCTGGGCCGATTGCCCCAGCCCGTCGTACCACTACGATTACGCCCACGTGCAGGGTTGGGCCTCGGCCGCCGGCGCGCTCACCGGTTTCAGTTTGTCGGGCGAGGAAAAGCAGATCGACTTCACGGGCGCCGGCACGGTGCTGGTGCAGTCGTCCGAGCTGGACGTGACGGGCAGTTCCGCCCTGATGCAGCTGCTGGCGCAATTGCCGCTGCTGGGCAAGGAAGACCTCGGTACCTTGAGTCTTTCCGTGCAGCAGCAGATGAAGCAGGAGCGTTAAGCTACTTTGCGGTCGCCCAGCCGGGCGGCCGTTTTTCTAAAAAGGCAGTGACGCCTTCCTGCGCATCCTCTTCCATCATGTTGCGCGCCATCACGTCGCCCGCATACGCATACGCGTCGTCCAGCGGCAGCTGGCGCTGTTTGTAAAACATTTGCTTGCCGTAGCGGATGGCCGTCGGGCTTTTCGCCATGATCTGCTGCGCCAGGCGCGCCACGGCGTCGTCGAGCGCCGCATCGGCCACCGTTTCGTTGATCAAGCCCCAGTCGGCGGCCGTGTCGGCGTCGATGAAGCGGCCCGTCACCAGCATGTCGAAGGCCCGCTTGGGCGATACATTGCGCGACAGGGCCACGGATGGCGTGGCGCAGAACAGGCCCACGTTGATGCCGGAGACGGCAAAGCGCGCGGACGCGCCCGCCACGGCCAGGTCGCAGCTGGCGACCAGCTGGCAGCCGGCCGCCGTGGCGATGCCGTGCACGCGGGCAATCACGGGCACGGGCAAGGCCTGGATGGCTTGCATCACGCGCGAGCATTGCGCGAACAGGGTTTGATAATACGCAAGCTGGCGCGTGGCTTGCATCTGGCGCAAGTCGTGGCCCGCGCAAAAAGCCTTGCCTTCGGCGGCCAGCACCACGCAGCGCACGTGCGGTTGCAGCGCGACGGCATCGAACGCCTCTTGCAGCGCAGCCAGCATGGCTTCCGACAGGGCATTGAATTGCAGGGGACGGTTCAGGCGCAGGGTGACCAGGCCACCCTCGTCTTCGCGCAGCACCAGCGGCGCATCGTTATCCTGGGTTTCGGGTGTTGCGGTCATGCGGTCTCCCCTGGCCTGATGGCCTTGTTGTTTTAGGAAATCTTACTTGGCGGCATTGACGCTGCCGATGCCGGCGATCGACTTGTGCACGATCTTCGGCTTGCCGTAATACGTCAGTTCGCCCATGCCGCGCACCACGGCGTTCAGTTCGCCCGAGGAGTACACCTTGACGGAGCCGATGCCTTCGAAATTGACGTCGACGTTTTTTGCCAGCAAGGCTTTCGTATCGACTTCGCCCACGCCTTGCGCCTTCAGGCGCAGCCAGTCGACCTGGCCATCGGCGGCCAGGCGGCCCGCGCCCTTGTAGCTGATGTCGACTCTTGGACCATTGAGCTTGGTCAATATCTTTTCGCCCGCGCCTTCCGCGATCAGCTTGCGCAAGGTGGGCATGGTGATGATGATGCGCGGGTCGCCTTCCGTTTTCTTGATGTCCTTGTCCTTCATGGAAATTTTCAGTTCGCCATTGACCACTTCCGTGATCACGCCGCTGAGGAATTTCTGGTCGCCGCGCAGCAGCAGGCTTTGCTCCTTGCCCGATTCGACTTCGATGCTGATGGGGCCGCGGATATCGATGGCGTTGAAGGCGCCGACCGTGCGGGTTTGCTCGTCGGCATGCGCGAGGGTGGAGAGGCAGGCAAGGGACAGGACTGACAACAGGAACAGAGGGCGCATGACGGTTTCCTTGAGTAGTTGATCAGTGTATTCTATTGTGCAACATCTCCATTGGGGAGAATTTTGCGATGAATGGCACAAATCGCGGCGCGGATGATACGGCTGCCATCGGCCAGCCGCGCGCCCGGCAAGGCGCCGTTGGGCTATGCTGTGGCGTACCGCGTCCTGGAGACTGCATGAAAAATTACCACAAAGAAGATTACCCCGTCGCCGACATCCGGCGCTTCCTCGAACCGGGGCCGGTGGTGCTGGTCAGTTCAACGTGGCAGGGCGAAAGCGACGTCATGACCATGGCCTGGCACATGCTGATGGAATTCACGCCATCCTTGCTGGGCTGCTTCATTTCCGACGCGAACCACAGCTATGAAATGATCAAGCGCAGCATGGAATGCGTGATCAACCTGCCCACGGCCGACATGGTCGACCAGGTGGTCGCCATCGGCAATTGCAGCGGCGCAGACACGGACAAGTTCACGGCCTTCGGCCTGACGCCCCAGCCGGCCGAGCAGGTGGGCGCGCCCCTGATCGCCGAGTGCTACGCCAACTTCGAATGCAAGCTGGCCCAGGTGGCGGGCAACCCGAAGGGCGGCTTCTTCATTTTCGAGTGCGTGAAAGCCCACGTGGCCACCTCGCCCAAGCTGCCCGAAACCCTGCACTACCGTGGCAACGGCGAGTTCATGGTATCGGGCCGCACCATCAGCCGCAAGAGTTTGATGAAGCCTGAAATGTCGTAGGACACCTGACCAAACCTACTGCGCGTCGATATAGGCGGCCTGCGATGTTCACCGTACCCGAGTACGGTTGCGCTTCTCGGCCACCTCTCTCTTCCGCTCGCTACGGTTTTGTCAGGTGTCGTTAATTCTCAAGATGCTCCCCGTATCTGTCCTGGGGTTAAATGACACCCTGCGCCAGCATGGCATCGGCCACTTTCACGAAGCCGGCGATATTGGCGCCATCCACATAGCTGACGGAACCGTCCGCGCGCGTGCCGTATTGCTTGCACGCGGCGTGGATGCCTTGCATGATCTGCAGCAAACGTGCATCGACTTCTTCGCGCGGCCACGATATGCGGGCCGCGTTCTGGCTCATTTCCAGACCGGATGTCGCCACGCCGCCCGCATTGCTGGCCTTGCCCGGCGCATACAGCACGCCGGCCGCTTCGAAGGCCTTGGCGGCCTCGATGGTGGTGGGCATGTTGGCGCCTTCGGCCACGCACTGCACGCCATTGGCGATCAGGGTGCGGGCAGCGTCGATGTCCAGTTCGTTTTGCGTGGCGCAGGGCAGGGCGATATCGACCGGCACATGCCATGGCGACACGCCCGCCTCGAAGCGCACGCCCGTGCGCGCGGCGTAATCGCTGACCCGGCCATACAGATGATTCTTGATTTCCATCAGGATGGCCAGCTTTTCCGGCGTGAAACCTTCCTCGTCGATGACGGTGCCGCTCGAATCGGAGACGGTGATGACTTTCGCGCCCATGGCCATGGCTTTTTCCACCGCGTATTGCGCCACGTTGCCCGAGCCGGACACGGACACGCGCATGCCTTCGAACGAGCGGCCCCGCGTTTTCAGCATTTCTTCGGCGAAATACACGGTGCCGTAGCCCGTCGCTTCCGGACGCATCAGCGAGCCGCCGAAGCTGGCGCCCTTGCCCGTGAACACGCAGTCGGCGCGGTTGCTGAGTTTTTTCATCATGCCGGCCATATAGCCCACTTCACGTCCGCCCACGCCGATGTCGCCGGCCGGCACGTCCGTGTCCGAACCCACATGACGGAACAGTTCGCTCACGAAGGCTTGGCAGAAACGCATCACTTCGCCCGGGCTCTTGCCCTTCGGATCGAAATCGGCGCCGCCCTTGCCGCCGCCCATCGGTAACGTGGTCAGCGCATTCTTGAACGTTTGCTCGAAGGCGAGGAATTTCAGCACGGACAGGGTCACGGACGGGTGGAAGCGGATGCCGCCCTTGTACGGCCCGATGGCCATGCTGTGCTGGATGCGGTAGCCGCGATTGACTTGCACTTGCCCATGGTCATCGACCCACGATACGCGGAACATCACCACGCGTTCCGGCTCGATCAAGCGTTCCAGCAAGCCTTGTTCCGCGTATTTCGGGTGCTGTTCCAGGAATGGCCACAAGCTCTCCATGACTTCGGTGACGGCTTGCAGAAACTCGGGTTGACCTGGATTGCGTGCGGCGACATGCTGGACATACTCGTGAGCAGATGCGTATTTCATCAGAATTCCATGGAGGTAATCGGTTATTTGGGCAACTATCATCGCAGATTTTGCACGAAAATGGTGCGGAAATTTGGTTTTGAGGGGTTTCTGCTACATTGTGGGGCGCGCTTTCCCATCAAGCGGCGAGGCCAAACAGAGAGTGGTCTGGTGGAAAAAGTGACCGAAAAACAAAAAACGCCAGCGTGAATGCTGGCGTTGCGGACCTTTACGTCAGGTGTCCGGATCGTTTCGGGCGCAGCCCGGGCAAGGGCGTTTCCTTGCCGATGAGCAGCTGCATGGCGCGCTGCCGCAGCGTGTGGCGAATCCGGTGCGGAGCCCGGCATGCAACAGTATCCAGCAAGAAATAGGAAAGAGTGCGCAGGCCGGGCACCGGGCAAGGGGCGCTGGCGCGCCAGTAACGTGTTGCTGCCGGTATACCGGTATGGTTCAGCAGGGAACGCAGATTGTTCAGCTTGCGCGCTGAGCGGATCCTGTTGGCCAGTGCTGGCGCCAGTCGCGCAAGGTGCGGCGCGAGCATGGCGTCGATATGCAGGAAATGCTCGAGCTTGCGCGACATTGCGGTCATTTGCGGATGATGTTGCCGATAGTGCAGCAGGACGTTGCTACTGTAGTGGATGGACATGCCGGCACTCAGGCAGCGTATCCAGTAGTCGTAAGCGGCGCCTTCCTTCAACTGTTCGCTGAATGGCCCGATACGGGAGAGCAGTCGTTTGCTGAGCAGCACGCCGGATGGCTGGATGGGAGAACCCAGCAGGCAGGCGGGCCAGGCGGCAAATTGCCGTGGCGTTGCCCAGGCCACGGGATTGCCGCCATGGCTGTTAAGCGTGGCAACTTGCGATGCATACACAATCGCATCTGGCGTGTCGGATGCTTCTGCCTGTGCCAGTTGTTCGGCCAGTTTTTCAGGCAGCCAGATGTCATCGTCGTCGATGAAGGCCACCCATGGACAACGGGCGGCGGCCACTCCCGTATTCCTGGCGGCCGCCAGGCCGGTGCCCGCATTGTGCACGATGGTCACGTGCGGGTAGGCAGCGTGGACGTAAGCGGCAGTGCCGTCGCTGCTGGCATCGTCGATCAGCAAGATTTCCTGCGCGGGCCGGGACTGGGCCAGCAGCGATTGCAAGGTGTCGTCGAGAAACCCCCTGGACCAGCCGTTCCTGGTGCAAATGATGACGCTGACGGGGGCGACGCTCATGGCGCCACGGCTTCTGGCGGCGCAACACGGATGCGGATGGCTGCGCCGTCTTGCCGGATGTCATACGGTTGCAGTGTCAATGACGGGCAGGACGATTTTCCTGTTTGCAAGTCGAACGAGATGGCACAGGCCGGGCAATACACTTTGTCGCTGTCGCTGTCGCAGCCGCCATCGGCCAGGTCCACGCCGTAATGCGGGCAGGCCGCATCGTAGGCGCGGGTGCCGTCGCTGGTGCGCACCAGCATGATGCGATACGGCGCGGCATCGACGATGATGCGCTGCGTGTCGGGCCCGGCAGCAGGAAGCTGGCCATGTATGACGCCGTTCGCCTGGTCGAGCTGGCCGGCAATGACGGGAACGGCTGCCGGCGTCTGCACGGGGGCGGCGGCGACGGGCGCGCCGAAATTGTCTTCGCGTCGCAGGTGCAGCACTTCATCGTGGCCCTGCTCGATATCGGCGGCCCGGCGCCAGAATTCGCGCGAGTAGAAACAGGCGGGATCGAAGGTCGGGCGGGAAGCATTCAGGCGCATGGAGATGGCCACGCGCGTCGCGTCCGTCGTATTGAGGTGCGTGCCGTGCAGCACTTCTGGATCGAAGACCAGCATCTCGCCTGCCGCCAGCGGCAGATAAGTCGGCACCGGCAGGCGGTAGCCCGCTTGCAGGTACAGCGTGCGCCGCTCGCAGGGCAGCGAGGCGTTGGCCAGTTCCGGATACAGCACCATGCCCGCTTCCGCCGGCACCTCGCCAATGGCCCACCAGATATTGCGTCCGTCCCGCGAATGGCCGGCCCAGCTATCGATGTGCGGACCATGTGCCCAGGCGGCGGGCGGGTGGCCCCGGTGATAGTCTTTCGGCGCGTACACGGGGTCGATGACCTTACGGGCTTGAAATTGCTCGCGCACGGTCGCGCTGAGGCGGCCAATGCCGGGATTTTCGCTCGCCGGATTGGTCTTGCGCGCTACTTCGTAGGGGAAGTTGATGCGCAGGATCAAATAGTCATCCACATAGAAATCGCCATCCCAGCCCAGGACCTGGCGGCCGACGGCCGTCGCCATGGCCAGCAAGGGCTGGCGCAAGCGTTCCAGCACCTGGTTGCGCAAGGACGTCACATCGTCGGTGTCGATCACTTCGTGCAGCCGCTCGATGCCATGCTGGCGCAGCACCTGGGCTGCCGCGGCGCCCTTCATTTGTTCGACCGTGGAAATAATTTCGCTGAGCACGCGCTCGGTCATCGTTGCCCACGGGGCGAGTTCACGGACGTGGCACTTGAGCCACACGCCCTGTGTCGAGGATGGAGCGCTCATCTTCATTGCTCCGATGCCAGGGTGCGCAAGGTTTGCAAGCCGCGCACCGTGATCTGGCGCAACTCCTGTATCAGCGGCAGGGCGTCCTGGCGCGCGCGGCGATACTGCGCGACCGAGCGCGCGCGGTCCATGATGGCGCTCACGCAGTCGCCACTTTGCATCAGATCAACATCCCACGACGCCATGCCGATGGTCGACAGCATCGAGCGGCCCCGTTCGTCATACGACAGGTTGATGCTGTGCGAGCCCATGGCCAGGCAGGGCAGGAAACCATGCAGGCGGTAGCTGACGTGCAGCTTGCAGGTGCGCAGCGCTTCGATGTAGCGGCTGACTTCGTCAAAGTACAGGGGGGCCGCCTCCGGGAAGCCGGCGGCAAATTCGAGATCGATGTAGTCGTGGCAAGCCAGGTAGACGGGTTGCGCATATTCGGCACGCAGGGCGGCAATCAGGCGGCGCAAGTCTTCGGCGATGCGCCACTGCAAGGTGGCCGGAACGCTCATGCGCATGGGATGACGGATGGAAATGATCACGCCGCCCTTGGCGGCATCGCCCTCGGCATTCGGCGGCAGGTACAGCGTGGGACAGCCACCGACCGTCACCTTGGCGCCAAGGTCGGCGAGGATTTCCTGCGAACCCGTGTCGCGCACCATGGCCACCTTGGCATGCTCGACCAGGTGCCGTATCGCAATCGGGCTGAGCGCATCGGTGCGGTCTTCCATTTGCCCGTCGCGGCCCGTGATGCGGCCGTGGGATAGCCCCATCAGCATCATCGGCCGGCGCAAGGCATTGACGGCCTGGGCATCATAGGATAGCTGGCCGTTTTCAAACAGATTCCCGCCGCCCACGATGACGGCGTCGGCGAGGCGGTTCATGTCGTAAATCTGGCGTGGCACCAGGCCGCCAAATTGCGGTCCTTTCAAGGCAGGAATGCTGACGACATTGGTGGCCGCTCCGAACACCTCATAGAGGAGCTCTGCCGTAGCGTAGCCGATGAGATCGTTGCCGATATTGCGAGTGGTGGGGCGCACCATAAAGATATTCAATGTTCGTCCTGTCTTGTTGTGTGTGTTCAATGAAAACGGGGAAGCCCGGGCGTTGACTAGCCGCGTGCCGCAAGTTCTTCGACGAGCGTGCGCATGCGCGATTTCAGTTCCTGGTCCCCTGGGTAGGCGCCTTGGTCCACGTCCAGCATGCGTTGGGCGCTTGCCGCATCGGCATTGACGCCGAGCAAGGCGGCGATGTCATCGATCAGCGTCAGATCGTGCCGGTTGACACGTTCGGTACTGATGACGAGCGGTTCGATACCCCGTTGCTTGAACCAGTCCTGCCAGAGTTGTTCATCCACGGCAATCAGCTGCATGGCCTTGCGCGCCGCCAGTTTGAGGCGCCAGGTCGAGTAATTTTTTGTTACCGGGGCGACTTCGAAACCCCAGCGCCCCGTGATCATGCAGGTCGCCAGGGATGCCGCTTGGGCGAGCTTGTTGTCGCGGATCAAATGAATGACCGTCGCTCCTTCGAACAAGGCGGTAAAGTCGTGTGGATACGGCCACTTTTGTATCTGGGGAAACTGGATATTCGATGCGAACAGGCCATTCGCAGAACGCCTGGCAAAAATATGCGCGAGGTAATCCTGTTTCTTGATTTGCCAGCGCTCCGTCAGCGCCTGCACGCTATTGTCGTTGAAATACTCCAGCGGCACGCCGATCCCTGCGCCGAGTAACAGGCGGGCCAGGCGTTTGCTCGATGCGCGTGGCGCTGCGCATACCAATAGCTTTTTATGGGGGAGTGGCGACGACGACGTATCGTAAGGAAACTCACGCATTTCTGCGGGCGTTGGACGCATGCTGCCGGTCCATACTGACTTGATATTAGTCAACGGAGTGGGGAAACGTTCATTCATGAGTGGGGGGGGAGGCTGGCTATGCCCTGTTGCGTGCGATGATGCTTTTAAAGCAATTAAAGAATTTACTTTCTTGAAAATATGTTGCTTTAAAATATTATCTCAATTCATGCCATATATAGCACAAAGTTATTATTTATTTATGTTTTATGTCTCTCCCTAGCAACTATTGATGGCCGGTAGCAAGCTGATTCGAGAACCAACGACAACGCCAGCCCGAAGGCTGGCGTTGTCGTTACCGCGCTGCCAGGAGCGTCACCCCGCCATGCTGCGCAAGATCAAGCCCGTGATGTAGGCGCCGTAGGTGCCCAGCGCATAGCCGAGCACGGCCAGCAGCACGCCGACAGGGGCCAGGGCCGGGTGGAAGGCGCTGGCGATGACGGGGGCCGACGCGGCGCCGCCGATGTTCGCCTGCGAGCCCACGGCCATGAAGAACAGGGGTGCGCGGATCAGCTTGGCGACGAGCAGCATCAAGCCGCCATGCACGGCGATCCAGATCAGGCCCAGCAGGAACAAGAACGGCTTGTCGAGCAGCGCGCCGAGGTCCATGTGCATGCCGATGGTGGCCACCAGCACGTACAGCATGGCCGAGCCGATGGTCGATGCCCCCGCGCCTTCCAGGCTGCGCGCCCGGGTAAAGCTGAGCAGCAAGCCGAAGGTGGTGGCGAGCACGACGATCCAGAAGAAGTTCGACGTCAGGCTGTAATCCTGCAGGCGCCATGCGGCGGGCAAGGTATTGATCCAGCTGATGATGGGGCCGGCCAGGAAGTGCGACAGTCCCGTCACGCCCAGGCCCACGCCGAGGATGATCATGATGTCCGTCAGGGTGGCGACGCGCGCGTGCTGGGCGCGGTAGCTTTCGATGCTGTCCTTGAGCGCATTGATGGCCGTCAAATCGGCACCCGTCCAGCGGTCGAAGGCGCCCGCGCGGCCCGCCAGGAACAGCAGCACGGCCGTCCAGACGTTGGCCACCAGCACGTCGACGGCGACGAACTGGCCGAACAGGGTGGCGTCCACTTCGAACACTTCCTTCATGGCCGCCTGGTTGGCGCCGCCGCCTATCCACGAGCCGGCGACGGTCGTCATGCCGCGCCACGTGTCGCCCGCCACCGTTTCCGGATGGATCAGACGCAGGGCTTCGAACGAGACGAGGGCGCCCAGCATCACGCCGAGTGTGCCGGTGAGAAACATGATGATGGCCTTGGGGCCGAGGCGGATGATGCCGCCGAAATCGATGGCCACGCACAGCAGCACGAGCGCACTGGGCAGCAGGTAGTCGCGCGCCACGGCGTACAGGCCGGACGCGTTGCCGTCGATGATGCCGAAGGTGTTGAGCAACGCCGGGATCAGATAGCACATCAGCAGGGACGGGATATACGTATAGAACTTTTTCCAGAAGCCGTTCGTGCGGGAGGCGGTCCAGAAGACGCCCCCCAGGGTCATGGCGAGCAGGCCGAGGACGACGGCGTCATTGGTGATCAGGGCAGAGGTGGCAGGTGGCATCGGGGATTCCGGTGAACGTGTCAGGGACGCACGGGATGCCGATAAGGCCCCCAAGCGCAGGGTGGCCGTATCGTATAGCAATGTTGAAGCCTAAACAAATTATTCAGGCTGTGTCAGCGGGAATTTTTCTTGTCAAATCAAACACTTACATACTGGTTCGCCACCCCGCGCTCCAGACTGGCGGTTACAAATAGCGCGCCAGCAAGGCCTTGTCGAGGGACCCGTCGAGTTCGATGCGCACGAAGTGGCCGTTGCCCGGCGCCACCTGGATCTCGCTGCCATCGTCGGCCAGCATGCGGGTAATGGTGAAGTCGCGGTTGCCGCCCGGATGCACGGCTTCGATGCGGTCGCCCACGGCGAAGCGGTTTTTCACGTCCACCCTGGCCCAGCCGTCCGTCACGCCCAGCACGTCGCCCACGTACTGGCTGCGGTCCGCCTCGGATGCGCCGCGCATGTAGTTCTGGTGCGCCTGCGTGTGGTGGCGCTGGTAGAAACCGTCCGTGTAGCCGCGGTTGGCCAAGCCTTGCAGCTGGCCCAGCAGGCCGATGTCGAAAGGCCGGCCCGCGACGGCGTCATCGATGGCCTGGCGGTAGACCTGCGCCGTGCGCGCCGCGTAGTACAGCGACTTGGTGCGGCCCTCGACCTTCAGCGAATCGACGCCGATTTTCACCAGGCGCTCGATGTGTTCGACGGCGCGCAAGTCCTTCGAGTTCATGATGTAGGTGCCGTGCTCGTCTTCGAGGATCGGCATCAGCTGGCCCGGGCGCTGGGCTTCTTCAATTAAATATGGCTGGTCGGCCAGCGGGTGGCGCGGCTGCTGGTGCAGGGCGGAAAACGCGTTGTTGTCGGCCTCGGCCAGCGCCTGGTGGAATTCCAGCGGCACCACCTGCATGCCGCCCAGGTCGCCGCTGGCGTCTTCGGTGGCATTTTTCACCTTGTAATCCCAGCGGCAGGAATTCGTGCACGTGCCCTGGTTCGGGTCGCGGTGATTGAAGTAGCCGGACAGCAGGCAGCGGCCCGAATAGGCGATGCACAGGGCGCCGTGGACGAACACTTCCAGTTCCATTTCCGGGCAGCGCTGGCGGATTTCCTCGATCTCGTCGAGCGACAGTTCGCGCGACAGGATCACGCGCGTCAAGCCCATGCGGTGCCAGAATTTTACGTCGGCCCAGTTGACGGCGTTCGCCTGCACGGACAGGTGCACGGGAATCTCCGGCCACTTGTCGCGCACCATCATGATCAGGCCCGGATCGGCCATGATCAGGGCGTCCGGGCGCATGGCGATCACCGGCTCCATGTCGCGCAGATACGTTTTCAGCTTGGCGTTGTGGGCGAAGATATTGCTGGCGACAAAGAATTGCTTGCCGCGCGCGTGCGCGCCGTCAATTCCCTCCTGCAAGGCTTGCAAGGTCGAAAAATCGTTATTGCGCACGCGCAAACTGTAGCGGGGCTGGCCCGCGTAGACGGCGTCGGCGCCATAGTCGAAGGCGGCATGCATCTTGGCCAGGGAACCGGCAGGCAGGAGAAGTTCGGGAGCGTGGCGCATGGAGGAGGGGCAAAGCCGGCGATTGTAAGCGGGCGGCGAGCGCATTGCATTGCCCTGGATCAAGGGATTGCAAGGCGCTGCGCCGTGGCAGCCTAGGCGGCCGGGCAGATGTTCTGGTTGGCGCGGAACAGGTTGGCGGGATCGTATTGCTTCTTGATGCGCGCCAGGCGCGGATAGTTCACGCCATACGCGTCGGCCGTGCGCCCGCTTTCATCCTCGGTCAGGAAATTGACGTACACGCTGCCCGTCGCATACGGCGCCGCGTCGTTGAAAAACTCGCGTGCCCAGGCGATGCAGCGCGCGTCATCGGCCGGCTCGTCCCAGCGCGTGTGCACGTTCATCACGTACAGGGCGTCGCGGTGCGGATAGGCCGTATCCTGCGGCGCCGGCCGGCTCGCCTGCGCGCCCAGCAGGCCGAGGAAGATTTCGCATTGCGGCGTCGGCAGCTTGCCGGCATGGCGGATGACGGTATCGATGGCCGCGTCGCTGAGCTGCGCGAAGTTGTGCGATTTCCAGTAATTGCGCGCGCCCGGCGTGAGCAGGGCATCGAACGCCTGTTGCCAGGCCGTGTACGGCATGCTGCCCAGGTGCATGCCCAGCGGCTGGCCGAAGCTGCCGATGCGCTCGATCGCTTCCTGCATGGCGGCAGATTGCACGGGCGAAAAAACGGGCAGGACCAGCACGTCCTGGCCGTGCACTTCCGGCGGCAGGAAGGGCAGCGGCGGCGCCTTGCGCAAGACGGCCCAGACGGTCAATGCATCGGGCATGCCGTCGACGAAATCGCGGTATTTCGTCAGCACCGCCTTGGCTTGCGCGTAAGGAAACACGATGAGGCCGGCCGTGACTTGCGGCCCCACCGGATGCAGCTGGAATTCGAAGCGCGTGACCACGCCGAAGTTGCCGCCGCCGCCGCGCAAGGCCCAGAACAGGTCGGGATGCTCCGTCGCGCTCGCATGCAGGAATTGTCCGTCGGCCGTGACGACGTCGGCCGCCAGCAGGTTGTCGGCCGCCAGGCCCAGCGTGCGGCTGAGCCAGCCAAAGCCGCCGCCCAAGGCCAGTCCTGCCACGCCCGTGGTGGAATTGATGCCCAGCGGCGTGGCCAGGCCGAACGCCTGCGCCTCGTGGTCGAAGTCGTGCAAGGTGGCCCCGCCTTCGACGTGGGCGCGGCGTTGTTGCGGATCGATATGCACCGAGCGCATGCCGGACAGGTCGATCACCAGGCCATCGTTGCACAGGGCGCTGCCGGCGATATTGTGGCCGCCGCCCCGCACGGCCAGGGGCAGGCCGTGGTCGCGTGCATACGCCAGCGCCGTGCGCACGTCGGCCGTGCCCGCGCAGCGCGCGATGAGGGCCGGATGCCGGTCGATCATCGCATTCCAGACGGCGCGCGCGCTGTCGTAGCCGGCGTCGTTCGTTTGTAACAGTTGCCCTCTCAATGAGGCTTGCAACTCATTGAGCTGGCCGTTCGTCAAGGTATTCATCGTGTACCTCCCAGCGGCTGCATGCGGTTATGGGTATGGTGACGGGAAGCAGGAGGACTGTCCCCGCGTGCCGGCCTGCATGCATCGTTTGCCAGCGCGTGGTTTCATGATAGGAAGGCGCCAGACGGTACGCAAGCCCAGGTGCTGGCAAATGAAACAAGGAAGTACGAAGGCTTGCGCTGCGACAGACGATGGGCTGCCTGAACGAAGGGGGCTGTCGCTTCAGGCGTAGGGCGTGCCCGCCATGGCGGCGTTCAATCCCGTGTGTCCGCAGTCCACCAGGGACAGGAAGCCGGCCTTGGCCAGTTGCGCGTCGCCATGTTGCGCGAAGGCACGATGCGCTTCGACGAGGGCGGTGCTCCACGTGGCCAGCAGCAGGCTGGCCGCCAGGCGGGCGAGGGGATCGCTTGCATCGCGCCCCGTGGCGTCGCTCAGCGCTTGCGCCACCACGTGCGCCAGCTCGTCGCGGATCGCCCGCGCCCGCGCCTTCAAGGTAGCGCTGGCCTCGACGGTGGCAATGAAGCCCTGGCCGGCGGCGGAAAACGTGAGGTAGGGACTGTCCTCGGCCGCCAGGCGGTGCGCCAGCAGGCGCAGGGTTTCGATGGGAGCGATGGCGGGATCGCGCTGGCGCAGGGCGGCGCGCAGCAGTTCGCGTCCCTCTTCCTCGCGGTCGAAGAACATGTCTTCCTTGCGGGGGAAATGGTTGAACACCGTCATGCGTCCCACGCTGGCGGCCGCCGCGATCTCGTCCACCGTCACTTGCTCGAAGCCGTGCACGAAGAACAATCGCGTGGCGGCATTCGAGATGGCTTGCCTGGTGGCAAGGCGTTTGCGGGAGCGGAGGTCGGCAGGAATCGTCATGTTGCCCCGATCATACACGAAGTGTACTGAGTACAGATAACGCTTGATGGTGCGGCAAGATGGGGAATACTATTTATGTACTGAGTACATATTTAGATTGAGTATATGAAGAAATCCCTTCCCGTGGCGGCGCTGCCCGTCATTTTCGCCACTGTCGTGCTGGACGCCATCGGCATCGGCCTGGTCTTCCCCATCCTGCCGACGCTGCTGCGGGACGTCACGCATGCCGATAACGTGGCGCCGTATATCGGCATCATGACGGCCCTGTACGCGCTGATGCAGTTCATCTTTGCGCCGGTACTGGGCGCGTTGAGCGACCGCCTGGGCCGGCGTCCCGTGCTGCTGCTGTCGTTGGCGGGCGCGGCCGTCAATTACCTGTTCCTCGCCTTCGCCCCCAGCCTGTGGATGCTGTTGCTGGGGCGCGCCATCGCGGGGTTGACCAGCGCCAACGTTTCCGTGGCCACTGCCTACATCACCGATATTTCGGCCGAGAACCAGCGGGCGCGCCGCTTCGGCTTGCTCAACGCGATGTTCGGCGCAGGCTTCATCATCGGTCCCGTGCTGGGCGGCGCGCTGGGCGATTACGGGCTGCGCCTGCCGTTCATGGCGGCAGCCGTCTTGAATGCGGGCAATCTGTTGCTGGCGTGGTTGAGCTTGCCCGAATCACGAACGCCGACACGCGGAAAAATCGACCTGGCGGCATTGCATCCCTTGCGCCCCTTGCGCTGGGTTTTCTCGGAGAAAAGCTTGCTGCCGATCACCGTCATCTTCTTTACCTTCAGCGCGGCCGGCGAAGTGTATGGCGTGTGCTGGGCCTTGTGGGGACACGATGCGTTCGCGTGGAACGGGCTGTGGATCGGCCTGTCGCTGGGCGCCTTTGGCGTGTGCCAGGCGCTGGCCCAGGCCTTCTTGCCCGGTCCGGCCGTGAAACTGCTGGGCGAACGCGCCACCATCCTGACGGGCGTGGCCTGCGCCTGCGTCGCGCTGCTCGTCATGGCGTTTGCCACGCGCAGCTGGATGATCTTCGCCATCATGCCCGTGTTCGCCCTGGGCGGCATCGGCGCGCCGGCCTTGCAGTCGCTGGCGACGCGGCAAGTTGCCGAGGACCGGCAAGGCCAGTTCCAGGGCGTGCTGGCCTCGGCCGTAAGCCTGGCGTCCGTGCTGTGTCCGCTGGTGTTTTCCAGCATTTACTTTGGCGTCCGGGCGCACTGGCCCGGTGCCGTCTGGCTGTCCGTGATCGTCGTGTACGCGGCGCTGGTGCCGCTCGTGCTGGGCTTGCGCTTGCAGAAACCGGCGCAAGCCCTGGCAGGCTAGTGCGCGTGCGAGGCCCCGCTGCTGCCGGCCTGTCCCGTCATGGGCAGGTGTTCGGGCGGCATGCCGTCCTTGAACAGTTGACGCAGCTGCTGGCGCAGCTCCGGCGTGTCGTGGTGATGGTGTACCGAGACCGCATGTTCCACGGCAATGCCCAATAGCTCTTCCTCGCTGTCGGCCGAGATGGCCACCGAGCAATGTGTGTCGCTTGGAAATTCCCGGCAATCGATGAATTTGCGCGTCATGATCGACTCCTTTCTGCAAAGAGCGGGCACCGCGCCCGCTCCATTCAGTATAGGTCGCAAATTCGCCTAGGCGGCGCGGCTGCCGGTATCGGCCTCGTGTACCGGCAAGTGTGCTGGCTGCGCCGCTTCGGCCGGAAAATCGTCGACCTGGATCAAACCGTCGGCCAGGCGCGCATATTCCAGCAAGACATTGTGCTCCTGGCAGCTGACCAAGCTTGCTGCCTTGGCTGCGGCCAGCCACTGTTGCATGGCGGACAGGCTTTGCGGCAAGTGCCGCAGGGCCGCGCCTGCGGGCGTGTCTTTCAGGCGTTTTTCGATGTGCAGCACGTCGGGCAGCAGGGCCAGCGCCCGCTCGGCGCAGGCGACGGGATCTGCGGCGTCGCTGGCGACATGGCCGTCGGCCAGCAGCCGTTCGCGGTCGGCGCCCGGCGTTTGCAGGGCCAGCGCCACCTCACTGCCCAGTTCGTCGGATGGCGGACGGTGTGGCAGGCCAAACGGGAACAGCAGGGTGCGCAGCAGCACGGCCAGCCCGCGCGTGGGGAAATTGTCGAGCACGCCCGTCAAGCCTTGCTGGGCCTTGACCAGTGCATCTTGCAGCGACCAGTGCACATACGGCAGGTCGGCGGTGAAACGGCCATCGTCCTCGTAGCGCTTCAGCACGGACGACGCCAGGTACAGCTGTGCCAGCACGTCGCCGAGGCGGGCGGACAGCCGTTCCCGGCGCTTGAGTTCGCCACCGAGCACGAACATCGACATATCCGTCATGACGGCAAACGCCGTCGACAGCCGCGTCAGGGCACGGTAATAGGGCGCCAGTTCCGCGGCGCCGTCGTCGGGCACGGCTGCCAGGCGCGCGCCGCCCAGGCCGTACCACAATCCCCTGGCCAGGTTGCCCAGGACAAAGCCCACGTGGCCAAAGAAGGCTGCATCGAAATCGCGCACGGCCTTGCGGCCGTCGCTTTCGCTGACGGCGGCCATTTCCCTGAGCACATACGGATGCGCGCGGATGGCGCCCTGGCCAAAGATGATCAGGCTGCGCGTGAGGATGTTGGCGCCTTCGACGGTGATGGCGATGGGGATTTGCTGGTAGGCGCTGGCGAGGAAATTGTTCGGTCCCACGCAGATGCCCTTGCCGCCGAGAATGTCCATGCCATCGTTGACAAGCGCGCGGCCCCGTTCCGTGACGTGGTATTTGACGATGGCGGAAATGACGGACGGCTTCTCGCCCAGGTCGACGGCGTGCGCGGCCAGGGTGCGGGCCGCATCCATCAAGTACAGGTTGGCGCCCATGCGGGCCAGCGCTTCCTGCACCCCTTCGAACTTGCCGATGGGCATGTTGAACTGGCGCCGCACGGCCGCATATGCGCCGGTGCCGCGCACGGCCATCTTGCCCATGCCGACGCTGGACGAGGGCAGCGAAATGGCGCGCCCGGCCGCGAGACACTCCATCAGCATGCGCCATCCCTTGCCCACTTGCGCCTGGCCGCCGATGACCCAGTCGATGGGGATGAAGACATCTTGACCGGACGTGGGACCGTTCTGGAACGCGGCGTTCAAGGGATGGTGGCGGCGGCCGATCACCACGCCGTCGTGGCTGGCGGGGATCAGGGCGCAAGTGATGCCGGGCGCATCGTTGTCGGAGAGCAAGTGTTCTGGATCGCTGGTCTGGAATGCCAGGCCCAGCAAGGTTGCCACGGGCGCCAGGGTGATGTAGCGCTTGTTCCAGCTGAGGCGGAAACCGACAGTGGCGCGCCCTTCATGCATGCCCATGCACACGACGCCCAGGTCGGGGATGGCGGCCGCGTCGGAACCCGCATACGGGCTGGTCAGGGCAAAGCAGGGAATTTCCGTGCCGGCGGCCAGGCGCGGCAGGTAGTAATCCTTCTGTTCTTCGGTGCCGTAGTGCAACAGCAGTTCGGCCGGCCCCAGCGAATTGGGCACCATCACGGTCACGGCCAGGGCCGAGCAGCGGCTCGACAGCTTCATTACCACTTGCGAATGCATGTAGGCGGAGAATTGCTTGCCGCCGTATTGTTTCGGGATGATCATGCCGAGGAAACCCTGGCTTTTCAGGTAGTCCCAGGCTTGCGGTGGCAAGTCGAGTTGCTGCTGCGTTTCCCAGTCGTTGACCAGTTCGCACAGCCGCTCGACGTCGTGCTCGAGAAAGTGGCGCTCCTCGGCAGTGAGCATGGCGCGGCCATACGCCAGCAGCTTGGGCCAGTCGGGCCGGCCGGAAAACAGGTCCGCATCCCACCACGTGGTGCCCGCCTCGAGCGCGTCGCGTTCCGTGTCGGACATGGTCGGCAAGATGCGCTTGAACAGCGCGAGCAGGTGCGGCGCAAGCAAGGCGCGGCGCACGGGGCCGGGCGCAAACAGTAAAGCCAGGCCCAGCAGGGCCAGCATCAGTATGATCGTCAGCATGCGATATCTCCCTGTGTCATGACAACAGAGTAGGCCGATGCGGCCGATGTTACTGTGCGGTACTGCGCATACGCACAACGCCAACCGCAGGGGTTGGCGTTGTGGTGTCTGGCGCGAGGCGTATCAGCGTTGCGGAACAACAATCACCGTGTCACCCGTCTTGCCCTTGGCGCCCGTGTCGCCTTTGGCGCCTTCATCGCCGGCAACACCAGCGTCGCCCTTGGCACCATCGTTGCCTTGCATGCCGCTGTCGCCGGTCTGGCCCGTGGCGCCGGTGGCACCGGTCGCACCGGCAGGGGCTTCGGCGCCCTTGGCACCGGTAGCGCCGGCAGGACCAGGCGCGCCGGCAGGGCCGGGAACGACTTGTACGACGGTAGGCGCGGGTGGTGCTTCGCGCTGGCAAGCGGTCAGGGCGAGGGTAGAGGCGAGCGCGAGCAATATCAGGGTAGTTTTCATGATGCATCCTTTGGCAGTGTGCGGTGATGTACGGAACGGCTCGACGGGGTCGGGCGCGAGTTTCGCATGGCGGTATGGCGGAGAGAATCGGATCAGGTAGCCGTCGCGCCGTGTCGCGCAGGGCGCTGGCGGCGGGAAGGGATGTGGTCTGCCTGCAGCATGTGCTCTTGGACAGCCGCAGTCCGTACGTTTGCGTACATAGCGGCGGGTGGGGTGGAGGTTTTGTGCAAGGACAAACAGCCAACCCGAAGGTTGCTGTGGCTGTTCAAATTGGAGTGGCAGCACCGCGACTGAGGGCCTGGTGCTGCCTGGCACGCTTATTTGACGGTCAAATCTGCCTGGGCGGCAGGGGCCGGCGGGGAGTCGCCACCACCGCCTCCGCCACCGCATGCAACGAGCACACACGCGCTAAATACAAGTGCCAGAGGCCTCATCGAACTTGTCCATTCTCAATAGTGACGCCTGTGCTGGCGCCGCCTTGAAACGGCCATGGCTGTGCCAGAGCCGGGCCTTTGATGTCACGTAAATCCAGGATGGTGACCCGGATGGGCAGTAGGGAAAATTACAGCGTGACGGGTTCCGGCGTGAGCATGTAGCGCGCATATTTGCCATCCCCCAGGTCGCAGAAGCCTGCCGCCCACAAGCTGCCATCGGTCTTCTGGATGAAGGAGCATGCGCTGCCAGCCCATGCGGCGGCAATCCCGGTACCGACTTGCCGGAAGGCACCGCGATTGAATTGGCCATCGCCGAACTGGCCGTTGTTGCCATCGCCGCCTGCCCACAAGGTGCCGTCGGACTTGACGGCAAGCGCATAATAAGTGCCTGCCGATATGCTGACGAAGCCATCTCCCACCTTGACCGGCGTGGCGGCAGTGGGCGTGGCGGCGGGCGACTGGTTGGGCGCGTTGCCGCCCCAGTTCCACAGCGAATGATCCGCCTTCAAGCCATAGACCGCATCGTAGCTGGTGGCAATCGCAATATAGCCATCCGCGATCTTGACCGGTGTAAATGGCTGGTTGGCCAGATTCTGGGTCCATGTCCACACCGAGCCGTCGCGCTTGAGGCCCAGTGACGCCCCGCCACTGCCACGGGCGATATCCACGTAGCCCGTGTCTATCATGCGCGGCGTCAGCTCCGGTTCGATGGCGTTGGGTTGCTGCAGGCTACGCGCGCCCCAGACCCACAGGCTGCCGTCTTTTTTCAGGGCTTCGGCGTTTTCGCCGGCGACGCTTCTCTCGCCTTTGACGACGACCTTGAGGAAATCGCTGCCGATCTGCACAGGAGTGGCGTTTGAGCCGCTCGTGCCATTGCCCTGGATGCCTGCGTCATTGCTGTTGCCCCAGCTCCAAAGCGAGCCGTCTTTCTTGATGGCCAGGGTGGCAGCGATGCTGACTGCAACATCGGCGTAGCCGTCGCCGATCTTGACCGGTACGGGCTGGAGAGGGTTCCAGCCCCAGAGTGTGCCGTCAGATTTGAGGGCGGCGTAGCGCCAATTCAGGCTGGTGACGAATGCGGCAATCGCCTGATAGTCGATGGAGAGCTTGTGCAATGGCGATGCGGCGCCGGCGCTCGCGGACACGGCACCCTGGCGCGCTCCCGATTGCCCGGTCGGCGTGCAGCTGAATTGACGCTGCGTGCTGCTACCCCCGCTGAGCTCGGCGATACCTGCGCAGTCCGTCAACGCAAACTGCATGTTATCCGGCAGATTGCTGCCAGTCACAGTAAAGGTGGTGACCATGCCGATGTTGGCCTTGGCGGGCGAAACGGCGCTGACCTCGGGCGGCAGGGGCGTTGGCAGTGTGGGCGGTGTCGGGGGTGGAGCGGGAGGCGATGTCGGTGAAGTACTGCCGCCGCCGCAGGCGCTCAAGGCGAGCATTAAGCTGGTCGCTGAAATAATACGCAAATGAGTCATGGGAATGCAATTTATAAAATTGCATGATTGTAACTTAAGTCATATTGTCATACGGCATTATTGTTTTCGGCGCCAGCAGACAAAGACGCCACCCGAAGGTGGCGTCTTGATCAGTACTGCTGCATTCTTGCTGGCCCGGGGCGGAATCGAAGCAGCGGCACGAAGATGTGCCAAACAAGGCCCGGCCTACTGCGCGCTTTCCATGGATGCCACGGTGTCGAAGATATGCGCCAGCGCGCTTTCCATGGCGCCGGCGGTGGCGTCGCCGCTCTGGTTGGTGATGATGTAGACCCCGAGCTGATATTGGGGAACGATGTAGGCGTAGCCTTGCGCACGCGGCACGCCGCCATGGTGGACGTAATGCGTGCCCAGCTGGCGACTCGTGCCGATGTTCCAGAAATAGGCAATGCTGAAGTCATCCTGAAAGCGTAGCAGCGGCTTGTGCGATTCGACGACGGCGGGATGGGTGCCCAATTGCAGGCGCAGGTATTTCGCCATGTCCGGCATGGTCGACTTCAGGTTGCCGGCGGCCCCCCAGGGCAGTTGCGGCATCGGTGTCGTGATGACGGGATTGTCGCTGTGGTAGCCGGGCGCCAGCCGGCCGGCATCCTGGGCTGCGATTTTCAGCCTGGTATCGTGCATGCCGGCTTCGCGCGCGAGCAATTGCGTGAGCAGCACTTCATAGGGCATGCCGTAGATGGTTTCGAGCGCGTGCGCAACGAGTTCGGTGCCGGCGCTGGAATAGGCGTAGTCCTTGCCCAGCGGACCGTTGATGTTGACTGTATGCAAGTCCTGCCAGAATTGGGGTTGTCCGTAGTTGGCATAGGCTGCGTTGAGCTTTGCCGGCGTGGCATGCGCCGTGAAATCCTGCAATACGGTGTTCACCTGCAATGGCAGCATGCCCGGCATATTGCTGGTATGCGTGATCAGATGGCGCAAGCGCACGGGCTGCCCCTGCGACTGCAGGTTCGGGTAGGCGGCCGGCAGGTATTTTTGTATGGGATCGTCGAGCGCCGCCTTCCCATCGAGCACGGCGTTCGCCAGCAGCAGGCCGGCAAAGGTTTTGCTGACTGAGCCGATTTCATACAGCGTTGTATCGTTGGGCGGATTGGCCTTGCCGGTCTCCAGCTCGCCTTGATGCAGGATGAACTCCTGGCCGCGATAAACGACGGCTATCGAGGTCGCGTGCAGCAGTTTCGACTGCAGCAGGGTGGTCGCGGTCTGGCGCATTGCCGCAGGAATGTCATGCGTGGGCGCCGTGGCCGCGGGCTTGCAAGCTGCCAGCAGCAGTGTCATTCCGGTTGTGATTGCGGCGAGTCTGATCATCATGCGCACCATCCAGTGGGGAGGGGCATTCTCGCACAATGGGTTCGGCGGCGACAGAAAAAAGTCACGCGTACGGTTTTGCCAGAGGGGGAAAGGCGGTGGCGGACAAAAGAAAACGCCACCCGAAGGTGGCGTTTTTTTATTCTTGGTGGCCCGGGGCGGAATCGAACCACCGACACAAGGATTTTCAATCCTCTGCTCTACCGACTGAGCTACCAGGCCAAGGCGGCGAATTATAGCAGAAAGACTTTCCACCTGACCAGAGCTGGCTGTGTTCAAATGCAACAGATGGCCAAAACATGGTGTTTTGGCATCCTTGTATGACCGAAAGGATGTGGCGATGCAGCGACGTATTGGAGTGCAAGGCCTGGCGGTGGCGGGCTTGTTCGGTTTGTTGTGCGGCGCGGCGCGGGCCGACGGGTTGGCCGAGTTGAACGCGGCGCTGGCGCGCTTGCAGGGGCAGATGCCGATCAAGGCGCAGGTCGAATCGAAAACCTGGCGCCGCGAAGGCGAGGGCAAGGCGGCGGAAGAGGATAGCGGCCAGGCCACGGTAGCGGTCGAGGGCGGGCCGGCGGGCTTGCAAGTGCTCTACAGTAAGGAGCTGCTGGCGAAAGTGGAGGCCGAGCAGCGCGCCAAGGTGAAGGATCCGAAGGCCAAGGCGCCGATCGGCTTTGCGCTGGGGGAAATGAAGGCGACGGAGCTGCGCTCCATGGTGTCGGCGGCGGACACCCTGTCGCGCGAAATCGAGGAAGCCGTGTTCAGCGGCGAAAAAATGGATAGCTACAAGGGCAAGCCGGCGCGCCTACTCAGCTTTACCTTGTCGCTCGACAAGGTGCCTGAGAAAGACCGCAAGTATGTGAAGAAGTTCGAAGGCGGCCTCGATGTGTGGATCGCGGCGGACGGCACGCCGCTGGCCAGCCATTTCCACGTGGATGTGAGCGGGCGCGCCTTTGTCGTCATCAGCTTTACGCAAAAGACGGACGAGACGCGCCAGTATGGCGTCAGCGGCGACCATTTATTGCTCCTGCGCAAGGAAAGCAAGAATGCCATGTCGGGCGCAGGCGAGAAGGTGGAAAGCAAGATCGTCAAGACCTTGCAATTGCAGTCCTGACGCGTTGCCGAACCTCATAAGCCGCTGAATCAGCGGCTTTTTTACATGGCCGAGCTGCCGCCCAGGCCGCTCTTTTGCAGCACGCAGCGCCCTGCCTGGCAAGTGGCGCCCGGGTCCGTGATGATGGAGCAGGTCGACATCATGCCGTCCGCCTGCTGCTGCTTGCGGCTTGCCTCGGCTTGCGCCTGGGCCAGTGCCTTGAGTTTTTTGCCGTCATTGCTTTTGCTGGACCACGCCAGATAGCGCTCGGGGCCGCCGCAAGCCTTGGCGCCGATGGCGATGGTCTGGCATTGCTGGGTGGAATCGCACGCGGCGGCGCCCACTTCCGCCTGGATCTGCGCCAGCAAGCCGGCATTGCCGGGGGCGGGCGGCGCATCATCTTGCGTGGGGGCGCTGCCGCAGGCGCTGGCGGCCAGCAGCAGGAAGCTGGCGCACGCGGCGCGCAGCAGGGCGGAGTAGGTTGGCGTTTGCATGCGCTCATCATGTGCCACGCTTGCGTAAATGGCAAGCGCGATTCGCACTTGGGCAGAACCTTGATCCCGGTCATTTTCCTTATTAACTAGTCAAAGTTAATATAAATCAACATCCAACCAGCGATGTACGGGTGGCAACCGGGCCGGTGCGCTGCATTCCCGCGCCGGCGCGCGCCGCCGATTCGGGAATGTTTCCAGGAGTTAGACTATGCGCCGCACCTTATCCCCCTTCCTCTTCATCGCCAGCCTGACTTTCGGCAACGTGCTGCACGCCGCCGACAAGGAACCGATCCAGCCGATCACGGCCGCCAAGGTGGCCAATCCGGCCATGGTCGAGCTGGGCAAGAAACTGTTTTTCGATCCGCGCCTGTCGCGTTCGGGCTTTATTTCCTGCAATAGCTGCCATAACCTGAGCATGGGCGGCACGGACAATATCAAGACGTCGATCGGCCACAACTGGCAGCGCGGACCCATCAATTCGCCCACCGTGCTCAATTCCAGCATGAACGTGGCGCAATTCTGGGATGGCCGCGCCAAGGATTTGCAGGAGCAGGCGGGTGGCCCCATCGCCAATCCCGGCGAGATGGCTTTCACGCACGAGCTTGCCATCGACGTGCTGGCCTCGATTCCCGCTTACCGCGCGGAGTTCCGGCAAGTGTTTGGCCAGGATAAATTGACCATCGAGCAAGTCACGCGCGCCATCGCCGCCTTTGAAGAGGTGCTGGTGACGCCCGGTTCCCGCTTCGACCAATGGCTGTCGGGCAAGAAGAGCGCGCTGACGAAAGACGAGCTGGCCGGCTACCAGCTGTTCAAATCGAGCGGCTGCATCGCCTGTCATAACGGTCCCGCCGTGGGCGGCAACACCTTCCAGAAGATGGGCGTCGTCGAGCCGTACAAGACGGCGATGACGGCGGAGGGACGCTCGGCCGTGACGGGCAAGGATGCGGACCGCTTCAATTTCAAGGTGCCGACCCTGCGCAACGTGGAGCTGACGTATCCCTACTTCCACGATGGCGAGGCGGCAACCCTGACGCAAGCCGTCGACGTGATGGGCCGCTTGCAGCTGGGCCGCACCTTCACGCCCGATGAAAATGGCAAGCTGGTGGCCTTCCTGAAAACCCTGACGGGCAAGCAGCCGCATATCGTGCTGCCGATCCTGCCGCCATCGTCGGATACGACGCCGCGGCCCGTGCCGTTTGACTGAATGAGTTCATGAAAAATGCCCGCTTCAAGCGGGCATCGGGGTTTATTTCAATGTTCTCTGGAACAACTGATAAATCCGGCGGTACTCGTCATACCACGCTTCCGGCTGCACGAAGCCGTGGCGCTCCATCGGGTAGCTGGCCATTTCCCAGTTATCCTTTTTGAGCTCGATCAAGCGCTGCGACAGGCGTACGGAATCCTGATAGAACACGTTGTCGTCGATCATGCCGTGGGCGATCAAGAGATTGCCCGTCAGTTTGTCGGCGTATTCGATCGGCGACGAGATTTTATACGCTTGCGGATCGACGTCCGGCGTGTTCAGGATATTCGCCGTGTACTCGTGGTTGTAGGTGGTCCAGTCCGTCACGGGACGCAGCGCGGCGCCGGACTTGAAGATTTCCGGCGCACGCATCAGGGCCATCAGGCTCATGAAGCCGCCATAGCTGCCGCCATAGATGCCCACGTTCTTGATGTCGCCCTGGTGCCGGGCTGCCAGCCAGTGGGCGCCGTCGATGAAATCTTCCAGTTCCGGATGGCCCATCTGGCGGTAGATGGCCGTGCGCCAGGCGCTGCCGTAACCGAGCGAAGCGCGGTAATCGACGTCGAGCACGATGTAACCCTGCTCCACCAGCAGGTTGTGGAACATCTGTTCGCGGAAGTAGACGGGGTAGCGCTCGGTCACATTCTGCAGGTAGCCGGCGCCGTGCGCGAACATGACGATGGGATATTTCTTGCCCGCTTCCAGCTGGGCCGGGCGGTACAGCTTGGCCCAGATCGGCGCCGCGCCATGCGTGGACGGCACTTGCACCAGCTGCGGCATGACCCAGCTGCGCGCCTTGAAGGCGTCGCTGCGTGTATCCGTCAGGATATTGGCCTTGCCGCCGGCAACGGAAATCGTCGCCAGCTGGGCTGGCATATAGCTGGTGGAATAGCGCAGCAGCAGCTTGCCGTTATCGGGTGACAAGCCGAAGTTTTCCACGCCTTTCAAGCCGGTGACTTCGCGCGCGCCGCCCTCCTTGGCCGTGCTGGCGCACACTTCATACGTGCCGGGCGCCTGCCGGTTGCACATGAAATACGCGGTTTTGCCGTCGCGGCTCCATTCGACGGCGCTCACTTCCCACTGGCCGCTGGTCAGGGCGCGCGCCGGGGCCGCGCCCGTTTTCGTGTACAGGTGGGCGTAGCCGCTTTCCTCGGACAGATACCACAGGGTGGCGTTGTCGGGCAGCCAGCCGAATTCGTCGGCGCGGCGGTTGACCCAGGCCGCGTCGCTGATGCGGTGCACGGGCAGCAGGGCGGCGTTGGCCAGGTCGACGTTGGCGAGCCAGCCATCCTTGTTGTCGATGGCGCGGATGCGCACGGCTGCCTTGCCGCCGTCGTCGGTCCAGGCGACGCCGTCGCGCTGGGCGTCGATGCGCACGGGACGGTTGCCTTTCAGGGCCGGCAGCTTCTGTTCGGCGCGCATGGCGGCCAGCGGGTCGGCGGCGATGCCGGGCAGGTTATCGAAGGCGATCTCGCGCACCTGGCCCGTGCGCAGGTCGGCCAGTTTCAGGCTTTGCGCGATCGGCATGTTGCGGCCCACGCGCGTGCGCTCGTCGTCCGCTTCCGGATAGCCCGTTTCCGTGACGTAGCGGGCCAGTTTGCCCAGCTTGCCCTTTTCGGCGGCCTTGTCCTGCGTGACGAACAGCAGCCAGCGGCCGTCCGGCGACAGGGCGCTGCCGGAAATAGTGATTTTGTCGCCCAGGTAGATCGGTTCCGGTGCGCGCGTGGCGTCCAGGCGGCGCTCTTCATGGCGGCGTTCGCGGCTGGCGTCGCGGTCTTCCTTCTGGCGCGCCAGGTTGACGATCAGGCGCAGCTGCAGTTCGCGCAGGGCGTCCGCTTCCGGCTTGGCGTCCGGGTCCTTGACGGCGCGCAACAGGGCCACGGGGGCGCTCAGGCGGTCAAGCCGGTTCCAGCTGAACCAGTCTGTGCCGCTGCGGTATTGCACGGCGCCGCCGTCGGCGGAGTATTGCGGGTCGCTGATGGCGGACACGCCGCGCGTGATCTGGATCAAGGCGCCGCTTTTCAGGTTGCGCTCGAACAAGTCGCCGTTGCGCAGCAGGATGGCGCGCGTGCCGGCCCGGTTGACCACCATGTGCTGGCCGTCGAGATTGGCCAGCTGCGCATCGTCGACCTTCTTGCCGCTATTGAGTTTGGCGTTTGCGCCCGGCAATTGATAGGTGTCGCGCAGGGGCGAGCCGAGGCGTTTCTGCTTGTAGTAGAGCTGGCCATTCCAGCCCCACCATGCCGCTTCGACGGGCGCGCCGATCCAGTCGGGATCGGCCATGGCCTGGTCGAGGGTGATGGGCGTGGGTGCGGTGGATGGGGCCGCATGGGCGGCGGGGAGCAGAGAGAGCAGCAGGAGCGGCAGCAGGGGAAGAACCAGACGCATCGGGGATCACTTTAATCAAAGGGGATGGTGAAGGTACAGGCTATGAGGCCGGTATTCTAGCGGAGGAGTTTCGTGCAGGAAATGTCGGAAAGCTAAGCCTGATACCGGGCCAGCCAGGCCAGAAAGTCGTCCAGCGGCATGGGCCGCGCATACAGGTAGCCTTGCAAGCCGTCGCAATCGTGGGCGAGCAGGAAGTCGGCCTGCTCCTGCGTTTCCACGCCTTCGGCCACCACGCGCAAGCCCAGGTGGCGCGCCATGGCCAGTATCGCTTGCACGATGGCCGTGTCGCGCGCATCGTGCGGCGTGTCGTCGATGAAGCGCTTGTCGATTTTGAGTTCGTACAGCGGCATCGAGGTCAGGTAGGCGAGGCTGGAATAGCCGGTGCCGAAATCGTCGATGGAAAAGCGGATGCCGAGGGCCGCCAGTTCGCGCATGCGCGCCAGCGAGGCGTCGCGCTGGTCGATCAGCAGGCCTTCCGTCAGTTCCAGGATCAGGGCGCCGGCCGGCGTGCCGTGTTCGGCCAGCGCCGCCTGCACGCGGGCGGCGAAATCGGGCTGGCGAAACTGGGCCGGACTGACATTCACGGACAGGGCGACGGGCTGCCCCGCCCGCGCCAGCATGGCGGCGGCGCGGCACGCCTCGCGCAGTGCCCAGTGCCCGAGCCTGACGATCAGCCCCGATTCCTCGGCGATGGGAATGAAGATGCCGGGCGCGATATGGCTGCCGTCCGCCTGCGGCCAGCGCATCAGCAATTCGGCGCCCGTCACCCGGCCATGGCGGTCGACCTGCGGCTGCACGTGCATGCACAGTGCATGGGCATCGAGGGCGCGCGCCAGCGCCCGTTCCAGGGTCAGGCGGCGTTCCACGCCCGCTTGCATGGCCGCTTCAAAGAAGGCGATGCCGTTGCGTCCTTCCGCCTTGGCGCGGTACATGGCGATGTCCGCTTCGCGCAGCAGGTCGTGCGCCTGCTGGCCCGCTTTCGGCAGCAGGGTCACGCCGATGCTGGCGCTGCAATGATAGGACTGCCCGTCGATATCGAAGTCGCGCGCGATGGCGGCGCGGATTTTCTCGGCCACCTGGGCCGCCGCGCGGGCGGCGCTGTCGAGGTCTTCGGCCAGGTGCGCCAGCAGCACGACGAATTCATCGCCGCCGATGCGCGCCACCGTGTCGGCCTTGCGCATCAGCTGCGCCAGCCGTTCGCCGGCCAGGCGCAGCAGCGCGTCGCCGGTGGCGTGGCCGCGCGCGTCGTTGATGTGCTTGAAGTGGTCGAGGTCGATGAACATCAGCGCGCTGATTGTATTCCCTCGCGGCGCGGCGGCCAGCAGGTGGCCGATGCGGTCCATCAGCAGGCGCCGGTTGGGCAGGCCCGTCAGCACGTCGTAGAAGGCCAGGCGGTGGATGTCCGCTTCCGATTTCTTGCGCTCGTCGATTTCGCGCTCGACGGCCACCCAGTGCGTCTGCTTGCCGTCCGCATCCGTGAACGGCGCCAGTTCCGCTTCGACCCAGTACGCCTTGCCGGCCTTGTTGTAATTGAGCAATTCCGCCCTGGCCGGCTGGGCATTGGCCATGGCGGCGGCGACGCGCGCCAGTTCGCCCGCATCGGTGGCGGGGCCCTGCTGGAACAGCAGGCTGCGGCCCAGCACCTCGGCGCGCGCATAGCCGCTGCTGCGCTCGAAGGCGTCGTTGACGAAGATGATGCGCGTGGCGGGCGCCGCGCCGCCGGGGGCATCGGTCACTTCGGCGAGCATCACCATGTCGTTCAGGCGGGCCAGCGCCGTGGCCGTCAAGCGCAGGTCGGCGTTCAGCTGCGACAGGGCCTGGCTGCTGCGTTCCAGGTGGCGCAGCAGGAAGGCGCAGGACAGGGTCAGCACGGCGGCGATGAACAGGAAGTTCAGGGCCACGATCAGCGCGCGCAGCACGGGGGAGTCGGGCACGCCCTGCACGTGCAGGGCGACGTCGGGATGCAAACCGAGGAAAAAGATGGTCAGCGAAGTCAGGGCCAGGGTCGACAAGGCTGGCCGCATCCCCAGCAGCAGGGCCGCCAGCACGGGCATGAGCATCATGTAGATCTGGCTGACGGGGCCGATTTTCAACAGCAGGCCCACGCCCACCAGGTAGGCGACGATGAGGAATTGCCACACGCGCCAGCGGTAGGGCATGGCGCGTAGATGCCAGATGACGCCGACCCAGCCGATGGCCAGCACGTCGAGGGCGACTATGGACCAGATAGCTTCGCGCGCCGCCAGCAAGGCGCTGGGAATGGCGGTGATGATGCCAAGCAGCAACACCACCTGCAGCAGGCGCGAAAAAATCTGTCCGCGCCAGTGCGCGAGATCGTTTGACGCGGCCACGCTGCCGTCCTTTCCCCAGGAGCTGTGCTGCCGAGCTGAGCAGTATGGTAAAAATATTACGCGCTATCTTTATGCATGTCATCTTGATCATTCGGCATGGTTGACTGCGCGGCTACCTGCGGGGCGCGTCGGGCCGCCTACTCCGTCTGCGCCGTGGGCCAGTAGTGGCTGTCCGGCGTGTCCCGCGCGCCGAAGATGGCCTGGCCGACCCGCACGACGGTGGCGCCTTCTTCGATGGCGATTTCATAATCGCCGGACATGCCCATCGACAGCTCGTCGAGGCCGATGCCAGGCGGGGCGTCCTGGCGCAGGCGGTCGCGCAGTTCGCGCAGCAGCACGAAGCAGCGGCGCACACGCACCGCTTCCGCCGACAACAGGGCCAATGTCATGAATCCGCGCACCCGCAGCGCCGGGAAGGCGGGCAGCTGGCGCAGGAAAGCAGCCACTTCGTCCGGCGGCAAGCCGTACTTGCTGGCTTCGCCCGACGTGTTCACTTGCACGAACACGTCGAGCCCGCGCCCTTCCGCCTGCAGGCGCCGTTCCAGCGCCTCGGCCACGCGCAGGCTGTCGAGGGCCTGGAACTCGCTGGCAAAGCGCGCCACCAGCTTGGCCTTGTTGGTCTGCAAATGGCCGATCACCGACCATTGCAGGTCGGCCAGGTCCGCCATCGCTTCCCACTTGCGGCCCGCTTCCTGCGGCTTGTTTTCCCCCAGCAGGCGGCAACCCGCGGCATAGGCCAGGCGCAGGCTTGCCTCGGGCTTGGTCTTGCTGACGGGCAGCAGGCGCACGCCGGCCGGATCGCGCCCGACCCGCTGGCATGCGGCCGCCATGCGCGCATGCACCGCCGCCAGATTGCGGCGGAAGTCGTCCACGGAAACGGCTTGCGGCCAGCGCCCATGCTGCGCGTGCATGGTGGGAGTGGGCAGGGGAGTGTCATTGTTCATGTGTCAGCCTTGTGTCAGCCTTATGAGCGGCAGGAGTCGCCGCAGTGATGTATGATTGTCCTATGCCAAAATATATCATGTCTGAGACCATCATGAAGATGACAGGGAAAACCGCGGCGCAGCTGTTCGACAGCATCCGCGCGCTGACGCAGGCGGGCGAACTGCCGCCGGGCCAGGCGCTGCCGACCGTGCGCGAGCTGGCGGCGACCTTGGGCGTCAACCGCAATACCGTGTCGCTGGCGTACAAGCGCCTGGTGACGGCCGGGATCGCGGTCACGCAAGGGCGCCTGGGCACGGCCATCCGCGCGCAGCGCGATCCCGGCGAGCAGGAAGGCTTGCTGCCCGGCTCGCCGCTGGCCGACCTGGGCGGCGGCAATCCGAACCTGGCCTGGCTGCCCGATGTCGGCGCGGCCCTGGCGCGCAAGCCCTACCGTCCGCGCCTGTATGGCGAGGCCACGCTGGACCCGGCGCTGGAAGCCCTGGCGCGGCGCTGGCTGGCCGGCGATTGCCCGGAAGGGCACGACGTCACCCTGACGAATGGGGCGGTCGATGCGGTCGAGCGCCTGCTGGGCGCGTATCTGGTCGCGGGCGACAAGGTGGCCGTGGAAGACCCGTGCTTCGTCAGCAGCATCAACACGCTGCGCATCGCGGGGCTGCACGCCGTTGGCGTGGCGGTCGATGTCGAGGGGATGCAGGCCGGGGCGCTGGAACGGGCGCTGGCGCAAGGCGCGCAAGCCGTCATCGTGACGCCGCGCGCGCACAATCCGACCGGCTGCAGCCTGAGCGCGGCGCGCGCGGCTCAGTTGCGCGCGGTGCTGGCCGCCTATCCGAACGTGCTGGTCATCGTTGACGACCATTTTTCGCTGTTGTCCGTCGCCGGCTACCGGGACGTGATTCCCCCTGCGGCCCGGCGCTGGGCGCTGGTCCGTTCGGTATCGAAGATCTTCGGCCCCGATCTGCGCCTGGCCGTTGTCGCCAGCGACGGACAGACCGCCCGCCGCCTGCGCCTGCGCCTGGCGCCCGGCACGAACTGGGTCAGCCATCTCTTGCAGGACGCCGTGAGCGCCTGCCTGTCGTCGCCGGACGTGCTGGCGCAGGTGGCCCTGGCCCGCGCAGACTATGCGCGCCGCCGCGGCATCCTGGCCGATGCGCTGGCGGCGCAAGGCCTGGTCTGCGCCAGTCCCGCCGATGGCTTGAACCTGTGGCTGCCGCTGCCGGGCAGCAGCCAGGCGGCCGTGCTGGCGCTGGCCAGGCATGGCTGGCTGGTGCGCGGCGGTGAAGCGTTTGGGGTGCAAGCGCCGGCGCAGGGATTGCGGATCACCGTGTCGAGCATGGATGAAGCGGGCGCGCAGGCGTTCGCCGGCGTGCTGGCCCAGGTGCTGGGCCGGCCATAGTTTTTTAATTCCTCGCCACAGAAAGGGAACATCATGAAAGTCCATTTCATCGTGCATGAAGCGTTCGAGGCGCCGGGCGCCTACGAGACATGGGTGCGCGAGCGCGGCTACGCGGCCACGTATTCCCGCGTCCATGCCCATGAGCCGCTGCCCCCGTCCATCGCGGACATCGACCTGCTGGTCGTCATGGGCGGGCCGCAATCGCCGTCGACGACGCGCGAGGAATGCCCGCATTTCGACGCCGCGGCCGAACAGGCCCTGATTGCCGCATGTGCCGCGGCGGGCAAGGCAGTCGTCGGCGTCTGCCTGGGGGCGCAACTGATAGGCGCAGCCCTGGGAGCACGCCAGGCGCACAGCCCGGAAAAGGAGATCGGCAAGTTCCCCGTCATGCTGACGGCGGAAGGACGGGCAAACGATAAATTCGCCCATTTCGGCGACGTGCTGGAAACCGGGCATTGGCATAGCGACATGCCTGGCCTGACCGACAGCGCGAAGGTCATCGCCTGTAGCGAAGGCTGCCCCCGCCAGATCATCGAATACGGCAGGCTGGTGTACGGCTTCCAGTGCCATATGGAGTTCACGCCGGAGGTGGTCGAACTGCTGATCGCCGCGTCGGAAGCCGAACTGGCCATGCTGGAGCCGCACCGCTTCGTGCAGCCGCCAGCGGTCTTGCGCAGCCACGACTGGCACGCCATGAACGGCCAGCTGTTCGGTTTCCTTGACCGGCTCATGCAGGCGTACGCATCGCCGTAAAAAAACGCCAGCGTCGACGCTGGCGTTGGGGGGGCAAACAGGCGAGGCGCTTATTTCTTCGGCGCGCTCAGGCATTCCTTCATGAAGGCTTTGCGGGCATCGCCCTTCATGTCCTTGGCGTCGACATTGCACGCTTTCATCTTGTTTTGCTGCGTCATGGCCGGTGCCGGCTTGGCGCTCAGGCATTCCTTCATGAAGGTCTTGCGTTCATCGCCTTTCTTGCCGGCGGCGTCCGCATTGCAGGTCGTCATCTTCGATTGTTGGGCCGTCTTGGCGACGGGCGCCGCTTCCGGTGCGGCGGCAAAGGCGGTGCTGGCAAACGCGGCGGCGATGCAGAGGGCGATTAATTGTTTCATGGCAAATCCTTGTAGACGCAGTCGGTGGAAGGGGGCGATGCAATCGGCAGAGAATGCCGATATGCAAAACGTAACTAACTATATGACATTTATCAACAAAATTTCCACTCGAGTGTGTCTTTTTGTTACTGGCAGGCAGAAGGCGCCCGCCAGCTGGCCCGGGTAGCCATGTTGCGGCGGCAGCGCCCCTGTTTTTTGCTATGCTAGCGTCTTTCCACCGGCCGATGCCGCTGCCTTGGCCGGCGCACCCTCAATACGGAGTAGTTATGGTCTCGTTGCAAGAGCAGTTTTTAAAGGCCGGCCTGGTCGACAAGAAGAAGGTCAAGCTGGCCAACCAGGACAAGAGCAAGCAGAAAAAGGACGAGCGCAAGAGCGGCACGCAAAGCGTCGACGAGGTGCGCCTGGCCGCGCTCGAGACCCAGCGCAAGAATGCCGAGCGGGCGCGCGAACTGAACGCCCAGCGCGACGCGGCCGCCAACCAGAAGGCCATCGTGGCGCAGATCGCGCAAATGGTGCAAAAGAATCGCCAGAGCAAGGGCAACAACGGCGACGTGCCGTACAACTTTACATTTAATAACAAGATCGAGCGCATCTACGTGACGGCCGCCGTGCAAGCCCACTTGGTGGCGGGCCGCCTGGTCATCATCTGCTTGAACGGCGCCGTGGAACTGGTGCCGCGCATCATCGCCGACAAGATCGCCGAACGCGACCCCGCCATCGTCGTGCGCGTGAAACAGGCCAGCACGGAAGTGGACGAGGACGATCCGTATGCGGCGTTCCAGATTCCTGATGATTTGATGTGGTAAGCGGGATGTTTGCCCGGCGCTGACGGCGCCGGGGGAGTGGTTGCGGGCCGGAAACGGCCTGCGTGTTGTATAGACAGTCCACAAACAAAAACGCCACCCGAAGGTGGCGTTTTTGAATGTGAAACGTATTCTTGGTGGCCCGGGGCGGAATCGAACCACCGACACAAGGATTTTCAATCCTCTGCTCTACCGACTGAGCTACCAGGCCAAGGTGGCGAATTATAGCAGACCAAAACGGGAATGCAAGAGCCGGCTGCGACTTTTCCCAGATTTCCTGCATGGGCATGGTTTTACTTGCTTGTGGGGCAAATATGATTTGATATCAGCGGTATTTTTCTCAACAAAGGATGGGCGCATAGTGTGGCCATCGACATTGACTTGAGAGGATTACCGCATGAACTCCACCACAAATCGCACCGCCATCCCTGAAATCGGCCTGGGCACCTTCCGCCTGCAGGGCCAGGTCGTCATCGATTCCGTCACCACGGGCCTCGACGTCGGCTACCGCCATATCGACACGGCGCAAATCTACGGCAATGAAGCCGAAGTGGGCCAGGCGATCGCCGCCAGCCCCGTCCCGCGCGACGAGCTGTTCGTCACCACCAAGATCTGGATCGAGAACCTGCAGCGCGACAAACTGATTCCCAGCCTGAAGGACAGCCTGCACAAGCTGCAGCTGGAGCAACTGGACCTGACCCTGATCCACTGGCCGTCGCCGCAAGACGCCATTCCCGTCGCCGAGTATATGGCGGCGCTGGCGGACGCCAAGGCGCAGGGGCTGACGAAAGCCATCGGCGTATCGAATTTCACCAACGCGCAGCTGCGGCAAGCCATCGCTGCGGTGGGCGCGTCTGAAATCGCCACGCAGCAGGTCGAGATCCACCCCTTCCTGCAAAACCGCACCGTCATCGACTTCGCGCGCAGCCAGGGCATCCACATCACGGCCTATATGCCGCTCGCGTATGGCAAGGTGGTCGTCGATCCCGTCATCATGGCCATCGCGGTAAGACATGGCGTGACGCCGGCGCAAGTGGCCCTGAGCTGGTCGCTGCAGCAGGGCTTTGCCGTGATCCCGTCGTCCACCAAACGGGCCAACCTGGAAGCGAACCTGCATTTCCAGCGCATCACCCTGTCGCCGGACGAGATGGCGCAGATGGCGACCCTGGAGCGTGGCGAACGCCTGGCCAATCCGGACGGCCTGGCGCCGCAGTGGGATTGATATGGGCGCCATGACGAAGCTTGGGCAGGGCGGTTTCAGTATCGGGCTGGAACTGCCGCTCGATAATGACTGGTCGTCCACGGGGCGCCAGGCGAATGCGGCGTCCGGCCGCGTGCCGGGCGAACCGGACCTGCAACAGCATGCGGCGCTGGCAAAACTGGCCGACCGCCTCGGTTTCAGGGCCCTGTGGCTGCGCGACGTGCCTTTGTATGACCCGTCCTTCGGCGACGCGGCCCAGGTCTTCGAGGTGTTTACCTATCTTGGCTACCTGGCCGGCATCACGGAGAACATCTTGCTGGGCACGGCCGCCGTGGTGCTGCCCCTGCGCGAGCCTGTATTGACGTTAAAAGCGGCGGCCAGCGTCGACCAGTTGAGCGGCGGGCGTTTGCTATTGGGCGTGGCCAGCGGCGACCGTCCTGTCGAATATCCCGTCTTCGGCCGCGACTTCGAGCAGCGCGGCGCGGCGTTCCGCGAACAGGTAGCCATGCTGCGCGACTGGGGCGAGACGCATCTGCCGCCCGGCATCCGCCTGCTGCCCAAGCCGTCCGCGCCCTTGCCGCTGCTGGTGGCGGGGCTGGCGCAGCAGTCGCCCGCCTGGATAGGCGAGCAAATGGATGGCTGGCTCGCCTATCCGGGCACGCCGGACGACCATGCGCGTCGCTCGGCGCAATGGCGCGCCGTCGCCGGGGAAGATAAACCCTACGTCAGCTTCATTCACCTGGACCTGGACGAGGACCCGAACTTGCCGCTGCAGCGCTTCCGCTTCGGCGCACGCACGGGGCGCGACGGCCTGATCGCCGAGTTGACGGCCATGCGCGACGCCGGCGTGCAGCACATCGGCTTGCAGCTGCGGCAGAACCGCCGCCCGCTGGCCGAGACCTTGCAGGAGATCGCGGACCACGTGCTGCCCGTCTTTCATGGCATCGCTTGATCTGGGACACGCGTCCTGTACTTCCGGACTATCTGAAAAGGGTGGGGCAAACGCTATAATGGCCGCATGAACAGTCCCACTCCCCCTACCATGCGGCGCTTCATGCATAGCCACAGCGACGTTTGCATCGTCGGCAATGGCGCCATCGCGAAAACCACGGCGCTGGCGTTTGCCCAGGCAGGACAAAGCGTCACCCTGTTATCCCCGGTGAGCCCTCCTGCGCCCACATCCCCTTCGGCCGCCAAGCCGGTCGAAGCCAGCTGGGATGTGCGCGTGTATGCGCTCAATCACACGGCGCACCAGCTGCTGTCGTCGCTGAAGGTATGGGGCGCCCTGGAGGCTGACAGGGTGGCGCCCGTCGACGCCATGCTGGTCAACGGCGACGGCGCGCAGGCGGGCGGACTCGGTTTCGACGCGTATGGCGCCCATGTGGGCACGCTGGCGTGGATCATCGAAGACCGCAATCTGGGCCAGGCGCTGGACGCCGCCCTGAAATTTGCACCGAACGTCAGCGTGGTGCAGGGCCGCGCCAGCCGCCTGGAATGGACGAACGACTCGGCCATCGTGCATCTCGATGGCGGCGACACCATCACTTGCGCATTGGTAGTGGGCGCGGATGGCGCCCAGTCGTGGGTGCGGGGCCAGTGCGACATCGGCCTCGATTACCGCTCCTACGGCCAGCGCGGCGTGGTCAGCAACTTCGCCTGCGAAAAGCCGCACCATGGCGCGGCCCACCAGTGGTTCACGGGCAGCGAAGGCATCGTCGCGCTGCTGCCGCTGCCGGGCGACCGCGTCTCGCTGGTCTGGTCGGCGCCCGATGCGCTGGCCGACACCCTCATGTCCGAATCGGCCGACGCCCTGGCCGCGCGCCTGGCCGCCTACTGCCACGACAAACTGGGCAAGCTGACGCCGTTGCAGCCGGAGCTGGTGCGCGCCTTCCCATTGACCCTGATGCGCCCGCACGCCATGGTGGCGCCGCGCGTGGCCCTGGTGGGCGACGCCGCCCATGTGGTGCACCCGATGGCCGGCCACGGCATGAACCTGGGCTTTGCCGACGTGGCGCAGCTGGTCAAGACGATCGCCGAACGCGAAGCGCACCGCGGCATCGGCGACGAGCGCGTGCTGGCCCGCTATGCGCGCGCGCGCAAGGAAGACGTGCTGTTGATGCAGCTGGCCACCGATGGCCTGGCGCGATTATTTGGCGCCGACCTGGAGCCGTTGCGCGTGGTTCGCAATTTGGGATTAAACTTGCTGGATAAATTACCGGCCCTGAAGCGGAAAATGATCGCGCACGCATTGGGACATCAGTAAATATCAGCGAATCTTAAGATATCGCCGGATAATGGCAGGTGTGAAAATTCAAGGTCGCCGCAGCTGGTCTGCGGCGATCGTTTTGTCAAAGAGATAACGATGCCGGGCCAGAGGCGAGTCCCGCCAGGCGTTTCAAGTGGAGAAGTGATAGTGATAAAAATGAGCAGAATCGCATTGGTACTGGCCTCGGGCCTGATGATGTCGTGCGCCGGCGCGGAAACGCCAACGGAAGCGAACATCAAGAAGCTGATCGAGCCGCGCCTGGGCGAAGGCGCCAAGGTCGATTCGGTCAAGGAAACGCCGTACGGCGGCCTGTATGAAGTGCGCACGGGCGGCGACATCCTGTACACGGACAAGGCCGCGCAATACCTGTTCGTCGGCCACGTCTTCGACGCCAAGACGTCGCAAGACCTGACCAAGGTGCGCCTGGACGAAGTCAACCGCATCAAATTCTCCGACTTGCCGCTCGACTCCGCCATGAAGACCGTCAAGGGCAATGGCAAGCGCGTGATCGCCGTGTTCGAAGATCCGAACTGCGGCTATTGCAAGCGCTTCCGCCAGAACGCGCTGAAGGAAATCGACAACGTCACCGTCTACACCTTCATGTACAACATCCTGTCGCCGGACTCCATCGTCAAGTCGCGCAATGTCTGGTGCGCGCCGGACCGCAACAAGGCATGGGATGACTGGATGTTGAACGGCAAGGCGCCAGCCACGGTAGCCGCCACCTGCGCCAATCCGCATGAAAAAATCCTGGCCCTGGGCCAGCAATTGCGCGTGTCGGGCACGCCTGCCATCTTCTTTGCCGACGGCAGCCGCATTCCGGGCGCAGTCGATGCGAAAACGCTGGAACAGAAATTCTCGACCATTAAGTAATCCGGGCTGTCGCCAGGAAGGCTGGACGGCGCGCCCTCGCAAGGCGCGCTTTTTTTTGCACTTTTTTCCGCTGTCGTATCATCAAGTGTTGTTTGTAGACGCCATAACAATTCAAAAAAGGAGAAGCAGCAGATGATTACCCTGAATATCAACGGACGCGACACGCAGGTCGATGCCGATCCTTCCACGCCCATCCTGTGGGCGCTGCGCGATAACCTGAACATGACGGGCACCAAGTTCGGTTGCGGCATGGCGCTGTGCGGCGCCTGCACGGTGCACCTCGACGGCCAGGCCATCCGCTCGTGCATCACGCCGATTTCCTCCGTCGGCGCGCAAAAGATCACCACCATCGAAGCGATGGAAAACGACCAGGTGGGCAAGGCCGTGCAGGCGGCGTGGGTGCGGCACGACGTGCCGCAATGCGGCTACTGTCAAAGCGGCCAGGTGATGAGCGCGACGGCGCTGCTGCGCACCAACAAGGCGCCCAGCGATGCCGACATCGACGGCGCCATGAGCGGCAATATCTGCCGCTGCGGCACCTATCAACGGATCCGCGCGGCCATCAAGGACGCGGCCAAGACCCTGGCCTGAGGAGAGCGACATGCGTATCGAATGGTTGAATCAGGAAGCATTGCAGCATGGCGGGGTGACCCTGGGCGCGGCGTTGGCATCGGTTTCGCCGGGCGTGGCGGATGGCGTGTCGCGGCGCGGTTTCATGAAGGCGGGCGCGGTGGCCGGCGGCGGCTTGATGCTGGGCTTTTTCCTGCCAGGCGCAGGCAAGCTGGCGCAGGCGGCCGATGCCGCACCCGCCAAGCCCGTGTATGCACCGAACGCTTTCCTGCACATCGCCCCCGATAACACGGTGACGGTGCAGGTGAACCGGCTGGAATTTGGCCAGGGCGTGCAAACGAGCTTGCCCATGCTGATCGCCGAGGAACTCGACGCCGACTGGAGCCTGGTGCACGGCGCGCTGGCGCCTGCCGGCGAGCAGTACAAGGATGCCGCCTACGGCATGCAGATGACGGGCGGTTCGGGCAGCATCGCCCATTCGTTTACGCAGTACCGCGAAATCGGCGCCAAGGCGCGCGCCATGCTGGTGGGCGCCGCCGCCGCGCAATGGAAAGTCAGCCCCGACCAGGTGCGCGCCGCCAAGGGCGTGCTGTATGGCCCCGGCGGACAAAAGGCCACGTTTGGCGAATTTGCCGACGCGGCCATGCGCCAGCCAGTGCCCGCCACCGTCAAGCTGAAGGACCCGCGCGACTTTGCCATCATCGGCAAACCCGTGAAACGCCTGGATGCGGCCGCCAAATCCACGGGCAAGCAGCAGTTCGGCATCGACTTCAAGCCGCCTGGCGCGAAAGTGGCCATGGTGGCGCGCCCGCCCGTGTTTGGCGCGAAAGTGGCGAAATTCGACGCCAGCAAGGCGAAAGCCATCAAGGGCGTGCTGGACGTGCTGGAAGTCAAAACCGACCGTGGCGGCAGCGGCGTGGCCGTCATCGCCGAAGGCTACTGGCCGGCCAAACAGGGGCGCGACGCGCTGGTGATCGAATGGGACACGAGCGCCGTGGAAAAGGTCAGCAGCGACAAGCAGCTGGCCGCCTTCAAGGCGCTGGCGAAAACGCCGGGCACCGTCGCCAAACCTGCCGACATGGCCAAGCTGGCCTCGGCGCCGAAAAAGATCGAAGCCGTCTACGAATTTCCCTACCTGGCGCACGCGCCGATGGAGCCGCTCAATTGCGTCGTCGACCTGCAGGCAGACAAATGCACGATGTGGGTCGGTTCGCAATTCCAGACGGGCGACCAGGCGGCCATCGCGGCGACCTCGGGCCTGAAACCGGAGCAGGTCACCCTGCACACGATGATGGCCGGCGGCGGCTTTGGCCGGCGCGCTGTGCCCTCGTCCGATTACGTGGTCGAAGCCGTCAACGTCGCCAAGGCGTACCGGGCGGCGGGCAAGGGCGGCCCGTTAAAGCTGATGTGGAGCCGCGAGGATGATATCAAGGGCGGCTACTACCGGCCGTCGCACGTGCACCGCGCGCAGATCGGCCTCGACGCCAAAGGGAAAATCCTCGCCTGGGACCATACCATCGTGGGCCAGTCCATCATGGCCGGCACGCCGTTCGAAGCCTTCATGGTGAAAAATGGCGTCGACGGCACCATGGTCGAAGGCATGGGCGAGCCCTACACCCTGCCGATGAAGCTGTCCGTGCACACGGCCAAGGCGAACGTGCCCGTGCTGTGGTGGCGCTCCGTCGGCTCGACGCACACGGCCTTCGTCATGGAAACCCTGATCGACGAGGCGGCGCACGTGGCGAAGATGGACCCCGTCGCCTACCGCAAGCAGCTGATCGACGCCAAGCATACGCGCCACATCGCCGCCCTGGACCTGGCCGTGGCCAAGTCCGGCTACGGCAAGAAGAAGCTGCCGAAGGGGCAAGCCTGGGGCGTGGCCATGCACGAATCGTTCAATTCCGTGGTGGCCTATGTGGTGACGGCGTCGGTGGTACAAGGCGCACCCAAGCTGCACCAGGTATGGGCGGGCGTGCATTGCAACCTGGCCGTCAATCCCCTGACGATCGAGGCGCAAGTGCAGGGCGCCGCGCTGATGGCGCTGGGCATGACGATTCCCGGCGCAGCCATCACGCTCAAGGATGGCGTGGTGGAGCAGCAGAACTTCGGCGATTACCCCGTGCCGCGCATGCCCGACATGCCGGTGATCGAGGTGCACCTGGTGCCGTCGGGCGATGCGCCGACGGGCATGGGCGAGCCGGGCGTGCCGCCGCTGGCGCCCGCCTTCGCCAACGCGCTGTTCGCGCTGACGGGCAAGCGCTTGCGCAAGCTGCCTTTTGATTTGGCGGCCGCATGACGGTAGCGGTTTTTTGAGCACGGTCGGCATCTTGCTGGCAGCCGGAAGGGGACGCAGGTTCGACCCTGCCGGCGTGCAGAACAAATTATTGCAGCCATTGGCGGAAGGACCGCACGCGGGTCTGCCGGTGGTGGTGGCGGCAGCGAGGAACATGCTGGCTGCCTTGCCGCGCGTGCTGGCCGTGGTGCGCCCCGACGATGCCGAGGTCGCGCGCCAGCTCGGTGCGCTGGGCTGCGAGGTGCGCGTCTGCCATGATGCCGACACGGGCATGGCCGCCTCGCTCACCTGCGCCATCGGTCACGTGCGCGGTGCGCCGGGCTGGCTGATCGCCCTGGGCGACATGCCTAGTGTGGAAGCGGCTACAATCGCCGCCTTGTCGCACGCCATCGGCGATGGCGCGCGCATCGCCGTGCCCGTGCTCCGGGGACGGCGCGGCAATCCTGTCGCGTTCAGCACCTTTCACTTGCCGCTGCTGCTGGCACTCGATGGCGACCAGGGCGCGCGCAGCATCGTCAACAGCCATGCCGTGTGCGAAGTAGCAGTGGACGACAGCGGCATCTTGCGCGATATTGATACACCTGACGATTTGTCGCCGGCGCCTGGCGCGCCCGGGCGATTGTAGAACATCCATGCCAGACACGAGGAAAACATGAAGAAAGCACCGATTCAAAAAATCACCGCCAAGGCGGGAGCCAAGGCAAGCGGCAAAGCCACAAGCAAAGCCGCGGCAAAAACCGCAGTGAAAACCACACCGGCCGCCGGCATCATCTACAGCATTGCCGCAGCCGACCTGGCCGGTCACATGTTCAAGGTGACGTTGACCGTCAAGTCGCCGGCCGCCATCGGCCAGGTATTTGCTTTGCCGGCCTGGATCCCGGGCAGCTACATGATCCGCGAATTTTCGCGCAATATCGTCAGCATCCGCGCCGAGTCCGAGGGCAAGGCCGTGGCGCTGACCAAGCTGGACAAGCATTCGTGGCAAGCCGCCCCGTGCAAGGGCCCGTTGACCGTCGAATACGACGTGTATGCCTGGGACTTGTCCGTGCGCGCCGCCCACCTGGACCAGAACCACGGCTTCTTCAACGGCACCAGCGTGTTCCTGCGCGTGCTGGGCCAGGAGGCTGAGCCGCATGAAGTGCATATCGTGCAGCCGAAGGATGCGGCCTGCAAGACGTGGAAAGTGGCCACCACCCTGCCGGAATTGAAAGCGAAACGCTATGGCTTCGGCAGCTACCAGGCGGCCAACTACGATGAGCTGATCGACCACCCGGTGGAGATGGGCGACTTCGCGCTGGCCACTTTCACCGCGCATGGCGTGCCGCACGATATCGTCGTCACGGGCAAGGTGCCGAACCTGGACCTGGACCGCCTGTGCCGCGACCTGAAAGCCATCTGCGAAACGCAAATCGCCTTCTTCGAGCCAAAGACAAGGAAAGCGCCGATGGACCGCTATGTGTTCATGACCATGGCCGTCGGCGACGGATACGGCGGTCTGGAACACCGCGCCTCGACGGCGCTGATCTGCGCGCGTGCCGACCTGCCGACGACGGCGTCGACCAGCACGGAAATCGGCGACGGCTACCTGAAATTCCTGGGCCTGTGCAGCCATGAGTACTTCCATACCTGGAACGTCAAGCGCATCAAGCCGGCCGCCTTTGCGCCGTACAACCTGCAGGCGGAAAGCTATTCGCCGCTGCTGTGGCTGTTCGAGGGATTCACCAGCTATTACGACGACCTGATGCTGGTGCGCGCGGGCCTGATCGATGAAGCGGCCTATTTCAAGCTGCTCGGAAAAACCGTCAACAGCGTCTTGCGCGGCAGCGGCCGCACGAAGCAAAGCGTGGCCGATTCCAGCTTCGACGCCTGGGGCAAGTACTACCGCCAGGATGAAAACGCGCCGAACGCCATCGTCAGCTACTACACCAAGGGTTCGCTGATCGCGCTGGCCTTCGACCTGACGATCCGCGCCAAGACGAATGGCGAAAAGTCGCTGGACGACGTGATGCAGGCATTGTGGCAGCGTTATGGCCGCGATTTCTACAAGGGCAAGGGAGAAGGCAAAGGCCGCGGCGTGACGCCGGCCGAAGTCGAAGCCCTGTTCGACGAAATTGCCGGCACGCGGATGAAGCCCTTCTTCGAGCGCTACATCCGCGGCACGGACGACGTGCCGATGGCGCGCCTGCTGGCGCCGTTCGGCGTGAAATACAGCGACGCGCGCAAGGCGGAAAAGGCCAGCCTGGACGTCAACCTGGGCCGCGACGGCAACGATGCCAAACTGGCGCAGGTGCACCAGGGCGGCGCGGCGCACGTGGCCGGCCTGTCGGCGGGCGACGTGCTGGTGGCCATCGATGGCTTGCGCGTGACGGGTAACCCGGCCAACCTGGACACCTTGCTGGGCCGCTACGCCGTCGGCGCCAAGGTGGCCATCCACGCCTTCCGCCGCGACGAGCTGATGACGTTTGCGGCCGTGCTGCAAGGCGACCGCGTGCCCGGCGTCAGCCTGGCGCTGCTGCCGGCGCCGAAGAAAGCCACGGGGCCGAAGCGTCCTAGCGCGGCATGATGCTCATGCGGTAAGACAGAAAACCGGCCGTCACTGGCCGGTTTTTTATTTCAAGCAGCAATTTCCCAAATGCAACTTATCCGGTGAAACTGGCGGCTTGCCATCATATTTACTGCAAATGAACTAATTTTTCTTTAACTAAACTAAAATTGCCGAACCGCTTCTTTTAGATCGCGCCCAACGTGCAAACCCTCGATCCCCGAACGATTATGCTGATGACGACCCTGATGTGCGGGGCGATGAGCATCGTCATGTTCTCGGTGTATCGCAGTTTCCGGCGCGAGGTGCATGGCCTGGGGCATTGGGCGGCCGGCTTGCTGTTGCTGGTGTGCGCGTCCCTGCTGTTCGGCACCCGCGAAGTGCTGCCGCCGGCATTGTCCATGATCGCGGCCAATGCGGCGCTGGTGGCCGGTATCGGCCTGTCGATGCTGGGCACGGAGAAATTCTTTGGCCTAGCGCCCAGCCGCCGCGCCTATCTGCTGATACTTGCCCTGGCCATCGCCGGCAATAGCTGGTGGTTGCTGGTGCACCCCGATTTTTCGGCGCGCGTGGCGGTCTTTTCCCTGCTGGTCTTCCTGTTTTATGCGCGCCAGGTGCAACTGGTATGGCGCCATGGCGAGCGCCATTTCTCGAGTTTTTTCTTTGCCGCGCTGATGCTGATGCAAGCCGTCGTGGTGCTGGCGCGCGGCGTGTCTGCCTTGCTGCATGGCGGCGCCAGCGTGAACCTGACGGTGGCCGGCACGCCGGCCGGCATCTATCTGGCGGTTGCCAATTTCATGGCGCTGCTGCTGACGGTGGGCTTCATGACGATGGCGACGCGCCGCCTGCAGCAGATACTGGAGCGCCGCTCGACCCATGATCCGCTGACCCAGGTGCTGAACCGGCGCGGCTTTGGCGACGCCTATGCGCGCGAGATAGACAATCTGCGCCGCCGCCGCTTGCCGTTGACATTGCTCAGCATCGACCTTGATTACTTCAAATTGATCAATGACCGCCACGGTCACGCGGTGGGTGACCGGGTGCTGGCGCATGTGGCCACCGTTATCAAGGGCGCCTTGCGCGAATCGGATTGCGTGGCGCGTTTCGGCGGCGAGGAGTTCGTCGTGCTGATGCCGGACATGCCGGCGCATAATGCGTTGGGCGTGGCCGAACGCATCCGTGCCTTGCTGCGCGAGCCCAGTCATACAGGGCTGCCGCCGTGTACGGTCAGCATCGGCGTCGCTTGCCAGGCGTCGGTGGTGGAAGGGCTGGAACAGCTGTTGTCGCGCGCTGATGCGGCCCTGTACCTGGCCAAGGAACGGGGACGCGACCGTATCGAACTCGATACCGCCGCGTTTACTGTGGACCGGACAAGGTCCGCAGCTGGAATTGGTACTGGTCGTTGAACAGGAAGGTTTCGGAGAAATCGAAGGTCCGGGCGTGGCGGTGCATCAGGTGTGCCGCTGGCGGAAAGAGGGTGGGCACGCGCCGCACGGCGGCCAGCGCCGCGGCCGATGCTTCGCTGTCGCGCGAACGGTGCACGTGCACGCCTTTCAGCTCGCCGTCCGGGCCCACGCTCAGGTCGAGCACGACGATGGCAGGGAGCATGGGCGGCAGGCGCCCGCTGAACGTGTAGGCACTGTTGGCGGCCATGATCTGCTGCGCCACCAGCGACTTGTAGGCGTCGATGCTGTCCGCGAGCTGTATCGCGGCCGGCGTGCGAGGGGGCGTGGACGTGGGCGTGGACGTGCTCACCGCCGGCGGGGCCGCGGTCTGGCAGGCCGACAGCAGGCTGGCGGCGGCAAGGACGATAATTCCGTGTCTCATGCTACCAGCCTACCATGGTTTAACTGAACAGGCGTTCCAGCTCCACGCCGGGGTCGGGCGCGCGCATGAACGCTTCGCCCACGAGGAAGCTGTGGATGTGCGCATCGCGCATGCGTTGCACGTCGGCCGTGCCGTGGATGCCCGATTCCGTGATGATCAATTTGTCTTGCGGGATGCGCGGTAACAGCTTGATGGTCGTGTCGAGCGACGTTTCGAAGGTGCGCAGGTTGCGGTTGTTGATGCCGATCAATGCGCTCTTGAGTTTCAGGGCCGCCGTCAGTTCGTCGCCATCGTGGCTTTCGATCAGCACGCCCATGCCCAGTTCGTGGGCGCACGCTTCCATTTCGGCCATCAGGCCATGGTCGAGCGCCGCGACGATCAGGAGGATGCAGTCGGCGCCCATGGCGCGCGCTTCATAGATCTGGTACATGTCGACCATGAAATCCTTGCGCAGCACGGGGATGGCGCAGGCGGCGCGCGCCTGCTGCAGGTACTCCACGGATCCCTGGAAGAACTGCTCGTCCGTCAGCACGGACAGGCAGGCTGCGCCATGCGCGGCATAGCTGGCGGCGATATCAGACGGGTGGAAGTCGGCGCGAATGACCCCTTTCGATGGCGACGCCTTTTTCACTTCGGCGATGATGCCGGGCTTGCCGGCGGCGATGTGTTGGCGCAGGCTCGCTTCGAAGCCGCGCAGGCCGGCGCGCAGGGCGCTGTCGCTTTCCACGTCGCCGCGCAGGCTGGCCAGACTGCGGCGGGCCTTGGCCTTTGCCACTTCATCGGCTTTCACGGCCAGGATTTTATCGAGTATGTCGGACATGATGGTCGCTATTCTATAAAGGAGGGCGGCAGCTTACGCTTGCGCCAGGGTGCCCAGCTGTTGCGTGACCTGCACGAATTGAGCGAGTTTCGCCAGGGCCGCGCCCGAACTGACGGCGGTGCGCGCGCGCGCCAGGCCGTCTTCGATCGAACTGGCCACGCCGGCCGCGTACAGCGCCGTGCCCGCGTTCAGGGCCACGATGTCGGCGGCCGCACCGGGCTCGCCGCGCAGCGCTTCCATCATCTTGGCTTTCGATTCCACGGAATCGGCCACCTTCAGGTTGCGGCTGGCGATCATCGACATGCCGAAGTCTTCGGGATGGATTTCATATTCACGGATTTCGCCGTTGACCAGTTCACCGACCATGGTGGCCGCGCCCAGCGACACTTCATCCATGTTGTCGCGGCCATACACGACGATGGCGTGCTGCGCGCCCAGGCGCTGCAGCACGCGCACCTGGATGCCGACCAGGTCGGCGTGGAACACGCCCATCAAAATGTTCGGCGCGCCGGCGGGATTGGTCAAGGGGCCCAGGATATTGAAAATGGTGCGCACGCCCAGTTCCTTGCGCACGGGCGCCGCATGTTTCATGGCCGCGTGGTGGTTGGGCGCATACATGAAGCCGATGCCCGTTTGCGCGATCGACTGGGCGATCTGCTCGGGCTGCAGGTTGATGTTGACGCCCAGCGAGTCCAGCACGTCGGCGCTGCCGGACGAGGAAGAGACGCTGCGCCCGCCATGCTTGGCCACGCGCGCGCCGGCTGCCGCCGCCACGAACATCGAGGCGGTGGAAATATTGAACGTGTGCGCGCCGTCACCGCCCGTGCCGACGATGTCGAGCAGGTTGGTGGTGTCGGCCATGGGCACCTTGGTGGAAAATTCGCGCATCACTTGCGCGGCCGCGGCGATTTCGCCGATGGTTTCCTTTTTCACGCGCAAGCCCATGGTGAGGGCGGCGATCATGGTGGGCGACATTTCGCCGGACATGATCTGGCGGAACAGGTACAGCATTTCGTCGTGAAAGATTTCGCGGTGTTCGATGCAGCGCAGCAGGGCTTCTTGTGGTGTGATCGGCATGATGCTTCCTTCTTCAATGATGGCGCAGGAGGACACTGATGGCACGCCGTGGCGTGCGCGGAAAATCAGCGCTCGAGAAAGTTCTTCAGCAGGGCGTGGCCGTGCTCCGAGAGGATCGATTCGGGGTGGAACTGCACGCCCTCGATATCGTATTCCCGGTGGCGCACGCCCATGATTTCGCCGTCGTCCGTCCACGCCGTCACTTCCAGGCAGGAAGGCAGCGAGGCGCGTTCGATCGCCAAAGAGTGGTAGCGGATCACTGTGAAGGGGCTGGGCAAGTCTTTGAAAACGCCCACGCCCGTATGCGCGATGAGGGAAGTCTTGCCATGCATGACTTGCTTGGCGCGGATGACGTTGCCGCCAAACGCTTCGCCGATGGCCTGGTGGCCCAGGCACACGCCCAGTATCGGTTTCTTGCCGGCGAAGTGCTTGAGCACTTCCACGGAAATGCCCGCCTGTGCCGGCGCTTTCGGACCGGGCGAGATGCAGATGCGGTCCGGGTTCAGCGCCTCGATCTGTGCGATCGTGATTTCATCGTTGCGGTAGACCCGCACGTCTTCGCCCAACTCGCCGAAATACTGCACGATGTTGTAGGTGAAGGAGTCGTAGTTGTCGATCATCAGCAGCATCTTAAAACCCTCCATCCAGGCCATCTTGCACTTGTTCGGCGGCGCGCAGTACGGCGCGCGCCTTGTTTTCCGTTTCCTGCCATTCCATTTCGGGAATGGAGTCGGCCACGATGCCGGCCGCGGCCTGCACGTACAGCATGCCGTCCTTGACCACGCCCGTGCGGATGGCGATCGCCACATCCATTTCGCCGCCAAACGACAGGTAGCCGCAGGCGCCGCCGTAGATGCCGCGCTTGGTGATTTCCAGTTCGTCGATCACTTCCATGGCGCGCACTTTCGGCGCGCCCGTCAGGGTGCCGGCGGGGAAGGTCGCGCGCAGCACGTCCAGGTTCGACAGGCCATCCTTCAGCTTGCCTTCCACGTTCGAGACGATGTGCTGCACGTGCGAGTATTTTTCGATGACCATGCGGTCGGTGACTTGCACGCTACCCGTCTCGGCGATGCGGCCGATGTCGTTGCGCGCCAGGTCGATCAGCATCACGTGCTCGGCGATCTCTTTCGGGTCGGCCAGCAGCTCGGCCGACAATTCGGCGTCGCGCTCTGGCGTGGCGCCGCGCGGGCGGGTGCCGGCGATCGGGCGCAAGGTGACTTTCTTGCCGCCGTCCGCCGTCTTTTCGTTGCGCACCAGAATTTCCGGCGAGGCGCCGATGATCTGCATGTCACCGAAATTATAGAAGTACATATACGGCGACGGGTTGAGCGAACGCAAGGCGCGGTACAAAGTCAGCGGCGAATCGACATAAGGTTTGCGGATGCGCTGGCCGATCTGCACCTGCATCAGGTCGCCCGCCATCACGTATTCATGTGCCTTGGCGACGGCCTTCAGGTAATCTTCCTTGGAAAAGTCGCGGATGGTTTCCGTGCGCACGGAAGCGCTGGTGACGGGCGCATCGACGCCGCGGCGCAGCATCATGCGCAAGTCCTTCAGGCGCTGCTGTGCTTTCGAAAACGATTCGGGTTGCGTCGTGTCGGCGTAGACGATCAGGTAGAGCTTGCCGGACAGGTTGTCGATGACGGCCAGTTCTTCCGTCACCATCAGCTGGATGTCGGGCAGCTTCAAGTCGTCTTTCGGCGCGCCGCCGGCGAGTTTTTTCTCGATGTGGCGCACGGTGTCGTAGCCGAAGTAGCCGGCCAGGCCGCCGCAGAAGCGCGGCATGCCGGGGCGCAGGGCCACCTTGAAGCGCGACTGGAATTGTTCGATGAAGTCGAGCGGATTGCCTTCGTGTTCTTCGATCACGCTGCCGTTCTTGACGATTTCGGTGCGTTTGCCATAGCTGCGCAACACGCTCGTGGCGGGCAAGCCGATGAAGGAATAGCGGCCGAAGCGTTCGCCGCCGACGACGGATTCGAGCAGGAAGGTGTTCTTGCCGCCTTGTTGGGACTGTGCCAGTTTCAGGTACAGGGTGAGCGGGGTTTCCAGGTCGGCGAACGCTTCCGCGATCAGGGGGATGCGGTTGTAGCCTTGCTGGGCCAGCGATTTGAATTCGAGTTCGGTCATGTTTCTCTCCATGCCGTCAGGGTATGAGTGTGCATAGTGCACAAACCCTGCGGTGGGTTATCAAAAAACTTGCCGGGACACGCAACGTGCGCAATATGCGCAAACGACGTGTGTACAACCGGCAGCAATCGTAACGGCTCGGCCCTTAAGCCTGCCAGGATTGCCAGCGTCGCCAAAGCCAGGCCTCAATCGAGCCGGTTTGGGTGACATTGTGTTTTTTGATGAGAAACGTGTTCACGATATGGTGTTGGGTTTGGTCAGTATGCCGGTTAGTTTTGCATGCCAATAAAACGGGCTGCTTCGAGCAGTGTCTTTACTATACCATCGGAATCGGTATCGTGTATAGAGTGTCCGTGATTGTAGCCATACGGTACCGTCAGTACGGGGCAAGCCGCAGCCCTGGCCGCTTGCGCGTCATTCGAGGAGTCGCCGATGGCCACCACTTTGGATGGCGGCAGGTCGAAGTCCGCGCACACTTGCAGCAGCGGCATGGGGTGCGGTTTTTTCTGCGGCAGCGAATCGCCGCCATAGACGATCTCGAAATACTGGTCCAGGTTTTTCAGTTTCAGCAGGGGCAGGGCGAAGGCGATCGGCTTGTTGGTGACGCAGGCCAGGCGCAGGCCCGCCGCCTTCATCGCCGCCAGCCCTGCTTCGACCTCCGGATACAGGGTGCTGAACTGGCCGTTGATGGCCAGGTAGTGACGCTGGTAGCCCTCCATCGCCTGCTCGAAACGCTGTTCCACGCCGGCGTCATCGAAGTCGAGCGCCAGCACGGTGCGGATCAGGTTTTCCGAGCCCTTGCCCACCATCAACTTGATGGCGTCGGCGCTGATGGGCGCCAGGTCCAGTTCGGCGCGCATGCCATTGATGGCGACATGAAAATCGGGCACGGTGTCGAGCATCGTGCCATCGAGGTCGATGATGGCGGCGCGCACGCCAGCCAGTACGTGGTCCTTCACCATGCCCGTTTGCATCAGTTGCCCACCGTTTTGGCCAGTTCGGCGCGCATGGCGTCGATGACTGCCTTGTAGTCCGGCTTGCCGAAGATGGCCGAGCCGGCGACAAAGGTGTCGGCGCCGGCGGCGGCGGCGGCGGCGATGTTGTCGATCTTGATGCCGCCATCGACTTCCAGCATGATGTCACGGCCCGATTCGTCGATCATGCGGCGCGCTTCGGCGATTTTCTTCAGCGCTTGCGGAATGAAGGACTGGCCGCCGAAGCCCGGGTTGACGGACATGATCAGGATGATGTCGATCTTGTCCATCACGTGTTCCAGGTAATGCAGCGGCGTGCCCGGGTTGAAAACCAGGCCCGATTTGCAGCCATTGTCGCGGATCAACTGCAAGGAACGATCGACGTGATCCGACGCTTCCGGGTGAAAGGTGATGATGTTCGCGCCAGCCTTGGCGAAATCCGGGATAATGCGATCGACAGGCTTGACCATCAGATGCACATCGATGGGTACTTGCACGTGCGGGCGGATCGCTTCGCACACCAGCGGGCCGATGGTCAGGTTCGGCACGTAATGGTTATCCATCACGTCGAAGTGGATGATGTCGGCGCCGGCGGTAACGACGTTGCGCACTTCCTCGCCCAGGCGGGCAAAGTCGGCGGACAGGATGCTGGGAGCGATACGGAATGTTGTCATGGTGAAGTAGCCAAAGGATAGAAAATGCGATTTGCGCTATTTTACGCCTGACGCCGTTACCATGCCTCATTGAAGTAAGGTGAAATACAGAATACGCATCGTGCGATGGCCAATGCGTCGCGCGCGACACACAATATGACTGGCAATGTCTGAAGAGGAATGACGATGGCGACTTATGAATTTACGGTAACGGTCAAAACGCAATATTTGCCCGATCAATCGGCACCGGACCAGGGGCGGCACGTGTTCAGCTACACGATCCGCGTCGTCAACACGGGCACGGCTGGCGCGCAACTGATTTCGCGCCACTGGGTCATCACGGATGCGAACAACAAGGTGGAGGAGGTGCGCGGCCTGGGCGCCGTCGGCCACCAGCCGCTGTTGCAGCCGGGCGAGCAGTTCGAATACACGAGCGGCACCATGCTGGGCACGCCGCAGGGCTCGATGCACGGCGAATACTTCTGCGTGGCCGAAGACGGCCATCAGTTCGAAGCGCCGATTCCCGAGTTCGTGCTGTCGGTGCCGCGTACCCTGCATTAAGGAAACGCCGGGGGCTTGCCCCCTTATTTCAGTTTTTCGGTGGCGTCCTGTTCTTCACTGAGCTGCTTGCGTGCCGGCGGTGCGGGCTTTTTGCCCGAATACATGGTCCACCAGACTATAAATGCCAGCAAGAAGAACGCCACCAGCGCCTCTATCATCAAGATCCACATACGCATCCCTATGTTATTTACCCGCAGCCCATTTACCAGCCGTCTGTTTACACGCGGTAGTCTACCTGTTTCAATCGGCGCCGTCGCGCTTGTCTTGTCCGCCTGCACCACGCCGCCCGTCGCGCCGCCCGCTGCTTCCAGCGGCAAGGCGCCCGCCATTGCGCCGACCGTCGTCAAGCCTGTGCCTGCCAAGCCGGCCGATGCCAAGGATGCCACGGACGTGGCGGCGCCCACCTTCGTGCCCGCCAAGTTTGCCGCCTTGCCAGGCTGGGCCCGCGACGACATGCGCGCCGCCTGGCCCGCCTTCATGGCTTCGTGCGGCGTGCTGGTGAAGCGGCCGGACTGGAAGGAATCGTGCACGATTGCGCGCCAGGTCAATGCCGACAGCGACAAGGCCATCCGCCTGTTTTTCGAGACCTTCTTTGTGCCAAATCAAGTCGTCACCGCCGATGGCGCCAATACTGGACTGGTGACCGGTTATTACGAGCCATTGCTGCACGGCGCGCGCAAGCGCGGCGGTCCATACCAGACACCGCTGTACAAGGTGCCTGACGATCTGGTCTCGGTGGACTTGTCCGGCGTGTATCCGGAACTGAAGAACATGCGCTTGCGGGGCAAGCTGGTCGGCAAGAAGGTGATACCGTACGCAACCCGCGCCGACATCGAGCGCGCCACGTCCGTCACGGGCAAGGAATTGCTGTGGGTGGATGACGAAGTCGAGGCGTTCTTCCTGCAAGTGCAGGGTTCCGGGCGCGTGCAGCTGACCGATACGCAGGAAACCGTGCGCGTGGCGTATGCGGATCAAAACGGCCATCCATACAAATCGATCGGCCGCTACCTGGTCGACAAGGGCGAGCTGACCCTGAGCCAGGCGTCCGCGCAAGGCATCAAGGCGTGGATCGCCGGCCATCCCACGCGCAAGGATGAATTGTTCAACGCCAACCCGAGCTATGTCTTCTTCAAAGAAGAGCGCTTGCCCGATCCGAAAGTGGGGCCGAAGGGCGCGCTGGGCGTGCCGCTGACGCCGCAGCGCTCGGTGGCCATCGATTCGCGCTTCCTGCCGCTGGGCGCGCCCGTATTCTTGTCCACCACGCAAGCCAATAGCGAGATCCCCATGCAGCGCCTGGTGATGGCGCAGGATACGGGCGGCGCCATTCGCGGGCCGATCCGTGTCGATTATTTCTTTGGCTTTGGCGCGGAAGCGGCCGAGAATGCAGGCCGCATGAAACAGAGCGGCGCCGTGTGGGTGTTGTTGCCGAAGCAGGCGCCGGCGCGCTGAGTTTCTCGCGGCGCCGGGCGGGGGTTGCGCTAGCGCAAGGTTAGCGCAGGACCATGACGGGTAAATGGGTGTGGGCCAGCACTTTTTGCGTTTCGCTGCCCACGAACAACTTGTTCAAGCCCTTGCGGCCATGCGAGGCCATCAGGATGATGTCGCAATGGTAGGTTTGCGCCGCATTGACGATTTCATCGTGCGGGCTCGGCGACACGGCCACCACGCCTTCGAAAGACACGCCGGCAGCGCTTGCCGCTGCGCCGATCTTGTCGATGGCGCGTTGTGACGCTTCCTGCATCTGCTGTTCATACAGGCTGGCGTCGAGCACGATGCCGCCGTCGGCCATCGGCGAGAACGGGAAGGGCTGCACCACGCTGATGGCGACCAGCTTGGCCTTGTTCAGTTGGGCGAAGGCGAGGGCGGTCTCGGCGGCTTTGTCGGACAACGGCGAGCCGTCGGTGGGAAATAAGATGGTGTTAAACATAGCGTGCTCCTCAAGTGATGTAAGACAGCTTATGGATTTACATCAATTAAAACCTTGATATAAATCAAACCTCACAGGCTTTGGCGTGAATAGTGTCGCCAAGGCAATCTTTTAGCAGTGTATGCCCGTTCATCGCTTCAGGTGCGCACGCTACGCAGCGGCGTGCCCCACACCATGGCCACCGTCAACAGGATGCTGCCGGCCGCGATGCAAGCGAGACCATTGCGCACGCCAAAGTGTTCCGCGATCCAGCCGGCGGCCAGCGCGCCCAGCGGCGCCGTCGCCACCGTCAGGAAGCGCATGGTCGACGTCATGCGGCCCAGCATGGGATCGGGCGTCACCTTCTGGCGCAGGCCCAGGTAGGGAATAAAGAACAGCATCACGCCGCAATCGAAAAAGAACATCAATATGGCATACGCCACGGCGCTGGCGGCCGCGCTGCCGAACAGTGCTGCCGGAATCGTTGGCGTCAGGGCAAAGCACACGGAGGTGGATGCCAGGCCGATCAGGATGGTGCGGCCGGCGCCGTAGCGCTTCGTCAATGGCTTGACGATGAAGGCGCTGAGCAAGACGCCGGCGCCGCCCAGCATCTGCGTCATGCCCAGCACGCCAGGGTTCATGCCCAGGTCGCGCGTGGCGAACAGCACCGTCAAGGCCATGCTGGCGTAAAACAGGAAGTGCCAGATGCCGGCGCCCCAGGCCAGCGCGCGCAGCAGCGGTTCGCGCCACACGAACAGCAAGCCGTCGGCGATGTCGCGCAAGGCGTGCTTGTCGGATGGCGCCGGCCGTGGATCGCGCACGCTCATGGCGCGCAAATTGAAGACGGAAATCAGATAACCGCACGCCGTGCACAGGATGGCGACGGGCGCGGACAAGACCTGCACCAGCACGCCGGCCAGGCCGGGACCGATCAGGCGCGACGCCGATTCGGTGGCGGCAAATTTCGACTGCGCATCGATCAAGCCATCGCGGCCCACGAGGAAAGTCAGAAACACCTGCTCGGCGCCGCCGCCCACGACGAAGCCCGTGCCGATGATGAACCCCACTATATATAACCACGGCATCGACAGCACGCCGCACCAGTAAGCCACTGCCACGCTGGCCAGGGCCAGGCCGGACATGCTTTCGCTGAACAGCATGATCGGGTGCTTGCTGCGCCGGTCCAGCAGCACGCCGACGGGCAAGCCGAACAGGGCGAACGGCAGCGCCTGCAAGGCAACCAGCACGCCCATCTGTTCCGGCGTCGCATGCAATAACAGTACCGCACACAGGGGCAGGGCCAGCGAGGTGATCTGGGCGCCGAAGCAATTGAGGCCGTTGCTGAACCACAGGCGGCGGAAATCGACGCTGGCGGCGCTGCCGTCGCCGCGCAGGTAATGGGTGCAGTACTGGAAGAGGGAGGAGAAAATATCTTGCTCGATATGAAAATGATCAGGCTCACAATAATAGCAGCGCACCTGCCGCGCCGCTGCCGTTAGCCGCTACAATCGTTGTCACCGTGTTCATCCAGAGGAGACTATATGCAATACGAAGACTTGATCATCGATATCCAGGGCAAAGTGGCGCTCATCCGCCTGAATCGCCCGAAGGCCTTGAATGCCTTGAACGACAACATGATGAATGAGCTGGGCGACGCCTTGCTGAAGTTCGATGCGGATGACAATATCGGCTGCATCGTGCTCACTGGCAGCGAAAAAGCGTTTGCCGCCGGCGCCGACATCGCCGCCATGGCCGATTACACCTACCCGGACACGTTTACCCAGGGCTACATCAGCCGCAACTGGGAGCATATTTTGCGCGTGCGCAAACCTGTGGTGGGTGCGGTGGCCGGCTATGCGCTCGGTGGCGGTTGCGAACTGGCTATGATGTGCGATTTCCTGATCGCCGCCGACAGCGCCAAATTTGGCCAGCCGGAAATCAAGGTCGGCGTCACGCCGGGTGCGGGCGGCACGCAGCGTTTGCCGCGCGCCATCGGCAAGGCCAAGGCCATGGATCTGCTGCTGACGGCGCGCACCATCGATGCCGCCGAGGCGGAACGTATCGGCCTGGTATCGCGCGTCGTGCCGGCCGATAAATTGCTGGAAGAAACGCTGGCCGCCGCCAAGACCATCGCCGCCATGCCGACCTCGGTTGCCATGATGATCAAGGATTGCGTCAACCGCGCCTTTGAAACCACCTTGACGGATGGTGTCGCCTACGAGCGCCGCTTGTTCCAGGCGGCCTTCGGTACGCCTGCACAAAAAGAAGGCATGCACGCTTTCCTGGAAAAGCGCTTGCCAAACTTCGATGGTCTTTGATATGATTCGCCTCCCCGATGAGACGCACTGGTTTGCGGCACAAAAGGGACAGCCTTCCGGGGCTGGGTAGTAAAAAAGAAGGTTGACGAAATGGCCGAAACGCTTCATACTCTTCCTTCTTCGCAGCTGACAAACACAACGCTTTGTCGATAGCGCGAAAGCAGTACCGAATACAGTTCTTTAACAATTAACAGTCGATAAGTGTGGACATTTGATGTAAGTGCAGCAGCGATCTTCGGATTGCTGTAATACTTAAAATATCAAATGTTCACAAGAAATAATGAAATAGGCGCTACGCAAGTAGTGGCCTGTCAGTTTTTTGAGTGAGCGACCCGTTAGAAATAACGGTGCCGGTAAAACGGCAAAGTAACAGAGATTAAACTGAAGAGTTTGATCCTGGCTCAGATTGAACGCTGGCGGCATGCCTTACACATGCAAGTCGAACGGCAGCACGGAGCTTGCTCTGGTGGCGAGTGGCGAACGGGTGAGTAATATATCGGAACGTACCCTAGAGTGGGGGATAACGTAGCGAAAGTTACGCTAATACCGCATACGATCTAAGGATGAAAGTGGGGGATCGCAAGACCTCATGCTCGTGGAGCGGCCGATATCTGATTAGCTAGTTGGTAGGGTAAAAGCCTACCAAGGCATCGATCAGTAGCTGGTCTGAGAGGACGACCAGCCACACTGGAACTGAGACACGGTCCAGACTCCTACGGGAGGCAGCAGTGGGGAATTTTGGACAATGGGCGAAAGCCTGATCCAGCAATGCCGCGTGAGTGAAGAAGGCCTTCGGGTTGTAAAGCTCTTTTGTCAGGGAAGAAACGGTGAGAGCTAATATCTCTTGCTAATGACGGTACCTGAAGAATAAGCACCGGCTAACTACGTGCCAGCAGCCGCGGTAATACGTAGGGTGCAAGCGTTAATCGGAATTACTGGGCGTAAAGCGTGCGCAGGCGGTTTTGTAAGTCTGATGTGAAATCCCCGGGCTCAACCTGGGAATTGCATTGGAGACTGCAAGGCTAGAATCTGGCAGAGGGGGGTAGAATTCCACGTGTAGCAGTGAAATGCGTAGATATGTGGAGGAACACCGATGGCGAAGGCAGCCCCCTGGGTCAAGATTGACGCTCATGCACGAAAGCGTGGGGAGCAAACAGGATTAGATACCCTGGTAGTCCACGCCCTAAACGATGTCTACTAGTTGTCGGGTCTTAATTGACTTGGTAACGCAGCTAACGCGTGAAGTAGACCGCCTGGGGAGTACGGTCGCAAGATTAAAACTCAAAGGAATTGACGGGGACCCGCACAAGCGGTGGATGATGTGGATTAATTCGATGCAACGCGAAAAACCTTACCTACCCTTGACATGGCTGGAATCCTCGAGAGATTGGGGAGTGCTCGAAAGAGAACCAGTACACAGGTGCTGCATGGCTGTCGTCAGCTCGTGTCGTGAGATGTTGGGTTAAGTCCCGCAACGAGCGCAACCCTTGTCATTAGTTGCTACGAAAGGGCACTCTAATGAGACTGCCGGTGACAAACCGGAGGAAGGTGGGGATGACGTCAAGTCCTCATGGCCCTTATGGGTAGGGCTTCACACGTCATACAATGGTACATACAGAGCGCCGCCAACCCGCGAGGGGGAGCTAATCGCAGAAAGTGTATCGTAGTCCGGATTGTAGTCTGCAACTCGACTGCATGAAGTTGGAATCGCTAGTAATCGCGGATCAGCATGTCGCGGTGAATACGTTCCCGGGTCTTGTACACACCGCCCGTCACACCATGGGAGCGGGTTTTACCAGAAGTAGGTAGCTTAACCGTAAGGAGGGCGCTTACCACGGTAGGATTCGTGACTGGGGTGAAGTCGTAACAAGGTAGCCGTATCGGAAGGTGCGGCTGGATCACCTCCTTTCTAGAGTTTGCACGAATCAGGTAACTGGTTCACGCATCAAATGTTCACACTTATCGGCTGTTAATATAAAGAACAGCATTTGGGGCTGTAGCTCAGCTGGTTAGAGCACCGTGTTGATAACGCGGGGGTCGTTGGTTCGAGTCCAACCAGCCCTACCAGTTTCTGTAGTAAATCTCAGGGGGATTAGCTCAGCTGGGAGAGCACCTGCTTTGCAAGCAGGGGGTCGTCGGTTCGATCCCGTCATCCTCCACCAAAAAGTTCAAACGTAAGTTGATCACAGCGGTGATTAAATTTAGGTTTGGTCTTTTCGAGATCAAGTGCTGTATGTTCTTTAACAATCTGGAAGAAGTAAAGATTATTTATTGATCGGTTTGCCGTAAAAGGTAAATCGATGGGTAATGATTGTATGTATCAACAAACAAGCAACAACGTTGTACTTTCTTATCCCTGTAGCGCTCTTTTCGTTTGAAAGAATGAAGAGGCTAACGTTATAGGGACAAGCGAATAAGTGCACATGGTGGATGCCTTGGCGATTACAGGCGATGAAGGACGTAGTAGCTTGCGATAAGCTGCGGGGAGTGAGCAAACACACTTTGATCCGCAGATTTCCGAATGGGGCAACCCACCCTTTTAGGGTATTGCATACTGAATACATAGGTATGCAAGGCGAACGCGGCGAACTGAAACATCTAAGTAGCTGCAGGAAAAGAAATCAACCGAGATTCCCAAAGTAGCGGCGAGCGAAATGGGAAGAGCCTGTACGTGATAGTCGGACCGATAACAGAATCCTCTGGAAATAGGAGCCATAGTGGGTGATAGCCCCGTATGTGAAATCGGACCGGTGGTACTAAGCGTACGACAAGTAGGGCGGGACACGTGACATCCTGTCTGAATATGGGGGGACCATCCTCCAAGGCTAAATACTCGTAATCGACCGATAGTGAACCAGTACCGTGAGGGAAAGGCGAAAAGAACCCCGGAAGGGGAGTGAAATAGATCCTGAAACCGTGTGCATACAAACAGTAGGAGCGGACTTGTTCCGTGACTGCGTACCTTTTGTATAATGGGTCAGCGACTTACATTCAGTGGCAAGGTTAACCGAATAGGGAAGCCGTAGAGAAATCGAGTCCGAATAGGGCGATCAGTCGCTGGGTGTAGACCCGAAACCAAGTGATCTACTCATGGCCAGGATGAAGGTGCGGTAACACGCCCTGGAGGTCCGAACCCACTAATGTTGAAAAATTAGGGGATGAGCTGTGGGTAGGGGTGAAAGGCTAAACAAACTTGGAAATAGCTGGTTCTCTCCGAAAACTATTTAGGTAGTGCCTCAAGTATCACCATCGGGGGTAGAGCACTGTTATGGCTAGGGGGTCATTGCGACTTACCAAACCATTGCAAACTCCGAATACCGATGAGTGCGAGCTTGGGAGACAGACGTCGGGTGCTAACGTCCGGCGTCAAGAGGGAAACAACCCAGACCGCCAGCTAAGGTCCCAAAGATTGGCTAAGTGGAAAACGAAGTGGGAAGGCTAAAACAGTCAGGATGTTGGCTTAGAAGCAGCCATCATTTAAAGAAAGCGTAATAGCTCACTGATCGAGTCGTCCTGCGCGGAAGATGTAACGGGGCTAAGCCAGTCACCGAAGCTGCGGATATTGTTCTGTGATTTATCACAGATATATATGGTAGGAGAGCGTTCTGTAAGCCTGCGAAGGTGTCTTGTAAAGGATGCTGGAGGTATCAGAAGTGCGAATGCTGACATGAGTAGCGATAATGGGGGTGAAAAGCCTCCACGCCGTAAGCCCAAGGTTTCCTGTTCAACGTTCATCGGAGCAGGGTGAGTCGGCCCCTAAGGCGAGGCAGAGATGCGTAGCTGATGGGAAGCAGGTTAATATTCCTGCACCGTCGTATGATGCGATGGGGGGACGGATCGCGGAAGGTTGTCCAACTGTTGGAATAGTTGGTTTTTGGCTCATAGAAGGCACTTAGGCAAATCCGGGTGCGGAATTCAAGGGGTTGAGACGAGTGCACTTGTGCACGAAGCAATCGGAAGTGGTTCCAAGAAAAGCCTCTAAGCTTCAGTCATACGAGACCGTACCGCAAACCGACACAGGTGGGCGAGATGAGTATTCTAAGGCGCTTGAGAGAACTCGGGAGAAGGAACTCGGCAAATTGGTACCGTAACTTCGGGAAAAGGTACGCCCCGGTAGCTTGATTGGTTTACTCCATGAGGGTGAAAGGGTTGCAATAAACTGGTGGCTGCGACTGTTTAATAAAAACACAGCACTCTGCAAACACGAAAGTGGACGTATAGGGTGTGACGCCTGCCCGGTGCTGGAAGATTAAATGATGGGGTGCAAGCTCTTGATTGAAGTCCCAGTAAACGGCGGCCGTAACTATAACGGTCCTAAGGTAGCGAAATTCCTTGTCGGGTAAGTTCCGACCTGCACGAATGGCGTAACGATGGCCACACTGTCTCCTCCCGAGACTCAGCGAAGTTGAAATGTTTGTGATGATGCAATCTACCCGCGGCTAGACGGAAAGACCCCATGAACCTTTACTGTAGCTTTGCATTGGACTTTGAACCAATCTGTGTAGGATAGGTGGGAGGCTTTGAAGCGGGGACGCTAGTTCTCGTGGAGCCAACCTTGAAATACCACCCTGGTTTGTTTGAGGTTCTAACCTTGGTCCGTTATCCGGATCGGGGACAGTGCATGGTAGGCAGTTTGACTGGGGCGGTCTCCTCCTAAAGTGTAACGGAGGAGTTCGAAGGTACGCTAGATACGGTCGGACATCGTGTTGATAGTGCAATGGCATAAGCGTGCTTAACTGCGAGACTGACAAGTCGAGCAGGTACGAAAGTAGGACATAGTGATCCGGTGGTTCTGTATGGAAGGGCCATCGCTCAACGGATAAAAGGTACTCTGGGGATAACAGGCTGATTCCTCCCAAGAGTTCATATCGACGGGGGAGTTTGGCACCTCGATGTCGGCTCATCACATCCTGGGGCTGTAGCCGGTCCCAAGGGTATGGCTGTTCGCCATTTAAAGTGGTACGTGAGCTGGGTTTAAAACGTCGTGAGACAGTTTGGTCCCTATCTGCCGTGGGCGTTGGAAATTTGAAGGGGGCTGCTCCTAGTACGAGAGGACCGGAGTGGACGAACCTCTGGTGTACCGGTTGTCACGCCAGTGGCATTGCCGGGTAGCTAAGTTCGGAAGAGATAACCGCTGAAAGCATCTAAGCGGGAAACTTGCCTTGAGATGAGATTTCCCAGAGCCTTGAGCTCTTTGAAGGGTCGTTCGAGACCAGGACGTTGATAGGCTGGGTGTGGAAGTGCAGTAATGCATTAAGCTAACCAGTACTAATTGCCCGTACGGCTTGTCCCTATAACCTTAGCAGGTACAGAGGATAAGACGGTACAACGTTGCGTGTGTGTTGATACAACTATTCATTACCCAATCTTTGCTTCTTCCAGATTCAGGCTTTGTCGCTCCATTGAGGACAAATGCCAGTACAAGTTATGCCTGATGACCATAGCAAGTTGGTCCCACCCCTTCCCATCCCGAACAGGACCGTGAAACAACTTTGCGCCGATGATAGTGCTGCAACCAGTGTGAAAGTAGGTTATCGTCAGGCTTGTTATTCGAAAAAACCCCTTCCGGTGATCCGGTTGGGGTTTTTTTACGTCTGGCGGTTTTGTCGCGATAAAAGCCCACTTTTAGTCCCATCTTCAGGCAAATTGCTATATAATTCGCCTCCTCAGATCAGATGGTTTGCTGCCCCGTTGGGAGCAGGCTGTTGAAAAAGTTATGCCTGATGACCATAGCAAGTTGGTCCCACCCCTTCCCATCCCGAACAGGACCGTGAAACAACTTTGCGCCGATGATAGTGCTGCAACCAGTGTGAAAGTAGGTTATCGTCAGGCTTGTTATATAAAAAAACCCCGCTAGGTGCGGGGTTTTTTTTCGTCTGCAGCATTCATCGGATCAGATGCCCCAGGTGATGCTTTCACCTTCCGCCTTGGCCGAGCGCAGCATTTCCATCAAAGGATAGGCGCGCTGCGAAAAATGCACTTTTTGTGCGCGCGCATGGGCGCCTGTTTCACCGTCTTCCAGCGTTTCCGGCGTATGCGCATCGTGTTCGATGTCATTTTCCGGATGCAGTTTGCTTTCCGCGACTTCTTTTTCCAGCAGGGCCAGGGCATCGCCCGCTTCCGCTGGCGTGATGACGCCGCGCGTGGGGTTCTTGTGCAGGATGTCGAGGATGCGCTGGGCATGCTCCTGGTACATCAGCACTTCTGGGGAGGATTTGGATTTGAATGAGATCAACATAAGCGCTTTCTGAAACTTGTTGTTAGTGTCGAAACAATATCACGACTTGAAATGTCGCACAGGCCGTCCGATTGCCCGGATTGCACATTTGCAAGCCGGATAGGGCCATCTGTTGGACAACGCACGTATTTACAAGAGCGTGTTTACCGTGAAAACATCCGTTTAAGCGATCGTTAAGTCTCAATCCAGTTTCACCGAGTCCATGAACGTGTCGATGGTGTCACGCGACAGCTTGCTTTCTTCACCGAGTATGATGATCTGGAAGATGCGTTTGTCCTGCGCCACAAAACGGCCGACCAGCAGGACGGGCTTGCCCTGCTGCGTCCCCGTCGCTTCGACGCTCAGCGCGCTGCGTTGATGGCTACCGGCCGCCGTGCTGCTGGCCGTCGACGCGGATTTCTCGCTGCGCACGACACCATTGATATTTTTCAACAGGGCTGTCTGCATGGCGGGCAGGGCCGTTTGTGCCTGTTCCGCACTGTCGAGCATGGCGCTGCCGATGGCGAAGGTATTGCCATCGACTTCGCTGGCCGTCATGGTCAGGCTGACTTTCTTGCCGTCGAGATCGATCTCGCGCGTCAGCACGGCCGGTTTGCCCGGAAACAGGGCCGTGAACTGGGCGTCGGGGCTGCGATAGTCGCGCCAGTCGAATTTCGGACTGCAGGCAGACAGGACGCTGGCGGCCGCGAGCGTAGCCAGAAAGAGGGCAAGTGATGTTTTTTTCATCAGCAGATGGTAGCAGCGCTGCCAATCACGCGCAATCGTGCACGTGTAGGGTTCACCGCTTGCCTTATATCTCGCGCAGTACGCGCCGGTACTGGATCGCTTCGGCAACATGCGCTTGCGTGATGGCGGGGCTGCCCGCCAGGTCCGCGATGCTGCGCGACACGCGCAGCACCCGGTGGTAGGTGCGCGCCGACCAGTGCAGGCGCGTCATGGCGCCATGTAACAACTGTTCGCCATGTGGTTCCAGGCGACAATGTTGTTCGATTTCCGTGTTGCTCAGCTGCTGGTTCGCTTTTCCCTGGCGTACCAACTGCAAGGCATAGGCTGCCGCTACCCGCGTGGCGATCGCTTGCGTACTTTCGCCGGCGCCTGCACGTCGCCCCAGCGCCGTCGGCGGCATGGCGGCCACTTCAATCTGCAGGTCGATACGGTCGAGCAGGGGGCCCGACAGACGATTGTGATAGCGCAATACGGCGTCTGGCGTACAGCGGCAACGACCGGAAGCGTGGCCCAGATAGCCGCACGGGCAGGGATTCATAGCGGCAATCAATTGAAAACGGGCAGGAAACTCGGCCTGGCGTGCCGCGCGTGAAATGCTGATCACGCCCGACTCCATGGGTTGGCGCAGCACGTCGAGCACCCGGCGGTGGAATTCGGCAATTTCATCGAGAAACAGCACGCCGCAGTGTGCCAGCGAGATTTCACCTGGCCGTGGCACGTTGCCGCCGCCCACCAGGGCTACGCCGGACGCCGTCTGGTGCGGGGCGCGATAGGGCCGCCGTTTCCAATGCTCCACCTTGAAGTGGCTGCCCAGCGAATGCACGGCCGCCGATTCCAGCGCCTCTTCATCGCTCATGGGCGGCAGCACGCCAGGGAAGCGGCTGGCCAGCATGGTCTTGCCTGCGCCCGGTGGTCCCACCATCAGGACGGTGTGACCGCCCGCTGCCGCCACTTCCAGTGCGCGTCGCGCCTGCTGCTGCCCTTGCACGTCGGCAAAGTCGGGATAGGGAAAAGCGTGCGGTGCCAGCACGGGCTGGTGGCGTTGCAGGGCAGTCTGGCTGGCGTGCCTGGCAAAATGCGCACAGACCTCGAGCAGGCTGTGGGCGGGATAGATGCAGGCATCGCTGACGAGAGCCGCCTCGTCCGCGTTCGCCTGCGGCAGGATGAAGGCGCGTGGCGTGCCTGACTGGCTGCGCTGCATGGCAAAGGTCATGGCCAGGGCGCCGCGGATGGGACGCAACTGGCCAGACAGCGACAGTTCGCCCGCGAATTCATAGTGCTGTAATTGGTCGCCCGGCAACTGGCCGGAGGCGGCCAGGATGCCCAGTGCGATGGGCAAGTCGAAGCGGCCCGATTCCTTGGGCAAGTCTGCCGGCGCCAGATTGGCCGTGATGCGCCGCGCCGGCATCTCGAAGCCGCAGTTTTGCAACGCGGCACGCACGCGGTCGCGCGACTCCTTCACTTCCGTATCCGGCAGGCCGACTATCGTAAACGAAGGCAAGCCATTGGCAAGGTGGACTTCGACACTTACCTCGGGCGCCTCCATGCCGGCCAGGGCGCGGCTTTTCAGGACGGCCAGGCTCATCAGACTCCCCTGTAGCGCGGACGCGGGCAGGATCAGTCTAGCGCTTGAAAAGGTGTGAGGCTTGAGGTATGCCAGCAAGGTCGCCGATTACGGCGCCCTGCGTGCAGCAGCGGTTCAGGCTTTTGGATCGTTCAGGCGCGTTTCCAGTTCGATCAGACGCAATTCCAGTGCATCCAGTTTGGCACGGGTCTTGGCCAGCACTTGCGCCTGGATATCGAATTCCTCGCGCGTGACGAGATCGAGGCGGGCGAAGCCCTGGGTCATCATCGATTTCACATTTTTCTCTATATCCTTGGCCGGCGAGTTTTCGATGGCTTGATGGATCTTGCCCTGCAAGTCGTTAAAGAAGGTATTCATGTCCATGGTCAGTCCTTTTATGGTGCGGCCTGTGCATCGCACCATTGCGGTGCACAGCAGCGTTAATCTGGTGCGAAACTGGGCGCTTCATTGTGCTTCAGCAGTCCGTTGCCGCATTCCTGGCCGTGTGCAGGGTATGTATGGACGGAAATGCACCTGTCAAGGTGGCAATAGAGCTGGCACGTATTCTGCTAAAGAAGGTATGAACGCTTTGTGATCTCCAGCCAAGATTTTAAACCTCAACCGCTTTAAAAGTTCAATAAAAGGGAATCGCCATGAAGAATCTGTCCAAGAACATGACTTTAGCTGCAGCGTTGACGCTGGCCATGACCGCCTTGTGCGGTAGCGCCATGGCCCAGGATGCAGTGGCGGCGCCTGCTGTGGCCGAAGCGGTACCTGATAACGTGGTGAGCTACAACGTGGCGCTGACCAGCGATTACCGTTACCGCGGCATCTCGCAAAGCCGCTTGAACCCGGCCATCAGCGGCGGTGCCGACTATACCCATAACCCGACGGGCCTGTATGTGGGCACCTGGCTGTCGAGCATCAAATGGATCAAGGACGGCGGCGGCGATACCAATCTGGAATGGGATATCTACGGCGGCAAGCGGGGCGAGATCAGCAAGGATTTTACCTATGACGTGGGCGGCCTGTACTACTTCTACCCATCGAATGGACTGAGCACCAATGCCAACACCTTCGAGCTGTACGGCCAGCTGGGTTATGGCCCCGCGTACATCAAGTACTCGCATTCGACCACCAATCTGTTCGGCGTGGCCGACAGCAAGAACAGCGGCTACCTCGACGTGGGCGCCAACGTCGAGGTGCACGACGGTTACATCTTGAATCTGCACGCCGGGCGCCAGAAGGTCGAGCACAACGATTCCCTCAGCTACAGCGATTACAAGATCGGCGTGACCAAGGACTTCGGCATGGCGACCGTTGCCCTGGCGGTCGTCAAGGCCAATATCGTATCGTTGGCACCGAATGGCAAGAATCTGGCGAAATCCGGTCTCGTGCTGACCGTATCGAAAACCTTTTAAGCGAGACAGTCATGAAAATGATTACTGCAATCATTAAACCGTTCAAACTGGACGAAGTACGCGAAGCTTTGTCGGCTATCAATGTGCAAGGCATTACCGTCACGGAAGTCAAGGGTTTCGGCCGCCAGAAAGGTCACACGGAACTCTACCGTGGCGCCGAGTATGTCGTTGATTTCTTGCCAAAAACCAAGATTGAAGCGGCCGTCGATGACGCCATTGTCGACCAGGCCATCGAAGCGATCGAAGGCGCCGCGCGTACCGGTAAAATCGGTGATGGCAAGATTTTCGTCTACAACCTGGAACAGGTCATCCGCATCCGTACCGGTGAAACCGGCAACGAAGCGCTCTAAGGGGAATATTGATGCATAAAAATATAACAAAATTGCTAGCCGGGATAGCCTGTCTGTGTGCGTTTGGTGTCGCCACGCCGAGCTTTGCCGATGCGCCCGCCAAGACGGAGGCGGCCACGACCGCGGCCGTTGCCGCCCCGGCCGTGACGCCCGTGCCTGATGCAGCCGCACCGGCCCCGGCCGCTGCCGCGCCAGCCGCCGCGCCCGTTGCCAACAAGGGCGACACCAGTTTCATGATGATCAGCACCTTGCTGGTGATCTTGATGACGATCCCCGGCCTGGCCCTGTTCTACGGCGGCCTGGTGCGCTCCAAAAACATGCTGTCGGTGCTGATGCAGGTGTTCATGGTGTTCGCGCTGGTCATCGTCCTGTGGTGCATCTACGGCTACTCGATCGCCTTCACGGAAAAAACCGCCTTCTTCGGTGGCTTCGACCGCCTGTTCCTGAACGGCATCTGGGATCCGGCCAAGGGCACGTTCGCCGCCGCCGCCACCTTCAGCAAGGGCGTCGTCATTCCCGAGTTCGTCTTCGTCGCTTTCCAGGGCACGTTTGCCGCCATCACCTGCGCGTTGATCGTCGGCGCCTTTGCCGAGCGCGCCAAGTTTGCCGCCGTGCTGGCCTTCGTCGTGCTGTGGTTCACGTTCGCCTACCTGCCAGCGGCCCACATGGTGTGGTTCTGGACCGGTCCTGACCTGATCACCAACGCCGCCACCTCGGCCAGCGAAGCCCTGAAGGCGGGTTGGATCTGGCAAAAAGGCGCGCTGGACTTCGCCGGCGGCACCGTGGTGCACATCAACGCCGCCGTCGCCGGCCTGGTGGGGGCCATCATGATCGGCAAGCGCGTCGGTTACGGCCGCGAATCGATGGCGCCGCACTCGCTGACGATGACCATGATAGGCGCTTCGCTGCTGTGGGTGGGCTGGTTCGGTTTCAATGCCGGTTCCTCGCTGGAAGCGGGCGACGTGGCGGCTTTGGCCTTCGTCAATACCTTGCTGGCAACGGCCGCCGCCACCCTGTCGTGGGTGTTTGGCGAATGGATTTCCAAGGGCAAGCCTTCCATGCTCGGTGGCGCGTCCGGCGCCGTGGCAGGCCTGGTGGCGATCACCCCGGCGGCCGGCTTTGTCGGCCCGATGGGCGGCCTCGTCATCGGCTTGCTGGCCGGTGTCGTCTGCCTGTGGGGCGTGAATGGCCTGAAACGCCTGATCGGCGCCGACGATTCGCTCGACGTATTCGGCGTGCATGGCGTGGGCGGTATCCTGGGCGCCTTGCTGACGGGCGTGTTTGCTGCACCGCAACTGGGCGGCCAGGGCATCTTCGACTATGTCACCAACAAGATGTCGGCGGATCCGTACTCGATCGGCCACCAGGTGTGGGTGCAGGCGCAAGCGGTCGGCACCACCATCCTCTGGTCGGCCCTGGTTTCCCTCGTTGCCTATAAACTGGTCGACATCGTCATCGGCTTGCGCGTACCGGAAGACGAAGAGCGCGAAGGCCTCGATATCACCAGCCACGGCGAGCAAGCGTATCATGGCTAAATAGCAATTATCTGGCATGCCAGCGCCCCGGCGCGGCATGTCCTGCTGGAAAAGGCGCCTCATTGAGGCGCCTTTTTTTCGTTATGGGAATGGAAAAGGTCTTTAAAACAAGGCTTTTGCCCCGATTTGGGGTACTTACACGGTAATATAGTCGGCAGTTCTGTGTGCTTTTTTGAATACTGCACATAATTTAAGGATGTAACTATGGTTCCCCATCTCGTCACGGCCCTGACCGGACCGCTGCTCGACCTCGAAAAAAAGATTCTGGCCGCGACGCCGGCCATTGAGCGCTGGTTTCGCATGGAGTGGCAAGAGCACACGCCGCCCTTCTATTGCTCGGTAGACTTGCGTAATGCGGGCTACAAGCTGGCGCCCGTCGATACCAATCTGTTCCCTGGCGGTTTCCACAACCTGGCGACGGAAATGCTGCCCTTGTCCGTGCAGGCGGCCATGGCCGCCATCGACAAGTATTGCCCGGATGCCCGCAACCTGCTGATCGTGCCGGAATTGCACAACACCACGCCGCAATACCTGCAGAACGTGGCGCGCCTGATGCAGATCTTCCGCCAGACGGGGCTGCACGTGCGCTTCGGTTCCTGGTCGCCCGACATCACCCAGCCGACACCGTTGGCGTTGCCAGATGGCAACATGCTCGTCATCGAGCCCCTCGTGCGCCTGAACAATGGCCGCCGCCTGGGCTTGAAGGATTTCGACCCGTGCACGATTCTGCTGAATAACGACTTGTCGGACGGCATTCCCGATATCTTGCAAAATATTCATGAGCAAAGCCTGCTGCCGCCCTTGCACGCGGGCTGGGCCTTGCGCCGCAAGAGCAACCACTACACGGCCTACGATGAAGTGGTGAAGAAATTCGGCAAGATGATCGATGTCGACCCGTGGATGCTCAACCCCTTCCACGCCAAGTGCAGCGACGTCAATTTCCAGGAAGGCGAGGGCGAAGATGCGCTGGCCGCCAGCGTCGACGTGCTGCTGGCCAAGATCCGCAAGAAATACAAGGAATACGGCATCAAGGAAAAGCCCTTCGTCATCGTCAAGCCCGATGCGGGCACGTATGGCACGGGCATCATGACGGTGCGCGACGCCAGCGAAGTGCGCGACCTGTCGCGCAAGCAGCGCGACAAGATGTCCATCGTCAAGGACGGCAAGGTTGTCACCGACGTCATCATCCAGGAAGGCGTGCCGACCTTTGAAAGCATCAAGGATGCCGTGGCCGAGCCGGTCGTCTACATGATCGACCGCTACGTGGTGGGCGGCTTCTACCGCGTGCACGCGGAAAAGGGCGTGGACCAGAACCTGAACGCGCCCGGCTCGCAGTACGTGCCGCTGGCATTTGCCCAGCAGCATGCCGTGCCGGACTTGAAGGCCAAGCCGGGCACGGCCGCGCCGAACCGCTTCTATGTGTATGGCGTGGTGGCGCGCCTGGCCTTGCTGGCCGCGTCGCTGGAAATGGAGCGCACGGACCCGAATCCCGAGGTGTATTGATCCATCCCTGCGGCTTGCCGGGCGCGGTGACTACCGCGCCCGGCGATCTCGGCTAGAATCAAGCATTCCTTATCCAGGCTCCCCGATTGGACGCACCATGAAAATTGCATTCCTTGCCGACCCGCTGGCAGGCTTCAAGACTTACAAAGATTCCACTTTCGCCATGATGCGCGAGGCGGCCAAACGCGGCCACGCCGTGTACGCCTTCGAACAGAAGGACATGGCGCTGGAAGAGGGCATCGTCACGGCGCGGGTACAGCATATCGAGCTGACGGGCGACGAGCACGACTGGTACAAGGTCGTTTCCACCGAGGAAGTGCGCCTGTCGACCCTGGACGCTATCATCGAGCGCAAGGACCCGCCGTTCGACATGGAGTACGTGTATGGCACGTATCTGCTGGAACTGGCGGAAAAGCAGGGCGCGCACGTCTTCAACAAGCCTTCCGCCATCCGCGACAACAATGAAAAGCTGGCCATCGCCCAGTTTTCCGAATTCACTTCGCCGACCCTGGTGACGTCGAACGAAGCGCGCCTGCGCGCCTTCCACGCCAAGCACCAGGACGTCATCTTCAAGCCGCTTGACGGCATGGGCGGCACGGGTATCTTCCGCGTCAAGGCCGACGGCCTGAACCTGGGCGCCATCATCGAGACCCTGAGCGAGAACGGCGCACAGACCATCATGGCGCAGCGGTTTATTCCCGACATCGTCAAGGGCGACAAGCGCATCCTCGTCATCGGCGGCAAGCCGGTGCCGTTTTCGCTGGCGCGTATCCCGCAGGCGGGCGAAGTCCGGGGCAACCTGGCCGCCGGCGGCACGGGCGTGGCGCAGCCATTGACGGCGCGCGACCTGGAAATCGCTGAAAAGCTGGGCCCGATCCTGGCCGCGCGTGGCCTGATGCTGGTAGGATTGGACGTGATCGGCGACTATCTGACGGAAGTCAATGTCACCAGCCCGACTTGCTTCCAGGAAATCATGCAGCAGACGGGCTTTGACGTGGCGGCCATGTTTGTCGACGCCGTCGAGCATGGCGTTGCGCAAGCGCAGCAGCGCTAGAAGGTGAAATGACTATGGTAGGGATTTTGCTCATGACACATGCACCGCTGGGACAGGCTTTCATCGCCGCCTGCGCGCATGTGTTTCGGGGGCCAACGGAACGGTTTGAAGCCATCGACGTCGTCGCCGACCAGGACCTGGCGGAAGTGCAAAAGCTGGCGTCGGACGCCATCTGCCGTCTCGACGACGGCTCCGGCGTGCTGGTGATTACCGACGTGAAGGGCGGCACGCCGTCGAACTGCTGCAATAAGCTGGCCGATGCGGGGCGGGTGGAAGTCATCGCCGGCATCAGCCTGCCGATGCTGCTGCGCGCCATCACGTATCGCCGCGACACGCTCGACGTGGTGGTGGAGATGGCGCTGGCCGGTGCGCAAAGCGGCGCCGTGCGCGTCGATAACCGCATCCGCGTGGGAGAATAAGGAAGTGCATGGCCGCCGCCCTGAAGGCGGCGGTTTTTATAGGCCAAGATTGTCATCAGCGTAGTGCATTCAGGGATAGAGACCATACAAAAATGATTCAAAGAGAACTCGAAATCATCAACAAGCTGGGATTGCACGCACGCGCCTCCGCCAAATTTACCCAGCTCGCCGCCAAGTTCAAGAGCGACGTCTGGCTGACCCGCAACGCGCGCCGCATCAACGCCAAGTCCATCATGGGCGTGATGATGCTGGCCGCCGGCAAGGGCGCGAAAGTGACCCTGGAAGCCGAGGGCGATGATGAGCAGGCATGTGTCGATGCGCTCACCGCCCTGATTAATGACAGGTTTGGCGAAGGCGAGTAATGCCCGCCGAACGCAGCCGCAGCCGCATTCCGACAGGTCACCCCATGGCATCTTTCACGCTCCACGGCATCCCGGTCTCCCGCGGCATCGCCATTGGCCGCGCGCATCTGCTGGCGCCGGCCGCCCTTGACGTCAAACACTACCTGGTCGCCCAGGAACAGATCGAAGCGGAAGTCCAGCGTTTGCAAAACGCCATCGCCGCCGTCCACAAGGAGCTGCAAACCCTGTGGAACGAGCTGCCGAAGGATGCCCCCACGGAACTGGGCGCGTTCATCGACGTGCATGCGCTGATCCTGTCGGACCCGATGATCGCCGAAGCGCCGCTCGACATCATCCGTTCGCGCCACTACAACGCCGAATGGGCGCTGTTGACGCAAATTGATGAATTGTCGGCGCAGTTCGACGAAATCGAAGACCCGTATTTGCGCGAACGCAAGGCCGACATCCAGCAAGTGGCCGAACGCGTGCTGAAGGTCTTGCTGGGCACGGAACAGCTGCTGCCGAAAGCGGCCGCCGACGATGAGTTGCTGGCGCAGATGATCGTCGTCGCCCACGATATCTCGCCGGCCGACATGCTGCAGTTCCGCGACCGCTCCTTCATCGGCTTCATCACCGACGTGGGCGGCCAGAACTCGCACACGGCCATCGTCGCGCGCAGCCTGGATATCCCGGCCGCCGTCGGCATGTCGCAGGCGTCGATGCTGATCGAGCAGGACGACTGGCTGATCATCGACGGCGACGCGGGCGTGGTGATCGCCAACCCCAGTCCCCTGGTGCTGGAGCAGTACCGCGAGCGCCAGGTGGCCATGCAGCGCGCGCGCAAGAAGCTGGGCAAGCTGAAAAAGACGCCGGCCGTCACCAGGTGCGGCACGCCGATTACCCTGCTGGCGAATATCGAACTGCCCGAGGATTGCCCGTTCGCGCTGGAATCGGGCGCCAGCGGCGTGGGCCTGTTCCGTTCCGAATTCCTGTTCATGGGCCGCGCGCACAAGATTCCCACCGAGGACGAGCAGTTCGAGGCTTACCGCAACACGGTGCAATCGATGAAGGGGCGCGTGGTGACCATCCGCACGCTTGACATCGGCGCCGACAAGCCGCTCGACCAGTCCGACCATACGGCCTTGAATCCCGCCCTGGGCTTGCGCGCCATCCGCTACTGCCTGGCCGAGCCGCAGCTGTTCCTGACGCAGCTGCGCGCCATTTTGCGCGCTTCCGCCTTCGGCAAGGTGCGCATCCTGATTCCCATGCTGGCGCATGCGTTCGAGATCGACCAGTCGCTGGCCATGATCGCGCAAGCGAAGGCCAGCCTGCGCGAGGACGGCGTCAAGTTCGACGACGAGGTCGAAGTGGGCGCCATGATCGAGATTCCCGCCGCCGCGCTGGCCCTGCCCATGTTCGTCAAGCGCATGGATTTCCTGTCGATCGGCACGAATGATTTGATCCAGTACACCCTGGCCATCGACCGCGTCGACTATGAAGTGGCGCATTTGTACAATCCGCTGCACCCGGCCGTGCTGCAACTGATCTCCATGACGATCGCCGCCGGCCACAAGGCGGGCATCGACGTGGCAGTCTGTGGCGAGATGGCGGGCGACGTGAAGCTCACGCGCTTGCTGCTGGGCATGGGGCTGCGCGAGTTTTCCATGCATCCGGCCCAGCTGTTGGCAGTCAAGCAAGAGATACTCAACAGCGATCTTGGCCTGATTGCGCCACAAATGCGCAAAATTATGCGTTCCATGGAACCAAATGTGATCGCGGAAGCTGTCCAGCAACTGCAGCTCATGTAAACTGTCACCTTATCAGCATCAGGACACCTCGCGCGCGGCAAGAGGTGCCCTGATGCTAAAGTTGCAGCACCTATCATCGCGGTGCTGCATCGACCATGGCCCGTGGGGCCGCCCCCCTTTTATAAACCGACACACATGTCATCCATTGGAATTGTTTCGCCGCAAACCATGTATTTTGCGCAACCCTTGCAGCTGCAAAGCGGAGCATCGCTGCAAGACTATATGTTGATGTATGAAACCTACGGCACCTTGAACGCCGACAAATCGAACGCGGTGCTGGTCTGCCACGCCCTGAACGCCTCGCACCACGTGGCTGGCGTGTATGCGGACGAGCCGAAAAGCACGGGCTGGTGGGACAATATGGTGGGACCGGGCAAGCCGCTCGACACTAACAAATTCTTCGTCATCGGCGTCAACAACCTGGGTTCCTGCTTCGGTTCGACGGGCCCCATGCACACCAATCCCGCCACCGGCAAGCCGTACGGCGCCTCCTTCCCCGTTGTCACGGTGGAAGACTGGGTCAGCGCGCAGGCGCGCCTGGCCGATGAACTGGGCATCACACAGTTTGCCGCCGTGATGGGCGGTTCGCTGGGCGGCATGCAGGCGCTGGCGTGGAGCATCATGTTCCCCGAGCGGCTGCGCCACTGCGTGGTGATCGCCTCGACGGCCAAGCTGTCGGCGCAAAACATCGCTTTCAACGACGTGGCGCGCCAGGCCATCCTGTCCGACCCCGATTACCATGGCGGCGACTTCTATGCCCACGGCGTGGTGCCGAAGAACGGCTTGCGCGTGGCGCGCATGGTGGGCCATATCACCTATCTGTCGAATGACGACATGGCCGAGAAATTCGGCCGCAAGCTGCGCGATGCGGCGCAGACGGGCGATTACAAGTTCGGCTTCGGCATCGATTTCGAGATCGAATCGTATTTGCGCTACCAGGGCGACAAATTCTCCGAATACTTCGACGCCAACACGTATTTATTGATCACCAAGGCGCTCGATTATTTCGACCCGGCGCGCGCGCACGGCGGCGACCTGGCCAAGGCCCTGTCGGGCACCAAGGCCAAGTTCTTCCTCGCCTCGTTTTCCACTGACTGGCGCTTCTCGCCCGAGCGCAGCCGGGAAATCGTCGAAGCGCTCGTCTGCAACCGCCGCCAGGTCACGTATGCGGAAATCGACGCGCCGCACGGCCACGACGCCTTCCTGCTGGAAGATGCGCGCTACATGAACATGGTGCGCGCCTATTATGGCCAGGTATGGAACGACATCGGGGCGGGCTTGCCCGCTCCTGCACAGCACACCGCCGTCCGCCAGGGCGCGAAGGAGACCGCATGACTTTTGACGAATTGAGCGCGCTGCGCCCCGACCTGGCCTTCATCGCCCACTGGGTGCCGGACAACGCACATGTGCTGGACGTGGGCTGCGGCGACGGCGTGATGCTGCAATACCTGCAAAGCGACAAGGAGTGCAGCGGTTACGGCATCGAGATCGCCGACGACAAGGTATTGGCCAGTACTTTGCGCGGCGTCAATGTGATCCAGCAGGACATGGAAAAGGGCCTGGCCGTCTTTGGCGACAACAGCTTCGATACGGTGCTGTGCCTGTCGTCCCTGCAGATGATGAAACAGGTCGAGCCGCTGCTGCGCGACATCGTGCGCGTGGGCGCCGAGGCCATCGTCTCGTTCCCCAACTTCGCCTACTGGCCGCACCGCGTGGCATTGCTGAAAGGGCGCATGCCCGTGTCGAAATCGCTGCCCTACCAGTGGTATGACACGCCCAACGTGCGCTGCGCTACGATCAACGACTTCCGCGAACTGGCCGAGGAATGCGGCCTGGAAGTGATCGAATGCGTGGCCCTGGCCGAAGGCAAGATGGTCTCCGTGCTGCCGAACCTGCGCGGCGACCTGGCCGTCTTCCGCCTGCGTAAAAAAGCGGTGCATTGATGACCACAATCCCGGCGCCAGGCTGGCGTTCCTATGCCAATGGCCGCATGCTGGCCGTGCTGGTGCTGGGCTTCAGTTCCGGCTTGCCCCTGTTCATCCTGCTGTACCTGCTGCAGGCATGGCTGGCCAAGTCGGGATTGAACGTCAAGGCGCTGGGGCTGTTCGCCCTGGTGCAGTTTCCGTACATCTGGAAATTCCTGTGGGCGCCCCTGATGGACCGCTACCGCATCCTGGGCCTGGGACGCCGGCGCGGCTGGATGGCCCTGACGCAGGTGGCGCTGTTCTTTTCCATCGGCGGCATGGGCATGCTCGATCCGCTCACGCAGATCGGCCTGATCGCGGCCGCTGCCGGCGGCGTGGCTTTTCTGTCTGCCAGCCAGGATATCGTCATCGACGCCTACCGGCGCGAAATTCTCAGCGATAACGAGCAGGGCCTGGGCGCCGCCGTCATCGTCAACGCGTACAAGGTGGCGGGCATGGTGCCGGGCGCGCTGTCGCTGATCCTGGCCGACCGCATGCCGTGGCAGCCCGTGTTCTGGATCACGGCCGCCTTCATGCTGCCGGGCCTCGTGTGCACCCTGCTGATCAGGGAGCCGACCGTGTATGGCTCGCCGCCGAAGACCATGCGCGAAGCGATCATCTTGCCATTCCAGGAATTCATCGCGCGTGATGGTTGGCGTAACGCAATGTGGATTCTCGCTTTCGTATTACTCTATAAAATCGGCGACAGCATGGCCACGGCGCTGGCGACGAAGTTTTACCTGGACCTGGGCTTTTCCATGACGCAGATCGGCCTGGCCGCCAACACTACGGGTTTCTGGGCCAGCCTGGCCGGCGGCGTGGTGGGCGGCGTGTGGATGCTCAAGCTGGGCATCAACCGGGGCCTGTGGGTGTTTGGCGCGCTGCAGGCGATCGCGATTCTGGGATTTGCCTGGCTGGCGCAGGTGGGGCCGAACACCATGCTATTGAGCGCCGTGATCGGTTTTGAAGCTTTCGCCAGCCTGGGCCTGGGTGCGGCCGCCTTTGTCGCGTTCCTGTCGCGCACCACGGACCCGCGCTACACGGCCACGCAATATGCGCTGTTTTCCAGCCTGAGCGCCGTGCCGCGCACCCTGATCAATGCCTCGGTGGGCTTCCTGGTCGCCGAGCTGGGCTGGTTCTCGTTTTTCATCGTGTGCTTCTTCCTGGCCTTCCCGGCCATGATGATGCTGCCTAAAATCGCTCCATGGAGGTCTGCCAATGGCACCAATATCCCTTAAACGTTACACCGTCCTGGCCAGCCTGTGCGCGGCCACGGCGCTGGCGCCCCTGTCCGTCCACGCCCAGCAGGCGACGGTACAGGATGGCATCAAGGTGCGTCCCTTGTCGACGTCGCGCATCTTTGCCGGCGGCACCGATTTCAATGCGGAATCGAAGCAGCAATATACGCAGCTGGTCAACGAAGCGAAGGAAAAAAACGCGCTGGTGCCGGACAGCGATCCGCAAGTGAAACGCCTGCGCGCCATCGCCCAGCGCATCATCCCGTTTGCCACGCGCTGGAACGATGCGGCGGCCAACTGGAACTGGCAGATCAACTTGCTCAACTCGGACGAGGTCAACGCCTTTTGCATGCCGGGCGGGCAAATCGCTTTTTACAGCGGGATCATCACCAAACTGAACCTGACCGACGATGAAGTGGCCGTCGTCATGGGCCATGAAATTTCGCACGCCTTGCGCGAACACTCGCAAGCGCAGGCTGGCAAGGGCAACCTGGCCGCCGTCGGCTCGAAGCTGGTGGGTGCCGGCCTGTCAGCCTGGCTCGGCGTCGACCCGAATCTGACCAGCACCGCCACGAACATGGCGGCCAAGGGCGTGATGCTGAAGTTCTCGCGCGACGATGAACGCGAAGCGGACCTGATCGGCATGGACCTGGCCGCGCGCGCCGGTTTCGATCCGCGCGCCGGCGTGGTGCTGTGGCAGAAGATGGCGGCCGTGAGCGCGGGCGCGCCGCCGGAATTCCTCTCGACCCACCCGTCGGGCAAGGACCGCATCTCGCAGATGAACAGCCACATGGCGCAAGTGCTGCCCCTGTACGCGCGCAGCAAGGGCGTCAGCGTGGACGCCTTGCCGCCGTACCGCAGCAACGCCATCGCGCAGCGCTAGGATGTCTGTACGCAGTCCCGGCAACAAGCCGGCAGCGGCGCCGTTGCCCATGCGCGACGGCGTGGCGCCCAGCTACCTGTGGCTGCCGGAAGGGCAATGGCCCGACATGCTGTCGTTTCTGCTCGAGCGCTATCCGCAGATCAGCGCTGCGCAATGGCGGGACCGCATGGCGCGCGGCGAAGTGGTCAACGGCGACGGTGCGGTGCTGGGCCCTGGCAGCGCCTACAAGCGCGGCATGCGCATTTTTTACTACCGCGAGCTGGAGCGGGAAACGCCTATCCCCTTCCAGGAAGAGATCCTGTTCCAGGATGAACACCTGGTGGTGGTCGACAAGCCGCACTTCCTGCCCATGACGCCGGCCGGACGCTTCGTGCAGGAGACCCTGCTGACGCGCCTGAAGAAAACCCTGGACTGCGCCGAGCTGACGCCGATCCACCGCCTCGACCGCGAGACGGCTGGCGTGGTGATTTTTTCGCGCCAGGTGGCCAGTCGCGGCGCCTATCAATCGCTGTTCCAGCGCCGCGAAGTGCGCAAGACGTACGAGGCGCTGGCGCCGCGCCTCGATGGCCGCGATTTTCCATTTACCTACCGCAGCCGCATGGTCGAGGGCGAGCAGTTTTTCCTCATGCGCGAGGAAGCGGGCGAGCCGAACTCGGAAACCGTCATCGACGTGATCGAGGAGCGCGGCGACGTGTGCCTGTATCGGCTGCAGCCGCACACGGGCCGCAAGCACCAACTGCGCGTGCACCTGGCGTCGCTGGGCATCCCCATCGTCAACGATGCGTTTTACCCGGTGGCCCTGCCGTGCAAGGACGACGATATGTCGCAGCCCTTGCAGTTGCTGGCGCGCGCGATCGATTTCACGGACCCGTTGAGCGGCGCGCCGCGCCATTTTGAAAGCCGGCGCAGCCTGTAGCGGCGCTTACGCCTTGAGCGTGTAGTCGATGATCAGCGGCGCGTGGTCGGAGAAGCGCTCGTCCTTGTAGACGCTGACCGTATGCGCCTGGGCCGCGATGCCGGGCGTGGCGACGTGGTAGTCGATGCGCCAGCCCACGTTTTTCGCGTAGGCTTGTCCGCGGTTGCTCCACCACGTGTACTGGTCTTCGCGCTTGTCCAGGCCGCGGTGTACGTCGACAAAGCCCACTTCGTCGAAGACGCGCGTCAGCCAGGCGCGTTCTTCCGGCAGGAAGCCGGAATTTTTCTTGTTGCCCTTCCAGTTTTTCAGGTCGATTTCGTGGTGGGCGATGTTCCAGTCGCCGCAGATGACGACTTCGCGTCCCAGCGCCTTCAATTCCAGCAAATGCGGCAGGAACAGTTCCATGAAGCGGAACTTGGCTTCCTGGCGCTCCGGGCCGGACGAACCGGACGGGCAGTACACGGAAATGACGGAAAGGTTGCCAAAATCACAGCGCACGTAGCGGCCTTCGGCGTCGAATTCAGGGCTGCCGAAGCCGATATGCACGGCGTCCGGTTCGACCTTGCTGTACACGCCCGTGCCGGAATAGCCCTTTTTCTCGGCGTAGTGGAAATGGCCATGATAGCCGTGCGGGTTGAGGAATTCCGGCGTCATGTCGGGCAATTGCGCCTTCAATTCCTGCACGCAGATGAAATCGGCCGTCTGCGTGCCCATCCAGTTGAAAAAGCCTTTTTTGGCGGCGGAACGGATGCCGTTCAGGTTGGCGGAGATAATTTTTGGCATAGGTCTAGAGTGAAAGGGCGCTGGACGGGGCCGGCGGGCGCGGCATGGCGATTGTCTCGCCGGTGCGCGCGGATTAAAATACAGGCACTTTTAAAAAATGAGGCTAATGTGAATAATTTACGCCAGCAGTTTATCGCGTTTTCAGTATCCAAGGGAGTCTTGCGGTTTGGCGAGTTCACCACCAAGGCCGGACGCCAGTCGCCATACTTCTTCAATGCGGGCCTGTTCCATGACGGCGCCACCCTGGCCGAGCTGGCGCAGTTCTACGCGCAGACCCTGCTCGATTCGGGCGTGGAATTCGACATGCTGTTCGGTCCCGCCTACAAGGGCATCACCCTGGCCTCGGCCACCGCCGTGGCGCTGGCCGGCAAGGGCCGCAACACTTCGTTCGCCTTCAACCGCAAGGAAGCCAAGGACCATGGCGAAGGCGGCACCATCGTCGGCGCCAAATTGCATGGCAAAGTTGTCATCATTGACGATGTGATCTCGGCCGGTACCTCGGTGCGCGAATCGGTGGACATGATCCGCGCCGCCGGCGCCGAGCCATGCGCCGTGCTGATCGCCCTGGACCGCATGGAGCGCTCGGGCCCGGACGGCCAGCTGTCGCCAAGTTCGGCGGTGCAGGAAGTGTCGAAACAGTACGGCATTCCCGTCATCTCGATCGGCAACCTGGACGACTTGTTCGGCTACCTGAATGGCGCGGGCGCCGATCCGGAACTGTTGAAACATAAAGAGGCTGTTTCCGCCTACCGCACGCGCTACGGGATTTAAAGCGCCCATGGCGGCGTTGCAGCGCGTTGCCGCACTAGCGTGCTGTCTGCCGCGCTGCGCCTTGCCCTGAACACTTTAAATCGCACTACTTTCCAGCAGGGCCCGCAGCCGCGGGTCGCTGCAGGCGGCGCTGGCCTGCGGATGGCATTGCAACAGTCGCCGCAGCAGTGCGCCGCCGATACCGCGCCGGCGGAACGGCGGTTTCACGAACAGCATGTTCACCGTCACTTCGTTCGCGCACTTGCTGATGTCGAGCATGGCCACCTGCTGGCCGTCGATCCACGCGCACAGCGCGCTGTCCCCTTGCCAGTCTATCTGCATCATCACGCCAGCCATGGTTTGAGCGCCGCATGCAAACCCAGGGCGAACAGGCCGATAAAAAAGCATCGCTTGAATACCGGCTGCGCGATGCGTCCGCGCAGCCATTGACCGGCCAGCATGCCGGCCAGCGCCGGCAGCAGCGCATACGCCGACGCGCCGGCCGCACCGAGACTGAAGTCGCCGTGAAGGGCCAGGCTGGCCGCCAGCGCCACGGTCGACGCCGTAAACGCCAGGCCCAGCGCCTGCACCAGCGCATCGCGCGCCAGCCCCAGTCCCTGCAGATACGGCACGGCGGGGATGACGAAGACACCCGTGGCGGTCGTCACCAGTCCCGTTACCGCGCCTGCCACGGGCCCCAGCCACGCTTCGTGCCGCGTTGGCACGCGCAGCTGCAGCGAGAACAGGCCCGCCAGCGCATACAGCATCAGCGCCACGCCCAGCGCGACGATGGCCCAGGCCCCGCTGTCGGCCGGCAGCAGGGCGCCGCCGGCCAGCGTGCCCGCCATGACGGCGGTCAGCATGGGCCACAAGCGACGCAGCAGCGCCCGCAGGCCGGGGCCGGCCGCCAGTTGCCAGACATTCGTCACCATCGAGGGCACGATCAGCAGGGCGGCCGCCTGCACGGGCGGCATGACGAGGCTGAGCGTGCCCATGGCCACCGTCGGCAGCCCCAGGCCGACTACGCCCTTGACGAAGCCAGCGACGAGGAAGCTGGCGCCAACAGCCAGCAGAAATGACGTCTCCATCTTTTTCATCCCACAGTGATTTTGCGTGGATTCTGCGCGCGCTTGCGGATTTCGCCAAGGTGGATTATTTTGAGTCAGCCTTAGTAAAATACGAAGGCTGATAAGATGGCGAAAAGGAGAGCCGCCATGCGCTTTGATCTGGTCGATTTGCAGCTGTTTGTCAACGTGGTGGAGGCGGGCAGCCTGACGGCGGGCGCCGCGCGCAGCCACCTGGCGCTGGCCTCAAGCAGTGCGCGCGTGCGCGGCATGGAAGAGATGCTGGGCATGCCCTTGCTGCTGCGCGGGCGGCGCGGCGTGGAGCCGACCCCCGTGGGCCAGACCTTGCTGCATCACGCGCGCCTCGTTTTACTGCAAATGGAGAAAATGCGCGGCGAGCTTGGAGAGTTTGCGCGCGGCTTGAAAGGGCAGTTGCGGCTGCTGTGCAATACGGCGGCGCTCAGCGAATTCCTGCCCGAGGCGCTCGGCGCTTTTCTCGACCGCCATCCGAACCTGACCATCGACCTGGAAGAGCGCCTCAGTTACGATATCGTCAAGGCTGTCTCGGAAGGGTTGGCCGATATGGGCATCGTGTCCGACTCGGTCGACATGCGCGGCTTGCAGACGTTTTTGTTTCGCCCCGACCGCCTGGTGGTCATCGCCGCGGCCGACGGCGTGCACCACCGGGCGCTGGGCCAGGATGGTGTCGTCGCGTTCTCCACGCTGCTGGATCACGATTTCATCGGCCTGGCCGACGACAGCGCGATGCAGCAGTACCTGGGCATGCATGCGGCGCGCCTGGGGCGTCCATTGAAGGTACGCGTGCGCCTGCGCAGCTTCGATGCCGTGTGCCGCATGGTGGCCAGCGGCGTGGGCATCAGCGTGGTGCCGCTGGCGGCTGCCAGCCGCTGCCAGCAGACGATGGCGCTGCGCTGCCTGGAATTATCCGATCCCTGGTCGGTACGCAATCTGACGATTTGCGTGCGCCAGTTCAGTGAATTACCCCTGTATGCGCGCCAGTTGATCGATCACCTGAAGGCGTGACAGGGCATGACAGGAGCAGCGATGCGTTTTTCAGAAGACAAGATGGCCAGCCTGCGGTGCAGCGACCAGGTCGAGCGCCCCATCCACATCTGGCAGCCGCCAGGGTCACAACAGCCACGTGCCGTGATCCTGGCGATCCACGGCGGCATGGCGCATGCGGGCGATTATGTCACGCCGGCGCTGTACTTCCGCCAGCACGCCATCGCCACCGTCAGCTTCGACATGGTGGGCCACGATGGCCAGCGCAAGGTCGATATCCCATCGTTCGAGGCTTTCCTCGACGACGAAGAGCTGTTCCTCGCCTGGGTCAAGCAGGCGTATCCAGGCGTGCCGATTTTCGTCATGGGCCACTCCATGGGCGGCTTGATCGCCACGCATCTGGGGCTGCGGCGCTTTGCGGGCGACCCGGCCATCAAGGGTTTTGTCATCTCATCGCCGTATTACGTGAATGCGATTCCCGTGCCGAAGGTGCTGCAGATGCTGTCGGGCTGGCTGGCGCAGCGCTTCCCCACGATGAAGGTGCCGCTGGGGAACCTGACCATGCTGCTCACGCACGACCAGACCATTACCGCGCGCCATTTCCAGGATGAGCGCGACGGCATCCGCGCCAGTGCCGCCTCGGTGCGCTTCGCCCATGCCTTGACGTCGGCGCAAAAGGAATTGGCGGGAGGCTTGTCGGGCTGGCGTTTCCCCCTGTTTGCCGTGGTGGCCGGTGACGACAAGCTGGCCGACAGCCGCGCCACGGAGAGCATGCTGCGCAGCGTGCCCGATGGCTTGCTCGACTATCACTACTATCCGGCCAATTATCACGAGAATTTCAATGAACTGAACCGCGAGGAGATCTTCGCCGCCATCCTGGCGTGGATGGAAAAACAACTGGCACCCGCGCCGCGTGAGGCGCAGGTATCGTTATAATCAGGTCAATGGATTTTACCGCCGCATGCCGGCCCGGTCCCCGCGGCGCAGGGGAATACTGAAGGAACGAACGATGCGCTTGCTGATTGCCCTGATATTCCCGTGGCTGACCTTTTTCACGATCGGCCGTCCGATCGCCGGCATCATTTGCCTGATCCTGCAAATCACCTTGATCGGCTGGCTGCCAGCGACGATCTGGGCCGTATATGCGCTGAGCCAGTTCAAGACGGACCAGAAGATCGCCGAGGCCATGCGCCGGCGTTGATGGTTTCCTAAGTCCTGCCTAAGCTGCGCTTCCTATCTTGATTCAACCGACACGAGGAGAGTGAGATGGCATCAAACAGACGCGGTACCCTGGGCTTGGCGGCGGCAGTGCTGGCCGCCGGGCTGTTGCTGGGAAGTGCGGCGCAGGCGCAAACGGATAACGCGCTGCCGCCCGTGCAGAAGAGCGGGGCGGTGGAATACCTGAGCGGCGGCATCGGCCTCGACGAGTCGACGGCCATCAAGAGCGCCAGCCGGCATTGGCCATTGAGCCTGGTGTTTTCCGTGCAGGCGGCAGGCAAGGCGGAATTTGCCTCCGACGTGAAGCTGCAGATCAGCGATGCCAAGGGGATGTCGGTGCTGGAAACGACGGCCAGCGGACCGTTCCTGCTGGCGAAACTGCCGCCGGGCAGCTACCGCTTGCGCGCCACCCTGGCCGGCAAGACCTTGGAACGCAAGGTGCAGGTCAAGGCGGGCAGCTCCGCGCGCGTGGAGCTGGTCTGGCCGGCGGGAACGAACCAGGGCCGGCCTTGATGCCGGGCGACGGTAAGGCGCCCGAGCGGGGCGTACCGGCGCGCGGTTTGTCTGCCCATATCCTGCCCACGTCGGCGACGATGGTCGGCGTATGCATGACGGTGCTGTCGATCGGCCACCTGGCGCCGCGCGGCGAGGTGCGCGTGGCGATCGACAAGCTGCTGGCCGTCGATGCCATCGTCTTTCTCGTCAGCGCCGTGCTTTCGTTCATGTCGCTGCGCCCCGGCCAGTCGCGCTTGCGCTACGAATGGTGGGGCGAACTGCTGTTCATTTGCGGCCTGGCCCTGTTGGCGCTGGGCGCCGTGGTGCTGGCCTTCGTCATCAACTGACCTTGAGTACGCGCCCTTCGGTGGCGCTTTGCAGCGCCAGTTCGATCAGGCGTATCGTCACCGCCGCATCTTCGGCTGCCACGGGCGCCGGTGCGCCGTGCCGGATGGCGTCGGCCATGCCCTGGTAAAAGTCCTGGTAGCGGCCCGCCTGCATCTCGAGGTGTTCGAAATGGCCGTCCGGCTGCGTGCCCAGGTGCAGGGCGCCGCGCACGGGATCCACGCCCCAGCCGGGCTGGCCCGGCCTGCCGCCTGCCTTCAGGGCGTCTTCCTGCGGGTCGAGGCCAAACTTCACAAAACTGCCTTTGTCGCCATGCACGGCGAAGCGCGCCGTCGGCGCCTTTACCAGGCAACCCGCTTGCAGCACCACGCGCAGCCGGTCGTAGTACAGCACAAGGTGCATATAATCTACAGCCTGCGCGCCGTCGCGCTGCAGGGCGATATCGGCGTACAGTTTTTCCGGCTGGCCGAACAGCTGCATGGCCTGGTCCAGCATGTGCGGACCCAGGTCGTACAGCAAGCCGCCGCCCGGTGCGCCAGACTCGCGCCAGCGCTGGCGGATCTCGGGACGGAAGCGGTCGAAATGCGACTCGACGCTGGCGATGCGCCCCAGGGTGCCCTGCGCCAGCAGCGTTTTGAGGGTCAGGAAGTCGCCATCCCAGCGCCGGTTGTGATACACGCTGAGCACCAGTTTGCGCTCTTTGGCCAGCGCGATCAGGCTCTGTGCTTCAAAGCTGGAAATGGTAAAGGGCTTGTCGACCACCACGTGCTTGCCCGCCTGCAGGGCCGCTTGCGCCAGGCTGAAATGTGCTTCATTGGGCGCGGCGATGACGACCAGCTCGATGGACGGATCGGCAAACAGCTGCGCGGGCTCGGCATACACGGTCGCGTGCGGCCAATCCTTGTGCACGAGCTCCGGTTTGCTGGAAGCGACGGCCGCCAGCTCCAGGGCCTCGATGGCGGACAGCACGGGAGCGTGAAAGGTGGAGCCGGCAAAGCCGTAGCCGACCAGGCCGGTTTTGATCTTGTTCATGGCGTATTCACAGGTGCGTGGAAGAATCCATGATCATACCCGCAAGCGGGCGGCGCATAAAAAAAGGACGCCGCAGCGTCCTTTTGCATGCCTCTCGCGAAGATTACCCCGCCAGTTTGGCCTTCAGCAGTTCCGTCAGCTGGGCCGGGTTGGCCTTGCCCTTGGACGCTTTCATGGCCTGGCCGATCAGCGCGTTAATCGCCGCTTCCTTGCCGGCGCGGTACTGTTCCACCGACTTGGCGTTCGCCGCCAGCACTTCATCGACGATGGCTTCCAGGGCGCCCGAGTCCGAGATCTGCTTCAGGCCCTTGGCGTCGATGATGGTGTCGACCAGATTTTCGTCGTCCGACTTCGCTTCCCACATGCCGGCAAAGACTTCCTTTGCCGCCTTGTTCGAGATCGTGCCGTCGGCGATGCGCTTGAGCATGGCGGCCAGCTGCGCGGCGGAGACGGGGGCGTCGTCCAGGTCCACGCCTTCGCGGTTCAGGGTCGACGACACGTCGCCCATCAGCCAGTTGGCGGCGGCCTTGGCGTTTTCCTTGCCAGCCTTGTCGACCACGGCGACGAAGTAGGTGGCCATGGCTTTCGATTGCGTCAGCACCAGCGCGTCGTATTCCGGCAGCGCGTATTCGCTGATGAAGCGGGCGCGCATGGCGGCCGGCAGTTCCGGCATCGAGGCCTTGACCGTGTCGATCCACGCTTGCGAGATGACCAGCGGCGGCAGGTCAGGGTCAGGGAAGTAGCGGTAATCCTGCGCGTCTTCCTTGCTGCGCATTTCGCGCGTTTCCTTGCGGTCCGGATCGTACAAACGCGTCGCTTGCACGACCTTGCCGCCTTCTTCGATCAGTTCGATCTGGCGGCGCACTTCCACGTGCACGGCTTCCTCGATGAAGCGGAAGGAGTTCAGGTTCTTGATTTCGCAGCGGGTACCGAATTCCTTCTGGCCGACGGGGCGCACGGAGACGTTGACGTCGCAGCGGAACGAGCCTTCCTGCATGTTGCCGTCGCAAACGCCCAGCCACATGACCAGCGAGTGCAGGGCCTTGGCGTAGGCCACGGCTTCGGCGGCGCTGCGGATTTCCGGTTCCGAGACGATTTCCAGCAGCGGCGTGCCGGCGCGGTTCAAGTCGATGCCGCTCATGCCCGCGTAATCTTCGTGCAGCGATTTGCCCGCGTCTTCTTCCAAGTGGGCGCGCGTCAGGTTGACCGTCTTGGTGACGAATTCGCCATCCTTTTCATAGCCGAAGGTCAGGGCGCCACCGATGACGACGGGGTCTTCGAATTGGCTGATCTGGTAACCCTTGGGCGAATCGGGATAAAAATAGTTTTTGCGCGCGAAGACCGAGTGCGGCGCGACGGTGGCGCCGACGGCCAGGCCGAAGCGGATGGCGCGGTCGACGGCTTGCTTGTTCATGACCGGCAGCACGCCTGGCAGCGCCAGGTCGACGGGACTGGCTTGCGTGTTGGCTTCGGCGCCGTACTTGATCGGCGAACCGCTGAAAATTTTGGATTCGGTCGTGAGCTGAACGTGGTTCTCAAGACCGATGACGACTTCCCATTGCATAGTGTTCTCGCTTATTTTTTGGTGGCGCCGCCTGGGCGGCGCGAATTATTTCTTAAATGCCTGCCGGGCTGCGCGTATGCCAGTCCGTCACTTGCTGGAACTGGTGGGCGATATTGAGCAGCCTGGCTTCGCCAAAGTAATTGCCGATGATTTGCAGGCCGACGGGGCGCTTGGCGTTCTTTTCGCCCTCGCCGAAACCGCACGGGATCGACATGCCGGGCAGGCCGGCCAAGCTGGTCGACAGGGTGTAGATGTCGGCCAGGTAGTTCGCCACCGGGTCGTCCGTCTTGTCGCCCAGGTCCCAGGCGACGGTCGGCGCGACGGGGCCCATGATGACGTCGCAGACGGCGTTCGGGCCATTGAGCACGGCGTCGAAATCCTGCGCGATCAGGCGGCGGATCTTTTGCGCCTTCAGGTAGTAGGCGTCGTAGTAGCCGTGGCACAGCACATAGGTGCCGACCATGATGCGGCGTTGTACTTCGGGTCCGAAGCCCTGCGCGCGCGACTTCTTGTACATGTCCTGCAAGTCCTTGTACTCGGTAGCGCGGTGGCCGTAGCGCACGCCGTCGTAGCGCGACAGGTTCGACGACGCTTCGGCCGGCGCGATCATGTAATAGGCGGGAATTGACAGGGCGGTGTTAGGCAGCGAGATGTCGACCAGGGTGGCGCCCAGCTTTTCATACTGCGCCAGAGCGCCGCGCACGGCCGCTTCCACGTCCTTGGCCAGGCCTTCGCCGAAGTACTCGCGCGGCACGCCGATGCGCAAGCCCGTCAGCGGCTGGCCCAGTTCACGCGAAAAATCTTCCGCCACGCCGCCCTGTTCCGGCGACAGGCTGGTCGAGTCGCGTTCGTCGAAGCCGGCCATGGCGCTTAAGAGCAGGGCGCAGTCTTCGGCCGAGCGGGCCATCGGGCCGCCCTGGTCCAGCGACGAGGCAAAGGCGATCATGCCGAAGCGCGAGACGCGGCCATACGTCGGCTTGATGCCGGTGATGCCGCAAAACGCGGCTGGCTGGCGGATCGAGCCGCCCGTGTCGGTGCCGGTGGCGGCCGGCGTCAGGCCAGCCGCCACGGCGGCGGCCGAGCCGCCGGACGAGCCGCCCGGTACGGCCGTCTTGTCCCACGGGTTTTGCACGGCGCCGAAGGCCGAGTTCTCGTTGCCGGAGCCCATGGCGAATTCATCGCAATTGACCTTGCCCAGGGTGACCATGCCGGCGGCCTGGAATTTCTCCACCACGGTGGCGTCAAACGGGCTGGCGTAGTCGGCCAGCATTTTCGAGCCGGCCGTCGTGCGCCAGCCTTTCGTGACGAACAAATCCTTGTGCGCGATCGGCACGCCCGTCAAGGGCGTGGCCGTGCCCGCGGCGATGCGCGCGTCGGCCTCGGCAGCTTGCGCCAGGGTCAGGGCACGGTCGACGTGCAGGAAGGCGTTCGAGGTGTCCGCTTCGATGCGGTCGAGGAAATGCGTCGCCAGTGCAACGGCGGAAATTTCCTTGTTCTGCAAAAGCGTGGACAGCTGTTTGATGGATTTTGTATGCATGGCGTTTCTATTTTGATATTCGGCAAAAAGGCGGGAACAGCGCTACGGCGTGTTTACTCGATGACCTTGGGCACGAGGTACAGGCCATCCTGTACCTTCGGCGCCACGGCCTGGTAGGCATCGCGGCGGTTCTGTTCCGTGGCGATATCGTCGCGCAGGCGCAGGGCGATATTGTCCATGTGGGCGGCCAGCGGGTGGCTCAGGGGCGCCACGCCATCGGTATTGACGGCTTGCATTTGTTCCGCGAGTGCAAAAATCTTGTTCAATTGGGCCAAAGACGTGACGGCCTGGTCGTCGGCCATTTCAAGTTGGGCCAGGTGGGCGATGCGTTTTACGTCGGAGAGTGTCAGGGACATGGCGAATGGCGCGGAGTGCCGCGCATTAGTATTAAGTTGGCGTTTTGATAAAACGCGGGTATTTACTGCTATTTTGCTCACAAAAATCGAGGAATGCCGCGTAACTCGCGGCTGCAAGAGTCGCACTTTTCCATGGTTTTTGAGCAAATCGCATTCAAATTATAAGGTAGAATGGCGGGTTAATGCGTTGCCGGCGCTGATGGACTGCTGCCGCAGCATAGAAAAGATTGCGCAAGCGCCAAGCGAAACCCGGAAAAATCGCCTTTTGGATTTTCAGGGTGCCTGAAAGCGCCCGCTTTGAAACTCCCCATAAACAGCTTTTGCGCAGCTCGATGCGCTACAGGACACTCATGTTTGGTTTTTTACGCAGGTATATCTCCACCGATCTGGCCATTGACTTGGGCACGGCCAACACCCTTATTTATGTACGCGGCCTCGGTATCGTCCTGGACGAGCCATCCGTCGTCGCCATCCGCCAGGAAGGCGGTCCGAATGGCAAGAAGACCATTCAGGCAGTCGGCAAGGAAGCCAAGCAGATGCTGGGCAAGGTGCCGGGCAATATCGAAGCGATTCGTCCGATGAAAGATGGCGTGATCGCCGACTTCACCGTGACCGAACAGATGCTCAAGCAATTCATCCGCATGGTGCACGACTCGAAATTCTTCCGTCCATCGCCGCGCATCATCATTTGCGTGCCGTGCGGTTCGACCCAGGTCGAACGCCGCGCCATCCGTGAATCGGCCCTGGGTGCCGGCGCCTCGCAGGTGTACCTGATCGAAGAACCGATGGCAGCGGCCATCGGCGCGGGCTTGCCCGTGTCCGAAGCGACCGGCTCGATGGTGGTTGACATCGGCGGCGGCACCACCGAAGTAGGCATCATCTCGCTGGGCGGCATGGTCTACAAGGGTTCCGTGCGCGTCGGCGGCGACAAGTTCGATGAAGCCATCGTCAACTACATCCGCCGCAACTACGGTATGCTGATCGGCGAACAGACGGCTGAAGCCATCAAGAAGGCCATCGGTTCGGCCTTCCCTGGCTCGGAAGTGAAGGAAATGGAAGTCAAGGGCCGCAACCTGTCCGAAGGCATCCCGCGCTCGTTCACTATTTCCAGCAACGAGATCCTCGAAGCGCTGACCGACCCGCTGAACAACATCGTCTCGGCCGTGAAAAACGCGCTGGAACAGACGCCGCCGGAACTGGGCGCCGACATCGCCGAAAAAGGCATGATGCTGACGGGCGGCGGCGCACTGCTGCGCGACCTGGACCGCCTGCTGATGGAGGAAACCGGCCTGCCGGTGCTGGTGGCCGAGGACCCGCTCACCTGCGTGGTGCGCGGTTCCGGGATGGCTCTGGAACGTATGGACAAGCTCGGCTCGATCTTCTCCTACGAATAATCTGACAGAAGGGCCGGAAACCATTTTCCGGCCTTTTTTTGGTTTTGGCGCCGGCGTCTGACCGGGGCCTGCACGTTGGCGCACTGCGCCTGGCCTGATTATTGGAAGTCATGGAATACAGTCCTCCGCCACTTTTCAAACAAGGCGCCTCCGCCCGCGTCAAGATGATGGTGTTCGCCGGCATTTCAATCGCCCTGCTGCTGGTCGATTCGCGCATGCACGCGCTGACGGCCGTGCGCCAGGCCGTCGGCACCGTGCTGTATCCGGTGCAGATGGCGGCCCTGGTGCCGCGCGATGTGGCGCTTGGCGTCGGCAATTACTTTTCTTCGCTGTCCGCCCTGGAAAAACAGGTGCGCGACCTGAAACACGAGCAAATCGCCTCGGCGCAGATCCTGCAGCAGGCGCAGCTCAACATCGTTGAAAACAACCACTTGCGCAAATTGATGGAAGCGCGCGAGCGCGTTCCCGTCAAGACCATGATGGCCGAAGTCCTGTATGACACGCGCGATTCGGCCACGCGCAAGATCGTGCTCGATCGCGGTATCCAGCATGGCGTGGAACTGGGCCGCCCCGTGATCGACAATCTCGGCGTGGTGGGGCAAGTCACGCGCGTGTTCCCGTTCACTTCCGAAGTGACCCTGCTGACCGATGAAGAGCAAGCCATTCCCGTGCAGCTGCTGCGCAATGGCGTGCGCAGCGTGGCCATCGGCCGTGGCAAGTCCGGCACCATGGAGCTGCGCTTCACGGCCCCCAGCGCCGACATCCAGATCGGCGACATCGTCATTACCTCGGGCCTCGACGGCCTGTACCCGGCGGGCCTGGCCGTGGCGCGCGTGACCCTGGTCGAGCGCAATGCGCATGGTCCGTTCGGCCGCGTCGTGTGCCAGCCGCTGGCCGGTATCGAACGCAACACCCAGCTGCTCATCTTGATGACGTCGCCGGACATTCCACCGCGTCCGCCCGCCGAAGAAGTCAAGACGGGCCGCAAGATCGCCGGCAAGATGGCGCCGATCAAGGACCCTGCCAAGGAGCCTGCGGCTGCCGCTGCGACACCACCTGCCGCCAATACGGCCACCGCACCAGCGGCGAAACCGCCTGCCGGCCCGGCGCCGAAACCGGCGGCGCCTGCAGGACCTGTACCAACGCCTGTACCAACACCTGCCGCCGTGCCACCGAAGGAAGCGACACGATGAACCGCCCGCATTACATCCTGCTGCCGGTCAGCCCCCTGTTCATCGGTTTTTCCCTGCTGTGTGCTTTTTTGCTGAACCTGCTGCCGTGGGGGCAGTTCGTCGGCGTTCCCGATTTCGTCGCCCTGGTGCTGGTCTTCTGGGGCATCCACCAGCCGCGCAAGGTCGGCATCGGCGTGGCGTTCTTCATGGGCCTGATGATGGACGTGCACGATTCGACCCTGCTGGGCGAGAATGCGCTGGCCTACACCTTGCTCTCGTATTTCGCCATCATGATGCACCGCCGCGTGCTGTGGTTCCCCATCCTGACGCAGGCGCTGCACGTGCTGCCGCTGCTGTTGCTGACGCAGGCGCTGCAATTGCTGACGCGGCTGATCGTCTCGGGCCGCTTCCCCGGCTGGCTCAATTTCATCGAGAGCTTCGTCGCTGTGGCCTTGTGGCCCTTCGTCACGTGGATCTTGCTGGCGCCGCAGCGCCGCGCCGTGGACCGTGACCATAACCGGCCGATTTGACGGGCGCCTGCAATGACTGAACTGAAAAACACCGAGCGCGAACTGCATTTTTTCCGCATGCGCCTGACCATCCTGGGCGGGCTCGTCTTCGTCTGCTTTTCGCTGCTGCTGGCGCGTTTCATCTGGCTGCAGGTGATCAAGCACGAGGATTACGCCACCAAGGCCGAGGACAACCGCATCGCCGTCGTGCCCATCGTGCCCACGCGGGGCCTGATCCTCGACCGCAACGGCGTGGTATTGGCGCGCAATTACTCGGCCTACACGCTGGAAATCACGCCATCGAAATTGAGCGCCAGCCTCGATTCCGTGATCGACGAGCTGTCGACCCTGGTGCAGATCGACATCAAGGACCGCCGCCGCTTCAAGAAGCTGCTGGAAGAATCGAAGAACTTCGTCAGCGTGCCGCTGCGCACGCGCCTGACGGACGAGGAAGTGGCGCGCTTCACGGCGCAGCGCTTCCGCTTCCCTGGCGTCGAGGTGCAGGCACGCCTGTTCCGCCAGTATCCGATGGGCGAAATCGCTTCGCACGTGGTGGGCTTCATCGGCCGCATCAACCGCAACGAAGCCAGGGCGCTGGAAGAGGGCGAGGACGCGGCCAACTACAACGGCACCGACCATATCGGCAAGGAAGGCCTGGAAAAAAGCTACGAGAAGCAGCTGCATGGCACCACCGGCTACGAGGAGGTGGAAGTGTCGGCCGGCGGGCGCGCCATGCGCACCCTGTCGCGCACGGCGGCCACCCCGGGCAACAACCTGATCCTGTCGATCGACATCGAACTGCAAAAAGTGGTCGAGGAAGCGTTCGGCGAATGGCGCGGCGCGGCCGTGGCCATCGACCCGGCCACGGGCGACATCCTCGCCTACGTCTCCAAGCCAGGCTATGACCCCAACCTGTTCGTCGACGGCATCGACCAGCAAAGCTGGAATGAGCTCAATACCTCGCTGGACCGGCCGATGGTCAACCGTCCCCTGTCCGGCACCTACGCGCCTGGCTCGACCTTCAAGCCCTTCATGGCGCTGGCCGCGCTGGAATTGGGCAAGCGCACGCCGAGCCAGTCGATTTCCGATCCCGGTTTCTTCATTCTCGGCGGGCATACCTTCCGCGACGACAAGGTGGGCGGCCATGGCACGGTGGACATGCACAAGTCCATCGTCGTCTCGTGCAACACCTATTACTATCAGCTGGGTCGCGACATGGGCATCGACGCCATCCACGACTTCATGAAGCCGTTCGGGTTCGGCCAGTTGACGGGTATCGACCTGAATAACGAAAAGACGGGCGTGCTGCCATCGACGGAATGGAAGCGCAACCGCTTCAAGACGCCGCAGCAGAAAAAATGGGTGGGCGGCGACACGATTTCGGTGAGTAACGGTTCCGGTTACAATTCCTATACGCCGCTGCAGATCGCCCACGCGACGGCCAACCTGGCCAATAACGGCGTGGTGATGAAACCGCATCTGGTGAAGATCATCGAAGACGCCGCCACGCGTGCGCGCACTCTGACGGTGCCGAAGGAAAGCTACCGCATCGCGCTCAAGCAGGAAAACATCGACATCATCAAGCGCGCCATGGTGGGCGTGACCAGCGAGCAGGGCGGTACGGCCGCGCGCATCTTCACCGGCGTGCAGTACACGGTGGGCGGCAAGACGGGTACGGCGCAGGTGGTGGGCATCAAGAAAAACGAGAAGTACAATGCCAAGCTGCTGGCCGAACGCCTGCGCGACAACGCCTTGTTTACGGCCTTCGCGCCGGCCGACAAGCCGCGCATCGCGATTGCCATCGTGGTGGAAAACGCGGGCTTCGGCGCCGGCGTGGCCGCGCCGATCGCGCGCAAGGCGCTCGACTACTACCTGCTGGGCAAGCGCCCGAGCGACAAGGAAAAGGACACCACCAAGGTGCCCAAGGAAGATGTCGACGAAGTGCGCACCCTGGAAGAAATCACGGACGAGCAAGCAGCCCCGACGGCACCTGCCAGACAATAAGGAAGCACATGCCCATTAACGAGAGGCGCTCGCTGTGGCGGCGCGCCAAACCCTATCTGGCGGTGTTCGATCCGCCGCTGATGATCATCATCCTGATGCTGCTCAGCACCAGCCTGCTGACCCTGTATTCGGCCAGCATCGGCATCCCCGGCAAGATCGAAGACCATTTGCGCAATATCCTGCTGTGCTTTTTCGTCATGTGGGTGGCGGCCAACGTCACGCCGCAGATGATGATGCGCATCGCCGTACCCGCCTATACGGTGTCGGTGATCTTGCTGGTGGCAGTGGCGCTGTTCGGCACCATCAAGCTCGGTGCGCGGCGCTGGCTGCATATCGGCGTGATCGACATCCAGCCGTCCGAATTCCTGAAGATCGCCACGCCGCTGATGCTGGCCTGGTTCTTCCAGCACAATGCGGGCGCCCTGCGCTGGAAATCGTTCGTGATGGCAGCCGTGCTGTTGCTGGCGCCCGTCTATCTGATCGCGCGCCAGCCCGACCTGGGCACGGCGCTGCTGGTGGTGGCGGCCGGCTTTACCGTCATCTTCCTGGCAGGTTTGTCGTGGAAGGTGCTGGCCGGCTTGCTGATCACTTTTGTTTCCTGCCTGCCGATCGCCTGGTCGCACCTGCATGATTACCAGCGCGACCGCGTGATGATGCTGATCGACCCGACCAAGGACCCGCTGGGCAAGGGCTTCCATATCATCCAGTCCATCATCGCCATCGGTTCCGGCGGCATGACGGGCAAGGGCTGGACACACGGCACGCAAGCCCACCTGGAGTTTGTTCCGGAACGCACGACCGATTTTATTTTTGCCGTATATTCCGAGGAATTCGGCCTGGTCGGTAACTTGATCCTGATGCTGATGTATTTGCTGCTGGTGGGACGGGGGCTGATGATCGCCGCCAACGCCCCCAGTTTTTTCACTCGCCTGCTGGCAGGAGCGATCACTATGATTTTCTTTACTTACGCCTTCGTCAACATGGGCATGGTCAGCGGCATCGTGCCGGTGGTCGGCGTCCCCTTGCCATTCCTCAGCTATGGCGGCACCGCGCTGCTGACCCTGGGCGTGGCCACCGGTATCCTGATGAGCATTCAGCGCCACCGCAAGCTGGTGCAGACCTGATGCGCGCGCCTTTCGATACCTTTGTCATGCGCGGGCCGAATGTTGCCACACTGCTGGCGGTCTTGCTGACCCTGGCCGCCTGCGGCACGACGCCGCAAAAGCCCGCATCGAATAACGTGCCGCTGCCATCCGGCGGCAAGGTCAAGTCCCCTGTGCGCCAGGATCCCACCTTGCCTGCGCTGCCGGCGGCCGGCTCCGGGCGTGGCGGCTACTACAAGGACGATGGCCCGGGCGACAATCCGCCGGCCAACCTGCGCGACGTGCCCGATGCGGAAGTGCGTAACGAGCCGTATTCCACGCGCTCGAACCGCCCGTATGTCGTCTTCGGCAAGACCTACACGCCGATCACCGATAACGAACCGTTCAAGCAGAAGGGCACGGGTACCTGGTATGGCAAGAAATTCCATGGCCAGCGCACCTCGTCCGGTGAAATCTACGATATGTACAAGATGACGGCGGCCCATCCGACCTTGCCGATTCCATCGTATGCGCGCGTGACGAGCATCGACAGCGGCGAGCAGGTGATCGTGCGCATCAATGACCGCGGACCGTTTCACGCCACGCGCGTGATTGACGTGTCCTACACGGCGGCGCTGAAGCTGGGTTTCCTCGGCAAGGGCAGCCACCAGGTGGTCGTCGAACGGCTGCTGCCAGCCGATATCGACGCCATCCTTGCGGCCCGTGCGGCGCCCAAGCCGGTGCCGTCCGTGGTGGCCATCTCCATCGACACGCCCGTGGAAACGGGCGCCGTGGTGCAGCCGGAAGTGTCGACGCAGATGCTGCCCGTCGATGCGACGGTGGCCATGCCGGCGCCGGCGGCGCTGGCCAGCGGGTTCTACTTGCAGCTGGGCGCCTACTCGCGCGCCGACAATGCGGAATCGGGACGTTCGCGCCTGGCGCCATACGCGGCAGCCCTCGGTACCCTGGGCGTGGTGCAGGCCGGTAACCTGTTCCGCCTGTACGGCGGACCGTTCTCCAGCCGCGCCGAAGCGGCCCGCGCGGCGGCGAACTTGCCGGAATCGACAGGCATCAAGCCTATCGTCATCCAGCGATAGGCTCGCCTGACGGTGCAAAGCACCTGATAAAACCGTAGCGAGCGGCAGCGATTTTTGGCTAAGAAGCGCAGCTGTGCTGGAGCACAGCGAGCATCGCAGGCCGCAAAGCGCGACGCGCAGTAGGTTTAGTCAGGTGCTTATTTGCAGTTGCGCAGTTCCTGGTCAGGGAACTGCGTTTTGATCTTTTCCAGACGCGCGCGCGTGACGGCGTCGAGGTCGCGGAACTGGTAAGCCATCTGCTTGCTGGCGCTGTAGCGCGGTGCGACGCGGGCGCTGTGCACGCCTTGTTTGTTGAGCGATGCCAGCTGGCTTTGCGCGCTGGTTTCCGACTTGAACACACCCAGTGAAATGCCCCAGCGTAGCGGGCTGCTTTCATTCATGATGAAGTAATTCGTCACGCCCAGCTGCTTCAATTCGCCCGCCTTGCGGTCGGCGCCTTCCTTGCTGCCCTGCGGCGGGATGTACACCATGTAGCTGGAAATCTCCTGGCCGGCCACGTTGCGGCGCGACTGGCGGTCGCCCAGGTCCAGCGACGCCACTTGCGCTTCGAAGCGGCGCCCGTCGGCCAGCACGAAATTGCCCACTTCCGTACAGGCATACGATGTCGGTGGCGCCGGTGCGGCCGCCGCCGGCGTCACTGCTTCTTCCGCGGCAGGCGGCGCGGCGGGCGCCATGGCCTGCTCCTGCGTCAGCAAGGTGAGCTTGGTCGCCTGCAGCTGGTTTTTCAGGCGCGCCGGCTCGCGTGTCTCCGTGCGAAAACTGCCCAGATAGCCCTGGCCGATGGCCAGCACCAGCAGGTTGACGCCGGCCAGCAGCCAGAAGACGAATTTCAGCATGGGTGATTTCCTTGTGTTCCTGCAGCCCCGGCGCGTGCGGCCGCCTGCAGGCCGAGCATGACGATATTGTCGACCAGGTGCAGCGGCACCGCCAGCGCCAGGGCCGGTGCGATGCGCGATGCGGCGCCGCCCGACAGCAGGCAGGCGCTGGCGCCGTGCATGCGCACGGCCCGTTCGATGGCGCCTGCCTGGGCCGCCAGGCAGCCGGAGAGGATGGCGTCATCCGTGTTGTCGGCAAAGCCGGCCGGCAGCAGGGCGTCGCTGGCGATCTGCGGCAGCTGCGCCGTGTTGCGCGCCAGCGAGCTGGCCATCAGTCCCAGCCCCGGCAAGATCATCCCGCCGAGGAAAACGCCATCGGCCGTGATGGCGTCGATGGTGGTGGCGGTGCCGCAATTGGCGACGATGACGGCCTGGCCAGGCGCCAGCGCGTGCGCGCCGATGGCGGCGGCAAAACGGTCGCAGCCCAGTTGCGACGGCGCGCGATAGCCGTTCGTCAGTCCCGCCAGCTGCGGCAGCGAGACAAAGTCGCTGGTAACGACCGGCAGCATGGCGCGCAGGCGCGTGCCGATGATGGCGCCTGCCACGTTCGACAGCAGTGCTTCGCCGATGGCGAGTGACGCCCACTGCGCGGCCAGGGTGTCGATCTGCGCATGCGTGACGGCGCCGCTGGCCAGCCAGCCGCCGGCGGCGCTGTCGGCGGCCACGAGCGCCCATTTGATGCGCGTATTGCCGGCGTCGATCAGCAGCAGCATGCGCTTACTCCCCCGTCAGGCGCAGGGACACGTCGCCGGACATGATGTGCTGCAAGCCGTCCTCGCCGCGCAGCAGCAGCCGGCCCAGTTCATCCACGCCGGCCGCCACGCCTTGCTGCAGCAGCTGGCCATTGTCGAGGATTTTCACGTGCTGGCCTTGCCATGCATGCAGTGCGTTCCAGCGTTCCGTGAAGGGCGCAAAGCCCGTGTCGTCGAATTCGGCCAGCACGCCGGCCAGGCGGCTGAGCAGGGCCGCCACCAGGGTATTGCGCTCCATCTGCGCCAGCCAGGGCACGGCCGAGACGCTGCGGCCGATCTGCCGTTCCAGCGCATCGGGCATCAGCAGATTGATGCCGCAGCCGATGACGGCCCACACGCCGCCGTCTGGCGTCTGCTGCGTCTCGACGAGGATGCCGGCCAGTTTATGTCCATCCTTGAGCAGGTCGTTTGGCCACTTCAGCTGCACCGGCACGCCCAGCGCTGTCATGGTTTCGGCCAGCGCCACGCCGACGGCCAGCGGCAGGCCGACCAGCCGGTGCAGCGGTCCCTTGAAGCGCCAGGCCAGCGAGAACATCAGGCTGGCGTCCGGTTGTGACACCCAGGGCCGCCCGGCGCGTCCCCGTCCGGCCGTTTGCTGGCCGGCGATGCGCAGGGTGGGGCCGGCCAGGGTGGCGCAGCGCGCCAGCAGGTCGGCGTTGGTCGATCCCGTTTCGTCGACCACTTCGATGGCTACATGGGAGGCGCTCGTGGCGCAATGGGCGGCGATGGCCGCGCTGTTCAGGTCTGAGTGCTTCGTCATGGTGGTCAGTTCAGTTGCGCGCCTTGTGCGGCGCATTCGCGAAGGCCCGGTCGTAGACGGCATTGGGCAGCGCGCGCAGCAGCTTGGCGACGACGCCCATCTGCCACGGGATCACGCGGTAGCTGTCGCCGTCGGCGATGGCGCGCGCGGCGCGCACGGCGAATTTTTCGGCCGGCATCAGGAAGGGCATGCGGTAGGCGTTATGGCGCGTCATCGGCGTGTCGATGTAGCCGGGCGTGATGGTGACGACCTTGATGCCTGCCGGTTTGAGTTCGAGGCGCAGCGATTCGCAGTAGCTGATCACGGCTGCCTTCGAAGCGCTGTAGGCTTCCGCGCCGGGCAGGCCGCGGATGCCGGCCACGCTGCCGATGCCCACCAGGCGTCCGCTACCCTGGCTTTTCATGGTGGCGATGAAGGGGGCGAAGGTGGCGACGGTGGCCGTGACGTTGATGGCCATCAAACGGGCGAAGGCGTCGAGGTCTTCCGCATGTTCGGTCAAGGTGCCGTACGACACGCCGGCGCTGGCGATGACGACGTCGATGCCGCCGGCATGGGCGATGAAGTCGCCGGCCGCGCTTTTCAGGGCGGCGTGGTCGCACACATCGACGGCGTAGGCGCGGTGGCGTTCAGGGTGGGGCAGGGAGGCGATCAGTTGCTGCAGGGTGTCGCCGCGGCGGGCCAGCAAGCCCAGATGGGCGCCCTGGCGCGCGTACTGCAGCGCCAGGGCGGCGCCCAGTCCGCTCGACGCGCCCGTGATGAAAACGCGATGCATCAGGCGATGCCCGGGCGCGCCAGGGAAGTGGCCATGCTTATTTCTTTTCCGCTTTGGCTTTCGCGACCAGCACGTCCATCACGCTGAGCGCCTGGGCGTTCAGCTGCTCTTCGTTCTTGGCCGACTTGCTGCCCTGGTCGGCCTGCGAAGGGGAGGTGATGTAGCGGCCATCGATGGCGATCATGGGCCAGAACGTCACGTTATAACCCTGCATCATGGCGTCCGCGCGGCGCACGCGGGCCGAGACACCCATCGAACGGTAGGTGTCGATGAACTTCTGGCGGTCCACGCCCTGCTTGGCGACGAAGTCGAAGACGGCGTCGTCGGTGTTCAGGCGGTTGCGTTCCACGTGCATGGCGTGGAAGACGCCGGTGTGCAGCTTGTCGACCAGGCCCATGGCTTGCAGGGTGAAGAACAAGCGCTGCTGCGGCGCCACGCTGTCATCGCGCGACACGTGCACGCGCTTGAAGACGATGTTGTCGCCCTGTTTCTTGACCCAGGCTGCCAGCTGCGGTTCGAGCACGTTGCAATGCGGGCAGTAATAGGCGAAGAATTCCGTCACTTCGATTTTCTTGCCCGATTCCGTCGCCTGCGGCGTGGGCAGGGTTTCGTACTCGACGCCGTTCTTGGGCTCGGCCGGCGAGGCCGACGCCCCCATGGCGGCGGTGAACAGGGCGGCGGCGATCAGGATTTTCTTCAGAAAACGCATGCTGGTTCCTTATTTTTGGTTACGGACGACGGCGACATCGATGCCGTTTTCAGACAGTTTAGTGCGTGCGCGGTTCATCGCCTCGAGCTGGTTGAACGGCCCGACCCGTACGCGGTGCAGCACGCCCGCATCGGTGCTGCGGTCGCTGATGGCCGCTTCGAAGCCGAGCAGCGCCAGTTTTCCGCGCGTGCTTTCGGCGTCCGACATGTCATGGAAGGCGCCAGCCTGCAGATAATAAATCCATTTGTCGCTGGCTGCATCGGCCTTGGCCTCTTTCGCGTCTGCCTTGGCTTGCGGCGCGGGCGCTGCTGGTGCCGCCGTTGGCGTTTTCGGCGCCGGCTTGTCCTTCAATGTACCGATCAATTCCTGCAGCGCGTCCGGCGGCGGCGCCTTCGGCTGCTGCGCGGTGGCGGGCACGGGCGCCGGTGCGGCAGGCTGCGTCGGCGTGGTGATCTCGCGCGGCTCCTTGGAGAAGTCGCGCGCCGCTTCCTTGGCCGCTTCCTTGTTGCCGTACATCGGCTTGTTCGGGTCGGCGATCTGACCGGCCGTCGGCTCGGCCGATTTGCCGGCCTTGCCCGACTTGTCGGTGAAGGGCGAGGCGCCCTTGGTGATCACCAGGGCGACCACCACGGCGATGCCCAGGCCGATGACCAGGCCGATGATGATGCCGACCAGGGTATTGCCCTGCTGGCGCCGGGACGAAGAGTAGCGGGAAGCGTGATTCATTGACGGTTTGACCTTCGCGATTACATTTTGTTTGGCGCGGACACGCCGATCAGTGCCAGGCCGTTGCGCAGTACCTGGCGCGCGGCGATGACGAGGGCCAGGCGGGCCATCTTGACGGCTTCGTCCTCGACCAGCACTTTTTCGGCGAAGTAGAAGCTGTGCAGGTTGGCGGCCAGGTCGCGCAGATAGAAGGCGACCTGGTGCGGTCCCAGTTCCGCTTGCGCGCGCGCCAGCATTTCAGGGTAGGCGGCCAGGGTCGCCAGCAGGGTCGCTTCGGTTGGCGCCGTCAGCGGGGAAAGGTCGACGCTGGCGACCGTGCTGGCATCGCCGCCCCAGTTTTCCAGGATGCGGCAGATGCGCGCATGCGCGTATTGCACGTAATAGACCGGGTTTTCATCGGTGGTTTTCAGCGCCACGTCGACGTCGAAGACGAATTCCGTGTCGGCCTTGCGCGAGATCAGGAAGAAGCGCACGGCGTCGCGGCCCTTGGCGATGTCGCCGCCGCCCGACCATTCGATCAGGTCGCGCACGGTCACGTAGGAGCCGGCGCGCTTCGAAATCTTGACTTCTTCGCCATCCTTCATGACGGTGACCATCTTGTGCAGCACGTAGTCGGGGTAGCCTTGCGGGATGCCCATGTCGACCGCCTGCAGGCCGGCGCGCACGCGCGCGATGGTGCCGTGGTGGTCGCTACCCTGGATATTGATGGCTTGCACGAAGCCGCGCTGCCATTTCACCAGGTGATATGCGACGTCCGGCACGAAATACGTGTAGGTGCCATCCGTCTTGCGCATGACGCGGTCCTTGTCGTCGCCGAAGTCGGTGGTGCGTAGCCACAGCGCGCCATCCTGCTCATACGTGTGGCCCGCCTTGATCAGGGTTTCCACCGCGCTATTGACCTTGCCGTCCGCGTACAGCGACGATTCCAGGTAGTAATTGTCGAACTTCACGCCAAACGCCTGCAAATCGATGTCTTGCTCGTTGCGCAGGTAGGTGACGGCGAACGGGCGGATCGAATCGATGTCTTCCACGTTGCCGTTGGCCGTCGCTGGCTGGCCGTCGCTGGCCGAGACCGTCTTGCCGGCCTTGAAGTCGTTGGCGATGTCGGCGATGTAGTCGCCGTTGTAGGCGGACTCGGGCCATTCGGCGTCGCCCGGCTTGAAGCCGCGCGCGCGCGCCTGCACGGAATTGGCCAGGGTCTGGATCTGCACGCCCGCGTCGTTGTAGTAGAACTCGCGCGTCACTTTGTAGCCTTGCGCGTCGAACAGCGAGGACAGGGCGTCGCCCAGGGCTGCCTGGCGGCCGTGGCCCACGTGCAGCGGACCGGTCGGGTTGGCCGAGACGAATTCCAAGATGACTTGCTTGCCGGCGCCTGCCGTGCTGCGGCCATAGCTGTCGGCCTCGCTCAGGATGGTTTTCACCACGGCTTGCTTGGCGGCGGCGGAGACGCGCACGTTGATGAAGCCGGGACCGGCGATTTCCACTGCCTCGACCAGGCCCTTGCCGGCCGGATTGGCCAGCACGGCCGTCACGATGGTTTGCGCCAGTTCGCGGGGATTCTGTTTCAGCTGCTTGGCCAGTTGCATGGCGATATTGCAGGCGACGTCGCCATGCGATGCATCGCGTGGTCGCTCGAGCACTACGCTAGGCGCTAGCGAGGTGCCGGCCAGGACGGGAGCGAGGGCGGCCTGGAACAGGGCGATGATTTCTTGTTTCTGTTGGGCGAGCATGAGCAGGATGGCGGTGGAACCGCGTTAAGAATGAATAGAATGAATCAAAAAGCAAAACGGACGGCCAGTACCCAAGCCGCCCAGACTGCGTTAATTATACTGGTTTGCTGCCGGGAACAATACGCCAGCCGGCAGTGTGCCCGTGCCGGCGCTTTTCACGATATTATCAGGACAGCATGCCCATGTTGGTGCACGAAAACATCAGCATGGGACATTCTGCTTGTATATATGCAGTTTTTTGCCGCAATTTACATGTATCGCTGCAATCGCTTGGGCCAGAGGGCGCCACAAACGCTACAATCGACCCTTTATTGATGACGCGCGGCCGCGACTTTGCCACCATGCAGCCCGCCGCGCGCAGCCACACCGGATAACTATGAACAAGCGCCCCACGCTGAAATTGAAAACCAAGCCGGCGCCAGGCCAGGCTCCTGCCGCACCGAAATTGCGTCCCAGCTACCATCCCGACCTGAAACCGGTCTTGCAGCCAGGCTTCCAACCCGATTTGCGCGCCGACTCGCTGGCGTTTTGCCTGCTGGGCGCGGCCAATGCCGTGGCGCAAGTGCGTACGGGCACGGCCCTGCCGCAGGCGCTGGCCAAGGTGTTTACGCAATCGAACGCCAGCCCGCAGGCGCGCGGCGCCATCCAGGATATTTCCTACCGTACCATGCGCCAGCTGGGCCGCAGCGAAACCCTGGTCGGCCTGATGACGTCGAAGGCGCCCGAGCCGCCGATGCTGGCCGCCCTGCTGTGCTGCGCGCTGTCGCTGATGTCGGCCGAGCCGGGCGAGCAGCCGTACGAAGAGTTTACCGTTGTCGACCAGGCTGTCACAGTGGCCACTTCGCATCCTGACCTGGCGCATGCCAAGGGCATGGTAAATGCCGTCTTGCGCCGTTTCTTGCGCGAGCGCAAATCCTTGCTGGAAGCGGCCCTGCAGCAACCGTTGGCGCAATGGAATTATCCGCAGTGGTGGATCGACTCGCTGCGCCTGGCTTACCCGCGCGATTGGCAAGCCATTCTGACGGCCGGCAATGCCGTGCCGCCCTTGACTTTGCGCGTGAATCGCCGCAAGAGCACGGTCGAAGCGTATCTGGCCGTGCTGGCGGAGGCGGGCATCGCCGCGCGCCAGGTGGGACCGTTTGCCGTGCGGCTGGACAAACCGATCGGCGTGGCGCTGATCCCCGGCTTCGAGCAGGGCGTCGTTTCCGTGCAAGATGCCGGTGCGCAATTGGCCGCGCCGCTGCTGGACTTGCAAGATGGCATGCGCGTGCTGGACGCCTGCGCGGCGCCGGGCGGCAAGACGTGCCACATCCTGGAGCTGGCCGACGTGCAAGTGACGGCCATCGATGCGGACGCCAAGCGCCTGCCGCGCATCGCGGAAAACCTCGAGCGCCTGGGCCTGGACGCCACCCTGAAGGCGCAGGATGCGCAATCGAGCGCGTGGTGGGACGGCCAGCAGTACGACCGCATCCTGGCCGACGTGCCGTGCACGGCCTCGGGCATCGTGCGCCGCCATCCCGACATTCGCTGGTTGCGCCGCAAGGGTGATGCGTTCCAACTTGCAACACTTTCCTCCAAAATTCTGGACAACCTGTGGCAGATGCTGCGCCCCGATGGTAAATTGCTGTTCGTGACATGTTCATTGTGGCCGCAGGAGTCCGAGGCACAGGCGGCGGCATTTGCGGTACGCAATAATGCGACCCGATTGACAGCGCCTGGCCAGCTGTTGCCGACTGGCAGCGCGGAGCAGGACCACGACGGTTTGTTCTATGCGCTATTCCAAAAAAATGCGGCTTGAGCGATTCGTCGAACCTTATCTTACGGACACTACCGGCACACTTGTGACAACACGACTCTTCCGACTCCTGGCCCTGCTGCTGATGCTGACATGTACCATGCCACGCGCGCATGCCGCCGACATGGTCGAGATCACCCGTGCCTATATCGAGTCGGGCGAAGAGGGCTACAAGCTGGCCGCCACGTATTCCTTCGAGCTCAATCACGACCTCGATGATGCGGTACAGCATGGCGTGCCGTTGTATTTCACGACAGAAATCGAACTGACCCGGCCCCGCTGGTACTGGTTCGATGAAAAAGCCATCGTGGCGCGCCAGACCAGCAAGCTGTCCTATAACGTGCTGACGCGCCAGTATCATGTGTCGGGCGGCGGCTTGCAGCAAAGCTTTCCCACCCTCGACGATGCGCTCTTCCTGATCCGCCGTCCCAGCCGTTGGCTGGTGGCGCGGCGCGGCGAGCTGAAAGTGGGGCAGACGTACAACGTCACCTTGCGCATGGGCATGGACCGCGACTACCTGCCCAAGCCGATACAGGTCAATGCCTTCAATAACAGCGACTGGCGCCTGGCTTCGAATAAAAAAACCTTCTTGTATACGGCGGAGTAGTGAGTCAAGCATTGCGCTATTTGCTGGTGGTGGGCGGCGGCATTGTCAGTATCCTGCTGTTCCTGCTGGCGTCGGCTTCCGACAATTCCGGCTTTTTCGACCGCTATTACACCTGGCTGCTGGGCCTGAACGCGGCCGTCGCCGTGTCCCTGCTGGCGCTGGTGGGCATTTCCCTGGCGCGCCTGTACGCGCGCTACAAGAGCGGCAAGTTCGGCTCCAAGCTGATGACGCGCCTGGTGATGCTGTTCGCCGCCGTCGGCATCCTGCCGGGCCTGGTGATTTTCCTTGTCTCCGTGCAATTCGTCTCCCACTCCATCGAATCCTGGTTCAACGTCAAGATCGAAGCGGCGCTGGAATCGGGGATTGAGCTGGGCCGTGCCGGCCTCGATGCGGCCCTGGTCGAGCTCGACCACCGGGGCCACAAGGCCGTCGAAGAACTGGGCGCCGACCCGGTGGCCGGTCCGGCCGTGCTGACCAGCCTGCTGCGCGAAGAGGGCATGCAAAATGTCATGCTCGTCAGCGGCGACGGCGTGCTGCTGGCCAGCGCCGGGCCGCACAGCGCGGCCGACTTGCCGACGCCGCCCATGCTGGTGCAGGCAGCCTTGCCGGCCGGCTATGCCTCCGCCGAGGGCGGACTGGAGTTGCACGACGATGGCACGGAGTCGGGCGGCGGCGGTTTCCGCTCGGGCTTGCCGGCGTCGCTGGAAACGGCGGCCAGCCTGCGCCTGCGCGTGCTGGTGGCCGTGCCGGGGCCTTCCGTCTCGCCCCGCTATTTGCAACTGCTGCAATCGGTGCCGCCCAAGCTGGCGACGAATGGCGAAGTGCTGCGCGCCGCCTACAGCGAATACAAGGAACGTTTCGTCGCGCGCGTGGGACTGCGCAAGATGTACATGGAAATCCTCACCCTGACCCTGCTGCTGGCCATTTTTGGCGCCATCGGCAGCGCTTTCCTGATCGCTGGCAATTTGGCCCAGCCCCTGCTGCTGCTGGCCGAAGGCACGCGCGCCGTGGCCGAGGGCGACCTGTCGCCGCGCCCCATCGTCGCCACCAAGGATGAACTGGGCACCCTGACGCAGTCGTTCAACATCATGACGCGCCAGTTGCTCGATGCGCGCACGGCCGTGGAAAGCAACCGCGCCGCCTTGCAAAACGCCAAGGCCCACCTGGAATCGGTGCTGGCGAACATGTCGGCCGGCGTGATGGTGCTCGACGGCGACTTTAAACTGGTGACCTGCAATGAGTCGGTCGAGCGCATCCTGCAGCATTCGGGCATGAGCATGGTGGGCCAGCCGCTGGCGAATATTGCTGGAATGGAAGAGTTTGGCGGCGCCATCATCAGCGCCTTCACGGCGCAAAGCGCGCAATCGGCGTCGGGCCGCAACCAGCAGCGCCTGCACTGGCAGCGCCAGATCGAGATTCCGCGCCGCCTGGGCAGCAGTGCCGACGAGCATGACATCACCTTGCTGGCGCGCGGTTCGCGCCTGCCGCTGGAGTCCGGCAGCGGCTACATCGTCGTCTTCGACGATATTTCCGACGTGATTTCCGCGCAGCGCTCGATCGCCTGGGGCGAGGTGGCGCGCCGCCTGGCGCATGAAATCAAGAATCCGCTCACGCCCATCCAGCTGTCGGCCGAGCGCCTGCAGATGAAGCTCGAAGGCAAGCTGGAGCAGCCCGATGCCGACCTGCTCAGCCGCGCCACCACCACCATCGTCAAGCAGGTCGATGCGATGAAGCGCATGGTCGACGACTTCCGCGACTATGCGCGCACGCCGCCGGCCGTGCTCACGCCGCTGCGCTTGAATGAGCTGATCGAAGAGATACTGAACCTGTACCTGCGCGGCGACGATGGCGACATCATCCACCCGCTGCTGGCGCCGAACCTGCCGATGGTGATGGGCGATCCGACCCAGTTGCGCCAGGTGATACACAACTTGCTGCAGAACGCGCAGGACGCCATGGCCGACCTGCCGCCGGACTCGCCGCATCCGCGGATTGACGTAAGGACGGAAGCAATTCATTATCGCAGTGCGGACGGCGGCGTGAATATCGCCGTGCGGCTGGCCATCAGCGACAATGGCCCTGGTTTCGCGCCAAAAATCCTGGCGCGCGCCTTCGAGCCCTATGTGACCTCGAAGGCGCGCGGCACGGGATTGGGCCTGGCGATGGTCAAGAAAATTATCGATGAACACGGCGGACGCATCGATATCGAGAACCGGGTCGACGGCAATGGCGCTTCGGTGGTCATTTTGCTGTTAAAGTTAGCTCCCGACACTCCTGCCCAGGAATTCCTGGCGTGAGGGTCTGGTTTAGTATTTAAAACACTAATAAAATCATAGTTGTCCGCCGTGTGCATCTTGTGCGCGACGGCCGGCGAAATGAGGAAGGCAAGACACGAATGGCAAACATACTCGTAGTGGATGATGAAATGGGTATCCGTGAGTTGCTCTCGGAAATTTTGGGCGACGAAGGACATGCTATCCAGCTGGCCGAAAATGCGCAGCAGGCGCGCGAAGCGCGTGCCGCCGGTGCGCCGGATCTGGTATTGCTGGATATCTGGATGCCCGACACCGATGGCGTCACCCTGCTCAAGGAATGGCAGCGCGACGGCTTGCTGACCATGCCGGTGATCATGATGTCGGGCCACGCCACCATCGATACGGCGGTCGAGGCGACGCGCATCGGCGCCATGAACTTCCTGGAAAAACCGATTGCCCTGCAAAAACTGCTGAAGGCAGTCCAGCAAGGCTTGACGCGGGCACAGGAAACCGTGCGCGCGCCGAGCGTGGCGCCGCGCCCCGTGGCGCCCGTGGTGGCCGAGGAAAGCAGCCATCCCGTGCCGAGCTTTGGCGGCAGCGCGCCGCAACAGCTGATGGTGCGCCCAGGCATCGCCGTACCGGCGGTGGCCGAAGGCCATGGCTACAACCTGTCGTTCGACTTGCCGCTGCGCGAGGCACGCGACGCGTTCGAGCGCATGTATTTCGAACATCACCTGGGACGCGAAGGCGGCAGCATGACCCGCGTGGCGGAAAAAACGGGCCTCGAGCGCACCCATTTGTACCGCAAGCTGAAACAGCTGGGTGTCGAACCGGGCAAGCTGGCCAAGAAAAGCCTGTGACGGCAGCCGTGCGGCGTCCGACGCCGCTGACCCTGGTCAGCGGTGGACGCGCCGCCGGGCGTGAAGCGGCCATCGCGCAAGCCTTGCCGCCTGGCCAGCCGGCCGCCGTGATCCTGGAAGGATTGGCTGACGGCAACGCCATCCTGGCCGACCTGGCCGGGCAAGTTTCTCCTCCTCCATCATTTCCATTGCAACTGTTGCGCATCGCGCCAGGTTGCCTGTGCTGCAGCGGCAATCTCGTATTGCGTGTAACATTGAATCGTCTGCTGCGCCATCCACCCGCACACTTGTTCATCAGCCTGGCCGACGCCACGCACATCGAACAATTGCGCACCTGGCTCACCGCCAGTCCCTACGATGCCCTGCTGGCGCTGCAAGCAGACATGGTGGTTTCCTGACGATTTCTTGATCGCCTTACCGCAGTCGTAGTTTGCATCTCGTTACAACTCTGTAGCCCGCAGGGTGGCATGGCCGCTTGAAATGGCGCCGTGTGAACCCCACCTCTGTTCTGACACCGCAGGAGCTTCTCCTGCTTGAGCGAAGGATGCAAAATGAACCTGATCTATAACAGCGAACAATACAGCGTCGTGGAATTCGGCGTCGACGGCGACCTCGAAGCCCTGCGCTTTGGCGGCTATGAAATCGTCGACAAGGGGGGCAAGCGGGAAACGTTTATCGCCGGCATCCTTGCGCAACACTTCCGCCGCGACGTCACGGAGCTGATCGCCAGCGAACCCAGCATGGAAGAGATCGATGAATTTTTGGGCAGCTATGATTCCCTCATGAGCCAGCCCGTCCTGTTGCACTGACCGGATGGCTATCGCCACCATACCAATCCGTCTGACGGCATGGTATGGTGGTTGTGTTATTCAGCTGCAAACAGACCATGTGCCAACTTCTCGGAATGAATTGCAATGTCCCCACGGACATTGTCTTTAGTTTTACCGGCTTCGCCATGCGCGGCGGCCATACCGATACCCACCATGACGGCTGGGGCATCGCCTTTTTCGAAGGCGCCGGCGTGCGCCATTTCGTCGACCACCAGGCGGCCATCGCCTCGCCCGTGGCCGAACTGATCAAACGCTACCCCATCAAGTCGCGCAATGTCATCGCGCATATCCGCAAGGCGACGCAAGGCCAGGTGGCGCTGGAAAATTGCCACCCGTTCGTGCGCGAACTGTGGGGCCGCTACTGGGTCTTTGCCCACAATGGCGATTTGAAGGATTTCAACCCCGTGCTGACGGGCAGTTACCGCCCCGTTGGCTGCACGGACAGCGAACGGGCTTTCTGCTACCTGCTGCAGGAACTGCACGCGCGCTTTGGCGATGCCCCGCCGGCGTTGCCGCAACTGCATGCGGCCCTGGCGGAGTTGCTGCCCAGCATCGCCGCCCACGGCACTTTCAACATGATGCTGTCGAGCGGCGAGGCGCTGTTTGCCCATTGCTCGACCAGCTTGCACTATCTGGTGCGACAACATCCGTTTCCAACTGCTAAACTCTCCGATGAAGACCTGAGCGTGGACTTTTCCCAGGTGACGACACCCCAGGACCGCGTGGCCGTGATTGTTACCCAGCCGCTGACGACGAATGAGCAATGGACGGCGTTTGCGCCGGGCGAATTGAAATTATTTGTCGACGGGATGGTGCAAGACACGCCAGTCGCCTAATTTGTTGACGACAATAAACTGGATTGCTGCCAAAATACCCACAGCGCGGGCGGAATTCAGCTAAAGTATTGTCAATAGTGAACCTTGATGCGGGCGCGGCGCGGCCGGTGTCACTCGACGTGATTGATGAAGAGTTAATGATCGATATTTCCAGCAACGACATCACCCCGAAACCCTTGCGCGTGCGCGAGTTCTATCTGGGGCGACAACCTATCCTTGACCGTAATCAAGCCCTGTTTGGCTATGAGTTGCTATTCCGCAACGCTCCGGTCGGTCCCGCCAACATTACCAGCGATCTGTCCGCCACGGCCTCCGTCATCGCCCACGCTTCCCAGCTGGGCATGGAAAAGGTCATCGGCGACGCGCTCGGTTTCGTCAACGTCGATGCCGACGTGATCATGAGCGACATCTTCGTGTTCCTGCCGCGTGAAAAAGTCGTGCTGGAAATCGTCGAATCGATGCCCGTCACGCCGGAAGTGCGCGCGCGCATCAGCGAGCTGGTGGGTCATGGCTTCACTTTCGCGCTGGAAAACGTCGTGTCCGACACGGCGCAAGTGCAGGAACTGCTGCCGCTGGTGCAGTACGTCAAGATGGACATGAGCACGGTCGACCCGAAAGTGCTGGCAGCCTTGGCGCCCCGTTTCAAGCAGGAAAACAAGAAACTGGTGGCGGAAAAGGTCGAGACGCGCGAAGAATTCAAGTCGGGCCTGGACCTGGGCTTCGATTACTTCCAGGGTTATTACTTTGCCAAGCCCGCCATCATGACGGGCAAGAAACTGTCGCCGTCGCAACTGGCCGTCATGGAACTGATGACCCTGGTGACCTCGGACGCCGACAATATGGACATCGAGCGCGCCATCAAGCGCGACGTGTCGCTGGCCCTGAACTTGCTGCGCCTGGTCAATACACCGGCCGTGGGCGCGCGCCAGCGCATCGATTCGCTGAGCCAGGCCGTGACCGTGCTGGGCCGCCGCCAATTGCAGCGCTGGCTGCAAATCATGCTGTATGCGGAACCAAGCAAGCGCGGCCACAGCATGACGCCGCTGCTGATGCTGGCCACCACGCGCGGCCGCCTGCTGGAATTGCTCGCGCATAAACTGCGCCCGAACCACGCCCATTCGGCCGATATCGCCTTTACGGTCGGCATCATGTCGCTGATGGATACCCTGTTCGGCGTGCCGATGTCGGAAATCCTCGGCCAGATCGAAGTGATCGACGAAGTTGCCGAAGCGCTGCTGTCGCGCGAAGGCTTCTACGGCGACCTGCTGCGCCTGGCCGAGTGCATCGAGCGCATCGAAGACATGGAAGGCGAGATCGTGCCAACCTTGCGCGACCTGGCCATGTCGCCGGACGACCTGGTGGAGCTGGAAATGGCCGCCTACGAATGGAGCGATAACGTTGTCAGATACGCCCTGTAATTGGCATAGCTAGCCATATCAAGAACCCCGCCCGGCAGTGCCCGGCGGGGTTTTTTTACGCCGGTAGCTGCACTACGCCGCGGCGCCGGGCCAGTGCTTGTGCAGCTCGGGGTCGGTGCGCAGCTCCCACAGGGCCAGGACGACGACGGCGATACCGACGACGAGCTCGTTCCACAGGACGACGCGCTGTTCGGCCAGCCGCAGTATCCACGGCGAGGCGGCGACCCAGACGCCCACCAGCAGGTTGACGACGACGGCCCAGAAATACGTCTTGTACAGGTCGAAGGCGGCCAGGATGGCGATCACGAGGCCCGAGACAAAGGCGTTGATCATCTGCGGCGAGCCTTCGGGATAGGAAAACGCCCAGGGCGAGACGACGAGCCACAGGCCCAGCAACAGGATCACCTGATCCTGCCAGCGTTTCAGTTTGAAATTGGTTGCCATATATCCTCCTTGCCGGTTGGGAACGGGCCGGAGCGGGCATGCAGCATGCCGGCCGGCATACTGCGTTAGTGCGCTTCGGCGCGCGATAAGTTCCGCGCGCCTTGTGCTTATATTATGGCATTACGACAGGTTCGGCGCCAGCCAGCGTTCCACGTCCTCGATGCTGACGCCACGGCGCTTGGCCATGTCTTCCACCTGGTCCATGCCGATCTTGCCGACGACGAAGTATTTCGACTCCGGGTGGGCAAAATAGAAGCCGGACACGGCCGCGCCGGGGAACATGGCATACGATTCCGTCAGCTGCATGCCGATTTCCTCGGCCTGCATGACCTCGAACATCTCTTTCTTGACGGTATGTTCGGGGCAGGCCGGGTAGCCTGGAGCGGGGCGGATGCCGACATATTTTTCGGCGATCATGTCGTCGTTGCCCAGGTGCTCGTCCGGCACGTAGCCCCACAAATCCTTGCGCACGCGCTCGTGCAGGTATTCGGCGAACGCTTCGGCCAGGCGGTCGGCCAGGGATTTGAGCATGATGGACGAGTAATCGTCGTGCGCATCCTCGAAGCGTTTTTCGTATTTCTCGATGCCGAGGCCGGACGTCACGGCGAACATGCCGATGTAATCCTTCACGCCCGATGCCTTCGGCGCGATGAAGTCGGCCAGGCACTGGTTCGGACGCTGCACGCCGTCGACCACGGGTTTCACGCCCTGCTGGCGCATGCCGTAATACGTGAACGCCACGCTACTGCGCGTATCGTCGGTGTACACCTCGATATCGTCGTCATTGACGCTGTTTGCCGGCAGCAAGGACACGACGCCGTTGGCCGTCAGCCAGCGTCCGTCGATGAGTTTTTTCAGCAAGGCCTGGCCTTCCGCGTAGACCTTGGTGGCCGCGTCGCCCACCACTTCATCCGTCAGGATGGCGGGGAAGGGGCCGGCCAGGTCCCAGGTCTGGAAGAACGGGCCCCAGTCGATGTAGTTGGCCAGGGTGGCCAGGTCGACATTTTTAAAGACGCGGCGGCCGATGAACTTCGGTTTCACGGGCGTGCAGGCGCCGTCGAACGGCACGAGCATCTTGTTGGCGCGCGCCTGCGCCAGCGGCAAAATCGGCAGCGCCTTCTTGTTGGCATGCTGTTCGCGGATGCGCGCGTAGTCGAGTTCGATGTCTTCCACGTACTTGTCGCGCTGTTCCGGCGTCAGCAAGGATTGCGCCACGGACACGGAACGCGAGGCGTCCGGCACGTAGATCACGGGGCCTTCATAGTTGTGGGCGATTTTCACGGCCGTGTGGGCGCGGCTGGTGGTGGCGCCGCCGATCAAGAGGGGAATCTTCAGCATGCGGAAGTGTTCGTCGCGCTGCATTTCCTTGGCGACATAGGCCATTTCTTCCAGCGACGGCGTAATCAGGCCCGACAGGCCGATGATGTCGGCGTTTTCCACCTTGGCGCGGGCGAGGATTTCCGAGCACGGCACCATCACGCCCATGTTCACCACTTCGAAGTTATTGCATTGCAGAACGACGGTGACGATGTTCTTGCCGATGTCATGCACGTCGCCTTTCACGGTTGCCATGATGATCTTGCCCTTCGGCTTGGCGACGATGCCCGTGCGCTTTTCTTCCAGCAGCTTTTCTTCCTCGATAAATGGAATCAGATGGGCCACGGCCTGTTTCATCACGCGCGCCGATTTGACCACTTGCGGCAGGAACATCTTGCCCTGGCCAAACAGGTCGCCGACCACGTCCATGCCGGCCATCAGCGGGCCCTCGATCACGTGGATGGGGCGTCCGCCATTGTGCAGCAGCTCCTGGCGCGCTTCTTCCGTGTCTTCCACGATGAATTGCGTGATGCCATGCACCAGCGCATGCGACAGGCGTTCCTGCACCGTGCCTTCGCGCCAGGCCAGGGTTTGCGCCTCGGCCTTGCCGCCCGCCTTCAGGGTGCCGGCAAATTCGATCATGCGCTCGGTCGAGTCTTCGCGGCGGTTCAGCACCACGTCTTCCACGCGCTCGCGCAATTCCGGGTCCAGGTTGTCGTACACGCCCACCATGCCGGCGTTGACGATGCCCATGGTCATGCCGGCCTTGATGGCGTGGTACAGGAATACGGTATGGATGGCTTCGCGGGCTGGATCGTTGCCGCGGAAACTGAAGGACACGTTCGACACGCCGCCCGATATCTTCGCGTACGGCAGGTTTTCCTTGATCCAGCGCGTGGCGTTGATGAAGTCGACGGCGTAATTATTGTGCTCTTCGATGCCGGTGGCGACGGCAAAGATGTTCGGATCGAAAATAATGTCTTCCGGCGGGAAGTCCAGCGCATCGATCAATAAATGGTATGCGCGCGCGCAAATTTCGATCTTGCGCTCGAAGGTATCGGCCTGGCCCTTCTCATCGAAGGCCATGACGATGACGGCCGCGCCGTAGCGGCGGCACAGCTTTGCCTGGCGCAGGAATTCTTCTTCGCCTTCCTTCATGGAAATCGAGTTGACGATGGCCTTGCCCTGCACGCATTTCAGGCCCGCTTCGATGACCGACCATTTCGACGAGTCGACCATGATGGGCACGCGCGAAATGTCGGGTTCCGAGGCGATCAGGTTCAGGAAGCGCGTCATGGCCGCCAGCGAATCGAGCATCGCTTCATCCATGTTGATATCGATCACTTGCGCGCCGTTTTCCACTTGCTGGCGGGCCACGGATAGCGCCTCGTCATATTGCTCGTTGAGAATCATGCGCGCGAACGCCTTCGAGCCCGTGACGTTGGTGCGCTCGCCCACGTTGACGAACAGCGACTCGTCATTGACGACGAACGGTTCCAGGCCCGCCAGGCGCAGGTCGTGCGATGGGGCCGGCACGGTGCGCGGGGTGTTTTTTGACAGCAACTCGCCGATGGCGGCGATGTGCTCGGGCGTGGTGCCGCAGCAGCCGCCCGCCATGTTCAGGAAGCCCGCGTCGGCAAATTCGCGCAGCAGGGCGGACGTGTCGGCTGGCAACTCGTCGAAACCCGTGTCGCTCATGGGGTTGGGCAAGCCCGCGTTCGGGTAGATGCACACGAAGGTGTCGGCGATCTTGGCCAGCTCTTCCGCGTACGGGCGCATCAGGGCGGCGCCCAGCGCGCAGTTCAGGCCGATGGTCAGCGGTTTCGCGTGGCGCACGGAATTCCAGAAGGCGGGCACGGTCTGGCCCGACAAGATGCGGCCCGACGCGTCCGTGACGGTGCCGGAAATCATCAGCGGCAGGCGCACGACATCCGGGTTTTGCTCGTAGAACAGGTCGATGGCGAACAGGGCCGCCTTGCAGTTCAAGGTATCGAAGATGGTTTCCACCAGCAATACGTCGGCGCCGCCTTCCACCAGGCCCTGCGTCTGCTGCAGGTAGGCGGCCACCAGTTGGTCGAAGGTAACGTTGCGCGCGGCAGGGTCGTTCACGTCGGGCGAGATCGACGCCGTCTTCGGCGTGGGCCCGAGGGCGCCGGCGACGAAGCGCGGCTTGTCCGGCGTGGAATATTTATCGCAGGCGGCGCGCGCCAGCTTGGCCGCCTGGACGTTCATTTCATAGGCCAGGTGGGCCATGTGGTAATCGTCTTGCGCGATCGTCGTGGCGCCGAAGGTATTCGTTTCGATCAGGTCGGCGCCGGCCGCCAGGTAGCGCTCGTGGATTTCCTGGATGATGTGGGGCTGGGTCAGGGTCAGCAACTCATTATTGCCCTTGACGAACAGTTCGCGCGCGCCACTGTCGGCCGGCGCGGCGAAATCGATGAAGCGGCCGGCGGGGCCGCCGCGGTACGCTTCTTCGTCGAGCTTGTATTGCTGGATGATCGTGCCCATGGCGCCGTCGAGAATCATGATCCGCTGCGCCAGAATGGCGCGCAAGGTGGCTTCGGTCGGGGACATGGCGGGGATCACGGTATCGTTCATTTCATGCTTTCAATAGGCAAACGGGCGGCGGCGCGGCGACAAGACGTTACGAGGCGGATGCGGGTCAGCAGGATCAGCTGACGGAGAGTTGCCGGCCGGGTAGGGCAGGCAGAAGGTGGCAATCGCCTGATTTCACCGGGTCTAAAATTATACGGCATCAGGCTGCTTTGGTTTTAAGCAAAAGCGGCCGTTCGCCCCACGGCAGGCCTTCTTGCAACACATCGCCTGCCGCCACGCCTGCTTCTGAAAATTGCATTCCTGAAAATCTTACTCAAAACGTTAATTCTTCCAGCAAAGTTGTCAGAACGATATGGCGTCTAGGCTGTGGAAAAATTTCCACATTATTTGCGCCGCATCAGCATATTTTTAATGAGTTGAATGGCAATAGCTGCAAAGGAAAGTAATTTTGATTTTAGCCAATACAGAGTGAGGGGAATAATGCCCAGAGTAAAGTTTGCCAAGCAGATATTTTAATTATTATCAAAACCAATTGAATCAAAAGCATTAATAGTTGTCTTTGGGAATCGAACTAAACCATAATATTGGTTCTTCGAAATTAAATTCTCACCAAAAGTCACCAATATGTCACATTTATCTCGTGTCCTCCCCGGCATCGCGCTGCATCAACATGGTTGCCAGCCATGAAAAACCATCTGCTTGTCGCATTGTTTGTCATGCTGGGCCTGTCCGCCTGCGGCGGTGGTGGCGGTGGGGGCGGCGACACGGTGGTGGCGACCACGTCGGGCACGCCCGTGCTGCTGCCTGCCGTGACGGCCGTTTCGGCGGCGAATGTCGCCGTCGGTGGCAGCCTGGTGCTTACAGGCACGAATCTGAGCCGCGTGACGGCTTTCCAGGTTGGCGGCGTGACCGTTGCCACCAGCGCCGCCAGCGATACCAGCATCACCCTGACCATGCCGGGCGTGCCCGTATCGGGCGCCTTGAGCCTCGTCAGCGCCAGCGGCACGGCGTCCACCAGCTATAACGTCAATGTGTACCTGCCATTGAGCGTGGGCAGCGTCGCGCCGGCGACGGGCGGCGTCGGTTCCAGCGTGACGATCACGGGCGGCGGCATGGGCGCCGTGACGGCGGTGCAGTTTGGCAATGGTGCGGCGGCAACGCCGCAAAGCCAGACGGCCGGCAGCGTGACGGTGCTGGTGCCTGCGGGCGCGGCGACAGGCGCGCTGACGGTGCGCGGTCCCTACAACGATGTGCTTAGCGGCGACACGTACACGGTGCTGGCCAGCGTGACGGTGACGTCGATCACCTCGGCCGTCAATAACGGAAGCTTGTCCGTGACGGTGCAGGGCAGCAATCTCGACCAGGTCACTTCGGCGTCGGTGGGCAATACGCCAGCCGTCATCGTCAGCGCCACTGCCAGCCAGCTGGTATTGTCTGCACCAGACTCGGCAACGGGCAACGTGATGCTGGCGGCGGCGTCGCGCATCGCCGTGAATGCGGGCACGGTGTCGGCCTTTACCCTGGGCAGCATTGATTTCGCGCAAGTACTGAATTTGAATGCCAGCAATACGGCCTTGCGCCTGACGCGCGGCAAGCCGGCCGCCGTGCGCGTGTCCGTGCTGGCCGGGCAGGCGGGCCAGTCCAGCCCGGCGGTCACCTTGAATGCGACCGCCGCCAATGGCAGCAACCTGGGCAGCATCGCGATGACGGGGCCGGCGCTCTTGCCGACGACGAAGAACGATGACAGTTTCAGCGGCAATTTCAGTGCCGTCCTGCCTGCAGGCTGGATCTTGCCCGGCGTGCGCGTGCGCGTGACGGCCGTCGGCAATGACGGCGTGCAAGTGAGCCAGGAAGCGGCGCCCGTGGTGGCCAGCCTGGCCAAGATCCGTCTGGTGCTCGTGCCCTTGAGCACCGATGATGGCGTGGCGCAACTGCCTGACGCCGAGGTGATCCGCGCCGCGCTGCTGCGCGTGTATCCGTATGCGACGGAAAATATCAGCATCACGACGCGCGCCGCACTGAGCATGCCGGGCAGCAGCACGGCCGACAGCTGGTGGAGCGATGCCCTGGGCAAGCTGGAAAACCGGCGCGCGCTGGAAGACAGCGGCGCCTACTATTATGGTTTCGTGCCGAAGATGTCCGTCACCAACGCCGCCGGCCTGGCCTACATCAACCAGCGCAGCAGCGGCAACGACTTTACGTCGGCCATCGGCCTCGATGCCCAGTCCAATAGCATCGCGGCGGTCGACCCATTCTCCAATCAATGGCCTCTGTGGCTGACTACGCTCGTGCATGAGCTGGGCCACAATCACTCGCTGCAGCACGTTCCCTGCGGCGGTCCGGCTGGCGCTGCTGTCGACTACCCATATGCGAATGGCAATCTGGGCCCGCAACCGCTGTACAACAGCAACTATGCAGGCAGCATCGGCCAGCTGAGCAAGGCAGTCTATGGCAACACGCCGATGAAGGACGTGATGAGCTATTGCAGCGGCGCCTGGTTCTCCGACTACAGCTATGCGCGGGTGCAGCAATTCCTGGAAAAACGCAGCACGCAGATTACGGGCAGCAATGTGCTGGCCGCCAGCATGGCCGTGGCCGAGAACGGCTACCTGACCATTTCCGGCCGCATTACGCCTGGCGGCGTGGCCCTGCGCCCGGCCGTTGCCTCGTCGGCGCGCATCGGCGCCGCTGCCAGCGGCAGCGGCCATGCTTATACCTTGCGCGTCTTGACGGCGTCCGGACAGACTATCGACTTGCCCTTCGATGGCGTCTCCGTGGCCGACCATGGCGGCAACGCCATGAGCCACTTCCGCGTCAGCTTCGCCAATCCGGGCGAAATCAGCGATGTGCAAGTGTTGGCAAATGGCAAGGCTTTAGCCAAGCTGGAACGCCCGGCGCGCCGCAGCAAGGCTGCCGCCAACGATGCCACGTTTGATGCGACGCAAAGCGGCGGCCAACTGGTGCTGGTCTGGAATGCCGAGGCGGAACCGTATGCCGCCGTCATGCACGTGGCTGCCGATGGCCGCAAGACGGTGGTCGCCAGTGACTTGACGGGTGGCAAAGCCAATGTCGACGTGAGCACCTTGCCGGCCGGCGGCCGTTTCGAGGTCAGCCTGTCGTCGTCTCTGGGCGCACGGCTGATGAAGGTGCAGCGCCGCTAAGCTAGCGGGGCGGATGCAAAAAAGGCTTGCCGCGGCAAGCCTTTTTTTATGGCCATCGGGATGATGGCGCGGTGCGATCCGGTGAACTTAGGCGAAGCGCTTGCCTTCGAGGGGGAAGCCCTTGATGAATTCGGCCGCAGGCAGGCGCTTGCCGCCCGGTTTTTGCAGTTCCGTCAGGCGCAGCGAGCCATTGCCGCAGGCCACGACGATGCCGTGCTGGGCGTCGGCTGCCAGCACCTGGCCCGGCGCTTCCTTGCTGTCCGCCTCGAGCACGTCGGCGGCCCAGATCTTGATGGTGGTGCCATCGACCTGGCCGCAGGCGCCGGGAAACGGATTGAAGGCGCGGATTTTCAGGCCCAGTTCCAGCGCCGGCAGGCTGAAATCGAGCGCCGCTTCTTCCTTGGCGATTTTTGCCGCATAGGTGACGCCCGCTTCCGGCTGGGGCACGGCTTCCAGCGCTTGCAGCTGCATCTTGCGCAGGGTCTCGACGATCATCTTGCCGCCCAGGGTGGCCAGCTTGTCGTGCAGGCTGGCGGTGGAATCGCCCGCTTCGATGGGCGTGCGCTCGATGGCCAGCATGGGGCCCGTATCGAGGCCTTCTTCCATCTGCATGATGGTCACGCCCGTTTCATCGTCGCCGGCTTCGATGGCGCGGTGGATGGGCGCGGCGCCGCGCCAGCGCGGCAGCAATGAACCGTGGATATTGATGCAGGGTTTGATGTCGAGGGTGCTGCGCGGCAAGATCAAGCCGTAGGCCGCCACCACCATCACATCGTAGTCGGTGGCCAGCAGGCGCTCGTGCGCTGCTTTTGCCTCGGCGGCGCGCTGCGGGTCCTTGCTGTCCATGCGCAGCGACAAGGGCTGCAGCACGTCGATGCCGTGCTGCTGTGCATATTGCTTGACGGCCGAGGCGTGCAATTGCATGCCGCGTCCGGCAGGGCGGTCGGGCTGGGTCAGCACCAGCGGAATCTCGAATCCCGCTTCGTGCAAGTCTTTCAGGGCCGTGGCGGCAAATTCAGGCGTGCCTGCGAAGATCACTTTCATATGGTTCCTTGACGTGAGGTGCGCAGGCCCGCGCCGGAGGCGCCAGGCTGGCGTGGTGTTACGGTCAGTCTTTGCGGTCAGTCTATCAGCACAGCTGCAAAAGCGGCTTAGAAGCGGCGGTTCTGTGCGCGCAGGCTCGCTTCGCGCTCGAGACCACGGATTTCCTTGATCATCTTGGTCTTGATGCGGTTGCGCTTGAGCGGCGACAGGTATTCGACGAATACCTTGCCCAGCAAGTGATCCATCTCATGCTGGATGCAGACGGCCAGCAAGCCATCGGCTTCCAGTTCGAACTGCTTGCCGTGGCGGTCCAGGGCGCGCACCTTGATGCGGGCCGGGCGCTCGACGCCGTCGTAGACGCCAGGCACGGACAAACAGCCTTCGTCGTAGACCTGCTTTTCCTCGCTGGCCCAGGTGATTTCCGGGTTGATGAACACTTGCAGCTGGTTTTTTTCTTCGGTGATGTCGATCACCATCATCTGGATATGCGCGTCCACTTGCGACGCGGCCAGGCCGACGCCCGGGGCGTCGTACATGGTTTCGGCCATGTCGTCGATCAGGGTTTGCAGGCGCGCGTCAAATTCGGTGACGGGCTTGGCGATCGTGTGCAGGCGAGGATCGGGGTAACGCAGGATATTTAATATGGACATACGGATTCGACTGGTTAAGGTGGGCGCCGGTGCGCCGGATTATTCATGCCTGGGCCATGCGAACGATGGCAGGGCTATTTTCTGTTGGGTACGCCATGCTTGGGCGCGTATGGCACAACGGCGCGGCAGATGCGTTTGCCAGTGCGCTAATCGTTTGCTGCAAAGGGAAATTTTATCACAGACGCCCATGCTCCTGTGGATGGGGGGCCGTTTTGCACACGCATTGCACGCATCCTTGCGCGCGTCGGTATCGCGTGCGCGCCATGGCGCTAGCATGGGAGGGCACAGCACACAGCGAGGTGGTCATGCATGCACTTGCAACGACGGCAGACACGGCCACGGAATTGGCGGGCTGGCTGCGCCTGCAGCATCTGCCCGGCGTGGGGCCGGTGGCGGCGCGCGCCTTGCTGGCCCGCTTCGGCTTGCCGCCGGAGATCTTCGCCACACCCTTCGAGACCTTGCGCGAAGCGGTGCCGGCCAGCGTGGCGCGCGCCATCGTGCAGCTGCCCAAGCCCGTGGCCAACAGCCAGCTGGAACTCACCCTGCAGTGGCTGCAGCGGCCCGGCAACGCCGTGCTGACCCTGGCCGATGCCGCGTATCCGCCCCTGCTCCTGGAAATCGCCGATCCGCCGCTGTTGTTATATGTACGGGGGCGGGCGGAACTGCTGTCGCGTCCCGGCGTGGCCATCATCGGCAGCCGCAATGCCAGCGCGCAAGGCATGCAGAATGCGGCCGCTTTCGCGCAAGCGCTGAGCATGGCGGGCCTGACCATCATTTCCGGGCTGGCGCTGGGCATCGATACGCACGCGCACGAGGGCGGCTTGCGCGGCGCGGGCGCTACCGTCGCCGTGATCGGCACGGGCGCCGATCTGGTGTATCCGCGACGTAACCTTGATCTAGCGCAAAGAATTGCCGAACAGGGTTGCATCGTCAGCGAGTACGCGCTGGGCTTGCCCGCCATGCCAGCTAACTTTCCGCGCCGCAACCGCCTGATCAGCGGCCTGGCGCGCGGCGTGCTGGTGATCGAGGCGGCCGCGCAATCGGGTTCATTGATCACGGCGCGTCTGGCCGGCGAGCAGGGGCGCGACGTGTATGCCTTGCCCGGTTCCATCCATGCGACCCTGGCCAAGGGCTGCCATGCATTGATCAAGCAGGGCGCCAAGCTGGTCGAGTCGGCTGATGACGTGCTGCAAGAGTTGCAATGGCTGGGCGGCTTGCCCCAAGTGCCGCCAGCGGTGGAAGACGAACCGCCGCTGCTGGCCGCGCTGGGCCACGATCCCCTCGATGCCGATACCCTGGCCGCGCGCAGCGGCCTGGCCATGGGCGTGCTGATGGGGGAATTGCTGGCGCTGGAGCTGGCGGGCCGGGTGGAACGCTTGCCGGGAGGACTGTTTCAACGCTGTAAATGACAGCTTGTCACTTGTGTGGCGGCCTTGCCGCACGGGGGCGCTTTGTCGGCGCACACCCTTGTGTCGCAGCGAACTTAGCTGATAGAGTAGAGCCATGTTCGATATCCTGGTGTACCTCTACGAGACTTACTATCGCCCCGATGCCTGCCCCGAGCCGGCAGTCCTGGCGCGCAAACTGTCGGCCGTCGGTTTCGACGACGTGGAGATTTCCGAAGCGCTCGTGTGGCTGACGGACTTGAACGCCATGGCCGGCGTCGAACAAACCCTGACGGCCAGCTCCACGGGCACGCGCTTCTATGTGCAGCAGGAAAGCGACGTGCTGGGCACGGCCGCCGTCGGCTTCATCCAGTTCCTGGAAAGCGCCAAGGTGCTGTCGCCGCTGCAGCGCGAAATCGTCATCGAACGGGCGCTGGCGCTCGACGAGGCACCCGTTTCGCTGGGCAAGCTGAAAGTCATCGTGCTGATGCTGCTGTGGAGCCAGGGCAAGGAACCGGACGCCCTGATGTTCGACGATCTGTTTGTCGACGACGAAGACCTCCCGCCGCGCTTATTGCACTAATATATAGACGTCGCTGGCGGCCGCTGTCGCTGCCTGCCGACCCTGGCGCCGCTGCCGCGCCATCCCCTTTACCATGTGCTGCACCAGCACGCCCGCCAGCCTGTTGTGTTTGCGCTTGCGCATTCTTGCTTGCAGATAACTTGCCGAATTCTTCAATAGGCGCTTATCATTGGCCGCTTGACAAGACCACAAGTCACAAGGCCTTGCGCAGACAAAAGCGTCGGCGCCTGGCAATGCACTGTATGATGCGCATGCTGAAACTATCCTAGAGCATTTTTCGAGACTAAAAAATATGACAAAAACCCTCATCATCGCCGAGAAGCCTTCTGTCGCGAACGATATCGCGAAGACGCTTGGCGGCTTTACCAAGCACGATGAGTACTTTGAATCGGATGAATACGTCCTGTCGTCGGCGGTCGGCCACTTGCTGGAGATCGCCGTGCCGGAAGAGTTCGACGTGAAGCGCGGCAAATGGAGTTTCGCGCACTTGCCGATGATTCCACCGTATTTCGCGCTGAACCCGATCGCCAAGACGGAAGCGCGCCTCAAAGTATTAAACAAGCTGATCAAACGCAAAGACGTCACTACCCTCATCAACGCATGCGATGCGGGGCGCGAAGGCGAGCTGATTTTCCGCCTGATCGCGCAAAACGCGAAAGCCAAGCAACCGGTCAAGCGCCTGTGGCTGCAGTCGATGACGCCGGGCGCCATCCGCGACGGTTTCTCGCACCTGCGCAGCGATGAAGAAATGCTGCCGCTGGCCGATGCGGCCCGCTGCCGTTCGGAAGCCGATTGGTTGATCGGTATCAATGGCACGCGCGCCATGACGGCGTTTAATTCGAAAGAAGGCGGTTTTTATCTGACCACCGTGGGCCGCGTGCAAACGCCGACCCTGTCCATCGTGGTCGAACGCGAAGACAAGATCAAGAAATTCGTGCCGCGCGACTTCTGGGAAGTGCGCGCCGAATTCGTTTGCGCGGCCGGCATCTATGAAGGCCGCTGGCTCGACACGAAGTTCAAGAAGGACGAGAACGACCCCGAGAAGCGCGCCGAGCGCCTGTGGAGCAAGACGGCTGCCGACTCGATCGCCACCGCCTGCCGCGGCCGCCAAGGCAATGTCACGGAAGAATCGAAACCGACCACCTCGATGGCGCCGGGCCTGTTCGACCTGACCAGCCTGCAGCGCGAAGCGAACTCGCGTTTCGGCTTCTCGGCCAAGAACACCCTGGGCCTGGCCCAGGCGCTGTATGAAAAGCACAAGGTGCTGACGTATCCGCGTACCGATTCGCGCCACCTGCCGGAAGACTACATGCCGACCGTGCTGCAGGCGCTGGAAACGGTCAAGGACAACAGCAACTACCACCAGTTCGCCAAGCAGATCATCGACAAGGGCTGGGTCAAGCCGAACAAGCGCATCTTCGACAACACCAAGATCTCGGATCACTTCGCGATCATCCCGACGACGATCGCGCCGAAGAACCTGTCCGAGCCGGAACAGAAGCTGTATGACCTGGTCACGCGCCGCTTCATGGCCGTGTTCTTCCCGCCTGCGGAATTCCAGGTCACCACGCGCTACACGGAAGTGTCCGGCCATCAGTTCAAGACTGAAGGCAAGGTCATGACCAATCCGGGCTGGCTGGCCATCTACGGCAAGGAAGCGTCGACGGACGCCGACAAGGAAAGCAATGGCAACGGCAACCTGGTGCCAGTGGCCAAGGGCGAAAAAGTGCAGACGGAAAGCGTCAACGCCAACGGCCTGGTGACGAAGCCGCCTGCGCGCTTCACGGAGGCGACCTTGCTGTCGGCCATGGAAGGCGCCGGCAAGCTGATCGACGACGACGAGTTGCGCGATGCGATGGCCGGCAAGGGTCTCGGCACCCCGGCGACGCGCGCGGCCACCATCGAGGGCTTGCTGACGGAGCGCTATCTGATCCGCGAAGGCCGCGAATTGATTCCGACGGCCAAGGCATCGCAGCTGATGACTTTGCTCAAAGGCCTGGGCGTCAATGAATTGACGGCGCCGGAGCTGACGGGCGAGTGGGAATACAAGCTGTCGCAGATGGAAAAAGGCAAGATTTCGCGCGAAGAATTCATGCGCGAAATCGCGCAGATGACGCAGATCATCGTCAAGCGCGCCAAGGAATACGATAATGACACCATTCCCGGCGACTACGCGACCCTGGAAACGCCCTGCCCGAATTGCAGCGGCGTGGTAAAGGAAAACTACCGTCGTTTCGCCTGCACCAAGTGCGAATTCTCGATGAGCAAGACACCGGGTTCGCGCCAGTTCGAAATCGCCGAAGTGGAACAATTGCTGAAGGACCGCACCATCGGCCCGCTGCAAGGCTTCCGCTCGAAGATGGGCCGTCCGTTCGCGGCCATCCTGCGCATCGTGCGCGATGAAGAGATCAAGAATTTCAAGCTGGAATTCGATTTCGGCCAGAACGACGAGAGCGAAGATGGCGAAGGCGTCGATTTCACGGGCCAGACGCCCGTGGGACCGTGCCCCAAGTGCAACGCCGGCGTGTACGAAATGGGACTGGCCTATGTGTGCGAACACAGCGTGGCCAAGCCGAAGACGTGCGACTTCCGCAGCGGCCGTATCATCTTGCAGCAGGAAATCTTGCCGGAACAAATGGCAAAACTGCTCAACGACGGCAAGACGGACTTGCTGCCGGGCTTTGTTTCGCAGCGTACCCGCCGTCCGTTCAAGGCATTCCTCGTGCGCGGCAAGGATGGCAAGGTGAGCTTCGAGTTTGAAGAGCGCAAGGCCAAGCCGGGCGCCAAGACGAAGGCGGCAGCGGCCGAGGCCGAAGGCGAAGAAGGCGCGGCACCAGCGAAGAAAACGGCCGTCAAGAAAGCGGCAGCCGTCAAAAAAGCGCCGGCCAAGAAAGCTGCGGCCGTGAAAAAGACGGCTGCCAAGAAGGCGCCGGCGAAGAAGGCGGCAGCGGCGGAGTAATCCGGCGCCCGCCAGTCAGGCAAACAAAAGCCAGGGATTTCCCTGGCTTTTTTTACGTCCCGAGGCTGGCTAAGAGCCTGTCCCAGTAGATGAATACATCCCCCGCTGGCGCACCTCAGAAGCGGGGACTGCGTTGATCGTCGTCGCGTGGCTCGCCACGCGTCCTCCTCACGCCTTGTCCGCGCTCCTGATGTGCTGCCAGCAGAAGACGCTCCCTACTGGGATAGGCTCTTAGTCCAGGTAGTCCGAATACTCGCGCTGCGCGTAGTACTGCAAGTTGGCCCACGGCTGCGCCTTGCTGACGGTGGGCTGCAGCTTGACGTCGACCCGGCGATAGAAGGTATTCGCGCGGTCGCCGCTCTCGATGATCAGCGGAATCTGTTTTTGCTCATCCCACAGGATGCGCTGGAACACGCCATTCTTTTCCACTTCGCGCCAGCGCGCGCCCGTCACGTTCGACGCCTGTTTCGACAGCGGCATGGCGGCCACCAGTTTCGGGTCCAGCAGATAAAAACTGTTTTCCCAGGAACCGTCGAAATTGACGTTTTCGTACTCGGCCTTGGGGATGGCGACGACGATCTTGTCATGCGCATCGATGTATTCCACGCGTACGGTGTTCTTTTCCAGCATCACGTGGCGCGGTATCAGCACGGGATTGAAGTGCTTGTGCTCATGCTGCGTGGCCGCGGTCGACGTTTTCAATGCCACTTTCTTGTTTTCACCGTGGCTGTGGCCCGCATGTGCATCGGTCGACGGCGCCAGCACGCGCTCGACCCACACGTGGCCGGGGCGGCGCAGCATCTTTTCTTCGTAGCGGCTTTCGCGCGTCACGCCTTCGGGCGTCAGGACGCGGCTGTAATAGGTGATGCCCAGGTCCAGGTCGGCAGGAGCGGCAGGAGCGGCTTGCGCGCTGGCGGCAAAGCCGGCGGCCAGGAGGACGGCGATCAGGGACGATTTCATGGTGTTGCCTTTACGTGCAGAGGGGCGGAGGGCATACGCCATCCGCCCCGGTGGGGTTACCGTGTTGATGTGGATCAGAAGCCGAAGGCCGCCTTCAGCAGGTCAAACACCTTGGTGTTGTCCAGGGTGCCCTTGAAGGCCTTCGCGCCGGCGCCCGTGGCCAGCAGCTTGACGTCGCCGCCGCCGTGGGTTTCGCTGGCCAGGCGCACGCCTGTTTCTTGCAGGTAGTTGTCTTTCAGGGCCGTGGCGCTGTCGACGTTGCTGCGCAGGGCAGGGCGGTTCGGGCCGTTGCCGAACACCAGGGTGGTGTAGGTATTGCCATCGGCATCCTTGCTCGGCTGATTATCCTTGTAGCCGCGGTTGATGTCGAGGATGTGGTTGCCGCGCTTGCCGTAGCCGTTGAAGGCCAGGGTGTGGTCATGGTCGGCCGTGACGACGATCAGGGTATTTTCCAGCTTCGGATCGGTTTCCTTGATCTTGGCGATGGCCACCTTGATGGCGTCGTCGAAGGCGATGGTGTCCGTCAGCGCGCGCTTGGCGTTGATGCCATGCAAGGCGTGGTCGATACGGCCGCCTTCGACCATCAGGAAGTAGCCGTTCGCGTTTTTCGACAGCAAGTCGATGGCTTTCAGCGTCATTTCCGACAGGCTAGGCTGGGTCGCGCCTTCGCCCAGCGGCGGCGTGGCGGTGCGGTCCAGTTCATATTCCAGGTGGCTGCGGGTGCTGTACAGGCCGATGAATTTCTTGCCGCTCTGCGCCGCAGCCATTTCCGCCTTGTTGGCGGCCACGGTGTAGCCCTTGGCGGCAAATTCCGTCAACAGGTTGCGGCCATCGGCGCGGCCATACTTGTTGCTGGCCGACCAAGGCGTAAAGTGGTTGCGGCCGCCGCCCATCAGCACGTCGACGCCGTCGCCCAGGGCCGCGTTGTAGCCCGCGCCGCCCGGCACCGTTTGCGCGGCGATCGCGTATTGCGCATTGCGGTTGCAGATGTGCGAGAAAGTCGTCGCCGGCGTGGCGTGCGTCAGTTCCGTGGTGGTGATGGCGCCCACGGCCTTGCCCTTGGCTTTCGCCAATTCCAGGATGGTCGGCGCGCTCTTGCCGCCGGCCGGGCAGTTGTCCACGCCCAGGTTGCCGTTGACGTCGCGGCTCGGTTCCTTGGCGATGGTGTCCTGCGCCATCGAGATGACTTCATTGTTCATCTTGACGCCGGTCATGTAGGCGGCCATCGATGGCGCGCTGTCCGTCGTTTGCGCATCGTTCGAGAACGTCTTGATGCGCGCCGTGCGCTCCAGCGTGTCCATCGTCAGGTTGCCGTCTTCCTGGTACTGGTAGATGCGCGCTGCCGTCACGACGGACGGGCCCATGCCGTCGCCGAGGAAGAAGATGACGTTCTTGGCGTCGGCGGCGTAGGCGCTGGCGACGCTGGCGGCCACGAGCGTGGTCAGCATGGAGAGTTTCAGGGCCGATTTCAGTGCGGCGGGTGTCGATGCAAGTTTCATGTGCTTGTCCAATTCTTGTCTCTTGGGGATTACAGACCGCCGGCGGTCTTGACCAGGCCGAATACTTTGGTGTTTTCGATGGTGCCAAGGAAGGTTTCCGAACCCTTGCCGATGGCGCCCAGGAAGACGTCGGTGCCGCCGTGGGTTTCATTGCCGACCGCGGTGCGGATCACTGCTTCCTGGTGGTAATTGTTGGCGCTGGTGACGGTTTCATCGAGGCTGGCCATGGCGGCGCGGCTCGATTGCGTGCGGTTTTCGCCATTGCCGAAGCCGATGATCGAGTACGGTGCGCCATCCAGGTCTTTCTCGACCGCGCCGGTCACGTAGTTCTTCACCACGCCCAGCACGCCAGGGTTGCCGGCAGCCGTCTTGCCCGTGCGCTTGGCGTAGCCGTTCAGCACCAGCGTGTGGTCATGGTCGGCCGTGACGACGATCAGGGTATTGGCCAGGGTCGGATCGGTCAGCTTGGCTTTTTCGATGGCGGCCTTGATGGCGTTGTCGAACGCGACGGTGTCTTGCAGCGCTTTCTTGGCGGTCGTTTCGTGCAGCGCATGGTCGATGCGGCCGCCTTCGACCATCAGGAAGTAACCCTTCTTGTTCTTGGCCAGCACGTCCATGGCCTTGGTGGTCATTTCCGCCAGGCTAGGTTCCTTCGCTGCGTCGCGGTCCAGGTCGTAGCTCATGTGGCTGGACGTGAACACGCCGAACAAACGGTCCGTCTTGGCCGCATCGACGGCCTTGAAGTCGGTGGCGTTGTTGGCGACCGTGTAGCTTTTGGCTTTCAATTCGGCGATCAGGTCGCGGCCGTCGGAACGCTTGCCGCCATCCTTGAATTGCGTGAAGAATTGCGCGCCGCCACCGAGAACCACTTCCAGGCCGGTGGTGCCCAGGGCGCTGTTGTAGCCCGTGCCGCCCGGCACCAGGGCCGCGGCGATATCGTTTTCCAGGTCGCGGTGGCAGATGTGCGAGTAGGTCGCGGCCGGCGTGGCGTGCGTCACGCGCGCCGTGCTGACGACGCCGGCGGCGAAGCCCTTGGCCTTGGCCAGTTCCAGCAAGGTGGTGGCGGGCGTGCCGTTGCCGGTGCCGCATTTGTTGACCAGCTTGTTGTTATTCGCATCCGTGCCCGGATCGATGGCGACCGTGTTGGCCGACATGGAAATGACTTCATTGTTCATCTTGACGCCGGTCATGTAGGCGGCCATCGATGGCGCGCTGTCCGTCACTTGCGCGTCGTTCGAGTACGTTTTCACGAAGGCCGTTTCCGGCAGGGTGTCCATGGTCAGCGCACCCTCTTCACCCACGGAATAGATGCGCGCGGCCGTCATGGTGGTCAGGCCCATGCCATCGCCAAGGAAGAAGATGACGTTTTTCGGCGGCGCTTCAGCCACTGCCTCTTCTTTTTTTGCGTCGCTGCCGCAGGCGGCCAGCATCAGGGTGATGGCGACGCTGCAGCCAGCGACGGAAATTTTTCTGCGTGTCATGTGGTTCATCCGGCTAGGTTTGAAAGAGCTAGCAAGATAACAATCCAATGTGACACCCTCATGACGCTGTGACACATTTTGCGACGGCACTACGCCGCCGTAGTGGCGTGGCTTTGGCGCGCGCCGTCGTTGGAAAAATACGCCGTAGCGTGTTCGTCATCGCGTGATTGCATCGATATAAGCAACAAACTATTGCGCTTTACCTAGTTTTTCTACCGCTTTGAGCAACGTAAGATGCAGTCATCCCAATCATCTTGTGAAGGCGCATCATGTTCTCCAAATCCATCAGCAGCGTTCTTGTCTCCACCCTGTTTGCCGCCGGCGCCGCCTCGGCCGCCGCCAGCGCACCCCTGACCCTGGAAGTCTTCAATCCGGGCGAAGCGGCCATCTTTCCCGTCGCTTCCGTGCTGGTCGCGGGCAAGCATGACGCCGTGCTGATCGATGCGCAATTCTCGCGCGCCGAAGCGCAAAAACTGGTGGAAAAGATCCGCGCCAGCGGCAAGAAACTGACGACCGTGTACATCAGCCACAGCGATCCCGATTTTTACTTTGGCCTCGACGTGATCAAGGCTGCGTTCCCGCAGGCGAAAATCGTTGCCACGCCAGAAACCGTCGCGGAAATCCGCCGCAAGGCCGACGCCAAGGTCGCCTACTGGGGCCCGATCCTGAAAGACAACGCGCCGCACGGCATCGTCATCCCCGACGCGCTGAAGGACAAGCGCATCAGCCTGGAAGGCCAGTCGCTGGACATTGCCGGCCCGACGCCAGCGCGCACCTATGTGTGGATTCCATCGATCAAGGCCGTCGTCGGTGGCGTGGTGCTGTTTGGCAACTTGCACGTGTGGACGGCCGATACGCAAAGCCTGCAATCGCGCCAGGACTGGCTCAAGACCCTGGACGGCATCGCCGCCCTGAAACCCGTCACCGTCGTGCCAGGCCACTTCAAGGTCGGTTCGCCCCTGACGCCGGACAGCATCGGTTTTACGCGTGACTACCTGGTGACGTTCGAAGCGGAAACGGCCAAGGCCGCCAATTCGGCCGCCCTGATCGAAGCGATGAAACAGCATTACCCGAGCCTGGGCCTCGATGGCGCCCTGGAGACCAGCGCGAAGGTCGCCAAAGGCGAAATGAAATGGTAAGCGGCAACAAGGAGTCAAGCATGCCCACACTGCACTATATTTTCGATCCCCTGTGCGGCTGGTGCTACGGCGCCGCGCCGCTGGTCGAGGCGGCACGCGCCGTGCCCGGACTGACGCTGGCCTTCCACGCCGGCGGCATGATGACGGGCAGCAATCGCCGCCAGATCACGCCCGCTTGGCGCGGCTATGTGCTGCCGCATGACCGGCGCATCGAGCAATTGTCTGGCCAGCCGTTTGGCGACGCCTATATCAACGGCTTGCTGAACGACACCACGGCCATGATGGATTCCGAACCGCCGATCACGGCCATCCTGGCGGCGGAAATGCTGGCCGGCAAGGGCCTGGACATGCTGCAGCGCGTGCAACGCGCCCATTACGTGGACGGCTTGCGCATCGCCGACCTGCCCGTGCTGGTGGCGCTGGCGCAAGAACTGGGCATGGACGGCGCCGCCTTCCAGGCCGCATATGCGCAACAGGCGGGCGCCGCCACGCAGCGGCATATCGAGGCCAGCCGCGCCTTGCTGGCGCAGGTGGGCGGACAGGGCTTTCCTACCTTCGTGCTCGACGATGGCAGCGGCAAGCTGTCCGTGATCGATATCGGCGGCTTCCTGGGCCAGCCGGCGAAACTGCAGGCACAACTGGGTGGCGTGTGCGATGCGCAAGGTTGTGCATTGTAAATATCTATCGGTTCGATAAAATCAATTAGCTTTTCCTTTGTTGTTGACCTCGTTACACTAGTTCTATTAGTCAACAACGAAGGAAAAGCAGCCATGAGCCAACAGCCGCCATTCAGTACCGCCTCGGGCATCCCCGTCGCCGACAACCAGAATTCCCTCAGCGCCGGCCCCCGTGGCCCCTTGCTGCTGCAAGACTTCCACCTGATCGAAAAACTCCAGCATTTCAACCGCGAGCGCATTCCCGAGCGCGTGGTGCACGCGAAAGGGTCGGGCGCCTACGGCACCTTTACCGTCACGCACGACATTTCGCGCCATACCAAGGCCAAGCTGTTCAGTGAAGTGGGCAAGCAGACGGCCACCTTCGCGCGCTTTTCCACCGTCGGTGGCGAACGCGGCAGCGCCGACACGGAACGCGACCCGCGCGGTTTCGCCGTGCGCTTCTATACGGAAGAGGGCAACTGGGACTTGGTTGGCAACAACACGCCCATGTTCTTCATCAAGGACCCGATCAAGTTCCCCGACTTTGTCCACACGCAAAAGCGCGATCCGCAAAGCAACTTGAAATCGGCGGAAATGATGTTCGATTTCTGGAGCCATGCGCCGGAAAGCTTGCACCAGGTCACCATGCTGTTCTCGGACCGGGGCACGCCGGACGGCTACCGCCACATGGATGGCTTCGGCAGCCACACGTATAGCCTGATCAATGCCGACGGCCAGCGCGTGTACGTGAAATGGCACTTCAAGACGCGCCAGGGCATCAAGAACCTGCCTGCCGCGGAAGCGGGCCGCCTGGCCGGTGCCGACCCCGACTACGCCCAGCGCGACCTGTTCGGCGCCATCGAGCGCGGCGATTTCCCCCAGTGGGAAGTCAAGCTGCAGGTGGCGACGCAGGAGCAACTCGATGCATGGGAGCAGCGCACGGGCTGGAACCCGTTCGATTTGACGAAAGTGTGGCCGCATGCGGACTTCCCGCTGTTGCCAGTCGGTATTTTCGAGCTGAACCGCAACCCTGACAATTACCACGCGGAAGTCGAGCAAGCGGCCTTTTCGCCGGCCAACGCCGTGCCCGGCATGGGATATTCACCGGACAAGATGCTGCAAGGCCGCTTGTTCGCCTACCACGACGCCCAGTTGTACCGGGTCGGCACGAACCACCAGCACTTGCCTGTGAATGCGGCCCGCTGCCCCTTCCACAACCAGCAGCGCGATGGCGGCATGGCGATCCACAATGGCGGCGCGGCGCGCAACTATGCGAACGTGGCGGCGGCCGGCACGCAGCCGCAAGGGCTGGGCCACGGCGAGCCGGCGCTGGACCTGGCCGGCGGCGCGGCGCGCTACGATGGCCGCGGCGTGGAAGATGATTACACGCAAGCCGGCAATCTGTTCCGCTTGATGTCGGTGCAGGCGAAGCAAAACCTGTTCGACAACCTGGCCGGTCCCTTGAGCCAGGTGCGGCCGGAAACCTTGCAGCGTCAGCTGGGCCACTTCGACCGTGCCGATGCCGCGTATGGCGCCGGCGTGCGGGCCGCCTTGCAGGCGCGTGGCGTGGTGCTGTAATTATGTGTTGCAGGCGGAACAAGCTTGTTCCGCCTGTTGTTGATACAGCACAAATTAGAGGGAGATACCAAATATTGCCGTATGGACATATTTGCCGCCCATGCGTAGACTTGTCGGTCTGATGATCGCGCGGCCTTCCTGGCAGCGTCCTGACTAGAAAGTCTTGTAATATGAATATGGCGAAGCTGTCGGTGCATGGGGACGACCCCACGCTCAAATCCATCCTCGAAGTCTTGCCCACGGATCCGGAACGGCAATGGCGCAAGGGCGAGGCGAAGGGCGCGGGCCGCGTGCACCTCGATTCCGGCTTCGAGGTGCTGATCGCGCAGGCATCCAAATCGCAAGTGTTGCCCTCGCGCATACGCAGCTACCTGGCCGAATGCCGCTCGCGCGGCGTCAGCTTCACCATGCCGCGTATCGTGGCCGAACTGCAACTGGAGTTGAACGGCGACGATACGCAGGACGCGCCGCTCGACCTGTCGCTGGCCGACATGCAGCACCTGACCGAAATGGGCATCAGCCTGAGCCTGGTGACGCGTTCCGCCGAGGCTTGATGAGCGCCTGAGAATAAAAAAAATGGCCACCTTTCCAGGGTGGCCATTTTTTGTCATGGTTCGGCGATGTCGACGGTGACCATATTGTCATCGGGCTTGCGATCGATCAGCTTGTTGTCGGGATCGATGCCCGCCTTGCCGGGACGGCTGCCCACGATGACGGTATAGCTCGCTTCGCGCGCCGTCATGCGCAGGCGTTCGCGCAGCAGCGGATGGCCGTTCGCGTCGTCGACGCCGATCTCGATCCAGTCGTGCAGGGGCGCGTCGTGCTCCTCGCCCTGTTCGCCGGCCGTCAACTTGCTCGCCTGCACTTTCACGGTGACGGCGTACTTGCCGTCGCTGCGTTTCGTGGCCGTGGCCGACAGGGCACGGTTGTCGAACAGCACGATTTTCTCGAACAGGTCGTCGATCAGGTAAGCTTGCTCGGGCGGCGTGACCTGGCGCAAGCCCTGGATCAGGGCCGTCACGCTGGCATACGGCGGGCCTTTCTGGCCATGCGTCTTCAGCAATTCGCGCAGCACGCCGTTGACCTTGTCTTCGCCGATGATGTCTTGCAGCAAGTACATGGCCAGGCTGCCCTTGTTGTAGTGGATGTAGGGCTGGTTTTCATTCTCGGCCAGCGGCAATTCCTTCTTGCGTTCCTCGCTGCGCCCCATCAGGTATTGATTCAGGTCATAGCGCAGGAAGCGGCGCATCTTGGCCGGCCCCACGGTTTTCTTCATCACCATCAGGGCTGAATATTCGGCCAGGGTTTCGCTGAGCACGGTAGCGCCCCGTGTATTGCCGCCCACCAATTGATGCGCCCACCACTGGTGCGCCACTTCATGCGCCGTCACGTAGAACGGATAATCGATATCCTTGGGATTCTTGTCATCGACCCTGGCGATGAAGCCCAGCCCTTCCGAGTACGGTATCGTGTTCGGGAACGATTGCGCAAACGTGGCGTAGCGGGGGAATTCGACGATGCGCAGGACCTTGTGCTGGTAGGGGCCGAAGTTCTTCGTGTAGTACTCGAGCGCTTCCTTGCTGCCGCGCACGAAGCGATCGAGGTTGTATTCATGGCCCAGGTGGTAATACACGTCGATGGCCACGTCTTGCCAGCGCTCGTGCTTGACGGCGTAGCGGGCCGACTGGAACGCGTAAAAATTCAGGATCGGCTGTTCCATCGTGTAATGGAAGTAATGGCGGCCCTTGGCGATCCAGTCGTTATCCAGCATGCCCGGCGCGATGGCCGTCTGGCCGTCGACGGTACTGACGGTGGCGTCGAAGTTGATGCGGTCGGCGTCGTTGCTGATGTAATTGTCGGCCAGCCCCCGTGCATCGTCGCGCGGCAAGGCCCGTTCGCGCGCCGGCAAGCCGTGTTTCTTGCGGTCGCGCGGGTCCGTCAATTCCTGCTGCGGCTGGTAGCCGATGTGGGGCAGCACGGCATTCGTGAAGAAGGTGCCGTTGGCCACCACGGGCGTGTCCTGGCCCAGGCCGAAGATGCCGCGCGGCGCAAAGCGGACGTCGAAATCGAGGCCCAGGGTGGCGCCCGGCGCCAGCGGCGCGGCCAGGCGGTAGCTGTAAAAGCCCAGCTTGCCGTCATCGAGGCCGGGATGCACGCGCGCGTCAAAACGCAGGCGCATGGTGGAGCTCGGATCTTGCTGCACAAAAATATGGCTGATCGGCAGGCTGGTCTTGTTTTGCAGCACATAGCGGCCCGTGACGGCCAGGGTGCGCTGCGCCGGGTAGATGGCCACGTCGAGTTTCACGTCGGTGATTCTCGGCTGTGGCGTGGCGGCAAACTTGCGGTACTGGCGCTCGACTGTGGCGCGGTCCGCATCGCGCGCGAATTCGGATTTGTAATCGTTGGCCACGTGGAAGACGTAGAACAGGACCGTGCCGGCGCCGATGAAGATCAGGGTACCGCCGGCAAAGCTGGCCAGCACGCCCTGCGTCAGGCCGTGGCGTGCCAGGCGCAGGCGGATGCGCCAGCTGTCCTGCGCGCCGCGGGGCCAGAACAGCAGCGACAGCACCGTCAGCATGACGGCCGCGCCGCTCCAGTACAGCAAGTACCAGCGTTCGCGCAACAGATAGTGGCCGGCGCCGTTCATGGCCGAATACACGAAATCCGGCGTGTTTCCGTACAGCAGCAGCGGGTCGCCCAGGCCCAGCGAGGAAAAGCTGATGCTGGCGATGTGGTACAGGATCATGGCGAAATACGCCAAATACTTGTGATTGATCAACACCTGCAAAAAGATGGCCAGCACGGCGATCAGCGCGTAGGACGGCAGGTGCGACAGGAACAGCGATTCCAGGTACAGGCCGGGGTCGAGGCGGTAATAACCCTTGAAGACCTGGATCGACATGCCGCACAGCATGATTACCAGGCTCAGCAAGGCCTGCAGGCCGATCAGCGCAAACAGCTTCGACAGCAGAGGCAGCCAGTTCGGCACGGGCAGGGCGTCGAGCATCAAGTGCGTGCCCGCTTCGCGTTCGCGCCACACCAGTTCGCCCGCATAGAAGGTGGTAATGATCAGCATGAACAGGGCGAACGAGGCGCTGACCATGTCCAGCACCCTTTCCGTCACGGGATACGTATTCGTGCCATAGATGGAGCCCATGTCGAGCGCGCCGCCATACATGGTCAGCACGCCGGCCAGCACGATGACGACAAAATAGATGTTCTTGATGGTTTCGCGCAGATTCAGCCAGCTCATCTTGAGGAGCAGGGCGGCCAGGTTGCGCTGCGCGAAGTCCGGTGTTTCCTGCGTGGACAGCGACGCGTTCGACAGGCGCAGCGGGACGTCGCCCTCGCTGCGGCGCTTGCCGGCGCCCGCGTCCGTCGTGGCGTGGAACTGGAAGCGCCAGTAGCCGAGCAGCAATGCCACCAGGGCGAAGCCGGACCAGATGGCGCGGTTCAGCAAATACACGCCTTCCAGGGTCACCAGGCGCGTGTTGCGCTCCGCGTTCGGCCAGTATTCCGTCAGGCGTATCAGCGCCGTGGTGCCGAAGGGGTCGATCAGGGCGGCCAGGGTCTTGTAGTCGAGGTCGCGCGCCAGGGACGGGGCCACCAGGTAGCCAATCAGCATGACCACCGAGCTGATGTAGACGGGCAGCATGCGCCGCGTCAGGGCCGCGATGACGAAGAAGATGGCGCCAAAGATGAACAGGTTCGGCAGCAAGGTAAACACATACGGCATCAGGTAGGCCAGCGCCCGTTGCGGCCCCAGCCGTTCCGGGTCGATGCCGGGCAGCCAGGCGCCCAGCCAGGCACCGATGACGATGCTGGAAAACACGACGGCCAGCACCAGCCAGGCGCCAAGGAAGCGGCCGAACACGTACTGGTATTTCCGGATCGGCGCGCTGAAGAAGAAATGCTGCATGCCGTATTCGAAATCCTGCTGCACCGAACGGCCCATCATGGCGGCCACCACGACGGCGCCGAAACAGCCCAGCAGGCTGCACGTGAACGCCAGCGAGCGGGGCGCGTTGATCAGGAACTTGCCGCCGAAACTGATGCTCGCTTCCTTGAAGACGCCGCCGGCGGCGGCCATCCACAGCATGGCCAGCGCCAGGAACATGGCGAAATACACCCAGGTGGACAGCAGCTTGAGCCGCTGTCGCGCTTCAAAGCGGGCGATGGCAAACATGGCGCGCCCCTCAGTCGCACTGCGGGGCGACGCGGTGGCGCCCGGCAATGGTGGCGAAATACAGGTCTTCCAGGTCGCCGATGGCTTCCTCGAAGCCGTCGCCCGGGTCGTCGTCGCTGTAGACGTGGATCAAGGTACGGCCCGACAGCAAGCGCGTGGAAATGACGGCGTGGCGCTGCTGGAAGCTGGCCAGCTCCTTCTTCTCGACGAAGCGCGCCCAGATCTTGCAGCTGACTTCGTCGATCAGTTCCTGGGTCTTGCCGCACAGCAGCAAATGGCCCTTGTTGATGATGGCCATGTTGGCGCACAGGTCGGCCACGTCGGACACGATGTGGGTCGACAGGATCACCGTCTTGTCTTCGCCGATGTCGGACAGCAAGTTATGGAAGCGGACTCTTTCCTGCGGATCGAGGCCCGCCGTCGGCTCGTCGACGATGATCAGTTTCGGGTCGCCCAGCAGGGCTTGCGCGATGCCGAAGCGCTGGCGCATGCCGCCGGAAAAGCTGCCCAGGCGCTGGTGGCGCACGTCGAACAGGTTGGTTTGCTGCAACAGGCCATCGACGACCTCGCGCCGGCGCGCCCGCTGCGACAGGCCTTTCAAGGTGGCAAAGTGGTCGAGCAGCTCGTAGGCCGTCACTTTCGGGTACAGGCCGAAGTCTTGCGGCAGGTAGCCGAGCATGCGGCGGATCTCGTCCTTGTCGTCGAGCACGTCGTAGTCGCCGAAGAAAATGGAGCCGGAATCGCATTCCTGCAAGGTGGCCAGGGTGCGCATCAGGGTCGACTTGCCGGCGCCATTCGGGCCCAGCAAGCCAAACATCCCGGGCGGTATCGTCAGCGACACGTTATCCAGCGCCACCACGCCATTCGCGTAGGTCTTCGACAATTTGCGAATCTGCAATTCCATACAACTCCTAACTCATGCGTTGCAGCCCGATGGTGCAGGGCTTCTGTATGCTGGCATTGTATTGAATTTAAGACGTACTGGGCAGTTGCATGCGATACACGGCATTTTCGCGTGACCAGAGTGCAATTGGGCGGGGTGGACGGCGCGCCCGTATGGGGCTTCCGTGGGGGGCCGTTTCGCCCCGCTGGCGCGCCGCGTGACTTTCAATTACGGAATAGCACCGATTCGCGGTTAAACCACCAGCGGCACAGCATCAGCAGGGCGCCCGCGATCACCGTGGTCGAGGCGAGGATCACGCCGAACATGCGGTAATCCATGGTGCCCTTGACCAATTCCTTCATGGCCAGCGACACGTTGGTCAGCGGCACCATGGCCCACATCCAGTTCAGCTCGACGCCGGGCAGCATGGCCGCTACCGTGGGCAGGATGACGAACAGCATCAATGGCGTGATCATGCCGGCCGCTTCCTTGTAGCTTTTCGCGTAGATCGAGATCGACAGCAGCAGCGAGGCGAAGATGGCGGCCGTGGGCACCAGCATCAGGGTCACCATGGCCAGGTCGGGCAAGCCGATGCTGCGCACCATGACGGCCATGTTGCCTTCCAGCGAACTGCCGAAGATGGCCAGCAGGGCGCCCATGCTGCCCACCATCAGCACGGCCGAGGTCATACCCACCGTAAACAGCACGAGGAACTTGGCCAGCACGATGGCGCTGCGCGGCACGGGCGCCAACAGCAGGGTTTCCAGCGTGCCACGCTCCTTTTCGCCGGCGCCCAGGTCGATGGCCGGATACATGGCCGCCGTCAGGCATACCATCAGCAGCAAATAGGGCAGCATGCCGCCGACGATGGCGCCCATCTGCTCGCGCTCGTTGGCCGTCGACTGTTTGTCGAGCACGATGGGGTGCAGGGCAAAGGCCAGCTGGGCCGGACTCAGGTTCAGGGCCGACAGCGCGCTTTCGCGCAGGCTGGCGTTGTACGCCTCGACGATCTCGCGCACCCGCTGCTGGGTCACGTCGACCGTGCTGGCGCTGTTGTAGTGCAGCACTACCTTCGTTTGCTGCTGTTGCTGCAGCGATGCTTCAAAATGCGGCGGAATGACGACGGCGAACTTGATGGTGTCGTCGCCGATGGCGCGGCGGATGTCGCCCTCGCTGGCCAGCGGCACTTCGCGCAGGTTGTGCTGTTGGGCAAAACGCCCGCTCAAGCCCGGCGAATGGTCCTTGCCGAACAGGGCGTAGCGCATTTCCGCCGTTTTCGCGTTCTTGAACATATTGCTTGAAACATAAGCGAAGCCGCCAAAGATCAGCGGCATGGCAAAGATGGGGATGAGGATGGTGAAGATCAGCGTCTTGCGGTCGCGCGTGAGTTCCAGCAACTCTTTCACATAAATGGTCCACATGGCTCAGGCTCCCTGGTTGATGACGCTGACAAAGGCGTCGTACAAGTCCGCGCTGCCGCCCAGGTGGCGCAGTTCGCTGACCGTACCATTGAAGGCGGTGGTGCCGCGGTTGATGATGCAGACGCGGTCGCACAGTTTTTCCACCTCGTGCAGGTGGTGCGTGGAAAAGATCAGCGGCACGCGCAGCGCCTTGTAGCTGGCGATGAAGTCGAGCAAGATCTTGGCCGACATCACGTCCAGGCCCGTCGTCGGTTCGTCGAGGATCACCACCTGCGGTTCGTGCACGACGGTGCGGGCGATCGCGCACTTCTGTTTCATGCCCGTCGACAATTGATCGGCCCGCTTACCGCCGTATTCTTCCATTTGCAGCAGTGAAAACAGTTCGTCGCAACGGCGTTTCAGCTTGTCGGCCGGCATGCCATGCAGGCGGCCGAAATATTCCACGTTCTCGCGCGCCGTCAGGCGGCCATACAAGCCTGTCGAGCCGGACAGGAAGCCGATGCTCTGGCGCGCCACCAGCGGCTGGCGCAGCACGTCGACGCCGTTGACGAGGGCGCTGCCCGCGTCCGCTTGCAAGGCCGTCGACAGCAGGCGCAGGGTGGTGGTCTTGCCGGCGCCATTCGGGCCCAGCAGGCCCAGCACTTCGCCGGGGGCGCAGCTGAAACTGACGTCGCGCACGGCGTGAAACCAGCCCTCGTGTTCGCGCGGATCGCTGACGTGCGCGGCCTTGCCCTTGTGGGGCGGCATGCGGAAACGTTTTGCCAGGTGCTTGACCTCAATCATGTGCTTCATCCATTTAACGGTGAAGAACGAGAGTAGCATGCAAAAAATGTAACTTGCAAGGTGGAAATATCGTTTGGTCTATTGAAAAAAACAGCATCTTCATGCAAGCTGGCCCGGTGGGCGCCGGCGGACGGCGCGGGAGAGCGCAATGCAAACGATCGATCAGGCGATGCAGGACAAGGTACTGGCCGTGGCGCGCGCCGGCATGACCAGTGCCGAAGCCATCGGTTTCTTCCGCGTCAGCCTGGGGCTGTACTACCTGGCGGGCCTGATGACGGAGGAAACCCTCGATTTCAAGCAGATCGACGCGAAGTACAACCGTTTTATCTACCACTCGATAGGTGGCGGGCACAGCATCGCCAGCGTGCTGCAATTCATGAGCGGCGAGAAAGTCTTGCGCGTGCTGCAAGCGGAGCGTTTTCGCGCCGCGTTTGCCGAACATTGCCCGGACATCCCCGTCGACAGCATTTCCTTCCTGATTTCACTGAACCTGGGCGTGGCGAAAAGCCTGTCCGGCCTGGACGCCGTCGGCCCCGTGGTGGACTGGATCGAGCGGGAAAAAGCGCGCACAAGTCAATAAAGCCCCGTTCACCCTGCGCGCGGCGTGGGTACGGCTGGCCCTGATCGTCCTATAATCCATGTTTTCCCTTACATGAATAGCCACGATGACCGCGAACCGCCACTTTGACCCCCTGGATCGTTTGATTGTTGGCGCCGACAAGGCCTTGCGCGTCATCGCGGGCGTGGCCTCGGCCTCGCGCCCCACGCCGGCCGCGCATGCGCCCGATGCGGAACTGAGCCCGGCCGAACAGCGCCACAGCGCCGGCTTGATGCGCGTCAACCATGTGGGCGAAGTGTGCGCGCAAGCCCTGTACAACTCGCAGGCGCGCTATGCGCACAGCCCGGCCATCCGCGCCCAGTTCGACGAAGCGGGACGCGAAGAGGAAGACCATCTGGCCTGGACGGCGCAGCGCCTGACGGAGCTGGGCTCGCGTCTGAGCCTGCTCAATCCCCTGTGGTATGCGGGTTCGTTTGCGCTGGGCACCATCGCCGCGCGCATGGGCGACGGCCGCAGCCTGGGTTTCGTGGTGGAAACGGAACGCCAGGTGGAAGCGCACCTGGCCAGCCACTTGCAGGAATTGCCGCCGCAGGACGCCAAGTCGCGCGCCATTGTGAAACAGATGGCCATCGACGAAGTGGAGCACGGCGCCGCCGCCCAGCGACTGGGCGCCATCGACACCCCGGCGCCCGTGAAGGCGCTGATGGGCATCATGGGCAAAGTGATGACGAAAACCGCGTATTACATTTAAAACAAAGGCGCTCCGAAGAGCGCCTTTTTTATCCATATCTGAGCCGTGAAACGCCTGACAAAACCGTAGCGAGCGGAAGGGAGAGGTGGTCGAGAAGCGCAACCGTGCTGGAGCACGGTGAGCATCGCAGGCCGCCTATACCGACGCGCAGTAGTTTTGGTCAGGCGCTTTCTTCGATGATCTCGAAGGAGTGTGTAATCTCTGCCGTCTTGGCCAGCATGATCGACGCCGAGCAATATTTGTCATGCGACAAGGCCACGGCCCGTTCGACGGCGGTGGGTTTCAGGGCCTTACCGCGCACGGTGAAGTGGAAGTGGATCTTGGTAAATACTTTCGGATCGGTGTCGGCGCGGTCGGCCTTCAGGGTCACTTCGCAGCCGCTGACGGCTTCGCGGCCCCGTTTCAGGATCAGCACCACGTCATAGGCGGTGCAGCCGCCCGTGCCCAGCAAGACCATTTCCATGGGGCGCGGCGCCAGGTTGTGGCCGCCGCCGTCGGGCGCGCCATCCATGGTCACCAGGTGGCCGGAACCCGTTTCTGCCCGAAAACTCATGCCCGACGGGCCATTCCAGCTGACTTTGCATTCCATCGTACTCTCCGAAAATTGTAAGCGTTTTGTATTGTAATAGAGGAATGCCCATCCATGTGCCACCCGCCGGGCCGCAGCCGGCCTCGATTGCGGCTTGACGCGGCAAGGCAAAGCCGCTTATACTTGTCGGCTTTCCGTTCGCTCAGGAAAAGTAAATAAGGCAGAGTCCGCATAGCAGCATCGGCGGAACCACCATTTGAGCGTGTAATCTATTAGGAAGTCAACATGAAAACATTTTCCGCTAAAGGACATGAAGTCCAGCGCGATTGGTTCGTGGTTGACGCGACGGACAAAGTCCTCGGACGTGTTGCCAGCGAAGTGGCACTCCGACTGCGCGGCAAACACAAACCAGAATTTACTCCTCACGTCGATACCGGCGACTTCATCGTCGTCATCAACGCAGGCAAACTGCGTGTGACCGGTACCAAAGCTACTGAGAAAATTTACTACCGTCACTCTGGCTATCCAGGCGGCATCTACGAAACCAACTTCCAGAAAATGCAACAGCGTTTTCCAGGTCGCGCGCTTGAGAAAGCGGTCAAAGGCATGCTGCCTAAAGGCCCACTCGGCTACGCAATGATCAAGAAGCTGAAAGTGTACGCGGAAGGTTCCCATCCGCACGCTGCTCAGCAACCTAAAGCACTTGTTCTCTAAGGAACTGACATGATCGGTAATTACAATTATGGAACCGGCCGTCGCAAAAGTGCAGTGGCTCGGGTTTTTATCAAAGTTGGCACAGGCTTGATCGTTGTTAACGGCAAACCAGCAAACGAATACTTTTCGCGCGAAACGGGTCTGATGGTCATCCGTCAACCACTGGAACTGACCGGCAATGTCGAGCGTTTCGACATCAAAGTCAACGTCCATGGCGGCGGTGAGTCGGGCCAGGCTGGTGCAGTTCGTCACGGCATCACCCGCGCTCTGATCGACTACGATGCAGCGTTGAAACCGGAACTGGCGAAAGCCGGCTTCGTGACCCGCGATGCACGTGAAGTCGAGCGTAAAAAAGTTGGTCTGCGCAAAGCACGTCGCGCAAAGCAATTCTCGAAGCGTTAATTTCTACGCTACAGCACCTTCCGGGGTGCTGGTCGAAAAGCCGCTGGACTTCGGTCCCGCGGCTTTTTTGCATTTCAGCGTGACTCGGCGTTGCGCTGTAAAATACGCGGAAAACCCCCATGGGGGCATTTCCCTTCATCTTTATGCAATATATACACAAGGAAAGAACATGATCAAAGTTGGCATCGTCGGCGGCACTGGATACACGGGCGTGGAATTGCTGCGCTTGCTCGCTACCCATCCAGATGTCGAGTTGACGGCGATTACTTCGCGCAAGGAAGATGGCTTGCCCGTTGCTGACATGTATCCTTCCCTGCGTGGCCACGTGAAACTGGCGTTTTCCTCGCCCGACAAAGCCAACCTGGAGCAGTGCGACGTGGTCTTCTTTGCCACCCCGCACGGTGTTGCGATGGCGCAAGCTCCAGCCCTGCTGGCCGCCGGCGTGAAAGTCATCGACCTGGCCGCCGACTTCCGCCTGAAAGACCAGGCCAAGTTCGAGCAGTGGTACAAGATTCCCCACACGGCGCCTGAACTGATAGCCCAGGCCGTGTACGGCTTGCCGGAACTGAACCGCGAAGACATCAAGCAAGCGAAGCTGATTGCCAACCCCGGTTGCTACCCGACCACCATGCAGCTGGGCTTTTACCCGCTGCTCAAGGCGGGCCTGGTCAACGCGGGCGGCTTGATCGCTGACTGCAAGTCGGGCGTGTCCGGCGCCGGCCGCAAGGCGGAAATCGGCATCCTGTTCTCGGAGGCAAGCGACAGCTTCAAGGCCTACGGCGTGGCCGGTCACCGCCACCTGCCGGAAACGACGGCGCAATTGCAGCGTTTCACGGACGAGAAAGTGGCGCTGACCTTCACGCCGCACCTGGTGCCGATGATCCGCGGCATGCATTCGACCCTGTACGCGCAGCTGAACAAGGAAGTCAGCAATGAAGAATTGCAATCCTTGTTCGAAGAGCAATACAAGGATGAGCCCTTCGTCGACGTGATGCCGTTCGGCTCGCACCCGGAAACCCGCTCTACGCGCGGCTCGAACATGTTGCGCCTGGCCTTGCACCGTCCCGAAGGCGGCAATACCGTCGTCGTGCTGGTGGTGCAGGACAACCTGGTCAAGGGTGCAGCGGGCCAGGCCGTGCAATGCATGAACTTGATGTTTGGCCTGAAAGAAACGGCCGGTTTGCAACATATCGCCGTGATGCCTTAAATATAGGCACAGGCGTTTGCGCAGGTCCGGCGCCTTTTTGCCGGACCTGTGATAAATTGGACTGCCACGTACCCCGACAGGATGACGTTCATGTTCGAGCGCAACGCGAAAAACCCCATCGATACCCTGATCGGCGCTTCCACGCGGATCGAGGGCGACTTGCTGTTTTGCGGCGGTCTGCGCATCGACGGCCATGTGCGCGGCAACGTCACGGGCGAGCCGGGCGACCCCACCTATGTGGTGCTGGGCGAGGCGGGCCGCATCGATGGCGAGGTGCGCTGCTCGAGCCTGGTCGTCAGCGGCGAGATCAACGGCCCCGTGTATGTGTCCGAAATGCTTGAAATCCAGCCAAAAGCCCGCATTGTAGGAGAGGTCTATTACAAGGTGCTGGAAATGCACAGCGGCGCGCAAGTCCAGGGCAAGCTCAGCCGCCACGACAGCGCCGACCCCGTGCTGCACCTGGCCGTGTCGGAAATGTGAGCAGGAACAACACCCGCCAGCCGCGCCAGCGGCGGCCGCAGCGTGACTTGCGCCAACAGTCTATAATGAGGCTATGTTTTCTGAGGAGTCTGAAATGAATGCAGTCGCTGAAATGCAAGATGTGATCCCTTCGCCTATCATCTTTACCGATAGCGCCGCCGAAAAAGTCGCGCAGCTGATCGAGGAAGAAGGCAATCCCGACCTGAAATTGCGCGTGTTCGTGCAGGGTGGCGGCTGTTCCGGCTTCCAGTACGGCTTCACCTTCGACGAAATCGTCAACGAAGATGACACCACCATGGTCAAGAATGGCGTCCAGCTGTTGATCGATTCCATGAGCTACCAGTACCTGGTCGGCGCGGAAATCGACTACAAGGATGACCTGGAAGGCGCGCAGTTCGTGATCAAGAATCCGACAGCCACCTCGACCTGCGGTTGCGGTTCGTCTTTCTCGGTATAAGCACACCCGAGAAAACGCCCATGGCGGCGTTGCATTGCCTCGCCGTACTATTCGTACTGTCTTCGGCAATGCGTCTTGCCCTGGACGTTTTTCAGGCGCGCCGGTTTACAGGCGCAGCGTAAAAATAGCGGATCGATGATCCGCTATTTGTGTTTCTGGAACACTTGTTCCTGATCAACGCGGTATCAGCGCGGGTATAGCGCGCCCAGTACCCGCAAGCCCTGCGCGCCCGTTACCGCCGGCAAGTTGCCCGGCTTGCGCTGCGTAAAGCGCCAGGCCAGCCAGGCAAAGGCCAGCGCCTCGACCTGGCTGGGCGCCACGCCCAATGCTTGCGTGGACTCCACCGCCATGCCCGGCAATTCAGCGGCCAGCGCCGCCATCAGGCCGGCGTTCTGCGCTCCCCCGCCGCACACATACACGGTTTCCGCCTGCGCCCCGTCGCGCAGGATGGCGCGCGCCAGGCTGGCGGCCGTCAGCTGGGTCAACGTCGCCTGCACGTCGGCGGGCAGGGCGGTGGGGTAATTGGCCAGCTTGGCGCTCAGCCAGTCGGCATGGAACAGGTCGCGGCCCGTGCTTTTCGGTGCCGGCAAGTCAAAATAGGGCTCATCGAGCAAATCCGCCAGCAGGGCGGGGATGACCTGGCCCGTGGCGGCCCAGGCGCCGTTGGCGTCGTAGGGCTGGCCCAGGTGCCGCAAGACCCAGCCATCCATCAGCGCATTGCCGGGACCCGTGTCGTAGCCCGTCGCCGTGCCATCCGCATGCAGCACGCTGATATTGCTGATGCCGCCGATATTGGCCAGCACGCGCGTGTGGCCCGGCAGATTGAAGATGGCCTGGTGAAAGGCCGGCACCAGCGGCGCACCCTGGCCGCCGGCCGCCACGTCGCGGCTGCGCAAGTCCGCGATGACGTCGATGCCCGTCAATTCGGCCAGCAGGGCCGGATTGTTCAGCTGGCGCGTAAAACCCAGTTCCGGGCGGTGGCGGATGGTCTGGCCATGCGCGCCGATGGCGGCGATGGCGTCCGCGACGATGCCCGCGTTGCTTAAAAGCATGGCGACGCACTCGGCGTAGTGGCGCACGAGTTGATTGGCCGCCAGCGCTTCGCGTTCGATTTCATTCTGGCCGGCACTTTGCAAGGCCATCAGGTCGGCGCGCAGGCTGGCGGGGAAGGGAATGTACGCATTGCCCAGGCTGCGCGTGCCCTCGTCGGAAAAGTCGACCAGCGCGCCGTCGACGCCATCGAGGCTGGTACCCGACATTAAACCGATATACAGCATGGGGTTTTCCTTGAATACGTCAGTGAAGAAGTGCATTGTGCCGCATTTGTGCCGCACGCAAAAGCGCGCAGGAAAAACAAAAGCGCGCAGGAAAAAACAAAGGCACCGGCCATCTGCATGGGCGGTGCCTTTGTATATTGCCCGAAGGCAGTGTTGCTTAACGCGACGCCAGGGCCGTGTCGTTCGGACGCAGCAGGGTGAAGCGGTGCATCATGTCATTGGACACCATGCGGAAGCGGCTCAGCTCGGCGGCCGTCAATGGCGCCTGGGCTTGCACATTCAGCTTGCTTGGGTCTTGCGCCACGCCGCCAACGCGGAATTCATAGTGCAAATGGGCGCCCGTGGACCAGCCGGTGGTGCCGACGTAGCCGATCACATCGCCCTGGCTCACTTTTTGACCTTTTTTCAGGCCCGAAGCGAAGCGGCTCATGTGCGCATAGGCGGTCGTGTAGTTGGCCCAATGTTTCAGGACAACAACATTGCCGTAGCCGTTTTGGCTGCCGACGGAATCGACCACGCCGTCGCCCGAAGCGCGGATAGGCGTGCCCGTTGCTGCAGCGAAATCGATGCCCTTGTGCGCTTTCCAGTTGCCGGAAATCGGGTGCACGCGCATGGAGAAGCCGGACGAGATGCGGGAGAATTCGAGGGGGGATTTCAGGAAGGCTTTTTTGAGGGACTTGCCGTCGAAACTGTAGTAACCGCCGCCTTGCTTGCTGGCTGGGTCTTCGAACCAAACGGACTGGTAAGTCGTGCCGCGGTTGGTGAATTCACCGGCCAGGATGCGGCCCGCTCGGACAAATTCGCCATCTTGCCAGAATGTTTCGTAGACAACATTGAACGAGTCGCCGCGTTTCAGGTCGGAGCGGAAGTCGATATTGGTGGAGAACATTTCCACGATTTGCGCGGAAATCGAGTCTGGCAGGCGGGTGCCGTCCAGGCTGGAGTCGGTGGCGGCGAACAGGGTGGAGGTAATCTTGCGCGCGTGCATTTCAACGCGGCGTTCCAGCTGGGCTGCCACTTCCGTGGCCACGAACTTGTCGCCCTTGCGGGTGATCAGGATGTTCTTGACCGATTTGTCCGTGCCGTCGACGAGGGTGGCGCGCATCCAGTTGAGGTCGCCGTTTTCGGACGTTTGCGCTTGCACGCGCTTGCCCGATTTCAGCAACATCACGCCGCGCGCGATCTTGTCGGTTTTGATGAAATTGGCGGCCACCGGATCATCCACGCCGAGACGGGTCAGCAGGGTGGCGAGGGTATCGCCGGCGCGGACTTTTTCTTCGTGGGTGAAATTCTGGTCTACCTGTTCCATCGCGGAAATTTGCGAGGCGAGATCAGGCATTTCCAGGTTTTGGGCGATGGACGTCACCGGCAAATCGGATGCGTCGGGCGCCATGGGCGACACAGCGACCGCGCCGAAGGCGGCCACGGCGAGCAGCACTGCGGAGGCACCGATAATGCGTGCCTTGCGTGTCGTCGTCAGCTGTGTGTACAAGCGTGAGCCTGTGATTTTATGTATAGGGTTCATGCAATCAGTTAAAATTTGCCCTTGAACGATTCGTGAACTAGTGCTCTTTGTTATTGTTATTTTGGTTCGTTTTCATACGGCAAGATTGATGGGATCGAGCATTATAGCAAACTCCGCAAACCTACTACCATTTTGAGATCTACAGTCAAATTTTATGGAAATCAACACCACCGCATCGCCTACAAAGGCTAACGCCGCTCAGACCGCGCTTCCGCTGTCGGACAGAGTACAAGAAGCCCTCGCGATTACCAAGCGTGGCGTCGACGAACTCTTGATCGAAAGCGAATTTGCGCAAAAATTAGCACGCTCCGAGAAAACCGGTGTTCCACTGCGCATCAAACTGGGCCTGGACCCGACCGCACCCGACTTGCATCTGGGCCATACCGTCGTCCTGAACAAGATGCGCCAGCTGCAAAACCTCGGCCATCAAGTCATTTTCCTCATCGGCGACTTCACGTCCATGATCGGTGATCCTTCGGGCCGCAACGTCACGCGTCCGCCCCTGACCAAGGAACAGATCGAGATTAACGCGATGACGTATTTCGCGCAAGCATCTTTAGTGTTGGACGCCAGCAAGACCGAAATCCGCTATAACTCCGAGTGGTGCGATCCGCTGGGCGCGCGCGGCATCATCCAGCTCGCTTCCCACTACACGGTGGCGCGCATGATCGAGCGCGACGACTTCACCAAGCGCTTCCAGGGCGGCATTCCTATTTCCGTACACGAATTCCTGTACCCGCTGATGCAGGGCTACGACTCGGTGGCCTTGAAATCGGACCTGGAACTGGGCGGCACAGACCAGAAGTTCAACCTGCTGGTGGGCCGCGAACTGCAAAAGCAGTACGGACAGGAGCAGCAGTGTATTTTGACCATGCCTCTGCTGGAAGGTTTGGACGGCGTGGAAAAAATGTCCAAGTCGAAGAATAACTACATCGGCATCACGGAACCGGGCAATACCATGTTCGCCAAGCTGATGAGCATTTCCGACGTCATGATGTGGCGCTACTACGAGCTGCTGTCGTGGCGCTCGATCGCCGAACTGGCGCAGCTGAGGCGCGAAGTCGAGGAAGGCCGCAATCCGCGCGATGCCAAGGTTGCGCTGGCGCAAGAGATCGTCGCCCGCTTCCACTCGCAGCAGGCGGCGGAAGATGCGCTGGCCGACTTCGTCAACCGCTCGAAGGGCGGCATCCCCGACGATATCCCGGAAGTGACCTTGGCCGGCGCGCCGCTGGGCATTTCGCAACTGCTGAAACAGGCGGGCCTGTGCCCATCGGCGTCGGAAGCCATGCGCAAGATCGACCAGGGCGGCGTGCGCATCGACGGCACCGTCATCAGCGACAAGGGCTTGCAAGTGGCAGCCGGTCAGTTCGTGTTGCAAGTTGGCAAGCGCAGCTTTGCGCGCGTCACCTTGACGGCATGATCGCGCTGCTGCAGCGCGTCACGCAGGCGAAGGTCGACGTGGCCGGCGCCACCATCGGCGCCATCGACGCCGGCCTGATGGTGCTCGTGTGCGCGGAGCGGGGCGATACGGAGAAGGAAGCGGACGCCCTGCTGGCCAAGTTGCTCGGCTATCGCGTGTTTGCCGACGACGCGGGCAAGATGAACCGCAGCGTGACGGACGTGGCCGGCGGCTTGCTGCTGGTGCCGCAGTTCACCTTGGCGGCCGACACCAAGTCCGGCACGCGCCCGTCGTTTACGCCGGCGGCCGCGCCGCAGGACGGCTTGCGCCTGTTCACGCATTTCGTGGACCAGGCGCGCAGCCGCCATGCGACCGTGCAGACGGGGCAGTTTGGCGCCGACATGCAAGTGTCGCTGACGAATGACGGCCCGGTGACCTTCTGGCTGCAAGTGAACGCCAAACAATAACTACAAGAGGAGCAAGCGATGAAATTGTGGAGCGAGACGTTTCGTGATGGCGGCCTGATGCCGGCCGATCATGCCTTTGCCGAGATCGATCCGGCCAGCCGCGTGCGCCTCGCCGGCAACCGCAATCCCCATCTGGCCTGGGACGAGGTGCCGAACGGCACCGAGTCGCTGGCCCTGTTCTGCATCGACCCCGATGCGCCGCAAGACGCCAGCCTGGTCAATGTTGAAGGCCAGGCCCTGCCGCTGACGGCGCCGCGCGGCGACTTTTATCACTGGAGCTTGCTCGACTTGCCGCCTGCCATGCGGGTTATTGCCGCCGGAGAATTTTCCAGCGGCATCACGCCGCGCGGCAAGGCTGCCGGGACTGCTACTGGGCTGCGCCAGGGCCTGAACGACTACACGGGCTGGTTTGCCGCCGACCCGGACATGGCCGGCGACTATTACGGCTACGATGGCCCGTGCCCGCCGTGGAATGACGAGCGCATCCACCACTACATTTTCCGCCTGTATGCCCTCGACGTGCCGCAACTGGCCTTGCCCGAGCGTTTTACGGGGCAGCAAGCCCACGCCGCCCTGTACGGCCACATCCTCGACGAAGCCCAGCTCGTCGTTGCCTATTCGCTCAACCCCGAATTGGCACTTACCCTGAAGAAATAACGCATGAGCACCACGATTTTACTGATACGCCATGGCGAAACGGCCTGGAATGCGGGCCGCCGTCTGCAGGGCCATATCGACATCGCCCTGAACGAGGCGGGCCTGGCGCAAGCGGGGGCGCTGGGGCAGGCGCTGGCGGACGAACCGCTGGCCGCCATCATCGCCAGCGACTTGCAACGCGCGCAGCAGACGGCGCAAGCCGTTGCCGACGTGAAAGATTTACCCGTGCAAACGGATTCCTTGCTGCGCGAGCGCTGCTACGGCGCCTTCGAAGGCTTGCTGTATGCGGACATCGCCGCGCGCTATCCGCACGAGTATGCACAGTGGCAATCGCGCCAGATCGACGCCGTGATGCCGTCGGGCGAGCGCCAGGCCGAAAGCTTCCGCCAGTTCTATGCGCGCGCAAATGGCGCCATCGCCCGCTGGGCCCGGCAATATGACGGCCAGACGATCGCCATCGTGGCCCATGGCGGCGTGCTCGAGTGCGCCTACCGCGAGGCGGTCGGCATGACGCTCGACAGTCCGCGCGACTTCCAGGTCAAGAATGCCAGCGTCAACCGTTTTTCTTACGCCGACGGCAAGCTGCATTTGGTGCACTGGGGAAATATCGAACACTTGAGCGCGCCCGCGATGGACGAACTGGGCTAAGCGGCCCCTCCTCACTCTGACGCACTGAGCAAAAAAATAGTGCTTATTAATTAGGCAGGGAATCGGTTAAAATAGCAGGTTCCTCCGTCCATTCCAGGTTCTTCAGTGCAAATCGGCCCTCACATTCTGCGCAACAACGTTTTCGTCGCTCCCATGGCGGGCGTGACGGATCGGCCTTTCCGCCAGTTGTGCAAGCAGTTGGGCGCCGGTTACGCCGTGTCGGAGATGGCGGCGTCGAATCCGCGCCTGTGGGCGACGGAAAAAAGCTCGCGCCGCACGGACCATGCGGGCGAAATGGAGCCAAAGGCCGTGCAGATCGCCGGCGCCGATCCGCAAGACCTGGCCGACTGCGCCAAGTTCAACGTGGACCGGGGCGCGCAGATCATCGACATCAACATGGGTTGCCCCGTCAAAAAGGTGTGCAACAGCTGGTGCGGTTCGGCCTTGTTGCAAAACGAAAGCCTGGTCGAAAGGATCTTGCACGCCGTCGTCAACGCCGTCGACGTGCCCGTCACCCTGAAATTTCGCACGGGCTGGAACCGCGAAAACAAGAATGCCCTGAAAATCGCCCGCATCGCCGAGCAAGCCGGCATCCAGATGCTGACCCTGCACGGCCGCACGCGCGCCGATGGCTACAAGGGTGATGCCGAATATGAAACTATTGCCGCCGTGAAAGCATCGGTGGGCATTCCCGTGGTGGCCAACGGCGACATTACCAGTCCTGAGAAGGCCCGCTTTGTGCTGGATCAAACGGGCGCCGATGCCGTCATGATCGGCCGCGCGGCGCAGGGCCGGCCGTGGATTTGCCGCGAGATCGACCACTTCCTGCGCACCGGCACCTTGTTGCCGGCGCCTTACGTGGATGAAGTCCGCACCCTGATGGATGAGCATTTGCGCGCCCATTACGCGTTTTATGGGGAATTTCTCGGCGTGCGCACGGCGCGCAAGCACATCGGCTGGTATGTCAAGGATCTGGAAGGCGGCGAAGCGTTCCGACAGCAAATGAACTTGCTGGAGTCGACGGAAGCGCAGTTGCTGGCCGTCGATCAATTTTTTGAGTCGCAATGGAAATTTGGCGAACGGTTACAATACCGCCTTTCCGAATCCAGTGAAAGTGGCCTGATCGATGTGATCGAACCTGCGGCCACGGCAGCATGAGCAGATAGCAGCAAGCAGCATAAATCAGTGACCAGCAGTACAAGGGCGAGCGCCTATATACAGAGCGTCATGCAATATTAATTACAACACCGAGGCAAGAGGGCAGCACGCGGACCGCATGAGCGACGCGGCACCGGATAGCCAGGTGTTCAGCCGGTTGAAGCATACAAATGAGCAAAGAAAGCATTCAGGAAGTCGTACAGAAAAGTCTAGAAGATTACTTCAATGACCTGGGCGAACAGCAAGCATCGAATATCTATGACATGGTCGTGCTGACCGTGGAAAAGCCCATCCTGGAAGTCGTGATGACACGCGCCGATGGCAACCAGTCGCACGCCGCGCAGATGCTGGGCATCAACCGCAATACCCTGCGCAAGAAATTGCAGGAGCACGGTTTGCTGTAATGCCGGCATGCAAGTGACGCCAAGATTTGAATCCGCCGCCGCCTCAGCCAGACGACTGAGCGGCGCCATTCGCCAAGAACACTTAACCACCTAGCCACAGCCATGATCAAACAAGCTCTCCTCTCCGTTTCCGACAAGACCGGCGTTCTCGAATTCGCCCGCGCCCTGTCCGCCCTTGGCGTCAACCTCCTGTCCACGGGCGGTACCGCAAAATTGCTGGCAGACAACGGTGTTCCCGTCACGGAAGTTGCCGATTACACGGGTTTCCCGGAGATGCTCGATGGCCGTGTGAAGACCCTGCACCCGAAAGTGCACGGCGGTATCCTGGCGCGCCGCGATTTCCCTGAGCACATGTCGAAACTGGTCGAGCACGACATGCCGACCATCGACATGGTGGTGGTCAACCTGTACCCGTTCCAGGGCACGGTCGCCAAGGCCGATTGCACCCTGGAAGATGCGATCGAAAACATCGATATCGGCGGCCCGACCATGCTGCGTTCGGCGGCCAAGAACCACAAGGACGTGGTCGTTATCTGCGACCCGAGCGACTACGACGCCGTGCTGGCGGAAATGCGCTCTGCCGACGGCAAGGCGGGCGACGTGAGCTACGACACCAAATTCATGCTGGCGAAAAAAGTCTTTGCGCACACGGCGCAATACGATGGCGCCATCACCAACTACCTGACCAGCCTGGGCCCGACGAAAGTGCACGCCGAGCGCGGCGCCTACCCGCACATCCTGAACGTTGCATTTGAGAAAGTGCAAGACATGCGCTACGGTGAAAACCCGCACCAGAGCGCCGCCTTCTACCGCGACCTGGTCACCACCGATGGCGCGCTGGCCAACTACCGCCAGCTGCAAGGCAAGGAATTGTCGTACAACAACATTGCCGATGCGGATGCGGCCTGGGAATGCGTGAAGAGCATGGGCGGCTTCGAGCAAAGCGCCGCTTGCGTCATCGTCAAGCACGCGAACCCATGCGGCGTAGCGCTGGGCAAGAATGCGGCGGAAGCGTATGCGCGCGCCCTGCAGACGGACCCGACCTCGGCATTCGGCGGCATCATCGCGTTTAATACCGAACTCGACGGCGCCACCGCCGGCGAAATCGCCAAGCTGTTCGTCGAAGTGCTGATCGCTCCATCGTTCTCCGCCGAAGCGAAACAGATTCTGTCGAGCAAGCAAAACGTGCGCATGCTGGAAATCCCGCTGGGCGGCGGCGTGCACGCCATGGACTTCAAGCGCGTCGGTGGCGGCTTGCTGGTGCAATCGCCGGACGCGAAAAACGTCGGTATCGGCGACTTGCGCGTGGTCAGCAAGCTGCAGCCAACGCCGCAGCAACTGGCCGACCTGATGTTCGCCTGGAAAGTGGCGAAATTCGTCAAGTCGAACGCCATCGTCTTCTGCGGCAATAACATGACCCTGGGCGTGGGCGCAGGCCAGATGAGCCGTATCGACTCGGCCCGCATCGCGTCCATCAAGGCGCAAAACGCCGGCCTGAGCCTGACCGGCTCCGTGGTGGCGTCGGACGCCTTCTTCCCCTTCCGCGACGGCCTCGACGTCGTCGTCGACGCGGGCGCGACCTGCGTCATCCACCCGGGCGGCTCCATGCGCGACCAGGAAGTGATCGATGCGGCGGACGAGCGCGGCGTTGTCATGTTGTATACCGGAACCCGTCACTTCCGTCATTGATCTGGAACAGGCCGGGATTCAATACCCCGGCTGGCAGTAACTCAGCGGCAGGCACCGGTTATTCACCGGTGCCTGCCGTATTCATTATAGAATCTGGCGATGATTATTCTTGGCATCGATCCTGGCCTGCGCACGACCGGCTTTGGGGTCATTGAAAAACACGGCAACAAGCTGCGCTATATCGCGTCGGGTACCGTCAAGACGGGTTCCGAAGGGGAATTGCCGCCGCGCCTGAAGGTCATCCTGCAAGGCGTGGGCGAAATCGTCGGCACCTACCGGCCCGATTGCGCGGCCATCGAAAAAGTGTTTGTCAACGTCAATCCCCAATCGACCCTGCTGCTGGGCCAGGCGCGTGGCGCGGCCATTTGCGCGCTCGTCAACGCCGACCTGTCGGTGGCCGAATACACGGCGCTGCAAGTGAAGCAGGCCGTCACGGGCCATGGCAAGGCGGCCAAGGAACAGGTGCAGGACATGGTGTCGCGGCTGCTGTCCTTGCCCGGCTTGCCCGGCACGGATGCGGCCGATGCCCTGGGCGTGGCCATTTGCCACGCCAACAGCATCGATGCGCTGGCCATGATCGGCGCGCTGGCGCCCCAGCTGCAGGGCTTGCGCATGAAGCGCGGCCGTCTGGTAGGCTAGGCGCGCCATATGCCCCTCATATGTCAATAGAAACAACGATACACAACATTAGGAACACGCGATGATAGGCCGTCTCTCCGGTATTTTGCTTGAAAAGAATCCGCCACAATTGCTGGTCGATTGCCAGGGCGTCGGCTATGAAGTCGACGTGCCGATGAGCACTTTTTATAACTTGCCCCACGTGGGCGAAAAAGTAGTGCTGTTCACGCACCAGGCCATCCGCGAAGATGCGCATTTGCTGTTTGGCTTTGGCAATGCGGCCGAGCGTGCCGTATTCCGCCAGTTGATCAAGATCACGGGCGTGGGCGCGCGCATGGCCCTGTCCATCCTGTCCGGCATGACGATTGCCGACCTGGCGCAAGCGATCACCCTGCAGGATTCCGGCCGCCTCGTGAAAGTGCCGGGTATCGGCAAGAAGACGGCCGAGCGCCTGCTGCTGGAATTGAAGGGCAAGATCGGTGCCGATCTTGGCCCGCTGGGCGCGCATGCGGCGCCGGATGCCCAATCGGATATCCTCAACGCGCTGGTGGCGCTCGGCTATTCGGACAAGGAAGCGCTGGCGGCCGTGAAAAACGTGCCGGCAGGCAGCGGCGTGTCCGATGGCATCAAACTGGCGCTGAAAGCGCTGTCGAAAGGCTGATAGGGCATGAGCATCCAGACCGACAGCTTCACGGAACAGCGCATCATCGACGCGGCGCCCATTTCGCACAACGAAGAGGCCATCGAACGGGCCTTGCGCCCGAAGCAGCTCGACGAGTATGTGGGACAGGAAAAGATCCGCGACCAGCTGGAAATTTTCATCACGGCCGCGCGCCAGCGCAAGGAAGCGCTCGACCACACTTTATTGTTCGGCCCGCCGGGCCTGGGCAAGACGACCCTGGCGCACATCATCGCGCGCGAAATGGGCGTCAACCTGCGCCAGACCTCCGGCCCCGTGCTGGAGCGTCCGGGCGACCTGGCGGCGATCCTGACGAACCTGGAAGCGAACGACGTCCTGTTCATCGATGAAATCCACCGCCTGTCGCCTGTCGTGGAAGAGATTTTGTATCCGGCGCTTGAGGATTATCAAATCGATATCATGATCGGCGAAGGCCCGGCCGCCCGTTCCGTGAAACTCGATTTGCAACCGTTTACATTAGTGGGCGCCACCACGCGCGCCGGCATGCTGACCAACCCGCTGCGCGACCGCTTCGGCATCGTCGCGCGGCTGGAGTTCTACAACACGGGCGAGTTGACGAAGATCGTCACGCGCAGCGCCGCCTTGCTGAAGGCGCCCATCGATCCGGAAGGCGCGCACGAAATCGCCCAGCGCGCGCGCGGCACGCCCCGCATCGCCAACCGCCTGCTGCGCCGCGTGCGCGATTTCGCGGAAGTCAAAAGCAATGGCGAGATCACCAAGGTGGTGGCCGACAGGGCGCTGGCCATGCTCGACGTCGATTCCGCCGGCTTTGATGTGATGGACCGCAAGCTGCTCGAAGCCGTGCTGTTCAAGTTCGGCGGCGGCCCCGTCGGCATCGGCAACCTGGCGGCGGCCATCGGCGAAGCGGCCGATACCATCGAAGACGTGCTGGAACCATACCTGATACAGCAAGGTTTCCTGCAGCGCACGCCCCGTGGGCGTGTCGCCACGCCGGCCGCGTACCTGCACTTCGGCGTCAGCGCCCCGCGCATGGGTCCCGGCGGCGAAGCGTGGGAACTGTGATGGCGGAAGGCAGCCAGCAGACCGCGCCGGGCATGCAGATCTGGATCGACGCCGATGCCTGTCCCGTCGTCATCAAGGAAATTTTGTACAGAGTCGCCGACCGCCTGGAGTTGCCGCTCACCCTGGTGGCCAACCAGGGCTTGCGCGTGCCGCCCTCGCGTTTCATCCGCACCGTGCAAGTGCCGTCCGGCGCCGACGTGGCCGACCAGGAAATCGTGCGCCTGCTCAATCCGGGCGACCTCGTCATCACGGGCGACATCCCGCTGGCCGCCGACGTGCTGACGAAGGGCGGTTTTGCGCTGAACCCGCGCGGCGAGTTTTACACGAAGGACAATATCGCCCAGCAACTGACGATGCGCGCCTTCATGGAAGAATTGCGCAGCGGCGGCGTCGACACGGGCGGCCCGGCCGCCTTCAGCCAGTCGGACCGGCAACAGTTCGCCAACAGCCTGGACCGGCATTTGAGCAAGCATCACCGCAAGCCGGCGTAAAGCGGCAGGCGAAAAAAAACCGGCGCAAGCCGGTTTTTTTAAAGCCAGTTTGATCTAGCGCACAACTTTTCTCGTACCCACCACTTCCACCGTCACGCGGCGGTTCTTGGCGCGCCCGGCGGCGCTCGTGTTGTCGGCCACGGGCTGCGTTTCTCCCTTGCCTTCCGTGTAGACGCGGTTCGTTTCCACGCCTTGCGCCACCAGGTAAGCCTTGACGGCTTCGGCGCGGCGCTGCGACAGTTTCTGGTTGTAGGCGTCCGGACCGACGGCATCCGTATGGCCCACCGTGACGATGACTTCCAGGTCCATGCCATTCAACTGGCCCAGCAACTGGTCCAGCGCCGCCTTGCCTTGCGGCTTGAGCGTCGATTGATCGAAATCAAACAATGCCTCCGAAGCAAACGACACTTTTTCCGCTACCGGTGTTGGCGCCGGTGCGGCCACGATGACAGGCGCCGGCATCGCGACGACAGGGGCGACTTCGGGGGCCGGCTGGTAGGCGGGCGTGGCGCTGGCCGGGCGGCCCAGTTTATACACGAGGCTGACGGAATACAGGTCCGCATTGCCGCGGTTGCCCACGGCGTCGTTCAAGCGATAACGCTCGACTTCGCCGCGCAGGGCCAGCGCTTCGCTGAACTTGTATTCCAGGCCCAGGCCCAGCTTGGCGTTGAGCTTGCGCTCGCTGGCATGCGTATTGGCCGAACCCAGCAGGCGGTTGCCGCTGAACTCCGTACTCGTCTTGGTGTAGTGCATGCCGACCCGGCCCAGCAGGGACAGGCGCTGCGACAGCGGCAGCTGGCCCAGCAAGTCCAGGTTCACGCCGCGAAAGCCCGCTTGCCCGTTCAGCACGCCGTTGCCGCTGGTGGTCGACTGGAAATTGAACTTGCCCAGGTCAAAGTAACCGCCTTCCACGGCGAAGTACTGGTTCAGTTGCCGGCCGACAAACAGTTTATAGCCCGTGTCGCGCTGGTCCTTGGCAAAACCGGTGACGGTTTCGCCGTTGGCGGCCAGGCTGGCGCGCAGGCGCGGCTCGTCGATGGTGGCGCGCGACTGGCCTACGCCCGCGCCGAGGTACCAGGCGCTGTTGGCCCAGTCCGGGTTGATGAAAGTGTTGTCCTGCGCCTGCGCCGATTGCGCTGCCAGCAAGGCGCCGGCCATCACGCTCAGGGCGCCCAGTGTGTGTGCGATAGTCATGGTCATGTCCCGGTTATTTGGTGATCTGGTTGTTGCGCAGGGTAACGGCGGCAGCCGTCAGCACGCGGCCGTTGAGCAGGGTCGTGTTGTCGCCCACCGTGATGGCGGCCGACTGGCCCAGGATATTGCCCTTGAAGACACTGTTCGCGGCCAGGGTGGTGGGGCCGACGGGCAGCCAGCTGACGTTGTCGGCCGTGGCGCCATTGTTCAGGGCAACCACTGAATTGACGGTCGAATTCAAGGTCAGCGCCGTGCGGAAGATGTACACGCCGGGGCCGTTCAGGGTCAAGGTACCCGTAATGCTGATGGCGCCCGCATAGCAATACACGCCGGGGCCGAAGGTCTGGCCGCCAAGGTCGATGCCGCCGGCAAAGCTGACGTCGCAAGTGCGGCTATTGCCGTCCGTGATCGCCGCTTGCAAATCCGTCATGGCGCCGGCCAGGATGGCGCCCGATTTGTAGTTGGTAAAACCTGCCGCCTGGGTCGGGTCGACCGTTTGCGACGGCGCACCGACGTCGCCCGTGATCAGGGTGGTGCCGCCCGAATTGTTCGTGATCGAGGTGCCGGCCAGCACGCCGAATGGCGCCGCGCGGCCCAGGATGATCGGGTTCAGGACGGGCGGGATGGCGACGGCGGTGACGGTCAGCAGCGCGCTGCCCGACTGGCCGCCGGCCGTGGCCGTGATGTTGCTGGTGCCGGCGGCGATGCCCGTGGCGACGCCCGTGTTCAATACCGTGGCATTGGCGACGGTGCCCGAGGTCCAGGCGGCGCTGCCGGTGATGATGGCGTTCGAGCTGTCCGAATACGTTGCCGTGGCAACGAATTGCTGCGTGGCGCCGACAGCGATGCTGGCGGTGGCCGGCGTGACGGCGATGCTGACGATGGTGGCGGCAGGGACGGTGACGGTGGTGCTGGCCATCTTGCCGTTGAAGCTGGCATTCATGACGCTGCTACCAAAGGCAACGCCGGTGACGAGGCCATTGCTGGCGACGCTGGCGAAAGCGGGCGTGGCGGCAACGAAGCTGCTGCCGGCCGTGACGTCGGCGGTGCTGCCATCCGAATACGTGGCAAGGACGGCCAGCTGGCGCGTCGCGGCGACGGGGATGATGGGGTTTTGCGGCGTGACGGCAATAGCCAGCAAGGTCGCTGGCGTGACGGTCAACATGCTGCTGGCGCTCTTGCCGCCAAATGCGGCAGCGATGGCCGAAGTGCCGGCAGCAATGCCGGTGCTCAAGCCCGTGGCGCCATTGACGGTGGCATTGGCCGGCGTGGCCGACGTCCAGGCCGCCTTGGCGCTGACGTCTTGCGCCGAGCCGTCGCTGTACGTGGCGATGGCCGTGAATTGCTGGCCCGCGCCGATGGCGATGGTGGCCGTGGCGGGCGTGACTGCCAGGCTGGACAGGGTGGCGCCCGGCAAGCCGAGGATGGGATCGCGTCCCTGGTCACCGCCGCCGCAACCGGCGAGGGCGGTCATGGCCAACAAACCTGCCGAGACGAGCAGCGGGGTCAGATATCGCTTGAAGAGATTCATATAGTTCCTTTGTGCATGGCAGTCATTGCCGGGCATCCGCGGATGGGGTCATCCGGCAGAGCCATGCCGCCTTTCGCTACAGGGCGATGGCGTCACAGGCATGCACTATTTCATTTAGGAAACTTCAAGTATGTTCGGTGGCGCGCATAGCTTGCCCGCACGTGGAAATACGCCAGAATGGGAGGAATTTGGCCTGGAAAACAACAGGTTTGCCGCAGGGGGACGCAAAAAAGCCGGCTCAGGGCCGGCTTCATCAGGGCAGGGCGGGCGTTGATTACTCTTCGCGCACCCATGTTTGCGAGCGGCCAAACATCGGCACGCCGACATAGCCGCGCACTTGCAGCTTGGTGCCGCCTTCGATCAGCTCGGCCTTGCTCTTGTAGACCTTGCCGCTGGCCGGGTCCGTGATTTCGCCGCCCGTCCATTCCTTGCCGTCATATTTCAGGCCGGACAGGATCACCAGGCCGATGATGGGCTGGTCCTTGTTGGCGCCCGTGCACTTGTCGCACTTGGGATTTTGCTCTTCATTTGGGCCGCGGAACAGCTTTTCGATCTTGCCTTGCAAGACGCCGTTGCTTTCCGTGATGACGACGAGGGATTTCGGCTTGCCGCTGGCGTCGTCGATGGTTTTCCACGTGCCGACAGGGGTGTAGTTGCCGTCGCGCGCGGCGGCGCTGCCGGCGATGGCCAGGGCGGCCATCATGATGCTTGCTGTGACGCTTGCTTTGAAAATTTTATGCATTGCTAGTCTCCAATGGTTTTTTTTGATCGGGTCACGAACAGTGTATATACCAAGGCAAGACCAGCCATCCTGCGCGGCGTCACGGATGACGCCGCGCAATCCTTCCAAACTTGCCTTATGCGCTGGCTAGTTTAGCAAACTGTTCGCGCAGTTTTTCAATTGTCGCCGAAAAACTGAGCAAACGCTCGTTTTCTTGCGCAACGATGGCGGCAGGGGCGCGCGCGACGAAGCTTTCATTGCCCAACTTGCTGTTGACCTTGGCAATTTCCGCTTCGATGCGGGCGATTTCCTTGCCCAGGCGCTCGCGTTCGGCGGCCACGTCGATTTCCACTTTCAGCATCAGCTTGGTGGTGCCGACGATGGCGACGGCCGCTGGCGAATCCGGCAGTGCATCGACGATCTGCACTTCGGCCAGCTTGCCCAGCGACTGGATGTACGGTGCGTACGACGCCAGCGCTTCTTTCTCGCTGGCATTGCCTGCCTCGACGATCAGCGGCACGCGCACGGATGGCGAGATCTGCATTTCGCCGCGCAGGTTGCGCGTCGCGTCCGTCAAGGCTTTCAGCTGCTGCATCCACGCTTCGGCCGATTCATCGATCTTGTCGGTGTTGGCGATAGGATACGGCTGCATCATGATCGAATCGCCCTCTGGCTTGAGCGTCTTGCCGGCCAGTGGCGCCACCGTTTGCCACAACGCTTCCGTGACGAAGGGGATGATCGGATGGGCCAGGCGCAGCACCACTTCCAGCACGCGCAGCAGGGTGTGGCGGGTGGCGCGCTGCTGGCCTTCCGTACCTTGCTGTACTTGCACCTTGGCGACTTCCAGGTACCAGTCGCAATACTCGTCCCACACGAATTTGTAGATCGATGCGGCGATATTGTCGAAACGGAAGTCTTCGAAGCCCTTGGCCACGTCCAGTTCGGCCTTTTGCAGCAGGGAAATAATCCACTTGTCCGCTTGCGACAGATCAACGTCGTTCGCCGTGCAATCCTTGCCTTCCGTGTTCATCATGACGAAACGGGTGGCGTTCCACATCTTGTTGCAGAAGTTGCGGTAGCCTTCGCAGCGGCCCAGGTCGAAATTGATGTTGCGGCCCAGCGATGCATAGCTGGCCATGGTGAAGCGCACGGCGTCCGTGCCGTAGGCCGAAATGCCTTCCGGGAATTCCTTGCGCGTCGCCTTGGTGATCTTTTCCGCGTCGCGCGGGTTCATCAGGCCCGTGGTGCGCTTGACGATCAAGCCTTCCAGGTCGATGCCGTCGATCAAGTCGATCGGGTCCAGCGTGTTGCCCTTCGACTTGGACATCTTTTGCCCCGTCGAATCGCGCACGAGGCCGTGCACGTAGACGGTTTCAAACGGCACCTTGCCCGTGAAGTGTGCCGTCATCATGACCATGCGCGCGACCCAGAAGAAGATGATGTCGAAACCCGTCACCAGCACGGACGACGGCAGGAAGGCCTTCATGTCCGGGGTTTCTTCAGGCCAACCCATGGTCGAGAACGGCACCAGGGCCGACGAGAACCACGTGTCGAGCACGTCGTCGTCGCGCTTCAAGGGACCCGTGCTGCCGGCGGCCAGTGCCTTGGCTTCCGCTTCGGCTTGCGTTTTCGCAACAAAGATATTGCCGGCGTCGTCGTACCACGCCGGGATTTGATGGCCCCACCATAGTTGGCGCGAGATGCACCAGTCCTGGATGTTGTTGAGCCACTGGTTGTAGGTGGTGCTCCAGTTTTCCGGCACGAACTTGATTTCGCCGTTGGCAACCTTGTCCAGCGCCGTTTCCGCGATCGACTTGCCTGGGAAGAAAGTACCTTCCGGGGCCGGCTTGCTCATGGCGACAAACCACTGGTCCGTCAGCATCGGCTCGATGACGACGCCCGTGCGGTCGCCGCGCGGCACCATCAGCTTGTGCGGCTTGACCTGTTCCAGCAAGCCTTGCGCATCGAGGTCGGCGACGATCTGCTTGCGCGCGGCGAAGCGGTCCATGCCGCGGTAGGCCTCGGGCGCATCGTCCGTGATCTTCGCGTCCAGCGTCAGGATGACGATCTGCGCCAGCTTGTGGCGTTGGCCCACGGCGTAATCGTTCATGTCGTGCGCAGGCGTAATCTTCACGCAGCCCGTGCCGAATTCCTTGTCGACGTATTCGTCGGCGATGATGGGGATTTCGCGGTCCGTCAGCGGCAGTTTCAGCATCTTGCCCACCAGCGCCGTGTAGCGCTCGTCCGTCGGATCGATGGCCACGGCCACGTCGCCCAGCATGGTTTCAGGACGGGTCGTGGCCACCGTCAAGAAACCGCTGCCGTCAGCCAGCGGGTACTTGATGTACCACATGGAGCCGTCTTCTTCCTCGGACACCACTTCCAGGTCCGAGACAGCCGTGCCCAGCACGGGGTCCCAGTTGACGAGGCGCTTGCCGCGGTAGATCAAGCCTTGCTCGAACAGGCGCACGAAGACGTCGGTGACGACTTTCGAGCGCGGTTCATCCATCGTGAAGTATTCGCGCTGCCAGTCGGCCGACGCGCCCAGGCGGCGCATCTGGCCGGTGATGATGGAACCGGATTTTTCTTTCCATTCCCACACTTTTTCCACGAATTTCTCGCGGCCCAGGTCATGGCGCGAAATCTTTTGCGCGTCCAGCTGGCGTTGCACGACGATTTGCGTGGCGATGCCCGCGTGGTCGGTGCCGGGAATCCAGGCCGTGTTGTGGCCCAGCATGCGGTGGTAGCGGGTCAGGCCATCCATGATGGTCTGGTTGAACGCATGGCCCATGTGCAGGGTGCCGGTGACGTTCGGCGGCGGCAACTGGATGCTGAAGGAAGGTTTTCCGGCATCGAGGGTGGCGGTGAAGTAACCGCGCTGTTCCCACTCGGTGCGCCAGAATTGTTCAATGTCGGCGGGCTCGAAAGACTTGGCTAATTCCATGATTTGGCGTGTGATTGGCAAAAGGAACCATTATAAGGGGTGCATAAAGCATGCGCAGCAAATAGCGGCCCTGGATGACCCGAAAAGCCGCGCACGATTGAGCAATATTGCTTCATTGTATTTTTTCTAAGCTATCATCTTTGCAACATTATTTGAAAGTCCAGAAGATCATGAAGAAATTGTGGCAATTGGCCGTGCTCGGCGCCGGGTTGGCTGCCGGGGAAGCATGCGCCGGCGTTCCTGAGGGGATGGCGGCTTTCCAGCGCGGGCGTTGCATCGATGCCGTGGCGCAATTGCGGGGACCGGCACTGGGCGGCAATATCAAGGCGCAAAAGGTTCTCGGCGATATCTACCTGGGCGAGGAGCGATGTGCGGACGTGGCGCGCAGCGATGCCGAAGCCGGGCGCTGGTATCTGCTGGCGGCCAAGGGCGGCGATCGCGTTGCGCAGGAGGCACTGGTTTCCCTGTATACGAGCTGGTCGGGCAGCCTGCGCAATCCGGCGCGCGCGCTGCCCTGGCTGCGCAGTCTGGCATCGCAGGGCGCCGGCGAACCGATGGCGCAACTGGCGCAAATGTATGAACGGGGCGAAGGCGTGCCGGCCGACAAGGTGGTGTCGTATGCGCTCAGACTGCTGGCGCTGCAAGACAAGAAATGGAAGGGCGCGGCCGAGCTGGAGACGTATCTGCCGGCGCGCCGCCGCGCGATGTCGCCGGACCAGGTCGACGAGGCCGTGCGCCTGGCCGGCCGCTGGAAGCGCGGCGCGTCCCTGCCGGCGACGTCGCAGACGGGACGGCGCTCGCCGCAGGACTGGTACCGCCGCGCCGCCGAGGGCGGCGACATGGACGCCGCCTACCAGCTGGGCATGCTGTGCTGCAACGGGGCAGATGGCCTGGATGAAAAGGAGGCCGCCCGCTGGCTGCGCAAGGCGGCCGAAAGCGGCAACGCCAAGGCCCAGCTGCAGCTGGCCACGGTGTACGGCCTGGATCGGGGCGTGCCGCAGGACTATGTGCTCGCTTCCATGCTGAGCCAGCTGGCGGCGGCGGGCGGGGAAGCGGGGGCCGCCGCCGCCGTGGCCGGCTGGGCAAAGGCGATGAACGCGGCGCAAAACGCCGAGGCGGACCAGCTGGCGCGGGCGTGGAAGGTGGGCATGCCGCTGCCGCAGCTTACCGTGCACGGCATGGAACGGGTGATCCATTATGTGCGCGAGGCGCGCGACAAGCTGCCGCCGACGCCCGAGGTGCGAGCGCTGTTCGACGCCGCCAGCGAGGGCGATGAAGCCGCTTTCGGCAAGCTGCTGGCCGGCGTCGCTTCGCCGGGCGCCTACCGGAGCGGCGAGAATACCTTGCTGCACGTCTTGATCTTGCCCGCGTACAGCCTGGTCGAAGCGGAACAGGCGTGGCAGAAGGCGCAACCGCGTCTGGACGATGAGTTGCTGCAACAGATGCAGCGGCGGGCGCACCGCGAGGCGCAACGCGAGCGGCACGCCGCGCTGCTGCCGGCCAGGCTGCGCATGATGACGCTGCTGTTGCAGCGCGGCGTGCCGGTCGATGAAGGCACCGGGGGCAGGAGCGTCGCGCCCCTGCACCTGGCGGCCATGTATGGCAACGCCGCGATGGTGCGGCTGTTGCTGGCCCATGGCGCCGACGTCCGGCACTATGGCGCCGGAAACGACACCTTGGCGCCGCTGGAATACGCGCTGCAGCAGGAAGCTGCGGACACTCTGCCGGAATTGCTCGACGCGGATGAGCGTACGGCGAACATGGTCGCCTTGCTGGACGCGGGTTCCGGCCTGCCGTATCTGGTGGGCGACCAGCGCATGGCAGAGCTGCGCCAGGCACAGAAGACGAAAGACGGCGCGGCGCGGCCGGCCGAACGGCCGCAGGCCGATGACGTGCTGTGGAGCCGCTTGCTGGGCCTGACGCGCGGCACCGAAGTGCTCGATAAAATGCTGGCCACCGGCACCACGCCCGAGATCGACGACAAGGGCAAGTCGCTGTACGCCTACGCCGCCGAAGCGGGCAACGCCGGCGCGCTGGACTGGCTCAAGCAGCGCGTGCCCCGGCATGATGCAAAAGGCAATGACCGCTGGCTCGATGCCGCGATGCGCGCCATGTACCAGCACCAGCCGGCGTCCGAGGACGTGCTGCGCCAGTTGGTGATGCCCGGCATGCCGTGGGCGCAAGTCGGCCCCGCAGCCGAAGGGTTGCACATGAGAAAACTGACGACGCTCGATACGCTGCACCTGGAAACGGAGACGCTGCTGTGGCATGCCGTGCGCAGCCAGCGGCCCGACTGGGTCGCCCGCCTGGCCGCGATGGGCGCGCCCGTCGTCAGCGACGGCTATCGCCCCCCCTTGCTGGCGGCCGTCGAAAATGGCGATGCGGCAATGGTCAAGCTGCTGCTGGACTTGGGCGCCGATCCGCTGGGCGGGGAATTCCCCGTCTTGCGGATGGCGCTGAAACTGAAGCCGACGCCGGAAAACAATACCGTGCTGACCCAGCTGCTGGTGGCCGTCGCGGCGCGCCAGCCGCCAGCAGACCTCAAGTGGTCGCCGCTGGACGAGGCGCTGCGTTCCGTGCGCGATGCGGCCGGCGTCGAGCGGGTACGCCTGATGCTGGCGGCCGGCTTGCCGGCCAGCCAGTTGAGCAATAACGCCGCCTTGTTCGCCGTGGCGTCGCCGCAGCGCGCACTGGCGCCGCTGTTGCTGGAGCACGGCATGTTGCGGCGCGCCGACGGCGTGCGGCGCGCGCCGGGCGATGCGGCGGTGCTGCGCCAGGCGCTGCGGGCGCGGCGCGCCGATCTGCTGCCGCCTCTGCTGGACCTGGGGCTGGACCCGAACTGGCGCGGCGCCAATCAGAAGAGTGCGCTGGAGCAAGCCATCGTCAGCGGCGAGACCGAGGCCGTGCGCCTGTTCATCGCGCGCGGCGCGCGGATCGATGACAGCACGGGGCACGCATGGGGCGGCGCGCTGGACCTGGCTGCCGCCAGCCTCGACGCCGATATGCTGGCCCTCGTCACGCGCGGCTCGACGCTGCTGCTGGACAAGGTGTGCCTGCCGGACACGTCGAACCTGGTCAACATCGTCATGAACGCATCCGACGCGTACTGGAACTTGCTGCTCCAGCAGGGTTTTGCCGCCGCGCCGCAACAGTGCGAGCACGCCATGGCGCCGCGCCTGATCACCGCCTTTGCCGACGAGCCGGGGGGCATACTGGCCGGCTGGCTGGGCCAGCGCTTTGCCGCGCGCCTGCCGCGCCTGGCCGGCGGCCTGCGGCAACTCTCGCCGCAGGACTGGAGCGCGCTGCGCACCGCGGGGCGCGACGACATGCTGGCCATCCTGGCGGCCGGCGGCTGGCGGGTGCCGCCGGCCGCGGTTGCGGCCGCGCCCGTACACAAGGACAAGGCTGCCGACCAGGCGCTGCAACGGCGTTTGCCGGGGCGCTATGCGCTGGGGCGCAAGACCGAGGTCGCGTCGCAGATCGTCCTGCGCGCCGACGGGCGTTTCAGCTACGGGATGGTGTATGGCGTCGATGAGCAAGCTGCGCAGGGGCGCTGGTCGGTGCTGGACGGCGAGTTGCTGCTGCAGGGCGATGGGGCATCGCCCGATGCGCCATTTGCGTTGTTGCCGCCGCGCCCGGGCGACGCCACCACCGGCCCGGCCCGCATCATCGTCGAGTATCGCGACGAGGCCGTAGCCGATATCGGCCTGGCGGCGCTGGGCGACGCGCCCGCGTTTGCCAAAGGCGTCAGCGGCAAGCAGCCGTGGCAGGTGCCGTTTGGCGGGCCGCTACGGCATCTGGTGCTGTCCCATCCGGAAGCGGGCATCGCCACGGTGGCGCTGCCGGCCCGGCAAGGCCTGTTGCGTTTTGCGCTGTATCCGCCGCGCCCGGGCATGCGCGATTTCCACGCCGTCATCGGCATAGAGGAGGGCCAGCTGGCCTGGAATCGCGACGGGCAAATGCTGTCGTACGACAAGGTGAAGTAAGCGCGGCCGTCGCCTGGGCAGGGCGACCGTCCCGGCATCGGGAGGGGGCCGTAAGCCCGTGTTTTGGCGGCCTGGCGAGTCGTTTTACTGCAACAGAACGGGGATCAAGGCGCTGCCGATGCTATAATGCCGGCCTCGGCGCCTCCTGCCTCATCCTTGCGGACGGCGCCTGCAGACGCGGTTGTATCAACGTTTCATATCCAACACGCGCCCGCGTCTCAAGGCCAGCGCATCCGCGATGCCAGCCACCTTCAGCGCGTCCCCTTCGGGCCGGGCGCCTGAGCCACGCGCACCGCCAGCGGTGCACCATTCACGGCGGAATACCGCGCGCCATCGTCTCTATCGGCCGCGCCGCCACAGCTTAGCCAGGAATGTTGTTATCTGGCCCGTCGTCTTTCGATACGGCATGTAACTACGGCGCGCCTTGACGCCTGTGGCCGCGCCATGGCCGCGCGCTTTCCCGGTTTTGCCTTTACAAGGAAACCAGCATGAAAAAACTCTCGATCAGTGTCGGCCTCGTTTCGACCATCGCCACCCTGGGCGCCTTGCCTGCCGCCCACGCCCAGTCGTCCGCCGGCCCGTCATCAGTCACCCCGTCGTCAGTCACCATGTATGGCTTGATGGATGCGGGCTTGGTGCAGGAAGGCGGCGTCAGCAAGCTCACCAGCGGCGTATCGGCCGGCTCGCGCCTGGGCTTGCGCGGCACGGAATCCCTGGGCAATGGCTTGCACGCCGTGTTCACCTTGGAAGCGGGCGTCCTGAGCGACTCGGGCCGCTCCGACCAGGCGGGGCAATTGTTCGGCCGCCAGGCGTTTGTCGGCATCGACAGCCCGCTGGGCATGCTGACCGTGGGCCGCCAGTACAACCTGCAAAGCCAGGCGCTGACCGACGTGGCCGATCCGTTCGAGGGCGGCCTGGCCGGCGCGGCGACCAACCTGGCCGGCTATTCGGCCACGCGCATCGACAATACCGTGCGCTACACCTCGCCGGAATGGCGCGGCGTGACGGGCACCGTCATGTATGGTGCCGGCGAGCACACAGGGATTGCGGCAGATCAACGTTCGCTGGGCCTGGCATTGGGTTATGTCAACGGCCCCCTGACCTTGCGCCTGGCGCGCCAGAGCCGTGCCGGCGAGCCGGGCAAGGCCGACGTGAATAACACCATTCTGGCCGGCAATTACAACTTTGGCGTGGCCACGGCGTTTGCCGGCTATGGCCGCAACACGGGCGATGGCAGCAGCATGTTCTTTGCGGAAAATCCGTACGGCGCAGCGCAGGCGCCGGCCCAGTCCACCGACAGCCGCGACGCCATCGTCGGCGTCTCCGTGCCGCTCGGCGCGACGACACTGCTGGCCTCGTATGTGCGCAAGGATGACCGCGATGCGGCCAACCGCGACGCGCAGCAGCTGGCCATCGGCGCCACGTATGCCTTGTCCAAGCGCAGCAAGGTGTATGTTGCCTACGCGCATATCCGCAACCGCAACGACGCCGCCTACATGGTGGGCAATGCAACGGAAGTGGGCAGCGGCAACCGCGCCTTCAACATCGGCTTGCGCCACGCGTTTTAAGCGGGCAGCATGTTGCCTTCGAGCAGCAATGTCTCGAAAGCGGCGGCGGCCAGGGGGCGGCTGAACAAATAGCCCTGCATCTGGTCGCAGTCGTGCTGGCGCAGGAAGTCCAGCTGCTGCGCCGTTTCCACGCCTTCGGCGATCACTTTCAGGCGCAGGCTGTGCGCCAGTGAAATGATGGCGCGCACGATGGCCGCGTCATCGTCACTGTGCGTGATGTCGCTGACGAAGGTTTTGTCGATTTTCAATACGTCGATGGGGAAGTGGCGCAGGTAGGCCAGGCTGGAATAGCCGGTGCCGAAGTCATCGATGGACAGTTGCACGCCCAGTCCCTTCAGCTTGGCCATGATGACCGTGGCTTGTTCCACGTCATGCATGACCATGCTTTCCGTTAACTCCAGTTCCAGATGGGCCGCGGCGAGTCCCGTGTCCGCCAGCGCCTGCGCCACCGCGTGCAGCAGGTTCTTTTGCTTGAATTGCCTCGCCGACAGGTTGACGGCCAGGCGCAGCGGGCCATGGCCGGCCAGCTGCCAGGCGCGCGCCTGGGCGCATGCCGTGCGCAGCACCCAGTCGCCGATGGGCGTGATCAAGCCCATTTCCTCGGCCAGGCCGATGAAGCTGGCCGGCGGAATCCGTCCCAGCTGCGGGTGGGTCCAGCGCAGCAGCGCTTCCATGCCCACCACCGTGCCGCTGGCCAGGTCCAGCTGGGGCTGGTATTCGAGGTGGAATTGCCCCCGCTCCAGGGCATGGCGCAACTCGCTCTCCAGTCCCAGCCGTTCCAGGGTGCCCGTATTCATGCTCGCGGCATAGAATTGCCAGTGGCCCCGTCCCTGTTCCTTCGCGCGGTACATGGCGATGTCGGCGTGCTTGATCAGCGTGTCGGCATCGTCGCCATCGTCGGGATACACGGCCACGCCCATGCAGCAGCTGAGGAAAAATTCATATTCACCCAGTTGCAGCGGTTGCGTCACGGCGTCCTGGATGCGCTGCAGGATGGCCACGCCCGGTTCGCCATTGCCATGCTGGGGCAGCAGCAGCACGAATTCGTCGCCGCCCAGGCGCGCCACCGTGTCGACTTCGCGCGTCGCGTCGCGCAGGCGCTCGGCCACGCTTTTCAGCACCAGGTCGCCCGCATCGTGGCCCAGGGTATCGTTGACGAATTTAAAACGGTCGAGGTCGATGAAAACCACCCACAGGGGCAGGCCGCTGCGCCGCGTCACGGCCATCGCCTGCTCCAGCCTTTCGCGCAGCAGGGCCCGGTTGGCCAGGCCCGTCAGGATATCGTGCCTGGCCTGGAATTCCAGTTCCTGTTCGAAACGCATGACGGTGCTGATGTCGTATTGCGCTACGACAAAGTGGCTGACGGGGCCATCGCCATCGTCGCGCACGGGAGCGACGAACAGCTCGCTCCAGTAGCAGCTGCCATCCTTGCGGAAATTGCGCACGATGGCCTTGCCTTCGCGCTGTTCGCGCAGGGCCGCCGTAATGGCGTGCATGTCTTGCCGCCCTTGCTCGGGACCTTGCAAGTCTTCCAGACGCTGGCCGATGACTTCGCCGGCCGCATAGCCGGTGATGCGTTCGAAGGCGGGGTTGACATATTCGATCAGGTAGCCGGGCGCGTCGGCGCTGCACAGGATGATGGCATTGGCCGATACTTCGATGATGCGTTCGCGCAGCCGCAGCGACTTTTCATTGTGCATGCGCGCGGCGATGTCTTCGGACAGGCGCAAATTGGCAAACTGCAGCGCCGCCGTGCGTTCGCCCGTGATGCGGGCAATCACGGAATTGCGCGACACCAGCTGATACACATACGCGGCCGCCAGCAGGCTCGACAGCAAACCGCCCAGCAGCACATACAGCGAGCCGCGGTGGTTGGCGTCCAGGCCCATGCCTTTGGCCGGCAGCAGGGCGGCGCCCAGGGTATGCGCGCTGGCGTGGTACTGCAGCAGCAGCCGGGTGCTTTCCGACTCGATCTGGCGCGCCGAGGCGTAGCACAGGGCCGTCAAACACAGTCCGAACGCCAGGGTGAGCAGGGCCGAAGTGGAAACGGAAATGGAGATGCGCTTGAAGAATGATTGCATGGTGACGTCCCGTGGCAGCGCCGGTGCCGATCCATGATCAGGCAGGCCGGGCAGTGACTGACTGTAGGGCGGGCGGCGAAATACCGTCCGTTCGCTACCGAACGGACGGCCATGCCAGCAAGAAATATAGTCGGGGCACCGTGCCAGCGCTGTGTTACGCTGCACCACATGGCGGCCCTCGTTCGGACGCCTTTCATCGATCCCCTAGCTGACGACTGGAAACCAGGAAACCTGCCCATGTCGAGTCCGCATGCCCAGCTGCACAACCCGAATCAAAACCATTTGCTTGCGGCCATGCTCGACGCCGATTTCGCGCGCCTGGCCCCGTACCTGGAGCAAGTGTCGATGCTGCTCGGCGACGTGATCTACGATTCGGGCGACAAGCTGCAGCATGTGTATTTCCCCACCACGGCCATCGTTTCCATTCATTACCTGCTGGAAAATGGCGGTTCGTCGGAAATTGCCGGTGTCGGCAATGAAGGCGTCGTGGGCGTGTCGCTGTTTATGGGCGGCAACTCGACACCGAGCCGCGCCGTCGTGCAGACGGGCGGCGTCGGCTACCGGCTGAAGGCCCATTTGCTGATGGAAGAGTTCGACCGCGCGGGGCCCGTCATGCGCTTGCTGCTGCGCTATACGCAGGCGCTGATCACGCAAATGTCGCAGACGGCCGTGTGCAACCGCCACCATACGGTGGAGCAGCAGCTGTGCCGCTGGCTGCTGCTGACCATGGACCGCTTGCCGAACCGCGAGCTGACGATGACGCAGGAGTTGATCGCCAACATGCTGGGCGTGCGCCGCGAAGGCGTGACGGAAGCGGCCGGGCGCCTGCAGCAGCGCGGCTTCATCAGCTACCGGCGCGGCCATATTTCCGTGCTGGACCGCGCCGGCCTCGAAGGCCATGTGTGCGAATGCTATGGCGTGGTCAAAAAGGAATTTGCGCGCCTGCTGTCGGACGTGCGCCAGCGCCAGTCTTCCTGAAGACCGCACTGCCTCGTATTCTTATCGTTGTCATAGCCCGGGCTACCTCATGCAATCTGTCGAAAACATTCCCCCGCGCGCACCGTCGCGCTGGCCCATGGCGCTGGCGTTTTCCTTCAGCGCCGTCGCGCTGCTGGCCGTCGGCGTGCTGGCCTGGCGCGCGCCGTTCGAGACGGCTTGCGTCATCGACGCGCTGGTCTTCTTGCTGCTGATGCTGCTCGTGGCGCTGTACCGGCGCACGGTGGCGGCCAGCCTGCCGCGCCAACTGCTCAAGGCGGGTGCCTTGCAGGATGCGATCTTCAACAGCGCCAATTTCTCGTGCATCGCCACCGATGCGCAGGGCGTGATCCAGATTTTCAATGTGGGCGCCGAACGCATGCTCGGTTATGCGGCGAGCGACGTGGTCGACAAGCTGACGCCGGCCGGCATTTCCGATGCGCAAGAAATCGTCGCGCGCGCGGCCGCCCTCAGCGCCGAACTCGACACCGTCATCACGCCGGGCGTGGAAGCGCTCGTCTTCAAGGCCACGCGCGGCATCGAAGACATCTATGAACTGACCTACATCCGCAACGATGGCAGCCGCTTCCCCGCCATCGTTTCCGTGACGGCCTTGCGCGATGCGCAGAGCAAGGTCATCGGCTACTTGCTGATCGGCACCGACAATACGGCACGCAAGCAGGTCGAGGCGGAACAGGCGCTGCTGGACCAGCGCCTGCGCGAACAGCAGGCGTACACGCGCTCGCTCGTCGAGACCAACAATGCCGAACTGAAGAAGGCGCGCCTGGTGGCGGAAAAGGCCAACCGCGCCAAGTCCGAATTCCTGTCGAGCATGAGCCACGAATTGCGCACGCCGCTGAATGCCGTGCTGGGCTTTGCGCAGCTGATGGCGTCCGACGTGCCGCCGCCCACCGTGCCGCAGCAGCGCTCGATCGAACAGATCCTCAAGGGCGGCTGGTATCTCTTGCGCTTGATCAATGAAATCCTCGACCTGGCCATGATCGAATCGGGCAAGGTGACGTTGTCGCAGGAAGCGATGTCCCTGCTCGACGTGCTGCAGGATTGCCAGGCGATGATCGCGCCGCAGGCGGAAAAACGAGGCATCAGCCTGCATTTCCCCCGCTGCGGCGAAGCCTACTTCGTGCATGCGGACCGCACGCGCGTAAAACAGGTGATGATCAACCTGTTGTCGAACGCCATCAAATACAACCAGGGCGGCGGTTCCGTCACCGTCGACTGCAGCCAGCGCGGCGCCAAGGTGCGCGTCAGCGTGCGCGACAGCGGCGCCGGCCTCGATGCGGGGCAGGTGGCGCAGTTGTTCCAGCCTTTCAACCGCCTGGGACAGGAAAACAGCACGGAAGAGGGCACGGGCATCGGCCTCGTCGTCACCAAGCAGCTGATTGAATTGATGGGCGGCACCATCGGCGTCGACAGCACGGTCGGCGTGGGCACCACCTTCTGGTTCGAGCTGGCCGCCAGCAGCGCGCCGGCACTGATGCTGGGCGACGGCGACGCGCTGCCGCAGGCGCAGGAGGCGCAGGAAAGCCAGCGCACCTTGCTGTACGTGGAAGACAATCCCGCCAACCTGGCGCTGGTGGAGCAATTGATCGCCCGCCGCAGCGACTTGAAGCTGCTCACGGCCATCGATGCGCACCTGGGCATCGACCTGGCGCGCACGTATCAGCCGGACGTGATCTTGATGGATATCAACCTGCCCGGCATCAGCGGCTATGGCGCCCTGCATATCCTGCACGACGATCCGCTCACGAAACATATTCCCGTGATGGCCCTGTCGGCCAACGCCGTGCCGCGCGACATCGAAAAGGGCCTGGAAGCGGGCTTCTTCCGCTACCTGACCAAGCCGATCAAGGTCGTCGAATTCATGGATGCGCTCGACGTGGCCCTGCACCATGCGGCCGCGCACGGCCTGGCCGACGACACTCATGCAGTACGCTAATTCAGCATCTATTTTTAGGAATACCGCCATGCTTCAAGCCACCGAGATCCTGAACGCCAGCATCCTCATCGTCGATGACCAGGAGGCCAACGTCATGCTGCTGGAACAGGTGCTGCGCAATGCCGGCTATACGCGCATCACCTCCACCATGGACCCGCAAGCCGTGCGCGCGCTGCACCAGCAGCACCGCTACGACCTGATCCTGCTCGACTTGCAGATGCCGGAAATGGATGGTTTTGAAGTCATGGAAGGCTTGCGCGACCTCGAGGCGGGCAGCTATCTGCCCGTGCTGGTGATCACGGCCCAGCCGGGCCACAAGCTGCGCGCGCTGCAGGCGGGCGCCAAGGATTTCGTCAGCAAGCCCTTCGACCTGGTGGAAGTCAAGACGCGCATCCACAACATGCTGGAAGTGCGATTGCTGTACCAGAAGCTGGCCGAATACAACAAGTCGCTGGAACAGATGGTGGAAGTGCGCACGGCGGAGTTGCGCGAAAGCGAAGCGCGCTTCCAGCGCTTCACGGAACTGTCGTCCGACTGGTACTGGGAGCAGGATGCGCAGGGCAACTTGACGCGCTTTTCCGGCCCCGTGGCTGAAATGCTGGGTATCGGCAGCGAGGAAGAGCCGCAGCGCTGGAACGCGGCCGAACGCGCCTTGCTCGACGCCAAGATTGCCGCAAGGGAACCGTTTCTCGACTTTATCTACAGCCGCGCCAACCTCGACGGCAGCACGCAATACCTGCAGGTGAGCGGCGAACCGATGTTCGACACGGGCAGCCGCTTCATCGGCTACCGCGGCATCGGCCTCGATGTCACGGAGCGCCATCGCAGTGCCTGATTTATACTGGGCGCCATCGATACAGACCAGGAAAAATCATGACCGACAAATCTCCCTCCTACTGGTTCCCCGCCAAGACCTATGGCTGGGGCTGGGGCTTGCCCATCACCTGGCAGGGCTGGCTGGTGTTCCTGGTCGCGCTGGCGCTGTTCGCCTGCGGCGCCTTCCTGTTCCCCCCGCAAACCATGCTGGTCGGCTACATCGTCTATGAAGTGGCCATCGTTGCCGTGCTCATTTTCATCTGCCAGCTGAAGGGCGAACCGACCAGCTGGCGCTGGGGCAAGAAGAAATAAGCGCGCTGCCGTCTGTTGCAATGCAGCAGATGCGCAAAGACGACACCTGCAAGAAATCATCTGGCCACGCGGCGCGAACCGCGTATAATTGGCTCGCTGCCGCAAGGCGGCAAACGCTAGGGGTCCTGCCTTTCGCTGTGGAAACACGGTGCAAGCGCGGGTGAGAAATACCCTCCGAACCTGATCTGGATAATGCCAGCGAAGGGAAGCTTTAGGATGACTGCACCCCGCTTTTCCGCGTGCGCAATTCCGAACCTCCTTAGCTGGCTCCAGGCTTAAAAATAGTCTAGCCAAGGAGCCAAAATGAACGCCAACCCGAAATTCCTCTCCGCCACCGCCACGGTCGACGAAGCCGCCATCGCGCCGCTGCCCAATTCGCGCAAGATTTACGTGCAAGGCAGCCGTCCCGACATCCGCGTGCCCATGCGCGAGATCAGCCAGTCCGACACGGAAGCGTCGTTCGGCGGCGAAAAGAATCCGCCGATCTACGTCTACGACACATCCGGCCCGTACACGGACCCGGACGTGAACATCGACATCCGCTCCGGCCTCGATACGCCGCGCCTGCCATGGATCATGGAGCGTGCCGACACGGAAGAATTGCCCGGTCCCACTTCCGACTACGGCATCGCCCGCCTGGCGGACCCGAAGCTGGCCGAGCTGCGTTTCAATTTGCACCGCAAGCCGCGCCGCGCCATCGCCGGCAAGAACGTGACGCAGATGCATTACGCGCGCCAAGGCATCATCACGCCGGAAATGGAATTCGTCGCCATCCGCGAAAACATGCGCCGCCAGGAGTATTTGCGCGAGCTCAAGGCTTCCGGCCCCATGGGCGAGCGCCTGGCCGACCTGATGGGCCGCCAGCATCCGGGCCAGTCCTTCGGCGCCAGCATCCCGGTCGAAATCACGCCGGAATTCGTGCGCGAGGAAATCGCCCGCGGCCGCGCCATCATCCCCGCCAATATCAATCACCCGGAAGTGGAGCCGATGATTATCGGCCGCAATTTCCTGGTGAAAATCAATGCGAATATCGGCAATTCCGCCGTAACCTCTTCCATCGGCGAGGAAGTGGAAAAGATGACCTGGGCCATCCGCTGGGGCGGCGATAACGTGATGGACTTGTCGACCGGCAAGCACATCCACGAGACGCGCGAATGGATCGTGCGCAACAGCCCCGTGCCCATCGGCACCGTGCCCATCTACCAGGCGCTGGAAAAGGTCAATGGCAAGGCGGAAGATCTGACGTGGGAAATCTTCCGCGACACCCTGATCGAGCAGGCCGAGCAGGGCGTCGATTATTTCACCATCCACGCGGGCGTGCTGCTGCGCTATGTGCCGATGACAGCCAAGCGCCTGACGGGCATCGTTTCGCGCGGCGGCTCCATCATGGCGAAATGGTGTCTGGCGCACCACCAGGAATCGTTCCTCTACACGCATTTCGAAGAAATTTGCGAAATCATGAAGGCGTATGACGTGTCGTTCTCGCTGGGTGACGGCTTGCGCCCCGGCTCCATCTACGACGCCAACGACGAAGCGCAGCTGGGCGAACTGAAAACCCTGGGCGAGCTGACGCAAGTTGCCTGGAAGCACGACGTGCAAGTGATGATCGAAGGTCCGGGCCACGTGCCCATGCAATTGATCAAGGAAAACATGGACTTGCAGCTGGAACAGTGCGGCGAGGCGCCGTTCTACACCTTGGGGCCGCTGACGACGGATATCGCGCCCGGCTACGACCACATCACCTCGGGCATCGGCGCGGCCATGATCGGCTGGTATGGCACGGCCATGCTGTGTTACGTGACGCCGAAGGAACACCTGGGCTTGCCGAACAAGGCGGACGTCAAGGACGGCATCATCACGTACAAGATCGCCGCGCACGCGGCCGACCTGGCGAAAGGCCATCCGGGCGCGCAAATCCGCGACAACGCGCTGTCGAAAGCCCGTTTCGAATTCCGCTGGGACGACCAGTTCAACATCGGCCTGGACCCGGACAAGGCGCGCGAATTCCACGATGAAACCTTGCCCAAGGATTCGGCCAAGGTGGCGCATTTCTGCTCCATGTGCGGCCCGCATTTCTGCTCGATGAAGATCACGCAGGAAGTGCGCGAATACGCGGCCGGCATGGGCATCGCGGAAGACAAGGCGCTGCAGCAGGGGATGGAGGTGAAAGCCATCGAATTCATCAAGAACGGCGCCGAGCTGTACCGCAAGGTCTGAAGGAGGGCGTGATGACTGCATTGATCGACATCACGCTCAACGGCGCGCCGCACCAGGTGCCGCCGGGGCAAACCCTGGACCAATTGATCGCCGCGTTGTCGCTGGAAAACCAGGCGCTGGCGCTGGCCGTCAACCGCAGCGTCGTGCCGCGCAAGGCGTGGCACGACCGGGTCCTGGAAATTCAAGACCAGGTGGAAATCGTACGCGCGATTGGCGGCGGTTAAGTTGAGAATAGACAAGGAAACGCACATGAATACCGCAACAAACAACGACCTGCTGACCATCGCGGGAAAACAGTATCGATCGCGCCTGCTGGTGGGCAGCGGCAAGTACAAGGATTTGCCGCAGACGCGCGAGGCAACGGACGCGGCCGAGGCGCAGATCATCACGGTGGCGATCCGCAGGGTGAATATCGGGCAAGATCCGAACGCGCCCAGCCTGCTCGATTTCGTGCCGCCCGACCAGTACACGATTTTGCCGAACACGGCCGGCTGCTACAACGCCAAGGATGCCGTGTACACCCTGCAACTGGCGCGCGAACTCCTGGGCGGGCGCAATCTGGTGAAACTGGAAGTGCTGGGCGATGAAAAGACGCTGTTTCCGCACATGCCGGAAACCCTGGTCGCGGCCGAAGCGCTGGTCAAGGATGGCTTCGACGTGATGGTCTACTGCAGCGACGACCCCATCCAGGCGAAGATTCTGGAAGACATCGGCTGCGTGGCCGTCATGCCGCTGGCGTCACTGATCGGCTCGGGCATGGGCATCTTGAATCCGTGGAACTTGTCCTTGATCATAGACCAGGCGAAAGTGCCCGTGCTCGTCGATGCGGGCGTGGGCACGGCGTCGGACGCGGCCATCGCCATGGAACTCGGTTGCGATGGCGTGCTGATGAATACAGCGATTGCCGGCGCGCGCGACCCCGTGCGCATGGCGCATGCGATGAAGCTGGCTGTGCGGGCCGGGCGCGAAGCGTTTTTGGCGGGGCGCATGCCGCGCAAGTTCGCCGCCTCGCCTTCGTCGCCGATGGCGGGCCGGCTGGCGTGATGGCGCTGCAACGTCGCACCGTGCTCGTGTTTGCCGGCGCCGACCCGTCGGGCGGCGCCGGCATCGCCGCCGATATTCTAGCGATTGCGGCGCAGGGCGCGCATGCCTTGCCCGTCATCACGGCGCTGACGGTGCAGGACAACGACCGCGTGTTTGCTGTCGAGCCTGTGGCGCCGGAATTGCTGCGCCGACAGGCGCAGGCGCTGATCGCCAAGGTCGCCATCGATGCCGTGAAAATCGGCATCCCCGGCAGCGCGGCGAATGCGGCCGTCATCGCGCAACTGATCGCCCAATTGCGGTTGTCCCGCCCAAGCTTGCCCGTCGTGCTCGATCCCGTGCTGGCCAGCGGCCATGGCGACGTGCTCAGCCGGGACGACGCCGTGCTGGCGCTGGCGCCCTTGCTGCCCGTGACGACCGTCATCGTACCGAACGGGCCGGAAGCGCTGGCCCTCGGCGGCGCAGACAACTTGCGCGCGCAAGGCTGTGGACACGTGCTGGTGACGGGCGGCCATGGCGACGGCGAGGAGATCGTCAACCGCTGGCTGGACGGTGACGGGCGCGCGCGCGAGTGGCGCTGGCCGCGCCTGCCCGGCGAATTCCACGGCAGCGGCTGCACGTTGGCGTCCGCCATCGCGGCGCGCCTGGCGCTGGGCCAGGCATTGCCCGAAGCGCTTGATGGCGCGCAAAGCTATTGCCATGCGGCCTTGGCCGGCGCGTATGCGATTGCGCCAGGTCAACTCATGCCGCAACGATTCATTGAATAAGGAAAACATCATGCGTGGACTGTATCTGGTCACCCCGAACTGGGATGACACCGACCGCCTGCTCGATATCACGGAGCAGGCTTTGCACGGCGGCGTGGCCCTGCTGCAATACCGCCACAAGAGCGCCGACGCGGACCAGCGGCGCGAACAGGCGGGCGCCTTGCTGGCCCTGGCCCGCAAGTATGGCGTGCCTTTCATCGTCAACGATTTTCTCGAGCTGTGCGAAGAGCTGGACGCGGACGGCGTGCACGTGGGCGGCACGGATGCGTCCGTGGCGCAGGTACGCGCGCGCCTGGGGAGCGGCAAGATCGTCGGCGCTTCCTGCTATGGCGACATGGCCCTGGCGCGCACGGCAGCAGAGGGCGGCGCCAGCTACGTGGCCTTCGGCGGCTTTTATCCATCGCTGGTGAAAAAGTATCCGGTGACGACGCCCCTGGATATCGTGCTGCAGGCGAAACGCGAAATCGCCTTGCCCTGCGTGGTGATCGGCGGCATGACGCCGGAGAACGCGGCGCCGCTGGTCGCGCGCGGGGCCGACATGGTGGCGGCGATCAGCAGCGTATTTGGCAAGGGATATCAGGCGGACGATGTGGATATTGCAGTGCAGCAATTCAATCTGCTGTTTGCGCAGGCCGGGGAGGCGTGAGGGGGCGGATTTGGCGAATAATCGGCATATAATAAGGGCATCATTCATTACCGAGGTCCCTTTACCCATGAGTCAGCCAGCCGCCGCGAAACGCCTTATCCTGATCGTTGACGATGACCAGCTCCTGTTGGAATTCCTTGGCGAAGTCCTGCGCCATGCCGGCTACGAGACGGCCCTGGCCCATTCGGCCGAAGTGGCGCTGCAGCTGATCGCCCAGCGCGAGCCTGACCTGGCCTTGCTCGACATCCACATGCCGGGTATGTCCGGCCTGGAACTGGCCAAGCGCCTGCACGGCGAAACGGCCGTGCCATTCATGTTCCTGTCCGGCAGCGGCGACAGCGAATCGGGCAAGCAGGCGGCCGCCTACGGCGCCGTCGGCTATGTCGTCAAACCCGTCGACGAAGGCCGCTTGATGCCGGCGTTCGAAGCGGGCCTGGCGCGCGCCGATGAAATCCGCCAGCTGCGCCGCACCGAGCTGAACCTGAATGCGGCCCTGGCCGCCGGCCGCGAAACGAGCCTGGCCGTCGGTTTGCTGATGGGCAAGTTCCAGACGGACCGCAACACGGCGTTCGAAGTGCTGCGCGACCACGCCCGCTCCAGCCGCCGCAAGATCAATGAAATCGCCAGCCAGCTGCTGCTGGCCGAGGAAACCCTGAACGGCTTGCACGGCGCGTTTTTGAACCGGGCGAAAACCAAGTAAGAGTTTCAAGTAAGTGTTTCAAGTAAGCGTTGCACCGGCGCCGGCGTGGCACGTCGGCGCCTGCCTTGTTATGATGTGACGATACGGCGCGCTGGCGCGCCTGGTTCAACCATACACAGGACACACATGAAAACCAAAGCAGCGATTGCATGGAAGGCGGGCGCGCCTTTGACCATCGAGGAAGTCGACCTGGCCGGCCCGCGCGAGGGCGAGGTACTGGTCGAGATCAAGGCCACCGGCATTTGCCACACCGATTACTACACCCTGTCGGGCGCCGATCCGGAAGGCATCTTCCCATCCATCCTCGGCCATGAAGGCGCGGGCATCGTCGTCGACGTGGGTCCTGGCGTGAAAAGCCTGAAGAAGGATGACCACGTCATCCCCCTGTACACGCCGGAATGCCGCCAGTGCAAATTCTGCCTGTCGCAAAAGACCAACCTGTGCCAGTCGATCCGCTCGACCCAGGGCCGCGGCCTGATGCCGGACGCGACGTCGCGCTTTTCCATCGACGGCAAGCCCATCTTCCACTACATGGGCACGTCCACCTTCTCGAACTACATCGTCGTGCCGGAAATCGCCCTGGCGAAGATCCGCGAAGACGCGCCTTTCGATAAAGTCTGCTACATCGGCTGCGGCGTGACGACGGGCGTGGGCGCCGTGCTGTTCACGGCCAAGGTCGAGGCGGGCGCCAACGTGGTCGTGTTCGGCCTGGGCGGCATCGGCTTGAACGTGATCCAGGCGGCCAAGATGGTCGGCGCCGACAAAATTATCGGCGTGGACATCAACCCGGCGCGCCAGGCCATCGCGCGCAAGTTCGGCATGACGCATTTCGTCAACGCCAACGAGGTGGAAAACGTTGTCGATACCATCGTGCAGCTGACGGACGGCGGCGCCGACTATTCGTTCGAATGCATCGGCAACACCACCACCATGCGCCAGTCGCTCGAGTGCTGCCACAAGGGCTGGGGCCAGTCCATCATCATCGGCGTGGCGGCGGCCGGCCAGGAAATTTCCACGCGTCCGTTCCAGCTGGTGACGGGGCGCGTGTGGAAAGGTTCCGCCTTCGGCGGCGCGCGCGGCCGCACGGACGTGCCGAAGATCGTCGACTGGTACATGGAAGGCAAGCTCAATATCGATGATTTGATCACACACAGGCTGAAGCTCGATGATATCAATCAAGGTTTCGACTTGATGAAGAGCGGTGAATCGATCCGCTCCGTCGTGCTGTATTAATTAATTGAAATTTAATTGAAATACGCCGTACCACGGCGTTTTTGCGGAGGCTGCGGCCTCCGTTTTTTTTGTCCGGATGCCATCCATCGTCCGTGCTTGCCATCCAGGCAGGCCTTTTTGCAGCCTGTCGCACGGCGCTGGAGGCCAGGTCCGCTTGCCGCTACAGTCAACGCTCCACCACTTTTGCGACGAGGCAGCCATGACCACTTCCCATCGTTTGATCCTCAGCCTGGCCGGTATCCTGCTTGGCGGCAGCGCGCTGGCCGTGCAGCCGCCGCAACCGCCCGCGCCCCCGGCCCCGCCGGCCGCGCCCAGCGTGCAGGTCAGCCGTTCGCTCGACAAGGGCGAAAGCTATGCGCTGGTCGATGGCACCAGGGATAGCGAGGGCGTCATCGTCATCGACAGCGATATTCACTCGGAGCAGGTGGAAAAACTCAAGCGCTCGATCAAGGGGCCGTTCCTGTGGTTCCGCGACCAGGGGCAGGCCTATGTGCTGCAGGATGCGGCCTTGCTGGGCAAGGTGCGCACGGCATGGGAACCCTCGAAACAGCTGGGCAAGGAGATGAGCGCGCTTGGCGATCAAATGGGCGCGCATGGCAAGGCCATGGGTGAAATGGGCCGCAAGATGGGCGCCCGCAGCCTGGAAAAGGGTAGCGCGCGCGAATCGGAACAGCTGCGCTTGCTGGGCCGCCAGCAGCAGGAGCTGGGCCGCAAGCTCGGCGACGCCTCGCGCCGCCAGGCGCTGGCGACGAGCGACACGGCGCGTCGCGCGGCCGAGCGCGACGTGGAAGGCCTGCAGCAGCAGATGGAAGATGCGCAGGACAAAATGGAAGAGATCAACGACCGCATCGCCGACGTACACGAGCGGGAGGCCGAGAAAATGGAGCAGATGTCGCGCCAGATGGAGCAGCGCGGCAAGCCGATGGAAGCGCTGGGCAAGCAAATGGGCGACCTGGGCCGCCAGCAGGAAAAAGTCGTCAAGATCGCGGACAAGACCACGCGCCAGGTGATCGCCCAGGCGCTCAGCGAGGGCAAGGCCAAGCTGGTGCGCTGAAGGATGTGCTCAATTAGCAGGCCAGTGGCTTGCGCATCAGGCAGCGCAGCGCCGGATCGTGTCCGTCCTGCGCTTCGCGCGCCAGCTTGAGCGCGTGGCCTGCGCCCAGCGCCGCGGCCCCGATTTCGCTGAAACCATGGCGCGCATAGTAGGGTGCGTTCCATGGCAGGTGGCGATACGTGCTGAGCGTCAGGCCGGCGCAGCCCTGCGCCCGGGCATGGGCCGCTGCCGCGTCGAGCAAGCGCGCGCCCACGCCCTGCCGTTGATGCGGCAGGGCAACGGACAATTCCACGATGAACAGTTGCCCGTCGAGCGGTTCGGCGGCCAGGAAGCCTGCCGGCGCAGCGTGCTCATCGGCGGCCACCCATACGCCGCCCTCGCGCTGCAGCGCCTGTAAGGTGCTCAATGGTAAGGGTTCTCCCTGCGCCAGCCACGCCAGTCCGGGGCCGGCCTGCGCAAACAGGGCCGCGGCGCTGCGCTCGACCTGGGCCAGCAGGGGCAGGTCGGCGCTGCTGGCTGTGCGGATGGCGTACTTCACGGCGTATGCCACGCGGCGGCCACGGCGCGGTATTGCGCCGGCAACTGCCTGGCGTCGTCCTCGCTGGCATATGCCTCATCCTGCACCGTGTCCCAGCGCGCGTCGCAGCTGAAACGGTAGACTTGCGCTTCGTCCCCGTAGCGGCATACGGCCAGGCCGTGGATGGCGATGGGGGCGGCGCCATCTTCAGCGGCAACATGGCCGAAAGGCAAGTCGGACCAGGCCCAGGCCAGTACGCGGGCGCCGTCGAGGTGGCTGGGAGGTGTCATGGGCATGTTTTCATCAGCTGTGCAGTGATGCCGATTGTAGCGCGCACGCGGCGAATCCGGCGCGACCGCTGGACAAATGCACAGTATTTTTAGCCATGCCGGTATAATCACGGCATGCAAAATCTTCTTCACAACCTCAATCCCGAACAATTGGCTGCCGTCACCTTGCCGGCGCAGCATGCGCTGATCCTGGCAGGCGCCGGTTCGGGCAAGACCCGCGTGCTGACCACCCGCATCGCGTGGCTGATCCAGACCCAGCAGGTATCGCCGCCCGGCATCCTGGCCGTGACGTTTACCAACAAAGCCGCCAAGGAAATGCTCACGCGCCTGTCGGCCATGCTGCCGATTAACACGCGCGGCATGTGGATCGGCACCTTCCACGGCCTGTGCAACCGCTTGCTGCGCACGCACTACCGCGACGCGGCCTTGCCGCAAACGTTCCAGATCCTCGATTCCCAGGATCAATTGTCCGTGATCAAGCGTTTGTTGAAGGCAAACAATATCGATGATGAAAAATTCCCGCCGAAGACGGTGATGTATTTCATCAACAATGCCAAGGACCAGGGCTTGCGCGCCACGGATGTGGAAGCGTACGACGCGCACGAGCGCAAGATGGTCGAGCTGTACCAGCTGTACGACGACCAGTGCCAGCGCGAAGGCGTCGTCGACTTCGCGGAATTGCTGCTGCGCACGTATGAATTGCTCAGCCGCAATCAGCCCTTGCGCGAACACTACCAGGCGCGTTTCCGCCATATTTTGGTGGACGAGTTCCAGGATACGAATAACCTGCAATACAACTGGCTCAAATTGCTGGCCGGCCACGGCAGCCGCGATGGCGGCGCCCTGTTTGCCGTCGGCGACGATGACCAGAGCATCTATGCGTTCCGTGGCGCCAACGTGGGCAACATGAGTGCCTTCGAGCATGAGTTCCAGGTGAAGAACTTGATCAAGCTGGAGCAGAACTACCGCTCGCACGGCCACATCCTCGACAGCGCCAACGTATTGATCGCGAACAATAGCAAGCGCCTGGGCAAGAATCTGCGCACGGACGCGGGCCATGGCGAGCAGGTGCGCGTGTATGAAGCCAGTTCCGACTTGCAGGAAGCGCAATGGATCATCGAAGAGGCGAAAAGCCTGATCGCCGATGGCGCGTCGCGCAGTGAAATCGCCATCTTGTACCGCTCGAATGCGCAGTCGCGCGTGATCGAACACGCGCTGTTCTCGGCCGCGATTCCGTACCACGTGTATGGCGGCCAGCGCTACTTCCAGCGCGCCGAGGTCAAGCACGCAATTGCCTATTTGCAATTGATGGACAATCCGCACAACGATTCGGCTTTCTTGCGCGTGGTCAATTTCCCCACGCGGGGCATCGGCATGCGCTCGATCGAGCAATTGCAGGCCGCGTCGGAACAGTACGGCATTTCGCTGTATGCGGCCGTGCCGTATGTGGCGGGCAAGGCGGGCAGCGTGCTGGCCGGCTTCGTCAAGCTGATCGAAGGCGTGCGTTTCGAAACGCAGCAATTGTCCTTGCCGGAAATGGTCAGAGTGGTGCTGGAAGCGAGTACCTTGCTGCAACATTATCAGAATGAAAAGGAAGGCGCCGACCGCATCGAGAACCTGGAGCAGATGGTCAGCGCGGCCAGCCAGTTCATTTCCGAAGAAGGTTTTGGCCAGGGCGCACCCGCGCATTTGGGGCCAGCCGCCCAGGCGCAATCGGGCGCGCCCGTCGTCAACCAGGATGGCATCGAAATCCTGGACGCCGATGCGCCGCTGCCGGCCGTGATGTCGCCGCTTTCCGCCTTCCTGTCGCACGCGTCGCTGGAAGCGGGCGATAACCAGGCGCAGGCGGGCCAGGATGCGCTGCAGATGATGACGGTGCACTCGGCCAAGGGCCTGGAATTCGACAACGTGTTCATTACCGGCCTGGAAGAGGGCCTGTTCCCGCACGAAAGCAGCTCGAAGGAAGACAATGGCGTGGAAGAGGAACGCCGGCTGATGTACGTGGCCATCACGCGCGCGCGCAAGCGCTTATATATGAGCTTTTCGCAGACGCGCATGCTGCACGGCCAGACGCGCTACAACATGAAGTCGCGCTTCTTCGACGAATTGCCGGAAGAATCGCTGAAATGGCTGTCGCCGAAGGTGCAGGCGAACTGGTTCGGCAACCGCAAGTCGGCCTGGGACGAGGCGCCGAAGCTGGCCAGCCTGGGTTCGGACAATGCGATTGCGCAAAAGATCGCGCAAAAAGCCACGGGTGGCGGCTGGCGCATCGGCGAATCCGTGGCGCACGCCAAGTTCGGCGAAGGCGTGATCGTCAATATCGAAGGCGGCGGCGGCAATGCGCGCGCGCAAATCAACTTCGGCCAGCACGGCATGAAGGTGCTCGACCTGGGCATCGCCAAGCTGGAGCGATTGGGGCGTTGAGACACGAGCGGCCATAAAAAAGGGCAGCCTGCGCAGGCTGCCCTTTTTTCATGCGGCGTGAAAATCAGTCGTTCGGCTTGTCCAGCGACACCGTCTTGCTCTCATCGACGGGCAAGCCGAAGATCTGGCGGTAGGCGGCGTAGAACGAGCAATGCATGATGATGGTCAAGATCATCGACAGCGGCATCATCAGTTGCATCATCAGCGGCGTGCGGCCAAAGATGACGGCCAGCAACTGGCTGGTGACGACGCTGATGGCGAACCAGGTGGCGGCGAAGACGATGAAGGCCGACAGCGAACGCCAGACGGCGAAAAAGCTGAAGAACAGCGCCTTGCCCAGCCCGGTTTGTTTCCAGTAGATCAGCGGTGCGGCAAAGCAGAAGGCCATGGCGGCCGGCACGTACAGCACGATGGCCAGCAGGATGCCGAGGCCCAGGCGCGATTCGGGGATGGCGGTGCGCGCCGCTTCTTCCGTCAATTGCCCCGTGACCAGTTGCCACAGCAAGCCGTCGTCCACCAAAGTCGAGGCGCCGATGGCCACGATGGCCATCAGGATGTACAGCACGCCCAGGCCGAACAGGGAAGGAAAGGCCGGCTTGCGGAAGCCCGAGATCAACAGGCTGGGCAAGACGCGCTTGCCCTGGTCGATGTTCAGGCAGCCTTGCACGAAGGCGACGGAAAAGACGGGGACGAGGATGACGGGCAGCATCTGGCCGAGCACGGGCACGATGCTGACGGCCAGCATGCAGAACATATAGCCGAGAAACAGCATCGACATGCCGCCAGGTTGCTTGCGAAACAGGGCGAAGCCTTGTTTCACCCATTGCCAACCTGTACTTGCAGGTAATTTTTCCATGTTTAAAACAGTTCCGGAGCAGGTGTGGCGATACGTTCGCGCAGAATGCGTTCGAAATGCGTGGGATCGTGCGGGGTCAGCATTTCCGCTTCGCGCGGCTGGTAATAATCGTACAGGCGCGACAGCCAGAAGCGCAGCGCGGCGGCGCGCAGCATCGGTTGCCATGCCGTCTGTTCTTCATGCGTAAACGGACGCACGGCCCGGTAGGCGTCGAGCAGGGCGCGCACTCTTGCCGTGTCGAGCACGCCCGTGGCCAGGTCCACGCACCAGTCGTTGACGGTGACGGCCACGTCGAACAGCCAGGTGTCGCAGCCGGCAAAGTAAAAGTCGAAAAAGCCCGTCAGTTGTTCGCCGTCAAACATGACGTTGTTGCGGAACAAGTCGGCATGCACGGGACCGCGCGGGATGGCTTTATACGTATCGCAGGCAGCAAAGGCGTCCTGGAAGTGGATTTCCGCGCGCAGCAAATGGGCTTTGGCATCGTCGAGGTGGTGCAGGACGAGCGGCGTGGTGGTGTTCCACCAGTTCAGGCCCCGCAGATTCGGCTGTTGCAGGGGGAAATCCTGCGCCGCCAGGTGCATCTTCGCCAGCATGGCGCCCACGGCCGCGCAATGCACGGCTTGCGGCGCCATCTGCGAGCTGCCGTCGAGTTTGCTGACGATGGCGGCCGGCTTGCCTTGCAAGGCCGTCACCAGTTCGCCGTCCGCATTGGCGATCGGCGCCGGCACCAGTACGCCCCGGTCCGCCAAATGGCGCATCAGTTGCAGATAAAACGGCAATTGCTCGAAGCTGAGGTTTTCAAAGATCGTCAGCACATACTCGCCGCGCTCCGTGCTCAGGAAGAAATTGCTGTTCTCGATGCCGGACGCGATGCCCTTGAGCGCCAGAGGTTTGCCGAGTGGAAATTGCGTGATCCACTGGCCGATATCGTCCAGGTGTAGCGCGGTAAAAACTGCCATGGGAAAGAGAGGAATGGTCTAAAAGGTCAAAAAAAGCCGGCTGCCCCGCAGGTGGCCGGGGCAGGGCAGAAGAGAGTGGCTGCTTACTTCGCTGGTGCGGGCGGCGCTGGCGCGTCCGCGGCCTCTTCGTCGCGTTGTTTCTGTTTCTTCTTGCCCAGATCAAATTCCAGTACTTTCCATTGCGGGCCGCGCAGGGCGCCGCTGTGGGCCTGGTCGCCGCCGGCGGCCGGCTTCATGTAATAGGTGCTGCCGCCGCTCGTCACTTTCACTTCGGACGTCACGCCCGCTTCGCGTTTTTCGGTAATCTGCTGCTTGGCCGCGGCCGGTGCCACGGTGATGGGCGCTTCGCCCATTTCCTCGATGCGTTCCAGTTGTGGCGGCGCGTCGCTCGGTTTGGCCGGCGTCTGGGCGCTGGCGATGGCCGAACATGCCAGCAGGGGCAGGGCGAGGAATGTCCAGAGTGTCGATGTACGCATCATGATGGGTTCGCTTCCATGTGAGGGACTGCAGCGCGTGCAGTAGTGTAATGCCGTCAATTTATCTATAAGGCATTGTAACAAACTGGTAGGCAATGCTGTTTAATACGGCTGATTAATGTGCCTAAATGGCTGGCGGCGGCGGCCCGCGCGCCCGCACGGGGCCGCCAGGGTGGCAAAAACGCCGGAAGCGGCAGGCGTTGCGGCCGGTGGCGCGGCCCTAAACTCTGCGATAATTGGGCGATATTCCGCCCGCCTGCCGCTGTTTCTTCCCGGCTGGCGCGGCCCACCTTATTTTATTGGCATTATGCAAAACACCCTGCTGTTAGTCGACGGTTCCAGTTACCTCTATCGTGCCTTCCATGCGCTGCCCGATCTGCGCAGCCCGGACGGCTATCCCACGGGCGCCATGCACGGCATGGTCAACATGCTGCGCCGCCTGCGCGCCGACTACCCGGCCGCCTATATCGCCTGCGTTTTCGATGCCAAAGGCAAAACTTTCCGTGATGATATGTATCCGGAATACAAGGCCACGCGCGCCTCGATGCCGGACGACCTGCGCCTGCAGATCGAACCGATCCACGAAGCCGTGCGCGCCATGGGCTGGCCGATATTGATGGTCGACGGCGTGGAAGCGGACGACGTGATCGGCACCCTGGCCGTGCAGGCGGCCGCCGCCGGCATGGACGTGGTGGTGTCGACGGGCGACAAGGACCTGGCGCAGCTGGTCAACAGCCAGGTGACCCTGATCAATACCATGAGCAATGAAAAGCTCGATGAAGCGGCCGTGCTGGTCAAGTTCGGCGTGCCGCCCAACCGTATCATCGATTACTTGTCGCTGATCGGCGATACGGTCGACAACGTGCCGGGCGTCTCGAAATGCGGCCCGAAGACGGCCGTCAAATGGCTGACCTTGTACGACAGCCTGGAAGGCGTGATGGAAAACGCGGCCAAGGTGGGCGGCGCCGTGGGTGAAAACCTGCGCACGGCCCTGCCATGGCTGCCGCAGGCGCGCGCCTTGATCACCGTCAAGACCGATTGCGACTTGTCCGAACACATGACGACCATCGCCGACTCACTGGTGGCGAAACACGAAGACAAGGAAGCGCTGCTGGCCTTCTTCCAGCGCTACGGCTTCAAGGCCCTGCTGCGCGAACTGGGCGCCACGCCGCCGCCGATGTCCCCCGTTGGCGCACCGGCAACTGGCGGCGCTGCCGCCAATACGACGGGCGACATGTTTGCCGATGCCGCGCCAGCAGTGGAAGCCGTGTATGAAACCGTGCTGACGGATGAGCAGCTGGACAAATGGATCGCGCTGATCGATGCGGCGGCCTTGACGGCCGTCGATACGGAAACCACCTCGCTGGAACCGATGACGGCGCAAATGGTCGGCATTTCCCTCTCCGTGGCAGAGCACGCCGCCTGCTACATCCCGCTGGCCCACGATTACGCGGGCGCGCCGGAACAGTTGACGCGCGAACACGTGCTGGCGAAGCTGCGCCCATGGCTGGAAGATGCGAACAAGCCCAAGCTGGGGCAGAACCTCAAGTATGACAGCCACATCTTCGCCAATCACGGCGTGATTCTGCGCGGCATCGCCCACGATACCCTGCTCGAATCGTATGTGTTCGAATCGCACAAGAAGCACGACATGGACAGCCTGGCCCTGCGCCACTTGAACTACACGACCATCCCGTTCGAGGACGTGTGCGGCAAGGGCGCCAAGCAGATCACATTCAACCAGGTGGAAGTGGAGCAGGCGGCGAAATACGCGGCCGAGGATGCGGACGTCACCTTGCGCTTGCACAATGCCATGTGGGGCAATGTGGCAAATGATGAGAAGCTGACCTTCATCTATGAAAAGATCGAGATGCCGACGGCCGTGGTCTTGCAAAAGATCGAGCGCAACGGCGTGCTGATCGACGATGAATTGCTCAACATCCAGTCGGCCGAGCTGGCCGTCAAGATTCTCGAACTGGAAAAGAAGGCGTATGAGCTGGCCGAGCAGCCGTTTAATCTAGGCTCGCCCAAGCAGATCGGTGAAATTTTCTTTGAAAAATTGAAACTGCCGGTGGTCAAGAAAACCCCGACGGGCGCGCCGTCGACGGATGAAGAAGTGCTGCAAAAGCTGGCCGAGGATTATCCGCTGCCCAAGGTGCTGCTCGAATACCGGGGCATGGCCAAGCTGAAATCGACGTATACCGATAAGTTGCCGAAGATGATCAACGTCACGACGGGGCGCGTGCACACGAACTATGCGCAAGCCGTGGCCGTCACGGGCCGCCTGGCGTCGAACGACCCGAACTTGCAGAATATTCCCATCCGCAGCGCGGAAGGCCGGCGCATCCGCGAAGCCTTTATTGCGCCGCCGGGCAGCCACATCGTTTCGGCCGACTATTCGCAGATCGAATTGCGCATCATGGCGCACATCTCGGGCGATGAAGCCATGCTGCGCGCGTTTGCCGACGGCATCGACATTCACCGCGCCACGGCCGCCGAAATCTTTGGCGTGCCGGCCGCGGAAGTGCAGAGCGAACAGCGCCGCTACGCCAAGGTCATCAACTTTGGTTTGATCTACGGCATGAGCGCATTCGGCCTGGCCGGTAATCTGGGCGTGGACCGCACGGCCGCGCAAAGCTATATCGACCGCTACTTTGCCCGTTTTTCCGGCGTGAAACAGTACATGGAAGACACGCGCCAGCAAGCGAAGGCGCGCGGCTACGTGGAAACCGTGTTCGGCCGCCGTTTGTGGTTGCCGGAAATCAATTCGCCGAACGGCCCCCGCCGCCAGGGCGCGGAACGGGCGGCGATCAACGCGCCCATGCAGGGCACGGCCGCCGACCTGATCAAGCTGGCCATGATCGCCGTGCAAGGCTGGCTGGAAGCGGACAACTTGCAGACGAAGATGATCATGCAGGTGCACGATGAACTGGTGCTGGAAGTGCCGGACGCCGAGCTGGAATTGGTCAAGCGCAAGCTGCCGGAACTGATGGCCGGCGTGGCTGCGCTGAAAGTACCGCTGACGGCCGAGGTGGGAATTGGGAAGAACTGGGACGAAGCGCATTAATTAAACGCAACATTTTCAGGAGAAACGCATGAGCGACATGATCACCGATTGTGAAAGTTTGCTGGGCCAAAGCAGCTTGTCCGGGCCTGACGGCCGGCGTGGTTTCCTGAAGGTGGCGCTGGGCACGGGCTTTGCCGTGGCCGTGCTGCCCGTGGCGGCGCAAAACGTCGTCAAGACGGATTCCGCCGGACTCGTCACGGGCAGCATGTCGGTGATGGTCGATGGCCAGGCCGTGCCCGTGTATGCGGCGCAGCCGGAAGGCAAGACGGGTTTGCCCGTGGTATTGGTCATTTCGGAAATCTTTGGCGTGCATGAACATATCGCCGACATGGCGCGCCGCTTCGCCAAGCAGGGCTATCTGGCGCTGGCGCCCGACCTGTTCGTGCGCCAGGGCGATGCCACCAAGGTGGCCAGCATTGCCGATTTAATGAAGGGCATCATCGCCAAGACGCCGGACGCGCAAGTGATGGCGGACCTCGATGCGGTGGTTGCATGGGCGAAACAGAATGGCGGCGACACGAGCCGCCTGGGCATCACGGGTTTTTGCTGGGGCGGGCGCATCACGTGGCTGTACGCGGCGCACAATCCGGCCGTCAAGGCGGGCGTGGCCTGGTATGGCCGCCTCGTCGGCGAACCGACTGCCTTGCAGCCGAGCAACCCCATCGATATCGCCGCCAGCCTGAAAGTCCCTGTGCTGGGCTTGTATGGCGGCAAGGATACGGGCATCAGCCAGGAATCGATCGGCAAGATGAAGGATGCGCTGGCCAAGGGCGGCAACCAATCCGAGTTTGTCGTGTATCCCGATGCGGGCCACGCCTTCAATGCCGATTACCGCCCCAGCTATGTGGCGGCCGATGCGAAAGACGGTTATGCGCGTTGCCTGGCCTGGTTCAAAAAGCACGGCGTGGCGTGATGCCGCAACAGAAAAATACCGCATTTTCCAGAAATTGACGTGAAAGCCGTACCGGGCTGTAAAATGTCCGGTGCGCGCCAATGCAGTACAATTGCATCTTCATCGCGCGACGCTGCCGCCAGACGCGCAAAAAATTAAACAATAGATAACAACGCATTCATCAGGCCAGACGCCAGCATCGCGGGCGCCAGTGACCCGGCGCCATTTTGAGGTAAGAAAATCATCGATCCCGTCCTTATATCCATTTTGCTCGCGACCACGATCGCGGGCGTGTTCAGCATTACCGCGGCGGCGATCTTTTCGTTTGCATTCCTCTCCAAAGTGGTCGAGCGCATGGTCAGCTTGTCCGTCGGCATCATGTTGTCGACGTCCCTGCTGCACGCCTTGCCCGAAGCGTTCGAATCGCAGGCGGACCCGCGCAGCCTGTTCGCCACCTTGCTGGCGGGCTTGCTGGCCTTTTTCATGTTGGAAAAATTCGCGATTTTGCGCCATTCGCACCACCACGAAGGCGACGGCCACCACCATGCGCACGGCCACGACAAGCACGAAGCGGGCAAGTCCGGCTGGATGATTTTAGTGGGCGACGGCATGCACAACTTTACGGACGGCATCTTGATCGCCGCCGCCTTCCTGGCCGACCCGAAGCTGGGCCTGGTCACGGGCCTGGCCATCATCGCGCATGAAATCCCGCAGGAAATCGGCGACTTCATCGTGCTGCTCAACGCGGGTTTCTCGCGCCTGCGCGCCTACATCTTCAATCTGCTGTGCAGCCTGATGGCGGTGGCGGGCGGCTTGCTCGGCTATTTCACCCTGGACCGCGCCAGCAACCTGATTCCTTACGTGCTCGTGTTTGCCTCATCCGGCTTCATCTACATCGCCTTGAGCGACCTGATGCCGCAGATGCAGCGCCGCGCCACCTTGCGCGAAACCATCCCGCAAGTGCTGCTGATCGCGCTGGGCGTGTGCATCGTGCTGTTCCTGACGCATAAGCGCCACGGCGGTTGATGTCCGGCACTGCCGGCGCAGTGCTACCTATGCTATATTGCCTTTCTGACTAACTTGCACAGAAAGGAGGAAAATATCATGGAAGAAAACTTGTTGCTCGCCGTATGGCGCGCACGCTCTTTAAGCGCATTTGCCAGCTCTTGCCCACGTTCTATCGCGCTGCGATAACCTGGCCAGAGCAAAGTCACCCTCCCAGACGAGTCCTTTCCTGGTACTCCGTTGTCGTTAGCGCTCCTGTTAACGCGGATGCTTGCATCCCGAACAAAGACAAGAGCCATGACTACCCTGATCTCGACACAAGCTTTACAACTGGATACCCACGACGGTTTCCTCTTCAATGAACTCGCCTTTACCTTGCGCCAGGGCGACCGCATCGGCCTGATCGGCCACAATGGCTGCGGCAAATCCACCTTGCTGGGATTGCTCAGCGGCACCCGCGAAGCGACGTCCGGCACCATCCACTATGCCCGTGTCTGCCGCTTGCAGCACGTGGAGCAGCACTTGCCCGCGGAACTTGCCAGCCTGAGCCTGTACGACGCCTTGCTGGCGCCCGTGCTGGAGCAGCCGGAACTGCATTGGCGGGTCGACAGCCTGCTGGCCGAACTGGGCTTTGATGTTGATACGGCGCAAGTGCCCGTGCATTCGCTGTCCGGCGGCCAGCACACGCGATTGCTGCTGGGGCGTGCCCTGCTGCAAGAGCCGAACGTGCTGCTGCTCGATGAGCCGAGCAATCACCTGGACTTGCCGTCGCTGCTGTGGCTGGAGCAATTCCTGCTGGCTTGGCGCGGCGCCTTCATCCTCGTCTCGCACGACCAGCGCTTGCTCGACAACGTGGCCACGCGCAGCTGGATCTTGCGCGATAGCCGCCTCTACGATTTCGACTTGCCGTGCGGCCCCGCGCTGGCGGCGCTGGCCGAGGCGGACGTAGCCGCCGCCGCCCGGCATGCGGCCGAACAGAAGGAAATCGACCGCCTGTCTGCCAGCAGCGCCCGCCTGGCCCTGTGGGGCCGCACCTATGACAATGAAGACCTGGCGCGCAAGGCCAAGACCATGCAGCGGCGCATCGACAAGTTGAAGGATGAGCAATCGTTCGTCAGCGATGGCGCGCCGTGGCGCTTGAGTCTGCGCGGCAAGGCGCTGGCGGCCGACCAGCTGCTGGCGCTCGATGGCCTGGACGTGCGCGCCGTGCCTACGTCTCCCGTGCTGTTCCAGGTCGGCCAGCTGTGGCTGAAACCGGGCGACCGTATCGCCTTGCTGGGCGCCAACGGCAGCGGCAAGTCGTCGCTGCTGCGCCTGTGCTGGCAAGCGATCCAGGCGCAGGAGGAACGTGCGGACTTGCGCTACCACAAGGCGGCCAACATCGGCTATTACGACCAGTCGCTCAAGCAACTGGCCGATACGGCCGACCTGTCCGACGCCCTGTACCCGTTCGCCGTGCAAAACGAGGCTGCGCGCAGCCAGGTGGCGCGCAAGCAGGCGTTGATAGCGGCCGGTTTCCCGTATGCGCGCCATGGCCAGACGGTGGCCACCCTGAGTGGCGGCGAGCGGGCGCGGCTGCTGTTCCTGGGACTGTCGCTGGCCAGTTATCACTTGCTGCTGCTCGACGAGCCCAGCAACCACCTGGACATGCAGGGCAAGGCGGAGCTGGGGCTGGCGCTGCAGGGCTTCGAAGGGGGCTGCCTGCTGGTGTCGCACGACCGCGACCTGATCGAGACGGCGTGCAACCGTTACTGGGTAATGGCCGATGGCGGGCTGGAAGAGTGGCCCGATGCAGCCAGCGCGTATGCACGGCTGAGTCTTGAGGATGGGCAAGCGCCGGCGTCCGCGCCGCGCGTGGAAACGGCTGCGCTTGCGCCAGCGCAAACCGACGTCGACGTGCAGCTGGAACGCTTGTGTGAACTGGAGCAATTGCTGGCGGAAGACCTGGCGAGAAAACCGCGCCACCAGAAGCCGGCCTGCCAGCAGGCGTGGCAGGCGGAACTGGAACGCTTGAATCAAGCGCTGGGGATAACGTCGTAGTTACCCACAGCGCATAAAAAAGCGGACCGAGGTCCGCTTTTTTTTAGTTACCCGTCGCCACGGGCCGCGCCGGATCCGCGCACCATTCGCTCCACGAGCCCGGATACAGGGCCGCGCCAGGCAAGCCGGCCACTTCCAGGGCCAGCAAGTTGTGGCAAGCCGTCACGCCGGAGCCGCATTGCAGGATGGCCGCTTGCGGTGCATCAAACAATGCGCTGAAATCGCGCCGCAGTTCCTCGGCGCCTTTGAAACGGCCATCTGCTTGTAAATTATCCTTGAAGAAACGGTTTTTCGCGCCGGGGATGTGGCCGCCCACGGGGTCGATGGTTTCATTTTCGCCCCGGTAGCGGTCAGGGGCGCGCGCGTCGATGACCGTCAAGGCCCGGGTTTCCAGGTTGGCGATGACGTCTTGCACGGTGACCGTGCGCGTCAGGCTGGCTTTTTCCGTGAGGTTGCCGGCAGGGCGGGGCGCCACGGGCGTGACCAGCGGCAAGCCTTGTGCTTGCCAGGCGGCTAGGCCGCCGTCGAGGACGGCCACGGCTGGATGGCCGACCCAGCGCAGCAGCCACCACAAACGGGCGGCGAACATGCCGCCTTGCCCGTCATAGGCGACCACTTGCGTGTCGTCATCGATGCCCCAGCCGCGCAGGGTGGCCAGCAGGGCGTTGCGGTCGGGCAAGGGATGCCGGCCCGTGAAGGCCGCGCCGCGCGCCGTCTTGGGGCCGGACAGGGCCGTGTCGATATCGGCGAACTGGGCGTTCTGGATGTGGCCTGCGGCAAACGCATCGCTGCCGGCCGTCGGGTTGAGCAAGTCGTGGCGGCAATCGAGGATGACCCAGTTGCTGTCATTCACGTGGCTGGACAAATCATTGCTGTTGATCAAGGTCGTATACAAGGTCATGACTCCTTACACTTCGCTGGCGATGGGATCCGTGCGCGCGATCGCCGCGCCACGGGCCGTGTTGCGGGTATTGTAATAGGTTGCCGCGATGCCGGAAGCGAGAATGATGCCGATGCCGGCCCAGCCATGCCAGTCGAACAGGTCGCCAAAGATCACCACGCCCCAGAAGCTGGAAAAGACGATGCCCGTGTATTGCAGATTCGCCACCACGAGGGTCTTGCCCAGGCGATAGGCGCGCGTCATGGCCATCTGCGCCATGGTGGCGCACAGGCCGATGGCGGCCAGCAAGCCGATGCCGTAGCCGCTCGTGTGCGCATGCCAGACGACGGGGCCGCCGCCGGCGCTGGCCACGTGGCCGATCACGCCGGCGAGGAAATTGACGACCGAGAAATAGAATACGACCCGGTATTCGGGTTCGCCCAGCAAGCCCAGCTTGCGCACTTGCAGGTAGGCGAGGGCTGACAACATGCCGGAAATCAAGGCCGTGATGGCGCCGGCCGCCTGGTCCGTTTCGAACACGGGTTGCAGCAGCAGGGTCACGCCGACAAAGCTCATGGCGATCGCCGCCACCAGCGGCCACTCGACCTGCTGCGTCGCCTTCCACCAGCCGCCGGCCAGCAAAATCACGGCGATCCAGATGGGCGCCATGTAATTGAGCGTCATGGCCGTGGCCAGCGGCAGGATGGCGATCGCATAAAACCACAGCCACAGGGCGATCACGCCCACCACGCCGCGCCACAGATGCTGGCCCGGCATCGTGGTCTTAAAACTGCCGCCCTGGTACAAAATCGTGCAGCTCATGACGGTCATGCCGATGATGCCGCGATACATGACGATTTCAGACGTCGAATACATGTCCGACGCCAATTTGACGCACACGCCCATGATGGCAAACATGAAACTTGCAAACAGCATCCAAAGAGATTGCATCTGATTCCTGAAAAACGCGGGGATAAAAAAAGGCCGCACGAGGCGGCCCTTGAGGGATTACAGTTCGATATTGTTGCGGTACCACTCGTGGAAATGCTGCATGCCATCTTCCATCGGCGACTGGTAAGGACCCACTTCGCTCACGCCGCGCGCCATCAGGGCCTTGCGGCCCGCATCCATGCGCTGGGCGATTTCATCGTCCTCGACGCAGGTTTCCATGTAGGCAGCCCGTTCCGCTTCGACGAAGTCGCGCTCGAACAACACAATTTCTTCTGGGTAATAAAACTCCACCACGTTGCGCGTCTTTTGCGGGCCGTCGGGCCACAGGGTCGAGACGACCAGCACGTGCGGATACCATTCCACCATGATGTTCGGATACAGGGTCAGCCAGATGGCGCCATACGGCGGCGCTTCGCCGCCGCGGAATTGCAGCACCTGCTCTTGCCATTTCTTGTAGGCAGGCGAACCGGCTTGCTGCAAGCCGCGGTGCACGCCCACCGTCTGCACGCTGTAATCCTTGCCGAATTCCCAGCGCAGGTCGTCGCAGCTGACGAAGCTGCCCAGGCCCGGGTGGAACGGTTCGACGTGATAGTCTTCCAGATAGACTTCGATGAAAGTCTTCCAGTTGTAGTCGCACTCGTGGATTTCCACGTGGTCGAACATGTAGCCGGAAAAATCGAGGTCTTTCGAGACGGACAAATCTTTCAATTTTTCCATCACGTTGTAGCCGTTTTGCTCGAACAGCAAGCCATTCCAGCTTTGCAGCGGCGTTTTTGACAGGTTCAGGCACGGCGTCTCGGGGAAATGCGGCGCGCCGATCAGTTCACCCTTGAGGTCGTAGGTCCAGCGGTGCAGCGGGCAGACGATATGGTTCGCATTGCCGCGGCCATTGAACATCAGCGCCTGCCGGTGGCGGCACACGTTGGACAGCACTTCGATGCCATTGGCGTTGCGCACGAGCATGCGCCCTTCGTTCTCAGACGCCAGGGTCGCAAAATCGCCGGTTTCCGGCACCATCAGCTCGTGCCCGACATAGCGCGGGCCGGCTTGGAACAATTGTTGCATTTCACGCTGCAACAGCGTTTCGTCAAAATAGACGTGGACCGGAAGTTGCGCGTTTGAGCGCGCCAGCTTGGCGTGAGTAGCCAGATCGGACATCCCAACCCCCCATAAATGTACAACGGTCAGCAGTGCCCCAGGCCATTCCCTGGGCAACCGCTACAGAGAGAAAGAATCCGCAAAGACCTGAATTCAAATTTGTTGAAACGGTATTTCGGACAGAACCGGCGATTATAGCGCGGATCGGCCTCGGCATTATCAAAACCCCCCGGCAAATAGGCTTTTAATGAGAAACATTGTCATTTGGCGCGCAATTTCCGGCGCAGAGGGGCGATTCGGCTAAAATCTACTGACAAGCTGGCAACGCTATTGACTTTGAGCGCGTCGATTGCGCTTTAGTTTTCACTTAATAGTGTGGTTTGTTCTAAAATAACGCTTCTATGCTGGCCGGGAATCCCCGGCGTCTCCCTACAAGCCCCTCGTGCCACGAAGAGATCTGAGTCTATGTCGAAGAAATTAACTGCCGCTGCCGCAGTGCCGGCCTCGTTTGAAGAGGCAATGGCGGAACTGGCGCAGCTGGTAACGCAAATGGAAGCGGGCCAGTTGCCGCTGGAAGCATCGGTCGCGGCGTATCAGCGCGGCTCGGAACTGGTCAAGTATTGCGCGACCCAGCTCGACAGTGTCGAAGCGCAGGTGAAAGTACTCGAAGGCGACATGTTGAAACCGTTCGTGGATGCCGGCGAGGCCGCCCAATGATGGCCAGCATGCAACAAGACAGCGTCACCTTCGGCGACTGGATGCAAAGCACCCAGTCCGGCGTGGAAGGCCGGCTCGACCAGTTTCTGCCGGCGGCGGACGCCGTGCCGCACAAGCTGCACGCTGCCATGCGCTATGCGCTGCTGGGCGGCGGCAAGCGCGTGCGCCCGCTGCTGGTGATGGCGGCTGGCGAACTGTTTGATGCCGATCAAGATACCCTCGCGCGCGCTGCTTGCGCGCTGGAAATGATTCACGTGTATTCGCTCGTGCATGACGACATGCCCTGCATGGATGACGATGCCTTGCGCCGTGGCAAGCCCACCGTGCACATCGCCTACGACGAGGCGACGGCCCTGCTGGTCGGTGACGCGCTGCAATCGCAGGCGTTCATGCTGCTGGCCGATGGCGCGGCGATTCCTCCCGCGCGGCAAATGGCCATGATCAAGCTGCTGGCGCACGCCTCCGGTTCTGCCGGCATGTGCGGCGGCCAGGCGATCGACCTCGACAGTGTCGGCCTGGCCTTGACCCTGCCGCAGCTGGAACAGATGCATCAACTCAAGACGGGCGCCTTGCTGCGCGCGGCCGTGATTCTCGGCGCGCTGGCAGGCAAGGACTTGACGGCGGACGACATGACGGCGCTGAACGCGTATGCGCGCGCCGTGGGCCTGGCGTTCCAGGTGGTCGACGACGTGCTCGACGCGACGGCCGATTCGGCCACCCTGGGCAAGACGGCAGGCAAGGATGCGGCCGCCAACAAGCCCACCTATGTATCGATACTGGGGCTGGAACCATCGAAAGCCCTGGCAGAACAATTGCGGTGCGACGCCCATGCGGCGCTGGCGCCATTCGGGGACAAGGCACGCCGTTTGCGCGAGCTGGCGGACCTGGTCGTGCAGCGGAAGGCATAAATGAAACTGTTAGAAACCATCAATGAACCAGCGCAAGTGCGCAAGCTGGCCCGCTCGCAACTGGTGCCGCTGGCCCAGGAATTGCGCAGCTTCCTGCTCGATTCCGTTTCCAAGACGGGCGGCCACCTGTCGTCCAACCTGGGCACGGTCGAGCTGACCGTCGCGCTGCATTACGTCTTCAACACGCCGCACGACCGCATCGTCTGGGACGTGGGCCACCAGACCTATTCGCACAAGATCCTCACGGGCCGCCGCGAGCGCATGCACACCCTGCGCCAGAAAGACGGCATTTCCGGCTTCCCGAAGCGCGACGAGAGCGAATACGACACCTTCGGCACGGCGCACTCGTCGACGTCCATTTCCGCCGCGCTGGGCATGGCGCAGGCGGCCAAGATCAAGGGCGACCCGCTGCACGCGATCGCCGTGATCGGCGACGGTTCGATGACGGCCGGCATGGCTTTCGAGGCGATGAACAATGCGGGCGTGCAGGAAGACGTCAATCTGCTGGTGATCCTGAACGACAACGACATGTCGATCTCGCCGCCCGTGGGCGCGCTGAACCGCCACCTGGCGCGATTGATGTCGGGCCAGTTCTATGCGGCCGCGAAAAACGTCGGCAAGTCCGTCTTGCCCGGCCCCGTGCTGGAACTGGCGAAGCGCTTTGAAGAGCATGCCAAGGGCATGGTCGTGCCCGCCACCATGTTCGAGGAATTCGGTTTCAATTACATCGGCCCCATCGACGGCCACGACCTCGATTCGCTGATCCCGACCTTGCAAAATATCAAGCAATTGAAGGGTCCGCAATTCCTGCACGTGGTGACCAAGAAGGGGCAGGGCTACAAGCTGGCCGAAGCGGAACCGATTTTGTACCACGGCACGGGCAAGTTCAACCCGGCCGAAGGCATCAAGCCGGCCACGGCGCCCGCCAAGATGACGTATACGGAAGTGTTCGGCAACTGGCTGTGCGACATGGCCGCGCACGACAAGCGCCTGGTGGGCATCACGCCGGCCATGCGCGAAGGCTCGGGCATGGTCAAGTTCGAACAGAAGTTCCCGACCCGCTACTTCGACGTCGGCATTGCCGAGCAGCATTCCGTGACGTTCGGCGCGGGCCTGGCTTGCGAAGGCTTGAAACCCGTCGTGGCCATCTATTCGACCTTCCTGCAGCGCGCCTACGACCAGCTGATCCACGACGTGGCCCTGCAAAACCTGGACGTGACGTTCGCGCTGGACCGCGCCGGTCTGGTGGGCGCCGACGGCGCCACGCACGCGGGCAACTACGACATGGCGTTCCTGCGCTGCATCCCGAACATGGTCATCATGGCCGCGTCGGACGAAAACGAATGCCGGCAGATGCTGACCACGGGCTACCACTACCCAGGCCCGGCCGCGATCCGCTATCCGCGCGGCGCCGGCGCGGGCGTGGCCATCGTGCCGGAACTGACCAGCATCGAGATCGGCAAGGGCGAGATCAAGCGCCAGGGCCAGCGCATCGCCATCCTGGCCTTCGGTTCGATGGTGGCGACTAGCGTGGCGGCGGGCGAGAAGCTCGACGCGACGGTGGCCAACATGCGCTTCGTCAAGCCGCTCGACGTGGCGCTGGTGAAACAGCTGGCTGCCGAGCACGATTACCTGGTGACGGTGGAAGAGGGCTGCATCATGGGCGGCGCCGGTTCGGCCGTGGCCGAGGCGCTGGCGGCGGAAGGCATCGTCAAGCCGATTTTGATGCTGGGCTTGCCCGACGTCTTCATCGACCATGGCGACCCCGTACAATTGCTGAAAAGCGTCGGCCTGGACGCCAGCGGCATCGCTGCGTCGATCGAGCAGCGCTTTGGCGGCACGCAGCCGCCGCGCCTGGCAGCTGTCAGCTAAGCTGGCTTGCCTATGGAAAAGCGACACCGCGGTGTCGCTTTTTTTTCGCCCTCGGGGATTTTACGTTGCACTGCAACATTTTTCGCCCGGGAATGCTACGATGACGCTTTGATACCCTTTCAAAGTCCAACTTGTATCTCAGGAAACTTCACCGCCGTTCGCGCGCACTGGCCGGCCGCTGGCTGACGGGCGTGCACGCCTATACCGACACCCTGGCGCAGCGCCGTCCCCTGTGGATGGTCAGCCTGGCCATCGATGAAACGAATCTGTCCGAAGGCTTGCGCGCCGCGTGCGCCTCGAGCGCCATGTTGCTGCTGGGCCTGCTGTTCGACCATCCCGATTTTTCCTGGGCCGCCATCGGCGCCTTCTGGACGTGCCTGGCCGACGCGGCCGGCACGCGGCGCATGCGCTTCGTCTCGATGGTGGGCTTCGGCTTGCTGTCGACCGTGGCCGGCGGCCTGACGGCGCTGGCGGCCGGCCATGGCGTGGCGACGGCCGCCATCGCCGTGCTGCTGTTTTCCTGGGCCGGCGCGCTGGCGCGCATCTGGGGCGCGGCCACGGCGCAAGTGGCCATCCTGGCCGCCACGGCCTGCGTGGTGATGGTCACGCATCCGCTGGCATCGATGACGCAGACGGCGCCTTTCCTGGGCCTGTACATGTTCGGCTGCCTGTTCGCCACCGTGCTCAGTTTTACCGTCTGGCGCATCCACCCGTTCGGCCCGAGCCGGCGCGCCATCCGCGCCGCGTATTCGCGCCTGGCCGGCATCGCGCGCGACAATGCGCGCTTCCTCGCACATGATGCGGCGCAGGCGGACGTTGCCGCGCATGGCGCCAGCTACCGTTCGCAGGCGCGCGCCGCGCTGGAAGCGGCGCGCGTGGCGCTGGCCGCCGTGCCGCCCGCGCGCGCGGGCCGCAGCGCCCTGTACGACAACTTGCTGCTGGCGCTCAGCGACGCCGAACGCATCTTCGCCTATCTGATCGCCGTCACGCATACGTGCGAGCGCGAGCAGCAGCGCCTGCGCCAGGACCCGCGCGCGCGGCGCAGCCTGGAAGTGATGGCCGTGCTGCTGCGCCGCCTGGGGCAAGCCGTGCAGCGCCAGCCGGAAACGCCGCCCCTGGAATTGCAGCGCCGCCTGGCTGGCTGCGGACGGCGCCTGGAAGCGGCGCTGGGCGCCTTGCTGCCGCTGCGCCTGAACGTGGACTTCATGGAGCTGGGCTTGCCGCGCGCGGCGCAGCTGCCGTGGCGCGAGGCGGCTTTCCTGGCGCTGGGGCAGGCGTGGCAGACGGCGAAAGTCAACGCCACGCCGCAGTCGCTGAGCTGGCGCCATGCGGCGCGCGTGTCGCTGGCGACGACGGCCGGCTTCCTGCTGGTCGAGGCCTTGCACATTCCGTTCGGCTACTGGGCCACCATGGCGACCTTATTGATACTGCAGCCGTCCGTGTCGACCACCTGGCCGCGCGGCATCGAGCGGGTGGCGGGCAGCGTGCTGGGCGCCGTGCTGGCCGTGCTGATCGGCCTGGTCATTTACACGCCGCTGGGCATCTCGCTCGTGGTGTTTCCCCTGATCGTCGCCACCATGGCCTTGCGCCGTGTCAGCTACAGCCTGCACGTGCTGTTCATGACGCCCGCCTTCGTGCTGGTGGCCGACTATGCGGCGCCGGCCAGCGAGATGGTGTATGCAATGAGTCGTCTGGGCAACAATGTGCTGGGCTGCGTGCTGGCCTTGCTGGCCACGTTCTTCCTGTGGCCCGACCGCGAGGCGGACGACCTGGACCAGCGCCTGGCGAAGGCAGTGTCGGCCAACCTGAAATACCTGCTGGCCGTGCTGGCGGCGGGCGGCAAATGGGACAGCGCCATCGCGCGCCTGCGCCGCGAGGCGGGGCTGGCCAGCAATAACGCGGAACAGGTCTTGCAGCGCTTGCGCATCGAGCGCCGCCTGGACCGCAGCAGCGGCGTGGGCCTGGCGGCGCTGCGCACCTTGCCGCTGCTGCGCCGCGTGGCGGGCAGCACGGCGCGCATCAGCCTGAGTCCCCAGGCCGAGCCGGCGCCGCCCGCACTGCAGCAGTGGATCGCCGGCGTCAGCGGGGAAATCGACGCCTTGCTGCGCGGCGCCGCCGACGCCAGCGCGCCTGGTCCCTGCGTTGCCGACAGCCTGACGCCGCTGCAGGCCGATGCCGTGGCCCAGGTGCAGTTGCTGCGCGGCTTGCTGCGCGAACATGTGCAGGCGCAGGCGGAGGAAACGCCGGGAAAATTGACGCAGATCGCCGAATAGACAAGCCCTGTCCCCTTTCGCTGTGCTGCTGCCATGTTGCTGGTTATCATTGCTCGAAGCCAGCGTACAAAAGAGGAATGAGCGACGTGTATAGATTTACAGCAGGAAAGACCGGATGGGTGGCCGCAGCGCTGCTGGCCATGACAGTGGGATTGCCTGCAGGAGGGGATGCGGCGGCGCGCGAAGCCACTACCACCGTTTGCGCCACGCCGGCGGGCTGGAATGCAGCCTGTCTGCGCCAGGCGTACGCCCGTCCCATTGCCGACTGGCCCCGTCCGCACCTGCCCGTCGGCGTGGCCGCCGCGGAAATGGCACCCGTCTCGGCCATACCTGTGCCGCCCGTGGCACCGGCCGTCGCGGCGCTGGGGCAGCGCTTGTTCAACGACCCGCGCTTGTCGCGCGCGAACGCGGTGGCCTGCATCAGCTGCCACAGTCCCGACCACAGCTTTGCCGACAGCAAGCGCGTTTCCGTGGGACACGAGGGGCGGCTGGGACAGCGCAATACGCCGGGCTTGCTGGGCGTGGCGCAGGTCAGGATGTTGTTCTGGGATGGCCGCGCCAGCACCCTGGAAGAGCAGGCGCTGGGCCCCTTGCAGCATCCGGATGAAATGGCGGCCGTGGCTGCGCAATTGCCCGCCAAGCTGGCCGCACAGGGCGACTACCCGGCGCAGTTCGACGCGGCCTTCGGCCGGGGCGCTGGCGTGACCTTGCCGCGCATCCTGACGGCGCTGGCCGACTACCAGCGCACCCTGCTGCCGCCCGTCACGCGTTTCGATACCTTCCTGGAGGGCGAACGCACGGCCTTGAACGACCGCGAGCTGCTGGGCCTGCACCTGTTCCGCACCAAGGCGCGCTGCATGACGTGCCACAGCGGCGCCTTGCTGACGGACCAGCAATTCCACAACCTCGGGCTGAGCAATTACGGCAGCCGCAAGTATGAAGACCTGGGGCGCTATCTGGTGACGGGCAAGAATGAGGATGTGGGCAAGTTCCGCACGCCGGGCTTGCGCGGCGTGGCGCAATCGGGGCCGTGGATGCACAATGGCGCGTTCGCGCAGATGGTGGGCATGTTGAACATGTATAACGCGGGCATGTCGCGCCCCGTGCCGCAGAACGCACAGCAGGCGGCCGATCCGAAGTTTCCCGTCACGTCGCCCCTGTTGCAGCGCTTGCAGCTGACGTCCGATGAAATCATCGCGTTGAAGAGTTTTCTGGAAGTGCTGTAGCCGCTCGGCCGGCTGCGCCCGCAGCCGGCCTTTACTTGCTTGCGGCGCCGATATTGTATAGACGTTTGGCGCCTCCCAATCTCTCCAAATTCCACATTCAAGAGGCTTTCCCGATATATTTTCTAAATTGGAAATTTATCGAAAGGAAACGTTGACTCTAAAATAAGTGCGGTCTATATTCGATTTTGTACGATATAAATTCTATAAGGTAATAAGCAGTCAAGCGCAAGTGGCATTGTTTTTCCACGTCAATCGAAAGGTAGAAAATGTTTAAGAAGATCGCACTTTTCCTGTTCGCCGTCGGTGTCAGCGCGTCCTATTCGGTGGGAGCAGCCGGCAATGGTTTGAGCGACTGCCAGCGCGAGTGCTATGGCAGCTTTACCGATTGCCTCGATTCTGGCCATTCCAGCAACACGTGCAAGGATTTGTTAAATGCATGCAAGGCCGATTGCGCCTTGAATTAAGAAAACCAGGTGTGCCGGGGCGCAAGCATTGCTCCGGCTTGGAAGTAACGACGTCAAGGTGGCTTCATGATGCAAAAGAAAATTAAAACCATCGCCATGTATTGCGTGATTCTGGCCGCCGGCCTGGGCAGCGGTTATGGCCTGTCTTTATTGCCTGGTTTATTCAAATCGACTTACACGGAAGGCAATTACGCCGCGTATTTCCCGAATGCCCAGGCAAAGGTGGTGTTGTACGGCACGGACTGGTGCGGCTATTGCGCCAAGACGCGCGCGTACTTCAAGGAAAACAAGATCGACTTTGTCGATCTCGATATCGAAAAATCGCCGGAAGCGAGAAAAGCCCATGAAGAACTCGGCGGCGGCGGCGTGCCCGTGGTGTTGATCGGCAACCGCAAGATCCAGGGTTTCAATACGGGTGCGCTGGAAGCGGCGCTGAAGAAAATCTGATTGCCGGATGGCGCGTAAGAGACGGCGCGCCATGGATGTACGTCATCGTCTGTCAATTCAACAGGAGTGCTTATGTTCAAAAAACTGGGTTTCTTTTTGTTTGCCATGGGCCTCAGCGCCTCGTATGCGATCGCCGGCGGCGAGCCGGAATGCTATTCGCAATGCGATGAAGGGCTGGACCAGTGCATGACCGACCATCCAAGGTCGCCAGGCGCCTGCACCAAGATTCATCAGATGTGCTACAACAGCTGCGCGCAAGAGTAGCATTCAATAAAGTTTGCCGGCTGGCCAGTACGCTGGCCAGGCCGGCTGCATCACTTTATCCATCCTGCCGTCCCTTATTGCCGCAAAGGAGTGCTTATGTTCAAAAAGCTGGGTTTCTTTCTGTTCGCCACGGGCGTCAGCGCCTCGTATGCCATGGCCAGCAGTACCGCCGATATATCGGAATGCCAATCCGAGTGCTATATGGCGCTCGATGCCTGCGTCATGGAGTTCAGTGTTCCCTCATGCGTCCGTGCCAATAAAGCGTGTCTTCAGGCCTGTGGCTGAGTAACACCCGGTCAGGCGGATAAAGCATGGCGATGCGGTTTGACAGGCATCGCTGTTTTTTATTTCATCCCCGCGTGCGGTCATGCCGCCACAGCACGTCGCTGCCGCCGGCAAAGCGGTTCAGCACGCGCGACAGCACGAACAGCAGGTCCGACAGGCGGTTCACGTACTGGCGCGGATGTTCGTGCAGCGGTTCCGCATTGGCCAGCGCGACGATGCTGCGCTCGGCGCGGCGGCACACGGTGCGGCACACATGCGCCAGCGAGGCGGCGCGCGAACCGGCCGGCAGGATGAATTCGCTCAAGGCCGGCAAGTCCGCATTGTATTTCGCCAGCAAGTCGTCGAGGCGTAGCACGTGCTCTTCCTTGATCAGCTGGTAGCCGGGGATGCAGATTTCGCCGCCCAGGTCGAACAGATCGTGCTGGATGGCCACCAGTTCGTCGCGCAAGGCGTCGGGCATGGCTTCGCACAGCAGCAATCCCAGATTCGAATTGAGTTCGTCCACGTCGCCCATGGCGTGGATGCGGACACTGTCCTTGCTGGTGCGGCTGCCGTCGCCCAGGCCGGTGCTGCCATTGTCGCCCGTGCGCGTGGCGATTTTCGAAAGTCGGTTGCCCATGATGTCGATCCTGTAAAGAAGAATGGGGGCAGCATACGACACCGCGCGCCGCCTGGCCCCGGATTTGCCCGCAAATAGGACAAAAAATGCGCTGCGCGCCGCTTTTGTGCTTACAATCGTTGCACGCCCATGCACTTTTGCTCACATCCTATGCTCAATGCCGCCCCTGAATCCGGATTGACCGCCGCGCGCCAGCAAGCCGTCGTCGCGGCCCTGCTGGCCGTGCTGCCGGCCCGTTGCGTGCTGTCCGACGCCGAAGATACGCGCCCGTACGAATGCGATGGCCTGGCCGCCTACCGCCAGCTGCCGATGGTGGTGACGTTGCCGGATACGGAAGAACAGGTCATCGCCATCCTCGGCGTCTGCCGCGCGTTGAAGGTGCCGATCGTGCCGCGCGGCGCGGGCACGGGCCTGTCGGGCGGCGCCTTGCCCATCGCCGACGGCGTGGTGCTGTCGACGGCGCGTTTGAACCGCATCGTGCGCCTTGACGCGTATGCGCGCACGGCCGTGGTGCAGCCGGGCGTGCGCAACCTGGCCATTTCCGAAGCGGCGGCGCAACATGCCTTGTACTACGCGCCCGACCCGTCCTCGCAAATCGCCTGCAGCATCGGCGGCAACGTGGCGGAAAACTCGGGCGGCGTGCATTGTCTGAAATACGGCTTGACCGTGCACAATGTGCTGCGCGCGCGGGTTGTTACCATTGACGGTGACGTGCTGGAACTGGGCGGCGAATGCCTGGACTCGCCCGGCCTCGACTTGCTGGCCGTCTTCATCGGCTCCGAAGGCATGCTGGGCATCGTCACGGAAGTGACGGTCAAGCTGATCCCGAAGCCGGCCACGGCGAGGGTCATCATGGCGTCCTTTGACGACGTCGTCACGGGCGGCAATGCCGTGGCCAACGTGATCGCGGCCGGCATCATCCCGGCCGGCCTGGAAATGATGGACCGGACCTCGTCGCGCATGGTCGAACCGTTCGTCAAGGCCGGTTACGACATCGACGCGGCCGCCATCTTGCTGTGCGAAGCGGATGGCACGCACGAGGAAGTGGAAGAGGAAATCGCCCGCATGACGGCCGTGCTGGAAGGGGCGGGCGCCAGCGCCATCGCCGTGTCGCAGTCGGAAGCGGAGCGCATGAAATTCTGGTCCGGCCGCAAGAACGCCTTTCCCGCGGCGGGACGCATCTCGCCCGACTACTACTGCATGGACGGCACCATCCCGCGCAAGCGCCTGGCCGAAGTCCTGACGGGCATCGCCGGCATGGAAACGACGCATGGCTTGCGCTGCGCCAACGTGTTCCACGCGGGCGACGGCAATTTGCACCCCTTGATCCTGTTCGACGCCAACATGCCCGGCGAATTCGAGCGCGCCGAAGCGTTTGGCGCGGACATCCTGGCCCTGTGCGTGGCCGTGGGCGGCACCATCACGGGCGAACATGGCGTAGGCATGGAAAAGATCAATTCCATGTGCGTGCAATTTACGCGCGCCGAACTCGATGCCTTCTTTGCCGTCAAGCGCGCCTTCGATCCCCATGCCTTGCTGAACCCGGACAAGGCGATTCCTACCTTGAACCGCTGCGCCGAATTCGGCAAGATGCATGTGACGGCGGGACGCCTGCCGTTCGCCAACCTGCCCCGTTTTTAATTTTCCGGAGACTCTTTTGCAAGCGATAGCGGAACAATTCAGGCAGCAGATCCTGGCGGCCAGCGCGGCAGGCAGCCCCTTGCGCCTGCGCGGCGGCGGCACGAAAGACTGGTATGGCCAGCAGCTGGCAGGCGAGGTGCTCGATACGCGTGCGTATGCGGGCATCATCGACTATGAACCGACGGAACTGGTGATCACGGCCCGCTGCGGCACGCCGCTTGCCGAGATCGAGGCGGCGCTGGCCGCGCGCAACCAGATGCTGGCCTTCGAGCCGCCCCATTTCGGGCCGGGTGCCACGGTGGGCGGCGTCGTCGCCAGCGCCCTGTCCGGCCCGCGCCGGGCCAGCGCGGGAGCCCTGCGCGACTTTGTGCTGGGCGCCGTGCTGATGGATGGCCACGGCCAGCGCCTGGCCTTCGGCGGGCAAGTCATGAAGAACGTGGCCGGCTACGATGTCTCGCGCCTGCTGGCTGGCTCGCTGGGCACCCTGGGCCTGATCCTGGAAGTGTCGCTGAAGGTGCTGCCCTTGCCGCTGCGCGAAGCGACCTTGCGCCTGGAATGCGCTGAAATTGCCGCCTTGCGCATGCTCAATGAATGGGCGGGCAAGCCGCTGCCCATTTCCGCCAGTTGCTGGCATGACGGCGTCTTGAGCGTGCGCCTGTCCGGCGCCGAGGCGGCCGTGTCGGCAGCCCTGACATCCTTGAATGGCGAGCTGCTGGTGCAGGAAGACGCGGCCGCCTTCTGGCTGTCCGTGCGCGAACAGACGCACGCTTTCTTCGCGGGCGCGGGCAGCCTGTGGCGTCTGTCGCTGCCGCCGCACGCCAGCGCCGTGATTTTAAAGGGGGGCCAGCTGATCGAATGGGGCGGGGCGCAGCGCTGGCTCAAGCTCGACGGCGACGCCGATGCGGCAGGCAGCCAGCACATCCGCCAGGCCGTGGCCGCGCTTGGGGGCCACGCCACCCTGTTCCGCGGCGGCGACAAGGCCGTGGGCGTGTTCCATCCGCTGGCGCCGGCCATTGAAAAAATCCACCAGCGCCTGCGGCACGCTTTCGACCCGGCCGGCATCTTCAACCCGCACAGAATGACTTGAGCGCATGCAAACCAATCTCGCCGATTTCATCAAGAATACGCCGGCAGGCGACGAAGCCGAAGCCATCCTGCGCGCCTGCGTGCATTGCGGCTTTTGCACGGCCACCTGTCCCACCTACCAGTTGCTGGGCGATGAACTCGATGGCCCGCGTGGACGCATCTACCTGATCAAGCAAGTGCTCGAAGGCGCACCCGTCACGGTCAAGACGCAGACGCACCTGGACCGCTGTCTGACCTGCCGCAATTGCGAATCGACCTGTCCCTCGGGGGTGCAGTACGGGCGCCTGGTCGACATCGGCCGCAACGTCGTCGAACAGCGCGTGCAGCGCCCCTTGCGCGAACGGGCGCTGCGCTTCGCCCTGAAGGAAGCCTTGCCGCGCCGCTGGCTGTTTACGCCCGTGTACAAGGCGGGGCAGGCGCTGCGGCCCTTGCTGTCGAAAGGCTTGCAGGACAAGCTGCGTCCCGGAGAAAAGGCCGGGGCCTGGCCCGCGCGCCGGCATGCGCGCACCATGCTGCTGCTCGACGGCTGCGTGCAGCCGGCCATGTCGCCGAACATCAACGCGGCCACGGCGCGCGTGCTCGACGCCCTGGGCGTGCAGCTGATCGTCGCGACCAAGGCCGGCTGCTGCGGCGCGCTGCGCCATCACTTGAACGACCAGGAAGCGGCGCTGGACGACATGCGCCGCAATATCGACGCCTGGTGGCCCTACGTAGATTGCGTGGACAGCGCGGAAGCCATCGTCATGACGGCCTCCGGCTGCGGCGCCACGGTGAAGGAATATGGCCATCTGCTGGCGCACGACGCCCGCTATGCGGACAAGGCGCGGCGCATCGCAGAATTGACGCGCGACTTGTCCGAGATCATGCCCGCGTTTGAAGCGGAACTGGCGGCGCTGCTGCAAGGGCGCATCGGCAAGCGGGTGGCGTACCACCCGCCGTGCACCCTGCAGCACGGCCAGCAGGTGCGCGGCAAGGTGGAGCAGGTGCTGCGCGCCGTCGGCGTCGACGTGCGCCTGTGCGCCGACAGCCATCTGTGCTGCGGTTCGGCGGGCACGTATTCGATCCTGCAGCCGGCTCTGTCGCAACAGTTGCGCGACAACAAGGTGGCGAACCTGGAAGCGTGCGAGCCGGAGATGATCGTGTCGGCGAATATCGGCTGCCTGAGCCACCTGCAGTCGGGCACGGAGAAGCCCGTGCGGCACTGGATCGAATTGATCGACTCCGCCTTGACCCCGGTCAAATAGGCACTTCGCTGTATTGGGCGATGCGCCATTGCGGCGCCGGGATGAAATTGTTGGCCCATTCCAGCACGGCGTCGGCCGGCATGGGGCGGGCGATGCCGTAGCCTTGCGCCAGGTCGCAGCCCAGCTGGATCAATCGCGCGCCATGCTCGACGCTTTCCACGCCTTCGGCGATCACCGTCAAGCTGAAGGAGCGGGCCAGGCCGATGACGGCGCGCACAAGGTGCAGGTCGTCGCGGTCGTTGAGCATGTTGCGCACGAAGCTCTGGTCGATCTTGACGATATTCGCCGGCAGGCGTTTCAGGTATGACATCGACGAGTAGCCGGTGCCGAAATCGTCGAGCGCGAAGGTGATGCCCAGCGCCTGGCAGGCGCGGATGATGCGGCGCACGTCTTCGATGTCGTGCAGGGCCGACGATTCGAGGATTTCCAGTTCCAGCATGCTGGCGCGCACGCCGGGAAATTCGCCGAGGATGGTTTCCAGGCGCGAGACGAAGTCCGGTTGCTGGAAGTGGCGCGCCGCGATATTCACGCTGACGACCCAGTGCTTGCCGCAAGCCACCCAGCGCTGCATCTGCCACAGGGCCTGGCGCAGTACCCATTCGCCGATGTCGATGATCAGATCCGTCTGTTCCACCAGCGGCAGGAATTGCGCGGGCGCCAGCACGCCGCGGCGCGGGTGCTGCCAGCGCAGCAGCGCTTCCATGCCTACCACCGTGCCGGCGCGCATGTTCACCTTGGGCTGGTAGTACAGCCGCAGTTCGCCATTGATCAGGGCCTGGCGCACTTCCGTGCGCTGGTTGTGGTGGGTGCGCACTTCTTCATCGAGGTTGGTGTCGAAGAAGTGGTACTGGTTGCGCCCCGTCAGTTTCGCCTGGTAGACGGCGTGGTCGGCGTGGCGCAGCAGGCTTTCCGTATTCAAGTCCTTGCCCGCGTAGACGGCGATGCCGACGCTGGCCGTCACGTGCAGCGCCTGCTGGTCGCCCTGGTAGGGGCGGCTCAGTTCCTGCAGCAATTGCGTGATGTTCTGTTCGATGCTGGCGATGCTGGCCTGGCCGCACAGCAGCAGGACGAATTCATCGCCGCCCAGGCGCGCCGCGTAGTGGATCTGGCCCGTAAAGCCGTGCAGGCGGCCGGCCACCTGCTTGAGGATTTCATCGCCCGCTTCGGCGCCGTAGCGGTCGTTGATGGCCTGGAAATGGTCGAGGTCGAACAGGCAGACGGCCAGCAGGCGCTGGCGTTCGCGCGCCAGGAACAGCTCCTGTTCGAAGCGGGCGGCCAGCGCGGCGCGGTTGGGCAAGCCCGTCAGCACGTCATTGTAGTTTTGCCACGACAGCTTTTGCAGCGCCTGCTGCATGTGCACGGTTTCGTTCAACTGCTCGCCCAGCTGGCGCTGGCTGGTCTTCAGCGAGGTCAGCAGCTCTTCGATATCGCCGGCCATGCCGTTGAACGACTGCGACACGGCTTGCGCTTCGGGCGTGGCGCCGGCTGCCAGGCGCACGGCGAAGTTGCCATCGCGGAAGCGGTCCGTCGCCTGCACGAGCCGCGCCAGCAGCTTGCGGTGCGACGCCAGGATCAGGCCCAGCAGGAGGAAGACGAGGACGATGTTAATGGTGCTGAGGACGGCCTGCCCGCGCACCCGTTGCCATACCTGCGCCAGCGGCAGGCCGGGCGTGTAATGCACGTCGAGGATGCCGTCGCCGCCATCCGGCAGCGCCACCGTCAGGCGGCTGCGGATGGCCGCCATGCCCGCCAGGCGTGCAAACCAGGCCGGCACGCCGTCGGCCAGCGTATCGGTCAGCTTGTTGTCGGCCAGCACTTCGACATGCGCGCCAGCCGTATCCCACCGCATGGCGGCGAGACTGCGGTTCAGCGGCAGGGCGCTGCGCAGCACTTGCCGCACGCTGTCGTGCATCGCATGCCGGTCCGTATGCACGGCCAGCGGCAGCACGCTATTGGCCAGGAACAGGTCGAGTTGCCGGGCTTCGCTCTGGTAGCGGGCATTGGCCAGCGCCGTTTCCGTCCCGAGCAGGGCGTGATAGCGAAAGGCGGAAACGGCGAGTATCAGGAAGGTAATAGGGATGAAGAGGCGGGAATAACTGCCCATCCGCATCCATGAAGATAATATTTTCCCAAAGACTGGCATCGTTTTATGATCGATATCTGCGAATAATTATGTAAACATTATCACCGATATTTGCTATTTGAAACACAATATTGATATCAAGCATGAAATAAATACAGTTTTATTGATTTCACATGATTGTTGTCTTAAGTCAAAGTATTGCGCTTCTACTCTTGTAGCAATTGCCGTATGTCGGCCGCCAGGCTGGCCGGCTTGCTGGCCGTCGCATAGCGGCGAAATACGCTGCCATCCTTGCGCACCAGAAACTTGGTGAAATTCCATTTGATCGATTGCGTGCCCAATATGCCGGGCGCCGCCTGTTTTAATTGTGCAAAGACGGGATGGGTATGCGGGCCATTCACGTCGACCTTGGCAAACAGGGGAAAGGTGACGCCGAAGTTTTTTTCGCAAAAGGCGCCAATTTCCGCGTTCGAGCCCGGTTCCTGCTGGCGGAATTGATTGCAGGGAAAACCCAGCACGACCAGGCCCTGGTCGTGGAATTCGCGGTACAGCGTTTCGAGCCCCTGGTATTGCGGCGTGAAGCCGCAGGCGCTGGCCGTATTGACGATCAGCAATACCTTGCCCTTGTAGCGCGCCAGGTCGATCGGCGTGCCGTCCAGTGCCTCGGCCTGGAAATCGTGGATGCTGGTCATGTCAGAGGAGTCCCAGTTTGGTGGCGCCCGCCTGCGGGGCCGGTTCCGGCGCCGTTGCGCCCTTGAGCTTGATCGTCAGGCGCAGGTCGTTGACGGAGTCCGCATTGCGCAGCGCGTCTTCATAGCTGATGGCGCCCGCCTCGTGCAGGTCGAACAGGGCCTGGTCGAAAGTCTGCATGCCATGCTCGCGCGATTTTTTCATCAATTCCTTGATCTCGTGCACCTGGCCCTTGAAGATCAGGTCGCTCATCAGCGGCGAATTGAGCAGGATTTCCAGCGCCGCCTGGCGCCCGCCGCCATCCTTGTTTGGGATCAGCCGCTGCGAAATCATGCCCTTCAAATTCAGCGACAGGTCCATCAGCAACTGCTGGCGCCGCTCTTCGGGGAAGAAATTGATGATGCGGTCCAGCGCCTGGTTGGCGTTGTTCGCGTGCAAGGTCGCCAGGCATAGATGGCCCGTCTCGGCAAACGCGATGGCGTGGTCCATGGTGTCGCGGTCGCGGATTTCGCCGATCTGTATCACGTCGGGCGCCTGGCGCAGGGTGTTTTTCAGGGCCGTGGCCCAGTCGTCCGTATCGACGCCCACTTCGCGCTGGGTGACGATACAGTTGCCGTGCGGATGGATGAATTCCACGGGGTCTTCGATGGTGATGATGTGGCCGTGGCTGTGGGCGTTGCGGTGGCCCACCATGGCCGCCAGGGTGGTCGACTTGCCGCAGCCCGTGGCGCCCACCATGATGACGAGGCCCCGCTTGCTCATCACGATGTCTTGCAGGATGGCGGGCAAACCCAGCCCAGCGAGGCTGGGGATGGCGGTATTGATCAATCGCAAGACCATGCCTGCCTGGCCCATCTGCACGAAGGCGGATACGCGGAAGCGTCCGAGCCCCTCCGGGCTGATGGCGAAATTGGCTTCGCGGCTGGACTCGAACTCGGCCGCCTGGCGCGCGTTCATGACGGCGCGCACGTAGCCGGCCGCCTGTGCCGCGTCAAGCGCGCCGCCAGCCAGCGGCGTCAGCTTGCCGTCGAGCTTGATGGCGGCGGGAAAGCCGGCCGTGATGAACAGGTCGGAGCCGCCCCGGGCGCGCATCTGCGCCAGCAGCGCATGCATGGCGCCATAGTGTTCGTGCGTCGTCTGCATGGCTTATCCGGGGAAGTTTTCAGGGGACTTGGCGGCCGAGCGGGCCGTTTCCGCCGAGATCGTGCCGCGCCGCACCAGGTCGGTGAGGCACTGGTCCAGGGTTTGCATGCCCACGTTGCTGCCCGTCTGGATGGCCGAGTACATTTGCGCCACTTTCGCTTCGCGGATCAGGTTGCGCACGGCCGGCGTGGCCAGCATGATTTCATGCGCGGCCACGCGGCCCGCGCCGTCCTTGGTTTTCAGCAAGTTTTGCGAAATGACGGCTTGCAAGGATTCGGACAGCATGGCGCGCACCATTTCCTTTTCCTCGGCAGGGAAGACGTCGATGATGCGGTCGATCGACTTCGCCGCCGACGAGGTGTGCAGGGTGCCGAACACCAGGTGGCCCGTCTCGGCCGCCGTCAGCGCCAGGCGGATGGTTTCCAGGTCGCGCAATTCGCCCACCAAAATCACGTCCGGGTCTTCGCGCAGGGCCGAGCGCAGCGCATTGCTGAACGAATGCGTGTGCGAACCGACTTCGCGCTGGTTGATCAGGCATTTCTTCGGTTCATGCACGAATTCGATCGGGTCTTCGATGGTCAGGATATGGTGGTTCAGGCGCTCGTTGACGTGGTTCACCATGGCCGCCAGGGTGGTCGACTTGCCGGAACCTGTCGGGCCCGTCACCAGCACGAGTCCCCGCGGGCGCATGGCCAGCTCGCCGAAGATGCGCGGCGCATTGAGTTCTTCCAGGGTCAGCACCTTCGACGGAATCGTGCGCAGCACGGCCGAGGCACCCCGCTCCTGGTTGTAGGCGTTGACGCGGAAGCGCGCCAGGCCGGGAATCTCGAACGAAAAATCGCATTCCAGCGCTTCTTCATACGCCTTGCGCTGGCTGTCGTTCATGATGTCGTAGATCATGCTGTGCACTTCCTTGTGCTCGAGCGGCGCCACGTTCAGGCGGCGCACGTCGCCATTGACCCGTATCATCGGCGGCAGGCCGGAAGACAGGTGCAGGTCGGAAGCCTTGTTGCTGACGGAGAAAGCGAGTAGTTCGGAGATGTCCATTTATAATCCCTGTGCCTGCATTGATGGGCTGGCGCACCGTGCCGCCGCCCCTATACACTAGAAAATGATTATGTCCACAATCGAACAGAACTTGCAAGCCGTGCGCGACAGTATTGCGCAGGCCGCCTTGGAGGCGCAGCGCGCCCCTGGTGACGTGACCCTGCTGGCCGTGTCGAAAACCTTCGGCGCGGACGCCGTGCTGGCAGCCATGCGCGCGGGCCAGGCGGCGTTTGGCGAAAATTACCTGCAGGAAGCGCTCGACAAGATTAACGCCATCAAGCTTGCGCTGCCGCAAGGCGCACCCGTCTGGCATTTCATCGGCCCCATCCAGAGCAACAAGACGCGCCCCATCGCCGAACATTTCGACTGGGTGCATACGGTGGAACGGGAAAAGATCGCCGCCCGCCTGTCCGAGCAGCGCCCGGCCGGCTTGCCGGACTTGAATATCTGCCTGCAAGTCAATATCAGCGGCGAAGCCAGCAAGAGCGGCGTGACGCCGGCTGACTTGCCGACGCTGGCGCATGCCGTGGCGCAACTGCCCCGTTTGCGCCTGCGCGGCCTGATGGCCATTCCCGAGCCGGAAACGGATGTCAACCTGCAGCGCGCCGCCTTTGCGCAATTGCGCATGCTGTACGACCAATTGAAGGCGGACGGCCTGGCGCTCGATACCTTGTCGATGGGCATGTCGGCCGACTTGCGCGCCGCCGTGCTGGAAGGTGCCACCATCGTGCGCGTGGGCAGCGCCATCTTCGGTTCCCGCAATTACTCTTAACTGATTGATAGAAAGCATAGCCATGACGACAGAATTGAATATCGCCTTTGTGGGCGGCGGCAACATGGCGGCGGCCCTGATCGCCGGCCTGGCGGGTAAATTGACCCTGGGCGGCAACATCCACGTGATCGACCCGCATGCGCCGGCGCTGGAAAAATTGCAGGCGCAATTCGGCGTGACGACGGCTTCCGCCGCCGGCGACGCGCTGCGCGGCGTGGACGTGATCGTGCTGGCCGTGAAGCCGCAAAGCATGCGCGACGTGGCGGCGCAGTTGCTGCCCTTCCTCGACGGAAACAAGGCGCCATTGATCCTGTCGATCGCGGCCGGCATCCGCGCGGCCGACCTGTCGCGCTGGCTCGGCGATTACCGCGCCATCGTGCGCTGCATGCCGAACACGCCGGCCCTGATCGGCATGGGCATCACGGGCATGGTGGCCAGCAGCGGCGTCAGCGATGAGCAAAAGAAGACGGCGGACGCCATCCTGCGCGCCGTCGGTCAGACCGTCTGGCTCGATGATGAAGCGAAGATCGACCCTGTGACGGCCGTGTCCGGCAGCGGTCCCGCCTATGTGTTTTACTTTATCGAAGCGATGCAGCAGGCAGCCGCCGAGCTGGGCCTGACGCCGGAGCAGGGCACGCAGCTGGCGATTGCCACGTTTACGGGCGCGGCGCAGCTGGCGGCGAACTCCAGCGAACCCGTGTCCTTGCTGCGCGAGCGGGTCACGTCGAAGGGCGGCACGACGTATGCGGCGCTCACCAGCATGGAAGAGAGCGGCGTGAAGGCGGCCATCGTCAAGGGCATCAAGGCGGCCGCGCAGCGGGGGCGCGAGATGGGTGATGAGCTGTCGAAGTAATTAGATCACCTTGACGGCGCGGCCGATGTATAAAACCGGCCCCGTCGGCCGGCCCGTGGGCGAGCCCGTTGCCGGTTCCAGGGTGATTTCAAACAGTTGCTCCGGCTGCAGCGGCGGCAGCTTGTCCAATGTCAACTTGAGGCTTTGTCCCGGCTTGACCAGGCCCAGCGAGACGGGCGCACCCCAGTCCTTGCCCTTGGTCCAGAATTGCAGGGCCTTTTGCTGCGGCACGCTGGTCGGCCCCAGCGGGATCAGGCTCAGGTCGCGATTCTTGCCGCCGCGTCCGCCCGCCTGCACGATCCAGCCCGGCGATTTATCTTGCGGCGCCACCAGCACCACCAGGTAGCCGGGTCCGCTGGGTGCCTGCAGTTGCACGCTGACCAGCACGGCCAGCGCGGCCGTGGCCGCCAAGCCGCCGCCCGCCAGTATTCTCCAGAACGCCAGGCTGTTCCACCACGCCTGCCAGCCGCCCGCCTGCCGCACGGCCGAAGGCGTGAACAGGCTGGCGCTGATGCGCGGCCACAGTTGCGCGGAGGGCGTTTCGGGCGGCGCCAGGGTCGTCAAGGGCAGCAGGCGCCGTTCCCAGGCTTCGACGGCATCGCGCAAGACGGCGTCGCGCGGCAAGCGCTGTTCCACTTCCGCCCGTTCGGCCAGCTCCAGGGTGCCCAGCACGTATTCGCTGGCCAGCCTGTGCAATTCTTCGTCGCCGTTGATCATCCCATGCACTCCCGCAAGGCGGCCAGGCCCCGCTTGACCCAGGCCTTGACGGTCCCCAGCGGCGCTTGCAGGCGCTGCGCGATTTCGCTGTGGGAACAGCCGTCAACGTAGGCGTACAGGATGCTGTTGCGCTTCGATTCATCCAGGTGGCCGAGGCAATCGTGCAGCTTGCCCAGGTTCGCCTGGTCGGCATAGGCCTCGCCCGCATCGTGGCTGTGGCGTTCGTGCAGCAGGGTTTCCACGGTATCCTCGTCGGCCGGTACTTCATGGGCGCGGGCGCGCGCCACGTCCAGCGCCTGGTGCCGCACCACCACATAGATCCAGCCCTTGCCGCTGCCGCGCGTGGCGTCGAAACTGCCGGCGCGGCGCCAGATATTCAGGAAGGCGTCGTGCAGCACGTCTTCGGCCAGCGCCCGCTGGCGCACGATGCGCAGGGCCACGCCCAGCAGGTAGCGGCTTTCCTGCTGGTACAGGCCGTGCAATGCCTGCTGCTCGCCCCTGGCGCAGGCGCGCAGGGCGGCATCGTAATCGAACGGAGTGGCTAGCGTTGGCAAGGTCGGCGCAATCGTCAGGAATAAAACGGTTAGCAAGTTTTCAAGGCCGAGTATAGGCCAGAAACCCGCTTGCCAACCGTCAATTTGACGCTGTTATGCGGCTTTCCAAAAAATGTAGTCGGCCTGATAGGGCACCCATTGTTTGGCGCCGATGCTTTCCATGCCGCAGGGGCTGCTTGGCGCCACGCCGCCGCTGGTGGCCACGCGCTGGATGTAGCTGACGCCCTGCATGGCGCCGCTGCCCGTGGCCGGATTGGCCTTCACCAGCTGGTACGGGATATTGCCCGCGCCGGCCGGCGCCACGGCCACTTGCGTCGCCGTCACTTTCGAACCGTCCAGGTTGGCCCAGGTGGCCGGTGGACCGACATACGTGCCCACCTGCATGCCGCTGCGGTCGTTCAAGGCCGCGTCCGGTCCCACGAAAACCCATTCATGGCCCGTCATGTCTTTCTTGGCCTTGCATTCGTAGGCGATCTTGCCCACGCCCACGGTCTGCATGGCCACCTGGTGGCCATCGGGTACCTTGACGGCGTTCGGTAATTGTTCTTGCGAATAGCGCGCGCTCATGGGGGCGCAAGCGCTCAGCAGCAGGGCGGCGCCCAGCACAGCGAGGGCGGGAACGGCGTGGCGTGGGGCGGTGAAGGCAAGCATGGCGAACTCCTGGTAGTTGGCTCAACCGGCTGGTTGATACCATTACTACGCATGGGTCTGCCATTTGGATGCAGCCAGGTCAAAATATTTTATGACGGCGTTTCTTTCTTGCTGAAACGCTGCGCCAGCGCCAGCAGGACGGGCATGGCCGTGGTGGCGTGCTTGAGCAGCGCGCCGCTGGCCCGCAGCAGCGGCAGGATGCGGCGCGGACGTACCAGCGCCAGGCCCAGCACGGCGCCGCCCACCATCAGGGGAATTTTAAAGCGCGTGGCCAGGGTGTGGCGCAGATTGCCGCCCGTCAGCGGTTCCAGCAACTGGCGCGTCTGCACGCCCAGGGCCAGGCGCTGCAGCGCGCATTCGGCCAGCAGCGCGTCGCGCCGCTGCGCCAGGCTGGCGGCCGTGTGGACGCTGGACAATTTGGTGGGGTGCGTGGTCATGGCCGCTCCGATCCCCGGCGCGCCAGCAATTGCAGCTCGTCCAGGTCTTTGTTCAGTTCGGAAAGTGTAAAAGAAAGCAGTTTCGGCTTGCTGCGGAAACTGGCGCGCACGCCCAGCAGGGTGGCGATGGCGGCGACGATGAAGACGGCGGCCGTAATGGCGATGGCGGCGATGCGGTGCGTATCCCAGAACAGCACGATGACGAGGAACACGATCAAGACGAGGCCGACAAACAGGCACAACAGTGCCAGCATGGCCAGCGCCAGATAGGACAGGAAGCGCAGCGACTCTTCTTCCATTTCCACGGCCGCCAGGGCCAGACGGGTCTGGACGATGGCGGCGAGGGTCGCTGCGACTTGGGCGACATGGTGCACGATAGCCATATGCTGCCTTTCGCGTCAGGTGACGGCCTGCGCCGTCGGTACCGCGTCGTTACAATCTAGCGGCGCGACGAGGAAAGCAGCAGACCGAACAGCACGCCGACGACGGCGCCCGCGCCCACGGCTTTCCAGGGATTGTCCTGCACGTATTCGTCGGTGGCCTTGGCCGCCTTCTTGGTCCGTTCGAGCAAGTCTTCTTCCAGCTTGATCAAGTCTTTCTTGGCCGTTTCCAGGGTGGCGATGAACTTGTCCTTGACGGCTTTGACATTCTCGCCCGTCTGATCCTTGGCGCCATCGAGCCAGCCTTCCGCTTCATCGATGACGGTCTTCAAGTCGCCGACCAGTTTGTCGCGGGCCTTGTCGGCGTCGGCGAGGATGCTGTCGCTGCTGGATTTTCCGGTATGTATCGAGCTCATGTATTACCTCATGGAAGTGAAACTGCACAGTGAAATACCAGTGTAGGCAGCTGCGGCCAGGCTTGTCTTGCGCCGCCTCAAGGGCTACCGCGGCGCAAGGGTCATTGCTTAACGGAAAGCAAAGTCCAGTACCACGCCCGCAAATACCGCCGCTCCTAGCCAGTTATTATGCCGGAATGCCGCAAAACACGGCATACGCTCGCGTGCGCGGATCAAGGTGTAGTGATAAACGGCGCAGCCGGCCGCCACCAGCAAGCCCGCGACGAACCAGTAACGCAAGCCCAGATACCAGCCGCATGCCAGCCACAGCAGCAGGAAAACGGCATAGCAGGCCATGACGATGGCCACGTCGTAGCGGCCAAAGGTGATGGCCGAGGTCTTGATGCCGATCTTCAAGTCATCGTCGCGGTCGACCATCGCGTATTCCGTATCGTAGGCCACGGCCCAGAAGACATTGCCCAGCAGCAGCAGCCAGGCGACGGCGGGCACGGCATCCGTGATGGCGGCAAAGCCCATGGGAATGCCGAAGCCGAAGGCGATGCCGAGATACGCTTGCGGAATCGCAAAGAAACGCTTGAAATAGGGATAGGTGCCGGCGATGATGACGGCGGCCACGGACAGCTGCTTGGTCAGCGCGTTGAGGGGCAGGATCAGGCAAAAGGCCAGCACGGTCAGCACGCCGGCCACGGCCAGCGCTTCCTTGCCGCTGATGCGTCCGCTGGTGATGGGACGCTCGGCCGTGCGCTTGACGAATTTGTCGATATCCTGGTCGGCGTAGTCATTGATGGCGCAGCCTGCCGAGCGCATCAGGAAAGTGCCGAGGGTAAAGATGAGCAGCAGCCGCCAGTCCGGCACGCCCTGCTGCGCCAGCCACAGCGCGCACAGGGTAGGCCACAGCAGCAATACGGTACCGATAGGCTTGTCCAGCCGTATCAGGCGGAAATACAGCGCCAGCTTGTTCATGGAAGACTCGATCTTGTTGAAGAGAAAGGTCGATTATCGCAAATAGTATGTAAATGTACTATTTTGCGCCTGGGGCGCTAGTCTTCATCCTCGCACAGCGGCGTAATGCCCGGCAAGTTGCAGCTGGCGATGGCCGCGCACAGGGCGTCGATGGCGGCCTTGCGCGTGAAACTCTTGCGCCACAGCATCACCACGCGGCGCGAGGGCACGGGGGCGGCGAAGGGCCGGTATTCGAGCATGCCGTCGGTGGCGTGCATATTGGCGACGGAGGCGCGCGGCAAGACCGTCAGGCCGATGCCGCTGGCCACCATGTGGCGGATGGTTTCCAGCGAGGAACCCTCAAACGTGCGCTGCATGCCATTGCCGGGCGAGGAAAAACGCGCCATTTCGGGGCACACTTCCAGCACCTGGTCGCGGAAACAGTGGCCATTGCCCAGCAGCAGCATGGTTTCCGATTTCAAGTCTTGCGCGGCGATTTTCTCGCGCGCCGTCCATGGATGCTGGCGCGGCATGGCGACGACGAACGGTTCGTCATACAGTTCCTGCATGGCCATGCCGTGTTCGGGCAGGGGCAGGGCCATGATGGCCACGTCCAGTTCGCCCTGGCGCAGCAATTCGAGCAGGCGAACCGTGAAGTTTTCCTGCAAGATCAAGGGCATCTGCGGTACCTGGTCTATCATGGCCTTGACCAGGGGCGGCAGCAGGTAGGGGCCGATCGTGTAGATCACGCCCAGGCGCAGGGGGCCGGCCAGCGGGTCCTTGTTTTGCTTGGCAAGTTCCTTGATGGCGGCCGTCTGTTCCAGCACGCGCTCGGCTTGCGCAATGATCTGCGCGCCCAGGGGCGTGACGGAGATTTCCGCGCCGCCCCGTTCGAACAGGACCACGCCCAATTCGTCTTCGAGTTTCTTGATGGCCACTGACAGGGTGGGCTGGGCAACGAAGCAGGCTTCGGCGGCGTGGCCGAAGTGCTTCGCTCGCGCGACTGCAACGATATATTTCAGTTCAGTCAGTGTCATAGGTTGATTGAAACACAGGAAGTACTTACTTGCAATGAATGAAAGGTGGCGCAAACGTGAAACTGTGGCGCCGATGGCGTATTGTAGCGGATCGCCCCCTATAATGCGGGACCGGGCGTCGAAGGGAGATGGCGATGGAACTGCGGATGCAGGCGCTGGAAGCGGCGATCAATTACTGGCGTACCAGGCAACCGGCGCGCGGCAACGAATATGCGCTGTCGCCGCCCGTCAGCCGCCTGGCCGGCGTGTATGCGCTGATGATTTATTACCGGCAAGATCGCATCGCCGAAGAGACCCTGGAACCGGCCGTCGTGGCCCTGATCGATGCCTGGCGCCGGGATGCCGGCGGCATCCAAGGCGATAGCCACGCCTGAGTGCGACCATGGCGTGACCCCATTTAACCCAACCAGAGATATCCATGCCTGATTTTGAAAACAAACTGTGCGGCCGCGACGAATTGCGCGCCCGCGCCGCAGCCCTGCCGAAACCGGTGGTAGTGACGAACGGCGTGTTCGACATTTTGCACCGCGGCCACGTGACTTACCTGGCCCAGGCGCGCGCGCTGGGCGCCTCGCTGATCGTTGCCGTGAATACCGATGCCTCGGTGAAACGCCTGGGAAAGGGCGATGACCGTCCCCTGAACAGCTGCGAAGACCGCATGGCCGTGCTGGCCGCGCTGGAAGCGGTGAGCCTGGTCGTGCCGTTCTCGGAAGATAGCGCCCTGGAAGTGGTGCAGGATATCGAGCCGGAAATCTATGCCAAGGGCGGCGACTACGACATGGCGGCCATTCCCGAAGGCCGCGCCGTGCTGGCGTATGGCGGCCAGGCCGTGGCCATCGATTTCGAGCATGACCGCTCGACCACCAAGCTGTTGACGAAAGTGCGGACGCAGCAAGGCTGAGGAAGCTCGTCAATGTTTCCATACAGATAAAAAGACGTTACTATGAGAACTGCCAGGGCTGCGACTTCGTTTCGACAGCCCCAGCACGTTACATCGTCTGAATGCATTGCTAGTCATAGAAAATAAATGGATCATAAAACTTCTGGGGATTGGCCACTGCCTTCCGGCGCCTGGCACGTGGATGACGAGGGTGCGTGGACCATGCAGCGCAGCGCGGATGGCCAGAACGTCTCGCCCTTGGTGAGCCATGCCGATATCGGCAAGCTGATGCATGCGCGGCGCCTGCCCGCAGCCGCCGGTGCGCCCGTGCGCCAGTTCCCGCCCGAATTCGCGTTCGACCCCGCCTCGGGGGCGGCCTTGCAAGTGCCGCCCGACACGGCCGCCACGCCGCCCTGGGTGCCGCCCTACGGCGCATCTCCCGTCAGCGACGTGCCGCCAACGGGCCCGTCCGGCTTGCGCCAGGCCAGCACGCCCCTGAAACTGGCCGACCAGCGCGCGCGCGAAGAGCATGCGCAGGCCGATGTCTCGCTGCCGATGCCGCCGCCCGGCGAATACGAATTCTTTTCCGCCCAGTTCGGCACCAGCGCGCCCGCGCTGCTGGCGCTCGACCCGCGCAAGGCCGTCTTGCACGCCTGGTTGCCCGCCTCGAAACGCTGGCTGGCGCTGGACCCCGACTATGGCAGCTTGCTTGCCGAATCGGACCTGGCCCACGGCGCCTGGCGCGCCGAGCTGGTGCCGGAGTTCAATAGCGTGCTGGTCTTGCCGACCAGCCATGGCCTGGCCTGCATCCGTCCCGACGTGCCGTCGCTGACCTACGTGGTCGAGCACGTGGGCGGCGCGCCGTGCGCGGCCGCGCCCGTCTGGTTCCAGAACCGTCTGTGGGCGCCGCTGCGCGACGACGATGGCCGCATCCGCTTCGTCAACCTTGATGCGCAACAAAAGCCGGGCAGCGACGTGCTGCTCGACGGCGTGGTTGACCTGGGCGCCGTCAGCGCGCCCGTCGCCTACAACCGCATGGCCGTGTGGCCTTGCGCCAACGGCCAGCTGCGCCTGCAATTGCAGCCGGACGGCAACGTGGCCGCCTCGTTCACCCCCTGGCCCGAAGGGCTGGTGCCGCATTTCGAATTCGGCAGCCCCTACGTGTCGCGCGACGGCGGCCTGTGGCAGCTGTGCTTCGAGCGCAGCCGCGGCACCTATGTCTACGTGAAACTGGGCGCGCAGTCCGAACGGGCCGACGCGCTGGCGCCGCGCCTGTGCTCGGGCAGCTTCAATTACCGCTTCGCCACCAAGCTGAAAACGGCGCCGTGGGAAGAGCCGGAACACGGCGACGACGGCGGCAAGAACCAGGCCGTCATGCCGCTGCTGGAATCGAGTGTGGGCAACAGCGTCTTCGGCGTGAAGTTTGCCACCAGCGCCGGCCTGTCGAGCGTGCTGCGCTCGAACGATCGCCTGGCGGCCCAGTTGGTGCAGGACGACGAATTGCGCGAAAACGTGTTCCATACCTTTGCCGTCAGCGAACCGTGGCGCGTGCGCCTGTTTGTGCATGAAGGTACGCTGTGGGCTTACCACCCGCTGCTGTCGCGTATCGATGGCTGGGCCTTGCAGGCATGAAAGCGCGCGTCCTGATCGCGGCCGGTGCCGCCTTCCTCGCCTTCGCCAGCGCCAGCGCGCAGGCAGCCGGCATCCAGCAAGCGTTCCTCGTGCAGAATTCGGGCTGGATGGAGCCGTTCTACACGGATGAACACTCGCAGCTGAAAGCCCTGGTGGGCGCCGTGGCGCAGGCTGCCACAAACCCGTCCGATAAAGTGTATACCCTGGCCTTCAGCCAGAGCAGCGGCGCGCACGTGTCGCCGTCGCTGCTGGGACAAGGGCAGGGCGGCGCCGGCGTGGCGGGCCAGCTGGCCAGCCTGGGCCTGGCGCGCAAGGGCGCCGGCGGCGCGCTGGCCGACACGGATTTCCAGGAAGCCGTGACAAAAACCATCACGGGCCCGTTCCAGTCCGCGTCCGGCATCGTGTGGATATTTACCAATAACAAGAACAGCCCGAACAACGACAGCCAGACGGCCGAGCGCAACCGCGACTTTTACCGCCTGCTGCACCTGGAACCGTCGATCACCAAGACGGTGGTGTTTCCGCTGCGCATGCCCGTGCAGGGCAAGCTGTACAGCGCCAAGGGCTTGATGGTGTATGCGCTCGCGTATGGCCAGCCTGCATCCGAGGCCTTGACCCGCATCCTGGCCGAAGGGCGGCTGTCGCAAGTGCTGACGCGTCCGCCCGCGCGCTTGAAACCGGTGGACCAGGATGCCGTGCGCATCGTGCCGCAATCCGTCAAGAACAGCGCCAACGTGCACGCCAGCCTGGGCCGCGATGGGCGCACCATCGTGCTCGACGTCGATGCGGCGAACCTGGTGCCGCAAGTGGTGCTGCAGGCCTCCTTGCAAAACATGTTTTTCCCATACGTGATCGACAGCGCCAGGGTGCATGCCAGCCTGGCCGGGCAGAACGCGCCCTTGCACGTTGCGCCAGATCAAATCCGCCAGTTGCAGCCGGGCGCCAGCCAGTCCGTGCAAGTGCAGTTCGCGCTGCCGATGGCGCAAATTCCGTCGCCGTGGTCGGCGCAGGCGATCACCGCCATGGGCAAGCAGGTGCTGCTGCCGATGCAGGCGCAGGTGGGCCTGTCGGAACAGCGGCTGGCGCTGGCGTCCAGCTTCGGCAAGGATTTGCAGGAATTGTTCCCTGGCGACCCGATTTCCGGCATGTTTACGCCGCCCGACAGCGTGCGCGCGTCGCAGGCGACGATACCGCTGCTGGTGCGCATCCAGTATCCGCTGCTGCCCGTGCTGGTGATACTGGGCGGCGTGCTGGCGCTCGTGCTGGGCTTGCTGGCGCTGGGCCTGGTCAGCACGCGCGCCACGCGCTACAAGGTGATGGCCGACGGCGTGCAGCGGCAAGTGTTATTAAAACCATTTAAAAGCGTGCAGATCCGCGACGATGACGGCCGCGACATTGGCGAACTCAAGCGTGGCCTGGGCAAGCCGGCCGTCGTGCGCGTGGCCGAAGGCCATGCCTTGACCCTGGCCTGAACACAGATTCCTTAAAAATTCCTTCCATTCAATAGAGGCATACCATGGCGCAAGACACTCCGAAAGACAACGCAGGTTTTACCTTGCCGGCCCCGGTAACGGCCCCGGCGTCGGCGTCGGCGCCGCCCGCCGCGGACGCTGCCACCGCGGCCAGCGCCGCCACCGCAACGACCGAAGCTGCGCCCGCGTTTGATGCAGCCGGCACGACCGATACCTCGTCGCGCGACACCCTGGTCGGCGGCGTGGTGCTGTTGCTGCTGTTCATTGCCTTTTTCTTTGCCAAGAATGCCTATGCGAATGGCCTGGTAGCCAAGCGCGTGCCGCCGAACAAGGCCAATGCCTCGGGCTGGTGGCTGTTCATCTTCCTGGCCAGCCTGGCGACGGGTGTCGTGCTGGCTGCCGTGAATGCGCATAAATTCCTTGCGCCACTGTTCATGGGCCCGCTGGTGCTGGTGGGCCTCGTTGCACTGTTGTTGACCTTTACCTCCAGCCGCCGCTAAGAACACGCCGTTGCACGCATCATCGAAGGAATCACCATGGCAGAGAACCTGAACCAAACCATCACCGGCGGCGCCAGCGAGCGCAAGCAGGACAAGATTATCGAACTGCGCCCGACCCTGTTCATCGGCATCGGCGGCACGGGCATGCAAGTGCTGATGCGCGTGCGCCGGCGCATCCTCAACACCCTGTGGGGCGGCGCGGGCAACCGCACGCGCATCGAGGGCTTGGCCGATTTTCCCATCGCGCAATTCATCCATTTCGACCTCGACAATGGCGCCGTGATCGAAAGCGGCGAGTCGCAGGCGAAGGACTTGCAGTTCGACCAGGTGAAGTTCACGGATGACGACAAGGTGGTCGAATCGTTCGACATGGACAAGTACAGCCGTGATGAAGATTCTCTGGAGAAATATCCGCATATCAAGGAATGGCTGCCGCTGACGCCGCAGCGCATCCGCGAATTGCGTTTCGACATGAGCAGCGGCGCGGGCCAGATCCGCGCCGTGTCGCGCCTGTATTTCTTTGACAAGTACGCGAAGATCCGCGACAAGATCCGCTTGAAATTGAAAGCCCTGAAGGCGGGCCTGTCGCACGAGCGCCAGCTGGCCGAACTGGGCTTGCGCATGGAAACGAACCGTTTCCGCATCGTCATCGTCGGTTCCGTTGCGGGCGGCACGGGTTCCGGTTCCTTCCTGGACATGGGCTTGCTGGCGCGCTGGCTGGCGCGCAGCGAAGTGGGCGCGGCCGACGTGGAGCTGATGCTGTTCTTGCCGACCGGCTACACCAAGGCCAACAAGGACCGGGTCGAGGCCAACGGCTATGCGGCGCTGATGGAGCTGGAATCGGCGATGATGGGCAACAAGGGCTATGTGGGCCGCTGGGATGCGTATGACCGCCCGGAACTGACGCGCGAACCGTACAGCGAGGTTTACCTGATCGATTCGGGCAATCTTGCCCAGCAGCATACCAAGGATGTCAGCGACGTCTACCACATGGTGGCCGATTCGCTGTTCGAGGATTTCGCCTCGGCCGACTTCGCGCGCGCCAAGCGCTCGATCGCCGTCAACCAGGCGCAGCACAAGAATTCGCTGTACAACGCGCCCGTGCCGCAAGACCGCTTCGGCGACATGCGCCTGTATTTCTCGAAGCGCTTTTCCTCGTTCGGCATGGCCGTGCTCGATACGCGCCAGGAAGCGGCGCGCGACGAGCGGGCCCACCGCTGGGCTGGCGCCATGCTGCAAGCGTTCTTTGGCGTGGGCGGCACGGATGCGGGCGCCAACCGGGCCACGGATACGCAACGCGACAATTTCCTCGCCGCTAATATGTTCCTGAAGGGCACGCCGTTCAGCGATTTCCCCGAGTTTTCCGACAAGAGCATCGAACTGAAGCGCTCCAGCGGCGACTTCATCGATTTCCGCGTCGTCGACGAATTGCTGGAAGACCGCCACGGCCACTTGCTGGCCGGCGTGGAAAACCGGGTCAATACGCGCATCAACGATATCCGCACGGGTTTCGACCGCAGCGAATGGCCGGCGCAGGTGCGCGACGCCATGAAGCATTTGGAACGCGACGCCGTGCGCGACCAGGATTCCACGGCCGACACGACGGAAGACCGCATCAGCAAGCGGCGCCGCGAAGTGCTGGAAGACGTCAAGAAAGTCGTGCGCGACCAGCTGTATGGCTATCTTGACAATAAAGAATTCGGCGGCCTGGAATACGTGCTGTCGCTGGTGGAACAGATCAAGGACCGCATCGAGGCGCCGGGCAGCGGCTTGACGGCGCAGATCGGCAACAATGCCGAGCGCTACCGCGAAATCAAGGAAGCCGTGCGCTCGCGCGAATACGAGCGCCTGTTGAACAACCTGGAACAGACGCGCAGCACCTTCGGTTTCCTCAGCAATGGCGAAAAGCAGGCGGGCGTGGTGATGGACCATTTACGCACGGAAATGGCGAATGCGCTGAAATTCCACTTGCGCGCCAAGGCGGCAGACGAGTCCGTGCTCCTGCTGGGCGAGCTGTCGCGCTGGCTGGGCAACCGGGTCGGCGTCGATGCGCAAGGCCGGGCCCAGTGGAATGGCCTGGTGGGCGAGCTGCAATCGGGCCGCGAAGGCGTGCTGGCCATGCTGACGGAGTTGAAAACGGCCAATACCATCCTGCAAAAGGATATGGACAAGGAACACGCGACCCTGATCGTCATTCCCGTCACGGAAAAAGACATCGCGCTGCCGTCGGCGGCCACCTTGCGCCAGTGGGCCGATGAAGCGTTCAAGGACATGGGCGGCTCGAAAGCGCTGTTCCCCATGTTGGGCGAACCGGCGCAACGGGCCTTGATCCTGGCCAAGGTTACGCGCATGGCGGAAAACATGATCGCTACTGCCGGCCTGGCGGAAGGGGCGACGAGCACGCCCGAACCGTTGTTCGAAGCGCTGGAACAGATGGATGTGTCCGAACGCCTGGACCGCTTCCGCAAGCTGCTGGCCTGCTCCATGCCGTGGATCGACGCCAATATGGCGGGCGACTTCACGGTCGTGTCGGACCAGTTCAAGTGCGTGATCGGCGTGGCCAATGCGGCCGCCTTCAAGGCGAAGTTCGGCGCCGAGCTCGAATCGTGCGTGCCGACCCAGGTGGGCATCACGGTGAGCCAGCTGGAAATCGTCGAAACGGGCATCCGCGGGCGCGCCGTCTGCTATTGCGAACTGGCCGGCGTGCCGATGACGGTGCTGCGCGGCCTGGAAGGCTGGCGCACCAGTTACCGCAAGGAAGGCGACAACGACAAGGCGCCGACCCACACGCACATTGATCCAACGCAATTCACGCACCCGATCGCGCCGAACACGGACGAGATGAAGCGCCTGGCGGAAGACTTCGGCGAATTCCTGCAAGCGATCATGCTGGGCGTGCTGACGCGCCACACGGGCCGGGTCGTGCCGCCGGGCCAGTACCAGTTTGCCGTCGAACCGGGCGACTTGCGCCGCATCGGCAACGAACGGGCCATCCGCCAGAACGGCATGCCCGCCTCGTACGAGAAAAATATCGCCCTGCGTATCGAAGAAAAATTGACGGCGCTTGACGCCGTGCAGACGGCGGCCATGGCGGCGCTGGCAAAATACTACGAGCGGGGCGTGTATGCGCCCAAGCTGGTGGCGCAAGCCGATGGCTCGCAGCTGCCCTACATCGGCTTTGGCAGCGCCATTTCCGCCGAAGTGGGCACGCGCCTGCGCGAGTCGGCGCGCCGCAAGGGCATGGCCAGCGACGAGCTCGACCGCACGGTGCAAGCCTTGCTGGGCCGGCTGAAGGAGTGGGCCAACGTCATCGGCGACTCCGATAGCGATGCCTACGACTGGGAAGTGCGCGAACCGGAAGCGGACGGCCAGCCGCGCCTGAAGTATGCGATCAAGCCGGAAATGCTGGAAGCGGGGCGCCTGGAGCAATTGCTGCGTCCGGCCGGAGCGGCGGCTGCGCCGGCGGCGGCCGCGTTCGGCATGGCGCCGCCACCACTGGGCGGCATGCCGCCGCCGCTGGTGGAATACCAGTACTTCCTGGGCATCAACGGCCAGCAGCAGGGACCGTTCACGGCCCAGCAGATCGTGCAGTACGTGCAGGCGGGACAAGTCGTGCCAGCCACGACCAAGGTGTGGCGCGCCGGTTTGCCGGCCTGGGCCGACCTGGCCCAGTTCCCCGAACTGGCGCCCTTGTTCCTCGGCGCGCCGCCACCGTTGATGCCGCCGCCCTTGTGAACGCTGGAATGACGTTGGAATGAAGGATTAGTTTTGGATATCTGCAACAAATGCAAGACGGGCCTGTGGACCGTTGTCAGCCATTGCCCGTACTGCGGTCACGCCATGGCGGGCGCTGCCAAGCCAGCCGCGGCCGTGCCGCCGCCGCTGCCCGTCCCTGCGCCTGCGCCGGTAGCGCCGCCACCTGCGCCCAAGCCGCCGCCCGTGCCGGTGACGCCTGCGCCTGCGCCTGCGCCGAAAGCGCCGCCGAAGCCGGCGCCAGTACCGCCAGCCAAGCCGGTGCCGCCGCAAGCGGCGCCGAAGCCCGTGCCCGCGCCTGTGCTTCCACCGGCGCCTGCCCCGGCAACACCGGTACCGCCGCCACCGCCGCGCAAGTGGCTGCGCTGGCTGGGCGCCGCCGCCGTGCTGGCGGCCGTCATCGTCTACATGAATGGCAAGCCGGGCGGCAAGAATGAATCGGCTTGCAACGACGCCATCGACAGCGGCTTGAAGCTGGTGGCAAATGGCAGCCTGGATGGCGCCCGGCAAAAGCTGGCGACGGCGAAGAATGTGTGCACGGGCAAGTCCAGCGCCAAGGCGGACGATTTGCAGGCGGCGATCGGCAAGGCCGGCGCCGCATCGGGCAGTTGCCAGCGGGGCGTGCGCGCCATCGAACGCCATATTGATGGCCATCAATTGCAAAGCGCGGCCAGGGGCATCGCCGCGCTCGACGCCGATTGCGCGGGCGCTGCCAGCGTGGATTCCCTGCGCAAGCAGCTGGCGCGCCAGCAAGCGGCAGCCGCGTCCGTGCTGGTGGGCGTGCGCCAGGCGCTGGACGGCAAGGATGCGACGGCGGCCGGCAATGGCATCGCCAGGCTGGAAGCCATCGACCGCGAAGCGGCGGAATTGCCGCAGTTGAGGGCCGATGTGCAGGCGCTGTCGGCGCCCGCGTCCGTCGCTGCACCGGTCCCGGCGCCGGTGGAAACGGCACCGGCCCGCGTCGTGCCCACGGAACCGGCGCCCGCGCGCGCGGTCGAACGAACAGCGGTGGCTGAACGCCGCCCACAGGAAACGGCGCCCGTCGACAGCGGCGCGGCCATGCGCGGCGAGATGGCGCAAGCGTTCTTGCGCGATGCCGAGCGTTCTTTGCTGGAAGGTAAGTTCGATGCGGCCAAGACGTATCTGGAAAGCGCGCGCCGCGTCGATCCGGGCAATGCGCGCATCGACAATCTGTCGCGCCGCATCCGCGAGCGCGAACGGCAAGTGTTGCAGACGGAAACAACGATCAATTAGTCATCTGGAGAGTCACCATGCTGAATCACACCACCTTGCGGACGGCCGCTGCGCTGACCATCGCGGCCATGCTGGCCGGCTGCGCCACGGCGCCGATGAATCCGAACGGCGTGCGGCAGGACAGTTCCTATCCGCAAGGTGGCGCCCAGGCGGCCACGGATGAGGACCCGTGCAGCGTGGGCGCGACGGCCGCTGCCGGCGCGGCAGTGGGGGCATTGCTGGGTGCGCTGGCGGGCGGCAAGAATGGCGCGCTGAAGGGGGCCGCCATCGGCGGCGGCCTGGCGGCGGCCGGTTGCCTGGCCATCAATGTCAATTCGCGCCAGACCAAGACGGCGGCGCAGGCGGACCGCGACTACATCCGCACGCGCGGCGCGCTGCCGCGCGAGCCGCAAGTGGTGTCGTACACGCCGCAGCTGAGCGCGTCGACCGTCAAGCGCGGCCAGCCGTTCAAGGTCAATTCCGTGGTGGAGCTGGTCAACGGCAGCGCGCAAAGCGTCAACGACGTGCGCGAAGAGCTGGTGGTGCTCGATCCGCAAGGCCAGCCCTTCAAGTCCGGTTCGAAAGCCTTGGCCAGCAGCAACAAGTCGGGCGGGCGCTTTGAAAACTCGTTCGAGCTGACCTTGCCTGCCGGCGTGTCGCAAGGCGTGTACGGCGTCAAGACGAATCTGTACGTGAACGGCAAGCTGGCCGCCACGCGCGACCTGCGCACGCAGCTGGTGATGCTGGATGACAATAGCGGCGCGGCGCAGCAATTGGCGCAGCGGTAAAGGGAGATTGCAGGAGTCTCAACATCTCATCCAGTCGTAGCGAGCGGCGATGATTTGTGGCCGAGAAGCGCAGCGCTACTTTAGTAGCGCGAGCATCGCCGGCCGCAAAGCGCGCCGCGCAGTAGACTGGGTGAGGTGTCAGCTACGCGCCACCGGCGTATCCGTGCTGGCGCCAGGCTTCGTAGACGACGACAGCCACCGTGTTCGACAGATTCAAGCTGCGGTTGTCCGGGCGCATCGGCAGGCGGATGCGCTGTTCGGCAGGAAAGCCGTCGCGCAAGGCCGGGTCCAGGCCTTTTGTTTCCGAACCAAACACGAACACGTCGCCCGGCAGGAAGGCCACGTCGCCGAACGGGCGCGAGCCGCGCGTCGTCATGGCGAACATGCGGGCCGGGTCGGGCTGGGTGTCGGCCAGGAACGCTGCCCAGTTCTTGTGCACCTTCATGTTGGCGTAATCGTGGTAATCGAGGCCGGCGCGCTTCATCTTGGAATCGTCGAGCGGAAAGCCCAGCGGTTCGACCAGGTGCAGCTGCGCGCCCGTGTTCGCGCACAGGCGGATGACGTTGCCCGTATTGGGCGGGATTTCAGGTTCTACCAAAACAACGTGAAACAAAATGCTCTCCTCATATATATAGCGAATCTGATGCGGTTCTAGTGCGGCGGCGTGCGCGCCACGACCAGGATGCTGACCCTGGTCGCCCCTGCGCTCTTGCAGGCGGCGGCCAGCGCGTGGACGGTATGGCCGCTGCTCATCACGTCGTCGACGATGCCCACATGGCATCCTTGTAACAAGGCCCCATGTTCGGGCGCGATGGCAAACGCGTGCGCCAGGTTGGCTTGCCGTTCCTGCGGCGCCACGCCGCTTTGCGCCCGGGTTTCGCGCACGCGCAGCGCCAGGCGCGGCTGTAAAGGCACGTCCAGCAGGCGCGCCAGCGGACGGGCAACTTCCAGCGCCTGGTTAAAACCCCGTTCGGCCAGCCGGGCCGGGCCCAGCGGCACGGGACACAGCAGCTGCGGCGCTTCCCACGCTTGCTGTTGCCGAATGGCAACATACAACAGTTCTGCCAACAGGGGCGCCAGCGCCAGGCGCGCGCCGAATTTCAGCTGCAGCAGCAACTGGTCGACGGGCGCCGCATAATCAAACGCCGTGACGGTGGCGTCATACGCGGGCCGCTGGCGCACGCAGCGTCCGCACAGCCGCGCCGCATCGTCGAGCGGATTGGCGCACTGGCGGCAGCGGGGGCGCCCTTGCGTCAGATATTGGGCGCGGCAGGGCGAACACAGCACTTCCGGGCAGCCCATGCCGCACAGCGCGCATTGCGCCGGCAGCACCGTGGCGCCCAGCCACAGTCGCAGCGCTTGCCAGGCGGCGTCAAGGCGGTGCCCGGTGGCGGTCCGCATCGCGATGGCGTCGTTCCATGTACACTGCCGACATTATCTCACCTCACCCGATTCAACATGCCAGTTCCCACCAGTCCGCCCAAAATGAGTGCGCCCATCGATGCGGTGCAAGTACGCGATTTCTTTTCCCGTCCGGCGCGCGTCGCGCCGTCGGACTTCCTGCGCCGCGAAGTGTCGGCACGCATGCACGAGCGCCTGGAGCTGGTGAAAATCACGCCGCACCGTGTGCTCGACGCGGGTTGCGGCCCCGGCGCGGATTTGGCGCAGTTGCAAAAGGATTATCCCGCAGCGCAGATTATCGGTCTCGATGCAGCGCAAGCGATGATGCAGGCGGCGCGCGCGCCCGCGTCGAAACTGGCCAGCCTGAACCAGTTCCTCAGCAAACTCTTGCCGGCCAAGGCGGGCGTGGATTTATTGTGCGGCGACCTGGGCGACCTGCCGCTGGCGCAGGGCAGCATCGACCTCGTGTGGTCCAACCTGGCGCTGCACTGGCATGCCCAGCCCGACCGCGTGTTTGCCGAATGGCGGCGCGCGCTGCGCCTCGACGGCTTGCTGATGTTTTCCTGTTTCGGCCCCGACACCTTCCGCGAAGTGCGCGACGCCTTCGCCGAAGCGGATCTCTATCCGCACGCCTTGCCCTTTGTCGACATGCACGACTTTGGCGACATGCTCGTCGAGACAGGCTTTTCCACGCCCGTGCTGGACATGGAAATCATCACCGTCACCTACGACACGGCGGAAAAACTGCTGGCGGACGTGCGCGCCTTCGGCGGCAATCCGCTGACCACGCGCCGGCGCGGCCTGATGGGCAAGGCGGCCTGGCAGCGCATGCTCGATGCGCTGGAAAAGAGGCGCCGCCCCGATGGCAAGCTGGGCCTGAGTTTCGAGGTGATCTATGGCCACGCCTTCCGTCCCGCACCGCGCGTGACGCGCAATGGCGAAGCCATCATCCGCTTTGATTTACCGCGCAAGCCTAAATAAAAGCATAAAGAAACCGACACTTGGTCGCCATCCGCGCATGGATGTTGCAGCAACCGTTGCAAAGCGCGCGGCGGCCGGGAGAAGGGCGCGCACAAAGCCGATTATTGCTTGATGGATTCAAGTTTACTTGATTATAATCGTTGATTGTTTGTCAGCTTGTTAAGTAGAAAAAACAAGGGCTGCATACAAAATAAAAAAAACAAAGCAAGACTAATTCGAAGTTACTGCATTAGTATAGTAACCATCTTCCACACGAGGCCATTTCAGTGTGGGGAAGAAAAACAGGGTTCCAGCATGGTTGCGCGCCGCCGTTTTTGCTGCCGCAGCCAGCATGGAATTCGCTGGTGCTTGACGCACATGGCCGCATTCCGGCCGTGTTGCTTTCATGGAGGAGCGGCAGCGGTCCAGTACGGAGAAGTCCGCAGCCGTTTAAAATATCATTATTTTTGGGTGGTTGGGGAAAACATGACACATGCAAAGCGACTTCAATCGTTGCTGCTCGGGCTGTCTTTGACAGCGTTTGGCATCGGGCGATGGGCCACGGCGGCACCGGCTGCCAGCACCTATCCCGGCACCGGCGGTCCCGTGCCGTTCGAAATGAATCTGCAACCGCCGGCGACACAGATCGCCCATGAAATCTACGATTTGCACACCCTGATGATGATCATCTGCCTGGTGATCTTCGTGGCCGTGTTCGGCGTCATGTTTTATTCCATCTTCAAGCACCGCAAGTCCCTGGGCCACAAACCGGCCACTTTCCACGAAAGCACCACCGTCGAGATCGCCTGGACCGTCGTGCCTTTCCTGATCGTCATCGGCATGGCCCTGCCTGCCACGCGCACGGTCGTCGGCATGAAGGACACGTCGAACGCCGACATCACCATCAAGGCCACCGGCATGCAGTGGAAATGGGGCTATGACTACCTGAAAGGCGAGGGCGAAGGCATTTCCTTCCTTTCCAACCTGGCCACGCCGCGCTCGCAAGTGGGTGCGCCAGGCGCGCCGCCGACGGAAAAACGGGGCGAAAACTACCTGATCGAAGTCGACAATGAAGTCGTCGTGCCGGTTAACAAGAAGATCCGCGTGGTGCTGACGGCCAACGACGTCATCCACGCCTGGTCCGTGCCTGCCTTTGGCGTCAAGCAAGATGCGATTCCCGGTTTCGTGCGCGACACCTGGTTCAAGGCCGACCATATCGGCACCTTCCGCGGCAATTGCGCCGAACTGTGCGGCAAGGAACATGCATTCATGCCCATCGTCGTCAAGGTCGTCTCGGCCGACGATTACAAGGCCTGGGTTGATGTAAAACAAAAGGAAATGGCCGCATTGGCTGATGATCCAAGCAAGGTGTGGACCATCGACGAATTGAAGGTCAAGGGCGAGAAAGTGTATGCAGCCAACTGCGTGGTCTGCCACCAGGCGACAGGCAAGGGCGTGCCCGGTGCGTTTGCACCGCTGGATGGCTCGGCCGTGGTGAACGGTCCGAAAGCGGATCAGATCCACGTCTTGCTGAACGGGCAAAAGAGCGGCAAGTATCCCGCTGAAATGCCAGCATGGAAACAGCTGTCCGACACGGAAATTGCCGCAGTGATCACTTACACGCGCAATACCTGGTCGAACAAGGCCGCAGAGAACATCGTTCAACCAGCCGAAGTCGTGGCTGCACGCAAGTAATTAGGAGCCGCAGATGAGTACTAGCACGAGCACGAGTACCTTGGACCACGCCGATCACGACCATGCCCACGACCACCCGACCGGCTACCGCCGCTGGCTGTTTGCCACCAACCACAAGGATATCGGTACCTTGTACCTGTGGTTTTCGTTCATCATGCTGCTGTCGGGCGGCGTGCTGGCCCTGATGATCCGTACGGAACTGTTTCACCCAGGCTTGCAATTTTTCCACCCAGAATTTTTTAATCAACTGACCACCATGCACGGCCTGGTGATGGTGTTTGGCGCCATCATGCCGGCCTTCGTCGGCTACGCCAACTGGATGATCCCGCTGCAAGTGGGCGCGTCCGACATGGCGTTTGCCCGCATGAACAACTTCTCGTTCTGGCTGCTGCCGCCGGCTGCGCTGCTGCTGGCCACGTCCTTCCTCGTGCCGGGCGGCGCCACCGCCGCCGGCTGGACCCTGTATGCGCCGCTGTCGACGCAGATGGGCCCTGGCATGGACATGGCCATTTTTGCCATGCATCTGATGGGCGCCTCGTCCATCATGGGTTCGATCAACATCATCGTCACCATCCTGAACATGCGCGCCCCTGGCATGACCCTGATGAAAATGCCGATGTTCTGCTGGACCTGGCTGATTACCGCGTATCTGTTGATCGCCGTCATGCCGGTGCTGGCTGGCGCCATTACCATGACCCTGACGGACCGCCATTTCGGCACGTCCTTCTTTAACGCGGCAGGCGGCGGCGATCCCGTCATGTACCAGCACATCTTCTGGTTCTTCGGCCATCCCGAGGTCTACATCATGATCTTGCCGGCTTTCGGCATCGTCTCGCAGATCCTGCCCGCGTTTGCCCGCAAACCCCTGTTCGGCTATGCCTCGATGGTGTACGCCACGGCTTCCATCGCCATCCTGTCCTTCATCGTCTGGGCGCACCACATGTTTACTACCGGCATGCCGGTGACCAGCCAGCTGTTCTTCATGTACGCGACCATGCTGATCGCCGTGCCGACGGGCGTGAAAGTGTTCAACTGGATCGCCACGATGTGGAAGGGTTCCATGACGTTCGAGACGCCGATGCTGTTCTCGGTGGGCTTCATCTTCGTGTTTACCATGGGCGGCTTCACGGGCCTGATCCTGGCCGTGACGCCGATCGACATCCAGCTGCAGGATACCTATTATGTGGTGGCGCACTTCCACTACGTGCTGGTGGCCGGTTCGCTGTTTGCCCTGTTTGCCGGCTTCTACTACTGGTCGCCGAAATGGACGGGCCACATGTACAACGAGACGCGCGGCAAGATCCACTTCTGGCTGTCGCTGATCACGTTCAACGTGACCTTCTTCCCGATGCACTTCCTGGGCCTGGCCGGCATGCCGCGCCGCTACGCCGACTATCCGGCGCAGTTCACCGACTTCAACATGATCGCCTCGATCGGCGGCTTCGGTTTCGGCCTGATGCAGGTGTACTTCCTGTTCTTCGTTGTCTTGCCGACCATCCGCGGCGGCAAGGCTGCCCCGGCGAAACCATGGGAAGGCGCGGAAGGCCTGGAATGGACCGTGCCGAGCCCGGCGCCTTTCCACACGTTTGAAACGCCGCCTACCGTCAAGTAGTCATCCGCAAGTAATGCCAGTGTCACGGGCCGGCGCCGCTGCCGGCCCCTTTGAATAGAGTGCCTGCCATGACCGAAGTGAAAACTGAGCGCAAGAAACCGAACAACCTGCGTACGGGACTGATACTGGGGGCCCTGGCGGCCTTCTTCTTCCTGTCCGTCTTCGCCAAGCGGCTGTGGCTGTCGTGACGACGCCCCACCAACAGGAAACACGCGGCCTGAACCGCAAGATGCTGGGCAAGCTGCTCGTCATTGCCGTGCTGATGTTTGGCTTTGGCTATGCCCTGATTCCCGTCTACAAGCAGATTTGCGAAGTGATGGGCATCAACGTGCTGACGCAAAAAGATGGCACGGTAGCCTACGACAACAATACGCAAGTCGACACGACGCGCAGCATCACCGTCGAGTTCGACGGCAATGCGCAGGGGCCATGGCGCTTCCGCCCGACCGTGTCGAGCATGCAAGTGCATCCGGGCGAGCTGGTGACCGTCATGTATGAAGTGGTCAACACGCAAGACCGCGTCGTCAATGCGCAAGCCATCCCCAGTTACGCGCCGCAGAGCGCCACGCCGCATTTCAAGAAGGTCGAGTGCTTCTGCTTCAAGCAGCAGACCTTGAAACCGAAGGAAGCGCGGCAGATGCCGGTGGTGTTCTTCCTCGACCCGGCCCTGCCGAAAGAGGTCAAGACCATCACCCTGTCGTACACGTTTTTCGAGATTGCCGGTCTGAGCCAGGCTCAGACGCCGGCCGTCCAATAGGAGAGTGCCATGGGCGAATCCGCCAAACCGGAAAAAGCGTCGTTCCTGTATTCGCTGCGGGCCGTCGTGTGGTCATTCACGGGTCTGCGCCGCAAGAGCGATTTCGACACGGATTCGGCCAAGCTCAATCCCGTGCACATCGTCATCGCCGGTTTCCTGGTGGTGGCTTGCCTGATCGGCATCCTGATTTCAATTGTTAAATTCGTCGTTTTATAAATTATAAAAAACCACCCTATAAGTTTTTGAGGAGATGATGATGAGTTCCAACCACGCCGCCGTACCCTATTATTTCGTGCCCGGCCCGTCGCGCTGGCCCATGCTGGGCGGCGCCAGCCTGCTGCTGACCATGATCGGCGCCTCGGCCTGGGTCAACGACGTCTCCTGGGGCCCGTACGTGAATTACCTGGGCATCGCCGGCATCCTGCTGGTGCTGTATTTCTGGTTCGGCGACGCCATCAGCGAATCGGAGCAGGGCTTGTACAGCGAGCGCATCGATCACTCCTTCCGCTGGAGCATGAGCTGGTTCATCTTTTCGGAAGTCATGTTCTTCGCCGCCTTCTTCGGCGCCCTGTTCTATGCGCGCAGCATCTCGATGCCGTGGCTGGCCGACCTCGACCACAAGGTGATCTGGCCCGATTTCGCCGCCCACTGGGGCAATACGGGCCCGGCCGGCACGGTGCAGGAATTCACCACCATGACGCCGTTCTGGATTCCAACCATCAACACGGCCTTGCTGCTGACGTCGGGCGTCACGCTGACCATCTCGCACCACGCCTTGCGCGCCGGTCACCGCGCCATGACGGCCCTGTTCCTGTTTGCCACCATCGTGCTGGGCGCCATCTTCATGGGCTTCCAGGTGTATGAATACATCCACGCTTACAGCGAACTGAACTTGAAATTGACGTCGGGCATCTACGGCGCCACCTTCTTCATGCTGACGGGTTTCCACGGCTTCCACGTGACCCTGGGCGCCATCATGCTGTCCGTCATCCTGTACCGCGTATTGAAAGGCCACTTCACGCCCGAGCACCACTTCGGCTTCGAAGGCGCCGCCTGGTACTGGCACTTTGTCGACGTCGTCTGGCTGGGCCTGTACGTGGTCGTGTATTGGTTATAATGGCGGGGCAGGGCGCGCGTGGTTGTTAGGCGCGCCGGCACCATAAAAAAAGCCGTACCGGGACATCCTGGGTACGGCTTTTTTCTTAGTGTGAAGAATTTGCCAATCAGGCAATGTCGGGTGTTAATGAATTCCAGTGGGCTGGATGTAGCCAAGCTTGTGCGCCAGCAGGATCAGCAAAAACAGGGTGATCGACAAGCCCACGCGCAAGGCCAGCGCCTGCACGGTGCGGTTGCTCTTGCCCTTGTCGCGCATGAGGAAGAACAGGGCCGAGCCCAGGCTGCCCAGGATCAGGATGAAGGCAATGGCAACGAGGATTTTCATGGATGGTAGCGCCGGGCTTGAGGAGGTTTCATTGTAATGCGTATCCGCTTCCATTTTAGATGGATTCCATTTGTTGTAATGCTGCTACTGGTGGCCCTGGGGATTTCTTTGGCGCAATGGCAGCAGCGCCGTGGCGACGAGAAGGTCGCCCGCGCCGCCAGGCTCGAGGCGGGCAACCAGGCCGCACCGCTGGCGTTGACGGCCGCGCCCCTGTCGCCGGCCGATGCGCAAGCGATCGAATACCGCAGGGTCACCGTCACGGGCCATTTTCTTCCCGCCTGGACGGTGTACCTGGACAACCGCCCCTACAAGGGGCAAGCGGGCTTTCACGTGCTCACGCCCTTCCAGATCGACGGTTCCCCCATGCACGTGCTGGTGGCGCAGGGCTGGTTGCCGCGCAACAATGCCGAGCGCACGCGCATCCCCGACTACGCCACGCCCACGGGCACCGTCACCATTACCAGCATCGCGCGCCTGAACGCGGGCCATGTGATGGAGCTGGGCACGGCGCCGCCCCTGGCGCCGCACGCCATCGTGCAAAATGCCGATATCGCCCAGCTGGCCCAGGCCAGCGGCCTGGCCTTGCAACCTTTTATCCTTGAACAAACAGCTGATCCAGTCGATTCGGCAGCCACGACGCCAGCGTCCAGCCAGCTTCCCGTGCGCGACTGGCCGGCGCCGGACCTGGGCGCCGACAAGCACCGCGGCTATGCATTCCAGTGGTATGCACTGGCACTGATGGCTTTTCTATTTTTTGTCTTTACAGGATTTCGACGTGCAAACAAACAGCCCTGAAGCAACGCAAGACAGCAGCAATAAACAGGTACAAGGACGGTGGAAACTGCTGGCCGTGGTGGCCGTATGCGCCTTTCCCATCATCGCTTCGTATTTCACGTATTACATCATCAAGCCCACGGGCCGCAACAACTACGGCGCCCTGATCGACCCCCGTCTGCATCCGATACCGGAAGCCCAGCTGCAGGTGGCGGAACTGGACGGCAAGGCCGCGCCGCTGGCCCAGTTCAAGGGCAAGTGGGTGCTGCTGCAAACGGGACCGTCCGATTGCCAGGAAACATGCAAGAAGCAATTGTTTGACATGCAACAACTGCGCCTCATGCAGGGCAAGGAGCGCGAACGTCTGGAACGGGTCTGGCTGGTGACGGATGGTCAGCCGCTCGACACCCTGGTGATGCGTGAATTCGACGGCACCAGCATGCTGCGCGTCAATAACGACGCCCTGAAAGCGTGGCTGCCCGTGGAAGCGGGCGGCAAGACGAGCGACCATCTGTATTTGATCGACCCGCTGGGCAATCTGATGATGCGCTTCCCGAAAGACGCGGACCCGAACAAGATCAAGAAAGACATCGCCAAGCTGCTCAAAGCTTCGGCGATCGGTTGAGGGGACCGCATGCCGACGATGCATCTCTCCGCGCTGGCCCAGCTGGGCTTGACCGGTCTGCTGGTGGCGCTGCTGCCGCTGACCATGGTCTGGGTGTCCGCGGACGCCAATAAGTACCGCAAGCTCGTATGGATCGCCGTCTTCCTGACGGTCGACCTGATCATGTTTGGCGGTTTTACGCGCCTGTCCGATTCCGGCCTCGGTTGCCCTGACTGGCCTGGCTGTTATGGTTCTGCTAATCCTTTCCTCGCGCACGAGCACATCGTGGCGGCGGAAACCCTGATGCCGACGGGCCCCGTGACGGTGGTCAAGGCGTGGATCGAAATGACGCACCGCTACCTGGCCATGGCCATTGGCGTCTTGATCGTGGCGATGATGGTGCAGGCGTGGCGCCAGTGGAAGAAAAGCAAGCGGCAGGAATTCGCCCCCGCGCTGCCGACGGCGCTGTTCCTGTTCGTCTGCCTGCAGGGCGCGTTCGGCGCGTGGACCGTCACCCTGAAGCTGCAACCGGTGATCGTCACCATCCACTTGCTGCTGGGCATGGGCTTGCTGGCCATGCTGACGTGGCTGGGCGGACGCCAGGACCATGCCGTGGCGCCTATCAAGCGGGCCGATGCGGACGCGTCCGTGCTGCGCCCCGTGCGCGCGCTGGCCGTCATGTCGCTCGTGCTGCTCACCGTGCAGATCGCGCTGGGCGGCTGGGTGAGCACCAACTACGCCACCCTGGCGTGCACGGATTTCCCCCTGTGCGGCGGCAAGGTGATTCCGGAAATGGATTTCGAGCATGGTTTCCATTTGTGGCGCGAACTGGGCAAGACGGCCGCCGGCCATTACTTGCCGTTTTCCGCGCTGACGGCCATCCACTGGGTGCACCGCAATTTCGCCTTCATCGTGCTGGCCGGTATCGGCTATACCGTGTTTCGCGCGTGGAAACTGCCGTCCTTGCGCGGCACGGCCCGCTGGGTGGCGCTGGTGCTGGCCCTGCAGGCGGCCACGGGCCTGGCGACCATCTACCTGAGCTGGCCGCTGTCGATTGCCGTCATGCATAACGGCGGGGCGGCGCTGCTCGTGTTATTGCTGACCATGTTAAACTACAAGGCTAAATTCCAACTCGATGTTGCGCGCAATGTTCAGCGCGCTTGCGCCGCCGCGCCAGTGCCCTCGGCACCAGCCAGTCCTTCCCGTACCGCATAAATGACTACTCAGACCATCAGCCGTAAACCTTCCCCCCGCATCGCCCAGTATTGGGCGCTGACCAAGCCCCGCGTGACGCAACTGGCCGTGTTTTGCGCCGTCATCGGCATGTTCCTGGCCAGCGAGGAATTGCCCGACTGGCACGCGGTGGTGTTCGGCACCATCGGCATCTGGCTGCTGGCGGGCGCCGCGTTTGCCGTCAATTGCCTGGCCGAGCGCGAAATCGACGCGCGCATGGCCCGCACGGCGCGCCGCCCCATGGCCATGGGCGACATCACGGTGAAACAGACGGTCGTGTTCGCGCTGGTGATCGGCGGCCTGGGCATGGCGATTCTGTACCACCTCGTCAATCCGCTGACCATGTGGCTGACTTTTGTCACCTTTGTCGGCTATGCCTTGATCTATACCATGGTGCTCAAACCAGCCACGCCGCAAAATATCGTCATCGGCGGCCTGTCCGGCGCCATGCCGCCCGCGCTGGGCTGGGCGGCCGTCGCCAACGACGTGCCGATGCAGGCGTGGCTGCTGGTCCTGATCATTTTCGTCTGGACGCCGCCGCATTTCTGGGCGCTGGCCATGTACCGCCGCGACGATTACGCGCGCTCGGGCTTGCCCATGCTGCCCGTCACGCACGGCTTGAAGTTCACGCAATTTCACGTCTGGCTGTACTCGATCGCGCTGGCCGCCACCACCTTGCTGCCGTATGCCGTGCGCATGAGCGGCCTGATCTACCTGGCTTCGGCCGTGGTGCTCAACGCCGGCTTCCTGTATTACGCGTGGAAGATGTACCGCCACTACACGGACTTGATCGCGCGCAAGGCCTTTACGTTTTCCATCATCTACCTGGCCTTGCTGTTCGCGGCTTTGCTGGTCGACCACTACATTCCCCTCGGAACATGAAAAAAACCCTGACACTGTTGCTGGCGGCCGCACTGGTCGCCGTCCTGGCCGGCTGCGGCAAGCCGGCCGCGCCCAAGCTGGCCTTCAAGAACACGGACGTGACAGGCCTCGGCTATGCGCGCGAGTTCGCGCTGACGGACCACACGGGCCACCCGCGCACCCTGGCCGACTACAAGGGCAAGCTGGTGCTGATGTTCTTCGGCTACACGCAATGCCCGGACGTCTGCCCCACCACCATGGCCGACATGGCCCAGGTGATGCAGGAAATGGGCCCGCAGGCGGAGCAGGTGCAAGTGCTGTTCGTCACCGTCGACCCCGAGCGCGACACGCAGCAATTGCTGGCGCAGTACGTGCCCGCCTTCGACAAGCGTTTCGTCGGCCTGTACGGCGATGCGGCCGCGACGGCCAAGGTGGCCAAGGAATTCAAGGTGTATTACGCCAAGGTCGAGGGCGAGACGGACGAAAGCTACACGGTCGACCACACGGCCGGCACCTATGTCTTCGACCGCGAAGGCAAGATCCGCCTGTTCGTGCGCCACGGCGAAAAGCCTGCCGCCATCGCGCACGATCTTAAACTTCTGCTATCCTGACCTGGTCGCGCCCCCGGGCGCCATCTTCAGGATACGCAGTACATGGATAAACGTTTCGAGCCCCACGCCCGTCTGGCAGCCATCATCTTTTTGTTGATCGGCTGCTTTTTCGTCTTGCGGCCCTTCCTCGCCGCCATGCTGTTTGCCGCCTGCGTGGGCATTTCCAGCTGGCCCCTGTATCTGCTCCTGCTCGAACGCCTGAAAGGCCGGCGCAACTGGGCCGCCGCCATCATGACCCTGTCCCTGATCCTGGTCATCGTGCTGCCGCTGGCCCTCGTCACCTACAACCTGGCCGACAATGTGTCGCGCATCTATGAACAGCTGCGCGCGGCGCTGGAATCGGGCGGCCTGCATCCGCCGGCCTGGCTGGCCAGCATTCCCGTGGTGGGCGAAACCATCGACGGCTATGTGCAGCGCCTGCTGGCTGACCGCGAGGAATTATTGAATTTGGGTAAGACCATGCTGGAACCGGCGCGCCACTTCCTCGCTTCCGGCGGCATCCTGCTGGGCACGGGCCTGGCGCAGACCAGCCTGGCCGTGTTCGTCAGCTTCTTCCTCTACCGCGACGGCCAGCAGCTGAGCCGCGCCCTGATGACGGGCGCAGGCCGCATCATCGGCGACAGCGCGCCCGGCGTGGGCCTGACCATCAGCCGCACCGTGCGCGGCGTCATGTACGGCTTGCTGGGCACGGCGCTGGCGCAAGCGCTGGTGGCGGTGGTGGGTTTCCTGATCGCCGGCGTGCCGGCCGTGGCGTTGCTGGGCGTGGCCACCTTCATCTTTTCGCTGATTCCCGTGGGCCCGCCCCTGATTTGGGGCGGCGCCGCCATCTGGCTGTTTACCGACGGGCAGACGGGCTGGGGCATCTTCATGCTGGTGTGGGGCGCGCTGCTGATCAGCGGCGTGGACAACGTGGTCAAGCCCATGTTGATCAGCCGCGGCAGCAGCTTGCCCTTCCTGCTGGTGCTGCTGGGCGTGCTGGGCGGCGTGCTGGCCTTCGGCTTCGTCGGCATCTTTATCGGCCCGACCCTGCTGGCGGTGTTGTACAGCTTGCTGCAAACGTGGACGGTGGGCGAAACCACCGTGCCGCAAGGCAAAGATACGCTTACCTTGAAAAAAGATTAATCGCGCAAGTCCGCATCGAGGTCGCGTTCCTGTTTCGGGATCACCTTGATCAGCACGATGCGGGGCCCGTTCATCTTCTTGACGACGATGTCGAAGTCGACGAAGGTGATGCGCTGGCCCTGCTTTGGAATATCTCCCAGCTTGACCATGATCAAGCCGCCCACCGATTCCACGTCGTCCAGGCCCAGTTCCTCGTTTTCGATATCGATGCCGAGGATGCGTTCGAGCGAGAAGATGGGCAGGCTGGCCTTGCCGATCAGGGTGCCGTCGCTCTGCTTGAGCCAGTCGTTTTCATTGCGGCGGAATTCATCGCGGATTTCGCCGACCATGGCGCCGAGCAAGTTATCCAGGGTAATGAACCCCAGCGGGCGCTTGCCCTTTTCGCCGATCAGGGCGAAGTGGGGCGCGCCGTCGCGAAAGCGCCGGAACAGTTCCAGCGCCGGCGTGCGCGCGGAAATGACGTCCACGGGACGCAGGAAGGGCGTGAGCGAGGTGATCGGTTTACCCGCCTGCTGGGCAAAGAACAGGTCCTTCAGGTGCACCACGCCCAGCACGTCGTCTTCATTCGTGTCGAAATACGGGTAGCGGCTGAAGCGGTTGCGCAGTACCGTGTCGAGGTTTTCTTCCAGGGTGTTGGAAGCGTGCAGGGCGATCACTTCATTGATCGGGCGCATCAGGTCCGATACCGTCATTTGTTCGAAATCAAGCGACTGCGCCAGGATGTTGCGCTCGTCGCGCGTAAATTTCTCGCCCGGCTGGCTGGTGCGCAGGATCAGTTTCAGTTCTTCGGACGAATAATGGGCGTCGTGGCCGCCCTTGCCGGACAGGCCCGCCAGGCGCAGCACCCAGTTGGCGCTGGCGTTGAGCAGGTAGATGGCCGGGTACATGGTCCAGTAGAAGCCGTACAGGGGAATCGCGCTCCACAGGCCGACGGCTTCCGGGTTGCGGATGGCCATCGATTTGGGCGCCAGTTCGCCCACGACGATGTGCAGGAAGGAAATCACGCTGAAGGCGACGACGAAGGACACGCCGTGGATCAGCTCTTGCGACGTCACGCCGATGGCGCCGAACAGGGGCTCGAGCAAGCCGGCGAACGCCGGTTCGCCGACCCAGCCCAGGCCCAGCGACGCGAGGGTGATGCCCAGCTGGCAGGCGGACAGGTAGGCGTCCAGCTGGCCATGCACCTTGGCCAGGATGCGGCCCCGCAGCCCCTGTGTCTTGGCGATGGCGCGGATGCGCGTGCGCCGCAAGGTGACGATGCCAAACTCGGCGGCAACAAAAAAACCGTTCAGCGCGACCAGGAAGAGGGCGAGCAGGACTAGCAAGACATTGTGCATGGGGGCGCTGAAGATGGGCTGTAAAAACGACATCTTAAACGACGAAGGGCGCCATAGCCTAATTTAGCCGCGCTCGCCGCCCGTGCAGGCGGGCGGGCGCGGCAGGTTTTTCACGCTTGTTCAGCCTTTGGCCGCCGTTTGCGGCCCGCCGCGCATGGCAAACACCATGACGGCCGAGACCACCGCCGGGATGGCGACGACGAGGAAAATCGTGCTGTTGGGCCAGTTCAGGCGGATCAGTTCGCCACCGAGCACGGGGCCGATGATGGAGCCGATGCGGCCCACGCCCAGGCTCCAGCCGATGCCCGTCGAACGCAGGGTGGTCGGATAGTAGCTGGCCGCCAGGGCGTTGACGGCCGGCTGGCCGCCCACCACGCAAAAACCGGCGATGAAGATCGTGATGAACAGGAAGGCCAGCGACACATCCGGGCGGCCGATCAGGGCAATGGCGACTGCCGCAACGAGGAAGCAGGGCAGCAGGATGCGGCGGAAGCTGGAGCGGTCGATCAGCTGGCCCATGACGAGGGTGCCGATGGTGCCGCCCACTTGCAGGGCCGTGCCGGCCAGCACGGCGTTGGCCGTCGACAGGCCCGCTTCCTTGGCAATCGTCGGCAGCCAGTTCGACAGGAAATACAAGTTCAGCAAGTTCATGAAGTTGATGACCCACAACAAAATCGTCATCTTCGCGCGGCCGCCCGTAAACAATTGCAGCACGGGCGCGCCCTTGTGTTCCTTTTCATGCACGACATACTGGGTTTCGGCCGTGATGCTGACCGTCGGGTCGATGCGCTTGAGCCACTTGGCGACTTTATCCAGCTTGCGTTTCTTCAATACCAGGAATTGCATCGATTCCGGCAGCAGGAAGAACATCAGCACGCCGATCACCAGCGGCACGACGCCGCCCACGTAAAACACGGATTGCCAGCCGAACGCGGGAATCAGCGCGGCGGACAGCAAGCCGCCCAGCACGGCGCCCAGGGTAAAGCCGCACGAGACAAGCATCATCAAGGTGACTTTCTTGCGCAGGGGGCTGTATTCGCCGGCCAGTGCCATGGCGTTCGGCATCACGGCGCCCAGGCCCAGGCCCGTGATGAAGCGGATCAGCTGCAATTGTTCGATGGTGGTGGCCAGCGGCGTGACGAGCATGCACAGCGAAAAGAAGATGGTGGAGCCGATCAGCACGGGACGGCGGCCGAACTTGTCGGCCGTGATGCTGAAGACGAGCGAGCCGACCAGCATGCCCAGCAAGCCCGCGCCGAACACGGGCCCCAGGTTGGCCTTGCTCACGTGCCAGTCGGCGATGATGGCGGGCGCCACATAGCCCATCGCCTGCACGTCGAAGCCATCCATGATGACGCACAGCCCGCACAGGATCAGCATGCCGATCTGGAAGGAACCGATCTTGTTGTTGTTGATGAGATCGGGAATATCGATCGTCTTGCCTGCCGTGGACATGGTGCCGCTCCTGTTTTTTTATGGTGGTCGCGCCTTTCCGGCGAGGGAGGGGCGCGTGTTTGTCTCAGGCTTCATTACAATCGCTTTTGATTAATTATTCAAACGTTATTTTCGAATGGATTTATCAGATTTCCTTGTGAATCTTCGGGTGCCCCTGGATGGCCGCCAGGATGACGTCGAGGGCAGGATGCATGATCTTGCGCTCGTTGGAAATGACGTAAAACTGCTCGCGCAGGGACGAGGCGTCGCCCACCAGCACGGCGCCGAATTGTTCTTCGATATCGGCCGCCAGGCTGGCGGAGGCGAAGAACAGGCCCAGGCCCTTGCGGCCGAACGCGTTGAGCATGGCGTTGTCCTCGAATTCGCCGACCACGTCGGGACGCACGCCTTGCTGCACCATCCATTCGTCGATGCGCCCGCGCAAGGCGTTGTTGCGCGCGGGTAGTAAAAAGGGGGCGCCGTGCAGGCTGTGCGGGAAATTGTCGCGGTACTGGGCGGCCAGCGCGGGGATGCCGAACAGCTTCATGGCGCTCTCGCCCCACAGGTGGCTGGACACGCGCAGGCTGGCGCCGGCCGGCACGGCACGGTCCGTCAACACCAGGTCCAGCTTGTGCAAGGCCAGGTCGGCCAGCAAGGACTCGAATTCATCTTCCAGGCACACCAGCTTGACGGGCTTGTCCAGGCTGCGCGTGGCGTCGAGCATGCGGTACGCCATCAGTTTCGGCAAGGAATCGGAAATGCCCACCGTCAGGCGCATCTTTTCCGCGTCGGTGTCGGCCAGCGCTTCCTGCATCTGTTCGCCGAGCAGGAAAATCTGGTCCGCGTAGCCGAGCGCCAGCCGGCCCGCTTCCGTCGGCACCAGGCGCCGCCCCTGCGGCTGCAGCAGCGACTTGCCCAGTTCCTTTTCCAGCAGGGCCAGCTGGGTGCTGATGGTTTGCACGGCCAGTCCCAGCCGTTCAGCCGCGCGCGTCACGCCGCCTTCCTTGGCGACCACCCAAAAGAAGTACAAATGGCGGTAATTGAAACCGGTGGTTTTCATCGCTGCATCCTCTGTCTTCTGTTTTTACGAAGTAATACTTCCATTATCTTCTATTTTTAAATGTGTCACACGTCCCTATACTACGTTCCATTGAATTTGGATAAAGGGGAACTATCGATGAAACATTTCAGAGTGTCATTTCTAGTGACATTTATCTGCCTGGGCATTTCCGCCTGGTGGGGTTACACGCACGGCGGCGTGCAGACGATGCTGGCGGCGCTCGGTATCGCGGTGATCCTGGGCGTGATGGAAGTCTCGCTGTCGTTCGACAACGCGGTGGTCAACGCCTCGGTGCTGAAGAACTGGGACAAGTTCTGGCAGGGCTTGTTCCTGGGCGTCGGCATCATCATCGCCGTCTTTGGCATGCGTCTGGTGTTCCCGCTGGTCATCGTGGCGCAAGCGGCCGACCTGGGCTTGATGGAAGTATGGAATCTGGCACTGAGCAATCCTGAACAGTATTCGATGCACCTGACGAATCACCATGCGGAAGTGGCGGCCTTCGGCGGCATCTTCCTGCTGCTGGTGTTCCTGAACTTCCTGCTGGACTCGGAGAAGGAAACGCACTGGCTGGGCCGTATTGAAGAAAAACTGGGCGCGCTGGGCAAGATATCGTCGATTTCCGTGATGATCGCGCTGGGCACCCTGATGGCGAGCCTGTCGATGATCGAAGAAGGCCAGAAACTGGTGGTGCTGACGGCCGGCCTGTGGGGTATTTTGACCTACGTGGGCGTCGATGTGGTCAGCGGCTTGCTGGAAGGCGATAACGGCGACGGCAACGTGGGCGACATCGTCAAGCGCGGCGGCATTGGCGGCTTCCTGTACCTGGAAGTGCTCGACGCCTCGTTCAGCTTTGACGGCGTGATCGGCGCGTTTGCCATCACCAAGGATGTCGTGATCATCATGCTGGGCCTGGCCATTGGCGCGATGTTCGTGCGTTCGATGACGGTGTTCCTGGTGCGCAAGGGCACGCTCGACGAGTTCGTTTATCTGGAGCACGGCGCGCACTATGCGATCGGTATCCTGGCCGTGATCATGTTGGTCAGCATGAAGTTCCACATTCCCGAGATCTTCACGGGTCTGATCGGGGTGGCCTTCATCCTCGCCTCGCTGTGGTCGTCGATCCGCTACAAGCGCAGGATGGCCCTCGAAGAAGGCCGGACGGAAGCGCTGGAAGCGGTCAAGGCAGTGTAAAGAATGCGCGACAAACGACTACACCCGTTTGTCGGCAAGTTGTAGCAAGCGTCGCCGCCGGCCTGGGGAGTCAGGCCGGTGGAGGACGCCAGGTGTTTGGTCTTACACAACCCACATAGGAGTAATACATCATGGCAATCAGTTTGCAAAAAGGCGGCAACGTCAACCTGAGCAAGGAAGCCCCTGGCATTTCGAAGATGATCATCGGCCTGGGCTGGGATGCCCGCGCCACCGACGGCGCCGCGTTCGACATCGACGGTTCCGTGTTCCTGCTGAAGGCCGACGGCAAGGTTCGCGCCGACGTCGACATGATTTTCTACAACAACCTGAAATCGAGCGACGGCTCCGTCACCCACTCGGGCGACAACACCACGGGCGCCGGCGATGGCGACGATGAAACCGTCGTCGTCGACCTGGCCACGGTGCCAGCGGAGATCGACAAGATCGCCGTCTGCGTCACGATTCACGATGCCGAAGCGCGCAAGCAAAACTTTGGTATGGTATCGAAGGCGTACGTGCGTTGCGTGAATGCCAACGGCAACACGGAAATCGCCCGCTTCGACTTGTCGGAAGACGGTTCGGCGGAAACGGCCATGGTCTTCGGCGAAATCTACCGCAATGGCGGCGATTGGAAATTCAAGGCCATCGGCCAGGGTTACAAGGGCGGTTTAGGTCCTCTGGCTGCCTCGTTCGGCGTCGGCGTGTAAGGTAACCACACCAAACCTACTGCGCGGTGCGCTTTGCGGCCGGCGATGCTCACCGTACTAAAGTACGGTTGCGCTTCTCAGCCACAAATCACATCCGCTCGCTACGGTTTTGTGCGGTACCGTTACGCTGCATTAAGGGTGGTTCACTATGTAGACCGCCGCCATCACCATCATCGTTGAGGAAGGAACAGTCAGATGCCAGTTTTTACTATTACCGGGGACGTCGACCCGTTCCTGCATGTGTCGCTTGCCAAGGGCGAGAAGATTTATTGCGAGTCCAATGCGATGGTGATGATGGAAACCAATCTTGAGCTGAAAGGCAAGATGACGGGCGGCATAGGCGCCGCGCTGATGCGCACCTTTGCCAACGGGGAATCGTTCTTTCAGCAGCATATCGAGGCCATGCGGGGCGACGGCGATTGTCTGCTGTCGCCCACCTTGCCCGGCGCGATGCGGGTGCTCGAGGTTGGCGCCCAGCAATACATGATCAGCGACGGCGCCTTCGTGGCGGCCACGTCTGGCGTGGAATTGAAGGTGCGCACGCAAAGCCTTGGCAATGCGCTGTTTGCCCAGAGCGGTGGTTTTTTCATCACCGAGACGGCAGGCAGCGGCCAGTTGGCGGTATCCGGTTTTGGCGCGATGTCGATACTCGAAGTGACGCCTGGCAAGGACGTGGTGATCGATAACTCGCACGTCGTGTGCTGGGACAACCGCCTGCAATACGAAATTTCCATGACGACCGGCAGCAGCGGCGGCTTTCTGGGTAACCTGATCAACAGCCAGACCAGCGGCGAGGGCATGGTACTGAAGTTTTCAGGCACGGGAAAAATCCTCGTGTGTTCGCGCAACCGCGCAGCCTTCCTCGCCTGGACCCAAAGCAAGCCGGCGTAATCAAGCAGTAATCAACCAAACAGGAGCTATGCGTATGTCTGTCAATTTGAGCAAGGGCCAGAAGATTTCTCTGGACAAAGAAGCTGGTACCACCCTGACCCGTATCACCATGGGCCTGGGCTGGGATGCGGCCAAGACCAAGGGTTTCCTCGGTTTCGGTTCGAAGACGGAAGCCGTCGACCTGGACGCTTCGTGCGTCATGTTCGATGACAACAAGAGCACGTCCGACATCGTCTGGTTCCGCCAGCTGAAAAGCAAGGACGGCAGCATCGTCCACACGGGCGACAACCGCACGGGCGCGGGCGATGGCGACGACGAACAGATCAATGTCGATCTGTCGAAAGTGCCGGCGCACGTGAAGAGCCTCGTCTTCACCGTCAACAGCTTTACTGGCCAGAACTTCTCGCAGGTGGAAAACGCCTATTGCCGCATCTTGAATGCCAGCAATAACCAGGAAGTCGCGCGTTTCAACCTGTCTGTGCAAGGTTCCCACACGGCACAGATCATGGCCAAGCTGTACCGCCATAACGGCGAATGGAAGATGCACGCCATCGGAGAAAACGGCAACGGTCGCACCTTTGACGACTTAATGCCCCAGATTTCCGTGCATCTATAAAGGTCTGGCCAAATCTGCTGCGCGCCGCGATTTGCGGCCTGTGATGCTCACTGTGCATTCGCACAGCTGCGCTTCTCGGCCGCAACTCGCATTCGCTCGCGACGATTTTGCCAGACTTTATTAAGGAGCAGTACGCAGCGGGCGGGGGACGGACCGGATACCGGCCCTTGTCCGCTGCTCTATATTGAAGGAGAGTATGTCGTGATGCGATTGCTGATAGCCTTGCTACTTCCGTGTCTCACGTTTTTCATGCTGGGGCGCCCGCTGGCCGGTGCCGCCGCCTTGATCTTGCAGTGCACTGTGATCGGCTGGGCGCCGGCGGCCCTGTGGGCCCTGTACACGGTGAACCAGCATAAGACGGAGCAGGAACTGGAAGGCGCGTTAAGCCGCAGCTACATGCGCAGGCGTAGTCGGTTGATCTAAATCAACCGGGCGCCAGGTATCCTTGCGCTAAGGCCCGCACGAGCGATCGTGCGGGCTTTTTTGTGCGCGCTCACTTCTTGCAGCGGATCGGCACGTTCACGGAATTGCCGTCCGAACTCAGATTGCGGTACTGCAAGTCTTCGCTTTCGATGGCGAAGCGGGGCACGGCGTGGACATAGCGCTGCTTGCAGACGGTGTCGTCATTGATCAGCTGGCCCGCCAGCATGTAGTCGCACAGGGCGAAGCGCGATTCCTCGTCGTCGAGGATCAGCACGCGCGCGGCGCTGTACAGGGCCGATTGCAACACTTCCGGGCTGCAATTTTCCGGGCCCGTCAGCTTCAGATGGGTTTTCGTCTGCGTGGCCAGCCGTTGCAGCTTGACGAGGGCGGCGCGCTCTTCCTTGCGGGCACTGTCGACGTGTACGTCTTCGCTGGCCAGGCGCAGCGCCAGCGAGGCAATTTGATCGATGGAAATGTGCCAGGCAAAGCCTTCCAGCCGCGTGCGGATCTGGCCCGGCAAGGGATCGGCCGCATCGACTTCGCAGCGGTACTGGCCCAGGTGGGGGCGGCACAGCACGGGGATGGCAAAGGCCGAGGTGCGCTTGCTCTTGACGAATTTCTGGCTCAGGTCGCCAAAGTTTTCATGCGTGATGGTATCGAAGCGGGCTTGGCCAAAGCCCATCTTGACGAGGTTTTCCTTGCGCTGGCGCGAAAACAGGGCGTCGACGGCGTCGTAGATATTCTTGTTGAAGATGCGGTCCAGCGGCTGGCGCTCGTCCGACATCTTTTCAAAGACGGCGCTGGAATTGGGCGCGTTGGCATCGATGGAAATGAGGATGAAGGGCTTGCTGTTCAGGCGCGGCGGCACGACGGCCATGTCGTTGCCGTACAGCTGCGTCAGGGCCACGTCCCACAGGGTTTCCACGCCCAGGTTGTCGGCCGCGCCGCCATCGAACAGGTGCACGTAGGACGGCGATTCGCGCGACTCGGAACCGAGTTCTGGCACGAAACTGTTTTTCGGACGGAAACGCTCGAAGGTGACGGAATCGAACACGCCGGGAAAGGCGGCCGAGGTGGCCACGGCCGTGGCCAGGCGGATATCCTGGATCGGCGAATGCAGGGTGCTGTAGAAATACTCATAGGAAAACACCACGCGCTTGCCGCCATCCGTGGCGTCCGTCGCGTTGGCCAGGAAGATGGGGCCGCCGTGCGGCAAGTCCTGGTAGGTTTTCTTGTCGTACAGCACATCATCCAGCACGTCGGACAGGAACGAGGTGCGCGTCTTGTTCGTCAACAACATCGTCGTCAGGTTGGCGGGTTTCAATATGGTCTGGCCAAAGAAATCCGTTTTCAGCTTGCTGCGCAGCAAGGGCCAGTCCGTCTGCTTGCCATGCAGCGCATAGTAGCCGCCCGCGATGGCGCCGCCCGAGACGCCGGAAATGGCCGAGGCGCCGCTGACGAGGCCGAACTGCTCCAGCTGTTCCAGCGAGGCGGCCGAGAAATTGGCTGCGCGGCTGCCTCCGCCGGACAGGGCGATGCCGATGAAGTGGTCATTCGGCATGGGATTCTGGATACGCGCCTTGGGCGCGTCGATGCGCAGGCGCGGGGTTTCCTGCACGGTAAACGTGCGGTTTTCGACGCCGCTGTTGGGGCGCAGGGCGAGTACCGTGCAGCCGCTCAGCAGCGCAACGAGGATAAATGGGGCGAACAAACGTGGATGCATGCGTGATCTGTGCGTAGTCAGGGGTTGGGATACGGACGGAAACGTGTGCGATTCTAGCAAACCCGGCAACAATCAGCTATTCAGCTGATAAGCGGGCAGGGCAGCGCTGCTGCGCGCAGGCATGGCCCGTGCGCCAGCACGCCCAGGGCCAGCGGCCACAAGCCATCGTCATTGATCTGCATCAATGGCGGTGCGTCCGCTGGCAGCAGGACCGCCAGAGCGCCTCTTGGTGGCGTAACTTAATGCCGCAGCATCACGCCGATGGCGATGCAGGCCACGATCGCCAGGCTCATGGCGAGGCTGTAGGCGACCATCAGCAGCAGCCAGCGGCAGACGGTGGCGAGTTTGCCGCTTGGATACACGCGCCACATGGCCCAGGGCAGGTAGGCCAGCAGCCAGGCGCCGAGCACGAGGCGGACCAGGTCGACGGGGATGAGGATCATCAGCGCCATCGTGATGAAGGCGAAGGCATTCGTATGCAGGGCGAACAGGAAGTGCTCGCCATAGCGCCGTCCGCTGCCCAGGTAGAGGATTTTCAGGAACAGGGCGAACAGCGGCATCAGGCAAAACATGGCGTACGGCGCGTAATGGAAAAAGCTTTCCACCACGAGTTTTTGTTTCTCGGCCGTGGGCAGTTGCTCAAAGTCTTGCCATTGGCGCGGCAGGGTGGGCGTCTGGCCCAAAATGCTGACCTGCATGGCCGACGTCTGGTTTTCCGGAGCTTGGCGGGGGCCATGGGCGCCTACCTGGGCTTGCTGGTCGTGGACGGTGAGGAACATGTCGGGGCTGCTGAATTTGAGGATGGCAAAGAACAGGATGCTGAAGGTCAGGTAGACGCGCAGCGGCTCGACGTAGCGCACGCGGCGTCCCGCGAGGTATTCGTTGCTGAGTGCGCCAGGGCGGAACAGCAGCAGGGCCAGGGTACGCCAGAGCTTGCCTTCGAGCGCCACATAATGGGCGACAAATTCATGCAGGAATTCGCGCGCGCTGGGCATGTGCACGGCCGTTGTCTGGCCACAGGCGCTGCAGAAGTTGCCTGGCGCATCGCTATGGCAGTTATGGCAGGTGCTGGCGGGATGCGTGCTGGATGACACTGTTTTCAAGATGGACTCTTTCCATGGCCGAAAGGTAAAGATGATCGCTCAAGGGCGCAGCATATGATGAATGAAAACAATGATAAAAGCGCATTTTTTCGCGTTCTAGTTGCTTTCGAGATACAAAATCCTGCACCGTTCAGGCGCCACGGAAGGCGGCCAGCAGGCGTCGTTCACCGGCCGGCGTGAGGTGCAGGGCACGGCTGTCGAGTTCGCGCTCGGCCCAGCGCTGGCGCAGGGCCAGCTGCAGCAGGGCCGCCCCCAGCGCGCCGCCCAGGTGGGCGCGCCGTTCGCTCCAGTCCAGGCAGGCACAGGCGAAGCGGCGGCGCTGGCGCTGCAATTGCGGCACGTCGATGCCCAGGGCCGCCATGCCAGCCGCGCCCGCTTCCGACAAACGATATTCTCCGCCATCGTCCAGCAGCCAGCCTTGCGTGTGCAACTGGTCATGCAGGGCGACGGCCACCGTACCGGCCATGTGGTCGTAGCAAGTGCGCGCATGGCGCAGGCGGTCCGGCGTGGTGGGGGTAAACGGCGTCGCCGCCACGCCGGCCACCACCAGCAGCGCTTCGAGGGCCTGGCCCACCTCCATGCTGGCCAGGCGGTAGTAGCGGTGCTTGCCCTGCGCCAGCATCGACAGCAAGCCATCGTCGCGCAACCGGCTCAGATGCGCGCTGGCCGTCGAAGCGCCCACCTCGGCCAGCGCCGCCAATTCCGTGGCCGTGCGCGCATGGCCGTCGAGCAGGCTGCACAGCATGCGCGCGCGGGCCGGTTCGGCGATGGCGCCGGCCAGTTGCGCCAGTCCCATGTCGGCCGTGCGGGCTTGATGCTTGTCATCCATGATTCGTTCGCTAGCGAAGTGTTGTGGTGGAAGGGCCAGCATACTCTGCTCCCTACCTCACTGCAATGGAAGCCGCATGCCGCTCACCGATTCTGTTACCGACCCCGCCGACCCTTTCTCTGCCGTCACCCACGCGGCGCCGTACGATTACTATCGCCGCCTGGCGGACGGCCCGCCGCTGCGATTCGATGCGCAGCTCGACTGCTGGCTGGCGACGGGCGCGGCCGGCGTGCGCGCCGTGCTGGCGCATCCCGCCTGCCGCGTGCGCCCAGCGGACCTGGGCGTGCCGCACAACCTGGCGGGCACGCCATGCGGCGCGATCTTTGCCGAACTGGTGCGCATGAACGATGGCGAACGGCATGCCTTGCCAAAACAGGTGCTGGCGCGCGCGCTGGGCCAGGTGGATATGGCGCGCTTGCAGGGGCGGGCGCTGCACCTTGCCGGCGAGCGGGTGCCCGGTAGCGCCGCCCAGCTGAACGATGCGATTTTTGAGCTGCCCCTGTTCGCCATGGCGGACTTGCTGGGCTTTGCGCCAGCGCAATGGCCGGCGCTGGCCGCCTGGACGCGCTCGTTTGTCGCCTGCCTGTCGCCGCTGAGCAATGCCGAGCAACTGGCCGGCGCGCAAGTGGCGGCCGATGCTCTGCTGCAAAGTTTTGGCCGTCTGCTGCGCGCGGGCGACGTGAGGCCCGGCAGCATGCTGGCCGCCATCGTGGCCGAGGCGGATGCCTTGGGTTGGCAAGCGTCGGGCGGCGTGCTGGCCAACCTCGTGGGCTTGCTGTCGCAGACGTGCGACGCCACGGCCGGCTTGCTGGGCAATGCCATCGTGGCCTTGCGCGCGCAGCCGGAGTTGTCCACGCAATTGAGTGCCGCGCCCGAGCTGTGGCTGGCCATGCTGCACGAAGTCAGCCTGCGCGATCCCGCCATCCACAACACGCGCCGCTACACGGCGGAAGACGCGGAGTGCAATGGCGTGCGCGTGCCGGCCGGGCAGATGATCCTCGTCGTGCTGGCCAGCGCCGGCCAGGCGGAGTCGGGTTTTGGTCATGGCCGCCACGCCTGTCCGGGCCAGGCCATCGCGCTCGCCATCGCCACGGCTTGCCTGCAGGCGTGGGCCGGGGCTTTGGAAGGCTTGCCGCTGGCGTGGCGTTATCTGCCGTCGCTGAACGCCCGCATCCCCGTGTTTGTGCAAGGAGCAAACGCATGATCGCCGTGATTTTCGAGGTCTGGCCCAGCGCCGCAGGACGCCAGCAGTACCTGGACCTGGCGGCGTCCCTGCGGCCACTGCTCGATGAGGTGGACGGTTTCATTTCCATCGAGCGCTTCAGCAGCCTGAGCGAGCCAGGCAAACTGCTGTCGCTGTCGTTCTTTCGCGACGAGGCGGCGCTGGCGCAGTGGCGGCAGCTGGAAGCGCACCGCGCGGCGCAATCGGCCGGCCGGCACGGCGTGTTCGACGATTACCGGCTGCGCATCGCCGCCGTCGTGCGCGATTACGGCATGCTGGAGCGGCAGCAGGCGCCCGCCGACAGCCAGCGGCGCCACGATGCCTAGCCTTTAGCGGGGCAGCGCGCCCTGGGTGATTTTCACCTTGACCCGGTAGGTGGGCTCGGCCGCGTTCAGGGCGGGCGGCGTGGCCGGGTCGACGTCGAGCAGGGTGAACGTCAGGTGGTTGACGGTGACGGAACTGGCGGCGCCGGGCATGGACTCGGACAGGACGATGTCGGTCGCGCCCGCGCTGTTGAGCAAACTGAAACTGTAGCTGACGTAGCCTTTCCACACGCACACGGCGCCCTTGCGGCAGCGGCTGTCGTTGACGCGTTCGAGTTTCAGGGTATCGGTGGCCGTGATGGCCACCTGTTCGCCCGGCGAAAGCACGTGGGTGACGCTGCGCGGCGTGTTTTCCGCGTCGCCGGCGCTGCCGGCCGCGCCGCAGCCGGCCAGCATGGCCAGGCAGGCGAAGAACAGGGGAAGCAGTACGGTGCGGTAAGAGCGGTTCAGAGTAGACATGTTTTTCCTTTCAGGTGGTGCGTCCCCGGCGTGCTTGTTCACGCGTGGGATAAAATGATAGTAACAAAATGATATTTTTCCGGCGCACTATTGGCGTGCTGCCGATGAATTGAGGCGCGAGCCACGCGGCGCGCCGATTACTGCGTAGAATGGTTGTTTTGAAAATCAGGAAACAACCATGAAAAAAACCGACCTGGCCAAAAGCGATGCCAAGAAACTGATGGGAAAGATGAATGTTCCCGGCGCCGGTGCATTCGGTAAGGAAGCGGTGGTCGTCGACCGCCGCGAACAGCGCAAGCGCGACCAGGCCCTGGGCCTGGTGCCATTCGCCGTCAAGCTGAACAGCGATCTGGTCTTGCAATTGCAGACCCTGGCCAAGGAGCGCGGCGCGGATCTGAATGAAGTCGTTGCTGAATTGATCAGCAAGGGCCTGGCTGCAGCTTAACTGGCTGCCATGTTTATCTGTTGATAAACATCAAGTAGTAAAACTAAAAGGCGCCTTGCGGCGCCTTTTACATTGCGGCATTGCTGGGAATTACACGTAGGCCGCCAGCGCGCCCTTCATTTTTTTCAGTGCCGCCACTTCGATCTGGCGGATGCGCTCGGCCGATACGCCGAACTCTTCCGCCAGCGCGTGCAGGGTGGCGCCGGAACCGTCGTCGTTGGCCAGCCAGCGCGCTTCGATGATGCGGCGCGAACGGGCGTCCAGCTTGGACAGGGCCGTTTCCAGGCCTTCCGATTGCAGGCGCGTCACTTGTTCCGCTTCCAGCACCTTGGTCGGCTCGCTTTGCTCCGACGACAGGTAGGCGATCGGCGAAAACTTGTCGTCTTCATCGTCGGTCGGCGATTCCAGCGCAATGTCGCGGCCGCTCAAACGCGTTTCCATCTCGATCACTTCTTCGCGTTTCACGTCGAGCAGCTTGGCCAGCGCATCGATCTGCTTCGGCGTCATCGCGTCCAGGCCCGTCTTGTGGCTGCGCAGGTTGAAGAACAGCTTGCGCTGCGCCTTCGTCGTCGCGACCTTGACCAGTCGCCAGTTTTTCAGGATGTACTCATGCATCTCGGCTTTCACCCAGTGCATGGCGTACGACACCAGGCGCACGCCCTGGTCCGGATCGAAACGTTTCACGGCTTTCATCAAGCCGATATTGCCTTCCTGAATCAGGTCGGCGTGCGGCAAGCCATAGCCCAGGTAGCCGCGGGCAATCGAGACCACCAGGCGCAGGTGCGACAGCACCAGTTCTTGCGCGGCGGCCAGGTCATTTTTTTCGCGCAGGCGTGTCGCCAGCGAAATTTCTTCGTCGTGGGTCAACATGGGCAGGCGGTTCACGGCCGAAATATAGGCGTCGATATTGCCCAGATTGCCAGTGAACCCGAGGCCCAGCGCATTACTTTTGGTCGGAACCAATGCGGACGTTGCGGACATCATAGTCATGTTTTCTCCCTCGTAGTCTTGCTTTGTTCCAGTTGGCCACGTCACGCGACGTGGCAGCTTGTATCGTCGTTTTTGCGTATTCGGTCTTGCACTTTGCAGATCGCGGCACCATCTTGATCTGGCGTCCATGGCGGTTCTGCTGTTGGTATGTCCCTATATTAGCACTCTCTGCTTGAGAGTGCCAATCAGCACATTTAATCGATCTGATAGCCTAAATGCTATGGCGAATGAATGCCTGATAAATATGTCTGAATAGCGATCTGAACAGCACTACAGGCCGCTTCACGACAACGTAGCCAGTCTACGGCCTCTGGCTGAAGCGAACCTTAAGAATACTTGCTTAATATCAAGATAACAGCAGTATGGGGAGGGCGCATGGCGGCACCGGAGGCGCCGCCATGGGAAAGAAGATCAGTTCAGGCGCGCCAAGTGGCGCTGCACGCACAGGAAGGCGCCGATCAGGCCCAGGCCGGCGCTGACGGCCAGCAAGCCGGCCATCGGCAGCGGCGCCAGCGGCACCAGCTGGAATTCGGACGCATACAGGCGGGCAAACTCGGCAATCGCCGTGTTCAGCGGCTGCAAGGCCAGCGCCACGGCGCCCAGGGCCAGCGCGCCGGCGCACAAGCCCAGCAGTGCGCCCGTGTAATAGAAGGGGCGGTGGATGAAGGTGTCCGTCGCGCCGATCAATTTCGAGATGCTGATTTCATCGCGCTGCTGCATCACTTGCAGGCGGATGGTGTTGAAGACGACGGCGATCACGGCCACGCCCAGGGTAATGGCCAGCAGCAGCAGCACCAGGCGCAGCACGCCCAGCAGGGCCGCCAGGCGCTTGACCCAGGCCGAATCGACTTGCGCCGATTCCACGCCGGGCAAGTGGCGCAGCTGTTCCGCCACGGCATCGACATCCTGCGCTTCGCTGGCGCTGCTGAAGGCGTCGAGTTTCAGCACATAGCTGTCGGGCAGGGGATTGTCGCCCAGGGTGCTGAGCACATCGGCCAGGCCGTTCTTGTTTTTCAGCGAGTCCAGCGCCTGTTCGCGCGGGATGAAGACGATCTTCGCCTTTTGCTCGCCGACAATCTTGCGCATGGCGCCCGCCAGGCCCACGGCTTGCTCGCGCGGCGTGTCGATCTTCAGGAAGACGCTGATTTCCGGGTCGACCGACATCTGTTCCGACATGGGGCGGACATTGTCGAGCATGGTCAAGCCGGCGAACGGCAGCGACAGGGCGATGGCGACGACGAGCACGTTCAATAGGAAGCCGCCCGGCGACTTGCGCAAGTGAATCAGCGCCGAACCGAGGGCGAAGCGATGTTGACGGAACCAGCCTCTCATGCCTGTTCTCCCGCGTCATCCCCGGCGCCGGGGGCGAAATCGGGGTCGGGCGGCGCGAACACGGGCGCCTGCGTGGCCTTGTCGATGGCCACCAGCTGGCCGTTCTTCAGGTGGATCACGCGGGCGGCGGCGTCGAGCATCTGTTCGTCATGGCTGGAAATGAGGCAAGTCACGCCCACGGAGTGGAACGCTTTCAGGGCGTCGAGCACCTTGTTGGCGCTGGCGCGGTCCAGGTTGGCCGTCGGTTCGTCGGCCAGGATGATCTGCGGCCGGTTGACGATGGCGCGCGCGATCGACACGCGCTGCTGCTCACCGCCCGACAGCGACAGGGGGCGCGCCATGGCGCGGTCCAGCAAGCCGACTTTATCGAGCGCGGCGCGCGCGCGCTGTTCGGCCGCCGTCTTGTGGGCGCCGACGACGAGCAGCGGCAGCATGACGTTGGCCAGGATGGAGCGGTCGTTGAGCAATTTTTGCTGCTGGAAGATCAGGCCCATGTTGCGGCGCAGGAAGGGCACGCCGGCCGGCTTGATCTTCGCCATGTCCTGGCCATTGACGATCAGCTTGCCCGACGTGGGGCGTTCCATGGCGGCGATCATTTTCAGCAAGGTGGATTTGCCGGCGCCGGACGGGCCCGCTAAAAACACCAGCTCGCCTTTGGCAATATTGAGGGAAATGTCGCTGAGCGCCACGGCGTCGGCGGAGTATTGCTTGGAGACGTGCTGAAATTCAATCATGTATAGGCTTATCCTAGCAGCGCTTCGACAAATTCGGCAGCCACGAAAGGCTGCAAGTCTTCAATTTTCTCACCGATGCCGATGAAATACACGGGCACGGGACGCACGCGGGCGATCGCCGCCAGCACGCCGCCCTTGGCGGTACCGTCCAGCTTGGTAATCACCAGGCCGCTCAGCTGCAGGGCATCGTCGAAGGCCTTCACTTGCGTGAGGGCATTCTGGCCCGTGTTGCCGTCGATCACAAGCAGGGTTTCATGCGGCGCGCCATCCATGCCCTTGCCGATCACGCGCTTGATTTTCTTCAATTCTTCCATCAGGTGCAACTGCGTCGGCAAGCGGCCCGCCGTGTCGACCATCACCACGTCGATGCCGCGCGCCTTCGCCGATTGCACGGAGTCGTAGGCCACGGCGGCCGGATCGCCCGATTCCTGCGAAATCACGGTGACGTTGTTGCGCTCGCCCCAGACCATCAACTGTTCGCGCGCGGCGGCGCGGAAGGTGTCGCCCGCGGCCAGCAGCACGGACTGGTTATTCGACTGCATGTGCTTGGCCAGCTTGCCGATGGTGGTCGTCTTGCCTGCGCCATTCACGCCGGAAATCATCATCACCAGCGGCTTGTGGCGGCCCAGTTCGAAGCGCTTTTCCAGCGGCGAGAGCAGGTCGATCAGCAGCACTTTCAGGGCGGCCTTGACGGCGGCCGCGTCGAGCAGCTTGTCTTCCTTGACCTTTTTCTTCAATTCCGTGAGCAGGAATTCCGTGGCGTCGATGCCGGCGTCCGACATCAGCAGCGCCGCTTCCAGCTCTTCGTACAGGGCGTCGTCGATCTTCGCGCCGACGAACAGCACGGACAGGGTGTTCGAGGTTTTCGACAGGCCGGCCTTCAGGCGCGTCATCCACGATTTTTTCTCGGGTTCGGCTGCGACGATCACGGGCACGAGCTCGGCCGGCGCGCCGCTCAGGGGCGTGGCGGCAAGCTGCGGTGCAGGCGGCGTGGCGGCGGGAAGGACGAGGGGCTCGGCTGGTGCAGCCTCGGGAGCGATGGGTTTTTTCTTGAAGAAACTAAACATGGATGTGTGGTGGCGGGTGCTGACCTAAGGCCCGGCGGCGCCGGACACTGTGTTACGGGCTATTCTACCAGAGCGCGCCCGGCCCTTCATGCTTTACTGTTCGATTGGCAACATTGCGCCGCTATCCACGGAGATCGCCGCAGTTGCCGCGCTTTTCCGCCGGTTCAGTGGGTTTGCAGGGCCAGCGCCTGGTGGCGGCGGCGCCAGTCGGCGATGCTTTCGTCGACTTGCCGCAAGTCCAGCACGTGCAAGAAGGGTGGCGGCTGCCTGCTCAGCACGGGACTGCGTCCCCCTGCCCACAATTCCATGCTTGGCGGCAAGCTTGCATGCAGCTGCTGCAGGCTGTCGCGCGTCTGCCGTTGCTTGCTGGCGCTGGAAAACGATAGCGCGACGATGTCGGCCCGCTGCGCGCGGGCGGCCGCGACGATGTCCGTCAGCGGCGTTTCCACGCCCAGCGACATGCAATGGGCGCCGGCCGCCGCGCACAGCGCTTCGGCCATCAGCAGCCCCAGGCCGTGACGCTCCTGCGGCAAGGTGCTGAGGACGATGCGCGGCGAGCGCATGGATGGGCTGCTTACTTGCGGTAGGGAAAAGATGGCGTGCCGCATCACCGTCTGCAAGGTTTCGCTATACAGATGCTCTTCGTAAACCGCCAGTTCGCCGCAAGCCCACGCTTCGCCCACCATGCGGGTGAGGGGGGCGATGACGTCGATGGTGAACGCTTTCAAGCCCAGCACGGCCAGCGCCTGGCGCAGGGCGTCGCCCAGTTCCGCCATCTGGTGGCTGCGGCACAGGGCCAAGTAGTGTTCAAGCTGGGGCGCCGGCGCGGGCGGCGGCGTGCTGCCGGCGCTGGCCAGCTGCTGCAGTTGCGCGGTGCTGTGCTGCATGATTTTTCCCGGACGAAATCCGAGGTCCAGCAGGCGTTTGACCATGCGCAACTTTTGCACTTGTTCGGCCGGGTAGCTGCGCTCGCCAAAGGCGTCGCGCCGCGGCTGGGGGAAGTCGTAGCGGCGCTCCCACACGCGCAAGGTTTCCTTGGCCAGCCCGGTGTCGCGTTCGACATCGCCGATGCTGAAGGCAGGAGAGAGTTGCAGGTCAGTATCCATACCAGTGGGGGTGCTCGCATGCCGAAAAGAACGTTACTGGCATTCTACGCCTTCCGCCGCCCCGTACCAAATAGCTGAATCCGATTGGATATTGCTCGCGTATAAGTTTGTGAACGACAACAGGTGCTCATTGACATAGATCAATATTTGACTGACTATCGATGCAGCTTGTTTTGTCCAGGACAAACATAACACAGGTGCACTCATGAAAATTGCCGTCGTCGGAGCAGGAATCGCAGGATTGTCGTGTGCCTATCGCCTGGCGCAATCGGGCCAGGACGTCACCTTGTACGAGGCGGGCGATTACTTTGGCGGCCACAGCCATACGGTGGATGTCACGCTCGATGGCGTCACGCATGGCGTCGACACGGGTTTTCTCGTGTTTAACCACGCCACCTACCCGCATCTGGTGCAACTGTTTGACGAACTCGGCGTCGAGGCGGCCGACAGCGACATGTCGTTTTCCGTGAAGATGCCGCTGGGCGCTGCGCCCGACGCCCGCGTGCTGGAATGGGCGGGCGCCAATCTGGACACCGTGTTTGCCCAGCGCAGCAATCTGCTGCGCCCCGCCTTCCTGCGCATGTTGCGCGACATTCTGCGCTTCAACCGCCAGGCCAGCGCCCTGGCCACGGCTGCCTTGCCGGCGCCGGCCCTGTCGCTGGGAGAATTCCTCGACCTGCACGGCTATGGCGACGAATTCCGTCACTGGTATCTGCTGCCGATGGCCGCCTGCATCTGGTCGTGTCCGGCGCGCCAGATGCTGGCCTTTCCCTTGGCCACGTTCATCCGTTTCTGCCACAACCATGGCTTGCTGCAAGTGAGCGACCGGCCCCAATGGCGCACGGTGCGGGGCGGCTCGCGCGTGTACGTGGAAAAATTGCTGGCGGGCATACCGCAGCAGCGCCTGGCGTGCCCCGTGCTGGCCGTGCGCCGCCAGGGGCACGGCGGCGCGCGCATGGTCGAGCTGCATACGGCCGCCGGCGTCGAGCATGTCGATCACGTCGTGCTCGCTTGCCACAGCGACCAGTCGCTGGCCCTGCTGGGAGATATCCGCGACGACGAGCGCTCCGTGCTCGAAGCCGTGCGCTACCAGCCGAACCGGGCCGTGCTGCATACGGATGCCTCCTGCCTGCCGCAGCGCCGCCGTGCCTGGTCCGCCTGGAATTACCAGGGGCGGCCGGCAGCGGGGGAGGGCGAAGCGCCGCAAGTGTGCGTGCATTATTTGCTGAACCAGCTGCAGCCGCTGCCGTTCACCACGCCCGTCATCGTCTCGCTCAATCCGCTCGACGAGCCCGATCCGGCAAGCATCATCGACGAATTTTCGTATGCCCACCCCGTGTTCGATGGCGCGGCCATTGCCGCCCAGACGCGCCTGGCCGGCTTCCAGGGCGCGCAGCACACGTGGTTCGCGGGCGCCTGGACGGGCTATGGCTTCCATGAAGACGGCTTGAAGTCGGGCCTGGCCGTGGCGCAAGCCCTGAACGGCCTGGCGTCGGCGGAGCTCGGCCATGCCGCGTGATCCCACGCAGCCGCTCCGGCCGCAGCCCCAGCTGTGCCTGGGACAGGTGCGCCATGCGCGGCTGCGTCCGCGCGCGCATGCTTTTGCTTACGGCATGTTTTACTTGCGCCTGCCCCTGCGCAGCCTGGGCGCGCACGATTTTCCTGCCCGTTTGATTTCGCGCAACGGCGCCAATGTGCTGTCCTTCCGCGACAGCGACCATGGCGATGGCACGACACCGCTGCTGGACTGGATCGACGGCTTGCTGCGCCAGCATGGCGTGGTCGACGCGGGCGGCGAAATCTGGCTGCAAACCATGCCGCGCATGTTCGGCTATGTCTTCAATCCCGTCAGTTTCTGGTTTTGTCACGGGCTTGACGGTGCGCTGCGGGCCGTGCTCTGCGATGTGCGCAATACCTTTGGCGAGCGCCATCTGTACTTGCTCGAGCAGGGCGGTGCCATCGCGTATGGCAGCGAACTGGTCGCCAAGAAAATCTTTCACGTGTCGCCGTTTTGCAAGGTGGAAGGCCAGTACCGCTTCCGTTTCCTGCGCAACAACGACCAGGATGGCGAGCGCCACCTGGCCCGGGTCGATTACGACGACCTCGACGGTCCGCTGCTGCAGACGAGCTTGTCCGGCACGGCGCAGCCGCTGCGCGATGGCGCCATCGCCTGGGCCTTGCTGCGCTATCCCCTGATGACGTTCGGCGTGATGGCGCGCATCCATTGGCAAGCCTTGCGCCTGTGGTTGCGCCGCGTGCCGTTTTTCAGCAAACCCCACCCTCCACAAGAAAAGGTGTCCCGATGAGCTCCGATTCCCTGCCGACCGGCCTGCATGCGCGCAGCAGTTCCACTCCCTTGCATGGGCATGCGCACGTGGACATGCCCGCTGCCGGGCGCATGATCGTGCGCCTGCTGGAAAAATTGCAATACGGCGCGCTGCGCCTGCGCACGCCCGACGGCAGCATCTTGCTGTACGGCGATGGCAGCCATCCCGTCACCCTGGACTTGCACAACTGGCGCCTGTGCGCGGCCGTCCTGCGCTCGGGCGACATCGGCTTTGCGGAAACGTTTATCGCCGGCGACTGGCGCACGGATAATTTGCCGGGCTTGATCGAGTTGATGATACGCAACCGCGCGCACATCGAGTCATTGATCTATGGCAACTGGTGGGGCAACCTGGTGTACAAGGTCCGGCATTTGCTCAACCGCAATTCGCGCGCGGGCAGCAAGAAGAATATCCATGCCCATTACGACATCGGCAACGCCTTCTATCAGCTGTGGCTGGACCCGTCGATGACGTATTCGAGCGCGCTGTTCACCGAAGGCGCCAGCCTGGAGCAGGCGCAAGGGGCGAAATACGCGCGCATCGCGGACCAGTTGCAACTGCAGCCGGGCGCACGCGTGCTGGAAATCGGTTGCGGCTGGGGCGGCTTTGCGGAAACGGCGGCGCGCGACTGCGGCGCGCACGTGACGGGTCTGACCTTGTCGACCGAACAGCTCGCCTATGCGCGCCAGCGCCTGCAGGACGCGGGCCTGGCAGGGCAGGCCGACTTTCAGCTGTGCGATTACCGCGACAGCGCGGGCCAGTATGACGCCATCGCCTCGATCGAGATGTTCGAAGCCGTGGGACAAAGCTACTGGCCCGGCTATTTCGCGTGCGTGGCGCGCAACCTGAAGCCGGGCGGACGCGCCTGCATCCAGACCATCGTCATCGCCGACGACTTGTTCGAGCGCTACAGCAAGAGCACGGATTTTATTCAACAGTACATTTTCCCGGGCGGCATGCTGCCCTCGCCGGCCGAATTTCGCCGCGCCGCCGAGGCGCAGGGCTTGCGCGTGGAAGACGCCTTCAGTTTTGGCCTCGATTACGCGGAAACCTTGCGCCAGTGGCGCGCCAGCTTCCTGGCCCAGCGCACGGCGCTGGAAAAGCAGGGTTTCGACGGCCGTTTCCTGCTCACCTGGGAGTTTTACCTCGCGTATTGCGAGGCCGCCTTCCAGGCGCACAACACGGATGTGATGCAATTTACCCTGATCAAGGAGTGATGATGCGCCAGCTGCTCGTCGCCGCTTTGCTGTCGTTGACCATGTTTGGCGCCGCGGCCGCGCCGCCGGCCTTTATCGCGGCCGACGTGCCCGAAGCCCGCCTGGCGGGCGAGGGGGAATACACGTGGTTCGGCATGCGTATTTATCGGGCGCAACTTTGGGTGGGCGCGAACGGTTACCAGGGCGCGGCGTCGGCAACGGCACCCTTCGTGCTGGAATTGCGTTACGCGCGCTCGCTCGACGGCAAGAAGATCGCCGAAGCCAGTTATGAACAGATGCAGAAAATCGGCGCCGGCACGCCGGAGCAGCGCCTGGCGTGGCTGGCCACCATGCAGCGCATCTTTCCTGACGTCAAGGAAGACCAGCGCATCGCGGGCGCCTACCGGGCGGGCATCGCGCCTGGCGTGCGCTTTTATCTCGATGGCAAGGTGCTGGCCGACGTGAACGATGGCGACTTCGCGCGCGCCTTCTTCGCCATCTGGCTGTCGCCGTCGAGCACGGCGCCGAAGCTGCGCGCCGCCTTGCTGCAGAGTGCGGCGCCGCTGCCATGAATACCAGGGCCAGCGCCTTGACCTTGCCGGCCTTGTTCAGTTATGGCCTGTTCGGCTTGCCGCTGGCCATGCTGGCGCTGCCCATCTATATATATGTGGCGCCGTTTTATGCGCAGCGCAGCAGCCTTGACCTGGCGCAAATCGGCGCAGTGCTGCTGGCGGCGCGCATTGCCGCCGCCTTCATCGACCCGGCCCTCGGCGCCTGGATGGCGCGCGGCGGGCGCAGCTATGCCGTGCTGGTCGGCGCATCGCTGCCGCTGCTGTTGCTGGGCTTTGGCGCCCTGTTCCATCCGCCGGCCATGCCGCAAGCGGCCACCCTGGCCTGGTTCCTGGCTGCCTTGCTGCTCGTGTACGCCGCCTATGGCCTGGCCGGCATCGCGCATCAGAGCTGGGGCGCGGCCTTGAGCCAGGCGCGCGCGCAGCGGGCGCGGGTGACGGCCGTGCGCGAAGGTTGCGGCTTGCTCGGCGTGATCCTGGCGGCGGGGCTGACGTCCGTGCTCGGCTATGACGGCCTGTCGCTGGCCTTTGCCGGCTGCCTGCTGGCGGCAGGTGCGTTGCTGCTGGCGCGCGCGCCGCGTCCGGTCTTGCGCCAAGGCACGGCGGCGCTGCCCGCTGGCGCCTGGCGCCTGCCATTTCGCCAGCGCGCGTTTCGCTGGCTGTTTGCCGTCCTGCTCGTCAATGGCGTGGCTGCCGCCATTCCCGCCACCCTGTTCCTGTTCTTTGCCAGCGACTACTTGCGCCTGGGCCCATACGCGGGACCGTTCCTGATCGTCTACTTTTGCGCGGCGGCCGCTTCCATGCCCGTGTGGGTGGCCCTGGCGCGCCGCTTTGGCGAAGCGCGCGCCTGGGGCGGCGCCATGCTGCTGGCCGCCAGCGTGTTTGTCTGGGCGTATGGCCTGGGCGAGGGCGCCGCCTGGGGTTTTGCCGCCATCTGCCTGCTGTCGGGCCTGGCGCTGGGCGCCGACCTGGCCTTGCCGCCGGCCCTGCTGGCAGGGTTGATCGGCGCGGCCGGCCATGCCGGGCGGCACGAAGCGGCGTATTTCGGCTGGTGGAACTGGGGCGTGCAAATGAGCCTGGCGCTGGCGGCCGGCATCGCCTTGCCCCTGCTGGCCTGGCTCGGCTATGTGCCGGGCAGCGGCAGCGGCGGCTTGCCGGCCCTGTCTGCCGCCTACGCCGTGCTGCCCTGTGTTTTGAAACTGCTGGCGGCGCTCATGCTGTGGCGCGCGCCGCTACAACATATATATAGTGACCATCGGGAGAATCGCGCATGCGCTTCATGACTTATTGCAAACGTTGCCTGCCGCTGGCCGCCTTGCTGCTGGCGCTGGCCGCCTGTTCCACGCCGCCCACGCCGGCCACGTACGCGCAGGAATTGCCCGTACTGGATCTGCAACAGTATTTCAACGGCACGCTCGATGCCCACGGCATCTTCCAGGACCGCTCCGGCAAGGTGGTCAAGCGTTTCACCGTGGTGATGCGGGCCAGCTGGGTGGGCGAGACGGGGACCCTGGACGAGGATTTCACGTATGCGGACGGCAGCCGGCAACGGCGCGTGTGGACCTTGCGCAAGACGGCGCCCGGGCGCTTCATCGGCACGGCGCCCGACGTGATCGGGGAAGCCATCGGCGAAGTGGCGGGCAATGCGCTGCGCTGGCAATACGTGCTGGCGCTGCCCGTCGATGGCACGGTCTACCACGTCGACTTCGAGGACTGGATGTTCTTGATGGATGACAAGGTCATGCTCAACCGTGCCGCCATGAGCAAGTTCGGCTTCAGCCTGGGCGCCGTCACCTTATCGTTCAGCAAGCGTCCACAGGCGGCCCCATGAATCGCAAGATCAGCAATTGGGCCGGCAAGCGCGTGTGGATCATCGGCGCGTCCAGCGGCATCGGCGCCGCGTGCGCCACCTTGCTGCTGGAGCAGGGCGCGTGCGTGGCCTTGTCTGCCCGCCACCGCGCCAGCCTGGAACAGCTGTGCGAGGGACAGCCGCTGGCGCAGGCCTTGCCGCTCGATATCACGCAGCATGCGCAAGTGCGGGCCGTCTGCGTGCAATTGCAGCAGCAGTGGACGCATATCGACCTGATACTGGTGGTCGCTGGCGGCTATCAGGCCATGCGCGCCGATAGCTTCGACCTCGAGGCGGCCCAGGGCTTGCTGGCCCTGAACGTGGGCGGCGTCTTCAATTGCCTGGAGCCTGCCTTGCCGTGGCTGTTGCGCCAGGGCAGCGGCGGCATCGGCATCGTCGGCTCGGTGGCAGGCTATGGCGGCTTGCCCAAGGCGCTCGCGTATGGCGCCAGCAAGGCGGCGCTGATCAACCTGACGGAGTCGCTGTATTTGGACTTGCATCCGCGTGGGATTGATGTGTATCAAATCAACCCTGGTTTTGTCGCCACGCCTTTGACGGCGAACAATGATTTCACCATGCCGGCCCTGATGACGGCACAGGACGCGGCCGCCGCCATGCTCGACGGGATCGAACGGGGGCAATTCCACATCCACTTTCCGAAACGCTTTACCAATACCATGCGCCTGGCGCGGCTGTTGCCGTACCGCGCCTATTTTTGGCTGATCCGCAAGGTGACGGGCCTATGAGCGCAACCATGGAAGGTGCGCTGGCGCGCCTGGTGGCGTTTTACGAGCACCTGAGCCTGGAGAGCCTGGCCCAGCTGGGTGCCGTGTACGCGCCAGACGCCCGTTTCAAGGACCCGTTCAACGAGGTGGAGGGCCATGCCGCCATCCTGGCCATCTTCGAGCACATGTTCGTGCAAGTCGATGCCCCGCGGTTTGTCGTGCTGGAAAGCCTGGGGCAGGGGGAGCAAGCGTTCCTGACGTGGGAGTTTCGCTTTCGCATGAAACGCCTGGTATCTGGCGAACAATGTATTCGTGGAGCAACACATGTACGTTTCGACGGGCTGGGGCGGGTGGTATTGCACCGCGATTATTGGGATGCGGCGGAAGAATTGTATGAAAAACTGCCGGTGCTGGGCCCTTTCATGCGCATGCTCCGGCGCGCAAGCCGGTGCTAAGCATGTTTCTTGATGCTTTTAAGCAAAAAAAGCGAAAAAGAAAAAGTAAATTGTGTGGAATTGGGCTGGCGAAAACTTGATTTCGGTCAATATGTCGTTTTTATGACACAAATATGTCAAAATATTGAGAAGGCAACATTGTAAGAAATTGTTTCAACTGATGCGAAATTTACAAGCAAGAGTCGTCCTCATCCGTTCCAAGCGGGCACCCGGCGCGGGTACCGGAAAACATGGAAAACATTTCTATGTGAGCAATTTAAATTACCGGAAAGTCAGTAATTGTATTGATACTCTGCCTATTTTCCCCACGCGCGCGCCGACATCGAAAATCGCGCCTACGCCCCTGAATAATGCGGCAACGCACCAAAACAGGGCGTCATATTTCCCATTTGCGGGCATCCGGCAGCAAACATTGGCGATGCCGTGTATGCTTCGTCCCGTTTATCCATTATCGCCTGACAAATTGTGCGCTTTGTCGCGTAAATCATGCAGGGCAAATGGCGGGTAAAGCATGTTGACGTTTTAATCATGCGCCTGATACTGTTGCACTAATACAACGGGTGTCGACAAGGCATGCGTTATGATGGAATGGTCAATCAGGCCAATGCATTGGTTGGCAAGGGGCACTGGCTCTGTCGCGTAGTACGGTTGGCGATGACCGGGATGCCTGAAAACGCACTCGGCCTGGTACCGGAAGTAACATGTTGGAACTTGATGGAATGTGAAACGGTCGTTATAGTGCCGCTTCCGGTGCCCTTTGAGCACCGAACCGGCGCATGAAAATACGGTCGCTCTGCAGCCTTCAAGCTTATCGGTGCAATAGCGTGCCGATACCGATATGAATTGTTCCCCTGACCGGAACAGCAATGTGGCAGGTGGAGACCTTGCCCTCACTCATAAAAAGCGCTCTGTTAGAGCGCAGCTCGAGATGCATAGGCTGTATTACTTTTTGCTTCAAAATTAAAGGAAATCGCAATGAAAAAAACTCTGATCACCCTGGCAGTTCTGGCAGCAGCCACCGGCGTAGCCCAAGCTCAATCGAGCGTTGTTATCTACGGTACCGTTGACGCTGGTTTCGTCAGCGAGCGCGGCGGCAAAGCTGGCTCCGTGAATAAACTGGACAGCGGCGTTGCTTCGGCTTCCCGTCTGGGCTTCAAAGGCACCGAAGATCTGGGCAGCGGCCTGTCGGCTCTGTTCGTTCTGGAAGCTGGTTTCGGCGTGGACAACGGCGCGCAAGGTAAAGACGAAGGCCTGTTCGGTCGTCAATCTTACGTAGGTCTGAGCAGCAAAACGAGCGGTACCCTGACCCTGGGTCGTCAATACACCCCTTGGTACAACACCCTGTCGAAAGTTGCTGATCCATTCGCAGTGGGCTACGCTGGTTCCGCCAAGAACCTGTTCCCAGCGAACACCCGCACCAGCAACACCGTGCTGTACACCTCGCCAAACTTCAACGGCTTTGACGCTGACGTGGCTTACACCTTCGGCGAAAAAGCTGAGTCGAACAAGTATGGCCGTCAAATCGGCGCGTCGGCTGGCTACTCGAACGGTCCTTTGAACGCACGTCTGGCTTACAACAACACCAGCAACGACGACATCGGCGTTCAAGCCGCTAGCGCACGTAACTGGTTGGCTGCAGCTAACTACGACTTCGCAGTTGTTAAAGCTTACGTCGCATACGGCGCAAACAAAGGCCTGAAGAGCGCCCAGTTGAATAACAAAGGTGTTGATGCTAACGGCAACAACTACTACAACTACGCTCCAGCTGCTGCTAGCACCGACAGCAACAACATCCTGGTCGGCGCAACCGTACCTGTTGGCCCAGCTGGCACCGTGATGGCTTCGTTCATCCGCACGAACGACAAAACCGCTGCTAACGCTGATGCTGATCAATGGGCAGTGGGCTACTCGTACGCTCTGTCGAAGCGCACCAGCACCTACGCTTCGTACGCCAAGATCAAGAACAAAAACAACGCTACCTACACTGTTGGTAACAACAGCAACGTTGGTTCGGGCGACAAAGCCTTCAACGTTGGCGTTCGTCACTCGTTCTAATATTCGCGCAAGCGAAGCTTAGTACCGCTGTCAGCATCCCTTCGGGGATGCTGACAAGCAAGGAAACGCGTCTCCAGGCTAGTCCTGGCGGCGCGTTTTTGCATTGGCGGCGCCAGTTATAATGGCGCCGTTACTCAAGTAAAGGAATGCCATGTATTCATCCACTTCGCCGCGCCTGGCTGTCTTGCTGGCCGCGCTGCTGTTCGCTGGCGCCACAGGCGCCTCAGTCGCTGCCGTCAAGGGCAAGAAGCCGGCCGGACTGGAGCGCTATGGCGTGGCCGTCTATTCCGACCTGTGCCTGCAAAAGGATAGCGGCGAAATCGGTGGCCAGCGCGTGACCCTGCATCGCTTCGCCGAGGCCGATTCCGTCATCTATGAATTCACGGCAGGCGCCCTGAGCTGGCCCATCGTGGCCAACGACGTCAACCTGGACGCCGCCACGGGCGCCTTCGACTTCACCATCGCCGGCGCCGACAGCGAAGAGCGCACCATCGTCGGCAAGTTTTCCAAGGACGGCCAGACCCTGACCCTGGAAGGCGATTATTGCGGCGGCAACGTGCGCATGCCCATGAAGCTGAGCCGCGTGCGCGATTTCGGCCGCCCTTTGAAAAACTGCACGCCATGCCCGCCGATGCCGCAGGCGCCCGCCGAGGCAGTGCCTGCCGAGGAAAGCGCGCCAGCACCCGCAGCTTGAGCGATTGCCGCTGTGAAAAAGAAAAAGGCCCGGTATCGACCGGGCCTTTGCTATTTTCAGCGCAGCAAGGGGCTTACTGGGCCGCTTGCGCTTTTTCCGCATTCGCCCGGATGGTGGCCAGGGTCGCGTTCGGCGTGATCAGGTTGCCGTCGTAGCGCAGCTCGATCAAGGCCGGCAAGTTGTTGGCCTTGGCGTGTGCCAGCGCCCGCCGCAGGGCAGGAGCGAACTCTTCTGTCGTAGCCACCACTTCGCCATGCGCGCCATACGCTTGCGCCAGCGCCGCAAAATCCGGGTTGTGCAGGGTCGTGCCCGACACGCGGCCCGGGTAATCGCGTTCCTGGTGCATGCGGATGGTGCCGAACATCTGGTTATTGAAGACGATGATGACCACGCCCGCCTGGTATTGCACGGCGGTGGCCAATTCCTGGCCATTCATCATGTATTCGCCGTCGCCGGCAAAGGTGATCACGGTGCGCTCGGGGTGCACGATCTTCGCCGCCACGCCGGACGGCACGCCATAGCCCATGGCGCCGTTGGTCGGCGCCAGCTGCGTGCGCATGGCGCCGTAGCGGTAAAAACGGTGCGCCCACGAGGCGTAATTGCCGGCGCCGTTCGTCAGGATGGTATCGAGAGGCGCCTGCGCCATGATCTCTTGTGTCACTTGCCACAGGTCCAGCGGCGCCCGGCCATCCTGGAAGATGGGCGGGCGCTCCTGGTAGGCGGCCAGCTCGGCCTTCGCTTCGGCCGGCGTATGTTTCCATGCGGCAGCATCGACGGGCGCCATGGCGGCCAGCATGGCGCACACTTGCGGCATGCCGCTGTTGATCATCAGTTCGGCCTGGTAGACGCTGCCCAGCTCCTCGGCATCCGTATGGATGTGCACCAGGCGCTGGCGCGGCACGGGCGAGTCGAACAGGGTGTAGCCGCCCGTCGTCATTTCGCCCAGGCGCGGGCCGATGGCGATGACCAGGTCGGCATTTTTCACGCGCGCGGCCAGTTTCGGGTTGATGCCGATGCCGACGTCGCCGATGTAGTTCGGGTGGGCATTGTCGAGCAAGTCCTGGAAACGGAAGGCGCAGGCGACGGGCAGGTGATTGCTTTCCGCGAACTGTTGCAGGTCGGCGCACGCTTGCGGCGTCCAGGTGGTGCCGCCCAGCAAGACCAGCGGCTGTTTCGCGGTGGCCAGCATGCTGCGCAGCTGCTGCAGCTGGGCGTCCGATGGCGCCGCCTGCACCGGCTGGTAGGCGCGCGTGTCGGCCACCGTGGCCAGCGAAATGAGCATGTCTTCCGGCAAGGCCAGCACGACGGGGCCGGGACGCCCGCTGGTGGCCACCTGGAAGGCGCGCGCCAGGTATTCGGGGATGCGCTGGGCGCGGTCGATCTGCGCCACCCACTTGGCCATCTGGCCGTACATACGGCGGTAGTCGATTTCCTGGAACGCTTCGCGGTCGACGAAATCATTGCCCACCTGGCCGATGAACAGGATCATTGGCGTGGAATCCTGGTAGGCCGTGTGCACGCCGATCGAGGCGTTGGTGGCGCCCGGTCCGCGCGTGACGAAGCAGATGCCCGGCTTGCCCGTCAGCTTGCCATAGGCTTCGGCCATGAAGGCGGCGCCGCCTTCCTGGCGGTTGATGATGAAGCGGATGCCCGAGTCGTGCAGGGCGTCGAGCACGTCGAGGTAGCTTTCGCCAGGCACGCCAAAGGCGGTGTCGACACCGTGGATCTGCAGGGCATCGACCAGGATCTGGCCGCCGGTACGGGATTGTTGCGTCATGTTCGGCTCTTTATATTCTAGTGGGTGGCAAAGAAATGGGGCAAGCGGTGCGCATGCGCTTGCATGCAAGCAGCTTGCCTCATTCTATGTGAGCCGATTTGGCCCGGCTTTTGAAATGGCGACACCGAATTACACAATCCCCCGGGGTGACGACGAGGGCGCCCGGCGGGCGGCGCCGCGCCTGTACCGACCTTTTTGCAGAAACATGCTGCGGCGCGGTACAATGGCGGGTGAAGCAGGCCAGACAGTCGCTGGCCGGCGCAGCAATGCGCTGGCGGGAGGAAGGTCCGGACTCCATAGAGCGGGGTGACGGTTAACGGCCGTCCGTCGAAAGCCGCAAGGTATAAGGCGAGGAATAGGGCCACAGAGACGAGCGTATTAAGTTACGGTGAAACGCGGTAACCTCCACCTGGTGCAATTTCAAATAGGCACGCGATGATGCTGCTCGCGGAGCGTGCGGGTAGAAAGCTTGAGCGCCCGAGTAATCTGGCGCCTAGAGGAATGACTGTCATAGCGCCAACCTGCAAGGGAAGGCGCCGTAACAAAATCCGGCCTACCGGCCTGCTTCACTTGAATTCCGTTCCCTGGCCTGCCAGGGAGCACCTCGGCAGCGGCGGCTTTTCCTGCTGCGCGCCACGCAAAAGCCCCCGCAACGGGGCTTTTTTTGTTTCTAAAAGTATAGCACTTAAGATAAAGTTGTATATACAACTAAAAGTGAATAATTGGTTAAAGTTTCTTATCTACAATTAATTGCTGCATTGCAAAAATAGTTTTCCTGCGTCAGGCCAACCCCTGAAAACAGGGCCGATACGCGCCGTGGACGATTATTTTTTGCTTTAAACCAAGTCTTACGTTGCGGCTGATTGCTGTTGTGTCTGGATGACGAAATTATTGTCATGTGTCAACTAACTGTAAAAAATTCAATTTTTCGATTTCGTTTTTTTCGATGTTTACGGTAGGAAAACACATGTGTGCAGATGAGGTAGCACATTCACTATCTTTCATAAGTATCTAATTTATCGATATATTTTTATTTGAGACTCCTTCAACGATATGCGCTAAGTCCTTAATTTCATTAATAAAATTCCTGTTTTGCCAATCGGAAACCGCTTGACCACTATCTTTGCTTCCTCTAAAGTGGGCAACTGTGTGAAAAAGTGTGTTTTTGTGGGAAATTTTCCCTTTTCATCATGATGCGCAAGCGTCGCAACCCAAGCTCAAAAAAGGTCTTCCGTGTTTCAAGGCGCGTCCGCAATCAATCTCGATGCCAAAGGCAGGATGTCTATCCCTGCCAAGCACCGTGACGCGCTGGCGATTCAATGCGAAGGCCGCTTGACCCTGACCAAACACCCCGATGGTTGCCTGCTGTTTTTCCCCCGTCCCGTGTGGGAAAGCCACCGCCAGCAAATCGCCGCCTGGCCCATGTCGGCGCGCGCCTGGCAGCGCATCTTCCTCGGCAACGCCGTCGACGTCGAGCTGGACTCGGCCGGCCGCGTGCTGATCTCGCCTGAATTGCGCAACGCCGTCGGGCTGGCGCGCGAAGTCATGATGATCGGCATGGGCAGCCACTTTGAAATATGGGATGCCGCCAAGTTGGCCGACAAAGAACAGCAGGCGATCGATGCCGGCACCCCCGATGTACTTTCCAATTTTTCTTTCTAAGGCTCCGTAATGACACAACTCACGGTGCCGGAATTTCAGCATCGCACGGTGCTGCTCGATGAAGCGGTCGATGCGCTCGACCTGTCGGGCGACCGCGCGCACGGCGTTTACGTCGACGGCACGTTTGGCCGCGGCGGCCATAGCCGATTGATCCTGTCGCGCCTGGCCGCCGATGCGCGCCTGATCGGCTTCGACAAGGATTTGCAGGCGATCGCCACGGCCGAACAGATCGGCGACCCCCGCTTTGAAATCGTCCACGACAGCTTTGCCACCATGACGGCCAGCCTGGCCGAACGCGGCGTGCAGCAGGTGGACGGCATCCTGCTCGACCTGGGCATCTCGTCGCCGCAGGTCGACGACGCGGCGCGCGGTTTCAGCTTCCGCAACGACGGACCGCTGGACATGCGCATGGATACCACGCGCGGCATCTCCGCGGCCGAATGGCTGGCGGTGGAAACCGAGCAGAATTTAGAGAAAGTGATACGCGATTATGGGGAAGAACGGTTTGCTTTTCAGATTGCAAAGGCGATTGTTGCTGGCCGGGCAGTCCAGCCAATTTCAAGCACACGACAGCTTGCCGGCATCGTGGCAGGCGCCGTCAAGACCCGCGAGAAGGGTAAGGACCCCGCTACCCGCACCTTTCAGGCCATACGCATTTTCATTAACAAAGAGCTCGAGGATCTCGAGATCGGCCTGAACCAGGCGTATGCCTGCCTGGCGCCCGGCGCGCGCATGGCCGTGATCAGTTTCCATTCGCTGGAAGACCGCATGGTCAAGCGCTTCTTCGCCTCGAAGGCGAACGTGGAGCAGCCTGACCGCCGCCTGCCGATCCGCGCGGTGGACTTGCCGCAGCCGGAAATGAAGCTGATTTCGAAGATGAAGCCGTCCGACGCCGAGATCGAGGGCAACCCCCGTTCGCGTTCGGCCGTGATGCGCGTGGCGCAGCGCCTGCCGCTGGCCGCCCCTGCAAACGGCGGCGCCCGATGACTGGCAAGCTGTGTGTCGTGCTGTCGGCCCTGCTGGTGTGCTGCGGCCTGTCGCTGGTGAACGCGCAATACCAGTCGCGCCACCTGTTGATCGACCTGGAGCGCGCGCAAGCGCTGTCGCGCCAGCTCGACATCGACTGGGCGCAACTGCAGCTGGACCAGTCCACTTTGGGCAAGCATGAACGCATCGAATCGATCGCGCGGCGCGACCTGAGCATGACGCCGCTGACGGCGGCGCGTACGCAATACCTGACGGAGGGCGAATAATGAAGTTGGGCGGTAACAGCAACGGCCGGGTGGCGGCATCGAAAGGCGTGCCATTCTCGAAGAACCCCGTACTGGCGGTGCGCCTGCCCGTCTGGCGTTCGCGCGTCGTGCTGTTCCTGCTGTTCTTCGCTTTCGCCGGCCTGGGCGCGCGCGCGCTGTGGCTGCAGGGCGTCTCGACGCAGTTCCTGCAAAAGCAGGGCAAGGCGCGCTATGAGCGCACGCTGGAATTGCCGGCCACGCGCGGCAAGATCACCGACCGCAATGGCCAGGTGCTCGCCTCGTCCGTCCCCGTGAAAGCCATCTGGGCCATTCCCGACGACGTGCTGCAGGCGTCGCCCGAGAAAATCAATGCGCTGGCCGGCCTGCTGGAAATGAACGTCAACGAATTGCGCAAGAAGCTCGATTCGGACCGCAGCTTCGTTTACCTGAAACGCCAGGTCGAGATGGACGTGGCTGACAAGATTTCCAAGCTGGGCATCGACGGCATCGACGAGCGCAAGGAATACAAGCGCTTTTATCCACAGGGCGAAGTGATGACCCACGTGGTGGGTTTTACCAACGTGGAAGACGTGGGCCAGGAAAGCATGGAGCTGGCGCAGCAGAAGACCCTCGTCGGCACCACCGGCAGCCGCCGCGTGATCAAGGACCGCCTGGGCCACATCGTCGAAGACATCGGCTTCATCCACGAACCGCACGATGGCAAGGACCTGACCCTGTCCGTCGACAGCAAGATCCAGTACATCGCCTTCACGCAGTTGAAGGAAGCGGTGGAAAAATTCAATGCCAAGGCCGGCGGCGCCGTGGTGCTCGACGTGCACACGGGCGAAGTGCTGGCCCTGGCCAATTACCCCAGCTACGACCCGAACGACCGCCGCAAGCTCACGGGCCAGCAGCTGCGCAACCGCGTCATGACCGATACCTTTGAACCTGGTTCGACCCTGAAGCCGATCACGGTCTCGCTGGCGCTCGACACGGGCCGCGTCAAGCCGGGCACCCTGATCGACACGGGGCCGGGCCGCTACACCATCGCCGACCGCACGATCACCGACACCAAGCCGCATGGCGTGATCAATGTCTCCGAAATCATCGAAATGTCGTCGAACATCGGCACCTCGAAGATCGCGCTGGGCATGCCGTCGCAGGAAATGTGGGAAATGTTTACCAAGGTGGGCTTCGGCCAGCAGCCGAAATGGGGCTTCCCCGGCGCCGTGGCCGGCCGCGTACGTCCGTATAAGTCGTGGCGCCCTGTGGAACAGGCGACCATGAGCTACGGTAACGGCATTTCCGTCTCGCTGATCCAGCTGGCGCGCTCTTATATGATGTTCGCGCGCGACGGCGACACGATTCCCCTGTCGTTCCAGAAGGTCAATGAACTGCCCGTGGGCCAGCAAGTGATCAAGCCGAAGACGGCTGCCGAAATGCGCGCCATGCTCGAACTCGTGGTCTCCGGCGCGCACGGTTCGGCCAAGCGCGCCCAGGTCGCCGGCTACCGCGTGGGCGGCAAGACGGGTACCGCCTATAAAGTGGAAAACGGCCGCTATGCGATGCCGCGCAAATATATCGGCTCGTTCGTGGGCATGGTGCCGATGTCGGCACCGCGCTTCATCATTGCCGTGATGATCGATGAACCGACCGGCCCTGCCCACTATGGTGGCCAGGTTGCCGCTCCCGCTTTCGCGGCGATTGCGACCAACGCGCTGCGCGCGATGAACGTACCGCCCGATTCCTCCGTTACCGAAATCGTGGTCCCGGCCAATGCCGGCCCGGAGGCCATGTGAAGTCACTCATGACCATACAAGACATCAGTTTGTGGATCAAAACGGCTGCCCCGTCCGGGCAGCTGACGTCCGATTCGCGCCGTGTGCAGCGCGGCGACGTGTTTTTCGCCTACGCGGACGCCACGCATTTTATCGAAGCTGCCATCGAGCAGGGCGCCGCCGCCATCGTGCACGACGCCGTTGAATGGAACGCCGCATGGAGCGTGCCGCACCTGCTGGTCAGCGACCTGAAACGCGTGGCCGGCCCCGTGGCGCATGCTTTTTACGACATGCCCGACAGCGCCATGTTCAGCGCCGGCGTGACGGGCACGAATGGCAAGACCTCGTGCGCGCTGTGGCTGGCGCAAGCCCTGGCGCGCCTCGGTGAAACCTCTTCTGTCATCGGCACCCTGGGCGTAGGCCTGTGCAAGCCGCGCGGCGCCATCGAATTCGACGTGACCGGCTACACCACGCCGGACGCCGTGCTGCTGGCGCGCAAACTCGCCGCCATGCGCGACGCCGGCGCCAAGGCCGTCGCCATCGAAGTGTCGTCGATCGGCCTGGACCAGGAACGCGCGGCCGGCATGCATTTCGATGTCGCCATGTTTACCAATTTGACGCGCGACCACCTCGACTACCATGGCGACATGGCAGCCTACGAGGCGGCCAAGGTCAAGCTGTTCGACTGGCCCGGCCTGAAAACGGTCGTCATCAACCTGGACGACCCCATGGGCTTGCGCCTGGTCCGCCATGTGGACGGCAAGCTGTCCGGCGAGTATCCGGTTATCGGCTATACCCTGCAGGATGCGGCCGCCTTGCCCGATTTGCCGGGTGTGCTGATGCTGCGCGCCAGCCAGTTCCGCAGCCGTAATGCCGGCACCGACTTCCATCTGGAATGCGCGCTGGGCGTTGCGCTGATCAAGACGCAGCTGGTGGGCCACTTCAATATCAGCAACGCGCTGGCCGTGCTGGGCGCCTTGCTGGCGCACGGAACCGGTCTGCGCGCCGCCATCGACGGCATCGAATCCCTGCAGCCGGCCCCGGGCCGCATGCAGCAGGTGGGCGGCCAGGAAGCGCCGATGGTCGTCATCGATTACGCGCATACGCCTGACGCGCTGGAAAAAACCCTGGCTGCCTTGCGCCAGGTGGCGCAGGAGCGGGGCGGCCAGCTGTGGTGCGTATTTGGCTGCGGCGGCGACCGCGATCCGGGCAAGCGTCCGCAGATGGGCGCCATCGCGCAGCTGGCCGATCACGTGCTGGTCACCAGCGACAATCCGCGCAGCGAAGACCCGCACGCCATCATCGCGCAGATCGTCGCCGGCATGCGTGCCGACGGTCCGCAGCCGCAAGCCATCGAAGACCGCGCCGGGGCCATTTTGTCGGCCATCAAGCACGCGGCCAAGCCGGATGTGATCCTGTTGGCGGGCAAGGGCCATGAGCCGTACCAGGAAATCAAGGGCAAGAAACTGCCGTTCTCCGATGCCGACCATGCGCAGCTGGCCCTGTCCGCGCGCCTGACGATGATGAGGACGAACTGATGGATAGCCTGATGCACGCAAGCCTGGCTGAATTGATGCCGTCGCTGGACGGCGCACAGCTGACGGGCGACGCCGTTTTTGACGGTGTGTCCACCGACAGCCGCAGCGCCCAAGCCGGTTCGCTGTTCGTGGCCCTGCGCGGCGAGAGTTTCGACGCCCACGATTTCCTCGACCAAGTGGCCGCGCGCGGCGTCGCCGCCGTGGTGGTCGAGCGCCTGCCGGCGGGCTGGGACAGTAGCAAGGTGCCGGCCATCGTGGTCGCCGATACCCTGGCCGCGCTGGGCCGCATCGCCAACCGCTGGCGCGGCCGTTTCAATTTGCCCGTCATCGGCGTCACCGGCAGCAACGGCAAGACCACCGTCAAGGAGATGATTTCATCCATCCTGGCAGCCGCCTTTGGTGAAGAGGCGCGCCTGGCCACGCGCGGCAATCTGAATAACGAGATCGGCGTGCCATTGACCCTGTTCCGTCTGAATGAAGAACACAAGGCTGCCGTCATCGAAATGGGCATGAACCACCCGGGCGAGATTGCGCGTCTGGCGGCGATTGCCGCGCCAACCCTGGCAATGGTGAACAATGCGCAGCGCGAGCACCAGGAATTCATGCACACGGTGGTAGCGGTGGCGCGCGAGAATGGCGCCGCGCTGGCAGCCCTGGCGCATGACGGCGTGGCCGTCTTCCCGCATGGCGACGAGTTCACGCCCGTGTGGCGCGAACTGGCCGGCGCGCGCGCCGTCATTACCTTCGGCCTGTCGAAAGAGGCGGATGTCAGCTGCACGCACCGCGCGGCCGAGGATTTTGGCAGCGACCTGTTCGTCAGCGTGCGCGCACAGGACGGCGGCTTGCGCCAGTTCTTCGTGGGCTTGCAGGCGGCAGGCGAACACAATGTGCGCAATGCGCTGGCGGCCGTGGCATGCGCTATCGGCGCAGGCATCGCGCCAGAACATATCAAGCAGGGCCTGGAGGCGTTTTCTCCCGTGAACGGCCGGCTGCAGAAAAAACGCGCCGCCAATGGCGCCACCATCATCGACGACACGTATAACGCCAATCCGGATTCGGCGCGCGCGGCCATCGATGTGCTGGCGCAGGCAGCGGCGCCGCGCATCCTGGTGCTGGGCGAGATGGGCGAAGTCGGCACGCAGGGGCAGCAGTTCCACGAAGAGATCGGCGCCTACGCCGCCGCCAAAGGCATTGAACACGTGCTGGCGACGGGCGGTCTGGCGCGCCATCTGGTCAATCCGGCGCAGGCAGCCGCGAGCCAGGAATCAGGCACGGTCGTGGAGTATTTCGAACAGTTCGACGGTTTGCTGGCGGCGCTCGATGCGCATTTGTCCGGCCGTTCGGATGCAACAGTATTAATCAAGGGCTCCCGTTTCATGAAGATGGAACGGGCCGTGCAGCATTTGATTGGTTCAAACAACAATAACAAGGAAGCTCACTAATCATGCTGCTCTGGCTCGCTCATTATTTCCAGGACGACATTGGCCCATTGCGGGTCTTTAACTTCATCACGTTCCGCGCCGTCTTCGCCACCCTGACGGCGATCTTGATTGGCCTGTGCGCCGGTCCTGCCGTGATCCGCATGCTCACGCGCATGAAGGTTGGCCAGGCCGTGCGTACGGATGGCCCGCAAACGCATCTGAAAAAACACGGCACCCCCACCATGGGCGGTGTGCTGATCCTTATCGCCATCGGCATTTCCACCTTGCTGTGGGCCGACCTGTCGAACCGTTTCATCTGGCCCGTGTTGATCGTCACCTTGGGCTTTGGCGCCGTCGGCTGGGCCGACGACTACCGCAAGGTGGTGCACCAGGATCCGGAAGGCATGCGCTCGCGCGAAAAATACTTCTGGCAGTCGCTGATCGGCATCGCCGCCGCGTTTTACCTGGCGTTTTCCGTCTCCATCTCCGAGCCCAATGCCGGCCAGGTGTGGAATCTGATCTACGCCTGGGTGCAGTCGGGCTTCGCCATGGACTTGCCGCCGAAGGCCGATCTGATCGTCCCGTTCTTCAAGACCATCAGCTATCCGCTGGGTGTGTGGGGCTTCATCGCGCTGACGTATTGCGTCATCGTCGGCACCAGCAACGCCGTCAATTTCACCGATGGACTTGACGGCCTGGCCATCATGCCGACCGTGATGGTGGGCACGGCCCTGGGCCTGTTCGCCTACCTGACCGGTAATGCCACGTATGCGCGCTACCTGTTCATCCCGCACATTCCGGGCGCCGGCGAACTGGTGATCTTCTGCGGCGCGCTGGCCGGTTCCGGTCTGGCCTTCCTTTGGTATAACACCCACCCCGCGAAAGTATTCATGGGCGACGTGGGCGCGCTGGCACTGGGCGGCGCACTGGGTACCATCGCCGTCATCGTGCGCCAGGAAATCGTCCTGTTCATCATGGGCGGCATCTTCGTGGTTGAAACGCTGTCCGTGATCATCCAGGTCGTCTGGTTCAAGTACACCAAGAAGCGCTTTGGCGTTGGCCGCCGCGTCTTCCTGATGGCGCCATTGCATCACCATTTTGAACAAAAAGGCTGGAAGGAGACGCAGGTTGTCGTGCGTTTCTGGATCATCACCATGATGCTGGTGCTGCTCGGCCTGACCACCTTGAAGCTGCGCTGATGATGTACGACGCTAAAACCGCACTGGTACTGGGCCTCGGGGAGTCAGGCCTGGCCATGGCCCTGTGGCTGGCCCGCAGTGGTGCGACCGTGCGCGTGGCCGACACAAGGGAGGCCCCGGAGCGCCTGGCCGCGTTGCAGGCCGCCGTGCCGCAGGCGCAGTTCATCGCCAGCGCCTTCACGGCCGACTTGCTTGACGGCGTGGACTTTGTCACCGTCAGCCCAGGCCTCGCGCCGGGCCGCGAACTGGCGCAGATTGCGCCGGCAGCTACTGAGAAAAACATTCCCGTGTGGGGCGAAATCGAACTGTTCGCGCAGGCGCTGGCCACCTTGAAGGCAGAACGCGGCTATGCTCCGAAAGTCATCGCCATCACGGGAACGAATGGCAAGACGACCGTCACCAGCCTCGTAGGCTTGTTGTGCGAACGCGCCGGCCTTGCCACGCGCGTGGCCGGCAATATCAGCCCGGCCGCGCTGGACGTGCTGCGCGAAGTGCTCGATGCCGAGCCTGCGCCGCAGCCGGTGGATGCGGAGGCTGAAGTGGCGGAACCCGTCGCCAGCACCTTGCCGCAAGCGTGGATCCTGGAATTATCCAGCTTCCAGCTGCACACGACATTCAGCCTGCAGGCCGATGCGGCCACGGTCTTGAATCTGTCGCAGGACCATCTGGACTGGCATGGCGACATGGCCGCCTACGCCGCAGACAAGGCGCGCATCTTCGGCGACCAGACCGTGCGCATATTGAACCGCGACGATGCGGCCGTGATGCACATGGCCGACCCGTTGGTCGAGACCATCACCTTCGGCACGGGCGAACCGGCGGAAGTCGACAGCTTTGGCCTGGTCAATGAACGGGGCATCTTCTGGCTGGCGCAAGCCGTACCCAGCGAAGAAGTGATCGAGAAAAAACGCAAGAAGAACGATCCGGCGCCGGAACCGGTGCCGACGATGGCGAAAAAGCTGATGCCGGCCGACGCGCTGAAAATCCGCGGCCAGCACAATGCCTCGAATGCGCTGGCGGCGCTGGCCCTGTGTCGCGCCATCGGCCTGCCATTCGCGCCGCTGCTGCATGGTTTGCGCGAATATCAGGGCGAGCCGCATCGCGTGGAGCTGATCACGGCAGTGGGCGAGGTGGAATACTACGACGACAGCAAGGGCACGAATGTGGGCGCGACCGTGGCGGCCCTGTTCGGTCTGGGCAAGGCGTTTGGCGGCGCGGAACAGCGTCTGGTGCTGATCGCCGGTGGCGATGGCAAGGGACAGGATTTCTCGCCGCTGGCCGAACCTGTATCGCGCTACGTGCGCGCCGTGGTGCTGATCGGACGCGATGCACCGGCCTTGCGCGCGGCCCTCGAGCCGGCCGGCGTGGACATCGTCGACTGCGCCACCTTGCCGGAAGCCGTCAAACGCGCCAGCAGCCTGGCGCTGGCTGGCGATGCCGTGCTGCTGTCGCCCGCGTGCGCCAGCCTGGACATGTTCAAGAACTATGCGCACCGCGCGCAGGTGTTTGTCGACGCCGTGCGCGACATCGCCCTGGAAAACGGACAGGATATCTGATGGCTTTCCAACTGCCCTTCAGCTTTGGTTCCGGTTCGGCTGCCAAGCCGCTGGATAGCCGCGCGCGGCAATCGAAGATGATGGACTATGACAAGCCGCTGGTATGGGTCGTCCTGCTGCTCATGTTGCTGGGCATGGTGATGGTGTATTCGGCTTCGATCTCGCTGTCGGATGCGCGCAAGTTTGCCGCCTATACGAACAATTATTTTGTCGTGCGCCAGGCGCTGTTCATCGGCGTGTCGATTGTCGTCGGCGCGCTGGTGTTCCGTATCCCCGTCGCGACCTGGCAAAAGATGGCGCCGTGGCTGTTCATCGGCACCCTGGTGCTGCTGGTGATGGTGCTGATACCTGGCCTGGGCGTGTCGGTCAACGGCGGCCGCCGTTGGCTGAACCTACCGGGCCTGCGGCCGCAGCCGTCCGAGCTGATGAAGGTGGTGATGGTGCTGTACGCGGCCGATTACACGGTGCGCAAGCAGGAATACATGCACAAGCTGACCAAGGGCTTCATGCCGATGGCGCTGGCCGTCAGCTTCGTCGGCCTGCTGCTGCTGATGGAGCCCGATCTGGGCGCTTTCGGCGTGATCGTCTGCATCGCCATGGGCATTTTGTTTTTGGGCGGCGTTAACGCCATCTGGTTCGGCGGTATCGGCGCCATGCTGACGGCGATCTTCGTCACCATCATCGCCCTGTCAAAATTCCGCCGCGAGCGGTTTTTTGCGTATCTCGACCCATGGCAGGAAGACAATGCCCTGAACAAGGCTTACCAGTTGACACACTCGCTGATCGCCTTCGGGCGCGGCGAACTGTTTGGCGTGGGATTGGGCGGCAGCGTGGAAAAACTGCATTACCTGCCCGAAGCCCACACGGACTTTTTGCTGGCCGTGATCGGCGAGGAGCTGGGCCTGGTGGGCGTGCTGGTCGTGATCGGCATGTTTTACTGGATTATCAAGCGGGCGTTCGACATCGGCCGCCAGGCGATCGCCATCGACCAGACCTTCGCGGGACTGACGGCGAAAGGCATCGCCATCTGGATCGGCGTGCAGACCTTCATCAACATGGGCGTGAACCTGGGCCTGCTGCCGACCAAGGGCCTGACCTTGCCCTTGATGAGTTATGGCGGCACGGGCGTATTGATTAACTGTATCGGCCTGGCGATTTTGCTGCGCATCGATTACGAAAACCGGATCCTCATGCGGGGAGGCCGGCTATGAACAACGCGACGAACTTGAAAACGACGAAAAGACTGATGATCATGGCGGCCGGCACCGGCGGCCATATTTTCCCGGGCCTGGCGATTGCGCAGACGATGCGCGCGCGCGGCTGGGAGGTGAGCTGGCTGGGCACGACTCACGGCATGGAGCAGGACCTGGTGCCGAAGAGCGGCATTCCCATGGATGCCATCGCATTTTCCGGCATGCGCGGCAAGGGCTTGGCGCATACCATTCAAGGCGGCTTCAAGATGCTGGCCAGCTTCTTTGCCATTCGCCGTTTCATCGCCAGCCGCAAGCCGGACGTGGTGATGGGCATGGGCGGCTACGTCACCGTGCCGGGTGGCCTGATGGCGCGCCTGAAAGGCGTGCCGCTGGTGCTGGTCAATGCCGACGCGGCGCTGCTGTTGTCGAACAAGACCCTGGTGCCGCTGGCGCAGCAAGTGTGCTTCGGTTTTCCCGCCGATTTCGGCAGCGCTGCCGGCAAGGCTGTCGTGACGGGCAATCCCGTGCGCGCGGAAATCCTCGCCATGGCGCCGCCGGCCGCGCGTTTCGCGGGCCGCAGCGGCCCATTGCGCATCCTGGTAGTGGGCGGCAGCCTGGGCGCGAAAGCGCTGAACGACAGCCTGCCTGCCGCGCTGGCCCTGATGCCGGAGGGGGAACGTCCGCTAGTGACGCACCAGTCGGGCAAGAAGAATATCGATGCCCTGCATGCCGCGTATGCGCAGGCGGGCGTGCAAGCCAATGTGGTCGACTTTATCGACGACATGGCCAAGGCGTATACCGAGGCCGACCTGGTGATTTGCCGCGCTGGTGCCATCACCCTGTCGGAATTGACGGCGGCCGGCGTGGCCAGCGTGCTCGTGCCGCTGGTGGCATCGACCACCAGCCACCAGCGCGACAACGCGCAATGGATGGCGAAACAAGGCGCGGCGATTCATCTGCCGCAGACGGAAATGAGTGCCGCGTCGCTGAGCGCGCTGCTGGCGTCGCTGAGCCGCGACACTTGCCAGCAGATGGCGCAGGCGGCACTGGCAGCAGGCAAGCGCGACGCCAATGAGGCGATCGCACACGTATTGGAAAAACTGGCATGAGGTTAGCTCTGTGAAGCATAAAGTAAACAATATCCACTTTGTCGGCATTGGCGGCAGCGGCATGAGCGGCATCGCCGAAGTGCTGGTCAACCTGGGCTACAAGGTGTCGGGCTCCGACCTGGGCAGCAATGCGGCGACGCAGCGCCTGGCGAGCCTGGGCGCGACCGTCATGCTCGGTCACGCGGCGGAAAATATCGGCGACGCCGATGCGGTGGTGACGTCGGGCGCCGTCCCGCAAGACAATCCGGAAGTGGCGGCCGCCCGTGCGCGCAAGATTCCTCTGGTACCGCGCGCCGTGATGCTCGGCGAATTGATGCGCCTGAAACGCGGCATCGCCATCGCCGGCACGCATGGCAAGACGACGACGACCAGCCTGGTCGCTTCCGTGCTGGCGCAGGGCGGTCTCGATCCGACTTTCGTCATCGGCGGCCGCCTGACCAGCGCAGGCGCGAACGCCAAGCTGGGTTCGGGCGACTACCTGGTGGCCGAAGCCGATGAATCGGACGCCTCGTTCCTGAACCTGACGCCGATGATCGAAGTGATCACGAATATCGACGCCGATCACATGGACACCTACGAGCACGATTTCGAAAAGCTCAAGCAGGCCTTCGTGCAGTTCACGCACCGCTTGCCGTTCTATGGCCGCGCCATGCTGTGCATCGACGATCCGCACGTGCGTGCCATCATCCCGTCCGTCACCAAGCCCGTCACCACCTATGGTTTCGCGGAAGACGCGCAGGTGCGCGCCATCAACGCGCGCGCCGTGGGCCTGGAAATGCATTTCACCGTGCAGCAGGAAGGCTATCCGGACCTGGACGTGGTGCTGAACCAGCCTGGCATGCACAATGTGCAGAATGCCTGCTCGGCGATTGCCATCGCGCGCGAAATCGGCATCGCCGACAGCGCCACGCAGCAGGGCCTGGCCGAGTTTTCCGGCGTGGGCCGGCGCTTCACGCGCTATGGCGACGTGGCGCTGCCGAACGGCGGCACCTTTGCGCTGGTCGACGATTTCGGCCACCATCCGGTGGAAACGGAAGTAACGCTGGCCGCCGCGCGTGCCGCCTATCCTGGTCGCCGCCTGGTGCTGGCGTTCCAGCCGCACCGCTATAGCCGCACGCGCGACCTGTTCGAGGATTTCGTGAAAGTGCTGGGCGCGCCCGACGTGCTGCTGCTGTCCGAAGTGTATGCGGCGGGCGAAGCGCCTATCGTCGCCGCCGACGGCCGCGCACTGGCGCATGCACTGCGCGCGCGTGGCAAGATTGAACCGATCTTCGTCGAGTCCATGACGGACATGGCCGACACCATCATGAGCGTGGCGCGCGACGGCGACGTCGTGCTGACCATGGGAGCCGGCTCGATCAGCGGCATCCCGCAACAACTGACAACGTATCAATCTCACACTGTAAAGGCCTGACGTGAACCAAGCTTCAGCTATCGACGTTAAACAATTGGGCAAGGTCGGCGTCCTGTTCGGCGGCCGTTCGGCCGAGCGCGAAGTGTCGCTGATGTCCGGCGCGGGCGTGCTGGCAGCCCTGAAAAGCCATGGCGTGGATGCGCATGGCTTCGATACGGGCGAACGCAGCCTGGCCGAATTGGCCGCTGAGCAATTTGACCGCGTCTTCATCGCGCTGCACGGCCGCTTCGGCGAAGACGGCAGTCTGCAGGGCGCGCTGGAACAACTGGGCATTCCATACACGGGCAGCGGCGTGATGGCCTGCTCGGTGGGCATGGACAAGGTCTACACCAAGATGATCTGGTTGATGCACCAGCTGCCGACGCCAAAGTACGCGGTACTGGACGACAGTTCCGACTTGGCCAAGGTCGCCGCGGAATTGGGCTTGCCGCTGATCGTCAAGCCGCCGCATGAAGGCTCGAGCATCGGCATCACGACCGTCAACGAAGCGTCGGCCTTCCAGGCCGCCTACGACATCGCCGCCGGCCTCGATGATTCGGTGCTGGCCGAGGAGTTCATCAAGGGCCGCGAGTTTACCGTTGCGATCCTGGGCAAGGGCGCCACGGCGCGCGCGTTGCCGCCGATTGAAATCGTCGCGCCGCAAGGCAATTACGATTACCAGAACAAGTACTTCACGGACGACACGCAGTATTTCTGCCCGCCGCAGCTCGATGGCGCGATCATCGCAGAGATGGAGCGCATCGCCCTGGCCGCCTACCGCGCCCTGGGCTGCGAAGGCTGGGGACGGGTCGATGTCCTGATGCGCACGGCAGACAGCGCGTTGTTCCTGCTGGAAGTAAATACCTCGCCCGGCATGACGGGGCACTCGCTCGTGCCGATGGCGGCGCGCGCGGAGGGCACCAGCTATGAAGACCTGTGTCTGGAAATTGTCGCCGGCGCCAGCCTGAAAATGCACAAGGGACAGCGCTGATATGTGGCATGACGCTAAAAGCCTCAATACGACTGCCAACGGCTTGCTGGCCGCGGTTCTGGTCGTGTGCGTGGCCGCCGGCGTCTGGTGGGTGTCGCAGCGTCCCATGTTCGACCTGCGCACGATCAAGGTGGAAAGCGCGGACGACAAGGGCCTGCGCCACGTGAATTACCTGACCCTGCGCAGTGGCACTCTGGGCCGCATCAAGGGTAATTTCTTCACGACCAACCTGGAAAGCGTGCGCGGCGTGTTCGAATCGGTGCCCTGGGTGCGCCGTGCCAGCGTACGGCGCGAGTGGCCGAACCAGCTGATCGTGGCGCTGGAAGAACATGAGGCGCTGGGTACCTGGGGCGAGGACGGGCGCTTGCTGTCAGTCAAGGGCGACGTGTTTACGGCGAATGTGGCCGAGGCGGAAGACGACCATGAATTGCCTGCGTTTGCCGGCCCCGATGGCAGCGAAAAGGAAGTGCTGGCGACCTACGTGCAGCTGGCAAAGTGGTTTGCGCCGTTGAAGATGGTGCCGGAAACCCTGTCGCTGTCGAGCCGCTATGCGTGGACCGTAAAACTGGATAACGGCATGAGCGTGGCGCTGGGGCGCGAACAGAATCATACGACCCTGAAGGCGCGGGTCGACCGGCTGGTGGGCATTTACCCGCAGCTGGCGAGCCGGCTGGAAAATATCGACACGATCGATATGCGTTACCAGAATGGCCTGGCGCTCAGTTCAGCCGGCCTGGTGATACCGGCCGAAGGCAAGGATGGCAGGCCGGCAGCGGCAATCAAGAAGAAAAATGGCAGTCCGATTAAAAAACCGACTTAACCGAATAATCAATTAATCAATTAATAGCCCAAAAAACTAGGCGAAAGAAATGACAAAAGACGCGAAAAACCTGATCGTCGGCCTCGACATCGGCACCTCGAAAGTGGTGGCGGTGGTAGCCGAAGTGATGTCCGACGGGCGCCACGAAGTGATCGGGCTGGGCCAGCACGAATCGAAGGGCCTGAAAAAGGGCGTGGTGGTCAATATTGAGGCCACGGTGGAGTCCATCCAGCGCGCGCTGGAAGAGGCCGAGCTGATGGCCGACTGCAAGATCCGTAATGTGTATGCGGGCATTGCGGGCAGCCATATCCGCAGCTTCAACTCCAGCGGCATGGTGGCCATCAAGGACAAGGAAGTGACGGCGACCGACGTGGCGCGCGTCATCGAGACGGCAAAAGCGGTTAACATTCCGACCGATCAGCAATTGCTGCACACGGTGCCGCAAGAGTTCATCGTCGACAGCCAGGAAGATGTGCGCGAGCCTATCGGCATGAGCGGCATCCGCCTGGAGGTGAAGGTGCATATCGTCACCGGCGCCGTGTCGGCAGTGCAGAACATCGTCAAGTGCGTGCGCCGCTGCGGCCTGGAAGTGTCGGACCTGATCCTACAGCCGATGGCGTCCGCCGATGCGGTGCTCACGCCCGATGAGAAGGAACTGGGCGTGGTGCTGATCGACATCGGCGGCGGCACGACCGATGTGGCGGTATTTTCCGATGGCGCGATCCGCCATACGGCAGTCATTCCCATCGCCGGCGACCAGATCACCAACGACATCGCCATGGCCTTGCGCACCCCGACCGCGGAAGCGGAAGAAATCAAGATCCGCTATGGCGTGGCCAAGCAGGTCCTGGCCGATCCCGGCGAATCGCTGGAAGTGCCTGGCCTGGGCGACCGCGGCCCGCGCAACCTGTCGCGCCAGGCGCTGGCGGCAGTGATCGAGCCACGCGTCGAAGAGCTGTTCGCGATGGTGCACCAGGTGGTACGCGAATCCGGCTACGAAGGCGTGCTGTCGTCGGGCATCGTGCTCACGGGCGGCACCTCCATCATGCCCGGCATGGTGGAAATGGCGGAAGACATTTTCCTGAAACCGGCGCGCCTTGGCACGCCCGAGTATCGGGGCCAGCTGGCCGACGTGGTGCGCAGTCCGCGCTATGCCACGGTATTGGGCCTGCTGCTGGAAGCGAAGAAGCAATACCTGCGCGGCCACATCGTGACGCGTCAGGACGGCTCGGTGAAGGCAGTCTGGCAGCGCATGAAGGAATGGTTTTTAGGGAATTTTTAAGGGCTTGATTTACGCCCGGTAGGTCAGGTTTTTTTGGCAGCATCGCAGGTACACACACATAACTTTATTTTATATTTAACCGCAGTTTTCAATCTCCAGTTCTCCTACCAATATGAGGCCTGGCGCTTGGAAACCGCATCTGATAGGAGCACATCATGGAGTTCGATATGGTCGATAACACAGCTTTAGGTACCGTCATCAAGGTCGTCGGCGTCGGCGGTGCGGGTGGCAATGCAGTCCAACACATGATCAACAAAGGCATGTCGGGTGTGGAGTTCATTGCCGCCAATACCGACGCACAGGCCCTGTCGACATCGAAGGCCCACAACATCATCCAGATCGGCGATACCGGTCTGGGCGCCGGCATGAAGCCTGCCGTCGGCCGCCAGCTGGCGGAAGAATCGCGCACGCGCATCGCCGATTCGCTGCGCGGCGCGCACATGGTCTTCATCGCTGCCGGCATGGGCGGCGGTACGGGCACGGGCGCCGCTCCTATCGTGGCTGAAGTGGCCAAGGAACTGGGCGCGCTGACGGTGGCCGTGGTTTCCAAGCCATTCTCGTATGAAGGCCAGAAGTGCATGGACATCGCCGACGAAGGACTGGAGCAGCTGTCCCTGCACGTCGATTCGCTGATCATCATCCTCAACGAAAAACTGGAAGAGATCTACGAAGACGAAAGCATGCTGGAATGGATGCAGCATGCCGATGATGTGCTCAACAACGCGGTGGCCGGTATTGCCGAGATCATCAACGTGCCGGGCCATATCAACGTCGACTTCAACGACGTGAAAACCATCATGGGCGAGCAGGGCAAGGCCATGATGGGCACGGCGACGGCATCCGGCGTCGACCGCGCGCGCATCGCCGCGGAACAGGCTGTCGCTTCGCCGCTGCTGGATGGCATCGACCTGTCCGGCGCGCGCGGCGTGCTGGTCAACGTCACGGCCAGCCGTGGCTTGAAAGGTAAAGAAATCAAGGAAGTCATGGCCGCCGTGCGCGCGTTTGCCGCGCCGGACGCATCGATCGCGCAAGGTATCGCCTACGACGACGCCATGGGCGACGACATCCGCGTTACCGTGGTGGCCACGGGCCTGGGCCGCGCAAAGAAAAACATCCAGCTGGTACCGCAGCAAGTGCTGCGCACCGGTACGCACAACAGCCCGTTGACCCCATCGGCTGCCATGGGTAGCGCGCAAGCGGCGACGACGACGGTTGGCGTGGCTACGCCGGCTGCCGGTTTCGACGGCATGAAAGCGCCGGCGGTATGGCGCCGCGAATCGGCTTCCGAGCAGGTGCGCGCGATGGAAAAGAATGGCATGGAGACGTATGACATTCCAGCCTTCCTGCGCAAACAAGCCGACTAATCACAGTGAAAAAAGCCCATGGCGGCGTTGCATAGCCTTGCCGTACAGTCGTACTGTCTTCGGCCATGCGCCTTGCCCTGCGCATTTTTCATGTGATTAGGTGACCGGAGGTGATCTGATGTCAGCAAACATGACGGCGGCCTGAGGGTCGCCGTTTTTTTTGCCGGTTTTTTGACTTTTGCCTTTGCCTTTCCTGCCACTTTCTGCACAAATACGGCAAGTCAGGCATACTATCGCGCAGTGTCGGCAGCATGCCGGCAGAACCAGATCACGGGCGCTGTCCGCTCCATGGAACGGGTGGCGTCTTCAACCGACAGTACACAAGGAGTCAACATGACCATCAAGATCGGCGACACCCTGCCAGAAGGCACCCTGGCCGAATTCATCGAAAGCGAAACCGAAGGTTGCGCACTGGGCCCGAATACGTTCAACGTGCAAGACTTGGTCAAGGGCAAGAAGATCGCTATCTTCGGCCTGCCAGGCGCCTACACCCCGACCTGCTCCGCACAGCACGTGCCGGGCTACGTCAAGCACGCCGCCGACCTGAAAGCCAAGGGCGTCGATGAAATCTGGTGCATCTCCGTCAACGACGCGTTCGTGATGGGCGCCTGGGGCCGCGACCAGAAAGCTACCGGCGTCGTGCGCATGATGGCTGACGGCAACGCCGCCTACAGCAAGGCCCTGGGCCTGGACGCCGATTTTTCCAAGCACGGCATGGGCACGCGCTCGCAGCGCTACTCGCTGCTGGTCGACAATGGCGTCGTGACGCAATTGAACATCGAGCAAGGCGGCAAGTTTGAAGTGTCGAACGCGGAAACCTTGCTGGGCCAACTGGCTTAAGTCCCTGAGAAAAAGTCCATGGCGGCGTTGCACTGCCTTGGCGTACTACTCGTACTGCCTGCGGCAATGCGCCTTGCCCTGAACATTTTTCAGGGACTTGTCCTTTTTTGACGTAAAAACGGCGCCATCGGTGCCGTTTTTTTATTGTACCGACGGCTTGCTCGCCTCGAACATGGCCGCATCGATGCTGAACGAATAATCGTCCTGCAGTGCGAAATACCGGCGCGCTTCCTCGGGCGCGCCATCGAACAGGTTGCGGATGGCCGCCACTCTTTCGCTTGGCGTGCGCATGCGGGCCACCCACTCGTCGAACTGCATGGTCAGTTTCCACACGCTGCGCAAGCTGTGCGTAAAACCTGCGTTGTTAAACTTGGCGCCCCATTCGCAGCTGCGGTAGTCGCGTACGTGGGACGCGTCGCGCAGCATTTCCACCGCCTGCAAGGTGCTGTCGTAGAGGGCCGTCTTGGGCGCGACGATGTCGACCACTAATAAGGTGCCGTTCGGGCGCAGCACGCGCCACGCTTCTGCCAGGGCTCCCGCCACGTCGTTCCAGTGGTGCGCGGAAAAGCGCGTGACGACCATGTCGAAGCTGGCGTCGGCAAACGGCAGGCGGGCCACGTCGCCCTGTTGCGTGCTGATATTGTGCAAGCCGCGCTGCACCCTGGCGCAGTCGACCACGTCGAGCATGGGCTGCGCCAGGTCATAGGCGACCACCGATTGCGCCACGGGGGCGACGGCGAAGCTGGCGTGGCCGGCGCCGCAGCCCAGGTCCAGTACCACCGGCTTGCCGTGGCGGCGCGCGCATTCCTGCATCAGCACCAGGTCGGCGCCTTGCGCGTGTACGGCGCTGCTCAGGTAGGCATTGGCCGTCTTGCCAAACTGTTCGGTAACGACATCGTGCTGCTGCATGGTTTTCTCCTGTGGATGGCTGAGTTCCTGCAGAATAGGGATAAAATTATCCTGTAACAAGACCATAACTTATACTGGTATATCTACTACCATGCTTCCCCGTCATGTCGAACAAACTTGCTGAATTCATCCGCGCCCGGCGCGAAACCGTCACCCCCGCCATGGCCGGCTTGCCCGGCGGCGGACGGCGGCGCACGCCTGGCTTGCGGCGCGAAGAGCTGGCACAGCTGTGCGATGTCAGTCCCACCTGGCTGACGTGGCTGGAGCAGGGGCGGCCCGTGTCGGCATCGGCCAAGATGCTGGCGCGCCTGGCGCAGGTGCTGCAGCTGAGCGCGGCCGAGCGCGCCTACCTGTTCGAGGTGGCAGACAAGCATGACCCCAGCCATGGCGCAGGCGAGGGCGGGGGACCTGCCGCCGCCGAGTTGGCCGCCATCGTCGCCGCCATCGACGCGCCCGCGTATATCCTGGACCGCGCATGGAATGCCGTGGCGTGGAACGGGGCGGCGTCCACGCTGTTTACGGGCTGGCTGCACGGCGACGGGGACGCGCCGAACCAGTTGCGCTTCATGTTCCTGGAACCTGGTGCGCGCGATCTGGTCGTCGGCTGGCCCGAGCGGGCGCAGCGCCTGGTGGCGGAGTTTCGCGCCGATATCGGCCGGCAGGCGGACCAGGCACCGCTGGCTGGCCTGATCGCCGAACTGGCCGATGCCAGCCCTGAATTTCGCCAGTGGTGGGGCGCGCAGCAGGTGCAGGGCCGTGATGGCGGCTTGCGCCAGTTCCGGCATGCGCAACAGGGCCTGCTTGCGTTCAATCAAGTGACCCTGCACCTGGCGCGCCAGCACGACTTGAAACTGGTGATGCTGCTGCCCGTATAGTTGCCCCTTTGAAAATGTAAAACGGCCGCGCTTGTTATAATCGGACTGACCGCCTGGCCCTGCCTTTCCAGACCATGCTGTCCTGGCTCCGGCCGTCGCCATGATGACGGTCCCGCTCTTTCGCCAGGAGTCTGTCCTGTTACCCCGCAATCCCAACCTGCGCAGCATCTATGTGATGCTGGTCGCCGTCGCCATGTTTTCCCTGATGGACACAGCCATGAAGCTGTTGTCCGCCCATTATCCTCCGATGCAGGTGACGGCCTTGCGCGCCCTGTCGTCGTTGCCGCTCGTCTGCCTGTACCTGCTGTACCGCGGCGCCTTCAAGAACGTGCTGAAGGTGCGCTGGCCGCTGCACCTGTTGCGCGGCGTCCTGGGCGTGCTGATGATCACCCTGTTTGCCTACGGCCTGAAGCGCATGTCGCTGGCCGAGACGTATGCGCTGTTCTTCGTCGCCCCCTTGCTGATTACCGTCCTGTCGGTTTTTATCCTGAAGGAAAAAGTGGACTTCGCGCGCTGGTGCGCCATCGCCGTGGGTTTGCTGGGCGTGCTGGTGGCGCTGCGCCCCGACGGTTCGGGATTCTTTTCGGTGGCCGGGCTGGCCGTGCTGGGCTCGGCCGCCTGTTACGCCATTTCCGCCGTCACGGGCCGCATCCTCAGCCGCACGGACGCCAGCGAAAGCATGGTCTTTTGGCTGATGGTGATGATGGCCCTCGGCGGCGTGGCCCTGTCGGCGCACGAGTGGGTGAGCATCCGCCGCGAAGACTGGTGGCTGCTGGCGGGCTTGTCGCTGAGTGGCTTCCTGGGGCAGCTGGCGATTACGGAAGCGTTTCGCCATGGCAAGGCGTCCAGCGTGGCGCCATTCGAATACTCGGCCCTGGCCTGGGGCATGGCCCTGGACTGGATGCTGTGGCGCGCCTTGCCCGACGAATACACCCTGATCGGTGCGGCCATCATCATCGGCAGCGGCATTTACCTCGTGCGCAGGGAGGCTGTCCACGCCGAGAGCGAGCATCCATGAGTAGCGGTTGTGGTATTTCTGGCGTGGGCCATGCCGCGCCGCAACGAAAATCCGGCAAATAGATATAATCGACAGATGTTAAAACAACGCACCATCAAACAACAGGTCCGCACCATCGGTGTCGGTTTGCATTCTGGCACCAAGGTCGAGCTGACTCTGCGTCCTGCCGCGATCGACACGGGCATCGTGTTTCGCCGCATCGACCTCGATCCCATCGTCGAGTTCCCCGCTAGCGCCATGGCCGTGGGCGATACGCGCATGGCTTCCGTGCTGATCAAGGATGGCGCCAGGGTTTCTACAGTGGAACACCTGATGTCGGCTGCGGCCGGCCTGGGCGTCGACAATATGTATATCGACGTGAATGCGGAAGAAATCCCCATCATGGACGGTTCCGCCTCGTCCTTCGTCTACCTGCTGCAGCAGGCTGGCGTGGAAGAGCAGCAAGCGCCAAAGAAATTTATCAAGGTCATCAAGCCTGTGGAAGTGCGTCACGGCAAGGGTGACGCGGAGAAATGGGCGCGCTTGTCGCCGTATGACGGCTTCAAGCTCGATTTCTTTATCGAATTCAATCACCCGGCCGTCGATGGCACGATGCAGCGCGCCTCCGTCGATTTCGGCGACGTGTCGTATGTGCACGACGTGGCGCGTGCGCGCACGTTTGGCTTCATGCAGGACGTGGAAAGCTTGCGCGGCATGGGTCTGGCGCGTGGCGGTTCGCTGGAAAACGCCATCGTGATGGATGAGTACCGCATCCTCAACGCCGATGGCTTGCGCTATGAAGACGAGTTCGTGCGCCACAAGATCCTCGACGCCATCGGCGACCTGTACCTGGTGGGCCACCCCTTGCTCGCGTATTACACGGCGCACAAGTCCGGCCACGCGCTGAACAACCAACTGCTGCTGGCGCTGCTGGAACAGCCGGAATCGTATGAAATCGTTTCCTTTGATACCAATGAGGCGGCGCCGCAATCGTACCTGCGTCAAATGGAGCGCGAGTGGTCTTTGACCTGAGTTAATCCTTCGGTTCGCGGTGGTGGCGCACCATATTGCGTAGCGCCGCGATCAACTGCTCGTTCTGCTTCGACGCTGGCAGGGCCGTGCTCAGCTCTTCCAGGGCCGACATGGCTTTTTCCGGCAAGACCAGTGCCCGCGTATGCACGATGGGCGCGATGCTCTTGATCACTTGCACTTTCAGCTTGATGCCTGAAATCTGCCAGCCTTTTCTTTCCAGTTCCCCTTGTAACTTTGGCAATTGCTGCTTGAGCTTGGCCGCCAGCGCCGCGTTCGGCGTGGCCAGCACCAACTGGCCGCTCTCGAACTGCAGGATGTCGCAATGCTCGAACATGGCCGGCAAGGCCTTGGCGCAATCTTTTTGCAGGGCGGCCAGGCGCGTGACGGTGGGCATCAGGGAAGCCATCGTCGCATTGCCGCGCAGAAAATCGGTTGCGCCCGTGACGGCCGGGCCGGAGCGGGCAAAGCCGTAGCCGCGGCGCGGCGCCGGAGAATAAGTGGGAGTTCGCATGGCCGGAACATAGCACACTAGCCCGCGCATGACGAGTGCGGCGGCGGGTGCGGTGCAGGCGGGCGGACCGTATTGCCTTACAGTATGGAAAATGTCCGCAATTTCTGCTATTTGTTTGTCATTAAGCTATTGTTATATGGCGCATTACCCCAACCATGTCGGGAACGCATGATAAAATCATCGTCTTTTGCCATAGTCGAACTCCGTGCGGTGACGCGATTACTACCGCGTTGTTCCCTACCGAGCTTTTTTTAACGGCGTTTTTTCAAGAATTCAAGCATGTCATTACTGACCCAGATTTTCGGTAGCCGCAACCAGCGGCTGCTCAAGCAATACCAAAAAACGGTACGCGAGATCAATGCGCTCGAGCCGGCCATCGAAAAGCTGTCGGATGCCGAGCTGCAAGCGAAGACGCCTGCCTTCAAGGAACGCATCGCCGCGGGCGAATCGCTCGATGCCTTGTTGCCGGAAGCCTTTGCCGTCTGCCGCGAGGCCAGCAAGCGCGTCCTGCGCATGCGCCATTTCGATGTGCAGATGATCGGCGGCATGGTCTTGCATTTCGGCAAGATCGCGGAGATGGGCACGGGCGAGGGCAAGACCCTGATGGCAACGTTGCCAGCCTACCTGAATGCCTTGTCGGGCAAGGGCGTGCATATCGTCACCGTCAATGATTACCTGGCGCAGCGCGATGCCGAGACCATGGGCCGCCTGTATGCATGGCTGGGCCTGTCGACTGGCGTAAACATGTCGCAGATGGAGCACAGCGCCAAGCAGCAGGCGTACAACTCCGACATCACGTATGGCACGAATAACGAATTCGGTTTCGACTTCTTGCGCGACAACATGGTCTACGAAGCGCGCGAGCGCGTGCAGCGCAGCCTGAACTTCGGCATCGTCGATGAAGTCGACTCGATCCTGATCGATGAAGCGCGTACGCCGCTGATCATTTCGGGCCAGGCCGAGAACCATACGGACCTGTATCACAAGATCAATGAAGTGCCTGCGCGCCTGACTTTGCAGATCGGCGAAGAAACGCCGGACGGCAAGGGCAAGGTTGAAGTGCCGGGCGACTACACCAAGGATGAAAAAGCGCACCAGGTGCTGCTGACGGAAGCCGGCCACGAAAAGGCCGAAGGCATCCTGATGGAGATGGGCCTGCTGCCGGAAGGCGCCTCGCTGTACGACTCGGCCAACATCACCCTCGTGCATCACCTGTATGCGGCCTTGCGCGCGCATGCGCTGTACTTCAAGGATCAGCACTATGTGGTGCAGAACAATGAAGTGGTGATCGTCGATGAATTCACGGGCCGTCTGATGACGGGCCGCCGCTGGTCCGATGGCTTGCACCAGGCCGTCGAAGCGAAAGAGGGCGTCAAGATCCAGAACGAGAACCAGACCCTGGCCTCGATCACCTTCCAGAACTACTTCCGCATGTACGCCAAGCTGGCCGGCATGACGGGTACGGCCGATACGGAAGCGTACGAATTCCAGGAAATCTACGGCCTGGAAACGGTTGTGATTCCGCAAAACCGTCCGCTGCAGCGCAAGGACCGCCAGGATCAGGTCTATAAATCGTCGGCGGAAAAGTACAACGCGATGTTGAACGACATCCGCGACTGCTACGAGCGCGGCCAGCCCGTGCTGGTGGGTACCACCTCGATCGAGAACTCGGAACTGTTGTCTGGCATCCTGACCAAGGCCGGTTTGCCGCATAACGTGCTGAACGCGAAACAGCATGCGCGCGAAGCGGAAATCATCGCCCAGGCAGGCCGTCCGAAAGCCATCACCATCGCCACCAACATGGCCGGTCGCGGTACGGACATCGTGTTGGGCGGTAACGTCGAGAACCAGATCAAGTTCATCGAAGCCAATCCTGAGCTGAGCGACGCCGACAAGGCAGCCCAGTCGCAGACCTTGCGCGATGAATGGCAATCCCTGCACGACCACGTGGTCAATGCGGGCGGCTTGCACATCATCGGCACCGAACGCCACGAATCGCGCCGCGTCGACAATCAGCTGCGCGGCCGTGCCGGCCGCCAGGGTGATCCGGGTTCGTCGCGCTTCTACCTGTCGCTCGACGACGCGCTGCTGCGCATCTTCGCCGGCGACCGCGTGCGCGCCGTGATGGACCGTTTGAAAATGCCGGAAGGTGAACCGATCGAGGCAGGCATCGTCTCGCGTTCGATCGAATCGGCCCAGCGCAAGGTCGAAGCGCGCAACTTCGACATCCGCAAGCAATTGCTGGAATACGATGACGTCGCCAACGACCAGCGTAAGGTCATCTACCAGCAGCGTAACGAATTGCTGGAAACGACCGATATTTCCGACATGATCGCTTCCTTGCGTCATGGCGTGTTCACCGACCTGGTGCACGAGTACGTGCCGCATGAATCGGTGGAAGAGCAGTGGGATATCAAGGGCCTGGAAAATACCCTGGCGAGCGAATGGCAGCTGGACTTGCCGCTGCATGAAATGCTGGAAGCCGATTCGACCCTGACGGACGAAGAGATCCTGGAAAAAGTGCTGGCCGCGGCCGATGCCGTGTACCAGTCGAAGATCGATATCGTCGGCAAGGAATCGTTCGGCGGCTTCGAACGCAATGTCATGCTGCAAAGCGTGGACAGCCACTGGCGTGAACACCTGGCGGCGCTCGATCACCTGCGCCAGGGTATTCACCTGCGCGGTTATGCGCAGAAGAATCCGAAACAGGAATACAAGCGCGAAGCGTTTGAACTGTTTGGCCAGATGCTCGACATGATCAAGAACGACGTCACGAAACACGTGATGACGGTGCGTATCCAGTCGCGCGAAGAAGTCGATGCGGCCGAACAGGCGATGCAGCAGTCGCACGTGGAAAACGTGCACTACCAGCACGCCGAATTCGACCCGAACGCGGCGCCGGAAGAACTGCTGGCTCCTTCGGCCGGCGGCAACATGGACAACGTCGACGACATGAGCGTGAGCATGGGCGTCAAAGTGGGCCGTAACGACCCATGCCCTTGCGGCAGCGGCAAGAAGTACAAGGCTTGCCACGGCAAGCTGGCGTAAAGCCCGCTGCATGGCCTGAACAAAAACGGAGACCGCGGTCTCCGTTTTTTTATGTCCGACATGCCTTGCCCGGCCCCGGCTCAGGGAAAGGCCCAGTATTGCGGCGCCTGCGAGGGAATGCCCTTCAAGCCGCCGCGGTTTTTTGCCCGTTGCCCCGTCTTGATCATGGTGGCGATATCGGTCAGCAAGACGCGGTTGCTGGCGAAGTAATCGTGCCCCATGAAGTTCATGATGACGGCTGAGGCATCGACGAGCTCCATGCCGGGAATGCCGACGACGGGGCCGCGGATATCGCCTATCCTGTCCCAGTCGGCAAAATTGTAGGAAGCGCGGATGGCCTTGTCGTTCGCGGACGCGTACAGGGTGGCGGAGAGCTTGAGGCTGGCAAAGCGGGGGGCGATCTGGTCGCGGAAGACATCGGCATTGATGTCCGGCGCCGCCAGCACCACCTGCTTGAACAGGGGCAGCAGGTCGGGGCGCTTTTCCAGCAGGTTGGCCAGGGCCACGGTCATCGGACGGTTGCCCATGCTGTGGGCGATGAGGTAGATATCGGTGGCCGAGGAGTGCTCCGCGAAATCGGCCAGGAACGCCTGCAGGTGCGCCTGCGTCCATTCGGCGGAATTCTGGTCGTATTCGTAGCCGGCCATCGAGCCTTTCGATGGCCAGCTGTAGAACACGGGCAGGGCGCCGATATCGAGGTCGACCGCCATCTGCGCCGTGCGCCGGGCGGCGTCGTCAAAGGAATTGCTGTAGCCGTGGATATAGATGAAGGCGGCGCGGCGTTCCGGTGCGGCTTGAATGCTTGCCTTGACGGTGGCGAGGAAATCCGCGCGCGACAGGCGCGTGGTTCCCTTGATCAGCACATATTTTTGCGCATCGTCGCCGGACAGGATGGCGTACCACGGCGGCAGCGGCAGTTCGCCCGGCGCTCTTTTTTCCGGGATGCTGACGAGGACGCTGCCGTAGCTCAGGTGGGGCGCGGCGCGGTTGGGCTGCCAGCCATAGCTGCGGCTGCTGGCCTGGAATTGCCTGTCGGTGGCGTAGTACACGGTGACGTGCACGGCGCCGGCCGGCGGTGGATCGTTGCCAGGCTTGGCCATGCCGCTGCTGCCCGTGAGCATGCCGCTGCTGCCGGCCAGGTTGCCCAGATTGCCGACAAAGCCGCCGATGCCTAACCATGAGCTGTTCCATGGGAAGGTTGGCGGTGGTCGTCCCACCCCGGTCGCGGGTGGAAATTCTGCGGCTGGCGGCGTTTCAGCGGCCGGCGGCGCTGTGGATGCCAGATCGGTGGCGTGGCCAATGGCATGATCGGCCGGTTCGCCTGGCAGCGTACAGGCCGTCAACGAGGCCAGCAGGCAAAGCAGGCAGCATAAACACCATAGACGCAACGGGCGTGACGAGCCTGAATCGCTGCGATGCATGCGGTAGGATTTTCCATGCGCCATGACATTCCCTCCCCGGGCGCTTGTGCGAGACGCGTGATCGTCTGTTCCTATACCTTAGCGCCGCCAGGCGGCGGCGTTCTGATAAATCGCAAGCCTGGTCATGTTGCCGACCCGCTTCGCGACTGCCCTGGCCGGCGCGACTATTCCTTGCCGCATGTTCACCGGCGCCGCGAAGGCGCTACAATAGCGCTTCCCTTTTCCCTCGCAGAAGAAATCACCATGGCCGTCAATTCCCCCAAGCCCGTCGCCGCCGACTTGAAAGCCGTCGCCGGCATTGAAATCGGTGTTGCCGAAGCCGGCATCAAGAAACCCAACCGCAAGGATTTGCTGGTATTGAAACTGGCGCCGACGGCCACCGTGGCCGGCGTGTTCACCTTGAACCGCTTCTGCGCCGCGCCCGTGCAAATCTCGAAGGCCAACCTGGCCGCCGTGACGGCCGGCGCCGCGCCGATCCGCGCGCTGCTGGTCAATACGGGCAACGCGAATGCGGGCACGGGCGAATCGGGCCTGGCCGACGCGCAGGCCAGCTGCGCCGCGCTGGCCAAGCTGCTGGGCTGCACGCCGCAGCAAATTCTGCCGTTTTCCACCGGTGTGATCCTGGAACCCTTGCCCGTGCAGCGCCTGGTCGCCGGCTTGCCGCAAGCCGTGGCCGCACTGACGCCGGATAACTGGTTCTCGGCCGCCGAAGCCATCATGACCACCGACACGCAGCCGAAAGCCGGCTCGCGCACCGTCACCATCGGCGATCACGCGGTCACCCTGACGGGCATCAGCAAGGGCGCCGGCATGATCAAGCCGAACATGGCCACCATGCTGGGTTTCCTCGCGTTTGACGCCACCGTGGCGCAACCGGTGCTGGACCAGCTGGTGAAACAGGCGGCCGACAAATCGTTCAACTGCATCACCATCGACGGCGACACGTCGACCAATGACTCGTTCATGCTGGTGGCCACGGGCGCCGGCAGCCTGGTCATCGATTCCATCGATTCGCCGCACTATGCGGAACTGGCCGCTGCCGTCACCGAACTGTCTACTTTTCTCGCGCAAGCCATCGTGCGCGACGGCGAAGGCGCCACCAAGTTCATGACCGTGACCGTGGAAGACGGCCGCAACGTGGAAGAGTGCCGCAAGATCGCTTATTCCATCGCCCATTCGCCGCTGGTGAAGACGGCGTTCTTTGCCTCCGACCCGAACCTGGGCCGCATCCTGGCCGCCATCGGCTACGCGGGCGTGGACGACCTTGATGTGGGTCAATTGAACCTGTACCTGGACGACGTGTGGGTGGCCAAGAACGGCGGCCGCAACCCGGACTACCAGGAACAGGATGGCCAGCGCGTGATGCAGCAAAGCGAAATCACCATCCGCGTGAAACTGGCGCGCGGCGATGCCACGGCTACCCTGTGGACGTGCGATTTGTCGCATGACTACGTGTCGATCAACGCCGACTACCGCTCATGACCGGCCTCGATCAATTCCTGATCCGCGCCGAACGGGTACTGGCGCGCCTCGAGTCGATCTTGCCGCCGGCCTTGCCGGCGACGGACTGGAACAGCTTTGCCTTCCGCTGGCGCCGGCGCCAGGGCGCGGCCAGCCATCTGCAGGCCGTGGCCCACGTGTCGTCCATCGCCTTGGATGACTTGCACAATATCGGCACGCAAAAGGCGCAGATCGAGCAAAATACGCGCCAGTTCGTCAGCGGACGCCCCGCCAACAACGTACTGTTGACGGGCGCGCGCGGCACGGGCAAGTCGTCGCTGATCAAGGCATGCCTGAACCAGTTCGCCGATCAAGGCCTGCGCCTGATCGAAGTGGACAAGGCGGATCTTGCCGACTTGCCCGACATCGTCGACCTGGTGGCGGCACGCCCCGAGCGCTTCATCATCTTTTGCGACGACCTGTCGTTCGAAGAGGGCGAGAGCGGCTACAAGGCGCTGAAAGTGGCGCTCGACGGCAGCATCGCCGCGCAATCGGACAATGTGCTGATCTACGCCACGTCGAACCGCCGTCACCTGATGCCGGAACGCATGTCCGACAACAGCAGCTACAAGACGGACGATGACGGCGATTTGCATCCGGGCGAGACGGTGGAAGAGAAAATCTCGCTGTCCGAGCGCTTTGGCCTGTGGCTGTCGTTCTACCCGTTCAAGCAGGATGACTACCTCGATATCGCAGCGCACTGGCTCGCTTCGTTCGGCTGCACGCCGGAACAGATCGTGCAGGCGCGCGGCGACGCCCTGCGCTGGGCCTTGCAGCGCGGTTCCCGTTCGGGCCGGGTGGCGTGGCAATTCGCGCGCGACTATGCTGGGAAACTACCTGCGGGAAAGTTGCCGCAATGAGCGAAGTGAAAGTCACACCGGTGGATGTCGCCGTCGGCATCCTGATGAAGCCGAATGGCGACGTGTTGCTGGGCCAGCGCCCGGCCGGCAAGCCGTATGACGGCTATTGGGAGTTTCCTGGCGGCAAAGTCGAGCCGGGCGAAGCCATTTTTGACGCCTTGAAGCGCGAGTTTGTCGAGGAACTGGGTTTATATATCGACAGTGCCGAGGCCTGGTGCGGCGTCGAATATGTGTATCCGCACGCCCACGTGCGCCTGCATTTCTATATCAGCCGAGAGTGGCGGGGCGAGCCGCAAAGCCTGGAAGGGCAGGCGTTCGCCTGGCAGGGCACGGTCGGCGTGGAACCCTTGCTGCCGGCCACCATTCCCTTGCTGGAATGGCTGGACGAGGTACGCCGGGAATCGCTGGCGCTTGCCTGATTGACACTTGTGCCAGCGGGCAGCACCATGCTGCGTGCTGGCGCAAGCTTTCCTGTTACTTTCCTTGTATCGCGCGCGCTTTGCGCTACAGTGCTTTCATCTAGCATTGGGAGTTGCGCATGCCGCTGACACTGACCTTTACCGATACCGATGAATTGCTGATTGCCGCCCTGCACAAGCGTGCGCGCGCGCATGGCCGCAGCATCGAAGACGAGCACCGCGACATTCTGCGCAGCGCCTTGCGGCCGCTGTCGAAGCGTCCGCTCGACGATATTTTGCGCGGCATGCCCGACGTGGGGCTTGATGCGGATTTCGAGCGCCGCACTTGACGTGCGATGTCCGCCTACCTGGTCGACACGGATGTGATCGTTGCGGCGCGCAAGGGCAGCGCTGCGCCGGAGGGTGTGCGCACTTTTTTTGAACGGGTGGCGCCGGAAATGCGCTATGTGCCGGTACAGGTGATCGCGCAGTTGCGCGCAGGCATACAGCGCAGCTGGCGGCGCGAAGCGGCGCTGGAAGCACTGGCGCTGGAAGGCTGGCTGGAAGCAGTGCTGGCGGACTATGCGCCGCGGCTGCTGGAATTCGACCTCGATTGCGCCCTCGTGTGCGCACGCCTGTGTGAGCGGGGCCATGCGCATGGCGTCGATGGGCAGATCGCGGCGATGGGCATCGCCTATGGCTTGACGGTGGTCAGTGGCAGGCTCGACAGTTTCATGGCGCAGGGGCTGCGCCTGGAAAATCCGTTTCGCTGAGAATTATTGCGGCTTGTTGTCTTCGTCTGCCAGCGGATCTTCGAACGGGTCGGCGGCGGGGATCGTGTATTTCTCTTCGGCCCAGGCACCCAAGTCGATCTGCTTGCAGCGTTCCGAGCAGAAGGGGCGGAATTTGTTGGCTTCAGTCCATTCGACTTTGGCGGCACAGGTAGGGCAATTAACGACGGTCATGATGGGGCAAATAAGTAACAGTTAAAAATTACAGAGCGTGAGCTCGAATGGGACATCTTCTTCCAGCGGCTTGGGCTTCAAGTCGCCGCCCTGGGTAGTGAAGCGTACCCACAGCATGTATTTGTTGGCGGAAATTTCTGGGATGGCGCCGCTGCTTTCGTCCAGGCTCAGGCGCAGCATCTGGTATACCTTGCCTTGCAGCATTTGCTGGTAGCTGCCGCCATTGGCGATCAGTTTAACGGGTCCGCCGGAATCGCGCAGCAGGCGCAATACGAGGGCCAGCGCGTCGAACAGCGGGGCGAGCGGGGCGAACCAGGCGTGGATATCGGTCAAGCGCTGTTCCGAGCTGCGTTTTTGCCAGGCAAAGTAGGACGGCAAGTCGAATTCGCAGGCGCCGCCGGGGATGATGGTGCGGCCGCGGATGCTCATCAGCCATTCATTGTCGCGGATATTCTGGCCCGTCTTGCCTTGCGCCGCCACCAGGGCGCCGCTGACACTGTCGAGTTCGCCAAGGATGGCATCGAGCGTTTCCGGTTCCACATTTGGATTGCTGCGGTAACCGAGCAGGCTTTGGCGCTGGCGCTCGAGTTCCTGCAGCAGGTCGGACTTCAGGTCGGCGCGGCCAGCCACTTCGAGCATATCGAAAATAGTTGCCAAGGCAACATGGTGTTGCATTGCATGCTCTTGCTGGATGAAGAACTTGAATTTGTCGTACAGGTCTTCCAGCCGCAACAAGGTACGTATGCGTTCGTTGAAAGGGTATTCGTAGACAATCAAAATAATTCCCTTAAGTAAGGACCTGCAAACAATCCCGTGATTTTGAACCAAGCGTCGACAAATTACAAACGTTGCGGCCCGATTCCGGCCATTCTTTTTGAAAATGCCAGATATAAATCGTGCAACTGGGCAATCTGCGGCGCCAGGGCGACCAAATCGCCATTATTGTCGATCACATCGTCCGCCGCCGCCAGGCGCATGGCGCGCGTGGCCTGCGTGGCCATGATGGCTTTGACTTGTTCTTCCGATAAGCCATTGCGCGCCATCACGCGCGACACTTGCAGGCTTTCCAGGCAATCGATGACGAGCACCCGGTTGACGCGTTCCACCCATCCGCCGGACTCGACGAGCAGGGGAACGGCAAAGATCACATAGCTGCCCGTCGCTTCGGCGGCGGCCACCAGGGTCGCCTGGCGGATGCGCGGGTGCAGGATGGCTTCCAGTTTTGCCTTGGCGGCGGCGTCGGCGAATACGAGGTTGCGCATTTTTGTGCGGTCGAGGGCACCGCGCGCATCGGTGTAGTCGGGGCCAAATTCCGCCACCAGGGCCGGCATGGCAGCGCCATTGGGCGCCGTCAGGCTGTGCGCGATCTGGTCCGTGTCGACGATGGAGGCGCCCAGCGCGGCGAACTGGTCGGCCACGGTGCTCTTGCCGCAACCGATGCCGCCGGTGAGACCCACGCTGAAATACGGTGCGTTATGAAGTTGCATGTGTTTTTCCATAGGGGCAGTGTTGCGCGGGTCAGCTGGTCAGGCCCAGCGTGAGGCGCGACAGGGGCGTGCCGTACAGCAGCGCGATCAGGCCTGCCGCCGCCAGGTAGGGGCCGAACGGAATCGGTTTGTCGCGCCCCCGCTTGGCAAACACGATCAGGCCGATGCCGACCACGGCGCCCACCAGCGACGACAACAGGATGATCGTCGGCAGCATGGTCCAGCCCAGCCACGCACCGAGCGCCGCCAGCAATTTGAAGTCACCATAGCCCATTCCCTCCTTGCCTGTCGCCAGCTTGAAGGCCCAGTACACGGCCCACAGGGCCAGATAGCCGGCGGCCGCGCCGATGACGGCGTCTTGCAGGGGCACGAAAGTACCATTGATATTGATCAGCAAGCCGGCCCACAGCAGGGGGAAGGTGAGGTCGTCGGGCAGCATTTGCGTATCGGCGTCGATGAAGGTCATGGCGATCAGCAGCCATGCAAACACGAGCGTGGCCAGGCCCGTCCAGCCGCTGCCGAAGTGCCAGACCAGGAGGGCCGACAGCGCGCCCGTCAGCAGCTCGACCAGCGGATAGCGCACGGAGATGGGCGCCTTGCAGGCGCTGCATTTGCCGCGCAACAGCAGATAGCTGACGACGGGAATGTTTTCCATGGCCGTGATGCGGTGGCCGCAAGCGGTGCAGTTCGAGTGCGGCAGCATCAGGTTGTAGCGGTCCGTGTGCGGCAAGGGCAAGCCGCTTTCTTCCGCCACATAATTGTCGGATTCGCGCTGCATCATTTTCGGCACGCGGTGGATCACCACATTCAGGAAGCTGCCGACGATCAGGCCGAACAGGGCGGCAACGAGGGCGACGGGCAGATTGCCGGGCGCGGCGAACAGCAGGGTATCTTGCAGCATGGTGAATTTGTCTGAGGTGATGAATGTTGCCGTGCAAACATTGCCTGGCACTGCCGCAGTGTAAAACATCCGCCGGCACATGGGGACGTTTTAGGCGGGTGAATGGTCAAATCACGGCCCCCAGCTTGAAAATCGGCAAATACAGGGCGATCACGAGGGAGCCGACGAGCACGCCAAGCACCACCATCAGCGCCGGTTCCAGCAGCGTGGAAAGGGTGGCGACCATAGCGTCGATGTCCGCCTCGATGATGTCGGCCGCGCGCGACAGCATGGCGTCGAGCGCGCCGGACTCCTCGCCGATCAGGGCCAGCTGCGTCAGCAAGGGAGGGAACACGCCGCTGTGTTCCATGGCCAGGGCCAGGCTGCCGCCGGCGCGGATTTCGCGTTCGATGCGCGTCGTCGCTTCCTGGTACAGCGCGTGGCCGGAGGCGGCGCCCACCAGGCCGAGCGAGTCGAGCAGCGGTACGCCGGCGGCGAACATGGCGGCCAGGGTGCGCGTCCAGCGGGCGATCGCCGCCTTGCGCAAGAGGGGACCGAACACGGGCAGGCGCAGCGCCCGCAGTTGCGTGTTGCGCCGCCACGCGGGAGAGCGGCGCCAGGCCAGGTGCAGCAGCACGCAAGCGAGCACGAGCACCGCCAGCAAGGCCAGCCAGTAGCGGACTACAAAGGCGGACACGCCCATGACGAGCAGGGTGGGCAGCGGCAAGGGCGCGCCGAAGCTGTCGAAGACCTGGCGGAAAGCGGGCACGACCACGCTCATGATGATGGCCGTGACGACGATGGCGACGAGCACGATGGCCAGCGGATACATCAGCGCGCCGCGCACCTTCCGCCGCAGGGCGATGGCCTTTTCCTGGTGCGTGGCCAGGCGCGCCAGCAAGTCTTGCACGATGCCTGCCTGTTCGCCTGCCGCCAGCAGGTTGCAATACAGTTCGTCAAACAGCAGCGGGAACTGGCGGAACGCCTGCTGCAGGCTGCTGCCCGCTTCGATGTCGTGGCGCAAGTCGCGCATCAGCGCCGTGATCGCAGGCTTGGCATGGCCCTTGCCGGCGATGTCGAAGGCGTGCAGCAGCGGCACGCCAGCCGCCATCATGGTCGACAGCTGGCGCGTAAACAGCGCGATATCCTTGCGCGTGATGGCCTTGCCGGGTGCGCTGCGCGCAGCCTGCACCCGGGTGGCCAGGATGCCCTGGCTTCTCAATATTGCCTTGGCAGCGCAGGCGTCGGCGGCGCGCAAGACACCATCGACCGGCTTGCCATGGCGGTCCGTGCCCTTCCACGCAAAGCGCCGCTCGGCCGCCATGTGCACCTCCTGTCATCACGATAGCAGCGTCAGGAAAAAGTACCAGCGGCGCTGGCGGCAAGCTTGATGTGGCTCAGCCTTTCGTGGTTTGCACTTCCGTCTGCACAGCGGCCTGGGCCTTGACGTCGGCCGCATCCTCCTCGTCGCTGTCCGTGCCCTTGCTGATGCTTTCGCCATCGTCGCGGCGCAAGGTCCAGAAGGTCAGCGAGGACAGCACCGTCAGGGCGGCCAAGGTGAGGAAGGCGTGGTGCAGGGCCGTGCTGAGCATGGCGCGGTCCGACTGCGGCATGTCGCCCAGGTACCAGCCCGTGATCAGCGAACCGAAGGCGAGGCCAAAGCTCATCGACAGTTGCTGCATCGAGCTGGCGATCGTGCTGGCCATGCTCGAATCGTTCTTGTCGACGTCGGCATACGCGATGGTATTCATGCTGGAAAACTGCAGCGAATTGAAAAAGCCCATGCACAGGCTGATGGCCACGATGACGTACAGGGACGTGCCCGCGCTCACCTGCGAAAACATGGCGATGGTCACGCCGATCAGCACGGTGTTGACGATCAGTACCTGGCGATAGCCGAAGCGGGCCAGCACGCGCGCGGAAATGAATTTCATGCCCATGGCGGCAGCGGCCGACGGCATCATCAGCAAGCCCGATTGCCAGGCGGGCAAGCCCAGGCCCAGCTGGTACAGCAGCGGCAGCAGGAAGGGCAGGCCACCCACGCCCAGGCGCGTGACGAAGCCGCCCACCACGGAAACGCGGAAGGTGCGGATCTTGAACAGGGTCAGGCGCAGCAGCGGATGCAGCACTTCGCTCGAATGCCAGACATACGCGGCCAGCAGGCTGATGGAGATGAACAGCAGCACGGCAAACGAGGTGCCGTCGATGCGGTGTTCGCCAAAAATTTCCAGCAGCCATGACAGCAGCGCGATGCCCGTGCCGAACAGCACGAGGCCGATCAGGTCCAGCGGACGGGGCTTGTCACCGTAGTAATCGGGCATGTAGCGGTGCGCCAGGTACAGCGCCACCAGGCCGACAGGCACGTTGACGAAGAAAATCTCGCGCCACGACAGCCAGTGCACGATCAGCCCGCCCACCGTGGGCCCCAGCAGGGGACCGATCAACGCGGGGATGATGACGAAATTCATGGCCGCCAGCAGTTGCGACTTGGGAAAGGTGCGGATGATGGTGAGCCGGCCCACCGGCATCATCATGGCCGCGCCCACTCCTTGCAGCAGGCGCGCGGCCACCAGCATGGGCGCATTCACGGACAGGCCGCACAGGATGGAGGCGAGGGTAAAGATGGCGACGGCGGCGGAAAACACGCGCCGCGTGCCGAAGCGGTCGGCCATCCAGCCGCTGATGGGAATGCACACGGCCAGGCTCAGGATGTAGCTGGTGACGACGGCTTTCAGGCTCAGCGGCGTCACATTCAGGCTGGCGGCCATGGCGGGGATGGCGGTGTTGACGATGGTGGAGTCGAGTTGCTCCATGAACAGGGCGGTGGCAACCACCCAGGGAAGGTAGCTTTTAATGGGGGAACTGGTCATGGATGCGAGCCTGAAGAGGAGAAACGGAGCCGACAGTACGATGAATTGTCACATAAATGACGCAGGCGTGCCGCCCGCGCCTTCCCTTTTGGCAACGTGCCGGGGGCGTAGTCCATGGAACATTTGTTCTATGGCAATAGATTGCTGGCAAGGCTAGCATGTGTTTTCTGGCAGCTCCTACCTCTTTTCCCCGAAAGTCACTCCGCATGAAAAATGCACTTACGTTCCTTGTCCTGGGCGCGGCCCTGTCCGCATGCGGTGGCGGCAGCGATGGCGGCACGCCAGCGACGCCGGTGACACCGCCGGCCGTCGTGACGCCTCCCGTCGTTCCCGCCGACAGCGTGACGGTGGCGTCAGTTGCCGTGGCCAGGGACGCCGGCTTGAGCGTCATTGCCGGCGCCAGCGCCGATGAAAGCGTGTATGACGTGGCTGCCGATATCGGCGACACCTGGCGCATCACGTTCGACAGCGTCAAGAAAACCTATGCCATCCGCGTGCTGTCGACGCAGTTCGGCTTGAGCGACCGCAGCGGCACGTTTACCGCGTCCACCACCGGCAATCTCACCACTTACACGGCAACGGATTTCAGCGTCGCCGTCGATGCGCGCACGCGTCTTCTGTCTGGCAATATCAAATTGGGCAACATGGTCTCGACCGTCAGCGGCACCGGCTATGCGGTGGGTGACGTGGCCAAGCTGGCCGGCAACTATATCTTCCTGGGCGGTATGCGCAATGCCTCGAACGGCGGTGACCGTTTCAATCCGAAAGGCAGTCTCAAGATCGCTGCCGACGGAGGGGCCCAACTGTGCAATGGCGGTGTGTTCAACGCGCAAGGCGTGTGCTCGCCAGTATCGCCGCTGCTGGAAGCGGAAAACGCCAGCCTGACCCTGGTCAAGGATGCGAAGAACGGCTTGCTCGTCGCCCGCCAGGGCAGCCAGGACTTCGGCATCGTGCACGTGCATGCGGGGGACCGGGGGCTGGCGCTGTTCATCGACCGCTACAGCCGTAATCAGGAAAACGTCCTGCGCGTGGGCACCATCGTGGCGGCCAGACAGCAGAAAATCGGCACGGAAATCAATGGCAGCTACGCCTGTGCGGCGCAGGGTGGCACGACGGGCAAGATCGACATCGCCAGCAATGTGGCGACCATCACCAATAACGGCACGGGCAAGGTGCACGCGGAAAACGTGACCCTGAACAAGCTGGGCTTGGGTGCGCAGGCCGTCGATGTCGATGGCATTGCCGTGTTCAAGGACCCCGCCGACGTGCCGGCCGACTATTCGATGTTCATGCCCGTGTCATCGAGCATGGCCGTCGAATTTTCGACCGACCGCTCGTACATGGGCATGTGCCTGAAAAAATAATCGTTAGCGATTGATGCGATCCAGGGCCGCCAGCAGCGGGATGGCCGCATCGGCGATGCGTTCGAGGCTGGCCTCGCGCAGGGCGGCGGTATCCACCGTGTGGCCGGAGTCCAGCCCCGCCCAGCGCAGCAGCGCCGCACACGCGGCGGGCGTGTCGAACATGCCGTGCAAATAGCTGCCGAGGATTTGCCCGTCGCCCGATACCGCCCCTTCCGGACGGCCGTCGATGAGGAAGGCCGGCTGCGCCAGCGCGGCGCCATGCGAGACACCCATGTGGATTTCATAGCCTGCCACGGGCGCAGCGGCCGCGCCGGCAAACGCGCAGTGGCCGCGCACCTGTTCCAGCCGCTTGTCGCGCGTCAGCTCCGTCGCCATGTCGAGCATACCCAGTCCCGCCGACTCTCCCGCCGCGCCTTCCACGCCCAGCGGATCGCACACGCTTTGCCCCAGCATCTGGAAGCCGCCGCAAATGCCGAGCACCTTGCCGCCGTAGCGCAGGTGTTTTGCCAGGTAGGCGGGCCAGCCTTGCTGCTGCAGCCACGCCAGGTCGCCGCGCGTGTTTTTGCTGCCGGGGAGGATCACCAGGTCGGCCGCTGGAATCGGCTGTCCCTGTTTGATGAATTGCAGGTCGATATCGGGATGGGCGCGCAGCGCGTCGACATCCGTGTGGTTGCTGATGCGCGGCGTTTGCGGCACCACCACCTTGAAGGCGCCGCGTTCGGCTTGCATGGCTTCGACGGCGTCCTCTGCGTCGAGGAACAGGCCTTGCAGGTAGGGCAGCACGGCCAGCACGGGTTTGCCCGTCTGCTGTTCCAGCCACTCGATGCCGGGTTGTAGCAGCGAGATATCGCCGCGGAAGCGGTTGATGACGAAGCCAAGGATGCGCGCCCGTTCGCTGTCGGACAAACAGGCCAGGGTGCCGATGATGTGGGCGAAGACGCCGCCACGGTCGATGTCGGCCACCAGGATCACGGGACAGTCGACGGCTTCCGCAAACCCCATGTTGGCGATGTCGCGCGCGCGCAAATTGACTTCGGCGGGGCTGCCCGCGCCTTCGACGACGACGGCATCGTACTGCTGGCGCAAGCGCGCGTACGATTCCAGCACGGCGCCCATGGCGATGGTTTTATATTGCTGGTAGTCGCGCGCATCCATCTCGGCGCGCACTTTGCCGTGGATGATCACTTGCGCACCCGTGTTCGACGATGGTTTCAGGAGCACCGGATTCATGTCCGTGTGGGGCGCGATGCCGCAGGCCAGCGCCTGCAAGGCTTGCGCGCGGCCGATCTCGCCGCCGTCGCTCGTCACCGCGCTGTTCAAGGCCATGTTTTGCGGCTTGAACGGCGCCACCGTCACGCCACGGTGTTTCAACAGGCGGCACAGGGCCGCGACGACGGTGCTCTTGCCCGCGTCCGACGTCGTGCCTTGCACCATCAGGGCGGGGAAGGGACTCTTCATGCTTGCTGCTCTTTCTGATTCTCCTGCCACTGCGCGATGATGTCGCTGATCTGGCGCAAGCCTTGCGTGATGGCGGCTGGACCGGGCGAAAGAATGTCGGGCGACTTGATCTCGAACAGCATGTCATTGCGTACGGCGGGAATCGCATCCCAGCCCGGACGTGCCGTCAGCTGCGCCGGCTGGAACTTCTTGCCGCACCAGGTGGCGATGATGATGTCGGGCGCGCGTCGCACCACTTCTTGCGGATCGGCGATGATGCGCTCTTTCGCGCCCGGCTGCGCGGACAATTCCGGGAAGGCGTCCGTGCCGCCGGCGATGTCGATCAATTCCGCCGCCCAGCCGATGCCGCTCATCAGCGGATCGTTCCACTCTTCAAAGTAAATCACGGGCTTGCGCGTCCAGGCTGCGGCGCGGGCCCGGGCGGCTGCGATGTCGGCGCGCAGGCTGGCGACCAGTTCACGTCCCGCTTCCTCGCGCTGTACCAGTGCGGCCAGCACGCCGATCATGCGCAGGATGCCTTCCACCGTGCGCTGGTTGAACTGGTGCACTTCGATGCCAGCCTTGACGAGGTCGCGGCAGATATCGGCCTGCATGTCGCAAAAACCGATCACGAGATCGGGCTGGACGGCCAGGATGCGCTCCAGGCTGGAAGAGGAAAAGCCGCTGATCCTGGTCTTTTCCTCGCGCGCGCGGGGAGGGCGCACGGTAAAGCCGGAAATGCCCGCGATGACGTCTTCCGCGCCCAGCGCATACAGCGTCTCCACGGCTTCCGTCGACAGGCAGGCGATGCGCTGGTAGTGACTCGCTGCGTGACTCATGGCGCGGCCTTGGCGGCGGGCGTGTTGCGGCGCTGGCGTGCCACTTCCAGCTGCTCGCACATGGCGGCCGTGCCCTCGATCATGCGCGGGCCGGCGCGGTTCAGCAGGTCGCCATTCAGTCGGAACAGATTATTCTTGCGCACGGCCGTCATCGACGGGAAGGCGCGCCACATGGCCAGGCCGCCTTCGCTGCGCGGATCGCTTTTTTCGCTGGTGCCGAAGATGACTTCAGGGTCTTCCTGCAGCACGCCTTCCGGCGTGACAACGGGCGCCACCACCTTCATCGCGGCAAACACGTTCTGGCCGCCGCACACGCGCATGGAATCGCTGATGATGCTCGCGCCGCTCAAGGTATATAAAGGTTTGTCCCACACCTGGTAAAACACACGCACGGGCGGGCGCTGCGCGTATTGCGCCGTCAGGCTGGCCAGTTTGGCGCGCAGCTGGGCCGCCGCCGGTTTGGCGGTTTTTTCCGTTCCCATCAACTGCCCCAGGCGCTCCATGCTGTCGGGGATATCGGCCAGCTTGCGCGGTTCGCTGTGATAGATGGGCACCTTCAACTGGCGCAGCATGGCGATCTGGCGCTCGGCGCTGCCATGCATCCACACGACGATCAGGTCCGGCTTCAGGGCGATGATGCGTTCCATGTCGTACTGGCGGTTGTCACCCACTTGCGTGATCTTCTTTGCAGCTTCCGGGTAGTCGCTGTAGCTGACGACACCGGCGATCCTGTCGCTGCCACCGGCCGCGAACAGCAGTTCCGTCACATGCGGCGCCAGCGCCAGGATGCGCCGCGCCGGTTTTTCCACGGTGACGGCATTGCCGTCGTCGTCGCGCACGGTGATGGCGGCCTGCGCCTGCAGCGAGACCAGTCCGGCCAGCAGCAGTGCTGTTTTCAAGTGATTCATATGTGTTTCCATGTGGTGAGGGCCTGCTGCAGGCGCAGCCAGGCGTGTTCGTCGGGGGGCAGGCCCAGGCGGATGCCGTGGGCGGCGTGGCGGAACAGGCGCACCCAGATGCCTGATTCCGCCATGTGGCGCCAGAACGCCTCGGCGCGCTCTTCCGGCCACCACTGGAACAGCGCCGTGCCGCTGCTGGCGATGCCGTGCGCTGCCAATAGCTGGCGCAGGCGCGTGCCTTCGCCGCGCAGGCGCTCGCGCATCGCGTCCTGCCAATGCGTGTCGGCGAGGGCGGCCAGCGCCACGTGCTGCGCCGGGCCGCTGACGGTCCATGGGCCCAGCAGGTCGGCCAGCTGTGCCAGCAAGGCTGGATGGGCGGCGACAAAGCCCAGGCGCAGTCCCGCCAGGCCAAAGAATTTGCCGATGGAGCGCAGCACGATGAGTCCGTGCCGGGCAGAGTGGGAGCCCAGGCTGGCGCACGCTTCCGTGTCGCCAAACGCTTCATCGAGCACCAGCCAGCCGCCGCGCGCGGCCAGCTTGCCTGCCCACTCCAGCAGCAGCTCGGGCGCGATGCGCTCTCCCGTGGGATTGTTCGGGTTGCAGACGACCAGCACGTCGCAATGCTCCACCGCATCGGCCAGCTGTGCATACGGCACTTGGCGCAACTGGTGGCCGTGCTGGCCCCAGTGGTGCGCATGTTCCGCATACGACGGCGCGGCCACCACCACGCGCGACGGCGCGCGCAGCCGGGGCAGGGCCTGGATGGCAGCCTGCGTGCCGGCCACGGGCAGCATGGCTGGCGCGTCGTAATACGCGCAGGCGGCAGCGGCCAGCGCGGGATCGGCTTCCGGCAGCCGGTGCCAGGCGTTGGCGTTCGGTGCTGGCGCTGGATACCAGTGCGGGTTGATGCCGGTCGACAGGTCGATCCAGTCTTCCAGTGGCCTGCCGTATTCGCGCGCGGCGTCGCGCAGGTTGCCGCCATGTTCAAGCAAGGTATTTTCCCTTCAGGTAGAACAGGCTTGCCAGCAGCGCCACCCAGATCAGCCACAGCACGGCCGTTTCGGCCACCAGGCGCCAGGCGCGGTCGATATCGCGCGCTTCGGCGGGACGGCCACTACCCAAAGGCGGGCGGTGTTCCAGCTCGCCGTCGTAGATGGCGTCGCCGCCGAGGGCCAGGCCCAGGGCGCCGGCGCCGCTGGCCATCACGGGGCCCGCATTCGGGCTGCCCCAGTTGGGTGCCTGGCTGCGCCAGCATTGCCACGCGCGCTGTTTGTCCGCCATGGTCTTGCCCAGCAAGACGTACGACAGGGCCGTCAGGCGCGCCGGCAGATAATTCAACAGGTCGTCGATGCGCGCGGCGCAGCAGCCGAACCAGTCGTAGCGTGTATTGCGGTAGCCCCACATGGCGTCGAGGGTATTGGCCAGCCTGAAGAGCACGGCGCCGGGGCCGCCCGCCACGGCAAACCAGAACAGGGTGCCGAACACGGCGTCGTTGCCGTTTTCCAGCAGGGATTCGGTGCTGGCCTTGGCCAGGCTGGCCGCGTCGGCATTGGCCGTGTCGCGGCTGACGATGCGCGCCGTCAGCAGGCGCGCGTTGTCCAGGTCATCGATGGCCAGGGCGTCGGCGATGGGCTGATTGTGGTCGCGCAGGCTGCGCAGGCCCAGACATAGGTACAGCAGGAAAACGTGGAGGGCGGCGCCCGCCAGGCCGCACAGCCAGTAGGCGGCATAGCTGATGGGGAGCACGGCCAGCGACCACGCCAGCACGCCGCGCAGGAAGCGCCCACGGCCCCGGTTCAGCAGGCGCTCCAGCGCGCTGGCGAGGCGGCCAAAGCCCACCAGCGGATGCCAGCGGCGCGTCTCGCCTAACAGCAGGTCGAGCAGCACGCCGGCCGTCATCAAAGCAGCCAGCATGGGCAGCGACAAGCCGCTCAGCATGGGCCGCCTTTCAGGTACAGGGGCAGGCCGGCGGCCACAAAGACAGCCTTGTCGCACACGGCCGCCACGGCCTGGTTCAAACGGCCCGCTTCATCGGTGAAGCAGCGCGAGATGGCGCCGTAGGGCACGATGCCCATGCCCACTTCGTTCGACACGAGAACGAGGTCGCAGCCGGTGTCTTCGCTTTCGGCCAGCGCATACAGCAGGTGCGCGCGCTCGCTGTGGAACAGTTCAGGCAGGGCGATGTCGCCTACGTCCGGATAGGTCTCGCCGCTGGAAAACATCAGATTCGTCAACCATAGGGTCAGGCAGTCGACCAGCAGCAGCCGGCCTGGCAGTGCTTCCCGCAGGATGGCGTCGCCCAGGCGCAGCGGTTCTTCCAGGGTTACCCACTCGGCCGGGCGTTGTGCTCGGTGGTGCCTGACGCGCGTGGCCATTTCAGCATCGCCCGCCTGCGCGGTGGCGATGTAGATCACTTCCTTGCCGGACTCGCGGGCCAGCGTTTCCGCATGGGCGCTCTTGCCGGAACGGGCGCCGCCGAAGACCAGGGTGCGCGTCATGGCGCTGTTACCACTCGGTGCCGATTTGCGCGCCGATGCCGGCCGCATAGGCATGCTTGACAACGGCCATTTCCGTGACGGTGTCGGCGATGGCGATCAGTTCGTCCGGAGCGCCGCGGCCCGTGATGACCACGTGTTGCATGGCCGGGCGTTCCAGCAGGTCGGCGATGACTTTATGCACGTCGAGGTAGTTGTACTTGAGGGCGATATTGAGCTCGTCGAACAGCACCAGGCCGTAGCTGGGGTCGGCCAGGAAGGTCTTCGCCTGTTCCCACGCCAGTTCGGCCTTTTCGATGTCGCGTTCGCGGTTTTGCGTTTCCCAGGTATAGCCTTCGCCCATCGCATGAAAACTGATTTCATCGGGGAAGCGGCGCAGGAATTTTTCTTCGCCCGTCGACATGGCGCCCTTGATGAACTGAACCACGCCCACTTTCATGCCGTGACCCATGGCGCGGATGGCCATGCCGAAGCCGCTCGAACTCTTGCCCTTGCCATTGCCCGTGTTGACGATGATGATGCCGATTTCCTTGTCGGCCTTGGCGATGGCCGCGTCGATGATGGCTTTTTTGCGTTCCATGCGTACGCGGTGGCGTTCGTTGATGGCCGCGGTGTCCGCATCGATTGTCTTCTTGTCGCTCATGTCAGTCCTCTTTCGGTATGAATATCTTGCGTTTGCCGTGATCGATGATCTCGATCGGGTGGCCCAGGTAGTCGCCCAGGATGGATGCCCGCATTACCTCGGCCACCGGACCGGCCAGCCAGCCGCCGTCGCCCATCAGCAGTAGCGCATGGGTCGAGACGCGGTGCGCCAGGTTCAGGTCATGCCCCACCATCACCACGGTTTTACTCTGTTCGCGGCACAGCTTTGACAGCAGGCCCATGACGCTGACCTGGTGCGCCAGGTCCAGCGCATTGGCCGGTTCGTCCAGCAGAAGCAAGGGCGTGTCCTGCGCCAGCATGGCGGCGATGGCCACGCGCTGGCGCTCGCCGCCCGACAGGCTGCGCACGTCGCGCTCGGCCAGGTGTTCGACTTCCATCGCCGCCAGCGCCGCCAGGGCGATGCGCTGGTCGTCGCTGCCTTCCCAGTAATGGTTGTCGTGATACGGGTGGCGCGCCGACAGCACGGTTTCGATGACGCGGTACGAGAACGCATCGTGCCGCGCCTGCGCCAGGAAGGCCCGTTCGCGCGCCAGTTCGTCGAGCGGCCAGTCGACCAGGGCGCGGCCCTGTATGGTCACGTGGCCCGCATCCGGTTCGCGCAAGCCGGCCAGGGTGCGCAGCAAGGTGCTTTTTCCCGCGCCATTGCGGCCGATCACGCTCCAGCATTCGCCATCCCTGATTTGCCAGGTGAGGTTTTCCACGAGGGAGCGCGTGCCTGCCTTCAGGCCAAGTTGGTAGGTACGTATCATGTGCGTCGCAACCGGTGCAGCTGGTACAGGAAGACGGGCGCGCCTATCATGGCCGTGACCACGCCGACGGGCAGCTGCAACGGTGCCAGCACGGTGCGCGCAAGCGTGTCGGCCAGCACGAGGAAGGTGCCGCCGACCAGTGCGGCGGCCGGTATCAGCAGGCGATGATCGGGGCCGCAGGCAAAGCGCAGCGCATGCGGCACGATCAGGCCGACGAAACCCACGCTGCCGGCGCTGGTGACGGCGCTGGCCGTGAGCAGGCCGGAACAGAAGAACAGACCCTTGCGCAGGGCGCCTACGCGCACGCCCAGGGTGCTGGCCGCCTCCGCGTGCAGCGCCATGACGTTCAGCGAGCGCGCGCAGCGCAAGGCGAAGACCAGGGCACCGGCCAGGACCAGCCAGGGCATCAGCCGCGCGGGCGCGCCGGACAGGTCGCCGATCATCCAGAACACCATGCTGCGCAAGCGGCTTTCCGGGGCGATGGACAGCATCAGGGTGACGATGGCCATGCAGGCCGAGGCCAGGATCACGCCCGTCAGCAGCAAGAGCGAGGCGCCGCCTTCGGCCGCCGTACCGCCGCGCAGGTCGCGGCGCGCAAAAAAGTACAGCAGCATGGACACCCCGACGGCACCGGCAAAGGCCGCTGCGTCGACCACCCACAGCGCGCACATGAACAGCAGCGCGGCCAGCGCGCCGACGGAGGCGCCGGCGGAAATGCCCAGCACGTACGGATCGGCCAGGGGATTGCGCAGCAGCGCCTGCATCATCAGGCCGGCCAGCGACAGTGCCGCGCCGGTGACAAAAGCGGTCAGCGCGCGGCCAAGGCGCAGGTCGAGCAAGGTGGCGGCGAGGGTATCGGTCTTGCCCTGCACGACATGGAACAGGGCGGAAGGCAGGTCGGCGAGCGGGATCGCGATCGAACCGATCATGCCGGAGAAAATCAGGCTGGCAACCGCGCACGCGATCAGCACCGTGAGGATTACGGTGGCGCGGTGGCGCATATTGCGGAAAAATGGGTGCATGTACTGCCTTAAAAACGGGGACTGCAGAACTGCATCTGCGGGCGATGGCGGCATGCCATCGCCCGCAGCTTACATCATTACAACATGGTTATTTCGAGCCGTAACGCAGGCCGACGAAGAAGTTGGAACCAGCGGTATTGTAGTCACGTGCCAGTTCATATTTCTTGTCAGTGATATTGTTCCAGCGCGCCAGGACCGACCAGTCCTGCGCTACCTGGTAGGTGGCAAACAGGTTTAGCAAGCCATAGCCGCCCAGTCGGGTCTTGTTGTCGATATCGTCATAGCGCTTGCCCGACAATTGCAGTTCGGCGCCGGTTTTCAGCTTGGCGATGCTGTAGTCGGCTGCAAAGTTGGCGTGCTTTTTCGAGCGGCGCACCAGCAGCTTGTCGGTGGTTTCATCACGCGGATCTTGCAGGTCGATATTGCCGCTGATGCCAAAGGCGCCGAACTGATGGCGGCCGGCCAAGGTGAGACCTTCCAGCAAGGCCTTGTTGACGTTATAGGCGCAGCCATAAGGATGGGTCGATGCTTCAACCGGGCATGTGTTTGCATAGATCAACAGATCGGTCACGCGGTTATGGTAATACACGGCACTCAACTGCGTCTTGCCATCATCGTAGCGCAGGCCCATTTCCGCATTGCGGCCCTTTTCAGGACGGTTGCTGGCAATGCCATAACCTGGGTAATACAGTTCATTGTAGGTCGGCTGGCGGAAGCTGGTGCCATAGCTGGCGGTAGCGCGCAAGGCATTGTTGATCTGGTAGCCGTAACCAAGGCTGCCGGTGGTGGTCGAACCACTTTCCGACATCTTGTCGCGGCGCAGGCTGGCGCTGAGCAGGTGCTGGTCGCGCTTCATGGTGTAGGAAGCTGCCAGCGACTTGGTGTCGCGGGCACGATTCAAGATCGGCTTGGCGCTGGAGACGACTTCTTCCTTGCGGTAGCTGGCCAGCAATTGCAGCGTGTCGACGCCGATGGCGATGTCATTTTGCCAGTCGAAAGTCGATTGCTTGGTTTCCAGAGAACTCTTGCCGGCCGCGCCCGCAGAGGTGTCCTCGTTGGCCTTGTCGCGTGCTTCGGCAACTTGTACCTTGCTGTGCCAGCCTGGAACGAATTCATTGTTCATGAATACGCCGATGTTTTCCAGTTTTTGATTGCTGCGCGTATCGTAGCCAGGCCCGCTGTCGTACTGTGCTTCAAGTTTGCTGTTCATGAACATCAGGCCCAGGTCGTGCCCCTTGGCCAACTGGAAGCCAAGCTGGCCCGTGACGCTTTTCTTGTCGTAGCCGTCTTTGTCGGCGTTGTAATAGGAATTACCTGGTTTGGTGGCCGAAAAGCCGTCACTTTTTTCCTTGCTGACGTTCAGCGAGTAGCTCAGGCTATTGTAGCCACCGGTTGCACCCGAAACGCTGGCGTCATATTGACGCGTGGCATCGCTGCCAAAGCCGACCGATGCGCCAACCACGGGTGTGCCGCTCCCCTTTTTGGTGAAAATCTGGATGACGCCGCCGATGGCGTCGGCGCCGTACAGGGTGCTCAAAGGGCCGTAGATGATCTCGATACGGTCGATATTGGCCAGTGGAACCGGGCTCCAGGTGGCGGTTCCCAGTGTCGAGGAACCGATGCGGACGCCGTCCACCAGAACGATATTTTGGGTACTGTTCGCGCCACGGATGTATACAGACGACGCCGTGCCTGCGCCGCCATTGCGCGTCACTTCGATGCCGCGCTGTTTTTGCAGCAACTCGGTGACCGAGCCTGCGCCCGAACGGGCGATATCTTCGCTGGTGATGATTTTCGTATCGGCCAGCAATTCGCTGGCTTTTTGTGGAGTGCGGGTCGCGGTGACGATCACCGGATCGAATGTGTTTGACGTGGTCTGGGCGAAAGCGGCAGGCGCGGCAATGGCTAGCGCGAGCGACGTGAGGGCCGCGTGGCGGGAAACAGCATGGGTCATGATAATTTTCAGTAAGTAATATGCAACCAGCCGACGTCCCCGTAGGCCAGATTGAACAGAAGTGGGAACTGAAGATGACGATCGAAGACGGCCAGTCGGCCATTCGGATCGCGAACATCCCCGTTCGCACACTTCCACCTGTCCTGGCCGGTATCCGGGCTGGCAAGTACGGCTATCTCACCTTCCCATGCTCGATGATTGCAAGCACAGTGGTTGTCAGAGATAGCTTGTCGCCCGTTTCCGGTAGGGAGGGGCGACACTTGCTTACCGTTGCGGGGGCAGCACACGCTCGCCGCGATCGCGGCATCGTGTTTCCCGTTTAACTGCGCTCATGGACATGAACGCGGGCACCAAAACCCCGCCATTATACGTGCAGCAGGCATGGACTGACATGGTCGGCTGGACAATTCAGTATCAGAAATCGACGACGACCGTCGCACCGTAGGCGATTTTATGGGCAGAATGGGCGGCCAGCAGGGCTGTTTCCTCCAATGGCAGCCGGGCTTGCAGTGCCGACAGCAGGCGGATGGTGCCCGCATGGCAGATGATGACGACCGTTTCGTGTTGTTCGCGCAACAGATCGCCTAGAAACGCGTCGATGCGGGCGGCCATCGCCAGCACGTTCTCGCCCCCGCCGGGGCGGTGCCAGGCCAGGTCGGCTGCCCAGGCATCGATTTCCGCGCGCGCAATCGCGTGCCAGGGCTGCATTTCCCACGCGCCGAAATCCATCTCCGCCAACCGCGCGTCGAAGCGCAGGGCGCTTGCGGGCAAGTCCTGCGCCAAGGCTGTCGCCAGGTCGGCACAGCGGCGCAGCGGACTGGCATACAGCGGTACATGCGGCGGCAAGGTTGCCTGCAAGCTGGCGCACACCATGGCCATTTCGTGAGGCGCCACCGCCACGTCGCTGCGGCCATAGCAGGTACCGCTGGTCACCTGCGGCGCGGGGTGGCGGACGAGGATCAGGCGCATGCTTGTTCAGTAGAAGCGCAGTGGAGGCTGAAAGCTGGAGAGGATGGCCAGATAGACCGCCACTTCCGCCACCTGCTGCACGGCGCCCAGGCAGTCGCCCGTGTAGCCTTGCAGGCGGCGCTGGCATTTGCGGCCCAGCCAGAAAGCGGCAGCTGCCGCCACCACGACGGCAAAGACCAGCGTGGCCCAGTCGAATATCCCCAGAGCGCCGCACACGATGACGGGCAGCAGGCCGCAGACGGTGGCGATGATGAATTCACCCGTGCGCATTTCCTGCGCCATGGGCTTGGACTTGCCTTCGTCGCGTGCATAGTCCATGAACCGGATCAGCGAGACGGCGGCCAGGCGGGACAAAGGATGGGCGATGCACAGTGTCGCCACGACGATGTGTGGCGGCAACGAGGCCAGCGCCGTGCACTTGATGGCCAGCAGGCAGACGATGCCGATGGCGCCATACGCGCCGATGCGCGAGTCCTTCATGATTTCCAGTACACGCTCGCGCGTCAAGCCGCCGCCAAAGCCGTCGCACATGTCGGCGAAACCATCTTCATGGAAGGCGCCCGTCAGGTAAATGCCGGCGGCGATGGCCAGCAGCACGGCCACCGCAGAAGGCAGCAGCCAGCTGGCCAACAGATACACGGCGCCACTGATGGCTGCCACCACCAGACCCACCAGGGGGAAGTAACGCGAGGCGTGCTGCAGCCAAGCCGGCTCGAAGCCCACCCAGCGCGGGATGGGCAGGCGCGTGAAGAACTGCAGCGCGATGAAGAACAGACGGCACTGGTGGATTGCGGCGGAAACGGGATTGGCCATGGTATTAGTCTGGCGTGGACTTTTCGCTGACCTGGGCCGAGGCGAAGGTCGCCATCTCGCGCATGAAGTTGACGGCCGCGTGCAGCAGCGGCAAGGCCAGCGCGGAACCCGTGCCTTCACCGAGGCGCAAATCGAGGTGCAGTAGCGGACGCGCGCCAAGGCTGGCCAGCAGTTGGCGGTGACCGTTTTCATCGGAGCAGTGCGAAAACACGCAGTAATCGAGAATGGCTGGCTGCAAACGGGCCGCCACCAGCAGGGCGCTGCTGACGATGAAGCCATCGATCAGCAGAATCATGCGCCGTTCGGCCGCCTTGAGCATGGCGCCGGCCATCATGGCGATTTCGAAACCGCCGAAGGTGGCCAGCACGTCGAGCGGCTCATCGACTGCCGCATGATGGGCGACGGCCGCTTCGATCACTTGCTGTTTGTGTAATACGCCTTCCTTGGACAGGCCGGTGCCGGCGCCCACGCAATCGGCAACGGGCGTGCCGGTCAGTTTGTGCATCAGTGCTGCCGCGGCGGTGGTGTTGCCGATACCCATTTCGCCAAAGCCCAGCACATTGCCGTCCAGGCTAGCGACCAGGTCCATCCCCGCCTGCATGGCGGCCAGACACTGTTCCCGGCTCATGGCGGACTCTTTGGCAAAGTTGCGGGTGCCGGGGCCTTGTTTTCGGTCAAGCAAGCCGTCGCGCGGGCCGAAATCGTGGTTTACGCCAGCGTCTACTATATATAAGGTGCAATCGTTCTGGCGGGCAAAGACATTGATGGCGGCGCCGTTGCCCAGGAAGTTTTCCACCATCTGCCAGGTCACGCTTTGTGGATAGGCGGAAATGCCTTCGGCGACGACGCCATGGTCGGCCGCGAAAACGATGATGGCGGGCTGGTGCAGCGCCAGTTGCGTACTTTGCTGGATCAGGCCGATTTGACGGGCCAGGGTTTCCAGCATGCCGAGGCTGCCCAATGGCTTGGTCTTGCTGTTGATGGCATGTTCGAGTGCGCTGGCCAGGGCGGGATTGGCGGTAGGGCTGATGTGTGGGATAGGCATGGGAATCTATGTGGATGAGGCAGGGTATGGTCGGCGCTACGATATCACACAGCAATATTTGCCCAACTGCAAAATAGCGCTTGCGGGGCGTGGACGGCTTTGCTATAGTTCGCCTCCCCAATGAGACGCAGTCAAATGCGGCAGTTGAGGATCACCGGAAACGGCGATAAGTAGTAAAGAAGGTGTTGACGGATTTAGCGAAATGCTTCATACTCTTCCTTCTTCGCAGCTGACAAACACAACGCTTTGTCGATAGCGCGAAAGCAGTACCGAATACAGTTCTTTAACAATTAACAGTCGATAAGTGTGGGCATTTGATGTAAGTGCAGCAGCGATCTTCGGATTGCTGATAATACTTAAAATATATCAAATGTTCACAAGAAATAATGAAATAGGCGCTACGAAAGTAGTGGCCTGTCAGTTTTTTGAGTGAGCGACCCATCAGCAATGATGGTGCCAATAAAATGGCAAAGTAACAGAGATTAAACTGAAGAGTTTGATCCTGGCTCAGATTGAACGCTGGCGGCATGCCTTACACATGCAAGTCGAACGGCAGCACGGAGCTTGCTCTGGTGGCGAGTGGCGAACGGGTGAGTAATATATCGGAACGTACCCTAGAGTGGGGGATAACGTAGCGAAAGTTACGCTAATACCGCATACGATCTAAGGATGAAAGTGGGGGATCGCAAGACCTCATGCTCGTGGAGCGGCCGATATCTGATTAGCTAGTTGGTAGGGTAAAAGCCTACCAAGGCATCGATCAGTAGCTGGTCTGAGAGGACGACCAGCCACACTGGAACTGAGACACGGTCCAGACTCCTACGGGAGGCAGCAGTGGGGAATTTTGGACAATGGGCGAAAGCCTGATCCAGCAATGCCGCGTGAGTGAAGAAGGCCTTCGGGTTGTAAAGCTCTTTTGTCAGGGAAGAAACGGTGAGAGCTAATATCTCTTGCTAATGACGGTACCTGAAGAATAAGCACCGGCTAACTACGTGCCAGCAGCCGCGGTAATACGTAGGGTGCAAGCGTTAATCGGAATTACTGGGCGTAAAGCGTGCGCAGGCGGTTTTGTAAGTCTGATGTGAAATCCCCGGGCTCAACCTGGGAATTGCATTGGAGACTGCAAGGCTAGAATCTGGCAGAGGGGGGTAGAATTCCACGTGTAGCAGTGAAATGCGTAGATATGTGGAGGAACACCGATGGCGAAGGCAGCCCCCTGGGTCAAGATTGACGCTCATGCACGAAAGCGTGGGGAGCAAACAGGATTAGATACCCTGGTAGTCCACGCCCTAAACGATGTCTACTAGTTGTCGGGTCTTAATTGACTTGGTAACGCAGCTAACGCGTGAAGTAGACCGCCTGGGGAGTACGGTCGCAAGATTAAAACTCAAAGGAATTGACGGGGACCCGCACAAGCGGTGGATGATGTGGATTAATTCGATGCAACGCGAAAAACCTTACCTACCCTTGACATGGCTGGAATCCCCGAGAGATTGGGGAGTGCTCGAAAGAGAACCAGTACACAGGTGCTGCATGGCTGTCGTCAGCTCGTGTCGTGAGATGTTGGGTTAAGTCCCGCAACGAGCGCAACCCTTGTCATTAGTTGCTACGAAAGGGCACTCTAATGAGACTGCCGGTGACAAACCGGAGGAAGGTGGGGATGACGTCAAGTCCTCATGGCCCTTATGGGTAGGGCTTCACACGTCATACAATGGTACATACAGAGCGCCGCCAACCCGCGAGGGGGAGCTAATCGCAGAAAGTGTATCGTAGTCCGGATTGTAGTCTGCAACTCGACTGCATGAAGTTGGAATCGCTAGTAATCGCGGATCAGCATGTCGCGGTGAATACGTTCCCGGGTCTTGTACACACCGCCCGTCACACCATGGGAGCGGGTTTTACCAGAAGTAGGTAGCTTAACCGTAAGGAGGGCGCTTACCACGGTAGGATTCGTGACTGGGGTGAAGTCGTAACAAGGTAGCCGTATCGGAAGGTGCGGCTGGATCACCTCCTTTCTAGAGTTTGCACGAATCAGTCATGATTCACGCATCAAATGTTCACACTTATCGGCTGTTAGTAAGAGAAGAAACAGTAGTCGTAGTAGCACCGCGTTGGGGCTGTAGCTCAGCTGGTTAGAGCACCGTGTTGATAACGCGGGGGTCGTTGGTTCGAGTCCAACCAGCCCTACCAGTAAAACAAACCCGGAGGTAAGGTGGACGCTAGTCCAGCCAGGCCTACCAGTAATGTAATACCCCAGGGGGATTAGCTCAGCTGGGAGAGCACCTGCTTTGCAAGCAGGGGGTCGTCGGTTCGATCCCGTCATCCTCCACCAAAGTTTTACTCGAAAGTGCAAACGTAAGCCGGTCAAATAGACTCGGGTTTAGGTTTGATCTTTTAGCGATCAAAGCTGTTTCGTTCTTTAACAATCTGGAAGAAGTAAAGATTATTTATTGATCGGTTTGCCGTAAAAGGTAAATCGATGGGTAATGATTGTATGTATCAACAAACAAGCAACAACGTTGTACTTTCTTATACCTGTAGCGCTCTTTTCATTTGAAAGAATGAAGAGGCTAACGTTATAGGGACAAGCGAATAAGTGCACATGGTGGATGCCTTGGCGATTACAGGCGATGAAGGACGTAGTAGCTTGCGATAAGCTGCGGGGAGTGAGCAAACACACTTTGATCCGCAGATTTCCGAATGGGGCAACCCACCCTTTTAGGGTATTGCATACTGAATACATAGGTATGCAAGGCGAACGCGGCGAACTGAAACATCTAAGTAGCTGCAGGAAAAGAAATCAACCGAGATTCCCAAAGTAGCGGCGAGCGAAATGGGAGGAGCCTGTACGTGATAGTCGGACCGATAACAGAATCCTCTGGAAATAGGAGCCATAGCGGGTGATAGCCCCGTATGTGAAATCGGACCGGTGATACTAAGCGTACGACAAGTAGGGCGGGACACGTGACATCCTGTCTGAATATGGGGGGACCATCCTCCAAGGCTAAATACTCGTAATCGACCGATAGTGAACCAGTACCGTGAGGGAAAGGCGAAAAGAACCCCGGAAGGGGAGTGAAATAGATCCTGAAACCGTGTGCATACAAACAGTAGGAGCGGACTTGTTCCGTGACTGCGTACCTTTTGTATAATGGGTCAGCGACTTACATTCAGTGGCAAGGTTAACCAGATAGGGAAGCCGTAGAGAAATCGAGTCCGAATAGGGCGATCAGTCGCTGGGTGTAGACCCGAAACCAAGTGATCTACTCATGGCCAGGATGAAGGTGCGGTAACACGCCCTGGAGGTCCGAACCCACTAATGTTGAAAAATTAGGGGATGAGCTGTGGGTAGGGGTGAAAGGCTAAACAAACTTGGAAATAGCTGGTTCTCTCCGAAAACTATTTAGGTAGTGCCTCAAGTATCACCATCGGGGGTAGAGCACTGTTATGGCTAGGGGGTCATTGCGACTTACCAAACCATTGCAAACTCCGAATACCGATGAGTGCGAGCTTGGGAGACAGACGTCGGGTGCTAACGTCCGGCGTCAAGAGGGAAACAACCCAGACCGCCAGCTAAGGTCCCAAAGATTGGCTAAGTGGAAAACGAAGTGGGAAGGCTAAAACAGTCAGGATGTTGGCTTAGAAGCAGCCATCATTTAAAGAAAGCGTAATAGCTCACTGATCGAGTCGTCCTGCGCGGAAGATGTAACGGGGCTAAGCCAGTCACCGAAGCTGCGGATATCCTTTATTGGATATGGTAGGAGAGCGTTCTGTAAGCCTGCGAAGGTGTCTTGTAAAGGATGCTGGAGGTATCAGAAGTGCGAATGCTGACATGAGTAGCGATAATGGGGGTGAAAAGCCTCCACGCCGTAAGCCCAAGGTTTCCTGTTCAACGTTCATCGGAGCAGGGTGAGTCGGCCCCTAAGGCGAGGCAGAGATGCGTAGCTGATGGGAAGCAGGTTAATATTCCTGCACCGTCGTATGATGCGATGGGGGGACGGATCGCGGAAGGTTGTCTGACTGTTGGAATAGTCAGTTTCTGTCTCATAGAAGGCGCTTAGGCAAATCCGGGCGCGGAATTCAAGGGGATGGGACGAGTGAATTTATTCACGAAGCAATCGGAAGTGGTTCCAAGAAAAGCCTCTAAGCTTCAGTCATACGAGACCGTACCGCAAACCGACACAGGTGGGCGAGATGAGTATTCTAAGGCGCTTGAGAGAACTCGGGAGAAGGAACTCGGCAAATTGGTACCGTAACTTCGGGAAAAGGTACGCCCCGGTAGCTTGATTGGTTTACTCCATGAGGGTGAAAGGGTTGCAATAAACTGGTGGCTGCGACTGTTTAATAAAAACACAGCACTCTGCAAACACGAAAGTGGACGTATAGGGTGTGACGCCTGCCCGGTGCTGGAAGATTAAATGATGGGGTGCAAGCTCTTGATTGAAGTCCCAGTAAACGGCGGCCGTAACTATAACGGTCCTAAGGTAGCGAAATTCCTTGTCGGGTAAGTTCCGACCTGCACGAATGGCGTAACGATGGCCACACTGTCTCCTCCCGAGACTCAGCGAAGTTGAAATGTTTGTGATGATGCAATCTACCCGCGGCTAGACGGAAAGACCCCATGAACCTTTACTGTAGCTTTGCATTGGACTTTGAACCAATCTGTGTAGGATAGGTGGGAGGCTTTGAAGCGGGGACGCTAGTTCTCGTGGAGCCAACCTTGAAATACCACCCTGGTTTGTTTGAGGTTCTAACCTTGGTCCGTTATCCGGATCGGGGACAGTGCATGGTAGGCAGTTTGACTGGGGCGGTCTCCTCCTAAAGTGTAACGGAGGAGTTCGAAGGTACGCTAGATACGGTCGGACATCGTGTTGATAGTGCAATGGCATAAGCGTGCTTAACTGCGAGACTGACAAGTCGAGCAGGTACGAAAGTAGGACATAGTGATCCGGTGGTTCTGTATGGAAGGGCCATCGCTCAACGGATAAAAGGTACTCTGGGGATAACAGGCTGATTCCTCCCAAGAGTTCATATCGACGGGGGAGTTTGGCACCTCGATGTCGGCTCATCACATCCTGGGGCTGTAGCCGGTCCCAAGGGTATGGCTGTTCGCCATTTAAAGTGGTACGTGAGCTGGGTTTAAAACGTCGTGAGACAGTTTGGTCCCTATCTGCCGTGGGCGTTGGAAATTTGAAGGGGGCTGCTCCTAGTACGAGAGGACCGGAGTGGACGAACCTCTGGTGTACCGGTTGTCACGCCAGTGGCATTGCCGGGTAGCTAAGTTCGGAAGAGATAACCGCTGAAAGCATCTAAGCGGGAAACTTGCCTTGAGATGAGATTTCCCAGAGCCTTGAGCTCTTTGAAGGGTCGTTCGAGACCAGGACGTTGATAGGCTGGGTGTGGAAGTGCAGTAATGCATTAAGCTAACCAGTACTAATTGCCCGTACGGCTTGTCCCTATAACCTTAGCAGGTACAGAGGATAAGACGGTACAACGTTGCGTGTGTGTTGATACAACCAGTCATTACCCCGATCTTTGCTTCTTCCAGATTCAGGCTTTGTCGCTCCATAGAGGACAAATGCCAGTACAAGTTATGCCTGATGACCATAGCAAGTTGGTCCCACCCCTTCCCATCCCGAACAGGACCGTGAAACAACTTTGCGCCGATGATAGTGCTGCAACCAGTGTGAAAGTAGGTTATCGTCAGGCTTGTTATTCGAAAAAACCCCTTCCGGTGATCCGGTTGGGGTTTTTTTACGTCTGGCGGTTTGGTTTTGTCAGCAGATAGGCGTGAAAAAAGCAGCGCCAAGCGCTGCTTTTTTCATTTAATTAAGTTGGCAGACCCTATCCCAATCAAGGTCAAAGCGGGCCAGGTATTTTTTGAGCCGGTCTGCATCGTTGGGTTTGGCTTTTGCCGCGCGCGATACGGCATACAGGGTGCGGCCGGCATCGGACATATTGTTCGATTGCCGGCAAATCTTGATCACTGCCTGCAGCTGCAGCGCATCAAACAGGTCGAGCTGCGTGGCTGCCTCGCTTCCCATGATATCGGCCAGGTCGATTTCCATGCCCCCGGCAGGCTTGTCATGATGCTGCCATAGCCGTTTCAGGCGCCGGATTTCCTCATCGACGACAGCATCCGTGATACGGCCCGCTTCCGACAGGGTGGCCAGGCGCGTGACAGCGGCGGACAAATCGCGGAAATTACCCTTCCATGCCGAGGTGGGCAGGGTGGCGAAACGCATGAAACGTTCGTGTGCCTCCTTGTTGAAGCGCACGCGTTCGCCCGTTTCCGCGCTGTATTGTGTCAGCAGGTATTCCAGGTTCGGTTCGATGTCTTCCGGTCGCTGCGCCAGGCCCGGCAATTCGTATGTCCACAGGTTGATGCGCGCATACAGGTCTTCGCGGAAGCGGCCGGCCATCACTTCCTTGCCCAGGTCCCGGTTGGTGCCGGCGATCAGCTGGAAGTCGCTTTGCACCTCGGTGTCCGCACCGACGGGGAAAAAGCGTTTTTCCTCGATCGCTTTCAATAGCATGGCCTGCTCGTCGAGCCCCAGTTCGCCGATTTCATCGAGAAACAACAAGCCCTTGTGCGCGCTGCGCAGCAAGCCGGGCCGATCCGAGCCTGCGCCTGTGAAGGAGCCCTTGATATGGCCGAACAAGGTGGAGGCTGCGCCATCGCCATGCAGGGTGGCGCAATTGAGGTCGATGAATTTGCCATCGATCTGGTGGCGCGATTTTTTCAGTTCATACACGCGGCGCGCGAGGAAGGATTTGCCGGCACCGGTAGGTCCCATCAGCAGCATGGGAGCTTTCGATTTGATGGCGACGCGCTCGATTTCATCGATCATGCCATTGAATTTCGCATTGCGCGTGGCGATGCCGGACTTCAGGAAGGCCACGCCTTCGGCCTGCTCGCGCGTAAAACGCTGGGCAATCTGGTCGTAGCGCGACAGATCGAGGTCGATCAATGCGTAGCTGCCGGGATTGCCGGTGGCCTGGCGCTTCGGCGGCGACGTTTGCACGAGACGGCCGGGAAAATAGCGCGCTTCCGTCATCAGGAACATACATATCTGCACCACGTGGCTGCCGGTGGTGATGTGGATCCAATAGTCTTCCTTGTCCGGATCGAAGGGGTAGCTATTGGCAAAATCATAGAGCGCACCATACACATTCTCGAAGTCCCAGGCATCGCTGATGGGCAGTTCATGGGAGATCAGCCTGGTTTCAGGCGAGACGCTGGCAATATCCTGCGACACCTGGCGTACCAGGTTGTCAAACTGGCTGCCCGCGTACAGCAACTCGAAGCGGTCGATGATCTTGTCTTCGTGCTGGGTCAGGGCGATGCTGGGACGCCACTTTTCCCAGCGTGCCGCTCCCCTGCCATTGTCGAGCTGCGTACCGAGAAAACCGATGACGACGGTGCGTTTTGCTTGCATATCTGGGATAAAAATTTATCTGAAAAGATAATTGTATTCCAAATTGCAGTGACAGGGATATTTTCAGTGAACAGCTTGTATTTAAATATTATTTAATAAAATCAATGAGTTATGGGAATTTTTGAGGAAATATTGAAAGCTGGCACAGCGCTTGCAATAGAGGAGATACCAACGAGATAAACGTAGAGAGCAGAGAGGGACGAAAAATGGCCAACGCCCAGTTATTCCAGAGCGCGCAACAGACAGCAACCATGCCAGCGGCGCTGGCACGCAATGCCGAAGGCGCATCCGCTTACGCGCTGACGCCCCGGCATCAGCTGGCGCAGTACGCGGCCACCGGTTGCCTGAATGCGACGTTTTATGCCGGCGCCGAAGCGCAACTGGCGAAAGTACGCGAGCTGTGCCAGGCGGTCGAGCCGGCCTTCATTGCGCAGACGGCCGTGTACTGCCGCGAACGGGGCTACATGAAAGACATGCCGGCCTTGCTGGTGGCCATGCTGGCGGGGCAGGGCGCCGCGGAATGTGCGCCGGCCTTTCAGCGTGTGATTAACAACGGCAAGATGCTGCGTAACTTCGTGCAAATCATGCGCTCGGGGGCAGTGGGCCGCAAGTCGCTGGGATCGCGTCCGAAAAAGCTGGTGCAGGCATGGCTGAACGGCGCGTCGGAACAAGCATTGCTGGCCGCGGCCGTGGGCAATGCGCCATCGCTGGCCGACGTGGTCAAGATGGTGCATCCGAAACCGCAGGAAGCGTGGCGCGCGGCCTTCTTCGCCTGGCTGATCAGCAAGCCGTACGATGCCGCGGCCTTGCCGCCGGCGCTGGCCGCGTTCGAAGCTTACAAGCTTGATCCAGCGCAAACGATACCGGACGTGCCCTTCCAGATGCTGACGGCGCTGCCCTTGAGCGGACAGGATTGGGCGCAGATCGCCCGCCAGGGCAGCTGGCAGATGGTGCGCATGAATCTGAATACCTTTGGCCGCCACGGCGTGTATGCGATAGCCGGCATGCCGGAGCTGATCGCCGCCAAGCTGCGCGATCCCGAGGCGATTGGCCGGGCACGGGTGTTTCCGTACCAGCTGATGTCGGCTTGCATGGCGGCCAGCGAGCACGTGCCGGCCATCGTGCGCGATGCGCTGGAACAGGCGCTGGAAATATCGCTGCTGAACGTGCCGCAGATCGCTGGCAAGGTGGTGGTGTGCCCCGATGTTTCCGGTTCGATGTCCTCGCCCGTCAGCGGTTTTCGCGGCAGCGCCACGTCCAGCGTGCGTTGCATCGATGTGGCGGCGCTGGTGGCGGCGGCCATGTTGCGCAAGAATCCGGATGCCATGGTGCTGCCGTTCGAGCACAGCGTGGTGCAGTGCGGACTCGGCGCGGATGATAGCGTGATGAGCAACGCGGCCAGGCTGGCAGCCATCGGTGGCGGCGGTACCAATTGCAGCGCGCCGCTGCTGCGCATGAACAGCAAGAAGGAGCTGGCCGACCTGGTGATCTATGTGTCCGATAACGAATCGTGGATCGACGCCAAACGCAGCGGCGCCACGGCGACGATGGGACAGTGGAATGTCTTCAAGCAGCGCAATCCGCAAGCAAAGCTGGTGTGCATCGATATTGCGCCGCATGCCACCACGCAGGCGATGGAGCGCGAGGATATTCTGAATATCGGCGGTTTTTCCGACGACGTCTTCAAGATCATCGCCGCCTTTGCCGCCGGCCAGCTGGATCCCGCCCATTGGGTGGGAGAAATCGCCGCCATCGATATCGCGGCACCAGGTTGTTGAAGCAAAGCGCATGAATGCGGACAAGACTACATAACAGGCGTCCTGTCCACGCTTGTCATGCGCCGTAGTACCCCGAATGCCGACAGGATTACATCGATCAGCCGCGTCAGACCGGCCTGGCAGGCGCAGTGCGTCTGCCAGAAATCCTGTCCCCCCTTGTCGGGTTGTCGTACTGATGAATGCCGGTGGAACTACATCCTGGGCCGATACGTCGGCAACTGTTTCACCAACCCTGGTCATCACCCCCTATACAATAGAAGAAGAGAATAGCGATGAAAAACGAAGAATACGAAGTCCTGCATACCGAAGGCAGCCGTCCAGTGAAAATGTGGACGCGTGGCGTGCCCGTCGAAGAAGCGGCTAAAAAACAATTGCGCAACACGGCGACCCTGCCGTTCATTTACAAGCATATCGCCGTCATGCCCGACGTCCACCTGGGCAAGGGGTCGACCATCGGCAGCGTGATTCCCACCCTGGGCGCCGTGATTCCGGCGGCCGTGGGCGTGGATATCGGTTGCGGCATGATGGCGGCGAAAACCACGCTGACGACGAACGATCTGCCCGATAACCTGGGACCGCTGCGCAGCGCCATCGAACGCGCCATTCCGCACGGGATGTCGCCGAAGACGCGCGGCCACCGCGGCCGCGACGAGGGTTCCTGGCATACGCCGCCATCGGTGGTCGATGCGGCGTGGCTGCAATTGAAGGATGAATTCGATGCGATTTGCCTGAAAACGCCAAAGCTGAAAAATACGAACAATTACCGCCACCTGGGAACCTTGGGTGGCGGCAACCACTTCGTCGAAGTGTGCCTCGACGAGCAGGGTTCCGTATGGTTCATGCTGCATTCCGGTTCGCGCGGCGTGGGCAATGCCATCGGCACCCATTTCATCGAACTGGCCAAGCAGGATATGCGCACCCACTTCATCAACCTGCCCGACCAGGATTTGGCTTACCTGGCCGAGGGAACGCAGCACTACGACGATTACGTGGCAGCGGTGGGCTGGGCCCAGCGTTTCGCCCGCAACAACCGCGAAGTGATGATGCAGAACTTGATCGCCGCCGTGCGCACGGTCATCCATAAACCGTTCCAGACGCACGTGGAGGCCGTCAACTGCCACCATAACTATGTGCAGAAGGAGCACCACTTCGGCAAGGATGTATTGATCACGCGCAAAGGCGCCGTGTCGGCCCGCGCGGGCGAACTGGGGATCATTCCCGGCTCCATGGGCGCGAAGAGTTTTATCGTGCGCGGCAAAGGCAATGCGGAGAGTTTCCATAGCTGCAGCCACGGTGCGGGACGCACGATGAGCCGCACGGAAGCGAAGCGGCGCTTCAACCTGGATGACCAGATCCGCGCCACGCAAGGCGTGGAGTGCCGCAAGGATGAAAACGTGATCGATGAAATCCCGATGGCTTACAAGGATATCGATGCGGTGATGCTGGCGCAGCGCGAGCTGGTCGATGTCGTGCATATCTTGAAGCAGGTCGTCTGCGTCAAAGGATAAGAGAGATGATAGAAATAGATGGAGCGCAAGGCGAAGGCGGCGGACAGATTTTACGTTCGGCGCTGAGCCTGTCGATGATCACGGGGCAACCGTTTCGGCTGAGTAACATTCGCGCGGGACGGGAAAAGCCCGGCTTGCTGCGCCAGCATCTGCTGGCCGTGCAGGCGGCAACCGCCATTTGCGGGGCGCGCACGACGCCGGTGGCGCTGCGCGCGTCGAGCCTGGAATTCGTTCCCGGCCCCCTGCGCGGCGGCGATTACCGCTTTGCCATCGGCAGCGCCGGCAGCTGCACCCTGGTGCTGCAAACCTTGCTGCCGGCCCTGCTGCATGCGGATGGGCCATCCACCGTGCGCATCACTGGCGGCACGCACAATGCCATGGCGCCGCCCGTGCATTTTTTGCAGCGCGCGTATGGCCGCATCCTGCAGCAGATGGGCGCCGAGGTGGAGATCGCGCTGCAACGCTACGGCTTTCATCCTGCGGGCGGCGGCGAGGTGACGGCCACCGTGCAACCGTGCCGGCGCTTGCAGCCGATTCAACTGCTGCAGCGCGGCGAACGGAAGGCGGGGTATGCGGAAAGCGTGGTGGCGGGCGTGCATGTGCAGGTGGCGCAGCGCGAGCTCGAGCGTGTCGCCAGCGGCATGGGCTGGAGCGGCAAGCAGCTGCGCCTCGTCGGCTTGCCGGCGGAGCAGGGGCCGGGCAACGTCCTGCTGCTGACCCTGGAGCATGAGCATGTCACGGAAGTGTTTACTTCGTTCGGCGAAAAGTCCTTGCTGGCCGAGTCCGTGGCCAAGCGCCTGTTGAACGAGGTGCGCGCCTATCTCAAGACGGACGCGGCCGTCGGCGAGCACCTGGCCGACCAGCTCTTGCTGCCCATGGCGCTGGCGGGCGGCGGTACCTTCAGCTGCAACAAGGTGTCGCAGCACGCGCTGACGAATGCGGAGGTGATTGCCCGATTTTTGCCCGTGCGTATCACTTTCGAGCAGCAGGCGCGCGGCAGCATCTGCACGGTGGCCGCCGCCTGAGGCACGCGGTGACACAACTACGTGTTGCAGCTGTTCCAAATTGATACATGGGCGGCCGGATGTGGGGCATAGACGCATGGCATGGCATTTGCTCTTCTTTGGTATTGACTAAAAAACCAAGGAGACCAGCATGACCTATTCCATTCGTACCCTGCTCGGCGTGGCCGCCGCCGGCGCCGTTGCCCTCACGTCCCTGCTGACCTTGCCGCATGCCTATGCGCACGGCAATGTCACGCCGCAAGGCGTCGATACCACGGGCTTGCCCAAGGTGGGCGACAAGTGGCTCGAGCAAAACCCGTATCGGGGCAACAAACTGGCCTTGACGGTGGGCACATCGGCCTACAACCAGAATTGCGCCCGTTGCCACGGCATCGAAGCCATCTCCGGCGGCATCGCGCCCGACTTGCGCCAGCTGGACCGTGATTGCTTCGGTATCAAGAATGAGACAAAGAAACAGGCGTGCTACAAGGAAACGGACAATTACTACCTGACTACCATCCGCCACGGTAAAGTGCGCAATGGGGCCGTGTACATGCCGCCGTTCGAAGGCGTGTTCAACCAGGAAGCCATGTGGGCCATCAAGACTTACCTGGAAACGCGCCGCGAATCGAATTAAGTCGAACTGATCACAAAGGAGTCCCATGCGTTCAATTCAATTCCGGGGCGCGCGCGCGATGATCTCGCTCGCTTGCCTGGCGCTGTGCGCCACCGCGCCGGCGCGCGCCGACTGGCAAAAGGTGCAGCAGTCGGGCAGCCTGAAAGTGGCTGTGTACAACGAATTCGCGCCGTTTTCCGACAAGGGTACGGGCATCGATATCGATATTGCCGAAGCGCTGGCGAAAAAGCTGGGGCTGAAACTGAGCTTGCTGCCATTTCCCGCCGGCGAAAACCTCAACGACGATTTGCGCAATATGGTGTGGAAGGGACATTACCTCGGTTATGGCCCCGCCGATGTGATGTTGCATGTGCCGGTCGACAAGAGGTTGATGGCGGACAACGACAAGGTCGAGATCTTCGCGCCATACTATGTGGAAACCGTGCGCCTGGCGCGCAGTGCGCAAGCCGTGCCGCAATTCGATGGCGTCGCCTCGCTGGCCGGCAAGCGCATCGGCGTGGAAAAGGTGTCGATCGCGGCCATGCTGATGCTGGGCGAAGACAATGGCAAGTACCGCGACGACGTGCGCATCTTCGATACGGCAGCCGAAGCCTTGCAGCAATTGCAGGCGGGCAAGCTCGACGCCGTGCTGGCCAACCGTTCGGAAATCGAATCGGTACTGAAAAGCGATCCCGCTTTCCCCATGAGCGAAGTGGCGTTCGCCCGCCTGCCGCGTGCGGGCTGGGCGGTGGGCCTGGCCGTCAGCCGCCAGCAGCTCGACGTGGGCAAGTTGCTGCAGGCAGCCATGAACGAAATGGCGGCCAGCGGCGAATTGAAAGCCATCTTCGAGAAATATGGGGTGAAGGAAGCACGGCCGTAGCAGGCCATGTTGAATGACAATAAAGCCCGCGCATCGGAAGAGGCGCGGGCTTTTTAGTTTTAGAAACTATATTGGGCGCTGACGCCCAGCAACCAATTGCGTCCCGGCGCCGCTTCATAGTAGCGCTTGTTACTGTCACCGACGATGACGGAACCCACGTAGGTCTTGTCGAACAGGTTGTTCAGGCGGGCAAACTCCTTGAAGCGCCAATTGCCCACGTTTTGCCTGGCGTTGACGCGCGCATTGAATACCGTGTAGCCGGGCGCCGGTTTTTCGATGTTGCTGTCTTCCGCGTAGACCTGGTTGCTGGCCACGCTTTCCAGCGCTGCGCCAAAGCGGTCGAACGTATCTTTCCAGGCCAGCTCCGCAAACAGGTTGGCGCTGGGTACGCCCGGCAAGCGGCTGCCTTCGCGCACGCCGCCAAATGCCTGGTCATACACGGCATGCAGGCTGGTGAGCGCCACTTTGGTCGTGAAGCCATATGGCAGGTTCGAATCCAGCGACACTTCCATGCCCTGGCGCAAGGTTTTACCCCCATTGCGATAGCTGGTGCGCCCGCCGCTGGACTTGTCGACCACCAGTTCGTCGTTGGTCTTGATCTGGAACAAGGCCGCATTCACGTGCGTGTTGTTGGCGATCCTGGCCTTGACACCGGCTTCCAGGTTGGTGCTGGTGGCGGGCTTCAAGTTGAAATTGAAGCCGCCGCCTGTGCCCGAGTAAAACAGTTCATTCAGGGTGGGCGCTTCGAAACCGCGCGCGGCGCTGGCGTAGACGTTGACGTTCGGCGTCAGTTTATACAGCAGGCCCAGCACGGGCGTCGTGTGGCTGAATTCCAGGCTGCCGCTATCGTTGCCGTTGCTGAGGAAATGGTCGTCGACAGCCACTTTCATCTTGCTGTAGCGCATACCTGCGCTGAGCAGCCACGGGCCGCCTTGCCATTCCGCCTGGATATACGGATCGAGGCTGGAGACGACATCCTGCTCGTCGCGGCGCAGCTTGCCTTTTACGCCAAAGCTATTGCCAATGAAATTTTCATAGCCGGTACGGTCGTCGCTGGAGCGGCCATAGTCGATGCCGATAGTCGTGCTCAGCTTGCCTCCGGCCAGCTGGTTCACGTGCAGCCAGTTGGTGTCGATGCCATAGAACTGGCGCTGGAAATCGACCACGCCGCCCGAATGGCTGGGCGGCGCCTGGAATCCCTTGGTAAACGCCTGGTACTGGATCACGTCGCGGTTGCCGCCATACACCATCACGTGCAGGCGGTCATCGCCGAACGACTGTTCATAAGTGGCGCCGATCTGCTGGTGGTCGATGCTCTTGCGGGTGTTGTAGCGGTCGGCCAGGGTGCGTTTCGGGTTTTGCGTGTCCGTCGTGTCGATTTCGCCGGCGCGCGGGTTGGCGGCAAACGTGGGCCAAGTGGCGCCCAGCGGATCTTGCGTGTTGCCTTGGTGCAAGCTGTTGGCGACGATGGTCAGCTTGCTGTCCGCGGTGGGCTTGACGGTGATCTTGCCGAACGCTTGTTCGCGCGTGGCGGCGCTGTGGTCGCGGAAGCCGTCCGTGCGGAAGCGCGAGCCGTCGAGCACGTAGCCGATGCCGCCTGCCTGGCCTTGCGCCGTCAAGTCCACCTTGCTGGTGCCGTAGCTGCCGCCCGTCACATTCAGTTCGACGGAAGGGGGATTTTGTCCATCCTTGGAAAACAGCTGGATCACGCCGCCCGAATGGTTGCCGTAGATGGCAGAAAACGGTCCGCGCAGCACTTCGATGCGCTCGGCCGTATCGAGGTTGAAGGTGGCGGCCTGGCCCTGGCCGTCGGGCATGCTGGCGGGAATGCCATCGCTGATCAGCTTGACGCCGCGCACGCCGAAGGCCGAGCGGGCGCCGAAGCCGCGCGACGAGATTTGCAAGTCTTGTGCGTAGTTCTGGCGGTTTTGCACGACCAGGCCCGGCACGGCGGCCAGCGCTTCCGACGCGTTGACGCGGATTTGGCCATCCTGGATGCGCGCGCTGTCGACCACGTCGATGGACGCCGGCACTTCCTGGCTGGGGTGGGCGATGCGGCTGCCGCTGACGACCACCGTATCCATGAATTGTCCGTTGGCCGGGGCAGCTGCCTCGGCGGCAAAGACGTGGGGGGCGAGGGTGGCGCTGCCGGCGACAAACAGGCTGGCGATGGTGTTCAGGCGGAAACGATGCTGCATGCGGATTCTCCAATGTGAATAAAAGCCTGCTTGATCGCGTGCGCGGTACAGGTCTGCGTAGGTGTATCAAGCAATATGCCTGCCATGTCTCCATTGGTGGGCTGAAATTATACGCGTGTCAGTGGCACGGCGTTTGCATACGGTAATTGTCAGAGGCGCCGATGCGGCGCGCTTTTCCCTCGTTTTGCCATTGAAAAGGTGATTATGCCCAACTTCTTCTCGCGCTTGCGCCAGGTGTGCTGGCTGCTGCCGGCGCTCGCCAGCACCGCTGTCCAGGCCGCTCCTTTTGCCTACGTTCCCAATGAAAAGTCGGGCACCTTGAGCGTGATCGACACGGCGACCGACCAGGTGGTGCGCCAGATCGCCGCAGGCAAGCGTCCGCGTGGCATCGCCGCCGACCCCGCCGGGCGGCAATTGTTTGTCACGGATGCCGCCAGCAGCGCCTTGCTGCTGATCGACAATGCTGGCGGCGCGCCCGTGCGCACGGTGGCGCTGGGCAAGTCGCCCGAAGGCGTCAGTGCCTCGCAAGACGGTAGTCACGTGGCCGTTGCCGTCGAGGAAAACAATAGCGTGGCCTTGCTCGATGGCCAGACAGGTACCTTGCTCGCCGATATCAAGGTGCAGGGACGCAATCCGGAACACGCCGTCTTCAGCCCGGATGGGCGCTGGCTGCTGGTCAGCGCGGAAGAGGCGGAGCAAGTCGATGTCATTGATGTGGCGCAACGCCGCCAGGTCGCTTCCATCGCCGTGGGATTGCGGCCGCGCGGCATCGGTTTCAGTCCGGACTCGGGCCGCGCCTACGTGGCGTGCGAACTGGTCAATGCCGTCTACGTGATCGACATGGCCGCGCGCAAGGCGATTGCCACCATTCCAGCGGGCAAGAATGCGAATGGCATCGCCGTCCATCCCGGCGGCAAACAGGTGTATGTCTCGAACGGCATCGACGGAACGGTGATGGTGATCGACACGGCCAGCAATCAGGTCACGGCCACGATTGGCGTCGGCAAGCGCCCGTGGAACATGGCCATCACGCCGGACGGCGCCAAGCTGTACGTGGCCAATGGCCGCTCGAACAGCGTGTCCGTCATCGACACGGCCAGCGCGCGCAAGGTGGCCGATATTGCCGTGGGTGAATTGCCATGGGGCGTGGTGATTCGTTGATTCCTTCATGGCACAGGCGCAGGTGTTCCAGTCTGGTACACCTGTTCCATTGTGCAGCGGCGGCGTGGCGGCAAAGCAGGGCTGGCCCGGATTGGAACAGGATGCCGCCACCTTGTTCAAAACGCAAACAGAGCCACGCCCCCACCCAAGTCCGGGGCATGCGCTGAAAAGCGGGCCGGGATTGACGCCACGCCCTTGTAACGGGGGCAAAACCGGCTAAGTTTGTAGTGGGACGGCGAGCTGGCACGGCATTTGCGGAAGACTCCGTGTACTCACCCCATCTGTACCAGGACGTTTGATTTTAATTAAGTATTTCCATTCTAATTAACCCGATAGAGGACGACATGAATCTCGCAGACATCAGCAAACTGGGCGTAGCCAATCCCTTCAAACAACGCTATGACAATTACATCGGCGGCAAATTCGTTGCACCAGTAAAAGGTGAATACTTTCCTAACATCACCCCGATCACGGGCTTGCCGTTTTGCGAAATCGCCCGTTCCACGACGGAAGACGTCGAGCTGGCGCTGGACGCCGCGCACGCCGCCAAGGAGGCATGGGGCAAGACTTCGCCTGCCGAGCGCGCCAATATCCTGAACCGCATCGCCGACCGCATCGAACAGAACCTGAGCCTGATCGCCACGGCGGAAACCATCGACAACGGCAAGCCGATCCGCGAAACGATGAATGCCGACATTCCGCTGGCCATCGACCATTTCCGTTACTTCGCCGGCTGCATCCGCGCCCAGGAAGGTTCCGTCGCACAAATCGATGCGGAAACCTATGCCTATCACTACCATGAGCCGCTGGGCGTCGTGGGCCAGATCATCCCGTGGAATTTCCCTATCCTGATGGCCGTGTGGAAACTGGCGCCAGCCCTGGCCGCCGGCAATTGCGTCGTCTTGAAACCGGCCGAGCAGACTCCGGCTTCCATCATGGTGTTGATCGAGCTGATCGGCGACTTGCTGCCGCCTGGCGTGCTGAACATCATCAATGGTTTCGGCCTGGAAGCGGGCAAGCCGCTGGCGTCGAGCAAGCGCATCGCCAAGATCGCCTTTACGGGTGAAACGGGCACGGGCCGTCTGATCATGGGCTATGCGGCGCAAAACCTGATTCCCGTCACCCTGGAACTGGGCGGCAAGTCGCCGAACATCTTCTTTGAAGACGTGATGGATGCCGACGATGATTATTTCGACAAGTGCCTGGAAGGTTTTGCGATGTTTGCGCTGAATCAAGGCGAAGTGTGCACCTGCCCATCGCGCGTGCTGATCCAGGAATCGATCTACGAGAAATTCATCGAACGGGCCTTGAAACGCGTGGCTGCCATCAAGCAGGGCAATCCGCTCGACTCTGCCACCATGATCGGCGCCCAGGCGTCGCAGGAGCAGCTGGAGAAAATCCTGTCCTACCTCGACATCGGCCGCCAGGAAGGCGCGGAAGTGCTGGCCGGTGGCGAGCGCAACACGCAGGCGGGCGACCTGGAAGGCGGCTATTACGTGCGTCCGACCGTGTTCAAGGGCAATAACAAGATGCGCATCTTCCAGGAAGAGATCTTCGGACCCGTCGTGTCCGTGACCACCTTCAAGGATGAGGCCGACGCGCTGGCGATTGCCAACGATACCTTGTACGGCCTGGGCGCCGGCCTGTGGACGCGCGACGGTTCGCGCGCCTTCCGCATGGGACGCGCCATCCAGGCGGGCCGCGTGTGGACCAATTGCTACCACCTGTATCCGGCCCACGCCGCGTTCGGCGGCTACAAGCAATCGGGTATCGGCCGCGAAAACCACAAGATGATGCTCGACCATTACCAGCAAACGAAGAACTTGCTGGTGAGCTATAGCCCGAAAGCGCTGGGCTTCTTCTAAACCGGCAACAGGCGCCGCGCCTGCAGTCCAGGCGCGGCGCGCAGAAAGGGATGCCATGAGTGCAGCAATTGCCCGGGTGGTCGCCACCGATGCGGCGCTGGAAATGATGGACAAGTTGCGCCAGCGTCACGGCCCGCTGATGTTTTTCCAGTCGGGCGGCTGCTGCGACGGCAGTGCGCCCATGTGCTACGCGCTGGGCGAGTTCGATGTCAGCGACACCGACATTTATCTCGGCAATTTGAATGGCACACCGTTCTACATGGGACTCGAGCAATTCGAGTACTGGGAGCATACCCAGTTGATTATCGATGTGGTCGATGGCAATGGCGGCATGTTTTCACTCGACAACGGCACGGGCAAGCGCTTTTTGACGCGCTCGCGCCTGTTCACCGATGAAGAGTGCGCGCTGTTGCATGCCCAGCCGCATGAGCACCGCAAGACTTGATACACACATACTAATAAAACAGAGGGAGATGATTGTGCAGAAAAAAATCATGGGGATACTCATCAGTTTGGGTTTGGCATCGCTGGCCCAGGCGGCCGACGTGGGCAATGTCACCAATGCCATGCTCGACAGCACGGCGAAGAATCCGGCCAGCGTCCTGTCGTTTGGCATGGGCACGCAAGGCCAGCGCTATTCGCCATTGACGCAGATCAATGACAAGACCGTGGCCAAGCTGGTGCCGGCCTGGTCGTTCTCGTTCGGCGGCGAAAAACAGCGGGGCCAGGAATCGCAGCCGTTGATTCACAACGGCAAGATGTTCGTCACGGCATCGTATTCGCGCATCTTTGCCGTCGACTTGAAAACGGGCGCCAAGCTGTGGAAATATGAGCATCGCTTGCCGGACGGCATCATGCCGTGCTGCGACGTGGTCAACCGCGGCGCAGCCCTGTATGGCAACCTGGTGATCTTCGGTACCCTGGACGCCTACCTGGTGGCGCTGGACCAGAATACGGGCAAGATCGTCTGGAAAGAAAAAGTGGACGATTACGCGGCCGGCTACTCGATGACGGCCGCGCCGCTGATCGCCGAAGGCTTGCTGCTGACGGGCGTGTCGGGCGGGGAATTCGGCATCGTCGGCCGGGTGGAAGCGCGCAATCCGATGACGGGCGACCTCGTGTGGAGCCGTCCGACGGTAGAGGGCCATATGGGTCACCGCTACGACAAGGACGGCAAGGCCATCGACAACGGCGTGTCCGGCACGGCGAACAAGACGTGGCCGGGCGACCTGTGGAAAACGGGCGGCGCCTCGACCTGGATGGGCGGCACCTACGATCCGCAAACCAAGCTCGCCTACTTTGGCACGGGCAACCCGGCGCCGTGGAACAGCCACTTGCGTCCCGGCGACAACCTGTACTCGTCATCCACCGTGGCGCTGGACGTGAAAACGGGCCAGATCAAGTGGGCGTATCAGAATACGCCGAACGATGCCTGGGATTTCGATGGCGCCAACGAGTTCGTCACCTTCGACATGGATGGCAAGCGCTACGGCGGCAAGGCCGACCGCAACGGCTTCTTCTATGTGATCGACGCCAACACGGGCAAGCTGCAGAACGCCTTTCCATTCGTGAAGAAAATCACCTGGGCCAGCAGCATCGACCTGAAGACGGGCCGGCCGAATTTCATTGCCGCCGGCCGGCCTGGCGACCCCACCAAGGGAGAGGAAGGCAAGAAGGGCACGACCGTGTTTGCCGCGCCCGCTTTCCTCGGCGCCAAAAACCAGATGCCGATGGCGTACTCGCCGCAAACCAAGCTGTTCTACGTTCCCGCGAACGAATGGGGCATGGATATCTGGAACGAGCCGATCAGCTACAAGAAGGGCGGCGCCTTCCTCGGCGCGGGGTTCACCATCAAGCCATTGTTTGACGACTACATCGGCGCCATGCGCGCCGTCGATCCGAAGACGGGCAAGATCGTCTGGGAAATCAAGAACAACGCGCCGCTGTGGGGCGGCGTGATGAGTACCGCCGGCAACCTGGTGTTCTACGGCACGCCGGAAGGCTTCCTGAAAGCCGTCGACGCGAAGACGGGCAAGGAATTGTGGAAATTCCAGACGGGCTCCGGCGTCGTGGCGCCGCCCGTCACCTGGCAGGATGGCGACACGCAATATGTGGCCGTCGTTTCCGGCTGGGGTGGCGCCGTGCCGCTGTGGGGCGGCGAGGTGGCGAAGAAGGTCAACTTCCTGGAACAGGGCGGTTCTGTGTGGGTCTTCAAGCTGGCATCGAAGTAACGGGGTGAAGCATCCGGGCCACTCGGATGGGTGTCTCCCTGTCCGCCGGGTGTTTTCTTTTTGCTGACGGCCCAGGCCGTCAGTTTTTTGTTTACCTGGATGCCCGCGATGCAAACTTGCGGTCAAAAAATGAACACTATCAGTGGCGATTGATCCGCCGTTGCACACGTTAAATGTGCTTTTTCTCTTTCTCCCTCTGAGCCTTGCTGGGCACGCTTATTGCCAAAGCTTGAGGTACATCAATCACTGGTGTGCACACTAAAAACAGAGAAGAAAGAGGAGAAGCAATGAATACATTGATCAAGCTGGGGAGCCTGGGTGTCATGACAATCGCAGCGGTGGGACAGGCACACGCCGTCGATATCAAGGCTGGCGACTGGACCGTGTCGGTGGGCGGCATCGTCAACGCTTATTACACGCAAGTGTCGTGTTCGGGCGATGCCGTGGGCGGGCTGGCGCTGGGCGGCCAGGCGCTCGGTTGCGGCGGCGAGAAAGACCGTACGACCATCGGCAACGGCTTGCTGCCGAATGGCTTGATCACCTCGGCAAGTTCGCGGCTGGGCGAGTACGACGTGAAAGCCTTGATCGGCATCTACAACTCGACGGCCACGGACAGCGCCATCAGCCAGAACAGCGTGGTCGATGTGCGCCAGGCATTCTTTACGTTTGGCAATGAACACATGGGCACTTTCAAGCTGGGCCGCGACTATGGCATCTTCGGCGCGAATGCGATTTTGTCCGACATGACCTTGCTGGGCTCGGGCGCACCCGTGCAGGCGACGCAGCGGGGCCGGGTGACCCTGGGCCATATCGGCGCCGGCTACACCTATCTGGGCAACTATGGCCAGATCATGTACAGCTCGCCGAAGTCGGGCGGCTTTGGCGCCGATGTGGCGCTGGTCAGCCCCGTCTCCGATACGCCCATCGTGGCAGGCTCGACCTATTCTTCAAAGTCGAGTCCGCAAGTGCAGGCGCAGCTGACGTATGCGCAGGAAGGCTTGAAAGCCTGGTTGGGCGTGAAGTCGCAAAAATTCACGTCGAAAACGCCGGGCGTCGATGACTTGACCATGCGCGGCGTGGAAGTGGGCGGTTCGTACCAGATGGGCCCGGCTGGCGTGCTGCTCAACTTCCAGGGCGGCAAGGGGCTGGGCATCTTGTCCGATGCGGACCAGGGCGATACCAAGTCGAAGAACTGGCTGCTGCAAGGCACGTACAAGACGACAGACAAGCTGAAACTGGGCTTGTCCTACGGCATCAGCAAGAACGACGACAACACGGCCGGCACGGGCGGCTTGAAGTCGAACGCCAACCTGACCCTGGGCGCGTATTACTCGCTCAACAGCGCGATCACCCTGGTGGGCGAACTGGGCCAGACGCGCTCGAAAGGATTTACGGGCGGCGAAGCGAAGATGAATGGCGTGTCCCTGGGCGGCATTATTTTCTTCTAATACATGAACGCGGCGCCTTGCGACAAGGCGCCGCACGGAGCGCAATGCATGCGGATAATGCGGTTGTTCATCGGATGCTGGCTATTCCTGTTTATCCTGGGACAGGCGTGGGCGGGCGTGCTCGCCAAGGCCGAGCTGGCTCGGCGCTTTCCTGCTCCCATCGTCGTGGGCGACAAGGAGACCGACTTGCCCGTCTGGCCATTGTTCCGGCAAAACGCCACGGCCACGGAGCTGGTCGGTTACGTTTTTGAATCCGTGGACCTGGCGCCGATCCCCGGCTTTTCCGGTGTTCCCGTCAATTTATTGATCGCTATCAATCCCCAAGGGAGTTTTCTGGACGTGGCCGTGCTGTCGCAGCACGAACCCGTGTTTCTCGATGGCCTGGGCGAAGCGCCTTTATTTCAGTTCGTCAAACAGTATCAGGGACTGTCGCTGAAGCAGAATATCGCTATCGATGCCAGGAAGAAACGCGCCACGGATGCCACCCATGCCGATATCGATGGCGTGTCGAAGGCCACGGCTTCCGTGCGTATCATCAACCAGAGCGTGCTGGCCTCGGCCTTGAAAGTGTCGCGTAAAAAACTGGGCTTTGCGCAAGGCCGTGACCCGGACCAGATCGCGCGCATCCGCATGGACGTGTTCGAAAAGCTTGATGTCGCGCAAATGTTAAAGCAGGGCTTGATCCAGCATCTGCGCTTGAGCAACAAGGAGATTGAAAGCCTGTTTGCCGGCAGCCCCGGCGCGGGACTCGATGCGGAAGCCACGCGCGCGCCGGATGAAGTGTTTATCGACCTGTACCTGGCGTATGTGTCCGTGCCCAGCGTGGGGCGCAATCTGTTGACGGAACGCAGCTGGAACAAATTGCGCAACCGGCTGGACGAAGGCGACCACGCCATCCTCGTCATGTCGCGTGGTCGCTACAGCGTGCTGGGCGACGATTTCGTGCGCGGCACGGTGCCGGACCGGCTATTGCTGAAGCAGGATGGCTTGCCCATCGACATGCGCGACCTGGACCTGGAATTGCAATTGGCGGATACGACGCTGTTGCCGACGGAAAATGTCGCCGTCTTGCGCGTCATCAGCCAGGCGGGGCTCGATGCGGCCAGTCCGCTGGCTTTTACCCTACCGATCACGCGCAGCAAGGGCATCGTGTATCCGGAACGCATCGCGCGCAACGTGGATGTCAATTACCGCCTGCCGGCCGATTTTTACACGGCGCCGCAAGGCGACGATGCCACGTGGCGCGGCACGTGGAAAGGGCGCAAGACGGAATTGTTGCTGTTGCTCGCCGGGCTGGCGCTGCTGGCCGGCGCATTGGCCTGGCAGAAACGCCTCGTGCGCGATGGCCGCCAATTTGTCTGGTTCCGCCGCCTTTTCCTGTTGTTTGCGGTGGGCTTCATCGGCTATTACGCACAAGGGCAGTTATCGATCGTCAACATCACAGGCGTCATCCAGGCCCTGCTGGCCGGGCGCAGCCTGGGCTTTTTCCTGTTCGACCCGATGACGGTGATCCTGTGGGCGTTCGTGCTGCTCAGCCTGCTGATCTGGGGGCGCGGCACGTTTTGTGGTTGGCTGTGTCCGTTTGGCGCCCTGCAGGAACTCACTGGCAAGCTGGGCCAGTGGCTGCGCTTGCCTCAATGGAAAATCAAGCCGCGCCTGGATGGGCGCTTGAAATGGATCAAGTATGGCTTGCTGGCGGCCATTCTTGGCAGCAGCGTGTTTTCCAGCCAGATCACGGACAAGCTGGTGGAACTGGAACCGTTCAAGACGGCGATTACCCTGAACTTCGTGCGGGCCTGGCCGTTCGTCGCATATGCCGCGGGCTTGCTGCTGCTCAGTGGTTTTTCCTACAAATTTTTTTGCCGCTACCTGTGTCCGTTTGGCGCGGCGCTGGCGCTGCTGGGACGTTTTCGCCTGTTCAACTGGATTCCCCGTCGCAAGGAGTGCGGCACGCCTTGCCAGACTTGCCGTCACCGTTGCGAGTACCACGCCATCGCGCCTGGCGGGAAAGTCGATTATGGCGAGTGTTTCCAGTGCATGGATTGCGTGGTGATTTACGCCAGCGATGAAAAATGCGCACCGTTGATGCTGGAAATCAAGCGTGCCCGCACCATTCCCATCGCCCGGGCCACGCCAGAGGAGAGCAGCAATGCAGCGTAGAACCTTTATTTCCGCCGCCATCGGCAGCGTGGCCGGCATGGCGGGCTTGTCTTTGCCGGGCAGCATGGCGCGGGGCACGGCCACGGCATCCGGCGTGCGCCCTTATCGCGGTGCCGCGCTGGCGTTTGGCACGACCATCGCCGTCACCGTGTTGCACCACGATCAGCGCCAGGCCGAACTGGCCATCGAGGACGCCTTGCATGCAGCGAGGAATATCGACCGCCTGATGAGCATTTACAGCCCGGCCAGCCAAGTCTTCCAGCTGAACCGCGACGGCCGCCTGGCCCGGCCGGATGCGCATTTGCTGGCCGTGCTGACGCAGGCGCATGCCTTGTCGCAATGGAGCGATGGGGCGTTTGATATCACGGTGCAACCTTTATGGCAGCTGTTTCGCGCGGCGGCAGACCAGGCAAGCTTGCCGACGGACACCTTGCGCCGCGCGGCGCAGGCGCGGGTAGGCTGGCGGCAACTGGCGTGGGATAGCCGGGAAGTGCGTTTTCTGCAGCCTGGCATGGCGCTGACCTTGAATGGCCTGGCGCAAGGCTACGCGGCGGACATGGCGCTGGCAGCCGTGCAGGCGCGCGGCATACGGCACGCGCTGCTCGATACGGGCGAATTCGTTGCGCGTGGGCAGCGCTCCGTGCGCCGTCCGTGGACCTTGGGCATCCAGGATCCGCGCGACGCGGAAATCCTGGCGGCCACCTTGAAAGTGGAGGGGCGCAGCGTGGCCACGTCGGGCGACTACGAATGCACGTTCACGCCCGACTTCGCGCATCACCACATCTTCGACCCATCGAAGGGCGATTCGCCGCGTGAACTGGCCAGCGTGACCGTGCTGGCGCCCACGGGTTTGCTGGCCGATGGCTTGTCGACCACCTTCATGGTCACGGGAGCCGCACGCGCGCATGCCATGGCCGCGCACATGGAGGGCGTCGACCTGATGACCATCGACAAGCGGGGCCGGCGCGCGATGTCGCCTGGCTTTTCCCGTTTACTCTAGGCTATTTCAGGTGCGGCACCTTGCGATAGATCGTGTTGCGCGACACGCCCAGTGCCCGCGCCGTGGCCGAGACGTTGCCGCCGTGGGCATCGAGCGACTTGAGGATCACGCTTTGCTCCATCTCTTCCAGGTTGGCGCCGGCGGCGATCATGCGGTCCGTGCTGGCGCTGGCGGCAGTCGCTTGCGTCATCTCAATATCGTCGAGGAAATCATCAGGCATGTGGCGCAAACAGATTTCATGCTCGTCGCCGGCCATGACGATGGCCGTGCGCAAGAGATTGGTCAGCTGGCGGAAATTGCCCGGCCATTTATGCTGGTGGAACATGCGCAAGATGTCCGGCGCCACCGTGTAGCGCGTGTCGGGCGCTTCCGTTGCGAGGATTTTTTTCACGACCGTGTCCAGGTCCGTGCGTTCGCGCAGCGGCGGCAGTTTTACCACCAGGCCATTCAGGCGGTAATACAAGTCTTCGCGAAACAGTCCCTTGGCCATGCGTTCGCGCAAGTTGTGATTCGTGGCGCAAATGAGTTCCACGTTGACGGTGATCGATTTGCTGCTGCCCAGGGGCGTGACCATGCGTTCCTGCAACACGCGCAACAGCCGCGCCTGCAAGCCAAACGGCATGTCGCCGATTTCATCGAGGAACAGGGTGCCGCCATTGGCTTGCAGGATCTTGCCGATCGCGCCTTTCTTGCGCGCGCCCGTAAAGGCGCCGTCTTCATAGCCGAACAGTTCGGATTCGATCAGGGTTTCCGGGATCGAGGCGCAGTTGACGGCGATAAACGGTCCCATGGCCCGCGGCGAGTCGTTGTGGATGGCTTGCGCCAGCAATTCCTTGCCGGTCCCCGTTTCGCCCATGACGAGGATGGGGATGTCGCGCCCCAGCACCTTGTTGACCTTTTCGATCACCAGTTCCAGTTGCGGATCGCCCGTGCGCAGGTAGCGCAAGCCGGACAGGCGCCGCGCCGCGTTGGCCGCATGGCTGGCGGACGCGGGAACCTGTGCCGGCACGGCGTTGATATCGCTATGGTCGGTGCTGGCAGTAAAGCCGTGCTGGAAGACGCTATTGGACAGGCGCAACTGCGCGCGCCCATATACGCGCACGCCGCTGTGCATGCACAGGTTCAGCAAACCGGGGGCTGCCGTGCGGTAATGGTCGTACAGGGCAGACACGGGCAAGCCGAACAGGGAGCTGAAGGTATGTGATTGCAGTGCGGCAAATGACAGGCCCAGCTGGAATAAGCCGTTTTTATTGGCGGATAAAAACCGTCCGCCCGGCGTGAACGAGGCGATGCCTTCCATTAAGGTGCCGATGAATTCGGGGCGCGCGTGGAAGTGCACGGTGATGGCATCCTCGAACGTGGCGGAAAACAACTGGTTTTCGATCATCAGCGCCGACATGCGCACGAGAGCCATCGTATGCTTGTGGAAACTGCGTTGGTCGCTCGAGACGTCCAGCACGCCGATGACGTTGCCCCGGTGGTCGGTGATCGGTGCCGCGGAGCACGTCAAAAAATGATTGGCGGCCAGGTAATGCTGGTCCGCATGGACCAAAGTCGGTACTTTTTCCGTGATGGCCGTGCCGATGGCATTCGTGCCGCGGCTTTGTTCCGACCATGCTACGCCTGGCTGCAGGGCGACCCGGTTGGCTTTCTCCAGGAAATCATCGTCGCCCAGCGAATGCACGATCACGCCGTTGGCATCCGTGAGAATCACCATATTGTGCGTGTTGACGATTTGCTGGTACAGGGTTTCCATGGCCGGCAGCGCGTGCGTGTGCAGCATGCGGTTTTGCTCGATCAGCAAGGACAGGTCGGACTTGCCCGCCGGCGTGAAGTCGGGCGTGGCCGTGGGCGACAGGCCAAAGGCGACGGAACGCTGATGGGAAGTTTCGATGATGACGGGGACGTTGTCTTGTCCTGCCGGCAAAATGTTCGCGTCCGCGATGGACGAAAACGGTGCGCTACGGTAAGTAGCTGACGGTTGATACATGATCTCGTTGCCTCCGTTGGGCCCTGTACTGCGGCGCTCTTTTGAATATCGAGAGTGTTCCATAATGTAGCACCTGTCACAGATGGGAGCAAAGCAAAGCGAACCGGGCTATCCCCAGTGTTGCTGCCTGGCCCAGAGTTGCTTCCCTTGGTGGTCGGTGCATGTGTTCATATAAGCAATTGCGGTGCCAGGCCTATTGCCTTTGATCTGGCGCAAAAAATAGCGCTTGCGGGGTGCGCAGGGCACGGCTATAATTCGCCCCCTCGCTGAACGACGCATGCAAATGCAGCGTGAAGTGAGAAAAGTTTTTAAGCGCAATGCGCTGAAAAACGGGGTTGACGGACGTAGCGAAATGCTTCATACTCTTCCTTCTTCGCAGCTGACAAACACAACGCTTTGTCGATAGCGCGAAAGCAGTACCGAATACAGTTCTTTAACAATTAACAGTCGATAAGTGTGGGCATTTGATGTAGGTGCAGCGTCAATCTTCGGATTGGCGTAATACTTAAAATATATCAAATGTTCACAAGAAATAATGAAATAGGATACTTCTTCGGAAGTAGTCTGTCAGTTTTTTGAGTGAGCGACCCATCAGCAATGATGGTGCCGGTAAAACGGCAAAGTAACAGAGATTAAACTGAAGAGTTTGATCCTGGCTCAGATTGAACGCTGGCGGCATGCCTTACACATGCAAGTCGAACGGCAGCACGGAGCTTGCTCTGGTGGCGAGTGGCGAACGGGTGAGTAATATATCGGAACGTACCCTGGAGTGGGGGATAACGTAGCGAAAGTTACGCTAATACCGCATACGATCTAAGGATGAAAGTGGGGGATCGCAAGACCTCATGCTCGTGGAGCGGCCGATATCTGATTAGCTAGTTGGTAGGGTAAAAGCCTACCAAGGCATCGATCAGTAGCTGGTCTGAGAGGACGACCAGCCACACTGGAACTGAGACACGGTCCAGACTCCTACGGGAGGCAGCAGTGGGGAATTTTGGACAATGGGCGAAAGCCTGATCCAGCAATGCCGCGTGAGTGAAGAAGGCCTTCGGGTTGTAAAGCTCTTTTGTCAGGGAAGAAACGGTGAGAGCTAATATCTCTTGCTAATGACGGTACCTGAAGAATAAGCACCGGCTAACTACGTGCCAGCAGCCGCGGTAATACGTAGGGTGCAAGCGTTAATCGGAATTACTGGGCGTAAAGCGTGCGCAGGCGGTTTTGTAAGTCTGATGTGAAATCCCCGGGCTCAACCTGGGAATTGCATTGGAGACTGCAAGGCTAGAATCTGGCAGAGGGGGGTAGAATTCCACGTGTAGCAGTGAAATGCGTAGATATGTGGAGGAACACCGATGGCGAAGGCAGCCCCCTGGGTCAAGATTGACGCTCATGCACGAAAGCGTGGGGAGCAAACAGGATTAGATACCCTGGTAGTCCACGCCCTAAACGATGTCTACTAGTTGTCGGGTCTTAATTGACTTGGTAACGCAGCTAACGCGTGAAGTAGACCGCCTGGGGAGTACGGTCGCAAGATTAAAACTCAAAGGAATTGACGGGGACCCGCACAAGCGGTGGATGATGTGGATTAATTCGATGCAACGCGAAAAACCTTACCTACCCTTGACATGGCTGGAATCCCCGAGAGATTGGGGAGTGCTCGAAAGAGAACCAGTACACAGGTGCTGCATGGCTGTCGTCAGCTCGTGTCGTGAGATGTTGGGTTAAGTCCCGCAACGAGCGCAACCCTTGTCATTAGTTGCTACGAAAGGGCACTCTAATGAGACTGCCGGTGACAAACCGGAGGAAGGTGGGGATGACGTCAAGTCCTCATGGCCCTTATGGGTAGGGCTTCACACGTCATACAATGGTACATACAGAGCGCCGCCAACCCGCGAGGGGGAGCTAATCGCAGAAAGTGTATCGTAGTCCGGATTGTAGTCTGCAACTCGACTGCATGAAGTTGGAATCGCTAGTAATCGCGGATCAGCATGTCGCGGTGAATACGTTCCCGGGTCTTGTACACACCGCCCGTCACACCATGGGAGCGGGTTTTACCAGAAGTAGGTAGCTTAACCGCAAGGAGGGCGCTTACCACGGTAGGATTCGTGACTGGGGTGAAGTCGTAACAAGGTAGCCGTATCGGAAGGTGCGGCTGGATCACCTCCTTTCTAGAGTTTGCACGAATCAGAAATGATTCACGCATCAAATGTTCACACTTATCGGCTGTTAGTAAGAGAAGAAACAGTAGTCGTAGTAGCACCGCGTTGGGGCTGTAGCTCAGCTGGTTAGAGCACCGTGTTGATAACGCGGGGGTCGTTGGTTCGAGTCCAACCAGCCCTACCAGTCATTACCCAGGGGGATTAGCTCAGCTGGGAGAGCACCTGCTTTGCAAGCAGGGGGTCGTCGGTTCGATCCCGTCATCCTCCACCAAAGTTTTACTCGAAAGTGCAAACGTAAGCCGTTAGGTTTAGGTTTGATCTTTTAGCGATCAAAGCTGTTTCGTTCTTTAACAATCTGGAAGAAGTAAAGATTATTTATTGATCGGTTTGCCGTAAAAGGTAAATCGATGGGTAATGATTGTATGTATCAACAAACAAGCAACAACGTTGTACTTTCTTATCCCTGTAGCGCTCTTTTCGTTTGAAAGAATGAAGAGGCTAACGTTATAGGGACAAGCGAATAAGTGCACATGGTGGATGCCTTGGCGATTACAGGCGATGAAGGACGTAGTAGCTTGCGATAAGCTGCGGGGAGTGAGCAAACACACTTTGATCCGCAGATTTCCGAATGGGGCAACCCACCCTTTTAGGGTATTGCATACTGAATACATAGGTATGCAAGGCGAACGCGGCGAACTGAAACATCTAAGTAGCTGCAGGAAAAGAAATCAACCGAGATTCCCAAAGTAGCGGCGAGCGAAATGGGAAGAGCCTGTACGTGATAGTCGGACCGATAACAGAATCCTCTGGAAATAGGAGCCATAGCGGGTGATAGCCCCGTATGTGAAATCGGACCGGTGGTACTAAGCGTACGACAAGTAGGGCGGGACACGTGACATCCTGTCTGAATATGGGGGGACCATCCTCCAAGGCTAAATACTCGTAATCGACCGATAGTGAACCAGTACCGTGAGGGAAAGGCGAAAAGAACCCCGGAAGGGGAGTGAAATAGATCCTGAAACCGTGTGCATACAAACAGTAGGAGCGGACTTGTTCCGTGACTGCGTACCTTTTGTATAATGGGTCAGCGACTTACATTCAGTGGCAAGGTTAACCAGATAGGGAAGCCGTAGAGAAATCGAGTCCGAATAGGGCGATCAGTCGCTGGGTGTAGACCCGAAACCAAGTGATCTACTCATGGCCAGGATGAAGGTGCGGTAACACGCCCTGGAGGTCCGAACCCACTAATGTTGAAAAATTAGGGGATGAGCTGTGGGTAGGGGTGAAAGGCTAAACAAACTTGGAAATAGCTGGTTCTCTCCGAAAACTATTTAGGTAGTGCCTCAAGTATCACCATCGGGGGTAGAGCACTGTTATGGCTAGGGGGTCATTGCGACTTACCAAACCATTGCAAACTCCGAATACCGATGAGTGCGAGCTTGGGAGACAGACGTCGGGTGCTAACGTCCGGCGTCAAGAGGGAAACAACCCAGACCGCCAGCTAAGGTCCCAAAGATTGGCTAAGTGGAAAACGAAGTGGGAAGGCTAAAACAGTCAGGATGTTGGCTTAGAAGCAGCCATCATTTAAAGAAAGCGTAATAGCTCACTGATCGAGTCGTCCTGCGCGGAAGATGTAACGGGGCTAAGCCAGTCACCGAAGCTGCGGATATATAGCAATATATATGGTAGGAGAGCGTTCTGTAAGCCTGCGAAGGTGTCTTGTAAAGGATGCTGGAGGTATCAGAAGTGCGAATGCTGACATGAGTAGCGATAATGGGGGTGAAAAGCCTCCACGCCGTAAGCCCAAGGTTTCCTGTTCAACGTTCATCGGAGCAGGGTGAGTCGGCCCCTAAGGCGAGGCAGAGATGCGTAGCTGATGGGAAGCAGGTTAATATTCCTGCACCGTCGTATGATGCGATGGGGGGACGGATCGCGGAAGGTTGTCCAACTGTTGGAATAGTTGGTTTTTGGCTCATAGAAGGCGCTTAGGCAAATCCGGGCGCGGAATTCAAGGGGTTGAGACGAGTGCACTTGTGCACGAAGCAATCGGAAGTGGTTCCAAGAAAAGCCTCTAAGCTTCAGTCATACGAGACCGTACCGCAAACCGACACAGGTGGGCGAGATGAGTATTCTAAGGCGCTTGAGAGAACTCGGGAGAAGGAACTCGGCAAATTGGTACCGTAACTTCGGGAAAAGGTACGCCCCGGTAGCTTGATTGGTTTACTCCATGAGGGTGAAAGGGTTGCAATAAACTGGTGGCTGCGACTGTTTAATAAAAACACAGCACTCTGCAAACACGAAAGTGGACGTATAGGGTGTGACGCCTGCCCGGTGCTGGAAGATTAAATGATGGGGTGCAAGCTCTTGATTGAAGTCCCAGTAAACGGCGGCCGTAACTATAACGGTCCTAAGGTAGCGAAATTCCTTGTCGGGTAAGTTCCGACCTGCACGAATGGCGTAACGATGGCCACACTGTCTCCTCCCGAGACTCAGCGAAGTTGAAATGTTTGTGATGATGCAATCTACCCGCGGCTAGACGGAAAGACCCCATGAACCTTTACTGTAGCTTTGCATTGGACTTTGAACCAATCTGTGTAGGATAGGTGGGAGGCTTTGAAGCGGGGACGCTAGTTCTCGTGGAGCCAACCTTGAAATACCACCCTGGTTTGTTTGAGGTTCTAACCTTGGTCCGTTATCCGGATCGGGGACAGTGCATGGTAGGCAGTTTGACTGGGGCGGTCTCCTCCTAAAGTGTAACGGAGGAGTTCGAAGGTACGCTAGATACGGTCGGACATCGTGTTGATAGTGCAATGGCATAAGCGTGCTTAACTGCGAGACTGACAAGTCGAGCAGGTACGAAAGTAGGACATAGTGATCCGGTGGTTCTGTATGGAAGGGCCATCGCTCAACGGATAAAAGGTACTCTGGGGATAACAGGCTGATTCCTCCCAAGAGTTCATATCGACGGGGGAGTTTGGCACCTCGATGTCGGCTCATCACATCCTGGGGCTGTAGCCGGTCCCAAGGGTATGGCTGTTCGCCATTTAAAGTGGTACGTGAGCTGGGTTTAAAACGTCGTGAGACAGTTTGGTCCCTATCTGCCGTGGGCGTTGGAAATTTGAAGGGGGCTGCTCCTAGTACGAGAGGACCGGAGTGGACGAACCTCTGGTGTACCGGTTGTCACGCCAGTGGCATTGCCGGGTAGCTAAGTTCGGAAGAGATAACCGCTGAAAGCATCTAAGCGGGAAACTTGCCTTGAGATGAGATTTCCCAGAGCCTTGAGCTCTTTGAAGGGTCGTTCGAGACCAGGACGTTGATAGGCTGGGTGTGGAAGTGCAGTAATGCATTAAGCTAACCAGTACTAATTGCCCGTACGGCTTGTCCCTATAACCTTAGCAGGTACAGCGGATAAGACGGTACAACGTTGCGTGTGTGTTGATACAACCAGTCATTATCCCAATCTTTGCTTCTTCCAGATTCAGGCTTTGTCGCTCCACCGAGGACAAACGCCAGTACAAGTTATGCCTGATGACCATAGCAAGTTGGTCCCACCCCTTCCCATCCCGAACAGGACCGTGAAACAACTTTGCGCCGATGATAGTGCTGCAACCAGTGTGAAAGTAGGTTATCGTCAGGCTTGTTATTCGCAGTAAGAGAAAAACCCGCTCAGCAATGAGCGGGTTTTTTTTCGTCTGGTGGTTTTGTCAGCAGACAGGCGTAAAAAAAGCAGCGCTGCGCGCTGCCTTTGTCATGTAACGTCGCTTAACTTCCGCGATAGGTCGAATACGACCACGGCGACACTACCAGCGGCACGTGGTAGTTCTCGTCCGTATGCGCAATGCCGAAGGCCAGGGTGACCAGATCGATGAAACGGGGCGAAGGCAGTTCCACTCCCTGGGCGGCGAAATAGTCGCCTGCGTTGAACACCAGTTCATATTGACCCGCTTTCATGCTCTCGCCTTCCAGTAATGGCGTGCTGCAGCGGCCATCGCTATTGGTCATATCCATCTTCAATAGCACTTTTCCTTCCGGCGCAACTGAAAACAGGGCCACCTTGACGCCGGCTCCCGGCCTGCCGTGGGCGATATCGAGTACATGCGTGCTGAGTTTTCCCATTTGCTATCCTGTATATAGGGTGAGTGAATGTGCTTATCGTGCAAATCATATACCGGTGACTGCGCCTGGCTATATGATTGGGCATATAGCCAACATTGTCCTCCTATAGGCGCGCCTCCGCATGAACAATTACGAAGATTATCCACGCGACTTGATCGGCTATGGCCGCACGCCCCCGCATCCGCAATGGCCGGGCAAGGCCCGCATCGCCCTGCAATTCGTCCTCAATTACGAGGAAGGGGCGGAGAACAGCGTGCTGCATGGCGATCCTGCCTCGGAAACCTTTTTATCGGAAATGATCGGTGCGGCCGCTTTTCCCGCGCGCCACCTGAGCATGGAGTCGATCTACGAATACGGCTCGCGTGCCGGACTGTGGCGCTTGCTGCGCATGTTCGAGGACCGGCGCCTGCCGCTGACCGTATTTGGCGTATCGATGGCCTTGAAACGCAATCCGGAGGCGGTGGCCGCGTTCCAGCAACTGGGGCATGAAATCGCCTGTCATGGCTTGCGCTGGATTTCCTACCAAAACATGGATGAAGCGACGGAGCGCGAACACATGCGTGAAGCCGTGCAGATCATCCGCGAATTGACGGGTTCCGCCCCGCAAGGCTGGTACACGGGGCGCGATTCGCCCAATACGCGCAAACTGGTGGTGGAGCATGGCGGTTTCCGCTACGACGCCGATTACTATGGCGACGATCTGCCATTCTGGGAGAAAGTGGCGTACACGGATGCCGCCGGCATGCCGGCCGTGCGGCCGCAACTGATCGTGCCTTACACCCTGGACACGAACGACATGCGTTTTGCCGCCATGCAAGGCTTTAATTCGGGCACGCAGTTTTTCGATTACCTGAAGGATGCCTTCGATGTGCTGTATGCGGAAGGCGATCCGAACGGCTTGAATCAGCCGAAGATGTTGTCGGTGGGCTTGCATTGCCGCCTGGTGGGACGTCCGGGACGGGCCGCGGCGCTGGCGCGCTTCCTCGACTATGTACAGGGCCATGAGCAGGTGTGGATCACGCGCCGCATCGATATCGCTGAGCACTGGCATGCGACGCATCCCTATGCTGCTTGATGGGTATTGATATTGGGTGATAAGTAAAATCAGTCTTTGCATATAGTTGTCCCATATGCCGGTGTTAATCTCCTATACTGGGACTATACCGAGGCCAGCATGTCAGAACCGATCCGCTTTTATTACCGTGGTGCCGTACAGGAAGTACGCAACGCCGCCCCTACGCAGACTGTGTTGCAGCACCTGCGCGAGGATTTGCATTGCACTGGCACCAAGGAAGGCTGCGCCGAAGGCGATTGCGGCGCCTGCACCGTCGTCATCGGCAGCCTGGTCGATGGCCAGGTCGAGATGAAGGCCGTCAACGCTTGCATTCAGCTCACGCCCACCCTCGATGGCAAGGCCCTGTTTTCCGTGGAAGACTTGCAGCAGCCGGATGGCGCCCTGCACCCGGTGCAGCAGGCGATGGTCGAGTGCCACGGATCCCAGTGCGGTTTTTGCACGCCCGGTTTTGTCATGTCCTTGTGGGGCATGTATCTGAAAAAAAATGGCGAGATGCCCACGCGCTGCGAAATCGACGACACCCTGTCGGGCAATCTATGCCGCTGCACCGGTTACCGGCCCATCATCGATGCCGCCAGGCGCATGGGGGAATTGCCGCACGTCACGTTTGATCGCGATGCCTTGAGGGGGCAATTGCAGGCGCTGCAGCGCGGCAGCCTGCAGACCTATGAACATGGCGGCCAGCACTTCCACGCGCCGCGCAGCATCGATGAACTGGTGGCGTTGCGCGCGGAAAAGCCGCAAGCGTGCCTGCTGGCCGGTTCCACGGACGTGGGCTTGTGGGTGACCAAGCAATTGCGCGACCTGGGCGACATCATTTATCTGGGCAACGTGACCGCGCTGAAGACGATTGCCCTCGTTGACGGCAAGCTGCACATCGGCGCCGGCGCCAGCCTGAACGATGCTTACGGGGCGCTGTGCCAGCATTACCCGGAGGAATTGTCGGAACTGTGGCAACGCTTTGCCTCCTTGCCGATTCGTAACGCCGGTACTTTGGGCGGCAATGTGGCCAATGGTTCTCCCATCGGCGACTCGATGCCGTGGCTGATTGCGCTGGGCAGCGAGATCGTGCTGCGCGGCCCCGCCGGCCAGCGCATCATGCCGCTGGAAAACTTCTATCAGGGGTACCAAAAGAAAGATCTGCAGCCAGGCGAATTCGTCGAAGCCGTGCGCGTGCCCTTGCCGCGTGCCGACGTGCAATTTCGTACCTATAAACTGGCGAAACGCTTCGACCAGGATATTTCGGCCGTGTGCGCCGCGTTCGCGTTCCAGCTCGATGGCGAACATATCGTCGATGCGCGCATCGCCTTTGGCGGAATGGCGGCCACGCCGCAGCGTGCCGCGCAAACGGAAGCATTTTTGCGTGGACAGGCGTGGACGGAAGAGAACCTCGTCATCGCCATGCGCTTGCTGGCCGACGATTACGCGCCCCTGTCCGACATGCGCGCGTCGACTACCTACCGCATGACGACGGCGCAAAACCTGTTGCGCCGCTTCTGGCTGGAAACACGTCCCGCTGCGCCCTTGTTGCGCACGGCCGTCAACGCCTACGCTTGCCGCGCCTGAAAGGACCAGCATGAACCATCCTGCCACGCCCGAACTGCAAGCGGCCGCCTGGGCCGCCGTGGGCAAGCCCAGCCCGCATGAATCGGCGCAATTGCATGTGCTGGGACAAGCCACGTACACGGACGACATCGCCGAACTGCAGGGTACCTTGCATGCGGCGCTGGGGCTGTCGCAAAAGCCGCACGCGCGCATTACGGCCATGGATTTGTCTGCCGTGCGCGCCGCTGGCGGTGTCGTCGCCGTCTATACGGCGCAGGACATTCCCGGCACGAATGATTGCGGTCCCATTATCCACGATGATCCCATCCTGGCTTTTGATCTGGTGCAATACGTGGGGCAGCCCATCTTCATCGTCGTGGCCGATACGCATGACCATGCGCGCCGCGCCGCCCGCCTGGCGCAAGTGTCATATGAGGAATTGCCCGCGATCATGACGCCGCAAGCGGCCAAGGCCGCGCAATCGTATGTGCTGCCGCCGATGCAGCTGACGCGCGGCAATTACCAGGCCGCGTTCGAAGGCGCGCCGCATGTGGTCAAGGGCCAGCTCTACGTGGGCGGCCAGGAACAGTTTTATTTGGAAGGACAGATTTCCTACGCCATCCCGAAGGAAGCGCAAGGCATGTTGGTGCTGTGTTCGACCCAGCATCCGAGCGAGATGCAGCACGTGGTGGCGCATGCGCTGGGCGTGCATTCGCACAACATCACGGTCGAGTGCCGGCGCATGGGTGGCGGTTTCGGTGGCAAGGAATCGCAGTCGGCCCTGTGGGCAGCGGCGTCATCGATTGCTGCGGCCAAACTGAAGCGCCCCGTCAAATTGCGGGCCGACCGCGACGACGACATGCTGGTAACGGGCAAGCGCCACTGTTTCTATTATGAATACGAAGTGGGCTACGACGACGAAGGCCGCATCCTTGCCGCCAAGGTCGACATGACCACGCGCGCCGGCTATTCGGCCGACTTGTCCGGCCCCGTCGCCACGCGCGCCGTCTGCCACTTCGACAATACATATTACCTGTCCGACGTGGATATCCGCGCCGCCTGCGGCAAGACGAATACCCAGTCGAACACGGCATTCCGGGGCTTTGGCGGGCCGCAGGGCGCCATTGCCATCGAGTACGTCATCGATGAAATCGCCCGCCACTTGCAACGCGATGCGCTCGATATCCGCCTGCTCAATTTCTATGGCCGCAACGATGCCGAGGGACGCAACGTCACGCCATATGGCCAGAAGATCGTCGACAACGTGATCCATGAACTCGTTGCCGAACTGGAAGAGAGCAGCGATTACCGCGCGCGCCGCCGCGCCATCGATGCCTACAACGAGGCCAGCCCGGTCCTGAAGAAGGGCCTGGCCTTCACGCCCTTGAAATTCGGCATCGCCTTCAACGTCACGCATCTGAACCAGGCCGGCGCCCTCGTGCACGTGTACGTGGATGGCTCCGTGCTGGTCAACCATGGCGGCACGGAAATGGGGCAGGGCATCAATACCAAGGTCATGCAGGTGGTGGCCCACGAGCTGGGCCTGGACCTGGACCGCGTGCGGGCCACGGCCACCGATACCAGCAAGGTGGCGAACACGTCGGCCACGGCGGCGTCCACCGGCGCCGACTTGAACGGCAAGGCGGCGCAGGATGCGGCGCGCCAGATCCGTGAACGCCTGGCCGATTACGCGGTCAAACTGTACGGCGGCGACGTTGCTGCTGTGCGCTTCTTTGACAACCATATCCACGTGCATGGCCATGTCGTCGCGTTTGCCGAACTGGTACAGAAGGCGTATCTGGCCCGCGTACAACTGTGGTCGGACGGTTTCTATGCCACGCCCGGCCTGTCGTGGGATGCGAAGACGATGACGGGCCATCCGTTTTCGTATTACGCGTATGGCGCGGCTGTGGCCGAAGTGGTGGTCGATACCCTGACGGGCGAATGGAAATTGCTGCGTGCGGACGCCTTGTACGATGCGGGCCAGTCATTGAATCCCGCGATTGATCTGGGTCAAGTGGAGGGGGCATTTATCCAGGGCATGGGTTGGCTGACGACGGAACAGCTGTGGTGGAATGCGGCGGGTAAGTTGATGACGCACGCGCCATCGACGTACAAAATTCCTGGCATTTCCGATTGTCCGGAAGATTTCCGTGTGAAACTGTTTCAGAATCGCAATGTGGAAGACAGCATCCACCGTTCCAAGGCCGTGGGCGAACCGCCGCTGCTGTTGCCGTTTTCCGTGTTCTTCGCCATCCGCGACGCCATTTCCAGCGTGGGCCATCACGCCGTGCAGCCACCGCTGAATGCCCCCGCCACCAGCGAGGAAATCCTCAAGGCGGTCATGGCCGTGCAAGCGGCGCATGCCGGCGCCTAGGAGTACAGCATGAGCGACTGGCTGACAGCGATGGAGAACGACACGCAGGCATCCGTGCTGGTGACGGTTGCCCTGGTGGAAGGTTCCGGACCGCGCGAGGCGGGGGCGAAGATGCGCGTGACCCTCGATGGCCAGGTGGACACCATCGGTGGCGGCCACCTGGAATTGCGCGCCGTGGAAATCGCCAAGACCATGCTGGCCACGGGCGAGACCCATGCGCGGCTCGAGCGTTTTGCGCTGGGCCCCAGCCTGGGACAATGCTGCGGCGGCGTCGTCCATCTGGCATTCGAATATGTCGATGCCAGCCTGAACGAATTGCTGGCCGCCTTGCGCGAACGCCGCCAGCAAGACAGCTGGCGTTTGACGGCGCTCGACGGTGAAGCCGCGTCGGCGCTGTTCGATGCAGGCGGTCGCCTGATCGCCGGGACTGCGGCACAGGCGCCCGACACGTTTTCGCGCGAACGCAGTACCCATGTGGCCCAGGATGGCAACGGTCGGCGCTGGCTGGTCGATCCCTGCCTGGCGCCGCGCGCCCATTTGACCTTGTTTGGCGCCGGCCATGTGGGCGCCGCCATCGTGCGCGCGCTGGCCCACTTGCCCTGCAATATCACCTGGGTGGATGAACGCGAAGACATGTTTCCTGCGCAACTACCGGATAATGTGCGCATCGCCGCCACCGATACGCCCGAGGAATTTGTCGCCATGGCGCCGCCGGGCGGCAGTTTTCTCGTCATGACGCATAGCCATGCGCTCGATCAGCGCTTGACGCAAGCCATCATGGAGCGCGAGGATGCGGGCTGGTTTGGGCTGATCGGTTCGCACACGAAACGCAAGCAGTTCGAGCACCGCCTGCAGGCGCGCGGCGTGCCCGACGCGCGCATTGCCGCCATGGTATGTCCGATCGGCATGCTCGGTATCCGCAACAAGGCGCCGGCCGTGATCGCCGCGTCCGTTGCCTGTCAACTACTCATGGTGTGGGAGGAAGCGGCCACGGCCGCCCTGGCCGCACCGCTGCGGCTGGCTACTGCCAGCGCGCCACCGCGACGCGAGAAACGCGCCGCCATTCACCCGTTATAGAAAGAAGTCATGCCGATTGTTCCTGCTACATTGCAAGCTTACCGTGCCAGCTTGCTGCACTTCCACGCCGATCCCGCCTTTAGCGAGGAGGCGCACGCCTGGCATGCGGATGGCTTGCTGATCGTGGCCGATGGCAAGGTCGTGGCCGCCGGCGATTATGCGCAACTGCAAGCGACTTTGCCGCCCGGCACCGAGATCGTCGATTACCGCGGTAAGCTGATCGTGCCGGGTTTCATCGATACCCATCTGCACTTCCCGCAGACGGAAATGATCGCCTCGTCCGCTCCCGGTTTGCTGCCGTGGCTGGAAACCTATACTTTCCCCACCGAGCGCACGTTTGAGAATCCTCAACATGCGCGCGATGTGGCCGAGTTTTTCCTCGATGAACTGCTGCGCTGCGGCACCACGACGGCCATGGTGTATGGCAGCGTGCATCCGCAATCGGTCGATGCCTTCTTTGGCGCCAGCGAGGCGCGCGGCTTGCGCATGGTGGCGGGCAAGGTCATGATGGACCGCAATTGCCCCGAGTTCCTGCGCGACACGGCCGAGTCGGGCGCGCGCGAAAGCGAAGAGCTGATCCAGCGCTGGCACAAGCACGGCCGTTCGCTGTACGCGATCACGCCCCGTTTCGTGCCGACGTCCACCAATGAGCAGATGCACCTGGCGGGCGAGCTGGCGCGCGCCTATCCGGATACGTATTTGCAGACGCACGTGTCGGAAAACGCGGATGAATGCCGCTGGGTGCGCGAATTGCACCCGCAGGCGCGCAGCTACCTCGATGTGTATGACCAGTACGGCATGCTGCGTCCGCGCGCCATGTTCGGGCACTGCATCTGGCTCGACGAGCGCGACCGCGCGCGCATGGCGGAGACGTCGTCGGCGGCCGCCATTTGTCCTACATCAAACCTGTTCCTGGGCAGCGGCCTGTTCGATTTCGAGCGGGCCGATGCGGCGCGGGTGCTGCTGTCGCTGGCCACTGACGTGGGCGGAGGCACCTCGTTCTCGATGTTGCAAACAATGAACGAAGCCTATAAAGTAGCACGCTTGAAAGGCAGCTATCTGCCCGCCTTGCGCATGTTTTATCTGGCGACCTTGGGCGCTGCACGGGCCATGCAACTGGAAGGCACCCTGGGCAATTTCGCGGCAGGCACGGAAGCGGATTTTATTGTGCTCGACAAGCAATCGACGCCGCTGCTCGAGCGCCGCACGGCCGGCTGTCAAAGCCTGGAGGAATTGCTGTTTGCCTTTGCGCTGCTGGGCGACGACCGTGCCGTGGCCGCCACCTATTCAGGCGGCCGATGCGTGCATGTGCGAGGGCAGGACTGACCTACCCGTTGTTCAACACGAATTATCCTGAGCGAGAACGCGAATGCACAAGAAACTCACTGGCCTGGCGCTTGGCGCCGCGCTGGCCTTGACCGGCACGGCGCAGGCCGCCCCATCTTCCAATGAAGCGGCCACCGCGCGCCATTTTGCCGCCCTGGTTGCCGGTGCGCAGCCGAAGACGGCCGAGTTGAGCCTGTTCTTTTCCATGATGCCCAAGGGTGGTGACTTGCATCACCATTACTCGGGCGCCATTTACGCCGAGCAATTCCTCGACTGGGTCGACAAGGAAAACTATTGCGTCAACAAGACGACCTATCGCATCGAAAGCAACAAGGACGTCGTGGCGGCTGAGCGCGCCAAGCCGGCCGCGCAGCGTGGATGCCTGTCGTCCACGGAAGTGTTTGCCGATGCGGGCCTGTATGCGGAATTGCTGCAGCGCTGGTCGACCAAGGATTTCTATAATCACGGCGCCATCCAGACGCCGCCGGACCGTACCTTCTTCGATACCTTTGGCTATTTCGGCCCCGTGGCATCCACGAACACGGCCGATGGCCTGAAAACCCTGAAGCAGCGCGCCATCGCGGAAAACCTCAGCTATATCGAAACGATTTTCGAGCTGTCGCCATTCGTGCAAAGCGCGCAGTTCGACCAGCAAGTACTGGCGCCGGGCTTGCAGCCGGCCGCGCTGCAAGCGCTGCTGGCCAACTGGACAGGCAGCCTGGAGCAGGATGCCGGCTTCCAGAAAAGCATCACCGCCTACAACGACAACGTCAACGCCAGCAGCGCCGGCATCGACGATGCGCACTTCACCATGCGTTACCAGGCATATGTGTTGCGTTTCCTGTCGCCATCGCAAGTTTTTTCCTCGATGGTGGCCGCGTTCAAGGCAGCGAGCCTGAATCCCTTGCTGGTGGGCGTGAACATCGTGGGCCAGGAAAGCGTGAACGTGTCGATGCGCGATTACAGCCTGCACATGGAAATGTTCAAGTTCCTCAAGGCAAAATATCCGAACGTCAAGATCGCCCTGCACGCCGGCGAGCTGGTGCTGGGCATGGTGCCGCCGGAAGGCATGGCTTTCCATATCGCCGAAGCCGTCGATGTGGCGGGCGCCGACCGTATCGGTCACGGCATGGATATCGCCTACGAGCACAATGCGCTGGCGACCATGCAAAAGATGCGCGAACGGGGCATCCCCGTGGAAGTGAACCTGACCAGCAACGATTACATTCTCGGCATCAAGGGCCAGGCCCATCCGATCACCCTGTACCGCAAATATGGCGTGCCCTTCGTCATCTCCACCGATGACGCGGGCGTCTCGCGCAATACCCTGTCGAATGAATACGTGCTGTTTGCCAGCCAGTACAAGACCGATTATGCGGAAGTCAAAAAGCTGTCGTATAACAGCTTGCGGTACTCGTTCCTGGCGGAAGCGGACAAGCAACGTTTGCTGAAAGCACTCGATGCCCGTTTCACCCGTTTCGAAGCCTTGATCGCAAATAGTGATCGTAAAGCAACTGTTGTAAAACCATAAAAGTATTTCACCTCTCCTGCCTGCCACGCGACCGCAACTAGCGGTCGCGTAACCTCCGCTTCTTCATAGTTACAAAACCCTCTTTTTAGCCTTTTTGTTGTGCCTTTACGACACAAAATGACGCGCTGGTAGTGCTTTCTTGCAATTATTTTCTGAAACAATTTCCAAGTCTTGCCGCTCATCTATAATTTCGCCCCGATGAGGTGAGCTTGCTCGGTTGATACAAAAAATGCGGCTTCCAGCGGTGATTTATATTTTTTATATATAAATCATTAAAAAAAAACGTATTTGTCAGCCTACAGACCTTAATGCATAGTTGGACGGCGAAGAATTGAATAAGTCATTTTTGATATCGCTTTTGTGACAATTCAGGATGTCTAGCGGCTCCTGTCACATTGCGGTCATATCCGTGTAACGGATTTGAAATATTCGATCTTTATACTGCCGTGTCTAGTTGGATAGTTTCCGTGTTTCACCACAATATAAGCAAGTCAAAATCTTGTAAGTTACAACACACTCTAGGGGGTTCAAATGCAGTTCATTCAACAACCAAAATTGCGACTAAGTATGATCGCAGTGGCATGCCAACTGGCTTGCTTCGGCATCTCCACTGCGCATGCGCAAAGTGCTGAAGGCACGGTATCGCCATCGACGGTGACCGTTACCGGGAAAAAAGTTGGTATGGGCTTGATGGTGCAGGAAGATGCGCCAAAGGCACGCAGTACCGTGACGGCCGAGGAGTTGGCAAAACAGCGTCCAACCGGCAATGCATACGATGCCCTGACTCTGTTGCCATCGGTGAACACCTATGGCTACGATGCGACTGGTCTGTTTGGTGGCGGCTTGGCCATGCGCGGTTTCAACAGCGATCAGATCGGCGCGACGGTGAATGGCGTGCCAGTGAATGACTCCGGTAACTTCGCTGTATTTCCACAAGAATATGTAGACCAGGAAAACACCTGCTCGCAATTTGTGACCCAAGGCTCGACCGACGTTGATTCTCCACAAGTGGGTGCAACTGGCGGTAACTTTGGTATTACTACCTGCGATCCAGAAGATAAATTCCGTGTACGCGTCATGCAAACCCTGGGCCAGTTGAATCTGGCAAAGTCGTATGTGCGTGTCGATACCGGCCGTTTTGCCAATGACAAAGCGAAGGCATTCATGTCGGTGTCGAATGCGCAAGCGGATAAATGGAAAGGCAAGGGCAAAGCCGATCGTACTCACGTTGACGTTGGCTTCAATTACGACTGGAACCGTTTCAATTACATTCACGCTTCTATCGGTTATAACCGCGCGATTAATAACAACTTCCGCTCGCTTACGCTGAAAGAGCTGGCCACCGAAGGTTACGACGCTGATTACAGCTCCACTTATGCTGGCCAGGCTGCACTCAGCCCAGGCAAGGCAAGCGCTTCCGGTCCACAGGCAGGCACCGGCCAGCCAGCCGCTTACTACAAGCTGGCCCTGAACCCATTCGAGAACGTCATCGCGTCGGCGATCGGTAAATTCCGCCTGGCCGAAGATCTGGATCTGAAAGTCGTGCCTTACTACTGGTATGGTTTCGGCACTGGCGGCGTGCAGCAAAATACGCTGAAAGAAGCCGGCGGCTTCCTCAATCCCGTCACCGGCAAGATCGCCGCCAGCAAGGATGTGAACGGCGACGGCGACAGCCTCGACACCGTATCGATCTATCGCGGCAGTCTGACCCGTACTCATCGTCCTGGCGTCACGACTTCGATCACGTATAACGTGGGCGATCACCAGATCCTGGGTGGCATCTGGTACGAGCGTGCGAATCACCGTCAAACGGCACCTGGCCAACTGGTCAATGCAGATGGCTCCGCACCGGATATCTGGCTGCGCAACAACCTGATTACCCGTCCGGACGGCACCTTGTATCAAAACCGCGATTGGGAGACGATCAGCACGGCTTACCAGGCGTTCCTGCAAGATACCATCACGTTGATGGACAACAAGCTGAACCTTAACATCGGTGTGCGCGCTCCATACATCAAGCGTGATTTCACCAATAACGCCAGCGAAGGCAGCAATTCGCAAACCACGTACAACGTGTCGAAGACGTACTCGGATGTGTTGCCACAATTGGGCGCGCGTTACCGTGTTACCAACGACGACCAGATCTTTGCCAGCCTGGCGAAGAACATGCGTGCGCCGAACAACTTCGTGCTGGCACCGAACAATCCGCCGTACGTGACTGTGACGAATGGTGTTGCCACCATCGTCAAGGACGTCAAGCCTGAAGTGTCGTGGAGCCTGGACGTTGGCTACCGTCATCAAACCAAGGATATTTCGACCTCGCTGACCGCTTTCTACACGGACTTCAAAGATCGCCAGGCAACCGCAATCGATCCAAACACACTGACCAGCCTGACGACCAACGTAGGCAAAGTGCGTAACAAAGGTATTGAGCTGGAAGTCGGCAACACGCCGATCAACGGCTGGTCGGTTTATGGTTCGCTCGGCTACCTGAAGACCAAGATGGAAGATGATCTGGCCGTGGTCGCCAAAACCGTCAATGGCAAAACCATTGTTGGTTATGCACCAACCGCTGGCAAGAATTTCTCCCTGTCGCCTAAGCTGAAAGCCGGCTTGAGCGCCTCTTATGAAACCAACGCCTGGTATGTTCGCGTAAAAGCCCGTTACACCGCCTCGCAATACGCTACGCTGGTGAACGACGAGGAAGTGCCAGCGTACACCCTGGTTGACCTGGATGCGGCATATCAGTTGCCAACTTTCGGCATGTTCAAGAATCCTAAGCTGACCCTGAACGTATCGAATTTGTTGAACCGCGAGTACCGCAACCCAAGTTCCGGTACGGGTATTGGCGCCAATGATATCGTTACGGCTGCCGGTACGTTCGCAGGTCGCGCACCAACCTACTACATGGGTGCACCGCGCTTCGCGTCGGTCACCTTGCGCGTCGACTTCTAAGCATGGCTGTCAACTCCGCGCTGCCCGTTAGGGCGGCGTCGAGTTGTATCAACTAGGCTGAGATAGCAAGAGTACAGGCCTTCGGGCCTGTTTTTTTTATGGGTAAGGATGTTTCACCGTCTTTGCCATTGGCGCCGCCCCGTCCAGGAGTCTCCGCATGATCCCATCCCTTTCCCTCCACCGGCCTCCATCGAGGTTGCCACGTCTGCTCATGCTTGCCCTGTTGATGACCGGTTGCGCCACGCATCCCGCGGTGCCCGTCGATATCAACCTGGTCGCCCTGAACGATTTTCACGGCAATCTCGACCGCAGAAAATTTAGCTACACGAGCGTCGCCGATGCCGAGCGCAAGACGGTGCAGGCCGGTGGCATCGATACCTTGTCCGGCGCATTGACGGCGTGGCGGCGCGAAGACGCGCAGCTGATTTTTGTCGGCAATGGCGACCTGGTCGGCGCCAGCCCCGCCATGTCGGCCCTGTGGGCGGACGAGCCGAGCATCGTCGCCATGAACATGCTGGGCATGAAGGCCAGTTCCGTCGGCAACCATGAGTTTGACCAGGGCAAGGCGGAATTGTTGCGCCAGCAGCGCGGCGGTTGCGACTCGTCGCGCGCCGACAAGGCATGCAAGTTCACACCCGATTTCAAGGGCGCCAGCTATACCTATATGGCGGCCAATGTCATCGACACGCAGACGGGCAAGTCCTTGCTGCCCGCCTACCGCATCGAAGAGGCGCATGGCGTCAAGGTGGGCCTGATCGGCGCCGTGCTGAAAGATACGCCGTCCGTGGTGACGGCCGCCGGCATTGCCGGTTTGCAGTTCGGCGACGAAGCGGACGCCATCAACGCCACCTTGCCGCAGCTGCGCGCGCAGGGCGTGGGCGTGTTCGTCGTGCTGCTGCACCAGGGCGGCGAGACGAAGGAAGCCGTCGACCAGCCCGATTGCAGCCAGCTGAAGGGCGAAGTGGTGGATGTCGTGAAACGTCTCGATCCGGCGATTCAGTTGGTCATCAGCGGCCATTCGCACCAGGGTTATCTGTGCCGTGTCGATGGCCGCCTGGTGACGCAAGCGCAGATGGGCGGACACATGTTGACGCGCATCAAGCTCAAGGTCGATCCCGTCAAGAATGCGCTGATCGATGCCAGTGCGCAAAACGTGGTCATGCTGCCAGGCATGTATGAGCCGGACCCGGCCGTGGCAGCCTACCTGGAATCGGTGAAGCAGCGCAGCGCGGCCGAATTGTCGCGTCCCGTGGCCGCCATCGCCGTGCCCACCGTGGGCCGCAGCACCAAGGGCGGCGGCGCTTCCCCGCTGGGCGACCTGGTGGCCGACAGTACCCTGTTTGGCGCGCGCGCAGCCGGCGCGCAAATTGGCCTGATGAACAATGGCGGCATCCGCAAGGACCTGGAAGCGGGCGCCGACCTGATGACGAACGTGGGCCAGAACCAGGCCGTGGTGCCGTTTGGCAATACCCTGATCGTCGTGAGTCTTTCCGGCGCGCAAATCCGTACCTTGCTCGAGCAGCAATGGCCGGGCGAAGAGGCCGGCGAGGGCAATCTGCTGCAAGTGTCCCAAGGTTTTAGCTACCGTTGGGATAGCACGCAGCCGCAAGGCCGGCGCGTGCTGCCTGGCAGCATCATGCTGAATGGCATTCCTCTTGAAGACAATCAACAATACCGAGTCGCCGCCAACAGTTTCCTGGCCGGCGGCGGCGACCGCTTCACCGTGCTGGCGGCCGGTACGCGCCGCCTGGACACGGGCGTGCGCGACATCGACGCCTTCAGTAATTACCTGATCGACCGCGCTCGCGCCGGCAAGCCGACTGGCAGCGCCACGGCGGCCGGCCGCATCGTGCGCGTCAAATAACATTACAAGGAATAACCATGCGTCGCTTATTTGTTTCTGTCGTTCTCTCCAGTCTGTTCGCGGGCACGGCCCACGCCGATTTCACGATTCCCGGCTTTGAGCTGGTACACACCTCGCCCGTGGAAACGAGCTTGACCAATCCCGACCTGCGCGAGCCCGTCACCGTGTGGAGCGAGCTGTTTGATTCGGCCAAGAAAGAAATCGTCATCGCCCAGTTCTATGCCGTCAGCAAGCCGGGCACGGCCTTTGAAAAAGTGCTGGCGAGCCTGACGGCCGCGGGCCAGCGCGGCGTGAAAATCCGCTTCCTGCTGGACCAGAAGGGCGTGGGCCTGTCGGAAGCGGCGACCATCGACCGGATCAAGGCGATACCCAACCTTGATCTGCGCCTCATCGACTTCAATAAAATCACGGGCAATGGCATCGTGCACGCGAAATACCTGGCCGTCGATGGCCAGGTGGCATACATCGGCAGCCAGAATTTCGACTGGCGCTCGTTCGAGCACATCCATGAGACGGGCTTGAAGATCACGGAGCCGGCCATGGTGAGCCAGGTGCAAGCGATTTTCGAGCAGGATTGGCAAGCCCAGGCATTGACGTCGCAAGGCAGCCGCGCCACGGTGCTCAACAGCAAGATCGTGCCGGCCAATTACGCGCAAAACGCCTTCCTGCTGGCCAGCCCGAATGCCTACAACCCAGCCGGCGTGGGGGACTCGGAAACGGGCTTGCCCGCCTTGCTGGCGGAAGCGAAAAGCGAAGTGCGCATCCAGCTGCTCGACTACGCGCCCCTGTCCTACGGCCCGAACCGCACGCGGCCGTATTACGCCGTGATCGACAACGCCGTGCGCGCGGCCGCCCAGCGCGGCGTGAAAATCAAGCTGATGGTGTCCGCCTGGAACACGGAGGCGCCTGCCATCGCTTACCTGAAAAGCCTGGCCCTGGTGCCGAACGTGGAAATCCGCATCGTGACGATACCCACGGCGTCGACGGGTTTTATCCCGTTCGCGCGCGTGATCCACAGCAAGACCATGAGCATCGACGGCAAGCTGGCCTGGGTCGGCACGAGCAATTGGGCGGGCGGTTATTTCGACCTGTCGCGCAACCTGGAAGTGGTGCTGCGCAACGATGCCATGGCGCAGCGTATTGCCGCGCTGCATGAGCAGACGTGGAGCTCGGCGTATGCGCAGCCTATCGATATCAACAAGCAATATCCGAAGCCGGCCAAGGCTGCGCCGCAAGGCAAGGAGTGAACATGAAAAAACTGTTGACGGTGCTGGCGCTGGGCGCGGTTTTCTCCTCCGGCAATGCGCTGGCCTGGGGCAACGACGGCCACCGCGCCGTGGGCGCCATCGCCGATCAATTGCTCAAGGGTAGCGCGGCGCAGGCGCGGCTGGAGAAATTGCTGTTGCGGGGCGAAAGCCTGGAAAAGATCGCCAACTGGCCCGATTGCGTGAAGGGCACGTATTGCGGTCCGCAATCGCCCGAAATGTTGACCTATGTCGCGGCGAACCCCAAGCATGGCGAATACCATTACACGAACGTGCCGTTCCAGAACGCGCATTACCACGACCATGGCGTGGGCACGGCCGATGTCGATATCGTGCAGACGCTCAAGCAGGCGATCCTGGTGTTGCAAGGCAAGGATGATGCGGCCAGCAATCCGCACGGCTTCAGCCAGCGCGAAGCTTTGATTTTGATCACGCACCTGGTGGGCGATATCCACCAGCCATTGCATGTGGGCAATGCGTTTGTCGGCAAGGATGGCCAGTTTTTCGTGCCCGCCACGCAGGCGCAGATTGACGATGTCACCATTTTCAATGCGCGCGGCGGCAACGACTTGTTGCTCGACGATGCGAAGATGACGGCGCTATCGGATGCCGTGATTCCCGCGCCGCTGCCGGCTGAGGATGGCGCGGCCAAGCCCTCCAGCGCGTATCCGAAGTCGCCCACCAAGCCCCTGCATTCATATTGGGACACGACCGTCGTCGATTACGCCATGCGCCGCCTGAGCACGCGCACGCCGCAGCAGTTCGCGCGCACCGTGATCGCCAGCGCGCCTGTGGTCAGCGCCAATAGCGGCGACCCCGCCACCTGGCCGTATCAATGGGCCGATGCCTCGCTGGCGGCGTCAAAGATTGCCTTCACGGACGTGGTGGCCGGCCCGGCCACGCAGCAGACCAGCCGCAAGGGCGATGTCTACAACGTGTGGAACTTGAACGTGCCGGACAATTATCCCGTGCCCAGCTCGGCGCTGGCGAAGCAGCAGCTGATCGAGGCGGGCTATCGTCTGGCCGCCGTGCTGCAGGCGATCTGGCCGCAGTAAAGTGTCATGCGAAAGCGGCCTGAAGGCCGCTTTTTTCATGCCAGGGTGATGCTGATCCCCATCTCGCGGTAGGGCGCGACCAGGGCGTCTTCCACGTCGCGGTGCACGATGATGTCGTTGACCTGGCTCAAGGGGAGGATTTGAAACGGCGAGGCCGTATTGAACTTTTCCGGTGAAGCCAGCACGACAGTGCGGCTGGACGCTTCGCTCAGCGCGCGTTTCACGCACGCTTCTTCATGGTCCCCCGTAGTGATGCCCGCTTGCGGATGCAGGCTGGACACACCCATGAAGTACAGGTCGGCGCGGATGCGGCCGATGGCTTCCACGGTGGCCGCGCCGACGCCCACGATCGAGTGCTTGTACAGGCGCCCGCCCAGCATCAGCACCTCGACGCCGGGGTGATTCACCAGTTCGACGGCAATCGAAGGGCTGTGCGTGACGATGGTGGCGCGCAACTCCCGCGGCAGCTGGCGCGCCAGTTGCACTGCCGTCGTGCCGCCATCGAGAAATACCACCTGCCCCGTTTGTATCATGGCACCCGCCGCGCGACCGATGGCGGGCTTGGCTTCCAGCGAAATCTGTTCGCGCCCCGCGAACGGCGCCAGCGCGGGCGAACGGGGCAGCAACGGCAGCGCACCGCCGTGCACGCGCTCCAATAAACCCTCTTTCGCCAGTTCGCGCAGGTCGCGGCGTATCGTGTCTTCCGACAAGCCCAGGCTATCGCTGACGGCCTTGGCGACGATCTGGCCTTCGCGCTGGAGCAAGTCCAGCAGGTATTGTTTGCGTTGATGTGTCAGCATGATTTTTCTTGTATTTTCTTGATATTACACGAGTTTGCATGATAAAGTCGGCAAAGGCAAGCATATACAAGCACAAGGAGACACTATGCGTGAAGAAAATAGCAAGCAGGAACGGGTCCGCATCCACGGCGTGCAGACCCTGTCGCACGACTGGTATTTATTGCAGAAAACCACGTTCGACTATCTGCGCCGCGATGGGCAGTGGCAGACGCAGACGCGGGAAACCTATGACCGGGGCGATGGCGCCACCATCTTGCTCTACAACAAAGTCAAGCGCACGGTGATTTTGATCCGCCAGTTCCGCTTTCCCACCTACCGCGAAGGCCACGACGGTTTCCTCATCGAATCGGCGGCCGGCTTGCTGGAAGAGGCCAGCGCGGAACAGCGCATCCGCGCCGAGGTGGAAGAAGAAACGGGCTATGCGGTGGGCGCCGTGCATAAAGTGTTCGAGGCTTTCATGAGCCCCGGTTCCGTGACGGAGCGCCTGCATTTCTTTGTCGCCGAATACGATCCGGCCAGCCGCATCGGCGATGGCGGCGGCCTGGCGCACGAGGGCGAGGATATCGAAGTGCTGGAACTGCCCCTGGCGCAAGCGCTGCAGATGGTGGCCGATGGCCGCATCTGCGACGGCAAGACCATCATGCTGCTGCAGCATGCGCAGTTGCACTTGATGCCGCCAGCGCAAGAGATGCGACGGGGCCTGCAGATTTTAGTAGCTGGCCCGTATCGTTCCGGCACGGGCGACGACCCCGTCTTGATGCAGCGCAATGTGGACGCCATGCAAGCCGTCTGCCTGCCGCTGTATGCCAAGGGACACATGCCCGTGCTCGGTGAATGGCTGGCCTTGCCCATGCTGGCGCTGGCCGGTTCTACGCGGGTGGGCGACGCCGTGTATGAGGAATTATTCCACGCGCATGCGACGCGTTTATTGAGCCATTGCGATGCCGTGCTGCGCATCGGTGGGCCATCACAGGGGGCGGAACAGATGGTCAGCATGGCCCGCCATTCGGGCATACCCGTATATTTCTCATTAGAAAAACTTTTGGAAATGCACAGTTCTAGCTAAATAAGATTTGTGAATGCAGGGCAGTCGGACTTCCCGCAAGTACAGGATCCGATTCCACGCGACGGTGCGAGGAAAAAGTAATTTTTTCTATTTCGGGTTATTTCTTTGTAAATTCGTTCTTCGTTCCTTATTCTGAAGTAACGAATTTTTTTCTCGGCAATGAAAACATCATCGCGTAAATCATTTAATATATACATTAAATTTCCAGACGGCGCCAGAAAATCCATGATCCATAATGAATTTCCACAATTCCACTCTTCCGCGCTGATATTGGCATTGTTTGTTTTCATGATGCGTAGTTCCGTTGAACTGTCCAGGTATGCCCATGCAATATACCCAACGGGAAATCCTTCAATATTGAAGTAAATTTTTATATTTTTCTGCAATATTGCATTGAGTAAGTTGTTTGATAAATAAGAAATTTCCCTATTAGCATGGGCAGGGTTGTTCTTCATGATGATAATGATGTGGCCCAGAATTTCAGCTGTTTCTTGTATCTTCTGTGCAGGTCTGTCATACACTCTCAAAAAACTGTTTCGCATAATTTTTTCATCAAATTTTTTTCATCGTCATTGGATGTGCGATTTTGAAAATAATTGATTAATTTATTTTCTTGATCGACATTTTTCACGAGTAAGGGAGCCATAGTCTCCGAGAAGATTGAACCCTTGCCAATCCATGCGCTTAAGTCTATATTTCCGTCTATTGGGTCGGATAGAGAGATTTTGTTTTTATTGATGATGTTATTGATGAAATCTTTGCTATCCAGGCCAGATGCAACATGCATATCGATTGTTCTGTCGAGTGTATGCCTGTATAGATCAGGGGTTCCCTGATTTATCCTGAGTGAATTAATCTTGATAAAAAGGTGAGCGGAATTCCTTTCGGCAGGGTTTTTCTTGAATAGACAGGCATCACGCAGATTCCAATATGAATCTATGAATTCATGTAGCAGGCGGATGTCATTTAATTCTGGGAAAAGAGAAATTTCAGCTTGTTGTTTATTTTTGCATAGGCTGATCAATCGAATTAAAGAGTTCAGGCTGTAACTGCCCATTTTCTCTGGCATGAGAGCATCTTGCCCGGCGCAAGCAGGATACAGCTTGAACGGTTCGGAATTTCCCTTGAGTATTATTTTTTTAAAACAAGAAAAAGCAGATTTTGTTAGATGATTGTCAATGGATAGTAAATCCCATGCGGGTATGCCAGTTAGTTTTAAAAATTCCAGCTGAATGCTATCAGAAAGCTTTTTTGAGAAAATGGAAAGAATATCGTTTGGGGGAACCAAGAATCTCTTCTTCTCGTTAGGCAAATACCTTTGGATGGAAAGAACTATTTCATTTATGGTATTTTTAATTTGACTATCTTCGCCAAAAGGAACCCCATGTTTGGCGACTATGATCTTCCCGTAATCTGAAACGCTTGATGCAGTGCCAAAATCAATCCAACGTCCATCCATGCACATGTTGGACGGAGATTGCAAGCCATGTGACAGGCGTTTTGCCGTTGCCGCCGCATGTTGATCGGCAAAACGTTCAACCATCGCGATTAGCAAGCTATTCAGCTGGTGGTTGGAATTGCTCAGGAAAGGGGCTGCGTCACTTGCTTGCGCCAAGGCCACTACTGCGGCCCGGGTTCTTTCTGCATCCGACACCATGCCATGTCTCGCCTCATCATGGCGCGAAAAGTAAAGTGATCGGACAAAATGGCCGGGTCTCAGTGCCGCCTCACGGATAGTAAGTCCTCGACGGGTTGTTTCTGAAGTCCCTTCCGCTGACGAAAAGGCTGGAACCCGGGTGCCGGTATCAATGAGGCCGTGTATCCTGACGGCGCCGTGAGGTAGCGCGCTGTGGCTTATCTCGCTCCAGATGGCTTCCCTGATCCCGCCGGCCAGAGATTCGCCACCATAGGAATGCCAGAAAGACGTGGCACTTCCCGCCAAGGGATTTTTGCCTATTCCTTTAATTTGAATGCTGTTTCTCAAGCCACATCGGGCTCCCCCCCCATTTGAAGTTACACCTACGCCGCCATATCTTTCGCCAAGAAATAGCTTGATGTCTTTCGCAGACGAGGCAGAGGGATGATCACCATCAATAGGAATATAAAAAGCATGTTCATCAAGGTCAGGTGGTGATATTCCGTAGGGATTGCTCCAGACTATTTTCGCCGAGGTGAGTTTTTGTGCGGAAAATTCAACAAAAGAAGATTTTGGTAGAATATTTTCTAAAAAATTATTTGTCATGAAAATATTGAATTTAAAATTACATATCAAATAATGTTAATTTTATTGCTTGTTTTGTAAAACGGAAGGAGGGTATTTATCCCTTCCTTCCATCCCTGCATCTATAAATATTTACTTCTCAGATTGATGATGATAATTTAAAACTGCATATCCCACAAATCCCTGTAATAGCTGCCATCAGAGTAGCCGCCGCCGCCAGTGTCTCCAGCACCGCCACCTGCACCGGCTTGATAATCGGGCAGGCGATTTTGTGCAGCTTCTGCTGCTGCTTCATCGGCCAGGATGCGTTGGCGTTCATCTTCCGTCAAATCCCACCAGCCTTCGTCGCTAGAGCCGGCACCGGCAACGGCTTCTAATTCTTGAATATTTAAAATACGCATGAATACTGCCTTTCAAAGATGAATTGACATTCCAGGATGAACTGGAAAGTTTTCTCCAATATGGAGGGTATTCGTTAAGAAACATATCAAAACGAAATATTTGGATAGAATCATGGTGCACGTTAAAAATATGAATTATTTTCACGTTGCATCATGGCGTTGTTTCATCTGACGCTGATCTAATGTAAGTTGATTTTTTAGAAAAATCAATAGAATTCAATTGAAGTGGAAAAAAATCGGCTACAATTATTTTCCGTTGATCCGTTGATAGTGTGAGGAAAACTGTGCCAAAACAGCCGTGGATAAGCTACTAAAAGTCGACAATTTTTATTGTCGAATTAACCATGTGAGATAGCTTGATGATCACATAACAATATGGTCATGTATCTCAGACACATACATGTCTTACTGCGCAGTATGAGTGAACAGAAATAATACCGTCAGGCTTTATGCATGTTTAACCTCATCAGAAATTCGCTTTATGTCCGGGAATGGACTTCAAGGTATAGGTATCAATGAACATACATGACATGCCTCTGGAAACGAAGATAGACGCCACAGTGCCACCCGCAAAAAATGAGGAATCGCAACCGCTTCCATTGTTCCGACCGGAAGTTCACCTATCGAGAAGCAGCCAGTGGGCCGGAGCCATCAGTCTGGCGCAGCCCGTTTCACGCTGGCTGGTGGCGGGGATTGCTTTTATCGTAGGCCTGTTGCTGATTCTGTTTATTTCTTTTGGTAGCTTTACAAAAAAAAATCGCGTCGTGGGTATTATTGTTCCTCAGGGTGGCAGCCTTGGAATTGCCGCACTTGCTGCAGGTGTTCTGACAAAAAATTTTGTGAAGGAAGGGCAGCATGTACAGATCGGCGATCCTCTGTTTGAATTGTCAACAGCCCGGCAGGCGGGTGATGGGGAAATCACAGGGTTGATCGCGCAACAGTTGGCGGTCCGACGGCAGACGCTGGATGCGGAACGACGCGTTCTTATTACGAGAATAAAGGAAAAAGGCCAGCAAATTGACGAACGGCAGCGAATTTTAGCCAGTGAAATTAGTCAATTGAACGTGGAATTGGAGCTGGCGGGACGACGTGAAGAGTTGGCGAAGTCAAGCGTTGCGAAGTACGAAACGTTGCAGCGTAGTGGCTATGTCTCCGACGCGCAAGTTCAGCAGAAGCAGGTAGAGTTGATTGATTACTCAAGTCGATTGAGCAGTCTGCAGCGAACAAAGGCTCAGCAGGCAGCCAGGAATTACGCTTTGGATGCAGAGCGTACGAATCTGGCGGGAGAGCTCACCGGTCAACTAGTGCAATTGGATCGTGCTGTTGCCAGTATTGGTCAGGAGGCGGCAGAGAATGAGAATCGAAAATTAAATTTCATCACCGCCCCCAGCAGCGGGACAATTACCACGATTACCTATCAGGCAGGACAGACCGTGAGTGGTGGGCAGGCACTTGCGACACTCGTACCCGATGCCATCGAACCGCAGACAGATGCGGACGGACTTGAAGTCCACTTGTATGCTCCGAGCCGGACAACTGGTTTTGTTGCCGTCGGACAGGATGTATTAATGCGCCTGCAAGCGTACCCTTATCAAAAATTCGGCCTTCAGACTGGCGTCATTACAGGTGTCAGCAACACGCCGTTTGCTCCAAGTGAATTACCAGTGAACCTGGCCAGCACAATTTTAAGTAACTCGGAAAGGAGCTTACCAGGCTCTAACAGCAATGAAGCTCTTTACCGCATTAAGGTAAGGCTGGCACGTTCCTATATCCTGGTTAATGGGAAGAGGCAGTCCTTGCGACCAGGTATGGCGCTGGAAGCGGACATTATTCAGGACAAACGGCAGATATGGGAGTGGATCGCTGAACCATTGTTGACACGTTTGAATGGTTAATCATCATAAAGAAGCAGCCAAACGAAAATATAGACTTGATGAAAACTATACTCCAAACTGAAAAAAGCGAATGTGGCATTGCTAGTCTGGCCATGATTTGTAATTATTTTGGCTATCACGTCGGCTTGCCTGAGTTGCGCCGAAAGTTTTCGATAAGCCTGAAGGGGACAACCTTAGCGCAACTCGTACGATATGCGGGAGCGATGCACATGGCTGCGCGTCCCCTGCGCTTGGAGTTGGATCAGCTTGCAGAACTGAAATGTCCCGCCATTTTGCATTGGAATTTGAATCATTTTGTCGTTTTGAAAAGTGTCAAACGAAAATTTTTCGGTAAATTGCTTATAAAAATCATTGATCCTGCAATTGGGGAAAGAGTTGTTTCGATAGATGAGGTATCGAAGAATTTCACTGGCGTAGCCCTGGAATTGACGCCAAACGATGCGTTTGAAGTAAAGCAGGAAGAGAAAAAGATCTCCATTCGTGCATTGACTGGAAGAATTTCCGGTTTGCGTCGGGCTTTGATACAAATTTTCTTACTCGCAATTACACTTGAATTATTTGCGATTGTAATGCCACTTTTCAACCAATTTGTGATTGACGAAGTGATAGTTGCTGGTGATAAAGATCTTTTGCAAATTCTGGTTCTTGGCTTTTCCTTACTACTGTTGACGCAGACTGCGATTGGACTGGCCCGCAGCTGGTTTCTGATGCGTTGGAGCATAGACATTGGTTTTCAATGGGGGAATAGAGTGTTCGCCCACCTGACACGGCTGCCCATTTCCTATTTTGAAAAAAGGCATGTCGGTGATGTAGTGTCGCGTTTTTCGAGCATGAGTGCGATTCAATCTACGTTGACCAATATTTTTGTTGAAAGTGTTATCGATGGGTTGATGGCCTCGTTTGCCCTGATCATCATGATCATGTATAGCCCACGTTTGACAGCGATCGTTGTCATCGCCGCATTATGTTACGCACTGCTGCGGTGGGTATTTTATCAACCCCTGCGCGAAGCTTCTTTGGAGAGGATTCTACTTTCTTCAAAAGAAAATACGCACTTTCTGGAAACCATACGTGCAATCACTCCGTTGAAGCTATTCGGACGTGAATCCGAACGTGGCGCATATTGGCGTAATTTAAAACTTGATGTTATCAATAGAGATATCAAGACCCAAAAACTTGGCATTGTATTCAAGGTTGGCAATGGTTTGATTTCTGGAGTACAAGGGTTGAGTCTGCTTTATTTGGGCGCAATGGCCGTCATGGGGGGGAGCATGACGGTGGGTATGCTCATGGCCTTCGTCAGTTATTCCAGTACATTTTCCAGTCGTGTCTTCAGCTTGATCGATGTCTTTGTCAACTTCAGAATGCTAGGTATGCATGCAGAGCGTCTGGCCGATATTGTGCTCGAACCGGTGGAGCCTGAAATGGATTTCGAACTGGATACAACGGGCATTCAACCCGCCATTACATTGAAAAATGTGAGTTTCCGCTACGCAGAAGGTGAACCATGGGTCTTGAAGGACGTTAACTTGCACATACCGGCCGGCCAAAGTGTCGCCTTGGTTGGAGCAAGTGGCTGCGGGAAAACAACCATGTGCAAAATCATCACTGGTCTGCTGTTGCCGTCATCTGGTGAAGTGCTGATCGACAATATTCCAATTCAGAAGATCGGGCTGAGGGCCTATCGAACACTGGTGGGCACCGTGATGCAAGACGATGTGTTGCTTGCCGGATCCATCATGGAGAACATCAGTTTTTTTGATACGAGCATGTCGTATGCTGCGGTCGAAGAGTGCGCGAAACTTGCTGCCATACATGAAGAAATAGCGAGAATGCCCATGGGATATCAAACACTGGTCGGTGATATGGGCAGCAGTTTGTCAGGAGGGCAGAAACAGCGTATTTTGCTGGCCAGAGCATTGTATAAGCAACCCAAAATATTGGCGCTCGACGAAGCTACCAGTCATCTCGACATTGCAAATGAATACAAGGTCAATCTGGCGATAAACAAGATGAACCTGACACGTATCATGGTGGCGCACCGACCGGAAACCATCAAAATGGCGAGCCGTGTCGTCCACCTGGTTGCAGGGCAAGTTCATGAATCATTATTCGAGAAGGATGGTGCCCAGGTTTAAGGACCGCACGCCAGGTATGGAACGACACTTGTGTTCCTGAGCTCTCAGAACGAGGCAGGATGGAAAATGCACCGGAAAGCGTGATCGCTTTCCGGTGTTGTGGGCGATTAACGCGATTTGACGAACGGGATACCGATGGCCTTCGGCGCGATGGATTTCGCCATCAAGCCCGCCAGCACGATCACGGTGACGACATACGGCACCATCTGGATCAGCGAGCCGGGGATGCGGCCCACGACCGGCAAGTCCACGCCTTCAATCTGGATCTGGATGGCGGCAAAGAAGCCGAACATCAAACAGCCGAGGAAGGTGTAGACGGGGCGCCAGTTGCCGAACACCATGGCCGTCAGGGCCAGGTAGCCGGCGCCGGCCGACATGTCGCGCAGGAAGAAGCCGCTTTGCACGATGGCAAGATATGCGCCCGAGAACGAGCACAGGATGCCGGCCACCAGCATGGCCAGGTAGCGCGTCGCTTCCACGCTGACGCCGGCCGAGTCGGCCGCGTGCGGGTTTTCGCCGCAGGCGCGCAGGCGCAGGCCGAAACGCGTATGGTACAGCAGCCAGTGCACGAGCGGAATCAGCAGGAATGCCACGTAGACGAGAATGGAATGGCCGCCGATCAGGTGGGCATACACCCAGCCGACGAAGGGGATATGTTCCACGTATTGCGTACCCGGCAAGACCACGTCGAACAGCCGCGCCGAACCGAGGTCGGGCGTGCGGCCGCCTTGCTGGAAGAAGAATTGCGCCAGCACAAACGTCAGTCCGCTCATGGCGATGTTGATCGCCATGCCGGCCACCAGCTGGTTGCCTTTTTGCGTGATGCTGACATACGCTTGCAGCAGGGCCAGGGCGACGCAGACGAGCATGCCGGCAGCCATGCCGTAATACGGGTTTTGCGTCGTGTAAGCCACGGCGGCGGACGCGAAGGCGCTGGCCAGGATCTTGCCTTCCAGGCCGATGTCGATCATGCCGCTGCGTTCGGCAAACAGGCCGGCCATGGCGGCAAAGATCAGGACGGGCGCATTGCGCACGGTCGATACCAGGATGCTGGCGAAATGAAAGTCGTCGAGTGTCATGGTTTAGCCTTTGGTACGCTTGAGCAGGGCGGAAATGGCCGGTGCATAGAAGTTTTCCATGGCGCCGCAGAACAGGATGATCAAGCCCTGGATGAAAATGAACGTTTCCGTCGGGATATTCGGTTTTTCCAGCGATAGGTCGAAGCCGCCCTGTATCAGCGCGCCGAACAGCACGGCCGACAGGAAGATGCCGACCGGATGCTGGCGGCCCATCAGGGCGATGGCGATGCCGATGAAGCCGGCGCCGCCGACGAAGTTCAGCGACAGGTAGTGCGTCGAACCCATGATGGAATTGACGGCGCCGAGGCCCGCCAGCGCGCCCGAGATCAGCATGACGACGATGATCATCTTGCTGATCGACACGCCCGCGTAGTGGGCCGCATGCTTGTTGAGGCCCGTGGCGCGCAGCTTGAAGCCCCACGACGAGCGCCAGACCATCACGCCATAGATCGCCAGCGCGACGATCGCCAGGATAAAGCTGATGTTCAGCGGCGTGTCGCCCAGCGACGGGAACCAGGTGGAAAGGCGTGGCATTTCGCCGCTTTCCGCAAATACACGGCTGGCCGTGTTCTGCTCGCCCGTGGGGATCAGGTATCGCACGATCACAGAATTCATGAGCGAGGATGCAATGTAGTTGAACATGATGGTGGTGACGACGATGTGGCTGCCCCGCTTGGCTTGCAGATAGCCGGGCAGGAAACCCCACAGTGCACCAAAGACGGCTGCACTAATCATGGCCACGGGAATCAAGGCCCAGGCGGATAGCGATTGATCGAACGCCAGCATGGCGCATGTGATACCCAGGCCGCCGATGTACATCTGGCCTTCGGAACCGATATTGAACAGGCCGGCCTGCATCGCCACCGAGACCGACAGGCCCGTGAAGATGAAGGTACTGGCGTAGAACAGGGTGTAGCTCAAGCCTTCCGGATTGAGGACGGCGCTATTGACGAGAATACCCAGCGATTCGGCCGGGTCTTCGCCCAGCATATAAATCACCAGGGCTGAGACCAGCAAGGCCGACAGCAGGTTTAACATGGGCATGACAAAGGCTGTCGCCCAGCGTGGCAAGTCGTTATTCATGATTTATGCATTCCCCCCATCAACAGACCGATGCGGGTGGTATCGAATTCTTCAATTTTCAGTTCGCCGGTGATGCGTCCGCCGCACATGACGAGGATGCGGTCGGCCAGCGCCCGCACTTCTTCCAGTTCGACGGACACCAGCAGGATCGCCACGCCCGCGTCGCGCAGGGCCAGCAATTGCGTATGGATGCTTTCGATGGTGCCGATGTCGACGCCGCGCGTGGGCTGGCCCACCAGCATCAGTTTCGGCTTGGCCAGCACTTCGCGCGCGATCACCACCTTTTGCTGGTTACCGCCCGACAACAAGCCGATGCGCAAGTCCGGATTGGCCGGACGCACGTCGAAGGTTTTCAGCAATTGCGCGCAGCGGGCGCCGATGGCCTTGAAGTTGAACAAGCCCCAGCGGTTTTTCAGGTGGTCCTGGTAACCGAGGATGGTGTTTTGCATGACGGAAAAATTCTTCACCACGCCATCGCGCAAGCGGTCTTCCGGAATGTGGGCGATGCCCAGTTCGCGGAAGGCCAGCGGCAAGCCGTCGGCATCGTGGCGCTTAGCAAACGGCAAGTCCTTGTCCAGGAAGCGCAGCTTGCCCGACGTCGGCAAACGCATGCCGGACAGGATTTCCAGCAGTTCGCTCTGGCCATTGCCCGACACGCCCGCGATGGCGACGATTTCGCCGGCGCGCAGATTAAAACCTATGTCGGCCAGCAATTTGACTTGCTGGTCGTCGGCAAGTTGTAAACCGTCAACTTCCAGCACCGTGGCGCCCGGATTGTACGGTGCGCGCGGCAAGTGGCTCTGGATGGGGCGGCCGACCATCATGTTGGCCAGTTCCTCTTTCGAGGTGCCGGCGGTCGCCACGGCGCCCACCACCGTGCCGCCGCGCATGACGGTGACGTTGTCGGTGATTTCCAGGATCTCTTGCAGCTTGTGCGTGATCAAGATGATGGTCTTGCCTTGTTCCTTGAACAGGCGCAAGATTTCAAACAGCGAAGCCGTTTCCTGGGCCGTCAGCACGGCTGTCGGCTCGTCGAGGATCAGGATATTGGCGCTGCGGTAAATCTGCTTGAGGATTTCCACGCGCTGCTGCGCGCCGACGGAGAGGTCTTCGATCTTCGCCAGCGGGTCGACGTCGAGGCGGTAGCGGGCGCAAATCTCGCGCAACTTCGCTTCCGCTTCCGTGCGGTGGCTGGCCAGGCGAAAACCGCCTTCCGTGCCCAGCATGATATTGTCGAGGACGGTGAAGTTCTCGACCAGCATGAAGTGCTGGTGCACCATGCCGATGCCGAGGTTGATCGCTTCCTGGCTGTTGCGGATCGGTTGTACTTTTCCGTCGAGCAAGATTTCTCCGCCGTCGGCACGGTAATACCCGTACAGGATGCTCATCAAGGTCGATTTGCCGGCGCCGTTTTCCCCCACCAGGCCGTGGATACTGCCCTTGGCGATGGAGAAGCTGACGTCGGCGTTCGCCTTCACATGTCCAAACTGCTTGGAAATGCTGCGAAATTCTACTGCTGGCTGCATAGGTTCATAACTGGATAGTTTCATGGAAACGCGCCGCGCGGAGACTGGCCCCGGCGGCGCGCTAAAAGATACGGAGAAAAATTAAACCGGGCAGCTGCTGCCGACGCGGTAATCGATCACTTTGATCTTGCCATCGATAATGTCCTTACGCGCACCCAACACGCGCTTTTCGATTTCCGGCGTAATCAGCTTGCGGTTGTTCGCGTCGAGCGCCCAATCCACGCCGCCTTCTTTCAAGCCTTTATAGCTGACGCCGCCCTTCCAGGTGCCGTTCTTGACTTGCATGAAGCTGTCATAGACGGTGTTGTCGACGCGCTTGACCATCGAGGTCAGGATGCTGCCTGGATACAGATGATTCTGGTTCGAATCGACGCCGATGGCCAGCTTGCCTTTTTCCTTGGCCATTTGCAGGGTACCCATGCCGCTGCCACCAGCGACGGCGAAGACGACATCGACGCCGCGTTCGAATTGCGAGCGGGCCAGTTCGCCGCCCTTGGCCGGGTCATTCCAGGCGCCGGACGTGGTGCCGACCATGTTTTGCGTGATTTCCGCCTTTGTGTTCACGGCCTTGACGCCTTGCGCGTAGCCGCAGGCGAAGTTGCGGATCAGGGGAATATCGATGCCGCCGATGAAGCCGACCTTCTTGCTCTTGCTGGCCATGGCCGCGGCCACGCCCACCAGGTAGGAGCCTTCTTCTTCCTTGAAGACGACGGAATTGACGTTGCTGCCGGCGGCCTGGCCGTCGATCAGCACGAATTTTACGTTCGGAAATTCCTTGGCGACCTTTTGCACGGCTTGCGTTTGCGCAAAGCCGATGGCCGCGATCATGTCGAGTTTCTTGCGGGCCAGGCCACGCATGACTTGCTCGGCTTGCGTATCGCTGGAGGCTTGCACTTCGATGAAGGAAATGCCTGTGTCTTTTTTGAAGCGCGAGGCGCCTTCGAAAGCGGATTGGTTGAACGACTTGTCGAACTTGCCGCCCGCGTCATACACGACACCCAGTTTTGGGGTAGCCGCGGACGCTTGAGCAGTCAGAAATACGGCTGCGATCGTCAAACTAAATTGTGTAAGTTTCATGAATTGGCTCCTGGAAGATCGATATTGTATATTTTTTATAGGTGAAACATATAATTTGGGGCCGATTTAGCCTGTTTTTGATGCACGAGGTGATAAATCCTTATCAACATTGCACTGTATTGCACAAGATCATTGCTGACCTCGTGTGCTTTTATGTCGACAATGTGATGCTCATGCAACAGTCGACCCCGTGTCTTTTATACGTACAACATCGAAGGGGGCTGCCGGAGCGGGCTGGGATGCGCCGTCAGTTGACGGGCAGGGCAAGCACGGGACCGGCGCCGCGATGGGCGTCCGAATCACTATGCATCATGCCAGATATGTATGACAAATACGTTTTTGTTTAGTTATTTATATGAAAGCCATATAAATTGCGGCTTCAGGCGGCGGGGGGATTCAGGATATTCAGGAAGGCCCGCACGACGGGCGCGTCGTCCAGCGTGGTGTAGCTGATATACAGGTTGGCCGACGGCGGATTGGTCTTGATCGGCAGAAACACCACGCCGGGCCAGCCGATGCGGCTCGTCGTTTCCGGCACCAGGGTCACGCCCAGGCCCGCGCCCACCATGGCCAGCAGGGTTTGCGGTTCGCTCGCTTCCTGGAAGATCACGGGTTCGAAGCCGGCATTGATGCAGCATTGCACCAGATAGCGGGGAAACGCGGATTTGTCGAGGTTCAGGGTCAGCATCGGTTCGTGGGCGATGTCGATCAGTTCGATGGACGTGTTTTTTGCCAGCGGGTGGTGTTCATTGACGGCCACGCAGACGTTTTCGCGGAAACACAGTTCCTGGCGTAAATTGTCGTGACGCAAGTCGTCGTCGTTGAGCTTGGGTTCGCGCCAGAAGCCCACGTCGATTTGCTTGGCGCGCAAGGCTTCGTATTGCACCGTGGGACCAAATTCATGGATGGTCCAGCTGACGCGGGGAAATTTGGTCTGGAATTCTTCCAGCAGGCTGGGGATGGGGCCCCACATGGCCGAGCCGACGATGCCCACGCGCAAGCGGCCCACTTCGCCGCGGTCGATCTGGCGGATGGTGTCGATGGTCATGCGCATCTTGGCCAGCAGGTCGGCCGCCTCGTTCATCAGCGCCTTGCCCGCCACGGTCAGTTCGAACGTGCGCGTGGTGCGTGCAAACAGGCGTACGCCCAGTTCGCTTTCCAGTTTCATGATCTGCTGGCTCAGCGGCGGCTGCGAGATATGCAGGCGCTCGGCGGCGCGGCTGAAGCTTTTCTCCTCGGCAACGGCAAGAAAATACTTTAACTGTTTCAGATCGATGGACATGCTTTCCTTGGCGTTGCGTGGTGCTAGGCGATGGAACGGCGCGCAGGCCTGGATGCCGGCATGCGCGCTTTCTTTACAGCAGTCCTATTATCGTGCCACGACTGCCTGCATGGCAATGGCCAGCGCCGTGCCGACCTGGGCATTGTGCTTGACCAGCGCGATATTCGTCGCCAGGCTGCGGCCATCCGTCAGCTGCTTGATGCGCGACAAGAGGAATGGCGTGACTTGCTTGCCCTTCACGCCGCCCGCGTCCGCTTCCTGCAGTGCTTGCGTGGTGATCGCATCGATTTCTTCCTTGGGCATGGCTTGCGCGGCCGGCACGGGGTTGCTGACGATCACGCCGCCTTTCAAGCCCAGTTGCCACTTGGTGCCGATGAAGGCAGCCTGTTCGGCGGCCGTATCGAGGCGGAAATCGGCCTTGAAACCGCTTTCGCGCGTGAAGAAGGCGGGGAAGCCTTCCTGGCCCACGCTGATGACGGGCACGCCATGGGTTTCCAGGTATTCCAGGGTCAGGCCGATGTCGAGGATGGATTTGACGCCCGCGCAGACGACGGCCACCGACGTTTGCGCCAGTTCCTGCAAGTCGGCGGAAATGTCGAAGCTCGTTTCCGCGCCGCGGTGCACGCCGCCGATGCCGCCCGTGACGAACACGGAAATACCCGCCAGTTCCGCGCAGATCATGGTGGCGGCCACGGTGGTGGCGCCCAGCTTGCCTTGCGACAGGACGAACGGCAGGTCGCGGCGGCTGACTTTCATGGCGTCGGGCGAGGTGCCCAGCAATTCCAGTTGCTCGGGCGACAAGCCCACGCAGATCTTGCCGCCGATGATGGCGATGGTGGCCGGCACGGCGCCGCCGTCACGGATGATCTGCTCCACTTCGCGCGCCATTTCCACGTTTTGCGGATACGGCATGCCGTGCGAAATGATGGTCGATTCCAGCGCCACGATGGCCTTGCCGGCGGCGCGCGCGTCGAGCACTTCTTGCGAGAACAAGAGGAAATTCTGTAATTGGGTCATGTCAGTCCTGTTGAAAGAGGGTAGGGGGAGGCGGCGCCAGGTCGGCGTCGTCAATGTTGTCGAGTGCGCCGGCAGAAATCTGGGGGGAGACGGTGGCCGCCGATTCCAGGGTCATGGCGGCCAGTTTCAGGCCGCGCCGGCATGCCAGTTTCAAATCGCTGCTGTCGTGGTAGAGCGACCAGCAGACGGCGGCGGAAAACGCGTCGCCGGCGCCCGTCACGTCGACGGCGTCCACTTCGCGCGCGGCCAGGTGCACGACAGGCGCGTCCAGGCTGTCGCCATCCGTGAAGTACACGCCTTCGCCGCCGCAGGTGACGATCACCTGGCGCGCGCCCTGGCGCTGCACTTCGCGGCAGGCGGCGCGCACTTCGAACGCCGTGGGCAAGGCCCGCGCCACGCGCGTTTCCAGTTCGCCACGGTTGAGGATCAGCAAATGCAAGCCCGTCAGGTCTTGCGGCAGGTGCGCCATCTTCGGCTGCGAGACGGCGACGATGACCAGCGGCGTCGCATGGGCGGCGTCCTGGCGCGCGTCGGCCAGCAGCGCCTGCACGCTGTCGTGGCCCAGGTTCAGGTCGCAGACGGTGAGGGCGGCGGCGGCGCGCTGCGGCTGGCGGCTGTGCAAAAAGGCGGGCGTCAGCTGTTCGTAGAGTTGCATATTGGCCATCGCCAGCAGCATTTCGCCATGTTCGTCGAGCACGGCCGTGTAGGTGCCGCTGCTGGTGTTGCTCAAATGCAAGCTGCCGCGCATGTCGATGCCCGCGTCTTCCGCGTGCGTCTGCAGCGCGTGGCCGGCCGCATCGTCGCCCAGCGCCGTCAGCAGGGCGACGGGAATGGACAGGCGGGCCAGGTTTTCCGCGATGTTGCGGCCGACGCCGCCAAACACTTCTTCCGAGCGCACGGGATTCGAGGTGCCCATCTGCAAGGTCGCCAGCGTGCGCATCTTGCGGTCGAGGTTAGCGGCGCCTATGCACAGCACGGGACGGCTGTCGGGCAGCACGTAGGCGCGTCCCAGCAGGCGTCGTTCGCGGATCAAACCGGCGATGTGGCCGGCGACGGCCGAGCGCGACAAGCCCAGTTCGCTCGCCAGATCTTGCTGCGAGATGAAGGGGTTGTTGCGGATCAGCGTGTACAGCTGGTCTTTTTTATTGGTGTCGGTCACAAGGTTTTCGCTGAAGGTTTAAACATTTGTCTGTTACTGTAAACACTTGTTTTAAGTGTGTCAAGCCCATGTCAAGCCCGTGTCAGGCGTGCGCGAAAAGCGGTCGTATGGAGCTTGTATGCATGCATTTTCGGGGCATGGCAGGTCTGGGCTTGCCTGGACTATAATGTCGGCCATTTATATTTGAATTGTATAAATGGGCAAGAAAAATGGTATTTGCCATACATATTCCGTTTGATGCATAGTGGCGGCAAATAGTGGCAATACGCATTTCGATATACCTGTAACACCATACTTAGCCGATACCTGGGCCGCAGTCCTTCACCGGGCACGGCCGCGCAGGCAGCAACCCATCATCATTAGTCAATCAGAGGATAACCATGTCGAACAACAGCCCTTTCCACGCCGCCGAAATCATCCGTGCCCGCGCTCCTGCAAATTTCAAGCCGCGCGTGGCGATGATCCTCGGCTCCGGCCTGGGTGTGTTGGCCGAGCAGATGACGGACGCCGTCAGCATCAGCTTTGACGAATTGCCAGGCTTCCCGATCAGCACCGTGCACGGCCACGCCGGCGAACTGGTGGTCGGCACCCTGTCGGGCGTCGCCGTCGTCTGCATGAAGGGCCGTGGCCACTTCTACGAAGGCTATGGCATGGGCGTCATGACGAGCGCCATCCGCACCCTGAAACTGCTGGGCTGCGAAATGCTGTTCGTCACCAATGCCGCCGGTTCCCTGCGCCCAGAAGTGGACGCGGGCAGCCTGGTGGCCATCAGCGACCATATCAACCTGTTGCCAGGCACGCCGATGGTCGGCCCGAACGACGACCGCTTCGGCCCGCGCTTCTTCAGCATGGCCAACGCCTATGATGCGGACCTGCGCAACCTGGTCAAGGACACGGCCGCCACGAATGGCATCACCCTGCATGAAGGCGTGTTCGTCGCCTACCCAGGCCCGAACTTCGAGACGGCTGCGGAAATCCGCATGATGGCCCGCCTGGGCGCCGACACGGTCGGCATGTCGGTGGTGCCGGAAGTGGTGTCGGCCCGTCATTGCGACCTGAAAGTGGTTGGCGTGTCCGTCATCACCAACCTGGCCGAAGGCATGTCGCCATTCGCCCTGTCGCACGAACAAACCCTGAAATACGCGGCCATCGGCGCCAAAGACCTGGTCAAGCTGATCCTGGCTTTCCTCTCCAAAGTCGCTGAAAAACCGCAAGCCTAAGCACTTTTTTATGCAGTAGCGGCGCGCCGGCCACCGGCGCCGCCGCGCGGCAGGCCGGGAAAATCCGGCCTACACTGTCCGCATCATCCACAAAGCGAGCCTTATCATGTCACGCGCATTTATCCTCCTGCTTGATTCCTTCGGCCTTGGCGCGACGCCAGACGCCGCCAAGTATGGCGACGCAGGTGCCAATACCTTTGGCCATATTGCCAGCACTGTCGCCAAAAGCGGCAAGACCTTGAAACTCCCGAACATGGAACGCCTGGGCCTGGGCGCCGCGGCGCACCTGGCCAGCGGCGAATGGGCCACGGGCTTCGACCAGCGCGACGGTTTCACGGGCGCCTACGGCGCGGCGCGCGAGCGCTCCACCGGCAAGGACACGCAGAGCGGCCACTGGGAAATCGCCGGCGTGCCCGTCGAATTCGACTGGGGCTACTTCCCCCGCACGACGCCATCGTTCCCGGCCGACCTGACCGACAAGCTGAAAGCCATGTCCGGCGTGCCGGGCTTCCTCGGCGACTGCCATGCCTCGGGCACGGACATCATCAACAAGCATGGCGACGAGCACGTCGCCACCGGCAAGCTGATTATCTATACCTCGGGCGACTCGGTGATGCAGATCGCCGCGCACGAAGAATCGTTCGGCCTCGAACGCCTGTACCAGGTGTGCGAAATGGCCTTCAAGCTGGTCGAACCGTACAACATCGGCCGCGTCATCGCCCGCCCGTTCACCGGCAGCAATGGCAACTACACGCGCACTTCCAACCGCCACGACTACGCCGTCGCGCCGCCAAGCAAGACCCTGCTCGACCACGTCAAGGATGCGGGCGGCGAGGTCGTCGGCCTGGGCAAGATCAGCGACATTTTCGCCACCCAGGGCATCTCGCGCGTCGTGAAGGGCGTCGACAACATGGCGCTGTTCGAAGCGCTGCTGAAGACGGCCGATGAAGTGCAGGACAAGTCGCTCACTTTTGTGAACTTCGTCGATTTCGACCAGGCGTTCGGCCACCGCCGCAACGTCGAAGGCTATGCCGACGCGCTGTGCGAAATGGATGCGCGCCTGCCGGAATTCATGGCCAAGCTCAAGGAAGGCGACCTGGTCGTGATCACCGCCGACCATGGCTGCGACCCTACCTGGCACGGCTCCGACCACACCCGCGAACACATTCCGATGATCTTCTTCGGCCCCGGCGTCGCTCCGCGCGCACTGGGCATTTCCGAGACGTTCTCCGATATTGGCCAAACCCTCGCCAAGCACCTTGGCGTACCACCACTTGCTAATGGAACCAGCTTGTTATGACACTCATGCACCCCGAATTCAAGCGTAACGAGGCCGTTGGCCTCGACCTGGGCTGGATCAACCAGATCCGCGTCAACCGCGCCGCGACGGACCGCCGCGCGGCCAGCCTGGCGAACCGCCGTACGGTGAAAAAGGAATACCAGGCCGCCTGGCTGGTGAAAGCCATCCAGATGATCGACCTGACCACCCTGGGCGGCGACGATACGCCGGGCCGCGTGGAACGCCTGTGCATGAAGGCCATGCGCCCGCTGCGCGCCGACCTGATGGAGGCACTGGGCTTGACGGAACTGAGCACCGGCGCCGTGTGCGTGTACCACGAGATGATCCAGCCGGCCGTGAAAGTCATCCAGGGCCGCTTGCCCATCGCCGCCGTGTCGACGGGTTTCCCCGCCGGCTTGACGAGCATGGAAACGAAGCTGCGCGAGATCGAACTGTCGGTCGCCGCGGGCGCCTCGGAAATCGATATCGTCATCACGCGCCAGCACGTCCTGAACGGTAACTGGCAAGTGCTGTATGACGAAATGCTGGCCTACCGCAAGGCTTGCGGCGAAGCGCACGTGAAGGCGATTCTTGCCACGGGCGACTTGCTGACCATGGAAAACGTGGCCAAGGCGTCGTGGGTCTGCATGATGGCCGGCGCCGATTTCATCAAGACTTCCACCGGCAAGGAAGGCGTGAACGCCACCATTCCCGTGGCCCTGACGATGGTGCGCACGATCCGCGAATACCACGAGCAGACGGGTTTCCAGGTGGGCTTCAAGCCGGCCGGCGGCGTCAGCTCGGCCAAGAGCGCGCTGCAATACCTGACCCTGATGAAGGAAGAACTGGGCAACGAATGGCTGCAGCCGCACCTGTTCCGCATCGGCGCTTCCAGCCTGCTGACCGACATCGAGCGCCAGCTCGAGCACTACGTCACCGGCAGCTACTCGGCCAATCATCGTCACGCACAACCTTAAAGAACAATCGTCATGCCAACAATTAACGAGATTCTCAATACTATGGACTACGGCCCTGCTCCCGAAAGTCAAAAAGAAGCGCAGGCGTGGCTCGACGGCCACCAGCGCACATTCGGTTTGTTCATCGACAATGCCTGGAGCGAACCGGCCGAGCTGTTCGCCTCGACTAATCCTGCCGACGGCACGCAACTGGCCGAGCTGACGCAAGCCACCGATGCCGACGTGGAACGCGCCGTGGAAGCGGCGCGCCGCGCGCTGCCCGTATGGCAAGGCATGGGTGGTCACGGCCGCGCCAAAGTCATGTACGCGCTGGCCCGCCTGCTGCAAAAGCATTCGCGCCTGTTCGCCGTGCTGGAAACCCTGGACAACGGCAAGACCATCCGCGAAACGCGCGATATCGACTTGCCGCTGGCCGCGCGCCATTTCTACCATCACGCCGGCTGGGCGCAGCTGCAGTCGGAAGAATTCGCCGACTACCGCGCCGTGGGCGTGGTGGGGCAGATCGTGCCGTGGAATTTCCCGCTGCTGATGCTGTCGTGGAAAATCGCCCCGGCCCTGGCCGCGGGTAACACGGTGGTCTTCAAGCCGGCCGAATTCACCTCGCTGACGGCCATGCTGTTCGCCGAACTGTGCCTGCAGGCGGGCGTGCCGGCCGGCGTGGTCAACATCGTCACGGGCGACGGCCGCGTGGGCTCGGCCATCGTCAACCACCCTGGCGTCGACAAGATCGCGTTTACGGGTTCCACGGAAGTGGGCCGCCTGATCCGCGAGGCGACGGCCGGCAGCGGCAAGAAGCTGTCCCTCGAATTGGGCGGCAAGTCGCCGTTCATCGTCTTCGAAGACGCGGACCTCGATGGCGCCGTGGAAGGCCTGGTCGATTCGATCTGGTTCAACCAGGGACAAGTCTGCTGCGCCGGTTCGCGCCTGCTGGTGCAGGAATCGATCCAGGAGCGCTTCCTGAACAAGGTACGCGCGCGCATGGAAAACCTGCGCCTCGGTTCGCCGCTGGACAAATCGATGGACGTGGGCGCGCTGGTCGACCCCGTGCAGCGCCAGCGCATCGCTGCGCTGGTCGATTCGGCCCGTGCCGAAGGCTGCGACGTATGGCAGCCCGCGTGCGAATTGCCGGCGGACGGTTCGTGGTTCCCGCCGACCCTGATCACGGGCGCGTCCACTTCCGCCGCCGTGGCGCAAGCTGAAATCTTCGGCCCCGTGCTGGTGGCGATGAGCTTCCGCACGCCGCCTGAAGCGGTGCAACTGGCGAACAACACGGTGTATGGCCTGGCCGCCAGCGTGTGGACCGAGTCGATCAGCCTGGCGCTGGACATCGCGCCTGCCATCAAGGCCGGCGTGGTGTGGATCAACAGCGCCAACCAGTTCGACGCGGCGTGCGGCTTCGGCGGCTACCGCGAATCGGGCTTCGGCCGTGAGGGTGGCCGCGAAGGCATGCTGGAATACATGACGGCCCTGGCCGAAGATGCGCGTCCGGCCTTGCCGGTGGTGGAGGCGAAAGCCAAGGGTAATGTGAAACCGGCGGCAGCTGACCCATTCGCCATCGACCGCACGGCCAAGATGTACATCGGCGGCAAGCAGGCGCGCCCTGACAGCGCTTACAGCACCCCGGTATTCGGCGCGAATGGCGCCCTGCTGGCCGAAGTGGGCGTGGGCAGCCGCAAGGACATCCGCAATGCCGTCGAAGCGGCTCACAAGGCTTCCGGTTGGACCAGCGCCACGGCGCACAACCGCGCGCAAGTGCTGTACTACATCGCCGAAAACCTCGCTGCGCGCGCCGACGAATTCGCCGCCCGCATCGCTGCCATGACGGGCAGTAAAAATCCTGAGAAGGAAGTGCAGGCATCGATCGAACGCCTGTTCTACTACGCCGCCTGGGCCGACAAGTACGACGGCCTGGCGCACCAGCCGCCAACCAAGGGCATCACCGTGGCGCTCAATGAAGCGGTCGGCGTGATCGGCATCGTCTGCCCGAATGAAGCGCCTTTGCTGGGCTTCATTTCGCTGGTGGCGCCGGCCATCGCGCTGGGCAACCGCGTGGTGGTGGTGCCGTCGGAAGCGCATCCGCTCTCCGCGCTGGACCTGTACCAGGTGTTCGACACGTCCGACTTGCCGGGCGGCGTCGTCAACATCATCAGCGGCAACGCCGATGAACTGGCGCGCACCCTGGCCACGCACGCCGACATCGACGCCGTCTGGCGCCATGACGGTTCCGCCGAAGGTTGCGCGGAAGTCGAGCGCCTGTCGGCCGGCACCCTGAAGCGCACCTGGGTCGGCGGCGCCAAGGGCCGCGACTGGTACAGCGCCGCGCAAAGCGGCGGCCGCGCCGTGCTGGCGCATGCGTCGCAAGTGAAAAACGTGTGGATTCCTTACGGCGTCTGATAGGTCACTAGCGTTACAAAGCTGGGGTCAGATCCGCAGGGACTGACCCCAGATCTCATGATTGGAGTTATTCCATGTTGTTAACCCAGGAAATCATTCGCAAGAAACGCGACAAGGGCGTGCTGAGCGCCGAGGAAATCCAGTTTTTCGTGCGCGGTATCACTGACGGCAGCGTCAGCGAAGGCCAGATCGCGGCGCTGGGCATGGCCGTCTATTTCAATGACATGAACATGGACGAGCGCGTGGCGTTCACCCTGGCCATGCGCGATTCCGGCCAGGTGCTGGACTGGCGCTCGCTGAACTTGCCGGGCCCCATCGTCGACAAGCATTCGACGGGCGGCGTGGGCGACGTCGTCTCCCTGCTGCTGGGCCCCATGGTTGCCGCGTGCGGCGGTTACGTGCCGATGATCTCGGGCCGCGGCCTGGGACACACGGGCGGCACCTTGGACAAGTTCGACGCCATTCCAGGCTATTGCACGGTGCCGGAAAATGAACTGTTTCGCAAGGTGGTCAAGGAAGTTGGCGTGGCCATCATCGGCCAGACGGCGCAGCTGGCACCGGCCGACAAGCGTTTCTACAGCATCCGCGACGTCACCGCCACGGTGGAATCGGTGGCCATGATTACCGGCTCCATCCTGTCGAAGAAACTGTCGGCCGGGCTGGACGCGCTGGTGATGGATGTCAAAGTGGGCACGGGCGCCTTCATGCCGACCTACGACAAGTCGGTGGAGCTGGCCGAAAGCATCGTCGCCGTCGGCAATGGCGCGGGCATGCAGACGTCGGCGATTTTGACGGACATGAACGAGTCGCTGGCGCCGTACGCCGGCAATGCGCTGGAAGTGCGCGGCGCCATGGATTACCTGACGGGCCGTTCGCGTCCCGCGCGCCTGCATGGAGTCACCCTGGCGCTGTGCGCCGAGATGCTGGTGCTGGGCGGCCTGGCCGCCACCGAAGAAGAGGCGCGCGTGAAATTGATGGCGGCCCTCGATTCGGGCGAAGCGGCCGAGCGCTTTGCGCGCATGGTGTCCGCACTGGGCGGCCCTGCCGACCTGGTCGAACATCCGGACAAGCACCTGGAACAGGCGCCGTTCATCGTGCCGGCGCCTGCGCTGTCGTCCGGTTACGCCAACGTGCGCGATTGCCGCGCCATCGGCCTGGCTGTGGTCGCCTTGGGCGGCGGCCGCCGCCGTCCGACCGACAGCATCGATTTCGCCGTCGGCCTGACGGACCTGGTGGGCCTGGGCGAGCAGGTTGCTGTCGGCCAGCCACTGGCCATGGTGCACGCGCGCACGGAAGCGGCGGCGCAGCAAGCCGTCAAGGAAATCCAGGACGCGTATGCCATCGGCGTGGTGGCGCTGGCGGCCAATCCGGTGATTTACCGTACCATTCGTCCGTAGTTGAAAACCAGGGGCAGACCCCCGCTTGCGATAGCGCTGAGCTATGTGCCGGCGGTGGTCTGAGCCCAGTCTTATGAATTCAAGGGTATTGCAGAAAAAATGAACAACCAAGAACTGATCGCCGAAGCCAATGCCGGCCGTGAACTGGCCTACGCACCCTACTCGCGTTTCAAGGTGGGCGCGGCGTTGCTGTGCAAGGATGGCCGCGTCTTCCGTGGCTGTAACGTGGAAAACGCCGCCTATGGCCTGTGCAATTGCGCCGAGCGCACGGCGTTTTTCAGCGCCATCGCGCATGGCTGCAAACCGGGCGACTTCGCCAAGCTGGCCGTCACGGGCGACACGGCGGAACCGATTTCGCCATGTGGCGCCTGCCGTCAGGTGATCTTCGAGATGGGCGGCGCCGACTTGCCGGTGATCCTGACGAACTTGAAAAACGATGTCATGGAAGTGACGGCGGGCTGGTTGCTGCCGCATGGCTTCGGCAATTCCGACCTGGACATGAAGTAACAGGATCCGCTTGAACAAGACGATCGACATCCAGGCCGCCGTGGCGATTGCCGCGGCCGAAGCCATGGCGGCCAAGACGCAGGGCACCTTCGGCGTGGGCGGCGTGCTGCTCGATGGCGCCGGCAACGTGCTGCAATCGATGCACAACAACGTCGTGCGCCAGGGCCTGGTGTTTGACCCCACGGCGCATGGCGAGCGCCAGCTGGTGGACTGGTATTTCGCCGAGCGGGCCAAGGGCACGCCCTTGCCGCCGCCAGGGGAACTGACTATCGTCACCTCGCTCGACCCCTGCTGCATGTGCACGGGGGCGATTCTGGCGGCCGGTTTCAACGTGGTGGTGGCCGCGCCCGATGTCAAGGCGGGCATCAATTACGATGGTAGCGCCACGTTTACGGCCTTGCCGGCGCCGTTGCAGGTGCAGGCCGGCCGCAGCTTTTGCTATCCGGCCGTGCGCGGCGCCACCGAGTATGCGCGCCTGCCTTCCGGCGCCACGCCCAAATCTTTTTTCATCGGCAAGAGCATCCACGAGGCGACGCAGGCACTGTGCTCGCTCGTGTTCGAGTCGACATCGGCGCAGGTGATGCAGCTGCTGAACGCCGGCGACGACGTGCAACTGCGTGATCCTGCCACCTTGCCATCCGAGCATGCCGTGGTGCGCGCCCTGCGCCGCCGCTATCCCGATGCCCTCACTTACCGTTGCGACCCGCACGTGCCCGATGCGGGCCTGGCGCCATTCCTGCAGGCGGCCATGGAGCAGGATGTGCGCGATGGCGGCCAAGGCGACGCGGCCGCCTTGCTCGATTCCTTTGGCAACCTGCTGCTGTGCATGCCGGGAAACGTGGCGCAATCGGCCATCCGCACGCCGTTCATGGAATGCACGCGCCAGTACGCGCAGCTGCGCTTTGAATTGATGGCGAATGCGGCGCCGGCGCTGCAGGAAGAATTCAAAAGCTACCTGGGCCACCCCAAGCACGGTACCTTCGTGCTGGCCATCGGCCCGGACGACAGCGCCGCCAGTTTCATGACCCTGGGCGCCTACGGCTCCACCATGGAGGGGGCACTGCCGGAGAATAATCCGGCGCAATTCCAGTACGTGCGACCCGCCATGGCGGAAGACGCGCTGCTGGCGCTGTGCGAGTCGATGCCGCCGCTGTACCGCAAGCTGATACGCATCCGGCCGCGCCAGGTGCTGGACCAGGCCCTGGTCCAGGCGCTAGGCTAGCCTAGGCGTCATCGTCCGGCAGGTTTTTCAGTAAAAAGTCGCGCACGTTTTCGCCCGCCACGCGGCGGATCTGCGCTTCCGACAAGCCTGCGTCGAGCAGGGCCTGCGTCAGGCGCGGCAAGCCCGTCGCATCGATGGCCGTGGTGACGGCGCCGTCGAAGTCCGAACCATAGGCCACGTGTTCGGCACCGATCAGTTTTACCGTGTACTTGATGGCGCGCGCGATGGACGCCACGTCCTTGCCGCAGACGGCCGTATTCCAGAAACCGATGCCCACCAGGCCACCTTGGGCGGCGATGCGTTTCAGTTGTGCGTCGCTGAGGTTGCGCCCGTTGGCGCAAGTGCCGCGCACGCCCGTGTGCGACACCATTACGGGGCGTTTCGCCATCGTCAATACGTCGTCGATGGTGGCCGGCGAGGCGTGCGCCAGGTCGACGATCATCTTGCGTTGCTCCATGGCGCGCAGCCATTGCTTGCCCAGCGGCGTCAAGCCGCCTTTCTTCAAGCCGTGCTGGGAGCCGGACAGTTCCGTATCGAAGAAGTGCGTGGGCGCGGCCATGCGGTAGCCGGCCCGGTACAGGGTATCGAGATTATCCAGCTTGCCTTCGAGCGCATGCGCGCCTTCCAGCGTCAGCCAGCCGGCCAGCAGGGAGGGATCTTGCTCGCGCGCGGCGATGAAGCTGCGCAGCTGGGCGCGGCTGCCGATGACCCTGACCTTGCCCTGGCTCTTGGCCGCTTGCTGGCGCAGCTCGTCGGCCTGGTAGGCGGCGCGCGCCAGCAGGCTGTTCCAGGTGGCAGGCGGCAAGCCTTGCGCCACCACCAGCGCCGTGATGTTGTCCGTGTCGCTGCCATTGCGCTCGATATTCATCTTGCGCGGCGTCTTGGTGACGACGGAAAAGGCTTGCAGCGCCACGTTGGCCCGCTGCAGGCGGGGGAAGTCGACATGGCCGCGCTGGCTGTCGCGGTTCAGGTTGCGTTGCCACAGCAGGCTGTCCGCGTGCAGGTCGGCGATCCACAGGCTCTGGTGCAGGGCCACAGTGGCTGCCGATGGCGCCTTGCCGGATGGAGGATGGACGCGGTTGAGGTGCTCGTCGACGAGGACGGGAGCGGACAGGAAACCGCCGATCAGCGCAAGGCTGGCGGCGGCGAGGGTACTGATAATCATTGTTCTCCGTCTTACCATGGATCGTAGGTGCCCAGGCTCCAGATATGGCCTTCCGGGTCGCGGCAGGTAAAGCCCCGTCCGCCGTAATCTTCATCCTTGATGTCGAGCACGATTTCGGCGCCCGCTTCGCGCGCGCTGCGGTAGACGGCATCGGCATCGCTGACGACCAGATAGCAGTTTTGCGTGTTCGCGCCACCGACGTCGCCGGGCAGTTTCATCAGGCGACCATAGTCGCTGTCGATGGCCGGCGCCACCATGACCATGCCATTGCCAAAGCTCAGTTGCGCATGGGCGACGCCGCCGTTTCCGTCAGGCACAATCAATTGTTTTTCAAAGCCGAGCGCCTTGCACAGCCATTCGATGGCGGCGGGCGCGTCGCGGTAGCGCAGGCATGGAATGGTCGTGCCGGTTGTGGCTTTTGCAGTCGAGGTCATCAGAAAACTCCTATGGCTGTGGGGGAGTAGCTTCGATTGTTAATCTTGCGTAGCGTTCCGTCTCAATACCATCCATCGGGAGGGGTTTGATGCCCGTCAGTGCCGCGCCCATCCATAGTGCCATAGAATAATCATTGCACTCTTGCTACTACGCAAATTTTTATTGCGGCGACTGCGAAGAGTTTGCTGCCTTCGTGTCCGCGTCCATGTCATCGCTGTTGCTTGCCCATCTCAGCAGCATGACGAGGGCAAACAGCATGATGGCCAGCGGCAAGATGGTGATCAGGAACGCCAGGCCCAGGCAGCATGCCAGCAGCATGGGCCAGGACATGGCGCGCAGGGCGGCCATGCCCTGGCGCGTGTAAGCGCACAGCTCGCTCCAGAAAGTGCTGAAGGAAGTGCTGCCCGGTGCCGAATTGAGGTCTTTCATACCGTTCTCCTGTGGTGTGGGTGCCGCTGCGTATGCAAGCTGGCGATGGATCCACTATAGGCAAAACCCCGCTGCCAGGCATCGCGTATGCGACGAATGGCAGGAATGGCGGACCGAACGGCGACAGGTCGGGACAAACGGTTATTCAAACACCTTGAGTTTCAGCTGGAAACTGAGGGCGCCATACAGGCGGTCCTTGTAGGATGGCACGATGGCGATATTCACGCCCACGCGCTGGTATTCATAGCTGATGGTGGGCACCAGGGCCGGGAACCAGCCGCCATCGCGCATCTTCGGATAGCCGCTGAAGCCGCCAACGACGGCGCCGACGCGCAGCGGGCCCACCTTGATGGGCTGGTAGTACACGCCCAGATAGTTCGAATAGGCGCGGTCGCTATTGTAGAAGCGGCCGGCCGTGACCGAGGCGACGGTGGAAAAGCGGTATTCGGCGCCCAGGCCCGGATTGCTGTCGTTCAGGTTCTTGTCGCGCTGGAAATGATACGAATAAAAGCCCGCGTTGAGCCAGGTTTCGCTCAGAGGCTGGTTGTCTATCATGCCGACTGTCTGCGCCTGTGCCGCGCCCGCCACTGCCAGCAGCGTCGCGCAGGCAGCTTTGCCCAGCAATGACGCGGTGCGCGCCGATGACCATTGTTTCATGCCTGTTCCTTATCCTGTCGATATTGCGCCGCCATTGCAAACGCTTCAGCGCGCCATGCTATCACTGTCAGATTGTTCATTGGAAATTTCATCACGTGCAAGGCACTGGCCCAGGCAGGGCGATGGCCGCCTGCACCATGTGCGTAAGCAGGATTTCGGCATCCTCGTAATCCTTGCGCGTGAGCTGCTTGCGCTCCAGCACCAGGGCCATCTGCGCTGAAAAATCCGCATACGATTGCGTCATGGCCCAGATGGCGAACATCAGGTGCGTGGCGTTGACGGGCGCGATCCTGCCGGCGGCGATCCAGGCTTCGAAGACGGCGATATCCTTGCGCAGCAGGGGCACGACCCGGTCGCGTATCTGCGCGCCGTACAGGGGCGCGCCATTGATCACTTCCAGCGCATATACGCGCGAAGCCCACGGCTGTTCGCGCGAAAAACGCAGTTTGGCGCCGATGTAGGCGCGCAGCACGTCGCGCGGCTCGTCGTGTTCATTGGCCAGCGATTCCATGCGCGCCAGCCAGTCGTCGAGCACGTCGTCGAGCACGCGCTGGTACAGCAGCTGCTTGGACGGGAAATAATACATCAGGTTTTGCTTCGACAGGCCGGCCCGCTCGGCGATGGTGGCGATCGACGCGCCCTCATAGCCGCTTTCCGCGAACACGCGCACGGCTTGCTCCAGGATGTCCGCTTCCAGGCGGTCGCGGTTTTGCAGGCGCCGGCCGCCGGCATTTTTCACGGAAAGGGCAGGGGATTTGTCGCTGGCCATGGCGGATTCTTTAGCGTGGGCGGATCGATTGCAGGAAGGCTTGCAGCACGGGGGTATCGGTGTAGGCCACGTTGAAGCGGAACCACACCGTCTCGGGCGCGCGCAGCATGAAAAATTCGTTTGGCGACAGCAGGATGCCGGCCTTCAAGGCCATGTCGGCGATGATCTTGCCATTCCACTCCGGCGTTTGCACATCGGGCCAGCCGGCGCTGACGAACATGCCGCCGCGCGGACGCGCCACGGGCGCCATGCCCGCCTGCGCCAGGCAATCGATGCTGCGCTCGCGGGCCGCATCGAGCTGCGCCACCAGCCGTTCCACCATGCGCTTGTAGGGCCGCGCGGAGATGGCGTGGTAGACGGCGCGCTCGTTGATTTCCGACGTCGTCAGTCCCGCCAGCATTTTCACGCGCACCAGTTCGGCCACCAGCGAAGGCGAGGCGCAGATGGAGCCGACGCGCAGCACGGGCGACAGGGTCTTGGAAAAACTGCCCACGCGGATCACGCGGCGCAAGCCATCCATGGCCGCCAGCGACGCGTCGCCGCGCGCCGCCAGTTCGCGGTAGATATCGTCTTCCACCAGCCAGAAATCGAATTGCTCGGCCAGTGCCAGCAAGCGGTGCGCCTGCGCCTGGCTGAGCGAGGTGCCGAGCGGATTTTGCAGCACCGTGTTGACGAACATCAACTTGGGCTGCGTGCGCGCAGCCTCGCTGGCCAGCGCATCGAGGTCCAGGCCCGCCTCGCCGCGCGCAATGCCCACGGGGATACAGCCGTGATGGCGGATCAGCGACTGCAGATTGCTGTAGCCTGGGTCTTCCACCAGCACCGTGTCGCCCGGCTTGGTCAGGCTGCGCAGGACCAGGTCAAAAGCGTGCGTGGCGCCATGCGTCAGCAAGACCTGGTCCGGCTCCACCTGGAACAGCTCTTCCGACAGGCTTGTCGCCAGGTGCTGGCGCAGCGAGGGAAAGCCCAGCGGATGGCCATAGCCGCGCAGCCGGCTGGCGGGAATGCGCATGGCCTGGCGCACGGCGTCGAGCACGGTCACTTCGCCATACATTTCGGGCGGCAGCCAGCCCGCGCCCACGGGCAGGGCGTCGGACACGCCCGAATACAGGTCCGGCGTGAGGGCGTCGATGGCGGTGGGACTCGTATGCACGGCCGTCTGCGGCGAGGCGGCGATATCGTGGCGCGCGACGAAATAGCCGGAGCCGCGGCGCGACGACAGCAAGCCCAGGTTGACCAGGCGGTCATACGATTCGACGACGGTAAACGTCGACACGCCATTGCTGCGGGCGAACTGGCGCACGGACGGCATGCGCGTGCCGATGCGCAGGGCGCGGCTGCCCACCATGACGCTGATCGCGATGACGATCTGCTCGACCAGACCGCCCTTTTTCTGGCGGTCGATGTCCAGCACGGGCCAGCCGCTGGTCTGTTCGGGGGCATCGTCTGTGCTGTCGCTGTGCTTCACGGTGGCTCCTTATGCTGCCCTGCACAAAACTGTACTGATTTTCCGACCTGTACGGTTGGGATACTTTGCCGTTTGTGTATCTGTGCCATTGGGGATGGCCTGTCTATTATTACATCAGCTTTTTGCCAACTGGTAAATTATTTTACGCTTCGTCAAAAACGATCCTGGCCCCGCGCCAGCCCATCCCAAGGAGAAGGTCATGAACGAAACAAGGCCGGAATCGATGTCGGCATTCTGGATGCCGTTTACGAACAACCGTGATTTCAAGGCCAACCCGCGCTTGCTCGTGTCAGCCGAAGGCATGTATTACAAGGACGTCGATGGCAACAGCATCCTCGATGGCACGGCCGGCCTGTGGTGCGTGCCATGCGGCCATGCGCAGCCGAAAATCGTCGGCGCCATCCGCGACATGGTGGGCCAGCTCGACTTCGCGCCGACCTTCCAGATGGGCCATCCGGCCGCCTTCGACCTGGCGGAAAAACTGATGGACTACACGGGCCACAAGTTCGGCCACGTCTTCTACACCAACTCCGGTTCCGAGGCGGTGGACACGGCCCTGAAAATCGCTCTGGCATATCACCGGGCGCGCGGCGAGGGCGCACGTACGCGCTTGATCGGCCGCGAACGCGGTTACCACGGCGTGGGCTTCGGCGGCATTTCCGTGGGCGGCATCGGCGGCAACCGCAAGACCTTTGGCCCGCTGTTGCCCGGCGTGGACCATTTGCCGCACACGCATAACCTGGACAAGAACGCCTATACGGTGGGCGAGCCCGAATACGGCACCCACCTGGCCGATGAACTGGAACGCATCGTCGCCCTGCACGACGCCTCGACGATTGCCGCCGTCATCGTCGAACCGGTGGCCGGCTCCACGGGCGTGCTGATTCCGCCGAAAGGCTATCTGAAACGTTTGCGCGAGCTGTGCACCAAGCACGGCATCCTCTTGATTTTCGATGAAGTCATCACGGGTTTTGGCCGCATGACGACGCCGTTCGCGGCTGATTATTTCGATGTCGAGCCTGACCTGATGACGACGGCCAAGGGCCTGACCAACGGCATGGTGCCGATGGGGGCCGTCTTCAGCAAAAAGTATATCCACGACGCCTTCATGGATGCGCCGGCCGGCATCGAACTGTTCCACGGTTACACGTATTCCGGTCACCCGCTGGCTTGCGCCGCCTCGCTGGCGACCCTGCAAGTGTTCGAGGAGCAGGACATCCTGGGCCACGCTAAAAGCATGCAGGCGTATTGGAGCGACGCCGTGCATTCCTTGAAAGGCTTGCCGCACGTGATCGACCTGCGCAGCATTGGCCTCATCGCCGGCATCGAACTCGATCCCATCGCCGGCAAACCCGGTGCGCGCGCCTTCAACGCCTTCAAGCAGGCCTTCGCCGACGGCGTCCTGATACGCACGACGGGCGACATCATCGCCCTGTCGCCGCCGCTGGTGCTGGAAAAACAGCATGTCGACGAGCTGTTTGGCAAGCTGGCCAAGGTACTCAAAAATCTCGACTAAGGAACACCATGAACGATCTCGACACCATCACCCACTTCATCAACGGCGCCAAAGTCGACACGAATAGTGGCCGCTATGGCGACGTGTATAACCCGGCCCTGGGCGTACCCGTGGCCCGGGTGGCGCTGGGCATCGTGGAAGACGTGGATGCGGCCGTGCAGGCGGCCGCCGCCGCCTTTCCTTCCTGGTCTGCAACGCCGCCCTTGACGCGTGCGCGCGTGCTGTTCCGCTACCTGCAGCTGTGCCAGCAGCACACGGACGACTTTGCCGCCATGCTCACGCGCGAGCACGGCAAGACTTTCGCGGATGCGCAGGGCGAAGTGGCGCGCGGCATCGAGATGGTGGAATTTGCCGTCGGCATCCCGCAATTGTTAAAGGGCGAATTCACGGACCAGATTTCGCGCGGCATCGACGCCTGGTCCATGCGCCAGGCGCTGGGCGTGGTGGCCGGCATCACGCCATTCAATTTTCCCGTGATGGTGCCGATGTGGATGTTCCCCGTCGCCATCGCCTGCGGCAATACCTTCGTCCTGAAACCGTCGGAGCGCGATCCGTCGGCATCCCTGCTGCACGCCAAACTGCTGAAGGAGGCGGGCTTGCCCGACGGCGTCTTCAACGTGGTACAGGGCGACAAGGTGACGGTCGACGCCTTGCTCGATCATCCTGTCGTGCAGGCGATCAGCTTTGTCGGTTCCACGCCGATCGCCGAATACATCTATGCGCGCGGCAGTGCCAGCGGCAAGCGCGTGCAAGCGCTGGGCGGCGCGAAAAACCACATGGTGGTGATGCCCGATGCGGACATGGACATGACGGTCGACGCCTTGATCGGCGCCGCCTACGGTTCGGCGGGCGAGCGTTGCATGGCCATTTCCGTCGTCGTGGCCGTGGGCGACGCGGGCGACAAATTGATCGATGCACTGGCAACGCGCACGGCCGCACTGAAAGTGCGCGACGGCATGGCAGAGGGGGCGGAAATGGGGCCGGTCGTGTCGCTGGCCGCCAAGCAGCGTATCGAAAAACTCATCGCCTCGGGCGTGGAGCAGGGCGCGACCCTGGTCGTCGATGGGCGCAACCATGTGGTGCCGGGCCGCGAGAACGGCTTTTTTGTGGGCGGCACTTTATTTGACCACGTCACGCGCGACATGAGCATCTACAAGGAAGAGATTTTTGGCCCCGTACTGTGCGTGCTGCGCTGTCCTGACGTGGTGCATGCGGTGGAGCTGATCAATGCCAACGAGTATGGCAACGGCGTGGCCATCTATACGCGCGACGGCGGCGTGGCGCGCGAATTCGTGCGACAGATCCAGGTCGGCATGGTGGGCGTCAACATCCCCTTGCCGGTGCCGATGGCCTTCAACAGCTTTGGCGGCTGGAAGCGCAGCATGTTCGGCGACCACCACGCCTATGGTCCCGAAGGCGTGCGTTTCTACACGCGCCACAAGGCTGTGATGCAGCGCTGGCCGAATACGGCAAGCGCTGGTGTGGAATTTGCTTTTCCCCAGATGAAGTGACGGTTTCACACTGAAAATCCACCGCAGGATCAAAGAAGGAAAACGCGATGATCGAGTCCCTGAACTATTTGCCGCATCCCGCCCTGCCCAACGAGGAACTGGCGGGCCATTTCACGGACCTGGCGCCTCCTTTGAGCGCGCGCCAGGCCGCCATCGAAAGCGCCCGCTGCCTGTACTGCTACGACGCGCCGTGCAGCCGCATCTGTCCGTCGGAAATCGACGTGGCCAGCTTCATCCGCAATATCCACGACAAGAACATCAACGGTGCCGCCGCCGGCATCCTGAAACAGAACATCCTGGGCGGCAGCTGCGCCCGCGTCTGCCCGACGGAAATCCTCTGCGAAGACGTCTGCGTGCGCAACCACGACGCGGAAGGCCAGCCCGTCAAGATCGGCCTCTTGCAGCGCTACGCCGTCGATCATATGCAGTTCGCGGCGCACCCGTTCAAACGGGCGGCAAGCACGGGCAAGACAATTGCCATCGTCGGTGCGGGCCCTGGCGGCCTGTCGTGCGCGCACCGCCTGGCCATGCTGGGACACGACGTGGTGATCTTTGAAAAGGAAGGCAAGGCGGGCGGCTTGAATGAATACGGCATCGCCAAGTACAAGCTGACGGACGATTTCGCGCAAAAGGAAATCGACTTTCTGCTGGACATCGGCGGCATTGAAATCCGATGTCGCCAGGTGCTGGGCGAGAACCTGCAGCTGCGCGACTTGCACGCGCAATACGACGCCGTCTTCCTGGGGCTGGGCCTGGGCGCCAGCCGCAAGCTGGGCTTGACGGGCGAAGACGCTCCTGGCTTGCTGGCCGCCGTCGATTACATCAGCGCGCTGCGTCAGGCCGACGACCTGGCTGCGTTGCCCGTGCCGAAACGCGCGATTGTGATTGGCGCCGGCAATACGGCCATCGACATGGCCGTGCAGATTCAAAGGTTGGGCGCAGAGGAAGTCACCCTCGTCTACCGCCGCGGCTTCGATGCCATGACGGCCACGCATCATGAACAGGAAATCGCCAAGGCCAACCAGGTGCGCATGCTGACGTGGGCCCAGCCGCAGCAGGTGCTGCTTGACGCTGGCGGCCATGTGGCCGGCATGCGCTTCGAGAAGACCCGCATGCAGGGCACGCGTTTGACTGGTACGGGCGAAACCTTCGACGTGGCGGCCGACGCCATCTTCAAGGCCATCGGCCAGAGCCTCGACACCGACGTGCTGGATGACCCGATGGCGGCGCTGTTGCAACGCGAAGGCGACAAGATCGCCGTCGACGCAGGTTTTCGCACGGTGCTGCCGGGGATCTACGCGGGCGGCGACTGCGTGGCGCCGGGGCAGGACTTGACGGTGCAGGCCGTCCAGCATGGCAAGCTGGCCGCACTGGCCATCCATTCCGATTTATTCAATAAAGTGGAGGCTGCATAATGGCTGATCTCAGCATCGAATTTTGCGGCATCAAGGCGCCGAATCCCTTCTGGCTGGCGTCCGCGCCGCCGACCGACAAGGCCTACAACGTGGTGCGCGCCTTCGAAGCGGGATGGGGCGGCGTCGTGTGGAAAACGCTCGGTGAAGACCCTGCCGCCGTCAACGTCTCGTCGCGCTATTCCGCTCTGTACGGCAAGAACCGCGAAGTGGTCGGCTTCAATAACATCGAACTCATTACCGACCGCTCGCTGGAGATCAACCTGCGCGAAATCACGCAGGTGAAAAAGGATTGGCCCGACCGCGCCATGATCGTCTCGCTGATGCTGCCGTGCGAAGAGCACTACTGGGCCGACATCCTGCCCAAGGTGGAGGCGACAGGCGCGGATGGCATCGAGCTCAATTTCGGCTGCCCGCACGGCATGCCGGAGCGGGGCATGGGTGCGGCCGTGGGCCAGGTGCCCGAGTACGTGCAGATGGTCACCGCCTGGTGCAAGAAGCACAGCGAACTCCCCGTCATCGTCAAGCTCACGCCCAACATCACGGACGTGCGCATGCCGGCGCGCGCGGCCAAGGCGGGCGGTGCGGACGCCGTCTCGCTGATAAACACCATCAACTCGATTACCTCGCTGGACCTGGACCGCATGGTGGCCTTGCCCATCGTGGGCGGCGCCAGCACGCACGGCGGCTATTGCGGAGCGGCCGTGAAACCCATCGCGCTGAACATGGTGGCGGAAATCGCCCGCGATCCGCAGACGCGGGGCTTGCCCATTTCCGGCATCGGCGGCATCGGCAACTGGCGCGACGCGGCCGAATTCATTGCCCTGGGCGCCGGCTGCGTGCAGGTGTGCACTGCAGCCATGCTGCATGGTTTCCGCATCGTCGAAGAGATGAAGGATGGCTTGTCGCGCTGGATGGACGAGAAGGGATATGAGCGCATCAGCGACTTTTCCGGCAAGGCCGTGGCCAATACGACGGACTGGAAATACCTGGACATGAATTACCAGGTCATCGCGCAGATCAATCAGGACGACTGCATCAAATGCGGCAAGTGCTACGTGGCTTGCGAAGACACCTCGCACCAGTCGATTGCGCAGCTGATCGACGCTGCCGGCACGCGCACGTATGAGGTGATCAAGGAGGAATGCGTGGGCTGCAACCTGTGCGAAATCACCTGCCCGGTGCAGGGCTGCATCACGATGGTGCCGCAGGTCACGGGCAAGCCATACATGAACTGGACGCAGGATCCCAGGAATCCACGGGCGTTGGCGGAAACGGCGTAGGGCACGTTTTTTGCGTGCGTTTTATTTGTAAACAGCGGCCGGGCTTTGCGGTAAGCTAGGTTGACTTAAAAGTCGAGCCGTTTCTATAAAACCGATCCTCTCCCAACCGATGGAGCATACCTGTGAACCACGACTATTCAGGCAACACGCAACTCTGGAATGAAGACCTGGCGCCCACCACGGCGACACAGCGCACCTGGCGCTGGTATCACTTCGCCGCGCTGTGGGTCGGCATGGTGATGTGCATTCCCGCCTACACCCTGTCGGCCAGCTTGATCGACAGTGGCATGTCCGGTTACCAGGCCGTGCTCACGGTTTTTCTCGCCAACGCCATCGTGCTCTTGCCCATGCTGCTGATCGGCCATGCGGGTACCAAGTACGGCATCCCGTATGCCGTGCTGGCGCGCGCCTCGTTCGGCACCATGGGCGCGCGTCTTCCGGCCCTGATGCGCGCCGTCGTCGCCTGCGGCTGGTATGGCATCCAGACTTGGTTCGGCGGGCAGATGATCTACACCCTGATGGGCGTGCTGGCGGGCCATGAGCTGGGCGGCGGGAAGATTGCGGGCCTGGGCATCAATGGCAGCCAGTTGCTGTGCTTCCTGGCTTTCTGGGCCATCCAGTTCTATTACATCCTGCATGGCATGGAGTCGATCCGCAAGCTGGAAACCTACACGGCGCCCTTGAAAATCCTCATCTGCTTCGTGCTGCTGTACTGGGTGCACAGCAAGGCCGGCGGCGTAGCCAGCCTGCTGGATCAGCCATCGCAATTCATCCCCGGCGGCAAAAAGGCGGGCCAGTTCTGGAGCGTCTTCTGGCCATCGTTGACGGCCATGGTGGGCTTCTGGGCCACCCTGGCCTTGAACATTCCCGACTTCACGCGCTTCGCCAAGACGCAGCGCGACCAGGTGATCGGCCAGTCGATCGGCCTGCCCGTGCCGATGGGATTGCTGGCCATGCTGGCCGTGATCGTCACGGCAGGCTCCGTCGTCATGTACGGCAAGGCCATCTGGGATCCCGTCGACCTGGCCAGCCGCATGACGGGCGCCGCCGTGCTGATCGCCCTGATCATCCTGCTGATCGACACGGTCAGCGTCAACCTGGCGGCCAACCTGGTTGGCCCCGCCTACGATTTTTCTTCGCTGGCACCGAAACAGATTTCGTACAAGATGGGCGGCTACATCACGGCCTTCATCGCCATCGTCATGATGCCGTGGAAGGTGCTCGAATCGACGCAGGGCTATATCTTCACCTGGCTGATCGGCTATTCGGCCCTGCTGGGCCCCATCGCCGGCATCCTCATCGTCGACTACTACTTTGTACGCAAGACGCAGCTCGACGTCAAACAGCTGTACCGCGACGACGGCGTCTACTCGTATGGCAATGGCTGGAACATGGCAGCGCTGATCGCCTTTGTCATTGCCGTGCTGCCGAACATCCCGGGCTTTTTGAACGCGGCCTTCCCCACGGCGTTTCCCGGCGTGGCCGAAGGTTTTAAAACCATCTACACCTACGCCTGGTTCGTGGGCGTGGCCATTGCCGCCGTCGTTTACGGCGCCATGATGAAGGGCAAGGCGGCGGAGAGAGTGCAGCAGGCGCCGCAGTCGTAATCACTCAAGGAGACAAGATGACTACACTGATACGTGGCGGTACTGTCGTCAACGCCGACCGCGCCTTCCGCGCCGATGTGCTGATCGAGGGCGACACGATTGCCGCCGTCGGCGAGAACCTGCCGGTGCCGGTCGGCGCCACGGTGATCGATGCGGGCGGCCTGTATGTGATGCCGGGCGGAATAGACACCCACACGCACATGAATCTGCCCTTCATGGGCACCGTGACGTCCGACGATTTTTTCTCGGGCACGGCGGCGGGCCTGGCGGGCGGCACCACCACCATCATGGATTTCGTCATCCCCGCACCGAAGCAGTCGCTGATCGAGGCGTATCACCAGTGGCGCGAGTGGTCGGCCAAGGCGGCCGGCGACTACACCTTCCACGTGGCGATCACCTGGTGGAGCGAGCAGGTACATGAAGAGATGGGAGTGCTGGTGCGCGAACATGGCGTGAACAGCTTCAAGCATTTCATGGCGTATAAAAACGCCATCATGGCCGACGATGAAACCCTGGTGAAAAGTTTTACACGTTCGCTTGAACTGGGAGCACTGCCCACCGTGCATGCGGAAAACGGCGAACTGGTTTTCCAGTTGCAGCAAGCCCTGCTCAAGAAGGGGATTACCGGGCCGCAGGCGCACCCGCTGTCGCGCCCGCCTGCCGTGGAGGCGGAAGCGGCCAACCGCGCCATCGCCATCGCCAATGTCTTGAATACCCCTGTGTACATCGTGCACGTCTCGTGCGCCGAGTCGCTGGACGCCATCACGCGGGCGCGCGCGAATGGTCAGCGCGTGTATGGCGAAGCGCTGGCGGGCCACCTGGTGATCGACGACAGCGTCTACCAGGGCGACGATTTCGATTTCGTCGCGGGCCACGTCATGAGCCCGCCGTTCCGCGGCAAACACCATCAGGCGGCCCTGTGGCACGGCCTGCAAAGCGGTAACCTGCACACGACGGCCACGGACCACTGCACCTTTTGCGCCGAGCAGAAGGCGGCGGGCAAGGACGACTTCACGCGCATCCCGAACGGTTGCGGCGGCGTCGAGGAACGCATGGCCGTGGTGTGGGATGCGGGCGTCAATTCCGGCATGCTGACGCCGTCCGAGTTCGTCAAGGTGTCGTCGACCAATGCGGCGCAGATCTTCAATATGTATCCGCGCAAGGGCGTAATCGCCGTTGGCAGCGACGCCGACATCGTGCTGTGGGACCCGCAGGGCACGCGCACCATTTCCGCCGCCACGCAGTTCGCCAAGGGAGGCTTCAATGTCTTCGAAGGGCGCGCCGTGCGCGGTATCCCCAGCACCACGATTGCCGCCGGCAAGGTGGTCTTCCACCAGGGTGAACTGATGGCGGCGGAAGGGGCAGGGCGCTATGTTGAGCGGCCCGCGTTTTCCGCCACCACCGCATAAGGAGTTGACGATGGATGCACTGCGTATCAATGGCGAACGGCTGTGGGCGGCCCTGATGGAACTGGCGCAAATCGGCGCGACGGCGAAGGGTGGCGTCAAGCGCCTGGCCCTGACGGACCTGGACAAGCAGGGGCGCGACCTGGTGGTGGGATGGGGCCGTGAGGCGGGCATGAGCATCACCATCGACCAGATCGGCAATGTCTTCATGCGCCGCGACGGCACGGACAATAGCTTGCCGCCCGTAATGACGGGCAGCCATATCGACACCCAGCCCACGGGCGGCAAGTTCGATGGCAATTACGGCGTGCTGGCGGGCCTGGAAGTGGTGCGCACCCTGAACGATCTGAAAATCAAGACGCAGGCCCCTATCGAAGTGGCCTTCTGGACCAACGAGGAAGGCTCGCGCTTCGTGCCCGTGATGATGGGCTCGGGCGTATTTTGCGGCGCCTTTTCGCTCGAAACCGCGTATGCGGCCAAGGATACGGAAGGCAAAACCGTGGGCGAGGAACTGGCACGCATCGGTTATCGTGGCGACCAGGTGCCGGGCGACCACCCGATCGGCGCCTACTTTGAAACGCACATAGAGCAGGGTCCGGTGCTGGAAGACGCCGATAAGGTGATAGGTGTGGTGCCTGCCGTGATGGGCCTGTCGTGGTACGACTGCGTGGTGACGGGCATGGAAGCGCATGCGGGCCCCACGCCCATGGGCTTGCGCAAGGATGCGCTGCAGGTAGCCACCACCATCATGCAGGAAGTCGTCGCCATTGCCAACCGCTACCCGCCGTATGGGCGCGGCACGGTGGGCATGGTGCAGGTCTTCCCGAACAGCCGCAACGTGATCCCCGGCGAAGTCAAATTCAGCATCGACCTGCGTAACGTGAACGACGAACTGCTCAACACCATGCATGGCGAAATCACGGCCTTCATCGATGCCACGCGCGCGAAGACAGGGCTGGGCATTTCACTGGAAAGAGTCTCCTATTACCCGCCATGCCCGTTCCATCCCGACTGCGTGGGCGCCGTGCGCAACGCCACTGAAAAGCTGGGCTACACGGTGATGGACGTGGTCTCCGGCGCCGGCCACGATGCCATCTATGCGGCCCGGCTGGCGCCGGCCGGCATGATCTTCGTGCCGTGCAAGGACGGCATCAGCCACAATGAAATCGAGGACGCCAAGCCCGAGCACCTGGAAGCGGGCTGCAATGTCCTGCTGCACGCGATGCTGGAGCGGGCCGTGGCCGTGTAGTCTTACGGCTTGGGCTGGAAGCTGCGCAAAAACGCCAGCAGGGCGCGCGCCGCGATGTCGGCGTCGTCGGCCGTCATGGTTTCCAGCGGGTTGTGGCTGATGCCGCCATTGCCGCAACGGGTAAACAGCATGGCCACGTCGGTGATGGCAGCCATGGCCATGGCGTCGTGGCCGGCGCCCGACAGCAGCGCGTATGGTTCGACGCCGACCGATTCCACGGCTTGCGCCAGCTGCGCCATCAGCCACGGCGCGCACGGCGCTGCACGTGCGGACAGCAGCAGTTCCAGCTGGTAGTCGATCTGGCGCCGCGCACAGATGGCGGCGATGCCATCGAGAATATCGTCGACGGCCGCCTGGCGTACCGCGTCGTCGGCCGCGCGGATGTCGAGCGACAGGGTGCAGGCGCCGGCGATCACGTTGACGGAGCCGTTTGGCACGTGCAGCTGCCCCACGGTGCCCACCAGCGCCTCGCCCTGGTTGCAGCGCCGTTCCACCAGCAGGATGATTTCGGCCGCTGCACTGGCTGCATCCTTGCGCATGGTCATGGGCGTGGTGCCTGCGTGGCTGGCCACGCCGCCAAGATTGACCAGGTAGCGCGAGCTGCCGGCGATCGCCGTGACGATCCCCAGCGGCAGGTCGCGTTCCAGCAGCACGGGACCCTGCTCGATATGCACTTCCACATAGCCGAGCAAGTCGGCTGGATCACGCGCGCTGGCGCCGATGGCGCTTACCTCGTGGCCGGCGGCGGCCAGCGCGTCGCGCATGCTCACGCCATCCGCATCCAGTTGTTCCAGCAGCGATACGTCGAACTTGCCCGTGACGGCCGTGCTGCCCAAAAACGTGCTCTTGAAGCGCACGCCTTCCTCCTCGGCGAAGCCGACAATCTCGAAGTGAAACGGCAGCTTTTCGCCCTGTTCGTGCAGGTGGCGCACGATGGCGATCGGCAGCACGATGCCCAAGCGGCCATCGTACTTGCCGCCGTTGCGCACCGTGTCGTAATGCGATCCCGTCATCAGGGTTTTTGCGTCAGGCGCATCGGACAGATAGCGCCCGACCACGTTGCCGACGGCGTCGATGTGCACCTGCATGCCCGCGTCCCGCATCCAGTCGGCCAGCTGTGCTGCCGTTTTCTGGTGCGCCGGCGTCAGGTAGGCGCAGGTCAGGTTGTAATCGCTGTCGCTCCAGCCGGCCAGGGTTTCCGCCTGCTGCATGATGGCCGGACCGAAGTCCAGGCGCACGTCGAACAGGTCGTTCAGGCGCAGCTCGGCGATGCGCTTGATCTGCCGCAACGATTCGGCCAGTTCATCGGCGCGCCGGTTCTTCAGGCGCCGCGCAAACGTGGCGATGATGTCCTGGCGCGTCAAGCCTTCGCCCGTCGGGCCCTTGACGGCCAGGATGAAGGGAAAGCCGAACTTGGCGTTGTAGTCGTCGTTCAGGCGCTGCAGGGTGGCGAATTCGTCGGCGCTGCACAGGTTCAGGCCGGACTTGGCCTGCTCGCGCGTCGATTCCGCCGTCAATTGCCCTGCGATGGCGGCCTTGCCTGCCAGCTCCGGATGGGCGCGTATCAGCCCCAGCTGCTCTTCCGGCGAAGCTTGCGCCAGCACGCGCTGCAGCTCTGTCTTGAGTGCCGTCAGGCTGGCAAATGGCCGGGCGGGTGCCGCGCGCTGGGCGATCCAGGGCGAATGTTCATAGATGCCGTGCAGCCGTGCGATAAAGTCTGCCGTGCTGCCGGCGTTCAGGTCTGAAAGGGTGGTCATGGTTTTCCGATCATGCAAGCGGTGATGATAGCGCCCCGTTCCTGTCTCCATTATATGCGCGTGCTGATAGCGGCTATCGCTGGACCAGCGCCTTGGCGGCAGCGCTGACCTGGTCGCGCAGCCATTTGTGTTCGGGCGCCTGGTGCACGCGCTGGTGCCACAGCTGGTAAAAGCGCATGGGCGGGAATTTCAGGGGCACGGTATACGTTTTCAGCGGCAGCGTCTTTTCATAGAAGCGCATGAATTGCCGGCCCGTGGTCAGCACCAGATCCGTCTGCGTCAGCATGTAGGGGATCAGGCCGAAATACGCCGACTCCACCACCACGTTGCGTTGCAGGTTTTGCCGTTCGAGGAAGGAATCGATCACGCCGTGGTAGCCGGGCATCATCTGCGACGGCGCCACGTGGGGCAGGCTCAGATAATCGTCGAGGGTCATGGCGTCGCTGGCCGTGCGCCGCGCATAGGCGTTTTCCGCATGCATGGCGCAGATGATGGGATCTTCGAACAGCTTCGAGATGTGCAGATGCGCGGGCGGCTCGTCCCAGTTGGCGATCACCAGGTCCAGGCCCCCGTCGGACAGTTGGCGGATATGGTCGATGCCCGGCCCGAGGCTGTGCAGCACGACGCGACTTTTCGGTGAACCGCGGCGCAGCAGGGCCACCACGTTGGGCAGGAACTGGCTGTCCAGGTAGTCGGGCGCGGCGATATGGAAGGTGCGTGCCTCTTCCTGCGCCACGAACGGCGTTTTCTTGACGAACAGGCTTTCCGTCTGGTCGAGGATGCGCTTGGCCGGATTGAGCAGGCTTTCGCCATGCTGGGTCGGCACCATGCCGCGCGCGCCGCGCACGAGCAGCGGGTCGCCCGTCAGTTCGCGCAGCTTGCGCAGGGAGGCGGAAATCGAGGGCTGCGGCTGATTGAGTTTCAGCGCCACGCGCGAGACATTCTTTTCCACCAGCAGCAGGTAGAGGATGCGGATCAAGTGCAGGTCGAGGTGTTGCGGCAGGCTGGACATGTGGCGGCGGCTCTGTTGTATATCGATTTGAATATGTCAAATATACGATATTTTTCATGTGATGGGCGGTAAATCCGTTTATCTTGTGTAGATTGGCACGAATATTGGTTCGGTCTGACTAGAGGAAATTTATGGAAGTATTTGCCTACCTGATTCCGTACGGCCTTGAGTGGCTGAACCTAATCGTCCGCTGGCTGCACGTCATCACGGGCATCGCCTGGATCGGCGCTTCCTTTTATTTTGTCTGGCTCGACAACTCGATCCGCCCGCCCGCGCCCGGCTCGGAGCTGGCGAAGAAAGGCGTGTCGGGAGAATTGTGGGCCGTGCACGGCGGCGGCTTCTATAACCCCCAAAAATACCTGGTGGCGCCCGCGGAACTGCCGAAGGAACTGCACTGGTTCAAGTGGGAAGCGTATTCGACCTGGCTGTCCGGCTTTGCGCTGCTGACGATTGCCTACTACTTCAATGCCCAGGCCATGATGATCGACAAATCCGTGGCCGACATCAGCAGCGGCCAGGCGATCGGCATCGGCATCGCCACCCTCGTCATCGGCTGGACCGTGTACGACCTGCTGTGCCGATCAAAGCTGGCGCAATACGAGCTGTGGTTCGGCGTGACGGTGTTCGCGCTGATCGTCGGCGCCGCATATGTGCTCACGCACTTGCTCAGCGGGCGCGCCGCCTACATCCACGTGGGCGCCATGATCGGCACCATCATGGTGGCCAATGTGCTGATGCTGATCATTCCCGGCCAGCGCAAGATGGTCGGAGCCATGGCCGCCGGCAAGCTGCCCGATCCCAAGCACGGTTTGAAGGCCAAGCAGCGCAGCGTGCATAACAATTATTTTACGTTGCCCGTGCTGTTCATCATGATCAGCAACCACTACGCGATGACCTACCGCAACGATCACGCCTGGCTGGTGCTGGCGCTGATCATGGCGGCCGGCGTCTTCATCCGCCACTTCTTCAACCTGCGCCACAAGGGCCGCGTCGAGTGGCGCTATCCGGCCCTCGGCGTGGCCTTGCTGGTGGCCGTGGCCGTGGCCATCGCGCCCAAGGCGCCCGTGGCCGTGGCGGCCGCGCCGGCGGTGGACCCTGCCGCGCAGTTCAAGGCCGTGCATGCCATCATCGCTCAACGCTGCGCCACCTGCCATTCGGCCCAGCCCACGCAGCCGGGTTTTGCCACGGCGCCGGCCGGCATGATGCTGGATAATGAAGTCGAAATCCGCCAGCACGCGGCGCAAATCTACAAGCAGGCCATCGAACTGAAGGCCATGCCGATCGGGAACCTGACCAATATGACGGACGCCGAGCGCAGTGAGCTGGGCGTCTGGCTGCAACAGACCATGCAAGGAACAAAATGACAACGCACGCAGAACGAATCACGGCCTGGATCGACGAACACTTCGACGAGGAAGTCGCCTTTTTGCAGAAGGTGGTGCAGCAGCCGACGGATACGCCGCCCGGCAATAACGCGCCCCATGCGGACCTGGTGGCGCAGCTGCTGCAGGCGTATGGCTGGCAGGCGGAAAAGCACGCGGTGCCAGCGGCGCAGGTGGAAGCGTACGGCATGCAAAGCATCACCAACCTGATCGTGCGCCGGCCGTATGCCGCGGGCGGGCCGACGGTGGCCCTGAATGCGCATGGCGACGTGGTGCCGCCCGGCGACAACTGGACGTACCCGCCGTATGGCGGCCAGATCGACGACGGCTATATCTACGGCCGCGCGACGGCCGTGTCGAAGGGCGATTTCGCCACCTATGTGTTTGCCGCGCGCGCGCTCGAGGCGCTGGGCATTCCCTTGAAGGGCCAGCTTGAGCTGCATTTTACGTACGACGAGGAATTCGGCGGCTTGCTGGGGCCGGGCTGGCTGCTGGAGCAGCAGCTGACGAAGCCCGATTTCGTCATCGCCGCCGGTTTCAGCTACGGCATCGTCACCGCCCATAACGCCTGCCTGCAGCTGGAAATCACCGTGCACGGCAAGTCGGGCCACGGCTCCATGCCGGAGACGGGACACGACGCGCTGCAGGCGGCCAACAAGATCCTCAACGCCATCTACGGCCAGCTGCCGGAGCTGAAAAAGATCAAATCCGCAGTGGCGGGCATCGATTCGCCCACCATGCTGGTGGGGCGCATCGACGGCGGCACGAATACCAATGTGGTGCCGGGCAAGGTGGTCATGAAGATGGACCGCCGCATGATTCCGGAAGAAGACCCGGTAGCGGTGGAAGCGCAGGTGCGCGCGCTGATCGAAGACGCCGTGCGGGGCGAGCCCGGCATCCGCCTCGAGATTCGCCGCCTGCTGCTCTCGCACGCGCTGCGTCCCTTGCCCGGTTCCGAGCAGCTGGTGGGCAGCCTGCAGAAAAATGCGCAAGCCATCCTCGGCGAAACGATTCCCGCCGTCGGCACGCCCCTGTATGCAGATGCGCGTCTGTATGGCGAGCGGGGCATCCCTGCCGTGCTGTATGGCGCCGGTCCGCGCACGGTGCCCGAATCGAATGCGAAGAAGGCCGACGAGCGCCTGGCGCTCGACGATTTGCGCAAGGCCAGCAAGATCGTCGCCCTGACCCTGCTGGACTTCCTGGCGCAAAAATAAGGTCGCTGACTTTGGCTTACAATGGGGCGGACATTCAAACTGTGAAGAAGAGCCCCATTGAATACCCGTTTTCTCGAAGCGTTTGTCTGGGCCGCGCGGCTGGGCAGCTTCCGCACGGCGGCCGACAAGCTGCACATCACGCAGGCGGCCATCTCGAACCGCATCGCCTCGCTGGAGCAGGATTTCGGCACGCGTCTGTTCGACCGCGACGCGCGTGAAATCCGCCTGACCTTCGCCGGGCGCAACCTGCTCGTGTACGCCGAGCGCATGCTGGAACTGTGCCGCGACATGTATGCGGCCAATTCCTCGCCCGCGCACATCACGGGCGAAGTGCGCATCGGCGTCATCGAAACCATCGTGCATACCTGGCTGATTCCGTTCCTGCAGCGGGTGCAGGAGCGCTATCCGGGCATCGAGATTCAATTGACGTCGGAATCGACTCGCCGCCTGCACGAACAGCTGCAGCAGGGCGAGCTCGATATCGCGCTGCAGACGGACATGCTGACGGGCGACCATCTCCGCAGCACGGGCAGAGGCGCCATCGCCATGGGCTGGGCGGGCCGGGCTGCCGACTGGCCCGACACGGACAAGCCATTCACGGTGGCGCAACTGGCGCAGCATCCGATCATCACCATGAACCGGGGCTCGCAGCCCCATTCCGCCTTGAAGGCGCTGTGCCAGGACGAGGGCGTGCAGCTGGGTCGCGTGCATTGCGTCAGCTCGATTTCCGCCATCGTGCGGCTGGTCAAAGCGGGTTTCGGCATCGCCGTGCTGCCGCTGGCGCCCCTGCGCGAGGAAATCGAGCAGGGCCACATCGCCCTGATTCCCTGTACCAGCAGCCTGGCGCCGCAGCGCATCGTCATTAGTTACAGCGAAGACCTCACCACGGAAGCGATTCAATTGGTGGCCATGCTGGCATGCGAGGAGGCGGCCAGGTTCACCCTGGGGCTGGGCGAAGAGTATGGCGCCGGTGCGCGGATGTGAGAATTAAATTGCTGTTGTCACCGCGACCCATAAGAAAAACTTATCAGTCGCGTTCAGAATAACCCGTTTGCCAAGTGATGGCGTGCCACCTATTCTGGGCTGGCATACCACCCATCACGCAGAACGGAACCATCATGACGACCTCCCCCACCTTGCCCGGCATCCTGTTTGTCTGGACCAGCGCCGACCCGGAACACGAACGCGATTTCAACCGCTGGTATGACCGCGAACACGTGGAAGAGCGCGTGCGCATTCCCGGTTTTGTCAGCGGCACGCGCTACCAGGGCGTGCGCGGTCCCCGCAAATACCTGGGCCTGTACCGCACCGATTCGCTGGGCGCCTTCCAGACGCCCGACTACTTCAAGGCTTTCGGCCAGCAGACGCCATGGTCGGTGACGAATCTGCAGCGCATGGTGGACCCGATGCGCCGCGTCTGCGCCATCGAGGCGGAAACGGGCATGGGTACGGGCGCCTGGCTGGCCGTGTTGCGCCTGGGCGCGTCGGCGATCGGTCAGGATGCGCAAGCCGTGGCCGCCATGGCCGCGCTGGGGGCGACATTGCTGCAGATCGATGGCGTCATTGCCACTCGCTTGCTGACGCCCGACGCGAACCTGTCCGGCCCCCTGCCGGCGGAGCAGAAGGAGGGCCGCGTGCTCGACCCGATTTTCCTGATCGACGCATCGTCGGAAAGCGCCGCCATGGCCGCCGCCAATGCCGCCAGCGCGGCGCTGGGCCTCGACGGCGAACAGACGGCCATCCTGCAACTGTCCTGGCAGTTGCGCGAGGCCGACCTGCACGCGGCCTGACACGGCCGCGCGTATCTTGCCGGCACTGATAACACGAGACACGGGCCACGGCGCAGGGCAAAGCATCCTGCACCGGACCTGCAATAAAACTGACGAGAGAGGTAGGCAATGACCACATATACAACGGCAAACGCTGCGCATCCGGCGGCCCAGGCACCGGGCGACAAGCCAAAAACGGGACGCCTGGCCACGGCCAGCATGGTCGGAACGACCCTGGAATGGTATGACTTCACCGTCTACAACACCATGGCGGCGTTGATCTTCAACCACCTGTTTTTCCCTTCTTTCGATCCGCTGACGGGCACCATCCTGGCCTTTTCCACGTACGCCGTCGGCTATATCTCGCGTCCCATCGGCGGCGTGATCTTCGGCCACCTGGGCGACAAGCTGGGACGCCGCTGGGTACTGGTGGTGACCCTGATGCTGATGGGCGTGACGACTGGCTTGATGGGCCTCTTGCCCACGTATGCGACGGCTGGCATCTGGAGCCCGGTCCTGCTGGTGGCCCTGCGCTTCGTGCAGGGCATCGCGCTGGGTGGCGAATGGGCGGGCGCCGTGCTGATTTCCGTCGAACACGGCGCGCCGGACAAACGGGGCCGCAACGCTTCGTGGACGCAGGTGGGGCCGTCGTTCGGCACCTTGCTGGCCACTGGCTGCATCGGTTTGATCACCTACCTGCTGCCGCATGAAGCGTTCATGGACTGGGGCTGGCGCATGCCGTTCATCGCCAGCCTGTTGCTGGTGGCCTTCGGCATGTGGATACGCAGCGGCATCGAGGAAACGCCGCTGTTCAAGGAACTTGACCAGAAGGATGCGAAGGCGGAAGCGCCGATCGGCGACGTGCTGCGCCTCTACTGGCGCCGTTTGCTGATCGCCGGCGGCGTGCGCATCGGCTCGGACGTGCTGTATGCGCTGGTGGTGGTGTTCACCCTGACGTATGTGACGACGGTACTGCACCTGTCGTCGACGCTGGCGCTGACCGCCATCATGATCGGCACGGCCTGCAATGCGCTGTCGGTGCCCGTGTTTGGCGCGCTGTCGGACAAGATCGGCCGCCGACCCGTATATGCGCTGGGCGCCGTGCTGGGACTCGTGTGGGCGTTTGCCTTCTTCACCCTGCTCGACACGGCCAGTCCGGCCGCCATCGTCACGGCTGTCGTCGTGGGCCTGGTCATCCACGCCATCATGTACGGCCCGCAAGCGGCCTTCGTCATCGAGCAATTCCCCACCAAGGTGCGCTATGCGGGTTCCTCGCTGGCCTATACCTTGGCCGGCGTCATCGGCGGCGGCTTTGCACCGCTCGTCATCGCCAGCCTGTACCGCTCGTACAACAGCACCATGGCCGTCTCGCTGTATGTAGCGGCGGCCCTGCTGATCACCGGTGCCGCCGTCTTCGCAGCCAGAGAAACGGGCCGCGGCCCTCTTGAGGAGTAAAGAGATACCATGACTACCCATACCTTCAACCTGGCGGGCCACGGCCCCGTCACCTTCGACATCGACAACCTGATCATCGCTGGCTGGACGGGCCGCGACCTGGCGATGGTCGAACACCATATCGCCGAACTGGAAGCCATCGGCGTGGCGCGCCCGAAAAGCGTGCCGACCTTTTACCGCGTGGCGGCGGCGCTGCTGTCCAGCGATGCCGCCATCGAAGTGCCGGGCCGCGATTCGTCCGGCGAGGCCGAATTCGTGCTGTTCTCCACCGAATACGGCCTGCTGGTGGGCATCGGCTCCGACCATACGGACCGCAAGGTGGAAAGCTATGGCGTGACGGTGTCGAAGCAGATGTGCGGCAAGCCCGTGGGCGACACCTTGTGGCGCTATGCCGATGTGGCGGACCACTGGGACCAGCTGCAGATGCGCTCCTGGCGCGAGCGCGCCGGCGTGCCGGCCCTGTACCAGGATGGCCCCGTGACGCGCATGCTGTCGCCGGAAGACCTGATCCTGCGCTACACGGGGCAGGCGACTCTGCCCGTGGGCAGCGCCATGTTCTGCGGCACGCAGCCCATCATTGGCGAGATGGGCCATGGCGACGCGTTCGAGTTGGAGCTGTATGATCCAGCCTTGCAGCGCCGCCTGCAGCATCGCTATGCCGTGCAAACCCTGCCTGTGGAAGGATAAATACAATGACCAAGACCATCCGTGAACTGGCGGCCGACCTGGCCGCCGGCCGCACCACCAGCGTGGCATTGACCGAGCAGATGCTGGCGCGCGCCGAGGCGCATCGGGCGCAGGGCGGCCATGCGTATGTCAGCCTCGATGGCGAACAGGCGCTGATGGAAGCGCGCGCCAGCGATGCGGCGCGCGCGGCCGGCCTGGTGCCTTCGCCGCTGGCGGGCATTCCCCTGTCCATCAAGGACCTGTTCGACGTCAAGGGACAGGTCAGCAGCGCCGCCTCGCTGGCGCTGGCCGATGCGCCGCCCGCCGTTGCCGATGCCGGTGCCGTGGCGCGTCTGCGCGCGGCTGGCGCCATCCTGCTGGGCCGCACTAACATGAGCGAATTCGCGTTTTCCGGCCTGGGCTTGAATCCCCATTACGGCACGCCGCGCCATCCGCACGACGGCACGCGCCTGGCGGGCGGCTCCACCTCGGGCGGCGCCGTGACGGTGGCGCTGGGGATGGCGGCCGGCGCGCTGGGCACGGACACGGGCGGCTCGATCCGCATCCCGTCCGCCTTTTGCGGCTTGACGGGCTTCAAGCCGACGGCGGCTGCCGTGTCGCTGGCGGGCACGGTGCCGCTGTCGCGCTCCCTCGACTCGGCCGGTCCCATCGCGCACAGTGTCGATTGCTGCGCCATTTTGTACGCAGCGCTGTCGGGCCATGACATCGGCGCGCAGGCGCCAGCACTGAAAGGCTTGCGCTTTGGCTTTACCCTGGACTATGTCGGTACGCATGTGGCGCCGCAGGTGCAGCAGGCTTTCGATGCTGCCCTGGACAAGCTGCGGCAAGCTGGCGCGCAGGTAGAACAGTTCGATTTCCCCGAATTGCTGGAGCTGCCGACGATCAATGGCGGCGGCGGGCTGGTGGCGGCGGAAGCCTGGCACTGGCACAGGATATTACTTGAAGAGAAGGGTGCACAGTACGACCAGCGCGTGGCGGCGCGCATCCGCCGCGGTCAGCAGCAGGGCGCGGCCGACTACATCGACCTGCTCGATGCGCGCGCGCGCCTGATCGGCGTCGCCCGGCGGCGCCTGGCGCCGTTCGACGCCTGGCTGATGCCCAGCGTGGCCATACAGGCGCCGGAAGTCGCGCCGCTGGAAGCGGATGACGCCACTTTTTTTGCCACGAATGGCCTGGTGCTGCGCAACGCCAGCGTGATCAACTTCCTCGACGGCTGCGCGCTGTCGCTGCCTTGCCACGCCGACGGCGAGCTGCCCGTGGGGCTGGGCATTTGCGGCCTGGCGGGCGCCGACGATACAGTGCTGCAAATCGGCCGCGCCGTGGAGGCGCTGCTGCGGGAGCGTGGAAAAGAATAATGCTGTAGTGCAGAAAAATGCCAACTCTGTCATGATGGCTGGCATTGACATGGGATAGTCGCGCTTCAGGCGCCGGCAAACTTCACACTGTGCACCGATACGACCTGATTAGTTGTCATGACTGCGGCGTGCTGTACCGCAAACGTCCGCTGCGTCCCCGCGAAAAGGCGCGCTGCATCCGTTGCCGCTCGGTGCTGTATCGCGGCGCGCATGCGCAGGGCGCATCGGCCGAATTGACCAAGGTGGTGGCGCTCACTCTGGGCGCCGCTTTTGTCTTCCTGATCGCCCAGTTTTTCCCTATCGTCGAACTCGACGTCAATGGCCTCACTTCCAGCGCCACCTTGCTCGGTTCCATCCGCGTGCTGTGGTCCGAGCAGATGCACATCGTGGCGACGATGGTCTTCCTGTTTACCATCCTCTTTCCCGCCATCGAACTCGGTTCCCTGCTGTACGTGGCGCTGGGCCTGCGCGGCGGCGTCAAGGTGCCCGGCTTTAACCGCGTGCTGCGCGCCGTGCAGACGGCGCGCGAATGGGGCATGACGGAGGTGCTGATGATCGGCATCCTGATCACCGTCGTCAAGATGACCAGCCTGGCCACGGTGCTGCCGCAACCGGGGCTGTTCGCGTTTGGCGCGCTGACCCTGATGCTGGCCATCGTCGTCTCGTTCGACCCCAAGGCCCTGTGGAACCTGGGCGACAACCTGACGCGGCAAGCGCTGCCCGGCATCCGCTACAAGGCCTTCGCACCGGGCGAGAAGGTGCTGCCCTGCCATGCCTGCGGCCTGGTGGCGCCGCCGCTGGGCAAGGGCAGGCACCTGGCTTGCGTGCGCTGCGGCACGGCCCTGCACGTGCGCAAACCGGACAGCATCAACCGCACCTGGGCCTTGCTGACCGCCGCCATGATCCTCTACATTCCTGCCAACCTGCTGCCCGTGATGGTGACGCAATCGCTGTTCGGCGCGCAGGACGACACCATCATGAGCGGCGTGGTGCTGTTCTGGACCAGCGGCTCGAAAGGTCTGGCCATCATCATTTTCATCGCCAGCGTGGTCGTGCCGATGCTGAAGCTGGGCGTGCTGGCGCTGCTGGCGTTCACTGCGCAGCGGCGTTCGCGCTGGCGGCCGCGCCAGCGCACCATCTTGTACCGCATGGTCGAATTCATCGGCCGCTGGTCCATGCTCGACATCTTTGTCGTCACCCTGACGGTGGCGCTGGTGCGCTTCAAGTCGCTGGCCGTGATCACGGCCGGTCCTGGCGCGCTGGCCTTTGGCGCCGTGGTGGTGCTGACCATGCTGGCGGCGATGCAGTTCGACCCGCGCCTGATCTGGGACCCCGTCGACGGGCAGGTGCCCGGCGAGGAAGAACCCGTGGTGGTGACAAATACCGGAAACAATACAGTGATTGGAGAACAGCATGTCTGACAAAGAAGCAGGCGACCATGCCGAAACGGGTGGCCGTCCATTGCCGGAGCCTGATGTAGAACAGGGCAGCCGCTGGCTGCCGTCGCTGGTATGGCTCATCCCGCTGCTGGCCGCGCTGATCGGCGCCGGCCTGGCCGCCAAGTCCATCCTCGACCAGGGGCCTACGGTGACGGTCAGCTTCAAGAGCGCCGAAGGACTCGAGCCTGGCAAGACCAAGGTCAAGTACAAGGATGTCGATATCGGCCAGGTGCGCGCCATCACACTGGGCGAGGACTTGAGCAAGGTGCTGGTGACGATCGACATGAGCAAGGAAGCGCGCCGCTTCGCTACCGCCGATTCGCGTTTCTGGGTGGTGCGCCCGCAGATCGGCGCCAGCGGCGTGACGGGGCTGGGCACCTTGCTGTCGGGCGCCTACATCGGCGTCGACACGGGCAAGTCGGAAGCGAAGAAAGACAACTTCATCGGCATGGAAAGTCCGCCCGCCGTGGCCGGCGACCAGAAGGGCAAGCTGTACACCCTGCATGCGGAAAGCCTCGGCTCCGTCGACGTGGGTTCACCCCTGTTCTTCCACCGCCTGCGCGTGGGCAAGGTGGTCAGCTTTGCGCTGGACAAGGATGGCAACGGCATCACCATGTCCGTCTTCGTGAACGCGCCGTACGACCAGTTCGTCGGCAAGAACGCGCGCTGGTGGCATGCCAGCGGCGTCGATGTGCGCCTCGATTCGAACGGCTTCAAGCTGAACACCCAGTCCCTGGCGGCCATGCTGGTGGGCGGCATCGCCTTCGAGGCGGAAAATGGCCGCAAGCCCGAAGAGCCGGCACCGGCCAATACCAATTTCCGCCTGGCGGCCGATGAGGCCAGCGCCATGCGCGAACCCGATGGCCAGGCCATCACCACCGTGTTCTATTTCGACCAGTCCCTGCGCGGCTTGCAGCCCGGCGCCACGGTGGACTTCCGCGGCATCGTGCTGGGCGAGGTGCGTTCGGTCGGCATCGAGTTCGATCCCGTGAAGAAGAACTTCCGCATGCCCGTCACCGTCAATCTGTACCCGGCCCGCCTGGGCATGCGCTTCAAGGCCGCTGTCGACGATGAGGAAGGTTCGGCCGGCCACCAGCTGCTCGAACGCATGGTCAGCCGTGGCTTGCGCGCCCAGCTACGCACGGGCAACCTGCTGACCAGCCAGCTGTACATCGCGCTGGACTTCTTCCCGAAAGCGCCGAAGGTGGTGCTCGACGCGAACAAGTATCCGCTGGAAGTGCCGACCGTGCCGAACACGCTCGACGAATTGCAGACGCAGATCGCCAGCATCGCCCGCAAGCTCGATCAGGTACCGTATGCGGAGATCGGCAATAATCTGAACGCCACCATCAAGCAGGCCAATACCCTGTTCAAGCAGCTCGATGGCCAGGTGGTGCCGGAAATGCGCGATACCTTGACGGCGGCGAAACAGACCTTCGGCACGGCCGAACAGGTGCTGCAAAAGGATTCGCCGCTGCAGTCGGACGTGCGCCAGGCCTTGCAGCAGCTGACGCAAACCCTGCAATCGCTCAATGCCCTGTCGGATTACCTGGAACGCCACCCAGAGTCCCTGATCCGCGGTAAAAAAGGAGATGAGAAAAAATGAAGCAGCCAATTTTTGCGCTTTTGATGACAGCCATCTTGCTGGGCGCCTGCTCCACGCCCCAGCCCGAGCATTTCTATACGCTCAGCGGCGGCGCCGACGCGCAGCCGGCCAAACCCGTCAAATACTATGTCGAGGTGCTGGCCGTCAGCGTGCCGCAGCAGGTGAGCCGTAACCAGTTTGTCGTGACGGCGCCATCGGGGCGCATCGAATTGCTGGAGCAGCAGCGCTGGGCGGGGCCGTTGGCCGGCGAGATCGGCCAGGCCCTGTCGACGGCCGTGACGAACGACCTGGGCGCCATCGACGTGTTCCGCACGCCGCATCCGGACAACTTGCCCGTGTACCGCATCAGCACCAATGTGCAGCGTTTCGAGTCCGTGATGGGCCAATATGCGCTGATCGACGCCGTGTGGAGCGTGCGCCAGCTGGCCACCAGCAAAGTAGTGACTTGCCGCACGATAGCCAATGAAAAGGTGGGCACCGGCTACGATGAACTGGTGCTCGGTCACCGCCGCGCCGTGAACCGCATCGCCGCCGATACGGCGAGCGTGGTGCGCGCTTTTGACAACGGCAACGCCGCCTGTCCGGCCGCCTGAGCCGCTTTCCGCTACCCAGTCCCGGCGGCCGCTGGTAAAATGCGGCCATGGGAATGACCTTGTTCACGCGCCGCTTTGCCGCCTGGATCGCCTGTTTCGCGATCCTGCTGGCGGCGCTCGCGCCATCGGTTTCCCAGGCCGTCGCCAATGCCAAGCAGGAGTCCGGCTCCGGCTGGGCGGAAATCTGCTCGGTGGCCGGCATCCGTTTCGTCCAGGTCGACGATGATGGCGGCGCCGACGGCAAGTCCGGCGGCAAGGCCATGCAGATGGAGCATTGCGCCTTCTGTTCCACGCATGCAGGTTCCGTCGGCTTGCCGCCCAGTCCCGTGCTGCCGCTGCCCGTCGCCGGCGGCACGGCCATTTTCCCGGCCCTGTACTACCAGTCGCCGTCTCCGCTGTTCATCTGGTCCACCGCGCAATCGCGCGCGCCGCCCGCACTCGTCTAAGTCCTTGCATTTTCAATGTTGGCGCTGTCCGCCTTGCGGTGTGACGCGCCGCATCCGCACACTTAAACGAGAATCACATGAACAAGAAACTGTTGGTGCTGGCCGCGGCCATCACCGTGGCTTACCCCTGCGCGCGGGCGCAGCAACTTGACCACGCCATCGACACCGTCGTCGTTTCCGGTTCGCGCGCGCAAGCGTGGCTGTCCGAGACGCCACAGGCCATCGGCGTCGTCAATGCCACAACCCTGGAACGCGACAAGCCCAAGACCATGGGCGATATCCTCAACCGCATCGCCGGCGTGTACTGGAATGACCTGGGCAACGAGCAGCACAGCATGAGCATCCGCCAGCCGATCGGCACGAATGCCGTCTACCAGTACCTGGAAGATGGCATTCCCATCCGCCCGCTGGGCGTCTTCAACCATAACTCGCTCAACGAGATGAACATGGCGGGCGCCAGCGGCGTGGAAGTGGTGAAGGGCGCCGCCTCCTCGCTGTACGGCAGCAATGCGGTGGGCGGCGCCGTCAATTTCTTGACGGCCAGCGCCAGCGCCACGCCGACGGCCAAGGTGGGCGTGCGACGCGACAGCGTGGCCGGCTTCACCCGCTACGACACTTCCGCTAGCGATACCTGGGGCCCGCTGGGATTGCGCTTTTCCCATTACAGCTCGCGCCGTTCGCGCGACAACTGGCAAGAGTACAGCTATGGCGACAAGGATTCGTTCTCGCTGCGCGCCGACTATGCGCTCAGCCCCACCTCGCAACTGCGCGCCACTATCGTCCGCACGGATCTCGATGCGGCCATGACGGGCAGCCTGTTCGAGAACGATTACCGCAATGACCCCGGCAAGAGCCTGAACACGTTCACCTACCGCAAGGACAAGACCACGCGCATGAATCTGGCGTGGGAGGGCGCGACGACGGCCAATGGCACGAGCACCGTCACCGTGTTTACGCGCAAGAACGACCATGGGCAGATTCCCGCGTATTCCATCGGCAGCTGCGCGGGCATGCTGTGCAAGGGCGTCATCAACAACAACCACGTCGATTCGCTGGGACTGGACGTGAAACACCAGCAGGAATTCGCGTGGCTGCGTTCGCGCCTGATCGCCGGCGTGTATGTGGACAAGAGCGACAATCCCTTTGTCAGCGATAACCTATCCATCGTGCGCGATGCCGCCACGGGCCGCTACCTGCGCTACTCCCTGGCCAATGCCAGCAATCCGCAGGGCGTGCGCGACTACCAGACGGATATCCTCAACACGGCCGTCTTCGCGCAATGGGAGTTTTCCCCCCTAGCGGGCACGCGCGTGGTGCTGGGCGGCCGCTCGGACGCCATCCGCTACGATTACCATAACAGGCTGGCGCCCGGCGGCAGCGTCAATTATGGCGCGCCCGACGAGTCGCGCAGCTTTTCGCACGTGAGCCCGAAGCTGGGCGCCACCTATGCCATCGGCCATGCGGGCAGCGCGTATGCGAACGTCAGCCAGGGTTTTACGCCGCCCGAGGTGAGCCAACTGTATGGCAAGACGGGCATCGCCGACCTGCAGCCGTCCGTCTACAACAACTATGAGCTGGGCTTGCGCTGGGCCTTCTTGCAGGGCCGCTTGAAACTCGACACGGCCCTGTACCGGCTCGACGGGCGCGACACCATCGTCAGCTACACGCTCTCGCCGGGCAACAGCGAAAACCGCAATGCGGGACGCACGCGCAGCGAAGGCCTGGAGCTGGGCCTGAACTACGACAGTGGCCCGTTCGACGCGCGCTTCGCCACGGCCATCGCGCGCCACCGCTACCTGCGCTACCAGGTGTCCTCCACTCTCGATTACAGCGGCCGCACCATGCCGCAGGCGCCGCGCGATATCACCTCGATCGAGATCGGCTACAAGCCCGTGGCCGGCGCGCGTATCGCGCTCGAAGCCGTGCACCAGGGGCGCTACTGGATGAACAATGCCAACACGGTGGAGTACAAGGGGCACGCCTTGCTGAACCTGCGCGCCAGTTACCAGCTCGCGCGCGGGCTGGAAGCGTGGGCGCAGGTGCGCAACCTGGCAGATAAACGCTATGCCGATTCGGCCAGCAGCAGTTATGCGGGCACGGGCAGCTATGCGCCGAACAGCCAGAACCAGTACACGCCCGGCGCGCCGCGCAGCGTGATGCTGGGCCTAGGCTATACATTCAACGCACTGTGAGGATGGCCATGGACGACGCAACTTTTCTCATCGCACGGCGCAAAAGCCTGTATTGGCGCATCCACTTCTGGGCCGCGCTGATCGCTTCACCGTTTGCCCTGGTGGCCACCCTGACGGGCATTTTGTACGTATTCACGCCGCAGATCGAGGCAAGGCTGTACCAGCACCTTGACCATGTGGCGCCGCAGGGCGCCATGCTGCCGCTGGATGCCGCCGTGGCGGCGGCCGAACGGGCGGCGCCGCGTGGCTGGGCGGTGCAGCACGTGGTGCCGCCGTTTCAGCAGGATGACGCGGTGCAGGTGGCGTTCGCGCCGCCCGGCGGCGCGCAGGATGAACATGCGGGCCATGGCGGACATGCCGCGCCGGCCACGCCCGTCAGGCCGAAGTTCGGCCTGCCCGCGCAAGCCGCCGTCGTATATGTGAACCCCTATGACGCGCGCGTGCTGGGCAGCCTGGCCAGCAGTGAGCGCTTCGGCAACTGGGCGAAAAAGCTGCATTCGCGCCTGCTGCAAAACGATGGCTGGCGCTGGATGATCGAACTGGCGGCCAGCTGGCTGATGGTGATGCTGGTGACGGGCGTGGTCCTGTGGTGGCCGCGCGGCGCGCAAGCGGGCTTGCCGAAGCGGGGCGCGCGCGGGCGCAATGGCTGGCGCCAATGGCATGCTTTTCTCGGCGTGGCGCTCGGCATCGTCAGTGTCGTCATCCTGACGACGGGGCTGACGTGGAGCCAGCAGGCGGGCGGGCGCATCCGCGCGCTGCGCGACGTCAGCGGCCAGGCGCCGCCGCCCGTGCCGCGCGGCCTGCACTCAAACGAGGAGGGCGCCCCGCTCGACTGGCAGGATGCGTGGCAGGTGGCGCGCAGCCATGCGCCCGCCATCGCCGTGCAGCTGACGGCGCCCGTCAGCCAGGACGATGTGTGGCGCGCCACCATGGCCGACCGCAGCCAGCCCACCTTGCGCTTCGACCTGCAATTCGACGCCTACAGCGGCAAGCCTTTGTACTATGCGGGGTGGGAGGCGCAGACGGCGTTCGGCAAGGCGACGGCCATCGGCATCCCGTTTCATCGCGGCGAATTCGGCTGGTGGAACCAGGCCTTGTTGCTGCTGTTCGGCGCCAGCGTGCTGTTTTCGCTCGTGTCGGGCTGGATGATGTTTTTCAAGCGGCGCTTGCCTGGTTCGCTGGGCTTGCCCAAGCTGCTGCCGGGCGCCTGGACCTCGCCTTCCACGCTGGCCTGGATGACGGCGGCTGGCATGTGTGCGCTGATGCCGCTGCTGCTCATCTCCGGCGGCCTGCTGATGCTGCTGGAGCTGGGCCTGGCAAAATGTGGGCCGCGTGTCGGCCGGATGTGGCTGCGCTAGAATAAGGGGCGCGGCCCGGCTCGTTGCCATGGGCCGCCCCTTGCATAGGCTGAACCATGGTATTCATCGATTTTCCCGCCTTGTCCGCACTGGCCGCCGCGTCGGCTGCGGTTAGCCAGAAATGCAGCTGCTGCGCCGTTCCGTTGGACGCCTGGCAGCGCCTTCCCACCTCGCTGGAGCTGGACCGCTTCGAAGAAATCGGCACCCTGCGCGAAGATCCGTACGAGGAACCGACGTTTGACGAGTATCACCCGCACGGCACGCGCTACGACAGCGTGGACGCGCCCATCGCGCCACGCTACTATCCCGCCAATCTGAGCCAGGTAGCACGCTGCCTCAATTGCGGCCGCCACTACCTGCGCTACAACGAGGCGGGCGGCTATTTCACGGAACTGCGCATCCGCGCGCTGCGCCCCGAACTGCTGGCCGACGCGCCGCTGTAGCAGGTGCCTGTTACAGGCTTTCCTTGACGTGCGCAATGCCGTGTTCATCGTAGATCGAATACACGGCAGCGAGAATGTTTTCCAGCTCGGGCGAGCGGTCCATGTGCCGCATGCTGAACAGGATGGGCGAGAACGCATGCTTGTCGTCCAGCTTGCGGTACACCACGTTGCGGTGATGCATAGCCTGCACGCTTTCGGGCACGATGGAGATGCCCTGGCCGGCCGCCACCAGTCCCATGGAAATCTGCAGTTCGCGCACTTCCGTGACGGGGCCGGGCGTGACATTGCCGTCGCTGAACATGGCCAGCACCTGGTCGGCAAAGCTGGGGCGCGGCGCTTTCGGATAGACCAGCAGGGTTTCATGCGTCAGGTCCGCCAGGCGCAGGCCGCCCTCGCCATGGGCCAGCCGGTGCCCGGGCGGCAGGGCCACCACCAGGCGCTCTTCGCGCAGCAGGATGCGGCGGATGCTGGGGTCCTCGCTTTTCAGGCGCCCGAAACCCACGTCGATGCGGCCTTCCTTCAAGGCCTTGATCTGCTCCACCGTCGTCATTTCATGCAGGGTCACGTCGACCTCGGGGTGGCGCTCGCAATAACGGTGTACGACGTCGGGCAATTCGCCGTACAGGGTCGAGGCGACGAAGCCGATCGACAGCGTGCGTTCCAGCTTGCCGATGCGCTGCGTCATCGCCTTCAGGTCGCGCACCTGGTCGAGCAGCGGGCGCGCATGGGCGAGGAAAAATTCGCCCGCTTCCGTCAGCCGCAAGGGCCGCGAACCCTTTTCGATCAGCGCCACGCCCAAGGTTTCTTCCAGCTGCTGCATCTGCCGGCTCAGCGGCGGCTGCGCGATATGCAGGCGCGCGGCGGCGCGCGTGAAGTTCTTTTCTTCGGCAACCGCAACGAAGTAGCGCAAGTGGCGTAATTCCATCTTCATACCTTTCAGGTATAGGTTCCATACCAACTCGGTGTTGGACGTGGGGACTTTGGGGGCATATCGTGTCACCACTCCACAGAATTATACGGAATAAATATGATTCAAAATATCGAGACCTTCCTGGTCGATGTGCCCACCATTCGTCCGCACAAGCTGTCCGTCGCCACCATGAACACGCAGACGCTGGTACTGGTGCGGCTGCGCTGCGCCGACGGCATCACGGGCTGGGGCGAAGCCACCACCATCGGCGGCTTGAGCTATGGCGGCGAAAGCCCGGAAAGCATCAAGACGAATATCGATACCTATATCGCGCCCCTGCTGGTCGGCATGGAAGCGAGCCAGGTGGCCAAGGCCATGGCCAGGGTGCGCAAGGTCATCCAGGGCAACCGCTTCGCCAAGTGCGCGATCGAGACGGCCCTGCTGGACGCGCAGGCGCGCCGCCTGGGCGTGCCGCTGTCGGAATTGCTGGGCGGCCGGGTACGCGATGCGCTGCCCGTGGCCTGGGTGCTGGCCAGCGGCGACACCGTGCGCGATATCGCGGAAGGGGAAAAAATGCTGGAACTGCGCCGCCACCGCATCTTCAAGCTGAAGATCGGCCTGCGCGACGTGATGGATGACGTGGCCCATGTGCTGGAGATCAAGCGGGCGCTGGGCGAGCGCGCCAGCGTGCGCGTCGATGTCAACCAGGCCTGGAGCGAGACGGACGCTGTGCGCGGCATCGCCGCGCTGGAAGCGGGCGGCATCGACCTGATCGAGCAGCCCGTCAAGGCGGGCAACCGCGCCGCGCTGGCGCGCCTGACGCAGCGCTTCGACGTGGCCATCATGGCCGACGAAGCCTTGCACGGCCCCGCCGACGCGCTGGCGCTGGCGCAGGCCGATGCGGCTGACGTGTATGCGGTGAAAATCACCCAGTCGGGCGGCTTGCTGCCTGCGCTGGAAGTGGCCACCGTGGCGCGCCTGGCCGGCGTCGGCCTGTACGGCGGCACCATGCTCGAAGGCGGCGTCGGCACGGCGGCCACGGCCCATGTCTGTTCCACGTTCGCGGAACTGGCCTGGGGCACGGAACTGTTCGGGCCACTGCTGCTGACGCAGGAAGTCTTGCGCGAGCCGCTCGTGTACCGCGACTTCATGCTGCAGGTGCCGACGGGGCCGGGCCTGGGCGTCGAGATCGATATGGACAAACTACGCACCATGCAGCGCGCCTGAAGACGCCTATCAAAACCTACTGCGCGTCGTGATTTACGGTCTGCGATGCTCACTGTACCTTCGTACAGTTGCGCTTCTCGACCGCAACTCTCTTCCGCTCGCTACGGTTTTGTTAGGCGTTGTAAGTGCCTATAAAAATCTTAAGGAGACACCATGTTATTCCATGTACGCATGAACGTGAACCTGCCAATGAGCATGCCCGCCGAGCAGGCAGCGCAGCTGAAACAGACGGAAAAGGAACTGGCGCAGCGCCTGCAGCACGAGGGCAAGTGGCGCCACCTGTGGCGCATCGCCGGCCAGTACGCCAACATCAGCGTCTTCGATGTGGACAGCGTGGACGAGTTGCACAACTTGCTCGCCTCCTTGCCGCTGTTCCCCTATATGCAGATCGACGTGATGCCGCTGTGCCGCCATCCATCGTCGGTGCGCGACGGCGATGCCTGACCCGCAGAGCAAAGGACACATGCGATGAAACACACGGATACCGGAATTGTCGTGACCACCTGGAACGGGGAAGATACGCTGCTGCATTACCGCACCGACGGCGAGCGGGGCAAACCGTGCTTGGTATTGTCGAATTCCCTGGGCACGGACCTGTCCATGTGGGATGTCCAGGCGGCGGATCTGGCCAGCGACTTCTATGTCGTGCGCTACGATACGCGCGGCCATGGCCGCTCGGCCAGCGGCGGCGCGCCGTTCGGCATCGAGCGCCTGGGCCTGGACGTGGTGGCGCTGCTCGACCACCTCGAGATCGCCCGTGCCGCGTTCTGCGGCATCTCGATGGGCGGCTTGACGGGCCAGTGGCTGGGCATTCACCAGCCGCAGCGCTTGACGAAGCTCGTGCTGGCGAATACGGCGGCGCGCATCGGCACGGCCGACGCCTGGCTGGCGCGCGCGGCGCAGGTGCGCCGCGACGGCATGGCCACGGTGGCCGATGGCGCCGCCGCGCGCTGGTTTACGTCAGCCTTCATCGCGCGTGAAGCGGCCACGGTGGCGCGCATGATCGCCACCCTGCGCGGGCAGGATGCCGAAGGCTACGCGGCCTGCTGCGCAGCGCTGGCACAGGCGGACTTGCGCGCGCAGGTGGCCACGATTGCGGTGCCGACCCTGGTCATCGCCGGCGAGCACGATCCCGTCACCACGGTGGACGATGCGCGCTGGCTGCAGCGGCAGGTGGCAGGTGCACAGCTGGCCCAGGTGCCCACGTCGCATTTGTCGAATGTCGAGGCGGCGCAGACCTTCACGGCGCAGCTGCACGCCTTTGTATCGTCGCCGGCAGGGTAAGATTTCGCTTTGCCCCTGAGCACCGCCACCGGCAAAGACCGGCACGCGGCAGGGGAAGCTTTTTTGAAAAAATAATAAGAAAAAAAGCAAACTTGGAGTAGACAGATGGAAAACAGATTGATCATCATCGCGGCGGTCACGGTGGGCTATTTCGCCCTCATGTCGTACATTACGTATAGCGTGCGCAAGCATGCCAACAGCGCCGAGGGCATGACGGCGGGCGGACGCAACTATCCCGCTTACCTGATCGGCGCGCTGCTATTGTCGGAATTCATCGGTAGTTCCGTCAGCATCGGTACGGCCCAGAAGGGCTATGAACTGGGCATTTCCGCCGCCTGGAACCTGGTGGCGCTGTCGCTGGGATTTTTGCTGCTGGCCATCGTGCTGGTGAAAAAATACAAGGAAAGCGGGCAATCGACGATTTCCGGCATCCTGGCGCAGACGTACGGCGAACCCGTGCGCTATGCGGCATCCATCCTTACCATCGTCGCGCTGAGCATCGTTGCCGTGGCCCTGTATGCGAGCGGTGGCGCCGTGCTGGCGGCCGTGCTGCACATCAACAAGACGGTGGCCATCCTGCTGGTGGGTGCCATCACCGTGATTTATGTCAGTCTGGGCGGCATGCGCTCGGTGGTGTACACCAATTTCGCCCACTCCATCGTCAAGTACCTGGGCGTGATCCTGGCGCTGGCGTATGCGCTGGAAGCAACCGGCGGCATCGGCGCGCTGCAGGCGCAGCTGCCGGCCAAGATGTTCAACTGGGTCGAGATCGGCTGGGGCCAGATCATCGCCTGGATGATCGGCGGCATCGGTTCCATCTTCGCCACGCAATACGTGATCCAGGCCCTCGTCAGCACGGATAACCCGGCCGTGGCCAAGCGCGCCTGCTATTACGTGTCTTCGTTGATGATTCCGTTCGGCCTGATGGCCGCGCTGATCGGCATGTGCAGCGCCGTGTTGTATCCGGGCATGAAGTCGATCGACGCCTTCCCGACCCTGATCGCCCACATGCCGGCGTTTTCCGCCAGCATCATGATCGTCGGTCTGGCCGGCGCCCTGTTCGGCGGCATTTCCGCCACCACCTTGGCATCGGCCACCCTGGCCATGAAGGATTTTTATGACCCCTGGTACAACAAGGCGAAGAACGATGCGAAATCGCTGATGTTCCTGCGCATCGCCATCGTCGTGGCCGGCTTGCTGCCGCTGGTGCTGGCGCTGTATGCGGAAAAACTGCTGATGATCGCCTTCCTCGGCAAGGCCTTGCGCGCCACCCTGGCCGTGCTGGTGCTGATGGCCTTTTATGCGCCGAAATTCGGCACGCCGCGCGGCGCCTTCGTCGGCGTGATCGTCTCGGTGATCGCCACCATCGGCTGGTTTCTGGCAGGCAATCCCTACGGCGTGGACAGTTCCTACCTGGCGCTGGCCGGTCCGCTGCTGACCATGGGCATCAGCCATCTGTTCAAGCCGGCGCAAGCCGTGGCGAAGCCGGCATCGCCACGGCTCTAGGTCAGACCAGCCCCGTCAGGTAATACAGGGCAATGACGAGGAACACGGCCACCGTCTTGATGACGGTGATGCCGAAAATGTCGCGGTAGGACTGGCGGTGCGTGAGGCCCGTGACGGCCAGCAAGGTGATCACGGCGCCGTTGTGCGGCAAGGTATCCATGCCGCCGCTGGCCATGGCCACCACGCGGTGCATCACTTCCAGCGGAATGTGCGCCTGCTGCGCGGCCTGGATAAAACTGTCCGACATGGCGGCCAGCGCGATGCTCATGCCGCCCGAGGCCGAACCCGTAATGCCGGCCAGGGTCGTCACGGACACGGCCGCGTTGACGAGGGGATCGGGCACGCTGCGCAAGGTGTTGCTGACGGCAAGAAAACCGGGCAGGGCGGCAATGACGCCGCCAAAGCCATATTCGGAGGCCGTATTCATGGCCGCCAGCAAGGCGCCGCCCACGGCCGCCTTGGTGCCGTCCGCAAAGGCGGCGCGGATGCGCCCGAAAGCCGTCACGCAGACCAGCAAGATACCCAGCAACAAGGCGCCTTCCACGGCCCAGATACCTGTCACGGACGCGATCGACGTGGTCACGGGCGCATGCAGCCCTGGCAACGCCTCCGCGGTGAGCGAGTAACTGGCACCGTACCAGTGGGGAATCAGCCGGGTCAGCGCAAAGTTGGCCACCCCCACCAGCACCAGGGGCGCTACCGACAGCAACGGATGGGGCAGGTCGCCCACGTCGGCCTTGGCCTTTTCGGCCTCGGCCCCATAGCCTTCGCCCGTCGCCATGACGGAACGGCGGCGCCATTCGAGGAAAGCCAGGCCCATGATTACCGTCAGCACGGCGCCGATGGTGCCCAGCCACGGTGCGGCCCAGCCCGTCGTATTGAAAAAGGTGGTGGGGATGATGTTCTGGATCTGCGGCGTGCCGGGCAAGGTATCCATGGTGAACGAGAACGCGCCCAGGGCGATGGCGCCCGGCATCAGCCGCTTGGGAATATTGCTCTGGCGATACAGCTCGGCCGCAAATGGATACACGGCAAACACCACCACGAACAGCGACACGCCGCCATAGGTCAGGGCCGCGCACACGGCAACGATGACGGCATTCGCGCGCGAGCTGCCGATATAGCGAATGGCGGCCACGACGATGGACTGGGAAAAGCCGGACAGCTCGATGAGTTTACCGAACACGGCGCCGAGCAAGAAGACGGGGAAATACAGCTTGATGAAGCCCACCATCTTTTCCATGAAGATGCCGCTGAAGACGGCCGGCACGGCCGACGGATCGGTCAGCAGCACGGCGCCCAGCGCGGCGACGGGCGCAAACAGGATTACGCTGTAGCCGCGGTAGGCGGCCAGCATCAGGAAGGCCAATGCGGCCAGAACTATCAGGAAAGACATCGGTCAGGCCCTTGCGCGGAAAGTGATCAGGATACTAATGATGTAATTAGTATCATACTTCTCGGCAAGACACCAACGCGCAGGTCAAGGTGCAAGCAGTTGATGCAGGCGCAGTAAGGAGAAAGGGCTGGTCGGGGTGAGAGGATTCGAACCTCCGGCCTCTGCGTCCCGAACGCAGCGCTCTACCAGGCTGAGCCACACCCCGCTTTCGTTCATTACAGCAGATGGCGGGGTGGCTTTCAAGCGGTTGCATCAAGGTCTATTTCTTTTCCTGCTGGGCCTTCCTGATGTCCGCTTCGCTCACTTTCTTGGCTGGCGCGTTCGTCGCCGGCGAGGCGGGGGCCTTGCGGGTGGCGTTTGCTTGCGCCATGACGGCGGCGCAGTCCGTGTCGGGGGCCTTGTCGACGTTGACGAGTGGCAGCAGGGCGGCCAGCGGCGTGACGACGGTGGCCAGGGCCACGGCGGCGCCCGCTTTCAGGGCCAGCGGGCCTTTTTGCGGGCCCACGTCCGGGTTCTTGAACGTGCCTTTCGCGTACAGCGGCGTGCGCAGGGTGATGATGCGGGCGCCCTTGGTGCGCGGGCGCACGTCGAGGTCCAGGGTTTCGTGGGCCAGGTTGACGTTGCCCGTGACATTCACGACGGCCGTGTCCGTATCGAGCACGAAGCGGCGCACGTCGGCCTGGCCATTCGTGACGGCGAAGTCGCTGGCCATGCAATTGAGGTGCACTTGCTTGTCGCCAAAGATTTTTACGAAGACGGCGTTGGCCAGGTTCAGGCCGGCCAGTTCCAGCATGAACTGGCTGACGGAGCCTTCGCTGACGGTGGCCGCCAGTTCGCCATTCGCGCTGGCCAGCATGGCCGAGACGGAGTTGCCGTGGCCCGTCAGCGCCGCGTCGCCATACACTTCGCCGAAACTCGCTTGCATCGATTGCAGCTTGGGAAACAGTTCGCGAATTTTGAGGTGACGCGCCGCCACCTTGGCTTGCGCGGCGATGGTCTTTTGACGGCCGTCGAGCGTGATATTCGAGGTGATGTCGCCGCCGGCCATGCCGAAGTTGAGCGGCGTCAAACTCAACACCTTGTCTTTCATGTGGATATGGGCGACGATATCGTTGAACGGAATGTCGTGCGTGCGCACCAGTTTCTTGCCCGTGAATTTTACGTCGGCATCGAGCGCATTCCATTTTGCCGTGTTGAATTGTTCCACCGGCAAGGCTTTGTTGTCGGGTTGCACGGGCGCCTTGCCGCGCGCCTGTTTCTGCGCATTGCTGTCGGCGCCGATGGTGGGACCCAGGTCTTCCAGGCGCAATTGCTGCGACGTCACTTCACCGCGCAGCAGGGGACGCGGCTGGCGCGGCAAGTATTGCAGGGTGCCGGCCAGGTCGCTCTGGCCCACCGTGCCCTTGAAGTCTTGATAGGTCCAGTTCCAGGTGGCGCCGTCTTTCTTGCCCAGCAAGCGTCCCTTGGTGGCGTAGTCCGGCGTTTCCGGCAGCAGCACGCCCGTCAGCGGATACAGGTCGGCCATGCTGGCGCCGGCCAGGCTCAGCTGCAAATCGATGCCGGACAAGGAGCGCGGGTCCGTCAGGGTGCCGTCGATGCTGGCCTTGTTCTTGCCCAGCACGGCATGTGCCTGCACGGGATAGACGGTGTTGTTATCGGTCAAGGACAGCACGGCGCCCGCCTTGCCGCCGCCCGTCACGGGCGCCTTGCGATAGGTTCCGCCCAGGGTGAATGCGATGCCGTATTTCTGCATGGGCGCGCTGCCTGGTGCGTCGCCCGGCGTGGCGTCGGGCGCCGTCGAGCTGACCTTGGCGCGCACGTCCAGCGCGATGCCCTCGTCCAGATAACGGATGGCGCCGTCGCCGAAGGCCATGCGCTGGATTTCCACGTCCCATGCCGAAGGGCCGTTATCCTTGAAGGTCCAGCTGTTGCTGCCGTCGGTGCGCCGCTGCAGGGCGATGTTCGGCGCGTCGAGCGCCAGGTCCGTCAGCACCACCTTGTGCTGCAGCAAGGGCAATGGATGGAGGGCCACGTCGATGCGTTTCGCGCTGGCCAGCTGCGGGCCGGCCGTGGCCCAGTCCGGGTTGCTCATGCGCACGTCCTGCGCGCTGATGATGGGCCGCGGCACGTAGCGGCGCCAGCCGGGCTCCGTTTTCAGCCCTTGTTTCCATTTCACCTGCAAATCGCCGCCGATGACGAAGGTACGGCCCGTGCTTTCCGACACCTTTTCGTTGATGTAGGGGCGCGCGCGGTTCCAGTCGAAAGTCAGCACAAAGATGACCACGATGGCGACCAGGGCCAGCAGGGTGGCCAGGCTCCAGCCGAGGATTTTCAGGGGTGTCGAGCGTGTCATGGGATGCCGATCGCAGTGATTTTTCATCAAGGTAGACCGATAGGCCATGACAGTCGGTGCGCTAGGTTACGTAAGATAGGTAGCCAAGGCGTGTGGCTTGAAATAATTCAATAATTCGACTATTATTGAAATATGGAAAATATACAGCAAATAGCGAGCGGAGCGACACCGCTGACGAGTACTTCCGCCATCGTGGCCCTGGCGGCGCTGGCACAGGAATCGCGGCTGGCCGTGTTCCGCCTGCTGGTGCAAGCGGGGCCGCAAGGCATGGCGGCGACGAAAATCGCCGAAGCGCTAGCCATTGCGCCCTCGTCGCTGTCGTTTCACTTGAAAGAACTGGCGCACGCCAATCTGGTAACGGCAAGCAAGGCGGGCCGTTCCATCATCTATGCGGCCAACTATGCGGGCATGAACGGCTTGCTGGCCTTCTTGACCGAGAACTGCTGCGCTGGCGCGTCTTGCTGCGTCAGCGAACCACATTTACTGAAGGAAACGACGACATGACGATCACGATTTATCACAACACGGCGTGCGGCACCTCGCGCAATACCCTGGCCCTGATCCGCAACACGGGCGTCGAACCCGTCATCATCGATTACGTCAAGCATCCGCCTTCGCGCGAGGAATTGGTCGACCTGATCGCCCGCGCCGGCCTGACCGTGCGCGCCGTCATGCGCGACAAGGGCGCCCTGTACGACGAGCTGGGCCTGGCCAATCCTGAACTGAGCGATGCGGCCCTGCTCGACGCTATGCAAGCCTATCCTATCTTGATCAACCGCCCCATCGTCGTCACGGAACTGGGCGTGCGCCTGTGCCGGCCGTCGGAAAAAGTGCTGGAAATCCTGCCGCTGCCGCAGCAGGGCGCGTTTGCCAAGGAAGACGGCCAGGCCGTGGTGGGCGCCGACGGCAAGCCGGTGGCCTGAGATGGCAGACCTTGCCAACGAGTTGCCGAACATCAGCGCCGCGCACCTGGACGTGCCGGACCTGGACAAGCTGGCGCCGGCCAGCGTATCCACCCACGCGCCGCGCATCTTGCTGCTGTACGGTTCCTTGCGCGAACGCTCGTACAGCAAATTGCTGACCCTGGAGGCGGAACGCATCCTGCGCCACTTCGGCGCCGACACGCGCGTGTTCGACCCGCACGGCTTGCCCATGGTCGACAGCGTGTCGCCCGAGCATCCGAAAGTGCAGGAGTTGCGCGCGCTGTCGCTGTGGTCGGAAGGGCAAGTCTGGTGCAGCCCTGAGCGGCATGGCGCCGTCACGGGCGTGTTCAAATCGCAGATCGACTGGCTGCCGCTGGAAACGGGCAGCGTGCGGCCCACGCAGGGGCGAACTCTTGCTGTGATGCAAGTGTCCGGTGGTTCGCAATCGTTCAACGCCGTCAACGGCTTGCGCGTGCTGGGACGCTGGATGCGCATGGTCACCATTCCGAACCAGTCTTCCGTTGCCAAGGCGTACCAGGAATTCGACGATGACGGCCGCATGAAGCCGTCGCCGTATTACGAGCGCCTGGTCGACGTGATGGAGGAGCTGTACAAATTCACCCTGCTGGTGCGCGACCGCCGCGATTACCTGGGCAGCCGCTACAGCGAGCGGCTGGAAGCGGCGCCGGCCATCGTGCAGGAATTGGCGGGCGCGGCGATGGCGCACGAGCGCACGTAGCTTTTCTGCAGTGCATAAAAAACGGCGCCATCGGCGCCGTTGTCTTTGCTGTAGCGCAAATCGCGATCAGTGATTGCGGTCCACGGCAAACGAGCACAGTTGCAGCATGGATTGCTTGTAGACGCTGTCCGGCCAGCCGGCGATGGCATCGGCGGCGCGCTGGCCGGCGATTTCCGCCTGCTTGCGCGTGTAGTCGAGGGCGCCGCTGCTGGTGATGGCCGTCAGGACGGCGTCGAAATGCTGTTCGTCGCCTTGCTCGATGCAGCTGCGCACCAGTTCGCGTTGCTCTGGCGTACCGTTTTCCATCAGCCAGATCAGCGGCATGGTCGGTTTGCCTTCGCGCAAGTCGTCGCCCACGTTCTTGCCGATTTCCGCGGCGTCGCCTGCATAGTCGAGCACGTCGTCGATCAGCTGGAAAGCCGTGCCCAGCGAGCGGCCGTATTCGGCAGCCGCTTCGATATCGTCTTCGCTGGCGCCGGCGATCAGGGCGCCCAGTTGCGCCGACGCTTCGAACAGCTTGGCCGTCTTCGAGCGGATGACGTTCAGGTAGCTGTCTTGCGTCACGTCCGGATCGTGCATGTTCAGCAACTGCAGCACTTCGCCTTCGGCGATCACGTTGGTGGCGTCGGACAGGATTTGCATGACGCGCATATTATTCAGCGAGACCATCAGCTGGAACGAGCGCGAGTGCAGGAAATCGCCCACCAGCACCGAGGCGGCATTGCCGAACAGGGCGTTGGCCGTCTGGCGTCCGCGGCGCATCGACGATTCGTCGACGACGTCGTCGTGCAGCAGGGTGGCGGTATGGATGAATTCGACCACGGCGGCCAGTTCATGGTGCGCCGTGCCGCGATAGGCGTGGGCATTGGCCACCAGCAAGATCAGCACGGGACGGATGCGTTTGCCGCCTGCGCTGATGATGTATTCAGCGATCTGGTTGATCAGAATCACATCGGAGTGCAACTTTTGGCGGATCACCGTATTGACTGCGTCCATATCGGCGGCAATCGTTTGCACGATGGTGTTTTGGTTAACGTGTTTGTTAGCGTCAGACAAGGCGAACCTGCATTAGATTGTGGGTGCCGCGATTATACGACAAGGCTTGCGCGTGCGTGACGTTTGCCTATGACTGTAGAGCAATTGATTGATCTGCTTGGCACTGGCGCGCGTTTTGCTGTCCGCCTGGCGCAAGCCTGACATGATGGTCAGGTTGTCGACATACCACGATCGTCAAGCTTTGTGAATACTTTTTGACGCAATTTCTCAGTCCGTGTATAATCGCTGGTTCCCCCTGTTGTGCACGGCTTGCTTTTCATGGCAGTGGGACAAATTCTTTCAACATTTGATGAGGTTTCAAATCATGTACGCGGTCATAAAAACCGGTGGCAAACAATACAAAGTTGTCGCTGGCGAAAAACTTAAAGTAGAACAGATACCGGCAGACATTGGTTCCGAAATCACCATCGATCAAGTGCTCGCAGTAGGCGCGGGCGACAGCATCAAGTTTGGTGCTCCATTGGTCGAAGGTGCAACGGTACTGGTTACGGTTGTGGCGCATGGTCGCCATGATAAGGTCAAAATTTTCAAGATGCGTCGTCGTAAGCACTACCAAAAGCATCAAGGCCATCGCCAGAATTTTACCGAAATCCAAATCGTTTCGATCAACGGCTAATCGCCGCTGTTTGAATTAATCAGCTATCAAGGAGTCTTAAATGGCACATAAAAAAGGCGGCGGCACAACGCGAAACGGCCGTGATTCAGAATCAAAACGTCTGGGCGTTAAAGTCTACGGCGGCCAAGCTATCAATGCTGGCGGCATCATCATTCGTCAACGCGGCACCCCAGTGCGCGCCGGCGAAGGCGTAGGCATGGGCAAGGACCACACGTTGTTCGCGCTGATCGCGGGCAAAGTGAAGTTCGTTGTCAAAGGTGCTGGCTCGAAGCAATTCGTGACCGTTGTACCAAACGAAGCAGTACCAGCGTAATTCATCGCGGAGCGCCAGTTCGCTCCGCCATGATCGCATGATGTAAGGCGCAAGCCTTCAATCGAAAGGCTCTGCCCAAGGTAGAGCCTTTTTAGTTTTATGGCGGCAAAATTATGAAGTTTATCGACGAAGCAAAAATCGAAGTCATCGCGGGCGATGGCGGCAACGGCTGCGCATCTTTCTGCCGTGAAAAATTCCGGCCTTTCGGCGGTCCCGATGGCGGCGATGGCGGCAAGGGCGGGTCCATCTGGGCTGTCGCCGACCGCAATATCAACACGCTCGTCGATTTCCGTTTCTCCAAAATGCACAAGGCTCGCAATGGCGAGCCTGGCCGTGGCGCAGATTGCTATGGCAAGGGCGCGGATGACATCCACCTGCGCATGCCTGTGGGCACCTTGATCATCGACAACGCGAGCGGCGAAATCCTGGCCGATTTGACCGAACACGGCCAGATCGAATTGCTGGCCAAGGGCGGCGAAGGCGGCTGGGGTAATATCCACTTCAAGTCCTCGACCAACCGCGCGCCACGCCAAAAAGGCGAGGGCAAGGAAGGCGAACGCCGCGAACTGCGCCTGGAACTGAAAGTTTTGGCCGACGTGGGCCTGCTGGGCATGCCGAACGCCGGCAAGTCGACCTTCATTTCGGCCGTCTCGAACGCGCGCCCGAAAATTGCCGATTATCCATTTACCACCCTGCACCCGAACCTGGGCGTGGTGCGCGTGTCGCACGAGAAGAGCTTTGTGATCGCCGATATTCCCGGCTTGATCGAAGGCGCTTCCGAAGGCGCGGGCCTGGGCCATCAATTCCTGCGTCACTTGCAGCGTACGGGTCTGCTGTTGCACATCGTCGACCTGGCGCCGTTCGAAACCAACGTCGATCCTGTCAAGGAAGCCAAGGCGCTGGTGAAGGAATTGAAGAAGTACGACGAGTCGCTGGTCGACAAGCCGCGCTGGCTGGTGTTGAACAAGCTCGACATGGTGCCGGAAGAAGAGCGCAAGAAGATCGTCAAGGACTTCCTCAAGCGTTTTGCCTGGAAAGGTCCCGTCTTCGAGATTTCCGCGCTGAACCATCAAGGTTGCCCGGAACTGGTGAATGCGATTTACCAGCATCTGGAAGCGAAGAAACACAGCGAAAGCCGTGCCGAAGAGACGCAGATGACCGAAGAAGCGCGCGGTATCTCGTCGATCGACCCGGATGATCCGCGTTTCAAGATCCTCGACTAAGGCTTTACCCTGATGTCGGTACAGACGGCCGCTGCCGCGCCAGCGCGCAAGCAAGCGTGGCAGCGCCGTGTATTGCATCTGATCGCGTATGCTTACGGGCTGAGCGCGGTCGCCTGCCTGTTGTTCGCCGATGAAATGGCGGCCGGCATGGGCATCTTCCTCAATGGCGTCAATGGCTACAGCCAGTTCTACGCCACGCATGTCGGTGTCTGGGGCGCTACCGCGCTCCTGGCGCTGTTCGCGGCACGGCAGGGCGAACCGCCTGTCCTCGGCGATATCACAGCAATGTTGGTCCTGGCGCAGCCCGCCGGCCGTCTGTTCGCGGCCATCAGCTTCGGCTTGCCCCAGGGTTTTGTGTTGTTTATGTGCGCAATGGAGCTGACGGCGGGGCTGGCCTTGCTGCTGCTGCGTCCTGCGCGCTGACGTCTATTAAGTGAAGAGCGCCGCCCCATGGATTCCGTGATTCAAAAAGCTACCCGTATCATCATCAAAGTCGGCTCTTCGCTGGTCACCAACGATGGCCGCGGGCTCGACCATGCCGCCATCGCGCGCTGGGCCGCGCAGATTTCCGGCTTGCGCGCTTTGGGCAAGGAAGTGGTGCTCGTCAGTTCCGGCGCCATCGCCGAAGGCATGCTGCGCCTTGGTTTCGAGCGGCGCCCCACCGATATCCACGAATTGCAGGCCTGCGCCGCCGTCGGCCAGATGGGCCTGGCGCAAATCTATGAAAGCAGCTTCCGCGCCCACAGCCTCGGCACGGCGCAAGTGCTGCTCACGCACGCCGACCTGGCCGACCGCGAACGCTACCTGAATGCCCGCTCCACCCTGACGACCCTGCTGCGCCTGGGCGTGGTGCCGATCATCAATGAAAACGACACCGTCGTCACCGATGAGATCAAGTTCGGCGACAACGATACCCTGGGCGCCCTGGTCGCCAACCTGATCGAAGCCGATGCGCTCGTCATCCTGACGGACCAGCACGGCCTGTTCTCGGCCGACCCGCGCAAGGACCCGACCGCCTACCTGATCACGCAAGGCATCGCCGGCGATCCGGCCCTGGAAGCGATGGCCGGCGGCGCCGGCAGCAGCCTGGGCCGTGGCGGCATGCTGACGAAAATCCTCGCCGCCAAGCGTGCCGCCAAGTCCGGCGCGCATACGATCATCGCCTGGGGCCGCGACAGCGACGTGCTCAGCCGCCTCGCCCAAGGCGAAGCGATCGGCACGGAGTTATTGGCACAAACGGGGCAATTGACGGCGCGTAAGCAGTGGATGGCCGATCATCTGCACACGGTCGGCGCCGTCGTGCTGGACGCGGGCGCCGTGCAAAAGCTGCGCCAGGAAGGCAAGTCCCTGCTGCCGATCGGCGTGATGGGCGTGAACGGCGAATTCGGCCGCGGCGCCGTCATCACCTGCGTCGACGTCGACGGCGTGCCCGTGGCGCGCGGCCTGTCCAACTACACGAGCGGCGAAGCGCGCCGCATCATGCGCAAGCCGTCCACCGAAATCGAAGCCATTCTCGGTTACATGGAAGGCCATGAGCTGATCCACCGCGACAATATGGTGTTGCTGTAAGCGATAACGGGGCCGATGCCTGCATCGATCCCGGCCTACAGTTGCCCGTAACGAAATCCCATTCCCAGCGCCAGCGGCCATTTCAGCCACAGCAGCAGCAGCAGTCCCCCATACCATAGCGTGAAGAACCCGTGCACGAGCGGCGCTGGCAGGTAGCGCAAGAGAAATTGGTACACCTTAACTCCCAGGTAACAGTGGTGCGAACAGCACCGTCAGGCAAGACCAGGCCGTTTGCAGGTCCGGCGTCGACGTCAGCGCGAAGCTCAGTATGACAAATTGCAAGGTCAAAAACCAGCTGGAGAGTCGCCACAGGGCGTAGCGGCGCAACGGCTCCGCCCATGGCATGTGCTTGCCCCACAGGTGGGCGATGGCCAGGCCGACGCCGTGGAACAGGCCCCAGGCCAGGTAGCGCGGCGACAGTTCATGCCACAAGCCCAGCACGATCATGCTGCCCAGGCTGGCAAACAGGTATTGCCGCGTGCGCGTCAGGATGGGCCGGAAAACGAAATCGCGGCACCATTCCGACACCGTGATGTGCCAGCGCCGCCAGAAATCAGGCAGATTACGGGCAGCAAAAGGAAAGTTGAAATTTTCCGGCACGCGTATGCCCAGCAGCGCGGCGAAGCCGATGGCAATATCACAATAGCCCGAGAATTGCCAATACAGGTTCAAGCCATAACCGAGCAAGGGCAGATAGGCATCGAGCCAGGCGTAACCGGTCGACAGGTTCAGGTTGTTGAGCTTGAAAGTGAGTATGTATCCCGCCAACAAAACCACTTTGCAATAGCCGTACAGCATGCGCTGCAGTGCTGGCGAGGCGAGTTGGCTGTCCCAGCGCGCGCGCAGTAGTTCCATGCGGAAGGCATCGTAACGCTGGATCGGGCCGACGGCCAGGGTGGGCGGGAAGAGCAGATAGCCCAGGGTCGTGCCGGCGCGGCCATCGCGCGCGATGCCACCGCCGCCATGCTCGGCGATCAGGTGCCAGGCCTTCAGCGAGACGAAGGCGTAGCCCAGGTAGGCGGCCATGCCATGGCCGGCTTTCGCGTACTGGTAAGCCAGAAAGGCGAGCAAGACACCCGTCAGGCCCAGCGTCTGCATCAGGGCCGGGCGCCGCCATCGGGGGCCGCAGATGAAGGCCAGCCATGCCAGCAATGCACCCCAGGCCGCCATGCTGGCCCAGCCATCATGCCATAGCAGCGCGCCGCCTGTGGCCACCAGCAGCCAGGGGCGCCAAGCCACTGGCAAACGCCAGTAAAGCACGACCAGAACAAGCATGCACAGCATGCCAAAAATTGTCAGCCACACCATGTCAACCCCTGTCCCGCAACTGCCGTAACTGGGTTTGCCACCAGGCAGCGAACTGACGCGCGCCCTGCGTGTTCAGATGGCTGGCGTCGCAATAAAGGTTTTGTTCGGTGAGTGCGGGCGAGGCTAGATAGATGATGTTTTGGCTCGCAGGCAGCAATGCTTGCAAGCGCCGCTGCCAGTCTGTCTTTTGTTGCGCCGTCTGTTGTTCAATCAGCAATGATCGCCTCACATCGAGCAGTATTACCCGCACGCCCCGTTGCGCCAGCGTGGCAATGTTGTTGATCAGTGCAGCATCGAAGGTGCTCTGTCGATACAGATTTTGTAGTTCGGCAGCATGCTGCCGTATTTGTGACGCGCTTAATTTCTTCAGCTCCGGGCCGCAGGTAAATGCAAGTTCCTGATCATTGCGCTCCCAGTATCGCGGTGGCGAGGCAAGTTTGCCAGTGGTGAGCAATGAAGCAGCTTGCTTGCCCCAGTGCCAGACATCTTCGCGTAGTTGATCCATTGTCGCGTTGCCATCATCTGGCAAGAACAGGTTCTGTTCGAGGACCAGCACCTCCGGTGGGCGGCTGCCAAGGGTGGCGAGGCTCGATTGCAAATAGCCGATACCTGCGCCGCCTTTTGTCATCCGCATCCAGGCGATGTCCGGCAGCTCGGCACGCTGCACGCTGGCTATTTGCGGGGTGGCGGCATGGAGCAGGGACGAACCCAGCGCCAGCACGCGCCATTTCCCTTCCGGCCTGGGCGCGTCGAGAAATGTTTTCGTCTGGCCTGCAATCGTATTGTCGTAGCGTGGGCCGGGCACATGACGCAGCAGCATGCATAGTCCGACCACGCCAGCTGCCAGCGCCGCACTGTATGGCCAGATGCGCAGAGGAAGTGCGTTCGCCATCTCAGCGCGTCAGCCGCTTGATCAGTTGCACGGTGGCGTCCATGGTTTCCATATGCACCACATCCGATGGACTCAGACGCACCTTGAACAGCGTTTCCAGGCCGATCACGAAGTTGATATGTGCCAGCGAATCCCAGCCTGGCGTATTGGCGGGGCCTGAATCCCCCTTCAGCGCACTTGCCGGTAAATTGAACAGGTCCGCGGCCAGCGCAAAAATGTCTGCCTGCTGATCGCCGTGGGCGCTTGCTTCCTTGGGCGTAAGCGATAGCGCGTGCTGCAACTGTGCCGTGATGACCTTGCCTGACGGCGTGCGCGGCAATTGGCCGGTAAAACTAATGCGTTTCGGCAATTCGTGTGCACCCAGATGTTGGGCGCAATGCAGCAGCAGTTGCTGGTTGTCCGCCTCCATGCCAGGGCGCAATACTACGCAGGCGACGGGGATTTCGCCCCACGTCGGGTCAGGCAAGGCGACGGTTGCCGCTTCCAGTACGGCCGGGTGTTGCATCAGTACGCCATTGATGGCTTCCGGCGACAGATTGTAGCCGCCACAAATGATCACGTCCTTGATACGCCCCGTGATCCAGTACACGCCATCGCTGTCGCGCCGTGCCAGGTCACCCGTATGCAGCCAGCCATTGCGCAGGACGGCAGCGGTCGCTTGCGGATTGTCCAGGTAGCCCTGCATCAGGTTGGCACCTTGCAGGCACAGTTCTCCGGCCTCGTCGCAGCCGGCCTCGCTGCCATCGTCTCGCAAGATTTTTGCCAGCATGTCGCGCGGCATGCCCACGCTGCCGATCTTGTGGCTGGCCGCGTCTGGTCCCGCATAGAGGCCGCAGGTTCCCGTTTCACTCAAGCCGTAGGTATTGATGAGCTTTACATTGAAACATTGGCTGAAGCTGGTCCAGGTAGCCGCGCTCAAGGGGGCGCTGCAGGAAACGGCGAAGCGGAAATGGCCATTCTCGAAGTTTTCCGCCAGGTGGGCGCCATATTGCTGCATCAGGGCCAATGCCGTGGGCGCGGCGATCAGGTGCGTGACTTGTTCGCGGTAGATCGCAATGAGGATGCTCTCGATGGCGACAATGCTGAATGGTGCAGGACGCACCAAGGTACAGCCGCGTTGATAAGCCAGCAGCACGCCTTGTACCAGGCCATCGGCATGCGATAACGGCATCAGGTTCAGCAGGCGTGATGCGGGCGTCAGTGCGTAATGTTCGCCGATCGTCCGCAAATGCGCGAGCAGGGCGGGCCAGTGCATTTCCACGCCTTTCGGACGGGCCGTACTGCCGGAGGTGAACACGACATAGGCAGGCCCCTCCTGTCTTGCTGGCGGCAACGGTGCCGGAGCGGGAGCGGACAGCAGGCCAGGCCAGTTGTCCAGGTCGGCTGGCGCCCGCCGTCCCAGCAGCTTGTTCAGCAGCAAACCCTTGGCCTGGACAGCGCCGACGCGTATCTGCTGCGCCGGCAGAGGGACATCCTCCGCGCGCCACAGGTCGATGGCGTCCGCATCGGCAATGACGCCATCGATATGCGTATGCTGCAGTAAATCCCTGACTTGCCGCACCGAGGTTCCCGGATCGAGCAGCAGGGGAATCGCGCCGGCCCGCATGCAGCCGAGCAACAAGGGCGCATAGGCCAGATCGTCGCGCACCATCAGCAGCACGCGTTTATTGTGCAGTTCGCTGCTGATCAGCCGGGCAGCCACTTGCAGGATTTGTTCCTCCAGATGGCTATGCGACAAAGACTTGGGGCCGATCAGGAATGGCGTATTCGCAGGTGTGGGACGAGTCTGAAACATGGTGAGCGTATCTGTTATGGTGTGATTGAATGGGCCAGCGCGCGGCGGTCGAGTTTTCCTGCGGCCGTGTACGGTAACGCTGCCTGGATGCGCAGGTCACGGGGGAATGCCTCGATTTGCGCGTGCTGGCGGCAATAGGCGACAAAAGCGGGTAATTCGAAGCCGCCGTCGACCACCAGCATGCCGATCAGTCCCTGTGGTCCTGCGGTGATGGCGGCTTCCCTGACGTGTGGATAGCTGCACATCGCCCGTTCCAGCGGGGCAGGGTGGACGATGTCGCCATATTCGTTCTTGAGCTGGTCGTCGTGCCGGCCCAGCAATGTAATGTTGCCGAGGCCATCGTGGCTGGCAATATCGCCAGTGAAGATCCAGCCATCGCGGGCGATGGACGCCGTTTGCGCCGGATCGCGCCAGTATTCCAGCATGAGCTGGTTGCTGTGCACGCGCAATTCCCCTGTTTGTCCTTCTCCGAGCGGTATGCCCCTGTCATCGCAGATTTGCACGATGGCGCCGACGGCGCGGCCGCAAGCTTGCGTGGCACCGGGCGCGTGCTGGAACAGCATGCACAGCCCCCCCGTTTCCGTCAGTCCGTAATAATCGATGATGGCGAGCCGCATGCGCTCGCTCAAGGCCGTGTGCAGCGACGTTTGCAGGGGCGCGCCCGTGGAAATGATTTGCCGCAAGCTGGCCGGGTGCAGGGTCAGGTGGGCCGGCAGCAACTGCAGCATGGCTAGCCAGGCGGGACCTGTCGCCAGGACGGTCACGCCATGGCGCTGGGTCGCTTGCAAGGTCTTGCCGACATTGCCCCGTTCGTTTTCATCGGCCAGATACACGCTGGCACCGGCAAACAGGGCGGCGACCATGGGGTTGCGCAAGCCGCTCATGGTGTGGCAGTCGCCCAGCGACAGCAGGATGTCGCCATCATGCCAGCCAAATTCCGTCGCCGCCAGCTGGCCGCTCTGCATGAGGGCGCGCTGGCTGTGGACGACGCCCTTGGGGATGCCAGTACTGCCAGAAGTAAACAGGATCACGGCAGGATCGTCGGGGTGGACGGCCTGTCCGGGCAGCTCCGGCGTCGGCGGCAGCTCCATCCAGCCTTCCAGCAAGGCTGATAATTCAGGCAATGCGCAATCTGGCGGCAAGACCGCCGCCGCTTCCTCGCCGATATCGTCGAGCAGCAGCGCCGGGCAGCTTGCCAAAGCGGCGGCGCCGTGACGGGGATGATCCAGCACCAGCAGGGCGGGAGCAATGCGTTCCAGCAAGGGTTGCAGCAAGGCGGGCGTGTCCGTCAATTCCTTGCGCAAGGGAACCACGACAGCGCCGATGCGCCAGCAGGCCCAGCTGAGCAGTACCGCTTCAGGGTGGTGGGCACACAGCATGGCGACGCGGTCACCTGCCCGCACGCCCATCGCCAGCAAGCCCCGTTGCAACGCCGGCACGAGTAGCTCGACTTCGGCCCAGCCAAAGGCGCTGTCGTCCATGCCGCACAGCAGGAGCGGGCGCTGCTGGTACAGCGTGGGCAGTAATTGCCACAGATACTCAAAGGTTTCTTCCTGTGGCAGCGGACGCACGATCTGGCTGGCATAGTACGATTGCAAGCGTGCCATGGCGCCGCTGATGGGGGCCATCTGCAGCAGTTCCATATCGACCATGTTTCTGGCTTGCTGGCAAACGTATTCCACTGGCAGGCGCAGGCGCTGCGCCACTTGCTCCAGGGTACGTAGCTGGCCCAGCTGGAACAGGATCTGCAATTCTTCAGCGCTCAGTTGTCGTGGTCCGAGGCGCGCCAGGCGTTCCGCATAACAAGGATGGCGCACCAGCAAATCTTGCATCAAGCCACCCAGCGCATCGGTATCGGGCACACACCAGCCGTTCAAGCTGTCGAGCCGCAGCACGGCATTGACGACGGCGCGCGATGCGGGCAATGCCAGGTCGAGATCGGCCTGGCGCAGGGGCGCCCCTTCCCATGCGGGAGGCACCAGCGCCACGACGCCGTTGTAGTGTGCAGTGTCCGGTTCGCCATGCAACTGTCCAATGGCGTCGAACAGGGTTACCTCCGACATCACCAGCGTCTTGCGTTCGCCGCGTGCTTGCGCAGCATCAAAGCGCTGCTGGTAGCAACGGCCGTGAATAATGTTGCCGCCGCGCTCGAAGTACGGCGTGGGCTGGCTATTGGCCATGTGTACATGCGGGAAGATGATCGGCGCATCGCTGCGGGCGATGCGCAGCATGTCGCCGGCGAAGGTCAGTGGCGCATAGCGATGCAGTGAATCAAGGCCATGAATCAGCGCGAACGTGCCGTCGCGAAAAGGCATGGGACTACCCGGCGGCAAGAAAATAATGTCATGGTTGGGCGCGCGCTGTCCAGCGGGCAACCAGTGCGCATATCCCATGTAGCCGAGCACATCGAAGTTGCCTTCCCATACAGAAATGACATGTTGCTGGGGAAACGCCGCAGCCAGCATTTCGCCACTCCAGCCCGTTCGGCCCCAGGTGTCGAGAATGAGGTCGCCAGGTTGCAAATGCTCCCTGATCAGGTCCAGCAAGGCATAAAAGGCGCGGGTGGATTCATTGAAGGGTTGAAAGGCGGCGTAGCGGTCGGGAATGCGGCGCACATGGCGGCGGTGCATGAAGGACAGATAGTCGGCGCTGGGCGTCAGCTGGGCACGCAGCGCCGGCAGCATATGGGCATCGCCGCCTTGCCGTGCTTCCGTAAAGAGCACAAAGCCTTGCACGACGGGAACGGTAATCGCGCACGCCGGACAGCTCAATATCGCTTCCAGCAACGGTGCCGACGCCTCGGCTGGCGTGTTGCTTTGCAGGGGCTGTCGGCAGGCGGGGCAAGCCAGGGTATCTAGTGTCGTTTGCAACATGGTGTCGCCGTTCGTAAAGGTGTGTTGTCAGACCACGGCCGGCATCGGCGACTTGTCCTTGTAGTCGCACAGGTCGGCAATCATGCAGTTCCAGCATTGTGGCTTGCGCGCCGTGCACGTGTAGCGGCCGTGCAGGATGAGCCAGTGGTGGGCGTCGTGCAGGAATTCCTTGGGGATGAATTTCAGCAGTTTTTGCTCGACGATATCGACATTCTTGCCCGGCGCGATGCCGGTGCGGTTCGAGACGCGGAAGATATGCGTGTCCACGGCCATCGTCGGTTCGCCAAACGCCGTGTTCATGACCACGTTGGCCGTCTTGCGGCCCACGCCGGGCAAGGCTTCCAGCGAGGCGCGGTCGCGCGGCACTTCGCCGCCGTGCTGCTCGAGCAGGATCTGGCAGGTGGCGATGACGTTCTTCGCCTTGGTGCGGAACAGGCCGATGGTGCGGATGTAGCTGGCCAGCTCGTCCACGCCCAGGGCCAGTATCGTGGCTGGCGTATTGGCGACCGGATACAGCAAGCGGGTCGCCTTGTTGACGGACACGTCCGTCGCCTGTGCCGACAGCAGCACGGCGATCAGCAGCTCGAACGGCGTCGTGTAGTCGAGTTCCGTTTTCGGGGAGGGATTGGCGGCGCGAAAGCGCGTAAAGATTTCCAGGCGTTTGGCGGCGTTCATGCGTCTTTTTTCGGGGTGGTGGGGGCTGGCTGGGGGGTATCCGTGCTGGCGGCAGCGGCCTTGGCGCGTGCGCGCTCCATGGCGGCGGCGATGATGGCGCGCTTGCGTTCCTTTTCCGCCTGTTCGTCGGGCGTGACGGGCACTTCCTGCGTCACTTCGCGCATCTTGGCGACGGCCTTGGCAGCCAGGCGCGCTTCGTTTTCCTCCGTTTCGCGGCGCAGGCGCTGCGTGCGGAAATCGTGGCGCGCGCGCGCGTCGTCTGCTTCTGTCTGGCTCCAGGCATCCCAGCCCGTGGCGTCGCCGCTGACCGGGTACATGACGATGCAGTCGACGGGGCAGGGCGCCACGCACAAGTCGCAGCCCGTGCACAGGCTTGTCACCACCGTATGCATCTGCTTGGCGGCGCCGACGATGGCGTCCACCGGGCAAGCCTGAATGCACAGGGTACAGCCGATACACAGCGATTCGTCGATATAGGCGACAGATCGCGGACGTTCGAGGCCGTTGACGGGATTGAGCGGGATGATTTTTTTGCCCAGCAAGCCGGCCAGGCGCACGATGCCTTGCGCACCGCCCGGTGGGCACTGGTTGATGTCGGCGCTGCCGGCGGCAATCGCTTCCGCATACGGGCGGCAACCGTTGTAGCCGCATTTGGTGCATTGCGTTTGCGGCAGCAAGTCTTCGATCTGGTCGGCAAGTGAGGGAGGGGCAGGGTGCGGCACGGTCATCTTCCACGGTAAAACGCCATTATCGGCCATCCGGCACGCGCACAAGTAAAAACCTGTTGCGCAAGAGGGGATAGCCGGCGCCATGACAGCCTGTTGCAGGCGCGCCGCAATCGTATTTTATTTCCCATGGGAATGTCAAAGTGCAAATAAACAACTTTGCAATTTCTTTTTTTTGTGGGAGCATGATTTTTATCAAGCCAGTGATCAAAAAAAGCCGACCGCCAGTCCTGTTGCCGCGCCTGCATTGCAAGGTGCGCCAGGCCATAGGAGCCAAACATGCGTTTCCTCCGGACAGTTGGTTTGCCCTTCTGTTTGTTCATGCACTCTGCACTTGCCCTTGCACACGGGCAGGCTAGTTCCCCCATGGCGGCGCCGGGCGCTGCCAGCTCGCGCATCGTCCGCTTCGCGGCGGAAGACTGGCCGCCTTTTATTTCCCGCAGCCTACCGGCCGATGGCATGTCGGGCGCCATGGTCAGCGCCGTTTTCGAGCGTCTCGGCTATACGGTCAAGTATGACTATTTTCCCTGGAAGCGCGCCATGCAGTTTGGCCTGGCCAGTTCCCGCTATGCCGGGTTTCTGGCCGTGTGGCGCACGCCGGAACGGGAAAAACTCTGCCACTTTTCTGTTCCGGTTGGTAACACGCAGGGTGTGCTGGCCTACCTGAAAGAGGACGGCGTGCCTGGCGCCAGCCTGGCCGACCTGGGCAAGCTGCGCATCGGCACCGTGGCCGGCTACTCGAATGGGGAACAGTTCGATGGCATGGTGGCGCGCGGCGAGCTGAAGACGGAAGAGGGTTTGAACGACGCGACGAATCTGAAGAAACTGTTCATCAAGCGTTACCGCGTGATCGTCATCGAGCGCCATGTCCTGCAGCACTTGTTGATGGGGCGCAACTTCAGCAAGGCCGAGCGCGAACGCATCGCCGTCATCGATACCGTTTTCAAGGAGCGTCCCGTGCATGTGTGCTTCCAGCGCGATGCCGGGGGGGCGGCGTGGCAAAAACGCTTCAACGAGGCGGCGCGCGATATCGATACGGCCCGGCTGGAACGCGATTACTGGAAGCGGCTCGACCAGAGCCTGGCGACCGCCCCGGCGACTCCCTGACACGGCGCGCCGCCGCTGTTGTTAGTTGCCAAAACGAAATATCTAAATACGAAACCATTCGTTCTTGTTTGTTTGTCCATCCTTTAGTCTGCAGCCACTGTGTTGACGACTTTGAAAGGATGTTTTCGTATGCTGGAACCGATTCACAAGCATGACCCCGCCCCGCGTTTGCGGCAACTGGCGCACGCCGTCTCCGTGGCCGTACTGCTGCTGGGGGCGCCTGGCGTGGTCCACGCGCAGGCCGCGCCGGATGGCGCTGGCGCACTGGCCGCCGCGCCGTATGACACCGTCATCGTCACGGGGGCGCGCGGCACGGGCCGCACGGTGGCCAACAGCGCCGCACCCATCGACGTGATCAGCGCACAGCAATTGCAAGCCACGGGCAAGCTGAACTTGCTCGATGCGCTGGACACGGCCTTGCCGTCGTTCAACTTGCCAGCCCGCGTGCAGCCGGACCTGGGCAGCATCGTGCGTGCCGGGCAGTTGCGCAACCTCGACCCGTCGCATACCCTGGTATTGGTCAACGGCAAGCGCCGGCATACGACGGCCATCGTCAACGAGGATGGTTTTCCCGGTTCCGTCGCCACCGACCTGGCCCTGATACCCACGGGCGCCATTGCCCGCGTGGAAATCCTGCGCGATGGCGCTTCGGCCATCTACGGTTCCGACGCCATTGCCGGCGTCATCAACATCATCCTGAAAGCGGATGACAAGGGCAGCTTCAGCACGCAACTCGGCTCCACCTACGACGGCGACGGCACGAACGGTTCCGTGCGCATCGATGGCGGCACGCGCCTGGGCGAACACGGCTTTGCCCACTTCGGCGCCGAAGTCCAGCGCCAGGGCATCGCCGTGCGCAATTTCGGCCTGAATCCCGGCTACCTGTCGTATCCGGTCGTGCGCAACAGCGATGGCCAGCTGGTGAAATTGGGACCGAACAACAGCTTGCCGGCCGGCGCTTCGCCGAACCCGGCAGAAGCAAGCCGCAACAGCAATCCATGGCGCAATACGGGCGTGCCGCAAAGCACGACCGCCTCCCTTAGTGCCAACCTCGGCTATGACGTGTCGAACGAGGTGCAACTGTACGGCTTCGGCACGTATGCGCACCGCAATGCCCGCTCGGCGCAGAATTTCCGTCTGCCCAATACCATTTTTAATAACAACAAAGGCTTGCTGTCCGTGTATCCCGACGGCTTCACGCCGTATGAAACGACGAGCGAAAGCGATTTTTCCCTGACGGGCGGAGTCAAGGGCGAGACGGCGGGCTGGAACTGGGATATCAGCAGTACTTACGGACGCGACGATATCGACGTGGGCGTGGAAAATTCGGCCAATTATTCGCTGAGCTATCCAGGTGGCAAGACGGATTTCACCATCGGCAATCAGCGCTACAGCCGCTCGACCACCAACGCCGACGCGCGCCGTCCCGTGCCGCTGGGCTTGAGCGAGCCGGCCGACCTGAGCGTCGGTCTCGAGTATTCGCATGAAACGCAGCAACGCAGCCCAGGTGAACCCGCTTCCTGGCAGGGCAGCGGCTCATCGGCGCTGGCCGGTTACCTGCCCGTCGACGCCTCGGACACGGCGCGCCACAGCTATGCGGCGTATATCGGCCTGGGCGCGAAACTGACGCCGCAATTGCTGCTCGACACGGCATTGCGTGCCGAGAAATATTCTGATTTCGGCAGCAAGACGACAGGCCGTTTGTCCGCCCGCTATGACGTCACGCCTTCGGTCGCCGTGCGCGGCACCGTCAGCAATGGTTTCCATGCGCCGAGCCTGGTGACGCAATCGTACTCGAACACCTCCGATCATGCGGGCGTGCCATATACCCTGGCGCAGCCGAACTCGACCGCAGCGCGGGCACTGGGTGCGCAAGCGCTGAAACCGGAAAAATCGACGAATCTGTCGGCCGGGCTGACCTTCAATCCTACGCCTACCCTGCGCCTGGCCGTTGACGCGTATCAAATCAAGGTCAGCGACCGCCTGGGCGTGTCGTCGAACATCGGCATCGACCGCAGCTCGGGCGTGGCGCTCGACGGCAGCGGCCGGCCACTGACGGCGGCGCAAGCGAGCGTGATCGAAAACCTGCTGCGCTCGGCGGGGTTGACAGTCGGCAATGGTCTTGTCGCGCATTACTTTGCCAACGTGGGCGACACGCGCACGCGCGGCATCGATTTGACGGCCGAGGATGTCTTGCGCGTGGCCGACGGCAAGCTGCGCTGGACGGCGGCCGCGAATATCAACCACACGAGCCTGGTCGGCAAGGCGGCCTTGCCGGCGGTGCTGCAAGGCTTGCCGAATATCGGCACCCTGAGCAAATCGGCCGAGTACGACTTGTTGTACCGGGCGCCGCGCGACAAGGAAATCGTCACCCTGGCGTATGAAAAGGCGGGCTGGACGTTCAACGTGCGCGAGACGCGTTACGGCAAGCTCAAGCGCCTGAACGCCATCACGGGCGGCGATTACCAGCTGAAAGCCGCCTTCGTGACGGATGTCAGCGTCGGCTACGACATCAGCAAGCGCATCAACGTGACGGTGGGCGCCAACAATGTCTTCGACCAGAAACCGGGCCAGGTGCCGCGCGACGCGCGCAGCGCCGCGAATCTGGCGCAGTACACGGGCGCTTACGACAACTCGGGACCGTTGGGCGTACTGGGCGGTTATTACTACGCCCGCGCCACCGTTCACTTTTGATCTGCCTTCTCTCCATACTCATAATCAAGAACAGGAAATCCTATGTCAGACAATACTCAACACGCGGCCATCGACCTGGAATGGGCCAATCTCCTCTCGCCGCAGCGCCGCACGGTCTTGCGCGGCGGCGGCCTGGTGGCGGCGCTGGCCGCTTCGGGCCTGGCCGGCACGGCCCTGGCCCAGGATGGCGCCGTCAAGCGCGCCAAACCAGCACCGGGCAAGAGTCCGTGGGGCGAGCATACGGACACGGCGCCCACGCCGCGCCCCGTCAGCGTGCGGCCCGGCGAGGAAACCTTGCCATCGAAGCCACGTGCCTACACGGATATCGAGAGCTATCACGCGCATATCTATTTTGACGAAGACAGTTACCAAAAGGCGGCGCTGATACGCAAGTGGGCGGCCGAGCGTTTCCAGATCGAACTGGGCGACTGGAACCTGGAGCCGCGCGGCCCGCACGTGACGCCGTCGTTTTACTTTGGCTTCACGAATGACTTGCTGCCCGTCATCGTGCCGTGGCTGCAACTCAATAGCCTGGGCCTGACGATACTGATCCACCCGAACACGGAAGATCCGCGCGCCGACCATTTGTATTACGCGCTGTGGGTGAACCGCTCGCAGCCCGTGAATGGCTATGCGATGAAGAAGCCGGGGCCGGGCGAGCCGCGAGTCGAGCAGATCTTTGTCAATACGCGCCCGACGGTGAAGGTCGAAACGTCACGCGCATGAGCCGGGCATAAAAAAAACGGCACGCCAGGGTAGCCTGGCGTGCCGTTTTGCCTGAAATACTGCGGATCAGGAATGTTTCTGGATGAATTCGCCGATTTTCGGGCAAATGATTTCGCGCCAGCGGCGGCCCGAGAAAATGCCATAATGGCCACATTTTGGCGCCACGAAATCCTGCTGCATCTCGGCAGGGATGCCGGAACACAGGTCATGCGCCGCCTGCGTCTGGCCGGCGCCGGAAATGTCGTCCAGCTCGCCTTCTACGGTGAACAGCGCCACATTCGTGATGTCTTGCGGACGCACCAGCTGGCCGCCCACTTTCCACGTGCCCATCGGCAAGCTGAATTCCTGGAAAACCGTTTTAATGGTTTCCAGGTAGTACTCGGCCGGCATGTCCAGCACGGCGTTGTACTCGTTGTAGAACTGGCGATGGCCTTCCGCTGGCTCGTCGTCGCCCGTCACCAGGTGCATGTAGAACTCGCGATGGCTTTGCGCGTGACGGCCCGGGTTCATGGCGATGAAGCCGGCGTGCTGCAGGAAGCCCGGATACACCTTGCGGCCAAAACCCGGGTAGTTCGGCGGCACCGCGTAGATCACGGTGTTTTCAAACCACGAGAATTTCTTTTCCGTCGCCAGGTTGTTCACTTGCGTGGGCGAGCGGCGCGGGTCGATGGGGCCGCCCATCATCGTCATGGTTTTCGGCATGTGCGGATCTTTGGCCGTCGCCATCAGCGAGATGGCAGCCAGCACGGGCACGGTCGGTTGACAGACGGAAATGACGTGCAAGTCAGGCGCCAGCAGGCGGATGAATTCCTGCACATAATAAATGTAGTCGTCCAGGTGGAACGGCCCTTCCGTCAGCGGTACCATGCGCGCGTCCGTCCAGTCGGTGATGTAGACATCGTGCTCGGCCAGCAAGCCGCGCACGGTATCGCGCAGCAGGGTCGAGTGGTGACCGGACAGGGGGGCAACCAGCAAAACTTTGGGCTGTTGCAAGCCAGTGGCTTCTTTTTTGAAGTGAATCAGGCGGCAAAACGGTTTTGTCACGACAACGTGTTCGCGGATGTCGACGTTCTCGCCTTGGACGAGAACGGATTTGATGTCAAATTGTGGTTTTTCGTAGTCTTTGCCAAGGCGGTACATCAGCTCGTAGCCGGCTGCGATGCGTTGCGAAAACGGGGTGTGGGCCAGTGGAGAAACCGGGTTGGTAAATAACTTGGAGGACATGTCTGCCCATTGCATCACCGGAGTGAGGAAGGAGCGTTGCAGTTCGTGCAGTTGGTAAAGCATATATAGTCCTTGTTTAATTCCAAGCGCCAATATCGGCTCAAATATCATAATCCAATTTTACGATATTTGTTGAGGACAAAATGTGCATTACCGCGCATAGGTCCACAGTTTGCGCTTTGGTGTGACAGCGCGCCACACTTGCGTGGATAGACCTGCAACGATGCTCTAAAAGCAAAAAAAGCAGCGTTTCCGCTGCTTTTTGTACATTTTTTCACCGCCACGCCCCTGCGGAGAACAGTGTCTCCGCCGGAAACGGCGCGGCAAGTGCCGTGCGCTTAGCGCACCAGCATGTCGAGCTTGTCCTTGACGTCCTTGTATTGCTCGGCTTCCGGCAAGGCAGCCTTCGTCTTGGTGATCGAAGGCCAGTTACGGGCCAGGTCGACGTTGATCTTGATGAAGGCTTGCTGGTCGCCCGGCACGTCTTCTTCCGCGAAAATCGCGTTCACCGGGCACTCTGCCACGCAGACTGCGCAGTCAATACATTCGTCCGGATCGATTGCCAGGAAGTTCGGGCCTTCCCGGAAACAATCTACCGGGCAGACATCGACGCAGTCGGTATAGCGACAGGCGATGCAGGATTCGGTGACAACGTGGGTCATAACAGTCCTATCAATTTGGGGGGAGGTGCTGTAGCGCCTGCAGGAACCTCGGCGGCGCATACTAAAGCAAAGCATTGTATTTTAAGGCAATTCGCTATTTCTCACAAATCCCGCTTATATACAATACATATAAGCAAATTCATTTTTTGGCAGCGCCGTTGCCGCGCAGAGCGTGCAATTCAGCGACTATCCGGGACGTTACCATGAAGAACGCGGCAAGAAAGCGACAGTCGCCCGATGCTGCCGGGAGCAGGACGGGCGAGGCGGAAGCTCGCCGTGTGGTGTTTTTGTTTTACCCAAATCAAGATCGGTAAAAATAAGTGCCAGAACAATCAGGCGCTGGCGCGTATTTGCGTCAGCAACTGTTGCCAACGTGCATTTTCAGCACTGCCATCTTCGGCAAACGTGATGGTGCGGCGTGCGGCCGGTGCCTCGACGGTGATCTGCCAATGGGGGATATCGGCGCCCACCTGTTCGCCCGTGCCCTGCGGGTGCGTGAAAAAACCGCTGCTGGCCAGTGCTGCTTCCAGCCCGGGGCCGGCCGGGTGGGCTTGCGTATCGATGTCGTACTGTTCGCTCAGGCCGGCAAAGCCGCCGCTGCTGCGGGCTGAAATTTTCATGCTGCTCCTTCTTGGGCACGGTGGTGGGGAAATGATGCGGCATGCCGTCGCCTGCGGCTGACCGCTGGCGGGCTTGCGGCGCAGGGCGTTTACCGGGGGGCGTAACTGCGGCACCAGGCCGCCAGCGCTTCGCGCTCCGCTTCCAGTAATTGATCCGATTCGCTGTATTCCGCATGGTTCATGGTACCGCAGCAGGCGCGCCTGTCTTGCACGGCGCCCGCTTCGTCGATGACATCGGGGGCAAAGGTCATTTGTCCATCCTCCGTCATGGCATTGTCCTTGAGCACTTCGCGCACGGTAAAGCTGTTGCGGATGAAATCGAGGTAGCTGGTAAAGCCGTCGGCTTGCGCCAGGGTCAGCATGTGGCCGGCCACGTCGGCGTACGTGGCCGCCTGGTCGGGGGACGCCACCAGGGCGCGCAAGACCAGGCTGCGCAGGTAGTCGCCGCAACGGTGCAGCACGGCCGCGTCATCTTCCAGCTGGGGCTGGCGTTCGTGGGCAAAGATGTCGGCCAGGATGTCGTAGATAGCGCCTGTAAACACTTGCGAGATGGCGTGCACTTCCGTGCCGGCCTCCGACAATTTGATGTCGTTATCGGCATTGCGCAAGCCGTTCGGCCGGCCCAGCGCCAGGCCGAACTGTTCCGCCAGGTCGGCCAGGAAAGTTTTGTCGTGCAGGTCGGACTTGGTTTGCGCGATCACGGCTTCGACCTGGTCCAGTTGCGACAGGGCCAGGAAGATGGCCGTCAGGTCGCCGAATGATTCGTGCAATCCGCCCGTCTGCGGTGGATTATTGTTGAGCAGCCAATTCGGCTTGAGGCCATCGAGGATGGCGTGCCCGGTTTCATGCGAGACGATGTCGAGCGAACGGCAAGTGTAGACGCGCTCGGTGGCGCCGCTGGGAATGAAGTCGCCGAACTTGAGGGCCTTGTCGCTGCGGCTGTAATAGGCATTCATGACATTGGGCAAGCCGTGCGGGAACACGCGCAGCGGTGCCGTGTTGCTGGCGCTATTCCATTGCCAGGGCAGGGGCGGCGCCGTGTTGTTGCTGGCCATCGCGCGCTGGTACATGGTCAGCGTCATGCGCACGATGGCAAACGTGTGCACGGCGTCGAACTGGTCGGTGTTGGGCGAGACGATGAAGTCGCCAAAGGCGTTCGGGCTGACCTGGGCGATGCCCGGCTCGCCAAAGGTGATGCGCGCGTCGCGCGGACCTTGCAGGAGCAGGCCGGGCAGGAAGGCCTTGCGCGTGCCCAGCTCGCTCACGGACGGGTCTTGCTTCCAGATCAGCACGCGCGAACCGACGGGCACGGCGGCCAGGTTGCGGACCGTGGCGTCCGTCAGGCGGGGCGGACCCGGCTGCAGGGTCAGTTGCGCATTCTTGCGGTGCAGGCGGTAGGGCGCCGAGGGGGTAGGGACGTAGCCGACAGGCAAGGACACGCATTTGGTCAGCACGGCTTCGACCGGCACGATGACTTTCTGGTCCATGGTAGCTCTCCAAGACACTCGCAACTGGAATGGAGATAGTCGGCCTGCTTCGGTGGTTGCGGTTTGATGCGGCGCAAGTGCGGCGCAAGAAAGCGCGGTTTTTTCCGTGTGCCGCCGTTCCCCATGGCTGCGGCTGCCGCGTGGCGGCTGGTATGATGCTGGCCGTATGGCACCCGTTTTTATAATAAAAGGATCGTTTGATGGCGGATATAAATATAGTTCAGCAACATAAGCTGACAGCAGCAAAGGCGCGCGAAGCGGCGCAGCAAGTGGCCGACAAGCTGGCCCAGGAATATGACCTGGCCTGCGCCTGGGATGGCGATGTGCTGCGCTTCGAGCGCAGCGGCGTCGATGGTTCGCTGACCCTGGAAAAAGAGCAGGCGCAGCTGCAAATCAAGCTGGGCTTCATGCTCAGCGCCTTCGCTTCCACGATTGAAGGCAAGATCGCCGAAAAGATGCGCAAGGTGTTTACCGAGCCAGTTTGACCCGCTTGTCTGGCGCCATGTTTGGTGCTAGAAAACGTGTCGCAGCGATGGGCGAAAAGACGATGAAAACACGTCGCTTTTCGCCTTTTTCACGTCTGACTGTACGCTGGCGAACATTGCTAGCACATTTCTATTTGGAAAGCCATTGGACTTTGGCGGCTTTTTGCGTTATACTTGAGTCATATTTACAACAGCTACACCGCGTTTCACCATCTGCTTCGCAGTACTCCCCACTCGCTGAGTGGTGAATAATTCATTGGGTTTTACACCCGCATCCAGTTAAAAGTAGCTTGGTCGATTTTTTTTCGGTCAAATACATTTGGTGCCATGTATTTGCATGGCGCTAGCGTTGTTAAAAGTCCTGAACCACAGCCTCTTTTAGCACGCACACGGCACCCCGGCACCGGCTTTGGCCATCCGCTGGTCACATGCGTGTCACCCCCTGTTTCCTGTCGCTCCCGTGCGCTTTTGCGCCGTGGCGTAGCCGACGCAACAGGGTTTGCTGATTCCCGCCGCAAGCTGGCAGCTTGCTGGGTTTCATTCCATTCGTCAAATCGAGGGAGAACCACATCGTGGCAAAACAAATCATTATCGACCATGTGTTCAAAGTGTTCGGCGACAAGCCAGAAGAAGCACTTGAACTCGTCCACCAGGGCGCCAGCAAGCAGGATATCCTGGCCCAGACTGACTGCACCATCGGCGTTTTCGACGCCACCTTTACCATTGAAGCGGGCGAGATCTTCGTCATCATGGGCCTGTCCGGTTCGGGCAAGTCGACCCTGGTGCGCATGCTGAACCGCCTGATCGAGCCGACCGCCGGCCGCATCCTGATCGACGGCAACGACATCAATACCTTGCCGGACGCCCAGCTGCGCGCCCTGCGCCGCAAGGACATCAGCATGGTGTTCCAGTCGTTCGCGCTGCTGCCGCAAATTACCGTGCTCGACAACACTGCCTTCGGCATGGAACTGGCCGGCATGCCCAAGGCCGAGCGCCATGCGCTGGCCCAGCAAGCTCTGGAACAAGTGGGCCTGGACGGCTACGGCGCCAGCTATCCCGACGAATTGTCGGGCGGCATGCAGCAGCGCGTGGGCCTGGCCCGTGCGCTGGCCTGCGATCCATCGATTCTGCTGATGGATGAAGCGTTTTCCGCGCTCGATCCGATTATCCGTACGGAAATGCAATCGGAACTGCTGCGCTTGCAGCAAATCAAGCGCCGCACCATCGTCTTCATTTCGCATGACCTCGACGAAGCCATGCGCATCGGCGACCGCGTTGCCATCATGAAAGACGGCCACGTGGTGCAAGTGGGCACGCCGGAAGAAATCCTGCGCAAGCCTGCCAACGATTACGTGCGCAACTTCGTGCGCGGCGTCGATGCGGCGGCCGTCTTCAAGGCCAGCGATATCGCCCGCAAGAGCCAGATCGTCGTGTCCGAGTCGCCGAGCCGCGGCTCGCGCGCCGCGCTGTCGATGCTGGAAGAGCAGGATCGCGCGTTTGCCTACGTCGTCAATCCGCAGCGCAAGTTCCTCGGCGTCGTCTCGGCCGATTCGCTGCGCAGTGCGCTCGACGGCCATGTGGGTCCGCTGGGCCTGGCGCATGCCTATCTGCCCGACGTGCAGACCATCAATGCAGATGAGCCAGTCGCCGGTCTGTTCGGCCAGGTGGCGCAACTGCCTTACGCCGTCCCTGTGGTGGCCAATGACGGCAGCTTCCGCGGCGCCATCAGCAAGACAACCTTGCTGAAGTTCCTTGACCGCGACACGCCAGCCATAGCCGAACAACAACAGAAAGGACAAGCATGAATCCAAGCACCGTTTCCACAGTAGAACCTGTTGTTGAACAGGCCGCTCAAATCAATCCCTGGGCGCTGACGCCGCCTACCGACGCCAGCACCGCCTGGCTGGACGCCGCCGCGCCTGCCGTGCAGCCGGAACATGCGTCCGGCTTTCACCTGACGCAGATTTTCGACGGCTCGCTGCCGCTGGAAAGCTGGATCAACCAGGGCCTGGGCTGGGTCGTCGCGCATTTCCGTCCCTTCTTCCAGGCCGTGCGCGCGCCGATCGACAGCGTGCTGTCCGGCGTGGAAGGCGTGCTGCTGGCCGCCCCGTCGCTGACGGTGATCGCCATCATCGGCTTGCTGGCATGGCAATTTACCAGCCGCACCCTGGCCATCGGCACCGTGCTGGCGCTGCTGGTGGTGTCGATGCTGGGCATCTGGCCGGAAGCCATGACGACCTTGTCGCTGGTCTTGACGTCGCTGGCGTTCTGCATGGCCATCGGCTTGCCGTTGGGCATCTTCCTTGCCAGCAGCGACCGCGCGCAGAATATCCTGCGCCCCCTGCTCGACGCCATGCAGACGACGCCCGCCTTCGTCTACCTGGTGCCCGTGGTGATGCTGTTTGGTATCGGTAATGCGCCTGGCGTGATCGTGACGATCATCTTTGCCCTGCCGCCGCTGGTACGTTTGACCAACCTCGGCATCCGCCAGGTGCGTCCCGACCTGATCGAAGCGGCCCGCGCCTATGGCGCCTCGCCGTGGCAGTTGCTGACCCGCGTGCAATTTCCGCTGGCTATGCCATCGATCATGGCCGGTATCAACCAGTCGCTGATGCTGTCGCTGTCGATGGTCGTGATCGCCTCGATGATCGCCGTGGGCGGCCTGGGCCAGATGGTATTGCGCGGCATCGGCCGCCTGGACATGGGCCTGGCCACCGTGGGCGGCCTGGGCATCGTGCTGCTGGCCATCACCCTGGACCGCTTGACGCAAGCGATGGGCCAGCCACGCCGCGGCGTGCGCCACTGGTACCAGACGGGTCCTGCCGGTTTCGTGCTGCGCCTGGTGCGCGGCAATGCGGAGAAAAATAATGTTGAACAGCAAGTAACGCTGGCCAACGCACAATAAAGGATACACATGCATCAAATCGACAATTTCAAAGTGACGCAAAAATCGCAACGCAAGTTCCAGCTGTTTTCCGCCCTGGCGATCGCCGCCATGGCCCTGACCACCAGCCTGGCCATGGCGCAGACGCCGGCCGCCGCTGCCGATGCGCTGCCCGGCAAGGGCGTCAAGGTGCAACCGCTGCAAAGCTCGATCGCGGAAGAAACCTTCCAGACCATGCTGGTCGACAAGGCCCTGGAAAAGCTGGGCTACGAAGTGCAGCCCATCAAGGAAGTGGAATATCCGACGGCGCATATCGCCATTGCCAACGGTGACGCCACCTTCATGGCCGTGCACTGGGACCCGATGCACAAGGATTTCTATAACAATGCGGGCGGCGACGCCAAGCTGTCGCGCACGGGCCAGTATGCGGGGCCTGCCGCGCAAGGTTATCTGATCGACAAGGCGACGGCGGAAAAGTACAACATCACGAATATCGACCAGTTGCGCGATCCCAACCTGGCCAAGCTGTTCGACCATGATGGCGATGGCAAGGCCGACTTGACCGGTTGCAACCCCGGCTGGGGCTGCGAAGCGCTGATCGAGAACCACATGGATGCGTATAAATTGCGCAAGACGGTGACCCACGTGCAGGGCAGCTATGCGGCCCTGATCGCCGACACCCTGGGCCGCTACAAGCGTGGCGAACCGATCCTGTATTACACGTGGACGCCGTACTGGGTCAGCGGCGTGCTGGTGCCGGGCAAGGACGTGGTCTGGCTGAAAGTGCCGTTCTCGGCCAATCCGGACAAGGTGAATACCCGTCTCGACGATGGCAGCGACTACGGCTTTGCCGTCAACACGGCGCGCATCGTGTCGAACAAGGCCTGGGCGGAGAAGAATCCGGCCGCAGCCAAGCTGTTCGAAGTGATGCAATTGCCCGTGGCGGACATCAATGCGCAGAACGAGCGCATGCGCCGCGGCGAAAACACGCAAGCCGATATCGCCCGTCATACGGCTGGCTGGATCAAGTTCCACCAGCAGACGTTTGACGGCTGGATCGCGCAAGCGCTGGCGGCGGCGAAAAAGTAAGTTTGCGGCTGAGACAGGCGTAAAAAAAGTGGCTACCGATTTGGTAGCCACTTTTGCATTTTCAGCCTGTTTTTGTGGTTTTTGGTGAGTTTTCAGCCGTTTTCGGCCCATTTCTCTGCAAAACAGGCGTTTTCAGGTTTAATCCTTCAAGTCTTCGATCAGGTCGATGTATTGCTGTTGCGCCTCTTCCTTCGAGGTGCCGGCCAGGGCCGCCCAGGCGTCGAACTTGGCGCGGTTGACGAAGTCGGTCATGCCAGGACGCTCGCCCGTGGCGTCGCCGCTCGACGCTTGCTTGAACAAGGCGTAGATTTTCAACAAGGTCATATTGTCCGGACGCTCGGACAGGGTCTTGGAATCGAGCTGCGCTTGTTCGAATTGCTCTTGTAAACTCATGATGGCTCCTGTGTGCTGATGGAATCGCTGGAAAAGTGCGGCAGGCCCGGCGGAGTGGCCACCGTGCGTGCTGCAGTGCCTGACATCATAGTGAAAAAAGCGCGCCGTGCATTAGAGGACACACTCAAAACAAAAACGCCGCCGCTGAGTGAACAGGGGCGGCGTCGGTACAGTCGCTTGAGCGCTGCGGAGTCGGTGCTTATACGCCCAGCAGTTCGACGTCGAAAATCAGGGTGGCGTTCGGAGGAATCACGCCGCCGGCGCCGCGTGCGCCATAGCCCAGTGCTGCCGGGATGATCAGCTGGCGCTTGCCGCCCACTTTCATGCCTTGCACGCCTTCGTCCCAGCCTTGAATGACGCGGCCGGCGCCCAGCGGGAATTCGAATGGATCGTTGCGGTCCTTGCTCGAGTCAAATTTCGCGCCGGCGCTGCCGTCGTCGTTTTGCAGCCAGCCCGTGTAATGCACGACAACATTGTTGCCGGCTTGCGCTTCAGCGCCTTCGCCAACGGTGGTGTCGATGTATTGCAGGCCGGAAGCGGTAGTGGTGGTGGTCATGATTATCCTTGTGTAGGCGATGAAAGCTTCAGATTGTAGAGCAATGAGTTGCAAAGCGCCATTCCAGGCCTGGGACGGGGAAAAAACGGAAATTACGGCGATGTGTGGCTGCCGGCAGCATTTAAGGGGGGATTTCACACAATAAATACAGTGTTCCACGTAAAATGCATGTTTTGTATTTAACAGTGATTTTTGCCATGTTCCGCAGTCTACGCCGCCTTGTTTTTTCCTCGCTGTGCCTGGTTTCCGCAATATCGACGGCGCAAGCCGAAGTGGTGGTGGTGCTCAATTCCCGTGATGCTACGGTGCAACTGCTGGACCAGAAAACCTATGCTCCCCTGTCCACCTTTGCCGTCGGCAAGGAACCGCACCATCTGATGGAAACGCCGGACGGCAAGTCGCTGATCGTCGCCAGTTCCGTTGGCAACGAGCTGATTTTCCTCGACCCCGTGTCGGGCCAGATCCAGCGCCGCATCAGCAACATCCTCGACCCGTACCAGATCGGCTTTTCGCCGGACCAGAAATGGTTCATCTCGAACTCCTTGCGCCTGGACCGCATCGACCTGTACCGCTATGACGGCAAGAACCTGACCCTGGCCAAGCGCATCCCGCTGCCAAAATTGCCTAGTCATATGGCGTTCACGGCCGACAGCACCATGGCTTTCATTACGCAGCAGGGCAGCAACCAGGTCAGCGCCATCGACCTGGCCACGCAAACGGTGAAATGGACCATGCCTGTCGGTCCGGCGCCAGCCGGCATCACGATGACGCCCGATGGCAAGCATTTGCTGGTGGGCATCATGGGCAGCGATTACGTGGAAGTGATCGACTGGCGCACGCAAAAGACCGTCAAGCGCATCAAGGCAGGCGCCGGCACGCACAATTTCCGCGCGCTGGGCGACAACCGCATGACGTTCGTCTCGAACCGCGTGTCGAACACGATCAACATCATCGACCAGCAAACCCTGGAAAACGTGGGCACCATCAATGTGCCGGGCGGCCCCGATTGCATGGAAATCACGCCGGACGGCAAGACCATGTGGGTAACGTTGCGCTGGATCAAGAAAGTGGCCGTGATCGACCTGACCACGCGCAAGGTGATCAAGACCATCCCGGTGGGCCGCTCGCCCCATGGCGTGTATTTCGCCACCCACTCGCCGCGCATGTGATGAGCCGGTGATGATGAAACGCTTCATTTTCGCGGGCCACGCGCCCGCCATGCTGCTGTGCGCCAACGCCATGCTGTCGCCCGCGCATGCCGCCGCACCTGCTGCCGTACCTGCCGCCATATCTGCTGCCCCAGCCGCATCTGCAGCTGCATCGCCAGCGCCGGCCGCCTGCAAGGGCACCATCTACATGACGTTTGACACGGGCAGCCAGTCGCAAGCGCAACTGATCGCCGACGTGTTGAACAAGCGCCATGTGAAGGCAACCTTCTTCCTGGCCAATGAAAAGACCACGCGCGGCGACTATTCGCTCGATGCCTCGTGGGCGCCGTACTGGAAAGCCCGCGTGGCTGAAGGCCATGCGTTCGGCACGCATACGTTTGACCACGTGTACTGGAAGAAGGATCTGGCCAACGGCTTGATCCAGGTCAAGCCCCAGTTCGGCAAGGATGGCGGCAAGCTGGCGTCGTTCACGGATCAGCAATTCTGCGAGGAATTGCGCCGCGTCGATACGCGCTTCCAGGAGCTGACGGGGCGCAAGCTCGACCCGTTCTGGCGCGCGCCGGGCGGCTACACGTCGCCGCGCACCCTGGCGGCCGGCAGCGCCTGCGGCTATCAGCACGCGGGCTGGGCGCCGGCCGGCTATTCGGGCGATGAATTGCCCAGCGATAAGTATCCGAACGCCACGCTGCTGAAGAAAGCCCTGGCGAACTTGCGCAGCGGCGACATTTTCATCGCACACATGGGCATCTGGTCGCGCAAGGAGCCGTGGGCACCGGCCAACCTGGACGCCTTGATTTCCGGCCTGCAAGACAAAGGTTTCTGCTTTGCCACCCTGCGCGAGCACCCTGCCTATGCGCAGAAGAAGGGCCAGCCATGATCGCCGCCGACATCGTCAGCTTCGTCACGCCCGTCATCGATGCCGTGGTCGACGCCTTTGGAGCGGCGCAAGGATGGCTGTTCCAGACGGTGGTGAACCCGCTCGTATATCACCTGGGCTTTGGCGAATTCACGGAAGAAGCGTTCGAGGGCACGGAGTGGCTGCTGATCGGCCTGTGCGAACTGGTGCTGCTGTTTCTCGTGCTGCGTCCGCTCGAAGCCTTGATTCCCGCGCAAAAGATGACGGACCCGCGCGCCCGCTGGAACGATTTTATCTATACGGTGCTGCACCGCATCGGCCTGTTTTCCGTCGTGGTGTTCTTTACGCTCGATCCGCTGATGGATGCATTGGCGGGCGCCTTGCGCTTCGACAATATTCATCCATTGAACCTGGAATCGCTGTTGCCCGGCATCAGCCCCTTGCTCAGTTTTATCATTTATTTTGTGATACTGGACTTCGTCGACTATTGCTACCACCGGGCCTCGCACCATTTCGGCTGGTGGTGGGGCTTGCACAGCCTGCATCACAGCCAGCAAAACATGAACTTGTGGAGCGATGACCGCAATCACTTGCTCGATGACTTCCTGCGCGACGTGGTGATGGCGCTGGTGGCGCTCGGCATCGGCGTGCCGCCGGGCCAGTACGTGCTGCTGGTGTCGATTTCGCGCATTTTGCAAAGCTTGCAGCACGCAAATGTGAGGATACACTTCGGCCGCATCGGCGAGCGGCTCTTGATCTCGCCCCGTTTCCACCGCACGCATCACGCGATCGGCGTGGGGCACGAGTCGAAAGGCAAGGGCAGCATGGGTGGTTGCAACTTCGGCGTGGTCTTGCCGATTTGGGATATGCTGCTGGGCACCGCGAATTTCTCGGCGGGCTATGCGCGCACGGGCGTGCGCGACCAGCTGGCCCGCATCGACAGCAACGGTGTCGGCCGGCCGGGGCGCAACTATGGCCGCGGTTTCTGGCAGCAGCAATGGCTGGGCCTGCGCCGCATGGTGGAATTTGCAAGAATTAAACGAAAAGGACGCCGTTGATGCGTAATGTGTTGAATTCGTATGGCCGTGCTTTCCTGTCGCAATTGCATGGCAGGATACTGCTGCTGAGCGTGGCGCCGTTCATCCTGTCGCTGGTGCTGTGGGGCGGCTTGCTGTACGTGGGCTTGCAGCCGCTGATCGACAGCCTGCATGCGCTGTTCACGCAGTACGATTTCTTCCGCACCAGCGGCCAGGTGCTGACCACTTTCGGCCTGGGCGTGCTGAAAGCCGTGATCGTGCCGCTGATCGCCATGTTCATGCTGCTGCCGCTGATGATCTTGACGGCGCTGATCTTCATGGGCCTGTTCGCCATGCCGGCCATCGGCCGCCATATCGGCGGGCGGCACTTTCCTCAGCTGGAAAAGAAACATGGCGGCAGCCTGCTCGGCAGCGTGGGGACGTCCCTGGCCACGTTTTTACTCTTTATCGTCGCCTGGGTCATCCTGCTGCCCCTGTACGCGTTTCCGCCGGCCGCCCTGGCGGGGCAAGCCGTGCTGTGGGGCTGGCTGACCTACCGCGTGATGGCGTACGACGCCATGGCCGACTACGCCAGCGTGGACGAGCGCCACGCCATCATGCGCACGCAGCGCTGGCCCCTGCTGGCCATCGGCATGGTGTCCGGCGCGGCCGGCGCCGTGCCGGGCTTGCTGTGGATGGGCGGCGCGATGTCGGTGGTGTTCTTCCCCTTCCTGGCGGCGTTCGCCATCTGGCTGTACGTGCTGATCTTCATCTTTACGGGTCTGTGGTTCCAGTATTACTGCCTGGAAGCACTGTCGCGTTTGCGGGGCGTACGCGGCATGACTGACGTGGCGCCGGCGGACGCTTGAGTATTTTTATCGAATTCTACGAGGAAGCTTCATGGCTATCGGATTGATCATCATCGGCGACGAAATCCTGTCGGGCAAGCGCACGGACCAGCATTTCCCGAAAGTGGTGCAAATGCTCAAGGCGCGGGGATTGCAGCTGAGCTGGGCGGAATACGTGGGCGACGAGCCTGCCCGCCTGGTCGCCTTGCTCAAGCGCAGCTTTGCCAGCGGTGACATCGTCTTCAGCTTTGGCGGCATCGGCGCCACGCCGGACGACCATACGCGCCAGGCGGCGGCCGATGCGCTGGGCTTGCCGCTGGTGCTGCATCCGCAGGGCAAGATCAATATCCAGCAGCGCATCACGGAAATGGGCGTAGAGGCGGGCGTGCCGGCCGATTTGCACTCGCCGGAAAACCTGCACCGCCTGAAAATGGCGGAATTTGTCGAAGGCGCCGAGCTGATTCCGAATCCGTACAACAAGATTGCCGGCTTTGCCGTGCGCGAGCATTACTTCGTGCCCGGCTTTCCCATCATGTCCTGGCCCATGATCGAATGGGTGCTGGACACGCATTACCCCCATTTGTTCAACCAGGTGCCGCACGCGGAACATGCCTTGCTCGTGTACGAAACGGCCGAATCCCTGCTGACGCCGCTGATGGTGCGGCTGGAAGCGGAGTTTCCGTTGATCAAGGTTTTCAGCTTGCCCAGCGTGGGCGACGCGCAGACGCGCCGGCATATCGAACTGGGCGTCAAGGGCGAGCCGGCGCAAGCGGCGGCCGCCTTCGCGCAGATGTGCGCCGCACTCGATATCTTGCAGGCGGAATACACCACCATCTGACATGCAGCCAGCCCGGCGCCGGCAGCTTTTTTGCCGGCGTCCAGCCCGCCGTGCATCTATGTACGCAAGCGTACATTCCAAGACGTTGTTTTTTTGCGAAAATCTTCAATGAAGCAAGATTTTTGTGCGCGCTCGTCAGTCGTTTTCATGCCGATGTGGTGGAATGGTGAACAGGGGCCTTGCGTGTCAAACGCGGGGTCGCCTGCCTGTGCAGTAGCGTGTTTTTTTGATTTACCGGTATGGACATCATGTTAAGCAAGCTTTGTTGTGACCGGCCCTGGCTGGCCCTCGTCTTACCCTGCGCGGAGCGGTATCGCTGCCGCATTTCCCGCGCCGTCCAAACCCAACCTTACCCCAGCATCCCATGAAAGACACAGGCGTCAATCTGGCCGCGCAAGAGCGGCCCCCCTCTGATCCAGCTGCCGAGGCGCCGCCGCCGGCGAGCCCGCCGAAGAAGCGCCGTTCGCGCATCTGGCCCATCTTTGCCATCATCCTGCTGGCGCTGATTGCCGGCGTGGCCTGGTTCGTCATGCGCGAAGTGCGCACGTCGGCCCTGCAGGCGGAATTTTTCACGCGCCTGGACCGCCAGCTGTCGTTCAAGGTCGAGCCCGGCCCCGCACCGGCGGGCGCCATCCGCTATCCGCAGCACGGCCCGTATGACGAGCGCCTCGGCTATGCCAGCTTGCCGGATTTTATTAGCAAGCTCAATGCGCGCGACTATGAAGTGACGGCGCAGGCGCGCATGTCGCCGAAGATGGTGCAACTGGTCGACCGGGGCATCTTTGCCACCTATCACGAGAAGAACCGCGCGGGATTGAGCATTCTCGATTGCCGCGCCGCACCCCTGTTCGCGGCCAGCTATCCCGAGCGCATGTTCGACGGCTTTGCCGAAGCGCCGCCCGCGCTCGTGCAAAGCCTGCTGTTCATCGAAAACCGCGAATTGCTCGATCCGGGCACGCCCGAGCGCAATCCGGCCGTGGAATGGGACCGCCTGAGCAAGGCGATTCTGGACAAGGCGCTGAACCTGTTCGGCGGCCACCGCGGCGGCGGCGGCAGCACGCTGGCCACGCAAATTGAAAAATACCGCCATTCGGAAGACGGCCGCACCAGTTCCATGCAGGACAAGCTGCTGCAGATGCTGTCGGCCAGCCTGCGCTCGTACCAGGATGGCGAAAACACCATGGAAGCGCGGCGCAAGATCGTTGTCAATTACCTCAATACCGTGCCGCTGTCGGCAAAGAGCGGCTTTGGCGAGGTCAACGGGATCGGCGACGGCATGTGGGTCTGGTATGGCCGTCCATTTTCCGAAGTGAAAACTTTGCTCAAAGGCAATATGGACCAGCCGGGCAGTGCGCTCGCCTACAAGCAGGCGCTGAGCTTGCTGATCGCGCAGCGCCGTCCCTCGCACTACCTGGTGGCAGGCGGCGCCGACCTGGAAGAGTTGACCAACAGCCATCTGCGCCTGCTGGCGCAAGCGGGCGTGATCTCGCCGCAGCTGCGCAATGCGGCCATCGCCGAGAAGCTGCGCCCATCGACGGCCTCGGGCGTGCAATCGGAAGCGTCGACCTCGTTCGTCACGCGCAAGGCATCGAATGCCGTGCGCAACCACCTGGCCAGCATGCTGGGCGATCCGCGTTTGTATAACCTCGACCGTCTCGACCTGAAAGTGGTCAGCACGCTCGACGCGCAGGCGCAAAACGCCGTCACCAAGGTCTTGCGCGAGCTGCGCGACCCGGAAGTGGCGAAAGCGGCCGGCTTGACGGGCAAGGGCATGCTGGGCAATGGCGACCCCGCCAACGTGGTCTACAGTTTTACTTTGCTGCAAAAGGGCGAGCAAGCCAACTTGCTGCGCGTGCAGACGGATAACTACGACCAGCCGCTCGACATCAACGAAGGCGCCAAGCTGGACCTCGGTTCCACGGCCAAGCTGCGCACCCTGGTGACGTATATGGACATCATCGACCAGTTGCACCAGCGCTACAGCGGCATGGGCGCCGCCGAGTTGGGCAAGATTGCCGTCGATCCGAAGGACATGCTGTCGCAGTGGGCAATTGCCTATTTGAAACCTTTGTCGCTGGGCGAGGCGCGCAATCTGCCCGCCATGCTGGCGGCCGCCATGGAACGCAAATATTCGGGCAATCCGGGCGAAGGCTTCTTCACGGGCGGCGGCTTGCATCATTTCGGCAACTTCTCCAAGCTCGACGACAGCCGCATCATGACGGTGCAGCAGGCGCTGCGCCAGTCGACCAACCTGGTGTTCGTGCGCCTGATGCGCGACGTGGCCCGCTACTACATGTTTTCGCGTCCCGATTCCTCGGCCTCGCTGCTGGCGGACGCGGACGATCCGCGCCGGGCCCAGTACCTGAGCCGTTTTGCCGACAAGGAGGGGCGCGAATTCCTGCACCGCTTCTACCAGAAGTACCGCGGCAAGAGCGTCGACGAGCAGGAAAAGATCCTGTTGGCCAGTATCCGCCCGACCCCCGTACGCCTGGCGAATATCTTCCGCACCATCAATCCGAAGGGCACCGTCGCGGAATTCGGCGATTTCCTCAACGCCAATCTACCGTCGCAAAACGAAGTACCGCCCGAGCGCGTGGCCAAGATGTACCAGCAGTATGCGATGGAAAACTGGTCGCTGGCCGACCGGGGCTACCTTGCCAATGTGCATCCGCTGGAACTGTGGATGGTGGCGTATCTGCGCCAGCACGAAGGTTCCACCCTGTCGCAGATGGTGGCGGCCAGCGAAAAGGAACGCCAGGAAGTGTATAAATGGCTGTTCAATACGCACCGCAAGCACGCGCAGGACCGCCGCATCGCCAACTTGCTGGAAGTGGAAGGGTTCCTGGAAATCCACCGCCAGTGGAAGAAGATGGGTTACCCGTTCGACTCGCTCGTGCCGTCGTATGCGACCACCCTGGGCGCGTCGGCCGACCGTCCCGCCGCGCTGGCCGAGCTGATGGGCATCATCATCAACGATGGCGTGCGCAAACCCAGCGTGCGCATCGATTCCATGCATTTCGCCGCCAATACGCCGTACGACACCATGGTCAAGCGGGGCACGAAGGTGGAAGCGGAGCAAGTGCTGTCGCCGGACGTGGCCAAGGCAGTCGCCAAGGCCATCCGCGAAGTGGTGTCGGACGGCACGGCGAAACGGGCGAAGACGGCGTTTGTCGGCGCCGACGGCGTGCCGATCCCGATGGGCGGCAAGACGGGCACGGGCGACCAGCGCTTCGACGTGTATGGCGCCGGTGGCCGCCTGATCGAATCGCGCTATGTGAACCGTTCGGCCACGTTCGTCTTCAATATCGGCGAGCGCTTCTATGGCAGCATGACGGCGTATGTGCGGGGGCCGGAATCGAAGAACTACGATTTCACCAGCGCCTTGCCCGTGCAACTGCTGGTGTCCCTGGCGCCGAGCCTGATGCCGCTGATCGAACCGCCTGCGCCAGCCGAAGGCGTGGCCAAGCAGTGCACGAATTAAATCGTTGCTGCATTAAAAAGCCGGCCTGAATGGGCCGGTTTTTTTATGGAGGAGAAAGAATCCATGGAAAGAACACAGCAGATCTTTGCGCAATATCACCGCTTCGACGATGGCGCGCTCGTATCATTTGAGCAAGCATATGGACCCCGGGGCGTGCAGAGCGTGCGCATCGTGTTGTACGCGAGGAATCATGAACTGGAGGGCAACATCTGGCGCAAAGTCGCCATCACGGTGGGAGAGGTGCGGGAATTGATGATGAAGACGCCGGGCAACTTCATCAACCGCATCTGCTGTGGCGTGAAGCTGCTGCGCTTTGGCGACGTGTGGTGCGTGGATGTCGACGGCACGTATGCGCACGACGACCCGGCAACCCTGGAGGAAGTGCGCCGCGATGGCGATTGCTACGTCATCGGCGGCACGGTCGAGGCAATCGAACTGGATTAACCAGCAAACACGGCCGTTTTACCTTCCAGGCGCGCGTGATACGCGGCGATGGCAGGATACTCGGGGCGCTGCATGGGCGCCATCAGCCAGCGCTTGACGGACAGGCCCAGCACGATATCCGCCAAGGTAAATTGCTCGCCGCACACATACGCGCCCGTGCGCTGCAACTGCTGTTCCAGCACGCCCATCATCTTGTTCCATCCGGCAATACCTGCGGCCAGCTGGGCCGCATCCTGGTGTGCGGGGCTGTGGCGCACCAGCGACATGAAGGCGTAGCGCCAGCTGTTGTTGAGGTCGCCCATTTGCCAGTCCATCCATTTTTCCACTTCCGCGCGGGCGCGTGGATTACTCGGCAGAAAGTCGTCGCGGCCCGCCTGCGCGCACAGGTAGCGGCATATCGTGTTCGATTCCCACAGCACCAGGTCGCCATCGAGCAGCACGGGCACCATGGCGTTCGGGTTCAGGGCAAGGAAGGCCGGGTCGTCCGTGGCGCGAAAGCCGCTGCCCCAGTCTTCGCGTTCGTACGGCAGGTCGAGTTCCTCGCACGTCCACAAGACTTTGCGGACATTGATCGAGGCGGCTTTTCCAAGAATTTTCAGCATGCAGGGCTCCGAAGGGCGAATGAGTGATCTGCCACTGTAGCGGAAATGACCACGCCGCGCATGTGAAAGTGCCTTGCATAGTTGAGCTTTTCTTGGCATCGTAGCCACCCATGAAACCTATGCGCCACCACATGTCCAAAATCCTCGCGTTCAGCCGCTTTTCCGTGCGCGATTTCCTCGCCACCGCCGGTCCCACCTTGCTGCTGGTCGGCGCGTTTTGCGCGCTCGCTTACTGGCTGGTCGACCCGGCGCCGCCGCGCAAGGTAACCCTGTCGACAGGGCAGGACAATAGCGCCTACGAAGAGTTCGGCAAGAAGTACGCGGCCACCCTGGCCAGGCACGGCATCAAGGTGACCTTGCAGCCGTCGCTGGGCTCGCAGGAAAACCTGCAGCGCTTGAACGCGGGCAAGACCGATATCGCCTTCGTGCAAAGTGGCTCGACGGAACACGAAGATGCCGAGCGCCACGGCCTCATTTCCCTGGGCAGCTTGTTTACGGAACCCGTCTGGCTGTTCATGCGCGAAGACAAGGCCGTGACGGAGCTGACGCAATTGAAGGGCATGAAGATCAACCTGGGGCCGGAAGGCACGGGCGTGCCCGGCCTGTTCCGGCAGTTGCTGTCCGTCAATGGCGTGGAAGCCAAGGAGTTGACGGTCAGCGACTTGCAGAACACGCCCGCCACGGTGGAGTTGCTGGAAGGGCGCATCGATGGTCTCGTGTTCAGCTCGGCGCCGGAAGCGCCGCTGATCCAGATGCTGCTGCAAACACCGGGCATCAAGCTGTTTGATTTTTCGCAAGCGGAGGCGTACACGCGGCGCCTTCCGTTCCTGACCCACGTCGTCTTGCCACGTGGCATCGTCGACCTGGGGCAAAACATTCCCGCGCAGGATTATCACCTGATCGCGCCGACGGCCACCCTGGTCGCGCGCGAAGACTTGCATCCGGCCCTGGTCGACCTGTTCGTGCAGGCGGCGGCCGGCATCCATGGCGGCACGGGCTGGTTCCAGCAGCAGGGGCAGTTCCCGTCCGCGCGCTACACGGAAATTCCCGTGGCGCCGGAAGCGTTGAAATTCTACAAGGATGGCGCGCCCGTGTTGCAGCGCTACATGAGTTTCTGGCTGGCCAATTTCTTCGACCGCATGTGGGTGCTGGTGGTGGCGCTGGGCGCCCTGATCCTGCCCCTGTCGCGCGTCGTGCCGCCCCTGTACGTGTGGCGCATCCGTTCGCGCGTGTACCGCTGGTATGGCCAGCTGCGCACGGTCGAGCAGGCGCTGGAAGACGTGCCGGAAGGGCTGCGCGCGCACGTGTATGCGGAACAATTGAAACGGCTCGACCAGATCGAGGAAATGGTCAACCAGATTTCGATACCCCTGTCGTTCGCCGATGGCTTGTATGGCTTGCGCAGCCACATCAATTTCGTGCGCAAGCGCATATTGACCCTGATGGGCGAGCACCCGGCCGCGGAGGCGGGCGAGCCGGCCTGAGAACTTAACCCGCTTAAACGAGGGTGATCGACAGCTTGCGCCCGAGCAGCGCGGCGGCCCGCTCCAGGGTGGAGAGCGTCACGTCGCTGCCGGGATCGAGCAGGCGGTCGAGTTGCGAACGGCTCGTCTGCAGCAGCGCCGCCATGCGCGTCTTCGACAGCGATTGTTCCTGCATGGCCTGCGTCAGTTGCCAGGCGATCACTTCCTTGATGGCACGGGTTTGCGTTTGCTCAAAGATGCCTTCTTCCTTGAGGAAGTCGTCGAGACTGCTGCCGAGGTGGGGAGCAATGGCGTTCATGTCAATTCCTTGTGGCGTTTGCGGGCCAGCGCCAGGTCGTCGTCCGGCGTGGCGCGGGTTTTCTTGATAAAGCCGTGCAGCGCCACCAGGCAATCGCCGTGATGGCAGATCAGCACGCGCGCGATGCGGTTGCCGGGCAGGCTGCTGCGCACCTCCGACAAGCCCTGCCCCAGGTGCCGGCACAAGGGCATGCCCATGGGCCAGCGCCATTGCGCATGCATCAAGTCTTGCCCGATTACATGACGTTCTTCGACGGGCAAGGATTTGAGCCAGTCGCGCACGGGTTCGCCACCATTGCCGTTCGCATAGAACCGCAGGGTAATCTGCCGCAAGCCGGAAGCATCCATGACGCACCTCTACGTTGTACTATATAAGGTACATGTTCGCAAGGAGAATCGGCGCCGCTCTTGAGAAAAGCGGGCGCACATGGATGGTTGTAGCCGATGGCGGACCGCATGGTGGCCCGCCAGATCAAACACTGTTCAGATAACTCGGCAGCCAGCGTCAGGCGCCCAGCCACGGCAAGCCCGCCTTGCACCAGCCGCCGATCTGCTTGCGGTGGCCGTCGGCGTCCTTGTCGCCCTCGAAGCCTTCGAGGATGTCGAAGCAGTTGATATAGCCGTGTTCGGTCGCCAGCTTGGCCGCATGGCGCGAACGCACGCCGGAGCGGCACAGGAACAGCAGCACCTCGTCCTTGCCGGCCTGGGCCGCCAGCTGCGCGAGGAAGTCGGGATTCGGCACGCCGCCCGGGTAGGTGGCCCACTGCACCGCACCATGCTGGGTATCGGCGATGTCGACCCGGCCCACCCAGTCGCGCTCGGCAGTCGTGCGCACATCGATGAGCTTGACGGCGGCATCGCCTTGCAGCAAGTCATACGCTTCCTGCGGCGTGACGGCGCCGGCATACGGCGTACCTTCATTGGCCCGGCTGCGGGCGGTGGTCAGGATGTCGGCGGCGGTGGTCATGGCGTCCTCGATGAAAGTGGGCAGGTGTGTGTACGATTATAGTGCGCCGTCCGCGCCCCGCAAACGGGAATCCATGGTGCACGGCGCATGCACCACAACGAGGCATTTTTCGGTAATTCGCACAAAATGCACGATAATGGTGCGTTATTCGTTTTTTGCACTTGCTTAGTGCATTCTTGATTTGACGCAAACGCGTGTCAAAATCGCGGGCATGAAAACTTTCACTGGGATGGCAGTAATTTTGTCGCCGGCACCAGGGGGCTCCGGGAGCTGGCATGGAATCTGCTATGATCCTTATGAGTTTTGGTGGCACGCAATGTTTGCTTCGCTTCATCAGCCCAGACGCACTAAGGTCGGCTCACCCCACATTCATTTAGGAGATACGCATGGCAATGACAGCCGCAGAAGTCTTGAAGATGGTAGAAGAAAACGAAGTCAAATTCGTTGATTTCCGCTTTGCCGATACCCGTGGTAAAGAGCAGCACGTGACGGTTCCCGTGTCGCACTTCGACATGGACAAATTCGAGTCGGGCCACGCCTTTGACGGTTCTTCGATCGCTGGCTGGAAAGGCATTGAAGCGTCCGACATGATCTTGCTGCCGGATCCAAACACGGCCAATATCGACCCGTTCATGGAAGAAACGACCCTGTTCATGCAGTGCGACGTGATCGAACCGTCGGACGGCAAGGGCTACGACCGCGACCCGCGCTCGATCGCGAAACGCGCCGAAGCCTACCTGAAATCGTCGGGCATGGGCGACACCGCCTACTTCGGTCCTGAGCCGGAATTCTTCATCTTCGACAGCGTGCGCTGGAAGATCGACATGTCGGGCTGCTTCGTCAAGATCGGTTCGGACGAAGGTTCGTGGTCGACCGGCAAGGACATCGAAGGCGGCAACAGCGGCCACCGTCCTACCGTCAAGGGCGGCTATTTCCCAGTACCACCAGTGGACAGCTTCCAGGACATGCGTTCGGAAATGTGCCTGATTTTGGAATCGCTGGGCATCCCGGTTGAGGTACATCATCACGAAGTGGCCGGCGCCGGTCAAAATGAAATCGGCACCAAGTTCTCGACCCTGGTCGAGCGCGCCGACTGGACGCAAAACCTGAAATATGTGGTGTGGAACGTGGCGCACAGCTATGGCAAGACCGCCACCTTCATGCCGAAACCTATCGTTGGCGACAACGGTTCGGGCATGCACGTGCATCAATCCGTATGGAAAGATGGCAAAAACCTGTTCGCCGGCGACGGCTATGCCGGCCTGTCCGATTTCGCCCTGTACTACATCGGCGGCATCATCAAGCACGCCAAGGCACTGAACGCGATCACCAACCCGGGCACCAACTCGTACAAGCGTCTGGTACCAGGCTACGAAGCTCCAGTGAAACTGGCGTACTCGGCGAAAAACCGTTCCGCCTCGATCCGTATCCCGCACGTGGCCAATCCAAAAGGCCGCCGCGTCGAAGCGCGCTTCCCGGATCCACTGGCGAACCCGTACCTGTGCTTCGCCGCACTGCTGATGGCTGGCCTGGACGGCGTTGCCAACAAGATCCATCCGGGCGAAGCCGCCTCGAAAGATCTGTACCATCTGCCGCCGGAAGAAGATGCACTGATCCCGACCGTGTGCGCTTCGCTGGAAGAAGCACTGGAAGCCCTGGACAAGGACCGCGAGTTCCTGACCCGCGGCGGCGTGTTCAGCGATTCCATGATCGACGCTTACCTGGAACTGAAAATGCAGGACGTACAGCGCATGCGCATGACCACGCATCCTGCCGAGTTCGACATGTACTACTCGCTGTAATGGCGCCACGCCGGCAATGTGCCGGTAGTGAATAAAAAACGCGGGTGAGGCGATGGTCTTGCCCGCGTTTTTTTATGCAAGGCGCCAAGGCGGTGACAGTGCGGTGTTGTATAGTCGGCCCAGGAACGATGCGGCACGAGCCGACAGGAGTGAAGATTGACCAAGCATTACAGAATGGCGCTGATGGCAGGATTGCTGGGCGCGGCGGCACAGGCGCACGGGCAGCTGTATGTGTGCGCCGATGCGCAAGGACACAAGACATACACGGACAGGAGTGCTGGCAAACATTGCCAGTTGCTCGATTTGCCGGGCGCCATGACGGAGCCGCCACGCAGGACGGCGCCGCTGGCCGGTGCGCCGGTACGGCCCGCCCTGCAGGCGGCGGCCACGGCTGCGCCTGCCGCCGGCGCGTTTCCCAAGGTCGATGGCGCCGAGCAGCGCGCGCGCGACCTGGACCGGCGCCAGATCCTGCAGGACGAGTTGCGCAGCGAAGAGCAGAAACTGGCGGCGCAGCGCCTGGAATTTAACGGCGGCCAGCCCGAGCGCCAGGGCAATGAGCGCAACTACGCGAAATACCAGGAAAGAGTGGCGCAGTTGAAGGACAACATTAGCCGGACACAGCAAAACGTCGAGGCCCTGAAACGCGAGATCGCGAATATCCGGTAAAGCACATGACACTAGACAACCATTCCAGCCGTCCCGCCCACCTGGCCGGCCTTGATTTGCTGGCCTCGGCCGTGATCCTGCTCGATGGCGACGGCCGCATCAGCTATGCCAACGCGGCGGCGGAAAACTTGCTGGAAAGCTCCTTGAAGGCCCTGTCGCGGCAAAAGCTGACGGCGTTGTTCCTCAATCCCGAGGAACTGGCCGGCATTTGCGCGCAGGCGCTCGAACACAAGTTTTCCGACCTGCGCCAGGACCTGAGCCTGGAGCGCCTGGGGCGCGAGCCGCTGCGCGTGCACAGCATCGTCAGCGCGCTCGACGCGCCGAGCGACGGTGTGCTGATCGAGCTGCGCGAGAACGTGCAGCAGTTAAAGCTCGACCGCGAGGAGCGCATCCTCGACCAGAGCCAGGTCAACAAGGAGCTGATCCGCAACCTGGCGCATGAGATCAAGAACCCGCTGGGCGGCATCCGCGGCGCGGCCCAGCTGCTGGAACTGGAATTGCCGGCCCTGCACCTGAGCGAACTGCGCGAATACACGCAAGTCATCATCAAGGAAGCGGACCGCCTGCAAACCCTGGTCGACCGCCTGCTGGCGCCGCACCGCCGTCCGCACATCGTGGGCGACGTGAATATCCACGAAGTGTGCGAACGGGTGCGCAGCCTGATCCTGGCCGAATTTCCCAGCGGACTGACCATTGCGCGCGATTACGACGCTTCGATCCCCGAGTTTCGCGGCGACAAGGAGCAATTGATACAGACCGTGCTCAATATCGCGCACAACGCGGCGCAGGCCCTGGCCGAGCGCATCGAGGCGGGCGATGCGGAGCTGATTTTCAAGACGCGCGTGGCGCGCCAGGTGACCCTGGCCAAGGTCCGTTACGGCCTGGCATTAGACTTGCATATCATTGACAATGGACCGGGCATCGCACCCCAGATCCGCGACCGGATTTTCTACCCGCTGGTGTCGGGTAGGGAAGGCGGCAGCGGGCTGGGACTGACCTTGGCGCAAACCTTCGTGCAACAGCACCTGGGCGTGATCGAGTGCGAAAGCCGGCCTGGATACACCGATTTCAGGATCGTTCTACCCTTGCCATAAGCGAGGAGGTATCCCACCCATGAAATCCATTGCGGGACGCACACACTAATGAAGCCAATCTGGATAGTTGACGACGACGAATCAATCCGCTGGGTGCTGGAAAAAGCCCTGGCGCGGGAAAATCTCGCCACCAAGAGTTTTGCCAATGCGCGCGACGCCATCGCCGCACTGGAATTTGACACGCCGCAAGTGCTCGTGTCCGATATCCGCATGCCGGGCGCCTCCGGCCTGGAATTGTTGCAGACGGTCAAGTCGCGCTTTCCCGGCTTGCCAGTCATCATCATCACGGCCTTTTCCGACCTCGATTCGGCCGTCGCAGCCTTCCAGGGTGGCGCCTTCGAATACCTGGCCAAGCCCTTCGACATCGACAAGGCTGTCGAGCTGATCCGCCGCGCGCTGGAAGAAAGCCTGCGCGAGACGAGCGTCGAGTCGGGGCCGTCGGAAACGCCGGAAATCCTCGGCCAGGCGCCAGCCATGCAGGAAGTCTTCCGCGCCATCGGCCGCCTGTCGCAATCGAACGTGACGGTGCTCATCACGGGCGAATCCGGTTCCGGCAAGGAACTCGTGGCGCGCGCGCTGCACAAGCACAGCCCGCGCGCAGCGCAGCCGTTCATTGCCCTCAACACGGCGGCAATACCCAAGGATTTGCTGGAATCGGAACTGTTCGGCCATGAACGGGGCGCGTTTACGGGCGCCCAGACGACGCGCCGGGGCCGCTTCGAGCAAGCGGAGAACGGTACCCTGTTCCTCGACGAGATCGGCGACATGCCGTTCGACCTGCAGACGCGCTTGCTGCGTGTGCTGTCCGACGGGCATTTCTACCGCGTCGGCGGCCACCAGCCCATGAAGGCGAACGTGCGCGTGATTACGGCCACGCACCAGAACCTGGAACAGCGCGTGCGCGACGGCCTGTTCCGCGAAGACTTGTATCACCGGCTGAACGTGATCCGTCTGCGCCTGCCCAGTTTGCGGGAGCGGCGCGAAGATATCCCCATCTTGGTGCGCCACTTCCTGGTGCAAAGCGCACGCCAGCTGGGCGTGGAAGCCAAACGCATGAGCGAGCCGACGATGCAGTTCCTCAGCAGCCTCGATTTGCCCGGCAATGTGCGCCAGCTGGAAAACCTGTGCAACTGGATCACCGTGATGGCGCCGGGCCAGACGGTGGAAATCAAGGATTTGCCGCTGGAATTGACGCAGGGGCAGGGCGATGGTGCCGCCACGGCGGCAGGCGAGCCTGCGCCGGCGGTCGTTGCCCATGTGCATGGCGGCCAGGTCTTCGAGGCGGCCGCGCCCGCCAACGGCGCGCCGCCGGGCTGGATTGGTTTACTGGAATTGCAGGCGGCCGGCATGCTGGGCGCGGGGCAGCAGGAAGTCATGGCCGTGCTGGGACGCCAGTTCGAGTCGGCACTGATCAAGACGGCGCTCAAGCATACGCACGGGCGCAAGAACGACGCCGCCGTGCGCCTGGGCATCGGCCGCAACACCATCACCCGCAAGATATCGGAACTGGGCATCGACGGCGCCAAGGACGATTGATGCAGGTCAGGACGGGGGCTCCCCTGTCCGCTTTTCCACGCGGCGTCCCTCGCACGCCACAACACGCACTGCAGGCGATAAGGTAAGCTGGCGCCTGCCGGACTGTTTCGTCCGGTGTTAACTTGAACTGTGGAATAGCATGCTCATAAACTGCGTGGCCTACCAGGATGGCAAAAAACTGGCCGACTTGCCGATCGACGACATCAGCGATTACGTCGAGCGCCCCGATTGTTTCGTCTGGGTCGCCCTGCTCGACGCCACGCCGGACGAGCTGAAACAGATGCAGCACGAGTTTTGCCTGCACGAACTGGCGGTGGAAGACGCGCAGCGGGGCCACCAGCGCCCGAAGATCGAGGAATATGGCGATTCCCTGTTTGCCGTCGTGAAAACCGTGGAAATGGTCGAGAATGAACTGGTGCTGGGCGAAGTCGACATTTTCGTCGGCGCCAATTATGTGCTTTCGTCGCGCAGCAACAGCTCGCAGGGTTTCCTCGGCGTGCGCGCGCGCGCCGAGCGCGAACCGCATCTGCTGCGCCAGGGCTCGGCCTTCGTGCTGTACGCGCTGATGGACGCCGTCGTCGACCGTTACTTTCCCGTGCTCGACGCGCTGGAATCGGAGCTGGAATTGATCGAAGACCGCATCTTCGACCGTGGCACCGAGCGTGACAATATCGAACGGCTGTATCAATTGAAGCGCAAGGTCATGGTCTTGCGCCACGTGGTGGCGCCCCTGATGGAAGCGGTGGGCAAGCTGCACGGCGGGCGCGTGCCGCCCCTGTGCCACGATACCCAGGAGTATTTCCGCGACGTGCACGACCACCTGGCGCGCATCAATGGCACGCTCGACACCATCCGCGACACCATCAGCACGGCGATCCAGGTGAATCTGTCGATGGTGGCCATCGACGAGAGCGAAGTGAACAAGCAGTTGGCGGCCTGGGCGGCCATCTTCGCCGTGTTTACGGCGTTTGCCGGCATCTGGGGCATGAACTTCAAGTTCATGCCGGAGCTGGACTGGCATTATGGCTATCCGGCCGCCGTGGCAGTGATGAGTTGTGTCTGCGGTTATATGTATTACTTGTTCAAGCGTTCCGGCTGGCTGTAAAAAATTCCTGTGTATCTGTATTATTAAGCAATAGCCAGGGGTACAATCGCGGCAGGTCCGCTGGGGCGGGCCATGGCTGAGAGTCGCCGCGCCGGCAGGTGTGCCTGCGCTTCCGGTGCCGTGCAGGAGCATTCATGAGTATTCCGTTGTTTGATGTGAATTCGCAAGAACCCCTGTTCGATGCCGAGCAGCGGCGCACCCTGGCGGAAGCGGCTCTGCGCTCGATTACCGCCTCGACGGCGCACGCCCGGGGCGACGACTTCCTGCGCATCCTCGTCAAGGACCTGGCCGAAGCGCTCGACGTGCACTATGTGATCGCCGGACGCCTGGTGCGCCTGGAAGATGGCAGCGAAGGCATCCGCACCCTCGCCCTATGGGGCGGCGACGGTTACCAGCCGAATATCGAATACAGCCTGCAGCACACGCCATGCCAGGACGTGACGTGCCAGAGCATGTGTTTTCATGGCAGCGATATCCAGCGTCGCTTTCCATTCGATACCCTCCTCGTCGACATGCAGGCGGAAAGCTATGTCGGCATGCCGCTGATCGACACCGATGGCAAGACCCTGGGCATCCTGTCGGCCATCGACACGCGGCCCATCGATGAAAACAAGCGCTTGCTGGCGCTGCTGCTGCTGTCGATCTTCTCGGCCCGCGGCGCGGCCGAGCTGCAGCACCAGGAGCGCACCCAGCAGCTGGAAGAAATCGTGCGCGTGCGCACCGAATCGCTGCTGGCGGCGCAGGCCAACCTGATCGAGCAAGAGCAGATGGCGGCCCTCGGCTCGCTGGTGGCCGGCGTCTCGCATGAAGTCAACACGCCCATCGGCGTGGCGTTGACGGCCGCGTCGAGCATGGGCAGCTATGCCGACCAGCTGGTGCAGCTGCTGGGTGGCGCCAAGGTCAGCCGTGCCGAACTGATCGACATTGCCGAGTCGCTCAAGGGAGCGGCCGCCTTGATCGAGCGCAACCTGGCGCGCGCCGCCGACCTGATCGGCAATTTCAAGCAACTGGCCGTGGACCAGGTCAGCGAATACGTGGCCGACCTGGCGCTGCACGACTATGTGCATGGCCTGGTGTCGGCGCACAGTCCGGAATTGCGCAAGGCGGCGCTGGGCGTGGAACTCGATATCGCCCCAGATTGCCAGGTGCGCCTGGCGGCCGGCAAGCTGTCGCAAATCCTCTCGAACCTGCTGATGAACAGCGCCCGCCATGGCTATCCGCAGGGCGGGCCGGGGCGCATCACGATACGCGCGCGCATCGAGGAGGACGACACCGACGCGGCTGCGCGCTGGCTGCTGCTCGATTTTTCCGACGACGGCATCGGCCTGGCGCCGGCCGTGCGCGAGCATATGTTCGAACCGTTCTTCACCACCAAGCGGGGCCAGGGCGGCTCCGGCCTGGGCATGCACATCGTCTACACCATCGTGCAGCAACTGGGCGGCCAGGTGTGCGCCATCGACAGCACGCCCGGCTGTCATATACAGATCAGGCTGCCGCTGGCCAGCTGACCACGGCTGCTCTGTACGCTATCTTTGGGTGGCATGCCTGCCTGACTTCTATTTTTTTCACAATGTTGTTTGTATGCCATACGCGACGTGAGTTCTGTTGACACCAAGAATATCCCCGTGATTCTATGTAGTTGTCTAGCTAACTTTCAGTTGGCTGGCCTCGGCTGTTGTACCGACATCGTGGTTCGCCTTCCCTCATGCGGGAGCGGGGCTGGCACACTGTCGAACGTGCGGTGCAGGAAGAGTGCCTTTAGGAGAGTGGATGCAGTCCGGATAGCAGCTTTGTTGCTTACATAATGCAAAAATGAAAAGGGTTCGTCATGCTTAAAGAAACCGTCATCTCCCGTGCCGTTCGCATTGTCTGTGCCGGTGGCATGGCAGCGGCTTTGTCCGTTGCCTCGCAGTCTGCGGTGGCGCAAGATACGCAGATACAGCGCGTGGAAGTCACCGGCTCGTCGATCAAGCGCATCGCCGCCGAAGGTGCCTTGCCCGTCACCGTGTTGACCGCCGAAGCCATCCGTACCTCGGGCGCCACTTCGGTCACCGACCTGGTCAAGAAACTCTCTTCCGCCCAGGGCGCCACCAGCGAAAGTTCCTCGGTCGGCGGCAGCACCTTCGGTTTCTCCGGTATTTCCGTGCATAACGTGGGTGAGACGCGTACGCTCGTCTTGCTGAATGGCAAGCGCCTGGCCCAGTTCGGCGGCCAGACCCTGACTGGCTTTGCCGCCGGTTTCGACTTGAATTCGATTCCTATTTCCGCCATTCAGCGGGTTGAACTGCTGACCGACGGCGCGTCCGCCCTGTACGGCGCCGACGCCATTGCCGGCGTGGTCAACTTCATTACCAAGCACGACACGACGGAAGGCGACGTCTCCATCGGCTATTCGGCGCCAAAGAACGGTGCGCGTGAGAAACGTATCAGTGCCACCAAGGGCTTCGGCAACCTGGAAGACGATGGCTACAACGTGGTGCTGACCTTTGGCCACGATGAACGCGACAAGTTGACCTCGGTCGACCGCTCGTTCGCCAACACGGGCAAGGTGCAATTCTCGGCCAACGGCAAACGCTATCAGAAGCAGCAGTTTTCGGTCAGCCCGATTCCCGCCAACGCCGTTGATGACAATGGTCAGTTGATCAGTCCCTATCAAAAGCTCAACGGCTCCTGCCCCGCCAAGACTTTCCGCGTGCTTGAACCGTATGCGGACCCGGATGGCACCCCGCGCTTGAATGACTACTGCGGTTATGATTTTGTTAAGGATCTGGAGATCTATCCGGAACGCAAACGCGACAATTTCATGGCGTCCGGTACCTTCAAAGTCGCCGGTCACGAAGTGTATGCCGACGTACTGTTGTCGCGCACCAAGCAGACCTCGCGTATCGCCCCCGTGCCGGGCGAGATTTCCATCGATAAGGGAACGCCGCTGCATGACAAGTATTTGTTGCCGATCGGTATTACCGGTGACAGCGTGGCGGCCTATCGCCTGTTCGACATGGGACAGCGCACCTCGAAGGATACGGCGGACTTCGCCAGTGTGGTGGTGGGCACGCGCGGCGTGGCCGCCGGCTGGGATTACAATGCCTCCTACAACTTCTCGGAAAGCCGCGTAAAAGGCAGTATTTCCGGTTATCCTGGCGCGATTGCCGTCGGCAACCTGACATCGAGCGGTTTACTCGATCCCTTCGTCGGTCCGGGCAAGCAATCGGCTGCGGCGCAGGAAGCCATCAAGGCGGCCGCCTTCACCGGCTACTGGGATGGCGGCACGTCGCGCTTGCAAACCATCAATTTGAATGGTTCGACGGAAATACGACGCTTGCCGGGCGGCGCCATGATGCTGGGCGTGGGCGCCAACATCAATCGCGAGGAATTCTCTTCCAAACCGAGCCCGTTTGCACAGGGCATCCTGGCCGACCCAGTGAAGGGCACCTTGTGCGGCGGCGCGGCGGGACTGGAGTGCGACCAGCGTTTCGGCGATGCCGCCAGCAGCAAGCCGTACAGCGCCAGTCGCACGTCGAAGGGCGTGTTCAGCGAAATTATCGCGCCGGTGCTGAAGGAACTGGAACTGGGCGCGGCCCTGCGTTTCGATGAATTCTCGGACTTCGGCGGCGCCACGACGGCCAAGGCCAGCTTCAAGTGGACGCCGGCGCCCACCTTGCTGATCCGCGGCTCCGTTGGCAATGGTTTCCATGCGCCGACAGTGCCACAAGTCAACGCCTTGCAGCGCGGCTATGGCGTTACCAGCGACAAGTACACTTGTACGCCGGCCCTGCAAGCGATTGCCACGCGCCTCAATGCCCAATGCCAGCCAGGCAACCACCAGTACGATCAGTTGGCCGGCGGCAACCGCAACTTGCAGCCAGAGAAGTCGAAACAGGCCACCCTGGGCTTCCGCTACGAGCCGATCAGCGCCATTACCCTGGGCGCCGACCTGTGGCATGTACAGATCCGCGATTCCTTCGGCCAGTTGACCGAGCAGCTGGTGTTCGCCAATCCCACGGCATATCCGAAATCGTGGGGCGTGAATACGGACGTCGGTACGGGCAAGACCTACCTGGCCTTCCTGGCCGATAACCAGAACTTGGGCAAATCGTTCGCCACCGGCGTCGATATCGATATCAGCGCCCGTTACCGCTCGGGTATCGGCCTGTTTACCTCGCAGCTGAACGCGACGCAGATGTTGCGCGAGGATATACAGCTGGAACGCGGTGGTCAGTATTATTCTGCGCTGGGTAACTATGCCGAACTGGGCACCGTGACTTTCCGCACGCGCGGCCAGTGGACGAACACCCTGAAAACGGGCAACTGGGCCAATTCGCTGACGGTCAACTTCCTGTCCGGCTACAAAGACCAGAAAACGACGGTCGACGTGATCGACGCTTCCGGCGCCGTGACGGGCCAGGAAGATATCCGGATGCGGGTCGGGTTCTATTCGACGCTTGACTGGCAGACGGTCTGGACTCCCAGCAAGAGCTGGGTTTTCACCGCAGGCGTGCTGAACCTGACCGACAAGAGCCCCCCGTTCGTGCCATCGACGTCCGGCGCGAACCGCGGCCAGCAATTCGGCTATGACGACCGCTACTATGATCCGCGCGGCCGTACCGGCTACCTGAATGCCTCGTACAAGTTTTAATCGTCAGGTACAGGTATAAAAAAACCGGCACATGGTGCCGGTTTTTTTTCGTCCCGCCGCAGGGCGGAGGCAGCGTGGCCTAGCCGCGCGCCGCCATCGACAGCGCCACTGCCTCGGCCACCTTGATGCCGTCGACGGCGGCCGACAGGATGCCGCCCGCATAGCCGGCGCCTTCGCCGGCGGGGAACAGGCCCCGCGTGTTCAGGCTTTGCAGGTCGTCGTCGCGGCGCTTGATGCGGATCGGCGACGAGGTGCGCGTTTCCACGCCCGTCAGCACGGCGTCGGCCTTGTAATAGCCCTTGATTTGCTTGTTGAACGCCGGAAACGCTTCACGCAGCGCCGTGATCGCGTATTCGGGCAGCGAGGGCGCCAGGTCCGTCAGGTGCACGGCCGGCTTGTACGACGGCAACACGCTGCCAAATTCCGTCGAGGCGCGGCCAGCGACGAAGTCGCCGACCAATTGCCCTGGGGCATCGTAGTTGCCGCCACCCAAGGCAAATGCGCGCTCTTCCAGTTCGCGCTGCAGGGCGATGCCGGCCAGCGGGTCGCCCGGATAGTCGGCCGGCGTGATGCCGACCACGATGGCGCTGTTGGCGTTGCGCTCGTTGCGCGAATACTGGCTCATGCCATTCGTCACCAGGCGGCCCGGTTCCGAGGCGGCCGCCACCACCGTGCCGCCCGGGCACATGCAGAAGCTGTAGACGGAGCGGCCATTGCTGGCGTGGTGCACGAGCTTGTAGTCGGCCGCACCCAGGATCGGGTGGCCGGCGCTGGGGCCGAAGCGGCAGCTGTCGATCAGGGATTGCGGGTGTTCCACGCGGAAGCCGATCGAGAACGGTTTCGCTTCGATGTACACGCCGCGCTTGTGCAGCATTTCAAAGGTGTCGCGCGCGCTGTGGCCGATGGCCAGCACGACGTGGTTGCTGGCGATGGTTTCGCCATTGTCCAGCACTACGCCGCGCACCTGGCCGCCGTCGGCGCCTGGCACGATGTCGAGATCGACCACTTTGCTGCTGAAACGGTATTCGCCGCCCAGCCGCTCGATATTGGCGCGCATTTCTTCCACCATCTTGACCAGGCGGAAGGTGCCGATGTGCGGCTTGCTCACATACATGATTTCCTCGGGCGCGCCCGCCTTGACGAATTCCGTCAAGACCTTGCGGCCGTAGTGCTTGGGATCCTTGATCTGGCTGTACAGCTTGCCGTCCGAGAAGGTGCCGGCGCCGCCTTCGCCGAACTGCACGTTCGATTCGGGATTGAGCTCGCGCTTGCGCCAGAAGCCGAAGGTGTCGACCGTGCGTTCGCGCACCTGCTTGCCCCGTTCCAGGATGAGGGGGCGCAAGCCCATCTGCGCCAGGATCAGCGCCACGAACAGGCCGCACGGGCCCGTGCCGATGACGATGGGGCGCGGTTCATTGGTGTGGCCAGCCAGCTGTTCGCCGCCGGCGACGAATTTGTAGTCGGTGTCGGGCGCGGGCATCAGGTGGATGTCGTGGCTCAGGCGCGCCAGCACGGCCGCTTCGTTCTTGATCTCGACATGCAGCGAGTAAATCAACACCACGGCGCTGCGCTTGCGCGCGTCATAGCTGCGTTTGAAGACGGTAAAGCCGAGCAAATCGGCCGCAGCGATGCCCAGGCGCGCCAGGATGGCGGCGGGCAGGGCCGCTTCGTCGTGTTCGAGAGGGAGTTTTACTTCGTTGAGTCGCAGCATGGTGTCTATCCGAAAAGTGCAGGGCTCCGTATCTAGCGGAGAGTGGGCAGCCGCGTGGCGCGGCGCAAGGCGGCATTTTACTCCTTCTTGCAGGCAATGCATGGCGGCCTGGGCGGATGTCGGGCCATTTTCCTGCCGCATGGGCGTTATCGGCGGCCGGGTGCCGCACGGGAAGCGGCGCGTCTCCTGACGCCGCGTTTGCGCCGATGCCTGACGCGATGGCGCGGCACGACAGCGCGCTTCCGCAGCGCACCATTCTGGTGCGCCAGCCTGTCGTTTCGCCGCCACGGCAGGCATGGGCAATGCGACAGGCTGACTTTGTCCGAAGGCTTGATGGCCGGGGCCGTTGCCTGTTTTTAGATATTGCCCATTTTGTGCACGGTGCGCTGTTGTTGCGATATCAAATTAGATGCTTGTTGATCGGACGATTTTTGAAGCTGCGATAAGAAGTTGAATATCAATATGTATAGGCAAATTATGAATTTTCTTGCCAAGTTGAATGGACAAGAGGTGCTGCAGCGATGCGGGGAGAGGGGATGTTCCGCAGCCGCGGGAAGGCTGCCATCGTGGCATGGCGGGTCAGCGTGCTGCTGGCGTTGCCACATTTAACCATGCGCGCATGGGAGGGAAGCTGCGAGCCGGCACCGGCCATCAAAACCTGTTTTTAATTCCAGATTATTGTATGCAATAACTGCAGATGTTATTCCATGCGATTCTCATCGAGAAATAAGAGCATTGCGTTATTGCGTTATATGTTCTGATTTTCCAGATATGGATTTTTTGATGGCGCTGATTTTTTATTTCTCGGAGGGGAGAATGCAGGGTGTGTTTCTATTTGTTTTTTTATTCTGATAATGAATATGGAAATTCTATTTCCGGATACTGATAATCGTTGGTGCGTCTAATAACTTATATTCAAACGCAAATAACTCCGTGAGAAGTATTCATACAATGTAATTGAAAACTTCAGGTTTGAATAGTTCAATTCCATCGGGTGTTGTCAATCTGCAACAGGTCTGCTGCCATCACGCATGCTTCGCATGCTCGGAAGGCGGCGTTTCAAGGGCTGCAGGAGCGCCATGGCAGGTATTCCACGTTCTGGCCATGGGCGCGAGGCGAGCGCAACGTCGTGTGTTTTCAAACAATAATTTTTCGCATATTAATATGCGTTTTTTTGCAGTGCATCAAATTGGTGCATTGCCGCACAATCTTGGACGCATTTGCCATTGTCCGGCGCCATTCATTTTTGTTGTATCTTTGCATCATATTTTCCTACTATGTTGACAGTGAACAATCGCATATGGTTTTATGTATCGCTTAGGCAAGTAGGTTTTTCCTGTTTTGTCTGAAGCCTGCCATATCAGTGGTGGGAGAGTGTCAAATCATCAAAAACTAAAACCGGAAATAAAAACGTATTAAACATGATTTAGTGCTTAAAATTTACCAAGCAACTCTACCAGAGACGCTTAATCTAATAATTAGGAAACCACATGTTGAGAAAAACAGTTTTAGTTCGTGCGCTGGCGCTGGCCTTCAGCGCCGGCGCCATGTCCGCCATGGTCGTTGCTCCCGTCATGGCGCAGTCGAACGCAGCAGGTAGTATTTTTGGTAAGGTCGGCAGCGGCGCTGGCGATACCGTCGTGTTGCAAAACAATGGTACCAACCAGACGCGTTCCACGGCAGTTGATGCAAACGGTTCATTCCGTGCCACGAGTCTGCCTATCGGCACCTATACCGTGACGCTGAAGAAGGGCGAATCGGTTGTTGGCACCACGTCGCTGGAAGTGCTGGCCGGTCAAGGCGTCGAGGCGATTTTCCCTGTTGCTGGCGGCGTTCAGGCCGTGCAAGTGACGGGTCGTCGCAACCGCATCGATATCTCGAGCTCGACCAATGGCGCGACCTTTACCGCGCGCGAGCTGGACAAGTTGCCGATCGCACGTAACGTCGAGGCAATCGTTCAACTCTCCCCGAATACCACCCGTGGCGATCCGACCTATCCAGCCGGAGCCAGCTTCGGTGGTGGCGGCGCTTCGGAAAATGCCTACTACATCAACGGTTTCCCGGTAACCAACCCGCTGTCGCAGTTGGGCGCGATGGAACTGCCATTTGGCGCGATCGCTCAGGCTCAAGTTTTGACGGGCGGTTACGGCGTTGAATTTGGCCGTTCGGTTGGCGGCGTGGTCAACGTCACGACCAAATCCGGTACCAACACCTGGGAAGCCGGTGCCCTGGTCTCGATCGCACCGAAGTCGTTGCGCGCCAAGTCGCGTGACATGTACTACGCCAATACCGGCGCGTTCCCGCAAACAGACGGGACCCTGCGTATTCGCCGCGAAGACAATGAATTCGAGCAAAAACAGTACTCCGCCTATGTTGGTGGTCCGCTGATCAAGGATACCTTGTTCGGTTTCGTTGCACTGGAACAAACTCGCGCCGAAAGCAATGGCGTCTTCGGCGGCCGTACCGCGCTGACTAACGATAGTAACGGCTGGCGTGACTACAAGACCACCACGCAGCGCTACTTCGGTAAGTTGGACTGGAATATTTCCGATAATCATCGTATCGAGTTCACCACGATCGGTGACTTGCCAGAGACCGATACGCAATTCCGTTCGTACAAATACGATACCCGCGCCGTCGGCAGCAAGGTCAATTCGTCTACCCACGAAGAATACGGCCCATTCAACCCGAACGGCGGCGAAGCCAACATTGCGCGCTACGTTGGTAACATTTCCGATAACCTGACCGTCACGGCCCTGTATGGCCAGTCGCGCGCCAAGCATATCTATGAGCCTACGGGCTACGATCCAACGCTGGCACAAGTGACCGCGGCAAAGGCGGATCAGGCGCCAGGCTTGAACTACACGGGCGGCCAGCCGTTCTCGACCAATCAACCAGTCAATGGTTCGATCGACCGCGTAACGTCCAAGCGTCTGGATTTGGAATACAAGATTGGCAACCACACCCTGCGTGCTGGTCTGGACAATAACAAGATGTCCTCGGCAGATGCTGGCGACGCTCTGGCCGGTGGCGCACTGTGGCTGTACGGCAGGACACCAGATGCTAGCAAGCCATTTGACGTTCCTGGCGGCCAAGTTGGCGCGCTGGCAGGCAAGGGCCCGCTCGCATCGCAAGGTTATTATGTGTCGCGTGTTCTGTCCTCGACCGTATCGAATGCTTTCGCTGGTCAGGATGCTCAGTACATTGAAGATCGCTGGCAAGTGACGAAGGACGTGTTGCTGACCGCAGGTCTGCGTCGCGAAGGCTTCTACAATGCCAACCAGGACGGCACCAAGTATATTGAGATGAAGAACCAATACGCTCCACGCGTAGCAGCAGTGTGGGACGTGAACGGCGATGCATCGTTCAAAGTATTCGGTAGCGCTGGCCGTTACACCCTGCAAATGCCAACCGTGATCGCTCTGCGCGGTGCAAACGGTTCGCTGAACACCAACCAGTACTACGCTTACACGGGTACGGATGCACATGGTGCGCCAACGGGCTTGACCCAGTTGACGGGTGTCTTGTCTGCAAACAACGAATTCGGTCAAGCAAAAGATCCGAAAACCGTTGCTGCACTGGACATGAAGCCATCGTTCCAGGATGAGTTGACCCTGGGCTTTGAAAAGGCCTACAACCCTAGCCTGAATTTCGGTGCCAAGGTTACTTACCGTACCCTGAAATCGACGATCGATGACTTCTGCGATGGCCGCGTGTTTGCAAAATACGCCAAGCGTAACGGTATCGATACTTCGAACTACGGCGGTTTTAACTGCGCATCGTTCAACCCGGGCGAAGCAAATGATTTCCTGGTTGACTTCGCAGGTACGCAGTCCAACTACACCCGCGTCCACCTGACGAAGGAAGACCTGGGCTTCGACAAGGCCAAGCGTACTTACGCTGCACTTGATGTGTTTGCTGAGCATCCATACCGTAACGGCTGGTATGGTAAGGTCAACTACACCCTGTCGCGCAGCAGCGGCAATACCGAAGGTCAGACGCTGTCCGATACCACGACTGGTCAGGCAGACGTTGCCGCTACCCAGACCTGGGATTACGCAGCACTGATGCGCTATGCGGATGGCCGCCTGCCAAATGATCGTAAGCATCAGATCAAGGCTTATGGCTTCTACGACCTGACCCCAGAGTGGACCGTGGGTGCAGCCGCCTTGCTCGCTTCGGGCCGCCCACGTTCGTGCGTCGGTACCAATCCGAACACGCAGTCGGCAGACGACATCGGCTTTAACTATCAGTCCGCTTCGCACTATTGCTTCGGTGCAACTGGCAATCAGAACGTTCCTTCGCCACGTGGCACCGTGGGCAATCTGCCATGGGACAAAAACCTGGACTTGAACGTGGCGTACAAACCAGCGTATGTGCCAGGCCTGTCTGTGAAACTGGACATCTTCAATGTGTTCGACACGCAAACCACGCAAAAAGTGGTCGAGCGTTACAACACCAACCAGGGACGCTATGCTCTGTATGAATCGGTACTGAGCTACACCGCACCTCGTTCGATGAAGTTCACCGCTGAGTTCAACAAGAAGTTCTAATTGTGTGATGGCCGCCGGCTTGCCGGCGGCTTGCAAAAGACACGATTTCAGTAAAAATGCCGCGCCCTGTCAGACAGGGGGCGGCATTTTTTTTGGCTATGTCCACGGCAGGCGTGGGAGCGCCCCCGGCGTTGCCTTCAATATGGTTTCTGGCCTCTTACATCCCGCCCCACAATGCCGCCAGGGTGGCCAGCGCCGTCAGGCCCGCCGTTTCCGTGCGCAGGATGCGCGGGCCCATGGCCAGGCCGATGGCGCCGGCGGCCAGCGCAGCCTTTTCTTCCGCTTCCGAAAAGCCGCCTTCCGGGCCCACCATCACGGTGATCGCCTGCGGCGGCTGGTGGCGGGCCCAGTCGGCCAGCGACTGCTCCGCGCGCGGCGTCAAAATGATGCGTTTATGCAAATCTTGCTGGCGGCTCCAGTGATTGAAATCCTGCAATGGCGCCAGCTGCGCCAGGCGGTTGCGCCCGCATTGTTCCGAAGCGGAAACGATAATGCCTTGCCAATGTGCGAGTTTTTTCTCGGCCCGCTCGGCGGACAGGCGCACGACGCAGCGCTGCGCCGACAGCGGCACGATGCCCGCCGCGCCCAGTTCGATGGCTTTTTCGATAATCCAGTCCATTTTGGACGCTTCCGGCAAGGCCTGCGCCAGGGTCACGGCATACGGCAGCTCCGCTTCGCGCGCCACGTGCGTCTGGATTTCAGCCGTCACGCTGCGCTTGGCGACCGTTACCAGGCTCGCTTGCACTTCGCCCCCTTCGCCATTGAACAGGGTGATCACGTCGCCCGGCGCCAGGCGCACGACCTGGATATGGTGGGCGACAGCCTCCGGCAGGGCGATGGTGGTGCCGGCAACGAGCGGCTGGGGACAGAAAAAACGCGGCATGCAAATCCTCAACGGGGGTATAAGTGGGGGGGAAAGACGTCAAAGTATAGCCATTTGGCGGGCCAGTACGCCGCAATTCTAATTTGCGGCCCCCCAGTCTGGTAAAATACTTGACCACAGAAAGCAGCCGGCTTCCCTGTCCGTGCTGTTGCAAACGAATTCCAAACTCGCGACTGACCCATACCATCATGACAACTACGCTCCCGACTACCAAAATGGCCAATGCGATCCGCGCACTGGCAATGGACGCTGTACAAAAGGCCAATTCCGGCCATCCAGGCATGCCGATGGGCATGGCCGAGATCGCAGTTGCCCTGTGGAGCGGTCACTATCGCCACAATCCCGCGAATCCAAAATGGCAGAACCGCGACCGTTTCCTGTTGTCGAACGGCCACGGCTCGATGCTGCACTACGCGCTGCTGCACCTGACCGGTTACGAACTGTCGATGGATGACATCAAGGCGTTCCGCCAGATGCATTCGAAAACCCCGGGCCACCCGGAAGTCGATGTCACGCCAGGCGTGGAAACGACCACCGGCCCGCTGGGCCAGGGTATCGCCAACGCCGTCGGCATGGCCTTGTCGGAGCAATTGCTGGCCGCTGAATTCAACAAGCCTGGCTACGATATCGTCAACCACTACACCTACGCGTTCGTGGGCGATGGTTGCCTGATGGAAGGTATTTCGCACGAAGTGTGCGCGCTGGCCGGCACCCTGGGCTTGAACAAACTGATCGCCCTGTACGATGACAACGGCATTTCCATCGACGGCAAAGTCGAAGGCTGGTTCACGGACGACACCCCGGCCCGCTTCGAAGCGTACGGCTGGAACGTCATCCGCGCCGTCGACGGCCACGATGTTGCCGCCGTGGCTGCCGCCATCGCCGCCGCCAAGAAGGCCAGCAAGCCAACCTTGATCTGCTGCAAGACCATCATCGGCAAGGGTTCGCCGAACCTGCAAGGCGGCGACAAGGTCCACGGCGCTGCGCTGGGCGACAAGGAAATCGCCGCCGTGCGCGAATACATCGGCTGGGATGCCGCCCCATTCGAGATGCCGGCCGACGTGTACGCAGCCTGGGATGCCAAGAAGCAAGGCGCCCTGCTGGAAGCGGACTGGAACGAGCGTTTCGCCGCCTACGGCCGCGAATTCCCGCAGCAAGCCGCTGAACTGAGCCGCCGCATGCAGGGCGACTTGCCAGCCGCGTTTGAAACGGCGCTGTCGGCCGCCATCGCTTCCTGCGTCGAGAAGAAAGAAAACATCGCCACCCGCAAGGCTAGCCAGAACGCCATCCAGGCACTGGCATCGTCCCTGCCGGAATTCCTGGGCGGCTCGGCCGACCTGACCGGTTCGAACCTGACCAACTGGAAAGAGTGCGTGGCCGTGCGTTCGGGCCAGCCTGGCAACCACATCAACTACGGCGTGCGCGAATTCGGCATGAGCGCCATCATGAACGGCATCACCTTGCACGGCGGCTACATCCCGTTCGGCGCCACGTTCCTGACGTTCTCCGACTACAGCCGCAATGCGCTGCGCATGGCTGCCCTGATGAAACTGCGTTCGATCTTCGTGTTCACCCACGATTCGATCGGCCTGGGCGAAGACGGCCCGACGCACCAATCGGTCGAGCACGTCTCGTCGATGCGTTTGATCCCGAACCTGGACAACTGGCGTCCGTGCGACACCGTCGAGTCGGCTGCTGCCTGGGGCGCCGCCGTGCGCCGCAAGGATGGCCCGTCGACCCTGATCTTCTCGCGCCAGAACCTGCCGTACCAGGAACGTAGCGCCGAACAGATCGAGAACATCTACCGCGGCGGCTATGTGCTGAACGACGTGGCCGACGCCAAGGCGATCCTGATCGCCACCGGTTCCGAAGTGGAACTGGCCGTCGCCGCCGCCAGCGCGCTGGCGGCCGAAGGCATCGCCGTGCGCGTGGTGTCGATGCCGTCGACCGACGTGTACGACCGCCAGGACGCCGCCTACAAGGCCAGCGTGCTGACGAAAGGCGTGCCGCGCGTGGCCATCGAAGCGGGCGTGACCAGCTTCTGGTACAAATACGTGGGCCTGGAAGGCGCCGTGGTCGGTATCGACACGTTTGGCGAATCGGCTCCGGCCGGCGTGCTGTTCAAGCACTTCGGCTTCACGGTCGAGAATGTCGTAGCCAAGGTTAAAGCCGTTATCGCTGGCTAATATTGATTTTGAGCAGACCCTGGCCATGTGCTGGCCGGGGTGCTGTGCTGATACCTTTTTTTTTAATCAGGAGCAGAGTATGACGATCAAAGTTGCAATCAACGGCTACGGCCGCATCGGCCGTAATGTATTGCGCGCTTTCTACGAAGGCGGCAAGAAACAGGATATCCAGATCGTTGCCATCAACGACCTGGGCGATGCCAAATCGAACGCCCACCTGACCCGCTACGACACCGCGCACGGCAAGTTCCCGGGCACGGTCACCGTCGAAGGCGACAACATGATCGTCAATGGCGATCCGATCCGCGTATTCGCACAGCGCAACCCGGCTGAAATCCCATGGGGCGAGCTGGGCGTGGACGTCGTGCTGGAATGCACGGGCTTCTTCACCACCAAAGAGAAAGCTTCGGCTCACTTGAAGGGCGGCGCGAAAAAAGTCATCATTTCGGCACCAGGCGGCAAGGACGTCGATGCTACCGTCGTGTTCGGCGTGAACCACTCGGTCCTGAAATCGACGGACACCGTCATCTCGAACGCTTCGTGCACCACCAACTGCCTGGCACCGCTGGTCAAGCCGCTGAACGACGCCATCGGCATCGAAACTGGCCTGATGACCACCGTGCACGCCTACACCAACGACCAGGTGCTGTCCGACGTGATGCATGAAGACCTGCGTCGCGCCCGTTCGGCCACCATGAGCATGATCCCGACCAAGACGGGCGCCGCTGCCGCCGTGGGCCTGGTGCTGCCTGAGCTGAATGGCAAGCTGGACGGTTTCGCCATCCGCGTGCCGACCATCAACGTGTCGCTGGTCGACCTGTCCTTCATCGCCAAGCGCGACACCACCGTGGAAGAAGTCAACGCCCTGATGAAGTCCGCTTCGGAAGGCGCCCTGGAAGGCATCCTGACGTACCAGACCGAACCGCTGGTCTCGATCGACTTCAACCACAACCCGGCGTCGTCGAACTTCGACTCGACCCTGACCAAAGTGTCGGGCCGCCTGGTAAAAGTGTCGTCGTGGTACGACAACGAGTGGGGTTTCTCGAACCGCATGCTCGACACCACCGTTGCACTGATGTCGGCCAAGTAATCTTTTGACCGCATAAGCAAAAACGCCCTTCGGGGCGTTTTTTTTCGTCTGTTGCTTTAGTCCGCTTACTCAGGGTCGACGTTGGCGCACTGTGCGTACCAGAGCTCGCAGTCATTGTTATTGCCCTGATAGCAGCTGTTCAAGAGATAGGTGCACGTATCCGGCGGTCTGCGTGCATGTTCGGTCGCGTTACTGGCAAACGAGGCGGCAACTCCGACAGCGGCGGCAAAGACAAACAGGGCTTTTTTGATGGAAATCATTTTTCTCGCTTTCACAATTGGACAACGATAGGGTGTCAAATCAAAACGCCGTCCTGCCAAGCCTGATTGGCTCGCCGGACACAGAAAAATATTAGCATTAAAACCAGTATATTATTGCTTTAAAGAAAAATATTTTTACTAACGGAGGATGTGCAGGCGGCGCCGGTAAAAGCGCCACAGCAGGCGCAAGTCGCGCAGCACGGGCACGCCCGACAGCAGGGTCAGCACGCCGGCGAGCAGGATGGTGGCGGCAGGAAAGCCAATGTGCTTGAAGGCCAGGGCGCCGCTGACGCCGCCGATGAAGAAGCAGACGATCAGCAGGCTGTGCGTTCTCAGCTTGCCGCGGTTGACCTTGACCATCCGGTCCGGCAGGTGGCGCCGGTTGTAATACGCCATCTTGCCCAGTTCGATGCCGATGTCGGTGGACAGGCCCGTCACGTGCGTGGTGCGGATGACGGCGCCTGAAATCTTGGTGATGATGGCGTTCTGCAAACCCATAACAAAGCACAGCAGCAAGATGGTGACGGGGCCCAGCACGTCGGGCATGGTGGCCAGGTAATTGCCCGTCAAGCCGAACAGCAGCAATAATGCCGCTTCCAGCAGCAGGCTGGCGGCGAACTGGCTGTGCAGGCGGCGCCGCTTGCCCCAGTTCACCATGATGGCCGTCACGGCCGCGCCGCTGACAAAGGCCAGCCAGGCGCCCAGCGCCGCCAGGGCCAGCGTGATATTGCCCAGCGCCAAGTCGTCCGCCATGCCCGAGACGATGCCCGTCATGTGCGAGGTATAGCCGCCGATGGCAAGAAAGCCGCCCGCATTCACGGCGCCGGCCACCAGCGCCAGCACGCAGCCCAGCTGCAGATTGGCTTGCGTATCGCGCGCCGATCCGCTCAGGCGGGACAGGTAATGAAGCGGCATGCCCGGGCCGGCCTCAGGCGGTCGCGCCGAAGATGGCTTGCCACAGACGCATGACGTTGTCCGCATGTACGCGCACTCTTTCCGGTTCCACGCGGGCCAGGTCCTGTCCTTGCAGGCGCAGCTGGTGCTGCAGCTTGCGCAGCGCGCGGTAGGCGTCGGCCACCAGGGCGGCCAGCTGGGCGTCGATCAACCCCAGTTCGCCGCACAGGCGCAGCAGGGCGATATTGCCCGAGTTGGCCGTCAGCTGCGGGTACTGCGCCGCATGCTGGAGCACTAGGTATTGCACCATGAACTCGATGTCGATCATGCCGCCCGGATCTTGTTTCAAATCAAAGTTGCCGGGGCGGGGCGGGTGGGCGTCCAGCATCTTCTTGCGCATGGCCACCACTTCGCCCTTGAGGGGGCCGTTTTCCGGCCTTTCCTTGCGCAGGATCGTGTCGCGGATGCGCTCGAAGTGCTTGCCGATGCCGACATCGCCGGCGCAGAAGCGCGCGCGCGTCAGCGCCTGGTGTTCCCACACCCAGGCCGCGCTGCCCTGGTAGCGCTCGAACGCTTGCACGCTGGAAACCAGCATGCCCGAGGCGCCGTCGGGACGCAGGGCGATGTCGATGTCGAACAAAATGCCGGCCGAGGTGTGCGAGGTCATCCAGGTAATGAAGCGCTGCGCCAGCTTGGCATACAGGCCGGGCGCTTCCTGGTCGTCGTCGTCGAAGAGGAAGATGACGTCGAGGTCCGAGACATAGCCCAGCTCCTTGCCGCCCAGCTTGCCGTACGCGATGACGGCGAATTTCGGCACCTCGCGGTGGCGCGCCGGCAAGGTTTGCCAGACGGCTTGCACGGTGGCGGCGACGATGATGTCGGCCAGCTGGGACAGGTAATCGGCCAGCTTCTCCACGCTCAGGTCGCCCGCCAGGTCTTGCGCCAGGCACTGGAACAGCTGCGCGTGGTGTGTTTCGCGCAGGATATCCATCTGCCGCTCCGTGTCGCCGGGCGCGTCGTCGAGCTGGCGCTGCAAGTCCAGCGCCAGCGCGGCCGGGTCAGGCACCGTATTGCGGATGCGCTCGTCCAGCAGCTCGTCGAGCAGGATCGGATGCTGCGTGAGGAAGGTGGCGGCCCAGCCGCTGGCGCACACCATGCGCACGACGCGCTCGAGCGTATGCGGGTATTCCGTCAGCAGCGACAGATAGGCCGAACGGCGCGCGATGGCCTCCAGGAAATCGAGCAGGCGGCCCAGGGTGGCCAGCTGGCTGGCGTTGCCGTTGGACACGGAGCAATCGGTGATCAGGGGCAGGGCTGAATTGACGAGGGCCACTAAACGCGTGCGGCTCGCCTCGGGCAAGGATTGCAGCCGCGGCGCTTGCCAGGTGGCCAGCAGGCGGCGCGCGCAGGCGGCCGGTTCATGGAAACCCAGGGCGGCGAAGCGCGCCTCGATGGCTTCCTGCTGATCCGAGGCGGCGCAGTCGTTCGACGTTTGCGGGTCGATGCCCGTGTCGGCCGGCGGCGTGCCGCTGCTCTTGTCGCTGAACATTTCGTCAAATTGACCGGCAACAAACACGCGGTGCGCTTCCAGCTGGGCCAGCAGGGTGGGCGTGTCGGGTAAACCCATCATCTGCGCCACGGTCAGGCGGTCGGCCTCGTTCGCGGGCAAGGTATGGGTTTGCGCATCGTCAAGATACTGCAGCCGGTGTTCCAGGTTGCGCAGGAAAGTGTAGGAACCCAGCAATTGTTCCACGATGGCCGGCTCCAATAGCCCCTTGTCCGCCACCGTGCGCAGGGTGGCGCGCGTGGAACGTTCGCGCAGCTCGGCGTCGCGCCCACCCCGTATCAATTGAAACACTTGCGCGAGGAACTCGATTTCGCGGATGCCGCCACGGCCCAGCTTGACGTTATTGCTGCGGTCCGGGTGCAGCCGCTCCTGGCGGTTGACCTCGGCGCGGATCTGGCCGTGCATGGTGCGGATGGCATCGATGACGCCGAAATCGAGGTAGCGGCGGAAGACGAAGGGGCGCACGATGGCGTCGAGCGCGGCGATGTCTTCCGGCTTGCCCGTCACGGCGCGCGCCTTGACCCAGGCGTAGCGCTCCCATTCGCGCCCTTGCACGATCAGGTACTGTTCCACCATGCCCAGGCTGGCGGCCAGCGGGCCGGAATTGCCGTTCGGACGCAGGGCCATATCTACACGGAAAGTAAAACCGTCTTGCGTGATCTCGGCCAGGGCGGCGATCAGTTTCTTGCCCATGCGAATGAAAAACTCGTGGTTGGACAGGCTGCGCTGGCCCGGCAAGGTGACTTGCGTATCGCCATCTTCTGGATAGGCAAAGATCAGGTCGATGTCCGACGAGACGTTCAGCTCGCCGCCGCCCTGCTTGCCCATCGCCAGCACCATCAAGGCTTGTTCCTCGCCCGATTCCTCGCCGACGGGCATGCCGTGCAGGGCCACCATCTCGGCCATGATGGCGTCCACATGCGTGCGGATGGCGAAATCGGCAAAACCCGTCATGGCGGTCACGACTTCGTTCAAGTCGGCCTGGCCGCCAAGATCGCGCGCGATCAGGCCGCAGACGAGCAGGTTGCGCAGGCGGCGCATGGCCCGTTCGGGCGGCAGCGGCGGCGTGGCGGCGTTCGCCTGGGCGGCCAGCCTGGCGGCAAAGTCGAGCCCGTCCAGCGGCGCGCGCACCAGTTGCGCCACCTGCGCGGCGCGCTCGGGGGCGGCGTCCAGCCAGCGCTGGTAGAAACGGGAGGCGGAAATCAAAGGCTGTGTGCTCATGGTATCGGTAAGGGTCTCGTGGATGCTGCGTGCATGTTCTTGTTTAACTTGGCTGCGAACGGCGGGGGATGCGGTAAAATTGTGCCGCTGGCCGTATACCGCCGGTAGTGCGTGCTCTTCCGGACGATGGTAAGGGAGGCTTTGCTCAGACGCAAGCGCAAGGATGCAGGCGCGCACCACGAATGCAGACGATTTTTGCCATTATTTGACGCCGGGCCAGTTTATTAGCTTATTGATGCAAAAACCGCCAGAAGCAAGCGTGACAGAACATGTGCCATTGGCCCTGCGCTGGCAGAGGCTGCGTGCCGCCTATCGCATGGCCAACCTGGCCACCCACCATGTATTGGGTTTTACCATCAAACTGGTGCTGCTGGCGTATTTCGCCTTCGCCGTGCTGTTTTTATTCCTGCGCTACGCCATCTTGCCGAATATCGACTATTACAAAGGCGATATCGAGCGGGCGGCCAGCCGCGCGCTGGGCAACCCTGTCAGTATCGCGCGCATTTATGCTTCCTGGCATGGCGTGCGGCCGAACCTCTTCCTCGGCGACGTGACCCTGCGCGACCAGGCGGGGCGCCAGGCGCTGAGCCTGCCGAGCATTTCGGCGACTGTGTCATGGTGGAGCGTGCTCGGTTCCGTGCGCTTCACTACCCTGGAAATCACGCGGCCCGACCTGGACGTGCGGCGCAGCATGGATGGCAAGCTGTATGTGGCCGGCGTGCTCGTCGACAGCAGCCAGGGCAGCGACGGCAAGGGCGCCGACTGGCTGCTGTCGCAGCATGACATCATCATTCGCGACGGCAAGGTGCGCTGGACGGACGAAGCGCGCGGCACGCCGGAGCTGGCTTTAACCCAGGTCAACTTGCTGCTGCGCAACCGCTGGCGCAGCCACCGGCTGGGCTTGCAGGCCACGCCGCCCGCCAGCCTGGCCGCGCCCATCGATGTGCGCGCTCACTTCACGCATCCGCCTTTCAGCACGCGCATCTCGGATGTGTCGATGTGGAAGGGCGAGCTGTATGCGGACCTGAAAAACGCCGACTTGGCCGCCTGGCGCCGCTACCTCGATTACCCGTTCGAGCTGAGCCAGGGCAAGGGCGCCTTGCGCGCCTGGTTGAGCCTGGATCACGCGCGCCTGGCCGGCTTCACGGCCGACGTGGGCTTGACGGATGTGCAGGCGCAGCTGGGCGAGCATATCGCCCCGCTCGACTTGTTGTCGGTCAGCGGGCGCATTTCGGCAAAAGAAGAGCTGTCGGCGCAGGTGCCGGACGGCAAGCCCACCTTCGGCGCGAATGGCCATCAGGTGGAGTTGACGAATTTCGCGGTAGAAACACGCGACGGTCTCAGCCTGCCGCCCACGACCCTGTCCGAGCGTTTCATTGCCGCCACCAAGCGCAAGCCGGCGCGCACGGAAATCACGGCCAAGTCGCTCGATTTGCAAACCCTGGCCGCGCTGGCCGACAAGCTGCCGCTGGGCGAACAGCAGCGCCAGCGCCTCGACGCCCTGGCGCCGCGCGGGCGTTTGCAGGATTTCTCGGCGCAATGGGAAGGCGAGATGGCGACACCGGCCAGCTACCGGCTGCGTGGCAAGCTCATCGACCTGGGCCTGAATGCGCAGCCGGCGCGCCTGGCCGTGGCGAAGACGGCGAGCAGCCCCGCGCAGGCAGCCGCACCGGCCATTCCCGGCTTCGATAAACTCAGCGGCACCATCGACGCCAACGACAAGGGCGGCAGCATCGCTATCGATGCGCAAGACCTGGTGCTGCAGTTTCCATCGTACCTGAGCGAACCGGCCATGCCGTTCGAACAATTCGCCATGCAGGCGCGCTGGACGTTTGAAGCGGAGAATATGCTGCAAGTCGAGCTGGACAAGCTTGACTTCAATCAGCAAGGCTTGCGCGTCGCCTTGCAAGGCACGCACCGCATGCCGCTCGACGGCAAGAACCTGGGCCAGGTCGACTTGACGGGCACGATAGACAATTTCCAGATCAACACCATCGGCCGCTACCTGCCGCTGCAAACGCCCGAGCACCTGCGCCACTGGCTGACGGGGGCGCTGGAAGGCGGCGTGGCGCGCGATGTCAGCCTGCGCCTGCGCGGCGAACTCGAGCATTTCCCCTTCAAGGCCGACACGCCCGCCCAGCGCAATCGGGGCGATTTCCGCGTGGCCGGCAAGCTCGAAAATGGCACCCTGAACTACGCGCCCGGCGAATTTGCGGAAAGCGGCCCGCTGGCCGGCAAGGCTCCCCTGTGGCCGCAGGCGGACAAGATCAAGGGCAGTTTCGTGTTTGAACGGGCGCGCATGGAAATCCGCGGCGATACGGCCATCACGGGCGGCGTGGCCTTGACGAATGTCAAAGCCGTGATCCCCGACCTGACCGTGTTCGATACCTTGCTCGACATTGAAGGCAACGCGGCCGGCCCCATGCAGGAATTCCTCAAGTACGTGACGGCCAGCCCCGTGCTGGGCTGGATCGAGCATTTCACGGATGAAACGACGGCGACGGGCAACGCCAGGCTGGCCCTCAAATTGCACTTGCCGATCGAGCGCATGCTCGAATCGACCGTGCAGGGCAGCTTGCAGCTGGCGGGCAACGACGTGGTGCTGTTCCACGACATGCCGCCCGTACTGGGTACGCAGGGCAAGATCGAATTCAACGAAAAGGGCGTCAACCTGAACGGCTTGAACGGCAGCCTGCTGGGCGGGCCGCTGGCCATCTCGGGCGGCACGCAGGCGGACAGTTCCATCCAGGTCAAGATTGCCGGCAACATGACCATCGACGGCTTGCGCAAGACGTATCCGGCGCCCGTGCTGCAGCGCCTGGCGAAACATTTGAACGGCGGCGCGCGCTACAGCGGCTTGATCACGGCGCGCGATCACCAGGTGGTGGTCAATGTCGAATCGCCGCTGACGGGCCTGGGCCTGGATTTCCCCGCCCCCCTGAAAAAGCCGGCCGGCGACAGCCTGCCCGTGAAATTCACCTTGACGGGCAATGCGGCCAACGGCGCGGGCCTGCGCACGGACGATATCCGCATCGCGCTGGGATCCGGCATTGCCGCGCGTTACCAGCGCCAGAAGCAGGGCAAGGACGCCTGGCGCCTGGTGCGCGGCGGCATCGGCGTGAACGTGCCGGCGCCGGAACCGGACAGCGGCATGATGTTCAACGTCAACATGAAAACCCTGGACGTGGACAGCTGGATCGCCGCCGGCAGCGAGATCGCCGGCAGCGGCTCGGCATCCGCCGACAGCGGCGCCGCCGACGATGCCCCCGATATCGCGCAATACGTGGTGCCGGACATGATGGCCGCCCGTGCCAGCGAACTGATGCTGGGCGAGCGCAAGCTGGAAAACGTGGTCGTGGGCGCCACGCACCAGAAGGATGTATGGCAAGCCAATATTGATGCAAAACAAGTGTCAGGCTATGTGACCTGGCTGGAAACGCCGTCCGGCCTGGGCAAGATGACGGCGCGCCTGTCGTCGCTGATCATTCCGGAGTCGGCCGCCAACGACGTGAAGAATTTGCTGGAGGGAAAGAACGGCGCCCAGTCGATTCCCTCGCTCGATATCGTCGCCGAGCAATTTGAACTGTTCAACAAGAAGATCGGCCGGCTGGAGTTGCAGGCCTATAACACCATGGCGGCGGGCGGGCGCGAATGGCGCGTGGGCAAGCTGCAACTGTCGAATCCCGATGGCGCCCTGAGCGGCAATGGCAAATGGGTCATCAAGGATGGGCAAAGCACGACCAGCCTGCGTTTCGGCCTCGATATCGTCGATGCGGGCAAGTTGCTCGACCGCTTCGGCTTTGCCGACACGGTGCGTCGCGGCAAGGGCCGCCTGAGCGGCGACATCGCCTGGAACGGCTTGCCGTATTCGCTCGACATCCCCACCTTGTCGGGGCAGATCGAGATGAACGTGGAATCGGGCCAGTTCCTGAAGCAGGATCCGGGCGCGGCCAAGCTGTTGGGCGTGCTCAGCCTGCAAGCCTTGCCCCGCTTGCTGAAACTCGATTTCCACGACGTGTTTTCCGAAGGCCTGGCCTTCGACGGCATCACGGCCAACGCCAGCATCAAGCGCGGCGTGGTGAGCACCGATAACCTCAAGATGCATGGCGTGGCGGCAACCGTGCTGATGGATGGCACGGCCGATATCGCCAATGAAACGACGAATTTGCACGTGGTGGTGATCCCGGAATTCAACCTGGGTACGGGGCCGCTCGTGTACGCGCTGGCCGTGAACCCCGTCATCGGCCTGGGTAGTTTCCTGGCGCAATTGTTCCTGCGCGCGCCCGTGATGAAGGCGCTCACTTACCATATGCAGATCGCCGGGCCGTGGAAAGCGCCCGTCGTGACCAAGCTCGATGGTGGTAAATTGGACCCTGTCGCCGTGCCTGCCGCCGCAGCGGCGGAGGCCGTGGCGAAATAGGCGCGGCGTTCGAATGGAGAAGAGGTGGCAATGATGCATACAGTCGCAGCAGTACAAATGATTTCCTCGCCTTCCGTGGAAGACAACCTGGCCACGGCGCGTCGCTTGGTGGCGCAGGCCGCCGCCGGTGGCGCGCAGCTGGTGGTCCTGCCCGAGTACTGGGCCATCATGGGCAAGCAGGAAACGGACAAGCTGGCCCACGCGGAACAGCCCGGCAGCGGCCCCATCCAGGATGGCATGGCGCAGATGGCGCGCCAGCACGGCATCTGGCTGATCGGCGGTACCTTGCCCCTGATTTCCGGCGAGGAGGGCAAGGTCCTCAACACCACGCTGGTGTATGACCCGCAAGGCGAACCGGCCGGCCGCTACGACAAGATCCACCTGTTCGGTTTTACGCGCGGCGCCGAGTCGTACAACGAATCGCGCACCATCGTGCCGGGCGCGCAGGTGCGCTCGATCGAGACCCCGTTCGGACGGGTCGGCCTGTCCATCTGCTATGACTTGCGCTTTCCCGAACTGTACCGCGCCATGGGCGATTGCGCGCTGATCGTCGTGCCGGCCGCGTTTACCCATACGACGGGCAGCGCCCACTGGGAAGTGCTGCTGCGCGCGCGCGCCATCGAAAACCAGTGCTATGTGCTGGCCTCGGCGCAGGGCGGCTTGCATCCGAACGGCCGCCGCACCTGGGGCCACAGCATGCTGATCGACCCGTGGGGCGAAGTGAAAACCGTGTTGCCCGAAGGCGAGGGCGTGGTGAGCGGCGAGATCGACCTGGTGTTTTTGGCCGGCGTGCGCGAATCCTTGCCAGCCCTGGCGCACCGCACTATGTGAGGGTACCTGACATAAGCTACTGCGCGTCGTGCTTTGCGGCCTGCGATGCTCACCGTGCTCAAGCACGGCTGCGCTTCTCGGCCACAAATCACTGCCGCTCGCTACGCTTCTGTCAGGTACTGAGAATGAGTTGAATATAATTAGCGAGTGCAAAGTTATGAAGCCATTTGAACCCAATCTGTCCAGCCTGGCCGTGGCGCGCGAGATTCTGCTCACGCCGTTCGGCCTGGACGAGGACAAGCTGTTGAAAGCCCTGGGCACGATGTTTACGCACAAGGTCGACTATGCCGACCTGTATTTCCAGTCGACCAAGAGCGAAGGCTGGAGCCTGGAAGAGGGCATCGTCAAGACGGGCAGTTTTTCCATCGACCAGGGCGTGGGCGTGCGCGCCGTGTCCGGCGACAAGACGGCGTTTGCGTATTCCGACGACATTTCCGAGCGTGCCCTGCTGGAAGCGGCTGCGGCCACGCGCACCATTGCGCGCGCCGGCGCCGGCAGGATCAAGATCGCGGGCCAGATGCAGCCGCAGGGCGGACGGTCCTTGTACCTGCCCAACGATCCGCTCGCCTCGCTGGACGCCACGGCCAAGGTGCAATTGCTCGAACGCGTGGAAAAGATGGCGCGGGCGAAAGATCCCAGGGTCGTGCAAGTGATGGCGGGCCTGGCCGGCGAATATGACGTGGTGCTGGTGCTGCGCAGCGACGGCGTGCTGGCGGCCGACATCCGCCCGCTGGTGCGCGTCTCGCTGACGGTGATCGCGGAACAGAATGGCCGCCGCGAAACGGGCTCGGCAGGCGGCGGCGGGCGTTACAGCTATGACTATTTCAGCGATGCCGTGCTGGAACAATACGCGGCGGACGCCGTCAATTCGGCCCTGGTGAACCTGGAAGCGCGTCCCGCGCCCGCCGGCCCCATGACCATCGTGCTGGGGCCGGGCTGGCCCGGCATCCTGTTGCACGAAGCCATCGGCCATGGCCTGGAAGGCGATTTCAACCGCAAGGGCTCGTCCGCGTTTTCCGGGTGCATCGACGAGCGCGTGGCCGCCAAGGGCGTCACCGTGGTCGACGACGGCACCCTGGCTGGCCGGCGCGGCTCGTTGAATATCGATGACGAGGGCAACCCCACGCAGTGCACGACCCTGATCGAGGATGGCATCCTGAAGGGTTATATCCAGGACACAATGAATGCGCGCCTGATGAAGATGCCCGTGACGGGCAATGCGCGCCGCGAATCGTTCGCCCACCTGCCCATGCCGCGCATGACGAATACGTATATGCTGGGCGGCGACAAGGACCCGGGCGAAATCCTCGCCTCCGTCAAAAACGGCTTATATGCCGTCAACTTCGGCGGCGGCCAAGTCGACATCACGAATGGCAAGTTCGTCTTTTCGGCCAGCGAAGCGTACATGATTGAAAATGGCAAGCTCAGCTACCCGGTGAAGGGCGCGACCCTGATCGGCAATGGCCCGGACGTGCTCAACCGAGTTTCCATGATCGGCAACGACATGCGCCTGGACTCGGGCGTGGGCGTGTGCGGCAAGGAAGGGCAGAGCGTGCCCGTGGGCGTGGGACAGCCGACCTTGCGCCTGGACGGCATTACCGTCGGCGGCACGGCTTAGATCGCCATTTCAGGAACCTACTGCGCAGCCCACTCTTGAGTTTGCGTTGCTCGCTGTACCTGAAGTACAGCTGCGCTACTCAACCCAATATTGGGCTTGCTCGCTACGGTTCCTGAAACGCCTGATACGTTGAAAATATGACGAAATTCAGAACTTGTACTTCACCCCCGCACTGATGAAGCGTCCCGCCGCGCCCGCGTAGTCGAGCGGGTTGTAGCCCGTGGCGCCATACGTGAGCGGATCGAGCGGGGCGATCTTGTCGAACAGGTTTTGTATGGTCGCAAACACTTCCAGCTTGGGCGTGGCCAGCCAGCGGGCCGTCAGGTCCACCGTGGTGAACGAGGCGATGCGGCAGCCGCGCGGCGCGTCCGTGCCGTCGGCGAAGTGCGTGGCGCAGCCGTCGGGGTCATTCTTGAACAGCAGGTTATCGAGCGGCGCGCGGTAGTTGACGTTGGCCGTGACGCGCCAGTTCTGGCGTTCCCAGGTGGCGCCCAGGTTGATGCGGTCGTCCGGCGTGCCCATGCAGTTGGACACGTCGCAATTGCCATGTGTGCCAGCAAAATCGCGCTGCGTGCCGTCCTGTTCCGTGCGCAGCCATTTGTACAGATGCGTCCACTTCAAGTCGAAGGTTAGGTTGCCATAGTCGCTGCCCAGGCTGAAGCGCTGGCGCGCGTCGATATCGATGCCGCGCACCGTCGTTTGCGCCGAATTCACATAATTGGCCAGCACGGCCGTGATAGCGCCCGGATCGCCGGCGATGCCGGTGGCCGTCGACGGGTCGCGCGCCACATGGCCTTCGGCGATGGCCGTATCCGTTTGCTCCTGGTTGATTTCATTCTTGCGGCGGATTTGCCACAGGTCGACGGAAATGCTGGTGCGCGGCAATGGGTCCCACACGGCGCCCACGGAATAGCTACGCGAACGTTCGGGCGACAGCTTCGGATTGGGCGAGGTGATGACGGCGATGGAAGCCGGATCGCAGGCCGCTTCCACGCCCAGTGCGCAGCGCAGCGGATCGCTGGCGGTGGAGAACGCGGCCAGGCCGCCGACGCCGTTTTCCGCCGCGCTGGGGGCGCGGAAGCCCTTGGCGAAGGTACCGCGCAGGGCCAGTTCGCGCACGGGCGTCCATTTCACGCCCACTTTCGGCGTATAGGAGTTGCCCACGTCGGTAAAATGGTCGGCGCGCAGGGCGCCCGACAGTTCCACGCTCTTCAGCACGGGCGCCAGCATCTCGGCATAGATGGCCGAGGCATTGCGGCTGCCCTTGTAGGCGGAATAGCCGAGACCAATGATATTGCCCCGTTCCGTGCCCGTGGTGGGCTTGAGTTCCGTCGATTCGTGGCGGAATTCCGCGCCCACGGCCACGCCCAGGGCGCCGCCGTCGAGCTTGGCCACCTCGCGGCTGGCCTTGAAGTCGATCTGCGCGATATGCGTCTTGGCGTCGTTCGAGATGCGCGGCGACAGGGCCGCGTACAGCTCGCGCGAATTGAGGCCCGCGTTTTCCGCGATGCGCCACAGGCTGCCGGCCGGCAGGGCCGCATACGCGGGGTTCAGGCTGGCCCGCTCCACATTGGCGGCGCTCGGGTTGAGCAGGGCGAAGGCGACGTCGCGCTGCAGGTAGCCGTCCAGGTCGTTCGACACCTTGTTCTGCGAGTACAGCAAGGCGCTGTCGATATCCCAGCCCGCCACGCTGCCCTTGATGCCGGCGACAAAGCGCATGAAGGTGGATGTGACTTCCGACAGGCGCGGCCCCACGTCGGCCGCCAGGTAGCGCAGGCGCGCCGCCGTGCCGAAATACGGATTGTCCGGGTGGGCGGCGCCCAGCGATACGCCTGCATTGCTGACGGGGCCGCCCGGATAGCCGACCGAGCCGCTGACCGTCGAGGGCGTGGTGGCCGAGTGCGATTCACTGTGATACAGATTCAGCTCGGCATACGTCTGCAGCTCCGGCGTCAGTTGCCAGGCGCCGCGGCCGAAGAAATTGATGTTTTTTTGCTTGGGCTGGATCTGGCCATATTGCTGCGCGGCATCGGTCAGGCAGCCGCCGCCCGGATCGCCCTGCGGGTGAGTCGTGAAATTGCCGCAGGCGGCGCCGGGGAAGGTGCGCGTAAAGCCCGCGCCAGCGAGGTTGCCGCGGTTGTAGTAGTCGAGCGTGTCGGGATTGCGCACATTGCCGTTGACGGCGCTGCCGGCCGCATTGTTGGTGGTGATGGCGCCCGCTCCGCTGAGGGTTTCCTGCGCGCTGAAGCCCAGGTCGCGCAAGTCGCTGCGGCCGACGGCGCCCCGCCCGGCCCGGTCGCGGTTCCAGATGGCGGCTTTTTCGCTGTACTCGAGGTTCAGCAGCACGTTGTAGCGGTCCGTGTCGATGTCGCCGAAGCCGTGCGTGATGGCGGCGCGCGCGTCGCGCCCATCCCACTCCTTCGTCTTGCCGTAATTGCCCTTGATGGCCGTGCCCTGGTAGTCGCGCCGCAGGATCACGTTGACGACGCCGGCGATGGCGTCCGAACCATAGATGGCCGAGGCGCCATCCTTGAGGATTTCCACCCGTTCCACGGCTTCCAGGGGAATGATGTTCAGGTCGGCAAACACTTTCTGCCCGTCGTCGGCCAGGCCATACGGCGCGACGCGGCGGCCATTCAGCAGCACCAGGGTCGAGGCCGTGCCCAGGCCCCGCAGCGACACGCCGGAGGCGCCGGCGGCAAAGCCGTTGCCGAAGGTGGTGGGGACGGAGCCCTGGTTGTCGACGGCCAGGGTCTGCAGCAGTTCGGCCACGCTGGACTTGCCCGATTTTTCAATGTCGGCCGCGCTCAGGGTTTGCACGGCCGACGCCGTTTCCGCCTGCGCGCGGCGGATGTTCGAGCCGGTGATTTCCACGCGCGCAATCGGCGCGGCGTCCTGCGCCAGGACGGGTAGGCTCAGCAGTGCACTGGCCAGTGCCAGGCCCAGTCTGGGTGGTGAAAAGGCAGCGAAATGCAAGGATGGTGTAGGGATCATGCGGTTCTCCGGAAAGGTCAGGCAGTCAAAGGTCGTCGATACGTCCTTGAGTTTTGTCCGTGCGGCGACGCCGGGACTAGACCTGGATCAAGGAGTGCACCGCTTGTCGTCGATAGAATGGCTGGCGTGGCGTGGTTGCCACGACGGGCACAACGGTGGCGCCGGGGATGCAGAGTCGCGGCGAGATTCACAGCGCGCAACTTTTTATGCTTTTTTGCGGGTTATGCAGTGTAAAACGGCAGCGGCATGCGGCTTTGCCGACAAATATGCTTGCCAACCCTTGCAATTTAGGTTTATAGTCGTTCATCACTTACGGATGACTCGCATGTTCGCTCGCCACTTTTTTACCGCTTATTTTTACTTTAGCAATTCCAACCCAAAGGCGGTGGAGTAGCGGTCGGTTCACGTAGCAGCAAAACGAGATCCCAGCAAATTCTAAAAAACCGCCACCGATGGCGGTTTTTTTTTACCCAGATGTTTTACCCTTCCTTAAATTTTGGAGAAAATGATGCCCCGCACCGATGATTTGCGCATTCGCGAAATGAAGGAACTGACCCCGCCGTCCCACCTGATCCGCGAATTTGCCTGCTCGGAGCAAGCCGAACAGACTGCCGCCAGCGCCCGCATTGCCCTGCACCGTATCCTGCATGGCCAGGACGACCGCCTGATGGTGGTGATCGGGCCTTGCTCCATCCACGACACCAAGGCGGCGATGGAATATGCGCGCCTGCTGGTCAAGGAGCGCGCGCGTTTCGCGGGCGAACTGGAAATCGTCATGCGCGTCTACTTCGAGAAGCCGCGCACCACGGTGGGCTGGAAGGGCCTGATCAACGACCCGTACATGGACAACAGCTTCCGCATCAACGACGGCTTGCGCATGGCGCGCGAACTGTTGCGCGATATCAATGAGCTGGGCTTGCCGGCCGGCACGGAGTTCCTTGACGTGATCAGCCCGCAATACATCGCCGACCTGATCAGCTGGGGCGCCATCGGCGCGCGCACGACGGAGTCGCAGGTGCACCGCGAGCTGGCGTCGGGATTGTCCTGTCCGGTCGGCTTCAAGAATGGCACGGACGGCAATGTGAAAATCGCCGTGGAAGCCATCAAGGCCGCCTCGCAGCCGCACCATTTCCTGTCCGTCACGAAAGGCGGCCACTCGGCCATCGTTTCGACCAACGGCAACGAGGATTGCCACATCATCTTGCGCGGCGGAAAAACCCCGAACTATGACGCGGCCAGCGTGGACGAGGCGTGCAAGGCGATCGCCGCGCAAGGCCTGGCGGCGCGCCTGATGATCGACGCCTCGCATGCGAACAGCTCGAAAAAACCGGAAAACCAGATTCCCGTGTGTGCCGACATCGCCAGCCAGGTGGCCGGTGGCGATGGCCGCATCGTCGGCGTGATGGTGGAGTCGCACCTGGTGGCGGGCCGCCAGGATTTGATCCCGGGCAAGGAATTGATCTATGGCCAGTCCGTCACGGATGGCTGCATCGACTGGAGCGCCAGCGTGGCCGTGCTGGAAAACCTGGCGGCGGCCGTCAGGCAGCGCCGCCTGCAGGGCGACGCGGAATAAGGTGGCGCGCAGCATGAAAAAAAGCCCGGAAAGCTAAGCTTTCCGGGCTTTTTCAGTTTTCAGCCGATGCAATCAGCTTAGAACTTGTAGGAACCGCTCAGGTAGAACTGGCGGCCCAGGGCGCTCGAGTACGATGGGTTGTAGCCAATTTGATGCGAACCCGTGTTGCGCAGGGTGAACGGCGGATTGCGGTCGAACAGGTTCAGGATGCCGCCCGTGATTTCCACGTTCTTCATAGGACGGTAAGCCGTCTGGAAGTCGAAGGTGGTGTAGCTCGGCACTTCCAGCTGGATGCCATAGCATTCGCCAGGGCTGCCGGCGACGATCACGGCGCAATCGTCGACCGTCTGTTCCTTGTCCGTGTAGCCATTGCGGTAGCTGGCGCTCAGCGTATGCGTGAACTTGGCCGTCTCATACGAGGTGGTGGCGCGGATGATGTTGCGGAAGCTGACCTTGTCGTTCGAACCGTAGCGGTTCAGGCTGGTTTCCCACTGATCATCGGTGCCCGGCGTCGTGTAGCGCGAACGCAGCAGATAGGTACCCATCAGGCGGCTCGTCAGACGGCCGTCCAGCAACTTCATCTTGTGGGTGAAGTCGTAGTCGATACCGCGGTTTTCCACCTTGCCGATGTTAATCGGCAGCAGCTTGATGGCCAGCACGTCGAGGCCCGTCGAGGTGATGTGCTTGGTGGTGAACAGGTTGGCATACTTGGCTGGATTGTTGAAGATCAAGCCTTCGGAGACGGCCGTGACCTGGTCGCGGATTTCCACGTTCCAGAGGTCGAACGACATCGACAGGCTGTCGATCGGCTCGAACACGGTACCGATGCTCCATTGCTTCGACGTTTCCGGCTTCAGCTCAGGATTGCCGCCCTGGAAGGCTTCGAATTGCTGGCGTCCAACGCCACTGCAGTAGCTGGCCAGCGGGTGACCGCCCATGCCGTTTGCCGCCGTCAATGGGCATTGGTAGTTACCGCCCGTGACGCCCCAGTCTTCCAGCGGTCCGGCGATTTCCTGCATGCTGGCGGCGCGGAAGCCGGTGCCGGCAGCGGCGCGGAACATCAGGCTCTTGGTCGCGGAATACTTGCCGCTGATTTTCCAGGTGGTGGCGTTTTCTTTCTTGCCTACCGTCTTGCCCGTCAGCTTGTCGTCGATGGCGCCGATCTGGTCATAACGCACCGAACCGGTTACTTCCAGTTTTTTCGAAATCGGCAGCATCAGCTCGGCATAGGCGCCAGCGTTGTCGCGTGCGTATTCGCTGTCGACTTGCGCATTGTCAAACAGGATTTGCGCCTGCTTGGCGACATCCGCCTGTTGCATCTTGAACGAGGTGTTGCGGTAGTCGGCGCCCACGCCCAGCATGGCGGTGCCGCCCGGCAGCGAGAACACAGGGCGCGAAGCGCGGCCGTCGACGCCCTTCATTTCCACGGTTTGCGTGTTGTAGGTGCCGCTGAAGCCAGTGCCGAGCAGGGCCTGGCGCATGGCGTCCGGCATGGCGCCCACGGGGTAGGCGAACGGGTCGATAGTGCCGGCGTCGAGCAGGGCGTTGAACTTGTCGGACAGCGGGAAGCCGCTGACGTAGTCCTGCGTCTGCTTGTTTTTCGAGTACGTCACGGCCGTGTTGATATCCCAGCCGAATGCACTGCCTTCCACGCCACCGACGAGGTGGGTCGCCTTGTTGCCGTAGTCGTACACGCGGTTACCCATTTCGGACAGGCGGTACTTGGCGACGCCGCTCACGGCATTGGCCAGCTGCGACGGGCTCAACTGCGAGGCAATGTATTTGCTGAACAGGGGCGAATTCGGGGAAATGGAGAAATCGGCCGGGTACGGCGCGATGCTGGCCTTGATGCTCGCTTCGGTGTAGGCGAAGTCGTAGAAACCTTGCCAGCCGGTCTTGCCCAGCTTGACGGTACCCGAGCTGAACAGCGAGTCGCGCTTCGATTCGGGATTGATTTCAATGGTCGACGGCGAGTCGAAATAGCAGTTGCCATCGCCGTAGAAGTCCATATTGCCAGGCGCGCACTTGCCGCCATGGGCCAGTGCATACGGATTGGCCAGGTTGACGGTATCGACGAACGGTTTGTTGGTTTCCGGGTTGATCACCACATTGCCGTTTGCATCGGTACGGTTGTAGGTGGCAGCGGCATTGGCTGCCGACGAACGCGAGGAACCGTTGATGAATTGCAGCGCCTTGCCGGTCTTCGGATCGTTGAAATTGATGATGCCGCTTTTCGCGAAGCTGCGCTGCGATGCTTTCAGCGATTTTTGTTCGTCGTGGCTGGCCGACACGAAGATGCTGTAGCCGTCTTCGTCGATATCGCCGAAGCCCTTGCTGATCGAAATCGAATTGCTGGCGCCGCCTTTTTCTTCAGGGCGCGAGTACTTGGCGTTGATTTCCAGCGGCGATGTGCCTTTTTTCAGGATGAAGTTGACCACGCCGGCGATGGCGTCGGCGCCATACAGGGCCGAGGCGCCGTCCGTCAGCACTTCCACGCGCTCGATGGCCGACAGGGGGATCGAATTCAGGTCGATGGTGGTGCCGGAATTGGATGGCGCCAAGCGGCGGCCGTTCAGCAGCACCAGCGTGTAGGCTGCGCCGATATCGTGGATCGAGGCCGTGGTGACACCGCCGCCGCCGCCGCCCACCGAATCGGCGGCCACGGAGAAGCCCTGCATTGCAGGAATTTGCTGGATGAAATCGGTAACCGTGGTAACGCCGGTTTTCTTGATGTCTTTCTGGTTGAACGACTGCACTGGCAGCGACGCTTCGGAAGCGATGCGCTTGATGCTCGAACCCGTGACTTCCACGCGTTGCATGGTGCCATCTGTTGTTTCTTGCGCATACGCGGCGTGCATGCCCAGGGCCATGCCGCCTGCAAACATCAGGCGCAGCGACCGCGATATTACATTTTCTATCATCATCTGAAATTCCTTGTTATTGTGATAAAGATGGCATTTATTTTGAAATAACATGTTGCTTGCTGACAATTTATTTGCTTATTTCAAAATTGACCAACGAAAATTCTGTAAATTTTCTTGGGCCTCATCAAAACATTCACGATTCAGATTGTCAATTTCGTGCGGACTTTTTGGACGAAATGCAACATTTTCCTGTTTTTTTTATAATCCTTCAGCAATAAAATATCGTGAACCCTTGTCAGACTTGCTCAGATGCGTAAAATAAAACGGCGCACATCATCGCTGATGGCGCCGTCTTTGCTTCCGCTGGCAAATGCCTGCCAGCGCTGCCCGTCTGATCGCGTTTCCCGCAATTCCCCCTTAAAACGTATAGCTGCCGCGCAAGTACCAGGCGCGCCCGATCGGGTCCGTGTAGCGCGGGTCATAGCCTTTCTGGAACAAGGTGCCCTGGTTCGAGAACGGCGGTTCCTTGTCGAACAGGTTTTTCACGCCGGCCGTCAGCAGCAAGCCCTTCCACGCATAGCTGCCGGAGACGTTCAGCAGGCTGTAGGACGGCACATCGTGGCGGTACTGCGGATCCACCTGGTTCTGATCCGTGTAGCCGGACTTGAACGATTGCGACACGGTGGCGCCCCAGTTGCCCATGCGCCAGTTCAGCGCCGCCGTATGCTTCCAGCGGAAGACGGGATTGTTGTCCGCGTAGCGGCCCACGTTGGCGATGAATTCGCCGCCGCGCTCGTTCTGGTAGTCATACTTGTGGGTCCAGGTGCCGTCGACCGACACGCTGAAATCGCCATACGCGCCGCGTCCCAGGCGCGCATTCAGGCTGACGTCGATGCCGTCGGTCTTCACTTCACCGAGGTTGTCGTTCAGGTCGAGGATGGCGTAGGGCGAACCGTCGGGATTGCGCAGGAACAAGGCCTTGTATTTTTCATAGTTGCCGTAGATCGATTGTTCGGGCAGGGACGAAATCTTGTCCTTCAAATGGATGTTCCAGTAATCGACGGCGACGGTGACTTCCTTGATGGGTTCGAGCACCAGGCCAAAGGCGAAGGTGGTGGATTTTTCCGGTTTCAGCTTTTCATTGCCGCCCTGCAGCTTGAATTGCTGCAAGTCGCAATCGCGCAAGGGGTTGGCGCCCGGTTGCGGCACGCCTCCGGGGCACAGGATCGGGTCGTCGTAGGAATCGTTGGTATCGTTCTTCGACGGCGGCGCATTCTTTTCAAACAGCGTGGGCGCGCGGAAACCCGTGCTGGCCGAGCCGCGCAGCACCAGCGCGCTGCTGGCCTGGTAGCGCAGGGCCAGCTTCGGATTGGTGGTGCTGCCCACGTCGCTGTAATGGTCGAAGCGGGCGGCCAGCTGCACTTCCAGGTCCTTGATCAGCGGCAAGTTAACTTCGCCGAAGACGGCCTGGATCGTGCGTGAACCGCTCTTCGACAGCGAGCCGGACAGGCCTGAACTGGTGGCTTGGCCGGCGATGTCGCGGTTCACGTTGAAGTCGGCCTTTTCGCGCCGTACTTCGCCGCCGAGCGCGATCGCCAGCGGGCCGCCGGCCAGTTGCATCAGGTCGCGGCTGCCCTTGAGGTCGAAGCCCGTGGTGGTGACCTTGGCGTTCTGCACTTCGCCGCGCAGGGCGGTGCTGTCCAGATAAGTCTTGCCGGCTGCATCCTGCACGCCAAACGGGTTCAGGATGCCATTGAGCACGCCGGCGGCGAACGAGGCATCCTGCACATAGCCACCCGTAAATTTCTCCGACGATTTGCTGATCGCGTGGCTCAGCCCCGTCTTGTAATCCCAGCCCGCCAGTTCGCCTTCGAGAGCCAGCACCAGGCGGTCCGCCTTGCCGTCCGAATCGATCTGCCGCTGGCCCGCTTCCACGGGGCGCCAGTTGACGCTCAGCGGCTGGCCCGACAAGCCCGGCTGCGCCGGCACGCCGCCCGCCTTGCCCGGATAATATTTGCTGCTAATGGGCAAGATCAAGCCCGTTTGCGGCGGCGGCGCCGTGCGTGCCTTCACCTTGTTTTCCGAATGCAGATATTCCACCGTGGCCAGGTGGCCGCCACCGAGCTTGAAGGCGCCCTTGCCGAAGAAGGCCACTTGCTCCTGCGCGGGCAGATCGTCGATCTGGCGCGTGTAATCCTGGCGGCAAGTGCCGTTGGCGGCCGCCACCGACAGCGGCGGCAGACAGCCGCTGGCCGCGTACGGATTGCCGGCCAGGCCCTTGCCGCCGTTGGCCGCCGCATCGAAGTAGTTGCCGGGGAAGGTGGTGCCGCTGGTGAGCGACAGGCCCCGCTCGGGAATGATGCCGGTCTTGGAAAAATCGCGGTCCTGCGAGGTGAGCACATTTTGCTTGTGGTAGTCGACCACGCCGAAAATATTGTAGCCGTCCGTGTCGAGCTTGCCGAAACCCGTCGACAGGTTGATGCGGTGCTCGCCGCCGCCCTTGTGTTCAGGCGCGACGACCTCGGCGGTGATATTCGTGACGTTGACGGAGCGCTTCGTGATGAAGTTGATGACGCCGCCGATGGCGTCCGTGCCGTAGATGGCCGAGGCGCCGTCGCGCAGCACTTCGACCCGTTCCAGGGCGGCGATGGGAATGATGTTCAGGTCGACGCTGGCGCCGTCATACGGATGGTTGGCGATGCGCCGGCCGTTGAGCAGGACCAGGGTCTTGTCGCCGCCCAGGCCGCGCAAGTCGGCGCTGGCCTGGCCGCCCGTGGGCAAGCCGCTGGTATTGCCGCCGACGGCATTGCCGCTGCCCATGCTGGACGCATTCGAGGGGATCTTGCTGAGCACTTCCTGGGCCGTCGTCAAGCCCTGTTTGGCAAAATCCTCGGCCTTGAAGATGGACAAGGGCGTCGCCGTTTCCGAGACGAGGCGCTTGATGGAGGAACCGGTGACTTCGACGCGTTGCATGCTGCTGGTATCGCTGACTTCTTGCGCCAGCACCTGCTGGCTGAGCAGGCCGGCGGCAAGGCCGCTGGCGCAGATCAAACGGATGGAACGGGACAAGCGTGTTTCTCTGATCATGTTCAAGACTCCTGGAAAAGCGGTTGGCTAGAAGGGCAAGAACGGCCGCGCTGGTTGGCGCACCGAGAACATTGAAAAGTATTTATATCTTTTCAAGAGATTCACTGTAATGAGCTGCAAAAGTCCTTGTCAACGTGGCAAACAGGTTTGTGTGCCTAAACAACGCAGTGCATCAGAGGTACTGATTTAGAACAAAGAAGGTGCATTTTGTGCCGCATTTTTGACGAGGCTGCCATCCCCCCTCGTGCGCAAAATAAAAAAACGCTCGCTGCAGTGCAGCGGGCGTTGGTGTGGATGGCATGGCGATAGTGACTTGTGCCTGCCGGATGTTCAGGCTGTGCGTGGCAGCCTGAGCGGACGCTGGAAGAAATTGTCGCCGGCGCCCAGTTTCGGCGTGGTCGACGAGAAACGGTCGTATTTGTCGTCACGCAAGGCGCCGGACAATTCCACCGTCTTGATCACGGGCGCCAGCACTTCCAGGAACACGGCCGACACCTTGCTGTCGCCCTTGGCGGCTACATAGCTGGAATGGATGGCGCCGTCTTTTGTGCCCGACAACGATGGATTGTCGAGCTTGTCGCGGCGGTGTTCCGCGCCCACGGCCAGGCCCAGGGCGCCGACTTGTTTTAATATTTGCAATTATTTTAATGTTGCACCGCGCCGTATATTTTCCGTACTGCCATAAAAACTGTCGTCATTCGGGGCCGTAACGGTTACTGCCAAGTCGTTTTTTCATGGTGGCGACCGGTCTTTGTTGCGCTGCGGAAGATTTCCCCTGCACGGCAGGCAGCCGTGGCTGCCCGTCACGCCAGCACTGCGGCTTTTTGCCCGGGGAACAAAATATGCGTTATCGTTACGCCTTTTTCCAGCGCGCCTGCATGCGGACGGGGCTGGCGATGAACAAGGCATAGATCTTGCGAGGATAGACTGGTTTTGGCGGTGGAATCCTGTATCCCAGGGGGAAGCCAGTACAAGCGCACCAATACGGTGCGACAGATAATCGAGATGAAGGGTATTACATGAAGTCACCATGGATGCGGCGCGTGGCGCTGCTCGCCTGCCTGGCCACCCTGCCGCTGGCGGCCGTTGCCGCCGATGCCCCCAGCGCCGCGGCCGCGCCGGTCAAAACCTTGCGCTATATCCTGCCGGCCGCCGAGACGGGCTTCGATCCGGCCACCGCGCGCGACCTGTATTCGAACCACATCACGCAGGCTGTCTTCGACACCCTGTACACCTATGATTACCTGGCGCGCCCCGTCAAGGTGGTGCCCGGCGCGGCTGCCGCCATGCCGGAAGTGTCCGCCGACGGCAAGACCTACACCATCCGCCTGAAAAAAGGCATCCTGTTCACGCCCGATGCGGCGTTCGGCGGCAAGCGCCGCGAACTGACGATGGCCGATTACGTGTATTCGTGGAAACGATTGTTCGACCCGCGCCTCGCTTCGCCGCACAGCTGGCTGTTCGAAGGCAAGGTGGTGGGGCTGGACGACCTGGCCAAGGAAGCGGCCAAGGCGAACAAGCTGGACTTCAACAAGAAGGTGGCCGGCCTGGAAATTCTCGATCCGTACACCTTGCGCATCACGCTGACCAAGACGGATTTCAACTTCCCCATGATCCTCGCCTACGTGCCGACGGCCGCCGTGGCGCGCGAAGTGGTGGACAAGTACGGCGACGTGAAGGGCGAAGTGGGCTCGAATCCCGTCGGCACCGGCTACTACACGCTCGGTGAATGGACGCGCGGCAACCGCATCGTCCTGAACCGCAACCCGCAGCACTTGCCGGAAACGTGGAATTTCATGGCTGGCGACGACCCGGACGACCAGCGTATCGTGCGCCAGATGCAGGGTAAACGCATTCCCGCCATCGACCGCATCGAAATTTCCGTGATGATCGAAGACCAGTCGCGCTGGCTGTCCTTCCAGAGCGGCGGCACGGACGTGTTTTGGCTCGACGGCCCGCTGGCGCCGAAAGCATTGCTGAACGGCAAGCTGCGTCCCGAGCTGGCGGAGAAGGGCGTGCAACTGTCGCGCTTGCTGGACCCGGAGATCAGCTATTACTACTGGAACATGGAAGACCCCACCCTCGGCGGCTTCAGCAAGGAAAAGATCGCGCTGCGCCGTGCCATTGCCATGGCGCACAATATCGATGAAGAAATCCGCATCATCTGGAATGGCCAGGCCAAGCGCCTCGACTATCCGATACCGCCCGGCGTCGTCGGCTACGATCCCCACTACAAGAGCCTGCTGCAATACGATCCCGTGCTGGCCAATAAATTGCTGGATAAATTCGGCTACAAGAAGGGCGCCGATGGCTGGCGCACTTTGCCTGACGGCAAGCCGCTCCTGATTCGCTACGCTTCGCGCAACGAAGCCAATGGCGTGCTGCAGGCGGAAATGTGGCGCAAGACGTACAACTCGCTGGGCATCCGCATGGAAAACGACCGCATGATCTTCTCCGACATCCTCAAGACGGAAAAGCAGTGCAAGATGCAGACGCGTACGGCGCCATGGCTGGCCGATTATCCGGACGGCGACAACTTCATGCAGCTGTTCTACGGCCCGAACACGCACCAGAACAACAATGGCTGCTACCAGGACCCCGAGTACGATAAATGGTACGCGGCCAGCCAGGCCATGCCGGCCAGCCCCGAGCGCGACGAGCTGTTCCACAAGATGGCGCGCCGCCTGGAAGTCAATGCGGGCGCCCTGATCGGCTATGCGCGCTACCGCAACATGCTGGCGCAAAAGTCGGTGCAGGGCTACAAGAAGCACCCGATCCTGTTCCAGGAATGGGCGTACATGGATATCGACAGCACGGGCACGCCAGTGGCGCCCGTTGCCGATTCCGCTAAAAAATAAGCGCGGCTTATAACAACAAGGAATCATTATGTTTGCTTATATCCTGCGCCGCTTGTGGCAGATGCTGCCCACCATGCTGGGCGTCGTCCTGCTGGTGTTTATCCTGTTCAACTGGGTGGGCGGCGACCCCGCCTACATCCTGGCCGGCAAGATGTCTAGTGCGGAAAGCATCGCCAACATCCGCCGCCAGCTGGGCGTCGACCAGCCGTACTACGTGCAACTGTGGATCTTCATCAAGCAGATCGTCACGTTTGACTTCGGCCAGAGCTGGGCGACGGGGGAAGCCGTGTCGCACATCATCACCTCGCGCCTGGGGCCGTCGATGATGGTCTTGATCCCGCTGACCGTGCTGGAAACGTTCTTTGGCGTGGCGCTGGCGCTGGCCATCGCTTTCGTGCGCGGCTCGCTGACGGACCGCGCCGTCATGATCGCCTGCACGGTGGGCATGTCGATTTCCATCCTCGTCTACATCATCGTCTTCCAGTACGGCTTTGCCTATAAGCTGGGCCTGTTCCCCGTTCAGGGCTGGGGCGACAGCTTCTGGGAAAACCTGCTGCGCTATTCGACCTTGCCCATCCTGATCGGCCTGGCCGTGTCCATCGCGCCCACCCTGCGCCTGTTCCGTACCTTCGTGCTGGACGAGGCCAACCAGGATTACGTGCGCACGGCGCGCGCCAAGGGCTTGAAGGAAGGCCGCATCATGTGGGTCCACGTGCTGCGCAATGCCGGCATCCCCATCATTACCTATGTGATGTCGAACTTGCCGGCCCTGCTGATCGGCGCTTTCCTGCTTGAGCGCTTCTTCGGCATCCCCGGCATCGGGCGTGAAGTGATTCTGGCCGTCGAGCGTAGCGACTTTCCGGTGATCAAGGCGATCACCGTGTATGTCGCCGCCGCCACCATGCTCTTCAACCTGCTCACCGACCTGCTGTACCAGGCGGTCGATCCTCGCGTACAACTGAAGTAGAAAGAGACGATGTCGAAACCTCATACATCGCCCGGCCTGTGGGCCCTGGCGTGGCGCCGTTTGCGCGGCGACAAGATTGCAATGGTATCGCTGGCCGTGGTCGGCGCCTTTTTCCTGCTGGTGCTGGCTTCCGCCAGCGGCCTGGTTGCCTCTAACTGGGAAGACGAAGTGGCCGTCAGCTACGCGCCGCCCACGTTTGTCGGCGCTGACAAGGACGTCGCCGCCGATGGCGCCATGCCCGTGACGGACGAGCGCAGCGCGCCGACACCCGTCAACGTGCTCGACCCGCTGGCCGACGATATCGCCGAACTGCGCGCCCAGATGGGCAGCAACCCATCGGCTGGCGTGGAAATGTACGGCGTCGCGGACCCGCTGGCCGACGACTTGACGGCCTTGCGCGCCGGCATGGGCAAGGCCAAGAAACTCGTCACGCACAAGGCGGCAACCTTGCCGTTCGGCGCCGACAAGTGGGGCCACGATATCCTGCAGAAAACCGTCAAGGGCGGCGAGACGTCGATCGTCGTGGGCCTGGTGGCCGCCTTGCTGGCCGTCGTGCTGGGCACCATCTTTGGCGCCGTGTCCGGCTACTTCGGCGGCATCGTCGATGACTTCTTCAACTGGTTCTACAGCATCTTCACGTCGATTCCTTCGATCCTGATGATTTTGACGGTGGCGGCGGTCTTGCAGCAAAAAGGCGTGCTGACCATCGTGCTGATCCTGGGGTTGACGGGCTGGACGGGGCCGTACCGCCTGATCCGCGCCGAATACATCAAGCACAAGGCGCGCGAATACGTGATGGCGGCCGACGCCATCGGCGCCTCGCACTGGCGCAAGATGTTTTCCCACATCTTCCCGAACGTCAGCCACGTTGCCTTGGTGCAAATGTCCATCCTCGTGGTGGGCTTCATCAAGGCGGAAGTGATCCTGAGTTTCCTCGGCTTTGGCGTGCCGGTGGGCACCGTCTCGTGGGGCAGCATGCTCAACGAGGCACAAAATGAACTGATCCTGGGCAAATGGTGGCAGCTGACCGCCGCCGCTACGGCGATGGCCGTGCTGGTGACGGCGTTCTCGCTGTTTACCGATGCCTTGCGCGATGCGCTCGACCCCAAAGTGAAATAGGAGTTGCTCATGGACCAGAATAACCTGTTGGAAGTGCGCGACCTGCGCGTCACCTTCCGCCTGGACAAGAAGACCACGTTCGAAGCCGTCAAGGGCATCTCGTTCAACGTGCCGCGCAACAGCACCGTCGCCCTGGTGGGCGAATCGGGCAGCGGCAAGTCCGTCAGCTCCCTGGCCGTGATGGGCTTGTTGCCGCCGGATAACACCATCATCGACCCGACCTCCAGCATCCACTTCGGCGGACGCGACTTGCTCAAATTATCGATCGCCGAGCGGCGCACCATGTGCGGCAAGGATATCTCGATGATCTTCCAGGAGCCGATGTCGTCCCTGAACCCCGTGTTCACGGTCGGTTTCCAGATCGCCGAAGTGTTGCGCCAGCACATGGGCATGAACCGCAAGCAGGCGCGGGCGCGCACCCTGGAATTGCTCGAGGAAGTGGGCATACCGGACCCCGCCACGAAAATCGACGCCTACCCGAGCCAGATGTCGGGCGGCCAGCAGCAGCGCGTGATGATCGCCATGGCCATCGCCTGCGAACCGAAACTCCTGATCGCGGACGAACCGACGACGGCGCTGGACGTGACGATCCAGAAGCAGATCATGGACCTCATCGCGGCGCTGCAAAAGAAACACCAGATGTCCGTGCTGTTCATTACCCACGACCTGGGCCTGGTGGGAGAAATCGCCGACCAGGTGATCGTCATGCGCCACGGCGAAGTGCGCGAGACGGGGGACGTGCGGCAAGTGTTTGAAGCGCCGCAAGACAGTTATACGAAAGCGCTGCTGCATTGCCGCCCGTCCCTGGACGAGCGCCCTTGGCGCCTGCCCGTCATCGCCGATTATATGGATGGCAAGGCGGGTCCCGGCGTCGAGGTGAAGCAACGCACGCGCGGCTACACGCCGGGCGACGAGCCCGTGCTGGTGGTCAGTAACTTGAGTAAAAGTTTTTACACGCGCGAGGGACTGTTCGGCAAGCGCGAATTCCAGGCCGTCAAGGATGTGTCGTTCACCTTGCCACGCGGAAAAACGCTGGGCGTGGTGGGCGAGTCCGGTTCCGGCAAGACGACGGTGGGCTTGACCCTGCTGCGCCTGCACCAGGCGACGGGCGGCACGGCCATGTTCCACGGCAAGGATCTGATCGCCATGCCGAACAAGGAGTATTTGCCGTATAAACGCCGCATCCAGATCATCTTCCAGAATCCATATGCCTCGCTGAACCCGCGCTTCACGGTGGGACAGATCCTGCTGGAACCCATGCGCATCCACAAGATCGGCGCGACGGACCAGGAACGCATCGCCAAGGCCTACTGGCTGCTCGATAAAGTCGGCTTGCCGGAGCAGGCTTTCCACCGCTATCCGCACGAGTTTTCCGGCGGCCAACGCCAGCGCATCGCCATTGCCCGCTGCCTGACGATGCAGCCGGAAATTCTCGTGTGCGACGAATCCGTGTCGGCGCTGGACGTGTCGGTGCAGGCGCAGGTATTGAACTTGCTGCAGGATTTGCAGGATGAATTCGGATTGTCGTACATCTTCATCTCGCACGATTTGTCCGTCGTCAAATACATCGCCGACCAGGTGATGGTGATGCACAAGGGGCAGGTGGTGGAACTGGCCGATTCGGATGAGCTGTACCGCAATCCCGTGCATCCGTACACGCGCACGTTACTAAGCGCCATACCGAAGGGCGTGCAAATATAAACACGCTTTTACGGTAAGATAGCGGCCATGCCCAACCTCATTTACCTGCTCGAACATTACGGTGTCCTAATTGTCTTTGGCATCGTGCTGGTGGAGCAGCTCGGCCTGCCGATTCCCGCCTTTCCCATCCTCGTGGTGGCGGGGGCGCTGGCCGTCGATGGCGACATGAATGGGGGACTGGTGCTGGCCGCCGCGCTCAGCGCTTGCCTGATCAGCGACTTCACGTGGTTCCGCGCGGGCCGCCATTTCGGCAAGCGCATCCTGCGGCTGCTGTGCCGCATCTCGCTGTCGCCCGATTACTGCGTCAGCCAGACGGAAGACAAATTCAAGCGCTGGGGCCCGAAAGCCCTGATCGTCTCCAAGTTCGTGCCGGGATTCAATACCGTGGCCGCGCCCATGTCGGGCGCGCTGGGCACGCCGCCGGGTTTGTTCTTCCTGTACGCGGGCCTGGGCGCCTTGCTGTGGAGCGGCACGGGCATCGTCGTCGGCGTGATTTTCCATGCCAGCGTGCAGCAGGTGCTCGACTTGCTCAGCACCATGGGCAGCACGGCCTTGCTGATGCTGGCCACCTTGCTGGGCTTGTTCCTGCTGTACAAATTCCTCGAACGCCGGCGTTTCCGCCAGGCCTTGCAGATCGAGCGCATCGGCATCGATGAATTGCTCGAACTCATAGAGCAGGGCGAAGAGCCGCTGATGGTCGACGCGCGCAGCGCCACGGCGCAGGCGCTGGAACCGGCCGTGCCGGGCGCATTGTTCTTCAATGGCAAGGAACCGGTGCCCGCCATGATCTCCATGGACAAGGATCGCCACATCATCGTGTATTGCAGCTGCCCCAACGACGTGACGGCCGCGCAAGTGGCCAAGCTGCTGCACCAGCACGGCTTCCACCGGGCCAAGCCCCTGCATGGCGGCCTCGATGCGTGGAACGCCGCCTACCGCTCGGACCAGCCGGCGCCCGCCAGCCTGCTGGGCGAAGGCTTGCCTTCCTGATCCGGGTTGCCGCCGGCACGCCAGGCTGGCAATAAAGCCCGCAGTAAAAACCGGTAGTAATAATACGAAAACACCTTTGCGGCGTGGCCAGGACGGCAGCGCCGCACCAGCGCCGTCGCGTACCAAGCGGCTTTGCGCAAACTCCGGCATACTCTGTTTTCAAGGTGATTCCTGCTGCTGTGCAGCATGCTTTTCGCGTGCCTGGCGAGTGCAAGTACTTACTATAAATCATTGTTTCTAAGCAATTTTGGCGCTGCCTGTTGCATTTGGAGTGGAACTACCAATAAAGGCTTGTTTTGATGTACTTAAACTACAAACTTTGCTTGCCTCCGGGCGCATTCATCCTTTAAGCTTGGCGTCCCATGCGTCCCACTTCATCATTTAAAATCATGAGCGCTTCGTCTTCTCCCGTACTGCCGACTTCCGCCTTCGCCGATGGACCGCGCCTGCTGGCCGACGTGGGCGGCACCAATGCCCGTTTCGCCCTGGAAGTGGCCACCGGCCACATCACCCTGGTGGAAGTGTTGCCCTGTGCCGATTACCCGAGCCTGTCCGCCGCCCTGCAAGCCTACCTGGCCCTGCCGCACATCGCCGCGGCCGGCGGGCAAGCCGTGCGCCATGCCGTGATCGCCATCGCCAATCCCGTCGACGGCGATTTCCTCAGCATGACGAACCACCACTGGTCGTTCTCGATCCGCGCCATGCGCGAAGAGTGCGGTTTCACGACCCTGGACGTGGTCAACGATTTCACGGCCCTGGCGCGCGCCTTGCCGCAGTTGTCCAACGAGCAAAAGCACCAGGTGGGCGCGGGCACGGCCCGTCCGAACACGGCCATTGGCCTGATCGGCGCCGGCACGGGCCTGGGCGTATCGGGCCTGATTCCTTCGCACGGCGGCTGGATCGCCCTGCAAAGCGAAGGCGGCCACGTCAGCTTCGCGCCGTTCAATGAAGTGGAAGTGAGCATTCTGCAATTCGCCTGGCGCGAATACGAGCATGTCTCGGCCGAGCGCCTGATTTCCGGCGATGGCCTGGAATTGATCTACCGCGCCCTGGCCGACCGCGCGGGCGTGCCGGCGGAAGACTTGCCGGCGGCGGAAATCACGCGCCGCGCGCTGGCTGGCGAATCCCAGCTGTGCGACGACGTCATCGAAGCGTTCTGCTGCATGCTGGGCACCGTGGCGGGCAACGTCGCCGTCACCCTGGGCGCGCTGGGCGGCATCTATATCGGCGGCGGCATCGTGCCGCGCCTGGGCGCGCGTTTCGACCGCTCCGGCTTCCGCGCCCGCTTCGAGCGCAAGGGCCGCTTCGCCAATTATGTCTCGCAAGTGCCGACCTTCGTCATCACGGCGCAGTACCCAGCTTTCCTGGGCGCATCGGCCATTCTCTCGGAGAAACTCGCCTCCCTGTGATGCGGGCAGCGGGCGGGATGTCGCGCCAGAGCCGGGTAAAACGCGTGTTTTACCCGGTTTTGCGCTTTTCCGCTTTTTATCAGGTACAATTGGCATCGTTGGATGAAACGACGACTGTCGCTTTCCCGTCTGGCTGCATCGTCGCCACGGGAAAAGCAGCTGCTCCGGAGTTCGTTTCATTGCTGGTTATTTAAGGCCAGCACCATGGATGGCAGGACTTTCACTGCATCCGCTTTAGTCCCGCTTTGCGCGCATCGGCCAAGGCGTCGGAAAAACAGCCTCAACTAGTAACCCAGCACGGCGTCATCATCGATGTCTGCCCTCTGTTACGTTGAAATGAACGTTTTTGATTTCTTTCTCTGCATACGAATTGCAACACACATCCGCACAGAATTGCTATGAATACAATTGAGGCTAAAAAAGTCCTCGAAACCGCGTTGCTGTGCGCTCGTGAATCGCTGACGATCCACAGCTTGAAGAAGCTGTTCGTCGATGCGGACGAGAATGGTCGCGTGCGTGGCGTCGGCGTCGGCGCCGATACGATCAAGCAATTGCTGGAAGAGTTGCGCGATGAGTGGGAAGGGCGCGGCATCGAGATCGTCAGTCTCGCTTCGGGCTGGCGCTTTCAAAGCCGCCCGGAAATGAAGATGTATCTCGATCGCCTGACGCCCGAGCGGCCGCCCAAGTATTCGCGGGCGACCCTGGAAACCCTGGCCATCATCGCCTACCGCCAGCCGGTGACGCGCGGCGATATCGAGGAGATTCGCGGCGTTGCCGTCAATTCGCAGACGATCAAGATGCTGGAAGACCGTGGCTGGGTCGATGCCATCGGTTACCGCGACGTGGTGGGACGGCCGGCCTTGCTGGCCACCACCAAGCAGTTTTTGGACGACCTGGGTTTGCATTCGCTGTCCCAGCTGCCGCCGTTGCAGCAAATCAGTGAAATGCAGGGCAATGGGCTGGAAGCCCTGGAAGCGGCCCTGCAAGAGAATTTTGACAAGGCAAGCAATGAGCTTGTCCCCCAGCTTGGTGCAGGTAGCAATACGGCTGTGACAGATGTAGATGTGACAGCAAGCCTTGATGCCGGCCCCGATGCTTCGCCCACGGACGAAGCCTACACTCACGACCCTGCGCCAGAACTAACGGTTGACGCTGCGCCAGGTCAGCACAGCCAAGAAACGAAGAATGAATAATCCGAACACACCCGAGACAGTAACCGCCAGCGACGAAGCCATCGTTGCCAAGCCCAAGCGCCGCACCAAGGCCCAGATCGAAGCCGATACGGCCGCTGCCGCCGCTGCAGGCGACACCGCCGCTGCCAAGCCGAAGCGCCGCACGAAAGCCGACGTGGCTGCCGATGCGCCCGTCGTCGTCGCCGCTGCTGAAACTGAAGCGGCGCCAGCCGCCAAGAAAACCCGCGCCAAGCCGGCCCTGAAGGCCGTGGCCGACGCCGCCGAAGCAGCAGCCGAGGCGGTTGCCGCCCCGGCGCCGCGTCCGCCGCGCGCCCGCGCCGCCGCCAAGGCCGCTGCCGCCGTCGCTGAAACGGCGCCGGAAGTTGCTGCCGACAAGCCGGCCGAAGCGCGTCCGACGCGCGGTCCGCGCCAGATGCGTGGTGTACAGGCGGAACGTGCGCTGCGCCAGCCGCCGCGCGCCGAAGCGCCGCAGGCAGCGGAAGCCGTCCCTGCCGCCGAGCAAGCTGCCGCGCCTGTCGCCGATGTGTTCGATGCCGAAGGCAACCTCGTCTCCGGCCCGCGCCTGCCGCGCGGTCCGCGCAACGACGTGCCGGGCGCCGGCAAGAATGCCGGCAAGAGCCGCAAGAAGGGCAAGGGCCGCCAGGCTGCGCCGGGCAAGCTCAGCGACGCTGATGCTGTCTTCTCGTTCGTCACCTCCGACGCGTTCGACAGCGAAGAAGGCGGCACGGGCCGCGTACAGAAAGCCGTCGTGCGCCGCGACCTGACGTCCGACGACGATGCGCCGAAGCTGCACAAGGTGCTGGCCGAAGCCGGTCTCGGTTCGCGCCGCGACATGGAAGACCTGATCATTTCTGGCCGCGTGTCCGTCAATGGCGAGCCAGCCCACATCGGCCAGCGCATCCTGCCGAGCGATCACGTGCGCATCAATGGCAAGTTGATCCAGCGCCGCGTCAGCAAGAAGCCGCCACGCGTATTGGTCTACCACAAGCCGGCCGGCGAAATCGTCAGCCATAATGACCCGGACGGCCGTCCATCCGTATTCGACCGCTTGCCGACCATGAAAGCCGGCAAGTGGCTGGCCGTTGGCCGTCTCGACTTCAACACGGAAGGCTTGCTGCTGTTTACCACCTCCGGTGATTTGGCCAACCGCCTGATGCACCCGCGCTACGGCATCGACCGCGAGTACGCCGTGCGTACCCTGGGCGAGCTGGAAGAGGGCATGCGCCAGAAACTGCTGGCCGGCGTCGAGCTGGAAGACGGCCTGGCGCAGTTCTCGAAGATCGCCGATGGCGGCGGCGAAGGCATCAACAAGTGGTACCGCGTGGTGATCGGCGAAGGCCGTAACCGCGAAGTGCGCCGCATGTTCGAAGCCATCGGCCTGACCGTTTCGCGCCTGATCCGTACCCGCTACGGCGCCATGACCCTGCCGAGCGGCCTGAAACGCGGCCGCTGGGAAGAGATGGATGAAAACACCGTGCGCGACCTGCTGACCGCCTACGGCATCGAAAAGAAAATGCCGGCATCGGGCGACCCCCGCGCCGCTGGCGCCGCCAAGGGCCGCGAAGCGCGCAAGGCCAGCCGCGATGACGAGCCAAATGGCAACCGCATCGATGTGAGCAACCGCAACGCCGATCCTTTCCCGGTCGCGCCGCGCCGTGGCCAGCCGCAAGGCCAGTTTGCCCGTCCGCAAGGCCAGGGCCGCCCAGGCGGCGCCGGTCGTCCAGGCGACGCGCGTGGTCCTGGCCGTGGCCAGCCGCAAGGTCCGTTCCAGGGTGGTCAGCCCCGCTCGTCGGCATCGTTCGAAGGCGCGCCGCAAGGCCAGGGTCGTCCGCCGCGTGCGGCAGGCCAGGGTCAAGGCCGTCCGGGTGGCGAAGGCCGCGCGCCGCAGCGCGGTCCGCGCCAGCCCGATCCGCTGCAAACGGCGTTCGGCTTCGCCAACACGGGTCCGCGCCGCAATACGGGTGGTGGTGCCGGTGGGCAACGTTCCGGTGGCCAGCCGCGTGGCGGCATGGATCGTGGCGGCATGGATGGCATGCCGCGCCGCCGCAGCAAAGGTTAATCGGGAAGAGTTTCTTCTTGCGCGCCCGCCGATCTGCCGCGGGTGCGCGCTCTTGTAACTGTTGTAAGCCGGGCCGCTCCGCGTGTGCGGCATTGCGGCGAAGTTAATAAGAGGTTATAATCTGCAGCCTAATAAAAGTTCTCCGCAGGGTTGTTTGGTGGGGAGTGCTTTCATCTGGTTGGGGAAATACAAGAAGATGGGCAGATGCCCATTTTTTTTTTGTTGAACCGTTTGTAATGGCTCCGCAAGGGGCCATATATGACTTGAATGCGTGTTTTTGCATGTTGTAGGCGCCCGATGTGGCGCTGTCATGCCGAAAACGGGCCTTATTTCTGGAGAATTTCTTGCAGCAGTTGGGATTAATTGAAAAGACAGTTACAGGTCTGGGCTATGAGCTCGTTGATGTCGAACGTGCCGAGCGCGGACTGCTGCGCGTCTTTATTGATTTCAGCGCCGCCGATGCCGCTGAAAAAGGTCCGATCACGGTCGAAGACTGTGCCACGGTGAGTCACCAGTTATCGCATGTGTTGACGGTAGAGAACGTTCCTTACGAGCGCCTCGAGATTTCTTCCCCGGGTCTGGATCGTCCGGTGCGCAAGCTGGAAGACTTTGTCCGTTTCGCAGGTCAGGAAATCATCGTCAAGCTGATGGTGGCGATGCCGGGTACGAACAACCGGAAATCGTTCCAGGGGATCTTGCAAGAACCCGTGGGCGATAAATTGTCGTTGGAATTTGAAGGTAAGGATGGTCCGGCGATGTTGGAGTTTACGCTCGCGGATGTGGATAAGGCACGCTTGGTGCCGCAGGTGGTTTTTAAGGGACGCAAAGCATGAGCCGCGAAGTTTTATTATTGGTTGACGCGCTGGCGCGCGAAAAAAACGTCGATAAAGATGTCGTCTTCGGCGCCCTCGAATTCGCGTTGGCGCAAGCCACGAAGAAACGGTATGAGGGTGAGGTAGACATCCGCGTTTCGATCGACCGCGAAACGGGCGAATTCGAATCGTTCCGCCGCTGGCACGTGGTGCCCGATGAAGCGGGCCTGCAATTGCCGGATCAGGAGATCCTGCATTTCGAGGCAAAAGAACAGATTCCGGATATCGAAGTCGATGACCACATCGAAGAACCGATCGAATCCGTCGAATTCGGCCGCCGTTTCGCCCAGGATACCAAACAGGTCGTCCTGCAGCGCGTGCGTGACGCCGAGCGCGAACAGATCCTGGTCGACTTCCTGGAACGCGGCGACTCGCTCGTCACCGGCACCATCAAGCGCATGGAACGCGGCGACGCCATCGTCGAATCGGGCAAGATCGAAGCGCGTCTGCCACGCGACCAGATGATCCCGAAAGAGAATCTGCGTATCGGCGACCGCGTGCGTGCTTTCATCTTGCGCATCGACCGCAATATGCGCGGCCCGCAAGTGATTCTGTCGCGTACCGCGCCAGACTTCATCATGAAGCTGTTTGAACTGGAAGTGCCGGAAATCGAGCAAGGCATGCTGGAAATCAAATCCGCAGCCCGCGATGCCGGCGTCCGCGCCAAGATCGCCGTCTACACGGCCGACAAGCGCATCGACCCGATCGGTACTTGCGTCGGCATGCGCGGTTCGCGCGTGCAGGCCGTGACCGGCGAACTCGGCGGCGAACGTGTCGACATCGTGCTGTGGTCGGAAGATCCGGCGCAGTTCGTCATCGGCGCCCTGGCGCCGGCGAACGTGTCGTCGATCATGGTCGACGAAGAAAAACACGCGATGGATGTCGTCGTGGACGAAGAAAACCTGGCAATCGCGATCGGCCGTTCCGGCCAGAACGTGCGCCTGGCCTCGGACCTGACCGGCTGGAAGATCAACATCATGACGGCCGAAGAATCGGCTGACAAAGCTGCCCAGGAAACGGCTGCCGTGCGCATCCTGTTCATGGAAAAGCTCGATGTCGACCAGGAAGTGGCCGATATTCTGGTGGAAGAAGGTTTCGCCAGTCTGGAAGAAATCGCTTACGTGCCAATTTCCGAAATGCTGGAAATCGAATCGTTTGACGAAGATACCGTCAATGAACTCCGTACCCGTGCGCGTGATGCGCTCGTGACCGAAGCGATTGCTTCGGAAGAGGGTCTGGAAGGCATGGACGAGGCGTTGGTCGGTCTGGAAGGCATGGACCGCATTACCGCCGGCAAGCTGGGTCTGGCTGGTATCAAGACCGTTGAAGCATTTGCAGCACTGGCATACGACGAATTTGGCGCAATCCTGGCCTTGTCTGCGGACCGTGCGCGTGAACTGATTACAAGTGAATTTAAAGATGTGACCGACGATGAGATGAAGTTGGTTGACTCGAAATACGACGATCGTGCCAAGGCGTTGCAAGCCAAGGCATGGAGTCTGGCCGAATCCGCAAAGGCTTAATTTGAGTATCTTTATCATCTCCGCGACACATAGAAAAGAGGACTGAATGGCGAGTAACAACGTAGCCCAATTTGCCACCGAACTGAAGATGCCTGCAGATTTGCTGCTGACGCAGCTGCGTTCTGCCGGCGTCGAGAAAAGTTCGACGTCAGATCCATTGTCGAAAGATGATAAGGACAAGCTTTTGGATCATCTGCGCCGCACACACGGCGCAGCGGCTGACACAGAAAAGAAGAAAATCACCGTGACCCGCAAGGAAACGACTGAAATCAAGCAAGCTGACGCCACCGGCAAATCGCGCACCATCCAGGTGGAAGTGCGCAAGAAACGCACTTTCGTCCAGCGTGACGAAGCTGCGCCGGTCGCAGCTGAACCGGTCGCGCCTGCCGCACCGGTGATCGATCCCGCCGACGTGGCGCGCCGTGAAGAAGAAGCCCGTAAACAGGCTGAACTGATCGCCCGCCAGGAAGCCGATCTGCGCGAAAAGCAAGAACGTCTGGCCAAGCTCGACGCGGAAAAAGAAGCCCAGGCGAAAGCCACGCAACAGGCTGAATTGGCTGCGAAGAAAGAAGCGGAAGCGGAAGCGAAGAAAGCGGCCGCCAAGGCTGCCGCCGCGCCTGCCGCCAGCGCCGCCGCGCCTGTCGTTGACGACGCCGCCGCCGAAGCGAAAAAAGCTGCTGCCGCTGAAGAAGCGAAGAAGAAAGCCGCCGCCGCTGCTGTTGCCGCCAAGGAAGCCGCTGACAAAGCGGAAGCCACCGAGCGTGCACGCAAGGCCGTGGCCGACGAAGTCGCCCAGATCAAGGCCATGATGAACGCGCCACGTCGCGCCATCAAGGCTCCTGAGCCTGCACCGGTACCGGTCAAGCCGAAGGCGCCGGAAGGCACGCTGCACAAGCCTGCTGACAAGAAACCTGGCGACAAGCCGGGCGACAAGAAGCCTGCTGTTGCAGACAAGAAATCCATCAAGTCGGCGAATGTGTCGTCCACCTGGTCCGATGACGCGAAAAAACGCGGCACCACCGGTGGTCCCAAGCCACGCGGCAATAGCGGCCCAGGCGGCCGTGACAGCTGGCGCGGTGGCGCGAAGGGCCGTCGCCCGACGCACCATGACGACCGTGAATCGAACTTCCAGGCTCCTACGGAAGCCGTCGTCAAGGACGTGCACGTACCGGAAACGATCACCGTGGCCGAATTGGCGCACAAAATGTCCGTCAAGGCATCCGAAGTCATCAAGCATTTGATGAAATTGGGCCAGATGTGCACGATCAACCAGGTGCTGGACCAGGAAACCGCCATGATTCTGGTGGAAGAAATGGGCCACAAGGCGTTCGCCGCCGAACTGGACGATCCGGAAGCGCTGCTGGCCGACGTGGGCGAACACGCGCACTTCGAAACCAAGCCACGCGCACCGGTGGTCACCGTCATGGGTCACGTCGACCACGGCAAGACCTCGCTGCTGGACTATATTCGTCGTGCCAAGGTTGCTTCCGGCGAAGCGGGCGGCATTACGCAGCATATCGGCGCTTACCACGTCGATACGCCACGCGGCATGATCACCTTCCTCGACACCCCGGGTCACGAAGCGTTTACCGCCATGCGTGCCCGTGGCGCCAAGGCAACCGACATCGTCATTCTGGTGGTTGCCGCCGACGATGGCGTGATGCCGCAAACGAAAGAAGCGATTGCCCATGCGAAAGCAGCCGGCGTACCGCTGGTGGTGGCGATCAACAAGGTCGACAAACCAGGCGGCAACGTTGACCGCGTGACGCAGGAACTGGTCGCCGAACAAGTCGTGCCGGAAGAATACGGTGGCGAATCGCCATTCGTGCCGGTGTCGGCCAAAACGGGTCAGGGTATCGACGACCTGCTGGAACAAGTGCTGTTGCAAGCCGAAGTGCTGGAACTGACGGCACCGGTCGAAGCGCCTGCGCGCGGCCTGGTAGTCGAGGCGCGTCTGGACAAGGGCCGTGGTCCTGTCGCGACGATCCTGGTGCAGTCCGGTACCTTGCGCCGCGGCGACGTGATCCTGGCTGGCTCTTCGTATGGCCGTGTTCGCGCCATGCTGGACGAGAACGGCAAAGCCATCGCTGAAGCGGGTCCTTCGATTCCGGTCGAAATCCAGGGTCTGACGGAAGTGCCGGTTGCCGGTGAGGAAGTCGTCGTCATGGCTGACGAGCGCAAGGCGCGTGAAATTGGTCTGTTCCGTCAAGGTAAGTTCCGCGACGTGAAACTGGCGAAACAGCAAGCTGCGAAACTGGAAAACATGTTCGACCAGATGGCCGAAGGCGAAGTGAAAAACTTGCCATTGATCATCAAAACCGACGTGCAAGGTTCGCAAGAAGCGCTGGTCGGTTCGCTGCAGAAACTGTCGACCTCCGAAGTGCGCGTACAAGTGGTACACGCTGCCGTCGGCGGCATCACGGAATCGGACGTCAACTTGGCAGTCGCCTCGAAAGCGGTCATCATCGGCTTCAACGCCCGTGCTGATGCCCAGGCACGCAAGCTGGCCGAGTCGAATGGCGTGGACATTCGCTACTACAACATCATTTACGATGCGATCGACGAGATCAAATCGGCGTTGTCGGGCATGTTGGCACCAGAGAAACGCGAAACGGTCATCGGCCAGGTCGAGATCCGCCAGGTTATCCTGGTCTCGAAAGTGGGCGCGATTGCCGGTTGCCTGGTCACCGATGGCGTGGTCAAGCGTGCTTCTTCCGTCCGCCTGTTGCGCAACAACATCGTGGTGTGGAGCGGCGAGATCGACTCCCTGAAACGCTTCAAGGACGATGCGAAAGAAGTTCGCGCCGGTCTGGAGTGCGGCCTGTCGCTGAAGAACTACAACGACATTCAGGTTGGCGACACGCTGGAAGTGTTCGAAGTCCAGGAAATCGCTCGTACCCTGTAATCACAGCAGTAATGGCGCGGACATATCTTTGTCCGCGCAAACACGTGGGGCGCATTGGTCAACGGGCAACCGTTTGACCCATGCGCCCTGCGGCACTTAGGACAGCATAAAATCATGGCTAAACATAGCAAAACCATGCCAGCGCGCGGCTTGCGCGTGGCCGACCAGATCCAGCGCGATCTGGCAGAAATCGTCGCCTACGAATTGAAGGACCCGCGCGTCGGCACGATGATCACCATCACCGAAGTGCAGATCACGCCCGACTACGCGCACGCCAAGGTGTTTTTCACGATGTTGAAAGACAGCAAGGAAGCCATCAAGAACACCACCGAAGGCTTGATGGCCGCGGCCGGCTTCATCCGTGGCTTGCTGGGCAAGCGCCTGCACATCCACACCTTGCCGATGTTGCATTTCGTGCACGACAGCTCGACCTCGCGCGGCATGGAAATGTCTTTGCTGATCGACAAGGCCAACGCCACGCGCGCGGCTGACGCCGAGCCGGACGCGAAACCCGAGACGGACGAGCAATAACAGTGGCGGGTCCGAAGAAACCACCGGGCATCAAGCGGGTGCGCGACCTGGTCGATGGCGTCTTGCTGCTGGATAAGCCTGTCGGCTGGTCCAGCAACGACGCCTTGATCAAGGCCAAGCGCGTGCTGAACGCGAAGAAGGCGGGCCATACGGGCACGCTGGATCCGTTCGCCACGGGCTTGCTGCCGCTGTGCTTTGGCGAGGCGACGAAGTTCTCGCAGGACTTGCTGGAAGCCGATAAGACCTACGAAACCCTGGTGCACCTGGGGCAGACGACGGATACGGGCGATACCGAGGGCGAAGTGCTGGAAACGCGCGACGTCAACGTCACCGAAGAGCAGATCGAAGCCGTGCTGGCGCAGTTCCGCGGGCCTATCCTGCAGACGCCGCCCATGTACTCGGCCTTGAAAAGGGACGGCAAGCCCTTATATGAGTATGCAAGGGCCGGCATCACCCTGGAGCGCGAAGCGCGCCCGGTGACCATCCACAAGCTCGAGTTCCTCGGCTACGAAGCCCCGTTCCTGAAATTGTCCGTGATGTGCAGCAAGGGCACGTATATCCGCGTGCTGGGCGAAGACATCGGCCATGCCTTGGGTTGCGGCGGCCATTTGAACGCCTTGCGCCGCACGCAGGTGGGCAACCTGACGTTGGACGGCGTCGTCACGCTCGACGAATTGACGGCGCATGCCGAACCGTTGAGCTTGCTGGCGCCCGTCGATGCATTATTGTCGAGCTTTCCCGCCGTCCAGCTGACGGAAGAATTGGCCAAGCGTTTCCTGCATGGCCAGCGCATCGCGCTGGGCAAGGAAGACGTCGCCGTGCCAGCCGAGCCGGGCAGGGTGCGCGTGTATCACGACAGCAAGCTGCTGGGCACGGGCCAGTTGCAGGAATACAGCATCCTGGCGCCAGAACGCTTGATTGCCACGGCGCATCAATAAGTCACAGCAACGTCATATTACCCAGCGACACTCGTTAAACAGTGTCGCTTTTTTAAACAAACCGTCCCCGACTGCGGGAGCCGCCAGCATTTTTAGATAGCGTTGCAACGCAACATGCTATACTACGCGGTTCCGGAAATAGATTAGCATTCGGGTATCTCGTACATCTTGTACGCACTCCGCAGTTTTTCAGTAACTACTACGACCATGTCAAATACAAAACGCGCAATTCGTAATATCGCCATTATCGCCCACGTTGACCACGGCAAAACCACGCTGGTGGATCAGCTGCTGCGCCAGTCCGGCACCTTCCGTGAAAACCAAGCGGTCGACACCCGAGTCATGGACTCGAACGACCTGGAAAAGGAGCGCGGCATTACGATTCTGTCGAAGAACTGCGCCGTTGAGTACGAAGGCACCCACATCAACATCGTCGACACCCCAGGCCACGCCGACTTCGGCGGCGAAGTGGAACGTGTTCTGTCGATGGTGGACTCGGTTCTGCTGCTGATCGATGCACAAGAAGGCCCGATGCCGCAAACCCGTTTCGTCACGCGCAAGGCGCTGGCACTGGGTCTGAAGCCTATCGTTATCGTCAACAAGATCGACCGTCCAGGCGCACGTCCGGACTGGGCCATCAACCAGACGTTCGAACTGTTCGACAAGCTGGGCGCTACCGACGAACAACTGGACTTCCCTATCGTTTACGCTTCGGGCCTGAACGGCTATGCCGGCCTGACCGAAGACGTGCGCGGCGGCGACATGAAGCCGATGTTCGACGCCATCCTGGAACACGTTCCAGTACGTGACGACAATCCGGAAGGCCCGCTGCAAATGCAGATCACCTCGCTGGACTACTCGTCGTACGTCGGCAAGATCGGCATTGGCCGCGTCAACCGCGGTACCGTCAAGGTCGGCCAGGACGTGCTGGTCATCAATGGCCCAGGCGCGACCCCGATCAAGGGCCGCATCAACCAGGTGCTGAACTTCAAGGGCCTGGAGCGCGTGCTGGTGGACGAAGCCGTCGCCGGCGACATCTGCCTGATCAACGGTATCGACGAAATCGGCATCGGTTCGACCCTGTGCGCAGTGGACACCCCAGAAGCGCTGCCTATGCTGACCGTCGACGAGCCGACCCTGACCATGAACTTCATGGTCAACAACTCGCCACTGGCTGGCCGCGAAGGCAAGTTCGTTACCTCGCGTCAACTGCGTGACCGTCTGGAAAAAGAATTGAAAGCCAACGTTGCTCTGCGCGTGGCACCAACCGACGACGACACGATCTTCGAAGTATCGGGCCGCGGCGAGCTGCACCTGACGATTCTGATCGAAAACATGCGTCGCGAAGGCTTCGAGCTGGCCGTTTCGCGTCCACGCGTGGTCTTCAAAATGGTCGATGGCGTGCGCCACGAGCCGTTTGAAAACCTGTCGGTCGACGTGGAAGAAGCCAACCAGGGCGGCGTCATGGAAGAACTGGGCCGTCGTCGTGGCGACCTGCAAAACATGGAATCGGATGGCAAGGGCCGCGTGCGTCTCGAGTACCTGATCCCGGCGCGTGGCCTGATCGGCTTCCAGGGCGAATTCATGACCCTGACCCGCGGCACCGGCCTGATGAGCCACGTATTCCATGAATACGCGCCAGTCGACAACACCCGTGGCGAAATGGCTGGCCGTCGCAACGGCGTGCTGATCTCGCAAGACGACGGCGCCGCTGTTGCTTACGCTATCTGGAAACTGCAAGACCGCGGCCGCATGTTCGTGTCGCACAATGACCCGGTCTACGAAGGCATGGTCATCGGTATCCACTCGCGCGACAACGACCTGGTCGTCAACCCGATCAAGGGCAAGCAGCTGACCAACGTGCGTTCGTCGGGTACCGACGAAGCGGTGCGCCTGGTACCGCCAATTCAGATGTCGCTGGAATACGCAGTCGAATTCATCGAGGACGACGAACTGGTGGAAATCACCCCTAAATCGATCCGTCTGCGCAAGCGCTTCCTGAAAGAGCACGAGCGTAAAAAAGCGTCGCGTGATTCGTAATCTGTTGTAGAGCATGGCCTGCGGGCCATGCCGCTCCGGCCCGCTGCGCCGCGTCATCGTCACTGGTGAGGCGCGCAGCGGGTTTGTCATTTGCAGCTCCTGTTTTTTGTAGACACCATGACTTCCTCTTCTTTGCCTTCCCGCCGCCTGTCCGTTGCCCCGATGATGGACTGGACCGACCGCCATTGCCGCAAGTTCCACCGCGAAATCACGCGCCACACCTGGCTCTATACCGAGATGGTGACGACGGGCGCGCTCGTGTACGGCGACGTGGAGCGCCACCTGCGCTTCAACGAGGAAGAGCATCCGGTGGCGCTGCAGCTGGGCGGCAGCGACCCGGCAGACCTGGCCACCAGCGCCAAGCTGGGCCAGCAGTGGGGCTACGATGAAGTCAACCTGAACTGCGGCTGCCCGTCCGAGCGCGTGCAAAAGGGCGCGTTCGGCGCCTGCCTGATGGCCGAGCCGCAACTGGTGGCCGACTGCGTGAAAGCCATGCGCGACGTGGTCGATATCGACGTGACGGTGAAACACCGCATCGGCATCGACGACAGCGAATCGTACGACTTCGTGCGCGATTTCGTCGGCACCGTGGCCGACGCCGGCTGCAAGACGTTTATCGTGCATGCGCGTAACGCCATCCTGAAAGGGCTGAGTCCGAAGGAAAACCGTGAAGTGCCGCCCCTTAAGTATGACTATGCCTACCGTTTGAAGCGTGATTTTCCGCAATTCGAGTTCATTATCAACGGCGGCATCAAGACGCTCGAGGAAATCGACCTGCACCTGCAGCACCTCGACGGCGTGATGCTGGGCCGCGAGGCGTATCACAACCCGTACGTGATGGCGCAGTTCGACCAGCGCTATTACGGCGACGACGCTCCCGTCAAGACGCGCGAACAGGTGCTCGAAGCGATGATTCCTTATATTAGTGCGCAGCTGGAAAAGGAAGCGGGGCGCTTGAAGCTGAACAGCGTCACGCGCCACATGCTGGGCCTGATGCAAAACCTGCCCGGCGCGCGCGGCTTCCGCCAGACCTTGTCCGATTCGAAGAAGCTGGCCTCGGGCGACCCGCGTTTGCTGCTGGAAGCGGCGGCGCGCCTGTCGTTGCCTGCCTGATGAGCGGCGATTGCCACGGCCTTGCGCGCCAGATTGACGGCTACCTGCAAGCCGTCAGCGCGCTGAAGGACGATGGCAGCCTTTTCGCATGCTCCTGTCTGGGCTCCGTGGCACCGCAGGCGGCGTTCGACGCGCTGTGCCGCGCGCTGGAAATCGCGCCGGACGGCTTGAGTCTGCAGCCGATCGACAGCGTGGTGTGCAGCGGCGTCCTGTGCACGCCGCGCCAGTGGCTGCTCGAGCGCTTGCACCCGGCGAGCGAGGCTGACCGCCAGCCGCTCGACGCGCGCCTGTTCGATGGTTTCGAGAACGAACTGGCCGAATTGCTGGGCGGTGCGCCCCGCTGGTATCAACTGGTATCATCGGGGCAGCGCAGCCTGGCCAGTCAATTGGGCGCCGTCTGGAGCGTCTTTGTCTTTGGCACAGAGCGTCACGCCTATGTGATGCATTGCAGCTGGGACCGCTGAGCAAACTTGTCTATACCGGTGCCCCGGCGCACTGGTATTGTCCGCACCACCCCCTCCTCTGAATACCACTTCCGAAACGATGTCACCGACTATGCCATGTGTTGTAAATGCGCTGTTTCGGCGCACGGCCGCACTGTCGTGGGGCATTTCTATGGGGCAAGAAACGGCGTTGTTGCCATTTCCCCGAAGAAAGTTAATCAGCCATTTATTCAGGTACTTATTGCTTGCTTTGAGGCAAAATTTACACCTATAATTGATTATAGACAAATATTTCTCATATGAATGTTTGATGTTGATCTCACATCATCGGTGTCAAAAATTCAGTCCGTGGAACAAATTTGCATTCGCAGTCACTGGTGGTTTTCAGGGCTGTTGTAGACCAGGAAGTACCCCAGGCTGCGTGCGGCCGGATACCGCCAGCATACCAATGGGTAAGGGCGGATGCCGGTGTTGCGCAGCCTTCGTCTTGTCGTGCCGGGCAAAAATCCTTATCAATAGTTTCATTTACGAAGAGCCGAAATGAATTTAGCAAAAATGAAGGTTGGTACCCGCCTGGGCCTGGGTTTCGCCCTGGTACTGGTTCTGCTGGTGGCCGTGACCGTCCTCGGCATCGCGCGCATGGCGCAAATCCAGGAACGTCTCGATCACGTGATCAATGTCAACAACGTCGTCACCCGCCTGGTGATCGACATGCGTGGCAACGTCAGCGACCGCATCACCTCGCTGCGCATCCTGACCCTGATGACCGACGCGGGCGATATGGAGCCGGAAATGGCGCGTATCAAGACGCAAACGACCACCTATCAGGAAACGCAGAAGAAGCTCGAAGAGAAATTCGCCGTCGAGTCGACTTCTGAAGAAAAAGCCCTGCTGACCTCGATCAAGGAATACGAAGCCGCCGCCATGCCGGCCATCGCCAAGGCGTCCGCGTTGTGGATGGCCAACGATGCGGAAGGCGCCACGCGCGTGATGATCAAGGAAATCCGCCCGGTACAGAAAAAATGGATGGAAGCGCTGGAGCAACTGGCCGTGCTGGAAGACAAGCTCAATGAGCAGATGCAATCGGACGCCCGCAAGGCCTTCGACAGCGCGCGCCTGTTCATGATCATCCTCGGCGTACTGGCCGTGGCGATGGGCGTGGCGGCGGCACTGGTGATCACCCGCGGCTTGCTGAAACAGCTGGGCGGCGAGCCTGACTACACGGCATCGATCGCCGGCAGCATTGCCAATGGCGACCTGTCGATCGGCATCCACACGCAGCCATCGGACAATTCCAGCCTGCTGGCGGAAATGAAGGAAATGCGCAACAGCCTGGTGGGCATCGTCGGCCAGGTACGTGTCGGTACGGAAACCATCGGCACGGCGTCGCGTGAAATTGCCGACGGCAATATCGACCTGTCGTCGCGCACGGAAATGCAGGCCAGCGCGCTGGAAAAAACGGCGTCGGCCATGGAAGAGCTGACCTCGACCGTGAAACAGAATGCGGACAATGCGCGCGAAGCCAACAAGCTGGCTGCCACCGCGTCGGACGTGGCCCTGAAGGGCGGCTCCGTGGTGTCGCAAGTGGTTGACACCATGAGCTCGATCAATGAATCGGCGAAGAAAATTGTCGACATCATCGGCGTGATCGATGGCATCGCCTTCCAGACCAACATCCTGGCGCTGAACGCGGCCGTGGAAGCGGCACGCGCCGGCGAACAAGGCCGCGGCTTTGCCGTGGTGGCGTCGGAAGTGCGCAACCTGGCCCAGCGCTCCGCTGGCGCGGCGAAAGAAATCAAGATCCTCATCGACGATTCGGCCGAGAAGACGGAACGCGGTACGCGTCTGGTGGGCCAGGCTGGCGTGACGATGGGCGAAGTGGTCGACAGCGTGCGCCGCGTCACCGACATCATGAGCGAGATCGCCAGTGCCAGCCAGGAACAAAGCGCCGGCATCGAACAGGTCAACCTGTCGATCATCGAGATGGATGGCATGACGCAGCAAAATGCGGCCCTGGTGGAGCAGGCAGCCGCCGCGGCGCAAAGCTTGCAAGACCAGGCGGCCGAACTGGCCCACGTGGTCAGCATCTTCAAACTGGTCGAAGGCGAAGAAAAGCCGGCAGCGTATGTACCGGCCCCCGTAGCGGCTGTGGCTGCGCCCGTTGCCGCGCGCAAGCCGGCGCCCGCATTGCGCCCGGTGAAATCGCTGGCACGCAAGGCGGAAGCGGCAGCTCCCGTGGCTGCTCCGGCGCCGCGCAAGGCGGCAAGCGCCGGCAGCAATGACGAGTGGGAAGAGTTTTAAGCGCGGCCAACAGCGCACAGGAAGTTGTAATTACCGTATCTGATAATCATGGGGAAGCACATGTTTGAGAATAAGCGTTTGATGAGTGTTGCAGCAGCCTTGCTGGTGTCCGTTTCTTCCGCAGCCTTCGCTGCCGAGGTGCCGGCGTCGTTCGATGCCAAGAACTGCAAGGCCGACTATCCGAAAGCTTCGTTGATGAACGAAGAGCAGGGCACCGTGACGATGTCCTTCCTGGTCAATGCCGATGGTAGCGTTGCCGATTCGAAAGTCGAGAAGAGCAGCGGCTTCAAGAACCTGGACAAGGCCGCCATCAAGGCCCTGTCCGCGTGCAAGTTCAAGCCGGGCACCAAGGATGGCGCCGCAGCGCAGACCTGGACCAAGGTCGACTACGCCTGGAAGCTGGACTGATCCACCTATTGCCGGGAGCCTGGCTCCCGGCATGAGCTCTCCGCTACGGGCGGCGCCTGCAAGGGTGCCGCCCGTAGTGTTATGTGCGCCAGCCAACGGCACTGTCGCCGCCGATTCTGTTACCCTCGAAACATACCTTCGGGATCTCCCACCACAAGAGGCCTACCATGCAGCGCATCCTGACACTTTCCCTTCTCGCCGCCAGCGGCATGCTGCTTTCTGCCTGCGCCTCGCTGGGCACGCCCGTGGGCTTGCAGGCGGGGCAGACCGTGGCCGTCGTCAATAGCCTGAGCTGGGACAATCCCCTGACGGGCAAGCGCGACGGCGTGCGCACCAGCTGGCCCATCAAGGATGGCAAGATTGCCCCTGAGTATTTTCCGCTGGCGCAGCTGAAGCAATGCGAGGCGGGCGGCAAGCCTTGCGCCTGGGGCGTGATGCGGGCGCAGCGCGGCGCGCCCGCTTTGCAGTATGCGGACGGCGGCGTCGACCTGGCCGTGAGCGTGGCTATCGACGTGGCGCGGCGCCAGGATGCGCGCCAGGGCGAAACGCAGACGGCGATGGCGATTCCGCAGGATGTGGCAGCGCTGGCTGGCCGGCAACAGGTGCAGCCCAGCTGGAAATTGAAGTATGGAAAGGTCGAGCAGGTCGAGCTCGATTACGGCGTGCGCTACCAGGTGTGCGTGCAGCGCTACGATGCGGCCGGCAAGGCCATCGATACCTGCGCGATACCGTTTATTTGAGGAAACATGCCGCGCGCGCCGTTTGTGGCGGCTTTGCGACACTTCATGTTGCGGCGTGCGTCGGGGTGTAACAATCGGTAAAAGCACAGCAAAGCGCGGCGTAATTTCTTATAGTACTTAATTAAGGTAGTACACCAGTATTGGTACCCGAGGAGAATTGCAATGAAAACCCTGTTGGCAGTAATTTCGCTGGCCGCCCTGGGGGGCTGCGTCGTGGCGCCGCCTGGTCCCGCGTATTACGGTTCGCGCGCGCCACAGGGGGCTTACAATCCCTATGAATGGCATACGGTCTCGTCCGAGCCGGTGCAGTCATCGCGCGTGGTGAGCGCGCCGCGCGTGGAATACACGAATGAACCCGTGTATGTGCAGCAGCAACCGGTGTACGTGCAACAGCCCGTGTATGTGCCGGCGCCCGTGTACGCGCCGCAACCGTATTATTACAATCCGCCCGTATCGATCGGGCTGGACTTCGTGTTTGGCTTTGGGCGCTACGGTGGACACCGCGGTGGCTGGGGTGGGCACGGACGTTATTACGGCCGCCGCTAGTCAACATCCCACCAAATTTACTGCGCGTCGCGATTCGCGGGCTGCGATGCTCGCTGTACTAAAGTACAGCTGCGCTTCTCCCCCACGACTCACTGCCGCTCGCTACAATTTGGTGAGAGTTGTGACGTAATATGAACTCAGTGGAAATACACGGAACTCTGGTGCAGCACGTCCGCCGAGCACAGGATGTACATCGCCGCCGCTGCCAGACCTATTTGCAAGGCGCCAAAGCTGATCGGGATGAGGCGGGACATGTCGTACTCCTGAGTAGTGTGAGGTGTGGTCAGGCTTTCATCATAGGATGACTCGGTGCCTTAGGGCATCGGATGAATGTCCGCCACGATGTAGGACAACACCTCGTCCCTGGCGCCCCGCCTCGCTCTCCGACCGCCTGAGTAACCCCCAATCAATTATTCCGATTTCTGACTTCCATAACCGGCGCTCTGCGGTGTTGCCCACTGCTAGCAGTGCTCGCACTGCGTCGCAGCGGGCGCCTTGCATAGCATCCGGTTCTGTTCGTCATAAATTCACAATAATTTCCTGAGGATTACTTAGCGGTTTTTCCAGCGCACTACAGGCTCTTCCGGCGCCGTGTCCGGCACGTTCGAGATCGCCAGCCAGTGCGTCAGGCGTTCCGGATGCTTGAGATTGATGCCCATGCCATCGATGATGCCGACCTGTTCCAGCATGCGCGCATCGATTTTCGCCTTCGACACCGTGGGCGCGCCCATGACCATGCGGTCATATGCCTTGCGCGCCTTGTGTTCCCACTTGTGCAGATTGCTTTCGTCGAAACGGTTCGCTTCGAAATACACGGTCAGGGTGCCATCGAGGTTGCCGAAGCCGACAATGCCCGCGCCCTTGCGGATGGTGGTGGTGTTGTCGATGTCAAATTCCGCCGTGGGCACGAAAATGCCGGCGCGGCCATCGATGTCGGGACGTCCCACGGGCGTTTCCTTGCCGTAGGAACTCGTTTCGGTAATGGTTTTTTCTGCAGACATGGTGCGTGTGGTGGCCGTGCCGGGAGCGCGATCGGGCCCGGCAGCGCCAGTCATCCTGTTCAAAAAATGCGTGCTGATGATCAGGGCGGGGTAGTGGCCCTGGCGGAGCGATGCTTGGCATTGCTTGATACCCCGCTATTGTAGCGTCAATTTAATTCTTTTTGGCAACATTTCCTGGGAATTATGCTTCCGTTTGGGCCATAAAAAAAGCCGCCCGGCCTGGTGGCGGAGCGGCTGTTGCACGACGACTTCAGACTCAGGCGGCAGTCTTGCGGCGTGCCATGAAACCCAGCAAGCCCAGGCCCAGCAGCATCATGGCGTAGCTTTCCGGTTCCGGCACGGCCGTCGTCACCGAGACGTTGTCCAGGTAGGAACCATAGGTTGGCGCGGAGGCCGGGCCGATCGATTCGAAGCGCAGCAAGGTGGACGAACCGAGCGCGGTCACGTTCTGGCTGTAGGTTTGCCACACGCCGGTGGTATTGCCGACCAGGGCCGTTGGCGTCAGCAGGGTCGAACCCCAGTAGACGTTCATCAGGCTGCTTGCTCCGCCTGGCGTATTCGGGCGGCCCGAGTAGGCAAACGACAGCGCATACGTGCCGCCGGCCGTGGTGGCGAGCGATTGCGACACGGACGTCAGGCGCTCGGCGTTGAGTTCCAGGTATTGCGTGCCGGCGGCAGCGACGGGGTTGAAGCCGCTCTGGCCGCCTTGCGTGGCGCCCTTCTGGATTTCAAAGGCCGTATTGCCGCTGACGGATGAGGTCCAGCCCGTCACGGCGCTCAATTGTGCGAATGGGGTGGTGATGGCGTTGCTTTCGAAGCTGCCGTTGACGACCAGTTCGGTCGCGGCGTTGGCGCCGCCGGCAGTGATCAGGGAGGCCAGCGCGGCAATCTTGAAGAGGGTAGCAGGCATTTTCATGTGGGTCCGTTCTATTATTTAAAAGTTAATTTCATTTCCTAAATGACATTTAAAGAATATCACTAAAACTCACGAAAAAAACTGCTACGCGATAAAAATATTTGTAATTGTGAAATCATTCATGTTCAAAATTGCATTAATTTCCATGGTGAACCAATTGCAGTGCTGCCGCAGGGTGAGCGCGGCCCTGAGGCTGCTTGCCCCGGAGTATTTTTGTGACATCGGGACGTAAAAAAACCTGCATCGAAACAACAACGATGCAGGTTTTTTGCGTGCCGCCCGCGTGCGCGCCCGGCTATTGATGCCATAGCCGGGACGTGCGCGGGACTAGAACGCCAGCCGTCCTTGCAGGTAGACCATGCGCGGCGCGCCCACCAGCTTGCCCAGGTTGCCGTCCGAGGTGCGCGTGAAATAGCGCTTGTCGGCGAGGTTGTTGACGCCGGCGACCAGTTCCAGGCCGTTCTGGCCCGGTACTTTCCATTTCACTTGCGTGTTCCACGTACGGAAGCCGGGAATGACGCCCACGCTGCCGGCCGGGTTTTCCGCCACGGTGTTGGCCTCGTCGGCGAATTGGCGGCTCTGGTGGCTGCTCGACAGGTCGAAGCCCCACGCGCCCAGCTGGTAGTGGGCGCCGACGGTGTCCGTGGTGCGCGAGTAGAAGGGCACGTCATTGCCCGCGTTCACGCCATCCTGCAAGGTGGCCTTGGTGTAGGTGTAGGTGGCGTAGGCGTTCAAGCCGGCCAGCGGGCCGGATTGGTCGAAGTGGTAGTCGACGGCCGATTCCAGGCCCCGGTGATGCGTGGCGCCCACGTTGTAGAAGACGACGTTCTCGCCGCTGCCGACGGACTGGATCTGGTTGTCGAACTTGATGTTGAACAAAGTCGCCTCGGCCGACAGCTGGCCGCTCTTCCAGCGCGCGCCCAGCTCGGCGGTTTTCGCCAGTTCCGGCTGCAGCGGGTTCTTGCTCGATTGCGCATTGAGCTGCGTATTTTGCACGGCGCCAAACGAGCTGTTGTAGTTGCCGAACAGGGTGACGTTGTTATTGAGCAAGTAGGCCACGTTCAGAGACGGCAGGGCCTTGTTGTTGAGCAACTCGATCTTCTGGTCGGTCGGCAAGTGGTTGAAGCGCACCGTCTTGATGTGCTCGTAGCGCACGCCCGGCGTGATGCGCCAGGCGTCGATGGCGATCTTGTCGTCGATATACACGGCTTGCGCATCGGTGGAGTTGTCGGCGAAGCGCGTCGGCGCCTGCTGCACGCCGCTGGCGATGACGACGTTGTAGATGCTTTCATCGGCGCGTTCAACCAGGTAGCGGTAGCCGACGGTGACGTCCTGCGACACCTTGCCGGTCGTGAAGCGCTGCGTGTAGCGCGGTTCGATGGCCGTCGTTTCATAGTTGCGCGGCTGGTGGCCCAGGTTTTTTCCGCTGATCAGCGTGCTTTCGCGCGAGCTCTTGTTGTAATAGGCGCGCACCTCGAATTCTTGCGTGCCGGAAATGGCATTCAGGTAGCCGATGTCGAAGGCCTTGCGCTCGCCGCTCCAGAAGTCGGTCGGGCGCGTGTTCTGGAACGGGTCCTGCTTGTATTGCGCGGCAGTCAGGCCGCCCGGCGTGCGCGACGTCACGTCATAGTAGGACAGCTTGCCGTACACCTCGGCCGTCGGGCTCAGGTCGTAGCGGAATTTGAGGGCGAAGTCGTTGACCTTCTCATCGCTGCCCACGCGCCAGTCGCTGCCGCGGATGCCGGAATACAGCACCGCCAGGCCCAGGCCGCTGTCGAGCTGGGTGCCGGCAAACACGCTGGCCTGCGTGTTGTGGCCCACTTCGCTGTACGAGTTGTAGCGTACGGTGGCGTCGCCCGTGATGCCGGGTGTGGTGGGCACGCGGCGCGTCTTGAAGTTGATGATGCCGCCCACGTTTTGCGGGCCGAAGCGTACGGCGCCGCCGCCGCGCACCACGTCGACCGTTTCGACATTGGCCAGGCTGACGGGTGCGAACGACAGTTGCGGCTGGCCATATGGCGCGACCGACATCGGAATGCCATCGAGCAAGACCGTGCTGCGCGGCGAATAGCGTCCGGCCAGGCCGCGCACGCCGATATTCAGGGAAATGGCGCTGCCGGCGCTGCCCGAGTTGTCGCTGATCTGCACGCCGGGAATGCGGCGCATCACGTCGCTGAGGCTGGTCGCGCCCGAGTTTTCGATGTCATCCTTTTGTACCACCGTGCGGGCGCCCGCGAAATTCTTCGTGCTGGCGGCCATGCTGGTGCCCAGCAGGTTGCTGCTGACCTGGATGGATTCCAGGATGGGACCGGCGTCATTGGCGGTACTGGCCGTATTGGCGTCCTGTGCCTGCGCAGCAAGGGACGTGCCCAGGCAAGCGAGGGCGATGGCCAGCGCGCACGGGCGCAGCGAAAAAGGCAGTGGGGAAAGTGTGGCGGCCATGCATGGATCTCCGTAGGGACAATGGTTGCGCGGGCATTTTGGGCGGCGCGACAACATCGTGGCGTGGGCATCCTGCGCAAGGGGATAAGAATGATAATGATTCTCATTTTATCCGTCAATTGCGAATATTGCGTAGTGGCGGTATGCCTGCCCGCAGGGTGGGGAAGTGTTGCTGGCGCGGTACAGCGGGCGGCCTTGATTGCCGCTTGGCACCAGTGCTCGGGTGCGGCGGCATTGTGCGCGCTTCTTGTATACTCCCGTTTTTGCAGCCGTCAGACGTGAACGTACAATGAGCCAGACAACTGAAACGACGCCAGGCAATCCCCCCGTGGAACGCCGCCAGGGCGACCAGCCGGCAAGTGCTGCGCGCAAATTGAATCTGCTGGTGGTCGACGACAACCAGGAAGTGGGCGAATCGCTGGCCATGCTGCTCGAAGCGCTGGGCCACCACGCGGTGGTGGTGCGCAACTGGCAGATGGCCGTCGAGCAAGTCAAGCTGTGCGTGCCCGACGCCGTCTACCTCGACATCGAAATGCCCGGCATCAGCGGCATCGAAATCGGCCGCCGCCTGCACCACAACCCCGAAACGGCCAACGCCGTGCTGATCGCCGTCACCGGCCACAGCCTGCCCATGTACATGGACGACGCGCTGGCCGTGGGCTTTCGCCACTTCCTCGTGAAACCCGTGCGCCTGGAAGACCTAGCGACGACGGTGCAGTCGGTGCTGGCGGGCTGAAATGTGTGCTATGGTTTGCGGCCCATCCCCGGGCATCCGGACACAGGCACGCAATGACCATGCATTCCCCGAAGCAAGCTGCAAGCACCGACCTGGCCAGCCGCTATCTGGGCGTACTGGCCGATTTTGATACGGCCTTGCTGGACCGCCATGCGCCGCATGCCGATGCGGAAAAGCTCTCGGGTCTCTTTCTCCCCAGCGTGCCGCCCAACTGGATTGGCGCCCGGCAGCGCATCATGATCGTGGGCTGCGAAACGCGACAATGGAATGTGTTGCCGGTAGGGGGGCGTTTTAGTTCGCTGGAGCACTATGTCGAGCGGTCGATGGCCGTGCACCAGGCTTACTTTGCGCAGCAATTGTCACGCGCGGATATCAAGGGCCGTGCCTTTCATAATTTCACGCGCGCGGTGGCCCGGCGTTCCGGCAGCGATGGCTTGATCTATGCCAATCTGCTGTGCATGGCGTGGAATAAAGGTAGTCCCGTCAAATGTCGGCATTTTGAGGTCATCAAGAAGTACTCCAAACTGCTGCTGGATGTACAAATCGCTTTCTTCCAGCCCGAGATCATCATCTTTGCCAATGGCAGCGCCACCGCCGGACATCGGCGCGATTTCTTTCCGCTGGCCCGCGATGCGCAGGGCAAGGCGCTGGGCTGCGATTACGTCGAGGATGGCATACCGAATGCGCAATTGTGGCAGTTCCCGCTGCACCACAGGGATTGCTACCGCATCCAGCATCCTTCGTCGCGCTCGCCAAGTGCGGCGCGGGCGCGCGAGTTTTTGCTGGGCCTGCTCCCCGCCCGCTGAGAGGACGCCCCGGCAGTGCCATGCCGCCGGGATATCGCTCGTCTGTTAGGGCCGGCTCAGCGACCACTGCTGATTATTTGCATTGGTCAGGTTCCACTGGATGATTTGCGCGTTTTCCAACGTGCTCAGATTCAGGACGTCCAGGGTCAGGTTGCTGTAGCGGTTGGTAATTGTCTGGTAGCCGGCCGCGGGGCTGGCGAAGCGCCATTGCTGGCCCAGTCCGCCCCAGTAGCTCCATTGCGCGATATTCGTGCCCGCCGTGGTCGAGTTGTTGTAGTCGTCCAGGCCCAGCAGGCTGTTCGCATTGATCAGGCTATAGTACCCGTCGCCATGCCCCACCACATACCATTGCTGGTGTTTCCCTCCCGTATAGGTTTGCTGCTGCACCAGCGCGCCATTCGCCGTGCCGGCGCCGGCCACGGCCAGCGCCTTGCCGCTCAGGCGCGAGCGCAGCACCGTGGGGCCGTCCGAGATGCCGCCGCAGCTGGCGACCGTAAAATTGCGCGTCAGGCTGGGCCAGCCATCGCCGTATGTCATCTTTAATATGTCGAGTTTGGCCGCGCCATTGTCGTTGACGTCGTAGTAGTGGACCGAGGTGTAGTTGCAGCCGTCCTGCTTGAGCACGCCGATATGGCCCGGTCCCTTGTACTTGCCGTCAAGGTTGGGCAGCACCGTGCGCGTGTCGCTGTACGGTCCCGTCACGCTGCTGGCGCGCTGCACTTCCACGTAGTATGTGCTGGCGGCGCCCTGGCAGCATTTGCCGCGGTTGACGAACAGATAGTAATACTCGCCGTCGCGCGTGATGTAGGGCGCTTCGATATCCTTGCCGCCGCCACCGAGGATGGTGGTGACGTTGCCGCTCGTCTTGCCCGTGGCCTGGTTGATTTCCGTCACGCCGATGCCGCCGAAAAACGAGCCGTAGGACATATAGACCTTGCCGTCGTAGTCGCGGAACAGGGCGGGGTCGATGGCATTGATTTCCGCACCGCCCCCATACGATTGCACGACGATGCCCAGGTCCGTCCAGCTGGGATTTTTCAGCGACGCCGAGCGGGCCACGCCGATGGCCGATACGGAGGTGCCGAAGGTGGACACCGAGTAATACAGATAATAGTAGCCATTCATGTGGATCACGTCTGGCGCCCAGTACGAGCCGCTGAAGTTGGGGATTTTATTGGCGATCCAGGCCGGCGGCGTGCTGAACACGGGCGCAGGGCCGGCCGACCATTTCAGCAGGTCCGTCGAGGTGGAATACCAGATGCCGTCGCCCGTGGTGAAATTGAAATACGTGTCGCCGTCTTTTGTCAGGGTACCGGGGTCGTGCGCATTGGGCACGCCCGTCAGGGTGATCGCCTGCGCATGGGCGCAGAGCATCAGGCAGAGTGCTGCCAGGATTTGCTTCATCGTTGTCTCCGTACTGTTTTTATGGGGCGGTCCAGGCCGCACCCCAGAGTAGGGCGATGGTCAAATTTGCACTAATGAATTTTTTGCAGGAAGCGATACCGGGGCCGGTATCGGAGAATGAAGAAAAGCGGCGCCGGAATAGAAAAAGCCCGGTTCGAAAACCGGGCTCTTCATTATTCTGTGGGGTGGCTGATGGGGCTCGAACCCACGACAACAGGAATCACAATCCTGGACTCTACCAACTGAGCTACAGCCACCACTGTCTTACTTACCTGTTTAGCTGTTTTGCTGAACAGGTGCCGAATTATACAAAGAACTCGGCAAAGTGGCAAATCTAAATGCAGTCTTTTTTAAAGAATCGAAAGATTGCATGAAAACGGTCGCTTTTGCTCACCCAGCTCACACGGACAGGTGTTCGACGGGCGGGTGCAAGTCCAGCAAACCGGCGAAGGCTTTCGCCAGGGACTCGACCTTGGCCGTCGTGTAGCCTTGCAGTCGTGGCGCATCGTTGTTGATGCGGCGCAAGCTTGCCGCATCGAGCAGGCGGGCCAGCTGGCGCGCCACGGCGTCGCCCGTGTCCACCAGGGTGATCTGTTCCTGCGTGTGGGCGCGCACCGTGCGTTCGATGGCGTCCTGCACGAACAGGTAGTGCGTGCAGCCCAGCACCAGCGTGTCGACGCCTTGTTCCAGCATGGGGGCGATGTAGCGTTCCAGCATGGCGCTGGTGGCGTCCAGCGGATCGGTGCCCAGCTCGCATTGCTCGATGCGGTCGGCCAGGCCGATGCAGGGCTGCAAGATGAACGTGGCGCCCGTGGCGGCGCTCACCTGCTCGCGCAAGGCCAGCAGTTTGTCGCCGCGCAAGGCGCGTTCCGTGGCCAGCACGGCGATCTTGCCGTTGCGGCTGATGCCTGCCGCCGGTTTCAAGCCCGGTTCGACGCCGACGATGGGCAGGTCGGGGTAGCGCGCGCGCAGCGCCTTGATGGCGGCGATGGTGGCCGTGTTGCAGGCCACGACCAGCGCCTTCGCGCCTTGCTGCAATAAAAAGGCGGTGATCGCCAGCGAACGGTCGATCACTTGCTGTTCCGTCTTGTCGCCATACGGCGCATAGCCGGAATCGGCAAAGTAGATCAGGTCTTCCTGCGGCAGCTGCGCGCGGATATGGCGCAGTACCGACAGGCCGCCCACGCCGGAGTCAAAAATGCCGATGGGGGCGTCCGGGCGGGCATTGCTTGCAATAGAAGTCATATAAAGCCGAAGAAGATAAAAAAACGCCGCGCTGTGTTGCCGCGCGGCGTTAATGGTAGTGCTTGTTTAAGCGACCGTCACGGGAATCTTGCTGACGCTATTGAGTTGCTCGATCTTCGCCTGCCACTCTTTCGGGCCCGTGTTGTGCACGGAGGTGCCTTTCGAGTCCACGGCCACCGTCACCGGCATGTCGACGACGTCGAATTCGTAGATGGCTTCCATGCCCATGTCGGCAAAGCCCAGCACTTTCGCGCCCTTGATGGCTTTCGACACCAGGTAGGCGGAACCGCCCACGGCCATCAGGTAGGCCGACTGGTGTTTCTGGATCGATTCGATGGCGACCGGACCGCGTTCGGCCTTGCCGATCATGGCGATCAGGCCTGTCTGTTCCAGCATCATGTCGGTGAACTTGTCCATGCGCGTGGCGGTCGTCGGGCCGGCCGGGCCGACTACTTCGTCGCGCACCGGATCGACCGGGCCGACGTAGTAAATTACGCGGTTCTTGAAGTCGACCGGCAATTCTTCGCCCTTCGCCAGCATGTCCTGGATGCGCTTGTGCGCGGCATCGCGGCCCGTCAGCATCTTGCCGTTCAACAGCAAGGTCTGGCCCGGCGTCCACGAAGCGACTTCTTCCTTCGTCAGGGTGTTCAGGTCGACGCGCTTGGATTTTTCCGTGTCCGGCGTCCAGTGCACTTCCGGCCACGACGACAGCGATGGCGGTTCCATGTAGGCAGGGCCCGAGCCGTCGAGCACGAAGTGGCCGTGGCGCGTGGCGGCGCAGTTCGGGATCATGGCGACGGGCTTCGACGCGGCATGCGTCGGGTGCATCATGATCTTGACGTCGAGCACGGTCGTCAGGCCGCCCAGGCCTTGCGCGCCGATGCCCAGCGAGTTGATCTTGTCGCACAGCTCGATACGCAATTCTTCCAGTTTATTTTGCGGGCCGCGTTGTTTCAGCTCAAACATGTCAATGTCTTCCATCAACACCTCTTTTGCCATCAGCATGGCTTTTTCGGCCGTGCCGCCGATGCCGATGCCCAGCATGCCGGGCGGGCACCAGCCGGCGCCCATGGTCGGCACGGTCTTCATGACCCAGTCCACCAGCGAGTCGGACGGGTTCATCATGATCATCTTCGACTTGTTTTCCGAACCGCCGCCCTTGGCAGCCACTTTCACGTCGACGGTATTGCCTTCAACCAATTCCATGTGCACGACGGCTGGCGTGTTGTCCTTGGTGTTCTTGCGGTCGAAATGCGGGTCGGCCACGATGGAGGCGCGCAGCTTGTTGTCGTCGAAGTTGTACGCGCGGCGCACGCCTTCGTTGACGGCGTCGGTAACCGTGCCGCTGAAACCTTCGAAGCGCACGCCCATGCCGATTTTCAGGAAGACGTTGACGATACCCGTGTCCTGGCAAATCGGACGCTTGCCTTCCGCGCACATGCGCGAGTTGGTCAGGATTTGCGCGATCGCATCTTTTGCCGCCGGGCTTTGCTCGGCCGCGTAGGCACGCGCCAGGTGTTCGATGTAATCAGCAGGGTGGTAGTAGCTAATGTACTGCAACGCTGCGGCGACGGATTCGATCAGGTCTTCTTGCTTTATGACAGTCATGGTGTTCTCGCGGTAGATAAGAAGGGTAAGACTCTTTACTAATACTAGTTACTGCATTGGAATGACAAAGCCCATGGCCGCTGCTGGCAGCCATGGGCTTCGGGTTTAATGCGGTCGTGCCTGGTTCTGTGTCACCGTCATGATGCGGTCGGTGTACGCGATCGCCATGGCGGAAATGATGAAGACCATGTGGATCACCGTCTGCGCGATGATCACTTCCATCTTGTAGGAGTTGGCATTGATGAAAGTCTTCAGCAGGTGGATGGACGAGATGCCGATGATGGCCATCGCCAATTTCGTCTTCAGCACGGAAGCATTTACATGCGACAACCATTCCGGCTGGTCTGGGTGGTCATCGAGGTGCATGCGCGAAACGAAGGTTTCGTAGCCGCCAATAATGACCATGATCAACAGGTTCGAAATCATGACCACGTCGATCAGGCCTAATACCACCAGCATGATGGTCGCTTCGTTCAGCTTGGTCGGCAGGGCGCTGCCGGGCACGGCGACGGCCGTCAGTACGTGCTGCAAGGCTGCATCATTGCCGAACACGGCGCCGATCAGGTCGGATAACTCCACCCAGAAATGGAAGACATACACGCATTGTGCGAGGATCAGGCCCAGGTACAGCGGCAACTGCAGCCAGCGCGACATGAAGATGAAGGCGGACAATGGATGCAGCTTGGTATGTTTGGCAGACGGTGGTAGGTGGTCGATCATGTAGGGGTTCCTGGGGGAGTAAATACCAATTTTTGGCATGCCCGACATTTTACACTTGCTGTCGATTACTGCGCATGGCCTTGCTCTGTATTATTGGGTTTGATGAAACACAAAGTGGTATTGAAGCTTCGGCGCGCCAGGCATTTTCCCAGTGAAAATACTGTACGGCGTCCCCTTGACGCCCATCGCCGAAGGCGCTTATGGTTAGTCTTGACAGAGGAAAACGCTGCAGAAAATGCGCAATGTAAGGCGTCCGTAAGACAGGGCGCTTATCGTGTTAGCAAACAATTACTACACTGGAGACAAGCATGGCCGCTACAGAAAACCAAGGACAGGGCACGCAGCAGCAAGGACCAGAAGAGTCGCGCGTATTTGAACCATCGGCGGCCTTTGCCGCACAAGCCACCATTTCCGGCATGGCCGCGTACCAGGCCATGGTGAAAGAGGCGGAAACCGACTACGAAGGCTTCTGGGCCAGGCTGGCGCGCGAAAACCTGAGCTGGAAAAAGCCATTCACCCGCACCCTGAACGAAGACAATGCCCCGTTCTACAAATGGTTCGAGGACGGCCAGCTGAACGTGTCGTACAACTGCCTGGACCGCAACATCGAAAATGGCCTGGGCGACAAGACGGCCATCATCTTCGAAGCGGACGACGGCACCGTTACCAAGGCTACCTATAAAGAACTGCACGAAAAAGTCTGCAAGTTCGCCAACGGCCTGAAATCCAAGGGCATCGCCAAGGGCGACCGCGTCATCATCTATATGTCGATGTCCGTCGAAGGGGTTGCCGCCATGCAAGCCTGCGCGCGCATCGGCGCCACCCACTCCGTCGTCTTCGGCGGCTTCTCGGCCAAATCCCTGCAGGAACGCATCATCGACGCGGGCGCCGTGGCCGTCATCACGGGCGACGAGCAATTGCGCGGCGGCAAGAAGCTGCCATTGAAATCCATCGTCGACGAAGCGCTGGCGCTGGGTGGCTGCGATACCGTGAAAAACGTCATCGTGTATAAACGCACGGGCAGCGACCTGCCGATGGTGGCTGGCCGCGACACGTGGCTGCACGACCTGGTCGCAGGCCAGAGCGCGCAATGCGAACCAGAATGGGTCGATGCCGAGCATCCACTGTTCATCTTGTACACCTCCGGCTCGACGGGCACGCCGAAGGGCGTGCAGCATTCGAGCGGCGGCTACCTGCTGTGGGCCGCGCTGACGATGAAGTGGAGTTTCGACATCAAGCCTGACGACGTGTTCTGGTGCACGGCCGACATCGGCTGGGTGACGGGCCACAGCTACATCGCGTATGGCCCGATGGCCGTGGGCGCCACGCAAGTGGTGTTCGAAGGCATCCCGACCTACCCGAACGCGGGCCGTTTCTGGGAAACCATCAAGAAACACAACGTCAGCATCTTCTACACGGCGCCAACGGCCATCCGTTCGCTGATCAAGGCAGCCGACGTGGATCCGAAAGTTCATCCAGGCAACTACGACCTGACCAGCCTGCGTTTGCTGGGCACGGTCGGCGAGCCGATCAATCCGGAAGCGTGGATGTGGTACTACAAGCATATCGGCGGCGAGAAATGCCCGATCGTCGATACCTTCTGGCAAACGGAAACGGGTGGCCACATGATCACCCCGTTGCCAGGCGCCACGCCGATGGTCCCCGGTTCCTGCACCCTGCCATTGCCGGGCATCATGGCCGCCATCGTCGACGAAGCGGGCCAGGACGTGCCGAACGGCCAGGGCGGCATCCTGGTGGTGAAGCGCCCATGGCCATCGATGATCCGCACGATCTGGAACAATCCCGAGCGTTTCAAGTCCAGCTATTTCCCGGAAGAGCTGGGCGGCAAGATGTACCTGGCAGGCGACGGCGCCATCCGCAACAAGGATACGGGCTACTTCACCATCACGGGCCGCATCGATGACGTGCTGAACGTGTCTGGCCACCGCATGGGCACGATGGAAATCGAATCGGCCCTGGTGGCCAACCCGCTGGTGGCCGAGGCGGCCGTGGTGGGCCGTCCGGACGACACGACAGGCGAATCGATCTGCGCCTTCGTCGTGCTCAAGCAAGCGCGTCCGACGGGCGAGGAAGCGAAGAAACTGGCCCTGGAGCTGCGCAACTGGGTCGGCAAGGAAATCGGCCCGATCGCCAAACCGAAGGAAATCCGTTTCGGCGACAACCTGCCGAAAACCCGCTCCGGCAAAATCATGCGCCGCCTGCTGCGCGTGCTGGCCAAGGGCGAGACGATCACGCAAGACGTCTCGACCCTGGAAAACCCGGCCATCCTGGAGCAGTTGAAGGAAGCGTCGTAATGAAAGGTCGGTCCCTGCGGGGGCCGACCACGGCCTGTATTGGGCTGCTGCTTGTCGTTGCCAGCTTTAACTTTTACCCCACGGTAAATAACTTTGGCAGTCCGTAGAATCTTTGCTATAATCTGCGGCTTCGCGACAAGCGAGAAATAGTACGCAATGCGAGCCAGTAGACGCATTGCCTGCAGGAGAGGTGGATGAGTGGTTGAAGTCGCACGCCTGGAAAGCGTGTATAGGTTCATAGCCTATCGGGGGTTCGAATCCCCCTCTCTCCGCCACAGACGAAAAAGAAAAAGCTACCCTCGGGTAGCTTTTTTTTCGTCTGTACGCGGAGAGAAGCAGGGCGCCTGCGCGCCCTGCGCGGGGGATTCGAAGGGTCGGGCCTAACGGCCCGGCCCTCTCCGAATCGACCAACTGCTGCCGCTGCGCGGCAGCCCCGCGCGCCTGCGGCGCGCGTTCGTGGTTCTAATTAGGTTTCGGCTGAGCCGACTTCTACGGCGGTCAGTGCTTCAGCCTGTGTCTGAATGGCAGGCCTGCCTCCTGCGTCGCGACTCGCTCAGCGAGATAATTTCGAGCCATTGTCAGTTGCGGGAAGTAAAAATTGCTCACAATGTTATCCTGAGCCATGGTAATACAGAATTCTGAACATTCGAAGAGATAAGAAAAAGTCGATCTGGCATAATATGCGCTTCTGCCCTCAACATGGCCTATGTATGAACGCTCATAATTTACTATTGCAAAATTGGCAATCAATCGCTGCTGGCGGCATTGATATGGCTGAACTTAAACAACGACTTACCGAAAGGCAGGGGGAGTGTGTCATCGAGTGGTTCAGGCAGGCTCAACGACGCGCTCTGACGGAAGAGCCACCCCCAAGCTTGAAACGATGTATCGATATTGCTAGCTGGTGCAGGTTCGGTACTGACCCACTTACCGATTTTAGTTACGAAATGCGGATGGAAGCAATTGAGCGAGCTTCGCGGCGTTTTCAGGTCTCGGGCGAAATACTGAAAATTCTAATAACATCTATGTTAAGCTTAGAAAAATGCTTAGGTGATACTATATGAGGAAAATCAATAATAGAACGTTTATTATTGCTGTAGAAGGAATTGATGGCAGCGGTAAAGAAACACAAACTGACCTTTTAGAAAATTACTTCTTGTCGCTTGGGAAGAAGGTTGTAAATCGTTCATATCCTCAGTATGCAAGCTTTACAGGAAAAGAAATTGGTAATCTTCTTGCTGGTAGAGACGACGAAAATTCTGCTAAAAAAATTGATTCCAAATCAATGTCGTTGTGGTATGCACTTGATAGATGGCACGACTTTCAATCACTGGAAGAATCCCTCAAGGATATTGATGTTCTGCTATTGAATCGGTTTACGCTTTCCAGCGTTGTATATCAAGGTTCACGAGCAGGTGCAGATTTGGGAATTGGGGATTGGATATTGAAGCTTGAGCATGATATCCTTGGCCTGCCTCACCCTGATTTGTATATTATATTAGATACTGGTACACGTATTGCATCAGAAAATGTCTTCAAAAAACAAGAAAGAGAATATATTGGAGAAAAAGTTCAGGACGTTTACGAGAGCGATGCAATTCTGCAGCATCGCGCCCAATTAATGTACTTGTCGTGGGCGAAAGATAACGCCAATGCGATAGTTGTCACTTGCCAAAATCCGGACGGCATGATGAAGAGCGTTGCAGATATACATTCCGATTTGATCGCAGCAATCAATCACCACCTTTCCCTTTCATGAAATATTGCCCTGTTACCAATAAGTTTCTCTCGCAAGAAGGTCCCTTAGTGGTGGGGGGCATTCCACACGTTATGTGGCATATTACAGATATATGCCCGCTAGCATGTCCATATTGTTTCGCAGCAAAAACCGAAGTTGGATTGCCTGTTCAATTTATTGAAAATATATCTGATGCATTATTGGCGTTAGGAGTTCAGAAAGTCGACCTTTCTGGCGGTGAGCCGCTTGCATACGATTTTCTTGAAGAGGTATGTGTTAATCTATGGTCTAGGGGAATTCATACTACATTGACTACAAGTGGGGTGGGGAAGAAAAAAAATAAACAGTTTTTAATTGGCAATTCAAATCGGTTCGCTAGATTAATATTTAGCCTTGATGGCTATGCTAAAGATCATGATGAAATAAGAAGAAAGCCTGGAGCATGGAATGATGCTGTAAACTTGGTTGGCATGATAGACTCCAGCGATCGAAAGAGAATGTGTAGGGTCAACACGGTTATTACGAAACAATACTATGAAAATAAGTGGAGCCGGAAATTGGCTCCTGTAGTTGATGCTATGGGTGTCAACGAATGGTGTTTAATTCAACCTCATCCTGCAAACCAGAAGGATGAATATCTTGAATATGCATTGGATCATCAATCTTTTCTGTTGGCAGTAGGCGAAATTCGTCAAGCGGTATCAAATGTTGAGGTCATTACACGAGAGAACTCTTTATATTCAACATATTGGAATGTCCAGCCGAACGGATTTCTGCAGCAACATACCGATGGTAGCAATGATGACAAGAAGATATCTTTGCTTAGTAATGATATTAATGTAATTAAGAAAATGGTAGCGCAAACCACGACTTCCGTTCCAATATAAGGTGATTATGGAAACTTTTATTTTAAAGAACTTAAGTGCCAGTTCCGAACTTTCAGTTGCACTATCCGAGTTTGTAGAGGTAGTAAAAAGCCAAGGAGTCGAAGTTAAAGTAAAAAATTTATCAGACGATACAAAGGGCAGTTTAATACTTGAAGTTGCTATTATCCTCGGTGAAGGAATTGCTGTAAATGCTGTTTATGATTTCTTAAAATATTCACTCAGACGATTGGGCGATAGCCTCGATGGCGAAACTCCGTTAGAAATTGACGACGAAGTTAGGACAGTAAACGAAATGCGAGAAGATTCTTGAAGTTGTTTTAGACCACCTCATATGACCAATAAAGCGCCGAAGGTTCGCCTACTATCTGTTGGTATCAGCGAATATGCGCCACATCGAAAAGATCTTCCTGCATCGTTAAATGATGCTCGTAAAATTTATGACACATTTGAAGATGTATTAGGGAAGTCGTTAGATCACCGACATAGTATTGTTGCACTGGATATTACAGGTGATCAGTTTCTGACGCATATCCGCACTGCTCTAAAAGAGCAAAAAAAAGATGGCCCTTCGAGTGACCTTTTGATTATTTATTTTAGTGGGCACGGTAGCACCTACGACGAAGTGCTAGATTTGCACTTCATTGATTCTAAGCTTGGTCAAGATGGCATATCAACCATCGTGATTGGTGAAATGCTTAGGATTTTCCAATATCCCCGTGTTCTTTTGATATTGGATTGTTGTTTCTCTGGAGCCGCAAACAAAATCACTTATGCCAACACAGGATTCAGTAAAAAGAAGACTACTCTTATTGCGTCATCGCAGCCGATTCAGCCATCGCAAAGCGGCGAGATCCTTAGTATATTTACTCAATGTTTATCTAACTCTTTATATAAAATTAAACAGCAGGGTTTGCAAATATCGGTTGCGAATTTGGAGATTGAACTCGGTAACTACGTTATGCCGAAGCAGAATCCACATATTCTTTTCCCCGAGGGTATGCACGATCTAGTCATCGCACCGGCCCCCCTTTCTGTACCGCAATCGCAAAAGCTTCAATTAGATATTTCAGATAGGCTTCGTGTAGCTACTGAAGGGGTACGAGAGTCTATCTGGTATGCCTTGGCAGAAGAGCCAGAATATATTCTATTAGGAGTAGCAAAAATTCTTTTCGATGATGATAAATACACTGAGCCATCATGGTTAGTGCGTCGAGCTGCAGGTTCGGCACTATCGGAAATAAAGTTTTTAAAAAATGAACAGTTGAATCTTTGTAATCGGTTGTTTTCTTCTAATCATTGGGTTAATCGCTGCATTGGAATATTGACCGTTCGACGCGATGTTTCGAAAGATGATTTTCGTTTGCAGCTAGAGAAGCTACTCAGCTCAGAAGAGGAAGTCATGGATGTTCGCTGGCTCGCACTATTGTACCTTTCTGATTTTTATGGATATTCTTCATTCGAAAAAATAATTCAAAGATTTAGTCTAAATAATTTTTATCAATCTAGTTGGGGTGTATGTGAGTTATGGGAGCGAGGCGTCAATGTGGCGGAAAATGGGGGCGATATCTCATCCACTAAAGAGCGTACCGAAATTTTCATTGGAAAATTAAAGCAGCACACCTCAAGTTTGATAAATTTTATATATTTGAGGTATCGAGAGGTTTTCAATCAGCTTAACGATGATTTGAAGGCGTGGCTTGATTCAAGTCTCATCGGCACCATTGGTATCGATTGTTTTGGAGATACCCCAACACGTGGGAGCACTCAAAAAATGGGAATTGGAAAATGGCTTCATTCAAGTCTTTATGGTTCCTGGCGCGGCGCTTACAGTCCTCTCTGGGTGTTTAATAGTCTAAACGCAAAAGAATTGTCAGAATTTATTGAGGCGGTGAAACATGTTCCAATTGTTGCTGCCAGAATGGCAATTTTTGAGCAGCTGGAAAGTAGTCCGGAACTTGCAAACCGCAATGCTGAGGCCCTATCGTGGGGCGTGGTTGATGATCATCCTTGGGTAAGAAGAGTAGCATTAAGGCTATTTAGAACATTAAATTCAAATGAGCCGATTGAGGAAAGCAAAGCTAGATTAAACAGCGCAGGGACAATACTTAATGAAAAAATATATCCGGGGTCAATGGATTATCTACGAGAAATTGTTCATTGGGCTAGTCAGCTAGCTCTTCCGCAGGAACAAATTAAGCTACTGCTTCATGTCACCCTCAAGGAATTCTCGCGCAACGATCTACTTGCTTTGAATCAGGATAGTATTTTTGAATCGCATCCGTACCGGTTCATCTAGGATACATGAGATTAGTTTACAGAATCACTTTCTCGCATTCCATATCGCTACACGACGCGGGCTCAGGTACGCCATCCGTACACGGACTGAGGCATTGGACACGGTAGAAGCCACTTCTGTCGAGAGCCTGATTAAAACCAAGAACACACACCCTCTGCGCACGAAGCTGCCCGCGCAGCGGGCAGCAGTTGGTCGACTCGAAGAGGGCAGGTAGGTCCGCCCCTTCGACTTCTCCGCTAGGCTATGAACTTATGCCAACAAGGCCCCAATAGGCCTCTACGGCGCCCAAAGCATTAGTCCGTGCCCAAACGACCGCCCTAGCCCTAGGCAGCTGCTGGCTTCGCTACCGCCGACTTGACCCGCGAGCGCGGTTTCGCAGCCACTGCTTTTTTGGGCGCGGCATCCACCACCTCCCCCTTCCCAGACCCAACAGCCTCCGCCACCAGCCGCACCCCAAGCGCACCAAGTACACGGGTCATGGTCTCCATGCGCGGCTGACTATTCGGGCGAAGCGCCTTGTACAAACTCTCGCGCCCCAAACCCGCCGCCTTGGCGATCTCGGCCATGCCACGCGCACGCGCGATATCGCCAATGGCGGCGGCGAATATGGCGGCGTCGTTCGTTTCCAGTGCTTGCGTGATGTAGGCGGCAGCCGCTTCATCGCTGGTGATGTATTCCGCTGGGTCGAAGTCTTCCAGATCCAGCCCTTCAAGGTCGGACAGTTTGATGTTGTGCTCAGTCATGATGCACCTCCTGTATTGCTTCGGGTCGCTATTATTTTGTCGGTTTTGTGACGGTTTTCTTTGCGGCAGACTTCTTCAACTTCTTGGCCATCTGCCTGGCCTTGTTGATGTCGGTAGCCTGGGTGCTCTTGTTGCCTCCCACGAGCAACACGATCACGTACCCTTCAACTTCAATGAAATAGACACGCCAGCCTGGCCCTACATCAATGCGTAGTTCTCGGACGCCGCCACCAATTGCCTTCACGTCACCCAATCCGTTTTCCAGGCGAACGATGTGCTGAGCGATGATTGCCTTTGTCTTGTCGTCCTTGATATCGGACAACCAGTTGCTGAAGTGTTTGGCTTTTTGTGATCATCTTCTGAGATAACTGTATTCATTCGAATACAGATGTGCAATCAAATTTGCGTAAGCCTTATTCCCCTGCAAACCTTGTCCCTCCTCAATTCCCCCATAGTTTCCCCCATGTATCGTAAGCATCTCCCACAAAGCCATGGAGAGAGTCTCATGTCCTACACCTACAGCAAAGTCGACGACCTGGAAAAAACCACCATGGTCGGCAACCATCAATGCGTTGCGCTGGTTCGCCACTACGCGGGTGCGCCTGCCGCGTTGGCCTGGAAGCAGGGGGAAGCAGTGCTGGGAAATCGCTTGCTGCGCAAGGGTACGGCCATTGCCACATTTATCAACGGGAAGTATGCGAATCATCAACAAGGCAATCACGCCGCCCTGTATATGGGGCAGACGCTGGACGGCATCATTGTCATGGATCAGTGGACGGGCAAGCGCCTGGGCATCGTGACTTCGCGAACCTTGCGTTCCAAAGGCCAGTACAAGAATGGCCTGCATATCGATCCCAGCAACAATGCTGATGCTTTTTTTGTCATCGAATAGAGGAGCATCCATGCGACATAAACGTTTGTTGACCGGCGTCGCCTGCTGCATTTTCCCTGTGTTCACGCATGCTGCCGTGACCGCCTCATATGCCTGCCCGGAGAGCGTGCCTGCGACTTCGATCAGCCTGAACGTCGTGGCGGCTGGCTGGATGCCATATATCGGCAGCCCGCTCTACCTCAGTGCCGCAGCGCCGATCGACGGCGCGCCGGAGCGCAGGGGGCAGCTCGTGCCCAGTGCGGAGCGCAAGAAGAAAGGGCGCACGATACTCAGCTACCGTCTGGAAGGCTCCTATCCTGACGGCAAGTGGTTGCAATGCAGTTACGGCGCGCATGGTGAGGTGACACTGTCGAAGAGAATGGACGACAGTGTCAGCCTTTGTGAATTCACCTACAGGAAGGGCAGCAAGGCCGGGCAGAACGAGATCGATATCGATTGCCGTTAAGTCATTGGCATCACCGCGCACCGCCTCCCTTGGCTTCGGCCTCGATCAAGCTGAGCGCCGCACGCGACAGCAGACCGCTGCGCGTCTCGTGCCGCGCCGCCGCATAGCGGTCGATCTTGCTCAACACAAAACGCGGCAGGCTGATGTTGATGCGTTCGGGCTTGCTGTCGAGCTTTTCAAGGTCGAGGTGGACCAATGCCCAGATGCCACCCGCATGCTCAAGATTGGCTTGGAGGGCTTCGATCTTGCTTTGCGTGATTTCCACTGGCTCGCCCAGCTCCAGCAGTGTCTCGATGTGGCTGGTGATGGCTGACCGGACGTTGTTGAGCGCATCTTCCACGCTATCGCCCCACGAGTGGACGCCTTTGATGTCGGGGACGTTCACACCGTACACACTATCGGCATCTTTAAAAATGACAACGGGGATATTCATGGCTGTTCCCTCATGCACTATCTGTTGAACTCGGCAACGCGGAGGAGAAATGTTGCTCTCTGCAAGCATACGCATAATGTGTATCAGTGTGTATTCCAGGTCTGACGCTACACAACGTTCAGACGCAAAAAAGCCCGCCAAAGCGGGCTTTCTCACTCTACAACCAAACCAACAACTCAGAACTGGTTCATCGTGTTGTCTTTACCTGCCGCCTTCAGCGCCGCTTCGCCGCTGAAGTAATCCTTGTGGTCGTCGCCGATGTCCGAGCCGGACATGTTTTGATGTTTCACGCAAGCGATGCCCTGGCGGATTTCCTTGCGCTGCACGCCGGCCACGTAGCCCAGCATGCCCTGGTCGCCGAAGTATTCCTTGGCCAGGTTGTCCGTCGACAAGGCTGCCGTGTGGTAGGTCGGCAGGGTGATCAGGTGGTGGAAGATGCCGGCTTCGCGGGCCGAGTCGGCCTGGAAGGTGCGGATCTTCTCGTCGGCGGCGATCGCCAGTTCCGTCTGGTCGTATTCCACGCTCATCAGCTGGGCGCGGTCGTAGGCGGACACGTCTTTGCCTGCCGCTTTCATGCCGTCGAAGATTTGCTGGCGGAAGTTCAGGGTCCAGTTGAACGATGGGCTGTTGTTGTACACCAGCTTGGCGTTCGGGATGACCTTGCGGATTTCGCTGACCATGCCGCCGATTTGCGCGATATGCGGTTTTTCCGTTTCGATCCACAGCAGGTCGGCGCCGTTTTGCAAGGAGGTGATGCAGTCGAGCACGCAACGCTCTTCGCCGGAACCGGCGCGGAACTGGAACAGGTTGCTTGGCAGGCGTTTCGGACGCAGCAGCTTGCCTTCGCGCTTGATGATGACGTCGCCATTGCCCAGCGCGTCGGCCGACACTTCTTCGCAGTCGAGGAAGGAATTGTATTGGTCGCCCAGGTCGCCTGGTTCATTGGTGACGGCGATCTGCTTGGTCAGGCCGGCGCCCAGCGAGTCCGTGCGGGCGACGATGATGCCGTCGTCCACGCCCAGTTCCAGGAAGGCGTAGCGGATGGCGCGGATCTTGGCCAGGAAGTCTTCGTGCGGTACCGTGACTTTACCGTCCTGGTGGCCGCATTGTTTCTCGTCGGATACCTGGTTTTCGATCTGGATGCAGCAGGCGCCCGCTTCGATGAACTGTTTCGCCAGCAAATAGGTGGCTTCGGCATTGCCGAAACCGGCATCGATGTCGGCGATGATGGGCACGACGTGGGTCACGTGGCCGTCGATCTTCGCCTGGATGGCTTGCTTGGCATCGCCTTGAGCCGCGTCCAGCTGGCGGAACAGGCCGCCCAGTTCGCGGGCATCGGCCTGGCGCAGGAAGGTGTACAGTTCCTTGATCAGGGCCGAGACGGCGGTTTTTTCATGCATCGACTGGTCCGGCAGCGGGCCGAACTCGGAGCGCAGGGCGGCGACCATCCAGCCGGACAGGTAGAGGTAGCGGCGGTCGGTGCTGTTGAAGTGCTTCTTGATCGAGATCATCTTCTGTTGACCGATGAAACCATGCCAGCAGCCGAGCGACTGGGTGTACTTGGATGGATCCGCATCGTAGGCGGCCATGTCGTTGCGCATGATCTTCGCCGTGTACTTGGCGATGTCCAGGCCGGTCTTGAACTTGTTCTGGGCGCGCATGCGGGCGGCGGACTCGGGATTGATGGCGTTCCATGCGCTACCTTGTTGGTCTTTCAAACCAGCAACAGCCTTGATGTCGTCTTGATATTGGGACATGTGAATCTCCTAAAAAGAAAAGCTATGTTTGAGAAAATCGCCGAGTGCGCCACAACGTCTTGTCGAAGCAAACTGCATGACTAAATAGTAGGCCGATTCGCGCCGATCTTCAAGTCTTATATAAGACATATAACTTAAATTTAATCGTTCTTTTTCAACGACTTAATTATGATTTTTCAGGATGTGAAATGAATTTTCAAAAAGTGAGAGCATTAATGGATGAGTCTGCCGTTTGAAATCCCGCGATGTGAAACGCCTTTTCAGATTTTGGTGCAGCGCGACAAATCGGGGCGAAAGGAGCCACCCGAAGGTGGCGTAGCGGTACATTTGTTTTAATATCATGCTCCGCTTGTGAAAGGTAACGTCAGCGATGCAGATTAACGGTATGGATTTACCCGTCGAGTATATTGCTTTTGCAGCAAGATATCGGGATGCGGCAGGATTCTGCAATGTGAGGCTGAAGGAGGAGCTCGATTCTTTCGGTCGCGTCCTGCAGACGGAATTGGCGCACATCTATACGGATGCCGTCGAATTGACTGCCCGGACAGCGCAGCTTGGGGCGTATTTCGTCGGCGATGGCTGCTATGGGGAGCCTGGAAGCGGCAGTGCTGGCCCGGGAGCCATGCCGGACATCGTTGATTTTACAGAAATCATTTGTTTCGGCATGGCCGGTGACGGGAGTCCATTCTGTCTCGATTTCAGGGGCGCCCGGGGCGCACCATCCGTCATCTTGTGGGACGATGATTACTGGCGGAAGATTTCAAACTCCTTTGAAGACTTTCTATCGCTATTTTCTTGATCGCTTACCGGGGCAACTGCTGCAGCGCACGAGGCAAGCCCGTGCGCTGCCCGAGGCTAGCTAGCGTCCCACCGTCTGCCGCTGGTCCTTGATGAACAGGGCCGTCAGCATGCCCACCACGCACACGCCGATCACGTAATAGGCGGGGCCCAGCACGTTGTTCTTCAGCATCAGGGTCACGACCACGGGCGTCAGGCCGCCGAAAATCGCATACGACAAGTTGTAGGAAAACGACAGTCCCGAGAAGCGTACCTGGGCCGGAAACGCTTGCACCAGCACGTAGGGCACGGCGCCGACGACGCCGACGAACAGGCCCGTCATGGCGTACAGGGGCAGCAGCAGGTCGGGGCGGGTGCCGACGGTGGTGTAGAAGAGGTACGTGGAAATGGCCAGCAGCACGGAACCGACGAAGATCACGCGCTTGCCGCCCAGGCGGTCGGCCAGCATGCCGGCGATGATGCAGCCGAAGGCCAGGCACAGGGTCGCCACGGTATTGGCCACCAGCGTGGTGCGCGGTGCGATGTGGTGGATCTTTTGCAGCAGGGCAGGCGTCATCAGGATGACGACGACGATGCCGGCCGACAACATCCACGTCAGCAGCATCGAGACGACGACGGCGCCGCGGTGGCTGCGCAGCACGGATTTCAAGGGCATTTCCGTCGCCAGCGCCTTGCGCTGCTGCATTTCCGCAAAGACGGGCGTTTCATGCAGCCAGCGGCGCAGATACATGGCGCCGAAGCCGAAGATACCGCCCAGCAAGAACGGATAGCGCCAGGCGCCATCGGTGATTTCCGCCGGCGTGTAGACGGTGTTCAAGCCCGTCGCCACGAGCGAACCCAACAAAATACCGACAGTCAGGCCCGCCGTCAGCACGCCGCAGGCAAAGCCCGTGAAACGGCTGGGCACGTGTTCGGACACGAACACCCAGGCGCCCGGCACTTCGCCGCCCACGGCCGCGCCCTGGAAGATGCGCATCAACAGCAGCAGCAGCGGGGCGGCCAGGCCGATGGTGGCATACGTGGGCAGCAGGCCGATCAGCAAGGTCGGCACGGCCATCATCAGGATGGAGAGGGTGAACATGCGCTTGCGGCCGAGCAAGTCGCCGAAGTGGGCCATGACGATGCCGCCCAGCGGACGCACGACGTAGCCGGCGGCGAAGATGCCGAAGGTTTGCAGCAGGCGCAGCCATTCCGGCATTTCCGGCGGGAAGAACAACTGGCCGATGGCGTTGGCAAAGAAGACGAAGATGATGAAGTCGTAGAATTCCAGCGCGCCGCCCAGGGCGGCCAGCGACAGGGTCTTGTAGTCTTGCTGGGTGAGGGGACGGCTTGCGGCGTTGCTTGCGGCGGTGTCGGAGGTAGGCATGTGTCTCGTTCTTGTGTGTTATGGGAGATTGCCAGACCTAGCATACGCATTTCCGCCGCGTGAGTAAATGCGGGGGAGGGGCGAGCCGCCTCAGCTGTGCTTAATACAACGCCGCTATCATCGGCGTTGACTTCATTGCAAAGGACACAGTATGCACATCATGATCGTGGGCGCCAGCCGGGGCCTGGGACGCGCGCTGGTGGACGGTTTGCTCGCTGACGGGCACGCCGTCATCGGCGTATCGCGCCAGCAACCTGCCGACTTGCCCGCCGGCCAGGGCACGCAGCTGCAATGGATCGCGGCGGACCTGGCCGCGCCCGCCGAGGCCGTCGAACGCATCGCGCGTGCAGCGCCGGCCGCGCTGGACGCGGTGATCTACAACCTGGGCGTGTGGGAAGAAAAGGCCTTCAGCGATGACTACGCTTTTCTCGGCGATGCGGACGACGCCATCGTCGACATGGTCAATACGAATATCACGGCGACGATATTGCTGCTCAAGCGCCTGGTGCCCCGCTTGCTGGCCAGCAACAAGCCGCAGCTGATACTCACGGGGTCGACGTCCGGCCTGCGCCAGAGCGGCCGCCCGGAAGTGACGTTCAGCGCGTCGAAATTCGCCTTGAACGGCATCGCCGACGCCTTGCGCGAAGGTTTCCGCGAACAGGGGCTGGCCGTGACGGCGCTGCAACTCGGTTACCTGAATACCTACGATGGCTTGTCCGTGCCGCTGGCGGACGCTAGCGCGCGCGGCGAAGGCGAGCTGATACCCGTGCATGACGTCGTTGCCGTCGTGCGCATGCTGCTGAACCTGTCGAACGCCTCGTTCGTGCGCGAACTGGTGATGCCCGCGCTGCGCGACGAGCGTTTCTGACTCTCAGGCATCCTTGCCGTAGACCTCGGACCAGCCGAGACGCTCTTCCAGCCACTCGTCCACTTCCGAGCTATCCATGTGCATCAGAGCGGCGCCCAGCCGCAGCTTGCCCTTGGCCAGGGCCAGCACGGCGAACACGGATTCCAGCATGACGGGGTCGAGCTGGCCCTGCAAGTCGCGCGCGGCGATGGCGGGCAGTTGCGCCCAGGCATCGCGGTAGCTGTCGGCCAGCCAGTCCGGCAGAGGCGGATTGTGCAGGCGGTGGCGCTCGATTTCAATCAGGGCGATGAGCGCATAGAAATCTTCCTCGCGCGCTTGCGCGCCGCCCAGCATGGCGACGAGCTGGGGCACGGCCGCATACGAGGCGACGCCCACGTCGCCCTGGTGGTGCAGCTCTTCCCACAGCTCATGCCACACGTCTTCGCCCGCCTGCATGGCCTTGAGCGCCTCGGCCACGTCGTAAGGCATGCGGTAGCCGCCTTCCAGGGTGGGCCAGAGGGGATCGTCGAGTGATAACAGCATGGTTTTCCTTGATGGGACAGCTCGGCTGAGCAAACGCGCACTATACAAGCACCCGGCGCACGCAGAGCGCGTAGCCGTCGAACTCGCGCAAAGTCTGATAGGCGACGCCCGTGTCAAAGTCCTTGCACCAGGCTTCGTCCTCGATGTCGCCCGGCTCGCTCGACCAGTGCCAGTTTGGCCGGAACGCCTCTTTCAATGTCGCATACAGCAAGGTCTGCTCGCGTCGATCCGGCAAGCTGTGGCCGAGGCTGGCGGCCCAGTCTGACGTGGCTTGCCACGAGTCGTACTCCGGCTCGAGCTTGTCCGGCTGCAATAGCAGATGGTAGTCGGGCGCGCCATCCTTGCCGAGAATCAGGCCGGCATAGCGCTCGCCCTGCCGCAAGGGGACGGGGGCGGCCGCCGATGGCGCCAATTCGACCCGGCGCACGGCGCAGGCGCGGCCGCTGTAGGTCTTGCGAAAATTGTATTGGGTGCCGTTATCGAAATCGTGGCTCCAGGCCAGGCGGGGCAGGATGGTGTCCGCTTCCGACGACCAGTACCAGGCATCCGGGAAGGCGTCGCGCAAGTTGGCGTGCAGCAAGGCCAGTTCGCTGCGCGTGGGCAGGCAGGCGCCGCGCGCCGCGGCCCAGTCGAGCGCGGCTTGCCAGGGCAGGGCGCCGCCTTCGCCGGGCAGCAGGAACAGCTGGTAGCCGGGGGCGCCAGCGTGGCCAGGCATGATGCCTGCGTAGCGCTCGTCGGCAACGGCGCCCAGCACGCCAGGGCAATGCTCGAACCAGCCATCGTCTTCTTCCTCGGCAATAAAGGCCGCGATCAGCGCCTGAGGCGCGGGCGGCGCGCCGGCCAGCAGGGAGTTGAAGCAGTTGATGGCCGAGGCGTGGGGCGTACCGGCGCGATTGGCGATACCGACGAGAAACTCGCCCGCCCAGTCGGGCAAGGTGGCGATCAGGCGCGGCAGTTCGTGCAGCAGTGCCATGCAATACGCCGTCTCGCCGTAGCGCCAGGCGGCGCGGTTGGCTATCTGGTAGGCGCCGTAATCGTGTTCGGCTTGCACGGATTGAAAGATGGCCAGTGCGTATTGCGCGCCTTCCTTGCCCGTCAGCGCATCGAGCATGGCGCAGTAGCGCTGGAAGCGCTGCTGGGCTTCATCGGGCGGCATGGCGGTGTCGTCGTCCTGGATGATGTTGCCCACAATTAAAAGTTCGGCTTTCCAGTGTTCGAATGAGGGTGGCATGGCATGAATGAAATGATCGCGATGAGCTGCCATTATGACCTGTGCCGCCCGTGATTTTATTGATGGTGGCAGATTTCTTTTCGATCAAAATGCATCGTCCTTGTTTTCGTGTTTATTAATTCGGCTTCCTGTGGTGACTCATCGTTACAAATGAATTTTATTAGGTGGTTGTGGCGCGATATTTTTCTCTGCTTGAAATGGATAATAAGAAGGCGGCGCTGGAATTAATATATTTTTATGCCGTTCAATTCAGCGGTTGCCTATCATATTTTTTACTTATCGTGAATAATTCGGGTCGAGTGAAATATCATTAACCTGATCGGAATATCACGTGAATAGTAGAATTTTATTTTGTGCGTTGGCTTTTGCTGCCTTGTCGGCCTGTGGCGGCGGAAGTAATAACTCGGCGGACAATGGCGGCGCAGTCGTGCCACCCGTTACCCCTTCCATTCCGGTGGCGAATACGGCGCCCGTCGCGCAGGCCGGGCCCGCCCAAAGCGTGGTGGTCGGCAGCGTCGTGACCTTGGACGCGAGCACCAGCTCCGATGCGAATGGCGATGCCTTGACCTACAAATGGGTGATCAGCTCCAAACCTGCATCCAGCGCCGCTGTCCTGGATTCCTTATCTGCCGTGAAACCGACTTTTACCGCTGATGTGGAGGGCGTGTACGTGGCCACGCTGATGGTCAATGATGGCAAGATCAGCAGCGAGCTGTCGTCGGTGACGGTTGCCGCGTCGGTAGCCAATGCCCCGCCTGTCGCCAACGCGGGGCAGTCAATGACCATTGTTGCGGGTATGGGTATCATGTTGGATGGTAGCGCAAGCAGCGATGCGAATGGCGATATCCTCACCTATAAATGGAGCCTGGTATCGAAGCCTGCCGGCAGTACTGTACGGATCGTGGATGCAAACTCCGTGCGTCCGTATGTCGGCGTGGATTTGCCGGGTGCCTATGAACTGAGCCTGGTTGTCAACGATGGCAAGGTCGATAGTGCGCCGGCTTTCGTGACGACGACGGCGGTTGTCGGCAATGCCCGGCCATTGGCCAATGCGGGCGTGGCGCAGAACGTGCTCAAGGGGAACACCGTCATTCTTGATGGCAGCGCAAGTTCCGATGCGAATGGCGATGCCCTGACGTATTACTGGACCCTGACTTACCGTCCTGCGGGGAGTACTGCCACGTTGTCGTCCGCAACGCTGGTGAAACCCTCTTTTATCGCCGACAAGGCTGGCACGTACGTCGCCACGTTGCGTGTGTGGGACGCAACGACATCGAGCGATTCAATGAGCGTCACGATTACGGCGACGTCCACGAATGCCGCTCCGGTGGCGAATGCCGGGGTGGATCAGCGTGTGCTGGCAGGTGCGTATGGTGTGATCCTCGATGGCAGGGGCAGTTCGGATGCGGACGGCGACAATCTCAGCTATAAATGGACGTTCATCTCCGTGCCTGCAAATAGCATGCTGCAACCGTTTCCCGGCGAATTGTACCGCAGCCAGGCAGTCAGCAGATTTTGGGCGAATGTGCCGGGAACCTATGTCGTCAGCCTTGTCGTCAATGACGGTACGGTCGACAGTGCACCATCAACCGCCACCATTATTGCCACTGCAAGCTCGACCAATGCGGAGCCGATGGCCAATGCGGGCATAGATCAGGTTGTCGCACCAGGAACGACCGTGCGTTTGACGGGACTTGGCAGTACGGATGCGGACCGCGATGTGTTGACATACCGCTGGCAGTTGAAGAGCAAGCCTGCTGGCAGTGCGGCCGTGCTGTCATCGCTGACTGACGCGCAGCCGACATTTGTCGCAGATATGGCCGGTGATTATGTCGCGACATTAATCGTCAACGATGGCTCGGTGAATAGTGGCGAAGATAATGTCACGGTAACGGCGACGCCGAATCTGCTCAATTTATACCAGGTGCAGGACAATGGGGCCGGTCCGGTCGAGACGAAGGCCGGCTTGCCTTACCTCGCCAATGCGACGGTACAGAAGTCGTGCTCGGGATCGTGCGCGGCCAACTTTACGGTCGATACCTTCAAGGTGGCCGCCGCCGGGACGAGCTTCATGATTACCAATGTGACGGCCGTCGACAGTACCGGCAAGGTCGTTCCGGCCATCGTCGGTCTGGTGTCGGGCCAGGTCATTCCTGCCGGCAGCAGCGCCACCTTCTCGCTGGTGTCGCCCAAGACGAATGGCGCAACGGCTAAACTGAGCTACAAGTTCTTTGTGGCGGAAACGGGCCAGTCTTTCGTTTATAACGCCGACTTCACGTCAAACTAAGTGATGTAACTCAGTGATGTAACTAAATGATGTAACTCAGTGATGTAATATGGCGAACGCCGGGCTTCGGTTCCGCGTTCGCCAGCCCCACTTGCCCACTTGCCCCATGCTCACCTGGACTTCCCCTCCACAACTCGTCGCCCTGGCCGGCTTTTATGCGCAGGCGCAAGCCCATCCGGGTGCCATCGGCGACGCGGCCTTTCTCGACGCCGTCAAAGCCGCCCACTGGCCCACCAACTGCTGGAGTTACGTGGAAGCATCGTTCGCCATCATCGCGCCCGCCTGCCTGCTGCGTCCGCATCTGACCGCCGAGCTGATCGCCTTGCCGATCGACGCCATGATCGCGGGCGGCCTGGACGATGCGGGGCAAGTCATCGCCATCGGCCTGGCCTGCGCCACGCGCGATGCGCCGTATGTGGCGGTGAGTGCAGAGGGCAAGCGCTGGCTGACGCAGGTGTGGCCGGGACTGGAAGAGCTGGTCGAGACCGTGTTTCAGGCCAGGCTGCAGGAGGCGCTGGCGGAAGATGAGGACTAGGCAAGCCTGCCCTTGACTTGGAAAGCCCGTTTACGTTAGGGTATACGTAACTACTTACATATATCCCGCCCAACATGTCTTCCAACTTGCAAACCTACGGCTCCCTGATGCTGGCCAGCCGCCTGCGCCGTCTTTCCGATCAACTGTATGCGGGCGTCGATACCAGCTATCTGGCCGCTGGCGTCGAGCTGACGTCGCGTTGTTTCCCCCTGTTATTGCTGCTGCGCGACAACGGCCCGACGGCGATCACGGCCCTGGCCGCGCAGATCGGGCAGACGCACCCGGTGGTGGTGCAGCTGGGGCGCAAGCTGCTCGATGCCGGCGTGGTGGCGGAGATGCCGGACGCCAAGGATGAGCGGCGCCGGCTGCTGGCGCTGTCCGACGCCGGGCAAGCGTTGCTGCGCAACATGGCACCCCTGTGGGACGACGTGCGTGCGGCCGTCGATACGGTGTTCGAGCAGGGGACGCCGCAGCTGATGGCCAGCCTGGACCGGGCCGAAGCGCGCCTGCAGGCGCAAGGTTTCGGCGAAACGATCGCCGCCTGCCGGCGTCAGCGCGAGCGGGCCGCCGTCGAGATCATCGATTACGCCGCCCAATACGCGGCAGACTTCAAGCGGCTGAATATCGCCTGGCTGGAGCGGTATTTCTATGTCGAGGCGCTGGACGACAAGGTGCTGTCCGACCCGCAACGCTCGATTCTCGACGCTGGCGGGCAGATCTTCCTCGCGCGCCTCGATGGCCGCATCGTCGGCACCTGCGCCCTGATCCGCGCCGGCGACGCCAGCATCGAGCTGTCGAAGATGGCCGTCACCCCCGAGTGCCAGGGCCTGGGCATCGCGCGTCGCCTGATCGAGCGGGCTTTCGACGCCTTCGAGGCCAGCGGCGCGCAATTGCTGTTCCTGGAATCGAACAGCAAGCTGGCGCCAGCCATCCGCCTGTATGAAAGCAGCGGTTTTACGCACGTGGCGCGGCCCGCCGGCGACGCCCATTACCAGCGCGCCGACGTCTACATGGAGTGGCAGGGCCGCTAGCGCACGCGAGGGCGCCACGCGGCGCTCCCCATCGGCCGTCTCCCGCGTTACAATACGCGCATCCATAACGGAACTTAGGTTCCACTATTCCGAGACGCCGACGCCGCATGCCTTCCTTCCCGATGCCCTTTCCGCAGTTGATCGTTCCACCCGAGCCCACCCAGGCGCGCAGCAAGCTGGCCTTCGAGCGCTTGCTGCTGGTAGGGGAACAGTTGCTGGCGGAAAACCGTTTCGATGAAATCGGCGTGGCCGACCTGGCAAAACTGGCGGAAACCTCGGTGGGCACGTTTTACCGTTTATTGGGCGACAAGGACACCTTGAGCCGCTTGCTGCTGCAGCGCTTTTTTTCCGACATGGTGGAAAAGGTCGAAACCCTGACGGAGCTGCGCCAGTGGGAAGGGCGCAGCCTGGAAGACTTCATCCGCGCCATGGTGGCCATGTTCGTGGCCGTCAACATGGGCCGGCGCGGCGTGCTGCGCGCCCTGATCACGCGCTGCTCGCAGGATGCGCAGTTCCGCGACAAGGTGCACCAGATCAACCATCTGATCTCGCAGCGCACGGTCGCCGTGCTGGCCAGCAAGTCGGCCAGCATCCGCCATCCGAATCCCACGCAGGCGATGATGGTGGTGCCGCCCGTGCTGCTGGGCATCCTGAACCAGCACGTGTTGTCGGGTTCGCTGTCCTTCCTGTCGGCGGCCGCGCTGGAAGACGAGCTGGTACGTGTTGCTTTAAATTACCTGACTTGAGATATTTACCGATTTAACTTGAAATCGGAATTCGGATTCCGTATTATGTTTTCCAACAGCAGGAAAATATATTCCTGCACCTGAACACAAAGCATGTTCAACAGCAAGGAGACAGAATGCGGCGTCACACGACATCCGATGTTCCATTGCATTATCTCGACCTCGGTCCCGGCACACAGGCAGGGCAGGGCGATCCCGTGTTTTTGTTGCACGGCCTCGGTTCCTGCGCCGAAGACTGGCGCCCGCAAATCGACGCCCTCGGCAGCAGCCATCGCCTGATCGTGCCCGACCTGCGCGGCCATGGCGCCAGTCCCGCGCCCAACGGCGACTGGCAGATCGGCGACTTCGCCAACGACCTCTTCAACCTGATGGACCAGCTCGACGTGGCGCGCGCGCACATCGTCGGCTTTTCGCTGGGCGGCATGGTGGGCCTGGAAATGGCCAACCGCGCCCCCGGCCGGGTCGCCAGTTTGTGCCTGATCAATTCCCAGCCGTTCCAGGGCAGCAAACCGGCCGCGCTGCTGTTTGCCTACTGGCTGCGCCGCACGGTGATCGCCACCTTCGGCTTGAAAGCCATGGGCAAGATCATCGGCAAGAAACTGTTTCCCGACCCTGAACAGCAAGCCCTCGTCGAGCGCTTTGCCACGCAGATGGCGGGCATGGACAAGCGCGCCTACCTGGCCGCGCTGGACGCCATTTTCCACTGGGATATCGACATCCATTTCCAGGCCCTGGCCATGCCCGTCCTGATCATGGCGGCGGACCAGGATTACACGCCCGTCGCCAGCAAGCGGGCCTTTGCCGCACAGTTTCAGCAGTGCGAGATCGAGATCATCGCGAACTCGCGCCACGCCACGCCCCTGGACCAGGCGCAGCGTGTGAATACCTTGTTGCAGTCCTTCCTTACCATAAATTCAAAATAAACAGGCCACTCGCCGCACGGGCCGCGGGCCGGAACACAGTCATCGCAGGGAAGGTGCACGCTTTTTGCGCGCGGGTACCGTTACGTCTTGCGATTCTGGAATCCGGCCGTTTTCCCTGGCGGTAAGCAAGCCTGACATTGGAGACGCTATGAAACTTGCTTTGAAATTGATGCCCGCCGCCCTCGCCGTTGCCGGCGCGTTTGCCACCCAGGCCCAGGCGCAGGAAGCCAACCCGGCAACTGCCGTCAGCGCCCAGGAAGCCAGCGATGCGAAGGAACGCATGGAAACCGTGACGGTCTCCGCCCGCCGCCGCGAAGAGCGCCTGCAGGACGTGCCGCTCGCCGTCACGGCGTTCTCCGCCAAGGCCCTGGAACGGGCGAATATCCAGAACCTGGCCGACTTGCAGGAGCGCGTGCCGAACCTGACCGTGTACGCTTCGCGCGGCACGAACACCACCCTGACGGCGTTCATCCGCGGCGTCGGCCAGGCCGACCCCGTCTGGGGCGTGGACCCGGGCGTGGGCATTTATTTCGACGACGTCTACATGGCCCGTCCGCAAGGCGCGCTGCTCGACGTGTTCGACGTGCAGCGCATCGAAGTGTTGCGCGGCCCGCAAGGCACCCTGTACGGCAAGAACACCATCGGCGGCGCCATCAAGTACATCTCGCGCCCATTGGCGAAGGAAAACGGCGCCTCGGCGGAAGTGGGCATCGGCAACTACAACCAGCGCAACTTCAAGGCCGCCTTCAATGTGGCCAATGAAAACGGCACGTGGCGCGCGCGCCTGGCGGCCGCCAAGCTGGACCGTGACGGTTTCGGCCGCAACACGTTTAACGGCGAACAGGTCAGCGACCAGGACAGCACGGCCGCGCGCCTGTCCGTCGGTTACTTCCCGCAGGACATCCCTTTGACCGTCGTGCTGAGCCTGGACGCCACGGACGACAAATCGGGCGTGCGCGGTTTCCAGCGCATGGGCGTGAGCGCTTTCGATCCGCTCAGGCGGCCACCGAGCACCAGCGCCTACGATATCCAGAGCGGCATGCGGGGCAACAACTTCACGCACAACCGGGGCGGTTCGCTGGTGGCCAACTACACGCTGTCGAACGACTGGTCCGTGAAAGTGATCGGTGCCAAGCGGCGCAGCACGTCCGAGCAAACCATCGACTTCGACGGCTTGCCGCAACCCATCGCCGACGTGTTCGGCGACTCGCGCGACGAGCAGAAAAGCCTGGAATTGCAGGCGTCCTACAGCGGCGACTATGGCGCCGGTGTGATCGGCCTGTACCGCTTCGAAGGCACGGCCGGCGGCGGCATCTACAACAATTTCCTGGGACGCCAGTTCCAGGCCGCCGTCAGCACGGTGGAGACGGACAGCACGGCGCTGTACACGGACTGGACCTGGCCCGTGGGCAAGGCGTGGAGCATCAATGCGGGCTTGCGCCACACGCGCGAGGAAAAGCGCGCCATCGTGCTCAACCGTGCTTTTGCCGACGTGGGCTTTACGCGCCCGATCCAGACGGCGGCCGATTTCGACAAATCTTTGTCGGTCAGCAATACCTCGCCGAAACTGTCCGTGCGCTATGAAGCGTCGAAGACGACGAATTTCTACAGCAACTTGTCGCGCGGCTTCAAGTCGGGCGGCTACAACGTGCGCGCCAACAACCTGGTGGTACCCGATTCCGCGCGCCCGTACAAGGATGAAAAACTCGATGCGCTGGAAGTGGGCATGAAGTACGCGGCGCCGGACGATACCTTCGACGCCAACGTCGCCCTGTTCTACAACCGCTACAAGGATATCCAGTTGTCCGTCTTCACCAGCTACGTGCAGCCGGGCGGCTTGCCCGGTTTCTATGGCGACTTCACGAATGCGGGCAAGGCGACAGTCAAAGGCGCGGAGTTCGAATTTTCATGGCGGCCGAACCGCCAGTGGGAAGTCAACGGTTTCCTCGCGCTGCTGAACGCCAGCTATGACGAGTTCATGAGCGGCGGCAAGAACATTGCGGATACGCAAAAGTTCAGCAATACGCCGCGCCGGCAAGTGGGCCTGAACCTGACGCGCACGGACCGCGACGTGTTTGGCGGCGCCCTGCGCAGCATGGTCGGCTATGGCTACCGCAGCAAGGTGTATCCGACCACGGACTTGAGCGAAGTGCTGGCGCAGGGCGGCTACAGCATGTGGACGGCTGGCGTCGTATGGGAAGCGCCGAAGAACTGGACCTTCAGTTTGCACGGCAGCAACCTGGGCAATAAACGCTACCGCACGGACGGCTACAACATTCCTGCGCTGTTCATCCTCGACGGTTTCTATGGCCCGCCGCGCCAGATCATCGCCAAGGCAGGCTACAAATTTTAAGCGCTTGTAGAAGTGCCGGCTTGATATGCATCAAGCCGGTTTGTTGTCGCTGTTTTCGTCCTTAATAATAATCAGGAGACTGGCATGGCACATCTGAATCAGCAACTGCGTCACTTATTATCTGCACTCATCGCCGCCTGCGGCTTGCTGGCCGCGCTGCCGGCCGCAGCCGGCCAGTGGGACTTCGGCCTGTACGCGAGCCTGTGGGGTTCGCGCGAATACCAGGTCTGGCTACCGAGCAACTACAATCCGAATACGCCGCTGCCCGTCGTGCTGATGCTGCACGGCTGCGGCTCCGAGCCCAACAGCATGGCCGCCGTCAGCCGCTACAACCAGCTGGCCGACAGCGAAAACTTCATCGTCGTCTATCCGCGCCAGAACGTCACGGCCAACCCGATGCGCTGCTGGAATTTCATGTTGCCGCTGAACCAGGAGCGGGGCACGGGCGAACCGGCCGTGCTGATGGGCATCTTGAACAAGGTCAAGAGCAAGTATGCGGTGCAGGACAGCCGCGTGTATGTGACGGGCATCTCGGCCGGCGGCGCCATGGCGTCCATCATGGCCGCCTGCTACTCGGACGTGTTCGCCGCCGTGATGGTGCATTCGGGCGGCATGTACAAGGGCGCCACGGGCATGGTCACGGCCGCCGATTCCCTGTTCAACGGCAGCTCCTTCGACCCGAAAGTGCGCGGCAAGGATGCCTGGCGCTGCTCGGGGTCGCCGCGCCGATTGATGCCGACGATGGTGTTCCACGGCACTTCCGACATCGTCGTCAACCCGATCAATGGCGAGCAAACCATCGAGCAATTCCTGCAAACGAGCGATTACGGCGACGATGGCCTCGACAATGACAGCGTGCGCTACCGTGCCGACAGCATCGTGCGCCAGACGGTGCCGTATGGCCGCAGCTATTCCATCGACACGTATTTGCACAACGGCGCCGTCATCGCGCAAAAGTACACGGTCGAGGGCATGAACCACGCGTGGAGCGGCGGCCCTCCCGGCTGGCCATTCAGCGACGAGCTGGGCCCGGACGCCACCGTGATCAGCTGGAATTTCTTCAAGAATTACCAGCGCTGATGGCGTAGGGAAATTTCCATCTTGTAGAATGGGGCGCCGCGATTGCGCCCCATTTTATGCCTGTGAAAAATCCCATGCCCGCTTGCCGCCTGCTGTCCTGCCTTGCCGTCGCCTTGCTGTCCGCCTGTGCCAGTGGCGGCCCGCCCGCGCCATCGGCCGCCGAGGCGCAAGCGTTCGAGCGTGCCGCCCAGCAAGACAGCATGCGCAGCGAATGCGACTGGAACGTGCGCTACGCCCCCGTCGCGCCCAGGGACGCCAGCGTGGCGCAGTTGCAGGCGATCGCCACTGCGCGCCTGGCGGCCTTGCAACTGGCGCCCGCCTGGACCTTGTCCATGCCCGGCAGCGCGGCGCACGCCTTTACGGAGTCGGAGCAAGACCGTGCCGGGCTGCAATTGCTGCTCAGCATCGTTTTGCCGGCCATGGAGCGCTATCCGGCAGGCGTCTTCGCGCGCACGGGCTTGCGCCACGTCGTCCTGGTCAAGGATTTGAGCGTGGACGGCCAGCGCCGCCTGGCCATGCCGGCGCCGGAAATCGACAGTGTCGTCTACGCCGACAACCTTCTGGCCGCGATGTGTCCGTCCGGCATGGAGCTGCGCGTGCACCACGAGTACTACCACTTCATCGAATACCGGCTGTTCAACGATTTCTATTACCGCGACCCAGCCTGGCTGGCCCTGAACCCGCCCGGCACAGCCTACGGCCAGGGCGGCGCCACGGCCTATGGCAAGGGCTTCCAGAACCTGGGCCACCCGCAGCCGGGCCTCGTCAGCCTGTACGCCGCCTACGGCCCCGAGGAAGACAAGGCGGAAGTGTTCGGCTGGATGATGACGCCCGCGTATGCGTTGCGGCTGGAGCAATGGAGCCTGGCGGATGCGGCGCTGGCGGCCAAGCGGCAAAGCTTGACGGAAGTAGTGGGAACCTTGGCGGATTCTTACTAAATATCAAGTATTTCCTTGCAATCTCATGGCATTGTCGGTTCTCCAGCTTGATTAAGAGCATATCCCAGTAGGGAGCGTCTTCTGCTGGCAGCACATCAGGAGCGCGGACAAGGCGTGAGGAGGACGCGTGGCGAGCCACGCAACGACGATCAACGCAGTCCCCGCTTCTGAGGCGCGCCAGCGGGAGATGTATTCATCTACTGGGATAGGCTCTAAATGCAAGTGCGAATGAGGAGAACTCCATGGACGGTGACGAGTCGATATCTGGTGCCCAGCGTCCCTTGCGCCTGCGCCTGGGTGTCTCGCCCAAGGTGCCCGCCGGCGTGCTGATACCACAGCGTATCGCCGGCAGCGAGGCGATCTGTGGCGGTATCGAGTACCGTGTGCTGTGTGTTTCGACGCATGCCGACTTGCCGCTCAGTAGTTTGATTGCCTTGCCCGCCGCCATCGATCTCGTGACGGATCAGGGCAGGCTGCGCAGTATCTGCGGCCTCGTCACGCAAGCCAGTGCCGGCGACAGCGACGGTGGGCTGGCCAGCTACCAGTTGGTGCTGACGGATGCCTTCGCCATCATGGAGAAGCGCTGCAATACGCGCGTCTTCCGGCGCCTGACGGATATCGAGATCGTCAAGACCCTGCTCGACGAGTGGATACGCAGCAATACCGTGCTGGCGCACGCCTTCCAGTATGCATTTGCCGATTTCTTCGAGGCGCAAATGTATCCGCAGCGTGAATTTGTCATGCAGCACAATGAATCCGATGCAGCCTTCGTGCGCCGCTTGCTCAAGCGTAGCGGCGTCGCCTGGTTTTTTCGTGCGGTGGGCAATACGGATACGCATGCCGAGCCGGCGCATACCCTGGTGCTATTCAACCATGCCGATGGCTTGCGGAAAAACATGGCGGATACCGTGCGCTATCACGCGGACCGCGCGACGGAACAGCGCGACACCCTGACGTCGTGGAGCGAAGTGCGCAAGCTGCAGGCGGGCAAGGTGACGCGCCATAGCTGGAATGAAGAACACCCGCGCGCGCGGCCGTTCATGACTGCCGATGCCTTGGGGCGTGGACAGCAGGGCATGCATGGCAATGCCGTTGCCGCCACGCTTGATGATTACCGCGTACTGCCGCCGCGCGCGGGCATCGATCATGAGGCCTTGTGCCAGCTGGGCATGCTGGCCATGCAGCAGCACGATTACGAGAGCCATTGCTTTCACGCCGAAGGCAGTGTGCGCGACCTGTGCCCGGGCGAATACTTCAGCCTGGCCGAGCACCCGGACATTGACGCCTTGCCGGTGGCCGAGCGTGATTTTGTCGTTACATCGCTGCAGGTGGCAGCGCAAAATAACTTACCCCGAGAGCTTGCCGCCAGGGTAGCACGCCTGTTTGCGCGCAACCGCTGGCTGGCCGATGACATAGCGCTGTCGCAGCGCGAACTGGCGGCGGTGGTGGATGATGGCCCCTTGCGCATGCATATTGCACTGACTGCTGTGCGGCGCGGCGTGCCCATCGTCCCATCCTATGACACGCGCATCGACCTGCCGCCAGTCACCATGCATAGCGCCGTGGTGGTGGGACCGGCGAATGAGGAAGTCCATTGCGACGCGATGGGCCGGGTCAAGGTTCGCTTTCCCGCCACGCGCAAGCTGGACCACGAGCATGCGGGCGGCACGGGCGCCTCCGACACGGATGCCGATTCGGCCTGGATACGCGTCGCGTCGAACTGGGCGGGGAACGGACCTGGCAGCATGCAGCAATGCGGCTACCTGGGCTTGCCCCGCGTGGGCAGCGAAGTCCTGCTGGCCTTTCTCGGCGGCGATCCGGACCGGCCTATCGTCGTCGGCCAGCTATACAACCACAACGCGCAGCCGATCGCCCTGAGCAAGGCAGGCGACTTGCCCGGTAACCGTTACTTGTCCGGCATCAAAAGCCGCGAAATCAAGGGCACGCGTGGCAACCAGCTGCGCTTCGATGATGTCCATGGGCAAATCAATGCCCAGCTTGCCAGCGATCATGGTTCCACCCAGCTCAACCTGGGCTGGCTGACGCAGGATAGGCGCAACGGCCAGGGCACGGCGCGCGGCGAGGGTGCCGAGTTGCGTACCGACGAGCAAATGGCTATGCGGGCGGGCAAGGGCATGCTGATTTCGGCCTGGAAGCGCCTGAATGGCGATGGCAGCCATATGGCACGCAGCGAATATCTGGGCCTGATGGAAAACTGCCTGGAATTGTTTCGCTCGCTGGGCAGCTATGCGGTGGCGCATCAGGCACTGGAACAGGAAGACCAGGCGCAGCAGGCATTGCAGCAAAGTTTAAAAAGTTGGGAAGGCGGCAGCAATACGGAGCCCCGTGCCGAACTGGGCGGTGCGGCGGCGATTGCCGTCACGGCGCCCGCCGGCATCAGCTTTGCCAGTTCGAAGGCCATCGTCAGCTACGCCGCCAGCAATATCGATACGGTGGCGCAGCAGCATCTGCAAGCGGTCGCGGGCCAGCGCTATAGCGTGAATGCGGGCAAGGGCATATCGCTGTTTTCCCATGCGGACGGCATCCGCGCCATCGCGCACCATGGCAAGTTCCTGCTGCAAAGCCAGCATGACGACATGGAACTGAATGCGGGGAAAAACCTGAAACTGACGGCCAGCGACGGCAAGCTGACTGGCATGGCCGATGAAATCGTGTTGATCTCCAAGCACGGCGCCTTTATCCGCATCGCCGATGGCATCACCTTCGGCAGCAAGTCGCCGCTGAATTTCAATGCACCCAACTTCGTTTTCAATGATCCGCAGAGCATGGCGGTGCAATTGCCAAACTTTGCCGAGGGCAAGACCGACCAGCAATTCATTTTTCAATACGAGGGCGACGACAGTCCCGTCGATGGCGTGCCGCAAGAACCGCAGCTGGCGCCGCAGGCGCACTTTGCAGTGAAGCTGGGCGATGGTTCAGCGACGGATGGCCGCAGCGATGGGAGCGGCAAGACGGACGTGCTGGAGCGCACGGCGATGCATCTGGCCGCCATCGAAGTGTTCAACAACAAGGATTGATGACGCCAGGAGAGTGCGATGGGCAGTTATCCGACAGTGCCGTATGTCGTGGGCGACGATGTGGCGATCCTGCATTGCGAACGCAGCGTGTGCAAGAAGGTCAAGATACGCCGCAATCTGCCGGGCAATATCATCGTCATTCATGGCGTCAACGATGTGGGCGTCAGCTACAAGGCGGTGGAAGATGGCTTGTGCGAAGGACTGACGCAAAGGCTGGGTCGCGGCTTTACGGCCGCGTCTTACCGCATGCCTGTGGCGGCGGACAAGGACAGGCTGGAAGACGATCCCGACGCCGTCTTTTTCAAGCGCACCATCGACAAGAATACTAACAGTCCCGTGATTCCATTTTACTGGGGCTACCGTGAAGTGAAGGACAAAATTGATGTCGTCAATGGACAGTTTGTTGATCGCTACGGTAACCGCCTGGACAAGGATTTATCCAAGGAAGGCGGGCCGTTCGGCAACGCCACCAGCAGCTTGCCCGACATGTGGCGCCCGGGCATGTATGCACCTGCGGATCCCATGGGCGATGCTTTGCGGCCACTGAGGACGGCGCCCGGGCGTATGTACATGGTGCTGGCGGCGCAGCGCCTGGCCGCACTCATTTCCATGATCCGCGATTATGACGCGGAAGACACTGTCAGCATCGTTGCTCACAGCCAGGGTTGCCTGCTGTCGCTGCTGGCGCAAGCCATGCTGATGGAAAAGGGGCTGGCGCCGGCCGATAATCTGATACTCACGCATCCGCCGTACAGCCTGGTGGACAGCCTGCCTCTGTTGATGCGAGGTGCCGCCTGGTTCGATGGCGGCGAGGATGCGGCAATGAAGCCCTACTACCATTTGCTCAGTGGTGCGCAGACCTTGGGCGCGCGCCTGAAGACCTTGGTGAATATAGTTACCGGCGTGGCGAAGGGCAACGGCCAGGCATGCAAGCCGCCGTTTTCCGACCTGAAAAAGGACGAACATCGTGGCATGGTCGGCAGCCGCTGGCAGAGTGCCGACGACCGCGACAATCGCCGCAAAGTCTATCTGTATTTTTGCCCTGAAGATATGACCGTGGCGCTGGATAACATCCAGGGCATAGGATGGGATGGCGTGCCCGATTATGCGTCGGGAAGTGAATTGATGGAAGAAGAGGAGACATCCAGTCTTGATGGGTACAGTATTTCTTCCGGACATACCAAGATGGTGGAACACAAGCAGGTACGCGGCGCGCTGGCGGAACTGGGGGGCAGATTTTATCAGCGCGTATTCAGCGAGAAGACCAGGCTGGATCCGGCCACTGGCAAGACCACGGTTTCATTGGTGGGCAAGCCGCCGCCTTTTGATTTTCCGTTGCGCCTGCCGACGGAAACGGAGCAGTCGCACGTGGAGGTTTCGCTGCGAAAACACCGTGCACAACATCAGGCGGTGGCCTGGCCTGTCAATGCCCGGTTGGGAAAGATGGAGCAGCGCAATGGCATACGCACCATTACGGGCGAAGCATTGAAGCAGCCGGTGGCCGCCGATTTACGCGGCATGTCGCAAATCGATCCTGCGAGTATCCCGGCAACGTCCATGATGAGAAACCGTCCTGTTGCCGATCAGGGACCCACGGAGGAGGTTGATCCTTGCGATGCTACGGTCGCACTGACGAGCGGGACTGGCATGCAGTTACGTAGCGAATATCGTCCTGATCCGGGAGGCTATCAAAAGTTTCCCGAGCGGCTAGAACACCTTAATCCACGAGAGTTGGCATTGATGACGGCAAGCTACAACAAAGAACAGGGACTGCACGTGAAAGACAAGCTTGATCAACGTGAAATCGTGTCCGCGCTACGCTACCCTGACAGCAACGTCGTGGCGAAAATTCAGGAAAGTCCGAACGAGGCGCGCTTGCGCTGGCAGCGCGAGGTCAGTGCCAAATCTTTCCACAGTTCCATTATCGGTAGCGCGAAGAATCATCGCCAAGTGACGGCGTATGACGTGGCCATTGGCAGTGGCAAGGCGTCGTCGGATCCGCAGTTTTATGCGTATCTGTGTGCGGTGGCGGATTGGCGGGTGAAGAACCTGAAGAGCAACGAAAAAGGGCGTAAGGGAATACGGATAAAAGATAAATTCATATTGGAGTTTGCTCCCTATTTATCCGTAGAACCTGGATGGAGAAGTGCTGCGATCAATGGCAGCATTGACTATTACAACACTGGGATCTTGCCTGTAGGATTGCCCTTGCTATCAGGGCCGTTGTGGAAAATTGTAGTGTCACAAACAAAAAACATAAAAATAGTGAGTGAAAAAAGCAAAATAAAAGAATTGTCGAAGCCCCGTCGGTAGCAACTTGCCTGGGCCGAATATTGTCTCGCCGGAATTGCAGACCAAAAGGTGATAGCTATGATGACGCTTCGTTGGTTGGGAATATCATTAGTTGTTGTAATTTTATTTTTTGGTTTTTTATGGCTCAATGCCTTATCGAAGAGTCAGGCGCGTGAAATTGCATCCCAGTTGCAGGCGCAACAGCCAACGAAACCTGTGGAATCTGGGCAAGAATACGTGCTGGAAGTGATCGGATTCGGTGTGACGGTGGACAAATACCGTCAGGGAAAATTGTGGGAAACTTTGCAAAAAGGAAGTGCTTATACCAGCATACGCGAACAAGACCCCAAGAAATACCCATGGACGGGTGATGACAAGGATGGGGAGGGCGGCAGTAGGGCCTACGATGCGCTGGAAAATGGCATCAATTTCACTCCGATGAACTGGGGCTTGCCATCCTTCTATGCAGGTACTCCCATCCTCGACCCGGCCGCACAACCGAGCTTGATAGAGCCGATGGCGGGACTCGTGGCTGGCGCTGGTACGGGGGGCATGCCCTTGCATCTATTTTCCGTGGCTTCATGGAAGTTGGATGAACATCCCGATCAATTGTTGATTGATGTTTTTGATTTTTTCGATAAGCATCCTGACGTACCCTACGTCGCCTTACACTCGGAGGACAGCGTTGGTACGCGGGATGGCAACCGGAAGCCAGGTACTGCAAGGAAATTGGCAAACGGATATTTCATTCCAGATATGCCCGATGCCACGGCAGTATTTATCCTTGCGCGCCGAGAGCGAATAGAACCGTTGCGCCCTTTTGTATGGGATGACCCAGCGAATAAATTCGTTAGGGAACAACTCCGTGCCATGTACAACGAACTGATGCAATCGCTTCCCTCACGCGAGAAACAGAAACGACCTGACGCCTTCAGCGAGCGTCAACCCACCGTCGCCGAATGGCTCGCCGCCGCCGCCGCCTTCGCTCAGCGGCCCGATATCCGCGGCGTGGGCTTGCATACCTTCGATAAACTCAACCCATGGGAAAATCGTCCGCCGCGCGACTGGAAGCCGACGCCGTGGTTCCCCATTCCATGGAACCGGGAACAGATGGAAACCTTCGACCGCTTGCCCTCGTTCGGTTTCGTGCACCGGCCCGTATTCGTCAAATTTACGGATGAGGAAGGCAAGCCCGTCACGCGGCGTGATGCGCGCCAGAAGATATTCAATGCGGGCTGGCAGCAGGCACTGCAGACCTTGCCGGAAGCGGAGCGCGGCAAGGGGCCGGCGCGCGTCGTGGCCGGTACGGGCAAGCAGCCGGAACAGTTGCTGATGCTGGAAGGCATGTTGCATGACTACGCGGCACAGGGCGGCCCGGAAATCGACAGCGGCAAGAGCGCGCAGTTCATCAATACCGATCATCGCCTGGGCAATACCGGTGCGGCCACCTGGTTCATGCAGATGGCCATCGGCGTGATGGGCAGCTATCGCGACGGTGGCGCCAGTGCGGCGATCAATCTGCGTGACAATAACGAGGCGAGCATTATCTTCATCACGCCGCCATCGGACGCAACCCGCAAGAAACAGGATGCCGGCGGCGATATCTTCCGCAGCCGTATCACGCCAGCCGTCGACCCCGCAAACTACGCGGCGCCATCGGTGGAAGCCATCCTGGAAAACCAGGCGGGACAATGATTCTGGAGGCAGCATGCGCAAAGTCATCAGGTTGGGCGACGCCACTTCGCACGGCGGCAAGGTGCTCAGTTGTGCCGCCACGCATTTTACGGTCAATGGGATTCCTGTCGCCTGCGTCGGGGACTTGTGCAGCTGCCCCATCAAGGGACATCAGGGTTGCAAGATTGCCAGCGGCTCATCCCGGCACAGCATCAACGGCATCGCTATCGCCTTCGAAGGCGATAGCACCACCTGCGGCGCCAAGTTGCTCGCTGGCGGCGCCAGCTTCCGCACGTCCTGACGTCCGCTCCTCCTGGTATTTCCTGGTAACTATATAATCTGCGCTTGGGCGATACCCGCCCTTGAACGTCGATGAAGGAATGCCATGCCTGGATCCATGCCTAGATATATCGTGCGCCCCTTGGCGCTGTGCGTAGTGTCGGCTGTGTGCCTCTCTGCCAGTGCCGCCGAGGCGGTGGCGGTGGATGCGCAGCAGCGCGCGTCCTTGCTGGAATTTTATGCGCAGCAATATCCGGGCGAGCCGGCTGCGCGCACTGTGTTCGAGAGCGTGCCCGTGGTGGGCGGACGTGGCAGCGAAGTGGTGGGCAGCGTGGAAACGGCGCCGTATCGCGGTCATGGCGCGCTGTGCCGCACGCAGCGCACCAAGTTCGTGCTGCACGGCGAGGGCAAGCAGGCGCGCTGGCAGGAGGCGGGCATGGAATATTTTGCCTGGCTCGACCGCGGCACTTGCCGCCCCGTGGCCGAACCCGTGCGCATGCTGCAGCGCGTCCCCGATGCGGAACTGGAAGGCGTGCTGCTGTACCAGAAGCCGCTGCTGGAGCGGGCGCGCTTATTGATGGCGGGCAATACGGCCTGCGCCCCGTTGCGGGCGCTGAAGTTTTCGCTGGCGGCCGTCGACGTGGGCGCCGCCGCACCGCGTGCCGAAGAGCGCTATGCGCTCGTGTTCAAGAGCGACCGCGACAGCTACGCCCGCGTCTGGCTGCGCAAGAGCGGTGCCCAGTATGACGCGTGGAATGTGACTTGCCCGCCAGTGCTGTAAGCTGCGCCCCCTCGATTGTTTTTTTGACTGTTGCAACCATGAACGAAAATTCCACTTCCGCCCGCAGCTGGGGCACCATCGTCACGCATAGCGACGAGATGGCCATCATCTACCGCTATGTCGACACCTTCCATGACGATTGGGATCTGTCGTCGCAGCCGGACCGCATCATCATCGCCTGGCGCTATGAGGACGAGACGGGCATGCCCGCGCCGAACGAGCGCGAGCACATGGAAGAGCTGGAAGCGGCGCTGGCGCCCGTGGTGGAAGAGCAAGGCTTCGCCACGCTGGCGCTGGTGTCGACGGGCGAGAACTTGCGCGAATGGATCTATTACACGCAGTCGGGCGAAGAGTTTTTCAATCGCCTGAACATGGCGCTGGCGCCGCGTCCAAAGTTCCCGATTGAAATCCGCAGCGCGGCCGACCCCGCCTGGTCCACGTATGCAGGCTTCATGGCCGCGCTGCCGAAGTAATTACGTCAATGCGGCCGACACGATGCGCGTGGCGGCCGTGATGATGTCCTGGTTCGTGTCGGCTTTTTTCTGTTCGCGCGTGTAGTACACGGCGATGATCAGCGGCGCGCCGCTGGCCGGGTAGGCGACGCCGATGTCGTTGACGCTGCCATACGCGCCCGAACCCGTTTTATCCGCCACCTGCCAGCCGGCAGGCACGCCGGCGCGGATGCGCTTGTCGCCCGTCGTGTTGCCGCGCATCCACGCGTCCAGTTGCTGGCGCTGCGGTGCCGGCAAGCTATTTCCCAATAACAATTGCTGCAAGCTGTGCGCCATGGACGCGGGGCTGGCCGTGTCGCGCACTTCGCCGGGGATGGCGCTATTCAATTCCGTTTCCCAGCGTTCCAGCTGGAACACCGTATTGCCAATGCTGCGCGCAAACGCCGTCACGGCTTGCGGTCCGCCCAATATTTTCATCAAGAAATTAGCCGCGCTATTGTCGCTGTACTGCAAGGTGGCGGCGCACAGGTCGGCCACGTTCATGCCGTCGGCCAGATGCTTTTCCGTGATGGGCGAATACGTGACCAGTTCTTTTTTCTCGTAGCGCACGTGCTGGTCCAGCAAACCCGGTTGGCTGACGCTGCGGGCCAGCACGGCGCCCGCCAGCATGGCCTTGAAGGTGCTGGCCAGGGGAAAGCGTTCGTCGGCGCGATAGGCAACGCGCTGTTCGCTGCCGTGGCGCCAGGCGGCAACGCCGAGGCGTCCGCCTGCGGCCTGTTCCAGCGCGGCCAGCTGCGTCTGTGCGGCGGCGATGCCGGTGGCGGGCGCGGCAAACAGCAGCGGTGTCGGGCACAGCAGGGCGGTGCCGCCGGCCAGCAGGAGGTGGCGGCGGACGTGGTTCAGGGATTCAGTCATGGTCGGTCAGTGTTGTTGGAGTGGAAAGGGTAGCCAGCAGTTCGCCGATGGCAAGCAGGTTGGCCGGTTTGGTCAGATGGTGGTCGAAGCCGGCCGCACTCGACTGGCTGCGGTCGTTTTCGGCGCCCCAGCCCGTCAATGCAACGAGCACGACGTTGGCGCCGGCCGGTATCCGGCGCAGCGCGCGCGCCACTTCGTAGCCGTTCATGCCGGGCAAGCCGATGTCGAGGAAGATGACGTCCGGCAAAAATTGCGGCGCCACGGCCAGGGCCTGCGCGCCGTCGTGGGCCACTTGCGTGACATGGCCCATCATGTCGAGCACGGCGGCAAGGGTATCGGCCGCATCGACATTGTCGTCGACCACCAGCACGCGGAAATGCGGGCCGCCGGCGGCACTGGCGGGCGTGGTCACTGTTGCGGGCGCTGCCGCTGCCTCCGCCAGCAGGGGCAGGCGCACGCTGAAGGTGCTGCCCAGGCCGGCGCCGGGACTGGCCGCCGTGGCGCTGCCCCCATGCAACTCGGCCAGGCGCCGCACCAGCGACAGGCCGATACCCAGCCCGCCCTGCGCGCGGCCCATGTTCTGTCCCACCTGGGTGAACATGTCAAACACGGTCGTGATCGACTCGGCGGGGATGCCGACGCCGCTGTCCTTGACCTCGATCAATGCCTCGTTGCCGTCGTGCCGCGCGCGCAAGCTGATCTGGCCGCCGGCCGGCGTGTACTTGGCGGCATTGTTGAGCAGATTGCCCAGCACTTGCGCCAGGCGCGTGGGGTCGGCCTCGAGCGGCAGCGCTTGCTCATCGACTTGCACCTGCAATTGATGGCGGCTGGCCTCGATCAGCGGCATGCTCGTTTCCACGGCGCTGGCGATGATGGTTTTCAAGTCCGCGCGTTCCAGCTTGAGTTCGATCTGCCCCCGCGTGATGCGGGCCACGTCCAGTAAATCATTGACCAGATGCACCATCTGATTGACTTGCCGTTCCATCACGTCGCGTACGCGTGCCACGGTCGCGGGCTTGTCGGCGGCCAGGCGCATGATTTGCAAGCCGTTGCGGATGGGCGCCAGCGGGTTGCGCAGTTCGTGCGCCAGCGTGGCCAGGAATTCCGTCTTGCGCCGGTCCATTTCGGACAGGTTGTCGGCCAGCTGGCGCAATTGCTGCTCAGAACGCTTGCGCTCGCTGATGTCGCTGAACAGCACCGTTAGCAGGCGGCTGCCGGGGCCGCCCAGGCGCGCGGCGAAGACTTCGAACCAGCGCTCCATGGCCACGGCTTCGTTTTCGTAGCGCACGGGCTCGCCGGTCTTGACGACTTGGTCGTACAGGTCGAACCAGTGCTGGTCGTGGTCGGGCACGAAGCTGCGGATGGTCTTGCCGATGGCATTGTCCAGTCCCGACTGCTTGACGAAGGCGGGGTTGCCTTCCAGGTAGCGGAAATCGATGGGGCGGCCTTGCTCGTCGTACAGCATTTCGATGACGCAAAACGCCTGGTCCATCAGCTCGATCAGGGTGCGGTAGCGCTCCTCGCTGCGGCGCAGCGCATCTTCCACCTGTTTCTGGCGCGTGATGTCGAGCAAGACGCCGGGCAATTGCAGGGGCGTGCCATCGGGCGCGTATTCCGCGCGGCCCCGTGCAATGACCGAGCGGTACTGGCCATCGCCGGCGCCGACGCGGTAGCTGGCCTCGAACGGCGTGTGCGCCTGCAGCGCCTGGGTAATCTGCGCGCTGACTTGCTCGCGGTCATCGGGATGGATGATCTCCAGGTAGCGCGCCAGCGGCGCCGCCGTGGCCGCATCGGCATTGACGGGGAACAAGCGCGCCATATTGCTGTCGGCCGTGACCCGGTCGGCAACGATGTCCCAGTTCCAGGTGGCCACTTCGCCAGCCGCCAGGGTCAGGCGCAGGGTTTCCTCGTTCTGCTTGCTGGTCGTCAGGTCGAGCGAAATGCCGGACAGGGCGATCACGTTGCCGGCGCCATCGCTGGCGCAGGTGCCGCGCATGTGCGCCCAGTGCAGTGAACCGTCGGGCCAGCGCACGCGGATGTCGATTTCGAAATCGCTGGCGCTGGCGATGGCCGCGTGCACCACCGTCTGCCAGTGCTGCAGGTCGCCGTCGAGCATGGCGCCCGTCAGCTGCGCGTAATCGATGGGGCTGTCAGGCGGCAGGCCCAGGTTCGCCTTGAAGGCGTCGGAGCCGGCCATGCTGCCGCTGCCCAGGTCGATCTCCCACGTGCCCATGCGGCCGCCCTGCATGGCCAGGCGCAGCCGCTGTTCCGTCTGCCGTTGCCGCGTCACGTCGCTATGCGAGCCCAGCCATTCAACGATGCTGCCGTCGGGCGCCAGCACGGGCAGCATGCGCACGAGCATGTTGCGGTAGGCGCCGCTGACGTGGCGCAGCCGGTATTCCGCTTCGAACACGCTGGTCAGGTGCGATGGCATGACGTAAGGCAAGTTGCGGTCGTCCGGATGCAGGGCATTGACCCAGCCGCGGCCCAGCAGTTCGGCCTCGGTCTGGCCCGTGAAGGCGCGCCAGGACGGCTGGTCGGCATCGAACTGGCCGAAGGTTTTCGTGCTCCAGACGATGTCGCAATGGGCGCTCAGCAGCAGATGCGCCGCCTGGGCGGCGACGGTGGAGGACGGGACGGCGTTGCTGGGCTGGCTGGGTTCTGGCATGGAGGCTATCGACGATGGTGCAGGGGGCCGCCGCCGCACTGGAATGGGGCGGTCTGGCAACTTCATTCTGGCGATATTACAACTATTTTTACCCTCGGGGCTGTCTCGCAGGGCAGCAATTCCGCTTTCGGCTGGCCTGGCGAAAAGGTGCGTCACGCGGCATGGCATCGGAGGAAATAGCAAGGCGAGCACGCTATTGTGGCTGAATAACCACTAGTCTGGCCTTTATGTTGATGAATGAATATTTTACATAACAATATTCTTGCAGCGCATAAGGCGCTTGAATTAAATTGGCGCCTTACTTAAAAGTTGGTGTTCATCAGACATCCCGGAGATGCGGCCAGAACCGCTGTCAGCTTGGACGACAGCCAGGGCAGAGCCAGTGACGCCGAGAGTGGAGAAACATCCGCTCGCGCTGTTGCACCAAAATGGTGCAAACGATCATCCAGCGCCGTACATAACCCGGAGACAGGTTTCGCAATTCTTTTTTAAACTTCTGGGAAACAACATGATCAAGATGTCCAAGATGCACAAGCGTTTGTGCGCCAAAAGCGCTGCTATGCTGGCACTGTCCGCTGCCTTGCCTATCGGCTCGGCTTATGCTGATGAAGTCGCTGCTGATACGACCCCTGCCGCCAGCCAGCTGGAAACCGTGACCGTGACGGCGCAGCGCCGCAAGGAAAATATCCGCGACGTGCCCGTCTCCGTGTCGCTGCTGCGTGATGAAAAGCTCGACGTGCTGGTGTCCGGTGGACAAGACATTCGCGTGCTGGCCGGCAAAGTGCCGAGCCTGAACGTGGAATCGTCGAATGGCCGCACCTTCCCCCGCTTCTACATCCGCGGCTACGGCAATACCGACTTCAACATCTTTGCATCGCAACCTGTTTCCCTGATTTACGACGATGTCGTGCAAGAAAACCCTATCCTCAAGGGCTATCCGATTTTCGACGTGGCTGGCGTGGAAGTGCTGCGCGGCCCGCAAGGCACCTTGTTCGGCCGCAATACGCCTGCCGGCGTGGTCAAGTTCGAATCCGTCAAGCCGAACCTGGACAAGGTTGAAGGCTATTACAACGTTTCCGCCGCCACGCACAACACCACCAATTTCGACGGCGCCGTCAACGTGCCGCTGAGCAAAGAATGGGCGATGCGTGTCTCGACCTTGCGCCAGCACCGCGACGATTACGTCGATAACACGTTTACGGGCCAGAAAAACGCGCTGGACGGCTACAACGAACACGCGGAACGCGTGCAATTGATGTATGCGCCGAACGGCACGTTCAACGCCCTGTTCAACGTACATCAGCGCAGCACCACGGGCAGCGCGCGCGTGTTCTTCGCCAACGCCATCAAGCTGGGCACGAATGACCTGGTCGACGGTTTCAATCCGACCAAATCCTATACCGATGCCTTGAACTTCCAGGAACTGCGCACCAATGGCGCCAGCGCCCGCCTGAGCTGGGAACTCGATGGCGTCAAGCTGTACTCGATCACCGGTTTCGAACGCGTGGGCAAGTATGTGTCGCATGGCGACATCGATGGCGGCGCAAAAGGCATGGTGCCAGCGATTCCATTCCCGGTGGAAACTGCTGGCGGCATCAAGAGCGTGAAACAGTACTCGCAAGAATTCCGCGCCGAATCGAAAAATGCCGGTCCGCTCAATTGGCAGGCCGGCGTGTACTACTTCAACGAAGATGCCAACGGCTACACGGATAATTTCGGCGGTAGCGACCATGCGCTCGTTTCGCACCTGGCCAGCCGCCAGAAAAACAGTGCCTGGGCCACCTTCGGTTCCGTCAACTATGCCGTCAACGATGACTTCATGCTGCGTGCCGGCTTGCGCTACACCAAGGACAAGAAGGATTTCAACACCGTTGAAGCGGACCGTATCGTCCAGATTTCTCCGACCAGCGCCGATGTCAGCAAAGCCAAGGTCAACTGGGACCTGAGCGGTACCTACAAGTACAACAAGGACGTGAATTTCTACGGCCGTATCGCTACCGGTTTCCGCGCGCCAAGTATCGCGCCAGCCAGCGACAAGGTGTCCGTAACGGTTGCCGACGCGGAAACCATCACCTCGGTCGAAGCGGGCATCAAGGCCGACCTGTTCGAGCGCCGTGCCCGCGTTGCTTTCAGCCTGTACAACTACCAGGTGAAAAACCAGCAACTGACGGTCGTGGGCGGCACCTCGAACGTGACGCGTTTGATCAATGCAGCCAAGACGAATGGCCGCGGCGCGGAACTGGAACTGGAAGGTTTTGTCACGCCTAGCCTGAAGATGTCCCTGGGCGGCAGCTACAACTTCACGGAAATCAAGGATCCGAGCCTGTCGGTGGCCACGTGCCGCAGCTGCACCGTGACCGATCCGAAAAACGCCGCCGGCTTCGCCATCATCAATGGCAATCCGTTGCCGCAAGCGCCGAAGTGGACGATCACCGCCACGGGCCGTTATTCGATCCCGATGGAAAACGGCGAATTCTTCGTCTTCACGGACTGGGCTTACCGCAGCAAGATCAACTTCTTCCTGTACGAGTCCACCGAGTTCACCGGCAAGCCGATGGTCGAAGGTGGCTTGCGCGTGGGCTACACCTGGGATGCCGGCAAGTATGAAATGGCCGTTTTTGGCCGCAACATCACCGACACCCAGCGTATCACGGGCGCCATCGACTTTAACAACCGCACGGGCTTCATCAATGAGCCACGTCAGTTTGGCGTGCAGTTCAAGGGCAACTTCTAATTGCCTGATACCAGGTGCCGGCCATGTGCTGGCGCCTGCATTGCTACCCGCCCGGTTCGCCGCGGCGGGTTTTTTTATGGGTGCTCGGGAAGCTGCGCCAGCCGCTGCGCCCAGGCGGGAATGGCTTGCCGCCAGAAGTCTTCCACCTTGTTGGCACGCACGTCGAGGCCGAGGAAGCGGGCCGCCGGCAGCAGCGCCGACGCCAGCAGGTCGGTAGCATTGCTTGCCGTATCAAAGGCGAGGGCGCCTGTCTGCTTGGACAGCTTTTCGCCGCTGTCGTTCGTGACGACAGGCACGTGCAGGAAGCCAGGGTGGGGCAAGCCCAGTACATCCTGCAGATACAGCTGGCGCGGCGTGGAATCGAGCAAGTCCGCGCCGCGCACCACCTGCGTGATGCCCTGCGCGCCATCGTCGACCACGACGGCCAGCTGGTACGCCCAGTAACCATCGCCGCGCAGCACGATGAAGTCGCCCACCTCGCTGGCCAGGTCTTGCCGCTGCGGACCCGCCCAGCGGTCGGCAAAAGCGTACACCGCATCGGCCCCCTGCGGCACCCGCAGCCGCAAGGCCCGTGCCGCCTTGCCCGGCGCCAAGCCATGGCGGCAAGTGCCCGGATAGACGGCGGCCCCACCCTTGGGGCCTCCCGCCTGCAACACCGAATCCTGGATTTCCTTGCGCGAACAGCCGCACGCATACACGAGGCCATCGTCCTGCAACTGTTTCAGCGCCGCCTCGTACAGCGGCAAGCGCCTGCTCTGCCACGTCGCCTCGCCATCCCAGTGCATGCCACAGCGCTGCAGGCTGGCCAGGATGCCCAGATCGGCACCCTCGACATTGCGGTCGTAGTCCAGATCCTCGATACGCAGCAGCCACGTTCCTTGATGCACCTTCGCATCGAGATAACTGGCCATGGCGGCAACGAGCGAACCCATGTGCAGTGGGCCTGAGGGGGAGGGGGCGAAGCGGCCGATGTAGGGGGAGGTGGGAGAGGGCATGCGGTGAGTGCGGATGGTGGTGACAGCTGCTGATGGTTTATTGCTCCGGGCGGAGAGCTTTGGCGACAGCGGCAAGTATCGTGCAGGGCGTTGGGCAAGTCAAATCTTGGACTATTCTTTGTGTTGCTTAATTTATAATTAAATGCGTAACGTTATCTTCAATATATGAAATTTCTTCGTTGCAATAATGCGGATCGTTGAGCATTCTGAAATGGAAATCCTTGTCGAATTCCTTCGTTCTGAACTTGCTACTTAACAGTGCTACAACGCTCCCCTTCTCTGGCCAGTCGGAAGAATGCAATGCTATCAAGGAACTTCCAAAAGAAATTTCATCAAGGATACATATTCTTAATTTTAGAGGTAGTTTCTTCAATAAAATCAGCCATCGTATATCACTTGATTTTGGGAAAAAAGTTTCACCATTTTTTATGAATTCCATTATTCGTTTCTGCACCTCTATCGATTTTTCTATATTGACGTGCGATTTGTAATCGTCATTTAATTTGTAATCGTCATTTATTTCCGACATGATGGCTGATTTTCAGGCTGTTTTGTACTGCAAGATCATGCAGGAGGATGATGCTTTTATGTCATGCTGTACGATAACGATCCCCCACGAAAATTGAAATGCTATTTCTGATAGTCCCTTCATGTGACCGGGAATGCCAGACTTTATTTGAATTTTTTTGACTAACGATGATTCACTCACGCCGTTGTCTACAGTATTATTTTCGAAATAATGAATCAATATGCAATCTATTTTGAGGAGCTTTTCTTTTGCAATAATTAACTCGATAATGTGATCGCCTACCCAACCATTAATTTCAAAAACATATACTCCAGACCCTGTTGTCGTGGGTTGGATATGGAATATATTGATAATATTGTTTATGAAATGTTTTGCTGGAGTTTTTTTCGACAATGTAACCTCTCCATTGATGATAAATGATCCATCAATGAAATCAAAAAAAGAGCCTGGTATTTCAAATTTCTTCACTGTATTATGCATAATTTCTAATGAAGCATCTTGAAATGAATGATCTTAGTGGTCAGCACGGTTCGTAGAGGAAAATATTGTTTTCCATCGGATCTTCCACGCTTAGAAAACTCGCGTAGGGAACCTCTACATAATTGACGAAAAAAAGCAGTTTTCCCCAGTCGCTCCTTGAGTATGTCAATATTTTTCGTTGGTAAAGTGAATAAATTAATTGTGCCACCTTTGCTACCTACGCGATGTGCTTGCTCAATGCTTGAAGGATGGATAAATTCTATTGAGAAATTTTTGTTGGATGCATGCGCCATCGTCAGGCGACGACTGGTACCTGAATCACATTGAATAATTCTATTCATCGTAATATGAAATCCGAGATTATCAATGTAAAGTTTTTTACCTCGTCAAAAATTCAGGAAAAGTATTTCTACGTTGATGCTATCTAAAATTCAAATATCTTTTCTGAATTTAATGGATTTAATTGAGGTGGGTTCCAGTATGAAAAATATTATTGCAAATAATGCATGCCAAGATTTTATTCTGGATAAGAAATTTTCACAGGCTTCATGCTTCTCTCTAAAAATTCGAAGCCCTGTCTTTACTCCTCGTTCATAGTAAAAAACCTCCCAATCTCCATTCCTTTCTCTGATGCAAAAACTTTCATCTTGACTTGGATCGCCAATCGAAAAGGCATTTGATGGAATGTTTAAAATTGACATCTCTTGTGCCGCATCTGAAATATTCATGCACATAGTTATCCGAATTCAATATTGGTTTTATTGATAGGTACAAAGAACTGATGTAGTACGATTGTGTGGGTCGTGACAGGCATCTATTTCTCCCCACGCCCCTGATTGCGGCAGTTTGATGCCAAATTCATCCAGGAACCAACGTCTCAATCTTCTTGTGTACTTTCCTTCAGGTTCAGACTGAAAACCATCCATGCAATTTTCAGGACCAAAATCCCAATATTTTATGGGGCCATCATCTTTTTCAAAAAAACAAATAACTATTATTTTAAAATTATTTAGTTTGAAACTTGTTTTGTAGGCGATGACTTCCTCCTCATGCTTTATCCATGTTTTCCAGTATTGATCCATCGAGTGCAAATTTTCTCTTTTCATTCCTCTGAATAAAATAATTGATTCGCTTGCGAAAAAATATCCACGTTTAAATTTAGTGTTATGGTGAATATTCATAATTACTTTTTAAATTCTACCATACTGCTACCCCTTTCAGATCAATCAACTCTTTTCCAAGACATTCCAATGGATGTTATCGATGATTGAAGAGATGCTGAAGCTGAAATATTGCCCCATGAGAAATTAAATGCGGAAAATGTTTTTTTTATCTCATCAGGATATTTGCCCAAGACTTTAATAAGTAAACTGGCTAGGCTGTTCTCATCGGATATTAACTGGTTTTCTGTTGTGTTGTGTCCATATTTTTTTGTGTTTCCTCCATCCCACGATAGCCAAACACTCGTCATGAAATAATTTTCAAAGGTAAAATTTATGCCAAATTCAAATTCATTCAAACTTCCGCACGTTGATAAATTATGCACATAGGTATTTGTTTGATTGTTTTCTATTTCAATGTTATTTTCTTCCGCGATTTTAGTAAATTCATACTCGTTAAGTGGTGCAATTATGATATCATTCAATAGAAGATAACCATTTTTTGTGTCAAAGGATATTTTTTTCATTTTTTTAAAGATATTATTTTCCCAGTATCAAATAAATTTTTTTTATCTCTATTTTCTAAAAATAATTGTTGCGCACCTCCTGGCCCAAAATTTGGATTGTTTCTTGATATTCCCTCTGCCATGCAAGTATCTTCCTTTAATACGTAGACATGAAGTTTTGTACGCATGGGGCGAACCCCTTTATGCTTGGAATTATCTGCATGTGCTACCTGTACCGCGTCGTTGAATTTTCTCGCCTCACCGTTTGCCAAAACTGCATCCGCCTTGGAGAAGTAGTTTCCCGGTGCAGGTCCATGTGGATATAAAGTAAATAACACGGTTCCCTTTTTTACGACAACATTGGTATAAATATCTTGACCTAAATATGGATAATTATGCGGACCTTGCCAATTTCTTGCTTCACTAGCCGGATCACGACCTGTACATGCGTTACAAATCGGATTTTTAGGACAATTCTTTGCGTTTTTCGCCAGTCCTAATGGATCAATCCACAAAATCGGGTTTGGCGCGTATTGATAGCTGTTCAGTCCACCAAGCAAGCCAACCGGATCTTGCGTCACATACCGAGCTACATCCGAGTCATAGTAGCGATACCGGTTATAAAACAGCCCAGTCTCTTGATCCTCATACTGCCCCTGAAACCGCAGCGGCTGCTCGATTTCCCCTTCCACATAAAGCAAGCGCCCCCAAGCCTTGTAGCGCCCGCTCCAGACCACGTTTCCTTGCGCATCTGTCAGCTCGCGTGGCGTGCCCAGGTGGTCGCAATGGTAGTGGGTGATGCGGTCGTGTGCTGCGGCGCCGTCAGCTGCTGCCTGGATACCTTGCCATGCCGATACATGATGCGCTTCAATGTCCGCCTGTTCTTGCGCAATGGCTGCCTGCAGTTCGACGTCGTGCCGGGTGGCGGGTAAATCCCATTGCGCGATGCGCGGCAGGTAGACCGCACTTGCCTGGCGGCAGGTTGGCGAACTGATCCTGGCCAGCGGCACGAAGCTGTCCGGCTCGTACAAATATGTGACAGTCTCGTCGTGCCCAAGTTCCTGCGCCAGCGTGTCACCGTCCCAGACGAAGAATGTGGTGGCGGCGCTAGTGCGTGCGGGCTGGTCTTTGGTGATGTCTTGCCGATTGCTCCAGTGTGCTTCTTCTACCCGCTTGGCGATGCGGCGGCTGAAGGCGTCATAAAAATAGCGGGCGCGGTGGCGCGACTGGCGTTCTGTCCTGGTGGTGTGGCTGAGGCGGTTTTCGGCGTCGTATACAAGCGCCAGGTCGCTCCAGGTCGATTCCCAGGCTGTTGGCCAGAAACTGGATACCGGCGGGGCCATCGCCCTGCGGAAAGTGCAGGCGCAGCAGGCGCTGGCCCTGCATGTCGCCCGTTATTGCCATCAATGCCGCCGTCGTATCGGGGAACTGGCTCATCGTGCATCGCTTCACGGTAGGGATCGTTGGCCGACTGTAGCAATAGCGAACACAAGCGTTTTGCGCGGCCGCAAGGTTCAATCGTTGAATGAGGGCATCAATTGCATTTCGTAGTGCATGTCATCGCGGTGGCGTGGCGCTGCCGTATCGCCGAGGAAACTGTTGCAACCGAGGCCGCCTTGTGGCGCGGCCGTCAGCGCCATTCCCCGCACCTCGTTGGCGCGCAGCACCAGCACGATGTCGTAGCGCACGAGCGGCTGGCCGAACAGCATCAACATGCGGCGCAGCGCCTGGCTGGCCGGGGCACGGGGCAGGAAACTGGCGTGCTGCTGCGCCGTGAGCGGGCCGAGGCGCAGGCGCACGGCCAGGTCGGGGCGGCGGCAGCGCGCGCCGACGAGGGCGCGCTGGCCCAGCACGGCGTTTTCCCTGCCCAGCGCCGTTTGTTCGCGCGGCGCCAGTACGGCCATGGCGCCCGTCGCCTCGTCGATGTGGCAGGGCACGCCGAAATGGTCGCCGAGGACGCGCGCCATGACGATGGATGAGACGTCGTGCTGCTGGAGCAGGCCGCTGTACAGGCCGGCCGCCGCCTCGTCCTGGCCCGGGCGGCAAGCGGCCAGGGCCAGCAGGCGCGACAGGAAGTCCTTGGCATGGCCGGCTTGTTCGATGCGGTATTTTTGCCAGGCCTGGTAAAACAGGGCGACGGCGCGGCTGGAAAATAGGTCGAGAAAAGCGCGCGGGCCATTCTCGCGTTCGCTATGCTGGTGCGCGGCGATGCGCTCCGAATAGTGGCTGGGCAAGCTGCCCTGGCAACCCAGCAGGCCCATGAAGGCGGGTGTGAGGTGGATGGGCTGGCCGTGACCGGACAGCAGCGCTTGCAGCAGGGTATCGGCATCGGCTATGCCGCCGGTCGTGAGCGCCTCGACCTGGCTGGCGGGAAAGCGCAGCGAGACGCTATTGTCGAAGCGCACGAACTTTGTCAGCGCCGTGTGCTCGTCGACGCCGTGTGCGGCCAGCCACGCCAGCAGCAGGCGCAGCGCCTGGAAGCACTCGAAGCGCTGCGGCGCGTCGAGCAATTGCTGGATCACGCTGGCGTGGCGTCGGCGCTGCGTTCCGGGCATCGCAGGATTTCCTCGCCGCTGCGTTGGGACCGCAGCGTCAGTTGGCTAAAGCAGTTGAGCTGGCTGTTCAGGGCGAAATAGCGCTGCAGCACCTGGGCAAAAATATAGATGCTGCTGCCGACGAAAGCTTGCTCGTCGATGTCCAGGCGGATGGCGATGCCGGGCATCAGCGTGGGAAACGGTACGGTGGGCATCCACGCGCGCGTGCTGCCGTGCTCAAGCGTGACGATGCCCTGGATCAGGCGCTGCGTGGCGGGCGAGCGAGGCAGGTCGTACAGACTGAGCATTTTCTGGAATTCGCCCAGGCCCGCTTGCGTCAGGCTCGAGTAATTGAGCGACAGGTGTGCAATCAGGCGCCAGTGCGTGTCCGCCTGAAAGCGCATGCTCGGTGACGGTTTGCGCAGGAAGCGTGCGGGGATGCCGTCGGGCACGTCTTCGGCCAGCAGGTCGCCGCCGGGCAAGCCGTAATGCAACTGCACGGGCAAGTCGCGGTTGCTGCACAGCAGCTGCGTCGAGACGGTGGCGCAGGCTGCGCTGTCCGGGGAGAATTGCGGGTCGATCAGGCTCAGGCGCATTTCATGGCCGGGGCTGATGGCGGCCACGGCTTCGTCGCGGCGCGCCAGCCAGTATTGACCATATTCCTGGCCACGCTCCTGGTCATATTCGCCCTGGGCGCCTTGCAGCGAGGCATACAGCGGCAGGAAGGCGCTCAGGCGATCGCCGGCCTGATCCTTGCGCACCACGGTGACGGCTTCGATGCTGTGGATGTCGTAGGCAAACGCATGCGTGGCATCGGCCACCAGGGCGTAGTCGGGCTCGGTATGCGTGAGGCGGATCGGCACGCCGGACTTGGCAAACAGGTTGACGACGGGCGTGCAGCCGAGCAGCAGGTTGTCGCGGCTGGCGCCGGACAAGAGGCGCGCTTCGTGGCTGTCGCTGCGCACGCCCTTGAGCGGCAGGTGCAAGGTGAATTGGCGGCACTGTTTCGGCAGCAGCGGTGCCAGCAGCGACCATCCGATATCGATGAAGTGAAATTTTTCCGGAAAGGCAAAGTATTCGGTCAGCAGGCGCAGGGCCGGGTGCGAACGGGCGGAAATGGGAATCAGCGCGTCGTCGTCCGCATAGCCGGCCGGCGCCAGCAAGGTACCGGCGACGGCTTGCCACGGCCCGTGTTCGTCCAGCGCCACGTAGGCGCCCGCGCCGTGCAGGAACAGGGCGTCGAGCAGGGCCGCGCGCACGGACGGTTCGCCATCGGCAAACAGGCGCAGGCTGGAAAAGCCGGCCTGGTCCAGGTGGTACTGCTCGCTGCTGCTGGTGAACTGAATGCTCAGCAAGGCGCTGGCGCCGGCGGGCAGGCGCAGGCCGGGCGGCGCGTCGAGGAGCGGTGAGAAATGCAGGCGAGAAATGGTCAGCGGCGCGAGGGTCACGTCATACGCGCTGGTGAACTTGCAAGCCACGCCCTGCACGGGCTGCGAGCGCAGCACCGTGCCGCGCGCCACATGCGCAAGCTGGGCCAGTTGGCCTCCACCCGGTGCTTCGTCGGCGGCGATGCGCACGATGGAGCACGAGGGAAACGGTCGCAGGTAGTGCGGATACAGGGTTTCGAGCAGGGAATGGGTAAATTGCGGATAGGCGTCGTCGAGGCGCTTGGCGACCCTGGCCGTGAGCAGGGCGACGGACTGGATCAGGCGCTCGATGTGCGGGTCTTCGCACGTCTCGCCGGCGATCAGCAGGCGCCCGGCCGCCTTCGGATAGCGGCTGGAAAACTCGCGCGTGTACTGGCGGAACAGGCCCAGCTCACGCTCGTAATACGGCAATAGTTGTTCCACGGTCGCGCTCTCCGCCAGCAGGAAAGCTCCATGCTGGCATCAGGCGCGACCGTGTGTGTTGATGCGTAACAATGAATTTTAGAAATGGTACTCCGCGCGTATCATCGGCGTCTTCGCCGTCTGGCCCACGTTGCCCGTGGTGGCGGGCGAGTTGCCGAACTTGTTCTTCCAGTACTGGTATTCCAGGCCCACGCGGAAGGTGTTCTTGGCGCTGCCCAGGGCCGCGCCCACGTCGAACATCACTTGCATGTCGATATTCGTTTCCACCGCCGTCTTGCGCCCCACTTCATCGTTGCCTTTTGAATCGATGAGATTGAAGAATCCCTCGAACGAGAACAGCGGCGACAGGGGGATGCCCCAGGCGCCCGTCAGCATGGCGTGCGTTTTGTACGTGTAGCGGCCCGTCACTTGCGAGATGGGAGGGAAGGCGCCGCTGGGGGCGTTGCTTTCGCGCAGCAACAGCAGGCTGGTGTTGAAGAAGCCGGGCACGTCCCACATCAGGGTGGGGCCGGCCACCAGCATGCGCTTGCGCGAGTTGTAGCCGACGTCATTTTTCGTGTTGACGTCGAAGCCCAGGGTGACGCCGACGCCGCGCACGGGGCCGAACTTGATGTCGCTGCCGCGCACCTTGCCGATGTCGATGGTGTTGCGGTAGACCAGGTACGCCTCTTGCGCGCCGGAGGTTTTACCGAGTGCGCCAGGGTCCTTGCTGTCAGACATGAGGAAATCGAGGTTGACGAAGTTGCTGCCGTATTTGTAGCCGCTGGCGTGCGTGATGGCAAAGATGTTTTTCTTGATGTCGTCCGGATTGAACGGCTCGCGGTAGTCATTGCCGGCGCGCCAGCTCAGCGCGGTATCGCTCCATTCGGCAGCCTGGGCGGTCGCGCCCATGCCCAGGGTGGTAGTGAGGCAGAGCAACAGACACGGTATGGTTTTTGGCACTTTCGGCTCCTGATGGCGGTGTTGGAAAACGGGAAATGAAATAGCAGGGGGCGTAGCCCGCATGAAGCGCTGCGATGGGGCATATTGCGCGCCGTTCAATCCATGATGCGAGAAGCGCCGCGTCGGGCGATATGTCTTGGCTGCATACTTACTATCAGTTCTTGCATATAATCATCGCACCTTCTCGCCCTTGCGGGGCAAGGCGGCCGCTGTAAAGCTGATAATTTTTTTCAAAATTGTATACAGGTGTTGTTTTTTTGTGGAAATAGAAATGCGCGCCGCCGCGTCATCCCCCAAGCGCCGCGGATGCCGATACGATAGAGACAAGAGCTTGAATTTCTCCACCGGCGACGATGCCGGCGACCTTGCAGCGAGGCACGAAAAAAACAATGACGGCACGCCTGGAATTACTCGATATCAGCAAGCGCTATCCGGCCGTGGTGGCCAATGACGGCATCTGCCTCACCGTCGCGTCCGGACAGATCCACGCCGTGCTGGGCGAAAACGGCGCCGGCAAATCGACCTTGATGAAAATCATCTACGGCGCCGTGCAACCAGACGGCGGCCGCATCCTGTGGAATGGCCGTGAAGTCGAGATCGCCAACCCGTCGGCCGCGCGCGCGCTCGGTATCGCCATGGTGTTCCAGCACTTTTCCCTGTTCGACACTTTGACGGTGGCGGAAAACATCGCCCTCGGCTTGCCGGCTGGTACCAACATGGCGGAGCTGGCGCAGCGCATCGAAGCGACGGCGCGCCAGTACGGCCTGGACCTGGAACCGCAGCGCCACGTGCACACGCTTTCCGTCGGCGAATGCCAGCGCGTGGAAATCGTGCGCGCCTTGCTGGCCAAGCCGCAACTGCTGATCCTCGATGAACCGACGTCCGTGCTGACGCCGGGCGCCGTGGAAAAACTGTTTACCACCTTGCGCCAGCTGGCGGCGGAAGGCTGCAGCATCCTGTATATCAGCCACAAGCTCGACGAGATCCGCGCCCTGTGCCATACCTGTACGGTGGTGCGCGCCGGCAAGAACGCGGGCGTGTGCGACCCCTCGCAAGAGTCGGCGGCCAGCCTGTCGCGCATGATGATCGGCGCCGAGCCGCCCGCCGTCACGCGCGTGGCGCGCACGCCGGGCGCTGCCATGCTGAGCGTGCGGCAGCTGGACCTGCCGAAGAGCCACCCGTTCGCCACGCAATTGACGGATATCAATTTCGACGTGCGCGCGGGAGAAATTGTCGGCATCGCGGGCGTGTCCGGCAATGGCCAGCAGGAATTGCTGGCCGCGTTGTCGGGCGAGGACATGCGCGCGGCCGCCGGCAGCATCGTGCTGAACGGCACGCCGGCGGGCCGCTTGCCGCCGGGACGCCGGCGCGCCCTGGGCTTCGGCTTCGTGCCGGAAGAAAGGTTGGGACGGGGCGCCGTGCCCGACATGGGACTGGCCGACAATGTGCTGTTGAGCTTGCAGACACCGGCCACCATCCGCCACGGCTTCGTGCGCCACAAGGTCATCGCGCAGCGGGCGGCCGCCATCATCGCCCGCTTCCAGGTGAAGGCGGGCGGGCCGCAGGCGCTGGCGCGCAGCCTGTCGGGCGGCAACTTGCAGAAATACATAGTTGGGCGCGAAGTCATGCGCGAACCCACCGTGCTGGTGGTGGCGCAGCCGACCTGGGGCGTGGACGTGGGCGCGGCCGCGCAAATCCGCGCCGAACTGCTGGCGCTGCGCGACGCGGGTTGCGCGCTGCTGGTCGTGTCGGAGGAACTCGATGAATTGTTCGACATCAGCGACCGCTTGCTGGTGATGGCAAAGGGAAAAATTTCGCCGTCCCTCGACGTGGGCGAAGCCAGCGTGGCGCAGGTGGGGCAATGGATGAGTGGGCTGTGGCCACAGGAGGCTATCCATGGCTAAGTTCGCCTTGCGGCTGGAAGCCCGTCCCACACCGTCGCGGTTGATGTCGTGGCTGTCGCCCGTGCTGGCCGTGCTGCTCACGGTGCTGTGCGGCGCGCTGTTGTTTCTTGCGCTGGGACACGATCCGCTGGCGGGACTGGCCGTCTTCTTCGTGGAACCCTTGCGCGACGCGCATGGCTGGTCCGAGCTGGGCATCAAGGTGGCGCCCCTGCTCTTGATCGCCGTGGGCCTGGCCATCTGCTTTCGCGCCAACATCTACAACATCGGCGCGGAAGGGCAGCTGACCCTGGGCGCCATCTGCGGCGGCGCGGCCGCCCTGTACCTCGACGACGGCGTGGGCGGCGCGGCCATCATCGGCGTGTCCTTGCTGGCCGGCATGGCCGGCGGCATGGTGTGGGCGGGCCTGGTGGCCTGGCTGCGCGACCGCTACAACGCCAGCGAAATCCTCGTCTCGCTGATGCTCGTCTACATCGCCCAATTGCTGCTCAGTTATCTCGTATATGGCGTGCTGCGCGACCCGGAAGGGTTTAATTTCCCCCAGTCGAAACTGCTGTCCGATGGCTTGCTGTTGCCGATGGTGATCAGCGATACGCGCTTGCACATCGGCATCGTGTTCGCCTTGCTGGCCTCCTTGGGCGGCTGGCTGTATCTGTCGCGCAGCATTTCGGGTTTTCGCCTGCGCGTGGGCGGCATGGCGCCGGCCGCGGCCCGCTATGCGGGTTTTTCCTCGCGCAAGACCTTGTGGTCGTCCCTGCTGATCTGCGGCGCCCTGTCCGGCCTGGCGGGCGCCTGCGAAGTGCTGGGGCCGATGGGACAGTTGACGCCCACGGTGTCGCCCGGCTACGGCTTTGCCGCCATCATCGTCGCCTTCGTGGGGCGGCTGCATCCCGTGGGCGTGATTTTTTCCAGCTTCGTCATGGCCCTGTTTTATATCGGCGGCGAACTGGCGCAATCGCGCCTCGGCTTGCCCAGCGCCATCACGGGCGTGTTCCAGGGCATCTTGCTGTTCGCCTTGCTCGCTTGCGACGTGCTGATCCAATACAAACTGCGCTGGAGGAAACATGGATAACCTGGCTTTCACCATCGCGCCCCTGATCGCCGCCAGCATCAATGCGGGCACGCCGCTGATGTTGGCCGCCCTCGGTTTATTGGTGAATGAAAAGGCGGGCGTGGTGAACCTGGGCGCGGAAGGCATGATGCTGGTCTCCGCCATCACGGGCTTTGCCGTGGCCGTCAACACAGGCAGTCCCACCCTGGGCTTTCTCGCGGGAGCGGGCGCCAGCATGCTGCTGTCCGGCTTCTTTGCCTGGCTGACCGTATGGCTGGGCACGAACCAGTACGCGACGGGCCTGGCCCTGTCTCTGTTCGGCGCGGGCGCGTCCACGTACATCGGCTTGAAGTATGTGGGCAACAGCTTGCAGAATGGCCGCTTCGGCATCCCTTACCTGGAAGACATTCCCGTGCTGGGGCCGGCCCTGTTCCGCCAGCATGCGATGGTGTATCTGTCCTTGCTGCTGTGCGTGGCCATCGCCTGGTTCCTGTACCGCACGCGGGCGGGCCTCGTGCTGCGCGCCGTGGGCGAGTCGCCCGCTTCCGCGCATGCGCTCGGCTATCCCGTGCGGCGCATCCGCCTGGCGGCCGTGCTGTTCGGCGGCGCCTGCTGCGGCCTGGCCGGCGCCTTTTTGTCGCTCGTCTACACGCCCCTGTGGGTCGAGGGCATGGTGGCGGGGCGGGGCTGGATCGCGCTGGCGCTGACCACCTTTGCCACCTGGCGCCCGGCGCGCGTGGTGGGCGGTGCCTACCTGTTCGGCGGCATCACGATATTGACTTTCCACGCGCAGGCGCTGGGCGTGCCCATCGCGTCGCAACTGCTGTCGATGCTGCCGTACCTGGCGGCCATCGTCGTGCTGGTGCTTATTTCCAGCAATGCCAATTACATCAAGCTCAACATGCCCGCTTCGTTGGGGAAAAATTTCAATCCCGGAAATTAATCACTCACCACAAGGAAAACCATGTCCAAGAAACTAGTATGCGCCGCCGTTTGCAGTGCTGTTTTGATGCCCGTCATGGCCGCCGCTCCCGCGACGGCGCCGCTGAATGTCGGCTTCGTGTATATCAGCCCCATCGGCGACGCGGGCTGGACCACCCAGCATGACCTGGCCCGCAAGGAAATGGAAAAGGCGCTGGGCAGCAAGATCACCACCAAGTATGTGGAAAACGTGCCGGAGAGCGCCGATGCGGAACGGGTGATCCGCGACCTGGCGCAAACGGGCAGCAAGCTCGTCATCACGACTTCGTTCGGCTACATGAATCCCACCTTGAAAGTGGCGAAGCAATTTCCTAATGTGAAGTTCATCCACCTGACTGGCTACAAGACCGCCGTCAACGTGGCCAACACGAATGCGCGTTTTTATGAAGGCCGCTACCTGGCAGGCGTGTTGGCGGGCAAGATGAGCAAGACCCATGTGGCCGGTTATGTGGCGGCGTTCCCGATCCCTGAAGTGTTGCAGGGAGTGAACGCTTTCACGCGCGGGATGCGCAGCGTCGACCCGAAGGCGGAAGTGAAAGTGGTGTGGGTGAATAGCTGGTTCGACCCGGGCAAGGAGCGCGACGCGGCCATCACGCTGATCGGCCAGGGCGCCGACGTGGTCACCCACCACACGGACTCGACCGCCGTGGTGCAAGCGGCGGAAGAGAAGGGCAAGTATGCGATCGCCTACCACTCGGACATGAAAAAGTACGGTCCGAAGGCGCAGCTGGCCGCCGTCACCCACCATTGGGGCGACTACTATACGAAGCAGGCGCAAGCCGTGCTGGACGGCACGTGGAAGTCCAGCAGCACCTGGGGCGGCATCAAGGATGGCATGGTCAAGCTGGAAGGCATCAACGCCGCCGTGCCCGCCGATGTGAAACAGTTTGTATTGGCGCGCGAGAAAGACTTGGTAGCTGGCAAGCTCAATCCTTTCAGCGCGCCGATCAAGGATAACGATGGCAAAGTGCGCCTGGACAAAGGCGTGCTGGACGATGCAGCGCTGACGAAGATGGATTATTTTGTCGAAGGCGTGGCAGGGAAAGTTTCCGGAAAGTAATAGGTTTGAGTATAAACTTGCTGTAATATTGCCGGAAACGGGAGCAGGGCCGGGGATACATGCGCGTTCCCGGCCCACCCACAGAGCAGAGCTTGAACAAGCCCGTACCGGAGATTGACCCATGGATAGACTGGAAGTATTCAAGATTATCGCGCTGCAAGCGAGCAAGGGCGAGCTGACGTTCCCCGCCAACGTCAAGGCCACCTTGAAGCTGCAGGAAGCGCTGGACGACCCCGATTGCCATATCGAAGCGGCCGCCCGCATGGTCATGGCCGAGCCGCTGTTGTCGGCCAGGGTCGTGGCCTTGGCCAACTCGGCCGCCTACAACCGTTCCGGCAATGAAATCGCCAACGTGCGCGCGGCCGTCTCGCGCCTGGGCTTTGCCACGTTAAAGTCGATGGTGGCGTCCGTCATCGTGCGCCAGCTGGGCAGCCAGATCACGGACCCGCAATTGCGCGCCAAGGCGGCCAAGCTGTGGGAACACACGGCCCACGTGGCCGCGCTGAGCCAGGTGATCGCGCGGAAAGTCACGCATGTCGATGTGGAAACGGCCATGTTCGCCGCCATCGTGCACGAAGTGGGCGGCTTTTATCTGCTGTCGCGCGCCGAGGAATATCCGGGTTTGCTGGACGACAATACCGAAGACTGGATCGAATACGGCGAAAAGCTGATCGGCCGCGGCGTGCTGCGCCAGCTGCAGGTGCCCGACATGGTCTTGCAGGCCGTGGAAGGCATGTGGCATGGCGGCAGCCCGTTCCCGCCCCGCACCCTGGGCGCGACCCTGGTGCTGGCCAACGATCTGTCGCCTGTCGGCTCGCCCCTGCATCCGCCGGAAAGCGCCGCGCGGCGCCAGGCGGCCGCGAAGATCGACTTCGGCATCGGCGGCAGCACCTTGCACACCATCCTCGACGAATCGGCGGAAGAGATCGAATCGCTGGCGGCGGCCTTGCTCGTGTAATTGCTGGTCTGACGCAGCTTCCATCGCCCATCCCCGCCCTTGCCGCGGGGATTTTTTTCGTCCGCATTTTGATCCATCTTTCCCCATGGCATACAATCGCCGGCTCGGCCATCCGCCGGACCGCTTTCCTCCTCTTACCCAAAGGATATTATGCAGAAGCTGTTTTCTTCCCTCGCCCTGACTGCGCTGGCGTTTTCCGCCCAAGCCGCCAGCGGTTTGCCCATCGTGCAGGAAGCGCCCCTGCGCGCCCACCTGGCCTTCCTGTCCAACGATTTATTGGAAGGCCGGGGCACGGGCCAGCGCGGCGCCGACCTGACGGTGGCTTACCTGGAAACCCAGGCGCAGATGGCCGGGCTGCAACCCGTGCGCGGCAACAGCTACCGCCAGAGCGTGCAAATTGCCGGCGTGAAATCCCTCCCGCAAGAGAGCAGCCTGCAAGTCGTGGCGGGCGGCAAGGCCGTGCCGCTGGCGTTCGGCCCGGACTGGGTGTGGGCCACGGGCGACTCCGTTGCCGCGCATACCTTCGATGCGCCGCTCGTGTTCGTCGGCTACGGCATCACGGCGCCGGAAGAAGGCTGGAACGATTTCAAGGGTGTCGATGTCAAAAACAAGATCGTCGTCATGATGGTCAACGACCCGCAACCGACTGCGCTTGATCCGAACCGTTTTGCCGGCAAGGCGCTGACCTATTACGGCCGCTGGACGTACAAATTCGAGGAAGCCAGGCGCCAGGGCGCGGCAGGCGTGTTGCTGATCCACACGAAACCGTCGGCTTCGTATGACTGGAGCGTGGTGCAGAACAGTTGGAGCGGCAGCGAGCGCTTCCAATTGGCGGACCGCACTGCCGGCACGCCGCTGCAGGGCTGGATCGCGGAAGACGCTGCGCGCCGTCTGTTTGCGGCCGGCGGGCAGGATCTGGACGCCTTGCGCGCGCAGGCGGAAAACAAGGACTTCAAGGCCGTCGCGCTGAACGCCAAACTGTCGGGCGAAATGAAGTCGGCCGTGCGCAAGGTGGAGCAATTCAATATCGCCGGCATGGTACCGGGCACGGACCCGAAACTGAAGGATGAAGCCGTCATCTACAGCGGCCACTGGGACCACCTGGGCAAGCAGGGCAAGGATGACGAAAAAGCGGGCGACACCATCTACAACGGCGCCGTCGACAACGCCTCCGGCACGGCCGGCTTGCTGGCCATGGCGCAGGAAGCCGTCAAGCAACCCGCGAAGCGCACGCAGATCTTCCTGTGGGTAGCGGCCGAGGAACAAGGCTTGCTGGGCAGCGCCGCCTACGCGGCCGATCCGCTGTGGCCGCTGGACAAGACGGCCGCCGCGCTCAACCTCGACAGCCTGAACTTCGTGGGCGCCACGCACGACATCGGCGCGCAGGGCAGCGAGCGCACGGAATTGGGCGCGATCGCCGCCACGGTGGCGAAAGCCATGGGCATGCACATCGCGCCAGCCCGTCCCGACCTGGCCGGCGGTTATTTCCGCAGCGACCATTTCAGTTTTGCCAAGGCGGGCGTGCCCGCGTTTTCCATCAATGGCGGACGCGAGTACATCAAGGATGTCGAGGCATCGAAAGCCAAGGCGGCCGCCTACGGCCCCCGCTACCATCAAGTCACGGATGAGTACGACGCCAGTTGGGATTTGTCCGGCATGACGCAGCAGGCGCAGTTCACCCTGAACCTGGGGCAAGCCGTGGCAAATGGCGCGAAGATGCCGGCCTGGAAGGCGGGCGATGCATTCGGCAAGGCGCGCGCGCCAGCGAAATAGGGACGTAAAAAAACCGCTCGGCCGAGCGGTTTTTTTTCGCGCTGGTTCAGGTGGCGCTTGCCCGTTCCAGCCGGCGCTGCGTGTGGCGATACTTGCTCCACACCAGTAGCATCAGCAGCGGCATGGCGCCGCCCACCATGCACAGGGCGGGCCAGCCGCCGGCGGCAAAGCTGGCGCTGGCCAGGGCCGAACCTGCCGAGGCGCCGATGAAGCCGCCCGCGATGAAGACGGTGGTAACCCTTGCCCGCGCATGCGGCGCCAGTTTATAGATGATGGATTGGTGCGTTACTTGCAGGCCCATCACGCCCATGTCCAGCAGGACGATGCCGATCAACAACAGCACCAGCGAATGGGCGCCAAAGCCGATCAAGGCCCAGCCTGCGATCGAGGCGACGGCCAGCAGCCAGGTGGCCTGGCGCGCATAGCCGCGGTCGGCCATGCGGCCCGCCGTATTCGCGGCAAAGGCGCCCGTGGCGCCGGCCAGGCCGAACAGGCCGATCTGCATTTCCGAGTAGTGATATGGCGCGCCGCTCAGCAAGAAGGTCAGGCCCGTCCAGAACACGCTGAAGGTGCCCAGGCCCAGGCCCGAGAACAGGGCGCGCTGGCGCAGCAGCGGTTCCTGGTGGATGATGTCGGCCAGCGAGGCCATCAATTTTCCGTATTGCAGCTTGCCGCGTGGCGCCTCGTTTGGCAGGATGCGGCGCAGCATGACGAGCAGGGCGGCCACGACGATGGCGGCCAGCACGTAGACGGTGCGCCAGCCGCCGCTGATCTGCGACACCGTGCCGGACACGGTACGCGCCAGCAAGATGCCCAGCAACAAGCCCGTCATGACGGTGCCCACCATGCGGCCCCGGCTGTGATCCGGCGCATACGACGCCACCATGGCCGTGACCACCATCAATGCGCTGGACGTGATCCCCATCAAGACGCTGGCGATGGCAAAGACGATAATATTCTGGCTGGTAGCGGCCAACAGCAGGGCGCCGATCTTGGCGATCAGCATCCACGTTAGCAACTGACGGCGGTTCAGCACGTCGCTGAGGGGCACGAGGAACACGATGCCCAGCACGTAGCCGATCTGCGTGGCCGTGACCAGGTAACCGGCTTGCGGCACGCTGACGCCGAACGAAGCGGCCAGCATGGACGTGAGCGGCTGCACGTAATACAGGCTGGCGACGAGCACGCCGGCGGACAGGGCGAACAACAGGATGCGGGTGGAGCTCAGCAGGGTGCTGGCATCGACGGAAGAGCTTGCAGATTTCATGCGGTACAGCTTTCTTGGAATAATGCTTTTGGATGAGCATGATAGCGGGGCTGCACATTTCCTGCCGGGCAGGGCCGATTTTGCGGCAGGGGGCAGGCAAGACGGCAGGCAAAACGGCAGGCAAAAAAATCCCGGCGATCGTTGCCGACGGCCGGGAAAAGGGTATAGGGGGATATACCGGGGGAGAGTTAAAACTTAACGAGCGCGCGCCAGCTCCGCGTGCACCTGCGCCGTGATTTCATACGAGCGCAGCCGGTGCTGGTGGTCGAAGATCTGCGAAGTGATCATCAGCTCGTCAGCGCCCGTTTCGGCGATGAAGGCGGCCATCTTCGCCTTGACGGTGTCCGGCGCGCCGATGGCCGTGCACGACAGGACGGAGTCGAGCATGGCGCGTTCCTGCGGACCCAATTGCTCCAGGTAACCGGGCACGGGCGGCTGCAGGCGCGACGGGCGGCCCGTGCGCAGGTTGACGAACGCTTGCTGCATCGACGTGGCGCGCAGGTGCGCTTGCTCATCCGTGTCGGCGGCAAACACGTTAAAGCCCAGCATCACGTATGGTTTCGCCAATTGTTTTGACGGCTTGAAGTGTTCGCGGTAATACGCCACGGCTTGCATCATCATCTGCGGCGCGAAGTGCGAGGCGAATGCATACGGCAAGCCCAGGTGGGCGGCCAGCTGGGCGCCGAACAGGCTGGACCCGAGTATCCACACGGGCACTTTCGCGCCCTTGCCGGGCACGGCCAGCACGCGCTGGCGCGGCTCGTCGGACATGTAGTCGATCAATTCCAGCACGTCTTGCGGGAACTGTTCCGCGTCGGATTGCAGGTCGCGGCGCAGGGCGCGCGCCGTCGTCTGGTCGGAGCCGGGCGCGCGGCCCAGGCCCAGGTCGATGCGGCCCGGATGCAGCGCTTCCAGGGTGCCGAACTGTTCCGCGATGACCAGCGGCGAGTGGTTCGGCAGCATCACGCCGCCCGCGCCCACGCGGATGGTCTTGGTACCGGCCGCCACATGGGCGATCACGACGGCCGTGGCGGCGCTGGCGATGCCGGGCATGCCGTGGTGTTCGGCCAGCCAGTAGCGGTTGTAGCCCCAGCGCTCGCCGTGCTGCGCCAGGTCGAGCGTGTTCTTGAACGACTGGCTGGCGTCGCTGCCTTCGGCGATGGGGGCCAGGTCGAGTATGGAAAATGGAATCATGGTAGCGATATCGGGACGTGGTGGAAAATCACAATGGACGATTTGTCTATCCCCTGACCCCAGTAGGGTCGGCCTTGGAAGCGGCAGGGATGACAGGCTGTGCACATGATAATGCGAATCGGGAATTTGCGTACTGATCGGTAAAAAACTCGTATCGATTGGAAATCGGCGCGGGCGATGCTAGAGTTGGCCTCCCCACTTTATGCGTCCCGCCATGTTCAAGAAACCCATCCTGCTGACTTTGATGAGTCTGCTGCTGCAGCCCTCCGTTCACGCCGCGCCCGTCAGCCAGCAGGCGCAGGACACGGCCCGCTACGCGCTGGCCACCTATCCGGAACCGCTGATCGCCAGCCTGGCGAAGATGATCAGCTACAACACGGTGGCCGACCCGGCCGTGCCCTTTGCCGACAATCCACAGCACACGGGCTTCAAGCGCTACCTGGCGGCCGAGGCGCAGCGCCTGGGATTCGATTTCCAGGATCACGGCCACGTGCTCATCATCGGCATGGGCAGCGGCAGCGAACGGGTGGGCGTGATCACGCATGGCGACGTGCAGCCGGTGAACCCCGCGAAATGGGCCCGTTCGCCGTTCGAGCTGGACCGCGGCAGCGAACCGGGCAAGCTGCTGGGACGGGGCACGGAAGACGACAAGGGGCCCATCGCCACGGCCCTGTACGCGATGAAAGCCATCCAGGATAAGCAGGTGCCGCTGAGCAAGCGCATCGAGCTGTACGTGTACATGGCCGAGGAATCGGACTGGGAACCGTTGAAACAATTCCTGAAAACGCATACGCCGCCGCAGGTCAACATCACCATCGATGCGGAATACCCGGTGGTGACGGCCGAGAAGGGCTACGGTTCCATCAAGCTGACCCTGCCGCCGCGCACGGCCTTGCCGGCCAAGGGCGGACCCGTGCTGGCGAAGCTGGCGGGCGGCTTTTTCGGCAGCCAGATCCCGGAAGACGCACAAGCCGTGATCGACCACGCGCCAGCCGCGCTGGAAGCGGCCATCCGCGCCCGCGCGCAGGGCCAGCAGGGCGTGCGCTACAGCTACGCGCGCACTGGCGATACCTTGACGGTAACGGCGCTGGGCGTGTCGGCCCACTCGTCGAAGCCGGAAGACGGCGTCAACGCCATCAGCATGCTGGCCGACGCGCTGGCCGTGCAGCCGTGGCAGGGCACGCAGGCGGCCGACATGCTGTCGTTCCTGAATGAACTGGTGGGCACCGGCATCTACGGTGAGCGCTTCGGCCAGATCGCCTACCGCGACGGCTTCATGGGACCGATGACGGTAGCGCCTACCGTGCTCAAGCAAGATGGCGGCGCGCTGGAACTGAACATCAACCTGCGCCGTCCGCAAGGCAAGACGGCGGCCTTGCTGCAGCAGCAGGTGACGGCCGCCTTCGATGGCTGGAAGGCGCGGCGCCAGGTGCCCGCTACCCTGCAGGTGCAGATCGGCGAACCGTGGCTGCAGACGGACGCGCCGCAGATTCCCACCCTGCTGTCCGTGTTCGGGCACTACACGGGCATCGCGCATCCGCAACCGGTCGCCATCGGCGGCGGCACCAATTCGCGCCTGTTCCCGAACGCCGTCAGCTTCGGCCCGGCCATGCCGCACACGGTGTACACGGGGCATTCCGAACACGAGTTCATCACGGAAAAACAGCTGTTGCTGAATCTGCAGATGTACACGGCTGTCCTGATCGAGCTGGCGAAATAGCGGCTTGCAAAAACAGAGGGAAGTCATAGACTGCAAGCCTGAGACGCATCCGGGCACTGAACTTTTGATGGGGGCGCCGGTCTTACGTTTCCATGTAGGAAGGGAGCAGCTATGCATGCACAACAGGAGACCCGGCTGGCGCCAGGCAGGGCAGGCGGCGTCGCGCCGCGCCGGAGCCCGCACGAGGGGCGGTCATGAACTGGCCGCTGGAACTGGAAGTGGCGCACAAGCTGGCGCAGATGCGGGGCTGGCTGGAAGACCAGCGTGCCGGCGCCGTGCGCCTGCGCGGCGGGGACTGGTTTGCGTGGGCCACGGCGGGCGCGTCGAACAGCCACTACCATACGGCCGAGTGCGGCTGCGCGGAAGTGCTGGTGACGCGCGACGCCGCCTATATCTTGACGGACGAAGCGGAAGCCATGCGCATGCGCGAGGAAGAAGTGCGCGGGCCATGGACGTGGCAAGTGTCGCCCTGGATGCAGCCGCAGCTGTATGAATTGCGCGAGCATTTCGTGCAGCATGCGGCCGGGGGCGCGCCGGTCCTGTCCGACCGGCCGGGTTTGCACGAACGCAGCCTGCCCGTGGCCTTGCGCGAAGAGCGGCTGGTGCTGCTGGAATCGGAACAGCTGCGCTACCGGCAGGTGGGGCAGCTGGCTGCCCGCGCGGCCGCGGATGCGCTGCGCCAGGCCCGCCCCGACTGGAGCGAGCTGGAACTGGCTGCCGCCTGCGCGCGCGCGCTGTGGCTGCGGGGCTTGCAGGCCGTGCACGTGCTGGTCAGCGGGGCGGAGCGTCAACAGCGGTATCGTCGCGCACCGCCAGCCCAGGTGGAGTTGGGCCCGCAAGCCGTGCTGGCCCTGTGCGCGCGGCGTTTCGGCCTGTGCGCTAGCCTCAGCCGTCAACGGCGCTTCGGCCCGGCGCAGCATCGCGCCGATGGCGCGGCGGTGGTCATGGACGATGCCGATGCGGCCATGCTGGCGCTGGAAGCGGTGGCGCTCGACGCTTGCGAAACGGGCCATGCGCTGAGCATGGTGTATCACGCGCTCGACAGCGCCTACGCGTATGCAGGCCAGCCCGACACGGTACGCACCAGCCGGCAGGGCGGCATCCACGGCTACCTGGCGCCCGAAGTGGCGGCCGGCGCGCACACGGAAATCATCCTCAAGCGGGGCATGGCGCTGGCCTTCCACCCCAGCCTGCCCGGCAGCACGGTGGAAGACACGTTTTTGCTCGACGGCAGCCAATTGCACAACCTGACGCATGACCCGGCCTGGCCCTCGGCCCTGGTGCAGGGGCGCAGCCGGCCGCTGACCCTGGCCTTGGCTTGAAAATGATAACTGCGTGCCAAATACGTGCCAAGTGCGGTCAGGCGTGGAGGAAATCGGCCAACGCCGGCCAGCGTTGATATCGATCAATATACCGATCAATAGCGCTGCATCACGCCTTTTTGCACGCTGACCCGGTCGCCGATCTGGAAGGCGGGCTGGGTGTTTTGCACAAAGGTGCGCGTCGTGCCGTCGTCCAGGCGCAAGGTGACGCGGTACAGCATGTTGCCCGCCGCCCCCGAAGTGCTGCCGGCCGTGCCCGACGTGCCCGCCTGCATGTCGCCACTGCCTTGCTCCATGCTGCGCGGCACGGTTTCTATCGACTGCACTGTGGCCGAGCTGATGTTCATGGTGGACTGGTTCGCGTCGTTGCGCATGTCGCTGCCCATGCTGCTCTGGGCGTTGTTCGTATCGGCGGCCGTGCTGCTGGCGGTGCTGGCCGTGCTGCTTTGCGGCGTCGTGCCGGCCGGCGCGGCATAGGTTTCGCCGCTATTGCTGCGCGCCAGACTGGTCTTGTCCGTGGAATGGCAGGCTGCCAGCAAGGCGCATGTCAGGCCGGTCAGCAGCAGGGTGGTTTTTGATCTCATCTTGGTCTCCTCATGGTCGCACACTCAGGATCGGCACCCGCGGTGATGCGGATGGCGGCGATTGCTGCATGTAAGAGCATGGCGGAACAGGGATGTTCGGCGGCCGTCATTGTCGATTGAGCTAGATCAAGTGTCTAATTGCCGTGCTTGGTATAAACGATGCTGGCAATTACCACTTCGTGCGGCTGCACGTTTCCTCACTGTTCAATCGGGAGAAAAAATGTCATCTGGCCCTACAGCAAAACTGATCGATGAATTGGTGCTGGCCATCGGCGGCACTGCGCACGATGTCCGTGCGCGCCATGTGCTGGCCCAGGCCTTGCATGGCCTGGTGCGGCTGGCGCGCTCGGAACAGTTGCTGGAGATGCAGCGCGATACGGCACGCGCCATGGGGGCCGGCAGCCGGCGCGAGACGCGCGCCCTGATGCGGCGCCTGGGCAAGCGGGGCCAGGGACAGTTGCGGCTGGCATTGCAAGATAGCGAAGCGGACCGCGCCTGACGGGCGCGAGCCATCCCCCGTTCAGGCTTCGGGCAGCGGCGCGTCCTTGCCAAGGGCAGCGGCGACCATTTTCGGCCACAGGAAATACAGCGGCAGGCAGACCGCCGTGGCGGCCGTGACATCGACCACCCAGTCGCTGACGGCGCCATGGCGGTAGGGCAGGAAACTCTGGATGAATTCGTCCAGCGCGCCCATGGCCGCCACCATCAGCACCGACAGCAGTGCCCGGCGCGCCATGCCGCCGCCCGTGCCGCTGAACAGGATCAGGGCCAGCACGCCATAACCGAAGGAATGCAGCACGCCGCCCGACGCATACTGGCCCACGTCCGCGCGCACGCCGGGAATATCGCCGATCAGGATCACCAGCACATATAGCACCAGCGCGGTGCGGTAGCGCAGGCGTTCGTAACGGTCGGCAAAACACAGTTCGGGCAAGGGTGCAGGCATGAGGCGTCAGGACAGGTGGAAAGGACGCCACAATATCATGCGCGTGGCGGGCCACCGTGTTTTTGCGCAAGAGCTTGCTGGACAGGCAAAAAAAAGGCCCGCGGGGGCGCGGGCCAAAAACCCAAATGAAATGGGTCAAGAGTTGAGAGTTGCTCGGTACTTACCATGTCGCGCGCCTTGCAGGCGCCCGCCACGGTCATGAAAGGGGAGTGGTGTGCCATCGCGGCACACCTGTCTGTAGTCAGGCATATCGGTTGCCTGTACAGCAGATGAAGCAAGTATAGGGGGCGAAGATGACGGCCTGATGACACGCCGCAACATTTTTTTGCGGCAGCGCAAATTGTCGGAAAGAGTGTGGAGCATGGCAAGAATAGCCATGTTTCAAGACTGATAGCGAAAAAAAAGCCCGCTGGTGAAAGCGGGCTTAAAACTATTTTCTTGGAGGAGAATAGTGGAGACAGGTGCATTATGCTGCGTTGCACGATATGTGTCTAATGATCTTTTCGGATAACCATTATTCTTTTTCGATATAACTTGCCGCGCCTGCCTTCATTCCTTCACGGCCACCGTGTAATTGAGCGCCATGCGCCCGCCATCGACATAGATGGTCTGGCCCGTCATGTAGGTGGCGTCGTCGCTGGCCAGGAAGGCGGCGATGCCGGCCACTTCTTCCGGTTCGCCGCAGCGGCCCAGCGGCGTGCGCGACAAAATCGTGTGGCGCGCTTCCGGGCTCGACAGCACCGCCTGCTTGGCCAGTTCCGTCAGGATGGTGCCCGGCCCGATGCCGTTGACGCGCACGCCGTGCGAGGCCAGGTTCAGGGCCATGACCTTGGTCAGCTGGTTGATGGCGCCCTTCGACACCACGTACGGCACCTGGTTCGGAATGGCCAGTTCCGCATTCACGCTGGACATGTTGATGATGCAGCCGCTGTTGCGCTTGACCATTTCGCGCGCCACGGCCTGGCCGCACAGGAACATCGATTTCAGGTTGATGCGCATGACCCGGTCGAAATCGTCTTCGCAGACGTCGAGGAAGTCGGCCGCGTGCGTGACGCCCGCATTGTTGACGAGGATATCGATGTGGCCGAACTGCGCCAGGGTTTCCTTCAGCATGGCGTCCACGTCCGCCTTCTGGCTGACGTCGGCGCAAAAGAAGCGCGCCTGCGGGCCGAGGGCGGCGGCCGCCTGCGCGCCTTCTTCCTTGATGTCGACCAGCATCACTTGCGCCCCTTCGGCGATCAGGCGGGTGGCGCAAGCCAGGCCGATGCCTTGCGTGGCGCCCGTGACGATGGCGGTTTTATTGACTAATTTCATGTGTGCTCCTCGGCGGGGTATGGGGGCCGCGCTGCCAGGAACACCAGCCCGCGCGGCAATGGGCAGATTTTAATCCCTGGGCAGGAATCAGAGGAGGATGGGCTCGTTCGGCAACTGGTTGCCGCGCGTGCCGTTGGCGGGGAAGTGGCTTTGCAGCAGGGTATTGAGCTGCGCCAGCGCTTCCAGGGTGCTGTCGTGGTAATTGCCATCCTTGAACCCTTTGGTCATGGTGCGGCACACGGCTTGCCACTGTTCCGGCGTGACGCGGCGCCCCACGTTGCGGTCGGCCACGATATCGACCTGGTGCTCGGCCAGGTTGATGTAGATCAGCACGCCGACGTTGTCTTCCGTATCCCACACGCCATACTGGGCGAACAGTTCGCGCGCCCGCTCGCGGTTGCTCACGCCCTGGTACGCCATGCCCGGCGTCAGGGCCGCTTCGACGATCAGGCGCACTTCCGCCTGGTGCATCGCTTCACCGTCGGCAATCGTCGTCTCGATGGCTTTCAGGGTGCGTTCCGGAAAGGCGTGGCGCGCCGTCGCCGGCGTGCCCCGCAAATGTTTCAAGGCCCGTCCGCAGCGTTGTCCGAATGTCAGTTGTTTCGTCATTACCAATCTCCCGAGGCGCCGCCGCCGTCAAAACCGCCGCCGCCGCCACCGAAACCACCGCCGCCACCGCTGCCACCGCCAAAACCACCGCCGCCGCCGAAGCCGCCACCGCCGCGGTTGTTCAGCGCCTGGCTGAGGATGCTACCCAGCACGACGCCCGTGGCGCCGCTGGACCAGTTGCTGCCGCGCTGCAGGCGCGTCGGTCCGCCGCGCGAGCGGAACAGGGTCAGCACGACGAGGAAGCCGAAGAACAGCAGCGGCAGCCAGAAAGTCATGCCGCCCGCTTCCACGGTGGCTGGCGCCTTCTGCTGCGCCGCAGCGGGGAATTGCTCCTGGTTCAGCAGGGTGGCAATCGACCCCACGCCGGCCACCAGGCCGCCGTAGTAATCGTTTTGCTTGAAATGGGGGGCGATCACGTCTTGCAGGATGCGTTTCGATTGCGCATCCGTCAGCACGCCCTGCACGCCGCGGCCCGCCTCGATGCGCAGGCGGCGCAGGGACGAGGGGTTGTCCTTCGCTACCATCAGCAGCACGCCGTCATCGACGCCCTTGCGGCCCAGCTTCCAGGCATCCGTCACGCGGATGCTGTATTGCTCGATGGCTTCCGGTTCCGTGCTCTTGACCAGCAGCACGGCGATCTGGCTGCCCGTCTTGGCTTCATAATCGGCCAGCACGCCTTCCAGCGCCGCCTTTTGATTGGCGTCCAGCATGCCGGCGTTGTCCGTCACGCGCGCGGCCAGCGGCGGCACGGGCTGCAAGCCCTGTGCGCCGGCTGGCGGCATCGTCCACAGCAGCAGCGCCGTCGCCAGCGCCGCGAGATAGGACCAGGCTTTCATCTTATTTGCCAAAGTTGACGGTCGGTGCGGTCGAGATGGCTTTTTCATTTTCCACCGTGAACGATGGCTTGACCTTGTAGCCGAAGACCATGGCCGTCAGGTTGTTCGGGAAGCTGCGCGCATGCACGTTGTAATCCTGCACGGCAACGATGTAGCGCTGGCGCGCCACGGTGATGCGGTTTTCCGTGCCTTCCAGCTGCGACTGCAAGTCGCGGAAGCTGGTGTCGGCCTTCAAGTCCGGGTACTTCTCGGACACCACCATCAGGCGCGACAGGGCCGACGACAGCTGCCCCTGCACTTGCTGGAATTTTTCGAACGCGGCCGGGTCGTTCAGCACTTCTGGCGTGATCTGGAAACTGGTGGCGGCGGCGCGCGCCTTGGTCACCGCTTCCAGTGTTTCCTTTTCATGCGTGGCGTAGCCCTTGACGGTGTTCACCAGGTTGGGGATCAGGTCGGCGCGGCGCTGGTACTGGTTGACCACTTCGCCCCAGGCGGCCTTGGTGGCTTCATCCTTGCTCTGGAAGTCGTTGTAGCCGCAGCCCGTCAGGACGCCGGCCAGGACGGTGACGCTCAGCGCCAGGCGCAGCCATTTGGTGAATTGATTGGTGATTTGCATGATGGGTTCCGTGCAGAGTAAGGGAGGTGAGGCAAATATACCTGAAACGGCCCGTAATGTCGGTTTAATAAGCGCCGGCCGCCGGCCCCGACCGCCTTGTGACGCCGTGGCAAGCCTGCGCCGCGTTACAATACGGGGTTTGCAACTGAATATAGAGAAGGTGTGCCGTGAATTTCATCAATAAATTATCCGCCGCGTGGACGGCCAATAATTCCCTGCTGTGCGTGGGCCTGGACCCCGACCTGGCGAAACTGCCGGCCGAACTGCGCGACCTGCCTGATGGAATCACCACCTTTTGCACGCGCATCATCGATGCCACGGCCGACCTGGCTTGCGCCTTCAAGCCGCAGATCGCGTATTTTGCCGCGCTGGGCGCGGAAAAGCAGCTGGAAGACATCTGCCGCTACGTGCGCGAGAATTATCCGCACATCCCCCTGATCCTCGACGCGAAACGGGGCGACATCGGCGCGACAGCCACGCAATACGCGCGCGAAGCGTTCGAGCGCTACGGCGCCGATGCCGTCACCGTGAACCCGTACATGGGCGAGGATTCGCTCGATCCCTACCTGGCGTGGAAAGACCGCGGCGTGATCATCCTGTGCCGCACGTCGAACCCGGGCGGCTCGGACCTGCAATTCCTGAATACGGACGGCGAACCGCTGTACCAGCGCGTGGCGCGCCTGGTGGCCGAAAAGTGGAATAAAAACGGCCAGTGCGCGCTCGTCGTCGGCGCCACCTTCCCTGAAGAACTGGCGCAGGTGCGCGCCATCGTCGGCGACATGCCGCTGCTGGTGCCGGGCATCGGCGCCCAGGGCGGCGACATCGCCGCCACCGTCGGCGCGGGCCAGACGGCGAACGGCATGGGCATGATGATCAGCTCGTCGCGCGCCATCATCTACGCCACGCCGCAGGCGGGCGAAGACTTCGCCGACGCGGCGCGCCGCGTGGCCATTGAAACGCGCGATGCCATCAACGCGCACCGTTCGGTTTAAAAACGATATACAGTCAGCCTCACAGCGCCTAACAAAACCGTAGCGAGCGGAAGGGAGAGGTGGCCGAGAAGCGCAACCGTACTGGAGTACGGTGAGCATCGCAGGCCACCTATACCGACGCGCAGTAGGTTTGGTTAGGTGCGACTAATCGCGCTGCGGGGCAACGATCTCCGCGTAATCGTAGAGTTCTCCCAGAATTTCCTCGCCCCGCTCATCGACGGATTCCGACAGCACGTCGATTTCCGTAAACAGCATTTCGATGGTGCGGGCGCCGGCGTCGCCGTCGAACAGGCGGGCGGCGCGGTGCTGTTCCCAGCGCAGGCTTTCCGCTTCGCTCAGGGTTTGCGGGAAATTGCGGGCGCGGTAGCGGAACAGCAGTTCCTGCAGGCGTTCATCGGCAAACGAGGGGCGGGCCGTGGCCAGCTTGGCCGGCGTGTCGCGGCGCAAGGATTCGAGCAGGCGGCGGTCGTCGTTGCTGACGAAACCATTGTACAAATCCTCATCCACGTCCAGCGCGGCATTCGCGCCCGGGCGCTGGAACACTTCGGCCCAGACGGCATCCATGTTCGGCGCCGTGGCGGCGAATTGCGCGTTGACCTTCGCCGCGTCCAGATCGATGCCCCATTGCGCGGCCATGGCCGGCGACAAGGTCTTTAAATTGCCGACCAGCATGGGCGACTTGTTCAGGTGCACGCTTTTCACGGGCAGGCGCGTCATGCCTTCCGGCATGGCGTCCTTGCGCGTGAACAGGCGCGTGCGGATGGTGTCGGCGTCCAGGGTAAACAGTTCGCGCGGGTCGTAGGCGCAATCCCAGACGAGGATTTCATTTTTATTGCTCGGATGCGTGGCCAGCGGCCAGACGACGCCCAGGCAGCCCCGTTCGGCGGGGAACATGCCCGACACGTGCAGGAAGGGTTGGCGCTCGCCGGCGGCCAGGTGCATGCCCATTTCGCTGGCGACCCTGTCCTTCTTGTGCAGCGCCAGGCAGAATTCGAACAGTTTCGGCTGCTTTTCCTTGATCAGGCGTGCCAGGGCGATGGTGGCGCGCACGTCGGACAGTGCATCATGCGCCGCTTCGTGGACCAGGCCATTGGCCTTGCTCAAGTGTTCCAGTTTAAAACTGGTCTGGCCATCGTCGCGCTTCGGCCATGCGATGCCTTCCGGGCGCAGCGCGTGTGTCATGCGCACCACGTCGAGGATGTCCCAGCGGCCGCAATGGTTCTTCCATTCGCGCGCATACGGGTCGATCAGGTTGCGCCAGAACAGGAAACGCGTGACTTCATCGTCGAAACGGATGGTGTTGTAGCCCACGCCGATGGTGCCTGGCTCCGAAAAGGCCGCTTCGATGGTGGCGGCGAACTGGTGTTCGGGCACGCCCAGCTGCAGACACTGCTGCGGCGTGATGCCCGTGATCAGGCACGATTGCGGGTCGGGCAGGAAATCATTGGCAGGCTGACAATACAGCATGATGGGTTCGCCGATCTCGTTGAGGTCGGCATCCGTGCGGATGGCGGCGAACTGGGCCGGGCGGTCGCGGCGCGGCTGGGCGCCAAAGGTTTCGTAGTCGTGCCAAAGAAAGGTCTGGTTAGTCATTGATGGTCGTTGCTTGATTGGTTATCCGGGCCGCCAAAAGCGGCCGCTGCTACAGTTTTCTGAAAACCTGCCGATACTACACGAGAGGATGGTCATCATCGCGTTTCCCGCATGGTGGCATATATTGCCCGTTCAAGGAGGTCTATCGTGTCAATTCCCATCGCCGCAAGCGGCAATTCCACCCCTTCCGTGACTTCCGTCAGTACGGGCGTTGCCGGCAAGGACGATAAAGTCCAGCAAAAGGACGGCGTCAACGCTGAAATGAGCGTGAATGACCGCACCAAGCTGCAATTGAACGCTTCCATCATGCAGGCGTCGCTGAACGTGTCGATCGGTTCCGAGAACGAGCCGCTGGCGCTGCTGTACAAGACGGCCATCACCAACATCAATGAAGCGCTGAAGGGCCAGTACGGCGAGGACGCGATCCAGAACGCGGCCTCGCAGGATAACAGCGCCGAAGCGACGGCGAACCGCATTGTATCGCTGTCGACGGGATTTTTTGATGCTTTCAAGAAACAGAATCCCGGCCTGGACGACGATACGGCCTTGACCAAGTTCATGGACACCATCAGCGGCGGCATGGAAAAAGGCTTCAAGGAAGCGCGCGACATCCTGGGCGGCTTGAAAGTGCTGAATGGCGACATCGCCGGCAATATCGACAAGACGTACGAGCTGGTGCAAAAGGGCTATGCCGACTTCATCGCCGCGCACAGCAGCAAGAAGGATGATGCCGCCAAGCCGGATGCTGGCAAGCCGGCCGACAGCAAGGCTGCCTGAACTACAGCATGACCCTGTTGCGGCCCGATGCTTTGGCGCGATAGAGCGCCGCGTCGGCTGCGGCGATCAGCGCATGGTCGTCCTGTTCGGCCGCCAGGCTGGCCACGCCGAAGGAACCCGTGATGTGCGGCAAGGCGCTGCGCATGTCGGCGAAGATGACGGCGAGCTGCATGCGCTCGCACAAGCGCTCGGCCACCCGCAAGGCCACGTGTTCGTTGGTATCGGGCAAGATCACCATCATTTCCTCGCCACCGTAGCGCACGGCAAAATCCGTGGGCCGCAGGGCTGCGCCCAGCACTTGCGCGGCGATGCGCAGTGCCTGGTCGCCCGCCTGGTGGCCGTGCGTGTCGTTGAAGCGCTTGAAATGGTCGAGGTCTATCATCACCAGCGACAGCGGCGAGCCGCTGGCGTGGGCCGTGACGATCATGTTGGGCAGTAAATCCGTCAGCCAGGCGCGGTTGTACAAGCCCGTCAGGCTGTCGACCATCGACAGCTGGCGGTAGAATTCGCCCAGTTTTTGGCGCCGGCGCAGCAGGGCATTGGCGGCGCGGATGCGGAAGGACAGCAGCCGCAGCAGGTTGCGCGCCAGGCCGTTCGACTGTTCGATCAATTCCCAGACGATGGCCGCGTCGATCACCAGCAAATCGGTTTCTTCCAGGGCGGAAATGGCGGCCAGGTTGCTCGCTTCATCGAGCACCGATTGTTCGCCCACGCTTTCGCCGGGCAAGACCTTGCTGACGGTGCCGTCATCCATGCCCGTGTGGGTGTCGGCGGCCACGGCCAGCGAGCCGCGCAGGACGATGTACAGGCTGGCGCCTTGCGTGTCGGCAATGGCTTCGCCCGCTTCCAGGCGCATCACGGGGCAGGGCGCCAGCATGGCGGCCGTCTGGCTATCCGCCCCATCGCGAAATAGCTGTAAATCGCCGATGTTGCAGCCTGAAGCGCCGAAGTTGCCGATCTGTTCCACAATCACACTTTCAAAAAGCCGGCGCGCGAGCAGGGGGCCGGTAGCTTCATGATAGCGTAAAGCGGCCTTGGCTGTAACGCCAAAGGCTTGCTTGAGGTCACTTACTGTGAGAAATACGACAATTATTTCATTGCCGCGTCAATACGCAGGAATGCTTGCGGTTTTGTTATGGATGTTGCCGCGCGCGAAAGGCGGGCCGGATGTGCAAAGGCAGCCTTGAACGGCTGCCTCAGTCTCTGGAAATCCTGCGGGTGGGGATTACTCGGCGGTTTCTTCCGCTTCGGCCGTATCGATCACGGCATTCTTGCCGGTGGCGTGGCGCTTGCTGTCTTGCAGGCGGCCCAGGGCGCTATCGATGGCGCGTTTCAGTTTGTCGGTGGCGCCGGCAACGGATTGATGCACGGTGGCGTTCTGTTCGGTCACGGCGATCGGTTGATAGCCAGCAACGCGTGCTTCCATGACGCAGCGGATATCGTCGGCGCCGCCTTTCGGGCCATTCGTGTCGCTGATGTGGACTTCGATGCGGGTCAGGTTGTCGCGGAAGCGGTTCAGTGCGCTTTCAAGTACGGATTGCACATGTTCGTTCAGTCCAGCGGTGTTGGCGATGGTGCTGTCGGTATGAATATTGATTTGCATATGCTTACTCCTGTCAATTCAAAAAAAACCCATCTCAGGCGCCTTGCATGGCAGTGGTCAAACCCGCTGCCGGGGCGCGTCGGCGCCTGGTTCTTGCCTCATGCACTTGATCCCTGTGCATGACTTATCTTACTCCTCTTTCCAGTATTTCAAGAGGGTGCGCACGATTAAGATGAGCTTAACCCTTCAGCCAGGTCAAGTTTCCACTACGAAATTATTTACCCTCAGCCATTGATGAGACCGGCCGCGATATTGATCGACAGTCCCAGCACGACCAGGTTGAAGAAAAAGCTCAGCACGGATTGTCCCAGCACGATTTGCCGCATCATGCGCGTCTGCACGGAAACGTCCGACGTTTGCACGGCGACGGCGATGGTGAAGGCGAAATACAGGAAATCCCAGTAATCGGGGCTTTGCTCGTCGTCGGGAAACTTCAGGGGGCGCAGCGCGGGATCGGCCTGGTAGTACAGGTGGGCGTAATGAAAGCAGAACAGGGTGCCGACGAGGAACCAGGAACCGACCAGGGTGAGGATCGTCAGGCCGTAATGCAGCGCGCGCTCGTCCGGCGCCATGTCTTTCATCGAGGACAGCTGCGAAACGATGGCCACCAGGCTCATCACGGATGCGACGGACAGGGCCGACAGGACGGTTGCCGCCCGCTCATCCTGGCGCGCCGCCATGGCTTTGACCTTGTGGTGGTTGGCGCGCATCATCATCCAGGCCATCGTCGCCAGGTAGAACCAGACGGCGACATTCCACGCCGTCAGCAAACGCGTCATCTGTTGCCAGGATGCGGGCAGCAGCAGGCCGGCCGCCACGCCGATGGCCGTAGCCATGCTCAGGTGGGGGCGGCTGCGGATGAAGCCGTGGAATGGAAGCGTGATTTTCATGGTGCGGATTCGTCAGTGGGGATAGCGCATCTTAGACCTTATGCGCTTGTCGCGGTGGCCGTCCTGGCGGCCGCTTCCTTCTCGTGGTGGGGGAAGCGGTCCATGCGCGACAGTACGGGGAACAGCACGGCCCAGATACCCGTCACGGCCAGGGTGGCGGCGCCGCCGAAGAGCACGGCGCGCACGAGGCCGAACCAGCCGGCCGTCAAGCCCGATTCGAATTCGCCCAGCTCGTTCGAGGCGCCGATGAAGACGGCGTTCACGGCGCTGACCCGGCCGCGGATCTCGTCCGGCGTCTCGAACTGCACCAGCAGGTGGCGGATGTAGACGCTGACCATGTCGCCGGCGCCCATCAGGAACAGCGCCGTCAGGGCCAGCGGGAAATAGCTGGTGCTGCCCAGCACCAGGGTGCCCAGGCCGAAGACGGCCACGCCGCCGAACATCCACGCGCCCACGCGGCGCGTGATGGGAAACATGGCCAGCGCGATCGAGCACAGGGCGGCGCCGGCGCCCGGCGCCGTGCGCAGCAAGCCCAGGCCGCTGGGTCCGGCATGCAGCACGTCATGCGCGAGCGCCGGCAGCAGGGCCGTGGCGCCGCCGAACAGCACGGCAAACAGGTCGAGCGAAATGGCGCCCAGCACGATGGGCTTCGACCAGACGAAGCGCAAGCCTTCGAGCAGGGTATGCCAGCTGACGGGTTCGCGTTTCACCACTTGCGGCGCCGGGGTGGTGGCGCGCATCAGCAGGACGGACACGACCAGCAGCGCGGACGAGATCAGATACACGACCTTGGGGCCGAAGTAGTACAGCAAGCCGCCCAGGGTGGGGCCGAGGATGATGGCCACGTGCGAACTGGACGAGCTGAGCGCGACGGCGCGGCTGAAGTGTTGCGTGGGCACCATGTTGACCAGCACGGCTTGCGTGGCCGGCATCATGAAGGCGCGCGCGCTGCCGAACAGCACCAGCACGGCAAACACGGGCCAGACGATGGAAATATTGCTTAACGTAAACGCCAGCAGGGCCAGCGCGCACGCCAGTTGCGCCGCCAGGCACCACGCGATGATGTTGCGGCGGTTGTAGCGGTCGGCCACGTGGCCGGCCGGCAAGATGAGCACGAGGAAGGGGGCGAATTGCGCCAGGCCGATCAGGCCCAGGTCGAACAGGCTGCCCGTGATCTGGTACACCTGCCAGCCGATGGCCACGCTTTGCATCTGCACGGCCACCGTGCCCAGCACGCGGGCGGAAAGATAACAGGCGAAGTTGCGGTGACGCAGGATACTGAAGCCGTTGCCGGCAGAGGCGAGAGACATGAAATTTCCAGGAAACAGCGGGGTGGAGCGGCAGCGGATGCCGCGCCAGCAGCACCCCGCTGTCTGGATGCTTACTTGGCCAGGTCGGCTTCCGTGGTGAAGGCGTCCGCGTAAAACTCGTCGGCCGGCAATTGACACAATTGCACGAAATCGCGGTTGGCCGACTCGACGACGATCGGTGCGCCGCAGGCATACACTTGATACGCGGACATGTCCGGCAAGTCCGCGATGACGGCCTGGTGCACGAAGCCCGTGCGGCCTTGCCACGCGTCTTCCGGCAGCGCGTCCGACACGACGGGCACATAGGTGAACTGCGGCAAGTCGGCGGCCCACTGGCGGCACAGGGCGTCCATGTACAGGTCGTGCGGCCGGCGGCCGCCCCAGTACAGGGTGATCGGACGCGGCGACTGCTCGTTGATCATGTGCTCGACGATGGCTTTCAAGGGGGCAAAGCCCGTGCCCGAGGCCAGCAGCACGACGGGCTTGTCGGAATCTTCGCGCAGGAAGAAGGTGCCCATCGGGCCTTCGAAGCGCAGGATGTCGCGCTCCTTCATGCTGCCGAACACCTGGTCGGTGAACAGGCCGCCCGGCATGTGGCGGACGTGCAGGCTCACGGGGCCGCCTTCGACGGGCGCGCTGGCCATGCTGTAGCTGCGGCGTTTGTTGTCGCGCAGCATGATTTCGATATACTGTCCGGCGCGGTAGTGCAGGCGCTCGCTGGCTGGCAATTGCAGGGTCAGCACGACGACGTCGGGCGCGATTTTCTCGATGGTGGTCACGCGCGACGGCATTTTCTTGATCGGGTAGTCGCTGCTGCCCGCCACTTCGCGCGCCTGCACCACCAGGTCGCCCTGGGGCACGGCGCAGCACAGCAGCGAGTAGCCGGCCGCCGCTTCATCTTCCGTCAGGGAGCGGGCCTGGTATGGCTTATGCTGTACGCTGCCGGACACGATCTTGCCCTTGCAGGAACTGCAGGCGCCGCTTTTGCAGCTGTACGGCAGGCCGACGCCGGCGCGTATCGCCGCCGACAGGACGGTTTCGTCCGCTTCGCAGCTGAATTGGTGGCCGCTGGGCTGAACAGTAATTTGAAAAGTCATACAATCCTTGAGATGAAAAATATGTTAATGCACTCTTTGCGCAAGCCGTCAGGCTTGCCGCGCTTGCTGATCCTGGGCTGCGGCGACGTCGGCATGCGGCTGCTGCCCCTGCTGCGCGCGCGCTTTCGCGTCTTTGCCGTCACCAGCCAGCCGGCGCGCTGCGCGCAGTTGCGGGCGGCCGGCGCCGTGCCCATCGTGGCCAACCTCGACGAGCGCGCCAGCCTGAAACGGCTGGCGGGACTGGCGACGATGGTCGTGCACCTGGCGCCGCCCATGTCGTCGGGCTTGCTGGACCGGCGCACGCGCAATCTGGTCGCCATTTTACCCGAGCATGCACGCATGGTGTATGTGAGCACCAGCGGCGTGTATGGCGATTGCGGCGGCGCCTGGGTCGATGAGACGCGGCCGACGGCGCCGGCGAATGCGCGCGCGAAGCGGCGCGTGGACGCCGAACAGGTCTTGCGCGGCTGGGGCGCGCGCCGCGGCGCCAGCGTGGCCATCCTGCGCGTGCCGGGCATTTATGCGCAAGACCGCCTGCCGCTGAAGCGCTTGCGCGAAGGCACGCCGGCCCTGGAAGCCAGCGACGATGTGTACACCAACCATATCCATGCCGATGACCTGGCGCGCGTCATCGAACGGGCCTTGTGGCGGGGCAAGCCGGGACGCGTGTATCACGCCAGCGATGACAGCGAACTCAGGATGGCCGAGTATTTCGATGCCGTGGCCGATACGTTCGGCTTGCCGCGCCCGCCGCGCCTGCCGCGGGCCGAGCTGCGGCAAGTGGTCACGCCGATGCTGCTGTCGTTCATGTCCGAATCGCGCCGCCTGCACAATACCCGCCTCAAGCGCGAGCTGGGCGTGCGCCTGCGCTACGCGCGCGTGGCCGATGCCTTGCAGGCGATGGCAGCCGATGGCGCCGGCATCGGGTAAAATGGCCGGTTATCTGCGCACTTTGCTGGGCCGGCGCGCAGCGCGCCGTTCCCGCGCTGCGCCACTCACTTAAGGACTACAGCATGAGCACCCTCACTTACGAAGAATACCTGGACGAGGTCACCACCGTCCTGACGGAACTGTACGACCTCGACGACGAGGCCGCCATCAAGCTCGTCGTGGCCGCGCAGGACGCCGAATTTTTTGTCCCGCACGATGCGCATGAGGAAATGCGTACCGTCGAACAAGCCAAGAAAGATGCGGTCACCTTGTTCGAGCGCAAGCAGAATCGCCAGCAAACGCAGGAAAAGCAGCAGCAGCGCGTGCGCCAGCAAAAGAAATAAGAATATGGGCCTGGCCGCTGGGGCCATGGCGCAGTACGGGTCTCGGCGCAACACCGGGGCCGTGACCTTTGACGCAGCGCAAACGCGTCATGGCGCGCTGGCGATATGGTGAGCAATGTCGTCACGCGTCTGGGCTCTTGTGGCGGGCTCTGCATAGCGTGACGCTGTTTCCCGTCAGCAGGAGCGAGCCATGCGAGCTACGAGTCACCCCAGCAAGGAACAGGTACGCGCTTACATGCGCCGTCGCGAACGTGCGCTGCAGCCGCCGCCGCCGCCCGATGAAATCCGCCGGCAACTGGCCTGGTGCCGCGTGGATGCCGTTCCGGGTACGTGCCCGCTTGCCACCCCGGCCGGCGTGGCCGCGGAAGGCTGGCATCTATCTGCCGAAATGGCGCGCCTGAGCGCCCTCATGGCCATAGCTTGGCTCATGCATAGCGGTGTTGCTCATCGTAAAAATTGATGACTTGCAGCAAATTTTTCCAATTTGAGTTATCCTCTAGCACATTCCAAGTGCGTCAATTCTCTTCAATTATCACAATTTTGCGTTAAGTTACGCAAAAATCAACAATAGCGTGTATTATATTGTTTGCGGCGTAAAAGCCGCATAAGTGATGGCGCTTTTTAGTGTGTTTACCCTGAATTATTGCAGAAGAGACATTCGGTTTCTTTTTGCTCTAATACAACAAGTACGGATTTTCGATCATGTCTCTCAAACAAATTACCTCTTTGCCTACCTACAACCCGAATCGCGTCCTCGATGCGATCATCGACAAGCTGCAACTGAAAAACGATGCCGCCTTGTCGCGAGCCCTGGAAGTGGCGCCACCGGTCATCAGCAAGATTCGTCACAATACCTTGCCGATCGGCGCCACGATCCTCATCCGCATGCATGAAATCAGCGATTTCAGCATTCGTGAACTGCGCGAGTTGATGGCTGCCTAAGAGCGCCTGACAGACGGCAAACTGAGAGGTGCCGTCTGGGTACGTCAGGCTTGCCGCGTGCGGCAGCCACATCTGTTTTCCGCTTTTCTATTGCGGGTCGCGGTTCAGCACCGGACGATCGACATAGAAGCGCCCCATTTCCAGGCCAGTCGAGGACGACTTGACCACCGCTGCGGCCAGTGAGGCAGGGGCGCTGGAAAATGCGGTGTTGGCAGCCCCGGTCGCGCGGCCCGAATACGCCGTCGCCTGCACTGCCGCACTGGAAAACGCCGTTTGCACGGCCCGGCCCGAGTAAGCCGTCGCTTGCACCGCCGCACTGGAAAACGCCGTTTGCACGGCGCGGCCGGAGTAAGCCGTCTCCTGCACCGCACGTCCCGAATACGCCGCCTGTACGGCGCGCCCCGAATACGCGGTTTCAGCGCGGATATAATCTTCCCCGAACGTTTGTTCATACAACTGCTTCATGCGCTCGCCCACGCGATGGTGCGCCGCTTCGTCGTCCTCGCCGCGCAAGCCGATGTAGGGGAAGTGATGGAGGAAGTAGCCGAACACCTGTTCGCAGTCGGCCGCATATTTCAGGGTATCGAGGATGTGGTAGTGCCAGAAGGTATCGACGTCCATCAGGGGCGCCGTCTCTTCTTGCGGAAACTGTTTCATCAGGATCAGGAAGCGGCGGTATTCGAATTCCACCGCGTTGGCCTTCTCCAGACTCCATCCTTCGCCTGACTCCCGGTGCATCAGTTTGACCTTGATCGCGTCCAAATTCAAATCGGCAATAGCCTTGAAACTGTCGTTCGTATCCATGAATGTCCTTTGGTAAAGAGCGTTGTGGGAAATACGGTGAAACAAGGGAAAGCGGCGCGTGCGTACTCCTGGCAAGTAGTCAAGGAATGCCTTGCCCATGGCGGGCAGGCGCTAAGTTGTTCTACATCAATATTGCATCTTATTACGAAATATGCAAGCTGAGCTTGATTCATGCGGGGCGCGTGCCGGTCAGCCGCTGGCCCGGCTTTCTTCCTCGTAGGGAAACGCGGTGGCGTCCGCGCCCAGCGGCACGCTGACGTGCACGCTCATGCCGGCGCCGGGGCTGCTTTCGATGTAAAAAGTGCCACCTAGCAACTTGATGCGTTCTTCTATCCCCACCAGGCCAAACGAGCCGAGCTTGTTGCGCCCGTCGATGGCCGCGCCCACGCCGTTGTCGCTGACGCTCATCGACACCGTATCGCGGCATTTTTCCAGCTTGACCTGCACGCGGCTGGCATTCGCATGCTGGGAAATATTGCTGAGCGACTCTTGCAGGATGCGGAACAGGGCCGTCGCGCATTGGTCGCTGAGGCAAATGTCGTCATGGCTTTCGCTCACTTCGCAGGCGATGCCCGTGCGCTGGCGAAATTGCGCCACCTGCCATTCGACGGCCGCATTCACGCCCAGGTCCAGCACGGTAGGGCGCAAGTCGTTGATGATCTGCCGCACACTCTTGATGGTGGCGTCGATCTGTTCCAGGGTCGAACGGGCGCGGGCGTTCAGGCGCGGGTGGCGGCGCTGCGTGCGCGAGGCCAGCATGTCGGCGTCGATGCGCAGGACCAGCAGATTCTGTCCCAGGTCGTCGTGAATCTCGCGCGCGATGCGCTTGCGCTCTTCTTCCTTGATCTGGTCGGCGTGCGCGGCCAGGCGGCGCAGTTTCTGGTGCGACAGTTGCAATCGGATCTGGCTGGCGCGCAATTCCTCCGTCATGCCCGTCGCCATCTGGATGGCGCGCCGGCGCGACGACGCCAGGGTATGGAACAGCACGTACAGCAGCATGGTGCTGGCAAAGCCGATCAGCAGGGCCAGCCACGGCAGGAAGGCGTCGAAGCGCGAATACAGGTCGCTCTTGCGCACGCTGAACAGCGCTTGCCAGGCGCGGCCATTGTGCTCGATCAGCAGCGTGCTGCTCAGGTAGCGGCCCGAACTGCCGGGCTGCCACCATGGCGCATGCATGCCCGCCGCCGTGCTGTCGAAGATGGGGCGCATGTCGTGCGGCAACTGCAGCGGCACGTCCCGCTGTTGCAGCGCCTGCGGGCCGATATCGAACAGGGTCAGGCGGACGTTGCGTACCGGCATGTCGGCCAGCGCGCTGCGCATCATCGTCACCAGGTCGTAGCCGATGCCGACGGACCCCTGGTAAGCGGCGCGCCTCTGCTCCACCGTCTCGACGGGCATGCCGAAGCGGTACACGGGCAGGCGCATGGCCATGCCCGTCAGCTGAGGACGGCCGTCCATCGGCACGGGCACGCCGGAATTGCTGATGTGGCCGGAATCGCGCGACTGCGCCAGCGCTTCGGCGATCTGCGGGCGCGAGGCGATGTCGTAGCCATACTTTTCCGGGGCGCTGGCGATCGGCTCGATGTATACGAGCACGGAATACTGGGCGCGCGGGCCGGGCGGGTGGATGGCAAACGCCGGATAGCCGTCGCGCCCGGGCGGATAGTCGCGCCGCATGGCCGCTTCATAAGCGGCGCGCTGCGTCTCGTCGAGTTCCTGGCTGTAATTGAGATTCATCACGCCCGGATAGTTCTGTTGCAGGGCGATGTTGGCCACGTAGCGGTGGAATTGCTCGCGGCTCACGTGTTCGTTGGCCTGGAACAGGCTGGCCGTGCCGCGCAGCAGGTTGGCATACGACTTGGTGCGCGATTCGATGTTTTTCTGGGTGTTGCGCGCCAGATTGTTGAATTGTTCGCTGGCATCGCTTTCGATCGACAGCGAAGCGGCCATGTAGAACAGCAGGCCCACCATCGTCGACACGACAAAGCCGAACAGCCACAGCGGTCTTTTTTCAGCAGCTAAGGGGTGTTCGCCGGCAGTAGAAGACATCGCCATCCGCATCAGGAAGAGGAATCGGGTGCCGCCTGTGTGGTGGTGGCTGTACTCAGTTGCACAAGGACTATCGAAATTGCAAATTGCTCAATAGCTGCCTAATATACAAAACTATCGTGAATATAGTCAACAGGCAATATTTCTCTTTGAAACGAAAAAAAACCGCCGCAGCGGTTTTTTTCGTGTGCCGTCCAGCCCTTATTTGGCGGGCTGCCAGCTGTCTTTCAGGGTGACGATGCGGTTGAAGACGGGCTTGCCCGGCTGGCTGTCGACCCGGTCGGCCGCAAAATAGCCGTGGCGTTCGAACTGGAAGCGCTGTTCCGGCTGGGCCAGTTCCGCGCCCGGTTCCAGCCACGCTTGCACCACTTCCTTGGCCAGCGGATTCAGGGCCAGCTTGAAGTCCTTGCCGCCCGCGTCCGGCTGCGGGTCCGTAAACAGGCGGTCGTACAGGCGTACTTCGGCGGGAATGGCCGTCGGCGCGCTGACCCAGTGCATATTGCCCTTGACCTTGTAATTGGCGCTGCCTTCCGTGCCCGACTTGCTGTCCGGGAAGTAGGTGCAATGCACGGCGATGACCTTGCCGTCCGTATCCTTGTCAAAGCCCGTGCACTCGATCACGTAGCCGTAGCGCAAGCGAACCTTGCTGCCCGGCTTGTCGTCGATCGGCGGATACAGGCGGAAATAGCCCTTGTTCGGCACTTCCATGAAGTCGTCTTCCTCGATCCACAGCTCGCGCGAGATGGGGAAGGTGCGCAAGCCGCGCTCCGGGAAGTGCGGGTGCACGGGCGCCGTGCATTCCACGCTGTCGTTTTCAGGGAAGTTGTCGATGATCAGTTTCAACGGACGCAGCACGGCCACCGAACGGGGCGCCTTCGGGTCCAGGTCTTCGCGCAAACAGCCTTCGAGCACGCTGTAGTCGATCCAGCCGTCGGATTTCGTCACGCCCGTGCGTTCGCACATCAATTGAATCGCTTCCGGCGTGTAGCCGCGGCGGCGCATGCCCACCAGGGTCGGCATGCGCGGGTCGTCCCAGCCGTCGACGATTTTTTCTTCCACCAGCTGGCGCAGCTTGCGCTTGCTGGTGACGATGTAGGTCAGGTTCAGGCGCGAGAATTCGAACTGGTGCGGCACCGGTTGCTGGAAGAAGCCGCCGGCCGACAGGGTTTCCAGCAGCCAGTCGTAGAATGGGCGGTGGTCCTGGAATTCCAGGGTGCAGATCGAATGCGTGATGTTTTCCAGCGCGTCCGAGATCGGGTGCGTGTAGTCGTACATCGGATAGATGCACCAGGCGTCGCCCGTGCGGTGGTGGTGCGCATGGCGGATGCGGTAGATGGCCGGGTCGCGCAAGTTCATGTTCGGCGAACTCATGGCATCTTCGCTCATCTTCGCGCGCAGGATGTGTTCGCCATCCTTGAACTGGCCCGCCTTCATGGCGCGGAACAGGGCCAGCGATTCGTCGCGCGGACGGTCGCGGAACGGCGAATTCTTGCCCGCCTGGCCGAAATTGCCCCGGTTGGCGGCCATGTCTTCGGCGCTCTGGCTGTCCACATAGGCTAAGCCGGCCGTGATCAGGTACTCGGCCATCGCGTACAACTGGTCGAAATAGTCGCTCGCGTAATGCAGGTGGCTCTGGCCATCGGCCTGCTTCGGTTCCCAGTCAAAGCCCAGCCATTTCACGCTGTCCATGATGGTGTCGACGTATTCCTGCTCTTCCTTTGCCGGGTTGGTGTCGTCGAAACGCAGGTTGCACTGGCCGGCGTAATCGCGCGCCAGGCCGAAGTTGACGCAGATCGACTTGGCGTGGCCCACGTGCAGGTAGCCGTTCGGCTCCGGCGGGAAACGCGTGATCACCTGGGGCAGGCCGGGACGCACATGGGCGCCGGCAGCCAGGTCGGCTTCGATGATGTTACGCAAGAAATTGGGCGCCAGCGCCGGCGCGGCGTTATTCGGTTTATCGTTGCTCATTGATCAATGCGGAAGAGTGACAGTAAAAAGCATTTTACCGTACCGCAAGCGCTTTATAAGCACGTATTTGCCCCCATTTCCCGGCATGCAAGCGACGCGGACGCCGTTCTATAGGATAATTCGCCTTTAATTAGTAGAAAAACGTGACCCCGGAGCCTTTTATGGAAAATTTATATAACGTCCTCGGTGTCGCGCCCAATGCCAGCGACGATGAAATCAAGAAGGTTTACCGTTCGCTGGCCATGCGCTTCCACCCCGACCGCAACCAGGCCCCCGGCGCCGAGGCGCGCTTCAAGAGCGTCACCAAGGCGTATGAAATCCTGGCCGACCCGGCCAAGCGCGCCGAATACGACCAGAGCGTGAACCACCGCATCATCATCGATCCGGAAGCGGAAGCCTATGCCCTGTGGTGCGGCGTGTTCCGCCTGCATGGCACCGTCCTACCGGCAGATTAAGCCTGCTGGCGGCTGTCCGGCCAGCCTGAATGATTTGAAAAACAACAAACAATGGTGCTTTTGCTTTTAAGTAAAAGTGCCGCGCACCACATTGGAAAGCACAGCATGAGAAGAGTACACCCTGAATTCGCGTATCAGTCGCGCGAGCTGGAAGGCCAGATCGAAGGCATCCTCGGCGACCCGCCGAACCGCAAGAACTACAAAAGCATGGTCGATGCGCTGGTCGGTGAATACGCGAGCGGCGGCGGCATCGAAGACGTGAACATGCTGGCCTTCGCGCTGGTCGACCACATCACCTTCAGCGACCCGAAGGGCTTGCTGGCCGAAAGCGAAGACTACGAATTCGGCGATACGGCCCGCGTGTTTTCCATGGCCGCCTGCGCCGCGCCGGAAGCGGCCAAGATGTACGCCGCCATCGAGGAAAGCTTCCCCGACCTGGCGCGCCAGGCCATCATCACGGCCTTCCTGCACAAGAATCCCCGCCTGTGGGACGACGACGACCAGTCGCTCGACCAGCTGGCCGCCAATGACGACGGCGACGACGAGCACGATGAAGACGAAGCGACCGACGATTTCGCCCAGATGTTTGACCAGGATGGAGATGACCATGGCCGATAATGACAAGCAAAATGCGGATCAAAAGAGCAATCTTCCCGCGCTGACGAAACAGGTCACGGAGCTGGTGCTGTCCGGTTCGCTGGGCCACGCCGAGCAGGCGTTTGCCGACGCGGCCGACCAGTACGGCGATCTTGCCGTGGTGGAAGTGCTGAATGCCATCCCGCCGCAAGTGACGGCCCTGCACCTGGCCGGCTTCGATGGCGGCAAGATGTCGCTGGCGACCTTGCTGGTACCGCCGAAAGCCTGGGCCGACAGCCTGGCCTTCATCGCCGCCACCTGGAGCGACGACCAGATCGAGGATGATCCGGAACGCATCGCCGAAGCGCTGTTCGCGCACATCCACGGCGTGGTGTTTTCCACCGACGACGCCGAGCGCCGCCGCGAGCTGCTGCTCGAAGCGTCCGCTACCGACTGGGGCGCGACGGCGTTCGCCATCCTGTTCTCGATGGCGCCGAAGGAAATCCTCGAAGTGGCGGGCGAAATCGTCATCAAGGGACCGTACGTGACGGGCGTGACCTCGTCCGACAACGACGTCGTGCCGCTGGCCATTGAGCTGGCGCAAGCGAATGAAGACGGCTGGGACCGTTCGCTGTTCGAACTGTTCCCCGATTTCCGCCACAGCGCCGACCTGGCCGACGCGGAATACTCGGACGACCCGGACGAAGAGCCGACCATGTTGCAGCGCAGTACCAAGGAATTGCTGTACCGCCTGCGCAAGCAAGTGCCGAGCACGCGCAGCGCGCCGCGTTCCAGCACGCGCCGCAGCCTGGGCACGGGCATTTTCTCTTGATGAAAGCAGGGAACGTCTAATGCTGCCAGCAATTGTTGTAGAGAATCTTCCGCGCCTGGTGCGCGCCATCAAACTGTTGCCGGGCGACCCGCGCGAAGACGCGGCCCTGAACCTGGCCGATGAATTGACGGGCATCACGGCCATGGTGGCCGAGAAGTTCACGAATGAACGCACGGCCGACGGCATCCAGAAAGCGCTGTACCTGACGGTGGGCGGCGTGTCCTTGGGCCTGGAGCAGGCCGTCACGCATGAAGGCGACCAGGCCGCGCTCGATTTCCTCGTCGAGCACGGCGCCGAGCACGCGTTCCAGGTGGGCTTTCGCCTGATCAAGGAATTGTCGCAGCTGCCGGAAGACGCCCTCGTCGGTGAATACGACCAGGACCCCGTCTACCTGCAGCGGCGCCTGCGCGAGCTGTTCATCGATATTTGCCAGGCCGACCCGAACCAGAACTGGGCCGGCTATGAAAAGTATGCGTTGCAGTTGCAACAGCGCAAGGAAGTGCAAGCCGTCGTGCGCCTGGCCGGCTGGCTGCGCCGCCACCACGACAATGGCCCCGTCAGCGACAGCGACTTGAATGCCGAGGGCGTCATCGCCCTGGCCATCATCTTCGCCATCGAAGGCGGCGGGCGCGTCATCGCGCGCACGGGGCAGAAGGAGTTCGAGCGCTTCGTGCGTTCCGTGCGCAAGAACAAGCCCGACTTCGAGGAAGGCTGGGCCGCCCTGGTGGCCAAGGTGCCCGTGCAGCATCACCCGGTGTTGCTCGACCGCATCGCTTCGTACCGCCGCAGCTGCACCGTCGTGCATAAAATCCTCACGCGGGCCAGCATGAAGAGCCTGTTCGAGGACCTGGAAAACTATGCGGGTTCGGAGCTGGACGCCGACTACTCGTAATGCAGTACGTGGGCCGGCGCCTGCCGGCCTACGCTCCCCCTTCCAGCGCCGCTTCCTCGGCCAGTTTCACGAATGCCGCCACCAGCGGCGACGTTTCTTCTTCCCTTTGCGCCAGTAACAGACTGGTCGTCGCCTGCGGGTCGTCGATCGGGCGGTAGCACACGCCATCCATGCGGATGCGGTCGAACGAGGCGGGCAGCACGGAAATGCCGCAGCCGGCCGCCACCAGGCCGATGATGGTCGACGCCTCGCCCGCTTCCTGCGCCACCTGGGGCACGAAGCCGGCCGCCTTGCACAGGCGAAAGATCTGCGGATAAATCCCCGTGCCCGCATCCTTGGGATACATGACAAAACCTTCGCCCGCCATGTCGGCAATCGCGATGGCCTCCTTGGCCGCCAGCGCGTGGGCGACGGGCAGCACGAGGAACAGCGGGTCCTGGCGCAGTTGCGTCAGCTTGATATCGGAGGGGTACGTCGTTTCCGGCGGGCGCACGAAACCCAGGTCCATGGTCCGCCCCGAGATCGCTTCCAGTTGATGCAATGTTGCCATCTCGTGCAGGGTCAATGTGACGTGCGGAAAGAGCTGGCGGTAGCGGTTGATGACGGTGGCGAAATACGGCGTGAACGGCGTGGAAAAGGTAAAACCGATGCGCAATTCGCCCGCTTCGCCCCGCTGGGCCCGGCGCGCCGTCACGGCCGCCTGTTCCGACAGGGCCAGGATGCGCCGCGCATCGTCGAGGAACAGCGTGCCCGCCTGCGTCAGCCGCACGGAGCGCTTGTTGCGCTCGAACAACTGCGCGCCCAATTCCGCTTCCAGCGCCTGGATTTGCTGGCTCAGCGGCGGCTGGCCGATGTGCAGGCGCTCGGCCGCGCGCGTGAAGTGCAACTCCTCGGCGACGGCGACAAAATAACGCAGGTGGCGCAGTTCCATATTCGTCCAGTAATCGTTTTAAAGTATGAGTTGGGCCTTAAATATATATTGGACGATATGAGTTGGCAATCCTAAGATGAAGACTCGCTTCTTTCACGAACACGGCCATGTCTGATTCATCGCTCGCTTATGCCTCCGCCGCCACGCCGGCGCTTTCGCCTGCCGCTCCCGCTCCCCGCACGGCCATCGCCAAGGGTTCCATCGAATTCAAGCGCAGCAACCGCGCGCTGTTCTTTGGCGGCTTTTCCACCTTCAGCTTGCTGTACTGCATCCAGCCCCTGTTCCCGCTGCTGTCGCACCAGTTCCATCTGACGCCGGCGCAAAGCAGCTGGTCCCTGTCCGTGTCGAGCGGCTTGCTGGCCATCTCGCTGGTGCTGCTGAGCGCCGTGTCGGACAGGGTGGGACGCAAGCCGCTGATGGTGGCGTCGATGTTTTCCGCCGCAATATTGACCATTTTGTCCGCGTTCGCGCAGGATTATGCGCAGTTGCTGGCGATCCGCGCCGCGCTGGGCGTGGCCTTGGGCGGCATGCCGGCCGTGGCCATGGCGTATCTGGGCGAGGAAATCGAAGGGCCGTCGCTGGGCCTGTCGATGGGACTGTATATCGCCGGCAGCGCGTTTGGCGGCATGTCGGGGCGGCTGGTGGCGTCCATGCTCAGCGATTTCCTGTCGTGGCGCTGGGCCCTGGGCGTGCTGGGCGTGGCCGGCGTGCTGGCGGCGGCGGAATTCTGGCGCAGCCTGCCCGCGTCGAAGAACTTCGTGCCCAGCACCAAGGGCTGGAATGCCTTGCCGCATGCCATCAAGCAGCATTTTTCGGATAAGGGCTTGCCGTGGCTGTTCTGCCTGGCCTTCGTGCTGATGGGCTGTTTCGTCAGCCTGTATAACTACATCGGCTACCGCCTGCTGGCCGCGCCCTTCGGCTTGCGCCAGAGCACGGTCGGCTTGCTGGCCTTCTTGTATCTGATCGGCATCTTCAGTTCCGTCTGGGCGGGCCGCCTGGTGGACCGCCTGGGGCGCCGGGGCGTGCTGTGGATCATGCTGTCGGTGATGCTGTCCGGCATTGTATTGACCCTGTTCGACTCGCTGCCGCTGATCGTCATCGGCATGGCGCTGGCCACGTTCGGCTTCTTCGCCTCGCACTCGATCGCCAGCAGCTGGGTCAGCCGCCGCGCCCGCGCGCCGCAGGCGCTGGCCTCGGCCTTTTATTTGCTGTTCTATTACCTGGGTTCCAGCCTGATCGGGTCTGCCTCGGGCATGATGTGGGGCTTCGACGGCTGGACGGGCGTGGTCGTCATGCTGGGCCTGTGCCTGGGCGGCGGCGTGCTGATCGCCTTGCGCCTGCGCCATTTGCAGCCGCTGGGCGCGCGCGAAGCCGTGGGCTGAGCGGTTATTTGGGGCAGTTGCCGATCATCGTTTCCCCCTGCTTGCCGGCGCGCGTGGTCACGCACAAGGTGCCCAGCGCGCTGGTGATTTTATAGGTGCGGCTGCCCTTGGCCTCGTTCGCGCCCACTTCCTCGATTTTTGAGGCCTCGTACCATTTCGGCGGCACGGCCGCGTAGGCCTCGGCAAATCCCTGCTGCATGCGCTTGAAACCCGTGTCGTCGAATTTCTCCCCACCCCGTTGCGGGAATTCCTTGCGCAGCTCCTTGTCGATCTTGCCTACGTCGCGCTTGGCTTGCGCCAGGATGTCGGCCGCGCTGGGCGGCGCGACGAGCGTGATCGCTTCCGGCATTGCCGGCGCCGGCGCCTGTTCGGTGGCGGGAGCGGGCAAGGGGCGGCTGACGCGCGTCGGTACGGGCAGGCGCGGCGGGCGTGCGGCGGCCGGTTTTGCGTCGGGCAACGGTACGGGGACCGGCTTGGGCGGCGCCGGGAGCGTGTGGCGCAGCCAGGTGATGGCCGGGCCTTGCGGCAAGTGTTCATCCATGACGGCGCGGGGCCGCGACTGCAAGACGATATACGCAAAGCCAAGGTGCAGCAGGACGATCAGCAGCAGGCCGGGAGCACGGCGGGGCAGGGTAGTTGGCGAGGTCATGGAGGGCATGGTGGTTCAGGTACGTCAATGTATCTGAAGGATTTGATAATTATCTAAAATGTCACCAGTGCTTACAAAAAAGTGCCACATGGAAATTTCGATGCCATGGCGGCTGGCGGGGAACCCTGCGCCAGTCTGGTGATCCAACCCGGACACCACGCGAACAGGAGATCATCATGATGCAAGTAAAGGAAGTGGCACGGCGCTTTGGCGCCATTGAACATGCGATCGGCCAGGCGGCCCAGCTGTGCGGCAAGCAGCAGGGCATGCCGATGGACTTGAAGGATTGCATAAACCAGCTGGACCAGCAAAAGAACGCCGTGCGGCAAGCCATCGACACGCAGGACGATGCGCGCATCCGGCAAGCCGTCGACCAGATGGAATCGCTGGGCGACCGCGCCAAGCGGGCATGCGGCACGGCGGCCAGCGTGACGCCGGAAATGAAGAGCGCCGTGCTCAAGGTGCATGATGAATTATCGGACCTGAAGCACCAGCTGCATTAGGCGTGCTACATCTGGCGGAACAAATGGGCATATAAAGGGCTGACGCGCAGTTGCGCCGGATGCTGGCGCAGGGTCAGCGACAGCTTGCCGGCCTCGTCGCGCACGGCCGTGGCGATGGCGCTGGCGTTGACGATGGTGCCCCGGTGGATTTGCCAGAATTGTTGCGGGTCCAGCTGGGGCAGCAACTCTTTCAGGCTCGTGCGTATCAGCGCTTCGCTGTCCTGGCACACGACGTTGATGTATTTGTCCAGCGCTTCGAAATACACGACATCGGCCAGGGCGATCATGCGCACGCTGTTGCCGACGGCGGCCCGTATCATTTGCAGGCGCGGCGCTGGCGGCAGCATGGCTTGCAACTGGCTCAGCAGGCGGGCCATGTTGCCGTCGCTGGCGGATTCGGCTGCCGACGTCGCTGGCGTTGGGCTTGCCGTAGCTGTAGCGTTGCCGTTGCCGCCAGCGCTGTCGCGCAAGCGTTGCTGCAGGCGTTCCACCGTCTTGCCCAGGCGCGCATCGTTGACGGGCTTTAAGACGTAATCGGCGGCCGCGTGTTCGAAGGCGGCCAGCGCATATTCGTCGTAGGCGGTGACAAACACGATGTGGGGGAAAGGCACGCCGTCCGGCCACTGTTCCGCCAGTTCCTCGGCCGCTTCCAGGCCCGTCTTGCCCGGCATCTTGATGTCGAGAAATAATATGTCGGGTTGCAGCGCCAGGCCTTGCCGCAAGGCTTCCACGCCGTTGGGGCAAGTGGCAACGATGTCGAGCTCCGGCCACAGCCGTTGCAAGGCGTGTGCGAGGGCGGCGGCGAGGATGGGTTCGTCTTCGGCGATCAGGGCGCGCGGCGCGCGTGGGGTATGTGGACTCATGCGAGGTGGCTCGTGATGGTGGGTGGAAGGGGAAGTGTCAGGCGGGCGGTCGCGCCTGCCGGATGGTTGGCGGTCAGCGACAGGCTGGCGGCATCTCCATGCATGCCGTGCAGGCGTTCGCGGATATTCGCCACGCCCAGGTGGGTACCCTTGGTCTGGCCCGGATGGTCGAGGCCCAGGCCATCGTCGCTGACGGTGAGCAGCAGCACGCCAGCGTCCGTGGATGCCTGCACGTGGATGTGTCCGCCTTCTATCTTCGGTTCCAGGCCGTGCTGGATGGCGTTTTCCACCAGCGGTTGCAGCAGCATGGGGGGCACCTTGATCTGGCGCAAAGTGTCGGGCAAGTCCAGCGTAAAGTGCAGGCGCGCACCCATGCGTATCGACATCAGGCCCAGGTAGGCTTGCATCAAGGAAAATTCCTGCTCCAGGGTGGTGGACCCGGCACGCGAGGAAGAGAGGGTGGCGCGCAGATACTGGATCAGCTGGTCGAGCAGCAACTGGGCGCGCTCCGGGTCAAAGCTGATCAGGCCCTGCAGGTTGGCCAGGGTGTTGAACAGCATGTGCGGCTCGATCTGCGCCTGCAGCAGCTGCAGCTGGGCTTGCATAGCCTGGCGCGCCACGGATTCGGCGCGGGCTTTTTCCTGGGCGGCTTCCATTTGCAGGCGGGCAATTTTTTCGCGGCTGGAGAAGAACAGCACGGCGCCGCCCGTGGCCAGCAGGGTGAATACGAGCGTGCTGATCATCTGGGTAGGCAGCAGGCTTTCGAAGCCGCCCACGTCCACGCCCGTCAGCCAGCTGAACAGGGTCAGGCCCAGCATTTGCGCCACGGGCACGGAAATGAGGATGATGAGCATGAAAGGCAGGAATTTCGGCCGCTGGCCTTCGCCCCACAGGGTCAGGCGCATGCCGTCGATCAGCAAGAAGGCGATCGTGCCGATGCACATCGAGGCGATCAGGTTTTGCCCGAAATGGCTGCCCGGATTGAGGATGAAGGTAATGACCAGCGCGCAAATCACGTTCAGCGCCAGCGCATAGCGCGCGTCGGGCAGCATGCGGTAGTACGGAGACCTGGCCTTGGCTGCTGGGGCTGCGGCGGATGGAGCGTCGGTTTTCATGGTGGTGTCTGCTGGTAGCGATGGGGCATTGTGTGCCAGCGCAAGCCTGGGCGCAACCGGGCTGCGACGAAACGGGGCTGGCGCGCCGCCATTCGCGGCGGAGGATCGCCAAACGGGGCCGCTTTACTTTTCAGGGCAGGCACGCAATAGTATGGCAAGACAGTCCATATCCATGGAATTGCTATAAAGGAAGCATCATGTGGCCTTATCCACGCACCCTGGCGCATCGCGGCGGCGGCACCCTGGCGCCTGAAAACACCCTGGCCGCCCTGCGCTGCGGCCTGGCCTACGGCTACCGCGCCGTGGAATTCGACGTCATGCTGGCGTCCGATGGCGTGCCCGTCGTCGTGCACGACCCCGAACTGGGCCGCACCGTGGCCGGCAGTGGGCTTGTCAACGACTACACGGCCGCGCAGCTGGGGGCGATGGAGGCGGGCGCCTGGTTCGGCCCCGCTTTCGCGGGCGAAGGCGTGCCCACCTTCGCCGCCGTGGTGGATTACTGCAAGGCGCAGCGCATCTGGATGAATATCGAAATCAAGCCGGCGCCCGGCTTCGACGTGCCGACGGGCAAGACCGTGGCGCTGGCCACGCGCGATCATTTTTCGAAGGAAATTGCTGCAGGGGAATTATTGCCGCTGCTATCGTCGTTCAGCATTGCGGCGCTGGAGGCGGCGCGCCAGGCGGCCCCGGAACTGGCGCGCGGCTGGCTGGTCGAACAGATACCGGATGGCTGGGCGCGGACGGCCCGCGAACTGGGCGTGGTGGCGCTGCATTGCGACCACCAGCAGCTGACGCCGGAGTTGGCGGCTGCCGTGAAGGAAGAGGGATTGGGATTGTTTTGCTACACCGTCAACACCCCCGAGCGGGCCAGCGAGCTGCTGGCCTGGGGTGTGGACGGGTTTTGTACGGACAGGATCGATCTGATCGGAGCGACGGAATAATGCGATGCATACTCAGCGGAAATCCGGGGTCAGTCCCTTCGGGAGTGGAATTTTCCCCATTGGAAAAAATTCCCCCGGACGGGGCTGACCCCAGCAGTTGCCGTCTAGTCAAACATTAAAAGGTGATACGCATGCCGACCGTCAAGTTGCGCCCCGTCAAAGGCGCCGCATTCTTGATGAACGAGGTGTGGCTGTACGCCAGTTCATTCGTCAGGTTGTTCGCCTTGATGTAGAACTGGGCCGGCGTCGTGCCGATGCGCGTGTCGTAGTTGGCGGACAGGTTCAGCATGTTGTAGCCCGGCGTGGCCGTTTCGAACGCTGCCACTTTATCCTGCTTGCCCACGCGGTAGAACTCGGCCACGCCGCTCCATGCCTGCCAGTTGGCGTCGACCTTCACGCCCACGCGCTGGGCCGGGATGCGCGGCAGGTTGCCTCCGCCGTCGGCCAGCTTGGCCCGCACGTAGTCGCCGAACACGCTGGCGCCGAACATGGGGTTCAATTGCTGGCGGATCTGGCCTTCCACGCCCGTGAAGGTCGCGTCGCGCTGGGCGTACTGGATCAGCTGGAAGCCTTCGTGGCTGTCCAGCGTGCTGCCGAAGATGTAATTGTCCACCTTGTTGCGGTAGGCGCTGGCCGAGAAGGTCGTGGCGCCCGCGTATTTGCGCAAGGTCAAGTCGATATTGTTCGACGTTTCCTTGCCCAGGTTTTGATTGCCCAGCTCATACGTGGCCGTCGCCATGTGCACGCCGTGCGCATACAGTTCCTCGGCGCTGGGCAAACGGTGCGTGCGGGAAATGGTCGAACCGAGCGAATACTGCGGCGCGAATTTCCACACGGCGCCCAGCGAGATGGACGTGCCCTTGGCGCTGCGGTCTTGCAGGGTGGCGCTGTCGACCGTGATGTCTTGCCATTCGTGGCGCAAGCCCGCTTCGAAGCGCCATTGGTCGAGCTTGTATTCCTCGACCAGGAAGGCCGCGTGTTTCTTCGTTACCGTCGGCGCCACGTACGCTTCTTCGCCCAGGGCGGAGAAATCGCGCTTCGACGTTTGCAGGCCGACCACGCCGCGCCAGCCGAAGACGGGATGGTGTTCCATTTCCAGGCGCGCATCGTGGCCCTTGTTCTTGAAGGTGGTGGCGATTTCCGTGCCTTCGATTTCATCGTGCTTGTAATCGGTGAACGAAGCGCGCAGGCGCAGCTTGGCGAAGCCGGGCACGGGGTCGCGCAATTCGCCGCGCACGTCCCAGCGCTCGCTCTTCAGCTTCACGTACGGCACGCTTTCATGCTCGTGATCGTGGTCGTGTTCCTCTTCATCGCCATGGCCGTGGCCTTCGTGGCCGCCGCAATGCAGGTGCGTGCCGTGCGGGTGGCAGCTTTCGAATTCGTGGTTGTGGCCAGGCAAACCGTATTCCGCATGCTGGCTCGTGAAGGCCAGGCCCAGGAAGCCGCGCTGTCCCACCCACGACACGCCCACGCTGCCCGTGTCCGTCTTGTTGTAGCTGCCGCCTACTTTCGAGCCGCCTTCCCAGCCGCTGCCGACCTTGTATTCCTTCGCGTCGCGCTTGACGCCTTCCGCGTGGAAGGCGATGTTGCCGGAGCCGCCAGTCACTTCAAAGGCGCCCGCCTTTTCGCGCGCGGCCGAGTTGGCGCGCACTTCCGCGCTTCCTTCAAAACCTTTCGCTGGCACGCGCGTGGGGATTTTCTTGTCGATCACATTGACCACGCCGCCGACGGCGCCGCCGCCGTAGGCCAGCGCGGACGGGCCGCGCAAGACTTCGATCTGTTCCGACAGCATCGGTTCGGCCGCGACGGCATGATCGGGGCTGATGGTCGACGCGTCCTGCACTTCCGCGCCATCGGACAGCACTTTCACGCGCGGGCCATCCATGCCGCGGATGATGGGACGGCTGGCGCCGGCGCCGAAATGGCTGGACGTGATGCCCGGCTGGCCGGCCAGGGTTTCGCCCAGGGTCGCTTCGCGGGCGCGCACCAGTTCCTCGCCTTCGAGCACGGTGACGGGCGTGCTCATGTCGTCGCTGCCCAGGGCCAGGGCACTGGCCGAGACGGTCACGGCGGGCAAGGTTGTCGCTTGCTGCGCCAGGGCGCTGGCAGGGGCGGCAAAGGCCAGCATGATGGCCAGCGCGAGGGGAGTGGGTTGGTGAGGACGGACGGACATGGGCAAGAATTCCTTTATCGGCGATCGGTTTGACGGGTCGGGGCAGGCCATTGCCGGATGGGGTGGCTGCCAGAAGATGATAATGATAACCCATTATCATTACTGTGTGACAGTTTTTCCGGGCAGGGGAGTCAGGCGGATGGTGTATTCTGTCGGCTATGGAACGCACAACACGTCAAAAAACCGCTATTCAAGCCGCCATCGAGTCGGCCCAGCGCCCCTTGTCGGCGCAGGAAATCCTCGAACAGGCCAGCTTGCAAGTGACGCAGCTGGGCATTGCCACCGTTTACCGCAACTTGAAATCGCTGGTGCTGGAAGAAAAGGTGCACGTGGTGACCTTGCCGGGCGAAAACCCGCGCTATGAGTCGAACACGGCCGCCAATCACCACCACCACCATTTCCAGTGCACCACGTGCCAGCGCGTGTTCGACGTGCATGATTGCCCGGGCGACTTGAAGCGCATGGCGCCGCAAGGCTTTGTCGTCGAGCGCCACGAACTGACCCTGTACGGCCGCTGCGCCGACTGCAATGCGGCCGCCGGCGGCACGGCCACAGCGGGGAGCGCCGTAGTTGCCACCACTGTGCACGCCTGCGCCAGCCACCACGACCCGGCCTGAGCGGGCAGGTTGTCGATGTTGGCACGGGCGCAACAATGGCCGTGCCCGCCGTCATTGCCGCACCCCATATCACGTATAATCTTCCCTTTAAAGCTGCCGCCACTCTTTGCCAAAAAAACATGAAATCAACTGAAATCCGCGACAAGTTCCTCAAATTTTTCGAGTCCAAGGGCCATTCCATCGTCCGTTCCAGCTCCCTGGTGCCAGGCAACGATCCGACCTTGCTGTTGACGAACAGCGGCATGGTGCAATTCAAGGATGTGTTTACGGGCACGGACAGCCGTCCGTACACGCGTGCCACTTCCGTGCAGCGCTGCGTGCGCGCCGGCGGCAAGCACAACGACCTGGAAAACGTCGGCTACACGGCGCGCCACCATACCTTCTTTGAAATGCTGGGCAACTTCAGCTTCGGCGACTATTTCAAGCGCGACGCGATTCAATACGCGTGGGAACTGCTGACCAAGGTATATGGCTTGCCGGCCGATAAGCTGACCGTCACCGTGTACATCGAAGATGACGAAGCGTACGATATCTGGGCGAAAGAAATTGGCGTGCCAACCGAGCGCATCATCCGCATCGGCGACAACAAGGGTTCGCGCTACGCGTCGGACAATTTCTGGCAGATGGCGGACACGGGCCCATGCGGTCCATGCACGGAAATCTTCTACGACCACGGCGCCGACATTCCTGGCGGCCCGCCGGGCTCGCCTGACGAAGACGGCGACCGCTTCATTGAAATCTGGAACCTGGTGTTCATGCAGTTCAACCGCGACGAAGCGGGCGTCATGCACAAGTTGCCGAAGCCATGCGTCGACACGGGCATGGGCATGGAGCGCCTGGCCGCCGTGCTGCAGCACGTGCATTCGAACTATGAAATCGACCTGTTCCAGCACCTGATCAAGGCTGCCGCGCGCGAAACGGGCGCCACGGACCTGGAAAACAAGTCGCTGCGCGTGATCGCCGACCACATCCGCGCCGCCGCTTTCATGATCGTCGACGGCATCATCCCGGGCAGCGAAGGCCGCGCGTATGTATTGCGCCGCATCATCCGCCGCGCCTTGCGCCATGGCCACAAGCTGGGCCAGACGAAACCGTTCTTCTACAAGCTGGTGGCCGACCTGGCCATCGAGATGGGCGGCGCCTATCCGGAGCTGGAAGAAGCGAAAGACAACGTCGCCAACATGCTGAAGGCCGAGGAAGAGCGTTTCGGCGAAACCCTGGAAACGGGCATGAAAGTGCTGGAAGCGCAGCTGGCCAAGGATGCCACGGGCATCGACGGCGCCACCGCCTTCACCCTGTACGAAACCTACGGCTTCCCGCCGGACCTGACGGCCGACATTTGCCGTGAACGCGACATCACGTTCGACCAGGCCGGCTACGACGCGGCCCTGAAGGAAAGCCAGGAATTGTCGCGCAAGGGCGGCAAGACGCACAAGGACAGCAAGGTCGAGTACACGGGCGAGAAAAACACCTTCGTCGGCTACGATCAATTGACGTTCAGCAGCAAGGTCGTCGCGCTGTACGCGGCCGGCACGCCCGTGCAGGAACTGAAAGCCGGTGAAGCGGGCATCGTCGTGCTCGACACGACGCCGTTCTACGCGGAATCGGGCGGCCAGGTGGGCGACCAGGGCGTGATTTCCTCGGGCGCGGGCAGCTTTGCCGTCAGCGACACCCTGAAAATCCAGGCCGACGTGTTTGGCCACCACGGCGTGCTGGAATCGGGCGCGCTGAAGGTGGGCGACGCCGTCTCGGCACAAGTCGACACGGCCAAGCGCGCGCGCACCATCCGCAACCACTCGGCCACGCACTTGATGCACAAGGCCTTGCGCGAAGTGCTGGGCAGCCACGTGGCGCAAAAGGGTTCGCTGGTCGACCCCGATAAAACCCGTTTCGACTTCAGCCACAATGCGCCGATGACGGCAGAGCAAATCGCCGCCGTGGAAACCATCGTCAACAAAGAGATCCTGGAAAACCGCGCCACGCAAGCGCACCTGATGTCGTTTGACGATGCCGTCAAGCATGGCGCGATGGCCCTGTTCGGCGAGAAATACGGCGACGAAGTGCGCGTGCTCGACATCGGCAGCTCGAAAGAGCTGTGCGGCGGCGTCCACGTGCAGCGCACGGGCGACATCGGCTTGTTCAAGATCATCGCCGAAAGCGGCGTGGCCGCCGGCATCCGCCGCGTGGAAGCCGTGACGGGCGAGGGCGCGCTGGCGCTGGTGCAAACCATCAACCGCCGCCTGGTCGAGGCAGCCAACGCCCTGAAGGCGCAGCCGGAAGAGCTGACTGCCCGTATCGGCCAGGTGCAGGACCACGTGAAGGCGCTGGAGAAGGAACTGGCCGCGCTGAAATCGAAACTGGCGTCGGGCCAGGGCGATGAACTGGTCACGCAAGCCGTCGATGTCAACGGCATCAAGGTGCTCGCAGCCGTGCTGGACGGCGCCGACGTGGCCCGTCTGCGCGAAACCATGGACAAGCTGAAGGACAAGCTGAAAACGGCCGCCATCGTGTTGGCCAGCGTGGCCGACGGCAAGGTCAGCCTGATCGCCGGCGTCACGGCCGACGCGACTGGCAAGGTCAAAGCGGGCGAGCTGGTGAACTTCGTTGCACAGCAAGTGGGCGGAAAAGGCGGCGGACGCCCCGATATGGCGCAAGCGGGCGGCACCGATCCGAGCGGCCTGGCGAACGCCCTGGCCGGCGTGCCGGCCTGGGTCGGCGAACGCGCGAAATAAGGCGTAAGCTAGGCTCCATGCGGGGTTTTCGCCCCACAGCCCCTTGAAAACGGCCCGCAGACGGTGTTTGCGGGCCGTTTTGCCGTGTGGAATCTCGTTGTGACACCACAACAGCCGATGAACTATTTTGGTGCAGCGCGTCAATGCCCCTGATTTAGAGTAGTATGTCGAAAATCAGTACAACAAAAATGGCGGGATATTGATGATGAGCGACACACTACTTGATACCGAGATTATGGAATTTCATAAAGAACTCGACGCGCGGGGCTTGAATTGCCCCTTGCCGATTCTGAAGGCGAAAAAGGCTTTGTCAGAGCTGCAGAGCGGGGAAGTGCTGCGCATCATGGCAACCGATCCCGGTTCCGTGCGCGACTTCCAGGCTTTTGCCAAGCAAACGGGCAATGCCCTGCTGTCGCATGTGCAGACGGGTACCGAATTCGTCTTCCTGATGCAACGCAAATAATTCTGCCAGCCGGGGCCGCCGTGGCGCGGCCTGGTGAATACCCTGCCGTGTGCCTCACTTTCGTGCCCTTTTGCTGCCTTGCAGCGTAGCGGCGGACTCCCCTGAAATCTTCAAAGCTGGACAGTTTAGATGGATTGCTCTAACAAAAAATCGCACGATCGTGCTTAAATTCGGTTCAAGATTCAAATTTCTCTTATAATCGAACGCACAATCAGCACTTGATCCGTCATTTTTATAATTTCCCAAAGGCATAGCTATGAAAGTCTTGGTACCCGTCAAACGCGTGGTCGACTATAACGTCAAAGTCCGCGTCAAGAGTGACGGCACTGGCGTCGATACCGCCAACGTCAAAATGTCGATGAACCCTTTCGATGAGATCGCGCTGGAAGAAGCGATGCGCCTGAAAGAAGCCGGCAAGGTCACTGAAGTGGTCGCCATCTCCTGCGGCGTGACGCAGTGCCAGGAAACCCTGCGCACGGCCATGGCCATCGGCGCCGACCGCGGCATCCTGGTGGAAACGACGACTGAACTGGAACCGCTGGCCGTGGCCAAGCTGGTCAAGTCCCTGGCCGAGAAAGAGCAGCCGCAACTGATCATCCTGGGCAAGCAAGCCATCGATGACGACAGCAACCAGACCGGCCAGATGCTGGCAGCCCTGCTGGGTTGGCCGCAAGCCACGTTCGCCTCGAAAGTCGTGCTGGAAGACGGTAAAGTCACCGTCACCCGCGAAGTCGATGGCGGCCTGGAAACCCTGGCATTGACCTTGCCAGCGATCATCACCACCGACCTGCGCCTGAACGAGCCACGCTATGTGACCTTGCCGAACATCATGAAGGCCAAGAAAAAGCCGCTCGAGACCGTCAAGCCGGAAGACCTGGGCGTCGATGTTGCGCCACGCCTGAAGACCCTGAAAGTCGTCGAGCCAGCCAAGCGCTCGGCCGGCATCAAGGTCCCGGACGTCGCTACCCTGGTCGCCAAGCTGCGTACCGAAGCCAAAGTCATCTAAGCGGCTTTGCCGTCTACCCAGAACAATTACAGGACATATCATGGTCGCATTAGTTATTGCTGAACACGACAACGCTACCTTAAAGGGCAGCACCCACCACACCGTGACCGCGGCTGCCCAGTGCGGCGGCGACGTGCACGTGCTCGTCGCAGGCTCGAACGCATCGGCTGCCGCCGCTGCCGCCGCGCAAATCGCCGGCGTGACGAAAGTCATCGTCGCCGACGCGCCATATTTCGCTGACGGCCTGGCCGAAAACGTGGCCGAGCAAGTGCTGGCCATCGCCGGCAACTACAGCCACATCCTGGCGCCAGCCACCGCCTACGGCAAGAACATCCTGCCGCGCGTGGCCGCCAAGCTGGACGTTGCGCAAATCTCGGAAATCACCAAGGTCGATTCGCCGGACACGTTCGAGCGCCCGATCTACGCCGGTAACGCCATTGCCACCGTGCAATCTGGCGACAAGGTCAAGGTCATCACCGTGCGCACCACCGGTTTTGACGCCGCTGCCGCCACCGGCGGTTCGGCTGCCACGGAAACCGTCGCCGCCGTCGCCGACGCGGGCAAGTCCGCCTTCGTGGGCCGCGAACTGGCCAAGTCCGACCGCCCTGAACTGACCGCCGCGAAAATCATCGTGTCGGGCGGCCGTGGCATGGGTTCGGCGGAAAACTTCCACATCCTGGAACCGCTGGCCGACAAGCTGGGCGCCGCCATGGGTGCTTCGCGCGCCGCCGTCGACGCCGGCTTCGTGCCGAACGACTGGCAAGTGGGCCAGACGGGCAAGATCGTCGCGCCATCGCTGTACATCGCCGTCGGTATCTCGGGCGCGATCCAGCATCTGGCCGGCATGAAAGATTCGAAGACCATCGTCGCCATCAACAAGGATCCGGAAGCGCCGATCTTTGCCGTGGCCGACTACGGCATCGTGGGCGATCTGTTCGAGATCGTGCCGCAACTGGTCAAAGAACTGGGTTAAGTCACACCCCTTCCGGTTTTGTTACTGACAAAGCCACGCCGGCCCGCCCCACACGGCGAGCCGCGCGTGGCTTTTTTCTTGGAGAAAAGAAGATGAGCTATCAAGCCCCGCTGAAAGACATGTTGTTCGTGATGAACGAACTGGCCGGCCTGGCCGAAATCCACACTTTACCCGGCTGCGAAGACGCCACGCCCGACACGGCGGAAGCCGTGCTGGAAGAGAACGCCAAGTTCTGCGGCGGCGTGGTGGCCCCCTTGAACGGCCCCAGCGACAAGGAACCGAGCTTCTGGCACGACGGGCAAGTCACGACGTCGAAAGGCTTCAAGGACGCGTTCAAGGCCTACGGCGAAGCGGGCTGGCAGGGCGTGCAGCATCCGACGGAATTCGGCGGCCAGGGCTTGCCCAAGCTGCTGGCCACGCCGTGCATCGAAATGCTCAACTCGGCCAGCATCTCGTTCGCCCTGGTGGCCCTGCTGTCGGACGGCGCCATCGAAGCGCTGCTGACGGCCGGCAGCGACGAGCAAAAAGCGGTGTATCTGGAAAACCTGGTGTCGGGCAAGTGGACGGGCACGATGAACCTGACGGAGCCGCAGGCCGGTTCCGACCTGGCCGCCGTGCGCACGCGCGCCGTGCCGCAGGACGATGGCACGTATAAAGTCTTCGGCACGAAGATTTTCATCACGTACGGCGAACACGACATGGCGGAAAACATCGTCCACCTGGTGCTGGCCCGCACGCCGGACGCGCCCGCCGGCGTGAAAGGCATTTCCCTGTTCATCGTGCCGAAATTCCTCGTCAACGCCGATGGCAGCCTGGGCGCGCGCAACGACGCCCATTGCGTTTCCATCGAGCACAAGCTGGGCATCAAGGCCAGTCCGACGGCGGTATTGCAGTTCGGCGACCACGGCGGCGCCATCGGCACCCTGGTGGGCGAGGAAAACCGCGGCCTCGAATACATGTTCATCATGATGAACGCGGCCCGCTTCGGCGTGGGCTTGCAAGGCATCGGCCTGGCCGAGCGCGCCTACCAGCAAGCCGTGGCGTTCGCCAAGGACCGCGTGCAGTCGCGCGACCTGGCCGGTTCGCCTGGTCCCGTCTCCATCATCCACCACCCGGACGTGCGCCGCATGCTGATGTCGATGCGCTCGCAAACGGAGGCGGCGCGCGCGCTGGCCTACGTGGGCGCGGCCATCAGCGACGTGGCGCACCACCATCCGGACGCGGAAGTGCGCGCGGAAAGCCTGGCGACGTATGAATACCTGGTGCCCGTCATCAAGGGTTGGGCCACGGAAATGTCGCAAGACGTCACGCGCGACGGCGTGCAAGTGCATGGCGGCATGGGTTTCATCGAAGAAACAGGCGCCGCCCAGCATTACCGCGACGCCAAGATTCTCACCATTTACGAAGGCACGACGGCCATCCAGGCGAACGACCTCGTGGGCCGCAAGACGGTGCGCGACGGCGGCGCCGTGGCGAAAGCCATCATCGCCCAGGTGCGCGCCACGGAAGCCCAGCTGGGCGAACTGTCCGGCGCCGACTTCCAGGCCATGCAGCGCCACCTGGCCGAAGGCAGCGCGGCCCTCGAAGCGGTAGTCGAGTATGTGGTGGCGAACATGAAGACGGACATCAAGGCCGTGTTCGCGGGCAGCGTGCCCTATTTGAAACTGGCCGGCATCGTGCTGGGCGGCTGGCAAATGGCCCGTGCGGCCGTGGTGGCGCAGCAAAAGCTGGGTGAGGGCAGCGGCGACGCTTCGTTCTACAAGGCAAAAATCGCCACGGCGCGCTTCTTTGTCGACCACATCCTGTCACAGGCGCCAGGCTTGCGCGCCACCATCATCGACGGCAGCGCCGGCGTGATGGCCTTGTCGGAAGAGCAGTTTTAAGTTGAAACTTGGCCGGCGCCCGCCGGCTGAATGGAAAAAAGCGCTGGAGATCACTCTCCAGCGCTTTTTTATATTAAGAACGCCTGAGAAAGCGCTCAGGGCAAGGCGCCTTGTCGCAGACAGCACGCTAGTGCGGCAAGACAAGGCAACGCCGCCATGGGCGATTTCTCTGCGTTCTTAACGGCGGGCGATGCCGTTGCCGGAATTGCGTACCAAGTCGCCAGCGGCCAGGCCAGGGTCCTGGTCAAACGCGAAGTCGGCCTTGGCGCCCGTTTCGTACTGCACGGTAACGGTCCACACCTTGCTGTTTTTCATGTGGCCTTCGACTTGCTTGCCCGCGAAAGCGCCGCCGGCGGCGCCGGCCAGGGTGGCCAGGTCCTTGCCGCGTCCGCCGCCAACCTGGCGGCCCAGCAGGGCGCCGGCCACGCCGCCGCCGATCATGCCCAGTGCACCGCCTTCGCCCGCTTTTTCAGCGACGTTGACTGCCAGCACCTTGCCGCACTCGGCGCAGATCTGCTGCTGGGCTGGTTTGCTGTTCTGGCCCGCATACGAATTGCCCGCCTTTTGCGCGGCCTTGGCATTGATGATGGCCTGGTCGTATTCGCCCTTGGCGTCGCGCAGGCATTGCATGCGGGCTTTCGAGCTGGTTTCTTCTGCGCACAGTTTCTTGTCGTCCGCATAGCGCGTGTTGGCTTGCTTGGTGTCGTATGCGTATTGCGCTTTCGGCGACAGGTTTTGCGCGAAGGCGGAGGTGCTGAACAGGGCCGTGACGGCGACTGCGAGGATGAGTGGGCGACGAATCATGATCTTCTCCTAGGGGGTGTTGAATGTGCCAGTAATGTCGGCATTGTGAATGCAGTATAGAGGAAAATCATGATTGCTTACCAACACTTACATGTGCGTGCGGCAGGCGCGATCCGATGCTATTTCCGGGTGGAAATTAACCGTAGGCGCCGCCTGTGTACAGCAAGTCGAACAGGCGCGCCATGGTGGCGATCAGCACGCCCGCGCCTAGCATCAAGGTAGCGACCAGCACCACGGCCAGGGGCCAGCCCGTGTCCGACTGGCGGCTGGAGGAGGCGTTGTAGCGCGCGTCCCACTTGTCGTCCGGCATCAGGCCCAGCACCAGCGCTTCCAGGAAGCCGCCCAGGGCGGACAGGGTCAGCGGCAATATCTGGTAAAACCAGTCCGCTTCGGGAAACAGCTGGCGCAGCAGCAGCGAGGCGGGCAGGGCGGCCAGGTGCAGCCAGCCCCAGCGGTCCTTGGCGCCGTGCAGGTAGAAGCGGTGGGCGCCCAGCATGCCCAGCAGGAAGGCCAGCAGTGTCGTGAAGGCCTTGTTCTTGTGCGACTGTTGCAAAATGGTAGCGGTGGTCATGGGACTCCAGAGTTGCTCATCGGTAAAGATTGCCAGTATCGGTCATTGCTTGCCGCAACGATAGCACTTTCAGGCGGCATTCAGGCGATGCTGTCGTGCAATATCAACGCCTGGACGTGGCATGGCAGGCACGATAGACGCACGCGCCTATTGCGTCTTCGGCCATGACTGGTCATAATGTTTGATTAGCCCAAATTACACGCCCGTCATCATAACGCTTGCTGCCTGGCGGTAAAGCGCGCTATAATTTGCGGCTTTTTCCGCCTCAGCACACTTTTTGGAAATATTATGGTCGTTATTCGTTTAGCTCGTGGAGGCGCCAAGAAGCGCCCGTTCTTCAACATCGTCGCTACTGACTCGCGCAATCGCCGCGATGGTCGCTTCATTGAGCGTATCGGTTTTTACAACCCGATGGCGCAAGGTGGCGAAGTTCCACTGCGTATCACCGCAGACCGTCTGGCCTACTGGCAAGGCGTTGGCGCACAATTGTCGCCAACCGTTGCTCGCCTGGTAGCTAGCAACAACAAAGCAGCAGCTTAATTAGATCACTGGTTTGACGGTCAAGACTGCATCCGGGGTGAAAGTCCCCGATGACCTGGTACAGGTAGGCTATGTCTCCGGTGCTTATGGCATTGCTGGCGGGGTCAGGATCACTCCTTTCTCCGACGACGCGGATGCATTATTAAGCGTCAAAACCTGGTGGTTTGATAAACCGACCTTGCATGATGTTCAAGTCAGGCAAGCGAAGTTACACGGCGGCGACGTCGTGGCCCAGCTGGTGGGTGTGGTCGGGCGGGATGCCGCAGAAGCGCTGAAAGGCGTCTCTGTGCAAATTCCGCGTAGCCATTTCCCGACGCTGTCGGCCGATGAATTTTATTGGTCCGATCTGATCGGACTGACAGTCGAGAATTTGCAAGGCGAGTGCCTCGGCACAGTGCACGACATGATGAGCAATGGTCCGCAGTCGATCTTGCGCGTTACGCCCGTCGCCACTGCCGATGAGACCGTTGAAAAGGCGCCTGAGCGCCTGATCCCGTTTGTTGGCCAGTTTGTCATTAACGTTGACAAGGCTGCCAGCAAGATCACGGTCGACTGGGGCCTCGATTATTAAACCGCCTGCGCTTAACTTTGCGCCGGGCAAACTTTGCAGGATGGTGAACGATGCAATTTGATGTCGTGACCCTGTTCCCGGAAATGTTTGCCGCGCTGACGCAGTCGGGTGTGACCCGGCGCGCCTTCGAGCAGGGGAAATGTGGCTTGTCGCTGTGGAATCCCCGCGATTTCACCACCGACAATCACCGTACCGTGGATGACCGCCCGTATGGCGGCGGCCCCGGCATGGTGATGATGGCCCGTCCCCTCGAAGCGACAATTAATGCCGCGAAGCAACGTCAGACCGATCTCGGCCTGGCGGCGCCCCGCGTGGTGTTCATGTCGCCGCAAGGCCGTCCGCTGACGCACGAGCGCGTCACGCAGTTGAAAGCCGAACCCGGTTTGGTGATCCTGTGCGGCCGCTATGAAGCCGTGGACCAGCGTTTGCTGGACCGTTGCGTCGACGAAGAAATCAGCGTCGGCGACTTCGTCCTGTCGGGCGGCGAACTGCCCGCCATGGCGCTGATGGATGCGGTGATCCGCCTGTTGCCGGGTGTCTTGAACACCGAGGCATCGGCCATCGAGGACAGCTTCGTCAATGGCTTGCTCGATTCGCCGCACTACACGCGGCCGGAAAGCTATGAAGGCATGGCCGTGCCGCCCGTCTTGATGGGTGGCAATCATGCCGAGATCGTCAAGTGGCGCCGCCAGCGCATGCTGGAAGCGACCGCGACAAAGCGGCCTGACCTGCTGGTCAGTGCGCGCGCCGCCGGCTTGCTCAGCAAGACCGACGAAAAATTCCTGGCCAGCCTGTAAACCGTCCTCGGACGGCCAGCAGGGTGGCTTTGCAGTGCCGGGCATGTTGCCCAAATTGGTAATACCCATCCTCTACCGGGCGGATAGCACGCTATCCACAGTGCGCCGGCATGATGGTTTTCGGAGTTATAAAAATGGACTTGATTCAACAATTAGAGCAAGAAGAGATCGCCCGTCTGGGTAAATCGATTCCTGACTTCGCACCAGGCGATACCGTTATCGTCAGCGTCAACGTAGTCGAAGGTACGCGCAAGCGCGCCCAGGCTTACGAAGGCGTCGTTATCTCCCGTCGTAACCGTGGCCTGAACTCGAACTTCATCGTTCGCAAGATCTCGTCCGGCGAAGGCGTTGAGCGTACGTTCCAACTGTACTCGCCGCTGATCGCTTCGATCGAAGTGAAACGCCGTGGTGATGTTCGCCGCGCCAAGCTGTACTATCTGCGTGAGCGTTCGGGTAAATCGGCGCGTATCAAAGAAAAATTGCCAAATCGCCGCGTTGTGGCGAAAGCAAGCGCGTAATATCAGCGTCTGCGTTGGGAAAAGGGGTGCCTCTCGGCGCCCCTTTTTTATTCTGAATTGCTATTGAGGCAAGCTGCCATGGCCACCGTCGCATTTGATCCCAAACAACTCGCCATCGATTCGATCGCCGGCGAGGCGGCGCTGGACGCCGAACGCCTGACGCCGGACTGGCTGCGCCAGCGCCTGGCCGAACAGCCGGACTGGCAACCCGAGATTACCCAGGATTTCCTGTCCGCCCGCGCCGTGCCCGTGCGCGCCGCCGTGCTCATTCCGCTGGTGCAACGGCCACAGGGCTTGACCATCTTGCTGACCATGCGCACGGACCACCTGAGCAGCCATGCGGGCCAGGTCAGCTTTCCGGGCGGGCGCAGCGAACCGTTCGACGGTTCGCCCGTGGCCACGGCCCTGCGCGAAACGGAAGAAGAAGTGGGCCTGGCGCGCGAACACATTGAAGTGCTGGGCTGCCTGCCCGACTACCTGACGGGCACCGGTTACCAGGTCACGCCCGTGGTGGGCCTGGTGACGCCGCCGTTCGAGCTGCGCGCCGACCCGTCGGAAGTGGCGGAAATCTTCGAAGTGCCGCTGGCCTTCCTCATGGATGGCCTCAACCACCAGCGCCTGTCCGTGGAATTGCCCGGCGGACGGCGCTCGTTCTACGCCATGCCCTACGAGCGCTTCTACATCTGGGGCGCCACCGCCGGCATGCTGCGCAACCTGTTTCACCTCTTGCGCGCGTAAAATGGCACCCCGCACGTAATAAGTTTGATTCCAGCACTGCACTGCGCTATCGTAGCGGGCATTGCGGTATTGCTGAAAAAGACAAAAAGGACCATTGATGACATTTCTCTCCATACTTTGCGCATTGCTGATCGAGCAGCTCAAACCTTTGCGCGCGGACAATCCGATCTACGCCGAAATCAAGAGCCTGGCAATGCGCATGGAGACCTGGTTCAATGCCGGCCATGCCAACCACGGCCGCATGGGCTGGTTCCTCATGATCGGCGTGCTGATGGTGCCGACGGCCGGCGTGTACTGGCTCTTGCGGCATTACCAGCTGACCCCCCTGGCCTTCGTCTGGAATGTCCTCATCGTCTACCTGACATTGGGTTTTCGCCATTACAGCCATTACTTCACGTCGATCCAGCTGGCCCTGAGCGCCGGCGACGAGGCGTCCGCGCGGACCTTGCTGGCCGAATGGACCAAGCTCGACACGGTAGGCATGGAAGCGAGCGAAATCGCCCGCATCGCCGTGGAAAAAGCCCTGATCACCACGCATCGCAATGTGTTTGGGGTGTTCTTCTGGTTCCTCATGCCGCTGGGCCCTGCCTGCGCCGTGATGTACCGCGTGGCCGAATACCTGGCGCGCGCCTGGAACGAGCCCGAGCACATGCGCAATGAAGCGTTCGGCCAGTTCGCCGCGCGCGCCTTTTACCTGATCGACTGGATTCCCGTGCGCCTGACGGCCGTGGCGTTTGCCGTGGTCGGCAATTTCGAGGATGCCATCTACGCCTGGCGCAATTTCGCCCAGCGCTGGCAGGACGAGGCCATCGGCATCATCCTGACGGCCGGCGGCGGCGCCATGGGCGTGCGCCTGGGCACGCCGGCGGAAACGGCGGCCCGCGTGGTCGTCACGCCCGACATGGCCGTCGATGACAGCGACAGCGAAAGCGATATCCTGCCGGGCGAAGAGCCGGGCGCACGCGCCTTGCAGAGCACGGTGGGCCTGGTCTGGCGCGCCTTGCTGCTGTGGATGCTGTTGCTGCTGTTGATGTCGGGCGCCGTTTTCCTCGGCTGACGCGGGCGCACACGCGCCATCCATGCGCCTGGCGCGTGGAACAAGGTTAAAATAGGGGCTGGCGCGTTACGCGTGCCGGCCCCTGTTTGCATCGTCAGGGCAGATCGAGGTAGAACCCAAGTCTTCTATAAGATATAATACTGGCTTACCGCAGCAAACGTAGTTGAATTACCAGCCCGGCTTACCCGCCGGGGCCATTCACGCAATCCAGTCCCGACAAGCCACATGGCCGAGTTATCTCAAAAAACAGGGGAACTCTCAGACGAGTTCTTCATCCTTGGTCTCACCAGCAATGGCAAGCAATTCCGACCCAGCGATTGGGCCGAGCGCCTTTGCGGAGTGATGTCCTGTTTCAATCCCGAAGGCGGCGGGCGCAATGCGCACCTCCAGTATTCGCCCTACGTGCGTCCGACCGTCGTCAACGGCGTCAAGTCGGTGGTCGTCAACACCAAGCTGCGCGAAATCGAGCCGATGGCGTTTCACTTCGTGCGCGAGTTCGCCAAGGATAACGACCTGCAGATCGTCGAAGCCTGCTTCCTGCCGCCCCCCGAAGAAAAGTAAGTACCGCTCCATTGATTTGCCTCAAGCCCGCCACGGCGGGCTGGCGTAGCGTGGACACTCTGCCTCAAACGGAGTGGCGACATGCGCATCGGCGACATCTGTACCCTGCACACCATCCATTGCCAGCGTGACACCAGCGTGCAAGACGCGGCGCTGCTGATGCGCCAGCACCACGTGGGCGACCTGATCGTGGCCGAACAGCCGAACGGCGAGCGCGTCCCCATCGGCATCCTCACCGACCGCGACATCGTCATTTCCGTCATCGCCCTGGGCCTCGACCCCGCCAGCCTGCTGGTGGGCGACATCATGAGCGCGCAACTGCTCACGGCCAGCGAAGACGAAGACGTCTACGACATCATCGAACGCATGCGCGTCAACGGCATCCGCCGCTTGCCCGTGGTCAACAGCCTAGGCGCGCTTTCCGGCGTCGTCAGCATCGACGACCTGCTTGCCTTCCTGGCCCAGGAAATGGCCGAACTGGCGCGCATCAGCAGCGGCCAGCTGGTTTACGAAAAGCGCACGCGCAAATAAGCCTGCATTGCGCAATTTCAGTCAAATCCTCGTGATTTGAAAATGCTACAGTCGCAGCTCGTTCAACGGGAAGCGTCCATGCACTATCTGGCCAAGGCACTCTGGTATATCGAATCGCATTATGCGGAGAATATCTCGCTCGGCGACATCGCCCACGTGGGCGGCGCCTCGCCGTGTCACCTGACGCGCGCGTTTGGCCTGGCCACGGGCCACTCCGTGATGCGCTATGTGCGGGCGCGCCGGCTCAGCGAGGCGGCGCGCGTACTGGCGCAGGGCGCGCAAGACATCCTCGCCGTCGCCCTGCAGGCTGGCTACAGTTCCCACGAGGCGTTTACGCGGGCCTTCCGTGAGCAGTTCCAGCGCACGCCGGAAATGGTGCGGGCCCAGCGCCATGTCGCCAACCTCGCGCTGGTGGAGGCCATCAAACTGGATGTGGAGCCTGGCGTGGCGCTGGAAGCACCCCGTTTCGAGCAGGGCTCCGCCTTGCTGGTGGCGGGCCTCGTCGAACGTTATCGCGCAGAAACGGCTGCCGGCATCCCCGCCCTGTGGCAGCGTTTCCTGCCCCATGCGGCGCCCGGCCAGCTCGTGTATGGCGTGTGCTGCAACAATGACGATGCGGGCAATTTCGATTACCTGTGCGCCATGCCCGTGAACGACTTTTCCCAGGCCCCCGACGGCTGGACGCGGCTGCGCATCGCCCCGCGGCGCTATGCCGTGTTTCATCACCGCGGCCACATTTCCACCATCCGCGCCACCTGGCACACGGTGTGGAACGAGTGGCTGCCCGGGTCCGGCCTGGAAGTGGCCGACGCGCCCGATTTTGAACGCTACGACCAGCATTTCGATCCCGCCAGCGGCAGCGGCGGCGTGGAAATCTGGCTTCCCTTGAAAGCATGACCATGCTCCATACCTTGTCTGCGCCGGCTGCCGGCGGCACCGCGCTGCGCCAGCGCCTGTTGCAAACCGCCGCCGCGCTGGCGGCGGGCCTGCCCCTGTACTGGGTGCTGGGGCCGCAGCCGCTGGGCTGGCTGGCCTGGTGCGCGCCGCTGCCCGTGCTGTGGCTGGCCCTGCGCTCGTCGCGCCGCGATGCGGCCTGGATGACGTTCCTGGCCGCCCTGCTGGGCCTGTCATCGAACGTTGCCTATTTTCGCCTGCTCATGCCCTTGCCGGCCATGCTGGCCGTGATGTTCGTCAAGGCACTGCTGTGGCTGCTGGTGGTGCTGGCCACGCGGCGCCTCGTGCTGCGCTACCGCTCCGGCTGGACGGTGCTGGCGTATCCCGTGCTGTGGGTGGCCATCGATACGGTGATGGCGGCTTTGCTGCCGGACGGTAACTGGGGCAGCCTCGCGTATTCGCAGGCGGATAATCTTGCCGTGCTGCAGGTGGCGGCCCTGGCGGGCGTGCCCGGCCTGCTGTTCTTGCTGTGCCTGGCGCCATCCGCGCTGGCCTTGCTGCTGGCGGGCGGCCGCGCATATGCGCCAGCGGCTGGCGCGGCCGCGCTGCTGCTGGCGGCCGCGTTCGCCGGCGGCGCCTGGCGCGTGCAGGGCGCGCCGGCCTTGGCGCCGACAGGGCCGCTGGCGGGACTGGTGGCCATCGATGACTTTATCGGTCCGGCCACGCCGCCCGCACGCGCGCAAGCCGTCTGGGACCAGTACGCGCGCCATGTCGGGCAACTGGCCGGGCAGGGCGCCACGCTGGTGCTGTTGCCGGAAAAGATAGCCGTGCTGGCCCCTGCGCAGGCGGATGCCGTGCGGCAGCGTTTCCAGGCGCTGGCGCGCAGCACGGGCGCGTGGATCATCCTGGGTATCGGCGTGCAGGACGCTGCCGGCAGGCGCAACCTGGCCTGGCTGTTCGCGCCCGATGGCGCCGCGCCTGTCAGCTATCAGAAGCATCATCTGGCGCCGCCCGAGCGCGAGTTTCTTGCTGGTAGCGCGTATGCCGTGCAGCCGGTGGCGGGGCAGGCCATGGGGCTGGCCATCTGCAAGGACATGCATTTTGCGCCCCTGGGGCAGGCGTATGGCGCGGTCGGTGCGCAAGCGATGCTGGTGCCGGCCTGGGATTTCCAGCTGGACGCCTGGATGGGCGCGCGCATGACCGTGGTGCGCGGCGTGGAAAACGGTTATGCGGTGCTGCGCGCGGCGCGCGAGGGCGTGCTGACGGTCAGCGATGCGTATGGGAACGTGCTGGCGGAGCGGGCCAGCAGCGCCATGCCGGGCAGCACCTTGCTGGCGCCGCTGCCGGCGGCGCGGCCCGTGGCCACGTGGGCCGGTTGGCTGGGGCCGCTGTTCGGCTGGCTGTGCGTGGCGCTAAGCGTGATCCTGCTGGGCGTGGGCCGCCGCGCCGCGCCCGCCGTTTGACGCATAACGCCCCGTTTTGCTGCAATGCGCAAAACCGTATTGCACGACTTTCTTTTATATTCTGCGCGGGCGGCCACATAATCGCCGCCGATGATTGCACCATTGCCGTGCATATATAGGCGCGATACCGGCATATATATTGCACTGCAATAAGTGGTGTTATCTGGTATTGAGAAATTCGCGCATCCGGTATTAATTGGTACTTAATTCGGCCACGAAGTCATACATATCGCCGCGGAAGTAGGAGCGGCAAAATTCCACGGCGCGGCCATCGCGCAAAAAGCCCAGCCTTTCCACCGACAAGCCCGCGTCGCCTTCCTCCGCCTGCAACAGGCTGGCCTGCTCCCCCGTCAACAACAAGGCGCTGAGGCGCTGCAAGGCGCGCACGGGCCGGTTGCCCGCCTGTTCCAGCGCGTCATACATGGACACGTCGACGGCGTCGAGGTTCGGCAGGCAACTGGCGACGATGGTCGCGTACTCCAGGCACATCGGCACCTCGTCCGCATAGCGGATGCGGTGGAAGCGGTACACGGGCGCGCCCGGCGACAGCCGCAGGCGCAAGGCTTCTTCCGGCGTGACGGTGCCTTCTGCGCGCTTGAGCCACACGCTGCGGGGCGTGCGTCCGCGCGCGCGCATGTCCTCGGAAAACGAGGTCAGCTTGGCGAAGTTTTTCTCGATGCGCGTATTGATGAAATTGCCCGAGCCGGGACGCCGCACCAGCAAGCCCTCGTTGACGAGCCCATCGATGGCCTTGCGCACGGTGATGCGCGAAACGGACAGGTCGCTGGCCAGCTGGCGTTCGGCCGGCAAGGCTTCCTCGGGGCCGAGGATGCGCTTGTCGATCGCTTCGCGCAGCGCGCGCTGCAGTTGCTGGTACAGGGGCAGGCTACTCGTCTGCCCCAGGCCTTGCATGATGTGAGCGAGGGTTGTCATACGCTGAGGGTCTCCGTTACGGCGCGTTGCAGACGCGCTCTGTATCTGTTTTGTGTCGCTGGATAATACCAAAAAAGGCCGTTATAAAACCAATTTGAATTATCAGGCCAACAATTTATGCCTGGCTTCCCCCGTATTTAAGCCGCGCATACGGGCTACGGATTGATTTAGATAAAGTGGTCTGTGTGATTCAAACAACGTTATAAAAAAAAAGTTGCAACTGGTAGTGTTCTGGTATTGGATAGTAGTATATTGGCGTTGAATTGGTTTTGTAAGTGGTTGTGCCGAAGGGTCTGCAGCATGCCGGCGAGAGTGGGCGGGCTGGAAAGAAGACCTACGTTAAAAATGAAAAGGTTCCAATCCTGGAGCCTAAATCAAGGGGGAGTACATGAAACGCAATTTGACACCTGCAGCTGCCGTCGTGAAATCCGGATCGCGTAGCCGTACGCCGATCGCCGCGGCCGTTGCCGTGATGGTCGCTGGTCTGGCTTTTTCGGCGCAGGCGCAAGAAGCACCCGCCGACGACGTGACGACCGTCACCGTGACCGGCGTGCGTGCCTCGCTGGAAAAGTCGCTGAAGCAAAAACGCAATGCGGATTCCGTGGTGGAAGTGGTGACGGCCGAAGATATCGGCAAGATGCCTGACCGTAACGTGGCTGACGCGATCCAGCGCCTGCCAGGTGTGAATACCCAATCGTCGGCCGGTGGCGAAGGCGGCTTCGGCGAAAACGACCGCGTCAGCCTGCGCGGCACCAGCCCCAGCCTGCAGCAAACCCTGTTCAACGGCCATGCCATCAGCACGGGCGACTGGTTTGTCTTGAATCAATACGGTGGCAACGTGGGCCGCAGCAGCAGCTTCTCCTTGCTGCCGTCCGAGCTGGTGAGCTCGGTAGTGGTGAAAAAGAGCGCCACCGCTGATCTGGTGGAAGGCGGCGTGTCCGGTGCGATCGATGTGATTACGCGCCGTCCGTTGGAATTCAAGAACCAGATCACGGCCGAAGGTTCGATACAGGCTGTCTACAATGACCTGTCCAGCAAAACAGAACCGCAATTCTCCGGTCTGGTGAACTGGAAAAATGATACCAATACCCTGGGCGTCATGCTGCAGGGATTCTCGCAAAAGACGTCGGTACGCCGCGATGGCCAGGAAATCCTGGGCTACACCAGCATCACTGCGGATAGCGCGGCGGCCAAGGCCGATCCGTCCTTGGTCGGCGTGCGGGTACCTACGTTTATTGGCGCGAGCTATTTCACCCAAAAGAAAACGCGTGAAGGCGGCGCGTTTGACGTCGAATTCAAGCCCAACAAAGACTTGACCCTGGACTTTAACGGCTTCTACTCCCAGTTGAAGGCGCCTAACCAGAATACCAATTTCCTGGCAGCGCCCGGCAATTCGGTCCGTGCGGATCGTTCGAACCTTGTTCCGACGAATTACACCGTCAAGAACGGTACCTTGGTCGGCGCTACGTTCGCCTCCAATGCTGGGGAAGTAGACAATGCCTACCGTCCCGATGCCGGCGGCGAGACGTACTATCTCGATTTCAATTTCAAGTACCGCGCGAGCAAGGACCTGACCTTTACCGGGAAACTGGGCAAGACCCACGGCGTGGGTTACGACCGCGACGATGTTTATTATCAAAACAATGTCAATGGCGGCATGGCGTATGCACTCAACGGCATGAACCCGGCGACCGTTTCCTATCCAGGTGGTAATACTTCCTCGCCACAGGGAACCGGCTGGATCGGCGGCGGCGAATCGCAATCGGTCGACAAGGAACTCTACACGCAGATCGATGGCGAATTGCGCCTGTCGAGCGGCATCTGGGATTCCATCAAGTTTGGCGCACGCTTCACTGATCATAAACGTAGCGCCGAGCACCCGTATGAAGCCGGCCCTGGCAAGTTAGGTTTTATCAATCCAGGTCCCGTCTGGAATGGCACCATGTTCCCAGGCAATTATGGTAACAATTTGGGTGGAAACGTGCCAAACAATTACTTCCTGTACGATGGCCAGGCGCTGGCCAATTGGGGTGCCGTGCCAGGCAACCGCAACGTAGACCGCGTGGTGCGCCATAACTGGAAGGATGAGTTCAAACTGCAAGAAAAAACCCAGGCTGTGTATGGCATGGCCAATGTGGCTGGCGATAACTGGAGTGGTAACTTCGGCGTGCGTGCCGTGCACACCAAGCAAACGACGACGGTCAACTCCAGCGGTGGCCCGCTCTCCACGGCATTTGGCGATTACTCGCAAAACACCTACGAGCGCAGCTACAATGACTTCCTGCCTAGCGCCAACATCAAGTTTGATGTCAACCGCGATATCGTCGTGCGCGCGGCCCTGGCAAAGACCATTGCGCGTCCCGACTATAGCGCATTGGGTGGCGCTGTTGCGCTGAATGACGATACCATCAGCGGCACCAAGGGGAATGTGAATCTCAATCCGGTGCGCTCGAATAATGCCGAAGTCAGTGCCGAGTGGTATTTCGCACCGAAATCGGCGGTGTCGGCCGGTATTTTCTACATGGATTTGAACTCGATCGTGGCACAGCGCAACGTCAATGCGACCTATTTCAACACCAAGGTCGGCGCTAACAACCTGTATCAAATTACCGAGTCTTTCAATACCAAGGGCAAGAACAAGGGTGTCGAGTTGAGCTACCAGCAACCGGTGCTGGGTGATTTCGGCGTCCTGGCCAATTACACCTATGCCGATGGCAAGTTGAACGATGGCAGTGAACTGCTGAATGCATCAAAAAATACCTATAACCTGACCGCTTTCTATGAAGCACATGGTTTTAGCGCGCGCCTGGCCTATAACTATCGCTCGGCTTACAAGGCCGGCGTGGACCGTGGCGCCAGCCAGCACGTCGACGACAGCAGCTCTTTGGCCGGTTCGCTCAACTACAAGATCAACGAACACTTCACGATCACGTTCGATGCGCTTAACCTGACCAATGAAACCATCAAGATGTACGCCGAAAACAAGGAACAGCCACGCGCTTTCTATAGCAACGGCCGTACTTTCTACCTGGGCTTGCGCGGCAAGCTGTAAGCAAGACGATCAGGCCTGATGCGTCCGCGTCAGGCCAGGTCTTCCTCGGTCTTTCAAGCAAGTTCCTGCTTCAGGGGCTTGCTTTTTTTTTGCGCTCACCGGCTGGGCGGCTTCTGGCTTGTTCATGCCAGGGCTGTCCCCGCCGGTTGCCAGCATGACTTGCGCCGCCAAGCTTGTATCCTGCGGCGCAAGGTTTTTTGCCGCCTCCTTGCCGCAAGCAGGAAGGCGGTTTTTCTCATTTGGATTTGTTTGATCATGACTATTGCACCTCAACGCTACCTCGCCCTCGACGTCTTGCGCGGCCTGACCGTGGCCCTGATGATCGTCGTCAATACGCCTGGAGACTGGGGCAGCGTGTATGCCCCGTTCCTGCATGCCGAATGGCATGGTTTTACCCTGACGGACCTGGTCTTTCCCAGCTTTTTGTTTGTCGTCGGCAATGCCTTGGCCTTTGCGTTGGGCAAGTATGAAAACCTGGGCCATGGCGCTGTGCTGGCCAAGCTGTGCAAGCGCAGCGCGCTGATCTTTTTACTGGGCTTCCTGCTGTACTGGTTCCCTTTCTTCAAGATCGACGACGCGGGCCAGTTTGCCTGGTCGCCCCTGTCGCACACGCGCATCCCCGGCGTGCTGCAGCGCATCGCCGTATGCTACCTGGCCGCCGCGCTGATCCTGCATTACTGGAAGACGCGGGGCGCGCTGGCCTTCAGCGCCTGCGCCTTGCTTGGCTACTGGGCCATCCTGGCATGCTTTGGCGACTACAGCTTGCACGGCAACGCGCCGGCCAAGCTGGACCTGATCCTGCTGGGCGACAGCCATTTGTACCACGGCGAAGGCATCGCCTTCGATCCGGAAGGCATCCTCGGCACCTTGCCCTCGATTGTCAATGTGATCGCCGGCTACCTGGCGGGCAGTTTCCTGCGCCAGGCGGCGCCGGCGCGGCTGCGCTCCAGCTTGTATCAGCTGGCCGTGGCCGGCGCCATTTGCGTGGCGGTGGCTTTGTGCTGGAATGAAGTGTTTCCGATTAACAAGAAGCTGTGGACCAGCTCTTACGTGATGCTGGGCATCGGCCTGGACTTGCTGCTGCTGGCGCTGCTGATGTTCATCATTGACGTGCGTCAAATGACGGGCTGGACCTACTTCTTTGAAGTCTTCGGCAAGAACACCCTGTTCATCTACCTGGTGTCGGAAGTGCTGGTGATTGTCGCGTTTACCGTGCGCATCGGCAGCGTCAACCTGTACCAGTGGCTGTACCAGCAGTGGTTTACGGGCTGGGCGCCGGCGCGCGTGGGATCCATGCTGTTTGCCGTCAGCTTCATGTTGCTGTGCTGGCTGATCGCCTACGCGATGGACAAGCGCAAGATCTATATCAAGGTCTGAAACTTGACGTCAGCCCATGCCGCGTGGCCAGGGCGGCGATACCCATTCTTGGGTGGATGGACGAAAAAAAAAGCAGCCCCGGCCTGAGCCGGGAACTGCCTTGCGTCTGCTTGAGGGCGCAGGAATTACTGTGCCGCTGCTGCCGGTGCCGCCGCCGCTGCCGTGGCAGGACGGTTCAGCCACAGGATCCAGTAGCGGGCCAGGTCGCCCACGCCGTCGCCGCCCTTGACCGTTTCCAGGACCTTGATGGCGTCGTCTTTCTTGCCGGCCATGGCGTAGGAGTAGCCGAGGCGCAGCTTGGCGTCTTCAGCACGTTTCAGGCCGCCCTTGGCGATGCCTTTCTGGATCAGGTCGATACCTTTGTCGAATTGGTCCATCGTCACGAAGGCGTAGCCCAGGTTGATCAAGCCCGTGCCATCCTTGCTCTTCATGGCCGACGCTTCGCCGCTGGCGATGTTTTTCGCATCGTCGGCGGCAGCCTTGTTGGCCTGGTCGCGCAGTTTCTTGTGCTTGGCAGCATTCGCGCCCGTGCCCAGCACGCCTTTGGCAAAGCCGGCGTCGATGACTTTTTTCGCTTCCGTCGGGAAGGCGTTTTGCAAGGCGATTTCAGCCATGTCGCTGTAGTCCTGTGGCGGCATGGTGTCGACGGCCTTGAATTGCAGGCGCAGCACGTCCAGCGCGAAGCGGTCGGAGTAACCGGCCTTGCCTTGCAGGCGGCCCAGCAGGTCGCTCCAGTAGTCATCCGACGGGTAGTAGCGCACCAGGTTTTCCATGGCGATCAGGTAGGTGGCCGGATCCTTGCTCTTCGAACCCGTGTTGGCCAGCAATTGCAGTTCTTCGATGGTCGGCGTCTTGCCCGCTTGCTGCTTGGCCGTCACGTCGGCCATCAGTTCCTGCTTGGCGCGCGCGAAATCATTGCTGAAGTAATACGCGCGGATGATGTAGGGACGCACGGAGGCTACGTCGCCCGTTGCCGTCTGGTAACGGGTAAACCATTTGATGGCGTTCGGGTAATCCTTGGCGTTGTAGTGATAGTTCGCCAGCGCCTGGATGAAGTCGCCTTCCGATTTCTTGTCCAGCTTGCCCGATTCGATCACCGCTTCCAGTGCCGTCATGGCCATAGGCGCATTGTTGGTGGTCGAGGCCAGCGCCACGCGCAGGCGGTTCAGCACGAACGTTTCATACGGCGTCAGGGCCGGCATGGCGGCAGCCTGGTCGATGCGGCTTTGCACGTCGGCGTAATTCTTGGCATCCATCGATGCCTTCACGGCGGTCGGATCGAGCAGCTTGAACACTTCAGGGCGCACCGAGTCGGCCGGAGCGGCAGCGGCAGCGGCTGGCTTGGCATCCTGCGCGTGCGACAGGGATGGCAGGACATTCAGGCCGATGGCGGCCAGGAGCAGGCTAAGACGGGCAAGACGGAATTGGGACATGGTCAATCCTTCAATCAATAACAAAAATACGCACCTGCACTGGCAGCCGCAACATCGTGCAGTGGCATTGCCAGAGGGGCAAGGAAGCTCGAAAAAACACACATTCTGCCAGTCTGCCTGCATAAGTCAAACAGAAGCGGCATGATACGAAGCGGCTATTGTCACATAAACGGCTGAGCGGGTGCGGCAAACGTGCGCGCCAGGGCTTGCCCTGCGGCATCGAACAGCAGGCAGCGCTGCGCCGGCAGATGCAGGCGCATGGCGTCGCCCGCCTGGCGCAAGCCTTCCTCGGCCGGCAGCTTGACGGCCAGCATCTCGGTCACGCCCGGCATGCTGGCGTAAACGATGGCCACGTCGCCCAGGTATTCGACATGGCTGACGGCCGCGTCGATGACGTTCTCGCCTGCAGCGTCCCCGTCCTGCAGGACGACGTGCTCGGCGCGCACGCCCAGGGTCAGCTGGTCGCCCGGCGCCACGCTCCCGCCCTGCGCTTCGACGTCGATCACGGCGCCGCCGGGCAGGCGCACGGCCACCGAACCGGGGCCGCTGGCGACGGCTGTGCAGGCGATGAAGTTCATCTTCGGCGCGCCGAGGAAGCCGGCCACGAACAGGTTGCCGGGATTGTTATACAGCGCGTGCGGACTGCCCACCTGCTCGATGCGCCCGCCGTTGAAGACGACGATGCGTTCGCCCAGGGTCATCGCCTCGACCTGGTCGTGCGTGACGTAGATCATGGTCGTTTTCAATTCCTGGTGCAGGCGCGAGATTTCCACGCGCATCTGCACGCGCAGCGAGGCGTCGAGGTTCGACAGCGGTTCGTCGAACAGGAATACCTGCGGCTTGCGCACGATGGCGCGGCCGATGGCCACGCGCTGGCGCTGGCCGCCCGACAGATCCTTCGGCTTGCGTTTCAACAGTGGCGTGATCTGCAGGATATCGGCCGCGCGCTCGACGGCGGCGCGCACCTCCGCCTTCTTGTGCCCCGCCAGCGAGAGGGCGAAGGCCATGTTTTCGAATACCGTCATGTGCGGGTACAGGGCGTAGCTCTGGAAAACCATGGCCAGGCCCCGCTCGGCCGGCGCGATATCGTTGGCCAGCTTGCCGCCGATATGCAGTTCGCCGTCCGTGATGTCTTCCAGCCCCGCGATCATGCGCAGCAGGGTTGATTTACCGCAACCGGACGGCCCCACGAAGACGACGAATTCGCCGTCGCGGATATCGAGGTCGATGCCGTGGATGACCGGGTGCTTGTCGTCGTACAGCTTGACGATGTTCTTTAACGCGATATGTGCCATGAAGTGGTTCTATCCTAGCTGGCGCTGGCCGGCGCGGACGTGGCGCCCGTGTCAGTCTGGCCGGAGGCATCCTTCGGTCCGATGCGCATGAAGCGCGACAGGATCAATACGGGCACGGCCGACACCAGCACCCACAGGAAAAAAGTCTTGTAGCCGAGCGCCGTCTGGATGTCGCCGCTGATCATCTTGAACAGCACGAAGCCCAGCTGCATCACGCCGGTGGCGAACGCATAGTGGGCCGTCTGGTACTTGCCGACGGAGACCACCTGCATCATGAACAGGATCAGGCCGACGAAGCCGAAGCCATAGCCGAACATCTCCACGCTGAGCGCGGCCGTGATCAGGGTCAAATCGGTGGGCATGCTGTGGCTCAGGTAATAAAACACCAGGTTCGGCAAATTCATGGCCAGGATCAGGAAGAACATGGCGCGCTTGAGGCCCAGCCACGACGTGAAGTAGCCGCCGCCGATGCTGCCCAGCAGGAATGCGACGGTGCCGGCCGTGCCGTACACGGCGCCCACTTCCGTCGTCGACAGGCCCAGTCCGCCCAGTTCGCGCGCTTCGCGCAGGAACAGCGGGCCGATGGTCTGCACTTGCGCCTCGCCGGCGCGGAACAGGATGATGAAGGCGATCATGCCCCAGATGCCAGGCTTTTTCAGGAAGTCCACCAGTACGTCCCACAGGGTGCGGCTGATGCCGGCCACGCTCTTGTCGGCCACGGCCGCATTGCGCACCTGCGGCAGCGCCCACAGGTGGTACGCGGCCAGCGACAGCATCATGGCGCCGATGATCAGGAAGATCACCGACCATGCCGGCTTGATGCCGATTTTTTTCTCCAGGTAGCCGGCCAGGATCACCAGGCCGCCCAGCGAGATGAATTTGCCCGCGTTGAAGAAGGCGCCTTGCCAGCCCGCGTAGGCCGCCTGCTGCTTGTCCGACAGGCTGGCGATATACAGGCCGTCGCAGACGATGTCGTGCGTCGACGAGGCCAGCGCGGCGACGAACAGCACGGCGATGCAGGCGGCAAACCACAGCGGCGTTTGCAGGGCCAGCGCGATCAGGCCCAGGCTCAGGCCACCGGCGAACTGGAACAGCACCACCATGGTCTTCTTGCTCGACGCCAGTTCCAGGAAGGGGCTCCACAGCGACTTGAAGACCCAGGCAAAGCCGATCAGGCCCGTCCAGCGGGCGATCTGGTCGTTCGGCACGCCCATGCTCTTGAACATCAGGCCGGCCACCAGGGCCACGGCGTAGAACGGCAGGCCCTGGGCGAAGTACAAGGTCGGCACCCAGGAAATCGGGCTGCGTTTGCCAATGTTGGTGCGCTTGTCGTGCATGGAGGCTTCCTTATCGAGAGACGTTTTCATTTGACTGCGCCGTCCATGCCGCGCATGAAGAAGCGTTGGGTAAACAGGAAGGCGAGCAGGGTCGGCACGATGGTGATCAGGGTGCCGGCCGCAATCACGCGCGTGCTGCTGCCGAAGGTGCCGCGCAAGTACAGCACGCCCACCGACAGGGGGAATTCATCGGGCTTGCTCATGACGATGGACGGCCAGATGTATTCATTCCACGATTCGACGGCCGTCAGGATGCCGACGGTGGCCAGCCATGGCGTAATCAGCGGCAGCATGATGCGGCTGAAGATCACCCATTCGGAGGCGCCATCGACCCTGGCCGCGTCGATCAGGTCTTGCGGCACTTCCTCGAACGCCTGCTTGAGCAGCAGGATGGCCACGGCCGTCACCACGTTGGGCAGGATCACGCCCGTGTAGGTGTCGACCAGGCTCATTTGCGTGATGGTGATGAAGTTGACGAGGAAGTTCACTTCCGACGGCAGCACCAGCGTGGCCAGGATCAGGCCGAACACCAGTTTGCGGCCGCGGAATTTCAGGCGCGCCAGCGGATACGCGGCCAGTGAGCACAGCAGCAGTTTCCAGAACACGGTGAACACGGCGATCAGCACGGAGTTCCTGAAGAACGACCAGATCGGGATCGCACTGAACACTTCGATGAAGTTGTCGAAGGACGGCGCCTTCGGCCAGAAGGTGGGCGGGAAGGCGAAGATATTGCCCTCCGTGGAAATGGCCGTCACCAGGGTCCACCAGAAGGGGAAGACGCAGACGACGGCGATCGCGCACAGCACGGCATAGTGGCCCAGTATTTGCAGGCGGTTTTTCAGGGGGCGGGAACGTTTTTGCATGGTCATTCCCTGTCAGCGGTGCTTGGGTTTGAGGTAGCGCAGGCACAGCAGGGCGATGCCGATGCAGAATAGGGACACGACGAAGCTGGCGGCCAGTGCGCGCGGCAGTTTCAAGTGCTTGAGGCCCTGGTCGTACGCGTAGTACAGCGCCGTGAAGGTGGAATTCATCGGGCCGCCCTGGGTCAGCACGTCGACTTCCTGGTACGCCTTCAGGGCCGCCAGCACGGACAGGATGGAGCACAGCATGATGGTGGGGCGCAGCATGGGCACGGTGATCTTCCAGAAGCGCTGCCAGCGGTTGGCGCCATCGAGCATGGCCGCTTCCTGCATGTCCGACGGAATCGATTGCAGCGCCGCCAGGTACATCACCATGTACCAGCCCAGGCCGCGCCACAGGGTGACGAACATGACGGCAAACAGGGCCAGGCTGTCGTTCGACAGCCAGCCCACGGGTGCGTTCACGAGTTTCAGGGTCAGCATCACGTAGTTCAGCGCGCCCTGCTCGTGGAACATGAAGCCCCACATGATGCCGACCACGGACACGGTCGTCACCACGGGCACGTAGAAGGCGGCGCGGAACAGGCGGATGCCGGGCAGGCGGTTGTTCACCAAGACCGCCAGGGTGATGGCGCCCACCTGCACGAAGGGCACCATCAGCAGGAACATCAGCGAATTCTTCAGGCCCGAGACGAACATCTCGTTGTTGAAGATGTAGCGGAAGTTATCCAGGCCGACGAAGCGCGTCTCGCGTATCAGGCTGTAGTCGGTGAAGGCCAGCACGGAGCCGTAGCCGACGGGCCAGAAGGAAAAGGCGGCCAGCAGCAGCAGGGCGGGGGTCAGGAACAGCCAGGCTTGCAGGGTGTGGCGGTGGGAGAATGTCATGGTGTCCTCAGTGGCGCGGCAGGGTGGCCAGCTTGCGGTTCCAGATGGCGACGGCCTGGTCCAGCGCCTGCTTCACGTCCTGCTTGCCCGTCACGCCCGCCTCGACGGCTTTTACCAGCGAGCGGCGCAGCTCGTCGTAGTCGTCGATGCCGGCCACGTACAGGGTGCGCGAGTGGCCCATCGACAGGGCGCCGGCGGCGACCGCTTTTTCGGCCGCGCCCGCGTTGGTCGGCGTGGCGAGGAAAAACGGATCGGCCGCCGCTTTCACCGTGGTGGGGAAGACGCTGGCCTGGCGCGCGAACGCCAGCTGGTTTTCGTCGTTCGTCAGGAAGCGCGCGAACTTGCCGACCGATGGCAACTGGCGCGCCGGCACGCCTTTCGGAATGGCGAAGTGCACCAGCCAGCCGCCGTCGGCGATGCCGGTGGGGCCCAGCGGCGCGGGCGCCACGTCGGTGATGGCGTAGATGTCTTTCGCGTCGCCGCGGATGCGCTGCATGGCCGTCGGCGGCGCCAGCAGCATGCCCAGGCGGCCGCCCTTGTAGGCGTCGATCACGGCGGGAAAATTATCTTCGGCGAACAGGCTTTCCTTCAGCAGGCCGCCGACTTTATAGGTGTCGGCCAGCTTCTGCACCAGCGCCACGTGCTGCGGCGAATTGAAGACGGCCCGGTTGTCGGTGATCACGGCCAGGCCCTGCTGCATGAACAGGCCATCGATTTTCGACAGCGCGGGGGCGATGCCGGCCTTGCCCGTGCGTTGCGCGATCTGGCGCGCGAACGCCAGCTGTTCATCGAGGCTGGCGGGGCCGCGCACGAGGCCCGCCTGCTTGAAAATGGCGGTATTGAAGGCGATCACCGCGACATTGCTGTACATGGGAAAACCGTAGGTGCCGCCCTTGAAGCGCAAGTCCGCCAGGGCGCTGGGGATGTAGCTGGCGCGCGCCTCTGCGATCAGGCCATCGACGGGCGTGAGCAAGCCGTCGCGCGCGAATTCGTCGGCCCAGGGCACGTTCAGGCTGACCAGCGCGGGCGGCGTGCCGGCCACGATGCGCGTGACCAGCTTGGTCTGGATGACGTCCCACGGGAAGTCGATCCATTCGATCTTGACGCCGGGATTCTGCGCCTCATAGCGCGCCACCACCGCATTGAAATACGGCGTGAACTTGGGCTTCATGCTGAAGGTCCAGAATTCGATTTTCTCGGCAGCCCATGCCTGCGGCGCGAGCAGGCCCGCGCAGGCAACAACCGCCAACAGTCTCTTGATCGTCATTTTTATCCTGGAGCGCGAGGCTCCAATGTCCATGAGTCCGCGGCGCGGGTACATGCCCTTGCCGTCGCTTATATTCGGGTGCTACGGACGGCAGCCGCGCCCCGTGCCGGGGGCGCAGCTGCCGCTTGCTGCTTAATTGGTTTTGGTGACCTTGCTCAGGTGACGCGGCGCATCCGGGTCCATGCCGCGCGCGGCCGACAGTTTGGCCGCCATCACGTAGAAGGACTGGATGGCGACGATCGGATCGAGGTCCGGCGTGGCCGCCACGGGGAGGGTCAGGTCGCGCTCGGCCACGTCGGCGGGGGCCGCCAGCAAGACCTTGGCGCCGCGGCCGCGCATCTCGGTTGCCAGCTGCAGCAGGCCGGCTTGCGTCGGGCCGCGCGTGGCGAAAATCAGCAGCGGGTAGCCGTCTTCGATCAGGGCCATCGGGCCGTGCTTGATTTCGGCGCCGCTGAAGGCTTCCGCCTGCAGGGCCGAGGTTTCCTTGAATTTCAGCGCCGCTTCCAGCGCCACGGGGAAGCTGATGCCGCGGCCGACGACCATGATGTTGCGGGCCGGCGCCAGCACGTCGATGGCGGGCGACCAGTCGACGCGGGTCGCTTCGAGCAGCGCTTCGGGCAGCGCTTCCAGGCCCGCCTGCAGCTCGGGGTCGTTCTGCCACTGCGCCACCATGCGCGCGCCGGCGACCAGGCTGGTGATGAAGCTCTTGGTGGCGGCGACGCTTTGTTCCTTGCCGGCGCGCAGGGGCATGGCCCACTCGGCGGCGTGCGCCAGCGGCGAATCGATGTCGTTGACGAGGGCCACGGTGGTGGCGCCGCCGTCGCGGAAGTAGCGGATCGGCTCGACCACGTCAGGGCTCTGGCCCGATTGCGAGATCGAGATGGCCAGCGTGTCGCGCGTCACCAGCGGCGACTTGTTCAGGGTCACCAGCGACATCGGCAGGGACGCGACGACACGGCCCAGGCGCGCCATGATCAGGTAGGCGACGTAGTTGCAGGCGTGGTCCGAGCTGCCGCGCGCGATGGTCAGCGCGGTCGAGAACGAGGTGCTCCTCAATTTGCGGCCCAGTTCCGCGTAGCGTTCCGTGTCGCTGGCCAGTTGCAGGGCGACGCATTCGGCGGCGGAAATGGCTTCTTTAAGCATCATTGAGGTCACAGATTTCTCCTTCTATATACACAGCTTTGAGTTTGAGATCGCGATCGAGTACCACCAGATCGGCGTAAGTACCGGGGGCCAGCCGGCCGCGTTCTTCCAGGCCCAGGTAATCGGCGGCGTTGGTCGACACGCGCTTGGACGCGTCGGCCAGGTCCAGTCCCAGTCCCACCAGGTTGCGCAGCGCCTGGTCCAGGGTCAGGGTGCTGCCCGCCAGGGTGCCGTCGGGCAGGCGCACGCCGCCCATGCATTTCTGCACGGCGTGGCGGCCCAGCATGTATTCGCCGTCCGGCATGCCGGTGGCGGCGGTGGAATCGGTGACGCAGTACAGGCGCGGGATGGCGCGCAGGGCCACCTTGATAGCGCCCGGATGCACGTGCAGCAGGTCGGGGATCAGTTCCGCGTATTCGGCGTGCGCCAGGGCGGCGCCGACCATGCCCGGCTCGCGGTGATGCAGGCCGCTCATGGCGTTGAACAAATGCGTGAAACCCATGGCGCCGTGTTCCAGCGCGGCCACGCCGTCTTCGTACGAACCGAGCGTGTGGCCGATCTGCACGCGCACGCCGGCGTCGGCCAGGGCGCGCACCAGGTCCAGGTGGCCGGCGATTTCCGGCGCCACGGTGATGACGCGCAGCTTGGCCAGGGTTTGCAGGCGCTCGATTTCAGCCAGGTTGGCGGCGCGCGCGTAGTTCGGCTGCGCCCCCAGCTTGCCGGAATTGATGTACGGGCCTTCCAGGTGGGCGCCCAGCACGCGCGCCGTGTTCGGGCGGCGGTGGTTGGCGGCGATGCCGATGGCCGTCAGGGCCATGTCGATGTCTTCCGGCGGCGCCGTCATGGTGGTGGCCAGCAGGCTGGTGGTGCCGTGGCGCGCGTGGATGCCCGCGATGGTGTAGACGGCTTCGCCGCCTTCCATGATGTCCTTGCCTGCGCCGCCATGCACGTGCAGGTCGATAAAGCCGGGCAGGATGTAATCGTCGCTGTTGCCCGACGGGTGGAGCGAATCGCCCGTGATGCTGTCGACCCGCTCGCCGAAGGCGATGGCGCCGTGGATCCAGCCGCCGGGGGTAAGGATATTGCCTTTGATAGTGCTGCTCATCTGCGCGACTCCGCTACGAATTCATAATAATCACTGCGGCAATACGAGTGGGTCAGTTCCACCGCTGCGCCGTTGTCGAGATAACTGACACGGGTGATGTGCAGCATGGCTTCACCCGTCTTGATATTGGCCAGCTTGGCCTGTTCCGCCGTGGCGTTGACGGCGCGGATATGCTGCAGCGCGCGCATCGGGATGGTGCCGCGCGACTCCAGGTAGCCGTACAGCGAATCGGTGACCTGCTGCGGGTCCGGCATGTACAGGGCGGGGATGGTGGTCGTTTCGATCGCCATCACCACTTCGTCGGCCGTGCGCAGGCGGCGCAAACGCGCCACCGGCATGTGCGGCGACAGTCCCAGCGACAGCAGTTCCAGCGGCGCGGCCGCGCCGATGTCGCGCTGCAGCCAGCGCGAGCCGGCCGTGAAGCCCCGCTGGCGCAATTCTTCCGAAAAGCTCGTCAGGCGCGACAGCGGCTGTTCCAGCTTGGGCGTGATGTAGGTGCCCGAGCCGCGCTTGCGCGTCAGCATGCCCCGGTCGCACAGCATGTCGATGGCCTTGCGCGCCGTGACGCGCGAGATTTCCAGGATGTCCGACAGCACGCGCTCGGAAGGCAATGCCTGGTTGGCGCGCCAGTCGCCGCTGGCGATGCCGTCCGACAGCATGTTCGCCAGCTGCATGTAGAGCGGCGTGTCGCTGGCCGGATTGGGTTTGAAGGCGGACAGTTTGGCCAGCATGGTCATTGCTCCTGCAAGTGCTTGCGTATCAGGCGCAGGCCGCCTGCGGCCGAGTCGCCCTGTGCCGGCACGACCAGTTGCAACAGTGCTGCCGGCAGGTAGCCCGACAAGGGCGCCGCCAGGCCGCCGCACAGGGCCACGGGCAAGGCGCCGGCCGGGTCGAGGGCCCTGGCGATGAGGGCGATCTGCCGGCCCGCGTCCACCAGGATGGCGCGCGCCACCGCATTGGTGGCCGCGTGTTCGAGCACCAGGCGCGCCAGTTGCGCGAAATTGGTCTGGCTGGCGGCCGCCAGCCACACTTGCATGGCGTCGCGCTGGCCGCCGCAGGCATCGATGATGGCCGTGGCGAAGGCGCTGCCGGGCACGCGGCCGTCGGCCACCTGCTGCGCATGGTTGATGGCGCGCATGCCGATCCAGGCGCCGCCCGCTTCGTCGCCGGACGGGAAGCCCCAGCCGCCCACTTCATGGCGGCTGCCGTCCGCGTGCAGCACTTCGCCCACGCTGCCCGTGCCGATGGCCACGATGGCGCCCGGCTGGCCCGCATGCGCGCCCAGCAAGGTGGTCAGGGCATCCGATTCGAGCGCGACGGCGGCATAGCCGGGATTGTGTTCGATGAAGCTGGCGGCCCACTGCTTGTTGTGCACGCCGGCCAGGCCCAGGCCGATGGCCATGCGCTGCAGCGGCGGCTGTTCCAGTCCGGCGGCGCGGAAGGCCAAAGTGACGGCATGCGCCACGGACGTCCAGGCCCGTTCGATGCCCAGTCCCAGGCCGGATGGGCCGCTTTGTCCCTGCGCCAGTTCCTGGCCGTCGAGGCGCGCCAGGCGTACGCGGGTTCCGCTACCCCCGCCGTCGACGCCGATTATGTATTCGATCATGTTGTGCAGTCCCGCGTTTGGTTGATTGCGCCTGTCTCGGTTCTTTTATTTGTCGGGCGGCGAAAAAGCTGAAGGCACTATATTGTCGCCCCGATGGCTTGTCAACAGGTATTTAAGTGGTATTAACAAATGCGTTGCGCGCTGTCGCCGCATGCCCGAGGGCGTGATTGCAAGTGATTGTTAATAAAGGGATTTTTGTGCTTGCTGAATGGTATTGAAATTGGCCTTGTTTAATGCCAATTTTTTCAGACTGGTCTGCGCCGCGCGCGGTAGTGTTGCTTCCGCGCATGCTTGGCAAGGGACGCCATGAAGAGTAAAGTCCGCCTTTTACACCTGAGTTGGAAGAGCATGATGAACGACAAGGCAGCAAAGAGCGATTACTGGGACGACTGGCAGCAAGAGGCGCTGGCCGCTGGCGTGTCGGCGCCGCTGGCTGCGCTGGGCATGGAAATGATGCGCACGCACCGCAAGAACCGCTGGCCGAAGGATTTCCTGGGCCGCGAAAGCGATGGCCCGGTCATGATCGAAATGTGCCTGGAAGACGAAGCGGAAACGGAATTGTTCTTCATCGAGAACCTGTATCCCTACGATGCGGCGCTGATCGAAAAGACGCGCCGCCGCCTGTGCCTGCACTGATGGTGCGCTGACGCGCGACTGGAACGGCCGCCTTGTGCGGCCGTTTTGCTTTTCGGGTGGCATTTTCATGGGGGAGTGTCATAATGGCCCAGGCATTTCCGCCCAGGTATGGAGTAGATAATGAGCAAGGCACAGGACAGCAAGAAGGAAGCCAAGAAGGAACCGGCCAAGACCATGAAGGAAAAGAAGGAAGCCAAGAAGGTCAAGAAAGAAGAGCGCAAGCGCTGATCATGCGCCTGCGTCGCCTACTGTCGCGCCCGTGGCGTGCGCCGGCCCTGCTGGCGGCGTTCGCCCTGCTGGCCGTGGGCACGCCCGTGTCCGGCGTGCTGGCGCAGCAAAAGCCGCCGCCATCCACGTTCGGGCAAGTGGTGGGCAATGCCGTGCTGTGCATCGACCAGATCGACAACAAGGCCTTCTATGCGTATCTGCTGACGGCCTTCGGCCCCGCCTACAAGCATGAAGGGGGCGCCTACTGGTTCCGCACGGACGCCACCTTGTGGGGCGCGCCGATTACCGACGTGATCGTCAGCGACGACACCAGTCCCCTCGTCTTCATGGGCGTGGTGGCGGACGCGACGCCGGAAAAGCTGGAACCGGCCATTCGCGGCGTCTCGGGCCTGCGCTTCAATAAGCTCGACAATTCCGCCTTTCCTGTCCGTGGTTCCGTGCCTGGCAGTAAAATCGTCTACTTCCGCAGCAAGGCGAAAGTGTATTGCGCCAAATACAAGCCGTTGCCGCCCGCCCGCACCCGATGAGGGGTTCGGCTTGCCGCCGCGCATTTTGATCGTTTCATCCGCAGGGTCTCCATGTACACGCATTATTTCCAGCTCAAGCAATCGCCGTTTTCGATCGCCCCCGATCCGCGCTACCTGTTCATGAGCGAACGCCACCGCGAAGCGCTGGCGCACCTGCTGTATGGCGTGGGCAGCGGCGGCGGCTTCGTGCTGCTGACGGGAGAAATCGGCGCCGGCAAGACCACCGTGTGCCGCTGCTTCATGGAACAGATTCCGGAAAATTGCCAGCTCGCCTACATCTTCAATCCGAAACTGTCCGTCGAGGAATTGCTGCTGTCGATCTGCGAGGAATTCCGCATCGCCCTGGCGCCCGGCGTGGCCAGCGTGAAAGGCTATGTCGACGCCATCAATGCGCACTTGCTGGCCAGCCATGCGCAAGGCAAGAATAATGTGCTGATCATTGACGAAGCGCAAAACCTGTCCGCCGCCGTGCTGGAGCAGCTGCGCTTGCTGACCAACCTGGAGACGAGCGAGCGCAAGTTGCTGCAGATCATACTGATCGGCCAGCCGGAATTGCGCGCCATGCTGGCCCGTCCCGAACTCGAACAGCTGGCGCAGCGCGTGATCGCCCGCTATCACCTGGGGTCGCTGACGGCGGACGAGACGGCCAGCTATATCCGCCACCGCCTGGCCGTGGCGGGCAGCACGGCGCAGACGCCGTTCGCGCCGCGCTTGATGGCGCAGATCCATGCCTTGAGCAAGGGAGTGCCGCGCCGCATCAACCTGCTGTGCGACCGCGCGCTGCTGGGGGCCTACGTGGAAAACCAGCCGCAGGTGACGCGCCAGATATTGCGCCGCGCCGCCGAGGAAGTGTTTGCGGAAGAGGGGAAGTCGGCTGCCGGACGGGGTCTGCGCTGGCCGCACGTGGCGGTCGGCGTGCTGGCCGGCGCCGTGGTCACGGCCGCGCTGGCCTGGCATTTCATGCCGCGCCCGTCCGTTGTGCCCCCTGTGCCTGCCGTGGCCGCCTCTGTGCCGGCCGCCTCCGCCGTGGCGGCTGCCGCCGCATCCGCCCCCGCACCGGCCAGCGTGCCGGACCGCAACGCCGTGCTGCGCCAGCTGGCCAGCCTGTGGGGCGAGCAGTTGCCGGCCGGTGACGCTTGCCAGGCGGGCGCCCGCGCCGGCCTGCGCTGCCTGCATAGCCGGGGCGGTATCGCCGAGCTGCGCGTGCTGGACCGTCCCGCCCTGCTGGCCTTGCGCGACGGGGAGGGGACGGAACAACTGGCGCTGCTGACGCGCGTGCAGGACGAGAACGCCACCGTCCTGCTCGATGGCAAGCCACAAAGCGTGCCGCTGGCCCAGCTGGCGCAGCGCAGCGATGGCAGTTTCACGACCTTCTGGCGCGCCCCGCGCAGCTGGCGCGACGAAGTGCCGCTGGGCGCCCGCGGCGCCGACGTGGATTGGCTGGCGCAGCGCCTGGCGCAACAGCAGGGCTTGCCTGCGCCGGCCGCCAATCTGCCGCTCGATGCCGAGATGCAAGGTCTGCTGCGTGCTTTCCAGCAACGCCAGAACTTGCGGGCCGATGGCCTGGCGGGCCCGAAAACATTCATACGCCTGATGCAGCTGGGTGACAACTCGGAGCCGCGCCTGAGCAGCGCGGCTCCTGCCGTGGCAGCGCCCGCTGCGACGGCGATGGTGGCGGGGAAATAAGATGTCCTACATACTTGAAGCACTGAAAAAATCGCAGGCCGAGCGCCAATTGGGCGAGTTGCCGTCGATCCACGCACCGCAAGTGCAGCTGCACGATGCCGCCGCATCCGGCGCCGCGCGGCGCGCGCCCGTGTGGCTGGTGCTGGGCGGCGTGACGGTGGCCGTGGCTGCCGCGCTGCTGCTGTGGCAGCCTTGGCAGGCGGGCGCGGCGGCGCCTGCGGCCGTCGCCCCTGCCGTGCTGGCCCAGGCCGTGCCCGCACCGCTGCCGGCAGCGCCGCCGCCTGCTGCCCCCGTGCCCGCGCCCGCGCCTGTGGCTGTGCCCGTACCACCGGCGGCCACCGCCGCGCCCGTGCACCATGCGAGGGCCGTGCCGGAACCGAAGCAGGAGACGCCAGGCCAGGCCGCTCCGCCTGTCCCCGCTCCCGCTCCCGCGCCGGCGCCGGCCATGTCCGCGCCGTCGGCCGAAGAGACCGTGCCCGGCATGCGCGACTTGCCCGAGCCGATACAGCGGCAAATCCCCGCCATCGCCATCGGCGGCTATATCTATTCGAAGAATCCGGCCGACCGCCTGTTGCTGATCGACAAGGTCTTGCGCCACGAGGGTGAGGAACTGGCGCCCGGCCTGGTGCTGGAAAAGTTGCAGCCGAAGGCGGCCATCTTCAGTTTCAAGGGCTACCGCTACCGTGTGCCATATTGAGTTGTTGTGCATCAAGGCCGGGCCGCCATAGCTGAACCATACTGGCGGGGCCTGGTCGAACCAGGGTCGCTGCGACCGTGTGCGCGGCCGGGGAGGTCCGATGATTGCTGCCGCAACTGCTGGCGAGGGTGTGCTTGATGCGCAGGGCTTGGGAAACCTGGCGCGCATCGACCATATCGTCGTGCTGATGATGGAAAACCGCTCGTTCGACCACATGCTTGGCTACCTGAGCCTGGAAGGCGGGCGCACCGATATCGATGGCTTGCAGGCAAGTCATGCCAACGTGCATGCGGGCGTGCGCTACCCCGTGCACCATTTGCGGCGCACGGCCTTTGGCCCGCAGCAAGACCCGTCGCATACGGGCATGTCGGTGGCGCAGCAATTGCAAAACAATAACGGTGGCTTCGTCGACGATTATGTGCAAACGCATCCGGGCGACCCCGACATCGACCTAGTCATGGGCTACTACAATGGGGCCGACTTACCCATGTACGATTTCCTGGCGCAGCAATTCTGCGTCTGCGACCGCTGCTACAGTTCCGTGCCGGGCGCCACCTGGCCCAACCGCCTGTATGCGGTCAGCGGCAAGGCGGCCGGCAGCAAGGACAGCAAGCGCGTGCCCCTGTATGCGAACAAATCCTTCGTGCGCCACCTCGAGCGGGCCCAGGTCAGCTGGAAGTTCTATTCCGCCTGGAAGCCCTGGAGCCTGGCGCTGACGGACGACCATTACCGCTCGTCCGACATGTACGAACCGTTCGGCTCCAGCGCCCGCCGCTATGGCTTCATCGGCGATGCGCTGGCGGGCGCCTTGCCCTCGGTCAGCTGGATCGATCCCCATTTCTTCGACAATGACGACCACCCGCCGGCCGATATCCGCGCCGGCCAGGCGCTGGTGGCGCAGGTCTACCAGGCCCTGTCGCGCGGTCCCGCCTGGGCGCGCACCTTGCTCATCCTCACCTATGACGAGCACGGCGGCTTTTTCGACCATGTGCCGCCACCCGTCGCCGTGGACGACGACCCCGCGTTTCGCCGCTACGGCGTGCGCGTGCCCATGCTGCTCGTGTCGCCGCTGATCGCGCCTGGCAGCGTCAGCCACGAGGTTTACGATCACGCGTCGATCATCAAAACCATCCTGCAGCGCTTTTGCCGCGCCGCCGATGGCGCCTTGCCCCAGATGGGCGCGCGCGTGGCGGCCGCCAGCGGCCTGGGCGCCATGCTGACCCTGGCGCAGCCGCGCGCGGCGCCTGCCGTGCCCGCAGCCGTGCAGGAGCAGCGGGCCGCCTGGGAAGCGGATGTGCGGGCGCAGGATTTCGCCCTGCTGGCGCCTGCTTCCCCGCCGGATGGCGCGCTGGCCGCCGCTGCCGCCGTCCCCTTCCAGTCCGATGTGGAGGCGGGCGCGATCGCCGCCCACCGGCAATTGGCGCGCAGGGCGAGGAATGCGCAGGCGGTGGATGGTAGAACGGCGAGTAAAACGGCAAGTCAAGCGGCGGGAGCGGCAGCGCCGAAGCCGGTGGGCAGGCGCCGGCGGCAGGGCGGCAAGCCGGGGCCCGCCAATGCCAGGAATGGCGGGAAATCCGGCGGCGCTTGAGTTGCGCGATGAGTTGCGCGATGAGTCGGGCGATGCGCGGCGCCTGCGCCAGGCGGCAGCGCCGGTGGGCTGCGTATAATCATTCCTTCTCAATCAAGGAGTGACCATGCACGATGCGATGCCCGCACACCCGGTACTCGGTGTGATCGGCCGTTCCGGTAGTGGCAAGACGACCCTGCTGGAATTTGTGGTGAAGGAAATGGCGGCGCGCGGCTTGCGCGTCAACCTGGTCAAGCACAGCCACCATGACCTGGCGCTGGAACCGCCACAGAAGGACAGCGCCCGCCTGCGCCTGGCCGGCGCGGCGGAAGTGCTGGTGGCGTCACCGTACCGTTTTGCCATCGTGCATGAACTGCGCGGCGCGCCGGAACCCAGCCTGGCGCAGCAACTGGCCCGCATGGGGCCGGCAGACCTGACCCTGGTCGAAGGCTTCAAGACGGACCCCATTCCGAAGCTGGAAGTATTCCGTCCGGCAGTGGGGCAGGCGCCCCTGTATCCGCATGACCCGCATGTGATCGCCGTCGCGTCGGACAGTCCTGCGCCGGCCGACTTGCGCAAGGGCGTGCAATGGCTGGACTTGAATGCGCGCGAACACGTGCTGGCCTGGCTGCTGCAAAGACTGGAAAAATAAGCTAAAGGTTTGCCGGCGGCATCCGTTAACAAGGGTAGAACCTCATTGGAGAAACGTATGGACGTCGGAAGCATTGCTCAACTGTCAACCACGATGGCGGAGACAGGCACGCGGCAAGCCGTCGGCTTGACTGTCCTGAAAAAAGCCCAGGATATCCAAAGCTCGACCGCCACGGCCTTGCTGGCAGCGCTGCCACCGGTACAGTCGGCGCCAAGTCTGCCGGCTCACCTCGGCAACCGCATCAACACGACCGCCTGAGCGCAGTCCCGCGGCGCCCGTCTGGCGCTCGCATTACTTACGCCCACACCACCGTCATCGACGGTGGCGCGTGGGCATTTTTGTCTGTCTTCCTGCTTTCCTTCCATTTTTCTCTCCGCCCCTGTCAAGTTGATTAATTGACCATGGTTCGCCATGGCACGGCCGATTCAGTAGAATGGCGTCCATCACCTCGCGTTGCCCATCAGCGCAGCCCGGGGCGTGCCATTACTTTGACCCATGCAAGAGGATTCCCCATGAACAAACGTCAAGCTCTCATCGCCGCCGCCCTCGCGGGCATCTGTGCCGGCACCACCCTCAACGCGGCCGCGCACGATGGTCCCGCCCCCGGCGACAAGGAAAAGTGTTATGGCGTGGCCAAGGCAGGGCAGAACGATTGCGCCTCGTCCGACGGCGCGCACTCCTGCGCGGGCCAGGCGGAAGCGGACAACTTGCCGACGGAATGGACGTATGTTGCCAAGGGCACGTGCGAACAGGCGGGCGGTTCCGTCAAGCCCATCAAGGCCGGCAAGGCGGCAAAACCGGCCACGCAGCCGTAAGCACGCCGCCAGCCCATGCCGCCGCCAGTTCAAGCGCTTGCCGGCGTCGGCTTGCGCGCCGCGCACTACCGCGACTTCCTGGCGCGCCGCCCCCGGGTGGGCTGGCTGGAAGTACACACCGAAAACTATCTGCAGCCGTCGGGCTGGGATAGCCATGTATTAGACACCCTGCGCCAGGATTACCCCATCAGCCTGCATGGCGTGGGCCTGGGCCTGGGGTCCGCGCGCGGTTTTTCCGAGAGCCACTTGCAGCACGTGCGCGCCGTGGTCGAGCGCGTCGAGCCGGTCCTCGTGTCGGAACACCTGAGCTGGGGCGCCGTGGCGCAGCAGCAACTCAATGATCTGTTGCCGCTGGCCTTGAACGGCGCCGTCCTCGATTTGCTGTGCGCCAGGGTGGGGAGGGTGCAGGATGTGCTGAAAAGGCCGATCTTGCTGGAAAATGTCTCCACTTACCTGCGTTTTGCCGACGATGCCATGAGCGAGGCGCAATTCCTGGCGGAGCTGGCGCGCCGCAGCGGCTGCGGGCTGCTGCTCGATATCAATAACCTGTATGTGAACCAGTGCAACCACGGCGAACACGCCTTGACGGCCATGCAGTCCATCGCGCCGGGCAGCGTGGGCGAGCTGCACCTGGGCGGCCATCTGGTAACGCCGCATGCCGTGATCGACCATCACGGCGCCGCCGTGGCCGATCCCGTCTGGGACTTGTATGCGGCCGCCTTGCAGCGCTTTGGCGCCATTCCCACGCTCGTCGAATGGGATACGGACTTGCCCGCCCTCGATGTCTTGCTGGGCGAGGCGGACAAGGCGCAAGCCATGCTGGCGCGGCATGCGCCGCCAACGCCATGGCAGGGAGCAGCGCTGCCGTCCCCGCCGCCGCCCGCGTCGCTTGATGCGCTGGCGGCCGGCCAGCAAGCGTTTGCCACGGCCTTGCTGGATGCCGAGGCAACATTGCCACCGTTCGCGGGCGAGCAGGTGCCGCAGCGTTTTGCACTGTACCGTGGCAATATGAGCGCCACCTGGCGCCGCACCCTGGCGCACGCCTATCCCGTCGTGCTGGCGCTGGTGGGCGAGGAATTCCTGGGCGGCCTGGCGCGCGCGTATGGGCGGCAGATGCCATCCGATAGCGCCGATTTGAACCAGTTTGGCGCCCGTTTCGCCGATTTTCTGGCCACTTTCCCGCATGTCGCCGATTTGCCCTATCTGCCGGACATGGCGCGCCTGGAATGGGCCGTGCACCTGGCCCATTACGCGCCCGATGCGCAGGGCCTGGCGCCCGAGTCGCTGGCCGCCTTGCATCCCGACCAGCTGGAAGCGCGGCGTTTCAGCTTGCATCCCGCCTGCGCCTTGCTGGAATCGGATTGGCAAGTGGCGGCCCTGTGGCAGGCGCATCAGGAGGGAGAGGGGCAGGGGATGTTTCCGCAGGATATGCGGGTGGCGAGCTGCGCGCTCGTATGCCGGACGCGCTGGAAGGCGCAGGTGCTGCTACTGGATGCGGCTGCGCATGCCGCCTTGCTGGCGTTAAGGCAGGGGCAGACGTTTGGCGCCGCGCTCGATGCGGCGTTCGAGCTGGACCCTGCATTCGACCTGGCCCCGCACTTGCGCCAGTGGCTGGCGCATGCGGTGTTGGCGGCGTGAGGGGTTATTCGAACGCCCGCAGCAGGCGCGCTTCGCCCGTCTGATCGCGGTACAGGGCATTCGCGGCCAGGGTGGCATCCATCATGCGCGTGACTTGCTCTTCTTCAAAGCGGGCGAGTTCGGCCGTGGCCGCGACGAGGGCCAGTTCCAGCCTGGCGCGCGCGCTCTGGTACAGGCTGCTGGTGTATTTGTCTGTGTTACGCAGCAATTCTTCCGCGTTTTCTATTACCTGGCGCAAGTCGCCGATCAGGCGTTCCTGGCTGCGCGTACCTTGTTCGGGATGGTCCATGGCGCTTCCCTTCTGCAATCGATATTTATCTGACAATAACGACGTGTTTGCAGCTTGATCCAGGCAGCCGGCTGACAGCGGCGCTGGCTGGACGCATGGGGCTGCTTTCGCACCCCATGCCGGGGTCAGACGGGAGCGACGACCGTGATACGGATATCGCCCACGCTGACGACCTGGCCGGCGCGGATCTTGGCGGTCTTGCGCAATTCCTTCTTGCCATCGACCTTCACCACGCCGCTATCGACCATGACCTTGCCTGCGCCACCGCTGTCGCACAGGCCGACCAGCTTCAACAGCTGGTTCAGCTCGACGAACTCGGATGTTAAATCAAAGCTTACTTTTTGCATTGTATCCCTTATTGCAACGATGTGTTTTAAACACTTAATGACGGTGTCAACTAAGGTCATAGTTTACATGAAGCCAGGAGGAATGCAGGCTGAGCCTTAACTTTTGTTGGGCCGCGTCATGTCCAGGGGCACGATCCACGCACCGAATTGCTCTTCCGTCACAAAGCCCAGGGCCAGCGCCGCTTCCTTCAAGGTCGTGCCTTCATGCTGGGCCTGCTTGGCGATTTGCGCCGCCTTGTCGTAGCCGATGTGCGGCGCCAGCGCCGTGACCAGCATCAGGGAGCGCTCCATCAGTTCGGCGATGCGCTCACGGTTCGGCGCGATGCCGTGCGCGCAATGCTCGTCGAAGCTGCGCATGCCGTCGCCCAGCAGGCGCGCGCTTTGCAGGAAGTTGTGCGCAATCAAGGGCTTGAAGACGTTCAGCTCGAAATTGCCCGAGGCGCCGCCCACCGTGATGGCGACATCGTTGCCGAATACCTGGCAGCACAGCATGGTCAGCGCTTCGCACTGGGTGGGGTTGACCTTGCCCGGCATGATGGAGCTGCCCGGCTCGTTTTCTGGGATGGTGACTTCACCGAGGCCGGAGCGGGGGCCGGATGCCATCCAGCGCACGTCGTTGGCGATTTTCATCAGGGCCGTGGCCAGGGTTTTCAGCGCGCCATGGGCGGCCACCAAGGCGTCGTGGGCCGCCAGCGCGGCAAACTTGTTGCTGGCCGTTGCGAACGGCTGGCCCGTCAGGCGCGCCAGTTCCGTCGCGATGCGGCCGGCAAATTCCACGTGGGCGTTCAATCCCGTGCCGACGGCCGTGCCGCCGGCGGCCAGCTGCAGCAGCGGCGGCAACGATGCCGTGATGATGTGCTCGGCAAAGTCCAGCTGCGCCACGTAGCCGGAAAATTCCTGGCCCAGGGTCAGCGGGGTCGCGTCCTGCAAGTGGGTGCGGCCGATCTTGACGATGTCGGCAAATTCCGTGGCCTTGGCGTCCAAGGTGGCGCGCAGCTGGCGCAGCGGCGGCAAGACCGTGTTGGCGACGGCCAGTGCGGCCGCCACGTGGATGGCGGTGGGAAAGATGTCGTTCGAGGACTGGCCCAGGTTGACGTCGTCGTTCGGGTGCAGCAGGCGCCCCTCGCCCCGCAAGCCGCCGATCAGCTCGGAGCCGCGGTTGGCCAGCACTTCATTCATGTTCATATTGCTTTGCGTGCCAGAACCCGTCTGCCAGACGGCCAGCGGGAATTCTGCCTCGTGCTTGCCGGCCAGTACTTCGTCGGCCGCCTGCGTGATGGCGATGGCTTTCTTGCCATCCAATAGACCCAGGTCCAGGTTGACGTGGGCGGCCGCGCGCTTGACGGTGGCCAGGGCGGCGATCAGTTCGGGCGGCATCTTTTCCGTGGAGATATGGAAGTGCTCGAGCGAGCGCTGCGTTTGCGCTCCCCACAGCCGGTCGGCGGGTACGTCGATCGGGCCGAAACTGTCGCGTTCGATTCTGCTACTCATGGCATCCCTTTCATCGATAGAGGTGGATCGAGTGTACTCCAGGCGTCAAAAAAGCACAGGATGATGCTGTATTGCATCATTTTTGCCCTGACCCATCTATATTTTTGCGATTTCCTGCCGTTAAAGACAGGCGAGTTCCCCTTATCTATCCTGTTATCAAAGCGATCAGTCCATGCAGAGCAGCATTTTTCCCCGTTGGTCCCTGATCGCGTGCGCCGCCGCCAGCCTGGCCTTGTCGCCCGTCATGGCGGCCGAACTGGGTGACATGGCCGTGCTGTCGCACGTGGGGCAGCCCCTGCTGGCCGAGATAGAACTGACGGCCCTGGCGCCCGAGGAAGCGAGTGGCGTGGCCGTGCGCCTGGCTTCGCCCGATGTGTACCGCGGCGGCGGCATCGGCATGGATCCGGCCCTGCAAACCTTGACCATCAGCCCGCTGGAGCGCGGTGGGCGCCACTATGTGCGCGTGACAACGCGGCAAGCGATCCAGGCAGGCCATGTGCACCTGTATTTATTGCTGGGCAGTGGCAATGGCGCCGTCGTGCGCCTGGGCACCTTGTGGCTGACGCCGGCCCCGCCCGCCGCCGTCGCCCCTGTCAGCGCGCCAGCCAGGCCCGCCGTTCCGGCGCCCGCGCCCGCGCCGGTGCCGCAACCGTTGCCATTGCCGCGTGCCGTGTCCGCCGCGCCGCTGCCCGATGCCGCCGCCCTGGCGGCCCGCGCGCGCGCCGAGGGCCTGGTGCGCCCGGCGCGCGTGTTCGTGCCGCCGCCCGCCGCGCCCGCGCCGGCCGCTGCCGCGCTGCGTCCGGCGCCGTTGCGCCGCGCCACGGCGCCCGTCGCCGCTTGCGCGCCGCAAGCCAATATGGAGCAGGCGCAAGCATGCGTGGCGCTGGACGAGAAAAACGCGGCTTTGAATGACAAGCTCGGCGAATTGGAAGGCAAGATCGGCGCCTTGCAGCAGGCGCTGGCTCAGCCTGCCACCGCTGCTGCCGCCGCTGCGCCGGCTGCCGCGCCGGCCGAGGCGCAGGCGCCGCATGCCAAGCCCAAGCCCCTGCACGCGGCACCGGCAGCCGAGAAGAAGGCGGGCGGCAACGGCTTGCTGTGGCTGGGTATCGGCACCCTGGCCTTCCTGCTGTTGACGGCCCTCATCGTGTACGTCGTGCGCAAGCGCAAGCAGGCGGCGGGGCCGGGTGCGCCGTCGAAATACTGGGTCTTGCTGCGCAAGCCATTCGGCCGCAAGAAGAAGGAGGCGCCCGTGCTGACGGAGGCGGTGGAGGAGGGGGCGGCGGACGAGCCGGAACCGGAGCCGTTCTCGCGTTGATGATGTTGCAAGGGCTGCGACAAGGCGGTGCCGGAATTTGATATAAAAAAAGATATTGAAAAAAGACAGAAAAATGCTTGTATCGCGTGTTGCCTGTTTCTTAAATATGGTGATATGATTAATTCAGTGGACTTGCTCTACGACAAAACAGCCCCAGCCTGGCGCAGTCACCAACGATAGTGTGGCGCGGCAAACAGGTGTAGCGTTGCATAAACGCCTGGGTCTGGAAGCGGTTCGCGATGCCGACGATGTGCTCGCGAACGCCGGATGCAACCGGCAGCGAGGCGACGCCAGGAGATACCTGGGGCTCGCCTTCCAAATTCCCCCTCCTTGTTTCCCGAGCGCCGCAGATGGCGCGCTCCCCGGCAAGGCGGCAGACGTAAAAAAAGCACCCGCGGGTGCTTTTGTCGTTTCTGGTGCTGCCATATGACTTACATGCGGGCGCGCGAACCTTGCATGGCGTTCGGCAGCTGCGTCATCCACGGTTCCGTGATGGTGCGGATTTCGCGGTCGTTGGCCAGGATTTGCTTGAGCAAGTCGATCTTGCGCAGGCGCGAGGCGCCGGCCTGGGCGGGCACCTTGCCCGTCATGACCGTGCTGGCGGCGCTGGCGCACTGGTTTTCCAGGGCATCCAAGTCATTCCAGTCGCTCGAACGTGCGGCCACGACCATTTTATTGGTCATTCCTGCAATATTTTCATACATCGAGAGAACGTCGTTGGAGGTCATGAGCACACCCGTAACTAGTGAATGGATTACCGCTTGTCTAGATTAACGGCGTGCTTGACGGGAACTTGAGGGTGTTTTTGAAAAAAAAGTGAAAATAATTTGGATAATTTTGGCGATCCGCCGGAATCGCCCGCAAACCCGCATGGATGCAGGGTCGGCGATGCCGGCGGTGGGGGATTTATTTGACGAGTTCTTCCAATCCCGCGCTCAGTTCGGCTGGCGGCGGCATCTTGTCGACCAGTACCGAGGGCGGCAAACCCAGCGCTTCGGCCACGTTGCCGGGGTAGCAGGCGATGATTTCTTCATTGCTCAGGGCGTTTTCATCGATGCGGGCGCGCCAGGCGGCCAGGTGGATGATGGCGGCCAGGCGGTTCAGCGGCGCCTTGGCCAGCGGGTCGGGAAAGGCGGCGATGGCGTCGGCAAAGGCGCCGGGGAACTTCCAGCGGCGCGCCAGTTCGGCGCCCACCTGCGCATAGTCATAGCCCAGCGAGACCCGCTCCGCGTCGAGCCGGCGCGCATCGAGCGGTGGGGCGATCTTGTCGAGCTGCATGGCTTGCTCGGGCATGGCGGCATGGATCACCAGTTGTCCGATCGCATGCATCATGCCGATGGTGAACGCCAGGTCCTGGTTGTCGCCCGTCTGCCTGGCGATCCAGCGGGCCGACACGGCGCTGTGCAGGCTGTAGCGCCAGAATTGCGGCAGGTTCAGGCCGGGCACGGCCTTGAAGCCGCTGACCAGGCCCGAGCTGATGACGAGGGTGCGCACGGTAACAAAGCCGAGCATGAGCACGGCGTCTTCCACCGTGCCGATGCTGCGCGAGACGTGGTAATAGGCTGAATTGGCCAGCCGCAGCAGCTTGGCGCTCAAGGCCGGGTCCGCTCCCAGCTGGCGCGCGATGTCTTCGGTGGCGATGGCGGGGTTGTCGAAACTGCGCACCAGTTCATCGACGATCTTCGGGGCGGCAGGCAGGGCGTGGGGTTGCTGGAACAGCGCTTCCAGTTGCATGGCAATCTCCTTGGCGTACGCGCGGCACGGGGTCGTAAAACTATAGGCCGATTTTTTGTCCGCATGCAAAAAAGTTCCGGGATGCTTTTTGCATGGGAAACAGGCTATGATTTTGACTATTCCATCGAAAGGATCGCCATGCACGGTTTGCGTTTTTCCTGGTCCCGGACGCCAGTCCAGGCCGCCATCGTCCTCGCCCTGGCCGGCGTCTCGCTGACCGGCTTGCCCGCCCGGGCGCACGGCCAGCCGGCCGCCGCCGATGTCGCTGGCGCCGCCGTTCCCGCTGCCTTGCCCGGCGACGACTTCTATGACTACGTGAATGGCGACTGGCTGCGCGGCACGGAGATTCCCGCCGACCGCAGCAGCTGGGGTTCGTTCGCCATCCTCGCCAATGCGACCAACGAGCGCATCATCGCCCTCGTCGAGGGCCTGGCGGCGGCGCCGCAGGCCGATGCCTCCGCGCGCCAGGTCAGCGATTTTTACCGTTCCTGGATGGATGAATCGGCTATCGAAGCGAAAGGCTGGGCCCCGATCAAGCCCTTGTTGAGCAAGATCAATGGCATACGCGACCAGGCAGGGCTGGCCCGCGCGCTGGGCGAGAGCTTGCGCGCCGATGTCGACCCGCTCAATTCCACCAATTTTTATACGGAAAACCTGTTCGGCCTGTGGGTGGCGCAAGACTTGAACGACACCACGCGCAATGTCGCCTACCTGCTGCAGGGCGGACTGGGCTTGCCTGACCGTGCCTTTTACCAGGACGACAGCGCCCGCATGCAGGGCTTGCGCGCCGGCTACCAGGCGCATATCGCCGCCATGCTCAAGCAGGCCGGTTACGGCGATGCGCCGGCCCGCGCCGCGCGCGTGTTTGCGCTGGAACAGAAAATTGCCGCCAGCCACGCCAGTCGCGAGGATTCGGCCGATGTCGCCAAGGGCAACAACGCGTGGCGCGCCGCCGACTTCGCCAGCAAGGCGCCGGGCCTGGACTGGCAAGCCTTCTTCCAGGCGGCCGGCCTGGGCAAGCAGATGGATTTCATCGTCTGGCATCCGTCGGCCATGACGGGCAGTGCCGCGCTGGTGGCGAGCGTGCCGCTGGCTACGTGGAAGGATTTCCTGGCCTTCCACGCCATCAACCATTTCAGCACTACCTTGCCGAAGGCGGCCGCCGACCAGCGCTTCGCCTTCTATGGCAGCGCCCTGAGCGGTACGCCGCAGCAGTCGCCGCGCAGCAAGCGCGCGCTGGCCGCGACGAATGCGGCCCTCAGCGACGCCGTCGGCAAGCTGTACGTGGAACGCTATTTCCCGCCGGAATCGAAAGCCCGCGTGCAGGAGATGGTGACGAATATCGTCGCCGCCTTCTCGCGCCGCATCGACAAGCTGGACTGGATGGCGCCCGCCACCAAGGCGCAGGCGCAGGAAAAACTGCAAACCCTGTACGTGGGCGTGGGCTATCCGGAACGCTGGGACAGTTATGCTGGCTTGCGCGTGGTGCGCGGCGATGCGCTGGGCAATGTGCAGCGGGCGGAACAGTTCCACTATCGCCAGGAACTGGCCAAGCTGGGCCAGTCGCCCGACCGCAAGGCCTGGGCCATGCCGGCGCAGCTGGTCAACGCCGTCAACCTGCCGCTGCAAAACGCGCTGAACTTCCCGGCCGCCATCCTGCAGCCGCCATTCTTCGACCCGCAGGCATCCGATGCGGCCAATTACGGCGGCATCGGCGCCACCATCGGCCACGAGATCAGCCACAGCTTCGATGACCAGGGCGCGCAGTTCGACGCCCAGGGCAAGCTGCGCGACTGGTGGACGCCGGCCGACCTGGCGCATTTCCAGACGGCATCCAAGCAATTGGTGGCGCAGTTCGCGGCCTACAAACCGTTCCCCGACCTGGCCGTGAATGGCCAGCTGACCCTGAGCGAAAACCTGGCCGACCTGGCCGGCGTGGCGGCAGCGCATGATGCGTTCACCCTGTCGCAGCAGGGCAAGCCGGTGCAGGCGGGCGCCGACCGCGATTTCTTCACGGGCTATGGCGTCAGCTGGCGCAGCAAGGCGCGCGAAGCGGCGGCGCGCCAGCAAATCCTCACGGATGGCCACGCGCCGGCGCAATACCGTGCCGCCACCGTGCGCAACCTCGACGCCTGGTACCCGGCCTTCGACGTCCAGCCGGGCCAGCAGCTGTACCTGGCGCCGGAGCAGCGCGTGCGCGTCTGGTAAGAGTGCTGACGCTGCCGGCCGGGGAGCTGGTCGGCAGCGTAAAATGGCGGAACATATCGACAGGACCGCCATGATGCCAAGCCCACCGCAAGACCCCATCCACGCCATCACGGGCCGCACCCTGGCCTATTACGACGCCAGCGCCGAGCAGTTTTTCGAAGGCACGCGCGACCACGACGTCAGCCAGAACATCGCCGCGCTGCTGGACGCCATCGGCAAGCCGGCGCCGCTGGCCATCCTCGACCTCGGTTGCGGCCCGGGCCGCGACCTGAAGGCGTTCACGGCCATGGGGCATCAGGCCACGGGCGTCGATGGCTGCCCACGCTTCGTCGAGATGGCGCGCGCCTACAGCGGCTGCACCGTGTGGCAGCAGGATTTCGTCGACCTCGATTTGCCGGCCGCGCACTTCGACGGCGTGTTCGCCAATGCCGTGCTGTTCCACGTGCCCAGCGCCGTCTTGCCCGGCGTGCTGCGCGCCTTGCACGCTTGCCTGAAGCCCGGTGGCGTGCTGTTCAGCTCGAATCCGCGCGGGCAGAACCAGGAAGGCTGGAATGGCGCCCGCTACGGCAGCTATCACGACGAGGAAACGTGGGCCGCCTACGTGCAGGCGGCCGGTTTCAGCCTGCTCGACCAGTACTACCGCCCGCCGGGCTTGCCGCGCGAGCAGCAGCCGTGGCTGGCCACCGTGTGGCGCAAGCCCGCGTGATCGCCGATATTGGCGCAAATTGAGCATGTGTTAGGAACCGTACAGAGCATTGATCCCCCGCCCCGTAGTATGGACACATCGACACGCAGCAAGCAGTTTGCAACAGCGTGTGAGCCGCAGTACCGGCCCTTCGGGGCCGGACAACAGATGTACCAACTACAGTGAGGATCCATCATGAACAAAGATCAAGTCGAAGGTAAACTGAAGGAAGTCGGCGGTAAAATCCAGGAAGCCGCTGGCAAGATCGTCGGCAGCGAAGAACAGCAAGCCAAGGGCCTGGCAAACCAGGTCGAAGGCAAAGTGCAGAAGAAAGTCGGCGACGTCAAGGACGCGGTGGAAACCGTTACCCGTAAGCCGTAATCTGGCGCACGCATAAAAAAACCGCCGCCTGTCGCGAGACAGGCGGCGGTTTTTATTTGATGCCGATCAAACTTATTTCACTGGATTGGCCAGGTTCTGCTTGAAGAACAGCTCGATTTTCTTGTACACGTGGCGCTGGCCCGCGCGCGACGAGATGCCGTGCTTGGCGCCAGGATACGTCATCAGGTCGAATTGCACGCCGCGGTTCACCAGCGCGTCGATCAGGCGCGTGCTGTTGCTGAACAAGACGTTATCGTCGGCCATGCCGTGCACCAGCAGCAGCGGCGACTTCAAGCCGTCCAGATGGGCGAACACGGTGCTGGCCTTGTAGCCATCCACGTTTTCCTTCGGCATGCCGAGGAATTGCTCCGTGTAGTGGGTGTCGTACAGCGACCAGTCGGTCACGGGCGCCACCGAAACGCCCATGGCGATCTTGTCGGACGCAGCCGACAGCAAGCGCAGGGTCATGAAGCCGCCGTAGCTCCAGCCGAACACGCCGATGCGTTTCGCGTCCACGAAGCTTTGCTTGCCCAGCCAGTCGATGCCCACCAGCTGGTCCGCCACTTCCGCCGCGCCCAGGTTGTGATAGATGGCGTCCGTGAACGCGCGCTCGCGGCGCGACGAACCGCGGTTATCGAGGCGGAAGACGACAAAGCCCTGCTGCGCCATGTACTGGTCGAAGTTGTTGCCCCAGCGGCGAGCCACGTGCTGCGAGTGCGGGCCGCCATACGTCGACAGGTAGACGGGATAGCGTTTGCCCGCGTCGAAGTTCGACGGCTTGACGATCGAATAGTGCAAGGTCTGGCCATCGTTGGCCTTCAGGGTGCCGTATTCGGTCGGCAGGTGGTCCGCCTTGTACTTGTAGTACGGGTGGCTGGCGTTCAGCGCGTTTTCTTCCAGCCAGCCCACCATGGCGCCGTCCGGACGGCGGATGCTCACTTGCGGCGGCGTGGCCGGGTCGGAATACGTGTCGACGAACACTTCGCCATTGCGCGAGAACGTCGTGTCGTGCCAGCCATCGGCCTTGGTGACGCGCTGCGGCTTGTCGGCCGTGCTGCCATCGAGGGCCAGGGCGTAGGTCTGCTTGTCGATGACGGCATCGCGGTTCGACGATACGTAGACCTTGCCCGTCTTCTGGTTCACGGCCAGCACGCTGTCGATGCCCCACTCGCCGGAAGTGACCGGGTACAGCAGCTTGCCGCCCATGTCGTACAGGTACAGGTGGTTGCGGCCCGTGCGCTCGGACGACCACAGGAACTGGCCGTTCGGCAGGAAGCGCAGGTCGTCATGGATGCTGACCCAGGTCTTTGACGTTTCCGTCAGCAGGGTGCGCTGCGCCAGGGTGGCCGCATCGACGGCCACCAGGTCGAGGGTCTTCTGGTCGCGCGACTGGCGCTGGTACACGAGCGACTTGCCGTCCGCGCTCCAGTCGGCGCGCACCAGGTAGATGTCCGGGTTCGTGCCCAGGTCCACCTGGCGCTGCGCGCCCGTTTCCGGCGAGACGATCAGCAGCTGCACCAGCACGTTCGGGTCGCCCGCGGCAGGGTAGCGCTGCTCGACGACGTCGGTGCGGTCGGCGAAGATTTCGAAGCGGCGCACGACGGGCACGGGCGCTTCGTCATAGCGTTTATAGGCGATGGCGGAATCGTCGGGAGCCCAGTAGTAGCCGGTGCGCTGACCCATTTCTTCCTGCGCCACGAATTCGGCTTCGCCGTTGCGGATAGTGCCCTTGCCATCGGTGGTCAGCTGGCGTTCCTTGTTCGTCTTGAGGTCGATCACATAGATGTTTTGATCGCGCACAAACGATACGTAGCGGCCTTTCGGCGAGATTTTCGGATCGAGTACATTGCCCTTGGCGACCAGGCGCGCCTTGTCCGGGTGGGCCGCGTCGACCAGGTACAGATTGCCGGCCAGCGGCACCAGCAACTGCTTGCCGTCCGGCGACCAGCTGTAGCTGAGAATGCCGTTCAGGCTGGCCGTGCGCTCGCGTTCGCGGCGCGCCTGCTCTTCGGGCGAAATCGTTTCATTCGGCACCAGCGCCTTCGAGTCGACCAGGCGGTGCGTGCTCTTGTCCTTCAGCTTGAATTCCCACAGGTCGAGCTGGAACTGGTTGTCCGCGCGGCCGCGCAGGAACGTGACGCGCTCGCCGTCGGGCGAGACCTTCAGGTTGCGCACGCCGGGGCCGGCCAGCGCCGGATCGGCGTGGATGCGTTCCAGGGTCAGCTTTTCAGCCGATGCGGGAACGCTGGCCATCGCGGCCAGAAAACAAAGAATAAAACGCATGGATGTCTCGGTGATTGTAAAGGGATGTCAAGAAGATGCTTGACAGCAAACGATACCAGAGCACGGCGTTTAATGCGATAGGGCCAGCCACGGAATAATCCGGCAATTGCCTTCTTTACTTTGGCGGAAAGAGTGCGGCGCTGGGGCTTTGTATGGCGAAGCAGGGAGGGCGGCATGCATAAATTGCGCGCCGCCCTGTGTTCCATGCATTGTTTCAATGCGCCGCGCGCAGGCGCTGCAGCGACAGCCGGTTCAAGTACCAGGTCAGCAGCACGGCGGCGACCGTCAAGCCCGTGACGAGGCCGATCCAGAAACCGGCGGCGCCCATCGGCTCGGCCGGCGACCAGGGGAAACCGGCTGGCGCGAGGCCCAGCACGTAGCCGATCGGCAGCGAGAAGCCCCAGAAGGCCAGCAGCTGGATCAGCATCGGCTGGCGCGTCACCTTGTAGCCGCGGATGGCGCAGGACGTCGCCACCTGCGTCGCGTCGGACAGCTGGAACAGGGCGGCGAACAGCAGCAGCTGCCCGCACAGGGCCTGCACTTGCGGGTCGGACGTGTAGGCTTGCGCGATCTGGTGGCGGAAGACGGTGATGACGGTGGCCGAGACGATGGCCGCCGTCAGCGACATGGCCACGCCCACCCACGAAATGAAGCGCGCGCGGCGCAGGTTGGCTTCGCCCACGGCATGGCCCACGCGCGTGACCAGCGCGATGCCGAACGTGAGCGGCACCATGAAGACGACGGACGAGAAATTCAGGGCGATCTGGTGCGCCGACACCTGGATCACGCCGAAGCGCGCCACCAGCAGGCTGATGACGCCAAACGCGCTCACTTCGGCAAAGTAAGTCACGCCGATGGGCAGGCCCAGACGCAGCATGGGGCCGATGGACGACAGCTGCGGCCCTTCCCAGTGCGTGAACGGGTAGGTGGCGCGGTAGGCGGGCGCGATCTTGATCCAGGCCAGCATGGCCAGCAGCATCATCCACACGCAGCAGGTGGTGGCCACGGCGCAGCCCACGCCGCCCATCTTCGGCATGCCCCAGTGGCCGTAGATCAGCAGGTAGTTGACGAGGATATTGAGGCCCAGCGCGGCCAGCGCGATGACCATCACGGGCTTGGTCTGGTTGATGCTGGTGCTGTAGCCGTACAGCGCGCGGTAGGCGGCGAACGGCGGCAGCGCGCAGCTGATGATGTGCACGAACAGCTTGGCCTTGGCTGCCACGTTTGGCTCCAGCATCAGGTGGTCGAACACCAGCGCCGCCATGTTCGTCAGCAGGCAAGCCACGAGGCCCACGAGCAGCGCCTTCCACAGCGACTGGCGCACGATGTGCGGCACCCGGTCGTGGCGCGCGGCGCCGATTTCATGCGCCACCAGCGTATTGATCGCCATCATGATGCCGCTCACGGTGACGAGTACGATGGACCAGATGGCCGCGCCCAGCGAGACGGCGGCCAGTTCCTCGGGATTCGTATGGCCCGTCATCGCCACGTCGGCCGCGCCCATGCCGACGGTGGCCAGCTGGCCGATCAGGATGGGCCATGCCAGCTTCCACAGCGAAGAAATTTCAGTACGGACGGCGGGCAGGGTGAACGAGGTAGTGTGTGGCATGGTCGGCAAGCTTGACTAAACACAAGATTCTACCGGCATTCGCCGTGCTTGTCCGCCGTGCCGCCCCCGGGGGCGGCGCGCGGTAATCATTTGTTACAGCTAAGTGGGCCAGTCGCGGATAGACTGCGCGCTCTATTTGGCAAAATGACCAAATAGTCAACCGCAGTACCTTGACTATGGAGTAAGACCATGTTGAAGAAAGCTTTGAACTGCGCCCTGCTGCTGGGCGCCGCCATGACGGCCGAACTGGCCGGCGCCGGCGAACTGACCCTGTATTCGCGCGACGATTATCACGGCCGCTCGCACACCGTGCGCGACGCCGTGGCCGACCTGGAAGAGGTCCGTTTCAACGACACGACGCAAAGCATCCGCGTGCGCTCGGGCCGCTGGGAAGCGTGCGAGGAAGCCGATTTCCGCGGCGCCTGCTTCCTGCTCGAGGCGGGCGAGTATCCGTCGCTGGACGGCCATGCCAACAAGATCACCTCGCTGCGCGAAGTGCGCGGCGGCTGGGATGGTTATCCGGGCCGCGACCGCGACCGGGGGCGCGACTGGGACGGCCGCCGTGACCGCGACCGCGAGCGCGGCCATTTGCCGGGGCGCTCGCTGGGCGGCGAACTGACCTTCTATACGCGCGACGATTTCGCCGGCCGCAGCTTGACCGTGCGCAACGCCTCGGCCGATTTGCGCGAACGCGACTTCAACGACACCGTGCAAAGCGTGCGCGTGCGTTCCGGCTATTGGGAAGTGTGCGAGGACGTGGATTTCCGCGGCCGCTGCCGCACCCTGGAACCCGGTGAATACGCGAGCCTGGAGCGCCTGAGCAACCGCATCTCGTCGGTGCGCGAAGTGCGCTGACGCGGGGCAGCGCGTCAGCGAAATGGCAATAACCGGCTCCCGCAGGGCCGGTTATTGCTTTTGGTAACAATTTGTTGTCCTTTTCTCATACTTTGTTACACCGTTTTTTCTACGGATGGCTACACTGGCATCAGTTGTCATGTCGATCACTTGCCTTTGCCGCCACCGGAGACCGCCCCATGAATCGCCCGTTCGCTTTTGCCCTGCTGTGCGCCAGTTCGCTGTTTGTCCACCTCGCGGCGCAGGCCGGCGAGATCCGCCTGTACACCGACGATAATTTCAAGGGCAGGGTGGTGGTCTTGCGCGATACGACCGATGACCTGTCGCGCGTCAATTTCAATGACGCCGCGTCGAGCATCCAGGTCGAGTCGGGCAGCTGGGAAGTGTGCACGAATTCCGATTTCAAGGGCGATTGCAAGACGCTGGAACGCGGCGACTACCGTTCGATGCCGGGCATGAACGACAAGATTTCATCCGTGCGCGAAGTCGGCGGCAGCGGCAGCAGCAGCGGGCGCCGCGCGGCGCTGGAACTGTATGCGGACGGCGGCCAGCGCGGCGCGTCTGCCGGCATCAACGCGGACCGCGACGACCTGGTCGACATCCGCTTCAACGACCGCGCCAGCAGCGCGCGCATCGAATATGGCTACTGGCAGCTGTGCAGCGATTCCAACTACCGCGGCAGCTGCCGCGTGTTCGGACCTGGCAGCCACGATGACTTGGGCAGCCTGAGCGGGCGCGTGTCGTCGGCGCGCCTCGTCGATCCGCGCGAAGAGAACCGTCCGCAGAATAACGAGGGACTGGTGGTGCTGTACGGCCGCGCGTTCCTGAATGGACCCGGGCTGCAGGTGAACCGCGACGTCAGCGACCTGGTGCGCCTGAACTTCAACGACCAGGCGGCCTCCATGACCATCCACGAAGGCACCTGGGAAGTGTGCACGGACTCGCAGTTCAGCGGCACCTGCGAGCGCATGGGACCGGGCAAGTATGAAACCCTGGGCGCGACGCTGGAAAAGCGCATTTCCTCGCTGCGTCGCCTGTATTGAATGCGCGACCGGGCCTTCGCCGAGGCCTTGTATTTGTTACACTAACACCCTGGCGTTTTGGCCAGGCGAATCATCACCAAAGAATGAAGAATGGAGTTAATCATGACGGGCCCTTTCAAACACGCGCTGGCATGCGCGGCGACCTTGCTGCTCTCGCTGGGGGCGCATGCAACCGCCCATGCGGGCGATATCACCTTGTTCGAGGATGATAATTTCCGGGGCCGCGCCGTGAACCTGCGCGAGACGACGGACGATTTGTCGCGCTTTGGCTTCAACGACAAGACATCGAGCATCCTGGTGCGTTCAGGAACCTGGGACGTGTGTACCGATGCCGGCTTCCGCGGCAATTGCAAGACCCTGGGGCCGGGCGAGTACCGCTCGATGCCGGGCATGAACGACGCCATCAGTTCGGTGCGCGAATCGGGGCGCGGCGACGGCTACAATCCGGGACGCCCCGGGCGCGATCCGGACCGCGGCCATGGCGGCTATGGCCGTGGCGGCACCCTGGAAGTGTATTCGGGCGCGGGGCAGAATGGCGGCTCGGCGCGCCTGAACCGCGATACGGACGATTTCGTCAGTATCGGCTTCAACGACCGCACCACGAGCATCGTCATCTACAACGGCTACTGGCAGCTGTGCAGCGATTCGAACTACAACGGCGTGTGCCGCATCTTCGGCCCCGGCCGCCACGACGACCTGGGGCGCGGCCTCGATGGGCGCGTCTCGTCGGCGCGCATGGTCGACGAGCGCGAAGCGCGCCGCCAGCAGCAGTATGAACAGCAGTACCAGCGGCCGCAATACGAGCAGCAGTATCCGCAACAGCAATATCCGCAACAGCAGTACCAGCAGCGCGGCGCCGTCCTGCTGTTCCCCGAAGCGGGCATGCGCGGCGAACCGCTGGCGCTGGACCGCAATGCGGAAGACCTGGTGCGCTACAACTTCAACGACCGCGCCTCGTCCATCGTCGTCAACGAGGGGCAGTGGGAAGTGTGCAGCGATTCGAACTTCCGCGGCCGCTGCGAAGTGATCGGGCCGGGAGAATACGGCCGCCTGAACAGCATGGAAAACCAGATTTCCTCGCTGCGCCGCGTGCGCTGATCGCGCCTTGACGCGGTACTGACAGGCCGCCTGCCGGGTTGATCCCGCCAGGCGGTTTTTACATTCCCTGCCGTGTGCTGACATTTGCTTGCCCTTTGTTACACTCGCCGCCTGCCGCCTGGACTACACTGGCGAAAATGTCTCAGTATTGGAGTTGTCATGGTTCGATCTTTCCGGCCCGCGCTGCTGTGCGCCGCCACCTTCCTCGCCCCCCTTGCCGCATCGGCGGGCGAAATCACCCTGTTCGAGGATGCCGGTTTCCGCGGCCGCCCGGTCACCCTGCGTTCTGATGCGGGCGACCTGTCGCGCATGGGCTTTAACGACAAGACCTCCAGCATCATCGTGCGCTCGGGCACCTGGGAAGTGTGCAAGGACGCCAATTACCGTGGCAATTGCCGCACCCTGGGGCCGGGCCGCTACGACACCATGCCGGGCATGAACGACGCCGTTTCCTCGGTGCGCGAAGTGGGCCGGCCGGGCCATGGCGGCGGCGATCACCGTCCCTACCCGCCGCGCCCGAACCGTCCGTATCCGGAGCCGGAACGCCCATACCCTGGCCACGGCCATGGCGGCGGCCACCGTCCCGACATGAATGGCGCCGTGCTGATGTTCCCCGATGCGGGCATGCGCGGCCGGCCCGTGCGCCTGGACCGCGAAGTGCATGACTTGAGCCGCTATGGCTTCAACGACCGCGCCGAATCGATCGTCGTCAATTACGGCCGCTGGGAATTCTGCGTCGACGCCAACTTCCGCGGCCGCTGCGTGGTGATGGGGCCAGGCAGCTACGGGCGCCTGCACCATGGCCTGGACCGCCGCATTTCCTCGCTGCGCCGCGTGCGCTAGACCTTTTCCGCTGCCCTTGCACCGCCCGCGCGACCCGTGTCCCGCGGGCGGTTTGGTTTGTGCGTCCGCTGTCCTTCGGCCAATTCGTGTACTCTTCCCATAGGCACTTCAACCATGGGGAGCAGGCACGGTGGAATATAAGGATTATTACAAGGAACTTGGCGTCGAAAAGACGGCGACCGAGGCCGAGATCAAGAAGGCGTACCGCAAGCTGGTACGCAAATACCATCCCGACGTGAGCAAGGAGCCGGACGCCGACAAGCGCACCAAGGCCCTCAACGAAGCCTACGGCGTGCTGGGCGACGCGGAAAAGCGCGCCGCCTACGATGAACTGGGCCGCAGCGCGCAGGGCCATCCCAAGGGAGAGCCCTTCCGCCCGCCGCCGGACTGGGGTGCGGGCTACGAATCGTCGGGCGCCGACGACAGCGACTTCTTTGCCGACCTGTTCGCCCACGTGGGCGGGCGGCGCCGCGCCAACAGCACGTTCCAGATGCAGGGCGAGGACAGCCACGCCGCCATCACCATCGATTTGCAGGACAGCTACCAGGGCGCCAAGCGCCATATTGTCATGCGCGTGCCCGAGGCGGATGCGCAAGGCCACGTGGTGACGCGCGAGCGCACGCTGGAAGTGACGATACCGAAAGGCGTCACGGAAGGCCAGCAGCTGCGCATGAAGGGGCAGGGCAATCCGGGCAGCGGCGGCGCGCCGGCCGGCGACCTGTACCTGGAAATCCGCTTCCGGCCCGATGCGCGCTACAAGGTGGAAGGGCGCGACGTCTTCGAGACGGTGCCCGTCACGCCGTGGGAAGCGGCGCTGGGCGGCGAGATCGACGTGCCCACGCCATCGGGCACGGTGTCCGTCAGCGTGCCGCCCAATTCGCAGACGGGGCGCAAGCTGCGCCTGAAGGGGCGCGGCATCCCCGCCGCCCAGCCGGGCGACCTGTATCTGCTGCTGGAAGTGGTGCTGCCGCCGGCGAACGATGACAAGGCGCGCGAACTGTATGCAACCATGGCGCGCGAGATGGCTTTCAATCCGCGCCAGAAGCTGGGAGGGTAAATCATGACAAACAAGGTAATTGGCGAATTGCTGGAAGACCGTGCCCTGAGCCTGGAAGAACTGGCGCGCGCCTGCGCCGTGGAGCCGGACTGGGTGGTGCAGCACGTGCAGACGGGCGTGCTGCTGCAAAATGGCCCGCCGGCGGGGCAACTCACGGCCTGGCGCTTCACCAGCCTGGACCTGGTGCGCGCGCGCCGCCTGCACGAAATCGAATCCGTGTTCGACGCGAACGCCGAACTGGCCGCGCTGGTGGTCGATCTGTCGGAAGAAGTGGCGCGCCTGCGGCGCCGCCTGCACGTGCTGGGCGTCGATTAGGCCTTATGCCGGCTCGCCGTGCCGTTGCACGGTGAGCCGGGCAATATAGAACTGCCCGTCGACGACCACCCGGTGCGGGATGCCGGCCACGTCGAAGCCGGGGCCGCCGTCTTCCATCCATTCCTGCGCCAGCGAATCGAATTGCTGCGGCGTCATGCGCAGCATCTGCGCCGTGATGACGAAGCGCGCGCCAGGTTTTTGTTTGTTGACGAAGTCGTCGATGCCGGCCATGTGGTTCCTTATTAAAGTGTTACCCGCATCATACCTGTGTCAATTGTGAACTCACAACGCCTAACAAAACCGTAGCGAGCGGCAGCGATTTGTGGCTAAGAAGCGCAACCGTACTTTAGTACGGTGAGCATCGCAGGCCGCAAAGCGCGACGCGCAGTAGGTTTTGTTTGGCGTTTAAAACCCTTGGGCCAGCAGCGGCAACTGCTCCGCAAACCGCTCCGTCAGCCACTTGCCCGCCTGGCCCGGCGGCGTGTCGGCGCGCTGGATCAGGTAAATCGGGTAATTCTCGCCATTGTCGACGGCCAGCGGCAGGTGCACCAGGCGGCCTTCCGCCAGGTCGTCGCGCACCATCGCTTCGGGCATGTTGCCCCAGCCCAGGCCCGCGCGCAGCAGCGCGTGCTTGGAACCGAGGTCGCCCAGGCGCCAGTTGCGCAATCCCAGCACGCCGAAATCCTGGCCTTCCGTCAGCACGCTGCGGTCGCTGAGCACCAGCTGCACGTGTTCTCGCGCCACGTTGGAGGCGATCGGGCCTGCCAGCTGCGCCAGCGCGTGGCTGGGCGCGGCCACGGGAATCAGGCGCACGTGGCCCACGGCCAGGCGCTCGAAGACGCTGGCCGTGGCCGTCATCCAGCCACCGAGGCCGATGTGGCAACTGCCATCCATCACCAGTTGCGCGACGGCGCCCATCGCCTCGATGCGCAGGCGCAGGGCGACGGTGGGGAACTGCGCCTGGAACGCTTCGAGCACGCGCACCAGCACGCAGGTGGGAAACATCACGTCGACCACCACCGACACTTCCGCCTCCAGCCCGCCGGCCAAGGCCTTGGCACGCGCGCGCATGCCGTCGACCTTCAGGGCCACGGCGCGCGCGTCGGCCAGCAGGGCCTTGCCCGCGTCCGTCAGGGTGGGCTTGCGCTTGCCGCGATCGAGCAGCACCACGTTCAGTTGTTCTTCCAGGTTGGCGATGGTGTAGCTGATCACCGACTGCGTGCGGTGCAACTGGCGCGCCGCGTGGGCGAAACCGCCCGCGTCGATGACGGCGACAAACACGCGCAACTGGTCGAGCGAAGGCTGGCCCGGTTCTCTCATGCTGACTCCATATCTAGAAATTCGATGCTAATCATTTATATTTACACGGTTTTCTCGATGGTAGACCCGAACTATGCTGTGTGCAAGGGCTGCGATGCGGCCATTCCCGTCACCCATCTTCACAGGAGCACTTCATGAGCAAGGTCTTATACATTAATAGCAGTGTGCGCAACAGCGGTTCCCTTTCTCGTCAATTGTCCGGCGAATTCGTCGCCAAACTGGCCGCGCAAGGGGCCAGCGTCGTCGAACGCGACCTGGCGGCGCAGCCCGTGCCGCACTTGACGGAAGAGGTGATGGGCGCCTTCTTCACCCCGGCCGACCAGCGCAGCGCGCAGGCGGCAGCGGCCGTGCAATTGTCCGATACCCTGGTTGACGAATTGCTGGCGGCCGACGTGCTGGTGCTGGCCGCGCCCATGTACAACTTTTCCGTGCCCTCGACCCTGAAGGCGTGGATCGACCACGTGGCGCGCGCGGGCCGCACTTTCCAGTACACGGCGACGGGCCCGGTCGGCCTGGCCACGGGCAAGAAAGCGGTCATTTTCACGGCCAGCGGCGGCGTCTACAGCGAAGGCCCCGGCGCCGCGTATGACTACCTGAGCACTTATCTGCGCACGGCGCTGGGCTTCATCGGCATCACCGATATCGAGTTCGTGCAGGCCGAAGGCGTGGCCATGGGCGAGGAAGCCGTCAGCAGCGCAATCGCCAAGGGCCGCGCGTCGATCGAGGCCCTGGCTGCCTGAATCAGGCTCGCCTCTAGTTCCAAAGGGGGATTGCCAATCTGCCATGGTTGACATAAGCTTGCCGGCGGCACGCCCCGTGCCGGCCCGGCGAGCGGTTCGCCATGAAAGTCCCTCATGCACAAGTTGGCAAGCGCAATATTGTTCGGATGTTCTTTGTTTTCAGCAGGCATTGCGCTGGCGCAAACTGCGCCCGTGGCGCCGCCCCACGTGGGCCGCCATGCTTCCACGCCCGAAGATATCCGCGCCATTGAAAAAGTCGTCGCCGACTTCCAGGCGGCCCTGACCGCCAAGGATGTCAAGCTGCTGTCGTCGCTGCTGCTGCATACGAACATCCTGTTCGCCTCGCCTGCCGACGACGATTTCATCAAGAAAATGCGCGACACGACGGACGTCCACTTCGACGGCGTCGGGGCGGCCGGCTATGTCGGTTTCGCCAACTTCATCAAGCGCGAACCGCAGCGCACGGAAGAAAAATTCTACAACGTCAAGATCACCCAGGACCGCCATGTCGCGTGGGTCAACTTCGACTACGAATTCCTCGTCGGCAATAAATTGTCCAACTATGGCGTGGAAGCGTGGCAAATGGTCAAGCGCGATGGCGAATGGAAAATCCTCAGCGTCGTGTGGTCCATGCATTCCGCGGCCGAGGCCGGAAAGTAGGGGGCCGGCGACGCCGCGTCAGTCGCGCGGCAGCTCGCGGATTTCCACCGTCCCCCCTGCGTTCAGTACGGGGTTTCCGATTAACAATTTTTTTGCATCGTCTATACTTTCAGCTTGTACACGTATATAACCTGACAAGTGTGGCGTGACCGGTTTGGCCTGGCCGGACCGGTGTACGCAGATACCGGGACCGATGGAACTGCCGCCGCAGAAGCGGCCGCTGGCCCTGAGCATGGCGAAGTAATCTTCCCAGGCCGGCGTGGCGACGTCCACCGGTGTTTCCGTGTCGTCGTGCATGAAGATGAGGTAGTCATTCATCCATTTTCTCCTGTGCCGCGTTATAAAAACAAAGCCGCATCGGGTATCCCGAGCAGGCGTGAACGCATGGTTTTACCTTTTTACCGCGTCAGTCCGTAGAGACAAGCTGTCCGGCCATGTCATTTTTGGAGCGAACATCGTGCCGATAAAGTATGTTGATTTTTATGAGGTGAATTACACGGCGGAACCCTTGCGGGGCTGCAAGCTATGGGGCGCCTACGTCGCCATCTATGCCCCGTCGCGCAACCCCATGCACCGGGTCAACCTGGTGAAAAAGCGCCGGGTATCGGCCGACCACCAGTTTACAACGGAAGCGGACGCCGTGGCGGAAGCGGGCGAGGTGGCCGTCAAGCTGGTCGAGCGGCGCCAGCGCCGCTATGTCTTCCACCCCTGAAGCTCGCGTGGCTTGTTTCGGCGCAAGTCATTGCGAATGAGCACAGTCCGGGCGTAGCCGGTGCAGGCGCGCCGGCGCAGTTGCCCGTATCATGCGAACTATTGCCACGCCAGAGGACCGCCATGAAACGCCAGTTGCACCTGCTCGTCATCGATCCGCAAAACGATTTTTGCGACTTGCCCGCCGCCTGGCTGCCGCCAGACGCCGCACCGGCGCTGGCCGTGCCCGGCGCCCACGCCGACATGCTGCGCGTGGCGCAACTGATTCGCGAAGGGGGCGGCGGTTTGACGCAGATCAGTATCACGCTCGACGCGCACCACCGTTACGACATCGCCCACCCCGCCTTCTGGCGCACGGGCGATGGCGGCGCCGTGCCGCCATTTACGCAGATCAGCGCGCAGCAGGTGCGCGACCGCCTGTTCCTGCCCGCCGCCAGCGGCGCCTTGCCGCGCGCGCTGGCTTATCTGGATGCCTTGCAGCAAGCGGGGCGCTATCAATTGATGGTGTGGCCCGTGCATTGCGAGATCGGCAGCTGGGGGCAGAATGTCCACGCGGCCGTGCGCGCCGCCTACAACGCGTGGGAAGTGGAGCGGCTGCAAGTGGTGGCCAAGCTGAGCAAGGGTTCGAACCCATGGACCGAGCATTACTCGGCCGTCATGGCGGAAGTGCCCGATCCGCAGGATGCGGCCACCCAGCTCAACCGCGCCTTCCTCGATACCTTGCTGCCGGCGCAGCAGATTTATGTCACCGGCGAAGCGGGCAGCCATTGCGTGAAAGCCAGCACGGAGCACATCGCCGACTACCTGCAAGCGCAGCAGGGACCGCAGGCGCTGGCGCGCCTGGTCTTGCTGACGGACTGCATGAGCCCTGTCACGGGCTTTGCATCGCAGCAGCGCGACTTCCTGGCCGCCATGCATGCGCGCGGCGCGCGGCTGGCGACCTCCGCCGACGTCTTGCCCGAACTGCAGGCGAACGCGATTGCCTGAGCCATTGTCGATTGTGTCCTGCTGAAATGCTTGCAGTGGCGTACTATTCTGGCTTCAGGAAGTTGGAGAAAACACACATGACCCCGATAGTGCGCAGTTTGCTGGAAACCGATCTGTATAAATTTACAATGTGGCAAGCATTGCTGCACGGTCATCCGAATACCCATACCGAATATGAATTTGTCTGCCGCAACGCCACGGCCTTTCCCCTGGCCGAACTGAAGGGCGAGCTGGAAGAGCAGCTCGACCATTTATGCTCGATGTCGTTTGCCGACGACGAGCTGGCCTATTTGCGCACCCTGCGCTTCATGAAGAGCGATTTCGTCGACTTTTTGACGGTGTTCCGCTTCCAGCGCAAGTTCATCGAAGTGAGCACGGATGGCGACACCTTGCTCGTGCACGCGGCCGGGCCGCAAGTGCACGTGATGGGCTTCGAGATTTTCGTGTTGTACATCATCAACGAACTGTATTTCCGCCGTTTCGACCTGGACGCGGCCATGCGCGAAGGGCGCCACCGCCTGGGCTTGAAAGTGGCGGCCGTCAAGGAATTCGGCAAGCTGCCAAGGCGCAAGCATCCATTCGAATTTTCCGATTTCGGCGTGCGCCGGCGCTTTTCCGGCGCCTGGCATGACGAGGTGGTGCAGCGCCTGGCGCGCGAAGTGCCCGAGTATTTCAAGGGCACGTCGAATGTCTACCTGGCGAAAAAGCTCGGCATCGTGCCCATCGGCACCATGGCCCATGAATACATGCAATCGTTCCAGTCGTTTGGCGTGCGCCTGCGCGACTTTCAAAAGGCGGCACTGGAAGACTGGGTGCAGGAATACCGGGGCGACCTGGGCATCGCCCTGACGGACGTGGTGGGAATGGACGCCTTCCTGGCCGACTTCGACCTGTATTTCGCCAAGCTGTTCGACGGCTTGCGCCACGATTCGGGCGACCCCGTCGAGTGGGGCGAGAAGGCGCTGGCCCACTACGCGGCCCTGCGCATCGATGCCAATACCAAGCGCCTCGTGTTTTCCGACGGCCTGGACCTGGACAAGGCGTTTGCCCTGTACCAGCACTTCGCCGACCGCATCATGACGGGCTTCGGCATCGGCACCAATCTCACCAACGATGTCGGTTTGACGCCGCTCAACATCGTCATGAAACTGGTGCGCTGCAATGGCCAGTCCGTGGCGAAACTGTCGGATTCGCCGGGCAAGACCCTGTGCAAGGATGAAACTTTCCTCGCTTACTTGCGGCAAGTGTTTCACCACCCTGCCGTTTAAGGCGCCGGCACGGACATTGACAGCCCGTGCCGCCTGCCGATATTAAAAACCGGTCACCACCGTGTTCATGTGCTCGACCTGGGGCGGGGCGGCGAAGAATTCGCCCACCAGGCCGCGCCATGCCTGGAAGTCCTCGCTGCCGCGGAAATGCACGGTATGGTCTTCCAGCGTCGTCCAGCCCACGACGAGGCGGTAGGCGTCGCCGTTTTCGATCGAGCGCTCCAGGCGCATCGACTCGCAGCCGCGCGCGCGCTGGAACAGGGGGATGGCTTTCGTCACGGCCGCTTCGAAGGCAGCGTGCGTGGCCGATTTGATCTGGATGTGGGCAATTTCAAAAATCATGGCAAGTTCCACTGAGGAATGAAGGAAGCTTGATCTTGCCATAATTCGGCCGCGCGGGGGAGAGCGCCTCAGCCAGCGAGCGTAGCGACGCCTGCGCGCCGGCCGCCCGCGTGGCTGGCCGTGCGCTGGTCGATATCGCAGCCGTGATGCGCCTGCACGATGGCGTGCGCCCGTTCCCGTTCCTGCGCATTGCCGATGGCCACGACGAGGCGGAACATGCCGCGCCACGCGGCCTTGCCCTGTATGGGGACGGTGGGGACGGCCTCGTCGTCGACCGTGTCGAGCTGCACGGCGTGCGCGGGGAAACCTTCGTCGAGCAGGGCGCTGCGGGCCTGCTGCGCATCGGAAAAATGGTCGAAGATGCGGATCAGGGCGGACGCAACAAGGGGGCTGGTGGCGGTGTGCATGGCCAGGCTTTCGAGTGGGGGCGTCCGAGTTTGACCTGCCAGCCTGTAAAAAATTCTGCCTCAGCCTGTAAAATCCTCGATCAAGGCGCAAAAGTTTGATAAATATCCAGTATGGTTGCCAAGTCGCGCTAAGATACGCCTTGCGGTGCGTCTTGCTGGCAGGGATGCGGGATCAATCTTTCATAGGAGAACTAAATGGCAGCGAAGAAAATTCTGTTTTTGACCGGCGATTTTGCAGAAGATTATGAAACGATGGTGCCGTTCCAGGCCCTGCTGATGCTCGGCCATACCGTGCATGCCGTGTGTCCCGGCAAGAAGAGCGGCGAGACGATCAAGACGGCCATCCACGATTTCGAGGGCGACCAGACCTACACGGAAAAGCCGGGCCATTTGTTCACCCTGAACGCCAGCTTCGACGACATCGACCCGGCCCACTATGACGCCGTGATGATCGCCGGCGGCCGCGCGCCCGAATACCTGCGCCTGAACGAGAAAGTCATCGCCGCCGTGCGCCATTTCGCCGACGCGGGCAAGCCTGTCGCGGCCGTCTGCCACGGTGCGCAGTTGCTGGCCGCCGCCGACGTCATCCGCGGCAAGCGCATTTCCGCCTATCCCGCCTGCGCGCCGGAAGTGAAACTGGCGGGCGGCACGTATGCCGACATCGCCGTCACGGACGCCGTCACGGATGGCCAGTTCGTCACGGCGCCCGCGTGGCCCGCGCATCCGGCCTGGCTGGCGCAGTTCGTCAAGCTGCTCGGTACCGAGATCCGTTTGTAACCTTTACCAGCCCGGCAAGCCGCAGCGCTTGCCGGGCGCACCACTTTTCAGATTCGAGTTCTTCATGCATGCGCCGCGCAGTCAATCTTCCCGCAAACAACTTCCAGCGTCGCGCTGGCGCCAGCGCCGCCTGGCGCAAGCCGAATCGGGCCTGAGCGCCGCGCAGGAACGCCAGCTGGCCACCCTGCATGAGATTTCCACCTTGCTGGCGGGACAGCACGCCATCGATGCGCTGTGCCGCGGCTTCCTGCGCCACGTGATGCAATTCGCGCAGGCGGAAGGGGGCACCGTGCGCATCCTCGATCCGCAGCACGATACCGTGCACATCATCGTGCACGAGGGCATTTCCGATGCCATGGTGGAAGAGGAACACTGCATCCGCAACAACGATTGCCTGTGCGGCGCGGCCGTGGCGCAGGGCGTGATCCAGATCCGCGATTTCCGCCAGGTCGATGCCTTGCAGCGCTACCGTTGCCAGGATGAAGGATTTATCGCCATCGCCGTCTTTCCCATCCTCGCGCGCGACCAGGTGGTGGGCAGTTTTTCGCTGCACTTTGCGCGCCCGCAAGCCGTGCATGCGCAGCAGCAGGGCTGGCTGGAAACGCTGGGCCAGAGCCTGGGCATCGCCATCGAAAACCAGCGCCTGATCGCGCGCGAAAAGGAATTCGCCGTGGCGCGCGAACGCAGCCTGCTGGCTGAAGGCTTACATGACAGCATCGCGCAAAGCCTCAATTTCATCAGCCTGCAAGTGCAGATGCTCGACGATTCCGTGCGCCGGGGCCAGCTCGACGAAGCGGCCGAAGTGTTGCCGCTGATGCGCATGGGCGTCGAGCAAAGCTACCAGGACGTGCGCGAATTGCTGGTCAATTTCCGCACGCGCTGGCATGGCAGCGACCTGGAAAGCAAGCTGTCGGAAGTGCTGGCCAAGTTCGAGCTGCAGACGGGCGTCGTCGGCACCCTGGACATGAGCGGCAATGGCGCGCCGCTGGCGCCCGAGCAACAGTTGCAGATCCTGTTCATCGTGCAGGAAGCGCTGTCGAATATCCGCAAGCACGCGCAGGCGAGCAACGTGGCGTTGCGCGTGGTCAACGGGCGCGATTTCGCGCTGCAGGTGCGCGACGATGGCGAAGGCTTCGCCGCCAACCTGCGCGACAAGAAAACGGAATTGCAGATCGGCTTGCGTATCATGCAGGAAAGAGCCGAGCGGCTCGGTGCGCAATTTGCCATCGACAGCACGCCCGGCGGCGGCACGACGATCTCGCTGGCCTTGCCGGCAGCCCGGCGCCAGGCCGCGTAACAGATGACTTATCCCTATCAGGCCACAAACATAGTGAATGCACCAATCAAAATCCTGCTGGTCGACGACCACACCTTGCTGCGCAGCGGCGTCAAGCTGCTGCTGCAGCGCAATCCTCAATTCCAGGTGGTGGGCGAGGCATCGAACGGGCTGGACGGCGTGCGCCTGACGGCCGAACTGCGGCCCGACGTGGTGCTGATGGACTTGAACATGCCCGGCGTGTCCGGCGTCGAGGCGCTGCAGCTGATCTTGCAGGACTTGCCGCAGATGGTCGTGCTGATGCTGACCGTGTCGGAAAACGCGGCCGACCTGGGCGCGGCCCTGCGCGCGGGCGCGCGCGGCTACCTGCTGAAGAATATCGAAGCCGAGCAGCTGGGCCAGGCCATTTGCCGCGCCGCCGCCGGCGAATCCGTGATCGCCGACGCCATGACGGCCAAGCTCGTGTCGCAGTTCCGCGCGGGGCAGAACGCGCCCCAGGCCGACTATGACAAACTGACGCCGCGCGAACGCGAAGCCATGGCTTGCCTGGCGCAAGGATTGAGCAACAAGGAAATCGCGCGCCAGCTCGATGTGGCCGAAAGCACGGTGAAAATCCACGTGCAAAACATCCTCAAAAAGCTTAAGCTCAGCAGCCGCGTGCAGATCGCCGTGTATGCCGTCGAGCGCGAGTTGAGCAAATAAAGATCAAACAAAGTGCAAATAGTGCGCAAGGAATGCGCGATTGTTTGATCTGCATGGCGTTCCGGCCTAGACAACCCTAGTTCCTTTGACGTATGGCCTTGACCGTGCCTGCGCATTACACTCTTAGTCATTCGCTAATCTAATAAGAGAGTGTCATGCATAAGGTCAACGTCGATGGCTTGCTATCGAGCCAGGCTCTGTTTCGCCATATTTCCCCTTCGCAATTAGAGCAATTGCGCCAGGATGTCGTGCGCGTCGAAGTGGAAAAAGGCAAAGTGCTGTTCCGCAAGGGCGAAGTGGCGGAAGGCGCCTATGTGGTGGTCTTCGGCCTCGTCAAGCTGAGCGTGTTTTCCATGGAAGGTACCGACAAGGTACTGGAACTGATCCGCCCGGGCCAGAGTTTCGGCGAAGCCATGATTTTCCTCGATGAACCGTATCCGTTCTGCGCCGAAGCGCTCGAGCACTGCCTGCTGCTGCGCATTCCGCCGCACGCGCTGCTGCGCCTGCTGGACCAGTCGCCGCGTATCGCGCGCCAGATGATGAACAGCCTGTCGCATCACCTGATGGGTTTTATCCGCAACGTGGAGCGCTGCTCCGTGCAGAACGCCACCCAGCGCGTGGTCGAATACCTGCTGCAAGCTTCGGACCAGCAGCGTTCGAACGAGGTCAAGCTGGACCTGAAGAAAAGCCTGCTGGCATCGTTCCTGAACCTGGCGCCCGCCACCCTGTCGCGCGTGCTGCACCAGTTGACGGACTTGCATTTGATTAAAGTCAGCGGTTCGCTGATCCAGATCCAGCCGGACGCCTTGAAAACCTACCGCCATGGTTCTACCGCGGCCATGCTGAACTAAGCTTTTTCAGCAGGCAAGGTCAGTCGCCAGAACAGCAGGGCGAGCAAGCTGACCGCCGCGCCCAGCGCGCATACCCCATGCCAGCCCGCCAGCGCATACACGCTGGTGGCGGCAATCGCACCGAGTCCGCTTCCCACCGCATAAAACAGCATGTAGCACGCCACCAGGCGGCTGTGCGCGTCGCTGTCCTGCTTGAAAATCAGGCTCTGGTTCGTCACGTGGATGGCCTGGCCCGCCAGGTCCAGCGCGATGATGCCGACGAGCAAGGGCCACAGGGACGCGCCCGCAAAGCCGAGCGGCAGCCACGCGGCCAGCAGCAGCAACAGGGCTGCGCCCGTCGTCCACTGCGCGCGGCCATTATCGGCCAGCGCCCCGGCGCGCGCCGCGCCCAGCGCCCCCACCACGCCCACCAGGCCGAACGCGCCGATGGCCGCATGGCTGTAGCCTTGCGCCGTCAGGGGCAGCACCAGGGCGCTCCAAAAAATATTGAACACGGCAAACATCAGCAGGGCCAGCGTGCCCCGCACGCGCAAGACCTTGTTGTGCATCAACATCCCCGCCATCGAGGCGAGCAGGGCGCCATACGCCAGTTGTCGGTTGGCCGACTGCGCCGGCGGCAGCTTGCGCCACAGCAGCAACAGCAGGGCGCAGGCGATGGCCGCCGACACAAAGTACACGGCGCGCCAGTCGGCCACATCGGCAACCACGCCGGACAGGGTGCGCGCCAGCAGCAAGCCGATCACCACGCCGCCCTGCGCCATGCCGACCACGCGGCCCCGCTCGTGGCTGGCCGCCGCGCTGGCCGCATAGGCGATCAAGCCCTGCGTCATGGCCGTGCCCAGCAAGCCGACCAGGAGCATGCCGCCCAGCAAGGCGGCCGTGGAGCGGGCGCCACCCAGCGCCGCCAGGGAGATGGCCAGCAAACCCAGCTGGAACAGGGTCAGCCGGCGCCGGTTCAGCATGTCGCCCAGGGGCACCAGCAGCAGCAGGGCCAGCGCGCAGCCGAGCTGCGTGGCCGTGATGACCATGCCGCTGGCCGCTTCCGTCATGCCGAATTCCTGCGCCAGGGTGGCGAGCAAGGGCTGGGCGTAATACACATTGGCCACGCTGAGGCCGGCCGCCGTGGCAAACAGCCAGACGAGGGAAGGGGGAAGTGTGGTGATGAGGGGAGTCGTCGTATCGCGCATGGGCTTGTATGTAAGTGGTTTCAAATTAAAACCAGTTGGAGTCTACGCCGGGAAGTTTTAAAATGCAACCACTCAATCCTGGAGAATGCCCGTGGCCAAGCGCAAGAGCCTGAAAACCGATCCCTGTCCCGTGGCGCGCGCGCTCGATGCGATTGGCGAGCGCTGGTCGCTCCTGATCGTGCGCGACGCCTTCGACGGCATGCGCCGGTTCGGGGAATTCCAGAAAAGCCTGGGCGTGGCGAAGAACATCCTGGCCGACCGCCTGCACACGCTGGTGGAAGAGGGCATCTTTACGGTCGCACCCGCATCGGACGGCACGGCCTACCAGGAATACGTGCTGACGGCCAAGGGGTTGGCGCTGTTTCCCGTCGTCGTCGGTTTGCGCCAATGGAGCGAGGCGCAATTGTTCGAAGCGGGCGAGGCGCATTCGACCTTGCTGCAGCGCGGTTCAGGCTTGCCCGTGCGCAGGATGGACGTGCTGGCGCCGGACGGCAGCGTCTTGCAGGCGGGCGATACCGTCGTGCTCAAGGTGTCGCCACTATGACGCGGGTGGCCGTGCTGGGCGGGGGCATCACAGGCGTCACGACCGCTTACGCGCTGGCGAAACGGGGCGTGGATGTGACGCTGATCGAGCGCCACCGCTACGCCGCCATGGAAACGTCGTATGCGAACGGCGGGCAATTGTCGGCCTCGCACGCGGAAGTGTGGAACCACAAGGCAACGATTTTGAACGCCCTGAAATGGATGGCGCGGCGCGATGCGCCCCTGCTGCTGCATCCATGGCCCAGCTGGCACAAGCTGAGCTGGTTTGCGCAATTCCTTGCCGCCATGCCCGCCTACGAGCGCAACACCATCGCCACGGCGCGCCTGGCGATCGCCGCGCGCGCACACTTGTTTGCCTGGGCGCAAGAAGAGCATATTGATTTCGATCATCGCCGCGCCGGCATCCTGCACGTCTACCGTGACCGGCGCGGCTTCGAGCGGGCGGCCGGCGTGTCGCGCCTGCTGGCGCAGGGCGGACTGGAGCGGCGCGCCGTCACGCGGCAGGAAATGCGCGCCATCGAGCCGACCTTGCAGGGCGACTTTTACGGCGGCTACTACACGGACAGCGATTCCACGGGCGACATCCACAAATTCACCAGCGGCCTGGCCGACGCCTGCGTCCGCCTGGGCGTGGCTTGCCGCTACGGCGCGCAGGTCACCGCGCTGGCGCGCGAGCACGGCAAGGTGCTCATCAGCGTGGGCGTGGGCGAGGACAGCAGCGTGTTCGATGCCGTCGTCATCTGCGCGGGCACGGCCAGCCGCGCCATGGCGGCCATGCTGGGCGACCACGTGAATGTATATCCCGTGAAAGGCTATTCGATTACCGTGCAGCTCGACGACGCAGCCAGCCGCGCGGCGGCGCCGAAGGTCAGCCTGCTCGACGACGCGACCAAGCTGGTCAGCAGCCGCCTGGGCGAAGACCGGCTCAGAGTGGCGGGCACGGCGGAATTCAATGGCTTCAATGACGACATCCGCGCCGACCGCATCCGCCCGCTGGTGCGCTGGGTGGAGCAGTGCTTTCCCGGTGTTAATACGCGCAAGGTGATCCCGTGGGCGGGCTTGCGCCCCATGCTGCCCGACATGCTGCCGAAAGTGGGGCCGGGCAAGGCGCCTGGCGTGTATTACAACACGGGCCACGGCCACCTGGGCTGGACCCTGGCGGCCGCCACGGCGGAGATGGTGGCAGAGGTGCTGCTTAGTTCTTCGGCAGCAAATCGCTGAGCGCGGCGCGGCCCTTGACGGTGAGGAAGGGGCCGACCTTGCTGTACGGCAGTAAAAAGTCGTTTTCGCAGCCGCTGCCGTTCGAGTCTTCCCAGAAGGACACGCCTTCCGGCTTCAGGGACAGGTGGAAGCGGCCGCGGCCGTCGTAATCCGTGCCCTTGCATTCGGCATCGATTTTCACGTCCTTGAACAGGGCCTGGCGCAAGCGGTCCGGCAATTCGGCCTTGTCGTCGCCATCGCTGGCGCTGGCGCCAAACCAGTTCCACACGTCCGTTTCCTGGCCCGTTTTGACGTCCCAGGTACGGAATTTGATGGAGATGCCGTTGGCGCCATAGCCTGCCGCCCAGCGGTAGAACTTGATCGTCACCCAGCGCGGCGACCAGTAGGTCGGCTCCGCATACACTTCGTCTTCCGTTGTGAAACCGTTGCGGCCCAGGTATTCGCGGCGCGTGGCATAGAAGTCGGCCAGGTCTTTTTTATTTTTTGCCAGCACGGCGCGTAGCTGAGCATTGATTTTTGTCACGCCATCGCCGGGTGCGATCAATTCCACGGTGATGGTGTCGCCCACTTGCAGGTTGCGGTATTGCTTGCCTTCGAAGGCGATCGGCTTGCTCGTCTTGGTATTGGGAAAATCTTCCAGCGCCAGGTTGTAGGCATCGCTGGCGCAGGATGGGTGCTCGCGGTCGCCCGCCGCTTCCAGCAGGGTCAGGGCCAGGGGCAGGGTCTTGCCGCTTTTCGGGTCCGCCCAGGTGCCGGTGACTTTGCCATCTTGCGGCGCATTCAGGGACCAGGTGCCCGTCGTGTCGCCCTTGGCGTCGAGTTCCTGCCACAGCGTCTTGCCGTTCGGCTTGGCCAGCATGATCGGCGTCTTGTAGCGCGTGTAGTAATAGTTGCCGCTGCGGTCCGCGCCTTGCGTGGGGCTGGGCTGGTTGAAGCAAGCCACGATATTGGCCTTGCCCACGGTGCCCTGCCATACCCCTTGCACGGGCGGCTCGGCCGCCATGGCGGCATGCAGGGCGGGCAGGGTCAGGCAGGCAAACAGAAAGCGGCGCATCGGTTGTTCCTCTCGTGGGCGAAGGCCGATTCTACATGGCCCCGCCCACGAGATGCCACACGTCAACTTATTTGCCGGGACGCTCCTGCGCCACCACGGCCATCGCCGCGCCCAGGTATTGCAGCATGGCTCCGTCGACGAAGCTGCCTTCCATCAGACGCGGTTCCTGCTGGTGCGCCTGGCGGAATTTCAGCTGCGTGGCCGGGTTCGTGCCCGCATACGAGCGGAACAGTTCCAGCCACTGCCGCGCCAGCTGCAGCACGGCCGGGTCGGTGGGCGGCGTGCGCGCATCCATGGCGGCGCGCACGGCGGCGATCAGGGCCGGCCACTCGCCCGAGCGCCTGCCGTAGTTGGCGAGTAGATACGCATATTCCTGCTCATCGAGGAAAGGTCGATACAGCGCAATGCGCGAGGCATTGAAGGCGGCGATGATGAATTGCATCACGTCCGCATCGACGCTGGTCGTCGCTTGCATCGATGGTTCCTGTTCGTGCATGCTGTTCAGGCGCGCGAACAGGCCCGGGTGGGCGCCTGTGTCGCGCACCAGCTTGACCATCCATTCCGTGGCCAGCGCTTGTGCTTGCGCATCGCCGGGGCCGGCGCCCGCCTCCTTGACGGCGCGCACCCTCGCTACCAGTGCTTTCCATTCCTGTTCCACGGCGCTATCTGTCAGCAGCGGCAGCTGTTGCAGTTCTTCGGGACTAAAGTATTTATCGTACATGGTCATTAACTCCATAGTGATGAGCCACTCGGCCAGTTCCGGCGCCTGCCCCTGCGCCAGTTGCGCCTGCAGGGTGCGCAGGCGTTCGCGCAAGGTGGAAGCTTGCGCGATCTGGCGTTCCAGCATGGCGATCTGCTGCGCCACGATGGAATGCAAGGGCAGGTCCGGCCCGGCGAGGGCGTTGGCGATATCGGCCAGCGACAGCCCGAACTTGCGCAGCGCCATGATCCGGTGCAGCCGGTCCATGTCGCTGTGCTGGTACAGGCGGTAGCCAGCTTGCGTGCGCGCCGAGGGCGAGAGCAGACCGATGCTGTCGTAGTGGTGCAGGGTGCGGATGCTCAAGCCTGTCATCTTGGCCAGTTCACCGATTTTCAACAGCATGGGGTACTCCTTTCCGGGTGCGTGCAAGCAGAATCGCACCTGACGTAACGTCAGGGTCAAGCGGAATTTTCAACTGAATCAACTGAATCAACTGATCGTCAGCCGCTGCCGCAGTTCCTGCAGCAGGGTGCCTGTTTTCGGCGTCAGCTGGCGCGCCAGCGGCCACGCCAGGTACAGGGGCAAGCCTTGCGTGGCCAGTGCCGGCAGCACCGCCACGATGGCGCCCGTGGCCAGGTGCTCGTGCACCAGCCACGTGGCCAGCTGCGCCACGCCCAGGCCGGCCAGTACGGCGGCCGTGCGCGCTTCCGCGTCGCCCACCGTCATGCGGGGAGACGCCAGGCGGTGCTCGACCTGCCCGCCCGTGGCGCCGTCAGGGAAGACCCACGGCATGGGCGAACCGTCGCCGCGTCCGTAGGCGATGCAGTCGTGGCCAGCCAGATCCGCGATGGACGCGGGCGTGCCGCGCCGCGCCAGGTAGCTGGGCGCCGCGCACAGGATCAGCTGTTCGTCGCCCAGGTGCATCTGGCCCAGCGCGGCGGGCCAGTGCGAGGGCGCGCCGATGCGCACGGCGATGTCGATGCGCTCCTCGAACAGGTCGACAAAGCGGTCGCTGAAGGCGATCGACGGCTGCAAGCGCGGATACTGCGCGCACAGCTCCAGCAGCGCAGGCATCACGCGCAGGCGCCCGTACGAGGCGGGTACGCCGATGCGCACCTTGCCCGCCAGCTCCGTCGCGTGTTCGGCCAGCACGTCTTCCGCATCGGCCAGTTCCTGCAGCACGCGCTTGCAGGTGGCGTAGTAGGCGCGGCCCGCGTCGCTCAGTTTCAGCCGGCGCGTGCTGCGCTCGAACAGCAGCACGCCCAGCCGTTCTTCCAGCCGCGCCACGCTCTTGCTGACGGCCGAGCTGCTCAGGTGCAGGCGCTCGGCCGCCCTGGTAAAACTGCCCGCGTCGGCCGTGGCGAGAAACGGTGTGAGGCCCTTGAGATGTTCCGATGAAAACATGATCCGCGAATTTTATTCATGAATAGGGGGAAATAGTATCGCGGATAAGAATTGATGTCGCGGATATGATGTTTTTTTCTTTCGGAGGCTTTCTCTCATGCAAAAACACGCTCTCATCATCGGCGCCAGCGGCATCATCGGCAGCAACCTGGCCACGCACTTGCTGGCGCAGGGCTGGCAGGTGACGGGCGTTTCGCGCGGCCGCACGCCCGTGCCGGCAGGCTGCACTTCCCTGCAATTGGATGCCACGGATGGCGCGGCCGTCAGCGCCGCCCTGGCGGGCCTGGACGCCAGCCACGTCTTTTTCACGGCCTGGGCACGCCAGGCAAACGAGCAGGAAAACATCCGCGTCAATGGCGCCATGGTGGCCAATGTGCTGGCCGCGCTGGGACCGGCCGGCCACTTGCGCCATGCGGCGCTGGTCACTGGCCTCAAGCATTACCTGGGGCCGTTCGACGCGTATGGCAAGGGCAGCGTGCCCGTCACGCCATTTCGCGAAGAGCAGGGCCGGCAGGCGGTCGAGAATTTCTACTATGCTCAGGAAGACCGGCTGTTTGAAGCGGCCGCGCAGTACGGATTTACGTGGAGCGTGCACCGCCCGCACACCATCATCGGCTACGCGCTGGGCAATGCCATGAACATGGGCCTGACCCTGGCCGTGTATGCGAATTTGTGCAAGGCCGGCGGCCAGCCCTTCGTGTTTCCCGGTTCGCCCGCGCAATGGCACGGCTTGTCCGACATGACGGACGCGGGCCAGATCGCGCGCCACCTGGCGTGGGCGGCCGACAGCCCCGCCGCGCGCAACGAAGACTTCAATATCGTCAATGGCGACGTCTTCCGCTGGAAGTGGCTGTGGCCGCGCCTGGCCGCCTATTTCGGCGTCGCGGCGGCCGGTTTGCCCGAGGTGATGGCGCCGCTGGCCGGGCGCATGCAGGATGCCCCCGCCCAGTGGCGCGCCATCGCGCAGCAGCATGATCTGGCCGAGCTGGATGTCGGCCGCCTCGCTTCCTGGTGGCATACGGATGCCGACCTGGGCCGGCCGATGGAAGTGATGACGGACATGGGCAAGAGCCGCAAGGCCGGCTTCCTTGATTACCAGGATACGCAAGACGCCTTCTTCAGCCTGTTCGAAAAGTTGAAGGCGGAACGCGTCATTCCGCGCTGACGGACTCCGCGGCAGCCGGTGGCGGGGTTGTCGCGGCTGCTGCCGCTGCCGCCGCATTGGCCGCATTTACTTTATGCTGCTGCGCCCGCTGCCATTCCAGGCCCGGGCGGTCGACGCGAAATTGCAGCAGCCGCCCCTGCACCACTTCCGTCACGTACGCCGTGCGGCCATCGGGACCGCCGAAGGTGATGTTACTCGGCTTGGCGCCGGGCACGCTGATCTCGCGCAAGATGCGGCCCTGCGGCGACAATTTGACCACGCTGCCCTTGCCGTAGCGCGTCACGTACAGGTTGCCGTCGACGTCCACGCGCATGCCGTCCATGCCGAAATCGTCGAACTTGATCAGCAATCGCTTGCCGCTCAGGCTGCCGTCCGCGGCAATGTCATACATCCAGATATTGCGCTGCACGCTTTCATTCACATACAAGATCTTGCCGTCGGGGCTGACCTCGATGCCATTGGCCGTGCCCATGGTGTCGAGCGCGAGGGACACCGTGCCGTCTTGCGCGATGCGCCACACGCGGCCCGTGTTTTCCTTCCAGTTCGGGTCGCTCGCATACAGTACGTCGTCGGCCGTGATGGCGATGTCGTTCGGCTGCGTCATGCGCGGTTCGCGCGCGTGGATGGCGAGCGCGCGCGTGGCCGGGTCGACCAGGTAAATCGTGTGTTCCATGTAGTCGGCCAAATACATCTGCCCACGGCTGCCGAAGCGGATGCCGTTGGCGATGCTGGTGCCAGGCAGGGTCAGGTACACCTCGCCCATGCCGCCCGGGCTGACCTTGCCGATGGTTTGCTGGCGCGCAAAGTTGACGGCATAGATATTGCCATCCGCATCCACGGCCGGGCCTTCGACGCCCTTGGTGAAGGAGTGCGCGGGCGTGAGGGTGGTGGCGAGGAACAGCGTTTCGTGCGCGGGCGGGCTGGCGCAGGCGGACAGGTTGGCCAGCGCGGCGGCCAGCACGGCCGTGCGCAGCGACGGCAGGGCGTATCGGGAATGGGGCATCGGGTGTTCTCTGTATGGCAAAGGTGGCGTATGTTACCCGACGCGCGCCGACGCAGGCGCCTGGCTAGGTTGCCACCTAGGCCGCCACCACGACGAGGTCGGGGAAGTCGTCCTGCCAGCCGTCCCAGTCGTCTTGCAGATGGGCGTGCATGCCGGCCCGGTCTTGCGCCTGTTCAAAGGTGTCGGCGCTGGCCAGCAGAAAATGGGCGATGGCGCGCAGGGTGGCCGGGTCGGCGTGGATGGTCACGTCGGAGCAGGGCAGGGGCCGCTCGGCGGCGGCGTCCTGCAGATAGCAGTGCAGCGATAAATGTGTGCTCATGGGTGTCGGTGGCTGATATAGGCGCCCAGCATGGCGTGTGCGTTCAGCGCGGTGCGGGCGGCGTCCAGTTCCTCGGGCGGCAGGTACCAGAAAGTCAAGCCGGCATGCTCTTCGCAGCGGCCATACGCCTGCATCGCGTCGCGCAGCGCTTGCCGGCGCTCGGGCGGCAGCGCATCCAGTCTGGCTTGCGTGAAACCATTGATGGGATATACATCGCGCAGGTGCGAATCTTGCAGCCCGCGCCGCTTGATGGCGGCCCAGTTATTTGCGGGGCAAGGAGTGCCAAAGGTCATCGGATGGGCCTCATCGATCTGCCGGTAGCCGAGTGCGTAGCCGGTGCCATAGCCCTGCGTTTCAGCGTAGCAGTACACATATTCGCAATGCTCAAACAGGCCGGGTATGGCCCGGGCACCGTCGAACAACGGCATCAGCGCAAGCTTGCTGGCGCGTATGGACAGAACCAGCTCCGAGCCCGATGAGTACATGGCCTGCGCGTCGCAGTTGACGGCCTCGTCAGCTTCGTCGGGCGGCACGAGACGCGGCGAAAGCAGTCCGATGCCGTCGGTCTCTGGCGCGAACAGCATCTTCTCGTAATTTCGCTGTGAGAACTTGACGATCTTGCCGCGCTTGTTGCCGTAGCGCTCGACGGGTTCGCCGATGTGCGCGAACCAGGCGAACAGCTGCGCGCTGGCCGCGGCGGCAATGAAGGGGGTATTTTTCTTGAATTCGCCAACGAGGAAGTGATATTGGTCCATGTGTCGCCAGAGTGAATGGGTAACGCGCATGATGCCATGTGCGGGAGCGTGCGGCTAGCGCGCACGCGAGGAATGGCGCAGGTCTGGATGCACGGTGACGTAGCAGGACGGGTGGAATGGAAAAAGATGCGCGACAGGACGGCGCAATGGCCGGGTTGAGGCGTATGATGGAAATACGGATGTGGTTGCCGCAATGCAGTGCGACCGGCATGGGCCGCACGTCTTGCAGGTTTTTTTCGTGGTTTTGGCAGTACTGACAACGAGGAGACATCATGGACAAACCCGAATTCATCCTGGCCGCCAAGGCCATGGAAACCCTTGAGATGTATCAAACGTTTTACGGCCACTCCAGCGAATACCAGGCGCACCAGCAGGAAGTCTTGAAACTGCTGCGCCACAAGGGCGCCTCCCTGCTGGTGTCGGACCATGGCCCGGCGAAGTTCTTGCTGGCGTTTGCCGATGCGCTGGAGGTGGCCAGCTTGCCGGGGGAATACGTGCCGTTGAGCCGGCGGTAGGGCGGGCGCTGCCTGTCAGCCGCGTGTGCAGTTGAGAATAGAGCGAGCACAATGGCGCAGCAGGCAAAGTGATTCTTCATCCATGCTCCCTGGCAAGTGCAGTGGTAATTTTTTTGTATCTTGTTTGTGACGATGTGTGAGTATGTTGCTGCCTATTTGGTGCACACTTTGCGGAATGTCAATCCGGGAGTGTCGCCATGATCAGGTCACGCAGCTTGCCGTCACGCTTGTTGGGAGCAGGTTTCCGTGGTTTTTCCTTGCTGCCGCTGGCCATCTCATTTGTCGTGCTGGTGTGCCTGTCGCTCCTGGCGATCCAGTTCTGGATGACCTTGCGCGCACGGGAAGTACAGCTGAGTGAGGCGGCCCGCGAAAGCGCCAATCTGGCGCAATCTGTTGCGCAGCATGCCTATGACACCATCAAGGAAGCCGATACGGTGCTGGTCGGACTGGTGGAACGGGTGGAAACAGACGGTGTTTCCGATAGCGAATTGGCCCGCATGCACAAATTGCTGGTCGCCCGTGTCGCCGAGCTGCGCCAGTTGCACGGCATCTTCATCTATGCGAGGGATGGCAGCTGGCTCGTGAATTCGCAGAAAACGCTGTTGAGCAATCTGAATAATTCTGATCGGGATTATTTCAACTACCATCGAACGCATGAGGACCGGGGGCCATATGTCGGACCTCCAGTGCGCAGCAAATCAACGGGGCAATGGATAGTCACGGTATCGCGGCGAATCAATATGCCTGACGGAAGTTTCGGCGGCGTGGCGCTGGCGACCATCGACATGAATTATTTCAGGCTGTTTTATGAACGTTTTTCGATAGGGGAAAAAGGCGCCATTTTCATTGCGAATGGAAAAGGCATTCTTTTATTGCGAAGGCCTTTCGATGAAAGCCTGTTGGGGCGCGATATTTCGCAATTCCCCGTGTTCCACGATTATTTGCCCAAAAGTCCCGTTGGCACGGCCGTGATCAAGTCGGGCGTCGATGGCGTGACGCGTATCAATAGCTATCGAAGGGTCGAGGAATATCCGTTGGTGGTCTCTGCCGCACTGTCACAGGATGAAGTCCTCGCTTCGTGGCGTCTCGACACGATTTTACAGAACGCGGTGGGTGGCGTGCTGGTGCTGCTGATTGCCTTCATCGGATACCGCGTGGTGCGGCAAATCGATTTGCGGGTCAAGAGCGAGGCTGGATTGCTCGAGGCGCGCAATGAGCTGGAATTGATCAATGAAACCCTGGCCCGCCTTGCCAACCAGGATGGCTTGACGGGGCTGGCGAACCGGCGCCACTTCGACCAGTCGCTGCTTGCCGAGTTCAGCCGTGCGCAGCGTGAAGACGGCTCGCTTGCGCTGGTGTTGATCGATGTCGACTTCTTCAAGCAATACAACGATATCTATGGCCATGTGGCCGGCGACGAGTGCCTGAGAAAAATCGGCAAAGTGGTCGGCTACAGCATGCGCAGGCCGGGCGACCTGGCGGCACGCTATGGTGGCGAGGAAATGGTCATTTTATTGCCTGGAACGGATTTGCCGGGCGCCCTGGCGGTGGCGGAAGGTGTTCGCCAGGCAGCGCAATCGCTGGGCGTCGAACATCGGGGCAATCCCCTGGGCGTGGTGACGGTCAGCGTCGGCGTGGCGGCTTTCATGCCGACGCACCTGGAAAACCAGGCAGTCGAACTGGTTGAACTCGCTGATACGGCACTGTACAAGGCCAAGGCATCCGGCAGAAATCAGGTCTGTTATGCCTCGCCTTGCGAACCGGCCGAGCAGGACGCGACTGCTTTTGCGTTTCGATAGCGATTGCTGACGGCGGAGGGGGGCGCGTGCGCAAGCCTTGTCCATGTACAATCGGCAACATCCGGATCGACGTATCCGCCCCTTCACTGCGGAGTACGCCTGAGCGTGACACAAACATTGCAAACCTGGCTGCTGGCCTGGCGGGAAGCCTTCACGTGCATCGGCCTGGGAGTGCGCGATGCGCGTCATGCGGGGCTGTGGTGGCGCTCCGCGCTGTGGTGCATGGCGGTCGTGGCGCTATGGCTGGGACTGTATGGCTGCTTCGGCCGTTTTTTTGTCGAGCTGAGCGCCATGCTGGCGCTGGTGTCGGTTACCGGCTTGCTGGGCCTGGGCGTGATGGATGGCGTCGGGACACTGGCCAACGGGCCTGCCACGCTCTCGCAGATGGGCAATATCGCCGGCGGCCTGGGCAGCGCCGCCAAGGCCCTGCTGTCGATAGGCCAGATCGCCCTGGCCTTGCTGGCGCTGGCCACCTTGTTCTATGTCATGGTCTTTATCGTCGGCGCCATCGGCACGGCGCGCTTGCCGTTGCGCTGGCTGTTGCTGGAACGGGCCAAGGCTGTGGCGGCACGCCGCTATGCTCCGTGGCAACCTCCGGCCGGCCTGGAGCTGTCCGCCCCGCGCCCCGTCTGGCGGCGCCTGTTGCTGCTGCTTTCCCTGCTGATCCCCGTGTGGGCCATGTGCGTGCTGGTCTCGTACCTGCTGGCCTGGAATGTCCGGATGATCTACGGCGCAGCGGCCGAAGACGTGCTCGGCGCAGAACAGCAAGCGGCGTTGCGCCGCGCGCAGCGTCCGGCGATTGCTGCCCTGGGCCTGCTGCTGTGCTTGCTGATGCTGATACCGGTGTTCAATTTACTGGTGCCAGCCTTGCTGTGCAGCAGCGTTTGCCATTTGCAGCGCCGCGGCTGGCGCACAACGGGGTCAGCAACCAACGTGGAGTGAACAAGGAATAAACATGAGTGAACACGCAAGACGCGGCACCCTGGAACGCGCGATTGAAATCGCCGCCGCCACCCATGCCGGCCAGAAGGACAAGGGCGGCGCGCCATACATACTCCACCCCTTGCGCGTCATGCTGCGCGTCGCCCCTGGCGACCAGCAAATTGTCGCCGTGCTGCATGATGTGGTGGAAGACAGCGATGGAAAAATCACCTTCGACGACCTGGCGCGCGAAGGATTTTCCCGGGAAGTCATCGACGGCGTGCGCGCCGTGACCAGGATCGAGGGCGAGTCGTACGACGATTTCATCGCCCGCGCGGCCCTGAATCCGGTCGGCAAGGCCGTCAAGCTGGCTGATTTGGCTGAGAACAGCGATTTGTCGAGGATAGATATGCCGACGCAGAAGGATTTGGAGAGGGTGGAGAAGTATCGGAGGGCGATGGGATATTTGCTGGGGGAGGTTCTTTAGTCTCAACGTGGCACTGCGCGATCTTGCGCTGGTTCAATGTCGTGGCTGTAATTAGCGATAACGCCATTAACGTACAGGGATTTGATCCTTCGCAATGCTCAGAAGATGTATAACGGCAAAAATTGTCGAGCGTGCATCTCTTGGCGATCATGCGAGGATTCTCGCCAATTACTGCGGCGCGAGACATCGTCAATAAAATGCGTTACAAGGTTTGACAGGCAGTATGCATCGCGATGCGATGCAATGCAAAGCTAATCCGCATATTTTTTGAATTCAGCTTTGTCCAAGTTATTTATTTTAATGACCCTGCTATCCCCCGGATAAGACCACTCATACATCACGACGACCATTTTCACGTCACGACTAAATAGCGGGACGGATGACATGAAACGCCTTCTCGCTGTTTTTCCGCTCCTTGTCGTTGCTATGGCCATGGCTCAGTCCGCTCCCAAATGGTTATTTTCTTACCAGTCATTCAAAGGCCGCTATGCCATCTATAGCGGAGGCCTGAGCGATCCGCAACCGTCGACCAGTAAAGACAAGCGCATTGCATTCTGGATCGATGGCAAGGCGGCAAAGCAACTATTCGATGCGATGGGGCCGGACTTGCGCAATGCGTGCGGCGCGGATGGCGAATATCGCCTGCGCCAGCGGGCGGAAGTGCGCTGTTCCTATCATCCCCGTGATGGCCATCATTGCGACTTTGGCTTTGATCTGGTGACCGGGCGCAGCATCGGCGGCTCCGTATGCTGAGACGCGCCAGCCTGCTATTTGTCGCGCTGCTGTGCTTGTTGTTGGCGCACCAGGCCAGGGCCGTATGGGAGTTTGTGCAAAAGGATTTTTCAGGGGCGTACGCGATCTATGGCGCATATCTCGACGATGCCGTGGCACCGGTTGCGGGCGATACCAAAGTTGCGTTTCGTTTGACGGGAGCCGCTGCAAAGGACATGTTCGACGCCATCGGGCCGGATATGCGCGATGGCTGCCCCGACCCGCAAATACGCATTCGCAATCGTGACATGCTGCTGTGCCGGCATCGTCCGAAAGATGGCTATCGCTGTGATTTTGGTTTCGATTTGTCGACGGGCTTGAGTATCGGGGGAGCGGTGGGTGGGGCGGTGTGTGGGGAGTAATGGGGGCGACCGGTCACCGGGTACGAGCAAGAGCTTTGCGGATGGCTTGTTCGACGGGGCGGTCTATCAGCGCCAAAACGAAGACCACGACAGCGGTAACAATCATTCCCTCCAGTAAAGCTGGATCGGGGAAAAGTTGCTGATTGGTGATGGCACCGGGCACGGTTGCTCGTTTCCAGACAAGGAGCAACAGTGCGGCACCCGCGGCGAGAAGCATGGCCGGTCGACGATGGTGCAAGCGGGCGATTTGTCCCATCAGCAGCAGCGCGATACCCCACGCAAAAGGATAGAAGCCGTGGTCGAACAAGATCATGCGCTCATCATAGTATGCGCCGGTGTACCAGGCAAAACGGGAGAGGCCGAAAAGACCATAGGCGACGAGGGCTACGGCTAGCACGAGGAAACTGGAGGAAAGGAGGCGAGCAATTTTCATGGTTGGGGTTTCTCTGCCAAGGCCTTGAGATAGCGCAGATCAGCTGGCCCTTCTGTTTGGTTACTTGGATAGTCCTGTTTTTGCTGAATATGGCTCGCTGGCCGTGTTTGTAGTTTTGCTCGTTATTTTTCTCGCCGCCGGCGTGGCTTGCCAGGCCACCTTTGCGTATGATTTTACCGGCTAAAGGGCGAGGGGCAGGTCCGCCATTCGTACACGGCCTGAGCAGTTGATGTTGTTGTTAGGAAAAACCGCCTGCGGCGCAAAACCTAGTCAGACGAATCGGAGAGGGTGCGCTTGCAAGCGCAACCCGGTTTTGCGGCGCCGAGCTGCGCTCGCCGAAGCCCCGCAAAACCCCCGCGCCCGTACCGGACGCGGATTCGACGCCCGCGCTCTGCATGCATGGAATAAATAAAAAGGGCCTCCCCGCCAAAACGGGGAAGCCTTTTTATTTATTCAGTGGTGGAGACGGCGGGAATCGAACCCACCGTAAGCTTAGATTTTTTAGGCATCTTGAAGGTTTTGCTGGCAAAATGCAGACAATCAACCCGCAACGGCAGCTGTCGGCCAATAACGGATGGTCTAACTAGAAATGGAAGATTGAGAGATATCGAATGGCCCTCAGAAATGAAAATATAGGCCACGCCCTCCGCCATCCCAACCACAGAAGTTGTAACAAATTTTGGTGGACGATCAGTGTGGCTTGACCTGCAGCAATGTGCGCTAAGTCGAGCTACCGGTTACCCAATTTTCGATAAAATATGCATTACTAATTTTAAATACCAAGTAATCCCAAGAAAATCTTTTATTTTTTCCAATTGATAATAAAATGGCACTTTTGAAAAAGCTAACAAAAAAATATGGCGAAAGCAGTTTTCATGAAGCAATTAATATGGTCGGCGAAGCTAAGTTAGATGATTTTTGTGACAGAATTTACCTTGGTTTTTGTAAGGAGTATGAAAATGCTGGATACATAAAAAACGTTGAATGGGTTTTGAGACATTATTTTGCATCAAAAAAAATGACACTCAGTGCATTATTTTATACTCAAACAGAAGAATTGAATGGAAAGTGCTTGAAGAATTTAACATTCTACACGTGTTACTACTCGATTTTCAATGCATTATTATCTAATTTGATTTTAACATCTTCTCTTAAGCTGGACCAAGTTAGGCAAATATCTCACTCTAAAGTTTTTAGTTATATTGAAAACTATTTCATAAGATTTGGAATTTACGATGTTGAACTAATTGACCTTTTAAATGAGCTTAGACTTACTAGGGAGTTGTATAGTTATCATTTGCCTTTAGGTGGTTCGATTGTTAGAGAGGGAGAAAATCTTAATGCTGATGTTATGTTTTTGCGTCTTAGCGAAAAAATAAAGCCAATTCTGCAAATATCTGACATATTATCTTATATGTCTCATTTTGCTTGGGAGAAAAAAGTTGGAAAGAGCTTCGATGAGTATGCTGCTCATCAAGAAGAAATTGATGCTATGTTCTTTTCCTTCATCGAACATCATGATCACTTAGGGAAACATTGCATTATTGATGACGAGGATTACCGACGACAAGGATATGTGCTTAGAAAATGGAATACTCCTTTTCCGATTGGCTGGTTCATTACTGAGAAGATGTGTGAGGACCTCGAATGTGGCTGGGAAGAATGTGAAACAGATGACGGGTTCGATATATCGAATGTTGGACGGTTTTTATCTAGAGTAACTAGTGCAATTTAAGTGTTACATTTATATGGTAATTTTAAAACTAAGGAACTACTGATTAATTCGAATTTTCGCCAAAATGCAGTATGTAAGTCTTTGATTTTTAAGGGGGCGAAATTTTAGAGCTTGAATTAATCAGCGCTTCTATATGGACGCCTCCCGTTTTCCAAGGTATTTTTGTATGCTTCAGACAGGCTAGGCTGCAGTTCTATATCCGGCCTTTTTGCAGTTAACATAGTCCTGTTGGCCCCGATGAAATCCTTAAAGATCGAACACAATTTCCGCTTTTGATCCGGCTGCCTGGTCTGCATCCGGCATCCAACGCCCCTATACTCTGGCGATCAGGGTCCAGTCAGCGTGCCCTATCTGTTTTGCCACCCACATAGGGTGTTTACCTGCCGAGAGCAACATGCTGGCGTAGGTGTGCCGCGTCTGATATGGGTTGCGATACCGCACGCCAGCGTTTTGCAGGATGCCGGTCCATAAAGTCTTACGGATCGGCTGGTCCCCCTCCCAGCGCCGCTCCAGGCGCGGATTCTGAAAGACTTCTTCGCCCTTCGCCCAGGTGAATATTTTTTGTTCCTGCAGCGCGTGCATGGCGCGCTCCAGCAGCTTGATCTCGCGGCGACCGGCGTTCGTTTTCGTGCTCTCTGCCGCTTTGGAATGCTGCGTGAGTGCACGGGTCACCATTACGACACCGCGCACGAAGTCGACGTCGGTCCAATCCAGGGCCACCAGTTCCGACGTGCGCAGGCCGGTCCAGATTGCAAACTGCAACAGGTTGCGCCCCTGGCCGGTTGCGTGCGTGAGGATCGCCGCCTGTTCCTCCTTCGTGAACGGATGGATATCCTCCTTCGATTGCTGCGCCTCCACCTTGGAATAGCACCAGCGCGCCAGCGGATTGACCTCGATCAGCTCGTCCTCTATCGCGTCGTCCAGCGCCTTGCGCAGCACGCTCTGGATGTTGGCCATGGTCTTGTTGGTCGCGTTCATGGGCTCCAGCTTCGCCCGCACGTCCTTTTTTCGGAGCGCCGACAGCATGATGGTGCCGAACCAAGCAGGTCGAGGGTCAGGTCCGCCATTCGTACATGGCATGATGAGCAGCTCATGTTGTTGTTAGGAAAAACCGCCTGCGGCGCAAAACCTAGTCAGACGAATCGGAGAGGGTTGCGCTTGCAAGCGCAACCCGGTTTTGCGGCGCCGAGCTGCGCTCGCCGAAGGCCCCGCAAAACCCCCGCGCCCGTACCGGACGCGGATTCGACGCCCGCGTTCTGCATGCATGGAATAAATAAAAAGGGCCTCCCCGCCAAAACGGGGAAGCCCTTTTTATTTATTCAGTGGTGGAGACGGCGGGAATCGAACCCGCCGCATGCAGGGCATCTTGGGCACTTACGAAAGTATGCTGTCATAATGTGCACATTCCTTCGTAAAGTGCTCGCAGGAAAGTTGTAAAAGCGCTATGCTTGGATGATAGAGCATCAAATTTGGTCGACCAACCGTTGTATACCGTTGCCGCTAGGGACTGTCGCTCCTGCTGTCTGTGAAAAGTCAATACAATTTGTAAAAAAACTTGCGGGAACTACCTTAATGGTAAATACTACGTCTTCAATGCATCCGAATCCATACGTAAACCTTCGTCCTCAACTACCTTGGCCACCGCCGCAGAGTGGGGACATGTTCGAGGCGAGTCGTATCATCCCTTTCAAAATATGGGATCTGCAAGTGCTGCAAACCATTGCTAGTGCAGTGAAAAACGGAGATGAGACTGTGATGCGAGCCGTCACTAAAGGTTGCATTAATGATATGCATGTCGAGCAGATCACTCCCGAATATGCAGCTGATCTTTTGCTGCTGCTGTCGCCGTCAGACTACAAAAACTCTCGTTGGTGTAATGTTGGTGATAGGCAAACAAAATGTAGGCCAGAGTTGCTCTGGCTCCCTTGTGATGCTTACGTAGTAAGGATCAATCAAGCTGATGAACATGGCAATCTTCAAACGAAAAAATACTACATTAAGTTGTGTTTGAATTCCGCTGGGAAGATGTTGCTACTTGTTTCACTACATGAGTCTAATTATGGATAAATATATGAATAATCAAGAATTGTGCCCTGTCTGCTGCGAAGGACACCTTGTTGCTGAAGCACGTTCGGTAAGCCTGGCTTATGCAGGCGGTGAATTTGTCGCTGTACAGCATGTTCATGCGTGCGAAGTATGTGGAACTGAGATCGCAACAGCAGATGATATGCGATTTAATGCGAGAAGTGCCCGCGCTGCGGAGCAGGAGGCAAATGGACGTTTGACGGGCGAAAGAATTCGATTAATTCGTAAAGCTCTGAAAATCACCCAGGAAACTGCTGGGCAGATTTTTGGTGGTGGGCCAATTGCATTTTGCAAATACGAAAAAAATGATCTTGCTCCTACTGATGCAATGGATAGCCTCCTTTGGCTCGTTGAAAAATATCCATGTCTTGCCCATGATTTGGCAGAGAGAAAAAATATCAAATCGTTAAGTTTTACAGAGGTGCTTAATGATTATGAAGTCTTAATTAAATCGGTGCAAATGGGAAAAGAGCGCGCACGTGATCTTTCCGAGAAAGTGTCCAGTGCAATTTCTAATAGCCATCGGATCTGGACGTATGGAGTTCCCACAATGCATATGAGTGCATGTGCGTCGAATGACACGCATGCATATGCTCAAGCTTCCTAAGAGTTGAAACTATGAAAGTTGCCGTACTTCAGCCAAAAGGCATCGTATTTCAAGAGGTCTCTATTCAAGTAAATCTTGATGAAAACGAGAACCCTGTTGAAACTAATAATTTTGACTTTGCGGGAGTCCAAATTAGCTGTGAAGTTGGATATGCTGATCCAGACAATGAAAACAATGTGGATAATAAGGCAAGCATGCTGGTGTCTATAGCGTTGACAATTGCAAATCAGGAAGGAAAAAAGGCTCCATATAACGTCAAAGTTGCAGCGACGGGGATCTTTGCCTGGCTTGATAAGAAGACCCCCGACCATGAAAGGCGCGACTTAACAGTTGTCAATGGCGCATCAATTCTCTATGGTTCTATCCGCGAAATGGTTTTGAATGTGACATCAAGATCTCTTTCAGGTTCCCTCTTGCTCCCAAGTTTTAATTTTATAGATCATAAACCATCTATAACAGAGTCACAGCAAGCAGAGAAATCTGACTAAGTTTAGTAAATATGAGAAAGCTACGCCGTCCAAAGTGTAGCTTTTTCAATTTAATGTGGTTCCAAAAATTTCCTCTGCTTTACTTCCGGCGGACATGTCTGCATCAGGCATCCAGCGACCATAGACGCGTGCAATCATTGTCCAGTCAGCATGCCCCATTTGCTTGGCCACCCACATAGGATGCTCACCTGCCGAAAGCATCATGCTGGCATAGGTATGCCGAGTTTGATAAGGGTTGCGATACCGCACGCCAGCGTTTTGCAGAATGCCGGTCCATAGTGTCTTGCGGATCGGCTGGTCACCCTCCCAGCGCCGCTCCAGACGCGGATTTTGAAAGACTCCCCGCCCTTCTCCCAAGTGAAAGACTTTTGTTCCTGCAGCGCATGCATCGCGCGCGCCAGCAGCTTGACTTCGCGGCGGCCGGCGTTCGTCTTCGTGCTTTCTGCCGCTTTGGAGTGCTGGGTGAGGGCTCGCGTTACCATCACTACACCACGCACGAAGTCCACGTCGGCCCAATCCAGGGCCACGAGTTCGGACGTGCGCATGCCGGTCCAGAAGGCAAACTGCAGCAGGTTGCGCCCCTGGCCGCTTGTCTGCGCAAGAATTGCCGACTGTTCCTCCTTTGTGAGCGGGTCGATATCGTCCCTTGACAGGGGCGCCTCGACCTTGGAATAGCACCAGCGCGCCAGTGATTGACTTCGATCAGCTCGTCCTCTATCGCGTCGTCCAGTGCCTTGCGCAGTACGCTCTGGATGTTCGCCATGGTTTTGTTGGTCGTGGTCATGGGCTCCAGCTTCGCCCGCACGTCTTTCTTGCGCAACGCCGACAGCATGATGGTGCCGAACCAGGGGATCAGCTGGCCAACGACGATCTTGCACGGGCGAGGGGCAGGTCCGCCATTCGTACACGGCCTGAGCAGTTGATGTTGTCGTTAGGAAAAACCGCCCGCGGCGCAAAACCTAGTCAGACGAATCGGAGAGGGTTGCGCTTGCAAGCGCAACCCGGTTTTGCGGCGCCGAGCTGCGCTCGCCGAAGCCCCGCAAAACCCCCGCGTCCGTACCGGACGCGGATTCGACGCCCGCGTTCTGCATGCATGGAATAAATAAAAAGGGCCTCCCCGCCAAAACGGGGAAGCCCTTTTATTTATTCAGTGGTGGAGACGGCGGGAATCGAACCCGCGTCCGCAAGCACTCCACAGACAGTTCTACATACTTAGCACTATCATTTAATTTAACTCAGCCAGCACGGATGTGCACGTTATGGGCAAGCGAGTTACCTATTATTTAGTCGGACGCTAAGTAACCCAGCATACGACGAGTCCCTGTAAATGACTCTAGAGCTTTTGACGGCCCACCCCAGGGACGAGGTGTTCTAGAGCTAACAGCGATTAAGCTGCCAGTGCGTACGAGTTATCGTTTGCAGTTAAGTTTTTTCAGGTTGTATTTACGAGGTAGCCCGCCCTCGGTATGCCCTGCGCTGCTTTGCAACCCACGTCGAAACCAGGTCGTCCCCACAGAACCTTCATTGTAGCGCAATCCGTCCACTCTTGCATGGTGCATTCGCTTGCTGGTGTGCCAGATCAAGCGCAGGCCGGTTTATGCCGCCAATTGCCGCGCCTGCGCCGCCTTCACCACCGCGCTGACCAGCTCGAGCAGCGCATGCGGGGTATCCAGCAGGTGGTCGGCGTTCCAGTGCTGCGGTTCGACGGGGCCGCAGTAGCCCCAGGCGCAGGCCACCGTGCGCATGCCGGCGGCGCGGCCGGCCTGGATGTCGCGCAGGTCGTCGCCCACGTACCAGCAATCTGCCGGCGCCAGGTCCAGGCGGCGTGCCGCTTCCAGCAGGGGGGCGGGGTGCGGCTTCGGGTGCGCCATGGTGTCGCCCGAAATCACGCAGCCGGCGGCGCCCAGGCCGATCTGGCCGACCAGCGGGTCGGTAAAGCGGGCGGCCTTGTTGGTGACCACGCCCCAGGCCAGGCCCAGGGCTTGCAGGCCTTCCAGCAGGGCGGGGATGCCGTCGAACAGGCGGCTTTCCACGGCCAGGGCAGCTTCGTAATTGTTCAGGAATCCGTCTTTCAGGGCTTCGTAGCCGCTTTCGCCGGGGCCGATGCCGTAGGATGCACCGATCATGCCGCGCGCGCCGGCCGAGGCCGTGGGGCGCAGGATGTCATACGGGGTCGGCGCCAGGCCGGCGCGCGCGCGCAGCAGGTTGATGGCCGCCGCCAGGTCGGGCGCGGTGTCGGCCAGGGTGCCGTCGAGGTCGAACAGGATGGCGCGCGGGGCTGGCAGATGGTCAGTGATCATGGCGGACAAAGTGTGTCAAGTAGGAATGAAAAATGGCGGCCGCAGCCGCCTTATATTGTGCGTGATGGTTACAGCGGCCGGGTGCAGGCCACCAGATAATTGACGCTGGTATCGCTATTAAGTGAGTAAATCTTGGTCAGCGGATTGTAGCCCATGCCGCGCATGCTGTTGACGTCCAGGCCGGCGCTGCGCACGTATTGCGACAGTTCGGACGGGGTGATGAATTTGTCATAGTCATGCGTGCCTTTCGGCAGCAGGCGCAGCAGGTATTCGGCGCCCAGGATGGCAAACAGGTACGCTTTCGGGTTGCGGTTCAGGGTCGACAGGAAGACGTGGCCGCCCGGCTTCACCAGCGCGGCGCAAGCCTTGACGATGGCGGCGGGGTCCGGCACGTGCTCGAGCATTTCCATGCAGGTGACGACGTCGTACTGGCCTGCCTCTTCCTCGGCCATGGCTTCGGCGGCGATCAGCTTGTAGCGCACCTTGGCGCCCGATTCCAGGCTGTGCAGGTCGGCCACTTTCAAGGCCTTGTCGGACAGGTCGATGCCCGTCACGTCGGCACCCTTGCGGGCCATCGATTCGGCCAGGATGCCGCCGCCGCAGCCGATGTCGATCACGCGCTTGCCGGCCAGCGGCACTTTCGCATTGATCCATTCCAGGCGCAGGGGGTTAATTTCGTGCAGGGGACGAAACTCGGAAGTGGGGTCCCACCAGCGGTGGGCCAGCTCACTGAATTTTTGGATTTCGAGAGGGTCGGCGTTCATAGGTCGAATAATAGCGGCAATTTTACAATTGGGCAGCCACGGACGAAAAAAAACCCCGCCATGGCGGGGTTTTTCATGCTGTTCTTGACTTGCGCGATGACTTGCGGCAAGTCCAGGGGTTCAGCTATTACTTGTTGCGGGTACCAACAACTTCGATTTCCACGCGACGGTTTTTCGCACGGCCTTCGGCAGTTTTGTTATCAGCAACAGGTTGTTTTTCGCCTTTGCCTTCGGTGTACACGCGGTTGCTTTCAACGCCTTTGGTGACCAGGTAGGCTTTGACAGCATCAGCACGACGTACCGACAGTTTTTGGTTGTAAGCATCGGTGCCGACGGAGTCGGTGTGACCCACAGCGATGATGACTTCCAGGTTGATGCCGCCCAGTTGTGCGGACAGCTCGTCCAGCTTGGCTTTGCCTTCTGGCTTCAGCGTAGCTTTGTCGAAATCGAAGAATGCATCAGCAGCGAAGCTGACTTTTTCCGAGGTAGGAGCAACTACGACTGGTACTGGTACGACAACGACTGGTGCCGGTGCTGGTACGACTGGTGCTGGAGGAGCCACGCATTTGCCGTCTTGCAGGGTTTCTGGCTCTACGCACAGTGGCACGTCGCAACCTGGCACTGCGTCAGCAGGTGTCCAGTAGCCGGTACGCCAGCACAGGCCGAATGGGTCACGCACGATCACGCCGCGGGCATCTTGCACGTAAGCGCTTTTTGGGCTTGGTGCTTTGATGTCAGTGGTAACTGGCGCGAATGGTGGGGAGGTTGGGGTTTGGGCCGAAGCCGAGCCAGCAATCACTGCGGATGCAGCGAAAAACAGCGTTACAAATTTATTCATTCTTTTTTCCTTTCGGGGGGTGATATCCGCAGAACAACACTGCGCTACTGGTGCTACGTGCCAAGATTTTATCATGTAGACCATATGCGCTCGTTTCAGATTGCGAAACTAGCAATTAACTTCCCAGTCATTTTGCCACACGCATCAGGGGCGCACGACCGTGGTTAAATCAAAGCTTGCCCGATTTTAGACCGCGCGTTGTTTTTGCGCAACGAAAATGCCCATTTGTAACGCGTCTGTAACAATTGATCGCTTTTTTTGCCTCTTTTAAGGGCAGGTATCTTGAACTGGTATTGCCATTGTGCATTATCGAGAGGTCAGGCTGCACGGCTCCCGTGCAAACTGCCAATCTTGTTGGTATGGCCAATTTGTACAGGTAGCTGGGCGCGCATGCTAAAATCGTGCGCTTGACTGTTAAGAGTGTCGGGCAAATGCCCACGGCGGCACTGCATGGCCAGCGCGTACCACTGCGGTGCACGTACTGGCCGTGCCGCCAGCCCGCCGATTTGTTCCGGCACTCTGCGACATGGAAGCCGGGCCGCGCCAGCAGCGCGCGGCGCGGCGTCCACGACGACAGCCACCCAGGATATGCAGTATTGCGTCATACATTGCGTAACAGATAAGTTAACCACAGCCTGAGATCAGTCGAACCGCCAATGGATCAATTCGCAAAAGAAACAATTCCTATTTCCCTCGAAGAAGAGATGCGCAAGAGCTACCTCGATTACGCCATGAGCGTGATCGTCGGTCGCGCCTTGCCCGATGCGCGCGATGGCTTGAAGCCAGTGCACCGCCGCGTCTTGTTCGCGATGCATGAAATGAACAACGTGTGGAACCGCCCTTACGTCAAGTGCGCCCGCGTGGTCGGCGAAACCATGGGTAAATACCATCCCCACGGCGATGCCTCGATCTACGACACGCTGGTGCGCATGGCGCAGGATTTCTCGCTGCGCTACATGCTCGTCGATGGCCAGGGCAACTTCGGTTCCGTCGACGGCGACGGCGCCGCGGCGATGCGTTACACCGAGTGCCGCCTGGACAAGATCGCCAGCGAGTTGCTGGCCGATATCGACAAGGACACCGTCGACTTCCAGCCCAACTACGATGGCAAGGAAAAGGAACCGACGGTCTTGCCGACGCGTATCCCGAACCTGCTGATCAATGGCTCGTCCGGTATCGCGGTCGGCATGGCGACGAACATTCCTCCACACAACATCACCGAAGTCATCGACGGCGCGCTGCACGTGCTGCGCAACCCCGATTGCACGATCGATGAATTGATCGAGCTGATCCCGGCGCCGGACTTCCCGACGGCCGGCATCATCTATGGCGTGTCCGGCGTGCGCGACGGCTACCGCACGGGCCGCGGCCGCGTCGTCATGCGCGCCAAGACCCACTTCGAAGAATACGGCAAGGATGGCGGCCGCATCGCCATCATCGTCGACGAGCTGCCATTCCAGGTCAACAAGAAATCCTTGCTGGAACGCATCGCTGAAAACGTGCGCGACAAGAAGCTCGACGGCATTTCCGACATCCGCGACGAATCCGACAAGTCGGGCATGCGCGTGGTGATCGAGCTGAAACGGGGCGAAGTGCCGGAAGTGGTGCTGAACAACCTGTACAAGCAGACCCAGTTGCAAGACACCTTCGGCATGAACATGGTGGCCCTGGTCGATGGCCAGCCGAAGCTGCTGAACCTCAAGCAGATGCTGCAATGCTTCCTGTCGCACCGCCGCGAAGTGGTGACGCGCCGCACCGTGTTCGAACTGCGCAAGGCGCGCGAACGCGGTCACGTATTGGAAGGCCTGGCTGTCGCGCTGGCCAACATCGATGACTTCATCGCCATCATCAAGGCCGCGCCGACGCCGCCGATCGCCAAGGTCGAACTGATGGCCAAGGCCTGGGATTCGTCCGTCGTGCGCGAAATGCTGGCCCGCACGGGCGACGGCTCGACGCCAGGCGGCATCGACGCCTACCGTCCGGAAAACCTGCCGAAGCACTATGGCATGCAGGGCGATGGCCTGTACAAGCTGTCGGACGACCAGGCGCAGGAAATTCTGCAAATGCGCCTGCAGCGCCTGACCGGCCTGGAACAGGACAAGATCGTCAACGAGTACAAGGACGTGATGGAACATATCGCCGACTTGCTCGACATCCTGGCCAAGCCGGAACGCGTCACCGTCATCATCACCGACGAAATGACGGCGGCGAAGAACGAATACGGCGCCGGCAACAAGGACGTGCGCCGCTCGCAGATCGAATTGAACGCGACCGACCTGGAAACGGAAGATTTGATCACGCCGCAGGACATGGTCGTGACCCTGTCGCACACCGGCTACATGAAGGCCCAGCCGATCACCGAATACCGCGCGCAGAAGCGCGGCGGCCGCGGCAAGCAGGCCATGGCGACGAAAGAGGAAGACTGGATCGACCAGCTGTTCATCGCCAACACGCACGACTACATCCTGTGCTTCTCGGATCGTGGCCGCATGTACTGGCTGAAGGTGTGGGAAGTGCCGCAAGGCTCGCGCAATTCGCGCGGCAAGCCGATCGTCAACATGTTCCCGCTGCAGGACAACGAAAAGATCACCGTGATCCTGCCGCTGTCGGGCGAGAACCGCACGTTCCCGGAAGACCATTACGTGTTCATGTCGACCAGCCTCGGTACCGTCAAGAAGACGCCGCTGAAGGACTTCAGCAATCCACGCAAGGCCGGCATCATCGCGGTCGACCTGGACGACGGCGACTTCCTGATCGGCGCGGCGCTGACCGACGGCCAGCACGACGTGATGCTGTTCTCCGATTCGGGCAAGGCAGTGCGCTTCGACGAAAACGACGTGCGTCCGATGGGCCGTACGGCGCGCGGCGTGCGCGGCATGAACCTGGAAGAAGGCCAGCACGTGATCGCCCTGCTGGTGGCCGAGAACGAGCAGCAGTCGGTGCTGACGGCCACGGAAAACGGCTACGGCAAGCGTACGCCGATAACCGAGTACACGCGCCATGGCCGTGGCACGAAAGGCATGATCGCCATCCAGACCAGCGAGCGCAACGGTAAAGTGGTTGCCGCGACCCTGGTCGATACCAGCGATGAAATCATGCTGATCACCACCGGTGGCGTATTGATCCGCACCCGCGTGTCGGAAATCCGCGAGATGGGCCGCGCGACGCAGGGCGTGACCCTGATCGCCGTGGAAGACGGCACCAAGCTGTCCGGCCTGCAGCGCGTGGTGGAGACGGATATCGACGAAGTCGAGCTGACGACGGAGGCGGGCCAGGAGGCTGCGGCCGCGCCGGCAGCGGCTGAACCGGCCGATCCTGTCGACCCGGCGCAGCCGGAGTAAGATGATTGGGGCTCTTTCGGGAGCCCCAATTGCTGTTGGCGTGCCGGTTGCGGCGCCAGCCTGCGTATCCCCAGATAGTTCCCCGCTTTTGTAAAGTTCCGCATGCCATGAGAAAAATCGTCGCCACCTTCTTCGCCGCGTTTTCGCTGGCCTTCCTTGCGACCCTGCCGGCCCTGGCCCAGAGCACGCAAGCCACGCCCGCCCGCCAGGCGGCGCCCAGCCCCGCCATGAATGTGGCCGTGCGGCGCATGCTCGACGCGATGCAATTTCCGCAACTGACGCGCAACATCTTCGACCAGATGCTGCAATCGGTGCCAGCCATGATCCGCCAGTCGGCGCAGCAGCAAATCAGCAGCAACCCGAAGCTGGACGAGCAGCGCAAGGCGCGCGCGCTGGCCAGCGCCGAGGAAGAAATCCCCCTGGCCATCGCCACCCTGACACAGGTGCTGGCCGATCCGACCCTGATCGACGAACTGGCCGCCGAAATGGTGCCCCTGTACGCGCGCTTTTACACGGTGCCCGAAGTCGAGCAGCTGACGACCTTCTACAAGACGCCGCTGGGACGCAAGATGCTGGCCACCATGCCGCAACTGTCTGCCGAATCGATGGCCATCAGCCAGCGCGTGCTGATCCCGCGCGTGAATGCGGTGCTGGACCAGGTCATGCGGGCGGCCACGCAGTCGCCCCAATAAGATTTCCATTTTGCCAAGGACCGTATCGTGACCCATATCTACAATTTTTCCGCCGGCCCCGCCGTCCTGCCCAAGGAAGTGCTGGCGCAAGCGGCTGCCGAGATGCAGGACTGGCATGGCAGTGGCATGTCGGTGATGGAAATGAGCCACCGTGGTCCCGAATTCATTTCCATCTACCAGCAGGCAGTGGCCGACCTGCGCGAGCTGCTGGCCGTGCCCGACAACTACAAGATCCTGTTCCTGCAGGGCGGTGGCCTGGGCGAGAACGCCATCATTCCCATGAACCTGGTGGGCCTGGCAGCGCAGCAGCCGGCCACCGTGGACTTCGTGCATACGGGCTCGTGGTCCGGCAAGTCGATCCAGGAAGCGGCCAAGTACGCCAACGTCAACGTGGCCGCGTCGTCCAAGGCCGCCCGTTTCACGGGCGTGCCGCCGGTCGCCGAATGGCAGCTGACGCCGGGAGCCGCCTACCTGCACATCTGCACCAATGAAACCATCGACGGCGTGGAATTCCAGCAGGCGCCGAACGTGCCGGCAGGGACCACCATCGTGGCCGACATGTCGTCGCACATTCTGTCGCGCGTTATTGATGTATCGCAATATGGCGTCATCTTCGGCGGCGCGCAGAAAAATATCGGCCCGGCCGGCCTGACCCTGGTCATCGTGCGCGAAGACTTGCTGGGCAAGGCGCTGCCTATCTGCCCGTCGGCCTTCGACTGGAGCATCGTGGCCGAACATGAGTCGATGTACAACACGCCGCCCACCTACGGCATCTATATCGCCGGCCTGGTTTTCCAGTGGCTCAAACGCCAGGGTGGCGTTGCAGCCATGGAACAGCGTAATATTGAGAAAGCGGCGCTGCTGTACGCGGCGCTCGATGCGGACGACTTTTACCAGAACCGGGTCGCCCCAGAATACCGCTCGCGCATGACCATCCCGTTCTATCTGCGCGATGAAAGTCTGAACGACGCATTCCTGGCCGGCGCGAAACAGCGCGGCCTGCTGCAACTGAAGGGCCACAAGTCCGTCGGCGGCATGCGTGCATCGATTTATAACGCGATGCCGATCGAGGGCGTGCAAGCCCTGGTCAACTATTTGAACGAGTTTGCCGGACGCTGAGTCGCCTAGACGACCGCGCCGGCCCGCCGCCGGCGCAGGCCGCGCGGCCATGATTGAAGTACAGCTGACGAAACAAACCAACCATGACCGATAAATTGAAACCGCTGCGCGAACAGATCGATGCGATCGACGCGCAAATCCTCGAACTGCTGAACCGCCGCGCGCAAATCGCCCAGCAAGTGGGCCACGTGAAGGCCGAAACGCAGGCGCCCGTGTTCCGCCCCGAGCGCGAGGCGCAGGTGCTGCGCGGCGTGGCCGAACGCAATCCCGGCCCCATGGGCGACCGCGAAGTGCAGACCATCTTCCGCGAAATCATGTCGTCCTGCCGCTCGCTGGAAAAACGGGTCACCGTGGCGTACCTTGGCCCGGCCGGCACTTTCAGCGAACAGGCCGTGTACCAGCAGTTCGGCAGCGCCGTGGAAGGCTTGCCATGCGCGTCCATCGACGAAGTATTCCGTTCCGCCGAGGCGGGAACGGCGGATTTCGGCGTGGTGCCGATCGAAAATTCCTCGGAAGGCGCCGTCAACCGCACCCTGGACATGATGCTGCAGACGAGTCTCATCATCAGCGGCGAGGTGGCGATCGCCGTGCACCACAGTCTGATGACGAAGAGCGGCAACATGGATGGCGTCACCGCCATCTGCGCCCATTCGCAGGCGCTGGCGCAGTGCCAGGTGTGGCTGAACCAGAATTACCCGCACATCGCGCGCCATGCCGTGGCGTCGAACGCCGAGGCGGCCCGCATGGCCGGCGAAGACGGCACGGTGGCGGCCATCGCCAGCGAACTGGCGGGCGCGCAGTACAAGCTGGGCGTGGTCAAGGGCCATATCCAGGACGACCCGCACAACCGCACGCGCTTTGCCGTCGTGGGCACCTTGCAGACGGCGCCGTCGGGCAAGGACCAGACGTCGCTGGTGCTGGCCGTGCCGAACAAGGCGGGCGCCGTGTACCAGCTGCTGGCGCCCCTGGCGAAACACGGCGTGTCGATGACGCGCTTCGAGTCGCGCCCGGCGCGCATGGGCAGCTGGGAGTATTATTTCTATGTCGACGTGGAGGGTCACGTGCACGACGCAGCCGTCGCCCAGGCGCTGGCCGAGCTGCAAAGCAATGCGGCGTTTTTCAAGGTGCTGGGGTCATATCCTGTCAGCCTGTGAAGCTGTAGCTATTCTTACAATCACCCACTTTTTTAAAGAACACCATGTCTAAAAATATCGGTCCAGAATACGTCCGCGCCATCGCCCCTTACCAGAGCGGCAAACCGATCGCGGAAGTCGCGCGCGAATTCGGCCTCGACGAGGCAGCCATCGTCAAGCTGGCGTCGAATGAAAACCCGTACGGCATGCCGGAATCGGCCAAGCAGGCGATGATCGCCGCCATCGATGACCTGGGCCGCTACCCGGACGCCAACGGCTTCGACTTGAAAGCCGTGCTGTCGAAGCGCTATGACGTGCCGGCCGACTGGATCACCCTGGGCAATGGCAGCAACGACATCCTGGAAATCGCCGCGCACGCGTTTGTGCAGCATGGCGAATCCGTCGTGTACTCGCAGTATTCGTTCGCCGTGTACGCGCTGGCCACGCAAGGCCTGGGCGCGCGCCACATCGTCGTCCCGGCGCAAGCCTATGGCCATGACCTGGACGCCATGGCGGCGGCGATTGCCGACGACACGCGTCTGGTTTTCATCGCCAACCCGAACAACCCGACCGGCACCTTCCTGACGGCGGCGCAGCTCGAAGCCTTCCTGCAGAAAGTGCCGGCGCATGTCGTTGTCGTGCTGGACGAGGCCTACAACGAATTCCTGTCGGCCGAGGACCAGTACGAGTCGACGGCGTGGGTGCGCCAGTATCCGAACCTGGTGGTCTCGCGCACCCTGTCGAAGGCGTATGGCCTGGCCGGCCTGCGCATCGGCTTCGCCATCGCCCAGCCGGTGCTGACGGATTTGATGAACCGCATCCGCCAGCCATTCAACGTCAACTCGCTGGCGCAGGCGGCCGCGATCGCCGCCCTGAACGACAAGGCCTTCCTCGAGCAAAGCGCGCGCAACAACGCGGCCGGCTACCAGCAGTTTACGGAAGCGTTTGCGCAACTGGGCCTGGAATACGTGCCGTCGCACGGCAATTTCGTGCTGGTGAAGGTGGGCGACGATGATGAAGCGGGCGCGCGCGTGAACCTGGCGCTGCTGAAACAGGGCGTGATCGTGCGCCCCGTGGGCAGCTATGGTTTGCCGCAATGGCTGCGCATTTCCATCGGCCTGCCGCAGGAAAACGCCATCTTCATCGCCGCGCTGACGAAAGCGCTGGCTTGACGCCATGACGACGCCTGCACTGAAGAAGGTCGTCATTTTTGGCGTAGGCCTGATCGGCGGATCGTTCGCGCGCGCCTTGAAACACGCGGGCGCGGTTCAAACCGTAGTCGGCATGGGCCGCTCACGCGCGTCGATGGTGCGCGCGCTCGAACTGGGTATCATCGACGAGATCGGCGGCGACATGGCGCAAGCCTTGCATGGCGCCGACCTGGTGCTGCTGGCCGCGCCCGTGGCGCAGACGGGTCCCATCCTGGCATCCATCGCGCCGCACCTGCAGCCCGGCACCATCGTCACCGATGGGGGCAGCACGAAGAGCGACGTGGTGGCGGTCGCGCGCGCGGCGCTTGGCGGCAAGGTGGCGCAATTCGTGCCCGGCCACCCGATCGCGGGGCGCGAGACGAATGGTCCCGACGCCGCCATCATTGATCTGTATCAAGGCAAGAAAGTGGTGCTCACGCCGCTGGCGGAAAACGCCGCGGACGACGTCGAGCGCGTGGCGGCCGCGTGGCGCGCCTGCGGCGCCATCCTGCACACCTTGAGCCCCGAAGAACATGACAAGGTGTTTGCCGCCGTCAGCCATCTGCCGCATTTGCTGGCCTTTGCGCTGGTCGACGACATCGCCAACAAACCGCACGCGGGCCTGCTGTTTCAATACGCGGCCAGCGGCTTTCGCGACTTTACGCGCATCGCCGGCTCATCGCCGGAAATGTGGCGCGACATCAGCCTGGCCAACCAGCCGGCGCTGCTGCACGAACTGGATGCCTACCTGGCGCAGTTGACGACCTTGCGCGCCCACCTGGCCGCGAACGACGGCGCCGCCATCGAGGGCGTGTACGCGAACGCCCAGCACGCGCGGCAGCAATGGATCGAGGCGATCGAGACGGCGGAAGCTCCCGCGCCCGCACAATAAATACTCAAGGATTCCAGCATGACCCAGACCAAGCACTACCCCCACCATATCGACTTGAAACCGGTGATGCACGCCGAGGGCACGGTGCGCTTGCCCGGCTCGAAAAGCATTTCCAACCGCGTGCTGCTGCTGGCCGCGCTGGCCAAGGGCACGACGAAGATCGTCGACCTGCTCGCCTCCGACGACACCTTCGTCATGCTGACGGCCCTGACGTCGCTGGGCGTCAAATGGACGCAGGACGAGTTGCAGGGCGACCCGGCCACCGCGCACCAGATCCACCACGTGGAAGGCTGCGGCGGCGTGTTCCCGCACCACGAGGCTGACCTCTTCATGGGCAATGCCGGTACGGCGATCCGCCCGCTGACGGCGGCGCTGGCCGTCATCGGCGGCGACTACACCTTGCATGGCGTGTCGCGCATGCACGAGCGCCCCATCGGCGACCTGGTCGACGCGCTGAACGCCGTCGGCACGCAGATCGAATACACGGGCGAGCAGGGCTTCCCGCCGCTGCGCATCCGCCGCGGCCACATCCACGCGCAGCGCATCGCCGTGCGCGGCAACGTGTCGAGCCAGTTCCTGACGGCCCTCTTGATGGTGGCGCCGCTGATGGCGCGCGACCATGCCGTCACCATCGATGTCACGGGCGAGCTGATTTCGAAGCCGTACATCGAGATCACCCTGAACCTGATGCGCCGTTTCGGCGTGACGGTCGAACATGACGGCTGGCAGTCGTTCACCGTGCAGCCGGGCCAGCAATACCAAAGCCCGGGCACCATCCACGTGGAAGGCGACGCTTCGTCGGCCTCGTATTTCCTGGCGGCCGGCGCCATCGGCGGCGGTCCCGTGCGCGTGGAAGGCGTGGGGCGCGACAGCATCCAGGGCGACGTGCGCTTCGTCGAAGCCTTGCAGCAGATGGGCGCGACCATCACCATGGGCGAGAACTGGATCGAAGCCCGTTCGAACGGCGTCCTGAAAGCCGTCGACATGGACTTTAACCACATCCCCGACGCGGCCATGACGATCGCCGTGGCCGCCCTGTACGCGGACGGCACCAGCACCTTGCGCAATATCGCCAGCTGGCGCGTAAAAGAGACGGACCGCCTGGCCGCCATGGCCACGGAGTTGCGCAAGCTGGGCGCGGAAGTGGAAGAGGGCGCCGATTACCTGCGCGTGACGCCGCCGGCGCAGATTCTTGCCGCCACCATCGACACGTATGACGACCACCGCATGGCCATGTGCTTTTCGCTGGCTTCGCTGGACGGCGCCGCGCGCCGCGGCAACGAGATGCGCATCAACGACCCGAAATGCGTGGCCAAGACCTTCCCCGAGTATTTCGCCGCCTTCGCGGGGATTGCCAAAGACACTTTGATTTAATTGATTGCCAACACTATGCCGACCTCCAACATCCCAGTCATCGCCATTGACGGCCCCACCGCTTCCGGCAAGGGCACGGTGGCGCACCGCGTGGCCGACAAGCTGGGCTTTCATTACCTGGACTCGGGCGCGCTGTACCGCCTGACTGCCTTGAGCGCGCTGCGCCGTGGCACGGACTTGCGCGACGAGCACGCGCTGGCCAAGCTGGCCGAACACTTGCCCTGTCATTTTGCGGGCGGCGAGATCCTGCTGGCGCATGAAAATGTCACGGAGCAGATCCGTGCCGAAGAAGTGGGGAATACGGCGTCGAAAATTGCTGTTTTGCCAACTGTTCGCCATGCCTTGGTCGGTTTGCAGCTGGGCTTTCGCAAGACGCCGGGCCTGGTGGCCGACGGACGCGACATGGGCACGGTGATCTTCCCGCATGCCCCATTGAAGGTGTTCCTGACCGCCAGCGTCGAGGCGCGCGCGCAACGGCGCTACAAGCAATTGATAGACAAGGGTTTTTCTGCTAATATGGAAGACCTTCTGATGGATTTGCAGGCGCGGGACGAACGTGATACTCACCGTGCGATTGCGCCGCTGGTCCCCGCGGAAGGGGCGCATGTCCTCGATACCTCGGCCATGACGGCAGATGATGCCGTCGAAACCGTGTTGAAATGGTATGCCGCAGTTGCAAAATAAGCAGCAAAATAGCGTGTATTGATGTGTAGTGCATGCTATGTGGTGCCCGTTGACGGCTCCTGGCCTGTCCGGGTGTGTCAAAAACCTAACCCAGTTTAAGTCGCATCGTGCGATCTCTGCTGGATAACCTGTGTGAACCCTATGTCTACTGTTACAACTAACGAATCTACCGGTATGGAAAGTTTTGCTGCGCTCTTCGAGGAATCGTTGTCGCGTCAAGATATGCGCTCCGGCGAAGTTATTTCCGCTGAAGTCGTGCGCCTCGACCACAATTTCGTGATCGTGAACGCTGGCCTCAAATCCGAAGCATTCATCCCTGTCGAAGAATTCAAGAACGACCACGGCGAACTGGAAGTCAAAGTTGGTGACTTCGTTTCCGTGGCGATCGAATCGCTGGAAAACGGTTTCGGCGATACCATCCTGTCGCGCGACAAAGCCAAGCGTCTGGCTTCGTGGCTGGCTCTGGAAAAAGCGATGGAATCGGGCGAAATCGTCGTCGGTACCGTCAATGGTAAAGTCAAAGGCGGTCTGACCGTGTTGACCAACGGCATCCGCGCATTCCTGCCGGGCTCGCTGGTTGATACCCGTCCTGTCAAAGACACCACCCCATTCGAAGGCAAAACCCTCGAATTCAAAGTGATCAAGCTGGATCGCAAGCGTAACAACGTGGTTCTGTCCCGCCGCGCCGTCATCGAAGCTTCGATGGGCGAAGAGCGTCAGAAACTGATGGAAACGCTGAAAGAAGGCACGGTCGTGACCGGCGTCGTCAAAAATATCACCGACTACGGCGCGTTCGTGGATCTGGGCGGTATCGATGGCCTGCTGCACATCACCGACCTGGCATGGCGCCGTGTACGTCACCCGTCGGAAGTTCTGACGGTTGGCCAGGAAATCACCGCCAAAGTCCTGAAATACGATCAAGAGAAAAACCGTGTTTCGCTGGGCGTGAAACAACTGGGCGACGATCCTTGGACCGGTCTGTCCCGTCGTTACCCACAAAGCACCCGTCTGTTCGGTAAAGTAACGAACCTGACCGACTACGGCGCGTTCGTTGAAGTGGAACAGGGTATCGAAGGTCTGGTACACGTTTCCGAAATGGACTGGACGAACAAAAACGTTGCTCCTAACAAAGTTGTCCAACTGGGCGACGAAGTAGAAGTGATGGTTCTGGAAATCGACGAAGAGCGTCGTCGTATTTCGCTGGGCATGAAACAGTGCAAAGCCAACCCATGGGACGACTTCGGTGTTACCCATAAGAAAGGTGACAAAGTCCGCGGCGCGATCAAATCGATCACCGACTTCGGCGTGTTCATCGGCCTGGCCGGCAACATCGACGGTCTGGTGCACCTGTCCGACCTGTCCTGGACCGAAACCGGCGAAGAAGCCGTGCGTCGCTTCAAGAAAGGTGACGAACTGGAAGCCATCGTTCTGGCCATCGACGTTGAGCGCGAGCGCGTTTCCCTGGGCGTCAAGCAACTGGAAGGTGACCCATTCAACAACTTCGCAGCCATGAACGACAAAGGCTCGCTGGTAACCGGTACCGTTAAATCGGTTGAGCCTAAAGGCGCCGTGATCCAACTGTCCGAAGAAGTTGAAGGCTACCTGCGCGCTTCCGAAATCTCGCGCGACCGCGTTGAAGATGCTGGTACGCACCTGAAAGTCGGCGACACCGTCGAAGCAATGGTGTTGAACATCGACCGCAAAGCCCGTGGTATCCAACTGTCGATCAAAGCGAAAGACAACGTTGAAACCCAGGAAGCCATGCAGAAGATGGCAGCTACCGACAACAACGCAGCTTCGGGCACCACCAGCCTGGGCGCCTTGTTGAAAGCTAAGTTCGATAACAAGAACTAAGACTGCGGATACGGCAGATGACAAAGTCCGAGCTGATCAACCGCCTCGCTGAGCGTTATTCTCAGCTGGTGGCGAAAGATGCGGAGTATGCCGTCAAGACCATTCTCGATGCGATGACCAACGCCCTGGCGACCGGTCAGCGTATCGAGATCCGCGGTTTTGGCAGTTTTGCCCTGAACAGCAGGCCCCCGCGCATCGGCCGCAACCCGAAATCCGGCGACAAGGTGATGGTTCCCGAAAAACGGGTACCCCACTTCAAGCCGGGCAAACAGTTGCGCGAGCGGGTGGACGCGATGGTCGGACAACCGATCATCGAGGATTAATCGTCTGCTGGAAGGCGACACAAAGAGCGGCGTCCTTGGATGCCGCTTTTTTTTGTTAATATGCTGAGAATGCCTGACATAAGCTACTGCGCGTCGCGCTTTGCGGCCTGCGATGCTCACCGTACTTCAGTACGGTTGCGCTTCTCGGACCAAAGGGGGCGCCGAGCCTCGCTGACGCTCGCTACGCTTCTGTCAGGCATTCCAAGGTTGTGCCATACGGGCATTTTTTGTACTTTCTGGGCGTATCGATGAAAATCATCTCCACCATCGTTGGCTGTGTTCTCTTCGTCCTGTTCTTCAGTTTTGCGCTGAAGAATGCGCAGGTTGTCGACCTGCATGTTTTCCTCAATTATGAAATTCGCGGCCCCCTGGTCCTGATGCTGCTGGGCTTTTTTGTCGCCGGCGCCAGCCTGGGCGTACTGGCCCTGACGCCGACCGTGTTCCGTCACCGCCGCGAAGCGAGCAAGCAAAAAACCACCATTGCCGCGCTGCAGACCGTTGGCGTGGCCAGTAATGTCCAGCCGCAACCGGACAGCGTGAGCGCGCAGTAAGCGGCGCCATCGCTCCTATCTCTCTTACTCGAATAAAAACAATCGCATGGATTTTGAACTCTGGTGGCTCTTGGGTATCCCCGTGTTTTTCGCGCTGGGCTGGATTGCCGCGCGTGTTGACATTCATCAACTGGTGTCCGAATCGCGCAGCCTGCCGCGCAATTACTTCAAGGGCTTGAATTTCCTGCTCAATGAGCAGCATGACAAGGCCATCGATGCCTTCATCGAAGTCGTCAAGCTGGACCCGGAATCGGCCGATATGCACTTTGCCCTGGGTAACCTGTTCCGCCGCCGCGGCGAGACGGAGCGCGCCATCCGCGTGCACCAGAATTTGCTGGCGCGCCCGGACTTGCCGCTGGAGCAGCAGGGCCATGCCGCCTATGAGCTGGGCATGGATTACCTGAAGGCGGGTCTGCTGGACCGCGCCGAAGAAACCTTCAACAGCCTGGTCGACACGCAATATGCGGCCCAGGCGCGCCGCGCGCTGCTGGAAATCTACCAGCGCGAAAAGGAGTGGCCACGCGCCATCGAAGCGGCCGTGGGCTTGCAGGAATCGGGCGCCGGCGCGCGCCAGAAGGAAATCGCCCAGTTCTATTGCGAACTGGCGCATGACGCGCTGGTGCACATGAAGCCGGACGAAGCCATGCCGCTGCTGGAAAAAGCCTTGCAGACGGACCGCAAGAGCGTGCGCGCCACCATCCTGACGGGCGACGTGCTGCTGGCGCGCGGCGACGTGGAAGGCGCGCTGACCACCTGGCGCCGCGTGGAGCAGCAAAGCGTGCCGCATGTGGCCCTGGTGGCGCAGCGTCTGATGGACGGTTATACCAAGCTGGGCCGTCCACAGGAAGGCGTCAACCTGCTGCGCTCCTACCTGGAAGAGGCGTCGTCGATCGACCTGATCGAAGTCGTCTTCAAGGCCGTCATCGAGCTCGACGGCGTGGAAGCGGCGAAACAGCTGGTCAGCGCCGAGCTGCGCCGCACGCCGACCTTGCTGGGCCTGGATAAACTGCTGGAAGCGCGCATGATGGATGCGCCGGCCGCCATCTGGTCGGAGCTGTCGATGGTGAAAAACCTCGTGCACGGCTATACGCAAAAGCTGGCCCGCTACCAGTGCAGCCACTGCGGCTTCAAGGCGCGCCAGTTCTATTGGCATTGCCCGGGCTGCAACAAGTGGGAAACCTATCCGCCACGACGCACGGAAGAACTCAACGTCATGAATTAGTCGTGCCCAGCACAGGGCTCATGGCTGCGTTGCAGCGCCTTGCCCTGAACCCTGTGCTGTGCACTTGCAGGTCAGAACCCATATTACAAATACGGCACAACCATGAAAATCACCATTATCGGCACGGGCTATGTGGGCCTCGTGACGGGCGCCTGCCTGGCGGAGCTGGGCAATGACGTCTTTTGCCTCGACCTCGACGTACAGAAGGTCGCCTTGCTCAACAGCGGCGGCATCCCCATCCATGAACCGGGCCTGGAAGAAGTCGTGGCGCGCAACCGCGCCGCCGGCCGCATGACCTTTTCCACCGACGTCGAGGCTGCCGCCGCGCACGGCGTGATGCAATTCATCGCCGTCGGCACGCCGCCCGATGAAGACGGCTCGGCCGACCTGCAATACGTGCTGGCCGCCGCGCGCGGCATCGGCAAGTACATGACGGACTTCAAGGTCATCGTCGACAAGTCCACCGTGCCCGTCGGCACGGCCGAAAAAGTGCGCGCCGCCATCCAGGGCGAACTCGATGCGCGCGGCGTGGCCGCCACGTTCTCGGTGGCGTCGAATCCGGAATTCCTCAAGGAAGGCGCGGCCGTCGAAGACTTCATGCGCCCTGACCGCATCGTCATCGGCGTCGACGCCACGCCGGACGGCGAACGCGCGCGCGAATTGCTGAAAAGCCTGTACGCGCCGTTCAACCGCAACCACGAGCGCACCTACTGGATGGACGTGCGCTCGGCCGAATTCACGAAATATGCGGCCAACGCCATGCTGGCCACGCGCATCTCGTTCATGAATGAGCTGGCGAACCTGGCCGACAAGGTGGGCGTCGATATCGAAGCCGTGCGCCACGGCATTGGTTCCGACCCGCGCATCGGCCACAGCTTCCTGTATGCCGGTTGCGGCTACGGCGGTTCCTGCTTCCCGAAAGACGTGCAGGCGCTCGAGCGCACGGCGCGCGGCCACGGCCAGGAATTGCTGATCCTGCGCGCCGTCGAAGCCGTCAACGACCAGCAAAAGCAGGTGCTGGGCCGCAAAGTGGTCGCTCGCTTCGGCGAGGACTTGACGGGCCGGCATTTTGCGGTGTGGGGCCTGGCCTTCAAGCCGAATACGGACGACATGCGCGAAGCGTCGGCCCGCGTGCTGCTGGCCGACTTGCTGGGGCGCGGCGCCACGGTGGCCGTGTACGACCCCGTCGCCATGGCCGAGGCGCGCCGCGTGCTGCAACTGGACTTGACGCCGGAGCAACTGGCCAAGGTACGCTTTGCCGACAGCCCGAAGGATGCGCTGCAGGATGCCGATGCGCTGGTCATCGTGACCGAATGGAAAGCCTTCCGCAGCCCCGACTTCGAGCAGGTCAAGGCGCGCCTGAAGCAGGCCGTCGTCTTTGACGGGCGCAACCTGTTCGAGCCGGCCGTCATGGCCGAGAATGGCATTGAATACCACGGGATCGGCCGCTCGATCCTGACGCGCGCATGAGCGCCCAAGAGGTGGTCGCCTTGACGGCGCCGGCCGCATTGGCCCAGGTACGCCTGCTGGTGGTGGGCGATGTGATGTTGGACCGCTACTGGTTCGGTGACGTCAGCCGTATTTCACCGGAAGCGCCCGTGCCCATCGTGCGCATCGAGAAGCGCGAGGAACGCCTGGGCGGCGCGGCCAACGTGGCGCGCAACGCGGCCGCGCTGGGCGCGAAGACGAGCTTGCTCGGCGTGGTGGGCGACGACGAGGCCGGCAGCCAGGTCGAGCGTCTGCTCGAAGGCGGCGGCATCCACAGCTATCTGCAGCGCGACGCGGCCATTTCCACCATCATCAAGCTGCGCGTGATCGGCCGCCAGCAGCAGATGCTGCGCATCGACTTCGAGGATGCGCCCAGCGATACGGTGCTGCGCGACAAGCTGGCGCAGTTCAACGCGCTGCTGCCCCATTACGACGTGGTGATCCTGTCCGACTACGCCAAGGGCAGCCTGGTGAACGTGGCCGAGATGATCAAGGCGGCCCGGGCCGCCGGCAAGATCGTCATGGTCGACCCGAAAGGCGATGATTTCAGCCGCTATTCAGGTGCGTCAGTACTCACTCCGAACAAGTCCGAACTGCGCCGCGTGATCGGCAGCTGGAATACGGAGGAGCAACTCACGGAGCGCGCGCAGCAGATGCGCGCGCAACTGGGGCTGGACGCCTTGCTGCTGACCCGTTCCGAAGAAGGCATGAGCTTGTACACGGCCGATGAGGTGCTGCACATGCCGACCGATGCGCGCGAAGTGTTCGACGTCTCGGGCGCCGGCGACACGGTGATCGCCACCATGGCAGCCATGCTGGGGGCCGGCATGGCCCTGGGCGACGCCGTGCGCACGGCCAACCGCGCCGGCGGCATCGTCGTCGGCAAGCTGGGCACTGCCACCGTCACCCGCGACGAGCTGTTTTCGCAGTAATATGTGATACCGCCTGCGCCGGATCGTTTGATCTGGCGCAGGTTTTCCCGCAGTTCCGCAGTCTTGTCTTGTCAACCGTATCACGCTACAGCCGTTAAGCCGTTAAGGCGCTGTTCCTCCCTTGCGTTCGAGTCATCTTGAAACCACATCACGGAGAGATACCCATGTTCAAAAAAATACTGCTGGCCATCGCCACCCTGATCGCGACGATGGGCTTTGCCTTTGCCCAGGTCGATGTCAACAAGGCGGACCAGGCGGCACTCGACAGCGTCAAGGGCATCGGCCCCGTCACGTCGAAAGCCATCGTCGATGAACGCGCCAAGGGCGGTGCCTTCAAGGATTGGGCCGATTTCGAAAGCCGCGTAAAAGGTATCGGCCCGAAAAGTTCCGTGAAACTGTCGGAAGCGGGCTTGCAAGTGAATGGCCAGGCCAAGTCCGGCGCGCCAGCGGCACCCGCTCCGGCGGCGAAAGCTGCCCCGGCAAAAAAGGATGCTGCAGTGAAGGAAGTTGCAGCGAAAGAAGCCGCACCGAAGCCAGCTGCTGCGACCGACACCGCTGCGGCACCAGCCAAGTCGGCCGCTGAAGCGAAGAAGGAAGCTGCTGCAGCCAAGAAAGAAGCCAAGGCCGCCGCCGCTGCCGCCAAGAAAGAAGCCGCCGCCAAGGCAGTGCCTGCTGCTGCGCCGGCTCCCGCTGCTGCCGCGGCCGATGCCGCCCCTGTGAAAACGGCTGCGGAAACGAAGAAGGAAGCCGCTGCCGCGAAGAAAGCAGCAACGGCGGCCAAGAAAGAAGCCAAGGCTGCGGAAGCGGCTGCGAAGAAGGAAGCCAAACTGGCTGCTGCCGACGCGAAGAAGGCAGAAGCCGAGAAAAAGTAAGCGTGTTGCTGTAAAGCGTGTTGCGTGGTGGTGCCGCGCAGCACGAGAAGAAAACCCCGCGTGGTACCGGCCGCGCGGGGTTTTTTTTATTCCGCGGCCGGAACTTCCCGCTTGTCGGTGGGCCGGAATGGCGCAGCCAGTTGCCCTGCCAGCGTCTTCGGCATGTGCGCCTCGATGCCGCAGGCGGCTGGCCAGGCGCGCGGCAAGTGATGGGTGCCGAACACCCGGTCCAGCACGGGCAGGGTCGACGCATAGTTGCGGTTGATGTGTTCGAATTTGCTGTGGTGCCAGTGGTGGAAGGCGGGCGTGGCCACCAGCCATTCCAGCGGGCCGAAGCGCCAGCGCAGGTTGGCGTGGATGAAGAAACCCCAGACGGTGCCGATCAGCAGCAAGAGCACGGGTGCCGCGCTGCCTGCCGCTCCGGGGCCGGCCAGGCCCAGCAGATACAGCGGCGTCAGGCCGAACAGGCGCGTGACGACCATGTCGACGGGATGGGTGCGCGTATTAGCGAGGAAATATAGCTGTTCCGTGCTGTGGTGCACGGCATGGTAGCGCCACAGCCATGGAATTTCGTGGCTGAGCCTATGCCCCCAGTAAGTGCCGACTTCGCCGATCAGCAAGCCCAGCAGAAGCTTGCCCCACAGGGGCAGGGTAGACAAGGTGGCGGGGATGGCGTCCGGCAACAGGTGCTGGCCGGCGACGGCGAGCAGGGCCAGCGGCGCGGCCAGCAAGGCGGCCGGCAGCAGGCTGCTGATGAAATAAAAGCCCAGGTCGCTGAACAGTTCCGTGCGGGAGCGCCCCGCGCGTGGCGTTCGCCAAAGAAGCGCTCGAGCGGCACGAAGATCACGGCCAGCAGCACCAGCCACAGGCTCAGGCGCAGCACATCGATGGCGATGCCGGGCAGGTGGGTTTGCAGGGTGTGCAGCAGGCTCATTTCATTCCGTCAGGTAAGAAGCAAAAAAATCCGGACAAGGCTGGGCTGGTCCGGATTCTGTCACGCGCGCTGGCGGCTCAGACTGCTACAGCAGCCTTGCGGCGGCGTGCCATGAACCCCAGAAGGCCCAGGCCGCCGATCAGCATGCCCCAGGTCGACGGTTCCGGCACGGCCGACACCAGCGAGACGCCGTCGAGCAGCATGAATGGCGGCGCGCCGGACGGGCTGCCCTTGGCCATGAACGACAGCAATTCGCTGCTGTCCGTGGCCGTGAAGGTCATGCTGGCCTGGTGCCAGCCCGTGAAACCCTGGCTGACGTTGGCCAGGGATGCGGTCTGCTGTTTGCTGTTGCCCAGCGACACATCCCAGTAATTGACCAGGTTATCGCCACGGAAGCCCACTTGCTGGGCCGCGCCGTAGGAAAAGCTCAGGGTGTAGGCCTGGCCGGGGATCAGGCCGCTGACTTGCTGCGTGACGGGGCCGGGAAAGTAATCCCAGTCGGCCGCCAGTACGTTGCCGCCCGTAGGGCTGGCGCCCAGGCCGTTTTGCGGGCCGTGGCCGCTGTACGAATTCGGACCCCACAAGGCCAGCGCCGTCGCGGCGTTGGTGTCGTCGATGTTGTTGCCGTTCAAGACGAAGTTATAGCCTTTGCTGGACCAGTCGCTCAGGTAGGTGCGGTCCGCGCGCGCGTACGTGCCTTCGTTCAGCTGTTTCGAGGTGCCGTTGCTGGTCAGTTCGAAATCGCCATTCTTGACCAGGTTGGTCGTGGCGGCCTGGGCGGCGGAGACGCACAGGGAAGCGGCGGCCAGCACCAGCAAGGTAGATGTTTTACGCATGATAAAGCTCCAAAAGTGACAGGGTAGTGTTGCAGTCTGTCGGCGAGCTTTTGGCCAACGTTTATTCAATCGCGGAAGGGGCGAGAAGGGTACTTCAGGGACAGCAGTGGTGTCCCGTCGAAGCGATTATAGCAGCGTTTGGCAAAACGGCATCTAACATGTCTCGAAAACAACAAATATTTTTAGATGGCAATTTTGCCAGGATTAAAAAGTTTTTGCATACCGCGCACGCCTACAGCTGCGATTCGATCGGCAGCCAGCGCATCACGGACACCAGCGTGCGGCGCCAGAAGCCAGCTTCGGGATCGTGCGTCCACACCTTGGCGGGCTCTTCGGTAGCGTCGGACCAGCGCAGGGCGCCGTTGTCGAGGAACACGCGGTAGCTGGTGTCGCTGGCCGTCGAATGCTGGAACAGCGCGCGCATGTCGGCCGCCAGCGCGGCATCGTCGAACAGCACGCCCATTTCCGTATTCAGCTGGGCCGAGCGGGGATCGAGGTTGAAGGAGCCGACGAAACCCCGCTGGCCATCCACCACGACGGCCTTGGTATGCAGGCTGGCGCGGCTCGACCCCATCAGGCTGATGCGCTTGCGGTGCAGGGTCTTCAATTCATACAGCTCGATGCCGCCGCCCAGCAGCGCCTGGCGGTAGCGCGCATAGCCTGCATGCACGAGGGCCACGTCGGTGGCGGCCAGCGAGTTGGTCAGCACCTGGACCTGGACGCCGGCGGCAACTTTTTTACCCAGAGTCTGCGTCAGTTCCGCGCCGGGCACGAAGTATGGCGAAGTCAGCAGTGCTTCCTCGCGCGCGTCCGTCAGCAAGGGCAGCAAGCTGTGCATGAGCCAGTGCTCGCTGCGCTGCAAACTGGCCACGGGCGCGGCTTTTTCCGGCGGGTCCGACAATACTTGCACGTGCGTGCTCCAGTGCAGGCGCAGGCGGCCATCGAGGTGGGCTTGCAGTTGGCCCGCATCGGTCAGCTGCCGCAGGTAGGGCGAGGCGCCCAGTTCTCCGGTCAGCGCGTCGAGGCGGGCGCGCACGGCCTGCAATTCGGGAGCGCCCGCGTTCTTGCCAGCGTGCAAGGCGCTGATGGGAATGACGGCGCGGCTGTTCCAGAAGCGGTCGAAGATGTCGCTCGTCTGCTGCACGGCGGGGCCCACCAGCAGCAAGTCGGCATCCTGGAAATTGACTTGTTCTGCGGCATCAAAGTATTCGTCGCCGATATTGCGCCCGCCGACGAGGGCGACCCTGCCGTCGACGATCCAGGCCTTGTTGTGCATGCGCCGGTTCAGGCTGACGGCGCGCAAGGCCATTTCCATGGCGCGCAACCAGATGCCGTCGCGGTTGCGGCCCGGATTGAAGATGCGCACGTCGATCAGCGGGTGGCTGTCGAGCGCCAGGATGGCGGCGTCCTGGCCCCGCGCGTTGATATCGTCGAGCAACACGCGCACGCGCACGCCACGGTCGGCCGCGCGCAGCAGTTCGCGCACGAGCAGGCGTCCCATGACGTCGTTATGCCAGATGTAGTATTGCAGGTCGATGCTGCGGCCCGCTTCGCGCGCGCTCAGGGCGCGCAGGGCGAACGCTTCCAGGTTGTCGTCGATCAGCGCCGTGCCGCTGTGGCCCGGGCGTTGCGCCAGTTGCGGCGCCAGCACGCGGTCGAGCAGGGTGGCATCCATCGCCACGGGCAAGGCCATTCCTGGCACACCCAGCGACCGCTCGGCGAAACGCCCGTAGCTGTACAGGGCGGCGATGCTGAGCACGGTAAACAAGGTGGCCAGCAGCAACAGTTTGACGAGCATGCGGCGCACCGTCAGCGGACCGCGGGCATGCTGCGGCGCGAGGAAAGCTTGGCGGTGTGGGACATGCGGACTCTTTCAGCTGGATGGCAACAGCCGATTGTAGCAGTTTCTACAATGCACGATTTTCAGGCGGAGCCCGCCGGCAGCCGCGCCAGGAAGCCGTGAATCTGCGACACCACGGCCGCCCCTTCGCCGACGGCGGCGGCCACGCGCTTGGTGGAACCGGCCCGCACGTCGCCGATGGCGAACACGCCCGGCACGCTCGTTTCCAGGGCGGCCCGCTCCGGCAAGTCCGGCGGCGGGTAGGCTAAATGCGCCGCATGGCCGTGCGCGCGGCATTCGGCGCGCGTGACGTCGAAGCCCGTGCGGATGAAGCCCTGTTCATCGACGGCCACGGCGCAGTCGTGCAGCCAGTCCGTGTTCGGATCGGCGCCGACGAAGAGAAACACGCGGCGCACGGCGCAAGCGGCTTCCTCGCCCGTGCGGTTGTTGCGCCAGCGCACCTCCGTCAATCCATCGTCGTCGCCTTCGAGGGCGATGATTTCCGTGTGCGTGTGCAAGGTGATGTTGGGCGTGGCGGCGATGCGCTCGATCAAATAGCTCGACATGCTGGCCGCCAGCCCTTCGCCGCGGATCACCATGTGGACCTTGGCGGCGTGGCCGGAGAGAAACACGGCCGCCTGGCCGGCCGAATTGCCGCCGCCGACCAGGATGATCTCTTCCTGCCGGCACAGCTTGGCTTCGATGGGCGAGGCCCAGTAATACACGCCCCGTCCTTCATACGTTTTCAGGTTGGCCAGCGAGGGGCGGCGATAGCGCGCGCCGCACGACAGCACTACCGTGCGGGCCCGCACCTGCGTGCCGTCGCACAGGTTGACGCGCAGGGGCCAGGTGTCGCACAGCAAGTTGGCGGCGCTGGCCGGCGTGGCGATCTCGACGCCAAATTTTTGCGCCTGCACATAGGCGCGCCCCGCCAAGGCGCGGCCAGAGATGCCGGTGGGAAAACCCAGGTAATTTTCGATGCGCGCGCTGGCGCCCGCCTGGCCGCCATACGCGCGCTGCTCCAGCGCCAGCACGGTGAGACCTTCGGACGCCGCATACACGGCCGTGGCCAGGCCGGCCGGGCCGGCGCCCACCACCAGCACGTCAAAAATCTTGTCGCCGGACAAATCGGGCAGCATGCCCAGACAGCGCCCCAGTTCCGCATTGCCGGGATTCTTCATGATCTTGCCGTCCGGACAGACCACCAGCGGCCACTCCTGCGGCGTGGGCTGGTAACGCCCGGCCAGCGCGGCGGCGGCCGCATCCGTGGCCGGATCGAGCACCGTGTGCGGATGGCCATTGCTAGACAGAAAACTTTGCAGGTGGAACAGATTGCCGTTGCCGCGCGGCCCCACCAGCACGGGGCCGCCCGAATTCGATTCGATCAGCGCCACGCGGCGCAGGATCAGGGCGCGCACGATGCGTTCACCCATCTCCGCCTCGGCCACGATCAGCGCGCGCAAGGATTCCGAGCTGATGTCGAGCAATTCCACGGCGCCCACGGCGCTGCCGTTGACGAGGGTGGGGCGGCCGGACAATTGCGCCACTTCGGCAATGAAGTGGCCGACGCCCACTTCGCGCAGCTGCGACGCCTGCCCCAGTACCTCGTGACGCTTGATGCTGACCCGCCCGGACAATATCACCAGCATGCCGAAGCTGCTGCTGCCCGCCTCGAACAGCGTATCGCCATCGGCAAAGCGCCGCCGCGTGCCATAGCGCTGCAAGCGCTGCAGTTCGAGCGCGGTGAAGACGGGCGAGATCTGGTGGCTGCGGCCCTGCAAGTCGAGCGTGGCAAACTGGACGGGATCGTCCTGCGTCGTTTCGGGAATGAATTCGGGTGTGTTGCTGGCCATGGCGAGTCCGTTCGGAGGCTGAATAAGCAAATAACAAAAATAACTAACAGTGGCGAGTCTAGCGCATGCGGCGCGCGCCTGCCGCAATCGCCCTTGTACACGCCCGGAAACGGCAGCGCGGCAGGCGCCGTGCGGCATGCGGCGGCGCAGCCGGACGCGCGCGCAGGCCCGGATGCAGGTGCCGATGAGCGATACGCCACCCAGCATCTCATATTAGAATGGGTCTTTGTTGAATCTACTCAAACAGACACGATGGCTTACAAGACACTTGAAGATACGATAGGCAATACCCCGCTGGTGCAGCTGACGCGCTTGCCGGGTGCCGATGCGCTTGCGCGCAACAACGTCATCCTTGGCAAGCTGGAGGGCAATAATCCGGCCGGCTCCGTGAAGGATCGCGCCGCCATGTCCATGCTCAAGCGCGCTGAAGAGCGCGGCGTCATCAAGCCGGGCGATACCCTGATCGAGGCGACCAGCGGCAATACGGGCATCGCGCTGGCCATGGCCGCCGCCTTGCGCGGCTACAAGATGCTGCTCCTGATGCCGGACAATCTCAGCGTGGAGCGCCGCCAGAGCATGGCCGCCTACGGCGCCGACATCCTGTTGACGCCGAAGACGGGCGGCATGGAATATGCGCGCGACCTGGCCGAGCAGATGCAGAAGGATGGCCGTGGCGTGATCCTCGACCAGTTCGCCAACGAAGACAATTCGCGCGCCCACTATGAAAGCACGGGGCCGGAAATCTGGCGCGATACCAATGGCCAGGTCACGCATTTCGTCAGCGCCATGGGCACGACGGGCACCATCATGGGCGTGTCGCGCTATTTGAAGGAGCAGAATCCCGCCATCCAGATCATCGGCGCCCAGCCCGAGGAAGGTTCGCAGATTCCCGGCATCCGCAAGTGGCCGGAAGCGTACTTGCCGAAAATCTATGACAAGTCGCGCGTGGACCAGGTGGAATACGTGAGCCAGGGCGTGGCCGAACGCATGGCGCGCAGCTTGGCGGCGGAAGAGGGCTTGTTCTGCGGCATCTCGGCTGCCGGCGCGTGCGAAATCGCGCTGCGCATCTCGCAAACGGTGGAAAACGCGACGATCGTGTTCGTCGTCTGCGACCGTGGCGACCGCTACCTGTCGACCGGCGTGTTTCCTGCTTGATAGTTGATACGAGAAAATAATATCGGCCAGAACGGCCTGAGAACTGCTGGAAATACCCCCTCCCCATGGCGGGGAGGGAAAACCTGCGCAACTGGCAGGATCAGCCTTGTGGCGTTTCGCCTTCTTTTGGCTTGAATTGCTTGTCGCTGATGCGGAATTTGTTGCGGCGGTCACCCATCAGGTAACGCAGGTCGCGGATGCTCAGGTCGCTAACTTCGTGCATGCGGATCAGCAGCGATGCGCCGACCGGCAGGCGGTGGTGGCGGATTTTGCTGATGACTGGCGGCGCTACTTCCAGCGCGCGGGACAGGGCTGCGTCGTTTTTCAGGCGCAGGTTTTCGATCAGGGTATCGAGCAATCTGTTTGGGTTGTATTGAAGCAGATCGTCGGAGTCCGAATCGCTGTTCATATCAATGCCGACTTGGTTTGTCATGATGTTATTGTTCCTTCTGTAGTTGCACTGCAAAGTAAAAAACACTCGGAGCTCGCTCTTGCTGCGTTCATGTTCATTCTTTACTAAAAGGAACGAATTCACACACGGTACGATCCGGGATACAGTTTTTCGTAATATATACACAATTGTACAACAGGATTCAATTTCAGGCCGGAAAGCCCAGTAATCTTGCTTTGTACAAAATAGGTGTTGTCTTGTTGCAACACCTATTTATTCTTTATTATGCTCTATGATAGAACAAAAATTGTACTTTGACAAAAGTTAAGTATAAAACCATTTCCGTATTCCGTGCCGCACAAAGGCTGGCGAGCAAGGCTGGCACATGTTATCGGCCCTACCATAGACTTGTTTTCTGGTCGCTTCAACATCCCTTACGCTTTCTTACAAGTAATATTATAACTTTACACCGACTTTCAGTTAGCGTGCGCGCACTTGACTGATGGCCTTGCCCAAGTCGATCACTGACATGGCATAAAAATAACTTCTGTTGTACTGAGTTATAGCAAAGAAGTTATTGGTTGCCAAGTGATACTCAGTTGCTTCTGAACCATTTTGCAGATCGATCAGGCCGAACAACATGTTTTGCGGCGTGGACGGGGCGGCGCTCACGCCGGCCTCCTGCAATTCCGCCAGCCGGTACTTGGCTTGCAAGCCCTGGCCGATGAATTTTTCCCAGGCGCGGCTGGCAGAGACGGTGACGGGATAGGTGCTGATGACGGGATCGTCGCGCCGCCAGCCGTGCTCGACGAGGAAATGCGCGACGCTGCCGATGGCGTCGGCCGTGGAATTGCGCAGGTCGATGTGACTATCGCCATCGAAGTCCACCGCATATTTCATGATGCTGCTAGGCATGAACTGGGGCAAGCCGATGGCGCCCGCATACGAGCCGAGCAGGGTCAAGGGATCGATGCCATCCTTGCGCGCATACAGCAGCGCGTTTTCCAGTTCCCCCTTGAAAAACTCCATGCGCGCGGCGCGGGTCGGGCTTTCCGGATAGGAAAACGCCAGGGTGGTCAGCGCGTCGAGCACGCGGAAGCGGCCCGTGTTGCGTCCATACACCGTTTCCACACCGATGATGCCGACGATGATTTCGGCCGGCACGCCATACTCGCGTTCGGCGCGCGCCAGCGCTTCCGCGTTTTCTTCCCAGAATTTCACACCCGCATTGATGCGCACCGGCTCGATGAAGCGGGCGCTGTACGCTTGCCAGTTCTTCGGCTTGCCCGGCGGGGCCGGCTTCATCAGTTGCACGGTCGATTCGACATAGCGCACCTTGCCGATCAGGGTATCGAGTTCGGCGCGGTTAAAACCATGCTTGGCGGACATGTCGTCGAGGAAGGCGCGTACTTCTTTCCAGTTGGCATAGTCGACAAATTCACCTTCGAAGTCGAATTTCGCCGGTACTTTCTTCGCCGCCGGCTTGCCGGCGACCTTCTTGACGGGCTGGGCCTTGGCCGCGCGCACGGCACGGGCGCGGTCGGCGTCGGAAATATTGCTGTTTTCGCCTGCGTGCGCGGTGGACAGGCACAGGGGAAGGGAGAGGAGCAGGGACAGGGCGGAGGTTTTGATCGGTAACAAGGAGCGTCTCATCGGCATTGGGTTAACAGGCGGCGCAAGCTGCGCCGCGCGCGGAGTTGTTCGTCTGGGTTGGCATTACCATACTTCATCGCGGCATAGATTGCCAGAAACTGTGCGATGGCGGCGTGCGCTTCGGGCGTGGCCTTGCCTGCGGCCAACCGGGCAGCATAACCGTGCGGGCCTTCATGCGGCGCACGGCTGTAGCCGCGCCGCGCCTGCCGGTGGCAAAACTGCGCGTACAGGGCGTCGAGCGGATCGCCTTGCCGCGTCTGCCGCCACCAGACCAGTGCGCCGGCCAGGGCGGACAGCAGGGCCAGCAAGGCGCAAGCGGCTGCCAGCTTCTTTGCCGGCAGGTTTTTCAAGCCATCGAGCATGGCGCGCCGGCGTTGCGGCGTGGTGTCGAGCACCCAGTGGCTCCAGGCTTGCTCGGCTTGCTGCCATTGCTGGCGCCACGCGGCCAGCGCTCCGTGCGCGCCGCCGTCGAGGCCGGCCAAGGCGCGCCATGCCGTCAGCGGCGACGGGGCCGGCGGCAGGGCGGCATCGAGGTTGCGCTCCGTGCGCAGGGGCGCGACGGCGCTGGTGGGATCGACGCGCAGCCAGCCCCGGCCCGCCAGCCACACTTCGCTCCACGCATGGGCGTCGGACTGGCGCACGCTCAGGCTGTTGTCCGTCGCGCCATGCAGGCCACCCTGGTAACCGGTGACGACGCGCGCGGGAATGCCCATGGCGCGCATCAGCACGACAAAGCTGCCCGCGTAATGTTCGCAAAAGCCCGCTTGCGTGACAAACAGGAAGTCGTCGACGCCATGCTTGCCCAGCAGCGGCGGCTGCAGGGTGTAGCGGAAGGGCGCGCGGCGGAAGTGTTCGAGCACGGCGGCGATGGCGTCGGCGGGCGCCAGCGCTTGCGCGCCATGGCCGCGCAATGCGCGGGCCCAGGCCACGCTGCGCGGATTGCTACCGGCAGGCAAGGCTAGCCAGGGCTGCTGCTGGGCAAAAGACAGGCTGGCCTGCAAGCGGTAGCGGGGTTGGGAACTGACGCGGTAACGTACGGTCGAAGTAATGGGCTGTATGGTCAGCACTTCCAGCGCGGACGACACGACGTACGGATTGCCGGGCAAGCGTTCGATGCTGCGCGGCACGTCGAGCGCGAAGATGCGCCGCTGGCCGCTCGCTTGCAACGTCACTTCGTACTGGCTGGGCTGGCCTTCCAGGGCGATGTCTATCCGGCTGTCGCTGGCAGGCGTGCGCTGGCCAGCGCCCCTGCGTGTCCAGGTGGCGCCGTCGAAGTCGCCCAGCACCACGCCGCGCCAATACAGCTGGTCTTGCGGCGGGAGCGGGGTGCTGAAACGGGCTGTGAAGACGGGTTCGCTTGACAGGGCCAGCGAGGCGATGGCGCCCGGCTGCATGCTGTCGGACAAGCCCGTGCGCGCCTGCGTGCCCTGCGTGTCTTTTGGTGCCGCGCCCCACAGGGGACCGTCGACGCGTGGCACGGCAAGAAACATCACGGCTGACAGGGGGAGGGCCAGCGCCAGCATGCGCCCCAGCAAGCCCAGCCTGTGCGCCAGCCGTGGTTGCACGGCGCCATACTGGGATGACAGCAGGCCGGCCAGCAGGACGATGACGGTAGCCAGCATCCAGGCGGCGCTGACGATGCCTTGCGCATGAAAGAAGTTTGCCAGCAGGAGGAAAAAACTGAGGAAGACAAAGACGAAGATGTCGCGCCGGCCATGCATTTCCAGCGATTTCAAGGCCAGCAGCAAGGCCAGCATGGCTACGCCCGCATCGCGTCCCAGCACAGTGCCGTAGCTGACATAGACGGCGGCGATGCCGAGCAAGGCCAGCGGCGCGAGCACGGCCAGCCGCGGCTGGCGCCGGCCCCGCACGGTGATGAAGGCGCGCCACAGCAGGGGCGCGGCGGCGGCGGCCGACAGCCACACAGGCAGGTGCAGCGCGTGCGGCGCCAGCACCATGGCGGCGGCCAGCAACAGCAGCAGGATGTCGGCCTTGTCGCGCGGCAAGTTGGCTAGCCATTGCCTCATGCCAAGGCCTCATCCTGTGGCAAATCGTGCAGGGCCAGCGCGCGCAGGCAGGCGTCGCGCTGGCTGGCGCCCAGGGCCGGCGCCACGGTCAGCGTGCCCAGGCGCAAGCCGTATGGCAGGCCCGTGCGTTCCGCCTGCAACACCCAGGCGGCCAGGCGCGACAATCGCGCTTCCGGCGCCAGCGCGTGCAGGGCGGCGTGCTCGAGCACGATGCTGTCAGGGACGGCTCCCGTTGGCGCGTCGGCGGCTGGCTGGAATTGCTTGCTGAATAAATGCTCGCCGTCATGGCGGGCGATCTGGCGCCAGGCCAGGCGCCGCAACGGGTCGCCCGCTTGGTAGGCGCGCACACCCGCCAGTTCCACTGCCAATTCCAGGGCGCCATCGGACGTGCGTGGCCGTGCTTTCTGCCGTGTCTGCTGTACTGTGCCGGCCGGCAAGGGCAGCGGCGGCGCGTTGTGCTCGGGCTGCGGATACACGAGCACGCGCGCCTCGGGCTGCCAATGGCACCAGGCGATAAACAGGCCCAGCGGGAAACTGCCGGACAGGCGCACCGGCGGGGCAATCACCCATCCACGTTGCCGCGCCGCCACGACGATGCTGACGGCCGTTTCCCCGTGGGCGGCGATGTCGACCGGGCCGGGCGCCGCCGCCGAATCGCGCATGGCCAGGTGGATCGCATGGCGCGGGCGCGTGCTGCGGTTGATCAGGCGCAAGGTGAACGTGGCCTGGTTGCTCGCGAACACGGGATTGCCCGGGGTGGCGGCCAACGCCAGGCCCGCCAGGTTACGGCTGGCAAACAGCATGTCGGCGATGGCGCAGGCGGCCGCGAAACAGGTCAGCGCGTAGCCCAGGCCCAGGCGGTAGTTGACGGCCGCGATCCACAGCGCCAGCAGCAGCGCGGCAAACGCCAGCCCCGCGCGCGAGGGACGGATGTGCACGCGCTGCGCGCCCAGCCAGGGGCGCGCCGGCAGCCAGCGGATGGTGCGCAGGCGCACGGCTGTCAGACGGGTGTCGCCAGCAGCAATTGCTGCAGCAGCATGCGGCTGTCCGTGACCCCTTGCGCGGCGTGCAGGCGGTGGGCGCAGACGGGAATGAGTACGGCTTGCACATCGTCGGGCGTGACGTGGTCGCGTCCGGCCAGGGCAGCCCAGGCGCGCGCCGCCTGCAGCAAGGCCAGCGCGGCGCGCGGGCTCAGGCCATCGGCAAACACGCCCGGCACGCGGGTGGCATGCACGAGGGACAGCACGTAGTCGACGACGGCAGGTGAGGCGTGGATGGCGCGCAAGCCCGCTTGCGCCTGCAGCAACTCTTCCGCGTTCATGACGGCCGGCAAGGTTTGCAGCATGGCGCGGCGGTCGGCGCCCAGCAGCAGCTCCCGTTCGGCGGCCGCATCGGGGTAGCCCAGGGTGACGCACATGAGAAAACGGTCGAGCTGCGATTCGGGCAGGGGGAAGGTGCCCAGCTGGTGCGCGCAGTTTTGCGTGGCGATAACGAAAAACGGCTGCGGCAGCGCGCGCGTGACGCCATCGAGCGTCACTTGCCGCTCTTCCATCGCTTCCAGCAAGCCCGATTGCGTCTTCGGCGTGGCGCGGTTGATCTCGTCGGCCAGCAGCACCTGGGTAAACAGGGGGCCTGGATGAAAGATGAAACTGCCACTGCCCCGGTCATACACGCTCATGCCGGCCACGTCGGCGGGCAGCAGGTCGCTGGTAAATTGCTGGCGCTTCCATTGCAGGCCCAGCGAGATGGCCAGCGCATGCGCCAGGGTCGTCTTGCCCACGCCGGGCACGTCTTCGATCAGCAGGTGGCCGCCGGCCAGCACGCAGGCGAGGGTCTGGCGGATCTGTAACTGTTTGCCGACGAGAACTTCGCCGATCTGCCGTGCGGCCTGGTGTATTTTCGAAAACATGCTATTTCTATCACAGTAAGACGGATTATTTAATTTACAATCGCTTTGGCCAGGTCAAACCGCGCCGCCCGCCGCCTGCGCGCTCGTGGTAGATTAGCGTGACAGCAAAGGCGGCAAGGGCGGCACAGACCAGCCAGTGATTTTATGCGAGAACGGGCCAGGCAGGCAGGAATGCTCTGCAGTGATTCCGGCACGCGTTCCCGGTATGGATAGAGAGCAGAGACAGAGGTAACCAGTACAGCGCATGAGCACAGCCATTTATACCCATCCCGATTGCCAGCGCCACGAAATGGGCGACTGGCATCCCGAATCGCCGGCCCGCTTGCAGGCCATCAACGATCAATTGATCCTGGCGCACATCAGCGACCTGGTCGAGCACCGCGACGGCGTGCGCGCGCAATTGTCTGATATCGAGCGCAACCACAGCGCCACGGCCATCGGCCTCGTGCGCGACAACGTGCCGCCCGCGGGCGACTATTACCCGCTCGACGGCGACACCTTGCTCAACGCGCACAGCTACGATGCGGCGCTGGCCGCCGCTGGCTCGGCCGTGGCAGCCACGGACGCCGTCATCGACGGCGAGATCAGCAACGCGTTTTGCGCGATCCGCCCGCCCGGCCACCATGCGCGGCCCAGCGAGCCCATGGGCTTTTGCCTGTTCAACAATATCGCCATCGCCGCCAAGCATGCGCTCGACGTGCGCGGGCTCGAACGGGTCGCCATCGTCGACTTTGACGTACATCATGGCAATGGCACGGCCGAATCCGTGGCGCATGATCCGCGCATCCTGATGGTCAGCTTTTTCCAGCACCCGTTCTATCCGTACAGCGACGTGGAATCGTACACGGACACGCGCGTCAACGTGCCCGTGCCGGCCCGCTCGAAAGGCGATGCCGTGCGCCAGCTGGTGCTCGACCACTGGCTGCCCGCGCTGCACCGGCAGCAGCCGCAGATGATTTTCATTTCCGCCGGTTTCGACGCCCACCGCGAAGACGACGTGGGCGGCATGGGCCTGGTGGAGGCCGACTACACGTGGATGACGCAGCAAATGATGGCCGTGGCCCATCAGTATGGCAAGGGCCGCATCGTCAGCTGCCTCGAAGGGGGCTACAACCTGTCGTCGCTGGGCCGCAGCGTGGCCGCGCACGTGAAGGCGCTGGCGGAGCTGTAAGAGGGGAGCTGGAGCTACAGCAGGCTGGGCCGGCTGCGGGAATTCGTGTGGCGGTGCGTCTGGTAGTCGAGCGCGTCGCCAGCCATGAAGCGGCGCCAGGCTTGCGTGTAGACGAGCGATGATTTATCCGCGTCAAAACTGTCGAGCTGCAACATGTCGCGGTGGTGCTTGATTTCATTGACCAATTGGTCATACAGCACTTGCAAGCCATAGCTGTCGGCGCTCTGGCGCTTCAGGCGCTCTTCCAGCTGCGCAACTTGCCCCTGCAATTGCCGGCATTCCTTCTTCCACTGCAACAGGCTGCCATTGCGCGGCACGCGCTTGGCCGCCGCCTTGGCCGGGCGCGCGCTGCCACGTTCGCATTCCACGTGTGCCGCTGGCGCCTTGCCAGTGTGTTCCATCACCATATCGAGCCATCCCTATCGCCTATCTCCCTGCACCCGGCGCTAGCCAGCCTGGAAAATAATTGCTTTTCATTTAAGAGGCGATATTAGAACATACTTCTTTATTTCTTTCAGTAAATATAAGAATCCATATGGAAATATTTGACCTGGCTGCGCGGGCGGCGCCTTATTGGCGCTGCGCTGCCTGCGAGGGCGCTGCCGGGGCGGCTCCCGCCATTTTTCCGTCGTCGGCGTAGGTCAGGGTCAGCAGGGTATTGTCGTCCCAGTTCAGGTCATGCAGCGGCGGCACGAAGCGCTGCCGGTCTTGCGTGACGCGGATGTCCAGCGTGCGCTCGCCCGAGCGCGCCTGCACGGCAAGCAGCTTGTGCACCACGGGAAACGGCACGTGGATCAGCGACGAGTGGCACGGCCCGCCTGCCAGGCGGAACAGGTTGCGCCGGACAAAGGACAACTCATCCTGCTCGACGGCCCAGCGGATTTCGCATTCCAGGCGCAAGTCGCCCAGGCGGCGCACGTTCTGGGGCAAGCCCGGCGTATGGATGTCGGCGCGCCAGCGCAGGGTGTCGCGCTTCTTGTTGCTGACCAGGTCGGCATTCGCATCGTAGGCGGTCTTGTCGCGCGACAAGGTGAAGCCGCCGTCCGCCGCCAGCGGCACGGGGATCGACAGGTTGTCGGCGGACAGGTGCAGGGTCACGCCATCGAGCCTGGCCTGCGGCGTGGCGGGAATCAGCATGAAGCGCAGCGGCGCGCCCGGCGCCAGGCGCTGGTGGTCGGCATACGCATCGAGTCCCTTGAGCATGGTGCGGTAGGGGCGCAGGTCGGGATCGCGCGTGCTTTGCACGTCGACAATCTGCTGCATTTCCTGGCTTGCCGCGTCGCCCGGCGCCGCCGCTTGTTCCTGGGCCATGGCGGGCAGCAGGCTGGCATAAAGGGAGGCGAGGAGGCAAAAGCGGGGAAAGTGCATGGATTGCGTGCCAGGTTAAGCTTGCGATGGGAAACCGTCCAGGCTGGACGGACTGCGAATCTTATCATTCATGTAACTGCCAAATTATCACCAATTGTCTCGTTCGTGTCGCACGGCTGGCGTTGGCGGCGGAAAATGGGACGTCGCGGCGGCAACCACGTAAAATAGCGGATTGACCGAACGATTTTGAAAGCAAGAGCATGGCGATACAATGGTACCCAGGACACATGAACGCGGCCCGCAAGAAAGCGGCCGAGACCATGGAAAACACCGATCTGGTGATTGAAGTGGTGGACGCGCGCCTGCCGGCAGCCAGTTGCAATCCCATGGTGGACGAGCTGCGCCTGTTCCGCCAGCGCCCTTGCCTGAAGATCCTCAACAAGACCGACCTGGCCGATCCTGCCGCCACCGCCGCCTGGGTGGCCTATTTCAATGCCCAGGAAGGCGTGACCGCGTATGCGATGACGACCAAGAAGCCGGGCGACGTGGCGCGCATTCCGGAACTGGCGAAATCGCTGGCGCCGCACCGCGGCGTGTCGACGAAGCCGCTGCGCATCATGATCATGGGCATTCCCAACGTGGGCAAGTCGACCCTGATGAACGCGCTGCTGAAAAAGCGCGTGGCCAAGGTGGGCGACGAGCCGGCCGTCACCAAGATGCAGCAAAAGTTGTACCTGGACAAGAACACGATTTTGGTCGACACGCCCGGCATGCTGTGGCCGAAGATCGCCATCCCCAGCGACGGCTTGATGCTGGCGGCCAGCCACGCCATCGGCTCGAACGCGCTGATCGAAGAGGAAGTGGCCGTGTTCCTGGCCGAGGAATTGCTCAAGCGCTATCCGGACTTGCTGGCGGCCCGCTACGGCACCAAGGTCGATGAAGTCGACGCCATCGGCGTGGTCGAAGGCATCGCCGCCAAGCGCGGCTTCCGCATCAAGGGCGGCGACTACGATTTCGAGAAAGCCTCGCATACCCTACTGCTCGACTACCGCAGCGGCATCCTGGGACGCATTTCGCTGGAAACGCCGGACACGCGCGCGGCCCTGCTGGCCCAGCACGCGGCCGAGATGGCGGAAAAAGCGGCCAAGGCGGCGGAAATCGCCGCCGAGAAGGCCAGGAATGCGGCGCGCGGCAAGCGCGGCACGTAAGTTACCGCTTCACCATGCAAAAAGCGCCGCGACAGCAATGTCGCGGCGCTTTTTTCATGCGCTGGCCGATTAGCCGAATTTGAAGCTGGTGACGGCCAGCGCGCCAAAGAAATCCTCCTCGTGGTACACCACGTGCGCCGCTTCCTGCTCGGCCGCGCCCAGCGCCACCATCAGCGGCAGCAGATGGTCTTCCTGCGGATGGGCCTGGCGCGCGCCCGGCGCCTGGTCCCAGGCCAGCAACTGCTCCAGCCTTTGTTCTGGCGGCAAGGCCATGGCCTGGCGCAGCCAGGCGTCGAACTGGTGCGAGGCGACGGCGCCCGCCTGGCCGAACTGGCGCAGGTTGTGATAACTGAGGCCGCTGCCGAGTATCAGCACGCCCTGGCGGCGCAGGCTGGCCAGCGCGCGGCCCACCTCGACGTGCGTGAGCGGGTCGTAGCCGTGTTTCAGCGACAGCTGCACCAGCGGCATGTCCGCCTGCGGGTAGATGGGGAACAGGGCGCTGAAGGTGCCGTGGTCGAAACCCCGCTCGTGGTCCAGGCGTGCCGGATGGCCGGCCGCGTCGAGCAACTGTTTGACTTGCGACGCCAGTTCCGGCGCGCCCGGCGCCGGGTACTGGATCTGGTACGTATGCGGCGGAAAGCCTGAATAATCGTAGATCATGCCCGGACGGGGGCTGGCCGAAACGAGGAATTGCGGCCCTTCCCAGTGCGCCGTGACGACCAGCACGGCCTTGGGACGCGCGCCGACCTGGCGCGGGATAGCCTGCAGCGACGCTTCCAGCACGTCGTAGCGGCCGCCGAACTGGTCTTTCATGAACGGCCACGGGCCGCCGCCGTGCGACAGGAAGTAAGTGGGGAAGGTGTGCTCTTGCATGGCGGCTCCTGGTGGGAATGGCTAACGATGGAACCATGATAGTCATGCGCAGTCAGTTGATCAAGATCGCTATTATTGATATATCATTTCCATTTTGTTGATGATTGGGGCGTCATGGATACCTTGCGCAGCATGCGCGTGTTTCGCGCCGTGGTGGAGCTGGACAGTTTTGTGCGCGCCAGCGAGCGCCTGGACCTGTCGCCGGCCATGGTCAGCAAGCATGTGATGCACCTGGAGCGCCACCTGGGCGCGCGCCTGCTGAACCGCAGCAGCCGCCACCTGAGCCTGACGGAAATCGGCAAGGTGTATTTCGAACAGTGCCGCGACATGCTCGACAATCTTGACGAGGTGGAAGCGACCGTCGGCCGCACGACGGTGGTGCCGCGCGGCATGCTGCGCCTGAGCGCGCCCGTCTGGTTCGCCAACGCCATCTTTACGCGCATCCTGGCCGCCTACCGCGAGCGCTTTCCGGAAGTGACCTTCGACATCGACCTCAGCGGCCGCGTGGTGAACCTGGTGGAAGAGGGCTTCGACCTGGCCCTGCGCGTGAGCCAGGCGCCATCGCCGACCCTGATCGCACGGCCCATCGGCAGCATCGAATTCCACCTGGTGGCCGCGCCCTCCTATCTGGCGCGCGCGGGCCACCCGGACCTGCCGCAAGACCTGGCGCAGCACGCCATGATCAGCTATTCCTTGTTGGCAAACGGCAATGAACTGGCCTTCGACGGGGCACAGGGGCGCGAGACGGTGAAGTTCTCGCCCGTCCTGCAATGCAATAACGAAAGCCTGTTGCACGCGGCCGCGCTCGACGGCATGGGCATCGCGCTGCTGCCGTCGTGGCAGACGGATGCGGACCTGGCGGCGGGGCGGCTGGTGCGCCTCTTCAACGGCTACCGGCTGGCGGGCGGCAGCGTGTACGCCGTGTACACGAGCCGCCGCTACCTGTCGTCGAAAGTGCGCACCTTCATCGACTTCCTGGCCGATGAAGGGCGCCTGGGGGCGTGACTACGCGAGCGAGCGCTTGACGTCGATCAAGGCGAACAGGCGCGCGCTGCGCATCCACGCCAGCACCAGCGCCGCCAGCTGCGTCACCAGCAAGCCGGCCACGATGGCCAGCGGGCCGGGCGCTGCCAGGTTCAGGCGCGCCACGCCCAGCAGCGCATACAGCGCCAGCCCCAGCAGGGTGATGACGAGGTAGATGGCCAGGCTGGCCAGCGGACGCCGACGCAGCATGCCCAGTCCCCGCCACCAGGCCTTGACGGCCGACGTGCGGCGGCGGTCGACGGCCAGCGCCGCGCGGCCCGCGTCGAGCGTGGCGCAGGCCAGCAGGAACAGCAAGCCCGTGAGCAGCAAGGCCAGGTGGCGGGCCAGGTCGGCGTCCGCTTCCAGGATGGCCTTTGCCGCGTGCTTGTCGGCCAGTTTCAGCGCGCCGGCGCCGATCGCCAGCGCCACGCCCAGCGGTACGATGCTCCACAGCAACATGCGCAGCATGCGGCCGTATTCGCTGAAGGCGCCCGTCAGCAGGGGGCCGAAGCCGGGTGGCGCAGGCGCGCGCGCGGCCGTCACCACCAGGCCGCTCAGCAGCGGCGACAGCAGCAGGGCCAGCACGACGCCGGTGATGGCGGCCTGGCTGATGGCGGCGCCGTTGCGTCCCGTATTGGCCACCAGGTCGGCCAGGGTCATCAGGTCGAGCTTGTGCGCCAGGGCAGCCGCATGCACGGCGTTATCGAGGCTGGCGCTCAAGGTGCGCCAGAGGGGTATGACGGCAAGGATGGCGGGGATCAGCAACAGGCCCGCCCACAGCAGCAGCAAGCGCCATTGCAGGGCGGCGCGGCTGGCGCGCGTGGTCAGGGTCAGGCCGCTGGCCCGTGTCGTGGAAGTGGCGCTCATACGGTGGCAATCAGGGAAAGGAGGTATTGGAAGACGGCGGCAAGGTCGAAGCTCCAGCGCCGCGCGGCCGAGGTGTCGGCTTTCAGGGTGCGGCTGTCATCGAGCTTGTTGACGTCGAGGTAGTGCACGCGGTCGGGATCGAGTTCGGCCGAGACGGCCTTCACGGGCTTGCTCCAGGTGTAGCGCTGCCACAGCTGCTCGTTATCCCACACCACGCGTTCGGAGCTGCCGTCGGCGAATTTCACCAGCAGCACCTGCGGCACGGGCGCGCCGCGGCGGCGCAAGACCACGCTGGTGAGATAAGGATACGGTCCCGTGCCGGGCTTGGCGTCCGGATGCGCCTTGTCCCACGCCTCGCGCACCTTTTTCTCCTCTTTTTCCAGCGCTTCGGCCGTATGTTCCACGCGCTTGCCGTTCACCACCGCCATGCCGGCCAGCGGCGTCTGTTCTTCGCTGGTGAAGGTGCCGATGCGGTCGTCGATATTCGCGCTGGCATAGACCTGCTGCGCGAAGACCTGTTCCACGATGCGGCGCTGGCCCGTCGCCTCGGCCAGCGTTTCACGCAGGTCGGCCACGCTCGGGTGGCGGAATTTCCACTGTTCGTAATAGGCCTTGAAGCCCCGTTCCATGGCTTCGCTGCCGATGCGCGCTTCCAGGTCGCGCATGGTGATGGCCGTGCGGCTGTAGACGGGCCCCACGCCCTGCAGGCGGTTCCACGCGTTCTGGCCCAGCGGATCGGCCGCATCCTGGCGCGGCGCGGCCATGCGCTCGAATTCGAAGACCTTGAAGACGGGATCGAAGCCCAGGCGCTTGAGCAGGGGCGTGGTGGCGTGGATATCCTGGCCGCGCGCGCGCAGCATGCGCTGGTCCCAGTATTCGTTCAAGCCTTCGTCGAGGAGGGGTTCCTCGAACTCGTTCGACGCCAGGATGCCATAGAAATAGCCATGGCCGAATTCATGGATGGTGACGAAATCGAGGCCGAATTCGGGAATGGTCTTCGGCTGCAGGTTGGCGTAGCTCGAGGCCGTGATGAAGGTCGGGTATTCCATGCCGCCTGCTTCGGCCGCGTTAAACGGCGGAATCACCACCGTCAGCGTCTTGTACGGATACGGGCCCAGGGTGCGCGAGAAATACGTGAGCGAATCCTTCGCCGCCTGCAGCGCGGGCGCCGCGTTCGACGCGTATTCGGGCGGGTACAGCACCTTGATGGCCACCGGCGGGCTGCCAGGACCGCTCCAGCTGCCCGTCAACGGCTGCGCGCTGCGCTTGTCGGCCGTCCAGGCGAAATCGTGCACGTCGCCCTGCACATAGTGATGCGTGAGCATGCCGTTCTTTTCCTGCGGCGCGCCCTGCAGTTCGCCCGTGGCGCCCACCGTGTACTCCTTGGGCACGGTCAGCTTTACGTCGTAGTTGCCGAAATCGGCGTAGAACTCCGAATTGAGGTGGAATTCATGCGCGTTCCAGCGCGGCGCGGTGGCGCCCCGTTCGCCGGGCAGTTCCAGCACGGCGATCTTGGGGAACCACTGGCCCACCAGGTGGAAGCTGCCGAAATAGCCGGTGCGCGCGATGACGCGCGGCAACTGGTCGAAGAAGCGGATGTCGAGCGTCGTCTCGGCGCCCGGCGCGACGGCCTGCGGCAAATCGACGCGCACGACCGTGCGGTCGGTGGCCGGGCCGTTGTCCGGCTGGACGAAGTGCCAGGGCGCCTTGGCGCCGTTCTGCGTCATGCTGCGCAGTTCGATGTAGCCCCACTCGCCGTCGCGCGTGTCGACGCCCGAGCGGAAGCCCGTGTCGAGCTTGCGCTTTTCGGTGAAGAAGGTCGAATGTTCGCCTTCGAAGGCATTCAGGTACAGGTGCAGGTACACGCTGCTGACGGCTTGCGCGCTGCGGTTGCGCCAGCGCAGTTTCTGCTGGCCGTCGATCGTGTGCTTGACGGGATCGAGCGTCGCTTCGATCTGATAATCGACGACGCGGTCCGACAGGGTCGCTTGCGCGCCCGTGCGCGCACCGCCCCAGGCATTGCTGGCGCTGGGCGTGCTGACGGCCGACGCATGCGGCGACGCCAGGGCGATGCCGTCGGCGGACGGCGCCAGCGGCGTGGGCGCGCCGGCCGGCTTGCCTTGACCCGGCTGGGCGAACAGGTCGGCCTGCAAAGCAAGGCCGGCCAGCAGCATGGCGGTGATGGAAAGGGCTTTGAGCTTGCCCGAGATGGGGAAAAAACCAATGCTGCGGCGCGTGCCGCGGGGACTTGGCGGCCCCCGGCGCGTTGTGCTACGACTTTCCATGCGTGACTCCCACAGTGACTTCTTATTGTTGATTTTTAAATGCAGTCGGCTGCGCCCAGGATCGCCGGGCGCACCTTAATATACCTACAAAAATGCCAAATCACCAATAAAATATTGGCATAAGGAAAGTACCGCCGGGCTGGCGCTTGCGGCGCCGTGCGCCGTGCGTATAATGATTCGCTTTTGCCATCCCTCCGTTCCACCAGCGCGCATCCGCGCCGCGGTGACGCCTCAAGCCTGCCGCCATGATGCCTGCCCCTCCCGTCCTGACCATCGCCACGCGTGCCTTGCTGCTGTGCGCCCTGGCCATGCCGGCGTGCGCGCAGGAAGGCGTGGATGCCGGCGCGGCCGGCGTCACGCATGGCGACGTGTCCGCCGAGCTGGCGCAGGGCGGCCAGCACAGCGTGCGCGGCGCCCTGTCGCGCGAGCAGGACGGCATGACGCTCGATGTGGCCATGGACTGGCTGCGCAATGGCAATTACCGCGATGGCAGCGTGTTTCACCAGCGCGGCATCAACGGCGGCGCGGAATGGAAGGCGCGCCAGGGCCGCTTCGGCTTCAGCGCCGACCAGCTGAAGCAGGAGACCCGCTATCCCGCGCCCGAGGCGCCGTTCCTGGCCTTGCTGGCGGCCCGCCCGGAAGACCTGTACCGCTATGAGGTGCGGCGCGCCAGCGCCTTCGTGCAGCGCTATGTGGGCAGTTTCGAGCTGGGCGTGGAACTGTCGCAGCGGGAAAAGCGCGCCACGGCCCACTATGCGGGCGAGGACGGCAGCAGCGAATCGAGGTACAGCAGCCGCCGCCGGCAGCTGGCGCCCCGCCTGCGCCATTACGGCAAGGTGGGCGGCGTGGGCACGGATACGGAAGTGGGCCTGGACCTGATGCAGTGGCAGCGGCGCTCGGACCGCGATGGCGACGGGCAGCGCCGCCAGTATTCGCGCGCGCTGCTGCTGCGCGAAGAGCTGGCCTTCGGCGGCCCGTATGCGCCGCGCCTGCTGCTGGGGCTGCGGCATGAGCAGTTCCAGCTCGATCCGGCCGACCTGCCCGCCGGCGGCAGCGACTGGGAAAACCAGAATGCCTGGGATTTGCAGGGCAGCCTGCAATTGCGCCCGCAACTGAGCGTCTACGCCAAGGCCGCGCGCAGCTACCGCATCGACGACGATGGCTATACCCGCGCCGGCTACCGCCCCCTGGCGGGCCAGTTGCGGCGCGAAATGGAAGTGGGCGCCACCGTCGGCGACGCGGCGCGCAGCGCTTCCGTGCGCGTATTCAGCGAGCGCCTGAGCAACCAGATCGTTTTCGACCAAAGCCTGGGCCAGCTGGGCTTTGCGGGCAACCTCGACCCCTCGCGCCGCGACGGCATCGCCATCGAGGCCAGCATGGCGCTGGCGCGCGACTGGCGCCTCGACGGGCAACTGCGGCAAGTGCATGCGCGCTACGACGATTACGCCTATGACGGCCCGGATATCGCCCTCGTGCCGAAAACCCTGGCCAGCCTGCGCCTGTACTGGACGGGGCAGGGCGGCGCCAGTGCCGACGTGGGCGTGCAATGGCTGCGCGCGCTGCGCTATGGCCCCGATTTCGCCGGCAGCTGCCTGGCGCAGGTGCCCGCGTTTGCCACCGTGGACGGGCGCTACGCGCACAAGCTGGGCGCCTGGGAGCTGGAACTGGCCGGCAGCAACCTGGCCAACCGCCGCCATTACGGCGATGCGCCCGGCTGCCGTTCCAGCATTTACCTCAAGGATGCGCGCCAGCTGCGCGTGTCGGCGCGCTACCATTTTTGAGGCGCGGGTGCAGCGGGGCTTAAATACGGCTTAAGCTGGCGCAAACCGGGGCGATAAACATGGCTTTTTTCCGCCCGGGCCTCATCGGCCGGCGCAAAAAGTGGTAATCTCGCCCCGTTCACGACCACTTTATGATGAAGGATTATTATGCGTTTTCTGCGTTTCTTGCGTCCCCTGCTTGCCGCCGTCACCCTGGTGGCGGCCACCGGCGGCGCCATGGCGGCCGATACCGGCTTTACCACGCTCCCGACGCCAGTGCGCACGGACACGGGCAAGAAGGTGGAAGTGGTGGAGTACTTCATGTATTCCTGCCCGCATTGCTATGCGCTCGATCCGCTGATGCACGACTGGGTCAAGAAGCAGGGCGACAAGATCGCCTTCCGCCGCATCCACCTGGCCTTCAATGGCCCGAAAGATGCGCAGGCGCACGCCTACGCCACCCTGGAAGCGATGGGCCAGCTGGACCAGTTCCACGACAAGATCTTCCGCGCCATCCACGTCGAGCGCAACCGCCTGAACCGCGATGACGCCATCCTCGACCTGCTGGTGAAGAACGGCATCGACAAGGCGAAATACCTGGACATGTTCAATTCCTTCGGCGTGCAGACCAAGCTGAAACGCAATGAACAGCTGATCACCGCCAGCAAGATCGACAGCGCGCCGACCATCGTCATCGATGGCCGCTTCGTGACGTCGCCGGCGCAGCTGTCGCGTCCGGGGCAGTCCGAGCCGCAGACCCAGACAGCGACCCTGCGCGTGATGGATGAACTGGTGGCGCGCGTGCTGAAAGAGCGCGCCCCGGCGCCTGCGAAGAAGTAATACTGGAGAACGTCATGAAACAGCTGCCCTGGACCCTGTGCGCGCTGGCCCTCGCCCTCGTGGCCTGGCTGGCGATTGCCGTCGTCAGCGTGGAAAACCAGCGCAATGCGCTGGTCACCAAGGCGTGCGTGGACCCCGCGTTCAAGAACGAGGTCGACGCAAAATGCCTGGCGACCGTGCAGTCGCGCGAGCACTGGTGGCAGCACTTGACGTACGCCATGACGCACTTCAGGAACTGAAGGTCTTTGCATACAGAACCCGCCATGCGCGGGTTTTTTTTTCGTCCGCGTATGATGCAGCCACAAGCAGCCACAACAATTCAGGAGGGGCGATGAAGGAAGTGATCTTGATTACCGGTAGCAGCCGCGGCATCGGCGCGGCGACGGCCCTGCTGGCGGCGCGCCAGGGCTATGCCGTTTGCGTCAACTATGTGCGCGATGCGCAGGCGGCCGAGGCGCTGTGCGCGCGCATCGTCGCCGGCGGAGGCGAGGCCATCGCCGTGCAGGCCGACGTCAGCGACGAAGCGGACGTGCAGCGCTTGTTTGCGGAAGTCGATGCGCGCCTGGGGACCTTGACGGCGCTGGTCAACAATGTGGGCGTGCTGGAGCAGAAATGCCGGCTGGCCGACATTTCCGTGCAGCGCCTCGAACGCGTGCTGCGCACCAACGTGATCAGTTATTTCCTCTGCTGCCAGCAAGCCGTGCGGCGCATGTCGACGGCCAATGGCGGGCAGGGCGGGCGCATCGTGAACGTCTCGTCGGCCGCCGCGCGCCTCGGTTCCCCGGGCGAATACATCGACTACGCGGCCTCGAAAGGCGCCGTCGATACCTTGACCCTGGGCCTGGCGAAGGAAGTGGCGGCCGAGGGCATCCGCGTCAACGGCGTGCGCCCCGGCATCATCTACACGGACATCCACGCGTCGGGCGGTGAACCGGGACGGGTGGCGCGCCTGGCGTCCGGCGTGCCCATGCAGCGGGGCGGCCAGCCGGAAGAAATCGCCGACGCCATCCTGTACCTGCTGGGACCGGGCGCCACGTATGTGACGGGCAGCATCCTCGACGTGGCCGGCGGCCGCTAATTTTCAACTACTGCAAGCAAGTGATTCAAGCGCGGGGCCAATTATCAAATAGGGCAAGCGAGTCCAGAATGACGGGGTGCCCTATGCAGCAGGCACGCCGATCAACCCACCTGGATTCATTATGCCCGCACCTGTTCTTGCCCCCGCCATCCTGGCCCTTTCTCTGCTGGCCGCCGCGCCCGCCCAATCCGCCACGCTCCTGCCCATGCCGGCCCACCTGTCCGGCGCCGCCGCCACCGACAAGGTGGTGCTGGCCGCGCGCCGCTACGCCGCGTTCTGGCAGAGCGGCGATCCGGCCCTGGCGCGCCTGGCGCTGGCCGACGATTTCACCGACCGCAGCTTGCCCGCCGGGCGTCCGCAGGGATTGGCCGGTCCGCTGCAGGCCTCGCAAGTCTTTCATGCGGCCGTGCCGGATTTGCAGGTGGCCATCGAGGACATGCTGGTGGCGGGCGACCGTGTCACCTTGCGCCTGCATTTCACGGGCCGCTTCACGGGCGTCTTCCCCACGCCGCAGGGCCCCTTGCAGGGGCAGGGCCAGGCCATCGACTTTTACGCGTTCGATTTGTACCGGGTGAATGCGCAGGGGCGCATCAGCGACAACTGGCACCTGGAAGACAATCTGACCCTGCTGCGCCAGCTGGGCGTGCTGGCGCCCTGACCGTGGCCCGCTAGCGCTGCGCCGGCAGGGCGGCGAATTGCTGCAGCAGGAAGTCGGCCAGCAGGGCCACGCGCGGCGGCTGGAAGCGGCTGCGCCGGTACAGCAGGTTCAGGGGGACGCTGTCGGCAAAGTAATCGTCGAGCACCGTGTGCAGGCGTCCTGCGCGCAGGTCGTCGCCGATGTCGAGCAGGGATTTGTAGGCATAGCCATGGCCGGCCACGGCCCAGCGGCGGATGATTTCGCCATCGTTGCTGTGCCAGGCGCCTTGCGGGCGCAGGCTGTGGCGCTTGCCGTCTTCGCGGTAGCGCCACTCCTGCGGCGCGCCGTCGCCCGCCGTGAGCACGAGCGTCGGCAGCAGCGCCAGGTCGCGCGGCGTGGCCGGCACGCCCACCTTGGCGGCCAGCGCGGGCGCCACGCACACGACGCGCCGGCCCGGGTGCAACAGGCGCGCCACCATGTCGCTGTCGGGCAGCTCGCCGTAGCGGATGGCCAGGTCGATATCGTCCTGCACCAGCCTGGCCGTGGCGTCCGTCAGGGTCAGCGCATGGCGCACCTGCGGGTGCAGCGCGGCAAAGCGGTCGAGCATGGGCAGCAGCAGCTGGCGGCCGATGTCGGACGGCGCCGAGATGCGCACCACGCCGCGCACGGCAGCGCCGCCTGCAGGCAAGCCGTCTTCCGCCTGCGCCAGCAAGTCCAGCGCCTGCTCGCTGTAGTGGCGGTAGTGCACACCCTCTTCCGTCAGGCGCAGCTGGCGCGTGGTGCGCTCGAACAGAGTGACGCCCAGCGCCGTTTCCAGGCGCGCGATGGCGGCGCTGGCGGCGGCCGGCGACAGGCCGTGCTTGCGGCCGGCCGCGGAAAAGCTGCCCAGCGCCGCGGCGTCGAGGAACAGGGCGATTTCCGCCAGGCGCCCGGCGCCGCCGCGGCTCATGCCGGGTGCGCGGCCGCTGGCTTCGGCGCCGGTGCGGAATGCGCCGAGTGGGGCGTGATCACCACGGTGCAAGTGGTGCCGGCTACCAGCAATTGCCCCTTCGGCTGCTCGTCGATGTGGATGCGCACGGGCACGCGCTGCGCCAGGCGCACCCAGTTGAAGGTGGGATTGACGTCGGCCAGCAATTCGCGGCCCGTGGCGGCGTCGCGGTCGGTGATGCCGCGCGCGATGCTCTCGATGTGGCCATGCAGGGTGCCGCCGCTCATCAGGTTCATTTCTGCCTTGTCGTCCTGCGCCAGCATGCCCAGCTTGGTCTCTTCGAAGTAGCCGACGACGTAGTACGAGGCGCTGTCGATGACGGCCAGCTTGGCCGCGCCGACGGCGGCGAAATCGCCCTTGTGCACGTTCAGGTTCGTCACGTAGCCGCTGACGGGGGCGCGCACGGTGGTGCGCTCCAGGTTCAATTGCGCCAGCGCGCGGGCGGCCACGGCGGCCTGCACTTGCGACGAGGCCGAGCTGGCGGCAAATGCGGCGCTTTCGCGGCTTTCCGTCGAGATGATGCTGGCGTCGAGGCCTGCGCGGCGCTGGGCTTCCTTGCCGCGGCGGCCTTGCTCCGTCCTCTGCGCGGCCAGCACGGCGTCGGCTTGCGCCAGCGCGCTCGTGTAGCGTTCCTTGTCGACGACGAACAGCACGTCGCCCTTTTGCACCACCTGGTTGTCGCGCACCAGCACGTCCGTGACGGTGCCGGCCACGTCGGCGCTGATGTTGACGATGTCGGCCTTGATGCGGCCGTCGCGCGTCCACGGCGACTCCATGTAGCGGTCCCAGACGGTCTTGCCTATCCACAGGGCTGCGGCCAATAGCAGCAGGGTGATTGCATAGCGGGTCAGTTTGCTTACCATGTCGGCAGCCTTTCCTTGATTGGATTGAACAGTTTTTTTTATTTGTAAAGCGATAAGGCCAGCGCGCCGAAGATGGCGATGAAGATGCACAGTCGCGCCAGCGAGGGGTGCCACACCATGCGGTACACGCCCAGCCAGCCCAGCACGCGGTCGAGCAGGGTTTGCAGGCCTATGCTGAGGATGAACAGGGGCAGCAGGGTAGGAATCAGAATTCCGAACAGGGCGAATTCACGCGGCATGGTGGTCTCCGGCGCCAGGCGCCATGTGGTCGAGTAAAGAGGTGTAGATCGAATGCAGGTCGGCCAGCGCCGTTTGCAGGCGCGCGCTGCGCTCGGGCGTGACGCCGGCTTCGTTCTGCGCCGCGCGCACCACGGCGCCCGCCTGCAGGGTGGCCGCCAGGGCCGCCTGCAGTGCCGTGTCGCCGCGCGTGCGCAGCCAGCCGGCGATGTGGTCGACGCATTGCTGCAGCGCGTGGCGCGTGGCGCCTGGCCGGGCGGTCGCGATCAGTTCGCGCAATTCGATCACCGAGTGGCCGATTTCCAGTAGCGTCAATGCCTGGCGCACGACGGCACGCGTGGCCTCGCCAGGCGCCGGGCCGGCCGCCGCATTGAGCTGGCTGAGCAGGTCGCGCACGCGGTTGTCGAAACGGTGTTTCACGCGCCGCGCCGGCGCCGTGCACGCATGCAGCGCTTCGCGCCACAGGGCGCGGCCGATATGGTCCTTGTGGCCCATCGTGTGTTCGGGCAGCAGCACGGCAAACACGAGGGCGGCCAGCATCAGGCCGACGATCAGCGCCATGCCCGTGTTGAGGAAGGCGGCGCCGTCGACATGCATCAGATTCGTCGGCGCCATCTGCGTGATGAAGGTCGACACGCCCAGGCCCACGCCCAGCTTGGCCGGATTCGTCATCAGATACAGGCCCACGGCGAGGAATGGTGCAAAACTGAGCACCAGCATGGGGAAGCCGTCGCCGTGCACCAGCACGAAGTACACGCACACGAGCGACAGCGGCATGGCGATCAAGAAGCCCGCCAGCACTTGCCGGATCATCAGGATGGGGCGCGGCGAGGACGAGGCCAGCGCGCAGAACACGGCCGCCATCAGCATCGCCGTGCTGGCATAGGGCCAGGCGAGGAAGTAGGCGCCCAGCGCCAGCAGGGCCAGGCTGATGGCCGCACGCGCGCCGCTGGCGATCACCAGCGCGGGCGGCGTCTTCGGCGCATAGGCTTGCGGCGTGCTGATTTCCAGTGGCGTGTCGTGCGCCAGGCTGAAATACACTTCGTGAAAGCGGCTCATGTCGCGCGCGAAGCGCTCGAGCAGCTCGCACACGGTGTCGAAATCGATGCGCTGCGCATGCGCGATGGGGGCGCCGTCGATGTCCGCGCGCGCCTGACCCAGCGCCGTTTGCAGGTGCCGCTGCATGGTGTCGAGCGAGTCTTGCGACGGCGTCGTTTGCAGCGCTTCGGCGACGATGGCGTACAGGGGCGCGCAAGCCTGCATGACTTGTGTCTCGTCGTCGCGCTGCAGGCGGTCGAACAGGCGGTGGAAGGTATAGAAAGTGGTCAGCGCCGTCATGAAGGTGGCGTTGAAGGCGTGCAGCTTGCGGTTTTGCGCGCGCACGTGGCTCACTTTGCTGGTGACTTCGAACAGGGCGGCCGAGCGGCCCAGCTCCAGCGCCGCCACGTCGGCGGCAAACTGCAAATGCGTCAGTTCCACCTGCGCCGGCGTGAGTTTTTGCTGCAGCACGTCCTGGCAAAAGGCGAGGAATTTGCCGTAGCGCGCTTGCACCGTGCGCATCACCTGCGTGCCCTGGTGGCGCGGCAGCAGCACGCTGGAGACGGCCGCCGAGCAGATGATGCCCAGGCTGACCTCGGCCACGCGCGTGACGGCCAGCGCGAACACCTGCATCGGCTGCTCGATGGCGGGCAGCACGATCATGCAAGCCGTGTAGCCGGCCAGCACGTACACATACGATTGGGCGTTGCGGTGCAGGGCCGAGCCGCTCGTGCACAGTCCCACCCACAGGGCCAGGCCGGCGAACAGCAGCACGGGCTGCTGCGGGAACAGGCCGATCAGGGTCAGCGCGGCCGTGCATCCGAGCAGGGTGCCGCACAGGCGGTAAAAGCTTTTTTCCAGCACCATGCCGCTGCTGGGCAGGGCCAGGATGATGGTCGTGGTCATCGCCGTGCTGGGCGAATCGAGGCCCAGGCGGTAGGCCAGCCACAGCGCGCAGAACGAGGCGATGAGGGTCTTGCCGACGTAGATCCAGCGTTCGCCTTCCGTCGAGCGCCAGTCCTGCAGCGCCAGCGCCAGCCAGTGGGCCGCCCGGGTCAGGGGGCCGTATATAGGTTTTGTTGCTGTGGCTGGCGTCATCGATAGGCTATCAGTTCTGGTTGTTGAGATTGTTGAGGTTGCGCAACTGGCGCATGTACAGCTTGTCCAGCACTTGCAGCTCTTCGTCCGTGAAACCTTCGTACAGGGCCGAGGTTTCCTGGTACACGTCCGGCAGCGCCGTTTCGATCAGGGCGCGGCCCTTGTCCGTCAGCGAGATCATCACGGAGCGGCGGTCGCCGGGGCGCGTGCCGCGGTGGATCAGGCCGCGCGTTTCCAGGTCGTTGCACACGCGCGTCAGGTTGGCCGGCTTTTCATGGCACGCCATGCCCAGGGTGCAGGCGTTCGAGGTTTCGTCGTCCGTGCCGTACAGCACGGCCAGCACCATGTAGCTGGCATCGACCAGGTCGTGCTTTTTCAGCGCGGCATTGGTCAGATCCTTCATGCCTTTTTGAATGTGGTACGTCATGCGCAACAGGCGCATCAGTTCCATGGGGAAGCCTGGCATGCGCGTGCGGATGTTTTGCAGCCGCTTGGAGGTGGCGTCAAAAGCGGTCATGTCATATTCCTTCATGTGTGAATAAAGTTCCGATTGTATCTTGTTGGGCTAGGGCAATGCCAGGATTGCAAGCTCAGATGCCGCCTCCCAGTGCATTCATCAAGGAAACGTACAGATCGAGCTCGCGCGCCCCATTTTGCGCCTGCTGCTGTTCTTCCGCCAGCAGCGCCACTTGCGTGTTGAGCATGTTGATGGCGTCGCTCATGCCCGCCTTGTAGGCCTTTTCCGCCAGGTCGCGCGCGCGCTGCGCCGTGGCCAGCGCCTGCACGGTCAGCTGGTGCTGTTTGGCCAGCGACTGGGCCTTCGTGACGGCGTTGGCCACGTCCGACATGGCGTTGATGACGGTGGCGTTGTATTGCTCCACGGCGCCGTCGTACACGGCCGTCTGGCTGCCCAGCTGGGCGCGCAGGCGGGCGCCGGCGAAGATGGGCAGGCTCAGCGCGGGCGAGGCGCCGCGGATGTCCGAGTTGGCATCGAGAAAGTGGCTGAAGCCGAAGGCCTGGAAGCCGGCAAAGGCCACCAGGTTGACGTTCGGGTAGAACTCGGCCTTGGCGGCGTCGATGCGCTGCGCCGCCGCTTCCACGCGCCAGCGCTGGGCGGCGATGTCGGGGCGGCGGCCGATCAGGTCGGCCGGCAGAGCGGCGGGAATGGCCAGTGGCTGGTCCAGGCGCAGCACGGGCCGCGTGAGCGCCGCACCGGCCGCCGGACCCTTGCCCGACAGGGCCGCCAGCTGGTTGCGCAGCAGGGCCAGCGACTCGGCCGACTGTTCCAGCTGGCGCCGGCCGGCAGGCAAGGTGGTTTCTATTTGCGCTACATCAATATCGGTGCCGATGCCGGCTTGCTTGCGCTGGCGCGTGATGTCGAGGATGCGGGCGCGCTGCGCCAGGCTGCGTTCGATCACGTCCTGCAGCTGGAATTCATACGACAGCTGGATGTAGGTGCGCACCAGCGCCGTTTCCAGGGCCAGGCGCGCCATCTGCGATTCGGCCGAGGCCATCTGCACGTCGCCCAGGGCGGCGGACAGGGCGGCGCGGTTGCGGCCCCACAGGTCCAGGTCGTACGACGCCGTGACGGTGGCCTGGTTGCGCCAGGCGTAATTGCCGGCCAGGGGCGCCGGCGTGCTGCCGTGCTGCGAATACAGTTCGCGGTTGATGGAGATATTCGCGTCGGCTTGCGGGCGGGTCTTGTCTTCCGCCGCGCCGGCCAGCGCCTCGGCCTGGCGCACGCGCGCCTGGGCCCCGCGCAGGGTGGGGCTGTCGGCCAGCGCCTGCTCCATCAGGCGGTTCAATTGGGGGTCGTGCAAGTCTTGCCACCATTGCGTGCGCGGCCATTGTATGGCGGCGCTGGCGGCGGCATCCATGGCCTGGCTCGCCTGCAGCTTGTTGGCATCGAGCATGGCCGATTGCGGCGCGATATGGCCCATGTCGGCACAGGCGCTCAAGGCAAGGATCAGGCTGGCGGCAAGCAAACGGCGGTGCAGGGACATGCAGGGACTCCGGGAAAGATCGTGTTGGGGGTGCTGCTGACAGCTCGCCGCGGTGAGCTTCGGGAGTGGCCCGAGCGCTGCGCCGCAACTGAGGTGTGTTACTGACTGACTGAAACCGGCTGACTGGTTTCTTATTTCACGACGTGCTTGGTCGTTTGCGCGACGTCAAAGTCCGCTTCCGTTTGCGGGATCAGGCCAGCCTTGCGGGCGGCGTAGAACTCGGCCATGACTTCTTCGCGCGTCACTTTGCTGGCGGCAGTGGCCGGCGTTTTCGGGTAGTCGACTTCGCTGGTGGCGATTTCGCCGGCGTTGCGGGCACGGATGTATTCGGCCGTGACGTCAGCGCGCGTGAGTTGCTGGCTGGCAGCGGCAGGCGCGGCGCTCTGGGCGAAAGCCGACGTGGCGGCGGTGATGGCAAACAATGCTGCGATGAGTGATTTGGCTTGCATGATAAAACTCCAATATGTGCATGATGGCTGGGTGGATGGGCCGGCTCGCCACGTACCGGTCGGTTCGGCGGCATGGCGCTGGTGGGCGCCGTGCCGCCGATGAAGCAGTTTCTGGATGAGAAGATGCTTACTTGAATTAACTATAGCAATGAATAGTACATTTGTGAAGTAATTTCTGAAAATAGTTGTGCGCCGCCGCATTTCTCCTGGGAAAATGCCGTGCAGGCGTGCGCCGCTGGCCAGGCCAGCGGAGTAAGCTGATTTTTTATGAACGGGAGGCCGCCATGAGCAGTAGCACACTCGATCCGGACAATTTGCCCGTCACGCCTGACCGCGTCCTGGGCAGCGGCCATGGCAAGGGGGCGCTCGGTCCCAGCGACAGTTCCGACAGCGGCAGCGACATGCAGGGCGTGCCGGGCCAGGATGCGGAAGCGCTGGAGAACGACAGCGATGCGGCCGGCACGGGCGAGCGGGCCGGCGTGGAGCCGCGCAATACGGCGCCTGCTGGCGGCGACATCGACGTCGATCATGTGGAAAGCGTGGCGCCCGTGCAGCCGGCGCAGGGTGGTGATGGCGAATTGCCCCCATGAATTACCGCCTCTCCTGCGCCATCGGCGTAAAATGTAGGCAAGGCGGCGTGCGCGCCGCCATGGCCAGCCGGCCGGTACAGGATAGGATGTCAGAGGATGCAAACGCAGATGTCGGAAGAGAAAGAAAAAGACTTGATGTCGATGTACCGCGAGACGCGGCCGCGCGAGTTTTTTGGCGAAAAAAGTAACACCAATCACCTGGCCTGGAGTTCGCTGGTGGTCTTGCTGGCGCTGGCGTTCTGGCTCGTCGTGGCCCTGGCGGCGGCGGAAAACCAGCGTTACGCGCTGGAAACGAAGGTGTGCCAGGATCGTGTCTTCCCCGCGGAAATCGACACGTCTTGCCTGAAACAGATCAAGTCGCGCGATCACTGGTGGCAGCACGTGGGCCATGCGCTGGTGCGGATGGGCGCCTGAGCGGCGCAAGCATATCCTGAAGGACGCGCCGCTGCAGCGATGACGCCGGCGCCCTTCCTGTTGCGGGAGGCGAGATGCCACGCGATACTGCACGGGAACAGCCGCAATGGCTGTTTACGCGCCACAGTGCCTTGACGGTGCGCCAGTTGCTGCGCGCCTATGGTGTACTGTGCCTGTTTTCCACCGCCATCGCCGCCGCCTTTGCGCTGCGCGGCTACTGGTACATCCCCGTCTTTTCATTTGCCGAACTGGTCTTGGTGGCCATTTCCCTGCTGTATTACCTGCGCCATGCCCGCGACTACGAGCATCTGGCCCTGCGCGACGGCGTGCTGGTCGTCGAGCAGGTGAGCGCCGGCCGGCGCCAGCGCAGCAGCTTTCGTCCCTGGTGCACGCATATCGTCGTGCCGGAGGGGCCGCGCCAGCTGATATGCATCAGCTGCGGCAGCACGCATGTGGAGGTGGGGGCCTTTGCCACGCCGGAACGGCGGCGGCAGGTGGCGCAGGAGTTGCTGGCCTGGCTGCCGCCGCTGGAACCGTGAGGGAAGCTGGCCTTTACTTCGGGCCGTAAAACTGGAACGTTTGTACCACCAGCAAGGTGGTGGGAAAGCCGGTGAGCGTCTTGAATTCCTTCGCGCCCGTGATCTTGTAGGCGCCGGCCTGGAACGCTTCGCCTTCCTTCCAGCTGTGATCCTTCATGGCAAACTGCAGCAGGCGCTTGTCGTTGTAGCGGTAGCTGAAGATGGTGTAGGCGCCGACGCGGCTGGTGACGACGAAGCGTTCATCGCGCTCGTCGGCGATGAGCAGGATGCCCGGATAGCGGCTGATGCCCGCCTCCTCGTTCTGGATCCTGAGGATCACATCCGTAAAGCTGCATTCGGCGTCGCGGATCTTGTCGCGCTTCGTGGCGATCTGCATGACCTCGTCGTAGCTCTTGCCATGGGTAATCGACCACGACGGCGCGTCGCAATAATTGGCCGCGCCGGCGTTGGCCGCGCACAGCAGCAGGCAAAGGGTCGTGGCAGTGATGGTCTTCATGGTGTCTGGTCGCTGGCAGGGATGTTGTGAAGCCGGCAGTCTAGCGCCAGACCGCCGGCTTCACAAGCACCGGGGAGCGCGTGCTCAGACGGCCCGCGACGGACCTTCCCACAGATTGATATGGCCTTCGCGCGCCTGCACGTCGATGGCGGCCAGCTCGTCGGCCGTGAACGACAATTGCTGCAGCGCGGCCACGTTTTCGCGGATTTGCGCGCTGCTGCTGGCGCCGATCAGGGTCGAGGTGACGCGCGGATCGCGCAGCACCCAGGCCAGCGCCATCTGCGCCAGGGTTTGCCCCCGCTGCGCGGCGATCTGGTTCAGCGCGCGCACGCGGGCCAGGTTTTCCGCGCTCAGGTGTTTTTGCAGCAGCGAGCCGCCGCCGGGGCGGTTGACGCGGGCATCCTGCGGCACGCCATCGAGGTATTTGTCGCTGAGCAAGCCCTGCGCCAGCGCCGTGAACGTGATGCAGCCCATGCCTTCTTGCTGCAGGGTATCGAGCAAGCCGTCTTCCTCGATCCAGCGGTTGAGCATATTGTAGGCAGGCTGGTGGATCAGACACGGCACTTTCCACTCTTTCAGCAGGGAGGCCGCCTCGGCCGTCTTTTGCGGCGAATACGACGACAGGCCCACGTACAGCGCCTTGCCCTGCTGCACGGCGGTGGCCAGCGCGCCCATGGTTTCTTCCAGCGGCGTGTCGGCGTCGTAGCGGTGCGAGTAAAAGATGTCCACGTAGTCGAGGCCCAGGCGCTGCAAGCTCTGGTCCAGGCTGGCCAGCACGTATTTGCGCGAGCCGCCGCCCTGGCCGTACGGGCCCGGCCACATGTCCCAGCCTGCCTTGGTGGAAATGATCAGTTCATCGCGGTACGGTAAAAAATCGTCGCGCAGCAGCTTGCCGAAATTGCTTTCCGCGCTGCCATACGGCGGGCCGTAGTTGTTTGCCAGGTCGAAATGTGTGATGCCCAGGTCGAAGGCCGTGCGCAGCATGTCGCGCTGCGCGGCCAGGCTGTTGCTGTCGCCAAAATTGTGCCACAGTCCCAGGGACAACAGCGGCAGTTTCAGCCCGCTGCGCCCGCACGTGCGGTATTGCATGGTGTCGTAGCGGTTTTCGGCGGCGTGGTAGGTCATGGCATCTCCTGGTTGAATGAAGCGCCTATTTTCGCGCAAAATCAAGGTCGGTGCGCGTGCTCCTTGTATGTGGCCGGAGGCGCCTTACAATGGGCGTTCAGGAGTCTCGCAAGGAGCGGTCATGGAAATCGAATTGAAATTGTTGCTGGCGCAGCAAGATGTAGCGCGCCTGCGCGCGCACCCGTTGCTGGCGCAACAGGCGCAAGGAGAGGTGCAGCTGCTGCAGATGCACGATATCTATGTCGATACGCCCGATTTGCAGCTGTGCCGCCACCAGGCGGGCTTGCGCGTGCGCCAGGTGGACGGGCGCTGGGTGCAGACCCTGAAGGCCGGTGGCACCGTCAACAGCGGCTTGCACAGCCGCCACGAGTGGGAGGGCGAAGTTTCCGGGCCGCAACCGGACCTCGCCGCGCTGGACTCGGCCATCGGCCGCAAGCAGCCCATCCGCGCGCTGTTGCGCCAGGACGCCGTCCGCGACGCCTTGCAGCCCGTGTTTACCACGCGCATGGAGCGCACCGTATGGCAGCTGCGCACGCCGCAGGGCGACGAGATCGAATGCGTGCTGGACCAGGGTGTCATCGAAAGCGGCGCGGATGGGGCGAATGGCGCCGTCCGCAGCGTGCCCGTCAGCGAGATCGAACTGGAATTGAAGCAGGGGCAAGCGGCCAGCCTGTTCGACGTGGCGCTGGCCCTGCTGCAGGACGTGCCGCTGCAGCTGGGCCACATGAGCAAGGCGGAACGTGGCTACCGCCTCGCGGCGTCACAGCCTCTGCAGGCGGTCAAGGCGCAGCCCCTGGCGCTGGACGCGGCGATGTCGGTGGAGCAAGTGTTCCTGGCCATCGCCGGCAATTGCCTGGAGCAGGTCAGCGGCAACCAGGATGGCGTGGCGGCGGGCGAGGACGTGGAAAGCGTGCACCAGATGCGCGTGGGCCTGCGCCGTCTGCGCTCGGCGCTGGGCATGTTCAAGTCCTTGCTGGCGCTGCCCGAGGCCTTGAAGGCCGAACTCGACTGGCTGGGCGGCGCGCTGGGCGAGGCGCGCGACTGGGATGTGTTGGCTGGCAATACCCTGGCGCAGCTCGATGGCGAGGCGCAGGCGGATGCGGCGGCGCTGGCAGAGGCGGCGCACGCGCAGGCGCGCCTCAAGCATGCGCAAGCGGCCCAGGCCGTTACATCGGCGCGCTACACGGCTTGCATGCTGGGCTTGCAGCGCTGGCTGCAGGCGCGCGCCTGGCGCGACAGCTGTTCCGCGCGCCAGGTGCGGCGCCTGGACGCGCACGTCTCGCCGTTTGCCCGCGCCACCCTGCGCAAGGACCAGCGCCGCCTGGTGAAGCGCGGCAAGCGCCTGCTGCATGCCACGCCGCTGCAGCGCCACCGGGTGCGCATCGCGGCCAAGAAGACGCGCTATGCGACGGAATTTTTTGCCTCGCTGTTTGCCGCGCGCGCCGTGCAACCGTATGTGGGGCGGCTGTCGGTGCTGCAGGATGAACTGGGCTGGCTCAACGATGTGCAGGTGGCTGACCGGCTGCTGCAGCAATTGCCCGATGTTCAGACTGGCCAGGCTGACCAGTCCGCCCAGGACGGGTTGCGGCAGCACGCGGCCTTCGTGCGCGGCTACCTGGCGGCGCGCGCGCAGGCGCAGGGCAGCGATGGCCGCATGCACAAGGCCTGGCGGCGCTTCAAGGCGGCCCGTTTGCCGGCCTGAGCCCGGTTTGCCTGAGCCTGGCTTTGCCGGGGCGTAGTGCCTGGCCAGGCTAGGCCAGCGGGCGTTGCAACTGGCGCTCGAGGATGGCCAGCGGCGACTTGTCGGGGGCGGCCATGGCGCGCACGGGCAGCAGCCAGGTTTGCTCCAGCGCATGCTGTCCCCGCAGGGCCGCGTGCGATACGGCGTCGCTGAAGACGATCCACGTCTGGCCCGGCGCGAAGGCATGCGTGTGCTGTTCCACCTGCGCCTGGTAGGCCAGGTCAGCCTTCATTGCGTCGTGCAGCTGCAGCATGTAGTGATCGTAGGCCGTGCGCCGCGACTTGGTGACGTGCAGCCATTGCAGCAGGGTCGCCAGCACGGGTTGCGGACGCTGCGCGACGGGTAAAAAATGCTGCGCCACCTGCTCGAAGGGCGGGCCCAGTTTCCACACGCGGGGCGCGTCGCGCGGGTGGATGTTGGTGAAGACGCGCAGGATACGCCGGCCCTGCGTGGGCGAGGAGGGGAAACTGTCGATATGCAGGCGCGTATCGTCCTTGCGCCAGGACGTTACCCTGCCGGCGATTTCCACGGGGCGAAAGCTGCCCTTGCCTTGCTGCAGATGCGCCTGGTAGCTGGGCAGCAGGCCGGCCAGCAGGCTGCGCGTGTGCCGTGCATAACGCTGCATCAGCGCCGCCAGCAGGGCCGCATCGCAGGCGTCGCCCTGGCCGCGCACGCCGCGTACCGGTTCCCAGCTGATGTTCTTGGCGCCGCTGGCACTACCCGCCGCGCCGTTCAGCAGCCCATGCTCTTCCGGGTGCAGGGCGAAACCCAGGCGGGGCAGCAGCAGTACTTGCCCGTCTTCGAGGGCTTGCAGCGCCGCCGCCTGCTGCGTGGCGCTGCCGCTGGCGTCCCATTGATCCAGGGAAATATCGATGAGTTTGCTCATGGCATAAACGGAAAGACCTCCGAGTGGCCAGTATGGGGGATTACCGCCCGCTCGCGTTTGCGCTGGCGCAGCTTCAGCTCACAGTTTGCTGTTCTGGCAGCCGGCGCTCACGCATTCGCGCACGCGGTCCTGCAAAAATTGCGCGCGTTCGATGGTGGTCTGGGTGGCGCAATCGAGGTTCACATAGAAGCCCGAGGATTCGCGTTTCGAGCAATTCTGGTTGCGTGCGCTGATCCACGCCAGCTGGCCCGCTTTCAGCTTTTGCTTGCCGCCGGCGTCGAGCTGTGCTGCGAGTTTCTTGTAGTTGGCGTTGAGTTCCTGGTCCGCTTCCTGGTACACCTTGTTGAGGCAATACAGGCCGTCGAAGTCGTTGCGCGGCGTGTCGCAGGCCGAGTTGGCGAAGGCGGAAGCGGAGGCGCAGAGCAGCAGGGCGAGCAGGCATTTTTTCATGGAGTGCTTTCAGGAAGTGGTGTGGCGGGATAGGCGAGCCAGGCAGCGCTCTTGCGTATCGTATAACATTTTTCATCGAGGCCGCAGACGCTTGCCCGTCCGCCGGCGCCGTGCCGTCAATAGGCCAGGCGGCCCGGCACGCTCACTTCGACCTGCGTGCCGGCGCCGGGGCGGCTGTCGATGCGCAGGCTGGCATCGATGGCGGCGGCGCGCTCGCGCATGCCGACCAGGCCCCAGTGGCCGGGCCGCTGGCCCGTTTGCGCCACGGCGTCATCGAGGCCGCAGCCGTCGTCGCGCACGCGCAGGGTGAAGGCCTGCTCCGCATAGTCGAGTTCCAGCACGATGTTTGCCGCCTCGGCATAGCGCGAGGCGTTGAACAGCGCTTCGCGCGCGATGGCGTAGATTTCGTCATGCACGCGCGGCTGCAGGCGCCGGCAGATGCCGCTGACATGCACCGTGAAGGCGTGCGCGCGGTGTTCGGCCAGGCCCTTGCCGAATTGCTGCAGCGCCAGCCGCAGTTCGTCGGGTTCGGCCGAGGCGCGCAAGTCCATGATCTGGTCGCGGCCTTCGATCAGCAACTGGTCGGCCAGGTTGAGCGTGCCATCGAGGCGCGCCCGTTCGCGCGTGCCCTTGGGCAGCATGTCCGCATGCGCATGGAACGACAGGATCAGGCCCTGCACGCTTTGCAGCAGGGTGTCGTGCAGCGAACGGGCGATGCGCGAGCGTTCGGCCAGGCGCTCCTGCAAGCGTTCCTGCAGCCGTTCCTGCATATTGCGCGTCAGGTGGCGGATGCGCAGCACATAGCCGCCATACAGCAGCAGCGCGGCGCCCAGCGCCAGCAGCAGCGCGAACCACGGCGTTTGCACGAAGGCGGGCGCGATGACGATGTCGAGCCCTGTCCCCTGCGTGTTCCACACGCCGTCTTCGTTGGCGGCCGTGACGTCGAAGCGGTAGCTGCCGGGCGCCAGGTTGGTGTAGTACGCTTCGCGGCGACCCACCGCCTCCTGCCAGCCGGCGTCCACGCCCGCCAGCCGGTAGCGCAGGCGCACGCGTTCCGGCATCGACAGGCTCAGGGCCGTGAAGCCGATCTGCAGGTTCCGGCTGCCCTGCGGCAGGTGCAGCGGCTTGCCGTCGTCCAGCGTGTAACGCACGCCATCGGCCAGCAAGCTGTGGATTTGCACGGGCGGCGGCAGGCGATTGCGGCGGATATGCAGCGGGTCGAGCATGGCGATGGTGGCCGAGGTGGAGAACCACAGCTTGCCATCGGGCGCATGGATCAGCGACGGCACGGGGCGCAGCTGCGAGGCATGGCCCTGCAAGCCGTCGAGCGCGTCGAAGCGTTCCGAGACGACGGCGCTGCCGTCGCGCATCCACGCGGCCAGGCTGGCCGCGGCGATATGCTCGATGCCGTCCGCGCCATGCAGCCACAGGTCGCCGTCCGGCAGGCGCACGATGCCCGACACGCCGCGAAACGCTGCGCCGCGCGCGCCGCGCAGCATCTGGAAGCGTCCGGCGCGGTACAGGGCCACGCCGTTTTCGCCGCCGGCCCACATCATGTCGCCATCGCGGTACAGCTGCAGCACAGTGCCCACCTGCAGGCCGTCGGGCGCGCCGAGCCGCCTGACGGCGCCTGTGCGCTGGCCGTCGGCCACCAGGCTGACTGTATTGTCGGCATGGCCCAGCCAGACGGTGCCGGCGCCATCGATCGCCATGGCCGTGGTCAGCACCGCCGGCAGGCCGGACAGGCCGCCATTGGCGATCCATTTCCCTTCGCTCAGGCGAAACAGGCCGCCGCCGGAAAACGAGGCCCACAGGGCGCCGGAGCGGTCTTGCTGCAGCGCCTGCGGATCGAGTCCCAGCACGGGCGGCACCACGCGCGTCATGGCGCCATTGCGCGCGCGGTGGTGCAGTTCCTGCTCGTTGCCCAGCCACAGCGTGCCGTCGGGCGCCCAGTGGCTGGCCGCCAGCGCTCCTTTCAATTCCACCTTTTTCACCCCGTCGGCGGTAAAGCTGCGCACGTCGCCCACATAGTCGCCGATCCACACGTCGCCATCGGGGCCTGGCAGCATGCCGGGATGGTCGAAGGGCACGGCGACGGGCAGGGTCTGCAGGCGGTTCGGCCGCAGCCGGTCCAGGCCCGTCGACGTGCCGAACCACAGATTGCCTTCGCGGTCCTGGAACGACGATTGCGGCAGCGGGCCGCTGATGCCGTTCTGGCGCGTCAGGCGCTGGGCCGGCAGGCTGGGGCCGGAAGGGTTGAACTTGCGCTCAAGGCCATCGGGCTGCATCAGCCACATGGTGCCGGCGCGGTCGAAGCGGATGCCGTTGCCCGTGGCGTCGGGACGGATGGGCGCATCGCCGTGCGGCGCGCTGGTGCGCACGCGGTAGTAATTGCTCTGGTTGTCGACGGCCCAGATGGCGCCATCGGGTGCTTCATCCATACTGGTGAGCATGGTGCGCGGCCAGGCATGGGAAAAGCGCGCCTGGCCCGGCTTGCGGAAGAACACGCCATGCATGGTCCCCATCCACTGCGTGCCATCGCGCCCGAACAGGATCTGGTACACGCGCTTGTCGGGCAGGCCCACGTTGGCGGCTTGCGCTTCGAAGCGGTCCGCGCCCGGCGCCAGGCGCGCCGCGCCATCGCGCGTGCCGACCCAGATGCTGCCGTCGGGCGCTGCCTCGATGTGAAATACGGCGCCCGTGGGCAAGCCATCGGCTTCGCCATAGGTGCGCGCGCCATCCCGGCGAAAGACGCTGACGCCGCCCAAGCGGTAGCCGACCCACACGGCGCCGTCCGGCGGCGTGGCCAGGCCCAGCACATTGCTCGACGGCAGACGGTGGCCGTACACGCCGTCGACGCGGTCGAAGCGCACGCCATCGTAGCGGTACAAGCCGGTGGCCGTGGCGATCCACAGCCAGCCATCCTGGCCCTGGGCGAATTTCAGCACGTCGACGGGCGCGCCTTGCAGGGCGCCCCAGGCGTTATGCGTGTAGTCGGACAGCAGGGGCGATGGGGCTGCAGCGTATGCGTGCAGGTGCAGCGCCAGCAGGGGCAAAATCGACAGGCGGCGCAGCAGGCGAGCGGACATCGGGGCAGGGTGGGGTGGGAAGATGCTGATTGTAGCGCAGCGCCTCGCCTTTCAGCAGGCAAAAAAAAGCCCGCGCGGGGCGGCGCAGGCTTTTTCTCCTTACGTTGACAGGAACTGCTTACGCGAAGTTCTTGGCAACGAAGTCCCAGTTGACCAGGCCCCAGAACGTTTCCACGTACTTGGCGCGCAGGTTGCGGTAGTCGATGTAGTAGGCGTGTTCCCAGACGTCGCAGGTCAGCAGCGGCTTGTCGCCGGTGGTCAGCGGGCAGCCGGCGTTCGAGGTGTTGACGATGTCGACGGAGCCGTCGGCTTTTTGCACCAGCCAGGTCCAGCCCGAACCGAAGTTGCCCACGCACGACTTGGTGAATTCTTCCTTGAACTTGTCGAACGACGACCATTTTGCGTTGATCGCGTCAGCCACGGCACCCGCAGGCGCACCGCCGCCGGCCGGCTTCATGCCGTTCCAGTAGAAGGTGTGGTTCCATACTTGCGCTGCATTGTTGAAGATGCCGCCCGACGATTTCTTGATGATGTCTTCCAGCGACAGGTTCTCGAACTCGGTACCCTTGATCAGGTTGTTCAAGTTGGTGACATACGCCTGGTGATGCTTGGCATAGTGGTATTCCAGGGTTTCTTTCGAAATATGCGGCGCCAGAGCGTCCATTTCATACGGCAGTGGTGGCAGAGTATGTTCCATGTGATGTCCCTTTGTGGTGAGTGTTCGGAGTCTTCCAGCCTGCGGCCGGAGGGTTGAGCCAAGCTTGCTTGAAGCAGGCATTCTTGCTGAACGAGCCACTATTGTAAAGCGGATGCGCCATTGCTGCAGATTCCCGCATGCGTTGCGGATACTGGTAGCGTATTGATTCTCGTTCAGCCTGAATCGGGCGGAAAAGTTCCCAGCCGCAAGCCTCAGCGGATGCGGCGGGTGGTTTCCCTGACGATCAGTTCCAAAGGCGGAATGGCCGCCTGCACGGCTTCGCCATTGATCAGCCCCAGCAGCGCTTCGGTGGCGATGCGGCCGATGTCGTACAGGGGCTGGTGGATGGTCGTCAGCGGCGGCGTGGTGTAGGACGAGCCGGGCAAGTCATCGAAGCCGACGAGCGAGATATCGTCGGGCACGCGGATGCCCTTGCGGTACAGGCACAGGCGCACGCCGTAGGCGGACAGGTCGTTGGCGGCGAAGACGGCGCTGAATTGCTGCTGCGTATCGAACAAATGGTTCATGGCCAGCATGCCGCTTGCTTCGTGGAAATCACCTTCCACCATCAGCTTCGGGTCAATGGGTATGTCCGCTTCGCGCAGTGCGCGCTGGTAGCCCGTCAGGCGCTCGGCCGCATCCGTGTTGTTGGCGGGGCCGGCCACGAAGGCGATGCGGCGGTGGCCCAGTTCCACTAGGTGGCGCACGGCCAGGTAGGCGCCGTATTCGTTGTCGAGCTTGAAGCCGATGGCGCTTTTCGTGGCCAGCAGGCGGCCCGTCGAGACGATGGGCCGCTGCTGCGAGAAATCGAGCACGCTCTCGTCCGAAATACGCCCCGACAGCAAGATGATGCCGTCGACCTTGCGCGCCAGCAGCAGGCGGATGCGGTCGGCTTCTTCCTGCGCATTCCAGTGCCCGCTGACGATGACGGACGCGTAGCCCGTGTCTTTCAAGCCGTCGTCCACGCCGCGCAGGCTTTCGTCGAAGAAGGGACTGGAAATATCCTGCACCACGATGCCGATGGTCATCGAACGGCCTTTCTTCAAGCCCTGCGCCATCTGGTTGGGCGCGAATTTCATCTGCGCAATCGCCGCCAGCACGGCGTCGCGCTTGTCGTCGGAGACCCTGGCCGTGCCGTTCAGGATGCGCGAGACGGTGCTGGGCGACACGCCGGCCTGGCGGGCCACGTCGAGCAGGGTGGAAGGGGGAGCAGCGTGGGCGCTATCGTTCAAGGTGATTCCTGGGTATCAAGATGGCTGGTTGTCAGTGCTCTGAAAACCTTTTCATCGAAAGATTACCATAAATGGCCATAGCTGATAGCGCAGCGGGTCGGGCGCAGCGCGGCTTGGCCAGCAGGGCGCAAGCCGACAGATTCTGGGCCGTGCACGTCGGATGATGCCGGCGCTACCTGGGCGGGCCTGCTGATAGTACATTGCTTGAAAACGTTTTCACAAAAAACAACAGCTGCCCCGGCAGCCCGTATTTTCGCCTCTGTCATAGGGGAACACGCGCCGCGGCAAGCCGCTTGCCACGCTTCCCTCAATAAAAATGACAACTTTTTCGGTTGACTTGATTTTCTTTGCGGTGTTAAATGGACACATGTTGTGAAAACGTTTTCAAGATAGAAGACGCTCAATAATCGGAGATGAAATAATGAAGTCAAGCATCCTTGGCGCCGCCCCGCTGGCAGCGCTGACCCTGGCCTGTGGCGTGGCCGCCGCGCCCGCAGTCGTCCCGCCGGCGGCGCCGTTGCCCACGCTGGCCCCCGCCACGATCACCGTCGCCTCGTTCCCCGACCTGGATCGCGCCGTCAAGACGGCCTTGCCCCTGTGGGAAAAACTGTACCCGCAAGTGAAGGTCAAGTTGGTCAGCCTGCAGATCGACGACCACCATAACTCGATGACGACGGCGCTGGCGGCCGGTGCGCGCCTGCCCGACGTGATGGCCATCGACTTCCGCTACGTCGGCAGCTTCGCCGAATCGAAGGGCATGGAAGATTTGCTGCAAGCCCCATACGGGGCAGGGCAGTACCGCGCCCAGTTCGTGCCGTTCACCTTCGTGCAGGCCACCAGTTCGCGCGGCACCCTGGGCGCCATGCCGGCCGACCTGGGACCGGGCACCTTGTTCTACCGCAAGGACCTGATGGACAAGGCGGGCATCAAGGAAGCCGACCTGACGCAATCGTGGGAATCGTACATCGCCGCCGGCAAGAAGCTCAAGGCCGCCACCGGCACCTACCTGCTGGCCGGCGCCAGCGACCTGGCCGACATCGTCATCCGCGCCAATTTGAAAGATGGCGAAGGCATTTACTTTGGCGACAAGGGCCAGGTGCTGGTCGATTCGCCCCGCTTCGTGAAGGCCTTCGAGCTGGCCAAGGCGGCGCGGGTAGCCGGCATCGATGCGCGCACCGTGGCCTGGACTGGCGAGTGGGCCGAAGGTTTCAAACGCGACAAGGTGGCCAGCCAGATGATGGGTTCCTGGCTCAGCGGCCACCTGGCCAAGTGGCTGGCGCCCGATTCGAAAGGCCAGTGGCGCGCGGCGAACCTGCCGGCCGGTGCGCTGGCGTCGTACGGCGGCTCCTTCTACGGCATCCCGAAAAAGGCGACGAACAAAGCCCAGGCCTGGGAATTCATCAAGTTCATGACCGTCAACAAGGATATCCAGCTGCACTCGCTGAAGGAGATCGGTGCCTTCCCGGCCCTGAAGGCAGCCTATGCGGACCCCATGATGGACGAGCCGCAGCCGTACTTCGGCGGCCAGAAGACGCGCTTGCTGGCGCGCGACACGGCGGCGAAGATCCCCGTCATCCGCGTCGACAAGTTCGACGCCGTGGCGCGCGACATCGTCAACATGGAACTGGAAAGCGTGCTGGCGCAAAACAAGGATATCAAGACGGCGCTGGCCGACGCCAAGGCCCTGATCACCCACCGCGCGCGGCGCTAGGAGCAGCATGACTACCTCCATGCCTTGTACCGAGGGCGCGCCCGCTGCCGCTGCAGCGCGGCCCGCCAGGAAACGCTTCAACATGAAGAAGTGGGCGCCGTACATTTTCATCAGCCCCTTCTTCATCCTGTTCGCCGTCTTCAGCCTGTTCCCGCTGCTGTTTTCCATCTATTTGTCGTTCAACCAGTGGGAAGCGGCCAGCGGCGTGGAAGCCATGCAGTGGGTGGGGCTGGATAACTACAAGTACGCCTTGAGCGACCCGTGGTTCTTGCGCTCGCTGGGCAATACGGTCTGGCTGGCGCTGGCTTCGGGCGTGCCGCAGCACCTGGTGGCCATTCCGCTGGCGGCCTTCATCCACAACAGCTTCAAGCGCTCGCGCAACCTGGTGATCGGCATTTACTTTTTACCGTTCATCACCTCCAGCGTGGCCATCGCCATGGTGTTCAACACGCTGTTTTCGCGCGACTACGGCCAGATCAATGTGCTGATCGAATGGTGCGCCAGCCTGCCGCTGGTGGGCGGCCTGTTCCCGGCAGAATCGATCGACTGGCTGGGCAGCTCGCTGTTCATCAAGCCGGCCGTTGCCTTCGTCATCTTCTGGCGCTACCTGGGCTGGAACCTGGTGCTGTACCTGTCCGCGCTGCAGGTGATCCCCAAGGACTTGTACGAGGCGGCCACCATCGATGGCGCCTCGAAACGCCAGCAATTCTGGTACATCACCCTGCCGCAGCTGCGCCCCATGATCTACCTGGCCGTCACCTTGACCATCATGGGCAATCTGCAGCTGTTCGAGGAGCCTTTCGTGCTGGTGGCCGAATCGAGCGGCGTGAGCCAGTCCGTGATGACGACGGCCATCTTCGTCTACAAGACGGCGTTTTCCTCGGGCGACTTCGGCACGGCGTCGGCCATTTCCTGGCTGCTGTTCCTCATCATCGCCAGCACCACCTGGGTCAACAACCGCATCTTCAGCCGCAATGAACGCAAGGAGGTCCGATGAAAACCACCCGCTGGACGGCCTACGCCATGGTGGCCATCGGCGCCCTGATCATGGTCGCGCCGTTCTACTTCATGTTCGTCTTCGCCACGCACACGAGCGCCGAGATATACAGCCTGCCGCCGCCACGCTGGTTCGGCACGGCCCTGCTCAACAACCTGGAATTGCTGCAGGAGCGCCTGCCGTTCTGGCGCAATATCGGCATCAGCCTGTACGTGGCCCTGATGACCACAGCGCTGACTTTGTTCTTTTGCTCGCTGGGCGGCTATGCCTTCGCCATGTACGAATTCCGCTTCAAGCGGCCCCTGTTTACGCTGGTGATGGCGTCGATGATCATCCCGTCCTTCATGAACATGATCCCCACCTTCATGCTGATGGATTTCCTGGGATGGCTGGACCAGCCGCGCGCCCTGTACGTGCCGGGAGCGGCCGGCGCGCTGGGGATTTTCCTCATGCGCCAGTACATCGGCACGGCGATTCCGAAGGACCTGATCGAGGCGGCGCGCATCGACGGCTGCGGCGAATTCGCCATCTACTGGCGGGTCGTGCTGCCGCTGATCGGCCCCGCCATGGGCACCCTGGGCCTGATCACCTTCATCAACTCGTGGAACAATTTCATCACGCCGCTGGTCGTCATGCGCTCGGTCGAGAACTACACGATCCCGCTGGCCCTGCGCAGCATGCAGGCGCCGAACAACACGGAGTGGGGTGCGCTGATGACGGGCGCCGCCATCGCCGTGCTGCCGCTGCTGCTGATGTTCTTTGTCGCCTCGAAGCGCCTGATCGAGGGCCTGACCCAGGGCGCCGTCAAAGGCTAGCACTCTCTTTAATCCACTCACACTGACATGACCACCATGCATAACGACGACACCGACAGCAATTTCCCTGCCACATTCACCTGGGGCGTGGCCACCAGCGCCTACCAGATCGAGGGCGCCGCCACCATCGATGGCCGCGGCCCATCCATCTGGGATACCTTCAGCCACACGGATGGCAAGATCATCGACGGCAGCAATGGCGACGTGGCCTGCGACCACTATCACCGCTATGCCGAGGACGTGGAGCTGATCGCCAGCCTGGGCGTGAACGCCTACCGCTTTTCCATGTCCTGGTCGCGGGTGCAGCCCACGGGTTCCGGCGCCTGGAACGAGGCAGGCTTCGACTTCTATGCGCGCCTGCTCGACGCCCTGGCCGCCAAGGGCCTCGATGCCCACCTGACCCTGTACCACTGGGACTTGCCGCAAGCCTTGCAGGACGAGGGCGGCTGGCTCAATCGCGCCACCTGCTACCACTTCGCCGCCTATGCGGCCGAGGTGGCGCGCCGCTTCGGCCACAAGGTCGCCAGCATCGCCACGCACAACGAACCGTGGTGCACGGCCGTGCTGGGCCACGGCACGGGCCAGTTCGCGCCCGGCATGGCCGATCCGGCCGCCGCCGTGCAAGTGTCGCACCATCTGCTGCTGTCGCACGGCCTGGCCATGCAAGCCATGCGCGCCGTCAATCCGCCTGCGAAACTGGGCATCGTGCTCAATCAGTGGACGGCCACGCCGGCCACCGACAGCGCCCAGGACCGCGAACTGGCCGAACTGGAATATGCGCGATCGGTGCAGTGGTATATGGACGCCATCTTCAAGGGCCGCTACCCGGCCCTGGCCCTGAAACACGCCGATGCTTCCGCTTTGTCCATCTTTGAAAACGATTTCATAGATATCAGGCAGCCCATCGATTTCCTTGGCGTGAACTACTACACGCGCGCTTTCATGAGCGCCGAGACGCCGCCGCGCAAGCCCGAATGCAAGCTTGGCGTCAACGACATGGGCTGGGAAACCTATCCGCAAGGCTTGACGGAGCTGCTCGTGGGCCTGCACCGCGAATACCGTCTGCCGCCCGTCTACATCACGGAAAACGGCATGGCCGTCGCCGACAAGCCCGTCGGCGGCAAGATCCACGACGAGGCGCGCATCGAATACGTGCAGCTGCACCTGGACGCCTTGCGCGCCGTGATCGCGCAGGGCATCGACGTGCGCGGTTATTTCTACTGGAGCCTGATGGACAACTTCGAGTGGAATTCGGGCTACGCCAAGCGCTTCGGCATGCTGTACGTCGATTACGCCACGCAGCAGCGCAGCTTCAAGGACAGCGCCCTGTGGTACCGCGACTTCATCGCCGCCCAGCGCGCCGCGCATGCCGATGCGGCCGTCCTGGCAGGGGAGCACTGACATGGCGGCCATCTCCCTGCGCGGCATCCGCAAGACCTACGGCGACGGCCCGGAAATCGTCAAGGGCCTGGACCTCGATATCCATGACGGCGAATTCATGGTCTTCGTCGGACCGTCCGGCTGCGGCAAGTCGACCCTGTTGCGCATGATCGCGGGACTGGAAGACATCAGCGCGGGCCAGCTGCGCATCGGCGACTTGCTGGCCAACGACGTGGCGCCGGCAGAGCGGGGCATCGCCATGGTCTTCCAGAGCTACGCCCTGTATCCGCACATGACGGCGCGCGACAACATGGGCTTTGCCCTCAAATTGGCGGGCAAGGGGGAAGCCGAGGTGCGCGCGGCGGTCGGCAAGGTGGCCGAGATTTTGCAGATCACGCATCTGCTCGACCGCAAACCCAAGGCCTTGTCCGGCGGCGAGCGCCAGCGCGTGGCCATCGGCCGCTCCATCGTGCGCCAGCCCAAGGTGTTCCTGTTCGACGAGCCGCTGTCCAATCTCGATGCCTCGCTGCGCGTGCAGACGCGCATCGAGCTGGCCAAGCTGCACCAGGAACTGGGCACCACCATGATCTATGTCACGCACGACCAGGTCGAAGCCATGACCCTCGGTGACCGCGTGGCGGTCTTCCACGGCGGCCACCTGGAGCAGGTGGGTGCGCCCCTGGAGCTGTACCGCCATCCGGCCAGCCAGTTCGTGGCCGGCTTCATCGGCGCCCTGCGCATGAACTTTTTGCCGTGCGGCGCCGTTCCCGCGCTGGCCATCCAGCTCGGTGGCGAGGCGGGGATGCTGGTCGGCATACGCCCCGAACACCTGCGCCTGGTGCCGCGCAATGAAGGCTACGGCGCCACGGTCACCCTGATCGAGCAGCTGGGCGATGCGCAAATCATCCACGCGACGCTTGACGGCCGCATCGATGGCGGTCCGCACGCGGTGGCCATCAAGCTGCACGGCGAGGCGCGCCATGCGCTGGCGCAGGGCAGCACCATCGGCTTCGCGCCGGAAGAAGGCCATGCCTTTCTATTCGACACGGCCGGGCGCGCCGTGGCTACCCATTGACCCTGCACGGAGGCGACATGACTTCAGATTGACACCCAAAAAATGTGCAGCAGTAGCCAAAGAGCTATGTGATCATCATTCAACCAGCGGTACAGGAGACAACAACAATGCAACAGCTCAAACGCAATACCATCGCCCTCAGCCTGGCGCATGCGACCTTCGCCCAGTTCATCTTGCTGGGCAGCGGCGCCGCCATGGCACAGGAAGCGGCCAGCACCGCGGCAGCCACCGATGCGGCAAAACCGGCCGCCGAGCAGATGGACCGCATCGTCGTCACGGCCACGCGCCGCAATACCTTCGTGCAGGAGACGCCGCTGGCCGTCACCGCCTTCAACCAGGACACCCTGCAAAACAATCAAGTGAAGGACCTGGCGTCGCTGGCCACCATGGTGCCCAGCCTAGTCGTCGAGCAGCATGGCGACTCGGGCGGCGTGCATGTCTACATGCGCGGCGTGGGCTCGGCCAACCACACGGAGCTGGGCGACCCGGCAGTCGCCTTCTATGTCGACGGCGTGTATTCGCCGCGTCCGCAGGGCGCCACGGCGCTGATGTATGACTTGAGCCACGTGGAGGTGGCGCGCGGACCGCAGGGCACCCTGAATGGCCGCAATTCGACGGCCGGCGCCGTCAACCTCGTGTCGGCTGCGCCGAGCACGGCCAAGTTCATGGGCTCGGCCGGCATCACCGTGGGCGACAAGCGCCATCTGCAGACGCAGGGCATGATCAATATCCCGTTTTCCGACGACGTGGCGCTGCGCATCGCCGCCATCAAGGATAGCCATGACGGCACGGTGGACTTCCGCCGCGGCTCGAACGTCATGCCGGTCACGGCCAAGTATGGCGCCGGCGACCAGATGGGCGTGCGCGCCTCCCTGCTGTGGAAGTTCACGCCGCAGTTGCGCGGCACGTTCATCGCCGATTACTTCCTCGACCAGGGCGCCGGCAACGTCTACCTGGCGGCCGAACCGAAAGCGGGCGAGAAGCTGCGCTCGGCCCTGATCGACACGCCGGGCACCCTCGACCAGTCGATCCTGACCTACAAGGGCAAGCTCAATTACAAGCCGACCGATGCGCTCGACTTCACTTACCTGGGCAGCTGGAGCCGCTACAAGCGCCAGAACAGCAACGATTCCGATGCGGGACTGTTTCCCGGCTTCAAGTCGGAAAACCGTACCGACTGGGCGCAGTTCGACAGCTATTCGCACGAGCTGCAGGCGCGCTCGGACGACGATGCACCGTTCCAGTGGGTGGCGGGCCTGTTCCTGTTCAATGAAAAGAACAAGGTGCGCTTCGATATCGACCGCAGCCAGATTTCGCAGGCGGCCGTGCAGCAGGATATCGCCAACGGCGCCGTGATCTTCGTGCAGCCCACCGTGGGCCAGTATGCCTCGGCCATGTCCTTCATCCAGGGCGACCGCCAGCTCAAATCGAAAGCCGTGTTCGGCCAGGTCAGCCAGCAAGTGACGGACCAGATCAAGCTGACGGCCGGCGCGCGCTATACGAAAGACCATAAATTCGATATCGGCGGCAAGAACTGGGCTTGCCCGAACTGGCCCGCGAATACGCCGCTGGGCACCACGGTCCTTACTGCCGACCAGCTGCGCCAGCTGGTCACGCCCGGCACGGGCCTGGCCAACACGCACAATATCGGCCCCGGCGGCGCCATCACGGCCGCCAGCTGCGGCAATACGCCGGGCGACAATACGGCGGACCTGAAATACGGCCAGGCCACCTGGCTGGGCCGCATCGAGTACAAGCTGCGCCCGGATATCCTGCTGTTCGGCTCCGTGACGACGGGCTTCCACTCGCCGGCCATCGGCGACGGCGGCGCCACCACCAAGCCGGAAAAGCTGACCAGCTATGAAATCGGCTTCAAGTCGGACTTGCTGAACCGCGAACTGACCCTGAACCTCGATGCCTTCCTGATGAAGTACAAGGACAAGCTCGAGTCGCAGGTGGTCAACAGCGTGCTGGCCAACTTCAATGCGGCCGGCGCCACCGTCAAGGGCCTGGAAGCGGAATGGGTCTGGCGGCCAACGAAGGTCGACCGCCTGACGGGCAACGCTACCTGGCTGAAAGCCGTATATGACGACTTCATGTCGTGCGACGTCGATGCGGCGCGCGCGAATGGCCAGTCCTGCGGTTCGACGGCGCCATTGGTGAGCGTGGGCGGCAGCACCATGAAGCATGCGCCGAAGTTTTCCACGACCGTCCAGTACGAGCATGATTTCAATGTCGCCGGCGGCCAGCTCACGCCGCGCGCCTCGGTGCACTACGAAACCATGTCGTATGTCGGTGCGGGCGCGTTCAACGGCGACGTGCCGGGCCATGCCGGCGTCAAGCGCCAGGAAGCGTATACGACGCTGGACCTGAGCCTGCGCTTCCAGCCGGCGAACAAGGCCTATACGGTGGAAGCGTTCGTGCAGAATGCCACCGACAAGGCCGTCAAGCTGGACGTCAATGAAATCTGCACGGACGTGGGCATGCCATGCCAGCCCACGCAGCAGATTTACGGCGCCTTCTACAACGCGCCGCGCACCTTTGGCGCGCGCGTGTCGATGAAGTTCTGATGGCGTAGGGGAAAAGAGCAGTCGCAGTAGCAGTCCACTCAGTAGGGAAGGTGTTGGGCCGGGGTTCTTCCCCGGCCTTTTTTACTCCAATGTCGCCTGCACGCTGGCGATGCCGATCTGCGCGCTGCCTTCGGCCAGGCGCACGTTGACGTTCTGGCGCGCCTGCAGCTGCGCCGGCGAGCGCACGATCGCGCCTTTTTCATCGCGCAGGATGGCGTAGCCCCGTTCCAGGGTGCGCTGGGGATTGAGCAGTTCCAGCTGCGCCGCCAGGCCGTCGAGGCGGTGGCGCCGCTGCGTCAGTTGCTGCGCCATGGCCGCGCCGCCGCGCCGCTGCATTTCCTCCAGGCGCGCGCGCGGCGCCGCGACGTCGGGCCGCAAGGCCGCCCAGCGCGCACGCAGGCGTTCCAGTGCGTATTGCGACTGGTTCACGGGCGCGCGCGCCGCATGCGTCATGGCCGTCGACAGGGCCAGCAGCTGCAAACGCTGCTGCTGCAGCTGCGCCTTCGGGTTGAGCAGGCGGCGGCTGTGGCGGTCCAGGGTCTGCGCCGCATCGTCGAGGCTGCGGCGCATGGCGCGGCGCAGGTCCGCCGCATCGGCGCGCAGGGACGCCATCCAGTCGGCACGCGGCGTGGCCGCCAGTTCGGCCGCCGCCGTCGGCGTGGCCGCACGCAGGTCGGCCGCGAAGTCGGCGATGGTGAAATCCGTTTCGTGGCCCACGCCGCTGATCACGGGCATGGAGCAATCGGCGATCGCGTATGCCACGGCTTCATCGTTGAACGACCACAGATCCTCGATGCTGCCGCCGCCGCGGCATACCAGCAGCACGTCGCACTCGGCCCTGGTTGATGCCGTGCGGATGGCGTGCGCGATTTTTTCCGGCGCCTGCTGGCCCTGCACTGGCGTGGGGTAGAGGATGATGTTGACGTGCGGCGCGCGGCGCTTGAGCGCGATCAAGACGTCGCGCAGGGCGGCCGCCTGCGGGCTGGTGACGATGCCGATGCTGCGCGCGAACATGGGGATGGCGCGCTTGCGCTCCTGCTCGAACAGCCCTTGCGCGGCCAGCTTTTCCTTCAGGCGCTGAAACGCTTCATACAGGGCGCCCACGCCGGCGCGGCGGATGGCTTCCACGTTGATCTGGTAATCGCCGCGCGCGCCGTACAGGGTGACGAGGGCGCGCACTTCGACCTTGTCGCCTTCGCGCGGCGTGAAGCCGGCAAACTGGGCGCGGCCGCGGAACATCACGGCGCGCACCTGGGCGCCATCGTCCTTCAGGGTGAAATACCAGTGGCCGGAAGCGGCGCGCGTGAAGTTGGAAATCTCGCCGGCGATCCAGGTCAGGGGAAACGAGCGCTCGAGCAGGCGCGCGACGGCCTGGTTCAGGGCGCTGACGGTCAGCACGGGCGGGGCGGCAAAGCCGCTGTCAGTCGGGGTGTCGGTCATCATCAAGCTGGGGGAGGTGAGGGAACTGTCCACATATTATCGGCGAGGTCATGCTTATGTCATATATCGTGCAAAACAACAAGTTCTATTTCTAAGTATTTGATTTCATGATGAATTCCCATATGCTTGATTTGCGTGCACAGGGAAAAAAACCTTTAATATCAAGCACATCAGTATAGCCCCCGCCACTTACGCACAAAGTTATCCACAGAAAGTGTGCGGAACTTTTTGCCTTGGACAAACATGGCCCGGCAAGCCGGCATTGACCGATAAAAATGCCTTGCTACATTTTTGCGCACGGAAATAAAGAGCATAGGAATCAATCGCTTAGTATGCCATGCATGGCCTTGCGCACAATCTTATCCACAAAAAATGTGCAGAACTCTGGCGTGGCGCCGGATTTATCCACCGGAATGCTCATGGCATGGCTTGCCTGAATTTTGCGCAGCATAAAAATAGCCATATAAATCAATGGTATAGCATCACATCATGGGCCTTGCTCACAATCTTATCCACAGAATATGTGCAAAACTGCATAAATCATTTCGCTTTTTCGCTTGCTTTTCCACCGCGCGGCCAGGTCGTTACGCTGCCTTATTTTTCAGCATTGAAAAAAACTCCTTTAAAATCAATGCTCTTGCATGGAGTCAATCCGCTTGCTCACAATCTTATCCACACTTTATGTGCGAAACTGCCTTTGCGGTGGAAAACTGCCGTTTCGAAGCGCAATCGGGCCGATAAAAGCCCGCTTTTCAGCGCTTGCCACATTTTTATGCATGGCAATAAAAACGATATAAATCAATATACTTAGCGCGTATCCTTGCGCTTGCACACAATCTTGTCCACAGATTGTGTGCAGAACTTTGACGGTCTCCCTGGCGTCGATTTCACGCTCGCTGCCACTTTTTTGTGCATTGATTTAATTTCTTTTAAAATCAATGACTTAATTGAATTCCTCGGCTTTGCGCACAATCTTGTCCACAGTAAATGTGCAGAACTCTTGAATTCTTGATTTTATGACATTGACTACTGTCGATAAGCTGCTATGCCTGTATTTTGCGCAGTACAATAATTCGTTTGTAAATCAAGGGCTTGCATGCTGGACTTCATGCTTGCTCACAATCTTATCCACACAAAGTGTGCAAAACTGGGCGTGCTTGGCGCACGCCCGCCGAGCCGTGTGGACAAGTGCCATGCGGGCGCCACTTGCCGCCGGCGCGGCAACGCGCTACATTGCGCCATTCCCGCGCGGACGTACAATCGGTCTTCGGCGCTCGGTACAATACAGGCTGTTCGGGCGGTCCATCGCCTTTCCTCTATCAGGAGTTTCTTTTGCTCGCTATATTTCAAGCCGCTGGCTGGCCCATCTGGCTGTTGTTGATCGCTTCCATCGTCGCCCTGGCCCTGATCATCGAGCGCCTGCTGTATTTGCGCCGCGTCAAGATACTGCCCCGCAAGCTGTTTGATGAAGTGGTGCAGGTGTATCGCAGCGGCAAGATCACGCCGGACACGGTGGCCAAGCTGGAAGACAACTCGCCGCTGGGCGTGGTGCTGGCCGCCGCCCTGCGCAACGTCGACGCGCCGCGCGAAGTGATGAAGGAATCGATCGAAGAGGCAGGCAGCGGCGTGGCTCACACGCTGGAACGTTTCTTGACGACCCTGGGCACCATCGCCACCCTGGCGCCGCTGATGGGGCTGTTCGGCACGGTGATCGGCATGATCGAGATTTTTGCCTCGCCCGGCGCCACCGCGTCGAACGCGGCGCTGTCGCATGGTATTTCCGTCGCCTTGTATAACACGGCCTTTGGCCTGGCCATCGCCATGCCGGCCCTGATTTTCTACCGCCACTTCCGCGCCCTCGTCGACAGCTTCGTCATTGACATGGAGCAACAAGCGGTCAAGTTCGTCGACATCGTCCACAGTGGCCGCCAATGAACTTCCGCAAAGGCAAGGGGCGTGAAGACCCCGAAATCAACCTGATCCCGTTCATCGACGTGCTGCTGGTGATCCTGATCTTCCTCATGGTCAGCACCACCTACAGCAAATTCACGGAGCTGCAGATCACCTTGCCGACGGCCGATGCCGAGCAAGCGAAGGACAAGCCGCAGCAGCTCGACGTCACCATCGATGCCAAGGGTAACTACACGGTCAACCGCGAACCCGTCTCGTTCCGCGACGTGGCCGGCCTGGCCGACGCCTTGCAGGATGCGGCCAAGGCGGCCAATGGCGGCAAGGCGCCCGCGCAGACGCCCGTGGTGGTGGTCAACGCCGACCAGTTCGCCATGCACCAGATGGTCATCCACGTGATGGAAGCGGCGCGACTGGCCGGCTATGAAAAGCTGACGTTTGCGGCGCAGGCGGGCGGCAAGTAAGTTCCTACCGTTACCGGCAACAAAATTGGGGTCTGACCCGCCGGGTCAGACCCCAGCCCTTTACCCTTCACCGCATGCCCACTTCCTCACCCCTCAAGCTTGAATCCACTCTCACCCGCGCCTGGCTGACGCGCGGCCCGCTGGCGTGCGCGCTGTGGCCCGTGTCGCTGCTGTTCGGCGCCTTGAGCAGCGTCAGGCGCGGCCTGTACCGGGCCAACCTCCTGACATCGGCGCGCCTGCCCGTGCCCGTCGTCGTCGTCGGCAATATTTTCATCGGCGGCACGGGCAAGACGCCGCTGACGATCTGGCTGGTGCAAGCCTTGCGCGACGCGGGCATGCGCCCGGGCGTCATTTCGCGCGGCCATGGCAGCGCCGACCGCTTGCCGCGCGCCGTCAGCGCTGCCTCCACGCCGCAGCAGGTGGGCGACGAGCCGCTGCTGATCTTCCAGCGCGGCGGCTGCCCCGTGATGGTGGGGCGCGACCGCGCGCAAGCGGGCAGGGCGCTGCTGGCCGCGCACCCGGACGTCGACGTGCTGGTGACGGACGACGGCTTGCAGCATTACGCCTTGCAGCGCGACGTGGAAATCGTGCTGTTCGACGGCCGCGGCGCCGGCAATGGCTGGCTGCTGCCGGCTGGACCGCTGCGCGAATCGCCGCGCCGGCGGCGCGACGTGACGGTGATCAATGCGCCCGAGCTGGCGCCGGCACTGGTGGGCCAGGTCGCGCCGCAAGGCGGGCTGGTGGTGCAGATGCGGCTCGATGGCGGCGTGGCCGAACGCCTGCTGAACCGCGGCGAAAGCATGGCCCTTGCAGACCTGGCGGCCAGCGGCCAGCGCATCGTGGCGGCGGCCGGCATCGGCAATCCTCAGCGCTTCTTTACCATGCTGCGCGGGGCCGGACTGGACTTCACGGAGCTGCCCCTGCCCGACCACCACGACTTCCTCGACCAGCCATTTGCCGCCCTCGACACGGATGTGATCTTGATCACCGAGAAGGATGCAGTAAAATGTGCGCAAATTGAACATCTCAAAGATGACCCGAGACTGTGGGTCGTCCCCGTCAGTGCGCGCATCGATAGCGCGCTGGCCCAACAAATTGTGGAGAAATGTCGTGGACGCTCGACTGCTTGATATCCTGGTCTGCCCTGTTTGCAAGGGTCCGCTTGAACACGATAAGAAGGCGCAGGAACTGATTTGCCGCGCCGACCGCCTGGCCTATCCTATCCGCGATGGCATCCCCATCATGTGGGCGGACGAAGCGCGCACCCTGCAAGACGCAGTGGAATAACGATGGCGTTCATCGTCATCATCCCGGCCCGCCTGGCCTCGACGCGCCTGCCGGGCAAGCCGCTGGCCGACCTGGGCGGCAAACCCATGGTGGTGCGCGTGGCCGAGCAGGCGCTGCTCTCGGGTGCCGCGCGCGTCATCGTCGCCACCGACCATGACAGCATCCGTGCCGCCTGCGCCGCGCATGGCGTGGAAGTGTGCATGACGCGCAGCGACCATCCGTCGGGCACGGACCGCATCGCCGAAGTGGCGCGCACGCTCGGGCTGCCGCTGGACGCCGTCGTCGTCAACCTGCAGGGCGACGAACCGTTGATCGATCCGGCCCTGCTGGCCGCCTGCGCGGCGCAGATCAGCGCCGCCGTCCCCATGGCTACCTGCGCCCATCCGCTGCATGATGTGGCCGACGCGTTCAATCCGAACGTGGTGAAGGTCGTGCTGGACAAGAACGGCCGCGCCTTGTATTTCTCGCGCGCCACCATCCCGTGGCACCGCGACGGCTTCGCGCAGTCGAAAGACAGCTTGCCGGCAGGTTACGTGCCCCTGCGGCATATCGGCCTGTATGCGTACAGCAATGCGTTTTTGCAAGAATATCCGCAATTGTCCGCCTCGCCGCTGGAAGCCATCGAAGCGCTGGAGCAGCTGCGCGTGCTGTGGCACGGTGTTGCCATCGCCGTCCACGTGACCGATAGCGCCCCGGCCGCCGGTGTCGATACGCCGGAAGATCTTGCCAGGGTGCAAGCCCACTACGGCGCCCTGTAAGCGCTACCCGCAAAACGGCAGGCGTGCAAATATAATTTTGTGCGCCTGCAGTAAAAACCACATTTTGAAACGTGCGCCGCGCGAATTGCTGGCTTTGATCAATCAGGGCATAGCAATTCGATAGCAAACTGGCGTTCCGGGGATTTTTTGTGGTAAGTTTCGTAGGGAAAGATAGCCTTAGCAACACCATCTAAAAAAAATTACACATACCACCATCCAAAATCTGTTTTTTAGGAACTTTTCAATGCGTCTGATACTTTTAGGAGCACCCGGTGCCGGCAAGGGCACCCAAGCTAATTTCATCAAAGAAAAATACAACATTCCACAAATCTCCACGGGCGACATGCTGCGCGCGGCGATCAAGGAAGGCTCCGAACTGGGCCTGGCCGCGAAAAAAGTCATGGATGCGGGCGGCCTCGTGTCGGACGACATCATGATCGGCCTGGTCAAGAATCGCCTGCAGGAAGCCGATTGCGCCAATGGCTACCTGTTCGACGGCTTCCCGCGCACCATCGCGCAAGCGGACGCCATGAAAGACGCCGGCATCAATGTCGACTACGTGCTGGAAATCGACGTGCCTGACGCTTCGATCATCGAGCGCATGGACGGCCGCCGCAGCCACCCGGGTTCGGGCCGCGTGTATCACGTCAAATTCAACCCGCCCAAGGTCGACGGCGTCGATGACATCACCGGCGAACCGCTGATCCAGCGCGACGACGACAAGGCGGAAACGGTCAAGAAGCGCCTGGACGTGTACCACAACCAGACCAAGGTCTTGTTGGGCTACTACAATGACTGGGCCAAGTCCGGCCTGCCAGGCGCACCGAAATACCGCCGCATCGCCGGCGTCGGTCCGGTCGAGCAAATCCGCGACAGCGCATTTGCCGCCCTGGCGGAATAAGCAGTTTATGAAAAGCGGACCTGAGTGTCCGCTTTTTTTGTGCCCGCTTTTCGCCAGCGGTGCCGCATCGTTTTCGTAGTTCAGGTTTTTTGCAGGTCGTGTTTTCCTGGCTGCGCGTGCCTACCCGGTGCGGTCTGCAGCTGTTGGCAATGACGTCGGATAAAAACAGAAGGGGACGATATGGCAGCCAGCTTGTGGTTTGCGGTAGCCTGCGGCGTGGTCGCAGTCATTTACGGTTTGGTGTCGCGCAGCTGGATCCTGAGGCAGGATCCCGGCAACGCGCGCATGCAGGAAATTGCCCTGGCCATCCAGCAGGGCGCGGCCGCCTACCTGGCGCGCCAGTACCGCACCATCGCCATCGTCGGCGTGGTGTTATTGATCGCCATCTATGCGCTGCTTGGCCTGCACACGGCGCTGGGCTTCTTGATCGGCGCCGTGCTGTCGGGCGCCTGCGGCTTCATCGGCATGAATGTCTCCGTGCGGGCCAATGTGCGCACGGCGCAGGCGGCCACCCTGGGCATCAACCAGGCGCTGAACGTGGCCTTCAAGGGCGGGGCGATCACGGGCATGCTGGTGGTGGGACTGGGCCTGCTGGGCGTGACCCTGTTCTACTGGCTGCTGGCGACGACGGGCGCGCCCGGCCTCACGCAGCATGACCTGATCAAGCCCCTGATCGGCCTGGCCTTCGGCGCCTCGCTCATTTCCATCTTCGCGCGGCTCGGCGGCGGCATCTTTACCAAGGGCGCCGACGTGGGCGCGGACCTGGTGGGCAAGGTGGAGGCGGGCATCCCCGAGGACGATCCGCGCAACCCGGCCGTCATCGCCGACAACGTGGGCGACAACGTGGGCGACTGCGCCGGCATGGCGGCCGACCTGTTCGAAACCTATGTCGTGACCCTGATCGCCACCATGCTGCTGGGCGCACTGCTGATGGCAGAGGCCAGCAGCACGGCCATCATCTACCCGCTGCTGCTGGGCGCCGTCTCCATCCTCGCATCCATCGTCGGCTGCTCGATGGTGAAGACGGCCCCCGGCAAGAAGATCATGTCGGCCCTGTACACGGGCCTGTGGTGGGCGGCCGGCCTGTCGCTGGTCGGCTTTGCCGTGGTGACGTGGCTGCTGTGGCCCGACGACGCCATGCGCTACAAGATGCTGGGCGCCACCGTCGTCGGCATCGTCCTCACGGGCCTGATGGTGTACATCACCGAGTACTACACGGGCACGGATTTCAAGCCCGTGCGCCACATCGCCGAAGCGTCGACGACGGGCCACGGCACGAACATCATCGCCGGCCTGGGCGTGTCGATGAAGTCCACGGCGTATCCGGTGCTGGCCGTCTGCGTCGCCATCCTGATATCGTATCAATTGGCGGGCCTGTACGGCATCGCCATCGCGGCCACTTCCATGCTGTCGATGGCGGGCATCATCGTCGCCCTTGACGCGTATGGCCCCATCACGGATAACGCGGGCGGCATCGCGGAAATGTCGGGCTTGCCCGACTCCGTGCGCGCCATCACCGACCCTTTGGATGCCGTCGGCAACACGACCAAAGCCGTCACCAAGGGCTACGCCATCGGCTCGGCCGGGCTGGCCGCGCTGGTGCTGTTCGCCGACTACACGCATGCGCTCGAATCCGTGGGCCAGCACATCACGTTCGATTTGTCGAACCCCATGGTCATCGTCGGCCTGTTCATCGGCGGCTTGATACCGTATCTGTTCGGCGCCATGGCGATGGAAGCCGTGGGCCGCGCGGCCGGCGCCGTGGTGGTGGAGGTGCGGCGCCAGTTCCGCGACATCAAGGGCATCATGGAAGGCACGGCGCGGCCAGAATACGACAAGGCCGTGGACATGCTGACGGCGTCGGCCATCCGCGAAATGATCGTGCCGTCCCTGCTGCCCGTGGTGGTGCCCATCGTCGTGGGCATGCTGCTGGGGCCTGCGGCGCTTGGTGGCTTGCTGATGGGGACGATCGTCACGGGCCTGTTCGTGGCCATTTCCATGACCACGGGCGGCGGCGCCTGGGACAATGCGAAGAAATACATCGAGGATGGCCATTTCGGCGGCAAGGGGTCGGACGCGCACAAGGCGGCCGTCACGGGCGACACGGTGGGCGACCCGTACAAGGATACGGCCGGGCCGGCAGTGAACCCCTTGATCAAGATCATCAATATCGTGGCCCTGCTGCTGGTGCCGCTGCTGCCGGCCACGGGCTGGCTGGCCGTCAAGGCGCCGGCGCCCATCCACGCGCCCGCGCCGCCCATCCTGGCACCGGCGACACCCGTGCAAAGCTTGCCCGCGCAATAAACTGCGCCATCCCCGCAGCCCCGTGGCCAGCGCCGCGGGGCTGTTTGTATTTTGCGCAAATGAAACTTTCCTGCCGTCCATATCCTCGGCGTATCAAAGGTGAGCAATTGTTACGGCGCCTTTGCTTGTGCTGGCTCTCTGTCAATAATGAAACGAGTGTCACAGTTGGGCATGAAGGCGGGAGGATGTCATGGACAGCATCAGCAGGAAGGGCGGCGCGCTGGCGGCGCTGTTGGTATTGGCGGTCACGGCGGGAGTAGCCCAGGCGGCGCCGGGCCGGCATGGCGGCTTTCACGGCGGCCACGGCCACTTCCATGGTCGTTCGCACGTGGGCGTCTGGGTGGGATATCCCTGGTGGTATGGCTACGGGCCTGGCTGGTATGGCGACCCGTGGTATGGCTATCCCTATCCATATGGGCGCACCCTGATCGTGCAGCCGCCGCCCGTGTACATCGAGCAGGGCGGCGAGCCGACGGCGCAGATGTGGTACTACTGCGCGAGGCCGCAGGGCTATTATCCCTATGTGAAAAATTGCAGTACGGCATGGCGTGCCGTGCTGCCGACCAGCGTGCGCTGACGGGGAGGCGAAGATGAACACGAAATCGTTGATGGGGCGTGCCGGCCTGCTGGTGCCCCTGCTGCTGGCCGCCTGCACGGTGATGCCGGAAGGGCCGTCGGCCACGGCCTTGCCCGGCACGGGCAAGAGCCTCGAGCAATTCCGCGTCGCTGACGGCAGTTGCCGTGGCTACGCGCAGGCGCAACTGGCCGGCCTGGGCGCGGCCGATAGTTCCTCGCATGGCATGCAGCGCAGCTACGATGATTCTTATCAGAAGTGCATGTATGCGAGCGGCCACAAGGTGCCCGCGGCCGGGCGGATGCTGGGCGGCGTGCCGGCGAATGCCGCCACGCCGCCGCCCGATACGCCGCCGCCCCGTTACTAGCCGCTTAGAAGCGCGACGTCAGGCCGACGAACATGCGCCGTCCCGGCACGTAATAGTCGACCAGTCCATCGGCCGTCGGACCCTTCTTGAACAGGTTTTGCACGCCGCCGCGCACGGTCCATTGCGGCGTGACCTTGTACGACACGACGGTGTCGACGATGGTGTAGGCCTTGTCGGCCAGCTTGCCGGCGTCGAGTTCCTTGCCCGTGTACTGGGCCGATACTTCGCCGAACAGCTGGTCGTTGACTTGCCAGCCCAGCGCCGAGTACCACGACAGTTTTGGCGTCGACAGCAGGTTGGCGCCCGTGGTCAGGTTTTTCGCTTCCGCCATGTAGGTGACGTTGTTACGCCAGTTCAGGTTTTTCGTCAGCGGGATGGTGGCCGTCGCTTCCAGGCCGCTGGTGCGCGCCTTCTGGATATTCGTCATCTTGGTCCACCAGCGCTGCTGGTAAAAGCCCAGCGGCGCATAGTCGATCTTGTTCTTGAAATCCGTGTGGAAGTAGGTCAGGCCCACATCCCAGCCATTCTGTTCCCACGCCACGCCGATCTCGCCGGCCGTGCTCGTTTCCGGCTTCAAGTCCGCATTGCCGGCCATGTAGCAGTCGCCCTTGATGTAGCCCAGCGGCTTGAGGCTGCCGCAACCGCGTCCGGCCGAGTTGGTCGCTGCCGCTGGCGAGTTTTCCTTCAGGCTCGGGGCGCGGAAGCCTTGCGAGATGCCGCCCTTGATGGTCCAGGCGGGGGCAGGGTGGTACACCAGGTACAGGCGCGGACTGTAATGGTTGCCGAACTTGCTGTGGTGATCGAGGCGCAAGCCGGCCGTGGCCGTCAAGTCCTCGCGCAGGAACAATTGATCTTCCGCAAACAGGGCCGAGGTGGTGCCGGACAGGGTCGCGCCGCTCACGGTGTTGCCCAGGTAATCGGTGGGTACGGTGCCGATGGTGTTCGTGTTCGTCAATTCCTGGTGCTTCCACTGGCCGCCCATCACCAGCATTTGCTCGATGCCGCCCCAGCCGACCCGTTTTTCCAGGCTGGCATCGAGCGTGCTGTCCTTGGATTTGGCCACCGTGCCGACGAATTGGTTGTCGAAATCGTTGTGATACAGGTTGACCGTGGTCTTGCCGAAGTCCCAGCGGCCTTCGTAGCCGAGGCTGACGCTCTTGCGTATCAGCTTGTTGGCGCCCCAGCTGGGAACCAGCGACTCGCCGTCCGCATCGCGTGTGCTCGAACCGCTGGCTTCCTGCCTGCCATAGCTGGCGTCCAGCGACAGGTTCTGTTTCTTGTCCAGCGCCCAGGTCAGCTGGCCCGAGACAGTCTGGTTGCGTTCGCCACCCATGCTGCCCGCTTTTTCGAAGTATTTTTCATCGGGATTCTGGCGCGTCTGGCTCACGCCCAGGCGCATGCCCACCGTGTCCGACAGGGGACCGGCCAGGTTCACGCCCAGCTGGTGCGCCGTGCCGCGGTCGCTTTCCTGCGGTTGCGTGTAGTTGGCCGTGGCCGAACCGTTCCACTTGCCCGGCACCTTGCGCGTGATGATGTTGATCACGCCGCCCATGGCGTCCGAACCGTACAGCGACGACATGGGTCCGCGTACCACTTCGATGCGCTCGATCATGTCGGGCGAGATCCAGTTCAAGTCCTGACGGCCCAGGTCGGGACGGTAAGCCGTGTCGCTCGAGCTGCCCACGCGCTTGCCGTCGACCAGGATCAGGGTGTATTTGTCGGGCAAACCGCGCAGCTTGATCTTCGACGCTTCGCCTTCGGGGCCGGTGCCGCCCGTCACGCCGGGGATACGGCGCAGCAAGGTATTCAAGTCATACACGGGCTGGCGCTCGATTTCCTCGCGCGTGATGACGCTGATGCTGGCCGGCGCATCCTTGATGTCGATGGCCGTGCCGGACGCCGTGACGACCACCGTGTTCATGGTGGGATCGGCGGCCACATTGCCTTCGGCCCAGGCGTTGCTGACGGCCAGCGAGAGCAGGCAGGGCAGGAGCAGGGCGGCGGAATGCATGGAGCGGGCGGGAGTGGAAACGGGGGCTGCGAAGGCGGGACTACGCTTGGTCATGGTGAACTTTCCGGATGTTGTTATTTCCTGGCTGCCTTCCGGGTGGCTCGGGTATGAATGAATGAAAAGAGTAAAAAATGCGCTCCCATCCTGCGAATGAGAATAAGAATCGTTCTTATTGTAATGCCATACTGGCAAGAAGGAAAGTGCTGAAAGGAAATAAAACACCGTTACGCTGTGCGCATGGCAGGTACAAGCGTGACAAATTGTTACCCGCGCTGGCATCTGGCGCGGCGTGTGCCAATAATGAAAGTTGCGATGGATGCTTGGGAGGCAGCATGAAGAGGCTGGCAAAAACGATATCGGCACTGGCGTGCTCCATGCTGCTCGCTGGCGGCCATGCCCGGGCGCAGGAGCAGGCGGCGCCTGCCGAGTCCTTGACTGAGCCTTTGCCCGTGTGCCAGCTCGACCCGCGCGACAGCGGCAAGCTGGCGGTGGAGCCGTGCCGCCCGGCGCCGCCCGTGCAGCCGCGCCGTTCCGTGGCGCAAGTGATCGGCCGCATGCCGGCGCAGCCTGCGTCACCGGTCGTGCCCATCGCGCCCCTGCCGCCCAGCCCGGCCGTGCCGATGCCGCGCGCGCCGCAGCCCATCGGCTCATGCGACTCAGGCGGTTGCCGCGATGCGGCAGGCGCGCGCTACAACGGCGCGGGCAACGCCACGCTCGATGCCAACGGGCGCATCTGCCACCGCAATGGCGCTTTCATGCAGTGTTTTTAACTTTCTCATTCGCCAGCGCTGCAAGTTTTCGCTCGGTGACCATAAAAATGGCTACAATTGTCGCCGACATTACGTTTACGTAAACGTAATGATGGCATCATGTATCAACCATCAGGCGCCGGGAACACGGCCCTTATCACTCAGGAGATTTCATGCAGATTCAGGACAATGTATTCATCATCACGGGCGGCGCATCGGGCTTGGGCGCCGCCACGGCGCGCATGCTGACGGCGGCCGGCGGCAAGGTCGTGCTGGCCGACGTGCAGACGGAAGCGGGCCAGGCGCTGGCCGCTGAACTCGGTGGCGTGTTCGTCCAGTGCGACGTGACGTCGGAAGAGGACGGCCTGGCCGTGGTGGCGGCAGCCACGAAGCTGGGCACCTTGCGCGGCCTGGTCAACTGCGCCGGCGTGGCGCCTGCCGTGAAAACCGTGGGCAAGGATGGCCCGCATCCGCTGGCCCTGTTCCAGAAGGTCGTCAACATCAACCTGGTGGGCACCTTCAATATGTGCCGCCTGGCCGCCGACGCCATGGCAAAACAGGATGCGACGGCCGAAGGCGAGCGCGGCATCATCATCAACACGGCTTCCGTGGCGGCCTACGATGGCCAGATTGGCCAGGCCGCGTATGCGTCGTCGAAGGCGGCCGTGGTGGGCCTGACCCTGCCGATGGCGCGCGACCTGTCGCGCAACGGCATCCGCGTGATGACGGTGGCGCCCGGCATTTTCGAAACGCCGATGTTGCTGGGCATGCCGGCCGAAGTGCAGGACGCGCTGGGCAAGATGGTGCCGTTCCCATCGCGCCTGGGCAAGCCCGGCGAATACGCGCAACTGGTGAAAGCCATCGTGGAAAACGTCATGCTCAATGGCGAAACAATTAGATTGGACGGCGCGATCCGCATGCAGCCCAAATAAGCCTAGCGTGATTTGATGTAGGATACCCCCGTATGGGGCGTACAGCCTTGCCTGGCTGTGCGCCCTTTTTTTATCGGAGAATCCATGATCACATTGAAGCCGCTGGCGCTGAGCCTGACCTTGCTGGGAGCCCTCGCTGCCAGTCCCGCATTTGCCGAAGTGCCGCAAAAGGCACCGGAAATCGCCACCGCGTATGCGGAGAAATCGGGTTGGGCGGCACAGAAATTCATGGTCGCCGCCGCCAATCCGCTGGCCGCCGATGCCGGCTATCAGATGCTGAAAAAGGGCGGCAGCGCCATCGACGCGGCCATCGCCACGCAGCTGGTGCTCACCCTGGTCGAGCCGCAATCGTCGGGCATCGGCGGCGGCGCCTTTTTGCTGTACTCCACGGCCAAGGGCGTGCAAGCGTTCGACGGGCGCGAAACGGCGCCTGCCAGCGCCGATGAACACCTGTTCCAGAATGCCGACGGCAGCCCCGTTTCGCGCGCCACGGGCGTGGTGGGCGGGCGTTCCGTGGGCGCGCCGGGCGTGCTGCGCATGCTGGAACTGGCGCACAAGGAGCACGGCAAGCTGCCGTGGGCGACCCTGTTCGGCCCCGCCATCAAGCTGGCGCACGGCGGCTTTCCCGTCAGCCAGCGCCTCAACGGCTTGCTGAACTGGGACCAGGCCCTGAAGCGCGACCCTGTCGCCGCCGCGTATTTCTATGATCCGGACGGCAAGGCCTGGCCCGTCGGCCACGTGCTGAAAAACCCGCAGCTGGCGCGCACCCTGCGCGAGATCGCCCGTGGCGGCGCCGACGCGTTTTACAACGGCCGCATCGCGCGCGACATCGCCGCCAAGGTGGCAGCGCATCCGACCAATCCGGGCAAGCTGACGGCGCAGGACATCGCCGGCTACCGCGCCAAGGTGCGCGAACCCGTCTGCAGCGACTACAAGGCCTGGACCGTGTGCGGCATGCCGCCGCCATCGTCGGGCGGCATCGCCATCGCGCAGATGCTGGGCATGCTGGAAGTGAAGGATATCCGGCCGTATGCGCCCGTCGACGGCGTGCTCGATGCGCAGGCGATCCACCTGTTCTCGGAAGCGGGGCGCCTGGCCTACGCGGACCGGAACCGCTACGTGGCCGACACGGACTTCGTGCCGCTGCCCGGCAATGGCGTCGCTTCGATGCTGGATAAAACCTACCTGGCGCAGCGCGCCTCGCTGATCGGCGACAAATCCATGGGCAAGGCCATGCCTGGCACGCCGCCGGGCATGCAGGTGGCGTGGGGCATGGACAACGCCTTGCAGCGCCCGTCGACCTCGCACCTGGTGGCGGTGGACGCTTTTGGGGGCGGCCTGTCGATGACCACCAGCGTGGAAGACGCGTTCGGTTCGCGCCAGATGGTCGACGGCTTTTTGCTGAATAACCAGCTGACGGATTTCTCGTTCGATTCGCGCGATGCCGACGGCCCCATCGCCAACCGGGTCGAAGCGGGCAAGCGTCCGCGCAGCGCCATGTCGCCCACCCTCGTGTTCGAGAAGGGCACGCACAAGCTGGTGCTGGCGACGGGTTCGCCCGGCGGCTCGTCCATCATCAACTATGTCGCCAAGGTGCTGGTCGGCACCATGGACTGGGGCTTGAACGTGCAGCAGGCGATCAGCCTGCCGAACTTCGGCAGCCGCAATGGCCCGACGGAGCTGGAAAAGGGCCGCGCGCCCGCCGCCCAGGTCGAGGCGCTGCAGGCGATGGGCCACGAGGTGCGCGTGATCGAGCAGAACTCGGGCTTGCAGGGCATCATGCGGCTGAATGCGCACGGCAAGGATTTCTGGTTTGGCGGCGCCGATCCGCGTCGTGAAGGCATGGTCAAGGGAGATTGAAACTTTTCCACAAAGTATCAAGACCCTGCTAATCTGCCGGCATGGGAATGCAAAATAAAACAGGCTTGATACTCACGGGAGGAGGCGCCCGTGCCGCCTACCAGGTGGGCGTGCTGCAGGCGATTTCGGCGATTTTGTGGGAAGCGGGCTGGGCGCCGGCGCGCAACCCGTTCGACATCATCTGCGGCACCTCGGCCGGCGCCATCAACGCCACGGCGCTGGCCTGCCGTGCTGACAACTTCGGCGAAGGCGTGCAAAAGCTGCTCGACGTGTGGCAGCACATCGAAGTCGAGCAAGTCTACCGGGCCGATTCGCTGGGCGTGATCCGCTCGGGCGCGCGCTGGCTGTCGTTGCTGTCGTTCGGCTGGCTGCTGCGCCAGTGGCACGCATCGCCGCCCAGTTCCCTGCTCGACAACACGCCGCTGGTCAGCCTGCTGCACCGCATGCTCGACCTGCCGCGCCTGGACGCGGCCCTGGCCGACGGCCTGCTGCATGCGCTGGCCGTGACGGCGTCGTCGTACTCGGGCAGCCGCCACATGACGTTTTACCAGACGGCCGAGGATATCGCGCCCTGGGTGCGCACGCAGCGCCTGGCCCTGCCGGACCAGATCGGCGTGGAGCACTTGCTCGCCTCGGCCGCCATCCCCTTCATCTTTCCCGCCGTGCCCCTGTACGTGGGCGGCCAGCGCGAATACTGCGGCGACGGTTCCATGCGCCAGCTGGCGCCGATCTCGCCGGCGATCCACCTGGGCGCGAACAAGGTGCTGGTGGTGGGGGCGGGACGGATGACGGAACCGGCGCCCGCCGCGTCCGAAGCGGCACGCTACCCAAGCCTGGCGCAGATTGCCGGCCACGCGCTGTCGTCGATCTTCCTCGATGGGCTGGCCGTCGACATCGAGCGTCTGAACCGCATCAACCTGACCCTGTCGATGCTGCCGCCCGAATTGCTGGGCAAGACGGCCTTGCGGCCCGTGGAATTGCTGGTCATCGCGCCGTCCGAGCGGCTCGACGCCATCGCCAGCCGGCATATCGGCAGTTTGCCCCGTCCCATCCGCACCATGTTGTCGGGTATCGGCGCGGCCGAAGCGCGCGGCGCGGCGCTGGCATCGTATTTATTGTTCGAATCGACGTATACTAACGAGCTGATCCGTCTTGGACAGCGCGATACGCAAGCCCGCAAGGATGATGTCCTGGCGTTCTTTGGTTCCTGAGACGGCCCCTGGAGCGGTGTGCGGGTTTTTCGCGTTTTTTTTGACAGGACGATTGTGCTGGTATTTCGACGTGTTTACGATGTTGCTTTACTGTTAATTCTGCTGCTGGGCGTCCCGGCCGCGGCGGCGCCTGCGCCCACCCTGCGTTTCGACCAGCTCAGCGTCGACCAGGGCCTGGCGCAGGAATCGGTGCTGGCCATCGCCCAGGACCGGCAGGGCTATATGTGGTTCGGCAGCCAGTCTGGCCTGAGCCGCTACGATGGCTACCGCATGGTCGTCTATAAAAATATCGAGGGCGACAAGACCAGCCTGGCCGACAATTGGGTGGGCGAGCTGCATGTCGATAGCCAGGGCCAGCTGTGGATCGGCACCGACAATGGCCTGGACCGCTTCGACGCCGCCAGCCAGACCTTCATCCATTACGTCCCGGCCGAAAAGAGCAAGCGCGGCAACGGCAACCGGCATATCCACGCCATCCTCGACGATGGCGCGCGCGGCTTCTGGATCGCCACCTCGGACGGCTTGCAGCATTTCGACCCCGCCACGGGCACCTTCCGCACCTGGCACCATGAAGAGGGCAATCCGCACAGCCTGGGCGACAATGAAATCAAGGCGCTGGCGCTGGACGCGCAACAGCGCCTGTGGATCGGCACGGTAACGGGCCTGGACATGCTGGCGCCGGGCAGCGAGCGCTTCGAGCATTTTGCCGTCGACACGGAGCCAGGCTCGAAATACAACGTGATCCAGTCGCTGCTGATCGACCGCCAGCAGAACCTGTGGATCGGCACAATGGCGGGCGCCGAGCGCTGGCGCCTGGGCGGCGCCGGCCAGCCGCCGCAGGCGCGCGTGCGCTTCGGCGAGAAGCATGGCTTTTCCGCCATCCGCGTCGCCAGCCTGTACCAGGATGTCGACGCCACCGTCTGGCTGGGCAGCAATGCCGACGGCCTGTTCCGCTGGCTGCCCGCGAGCGACACCTTCCTGCAATACCGGCATCAGACGGGCGACAAATTCAGCGTCGCCGACAACCAGCTGTCGTCCTTGTACCGCGACCGCGCGGGCACCTTCTGGGTCGGCTCCTGGTACAGCGGCGTGAGCCGGGTCGACCTGGGTAGTGGCGGCTTTTCGCGCATGGCGCGCGCGCCCGGCGACGTGGGCGCGCTGGCGGACAAGAAAGTGCGCGCCGTGGCCGATGCGGGCGATGGCAAGCTGTGGCTGGCCACCAAGGGCGGCCTGAAACTGTACGACACGCGCGACGGCAGCTCGCGGCTGTTCGATCTGCGCAGCTCGCCCGGCATGTCGCGCGACGAGCAGGTCACCACCCTGTACAAGGCGCCGGACGGCGTGCTGTGGGTGGGCGGCTCGACGGGCTTGCACCGCTTCGATCCGGCCCTCGGGCGTTTTTTTACCATGCGCTTTGCCGCCGGCGACCCGAACAGCGACACGATCCGCAATATCGTGAGCGACCGCAGCGGCATGCTGTGGGTCTCGACGCGGGGCGGCGTGCACCGCTTCGACCCCGTCAGCCGCCGCTTTACCACCTACCGCCACGACCCGGCCAACCCGAACAGCCTGTCCGACAACATGGTGCGGCCCGTGCTGGAAGACGGCAAGGGGCGCTTGTGGATAGGTTCCTTCCACGGCCTGGACTTGCTGGACCGCGCCAGCGGCCACTTCCGCCATTTCCGCCACGATCCGCAAAACCCGCATAGCCTGAGCCACGATGAAGTGCATTTCCTGCACGAAGACAAGCGCGGCGTGCTGTGGGTGGGCACGGCCAATGGCTTGAACCGCATGGACGTCGACGCCAAGGGCGAGATCCGCTTCCGCCGCTTCGTGCGCAAGGATGGCATGGCCGACGACGCCGTCGCCAGCATCCTCGGCGACGACAACGAGCAGCTGTGGCTGAGCACGAACAGCGGCATCACGCGGCTCGACATGCGCAGCGGCCTGTTCCGCAATTACGACAGCGCCGATGGCACCGTGGAAGGCTCGTACTTCGATGGCGCGGCCCTGCGCGCGGCCGATGGCACCATGTATTTCGGCGGCTTCAACGGCATGACGGCGTTTGTGCCGGAGGATATCCACGACAACCGCGTGCCGCCGCTGGTGGCCATCACGGAGCTGCAGATATTCAACAAGCCGGTGGCCATCGGCCGCGGCGAGTTCGCGCACGTGCTCAAGGCGGCGATCGACCATACGCGCAACTTGGTGCTGACCAGCCGCGAAAGCGTCTTTTCGCTGGAATTCGCGGCCCTGCATTTCGCCGCGCCCCAGCGCAACATGTTCGCCTACCGACTCGAAGGCTTCGACCAGGACTGGGTCATGACGGATGCGGGGCGGCGCTTTGCCACCTACACCAACCTCGATGCCGGCAACTACGTGTTTCGCGTCAAGGCGGCCAACAAGGACGGCGTGTGGAACGAGAGCGGTGCCACCCTGGCCATCACGATCCTGCCGCCGTTCTGGAAAACCTGGTGGTTCCGCACCCTGATGGCGGCGCTGCTGCTGGGCGCCATATATGGCGCGTACCGCCAGCGCGTGCGCGCGCTGCGGCATCAGCAGAATGAACTGGAAAAGCAGGTCAGCGAACGCACGGCGGAGTTGCAGAGCAAGGAAATCGAAGTGCTGGCGCAGTCGGAAAAGCTGGCGCAAGTCAACAGCAGCCTGACGAAAAACGAAGAAAGCCTGCGCCAGGCCAAGCGCAAGGCCGAGGATGCGACGCGCCAGAAGTCGGAATTCCTGGCCAACATGAGCCACGAGATGCGCACGCCGCTGGCCGGCGTGATCGGCATGCTGGGCTTTGCCCTGCGCGACGAGCAGCTGCACGACGCCACGCGCGAGCAGATCCTGCGCGGCCAGGCCAACGCCCAGTCGCTGCTGGTGATCATCAATGACTTGCTCGATTTTTCCAAGATCGAGGCGGGCAAGCTGAGTATCGAAAACATCGACTTCGCGCTCGGCGCGGCGATCGAGACGGTCGTCACCCTGTTCGAGGAGCAGGCTGCCGCGCGCAGCATCGGTTTCGCCATCGATTTCGCGCCCGACCTGCCGCCCTTCGTGGTGGGCGACCCGACCCGCTTGCGCCAGGTGCTGGTCAACCTGGTCGGCAATGCGTTCAAGTTCACCCAGCGCGGTGGGGTCAGCCTGAGCGTCGAACGGGCCGGCGTGGCCAGCGGCAGCGGCGGACGCAAGGTCAACCTGATCCGCTTTACCGTCAGCGACAGCGGCATCGGCATCGATGCCGATGCCATGGCGCGGCTGTTCCAGAAGTTCGAGCAGGCTGACGCCAGCACCACGCGGCGCTACGGCGGCACGGGACTGGGCCTGGCGATTTGCCGCCAGCTGGTTGAACTGATGGATGGCCAGATCGAGGTGGCCAGCACGCCGGGGCAGGGCAGTACCTTTGCCTTCACCTTGCCGCTGGCCGATGGCGTGGCGCCACCGCTGGTGCCGCAGGTGGCGCTGGCGCCGCACAGCCACCAGTTGCGCGTGCTGTGCGCGGAAGACTTCCCCACCAACCAGATCATCATCCGCGTCATGCTCGAAGAGCTGGGGCACCGGGTCGACGTGGTCGCCAACGGCGTGCTGGCGGTGGCGGCTTGCGTGCATACGCGCTATGACCTGATCCTGATGGATGGGCGCATGCCGGAGATGGACGGCGCCACGGCGACGCGCCTGATCCGCGTGGGCGGCTGGCCGGACCAGCCCGTGCGCGACCAGGAATTGATGATCGTGGCCCTGACGGCGAACGCCAGCGAAGAAGACCGCAGCCGCTATCTTGGCGTCGGCATGGATGATTTCCTCAGCAAGCCCGTCGACGAGGCGGTGCTGCATGGCTTGCTGGCGCGCGCCATCGAGCGCCAGCTGCAGCGCGGTTTCATGTTGCCGCGCATGCCGTCGAACGCGCCGCGCGGCACGGTGCGGGGACAGGCCGAACTCGACGCCCTGTTCGGCATCGCGCCGGCAGTTCCCGTCGCGGCGCCTTCCCAGTCCATCCGCAGCGGCGAACTGCAACGGCGCATCCGCGTCGCCTTCGTCGCCGACCTGGAAGGGCGTTTGCGTGAACTCGACGACGCCCTGGCGGCGCAGGACAAGGACAACGCCGGGCGCCTGCTGCACGGTTTGAAGGGCAGCGCCGCCTACCTCGATGAAACGCAGCTGCACATGCTGTGCACGGAAATGGAAGAAGCGGCGGACGGCGGGCGCTGGACGCAGGTGGCCCTGCATTTGCCGCAATTGCGCGCACTGTTGGCGCAAATAGCTGTTTTGGACAAGGAAATGTAAAATAGGCAATGCCGGCCATGGAGCGCGCGGCGAAACTGGGTAGAATACGGCCAGGCACCGAGACGCTGCCGCCAATGGAGAAAGCAATGAAAGTACTGGTGGTTGACGATGATGTCGTGTCGCGCATGGTATTGATGCATTTGATCGACAGCTGTGGCGTGCACGATATCGTGGAAGCCGAAGATGGCGCGGCGGCGTGGGAACAGCTCGAAGGCGGCTTGCGCCCGTCGCTGTGCTTCTGCGACTTGCGCATGCCGCGCCTGTCCGGTATGGAACTGCTGCAGAAAATCCGCTCCGACAGCGCGCTTGATGCCATGCCGCTGGTGCTCGTGTCGTCGGCCAATGACCAGGATACGGTGCGCGACGCCGTGCAGGCCGGCGCCGCCGGCTACATCGTCAAGCCTTTCCAGCCGGAGCAGGTGCGCCAGCATATCGACGCCTGCTTCGACGTCTCGGCCTTGCCGGCCGAGGCGCCGCGCGACACCTTGCAGCGGCTGGGCATCGACAGCGAACGCCTGCTGGCGTATCTGACGGGCTTCCAGGGGCAGATAGTCGCCGCCAGCGAACAGGTCGACGCCTTGCTGGCGCGCGGCGAGCCGGCCCAGGCGCGCCAGCAGCTCGAACGGCTGCACCTCGGTTGCCGCACCCTGGGGTTGCATGGCGCGGAAGCCGGGATGATGGCCCTGCTGCAGGCCTCGGTGCTCGATGGCGACCAGATGCAGACGGCGCTGGCCGCGCTGGCGCGCAGCGTGGCGCAGCAGGCGCGCCTGCTGCGGCAACAGGACGGGATCGACTGAATCTGCTGTTTTTTGCTTGCCGGGAAAATACTTTAGGTTTAAAGTATCTGCTTCCGGGCCTTGTGCACGCGCCCGCTACCAGCCAGGATGAGCATGAGCAGCGACCCTTCGCCTACCACCGCATCTCCCCAGGACGACTTTGCGCGCGCGCATTTGCCGCCGCGCGCACTCTGGCCGCAGCTGTGCCTTGACTTGCCGGAACTGCAGTATCCGGTGCGCCTCAATTGCGTCGCCGCGCTGCTCGATGCCGCCGTGGCCAATGGCGGCGGCGGGCGCACCGCCATCCTTGCCGACGGCCAGCGCTGGACGTACGCGCAGCTGGCGCGGCAGGTCGACCGCATCGCCCACGTGCTGCGCAGCGACCTGCGCCTGATCCCCGGCAACCGCGTGCTGCTGCGCGGCGCGAATACGCCCATGATGGCCGCCTGCCTGCTGGCCGTGCTGAAAGCGGGCTGCATCGCCGTGCCCACCATGCCGCTGCTGCGCGCGCGTGAACTGTCCACCATCCTGGCCAAGGCGGAAGTGAACGCCGTGCTGTGCGCGCAAGGCTTGCGCGGGGAACTCGATGGCGTGCCCGGCTTGCCCGCCATGCTGTGCTTTGGCGCCGAGGGCGTCGAACTGGAACAGCGCATGGCGGCCCACGATGCGCCATTTGCCGCATGCGATACGGCGGCCGACGACGTCTGCCTGATCAGCTTTACCTCGGGCACGACGGGCGTCCCCAAAGGCACCATGCACATGCACCGCGACCTGCTGGCCATCTGCGACTGCTTTCCCCGCTCCATGCTGCAGGTGCGCGCCGACGACATCTTCATCGGCACGCCGCCGCTGGCGTTCACCTTCGGCCTCGGTGGCTTGCTGCTGTTCCCCCTGCGCTTTGGCGCTTGCGCCGTGCTGCTGGAAAAACTCACGCCCGACGGCCTGCTGCGCGCCATCGAGGCCTATCACGCCACCATCTGCTTCACGGCGCCCACCTTTTACCGCCAGATGGCGCCCCTGGCGGCCAGCCACGACTTGCGCAGCCTGCGCCTGTCCGTCTCGGCCGGCGAAGCGCTGCCGCTGGCCACGCGCGACGCCTGGCAGGCGGCGACGGGCCTGGCCATGACGGACGGCATCGGCGCCACCGAGATGCTGCACATCTTCATTTCCGCCACGGGCGAGGGCATCCGCCGTGGCACCATCGGCAAGGCCATCCCCGGCTACCAGGCATGCATCGTCGATGACGCCGGCGTGCCGCAGCCGCCCGGCGTGACGGGCCGCCTGGCCGTGAAAGGCCCTACCGGTTGCCGCTACCTGTCCGACCCGCGCCAGCGCGAGTATGTGCAGAATGGCTGGAACCTGACGGGCGACACCTTCGAGATGGATGCCGACGGCTATTTCTATTACCGCTCGCGCAGCGACGACATGATCGTTTCGGCCGGCTACAACATCGCCGGCCCGGAAGTGGAAGAGGCGCTGCTGCGCCACCCGGCCGTGGCCGAATGCGGCGTGGTCGGGCGCGCCGACGCCGAGCGTGGCCAGATCGTCGAAGCGCACGTGGTGCTCAAGGAGGGCTGCCAGGCCAGCGACCTGCTTGCGGCCGAACTGCAGGACTTCGTGCGCCAGCAGATCGCCCCGTATAAATACCCGCGCGCCATCCATTTCCTGCCTTCCCTGCCGCGCACGGAAACGGGCAAGCTGCAGCGCTTCAAACTTCGCACGGACACTCCATGAATATTGTCTGCATCGGCGGCGGCCCCGCCGGCCTGTATTTCAGCCTGCTCATGAAAAAGCAGGACCCCGCGCACCGCATCACTGTCATCGAGCGCAACCGCCCGTATGACACGTTTGGCTGGGGCGTCGTGTTTTCCGACCAGACCCTGGGCAATCTGGCCAACGCGGACGAGCCGACGGCGCGCGCCATCCTGCAGGCGTTCAACCACTGGGACGATATCGAGATCCACTTCAAGGGCGAGACCGTGCGCTCCGGGGGCCATGGCTTTTGCGGCATCGGCCGCAAGCGCCTGCTCAACATCCTGCAGGCGCGCTGCGAGGAACTTGGCGTGCAGCTGGTGTTCGAGACGGAAGTGCAGGACGACCAGGCCATCGCGCGCCAGTACGGCGCCGACCTGGTGATCGCCAGCGACGGCTTGAACAGCCGCATCCGCACCCGCTATGCGGCCAGCTACCAGCCCGAGATCGACCAGCGCCATTGCCGCTTCGTCTGGCTGGGCACGCGCAAGAAATTCGAGGCCTTCACGTTCGCCTTCCGCCAGACGCCGCACGGCTGGTTCCAGGCGCATATCTACCAGTATGACGGCGAGACCTCGACCTTCATCGTCGAAACGCCCGAACATGTGTGGCGTGCGGCGGGCCTCGATGCCATGAGCCAGGAAGAGGGCATCGCCTTTTGCGCAGCCCTGTTCGCCGAGGAACTCGATGGCCACGGCTTGCTGAGCAATTCGCCGCACCTGCGCGGCTCGGCCCAGTGGATCACCTTCCCCCGCATCGTCTGCCGCCAATGGGTGCACCGCCAGGATGGCGTGCCCGTCGTGCTGATGGGCGACGCGGCCCACACGGCGCATTACTCCATAGGCTCGGGGACCAAGCTGGCGCTGGAAGACGCGATCGAACTGGCGCGCTGTTTCGGCCAGCATGCCGCTGCCGCTGCCGCTGCCGCTGCCGGTACGGATGCTGCGCTGACCGCCTACCAGCAGCTGCGCGCCATCGAGGTGCTGAAAATCCAGAGCGCGGCGCGCAATTCCATGGAATGGTTTGAAAACGTCGAGCGCTACAGCGCCATGGAAGCGCCGCAGTTTGCCTACTCCATGCTCACGCGCAGCCAGCGCATCTCGCATGAAAACCTGCGCCTGCGCGACCCTGCCTACGTGGCCGATTACGAGCGATGGCTGGCGTGGCGCGCGGGCGAGCAGGCTGGCGTGGCGATGCTGGACGAGGCCTTGCCGCCCATGCTCACGCCATTCCGCTTGCGCAGCGTGCTGCTGAAAAACCGCATCGCCGTCTCGCCGATGGCGCAATACAGCGCCGTCGATGGCGTGGCGGGCGACTACCATCTGATGCACCTGGGTGCACGCGCCATGGGCGGCGCGGGGCTGGTATTTGCCGAGATGACGTGCGTGTCGGCCGATGCGCGCATCACGCCCGCCTGCCCGGGCATGTACAGCGAAGCGCACACGCAGGCCTGGCGCCGCATCGTCGATGTCGTGCATGCGAACAGCGATGCGAAGATCGCCCTGCAGCTGGGCCACGCGGGGGCGAAAGGCTCGACGCGGCCCATGTGGGATGGCATCGACCTGCCCTTGAAAGAGGGTAACTGGCCGCTGATCTCGGCCTCGGAGCAGCAATACCTGGCCGGCGTGTCGCAGGTGGCGCGTGCGGCCACGGAAAGCGACCTGGCGCGCATCGAGCAGGATTTCGTGCGCGCCACCCTGGCGGCGGCCGTCGCCGGTTTCGACTGGCTGGAGCTGCATTGCGCGCACGGCTATCTGCTGTCGAGTTTTATCTCGCCGCTGACCAACCGCCGCACGGATGAATATGGCGGAAGCCTGGAAAACCGCTGCCGCTATCCGCTGCGCGTATTTCGCGCCATGCGGGCCGCCTGGCCGCAAGATAAACCCATGAGCGTGCGCATCTCGGCCCACGACTGGGTCGATGGCGGCATCACGCCTGACGACGCCGTCGTCATCGCGCGCCTGTTCAAGCAGGCGGGCGCCGACCTGATCGACTGCTCCTCGGGTCAGGTCAGCAAGCTCGAACAGCCAGTCTACGGGCGCATGTTCCAGGCACCGTTCGCCGACCGCGTGCGCAACGAGGCGGGCATCGCCAGTATGGCCGTCGGCTCGATCTTTGAAGCCGACCACGCCAACAGCATCATCGCCGCCGGGCGCGCCGACCTGTGCGCCGTGGGCCGGCCGCACCTGGCCAACCCGGCCTGGACCCTGACGGAGACGGCGCGCATCGGCTACAGCGGCGCCGGAGCTGTCTGGCCGAAACAGTACCGGCCGGGCCAGCAGCAGCTGGAACGCAATCTGCAGCGCGAGCGCCAGCTGGCGGCCGCCAATACGGGTCTCACCCCGCAACAGGTAGCCGCGCGGCTGCTGGAAGGATGACATGAAGACGCAAGCGATAATCGACAGGCATGCGTTGGTGACGGGCGCCGGCAGCGGCATCGGCCTGGCCTGCGCGGGCGCGTTGCTGGACGCGGGCGCCCGCGTCACCCTGGCCGGGCGCGACGGCGCGCGGCTGGCGCGCGCGCGCATGCAGCTGGAAGAAGAGGGCCATGCGGGCAGGGTGGCCATCTGTGTGCTCGATGTGGCCGTGGAAGCGTCCGTGCAGGCGGGTTTCGCGCAGGCCGCCGCGCATTTCGGCCGCATCGATATCTTGATCAATAACGCGGGCCAGGCGCATGCGGCGCCTTTCGGCAAGACGGATACCGCCATCTGGCAGCAGATGCTGGCCGTGAACCTGACGGGCGTGTTCCACTGCTGCCAGGCGGCCATGCCGGGCATGCTGGAAGCGGGTTGGGGGCGCATCGTCAACGTGGCGTCGACGGCGGGCTTGAAAGGCTACCGCTACGTCAGCGCCTACGTCGCCGCCAAGCATGGCGTGATCGGCCTGACGCGCGCGCTGGCGCTGGAAGTGGCGCCGCGCGGCGTCACCGTCAACGCCGTCTGCCCCGGCTACACGGAAACGGACATGGTGGCCCAGGCCGTGCAGAATATCGTGCGCAAGACGGGGCGCGGCGAAGATGCGGCGCGCGCGGAACTGGCGGCCAGCAATCCGCAGCAGCGGCTGGTGCAGCCGCGCGAAGTGGCCGATGCGGTGGCGTGGCTATGCCTGCCCGCGTCGGCAGCCATGAATGGACAATCGATCGCCGTCGCCGGCGGCGAAGTCATGTAACGGAATGAAGACCATGGATAAAGAACCCGACAATGTGCAGGACGAACCCGTGCTGGATCTGGCCAGCCGGTTGACGCAGGACCACCACCAGTCGCTCAAGCTGTGGCTGCGCATGCTCTCGTGCACGGTCAAGATTGAAAACGAGGTGCGCACGCGCCTGCGCGCCACCTTCGGCATCACCTTGCCCCGCTTCGACTTGATGGCGCAGCTGGAACGCTTTCCCGAAGGTCTACGCATGGGCGAACTGTCCAAGCGCATGATGGTCACTGGCGGCAATATCACGGGCATCACCGACCAGCTGGAGCAGGAAAAACTGGTGGCGCGCGTGGTCGACCCGAAGGACCGCCGCTCGTACAGCGTCAAGCTGACGCCGGCGGGCCGGCGCGCGTTCGACGAAATGGCGCGCGTGCACGAAGGCTGGATCGCCGAACTGCTGCACGGCGTGACGCCGGACGACAAAACCCGATTGATCGACCTGCTGTCGCACATGAAGCAGCAGTTGAATAACACCCCCTAAAGGACTGAGCATGCGCCATCTACCCGGCCAGCCGCAAGACCTGCCAGGCAACCGCGCCAGCCTGGCAGGCTACGCCGCGCGGCATTTTCTGTTTTCCGTCGACGCAGGCGTCGCCACATTGACCTTGCACCGGCCCGAGCGCAAGAATCCGCTCACCTTCGATTCGTATGCGGAGCTGCGCGAGCTGTTCCGCGCGCTGGCGCATGCGGACGATGTGAAGGCCGTGGTCATCACGGGCAGCGGCGACAATTTCTGTTCGGGCGGCGACGTGCACGACATCATCGGCCCCCTGACGCAGCTCGACATGCCCGGCCTGCTGGCGTTTACCCGCATGACGGGCGACGTGGTGAAAGCCATGCGCGCCTGTCCGCAACCTATCGTCGCCGCCATCGACGGCATTTGCGCGGGCGCTGGCGCCATGCTGGCGCTGGCCTCCGATATCCGCATCGGCACGGCGCGCAGCAAGACGGCCTTTTTGTTTACCCGCGTGGGCCTGGCCGGCTGCGACATGGGTGCCTGCGCCTTGCTGCCGCGCGTGATCGGTCAGGGCCGCGCCGCCGAATTGCTGTACACGGGGCGCTCCCTGCCTGGAAGCGAGGCCGAACGCTGGGGCTGGCTCAACCGCCTGGTCGAACCCGGGGAGCTGGCCGAGGCGGCGCAGCTGTTCGCCGCCGGCCTGGCCGGCGGCCCCACCTTCGCGCACGGCATGACGAAAAAAATGCTGCAGCAGGAGTGGAACATGGGCGTCGATGAAGCCATCGAGGCGGAAGCGCAGGCGCAGGCCATTTGCATGGCCACCAACGATTTTCACCGCGCCTATCACGCCTTCGTGGCGAAAGAAAAACCGCAATTCGAGGGCGACTGACATGAGCAGCACGCGTGATACGACTTACCTGGACTGGCCGTTTTTCGAAGCGCGGCATGCCGAACTTGAACGCGAACTCGATGCCTGGGCTTCGCGGCACCTGCAGGAAGCCCATGGCGCCGACGTCGATGCCGCCTGCCGCGCGCTGGTGGCGCAACTGGGGCAGGGCGGCTGGCTGGCATACGCCACGGGCACCGATGGCAAGATCGACACGCGCGCCATTTGCCTGATGCGCGAAACCCTGGCGCGCCATAACGGCCTGGCCGATTTCGCCTTCGCCATGCAGGGACTCGGTTCCGGCGCCATCGGCCTGTTCGGCAGCGCCGACAACAAGGCGCGCTATCTGCCGGACGTGGCCAGCGGCAAGCGCATCGCCGCCTTTGCCCTGTCCGAGCCGCAGGCTGGCTCCGACGTGGCGGCGATGGCGTGCGCGGCGTGCCGCGATGGCGACGACTACGTGCTCGATGGCGAAAAGACGTGGATCTCGAACGGCGGCATCGCCGACTTTTACGTGGTGTTCGCGCGTACGGGCGAGGCGCCGGGCGCGCGCGGCATCAGCGCCTTCATCGTCGACGCGGACAATCCCGGCCTGGAAATCGCCGAGCGCATCGCGGTGATCGCGCCGCACCCGCTGGCGCGCCTGCGTTTCAATGCCTGTCGCGTGCCCGCCACGCAGCGCCTGGGCGAGGCGGGACAGGGTTTCAAGGTGGCGATGGCCACGCTGGACGTGTTCCGCACGTCGGTGGCCGCCGCCGCGCTGGGCTTCGCGCGGCGCGCCTTTGACGAGGCGCTGCGTCACGCCATGGCGCGCCAGATGTTCGGCCAGACCCTGGCGGACTTCCAGCTGACGCAGGCAAAATTAGCGCAGATGGCCACCGGCATTGAGGCGGCAGCCTTGCTGACCTACCGCGCCGCCTGGCAGCGCGACCAGGGCCGCAAGGTGACGAAGGAAGCGGCCATGGCCAAGCTGACGGCCACGGAAACGGCGCAGCAGGTGATCGACGCGGCCGTGCAGCTGTTCGGCGGCATGGGCGTGGTCAGCGACCATCCGGTCGAGCGCCTGTACCGTGAAATCCGCGCCTTGCGCATCTACGAGGGCGCCAGCGAAGTACAGCAATTGATCATCGCGCGCGAACTGCTGCGCGAGGCGGGACATGCATGAATAACCAGGAGAACGCAATGCAAGTGCTGCAACCACCGGGATGGGCCAGGCCGCGCGGCTATGCGAACGGCGTGGCCGCCAGCGGACGCACGGTGTACGTCAGCGGCATGATAGGCTGGGATGCGCAGGGCCGGTTCCATACGGACGATTTTGCGGGGCAGGTACGCCAGGCCTTGCAGAATATCGTCGCCGTGCTGGCGGAGGCGGGCGCCTTGCCCGAGCACATCGTGCGCATGAACTGGTATGTGCTCGACAAGAAGGAGTATGTGGCGGCGTATCCGCAAATCGGCGTGGCGTACCGGGAGCTGATCGGCAAGCATTTTCCAGCCATGACGGCCGTGCAGGTGGCCGGCCTGATCGAGGATCGCGCCAGGGTGGAAATCGAGGTGACGGCCGTGCTGCCGCCATGATGGCTGCAATAAACTATTGCCTTAACTGCATTTCAATTGAAATAAATTAATGCAATTAATATATCACCCTGTGCTATATTGATATGCTGAAAATTCACGGCATATATACAGGGGGAGCGATGCAACAACAAATCATGCTGAAAATCAAGGCGGTGCGGCCCGTCACCTTGCTCGCCGGTGCCCTGCTGTGCATCGGCAGCGTTCCTGTCGCCTCGGCGCAATCCTTGCTCAACGGCGCGCAGGAAGCACAGCTGTCCGCCTGGCTGGGCGAAGGGCCGCTGGCGCTGACGGCCATCTATACGAAGTCGGCGGGCGACACTTCGCGCGACTTCCACCTGGCCGCCGACGGCAAGGGACGCACGTTTTCCGTGATGCAGGCGAGCAACGCCGCCGGCCAGACCTGGCTGGTGGGCGGCTACAACCCGCAAAGCTGGAATTCGTCGGGTACCTACAACATGACGCCGGAAGACCGCGACCGCACGGCCTTCATCTTCAACCTGACGTCGGGCCAGTATTTCCGGCAGACGCCGAAAACCTATGCGCTGGACTCGGTGGGGGCGTATCAAACCTTCAATGATATCGACGCCGGCCCCACGTTCGGCATCGGCGCCGACCTGGGCATGTCGGCGGACCTGAGCACCAATGGCATTTCTTCGCGCTACTCGTACATCGACCCGGTCAATGGCATCTTTGGCGCAAGCTTGCTCGATGGCGCGCCGTATGGCTCCTATCCGAACGTCACGTTTGGCGCCATGCAAGTATTTAGCGTCAGCGCCGTGCCCGAGCCCGCGATGTTGCAACTCATGCTGGCCGGCTTGTTGCTGGTTGGTGCAGGCGTCGCGCGGCGCAGGAAATTCAGCGTGCCGCCGTTTGCCACCATGGGTGTCAAATAAGGCAGGGCGCTGGTACGGGTTCGGCAGCGTGGCGGGAAATGGTGTGCAGGAATGGCTGACGGCGACGGCGCGCCTGGCCGTGACTGTCCGGCGCATGCCCGCACGTTGTGCGGGCATGAGTTCGTCTCGTCACCATGTTCAGAATAATAATAAACAAAACTCAGCGTTAAAAGCATAAACTTGCCATTGCTGGCTGCCAACGCGTTACGTATAAGCAACTTTTTGGAATTGCACCGTGTTATTTAATTCATTTCCGTTCTTTCTGGTGTTCTTGCCGTTGGCGTTGCTGGGATACTTTCTCCTGTCAAAATACTCGCTGCGGCTATCCATAATTTTCCTGTTGCTGGCATCGCTTGCATTCTATAGTTACTGGGATGTCGCCTACCTGCCGCTGCTGCTGCTGTCAATCTGCTGCAACTTCAGCATTGGCCGAGTCGTCTCGAAACGTCAAGAGACGGGCCGCAAGCGCGAGGCAAAGCACTGGCTGTGGCTCGGACTCGCCTTCAATTTGTCGCTGCTGGTGTTTTTCAAGTATTTTGATTTTTTTATCAGCAATATTGCCACCCTGACGGGGGCGACATTCCAGCCGCTGGGGATTACCCTGCCGATCGGCATCTCGTTTTTCACCTTCACGCAAATCGCCTACCTGGTCGATTGCCACGCGGGCAAGGTCAAGGATTACCAGCCAGAAAGCTATGGTCTGTTCGTCACCTACTTTCCGCACCTGATCGCCGGTCCGATTCTGCATCACAAGGAGATGATGCCGCAGTTCGTGCAGGCCGAATCGCATGTCTTCAGCCGCGGGCGCCTGATCGTCGGCCTTGCATTCTTCACGATTGGCCTGTTCAAGAAAGTCATTTTGGCCGATGGCATCGCGCGCTACGTCGCACCCGTCTTCGACCTCCATCACGCCCATTTGAGCATGCTGGAGGCATGGGCCGGTGCGCTGGCCTATACGTTCCAGCTGTATTTCGACTTTTCGGCCTATTGCGACATGGCGTATGGCTTGTCCTATATGTTCGGCATTATCTTGCCGATTAACTTTCTCTCGCCATACAAGGCGACCTCCATCATCGATTTCTGGCGCCGCTGGCACATCACGCTGTCCAATTTCCTGCGCGATTATCTGTATATCCCCCTGGGCGGGAACCGCAAGGGCGGATTCTTGCGTTACCGCAACCTCCTGATCACGATGCTGCTGGGCGGACTGTGGCACGGCGCCAACTGGACCTTTGTGGTCTGGGGCTGCTTGCACGGCGCTTATCTGATCGTCAACCATGCTTTGCGCCATCTGCTGGGCCAGCGCAGCAACCTGGCGATACGGGCCGGCGGCGCACTGGCGACTTTTTTTGCCGTGGTGCTGGCCTGGGTGTTTTTTCGCGCCAGTTCCCTCGAGGTGGCGCTGGACGTGCTGCAAGCCATGGGCGGCGGCACGCTGACGCCCGCCATGCGGGAAAGCATGCTGGGCGTGAACCGCATCATGCAGCTGAGTTCCTGCCTGTGGTGGCTGGGCGTCTGCGCCGCCATCGTTTTCTTCCTGCCGAATGTGTATGAGCTGCTGGGGCGAGGCTTGCGCCTGTCGACGGAGCAGCGCCTGGACAGTGGCCGGGGCAGCGTCTTGCTGGGGGCCATGTTGATGCTTTGCCTGGTCTTGCTGGCAATTAGCGAGACGCGTGGCGTTTCTGAATTCTTGTACTTTAATTTCTGACAAATCATATGCGCTCCATATTTGCGATAGGCCTGGGTGTGCTGGTCACGGCACTGGCGTTGGAAGCGTTCCTGCAATGCATGCCGGTGGTGTCCGGATTGCGCATGGAGCAGAGCAGCGAGCAGCGCCCGTATGCCCGTTATCTGCCGCAGCAGGACTACGTGTATTCGCACGGCTGGGCCCTGGCGAATGCCCGGCATGGCCGCACGAATCGGCAGGGCTTTACCAATTCCCCCGATTTCAAGGATGGCGCGGCCGTGCTTGTCATCGGCGACAGCTTTATCGAAAGCCTGATGCTGGAATACCCGGAAACCCTGCAAGGCCGGCTGAGTCAAGCCCTGGGCGGCGGCGTGTATGCCGCCTCTGCCTCGGGCAACGGCTTTGCCGACGCGCTGGAAGTGTTCCGTCATACGCGTGCACAGCTGCATCCGCGCACGGTGGTGATGTTTGTCGAGCCGATGGACATGCAGGACATCCTGGCGCCGGCGCAGCGGGGCCATAGCATGTTTGTCAGCGAAGGGAACGATATCAGGATGGTGCATGTTCCCTATGTCGAGTCCAAGGCCAAGCGGCTGGTCGCCTATTCGGCCCTGGCCCGTTACATCTATTACAACTTGAAATTTCCTGACTGGTTGATGAGCCAGTTGCGCCGCAGTCCTCCTGCCGCGGCGCAGGCGCCGGCCGCCAGCGCACCTGATGCACGCCGCGCCGCCGCGCTCGAGTACTACATGACGCAATTGCGCGCGCTGGGCGGCGCTGGCGATACGCGCTTTATCTTCCTGGTCGACGCGGACCGGAACATGCTGTACGCGCCGCAGAAGGCGGTACCGAACTGGAAAGCGGGCGATCGCGCATTTTTCATCCAGACGGCCCTGCGACACGGCCATCAGGTGGTGGACATGCAGCCGGTATTCGCGCGCCATTGGGCGCAACAGCGCGAGCGCATGGATTTTCTGCCGATGGACGGCCACTGGAACCCGGTGGCGCACGATCTGGCGGCGCAGCAAATCCTGCCCTTGTTGCCTTCGGCATCGCCTGCGTTGCCGGCGCCATTGCGCCAGGTGGCAGGGCACTGAGGCGCCGGCCCCACGCACGTGCTGCCGGACTGTCAATGGCAGGAACTAGCCTGTATAATGCCGCTGCGCGTGTCGCCATCGTACAATGGATAGTACAAGGTCCTCCTAAGACTTAAATGCAGGTTCGATTCCTGCTGGCGACACCACGTTTCCACGCAACGCGCGTCGGCAGCCTGTGATCATCCAGGCGGTAATTACTGGTCGATGGCGATTGAAGTCCGAGTTATCGGTACAATGCGTGCTTCATTCATCCAATCGGCGGCTGTTTTGCACACCACGCGGTGTGCGCGAGACGGCGCCCGAGCACTCTTACTCATTATGGCTGTCATTTCTCTTTCATCGGCGCAACTTGCGTTCGGTCACGTCGCGCTGCTCGATCACGCGGAATTTTCACTGGAAACCTCGGAGCGGGTCGGCTTGATCGGCCGCAACGGCACGGGTAAATCGTCGCTGTTGAAGGTTATTTCGGGCAAGTTCAAGCTCGATGACGGCTTGTTGGTAATGCAACAAGGCATCAAGATCGCGTATGTGGAGCAGGAACCGCAATTCGACCCGGAAATGTCCGTGTTCGACGCCGTCGCGTCCGGCATGGGCGAATCGCAGGCGTGGCTGAAGGAATACGATGCGTTGACGGGCCAGTTTGGCCAGGGCAATGACGACGAACTGATGGAACGCATGCACGACATCCAGGTCAAACTCGATGCGGCCGATGCGTGGAGCTTGCCGAACAAGGTGGAAACCGTACTCGACCGTCTGAACTTGACGGGCGACATGGCCATGAAAACCCTGTCCGGCGGGATGCAGAAGCGCGTGGCCCTGGCGCGCGCGCTGGTGTCGGCGCCCGACGTGCTGCTGCTCGATGAGCCCACCAACCATCTGGACTTCAGTTCCATCCTGTGGCTGGAAGGCTTGTTGCGCGACTTCAAGGGCAGCGTGCTGTTCATTACCCATGACCGCTCCTTCCTCGACAACGTTGCCACGCGCATCATCGAGCTCGACCGCGGCCGTTTGCTGTCGTATCCGGGCAACTTCACGGCGTATCAAGTGCGCAAGGCGGAGCAGCTGGAAATCGAAGAAGTGGAAAACGCCAAGTTCGACAAGTTCCTGGCGCAGGAAGAAGTGTGGATACGCAAGGGTGTCAAGGCCCGCCGCGTGCGCGACGAAGGCCGCGTGCGCCGCCTGGAAGCGCTGCGCCTGACGCGCAATGCGCGCCGTGAACAGCAGGGACAAGTCAAGCTGGACGTCTCGGCCGGCGAACGCTCGGGCAAGATCGTGGCGGACCTGGAAAACGTCTCCAAGATTTACGGCGACAAGGTCATTGTCAAGGATTTCAGCGCCACCATCTTGCGCGGCGACAAGGTCGGCCTGATCGGCGCCAACGGCGCCGGCAAGACCACCCTGCTGAAGATGATCCTCGGCGAAGAGCAGTCGGACACGGGCACCATCCGCCTGGGTACCAAGCTGCAAGTGGCGTATTTCGACCAGATGCGCACGCAGCTGAACGAAGAGGCGAACCTGATGGAAACCATCGCGCCGGGCAGCGACTGGGTCGAGATCAACGGCCAGCGCCGCCACGTGATGACGTACCTGAACGACTTCCTGTTCGCGCCGGAACGCGCCCGTTCGCCCGTCAAGTCGCTGTCCGGCGGCGAGCGCAACCGTTTGCTGCTGGCGCGTCTGTTCGCCAAGCCGGCCAACGTGCTGGTGCTCGATGAACCGACCAATGACCTGGATATCGATACCCTGGAATTGCTGGAAGAGTTGCTGGAAGAATACACAGGCACCGTCTTCCTCGTCAGCCATGACCGTACCTTCCTCGACAACGTGGTCACGCAGGTGATCGTCGCCGAAGGCGAGGGCAAGTGGCGCGAATTCGTCGGCGGCTACACGGACTGGGAGCGCGTGCGCACCTTGCCGATCGCCACGGCGCCAGCCAGCAAGCCGGCCGTGAAGGTCGAGGCTGCCGCGCCGGCCGCCAAGCAGAAAAAGCTCAGCTACAAGGAACAGCGCGAGCTGGAAGAGTTGCCGAAACTGATCGCCAAGCTGGAAGACGAGCAATCGGTGCTGGCCGCCGAACTGTCGCATCCGGACTTCTACAAGAAGACGCCAGCCGAAGGCAAGCGCCTGAATGCGCGCGTGGCCGAGATCGAAGGCGAACTGCTGGAAGCGCTGGAAAAGTGGGAGCAGATCGAGGCGCGCGCGAATAGCTGATGCTTTTTTGCATACCCTGTTGTAATTAAGTCAGGATTATTTGCCACGGCAACGGTTCTGCTTGATATAATTATATAATTATATTTATTACATCGGGGGATGCATGTTTGTCATGAAAAACATGCGCGCCGGACCACCGCGTCCGGCGCGCAGCTCCTCCTCCGATGCGTGGCAGCATGTTTGACCGCGCCGCCTTGCCCCGGGTAGCGCCATTCCTGGCCTATCTCTCCTTCATTGCCATTGCCGACATGCTCGGCCGCCTGGGCGTTGCCGCGCAGGACTTGCGCTGGCTGTATGTCGTCAAGATCGGCGTCGTGCTGGGCTTGTTGTTGTACTGGCGCCGCAGTTACACGGAATTGCGGTGGACGCCGTTGGGCGCGCGTGCCATTCTCGGGGCGCTGGCAGGCGGTGTTGTTGTTTTTTTGCTGTGGATCAATCTCGACGCCAGCTGGATGAGCATCGGCAAGCCGGACGGTTTCGACCCTCGCACCGATGGCCGCATCGAGTGGAGCCTGGTGGTGCTGCGCATCGCCGGCGCGGCGCTGGTGGTGCCCGTGATGGAAGAGCTGTTCTGGCGCTCCTTCCTGCTGCGCTGGATCGACAAGCCGGACTTTTTGCGGGCCGATCCGCGCCTAGCCAGCGCCAAGGCCTTCGGCATCAGCGTGTTGCTGTTTGGCTTTGAGCATAATTTATGGCTGGCCGGCATGGTGGCCGGTGCGGTCTATAGTTTGTTGTACATGCGTAGCCAGTCCCTGTGGTCGCCCATCCTCGCGCACGGCGTGACGAACGGCGTGCTGGGCCTCTGGATTATTTCTGGTGGGCACTGGATTTACTGGTAGTATTGCCTATCAACTGTGTGATCTTTCAAAGACAAAATCCATGTTGAATTCCTTGCGTAAAAAAGCCGTTGCCGCCGCCTTCATGGCCAGCCCGCGTTTGCCGGTTGCTCTGTTACTCTTGGGCACCCTGGCCAGCGGCGCCGCCGTGGCCGATATCAGCGACACCATCAAGCCCTTCGTTGCCACGTCCTATTCGTACGACGACAACCTGATGCGCCTGCCGGACGATGTGCGGGGTTTTTCCGGCCCCCGTTCGGATACGTCGAGGATGCTGCAGGCGGGCTTCCTGTTCAACCGTCCCATCGGCCGCCAGATACTGACGGGCCAGGCCAAGTGGTCGAAGGTGAGCTTCAACCGCTTCAGCCAGTTCGACTACGACGGCAAGGATTACCTGGCCGACCTGGAATGGCACATCGCCAACCACCTGGAAGGCCATGTGGGCGCCAGTTATTCGCAGACCCTGACGCCGTTCAGCGACTTCCAGAGCTCGGTGCGCAATCTGCGCACGCAGCGCCGCGAGTACGTGAATGGCGCGTGGCGCTTCCACCCCAGCTGGCGCGTGCGCGGCGGCCTGTCGCGCGACCGCTACTCGTATGACTTGCCGTCGCAGGCGTTTTCCAACTGGGTGGAAGACGCGACGGAATTTGGCGTCGACTACCTGGCGCGCAGCAATAGCCGCGTCGGCGTGCAGCTGCGCCACCTGAATGGCAAGTATCCGAACCGCGGCGCGTTCGACGCCAGTGTGTACGGCAACGGCTATAGCCAGGACGAGATCAAGGCCAATGTTCTCTGGGATTTCAGCGATATCACGCAGATGGAATTCCTCGGTGGCTGGGTGCGCCACCGCAACAACTTGCTGTCCGGGCGCGATACCAGCGGCACGAATGGCCGGCTGAGCGTGTACTGGAAGCCGTTGGGCAAGGTCAATTTCACGGGCATCGTCTGGCGCGAATTCGGTTCCGTCGACAATTCGCTGGTGACGAGCAGCCTGAACACGGGCGCCAGCCTGGGCGCGACCTGGACGGCCACGTCGAAAGTGCGCGTGGATGCGCAGCTGCGCCAGGAACGGCGCGATTTCGAGGCCGTCAGCGGCCTGGTGCTGCCCGGCGACGGGCGCGACACCACGCGCACGGCCTCGCTGGGCGCGACGTATGCGCCGCACCGGAAAATCCAGCTTGGCGTGCGCGTGTTCCACGAGCGGCGCGAAGGCGTCGCCATCATCGATAGCGGCAGCTACCGGGCCAAGGGCATTTCCTTCAATGGCAGCGTACAGTTTTAAAGATCAACATGACTGTCAATGATATACCCCTGATTTCGTTTTTCCAGCGCGTTCTCGACCCGATCATCATCATGGGCTTGCTGTACCTGATGACGGTGTTGTCGGGTTCGACCTTCACCGGCTATACGCTGGTGCTGATGATACTGGCCGTCTTCATTTCATCGACGGTATACCAGCATGTCGACCCCTACCGTACCTGGCGCAGCGGCCGCATGCTGGCGTATGCGCGCGATATCCTCGTCGGCTGGACCATCGTCGCGCTGATTCTCACCTTCCTGGGCTCGGCCACGGGCCTGGCCTATCATTTCGATACCGAAGTGGTGCTGGCCTGGTTTGTCCTCACGCCCTTCGTGCTGCTGGCCGGGCACCTGGCCGGGCGCAGGTTCAGCCTGCGCCCGGACGGCGACAGCGAAGTGCGCTCGGTGGTCATCATCGGCGCCAACGACGCCAGCCTGAAGTTTGCCGCCACCGTCGAGCGCAATGCCAACCTGTTCATGCACGTGCACGGCTTTTTCGATGACCGCACGGACGACCGCTGGCCGGAAAAGATGCGCGAACCCATGCTGGGGCGCATGGATGATATCGCCTCCTACGTGCGCGAACACAACATCAAGATGATCTTCATCAGCCAGCCGATTTCGGCCCAGCCGCGCATCCGCAAGATGCTCGACGAGCTCGAAGATACGACGGCTTCCGTGTATTTCCTGCCGGATATTTATATCTTCGACCTGATGCAGGCGCGTTTCGACAACGTGGGCGGCATGCCCGTCATCGCCATCCGCGAATCGCCGTTCACGGGCTTTAACAGCATGGTCAAGCGGGGCAGCGATATCGTGCTGGGGCTGATGATCCAGATCCTGCTGCTGCCGGTGATGCTGGTCATCGCCATCGCCGTCAAGACCACTTCGAAAGGCCCCGTGATTTTCCGCCAGCGCCGCTATGGCCTGTATGGCGAGGAAATCGTCGTCTACAAGTTCCGCTCCATGACGGTGGGCGAAGATGGCGACACGGTGGTGCAGGCCACCAAGAACGACCAGCGCGTGACGCGCGTCGGCGCCTTCCTGCGCCGCAGTTCGCTCGACGAGCTGCCGCAATTCCTCAACGTCCTGCAGGGCCGCATGAGCATCGTCGGACCGCGCCCCCATGCCGTCGTGCACAACGAGCAGTACCGCAAGCTGATCAAGGGCTACATGCTGCGCCACAAGGTCAAGCCCGGCATTACGGGCTGGGCCCAGGTCAACGGTTTGCGGGGCGAGACGGAAACGCTCGACAAGATGGAGGCGCGCATCCATTTCGACCTCGATTACCTGCGCAACTGGTCGCTGTGGCTGGATCTGTGGATTATCGCGCGCACGGTCAAAGTGGTGCTGGCGCGCGAGAACGCCCATTGAGCGCCAGTATGCTGCCCTCAGGAAAAAATAGCGTTTGAATATACTTTGCACGGAGTCAATACGCGTTAAAATGGAGCATCTATAGAGCACCAGCGCATTACGCGACCACTCCGCGCTCACCTTGCCACGAGTCGTGCCGGCCATGCGCCATTACTTTCCTCTTGGAAAGGGTTCACGATGTGAGCAGTATCCGGCCTTGCCCCTGCCGGACGTGCGTCACCCTGACGGGAAGCCGTCCGGGACGGCACGCGCCAACTATCGATTTTAAAGTCGGTCTGAACCACGCAATACATAATTTTTTGCAATCAAGTAGACTGTGGAAATAGTTGTTTTTATATCTCATTAGTAGATTTTTAAGCAAATATTTTGCTTGTCGTCATGCATTATGTGTATTATGTTTACAATATTGTTAATTATTTGACGAATAACTATTTTTCGGGGCATCCGTGCAGTGCAGCCTGGCCATGGCCCGTTATACTGCGCCGGATTTTCCACCCCCGTCATACCTGTCATCCGAAGGAGCACGCTTGAATCATTTTATTCACTCCCGCCCCGCGCCACGTTTGTTGTGCGCCGCCCTGGTCCTGCTGGCCGCTGCTGGCCTGTCCGCTTGCGGCAACAAGGAAAAAAAGGCTGGCCAGGCGCTGGCCAGCGTGAACGGCGAAGAAATCACCGTCTTGCAGTTGAATGAAGAGTTGCAGCGCGCTGGCGTGCAGGCGCCGCAGCAGGCCGCGGCCAGCAAGCAGTTGCTCGAGTCGCTGATCGACCGCCAGTTGCTGCAGAACGAAGCGGCCAAGGAAAAGGTCGACCGCGATCCGAAAGTCATGCAGGCCATCGAGCGCGCCAAGGCGCTGATCGTTGCTCAGGCATACATGCAAAAGCGCATCGGCGCGGCTACCCGCCCGAGCAAGGCCGAAGTGGAAGAGTATTTCGCGAAAAATCCGCTGTTCTTCAGCCAGCGCAAGCAATTCGATCTGCGCGAGCTGGTCATCCCGACGGCGGCGCTGAACGATGAGCTCAAAGCCGTCATGGACCGCGCCAAGTCGCTGGAAGACGTGGCGCAATGGCTGGAGGAGCACAAGATCGCGTTCGGCCGCACCCAGGTGTCGCGCACCAGCGCCGACCTGGCGCCCGAACTGAGCAGCAAACTGCAATCGATGCCGAAGGGCCAGCTGTTCATCGTGCGCGAAGGCGAGCGCAGCCTGCTCATCGCGCTGGCCGATATCAAGGACAGCCCGGTGGGCCTGGACGCGGCGGCGCCGCAAATCGAGCAGTTCCTGGCCAACAAGAAGAACAAGGATGCGGCCGAAGCGGAACTGAAGCGTCTGCGCGCCAGCGCCAAGATCGAGTATTTCAACAAGGATGCAGCGGCTGCGGCCTCGGCTACGGCCAGCGCACCTGCGGCAGCGGCGCCGGCGAACAGCGCGCATGAAGCCAACGAGCGCGGCGTGGCGGGCTTGAAATAAGTGACTTATCGACAAGTAGTTAAACATCAGCAATCTACCAACGGGAATCTGTAATCATGAAACGACTCGCAAACTGGATGATGGCGGCCTTTCTGGCCCTCGCCGCAGGCATGGCCGGTGCAGCCGATGTCCCCCTTGGGGCTGGTGACGTGCTGAAAATCTCCGTCTACGGCAACCCGGACCTGGGCCTGGAGACGCGCGTGAGCGAAGCGGGGGAAATCACCTTCCCGCTGGTGGGCGCGGTGGCCGTCGGCGGCCTGTCCACGTCGGCAGCGGAAAAGAAACTGGGCGGCTTGCTCGAGAGCGGCGGCTTCCTGCGCAAGGCGCAAGTCAACATCATCGTCACCAGCCTGCAAAGCCAGCAGGCGTCCGTGCTGGGCCAGGTCAACCGTCCGGGCCGCTACCCGGTGGAAGGCAAGCGCAGCGTGATGGACATGCTGGCCATGGCCGGCGGCGTCAGTCCTGACGGCGCCGACCAGATCACCGTGATCCGCAAGCGCGGCGGCACTGCCACGCGCGACGTGGCCGACATTCTCGACATCGTGCGCAACGGCGACCTGAAGGGCGACATGGAAGTGGGCGGCAACGACATCATCTACGTGGAACGCGCGCCGCGCTTCTACATCTATGGCGAAGTCCAGCGTCCGGGCGCTTTCCGCCTGGAACGCAACATGACCGTGCTGCAAGCCCTGTCCGTGGGCGGTGGCCTGACCTTGCGCGGCACCGAACGGGGCGTGCGCGTCAAGCGCCGCAATGCGGAAGGCCAGATGGAAGTATTGTCGGTCAAGCATGACGACCTGCTGCGCGTCGACGATGTCGTGTATGTCCAGGAAAGCCTGTTCTAAGAGCAACTGGCTCCCTACCTTTTTGTATTGAAAGTTTCCAAATGAACCTCACCCAACTATTGCTGATCCTTCGGGCGCGCAAGAAGATTGTGCTGCTGACCTTGATGATCACCGTGGCGCTGGCGCTGGGCGTCAGCCTGGTGCTGCCGAAGACCTACAAGGCCACCAGCACCCTGCTGCTGAACTACAAGGGCGTCGATCCCCTGACGGGCATGACCATGCCGGGGCAATTGCTGCCTGGCTACATGGCAACCCAGGTCGATATTATCGGCAGCAAGAACGTGGCCTTGCGCGTCGTCGACCAGCTGGAACTGGCGCGCAGCCCCGCCGTGATCGCCCAGTTCAATGACGCGGCGCAAGGCAAGGGCACGGTGCGCGACTGGCTGGCCGACTTGCTGCTGAAGAAACTCGAAGTGATGCCGTCGCGCGAAAGCAGCGTGGTCGATGTCAGCTTCAAGGGCGCCGACCCGCAATTCGTCGCGGCCGTGTCGAACGCCTTTGCGGAACAGTATCAAAAGGTCAGCATCCAGCTGAAGGTCGACCCGATGCGCAAGGCGACGACGTACTTCGATGACCAGACCAAATTGCTGCGTGACAACGTTGAGCGCGCGCAAAGCCGCCTGTCGAAATACCAGCAGGACAATGGCATCGTCAGCGTCGACAACCGCCTCGATGTGGAATCGAACCGCTTGAACGACCTGTCGGCGCAACTCGTGCTGGCGCAGGGCCAGGCCATGGAAGCCAATTCGCGCCAGCGCATGGCGCAGGGCGGCAACCTGTCCGAATCGCCGGACGTCGCGTCGAATCCGCTGATCCAGAGCCTGAAGCTGGGCCTGGGCAATGCCGAGGGCAAGCTGGCCGAACTGGGCCAGCGCCTGGACCGCAATCACCCGCAATACCAGAGCGCCAAGGCGGAAGTGGACAAGCTGCGCCGCGACCTGGCCGAGCAGACGCGCGCCACCTCGCAAAGCGTGGGCAACAATGCGCAGATCCTGCAGCAGCGCGAAGGCGCGATCCGCGCCGCACTGGCGGCGCAAAAAGCCAAGGTGCTGGAACTGAACCGGACGCGCGATGAAATGGGCGTGCTGAGCAAGGATGTGGAAAGCGCCCAGCGCGCCTTCGACGTGACTTCGCAGCGCCTGTCGCAGACGCGCATCGAAGGCCAGGCGGAGCAGTCCGATATCGCCATGCTCAATCCGGCCACGGCGCCGATCGAGCCGGACAGCCCGAAGATTCTCCGCAACGTGCTGCTGTCGATCTTCCTCGGCCTCATGCTGGGCTGCGGCATCGCGCTGCTGGCCGAATTGCTGGACCGCCGTATCCGTTCCGACCAGGATCTGAGCGAAGTGCTGCAGATTCCCGTGTTCGGCGTGGTCGACTGGAAACCTAAACAGCGTCGCATGCGCGGCATGCTGCCGCGCCGTTTGCGCCTGAACTGAGATGGAACCTATCATGACTTCAAGTCCACACCTCCTCAATACCACTGCGCCGCTGGCGCGCGGCACCGATTCCAGCATTGGCGGCCTGTTGCTCGAATCGGGCAAGATCACGCCGGAAAACGCCGAACGCGTGCTGCGCATGCAAAAGGAACTGGGCATCCGCTTCGGCGAAGCGGCCTTGCGCCTGGGCCTGATCACGGAAGCCGATATCGAGCAAGTGCTGGCGCGCCAGTTCGACTATCCCTACCTGCAGCCGGGCGCCGGCAAGTATCCGCAGGAACTGGTGGCCGCCTACCAGCCTTTCAGCCACCAGGTGGAAACCCTGCGCGCCGTGCGCAGCCAGCTGATGCTGCGCTGGTTCGCCCGCGGCAGCAAGTCGCTGGTGGTGCTGGGCATGGAGCCGGGCGACGGCGCCAGTCTGTTCGCGGCCAACCTGGCCGTGGTGTTTTCCCAGCTGGGCGAGCACACCTTGCTGGTCGACGCCAACCTGCGCGCGCCGCGCCAGCAGGAAATCTTCGACCTGAAGACACGCCAGGGCCTGTCCGACGTGCTGGCCGGCCGCGCCGAACTCGATATCATCGCCAAGGTGGAATCGTTTGTCGCGCTGTCGGTGCTGTCCGCCGGCACCTTGCCGCCGAATCCGCAGGAACTGCTCAGCCGTACCTCCTTCGTCACGCTCAACAAGCAGCTGGAAAGCCGCTACGACGTGGTGCTGTACGACGTGCCGGCGTATGCCACCGGTTCCGATGCGCTGGCCGTGGCGGCGCGTGCGGGCGGCGTGCTGCTGGTGGCGCGCAAGAACAAGACGCCGATGGCGGAAGTGGCGGCCATGGCCGAGCAAATGACGCATAGCGGCGCCCAGGTGGTCGGTTCCGTGATGGTCGACTTTTGATGGCTGCGCCAGGCCACGCCATGCCGCCGGCGCAGGCCGGCCGCTCCGCCGTGCCGGACTGGCTGCCGCTGGCGCTGGGTTTCCTGGCCATGCTCGCGCCCAGCCTGGTCGGCCTGTTCCGCGGCATCTGGTCCACCGAAGAGCAGGCGCACGGCCCCATCATCCTGGCCCTGTCGCTGTGGTTGATCTACCGCAAATGGCCCGAGATGCTGGCGCAGAGCGCCGGCGCCCGTCCGGCCCGCGTCGGCTGGCCGCTGCTGGCCGTTTCGCTGCTGCTGTATGTGCTGGGCCGTTCGCAGCATATCCTGTCGCTGGAAATCCTCGCCCTGATCGGCACCGGCCTGGCCCTGCTGCTGCTCAAGCGCGGCTGGATTGCCGCGCGCATTCTGTGGTTTCCCTTCTTTTTCATGCTGTTCATGGTGCCGCTGCCGCTGCCGCTGGTGACGACCCTGACCATGCCGATGAAAATGGCGGTTTCGTATGTGACCGAACATCTGCTTTTCCTGGCCGGCTATCCGATCGCCCGCAATGGCGTGATCCTGCAGATCGGCCAGTACCAGCTGCTGGTGGCCGACGCCTGCGCCGGCTTGCAGACCCTGCTGACGCTTGAAGCGCTGGGCCTGTTCTACCTGAACCTGGTGCGGCATACTTCGCCGTTCCGCAACATCGTGCTGGCCCTGCTGATCGTGCCGATTTCCTTTACCGCCAATGTCATCCGCGTGATGGTGCTGACCCTGATCACGTATTACTTCGGCGACGCGGCCGGGCAGGGCTTCCTGCATGGCTTCGCCGGCATGGTGCTGTTCATTTCCGCGCTGCTGCTGATCCTCAGTGTCGACAGCTTGCTGCAGTGGATCGTGCGCAAGCGCCAGGCGGGCCGCGCGCCAACCGTGGGAGCGTCGACATGAACGCGGCACTGCGCATGAATATGCTGCTGGGCGCCTTGCTGCTGGGCGCAGCCGTCCTCAGCCACGGCGTGGCGCCGGGCGTGAAGATGGCCGACCAGCGCCCGAGTTTTTCGCTGGAAGCGGCGATACCGCAAGCGTTCGGCGACTGGCGCGTCGACAGTTCCATCGTGCCGCTGCAGGTGGATCCGGAAACCCAGGAGCGTCTGAACAAGATCTACAACCAGACCTTGTCGCGCACCTACATCAATGGGCACGGCGAACGGGTGATGCTGTCGATCGCGTACGGCGGCGACCAGAGCGACAACATGGGCGTGCACAAGCCGGAAGTGTGCTACGCGGCGCAGGGTTTCCAGGTCGAGCGCGACGAATACGGCGAGCTGGCCTCGGCCTACGGCAGCCTGCCCGTGAAGCGCTTGCTGGCCGTGAATGGCAACCGCAGCGAGCCCATCACGTACTGGATCACCATCGGCGACAAGATCAGCAAGGTGGGCATGCAGCAGCGCCTGGAGCAATTGCGCTATGGCCTGACGGGCACCGTGGCCGACGCCATGCTGTTCCGCGTGTCGAGCATCGATACGGATTTGCCGCGCGCCTACCGCTTGCAGGCCGATTTCGTCACCGGCTTGCTGGCCAGCATGCCGGCAGCGCAGCGCAGCCGCCTGATCGGCGCGCCGCCCGGATGAGGCATGGCTTGAACGATGACAAAGCGCCGGCGGGCGCGGCACGGCGTGGCGGACAGCGAGAATCATGAGCAGCGACATCAACAAGAAAAGCGTCAGCGCCGTCAAGTGGGCGGCGATGGGCACGGTCCTCATGTTTGGCCTGCAGCTGGTCACGCAAGTGGTGCTGGCGCGCCTGCTGGGGCCGGAAAACTACGGCTTGTTTGCGATGGGACTGATTGTGCTGACATTTAGCAACTTTCTGGCCGATTTCGGTTTTTCCTGGGGGCTGGTGCAAAACCGCACGCTCAGCGAGGAAGACGTGCGCTTCACGGTGACGTGGCAGGCGCTGACGGGCCTGGCGGCCATGAGCTTGCTGTTTTTCATGGCGCCGTGGATCGCCGCGTACTTCAAGGAACCGCGCATCGCGCCCGTGATCGCCTGGATGAGCCTGACTTGCCTGCTGAATGCGCTGACGGCGCCGGGCAGCAGCCTGCTGCGGCGCGCCCTCGATTTCCGCTGGCTCAACATCATCCAGGTGATCAGCTACATCGTCGGCTACCTGCTGGTGGGCTTGCCGCTCGCGTATGCGGGCGCCGGCGTGTGGACCCTCGTGTGCGCCTGGCTGGGACAGGCATCCACGGCGCTGGTGCTGACGTATGCGCGCACGCGTTTCTCGCTCAAGCCGCTGCTGTGGTACGAGGGCGCGCGGCGCTCGACGAATGTGGGCGTGACGGTGTTCGTGACGAATCTGTGCAACTGGTGCCTGAACAATATGGACCGCGTGTTCCTGGGCCGCTTCCTGAATGCCCACGCGGTGGGCGTGTATGCGGTCGGCTACAACCTGGCCAATACGCCCAACTCGCTGTTCCTGAGCGCCTTGCAGCCGGCCTTCCTGGCCACGGGCGCCAAGCTGCAGGACGACTTGCCGCGCCTGCGCGACACGTATCTGTCGGTGCTGGCGACCATCTGGATCATCATCCTGCCCCTGTTCGTGCTGCTGGCGATGACGGCGCCGGACTTGATCGGCGTGTTGTACGGCAAGGTGTGGCAAGAATCGGGCATCGTGCTGAGCATCCTGGCGCTGGCCATGCCCGCGTACATCACGTGGGGCATGTCGACGCCGATCTTGTGGAATACGGGCGGCAAGCATTTGGAAAGCCTGCTGCAGCTGCCGCTGATCGTGCTGGCCGGTGCGGCGCTGGTGCTGTGGGCGGGGCATGGCGGGGCGGTGGTCGCCATGATCGCCGCCGGCACCTTGCTGGCGCGGGCGCTGGTGGTGGGCACGGTGGCGTGCCTGCGCCTGCAGGTGGGGCCGGGCGATCTGGCGCCGCTGGCCGCGCGCGGCCTGGCCATGGGCTTGCTGGCCGCCGCCGGCAGCTGGGGCGGCGCCATGCTGGGCAGCCTGGGCGGCAGCCATCCGCTGCCGGCATTCCTGGGCGGCGCGCTGTTCGGCGGCCTGACCCTGCTGCTGGCCGTGCTGGCCTGGCCTGAACTGCTGGGCACGCGCGCGGTGGGCATGCTTGCCCGCTTCAGCCCGCCGCTGCCGGCCAGGGTGGTCTCCTATTTGCGCGCCCGCTGTGGCGCGCGCGACAACTTACTGGATACGCGAGAACTACATGAGTGAAATACTGTTTGGCCTGTTTGCCGTGGTCGCCGCGCTGGTGGTGGTGTTCGTGATCGCCTTGAGCATCCATTGGGGCAGCAAGCGCGAGACGGGACTGGTGCCGTACGTGTTCTATCCGGTCTTCTTGTCGATCGCCGTGGCGGCCATCCTGTCGAACCGCGATGTCTCGGGCGATGAACTCCAGATGGGCATGCAGGCGCTGGCGCGGCACCCGGCCAGCTCCTGGTTTGGCCGGCTCACGTCCCTGTTCGTGATCTTTGCCTGCGGCGAGCGCATTCTGCACCGCCTGACTACGCGCGACAAGCTGCAGCCGATACCGATGCTGCTGTTCTGGGCGCTGTTCGTGTATTTCCTCAGCAATATCGTCAGTCCGGCCGTGCTGGGGCGCCATACCAATGTGTCGCATGAATACCTGTACATGTTCCTGGCCGGCTATGCGGCCTTGCTGATGACGCACAAGGAGGTCGACCTGAGCGTCATCTCGATGCGCAACGCCACCTTGCTGTTCCTGGTGCTCAGCGCAGCCGTGTTTGCCTGGAAGCCGAACATGGTCGTCAACCGGAATTACCACGGCCTGATTCCCTTCCTCAGCATCCGCTATACGGGCCTGGCCAATCACGCCAACAGCCTGGGACCGATGGTGGTGGTGTTCCTGTTGTGCCTGTGGCGCAAGCCCTATGGCTGGCGCCCGCTGAATTTGTTCGCCTGGGGCCTGGGCCTGGGCAGCCTGCTGCTGGCGCAATCGAAAACCAGCTGGATCGCCTGCTTCCTGTGCTTTGCCTGCGTCGCCTATTTCGGTTTCCGCGAACAGATCAAGGAGCGGCTGTTCGATTACCGCCGCCCGCAATTGTCGATCGTCGGCATCTTCTGCTTCATCCTGCTGTGTACGCTTGGCATGTTGTATGTGATGTTTGGCAATATCGATGCCAAGCTGGCGCACTTTGCCACCAGCAGCGAAGGCTCCGACTTGATCAGCTTGACGGGCCGCGACGTGATCTGGCAGGTGGCGCTGCAGGAATGGCACAAGAATCCCGTGTTCGGCTACGGCTTGCCGCTGTGGGATGACGCGTTCCGCATCAGCATCGGCATGCCATACGCCACCCATGCGCACAGCCAGTTTTACCAGAGCCTGGCCAGCGCCGGCACCATCGGCGCCATCGGCCTGGTGCTGTATGCCATGGCGCTGCTGTATGCGTGCGCGCGCACGGCGCGGGCCAGCCAGGGCTTGTCGATGGCCTTGTTCGTTCTCATCGCCATCCGCTCGATCAGCGAAGTGCCGCTGTCGCTGACGGGCTTTGCCGCCGAGGCGATGACGCATTTGCTGCTGCTCATTATCGTGACGGCGTATTTCCCGGTGGCCGACAAGCAGGCCGTCAGGGCGCGCAAGGTGCGCGTGCCGGGGATGGCTTGATGCTGTGCTCGGTCATTGTTCCCCTGTATAACAAGGGGCCGTATATCGAAGCGGCGCTGGCCTCGGTGCTGGCGCAAACCCATGCCGACTGGGAAGTGGTGGTGGTCGATGACGGTTCCAGCGATGATGGCGCGCAGCGCGTGCGGGCTTGCGCCGATGCGCGCGTGCGCCTCGTCAGCCAGGCCAATGGCGGCGTCTCGCGCGCGCGCAACCGCGGCATCCTCGAAGCGCGCGGCGACTTGATCTGTTTTCTCGATGCGGACGACTGGTATGGCCCCGTGTATCTGGAAACCATGGTCGGCATGGCGCGCGCCCATCCGTCGGGCTCGTTTTTCGCCTGCGGCTTCGAACGCATACCGGACAGCCGCGCCGCGGCGCTCAGCTACCAGGGCGGGGCCGTGCGCGAGACGCGCCTGCTCGACGACTTTTTCGAGCGCCGCCGCCGTGGCGGACCGTTTTTCTGCACGAATTCGGTGGCCATCCGGCGCAGCGATTTGTTGCCCTTGCAACCATGCTTCCCGGAAGGCGAGTCGGCTGGCGAGGACCAGGATCTGTGGTTCCGGCTGGCCGAGCGCCTGACCCTGGTGTTTACGCCGGCACAGCTGGTGGCCTACCGTGTCGAGGTGGCCGGCAGCCTGTGCGCGATCGAGTCGGCCGATGTGCTGGCGCCCACGTTCGAACGGCTGGAACGGCGCGCCCTGGCCTGGCCGGCGGCCAATCCGGCGCGCCGTTCCGCCTTGCGGCTGGTGTCCGATGCGCGCGTCAGCGTGGCGCGCGCGGCGCTGGCGCGGGGCCGCCGCGGCGAAGCGCTGGCCGGGCTGCGCCGCGCCGCCGGCGGCGGCATGTCGCGCCACTGGTGGGTGGCCCTGGCCTTGTCTTGTTTGCTGCCGACCCGGCTCGCCGTCAAATGGCAAATGTGGCGCGAAACGCACATTAATAGCTGAGCTGCAACTAATATTAATGTTCGGAAGAATACTTTAGGTATATGCTTACAGGTATTCGCAGTGCCTTCAGCAGTGTCTTCGCCTTTTGCCCGATTTTGTACGGCGGGCCGTCCTGTGTCTCGCAAGCAGCCTCGACAGGAGGCGTATGATATGCCCCACGCAGCGGCGGTATCTTGCTCGATAGTTGATGTTAAGAAGGTAATCTATGAAATTCGCTAAATATACGCTGGTCAAAGTGGCGCTGCTGCTCGTCTGTTCAGCTTGCGGCCAGGCCCAGGCCGACTGGGCCCTGGCGACCGACCCATTGGCCGTCCGCACCTTGCCGGACAACCGCCAGATCCAGCCGCAAAATCCCCCCAGTTTTACCTGGTCGCGCCATCCGCTGTCGCCGGCGTCGTATGTCATTGAAGTCAAATTGGCGGGCACCGTGGTCAGCACCTTCACGTCGGCGCGCAACTGGTATCTGCCATCCAAGAAATTTGCGGCAGGCACCTATAGCTGGCGCGTGCGTCCCAGCACGAGCAATGAATGGTCGAGCCCGCGAACCTTTGTGATCGACGCCACGTCGAAAGTGTTCGAAGTGCCGGAAAGCAGCACCTTGCGCGCTGCCATCGTCTTGCGCCCGCGTCCGCGCGGCCTGGAGGATAACGCGACCTTTTTTGCGAGCTGGAGCGCGGCCAAGCGCGCCGACCGCAGCCAGGTGCTGACTTGGCTGAGTACCGAGGTGATACGTAATATGACGGCGATCGCGCCCGTCTCCGACGCCGAGTGGCCATTGTCGCCAGGCAAGGTGCGCACGGCCGCCAACGAGGCGCAGAATGCGCGCGTCATTTCGCGCACGAATCAGAGCGCACGCCAGCTCGAAGCGGCCTCGCTGCTGTATCGCGTGACGGGCGAGAACCAGTATCTGGTGGAGGCGATCGCGCGCGGCGACCAGGAAGCCGCGCTCAGCCCGAACGGCGGTACCAGTTTTGTCAACCATGACCAGGGCAACCGCGCCATTGCGCAAAGCCTGATCAAGGCGGTCGACAACCTGGGCAGCGCCCTCGATGCGCCGCGCCGCGCCGCGTGGCTGGAAATGGTACGCGTTCGTACGAATGCGATGTACCTCGACCTGGCTGCGCAGACGGGGCGCCTGGACCAGTATCCCTACGATTCCCACGCCGCCAGCAATATCGGTTTCCTGACGCTGATTTCAACGCTGTCCCTGGGCGATATCCCGGAGGCGAAGGACTGGTTCGATTTTTCGTTCCGCGCCTTTGTCAGTTCCTACAGCGTGTGGAGCGGTCCGGAGGGCGGTTTTGCCAACGGCACGGCGTATGCCGAGTATGAAGCCGACTATGCGCTGCAGATCTGGCCGGCGCTTGCCTACGCGACCAAGGTCGACCTGTTCACCAAGCCCTGGGCCAGCGGCTTCCTCGATTACCTGATGCATTTCGTGCCACCCGGTTCGCAGACCCACGTGTTTGGCGACGGGCACGAGACGCTGCCTGAAATCCGCATGATGAAGGGTTTCGCCGCGCATTTCGCCACGCCTGCCGCGGCGTGGTATTACAAGAACCTGATCCGCACCGACGATTCGCTGGCCACCTTGCAGGCGCCGTACCCGTTGCCGGTGGCGACGGTGGCCACGCCCGCGCCGCCAGGCAACTCGGCGTATTACCCGAGCATCGGCTGGGCCGCCATGCACAGCGACATCGGCAATCTGCAACGCACCTCGGTGTATTTCAAATCGAGTCCCTACGGTTCGTTCAATCACAGCCACGGTGACCAGAACGGCTTTGTGCTGGCCAGCGCGGGCGTGCCCCTGCTGACGGAAAGCGGCTGGTACGACTGGTACGATTCGCCGCTGTGGAGTTCCTGGTACCGCCAGACCAAGGCCCACAATGCCTTGACGTTCGACAATGGCCAGGGCCAGCTGGTCGACGGCTATGAAACGACCATGGCGCGCAACGGCCGCATCACCGCCTTTGCTCCCAAGGCCACCGTCGACTATGTGGCGGGCGACGCCACGCTGGCCTATGGCGGCCAGCTGACATCGGCGCTGCGCAAGCTGTGGTTCCTGCGCACCACGGATGCCGTGGTGGTGCAGGACCAGGTGACCTCGGCCACGCCGCGCGTGTTCGAGTGGAACTTCCATACGTATGCGCCTATCGTGGTCGACGCCGGCGGCGCCATCTCGGTGACGAATCAGGGACGCAAGGTGTGCGTGGTGCCGGTCAGCACCGGCGCGCGTTTCGAAAAGCGCACGGGACCTCCGCCGCAGCCCGGTACCTATGAAGAGCATGGGGTGTTCATCAAGTCGGCCGCGGCGCTGAGCGGCGAATTCCTCACGGTGCTCGATGTCGGCTGCAAGAAGCCGCTGATCAAGCTGGGAAAAAGCGGCACGGCCCGCACGCTGACGGTCGGCAAGCAAGTGGTGACATTGCCGAACTGACCGCTGCTTCAAGGAAAATCCACTGTCGTCGTTGCGGCAGTGGATTTTTTTAATTGGCGAGCAGAAATTGTTCGATTTCCTGGCCCGGTCCGCCGCGCTGCTCCATCCGGGCACAGGCGCGCGACACCTGCGCGGCCAAGCCTGCGCGGAAGGCGTCGTCGGACAGGGCGCGGCGCAAGCCTTCGCGCATGGCGCCGCTGTCGCCGGCGGCAACGAAGCCGGCGTAATCGCGTCCCAGGTACGCTTCGATGGCTTCGTGGCGCGTGGCGATCAGTGGTTTTCCATTGCGCAATACCCGCAGCAGCACGCTCTGGCCACAGGCTTCGCCCTGGCTTTTCAGCGGCATGGCGACCACCCGGCTGCTTGCCAGCAGCTTTTCAAACTGCGCTTCCGGCAAGTCGAGATGGACCGTGGTCTGCGCCGGGTCTTGCGCGGGGATCTGGTTTTGCGCCGACGCCACGATCACCAGGTGCGCTTCCAGCCCGTGCGCCGCGTCCAGCAGCAGGTCGTAATCGCGGTTGGAAAAGCCGCCGGAGAAGATGCTGCCGTCATCTTGCCGCTGGGACGCCGTGGTGGCGCCGTCGAGATGCTGGCGCCACAGGTGGAAATGCACGGCGGCGGGCGCGATGCCGACGTTGTCGGTCAGGTTGCGCGTTTCGCCGCTGGAAAAAGTAATGAATTCCAGTCCGGGGAAATTGAGCAGGCGCCAGGCCCGGTTGATCACGTTGCGGGCCCGCGTGCCATGGATGAAACAAGCCATCACCAGCAGGCGCTGCGGGCGCGGTAGCAGGCCCAGGCGTATCAGCGCCAGCACGGGCAGCGCCTGCCAGCCGACGACCAGCAGGCGGTCTTGCTGGCGCCATAATTTGCGCGTGCGCAACAGCGACGGCGACAGCATGGCGGCCAGGATGGACAGTTTGCTGCGCATGTGCGCCTGCGCGTCCGGCCCGATATGCGTCACGCGCGCGCCGCCCGCCGCCAGATGCTCGACGATGTCGTGGTAGGTTCCCGCTTCCGACAGCAGCACGTGGATCATTGTTGCGCCTTATTAAAAATGAACATTATCACATTAAAACAACAGCCAGGGCCGTTCCGGCGCTCGTTGTCACACAATTAATGATTGGCAATCGACTGCATTATTACAATAGCATTAAAATGGACGTTTATGCATTGTTTCAGCGCGAGACCTGTCACGCTGCGGCCAGCTTGCCGCTCATCAATGGAGCAAGCTTGGTTTGATGCTACTAATGCAATATAATTAATTATTTCGTAAGGGCATGATATGCTTCGGCGCATGGCGTATTGTATCTGCCTCAACCTTTTTTTGCCGTCGAACCGCCTATGTCCCTGAAGATTTTGCAACTGGTGCCGGAAAGCCTGCCCACGTTTCGTCCCGATGTCGCGGTACTGTTCGGCAAGTACCTGCCGCGCCACGGCGTCGAATGCGATATCGTCGGCATGCCGTCGCAACAGCCGCCGCAGGCGCAGGGTTTCCGTTCGGTACGCCACGGGCGTTTCCTGGGCAGCCGCCTGTTGCGCGAACTGGCTTTCCAGTGGCTCTGCCTGCGTGCCCTGGCGGGTGCCCGCCGCGCCGGTTGCGATGCGATCCAGGTGCGCGACATGGTGCCCACGGGCCTGCTTGCCCTGCTGGTGGCGCGCCTGAAGGGCATACCGTTCTATTACTGGGTGTCATACCTGATCAGCGAGGGACGCATCGAACGGGCGCGCAGCAGCCTGGCGCAGCGCCCCACCTTGCGCGCGCGCCTGGTGCTGTGCAAGGGCTTGCTCGAACAATGGTTGTTGTACCGCATTGTGTTGCCGCGCGCCAATCATGTGTTCGTGCAAAGCGACGCGATGCTGCGCATGATGCAGGCGCGCGGCATCGCGGCGCAGCGCCTCACTGCCGTGCCCATGGGTGTCGACATGGAAGTGTTGCAGGCGCAAGCCATCGCGCCCGTCCGGCCGGAGGGCTGGGAGGAGGTGCCCTTGCTGGCCTACCTGGGTACGCTCGACCAGTCGCGCCAGCTGGAACGCTTGCTGGACGCCTTGCTGATCGTGCGCCAGCGCATCCCCGCAGCCTGTTTGTTGCTGATCGGCGCTTCCGATACGCCATCCGACGTCGATGACTTGCTTGCCTATGCGCAGCGTGCCGGCCTGGCCGGGGCTGTGCGCGTGACGGGCTGGCTGCCCTCGGACCAGGCGTGGCCCCTGCTGGCCGGGGCCGACGCCGCGCTGTCGTATATTCCCCGTGGCGCCCTGTTCGACGTCAGTTCGCCCACCAAGCTGCTCGAATACCTGGCCTTGCGCATGCCGGCCGTGGGCAATGACAGCCCGGACCAGGCCGAAGTGCTGACGGCCAGCGGCGCAGGCTGGCTGACGGCCAGCGAACCGGCCGCCATGGCTGCCGCGATGGCGGCCATCTTGTCCGATGTGCCCGCAGCGCGCGCCCGCGCCCAGGCCGGCGTCGCCTATATCGAGGCGCGGCGCAGCTACCGCGTGCTGGCGCAGGCACTGGCGCAGCGCTACCTGGATCTGGCCGGCGCGCGCCGTTGATGCCCGTGGCTGGAAGCGCAGGCAAGAAGTTGTTGCCGAACACGTAAACGGCGCTCAGAATGCACCATGGGTGGTGTTCCCTGGAAGAAAATTGTTGTAGATGTTAGCGCAATGCAGCAAATATATTTGTCTTCGCGTCTAAATTACAAAAGTACAACATATAATACCAATATGACTACGATAATGCTGCTAGGACCTGCACTTAATGCGGTGAGCGGGGTAACCACCCATTTGAATCAACTATTTCACAGTTCTTTGTCGCAAGACTACAAGCTCGTGCACTTCCAGGTCGGCAGCGAGGGCCGCAACGAGTCGCGCCTGCACAAGCTGCTGCGTTTCGCCTGGAGCCCCGTGCAGTTCGTGCAGGCCATGCGCAGGCAGCGTCCGCAGATCGTGCATATCAACACGTCCATGGAGTGGCGCAGCTACTGGCGCGACATCGTGTATCTGCTGCTGGCCAAGGCCATGGGCAAGCGCGTCGTGTACCAGGTGCATGGCGGCGCCTTGCCGCAGGTGTTTTTCAACGGCAAGCCATTGCTGACGGGTTTGCTGCGGCGCGTGCTGCGCGCGGCCGATGTGGTGGTGCTGCTGGCGCAATGCGAACTGCAGGGCTATCTCGATTTCGATCCCGCGCTGGCGCTCGACGTGATACCCAACGCCATCGATGCGGGCAGCGACCCCGGCGACAGGCCGCTCGTGCCGCAGCGTCCGCTGTCACTCGTGTACGTGGGGCGCCTGGCGGAAAGCAAGGGTCTGTTCGACTTGCTCGAAGGGCTGCGCCTGGCGCGCGCCGCAGGCGTGCAAGCCACGCTGGCGCTGGCCGGCAGCGGCCCCCAGGAAGCGGCGCTGCGCGAGCGCGTCGCCGGGCTCGGCTTGCAAGAGGCGGTGCGCTTTCTCGGTCCCGTCTTTGGCGCCGAAAAGGAAGCCGTGTGGCGCCAGGCCGACCTGTTCGGTTTTCCCACCTTGCACCAGGAAGGCTTGCCGTATGCGTTGCTGGAAAGCATGGCCGCGCGCACGCCCGTCCTGGTGTGCCCCGTGGGCGCGATAGCCGACGTGATGCAGGATGGCGTGCATGGCGTGTTCTTGCCGCGGAGCAATCCCCAGGCGCTGGCGGACGCCATCGCGCGCCTCGACGGTGACCGCGCCCTGTTGCTGCGCATGGGGCAAGCGTGCCGCGAGCGCATCGAAAGCGCCTATACGGTCGAGCGCCTGGCGCAGGATTTTCACCGCGTCTACCGCGCCTTGCTGGCGCCGCCGGCAGTCTAGCCGAACCCTTTTTTAAGCGAGCCTATATGTGCGGTATTGCCGGTTTGATCTTCCCCTCGTCCGTCGCCGGCTTGCCCGCGGCGCTCGACGCCATGGGGCGCGCCATCGCGCACCGCGGTCCCGATGACACGGGCGTGCTCAACGCGGCCACGGCCGACGGCGCCTGGCAGCTGGGCTTGCTGCACCGCCGCCTGTCCATCATCGACATCGCCACGGGCCACCAGCCGCTGGGCAATGAGACGGGCGATGTGCAAATCATCTTCAATGGCGAAATCTACAATTTCCAGCCCCTGCGCGACGAATTGATCGCGCTGGGCCACCATTTCCGCACGGCATCCGACACGGAAACCATCGTGCATGCCTACGTGCAATGGGGCGAGGAATGCGTGCAGCATTTCCGCGGCATGTTTGCGTTTGCCATCTGGGATGCGCGCAACGACCGCCTGTTCATGGCGCGCGACCCGTTCGGCAAGAAACCCCTGTTCCTGTGGCAGCACGAGGGAAAACTGGCTTTCGGCTCGGAAATCAAGGCGCTGCTGGCCTTGCCGGACGTGGCGCCGCAAGCGGACGAGGCCGCCATCTGGGATTATTTCGCCTACCGCTACGTGCCGGGCCCGGCCACCTTGTTCCAGGGCATCCGCAAGCTGGCGCCCGGTTCCACGGCCACGTGGGAAAACGGCGTGCTGCGCGAGCGCGTGTATTACACGCCGCCCGACAGCCGGCCCCGCCTGGCGGCCCCGCTGCCGGCCGACCCCGTCGCCACCTTCCTCGACAAGCTCGATGAATCGGTGCGCATCCGCATGATTTCCGACGTGCCCTTCGGCGCCTTCCTGTCCGGCGGCATCGATTCGTCGGCCGTGGTGGCGCTGATGTCGCGCCATGCGGGCGTGCCCGTGAAGACTTTTTCCGTCGGTTTCAAGGAGGGCGGCTTCAGCGAGCTGGCGTATGCTGCCGATATCGCCCGGCAATTTTCCACGGAGCACCATGAGCTGGAAGTGTCCGTCGACCAGGTCATCGCCTTGCTGCCCGACCTCGTGCGCTTCCGCGACGCCCCCGTGGCCGAGCCATCCGACATTCCCATCTACCTGCTGGCGAAGGAATCGCGCAAGACGGTCAAGATGGTCTTGACGGGCGAAGGCTCCGATGAAATCCTCGGCGGTTACCCCAAGCACGTGTACGAGCGCTATGCGGGCAATTACCAGATGCTGCCGGGCCTGCTGCGCCGGGGCTTGATCGAGCCGGCCATCGGCGCCTTGCCGTACCGTTTCCGCCGCGCCAAGACGGCCATCGTCAACCTGGGCCTGGAAGCGTTCCACGAACGCATGCCGCGCTGGTTCGGCATGATGTCCGATCAGGAACGCGCGCGCCTGGTGGCCATGCCCGCGCCGGCGCGCCAGCGCGATCCCTCGCTGGGCTGCGGCAGCGCCGGCAACAGCGCCTTGCGCCGCATCCTGTGTTTCGATCAGCTGAGCTGGCTGCCCGACAACCTGCTCGAGCGGGGCGACCGCATGACCATGGCCGCGTCGCTGGAAGCGCGCATGCCCTTCATGGACCACGAACTGGCGGCGTATGTGGCTAGCCTGCCGGACGAGTACCGCGTGCGCGGCCGCACCACCAAGTGGATCTTGCGCGAAGCCATGAAGCAACTGTTGCCGCAAGCCATACTGGAGCGGCCGAAAGTGGGCTTCCGCGTGCCCGTCAACGAATGGTTCCGCGGCCCCATGAAGGATTATCTGTACGAACACTTGACGGGCGCCGGGTCGCGCACGCGCCACTATTACCATACACAAGCCCTGCAGCAGGTGCTGGCCGAACACGTGGCTGGACGGCAAAACCACGAGAAACTGCTGTGGAGCTTGCTCACCCTGGAAATCTGGCACCGCCAGTATCTGTGAGACGTCCATGCTGAGCAACCTGTCCTGGAAACTGAACCGCTTGCGCGCCATGGGGGCGCCCGAGGTGGCGCATCGCGTGCGTGATGCCTTGCAGCAACGGCTGCAGGCGCGCGGCTATGGCCTGGCGCAGGTGCCGCCGCCCGCCGTGCGCCAGCGTTTCGGCGCACCCTGGCTGGGCATGCCCATCGACACGGCGCCGCACCTGGCGGCGGCCGAACGCATCCTCGCGGGCCGCTTCGATGTGTTCGCCCTGCGCGATGCGGAGCTGGGTTTCCCGCCGCAATGGAACCGCGATCCGAAGACGGGCACCGTCGTGCCCTTGGATTTTGGCAAGACGCTCAATTACCGCGACGAAACCGTGGTGGGCGATATCAAATGCCTGTGGGAACCGAACCGCCACCTGGCCGTGGCCGACCTGGCGATGGCCTACCGCCTCGGCGGCGACTTGCGCCATGCGCAAGGTGTACAAGTCCTGCTTGAATCGTGGTGGCAGCAATGTCCGTATCCGCTGGGACCGAACTGGAGCAGCGCGCTGGAGCTGGCCTTGCGCCTGGTCAGCTGGTCGCATGCGTGGCACTTGCTCGGAGGCATTAACAGCCCCCTGTTCCAGGGCGCGCAGGGGCAAGCCTTCCTGCAGCGCTGGCTCGACAGCATCTACCAGCATTGCCACTTCATCGCGGGACACTTTTCGCGCCACTCGTCGGCCAACAACCACCTGTTTGGCGAATTGACGGGCTTGCATATCGCCGCGCTCACGTGGCCTTGCTGGCCGGAAAGTGCCGGCTGGCTGGCGCAGACGGAACGCGAGCTGGAAGCGCAGGCGCTGCAGCAGAATGGCCCCGATGGCGTGAACCGCGAGCAAGCCATTTATTACCAGCACACGGTGGCCGATGAAATGCTGCTGTGCGTGCTGGCGGGCCGCGCCAATGGCCGCCCCCGCTCGGCCGCCTTCTTGCGGCGCCTGGAAGCCATGCTGGAATTTATCGCCGCCATGACGAACGTGGCGGGCGAGGTGCCGATGTTCGGCGACGCCGACGATGCGCTGCTGGCGCACTGGGACAAGGCGCCGGGCGCCAATCCCTACACGTCGCTGCTGGCCAGCGGCGCGGCCCTGTTCGGCCGCGCGGACTTCAAGGCCAAGGCGCGCACGTTCGACGAGAAAAGCGCGTGGCTGCTGGGCGAGGCGGGGAGCCAGGCGTTTGACGCCTTGCCGGATGCTGCGCCCGATACCTTGCCGCGCGCCTTCCCCGATGGCGGCTATTACGTGATGGGCGCCGGCTTTGGCACGCCCGACGAAGTGCGCCTGATTGCCGATGCCGGCCCACTGGGCTACCTGGGCATCGCCGCGCACGGCCACGCCGATGCGCTGGCGCTGACCTTGTCCGTGGCGGGCCAGATGGTGCTGGTCGATCCGGGCACCTATGCCTACCATACGCAAAAGCAGTGGCGCGATTATTTCCGTGGCACCAGCGCGCACAACACCGTGCGCATCGATGGCCGCGACCAGTCCGAGTCGGGCGGCAACTTCCTGTGGCTGCGCAAGGCCAGGGCAGCGTGCCTGGCGTGGCGTGACGATGCCGATGGGCAATTCTGGAGCGCCAGCCATGACGGCTACCTGGGCTTGAAAGATGGCGTGCTGCACCGGCGCGACGTGCGCGTCGCGCCCGGCGCCGCGCTGATCGTGGTCGATGACGTGCTCGAATGCCAGGACGCGCATGAGGTGGAGTTGTTCTGGCACTTTGATCCCCGCTGCCGCGTGCAACTGGATGGCCAGGTGTTGCGCGTGGCGGGCGACGCTTTCGCGCTGGAGATGCATTTACCGCCGTTGCCGGATGCTTCCGTGCAATTGGTATGCGGCAGCGACCATCCGCCGCTGGGCTGGATTTCGCACCGCTTCGATGAAAAACAGGCTGCGCCTGTGTTGGTCTGGCGCGGGCGGCTGCAAGGCGCAGCCACCTTGCGCACGGAGTTTCACCTGAGTTTGGCTACCCCTGATCTGTCAGAAAATACGAGGAAAACATGAAAATTAGCATATTTGGTTTGGGTTATGTGGGTGCCGTCTCGGCTGGTTGCCTGGCAACGGATGGACACGAAGTCATCGGCGTCGATCCGAACAGGACCAAGGTGGAGCTGATCAACCAGGGCACCACGCCCATCATTGAAAAAGACATCGGCGAAATGATCGCCGCCACCGTGAAGAGCGGCCATTTGCGCGCCACCTTCGACGTGCGCGACGCCGTTTTCGGCTCGGACATGTCGCTCATCTGCGTGGGCACGCCGTCGCAGCTCAATGGCAACCTGGACCTGAGCCACGTGCGCAAGGTGTGCCAGGAAATCGGCGCCGCCATCCGTGAAAAGGATACCTTCCACGTCGTTGTGGCGCGCTCGACCATGCTGCCCGGCTCCATGCGTTCGCTCGTCATCCCGACCCTGGAAGCGGCGTCGGGCAAGGTGGCCGGCGTCGATTTCGGCGTGTGCAACAACCCGGAATTCTTGCGCGAAGGCACGGCCGTCTACGATTACTACAATCCGCCGAAGACGGTGATCGGCGAATCCGACGAAAAGGCGGGCGCGCTGCTGGTGCAGCTGTATGAAAAGATGGATGCGCCGCTGGTGCGCACGGACGTGGAAACGGCCGAGATGGTCAAGTACACGGACAACACCTGGCACGCCGTGAAAGTGGCGTTCGCGAATGAAATCGGCAACATCTGCAAGGCCGTCGGCATCGATGGCCACAAGGTGATGGAAATTTTCTGCCAGGACACCAAGCTGAACCTGTCGCCGTACTACATGAAGCCGGGCTTCGCCTTCGGCGGCTCGTGCCTGCCGAAAGACGTGCGCGCGCTGACTTACAAGGCCCGCAGCCTGGACCTCGATTTGCCCTTGCTGAACTCTATCTTGCCGTCGAACCAGCGGCAAGTGGAAAAAGGCATCAAGATGATCGTCGACAAAGGTGCGCGCAAGGTGGGCATCCTGGGCTTCTCGTTCAAGGCCGGCACGGACGACTTGCGCGAATCGCCGCTGGTCGATGTCATCGAGTATCTGCTGGGCAAGGGCTACGAGCTGAAGCTGTACGACAAGAACGTCAACCTGGCCGCCTTGACGGGCGCCAACCAGGATTACATCCTCAATCACATCCCGCACATTTCCAAGCTGATGGTGACGAACATGCAGGACGTGCTCGATTTTGCCGACACCATCGTCATCGGCAATGGCGCGGCCGAATTCAAGACCGTGCCCGCCAGCCTGCAGCCGCACCAGCACATCGTCGACCTGGTGCGCATCAGCAAAGAACAAAGTGGAGAGCAATATGACGGCATCTGCTGGTAATACCGTGGCAGGACAGCCGCGCCGGGTGCTGATCCTGGTGGAAAACCTGCCGTCGCCGTTCGACCGGCGCGTGTGGCAGGAAGCGACCACGCTGCATGCGAACGGCTATGAAGTGTCGATCATCTGCCCGACGGGCAAGGGCTATGAATCGCGCTACGAAGCCATCGACGGCATCCATATCTACCGCTACCACCTGCCGCTGGAAGCGGAAGGGGCGAAGGGCTATCTGGTGGAGTATTCGCTGGCGCTGTTCCACACTTTCCGCCTTGCATGGAAAGTGCATTTCGCGCGCGGCTTCGACGTCATCCACGCCTGCAATCCGCCCGATCTGCTGTTCCTCATCGGCGGCTTCTTCAAGTTGACGATGGGCAAGCGTTTCCTGTTTGACCACCATGACATCAATCCGGAGCTGTACGAAGCCAAGTTCGGCCGGCGCGATTTCTTTTATAAACTGATGGTGCTGTTCGAGCGCTGGTCGTTCCAGAGCGCCGACGTGTCGATCGCCACCAACGAGTCGTACAAGAAGATCGCCATCGAGCGGGGCGGCATGAAGCCCGAGGATGTCTACGTGGTGCGCAGCGGACCCAAGCTGGACCGCCTGCGCGTGCTGCCGCCCGTGGCGGAACTCAAGAAGGGCCGCGCCTACCTGGTCGGCTACGTGGGCGTGATGGGTGCGCAGGAAGGCATCGACCTGCTGCTGCAGGCGGCGCAATACATCGTGCAAACCCTGAAGCGCGACGATGTGCAGTTCGGCCTGGTGGGCGGCGGCACCTCGCTGGAACAGATGAAGCAGATGGCGCAGGACCTGGGCATTGCCGACTACGTGACGTTTACGGGGCGCGTGCCGGACCAGCAATTGCTGGAAATGCTCAATACCTCCGATGTGTGCGTGAATCCGGACGTGGCCAACGACATGAACGACAAGTCGACCATGAACAAGATCATGGAATACATGGCGCTGGGCAAACCGATCGTGCAGTTTGATCTGGTCGAGGGCAAGGTTTCTGCGCAGCAGGCATCCTTGTATGCATTGAAGAACGATCCCATCGACATGGCGCGCAAGATCGTCGACTTGCTGGACGACCCGGCCCGCCGCGAGCAGATGGGGGCGTTTGGCCGCCATCGCGTGATCAACGAACTGGAGTGGGAATATGAAGCGCCGAAGCTGCTGGCCGCGTATGCGCGCCTGTTTCCCGCCGCCGCGCCCGCCGCTCCCGTGACCTTGAGCAAGGATGGCCGCTGAAGTGCGCCGCCTGGCCAGCCATCCCCAACCCTGATGGAGCAGTTTGACGATGAAAGCGATGATATTGGCAGCAGGCAAGGGCACGCGCGTGCAGCCCCTGACCTATGATTTGCCCAAGCCGATGATCCCCATCCTGGGCAAACCCGTGATGGCTTACCTGGTGGAACACCTGGCGCAGCATGGCGTGACCGACATCATGGTCAACGTCAGTTACCTGCATGAAAAGATCGAGGAGTATTTCGGCGAAGGCCACCAGTTCGGGGTGCGCATCGGCTATTCCTTCGAAGGCTATACGAACGATGCGGGCGAGGTCGTGCCGCAACCGCTCGGCTCGGCTGGCGGCATGAAGAAGATCCAGGAGTTCGGCGGCTTTTTCGACGATACGACGATCGTGCTGTGCGGCGACGCCTTGATCGACCTCGACCTGGCAGCGGCCCTGCGCGAGCACCGCAGCAAGGGCGCGCTGGCGTCCGTCATCACCCTGGAAGTGCCGTGGGACAAGGTGTCGAGCTATGGCGTGGTGGTCAGCGGTGCCGATGGGCGCGTGCGCGCCTTCCAGGAAAAGCCGGCGCAGGCCGATGCGCTGTCCAATTGCGTCAGCACCGGCATCTACCTGTTCGAGCCGGCCGTGCTGGACCTGATTCCCGCCGGCCAGCCCTTCGATATCGGCTCGGAACTGTTTCCCCTGCTGGTCGCGCAAGGCTTGCCCTTCCATGCGCAAAAACGCCAGTACAACTGGATCGATATCGGCAGCATCAAGGATTACTGGGAAGTGCTGCAAAGCGTGCTGATGGGAAAAGTGGCCCATTTGCAGGTGCCTGGCACCCAGATCGCCGATGGCGTGTGGGCCGGCCTGAACACGAGCATCGACTGGAGCGGCGGCACGCGCATCGAAGGCCCCGTCTACATCGGCTCGGGTTGCCGCATCGAGGCGGGCACGACCATCATCGGGCCGGCCTGGATCGGCCATGGCAGCCACGTCTGCGGCGGCGCCGAAGTGGTGCGCAGCGTGCTGTTCGAGTACACGCGCGTGCTGCCTGGCGTGGTGCTGGATGAAATGATCGTCTTCAAGGATTATAGTGTCGACCGTGCCGGCCAGATGCGCCATGTCTCCGACTATGAGAAAGATGCCTGGGGCAATGCGCGCGACCGGCGCAGCCTGCGCCGCGACGAAACGCCGCCGGCCCTGTATGCTGCCCAATAAACTGTTTGCGAAGTGAAACCATGAAAATTTATCCAGTCATCCTGTCCGGCGGTTCGGGCACCCGTTTATGGCCGCTGTCGCGCGCCGTGTTGCCCAAGCAACTGTTGCCGCTGGTAACGGACAAGACCATGTTGCAGGAAACGGCGTTGCGCGTGACCAGCCTGCCCAACCGCCGTGCCGGCGATAGCGGACTGGCCGGTTTCGACGTCATGCCGCCGCTGGTGGTATGCGGCAACGAGCACCGCTTCATGGTGGCCGAGCAACTGCGCGAGATCGGCTTGCCGCCGCTGGGCATCTTGCTTGAGCCCGTGGGGCGCAACACGGCGCCGGCCGTGGCCGTGGCCGCGCAATTCCTGCTGGCCATCGACCCGCAGGCGCTGATGCTGGTCTTGCCGGCCGACCATGTCATCACCGACGTGGCCGCGTTTCACCAGGCGATCGCCGAGGCGGCCCTGCTGGCGGCCGATGGCGCGCTGGCCACCTTCGGCATCGTGCCGACGGCGCCGGAAACGGGCTATGGCTACATCCGCAGCGGCGCGCCCGTCAATCCGGGCGCCGCGGGCTGCAAGGTCGAGCGTTTCGTGGAAAAGCCGGACCTGGCCACGGCGCAGTCGTTCCTTGCCGCCGGTAATTATTTCTGGAACAGCGGCATGTTCATGTTCCGCGCCGAACGCTATCTGGGCGAGCTGGGGCAATTCCAGCCCGCCATGCTGGCCGCCTGCGAAACGGCCGTGCGCGACGGTTACCGCGACCTCGATTTCTGCCGCCTGCAAGAGCAGGCCTTCGCCGCCTGCCCATCCGATTCGATCGACTATGCCGTCATGGAGCATACGGCGCATGCGGTGGTGTTGCCGGCCGCCATAGGCTGGAGCGATGTCGGTTCCTGGTCGGCCCTGTGGGAAGTGCAGCAGGGGGACGCCAACGGCAACGTGGTGCGCGGCGACGTGTATCTCGATGGCGTGAGCAATTGCCTGGTGCGCGCCGAGCGCCGCATGGTGGCCGTGCTGGGCGTACAGGACCTGGTCGTGGTGGAAACGGACGATGCGGTATTGATCGCGCACAAGGACCAGGTGCAGCGCGTGAAGCAGGTGGTCGACCACTTGAAGCAGGCGGGACGCAGCGAACATGTGCAGCACCGCAAGGTGTACCGCCCGTGGGGCAGTTATGAAGGCATCGATATCGGCGAACGCTTCCAGGTCAAGCGCATCACCGTCAATCCGGGCGGCAAGCTGTCCCTGCAGATGCACCATCACCGCGCCGAACACTGGGTGGTGGTCAGCGGCACGGCGCAAGTCACGTGCGGCGAGAAGGTGACCTTGCTGACGGAAAACGAATCGACGTATATTCCCATCGGCATGACGCACCGCCTGGAAAATCCGGGCAAGCTGCCCTTGCACCTGATCGAAGTGCAGTCGGGCAGCTACCTGGGCGAAGACGACATCGTGCGCCTGGAGGATGTCTACCAGCGCGCCTGATGGCGTTCTCATCGCAGGGCAGCCGCGCCCCTGGCCGGCTGCCTCCGATCCCTCACTTACCGGTGTACCGACCCTTGCGCAACTTCCTTTGTCTTTCGCTGGCGCTGGCCGCCGGCGCCGCCCATGCCGACGCGCCAGCCGCCGCTGCCGCAGCCGTGGCGCCGCCCGGCTTGCAGGCGTCGCAGCTGGCCATCGTCATCAACGACGCCGAACCCAACAGTGTCGAGGTGGGCGAGTACTACCGCAAGGCGCACGGCATTCCTGCCGCGAATGTGGCGCACGTGAATATTCCCAACCGCCCCCGCAAGCTCAGCATCGACCAGTTCGCGCAGTTGAAGGAACGCATCAATGCGCAGCTGAAACCCGAGATACAGGCCGTGCTGATGGTGTGGAGCGCGCCGTATGCCGTCGAATGCAATGCCATCACCGCCGCCTTCACCCTCGGATATGACGGGGATCAATGCGCGAAGACGTGCGATCCCGGTAAACCCAGCAAGTATTTCAACAGCGAGGCGGCGCAACCCTACACGCAGCTGGGCTTGCGCCTGTCGATGCTGCTGCCTGTCGATTTCGTGGAAGAGGCCAAGGCCGTGGTGGACCGCGGCGCCGTCAGCGGCTTTTCAGTGCCGGCCGCCAGCGCGTATTATTTGACCACCAGCGACGCGGTGCGCAACAGCCGGGCCGGTTTCTTTCCACCCGCTGGCGTCGTGCGCCAGCGCAAGCTGACCGTCAAGAACCTCAAGGCGGACAGCCTGGAAGGGGCGCAAGACATCATGGTGTACCAGACGGGGCAGGCCAAGGTGGCCAAGCTGGAGACCCTGCATTTCCTGCCCGGCGCCCTGGCGGACCACCTGACCTCGTTTGGCGGCGACTTGCAGGGCAGTAGCCAGATGAGCAGCCAGCGCTGGCTGGAGGCGGGCGCGACGGCCAGCTATGGCACCGTCAGCGAACCGTGCAGTTATTGGCAAAAGTTTCCCAATCCGACCGTGCTGCTGCGCCGCTACCTGTCCGGCGCCACGGCGCTGGAAGCGTACTGGGGCAGCGTGCTGTGGCCGGCCCAGGGCCTGTTCATCGGCGATCCGCTGGCGGCGCCGTATGCGGGTTTCCGGCGCTGAAACCGGATTCTTCCAGACAATAAAAAAGGCCCTTTCGGGCCTTTTTTCATGGTGCGGCGTGACGGTTACTTGCTTTTGCGGCGGCGCGCCAGGGCGACGAGGCCCAGTCCGGCCAGCAGCATGGCATAGGTTTCCGGTTCCGGCACGGCCGGGATTTCCGGCGTCACGGGGAGGATGCTGCCGCCCGTGAAGCCGCCACCCGAACCGCCGCCGCCGACACCGTTGCTGCCTGTGGGCAAGTTTTCACCCAGCGACGACGAAACGATCAAGGGCGCCCGGGTGTCGCCGCTGCGGGCCTGATACGAACGGCCCGGACCACGGTAGCCGGCCGCGTCATCGAAAGGACGGTTTTCTTCGGCGGCCACGAAGTCGCGCGTGATAAAGCTGAAGTCGCGGTCGTCGCTGGCACGCACCTTGCGCGGTTCGCCGGCACCGGCACCGTCAGGCAACTGGCGCGCGGTCAGGCGGTGATTATTCTCGGCCGATGACGAATTGCGGAATTCCTGGTCGGACACGATGCCGTCAAATTCCGGCGTCTTGTTCGAGCCGTCGTTGGTACGCGTGCCGGAGCCGATGAAGCCATTGGCCAGGCTGCAGGCGCTGTAGGTGCCGTCCAGGTTGGCGTCTTTCGTATTGCCATTCGCCGATTGCGTGCTGGCCTGGCAATTCTTTTCATTCTTTTGCGCAGGCGCGGCCGTTTGTGCCTGGGCGCTGGCGCCGAAGAATATCAAGGCCGCGGCCAGCAGCAAGGGACGGGAAGAGGCTGGCGTGAAAATTGGTGTTGGCATGATCGATCTCTCAAAAGGCATGGAAGGGTGCGCCGCCGGGCGCGTGTGTCCGCATGCGATTGTTGCCGCTCCCGTCCAGGCTACTGTTGCGAGCAAGGCAGGGAGTGCGTTTCAAGGTCAGGCATGGATGGGGCCTGCACTACTGGGTCTGGTGTTGCCGTTCAATTTCTTATCAGGAATTAAACTTATTTGTTTGAATTATATCATATTGTGCAGCGGCATAACGACCTGGCTTGCTTTGTACAGCCTGGCGTTGTTGAAAGGATACTTTCGGCAGGCGGCCGCCAGCCTGGATCCGCGCTGCGCATTACTCCGTTCAGCTTAATGAAATGTCATCAACTCGTCATGCACACTGTTTAGTATGCAAATCATAAGTTCGTCATCATTTTGTCAAGAACAGCCTGCCAGCGCCTGTCCGGGTTGGCGTCATCTTACCGACCAGGAAAACCATGAATGTCCACCTTGCCGTCCCGTCCGTCCCGCTCTCGTCCCTGCGTAAACCGTTGCGCCTGACGGTCATGGCCGCCGTGCTGGCCAGCCTGTCCTTGCCAGCCCTGGCCGTGTCCGATATCGTCATCAGCCAGGTGTATGGGGGCGGCGGCAATACGGGCGCCGTGTACCGCAACGATTTCATCGAGCTGTTCAACCGTGGCGCCAGTCCCGTCAACCTGAGCAACTGGAGCGTGCAGTACGGCGCCGCCGCCAACACGAGCTGGTCCGTGACGGCCTTGCCGGCTATCGATTTGCAACCTGGCCAGTATTTGCTGGTCCAGCAAGCCAAGGGCACGGGCGGCACGCAAGACTTGCCGACGCCGGACGCGACGGGCACCCTGGCCATGTCCGGCACGACGGGCAAGGTACTGTTGAGTAATAGCAAGACGGCCCAGGTGGGCGCCAGCCCCACGGGTGCGGCCGTCATCGACCTGGTCGGCTTCGGCACGGCCAACGGCTTCGAAGGCGCCGTGGCGCCCGCACCCTCGAATACCCTGGCGATTCTGCGCGCGAATGGCGGCTGCGGCGACACGGACGATAACAGCGTGGATTTTGCCACCGGCAGCGTGACGCCGCGCAATACGGCCTCGCCGCTGAATGTGTGCGACGGCCCCGTCGTGCACAAGATCATCACCAGTTGCCCTGCCAGCCTGGCCCTGGCCGTGGGCAATGGCGGCAGCGCCGTGCTGCGCGCGTCCGACGCGGATGGCGTCGTGAACGCCGCTATCTTGAGTTCGCCGGCCGTGGCTGGCATCAGCCTGGCCAACTTCAGCGCGGCCGGCGTGGCGGGCGAGAGCGCCATGGTCAGCCTGCTGGTGGCCGCCGGCGTGCCGGTGGGCAATTATCCCGTGATCGTCAGCTTCAGCAATGACCAGCAGCAGACGGCTACCTGCAAGGTGGATGTCGCCGTGCAAGGCCTGGCCGCCGTCAGCCACACGATTCCGCAAATCCAGGGCAGTGGCGCGGCCAGCCCCTACGCCAATTCCGTGCAGACGACGGAAGGCGTGGTGACCCTGAAAGTGGGCACGGGCTTCTTCATCCAGGACGCCGCCGGCGACGGCGACCCATCGACGTCGGACGGCATCTTCGTGTACACGGGCGCGACGGCCACCACCGTGCAGCCGGGCGAACTGGTGCGCGTGACGGGCACGGTGTTCGAATACACGCCCACGGGCGCCAAGAATTCCTACACGGAATTGAAGGACGTGACGGCCATCCTCACGCAAAGTGCGGGCCACGGCATCGTGCCGACGAATGTGACGTTGCCGAACGACAAGCTGGCCGCCGTGGAAGGCATGCTGGTGCGTTTCACCCAGCCCCTGACCGTGTCGCAAAACGCCTACCTGGGCGCGCGCGGCGAGCTGACCCTGTCGGCGGGCCGGCGCGAAGTGCCGACCAACCGTTATCCGGCCGGCTCCGCCGAGGCGCAAGCCTTGATCGCCGCCAATGCGAACAACCTGATTGTGCTCGATGATGGCATTTTCGTCACGCCGCCCACGATTCCCTACATCGGCCAGGACAACACCGTGCGCAGCGGCGACACGGTGGCCGACCTGACGGGCGTGGTCGATTTCGGTGCCATCGGCGGTGGCGGCGCCGCATATAAATTGCAGCCGACGCAGACGCCGCAGTTTTCGCGCGACAACCCGCGCACGGGCAGCCCGGAACTGCCATCCGGCAACGTCAAGGTGGCCAGCGCGAATGTGCTGAATTTCTTCACGACCTTTACGAATGGCAACAATATCTTTGGGCAGACGGGGCAGGGCTGCACCTTGGGCGCCTCGACCACCAAGTCGAACTGCCGCGGCGCCGACAACCTGGCCGAATTCGAGCGCCAGCGCGACAAGATCGTGGCCGAACTGAAAGCCATCGATGCGGACGTGGTGGGCTTGATGGAAATCCAGAACAATGGCGAAATCGCCGTCACCTATCTGGTCGAGCAGTTGAACGCGGCCATCGGCGGCGTCACGTATGCCGTGGTGCCGAAGCCGGCCGCCACGGGCACGGACGCCATCCGCGTGGCCATGATCTACAAGCCGGGCAAGCTGGGCCTGGTGGGCGGCGCCTTGTCGGACGCCAACGCCATCAACAACCGGCCACCGATGGCGCAAACTTTTCTTGCGAGCAATGGCGAGAAATTCTCGCTGATCGTCAACCACCTGAAATCGAAGGGCAGCTGCCCTTCGAGCGGGCTGGACGCGGACCAGAACGATAGCCAGAGCTGCTGGAACGCCACCCGCGTGCAGCAAGCCCAGCGCCTGGTGGGCAGCTTCTTGCCGCAGGTGGCGGCCGCAGCCGGCGACGCTGACGTGCTGGTCATCGGCGACCTCAATTCCTATGGCGCGGAAGACCCGATCCAGGTCATCACGGGCGCCGGCTTCGTCAATGAACTCGAGCGTTACGTGCGGCCGTCCGGCATGCCGTACTCGTACGTGTTCGGCGGCCAGAGCGGCTACCTCGACCACGCGCTGGCCAGCGCGTCGCTGAGCCCGCAAGTGGCCGGCGTGGCCGAATGGCATGTGAATGCGGATGAACCGGAAGTGATCGACTACAACATCGATTCGGCCAAGCCGCAAGACTTGTACAACGCCTTGCCTTACCGCGCCTCGGACCACGACCCCGTCGTCGTCAGCCTGGACTTGCAGCCCGCCTACCGCGACATCACGGCCGCCGTCTCGACGGCCAGCTCGGGCCTCGCGTACAACCGCGCGACGCAAAAATACACGGGCACGTTCTCGTTCACCAACACGGGTACGAGCGCCTTGAGCGGCCCGTTCCAGGTGGCGTTCGGCGGCTTGCCGGCCGGCGTCAGCCTGGCCAATGCCACGGGCACCCATGCGGGCGCCGCATATGTCACCGTCAACGCCGCCAGCCTGGCGCCGGGCGCGACGGCCTCGTTTGCCGTCAGTTTCACCAATCCGTCGAAAGTGACGATCACCTACTCGGCCAGCATCTACGCCGGCAACTTCTAAGGACACCATCATGTTGACAACAAAACTCCATCGGGCCTTGTGCCGCGCCGTGCTGGCCGCCGTGCTGGCCGCCAGCTCCAGCGTGGCGCTGGCGGACCCGCTGGCCTATCGCGTGGAAATCGACACGAGCGCCTTTTCCGGCGCCGGCTTCCTCGACTTCGCCTTTATCGCCGGCAACAGCCCCGCGCCGGGCGCCAGCGCCGTGCTCAGCAATTTTTCGGGCGCGTTCGGCGCGCTGGAATCGCTGGAAGGCAATGTCAGCGGCAGCGTGCCCGGTACCTTGACCTTCGGCAATAGCGGCGCCTACAACGACTGGTTCCACAACGTGACCCTGGGCGGCAAGTTCGGTTTCAACGTCGTCTTCGGCGGCGACTTCCTGAACACGGCCGGCAACGCGGGCACGACGTTTGGCGTGGGCTTGCTTGACTACACGGGTATGGCTTACCTGGGCAATGCGAATGGCAACCTGCTGCAATTCGAACTGACCCCGCTGAACGGCGGCTTGCCCGCCAGCATAGCCGGCAGCACCTACGCCAGCATCGCGACGATCTCGGCCGTGCCGGAAGCGTCGGAATGGATGATGCTCACGGGCGGCCTGGCGCTGATCGGTTTTGCCCTGCGTCGGCGCCAGTTCGTCACGCCAGCATAAATAGTCGTTGTCCCGCCTGAACACAGCGCGCCTCGGTGCGCTGTGTTTTTTTTCGCCTATTTATTCGGAATAGCTATAAATCAGGAAACTAAATTGTATTAGTCACCGTTTTACGCTTGATGCATAGTCAAAAACTTGTCGTGCCGTCTAGTTTCTCAGGGAGGGCCGCCCACTTTTTTCGGGAGGATGCATCGATGCGCCGTCATATTCTGCTGCTGGATCCTGCGCCAGCCTCGCAAGCCTTGCTGGTGCATAACCTGCAAGGCGCCGGCTACCGGGTCAGCTGCGCCGTGGATGCGCGCGGCGCGCTGGCCTTGCTGGCCGCCGATCCGCCCGACGTGCTGCTGCTGGAATGGGAGCTGCCCGATGCGTCCGGCATCGCGCTGCTGCGCCAGATGCGTCAGGATGGCCTGCTGTGCGACTTGCCCATCATTATGGTCAGCGCGCGCGACAGCGAACAGGACAAGGTGCTGGCCCTGGAAAGCGGCGCCGACGATTATCTGTGCAAGCCCGTCGGCCCCCGTGAAATGCTGGCCCGCGTGCATGCCTTGCTGCGCCGCCGCGCGCCAGCGGCCTTGCGCGCAGGCTCAAGCGCGGACGGCGCCGCCTTGCGGCTCGATCCGCACACCCGGCGCGTGACGGCCGGCAGCGTGCCTGTCAGCCTGGGCCGCGTGGAATTCAAGCTGCTGCATTTTTTGATGGACCATCCGGGCAGGGTGCATAGCCGCGCGCAACTGCTGGACCAGGTGTGGGGCCATGCCGCGTATCTGGACGAACGCACGGTCGATGCCCACGTGGGACGCTTGCGGCAGGCTTTGCTGCCGGGCGGCTGCGGCCACCGCATCGAAACCGTGCGCGGCAGCGGCTACCGCTACCTGGCGTTTGACACCGCCGTGTGCGCCTGATGTTGCTGACGGGGCGGGAACAGGAATACTTGCTGCACGCCATACTCGGCGCGCATGGCATCGCCGCGCCCGGCGATTTCTTTTTGTGGAGCCAGGGGCCGCTGCAGGCGCTGCTGCCGCATGCCGTCCTCGTCTGCGCGCAATTGGGCGCCGATGGCGGCGTGGTGCGCAGCGCGGCCTGGCATAGCGCGGTGCTGGCCGAAGCCGAGGTGCGGGACTTCAGCGACCCGCGCCACGGACAGGTGGCCCGGCTGGCGCAGGCCTGGCGCGCTGGCGGGCGGCGCGTCGCCTTCATCGACGGAGTCCTCGTGCATGGCAGCGCGGGCGCTGGCGGCGGCAGTTTCTTTGCCCTGTTCCGTGCCCCCTGCGCTGCCTGGCCCGACCCGGCGCGCCAGGCGTACGTGCTGGAATTGCTGCTGCCCTGCCTGCATCTGCATTGGCTGGCGCTGCCGGACGGCGCGCAGGCAGCTCCCGCCGGGGCGGCACGCGCGGCCAGTGCGCGCGAGCTGGAAGTGCTGCACTGGGTCAGCATCGGCAAGAGCAATGAAGAGGTGGGGCAAATCCTCGGCATCAGCGGGGGGACCGTGAAAAGCCATTTGCAGCGCATCTATAAATTATTGGGGGTCAGCAATCGCACGCAAGCCGTCTCGCGCGGCATCGCGCTGCGCCTGCTGGCCGCCTGATGCCGCTTAGCGCTGCGGCCGGGGTGCGGCGGTCCGGTGCATGCCGCCGCTGTTGAACTGATCCTCGGTGTCGGGCGCCACCCGCGCGACGAGGGGGCTGGTGCGCAGGCGCTGGACTTCGGCCGGCGTCAGCAGGGCGGCAAAGCCGTTCAGCGCGGCCGTGTAGTGATATTGCACGATGGCATCGGGCACCAGCGCCAGCACGGCGCGCCGTCCCGCTTCCCGCGGGGTTTCCCGCTGGATTGCGTCAGGCGGCGTCAACTGCATGCGCACTTCAACAATATATGGCTGCCGCTGTGGCGCCGCCGACGCGCCGGCAGGCAGTACGCTGGCGGCGGCCAGGATGGCAAGGCTGAAACGGATTGCAGACATGCAAGCTCCCAAGGCAGGCGGCGTGGCCGCACATGCGCCGATTGTACGCCTGCCGTGGCACAGGTGGCGCGCGACTTGCGTTAGTGCAAACGCGATGGTTTCCCCTGGGATTTTGTTGTTTTCAGTACAAACAAAAGATTGTATTAACCATAAGCGGCATGGTAGCCTGCTAGGCATCAGGCAGGCGCGCGCCGCCTGTGCGCGGCCACCAGCGGTGCACATGGCGGCAATGTATTGAAGGTAGGCAATAAGGAGTTACCGGATGCATGCAGCACACAGGCAGAACCTTGCAGCAACGCGCCATGCGCGCGGCTTTACCTTGCTCGAATTGCTGGTCGTCATCGTCATCATCGGCTTGCTGGCGGCGTATGTCGGCCCCAAATATTTCGCCCAATTGGGCAAATCCGAAGTGACGGTGGCCAAGGCGCAGATCGAGGCGTTTGAAAAATCGCTCGACACCTATCGCCTCGACGTGGGGCGCTACCCGACCACGGAAGAAGGCCTGGCCGCGCTGCTGGTCGCGCCGCCCGCTGCCGGCACGCGCTGGAACGGCCCCTACCTGAAAAAGGCCGTGCCGCTCGACCCGTGGGGCCATGCCTATCAATACCGCGCCCCGGGCAGCAAGGGCGAATATGACATCGTCTCGATGGGCAAGGATGGCCAGCCGGGCGGCAGCGGCGAGAACGCCGACATCAGTTCGCAATAACGCCAGCACCATTCTTTTTCCTACGGACAAGCCATCATGCAGTTCGAAGTACGCGCGCTTTCCACGGACCAGGCCGTAGCAACCTTGCATACGTGCGTGATCGACGGCCGCGACGAAGCCGACGCGCGCCGCCAGGCCGAGGCGCGCGGCCTGTTCGTCAGCGCCATCCGCCCGCTGCGCGCCACGCCGTTCAGCGCGGCCGGCCGCCAGCGCGCGCGGGCGCTGCCTTTGCTGTTGTTCAGCCAGGAGTTGCTGGCGCTGCTGAACGCGGGCCTGGGCATCGTCGAAGGACTGGAAGCCTTGCTGGAAAAGGAAGCGTCGCCGGCCACGCGCAGCGTGCTCACGCGCCTGCTGGAAGGCTTGCGCGAAGGCAAGCGCTTTTCCGCCGCCCTGGCGGAGCAGGCGGAACTGTTTCCTCCCTTGTATATCGGCATCGTCAAGGCGGCCGAAGGCACGAGCGACTTGCCGCGCGCCTTGTCGCGCTACATCGCTTACCAGCAGCGCATCGATACGGTGCGCGGCAAGATCGTCAGCGCCGCCATCTATCCCGCCATTTTGCTGGCCGTGGGCGGCGGCGTCAGCGCCTTCCTGATCAGTTATGTCGTGCCCCGTTTCGCCGAGGTGTACCAGGGCGCGGGACGCAACTTGCCGTGGATGTCGCAAGTCATGCTCAGCTGGGGCCAGTTCGTCACGCAGCATGGCGTGCTGCTGTTGCTCGGGCTGCTGATCACGGGCGGCGTCGCATGGTCGGCCGTGCGGCGCGTGCTGCGCCATGGCGGCGTGGCGCGCCTGCTGGCGAAGTTGCCCGGCATCGGCGAGCGCGTGCGCATCTATGAATTGTCGCGCCTGTACCTGACGCTGGGCATGCTGGCCGAGGGCGGCATCACCATCGTGCAGGCGATCGCCACCGTGCAGGCGATGGTGTCGCCCGGCATGCAGGCGTCGTTGCAGCAGGCGCGCGGCGCCATCGAAGCGGGCCAGCCGCTGTCGTCCGCGTTTGAGCAATATCAACTGACGACGCCCATTTCCCTGCGCATGCTGCGCGTGGGCGAGCGCACGGGTGACATGGGCCCCATGCTGACGCAGTCGGCGGCCTTTTATGACGGCGAAATCAGTCGCTGGATCGACCGTTTCACGCGCACCTTCGAACCCTTGCTGATGGCCGCCATCGGCCTCGTCGTGGGCGCCATCGTGATCCTGCTGTACATGCCTATCTTCGACCTTGCCGGCGACATTTCATGATGCAGAGCGCAGCCGAATCCACCGTGGCCAGCGTGGCCATCGATCCCGCGCTGCTGCAGCGCGCGCGCCTCCTGTGCCGCCAATCGAAGCGCAGCCTGGTCGAGGAATTGCAGCAGTTGAGCGGCATCGAGGCGCGCGCCGTGGTGCGTGCGCTGGCGCGTCCGTTCGGCCTGGACGTGCTGGAAACGGCCGACATGCTGGCGTTGTCTCCCGCCTTCGACGTGCTGCCCCTGTCGCAGGCGCTGGCGCGCCACAGCGTGCTGCTGCGCGCCGCCGACGGCCAGCTGGTGGGCGTGATCGCCGACCCGTTCGACCTGGACCTGCAGACCTGGCTCGGCGCGCGCGCGGGGCAGGGCGCCTTGAGCATCCGCCTGGCGCTGCAGGCCGACATCGGCGCCTACCTGTCGAAGCAGGAAGAGTCGGCGCGCGCCGTCGACAGCCTGCTGCCCGGCGCCGCCACCGATGCGCGGCGCGACGGCAAGACGGCCGCCGTGCTGTCGTTCGCCAGCGTGTCGGAAGCGGCCAGCCCCGCCGTCAAGCTGGTCAACTCGACCTTGTATGACGCGCTGAAGGCGGGCGCCTCCGACATCCACCTGGAAAGCACGGCCGGCGGCCTGGCCGTCAAGTACCGCGTCGACGGCGTGCTCGATCACGCCACGTCCGTCAACGGCATCGAAGTGGCGGAGCACATCATCTCGCGCCTGAAAGTGCTGGCCGAACTCGATATCGCCGAGCGCCGCGTGCCGCAGGACGGCAGCTTCCGCGTCGAATCGGGCGGGCGCGAAATCGATCTGCGCGTCTCCATCATGCCCAGCATCCATGGCGAGGACGCCGTCATCCGCATCCTCGACAAGCGCGCCATGATCGAGGCGTACGGCGCCCTGACCCTCGAAGCGCTGGGCTTTGACGCGCCGTCGCTGGAAGCCTTGCGCGCGCTGGCGCGGGAAGCCTACGGCATGCTGCTCGTCACGGGTCCCACGGGCTCGGGCAAGACGACGACCCTGTACGCGGCGCTGACGGAAATCCATAACGGGCGCGAAAAGATCATCACCATCGAAGACCCCGTCGAATACCAGCTGCCCGGCATTCTGCAGATTCCCGTGAATGAGAAGAAGGGGCTGACCTTTGCCAAGGGCTTGCGCTCGATCCTGCGCCACGACCCCGATAAAATCATGGTGGGCGAGATCCGCGACCGCGAAACGGCGGAAATCGCCGTGCAGTCGGCCCTCACGGGCCACCTGGTGCTCACCACCGTGCATGCGAATAACGTCTTCGACGTGTTCGGCCGTTTTACCCACATGGGCATCGATCCGTATGCGTTCGTCTCGGCCCTGAACGGCATCTGGGCGCAACGGCTGATCCGCACCAACTGCCCCCATTGCGCCACCGACTACACGCCCGACGATGGTGAGCTGGCCAGCGTGGGCCTGGCGCGCGCCGACGTGGCGCAGTATCAATTCAAGCAGGGCAAGGGCTGCGGCGACTGCCGCGGCACGGGCTACAAGGGGCGCCGCTCGATCGCCGAAATCCTCGTGCTGACCGATGAAATCCGCGAACTGATCGTCGACAAGAAGCCGATCCGCCAGATCAAGGCGGCCGCGCATGCGAACGGCACGCGCAGCCTGCGCCTGGCGGCGCTGGAACTGGTCAAGCGGGGCGCCACCACCATCACGGAAATCAAGAGGGTCACCCTGCATGCGTAGAGGTTTTTCGAAGTTGAGCTTGGGACAGGCCCTGCGCCTGGGCGTGGCGGCGGGCAAGGTGAGCCTGTGGCGCAGCAGCCGCTGGCGCGCGCCCGCCTGGACACCGCTGGGCGAAGCCGCGTATGTGCCGGGCGACACGCTGCATGGCGACTTTGCCGCCCTGGGCCAGGCGTTGGAACAGATTCTGCCGGCGGGCGAGTACGCGGGCTGGCCCCTGTCCGTGGTGCTCGACGATGGCTTGGCGCGCCTGTGGCAAGTGGACATGCCGCACGGCGCCGCGCGCCTGGCCGACATCGAGGCGGCCGCCGCGTTGCGCTTCCAGTCGCTGTATGGCGATCCTCCCGGCCTGTGGCACAGCAGCAGCGCCTGGGATGCGCGCGCGCCGTTTTTTTGCGCCGTGCCCCGTGCCCTGCTGGCGCAGCTGACGCGCGTGGCGGCCGCGCGCAAGCTGGCCCTGATTTTCATTACGCCGCAATTCGCGCGCCACTGGAACCGCTGGCACGGCGCGCTGAAACCGGGCGCCTGGTTCGGCCAGCTGCAGGAGAATGCCTTGACCCTGGGCGTGCGGCACGATGGCTGCCTGCGCGCCGTGCGCGCGCTGCCCGTGCCGCCCGGCGCGGGCCAGGATTGGCTGGAACACACGCTGGCGCGCGAGGCGCTGCTGCAAGGCGTGCCCGCACCGGCGCTGCTGCAGCTGTGCGGCGCGCCGCCAGCGCTCTGGCTGGCGCCGGCGGCAGCGTTCCGCTGCCAGGTTTTTTCCGCGCCGGACGGGGAAGGCGCCCTGTCGCCGGCCGCCCGGCTGGCCCGCAGCGGAGGCGTGGCATGACGCGCCTCGATATCGATTTCGCGCCCCCCGGCTGGCGCCGCAGCCTGCACCGCGTGCCCGTCTGGGCGTGGATGACGGGGGTGCTGGGCGTGGCGCTGGCCGTCACGGCGGCCTGCAGCGGCAGCGCCGCGCTGCAGCGCCAGCAGCTGCGCGAGGGGCAGTTGCATCGCGCGCAGCAGCGCATGATGGCCGCCATGCAGGGACCCGCGCCTGCGCCGCAAATCGCCATCGCGCCCGCGCAGGCGGCGGCCGTGAATGCGGCCATCCTGCAATTGAACCTGCCGTGGCGCGACTTGCAGGATGCGCTGGCCAGCGCCACGCCGCCCGCCATCGCGCTGCTGGCGCTGGAACCGGATGCGCGCAAGCGCGTGCTGAAGATCACGGCCGAGACGACCGGCAGCGACGCCATGGTGGCCTACATCGCGCAACTGAAGCAGCAGGAGCTGTTTGGCGCCAGGGTGCAGCTGCTGCGCCATGAAATCAATGCGCTCGACCCGAACAAACCCTTGCGCTTCCAGCTCGAAGCGCGCTGGGGCACGCCATGATGGCCATCGACATCAATATCCTGCGCCTGCGCGCGCAACTGCTGCTGCGCCGCCTGGGCGCGCCCGCCTGCATCGCCGTGGCCTTGCTCGCACTGGGCGTGGCCGCCTGGGCGTGGGCCTGGCAGCAGCGGGCCGTGGCGGCGCAGCTGGAAGCACGTCCCTTGCCCGTGCCATCGCTGGCCGTCACCATCGCGGCGCCGCCGGCGACGGCCAGCGAGAACCTGGCGCGTTTTTATGCGGCCCTGGGACAGCAGCGCCACGCGGAGCAGCAGGTCAAGCAGCTGTTCGACCTGGCCGCGAAAAATGGCTTGCTGCTGGCGCAGGGCGAATACAAGAGCGGCTACGACAAGGCCAGCAGGGTCGCCACCTACCAGGTGACCTTGCCGCTGAAGGGCAGTTACGGGGCCGTGTGGCAGTTCGCGCTACAAGCGCTGCGCGCCGCGCCCTTCGCCTCGCTCGACGAACTGAGTTTCCGCCGCGAGCAGATCGCCGATACGCAACTGGAAGCGCGCCTGCGCCTGACGTTTTATTTGACCGAAACGCAGGCCGAAACGCAGGCCGATGCGCCGGGCGATGCGGGAGGCGCGCCATGACGCCGCGCCACTATCTGATGCTGGCCGGCGTGCTGGGCGCGGGCGCCTTGCTGCTGTTCGGCGAGCGCCAGCCCGTGGCCGACGTGGCCGAAGCGGTGGAGCGGGCCGTCGCGCCCGCGCGCCATGCGGCCGTCAAGGCGCCGGCCGCGCAGCCGGCCATCCTGGCCCTGCTGCCGCGCAGCGAAGTGGCGGGCGAGGAGGGCGAGACCTTTGGCGGCGCCGACGGCGTCTTCCAGAGCCAGAACTGGAATCCGCCGCCGCCGAAAATGGCGGTGACGGCAGCGCCGCCGCCACCGCCGCCGATGGCGCCGCCGCTGCCCTTCGTCTACCTGGGCAAGGCGGCCGCCGACGGCGCCTGGGAAGTGTTTTTATCGCGCGCCGACAAGACGTATATCGTGCGCGCCAATACCGTCATCGATGGCGCCTACAAGGTCGTGACGATCGCGCCGCCCGTCATGACGCTCACTTATCTGCCGTTGAACCAGCTTCAGCAGCTCAACATTGGAGTTTCCGAGTGATGTCTCGTTCCTTTTCATCGGCGCTGCTGCTCTTGCTGCTGTCCGGCTGCGCAGGGCAGCAAGCCTACCGCGACGGGCGCGAGCTGATTGCGCAAGATCAAGTCCCGGCCGGCCTGCAAAAGCTGCAGGAAGCGCTGCAGCAAGACCCCGGCAACGCGCAATACCGCAGCGCCTATCTGCAGGCGCGCGAGCGGGCCACCGGCAGCCGCTTGCAGCAGGCCGAGCGCCAGGCGCAGGCGGGGCAGGGCGAACTGGCGCGCGCCTCCTTCATGAGCGTGCTGGAAATCGATGCGCAGAACGAGCGGGCCAACAGCGGCTTGCGCGCGCTCGAACGCGAGCAGCGCCAGGGGAAATTGCTGGCCGATGCGCGCACGGCCCTTGAGGCAAAACAATACGACCCCGCGCGCCAGCGCCTGAACGCCATCCTGACGGAGCAGCCGAATCACGCCGGCGCGCGCGCGCTGCTGCGCGAGGTCGATGAAAAGACGACGCCGCCCATCGTCGAATCGGGCCTGGCCAGGTCGTACAAGCAGCCGATCACGATCGAGTTTCGCGACGCGCCGTTGAAACAGGTGTTCGAGCTGATCGCGCGCCGTTCAGGCCTCAATTTCGTCTTCGACAAGGACGTCAAGGCGGATGCGAAAACGTCGATCTTCCTGAAAAACAGCACGGTGGAATCGGCCGTCTACTTCCTGCTGGTGACGAACCAGCTGGAACAGCAGGTGATGGATGCGAACACCATTTTGATCTATCCCAATGTGGCGGCGAAATTGAAGGAATACCAGGAAGTGCTGGTGAAAACCTTCTTCCTGGCGAACGCGGACGCCAAGCAGGTGGCCAACACGCTCAAGACCATCCTCAAGACGCGCGACGTGGTGGCCGATGAAAAACTCAACCTCGTCATCGTGCGCGACACGCCCGAGGCGATCCGCCTGGCCGAGCGCCTGATCGCGCTGCAGGACGTGCCGGAGGCGGAAGTGGTGCTGGAACTGGAAATCCTCGAAGTCAAGCGCAGCCGCCTGATGGAGCTGGGCGTGGCCTGGCCATCGAGCCTGACCTTGACGCCGCTCAGTACCTCGGGCGGGATCGGGTTGACCATCAACGACTTGAATAATCTGAATCAGCGTACACTCGGCGTGAGCAATCTGGCCGTGACGGCGAACGCCAACAAGACGGATGGCGACGCGAACATCCTGGCCAACCCGCGCATCCGCGTGCGCAACCGGGAAAAGGCGAAATTCGTCATCGGCGACCGGGTGCCCGTGGTGACCACCACGATTTCGCCGGGCACGGGCGGCTTCGCTTCCGAATCGATCAGCTACCTGGACGTGGGCCTGACGGTGAACGCCGAGCCGACCATTTATTTGAACAATGAAGTGGGCATCCGCATCTCGCTCGAGGTGAGCAACCTGGGCGCGGCCACCACCACCCGGAGCGGCTCGACCCTGTACCAGATCGGCACGCGCCAGGCGTCGACCATGCTGCAGTTGAAGGATGGCGAAAACCAGGTGCTGGCGGGCCTGATCAACAATGAAGAGCGCAGCTCGGGCAACAAGGTGCCGGGCCTGGGCGACATACCCGTGCTGGGCCGCCTGTTCGGCAGTAGCAAGGACGATAGCCAGAAGACGGAAATCGTGCTGTCGATCACGCCGCACCTGGTGCGCACGGTGCAGCGTCCGGAAGCGAAGGAGTCGGAATTTTCCGCCGGCACGGAAGGCAGCTTCCGCCGCCGGCCCGACATGGCGGCCAAAGCGCCCACGCAGATGCCGGGCACGGTGATCGTGCGTTCCGGCCCGTCGGCCGTCGGCATGCAGCCGGCGCCGGCGCAGCAGCTGATGACGCCGGGCCAGGTGCCGCCCGCCTTGCCGCAGAGCGTGCCCGCGCCGGAAGTGGCGCCATCGCCCGAGCCGGCCGCCTCGCCCTTGCCGATCTCGGCTGGCCAGCCCGTGCCGCTGCAGGCGTCGCCCTTGCCGCTGTCATCGAGCCAGCCGGTGCCGGTGGCGCCCGCCAAATGAGACTGGCGCATGCGCAGGGCGGACCAGGCGGCTTCACCCTGATCGAGCTGCTGGTGACCCTGGCCATCCTGGGCGTGCTGGCCACCCTGGTGATCCCCGTCACGCAGGTGACGGTGCAGCGGCGCCAGGAGCAGGAATTGCGGCGCGCGCTGCGCGAGATCCGCCAGGGGCTCGACGCCTATAAACGGGCCGGCGACGAAGGCCGCGTCATGCGCACGCCCGACGCCAGCGGCTATCCGAAAAGCCTGGACCTGCTGGTCGAGGGCGTGCCGGACCAGCGCAACCCGAAGCGCAGCAAGCTGTTTTTCCTGCGCCGCGTGCCGCGCGACCCGTTCAATGCGGATGCGGGCCTGAGCGATGCGCAAACCTGGGGCAAGCGCAGCTACGCCAGCGAAGCGGCCGAACCGCGCGAGGGCGACGATGTGTACGATGTGTACTCGACTTCCAACAAGACCGGCCTGAACAACGTGCCTTACCGTCTATGGTGAACCATGCCCGTCCCTGACCGCGCGCGCGGTTTTACGCTGATCGAGCTGCTGGTGGTGCTCGGCATCGTGGCGCTGTTGCTGACGCTGGCCGTGCCCCGCTACTTTCCCAGCCTCGACAAGGCGAAGGAAACCGTGTTGGCGGACAACTTGCGCAACCTGCGCACGACCATCGACCAGTTCCACGGCGATACGGGACGTTATCCCGACACTTTGGAGCAACTGGTCGAAAAGAAATACCTGCGCGCCATGCCCATCGATCCCATCACGGACAGCGAATCGACATGGCTGATCGTGCCGCCGCCCGACGATACGCCGGGCCAGGTGTATGACGTGAAAAGCGGCGCGCCCGGCAAGGACCGCAGCGGCACGCCGTTCGCCGACTGGTAGCGGCCATGCACCGTCCTGCGCACCGCCAGCGCGGTGTTACGTATCTGGGCCTGATCATCCTGGTCGCCATCCTGGGCCTCGTGGGGGCGGCCGGGCTGAAGATGGGCTCCTTGCTGCAGCGCCAGGCGGCCGAGCAGGAGCTGCTCGACATCGGGGCGGAGTTTGTCGATGCGCTGCAGAGTTACACGGGCGCCACGCCCGCCGGCCAGCCGCAGCATCCGCCGACCCTGGCCGCCTTGCTGCGCGACCCCCGCTTTCCGCAGGTGCGCCGCCATTTGCGCAAGCTGTATGTGGACCCCGTTACGGGACGCGCCGAATGGGGCTTGCTATACCAGCCCGGCGGCCAGGGCATCATCGGCGTGCATAGCCTGTCATCGTCCGCGCCCTTAAAAGTGGGCAATTTCGACGCCCGCTTCACCGGTTTCGAAGGCAAGTCGCACCTGTCCGAGTGGCAGTTCGTCGCCGGCGGGCCCGTGCCGCCGGCGGGACTGGTCCTGGCGCCGCCAGACGCCGCCGCGCCGCCCTCCGCTGCGCCGCCCGCCTTGTTCCCGCCGCCGCATCCGGCTGCGCCAGGATCCGAACCGTCGGCGCCCGAGGCGGCGGAGCCGGAGGAAGAGGCCGGCGCGCCAGCGCGCAATCCACTTTAACCATAAGTCAACGATGAAGAATACAGGGATAACTATTTTCACCTGGAAATTCATCTTGACCTGGAACCATTTCATAGAGGAAATACTTTCAATAAATGAAATTTCAATAAAATAATTACAAGTAATTTGATGTCTTTATGCTACCATCCTTCCTGGTACTTTCAGTACTAAAGCGATGGCTGGCCCACCTGGCGGCCATAAATTACTTTTAAGGGATAATTTATGAAATTGAAATTTATCGCGGCAGGCATTCTGGCTGCAGCATCGTTCAGCGCATCGGCGGCCACCTACAATCTGGGCATCCTGGATCCAAGCGGCTTCGATACGCGGGCATCGATCACCACCAATTTCGCCGCCAATTCGGTGGTCGATGATTTGTGGACCTTCAAACTGCTGACCCCGTCGTCGACCTCGTTTGGCGCATTGCAAACGTTTTCCGTTGCCGAAGGCGCGATCAGCAACTTCGCCGCCACCCTGGTAGGCTATGGCGACCTGACCCTGACGTCGGTGGCCGGCATCCAGAGCCTGAGCTGGGCCGGTTCCCTGGCGGCGGGTACCTATGAGGTGCGTGTTTCGGGCTTGACCGGTTTGCAGAATGGCCAGTACGTGGGCACGGTCTCGGCCTTGCCTGTGCCGGAACCGGAAACCTACGGCATGCTGTTGGGTGGCCTGGCGCTGGTCGGTTTCGCCGCCCGCCGCCGCGCCCGCAAAGCTGTTTGATTTTTGCTGGCAAGAATGACAAAACCCGCCGAGGCGGGTTTTTTTGTTTCTACTGCATGATTACATGTGCGATTGCGACAACATGTGCAGGAGTAGGCGCCCAGTCGAAGGCAGTACGCCAGTACGGCGAGACGCAGGCAACAACGTCCTGCCCATGCTGTCAAGCGTGGCGCTTGAAGTCGCGGAAGCGGAAGCCAACCAAAAAGAGGGTGGCAAAGTACGCCACGCCGCACAGGGCCACCACCAGGGCCAGCGCGCCGGCCCGCAACAGCGGATGGGCTTGCATAGCGATCCAGTCGATGCGCATGGCGCCAGCATACGCCACGCCGCCCATCACGACGAGTGCCGGCAGCAGGCGCAGGAAGAACTTGGCCCAGCCCGGTTTCGGCTGGTAGATGCCGCGCTTGCGCAAGCCCCAGTACAGGAAGCTGGCGTTCAGGCAGGCGCCCAGGCCGATCGACAGGGCCAGGCCGGCCACGGCGATGTAGGGCACGAATAGCAGATTCATCAGTTGCGTGGCGATCAGCACGCCGATGGCGATTTTCACGGGCGTGCGGATATCCTGGCGCGCATAGAAGGCGGGCGCCAGGGTTTTCACCAGGATGATGCCGATCAAGCCCAGGCTGTAGGCCACCAGCGGCTGCGTCGACATGGTCACGGATTCAGCCGTGAACTTGCCGTAGTGAAATAATGTCGCGATCAGCGGCGTGGCCAGGGTCGCCATGCCGACGGCGGCGGGCAGGGCCAGCAGGAAAGTCAGGCGCAAGCCCCAGTCCAGCAGGGCCGAGTATTCCGTCTTGTCGCCATCGACATTCGCCTTCGACAGGCTGGGCAGCAAGATGGTGCCCAGGGCCACGCCCAGCATGGCGGTGGGGAACTCCATCAGGCGGTCCGCATACGACAGCCAGGAAATGCTGCCCTCGGCCAGGCGCGACGCGATACTCGTGTTGATCATCAGGCTGATCTGCGCTGCCGAGACGGCAAACACGGCCGGCCCCATCTTTTTCAGCACGCGGCGCACGCCGCCGTCGGACAGGCCGATGGCGGGATTGATCGACAGGCGCGGCAGCATGCCGATCTTGATCAGCGCGGGAATCTGGATCGCCACTTGCAGCAAGCCGCCGGCGAACACGGCAATGGCCATGGCGTAGATCGGCTGTTTCAAGTGCGGCGCGAGGAACAGCGAGGCGGCGATGAACGACAGGTTCAGCAAGACGGGGGTGAACGCGGGTATCTTGAATTCGCGCCAGGTATTCAGGATGCCGCCGGCCAGGGCCACGAAAGACATGCAAGTAATATAAGGGAACATCAGGCGCGTCATCCACACGGCCGCGTCGAAGGCGCCCGGATCCTTGGACAGGCCCGTGGCGATCGCGTACACGAACCAGGGCGCGCCGACGATGCCGATGGCGGACACGAGCAAGGTGGCCCAGACGAGGGTAGTGGCCACATGGTCGGCCAGTTGCTTGCTCGCTTCCTGGCCATGCTGGTTCTTGTATTCAGACAAGATCGGCACGAAGGCTTGCGAGAAGGCCCCTTCGGCAAACAGGCGGCGCAAGAGGTTGGGAATGCGGAAGGCAACGATGAAGGCGTCCGTGTAGGCGCCGGCGCCAAAGGCGCGCGCGAACAGGCTTTCGCGCAATAATCCGGTTACACGGGACAGCATGGTCATGCTGGAAATGGCGGCGAGGGTTTTAAGCAAGTTCATGGGGGCAGATTATAGCCGGGCGCGGTACCGGCAAACGGTTAAAATATGGTAACAAGCGGGTAACAAGCGGGGCCGATTCGCCCTTGCCAGGCTCATTTTCACGTGTTTTTGGCGTGACACACGGTTTTTTGATTTGCCCCCGCTTGAAAATATCGCTATAATCGAAGGCTGTACAGAATTCTGTTACGCAGACACTAATGTTTGACAGGCACTGGTTTGGCACACATGGTTCGGCAGACGCACAGAACGCACCGGTTGGCAAACACTAATGTTTGCAAACGCACTTTGACCCTGTTTTAGGAAATTCCATGGCAAATACCGCACAAGCGCGCAAACGCGCTCGTCAAGCAGTTAAGCAAAACGCACACAATTCGTCCCAACGTTCGACCTTGCGCACGGCTATCAAAGCTGCTCGCAAAGCGATCCAGGGCGGCGACAAGGCAGCTGCTGCTGCAATCTTCCAAGCATCCGTGTCGACCATCGACCGTATCGCTGACAAGAAGATCATCCACAAAAACAAGGCAGCTCGCCATAAGAGCCGTCTGGCAGCTGCTTTGAAAGCACTGTCCGCTTAATATTCGCCAGCAGGCAAGCCGCCACGGCGGCCTTGCCTGTGCCGGTACGCTGGCACTGGTTGAAAAGCAAAAACCCGCAGATTCATTCTGGCGGGTTTTTTCGCGTTTTTTCAGGATTTTTTGCAGCCGTGCCCACCAGCGGCAGGTCGCGGCCGCGCTGGCCTAGCGTGTCCCTGGCAAGTTGCCGATGCTCATGCCCGGCTTGATATTCCTTTGCTTGAACCAGCCCAGGTTCATTTCCAGCGCATAGCGCACGGGCACGGTCTTCGTGGAGCAATGGCTGTCGAGCGTGTGCGGCTGCATGTCTTCGATGTTGACGATCTTGCCGCCGGCATCGATAAAGGCCACCGACAGGGGCAGCGGCGTGTTTTTCATCCACATGCATTGCGTCGATGGGTTGCCGAAGACGAACAGCATGCCCGCATTGGCCGGCATCTTTTCACGGTACATCAAGCCCTGTTCGCGCTGCTCTTCCGTGGCGGCCACTTCCGCCTGGATCAAATGCATGCCAGCCGACAGCTGCACGCTCTTTGTTTGAGCTTGAGCAATGTTGGCGCCGGCCAGCAGGGCGATGGACAGGCTGAGATGACGTAGGGAATTTTTCATGGGGCGGGACGGTGGCTGCGAAGCGGCGATTAAGCCATGCTGGCGGCTGCCTGGTCAAGCATGCTGCCTGTCCGCGCCGAAAGCGTGGGGTTACAGCAACATGGCTGCTGCCGTAACCCTGGGAATTACCCTTGCTTCTTCCTACTTCTTACTTCTTGCTGCTTACTTCACGGGCTTGCCTGCCTCGGCGGCCGGCTGCTTCGCCTTGCGGGCCTGGGGAACCAGGCGCGGGGCATCCGTTGCGGCCGAGGCCTTGGTCGATGCGCCCGAACGCGCCGCATCCGTCGCGGCCGAAGCGTTGACGGTGGCCGACGCCGGCGGCACCGGCTTGACGGCGTCGGTCGCGGCCGACGCATGGCTGGCTGCCGAAGCGGGCGGCGGCTTGACGGCATCGGTCGCTGCGGAAGCGTGCACCTTGGCGCCCGATTGCGCCAGTGCGGCGCCGGCAAGCAGGGAAGCGGCCAGGGCCAGGATTACTTTTGTCATCATCTTTCCTTTTCTATCATGTTAAGGTGGGATGATTTTAATGCATTATCTAAAAATAAATAGTGCATCTTGGCAAAATTCGGCGCCGGGGACGTTTTTTCTTGTCCGGTTCACGCTTTTCCGATGTTTTCGGCCGGCACTTCGCACCATTCGCCGGGCAGCAAGGGGTGGCTGGCCAGGGAAAACGGGCCGATGGCGCTGCGCACCAGACGCAGCGTGGGCAGGCCGACGGCGGCCGTCATGCGCCGCACTTGCCGGTTTTTCCCCTCTTTCAAGGTGATCGCCAGCCACGAGGTAGGCTTGTCGGCGCGCGCGCGGATCGGTGGATTGCGCGGCCACAGCCAGTCCGGCTCGGCGATGCGCACGGCCTTGCACGGCTTGGTGATGAAGTCGCCCAGGTCCAGCGGCGCCTGCAGGCGCGCCAGGCTGGCCGCATCGGGCACGCCGTCGACCTGCACCAGGTAGGTTTTCGCTTCCTTGCGGTCCGGGTGGCTGATCTCGTGCTGCAGGCGGCCGTCGTCCGTCAGCAGCAGCAAGCCTTCGCTGTCGGCGTCGAGCCGGCCGGCCGGGTAGATGCCGGGGATGGTGATGTGGTCGGCCAGGGTGGCGCGGCCCTCCTGCGGCGAAAACTGGCACAGGACCTGGAATGGTTTATTGAAGAGGATGAGTGGCATGCTGGTAAGGGAATTGATGTAAGCGATGGTGGCTGCTGATCGGCGCCGCAAAAGCGTGGCGCCCTGTAAGATACTGGTGCATAATGTGAAATGCTAGTCTTATGTCTTATAGAAGACCTGAGGCGGTATGGCAATGCGGTTCTTTGGCGCCGCGGGTGGCCCGGGTGTTCTTTCCCTGCTAAAGTGCGTTGTTGCCGCCCTGTTCGGACTTGTTTTTGTAAACTCTGCAACCGCAGAGCGCGTCGCCGGCCTGTGTTGCCCGCCAGCGGTGTGTCCCACTTCGGAGATCACGATGTATCAACATATCACTGTACCTGCTGACGGCCAAAAAATCACCGTCAACGCCGATTTTTCGCTGAATGTACCAGATAATCCCATCGTTCCCTTCATTGAAGGCGATGGCACGGGCATCGATATCAGCCCCGTCATGATCAAGGTGATCGACGCGGCCGTGGCCAAGGCCTACGGCGGCGCGCGCAAGATCAGCTGGATGGAAATCTATGCGGGCGAAAAAGCGACGAATGTGTACGGCCCCGATGTGTGGCTGCCGGAAGAAACCTTGGCCGTGCTGAAAGATTACGTGGTTTCCATCAAGGGTCCGCTGACCACGCCCGTCGGCGGCGGCATCCGCTCGCTGAACGTGGCCTTGCGCCAGCAGCTCGATCTGTACGTCTGCCTGCGCCCCGTGCGCTACTTCACGGGCGTGCCATCGCCCGTGAAAGAACCGGAAAAGACGGACATGGTGATTTTCCGCGAAAACTCGGAAGATATCTACGCCGGCATCGAATACCAGCAAGGCTCGCCCGAAGCGAAGAAACTGATGGATTTCCTCGTCAATGAAATGGGCGTGACCAAGATACGCTTCCCGGCCACGTCGGGCCTGGGCATCAAGCCCGTCTCCATCGAAGGTACGCAGCGCCTGGTGCGCAAGGCCATCCAGTATGCGATCGACAATGACAAGCCATCCGTGACGATCGTGCACAAAGGCAACATCATGAAATACACGGAAGGCGGCTTCCGCGACTGGGCATATGCGCTGGCGCAAAAGGAATTCGGCGCCGAGCTGATCGATGGCGGCCCGTGGTGCAAGTTCAAGAACCCACGGACGGGCCGCGACATCATCGTCAAGGATTCCATCGCTGACGCGTTCCTGCAACAGATTTTGCTGCGTCCGGCCGAATACAGCGTCATCGCCACCCTGAATTTGAACGGCGATTACATTTCCGACGCGCTGGCGGCGCAAGTGGGCGGCATCGGCATCGCACCGGGCGCCAACCTGTCCGACTCCGTCGCCATGTTCGAAGCGACGCACGGCACGGCGCCGAAGTACGCGGGCAAGGATTACGTGAACCCCGGTTCGCTGATTTTGTCCGCGGAAATGATGCTGCGCCACATGGGCTGGCTGGAAGCGGCCGACCTGGTGATTTCCTCGATGCAAAAATCGATCGCCTCGAAGCGCGTCACCTACGATTTCGCCCGCCTGATGGAAGGCGCCACGCAAGTGTCGTGCTCCGGTTTCGGCCAGGTGATGGTCGAGCACATGTAAAGGAAACGGGGCAGGGTGCTGCGCGCCCTGCGAACGAAAAAAAACCCCGCTTCAAGGAAACGGGGTTTTTCACATCTGAGGGCCGGCGATGCTTAGGCTGCTTGGATGTTGGAAGCTTGCTTGCCTTTAGGGCCTTGCGTGACTTCGAATTGAACTTTTTGACCTTCTTTGAGGGTCTTGAAACCGTTCATGTTGATTGCGGAGAAATGAGCAAACAAATCTTCGCCGCCATCATCTGGAGTGATGAAGCCAAAACCTTTGGAATCATTGAACCACTTAACTGTACCTGTTGCCATAAAAAGAACTTTCAAAATTAAAACAAATCACACGAGCCATAAAAGCAAGAAGCTTCTTGCCCCCTCCTCGACGTCTCACTTCTTATCAAGCTGTACATTACTGCAACAGTCGATACAGCATTGTTGGCGGAATAAATAATGAAGTCAAGCGCTTTTCCATCGATATTGCCAAATTCTTCACGACAACCAAAAAAGCAACTCTTGATTTTGACGGCAAGGTCGCCATCTGCGCACTATTAAGAAAACGCGTAAGATTGAAAACAATTGGAAAGGCGTAGATATTGCGCATGACAACCACTGTGAAAGCATTAGAATAAGCGTATGGCAACCAAGCACGACACAGAAACCCTGCTGGAGCGGCAAGTGCTGAAGCCGCCACCGCTCTACCAGGTAGCCTTGCTCAATGACGACTACACCCCCATGGAATTTGTGGTGGCCATCATTCAGGAGTATTTCAACAAGGACCGTGAAACGGCGACGCAAATCATGCTCAGTGTTCATCGCTACGGCAAAGGAGTGTGCGGCGTGTTCTCTAAAGATATAGCGTGTACCAAAGTGGAGTTCGTTTTAACGCATGCGCGCAAGGCGGGGCACCCCCTGCAGTGCGTGATGGAGGAAGTATGATTGCGCAGGAATTAGAAGTAAGTTTGCACATGGCGTTTGTCGAAGCTCGGCAGGCACGGCACGAATTCATCACGGTTGAGCATTTACTGCTGGCACTGCTGGACAATCCCTCCGCTGCCGAGGTGTTGCGTGCCTGCGCGGTCAATATTGAAGACCTGCGCAAGACCCTCACCAATTTCATCGGCGATAACACGCCGACCGTGCCTGGCACGGGCGAAGTCGACACCCAGCCGACGCTTGGTTTCCAGCGCGTGATCCAGCGTGCCATCATGCACGTCCAGTCCGCCTCGAATGGCAAGAAGGAAGTCACGGGCGCCAATGTGCTGGTGGCCATCTTCGGCGAAAAGGATTCGCATGCTGTCTACTACCTGCACCAGCAGGGCGTGACGCGCCTGGACGTGGTCAATTTCATCTCGCACGGCGTGCGCAAGGACCAGTCGACGGAAAGCGCGAAAGCCTCCGAAGGCGTGGAAGAGGCACCCGTCGATGGCCAGCCGAAGGAAAGCCCGCTCGACCAGTTCACGCAAAACCTGAACAAGGCCGCTGCCGAAGGCAAGATCGACCCGCTGATCGGCCGCGAGGAAGAAGTCGACCGCGTGATCCAGATCCTGTGCCGCCGCCGCAAGAACAATCCGCTGCTGGTCGGCGAGGCGGGCGTGGGCAAGACGGCCATCGCCGAAGGCCTCGCCTACCGCATCACGCAAAGCGACGTGCCGGAAATCCTGCAGAATGCCGTCGTGTATTCGCTGGACATGGGTGCCTTGCTGGCTGGTACCAAATACCGCGGCGACTTCGAACAGCGCCTGAAAGCCGTGCTGAAACAGCTGAAGGACAATCCGAACGGCATCCTGTTCATCGACGAGATCCACACCATCATCGGTGCGGGCTCGGCGTCGGGCGGTACGCTGGATGCGTCGAACCTGCTGAAACCGGCACTGGCCAACGGTCAATTGAAGTGCATCGGCGCGACCACGTACACGGAATTCCGCGGCGTGTTTGAGAAAGATCATGCCTTGAGCCGCCGCTTCCAGAAAGTGGACGTCAACGAGCCAACCGTCGAGCAAACCGTGCAAATCTTGCGCGGCCTCAAATCGCGCTTCGAAGAGCACCATGGCGTGAAATACTCGGCCTCGGCCCTGTCGACGGCGGCCGAACTGGCGGCGCGCTTCATCAACGACCGCCACTTGCCCGACAAGGCGATCGACGTCATCGATGAAGCGGGCGCGGCGCAGCGCATCTTGCCGAAGTCGAAGCAAAAGAAAACCATCGGCAAGGCCGAGATCGAGGACATCATCGCCAAGATCGCGCGCATTCCGCCGCAAACGGTCAACCAGGACGACCGCAGCAAGCTGCAGACGATCGACCGCGACTTGCGCAATGTTGTGTTCGGGCAAGATCCCGCCATCGACGCGCTGGCTTCGGCCATCAAGATGGCACGTGCTGGCCTGGGCAAGACGGACAAGCCGATCGGCTCCTTCCTGTTCTCCGGTCCGACCGGCGTGGGCAAGACCGAGGTGGCGAAACAGCTGGCCTTCATCCTCGGTATCGAGCTGATCCGTTTCGATATGTCGGAATACATGGAACGCCACGCCGTCAGCCGTCTGATCGGCGCGCCACCGGGCTATGTCGGTTTCGACCAGGGCGGCTTGCTGACGGAAGCGATCACCAAGAAGCCGCATGCGGTCTTGCTGCTCGATGAAATTGAAAAAGCCCATCCGGACATTTTCAATATCCTGCTGCAAGTGATGGATCACGGTACCTTGACGGACAACAATGGCCGCAAAGCCGATTTCCGCAACGTGATCATCATCATGACGACGAATGCGGGCGCGGAAAGCTTGCAAAAGACGTCGATCGGCTTCACCAACTCGAAGCAGGCTGGCGACGAGATGGCTGACATCAAGCGCATGTTTACGCCGGAGTTCCGCAACCGCATCGACGCGACCATCAGCTTCCGTTCGCTGGACCAGGAAATCATCCTGCGCGTGGTCGACAAGTTCCTGATGCAGCTGGAAGAGCAGTTGCACGAGAAAAAGGTCGAAGCCGTGTTTACCGAGAAGCTGCGCGCTTTCCTCGGCAAGAAAGGCTTCGATCCGCTGATGGGCGCGCGGCCGATGGCGCGCCTGATCCAGGACATGATCCGCAAGGCCCTGGCCGACGAACTGCTGTTCGGCCGCCTGGTGACGGGCGGACGGGTCACGGTCGACCTCGACGACAAGGACCAGGTCTTGCTGGAATTCCCGGAACCGCCAGACGCGGCGCCGACGGCTGCGCCGGAAACGGTGGAAGTGGAATAAGCTTCCTGCCGTCAATAAAAACCCGCCCACGCAAGTGGCGCGGGTTTTTTTACGCCCATAAGTGATTCATGGAAACTATTATGCAAATTGCCTTGTTTAAAAAAAGGTATTGCTTTTGCATCAGCTATGCAAGAATCGGGATCCCGGTGTCGGCCATGCCCCGCATCGTTTCCATGACCGCTGACTGCTCGTTGAAAGACTGCCTACATGAAAATTTCCCGTACTCTCGCCTTCCTCTTTTTTTCCGCCGGCTTGCTGGGGAGCGCTGCCGCCGCTGCCGCGCCTGCCGGCAGCTACTTCCGCTTTCCCGCCGTGCGCGGCGATACCGTCGTCTTCACGGCCGAAGGCGACTTGTGGAAAAGCAATCTGCGCGGTGGCGCCGCGCAGCGTTTGACCACGCATCCCGGCTATGAAACGAATGCGGCGATTTCGCGCGATGGCCAGTGGATCGCCTTTTCCGCCGCCTATGAAGGGGCGCAGGAAGCGTATGTGATGCCGCTGGCCGGCGGCTTGCCGCGCCGTATTTCATATGACAATGGCGGCGTGCTGGTGCTGGGCTGGACGGCGCAGGGCGAAGTGCTGGTCAGCACGCAAAATACGGACGGTCCCGCGTCGCGCCGCATCGTTGCCGCCATCGATCCCGTGAAACAGACGCGCCGCGTGTTTCCCGTGGCCGACGCCAACGATGCCGTGCTCGATGACGCCGGCAAGACGCTGTTCTTCACGCGTTTCGGCCTGGCCATGACCAACGACAATGTGCGCAACTACCGGGGCGGCGCGCATGCCGTCCTGTGGCGCTATGACCTCGATGGCAAGGGCGAGGCCGTGCGCATGCACGCGGAACCCGCTGTGTTGGCTGGCAACAACAAGCGCCCCATGTGGTGGCAGGGCCGTGTCTACTATATCAGCGACGCGGGCGGCAGCGATAATCTGTGGAGCATGCTGCCCGACGGCTCCGACCGCCGTGCCTTGACCAGCCACATGCAGTGGGACGTGCGCAATGCTGCCCTGGGCGATGGCAAGATCGTCTACCAGCTGGGTGCCGATTTGCACGTGCTGGACCTGAACGTCCCGGCAACGGGCGCCTCGCAGCCGCTGGCCATCAGCCTCGTGTCCGATTTCGACCAGCAGCGCGCGCGCCAGATCCGCTCACCGCTCGATACCTTGAGCAATGTCCAGGTGTCGGGCAAGGATGAGCGCATCATCCTTACTGCAAGGGGCCGTGTCAGCGTCGCCGGCACGGGCAGCCTGCGCCGCGTCGACATCGCCATTCCGGAAGGGGCGCGGGCGCGCGACGCCGTCTTTTCCAGCGACGAGAAATCCGTCTTCGCCATCGTCGACACGAGCGGCGAGAATGAAATCTGGAAGTACGCCGCCGATGGCTCGGGCAAGGGCGAGCAGCTGACGACGCAGGGCGATAATCACCGCTGGAAACTGTATCCGTCGCCGGATGGTCGCTGGCTGGCCCACACGGATAAAAAGGGCCGTTTCTGGCTGCTGGACCTGGCGACCAGGGGCAACGCGCTGATCGACGACGCGGGCAAGGCGGGCGTGGACAAGCATGACGAAGTGCAATGGTCGCCCGACAGCCGCAACCTGGCCATCGTGCGCGTGGCCAGCAACGAGCAGCGCGAGCAGATCGGCTTGTACAACCTCGCGTCGAAGCAGCTGCAATTCGTCACCAGCGATCGCTACACGTCCGCTTCGCCCGTGTTTTCGCCGGACGGCAAGTGGTTGTATTTCCTGTCGGCGCGCAATTTTCAGCTGGCCAACGGTTCGCCATGGGGCGACCGCAACATGGGTCCCGTGTTCGACAAGCGCACCGGCGTGTATGCGCTGGCGCTGCAGCCGGGCAACCGTTTCCCGTTCCAGCCCGACGATGAGCTGAGCCGTCCGGGAGTGAAACCGCCCGAGACGGACGATGAAAAGGCGGCCGAATCGGCGGCGGAAAAAGCGCTGGAAAAGGCGGGCGGCAAGGGCGCTGTGAAAAAGGCGCCGGCCGCATTGCCGGCCATCGTCAGCCAGGGCCTGGCCGAACGCCTGTATGAAGTGCCGCTGGCGGCGGGCAATTACAGCGCGCTGGCCGCCGATGACAAGCGCCTGTATTTCCTCGAGCGGGACAGCGGCGAAAACAAGTCCAGCCTGAAGACCTTGGCAATTGGCAACACCGGCTCCAAGCCGGAATTGCTGGTGGCCAATGTGCGCGAATTCGACCTGGCGCAGGACAAGAAGCATTTGTACTACCGCACGGCGGCGGCCACGGGACCGGGCGAGATGCTGGTGATCGAGGCGGGCGCCAAGCTGCCGGCCGACCTGTCGAAGGCCAAGGTCAAGGTCGACGACTGGACTTTCGTGTCGAATCCGCGCCTGGAATGGAAGCAGATGTTCAACGACGCCTGGCGTTTGCACCGCGATTTTCTCTACGACGCGAAGATGCGCGGCGTGGACTGGAAGGCGGCGCGCGACAAATATGCGCCGCTGGTCGAGCGGGTCACGGACCGCGCCGAACTCAATGACGTGCTCGGCATGATGGTGGCCGAAGTGGGCGCCCTGCATTCGCAGATCCGTCCCGGCGAATTGCGCCGCACGGAGCAGGAGGGTACGCCGGCGGGCCTGGGCGCCGTGCTGGCGCGCACCAGCGACGGCTACCGGGTCGAGCATGTCTACCGCAGCGAAGCGGAGCTGCCCTCGGCGCGCGCCCCGCTGTCGCGGCCCGACGTGGAGGTGCAGGCGGGCGACGTGATCACGGCCGTCAACGGCAAGGACGTCTTGGGCGCGCGCGACATCAGCGACCTGCTGCTGAACCAGGCCGACAAGCAGGTGCTGCTGCAGGTCAGGCGGGGAAAAGGCGCGCCGCGCGCCGTCATCGTCACGCCCGTCAACATGGCGAAACAGACGGCGCTGCGCTATGGCGACTGGGAATTGAGCCGCGCCGAGCAGGTGGCGGCCGCCTCGCAGGGGCGCATCGGCTACCTGCATTTGCGTGCAATGGGGCCCAACGACATCGCCTCGTTCGCGCGCGATTTTTATGCGAACGTCAACCGCGAAGGCCTGGTCATCGACGTGCGGCGCAATAACGGCGGCAATATCGACAGCTGGATCATCGAAAAACTGCTGCGCAAGGCCTGGGCCTACTGGGCGCCGCCGGGCGTGCAGCCGTCGTCGAACATGCAGAATACCTTCCGCGGCCACCTGGTCGTGCTGGTCGACGAACTCACGTATTCGGATGGCGAGACCTTCGCTGCCGGCATCAAGGCCCTGGGCCTGGCGCCGCTGGTGGGCAAGCGCACGGCCGGCGCGGGCGTCTGGCTCAGCGACAATACGCGCCTGGCCGACAATGGCATGGCGCGCGTGGCGGAAAACGGCCAGTTCGGCATCGACGGCCAGTGGCTGATCGAAGGCGTGGGCGTGGTGCCGGACGTGGAGGTGGAAAATCCGCCGCACGCCACCTTCAATGGCGCCGACCGCCAGCTGGAAGTGGCGCTCGACATGCTGGCGAAAAAGCTCAAGGAACAGCCGCGCCCCGCCTTCCAGGCGCGGCCGATCCCCGCGCTGAAGTAGTCCCGCTACAGGCCGCAGGCGGCCTTGAACTGTTGCGCGCGGCGGCGCGACACCTCGACCACGCTGCCGTCCAGCAGGTGCAGGTCGAGGCCATCGGCCGCATTCGGCGCCACTTGCGCCACCTGCTCCAGGTTGACGATCTGGCGCCGGTTGGCGCGCAGGAACAGGGCGGGATCGAGCTTTTCTTCCAGCTGGTTCAGGGTGCGCAGCATCAGCGGACGCTGCGCGCCGAAATGCACGCGCGTGTAGTTGCCTTCCGATTCCAGCAGGCGGATATCGTCAAACGCCACGAACCAGCAGCGTTCCCCATCCTTGATGAAGACTTTGCGCGGCGCGGGAGGCGGCACGGCTTGCGCCCGCGCGCCGGCGCGTGCCAGCGCCGTGGCCAGGCGTGCCGCCTGCACGGGTTTTTGCAGGTAGTCGAGGGCGCTGACCTCGAATGCCTGCAGCGCGTACTGGTCGAAGGCCGTGCAAAAGATGACGTCGGGCGCATCATCGAGCGCGGCCAGCAGGTCGAAGCCGGAGCCCCCCGGCATCTGCACGTCGAGCAGCAGCAGGTCGGGCTGCAGCTTGCCGATCTGCGCGACGGCGTCGGCCGCGCTGGCCGCCTCGCCCACGATCTCCACGGCACCGCGCTGCACATGCGGCGCCAGCAGCCGTCGCAGCTCGGCGCGCGCCAGGCGTTCGTCATCGACCAGCAGTACCTTGAGCGGCTGGCCGTTCATGCCTGCTCCGGCAGGTGGATGGTGGCATGCACCCAGCCCGCCTGTTCGCGCAATTCCAGGCTGGCGCGCTCGCCGCAAGCCAGTTGCAGGCGCTGGCGCGCATTGCGCAGGCCGACGCAGGTGGAGTTGCCCGGTTCGCGCAAGGCGCCCGTGTTGGCCACGTCGATCTGCAGCATGGCCACGCCGTCGGCGGGGCTGGTGCGGCGCGCCTCGATGCGGATGTCGGCGCCCTCGGCGCTCGCTTCGACGCCGTATTTGACGGCGTTTTCCACCAGCGTCTGCAGGGCCATGGGCGGCACGCGCACGTGTTCCACGTCGGGAGTGCCGATCTCGATCGCGAAGCTGACGCGCAGGCGTTCCTCGAAGCGTATCTGTTCGATGGCCAGGTAGGCGCGCACGGCGTCCAGTTCGGCCGCCAGCGGCACCGTGGCGTGCTGGCCCGATTGCAGCGCGTGGCGCATCAGGCCGGCCAGCTGGTCGATCATGTGCGCGGCCGCTTCGCGGTCTTCGAAGATCAGGGCGCGCACGCTATTGAGGCTGTTGAAGAAAAAATGCGGATTGACTTGCGCCTGCAGGGCGCGCAGTTCGGCCTCCCGTCCGTGCAGCTGCAGGCGCAGGGTTTCCGCTTCCAGGCGAGCGGCGCGGCGCAGCGACAGCGCGGTGAAGTAGAACACCGTCCAGGTCAGGAAGACCCCGAACCAGAACAGCAGCGCGCCAGGCAGCCAGGCGATGCCGCGCAGGATGTCGGGCGGATACATGACGTGGAAGGCGGCCGTCACGCTGGCCGTCTGGATGGTGGCCAGCAGGATCAGCGACGGCACGATGCGTTTCCAGCGCAAGCCGTTTGCCGCCCAGCCGCGCCGGCGCAGCACGCCATGCCACAGGTGCGACAGCAGCAAGCCGCCCAGCGATCCCCAGCAGGCGATGGTCGCGACGATGCGCAGTTGCGAGGAGCCGCCGTACACGCTGTTGAACAGGGCCAGCGCGCCCCAGCCGGCCAGCTGGAAGGTCCAGTACCAGTCGATCCTAGCCAGCAGCGGGGGGCGGTGGGGTGGCGTCATGGCTCAACGCAGGAATTGCTCGATCTGGCCGAACATCCAGTCCGGCTGGTCGTACATGATGAAGTGGCGCGCCGTGTCGGCCAGCGCGATCTGCACGCCGGGCAGCTGGCGGTACTGCTGCTGGAACGTGGCCTCGATGGCGGCGCGCGGCGCGTAGTCCTTGTAGGCGATCCAGGTGCCCAGCACCAGGGTGGGCGACTGCACTTTTGCCACGTCCTGGCGCAAATCGCTGGCCATCAGGGCGCCCATGGCCCTGATCACCGTTTCGCGGTCCGAGCGCTGGCCCCAGCCGATGATGCGTTCCACGTCGGCCGGCGCGCTGGCCATGGCCGTGACGGTGCGGCGCTGGCTGGCGCTGGCGGCCGCCGCATCCTGGGCCCGCATGGCCGCCTGCATCTGCTGCGACATGGCTTGCAGCTGCTCCGGCGTGATGGTGGGCAGCTGCGTCGCGCCCAGCGCCGGCAGCGAATCGACGATCACCAGCTTGCCCGTTTGCGCCGGATGGTCGATGGCCATTTTCAGGGCCAGGAAGCCTCCCAGGCTATGCCCGATGATGGTTGGCTGGCCCAGTTTGCGGGTGCCGATGTAGTCGGCCAGCTGCTGTTCCGCCTGCGCCAGCAAGTCGCCTTCGATGGGCGCCACGCCGGCAAAGCCGGCCAATGTCAGCACGTGGCATTGGCGCGCGGCTTGCGGGCCGCACAGGCGCGCCACCGTGGCTTGCCACACTTCGCCCGAGGATGCGAGGCCGGGAATCAGGATCAGGGGACGGCCTTGTCCGGTGACCTCGACCGTGAAGGCCTGGGGCGCGGCGGCCTGGCTGGCGCCCGCCAGCAGCGCGGTACTGAGCAAGATCAATGTTTGCAGTGTTCGTTTCATGGGGTACTCCTCCTTGACGACCATGCTAGCGGCGCCGGGAACGCGCGGCCAGCGCCGCGGGATGAGCGGCGCCAGGACGGGATGAGCGGTTCAGATCCACCCATCGTGGTCCTGGCAGTGGTCCGGATGGTAGGTCAGGTATTGCACCATGCGCGGCGCCGGGCCGCGGTTGGGCGTGGCGCAATGGGGCAGGGCCTGGTGCCAGATGATGAAATCGCCGGCCATGCCTTCGACGGGCACGGGCCGCAAGTCGTCGACGGCCCATTCGCGCGGCTGGCGCCCTGGCGGCACTTGCCGCAGCCAGCCGGCCATGCGGTGCTGGAAGCCGGGCACGCAGTGGAATGCGCCGTGCTGCGCCGGACAGTCGCTCAGGTACAGCATGCCTTGCAGCTTGAACGGAATCGGCTGCTGCAGGCTGACGTCCCAGTGCAGGGCGCTGCCGAGGAAACGGTGCTGCGGCGTTTCCGGAGCATTGAAGCTCACCTTGTCGATGCTGGCGTAGATGCCGGCGCCAGTGCCATATAGCTGCTGGTAGGCGTGGCGGATGTGCGCGACGTGGCGGTTTTCCTCGAGGGCCGGGTGGTCGGAAAACTGCAGCATCAGGCCCCGCTTGCCCGGGTGCGGCTGGTACCACGATGCCGCATCGTCCGGGGAGGCGCCCAGGTAGTCCCAGATGGCCGCCCGGGCGGCGGCGCACTGCGCGCGCGGCACGGCGCCGCGCAGCACCAGGTAGCCGTGTTCCTCGAAATGGCGCAGCTCGGCGGCGGACAGCACGTCCTCGTGCGGACTGGCGGCATGGGCCGGGCGTGGGCGCGTGCGTGCGGCGATCCAGTCCGTGTAGGCTTGCAGGGTCGGCCGTTGCTGATACAGGAAGTGCAGCGCGTCTTCCATCGAAATGCCGCGTGCGTACAGCGCCTTGATGTCGCTGTGGTCGCGCGCCAGTCCCAGGTTGCCGCTCGCGGCGCCTTGTCCCGTGCAGCGCTGCCATAAATCGTGCAAGTGAGTCCAGTCGTCCATGGTGTTTTTTGTCTGGTTGGAAAAATCAGCCGGCGCGCAGGCGGCGCCACAAGGTGGTACGGCTGATGCCGAGGTACTGGGCGGCGGCGTCGCGGCGCCCGCCGAAGCGCGCCAGCACGGCGCTGGCGCTTTCGTCTTCCAGGCGCGGCGCGACGGCGGTGGCCGGCGCCGGCGGCAGCGCCGCCGTGCCGGCAGCGTTGGCCAGTTCCGGCGCCACGCCCAGCACGAAGGCGGGCGTCAGCGCCTGCAGCGGTTCGGCGGCCAGGAACAGCGCCAAGCGTTCGGCCAGGTTGCGCAGTTCGCGCACGTTGCCGGGCCAGTCGTAGCGGCGCAGCAGCGGAGCGCAAGCCTGGATTTCCGCGTGCAGGTTGGGGTGCGGACGGGCGCCCAGCGCGGCCAGCGCGTTTTTCAGCGACCATTCTGCCAGGCCGGGAATGTCGCTGGCGCGTTCGCGCAAGGCGGGCAAATGCAGGCGCAGCACGGCCAGGCGGTAGAACAGGTCGGCGCGGAAGCGTCCTTCGCGGATGCGCTGTTCCAGGTCGCAATGGGTGGCGCTGATGATGCGCACATTGATGGCGATGGGCCGCGTGCCGCCCACGCGCACCACTTCGCGCTCTTCCAGCACGCGCAGCAATCGCGTTTGCAGTGCCAGCGGCATTTCGCCGATTTCGTCGAGGAACAGGGTGCCGTGGTTGGCCGCTTCGAACAGGCCAGCATGGCCGCCCCGGCGCGCACCCGTGAAGGCGCCATCCTCGTGGCCGAACAGTTCCGATTCCAGCAGGGATTCGGCGATGGCGCCGCAATTGATGGCGATGAAGGGCCGGTTCGCTCCCAGGCTGCGCGGGCTTTCACGGTGGATCGCCTGCGCCACCAGTTCCTTGCCGCTGCCCGTCTCGCCCTGGATCAGCACCGTCGCCGGCGAGCGGGCATACAGCACCACCGACTGGCGCAGCGCTTCCATCGCTTCCGATTCGCCGCGCAAATCGTGCAGGCCGTGGCGCGCGCGCAGGGTGTCGGCCACCACCGCGCGCCGCCCGCGGTTCGATTCGATCTGGGTCAGGCGCGCCAGTTCCAGCGCGTCGTCGAAGGCGCGCCGGATGGCCGTGGCCGAATACACGAAGACGGCGGCCAGTCCCGCTTCCTCGGCCAGGTCGGTGACGAGGCCCGCGCCGACGACGGCCTTGACGCCGGCCGCCTTCAGTTCATTGATCTGCGCGCGCGCGTCTTCCTCTGTGGCGTAGGTGCGCTGCGCGATCTGGAAGCCGAAGGTGGCGGCAAATTCGGCCAGTTCCGGCATCGGATCCTGGTAGGTGACGACGCCGATGTGCGGCGAGATGCGCCGCGCGCGCGCCAGCGCCTGCATCACGTCGTAGCCGCTGGCCTTGGCGATGATGACGGGTACCGACAGCCGTCCCTTCAGGTAGGCGCCGTTCGAGCCGGCCGCGATGACGGCGTCGCAGCGCTCCGTGGCCATGCGTTCGCGGATGTGGCGCACGGCGTCGTCGAAACCCAGGTTGATCGGTTCGATCGTCGCCAGGTCGTCGTATTCGAGCGTGATGTCGCGGAACAGGTCGAACAGGCGCGAGACGGAGACGGTCCAGATGACGGGTTTGTCGCGGTGGTCGAGCGGAGGTTGGGGAGGGCGGCGCATGCTTTATTCTAAACGATTTGTTTCATTTTCCAGCCATGCAACGGCGTTGCAACGGGCGTGTTGCAGGTGGTCTGTGGTGTTTCAGATATTGCCAATAAGGAATATGAAAAAACCGTGGGAAACTGGTTTATGATCTAGCAGCACCATGATGCTTGTAGGAATCCTTTTCCCAGGCGCATGTTTATCTTGTCCTTAACCGTCCCATGGTGTCCATGAACCGCGTACCGACCAGTCCCGATTTCATCGCCGATGCCTTGCAACTGATCGCCTTGCCGGCCTGCGCCTGCGATGCATGCGGCATGGTGGTGGCGGCGAATGGCGCCTTGCAGGCCCTGCTGGGCCGGGATATCGCGGGCCGGCTGCTGGCCGACTGCTTTGCGGACGCCTACCGCGCGTCGAGCACCAGCATGCTGCGCGGCGCGCTCGGTGCGGCCGGGCGCGAGCGGCACTGGGACAGCAGCCTGGAAGGGGCGGCGGGCGCCATCGCCGTGCAGGTCTGGTCCCGGCCCCTGCTGGTGGACGATGGCTTGCCCGGCGCGACCCTCGTGTTTGCCGACATCCGCGTGCAGCAGCGCGACCAGCAAGCCTTGCGCAAGACCCTGCTCGAGCAGCAGGCCATCCTGGAAAGCGCGGCCGTTGGCATCGTCTTTTCCAAGGGCGGCTTCATCGAAGAGTGCAATATCCGCGCCGCCGAGATGCTCGGCTACGCGCGCCACCAGTTGACGGGCATGCCGGGCGCGGTGCTGTACCGCTCCGCCGAGCATTGCCGCGCCCTGGGGCTGGAAGCGGCGCCGCTGCTGTCGAAAGGCAAGCCGTACCGCACCGAACTGGAATTGCGGCGCCAGGACGGCAGCTTGTTCTGGAGCCGCCTGCACGGGCGCGCCGTCGATCCCCTCAATACGCATGACGGCACGGTCTGGATCATCGAGGATATCAGCGACCACCGGCGCGATGAAGACCAGCTGCGCCGCGCCATGCTGGAAATGCAGGCCGTGATGGATAACGCGCCCCTGGCCATCGGTTTTCAGCGCGACAAGGGCGTGCTGCGCTACAACCGGCGCTTCGCCGAATGCTTCGGCTTCGATGACGACAGCGGCGTGGGCATGGCCGTCGCCGACCTGTATCCGTCGCGCGCGGCGTATGAAAATGTCGTCAGGCAGGCGTCGCCCCTGCTGCGGCGCGGCCAGCCGTTCCAGGGCGAGATGGAGATGCGCCGCCGCGACGGTTCCACTTTCTGGGCGCTGGCGTATGGCTATGTCCTGAACCCGGAGAGCCAGACGGACCGCGGTCTGCGCGACACGATCTGGCTGTTCGACGACCGCAGCGCGCAGAAGGCGGCCGAGGAGGCGACGCGCCAGCTGATGCTGGAGCAGCAGGCTATCCTCGACAACGCCTCCGTCGGCATCCTGTTTTCCCGTTCGCGCCTGGTCCTGCGCTGCAATCCCCGCTTCGCCGAAATGTTCGGCTACGCGCAGGAGGAGATGACGGGCTTGCCCGCCGCCGAGCTGTTTCCCTCCCCCGCCGCCTACGAGGCGTTTGGCGTGCAAGCCACGCCGCTGCTGGGACAGGGCTTGCCGTACGAGCAGGATGAATCGCTGTTCCGCCGCCGCGACGGCAGCCTGTTCTGGTGTCGCATCCGTGCCAAGGCCGTCGACCAGGCGCACAGCGAGCAGGGCGCCATCTGGATACTGGAAGACGTCACGGCCAGCCGCCAGACGCAGATGGAAGTGGCGGCCATCATGACGAATGCCTCGGTGAGCATCCTGTATACCAAGAACCGCCAGATCACGCGCTATAACCTGGGCTTTGCCGCGATGTTCGGCTACAGCGGCGACGAGGCGCTGGGCTTGCCCGGGCGCGCGCTGTACGTGTCGCAGCAATCCTACGAATTGCTGGGCGCGGCGGCCTTTCCCTTCCTGTCCGTGGCCAAGCCCTTCCAGACGGAAGTGGAAATGATGCGCCGCGACGGCAGCACCTTGTGGGCGCAGCTGATCGCCTATGTCGTCAATCCCGACGATCCCGCCGCCGGCACCATCTGGATCATCGAGGACCGCACGGAAGCCAAGCGCGCCGAAGAATCCCTGCGCAACGCGCTGCTGGAAAACCAGGCCATCCTCGACAGCGCCGTGCTGGGCATTTCGGTGGTGGAAGGCGGCCACAATTTGCGCGCCAACAGCAAGATGGAAGAGCTGTTCGGCTATGGGCCGGGCGAGATCAACGGCCTGTCGGTGCAGGCCCTGTATCCCGACGTGGCCGCGTGGAAGGCGGCGCGCGGCGAGACGGCGCGCGATTTCGATGCGGGCAGGGTGCACATGTCGGAATACCAGCTGGTGCGCAAGGATGGCAGCCGCTTCTGGGCGCGCCTGTCCGGCCGGCCGTTCGACCTGGCGCACGCGCATGGCCGTTCCGTGTGGCTGGTCGACGACGTGACGGCGCGCCGCGAGGCGGCCGAGGCGGTGCGCCGCGCGCGCGACGAGCTGGAATTGCGCGTGCAGGAGCGCACGGCCGAACTGGCCGGCGCCAACCTGCTGCTGCAGGGCGAAATCGTCGAGCGGCGCCAGGCCGAGGCGCGGGTGCATCACATGGCGTACCACGACAACCTGACGGGCTTGCCGAACCGCGCGCTGCTGTCGGACCGGCTGGAGCGGGCCATGCTGGCCGCGCAGCGCTCCGGGCGCAAGCTGGCCGTGATGTTCATCGACCTGGACCGCTTCAAGACCATCAACGATTCGCTGGGCCACATGACGGGCGACCTGCTGCTCAAGGAAGTGGCCGCACGGCTGTGCGGCGCCGTGCGCGCCAGCGACACGGTGGCGCGCCTGGGCGGCGATGAATTCGTCGTGCTGGTGCCGGGCATCCGCGGCAGCGACGAAGCGGCGCACGTGGCCGAGAAGGTCATCGAGGCGCTGACGCCCGCCTTTCCGCTCGACGGCCACGTGCTGCACGTGACGCCGTCAATCGGCATCTGCCTGTATCCGGACGATGGCGGCGATGTCGACGCGCTGATGCGCCATGCGGATGCGGCCATGTACCACGCCAAGGGCAATGGCCGCAATAATTACCAGTTCTTCACGCAGACGATGAACCAGGCGGCGGCCCTGCACTTCGACCTGGAAAGCAGCTTGCGCACGGCGCTGGCGCTGCAGCAGTTCGAGCTGTTTTACCAGCCGGTCATCGATATCGCCACGCGCCGGCTGCACGGCATGGAAGTGCTGCTGCGCTGGCGCCGTCCCGGCCACGGCCTGGTGCTGCCGGATCGCTTCATCCCCATCATGGAGGAAAACGGCTTGATCGTGCCGGTGGGCGAGTGGGTGATGCGCCAGGCGTGCGAGCAAAGCATGGCCTGGCAGCGCCAGGGCTTGCAGCCCGTGCCCTTGGCGGTGAATCTGTCGCCGCGCCAGTTCATGCACAAGGGCTTGGTGGCGGCCATCGGGACCGTGGTGCGGGAAACGGGCATCGATCCGGCGCTGCTGGAATTCGAGATCACCGAGACGGCGCTGATGCAGCACGGCGAACATACCTTGGAGATTTTGCGGCAGATCAATGGCATGGGCTTGCGCCTGTCGATCGACGATTTCGGCACCGGCTATTCCAGCCTGGCCTACCTGAAGCGCTTCCCCGTGAAGAAGGTCAAGATCGACCGCGCCTTCATCAAGGACCTCGAACACAGCGGAGAGGACCGCGCCATCGTGGCGGCCATCATCGCGCTGGCCGACAGCCTGCAATTGTCGGCCGTGGCCGAGGGCGTGGAGACGGAAGAGCAGTTCGCCCTGCTGCAGGCGAACGGCTGCCGCTATGCGCAGGGTTATCTGTTTTCCGCGCCCGTGCCTGCCGTGAACGCGCAGGCCTTGCTGGAGCGGATAGCCCTTAGTTAATCAATCGTCGCCACGACGGGTGCATGGTCGGACGGCTGTTCCCACTTGCGGGGCACGCGGTCGATGACGCAGGCCGTACAGCGGGCGGCGAGGGCGGGCGAGAGCAGGATGTGGTCGATGCGCAGGCCCTTGTTCAGGCGGAAGCCCAGCTGGCGGTAATCCCACCAGCTGAACGATTTGTCCGCCTGCTCGAACAGGCGGAAGGCGTCCGTCAGGCCGAGGTCGAACAGGCGCTGCAGGGCGGCGCGTTCCTTGTCCGACACCAGTACCTGGCCGGCCCAGGCGACTGGGTCGTGCACGTCGCGGTCGTCGGGCGCGATGTTGTAGTCGCCGACGACGGCCAGTTGCGGGTGCTGCTGCGCTTCTTCGACCAGCCAGTCGTGCAGGGCGGCCAGCCAGCCCAGCTTGTATTCGTACTTGTCAGAGTCGACGCTCTGGCCGTTCGGCACATAGGCGCAGACGACGCGCACGCCTTTGACGGTGGCGGCCAGGATGCGCTGCTGCGCATCTTCATAGCGCGGGTTGTTCTTCACCACGTCGGTGATCGGCAGCTTCGACAGGATGGCCACGCCGTTGTAGGTTTTCTGGCCGCTGAAGACCACCTGGTAGCCGGCCGCCTCGATTTCGGCGACGGGAAACTTGTCGTCCGTGAGCTTGGTTTCTTGCAGGCAGAGTATGTCGACCGGGTTGTCCGTCAGCCATTGCAGCACTTGCGGCAGGCGCACTTTGAGCGAATTGACGTTCCAGGTGGCGAGTTTCATGGGAAAAATCCTTGCTTGAATTGGTATCGATAGGCGCGAATCTTACCGCATGCGTGTCGCCGGCGTCCTGCGCTGCTTGGCCGGTGCGGGCTTTATTTACTTGCCGGGAATAAGAGTGCAAATAAAATATTTATACTTAACCAATCGTGGCGCATGAATATTATGTTTTTGTGTATCATTGATCAACCCCTATGTTTGATTTGGCATAAGTGGCTGGCGCGGCAGGATGCGTCTGGCCGTTTAACGCGACAAAGGTGTAAAGTTTCTCGCTAAAACGCGATAAAAACTACTAAAATGGCACCGTGTAACAACTGTGTCATACGGCTTTGTTACAGCCAAGTTAAGAACCGAACAGGAAGCAGTTGTAATTAGTTGTAATTGCTATTCCGATTACATGACCACTGTGCCGGGGACGGAGTGTCAATTCCGTCCTTGGCGCCGCCAGACTTGTTATATAAATTGCAGTACTATATCTATGAGACTGTTTTGCGACATCAATAGATGGTACTATTTTGAAATGTTGCAGTTTTAATAGTGAGACTTGCGCGTAGCATTTGCAAAGGAAGAAAATGCGAACTGCATTTGAAGCGTGGGCGCAGCGTGACGGCCACATTGTGCGGCGAAGAGAAGACAAACCGGATGAGTACCTGATTTTCGAGACCCAGCGCCGCTGGGTTATCTGGCAGGCTGCTCTGACGCATGGCAAGACGGCTGCCAAGCCGCGCGTGAGCGCGGCCGAAAAGGCGGCGAAAGCCCAGCGCGCGCTGGAAATGTCTTCCGATGAAGCGACCGTGCGCAACAAGGTGCTCAATGAGGTGCTCGACGCCTTCAGCGGCGCCGATGGCGCGGCCGGCATGGAAGGCATACTGAAAGTGATCCAGGGCCTGAAGCAGAAGCAGAAGGCACTGGCCGACGACAAGAGCGAAGATTCCACGGCTTGAGGGGACGGCGATGCGTTATCGGCACTACAAGGGCGGCATTTATGAACTGGTGTGCGAAGCCACGCTGGAAGCGGATCTGACGCCGATGATCGTGTATCGCGCCGCCGACGGTTCCATCTGGACCAGGCCGAAAGACGTGTTCTTTCAACTGATCGAAGTCGAAGGCGTCATGGTCCAGCGTTTCGCTCCCATCAACTGATGGCCGCCTGCGTGCGTGCCCGGGATACTCTTCATGCGTAAATTGCTGCCTGCCGCTCTGGTGCTGGGCTTTGCCTGCGCCGCGGCGCATGCCGAAACCATCGGTTCGGTCGACACGGTGTTCAAACTGATCGGTCCTGACCACAAGATCGTCGTCGAAGCGTATGACGATCCGCGCGTCGCCGGCGTCAGCTGCTATCTGTCGCGCGCCAAGACGGGCGGCATCAAGGGCGCCGTCGGCCTGGCCGAAGACAAGGCCGATGCGGCCGTCGCGTGCCGCCAGGTGGGGCCGCTGCAATTCAAGGGCAAGCTGCCGCGCCAGGAAGAAGTGTTTACCGAGCGTGCCTCGATCTTCTTCAAGCACGTGCGCGTCGTGCGCATGGTCGACAGCAAGCGCAATGCGCTGGTCTACCTCGTGTATTCCGACCGCGTGATCGAAGGCAGTCCGAAAAACAGCGTCACCGCCGTCGCCGTGCCTGGCGACCAGCCGATTCCCGTCCGTTAAGCGAGCTCCCATGCGCGTGCCGCTGTCTGCCCCCTTTGCCGCCAGGACGCTGCTGCTGTTGGGCCTGGGCGGCTGCGCCACCCTGACGGGCAACACCGAGCAGATGGTGCTGGTGCAAACCATCCAGGACAACCGCGAGCTGACGGGCGCCGGCTGCATCCTCAGCAACGACGTGGGCAAGTGGTTCGTTACCACGCCCGGGCGCATCACCATCCGCAAGAGCCAGGAACCGCTGAAGGTCGATTGCCGCAAGCACGGTTCGCCCGCCATCGCGACGGACGACCATATCGATCCCAAGCTCAATGGCAGCGTCTGGGGCAATGTCATCCTGACCCTGGGCGTCGGCTATTTCGTCGACCGCAACACGGGCGCCGGCTTCGACTACCCGTCCATTTTGACCATCGTCATGCAGGACCCCGCGCGCCTGGCGCCGCCGCCCGCGCCGATTCCAGCGCCGCCGCCAGCGGCCGCCGTGCCGGAAACGGTGGTGCAGCCGAAAGTGGCGCCATCGCCTCTGCCCAATCCCGTCGTCTACTGATTCAACTGCACATAAAAAAGCCGCCAGGGTCAGTGACCATGGCGGCTGTCTTCTTGCGTAACGACGCCTGACAAAACCGTAGCGAGCGGGAGCTAGTGGTGGCCGAGAAGCGCAGCTGTACTTTATGTACAGCGAGCATCGCCGGCCGCCAATAGCCCCGCGCAGTAGGTTTGGTCTGGCGTTCTCTTACACGCGGTTGATCAGGAACGTCGTCAGCAGGGGGACGGGACGGCCGGTCGCGCCCTTCGAGCCGCCCGACTTCCACGCCGTGCCGGCGATGTCCAGATGCGCCCAGGTGTACTTCTTGGTGAAGTTTTCCAGGAAGGCCGCTGCCGTCACCGAACCGCCGCCTGGCGTGCCGATGTTGGCCAGGTCGGCGAAGTTCGACTTCAGCTGCTCGTTGTACGCCTCTTCGATCGGCATGCGCCATGCCGTGTCGCTCGACTGCTTGCCCGCTGCCAGCAATTCATTGGCCAGCTGGTCATGCGCCGCATCGCTGCGCGTAAACAGGCCGCTGTTGTGGTGGCCCAGGGCGACGACGCAAGCGCCCGTCAGGGTGGCGATGTCGACCACGGCTGCCGGCTTGAAGCGTTCGGCGTAGGTCAGCGCATCGCACAGCACCAGACGGCCTTCGGCGTCCGTGTTCAGCACTTCGATGGTCAGGCCGTTCATGGAGGTGACGATGTCGCCCGGCTTGGTGGCGCGGCCCGACGGCATGTTTTCGCACGCGGCGATGACGCCGATGACGTTCAGCTTCAGGTTCATTTCGCCGATGGCGCGGAAGGTGCCCAGGACCGAGGCGGCGCCGCACATGTCGTACTTCATTTCATCCATGCCAGGACCGGCCTTGATCGAAATGCCGCCCGTGTCGAAGGTGATGCCCTTGCCGACCAGGACCACTGGCGCATCCTTGGCCTTGCCGCCCATGTGTTTCAGGACGATGAACTTCGGCGGCTGCTCGCTGCCGTTGGTGACGGACAGGAAGCTGCCCATTTTCAGCGCTTCGAGCTGTTTGCGGTCCAGCACTTCGACTTCGAACTTGTAATCCTTGGCCAGCTGCTTGGCCGTGTTGGCCAGGTAGGTCGGATTGGCGACGTTCGCCGGCAGGTCGCCCAGGTTGCGCGTCAGGTCGGAACCGTTGGCGATGGCGATGGCTTGCGCCAGCGCGCCGCGCGTGGCTGCCGTTGCAGGCGCCGCCAGGACGATCTTGCGCACGCCTGCCGGTGCCGGATCTTTTTTGCTTTTTTGCGAGTCGCAGCGGTATTCGCTGTCGTGGGCGGCTTGCACCACGCAACGGATTGCCCAATTTACGTCGCGCTCTTTCACTTCAGTCAGCGGTAGTGCGATAATGGCGTCCGCAGCGCCCAGCGAGCCGAAGGCCTTCAGTGCGGCTTGCACGCCGGTCGAGAAGCTTTTTTCGCTGACAGCGTCATCGCTGCCCATGCCTACCAGCAGAACACGTTCGGCGACGACGCCATCGACTGCGCGCAGCAGCAAAGTGCTGCCAGGCTTGCCGCTGATGTCGCCGGACTTCAGCGCAGCCGAAATCGCACCCTTGCTGTCCAGCGATTTTGCCGCTGGCGACAGTTTTTTGTTTTCGAATACCGCAACCGCGATGCATCCGCTTTTGGCCGTGCCGAGGGTGCTCTTGGTATCGAATGCTTTTATGCTAAAGTCCATTTGGTTCTCCGTTTTCATTTACTAGTAACGTGTTACTCAACTAACTGACCCGAATTATAAACTCCGAATGATCTTTCAACGCGCCCTTCGACGTGAATTGGCTAGTGCCGCCGGGGCCACCTTCACAGTTTTGTTCAGCATCCTGCTCACCTGGATGCTGATCGGTATTCTCGGCAAGGCGGCGGGCGGCAAGATCGCGTCGTCCGACGTCATGTCGCTGATGGTTTTTTCCGCCCTGATGCAGCTGCCCACCATCCTCATCCTCACCGGTTTCATCTCGGTGCTGATGGTCGTCACCCGCAGCTACAAGGAGTCGGAGATGGTGGTGTGGTTTGCCTCCGGCCTGAGCCTGTCGCGCTGGATCTGGCCCGTGCTCAGCTTCGGCCTGCCGCTGGTGCTGGCTACCGGCATCCTGAGCCTGTACGCCACGCCATGGGCGCAAAAGAAGAGCGATGAATACGTGGCGCGCTTCGAGAAGCGCGAAGACCTGCAGAAAGTCACGCCTGGCCAGTTCCGCGAATCGGCCGGCAGCAACCGCATCTTCTTCGTCGAGGGCGTCAGCGGCGAGAAGACCGTGGTGCAGAACGTCTTCGTCAATACCGTCGATGAAAAAGGCAGCGCCGTCGTCGTCGTCGCCAAGGAAGGCGTGATCAACACCGACGCCAAGGGCGAACGCTTCCTGGTGCTCAAGAGCGGCCGCCGCTACCAGGGCGTGCCGACGCAGGCGGACTTCCAGACCATGGAATTCGAGCAGTACATCATGCGCATCGAGAGCAAGCAGCAGGAACTGGGCGCGGAACTGGGCGTGCGCGCGATGAGCACCATGGCGCTCATCGCCGAGCCGAATCCCTACACCATGGCCGAACTGCTGTGGCGGGTGAGTGCGCCCCTGATCGGCCTGATGCTGATCCTGCTGGCCATTCCGCTGGGCTTTGTCAATCCGCGTGCCGGCAGTTCGACCAATTTGATCATCGCCCTGCTGATTTTCTTTACGTACAGCAACCTGATCAAGGTCATCGAAGCGAGCGTGAAGCAGGGCCGGCTGACCTTCGGCCTGGCCTGGTGGCCGCTGCACCTGCTGGCGGCGCTGGCCGTGGTGGGGCTGTTCGCGTGGCGCCTGAATGTGAACCACCGCTATCATCCGCTGGTCCTGCTGGCGGCTTTCAAGCGCGCGCGCCGCGCCGGCAACACAAGTAAAGCGGCATCGAAATGAAGATTTTACAGCGCTATTTTGCGGTCTCGATATTCCAGGCGGTGCTGTTCGTGCTGCTGGCCTTCCTGGCACTGCAAGCCTTCATCGACCTGACGGGCGAACTGCCCAAGGTGGGGCGCAACGGTTACACCATCCAGTATGCCTTCCTGTACGTGCTGGTGCTGGTGCCGGGACACGTGTACGAGGTGATGCCGATCGCGGCGCTGATCGGCACCATCTACACGATGGCGCAGTTTGCCGCCAGCTCCGAATTTACCATCATGCGCGCATCGAGCATGTCGACGGCGATGGCGGCCGGTTTCCTGTTCCGCATCGGTATCGTCTTCGTCGTCATCACCTTCATCTTCGGCGAGTTGATCACGCCGCGCACGGAACCGCTGGCCGAACGCCTCAAGCTGACCTCGCGCGGCGCGGCCGTGTCGAGCGAGTTTCGCTCCGGCCTGTGGACCAAGGACATGGTCAAGAGCGAGGGCTTGACGGGCGCCGTCACCGGTTCGCGCTTTTTCAATGTCGGCGAAGCGCGTCCGGACGGCCAGCTGAAAAACGTCAAGCTGTATGAATTTGACACCGATATGCGTTTGCGCACCTTGACCGTGGCCAAGGGAGCTACGTATCAGGGCAATAATATCTGGCGCCTGACCGAGGTGACGGAAACGTCGTTCTCGAACAGCGCGGCCGCCTCGCCCGGCTTCGAGCCGAAGCTGGCGAACTACTATGGGCAGGAAACGAGCCTGGTGCGCACGGTGCAAAGCGCCAGCAAGGACATGACGTCGGAAGTGACGCCGAAGATCCTGACGGTGTCGGCGTCCGATCCCGAGCGCATGTCGGCCAGCGAACTGGCCGTGTACACGCGCCACCTGGCCGAGAACAAGCAGGAAACCGAGCGTTTCCGCATCGCCTTCTGGAAAAAACTGATCGATCCGCTGGCCATTTTCGTGCTGATGGCGCTGGCGCTGCCGTTTGCCTACATGCATACGCGCAGCGGCGGCATCAGCCTGAAGATCTTCATCGGCATCATGATCGGCGTGAGCTTCATGCTGGTCAACACCCTGTTCTCGCATCTTGGCCTGCTCAGCACCTGGCCGGCCTTTCTGACGGCGGTGGCGCCGAGCGCCCTGTACCTGCTGCTGGCGCTGGGCGCCCTGTGGTGGGTGGAGCGGCACTGATGGAGACGAACGTGCAGCAGGCGCTGATCCTGTTTGCCCATGGCGCGCGCGCCGCATCGTGGGCTGCGCCCTTCGAGCGCCTGCGCGACCTGACCCAGGCGCGCATGCCGGGCACCGGCGTGCACCTGGCCTTCCTGGAGCTGATGTCGCCGCGCCTGCCCGAACTGGTGGCGACCCTGCTGGCCCAGCTGCCCGCCGGCGCCATCCTGGACGCCACCGTGGTGCCCGTGTTCCTGGGGCAGGGCGGACATGTGCTGCGCGACTTGCCGCTGTTGCTGGAAGAATTGCGCCAGCAGCATCCCGCATTGCGCCTGAAGGTGGTCGAGGCGGTGGGCGAGAACGCCAGCGTGCTTGCCGCCATCGCCGATTACTGCGTGGCGGCGCCAGGCTCCAGCCCTCTGCCTTGAACGGCATCGACATCGTCTACCTGTGGGTGGACGGCGCCGATCCCGCCTGGCGCGCGCGCCGGCAGCAGGCATATGCCGCCTGGGCGCAGGCGCATCCCGGCCAGCTGGCCCTGCACGGCAACGTGGCGGGGCGCTACCGCGACAATGGCGAACTGCGCTACAACCTGCGCGCGCTCGAGCGCTTCTTCCCCGGCCACGGCCATGTCTACCTGCTGACGGACCGGCAAGTGCCCCGCTGGCTGCGTGCCTCATCGCGCCTGACGGTGATCGACCATGCCAGCCTGATGCCCGATGCATCCCTGCCGGTGTTCGATTCCGGCCATATCGAATCGTATCTGCACCATATTCCGGGTCTGTCCGAGCGTTTCCTGTATCTGAACGACGACGTATTTTTCGGCGCGCCGTTCGAACCCGCATTCTGGTTTGGCGGGGAAGGGGACGGGCGGTTGAGCGTTTTCACGGAGAGCGCGCTGCAGGATGAGCTGCAGGGCTTGCGCGCCGACGTGGCGGCGCCCGTCAATTGCGCCACCTTGTCGCGGCAATGGCTGTCGGCGCAGTACGCCGATTACCGGCATGAACCGCGCCTGTATGCGCATGCGCCGCGGCCCATGCTGAAAAGCGCGCTGCAGGTACTGGAAGGGCTGGCGCCGGCCATGTTTGCCGGCGTGCGCGCGACGGTGTTCCGCTCGTGGCAGGTGCCGGCCTTGCTGCCCGACCTGGTGCCGCGCTGGATGGTGCATCAGGGGCTGGCGTGCTCGCGCATGCTCGACCCGCTGCATATCGCCAGCGGCGATGTGCAGGCGCCGCAGCAGCTCGAGGAGCTGGCGGCGCGTTTCGGCAGCTTGCCGTTTTTCTGTATCAACGATACCTGCGACGAGGCCGAGGACGACGACCCGCGCCTGTTGCGCGTGGCCGCTACCTTGCAGCGGCTGTTGCCGCTGCCATCCTCGTTTGAACTGGGCTAGGCCAGCTTTGTCTTCGGCGCCAGGCTGATGCGGGCGGCGGCCGCGCTGTCGGACAGCGATGCGAGGAACAGCAGCAAATAGGCGCCCAGTTCGAAGACTTCCTCGCCCAGCAGCGCATAGGCATCCGGCATGCCATGGAAGACCTTCTTGTCGAAGGGCCAGCCGGCAACCATCAGCAAGCCGCCGATGGCCGTCAGGATGGTGATGCGCATGCTGAAAATCTGCGGCGCATGGGCAAATACCTTGCGCGCGCGCGGTGCGAAAAAGATCAGCACGCGTATCAATATCAGCAATTCCACCACGCGCAGGGCTTTTTCCAGCTGGGCCCAGGCGGGCGCCGTGCCGAACTGGTCGATATCGAGTTCGCGCAGCAGGAAGCCGAACAGCAGGGCCGACAAGCCGGCATGCATGAGGAAACGCAAGGATTGGCGGTCAGTCTCTTGCCAGGCGCGCGTGCCGTGCACGGTGCAGGCCAGGGCCAGGAACAGCGCCTGCAGCCATTCCAGTAAGTGGTTTTCATCGTCGATATTCGGGAACACCGTCCACAGGGCGATGGAGGCGAGCATGCTGAGCAGCACAGCGCCGGCGACGCCGGCATTGCTGCGGCTGAGCGAAGTCAGGGCTTCGCGCACGGAAGAGAAATTCATTGTTGATTGTGACGGCTCAAGTTGCGCGGCGCGGTATTGCAGCCTGCGGGCGCAGCTTTTTTCGGGGAGATTGCCGGGCGGCTCCCGTCAGCCGGGAGGCCGCGCAGCAAGCGCTATGGCGGGGCGAAGCGTGATTTTCTTGCTATCACGCAACAACTTCTCGAGAAAAGATGCGTGAGCATCGTAACATGTTTCCTCGGAAGACGTCAGTTACTGACTTTAAAGTCGGTAAAATACGGTGTGTTTATTCAAGCATGGCGCGCCAGAATGGCGACCGCTGCTTCCGTGACCTGGTGCGCGCGCGTGGCCATGGCGTCGCCCAGCATCACCAGCACGGGGCCGTGGGTGTCGCCCAAGCCATGCGCCAGGGTGCTCAGCTGCAGGCGCACGATGCGCTGGTCCGGGCGGCTGCAGTTTTCAATCACCACCACCGGGGTGTCGGCACGGCGGCCCTGGGCCAGCAGGCGCTGGGCCGTGGCGATGGCTTCGCGGCCACCCATGTATTGCACCAGGGTATCGCAGTCGGGAATGCGCGTCTGGTCCGGTTCGCCCGGCGCCGTGCTAGACGTAAAGAAGGCGACGCTGCGCGACACGCCCCGCTTGGTCAGCGGCTGCTGCGTCGCGGCCGCTGCCGCCAGGGCCGTGGTGATGCCGGGCACCACTTCCACGGCGATCCCCGCCTCTTCCAGCGCGCGCAATTCCTCGTCGGCGCGGCCGAACAGCATGGGATCGCCCCCTTTCAGGCGCACGACGACGGCGTGCTTGCGCGCGTTGTCGACCAGTTGCTTGTTGATGAACGCCTGTGCCGTCGATAGCTGGCCGCAGCGCTTGCCGACCAGGATTTTTTGCGCCTGCGGGCACAGCTCCAGCATCTCTTCGGTGACCAGCGCGTCGTGCAGCACGACGTCCGCTTGCGCCAGCAGGCGCGCGCCGCGCAAGGTCATCAGGTCTTGCGCGCCGGGGCCGGCGCCGACCAGGTAGACCTTGCCGGGGAGAGATGGGGAGCTGTTCATATGGCTGCCTTTCCTGGACGATACGGGGTTAGAGCCGGACCATGCCGGCCGCGACCGTCTGGTGGGTCACTTCATCGATCAGGATAAACGCGCCCGTGGCGCGGATATCGGCATACGCGTCGGCCGCCAGCGCCTGCTGCACGTTCAGGCTGATGCGGGCGATGTCGTTCAGCTTCAAGCCTTCGGCCGGGTGGCGCTGCTGCGTGTTGATGTCGAGGATAGATTCGATCGCCGTCACCTTGGCCGCCGTCTGTTTCGTGCCGTGCTTGATCCAGTACTTGCGGCGCAGGTCCAGCGCGTCTTCCGACAGCCAGCACACGTCGGCCACCACCTGTTTCAGCAGGGTGGCAGGGCGTTCGCTGCTCGCCAGCAAGTCGCCACGCGAAATATCCAGGTATTCATTGAGCAGCAGGGTCACGGACTGGCCCACCACGGCCGTCGGCAGCGAGCCGTCCAAGGTGACGATATCCTTGACGGTGGCCGTCTGGCCCGATGGCTGCACCACGAGGGTGTCGCCGATGCTGACCTTGCCCGCCTCGATGCGGCCCATGTAGCCGCGGAAGTCGTTCGCTTCGTGGCCATTGTGGCGCGCCACCAGCTGCACCGGGAAGCGGAACGGCGTGTCGTGCGATTCGTCGTAGACGGACAGCGATTCGAGCAACTCGATCAGGGTCGGGCCCGTGTACCAGCCCAGCTTGTCGCCGCGTTCGACGACGTTGTCGCCCGTCAAGGCGGACAGGGGGATCGGCGTGATGTCCTTCAAACCCAGCGACTGGGCGAATTCGCGGTAGGCGGCGACGATGCGGTTGTACACCGTTTCATCGTAGTCGACCAGGTCCATCTTGTTGACGGCCACGACCACGTGCTCGATCTGCAGCAAATGGGCGATCGTCGAATGGCGTTTGGTCTGGATCAACAGTTCCACGCTGCCATCGTCACCCAGTTTGACTTTCGACACGTCGATCAGGATGATGACGGCGTCGGCGGTCGATGCGCCGGTCACCATGTTGCGCGTGTATTGCTCGTGGCCGGGCGTGTCGGCGATGATGAATTTGCGTTTCGGCGTGGCAAAGTAGCGGTAAGCCACGTCGATGGTGATGCCTTGCTCGCGTTCCGCTTCCAGGCCGTCCGTCAGCAGCGACAGGTCGACCGTGTCGCCCACCGTGCGCTTGTGCTTGGAGCGCGACATGGCGTCGAGCTGGTCGGCGAAGATGCCCTTGCTGTCGAACAGCAAACGGCCGATCAGGGTGCTCTTGCCGTCATCGACGGAACCGGCCGTGATAAAACGCAACATGCCGCGTTCGACGCTGTCGGTGAGATTGGTGTTCTGGATTGCTGCGTTCATTAGAAATACCCTGCTTTCTTGCGTTTTTCCATCGAGGCTTCGGACGTCTGGTCATCCATGCGGGTGGCGCCCCGTTCCGTGATTTGCGTGATTGCCGTTTCGGCGATGATGGCGTCGACCGTCGCCGCATCGGATGACACGGGGCAGGTGCACGAAATGTCGCCCACCGTGCGGAAGCGCACAACCTGCGTTTCCACCGTTTCGCCTTCGCGCGGAGGCGTCAGATCCGTCAGCGGCACCAATAAACCGTTGCGCGGGATCACCTGGCGCTCGTGCGCGAAGTAGATCGGCGGCAATTCCAGTTGCTCGCGGGCGATGTATTGCCACACGTCCAGTTCGGTCCAGTTCGAGATGGGGAAGACGCGCATGTTTTCACCGGGATGCACGCGGGTGTTATACAGGTCCCACAGTTCCGGACGCTGGGCTTTCGGGTCCCAGGCGCCGAATTCGTCGCGGAAGGAAAAGATGCGTTCCTTGGCGCGGGCCTTTTCCTCGTCGCGGCGGGCGCCGCCGATGCAGGCGTCAAAACCGTGTTCGGCGATGGTTTCCAGCAAGGTCACGGCTTGCGCTGCATTGCGCGAATCCGTGGCCGGGTTGCGCAGGCGCACGGTGCCGCGCTTGATCGAGTCTTCCACGGAGCCGACGATCAGGCGCTCGCCCAGTTCCGCCACCTTCTTGTCGCGGAAAGTGATGACTTCCGGGAAGTTGTGGCCCGTGTCGATATGCACGAGGGGAAATGGGAACTTGCCTGGGCGGAAGGCTTTCTCGGCCAAACGCAGCAGGACGACGGAATCCTTGCCGCCGGAAAACAGCAGCGCAGGGTTGGCCGATTCGGCCGCCACTTCGCGCATGATGTGGATGGCTTCCGATTCAAGGCTGTCGAGGTGACGCTGGTTCAAAATATTGCTCATATAGGGTGCTTTCTTGTTCTGCTGTATCTGTTGTGTCTGATCAAGCTGCCACGGATTTGATGCGTATCAATTTGCCGTCCACCATGTGCAGGCCGCATTCCTTGGAATCCGGGTTTTCCCACCACCAGCGTCCGGCGCGCACATCTTCGCCCGGCTGCACTGCCCGCGTGCACGGTTCGCAGCCGATCGACGGGTAGCCCTGGTCGTGCAGCGCGTTGTAGGGCACGTCGTTGGCGCGGATATAGGCCCACACGTCTTCTTCCGACCAGTCGGCCAGCGGATTGAATTTCGTCATGCCATGCGCGGCGTCCTCTTCCTGCACGTGCAGTTCGGCGCGCGTGGTGGACTGGGCGCGGCGTTGGCCCGTCACCCAGGCCTTGTTGCCGGCCAGGGCGCGGCCCAGCGGTTCGACCTTGCGGATGCGGCAGCATTCGCGGCGCATTTCGACACTATTGTAGAACGCGTTCAGGCCGTTCTGTTCCACGTAGGCGGCCACGGCTTCCGGCTGCGGGCGGTACAGGGTGATGTCGTGCGCGTAGCGGGTTTTCACCTTGTCGAGCACGGCCAGGGTTTCCTGGTGCAGCCGGCCCGTTTCCAGGGAAAAGATGCCGATGGGCAGCTTCGCCTTGAGAATCATGTCGGTCAGCACCATGTCTTCGGCTGCCAGGCTGGACGCGAACACGGCCGGCGAAAAATCCGCGGCGATGCGTGTCAGCGTTTGCTCGGTGGCGTGTATCAAAGAAGTCAGATCGCTCATGATGGGCCCTCAGATGCCGGCCGCGTTGTCGAGGTCAGGATTCTGGCCTTCGCGCTGGTGGCGGCGGAACAGCGGCGATTTTTGATCCCACGACGCCTGGTAGGTTTCCGAAAAGACAGACAAACCTTTCAGCGCGTCATGGATGCTGCGGTCCGGGCGCGTTGCATACGCATCGAAGCCGACCCTGTGCATGGAAAACAGCTGGTCGCGCAACACGTCGCCGATGGCGCGCAATTCCCCTTGGAAACCCAGGCGGGCGCGCAGGTTGAAGGCGATGGAATAGCCGCGGCCATCCGTGAATTTCGGGAAATCCACGCCGATGACGGGCAGTTGCGCCACGTCGGCCGCCAGTTCTTCCGGGCGCTCGTCGCTGGCCAGCCATACGCCGATGTCGGGCAGGCGCGCGGCGAGGGTTGCGCGCTGGGCTTGCCAAACGAGCAGGGGCACGATGACCTTGCCGGCCGGAACGACCACCGTTTCCGGCGTGTCGTTTTCATCGAGGCGCAGCAAGCCCCAGGTATTCGGCACCACGGCGGCGTTCTTGATGATTTCTTCGCGTACTTCAAACATATTCGTCTTCTCCCACCAGGTTGCCGACGGTGATCGGCGTTGCATATACGTGTTCCTTGAACGGCGCCAGGCCCAGGCGCTGGGCCGTGTCGACGAAGCGCTCGCCTTCGTGGCGGTCGCGCACGTAGACGTGCAGCAGGCGGCCGATGACTTCAGGCATCTGCAGGGAAGAGAACGATGGTCCGATGATCTTGCCGATGGCCGCATTATTGCCTTGCGCGCCGCCAATCGACACTTGATACCATTCGCTGCCATCCTTGTCGACGCCCAGGATGCCGATGCTGCCCACGTGGTGGTGGCCGCAGGCATTGATGCAGCCGGAAATATTCAGTTCGATTTCGCCGATGTCGTGCTGGAAGTCGATGCTGTCGAAGCGTTCCGCGATGGCGGCCGCGATCGGCAAGGACTTGGCGTTGGCCAGCGAGCAGAAGTCGCCGCCGGGGCAGCAGATCATGTCCGTCAGCAAACCGATGTTCGGCGTGGCCAGGCCGTGCGCCTTGGCTTCTTGCCACAGTGCAAAGAGTTTCGATTGCTCCACGTCGGCCAGCACCAGGTTTTGCTCGTGCGTCACGCGCAGTTCGCCAAAGCTGTAGCGGTCGGCCAGGTCGGCCACGAAGTCGATCTGCTCGGCCGTCGCGTCGCCCGGCGGCACGCCGGTCTTCTTCAGGGACAGCACCACGGCCACGTAGCCGGGGCGCTGGTGCGGCTTGACGTTGCGCGCCAGCCAGTTCACATACGCCTTGTTGTCCGCGTGTTCGGCCTTGTAGTCGAGTTCCGGCAGGGTCAGGTAGGCGGGCGGATTGAAGAAGTCCGCCACGCGCTGCATTTCCTCGGCGCTCAAGGTTTCCGGGCCATCTTTCAGATCGACCCATTCCGCTTCCACCTGGCGCGTGAATTCTTCCACGCCGATGGCTTTCAACAGGATCTTGATGCGTGCCTTGTATTTGTTGTCGCGGCGGCCGTGCAGGTTGTACACGCGCATGATGGCCTGGATATACGTCAACAAGTGCTGCCACGGCAGGAACTCGCGCACGACACTGCCCAGGATGGGCGTACGGCCCATGCCGCCGCCGGCCATGACCTTGAAGCCCACTTCGCCGGCCGCATTGCGCACGGCCGTCAAGCCGATATCGTGCACGGCGATGGCGGCGCGGTCTTCTTCGGCGCCATTGATGGCGACCTTGAACTTGCGCGGCAGGGCGATGAACTCGGGGTGGAAAGTGCTCCACTGGCGCAAGACTTCCGCGTACGGGCGCGGATCGATGATTTCATCGGCCGCGACGCCGGCGAACGGGTCGGATGTTGTATTACGGATACAGTTGCCCGAGGTCTGGATCGCGTGCATTTCCACGGATGCCAGGTCGGTCAGGATATCGGGTGTTTGCTCCAGCTCAATCCAGTTGAACTGGATGTTCTGGCGCGTGGTGAAGTGGCCGTAACCGCGGTCGTACTTGCGCGCGATGTGCGCGAACATGCGCATCTGCTTCGACGACAGCAAGCCGTACGGCACGGCGATGCGCAGCATGTAGGCGTGGCGCTGCATGTACAGGCCGTTTTGCAGGCGCAGCGGAATGAATTCCTCTTCCGTCAGTTCATTGGCGATACGGCGCGCAACCTGGTCTCGGTACTGGGCGATGCGTTCTTTGATGATGAGGTGGTCGTACTGATCGTAATGGTACATATCAATTCCTAAAAAAGCCGGGGTGCTGGAAGATTGCCTGGGATTATGTTCTTGATACTGTTCGTGTCACATGGTCGGTCAATTAATAGATTAGCTTCACTGCCACGCCGGTCAAGGTCATCGCCAGCAACACGCGTAGAAATCGTTCTGGCACGGAGCGGGCGACCCAGGAACCGAGCGTGATGCCGGGCAAGGAGCCGACCAGCAAGGAGGCCAGCAATTCCCAGTGGATGGAACCGAGCCACCAGTGGCCGAGGGCGGCGATGGCCGTCAGGGGCACGGCGTAGGCGATATCGGTGCCGGCCACTTCGGCCGAGCTCATGCGGGGATACAGCATCACCAGCAAGGTGGCGCCGATGGCGCCGGCGCCGATCGACGACACCGTCACCAGCACGCCCAGGACGGCGCCGGAAATAATGGTCGCGGCGGCAAGCTTGTTGCCTTGTAATTGTTTCTCGGGGTGGGCATTGATCCAAGCCAGCATGCGGCCCTTGAAGATCAGTGCCACGACGGTCAGCAGCACGGAGCCGGCGATCGAGTAACGGATGATCTGGCCGATTTCCGGCGACAGGGTGCCGAACGATTTCAGCGCCAGGGTCGAGATGACGGCAGCGGGCAGGGCGCCGATGCACAGGCGCTTGACGATATCCCAGCGGATGGTGCCGCGCAGGCGGTGCGTCAGCGTGCCGGCGCTCTTGGTGATCGAGGCGAAGGCCAGGTCGGTACCCACGGCCACGGAAGGCGGCACGCCAAACAGCAAGGTTAACAGCGGCGTCATCAGCGAACCGCCGCCCACGCCGGTCATTCCTACGAGTAATCCTACGGCAAATCCTGAGACTATATAAGACAAAGTCATGCTTTCACCCCCAAAGTACCCGCAATAGTAATAAACTTGGCGTTTAATCCAAACTACTAAGTACGCATTTGCTTATATGCGATATGCGTATATGCATGAACGCAAAATCATGGGTGGGGCGGAAACTCGGCAAATCACGGCAATCTAGGGCAAACCAGCAATGAATCTCCATCAACTGCGCTTCGTGCGCGAAGCGGTCCGGCAGAATTACAACCTGACGGACGCCGCCAAGGCATTGTTTACGTCGCAACCGGGCGTATCGAAAGCCATCATCGAGCTGGAGGAAGAACTGGGCGTGGATATTTTTACGCGCCACGGCAAGCGCATCCGCGGCTTGACGGAGCCGGGCCGCCTGGTGCTGGAATCGGTCGAGCTGATCATGCAGGAAATCGACAGCATGAAGCGCATCGGCAAGGAGTTCGCGGCGCAGGACAGCGGCAGCTTTACCATTGCCACCACGCATACGCAGGCGCGCTACACCTTGCCCAAGGTGGTGCAAGCCTTCATGCTGAAGTTCCCGAAGGTCAGATTGTCTTTACTGCAAGGCAATCCGCGCCAGATCGCCGAAATGGTGCAGCGCGACCAGGCCGACCTGGCCATCGCCACGGAATCGATCGCCGCCATCGATGGCTTGATCACCTTGCCCTGCTATCAATGGGAACATGTGGTGGTGGTGCCGGTCGACCATCCGCTGCTCAAGTCGAAGTCCGTGACCCTGGAAGAAATCGCCGCTTTCCCCCTGATTACCTATGACAGCGCGTTCGCCGGACGCAACAAGATCGACCATGCTTTCGTGCTGCGCGGCCTGAAGCCGGACATCTTGCTGGAGGCCATCGATGCGGACGTGATCAAGACTTATGTCGAGTTGGGCATGGGGATTGGTATCATAGCGGGTATGGCCTTCGATGCCGAGCGCGACAAAGGTTTGCGCGCCATCCCTGTCGGCCACCTGTTCGGCATGAATGTGTCGCGCGTTGCCGTCAAGCAAGGCGCGTATTTGCGCAGCTATATCTATACCTTTATCGAGTTGCTGACGCCGACCCTGAACCGCAAGCTCATCGAGCAGGCGATGAGCGGTGATAAAGAGCACTACGAACTATAACAATGCATGAAATCGGCCGGGCGAGGTGCCTGGCCAAGATTATTTAAGAAGAGAAGAAACAATGATTACCGATCAGCTTGCCAAATATTACGCCACCATCGCGCAGCAGTACGAGCGCGTCTATGACAAGCCCGAACGCCAGGAAGACCTGGAAGTGTTGCGCGACAAGGTTGCCGACGTGCTGGAAGGCCACACCGTGCTGGAACTGGCTTGCGGCACCGGTTACTGGACGGAAGTGGTCGCCGAGTCGGCCGAGTCCGTGCTGGCCACCGATATCAACGATGAAATGCTGGCGCTGGCCCAGGCACGCGGCTTGCCCGACAACGTGACCTTCGCCAAGCTCGACGCATTCAATCTGCCGGACGATCTGCTGGGCAAGTTCACGGCCGTGTTCGCCGGTTTCTGGTGGTCGCACGTCAAGCGCGAAGACCAGGACAAATACCTGAAGCAATTGCGCAGCAAGCTGGGCAAGGACATCCTGCTGGTGCTGATCGACAATTCCTATGTCGACGGCAGCAGCACGGTCATCGCGCGCACCGATCTGGAAGGCAATACCCACCAGTTCCGCACGACGGAGGGGGGTGAACGCTATGAAGTGCTGAAGAATTTCCCGTCGGATAGCCACCTGCGCAAGAAGTTTGCCCACTCGGCCCGCGAAATCCGCATGAAGCGCCTGGAATACTACTGGCTGCTGAGCTGCCGCCTGAAGTAAGGCAGTCACGGCAATACAAGCCGCCCTCGGGCGGTTTTTTTTCGCCTGTTGTTTTTATTTAACAAGACATTGTGCTAAAAAACAACATCTTGTCGATGTCATATTGTTGAAGTATTTGGTGGGCATGATTCGGTTCAGCAGCTAAGCAGCACCACTCTTGTCCAACCTAATGTAGAGAATCTCAAGTGAAAAAAATTACTCTGGCAGCATTGATCATCGGCACCTTCGCAGCAGCTACGGCACAAGCACAATCGAACGTCACCGTGTACGGCCTGGTTGACCTCGGTATTGCCAAGACCACTGGCCAGCCGACGGTACAACGCGAAAACAATGCGTCGCGCCTCGGTTTCAAGGGTACGGAAGATCTGGGTGGCGGCCTGTCCGCAATTTTCAACCTGGAAAGTGAATTCCTGGCAGACACCGGCGCGCAAAAAGGCGTGTTGTTCGACCGTCAAGCGTATGTGGGCTTGAAAGGCGCGTTTGGTACCGCCATCCTGGGCCGCACCAAGAATCTGGTCGATGGCACCATCGCCCGCGTCGATCCGTTCAACACCTACGGCGTGGTCGGCAAGAACAATGAAACCTTGCTGCGTTCGGGCGTCGGTTCGTCGCGCGTCAACAATGCCGTGACCTACAACAGCCCAAGCTTTGAAGGTTTCGTGGGCAGCCTGCAATACGTGTTGAGCGAAGTCAACAGCGCTGACGCAGGCGTGATTGGCCTGGCAACCTACGACAACGGCCCGATCAGCTTGCACGCCGGCTACGAAAAAGCCGTGCAAGCAACGGCAACGGCCGCCAAGCCTGACCTGTGGTCCATCGGTGGCGGCTATAAATTCGGCCCGGCCAAGATCACGGCCGCCTACTCGAAAGGCGACACCAAGGTAGCCACGACTGGTGAATTCAAGTCCTACCTGATCGGCCTGAACTACACGGTTGGCGGCGGCGATGCCAAAGTGTCGTATGGCAAGCAAGAGCAAAGCAACAACAAGTTCAAGGATCAGGACACCATCAAGGAATTCGGCGTCGGCTACGACTACCACCTGTCGAAGCGCACCGACGTGTACGCTTACGCTGGCCGCGAGCGCGTGAAGTCGCTGACCTCGTACCAGATCGGCCTGGCACACAAATTCTAAGCATCGTTCGATGTGACGAAGTGAAAGGCGCCTGCGGGCGCCTTTTTTTATTGCATCGCCGCCGCTGCCGCCTCCGCATGCATGGGCAGCGAGATTTCGATGCGCGTGCCGCCCAGTTCGCTGTCGGCACCGATATGGATGCTGCCGTTCAATCCCCACACGCGTTCGCGCATGCCCAGCAAGCCCAGGGCCGTGGCTTTTTCCAGGTCGTGTTCGGCAATCCCGCGGCCGTCGTCCTGGATGGTGATGGCCAGCGAGGAATCGATGCGGTGCAGGGCGATGGTGATGTGGCTGGCCTCGGCATGGCGCGCGATATTCGTCAGCGCTTCCTGCACGATGCGGTAGATGGCCGTGCTGCGCGCATCGTCGAGCACGAGATCGGCCTCGTCGGCCAGCAAGTCGAAATGGATGGCGCGGCGCAGCAGGAAGTCGTGGCGCAGTTTTTGCAGCGCAAAATACAATCCCCCTTCATCGAGCGCGCGCGGACGCAGGTTGCTGGCGATGCGTCGCAACGAGGTGATGGCCGTCACCAGCAAGCCATCCATGCTGTGCAGCAAGGCTTGCAGGGACTCGGTGGTGTCCGTGTGCTGGCGCACCAGGGTCAGGTCGACGCGTAAGGTGGCCAGCAATTGCCCCAGGTCATCATGCAATTCACGCGCGATATGCTTGCGCTCCTCTTCGCGGATGGATTGCAGCGCACTCGACAATTCGCGTAGTTGCGAAAAGGAGCGGGCCAGCTGTTCATGCATCTGCTGGCGCGCGCTGATGTCGCGCACGATGATGGTAAACACGCTATGGCCGTCTTCCTGCATGGCCGAGAGCGAGCCTTCGAGGGGAAACATGAGGCCATCGCTGCGCCGTCCCGTCAGCGTGTAATCGGTGGCGCGCCGGCCCGTCAGGCGCAGCTCCTGGCTGATGTCGCCAAACGGCGGATCGCCATCGTGCTTGCCCAGGCCGCCCAGGGTGCGCAAGTCGCGCAGGATGTAGTGGCCCAGGCGCATGCCGCGCATGCCGGCCGGCGTGTCGTCGAACAATCTGGCTGCCGCCGCGTTCGCATGCAGGATGATTTGCCCGCTGTCGATGCTGATGAAGGCGTCGCTGGCGCTGTCGATGATGGCCTGGCCGCGGGCCTGCCGCTGCCGGCGGGCTTTCAGTGGAGGAAACAAGCACAGCAAAAGCATCGCTGCCATGCCTAGCGGCAGGATGCGCAGCAGTGTCGAACTGCCTCGGTCAGGCATGGGATTCTCCTTGCGAACGTGAACGAAGGCAGGCAAGACAGGAGCGACGGACAGGACTTGATATAGCCTATGCCTGTTGGCGCGGCGTGGCTTGATGTGGCGCAGGAAGGGGAAAGAAGAGGGGCGCGCGCCGCGCCGGCCTGGGCCGGGCGGCGGCGGGAGACTTACATTTGCTTGAACAGGTGCAAGAAGCTGCGGCTCACTTCGAGCTTGTCGGACTTGCCTTTGATGAGTACCAGGTGGCGGCCGCGGATGTCGCGCGTCACGCCTTCGATGGCATTCACGTTGACCAGGGTGGCGCGGTGGATTTGCCAGAACAACGAAGGATCGAGCTCTTCGGCCAGGTCGCGCACGGGCTTGCGGATCAGCGCCTCGTACTTGGCGGTCTGCACGCAGGTGTATTTCTCGTCAGAACGGAAGAACAGGATCTCTTCCACGGGGATCATGCGCAAGTCCTGGCCGATGCTGGCCTGTATCCATTGCAGGTAGGTGGGCTTGGCTGTGATTTTTTCCGCCAGCTGCGACAGCATGGCCGTGACGCTGCTGTTGACGTCCAGGGCCGGCTTGTTCAAGTGGGTTTTCAGGCGCTCCACAGTGACCAGCAAGCGCTCATGCTCGGGCGGCTTGAGCACGTAGTCGACGGCACCCCGCTCGAAGGCTTCGACGGCGTGGCTATCGTAGGCCGTGACGAAGACGATATGCGTCTTGCTGCCGATCACTTGCGCCGCTTCCATGCCCGTCTTGCCCGGCATGCGGATATCGAGGAAGGCAAAGTCCGGTTTGAGTTGTTCCACCAGTTCGATCGCTTCGTCGCCATTCTTGGCTTCGCCGATGATTTCCAGTTCAGGCCAGGCTTGGCCCAGGCGCAGGCGCAGCTGGTCGCGCATCAGTCTTTCGTCGTCGGCAATAATAGCGGTAGGCATAGGTCTCAAGTGTGAACAGGCGAAGATTGATTATTCAATGATTTAGCGTTTTTATCAACTACTCTGTCTTATTTGGACAATTGATATGGCACTTCGATCACGGCGCACACGCCGGACGGTTGATTTGGCGTAATGGTCAGGCTGCCCTGGTCGCCATGCAACAGCTTCAGGCGCTCGCGGATGGTGGGCAAACCCAGTCCCGTCCCATCGCTGGGCACCACGCCAAAGCCCAGGCCGTCATCGGTCACCGTCACGCGCAGCTTGCTGTGCGCCACTTCGGCCACGATGCGCAGGGTGCCGCCCTCCGGTTTGACTTCCAGGCCATGCTTGATGGCATTTTCCACCATCGATTGCAGCATCATGGGCGGGAAGGCTGCGCTGCGCAGGCCGTCGGGAATCTGGAAGTCGACGGTCAGGCGTTCTTCCATGCGCATTTTCAGCAGGTTCAAGTACGCTTGCACCATGTCTGCTTCACGGCCCAGGTTGGTAATCAGGGCGTTGTCGCGCATTTGCGGCAGCACGGCGCGCAGATACTGGATCAGGCTGCGTTGCATCTTGGCCGCGCGCGGCGGGTCGACCTGGATCAGGTGTTCGACGGAGGCAAGCGTGTTGAACAGGAAATGCGGCTCGACCTGGGCTTGCATCATCTGCATCTTCGCTTCGCTGAGCTGGCGCTGCATGGATTCGCGCTCGGCGGCCTCGTTTGCCGTGACGGTTTCCGCTTCCGCGCGTTTCTTGCCGCCGACCAAGGCCTTCATGGCGAACAGGGCCAATACCAGCAAGGACACAAAGCTCTTGAACCAGGTCGAGGCTTGCTGGTGATAGCGCGACACCTTTTGTTCTGCCGCATCATCGACGGCTTCTTCGATGGCATTCGACAATTCTTCACCGATTTGCGGCGGCAGTTCAATATGGACTTCTTCGCCCGAGGCATTCGTCGTTACTGGGTAGCTGGGCTTGGCGGGGGCGGCCGGCGGTTCCGGCGGCGCCGGCGGCACGGTGTTTGCGTGCTCGTCCGCCTCGGCGGCATCGGCCGGCTCGCTGGCCGCATCTGTCGTGCTGCTGCGCCGGTTCTTGCTGTTGCGGGGATTGAAATGGATGCCCGTATCGTCGATCAGGATATTGGTTTCACCCGAGCCCTTGCTGCTGCGCTTGTGCGACTTGATGACCACTTCTTCATTCTGGCTGGACGAGAACAGTTCATCTTGCAAAATGGAACCGGCGATCAGGGCCAGCGCAGCGAACAGGAAGAATTTCCACCAGGACAGTTGGGTGACCCAGGTCGTCGTCGCGTCGAATGCCCGTTGCAACCAAGCGAGGATGGTTTTCAACAATTGGGGCAGGCTGGAAATCGGAAGCATGGGGGCACTTTCAAGTACAAGAGTTAATCGACGCAGCGGGCAAGTTTAACCTCTTGTTGAGCCGCGTCAGAGTCTGATGTTGCCACTGTGCCTAAAGACCACGAACTGCGCCAGCCGATTGCGACAGGCTGCACAAAAAGGCGCTTGAAGTGAAGACAAGGCTTGCTGGGCTGTGAGAGCGGGGAAATAGCCCTTGCGGAGAGTGCAGGGCACGGCTATAATTCGCCCCCTCGCTGAACGACGCATGCAAATGCCGAGTGAGACGAGAAAAGAAGGAGTTGACGGACGTAGCAAATTGCTTCATACTCTTCCTTCTTCGTAGCTGGCAAACACAACGCTTTGTCGATAGCGCGAAAGCAGTACCGAATACAGTTCTTTAACAATTAACAGTCGATAAGTGTGGGCATTTGATGTAAGTGCAGCGTCAATCTTCGGATTGACGTAATACTTAAAATATATCAAATGTTCACAAGAAATAATGAAATAGGATACTTCTTCGGAAGTAGCCTGTCAGTTTTTTGAGTGAGCAAATCTTTTGCAATGCAAAAGATTTGGATGGTAGCGATACTGTCCGACCTGTCAGAAATGACATTAAACAGAGATTAAACTGAAGAGTTTGATCCTGGCTCAGATTGAACGCTGGCGGCATGCCTTACACATGCAAGTCGAACGGCAGCACGGAGCTTGCTCTGGTGGCGAGTGGCGAACGGGTGAGTAATATATCGGAACGTACCCTGGAGTGGGGGATAACGTAGCGAAAGTTACGCTAATACCGCATACGATCTAAGGATGAAAGTGGGGGATCGCAAGACCTCATGCTCGTGGAGCGGCCGATATCTGATTAGCTAGTTGGTAGGGTAAAAGCCTACCAAGGCATCGATCAGTAGCTGGTCTGAGAGGACGACCAGCCACACTGGAACTGAGACACGGTCCAGACTCCTACGGGAGGCAGCAGTGGGGAATTTTGGACAATGGGCGAAAGCCTGATCCAGCAATGCCGCGTGAGTGAAGAAGGCCTTCGGGTTGTAAAGCTCTTTTGTCAGGGAAGAAACGGTGAGAGCTAATATCTCTTGCTAATGACGGTACCTGAAGAATAAGCACCGGCTAACTACGTGCCAGCAGCCGCGGTAATACGTAGGGTGCAAGCGTTAATCGGAATTACTGGGCGTAAAGCGTGCGCAGGCGGTTTTGTAAGTCTGATGTGAAATCCCCGGGCTCAACCTGGGAATTGCATTGGAGACTGCAAGGCTAGAATCTGGCAGAGGGGGGTAGAATTCCACGTGTAGCAGTGAAATGCGTAGATATGTGGAGGAACACCGATGGCGAAGGCAGCCCCCTGGGTCAAGATTGACGCTCATGCACGAAAGCGTGGGGAGCAAACAGGATTAGATACCCTGGTAGTCCACGCCCTAAACGATGTCTACTAGTTGTCGGGTCTTAATTGACTTGGTAACGCAGCTAACGCGTGAAGTAGACCGCCTGGGGAGTACGGTCGCAAGATTAAAACTCAAAGGAATTGACGGGGACCCGCACAAGCGGTGGATGATGTGGATTAATTCGATGCAACGCGAAAAACCTTACCTACCCTTGACATGGCTGGAATCCCCGAGAGATCGGGGAGTGCTCGAAAGAGAACCAGTACACAGGTGCTGCATGGCTGTCGTCAGCTCGTGTCGTGAGATGTTGGGTTAAGTCCCGCAACGAGCGCAACCCTTGTCATTAGTTGCTACGAAAGGGCACTCTAATGAGACTGCCGGTGACAAACCGGAGGAAGGTGGGGATGACGTCAAGTCCTCATGGCCCTTATGGGTAGGGCTTCACACGTCATACAATGGTACATACAGAGCGCCGCCAACCCGCGAGGGGGAGCTAATCGCAGAAAGTGTATCGTAGTCCGGATTGTAGTCTGCAACTCGACTGCATGAAGTTGGAATCGCTAGTAATCGCGGATCAGCATGTCGCGGTGAATACGTTCCCGGGTCTTGTACACACCGCCCGTCACACCATGGGAGCGGGTTTTACCAGAAGTAGGTAGCTTAACCGTAAGGAGGGCGCTTACCACGGTAGGATTCGTGACTGGGGTGAAGTCGTAACAAGGTAGCCGTATCGGAAGGTGCGGCTGGATCACCTCCTTTCTAGAGTTTGCACGAATCAGGTAACTGGTTCACGCATCAAATGTTCACACTTATCGGCTGTTTAATTAAGAAGAAACAGTAGTCGTAGTAGTTCCGCGTTGGGGCTGTAGCTCAGCTGGTTAGAGCACCGTGTTGATAACGCGGGGGTCGTTGGTTCGAGTCCAACCAGCCCTACCAGCTAATTAGTAGTATCTCAGGGGGATTAGCTCAGCTGGGAGAGCACCTGCTTTGCAAGCAGGGGGTCGTCGGTTCGATCCCGTCATCCTCCACCACGTTTTACTCGAAAGTGCAAACGTAAGCCGGTCAACAAGACTGTGGTTTAGGTTTGATCTTTTAGCGATCAAAGCTGTTTCGTTCTTTAACAATCTGGAAGAAGTAAAGATTATTTATTGATCGGTTTGCCGTAAAAGGTAAATCGATGGGTAATGATTGTATGTATCAACAAACAAGCAACAACGTTGTACTTTCTTATCCCTGTAGCGCTCTTTGATGATTTCGATTATCAGAGGCTAACGTTATAGGGACAAGCGAATAAGTGCACATGGTGGATGCCTTGGCGATTACAGGCGATGAAGGACGTAGTAGCTTGCGATAAGCTGCGGGGAGTGAGCAAACACACTTTGATCCGCAGATTTCCGAATGGGGCAACCCACCCTTTTAGGGTATTGCATACTGAATACATAGGTATGCAAGGCGAACGCGGCGAACTGAAACATCTAAGTAGCTGCAGGAAAAGAAATCAACCGAGATTCCCAAAGTAGCGGCGAGCGAAATGGGAAGAGCCTGTACGTGATAGTCGGACCGATAACAGAATCCTCTGGAAATAGGAGCCATAGCGGGTGATAGCCCCGTATGTGAAATCGGACCGGTGGTACTAAGCGTACGACAAGTAGGGCGGGACACGTGACATCCTGTCTGAATATGGGGGGACCATCCTCCAAGGCTAAATACTCGTAATCGACCGATAGTGAACCAGTACCGTGAGGGAAAGGCGAAAAGAACCCCGGAAGGGGAGTGAAATAGATCCTGAAACCGTGTGCATACAAACAGTAGGAGCGGACTTGTTCCGTGACTGCGTACCTTTTGTATAATGGGTCAGCGACTTACATTCAGTGGCAAGGTTAACCGAATAGGGAAGCCGTAGAGAAATCGAGTCCGAATAGGGCGATCAGTCGCTGGGTGTAGACCCGAAACCAAGTGATCTACTCATGGCCAGGATGAAGGTGCGGTAACACGCCCTGGAGGTCCGAACCCACTAATGTTGAAAAATTAGGGGATGAGCTGTGGGTAGGGGTGAAAGGCTAAACAAACTTGGAAATAGCTGGTTCTCTCCGAAAACTATTTAGGTAGTGCCTCAAGTATCACCATCGGGGGTAGAGCACTGTTATGGCTAGGGGGTCATTGCGACTTACCAAACCATTGCAAACTCCGAATACCGATGAGTGCGAGCTTGGGAGACAGACGTCGGGTGCTAACGTCCGGCGTCAAGAGGGAAACAACCCAGACCGCCAGCTAAGGTCCCAAAGATTGGCTAAGTGGAAAACGAAGTGGGAAGGCTAAAACAGTCAGGATGTTGGCTTAGAAGCAGCCATCATTTAAAGAAAGCGTAATAGCTCACTGATCGAGTCGTCCTGCGCGGAAGATGTAACGGGGCTAAGCCAGTCACCGAAGCTGCGGATATTGTTCTGTGATTTATCACAGATATATATGGTAGGAGAGCGTTCTGTAAGCCTGCGAAGGTGTCTTGTAAAGGATGCTGGAGGTATCAGAAGTGCGAATGCTGACATGAGTAGCGATAATGGGGGTGAAAAGCCTCCACGCCGTAAGCCCAAGGTTTCCTGTTCAACGTTCATCGGAGCAGGGTGAGTCGGCCCCTAAGGCGAGGCAGAGATGCGTAGCTGATGGGAAGCAGGTTAATATTCCTGCACCGTCGTATGATGCGATGGGGGGACGGATCGCGGAAGGTTGTCCAACTGTTGGAATAGTTGGTTTTTGACTCATAGAAGGCACTTAGGCAAATCCGGGTGCGCAATTCAAGGGGTTGAGACGAGTGAACTTGTTCACGAAGCAATCGGAAGTGGTTCCAAGAAAAGCCTCTAAGCTTCAGTCATACGAGACCGTACCGCAAACCGACACAGGTGGGCGAGATGAGTATTCTAAGGCGCTTGAGAGAACTCGGGAGAAGGAACTCGGCAAATTGGTACCGTAACTTCGGGAAAAGGTACGCCCCGGTAGCTTGATTGGTTTACTCCATGAGGGTGAAAGGGTTGCAATAAACTGGTGGCTGCGACTGTTTAATAAAAACACAGCACTCTGCAAACACGAAAGTGGACGTATAGGGTGTGACGCCTGCCCGGTGCTGGAAGATTAAATGATGGGGTGCAAGCTCTTGATTGAAGTCCCAGTAAACGGCGGCCGTAACTATAACGGTCCTAAGGTAGCGAAATTCCTTGTCGGGTAAGTTCCGACCTGCACGAATGGCGTAACGATGGCCACACTGTCTCCTCCCGAGACTCAGCGAAGTTGAAATGTTTGTGATGATGCAATCTACCCGCGGCTAGACGGAAAGACCCCATGAACCTTTACTGTAGCTTTGCATTGGACTTTGAACCAATCTGTGTAGGATAGGTGGGAGGCTTTGAAGCGGGGACGCTAGTTCTCGTGGAGCCAACCTTGAAATACCACCCTGGTTTGTTTGAGGTTCTAACCTTGGTCCGTTATCCGGATCGGGGACAGTGCATGGTAGGCAGTTTGACTGGGGCGGTCTCCTCCTAAAGTGTAACGGAGGAGTTCGAAGGTACGCTAGATACGGTCGGACATCGTGTTGATAGTGCAATGGCATAAGCGTGCTTAACTGCGAGACTGACAAGTCGAGCAGGTACGAAAGTAGGACATAGTGATCCGGTGGTTCTGTATGGAAGGGCCATCGCTCAACGGATAAAAGGTACTCTGGGGATAACAGGCTGATTCCTCCCAAGAGTTCATATCGACGGGGGAGTTTGGCACCTCGATGTCGGCTCATCACATCCTGGGGCTGTAGCCGGTCCCAAGGGTATGGCTGTTCGCCATTTAAAGTGGTACGTGAGCTGGGTTTAAAACGTCGTGAGACAGTTTGGTCCCTATCTGCCGTGGGCGTTGGAAATTTGAAGGGGGCTGCTCCTAGTACGAGAGGACCGGAGTGGACGAACCTCTGGTGTACCGGTTGTCACGCCAGTGGCATTGCCGGGTAGCTAAGTTCGGAAGAGATAACCGCTGAAAGCATCTAAGCGGGAAACTTGCCTTGAGATGAGATTTCCCAGAGCCTTGAGCTCTTTGAAGGGTCGTTCGAGACCAGGACGTTGATAGGCTGGGTGTGGAAGTGCAGTAATGCATTAAGCTAACCAGTACTAATTGCCCGTACGGCTTGTCCCTATAACCTTAGCAGGTACAGAGGATAAGACGGTACAACGTTGCGTGTGTGTTGATACAACCAGTCATTACCCCGATCTTTGCTTCTTCCAGATTCAGGCTTTGTCGCTCCATTGAGGACAAACGCCAGTACAAGTTATGCCTGATGACCATAGCAAGTTGGTCCCACCCCTTCCCATCCCGAACAGGACCGTGAAACAACTTTGCGCCGATGATAGTGCTGCAACCAGTGTGAAAGTAGGTTATCGTCAGGCTTGTTATTCGAAAAAACCCCTTCCGGTGATCCGGTTGGGGTTTTTTTACGTCCAATGATTTTATGCATGGCATCGATCGCGTGCCACCTTGAAAGGAATATCTTGTCTGCTATGCATACACTGGAGCAATTACGCGCTGGCCAACTGGCCGGCCTGCGCCGTCTGACGCTGTCCTGCGGCTTGACGGCATTCCCTCGCGAAATCTTCGACCTCGCCGACAGCCTGGAAATCCTCGACCTGTCCGGCAATGCGCTCTCCACGCTTCCCGACGATTTGCCACGCCTGCACAAGCTGCGCATCATTTTTTGCTCGGACAACCTGTTCACCAGCTTGCCGGCCGTGCTCGGTTCCTGTCCTGCGCTGGAAATGATCGGTTTCAAGGCGAACCGGATACGCCACGTGCCGGCCGCAGCCTTGCCATCCAGGCTGCGCTGGCTGACCCTGACCGATAATGCCATCGAAGCCTTGCCGGAGGAGCTGGGCAAGTGCGGACAATTGCAGAAACTCATGCTGGCGGGAAATTGCCTGGACAGCTTGCCCGCTTCCTTGGCGAACTGCCGCCGGCTGGAACTGGTGCGCATCGCCGCCAACCGTTTCACGGCGCTGCCCGACTGTCTGCTATCCCTGCCACGCCTGAGCTGGCTGGCGTATGCGGGCAATCCCTTCACGGAAGCGCGGGAACTGGCGGCCCTGGCCGGTTCAGCCGCAGCGGGCGTCGCGTGGCAGCGCCTGGAACTGGCGCAGCAGCTGGGCGAGGGGGCGTCGGGCGTGATTTACCGTGCCCGCCTGGATGGCGCCGATGAGGTTGCCGTCAAGGTGTTCAAGGGGGCCATGACCAGCGATGGCTTGCCGCGCAGTGAAATGGCCGCCTGTATCGGCGCCGGTGCCCATCCGGGCCTGATTCCCATCCTCGGGACGCTCGATGCACATCCACAAGGAGCGCTGGGACTCGTCATGCCGCTCGTTGACGCGGCCTTCCGCAACCTGGCCGGGCCGCCGAGCCTGGAGTCGTGTACGCGCGATGTGTATGCCGATGGCGCGCGCTTTGATTTTCCGCAAGCGCTGGCCATTGCCCATGGCATCGCCTCGGCCGTGCGGCAGTTGCATGCACACGGTATCGTGCACGGCGACCTGTATGCCCACAATATCCTGCATGCGGATGCCGGCGCCTGCCTGCTGGGCGACTTTGGCGCGGCGTCCATGTTTGCGCCGGGCTCGTTGCACGGGGACGTGTTGCAGGGCATAGAGGCGCGCGCCTTTGGCGTGCTGCTGGGCGAACTGATCGCGCATTGTGCGACGCCTTTGCCGGCCCTGCACGTCATGATGGAAGATTGCCTGCAGGAAGACGCATTGCAGCGGCCCAGCTTTGACGTGATTGAACGGGCCTTGCGGGACATGTTCCCCGCATAAAAAATGGCGCAGCCTTCGCAGGCTGCGCCATTTTCATTTCAGGCTGGCAAGATTCAGCTTGCTACCAGGATTTCTTTTTCCGGCAGGGCGATCTGGTTGTCGACGCTGAACTGGTAATCCTTGAAGACGTGTTCGGCCGTCAGGATCTGGTACTCGCCGTTGTCGAGCTTATGCGTGGTGTCCTTCAGGCGGTACGTGTAGTGGCCGCAGGTCCAGCAGTTGAAGTTGCGCATGTGGGTGCACAGGCAAGTCTTGTCCATCACGACGACGGTTTTTTGCTCCGGATGGGCAGCGACTTCGCGGTTGTACGAGTTGATGTACGCGCAGTTGCCCGTCGCGTCGAGCAGGTAGCCATACGATTCGCAGCCTGGACGGATGCCGGCGCCGATGGCGGGCGTGTTCTTCAGCATGCGCATCGGGTAACCGGTCGGCGAAACGCCATTGACGATGATGTCTTCTTCCGAGGCCTTGTAGTATTCCTGCTTGACCTTGTTTGGCAAGCCGCATTCCTTTGTGACGGTAAAGCGCGTCGCCACTTGCACGCCAGCGGCGCCCGCTTCCAGGAAGGAAACGGCATCGCTGCCCGTGAAGATGCCGCCAGCGGCGATCAGCGGGATGTCCAGCTGTTCGGCCTTCAGGTAGGCCAGCAGTTCCGCCGTGATCGTGTGCAGGTCGTAATTGGCCCAGTCCATGCCGAAGCCCAGGTGGCCGCCGGCCAGGGGACCCTCGACGATGATGAAGTCGGGCAAACGGTCCAGCTTGGCGTTCTTGCGCAGGAAAATCTGCAATGCGCGTACGGACGAGACGATGATGCCCAGCTTGGCATCACGGAAACGCGGATGGTCGGCCATCAAGGCGAACGAACCAAAGTGCAAGCCGGCCGACAGGGTGATGCCGTCGATGCCCGCGTCCAGCGCCGCATTGAGTCGCACGCGCAAGGTTTCGCGGGGGCCGTTCATTGTCAGCTTTTCCATGCAATTGACGAAGATCAAGCCATCGCCTTTTTTCGCTTCCATGGTGCGGCCGATATGCAGGCGCTGCGCTTCCGCCAGGCGGCCCAGGTCGAACTGCACCACGGCCTTGTCGCTGTTATTGATGTTGAACTTGTACAGTTTCGTCTTGTCTTTGACGAAGGTGGTGTCGAAACGGCGATCCGACACGTCTTCCACCATGGCATCGGAGATATGCCCGATACCGTTCAGCCGGGCCGCTTCCAGGGCCAGCTCCGACGTGGAAATATCCACACCCATTCCGCCTATCATGATGGGCACATATTCTTTTTTGCCAAATCGCAGGCGGAAATCATCAACACGTTTCATTGCTATCCTTAGACTACCGTGGTTATCACTGAGCCAGATGTACGGTCAAGCCCGCTGCCGGTCAGGCGCGCGGGCGCATGTAGCTGTGCGCAGCTTCAATTCTACCCCAAGCGCGCAGGCGCTCCGAGGCAGCTTGCCGCCATGCCGGTGCAAGCGCAGGCCGCAGCGTGCGCATCATCGAAATTAATCGCGGAAATTGTTAAATTCCAGCGGCATGTCGGGTACATCCTTGCGCAGCATGGCCATGGCCGCCTGCAGGTCGTCGCGCTTGGCGCCCGTGACGCGCACGGCTTCGCCCTGGATGCTCGCTTGCACTTTCATCTTGCTGTCCTTGATGACGCGCACGATTTTCTTGGCATCATCCGATTCGATGCCATTCTTGATCTTGATGATCTGCTTGACCTTGTCGCCGCCGATCTTCTTGATGTCGCCTTCGTCGAGGAAGCGCACATCGACCTTGCGTTTGGTCAATTTGTTGGTCAGCACGTCGCGCACCTGGCTGAGCTGGAATTCAGAGTCCGCGAACGCGGTCAACTCGTTTTCCTTGTGTTCGACGCGGGCGTCGCTGCCCTTGAAGTCGAAGCGGGTCGTGATTTCCTTGTTGGATTGCTCGACTGCATTCTTGACTTCGATCATATCGGCTTCGGAGACTACATCAAATGACGGCATGGTCTGTTCCTTTTCTTGTTAAAGCGAGCGCACGCTCGGCGCGCTGGGCATTGGCGGCTGATTCTGCGCCATGGGACGGCCCTGTTAAAGATGCGACATTTTAACGGACAACGGGCAAGTCGCCCTTGTCCTGAGGTGGTTTTTTGTCGCTTTCGCTCTATAATCGAGCAAAATTTCCCGATCCCATGTCTGCAGAGCTCACCATCGAACACAATTACTCCCTCCAGCGCCTGAATACCTTCGGCATCGCGGCCAATGCGGCCGCCTACGTACGCATCACCTCGCAGGCCGAATTGCACGCCGCGCTGCAAGATCCCGCCTTGTCCGCCATGCCGCGCCTGATACTGGGCGGCGGCAGCAACATCGTGCTGACGGGCGACTTTCCCGGCGCCGTGCTGCACATGGCCACGCGCGGCATGCGCCTGGCGCAGGCGGATTTCGAGACGATACTCGTCACTGCCGCGGCCGGTGAAAACTGGCACGATTTCGTGCAGTGGACCCTGGCGCAAGGCGTGGGCGGGCTGGAAAACCTGTCCCTGATTCCCGGCACGGTGGGCGCGGCGCCTATCCAGAATATTGGCGCGTATGGCGTTGAAATCAAGGATTATCTGCACAGCGTGAGCGTCATGCACAGTGGCAGCGGCATCGTCTTCGACATGGACCGCGATGCTTGCCGTTTCGCTTACCGCGACAGCATCTTCAAACAGGCGGACGGCCGCGAACTGATCGTGCTGGAAGTCACGTTTGCCTTGCCGGCCGAGTGGCAGCCGAACTTGCGCTATGCGGAACTGGCGCAGGCCGTGGCCGAGCGCAATCTTGCCGAGCCGACACCCCAACAGGTGGCCGACACGGTGATGGCGATCCGCCGGCGAAAATTGCCCGACCCGGCCGTCATAGGCAATGCGGGCAGCTTCTTCAAGAATCCCGTGGTGTCACGGGAGCAATGTCTTGCCTTGTTGGAACGTTTCCCCACCTTGGTACACCATGCGCAGCCCGATGGCACGGAAAAGCTGGCGGCAGGGTGGCTGATCGATCAGTGCGGCTGGAAGGGGAAAAACCTGGGGCCCGCGGGAGTGTATCCCAAGCAGGCGCTGGTTCTGGTGAATAATGGCGGCGCTCGTGGCGCGGACATTACCCGGCTGGCGGCAGCGATACAGGATGATGTAGAGGCGAAATATGGCGTACGCCTGTCGCCCGAGCCTGTGTTTGTCTAAATAGTCAATCCGCGCTTGAAAAAATGTTCAGGGCAAGGCAGTGCAACACAGCCATGGACGTTTTTTCTGCATGGATCAGCCGAAGTGGCAGACGTAATCTACGGTTTCGACAGTTTCAATATCAAAATAGCTATTGCCCGGTACCTTGAATTGCGTGCCCGCGCCATAGCTGTTCCATTCCGTCGCGTCGGCCAGGCGTACCTTGCACAGGCCGCCGACGATTTCCATGATTTCCGGCGCGCCCGTGTTGAAGCGCAACGATGACGTGAAAATCACGCCCACGCTTTTCTTCGTGCCATCGGCCAGGATGACGTTGTGCGAGACGCATTTGCCGTCAAAGTAGATATTCGACTTCTTGACGACGCTGACATTGTCCAGTTGTGTGCTCATGCTTCACTTTCCTTGCTGTTAAAAATCAGTCCTGGACGTCAGCGGCGCTCAGCACGCTGTTGCGTCCGCCGCGCTTGGCCGCGTACAGGGCCTGGTCGGCGCGGTTGATCAATTGCTCGACCGTCGAGTCTGGCGAGGGCACGATGGTGGCCACGCCGATCGAGATGGTGACGATGCCCGTGCTTGCCGCTGGATTTTCGATCTGCAAGCCTTCCAAGTGGCGCCGGCATGCTTCGGCGATCAGCAGGGCTCCTGCAGCCTCCGTTTCCGGCAGGATCAGGGCGAACTCTTCGCCGCCGTAGCGGGCGGCCAGGTCGGCCGGGCGCTTCAAATGTTCCGTCAGCACGGCGGCGACTTTTTTCAGGCACAGGTCGCCCGCCAGGTGGCCGAAGTGGTCGTTATAGCTTTTAAAATGGTCGATATCGCAAAACAGCAAGCTCAACGGCGTCTTGTCGCGCTGGCCACGCTGCCATTCGAATTGTAAGGTTTCATCGAAGCGGCGGCGGTTGGCGATGCCCGTCAAGCCATCGAGGGCGGCGAGTTTCTGTAATTCAATATTCGCGTCGGCCAGGTTCTTTTGACTTTCTCGCAGGAAACGAAAAGCCTGGTCGCGCTGCAGGCGGCTGATGTGGGCTGCCGAGTGGTAGCGTATGCGCGCCAGCAGCTCCAGGCGGTCCGGCAGTTTCACCACATAGTCGTTGGCGCCGACGGAAAAGCTGTGCGCCTTCAGTTTCGGGTCATCCTTGGCCGACATCACGATCACCGGCACGTGCGCGAGCGCCGCGTTTTCGCGGTACAGCTGGATCAGGGCGAAGCCGTCGATGCCTGGCATCACGAGGTCTTGCAGGATGACGGTCGGTTGCAAACGCAGCGCCGTGTCCAGCGCCTGCGTGGCGTCGGTCACGTAATGAAATTCGATATCCTGCTGGTCGCTGAGCATGCGCCGTACTGCCTCGGCAATGATCAACTGGTCATCCACCAGCAGCACGCTGACCTTGAATTCGGTCAATGCGGGCTCATGCTGGCTGAAACTGGAGGAGAATTCTGGCATTGCATTCTTTTCAGATGTTAGGGGAGGGCTCCCACCCATTGTTGAGTTTGGCGCCCAGGCGGCTGCGCAGGCTGGCGCCTATTCTATCCAAGGGCAGGATGTGCTGCGCCGCATCGAGTTCGGCCGCCGCGCGCGGCATGCCGTACACGGCACTGCTGGCCTGGTCTTGTGCGATGGTCGTCTTGCCGGCGCGGCGCATGGCCAGCAAGCCATCGCCGCCGTCACGTCCCATGCCTGTGAGCAATACACCGATGGCGTCGCCGCGCCAGTGCTGCGCCACGCAGTTGAAGAAGACATCGACGGATGGGCGGTAAACATACTCGCGTGGTGCTGCATCGTAACCCAAACGATAATTTTGATCTAGCAGCAAGTGATCATTGGTTTTGGCGATCAACACCGTGCCGGACACCAGTTCATCGCCTTCGACGATCACGCGCGCGGGCATGCTGAGCTGGTCATCGAGCCATTTGGCGAAGTGCGAGGCGAAGGTTTCATCGATATGCTGCACCACCACGATGGCGCAACCGGGCGGCGCCGTCCAGCCGGACAGCACCTTGGCCACGGCCGAAGGGCCGCCCGTCGAGGCGCCGATGGCCACCAGCGTGGTGACTTGCCCGTCGGCCCGTTCGCCGCCATTGCCGTTCGCCTGGCGTGGCGGCGGCGTTTCGGCGCTGTGGCGTATCAGCTTGCCGATGGTCTTGATCTTGGCCAGCAGTTCGCTGTCGCCGCCCACTTGTCCCTGCAGCACGGGGGTGGCCGTGACGTCGAGCGCGCCCGCGCCCAGCGCGCGGAAGACCTGGTTGACATTGTCTTGCGGGCGTCCCGTGACCACCAGGATGGCGCAAGGGCTTTGCTCCATGATCAGGCGCGTCGCCTCGACGCCATCCATCTCCGGCATGTTCAGGTCCATCAGGATCAGGTCGGGACGGTTGCCCTCGCACATGCGCACGGCTTCGAGCCCCGTGCGGGCAATCCACAGCACCTGGTGTTCCTGCGTGCTGGCCACCACGCGGCGCAGGGCTTCGGCGGCCATGGCGACATCGTTGGCAATGGCAATTTTCATGAAGTACAACTCATAAGCGGGCATCTCCTATCAGGTCGGCCACCGCGTCGAGCAAGGTCTCGTCGTGGAAGCTGCCTTTGGTCAGGTAATAGTCGGCGCCGGCGGACAGGCCGCGCGCGCGGTCTTCCGGGCGGTCCTTGTACGAGACGATCATCACCGGCAGCTTGTGCAGGTGCAGGTCCTTTTTGATCAGCGAAACCAGCTCGATGCCGTCCATGCGCGGCATGTCGACGTCGGTGATCACCAGGTCGTATTCGCCGCTGCGCACGACGTTCCAGCCGTCGATGCCGTCGATGGCCACGTCGACTTCGAAGCCGCGCGCCAGCAGCAGCTTGCGCTCCATCTCGCGCACCGTCAGCGAATCGTCGACGACGAGGATGCGCTTGGCGCGGCGCTGCTGTGCATTGCCCGCCTGCGCCAGTTGGTGCAGGCCGCCCTCGTGCAGCAGCTTGTCGATCGACAGCAGCAGGTCGGGCACGTCGAGGATCAGTACCGGCTCGCCGTCATCGAGCAGGGCCGCGGCGGAAATGTCGCGCATCTTGCCGAAGATCGGATCGATGGCCTGCACCGCCAGGCTTTGCTCGCCGCGGATGGCGTCGACCACCAGGGCATAGCTTTGCTTGCCGCGCCCGATCACCACCACCGGCAAGTCCTCGGCCTGGTTCGCCGCTTCGCCCAGCTCCAGCACCTGCGCCGCCGAGACCAGGCCCAGATGCTCGCCCTTGAGTTCGAAGAACTGCTTGTTTTCCAGGGTATGGATGGCCGCCTGCGGCACGCGCACCACGCTTTCCACCTTGACGATGGGGATGGCGTAGGCTTCGCCCTGGATGTCGATCACCAGCGCGCGCACGATCGATTGCGTCAGCGGCAGGGTGATGAGGGCGCGGAAACCCCGGCCCGGCTCCGATTCCAGGCGCACGGTGCCGTTTTGCTGGCGTATCGTCTCGTGCACGATGTCCAGGCCCACGCCGCGTCCGGACAATTGATTGGCCGTCGCCTTCAGGCTGAAGGCGGGCAGGAACAGGAATTCCAGCAGCTCGCCCGGCGACAGCGCGGCGGCCATGGCGGGGCTGGCCATCTTGCGCTCGATAACGGACTGGCGGATCTTTTCCAGGTCGACGCCGCGCCCGTCGTCGCTGATTTCGATGCTCAGCATGCCGGCGCGGTGGCGCGCTTCCATGCGTATCGTGCCCAGCGCTTCCTTGCCCGCGTCGATGCGCTCGTACGGGCCTTCCATGCCATGGTCGATGGCATTCCTCAGCATGTGGTTCAGCGGGCTTTCGATCTTCGCCAGGATGTCGCGGTCGACCAGGGTGTCTTCGCCTTCGATCTCCAGCTGCACTTCCTTGCCCAGGCTGCGCGCCAGGTCGCGCACCATGCGCGGGAAGGCGTGGATGCCGTCGCGGAAAGGGCGCATGCGCAGCGCCAGCACTTCGTCGACCATGCCTTGCGAGACGGCCAGCAGGCGCCGCTCATAGGTTTCGATGTCGGCGATGTGTTCGAGCATGAACTGCTTCAGGGGCTGCGTCTTTTGCAGCGCCAGCAGGGATTTTTCCATCAGGCCCGCATCGCCCGAGCGGGCAATGGCTTCGTGCAGGTGCTCGATGGCGGAAAACAGGCTGCTCTGGTTGCGCTTGAAGCGCTGCAAGGCACCGATGAACGGATGCATCTGGTGCGCATTGATGCGCGATTCGCTGGCCAGCGACAGCAGTTTGTCGAAATTCTGCGCCTGGGCCTTGGCCGGTGCGGCACCTGTACGCGGCGCGGGCGCGGCAGCTTCTGTCGCCTCCGCTTCCGCGTCCTCTCCCGCCAGGCCGCTGGCCACGGGAGCCTGTGGCGCCGCCGCTGCCGGCGCTGGCACGGGCGCCGGGGGCAGGGCAGGCAATTCGGGCAGGTCGGCGATGCCGGCGATGGCGTTCAGGGTCTGGTCGATCTGCGCCGCATTGGCGGCCAGCCACGCTTCGGCGCCCGCGTCGTCCAGGCGCGACAGCTGCACGATCAGGTCGACGCCCGACAGCAGCACGTCGACCCGCTCCGGCGTGAGTTTCAGGCGGCCGTGCTGGGCGGCGACAAAGCTGTCTTCCATGCCGTGCGCCAGCTGCACCACCACTTGCAGGCCGACGATGGCGGCGGCGCCCTTGATCGAATGTGCCGCGCGCATCATCGCTTCGACGGCGGCCGCATCGCCCGCATGGCGCTCCATGGCCAGCAAGCCGTCGGTGAGGATCTGGGTCTGGCTGTCTGCCTCCATGCGGAACAGGTCCAGCATGGAAAAGGCACTCAGGTCGCCGTGCTGGTCCTGGCTCATCGTAATAATCTCGCAAGTTGAAAGCCGATCAGCGCCGTGTCGAGGCAGCCGATGCGCATGTCGCCCTCGGTGATGACGCCGGACAGATAGCGCGACAGGCCCTTGTTGATGGTGGCCGCCGGCGCTTGCACGGTGCTCGACGCATAGCGCACGATGCCGTGCAGGTCGGCCACGGGCAGCGCGTAAGCCTGTTCTTCCCAGCGCATCAGCAGCAGGCGCGCAAAGGTGTGGCGGCCGCGGGCCGCTGGCGCGCCCTGTTCGTCGATGCCCAGCAAGTGTGCCAGCGACATGCACGGATACAGCTTGCCGCCGATATTGACGATGCCCGCCAAGCCGCGCCCGCCGCGGTGCGGCAGCACGTGCGGCTTGGCCTGCGGCGCCACGGAGTCGAACACGCGCGTGGGCAGCGCCAGCCATTCGCGGCCGATGCGAAATACCAGCGCCGAGCTGTCGCGCACTTCGCCGCCCGCATCGATCTGGCGGAAGTGGCTGGCCCAGTCGCGCTGGTAGTGTTCATCCACGGGCCGCTGCAGGTTGCGCTGGGCGGCGCCCGCATACACGTCGCAGTTACGGCAATGCACGTTGGCGGGCAGCCTGGGGCAGCTCTGGTCGCCGACCACGCCGATATGGTTCCAGCAGTCGTCGATGGCGTCGGGGGACTCGGTGGCGATGAGGTTGGTCATGCTTGCCCCTTAGTTGGACGCCTGGCGGCGCTGGTAGATGCGCGCCGCGCGCGCCTTCAGGGTGGCGGCGGCCGTGTGGTTGCCATTGCGTTCGGCCAGCAGCGACAGGTGGCACAGCGCCTCGTAATGGTCGGGCTGCAGGTAGATGCAGCGGCGCCAGTAATCGTCGGCCAGGTCCATCTTGCCGGCCAGTTCATTGATGATGCCCAGCATGAAATACGCTTCCGCCGCCTCGGGCACGCGCGCCAGGTGGGCGTGGCATTTTTCTCCCGCTTCGCGCAACTGGCCACGGTCGGCCAGCAGGCGCGCCTCGGCCAGCAAATCGGCTTGCGCGGTTGGCGCGGCCGGCGCCGGCGACGGCACGGACACGGGGCGCGTGCGCGGCGCTGTCGCAGCGGCAGGGGCGGTTGCGGCGGCGCGCCTTGGCGCGGGCGGCACGCTGCGCAGGGGGCGCGCTGCCGGCAGCGGCGCCACTTGCACGGGGCTGGCCGGCGCCGCCGTTTCCTTCTTCAGGGCGAAGGCCTGGCGGAACTGCAGCGGCGCAAAGCCGTTCTGGCAGAACGACGGCACTTCCGCATAGCCGGCCAGCAGCATGCCGTCGTCGGCCAGCAGGGCGGACAGGTTGTGGATGGCCGCGCGCGTGGTCGGCTTGTCGAAGTAAATCAAGAGGTTGCGGCAAAAGATGACGTCGTAATGGCGGCTGTAGGTGGCGGTGTCGAATTGCAGCAGATTACCCTGCCTGAAGGTGACTTGCTCGCGCAAGGAATCGATGATGCGGTAGGCGTCGTCGGCCACGTGCGTGAAATAGCGCTCGCGGAAGGCGACGTCCTGCGCGCGGAAGGCGTTGCGGCCATACACGCCCGCCTGCGCCCGCTCGATGCAGCCGGGGCTCAGGTCGTAGGCGTCAATGCTGAACGCCTGTTTCGGCACGCCGCCGTCGCGCAGCGCCATGGCCATCGAATACGGTTCCTCGCCGCCCGCGCACGGGATCGACAGGATGCGCGTGGCGCGCCCCCGCGCCCAGCGTTCCTGCACCAGTTCGACGGTGGCGTAGAACGCCTGCGGGTCGCGGAACAGCCACGATTCCGGCACCACCACCAGCTCGATCAATTGCGTCATTTCGGCCGGCGTGAGCGCTTGCAGGTAGGCTTCGCTATCGCTGAAGCCCGTTTGCTCCATGCGCTGGCCGACGGCCCGTTCGGCCACGGCTTTGGAGACGGACAGGCCGGTCGCGCGGCGCAGCAGGGCTTGTGCCGTCATGCCGCGCCCGCGTCTTGAAACAGCAGCGCGCGCACGTCCGGCGGCAGCAGGTGTTCGAGTTCCACCAGCTGCACGATGCCGTCGGCATCGCTGGCCACCTGGCCCAGGAAGGGCGCCGTGGCCACGCCGCTATCCTCGAGCTTGTCCGCCGCGATGTCGGCGATGCCGCGCACTTGCGTGGCCAGCAAGCCCAGCGCATGCGTGGCGCCGCCAGGCGCGCGGTAGTCGACGATGACGATGCGCGTGTCGAATTGCGCGGCGGCGGCAGGCAGCCCGGCCAGGCGCGACAGGTCGATCACGGGCACGGGCGTGCCGTGCAAGTCCATCAGGCCGGCCACGTAGTCTGGCGTGAGCGGCAACTGTTTCAGCTCCAGCAGCGGCAGGACGCGCACGATGCCGGCCAGGGGCAGGCCATAGCGGTCGCGTCCGATGTGAAAGAGCAGCACTTTCATGGGATCAGATGGTGACGGCGAAGGTCGACACGCTCGACTGCAGGTCGCCCGCCGCATATTGCAGCTGGTGCACCGCTTCGCTGGTGGCCTTCAGCGATTCCACCGTCTGTTGCGTGGCGTCGTTGAGCTGCATCATGGTGTCGGAAATTTGCGACGCGCCGATCGCCTGCGACTGCATGCCTTGCAGCACGGCATCAAATTGCGGCGTGAGTTTTTGCACCTGGTCCATCACGGACGACAATTGTTCCGCCACTTGCCGCACTTCGCCCACGCTGCGGCGAATTTCTTCCGAGAATTTATCCATGCCCATCACGCTGGCGGACACGGCCGACTGCATTTCCTTGAGCATTTGCTCGATATCCCAGGTGGAGACGGACGTCTGGTCGGCCAGGCGGCGGATTTCCGTCGCCACGACGGAAAAGCCGCGGCCCGCTTCGCCCGCTTTTTCCGCCTCGATGGCGGCGTTCAGCGACAGGATGTTGGTCTGGTCGGCTACTTTCGTGATGGTGATCAGTACGCTATTGATATTGCTGGCTTTTTCCGACAGGGCCGCCAGCTTGGCGTTGATGGAATCGGTGGCCGAGACCATGTGCTGCATGGTCGAATCCATGCGCTTGAGGTTGTTTTGCGCTTCGGCCGTGGCATTCGTCGTGTAGTCGGCCACGGCGGTGGCGTCTTCCATGGTTTTCAGCAACTGGCTCGTGTTGGCCGAGATTTCCTTGGTGGTGCTGAGAATTTCCACGCTGGTTTGAGCTTGCTCAATACCCGTGGCTTCCTGCTGGCGCGCCGAGGCGGCGATTTCCGTGGCGGAGGTCGTCACCTGGATGCCGGCCTTTTGCACATTGTTGAGCAGGCTGCGCAGGTTTTCAAACATCTTCGCCAGGCCGTTGCCCAGCTGGCCGATGGCGTCGTTGCCCGTGATGCCGACCTTGCCCGTCAGGTCGCCCGAGGCCGCCTTCGACACCACTTCCAGCAGGGAATCGACCTTGGCGCGCAGGCTATTCGTGGCGGCCAGTTCATTGGCCTGGTTGTCCTGGATGGTTTGCGCCATGCGGTTGAACTCTTCCGTCACCTTGCCCAGCTCGTCGCGCGAAATGATGGCGGCGCGTGCGCCTTGCTCGCCGCCGGCGATGCGCCCGACGGCGTCCGTCAGGCTGTTCAACGGGCCGAGGATGGCCTTGGCCAGGACGAAGGATATGCCCAGCGCCAGCACCACGCACAGCACGCCGCCCAGCGCCAAGGTCAGCAGCATGGTTTCCTGCAGGCGACTTGACGTGGCCGTGCGCTCGGCCAGCAAGCGGTTTTCTTCGGCGGCGGCTTCGTCGAGCAGTTTGTTGGCTTGCACGATGCCGGGCGAGCCGGCCGGCGGAAGCAGGCGCGCCACCGTTTCCGTGGCGCCCGGCGCATTGCCCAGCGCGCGGCGTTTCTCGATCAGGGGGGTGATCCACTCCTTGACCCAGGTGCTGCTCAGCTGGTCGATCTTGCGGAAGCGTTCCGATTGCACCTTGTTGTCCACCGTCATGCTGATGGCTTTTTGCGTGTGCTGGCTCAGCACCCCTGTTTCATCGGTTTCCGGCGTCAGCGAAGCTTCGTTGCCGGTCAGGATGAAACCGCGCGCTTCCACCTGGATTTGCAGGATGGAATTGTGAATCTTGTCGATCTCGACCAGCACTTCCATCGTGTGCCGGTCCCATGCATTGGCTTCCGACAGCCGCGAAAAGCTGTTGTAGGCCACGCCCAGCAAGATCAGGATGATGGCCACGATGGAGCCGAAGCCCAGGTACAGTTTATTCTTGATACTCAGGTCTTTGAACATGGGAGGGCTCCGGAAGCAGGAAGGTCAGCACAATTGCACTGTAGCATTTTGCCATGAGGACAGCAAAATGGGGGGCGATCTGGGTACGCGCGGGGCGGTAAATCGCTGCCGAGTGCGTTTCAAACGTAAAAAAGCCGCCCGGAGGCGGCTTTTGGCGGGCGCGGGAGGTAGTGCCTCCCGGCAATTAATTACTTCTGGCCGCGCTTTTCGCGGGCGATGGCGGCGATGCGCATGCGCAAGGCGTTCAGCTTGATGAAGCCGCCGGCGTCGGCCTGGTTGTAGGCGCCGCCGTCTTCGTCAAAGGTGGCGATGTTCATGTCGAACAGCGAATCGGTTTTCGAATCGCGCGACACGACGATCACATTGCCCTTGTACAGCTTGATGCGTACCCAGCCGTTCACGGTTTCCTGCGTGTGGTCGATCAGGGTTTGCAGGGCAACGCGCTCGGGCGCCCACCAGTAGCCGTTGTAGATCATCGACGCGTAGCGCGGCATCAGGTCATCTTTCAGATGGGCAACTTCGCGGTCCAGCGTGATCGATTCGATGGCGCGGTGGGCTTTCAGCATGATAGTGCCGCCCGGGGTTTCATAGCAGCCGCGCGATTTCATGCCGACGTAGCGGTTTTCCACCAGGTCCAGGCGTCCCACGCCATGCTTGCCGCCAACTTTGTTCAGTTCGGCCAGCACGGTGGCGGGCGACATGCGCACGCCGTTGATGGCGACGATATCGCCTTTTTCGTATTCGATGTCCAGGTATTCCGCTTCGTCCGGCGCCTTTTCAGGGCTGACGGTCCAGCGCCACATGGTTTCTTCCGCTTCGGCGCTCGGGTTTTCCAGGTGGCGGCCTTCAAAGCTGATGTGCAGCAAGTTGGCATCCATCGAGTACGGCGCGCCGCCGTTCTTGTGCTTCATGTCGATTTCGATGCCGGCGTCTTCCGCGTACTTCAGCAGTTTTTCGCGCGACAGCAGATCCCACTCGCGCCATGGGGCGATGATTTTCACGCCTGGCTTCAGCGCGTAGGCGCCCAGCTCGAAACGCACCTGGTCGTTGCCCTTGCCGGTCGCGCCGTGCGAGATGGCGTCGGCGCCGGTGGCGTTGGCGATTTCGATCAGGCGCTTGGCGATCAGCGGACGGGCGATCGAGGTGCCCAGCAGGTATTCGCCTTCATACACGGTGTTGGCGCGGAACATCGGGAAGACGAAATCGCGCACGAATTCTTCGCGCACATCTTCGATATGGATGTTTTCCGGCTTGATGCCGAATTTGATGGCCTTGGCGCGCGCCGGTTCCAGTTCTTCGCCCTGGCCCAGGTCGGCCGTGAAGGTGACGATTTCGCACTGGTAGTTATCTTGCAGCCATTTCAGGATGACGGAGGTGTCGAGTCCGCCGGAATAGGCCAGGACTACTTTTTTAATGTCGCTCATATTGCTTCCAGTTGTCGTTGTCGATGTATGTATTGCGATGCTGCCAGGAGTTATGCAGTGCCTGGCGAATTAGTTGATTTTACCGAGTAACAGGTATTCGATCAGCGCTTTTTGCACGTGCAAGCGGTTTTCCGCCTCGTCCCACACCACCGATTGCGGGCCGTCGATCACTTCGGCAGCCACTTCCTCGCCGCGGTGGGCAGGCAGGCAGTGCATGAACAGGGCGTCGGGCGCGGCGCGGGCCATCTTCGCGCCATCGACGATCCAGCCGTCGAAGGCGGCGATGCGGGCCGCGTTTTCCGCTTCGTAACCCATGCTGGTCCACACGTCCGTGTTGACCAGGTGCGCGCCTTCGCAGGCATCCGATGGATTGGCGAAGAAGGTGTAGCGCTCGGTCTTGACTTGCGCCAGGTCAATGTCGTAACCCTTCGGCGTCGACACGTTCACATGGAAGCCGAACACTTCGGCCGCTTGCAGCCACGAGTACAGCATGTTGTTGGCGTCGCCGATCCAGGCGACCACCTTGCCGGCGATCGAGCCGCGGTGTTCGATGTAGGTGAAGATGTCGGCAAAGACCTGGCACGGGTGGTGTTCATTGGTCAGGCCATTGATCACGGGCACGCGCGAATTGGCGGCGAAGCGCTCGATGATTTCCTGGCCGAACGTGCGCACCATGATGATGTCGCACATGCGCGACATGACCTGGCCCGCGTCTTCCACCGGCTCGCCGCGGCCCAGCTGGGAATCGCGCGTGTTCAGGTAGATGGCGGCGCCGCCCAGCTGGTGCATGCCCGCTTCGAACGACAGGCGCGTGCGGGTCGAGTTCTTTTCAAAGACCATCACCAGGGTGCGGTCGATCAGTGGATGGTAGATTTCGTAGTTCTTGAACTTGCGCTTGATCAGATGGGCGCGTTCGATCACATATTCGTACTCTTCCAACGTGAAATCGGAGAACTGGAGGTAGTGCTTGATCGGTTTTTTTGTCGACATAATGACCACTTGAAGATGCGCAGGCCGCCGGCGGCGTGCCTTTCCCGCCGGGTTGCATCAGCGTACAACATCTCGTCTGATGACTGCCTCGCCCGGCGCGCTGCTGTGTTGATCGGTGCCAGCGCGACGCCTGTCGCGCGGTACGATGCGGTTTGCCAAGTTGAAAATAATGCAATGGCAAGTACTTCAGCCGTTCAATTATAAGGGTTTTGCTTTTAGATTGGAAAGACTGCCCGGGCGCGTACTTGTATAGGCAAGCCTGCGCCCGGGCAACGGGGCGGTGGATTAATAGATGCTGGCGGGCGCGGCGCCGTCCAGCTGGGGCGCCACCAGCGGCAAGTCCAGGGTGAAGCGCGTGCCGGCGGGGCTGCTGGCCACCTGGATGGTGCCGCCCAGCAGGGCCGTGACGATGTTGTAGCTGATCGACAAACCGAGGCCGCTGCCGCCCTGGCCCAGCTTGGTAGTAAAGAAGGGGTCGAAGATGCGCGACAAATGCTGTTCCGCGATGCCGCCGCCATTGTCTTCGAAGACGATCCGCACGCGCGTCGCGTCCGCCGTGGCGGACAGGCGCATGCAGCCCGTGCCGACGCCGCCATCGTTGGGCGCGGGGGCGAAGGCGTGCAGCAGGGCATTGTTGATCAGATTGGTGATCACCTGGCCGAACGGGCCGGGATAGCTGTCCATGGCGATGCCGAAGGCTATTTCCATTTCGATGCGGTGGCCCGAACTGCGGATGCGGTTCATGACGGTGGCGATGATTTCATTGCTGACTTGTTGCAAGTCAAAGCGGCGCCGCTGCTCGGTGGTGCGGTCGACGGCCACCTGCTTGAAGCTGTTGACCAGGTCGGCCGCGCTGCGCAGGCCGCGCATCACCAGCGCCGACGCCTTGCCCGCATCGTCGATGAAGGCGGCCAGGTCCGAGCGGCGCAGGCCGGGACCGTTCATCAGGCGTTCCACGTCTTCCGTCTTTTGCTGCATGGTGCTGGCGATCAACAGACTATTGCCGATCGGGGTATTCAGTTCATGCGCCACGCCGGCCATCAGCGAACCGAGGGCGGCCAGTTTTTCCTGCGATACCAGTTGCGCCTGGGCATCTTGCAATTGCCGGTAGGCGCTGGCGTTGTCGAGCGCGATGGCGCCATACGCGCACAGGGTGCGGAAGATCAGCCGCTCGCGTTCGCCATATGCGTTGGCGTGGCAAGCCTGCACCGTCATCACGCCCAGCACGCGCTCGCCCACCATCAGCGGCACGTACAGCACGCTCTGGTTATGCAGCGTGCCGGGCACCGTGTAGGCGTGGCGGCGCGGCGGCACCTGGTCGATATACACTTCGCGTCGGCCCAGCAGGCAGCGCACGGAGTAGGCGCGTGGATTGCTCAGTGGAATGGCGTTGTCGGACAGGGGCCGGCCCGCTTCCATGCCATGCGCGCGGCGCAGCGCCGTGCCTGCGGCGTCGAGCATGTAGACGGCGAAGGTGTTGACTGGCAGCAAGGCATGCACGTGGCGGTCGAGCACCTGGAACACGGCGCTGGCGTCGAGGTGGGTGGTGATTTCCTGGCCGATGGCCGACAGCCGTTCCAGGGTGTCGCTGGTCTGTTGCAGCACTTCGGCGCGGCGCGCTTCGGAAGCGGCCAGTTCGCGGTGGTGATAGCCTTCCGAGCGCGCATGTTCCGTCTGGTGGTAGACCTGCATGGCGGTGGCGCGGTTGCTCGCTTGCTGGGTATGGCTTTTTTCGCGCGCCATGCCCGCATCGAGGGCGATATCGTAGGCGCGCGCATAGTCGCCCGCATGCGCGTATTCGCGCGCCAGCGCATCGAGCAGTTCGCCGGGCGGCGAATAGCCGTCGATGGAGGCGGCTACCTGCAGCGCCTGGTGCAGGAAATGCAGGGCGGGATTGCGTTCCAGCATGTCTGCGGGCGGCGGCAACTCATGGCGCGCATGCAACATCGACAAGACGCGCAGCGCCGCCACCTGGTGCATGGCGTCGCCCTGCGCGGTGGCCAGCTGGCAAGCCCGCTCGGCCGCCTGCAGCGCCTCGTCCGGGCGGTCCAGGTAGGATAGCGCGTGGGCGCTGCCGCGCTGGGCCATGCTGCGGAAATCGGCCTGGCCCAGCGCTTCGGCGCGCTGCGCCAGCCGGCTGAAGGCGTCGAGCGCCGTGTCGTAGTCGCCCTTGTCCAGGCTCAGTTCGCCCAGGTGGAACAGGGCGTTGGCATAGGTGCGCGCGCCAGCCACGGGCGCCAGGATGAGCAGCGCCTGGCGCAGCAAGTCTTCGGCCGCGGCCAGGCGGCCCAGCTTGCGCATGGTTTCGGCCGTATGCGTCTGGCAAGCGCCGATGCTGCGCGGCCAGCCGGTGGGGCGCGCCAGATCCAGTGCGCACTGCATCCACTCCAGGGCCGATTCGTTGTCGTTGAGGCTGGCGAAACAGTCGCCGATATTGATGGCGGCCGTGATGGCGCCGCGCAGCTGGCCGCTTTCCAGCGCCGCCTCGTAGCTTTGCATGTAGTGGCCGGCGGCCGTGCCCAGGTCGCGCGAGGTGTGCGCCAGCAAGCCGCGGAAGTCATGCACCCAGGCGGCCAGCGGCGCGGGCAGCTTGCCGCTGGCGCTGTCGGCCTGGAAATGGCTGCCCCAGCGCGCCTGTGCGGCTGGCGCATCGCGCAGCACGGCCCAGCGCGCCGCGGCCGCGTCGGCCAGGCTGGCGCGCATCGTATCGCCGGCGCTGCGCGCCTGCTCGGCAGCGGCCAGCAGTTCGGCATCGCAGCGGGCATGGTCGCCCCGGTCGACGGCAATCGAGGACAGCAGCCAGTGGGCATCGGCGCAGCCGGCGCCGTCGCCGTGCGCGCACAGGATGGCGTGCGTGGCCATGGCCAGGCTTTCGGCCGCATCGAGCGCACCTTGCAGCCAAGCCACTTCCGCCTGCACCAGTTGCAAACGTGCCTGCGCGAGCGCCAGGGCGGGGGGCGGCAACTGCGCCTGGGGCAGCAAGGCTGCCGCTTCGGCCGCATGGTGCAGCGCCTGGGCACAGTTGCGCTGGCGCAAATGCCATGCCAGCAGCATCAGCAAGGGCAGGCGCTCCAGGGCGCGCAATGGCCGCAGTGTATCTTCCCACTGTGCAATGTCATGTTCGAGTGCGAACATTTCCATCCGAAATCTCCCGCAAGGCGATGGTGTTGGCCAGCGGCCAGTGACACCTTATTGGATCGCATTGTAAGCTGCATCGGATGCAGTTGTTTGGTCGACTCGACAGTATTTTTTTACGCGCGCCCTTTCAGGCTGCGCAAAGCAGGCGGGGCGTGCACCAGCCCCTGCCGGCTGATGCACGTGGACAGCCTGGCACGGCTTGCCGGCCGTTTGCCGTGCTGTGCCGTGCCGCCTGTGCTAGCGGCCGGCGAAGTGCACGGTGCTGGCCGTTTCGCCAGCCTTGGCGACGGCGCCCGGAATATTGTTCAGCCCGGTAATGGCGATGACGTCGCCATCGTTGCGAAATTCCATGTGGGTGCCGCTGGCCGTTTCAAAGACGCCCGGTGCGCGGCCGAACAGCTCCACTTCGGGCTGCCCCTTGATTTGCGTGAAATAGCGGTTGACTTGCTGGCGCAGCAGCAAGGTATCGCCCGTGTCGAGCTGGTAGCTGTTGCCGTACTGGCTGAATTCCTGCGGCGCCAGTTTATACACCTTGCCGGAAACCTGGACCTTGTCCTGTTCGCCGATTTCCAGCGCACTGGCGCTGAGGCAAGACAGGCCGAGGACGAGGGCGGCGCTACCGAGGGCGAGGGTACGCGAGAACGATGCTTTCATGATTTCACCTTGTGATCGAGATGCTGGTTGGAGTTAGACCAATGTTGTCTCCAGCAGGTTCGCTGGCGGGGACAATGCCAAGGTAGCAAGCGGAGGGGGACCATGCCAGCGCAAAGCGATGAAACGCCGGAATCCGGCGCTGAAACGCGAAATCAGGCGATGGATGGTTTTGGAATGAATGGGAGAAAGCAGGCTCTGCGGCAGAATTTAATTCTGTTTAATTCGTGGTGGTAAACTTTTTATCGGTTTGGCGCCCGTCTCGACGACGGGCGCCAGGCGCGATCAATACAGCGTTTGCGCCGATTCGTGCAGCAGCTGGCCATACAGGGTATGGCGCATCTTGGCGATCTTGCCTTCAGACAATGCTTGCAGGATAGCGCATTGCGGTTCGATCAGGTGGCGGCAGTTATAGAACTTGCAACCGCCCAGGTAAGGCTGGAATTCGCGGAAGGCCCGCTCCAGCATGCCCTCGGACAAGTGGTACAGGCCGAACTCCTGGAAGCCGGGCGAATCGATGATGGAACTGTTTGCGCCCAGTTCGTCGAGCTTGTACAGGCGCGTAAAGGTCGTCGTGTGCTTGCCCGTGTCGAGCGCGGCCGAGATTTCGCGCACGGCGATGTCGGCATCCGGCACCAGCAGGTTGATCAATGACGACTTGCCCATGCCCGACTGGCCGATGAGGATCGACGACTGCCCCGCCAGCAGGGGCGCCAGGGTGGCCACCGCGTGCTCCGGTTCGGCGCGCGCCGACACTTCATCGACGGGATAGCCCATCGATGAATACGGCAGCAGGCGTTCGCGGGCGCGCTCCAGCGAAGCGGTCACGTCCGTCTTGTTGAGGATGATGCGCGCCTCGATGCCGGCCGCGTCGGCCGCCACCAGCGAGCGCGAGATCAGGTCGTCGGCAAAGCCCGGTTCCGTCGCCACGACGATGAACAGCTGCGTCAGGTTGGCGGCCAGCAACTTCGATTTGTACTGGTCCGAGCGGTACAGCAGGGTCTTGCGTTCCTCGATGCGGTCGATGACGGCCTGGTCGTTGGAGGTGCGCGTCAGGTGCACGATGTCGCCCACGGCCACATTGGTTTTCTTGCCGCGCGTTACGCATTGCAGCTTGGCGCCGTCCACGTCGGCCAGGTAATGGCGGCCGTGGGCGGCGATGATGATGCCCGTCAACTTGCCTTCGCTCATGGGGCCACCTGGCTGCTCTGGTAGATGAGGTCGGCCTTGGCGGCGCAGATGAAGTCGTTTTCGGACAGGCCGCCGGCGCCATGGTTGACCGAGTGCGTGTCGTAGCGCACGGCGCAGGTTTTGTAAGTAATGATGAGCTCCGGATGGTGGTCTTGCGTATGGGTCATATAGGCCAGGGCGTTCACGAACGCCAGGGTCTGGTAGTAATTCTTGAAGCCGAAGTCGCGGCACAGCTTGCCATTTTGCAAGCTCCATTGCGGCAGCAGGGCGTGCAGGGTGGCAATGTCCGTGTCGCCCAGCGCCTGCTGGCGCGGCGTGCAGGACAGTTGCGACAGGTCTTGCGAAGTCGATGGCGTATTCATGTCGTAGCCCCTTTCAGGTGGCGGATGCGCACGCTGGCCGGCGGGTGGCTATCGTAGAAGGCCGAGTGCAGCGGGTCGGGCGTCAGGGTCGACGCATTGTCTTCATACATTTTGACGAGCGCCGAGACCAGGTCGTCCGCCTGCGTGTGCGTGGCGGCAAAGGCGTCCGCTTCGAATTCATGCTTGTGCGAGCTGAGCGAGGTCAAGGGGCCCAGCAGGAAGGTGAAGACGGGCAAGGCCAGCATGAACAGCAGCAGCGCCAGCGCATCCGTCGGCTGGCCCGTCAGCGCCAGGGCGACCGGGTCGACGCCCAGGCCCGCGTAAAACCATGGCTGCGTCTTCAGGAAGCCCAGCAGCGCCAAAAAGCCCAGCGAGATGACGAACATCATGGCGATGCGCTTGACGATGTGCTTGAGCTTGAAGTGGCCCAGTTCATGCGCCAGCACGGCTTCGATTTCCTGCGGCGCCAGGCGCGACAGCAAGGTGTCGAAGAAAACGATGCGCTTGTTGGCGCCAAAGCCCGAGAAATACGCATTGCCATGGGCGCTGCGCTTCGAGCCATCCATGACGAACAAGCCTTTCGAGGCGAAGCCGACGCGCTGCATCAAGCCTTCGATGCGGCTTTTCAGCGCTTCGTCGGCCAGCGGCGTGAATTTGTTGAACAGGGGGGCGATGACGGTGGGAAACAGCACCATCATCAGCAACTGGAAGCCGCTCCAGACGAACCACGCGTACAGCCACCACAGGCCGCCCGACTTGGCCATCAGGGTCAGCACGACCCAGATCAGCGGCAGGCCGATGACGGCGCCCAGGCCCACGCCCTTGAGCATGTCCGTGAAGAACAGCTTGCGCGCCATGGTATTGAAGCCGAAGCGCTGCTCCAGCACGAACTGGCGGTAGTAATCGAAGGGCAGGTCGATCAGGCCGGAAATGGCGGCAAAGGCGGCGATCAGGCCGATCTGGTACAGCATGGGCGAGCCAGAGCCCATCCATTCATTCAGGTGCAGCGCCAGCCATTGCAGGCCGCCCAGCAAGGTAAAACCGATCAGCACGGCATAGTTGACCAACAAGGTCAGCAAGCCGAACTTGGTCTTCGCCACCGTGTAGTCGGCCGCCTTATGGTGCGCCGCCAGCGGGATCTTTTCCGCAAATTCGGCGGGCACGGCGGCGCGGTGGGCCAGCACGTGGCGAATCTGCCGCGAAGCGAGCCAGAAGCGCACGGCCAGGGTCAAAACGAGGACGGATACAAACAAAATCGAAAACGCGAGTGAATACATTCTGTGCCTGTGAGAAAATGGCTGATTATTTAGTTTGATTAGGCCAAGAGAGAATTATGTCACAAGCGACCGACTTAACTGCATCCACCCCCGCACCGATTGTTCCGGCACGTCCCAATGAGATGAATCTGGTCTGGGTCGATATGGAAATGACGGGCCTGGAGCCCGATACCGACCGCATCATCGAGGTGGCGGTGGTGGTGACGGACATGCACTTGAACCTGCTGGCCGAAGGCCCCGTGTTTGTGATTCATCAATCGGATGAAACCCTGAACAAGATGGATGCCTGGAACAAGGGCACGCACGGCCGCTCGGGCCTGATCGACAAGGTCAAGGCGTCGACCGTGACGGAAGCGCAGGCGGAAGCGGAATTGATCGCGTTCCTGAAAAAATACGTGCCAGCTGGCAAGTCGCCCATGTGCGGCAACACCATCGGCCAGGACCGCCGCTTCATGGTGCGCGGCATGCCGAAGCTGGAAGCGTTCTTCCACTATCGCAATGTTGACGTATCGACATTGAAAGAGCTGTGCAAGCGCTGGAAGCCGGAAATCGCCACCGGTTTCAAGAAGCACCAGAAGCACACGGCACTGGCCGATATCCTCGAGTCGATCGAAGAGCTGAAGTACTACCGCGAAAATTTCATCAAGTTATAACTTTTCGCATGTTCCAAAGGCGAGGGCGGACCAAGCGCCATCCTCGCCTTGCCATTCCAGCGCAAACGGTCCCGTTTGCCGCAAGCCCGTGATCCACACTGTCTTGCCAGGTTCGCGGAAATATGCCGCGCACTGGCCGAACGGTTGCTCCAGCCGGCACAGCACCAATCCTTCGCCCGCCACGGCGCACCATTGCTCATTGATATCGATCAAGGCCACGGCCGGGTCGCCATAGAACTCGCCCAGGCTGGCTTGCCGGCCATCGGCCGCCGTCACCTTGGCGTGTTCATATTCATGCTGGACAATAAATCGGGCGCTGCGCGCCAGTTCCGTGCTCGTCATGCTGTCTCCACGGTAGGCCAGACGGTTTCCTGGTCGGCGCGCGCCTCGGCGATCAGCCATTCGCAGAACGCGTGCACGAGGGGCCGCGTTTCCGCCTGGGGCGAGCGAAGCAAGTAATAGCAGTGGGGGCCGCGCACGGCGTGTTCGAACACGCGCACCAGGCGGCCCGAGCGCAAATCGTCGCCGATCAGGGGGCTGGCGGCGATGGCCACGCCCTGGCCGCTGGCGGCCGCGTCCAGGCATAGATACGTGTGCGAAAAGCGCGCGCCGCTGTTGCCGCTATTGCCGCTGTAATGCACGCCGCAGCTGTGCAGCCAGCGCGTCCAGTCGATTTCGCCGGGCAGGTGCACTTCCGGTTCGTCGTGCAGCAGCGGGTAGCGCAGCAGGTCGGCGGGCTGGCGCAGGCTGGCCGCGTTGGCGCGGAAATCGGGGCTGCAGACGGCGGAAAACCATTCTTCCATCAATAAATCGACTTTCAGGCCCGGATAGCGGCCCGGACCCAGGCGGATGGCCACGTCCACGCCATCGCGCGCCAGGTCGACCGGGTGCATCGAGGCCAGCACGCGCAGTTCGATCTGCGGATAGCGGTCGCGCAGGCGGCCCAGGCGCGGCATCAGCCAGCGCGAGACGAGCGAACTGGTGGCCGTCACCGTCACCACCTTGTCGTCGCCCTGGCGCCGCGCCTGCTCGGAGACGTCGGCCAGCTGGTTGAGGATCGGCCCCAGCGAGGCCGCATAGCGCTGCCCGGCGCTGGTGAGCACCACGCCGCGCGGCATGCGCTGGAACAGCACGATGCCCAGCCACGCTTCCAGCTGTTTTACGTGGTGGCCGATGGCGCCGGCCGAGACGTGCAATTCTTCGCCCGCGCGCTGGAAACCTTCATGGCGGGCGGCCGCCTCGAAGGCGTGCAGGGCGGCGAGCGGGGGCAAGGGACGTGACATGGCACTCTTCAAGTGAATTGAGCCTCAGTAATATTCGGCCTATCCGTGAAGAATATTGGTTTGTTTCATTTTGCGCAAGCGAATATGATGCCGTCACTGCGTGAAGTGACCCACAATAGGATTCACGCATGAACATCTTCCGGCCTTGCTTGGCATTAATATTTACAACGCCTGGGAAAACCGTCGCGAGCGGCAGTGATTTGTGGCTGAGAAGCGCAACCGTACTTCAGTACGGTGAGCATCGCAGGCCGCAAAGCGCGACGCGCAGCAGGTTTGCCCTGGCGTACTCAAAGAGGTTTAGTCATGTCTGATCGCCGCGCTGTTGCGCTGGTGTTGCTGTCGGCCGCCGGTTTCGGCAGTTCCGCAGTGTTTGCCAAGGCGGCGTATGCGTCCGGGGTCAACCCGTCGACCATGCTGGCCTTGCGTTTCGTTATCGCCGCCATGCTGTTGCTGCCGCTCGTGTGGCTGGGTGGCTGGCGCTTGCCGCGCGGCCGCCTGCTGGCCGGCTACATGCTGATGGGCTTGATGTACACGGCCCAGTCGCAAGGTTATTTCAATGCCCTCATGTATGCCAGCAGCGGCCTGTGCGGCATGTTGCTGTATGTGTATCCCGTGCTGGTGACGATCCTGGCGCTGGCGCTGGGCTGGGAAAAGCTGGACCGCCGCATGCTGGTGCTGATGGCGCTGGCGATTGCCGGCATGGCCATCACCCTGGGCGGCAAGCTGCAGGGCCAGCCCATCGGCATCGCCCTGGCCTTGATGGCTGCCGGCGTGTACGCCGTGTACATTCTGTTTGGCAACAGCCTGTCGAAAAGCCGCGAGAATATTCACCCATTGGCCGCTTGCGTGGTGATCCTGGGCACGGCAGGCCTGTCGAACAGCGCGATTGCCTTGTGGCAAGGCGTGTCCTTGCCGGGCACGGCGACGGGCTGGCTGGCCGTCAGCGCCATCGCCCTGTTCTCGACGGCCATCGCGATTGCCGCCTTCTTTGCCGGCGTGGCGCAAATCGGCGCGGCCAAGGCATCCATCATTTCCACGTTCGAACCCGTCATCACGATGGCGTTCGGCGTGACCTTGCTGAAGGAATCCGTCAGCGGCACGCAATTGCTGGGCGGCGCCATGGTGCTGGCCGCCGTGGTATTGCTGGCACAGCGCCCGGCGGCGAAACCGGCATCCATGCCGGCGGTACAGGCCAGCGCCTGAGTTCAACGCTGACATTTTCTCAACACTGATCAGTCGTATCGATCGGTCTCCTTTGCGCTGCGACGGGTTTCCTGTCGCGGCGCTTTTTTTTGCGCGTAATTTTTTCACATAAATAAGCCTTGATTGCGAATGATTCTCATTTATAATTAACTTCAAGATTCCCCCACCACCAGCCAGCCCATGCCAGCCAGTGTTCGCCTTGAAAGGAGACACCGTGACGAGCATGCCCCCTATTTGCAACACCGAGCTGGTCGCCAGCGAATTTGCCCGCCTGCGCCGCGAGAAAAAAGCCCGCCACCGCGACATCGCCGAGGAACTGGCCATTTCCGAAGGCGAGTTGATCGCCGCGCATGCCGGCTTGTCGCTGGCCGATGGCGCCTTGCTGGGCGCCGAGCGCCTGCAGGCCGACTGGCCCGCCATCATCGCCGCGCTGGAACCGCTGGGCGAAGTCATGGCGCTGACGCGCAACGCTTCGTGCGTGCATGAAAAGACGGGTGTCTATCGAAAAGCCAGTCACAACAACCACGTGGGCCTGGTGCTCGGTGGCGACATCGACTTGCGCGTGTTTTACCGCCAGTGGGCGCATGGCTTTGCCGTGCGCGAAGTGAGCGAAAAAGGGGGCGGGAAGGAAGTGCAGCGCAGCCTGCAATTTTTCGATGCTGCCGGCCATGCCGTGCACAAGATTTTCATGAAGCCGCAAAGCGACCTGGCCGCCTATGACGCGCTGGTCGCGCATTTTGCCGACGCGGACCAGGCGGCCGGCATCGCCGTGACGGCGCCGGCTGCGCCGCCGGCCGAACTGCCCGACGCGCAGATCGACGTGGCCGGCTTGCGCGCCGCCTGGGCCGATTTGCGCGACACGCATGAATTTTTCACCCTGCTGAAAAAATATTCGGTCTCGCGCCTGCAAGGCCTGCGCCTGGCCGAGGCGCGCTTCGTGCAGCAGCTCGACAAATCCTGCGTGCTCGACCTGCTCAACAGCGCCGCCCTCGAAAAAGTCGCCATCATGGCCTTCGTCGGCAATGCGGGCATGATCCAGATCCATTCGGGGCCCGTGCACAAGATCGCCGTGATGGGGCCGTGGATCAATGTCCTCGATGCGCGCTTCAACCTGCATTTGCGCGAAGACCATATCGCCAGCGCCTGGGTGGTCAAAAAGCCCACGGTCGACGGGCTGGTGACGTCGGTGGAACTGTTCGACGCCAAGGGCGACACCATCGTCATGTTCTTCGGCGAACGCAAGCCGGGCGTGCATGAACTGTGCGAATGGCGCAACGTCGTCGAGCGCGTGCTGCAGGAGGGCGAACTATGCGCCGCATGATCGCCGCCAGCGTGGCGCGCCGCATCGCGCTGAAAAAAATGGGAGCGGGAGCCCTGGCCCTGGCCGCGCCGATGCAGGTGCTGGCCGCCGTCAGCGACGCCGGCAAGCCGCTTGTCAAGGCGCGGCGCATCGTCAGCGTGGGTGGCGCCCTGACGGAAATCGTCTACGCGCTCGAGGCGCAGGGCGAACTGGTGGGCGTCGATACCACTTCGCTGTATCCGGCCGTGGCGCAGCAGCTGCCGCAGGTCGGTTATGCGCGCACCTTGTCGGCCGAGGGCGTGCTGTCGCTGGCGCCCACGCAGCTGATCGCCACCGAGGAGGCGGGGCCGCAAACGGTGCTGCGCCAAGTGCGCGACGCGGGCGTGCCGGTGGCGGTACTGAACGCGAATAACAGATTCGAAGGCTTGCTCGAACGGGTAAAACAGGTGGGCCAGATCACGGGACGCGCCGACCCCGCCGCGCGCCTGGCGCAAGCCTTGCAACAGCAGTGGGACGGCGCCCTGGGCAAGGTGCGCCAGCGCAGCCAATCACCGGCACAATCAGCGGTGCGCGTGCTGTTCATCCTCGCCCATGCGCCGAACCAGGTAATGGTGGGCGGGCGCGAGACGGGCGCCGACGCCATGCTCGCGTATGCGGGCGCCGTCAACGTGATGGGCGGGCAGGGCGGATTTGCCGGCTACAAGCCGCTCACGCCGGAAGCCGTGATCGCCGCGCGGCCGGACCTGGTGCTCGTCACGGACCAGGGCTTGAAGGCCTCGGGCGGCGTGGACGGCATCTTGAAACTGCCAGGGCTGGCGCAGACGCCGGCCGGGCGCAAGCACCGCATCGTCTCGCTGGAAGCCATGCTGCTGCTGGGCTTTGGCCCGCGCATGCCGCAGGCGCTGGCCGAACTCGATGCCGCGTTTGCCAAAGCCATGGCCGCATGAACGTGGCCTCCCTGGCGTCCGTCGCTCCCTGGCGCTGGCCGCGCTGGGGCGCTGGCGGGCTGCTGGCCGCCGCCCTGGCGTGCGGCTTGCTCATCGCCGTGCAGGCGGGCGCCGTGCCGGTGGCGCTGGCCGACTGGCTCGCGCCTTTGCAGGCTGGCGGCGAGGCGCTGTCCGGCGGCGCGTATGTGCTGTGGCATATCCGCCTGCCGCGCGCCCTGTTTGCCATCCTGATCGGCGCCGCGCTGGCGCTGGCCGGCGGCTTGACGCAAGGGTTGTTCCGCAATCCGCTGGCCGATCCGGGCCTGCTGGGCGTGAGCAGCGGCGCCGCCTGCGCGGGCGCGGCCACCATCGTCTTTGCCGCCAGCCTGCACGTGGCGCCCGAGCTGCGCGTGTGGCTGCTGCCGGCCGCCGCGTTCGCCGGCGCCATGCTCATTTGCGTGCTGCTCGACCGGGTCGCCCGCTGGGCCACGCCCGGCTCCATCGTCGGCCTGCTGCTGACGGGCGTGGCGCTGAACGCCATCACGGTGGCCGTCATGGGCCTGTGCATCTACCTGGCCAGCGACGACCAGTTGCGCACCCTGACTTTCTGGACATTGGGCTCGCTGTCGGCCGGCAGCTGGCGCCAGGTGGCGGCCTTGCTGGTGGTGCTGGCCGGCGCGCTGTGGGCCACGCGCTTCCTGATGCGCTCATTGAATGCGCTGGCGCTGGGCGAGGCGCAGGCCCTGCACGTGGGCATCGACGTAGGCCGGCTGCGCACGCAGGTGATCGTGCTGGTGGCCGTGCTGACGGGTTTTGCCGTCGCCTGGTGCGGCGGCATCGGCTTCATCGGCCTGATCGCGCCGCACCTGGTGCGCACCTGGCTGGGCGCGGACCAGCGCAAGGTACTGCCGCTGGCGATGCTGATGGGCGGCTTGCTGCTGCTGTTGGCCGACACCCTGGCGCGCACGGTGGCCATTCCGGCGGAAGTCCCCGTCGGCATTTTCACGGCCTTGCTGGGCGGGCCATTTTTCCTGATGCTGTTGCGGCGCTTCCGCCATGGCACCGCCTGAAAGGATGCGCATGACGCCCCTGCTGGAACTCTCCTTCGCCACCACGCAACTGGGCCAGCAGTATTTCGGCCCCTTCAATCTGCAGGTAGCGCCGGGCGAGCGCATCGCCATCCTCGGCCCCAGCGGCGCGGGCAAGTCGACCCTGCTCAAACTGATGGCGCGCGAACTGCCTCCGCAGGTGGGCCAGGTGGCGTTCGCGGGCCGGCCGCTGGCGCAGTGGCCGCTGGCCGAACTGGCGCGGCGACGCGCCGTCCTGCCGCAAGGTTCGAACGTGGCGTTCGGATTGCAGTGCGAGCTGGTGATCGGCCTGGGACGGGTGGCGCGCCTGGTCGACCCGCAGCTGGGGCAGATCGTGCAGGACGCGGCTACCCTGGCGCACGCCGCGCATTTGCTGGGCCGCCGCCTGGACACCCTGTCCGGCGGCGAGCAGGCGCGGGTGCAGCTGGCGCGCATCTTTGCGCAGATGTGGGACGTACACGATGGCTTGATACTCGTCGACGAACCGCTGGCGGCGCTCGATCCCGGCCTGCAGTTCGATTTGCTCGACAGCCTGCAGCAGTTTTGCGCCGCGCGCGGCCACGCCGTCGTCGCCATCCTGCACGACATCAACCACGCCTTGCTGGGCTTCGAGCGCCTGCTGCTGGTGCGTTCGGGGCAGCTGGTCGCCGACATCGCCAGCGATGCCGGCGCCGTGCCCGCCCTGGCGGCGCTGTACGGCATCGCCCTGACGACGGCGACCAGCAGCGATGGCGACGTGTGCGTCATCCCTGCCAGAAGCGCCGTGCGCAGGGCCGCCTGAGCGACTTACTCACTGAATCAATTCGTCACCACACATCCGCCGTGCGCGGCCGCGCCATCTGGCCGCTGCCCAGCAGCCACACCATCAGCGCATCGGCCTGTTCGCGCGTGGCCACCACCTCCTGCAGGATGCCGAAGGCCTTCATGGCGCCGGCCGCCATCGCCTGCAGGCGCGCGCGCTGTTGCGCGTCCGCCTCGACCGACACGAGGCCCCGGCAAAGGGCGGCCAGCGCTGCCTTGTTGTGCTTGAGCCACAGGCCGCGCCGCTTGCGGTCGATGTGCGCTTCATCGCCGCGTTCCTCTTCGAACAGCATGACGAACGGTACGCCATGGCGCAGCAGGGCGTCCATGTCGTTTTCCCACAGCGGGGCATAGCCGGTGACGGCCGTTTCAGGGCGAAAGCGCACGACGGGAAAGTCGCTGACGTCGTGGATGGAGAAATGTGCGGGATTCGGTTTCATGGCGTGCTTCCTTGCGATGGGGTTGAAAAGGCTTGCCAGCCGCCGCCCAGCGCCTTGTAGACCTGGACCAGCGACAGCGAAGCGGTGGCGCGGCTGTCGACCAGCGCCGCTTCGTTGTTCAACAGCGTGTTTTGCACATGCAGCACGTTGATGAGGTCCGTGCCGCCCTGGCGGTACTGCAGTTCCGCGCTGCCCAGCGCCCGGCGCCCCTGCTTGACGGCTTCATCGAGGCTGGCCTGGCGGCGGGCGTTGGCCTGGTAGCCCGAGAGCGCGTCTTCCACCTCGTGCCAGGCGGCCAGCACCGTCTGGCGGTAGGCGATGGCCGCTTCCTGCTGCTGCGCTTCGCGCAATTGCAGGGTGCCGCGCAGGCGGCCGCCATCGAACAGGGGCACGCTGAAGCCGGGGCCGAAGGCAAAGCGCTTGGCGTCCCAGCCGATGTCGGACAGCAGCATCGCCTGCAGGCCGATGCTGCCCGACAGCGTGATGCGCGGATAAAAGTCGGCTTGCGCGACGCCGATGGTGGCCGTGGCCGCGTGCAGCTGCGCCTCGGCGCGGCGGATGTCGGGACGCCGCTCGGCCAGGCTGCTCGGCACGCCCAGCTGCACCTGCAGGGCCACGCCCGGAATGTCCTTGCCCGCCGCCAGTTCCGCCTGCAAGGCTTGCGGCGGCAGCGCCAGCAAGAGGGCGAGGGCATTGCCCAGGCGCGCTTCGCGCTGCTGCAGCGGCGGCAGGCGCGCTTCGATGGTGGCCACGTGGGCCGCGGTTTCGGCCTCGTCGAGTTGCGTCGCCGCGCCTTCGCGCAGGCGGATGCGCGTCAGGTCCAGCGTATGGCGGGCGATATCGAGCAGTTGCTGCGTGATGGCCAGGGTCTGTTGCGCGCCGCGCAACTCGATGTAGTCGCGCGCCGTCTCGGCCAGCACGGCCAGCAGCACGCCGCGCTGCGTTTCCACGGCCACGTCGACGCGCGCGTCGGCCGCTTCCACTTCGCGCCGCACGCGGCCCCACAAGTCCAGCTCCCAGGCCGCATCGAGATTGCCTTGCCACAGGCTGTAGGCGGATTGGCCGTTGTGGCGCGACGGGTCGCTCAAGCCTTGTTCGCTGTTGCGCGAGCGGCCATAGCTGCCATTCGCGCCCAGGGACGGGCCTTGCGCGGCGCCGGCCACACCGCGCGCGGCGCGGCTCTGTTCCAGGCGGCTGCCTGCCGCCAGCACGTCGAGGTTGGCGCCGGCGGCGCGCTGCAGCAGGGAAGACAGGGTGGCGTCGCCAAAGCTGTCCCACCAGCGCTGCTCGATGGCGCCATCCAGGCTGGCGGCGAAACGGGCATCTTCCGCCTGGCGCCATTGCTGTCCCAAGTCGTTGCGCGGGCGCTGGAAGTCGCTGCCGACGCTGCCGCAGCCGGCCAGGCCCAGGGCCGTGAAGAGTATCAGTGCTTTCATCGCGCGCTCACCTGTTGCAGCTGTGGACGGCGCATGGCTGTATCGATGCGCACTTCGGCCGACATGCCCACGCGCAGGCGGGCGTCACCATCCTGGCCGGGATCGAGCGCGATCCTGACGGGAATGCGCTGCACCACCTTGGTGAAGTTGCCGGTGGCGTTTTCCGGCGCGATGGCGGCGAACGTGACGCCCGTGGCGGGCGCGATGCTGTGCACCGTGCCATGCAGGAGCATGCCCGGATAGGCATCGACGGCGATGCTGGCGCGCTGGCCCTGGCGCACGTGGGTCAGCTGGGTTTCCTGCAGGTTGGCGACGACGAAGCTGCGGTTCAATGGCACCACGGCCATCAGGCTGGCGCCAGGAGCCACCAGGGCGCCGACACGCACGGCGCGGCGTCCGACGATGCCGTCGATGGGGGCGCGCAGCTGCGTATGCGACAGATCAAGTTCGGCACGTTGCAGGCTGGCGCGTGCGCGCAGCAGGGCCGCTTCGGCCGCGCCTTGCTGCGCCTGCAGAATGTCCGTCTGCTTGCGGGTGGAGACGAGGGCGGCGCGGTTTTGCGCCAGGCGCGCGCGGCTTACGTCGAAGCGCGATTGCGCCTGTTGCGCATTCTGCACGCTGCCTGCGCCCTGGCCTGCCAGGTGCTGCGAGCGGGCCAGTTCCTGCTGCGCCAGTTTGTCTTCCGCCTGGTTGGCGTCGACCAGGGTCGTGGCTTGCTCGATCACCGATTGCTGGCGCTGCAAGGTGGCGCGGGCATTGGCCAGCTGCGCCTCGGCGCCGGCGACTTCGGCGCGGGCCGAGGCGGCGGCGGCCTGGTAATCGCGGTCGTCGATGCGCGCCAGCAGCTGACCCGCCTTGACAGTCTGGTTATCTTCCACCAGCACTTCCCGCACGATGCCGCCCACCTTGGGGGAGAGCACGGTGTAGTCGGCGCTGACGAAGGCGTCGTCGGTGGCTTGTTCGTCGCCACGGGCGAACAGCAGTTGCCAGGCGCAAAAGGCGAGGGCGCAGGCCAGCAAGGCCAGGCCGAGAAGAAATGCGCGCGAGCGCAGTATGGGTGTTTGCATGGTGAAGCTCTTTCGTAAAAATGGAAATCAGGCTGCGCGCGGCGGATAGACGCGCGTCGGCAGGATGGGGATGATCACAATCATGGCCAGCGCGATGGCGGCCACGGTGAGGTACAGGTCGGACGAGGTCAGGGTGACGACTTGCGCATGCATGCGCGCACCCAGGCCCGCCACGTCCACGCCGGTCGGCAGGTTGCCCAGGCGTTCGCTGAGCACCGTCGAATGAAAATGGTTGCGGCGCGTGATCAGCGCATCGAGCACGCCGGTGGCGACGACGGCCGACATGCCCTTGATGGTGTTGAACCAGGCGGAGGCGAAAGGGCCATCCTGCGGCGCCAGGCCCGTCGTGGCCAGCAGCAGCAAGGGGATCACGGCCATCGGTTGCGCAAAGATCTGCACCGCCTGCAGCAGGTAGAAATGCGTGCGGATCCAGTCCGGCGACATGCGCGCGCCGAGCACGCAGGACAGGGCCAGCAGGGCCAGGCCGATGGCCAGCACCCAGCGGCAGTCGACGGCGCGGATATTGCACAGGGCGGCCACCAGCGGCAGGGCGATCAACTGCGGCAGCGCCACCATCAGCATCACGGGCGCCGTTTGCAGCGGGCGGTAGGCGTGCACCTGCGCCAGGTAGGACGAGGGAATCAGGATCACGGCCAGCAGCACGAACAGCACGCCGCCCAGGGTCAGCAGGGCGTGGCTGAGGTTGCGCCGTGACAGCAGCTGCAGCTTGAAGAACGGCAGCGGATGCGACCATTCGTTGATGAAGAACAAGACGAGCAGCAACAGGCCGCCGCCCAGCAGCACGCAGATCAGCGGCGAGGCGAACCACGCGAGGCGCTCGCCCTGCAGCAATCCCACCACCAGCATGCTGATGGCGGGCAAGCCCAGCAGCAAGCCGCGCCAGTCGCACTGGCGCAAGCGTTCCAGGCGCAGCGGGTCTTGCGGCAAGCCCCAGGACACCATCAGCAGGGCGACGATGCTGCCCGGGACGATTTGCCAGAACGCCCATTGCCAGCCCAGGTATTCCGTCCAGAAGGCGGCCAGCGGCGTACCCAGGCTGGGACCGAAGGTGGCGCTCAGCGCATAGCCGCCCAGGCCATACAGCTTGATGTTCGGCGGCAGGAAGCGCAGCGCCACCGTCATCAGCATGGGCGGCAGGGCGCCGCCGGCCGCGCCCTGCACCACGCGCAGGAACATCAATACGGACAGGTTCGGCGCGAACGGGCAGAGCACGCCGGCGGCCATGCAGACGAGGATGGCGGCGGCCGTCAGGCGCCGCAGCGAAAAGGTGACGGAGCACCACGGCGCGAACGCCATGGCCGATACCGAGGCGGCCGCATACAGGGCGACGAGCCAACTGGCGTCGTCGCGCGCGATGCCCATGGCGCCGCGGATGTCGGCCAGCGCGACCTTGGTGATGTTTTCATTCAGGCCGGACACCAGTACGGCCAGCAGCACGCCGGCCAGGCCCGTGGCCAGGCGCAGGCCAAAAACGGGGGGCGCGGGCGGTGAAGGGGGAGGCGGCGCCGTCGGGACGGCGCCGGGTAGCAGTACAGCGGACACAGGGAACTCCGTGGATGAGAATCAGTCCACGCAGTATAGGTAGCCGTTAATCTTGTGAAAATTGATAATTAATGAAGTCTGAATTGCGTCTGACGCAATGATTCAGGTGCCAGGGAGCGCGCTGCCGCACAGCTCCTTGATCATGCGGCGCAGCCAGCGGTGCGCATGGTCGTGGTCGAGGCGCGGGTGCCAGGCCTGGAAGACTTCCACGCTGTCGACGGGGATGGGCAGCTGGAAGGTGCGCAGCCTCAAGCCCAGGCGCTCGACGATGGCCAGCAGGGGCGTCGGCATCAGCGGCAGCAGCAGGCGCGAATCGGCCACGGCGAAGATGGCGGACTGGAAGTTGGGGCTGATCAGCGACACCCGGCGCATGTAGCCCCGCTCGGCCAGGGCCGTGTCGAAGGGGCCGCGCGCCAGGCCGCGCCGCGAGACGCTGATATGTTCGTACTCGGTAAAGCTGTCCAGGTTGACGGGGCCGTCGAAGATCGGGTGGTCGCTGCGGGCGATGCCGACAAAGCCGGTGGTAAACAGCTGCTGCAGCTTGATGTCGGGCGCAAAGGCGCGCCGCGCGCTGATGTACAGGTCGACGCGGCCCGCGTGCAGGGCGTCGTTTTCCGTGGCGCCATCGCCTTCGGGCACGAAGCGCAGCACCGTGTGCGGCGCATGGCTGGCCAGCAGGTCGCGCAGCTTGCCGCCGTAGGCGCCGACAAACACGTCGTTGGCGCACAGGCTGAAGGTGCGTTCCAGCGTGCGCAAGTCCACTTCGCGGCCGGATGTGAAGATGGCATGCGCCTGCTCCACCACGCCGCGCACCTGTTCGCGCAATTCCAGCGCGCGCGGGGTGGGCGCCAAGCCGCGCCCGGAGCGCACGAAGACAGGGTCGCCGATGGCGTCGCGGATGCGCGCCAGGGTGCGGCTCATGGCCGGTGCGCTCAAATTCATGCGCCGCGCCGCGGCCACGGCGCTGCCTTCCTCGAGCAGGATATCGAGGGCGACGAGCAGGTTCAGGTCGGGGAGTTTCATGCGCCGATTATAGCCCGGGGGCCAACGTCGGCGCTGCGCCGGCAGGACGCCGGCGCATCAGGGGATGCTGCTGCGGGATTACTCGGCTGCCGGCTCGGCGCCGCAGCATTTCTTGAACTTCTTGCCGCTGCCGCAAGGGCAGTCGTCGTTGCGGCCCACTTTCGGCTCTTCGCGCTTCATGGTTTGCACGGGGGCCTTGCGGCGCGGTACCCAGAAACGGTGGATGGCCGGCAGGTTCGCTTCCAGTTCCTGCGCCAGCTTGTGCGCCTTGACCGGGTCTTCCACCAGTTTCAGCTCTTCTTCCTTGATTTCGTCGGCGCCCAGCAGGTAGATAGGCTGCATCAGCTCGGCCACTTCGGAATCCCAGATTTCGTTCCACGAGCCAGGACGCAGTTCCATGCCGTCCCAGAAGCCCCAGCACCAGGCTTCGGCGTCGATCAGGGTCTGGCCTTCGTAGTCGTGTTCGACGAACAGGGCTTCGAACTCCTTCGGCGCCACTTCAAACGTCACCAGCACTTCGTTCATGAAGCGCATGATCAGGTTGACGATGCGCTCTTCTTCCTTGCTGTTCTTGAATTTCGGCGCATCTTCGGCATCTTCGCCCCACACGCGCGGCAACCATTCGGCCGGCATGATCGGTTCCGGGCCGATGGCGACGGCCGTCAGATAGCCGTGCAGCATATCCATGGTCATCGCGTCTTCGGAGCAGCGCTCCGACAACAGGAATTGGTCTAATTCGTCGAATTCTTTTTCTGATAATGGCTGTTCGAGTTGCATGGCTTGCTCTTTGTATTGAATATAAGCCGCCAGTATACGCCTTGCGGCGCTTCATCACCGAAGTGTTTGCACCGGCGTCCCGCGCGCGCCTTACAATGTCGCTTATGCACAATGAAAACCAGCCGCACGAGGACGACCGGCCCGTCCATCCTTTTTCCGCCCTGAGCCCCGATTGCGTGCTCGACGCCCTCGACAGCGTGGGGCTGCGCGGCGATGGCCGCCTGCTGGCCCTGAACAGCTATGAAAACCGCGTCTACCAGGTGGGCATCGAAGACAGCGCGCCCCTGGTGGCCAAGTTTTACCGCCCCGCGCGCTGGAGCGATACGGCCATCCTGGAGGAACACGCGTTCGTGTCCGAACTGGTCGAGCGCGAAATCCAGGTGGTGCCGGCGCTGGAAATCAACGGCAGCACCCTGCACCAGTACCAGGGCTTCCGCTTTGCCGTCTTCCCCCGCCACGGCGGCCGCGCACCCGAGCTGGGCGACCCGGCGACCCTGGAATGGATAGGGCGCTTCATCGGCCGCATCCACGCCGTCGGCGCGCTGTCCACCTACAAGGAGCGGCCGGCGCTCGACCACCAGACGTTCGGCGTCGAGCCACGCGAATTCTTGCTGGAAGGTAATTTTTTGCCGCCCGAACTGCTGGCTGCGTATTCCAGCGTGGCGCAGCAGGCGCTCGACGGCGTCAAGCGCTGCTATGACCGCGCGGGCGACGTGGCCGTGCTGCGCACGCATGGCGATTGCCATGGCGGCAACGTGCTGTGGACGGATGCGGGCCCCCATTTCGTCGATTTCGACGACAGCCGCATGGGCCCGGCCATCCAGGACCTGTGGATGATGCTGTCGGGCGAGCGGGGCGATATGCTGCGCCAGATGAGCGACATCCTGGCCGGCTACGAAGATTTTTGCGATTTCGACCCGCGCCAGTTGTACCTGGTCGAAGCGCTGCGCACCCTGCGCCTGATCCATTATTCGGCCTGGCTGGCGCGCCGCTGGGACGATCCCGCCTTCCCCGTCGCCTTCCCGTGGTTTAACACGCAGCGCTACTGGCAGGACCGCATCCTCGAGTTGCGCGAACAGGTGGCCTTGATGGATGAGGCGCCATTGTGGCCTGTTTAAGCGCGCGATAAAACGCCCATGGCGGCGTTGCATTGCCTAGGCGTACTATTCGTACTGCCTTCGGCAATGCGCCTTGCCCTGAGCATTTTCTCGGACGCTTAAATCCCTGGCAAATCCTGAAAAGAGCGGTAAAACAGGCTCTTCTTGCCGTGCTGATTTGTGCATGCCTGTTCGATAATGGTGGTAATAAATTCCCATAAGCAACGGAATTCACCCGAATAAGCGAGAAATCATGCAAGCACAGCAAAATCAGCGCCAGGCCGCCTCCCTCACCGTCGCGTATTCCGCAGACGACGAGTTCGACCAGGACAGCATGGTCTCGCTGCATGATTTCAAGGACCTGGAGCGCAAGACCGAGGCGCCCGTGCCTGCTGCGCCAGTCGCCGCTGAGCTCCCTGCGCCCCAGCCGCCAGCCGAACCGGCAGCGGAAGCCGACGCCAAGGCGCCGGCCGCCGAACGCCAGAAAATGGAATTGAAAGCCATCCACGAGGCGATTGCCCGCGTGGAAGCGGAAGCGAAGGCCACCTGCGCCGCCGAAAGCCGCGCGCTGGCCGAGGCGCGCGTGCGCTCGCTGGCCGAGGACCGCGCCGCCATCGACGCCGCCGCCGCTGCCGCCGCACAGCAAAATGCGCAGGCAGCCGAAGAGGCGATTGCCGCCAACCGCGAACGTCTCGATACCATGCGCGCCGCCGCGCAAGCCAGCGTGGCCCGCCTGGAAGCCGTCAAGCAGGAAACGGCGGAACTGCGCGCCCGCGTTGAATCGGACAATGAAATCCGCCTGGCCGCCGAACAGCGTGCGCGCGCCGAACAGGAAAGCCGCTTGCGCGCCAGCGAGCAAGTGGCCGTGCAGTCGGAACTGGCCGAACAGGCCGCCCGCGCCGCCGAGGAATTGCAAGTGCAGACGGAGCAGGCGCGCCTGCAGGCCGTCGAGCGCGTCGCCGCCGTGCAGGCGGCCAAGGAAGAAATGGTGGGCATCGCCTCGGCCGACGCCAGAGTCGCCGTGCTGGCCCGCGAGCGCGAACGCCATGCGCACGGCGCGCGCCAGACGGCGCAGATGCTGGCCGAGGCGGAAAGCGAAGCGCTGGACTTGACGGTGCAGCGCGAGCGCGCCGACCAGATCGCGCTGGAATCGGCCTTCAACCGCGCCGCCGCCGAAGTGCGCGCCCTGGAAGAAGCGCGCGCGCTGGCGCACCTGGAGCAGGAACGCGAAGCCATCGCCCTGGCGCAGGCAGAATCGGAACGCCACGCGGCGCAATCCCTGCGTTTGCGCCTGCAGACGGAAAAGGAATTGCGCGACGCGGCCATCCACCGCGAGCGCCTGGAAATGGTCGCCGTGGCCAGCGCGCAGGCGCGCCGCGATGCCGACGTGCGCATCCTGGCCGCCACCGAGGCGCGCATCGAGGTGGACCGCCAGCTGCGCGCCGTGGCGCTGGCCCGCGTCACCGCCGAACAGGATGCGGAAATCGCCGGCCACGCCAAGCTGGAGGCGGAAACGGCCGCACTGGAACAGACCAAGGCACGCGAAGCGGCCGAGCAGGCAGCTGCCGTCGCGGCGGCCCGCGAACTGGAAGAGCAGCAGCGCGCCGCCAGCCTGGCGCATGAGCGGGCCGAACTGGCGCGCCAGGCGGCGGAACTGGCCGCCAGCCAGAACGACGCCGAGCAGGCCGAAGTCGATGCCGGAAAAGCAACGTTGGCCGCGCAGGAACAGGCAGCGCAACTGGCGCAGGAAAAAGCCTTGCAGGCCGGGCAGCTGCTGCAGGTCGAGCAGGAACGCCTGGCCGCCGAACAAGCTGCCATCGCCGCCTTGAAAGAGAAACTGGAAGCGGAAGCGCTGGCGTGCAACGCGGCGCAGGAACGCATCGCTGCCGAAGGCGCGCAGGCGGAACTGCTGCGCGGCCAGCATTCGGCCGAACTGGCCTTGCAGGAAGCGGCGCAGAAGGAAGCCGACGCGATCCGCATCCTGATGGACCAGGCGCTGGTCGAAGGCGAGCAGAAAGCCGCCGCCGCGCAAGCCGTGCAGGCGCAGGCGCGCCTGGCCGTGGAATTGGGGCAGGTGCACAGCGAGCGCGCCCGCGTGGAAGAAGACAAGGCGCAAGCCGCCGAAGCGCTGCTGGCGTCCGAGCGCGATTTCGTCGCGGCCGAACGCGAGTCGCTGGCGCTGATTGCGCAAAAACTGGTGCAGCAGCGCCAGACCAGCGGCGCCGAAGAGCGCGCCTCGCAAGCGATTGCCGGCCGTCTGGAAGCGGAAAAGCAGGCGACGGCGGCAGCCGACGCGCGCGCCGTATTGGAACAGCAGGCGCTGGACGCCATGCGTCAGCGCGAGCAGCTGGAACTGGCCGCGCAGCAGGCCGCCAGCGAGAAGCTTGCCGCGCAGCAAGCCTTGCTGGCCAGCGCCCAGGCCCACGCCGCCCTGCAGCGCAAGGCCGCCGACACGACGCGCGCGATGGCCGAGGCCAAGCAGCAATTGCTGGAGATGGAAACGGCGCGCGCGCAGCAGCAGGAGCGCGAACTGGCCGCCCTGCGCGCCAGCCTTGAGCAGCCGCAAAGCGCGTTTTCCAGCTCCTTGAGCGCCGCCCGCGCGAAAGCCGAACAAGTCAGCTCGGCCAGTTTGACGCGCGAAGTGATCGAGCGCCTGACGCAGCCGAATGAATCCGCAGGCGCCGTCTGGCGCTCACGTTGAAGGCCTGAAAACCCGATAACACCCGGGGTCGGACCTTAAGGTCCGACCCCAGTCCCAGGTTTGGGTTACGTCTGCATCTCGCTCAAAACTTCCGTCCCACCCCCACCAGCAGCACATCCGCATCGCGGTGATAATCGGTGATGACCCGGTTCCACGCCACTTGCGCCACCCAGCGGCGGTCGACGTGGTAGCGGGCCACGGCCGACAGCAAGCCTGTCAGGCGCGTGCCGTGGCCCTGGCTGTCGCGCCCGTCCCAGGCCACGTACGGGCCGCCGCCCATGCCGAATTCCACCTTTTCATTGAGCGAGCGGATCAGCCACAGCTGGGCGGCCGCGCCGCGCCGGTGCGCCAGGTCGGTGTTGCCTTCATCGAGGGCGGTGACGGTCCAGTCCACGTATTTTCCCGCCGCGCGCCGGTATTCCAGGGTGAAGGGGCGCGAGGACTCGGAGCGCAGGCTGTTGACGATGGTGTGGCCCGTGGCCAAGGTCAAGGTGTCGTCGTACGCCCAGTTCTGCAAGTGCAGCTTGGCCCCCGGCACGCCGTCATAGCGGTAGCCGGCGCCGAGCAGCAGGTGCGTGGTGTTGTCCTTGCCGTCGGGCTTGATGCGGTTGAGCTGCGCTTGCGCATACCAGCGGTTGTCGAATTGCCAGCGCGCCTGCAGGCTGACGATGGAGCCCCAGCCGTGGTCATTGTCGAAGTTATGCAGGCCGTCGTCGGTCCTGGCCGTGTCGAAGAAGAAGTAGCGGCCTACGCCGGCGCCCAGCATCAGGCCTTGCTCCACTTTTTTCGTGCGCAGCCAGGCCTGGCCCGCCATGCCGTCGCGGTGATGGTCTTGCGGATGGCCTTCATTGATGTAGGACAGGCTCACGGCATTGTAGTTGCCCACCGGCTGCGTGTAGCTGATGGCGGCCACAAAGGTGCGCTCACTGGTCGAGCTGACTTTCAGGACGCCGGCCATGCCGGACAAGTCCTGTGCCCGGGCGGACAGGGGGTGCGAGGCGGCCAGCAGCGCTAGTACGATGAATGGTATGCGCATGACGTTTCCAGTGGCGGGTGAATACACGCTAACGATCGGCTGGCGGAGCCACATGCGATGGCACAAGAATCTTGCACATTGACTACATTTGTAAACTGTTCAGCCAGAACTCGTCACAAGTGTACAAGAAAGTGAGAATGTGTGAGGCGCCGGCCTGGAAGGGCTGGCCGGCGCGGGACTGCGAAATTACGGTATTACTGGCTCAATACGACTTTATCGGCAAAATATTCCGTCTCGCCGAAGCATTGCGTGGGCACGCCCTTGTGCTGGCTGTAGGTGACGAGGATGCGCTTGCCGGCCGCGGCCGTCAATTGCTTCGCCACTTCTTCATCGCGCACGCTGAACTGGAATTTTTCCGGGATGGTGCCCGGCAGCGCCGTCAGCAGCAATTCACCTTCCCATGTCTTGCAGATCCAGCCCCGCTTGGAGAACTTTTGCAGGTAGCCCGCCCGTTCGCCTTCCGAGTACGAGAAGCTGAGGGCCATCCACGTGTAGGCTGCCAGCAGCAGGAAGCCGGCCACGAGGAAGATGGCGAAGGCGAAGGTGACTTTTTTGGTCGTTGGGGTCATGTTAGGAGGTGAATTGTTTAATTGGAGAAAGAATTAATCTTTCCGTCCGGCTTTCCAGTTGAGACCAAAGTTGTAGCGCTCGTCCATCGCCTGGTGCGCCGTGATTTTACCTTGGCCGCCGAAGTATTCCACCAATTTTGTCACCTGCAGGTTGCCGCCGTGGTTTTCCAGCATGGCGATGGCGCACATGGCGTGCTGGCTGTCGCTGTCGAGGCGCACTTCCACGGTTGGCTGGCCGGGAATCTCGATCGTCACGACGCCATCCGTGGCGGCCCAGTTCGGCACACCTTCGTAGATGAACGCGTACACGAGCACGCGCTTGATCTGGTCGAAATGGGTGCCGTTGATGAAGATGTTTTCGCCGCTGCTGACGCTGCCCGTGCGGTCGTCGCCTTCCAGGTGGATGTACGGCGGACGGTCATATGCGCCCCAGCTGTTGCCCAGCGCCTGCACGGCGCTCTTGGCGCCACCGCTCATTTCGAACAGGCAGCCGATGTCGAGGTCGATGCCGCCCGCACGGCCGGCCGGCTTGTTGAACAGCTTGCCGAGGAAGCCCGTGTCCAGCTTCGAGGCGGGCGCCTGGCCTTGCGACGCGTTCTGGTTCCAGTTCAGGTTGACGCGGATGCGGCCATAGCCGCCGCTGTCGCGCTTGTCGAGCGAAATCTTGTCGCCGCGCTTTTCCAGGCGGATCTTCGACAGCGAGATTTTATTCGCCGCCGGCGGGGCCGCTGGCGCAGGCACGGGGACCGGCGCCGGGGACGATTGCGCCGCCTCGCTGCCGCCGAAGTGCTTCAGCAGCGCCGCCAGGCCGCCCGCGAAACCCTGGCCCACGGCGCCGAAGCGCCAGCTGCCGTCGCGGCGATACAGTTCGCCGATGATGACGGCTTTTTCGTCCTGGAAGTCATTGCCCGTGAAGGCAAACGTGGCCGCCTGGCCCAGCGCCATGCTGGAATTGCCCAGCGCGCGCATGCTGCCCTGTTCCGTCGCCGCCGTGAAGACCAGCTTGTCGATGGAGGCGGGCAGGCGGGAGAGGTCGACCTGGAAGGTGGAGCGGGGGCCGTTCAAGTCCACCGTGATGGCGTTGTCCGGCGCGCTTTTCTGGTTGAAGAACACCATGTAGCGGTCGTCCGACAGCTTGCCGGCCGCATCGACGCCGAAGCAGCTGACGTCCACTTCCATCGAACCCGATACGATATCGAGCGTGACGGCAAACGGGCCATTCAAGCCCAGGTCAGCCAGTTTGCCTTTTTGTCCGCGTGTGAAATTGGTCATGGTCGTGCAATCCCTTCGTCGCTTGAAAGTTGAGTCAATGAGGTAGTCGGTGCGTGCGCCGGCGCCGTGTCGGCCGCGTGGCGGATGCCGAACAGGCGCGCCTGCTCGATGATGCGCTGCGCCCAGCTGCTGTGGGTGGCCACTTCGCACATCGATTCCTGCATGCGGAACACGGCCGGGCTGTCCGGGTCGATGATGCGCAGCGCCAGTTCGATGTCCGACTGCGCCACCTGGTAGTGGCGTTCGATCTGCGGCACCTGGTCCGGGTGGATGGCCGTCTTGGCGATCATGCCGTGCGCCATGTCCTGCGCCACTTCCGCGTCCAGCCAGCTGCCTTGCGACAGGTGCTCGAAGACGGGCGCCGTCAGCTGGAAGCCGTGCGGCTTGAAGATGGTGACGAGGCGGCCGATGACCTGTCCCAGCGGGGTTGAATAGATGGTGCCGCTGGTAGGGCGGCGCAAGCCCAGCAGGGCCAGCAGATCGTTGCCGCCGATGCGCAGGGCCAGGATGCGGCGGCGCACTTCCGGCGCCGACAGGAGGAGGCGGAACTGCTTCATTTCCTCGTCGTCGAACACTTCCGCCGTTTCCAGGGTCGGCATCAGCAAATGGTGCGTGTGGCGCACCAGCTCGAAGTAGGCGGCGAAGTTGTGGCGCGTGGACTTGGGCAGCACGAAGCCGCTCAATTTGTCGGCGCCGGGCATGGACAGCACGCGCGCCAGCACTTCGAGATTACGCACGCGCACGAAGCGCAAGGTATCCGATGCGGCGCCCATGTTTTGCAGCGCCAGCGACAAATTGAACAGCGCGTAACTGAGGTCGCGTTCCGCGATGGCGTCTTCGGTGCAAAGTATGACCGAACGCAAATGGCTGAATTTGTCGCCATTGGCGATCGCCAGCAAGTCCTTGTGCGTGGTCGGCACATACATGGAGGCGCCCAGCGCCGCCTTGTGTTCGCTTTGCGGGTGTAGGGAGTTGTTATCCATCGACTGCGCTCCTGATAAGGGCGACCGCCTGGTAAGGCAGCGCCGGTTCTACTGTGACGGGTATGGCTTTTTCCTGCGCCAGAAGCAGCAAATGTGCCACGTCCGGCGCATTCGTGTCGCGCACGATCAGGCGCTCGGGCACGCGGCGCAGCAGCACGCGGGTCGCTTCGCCGATGCCTGGCTTGATCAGGTTGATGTCGCTGATGCCGTACTCTTGCTGCGCCGCGGCCATGTAGGCTTGCGAGCGGGCCGCCATGGCTGGCGCATCGCTCGCTTCGGCCAGCGGGATGCCGCTGCTGGCGGCAATCGCCATGGCGTCGGCCACGAGGCCCTCGGCGAAGGCGCGCGACTGGTCGTGCTGTTCGAACTGTGCGTAGTACACGCAGCCGTGGAAGTCGTCCGGGCCGATGGCTTCATTCAACACGGAGCGGCTGACCAGGCCCGAGACGGTGGCGTTCAGGATGCTCGACGGGATCAGGTAGTCGCTGGCCGAGGCGGCGCAGGCGGCCGTGCCGGCCAGGTCGGACAGCACGAACAGGCCGCCGTCGATGGCCGTGCCATGCGCCGCGTTGAAATCGTTGACCGTCTGGCGCAGTTCGCGCGAAATCACGCCCTTGCCCGTCCAGCCGTCGACGAAGACGAGGGAGGCGTCACTGTGGCCCTGCGCCAGGATGTGCTGCAAGGCGTTCGCGTCGATGCCGCGGTCGCGGATGATGGAGACGGAATAATGCCGGCACTCGCGCTGGAAGACCTGGCGCAGCAAATGGCCCAGGATGACGCCCACGGGCGTGCCGGCGCGCGCCAGCGACACCAGCGTGACGGGCCCCGTGCGGCGCGCCGCGATCAGGGCCGCCAGGCGCAGGCAGTCGCGCGCCATCTGCAGGCGGTTGGCCGCGAACGCGCTCTGGAACAGGGCCAGGTAGGCGGGCGAGGGCAGGGATTCCGGCGACAGCATTTCGCTGTAGTGGCGCTGGCCGGACTGGATCAGCCGCTCTTTTTCGGCCAGGTCGAGGATGGGTTCGAGCGCCATCGGCGTGAGCAGAAACTCCACGTCTTCCTGGCGGTAGCTGCCGCTGAAATGCTGCCTGGTCATAGCGCCGCCACCGTGAGTGCCGCCAGCTGGGTGCCATTGGGGATGATGGCGTAGTCGCAGGCGGCCATGAAGCGGGCGTCCGAACGGCTGTCGCCCATGCCGAAGCTGACGATGGGGCCGTGTTCGGCTTCCAGTTCCGCGCGCAGATAAGCCACGGCGCGCGCCTTGTTCAAGGTCTTTGGCAGCACGGCCAGGTTGTTGCCGTTGCGGTGGATGAAGTAGTCGCTGCCTTCCGTGGCGATCCACTGCTGCAGCACCTGCTCTTCGATGTCGGCCAGGCGTTCGCCGCGCGCTTCATGGTCCTTGACGACGATGTAGAACGGCGTGTTGTAGTCTTCGATCAGACGCGCGCGCGAGGGCATGCCCGTTTTGGCCTGGAAATCGTCGATGATGCGCATGGCGTCCCGAAGGCCCGGCAAGGCCGTCTGCATGTCGTCCTGCATCAGGGACAGCCAGCCCGCGTCGAGCGCGCCGCCCGGCTGCAGCACGATGCCGCCGTAATCGAGCACGCTGTAACTGGTAAACGGCAGGTCGACGCGGCGGAAGGCGTCGCCATTTCTCGCCGTGGCGGGAATCAGGGTCATGCCGCTTTGCGCAAAGTCAAAGAAGGCGCGCTGACGCGCCGTCGTAAACGAGCAGGCGTCGCCATTTTTCAGATAGGCGGCAGGCTGCAGGTCGGTCTCGCCGGGGCATTTTTTCGGGGTCTGGAACAGTGTGTCGTCCAGATCAACAAACAGGAATTTCTTCAATTTTGGTCTCTGACTGAAAGTGGAACAGGCGGCCATTCAACTGGCCGGCGAGTTGCATGAGGGCCGGGCTGGCCGGGGTTTCATGGCAGATGAAAACGTGCTGGTACTGGCCGGGCGCCACGTTGTACAGGTAATTGGCGATGCCTTCGCCGTAATTGTCGTCGCAGCGGACGATGTGGCCGACGGAACCCCACGACAAAATCGGCGAGCGCGTGGTCGATTGCACCACCACGTTCTTGCCCAGGCTTTCCAATTCGCGCGCGAGCAAAAACGACGGATGCATGAATTCGCCCGTGCCCAGCACCAGCACGGAGTCGCCGGCGCCGATTTCCTGCGCCAGCTGCACCGCCAGGCCTTGCGGCGGATTCAAGGCGCGTCCCACGCCGATGCGGCCGAACGCGGGGCTGGCGCCCCGTTCCGCATTCGCCTCGAAGCGCTGCGCGCTGGCCGCCACGGGTGCCGGCGCAGCGCCGGCCTGGAAGGCGTAGTGGCCGGACAAGGCTGCGCCTATGCTGGTGGGCAGGCCGAAACGCTCACTCAAGCCCGCGTTGGCTGCCTGGCCCATGAAATTGGTGATCACGCCCAGGTGCAGCTTTTCCAGCTGCGGATAGCGCGCGCGGCACACTTGCACCAGGTTGGCGAAGGTGTTGCCGGTCGACGCTTCATCGTCGATCAGCACCAGGCTGCGCGCGGTGGAAAACAGGGCGCTGGCCGCGTCCGACAGGTGCAGGAACTGGCGCGGCGCGTGGCTGTGCGATTCCTCGAATTCGAAGAAGGGCACGCTGCCCACGCGGTAGCGCGAGCTGTGCAAGAACAGGGCCTTGCCATTCGGGTTCGCGCGCAGCCACGCCTCGAACACGCCCTGGCCCAGGCCGACGGCCGTTTCCGCCATGGCGATGAAGACGACGGGACCGGGCAGGCTGGGGGGAATCTGCGCGGCCAGGTCGTCGTGGATGGCTTCCATGGCGCGCGGCGTGACGGGCCAGTGCTTGCCCAGCACCTTGGACAGGAACAAAAAGCCCCGCTTGGCGTTGGCGCGCGCGGCAAAGCCGATCAGCCAATCCAGCGGAAAGCGCGCCTCGTCCACTTTCAGGGTCAGCTCGCCCGTGGGCATCTGCTGCTTGACGAGGTTCATGGCAGCTCCACGGCGTAGGCGGCTTCGCCCACGCGCATGCCTTCCTGGATGGCGGGCACGGTGAGCTTGTCGAAACCCTGGTCGAAACCGGCCAGCGCCAGGTAGGGCAGGTTGGGGCCGGCCGCGCACGCCATGCCGATGCCGCCCGACATGCGCGGGTTGATCTCCAACAAGGCCAGGCCATTCGCGCCTTCGCGGAACTGGATGTTGAAGACGCCATTCAGGCGGTAGTCGCGCGCCAGTTTGTCGCAGGCCGCCAGCAAGTCGGCGCGCAGCTCGATCAGCTGGCCGCTGCCGCCCCCGTGCAGTTTCTTGCGCGGCACGGCGCAAATGAGCTTGCCCTGGTCGGCGACGCAGTCGGCGCTGTATTCGTGGCCATCGAGGTATTCCATCAGCAGCAGGGTCTTGAACGTTTCCATCTGCGCCAGGCCGTTGCGCAGCTCTTGCGCATTGATCTGGTAGGCGGCGCCGGCCAGCAGCAGCTGGGCGCTGGTGCGCTCTTCATCGAGAATGGCAAAGCCCAGGGCATACACGGATTCGGACGGCTTGATGCACAGCTTGCGATGCAGCGGACGCAGTTCGGCGCAGGCGGCGTCGTATTCGGCGATGTTTGTGACGGCGCGGTAGTCGGCAGGGCGCGCCATGGGCAGATCGAGGCCGTCGCAGAAGCGCGCCTTGTCATGCATCAGGGTCAAGGTCTCTTCGCTGGCCACGCTGAGCACGCGCGTGCCGATGGCGGCGAAGCGCGCGCTGGCGCTGCCGATCAGGCCAGCTTCCTTGCCGGGCCAGAAAATCGCGATGCCCCGGTCGCGGCAAAATTCCAGGCACCACGCGACATAATCGAGACCCGTGAGGCCGGACGGTTCGACCGCGTATTCGTGGGCCGCCAGGAAGGCGGCCGCGTGCGCGTTCGTATTGCTGCACACGAGGTGATAGCGGGGCGCACCGTTTGTCGCGGCCATATCGGCCTCGCGGATCAGGCGCATGGCCGTGCCGACCGAGGAAAATGTTTTGTTGAACCAGACTCTTTGCATGTACGGGGACCGGGTGGAAATAGGGGGAAGCCGCGCGCAGGTGCGCGCGCGGGGATTCTAAGCGGCCAGACTTAACCTGGCCTTAGAGAGGAGGGGGAATCAGCCGGCCTTGCCGCTGGCCGTCCACTTCAGGAAGGCGTCGCGGTTGCGCGAGCAGATGAACACCTTGCCCGAGCCGGAAAAGCGCAGCACGATGCCTTCGCCGCTGGTCACGCTGTTGACGATATTGCCGAGGAAGCCGCCGATGCCGCCGCCGCCCGAACCGCCGCCCGTGGTCACGGAAATCTCGTATTTCAGGCTATTGTCCCAGCACACGACGTGGGAATTGTCGATCACGACATCCTTGCCCGGCTCGACATCGAGCTGGAACATGGAGCCGAAGCCCGACACCACCACTTGCCCCGTGCCGGCCGTCTCCATGACGAAGAAGCCGCCCGACTGGGCGAACAGCGCGTTGCCGATGCTTTGCGTGCGCACCTTCATTTCCGTGCCCGAGGTGGCGGCGACAAAGGCGCCGTCGTTGAGCAGGTACTGGCGCGCGCCCACGTCGACCACTTCGATGGCGCCCGGCAGGGTGGGCGAGAGCAGGCAGTCGCCGCTGCCGCGCACCGCTTCGATGTGCTGCTGGAAGAACGATTCGCCGTTGGCGAAGCGGCGCATGATGGCGCTGCCCAGGCCGCCCGTCATCTTGCCTTTCAAGTCCAGCGCCGTTTCCATCATCACCATCGCATCGGATTCGCAATAGATGGTTTCGCCCTGTTTCATGCTGACGTGGAGGAAAGGATCGACGTCGCCCGTGACACTAAATACTGGCATGATAAATCTCCAAAAAAAAAGCCGCCTGAACTGTGCAGGCGGCAGTAATGATATGACAAAAATGCAATTCACCTCGAAAAACCGTAGCGAGCAAGCTCGATTTCGGGTTAAGTCGCGCAGCTGTACGCAGGTACAGCGAGCAACGCAGGCCCGAAAGTGAGCGGCGCAGTAGGTTTAACGAGTGTGAATTAGGCGTTGACGCCGAAAGAGCGGGCCAGTGGGCCCAGGCCGCCGTTGAAGCCCTGGCCGATGGCCTTGAACTTCCATTCGCCGTTGTAGCGGTAGATTTCGCCAAAGATCATCGCCGTTTCCGTCGAGCTGTCTTCGGACAGGTCGTAGCGGGCGATTTCTTTTTCGCCTTCCGCGTTCAGGCAGCGGATGAAGGCTTTCGAGACCATGCCGAAGTTCTGGCGGCGCGCGTCGGCGTCGTGAATGGTGACGGTGATGCTGATGCGGTCGATGTCGTTTGGCACGCGGGTCAGGTCGATTTCGATGCGCTCATCGTCGCCTTCGCCTTCGCCCGTCTGGTTGTCGCCCGTGTGGACGACGGAGCCGTCGGTCGACTTCAGGTTGTTGTAGAAGATAAAGTCAGAGTCGCCACGGACTTTGCCGTCGCTTTTCAGGAGGAAAGCGCTGCCGTCAAGGTCGAAGGTGGCGCCGTCGGTCGAACGAGGATCCCAGCCGAGGCCGACGATGATCTTCTTCAGGTTCGGTGCTTCCTTGCTCAGGTTGACGTTGCCGCCTTTTTGCAAACTGATTGCCATGTGGTGCTCCTTTTCAGTAATTTACTTAAACATACCTGCATGGGATGAGCGCGTAAGGCGCTCGTGCCATCACTCTCTCAATTGGGGACGATCTCCCCGATTTCAAGCTTGTGCCGCGTGCCGTTTGCGATAACGCAAGGACGACCACAGCGAAACCAGAATGAAGGCCACGCCCGACAGGCCCGTGAACCACTCCGGAATATGGTACTTGACGGAGGCCAGCATGATCAAGGCCAGGATGCCGATCGCATAATGGGCGCCGTGCTCGAGGTAGACGAATTCGTCCAGGGTGCCCTTGTGCACGAGGAAGACCGTCATCGACCGCACGAACATGGCGCCGATGGCCAGGCCCAGCATGATGATGACGACGTCGTTGGTGATGGCGAACGCGCCGATCACGCCGTCAAAGCTGAACGAGGCATCGAGCACTTCCAGGTACAGGAAGCCGCCGATGCTGCCGCGCGCTACCGTCTTGACCAGGTCGCCATTGCCGTTTTTAGCTGGCGCCGCGTTTTCTTCCTCATCGTCCTGCAAGTCCGGTTCGCCTTCTTCCAGCAAGCCGCTGATCCAGTTCACGCCGATGTAGACGGCGATGCCGACGATACCCGACGCCAGCACGCTGTATTTTTGTTCCGCAGGGCCCATGGCCACGCAGGCGGCCACGGCGCCCATGGTGATCAGCACGGCCAGGCTTTCGGTGCCCAGCGCATTGACTTTTTCCTCGGCCCAGCCCAGCCAGTGCAATTCCTTCTCGTCGTCGAACAGGAAGTTCAGGAACACCAGCAGCAGGAAGGCGCCGCCGAAGGCTGCCACTTGCGCATGGTTGTCCGTCAGGTGCTTGGCGTACACATCGGGCGTCGTGGTGGCCATGGTCCATACGTCGACGAGGCCCAGGCCCGTGGCGACGGAAACGATGACCAATGGAAACAGCAGCCGCATACCGAAGACGGCCACGAGGATACCTACCGTCAAGAACAGTTTTTGCCAGAATTCATTCCAGTGACGCAAGACCGAGGCATTCACCACTGCATTGTCGAACGACAGCGACACTTCCATGATGCCCAGCACGCCCGTGATCCACAGCGCCTGGATCAGGCCCGGCATGCCGCCATGGCTGTAACCCCACCAGCCTGACACAGCCATCAGGATAAAAGTGACTAAAAAGGAAATTCTGAAATGCCGCATGAGTACCCCGTTGCAAGTATGAAAGACGTTTGATTATCCGCGCCGCTGTGTGCGCCGCACTGAGTGTTGATATACGTCAATTGTTGTATATGCCATGATTTTATATTAGTTGCCGCCGGGGGCGGCGTTTTATAGGCTGACGACAGACAGTTCTGCTGGCGCGGATGTTCTGCGATAATTGCGGCGCGCCTGTCTCCCCTGACACACCCTATACATATATAAGAAGGAATACCCCGTGGATATCGCTTACCTCGTCACGCCCCTGATCACCTGGATCCTGGTCGGACCGATCAAATTCCTGATCAACAGTGTCCGCACGCGGCAATGGGCGTTCGGCCTGGTCGGCAATGGCGGCTTTCCCAGCAACCATAGTGCCGTCGTGTCCAGCATGGCGACCCTGATCGCCTTGCGTGAAGGCATCGGCCATCCCGCCTTCGGCGTGGCAGTGACCTTGGCCTTCATCGTCATCATCGACGCCAACAGCCTGCGCCAGCACGTGGGCAAGCAGGCGGCCGCCATCAACCGCCTGGCCAAGGAAGCGGCCAGCCCCGCGCATACCTGGTTGCGCGAGCGCATGGGCCATACCTTGGTGGAAATCGCCGGCGGCCTGTGCACGGGCGTGGCCATCGGTTTCCTGATCAACTATGTTTTCGGCCGCTAAGTTCGCTTCCCCTGAAACGCAAAACCCCGCTTCAAGGCGGGGTTTTGCGTTTCAGGGCGTAAAAACTACGTTTCATCCATTGATTAAAGCATTACAGGAAACCGCCGATTGACATGCCCGGATGCGCTCATGGATACTTTGGCGCTTGTGGTTTTAATAAAAATATTATGCTTGCTATCGCTTGCAGCCCTATCCGGGCCGCGGGAACGGTAGTGGTGCTATCTATCCGGAGAATTACCCATGTTGCGCAAAACCCTGTTTGTTCTGGCAATCGCTTCTGCCCTGGCCGCCTGCGGCAAAGAGTCCAAAGATCCCGGCAAGGGCGGCAAGAATGCCAAGGAACAGGCGGGCGCTGCCGCCAATTTGCTCGTGTCCCCGGAAGACTTGCTGACCATCCAGAGCAATGCGCTGGCGTCGGGGCCGGTCATCACCGGTTCCGTGCAACCCGAGCGCAACGCGGACTTGCGCGCCGAAGTGTCGGCCGTGGTGATCCAGGTCATGAAGGAAAATGGTGAAATCGTCAAGCGGGGCGACGTGCTGGTGCGCCTGGACGAAACGTCGATCCGCGACGGCCTCAATTCGGCCGAGGAAGCCAGCCGCGCCGCCGGCCAGGTGCTGGAGCAGTCCGAACGCATGTTCCAGCGCATGAAAACCCTGCGCGCTTCGGGCATGACGTCGACGCAGGCGCTGGAAGACGCGGAAATCCGCCGCAACAATGCGCAAAGCGATCTGTCCGCCGCGAAAAGCCGCGCCGTGCAAGCGCGCCAGCAGTTGCAGCGCACCCTCGTGCGTGCGCCGTTCGACGGCATCGTGAGCGAGCGCAAGGTATCGAATGGCGATACGGCGCAAATCGGCAAGGAATTGATCAAGGTCATCGATCCAACCAGCATGCGCCTGGAAGGCCTGGTGTCGGCCGACAAGATCGGCGTCGTCAAGGTGGGCCAGCCGGTATTGTTCCGCATCAATGGTTATCCGGGACAGGATTTCGCGGGCAAGGTGCGCCGCGTCGATCCGGCCGCCAACGCCGTCACGCGCCAGGTGGCCGTGCTCGTCGATTTCAATGACAAGGAACAACCGCGCGTGGCCGGCCTGTATGCGGAAGGCCGCATCGAGACGGAAACCGTCAGCGCGCTGATGATCCCCGACTCCGCCCTGGTGAAGGCGGGCGACGTCACGTACACGTGGAAAGTCAAGGACAAGGCTTTGCATAAAGTTAACTTGCGTATCGGCGCGCGCGACGTGCGCACGGGCCAGTGGGAAGTGCAAAGCGGCCTGGCCAGCGGCGATACCGTGCTGCGCACGCCGGGCTCGACCTTCAAGGATGGGCAGAAAGTGGAATTGACGGCCGCCAAGGCCGTGCCAGCCGCCGCCGTGGCCAGCAGCAGCACCGCCGTTGCCGGTAAAGGAAACTAAGCCATGTTCCTTTCCGATTTCAGTATCAAGCGGCCCACCGCCACCATCGTCCTGATCCTGGCCATGATGTGCGTCGGCTTGCTGGCGCTCAAGAAATTGCGCGTCAACCAGAACCCGGACGTCGAGGTACCGTTCATCGTCGTCAGTATTCCTTACCCTGGCGCGTCGCCCGACACGGTCGAGCGCGAAGTGGTGAACCGCCTGGAAAAGTCCTTGCAAAGCATTTCCGGCGTGACCGAAGTCAACAGCGATTCGAATGAAGGTTCGGCCAGCATCTTCCTGAAGTTTTCCTTCAATACCAATTTGATCGAAGCGTCCGACAATATCCGCAATGCGATTGCCGCCGTGCGCTACAAGTTGCCGACGGAAATGCGCGAACCTATCCTGCAGCGCATCGATCCGGCTGCCGAGCCCATCATGCAACTGGCCCTGTCGTCGAATACGCAAAGCCATGCGGAAATTTCGCGCCTGGCCGAGGACGTGCTGTCGGACCGCTTCCGCACCGTCGATGGCGTGGCGCTGGTCAACGTGGGCGGTTCGCTCAAGCGCGAACTGTCCGTGCTGCTGCGGGCGGAAAAGTTGCGTGAATACAATGTTTCCGTCAGCGACGTCGTCACCGCCTTGCGCAACCAGAACACGAATGCGCCCGTGGGCAAGGTGCGCGGCACCTTGGACGAAAAAAGCATCCGCCTCGTGGGCCGCATCGAGTCGCCAAGCGACTTCGAAAAAGTGGTGATCAAGCGCCGCGGCGAGGAAATCGTGCGCCTGGCGCAAGTGGCCACCATCGAAGATGGCTTTGCCGAAGTCAACAGCCTGAGCATGCGCAGCGGCAAGCCCAACGTGGGCATTTCGATCACCCGCGTGCGCGACGCCTCCACCGTCAGCGTGGCCAACAAGATCCGCGACATGGTGGCGGAAATCAACAAGACCTTGCCGAAAGGCACGATCCTGCAAGTGACGCGCGACGGCGGCGAAAACGCCCAGCATAGCTTGAACAATGTGATCGAATCGCTGGTACTGGGCGCCGTGCTGACGATTTTCGTCGTCTACGCCTTCCTGAACTCGTGGCGTTCGACCCTGATCACGGCGCTGAGCCTGCCTACGTCCGTGATTGCCGCCTTCATTGCCGTGTGGCTGTGCGGCTTTACCCTGAACTTCATGACCTTGCTGGGCTTGTCGCTGGCCATTGGCGTGCTGATCGATGACGCCATCGTCGTGCGCGAAAACATCGTACGCCACATGCAGATGGGCAAGGACCGCCGCACGGCCGCGCTGGAAGGCACGGCCGAGATCGGCATGGCCGTGGCCGCCACGACCTTCTCCATCATCGCCGTCTTCATTCCCGTCGCGTTCATGCCCGGCATCTCCGGCGAATGGTTCCGTCCGTTTGCCTTGACGGTGACGTGCTCGGTGCTCGTCAGCCTGGGCATCTCGTTTACGCTCGACCCGATGTTGTCGGCTTACTGGGGCGACCCGGTCGAGGAACACTCGGCACCGAAAAAAGGCATCGGCCGTGTACTGGAAAAATTCAATCACTGGTTCGACCACCAGGCCGACCGCTATGGCCGCGTGATCGCCTGGGCCCTGCATCATCGCCGCTGGATGGCCGTGATCGCCTTCGGCAGCCTGGTGGGCGCCATCGTCCTGCACGCTACGCATGGCGGCACGAGTTTCCTGCCAGCATCCGATTCGGGCAACTTGATGATCAATGTGCGCACCCCATCGTCGAGCAGCATCGAGTATTCGCGTTTGAAACTGGAAGCGGCGGCCGTGCTGGCGCGTACCTTGCCTGAAACCAAGGATACCAACAGTTCCATCAATGCAGGCGGCGGACGCGTTTATGTCGACATCGGCAAGCGCAATACCCGCAAGCGTTCGGCCAAGGAAATCGCCGTCGAGCTGCGCGAAAAGATGTCCCGCCTGGTGGGCGCCGAATACGTGGTGCAGGATGACTTGAGCAACGGTTCGCAAAAACCGATCCAGGTGGAATTCACGGGCCCGGATTCGCGCAAACTGATGGAAATCACGAATGCCTATATGGACAAGCTGCGTGCCATTCCCGGCGCCGTCGACGTGGGCCTGTCCGAGCAAGACCCGAAGAACGAGCTGCAGATCGAGCTGAACCGTGGCCTGGCCAACTCGATGGGTATTTCCGTCAATGACGCGGCGCAATCGTTGCGCGTGGCCTTCGCCGGCGTGGAAGTGGGCGACTGGGTCGATCCGACGGGCGAAACGCGCGACGTGGCCGTGCGCCTGCATCCCGATGACCGCGTGGCATCGGAAAACATCGAGCGCCTACCGATCAGCGTGACGGGGACTTCGCAAATGGTCCCGCTCGACCAGATCGCCACCATCACCATGGGCAAAGGTCCGTCCGGCATCGAGCACAAGAATGGCAAGCGCACGATTACCGTGTCGGCCAATGCGCAAGGCCGCTCGAATGGCGAAGTGACGAGCGACGCCATGAAGCTGGCCAACTCCATCGACTTCCCGCCCGGCTACGGCCTGGCGCTCGGTGGCGCCGGCCAGGATCAGCAAGAGCTGTTCACGGAAATGCTGATCGCGCTGGTGATGGGTATCGGCCTGATGTATTTGATCCTGGTCATGCAGTTTGGTTCCTTCACCGCGCCGGTGGCCGTGATGATGTCCTTGCCGCTCAGTTTGATCGGTGTGGTGGTGGCGCTGGTGATCACGAATAACACCCTCAACCTGATGAGCTTTATCGGCATCATCATGCTGATGGGGCTGGTCGCCAAGAACGCCATCCTGCTGTTGGACGCGGCGCGCAAGCGCGAGGAAGAGGGCCATGGCCGCGAAGACGCGCTGATGTATGCGGGCCGCATGCGTCTACGCCCCATCCTGATGACGACGTTCGCGCTGATCGCCGGCATGTTCCCCGTGGCGCTGGGCCTGGGCGAGGGCGGCGAGTTTTACCGTCCATTGGCGATCGCCATCATCGGCGGCACCATCACCTCGACGATTCTGACCCTGCTGGTCGTGCCGACCTTCTATGACAGCATCGAAATCGCCCGCGATGGCGCCGTAGCCAAGTTCCACCGCCGCGCTGCGCGCATGCCCGTGGCCGTAGCCATGCTATTGACCTTGATCGAGTGCGTGCTGACCCTGCTGCTGGTGCGCTTCGCCTACCGCATGCTGAAAAAGGCCGTGCTGTTCCTGATGGGACGCCGCACGCCGAAGGCGACGTCGGTCAGCCTGCAAAAGTAAAACCGGGCCAAGGCCAGCTTGCGCTGCGCCGTGGTATTTCAAGAGCCTTCCGCGGAAGGCTCTTTTTTTTGCCTGCCCGGTTGGCCAGGGCGCGGCGCGCTAGCTGTTGCGCGGTGGCGGCGTGGTCCCTGTGCCTGTGCCGTTGCCAGGCGGCGTGGTGGAGGGCGGGGTGGTCGTGCCATCGGGGTTGGTGGTGGTGCCCGGTGCCATGCCAGGCGTGGTTGGCGTGGTGGCGTCCGGATTGGTCGTGCCCGTGGTGCCGGACGTGCCGCTGGTGGCGGGCGGCGTTGCCGGCGCGGTGGCGGCGGGCGTGGCGGTGGTGCTGGTATCGTTGCGCTTGTTACAACCGCCCAGCAGCGCACAGACGATGGCGCTGCCGAGGACGAGCTTGCTGGTGGTCAGGAGTGGAGCCGTCATGATTGTTCCTTTTCAGTGAAAGACTGTCGTGGAAACGCATGCCTCGCCAGATTGCGTATCTGGAACAAGGCTGGCATCGCTTGCAAGGTTTAGAGTAGGCGGGCCGGTACAGGTTCACCGGACTTGCACAGGCGCGGTGCTGGCGGAGACGGGGAGCGCGCTGCGTTTGACGCAGCGCAAATCCGCAAGGGATACGGGGTGGGCCAGGACAGGACGCCCTGGCCGCGCAAGACGGTTTATTTGGCGGCAGGGGCCTTGCTCACTTCCACTTCCCAATCCACGCCCGACTCGACGTGATGCTTGGCTGCAAAGTCGCCCTGGCTGATGGCGACGGCCACGTCGAGCAGGCTGTTCAGGTAGACGAGGGGCTTGCCCTTGGCCACGCCGCCAAACGTGTGCTCGAACGGCGCCGTGACCTTGGCCACTTGCTTGCCCTTGTGCAAGATGCGTACTTGCAGCGGGTCGTGCAGTTTTACCTGCAACTCGTCGAGCAAGGATTTCGGAATGTTCGTCCACACATTGCCGTACTTGACGTCGAGTACTGGCACGATGCCGCGAATCGTGTTGCCGTCGCGCACAGGCTTTTGATACGCGATCTTCACCACGGATTCGCTCGGCAATTGCGGACCCACCTGTTCATAGCTGATGGCGCCCGACGCCAGGCGCGCACCGACGTACGCGTACACGTCGCGGCCATGGAAGGTGTAGGACTCGGCGGAGCCAGCCAGGCGGTTGACCTTTTCATCGATTTCGCGCAACTCGGCCACGCCGTCGCGCTCGGCGATCAGGGTGAACAGGCCATTGTCCGGCCCCACGAAGTAGCGCCCGCCCTTGGTTTTCAGCACCACCGACTTGCGCGCCGTGCCCACGCCTGGATCGATGACGGAAACGAATACCGTGCCTTGCGGCCAGTAGTTGGCCGTCTGGTACAAGCGGTAGGCGCCCAGCCAGATATCGTAGTCGGGAATCTGGTGCGTCAGGTCCGAAATGGTCAGCTGCGGATCGACGCCATAGGCCACGCCATGCATGGCCGACACGGCGCCATCGGCCGTGCCGAAGTCTGTCATCAGCACCAGCGGCGCGCCGGCCTGGGCGGACGACAGCAGGAGGGCGCTCAGGCAGGTGCCGGCGACGAGGTGGGAGAGGCGTTTGATGATCATGATTTCCTTTGTATCCAGTGTCAGAATGTGTAGCTTAATTTAGCGTAAAAGTACGCGCCATTGACGCCGATGGGGTTGATGAAATTGTAGGGCAGGGCGCCGCCATACGTGGCGTTATTCGTTTCCCGCACGCGCTGCGGATAGCGGTCGAGGATGTTGTTGCCGCCCACGCTCAAGGTCAGTTGCTTGCTCAGTTTCAATTGGCCTTCCAGGTCCAGCGACCAGACGGCGCCGAAGCGTTGTGCGGGGATGCCGTCGATCAGGGGCGCATCGCTGTCATACGAAAAGTCTTTCAGCTCGCCAAAGCGCGTGGCGCGCGCTTGCACGCCCCAGCCGGCCGCCTGCCAGTCGGCGCCGAGGATTAATTTGCTGGAGGGTGACGCATGTTTGATGCGGAACAAACTCGTCTCCGTCAGCAGGGTCAGACTGGGATCGATGTTGGCCAGCGCAGCGGAACTCTGGCGTACCTTGTCGAGGCTGGTCTTGTTCAGGTTCAGCGCCGCATTCAGGTTCAGCTTGCCTGAGGTGAACGCCAGGTCGTGGTTCAGCACCACGTCCAGGCCTTTGGTCCGTGTGTCGAGCAGGTTGGCCAGGTAGGCAACGGACTGGATGTCGCTGCGGTCATTCGCGGCCAGGTAGGCCGTGACGGCGTCGCTTTGCAAGTCGCTCGAACGCGTGATGCGGTCGCGGATGCGGATCACGTAGGCGTCCACCGTCACGCTGGTGGCGGTGGCCGGTTTCCAGGCCAGGCCCAGCGAGACGTTGGTCGATTTTTCAGGTTTCAGCTGTTGCGCGCCGAAGCTGCGCGCCAGCGGGTCGCTGGCCGGCAGCAGGGCCGCCGTTTGCAGGGCTGTGCCATCGGCATTGAAGTTCAGGGTGGCGAAGCGGAAACCCGTCTGCACGAGGGCCGGCGCGCGGAAGCTGTTCGACAGCGAACCGCGCAGGAGGAAGTTGTCCGTCACTTTATAGCGCGTCGACAGCTTGCCCGTGCTGGCGCTGCCGAAGTCGCTGTAATCGGAATAGCGGGCGGCGGCGCCTACCAGCAGGCGCGGCGTGAGGTCGCTTTCCACGTCCGCATACACGGAGCGGATTTGCCGGCTGCCGTCGTAGGCGTCCGATGGGCGCAAGCCGGGTCCCGCCTGCGCGCCCGGCGGCGCATTGGTAAAGCTGCCGGCCGCATACGAGGCAGGGTCGCCAGCCGAGCTGGTGTAGGTTTCGCGCATCCATTCGGCGCCGACCGCCAGGTTCAAGGGGGTGGGCAAGCCGATGTCGATGCTGCGCGTGGCATCGAGATTCAAGGCGTTCTGGCGGAAGTCGAAGCCGGCCAAATTAAAACGCGTGGGGCTGGCCGCGCCCAGCGAAGCGTTGACGGAGTGGCTCACGCCGTAGTCAAAGCGGTCGCTGCCGTGGCGCGCGCTGGCGTCCCAGTTCCACTCGCCCCAGCTGCCGCGCACGCCGGCCACGATGCTGAGGTCGCGCTTGTCGCCGTTGGTGACGGGACGGTAGCCGTTCGGATACAGGGCCGGCACATTCGACGGGTCGCCCGGATAGCGGAAGTAGGCGCTGCCGTCCGATGTGCGCTCGTTGAGGGTGGCAAACGAGTACAGGTCCAGGCCGTTATCCAGGGTGAGCTGGGTGTTGTAGAACAGATAGTGGTTGCGCTGGCGCGAGTCGCCCGACTTGAACACCACCTTGCCGTCGAGCGCCTGGTCGGCAGGCGTGAAGTTGTAGGAAGTCCAGCCCGCGTCGCTGGGGCCGGCCCGTTCCGTGGGCGAGCGGCGCCGCGTTTCCGCGCCGAAGCGGAAGAATCCTGCCTCGCCCAGCGGTACGCCATAGTCGGCGTTGACGATGACGGTCTGGCCATCCGTCAGGGTTTGATCGGTCGGGTCGAAATGCGTGTGGTTGGCGCCATAGCTGATGGACGCGGCGCCGCCCGTGCGGGCCTTCTTCAGCACGATGTTGATCACGCCCGCCACGGCATCGCTGCCGTACTGGGCGCCGGCGCCGTCGCGCAGGATTTCGATATGGTCGATGGCGTTCGGCGGAATGGCGTTGATGTCCACCGGCACGGTGCCGGCAAAGCTGCTTTCCGTGTCGAGCACGGCGCTCGTGTGGCGGCGCTTGCCGTTGATCAATACCAGCACCTGGTCGGGCGCCAGTCCCCGCAACTGGATGCCGCGCACGGAGTCCGACGCGCCGCTCGACTCGATGCGGGGGAAGTTGATCGAGGGCGACAGGTTTTGCAGGGCCGCGCCCACGTCGCCCGTCGCCAGCGCATTGCTCACTTCGCGCGCGCCGAAACGGTCGATGGGCACGCTGCTGTCGAACACGGTGCGGTTGCGCGCGCGCGAGCCGACGACGGTGACCTGGTCGATGCTGGGGCCGGCCGTTTCAGCGGTGGTGCCTGTGTTGGCGGTGGCTTGCGCGTCCTGGGCCCAGGCGGGCACGGTGCCCAGCATGGCGCAGGCCAGCACGATGGCGCGCAGGGGCGTGGCGGGACGGGAGGCAGGGGTGGATGAATGGCGCGGATGCAAGGCGGTGTCCTCTGGGCTCGATTAGTGTCAGTGTGGAAACAGTTGCCATGAGCTTAAGGGAGGCGCCCGCCCGCGCTAACGATTCTTTCTGGATATGCTTATGCTGTTGTTTTTATGCCGTTATGACCCCGCGCTCAGGATTTCGGCGCGGCCGGCATGTCGGGCTGGGCCGTGACTTGTGTGCCGGCCGCTTCCAGCGGTCGAGGATGCCGAACTCCCTTTCACGCAGGCGCTCGTCGGCTACCACGCAGGGGAGGCTGTCCGCACCGATGCGCGCCAGCACGGCTTGTGCTGTCCGCTGCACCCGCACGTAGGGCGAGTACAGCACGACAGTTGCCTGTTGTTCAGGGGGGGGCGAATCAGTCGCCCAGGGCTTGCGCCTGGCGCGCGCCCAGTTGGGAGAGGGGGGTATCGACATCGCGCTCGGCGATGGCGATCAGTAACTGTTTTTCCGCTTCAGCGGCATCGCGCGCCACGTCACCGGCACTTTGGCCGTGACGCACGATCCAGATGTGCTGCGGCCATTTCTGTTTCATCGCCTTGCGCCTTCCTCCATGTTTATTGTCAATCAATATAGAGGGAGGCGGCAAGGCGCGGCGCTGGATAACTTCCTAGGCGGCGTGTTCCGCTTCGTCCAGGTCGGGCGCGTCGTCGCTGTTGTAGACGGCCAGGTCGGTTTGTCCCATGACCCGGCTGGTGACGGTGCCCGCCGTGATCGAACCGCTCACGTTCAGGGCCGTGCGGCCCATGTCGATCAGCGGCTCGACGGAGATCAGCAAGCCGGCCAGCGCGACGGGCAAGTCCATCGCCGACAGCACGATCAGGGCGGCAAACGTGGCGCCGCCGCCCACGCCGGCCACGCCGACGGAACCGATGGTGATGATGGCCAGCAAGGGCAGCAGGAAGCTGATCGTGAACGGATCGACGCCGACGGTGGGGGCGATCATCACGGCCAGCATGGCGGGATAGATGCCGGCGCAGCCGTTTTGGCCGATGGTGGAACCGAACGAGGCAGCGAAGTTGGCGATGCCTTCCGGCGTGCCCAGGCGCTGGGTTTGCGTCTGCACGCTCATCGGGATCGAACCGGCGCTGGTGCGCGAGGTGAACGCGAAGGCCAGCACGGGGAAGACTTTTTTCACGAAGCGCAGCGGGTTCAGGCCCACGCCGGCGATGATGGCCAGGTGCACGAGGAACATCAAGATCAGCGCGCTGTATGAGGCGACGACGAAGTTGATCAATTTCAAGATGTCCGTGTAGCTCGACGAGGCCACCACTTCAAACATCAGCGCGAACACGCCGTACGGCGTCAGGCGCAGCACCAGGGTGACCATGCGCATGACGATGGCGTGCGCCACTTTCATGAAGTTTTCGAAGGATGCGAAAATTTCCGGCTTTTTCGCCGCGATGCCCGTGGCCGAGATGCCGATGAAGATGGAGAACACGACCACGGCGATGGTCGACGTCTTGCGCGCGCCCGTCATGTCGAGGAAGGGGTTGGTCGGCACGAAGCTGACCAGCAATTTCGGAAGGGACAGGGCCTTTGCCGTTTCCAGCGAGCCTTGCAGCTGCACGCCGCGCGCGACTTCGGCGGCGCTCGACGTCAGGCCGACAGCCGTCAGGCCGAACAGCTTGGCCATCAAAATGCCCAGCGCGGCGGCGACCGTGGTGGTGATGAGCAGGGTGCCGATGGTCAGCGCGCTGATCTTGCCCAGGGAACTCGCGTCCTTGAGTTTCAATATGGCGGAGATGATGGACACCATGATCAGCGGCATGATGATCATTTGCAGCAATTTGACGTAGCCGCTGCCGACGATGTCGATGTATTCATTGGTGCCGGCGATGATGGGCGAGCCGGCGCCGTACAGCGCTTGCGCGGCCGCGCCCAGCAGCACGCCCAGGCCCAGGCCCGTGAAGACGCGCACGGTGAACGTGGCGTGCTTGCGCTGCTGGTGGAACATGAAGGCGAAGACGATCAGCGCAACGAGCAGGTTCAGAATGATGTTAATTGCCATGTAGGGGCCTTATCTTGGTTTTATTCGAGACTGCAGAGAGCATGAGAACTTTACTACAAGTAACAGCTGCCCCAGCCTGGGGCGAAAGGGCAAGCACTGTACAGTACTATGGGGGCGTTCTGCGCAATGCTGCTGCGAATATTACGCTATATGAATATGCTCCACAGGCATAAGCCTTCTGGATGATTGTGAATTTGGCTATTTCGTGCCAGCATGGTTTTCCGTTTGCTAAGATGCGCGCGTTATTTTAATAAGGAAAAAGATGAATGCTTTAACGGAAGTACAAGTGCTCGATGCGGAAGAGCGCTTGCGCCTGGCCATGATGGCGTCCGACGTGGCCGCACTGAATGTCTTGCTGGCTGACGATTTGCTGTTTATCAACCATCTGGGCCACCTGCTGAGCAAGCATGCGGACCTGGCCGCGCACGAGCAGCGCTTGCTGACGATCACCGAGCTGCGCGCCTCCGAGCGCCATGTGCGCATCACTGGCCACGTGGCCGTGGTCTCCGTGCGCATGCAGCTGACGGGCAGCTATCACGACGTGGAAACGCATGGCGACTTCCGTTTTACGCGCGTCTGGGCGCAGGATGGCGCCGGCGCGCTGCAAGTGATCGCCGCCCATTCGGGCGTCGTGGCTTGAGGAGCGAGAGTTAGTGGATCATCGTTCCAAAGGGCAGCTGCTGGAAGCTGTCATCGCCGCCGGCCCCGCCACCCTGGCCATCACGGCCGGCTATCCCGTGCTGTTGTACAACCTGGTGCGCACCTGGGCCGACGCCCCCGGCGCCAATGCCTTGGCCGCGCTGCTGCTGACGGGCGGCCTGTGGGCCTTGCTGGAATTCTGGCGCATCGCGCTGGCGACGGTGGCGCGCAAGGCATACGCGTTCAACTGGCGCTTCTGGCTGGCCATCGCCAGTTTTCTCGCCTGCTTCGTGCGTTTCGTGCCGGACATGCCGGCCGGACTGATGTTGTTGCTGATGGTGCTGCCGGCGCTGGCGTGGACGCATTTCATCTTGTTGCAGATCAAGCGCCCGCGCAAGGCTTGATTGCTGGAAGTGTCGTAGCGGGAGCGATATAGCATGAGTGCAATCCAAAAACTGGGCGAGCAATTCCACGCGATAGCGTCGAAATCCGACTTTTTCATGGCGACGTATGTGGATGCCGTCAAACTGCGCGTGGCGCGAACGCAGATCAGCAAAGGGCCCTTATGTAACGTCAGGCCATTCGATGCCCAAAGGGCCGGCTTCAAGCCGGGAAAAGAGCTGAAGTCGCTGCCCGCGACGCTGAAAGATACCCATGTCTACTATTTCGATGGGGAAGGCAGGGTCATCCTGGTGGAAAGCTATGGCGGATCTGCTGCCGTCATCAACAGGAGTTTCTATTTTCATGAGCGCGGCGAACTGAAAAGCGTGCATTTCAATGCGGGAGGGAGCTTGAGGAATGTCATGCTCAGTTTTCTTGACGGGGCACGCATCGCGCAGGACATTAATTTCGGAAAATTTGGCGAAGGGACTTACGATTACCTGTATGAGGATGATCGCCTCCATTCCATCGTGGTCCGGCAGAGAGAGCATGGCCAGGAAAACCATACCGGATATCAGATCCTGTTCGGCTATGTGGGCGGACAGATGGAGAATATTTTCCATGTGTTTGCGAATGGATATCAGGAGCAGCGCTATCCATGATGCTGCTGGCTGTTAAGGCAAGGTCATGAAAAAACAGGTGGCATCTGTCTTGTTGTGGGACGGATGCGGTGGACGCCAATGCAGCGTGGACGGGCGGGCATGCCGCTGCGGGCCTCTGTCCGGACTGCTGAAATTATATGCCCGGGAATGAAGGCGATTTCGCCGTGGTGGTGGATCAGCGTATTCCTGCACAAGCGGATATGTTTTCCATGGGGCGCTTATCACCGTCCATCATGTCCGCCAGACTGCAGCAGTTGATTATGGCTGATCCTCGCCATCCTGCGCGTCCAGCCACTGTATCCGTCCATTCCCCGCCTCCAGCATGTGGGCGAGCAGGGCGGTGGCAGCCGTTTCAGGCAGGCTGAAGTCGAACAGTACGTCTGCGCCGTGTTCCACGTTCAGCAGGGTGGCGCCGGCGCCATCGAGTTCGCGGCGCAGCATGCCTTCCATCGCATACGGCACCGTGCAGCGCAGGGTACGCTGGCGCACGATGGCCGTCTTTTCCGCCTGCAACAACGCTTGCGCGACGCTGTCCGTGTAGGCGCGCACGAGGCCGCCCGCACCCAGCTTGATGCCGCCGAAGTAGCGCACGACGGTCGCCAGCACGCCTTCCAGGTCCTGGTGGCGCAGCACGTCGAGCATGGGCCGCCCGGCCGTGCCGCTCGGCTCGCCATCGTCGACGGCCGCCGATTGCCCGCCCGCCAGCAGCGCCCAGCACACATGGCAGGCGCCCGGATGCTGCGCCTTTAAATCGTTGACCACCTGCTGCGCGCTGGCGCGGTCCGTCATCGGCTGCACGCAACCGATGAAACGGCTTTTCTTGATGATCAGTTCGCTGTGGACGGGGGCGGCAATGGTAAACGGCATGGCGGGTGCGAAGGCGGGCAAAGCAGCATGATAGAGGAAATGCGCGCCCGCGACGAGCCAGTGTCGCCTACGCGGCCGATGGCGATACCAGTTCGCGCAGCGCAGCATCGCGCACTTGCACGATGTCGAACAGCCCCAGCGCGTGCAGGGCGGGCAGCGCGTCGAGGATGTCGCGCTCGGCGATGGCTTTTTCGGCGCTGCTGCTCGTGTCGTCCAGCCATAGCCTGGCATTCGCGAGGAAGGCGCCCACCGTGCCCTTGCGCACGGTGACGCCATTGAATTGGCCCTGGTTTTGTTGATCCGGTAACACGTCTTCTGCTCGCATGCTGCACTCCTGAATATCGAAAGACTTCACTGTATGATGGCGGGATTGTCTTGCCTGCGTTGTTTATGACTATCGATACGTCAAATCTGCCAACTTTTCCGCCGACGCTGCTGGCGCCGCTGCGCGCCATGCGCATGTCCCAGCCGCAGGAACGGGTGACGGCGGCGCACCGCCATGCCAGCGGCCAGCTGTTCGGCGCCATGCGGGGTTTGCTTTCCGTTGCCGCCGACAGCGGGCAATGGGTGGTGCCGGCCAGCCACTGCGTGTGGATGCCGCCCCATCATGTGCATGGGCTGCGTTCGCATGGACCGTTTGCGGGCTGGAGCGTGTATGTGGACGAGGCCAGTTGCGGCGGTCTGCCGGCCGCACCGTGCGTGATGCGTGTCTCGGGCTTGCTGCGCGAGGCGGTGGGCCGCGCCAGCGCCTGGGACGACGGCGCGCTGGGCGCTCAGCAGGAGCGGGTGGCAGGCGTGATCCTCGACGAGATCGCCGCCGCGCCGCACGAGCCGTTCGGTTTGTCGCTACCCATGGACCCGCGCCTGGTGCGCGTGGCGCGCGCCGTGCTCGATGACCTGGCCGACGAACGGGGCGTGGAAGCGCTGGCCGCCTGGGCCGGCGTGTCGCCGCGCACGTTGGCGCGCCGTTTCACGATCGAGACCGGTTTTACTCCGTCCGCCTGGCGCCAGCGCGCCCGCATCCTGCGCGCCCTGGAGTTGCTGGCCGCCGGCCAGTCCGTCACGACGATTGCACTGGACCTGGGCTACGACACCGTCAGCGCCTTCATCGCCATGTTCAAGCGGGTGATGGGCGTGACGCCGGGCAGGTATGGCGCGATGGCCGGGTGAAGGGCGGCGCGGCGCTCTGCAGCGCCCGCCAGCGTGTTGAAGACTGCAAGCATGCAATCGGCGTAAAATCGCTCAATTCATTCTCTGGATTCCACGATATATATGCATAACGACGACCGCTTCGATGGCATCAACGATTTCGTCATGACCGTCAAGCTGGGCAGTTTTGCCGCCGCTGCCGCCGCACAAGGCGTGACGGCGTCGGGCGTGGGCAAGAGCGTGTCGCGCCTGGAAGCGCGCCTGGGCACCAAGCTGCTGCACCGTACCACGCGCCGCCTGACCTTGACGCCGGAAGGGCGCACGTATTACGACATGTGCGTGCAGATGCTGGAAGACCTGGAGGCGACGGAGCATGGCCTGATCGTCGGCCAGCAAGTGCCCACGGGACGCCTGCGCGTCGACGTGCCGGCCGCGTTCGGCCGCCGCCACATCCTGCCCACCTTGCTGGCGCTGGCCGAACAGCACACGGGCATCGAGCTGGCCGTGACCTTTACGGACCGCACCGTCAACCTGGTCGAGGAGGGCATCGACCTGGCCGTGCGCATCGGCGCGCTGAACAACGATGCCGACCTGGTGGCGCGCCAGCTGGGCACGCAGCGGCTGCTGATCTGCGCCACCCCGTCCTACCTGGCGCGCCACGGTACGCCGCAGGTGCGCGATGACCTGGCCCGCCACGATTGCATCGTGGGCTGGCGCCGGCAAGGGCCGGCAGTCTGGCTGCTGCGCGAGGCCGACGGCAGCTCCACCGAGCAGGCGATCCGCGTGCGGCATGCGTTGCGCGATGGCGAGGCGATGCTGGCGGCGACCCTGGCGGGCGCCGGCCTGTGCCAACTGCCCACCTGGCTGATCGATGCGCACCTGGCGTCGGGCCAGCTGGTGCCCGTGCTGCAACAGCATGCGGGCGGCGAAATGCCGATTCACGCCGTGTGGCCTGCGACGCGCTACGTGAAGCCCAGGCTGCGCGCAGCCATCGATGCGCTGGTGGCGCTGGCGGCCGCACCGAATCCCGTGTTTCATCCGGCCGCTTGACCGGTCTCAGTCCGCATTAAACAGGGGCAGCACATGCTCGGCCATCTCTGCGATGACTTCCTCGGCCGGGCGTTGCGACGGCTTCATGTTGAGCGCCACGTGGCGCACGCCCAGTTCGCGCTGCTCCTGCCAGCGTTCGATCAGGGCATGGCGGCCGATGCGCACCACATTGTAGAAACGCCGGGGCGGCGCGTCCGGGTCCTTGTCCAGGTCGAAGAAGGTGGCGTAGCCATACGCGGGCGGCGGCTGCCCGCCCGCATGGTGGCGCAGGCTGGCCAGGATGTCCTGGATCGCTTGACCATCGTCGACGGACCAGATCCACGCGTCGACATTGCGCGCCAGCCAGTCGATGGGCTGGCGCGAGCGGCCGATCGCCAGCATGGGCAGGCGCCGGCGCACGGGCTTGGGCAGCAGGTCCAGGGTGCCGTCCAGGGTGCCGTAATGCTGCGTCGTGGCGGCGGGGAAGTCTTGCCCGCCCAGCTGGCGCAGCAGCGCGAAGGCTTCGCGGTAGCGTTCGTCGCGATTGTCGAAATCGGCGCCGAAGGCCGGGTATTCGGCCGGGCGGTCGCCCGTCGACAGGCCAAGCAGGAAGCGTCCGCCGCTCAATTGATCCACTGAGGCCGCCTGCTTGGCGACGATGACGGGATCGCGCAAGGGCAGCACGATGCCGGCCGTGCCGATGCTGATGCGTTTGGTGACCGAGGCCAGGAAGCCCGCATACACGAAGGGATCGAATACCTGCCCCGCGTCGCCGAAGGCCGGGTCGAGGAAGGGTACGTCGCGCAGCCAGATGCTGGCAAAGCCCGCATCGTCGACCAGCCTGGCCATGCGTTCGTGGTCTTGCAGCGTGGGCACGGGCGTGCCGGGATACGCTTCCAGCGGCGCGATCAGGCCGAAGGTCAGCTTGCCCGGGCTGAACACGCGCCGGAACGGGGCGTGCTGCGCCAGGTCCATGTTCGTTCCAGCCGCCGTCATGTGACCTCCCGTGCGGGCAGTTCCAGATCGTCGCCGGGCTGGCCGCCACCGCCATTGCGCGCGGGCCAGACGATGTCGAGCTGCGAGCGGTTGATCTGCCAGCGGCCGTCGATGCGGCGGTATTCGTCCGCATATGCACCGAGCAGTATCCACGGGTCGCGTTGTTCCGGCTGGCGCGTGTGCAGGTCGATCAGGTAGCAGCGCCCCTGCGCCGTGTCGGCGTCGAGCAGTTCCACCCAGTGGTTCGTCACGGCGTGCAGGAAAGGATAGCTGCCGTGGCGCTCCGTGTCGTAGTCGTCGAAGGCCCGCTGCAGGCCGGCGCGGATGGCGTCGCGCCCCCGCCATGCGCCCAGTCCCGCGTTGCAGACGGCGTCCGGCGCGAACAGCTCGGACAATTCATCGATGCGGTTGCTGTCCAATAAGTGGCTGTAGCGGATGCGCAGGTTCTTGATGGCTTCCAGGTCCAGCAGTGTTTGCATGTTCATCGTGTGTCCTTTTATTTACTGCGCCGCAAAGGCGGGGTAGTCCGTATAGCCGTTCGCGCCGTGCGGGCCGTAGAAGGTGGCGCGCTCGGCCTGCGCCAGCGGCCAGCCGTGGCGCAGGCGCTCGACCAGGTCGGGGTTGGCGATGAACGGGCGGCCGAAGGCGGCCAGGTCGATGCGGCCATCGTGCAGCGCCGCTTCCGCGCTGTCGCCGTCGAAGCCGCCCGCCGAGATCAGCGTGCCGCGGTAGGCGCGGCGGAAGTCGGCCGCGAAGCCGGCGGGAATCGGCGTCTGCCCCAGGGTCAGCTGGTCGCTCGTGTGCACGTAGGCGAGGCCGCGCGCGTTGAGCGCTTCGGCCAGGGCCAGCCAGGTGGCCGCCTCGTCGTCGAACGGCTGCATGTCGTACAGGCGGCCGAATGGCGAGATGCGCACGCCGACGCGCTGCGCGCCCACTTCCGCACTCAGGGCGTCGATGGTGTCGAGGATCAAACGCAGGCGGTTGGAAAGCATGCCGCCATACGCGTCGTCGCGCGTGTTGAGGGCGCCGTTGATGAATTGTTCGAACAGATAGCCGTTCGCGCCGTGCAGTTCGATGCCATCGAAACCGGCGGCCATGGCGCGCCGTGCGGCCAGCACGAAATCGTTGACGATGCGGGGGATGTCGGTGGCATCCAGGGCGCGCGGCGCGCTGGCGGGGACTTGTCCAGCCACGCCAGGCGACGCCCAGGCAAACGCGGACGAGTTGTCCGCGCGGCGGGCCACGGACGACACGGGCGCCGCGCCACCGGCTTGCAGCGACGTATGCGACAGGCGGCCCACATGCCACAGCTGGGCGAAGATGCGCCCGCCCCGTGCGTGCACGGCGTCGCACACCTGGCGCCAGCCGGCTTCCTGGGCATCCGTGTACAGGCCGGGCACGAACAGAAAGCCCGTGCCTTCGCGGCTGACGGGGATGCCTTCGCTGATGATCAGGCCAGCCGACGCGCGCTGGGCGTAGTACAGCGCCGTCTGCGCGTCGGGTACGCCATCCTTGGCCCGCGAGCGCGTCATGGGCGCCATGACGATGCGGTTGGGTAGGGTCAGTCCTGCGAGGTCATACGGAGTGAAGAGTTTTTTCATGGCCAGTCCTTTCGGTCAAATACGATGCGGTGATGCGGGCGCAGGCATTGCCTGTGCCGCCATGCCGTCCATTGTATTTATGAACTGGGGAAAGATAATCGTGGTTTGATTCAGTAGACTCAATCCTGAGGGTATCGAATTGGGGGAGGGGAACTGTCAAACAAAAAAGCCCACGAACCGGAATTCGTGGGCTTTTCTGAAGTATTTGGTAGGCCGTGCGGGATTCGAACCTGCGACCAACGGATTAAAAGTCCGCTGCTCTACCAGCTGAGCTAACGACCCAAAAACTTTGACTACTTACTGCGGTAACGCTGTGCCGTATCAACATGCTGGCCATGCTGACGACTGAATCTTGGTAGGCCGTGCGGGATTCGAACCTGCGACCAACGGATTAAAAGTCCGCTGCTCTACCAGCTGAGCTAACGACCCAAGGGCGGCTATTATGACGGCCAACGGCGGTTTTGGGAAGGGCTGGGTGGCGTGTGGGCGGAAAAAAGCCTTGCATGGCCCTCATGCAGGGTCTAATATAGGTAGATAGCCTACCTATTTATATATCCCCATGCCCACTACCGAAGACCTTCCCATCCCCGAACGCGCGCTGGCGTTGTCCGATGAATTGCGCACGGCGTTCAAGCGCCTGCTGCGCTCGATGCAGCGCGAAGGGGGCGAGCTGGAAGGCGGCGTGTCGATGATGCAGTACATGCTGCTGGCGCTGATCCACGAGCAGCCCGGCATCGGCGTGGCGGCGCTGGCGCGCCTGCAGAACGTGCGCGGGCCGACCGTCAGCGCGCAGGTCAAGTCGCTCGAAGAGGCTGGTCTCGTCGAGCGCAGCGCGCCCGATCCGCAGGACCGGCGCCGTTCCGGCCTGCACGTGTCCGCGCATGGCCTGGCCATCCTCGACACCTTGCGCGCGCGGCGCCGCGATGCGCTGGCGCGGCGCATCGCCCGCCTGACGCCGCAGCAGGTCGATGCGCTGGCCGCCGCCATGCAGCCGCTGCTCGAGATAGGCCAGGCATGAGCAGCCTCGGCATACCCGCAGGCGCAGAGGCGCCATTGACGGAGCGCGAAGTGCGCGCCACCTACCTGGGCCTGATGGCCGTGCTGGGCCTGGGCGCGCTGGACCAGAGCATCGTCGCGACGGCCTTGCCGCGCATCGTCGATGACCTGGGCGGCATGGCGCACCTGTCGTGGGTGGTGACGGCGTATGTGCTGGCCTCGACGGCCACCATGCCCCTGTACGGCAAGCTGGCCGACCAGTACGGCCGCCGCCCCATGATCTTCACGGCCCTGCTGACCTTCCTGCTCGGTTCCGTGCTGTGCGGGCTGGCGCAGAACATGACGGAACTGATCATCTTCCGCGCCATCCAGGGCCTGGGCGCGGGCGGCTTCATGCCGCTGGCGCAAATCATCATCGGCGACATCGTGCCGCCCGCCGAGCGGGGCAAGCGGCAAGGCATGGTGCCCATCGTGTTTGCCGTCACCAGCGTGCTGGGCCCCGTGCTGGGCGGCGTGATCACGGACGCCTTGTCGTGGCACTGGATTTTCTTTGTCAACCTGCCCGTCGGTGCGGCCGCCTTTGTCATCATCGCGCGCGCCATGCGCAAACCCGCGCCCGCGCATGCGCACCGGATCGACTATCTTGGCTCCGCCTTGCTGACGGGCGCCGTCACGGCGGCGCTGCTGGTGCTGGCGCTGGGCGGCACCGAGTGGCCGTGGGATGCGCTGGCGATCAAGGTGTGCGGCGGCGTCGCCGTGCTGCTGGGGATCTGGCTGGCGTTCCACGTGGGGCGGGTGGATGAACCCGTGCTGCCGCCCGACCTGTTCGAGAACCGCACCTTCAATATCGCCAGCCTGGTGATGGCCATGACGTTCATGGGCCTGATGGGCGCCAGCGTCTTCTTTCCCCTGTTCTTCCAGCTGGTGATGGGCACCAGTCCCGCCGAATCGGGCGTCATGACGGTGGCGATGATGGTGGGGCTGGTGGCGTCGTCGATGTTCAATGGCCGGGTGCTGTCGCGCTCGGGCAAGTACAAGATGGTGCAGGTGGCGGGGCTGGCCGTGGCGGTCGTGGCGTTTGCCGTGCTGGCCTGGGCCATGGAAACGTCGCGCGGTTACTGGATCATCGAGCCGGCCATCTTCTTCCTGGGCACGGGGCTGGGGCTGGTGATGCCGAACATGACGATCGCCGTGCAAAATGCCTTGCCGCTGGCGCGCCGCGGCGTGGGTACGGCCATGCTGGCCTTCTTCCGCTCGCTGGGCGGCTTGCTGGGCGTGACGGCGTCCGGCGCCATCCTCGCCCGCCAGCTGCACCAGCATGGCGTGGAAGCCGTTTCGGCGCTGGGCGCGCAGGCGGCCGTGCAGACGGTGGAGGTGTACCGCCATGCGATTGCCAGCGTGTTCGGCGCCGGCGCCGTGCTGCTGCTGGTGGGGCTGGTCTTCCTGCTGTTCCTGCCGGAACTGCCCCTGGAGGGGCATCCGGCGACGGTCAAGGATGATCAGTAGCGTTCCAGCCAGTGCGCGTAGGGCGCCGGCAGGGTCCACGAGGCGCGTTCCACGCCGAGTTCCTTGGCGGCAAAATATGCCCAGTGCGGGTTGGCCAGGTGCGCCTTGCCGACCATCACCACGTCCAGCTGTTCTTCCTTGACGACGCGCTCTGCAATCGCCGGCGTGCCGAAGCCCCAGGCGGACGAGACGGGCACGCCCGCTTCGCGTCGCACTCTCTCGGCAATCGGGCCCATGAAGGCCGGACCCCAGGGAATCGCCACGTCGGGAATGGTAAAGCCCATGCTGACACTGATCATATCCATGCCGGCATCCTTGAACTGGCGCACGAGGGCTATCGATTCGAGCAGGGTTTGCTCGTCGCGGCCGTCGAATTCCAGCACGCCGAAGCGGATAGTCAGCGGCAGGTGCTCGGGCCACACTTCACGCACGGCTTTCAATGTTTCCAGCAGGAAGCGGCTGCGGTTTTCCAGGCTGCCGCCATAGATATCGTCGCGCTGGTTCGAGTGGGCGGAAAAGAAGCTTTGCGCCAGGTAGCCGTGGGCGAAGTGCAGTTCCAGCCATTCGAAGCCCACTTCGCGGGCGCGCATGGCCGCGTCGACGAAGTTCTGTTTCACGCGGGCAATATCGTCGAGGTCCATGGCGCGCGGCACTTTCGGCAGGCCGCCGCCAAAGGCGATGGCGGACGGGGCGATGGTTTGCCAGCCGTGCGCGTCGCCTTGCGCGATATGGTCGTCGCCTTCCCAGGGGCGGTTGGCGCTGGCCTTGCGGCCCGCGTGGGCGATCTGGATGCCGGGCACGGAGCCGGCCGCCTTGATGGCCTTTACCACCGGCACGAAGGCTTGCGCCAGATCATCGTTCCAGATGCCCGTGCAGCCTGGCGTGATGCGGCCTTCGGGCGCCACGGCCGTCGCTTCGACGATCACCAGGCCGGCGCCGCCGCGCGCCATGCCCGCGTAGTGCGACAGATGCCAGTCGTTGGCCTGGCCATCGACGGCCATGTACTGGCACATGGGCGGCACGGCGATGCGGTTGCGCAGGGTGATGCCTTTGAGGGTGTAGGGCTGGAAGAGGGCGGACATGGTGGCCTTTGTGTTTGTTGGTGGAAATGTCAGGGAATGCTGATTCGGTAGTTCGTAAATATTCGAAGAATGGAATTAGTATAGCGCATGCTGTATGATTCTGCTCATGCGCCCACACAAACATCCTCCCGCCAGCGAATTCGTCCTCGAGCGCGTGCTGTACGCCCTGAGCGATTCCATCCGCCTCGACATCGTGCGCCACCTGGCCCGCGTCGACGCGGCCGCTTGCGGCGACCTTGATGGCGGACGGCCGAAATCGACCGTTTCCCACCATTTCAAGGTCTTGCGTGAAGCGGGCCTCGTCTACACGGAAAACGCGGGCACGACGCACATGAATACCCTGCGCCGCGCCGATATCGAGAGCCGCTTCCCCGGCTTGCTGGATGCCATCCTGGCGCAGCAGCCCTTGGCGCCCGAGCCGCCGCAGGCGGAAAAGCCGACAGTTTAGCCGCCTGCCGTGCCCCGCCATTTTCCAGGCTCGGCTATGATATCGGCCTTTCGGTAAATCCTCAGCCGCGCGCCTGTTGCGCGATGGGCTGGCGAGACTACCTGGCATGGCAAGGGATGGGAATGACGGCAGCAGCAGTGGTATCACAGGCGGACCTGGCACATCGTCCGCAGTTTGGCTGGATCAATGGTTTGAAGGCAGGCGCGGCGCAGTTGATCGTGTTGCATCACCTGGCGTTTTACGGGCCCATGTCCGACTACGTGCAACCCCTGTGGCCCGAGCTGCTAGGCTGGCTGGGCGGTAGCGCGCGCATCGCCGTGCAAGTGTTCCTCGTCATCGGCGGCTTTCTCGTCGCCAAATCCCTGTCGCCCGCCGGCCGCCCCGGCATTGCCACGCCGCTGCAGGCGATCTGGCGCCGCTATGCCAAGCTGGCGCCGCCTTTCCTCGCAGCCACCTTGCTCGCGGCCATCGTCACGCCCGTGGCCGGCATCTGGATGCTGCACGATTCCATGTCGGCCGCCGTCACCCTGGGCCAGCTGAGTGCCCATGCCTTGCTGCTGCACGGCGTGCTCGGCTATGAGTCGCTGTCGGCCGGCGCCTGGTACGTGGCCATCGATTTCCAGCTGTATTTGCTGACGGTAGCGCTGCTGTGGCTGGGCGGCCGCCTGGCGGGCCAGCGGCGCGGGCATTGGCTGATGCCGCTGGCCGTCACCGTGGGCATCACCTTTTCCTTGCTGTATTTCAATCTCGACGCGGGCTGGGACAATTGGGCGCCGTATTTCTTCGGCAGCTACGGTCTCGGCATGCTGGCCTGGTGGGCCAGCGATCCGGCCCGCAAACCCGGCGCCATGACCGCGCTCATGGCCATGGCCGCCGTGCCCGTCCTGCTGGCCCTGGCCGTCGACTACCGCAGCCGCATCGCGCTGGCACTGATCGTCGCCTGTGCCCTGTTCCTGTTCGGCCGCGCCCGCACGCCGTCCCAGGGCGGCGCCTGGAACGTCATCAACACCCTGGGACGTATCTCGTATGCCGTGTTTCTCGTCCACTTTCCCGTCAGCCTGCTGGTCAATGCGCTGTTTATCAGCTATGTCCCGCTTGAGCCGGAGTGGCAGGCGCTGGGCATGCTGACGGCCTGGGGCGCCAGCCTGGCGGCCGGTGCCGCGTTTTGCCGCTGGGTGGAGGTGCCGCTGGGGCGGGCGATGGGCAGCGTGGTGGCGCATCTGGCCGGGAGGCCGGCGCTGGTGTCGCGTTAACGACTGGTTTCCGGTATGCGGGGAGGGGAGAGGTTCAGGGGTATAGTTGCCGTGTATGCATGACGGCAAGAATTTCTATTGCGCTTGCCTCAACGCGATATACGACGACATAGTTTGGGTGAGCAACCAGTTCCCGCGTGCCGGCAACTCTTCCGGTCCGGTATAAATGAGGATGATTTGGAAGTTGGGAGATGGCGTTGTCGATGTCGTTGTAAAGCTGAAGTGCTGCTGGCGGGTTGCGCTGCGCGATGTAAGTGAGGATCGCGGTCAAATCTTCCTGCGCTTTAGAACACCTGTCAAAACCTACTGCGCGTCGTAATTTGCGGTCTGCGATGCTCACTGTACCTTCGTACAGTTGCGCTTCTCAACCACAACTTACTTCCGCTCGCTACGGTTTTGTTAGGCGTTGTTAGCCTTCCATCGAATCGGCAGCATGGTCATCAGGCTGGGCTGCGACGATTTTCTTCAGTTGCGCCATGACCGCTGCATGTGGATGGACAGGGCGGTCATCATTTAGTGATGACAATACCTTGGCGCGAAACCAGTGGTCATAGGTTTCGGCTGCTTCCGCTGTCTCAAATGCGGACGTGGTCGAGGGTAGGGGGTCGTTCATGATTGCCTGATTATACGACAGTTCGACAGAGGCGCATCGCAGGTGGCAGGGTGTTTGATTTGCGTCAGCGGTCGCATCCCGTGCAGGTGATGCTGCCGAAAACAAAAAAGCCAACCGCGAACGGTTGGCTTCTCTGTAGTATTTGGTAGGCCGTGCGGGATTCGAACCTGCGACCAACGGATTAAAAGTCCGCTGCTCTACCAGCTGAGCTAACGACCCAAAAACTTTTTACAACAACTTCGGTAACACTGTGCCGTAAAAAAATGCTTGCTATAACAACTCGCAAGCAGATCAGTACTGCGTATTCGTGGTAGGCCGTGCGGGATTCGAACCTGCGACCAACGGATTAAAAGTCCGCTGCTCTACCAGCTGAGCTAACGACCCGAAGAAGAAAGATTATAGGGGGTGCCCGGGATTCTGTCAAACCTAACGGGCAACTTTTTCCCCGCTTTTACTTTTTGCCGCCCCGTTCCTTGGCGGCCTGGGCCGCGCTGGAGTCCGGGTAGCGCGAGATCAGGGCGTTCAGCGTCTTGGTCGCGTTCGGCTTGTCTTTCAGCTCCGTGTAGCAGCTGGCGATGTTGAGCATGGCGTCGGGCGCTTTCGGGCTGTCCGGGTAGTGTTTCAGCACGGCCTGCTGGGCCGTGATGGCGCTCTTGCAGTCGCGCTGGGCGTAATAGGCGTTGCCCAGCCAGTATTGCGCGTTGGCCGCGTAGGCCGATTCCGGATAGCGTTTCACGAAGCCGTCCAGGGCCGTCACGGCGCCCTTGTAGTCGCCGGACTTGAACAGGCCGAACGCGGATTCGTACGCGCTTTGCTCGGACACGCCCACGGCCGCTTCCTGGCCATCGATGGTGACCTGGCGCGGTTCGAGCTTGCGCAGGCGCGCATCGATATCGGTGTAGAAATCCTTCTGGCGCTTTTGCGTGTTTGCCAGGTCGTTGCCCAGTACTTCGATCTGGCCGCGCAGGCGGGCGATCTCTTGCATGGTCTGGTCGTGCTGGTTGAGCAGGCTCAAGGTGCTGGTCTTGTCCGCCTTGGCGTCGATGCGGCTGTTCAGGTCGCGCGCCATGGCGTCGACCTTGGCGCGCAGCTCGAGGATGGCCTTGCGTGCTTCGTCGTCATCGAACAGGGCGGCGTTGGCGTGCAGGGGCAGGTAGGCAAACGCGGCCATCAAGGCGGCGGCGACGCCGGCTTTCGAGAATGTCATCATGAGTCGGGCTTTCAAAAGTTACGCAAACATGCAAACGGGGCGCCGGGCGGTGAATCACCGCGCTGCGCCCCATTATTATGCCTATGACTGGCCAGTTAGGTAAGCGTCAATGCTGCCGCGCTCACCCCTGAACATCAATAAACGATGTCAGCGCGGCGGTTTTCTGCCCATGCTGCTTCGTTGCTGCCTTGAGCTTTAGGCTTTTCTTTGCCCAGCGACACGGCTTCCATTTGGCCTTCTGGCACGCCCAGGGCTGCCATCGACTTGCGCACGGCTTCAGCACGTTTCTGGCCCAGGGCCAGGTTGTACTCAGCGCCACCGCGTTCATCGGTGTTACCTTGGATCAGGATCTTGCGGCTAGGCGTTTTCACCAGGTAGCCAGCGTGGTTTTGCACGACTGGGGTGTCCGCTTCGCGCACGACGTATTTGTCGAAGTCGAAGTAGATGCTGCGGTTAGCCAGCACGCCTTTTGGATCGTCCAGTGGATCGACCGATGCGGTCGTTACTGGCTGAACTTGACGGGTGTCAACTGGAGCGACGACTTTTTCAGGAGCGCGCTCAACCACTGGGGTCTCTGCTACTTTGACTGGGGTGCTGCAGGCGGACAGCAGGGCTGCGGTAGCGGCGATGAAAGCCAAACTTTTAAAGTTACTCATTTTTATTCTCCGGGTCATGGTTAAAGGTGAAACTGTACAGCATTTACTTCATAAAAGGACCCCAGGTGGGCTCCTTGATATTGCCAGCTTGCGTAGTCAAACGCTGTTTGACGCGGCCATCCACCGATACCACTGCCAGCGACTTGCGTCGTCCGGATTCGGTCGCGTACATGATATATTTCCCGTTGGGCGAAAAGCTCGGTGATTCGTCGTTGGCGGTGTCCGACAGGCGCAGTTCCTGGCCACTAGCCAGGTCGAGCGCGTAGAGCTGGAAATTGCCGTCGCGACGGGAAATATAAGCGAGTGTCTTCCCGTCGGACGAAATCCGCGGGCTGATGTTGTAGGAGCCGCCAAACGTCACGCGCTTGGCTTCGCCACCGCTGGTCGACATGCGGTAGATTTGTGGTCCGCCGCTACGATCGCTGGTGAAATAAATGCTTTGGCCATCGGCCGAGAATTGGGGTTCCGTATCGATGCCGCTGCTGGTGCTGACGCGGCGCAAGCCGCTGCCGTCGGCATTGACGGTGTAGACCTGGGTATGGCCGTCGCGCGACAGGGCCACGGCCAGGCGCGAGCCGTCCGGGCTCCAGCTCGGCGCCGAGTTGCTGCCTTTTTCATTCGACACGATGGTGCGCTGGCGCGTCACCAGGTTTTGCACGTAGACGATGGGCTTTTTCTTTTCGAACGACACATACGCGACCTTGGTGCCGTCCGGCGACCACGACGGCGAAATGATCGGCTCGTTCGAACGCAGGGCGACCTGGATGCCTTCGCCATCGGCGTCGGCCACTTCTAGGCGGTATTCGCGGCCCGATTGCGTGACGTAGGCGATGCGCGTGGCGAACGCGCCTTTGACGCCCGTCAACTTTTCATAGATGTCGTCGGCGATCTTGTGCGCCAGCAAGCGGTTGAATTGCGGCGCGGCCGCATTGTTCATGCTGGAGATCTGGGCGCCCTTGATGGTATCGAACAGCTTGTAGCGCACGTCCAGGCGGCCATCGGCCATGCTTTGCACGGTGCCGGCCGCCAGGGCGTCGGCGCCGCGCGATTTCCACTGCTCGTAGCTGACGGGCGCCGTTTCCGACACGGGCGCATCGGCGTCGATCAGCTTGAACACGCCGCTGCGCGCCAGGTCGGCCTTGATAATGCCCGACAGCGACTGCGGCGCCGCCGATTCATTGACGAAGCTGGCGACAGCCACCGGGATCTGGTTGCTGCCGATCCCCGTAATCTCCACGCGCAGCTGCGCCTGGGCGCCGGAGGCTCCCAGCATCAGGCCGGCGCAGAGCACGACATAGCTCATTTTTTTCATGGTCATCATTTAGGCAAATCCTTCATCTCGAATATGAGTTCAATCTCGCGTTCCACGGTGCCGTCTTTTTTCTTCGGCAGTGGCGACGATTTATTAATGGCGTTTTCCACCGAGCTGTCATACGCCGGCAGGCCGCTACTTTTAATCTTTCGGACCGAAATAATTTCCCCAGTTGGCAGTTGCTCGATCTTGAACACGGCGCGCGGGTTGCCCGGCACGTCCGTGCTACCGCTGTACGCGATATTGCTCTTGATCTTGCTCGTCAGGGCAGCGACATAGCCGCTGTCCTTGCGTGGCGCGGTCGCTTTCGCGGCCGTACCTGTTGTGCCATTGCCTGCCTGCGCCATCATCCGCTTCATGTCATCGGCACGCAATTTGTCGGCGGCCGCTTTTTCAGCCGCCGCTTTTTTCGCCTTGGCCGCTTTTTCGGCCGCCGCTTTTTTATCGGACAGTTCTTTCTCGGCTTTTTCTTCCGCCGCTTTTTCTTTCTCTTTGGCTTGCTTGGCTTTCTCCAGCTTGTCGGCCTTTTCTTTTTCCAGCTTTTCAGCCTTGTCTTTTTCTTTCTGCTTCTGTTTTTCCAGTTCGCGCTTTTCTTCCTCGCGTTCCTTCAATTCCTGCTTGCGGCGTTCTTCCGCTGCCGCTTTCTCTTTTTCTTCCTTCAGCTTGGCCTTCTTGCGCTCGAGGGCGATCTCCGCCTCGCGCAGGTCGACCTTCGGCTCGGGCGCGGCCACGGGCGGTGGCGGCGGCGGGGCCGGCTGTTCCACTTGCGGTTCCGGCGGCGCCGGTGTCGGTTCCGGTTCCGTCGCCACTTCGGGCGGCGGCGCGGCCGTCTGCACTTTCAGGTCCCATACTTCCGCTTCGACGGCGACAGGTTCCGTATTTTGCCAGTGTACGCCCACCCACAGGAAAAACAGCAGGCCAAGGTGCATCGCCAGCGCCAGGCCCAGCGAGGGCCAGCGGCTGCGTTCGCGCGGCACGCTGTATGGCTTGCCGAGTACATGGTCGATTTGTTTGGTCTGCAAAGTCTAGTCTATCTAAAAACGGTCAAGTCTGGAAACAGGGTGCTGCGCTTACTTGGTGGCCAGGCCGACGCGGGTAATGCCCATCTTTTTCGCTTCCGAAATGAGCTGGATCACATCGTCGTACTTGCTTTCCTTGTCGCCCGCGATCATCACGGGATAGTCGGGATTGCTCTCGTGCAAACCGCGCAGCTTGCGCAGCAGGGCGTCGCGGTTCGGTTCCGTTTCCGGCGACAGCTGTTCCTTGCCGATGACGCCGATCGACAGCGAACCATTCGGCTTCAGCACGATCTGAATATAGTCATCGGGCGGTTTCGCCGACTTTTCCGCGTTGGGCAAGTTCACCACGCTGGGATTGTTCGACGACGGCATCACCATGAAAATGATCAGCAGCACCAGCATCACGTCGATATACGGCACGACGTTGATCTCGGACTTGAACTTGCGGCCACGGCCACCGCGCATGCCGCCACTATTAAAGGAGGAACCCATGGACCTTGCTCCCTCTTAGCGCGACTGGCGCTGCAAGATGTTGGAGAATTCCTCGACGAAGCTCTCGAAGCGGATCGCCAGGCGGTCGATGTCATGCGAAAAACGGTTGTAGGCGACGACGGCGGGAATGGCCGCGAACAGGCCGATGGCGGTGGCGATCAGCGCTTCGGCAATGCCGGGCGCGACGGCGGCCAGGGTGGCTTGCTGCACGTTGGCCAGGCCGCGGAAGGCGTTCATGATGCCCCAGACGGTACCGAGCAGGCCGATGTACGGCGAGACGGAGCCGACGGACGCGAGGAAGGCCAGGTGCGATTCGAGCACGTCCATTTCACGCTGGAAGGCGGCGCGCATGGCGCGGCGTGCGCCGTCGAGCACGGCGCCGACGTCCAGCGCTTCGCGCGAACCGTAGGAAGCCTTGCCCTTGATGAATTCGCCCATGCCGGCGTCGAAGATGCGGGCCAGCGCGCCGCTCTGGTCGCGGTTGCCGCTGGCGTTCTGGTGCAGCGCATGCAGGTTGCCGCCAGCCCAGAAGCTGCGTTCGAATTCGATGGTTTGCTTGCGCGCCTGGCGCACGGCAAACATCTTGCGGAAAATGTAGGTCCAGCTGGTCAGGGAAATCAGCAGCAGCAGGGCCATGATCAGTTGCACGATCAAATGGGCATTGGAGATGAGCGCGAGGAAAGAAAGATCTTGTGTAACGTTCATTGGCTGGCAGTCTGTTGGGTGAATTGTCCGGAGGTGGCGGGTAGGGCTCAGGCGGCGCGCATGCGGGCCGCTACTGCATCAGGCACGGCGCGCGGGCGCAGTGCCGAATCGACGCAGCCGATCTTGACGCGGGCCGTGTTGAGCAGGCGGTCGCCGCACCAGGCTTGTTGCAGGAAAACGATGGAGGCACGCCCCATTTTTTCTATGCTTAAGGTTAATCTTACCGTGTCATCGAGCCTGGCTGGCGCATGATAGTCGGCGTTGACGCTTTTGACAACGAACATCGCGTCATGCTGTTCCAGCAATTCCTGCTGGCCCACGTCGATGGCGCGCAGCCATTCGGTGCGCGCGCGCTCGAAGAATTTCAGGTAGTTAGCGTAATAGACGATGCCGCCGGCGTCGGTGTCTTCATAGTAGACACGTACGTTCCAGGTAAAGACTGAAGGCATGTTTATTGCGCCAGTAGTGAGATTGAGCAACATTTTACGCGATTTTTCTTCTTGTGACTGTGGGCGCTTGCTGGAAAGCCATGCAAAAGCTGCATATAAGTTGCACCGCAGCATTGTAAATCCGGCGTGTGCAATGGCAAGCTTCGTAACATACGCTTACATGCCATGGCCAGGTTTAAGCCCAGCTTAAAAGCCGCGGCCATCCCCGGGGCGGCCTGTGGCCGCACCCGGGCTGCGATGGCGCGCGGCGATTATAGCCACACGGTTGCATTCCTTGCTCAATTTGGGTACTTAACTTACAATTTGACTTCCATTACGTCTCACGTGACTGGCGAAAAGTCGGGCGATCTCCATGAATGGCGGTCGGCAAACCGGCGAAAGGTGGACACCCACCGGGAAACGTGAGATTTTTCATCAGCCGTTCGCCTGGGTAGCCACTATGGAAAAGCACGAAGAGGCTGCCTGTCCAATGTTGTTATTCACTTAACGCCGGCTCCCCTCATTCGATCCAACCTGCCAGTACAAGCACCCTCATACTTGGAGTTTTTACATGTTTGCAAAAGATCACAACCTCGCCAACGTCGATCCTGAATTGTTCGCCGTCATTCAAAAAGAGAACACGCGCCAGCACGACCACATCGAACTGATCGCGTCGGAAAACTACACGTCGCCAGCCGTAATGGAAGCGCAAGGCTCGCAGCTGACGAACAAGTACGCGGAAGGCTACCCGGGCAAGCGTTACTACGGCGGCTGCGAATACGTCGACGTGGCCGAGCAACTGGCCATCGACCGCGTGAAACAGCTGTTTGGCGCCGAATGCGCAAACGTGCAGCCGAACTCCGGCTCGCAGGCGAATCAGGGCGTGTTCTTCGCCATGTTGAAACCAGGCGACCTGATCATGGGTATGTCGCTGGCCGAAGGCGGTCACCTGACCCACGGCATGCCGCTGAACATGTCCGGCAAATGGTTTGACGTCGTTTCCTACGGCTTGACGGCGGAAGAAGACATCGACTACGAGGCAATGGAACGTCTGGCCCGCGAACGCAAGCCAAAGCTGATCATCGCCGGCGCGTCGGCATTCTCGAAAAAGATCGACTTCGAACGCTTCAGCAAGATCGCCAAGGAAGTGGGCGCCTACTTCATGGTCGACATGGCCCACTACGCCGGCTTGATCGCCGCCGGCCTGTACCCGAACCCGGTGCCGTTCGCCGACTTCGTCACCTCGACCACGCACAAATCGTTGCGCGGCCCGCGCGGCGGCATCATCCTGATGAAGGCCGAACACGAAAAAGCCATCAACTCGGCCATCTTCCCTGGTATCCAGGGCGGCCCGCTGATGCACGTGATCGCCGGCAAGGCCGTCGCCTTCAAGGAAGCGCTGAGCCCTGAATTCGTCGAATACCAGAAGCAAGTGATCAAGAACGCCGACGTGCTGGCGAAAACCCTGATCAAGCGCGGCCTGCGCATCGTGTCCGGCGGCACCGAATCGCACGTCATGCTGGTCGACCTGCGCGCCAAGAACCTGACGGGCAAGGAAGCCGAAGCCATCCTCGGTTCCGCGCACATCACCTGCAACAAGAACGGCATCCCGAACGACCCGCAAAAACCCTTCGTCACCTCGGGCATCCGCCTGGGCAGCCCGGCGATGACGACGCGCGGTTTCAAGGAAGCGCAAGCGGAAGAAGTGGGCAACCTGATCGCCGACGTGCTGGACAATCCGCATGACGCCGCCACCATCGAGCGCGTGAAAGCGGCCGTGAAAGTACTGGCCGACGCGCACCCTGTGTACGCAGCATAATTATTTGTCCAGAATGTGTCATACGGAGTAAGATTCTGTATGACACATTCCAGTCGTGCCCAAGGGCGCCCGGAGTGATTCGGGCGCCCTTTGTACAAGGGCGGCGATTTCCCGTAATTATTACTATAAAGTTGTAGCCAGCCCATGAAATGTCCATTTTGCCAGCACGGCGACACCCAGGTTCTCGATACGCGCGTATCGGAGGAAGGGGATGCCATTCGGCGCCGCCGCCGCTGCGGCAAATGCGACAAGCGTTTTACCACGTACGAACGCATTGAACTTATCATGCCGGCCGTCGTCAAAAAGAATGGCAGCCGGACGGAGTTCGCTGCGGATAAGTTGCGCGGCAGTTTGATGCTGGCCTTGCGTAAGCGTCCCGTCGCGGCCGCCTCTGTGGATACGGCCATCGCGTCCATCCAGGAAAAGCTGCTTACCAGCGGCTTGCGCGAAGTCGAATCCGGCTATATCGGCGAACTCGTCATGCAGGAACTCAAGCGCCTGGACAAGATCGCCTACATCCGCTTTGCCTCCGTCTACAAGAATTTCGAAGACTTGGCAGAGTTCCAGGACGCGATCGCCGAAGTGGGCCAGGCGCGCAAGCCCTGACGCTTACCCGGACATTCACTTTGCCGACAATGGGGCCGCTCCTGCGCCCCGTGTTCACCATGCCAGCGCTTGCCTGGCAAGCGGTCTGATCAATCCCACCGCCGTTCTTCTCGACTTATCATCGTCCTGTTTGCGCTAGCGCAGACGCGGGTTTTTGCGCGCGCCTATCTTGTAGCTGGGCCGCCTGTTCCTGCGGCTCTTTCTGCGGAAGGGAGTAGCGCATGCACAAGGACGGTCGCACTATGTTTCCTGCGGGTGGCAGCAGCCTCGTCGAAGTGCTGGTGTCGCTGCTGCTGTTGGCGCTGGGCCTGCTGGGCGCCAGCATCCTGCAATTGAACGCCCTGCGCGCGCGCCACGAGTCGGCGCTGCTGTCGGCAGGCGTGCAACTGGCCGCCGGCATGGCCGAGCGCATGCGCGCGAATAACGTGCTCATGAATGGCCCCGATGCGGGCAATCCCTACCTGAATGTGGCCTACGCGGCGGCGGACGGCGCCGAAGCTGGCGGTGGCGCGCCGGACTGTCTTGGCGCTGCCGCCTGCGGCGCGGCCGAGCTGGCGCAATTCGACATCGCCGAATGGAAGCAAGGGCTGCATGCGGCCTTGCCCGGCGCGCGCCTGCGCATCTGCCGCGACCTTGCCGCGTGGGATGCCGCCGCCCAGGGCTTGCAGTGGGCGTGCAGCGGCGGCAAGGGGGCGCCCATCGTTATCAAGCTGGGCTGGCGCGGCCGCCTGCCCGATGGCTCGCCCGCCGTGAATGCGGCAGGCGAGTCGCTGCCCAGGCTGGCATTCCAGCTGGGCGGGGGCGGTGCATGAACGGCGGGCATCGTGGCATGAGCCTGGTCGAATTGCTGGTGGCCCTGTCGCTGGGTGCGCTGTTGATGCTGGCCGCCAGTAGCGTGCTGCTGGCGGCCAGCGGCAGCTATGGCGACCAGTCCGCCAGCGCTCGCCTGGATGACAACGCCCGCTATGCGCTCGACGCCATCGCCCGCGCCGTGCGCCAGACGGCGTATGTGAATTGGGACAGCAGCGCCGCGCCCGTCGCCCATGCGGATTACGACAGCGCGAATATCGCCGGTCTCGACGCGCGCAGCCTGGGCAAGAACAGCGACGGCATCAGCGGCGCGCTGCCCGGCGCCCTGCATGGCAGCGACGTGCTGGCCTTGCGCTATTACGGCGCCGGCAAGGAAGAGGGCGGCGACGGTTCCGTGCTCAATTGCGCCGGCTTCGGCGTGGGCGCCGCGCAAACGGAGGCGCAGCGGGGCTGGAGCATTTTCTACGTGGCGCAGGGCGCCGATGGCGAAGGCGAGCTGCGCTGCAAATACCGGGGCGCGAACGGCTGGGGCGCGGACGCCGTCATCCGTGGCGTCGATGCTTTCCAGGTGCTGTATGGCCTCGACACGGATACGCCGCCTGACGGCGTGGCGAACCGCTATGTCAATGCCAGCGCGCTCGACGCCTACGATGCGGCGCTGCTGCTGGAGGGGGCGGACGCGGCTGCGCGCCAGCGCGATTTTCAACGGCGCACGCACTGGAAACGCGTGGCCAGCGTGCGTGTGGCGCTGTTGCTGCATGGCGAGGCGGGACAGGCCGACAAGATGGCGGAACTGGGGCCGGCGCAGTTCGACCTGTTCGGCAAGGCGTATGCCGAGGCGCATGGCGCCGGCGACACGGGCGTGCGCATTGCGCGCGCATCCTTGCCTGCCGCGACGCGTTCGCGGCTGCGGCAACTGGTGCAGACGAGCATCATGCTGCGCAACGGGCCGGCCTAGGCGGGCGGCGCGATGGCTGGCGCGGGCGTCCGCTGTTGCGTGCCTTGGCGCCCACTTCGTGCGCGATGCGGCGGCGCCACCCTCGTGTATGTGCTGTGCCTGCTGGTGATCATCTTGTTGCTGGGCATATCGGCGGCGCAGATGGCCTTGCAGGGGGAAAAGGCGGCACGCGGCGAGCGCGACCGGCAGATCGCGTTCCAGGCGGCGGAGGAGGCATTGATGGATGCGCAAAACGATCTCGAAGGCTTGCCCGGCGCGCCGGGACGCAGCAGCCTCTTCGCACCAGGCAGTGCGGCCGGGTTCGCGGACGGCTGCGGCGAGGGAGGCGCGCTGGGCCTGTGCCTGCCCGCGGCCCCGGAGGCGCCGGCCCTCTGGTTGAGCATGGACCTCGATGGCGCAGAAGGAAGCAGCCGCGCCGTGTCGTATGGCCAGTTTACGGGCGCCGTCATGCAGACGGGGCAGGGATTCCTGCCGTCGCGCCGGCCCCGCTACCTTATCGAACTGCTGCCGTTTCACCCGCCCGGCGCGCAGGCCACGGCAGCGGCCGGCGGCCTGGCCACGGAAAGCTATGTGTACCGCATCACGGCCATCGGTTTTGGCGCGCAGGAAAGCACGCAAGTCGTGCTGCAAAGCTATTACCGCAAGCAGGCGGCGGGAGCGGGGCCATGAGGGCGTCGTGGTTCATCTTGCCGCCCACTTTGCCGTCCACTTTGTGGCCTGCTTTGCGGTCTGCCCGGCGGCATGCCGGCTGCGTCTGGCTGATGCTGTTGGCCTGTCTGGCCAGCCTCTGTTGCGGCGGCGCCCTTGCCGCCGCCGTCCCGCCGGTGACGCTGGCACGGGCCGACGCGGGCTTGCACGGCGCCAGGGTGCCGCCGAATCTGTTGCTCAACCTGTCCTTCACGCATGCGGCAGCCGCTGCCGCGCATGGCGGCGAGTATGCGCCGCAGCGCGAGTACGCAGGGTATTTTCATGCGCGCATGTGCTACAGCTATCCGTATCGCAGCAAGGATGGCGTCATGTTGCCGGACTTGCGCGTAGCGACCGCTTACTTCTCCGTGCTGAAACCGGCCGATGCGCTGCACGGTTGCGGCGGCGATAGTTTCAGCGGCAACTTTCTCAACTGGGCCAGCACCAGCATGCTCGACCTCGTCCGCTATGCGCTGACGGGCGGCGACCGCGTCATCGACGAAGTGCGCAAGACGGTGCTGCAGCGCGCCTACCTGCCTGATGCCGGCAGCCCCATCGACTTTTTTGCCCACCCCGTCTTTTTCCCGCGCAAGGTCTTGCAGGCCGGCGTGGCGGCGGCGACGCCATTTGCGCTGGCGCAACTGGCCATCGTGTCCTGCCGCAACCGCCTGCTGTTCGGCGACGCCAGCCTTGGCCAGTCTGCGGGCGGCACTTGCGATGCGCCTGGCCTTGCTGCTACGCACGGGGTGTTCCTCGCGCGCGTGCGCGTGTGCGACGCTGACGAGGGGCCGCTGCGCGACGACTTGTGCCTGGCGTATGGCAAGAACTACAAGCCGGTGGGCGCCGTGCAGCGCCATGGCGGCAGGGTGCGCGTGGGCGTGTTTGGCCATTTGAACGGCGTGCCCGCCAGCGCCGGCCCCGTGTATGGCGGCGTGCTGCGCGCGCCGCTGGCCCACGTGGGCAGGCAGCGCTGGACGGCGCCCGACTATTTGCCGCAAGACAATGCCGGCACCGAGTGGAATCCCGCCACCGGCGTATTTATGGCCGAAGCTGCGGCCCAGGGCGCGGGCCTTGGCGGCGGGGTGACCGCTTACATCAATGGCCTGGGCCGCGGCAATGCGGGGCATCCTGGCGCGTACGCCAGGGCGGCGCCGCTGGCCGAATTGCTGTACGAATCGCTGCGCTACCTGCAGGGACGGCAAGCGAGCGCCCCGGTGCCGCCTGCCACGGCCCCGCCTGCCATCGACGACGGCTTGCCGGTCGTGACCCAATGGAGCGACCCGCAAACGGCCAGTTGCCAGCGGCACATCGTCGTCAGCCTCGGCGATGCGGGCATGGCGGGCGATCGTTACGTGCCCGGCAATGTCCCGGTCACTCCTGCCGCATCCGGCGACCGCGCCCGCGCGCCGGACAGTTTTGCGCCGCCGCCGTTCGATGCGATGGCCTGGACGCATGCGGTGGGCAGCCTGGAAAGCGGCGGCATGCCCGGCAATCCCGCGCCACGGCCGGAGCTGGCGGCGCTGGAATTGCTGGCCGACGGGGCGAGTGGCGCCAGCTACCATGCGGCGGGCCTGGCCTACTGGTCGCACGTGCAGGCCCTGCGTCCCGGCGGCAAGAACGACGGCGGCGCAAAGGTCGAGCACTATGCGGGCGACTTGCGCCAGGGCGATCCGGCCGGCGAATCTGCCGCCACTCCCTTGCTGCTGGCGTCCAAGTATGGCGGCTTTCTCGATGCGAATGGCGACGCCAACCCCTTCAAGAGCGCGACGGGCGGCGCGCTGGATGAATGGAGCCTCGATGGCCGCTGGCCCGGTCATTACTTGCCCGGCAGCGATCCGGCCGCCCTGATCGCGGGACTGCGCGCAGCCTTCGCGGCAGCCGATAAGGGCACCTTGCCGGCGGCGCTCGCAGGACCGGCCCTGATGGCGCTGGCCACCGGCACGGAAGAGGCATACTGGTTCCAGACGCAGCTGCGCCTGGCCGATGGCGGCATGACCTTGTCGCGCACCGCGTTTGCCGTGGGGGCCGATGGCGCATTGCTTCCCGGCAAGCCATGGTGGATTGCCGGCGGACAGGACAAGCCCGTGCCGGATGGCGCGCCCGCGTTCTTGCGTCCCGTCTACACGCTCGACGCCCAGGGCAGCCTGATGCCGCTGGCCTGGAACCGCCTCGACGCAGCGCAGCGCGGCGCATTCGACAGTGGCGATGGCCGGGGCGAGGCGCGCCTGGCGTACCTGCTGGGCCAGCGCACGCACGAGGTGGGCCAGCCAGGCGGTTTCCTGCGGCGCAGGTCAGGCAGCCTGGGCGCGGCGCCATACGGCAATCTCGTGTACGTGGGCGCGCCCGGGCTGGGCATGCCGGGTACCGGCTATGGCTTGCACCGCCAGGCGCTGCTGCAGCGGCGCAAAATGCTGTACCTGGGCGCCAGCGACGGCTTGCTGCATGCCTTCGATGCGCGCACGGGCAGCGAATTGTTTGCCTATCTGCCGCAAGCGCTGCTGCACCTTGCGCCAGCCGCTGCGAGCACTCACTACAGCTCCGGCCCGCTGCTCGACGGCGCGGCGGCCACGGCGGAAGTGCTGGCGCTGGGGCATTGGAAGACGGTGCTGGTGTCGGGCATGGGCGGCGGGGCGCAGGGCGTGTTTGCGCTCGACATCACCGACCCGGCCCGCTTCGCGCAAGACGGGGCGCTGTGGGAATTTACGGACCGCGACGACAGGCTGATGGGCAATGTGCGCGCGCCGCCCGCCTTCGCCCGCATCAATATGGGTGGCAAGGAGGGCGCGCCGGCCTACCGCGACTTTGCCATCGTCGCCAGCGGCTACAACAACCATGTGAGCGATGGCAAGGACACGACGGCGCCCGCGTCGGCCGCCGCCATCTTCCTGCTGGCGCTGGACAAGGCGCCCGGCACGCCCTGGGTGTTGGGAAGTAATTACTTCCGCCTTAAGGTGCCCGTGGCCAGCGGCGGCGGCCATGACGCTGATGTGGACGCGAACGTTGATGCGGATGTGGACGCCATGCCCCGGGCGCTGGGTCCGCCCGCCGTGGTGCCGGGCAGCGACGGCGCGCTGGCGTATATGTATGCGGGCGATTTGCAGGGCAATATCTGGCGCCTCGACATGGCTGGCGGGCTGCCGTGGAAGGAGGGGCAGGGACGCAAGCTCGTCTTTGTCGCGCGCGATGCACAGGGCCGGCGCCAGCCCGTGACGCAGCAACTGAGCGTGGCCTACGCGCCCGGCGGCGGCTATGTGCTGCTGTTCGGCACGGGCAAGTTGGTCGAAGCGGCCGATACCTGGCCTTCCGCCTTCCTGTCGCAGTCGTTTTATGCCGTGCACGACGATGTGCGGGAGTCGTCTTCCACGCGCAGCCGGGCCGACCTGGAGCAGCGCAGCCTGGGCGAGGCGGCGGGCGGCGTGCGCGTCGACGGCGCCGAGCTGCGCTATACGGGCAGCGACGCCATGCGCGGCTGGTACCTCGATTTTCTCAATACTGGACAAACGGGCGAGCGCAGCATCAGCAGTCCCGTATTGGCTACCGGCAAGGTGATCTTCAACACCGTCTTGCCGGGGCGCGACCCTTGCGCCAAGCCGGCCACGCGCCTGTACGTGCTCGATGTGCTGAGCGGTTTTGCCGCCGATGGCGCCGGTGTCGTGCAGGCGGGCGAAGAGACAGGGCGCTTGTTCGATGGCCTGGCGCGCGCGCCGCCAGTAGCGCTCGAACTGAACAGCACTGTGGGCGCCCCGATGGCGGCAGGGCGGGCCGAGGGGCGCAAGGAGCTGGCCGTGCTGCAACCGGGCTTGCCCGGCGCAGCCAGCGGGGCGGCGCTCAAGGTCGTCAGCGCACCGCTGCCGGCCCGGCGCCTCAGCTGGCGTGAAGTGGTGAACTGGCGCGAATTGCACGAGGAGGCCAAGAAAAAATAGGCATGGCCAGGCCGGCGCAGCGTATCGGCTGGGGCTGTTTGGAAAGGGGGAAATCGCATGGGGATGTTGGCAAGGCGGAACTGGCGTACTGCAAACGGAGGCGCTTTTGCTGCCAACCCGCCGGGCTTCAGCCTGATCGAACTGCTGGCCGTGCTGGCGATCGTGAGCCTGCTGCTGGCGCTGGCCGCGCCCGCTTATCACGGCCATGTCGTGCGCGCCAAGCGGGTGCAGGGGCAGGCGGCCCTGCTGCGCCTGATGCAGCAGCAGGAGCGCTATTATTCGCAAAACAATCACTATCTGGCCTTTTCCTCGGCGTCGCCCGCGCCGCAGGCGCAGCAGTTTCCCTGGTGGTCCGGCGAAGGACCGGCTACCGGCAGCGCGTATGAAATCGAGGCGCTGGCCTGCCCCGGCGCGACTATCGGGCAATGCGTGCTGTTGCGGGCCATGCCGGGCACGGCCAAGGTCGATGCGCAATTCCAGGATGCCGATTGCGGCGTCCTGTCCTTGAACAGCACGGGCCAGCGCGGCAGCAGCGGTCCCGCCAGCCATTGCTGGCCCTAGGCCATGGTTGCGCTGGCGCGGGCACGATGCAGGGGGGATTCACTGTCATGCCGCCTTTCGCCTTCCTGCGGCCGGCCCTGGTTTGTCCGTTCGCGCAAGCAGCCACGCCGGGCGGGGCATACCTTGCTCGAATTGCTGGCCGTGCTGGCGATTGCCGCGCTGCTGGCGGCCGCCGCCATGCCCAGTCTGCAGCAGGTGCTGGCGCGCCAGCAGGTGCGGGCGGCGGCCACGGACTTGTTCTCGGCCATCGAATTGACGCGGGCGCAGGCGATGGCGCGGGGGCAGCGCGTGCTGCTGATGCCGGCCGGGCCCGGTGGCGTGGATTGGCGCACGGGCTGGCTGGCATTCATCGACCGCAATGCCAACCTGGCGTTCGATGGCGATGACGAATTGCTGTTCCGCCAGGGGCCGCTGCCGGAGGGCATCACGGCCCAGTTCGCGTTTTCGTCGGCCACGGTGCCGTTTTATATCGCCTACAATGGCGCAGGCCGCAGTTGCAGCGCGACCAATAGCCTAGCGGCGCGCTGGGGGACCTTGTCCCTGGCTTTGGGAAAGCAGGTGCGCCATATTAAAATCAATATGCTGGGCAGGGTGCGCGTGTGCGACCCGCAGCAGCAAGCGGCCAATTGCAGCGGCGTGGCCGATAGTTCGTAATCCGACTCATTTAATCCGACTCATTTATCACTCACTATCAAAGAAGCCCGTGGAAATACTCAACGATATCGATGGCATGCGCCTGGCGCTGGAATGGGCGGCGCGCGGTTTGTACACGACCTCGCCCAATCCCCGCATCGGCTGCGTGATCGTCAAGGATGGCCAGGTGATCGGCGCCGGCGTGACGCAGGCGGCCGGGCAGGATCATGCCGAGGTGCAAGCCTTGGCCAATGCGGCGGCGCGCGGCAACGATGTGCGCGGCGCCACGGCCTATGTCACCCTGGAACCGTGCAACCACCATGGCCGCACGCCGCCATGCTCCGATGCGCTCGTGCGCGCGGGGCTGGGCCGCGTCGTGGCTGCCATGACGGATCCGAATCCGCTGGTGGCGGGGCAGGGGCTGGCCAAGCTGGAAGCGGCCGGCATTGCCGTCACGACGGATGTGCTGGCCGACGAGGCGCATGAAATGAATATCGGCTTCTTTTCGCGCATGCAGCGCGGCAAGCCGTGGGTGCGCCTGAAAACGGCGGCCAGCCTGGACGGCATGACGGCCTTGCACAATGGCCAGAGCCAGTGGATCACGGGGCCGGCAGCGCGCGCCGACGGCCACGCCTGGCGCGCGCGCGCCTGCGCCATCCTGACGGGCATCGGCACGGTCAAGGCGGACGACCCGCAACTGAACGTGCGCGCCGTCGAGACGCCGCGTCAGCCGCGCCGCATCGTCGTCGACAGCCGGCTCGACATCAGCCTCGACGCGCGCATCCTGCAGGGCGGCGGCACGTGGGTCGTGGCGGCCGTCGCCAACCCGGAGAAACAGGCGCAACTGCAGGCGCTGGGTGCCGAAGTCATCCTGTTGCCGAACGCGGCCGGCAAGGTCGACCTGGCCGCGCTGATGCTGGAACTGGGACGCCGGCAAATCAATGAAGTCCACGTCGAGGCAGGCGCCAAACTGAACGGTTCGCTGATCCGCGAAGGTTGCGTCGACGAGCTGCTGGTCTACCTGGCGCCCACCTTGCTGGGCGATGCGCAAGGCATGTTTGCCTTGCCCGCCTTGACGGATATCAAGCAGCAGCGCACTTTGCAATTTCACCAGGTTCAGCAAGTGGGCGAAGATGTGCGTATCCTTGCAAGATTCGCCCAGCGTACTTAATAGATTTACACTTTTTATAAGGTTAGCTCCATGTTTACAGGAATTGTTGCCGCCATCGGCAAGATTGAAACCGTGCAACCGCTCGACGGCGGCCTCGATGCAGGCGTGCGCCTGAATATTCACGCGGGCGGTTTGCCGCTGGCCGATGTGGCCCTGGGCGATTCGATCGCCATCAATGGCGCCTGCATGACGGTGGTGGAAAAGTCGGACACGGGTTTTGCCGTCGATGTCTCGCGTGAAAGCCTCAATTGCACCGTGGGCCTCGATACCACCACGGAAGTGAACCTGGAAAAAGCCCTGACCCTGGCCGAGCGCCTGGGCGGCCACCTGGTGTCCGGCCACGTCGACGGCCTGGGCATCGTGCGCAAGTTCGAAGCCGTGGGCGAATCGTGGGAATTGGTGATCGAAGCGCCGCACGAACTGGCGAAATACCTGGCCTTCAAGGGTTCCGTCGTCGTCAATGGCGTGTCGTTGACCGTCAACCGCGTGGAAGACCTGGGCGCGGGCGCCGTCAACGGCTGCCGCTTCTCGATCAACCTGATCCCGCACACGATCGCCATGACGACCTTGAAACACTTGACGGTGGATGGCAAGGTCAACCTGGAAATCGACCTGATCGCCCGCTATGTCGAGCGCATGCTGTCGCTGGACAAGGCCGCTGCCTGATATAAAAGCTGAACAGGGCAACACAGCCGCCTTGCCAGGCGTGTGTTGCTTTTCTTGCAGACGCGCATACTATGAAGCTTTCCGCAGTGGAGGCTAGCCATGGACCCGATTTCGCGCGCAACCGTGCCCAACACCATCCCGGCCACGTCCCGCGTGGGCGCAACGGCACCTCTGGCGCCGGCGCAGCCCGTGCCGGCATCCGGCGCGGCGGCTGCCCTTGCAATACTTTCCTCGACGCAGGTAGACATCTCCCCGCTGGGCCAGTTCCTGTCCGGCGTGGCCTTGTCGCGCCGGCAACTGCTGGCCTTGCAGGGCGCCACGGAAGAGGCCAGGGCGGCCAATACCCCCGTGAATGTCAATGACGACTTGCTGGCGCTGGCGCGGCAACTGACGGAATCGTTTGCCCAGCTGCAAACGAGCGGCATCGACGCCAGCCAGCTGGCGACGGCCGGCGACACGCCGGGCAGCCTGGCGCAGCGCTACGATTTATTGTCGGGCGACGGCACGACGGATGCGGCCACGGCGCTGGCGCAGGACGGCAGCTTGCTTACGCAGGCACAATTGGCCCGCATCGGCATCGACTTGCGCAATGAAGATGTCGATGCGGCAACGTTGCAAGCCGCGTATGCGGCCGACAGCAATGCCACCCTGGACGCCTTGCAACAGGGAACGGAGGTGCTGGCGCAAGTAGGCGCCGTGTTGGCCCGGCAGCAGGGCGCGTCGCTGGCGGCCGATGTCGAAGCGGATTTGACGGGAGAAACACTGCCGTCCGGCGCCGTGCAGGCGTCGCAGGCCGCGCAGCAGTCCGTCGACGCGGCGCCGCCGCAGACGGCGGCCATTGCACAGCGGCAACTGGAACTGCAGCAGCAACTGGAAGCGGAAGAACTAAACCTGGACTTGCAGGAGCTGCGGCCCCAGCCGCCAGCGCAACAGGCCGACAATACAGCGGACTTGCTGCAGACGCAGCGGGCAGATAGCCAGCGCGTCGATGCCCAGCGCCTGGATGCCGAACGCATGAATGCCGATCAGCAGGCGCAGCAGCAGGACGCTGCGCGCGTGGACGAGCTGCGCCAGGGGCAGGTACGGCAGCAGGGCTTGCAACAGCAGGCGCAAGCGGTGGCGGACGATGCGGCGCGGGCCCAGTTGGCCGCCAGCGACGCGCAGATGGCGGCCCAGGCGGCATCCGACCGGGCGCAGTCGCTGGCGCGCGCAACGCAGGGGCAAGCCGATGCGGGCCTGGCGACGGCGCAAGCCCAGCTGGCCCAGCAAAATGCGCAGGCGCAAGAGCTGGCCGCGCAAGCCGCGGGCATGGCCGTGCCGCCGCCGTCGTCGCAAGACCCGTCCGTGGCGGCAGCCATCGCCGCGTATAACCTGAACAATGCAGCCCTGAACCCCGGCTTGATGAACCGGCCACTGCCGGCCAGCGACTCGCGCCTGCCGCTGGTGGCGCCCGTCGCTGCCGTGGAGCCCGTCAAGCCCGTGACGAAAATCTAGGGCAGCAGGGTGGCGTCCAGCGTGATATTGGCTTTGAGCAGCTTCGACACGGGGCAGCCGGCCTTGGCCTTGGCCGTCAATTCCTCGAATTGAGCCTGGCTGGCGCCGGGGATTTTTGCTTTCAGGATCAAATGGACGGCCGTGATGGCAAAGCCGTCGTCCACCTTGTCGAGGGTCACTTCGGCCGTCGTTTCCATCTTTTCCGCCGTCAGGCCCGCTTCGCCAAGGATCAGCGACAGGGCCATGGTGAAGCAACCCGCGTGGGCAGCGCCGATCAGTTCCTCGGGATTCGTGCCCGGCTTGCCTTCGAAGCGGCTGGCAAAGCCATAGGGGTATTCCTGCAAGGCGCCGCTGCGCGTGCTGATGGCGCCCTTGCCATCCTTGATGCCGCCTGACCAGATGGCCGATCCGTTGGTTTTCATAGTGCCGCTCCTGTGTGGGGTGTCGCTGCGAATGGGGCGTCAGCGCCGTGGCGGTGACGGGTTGATCTTATGCTCTTTGCAAGGCTCGCGGCGCGCGCCTTGCCGTCGCCGTGTGCGCTGGATCAGGGAATTGGCGCTTTGCGGGGCAGGCGGTGGCATCCGTGCCGCAAAGCTGTCTTATTTCAGGTCTGCAAGCGCTAAATCCTTTAAAATAGCAGGTTATAAGAAAATTCCCGGAAATTCGCGGAATTTTCGCGCTCGATATTTCAGTTTTTAGTTTCATTAACAACGCCAGGCAAAACCGTCGCGAGCGGAAGGAAGAGGTGGCTGAGAAGCGCAACCGTACGAAGGTACGGTGAGCATCGCAAGCCGCCTATACCGACGCGCAGCAGGTTTTGCCAGGTGTCTTCAGAGGATGAATAATGTCAATATCCAGCACCGAAGAGATCGTCGCTGAATTGCGCGCCGGCCGCATGGTGATACTGGTCGATGAAGAAGACCGGGAAAATGAAGGCGATCTGGTGCTTGCCGCCGATTTCGTGACGCCTGAAGCCATCAATTTCATGATCACGCATGCGCGTGGCCTGGTCTGCCTGACCCTGACGGAAGAGCGTTGCGACGAGCTGAACCTGTCGATGATGACATCGCGCAACGGCACCGCCTACGGCACCAATTTTACCGTGTCCATCGAAGCGGCCGAAGGCGTGACGACGGGCATTTCCGCCGCCGACCGCGCCAAGACCATCCAGGTCGCGGTTGCCAAGGGCACGCAGCCTAGCGATATCGTCCAGCCTGGCCATATCTTCCCGCTGAAAGCGCAAAAAGGCGGCGTGCTGATGCGCGCAGGCCATACGGAAGCCGGTTGCGACCTGACGGCCATGGCCGGCTTGACGCCCGCGTCCGTGATTTGCGAAATCATGAAGGACGACGGCACCATGGCGCGCTTGCCGGACTTGCTGTTGTTTGCCGAGCAACATGGCTTGAAAATCGGCACGATTGCCGACCTGATCCATTACCGCAGCCAGACGGAGTCCCTGGTCGAGCGCGTTGCCGAGCGCACCCTGCATACGGCGCATGGCGAATTCCGTTTGATCGCCTTCCGCGACAAGCCGAGCGCGTCGGCCCATTTGGCCCTCGTGCATGGCGACCTGGCGCCCGGCCTGGAAGCGCTGGTGCGTGTGCACCAGCCCGTTTCCCTGCTGGACGTGCTGGAAAGCGAAGCGACTACCCACTCGTGGACGGTGGCCGCCTCGATGGCCGCCATCAAGCAGGCCGAGCGGGGCGTGATGGTCTTGCTGAATTGCGGCGAGACGTCGGGCGAGTTGTTTGCCCAGTTCGCCGCGCTCGATACGCCGCAAGCCAAGCCGAAAGGCCGCGCCGCCAGCATGGACTTGCGCAGCTACGGCATCGGCGCGCAAATCCTGCGCGACCTGGGCGTGAGCAAGATGCAATTGCTGGCCAGCCCACGCAAGATGCCGTCGATGGTCGGTTTCGACCTGGAAGTAACAGGTTTTCAGTGCCACCCAGGCCAGGGCACCTGACTAAATCTACTGCGCGTCGCGATTTGCGGCCTGTGATGCTCACTGTACCTTCGTACAGTTGCGCTTCTCGACCACAACTCGCTGCCGCTCGCTACGATTTTGTCAGGCGTCGATGTAGAGTAAACGATGGCGACATGTGCATGTCGCCCTGAACCACCAGATTAAAGAGGCATATGATGACCGTAGGAGCATACGAAACTAATTTTGCCGGCGAAGGTTTGCGCGTCGGTATCGTCCAGGCACGATTCAATGAAATCGTCGGTGGTGGCTTGCTGTCGGCATGCCTGGAAGAGTTGAGCAAGCTGGGCGTGGCCGATGAAGATATCCTGCACGTGACCGTGCCGGGCGCCCTGGAAATCCCACTGATTCTGCAAAAAATGGCGGAAACCGAGCAATTCGACGCCCTGATCGCACTGGGCGCCGTGATTCGCGGTGAAACCTACCACTTCGAGCTGGTATCGAACGAATCGGGCGCGGGCATCACGCGCGTCGGTCTCGATTACGGCATCCCCATCGCCAACGCAGTGTTGACGACGGAAAACGACGAGCAGGCGGAAGTACGCATGCTGGTCAAGGGAGCCGAAGCGGCACGCGTGGCAGTGGAAATGGCTAATCTGGCGCAAGCGCTGGAAGAGTTGCAAGAATCCGAGGAGGACTAGCCGTGTAGTGAACGTCCGATAAAACGCCCATAGCTGCGTTGCAAGCCCTCGCCGTACATTCGTACTGTCTTCGGGCTCGCGCCTTGCTCTGAGCATTTTCTCGAACGTTCTGACACGCGGTTGGCTGCGGCGCGTTGAAAAGCGCGCCGCGGTGTCTCGCCGGAATTTGTAGTGAACACGTACTTAAGAACAGGTAACAATCATGACTGAGAAAAATTTGCTCGCCAATCCCAGCAAAAACCGCACGCCGCGTCACCGCGCGCGCGAGTTTGCGCTGCAGGGCTTGTACCAGTGGCTGCTGAACAATGAAGACGCGACTACCGTCGTGAACAATATTCGCGCCGCGCATGGTTTCGACAAGGCCGATGGCGATCATTTCACGGTGTTGCTGTACGGCGCCATCAAGGATTCGCTGGCGTTGCGCGAAAGCATGGCACCCTTGATCGACCGCAATATCGCGGAACTGTCGCCCATCGAACACGGCATCCTGCTGATCGGCGCTTTCGAGCTGAAGAACAACATGGAAATCCCGTACCGCGTCGTCATCAACGAAGCGGTCGAGCTGGCCAAGTCGTTTGGCGGTATCGATGGCCACAAGTATGTGAACGGCGTGCTGGATAAATTGGCAGTGAAATTCCGCGAGGAAGAAGTCAACGCCAACAAGCGCAAGTAATAGAGAGAGCAGTTCCTGCGGCCAGTGCCGCAGGGCAATAAAAAAGCCACCGGCACTTGCGTGCGGTGGCTTTTTTACTGGGTGCTGCTTTTTGGATGCCCCTGTGAGGGCTTTTAAAGGGTCACAGGCCGGCGATCTCGTTGTGGGGCAGTACTTTGATGGTGATGCCGCTTTCCGCTGCCGGCGCCTTGGCTGGCGCTGGCGTGTTCGATGCCATCACCGGCGTCGTCGTCGGCACGCGCTGGCCGGCCGACACTTGTTTCAGGCGGCGGTATTCGGCCAGCACGCGCGAGCCGTAGCCCGAGTCGGTGGCGAAGTTGGCGGCGCCCACGTAGGTTTTGAGGCCCGCTTCGACGGAACCGCCACGCGTGACGTAATCCTTCAGGATCAGCGAACCGACGCGGATATTGGCGACCGGGTTCAGCGCCGCTTGCACGCCGCCCATTTCCTGGAAGCGCTCGTGGTGCACTTTCGACATGACTTGCATCAAGCCTTGCGCGCCGACGGGGCTTTCCGCGAACGGGTTCAAGCCCGATTCGATGGCCATCACGGCCAGGATCAGCAGCGGGTCCAGCTTGATTTCGCGGGCCGTCAGGTACGCCGTCGAGACGAGCATATTGGTCGCGTCGTTGGCCACGCGGTAGCGCTTGGAGAGCCAGTTGGTAACCCATTGCTGCTGCTTTTGCGTGCCCAGCAAGGCTTTTTCTTCCTTGGTCAGCGGGGTATCGCTGGCGGCGGCCGTCTGCACGGAAGCAGGCGCTTCCATCAGTGCGGACAGGGCCGGTGCTTCAACGGCTTGCGCCTCTGCCATCGGCAGCGGGAACAGGCTGTGCGTCAGTTGCTTGCCCAGGTCAGGGCGGAACATCAGCAGGGCGATCAGTGCCAGGGCGGAAATGCCGAAGACTGTCAGTGTGTGTTGTGCCGTGGTCAAAACGCCACGTGCTGAAATGGCCTGTGCGCGGGCGCGCAAACGCGCTAACGCTGGCTGGCCAGCCACGGTTGAAGCAGGCAATGCTGCTTCAGTGCTACGATGAGTCATAGAGTTCCCCGAAATGTCGCGTCAACAGGCAGTCCCTCCGCGGTCTCGCGGTGTTGTGGGTACTGCCAATGCCGTGCATCAGAAATATCATCGTTTCCGCCGCGTATGGATGCGTGCGAGAAACGCCGTCATTGCTTGCTTGAGCTGATCGGTCCCGTTTTTGGTATTGGATCAGTCGCAATACAACTTTTACCGGGGGTAAGGCAGACGCCTTTTGAAAACACTCCTTAAAATGTCATGTGGAGCCCCGACTCCGTGAATGAAAGAGAAACGCTAAAATCAAGCTCTGGGCCGGCGTGCTCTTTCAAGTTGGGCGAATTGTAGAAGCCGTTTTATATCAAGTCAATACTAACGAATCGTTTCTTTATTACTTTTATGTCTTACTTTTTGACTTGCATTGTGCCAAAAGCCAATAAAATCAATTACTTGGCATAGATCCTTCAGCAACGGCGTCCGACGTCAAAAAAAATTAAAAACACATGAAATATTCAGATTTGCGAGATTTTATTTCTCAACTGCAACAAATGGGTGAACTTAAGCCCATTTCGACCCCCATTTCACCGATTTTGGAGATGACGGAAGTTTGCGACCGCACCTTGCGCGCAGGCGGACCGGCCTTGCTGTTCAACAATCCGACGGGATACGACATGCCGGTGCTGGGCAATCTGTTCGGCACCACGCGCCGCGTGGCGCTGGGCATGGGCGCGGAAGACGTCAGCGAGTTGCGCAAGATCGGCCATGTGCTGGCGCGGCTGAAGGAGCCGGAGCCGCCGAAGGATTTCAAGGACTTGCTGGGACTCGGTTCCCTGGTGAAATCCGTGTGGGATATGTCGCCGAAGGAGTTGCGCGGCGCGAAGTGCCAGGAAATCGTCTGGGAAGGCAACGACGTCGACCTGGCGCGCCTGCCGATCCAGCATTGCTGGCCCGGCGATGTCGCTCCCCTGATCACTTGGGGCCTGGTGATTACCAAGGGCCCGAACAAGAAGCGGCAAAACCTGGGCATTTACCGCCAGCAAGTGCTGGGGCGTAATAAAGTCATCATGCGCTGGCTGGCGCACCGGGGCGGGGCGCTGGACTTCCGCGAGCACGCGATCCAGAGCAAGGGCAAGCCGTATCCGATCGCCGTCGCGCTGGGCGCCGATCCCGCTACTATATTAGGGGCCGTCACGCCGGTGCCGGACAGCCTGTCCGAATACCAGTTCGCCGGCTTGCTGCGCGGCAGCCGCACGGAACTGGTGAAAGCCATCGGCAGCGAGCTGCGCGTGCCCGCGTCCGCCGAAATCGTGCTCGAAGGCCATATCTATCCGGACGAAAACCATCCGAGCGGCTACGAGCACGCGCTGGAAGGGCCGTATGGCGACCACACGGGCTACTATAATGAGCAGGACAGTTTCCCCGTGTTTACCATCGACCGCATCACCATGCGCCGCGACCCGATCTACCACTCCACGTATACAGGCAAACCGCCGGACGAGCCGGCCGTGCTGGGCCTGGCCCTGAATGAAGTGTTCGTGCCGCTGCTGCAAAAGCAGTTCAGCGAAATCACCGACTTCTATCTGCCGCCCGAAGGCTGCAGCTACCGCATGGCCGTGGTGCAGATCAAGAAACAGTACGCGGGCCACGCCAAGCGCGTGATGTTCGGCGTGTGGAGCTTCCTGCGCCAGTTCATGTATACCAAGTTCATCGTGGTGGTCGATGAAGACGTGAATATCCGCGACTGGAAAGAGGTCATCTGGGCCATCACGACGCGGGTCGACCCCATCCGCGACACGACCCTGGTCGACAACACGCCCATCGATTACCTGGACTTCGCCTCGCCGGTCAGCGGCCTGGGCAGCAAGATGGGCATCGATGCGACGAATAAATGGCCGGGTGAAACGACGCGCGAATGGGGCACGACGATCGCCATGACGCCGGAAGTGAAGGCGAAGGTGGATGGCATCTGGCAAGAGCTGGGGCTGTAGAACGGCTGGGGTCAGACCCTCAACACCGCTGACGCAAAGGTCATTGCCAACTTGACCGGGGGTCTGACCCCGGATTTCAGCTTGCTTCCCCAATCGGGCGCAGGTCGGTTATAATTGTCCCCGGCGGGCCCCTGCGCATCGTGGCATGGCTAACCTGGTCAGGTCGGGAACGAAGCAGCCACGGCTATTAACCATGAGTGCCGCAGATCAGGCTCGCCTCCTTCGGGAATGTTTTATCAGGATCGACAAGCAAGCTGCCATGGGCAGCTTTTTTGCTTTTACGGCGCCATTTTCTTGCCGACCCGCAGCATTGCCGGGCTTGCCGTGTTTTCCATATTTCCAGCTGGCCATGTTATACAATTGCTGCTTTGCCGCGTTTGCCATTTTGAATGGCCCGGCCATGAGGCTTGCGCCCGCCGCGCAGGATCACCCGCAAAATCGCATGGTAAAATCTCAGCATGTCCTATCAAGTCCTCGCCCGTAAATACCGCCCCAAGAATTTCGAGACGCTCGTCGGCCAGGAGCACGTCGTGCGCGCGCTCACGCATGCCTTGCACAGCGGCCGATTGCATCACGCCTACCTGTTCACGGGCACGCGCGGCGTCGGCAAGACGACCCTGTCGCGCATCTTGGCCAAGTCGCTCAATTGCATCGGCCCCGATGGCACGGGCGGCATCACGGCCCAGCCGTGCGGCGTGTGCGAAGCGTGCACGGCGATCGACGCGGGACGCTTTGTCGACTATATAGAGATGGATGCGGCGTCGAACCGCGGCGTCGATGAAATGGCGCAGTTGCTCGAGCAAGCCGTGTATGCGCCAAGCAATGCCCGCTTCAAGGTCTATATGATCGATGAGGTGCACATGCTGACGAACCACGCGTTCAATTCCATGCTGAAAACGCTGGAAGAGCCGCCCGAGCACGTCAAGTTCATCCTGGCCACGACGGACCCGCAAAAGATACCCGTGACCGTGCTGTCGCGCTGCCTGCAGTTCAACCTCAAGCAGATGCCGCCCGGCCACATCATCAGCCACCTGGACAATATCCTGGGACAGGAAGGCATCGCCTTCGAACAGCCGGCCTTGCGCCTGCTGGCCCAGGGCGCCCACGGTTCCATGCGCGACGCGCTGTCGCTGACGGACCAGGCCATCGCCTATGCGGCCGGCGAAGTCACGCTGGACGCCGTGCAAGGCATGCTGGGCGCGCTCGACCAGTCGTACCTCGTGCGCCTGCTCGACGCGCTGGCGCAGCAGGATGGCGCCGATTTGCTGGCCGTGGCCGACGAGATGGCCTCGCGCAGCCTGTCGTATAACGGCGCCCTGCAGGATTTGGGCACTTTATTGCACCGCATTGCGCTGGCGCAAACCGTGCCCGCCGCCTTGCCGCAGGATTTGCCTGAATACGCGGATATCGTGCGCCTGGCTGGCGCGTTTGACGCGGAAGAAGTGCAGCTGTTTTACCAGATCGCCGTGCATGGCCGCAATGAACTGGGCCTGGCGCCCGATGAATATGCGGGCTTTACCATGACCCTGCTGCGCATGCTGGCCTTTCGGCCCGGCATAGGCGGCGCCGATGGCGTGCCGGCGGCACCGGCCGCGGCCACAGGCAACCGTCCCGCCGCCGTGGCCGCCGCGCGCGCCGCCGCTGGCGCATCCGCCCCGGCAGCCCGCGCCGCCACGAACAGCGTGGCCAGCCATGCCGCCGTGACCCCGCCCGCCGTCGTGGCCGCCGCTGCCGCCAGCATGGCGCGCAGCGAAGCGCCGCCGCCGCGCGCGGCTGCACCAGCGCCAGCCGCTGCACCGGCGCCGGCACCAATGGCACCGCCGCCCGCTACGCCGCCAGCGGCTGCGGCTGCCCCGGCAGCATCGGGCGTCCCGATCAGTTCCGCCCGCGCCGCCATCAATGCGGCGCTGGAAGCGGCCCGCGCCGCCTCGAAAGGCCGTCCCGGCAGCGCGCCGTCGGCGCCATCGTCGGCGCCCAAGCCGGCTGCACCAGCATCCGCGCCGGAGCCGGTCGCCGCGGCGCCAGCCCCGGCCGCACCCGTCCAGGCCGCGCCACCGCCGCCGCCCGCCGCCGCGAAAGCGCCTGCGCCGTGGGACGATGCGCCCCCAGTTGCCGTGATGGAAGCACCAGCGGCCGCTGCGGCGCCCGTGCAGCAGGCGCGTCCTGCCGCGCCGCCGCCAGCGCAGCCGGATGACGACTTGCCGCCGTGGGTCACCGAATTTTCCGACGACAGCGCGTCCGCCGCCGTGTCGGCGCCCGCCGCGCCAAGCAGCGAGCAGCCGGCCGTCGTCATGCCGCAGCGCGCCGCCAAGCAAGCCGCGCCCAGCGGGCCGTATGTGATCACGCCCGTGCCGGGCCTGGATTGGGACGGCAACTGGCCGGCCGTGGCCGCCGTGCTGCCCTTGCGCGGCGTGGCCCAGCAGCTGGCCGTGCAGGCCGAGCTGATCGAATGCCTGCACGACGGCCACAGCACCACGTTCCGCCTGCGCGTGCCCATCGACACGTGGCGCAGTCCCGCCAACGTGGAAAAACTGGCGGCCGCACTCACCGAACGCTTCGGCCGCAAGGTCGCGGTCGACACGGAACTGGGCGCCGTCTGGTACACGGCCAGCGCGGAAGCGCAGGCTCACCGCGAGGCGTGCCAGCTGCAAGCGGAAGCGACCATCGCCAGCGACCCCTTCGTGCTCGACATGAAGCGTGTATTCGACGCTTTTGTTGTGCCGGGAACGATTACCCCTGCACCGGCCGGCTCCGCCGCGCCGACCCTGCATTGATGATTAACACACTCACAAACTGAATTGAACGGAGCATTCTCATGATGAAAAATCAACTGGCTGGCCTGATGAAGCAGGCGCAAGCAATGCAAGACAACATGAAAAAGGCCCAGGAACAACTGGCGCTGGTGGAAGTGGAAGGCCAGTCCGGCGCGGGCCTCGTGAAAATCGTCATGACGTGCAAGAACGACGTCAAGCGCGTGTCCATCGACCCGTCGCTGCTGGCCGACGACAAGGACATGCTGGAAGACCTGGTGGCCGCTGCCTTCAACGACGCCGTGCGCAAGGCGGAAGCGACGTCCGCGGAAAAAATGGCAGGCTTGACTGGCGGCATGAACTTGCCAGCCGGCTTCAAAATGCCATTCTGATGTACTGCCGCATGCGCTCGATCCATGGCGCGGGGCAAGGTTGATCCATGTCCAAGTCGCTTGAATTCCTGACCGAGGCGCTGCGGCGCCTGCCCGGCGTCGGCCCCAAGTCGGCGCAGCGGATGGCATTTCATTTGTTGCAGCACGATAGGGAAGGCGCGGCCATGCTGTCGCGCGCCCTGTTCCAGGCCGTCGATGCCGTGCATCACTGCGGCCTGTGCAACACCTTTACCGAACACGAAGTGTGCGAGACCTGTCTCGACGAAGAGCGCGACAAGCGCTTGCTGTGCGTGGTGGAAACGCCCGCCGACCAGCTGATGATCGAGCAGACGCTCACCTACAAGGGCCTGTATTTCGTCCTCATGGGGAGATTGTCTCCGCTGGACGGCATCGGCCCGAAAGATATCCACCTGGAAAAATTGCTGAACCGCGCCAACGATGGCGTGGTCGGCGAAGTGGTGCTGGCCACCAATTTCACGAATGAAGGCGAAGCGACGGCCCACTACATCAGCGAAATGCTGAAGGCGCGGGGCTTGCGCGTGAGCCGTTTGGCCCGCGGCGTGCCCGTGGGCGGCGAACTGGAATACGTCGACGCGGGCACGATTGCCCGCGCGATGCTCGACCGCAGGGCAACCTGACTACAACATGACAGACGCTTGCGCATCTTCCGGCCCCCTCCAGGGCATCAAAGTCCTGGAACTGGGCACCCTGATCGCGGGGCCGTTCTGCGCCCGCATGCTGGCCGAATTCGGCGCCGACGTGATCAAGATCGAGTCGCCCGATGGCGGCGACCCCATCCGTACCTGGAGAGTGCTGAAGGACGGCACCTCGCTGTGGTGGTCGGTGCAGGCACGCAACAAGAAAAGTTTAACGCTGAACCTGAAGTCGCCCGAGGGCCGGGCGATTGCGCGCCAGCTGGCCCTGGAAGCGGACATCATCATCGAGAATTACCGCCCCGGCGTGCTGGAAAAGTGGGATCTCGGCTACGAGCAGCTCAAGAAAGAGAAACCGTCCCTCATCATGGTGCGCCTGTCCGGCTTTGGCCAGACGGGACCGATGAAGGACTTGCCCGGCTTCGGCGCCATCGGCGAATCGATGGGCGGCTTGCGCTATGTGTCCGGCTTTGCCGACCGCCCGCCCGTGCGCGTGGGCGTGTCCATCGGCGACTCCGTGGCGGCCCTGCACGGCGTGATCGGCGCCATGATGGCGCTGCGCCACCGCGACGTGACGGGGGGCCGGGACGGCGGCGAAGGGCAGATGGTCGACGTGGCCCTGTACGAATCCGTGTTCAACCTGATGGAGTCGCTGGTGCCCGAATACGACCAGGCGGGCGTGGTGCGCGAGCGCACGGGCGGTTCCCTGCCCGGCATCGTGCCCTCGAATACCTACACGACGGGCGACGGTGAAAACATCGTCATCGCGGGCAACGGCGACGCCATCTTCAAGCGGCTGATGCTGGCCATGGGCCGCATCGACATGGCGGGCGACCCGCAGCTGGCGCGCAACGACGGCCGGGTGGCGCGCACACAGGAAATCGACGACGCCATCGGCGCCTGGTGCGCCACGCACACGATAGACAGCGCGCTGGACGTGTTGAAGGCGGCCGACGTCCCCGCCGGGAAGATTTACTCCGTGCGCGACATGCTGAGCGACCCGCAATTCCTCGCCCGCGACATGTTCGAACAGCACCATTTCGCCGACGGCACGCCCGTCAAATTGCCCGCCATCAGCCCGAAACTGTCCGCCACGCCGGGCAAGACGCAGTGGCTGGGGCCCACCCTGGGCCAGCACAACGACGAGGTGCTGGCGTCGCTCGGCTATGATGCGGCCGCCATCGCGCGGCTCAAGACCGATGGCGTGGTGTAATTCGCTATTAACCCACAGAATTAAAGCTGGGGTCAGACCCGGCGGGTCTGACCCCGGAATTTGCTTCCCGACTTATTTGATACCGATCATGCCTCCATTGTTCCGCACCGCGCTTGCCCTGGCGTCCGCCGCCGTTCTTCTCTCCGCCTGCGCCAGCTTCTCCCACGACGCACCCATCGCGGGCTTGCGCCTGATCGGCGAACAGCGCATCGCCTTGAAATACCCGTTCGAGGGCACGACGGTGGGCGGCCTGTCCGGCATCGATTACGATGCGGCCAACAACAGCTGGGTGATGGAAAGCGATGACCGCTCGGAAATCAATCCGGCCCGCTTCTACCGCGCCGCGCTCGACTACGACAGCCGCGCATTTGCCGGCGTGACCTTCAACAGCGTGCATTTCTTCACGCAGCCCGACGGCAGCCGCTATCCGAACCTGGCCCATGCCAGGCTGGAGCAGGGCGACCAGGTGGCCGACATCGAAACCATCCGCGTCGATCCGCAGGATGGCAGCCTGTGGTACGGCAGCGAAGGCAACCGCAAGGTGGGTTTGCACCCGTTCGTGCGCCACGCCGATAGCGGCGGCCACTATCTGGCCACCTTGCCCACGCCCGCCATGTTCAAGGTGGCGAAGGAAGAAACGGGATCGCGCAACAACATGAGCTTTGAGGGGCTGTCGTTTGCCAGCGATGGCAAGAGCCTGTGGCTGGGCATGGAAGCGGCGCTGTACCAGGATGGCCCGCTGGCCACGCCGGACCACGGGTCGGTGGTGCGCATCACGCGCCTGGACCGCGCCGGCACCGTGCTGGGCCAGTACGCGTATCCGATCGAGCCGGTGGCCTCGCGGCCCGCGCCGGGGAAGGAAGCGGACAATGGCGTGTCGGAAATCCTCGCCGTCAACGATCACCAGGTGCTGGTGGTGGAGCGGGCCGGCGTGGAACACGCCGACGGCATCTACACGAATCACGTGCGCATCTACGAGATGGATACGCAGGGCGCCACCGATATCCAGGCCATCCCGGCTCTGGCGGGTGCAAGCTATGTGCCGGCGCGCAAGCGATTGCTGCTGGACCTGGAAAAGATCGGTTTGTCGCGGGTCGACAATATCGAAGGCATCAGCTGGGGCCCGCGCCTGGAAAACGGCCGCCGCAGCCTGGTGATGATTTCCGACGATAATTTCAACGCCCAGCAAGTCACGCAAATCCTTGCCTTCGAAGTGCTCTAGTTTCCACGCTGGCCAGCTGGCCCCGTTGCCTGGCCAGCATGGCCGTGATCGTGTCGTGCGGCGACGGATGGCCTAAAAAGTAGCCCTGCGCCATGTCGCAGCCGTATTCTTCCAGCATCAGCAGCTGCTCGTCCGTTTCCACGCCCTCGGCCACCACCACCATTTTCAAGCCATGCGCCATGGCGATGATGGCGCGCGTGATGGCCGCGTTTTCCGTATCCTGCGGCAAGCCGGCGATAAAACTCTTGTCGATTTTCAAGGCCCGCACGTCGAAGCGTTTCAAATAATTCATCGACGAATAGCCCGTGCCGAAGTCGTCGATGGACAGGTACACGCCGATGCCGCGCAATTGCTCCAGGGTCACCATGGTGGCGCGCGCATCGTCCATCAACGTTCCCTCCGTCAATTCCAGCTCCAGCAGGCGCGCATCGAGGCCCGTGTCGGCCAGGACCGACAGCACGATCTGCATCAGGTTTTCATCCTTGAATTGCTTGGCCGACAGGTTGACGGCCATGCGGATGGCGCGCCCGCCGTCGCTTTGCCACGCCTTGGCCTGGTTGCACGCCGTGCGCAGCACCCATTCGCCGATGGGCACGATCAACCCCGTCTCTTCGGCCAGCGGGATGAATTCCGTGGGCGAGATGATGCCCCGTTCGGGATGGCGCCAGCGCACCAGCGCTTCCACGCCGACGATCTGCGTGCTGGGCACGTCGATCTGCGGCTGGTACAGCAGGTACAGCTCGTTGTTTTGCAAGGCCTTGCGCAGCCCCACTTCCATCTTGACGTGGCTCATGATTTCCATCGTCAGCGAAGAGCTGTACAGCTTGGCGTTGTTCTTGCCGCAGTTCTTCGCGTGGTACATGGCCGTGTCCGCATATTTGAGCAGCGAGTTGCAATCCTCGCCATCTTCCGGATACAGCGAGATGCCGATGCTGGCCGTGACGAAAATCTCGTGTCCCTCGATCATGAAGGGCCGGCGCATGGCTTCCTTGACGCGGTGCGCCACGTTGAGCGCGTCTTCCACCCGCTCCAGGTCGGGAATCAATATCGTGAATTCGTCGCCGCCCAGGCGCGCCAGGTTGCTGCCGCCGAAGGTGGTTTCAAACTCGTGTTCGGCGCGCAGCACCAGGTCGCTGGGGCGGATGGTTTCGCGCAGGCGCTCGGACACCACCTTGAGCAAATGGTCGCCCACGTCGTGGCCCAGGGTGTCGTTGATGCGCTTGAAGGCGTCCAGGTCCATGAACAGCACGGCGAATTTCTTGTCGTGCTCTTTCGAGCGCAGCAGTTCGCGCTCCAGGGTTTCCAGGAACGCTTGCCGGTTGGGGATGCCCGTCAGGCTGTCGCAATACGCGAGGCGGCGGATCTGTTCTTCCGTGCGCTTGCGTTCGCTGATGTCGCGCACCAGGCCCAGCACCTCGTCGGCCCCCGTCGCCACCAGGCGCGCCTCGAAATGGCGCGTGCTGTCTTCGTGCGTGAGCGTGTAGTCGACCGAGCCGATATGCTGCGTGGCCAGCACGGCGTGCGCCTTGTCGAGCAGGCGCGCGGCGATTTCGGGCGGCAGCACGTCGCGGATATGGCTGCCCACGCAGTCGCTGAGGGAAAATCCCGCGCTGGCGTCGTGGCCCTGTTCGTAGTCGAGATAAAAGCCTTCGCGGTTCAGGCGGAAGAAGGTGTCGGGGATGGCGGCCAGCACGGCGCGGTTGTGCGCGTCGGCGATGCGCAGGCGGGCGATGGCGTCGCTGGCGCGCAGCACGTACAGCACGCGGTGGCCGAGGATGGGCCAGTTGATGGGCTTGGAAATGAAGTCGGTGGCGCCCACCTCGTAGGCGCGCGTGACGGCTTCCAGCTCGTCGCCGCCCGTGACCATGATGATGGGTACCGTGCCGCCCACTTCCTGGTGGCGGATTTCGCGGCACACGGCAAAGCCGTCCATGGCGGGCATGTCGACGTCGAGCATGACCAGGTCCGGCCCGCTGTGCTTGTAGCTGGCCAGAGCCTGCACGCCGTCCTCGGCCTCGATCACGTCCAGGCCCACCTGCGTGAGCATTTGCCGCATCAGCAGGCGCATCACGGGATCGTCGTCGGCCACCAGCACCAGGCCGCGGGGAGGGGAGAGGGGCGCTGTCATGTCAGTGTTCCTTCACGAGGATGGCGTTCAGCGATTCGCGTACGGCCAGGAAGGCTTGCTGCATCTGCTGCAGCAGGGGAGCCGCGCCCTCGGTGCTGCCGGCGCGGCCCAGTTTTTCCATTTCCTTGCACAGCTGCGCCAGGCCGTCGGCGCCCACGTTGGCGCTGCCCGACTTGAGGCTGTGCGCCACCTTGCGCAGCGCTTCCGCATCCGTTTTCGCGATGGCTTCGCGCATGGCGCCCAGCTGGCGCGGCGTCTCGCCGGTAAACGCGAGGATGACGCGCTCCAGCAGCGCATCGCCATCCGTGCCGGACAGCGCGCGGATGTTTTCCAGCGCCTGCCGGTTCAGCGGCGGGGCCGATGCCGGGGATGCAGGCGCCGGCGGCGTCGCCACGGGCGGCGGCTCGGCAGGCGCCTCCTGCGGCGCTTCGCTGTGGTGCACGGTGGCCGCGCGCGGCAGGGTGATCCAGCGGGCGATCGTGTGGCCCAGGTCTTGCTGCGTAAAAGGTTTACTCAGGTAATCGTCCATGCCGGCCGCCAGGCACGCTTCGCGGTCGCCCTGCAGCGCATTGGCCGTGATGGCGACGATGGGCAGCACGCGCGCGTGGCCGCAGTGCTGTTCATGGCGGCGGATTTCCGCCGTGGCGGCAAAGCCATCCATCACGGGCATCTGGCAATCCATCAGGATCAGATCGAAATCCTCGGCCTGCGCCGCCTGCAAGGCTTCTTCGCCGTTGCGCGCGCAGACGACATCGAGGCCCAGGCTGTCGAGCATGGCCAGCGCCACTTCCACGTTGACGGGATTGTCCTCGGCCAGCAGCACGCGGCGGCGCTGGCGCCGGCCCACCTGGCGCGCCGTGTGCGGCGGATGGATGCGCAGGCTGTCGCTGGCGCGCGGCGGCGTGACGATGCAGTCGAACAGGTCGCATTCGCGGGCCGGCTTGATCAACTGGTAGGCCACGCCCGCCTCGCGCCGCTGCACGGGGTCGGCCGCCGCCTGTTCCGTGCTCAGCAGCAAAAGCTTGAGGTCGGCCAGCAGCGGGTCGCTCTTGATGTTGGCGGCCAGGGCCAGGCCGCTGGTGCGCGGCAATTCCATGTCGAGCAGGGCCACGGCATACGGCGTGCCTGCCTGGGCGGCCGCGCGCAGCTTGCCCAGGCAGTCGCTGGCCGTGCCGGCGCTGTCGCTGACGATGTGCCAGCTGGCCAGTTGCCGCTCCAGCACGGCGCGCGTGGCGGGTGTGTGGTCGACGATCAAGGCGCGTAACCCTCGCGTGGTTTTCAGGTTGAAGGACGGGTCGTCGCTGTCGACCCGCCGCTTATCGAAATTTACTTCGAACCAGAAGATTGAGCCTTGCGTTAAAGCATTATCAACGCCGATAGTGCCGCCCATCAGCTCCACCAGCTGTTTCGAGATCGTCAGGCCCAGGCCCGTGCCGCCGTGCTTGCGCGTGGTCGAGCCGTCCGCCTGCGAAAACGATTCGAAGATGCGCGTCTGCGCCTCGTTCGACACGCCGATGCCCGTGTCGTGCACCTCGAAGCGCAAGCCCACGCTGGGCGCGTCTTCGCTGCACACGGTCACTTTCACGGTGACCTTGCCCGTTTCCGTGAACTTGATGGCGTTGCCCAGCAGATTGACGATGATCTGGCGCAAACGGTTCGGGTCGCCGCAGATGGCGATCGGGATGTCGTAGGCGATGTCGAATTCCAGGCTGATGTTTTTCGCTTCCGCCTGCGGCGCGAACACGTGTTCTATATCGTCGAGCAATTCGCGGAAGTTGAAGCGGATGTATTCGACGCTCAGCTTGCCCGCCTCGATCTTGGAAAAGTCGAGGATGTCGTTGATGATTACCAGCAAATTCTGTCCCGAGCGCTGCACCATGCTCGTGTAGTGGCGCTGCTGCGGGCTCAAAGGGCTGGCCAGCAGCAGTTCCGTCATGCCCAGCACGCCATTCATCGGCGTGCGGATTTCATGGCTCATGGTGGCGAGAAAGGCGCTCTTCGCCTGGCTGGCCGCCTCGGCCGCATCCTTGGCCTTTTCCAGCTGCGCCGTGCGCACGCCCACCTGGCGCTCCAGCTGGTCGCGGTAATTGGCCAGGGTGCTGTCGCGGCTGTCGATCTGCGCCAGCATGTCGTTGAAACTGTCGATCAGCACGCCCAGCTCGTCGCTGCGCTGGTGCGCGATGCGGTGGCTGTAGGTCTGGCTGCTCGACACCTTCTGCGCCGTATCGATCAGCTTGGTGATCGGCTCGGCGATCACGCTCTTGAAGCGCCGCGCGAGGAATACGGCGACCAGGAAGGACAGCACGGTGGCGCCGCCGATGGCGCTCACGTGGCGGCCGATGTCGCGCCACATGTGGTTCAGGTCCGCCTCGATCAGCACGGCGCCGATGATCTGTTGCGGCTCGCCGGGCCGGTAGACGGGGCGGTACAGGCGCATGGCGGGCGCCAGGGTCGTGCCCGAGCCTTGCGTGACGGGCTGCACGGCCATGTCGGCCAGCAAGGCCGGGTCCATGTCTTCCGGCGCCGGCAGGCCGTCCGCATGCTGCGGCGCGCGGTACAGGGCGAACAGGCGCCCGCCCTTGTCGAACAGGGCTGCCTGGGCCACCTCGTTGCGCGCGGACAAGGCCGCCAGCACCTGTTCCGCCTGCCCCTGCGCCGATTTTCCCGCCAGCAAAGGCACCGCGCCAGCCGCGCCGATCACGCCCGCCAGCGACAGCAGTTGCTTGCCTTCATCATTTTTGTGGCTGAGCACGGACGTCAGCGCAAACGCCACGAACACCAGCAGCAGCGCGCAGCCCGACGACAGTACCGAGATCATGGTCAGCTTCTGGCTGATGCTGGAGCGTTGGAAATTGAACATGCGTCGCTGCTTCCCCGGTCGCCCGTTGACTGTTATTTAATTCCTATTGGAAAAATATAGACGCGAAGACACACCCTGATATTGATGTGGGTCTAATGGAAGAAAGGGGAGGGGAACTTATAAGAGAGGAAATGAAAAGGGCAGTCTCACAAGACCGCCCTCAAACTATTGCTGAGCAACAACACCTGACTCAGCCGTAGCGAGCGGAAGGGTGAGGTGGCCGAGAAGCGCAACCGTACTTTGTACGGGGCCGCCGAGGCGGTGAGCATCGCAAGCCGCCTAGCCTATACCGACGCGCAGCAGGCTGGGTCAGGTGTCCGCTAACAGCAACCGCCACGCTTGCCGGCGCCGCCGTAACGCGCTTCCTGCCGTTCGCGGAAAAACTCTTCATACGTCATCATCGGCTCGCCGGGATGGGTCACTTCCCGGTGCGCCACGTAGGTGTCGTACTCGGGCAAGCCGCACATCAGCCGCATGCTTTGCCCCAGATACCGTCCAGCCTTGATGATTTCGTCGATCATCATTGCACCGTGGGCATGGCCTGGAACGGCGTTTCCTTGGTGCTCGGGCGGCTGTCGGCGCGCGCCTTCAGGATCGTGCGGATGCCGAAGAACAGCACGCTGACGACGACGGTGACGAAGAAGGCGGCCAGGCCGGCGTCCAGGTAGTCGTTGAAGATGATCTGTTGCATCTGCGCCACCGACTTGGCCGGCGCCAGCAGGGTGCCTTCATCCAGGGCCGCCGAGTATTTCCTGGCGTGCGCGAGGAAGCCGACGCGCGGGTTGGCGTCGAAAATCTTTTGCCAGCCCGCCGTCAGGGTGCACAGCAGCAGCCAGATGGTCGGCGTGATCGTCACCCACGCATATTGTCCCCGTTTCATCTTGAACAGTACGCAGGTGCCGAGGATCAGCGCGATGGCCGCCAGCATCTGGTTGGCGATGCCGAACAGCGGCCACAGGGTGTTGATGCCGCCCAATGGATCGACCACGCCCTGGTACAGGAAGTAGCCCCAGGCCGCCACGCACAGGCCCGTGGCCAGCAGGTTGGCGATGACGTTTTCCGTCTTTTTCAGGCTAGGCACGAAGCTGCCCAGCAAGTCTTGCAGCATGAAGCGGCCGGCACGCGTGCCCGCATCGACGGCCGTCAGGATGAACAGCGCTTCGAACAGGATGGCGAAGTGGTACCAGAAGGCCATCATGGCCTTGCCGCCGATGGCGCCGGACAGGATCTGCGCCATGCCGACGGCCAGGGTTGGTGCGCCGCCGGCGCGCGAGATGATGCTGTGCTCGCCAACGTCCTTGGCCGTCTGCGTCAGCATGTCCGGCGTGACATAGAAGCCCCACTGCGAGATCGCCTGTGCGGCGGACTCTGCCGTGGTGCCGATCAGGGCGGCCGGGCTGTTCATGGCGAAATAGATGCCTGGCTCGATGGTCGAGGCAGCCACCAGGGCCATGATGGCAACGAACGATTCCATCAGCATGGCGCCATAGCCGATGAAGCGGGCGTGGCTTTCGTTTTCAATCATCTTCGGCGTGGTGCCCGAGGAAATCAGGGCATGGAAGCCGGACACGGCGCCGCAGGCGATGGTGATGAACAGGAAGGGGAACAGATTGCCCGACCAGACGGGGCCGGAGCCGTCGATGAACTTGGTCATGGCCGGCATTTTCAGGTAAGGCGCGACGACGATGATGCCGATGGCCAGGCCCAGGATGGTGCCGATTTTCAGGAAAGTCGACAGGTAGTCGCGCGGCGCCAGCAGCAGCCACACGGGCAGCACGGAAGCGATGAAGCCGTAGCCGATCAGCATCCATGTCAGTTCCGTGCCCGTGAACGTGAACATCGGACCGAGCACCGCGTGTTCCTGCACGTACTGGCCGCCGATGATGGCCAGCATCAGCAGCACGAAGCCGATGATGGAAATCTCGCCGATGCGGCCCACGCGGATGAAGCGCGAATACACGCCCATGAACAGGGCGATGGGAATCGTCGCCATCACGGTGAAGCTGCCCCATGGGGAGCCCGTCAGCGCCTTGACGACGATCAAGGCCAGCACGGCCAGGATGATGACCATGATCATGAAGCAGCCCAGCAAGGCGATCATGCCGGGAATTTCGCCCAGTTCAGCCTTGATCAGGTCGCCCAAGGAGCGGCCGTCGCGGCGCATGGAAATGAACAGCACGATGAAATCCTGCACGGCGCCCGCAAACACGACGCCGGCCAAGATCCACAGCATGCCGGGCAGATAGCCCATCTGTGCGGCCAGCACGGGGCCGACCAGGGGGCCGGCGCCGGCGATCGCCGCGAAATGGTGGCCGAACAGCACATATTTATTCGTCGGCACATGGTCGAGGCCATCGTTGTGCTTGAAGGCGGGCGTCATGCGGCGGGCATCGAGGCCCAGCACCTTGTCGGCGATGAACAGGCTGTAGAAACGGTAGGCGATCAGGTAGACGCAGACGGCGGCGATGACGATCCAGATTGCGCTGATCGGTTCGCCGCGTTGCAGGGCGACGACGCCCAGGGACCCGGCGCCTGCCAGCGCAAGCGCTGCCCAGCCGAGCTGTTTGAAAATGCGGTTCATGCTTCCTCCAGAGATTGACGGGCGCTGTGCCGTGCGATGATGTGTGCTGCCGAGCCTGGTCGTTGCCAGTTTGGTATGAATGGGTGTATCTGCAGCTTATGGCGAGTATTCAGGAATCGTATAATTGCCGCAAGCGCACGACTACGCAGTAACGCTCAGTATTACTACGCAGACCGATCGCGCCGCCGCGACGTAAAATCACGCATTCCCACCAGCATCGACGCCGCCGGAGCGCCAGGCCATGAAACTCAGACAGAAAGTCATCTTCCTGGCCCTCACGCCGCTGATCCTCGCCCTGTGCGCCATCGCATTTGCCGTGCGGCACCAGGCCATCACCCTGGCCGAGCAGCAGCGCGCCACCATCCAGCAAGCGTACCTGGCCAGCAAGGAAGCCGAACTCAAGCATTACGTGACCCTGGCCAGCCATTCCATCGCCTCCCTGTACCAGTCGGGGCGCAAGGATGCCGCCACGCAAGAGGAAGCCAAGCGCATCCTGTCCGCCCTCAGCTATGGCGACGATGGCTATTTCTTCATCTATGATTTGCAGGGCAAGTCGCTGATGCATCCGCGCCAGCCCGAACTGGTGGGGCAGAATCTGTGGCAGTTGCGCGACGCCGAGGGCAATCTGACCATCCAGCGCCTGATGCAGCGGGCGAAGGGCGGCGGCGGTTTCGAGCGCTACAACTGGATCAAGCCGTCGAGCAACAAGTCCGCGCCCAAGCTCGGCTATGTGATCCTGATGCCGGAATGGGGCTGGATGATGGGTACCGGTATTTATATGGATGACGTGGACCAGGCGCTGGCCAAGGTCGACGCCCAGCAGTCGCGCAATATCCGCTCGACCATGGAATTGATCGCCGCCATCGCCATCCTCGGCTCCCTGCTGGTGGCCGCCTGCGGCCTGGTGCTGAATTTGCGCGAATTGCGCGTGGCCGACGCCAAGCTGAAAGTGCTGGCGCAGCGCGTGGTCGAATCGCAGGAAGAAGAGCGGGCGCGGCTGTCGCGCGACTTGCATGACGGCATCAGCCAGTGGCTGGTGTCGATCAAACTGCAGATCGAGGCGGGCATCGCGCGCCTGGCCGGCAATGCCGAACAGAAAGACAAGGCGCCCGCCACGTTCGAGCGGGCCGCCGAGCAGCTGAACAAGGTGCTGGGCGAGGTGCGGCGCATTTCGCACAACCTGCGCCCGGCCATTTTAGATGACCTGGGCCTGGCCGCCGCGCTCGACCACCTGGTGCATGAATTTAACGACAGCAGCAGCGCGCAAGCCAGTTTCACGGCCAGCCCGGCGGCGGCGGGCGAGGGCTTGCCCGACATGGTCAATACCGTGCTGTTCCGCATCGCCCAGGAAGCGCTGACCAATTGCGAGCGCCATGCGCACGCCAGCGGCGTGGAAGTGAGCCTGCACGAGGCGGGCAAGGCGGTGGAACTGCGCATCCAGGATAATGGCGGCGGTTTCGATTTCGACGGCATCGCCCTGCATCCGCAACGCGGCATCGGCCTGCGCAACATGACGGAACGCATGGAAGCCATCGGCGGCAGCTTGCACATCACTTCGTCCCCGGCCGGCACCCTGGTGCTGGCGCGGCTCGGCCTTCCATCCACACACTAAATAGATACGCAACCATGACCGAGAAGATCAACATCCTGCTGGTGGACGACCACCCCCTCGTGCGCGACGGCTTGCGCGCGCGCCTGGAAGCGGTGGCGCATTTCGACGTGGTGGCCGAGGCGGGCGGCGCCGACGAGGCGTTGAGCCAGGCGCGCGCGCACCAGGTGGACCTCGTGTTGATGGATATCAATATGCGCGGCACGAATGGCATCGAGGCGACGGCGCTGTTCAAGCAGGCGTTTCCGCAGATTGCCGTGCTGATCCTGTCCATGCACGACAAGCTCGAGTACGTGTCGCAAGCGATCGCCGCCGGCGCGCGCGGCTATGTGCTCAAAGATGCCCCAGGGAAAGATATCGTCTTCGCCATCGAGACGGTGATGTCCGGCGGCATCTATTACAGCGCCGCGCTGGCGCGGCAGCTGTCGCGCCCGCAAGTGCATGATTCCTTCCTCACCACGCGCGAGCAGCAGGTGCTGCAGCACATCGCGGCGGGCCAGTCGAACAAGCAGATCGCCCGCGACCTCGACCTGAGCGTGCGCACGGTGGAGACGCACCGGCTGAACATCAAGCGCAAGCTCGGTATCGAAGGGCAGGCCGAATTGATCAAATATGCGGTCGAGCACGCGCATGGCGGCAGCGCCTGAGCAGGCGTGCGCGGTGCCGTGGTTTTGTCAAACCCGCATGACAGGCGGGTCTCCCGGGGGAATGTTTTTTTTGAATATTTATTGCCAAAATTAAACTGTTTCGTGGGTGAGATTCGGATAGAATGATTCTCGCTGTCGAAATGGCATCCCTGTCGGGCCAGGGTTGCCAATGCTGGTCAGTTTATTTACTATGGCGCCCTACCCACACTGAGATACCGATGTCAGCGTCTGAATCAAACCTGTTTCCGTTGGTGGGATTACAAGCAGTTGCCAATGCTCATAACGAGTGGGTCGCTGTCACCTTGCATGTACCGCAGGCCTCGACGGCGCCGCTGCTGGCAGCGCTGGCCGCCGCCGATGCGTATGCCTTCCTGGCGCCGCTCGATTGCATCATTCCCCTGGCCGACCCGCATGACGTGGACGAGGCCGTGCTGGCGCAACTGGCGCCGCAACGCACCATCTTCCGTTTGCCGGCCCATCTTGCCGGCGACAAGCACATCCAGAAAAAATGCCGGCAATGGCGCGACGCCGGCTATCGCCTCATTCTCGATGGCGCCGAAGCCGGTCCCGTGACGGCGGCGCAAGTCGACGCGCGCGCGCTAAGCTTTGACGCGTCCGGTGCCCGTCCGGCCCTGCACCAGTTGCTGCCCCTGGCGGGACCGCACCTGGCCTACAACATCGCCGACGCGGGGCAGTTTGCCGCCTTGCAAGAACTCGGCGTCAGCTGGTTTGCCGGCGATTACGCGCTGCACCATGCGCGCCAGCAAAGCGAGCCGGAAGACGCCACGTCGCGGCGCCGCCTGCTGGCGCTGCTTGGCTTGCTGGCCCGCGATGCCGACGCGCACGAGCTGGAAGTGCCGCTCAAGCAAGATCCATCGCTCAGCTATCATTTGTTGAAACTGGTCAATTCAGCCGCCTTCGGTTTCACGGCGCCGATCACCAGCTTCAGCCAGGCCATCACTTTGCTGGGCCGGCGCCAGCTGCAGCGCTGGCTGCAACTGCTGCTGTATGCACGGCAACAGGACGATGGCAAGATCCACGCGCTGCTGCCGCTGGCGGCCGTGCGCGCGGCGCAGATGGAAGCGCTGTGCCAGCTGCGCGGCGGCGACCGCGACGCGCAAGACCTGGCCTTCATGGCGGGCGTGTTTTCGCTGCTCGACGTCCTGCTGGGCATGCCGATGGAAGAGATCATCGCCACCCTGAACCTGGCGCCGGAAGTGAGCGTCGCCTTGCTCGAACGCAATGGCGAGCTGGGCACCTTGCTGGCGCTGGTCGAAAGCGCCGCGCCGCCGCCCGAGGGCTTGCGCCGCGCCGGCATCGATGGAGAAACCTATTGGCGCAGCCTGCTGCAGGCCTACCAATGGGCCATCCAGGTCAGCCGGAACCTCTAGCATGACCCTGTTTCCGGTGTCGGATTTCCTCGGTGACAGCGCCGCCCTGTGCGACGCCGTCGTGCGTTTGCGCGGCCCCGCGCTGGTCGCTGAGCTGGGCCGCATCGCCAGCGCCGTGATGGCCAGCCCGCACGGCCAGTTCCTGCCCGCGGCCAGCCTGGACGCCGCTGCGCCGCCCGCGCCGTTTCCCCGCGATACGCCGGCCTTGCTGCAAGAAATCAGTTTTGATGGCCACTGTTTCGGCCATTACAGCGTGGCCGGACGCAGCCTGTACAGCGACGCCGACCGCCGCCACCTGGCCAGCCTGGCATCCTTGACGGCGGGCGTCTTGCAAGTGCATTCGCTGGCGCAACGCTCCACGCACGCTTACGCGCAAGTCGAAGCCTTGCTGGCGCAGCAGACGCAAATCCTCGACCAGTTGCACGAATCCGTGCTGACGATGGACTTGACGGGCTACATCACCAGCTGGAACAAGGGCGCCGAGCGCCTGTTCGGCTACACCTCGGTGGAAGCCGTGGGGCGCAACATCCTGTTCCTGTACGACGATGAAGACACGGGTTTCCACGACGCCTTCCTGGAGCAGGGAGGACGCCTGATGGAGGTGCGCCGCCGAAAGAAGTCAGGCGAGATCTTCTGGGCCAGCCTGTCCTTGTCACCGCTGCAAGACCTGGACGACAAGCCCATCGGACTCATCGCCTACCTGACGGATATCACGGAGCGCAAGCTGGCCGAAGAGCGCTTGCACCACCTGGCGTATTACGACCCGCTGACCAGCCTGCCTAACCGCACCTTGCTGGCCAAGCTGGTCGACCAGGCCCTCTCCGTGGCGCAGCGCAGCAAGATGCTCGGCTGCGTGCTGTTCATCGACCTGAACCGCTTTAAACTGATCAACGACACCCTGGGCCGGCGCATCGGCGACGAACTGCTGCGGCAAGTCTCGCTGCGTTTCCGCCATGCCTTGCGCGACCAGGACCTGGTGGCGCGCCTGGGCGGCGACGAGTTCGCCGTCGGCCTGTTCGACATCGGCCAGCATTTCGAGGCCAGCATGGTGGCGCAAAAGCTGTTGAGCTCGCTGGTGGAACCGTTCCTGATCGAAGGCCACGACCTGCGCGTGGGCGCCAGCATCGGCATCAGCGTGTATCCGCAGGACGGGCAGGATGCGGAAACCCTGCTGCGCCAGGCCGATATCGCCATGTACCGCGCCAAGCAGGACAGCGGCGGCGAAGGGGAAAGCGTGGCTTTCTACAGTCAGGACATGAACCTGGGCATGCAGGCGCGCATGCGCCTGGAAACAGGCTTGCGCCAGGCCTTGTCCGAGCAGCAACTGTTGCTGCACTACCAGCCGAAATACGCGCTGGGCAGCGGCCGCATCATCGGCGCCGAAGCCCTGGTGCGCTGGCACCACCCGCAGCACGGCATGATCCCGCCGGCCGAATTCATCCCCCTGGCCGAATCGACGGGCCTGGTCGTGCAAGTGGGTGAATGGGTGCTGGAAGCGGCCTGCGCCCAGGCGCAGGCATGGAAACTGGCCGGCCTGCCGCCGATCCGCCTGGCCGTGAACGTCTCCGCCCGCGAATTCACGGCAGCCTTGCCCGCCAGGGTGGCGGCGACCCTGGCCCGCTACGGCCTGGAAGCGGCCTGGCTGGAGCTGGAAATCACGGAAAGCACCCTGATGCACAACATCGAGCGCGTCATCGGCATCATGGACCGCATCACGGCCCTGGGCGTGGCCCTGTCGCTGGACGACTTCGGCACCGGCTATTCAAGCTTGTCCTATTTGAAACGTTTCCCCATCGACACCCTGAAGATCGACCGGTCTTTTACCACCGGCATCCCCACCGACGCCAGCGACTGCGCCATCGCCAGCACCATCATCAGCATCGCCCAGCAGCTGCACCACAAGGTGATCGCGGAAGGCGTGGAAACGACGGAACAGCTGGCCTTCCTGAAGAGTTCGGGCTGTGACGAGGTGCAGGGCTACCTGTTCTCGCGCCCGCTGCCGGCAGCGGAGTTCGAGAAGGCGCTGCGGGAAAACTGGGGCGTGTAGGAATTCCGTTGGCGTACCGGCGCAGCTCACTGACCCCAGAGGCCGCTTTGGGGCTTAAATGCGCCCCACCGACTACTCGCCATTGGTAAGCCACGGACCTTTATGTATAATGCTGCCATCTGGAAGCGTGGCCGAGTGGTTGAAGGCACCAGTCTTGAAAACTGGCGACGGGTTAAACTGTTCGTGAGTTCGAATCTCACCGCTTCCGCCAGGAAATAAAGAAACCGCCTTCGGGCGGTTTTTTATTGCCTGTCGGAAGCGAGCAGGGCGCCTTCGCGCCCTGCGTGTGAGATTCGAAGGGCTGGGCCTACCGGCCCAGCCCGCCCCGAATCCTCCACCTGCTGCCGCTGCGCGGCAGCTCCGCGCGCCAAGGGCGCGCGTTCGTGGTTCTAACTAGGTCTTCAACTGAGCCAGCTCCCCCAGCACCCAATGCATCAGTCCGTTGTCCTGACCCTCTTGCCCCGACGACCTACTGGCCGCGCACCGCGTGCCGCCGCAGCTCATGGGCATCTTGCCGAACAATGCCGGCGGCTTCGGCGCCGTCGAGCCTGCCGCGCGCGTCTTCGCGCGCAACGAGCTGGTGCCGCTGCAGGCACAGTTCATGGCGATCAACGAGTGGGCCGGCGTGGAGGTGTTGCGCTTCGCCCCGTATGACCTGGCCACGAGCGGGGAGGGCGCGGCATGAGCGACCACATCGACAACACCGACAAGATCATCTTTGCGGAGGTGGCGCGGGGCTTGGCTGACTTGCGTCGCCGGCCCGCGCTGGTGGTACATGGCTGCTGCCATTACTGCGACGAGCCGCTGGCGCCCGCGCTGCTATTCTGCGATGCGGACTGCCGCGACGACTACGACAAGGAGCAGGCGGCCAAGGCCCGCGCCGGCCGCGCAGGATGAGCGCCACGCCGCGATAGCCGGTAGGGCGGGGCGGTGCCAGCGCCCCCAGCCGCCCCACAAGCCGCCCATGAGGCGGCTTTTTCACGTCCCGACGATTGATGTTGCGCCAGAAGCAAGAAAAAAGCCCGTTTCGGCCCGGCGCGCGCAGTTGTCCCCCCCCTCCACACCTGCCCGCTAGTTAGGGCTCTTTTGACTCAAATGTGCGCCATGGCCGAAGGCGCATGAGGACTGGCGTGGCGGGGCGAAGAGGGGGAGTGCGATTTGACGCATTTTGACGCACTTTGAGCAGTTTTTCGTGCGGTGCGGCGTTCGAGTAGATATCGGCTTTAACGCGCTGAATCATTGAGCTCCGATTCGCGAGCCAGTTCTATGAGTTTTGAATCGTGCTTATCAGGCATATTTAAAAAGTATGCTATAAATGCAACTTATCGCGTGGCGGCATCCCATACAGGAGCATCATTTGAACAGACCCCTCATCGTCTTGGGCGACAAGACCAGTCACGGCGGCACAGTCATCAGCGCCGATCTCACCGTCGATATCAACGGCAAGTATGTCGCGCGCGTGGGTGACATGACAGTGTGTCCCAAGTGTAAGGGGGCTTTCGCCATCAAGTCCGGTCCGAGCGACCTGGTGGATGGCAGCGGCAACGGCTATGCGCGTCACATGGATATGACCGCTTGCGGTGCGAAACTGATTTCCGGCCAAATAACCACGAGCTGGTCGGACGAATCGTCAATGGGCGACCCGGCAGCCGAAGACAAGATCGCAGCTCTGGAGGCCACGCCTCAGATCGCGGCCGTCACATCGTCGGGCATCTGTCTTGATTGCCTGCTCAAGGCTGCCCACGTTGGCAGTCCCGTGGTGATCCGCGAATGACGATGCTTGACGTCAGAATTCGGTGGGAACAGCGACGCGACGCGATGCCCGAGCTACACTTATACGCCTTGGTGGATGGTGCTCAGTACCAAACCCAACGCAACAAGCGGCTACTGGCCGGCACCGGACTTTTTCCCCTATTCAGAGGCACCCCGGACGCTGCGCTCAGGCATGCCGGGCCTTGGCTGGTCGATGTGGCCAGCGTGGCGGAGTCTTTTGTCGAAGAGCTGACTGCGCTTGAGCGCGATACTCCTTCTCTGTCTTGGCTGATCTCGCCACAAGACTTGGATGGACTCGCGCAACTGTTGCAACTGAGGCTGGAGGTGCGCCTGCCGGATGGCCGTAGCGCCTTGCTGCGTTTTTGGGACCCACGCGTCTTGGCCAACCTTGCTCAGACGCTCGATGCCGGGCAGCGGGAGGAATTTTTCAGCCATATTTACGAGTGGCACCTGCTGCACAACGGGCAGCGTGTTTGGGTCGGGAGGCAACATGCTGACGCTCACTGAGGAACAGTGGCAGGCCCTGCAGCAAGGCGAAGCCCGCCAGTTCGTCTCAATGGTATGCGATGGGTTCCTTGCTAACCGGCCTGACATGCTTGTACAGCCCGGCCGGGAGGCCGTTCTGGCACGTATGCAGAATGCGCATGACTATGCTGCCCGTGTGGGTTTCACCAGTACGCCGCACATTATGCGATTGATGTACCTGTCTGCTGATGCCGTACGCATTCATGATGATCCGTTGGTCAATGGCTATCTATGTAAACGCGGCGCGACTCCGGAGCAGCGCCTAGATGAAATCGATGCAATCATGCGCAACAAATTACAGGGAATGAACTGATGCCAGCAATTTTCATTCCTGTCGTCATTCCTGTCGTTGAGGCCGTTGCAGTGCGTGTACTGGCTGCACTCGGTGTCGGCCTCGCCGCCGGCGCTGCGGGCGAAGCGGCGCTTGAGCAGGCACGCAAACGCCAGGAAGAGGCCGATAAGGCTAAATCAGGCGCGATTGCGCGCACGGAGGCCACAACGAAAGAAAAAGAAAAGTGCAAAGAGTGCCCGCCGGACCGTGGTGCTCTTATGCCTGTCAATCACCACATGTCGCAAAACTCGATGGAGTATCAGGCCAGAATAACGGGATTTCCTACAGGCATGGAATGGTTATTTGAAGGAAAAGACTTCGACGGCTTTAAATCTGGCATGTGCTTGTTGCAAGAGGCAAAAGCAGAATACGATCAGTTTTTTAATAGAGAAGGTGAGTTTCTATACCCCTTTCAAGAAAAAATTTTCGTTGACATGGGGAAACAGGCCCTGGCCCAATCAATAATCGTAGGCAGAAACAAACCGGCCGCATTAACGTATTACTTCCAAACCGCGATGGCTTGCAGATATATGAAGCCAAAGTTACTCAGTTTGGGAATATCCGTCCTTCACATTCCATAATATTATGACCATAATAAAAGCCGCATTCAAAAAACTGACACCCGGCACATCGTTAGCCTTCCGGTCCAATGTCGAACAGATTGGGCCTATCGTCCGATTTCTGCAAAAAACTGATCCCCTGGGAAAACAGTGGTTCCTGATGGGGGATACCGAAGAGGAGTCGCTTCGATACCCAGCTTTCGACGCCCTGGGAGAACTCACCCCTGCAGCCGAGGCGGTACTCGAAACAGAGTTTAAAGGCGACAATATTCGTTATTTTGCTGCATGGAATGGAGAACTTAAGCAAGGCGATGGAGCGACTATTACTTTTCAGTTTCACGATGAGGACTGGCCTGCCTGGAGCCTTGAGATTAATTATCAAGGCGAAGGTATTCAACGTCTTGGGGGGCTTGATGGCGTGATAGAGCTTCTCTCAATGATTGCCGGTAGTCTTCAACCTAGCATCATCAATGTCGCACGCTATCAGTATTTTGAGAAGCAGGTATTCCAGGATCGGCCTGGCGTAGGCTGGATGCTCTACCTTCCGCGCGTGCTGGCGGTCCAGCAAGTGCCAGAGGCCCGCGCGCTTGTGCCTGTGATGATCACGGACGAGAAGGATAACGATAAACAAATCGGCACCATCATTGTCAGTGTCACCGACGTGCCGTTCTCGGACGAGAACCCTGAGCACGTCAAGATAGCCAACGCCATCGAAATCCGTTTGGTCGATCAAGACTTACTACCTCCTTTCGCGGACCACTAAGCGCTGGCTGTACAGACCACACTTGCACAAAAAACGTTTCCGCATCGTCCGTGTGGGGCGGTGAAAACAGTGCGTTGCAAGGTGGTGGAAAAACATTGCGTGCGGAACAAAATTACGCGTAAGCATTTGAACTGTATGAAGTATTTTGAAGACTTGAAAACTGGCGACGGGTTAAACTGTTCGTGACGCTCGAAGGGATGGGCCTACCGGCCCAGCCCGCCCCGATTCCTTAAACTGCGGCTACGCGGCAGCCTCGAGCGCCGCATACGCGCGGTCTTGGTCCTAGTTTGCTTTCCGACTGAGCCAGCTTCTACGCCCCCGCGCGTCAGCCCGTGTCTGGATGGCGGATATTCCCCTCGCGTCGCATTGACAATTTCTGATTGTTAGTCTCACTCGCATGTTACCATTTGGATAATTTATTTTCCGGGGAGGAGCAAGCTATGCATCAAGATTTATCCTTAGTGTGTGCCGCACTCGACCAGTTCGCTGATGAAATAGTGAGTTCATTTCCCCATAATACGGACCAGATTTTCAGTGATCACTGGGGATGGCCAGCTCCAGCTTTAAACCGGCAAGATTTCTCTTGGATCGCTCGCAGTATCTCCGATGACCTACGCACCGTGAACGCCGAACAATACCCCGAAGAGATGAAACCATGGGTATTGCATTTGCCACATCGTATTTCTGTGATGCAGACCCAGACGCTGCCAAACACCTACACCGGGAACGTGCAGGGGTTCCCCGCCATGCTTGAGACCTTACAATTTATACGTAATAAATTGCTACCTTCGACAGGATGGATGGCCGTACCAAATGCTGCTTTGCCAGCCCAGCTTGCCAGACGCTCGGTTGCCGCACAACGCCGCGTGGAAGACATTGAGGCGGCTATTCCGGACCTTACCAGCAAAGTTACCGCAATCAATGCCGCGCATCATGTTGCAGAAAATCTTGAGTTGGATTTGCAAGCTTTGAGGGAGGCGCGGGAGGCAGTCGAGCAGACCGCTCAAGAAACCGACAGAAATGCGTCCAAAAGCGCCGAGTCAGCAACAAAGGCGGCGGTAGTACTTGATTCTATAGAGAGTCGAGCCAGTACTGTCTGGGGCGAGGTTCAGGTGAAAACCGAGAATGCATTGGATGACATGCAGAAGAAGATCCAGGCTACTTTGGATAGCATGAAAAAAAATGAAGACATAGCTGAAAAACTCATCGCAAAGTGTGAAGAGGCCTACCACATCACAACGACCAAAGGACTAGCAGGAGCATTCGATCAAAAAGCTGCCTCGCTGGGTAGTTCTATGCAGTTATGGGTCGGGGGCTTGGTCGCAGCCTTGATCGCCGGCTCTGTAATTGGAATCATCCGTTTGTCTTCATTGGCCGCGGAGCTGCGAGCAGACAATCCAAACTGGCCTGCCATAGTTGCTCAGATACTCCTTGCCTTCTTAGGAATAGGCGCCCCCCTATGGTTTTCTTGGTTAGCCACCAAACAGATTGGACAGCGATTCCGCTTGTCGGAGGACTATGCCTTCAAAGCATCGGTTGCCAAAGCCTATGAAGGTTACCGGAAAGAGGCTGCTGTTCTAGATCCTGAGTTTCAGGCGACGCTTTTCCGCTCCGCATTGACGCGCTTGGATGAAGCACCGTTGAGGTTGGTGGAGGCGGAACAGCATGGTTCTCCTTGGTCAGAATTGCTCAATTCGGACACGGTAAAAGATGCGATAAAAGTGGCGCCCGATCTACCAGCGAAAATAATGGCGATGGTCAGCGAAAGCCTTCAGCAAGCAAAGAGTGCGAAGGCTGAAGCTGTGAAGGTTGTCGAAGCCGCGAAGTTGATCGTTGCATCGGATGAACCCAAGAAAGAAAATTGATCCGGTCAACAATGCTTCTGGCAATATTGCTTTCGGTCGTGGACTCTAATAAGAGCGATGTGATGCTGTCGGGTAGCGTGGCGTTGTAGGCATTTTTGTAGGCATAAGATTGTGAATCAGCTTGCAAGCCGCATCAATTCTTGATGTGTGCAACTCACCGCGTCCGCTAGGCAATAAAAAACCACCCGAAGGCGGTTTTTATTGCCTATCTGAAACAAGCAGGGCGCCTTCGCGCCCTGCGTGTGAGATTCGAAGGGCTGGGCCTACCGGTCCAGCCCGCCCCGAATGCCGTTGCGCGGCAGCCCCGCGCGCCGAGAGCGCACGTTCGTGTTTCCAATTAGGTCTTCAACTGAGCCGGCTTCTACAGCACCCAACGCATCAGTCCGTATCCGAATCGCAGACCTGCCCCTCGTACTGCTAATGCACGCTCTTCATCAACACCAGCACGAGGAACACGCAAAACACGATGTTGGCCACTACCAGCAGCATGCAGGTGCGCCACAGCGCGCCCCATTTGCCCAGGTTATAGGTGCCGCGTAGCTGCAGAAACATGTGCAGCGGGGGCGCCAGGCACACCAGCAATCCGATCAGCCAGCCCTGGTTGAGTATCGATAGCGGTATCAGCACGGTCAACAGCAAAGACATGAAGCACAGCGAGTACAGCACGAACACCGCATGCTCGTACATGGTCACGCCAGGCTTCCAGAAAAACATCAGCCACATGAAGGGCAGCGAGATCGGGATCAGCAGGAACGAGAACTTGTAGATCGTGTTCTTGAGCTTGTAAAACGCCAACTCGGGATTCTCTGCGGCGTGATGAAAGCTTTTTTCCAGCTCAGGAAAAGTGGCGTCGGGATTGGGCGGGCTGGACGCGATCCTGGAGACAGTCTTGTCGAACCAGCCGGGCTCTCTCAGCTCAATTGCCTCCTCACTGTTCACTTTTTCGGGCGATGCGACGTACAGCAGGCGTTGCTCGGCTTCGTGTTGCAGCTTGCGCGAAACGGCCAGCGCCTTTTCGACACCAGCGACCCCGGTATTGGCCTTGCGGGCCTCCTCCAGCGCCTGCTCATTGCGCTCGACCCGGAGCTTGGCGGACGCGGCGTGGTTGGTCAGCGAGGCGATATTGGCGTCGCGGCTGAGAAGCTGGCCGCTGCCGAACGAGGTGACGAAGAAGGTCAGGAAGACCATGAACAGGAACAGCGCCAGCGGCGAAACATAGTTCTTGCGCTGGCCGTCGATGTAGCGGCGCGTCAGGCGGCCCGGAAAGGCCACCAGCAGCGGGAGCGTCTTCCAAGCCTTGGCGTCGAAGTGCAGGATGCCGTGCACGACTTCTTCGGCCAGGTGCAGCAGCGAATGGTGGATGTGGGCCGGCTGGCCGCAGGCCTGGCAAAACGCGCCGCCCAGCGGCGCCTGGCAGTTGGCGCAGTTCGCCAAGGGCGCGGCACCGGCCGGCTGCGGCGTTTGATCGCCCGCGATCTCGCTGGCCGTCACATCTGCCATCGTCAGGGCGCCGGCCCCTTTCTGGTCACTCATCGTGCATCTCCTACCAGGAAAATGGCTGATTGTGCAACAAGGCGCCTGTATGTTCAAGTAAATACTGGCAAAAACGGCAATCCGTTCGACCAGCCCGGTGCGTGCTAAAAAAACGACGTTTTTCTTCCGCTTGTCCGCCGAAAACGCAGTTCGTCGCAAGCCGCTGGTTCTTTGCCGTCATCCTCTTTATCTTCCTTACTGAGCTGGCGCGAACGGTCGCGCTGCCGAGCCACTTTCAACGGGATATCCATATGCTGAAACTTTACTCGCGTCGCCTCGCCTCACCGCTGCTGCTGGCATTGCTTTTGGTGCTGCAAGCTCCCGCCAGCCACGCTGACTCCGCCTCCACCGCCGCTCCTGCAAGCGTCACTGGGGCCAGCGAAGAACTGGCGCTGGCCGCACGTATCGACAGCGAGATCGCGCCCCTGTTCAAGGCAAACGAGCCTGGCGCCACTGTCATCGTCACGCAGGCCGGCCTTACCGTGTTTCGCAAGGCGTATGGCATGGCCGATGTGGCCAAGGGCCTGCCCATGACCCCGGACACCGTGATGCGCATCGCTTCAATCAGCAAACAGTTCACCGCCACCGGCATCCTGATGCTGGCGGATGAAGGCAAGCTGGCTTTGGACGACGACATCCGGAAGTTCCTGCCCGACTACCCCAGCGGAGGCAAGCGCATTACGATCGAACATCTGCTGACGCATACCTCGGGCATCGCAAACTTTACCAACAAGCCGACCTTTGAGGCGGGAATGAATACGGATCAGACGGTGAGTCAGATGATAGACAGCTTCAAGAACGATGCGCTCCAGTTCGAGCCAGGCACGCGCTATGCGTACAGTAATTCGGGTTACTTCTTGCTGGGTGCAATTATCGAAAAGGTCTCAGGCCTGTCGTATGCCAAATTCGTCGAGCAGCGCATCTTCGTGCCGCTCGGTATGCACGACAGCGCGTACGAAGGCCATGAGCGTGGCAGTGCGATGCGCGCCAGGGGCTATACGCGCAGCAGTACCGGCTCCGCCTTCGAGCCAGGCAAGGCGGTCAGCATGACGCTGCCGTACGCGGCCGGAGCGCTCGTGTCCACGGTGGACGACCTGGCGCGCTGGGATGCCGCCGTCAGCGCCGGCACACTGCTTAAGCCTTCCAGCCAGCAGAAAGCGTTTACCGCCCATGTCCTGGCCGACGGCAAAAGTGTTCCCTATGGCTATGGATGGAGCGTGCGCAAGATGCGCGGCATGCCAATGCAGTCACATGGCGGCGGCATTCCCGGCTTTTCCACCTACGCTTTGCGTCTGCCCGAGAAACAGCTGTATGTGGCGGTGCTGACCAATGCTGACAGGGGCCTCCCGGGGGCCGAAATGATTGCGGTGAAGGCGGCGACTATTGCAGTTGGCAATGGTTTCCCTGAGTAATTCGAGGGGGATGCACACGTGCCGCCAACCGGCGCTGCAGAGGCAGGCGGTCACCCGGTGTCAGCAATCCTTCCGCCACCGCCGCCTGCAACGCCTCCGCAACCCGCAACAAACGTGGCCCTTCATTTCCGGCCAGGCGCGGCAAGCAGATGGTCAGGTTTTAATCTTGTATGGTTTGCAACTGGGACATTTTGTCTCAATGTATGGATATTGTTTTAAAGTAGTATGTGTCAGAACCTGCAGCAACACCATCCTTGCATGGCCGTCGCTGACGTTTTCACCTCGCTCATCCGCATTCGGCAAATCACGGCGCTCGGTGCTCTTGATATTTCATAGCTGGCTATAATGAAAGAGTCGCGCAGGATGCCCTGGGGGATGGTTTGAACCGTAGTTGCGGAAGCAGCGTTTTGGGGAAGTGCTCCTCACGATAGACAGTATCAAGTAATAACACCTGGAAATACTCAAAATGATGGATTGGACCCCTATAGTCTTCGTTACGTTCAAGGCTCTCGTGCTTTGCACGGGCATGTTCTTCGCCATCAAGTGGCATTACGATCAAGGGAAGAAGGGGAAAGAGCAGGAGGCGCGCGCGGTGCTGCGGGCGGGCGGCAAGGTGGCCGCACTCTTCGTGCTCACGCTCCTGGGCCTGGGGCTCGTCACCTTCTTCGTCGTCAAGATGGTCGGTCTGGAGATGATCTGGCCCTGATGGCCAAGAATAGTCTGCCGGTATCCGGTGATGCGGCAGCAATTCCCCGCTGCGCGGCAGTCCCGCGCGCGCACGGAGCTTTCTGAATCATGCTTGACTTGTCTTTTTGGAAATACTGTGTAAAAATACAGTGTCAACTTTCAAAAAGGACTCCTCATGATCAAAGGCAGTTGCTGCTGTGGCTCGGTAAAGTTTGAATTGGCATCTCCCCCGGCCATGATGGGCATGTGTCACTGTTCCCGTTGTCGGAAGGCCGGAGCGAGCGCCCTGGCCTTCGTTGATAAAAATTCATTTACCTTGCTGGCGGGACGGGAATTCATTCAACGCTATGAGCCGGAGCCTCCGTTTACATATGCAAGAACTTTTTGCAAAAAATGCGGAACTTCTTTAGGGGAAATTGGCTCAGAGAATGATTCATTTCCAATCTCAGTCAATTGCCTGGATGATGACCCTGAGGCAAGAATACAATTCCATGTGCATGTTGGCTCCAAGCCTGCATGGTATGAGATTTGTGATAGTGCAAAACAGTTTCAAGAAAGTCCGACATAATAAGAAAAGCCAGTCATTTGACTGGCTTTTTTATCGCATTCCTGCCACTCCAAAGAATGTCGATGCTCGTTGGCTGTCAGGATTGATACTCTCAGAGTGACCCGAACTTCGCAACCCGATCATAAGTCCCTTCGCATTCTAGTTCCGCCAATTCCTCATGCGTGTCCCTGCTTGGCGTCAGCATGCACGGGATGCAGATACTCAAAAGCTTTTTTATAGCGATTTCGCGTGCAAGTATTTTAGTGGGTATGGTTGTTGCAAAGGCGTGAGAGCCGCATGAAACTTAGCTATTCTGATTACACGTTGGGCGCCTGCGCGCCCGACGTGTAAGATTCGAAGGACTGGGTCTATCTGCCCAGTCCTCCCAAATCCTTCACCTGCTGCCGCTGCGCGCTGCCGTAACCCTTGCCCGCGAAGGGGCCGCGTTCGTGGTTCTAATCAGCTTTTTCGACTGAGCCAGTTTTCACAGCACCCAACGCATCAGTTTGTGTATGAAGGGTGGACCTGAATCTCGTGTCGTGCTCTTGTTGGTAACGTATTTATAAAGTATTTATTTTTGAAATATGAATTTATATGATTAATGAAATAATTCCATTCCCTTGAATATTGGATTTATGAGCCTATTTTTACGAGTCGGCGGAACGATCTGTCGGAGACTTAACGTTAGGAGAAAAGATGACAAAAGGCGAAATTAAATTAGCTGCTACCCCAGGTAAAAAATGATGGATTTTCAAGGAAATGGATTTCATGGTTGAATTGAGGGTGATTTGCAATAATTCCTAATGACAATAGAGTGCCATCGACCTTGAAACTAGATAACTCTTGATTGCCTAAAGGCTACAGCTATGATGGGAAGCGTTAATGTCTATTGGGAAAATCACCGAAAATTTTGTGTTTTTTTATTTGGGGTTGCAGTGCTTTTTCTTATGTGGCTTTTTGATTGAATGGAGTCTAATATTGCATACTTAATCGGATTGTTTTTGAAGGAATATTTCCGGTAGTATTTGTATTTTTCGGTCTGGAAATTCGATAAAATGTAGAATGAAAAAACATTCCGATTCTGGTTTATTGAGTTGGGAGATGGGAATGAAAGTGGAGTCTGATATAAAAGGGAATTATTCTGGAAAATAGTGTGAAATAATTTGGATTTTTTTGATAGGGTGAGTTTTTTGTGTCTTTGATGTTTTTGTTAAATGTGCAACTGGTTTGTTTGATATGTAAGGAGGAATTTTTAATGCTGTAAGACTACGAGGATGTACTGTCTTTGTTTGGTTATTTTTGAAATTTTAAATAATTTAATTGGTTTTTAATGTTTTTATTTGAATTTCAGTTTCGATAATACCCGTCTCATTGAGCACGTGTGAGAGCACGATATAAGAAGAATTCTCATGTGCAAAGGTCCCCACCTTGCAGGTTGCATCCAATCCTCTTATTTCACGCTGGAGCCGATCGGCTTCTTGATTTCCAAAAAAATAGGCGACAGTGCTGCGGGTACGAGGCAGTTCATCTCCGTTAAATGGCTCAACAATACGCAAGTTCAGAACAATTCCATTACGAAGGTTTGCTTCCATATAGCCATCACTCCAAAGCAGTAAGCCGCACTCTCCATGGCTACAACCAGCGCCACGTTGCCAGTCACGCTGCGCTACTAGCTGATTCAAAAGACCTTTCAAGCTAAGATTCCCCGCTATGGCCGCGCCGTCATCCTTCTGGGTCAACGCGCTGGGACCGACAGGAGAAAAATAAGCTGAGTTTAGGATTTCCGCATATTGGAATCCAGAGTCAACGGCCTGTACCCAATTCTCATTTTTCTTGAAGGCAGTTCGCATTTGAAGTATGCGCTGTAGCAAGCCTCCGTGAGTTTCGTTACTGAAGCGCCTCAGACGGTGGCCAATTTGTGCAAATTCCCTTTCACTTAGTATAGGAAAACCTCGTTCTGCAGCTTGAAAGACGACATCAGGATTGTGAAACCTTTGCGGCCAAGGAATGCGCTTCGCTAGTTTACATGAACGGTGGAAGAGCACTGCAAGATAGTCTTCGGCGTCTAAACCTCGAAAACCGTGAAACAAATCAGAAAGTACGATATCTTGAAAATGCCGCATCGAAAGTACGCTTAGCTGGGGATCTAGGAATTCTCCTGACCCAGGCTTCGAACTCCTAGAGACGAGCTGTTCGATCAGCTTACGTGCGTGGTTGTCTGCTTGCGCCTCTTCTCGTTCAATAAAATATGAGATACGAGGTAGCCATCGTGCAGTTGTGCGCAAATGAAAGAGCTCATGTCCGATAGGAAACACGAATGCAAGGCCCAATATCCTTTGCATTCTTGAATCATTATTTTGTAAAACAATCGCATCTCCAAGTTTTCCTACCTCATCTTGATACCTTAGGTTTCGTAATCTGAGGTGAAATGCAAGTGTTCCTTCCGATGCAGGGTCAAGCAACGTATCACTTTCTTTAATGTCTTTCTTTGCACGCGCATCAAGACTCATGAGCATTTGCGTGAAACTCACTGAGTCGTTGAACGCGTTTAGAACTAATGATTGAGCCATGTTAACATCGATCACCAAAACATTGGGACGAATCGAGTAAAGGCCAGAGCTAGGAGCAGGAATAAGAGTCGAGGGAATCCGCCGAAAATCAAGTAGTAAAACGTTAATATTGTGGTGATTGAATGATCGATTAACTTGAACTTGTCGTCCATCACCTGAGCTACGTGCAATGTCTGTCACAGTTTTAGCAACAAAATCGGCAAGCGGTTCGGCCGGCGTAGTATAGGCAAGTCCTTTTACAAACAGGTGTTCTGCACGTTTTGGTGAAAATGAACCTGTTCCGAATGCTGGGCCCAATGCAAGCGCAAGCACCAGAAGCACTGATATTAGACGAAACATCATCAGCTAAACCGATTTCAGTGCTTCGAGGTCTTTAAAATTGATCGAAAGAAAAATCCGTTCTGAAACGCAATTAATCCAACAAGCAGTAGGCTAGATTGTTGTGCCGTTGCCTGTAAGGCAACGGCAACAACCATAGGGCTAATAATTGCTGCAAGCCAAAAATCTCGGCTTTTGAACACCTTACCAAGATGTAAGACAATATCTACTTCAGCTCCTTTCTCATTATGTAGTTGTATCGTCAAAACTTGTGACAACATCCCGAAAAAAACAGATATTGCAGCAATGCCGTTACGCAATAATGAATTCGTATCTGTCACCGCTTCACCAAATCCCAGTTCTACGTTTGCCCATGCATCAATCACAAAAAATATTAAAAAATTTACTAAAAATACCACCAAGCTAGTCAGAAAAATGCGCATGTTGCGTTACTCACTAAAGAAAATGTTGGCCCAACTGCCTGAAAGAGAAAAATTGAGGCACAGCGTACAGGCGGAGTCCGACCTCCTCTCTACACATCAGTGCTGAAACTGTCCAATCTGCTTTATGTTTCTAATTGGATGTTATTCAATTATAGCTGTCACCAAGGTAGCAAGACTCACTAATTTTTTCAAGTAGCCCGTTCAACCTTCGACATTGTCCAAAACCTTAGTCCCTATCCGAACGGCAGACTTCGCATATTGAACATGCCGCATCTCCGTCAGATAATGAGGACGCGGTAGCGGCCAGGCAGAGTGATGCTGATCAGGTCGAATGTCCTTGAGCACGTGGGGCAGATAGGTACCTGCCCTTAGCATTCATTCGAGCATGCCCCGAGTTGATCATTTATGCGCGACTGGCCCTTGGTGATCGGCACAAACACTTCCCATTTATGCTGTATCGCGGGATTGACGGTTTTGGCGCAACTCACGGCAACATTGAATCCAGACAGGCCGTGGCTTTGCGGAACCCATTTCACACGCAAAGCTGCCGCGCATTTTGTCACCAGAATCTTCCGGTTCGGCTCCAGGACTTGCCAACTTGTGCCATTTTTGGAGTTCTCTGCTGCAATGAACTGTACTGCGGCCTCCCTGATTTCAAACAAGCCATGGATGTCGCCGCGTGTCCGGTCTTCGTCAAGCGTGGCCGCGAGTGCCGATGAGACGCCAGCAACAAGAAAAACGGCGACGACCAAGGAAGCGTACATGCGTCTATTCAAACGTAACGGTGCCAACATATTTACAATCCTTGCCAAGTCTGTTCGATATCAGATAGAGATATGAAAGGTTTTGCATTCTACAGTCAACAATCCCGGCCCCACCGTTCTTGTTCTCCACTGGCGAGTGCGTACTTTTCGTGGCACGATGACAAGTTCATCGGCTACTCATTCAACTGACTGAACGCACATGGCTTTTACTTTTCACCCGCTTTCCGATATTCCCCACGAAGAATGGCTCCTTCTGTTGAATCACCCGGATGTCATCCGCCATATGCCACTGGCCACCGAACGTTGGACGGATGGCGCTATTGCGGAATGGGCGAAAGGCAAGGACGCGCAATGGCAAGCGAATGGCTATGGACCGTGGGCTATCCGGGTGGATGGCGCGTTTGCCGGCTGGGGCGGTTTTCAGAAGGAAGGGGGCGAAGCAGACCTGGCACTGGTATTGCTCCCCGGGTTCTGGGGACATGGGCCAGCGTTGGCGCGCCATTTCATGCACCGCCGGCTGGAACTGGGCATTGGCCCGGTCAGCATCCTGCTGCCACCCAGCCGCACTCGGGTCAAGGGGCTGGCAAGAATCGGCTTCCTGTTTGATCGCGAGGTGGAGCATGAAGGCCAACGCTTTTTGAAGTTCCGTGCATCGGAATGAGCGTCACATGCGCGGTGGGGACGGGAACAGCCTTTCTCTCCCGCAACTGGCATACTATTCAATGCATATGCGAATCTGAGCAAAGTTTGCAGAAACGAGCTATTCCTATGCGCGATCACTTTCCACTTTTAAATCCATGAAAAACAGCACCGTCGAATATCGCCATAACTTCCCCCTCGATCCGCTCGATGTCGTCCGTGTCTTCGATCAATCCGGCATCAAGCGTCCGACCGACAATCTCCCGAGAATCGCGCGCATGTTCGCCGCACCTTGCCTCTCGCTGTCGGCTTGGGTGGATAATGAGCTGGTGGGGGTGGCCCGCTCGCTGACCGATTATGCGTATTGCTGCTATCTGTCGGACCTGGCCGTCGACCAGCGGTACCAGGGCCTGGGTATCGGCAAGGAACTTGTCAAGCGCACTCAGGCCATCATCGGCGACGACGTGTCCTTGATACTGCTCTCCGCCCCGGACGCCATGTCCTACTATCCGACGCTCGGTTTCGAGCCTGCCGGCAATGCCTACGTCATCCGGCGCAAACATTGAGCGACCGTTTTAACAATTCCCGCAGCTGATGAAACCCGTCTATACCCTCGCCGAAGCCCTGGCAAAAGATCCCGGCCGCGTCACCAAAACCCAGGCCCTCACCCTCGACAGTGCCAGGCCCCACATGGGCCTGAAAGGCAGGCATGGCCTGTTCGCTTCCGTAGCCTGGTGGGAAAGCATCGAGGCTAAGCGCCTCCCGACGCAAACCGTGACGGGCATCATCGAATGCACGTATTTCGCGGGCCAGGACAGCCGCCGTGGCGATCAGGTCAACAGCGTCACCTTGCGCCTGGCGGATGGCTCGACAGTGGACGAAAGCATCTACATAAACCACAAGCAAGACATCAGCCTGTTCGTGCCTGGCGCCATGGTGACGATGGTCTATGCGCTGGATGAACTGAAGGCACAGCCGGCCGCCGACGGCGGCGTCAATGTGGCGCGTATCGTGCTGGAAGTGGCCATATCCGTCAGAAAAGATAAAGAGTAGGGGGCGGCGCCATGCCGATGCTCCACGATCTGCACAAGCTTGATATTGGACAAGTTTCTAGCTGAAATTGGTTTGACCTCCCCCCGCGCCAGGTCTAGAGTCGACAAGGAACCCTCAACGGACCACGATCGCCTCCCATGGCCAAGCCCTTTCCCTTAAACCCGAAGAACCCCGAACGCATCTGCTGGGGTTGCGACAAGTATTGTCCGCCGGATGCCATGCGCTGCGGCAATGGTTCCGAACGCACGCAGCATCCGATCGAGCTGTTTGGCGAAGGCTGGAATGACTGGGGGCTGGCGGCGGCCGACAAGGCCGACAAGGACGAGAACCCGCCTTGACGGCAAGCGCAGCACGCGGCGCGCCGCTACAATCTCTTCATCGCGTCCGCGCTGAGGAGCCTCCATGCAAGAAACCCTGTCCCGCTGGCTGGCAAGCAGCGCCGGCGATGTCCAGTTCGTCGAGCACCCGGCCGTGCACACCATCGATGAAGCATTGATTCACGTGCCAGCCATGCCTGGCCTGATGGTAAAGAATCTGTTCGTGCGCGATGCAAAGGGCCGCCGGCATTTCCTCGTCATCGTGCCTTTCGACAAGCGTATCGACCTGGCGGCGCTGGGGCGCTTGTTACCAGTCAGTAAGCTGAGCATGGCTACGCCCGAACGCCTGCTGCAGCACCTGGGCATCACGCCTGGCTCCGTCAGCCTGTTTGCCTTGCTGTATGACAGTGCGCAGGCGGTGGAACTGGTGCTGGACCAGGCCGTGTGGGAAGCGGACTCTGTGCAAGCCCACCCGCTGCGCAACACGGCCACGGTGGCGCTGTCGCATGCCACCCTGGTCCGTTTCCTCGCGCATACGGGACACGTGCCCCTCATCATGAGTGTCCCCGCGGCTCCCTGATGCTCAATGCCCGGCCACGGGCGCGCCGCCGCTGCGCCGTCCCGGCCGGAAACCATGCGCGCGGGTAGACCAGGCGATGGCAAAGGCCAGCACCAGCAAGCTGACCATGGCCCATGGGAAGGCGCCCGCGCCCCAGGTTTCCAGCAAGGCGCCGCCTGCCACGCCCGCTGCCGCGATGGCCCCATTCCACGCCACTACATTCATCGACAAGGCCACGTCGGCGCCGCTGCCGGCCGTGTCGGCCAGCGCCGTCTGCAACAGCGTTGCCGCGCCGCCAAAAGACAAGCCCCAGACGGCCATGCCCAGGTAAATGACAATGGGAAACTGTGACGCGATGCCCAGCACGAGGGCCGTGGCGGCGAACGCGCCCAGGCTGGCCAGCACGGTGGCGCGCAGGTGGCGCTCGACCAGCTTGCCCGTGATCCAGATGCCGGCCATGGCGGCGGCGCCGAAGACGAGCAAGACCAGGTCCACCCGTTCCGTCAATCCGGCCGGCGCCACGAACGGGGCGATGTAGGTGTAGAGGATATTGTGCGCCAGCATCCAGGCGATGACGACGGCCAGCACGGGGCGCACGCCCGGCGTCGTGAAGACGCGGCGCAGGGGCAGGCGTTCATGGACGGACTGGCCCGGGTAGTCCGGCACCTTCGCCAGCACCCAGGCGATCAGGATCAATGTTAGCGCGGAAATGATCCAGAACGCGGCGCGCCAGCCGACGAGCGAACCGAGCAAGGTGCCCAGCGGCACGCCCAGGGACAGGGCGACCGGTGCGCCCACCATGGCCAGCGCCAGGGCGCGGCCTTGCTGATGCGGCGCCACCATGCGCCGTGCGTAGCCTGCCAGCAAGCTCCACGCCAGTCCGGCCGCCATGCCGGCAAAGAAGCGGGCCGCGAGGGTCAGCCAGTAGTGGGACGACAGCGCCGTGACGGTATTGAACACGAGAAAGCCGATGATGGTCAGCAACAGCACGTTGCGGCGGCGCCAGCCGCGTGTGGCGATGGTGAGCGGAATGGCTGCCAGCAGGGAACCGAGGGCATAGGCCGTGACCATTTGCCCGGCCAGCGCGGCGCTGATGCCGAGTCCCGTACTGATCTGCTGCAACAAGCCGGCGGGCAAGGTTTCCGTGACGATGCAAATAAAACCCGTCATGGCCAGGGCCAGCAAGCCGGCGACGGGGAGGCGGTCGGCCAGCGCAGGGCTGGCTCCGGTAGTGATAGTGGCGTGATTCACGGCAAACATCCTTGTCAAGTGATCAGGCGCAGGAGTGCCCCTGACCGTCGTTGCGGTACATATGTATCGATCGGTATAAATATAGGCGATGGCGCGCCGCGTTGTCAACGACTTCTGTATCGAGTAGTATGTAAGTGGCATATGGGTAGATGAGAAGGAGCGATGGATGGCGCAAATGGGACGGCCGCGCACGTTCGACCGGCAAGCGGCGGTCGAGCAGGCCATGTTTTTATTCTGGCAGCAGGGATATGAATCGACGTCCTTGAGTCAGCTCAAGGCGAGCCTGGGCGGCGGCATTTCCGCGCCCAGCTTTTATGCGGCGTTCGGCTCGAAGGAAGCGTTGTTCCGCGAAGCGGCGCAATGCTATCTGGACACGTTTGCGCGCGTGACGGAATGCCTGTGGGACGATGGCCTGGCGCCGCGCGCGGCCATCGAGCTGGCCTTGCGCCAGTCGGCCAGCATGCAGTCCGAGCCGGGCCACCCGCCCGGCTGCATGGTGGCGCTCGGCTGCATGAGCGCGCCGACGGCCGAGCATGCGGCCGTGGCCGCGCCCCTCACGCAATCGCGCGCCCGCACGCGTGCCGGCTTCGTACGCTGCGTCGAGCGGGGCATGGCCAGCGGTGAATTGCCTGGTGATATGGATGCCGTGGCGCTGGCGTCCGTCTTCGATAGCTTTCTGTCGGGCGTGGCTATCCAGACCCGCGATGGCGTGGGCTACGCCGTGCTGGACGGCGCCATTACGCAGATTCTGCGCGTGTGGGATGCCAACCGCGTGCCAGGCTAGACGCTAGGCCGTAAAGCGAAACTCCAGCACGTCGTCTCCATACTTGTCCGTCTCGCCCGTCGAGGTCCAGCCCAGGTAGCGGTAAAAGCCGTAGGAACGCGAAGCGGGGTCATCGGAGCAGCCGAGGAACAGCCGTTGATGACCGTGCGCGCGCAGTTCCGTCATCACCAGTTCCAGCAGGGTCTTGCCGATGCCGAGGCCTTCGAATTCCGGCAGCAGCGCCAGGACGATGATTTCGCCCGTGTCGCGCTCGCCAAAGCAGTAGCCGGCCAGCTGGCCGTCATGATGGCAGACGTGGCCAGGCAGGCTGCCCGAAAGCATCATTTCCGCCCAGGTGTCGGCCGTGATGCCCACTTCCGCCAGGCGTTCCGCGGGCACGGCGTTTTGCCGCGTCCTGCCCCGCAAGTCGATAAAGGCCGGGGTGTCTTCCGCCCTGGCGGGATGGAAGGTAATGGAAGCTGGATGTGTCGTCATGTCATTACTCGCTGGTGTCGTGTCTGTGGCGAAAATGAGGCTGGATAAACCTCATTCCCAAGGTTTGCGCATGGTTTGCGCATGGCGCTGCCAGTCAAAGATTTTGCGATTCTCGATTGCCTGCTGGCCGGGATTGCCGCTATCGATGATTTCATCCTTGACGATAATCAAATGGTTTTTGTCATTCAAGCGGTATTCCCGGTAACGCTCGCAATCCTGTGCGCGCCGGGCGACGGCGATCAATGTGTTGTCCCGCCACGCATAGCTGTCTTCATAAAAGCATTGCGCCGCGCAGCCGCAATTGGGAATGCCCCCTTCGATTCTTTGCTCGGCCATGTTGATGTTCAGATTCGGAATGGCTGACAAGGGTTGATTGAAACGGTATTGCTGCGCTGGCGCATCCCATAACCATACATCGGAACAGCGGATGCGTCCCTGGCTATCCGTGTATCCGGTGATCCACAGGTCGGCATGGCCGTCGAAATTCATGTCCAGCAGCAGCGCGTGCAAATTGCCCGTGCCGCTGCTGCTGCAACTGCCATGCATCCACTGCTTTTCGATTTTCAGCCGATACGTCTGTTTTTCATCGTGATTCGCATAGCGGATATCGGCGGCTTGCCGCACTTTGCCTGTCGCGGCTTTATCCAGATGCAAGGTGCCAGCATAAACCGAGGTGGAAATCAGGGATAAAAGCAGAGCGATCAGTTTCATGGCGATATTGTTGGGCTGGCACGAATGCACAATGCGCGGATTACATCAGGCGGAGAATCATCATACTGCATGAATCCGGCAATGCGCCACACGATTTCCTATCGTGCATTCTGCGCGGAACAGTGCTGTGTACAATGCCCAAAAATCCCCGAATAAGGAATCTTTATGAGCTCCTCTCCTGAATCTTTGAATGAAGCGGGCATCCTCGCTTATAACGACGGTCATTATGCCGAGGCCTTCAAGCAATTCGATGCGGCGGCGCGCACGGGCGATCCGGCCGGCCAGCATTTATTGGCCAGCCTGTATTACCAGGGCCATGGCGTGACGCAGGATTTGCCGAAAGCGGTGGAATTGTTCACGGCAGCCGCGCAAGCGGGTTTCCCGCCGTCGCTGGCGAATCTTGCCCTGATGTATGCGGGCGGCGATGGCGTCGCGCAAGACATGGCGCAATCGCTCGCGTATGGCCGCCAGGCGGCCGAGGCGGGCGATGGCCAGTCGCAATTCAACCTGGCGCAGGCTTACCGCAAGGGGATTGATGTACCGCAAGACTATGCCGAGGCGGCGTTCTGGTACAAGCAGGCGGCCGAAGCCGGCTCCCTGTCGGCGCAGAACGAGTACGGCTTGCTGTACGCGCAAGGGCAGGGCGTGGAGCTCGATTACGTGCAGGCGTATGCGTGGATCGCCATGCCGGCCGAGGCGGGCAGCGCGCAATCGATCAAGAACCGCGACCAGTTGCTGGAAATTCTCACGCCGTCACAGCAGCAGGCGGCGCGCGCGCTGGCCGCGGAGTATGCGGCGCAGTACGGCGTCAATCCCCATTGAGCGACGATTTTGCCGGCAGCCTGGTCAGCACGCCGGCCGCATCGAGTTCATAGCTGTCGAAATCGCGCGCGAGGAATAGTTCACCCGAGTAATGCAGCCGCGCTTCCGCTTCCAGTTCGGCCATGCCTTCCGCATGGTGATAGCGGGCGCTGAAGTGGGTGAGGATCAGGTTCGGCAAGCGGACCGCTTCGGCGAACTGCGCCACGCGCTGCACGGAACTGTGCGTGGGGCCGGGCCCCACCTTTTGCAGCATGGCTTCCGTGTAGGTGGCTTCATGCACGAGCAATTGCGCATCTGCGCAAGCGTCGGCCAGCAAGGCTGGCGTGTCGTTGTCGCCGCCGACCACCACCGTGGTGCGCTGCGTTTCCGTCTGGCGGAAAGCGGCGGCACTCAAGACCGTGCCATCGTCGAGCAGCGCATCCTGGCCAGCCTGCAAGAGTCCCCAGGCGGGACCGGGCGGCACGCCGGCCGCCTGCAGGGCCGCCTTGTCCAGCTTCCACCTGCTCGTTTCCAGCGCGAAACGGTAGCCGACGCTCGGTGCGCGGTGCGACAGCGCGTGGCGCGAGACGGTCAAGCCCGCTTCCTCGTACACCACTGGCGCGCTGTCCACGTCGATGTGGATCAGCGGATACGTCAGGAACAGTTCCGTGTGCAGCAGGGTGGCGTCGAGCCAGGCCTTGATGGCGGCCGGGGCGATCAGCAGCAAGGGCTTCTTGCGCCCCGTCATCGAAGCGCTGGCCAGCAAGCCCGGCAGTCCATAGCTGTGGTCGCCGTGCACGTGGGTGATGCAGATGCCCACCAGGTCGTGCACGGACAGGGGCAGGCGCTGCAGCCGGTGCTGCGTGGCTTCGCCGCAATCGATCATCCACCAGTCGCGGTTGTGCGTCGTTTGCAGGGCCAGCGACGTGACGTTGCGGTAGCGCGTGGGCACGCCGGAAGACGTGCCGAGAAAAGTCAGTTTGAACATGGGCGCATTATGCGGCAAGCCAACGCCGTTGCCAACGCGCCAGTCTTCAGCTTGCCAATGGCGCGCGCAATTTGTCCTTGTAGATGCGCCCGTTCTTCATAATCAGCAGCAGGTTTTCTTCCGGCTGGGCGAGGAAATCGAGGTTTTTCGCAGGGTCGCCATCGGCCACCAGCAAGTCGGCCAGCGCGCCCGTGGCCAGCTTGCCCAAGGTGCCAGGGTAGGGCGAGCGCTGGCCGGACAGGGCCAGCAGTTCGCCATTCTGTCCCGTCGCCTGCGCCAGCAAGGTCAAGGGATCGTAAAAGCGCGTGAGCTTGGCCAGCTGGCGGCCTTGCGTGGGCGTGTTTTTTGCGTTGAACAGGATATCCGTGCCCCAGCCCGTCTTGATGCCGTACTTTTGCGCCAGCGCATACGCCCTCACCGTGCCTTCTGATACGATCCTCTGGCTGGCCTTGCGCGCCGCATCGGGATACACATTTGCATCCGCGTCTTGCAGGAACGGTTGCAGGCTCCACCACGTGCCCGTGTCGCGCATCAGGCGCGCGGAGTCGTCGTCCGCCAGCTGGCCGTGCTCGATGCTGCGCACGCCTGCGCGGATGGCCCGCTGTATGCCTTTCGGCGTGTAGACGTGGGTCATCACATACGTGCCCCAGTCGGCGGCCGCTTCCACGCCGGCGCGCAGTTCGCGCTCCGAATACTGCGTGCTGTCGAGCGGGTCGTACATGGAGGCGACGCCGCCGCCCGCCATCATCTTGATTTGCGTCGCGCCCAGCATCAATTGCTCGCGCACGCGGCGCAGCACTTCCGCTTCGCCATCGGCGATCATGGCCATGCCCGCCGTTTCCGCCATGCCCAGCGGCGCATTCGCCGCGCGGGGGATGTCGGAGCGCAAACGGAAGTCGCCATGGCCCGAGGTTTGCGAAATCATGGCGCCGGACGGAAAGATGCGCGGGCCGTCGACGATGCCTTCATCGATGGCGCGCTGCAATGCAAACGCGGGGCCGCCCGGATCGCGCACGGACGTAAAGCCCCGCAGCAAGGTGCGCTGCGCTTCCTGCGCCGCCACCAGGTACAGATAGCCGATATCGGACGTCATGGCCGTCACCTGGTTGATGGCGGCCAGCATGGTGTGCCAGTGGGCGTCGATCAGGCCCGGCATCACCAGCTTGCCCTGGCAATCGATCACTTGCGCGCCGTCCACCTTTTCGCCGGCCGGCAACAGGGCGGTAATGGTCGGGCCCGTCACCAGCACGTGGATGCCGGAACGGGGCGCCTTGCCCGTGCCGTCGAACAGGCGCAGATTGGTCAGCAGCAGGGGGCGCTGGGGCGTTTGCGGCTGCTGGGCGATGGCGTTGCTGGTGGACAATCCGATGAAGGGCGCCAGCATGGCGGCCGCGCCGCCGAGAAATTGCCGGCGCCGCATGTCCGCCATCACCCGCTGGTGCAGGATGGTGAAGACGGTGCCGCCGCAGTCGCAGGCGCGCGGCTTCAAGCCGCCCGTTTGCCACGTATCCATCAGATGCTGCTCCTGTGCCAGGGCCATCGCGTCTTCCTTTCATCGCTGCCGCGCCGTGTGCTGGCACGCGGACAAAGTTAATTAATGGAAACAATGACCATTGAAAGCCCGCGGCGATGGCAAGTCAAGCGTGCACTTGCTTTACAGCAAAGAATGCAGCATTTGCCGTTCAAGGTACATGCTAAGGTGCATGCTGGCCGCTATCTTCGCCCGCCGTGTAATCGACAAAGCCGTCGCGGCGGCAAAAGCTGGCCAGCTGCATGCCGGCCTGGCGCGCGATGCGGATGGCCAGCGAGGTGGGCGCCGAGATGGTGGCGACGAGCCCGATATGCATGCGCGCCGACTTGCGCACCAGTTCATAGCTGGCGCGGCTGGACAGGAAGACGAAGCCGTCGTGCATGGCGATGCGGTGCAGGGCCAGGTAGCCGATCAGCTTGTCGAGGCCGTTATGCCGGCCCACGTCCTCGAACACTTTCACGATGGCGCCCTCGGCCGTGCACCAGGCGGCCGCATGCACGCCGCCCGTCTTGTGCATCAGCTCCTGGTAGGGCAGCAGTTCGCGCGCGGCGCGGCCGAGGATGGCGCTGCTGGCCACCAGCGGCGGCAGGGGGCGCGTGATCTTTTCCGGCACCAGGTCCAGCAGGGCCAGGCTTTCGATGCCGCACACGCCGCAGCCCGTGCGCCCGGTCAGCGCGCGGCGGCGGGCCTTGAGCTTGATCAAATCCGGCTGCGCGATGGTCAGCCGCACTTCGGCGCTATCCTCGCCGCAGCACACGTCGAGGTCGTAGATGTCGCGCACGCTGCCGACGATGCCTTCGGTCAAGGTAAAGCCGACGGCGAATTCCTCGAGGTCGCGCGGCGTGGCCATCATCACGGCGTGGGCGATGCCGTTGTAGACGAGGGCCACGGGATACTCCTCGGCCACCATGTCGCGGCCCGCCGTGGCCACGCCCCCCTGGTGGCGCACCATGGGAACGTCCAGGTAGCCGTCGCGTTCGATGGTGGTGATGTCGATATCGCATTCCATGATTATTTCCTCCGGTTAATCGATCTGATAGCGCGGGCAGGGCCGTATCGACGGCGGCAGCGGGTCGCCATGCAATTCCAGCAGCGAGCGTTCCGTTTCCCGCGTCATGGCGTTCAGGGCCAGGCAGTTGGGCGCCAGGCCGAACGGTTCGGCGATCTGTTGCGCGATGGCTTCCAGCGCAAACAGGGTGTAGGCGACGAAGACGGAAATGAGGGGCGTGGCCACGCCGATGGCGTCCACCAGGCCCAGCGGCAACAGGAAGCAGTACATGTAGACGGTGCGGTGCACCAGCACGCCGTACGGATACGGGATCGGCGTGTTCTTGATGCGCTCGCAGCCGGCAACGGTGGCGGCCAGGTCGTTGAGCTGGGTGTCGAGCATCCACAGCAGCTGCGTCTGGCCCCCCTGGCGCTGCACGGCGTCGTGCAGCATGGCGCGCACAGCATGCAGGATGGCGACGGGCTTGAAGTTGACGCCCTGCAAGCGCTGCACGTCTTCGGCCGGCAGGTAGCGCGCCAGGTCTTCCTGCGGGTCCGTCTGGCGCAACTGGTGCTTGAGCGCGTAGACGAAGGCGACCAGGCGGCGCAGCAGCAACTGGTGGTCCAGGCCCCTCGTTTCCTGCGGCAGATACGTGAGCGCCTGCGAAGCGAGGGCCCGCGCGGCGATCAGCAATTGCCCCCAGATATGCCGCGCCTCGACGAAGCGCGCATAGCTGGCGTTATTGCGAAAGCCGAGAAAGATCGCCAGGCTGATGCCGACCATGGGAAACGGCGCCGTATCGAGCGGAATCTTGACGCCGAAGATACGGCCATCCGTCAGCAAGGCCAGCGAGCTGACGACCAGCATCAGCAGCAATTGCGGGATGATGGCTTGCAGCACCGAGCCATCCCAGACAAACAGCATGCGGAACCAGTTGGTGGTGGGGCGAATGATCATGATGGAATACGCATGCTGTGATGTGAATCAATGTTTCCGGGGCACGACTTTGCCCTCGAAGACGTAATATTGGAACAGGTTGTAGCCGATCATGATCGGCAGCATCGTGCCCATGCCGATCAGCATGAAGATCAGGGTCGGTTCATCGGACGCGGCCGCCGCGATGCTGAGCTTGCCCGGCACCAGATCCGGGAAGAAGCTGATGGCCAGGCCCGCGAACGACGCCAGGAACAGCACGATGGCGCCGCGGAACGGGCCGCGCACGCCGTTCACGTGCACGGCCCACAGGATGTAGATGAAGGCGCTGGCGGCGATGGCGGCCAGGGCCAGCAGCACGCCGAACACGCCCGGCTGCGCCCAGCGGTCGTGGCCGATGGCGCTGAAGACCATGGTGCCGGCCGACAGCACGATGGCGGCCGCGACCGTCGCCAGCACGCTGGTGGTCGCGTAGCGGCGCGCCGCCGCTTCCAGCAGGCCGCCCGTCTTCTTGATCAGATACGTGCTGCCCAGCAGGCAATAGCCGGCTACCACGCCCAGCGCCGTGCAGGCCGTGAAGATGCCGCTCAGCCAGCCCGGCTGCAAGCCCGTGATGACCTCGCCCAGCACCACGCCTTGCGCCACGGCGGCCAGCAGGCTGCCCACGCCGAAGACCACGTCCCACAGGCGCTTGTTGCCGGCAGCATGGCGGAACTCGATCGAGGCGCCGCGCATGATCAGGCTGGCGATCAGCAGCATGATGGGAATGTACAGCTGTTCCAGCAAGGTGGCGTAGGCGCTGGGAAAGGCGCCGAACAGGGCGCCGCCCACCACCACCAGCCAGGTTTCGTTGGCGTCCCACACGTGGGCGATCGATTGGAAGATCAGGTTGCGTTCCTGCTCGCGGCGGGTGAACAGGCTGAGGATGCCCACGCCCAGGTCGAAGCCGTCCGTGACGACGTAGAAGATCAGCATCAGGCCGATCAAGCCGAACCAGGCATTGCCCAGCATGGCATGCGAATTCATATCCATTACATACTCCTAGTCAGATGGCGGCGCATTTCAATACCCCACGGCATGGGCGGCGTCCGGCAGCGGCAGCGCCACGTCCGGGCCTTGTTGCAGCCATTTCTTGGCGAACACAAAGAAGGTGAGGAACAGCACGACGTAAAACACGGCAAACATCAGCATGCTGCCGGCCACGGCGTGGGCCGCCACGTCGGAGACGGCGTCGCGCGTGCGCAGCAAGCCGTACACGACCCACGGCTGGCGTCCCACTTCGCGTACGATCCAGCCGCACTCGACGGCGATGTAGGGCAGCGGAATCGTCAGCACCCAGGCCAGCAGCAGCTTGCGGTTGCGCACGAACTCCTGCACCCGTCCACCCACCTTGCGCCAGGCCACGAAGGTCCAGAACGACAGCAGCACGAACCACATGCCGATGCCGGCCATGGCGCGGAACGCGTAGTACAGCAGCGGCAGCATGGGCGGCTGGTCTGCGCGGGCGATGTCGGCCAGGCCCGTGATCTTGCCCGTGGCGCTATGCGTGGCGATCACGCTGAGCATGCCGGGCACTTCGACGGACCAGTCATTCTTTTGCTCCGCCTGGTTGGGCCAGGCCAGCAAGGACCAGGCCGCGCCCTCGCCATCGGGGTTCGTGTGCCAGTGGCCTTCGATGGCCGCGCCCTTGGCGGGCTGGGTCTTGAAGACGTCGACGCCGCTGGAATCGCCGAGCCACACCTGCAACGGCGCGATGATCAGCAGCAACATCAGCGCCAGCTTGAACGAGCGGGCGAAGAAGGCCGGTTCGCGGCGCTTGAACATATACCAGGCGGAAATGCCGGCGATGACGAACAAGCCCGTTTCCACGGCCGCCACCCACATGTGGCCCACGGCCCAGGCCATGTCGGGATTGAAGATGGCGGCCACGTAATCGGTGACGATGATCTTGCCGTCCGCCACGCGCACGCCGGCCGGCGTCTGCATCCAGGAATTGGCGACCATGATCCAGAACGAGGAGATGCTGGACCCGAGCGCCACCATGCCGGTGGCAAACAGGTGCACGCCCTTCGGTACGCGGCCCCAGCCGAACATCATGATGCCGATGAAGCCCGCTTCCAGCATGAAGGCCATGGCGCCCTCGAAGCCGAGGATGTTGCCGATGAACTGGCCGGAATGGTGCGAAAACGGCGCCCAGTTGGTGCCGAACTGGAATTCCAGGGGAATCCCGCTGACGACGCCGACGGCAAAGTTCAGTACCAGCAGCTTGCTCCAGAAGCGCGCGTGGCGGTAGTAGACGGGGTCGCTGGTGCGCAGCCACAGCGCCTCGACAACAAACAGGAACAGCGACAGGCTGATCGTCAATATGGGCCACAGGATGTGGAAGATGGCCGTCATCGCAAATTGCGCGCGCGACAGGTCCAGGGTATCGAAACCGAACATGGCGTTCTCCTGTTCAGCTGACTGCGGCCGAAGGCGACAGCAGCACGGGGATGGATTTGAAGGTCGGTGTGCGCGAGCCGTAGCCGACGCTGTCGAGCGGCACCAGCGGATTGGTTTCCGGGTAGTAGGCGCCGATGCAGCCGCGGGGAATGTCGTACTCGACCAGCAGGAAGCGGTCGGCGCGGCGTTCGATGCCGTCGTGCCACACGCCGATCAGGTCGACCCAGTCGCCGGCCGCAAAGCCCAGCATGGCCAGGTCGTCCTTGTTGATGAAGACGACGCGGCGCTGGCCGAAGACGCCACGGTAGCGGTCGTCCATGGCGTAGATGGTCGTGTTGTACTGGTCGTGCGAACGCGTCGTCATCAGCACCATCAGGCGCTCGCCATATTGCTGGCGCGCACGGTGGATCGGCGTGTCCAGTTCCACGGCGTTGACGAGGAATTGCGCCTTGCCGCTTTCCGTCTTCCATACCCGTTCGCGCGAGGCGATTTCCAGATGGAAACCACCCGGCTTGGCCACGCGCAAGTTGTAGTCGAAAAAGTCGTCGAACACTTGCTCGATGGAATCGCGCAGCAAGGCATAGTTGCCGGAATAGCGCAGCCAGTCGATCTTTTCGCTGCCCAGGGTCGCTTGCGCCATGCCGGCCACGATGGCGATTTCCGAACGCAGATTGGGCGAGGCGGGCTGGTTCATGCCGAACGAGATATGCACCATGCTCATCGAGTCTTCCACCGTCACGCCTTGCGCCACGCCCGACTGCACGTCGATTTCCGTGCGTCCCAGGGTGGGCAGGATCAGCGCATCCTTGCCGTGCACGAGGTGGCTGCGGTTGAGCTTGGTGGCGATGTGCACGGTCAGGTCGCACGAACGCAGCGCGTCCCAGGTGCGCGGCGTGTCCGGCGTGGCCATGGAGAAATTGCCGCCCAGGGCGACGAACACTTTCACCTTCTTCTCCAGCATGGCTTCGATGGTGCCGACGGCGTCATAGCCGTGGTGGCGCGGCGGCTCGAAGTTGAAGACGAGGCCCAGGCGGTCGAGGAATTCCTTGGTCGGCTGTTCTTCTATGCCCATGGTGCGGTCGCCCTGCACGTTCGAATGGCCGCGCACGGGGCACAGGCCCGCGCCCCGCTTGCCGATATTGCCGCGCATCATCATCAAGTTCGACAGGATTTGCACGGTGGCCAGCGAATTCTTGTGCTGCGTCACGCCCATGCCCCAGGTCGAAATGACGGCCTTGCCCTTCACATAGATCTGCGTCAATTCTTCGATCTTGTCGCGCGCGACGCCCGATTCGGCCAGCAGCAAGTCCCAGCTTTCCGCGCGCAGGTCGGCGGCGAAGGCGTCGAAGCCGCTCGTGTGTTCGGCGATGAAATCGCAGTCGAGCACGCGCTCCTGTCCATGGGCGACGGCGTCGTCATCGAGTTCGACGACGCGCTTGGCCATGGCCTTGATCAGCGCGAAGTCGCCGCCCAGCGTGGGGCAGATGAACAGCGAACAGATGTTCGTGCTGCCGCCCGTCAGCATTTCCAGCGGATGCTGGGGGCTGGTGAAGCGCTCCAGGCCCCGTTCGTGCAGCGGGTTGATGGAAACGATGGTGGCGCCGCGGCGCGACGCTTCGCGCAATTCGCCCAGCATGCGCGGGTGGTTGGTGGCGGGATTCTGGCCGAACAGCAGCAGGGTGTCCGCATGCTCGAAGTCGTCCAGCAGCACCGTGCCCTTGCCGATGCCCACCGTTTCCGGCAAGCCGCGGCTCGTCGCCTCGTGGCACAGGTTGGAACAGTCGGGGAAGTTATTCGTGCCGTAGGCGCGCACGAACAGTTGATACAGGAAGGCCGCTTCGTTGCTGGCGCGGCCCGACGTGTAGAAGGCGGCCTGGTTCGGGTCGTCCAGCGCGTGCAGGTGGTGCGCCACGAGGGCGAAGGCGTCGTCCCAGGAAATGGCCTGGTATTTGTCGCTGGCCGCGTCGTACACCATGGGGTCCGTCAGGCGGCCATGTTGTTCCAGATCATAGTCCGACTGCTCCATCAATGCGGTGACCGTGTGCTCCTCGAAAAACTCGGGGCGCACGCGCTTGCTCGTCGATTCGGCGGCCACGGCCTTGACGCCGTTTTCGCAGAATTCGAACGTCGACGCATGTTCGCGGTCGGGCCAGGCGCAGCCGGGACAGTCGAAGCCGTCGGGCTGGTTTTGTTCGAACAGCGAACGGTAATTGCCCGCGCTGACTTTCTCCTTGAACAGGTTGATGGCCACGTACTTGAGGGCACCCCAACCGGCCGCGGCATGGGTGTAGGGCGCGATGCGCGCGTCGGACTTTGGCTTGCTCATGATGACTCTCCTGGTGATATGCGATGGGACAATCACATGGTAGGGGCGGCGGCTTGCCCCGTAGGCGCACAGTTCCGGACAAAAAAACAGAGTACAGATGGCAAGGTGACGATGCCGGTCGCGCCGGCGCAGGCCGTGATCTATGATGTGGACAAGGAGAAAAAACATGCACAAGGAAGACAAGGAAGACGGCATCGACGCGGCCCTGATAGCGCTGCTGGCGCTGCTGTGGGAGGCGCGGCAGGAGGCGCCGGAGAAACCGTGGTCGCTGGCCAAGCTGGCCAAGCGGGCGGGGGTACAGATGAGCACTTTGTTGCGCCAGCTCAATGCGCTGTCCAGCGCGGGACTGGTGAACGTGACGACGGCGGAGAGCGGCGGCGGCAGCGCGCTGCTCAGCGCGGCGGGCGCGGAACTGTGCGCCACGGTGTTTGCCGTACCGCCATCGCAGTAGGAGTACAGTCCCGCGCGTCTGTACTCTATCGGCCGGCGCCGGACTGTACCTCTTTGCCTGCCCCCATTCGTCCTATGCTACTTCCAGACGAATGCCTATCGAGGGGAAGCACCATGAACACCATCCTGTATCCGCAGCCGGCGCTCCGGCAGCCAAGCCATATCGAACCCTGCGTGGACATGCTGGGCCGCCCCCTGACGGATTTGCGCATTTCCGTCATCGACCAGTGCAACTTCCGCTGCACCTATTGCATGCCGGCCGAGCTGTACCCCAGCGACTACCCGTTTCTTCCATCGAGCGAGCGCCTGTCCTTCGCGCAGATCGAGACGATGGCGCGCGCCTTCGTGCGCCTCGGCGTCGATAAAATCCGCATCACGGGCGGCGAGCCGCTGCTGCGCAAGAACCTGGAACAGCTGATCGAGGCGCTGGCGAAACTGACCACGCCGGACGGGCGCGCCGTGAGCATCGCGCTGACGACGAATGGCAGCTTGCTGGCGGCCAAGGCGCGCTCGCTCAAGGATGCGGGCCTGGAGCGGGTCACCGTCAGTCTCGACAGCCTCGATAACGGCATTTTCCAGCGCATGAATGGCGTCGATTTTCCCGTCGAAAAAGTGCTGCACGGCATTGAGGTAGCGCAAGCCGTGGGCTTGACTCCCGTGAAGGTCAACATGGTGGTGCAGAAAGGCGTCAACGACAGCCAGATCGTGCCGCTGGCGCGCCATTTCCGCCACACGGGCGTGGTGCTGCGCCTGATCGAATTCATGGACGTGGGCGGCATCGGCGCCTGGTCGCGCACGCATGTCGTCACGTCCGAGGCGGCGCGCGCGCTGATCGCCGCCGAGTTCCCCCTCGTGTCGCTGGGCGAAGGCAAGCCTGTCTCGCACGAGACGGCCAGCCGCTACCGTTATCTGGATGGCGGCGGCGAAGTGGGCTTCATTTCCAGCGTGTCGCAGCCGTTCTGCGGCGACTGCAGCCGCGTGCGCGTGTCGTCGGACGGCAAGCTGTTTACGTGCTTGTTCGCCCAGGACGGCCTCGACCTGCGGCCCCGGCTTGATTCCGCGCAAGGTCTGGAAAACCTGTTGCGCCAGCACTGGCAGCGCCGCGGCGACCGCTATTCGGAAGTGCGCGGCGCACTGGCCCAGCTTGGCGGGCGCAAGCAGTATCCCACCGTGCGCATGTCGCTGGTGGGCGGATAACTGGTTTACAACGCCTAGCAAAACCGTAGCGAGCGGAAGTAAGTTGTGGCTAAGAAGCGCAACTGTACGAAGGTACAGTGAGCATCGCAGGCCGCAAATTACGACGCGCAGTAGGTTTTGATAGGTGTTATTAGAGGAATTCGGTGATGAGCTTACCCAGCAGGATGATGGCTTGCTCGACGCCCACGCTCCACGGATAGCTGTAGTTGAGGCGGATGCAATGCTTGTAAGCCTGGCTGACGGAAAACATGCGTCCCGGACCCACCGTGATCTTGCATTCCAGCGCGCGCCGGTACAGCTGCATGGAATCTATGTCGCCGGGCAATTCCACCCACAGCACGTAGCCGCCCTGCGGGTGCGAGATTTTCGTGCCAGCAGGAAAGAAACGCTGCACGGCTGCCGCCATGATGCGCGCCTGCTGGGCATACGCCTTGCGGGTGCGGCGCAGATGCTGTTCGTAGCCATCGTTTTGCAGGTATTCGGCGATGGCCAGCTGGGGAAACGAGGACGTGGCCAGGGTGTTGAGGAATTTGAGTTCCTCCACCTTGCCCCGGTAGCGTCCGGCCAGGGCCCAGCCCACGCGCTGCGCGGAACTGAGGCTCTTGGAAAACGAGGAGCAATGCAGCACCAGGCCCTTGCGGTCGTAGGACTTGAGCGAGGTTGGGTGGGCGTCGCCGTAATACAGCTCGTTGTAGACGCCGTTTTCGATGGCGGGCACGTCGTGCTGCTCCAGCAGCTGGACCAGGGCCCGCTTGCGCTGGTCGGACATCTGGAATCCCAGCGGATTCTGGAAGTTCGGCATCACCATGACGGCGGCGATCGGCTGCCGGGCCATGATGTCGGCCAGCGCCTCGATGCTGATGCCTTCATACGGGTCGGTGGATACTTCCACCACCTTCATGCCCAGCCGTTCGACGGCCATCAGCATGGCGTAGAAGGTGGGCGACTCGACGGCGATGGTGTCGCCGGGCTTGGCCACGGCTTGCAGGCACAGGTTGATGGCTTCCGTGGCGCCCACGGTGACGATGATTTCGTCGGGATCGACGGCCAGGCCGTTTTCCATGTAGCGGCGGGCGATTTCGCGGATCAGCTGCGGGTTGCCCGGCGGCAGGTCGTCCGTCACGTTCCACGCGCGGTTGCGGCGCGCCACCGCGCCCGCATACTGGTTGATGCGTTCCCAGGGAAACAGCGACGGGTCGGGGTAGGGCGAGCCCAGCGGGATGGCGTCGTGCAAGCCGATCGAGCGCAGGGTGGACAGCACCAGCCGGCTCACGTGCACTTCCGCCGGCACGGGGCTGGGGTGCGACGCCTGCATGCAGATGGACGGCGTGGCGGCGTCGCCGGCCCGCTGGCGCACGAAGTAGCCGGACTGGGGCCGGCTTTCGATCACGCCCATGCCCTCCAGCTTGACGTAGGCGCGCAGCACCGTGGTGATGCTCAGCTTGTGCTGCTGGCTGGTCTGGCGCACGGAGGGAATGCGTTCGCCGGGCAAGAGCACGCCCTTGGCCACCAGTTGCTCGATGTCGCTGACGAGCTTTTCATACAATTTCATGCAATGGTATCCATTCTTATTCTTGCTCTACGTCATTGCATTATCGTCCAATTCATGACTACCTATAGTTACAGTTATCGCATGTTGCCAAAATGAAACTGCCATCCGGCACTTCTGGTTTAAGATCCACATAGAAACGAAAAAGAGGAACAACTGTCATGGCAATTCCACAAAGCATGCTGTCTGTCGTCGCGCGCGACGAAGTGCATTTGCAGTTCAAGGTGAAGGCCGGCGTCGACATGCGGCAGCTGTTCCAGCGGCTGGGCAAGCTGTGGGAATCCGAAGTCACGGGCATCCTGGACCCCACCCTGAACCGCCACCATCAGTTGACGGGCGGCACGGCCAATGTGGTGCTGGGATTCAAGCCCGAACTGTGGCGCGCCGCGTGCCCAGGCTGCGTGCCGGACAATATGGCATCGTTCGCGCACGACCTGGTGGGCGCCAACGGCAAGACGGCGCCGGCCACCCAGCACGATTTCTGGGTCTGGATCACGCAGTCGAACGCGGCCACCCTGTACGACAGCATGCGCACGACGCTCACCTTGCTCAGTCCTTTTGCCGAGCTGGCCAGCGAACAGGTGTGTTTTCCGTATCACAACAATGTGACGTTTGACGGCTTTGCCGACGGCGTCGCCAACCCGAATCCGTTCCGCGCCAACGGCGTGGCCATCATCCCGGACGGCGAAGCGGGCGCGGGCGGCTCCACCGTGCTGCTGCAGAAATGGCGCATGGACGTGGAGCGCCTGCGCGCCTTGCCCGTGCACGCGGCGGAGCAGGTGTGGGGCCGCACCAAGGCCGGCAGCCATGAATTGTCGCCACTGCCCGTCGATTCCCACGTGGGCCGCAACCAATTCATCCGCGATGGCGAGGAAGTCGATATCGTGCGCCGCAACGCCAATTACGCCAATGCCACCGAGGCGGGCGTCATGTTCGTCGGTTTTTGCAAGGACATCACCGTGACCATGGGCATGCTGCGGCAAATGTACGGCGTAGGCTATGATGGCGTCACCAAGACGGACCGGCTGCTGGATTTTTCCACGGCGCTGTCGTCGGCGATCTATTTCGTGCCCAGCATCGATGCCTTGCTGGCCGCGGGCATTTCGCCGGCGGACCCCGGCTGAGGGCCGCCCCGGCGGTCCCTATTTTTACTTTAAAGGAGTTTTCCATGCGTATACGTCCCGCCACACTGCTGTCCGCCCTGATCTTCGGCAGCGTCGTCTTCAGCGCTTCCGCTTCCGCCGTCGGCCTGGGTTTCCTGGCCGATACGCCGATGGCTTACCTGAACAAGAACGACAAGCCCGTCTTCGTCAAGGCCGTCACCGACGTGCTCAATGACAAGAAAGATGGCGAAACCGTGCAATGGAGCAATGAAGGCTTGCGCAATTCCGTGCGCATCGCCGCCGACATCACGGCCAGCGACACGCAAAAGACGGATGAGCAAACCTGCCGCAAGGTACAGGTGGGCTTGAACGCCAAGGGCCAGGAACAGACCCTCAAGCTGACGGTCTGCAAGGCCGGCACGGCCGCCTGGAAAGTGAAAAAACAATAAGCACCGGCGGCCGCCCTGCCTTGCCGGAAGGGCGGCGTCGCGATGACTGCCCGCAGCGTGCGCGTGGGCGCCTAGTCGTGGTTGATGGCTGCCACCTGGTGCAAGCATGCCTCGTCGGTGAGCAAGGTGACCACCGCATTGGTTCTGGCATGGACGCGCACGCCCTTGAGCCAGTCCGGCAGGGCAAGGACGGCGCCCGCCACGATGGGCAGGATGACCTGGATCACGGGCTCGCTGCCCCTGGGCGGCGTCGCCTCGAAGTCCAGGTCCTGGATGCCGTCCTGCGGCGGCTTGAGGTAGACGCGCGGTGCGAGGGGGACCGCCTGCCAGCCGCCGGAGCTGACTTCGCCGATCGCGCTCACATGCAAATGCGGGGGAAGGCTCTTGTCGATGGCGAGGTGCACGGCCTTTACTTTGTAGATGGGAACGCTCATGGTATCTCCAGGAAGGATGGGGTGCGCCGCCAGGCCCGCGGCGTGTAGGGCCAGTCCCGATGTCTCGGCATCGTTAAGCTAGCTCAGCAAGTGTAGGTCGTATTTTCACCATCACCATCTCCAATTGTCACCATGGCCAGGCGCGCAAGCCATGCTGCTCTACTTTCTTGGGGGAAAGCCACCCGCAACGGTTAGAATCACGTTTTACCTTCTTTTTCCCATCTGCATGCAGCAAAGTCGCCTCCTGTTCTTCCGCCTGGCCGGCCAGTTTCGCCGCTATGGCGCCATCGTTGCCGCCACCTTGCTGGCCGTGGGCGTGGCGTCCGCCACCGATGTGTTGTTAATACGGCAATTGCAAAACGTCGTCGACGCCATGCGCGCGACGGCCAGCACGCAGGCCGCGCCCGCGTCCGGCGTGATGGGCATGCTGCAGGGCTGGGTCGACCGTTTCTTGCCGGCACAGGCGGGGCAGGTGGACTTGTGGGTGATTCCCGCCACCATCCTGGGCCTGGCCGTGCTGCGCATGGTGTCGAGCTTTGCCGGCGATTACGGTTCCGTATGGCTATCGAGCCGGGTGCAGGCGGATTTGCGCGAAAAGATGTTCGCCACCATCATGCGCCTGCCCAGCCGCTTTTTCGACACCACCACCACCAGCCTGACGCAGTCGCGCGTGGCCTTCGACGCCAGCCAAGTGTCGCAGGCGGGCTTGAACGTGCTCAACGTGATGGTGCGCGATTCCGTCGCCACCGTCGGCTACCTGATTTTATTGTTCAGCATCGACGTGAAACTGGCCCTGTTCTGCATGGCGTCGATGCCCATCGTGGCCATCGTCGTGACCCTGGCGGGCCGCCGCATGCGCCACCTGAGCAAGAGTTCGCAGCAAGCCGTGGGTGAGCTGACGTCCGTGCTGGACGAAAGCATCGGCGGCCAGCGCGTGGTGAAAATCTTTGGCGGCCAGGATTATGAACAGGCGCGCTTCGTCAACGTCGTCAAGCGCAACCGCCAGCTGGCCGTCAAGCATGCCGCTACCTCGGCCATGAATTCCGGCTTCATCATGATGCTCGTCGGCATCACCCTGTCGTCCGTGATCTATTTCGCCATGTTGCGCGCGCAAAGCGGCGCCATCACGCCGGGCGCCTTCGTCGCCTTCATGGGCGCGCTGATGGCGATGCAGTCGCCGATCAAGAATTTGACCAAGATCAATGAGCCGCTGCAGCGGGGCTTGGCGGCGGCCGAGTCCGTCTTCGGCTTGATCGACACGCCGCTGGAACCGGACCCGGGCACCATCGCGCCGGTCACGGTGCAAGGCAATTTGTCCCTGCAGAACGTCCACTTCCGCTACAACAGCGACGATCCCGATGCGCCCACGGCCTTGAGCGATATCACGCTCGACATCCGCGCCGGCGAAACGGTGGCCCTGGTGGGCGGCTCCGGCGGCGGCAAGACGACCTTGCTGGGCTTGCTGCCGCGCTTTTACGACGTCAGCGGCGGCCAGATCCTGCTCGATGGCGTGGACCTGCGCGATTACGCCTTGCTGGCCCTGCGGCGCCAGTTCGCCCTCGTCAGCCAGGATGTGATTTTGTTCAACGACACGATGGCGGCGAATATCGCGTATGGCGACCCGGCCCCGGACCAGGCCCGCATCGAAGCGTCGGCGCGCGCCGCCTACGCGCACGACTTCATCATGCAGTTGCCGCAAGGCTACGAAACGCAGGCGGGGCAGAACGGTTCGCGCCTGTCGGGCGGGCAACGCCAGCGCCTGGCCATCGCGCGCGCCCTGTACAAGGACGCGCCGATTCTCTTGCTGGACGAAGCGACCAGCGCGCTGGACACGGAGTCGGAGCGTTCCGTGCAGGCGGCGCTGGAAGTGCTGATGCGCAACCGGACCACCATCGTCATCGCCCACCGCCTGTCGACCATCGAAAGCGCCGACCGCATCGTCGTCATGCAGGGCGGGCGCCTGGTGGAATCGGGCAGCCACGCCACCTTGCTGCAGCAGGGCGGCGCGTATGCGCGCCTGCATGCGAGCCAGTTGTCGCCCGTCAAGGATGGTGCGGCCTAGAACCTTAGAACACGTGAATTTCCTGTAATACCAGCGTGGCGCCCAGCGCCGTGCCCTCCACGCGGAACGTGGCGGTCAGGTCCGACCAGGCGCCGTTCAGTGGCAGCGCGTGGCGCGCTTCGGCGATCGCCACGCCGCCATCCTCGCTTGCCGGGCGCTCGACGCAGCGTTCGTGCGGCGCGCCGCTGGCTTGCGCCGCCGGCGTGACGCGATACACGCTGCCATCCGCATACGGCTCCGGCGAACCATACCCTTCGATCACGGCGCGCAGCAGCGCCGGCGTCCAGCCGTAATACGCGTCGTGCGCCGTGCGCGCATGGGCGCACGCGTAATCGCCGCGCGCCAGGTCGGCGATCCAGGCGTCGATGATGTCCAGTATCTGTGTGTCGCTGGGGGCGGAGGGCAAGTGCATGGATTTCTTTCGTGACGGGGAAAAACGTTGCTTTCCATTATGATGGCCGCCGCACGATAACATTGCAACGGAACACAATGCACACACGACAGAAGACACGCGTGGCCCTGGCCGCGTTGCTGGGCATGGTCCTGGCCTCGCCGCTGGCGGCACAGGCACAGCCCGCAAGGCAAACGCCGACGTCAACGCTACAGGAGGAAGACCGGACCATGTATTTGGATGAAAATTTCATGCCCAGCAATCAGCGCAGCGCCGTGTATGCGCTGCGCACGCCGCCCGTGCGCGACGAGGCGCTGGGCGCCTGGCATGTGCGGCTCGAATTTCCCGACACGCCGGGCGTGCCGGCCTTTGAAACCTATGCCACGGACCTGGACTTGAGCCAGGTCAAGTTCGTGAAGTTTCGCAAGTATTACCATGAAAATGGCCAGCTGCTGCGCGAAACCTACTTCGATGCCCAGGGCGAGGAACTGCTCGGCGGCAGCGTGTACTTCGAGAATGGCCAGGTCCAGCAGCGGGTGACCGCGTTGCCGAACGGGCGCGACAGCATTTCGGAAACGTATCACCAGAATGGCCAGCTGATGAGCCGCACGCTGTATCACGGCGACGAGATGGCCGATGGCGAGCATGTGTCGTATGGCGCGAACGGGGCCGTCAGCAGCCGCTCGTATCGACGCCATGGCCAGATGGATGGCGTGGAGGAATCGTTTTATGCGGATGGCAAGCTGTTCCGGAAGGGGCGCTACGTCGATGGCCAGCGCGAGGGCGAGTTCGTCATGTACGCGCAGGATGGCAAGGTGCTGGCCCGGACCGTGTGGGTGCACGGCCAACCCGACGGCTGGTCGTTTGAAAGCCATGGCAATGGCGTCGTGTCGAACAAGACCCTGTACCAGAAGGGTGCCGTGCTCAGCTTGCAAACGTGGGCCCCGAATGGCCGGCCCAATTTTGCATGGCAGAAAGACGCGCAGGGGCGTGACCACGGCGACACGACGGATTGGCATGCCAACGGCGCGCGCGCCAGCGTGACCCCGTTTGTCGAAGGCCAGCGCCACGGCTTGCTGCAGGCCTGGTACGACGACGGCAGCCTGCGCCAGATCGTGCCGTACGAACACGGCAAGAAGCACGGCATCGAGCGCCACTGGGACCAGGCCGGCAAGCTGGTGCTGGAGCAGGCGTGGCAAGCCGGAGAGCCAGTTTCCATGCGCTAGGAGTCGTCCGCCTTTGCAGGTATCATGCAGGGATTCCGGCCCGCCAGCAGGCGCGAAGCCGGCAGGATAACTGGAGGCAATGGTGGTGGAAGCGGAAGTTTCGGCGATGGCCAGGGCGCAAGGCATGGCCTTGCAAAACATGCGCGTCGTCATGCGCGCGGCGCAGCGCCACTCGGCGCAAATCGAAAAGCAATGCGGCGTGTCGGGCGCGCAATTGTGGGTGATGCAGGAATTGCTGGAACGGCCAGGCCTGCGCATGGGCGAACTGGCCAGCAAGATGTCGATCCACCAGACGACGGCCAGCAACCTGGTCGAGGCGCTGGTCAAAAAAACCTATGTGCGCAAGGCGCGCGACCAGCCAGACCAGCGCGTGGTCACCCTGACCCTGACGGCGGAAGGGCAAGCCGTCATCGCCGGTGCGCCGCAGCCGGCGCGCGGCTTGCTGCCCAGTGCGCTGGCCCAGCTGGACCCCGACAGCCTGGCGCACCTGAACCAGGGCTTGAACGCCTTGCTGGCCGTCGTCGCTCCCGATGACCGGCAGGCGGGCATGCAGCCGTTTCCGTTCACCATGTAGTCACGCGCAAGCGTGTGGCGCACCGCCCCGCTTGCCCGTATCATCGGCGCCGTCGCACCGTTGATGAAAGCATGCATTGAAGATATACACTTCCGTTTTGCTGGCCGCTGTCCTGGCCGGTTCCCCGCCCGTTTCCATGGCCAACGCCCTGGACAATGCCCCGGCCACCCCGGCCGTGGCTGCCGAACCGTCGCCGGCGTCCCTATATTTTGACGGGGATTACCAGCCCGTGGCGCCCGCCGCGGCCGTGTACGAGCAGCGCGCACCGCTGCGCCACGATGCGGCCCGCCAGGCCTGGCATTGGCAGCTGCATTTCGCGCAGCCGCCGGGCAAGCTGCACATGGATGCCTGGCTGCTGGGCACCGACGTGGCGTCGCCGCGCTACACCGGCCGGCGCAGCGTGTATTTTGCGGATGGCCAGCTGGGCTTGCTGGAAGAGCGCAACGGGGAGGGCGATTTCAATGGCGTGAACGTGGAATACTATGCAGACGGGACGGTGAAGAGCCGCAAGGCGTACCGCGACGGCGAGTACGACGGCTTGCACAGCCACTTTCATGCGAATGGCCAGCTGAGGCATGCCTTGCTGTACCAGGCGGGCCAGCCCGCCGATGGCGAATTCCTGAGCTTTGACGAGCATGGCCAGGTCAGCAACCGCGCGCATTTCGCCGATGGCGTGCTGACCGGTGAAGTGACGGCGTTTCATGCGGATGGCCGGCTGGCCGAGCGGGGACCGTACCTGGACGGCCAGCGCAACGGCCTGCACCAGGCCTGGTGGCCGGACGGCCGAGAAATGTCGCGCCTCAATTTCCTGCATGGCAAGCCGCAGGGCTGGTCGCTGCTGTATTTCGCGAATGGCCAGCTGGACCAGAAAAACCTGTTCGAGGATGGCGTCATGCTGAGCACGCAAAGCTGGCGCGACGATGGCACGCCGCTGCGCCAGCGCCAGCAGGATGAACAGGGCCGCGCGCAGGGCGAGGACAGGCAATGGCATGCGAACGGCACGCTGGCCCGGCTCGCTTCCTACCGCGATGGCGAGCCGCATGGCGCGTGGCGCGAATGGCATGCGGACGGCTCGCCCCGCCATGCCGTGGACTTTGCGCGCGGGCGCAAGCAGGGCCTGGAGCGGGCCTGGGCCGGCGACGGCACGCGCACCGTCTGCGAGTGGCAGGATGGCCGCCTGTTGCGCGCCTGCCGCAATTTCTAGTGCGGTGGCGCGGGCAGCCGTTGCAGCTGCAACTGCGCCAGCGCCCCGTACAGCGGTTCGCTGAGCACGCGCGACACGGTGCTGGCGACGACGGCGCAAGCCATCAGGCTGAGCACCATGCCGTGGCCGTCAACCATTTCCATGACAATAATGAAAGCCGTCAGCGGCGCCTGCGTGGCGGCGGCCAGGAAACCCACCATGCCCAGCGCGATCAGGGCGGGCGCGTGCGGGTAGTGCAGCAGTTGCGCAATGTCATGCCCGATGCCGGCGCCGATGGCCAGGGAGGGCGCAAAGATGCCGGCCGGCACGCCCGACCACACGGTCAGCCACGTCGCCACATATTTGAAGGCAACGAAGGCGGGCGCCACGTCGGACGAGCCTTCCAGCATGGCGCGCGTGGCCACGGTGCCGCTGCCGAACGTGGCGCCATGGCTGGCGATGCCGATGGCCGCCACTAGCACACCGCAGACGGCGGCGAACAGCACGGGCCGGCCTTTTCTCCATGCGGACAGCTTGCCCAGCGGATTGCCCCTGGCGGACGCCAGCAGCAGCCTGGCGAACAGGCCGCCAGCCACGCCCGCGACCAGGGTCACCAGCAAACCCGGCAAGGCCAGCGCCAGGCCGATGGGGCCGGGATGGATGATGCCGAAGTGGGTAGCGTTGCCGTGGATGGACACGGCCATCATGCCGGCCAGCACGATGCCGGCCACGATGAGGCCGCTGTTGCGCTGCTCGGGCGAGCGTGACAGTTCCTCGATGGCAAACATGACGCCCGCCAGCGGCGTATTGAAGGCGGCCGCGATGCCGGCCGCGCCGCCCGCCACCAGCAGGGAATGGGCGCTCACCTGCGAGTGGCGGGGCAGCCAGCGGCGCGCGGCCAGCATCACGCCGGCGGCGATCTGCACGGACGGGCCTTCGCGTCCCAGCGAGAGTCCCCCCAGCAAGCCGCCGGCCGTCAGGCCGATCTTCGCGGCGCTCAGTTTCAACGAGACAAACAAGGAGCGCTGTCCGGGCGCCACGGCCGGGTCCAGCGTGGCCATCACTTGCGGGATGCCGGAGCCGGCCGCGCCGATCGCGTAGCGGCGCGTCAGCCAGACGAGCAGGGCGGCGCAGACGGGCGTCCACAGCAGGGCGAACCACCAGGCCTTGCCGTTGAAAAAGAGAAACAGGTCCAGCGCTTCCTCGGCCAGCCACGTAAAGCCCACGACGACGAGACCGGCGATGGCAGCCATGCCGACGACGACGGCGCGCGACCACCACAGGCGCGGGTTGGCAAATTCATGCTTGAAGGCAGAGGGAATATCGTGCAAGTGCTTCATTGCGGCAAGTCCAGGAAGGGGCGCGCAGGGCGTCGGGAAGACTTGCCATTATAAAGATATATTTGTCCGAATGTTTTTCCCCTGCCTTATTTGTGGGCAATTGACGACAACAGCTGCGCCTCGGCCAGGAAATCGACGAGCGCCCGCACTTTTGGCGCCAGGTGCGGCCCGGACGGCCACGGCTTACACGAACAGCTCGCGCCGCGCGCTCTGGCTGATGGCGATGGTGGCCGGGTGGCTCAGGCGCCGTTCCGTGGTGATCGCATACACTTGCTCGACGAGGCTGTCGACCCGGCCCAGCGCCACCACGGCGTATTGCTCGCAGACCTGGGGCGCGATGACGGTGGGCGCGAAGAACAGGCCGGCGCCGGACTGGCCGAAGGCTTTCATCATGGCGCTGTCGTCGAACTCGCCGACGATGCGCGGGTGCAGCTTGTTGTCGCCCAACCATTGCAGCAGGCGGCCGTAGATGGCGAAGTCTTCGCCGGGCAGCAGCAGCGGCGCCCCATCGAGGCATTGCGGAAAGCCGCCCGCCAGGGTGGCGGCCAGTTCTGGCGTGCCGAACAGGGTCATGCCGCTTTCGCCCAGCAAGTGGTTATAGCCGCGCACGCTCAAGTGGGCCGGCATGGGGCGGTCCGCCATGATCAGGTCCAGCCGGTGCACGGCCAGGTCCGCCAGCAGGCTGGCCAGCCGGCCTTCGCGGCAAATGATGCGCAGCGGCTCGGCCAGTCCCAGCGCCGGCGCGACGAGGCGGCAAGCGATCAGTTTCGACACAGAATCGGCGCAGCCCACGCGGAAGGTCGTCGTCGTCGTGCGCGACTGGTCGCGCACGATTTCCAGCAATTCATCGCCCGTGCTGAAGATGCTTTCCGCATGGCTGAGGATGCGCCGGCCCGTGTCCGTCAATTCCAGCTGGCGCCCGCTGCGGCGGAACAGTTCCACGCCCAGGGTGTCGGCAAACTCGCTGAGCTGGCCGGAAATCGATTGCGGCGTCAGGTGCAACTGCTCGGCCGCGCGCGCGATGCTGCCCGTCTTGGCCACCATCCAGAAATAGCGCAAGTGCTTGAAGTTGAGTGTGGACATGGTGTTTCCTGATAAGTAAATACATCGAATTTTTCGATGTATTATTAAATTATATTCGATTTGTTCGATGTTTATAAGAAGGCTATGATGGCTGCTCAATTCATGCAAGGAGAGTGCCATGGACTTCAGAATACAAACAGAGCATTGCGGAGGCCGCCGATGAACGGCCTGGAAAGTATTGCAACGGCACCCATGTGGGCCGGTTTCATCGCCTTTGTCCTCGTGATGCTGGCGCTGGACTTGTTCGTCTTCGGCGGCAACAAGGCGCACAAGGTGGGCGTCAAGGAAGCGGCGACGTGGTCGCTCGTGTGGGTCAGCCTGGCCCTGCTGTTCAACGGCGGACTGTGGTGGTATCTGAACGGCACGGCCGGTCCCGAGATCGCCAACCAGAAGGCGCTGGAATTTTTCTCCGGCTACCTGATCGAAAAAGCCCTGTCGGTCGATAACGTGTTCGTCTTCCTGCTGATCTTCAGCGCCTTCCAGGTGCCGATCCAGTACCAGCGCCGCGTGTTGATCTATGGCGTGCTGGGCGCGATCGTCATGCGCGCCGTGATGATCATGGCCGGTGCATGGGTGGTGAGCGAGTTCAGCTGGGTGCTGTACCTGTTCGGCGCCTTCCTGCTGGTGACGGGCATGCGCATGCTGGTGGCGGCCGATGCGGAGCCGGACGTGGCGAACAACCCGGTGCTGCGCTTTGCCCGCCGCCACTTGCGGGTGGCCGATGGCGACCACGGCGAACGTTTCTTCGTGGCAAAGGGCGGTTTGCGCTATGTCACGCCGCTGTTCCTCGTGCTGATCCTGATCGAGGTGACGGACCTGGTGTTCGCGGTCGATTCGATCCCGGCGATCTTCGCCATCACGACGGACCCGTTCATCGTCTTCACGTCGAACCTGTTCGCCATCATGGGCTTGCGGGCACTGTATTTCCTGCTGGTGGATGTGGCTGACCGCTTCCACATGCTCAAGTATGGCCTGGCGATGGTGCTGGTGTTCATCGGCGCCAAGATGCTGATCATGCCGTGGTACCACGTGCCGGTGGAAGCGTCCTTGCTGGTGGTGGCGGTACTGATCGTGTCGAGCTGCGTGGCCAGCGTGTTCATCACCCGCAGCGACAAGAAGTAAATGCTGTACGGCGCGCCCCGCCTGGCGGTGGCGTGCCTTTTAATTGACTAATAGAAAGAGTAGAAAATCATGCGTACCTATGAAGCGAACAGTCCCCAGGCAGCGGGACGTATCCTGGCCCTGATGATGGTGGTTGACGGCAACCTGGCCAGCGCCGAGCTGCAAGCCATGCATCGCAGCAAGATCCTCGAGCATATCGACCTGGAGCCGGCAGCCTTCCAGCAATTGCTGCAAGACTTGTGCGACGACATGCTGACGTCGACCGTGCATGGCGCCGTGCAGCTGGCCCATGGCGTGATCGACAGCCTGCTCGATGAAATCACGGACCCGGACTTGCGCCGCAAGCTGCTGCAAGCCATGTGGAAGATCGCCGATGCGGACGACTGGCTGGCCGATGGCGAAGCCGTCCTGCTGGCCCGCGCCAGCGCGGCATGGTCGGCGGAAACAAACTTCCGCGCGCATGCCGCTTGAGGTAAATCAAGCCGCCTTGTGCCCCATGGCAATGACGGCGGCGCCGGCCAGGGCCAGGCCCACGCCGGCGATGTCGGTCCAGGCGGGCGTGACGCCATCCACCAGCCACAGCCATCCCAGCGCCGTGGCGATATAGATGGCGCCATACGTGGCGTACACGCGGCCGCTGGCGGCCGGATGCAGGGTCAGCAGCCATACGAAGATCAGCAGGCTGACGGCGGCCGGCAACAGCAGCCAGGCGCTGCCCTTGTTGCTCAGCCATAGCATGGGCAGGTAGCAACCCAGCAGTTCGGCCACGGCCGTGACGGTAAACAGCCCGAAAGTGCGGGCAAGGCTGGTCCATTCGAAGGCGTCGTTCATGCTATTCCTGTTGTGCGGTCAGCCGCCATTGTAGACGGGCCTGTGTCAATTCAGTTGCAGGGCGACATACAGCAGCAGGCGGTCATCCGTTTCGTCCAGGTCCAGCCCCGTCAGTTCGGCGATCTTTTGCAGCCGGTAATCGAGCGTGTTGCGGTGGATGTGCAGTGCCCTGGCCGTGGCCATCGGGTGGCTGTGGTGGCGGAACCAGGCGGCCAGCGTGCGCATCAGGGTGCCGGACTTGCGGTCGTGCGCCTGCAGGCGCGCCAGGGTCTGGCGCAATTGCTCCGCCTGCCAACCGGCTTGCAAGCCGGACAGCAGCACGGGCAGGCTCAGTTCCAGGTAGGAAAAAGTGGTTTGCGCGCCATCGCGGGCGCGCCCCACGCGCGCCGTCTGCTTCGCCGATTCATACGACGCCGTCGCGCCATCGAGGCCCGGCAAGGCCACGCCCATGGACAGGGTGGCGGACGGGGTGAGCGCCTGCTGCGCCACCTGGTGCAGTTCGAGCAGGCGCTGCCTTGCCTGCGCCGCGCGCGCCTGCTGCGGGCCGCTGGCGGGAAAGGCGTCGAGCAGCACCAGTTCGCCCGGCGAGACGACGGCCATCAGCAGGGCGGGCCAGCGCGCCGACAGGTCGGACTGCACTTGCTGCAGCTGCGTCAGCACCTGGTCCAGCCGCTCGCCCGGACCGTCTCCCGCATCGGGTATTTCCAGCACGAACATGGCGCGCGGCACGCGCAAGTCCAGCGCCAGGCGCGCCGCCCACGCTTGCATGCTGGCATCGGAAATGCCCGTGCGGTACACGAGCTGGAACACGAATTCCTCGCGGTAGCGCTTTTCATGCTGCAACTCGCTGACCAGCCGCGCCTGCTCCAGCATCATTTCCGCCATGGCCCGCACCAGTTCGCCGAACTGGCGCACGGCGTCCGGCTCGCCCGTCAGGCCCAGCACGCCGCAAATCTCGCCGCGCACCGTCAGGGGCAGGTTGATGCCGGCCCGCGTGCCCGGCAGCCTGGCCATGTCGGCCGCGCCGATTTCCACGCTGGCGTGCCGGGCCAGCGCCAGTTGCGCGCCCGGATGCAGGTCGCCCACGCGCTGCGGATCGCCGCTGGCCAGGATCACGCCGCGCGCATCGATCACGTTCACGCTGAAGGGAATGATGTGCATGGTGCGCCGGACGATGTCCTGCGCCAGGGGGGGATCGATGCTCGGCATGGTGTTCACCTTCTGGTTTTGTGCATTTGCATGGAATCATCGGATTCAATACGGATTTTCTTCATGCATCCGCACGATGACTGTTTCTGTGGGCGATTGTACGATGGGCTGGTCGCATCCCATAAAAAAATAGTCAGGAGACACCCATGACCACCCATCCAGGCGCCAGCCTGTCCGCCGGCGCGTCCGCGCAGGACCGCGTGCGCGAAGGCGCCTACCGCAAGGTCACCTTGCATCTGATCCCCTTCATCTTCATCTGCTACCTGTTCAATTACCTGGACCGGGTGAATGTCGGCTTTGCCAAGCTGCAAATGCTCGATGCGCTGCAGTGGAGCGAAAGCGTGTACGGCCTGGGCGCCGGCATTTTCTTCATCGGCTACGTGGCCAGCGGCGTGCCCAGCAATCTGCTGCTGCACCGCCTGGGCGCGCGCAAGGTCATCGGCACCCTGATGATCGCCTGGGGCATCGCCTCGGCCTGCCTGATGTTCGTCACCACGCCGGCCGCGTTCTACTCGCTGCGCTTCATCACGGGCGTGTTCGAGGCCGGTTTCTTCCCCGGCATCGTGCTGTACTTTACGAACTGGTATCCCGCTTCGCGCCGGGGCCGCATCATGGGCCTGTTCATGTCGGCCATTCCCATTTCCGGCTTGCTGGGCAGCCCCCTGTCGGGCTGGATGATGCAATCGTTCGCCGGCCACGGCGGCCTGGCCGGCTGGCAATGGATGTTCTTGCTGCAAGGCATTCCCACCGTGCTGCTGGGCTTTCTCGTGTATGTGCTGCTGAACGACGGCATCGCCCAGGCAAAGTGGCTCAATACTGAAGAAAAGCAGCTGCTGCGCGCCGACCTCGACGAGGACGAACGCCAGCGCCGCAACAGCGCGAATACGGCCGACACCTTCGCCAGCGTGCTGCGCAACAAGCACGTGTGGATGCTGGGCCTCGTGTATTTCTGCATCCAGATGGGCGTGTACGCGATCAATTTCTGGCTGCCCACCATCGTCAAGTCGCTGGGTTTCGCCAGCCCCGTGGCCGTGGGCTGGGTCAGCGCCATTCCCTACCTGTGCGCCAGCATCTTCATGATCTGGGTGGGCCGTTCGGCCGACAGGCACAAGGAACGCCGCTGGCATTTGAGCGGCCCCCTGCTGATGGCGCTGTGCGGCTTGCTGCTGGCCACCCAGGCGCACGGCAACGTGGTCGTCGCCCTCATCGGCCTGTCGCTGGCGACCATGGGCGCGCTGTCCGGCCTGCCCATGTTCTGGCCCTTGCCGACGGCGTTTCTCGGCAGCGCGGCGGCGGCCGGCGGCTTGGCGCTGATCAATTCGCTGGGCCAGGTGGCGGGCTTCGTCAGCCCCTTCCTCGTCGGCTGGATCAAGGATGCGACGGGCGGCACCGACGTGGCCCTGTATATTCTTTCCGCAGTCATGCTGCTGGGCGCCATACTGGTGCTGCGCGTTCCCGCGCGCATCGTGAACCGTTGAACGAAGCTGCCATCGAACCGGAGGAATTGACCATGACGACCACCCCGGCGCCGCGCGCCTTGCTGCAAGCCATGTTCCAGGCCGCCATCGAAGCGGCCCAGCCATCGCACTGCATACCGCCCCATCTGCCGCCGGCGCCCGAGGGCCGTTTGATCGTCATCGGCGCCGGCAAGGCGTCGGCCGCCATGGCGCACGCCGTGGAACGGCACTGGCCGGGGCCGCTGTCCGGGCTGGTCGTCACGCGCTACGGCTATGCCGTGCCCTGCGAACGCATCGAGATCGTCGAAGCGTCGCACCCCGTGCCGGACCAGGCCGGCATGGATGCGGCGCGCCGCATGCTGGAACTGGTCGGCAACCTGCAGGCGGACGATACGGTGCTGTGCCTGATTTCGGGCGGCGGCTCGTCGCTGCTGGCCTTGCCGCTCGATGGCATCACTTTGGCCGACAAGCAAGCCTTGAACCGCGCGCTGCTGGCGTCCGGCGCCACCATCGGCGAAATGAATTGCGTGCGCCGCCATTTGTCCGCCATCAAGGGCGGGCGCCTGGCGGCCGCCTGCCATCCGGCGCAGGTCATCACTTTGGCCATTTCCGACGTGCCCGGCGACAAGCTGGGCGACATCGCGTCCGGCCCCACGGTGGGCGACGCGACGACGTGCGAGGATGCGCTGGCCATCGTGCGCCGCTATGGCATGGACTTGCCGGACAGCATACGCGCCACCTTGGAAAGCGGGCGCGGCGAATCCGTGAAACCCGACGATCCCCGCCTGGCGCGCACGCGCACGACCCTGATCGCCACGCCGCAGATGGCGCTGGAAGCGGCGGCGCAGGTGGCGCGCGCGGCCGGCGTCACGCCATATATATTAGGCGACAGCCTGGAAGGCGAGGCGAGGGACGTGGGCAAGGTGATGGCCGGCATCGCGCTGCAAACGGCGCAGCGGGGCCAGCCGTTTCCCGCACCGTGCGTGCTGCTGTCGGGCGGCGAAACGACGGTCACCGTGCGCGGCAACGGGCGCGGCGGGCGTAACGTGGAATTCCTGCTGGCGCTGGGCATCGCGCTCGATGGCCACGCGGGCATCCACGCGCTGGCCGGCGACACGGATGGCGTCGACGGCCAGGAAGACATCGCCGGCGCGGTCCTGGCGCCAGACACCCTGCAACGGGCCTGGGCGCTGGGCATCAAGCCCCGCGACAGCCTGGACAACAACGATGGCCACGGCTTCTTCCAGGCGCTGGGAGACAGCGTGGTCACGGGCCCGACCTTGACGAATGTCAATGATTTCCGGGCCATCCTGATTACCTGAATTTAGAACCCTTCCAGCACGATCTTCCCTTTTGCCGTATTGCTTTCCAGCAGGGCATGCGCGCGCTTCAGGTTTTGCGCGTTGATCGTGCCGAAGCGCTCTGCCAGGGTCGTCCTGATGACGCCGGCGTCCACCAGCTGCGCCAGCTCTTCCAGCAGTGCATGCTGTTTGACCATGTCCGGCGTCTGGAACAGCGAACGGGTAAACATCAGTTCCCAGTGCAGCGACACGCTCTTGCCCTTGAACTTGCGCACGTCGATGTGCTCGGGGTCGTCGATCAGGGCGAACTTGCCCTGCGGCGCGATCAATTCCACGATCTGCTCGAAATGCCGGTCGGTCTGGTTCAGGCTGATCACATAGTCGACGGGCGGCAAACCCAGGCGCGTGATTTCCCCTGCCAGCGGCAGGCTGTGGTCGATCACGTGGTGCGCGCCCAATTCCTTCACCCAGTCCGCCGTTTCCGCGCGCGAGGCCGTGCCGATGATGGTGACACCCGTCAATTGCCGCGCCAGTTGCACCAGCACGGAGCCGACGCCGCCTGCCGCGCCGATCACCAGCAGCGATTTGCCCGTCAAACTCTTGTCGCGGCTGAGCTGCAAGCGGTCGAACAGCAATTCCCAGGCCGTAATGGCCGTCAGCGGCAGGGCGGCGGCCGGGGCGAAATCGAGGCTGGCCGGCATGTGGCCGACGATGCGCTCGTCGACCAGCTGGAATTCGCTATTGCTGCCGGGGCGGTTGATGGCGCCCGCGTACCAGACCTTGTCGCCCACCTGGAACAGGGTCGCGTCGGGGCCGGCGGCCGTGACGACGCCGGCCGCATCCCAGCCCAGCACTTCCGGCTGGCCCTCTTTCGGCGCGCGGTTCTTGCGCACCTTGGTGTCGACGGGATTGACGGAAATGGCCTTGACGGCGACGAGCAGGTCGCGCCCCGTGGCGACGGGCACGGGCAGCTCGATGTCGAGCAGGGCGTCGGCGTCCGTGATGGGCAGGCTGTGGTGGTAGGCGATGGCTTTCATGTGCTTCCTCGTTGAGTGGATACCGTATGATGGTGGCAATGCCGCCCTGGAAACAGGGGGCGCGTACGGAAACACTTTCAAAGGAATATTGAAAATTGCTGCGACTCGATGACTTGCAGGTATTTGTGCGCACGGCCGACCGGGGCAGTTTGTCGGCGGCTGCGCGCGAGATCGGCATCTCGCCCGCGCTGGCCAGCGCCGCCGTCAAGCGCCTGGAAGGCGTGTTGGGCTTGCGCCTGCTGGCCCGCACGACGCGCTCGCTGAGCCTGACGCCGGAAGGCACGCAATACCTGGAACATGCGCGGGAAGCCTTGCGCCTGCTGCGCGCAGGCCACGATGCCCTGCTGGCCGGCAAGGACAGTTTCGGCGGAACCTTGAAAATTGCCATGCCCTCCGACCTGGGCCGCAATCTGATGCTGGGCTGGCTGGACGAATTCCAGCTGCGCCATCCGACACTGCATTACCAGCTCAGCGTCAGCGACCGGGTGGCCGATATGGTGCGCCAGCAAGTCGACGTGGCCATCCGCTATGGCCAGCAAGACGATTCGAGCCTGATCGCCATGCCCATCGCGCCCGCCAACGACCGGGTGCTGGTGGCGTCGCCCGCCTACCTGCGCGAATACGGCCCTTTGCTGGCGCTGGAAGAGTTGTCGCAGCGCAATTGCCTGCGCTTCGCGCTGGAAGACGGCTTGCACGACCGCTGGACTTTTTACCGCCTGCCCCAGCGCGAGCAAGTGACGGTGTCCGTGAGCGGCAACCGCAGCGCCGACGACGCCGACCTGGTGCGCCGCTGGGCCGTGGCGGGACTGGGCATCGCCTATAAGTCGCGGCTCGACGTGGCGGGCGACCTGGACGCCGGCCGCCTGCAAGCGCTGTTGCCCGACGTGGCGGGCGAGGCCACGCCCTTGCACCTGGTCTGCACGCACCGGGCGCAGGTGACGCCGCTGGTGCTGCAGTTGCGCGATTTCCTGCGCGACAAATGTGCGCAGCTATTAAAACAGCAGAATTGACCGGGGAGCGTTGCTGCGCGACGTATGTATCGCTTATCTGATATCAGCGATTTTTTAAAATCACATCGCTCATGTATTGATTCAAATCGCGAAAGTCTTTCACCCGCCAGGCATATGGCGCAATCTTGACGCCATTCTCTTTCAAGGTCTTGGGAATCAGATCGCCATTCGGACGAAGGATGACCGATGATACGATCACGCCCGGATAATCCTTCAGGCGTTTTTTGAATGCGGCGGTGGTCAGGTCGGGCGTGGGCGGATTGCTTTTATTCGCCAATGGCCCCGTTCCCTTGATCTCCGCGCCATGGCACACGGCACAGCGCTGTACATACAGGGTTTTCCCATTCAGATTCTCCGCCAAGGCTGACGGCGCTTGAATGAGCGATAACGTTCCTAATGCAGCGATAAATAATATTTTCATTTCTTTTTAATGTGGACGTATTGTATGGATAATGTCTGGTTCGAGAGAAAATACGCAGCTGCCATTGCAATACGCAATTCTCCCGATAACATTTTATCCGAGATGATTCATCATAATGTGGCCATGCCGGCGAGAGCTTGGCTGGCAAACCATCGTGCTTGATTACAACTCGTTGCAAATGGCAATCATGCGCGGGTCAACCTGGGCGTACCCTCAAGCATTCTGCATGAAACCGTTTGAAGGACCGCCATGACCCCGCACCGACTATTGCCGACGACCTTGATTTCCCTGCTCTTGCTGGCCGGCTGCGCCGCGACCGGACCAGGACCGGCCGCCCAGGCCGATCATCGCGCGCAGAGCAGTCCCGCACAAGACATCGCCATGCTGGAACGGGTCAGCTGGGGCGTGAGCGGGGGCAGCGTGCGCCAGGTGCAGGACAAAGGCTGGAACGCCTGGCTGCGGACGCAGTTGCATCCAGGAAAAGCGGCCTTGCCGCCGGCCATCGCCGCGCAAATCGACGCCATGACCATCAGCCAGGTGCCGCTGGAGCAATTGGTGATCTCTATGGAGCAAAAGCGCAAGGAGTCGGCCGGCGTCATGGACGACATGGCGAAGCAGCAGGCGCAAAAGGATTACCAGCAAGAACTCAATCGCCTGGCGCGCGAAGCGGCCACGCGCTCCTTGTTGCTGGACGTGTATTCGCCGAACCAGTTGCAGCAGCAGCTGAGCTGGTTTTGGCTCAACCATTTCAGCGTGCACCAGGGCAAGCACAACTTGCGCGCCATGGTGGGCGATTACGAGGCGAACGCCATCGCGCCACATGCACTGGGGAAATTCCGTGACTTGCTGGGCGCCACCGTCCACCATCCGGCCATGCTGCGCTACCTGGACAATGAAGCCAATGCCGCCAAGCGCATCAATGAAAACTATGCGCGCGAGCTGATGGAGCTGCATACGCTGGGCGTGAACGGCGGCTATAGCCAGATGGACGTGCAGGAACTGGCGCGCATCCTGACGGGCGTGGGCGTGAACCTGGGAGCGGACACGCCGAAGGTGAAACCGGCGCTGCAGTCGCAATACGTGCGCCGGGGCTTGTTCGAGTTCAATCCCAACCGCCACGATTACGGCGACAAGCAATTCCTCGGGCAAACGGTGAAGGGCAGGGGCCTGGCCGAGCTCGATGAAGCGCTGGACCGCCTGAGCCGCAGTCCCGCCACGGCGCACTTTATCAGCGGCAAGCTGGCCCAGTATTTCGTCGGCGACAACCCGCCCGCACCGCTGGTGGCGCGCATGGCGGTCACCTTCCAGCGCAGCGACGGCTTGATCGCCGACGTGCTGCAAACCATGTTCGACAGCCCCGAATTCAGGCAGTCGCTGGGCAAGAAATTCAAGGACCCCATGCATTATGTCGTGTCGGCCGTGCGCCTCAGCTATGACGACAAGCCCATCCTGAATGCGGGACCCATGCTGAACTGGCTGTCGCGCATGGGCCAGCCCCTGTACGGACGCCAGACGCCCGATGGCTATCCGCTGACGGACGCTTCCTGGGCCAGTCCGGGGCAAATGACGACGCGCTTCGATATCGCCCGCACCATCGGTTCGGGCAGCGCCGGCCTGTTCAAGACGGATGGCCCGCAGCCGCAGGAAAAAGTGGCGTTCCCGCAACTGGCCAGCGCCCTGTATTACCAGTCGCTGCAGCCAGGCTTGAGCCCGGCCACGCGCCAGGCACTGGATCAGGCCGCTTCGCCGCAGGAGTGGAATACATTTCTTCTTTCCTCGCCGGAAATGATGCACCGTTAAGTTGAAATCGGAGGATTGCCATGAATCGTCGTGACCTGTTGAAAGCCCTGGCCGCCGCACCCTTGTTCACTCACGCGGGCAGCCTGCTGGCCGCACCCGCCACGGATGCGAAGCTGCTGTTCGTCTTCCTGCGCGGCGGCTATGACGCGAATAACTTGCTGGTGCCGGTCGGCAGCGATTTTTACTACGCGGCGCGGCCGAATATTGCCATCGCGAAACCGGGCGAGGAAAACGGCGCGCTGGCCTTGAACGCCGACTGGGCCTTGCATCCAGCCTTGCGCGAGAGCATTTATCCCATGTTTACGGGCGGCGAGGCGGCCTTCATCCCGTTCGCGGGCACGACGGATTTGACGCGCAGCCATTTCGAGACGCAGGATACCATCGAGTTGGGACAAGAGATCAACACGCGGCGCGACTTCCGGTCGGGTTTCCTGAACCGCCTCGTGCAGACCTTGAATGGCAGCAAGGCCGGCCCCGCCATCGCTTTCACCGACCAGCTGCCGCTGATCTTCCAGGGCGGCGTGCAAGTGCCGAACATGGCGCTGCGCTCCGTGGGCAAGTCCGGCATTGATGCGCGTCAAAGCCAGATTATCGCCGCCATGTACCGGGGCACGCCCCTGCAGCAACCCGTCAGCGCGGGCTTTGTCGTGCGCGACGACGTGACGAAGGAATTGACGGGGGAAATGCAGGCGGCCAACCGCAACGCCATCAGTACCAAGGGCTTTGAACTGGAAGCGCAGCGCATCGCCCGCTTGATGAAGGACAAGTACAACCTCGGCTTCGTCGACGTGGGCGGCTGGGATACGCACGTGGGGCAGGGCGGCGCCAGCGGCTACCTGGCGGGGCGTTTCGATGAACTGGGACGGGGACTGGCCGCGTTTTCGCAGGAAATGGGCAGCGCCTGGCGCAATACCGTCGTCGTCGTCGTCAGCGAATTTGGCCGCACCTTCCGCGAAAACGGCAACCGCGGCACGGATCACGGCCACGGCAGCGTGTTCTGGGTGCTGGGCGGCGGGATCAAGGGCAAGCAGGTGGCGGGCGAGCAAGTGGCGATTGCGCAGGCAAACCTGTTCCAGAACCGCGACATGCCCGTGCTGAATGAATACCGGGCCGTGCTGGGCGGTTTGCTGCGCCGCACCTTCGGCTTGACGCCGGCGCAACTCGACCACGTGTTTGCCGGCGTGAAACCGGCGGAACTGGGCCTCGTGTAAATCGGCGAATCTCCGTGTTACGCTACGCCTGCGCATGTGGCGCATAGCGAATACTGGCGGCCCATGGCGCCGGGCACGAATGGAGCAGCATGAACGATACCCAGCGCGACATTGTCAGCGCAGGCTTTTCCCTGGCCCTGATCGCCGTGACGGCCTTCGTCATGCAGCGTTTCTTTTTGCCGCTCGTGTGGGCCGGCATCCTGTGCGTGGCCACCTGGCCTTTGTATGTGCGCGTGCGCGCGGCGCTGGGCCAGCGCACCATCGTCGCGGCAGCCGTGCTGACCCTGGCGTTTGCCTGCATCTTCATCATTCCCGTGCTGTTCGGCGTGGCGCAGGCGGCGCGTGAAGTGCCCGTGCTGGCCAATTTCGTCGTGCATGCGAATGCCGACGGCTTGCCCGTGCCGGACTGGGTGGCGCATGTCCCGCTGGCCGGCAGCGCCATCGGCGACTGGTGGCAAGCCACCCTGAGCCAGCCGCATGGCCTGGGCCACTTCTTTGCGGGCAGCGCCGTGGGCGGCTTTCATTCCGCGCGCGACATGCTCAAGGTGCTGGGCGCGGACGTGTTTCACCGCCTGGTCGACTTCGGCCTGGCGTTTTTATGCCTGTTTTTCTTTTACAAGGATGGCGAAGCGCTGACGCGCCAGATCACGGCCGTCGGCAGCCATTTTTTGCGTCCCGAACGGTGGGGCCGCTATGCGCAAAAGATCCCTACGGCCATCCGCGCCACCGTCAACGGCCTGGTGCTGGTGGGCCTGGCCGAAGGCGTGCTGATCGGCATCGCCTATGCCATCGCCGGCTTGCCGTCACCGGCCCTGTGGGCGTTTGCCACGGGCATCCTGGCCATCATCCCGTTTGGCGCGCCGCTCGCGTATGGATGCGCAGCTGCCTTGCTGGTGTTCCAGGGCAATGTGGGCGCCGCCATCGGCGTGGCCGCCTGGGGCACCGTGGTGCTGTTTGTTGCCGACCACTTCGTGCGCCCTGGCATGATCGGCAACGCCACCCGCTTGCCTTTTCTTGCCGTGCTGTTCGGCATCCTGGGCGGCGTGGAAACCCTGGGCCTCGTGGGCTTGTTCATCGGCCCTGTCGTGATGGTGCTATTTGTTACCTTGTGGTACGAAGCGAATGCGACTGACCGCGTACCGCCGGCCAACATGCCTTCCAGCACACCTGCCAGCCCGGCCGCGCCGGAACGCACACAGTAGTGAGGGGTCGGTCAGCGTGCTGCTGGCCGGTACTGAGGCGTTCCCGGCGTGGCCGGACGGAGCTGACTTGATAACAGGGTGCGAACACCTTGTTATCAAGTCATTCTTAATGTGCCTTGGATAGAATAAGCAACCAACGGCGCATCAGCAGCACTTCAACATAGCCCGGCTCGATGCCCGTACCGCACTCGATCAAGGGATTGACGGTGTAGTAGCGCTTGCGGAAGTCGCGGCAGACGAGGATTTCGCGCTTGCCCATGCGGACGAGGAAAGAGCTTGGGGCGTATTCCAGGCCGAACCGTGAGCCAAAACCGCTATTCAATGTTGCCATGACAATTCCTTTGAGGGAGATGTGTTGAACGAGTCATCAGAATAGCATAACTACTGTATGAATACACAGCTACTGTATGAATAAACAGTATTTTTTTACTGGTGTGGTTTTTTTGATCAGTACCGGGAACATGAAAGAGAGATGAGTTTGCAAGAGAAAAATGACATGGGCATGACCACGGGCTGGACCACGAAACTGCGCCGCTTCGTCGAGGCGCGCCTGTCGCCCGAAGGCGAACTGGGCCTGCATATGACGGTGGGCGTGGCCCTGATGCTCGTCGCCATCGTGGTCTTCCACGAGATCGCCGAAGCCGTCATGGGCATGGCCCAAATCACCGTGATCGACTTGCAGGTGGCGCAGTGGTTCAACCAGCATGCCGTGCCGTGGATCACCAGTTGCCTGCTGGTCGTCACGCACATGCATGGCGTGATCGGCGCCATCACCCTGGCCGTCTTGCTGGGCTGGTATCTGCACCGCAAGGGCGCCAGCTACTGGCTGTTTACCCTGGTCATTACCATGCCGGGCGTCATGTTTTTGAACCTGCTGCTAAAGTACATTTTTGTGCGCGCGCGGCCCAGCTTTGACGAGCCCATCCTGCAGACGGCCCTGAGCACGTACAGCTTTCCCAGCGGTCATACGGCCACCTCGACGGCCCTGTACGGCTTGCTGGCCGCCTACCTGATTTGCCAGACGGCGCCGGGCGCGTGGGGCAAGCGCATCGCCATCGCGCTGGGCGCCTTCCTGATGGCCTCACTCGTGGGTTTCAGCCGCATTTACCTGGGCGCGCATTACCTGAGCGATGTGCTGGCGGCCATGGCGGAAAGCTATGGCTGGCTGGCCATCTGCATCGCCGGCGTGTCGACCCTGCGCCGCCGCCGGCATATCCGGCAAACCAGATAAGGGGAAACCATCCTGAGCAAGATTGCAGTCATCATCAATGCGGGCGCCGGTTGCGGCTATGCGCCCGACTGGGCGCAGCAGCTCGAAGCGAAATTCGCCGCCGTGGGGCTCGACGCCGCCATCACCCTGGCCGCCAGCGGCGCCGACATGATCGCCACGGCCGGGCAGGCGCTGCGCGATGGCGCGCCCATCGTCGTGGCCGGTGGCGGCGACGGCACCATCAATGCCGTCGCGTCCGTCGTTGTCGGCAGCGGCACGCCGTTTGGCGTCTTGCCGCTGGGTACCCTGAACCATTTCGCCAAGGATTTGAACATTCCGCTCGAACTCGATGCGGCGATCGCCAACGTGGCGCGGGGCGTGCCGCACCAGGTCGACGTGGGCGAAGTCAATGGCCGCATCTTCCTGAACAATTCCAGCCTGGGCCTGTATCCCGACATCGTGCGCGACCGCGAAAAGCAGCAGCGCCGGCTGGGACGGGGCAAGTGGCTGGCGTTCAGCTGGGCGCTGGTGGCCGCCTTGCGCCGCTATCCTTTCCTCAGCGTGCAATTGAAACTCAAGGACGCCGTGCATGCGCGGCGCACGCCGTTTGTCTTTATCGGTAACAATGAATACCTGATGGAAGGCTTGAATATCGGCGAGCGCGAACGGCTCGATGGCGGCCAGCTGAGCCTGTACGTGGCGCAGCGTCCGGGCCGTCTGGGATTGCTGAAGCTGGCCTTGCACGCGCTGTTCGGCAAGTTGTCGCAGGCCAAGGATTTCGACGTGCTGACGGCGACCGACCTGGAAATCGCCACGAAGCACCGGCGCCTGCGCGTGGCCACGGATGGCGAAGTGACCGTCATGAATACGCCGCTGCAGTACCGCATCCGCCCCGCCGCGCTGACGGTGCTGGTGCCTGCGCCGGCACCTTCCGGGGAGTAAGGCCATGCGTACCATCGTGCATTTGTCCGACTTGCATTTTGGCAAGGTCGACGCGGACTTGCTGGCGCCCTTGCGCGCGCTCGTCGAACGCCTGGAACCGGACGTGGTGGTGGTGTCGGGCGATTTGACGCAACGGGCCCGCAGCGCCCAGTTCCAGCAAGCGCGGCAGTTTCTCGACAGCTTGCCGGGGCCGCAGATCGTGGTGCCGGGCAACCATGACGTGCCTCTGTATAACGTCTTTTCCCGCTTCCTGACGCCGCTGGTGAAATACCGGCGCCATGTGACGGACGATCTGTCGCCCGAATATGTGGACGAGGAAATCGCCGTGCTGGGCATCAATACGGCCCGCTCGCTGACCTTCAAGGATGGCCGCATCAGCCACGAACAGATCGATTTCCTGCGCGAACGCCTGGGCCGTTTGTCGCCCGGTTTGACGCGCATCATCGTTACGCATCATCCATTTGACTTGCCCGAGCACTTCGACGACGATGATCTGGTCGACCGCGCGCCGCTGGCGCTGCAAATGTTTTCCGAATGCGGCGTGGATCTATTGCTGGCCGGGCACTTGCATGCCAGTGTGGCGGGCAACACGGCCGAGCGCTACAAGATCGCCGGCTACGCTGCCCTGATGGTGCAGGCGGGCACGGCCACGTCCACGCGGGGCAGGGGCGAATCGAATTCCTTCAACGTGCTGCGCGTGGAAAACAGTTGCATTCGCGTCGAGCGCTACAGCTGGAATGAAGACAGCGCCGACTTTGAAAAAGTCAGCACGGAAGCGTTCGCGCGCCAGGGCGGCGTGTGGGCCAGCTTGCGGCCGCTGTAGCCAGAATTAATGGGGTAGGCAACAACCGGCATCAGGAGTGGCCGGCAAAATGGCCAGGGCTAGGCGCGTTGCCGAAGACAGTACGAATAGTACGGCGAGGCAATGCAACAACGCCCTGGACTTTTTGATGGCTACTCCGCTACAGCCAGTAGTTCATGAAGCGGGCCGCCCACTCCTTCATGCGGTCGGCAATCGGCCGCGTTTCCCATTTCGCCCTGGTGATCTCTTCCGAGTCGCGCAAGTCTTCCTGGAAGGCGTTTTCCATTTCGCGGCCGAAGCTGTCGCCCAGCACGATCACGTTCAGTTCGCTGTTGTGCAGGAAGCTGCGCATGTCGATGTTGGTCGAGCCGACCGTCGACCAGGCGCCGTCGATGACGGCCGTCTTGGCGTGCAGCACGGCCAGTTTCAAGTGGAAGATGCGGATGCCGCCGGCCAGCAGCTGGTCATACAGCGCGTGTCCCGCATGGAATACGAGACCGCTGTCGGACACGCCGGGCAGCACCACGGTCACGTCCACGCCCCGTTTCGCGGCGGCCACCAGCGCGTCGACCGTCTGCTGGTCGGGCACGAAATAGGCGGACGTGATGTGGATGGATTTTTTTGCTTCCTGGATGGCCAGGATATACGCCTTGTAGATTTCGAAGCCGCCGTCCGGCTCGCTGGCCACGACGCGCACCAGCTTGTCGCCCACTTCCGACAGGGTGGGGAAGTAATTCGCGTCCGGCAAGTCGGCCTGGTCTTGCTGGGCCCAGGTGCGGATGAACAGCCACTGGAAGGCGGCCACGGCTGGGCCCTCCACTTTCACGTGGGTATCGCGCCAGCCCACGTCGCTCTTGTCGGCGGACTTGTTCTTGGAGCGGAACAGCGAGCTTTTCGCATAGGTGTCGCTGATGTTGACGCCGCCCGTAAACGCCGTCTTGCCGTCGACGATCAGCACCTTGCGGTGGTCGCGGTTGTTGATCTTCCAATCGTCGCCCTTGAGCTTGGCGGGATTGACGGGGTTGAAGGCCACCAGGTGCACGCCGGCCGCGCGCATGCGCTCGAAGAACGCCTGCGGCACGCCGAGGGTGCCCACGCTGTCGTAGATGACGTTGACCGTCACGCCCGATTGCTGCTTTTCGATGAGCATGTCGGCAAACTTCAGGCCCAGCGGGTCCTGGTCGAAGATATACGTTTCCAGGTTGATGCTGTTCTTCGCTTCGCTGATGGCCTGGAACATGGCTTCCATCGTTTGCGGGCCGTCAAACAGCAGGGTCACCTTGTTGCCCTTGATTAAAGGTACGCCCGTGGCCGCCTCTTCCAGCGCGGCCTGGGCTTTCAAGTCCATGCCGGACTTCGCCCAGCGCTTGTTGAGCAGGGCGGCGCGGCTGTTGACGTTCAGCACGGCCCCCTTGCCCGTGATCACCTTGGGCTTGGCCACCGGTTCCAGGGTGGTGTTGAGATTCTTGACGTTGGGCAGCGAGGCGCATGCAGCCAGGGTCCAGCACAGCAGTAGGGCGGTGAGGCAGGGTTGCATGCGCCTGGCGGTCATTTTTGAGCCTTGGTCGTGGGTGACAGGTTTGCCGTATCATCGGCCAATGCCAAAGGTGGCGGGTTTTTCGAGCCGAAGAAGAAGACGATGGGCGAGCGCAGGAAGCGCTTGCCCAGGATCTTCAACAGTTGCATGCCGTGCTTGAAGCGCACCTGGCGCGAACGCAGGGCCACCCACAGGGCCAGGCCGAAGCTCACCAGCAGGTTGGCCGTGCCGATGGCGAAGATGCCCGACAGCGACTTGATGGCCAGTTGCCAGCTCATGTTGTGGTCCAGGCCCACCAGCGCGGTGGCGAAGTTGGCGGCCGAGAAGGTGATGTGGCGGATATCGATCGGCAAGCCGATCAGGAAACCCAGGGTGCCGATGGAACCGAGCAGGATACCGAAATAGAAGTTACCCATCAGGCCGCCCAGGTTGTTTTCCAGGTACAAACCCAGCCGCTGCAGGCGTTCCTGGCCGATGACGCGGCCCAGGCCGCGCAATTGCGCGATGCGCTGCGCCCAGCGCGTGTACAGGGCCTGGTTGTCGTAGTAGCCGGAAATCAGGCCGGCCACGAACAGGCACACGCCGGCGATCATGGCGTAAAAGATGGCGGGGCTGCCGATGGGATCGATATCGTGCAGCAAATGCATGGCCTTCTCGGGCGTCACCAGGTTGTGCCCGGTAATCGCCTTGTAGCCGAGCGCGATCAGCCACGCCGTGGGGATGGCGGTGGCCAGGTTGCCCAGCACGGCCATGTTTTGCGTGCGGAACACCTTGTTGATCAATTCCGCCATGCTGTCGAGGTCGATATTCCGCCCATCCTTGCTGTGCAGGCCGGCGGCGATGCGCGACGCCGTCATGGCCGGCTGCTTGGTGGCCACCGTGAAATGCAGCAAGTGGATGAACATGAAGCCGATCGAGTAATTCATGCTGAACATGAAGGCTTCGACCAGCGGCGCCGAGCGCAGGTAGGACATCAATATCTTGAACAGGGCCATGAAGCCTATGATCACGCCCGCGCCCGCGGACGAGAGGAACATGGCGCCCATTTCGCGGCGGTTTTCCGCGATGTAATGCTCGCCCGTGCGGCTGGCGTTTTCCGTCACATTGCGTGCCAGCAAGTTGATATTGTCGGAAAACAGGTCGCTGACCTTGTATTTGTTGTTGTGCGCCTGGATCAGTTCCAGCGCCAGCCCGACGGCGCCCGCGCGGCGGCGGCTGACGGGTTGCGGGTGCAGCAAGTCTTGCGTGGCGTCCACCGTGATGGCGGCGATGTCCACGTTGTTCGAGGCCGGCAATTCGCCGCTCGTGTCGACGAGGAACAGCAGCTTGCGCAGGCGCTCGATGCTTTGCGCCAGCGCCACCAATAAATACGTAAGGGGAATGCTGGTGCCCTGGTACAGCGCCTTCTTGCGGATCTTGGCGATGACGGCGTCGCACTGGTCCAGCATCACCAGCAAATGGCGCGCATCTTCGATGTGCTCGAGATCGCCGTGCAGCAGATTCGTGTAGGCGTCCAGGTAGGCGTTCACTTCCGTGTTCTGCACCATGAACGGCGACTGGAACACTTCAATTTCGCTATGGAAACGCGTCAATTCCGGTTCCAGGCCCATGGCGCAGACGCGGTAGGACAGGGTGCGGATGGCGTCGAGCATGCCCGGCAACATGATATTGCCGTCGCCGACGGCCAGTTCGATGTCGTCGCTGGTGAGCACGTCGAACAGTTCCAGCCAGTCCGTGGCGGGCACGTTGCTGATCCACAAATAATCGGTCTTCAGGTACAGCACCTGGTCGAGCGCGTCGTTCAGGTATTCGTCGCCGAGGGCAGGCGGCAGCATGCGGTAGGCGATGCGGCGTTTCAATTCCGTGAAAAAGCCGCTGTTCGACAGCACGCCGATATCCGTGTACAGGCTGGCGTGGCGGCGCGCGGCCAGCACGCGCAGCACGTATTCGTGCAGGGCGCGCGCTTGCGCGGGGTTACCTTTGAGAAGCTGGCGCAGGGTGCGCACGTTGGCAATCGCGGTAGCGCTGTCGTGGGGGCGCTTGGGACGCAGTGAGTTGAATAGTTCCACCAGCAAGTCGATATTGCTGGAGTTGGGGTCAATGCGTTCGAGGATAGCTAGCATGCAGAAAAAACGGGCGAGCCGCTGTCGGTAAAACCAGTAGTGTACCGCCTGCGTCAATTCTCGCAACGTTCGCCACCGAACATTGCTTTACGGCAGGGCCTGCATTTAACGCCATTTTGCCGCTAGTGCCATAATCATGCTCACTCTTGCGTGTTGTCAGTACGCGACGCGGTTTCATGGCCTAAGCTGAAGTTTCTGTTGTACAACGCACGGATGGCTGGACAAAAAGCGAGGATAAGGTAACACTAAGATCAGACACACAGCGCATGTCCTGATCAATACCGGGAAGTTTCAATTCACGTTACCGAGATATTTATCATGCAGACCTCGTATTTTGCGCTTGCTGTGATAGGGATGGGGCCGTGGATGCTTTTTGCACCGGCCCAGGCTGCCGATGGCGCAGGCAGTGCCGCATCCACTAACGTTGCCGTGTACGGCGTGCTCGACGCGGGCATCGTGGCCGAGCGGGGCTGCGCCGCCAATTGCGCCAACACCAAGGTGTCCGGCGGCGTGGCGTCCGGCTCGCGGCTGGGCGTGCAGGGCCGCGAAGCGCTGGGTAATGACGTGTCCGCCGTATTTACCCTGGAAGCGGGCGTGCAGAACGACACGGGCCAGTCGGAAGAGGGCCGTTTGTTCGGCCGCCAGGCCTACGTGGGCCTCGACAGCCGCCTGGGCGCGCTGACCCTGGGGCGCCAGTACAATCCGCACTACCTTGCCCTGACCGACGTGGCCGACCCGTTCAAGGGCGGCATGGCCGGCAGCGCCGGCAACCTGGCCGGCTACAGCGTGAAACGCTACGACAATACCGTCAAGTACGTGACGCCCGCCTTGCGCGGCGTGACTGCCAGCGCCATCTACAGCTTTGGCGAGTCGCCGTACAGCAACGCCAGCAACCGCGCGTATGGCGCCACCCTCGGCTATTCGGCCGGCGCCGTGAATGTCAGCGTGTCGCACCAGCGCAAGAATAACCTCATTCTCGCATCCGGCACCTTGCCCGCCATCGACATGTCGGCCCGCAACACCCTGATCGCGGCGAATGTCGACCTGAAAGTGGCCACCGTCTTTGCCGCCGTGGGCGTGAACAAGGGCTATGGCAGCTCGCCGTGGGACCCGAACAACGCCTACAGCGCGCTGGCCCTGTCGATGTCGTCGTCGGACAGCCGCGACACCTTGCTGGGCGTGCCCGTGGGCGGCTTCAAGCTGCTGGCGTCCTGGGTGCGCAAGGATGACCGCGACCTGGCCAACCGCGACGCCAGCCAGATGGCCGTCGGCCTCACGTATTCCCTGTCAAAGCGCAGCGATTTCTACGCGTCCTACGCGAAGATCCACAACAAGAACGGCGCCCGCTACACGGTGGGCAATGCCAGCGACAGCGGCCGCGGCGATGCTGCCTTCAACCTGGGCTTCCGTCACGGCTTTTGAGCGGCCGTCGTGGCCGGGGCAGGGCAGCTGGCGCCCAGCCACTTGCCGCTGCTCGTCACATTCACCTGTTCCGGCGCGCCGCGCGCGCTGGTCGTCACGGCCAGCTGCATGCTGAAAGCCTGGTCGCCCGTGAACATGACCTTGCCTTCGCCGCTCGATTTCGGGTTGGCGCAAGTGAACGATACCTGCATGCCGCCCGCGATGTCCGTGTTTTTCGACTTGCAATCGCCGGGCTGGCCCGTGGGAATCTGCTTGCGCGCCGCCATGTCCGGCGTCACGCACGCCGTCACGCGCACGGCGCCGTCGGCGCCCACGGTGGGCATGGCCATGCCGCGGCTGGCCGCCATGCTTTCCAGCTGCTTGCGTTGATCGGGAGGAAGGTTGCCCAGTTGCTGCAGCACCATGGACATGGCGTTGTCGGTGGCGGCGTCCGGCGACGCCATCTTGCTGTCGACTTGCCACAGGCCCGGCTTGATGCTGGCGGATGGCGCGGCGGCCATGGCATTGGCGTGGCTGCCTAAGGCGGCGCAAGCCAGCAGGGTCAGGCGTAGCAGGGATTTTTTCATCGTGGGGTCTCCGGTATGGGCAGACCCCAGCATACGGCATGGCAAGCGGGGCACGCTTGCCATTGTGTTACAAACTGTGATCGGGCTCGATGCGGCGCACGTCCACGCAGGCGATGCGGCGCTCGTCGGCCTCGATGATTTCATAACGCAAATCATCGAGTTCCAGCACTTCGCCCACGGCCGGCATGTTCTCGAAATGCGCCAGCAGGAAGCCGGCCAGCGAGTTGTATTCGCCATCTTCGCTGACCAGGGTTTCCGTCTCGAATACTTGCTCCAGGTAATGCAGGTCCGTCGCGCCATCGATGCGCCAGTGGCCGGGGCCCAGCACTTCCACGTCCGGCTGCTCGTCCTCGTCGGGGAATTCGCCGGCGATGGCTTCCAGGATGTCGATGGGCGTGAGCACGCCCTGCACGGTGCCGAACTCGTCGACCACCAGCACCAGCTGGCCGCGCGAGCGCTTTAACGTTTCCATGGCTTTCAGCACGCCGGCTGCTTCCGGCACGACGACGGCTTCGCGCATGCTGTCCGGGTCGATCTTGGCGCGCGAGACCAGGTCCTCGATCAGGTCCTTGCTGCGCGCGATGCCGACCACGTTATCCAGGTCGTCATTGCAGACAGGAATCATGCTGTGCGGCGTTTCGCGCAGCAATTGCAGCATCTTTTCGCTGCTGTCGTTCAGGTTGACCCACGACACGTCGCCGCGCGGCGTCATGACGGAGCGGATCGAGCGTTCGGCCAGGGTCAGCACGCCGCTGACCATGTTGCGCTCTTCCACGCCGAAGGCGGAAACGTCGGGCAGTTCCTTGACTTCGTGCTCTTCCACGGCTTCGCGGCCCTTGCGTCCGCCCAGCAGGCTCAACACGGCTTGCGCCGTGCGGTCGCGCAGCGGGGCGTTCGACTGCAGCTTGAGGAAGTTGCGGCGCGCCAGCTGATTGAAGAATTCGATGACAATCGAGAAACCGATAGCGGCGTACAAATATCCTTTCGGAATGTGGAAGCCCAGGCCTTCGGCCACCAGCGACAGGCCGATCATCAGCAGGAAGCTCAGGCACAGCACGACGACGGTGGGGTGGGCGTTGACGAAGCGCGTCAGCACTTTCGACGCCAGCATCATGACGACGATGGAAATGACGACGGCCGCCATCATCACGTACAGGTTTTCCACCATGCCGACGGCCGTGATGACGGCGTCGAGCGAAAAGACGGCGTCGAGCACGACGATCTGCGCCACCACGAGGCCGAAGCCGGCGTAGACTTTCGGGCCTGTCTGGGCGTGCGTGACCCCTTCGAGGCGCTCGTGCAGCTCGCTGGTGGCCTTGAACAGCAGGAACAGGCCACCGACGAGCAGGATCAGGTCGCGTCCCGAAAACGAGAATGTCAGTATGGAAAACAATGGCGTGGTCAGGGTGACCAGCCAGGAAATCAGCGAGAGCAGGCCCAGGCGCATGACGAGGGCCAGGGTCAGGCCCAGCACCCTGGCCTTGTCGCGCTGGTGCGGCGGCAATTTTTCGGCCAGGATGGCGATGAAAATCAGGTTGTCGATCCCCAGTACGATTTCCAGTACGACCAGCGTCAGCAGGCCGACCCAGATTGTCGGGTCAAATAACCATTCCATGTGTATAACCTTGTAAAGTCGATCAGTGTAAAGCGTGCCTGGTGGCTAAAGCCCCGGGCGCGTGGGTGCTGCATGCATGTCTTCAGGGGCGGACGCGCGGCGGCCGGGTGGCCAGCCGCACGTCCGCTTCGGCAAGTGCGCCCGGTCCCGCTTGCCAAATGATGGCGCAAAACGGCGCCCCCTGGCGCGAGGTCGGGTACAGCGTGATGGGGTCGTTGTCGCATTCTTCAGTATCGCAGCTGTCGCCAGGCAGGCCCGCATGGAGGCTGGCGTCGGCACAATCGATGCCGAAGGCGGGCGTGGCGGCAGCGCCGGCCGCGATTGCATGCTGGAATGGGGAAGGACTGGCGTAGGCCATGCTGGCGAACGCCTGGGGTAACGCGATGAAAACAAAAAGGCAGAGCAGGACGAGAGCTCGTCTCATATACAGGCATATAGTTCTGGAACCATGGAGTATAACACGGGCACATAACAGCTCGATGACAGGACTTGCGTAAGTGATAAGTATGCCGTAAATTGCGAGAGCAATGATTTCCCTGGGCGGCGAAGACGCAGCGCGGGTCCATGGCAATTCTTGCGTTTGCATTCCATGGCGCCGCTTTTGCGCTTGTCTAAAACGTAGTGTTACCAGGACTCTGCCTTGAAACCCATTACCGCCCTCCTGCTTGCCGCCGGCATCCTCTCGCCTTCGTTCATCCTTGCCGCCACCCCGGTGGAAGCGGCGCCGACCCAGAAAGCCGGCAAGGCTGCGCCCGGCCGCGCCGCCGTCAAAGTCACGTCCGTCGAAGGCATCACCGAATACCGCCTGGCCAACGGCTTGCGCGTGCTGCTGTTCCCCGACGCCAGCAAGCCCACTTTGACCACCAACATCGTCTACCTGGTCGGTTCGCGCCATGAAAACTATGGCGAAACGGGCATGGCCCACTTGCTCGAGCACTTGCTCTTCAAGCCCAGCGCCAATTTCGGCGTCAAGAAGGGGAGCAAGACCCCGGTCGAGATCCTGAACTCGACGGGCGCCCAGTTCAACGGCACCACCTGGTACGACCGCACCAATTACTACGCCACCTTCCCCGCCAACGACGACAACCTGCGCCAGATGCTGGCCATGGAAGCGGACCGCATGGTGAACGCCGCCATCGACCAGAACGACCTGTGGAATCCGAAGACGCAGAAGGGCGAAATGACCGTCGTGCGCAACGAGTTCGAGATGGGCGAGAGCGACCCGATCGGCGTGACGAGCGAACGCATCCAGGCCGTCGCCTACGACTGGCACAACTATGGCAAGTCGACCATCGGCGCCCGTTCCGACATCGAACAGGTGAACATTCCCCGCCTGCGCGCGTTTTACCATAAATATTATCAGCCGGATAACGCCGTGCTGATGGTGGCAGGCCGCTTCGACGAAGCCAAGGTCTTGAAGCAGATCAATGAGCTGTTCGGCAAGATCCCGAAACCGACGCGCGTGATCGAGCCGACCTACACGGCCGAACCCGTGCAGGATGGCGAGCGCGCCGTGACGGTGCGCCGCAGCGGCGGCACGCAGTTCGTCGGCGCCGGCTACCACGTGGCGCCGTCCGGCAACCCGGACGCCGTCGCCATCGAGGTGCTGGGCCACGTGCTGACGGACGCGCCGGCCGGCCGCCTGCACAAGGCGCTGGTGGAAACCAAGCTGGCCAGCAAGATCGAATACAACTCCGTGAGCAACCTGGAGCCGGGCTACAACCTGTTTGGCGCGCTGGTGCCCGTCGATGGCAACCTTGATGCGGCGCAAGCTGCCATGCTGAAAGTGCTGGAAGACTTGAAATCGCAGCCGGTCACGGACGCGGAAGTGGCGCGCGTGAAACAGCAGCTGAACAAGCAGATCGAACTGGCCACCTCGAACACGGCGAGCCTGACGATCGCCCTGACGGAATCGCTGGCGGCCGGCGACTGGCGCCTGTTCTTCCTGCAGCGCGACCAGCTCGACAAGCTGACGACGGCGCAAGTGCAGGCGGCGGCCGAGAAATACCTGAAGAGCTCGAACCGCACCCTGGGCCGCTTCATCCCGACCGATGCGCCGGACCGCACCGTCGTGCCGGCCTACGCCGACGTGGCGCCGCAACTGGCCGGCTACACGGGCCGCGCCGTCGTGGCGCAGGGCGAAGCGTTCGACCCAAGCCCCGACAATATCGAAGCGCGCACCACGCGCTTCACCCTGCCGAACGGCTTGAAGGGCGCCTTGCTGCCGAAGAAAACCAAGGGCAGCACCGTCAGCGTCGTGTTGAAACTGCGGATCGGCAGCGAAGAGAGTTTGCGCGGCAAGGGGCAAGTGGGCAGCTACACGGCGAATCTGTTGTCGCGCGGCACGGATAAACTGTCGCGCCAGGAAGTGAAGGATAAGTTCGACCAGCTGGGCATGCAGGTCGCCATCACGGGCGGCGCCGAGGGCGTCACCGCCATGCTGACAGGCAAGCGCGAAAACTTGCCTGCTGCCATGGACTTGCTGGCGCAAGTGCTGCAAAAGCCGGCCTTGAACGAGACGGAATTCCTGGAATTGCAGCGCGAGCGCGTCGGCCGCGCGGAGCAGGAATTGCCTGAACCGCAACCGCTGGCCGTGAACGCCTTCCGCCGCCTGCTCGACGCCACGCCGGAAGGCCATGTGCGCCACGTGGCCACCTTGCCGGCCGAGCTGGCGCAATGGAAAGCCATCCAGGTGGCCGACGTGAAAGCCTTCCATGGCGCCTACTATGGCGCGTCGAACGCGACTTTCGCTGCCGTGGGCGACTTCGACCCGGCCGCGCTGAAGGCGCAAGTGGCCAGCCTGTACGGCAGCTGGAAGGCGCAGCAGCCGTATGTGCGCATTCTTGACACCGTCAAGCCCGTCAGCGGCGAGAAAGTCACATTGGAAACGCCGGACAAGGCGAACAGCGTGCTGTTCGCCATCCAGCCGATTCCCCTCAAGGATGACGCCGCCAGCTATCCCGCCTTGCTGATCGCCAATCACATGCTCGGCGGCGGCGCCTTGCGCAGCCGCCTGGCCGACCGCATCCGCCAGAAGGAAGGCCTGTCGTACGGCGTCGGCTCGCAAGTGAGCATTCCATCGCGCGAACCGGCCGGTTACTGGATGGCGTATGCCATCAGTGCGCCGCAAAACACGGTCAAGGTGGAAGCGGCCCTGCGCGAGGAAATCGCCAAGGTGCTGGCCGACGGTTTCACGCAAGATGAATTGACGGAAGCGAAAAAGGGCTGGCTGCAATCGGAAGAAGTGGAGCGCACGCAGGATGCGGGCCTGGCGCGCGAACTGGCCGGCTATCTGGCGCAAGACCGTACCATGGCGTACAACAAGGACCTGGAAGCCAAAGTGGCCGCCTTGACCCTGGCGCAGGTGAACCAAGGCTTGCGCGACTACCTGAAGCCTTCGGCCGTGTCGATCGTGACGGCGGGCGACTTCGCCAAGGTGGCGAAAGAGGGTGAAAGCGGCGCCAAGGCAACGACGTCGAAATAAGCTGCTTCAAAATAAGCTGCTTTAAATGGAAAAAACCCGTTGGCAAGTGACCTTGCCAGCGGGTTTTTTTACGATCTTGATTTTGATGTCAACATCCCGACACCGAACAAAACCGTAGCGAGCGGAAGGGAGAGGTGGCCGAGAAGCGCAACCGTACTAAAGTACGGTGAGCATCGCAAGCCGCCTATACCGACGCGCAGTAGGTTTGGTTCGGTGTTACCCCCGTGGAGCCATTTCGGCTACGTAGATTTCCACGCGGCGATTGCGTGCGCGTCCCGATGCATCCGCATTCGAAGCGATCGGCTCGCGGGCGCCGCGGCCTTCCGTGACGACGCGGGTCGGCGAAACGCCGCGCATGGACAGGTAGTCGCGCGTGTGGGCCGCGCGTTCCACCGACAGCGGTTCATTGATGGAATCGCTGCCCGTGCTGTCCGTATGGCCGATGATGCTGACCGTCGTGTTCGGGTTTTCATTCAGGGTGGCGGCGAAGCGGTCGAGGATGGGGCGGAAGTTGCCCTTGATGTCGGCGCGGTTGGTGTCGAAGGAAATATCGCTTGGAATTTCCATTTTCAGGCGGTTATCGGCCGTCTGCGACACTTGCACACCAGTACCCTGTGTCGCCTGTTCCATCGCGCGCTTCTGGTTTTCCATGCGGTTCGACCAGATATTGCCGACCACGGCGCCAGCTGCCGCACCCAGCAGGGCGCCGCCGGCCGTGCGGCCGCTGCTGCCGCCACCGGTGGTGCCGCCGATCAAGGCGCCCAGGCCCGCGCCGATGCCGGCGCCCGTGGCCGTGCCACGTTGCGTCGAGGACATGTCCGCGCAGCCGGTGGCGGCCAATGCGATCACCAGCATGCCGATCAGGGATTTGGCGCCAGGGCCTTTTTTGAATGTTTCTTTCATGGATTTTCTCCTTGTTTTGTTATGGGGACATACCCAGGACTACCCGTACACGTTACTGCAAAACGACGCCGCTTGCCAGTGCGCGCACACCGTGCGAAAAATACGGCAAAAGGCGGCGCCCGTTTGCACGCGCGCCGCTCTTGTCAGACCCGGCCAAGGGCCTGGGCTATAAGCCGCGCCCGCTGATCAGGCGCAGCAGCACCATGATTACGGCGACCACCAGCAGGATGTGAATGAAGCCGCCAATGGTATAGGAAGTTACCAGGCCCAGCAGCCAAAGAATGATGAGTACGACGGCGATTGTATACAGCATGATGTGTCCTCCGAGAGTAATGTGTGGATGACGGCGACTGCCGTGGCCTTGCAGGCGCTGGCGCGTGGCACCGTCATCGATTCTTGTCATTGCGCGGCGACTGGGTCGCTGAACGCTGATGCCATGACTAAGTGTCTACTTTGTTTCCCTTGCGTTCTGTACGCTGTCGTACACAAGGCTCAACTATCGGGGGCGGTCCGCGTGTTCATCGGCCATGCCCGGCACCCACGCCAGCATGCCGGCCATGCCGACTGCGCCAGCCAGGCAGCTGACCATGCCGCCCGTGAGCAGCAGCATGACGCCGAATACGGGGCTGCCCGCCGGCGGCGCCAGGTCCAGCGCGCAAAAGCCCAGCGCGGTGGCCAGCAAGCCGCCGCCAATAAAGCCCAGCCAGATCCTGTTGCTGCCTGTCTTGTCGTCTTCCATGGCGTCTCCTTTGACATTCCGTTGAACTTTCCTGAATGCATCATCTCGCGGGACTGCAAGCTCATCTGTACGCCAGCGAACATTGCTAAAAAGAAAACGCCCGGACAAGCCGGGCGTGTGTTTAATTTACAACTAATCGCGGCAGCGGCGCCGCCGCGGTTCGCTTAGCCCATGGCGCGCAAGCCGCCGTTGACGACGCGCACGCGGTCGCCCTGGCGCCAGTTCGGCGCGGCGCTCTGGTGCACGGTGCGCGTCTTGCCGGTATCGAGGCGCACGACGATGTTGTAGCTGCGCGTGGCGCGCACGCTGCCTTCGATCTGGTTGCCGGCCACGGCGCCGCCGACGGCGCCCAGCACGGTGGCCAATTGCCTGCCGTGGCCGCCGCCCACTTGGTTGCCCAGCAAGCCGCCGACGACGGCGCCGCCGGCCGCACCCACGCCGCTGCCTTCGGCGCGCGTATTGACTTCATGGATGGCTTCGATCACACCGCAATTGGCGCACACCTGCGGCGCCGGGGCGGCCGCGTATTGTGGCTGCGGCTGCGGCTGCGGCTGGCGCACGGGTTGCTGCTGCTGCTGCTGCTGCTGCGGTGGCAGGGCGGCCAGCGGCAAGGCGCCGGCAGGCTGCAGGTTCGCTGGCGGCTGGTTTGCCTGCAGATTGGCCATCTGCTCGGCCGAGGTGCTGGCCGCCAGCGGCTGGGTGTCGCCCTGGGAGGAGGGCAGCCAGCCCATCAGGGCAGCCGTGCCCACGCCGCAAAACAGCAGGACGGCGACGGCGGCGGCAAGCACCAGCGGATGGAGGGATTTGGTGGTGGTAGTCATGGAAGGCTCCTTGGTTTTTTTAAAATAGTAAAAAGGGTAGTGCGTGTTCTGCGTGTTATGTGCGTCTGTTGCCAGTGTGCTGTGCCGCTTGCTCCGCTTCCGTGCGTCACCGTACATACAGGGCCGGTACTGCACCGTAGGCTAGGTAAAAATTATGTCGAGTTGTAACGACACCGAGGAAAAGCAATGCCACCAACGACTGCCAGCATGACCCTGCCCCGCGATGCAGGCCGATCCGGCCTGGGTTCGCCCGTGGGTGCGCCAGACGCCGGCAACCGCTTGCTGGCCAGCCTGCCCGAGCACGACTTGCGGCACCTGACGGCGCTGTTCGACACCGTCACGGTCGAGGTGGGCGAGGTGCTGTACGAACCGGGCCAGCCTATCGGCCACATCTATTTCCCCGGCGATTGCCTGATCTCGCTGCTGGCCGTGGCGGAAGGGCGGATGACCCTGGAAGTGGGCTCCGTCGGCCGCGAAGGCGTGCTGGGCGCGTCCGTCGCGCTCGGTCATGACCTGGCGCAAGTACGTGCCGTGGTGCAACGTTCCGGTACGGCCAGCCGCATCGCGCGCGCCGAGTTCTGCGCCGAGTTCGCCCAGCTCGAATCCCTGCAGCGTTTGCTGTACCGCTACACGGACACCTTGCTGGCGCAAGCCATCCAGATTGCCGTGTGCAGCCGCTTCCACGTGCTCGAGGCGCGCCTGGCCCGTTCGCTGCTGATCACGCGCGACCGCCTGCAGTCGGAAAAATTTCACCTCACGCATGAATTCCTTGCCCACACCCTGGGCGTGCGGCGGGTCGGCGTGACCAAGGCGGCCAGCGCGCTGCAACAGCAAAAACTCATCACCTATAGCCGCGGCAATATCGAGATCCTCGATTCGGCGGGCCTGGAAGCCGTTTCCTGCCGCTGCTATGAGCTGGTCAAGGATAGCGGCGCCATCGGCATGGCCAACGTCTTCGTCTAATTTCCTCAGAATAACTTTTCAATTTCGTCAACGGAAGCCGGACGCAAAAAAGCGGGGCGGGCGCCTGGGCACCCACCCCGCTTTTTTGATCAACGATTACTTCGGCTTGACCTGGTTGCCGATCACGCCGCCGACTGCGGCGCCGCCGACTGCGCCGACAGCGCTGCCGCCCGTCAGCACGGAGCCGGCAACGGCGCCGATGCCGGCGCCGATGGCCGTATTCTTATCCTGGCCGGACATGTTGGCGCAAGCCGTCAGGCTCAGCAGCAGGGCGGCAACGGAAGTGGTGGCGGCGATTTTTTTAATGATTTGCATGATAGTTCTCCTATGAATTCGGACCTCGTGGCGCCGGCATGGTATGGGCCGGTGGGACTTCGTATCGCCACGTCTTGGGTGTTTCAGGCACGATCACAGAATAGATTTGCGGCAAGGCAGGGTCTGTTCGGCAACGCACATAGGGGTGTAACAATTGTAAAAGCACACACGCCGCGCTTAGCGGGCCTTGCGCACGGGCTTGCCCGGCTTGGGCGCCACCGGTTTCACGCGCGCCTGGGCCAGCAAGGCTGCGCATTCGCTATCCTCGACGGGGCCCGTGTTGACCAGCGGCAGCAGCGCCGCCACGGGCGCCACCACGGCCAGCGCCAGCGCCCCGCCGGCGCGCAGGGCCAGCACGCCCTTGTCGACGCTCACGTCGGGCTTGCTGAAAGTGCCATGCACATACAGGGGCGAGCGCAGGGAAAAGATGCGCAAGCCCTTGCTGTCCGGCCGCAGGGTGAGGTCCAGCCGTTCATCGGCCAGGTTCACCGTGCCATCGATATGCAGGATGGCGTCATCCGTGTCGACGATGAACTGGCGCGTGCGCATCAGCCCCTTGGTGACGGCGAAGTCGGCCGCCATGCAGTTCAGCTTGACCTGCTTGTCGCCTGCCAGCTTGGCCAGCACGATACTGCCGATATTCAAGCCCATTTCTTCCAATAACAGCTTGCTGATGCTGCCCCGGTTGATCAGCGCGCGCACTTCGCCGTTCGAGCTGCCCAGCAGGGTGGCGACTGAATTGCCCGTGGCCGACAGCGACGCATCGCCATTGATTTCGCCCACGCTCGCTTGCAGGGCCGGCAGGCGGGGGAACAGTTGCTGGATGTGCAGATGGCGGGCGCTGGCCTTGAGTTCGGCCGCGATGCCATTGGCGATGACCTTGCCGCTGCCGTCGAGCTTGATCTGCGACGTCAGGGTGCCGCCCGCCACGTCGAAGTTGAGCGGCGTCAAGGACAGCACGCCATCCGTCAGCACGACATGCGTGTCGAGCTTGCTGATCGGCAACTCGGCATCGCGCGTGATCTTCTCGGCCGTGTAGCGCACGTCGGCGTCCAGGCTGGTCCAGCGCTCCGTCTTGAAGGTTTCCACCGGCAAGACGCGGCCGGCCGGCTGCGTCGATGGCACGCCCCGTTCCTTCTTGCTGGCGCTGGAATCGGCGCCCACCAGCGGACCCAGGTCGGAAAATTGCAGCAGGCGCGAGTGGACTTCGCCCGTCAGGCGCTTGCGCGGCGTGCTGGCGGAAAAGGCCAGCTTGCCGTTGATGTCGCTGGACCCCACCTTGCCGCTGAACTGGTCGTACACCCATTCGCCGCCGCGCGGCGCCAGGGTGCCCGTCAAATGGCCTTCCGTGCTGAAGTGCGGCGTTTCCGGCAGCAGCACGCCCGTCAACGGATACAGGCGCGCCATGCTGGGTCCGGATAGCTTCAGGCGCACGTCGAGCGCGGCCAAGTCCGTCGGGCGGGTCAGTGTGCCTTCGATGGCCACGCTGCTGCCGCTGGCGCGCATGTCGGCCTGGATGGGGAAGGGCGTGCCTTGCCGCTGCAGCGACAGCACGCCGCCCGCCTTGCCGCCGCCCTTGACGGTTTCGCCGCGGTAAGTGCCGGACAGCGTCCACGCGATGCCGTAGCGCGCATCGTCCGCGATGGTGTCGACATCGGCGCGCATCGCCGTCTTGCTGACGCCATCGTCCAAGGTCACGGTGCCCTTGCTGAAGACCACGCTTTGCAATTCCAGCTGCCATGGCGATGGCTGGTCCTGCTTGTCGAAGGTCCAGTTGTTCTTGCCATCCTTGCTGCGCAGCAAGCGCACCTGCGGCGTGTCGAAGCGCAATTGCGGGATGATGATTTTCTTGTCCAGCAGGGCCAGCGGATTGAGCGAGAACGCCAGCTGGCTCACGGTGGCCAGTTGCCCCTGCTCACCCGTGTCCGCCATGGCGCTCGGGTTGCCCAGGCGCACGTCCTTTGCCTGCAGGTGCGGCCAGGGCAGATAGTCGCGCCAGGTTTTTGGCCCCGCAGTGGCTGGCTGCTGCCACGTCAGTGCCAGGTCGCCCTCGATGGCAAACGGCCGCCCCAGCGCATCGCTGGCGCGCGCATTGAGCCAGGGCTTGGCGCGGTTCCAATCCATGTTCAGCAGGACGACGGCGGCCGTGACGGGCAGGGCGATCAGCACGGCGGTACTGGCGAGGGCGATTTTTTGACGGCGGGAGAGCGGCATGAGCTGATTCTTTCTGGACAAGTAGTCAGATGCTACAGGAATCGCTCCAAAGCCGGGCCTGTTTCAGGTTTTGCTGGCGGACACGTGCGCTGGCGCACGTTGCCCATGCAAGTATTGTCGATTTCCTACCCTATGTGCGGCACCGAACGGATATGCGGGGATGCGGGGCCTATAACGTCATACATCAAACGCAGTTCCTGATTCGTTCCATGTATGACTTATATCGTTACCTCACTCTCCAGGAGAAGAAAAATGACAAACCGAGATTCCATCAAAACCCCCTTGACCGCCTTGGCTGCCTGCATCAGCGCCGTCGTCCTGATGACGGGCTGCTCCAGCCTGAAAACGCCCGCCACGGCCGATGTCGCCGTGTCGCGCGCCGCCGTCGATAACGCCGCCAGCGCCGGCGCCGCCGACCTGGCTCCCGATGAAATGCGTTCGGCCCGCGAAAAAATGCGCATGGCTAACCAGGCCTTGAAAGACCGCGACTACAAGACGGCGCGCGACCTGGCCGACCAGGCGCAAGCGGACGCCAAGCTGGCGCAAAGCAAGGCCAACTCGGCCAAGGCGACATCGGCCGCCGATGAAATCAACGAGAACATCCGCGTCATGCGCGAAGAACTCGACCGTGCCAATCAGCAAGCCCCAAAACAATAAGCAACAACAATAACAGGACTCCATCATGAAAAAAGCCACCTACACCACCATTCCCGGCCTGCTGGCCATGGCCGCCCTGGTTGCCGCCTGCAGCTCCGCACCGACCACCACCAGCCTGCTCGACCAGACGCGCGGCGACTACATGGCGGCGCAATCGAATCCGATCGTGTCGACCTATGCGCCACGCGAATTCCGCGAAGCGAGCGCTGCGCTGGAAGCGGCAAACGCGGCCGCCACGCGCCAGGAAGACAGCGAGAAAGTCGACAAGCTGGCCTACCTGGCCAAGCAAAAGATAGCCACGGCGCAAGAAGTTGCCAAGCAAAAGGCGGCGGAAGCCGATATCGCCAACGCCGGCAAGCAGCGCGACCAGTTGCGCCTCGATGCGCGCACGCAGCAGGCTGACCAGGCCACGGCCCGCGCCCAGTCGGCGCAAGCGGATGCGGAAGCGGCCAAGGCCCAGGCGCAAGCGGCCGAAGCATCGGCCCGCGATGCGCAAGCCCGAGCCGCCGGTCTGGAAGCGCAGCTGGCCGACCTGGCCGCCAAGAAAACGGAACGGGGCATGGTCATCACCCTGGGCGACGTGCTGTTTGGCACGGACAAGGCGAACCTGACGGCCGATGGCGCGAATACGGCGCGCAAGCTGGCCGACGTGCTGAAAAACAACCCGCAGCGTACCGTGCTGATCGAAGGCTTTACGGATAGCACGGGCGGTTCCGCGCACAACCTGGAATTGTCGCAACGCCGCGCCGAGTCGGTGCGCAATGCGCTGCTGGAGCAAGGCATCAGCCGCGACCGCATCGCCACGAAAGGCTATGGCGCCGCCTATCCGGCCGCCGGCAACGATACGGCGGCAAACCGCCAGCTGAATCGCCGGGTGGAAATTGTCCTGTCTGAGGACAACACGGCCATTCCCGCTCGCCGCTAAGCCGCGCCGCCTGGCTCGGCAATAAAAAGGCAGCACCGGCCGCTACCTGGCCGGTGGATACCCATGCAAGACTTGAAAGGAAACATCATGACCCAAACATCTGTTGAGATTCCAGCTGGCATCGATACGGCCGCCATCCGCGCCGCCGCGAAAAACCTGGACGACGGCGCCGTGACGGCCGGCTACCAGGGCGACCGCCAGGAGTTGATCACCCTGTTGAATGGGGCGCTGGCCACCGAACTGGTGTGTATTGCGCGCTATAAACGCCATTACTACACCGTGAGCGGACGCGACAACGGCACCATCAAGGCCGAGTTCCTGGAACATGCGCAGCAGGAACAGGAACACGCCGATTGGCTGGCCGAGCGCATCGTGCAATTGAATGGCAAGCCAGATTTTAATCCTGCAACATTGCTTGCGCGTAGCCATGCCGAGTATGATGACTCCGAAGACGTGCAAAGCATGGTGCGTGCCAATCTGATCGCGGAACGGGTGGCGATCGAGTCGTATCGCCAGATGATCGTGAAAATCGGCGACAAAGACCCGACCACACGCCATTTGTTGATCAAAATCATGGCTGTCGAGGAAGAGCACGCCGATGATATGCGCGATCTAATGGAATAGTGTTTTTGAGTAAAGTAGGTATAGTAACTACATTCATCCACAGCTAAGGAGCTAAACCATGTTGGAAAACAATATCACCACCGTCAATAACGATGTCAAAACCCTGGTCAAGGATGCCCAGGCCCTGTTCAGCGCCGCTGCCGCCCTGACCGGCGAAAAAGCCGACGAAGTGCGCGTCAAGGGCATGAAAACCCTGGATGCCGCGCTGGCCAAGGCGCATGAAGCGCAAGCATCGGCCATCGTTGCCACCAAGCAGATGGCTGCCCAGGCAGACGGTTATGTCAAGGAAAACCCATGGCGTACCGTGGCCGTCGCCGCTGGCGTCGGCGTGCTGGTTGGCTTCATCCTGGGCCGCAAGTAATCCACTGTCAGGAGCGATATGGACAAGTCTGCTTCGTCTCACCAGGGGCCGGGATTGATCGGCTCGGTCGCCGGCCTGGCCAAAAACGCCGTCGGACTGATGTTGTCGCGGCTGGAACTGGCCACCATCGAACTGTCGGAAGTGCGCAATCACATGCTGCAGCTGATTGTCATTTTCGCGTTGGCGACCGTGGCGGGCTTGTTTGCCATCGCTTACGGCAGCGTGCTGATCGTCTTCCTGGCCTGGGATAGCCTGGGCTGGAAGATCCTGGCGATCATGACGGTCGTGTTCGTACTGCTGGCGATCGCCCTGGTCATGTATGCGCGCGCCATGTTGCGTCAAGGAAAGCTGTCCATGCCGGCCACCATGGCGGAATTGAAGGCCGACCGCGACATGCTGATGTAAGCGGCCTTACGAGGAGAATTCATGTCGGAAAACGACAAACTGGCGGCGCAAGCCGCCCGCAAGCGCCTGCTGATCGCCCAGGGGGAAATGTACCGCGTGGGCATCGTGCATGCGCGCGCCAACGTGGGCTATGCATTGCGTCCCGAATCGATGCTGCAGGGCGTGGTCGAAACGGCCGTCGGCTTTGCCGGCCACCGCGTCGAATCCCTGCTGGCGCCGGGCGGCATGCGTTTGCAAGGCGCCATGCCTTACGTGCTGACGGCGCTGTCCTTTATCGGACGCAAGAAGTTGGTCAAGCCGGCCCTGGTCCTCGTGGCCGTGGCCGCCGTTGCCGCCAGCTGGCTGCGCCGCAAGCGCTGAACGCCAGCCGTGTTGCACAGGAACGCCGTCATCGACGGCGTTTTTTTTGGCTCTGTCCTCGGCAAGTAGGGGAAATGCCGGAATCTTCCGTTGGCTGCGCTGTCTGACTCTGCATATTCACCACGCAGGGAGCAGATCATGCAGCCAGCCGACTGGATCAGCTTTATCGCACAGTTTGCTTACCTGAACCGGCGCCAGCGGCAGGCAGGCATAACCTTGCTGCGTGGCAACGCGCCACATGACGCGACCGTCGCGCTGCTGGAAAGCGTGGCGCAGCCGCGCTTGGCCTGTCCCGCCTGCCACTCGCATCAGCTGCACCGGCATGGCCATGCGCATGGCTTGCAGCGCTACCGTTGTGTACCGTGCGGGCGCACTTTCAATGCCTTGACGGGCACGCCGCTGTCCCGCTTGCGCCATAAATCGTTGTGGATCGCCTATGCCGATTGCCTGCTCGATTCCAGGTCGGTACGCCAGGCCGCTCAGCAGTTGGGACTGCACCGCAACACCACGTTTCGCTGGCGCCACCGTTTTCTCCGCGTCGCCAGGACGGATCGGCCGCATGGCCTGCATGGCATTGCCGAGGCAGACGAGTTATATGTGCTGGAATCGGAAAAAGGATCCAGGCAGATGACGCGTCCGGCCCGCCGCCGGGGCGGCCATGCCCGCCAGCGCGGTATTTCCGGTGAGCAGGTCTGTATCCTGGTGGCGCGCGACCGTACAGGCCAGACCCTCGATTTCGTCACAGGCAAAGGGGCGTTGACGAAGGCACAGCTGCACCGCTGTTTGTTGCCCGTCATCGATAAGGATGTCCTGCTGGTAACGGATGGCCATGCCGCCTACCGGGCGTTTGCCAGGGAAGCGGGCATCAGCCACCAGGCCGTCAACTTGCGCGCCGGCATCCGTGTGCAGGGCGCCGCGCATGTGCAGAACGTCAATGCGTATCACAGCCGTCTGCGGGACTGGCTGCGGCCCTTTCGCGGCGTGGCGACGCGCTACCTGCCGAATTACCTGGGCTGGCGCTGGATACTCGACGCCAGGCGCATCCGCTCACCAGAAACGTTATTGAAAGCAACGCTGGGAGCATTCCCACATTTGACGGTGACATAGCCTTTTTTTTTGCCCGTACCCAACGTCCGGCACGTGCAGGCGCAATCCCTTACAATGATTCACGCCGCACCCGCGCGGCGGACAGAGGGCCATCTCGATGACGAATTCAAAGACACCGATCAATCAGTTAAATCCCTCGCGCCTGCGCATCGTGCTGGTGCTGCAAGGCGGCGGCGCACTGGGCGCCTACCAGGCTGGCGTCTACCACGCGCTGCACGAACATGGCCTGGCGCCCGACTGGGTGGTGGGCACTTCGATCGGCGCCATCAATGCCGCCATTCTTGCCGGCAACAAGCACGAAGACCGGCTCGTGCGCTTGAAACAGTTCTGGCAGCGCGTGGCGCACCGCGACAGCATCGACATGAACCTGGTATCGGACCAGCAGCGCCGCTCGAACATCTGGCTGGCCACGCTCGATACGGTGCTGCGGGGCGTGCCCGGCTTCTTCAAGCCGCGTTCGTTCAGCATGTTTCCGGCAGGAATCGCCGTCAAGCCGGAAGAGGCCAGCTTCTATGACACCAGCGAACTGGCCGGCACCCTCGAGGATCTGGTCGATTTCGATTACCTGAACCAGCCTGGCGGCATGCGCCTGACGGTCAACGCCCTGCGCGTCAAATGCGGCAGCCTCACCAGTTTCGACAGCCAGCAGCAACCCCTGACGGCGGACCATATCCGCGCCAGCGGCGCCTTGCCGCCCGGCTTTGCCGGCGTGCGCGTCGACGGCGACTTATATTGGGATGGCGGCCTGTACTCGAACACGCCGCTGGAAACCGTGCTCGACGACACGCCCCACGTCGACACCCTCGTCTTCATGGTGGACCTGTGGAGCTCGGAAGGACCGGAACCGACCACCCTCGACGAAGTGCAGACGCGGCAAAAGGATGTCACCTTCGCGTCGCGCTCGAAGCGGCATATCGCCGATTATGTCAATACGCATACCTTGCAGCGCAAATTGCGCGAACTGTATGCCGGGTTGCCCGATACCAAGCACAACCGCCAGCAGACGGAAGAGCTGGTCGCGCTGGGCTGCGACAGCACCATGCACATCGTGCGCCTGCCGTACGCGGGGCGCGACTGGCACATGGCGGCCAAGGACATCAATTTTTCCAAGGGCTCCATCGAGTGGCGCTGGGAGCAGGGCTACCAGGATGGCTTGCGCGCGATCAAGGCGGCCGGCTGGCTCGCCTTTGTCACGGAAGATACGCCGCTCGTGGTGCACGAGTTGCCGCCCTACGAGCGCGACGCCGCCTGATCAGGCCGAGTCGCAAGAGTACGCTTCACTATTGCGGATGGGCCGCTTCGCGCAGTTTTTCCGCGTTCGCCATGTCTTGCCGGTAAGTGTCTTGCGCCTCCTTCAGGCAGGTGGCGCGCGCGGCCGAGGGTTCCGAGCGGCAGGCTTTCTTGGCTTCGGCCAGGGCGGCGGCGATTTCCTTGCGCAGGGTGCGCAGCTGGGCTTGCGCCGTGCTGTCTTCCTGGTACCAGCGTTGCGGGTCGCCCGGCTGCGGCGTGGCCGTCTGGGCCAGTGCCAGCGGCGCCAGGCTGCAGGCGAACAGGGTGGCCAACAGTGTGTTGTGGATAGTCATGATATTTCCTCCTTGAAATAAAAAAGGCGCCGTAGCGCCTTTTTTTACAACCTGCCCGTCAGTAATAGCAGGATCAGTATCACTACGACGAGGCCGGCGATGCCGCTGGGGCCGTAACCCCAGTTGCGGCTATGCGGCCAGGTAGGCAGGACGCCGACCAGGGCCAGGATCAAGATGATCAGAATGATGGTGCCCATGGTATCTCCTAGTTGGTGCATGGTCCGGCGCAGGCTTGCGGGCAAGCCCGGCCAGGGGATTAATAGCGGTAGACGCGGCCGTCAACGATGCGCACGCGATTGCCAGGGCGCAAGTCATTCGCGTTGTCCTGCACCACGGTGCGGTATTCGCCGTTATCGAGGCGCACGCTGATCTGGTAGCCCTGCGCTTGCTGCCTGCGGCCTTCCACTTGGTTGCCCACGACGCCGCCGGCGACGGCGCCCGCCACGGTGGCGGCCGTGCGTCCGCCGCCCGAGCCGATGGTGTTGCCCAGCAGGGCGCCCGCGATGCCGCCCACGACGGCGCCGGCGCCGCTGGTTTGTCCGCCGCCCTGCACGAGCTGGATGGAATCGACGGTGCCGTACATGGCGGACTCAGGCTGGTTGGCTGGATAGTATGGTTGTTGTGACTGGTAAGAAGGGCCGGTGGCGCAACCGCTCAGTACGGCGGTGGCGGCGAGCATCAGTGCAGCCATGGTGGCGTTGGTTTTCATTTTATTCTCCTGACGAGGTGAGGGTGTAGTGCCATCTTAGTCATGCCCCCGCCCCCGGTCTGTACGCTGCCGCACGTACTTATTTCGTGTCGAAATGGTATTTTTTATCACGGCGATCCCGCAAAACGTTGTTATTTCTCCCTGTCTGCCTCCCGCTTTCAAAATAAATTACTTGTGTACGGCAGCGTACAGAAGAGAGGCGGCGATCCACGTAAAACGGTAGTCATGCCAAGCAGACATGCTTGCTACCACCAGGGAGAAATACATGAACAAGAATAAGCTTTTCACCGCCATCGTCGTCAGCCTGGCGTGCGCCGCCTGGGGCGGCCAGGCAGCGGCTGCCACGCCGGAAGCGAAAGCAGCGTACAAGGCGGCCAACGAGCAGGCGGGCCTCAATTACAAGCTGGCGCATGCGGAATGCGAAAAAATCACGGGCAACCCGAAGGATGTCTGCATCGCCGAAGCGAAGGCCGTGCGCGCCTACGATGAAGCCGTGGCCCAGGCGCAATACACGAATACCCTGCGTGCCTACACCAAGGCGCGCATCAAGATTGCCGATGCCAATTACGACGTCGACCTGGCGCGCTGCAATGCGCTGACGGGCAATGACAAGGATGTCTGCGTCAAGCTGGCCAAGTCCACCAAGGTGGCGGCCCTGGCCGACGCCAAGGCAGACAAGAAAGTCATCGAAGCGCGCAGCGATGCGCGCGAAGCAAAAAGAAAAGCCGAGTACAAGGTCGCGACAGAAAAATGCGATGCATTAGCCGGCGCAGCCAAGGATGACTGTATCAAGGCTGCAAAAACCCAGTTCGGCTACTGAGCTCCCTCCGGCGCGCAGTCACCAGACTGGTATAAGAAGCTCATTGTGAGCACATTGATTGACCACTCCTAAGGAAACCACCATGAAATTCACTAAATCTATCGCTACTGGCCTTTTCGTCGCTTCCCTGTTCGCCGTTGCAGGTTGCGCTTCGACCCCAACCAAGGAAGGCACGGGCGAGTACATCGACGACGCGGCCATCACCACCAAGGTGAAAGCCAGCATCTTCAACGAGCCTACCCTGAAATCGACGGAAATCAACGTTGAAACCTTCAAGGGCGTGGTTCAGCTGAGCGGCTTCGTGGCCCAGCCGTCGGATGCCGCCAAAGCAGGCGAAGTCGCCCGCGGCGTCAAGGGCGTGAAGTCGGTGAAGAACGACATCCGCGTCAAGTAATGGCCTGACCTGCCGCAGCGGCCCGCCCTACGGCTGGCCCTGCGGCCCACCACCGACCGTCGCGGGAATCGCATGCATATCCAGCCTACAGATACCCCGCCCGAACCGGTGGCGGCCGCCTCCACCGAGCCTGCCGGGCCACCTCCCGGCGCGCCCGTGGAGAATCCGGACGCATCCCTGCGTTTGCCGCTGCATGTCAATGCGCGCGGCATGGCGCTGGGCATCATCGCCACCGTCAGCTTCATTTATGCGCTGCAGTGGGCACAGAAATTCCTCATTCCCGTCATCTTCGGCATTTTCATTGCCTACACCCTCAATCCCGTCGTCGCCTGGCTGGAAAAGCTGCGCCTGCCGCGCGCCATCGCCGCCACGGCCGTGACGGCCCTGATCCTGTTCGGCTCCATCGTCGTCGTCGAGCGCGTGCAGGGCGAATTCGAATCCATCGTGGAAGAGTTGCCGGCCGCCACGCATAAACTGTCGCGTCTGATCGCCGCCAGTACGGGCGGCAAGAACAGCACCTTCCAGAAGATGCAGGCCGTGGCCAATGAAATCGAGCAAGTGGCCGCCGGCGCCGAAGCGCGCCGCAACAACCGCCGCGCTGCCGCGGCCGAGGCGCCCAACTTCAAGATCATGGACTGGGTCTGGGCCGGCTCGCTGGGCCTGGTGGGCTTCCTCAGCCAGGCCACCATGGTCATCTTCCTCGTGTTTTTCCTGCTGCTGTCGGGCGATACCTTCAAGCGCAAGCTCGTCAAGCTGACGGGGCCGTCGCTGAGCCGCAAGAAGGTCACCGTGCACATCCTGGAAGACATCAATACCTCGATCCAGAACTATATGTTCATGCTGCTCGTCACGAATGGCTTGCTGGCCGTCCTGATGTGGATCGCCCTGCGCGTGATCGGCCTGGAAAACGCGGGCGCCTGGGCCATCGTGGCCGGCTTGCTGCACATCATGCCGTATTTCGGCCCCTTGCTCATCACCATCGCCACGGGCCTGGTGGCCTTTTTGCAGTTCGAATCGCTGGAAATGGTCTTGCTGGTGACGGGCACGTCGATGGCCATCGCCACCCTGGTGGGCACCTTTGTCACCACCTGGATGACGGGGCGCATCGCCCGCATGAATCCCACGGCCGTGTTCATCAGCCTGCTGTTCTGGGGCTGGCTGTGGGGCGTCTGGGGCTTGCTGCTGGGCGTGCCCATCATCGTCATCGTGAAAGTCGTCGCCGAGCGCGTGCAGGGCATGGAAGTGGTGGCCGAGCTGCTGGGCGAATAGTTTGCGGTAACTCAAGAAAAACGGCGCCTGCGGGCGCCGTTTTGACTTGCCGCAGCCGGCTCAGGATTGGTGGCGTTTCAATATCTTGACTTGCACGTCGCCATCGTCCGTCTTCGGCATATCCTTCATGCTGCCCAGCTGCAGGGCGAACTGGCGCGTGAATTCGGCGCCCAGGAAAAAGATTTGCGCCGAGTAATATACCCACAGCAGCAGGGCCACGAGCGAACCGGCCGCGCCATAGCTGCTGGCCACGCCGCTATTGCCGATATACACGCCAATTGCATATTTCCCCAGGGAAAACATGAAAGCCGTGCCCACGGCGCCGATCACCACGTCGCGCCAGGACAGGCGCACGCGCGGCAGCATTTTATAGATGACGGCAAACAGGCTGGCGATGACGGCAAAGCCGATCAGGTTCGACAGGATGGTAAACAGCACGGCCGTGTCTTTCCACACGCCTTCCCAGAAATTGGCGAGGATGGCCATGGCTGCGTTGACCACCAGCGACACCATCAGCAGGAAGGCCAGCACCAGCACCAGGCCGAAGGACAGCAAGCGCGTGCGCAGCATGTCCCAGGCGCCCGCTTCCTTCAGCGGCGGCACTTGCCAGATCTCATCCAGGCTGGCTTTCAGTTCGGCAAACACGCTGGTGGCGCCGAACAGCAGCAGGGCGCTGGCGATGAGGGTGGCGATGCGGCCCTGCTCATGATTCTTCGCGCCAGCCAGCACCAGCTGGATGGCTTCGGCGCCCTGCGTGCCCAGCAAGCCCTGCAATTGCCCCATCAGCTCGCCGCGCGCGGCGGCCGGACCATAGAAAAAGCCGGCGATGGCGATCACCAGCACGAGGATGGGGGCGATGGAAAACAGGGTGTAATAGGCGAGGGCGGCGCCCTTGCTCGAGGCGCGGTGTTCCAGCCATTCGGTGACGGAACAGACGATGACGCTGCGCATCTGCTTGCTGAACGGCGCCAGGCCGGCCAGTCTGGGATAGCGGGGGGAAATATTCATGATGGCTTTCAATGCAAAAAAGGGGCGCGAGCCCCTTTTTCTATTCACGAGTGGCGTACCACTGTTGAGCTTACTGCACGCGGCGTTCGATGGTGATCTGTTCCACTTCAACGCGGCGGTTTGGTTCCAGGCACTTGATCAGGTCGGCACGCTTCTTGTTATCGCAGGTGACGACAGGATTGGTGGAGCCCTTGCCTTCGGCCGTCAGGCGGTTGGCGGCGACACCGTGAGCGACCAGGTATTCCTTGACTGCATCAGCGCGCTGCTGCGACAGTTTCAGGTTGTACTTGGGCGAACCGATGCGGTCGGCATAACCGCTGATGACGACGTTGTTGACGTCCGGCGCTGCGTTCAGCACGCGGGCGATTTCGTCGAGCTTGGTCTGTGTCGGACCCAGCTTGGCGCTGTCGAACGCGAACAGTTCCGTTGCCGCCATCGTCACTTTTTCAAAGCGTGGCGGCGGTGGTGGTGGCGGTGGCGGCACGACCACGACGACTTCTTCACGCACTGGCGGCGGTGGCGGTGGCGGCGGCGGTGCAGGCGGTTTGTCGAACGCGTAGTTCAGGCCCACGGTGACATAGTAATTGTTGGACTTGCTGCTCGGGTCGAAGGTGTTGCCACGCAGGAAGCCGTGCACATTGCGCACGTCAGCCTGGACGGACAACTGATCCGTGATGCTGGACTGGAAACCCAGACCCACGCTGGCGTATGGCGAGCTCTTGCTGCGTTCACCGAAGGCGGAGCTGGTGTCCTTGTCGCGCTGCATGCCGGCACCGACCAGCAGGAAGGGACGGAAGGCTTTGCGCGAGAACATGTACAGGCCGTCTACGCCCAGCGTATTTTGCTGGTAGCGCTGACCGCCATCCTTGGAGCGGGCATACGTGGTGCCCAGCTGGATATCCCAGTCCGGCGAAACGGGTTTACCGAAACGCAAGCCCGCGCCATAGCCGGTTTTATCCGTGGCGAAGTCGGAATCTGGTTTGAGTGCGTTGATGCTAGGTTGAATGTACCAGGAGGGATTGATTTCCTGGGCCTGTGCGCCGAGGGCGGAGCACAGTACTGCGGCGGCGACGGCAATTTTTTTTAGATTATTCACAAGTAACTCCCAACGTTGATAAGAGATTTTCTCTACTGCATCAATGCGACAACTGCCAGACATGCTATTGCTAGAGGTAGACAACAATTCCAGGTGCGCTTTCTTGCGATAAATGCACTGCTGTTGGACTAGAGAATACGGTTGCAGGTTCAAGTGGTCGGTGCGTTGGCGCACAAAGCATTGTTGTATATCAATGGTGTTGCAGATTCACGACAAAGACTTCGGTGTTGAAAAAAACTAATTCGCCTCGGGAAACTTTTGCAATCACGGCCACTTCCTGGCGCCGCGACCAGAGGCAATCGTACGACTTGTTACCAGCGTGCCACTGTATATTAGCAACAATGATGAGCTTGATAACTAATATTACATTGATGTTGTATTCCTGCCGCGTTCTGTTGCCTTGCCGGGCTTCTTTCAGGCAACTTTTGCGCGCCGCAGCCAGCTCCGCCACTTTTCATCAAGGAGTCACCCGTGCCTGATCACCCCCGTGTTGTTTCCTCCCCGCTGTCTGGCAAACTGGGTCCGCTATGTCTGCTGGGCCTGCTGCTGTCGCCGGGTCTGGCCATGCCGGCCTGGGCCGATAGCGGCGTGTCCCTGTTTTCGCCCAGCGGCACGGTCAAGGCCGTGCGCCAGGTGCGGGCCCAGTTCGCCACGCCGATGGTGCCGTTCGGCGACATGGGCTTGCCCGCGCCGTTCGCCATCGATTGCGGCAAGGCCGAGCCTGCCGTCGTGGCGGGCGCGGGACGCTGGGCCGACGAGCGCAACTGGAACTACGATTTCGAGCGCGACTTGCCGGCCGGCGTGGCGTGCAGCTTCACCTTGAAAGCGGGGTTGAAGGACGTAGCGGGCCAGGCCTTGCAGGGCACTGGCGCTTACCGCTTTTCCACGGGCGGGCCGGCCATCGTCGAGGCCGTACCATATGACGGCCAGCCGTATATAGATGAAAACCAGATCTTCGTGCTGGGCCTGGACGCCGCGCCGAACGAGGCCAGCGTGGCCGCGAACGCGTATTGCCGCGCCGATGGCATCAATGAAAAGATTCCCGTGCGCTTGTTCAAAGGCAAGGAATTGGAGCAGGTATTGACCCTGCGCAAGAGTTTTCTCGACCGCTACCTGACCGTGTACTTCAAGAAGCGGGGCACGCTGTGGAAGGTGGGCATGCCCGTCGCCAGCAAGGGCGCGCCGCCGCTGCCCGTCACCGTGCTGCAATGCAAGCGCAGCTTCCCTGCCAACGCCAAGGTGTCGCTCGTGTGGGGCGAGGGCATTGCCAGCGCCAGCGGCATCGCCACGGACAAGGCGCAAACCCTGCAGTTCAAGACGCGGCCCGATTTCACGGCCAAGTTCAGCTGCGAGCGCAGCAATCCGAAGGAGCAATGCATTCCCTTCCTGCCCATGCGCGTGCAGTTTTCCGCGCCCGTGAGCGCGGCGCAGGTGCGCGCCATGACCCTGAAGGGCGGCGGCAAGACGTATGCGCCGACGATATCAAAAGACGAGGAAAAGGCGGAATTCCTGTACGGCGCCACCTTCAACGGTCCGTTTCCCGTGCAAGCCAGTTTCGTGCTGAACCTGCCGCCGAAATTGACGGATGACGCGGGCCGCGCCTTGCTCAACCGCGCGCGCTTCCCCATGACGGTGCGCACGGGCGAACAGCCGCCGCTGCTCAAATTCCCGGCCCCGTTCGGCATCATCGAAGCGAAGGGCGACGGCTTGCTGCCCGTGACGGTGCGCAACATCGAGCCCGTGCTGTCGGGCAAGGAAATCGCGCAGCCAGCCGCCGCCACGGGCGCCACCTTGCGCGTGCCCGACAATGACGACAAGTTCATCATCGAGTGGATGCAGCGCCTGGCCGGCAATGGCGGCGGGGGAGAGTACTGGCAGCCGTACGCCCAGTATGCGGGCAACATGAGCAAATCCGTGCTGGCAGACGCGGCCGGTACGCGCCCCATCAGCCTGCCCCGTCCGGACGGCAAGAAAACCTTTGAAGTGATCGGCATCCCGCTGCAGAAGCCGGGCTTTTACGTGGTCGAGCTGGCCAGCCCCATCCTGGGCAAAGTGCTGCTGGGCAAACCGACGACGGCCTATATCCGCACGGCCGCGCTGGTGACGAACCTGGCGGCCCATTTCAAGCATGGCGCGCAATCGTCGCTCGTGTGGGTGACGTCGCTGGACAAGGGCGCACCTGTTGCGAAAGCGCAAGTGGCCGTGCGCGACTGCGCCGGCAAGCTGCTGTGGCAAGGCGCCACGGGCGCGGACGGCGTGGCGCACATCCCCGGCGAACTGGCCAATTCCAGCTGCAAGAACAATGGCCGCTACTTTATCAGTGCGCGCAGCGGCGGCGACATGACGTTCACCCTGTCGGACTGGGTGGGCGGCATCGAAGCCTGGCGCTTCAATTTGCCCACGGACGACACGCGCGCCGACAACACCTTGCTGGCCACGGTATTCGACCGCACCTTGCTGCGCGCCGGCGAAACCGTGCACATGAAGCATTTCATCCGCAAGCACACGGGCGAAGGCATGAGCCTGGTCGACAAGAACAACGGCCCCGGCAGCGCGACGTCCATCGTCATCACGCACCAGGGCAGCGACCAGAACTACCAGTTGCCCCTGCGCTGGTCCGCCGGCGGCACGGCGGAAAGCGACTGGGTCATTCCCGCCGACGCCAAGCAGGGAGAGTACAGCGTGACGATGGCGGGCCGTCCTTCCGGCAGTTTCCGCGTAGAAGCGTTCCGCGTGCCGACCATGAAAGCCGTGCTGCAGGGACCGAAAGCCCCCGCCGTGCAGGCGAAGCAGCTGGCCCTGGATGCGCAAATCACCTATTTGGCCGGCGGCGCCGCCACGAATGCTCCCGTCAAGCTGCGCACGGTGCTGCAAGACAAGAGCGTGACGTTTGCCGACTATCCCGACTATAGCTTCAGCAATGGCGACGTAAAGGAAGGCCTGGTGAAGCAGGGCACGGGCTACGACGACGATGAGGGCGAATGGCAGGACGAAGGCCATGGCGCGGCCGGCGCGGGCGCGGCGGCCGCGCGCACGCAAAGCTTGACCCTGGACAAGGCGGGCGGCGCGCGCATCGTCATCGACCAGCTGCCGCAGCTGTCCACGCCGCGCGACCTGGTGGCGGAAATGGCTTTCCAGGATGCGAATGGCGAGACAGCCTCGGTGGCTGCGCGGGTGCCGCTGTGGCCGTCCAACTATGTGATCGGCATCAAGCCCGACGCCTGGGCCTTGAGCAAGGATGCGTTCAAGTTCACGGTGGCCGTGCTGGGCACCAATGGCAAGCCCATGGCGAACGCCCCGGTCGCCGTCGATTTCTTCCAGCGCAACAGCTATTCGCACCGCCGGCGCTTGATTGGCGGCTTCTATGCGTATGAAAACAGCAGCGAAGTGGTCAAGCTGGGCCCCGCGTGCTCGGGCAAGACGGACAACAAGGGCCTGTTGATCTGCGACGTGAAGGCGCCCGCCAGCGGCAATTTGATACTGCGCGCCCGCACGCAGGACAGTGCCGGCAATGCGGCCGTCGCCAACCGCGAAACCTGGGTGGCCGGCAGCGGCGACTGGTGGTTCAACGCCAGCGACAATGACCGCATCGATGTGTTGCCGGAAAAGAAACGCTATGAACCGGGCCAGGAAGCGAGCTTGCAAGTGCGCATGCCCTTCCGCTCGGGCACGGCCCTGATCACGGTCGAGCGCGAAGGCATCCTCGACACCTATGTGCGCCAGCTCAATGGCCGGGAACCGGTGGTGGCTATCCCTGTCAAACCGAACTACGCGCCGAATGTGTATGTATCCGTGTTTGTCGTGCGGGGCAGGGTGGACGGCGTGCAGCCGACGGCCCTGGTCGACCTGGGCAAGCCGGCCTACAAGATGGGCATCGCACCGCTGAACGTGGGGTGGCAGGCGCATGAACTGAACGTGATGGTGGTGTCCGACAAGGAGGTGTACAAGACGCGTGACAAGGCGGAGGTGTCCGTGCGCGTGCGCCGCGCCGACGGTAAAGCCTTGCCGGCCGGCGCGGAAGTGGCGCTGGCGGCCGTCGACACGGGTTTATTGGAACTGATGCCCAATGATAGCTGGAAGTTGCTCGACACCATGATGGCGCAGCGCAGCTTGCAGGTGGAAACGGCAACGGCGCAGATGCAGGTGATTGGCAAGCGCCACTTCGGCCGCAAGGCGTTTCCGGCCGGCGGTGGCGGCGGCAAGGGCGCCAGCCGCGAGCTGTTCGACACCCTGCTGTTCTGGAAGGGCACCGTCAAGCTCGACGCCAAGGGCGAAGCGACCGTGCAAGTGCCGCTCAACGATTCGCTGACGGGCTTCCGCATCGTCGCCATCGCCAGTGCCGGCAAGGAATTGTTTGGCACGGGCAGCACGGACATCCGCAGCTCGCAAGACTTGATCCTGCTGTCCGGTTTGCCGACCCTCGTGCGCGAAGGCGACCAGTTGCGCGCCGGCTTTACGGTGCGCAACACCTCGGCGGCATCCTTGAGCGTGGATTTGAACGCCACGGCGGCCGGCAAGGCCTTGCCGCGCCAGAGTGTGACCCTGGCGGCGGGCGAGGCGCGCGAAGTGGGCTGGGATTACCAGGTGCCGCTCGGTGCGCAACAGATTGTGTGGGAGATCGGCGCGAAGGCGGGGAGCCATACGGACAAGCTGAAAATCACGCAGAAGGTGGGCCAGGCCACGCCCGTGCGCACGTATCAAGCCACCTTGCAGCAGATCGACAAGCCCGTCAATATGTCCGTGCAAATGCCGGCCGGCGCCTTGCCGGGCCGGGGCGGCATCCAGACGAGCTTTGTCGCCAAACTGGGCGGCGAGCTGCCCGGCGTGCGCGAGTACATGGCTGCGTATCCGTACACCTGCTTCGAGCAAAACACGTCGAAAGCCATCGCCCTGCAAGACCAGGAGGCGTGGAACAAGCTGGCCGCCAGCTTGCCCGCCTACCTGGACAGCGACGGCATGCTGAAATACTTCCCCATCATGGAGCAGGGCAGCGACAGCTTGACGGCGTATGTACTGTCGGCAACTAAAGAGGCGGGCTATGCGATTCCCGAACAGACGAAGAACCGCATGGAAGAAGCCTTGACGGCCTTCGTGCAGGGCCGCATCGTGCGCCGTTCCGCGCTGGACACGACCGACCTGGCCGTGCGCAAGCTGGCCGCCCTGGAAGCGCTGTCGCGTTCGAACAAGGTGCCGCCCGACGCCCTGGAGAGCATCAGCATCAATCCGAACCTGTGGCCGACGTCCGCCGTCATCGACTGGAGCTTGTTGCTGCAACGCACGCCAAGCCTGGCGCGCCGCGATGCATTGCTGGCCGAGGCGCAGCAGATCTTGCGCAGCCGTTTGAACTTCCAGGGCACGACCATGGGCTTTTCCACCGAGCGCAAGGATAACTGGTGGTGGCTGATGGTCTCCGGCGACGTCAACGCCAACCGGCTGTTGCTGGCCGTGATGGACAATCCCGCGTGGAAGGACGACATCGGCCGCCTGGTGCGCGGCAGCATGGGCCGCCAGAAGAAGGGCCGCTGGGATACGACGGTGGCCAACGCCTGGGGCACCCTGGCGATTGCCAAGTTCTCGGCCAAATTCGAATCCACGCCCGTGACGGGCGCCAGCGCCGTCAAGCTGGGCGGCGATACGCAAGCGCTCGTGTGGAATGGCGCGGCGAAAGTGGGCCCCGTGCTGCAAGCGTGGCCGAAGGGCACGGACACCCTGGGCCTGGCGCACAGCGGCACGGGCAAGCCGTGGGCCACCGTGCAAAGCCTGGCCGCCATCCCGCTCAAGGCGCCCGTGTCCAGCGGCTACACGATCAAGAAAACCATTACGCCAGTGGAACAGAAGACGGCGGGTGCGTGGTCGCGCGGCGACGTCTACCGCGTGCGCCTGGACTTGTCCGCGCAGGCGGACATGAGCTGGGTGGTGGTCGACGACCCGATTCCCGCCAGCGCCACGGTGCTGGGCAACGGCCTGGGCCGCGATTCGCAGCTGCTGACGGCCGGTGAAAAATCCACGGGCTGGGTCTGGCCCACGTTCGAGGAGCGGGCCTTCGACGCTTTCCGCGCCTACTATGCCTTCGTGCCGAAGGGTAACTGGAGCGTGGAATACACGGTGCGCCTGAACAATGCCGGGGATTTCAGCCTGCCCGCCACGCGCATCGAAGCCATGTATTCGCCGGAAATGTTTGGCGAGTCGCCGAACGCGAATGTGAAGGTGGGGCAGTGAAGAGTTTGATTTTTGTCACGGGCTGCCTGTTGGCCGGCCAGGTTCTCGCCGAGGTGGTCCTGACCCCGGCCCAGGTACAGGCCGCCTACCGCAGTTCGGAAGCGCAATTGCTGGACCGCAGCGGCGCGCCCCTGCAATCCTTGCGCGTGGACATGAAGGTGCGGCGCTTGCCGTGGGTGCCGCTGGCCGACATCTCTCCTGCCGTGCAGCAAGCCGTGCTGCTGGCGGAAGACCAGCGCTTCATGCGCCACGGCGGCGTGGATGTGTCCGCGCTAGCTACGGCCGCCTGGGACAATCTGTTTTCGAAAAAGCCCCGGGGCGCTTCCACCATCACCATGCAGCTGGCGGGCCAGCTGGATGCGGACTTGCAGGCATCCTCGGGCGGACGCAGCCTGCGCCAGAAGTGGGACCAGATGCGCGCGGCCCAGGCCATCGAGGATAGCTGGAGCAAGGCGCAGATTTTCGAAGCGTATCTGAACCTCGTGTCGTTCCGCGGCGAATTGCAAGGCATCGCGTCCGCTTCGTACAGCTTGTTCGGCAAGGCGCCGTCGGGCCTGAACCAGACGGATGGCATCATTCTGGCCAGCCTCGTGCGGGCGCCGAACGCGCCGCCGGCCACCGTCACGCGCCGCGCCTGCGCGCTGGCGAAGGAATGGCGCATGGACAGCAGCTGCCAGCTGATCGGCCAGCGCGTGCAGACGGCCTTGCAGCGCAACGCCCTGTATGCGGAGCTGGCGCCGGCGCCGCAAGTGGCGCAGCAACTGTTGAAACAGCCGGGCGCGCAAGTGGCCAGCACGCTCGACGGTCCCTTGCAGCGTTTCGCACAGGACAACCTGCGCCAGCAACTTGCATCCTTGCGCGAGCGCAATGTCAACGATGGCGCCATCATCGTGCTCGACAACCGCAGCGGAGACATTCTCGCCTATGTCGGCAATGCGGGCGGCAGCCATGTCGATGGCGTGGCGGCCTTGCGCCAGGCTGGTTCCACCTTGAAACCATTCTTGTATGAACTGGCCATCGAGCGCCGGCTGATGACGGCCGCGTCCGTCATGGACGACTCGCCGCTCGACGTCGCCACGGCGTCCGGCATGTATGCGCCGCAAAACTATGACCGCAATTTCAAGGGCTACGTCAGCGCCCGCACCAGCCTGGCCAGTTCGCTCAATATTCCCGCCGTGCGCACGGTGCTGCTGACGGGGCAGGACGGTTTTTATAACCGCCTGAAGGACGTGGGCCTGTCCAGCCTGACGGAACCGGCCGAATACTACGGCCCTTCGCTGGCGCTGGGCTCATCCGAAGTGACCTTGCTGGAACTGGCCAACGCCTATCGCGCGCTGGCGAATGGCGGGCTGTACAGCACGGCCAGCCTGCAGCCGGGCCAGGCGGGCAAGGACAGACGCCGCGTGATGGAAGCGGGCGCCGCCTTCATCGTGGGCGACATCCTGGCCGACCGCGCCGCGCGCAGCATGACCTTTGGTTTACGCAACGAACTGGGAACGAATTTCTGGAGCGCCGTCAAGACGGGCACGAGCAAGGACATGCGCGACAACTGGTGCATGGGCTACTCGGCGCGCTACACGGTGGGCGTGTGGGTGGGCAACTTCGACGGCAAGCCCATGTGGGACGTGTCGGGCGTGACGGGCGCCGCGCCCGTGTGGCGCGACGTGATGGATTATCTGCACAGGAACGTGCCCAGCCATGCGCCGAAAGCGCCGCCCGGCGTGCTGCAGCAAATGGTGGCGTACCAGCCCGCGCTGGAAGCGCCGCGCCGCGAATGGTTTATTGCCGGCACGGAAAGCCCCGTCATCGCCGTGGTGGGCGACACCGTGAAGCCGCCCGCCATCGTGTATCCGGCCGACGACAGCATCCTCGCCATCGACCCCGACATCCCGCCCGCTTTGCAGCGCGTGTTCTTCCAGGCCCAGGGCAGCCACGCCTTGCGCTGGGTGCTCGACGGCAAGGACCTGGGCGGCGCAGCGGAGAGCATCAGCTGGCGCCCCGTGCCCGGCAAGCACGCGCTGGCCCTCGTCGACGACGCAGGCAAGACGGTGGCGCAGGTGGCGTTCCAGGTGCGGGGGAATGCGCTGGCGCAGCTTGCCGCACAGGGTCAGTAATCAGTTCGATGGATAGTTCGCCGGGTCGATGGCTGGCGTGACGTAGTGCCGCAATACATCGCCGCCGTGCGGGTGTTTTTGCGTGCGGCGTTTTTCGTCCGATGGCGGACTGACCAGCACGATGGTCGCTTCTTCCGGATTGCGCAGATTCACCACGGCGCTGACGCCGCCGTCGCGGTAGCTGCCCATCACGCCGATGGCCATTTGCACGAACAGGGTGGCCGCGCCCGTGTTGCCCAGGCGCTGGTCCGTATCGATCCACTGCTGCGGCTTGCCGCTGTCGAGTTCCGTGCCGCCATCTTCCGCATGCTTGAGCAAGGTTTTGTGCAGCGCCACCAGCTGTGCCTGATTGCCGCCCGTGGCGGCAACCAGGCGCGCCGGCGCGGCGGGACGTTCGCTTTCCGGCAAGCTGCGCAGGGCCTCCTGCCAGCCCGCCTGCAAGGCCTGTTCGCGCTGGTCGCGGCGCGTGAGCGGCTTGCCGTGTTCATCCGTCATCCTGACGAACGTGGGCCTGTGGATGAAGCCGAAGGTCGGCAGGCGGTCCAGTTGCGCCAACTGTTCCTTGTTGAAGGGCACAGGAAACCAGGGCGTGGGCTGCCACTCTTTCGGCGGATGATAGGTCTTGTGCTGGAGCCTGTCGAGCATGCTGAAGCTGCCCGTGCCACGGATGTCGGGGCGCTGCGCGAATTGTGCGGCGACGGGCAGCCATTCGGCGATTGAGGGCTGGCGCTGGGTGAATGCGCTCGGGTCTTCTTTTTTGTCTGGATGGGGTACTGCCCGCTTCAATTCGTCATACGCCAGATACAGGCGCCGCGCCACGCCGTAGGTATTCAAGTCATCGACGCTATCCTCGGGCGGTGCATCGTCGTAGGCGAACTTTCGCACGGCATCGATGCGTTCGCGCCGGGCCAGCACGAACAGGGCCGAGGCGTCGGGCATTTCGGGAATGTAGCGGCCGTCATGTGTGAGCGGCGGAGAGTTGTCCGGGCTGTACAGGTTGCGCGTGGGCATGCTGTCTTCGGAATTGAGCACGATGTAAGGCACGTCGGGATGGGCATCGAAAAAGGCGAACACGTCTTCCAGGATGCGGTCCGGATGTTCGCTCAGGCGGCGTGGACCACTGGCGAACAGATGCCAGTGTAGACCGGATGACGCGGCGCCACCGGCCAGGCCTATGGCTGGCGAGTCGGGGCTGTCCAGCATGTGCGAATTAAAGATCGGTGGTTCAGCATTGAAAACAGGGACCCCAAAATACATGGGAGTATCCCTCGCGCCGTTTTCCAGCGTGTCGCCGCCACGGCCGCCTGCCATTCCCGCTCGCTCCATGGCATTCCAGGCGTATTTTTCCTTGTCCTGTTCACGGATGCTGGCATAGGCATTTCCCTGCTGCAGCGCTTCCCACAACTTGCCCTGCCGGTATTTGTCCAGGGTGACGCCGAGACCGATCACTTCCAGCACATATTCCCGTTTTTCCTGTTCGGTAGGCGCCGCCAGTTGCACTTGCGGCGTTACGACGGCCACGGGCTTGGACGCATGCAGCCAGCGCGAGCCAAGCAATGTGGCCGCCACAATGGGCGGGATCAGCAACAGCCATTGCAGATGTTTCCATATATTGCTGCGCATTGCGGACTCCAATAAGAAAGGTGATGGACTGGTCAGCAAGGATCCAAGCAGTGCCAGCACGAGGAGGGCTGCACCGAGTGGATATCGCAAGCGTGGAAATGAGCTTTTCATTTTGGGATATCGTCGCTTGGCTTGTGGACGACTGGCGTGACGACCGATTCGGTACGCCTGCCGTTGACTGTTTCACACACAACAGTGGATGGTAGACCCGCCTGCAAGGCAGGTAGGAAGGCTGGCAACACTCCCGAGCTGTAATAGTCGGCGTTGCCTTTGATAATGAGCTGGCGCTGCGCCGGTTCTGCCTCCAGGTAGATTGCAAATTTTTTCTTGAAGTCATTCCATCGGGGGATGGATGGTCGCACTGGATTACGGATATCGCCTTGTAATCGCCAGTCGGCAACGGCGCACAAATATTCATAAAATCTCGGATCACTGCTCGCCTTCCCGCTGCCGATGGCCACGTCATACGCCGTCACGTTGCGGTGGTTTTCCGCGTTGCCGATGATGGCGCCGTGGAAGGATTTGGGGCTGACCTCGTTCTGCCAGCGCTGGCGCGCCTCGTTCGGGGTTTCTTCGCGGTCCACGCGCAGCCTGTCGCCGCCGCCCGGGTGGCGCGAGACGCGGTCGAGCTTGCATTGGTCGCCCGCTTCCTTTCCCAGGTTCAGGGCCTTTTCCACTTGCTCGCGTTCGCCCGCGCCGAACATGCCGGCGCCGTACTCGGGAATGCGATGCTTGAGCGGCCGCGGATCGGCGATGATTTCCTGCTTGCGGATGCGCAAACCTTTCTTGCTGGTCACCGCGATGGCCGCGTCGATCGGGTCGACTTCCTCGCACGGTCCTTGCTGGTCGCGCGGCAGCCTGGCCTGGTCGGAATCCTTCGGGAATTGCCCAGGGCGGATCTCGCCGCCGTCCAGCACGGCCGCCCTGGGTACGCGCAGCGCTTCGCCATTGATCGTGCGCAAGCCTTCGCGCCTTCCCGCTGCCGTGGAAAAGACATTCCATTTGCTGGGCTTGACGGGCGGCCAGGGCGCTTCGTCATGGCTGGCGCGGTGACCCCGGTTGGCGCCCGCCACGTGGGCATGGTCATCCTCGCCTTCCACGCGCAGGGGGAAGTCGTGCGGCGGCAGGCCCACCGGCACCGGCCCGCGGTTCTTGCCGGCCGCATCGGGGCGTTGTTTGTTGGTAAATACGCGCTGGTAAAACCCTTTGCCCAGTTCCGCCAGCGGCTGGCGGCGCTGGAATTCCTTTTCCCAGTAGGTGGGGCCGTCGCCCCAGATGCTTTTGTTCGTCTTGCCCTTGGTTTTGGACAGGCCATGGCCATCGACGTGGTCGGGTATGCCTTGCCAGCCTATGCCCTGCATATTATCCAGCGCCACAGTCATGTCTTCGGGGCAAAAGTACAGGTAAACCTTGCCCCGGTTGTCGCGGTCCGCTTCCGCGCGCCATGCGGCGCCCGCCATGCCATGGCAGATAGTGTGATCCTTGATGTGCGCAAAGGCGGGCGTGGCGTGCTTTTTTGCCACCACGCCCTGCACGATCTGTACGAGGGTTTGCAAGCGTGCATGCAGGGTCTGGCGGTTGTCGATGGCGTCGTACTGGCTTTCCATCGCAGCATCGCGGCCGCCGCCGAAGATGCGGCTCGCCTCCGCCGCGCCGAAAAACATCGTCGTGTCTTCCACCAGGCTGTAGGGCGGATGCGTGAGGATCAGGGTGTCGGCGGGGCGCTTGCCCTCATCGAGCAGGAAGGCTTGCGCCAGCAGCGAGATCAGACAGCCCTGGCTGTGCGCGACGATGGATACCACGTCGTCGCTGTCGTAGTCGCGGATCATGGCGATCAGCGCGGCCAGGCGCTTGGCCGCCAGCACCATGTACATGCGGCCCGGCGCCGTCATCAGCGGACGCACGGGGTCGCCGCCAACATCGTAGGGTGAAAACAGCCCCTTGTTCCACATGTCGGGCAGGGTGTTGGTGGCATTGCCGAACGGACCGCCGTTCTTCGACATGTCCTTGTCCAGGCGGTTGCCGTAGCGGTCAGTGTTCTGGCCGTTGACCACTTTGCTGGCGTTGCCGCGTTCGCGAAAGCCCCAGTAAAACGGAATGACGGGGCTGTACGTCGCCTCATCAGGCTTGCGCTTGAAATACACATCGTCCGGGTCGGCGATGGTTTCACGCTTGTCGGCCTCCTGCGGCAGGCGGTAGGCGGCAGGGGTGAAAACGTGGCCGCCGCCGTACATGCGCGCATCGAGTCCCTGGCACAGCCCCTTTTCCACGGCACTGAAACTCGTGCCCACGTCGTTGACGCCATGGATGACGATGACGTTGCCGGGCAGTTCGGGGCGGATGCGCACGATGGCTTCCTGCATGCGGTCGCAGTGCAGCAGGGCGGTGCTCTTGCCGCTGATATACGGAAGTTTGGGATACGCCATCGCCGCTCCAGGCTGACCAGACAGGTCAGTGTAGAGGGGCGGGATGGTGGATTAATTGCGTTTCCGCAAGCATTTCGGAAAAGAAGGTGTCCTTACGGCGCGCTGATGATCTTCGTCAGCGCGATGCGGTACGCGGGCTGCACGTCGCCATCCTTGTCCAGCTTGTCCGTCATGATCGCGCCATAGCCTTGCGCGTACCATACGTATTCACCGCTTTTACCCTTGCTCTTGCCGCCGACGTCGCGCAGTTCGAACTTGCAGGCGTCGGGGAAGCGGCGGCCGCCCAGTTCCAGGCGTTCCCAGCCGAGGAAGGTGATGGAGAAATCGCGTTTATCGGTGCGCGTGGAGGTGGTGATCTTGTCGGACAGGCCCGCCAGCGGGTAATGGGTGCTCGTTTGCGTGTCCGTGAACTGCACGCGCACTTCCTGGCCGGGGCGCATGTTGGCGGGGATGGCGGACTGCGGCGTGTAGACGTTCTTGCTGCGCACGGTGCCGTCTTCGTTGTAATGGATGGCGCCCGTCAGGAAGACCTGACCGTCGCGGATATCCTGGTAGGACGTGGCCAGCAGCACGCCGCCGTCGAGGATCAGCTGCGTACCCTTTTGTTTCTTGCCCTCGAACATCTCCTCGACGTTGACTTGCGCATCGCCATTGTTCTTGCTGAACTTGATGCCTGTCGTCAATTCCATGCATTCGCCCACCGTGGGCGCCGCCTGTACGCTCGCGGCCGCGAATACGCTGGCCGCCGCCATTCCACACCATGCTGCTTTCATTGTCATCCTGAATATATTGCAAAGGCGCGATGATAACGTGCCTTGGAGCAATGTGGCGCAGCGATGGAGGCAGACTTAGCGGGCCGGCGCGGCTGGCGTCGCTGGCGGCGCGGTGGCCGGTCCGCTGGCGGCCGGGGTGTCCGGCGTGGCCACGGGCTTGCCGCGCCGCGTGCGCTTGTCCGTGCGCGTCTTGGCGGGCTTGGCGTCGTGGATCGGCTTGCCTTTGTTGTCGAGCTTGTCGGACTGGTCCGATTGCTGGCCCGGATCCCTGGCATTGTTGGTGTGGTTGCCCGTCTGGTTCACATTCGTCGTCGACTGGGCTTGCACCCAGGCGCCGCCGACGGTCATCAGGGTGGCGGCCAGCAAGAGAGCGGCGGTTTTCATGGCGGTATCCTGTGAGAAATGAGGTTGAGCCTGCATTCTCACACAGGAGTCCGCCCGCACGGGTAGGACGCCGCCTCATGGCCGTGTCGGCTATTTGCTTCAGATCAACGGAACTGTTCCGTCGAGATATCGAAGCGCTTGAGCTTGTCATACAGGGTTTTCTTCGGGATATTCAGGCTGGCGGCCGCATCGATGACATTGCCGTTGTGGCGGCGCAAGGCTTCCTCGATGATGGAAATCTCGAAGGTGTCGACTTGTTCGGCCAAGGATGCTTCGCGGCAGCCGGCCGGGCTCAGGGTGTCGTCGAGCAAGCCCAGCACGAAGCGGTCGGCCACATTGTGCAGCTCGCGCACATTGCCGGCCCAGCGCTGCGCCATCAGCGAGGCGATCAGTTCGCCGCTGACGAGGGCGGCCGGCTGGCCGTAGCGCAAGGCTGCCTGCAGCACGAAGAACTCGAACAGCAGGGGAATATCCTCGCGCCGGTTGCGCAGCGCGGGCAAGGTCAGGCTGGCCACGTTCAGGCGGTAATACAGGTCGGGCCGGAACTTGCCCTGTTCCGCCAGCACATTCAAATCCTCCTTGGCGGCGGCGATGACGCGGAAATTGACTGAAATCAATTTGTTGGAGCCGAGCCGTTCCACTTGCCGTTCCTGCAGCACGCGCAGCAGCTTGACTTGCAGGGCCAGCGGCATGCTTTCGATTTCATCGAGGAACAAGGTGCCGCCATTCGCGTACTCGATCTTGCCGATGCGCTGGCGCTGCGCGCCCGTGAATGCGCCTTCTTCGTGGCCGAACAGTTCCGATTCGAAGATCGATTCGGGCAGGGCGCCGCAGTTGATGGCCACGAACGGGTGGTCGCGCCGCTCGCTGAAATCGTGCAGGCAGCGGGCGATGAGTTCCTTGCCGGTCCCCGTTTCACCGAGGATGATGATGTCGGCCGATTTCGGCGCCAGGTTCAGCACCAGCTGGCGCACCTTGGCCATGGCCGCGCTGCGGCCAACGATGCGCGCCTCGATGCCGACCCGCTGCTCGAGCTGGCGGCGCAAGTTCATGTTTTCCAGCACCAAATGGCGTTTATCCAGGGCGCGGCGGCACACTTCCACCAGCAAGTCGGCGGAAAACGGTTTTTCGATGAAATCGTAGGCGCCACGGCGCATGGCGCCCACTGCCATCGACACGTCGCCGTGGCCCGTGACGAGGATGACGGGCAGGCTGGCATCCTGCGCCACGGCGATATCGAGCAGTTTCAAGCCATCCATGCCGGGCAGCTTGATATCGCTCAATAAAATGCCCGCAAATTCCGGCACCAGGTAGGGCAGCGCTTCCTCGGCCGTGGCGACGGCCGTCACTTGCAAGCCCGCCAGTTCCAGCGATTGCCGCGCGCCCTTGCGCACGACGGCGTCGTCTTCCACCAGCAGCACTTGCATGCCTTCAAAATTATTCTCGTGCATCGGGTGTTTCCTCTGTCTCTTTATTCTTTTCCCCCGGGGCGCAGCTGAGGGTGATGGTAAATTGCGCGCCGCCCCCTTCCTGCGCGCTGCGGTTGCGCACGGCCAATGCGCTGCCGGCCGCGCGCAGTATGCCAGCGCTGATCGACAATCCCAAGCCCAGCCCGTGTTCCTTGGTGGTATAGAAGGGGTCGAAAATCTTGTCCAGCGAAGCGAGCGGGATGCCGGGGCCATTATCGGTGATATGCAGCACGGCGAGGTCGCCTTCGCGGCGCACCTGGAACCAGATTTGCACGGGCTCGTTTTCCGGCACGGCATCCATGGCGTTCGTGATCAGATTGGTAAACACCTGTTCCAGGCCGATGGCGTTGCACAGGACGATGATGTCGTCCTCCAGCCAGCTTTCATGCAGGGTCAGGCGCTGCGAATGCTTGCGCGTGCGGATTTGCAGCATGGTTTGCGCAAACGCCTGGCGCACGCTGACGGGTTTGCGGGCATCGTCGCTGCGCCGCGCAAAGCCTTTCAGTTGCGACGTCACATAGCCGAGGCGCTTGACGAGATCTGAAATGGTCGACAGGTTGTCGAGCGCATCGTCGATGCGTCCGCGCGCCAGGAAGACCTTGGCATTGTCGGAAAACGTCTGCAGGGCGGCCAGCGGCTGGTTCAGCTCGTGCGTGACGCCGGCCGCCATCTGGCCGATGGCCGCCAGCTTGCCGCTTTGCACCAGTTCCGCCTGGGCATAGCGCAGGGTCTGCTCCGCCCGCTCGCGCTCGGCTACTTCCGCCTGCAGGCGGCCATTCGCATGCACGAGATCGGCCGTGCGCTGCTCGACCTTGATTTCCAGCTGTTCATAGGCGCGCGCCAGCGTCTGTTGCGCATTGAGCTTGTCGGCGATGCGGCGCCGGCGCTGGCGCGCATACATCAGGGCCAGCAGCAGCAAGGCCCAGCCCAGCGCGGCGGCGATGGCCGCGTTGCGCGCCGCTTCGTCGACCTGGTCGAGCTCGGCCAGCACGGTGATTTGCCATTGCAGCGGGCCCAGGGCGCGGTTCACGGCCAGATAGTCTGCGCTGCCGGACAGGGCGGGCGTGTCGCCCGTCTGCGGACGTTCCAGCGTCATCACGCTGGCGCCATCGGCAAACTGGCGCCGCAGCCGGTGCGGCAAGATGGGCAGGTTTTCCTGCAGGAACTGGCGCTGCGCGCTGATATCGTTCTTCGCGGCCGGCGACAGGGGCGCCAGGGTCTTGAACTTGAAGGCGGGCGTGGTAGCCAGGATCAGCACGCCATTTGCATCCTTGACCCAGATCTGTTCACCGGCGCCGGGCGTGCGCCACGATTGCTCGATCCAGTCCAGGTTGACCTTGGCGGCGACGATGCCGATGATGCGCCCGTTGCGCTGCACGGGTTGCGAAATGAAATAGCCGGCCTCGAAGGTGGAAGCGCCGATGCCGTAGAAGCGGCCGATGCCGCCCGCGATCGCATCCTTGAAGTAGGGCCGGAAACCGTAGTTGACGCCCACGTACGAGCTGCGGTCTTGCCAGTTGCTCGACGCCAGGGTCGTGCCCTTGTCGTCGAGCACGTAGACGGCAAAGGCGCCCGCGCGGCGGTTCATGTCGACCAGGTAGGCGTTGATTTGCGTGACCTTGTCGGCGCTGGGCTGTTCCAGCAATTGCGCCACGGCATCGCTCTGGGCCACGGCCAGGGGCAGGAATTCGTACTTGTTGAGGGCGCCGCCGATGGACGCCGCATACAGTTCCGCACGCGAATCGAGGGTGCGGTGCAATTCATCGAGCTGGCGCTGCTTGACCCAGGCATACGACGCCCACGTCAGCACGACCAGCGAACCCACAGCCAGCAGGGGGCCGAGCGCGGGTCTCAGGGTCCATTTGCCGAATGCCATGGTGCTCCGTGTGTCGGGTTAAGCTTGCGTGTGCCGCAAAGAAGGAATGGTAGTGTACGGCGGGATTCACCCGAATGGGTGAATCCTGATTTACGACTGACATGCAAAGTTGCAGTGTCTGACAAAACCGTAGCGAGCGGAAGGGAGAGGTGGCCGAGAAGCGGAACCGTACTCTAGTACGGTGAGCATCGCAGGCCGCCTATACCGACGCGCAGTAGGTTTGGTCAGACACCACTAATCAGCGGTGCTGGCCATGGTCTCGGCGTTATGATGGCGCTGTTGCTCTTCCATCACCATCTCGCCCAGCATGCGCTTCAGGCGGTTGAACTCCGGGTCGCTCGGGTCGCGCGGGCGGGGCAGTTCGATGGCCACGTCGCGCTTGATGGTGCCGGGACGGTAGGTCATGACGATGGTGCGGTCGGCCAGGTAGATCGATTCCTCGATCGAGTGCGTGACGAAGACGATGGTGGTGCCGAAGACTTTCCAGATTTTCAGCAATTCATCTTGCAGGTTGCGCCGCGTCAAGGCGTCCAGCGCGCCGAACGGTTCATCCATCAGCATGATCGGCGAATCGAGGGCCAGCACGCGGGCAATCGCCACGCGCTGGCGCATGCCGCCCGACAAGTCTTTCGGGTAGCGGGCACGGAATTCCGTCAAGCCCAGCATGCTCAGCAGCATGTCGACCCGTTCCTTGATTTCGGCCGGCGTCTTGCCGGCGATTTCCAGGCCGAAAGCGATATTGCTCTCGATGGTCATCCAGGGGAACAGCGCGTATTCCTGGAACACCATGCCGCGGTCGGGACCGGGCTCGGTGATCAGCTTGCCGCCGGCCAGGATCTGGCCCGACGTTGGCTGCGAAAAGCCGGCGATGGCGTTGAGCAGGGTCGACTTGCCGCAGCCGGACGGTCCCAGCAGGCAGATGAACTCGCCGCTGGCGATTTCCAGGTTGATATCCTTCAGGGCGATGACGTCCGCGCCGCCCGTGGTGAAGATTTTATTGACTGCATTGATATTGATCGTGGTCATGGCCGTTCCTCTCAGTGTTCCAGGCCGCGGTGCCACTGCAGCAAATGATTATTCAGGGCATTCATGGCCATGTCGATGGCCAGGCCGAACAGGCCGATGGTGAACATGCCGGCGATAATCTTGTCAGACCAGAAATATTCGCGCGCTTCCAGGATGCGGAAACCGAGGCCGCTATTGACGGCGATCATTTCCGCCACGATCACGACGATGAAGGCCGTGCCCATGCCGATGCGCGCGCCCGCCAGGATGTAGGGCGTGGCCGCCGGCAGGATGACGCGGCGGAACATGGTCATCTGGCTGGCGCCCAGGTTGCGCGCGGCGCGGATGTAGATGCCGTCGACCTGGCGCACGCCGGCGATGGTATTCATCAGCACGGGGAAGAAGGAGCCGATGCTGATCAGGAAGAAAGCGGGCGGGTTGCCCAGGCCGAACCACAAAATGGCCAGCGGAATGTAGGCGATGGGCGGAATCGGGCGCAGCACCTGCACCAGCGGGTCGAACAGTTTATAGATGGTCTTGTTGGTGCCCATCAGCAAGCCCAGCGGCAAGGCCAGGCCGGCGCCGATGGCGAAGCCGCCCAGCACGCGCGACAGGCTGGCCCAGGCGTCGTGCGGCAACTCGCCGGAGAACATCCACACGAGGTAATTGCCCGTTTCGGGCGTGTAGGCTTCCATCGGCACCAGGTATTCATACCATTTCACCAGTACGGCCACGGGCGAGGGCAGGATTTGCGGGTTGATCCAGCCGAACGTCGACATGGCTTGCCACAGCAGCAGCACGGCCACGGGCACGGCGGCACCGTGCGCGAAGCGTTTCATCATTTGAATATTCATCGTGATACTTTCAGATTAGCGTGGTGCGTAGGATTTCTTGGCTTTTTCCAGCAGGTCCAGCTTGACCCAATCCTGTGCCGCAGGCGGTTTGGCCATGCGGCCCACGCCGAATTTCACCATGTAATCGGTGGTCAGCTGCACGTGGCTTTGCGTGATGTCTTCCGTGAAGATGGCGTTGTCGATGGCGTCGCGGTAATCCTCGGTCGTGATCTGGTTCTTGAACATCGATTCGCGCACGTATTTTTCCGCCAGTTTCGGGTCGGCCAGGAAGGCGCGCGTGGCGGCGACGAAGCAATCCATGAAGCGCTGGGCCACGGCAGGTTTCTCTTTGTACATCTTTTCCGTCATCACGAGGGCGCGCACGGGCTCGCCCAGCGGCGTGTCGTAAGGCTTGATGATGGCCGCGCCGTATTTCTTGTGGATCGCCTGGGTCGAGTACGGCTCGGACTGGCTCATGACGTCGATATCCTTGGTCAGCAGCGCCTGGTTCAAGTCCGGGTAGCCCATGTACAGGATCTGCACGTCCTTGCCCGGCTTGTCGGACCAGGTCAGCTTGGCCTTGGTCAATTCGGCAAACAGCAGGATTTCCTGCGGGCCGCCGCGCGTGACGCCGACTTTCTTGCCTTTCAGGTCGGCGATGCCCTTGATGTTCAGGTCGGGACGGCCGACGATCTGCACGCCGCCCTTGGCGAAGCCGCCCACCAGGTACACGGGCAAGCCCGTGGCGCGGCCCGTGATGGCCGCTTCCAGCGCGCTGGCGGACACGTCGATTTCACCGGCGATCATGGCCGGCACGATGTCGAGGCCCTTGGCGAAGATGCGCTCTTCAATTTTCAAGTCGTATTTGGGCGCGATTTCCTTCATGTAGGCGACGGCGCCGTAATGGGCGAATTTCAGGTTGCCCAGGCGGACCAGGTCGGCCGCATGGACGGCCAGCGGGAATTGCGCGGCCAGTGCGACGGCGACGGTCAGTGCCTTGGTGTTCAGGAAGGACGAGATGCGGAAGGTGCGTGCCATGCTGTTGTCTCCAAAAGGTAGATGGTTTTATATAGTGGGTCGGGCTGCCGCTCTGACGGCGGTTATGAAAATATAAAAGCATCTTCCGTGCCAGTGGAGCGCATTTTGACGTTTATTGCAAGTGATTGTTTATAAAGGTTTAATTTGAATCTAGTGAAAATGGGAAATGGCGAGATTCCGTCTTTCCGCACGACGAGGGGAAAGGCTGTGCGGATTGCCGCATTTTCGGAGCCGCATGCCGGTGAACCTTCAGGGCGTGGCCGACTCCAATCGTAAAAAAACGCGTTGCAAACAGGCTGGCAACGCGTAACTCCCCCGTGGAGTAGGGGTGGCGCCGCGCGGGCGCCCGTCTGAGGCCGTGTGCCGGCCTCGACTGTAGGCTTTACTTCGGCGCCGTGGCCGGCGGCAGGGCGGGCGCGGTGGCGGGATCGGTCAGCGGCGCAGGCGGCGTCGTGCTGCCGGCACCCGCGTCCGGCATGGCTGGCGTGACGGGGGCAGGCATCACTTGCGGGGTGGAAGCGGGATTGGGCGCCGTTTCGGGCAGGGGCGGCTCGGCCGGTTTCTTACAGGCGGACAGGGTGACAAGCAAGGCGGCGGCCAACAGGGCGGGCATTTTCATGATGTTTCCTTTGCAAGAGTCGAAGATTCGCGATGCGGGCGGCAGGCGCCGCGCGCGAAGCTTGAATTTATTGCAATGGCGTTTCCGCTTCTGTTCGCTATTTCACTTTGCGCCACGAATGGCGGCACAGGCTCGTCATGCCGGTTTTTTAGATGTCTTTTTTAGATGCCACGAGAGAAAGAATTCAGTAGGGCAATATTTTTCACTTTCTTGCTTCTAATGTTCGTTAACGCACAGACCGCAGCCGCCGACACGGGCATTCTGTGCCCAGACGCTCAGGATTCGTGGTGTTCTGGTATAAAAATTGCCAAGAACTTAACAATCCGGGCTACCGGCAATCGTTTAAAAGGAGTATTCAAATGCATGCAATGACTCAGTCTCACGTGAAGAGCGAATTAAAGGCAGCGCACCAGGAACTTCGTAGCCCCGAAAAAGGCTCGCAAATGGTAGAACGCGCAGCACCTATCCCCCCGGAACGCATGAATCCCATTTCCATGGCACCGATCGAGCGCGTGCGTTCGACGTCGGCCACCCTGCGCCGCATCGAAAACATGCAAAAGCTGATCGGCGAATTGTCGCTGCACGAGATGCTGGCCGACGAAATCGCCTGGTTCCTCAAGTTTTCGCCATCGGGCGCCCGCAAATACATCCGCGACCTGCGCGAAGCGGGCGTGATCGAACTGGCCCGCTACATCGAAGGCACGGCCACCTACCTGGGCAAGGCAGTGTACCAGCTGACGCCAGACCCTGAGCGCGTGCGCGCCTTCCTGGCCGCCATCGTCCAGCCAAAACGCGAAGGCGCGCCACCGCGCAAGGATCGTCCAGGCTTGCGCGAGCAAAGCATGGCAGGCAGCGGCCGTCACTTCCACATCCTGGCCGATGACACGCATTACGCCATCCGCGTCAACCGTGGTCCCGTGACGCGCGATCCGCTGGTCGCCGCCCTGTTTGGTGCGCCGCAGCAAAAGGCTGCCGAGTAATACGGCGCTTGAACGGCCGCCTGGCGGCTGGCGGACGTCGTTTGTGGTTCGTATTATCAGACGCATGTCGAAAGCCGGGTTGCGACCCGGCTTTTGGCGTTGTGCCGAACCATCCGAGGTGAGTCGATTGAACGTGGTCTGATTGAAAAGACTGCAAGCATCCCCATGTGGGCTGGACTGCTGCCCGCGCCGTGCGGGTTCACTTGAAGGAGCTTGTCCTTGTCTGCCTACGCCGTGTTCTCCTGCATCGCTCTCATTGTCCTGAAACGGGCCGCCGCATGAACCCGCTGCTGTGGATCGCCCTCGTCACGGCGGCCATCGTCTTTTCACTGTGGTTCCCCCGCTGGCGTTTGAAGCGGGCCCTGGCGAAACCCTTGCCGGCCGAAGGCCTGGCCGTGCTGGAAAACAATATCCCCGTCTATAAGCATATGCCGGCGCCGCTGCAGGAGCAGTTGCGCCGTCTCGTCGTGCAATTCCTGTATCAAAAGAAATTCGTCGGTTGCGGCGGCCTGGAAATCACGGACGAGATGCGCTACACCATCGCCGGTCAGGCTTGTTTGCTGCTGCTGAACCGCCAGACGCAGGTGTATCCCGAACTCGACACCATCCTCGTGTATCCCACGGAATTCATCGTCACGCGCAATGAAGTGGGGCCGGGCGGCGTGGTGACGCCGTCGGCGAATGGCTTGCTGGGCGAATCCTGGGGCGATGGCCGCGTGGTGCTGGCCTGGGACCACGTGCAGCGGGGCGCGGCCGACTGGAGCGACGGCCACAATGTCGTGCTGCATGAATTCGCCCACCAGCTCGACAGTGAGTCAGGTGCCGCGAATGGCGCGCCGTATTTGCCCAGCGTGTCGAGCTACCGCAGCTGGGCCACCGTGCTGTCGCGCGACTTCGACAACCTGCGCCACGACGCCATGTACCAGCAGCAAAGCGTGATGGACCATTACGGCGCCACCAATCCCGCCGAATTCTTTGCCGTGGCCACGGAAACCTTCTTTGAAAAGCCGTACCAGATGGCGGAACACCATGAAGAACTGTATGCGCAATTCTTGCAGTACTACAAGGTCGACCCGCGCGACTGGATGGCGCCGCCCGTGGAACCCGAACACATGGCCTCGCCATTCCCCAACTACGCACCGCACTGGTAAGCGGGAACGTCAGCCCAGCAACCGTTGTTTCAGCGCGGGATAGCTGCTGCGCGACACGGGGATGCCCGTGCTCGTCTGCGTGTCGAGCGCGTATTTGCCGCCCGCGCCGATCTGCAGCCGCTTGAAGCCCAGGCTGTTGACGATGTAGGAGCGGTGCACGCGCAGGAAGTGGGGCGGCAGCAGGGCCATGAGCTTGTCGATAGGCAAGTCGTGAAAGCATTGCTCGCCGCTGCACAACACGATATTGCTGTAGTGGCCATCGGCTTGCACGTGGTCGATGTCGGCCATGGCGATCCATTCCAGCGCCCCCCGTTTCTTGACGGACAGCGAAGCCGCTTCCGTGTGCCGCCCCGTATAGCGTTGCAGCGCCTTGTGCAGGCGTTCGCGGCTGAAAGGCTTGGCGACGAAATCGAGCACGCCGAATTCGAAGGCCGTGATCGAGCGTTCCGCGTGGGCCGAGACGATGATGGTCTGGAAGCGCGCATCGGCGGCCAGGCGCAGCAAATCATAGCCGTCCGCACCGTGCAGGTTCAAATCCAGCAGCAGCAAATCGACCTGCCCCTGCGCCAGGGCGGCCAGCGCTTGCGGCACATTGTCATGCAGCACGAGATTGCCGAGGCGCGCGCCGAAATGCGCGCGCACTTCGCGTTCGAGGCCTTGCGCGATCAGCGGTTCATCTTCCAGTATCAACACATTCATGGCGCCGCCGGCAAGGTAAAGGTGAGGCGCCAGCCTGCCGGATGCTGCGCGCTGGCATAGTTGGCCGCATCGCCGAACACGGCGTGCAGGCTGGCGCGGATGTACTGTTCGCCCACGCCGCCGCCCGCATGGGCGCGCGCCTCGCCTTCGGGCAGCAGCAAGGTAAGTATTTGCGTTTGCGCATGTTGTGCGATGCGCAGGATAAAGGCCGCGCCGTGGCGGTAGCGGTTGTGGCTGAACGCATTTTCCAGCGCCGTCAGCAACAGGGCGGGCGGCACGGTGATGCCCGCCGCCTCGCCGTCGAGCTGCAAACGGCACGGCTGCTGCAGCCGCGTGCCCATGATGCTCAGGTAATTCTCGCACAGGGCCAGTTCCTGCGTCAGGGCAATGCTGGGCTGCTGCGCGAATTCGTTGAGCATGCGTAATTCGGCCCCCAGCGCCTCGATGAAGGTTTCGGCCGCCTGCGGCGATTGCGCGTTGAGTTCGCTGATCAGGCTGAGGGAATTCATCAGGAAGTGCGGTTGCATGCTTTTGCGCAAGAGCTGGTTTTCCAGCTGCTGGGCGCGCGCCGCCTTGCTGCGTTCGCGCAATAGCTGCGCCAGCAATTGCGCGCATACAGGCAGCAGCAGGAAGCACACGACGAGGGCGAAGCCGCCTTCGGCAAACTGGCTGCCCGTCAGCAGGAACAGGGCGCACGACGCCAGCGCGATCAAGGTGCCGCCGCGGCTGCCCGGCAGGCGGCGCCACAGGGCGACCAGGTTGAGCGCCAGGCTCGCCGCCAGGCCCGTCAGAAACATCAGCCAGCAGCGGGCGTCGAAATGCGTGGGCAGCGCGCCGGCCAGCGCGATGCCCGCCAGCAGCACCGCCGCCGCCAGCGGCCAGCGGGGCAGGCGGTAAGCCGTATAAAAATACAGGGGCAGCAAGGCGGAAAACAGCCAGGTCAGGGCGCTGACGGCGTACAGGCGCGGCATGTGCGAGGGATAGGCATAGCCGGCAAAGCTGCGCCACAGTTCCGCCACCAGCAGCAGCGCCGCCGCCAGGCACAGCGCCGCAAACATGGCCCAGTGCCGCTGCCGCTGGTACAGTGCCGTCAAGGCGAGAAACAGCAGGGCGACGGCGCCCAGCGCCCCGGCCAGCAGCAGTGGCGGCAACCGGTACCAGGCCAGCGCCGCGCGGTAATCGTGCCGGTCGACCAGGTACAGCGCATAGAATGGCGATGCCAGGTGGGCCGGCACCTGCTGCGTCGACAGCAGCAGGCGCAGGTGGTGCGTGCCCATGGCCAATTGCTGCGGCCTCAGGTGGAGGGCGAAATCGACGTCGCCCGCGCGCTCCCCGCTGGCCTGGCGGGCCGGCTGGCCATTGCTGCCGATCAAGACCCCATCGAGCCACAGCTCGCTGGCGGCCAGCGCCGACAGCACCAGCAATTGCGTCGACGACGGCGTGGCGGCCAGGGCGACATCGCGCTCGACGCACAGCAGCTGGCCCGGCCGGACCAGCTGCTGCAGCGAGGCGGGCGCGGAAGCCGTGTTGCCGCAGGTGTGCCAGCCGTCGTCCAGCGAGAGCGGATGCATGGCGCAGGCGAAAGAGGGCAAGGCCAGGCAGCATAGCAACAGGTAGCGGAAGAGGGAGGGCATGGCGGGCATTGTAGCTGCTCATTTACTACCCCTTTGCAACATTTTCAGCCGTTTCGGTGCCGTTCGTGCGGGCCACGTGCATTTCGTGCACGGCCCGCCAACGGCGTGTGAAAGACACTTACCATGCATCAGCGCCGTGCTGTGCACACGGCCCTCACCATGGAATCATGACTATGCAAAGCAGCAAATACTACGGTTTCGCCGGCGCGCTGGCGCTGTTCTGCGGCGTGGCGCAGGCCGCCTCCGCCCCATCCTCTGTTTCACCCGCTGCTCCGTCCGCCGCGCTGGCCGCGCGCCTGGCCGATTTCGACGGCTGGGCGGCCCGGCGCATGGGGGCGGAGCGCATCCCGGGCGTCACCGTCGGTTTCAGCCAGGGCGACGTGGAATGGGTAAAAGGCTATGGCTATGCGGACCTGGAAAACCGCGTGCCGGCCACGGCCCAGTCCAGCTACCGGCTGGCGTCCGTCACCAAGCCCATGACGGCGGTGGCCATTTTGCAACTGGTCGAACAGGGCAAGATCGACCTGGATGCGCCCGTGCAAACCTATGTGCCGTATTTCCCCGTCAAGCCGTTTCCCGTGACGGTGCGCCAGCTGCTGGGCCACCTGGGCGGCATCGACGCCTACCGCGACAGCAGGGTGGAACAGCATTTCAAGGAGCACAAGGATACGCGCCAGTCCATCGCCGTCTTCGAGCAGTTCGACCTGATCGCCGAACCGGGCACGCGCTTCCGCTACACCAGCTATGGCTACAACCTGCTGGGCGCCGTCATCGAGGCCGCCTCGGGCGAGAGCTATGGCGGCTACATGCGGCGCCACGTGTGGGGGCCGCTGGGCATGGACGCCACCGTGATGGACGACCCGGACGCCGTCATTGCGCACCGCGTGCGCGGCTACCGGTTGGCCGGCAAGGAGTTGAAGAATTCGGAATTCGTCGACATCAGCAGCCGCTTTTCGGCCGGCGGCACGCGCGCCAGCGTGCCCGACATGCTGGCCTTCGGCCGGGGCGTTCACGCAGGCAAGATCCTGTCGGCGGCCAGCGTGGCCGCCATGGTGCAGCCGATGGCCACGCGCGCGGGCCGCTTGACGAATTACGGCATGGGCTGGGAAATCCTGCCGACGGGCGGGCGCTACGCCATCGCCCACGGCGGCCAGCAGCCGGAAACCGTCACTTACCTGTACAGCTTTCCTTCGCGCAAGCTCACCATTGCCGTCGCCGCCAATCTCGAGCGCGTCAATCCCGAAGCCTTCGTGCAGCGCCTGTTCGAAGTGGTCACGGGCGAACCGTGGCAGTTGAACACGTATATCGCCGATGCGGGCGCGCAGCGCGCCTACCAGGTGGCGCAAGGCCTGTTCGAAGAGGGCCGCGCCTACGCCGAACGCACGGATCAGGCGTATGCCGATGCGGCCGCCACGCGCGCAGCCTTCACGCACATCAACCGCCAGGCGCTGGCGCCCGACGCCCAGGCGGCGCGCGCCTACATCGAGGCGGCCCGCCATCCCGCGGGCGGCCGCGTGTTTCTCGCGGCCGGCGCCAGCATGGCCGGGGCATTGCGCGCATCGGGCGTCGACCTGAATACCTACTCGCGCGGCGGCGCGCTGGCGTTTGCGCGCGACTATGTCCGCTTGTCGCAAGATGCAAAGGCCGGCACCGTGCCCCGTTTCGACCCCGCCTTCGAGCAAGCCATCGTGGCCCTGGCCGCCAGCTGGGACCGCACGGCCGCCATCGCCTGGCCGGCCGCGCCCGCCTTGGCATCCATCGCCGCCCTGGATAGCCGGTTGCGCACGGCCTTCCGCGGCCAGCGCGCCTATCCCGATTTCGTGCCCGAGTTGCTTGATCTGGCGCAAGCGTCGGCCGCGCGCGGCGAGGCGGATGCGGCGCTGGCGGCCAGCCGCCTGGCCGTGGAACTGTATCCGCTCAGCGACCGCGCGCATGCGCTGCACGGCTTGACCTTGTTGCGCGCCGGAAAGACGGAACCCGCCCTCGCGGCCCTGCGCCTGGCGCTGGCCCGCGACCCGCTGGGCGCGGCCAGTCCGGCGGCGCTGAACCTGGAAGCGTACCGCCTGAAAGGCAGCGGCGCCGTGGCGCAAGGCATGGCCGTGCTGCAGGCGGCCGCCAGCCTGCATCCGCGCGACGCGAATCTGCAGGACAGCCTGGCCGAGTTTTATGTGGAGCAAGGCTTGCGCCCGCAGGCGCTCGAGGCGTACAGGCAGGCGCTGCAGCTCGACCCCCGCTATCCGGGCGCCGTGGGGGCCAGGGCGGCGATCATCCGACTCGGCGGCGAGACGAAGGCGCTGGCGCCTTAGTTGATGTCTTCGTTGATGCCTTAGATGAATTCTTCATAAGCAAGGGTGAAAAGATTCCTTTTTGGAAATAAGAGCGCTGCGGTCTAATGGCGGCATTCATTGTCCACCAGAGGAATTTCATGCAGACCCGCCTACACTTCGCCGCGCTTTTTTTCACCTCCATCGCCTTCACGCAGGTGGCGCAAGCGGACCAGCTGGCCGCCATCAAGGCGAAGGGCGAGCTGGTCTGCGGCACCCTGGGCACGGACGAGCCGAACAGTTTCATCGACGCCAAGTCGCGCCAGCTGGTCGGCTATGAAGTGGACCTGTGCCGCGCCATCGCCCAGGGCCTGGGCGTCAAGCCGGTGATCAAGCAGCTGGCCGTGGCCGCCCGCATTCCCGAACTGCAGCAGGGCCGCATCGATATCCTGACGGCGTCCTTGACGCACAACAAGGAACGCGAAGCGCTGGTCGATTTTTCCCTGTCCACGTTTTACACGGGCCAGCGCGTGCTGGTGAAAAAAAGCAGCAATATCACGACGGTCGCTGGCCTGGCCGGCAAGAAAGTGCTGACCGTCAAGGGCGGCACGCAGGAACCGAATATCCGCAAGGCCGTGCCCGGCGTGGACGTGGTGACGTTCGAGACGGCGGGCCAGGCCTATCTGGGCTTGCAGCAAGGCAAGGGCGTCGGCTATGTCGACGATGAAGTCTCCTTGCTCAACAACTACGCCAAGCTGGGCGCCGCGCAAAAGGATTACATTGTGCTGCCGCAAAACATCAGCCAGGAAGTCTTTGCCTTCGGCATCCGCAAGGGCGAGACGGGCGTGAAAACCGCCGTCGACAAGGTGTTGCGGGAACTGGAAAAGTCGGGCGAGGCGGAAAAACTGTTCTTCAAATGGTATGGCCCGACGAGCAATGTGAAATTCCAGAAACGCACATTTAAAATTGAATCGGACAAGATCGACGCCTGAACCTTGCCTGACTCTTCCGCATGTTTGATCTGAACTTTTTGCTGGCCGGCGACTACCGCGGCTGGTTGCTGTCCGGCCTGCTGCTGTCCTTGCGCCTGATGGGTATCACCTTGCTGTTGTCCCTGCCGCTGGCGTGCGGCGTGGCCATGCTGCGCCTGGCGCCGTCGCGCCTGCTCAACGGGCTGGGCGCCGCGTATGTCGAGCTGATCCGCAACGTGCCCTTGCTGGCCCACTTCCTGTTCTGGTATTTCGGCGCGCCCGAACTGCTGCCCGACGCCTGGAAGGAGCGCTTGTATGCCGGCAATATCGAAGCCGTCAGCGCCGTCACGGCCCTGACCTTATATACGGCCGCCTACATGGCGGAAGACATCCGCAGCGGCATCCGCGCCATTCCTGCCCAGCAATTCGAGGCGGGCCGGGCGCTGGGTTTCGGCTTTCTCGCCACCATGCGCCTGTGCATCGTGCCGCAAGCCTTGCGCCTGGCCGCGCCGCCGCTGCTGTCGCAAACCCTGAACCTGTGGCAAAACACCAGCATCGCCACCGTCATCGGCGTGGCCGAGCTGATGTACCAGACGCAGCGCGTGGAAGCGGCCTCGTTCCGCAGCGTGGAAGCGTTCGTCTTCGCCAGCGTGGCCTATCTGGCCGTTTCCCTGGTGATCGCGGGCCTGGCGGCCTTGCTGCAAAAGAAGGTGTCCTGATGCTGGAACTGATCCACGATTACTGGCTGTATTTCCTTGTGGGACGCTATCCCGAGGGGCCGCTGGGCGGCCTGGCGCTGACGGTGCTGCTGGCCAGCCTGGCGCTGGTGCTCAGCCTGCCATTCGGCTTGCTGCTGGGGCTGGCGCGCCTGAGTCCCTGGCGCCTGCTGCGCTGGCCCGTCGCCGCGCTGATCCACGTGGTGCGGGGCATCCCCTTGCTGCTCGTCATCTTCTGGGCGTATTTCTTCCTGCCCAGCCTCACCGGCCATGAAAGCGGGCAATTCGGCACCATGCTGGCGGCCCTCGTCATCTTCGACGGCATCTATCTGGCGGAAATCGTGCGCGCCGGCGTGCAAGCGGTGCCGCGCGGACAGGTGGAGGCGGCCCGTTCGCTGGGCTTGAACTATCTGGACAGCATGCGCACGGTGGTGCTGCCGCAGGCGCTGCGCCACATGCTGCCGTCCCTGGTCAACCAGTTCGTCTCGACCATCAAGGAAACCTCGCTGGGATACATCATCGGCCTGGCCGAAGTGTCGTTCATCGCCTCGCAAGTCAATGGCCTGGTGCTGACGAAACCCGTGCAAGTGTATTTCTTGCTGGGCATGACGTACTTTGTCTTATGTTTCAGCCTGTCGCGCGCCGCCTTCTGGCTCGAGCGGCGCCAGGCGCGACTCTTGAAAGCGGCTGCATGATTACCTTTGACAACGTCAACAAATACTATGGCGAGTATCACGCCTTGAGCGGCATCAATGAACACGTCGCCAAGGGCGAAGTGCTGGTGGTGTGCGGGCCGTCCGGTTCCGGCAAGTCCACCCTGATCCGCACCATCAACCGGCTGGAACCGATCGCCTCGGGCCGCATCACGGTGGCGGGCCAGGACATCCACGCGCCGGGGCTGGACGTGAACGCCTTCCGTTCGCATATCGGTTTTGTCTTCCAGCAATTCAACCTGTTTCCGCACCTTTCCGTGCTGGACAATTGCGCGCTGGCGCCGCAGCGCTTGCGCGGCCTGAGCCGCAAGGAAGCGGAAGAGCGGGCGCTGGCCCTGCTGGAACGGGTGGGCCTCGCGCACAAGGCGCGCGCCATGCCGGCGGCCCTGTCGGGCGGGCAGCAGCAGCGCGTGGCGATTGCCCGCGCGCTGGCCATGCAGCCGCCGCTGATGCTGTTCGATGAACCGACCAGCGCGCTGGACCCGGAAATGGTGGGCGAAGTGCTGCAAGTGATGCGCGACCTGGCGCAGGGCGGCATGACGATGGTGTGCGTGACGCATGAAATGGGCTTTGCGCGCGAAGTGGCGGACCGCGTCTGGTTCATGGATCACGGGCAAGTGCTGGAACGGGCCGCGCCCGAGGATTTCTTTGCGCGGCCTCAACATGCGCGCGCGCAGCAATTCCTGTCGGATATCCGCAGCCCCTTCAGCGCGTCTGCTTGAGTGAGCATATGATTGGGCATGGGAGTAAGCGGCTGTGTGCGTAAGCGAACGGTATCCTGGCGTTGTCTGGCGCACGCTATCGAGGCGGCGCATGGTGCGCCAGCAGCCGACGAGGAGGGCCGTATCATGTCACGCATCATCGCAGGTCATTTTCAGTTGCAGGAACAGATCGACGTCGCGCGCGCCGCGCTGAACCAGGCGGGCTTTTCCGACAGCCGCATCAGCGCCTTTTTTGTCAACCAGCCGGGGCAGCATGATCTGCACGCGCTGGGCGGCGACCGCGACATGTCGCCGGGCGCGAAGGAAACGCCGGAGGGTGTGGTGGAAGGTGTGGCCGTCGGGGCCGCCTTGGGCGCGGGCATCGGCGCGGCCACCGCCCTGGCGACAGGGCCGCTGGGGCCGGTCGTCGGGGCGCTGGTGGGCGCCCACGTGGGCTCGCTCTACAGTTTCAACAAGATGAAGGAAGCGGGCGAAGCCGAGAAGAATGGCGAAGACAACGGTGAAAACCGCCGCCAGCCACGCCATCCGGGCATGCTGATCGCCGTCGCGCTGGGCGGCCTCGACGAGCGCGAACGGGCGCTCGAGGCGCTGCACCGGCTGGGCGCCGAGCATATCGAGGAAGCGGAAGGCACGATCGCCAATGGCGACTGGCATGATTTCGATCCGCTCAGCATTCCCGTGCTGGTGGCGTGAATTGGCGCTTCTGTGGCGCAAGATGCATAAATTCCGCGCTGCATGAAATTTAGGTATGATCCTTGTTAGTATGAGTAATTATTGGTAAACAATGCCGACAGGGATAGTTTCCGCGCGCCCGAAGTGACACTGGACCAAGGTGACTGCCCGTAGTACTTGCCTCGCATGCTAACGAGTATGGATAGGAGGGCGCGTCATGACACAGGCATGGTTCATTCTGACACGGGCCGATGGGCGCGACATCTGCGCGCCCTCGCCGGCACAGCTGGCCGATGCGCTGGCCGAGGTATACCGCGGCGGCGCCGTCACGCCGGACGGCAGCCCGGCCGCCGTCCTGTTGCGCTTTGGCTACGACGATGGCTTGATGTATCAGGTCGAGGTCGCTAGCGGAGGCGAAGTCACTTTCGAGGAATGGTCGGACCGCGATTGTGAAATCGCCCTGGCCACGCCGCGCCACATGTCGGCCTTGCCGCAGGACGCGGCCCTGCAGCTGTGGCAGTGGCTGGCGCAGCGCCAGGTGGCGAAGATCCGCAGCCAGCCCTGGCAGGGTGGCTAGCCCTGCCTTCAGTCCGCCCGCCTAGTGCGCCATCAGCACGGGGATCGTCATGCTTTGCAAGATCGTGCGCGTGACGCCGCCCAGGATGGTTTCGCGCAGGCGCGAATGGCCATACGCCCCCATCACCAGCAAGTCGGCCGACAGGTCGGCCGCCTGCGACAGCAGCGCTTCGCCGATATCGCCGCGCCGCACGCCACCGCCATCGAGCAAATGCAGCCGCGCTTCCACGCCGTGGCGCGCCAGGTAGTGCGTCAGTTCCGCGCCCGGCTGTTCGCCGTGCTCGGCGGCATGCACCTGGGCGTCGAAGATGGCCACGTGGACTTGTCCGGCGCGCTGCAGCAGGGGCAGGGCGGCGCTCACGGCGCGGCTCGCTTCCTTGCTGGCGTTCCAGGAAATGAGCACATTGCGCGCGGCCGCCGGCGGCGCCAGCCGGGGCAGCGGCGGCGCATACGGCACGATCAGCACGGGACGGCCCGAATGCAGCAGCACATAGGCGGGAAAGTCGCGCATCACGGACGGCGATCTATCGCTGGCATTGTATTGGCTGATGACGACCAGGTCCGCATAGCGGGCCAGCAGGCTGATGCCGCCCGCCGCCTCGTCGTCGAGCACGCGCTGTTCGAACGAAGCGACGCCGACCGCGCGCACCTGCGCCTCGAAACCGTCGAGGGCGCGCGTCGCCCGCTCGCGCAGAAAATTGAGGTGCAAGCTCAGGTTCGGGTCCGCATCGAGGTCGGGCTGGTTCTGGTACAGCAGGCGCGACACGCCCGTCAGCGCCACGCCCGTCAGGTGGCCGCCGCACGCCTGGGCGATGCTGGCCGCCGCGTCGATGCGGGCGGCGCGCCCGGCGCTGTCGTCGATGTGGAGCAATACGGTCTTGTATGTCATGGCCTGTCCTCTCGCTGTGCAGTAGTGGCCATTCTGGCACAGTCCCGGGTGCCGGCCGCGCACGACTGCGGCCGGTGCTTGTTGCCTCAGCTCATGGCGATGATGATGATGTCGGCGTCGCAGTTGCGGTAATGAATCACGATGACGACGACGCGCCGCAATTGCGCCGCCTTTTGCGCCACCTCCGGCATGGCGCGGCTGGCGCGGTTCTTCATCGTCACCTGCACTTGCGAGGCATCGCTGACGGGGATGCCCATGGCTTTCAGCGCCGCTTTCGGGTTGGCCATCAGGGCCAGCGCATGCTGTGGATCGAGCTCCGCCTGATGCACGGATTCCACGTCGCTCATGCCGGGATTGATATCGTTGAACAAGTCCCTCAATGCTTCTGTGTCGTCCTGGATTTCCATCGCGTTCTCCCTGTGAGTCTTACCGTCAAGCAAGGTTTGCACGACCTGCCTGTCGAGGTGCCATCACCTCTTTGAGGAGTATAATTTTGATAATTGTCTCTGCATGGATGCAGCGCAGACGGACGCTGCAATACGCAGGCTCAGCCTTTGATCTGGCGCAATGCCCGCTTCAAAAGTGCCACCTACACTTGATCCCACGCAGAACAACCATAACAAGCGGGGAGAGACAGCAATGAAGGAACAAAAGGTAGCACTGGTCACGGGCGGCATGGGCGGCCTGGGCACGGCCTTGTGCCGGCGCCTGCATGGGGCGGGCTTTGCCGTCGTGGCGGCGCATACGCCGGGCAATGCGCGGGTGGGCAGCTGGCTCGACGAGCAACAGGCGCAGCAGTATTATTTCCACCCGCTGGCCGTCGACGTGAGCGATTTCGATGCCTGCAGCGAGGCCGTGGCAAGCGTGCTGGCAAAGTTCGGCCGGGTCGATGTGCTGGTCAACAACGCCGGCATCACGCGCGACCAGAGCATGCGCAAGATGGAATTGCCGCACTGGGCCGAGGTCATGCGCACCAATCTCGACAGCCTGTTCAACATGAGCAAGCAAGTGCTCGAACCGATGCTGGCCAACCGCTGGGGCCGCATCATCAATATCTCGTCCGTCAATGGCCAGAAGGGCGCGTTTGGCCAGTGCAACTATGCGGCCGCCAAGGCGGGCGTGCACGGCTTCAGCAAGGCGCTGGCGCTGGAAGTGGCGCGCCACGGCATCACCGTCAACACGGTCTCGCCCGGCTACCTGCGCACGCAGATGGTGACGGCCGTGCCGGCCGATATCCTGGAAACGAAGATCCTGCCGCAGATTCCCCTGGGCCGCCTGGGCGAGCCGGACGAGGTGGCGGCTCTGGTCGCTTACCTGGCGTCCGAGGAGGCGGCCTTCGTCACGGGCGCGAATATCGCCATCAATGGCGGGCAGCACATGAGTTGATCCGGCATGCAGCCGGATACTTGAAGCAGGGCAATGGCAGTAGAGGAGACCCGTCCACCCAGCCGGCGCACAGAAGCTGGCGGGGGACGCAAGGCAGCAGCAAGGAAGGAAGGCAGGGGGCAGGGCAGCGATGCCTTGCCCTTTGTCATGCTGCAACGGCTGGTGACATGCGGCGCCGCTGCCCGGCCTAGCGCTGGGCTTTTTCCAGCCGCGTCTGGCAATCGATGCACAGGCGCGCTTCGGGACGCGCATTCAGGCGCGACAGGCCGATGGCTTCGCCGCAGTTGTCGCACAGGCCGTAGCTGCCGTCGGCAAACTTGGCCAGCGCGTGCTTGATGATGGCCAGCTGCGCCACGTTGTGTTCGGCCGCTTCGCTGACGAGGGCATTCAAGGTGCGCACGCTGGCGTTGTCGGCCGGCGAGGCTTCGATTTCATTGAGCAGCGAGGCGCGCGCGTCCGCTTCGGCCGCTTCATTCTCGATCTGTTCCAGCAACGCCAGCTTGCGTTGCTCCAGCACGCCCTGCAGGCGCTGCAGCTGGTCTTGCGGCAATCCATTCATGGCCATCACCCGTTAAGAGTCTGTCCTATATGGTAGTCCAGGATGGGCGACTCTGCTTGCGCTACCACCCGCGCCGCGTTTGACGCGGCGCAGGCTGGCAGCGGCCGTTCTATGCTGGTTCTTTCAGGCAGTTGATCATCCAGGCGATGCCGAACTGGTCTTTCAGCATGCCGAAGCGCTTGGCCCAGAATGTTTCCGCCAGGGGCATCTGGATGGTGCCGTCGCGCGCCAGCGCGTCGAAGGCCCGTTCCGCCTCCTCCGGCGTGTCGACGGTCAGGCAGATCGCGCTGCCGCTCATGCCCTTGGCGCCCTCGTCGCAGCCGCCGTCCGAGCCCATCAGCATGGTCGGCCCCAGTTGCACGGAGCCGTGCATGATCTTGTCGTACCAGTCTTCCTTGACTTGCTCCTGGGCCGGCGAGCCCCGATACGGCATCAGGCACAGGTCGCTGCCATGCAGGTGCTGGCGGTAATATTCCAGCGCTTGCGCGCAGTTTCCATCGAATTGCAAATACGGTTCGATACGCATGTTGGTCTCCTCTGGTCATCGTCCCGCAGGCACGATTGCCAGGCGGGGACGTCCCAGTATAGGCGCTTGCCAGCCGATTTCAATCAGTCCGGCGCCATCTCTTGCAGCCGCTCACGCACCTTGCCCAGGGCGCCGAGGATGCGCTCGGGATTGCCGGCGAGGACGGCGCTGCCCAGGTGCAACAAGCTCGTCGCCAGGCTGATCCAGTGCCGCACGTCGTCGTTGCGGGCGATGCGCAGGCGTACCGTGTCGAGCAGGCCACTGAGCTGGCGCTGCGCCGTTTCCAGGCCCGCCACCGTGTGCCCGGCCGCATCGGCATACAGCTGGTTGGCTTGCTGGCGCAAGGCCACTTCCAGGGCGAAGACGGCTTGCGCCTGGCTCAGGCTGATGCCGTTTCCCCCCTGGCTGGCGCGCTTGCGGATGGCGCGCATGACGGCGCCGTGCAAGGTGACGGCCGCCTGCGACAGGCTGTCGGCCAATTGCTCGACGCGCATGGCGCTGCTGAGAGCCGCTTCGCGGCGTTCGCTGCCTACCGATCCGTCCATCTTGCCTCCGTGGTGGTGAGGGCGGCGGCGAGCTGGGCGTGTTCGCGCCCCAGTGCCGCCAGTTGCCGGCGTGCCAGGGTATGGCGCAGGCCAGCCAGGCGATATTCCTCGGTCTTGCTTTGCTGCATGTTTTTCGCCAGCACGGCCAGCAGGCGCTGCTGCGGCGTGTCCGCATACGCGATTTCCACGTCGAGCAAGCCGAGCACCATGTCGCGCTCGTTATCGCCGCTCTTGTCGTACAGCGCCAGCAAGCTGTCGAGCGCGGCCAGCAGGGCTTGCAGCGGCGCATCGCCCTCGTGCAGTACTTGCGCCAGGTGCGCCTGCTGGCTGGCCGCGCCGCCCAGGCGCGATAGTTGCTGCAGCAACAAGGTGTAGGCGCTGACATGGCGGTCGTCGATGCCGCTGCCTGGCCAGGCGCGGATGGCGGCGCCGGCGCCGGCCAGTTCGGGCCGCACGTCATACGCATCGGCATCGGCCAGCCGGCCCAGCGCCTGCAGGTACAGGCGCACGGCTTGCGCCAAACGCGCCACGTCCGCCTGCGCGGCGCGGCGCTGCGCATCGAGCAGGCGCTCGCGCGCGTCTTCGGCCGGCGACAGATAGGGGCGGGCGCGCTGGTAAGTGTCCACGTGGCGCTGCGCCAGTTCGTTGAAGGCGGTCAAGGCATCGGCGCCGGCCGCCAGGGCGCGCACCTGCGCCAGCTCGGGGCGCGCGGTGGCGCAGCCGCACAGCACGGCAGCCAGGAAGAGGCTCAGGTACAGCTTCAGGCAAAGGGCGCGGCGATGGCGGGCAGGCAGGGTGGACACGGCACCTCTCGACAGGAAATACTGTATGGAAAGGTATTGTCGTGCCGGCTTGCGCCGGCCGCCTTGTGCGGGCGCAAGCGCGCTGCGATCAGGCGCCCGGCGTGCCTGCTGTGCCCGTCAATTGCTCGCGCCAGCCCAGTCCCGCGACGGTATCGCTGGCGGGGCGGTATTCGCAGCCGACCCAGCCTGCGTAGCCGACCTGGTCCAGCAGTTTGAACAGATGGCGGTAGTTGATCTCGCCCGTTCCCGGTTCGTGGCGGCCCGGCGTGTCGGCGATCTGGATGTGGCGGATCAGGGGCAGCAGGGCGCGGATGGTGTTGCTCAGTTCACCCTCCATGCGCTGCATGTGATAAATGTCGTATTGCAGGAAGACATTGCCGCGCTGGCAGTCGGCGATGATGTCGGCCGCCTGCTGGCTATGGTTCAGGAAGTAACCGGGCATGTCGTAGCGGTTGATGGGCTCGATCAGCACGTTGATGCCATGCGGACGGCAGGCGTCGGCCGCATATTGCAGATTGGCAATCAGGCTTTGCCGCGCCCGCTCCAGGCTCATGCCGGGCGGCACGATGCCGGCCATGCAGTGCAACTGCTTCGCGCCCAGCGCCAGCGCGTAATTGAGCGCCAGTTGCACGTTGCCGCGGAATTCCTCGCCCCGGCGCGGATCGCAGGCGATGCCCCGCTCGCCGTGTTCCCAGTCGCCGGGCGGGAAGTTGAAGAGGGCCAGATGCAGCTGGTGGCGTTCCAGCCGCATGGCGATCTGCCGCGCCTCGACGGCATAGGGGAAAAGAAATTCGACGGCATCGAAGCCCGCTTCCCTGGCGGCGGCAAAGCGGTCCAGGAAGGGCAGTTCGGTAAACATCATGCTGAGGTTGGCAGCGAAGTTCGGCATGGCAGCACGCAGGTGAGGATGATGGGCACTATCCTAGCCCAAATCGGCAAATGGTGGCGTGCATAAAAAAACCGTCCCAGGAGCAAGTCCTGGAACGGTTTTATTGTATTTTTAATACAGGTAAACGGGGCCTGAAAGCGTAGCGAGCGGGAGTGATATTGCGTCGAGTCGCGCAGCCGTACAAGAGTACGGCGAGCAACGCAAACGCCATAGCGCCCCGCGCAGTAGCTTTAAGGCCGCGTTTTAGCGGCCGCGGCCGCCGGAGCGATGGTTCGCCGCCGAACGCGGCGCATTGCCCGAACGGTTGCCGCCGCCACCGCCGCCCGATGGGCCGGCGCTGCGTGGCTTGGCGCCGCTGCCGCCCGTTTTCACGCGCACCACGGCGCCCGCTGGCGCGCGGCTGTTGTTGCGGTGACCACCGGTGCCGCTGCGCAATTGCACAGGCTGGGCGCGGGCGTTCAGGTCCGGCTCGAAGCCTTCGATGACTTCGCGCGGCAGGGTTTGCTTGATCAGCTTTTCGATGTCTTTCAACATTTCGTGCTCATCCACGCAAACCAGCGACACGGCTTCGCCCTTGGCGCCGGCACGGCCCGTGCGGCCGATACGGTGCACATAGTCTTCCGGAATGTTCGGCAAGTCGTAGTTGACGACGTGCGGCAACTGGTCGATATCGATACCGCGCGCGGCGATGTCGGTGGCGACCAGCACTTGCAGGGTGCCATCCTTGAACTCGGACAGCGCGCGCGTGCGTGCCGACTGGCTCTTGTTGCCGTGGATGGCCAGGGCGCCGATGCCGTCCGCGCCCAGTTGCTCGACCAGTTTATTCGCGCCATGCTTGGTGCGCGTAAATACCAGCACTTGCGTCCAGTTGTTCGACTTGATCAGGTAGGACAGCATCGGGTGCTTCTTGTCGCGGTCGACGGGATGGATCTTTTGCTTGATCACTTCCACGGTCGAATTGCGGCGCGCCACTTCGATCATGGCCGGCTTGTTCAGCAAGCCGTCGGCCAGGGCCTTGATCTCTTCCGAGAACGTGGCCGAGAACAGCAGGTTCTGGCGTTTCGGCGGCAGCACGGCCAGCACTTTCTTGATGTCGCGGATGAAGCCCATGTCCAGCATGCGGTCGGCTTCGTCCAGGATCAGGATTTCCACTTTCGACAGGTCGACGGTGCCCTGGCCCATGTGGTCCAGCAAGCGGCCCGGCGTGGCGACGAGGATGTCGACGCCGTGTTTCAGTTGCTTGATCTGCGGGTTGATGCCGACGCCGCCGAAGATCACGGCCGAGTTCAATTTCGTGTACTTGCTGTAGGCGCGCACGCTTTCCTCGACCTGCGCGGCGAGTTCGCGCGTCGGTGCCAGGATCAGGGCGCGGATCGGGCGCGTCGAGGTGTTGCTGGTGATGGCCGCGCCATTGGCGTCGGTCGACAGGCGGTGCAGCACGGGCAGGGTGAAGCCGGCCGTCTTGCCGGTACCGGTTTGTGCGCCGGCCAGCAAGTCGCCGCCAGCCAGCACGGCGGGAATCGCCTGCGACTGGATCGGGGTCGGCACGGTGTAGCCGTGTTCGGTAACGGCACGTACGATAGCGTCGGACAATCCGAGGGAGGAAAAGGACATGGTAACTTTATTGTGAGATCGGCCTGTCGCCATCGTGGGGCGCCAGTCGCAGGCAATCAGATTAGGGGTCGAAAGACAGCGGCAAGGGGACTGGTCATATGTGCCGCACACGCGAAGTATAACAGCATGGCAAAAACGCGCCTGTTTTGTTTCAGGTTTGCAATGCCGCAAGTAAAGAAAAATGCGGCAAGGGCGCGCTGCCCCCGCGTAAATCTGGGTAGAATTCCCGCCTGCACCCCTTGCGCGGGGGGATCGCCGCGCTGCCGGGGTTCTTGTTCCTGGAGGAATACCATGCGCATTGCCGACCTTCGCATCGCCACCCGCCTGTACGGCGGCTTCGGCGCCATTGTCTTGCTGCTGGCCGTCCTGGTCGCAGTGGCCACCTTGAATTTCTCGAAACTGGCCGACGCCAACGCCATCAATACCCACACCTACCAGGTGCTCGGTGAAAATGACGCCATCCTGGAAAGCCTGATCAATATGGAAACGGGGCAGCGCGGCTACGTGATCACGGGCGCGGAGGCGTCGCTGGAACCCTACACCGTGGGCAAGACTTCGTTTCGCAGCCACCTCGACAGGACGCGCGCCTTGACCAGCGACAATCCTGTCCAGCAGCAACGCCTGGCGAAACTCGATGCCGCCCAGCAAGCCTGGCTGGCCGGCGCGCTCGACCCCGTGATCGCGCTGCGGCGCGCCGTGGCGCAAGGCACGGCCCCCATCGAGCCCGTGCTGGCGCTGGAAAAAGAGGGCCGGGGCAAGCAGGGCATGGACGCCATGCGCGCGTTGCTGAAGGAAGTGGGCGACGCGGAAACGGCGCTGCTGGCGCAGCGTTCGCAGGCGCTGGCGGGCTTGCAGGCGCAGACGCGCTGGGTCTTGCTGGGCGGCGGCGCGGTGGCCATGTTGCTGGCCGGCATGATCGCCATGTGGCTGGCCAGGAATATCAGCCGGCCCCTGCGTTCGGCCATCGAGGTGGCCAGGCAGGTGGCGCAAGGCGACTTGACGGTGCCGGTGGCGGTGGGCTCGAAGGATGAAACGGGCGAGCTGATGCAGGCCTTGCAGGACATGACGGCCAGCCTGCTGCGCATCGTCACCGAGGTGCGCAGCGGCACGCAAACCATCGCCACGGCTTCGCGCCAGATCGCTTCGGGCAACCTCGACCTGTCGGCGCGCACGGAACAGCAAGCCAGTTCGCTGGAAGAGACGGCGTCGTCGATGGAAGAACTGACGGGCACGGTCCAGCAGAATGCGCAGAACGCCCACGAAGCCAATGGCCTGGCCGCGTCGGCCGAGTCCGTGGCGGGCAAGGGCGGCGCGGTGGTGGCGCAAGTGGTCGACACCATGGGTTCGATCAACGATTCCTCGCGCAAGATCGTCGACATCATCGGCGTGATCGACGGCATCGCCTTCCAGACGAATATCCTGGCCTTGAACGCGGCCGTGGAAGCGGCCCGGGCGGGCGAGCAGGGGCGCGGCTTTGCCGTCGTCGCCACGGAAGTACGCAACCTGGCACAACGTTCGGCCAGTGCCGCCAGGGAAATCAAGGCCCTCATCAACGATTCCGTGGCGCAGGTGGAGAGCGGCGCGCGCCTGGTCGACGAGGCGGGCCGCACGATGCACGAGATCGTCGACAGCGTGCACAAGGTCAGCAGCATCGTCGGGCATATCTCGGCCGCCAGCGACGAGCAGCGCTACGGCATCGAGCAAGTCAACCGGGCCATCGGCCAGATGGACCAGGTGACGCAGCAAAACGCTGCGCTGGTGGAAGAGGCGGCCGCGGCGGCCGAAGCCATGCAGGAGCAGGCGGCCCGCCTGGCCGACGCCGTGGCCGTGTTCAAGACGGCGCAGGCGGCCGCCACGCCGGCGCTGGCGTCCCGGCCCGACGCGCGCCGCCCCGTGCCGCTCAAGGCGGCGCGCGCCGCCGCCCGCCTGCCCGCCAAGGGGGCGCAGCCCCATGCGCCGCAAGTTTCGACCAAGAAACAGCGTCCGGAGGACGATGCGTGGGACGAGTTCTAGGGCGCCAGTGCATGCGACAGGTGTCGCAAATAGCGCTTGCGTGCATGTGACTGTTGTCGCATAATTGTGTCAATAGTCACTAGAAGGAATCGCCATGAGCACGCCCTCCGTCACCGAACTATCGTTACTGAAAGCCTTGTGGAAAGAGCAGCCGCTGTCCGCGCGTGAATTGCACGCCCGCGTGGAAGAGGAGCTGGGCTGGTCGTTTTCGTCCACGCGCAAGACCGTGGAGCGCATGCTGGACAAGGGGATGTTGCTGCAGCGCAGCGTGCATGGCGTGCTCGTGTATGAAGCCAACGCGGACAAGGTGGCCACCCTGGCCGCGTTCGCCCATGACTTCGGCCGCCGCGTGATGGAAATCGACAGCCCCTTGCCGGTCAGTATGTTTACAGGCAGCAAGCTGGTGGACCAGCAGGAGCTGGCGGCGCTGGAGCAGTTGCTGCAAGACTGGCCTCTGGACGGCAAGGAGTAAGCGATGAGCTTGTTTCCCCTGACCTTGCTGCAGGCGACGGCCGCCTGCCTGCTGAGCGGCTGGCTGCTGCAAGGCTTGCTGTACCTGGCGCAACGGCGCTGGCCCGCGCTGGCGGCCCAGCGCAGCGTGTGGCTGGGCGCCCAGCTGGTGCTGGCTGCCGCGTTCGTGCTGCCGTTGCTGCCTGACGCGCGGCAACTGAGCGTGGTGCCCGAGCTGAGCGTGCCCGTTTCCCTGGCCAGCGCAGCGTCCGGCGTGCCGCTGGCCGTGGATGCGCCAGCGGCCGGGCTGCCATCCGGCGCTTCCTGGCTGTCCCTGGTGCCGGCTGCCTGGGGCCTCGTCTATCTGCTGGGCGTCGCTTGCACGGCCTGGCGCTGGCAGCGCGGCCGCGCCACGTTGCGCACCTTGCTGCAGCTGGCGCAGCGGCGCCGCCTGCATGGCACGGATGTGCTGGAAGTGGATGCGCCGATCTCGCCGATGCTGGTGGGCGTGTGGCGGCCGCGTTTGCTGCTGCCGGCGCACCTGGCGCAATTTACGCCGGAACAGCAGCAGATGGTGATCGCCCATGAGCTGACCCATGCACGCCGCCGCGATCCCATGCTATTGCTGCTGGCCACCATGCTGCAGGCGTTGCTGTGGTTTCATCCGGCCGCGCGCTGGCTGGCCGGCAAGCTGGCCTGGGCGCAGGAGCTCGGTTGCGACCGCCAGGTCCTGGCCGGCCGCCCCGCGCGCCAGCGCCAGCAATATGCGGCGGCGCTGGTCAAGCAGCTGGGCTTGCAGGCCCAGCCGCTGCCGGGACTGGCGTTTGGCGGCGGCGGCATGGCCGAGCGCCTGCTGCGCATGCGCGACGGGCAGGAGCGGCTGCCTCCCGCCTTGCGGCTGCTGACGGTGCTGCTGTTGTGCGCTATCGGCGCGGCCAGCCTGGCGCTGCAGCCGGCACTGGCGTGGACGGCGGCTGCCGCGCCTGCAGCCATGCCCGCCGCGCCGGCCCCGGCGCCCACCGCCTGGCGCAATCCCCTGGATACCATGCGCGTGACGGGCTTCTTTGGCGTGGTGCGCGAGATCACGCCACAAGGCCATGGCGGCATCGATCTGGGCGCCAGGCGGGGCACGCCCGTGCATGCGGCGGCCGACGGCATCGCCAGCGTCAGCGAGGATGCGCGCCTCGGCAAGGCCGTCCGCATCGACCATGGCGGCGGCGTCGAATCGCTGTATGCCCATCTCGACCGGGTCACGCTCACCACCGGCATGGCCGTCACGGCGGGGCAGTCCATCGGCACGGTGGGCGCGACGGGCCTGGCGACGGGGCCGCACCTGCATTTCCAGGTCACCCGCAACGGGCGCCTGCAGGATCCGCAGCAGTGGCTCGCGGGCCTCGACGCCAACGCCAGCGCGCGGGCCCTGCGCATGCGCAAGCAGCAGTTCGGCCGCTGACGCCTGTTTTTGACTGCAGGCCGGGCGGGCGCGGCGCGCCTGGCCCGGCAACCATTCATCCGGCAACCGCCATCTTTCTGGAATTCCCATGCGATTGAGTATTTTCCTGTGCAGCCTCGCGCTGCCGTTGACGGCGCACGTCCGTGCCGAAGACACCCTTCCTTCCGTGACGGTCAATGCGGGCAAGCTGGAGCAGCGCCGCAACGATACCGTCGCCGGCATGGTCGTCGGCCACGATGAGCTGATACGCCAGGGCGACCGCGTCCTGTCCGACGCCTTGAAGCGCCTGCCCGGCATTACCATCGGCGCGCCGGCCGGCACGGGGCAGGGCGGGCAGCTCCAGCTGCGGGGGCTGGGACAGGGCTACACCCTCGTCATGCTCGACGGCGACCCCGTGCCGGCCGGTTTTTCGCTGGACGCGCTGGACCCGGAACTGGTCGAGCGCGTGGAAATCATGCGCGCCGCCACGGCGGAATTTTCCGCCCAGGCGATCGCCGGCTCCATCAATATCGTGCTGAAGAAATCCGCCAAGCGGCGCGAGCGCACCTACAAGCTGGGCGGCTCGGCCAGCAACGGCATGCCCGCCGGCAGCGCCACCGTGCAATGGTCCAGCCAGGACGGGCGCCTGTCGTACGCGCTGGCCGGCACGCTTGGCCACACGGGGCGCCGCGGGTTGCTCGATGAATGGAACCGCGAATATGCGGCCGGCGGCACGCCCACCGTGGTGCGCCACATGCCGCTGACCGAGCGCGTGACCAGCGACACGTTCGAGCTGGCGCCCCGCCTGCAATGGGCGCTGGCGGGCGAAGACAGCCTGGCCTGGCAAAGCCTGCTCAACGTGCGTCGCCTGGCCAGCCGCCGCCATGTGGTGGAAGCGGCTTACCTGGGCGGCCATACCGGCTATCCGGACAACGACGCCGCCTTCGACCAGGACAGCAGCACCGTGCGCAGCGACCTGCGCTGGCTGCGCAAGCTGGAAGCTGGCGCCAGCCTCGAGGTGAAGCTGGGTGTCGATGTCAACCACCGCGGCAGCGATTACCTGTTCCGGGGCGTGGGCGCTCTGCCTGGGCCGGCGAATGTGCGCCTGGTCGACGCTGGCGTGGACGATGTGGGCGTGCAGGCCAGCGGCACCTACCGCCGGGCGCTGGGCGAGGGGCACGCGCTGGCGGCGGGCTGGGACGGGGGCCGCCGGCGGCGCGCGGAGTATCGCCGCGAGCGCCAGCTGGAGCCGGGCGGGCCGCCCGTCCTGCCGGACGCGGACTACGCGGTCACGGTGCGGCGCCTGGCCCTGTTCGCGCAGGATGAGTGGGATGTCTCCGCGCGCTGGTCGCTGTACCTGGGCCTGCGCTGGGAAACCTGGCGCACGGCCAGCGCCACCGGTGGCGCGAACCCTGTCGACGTGCGCGCGCAGGTGTGGAGTCCCGTGCTGCAAAGCCTGTGGAAGTTCGCCGGCAAGGACCAGGTGCGCCTGGCCGTCACGCGCACGTACAAGGCGCCGCAGATTTTCCAGCTGATCCCGCGCCCGTACGCGGTCGATAACGGCAATAGTCCCACGAATCCCGACAACCAGGGCAACCCCGCGCTGCGCCCGGAAATGGCGTGGGGCCTGGACGCGGCCTATGAGTACTATCTGGGCGAGGGCGCCATGCTCAGTGCCAGCGCCACCTGGCGCCGCATCCGCGACGTGATGCTGGACCGGCTGTACCAGGACAACGGGCGCTGGGTGGCCACGCCCGCCAACAATGGCAGGGCGCAGGTGCGCGGTATCGAACTGGAAGCGAAGCTGCCGCTGGCGGTGCTGTTCCCCCGTGCCCCCGCGCTGGACCTGCGGGCGAATCTGGCGCGCAACTGGTCGGCGGTGGATGCCGTTCCCGGCCCGTACAACCGCCTCGATGGCCAGCTGCCGTGGAGCGCCAACCTGGGCGCGGACTACCAGCTGGCCAGCCGACCGCTGGCCGTGGGCGGCAACCTGCATTACCAGGCGGGAGGGCCGTCGCGCGAGTCAGGCCAGCTGCTGGCCTGGCAAGGCGCCCGGCGCGAACTCGATGTGTATGCGCTGTGGAAGGTCAGCGACACGCTGCGCCTGCGCGTGTCGGGCGCCAACCTGCTGCGGCAGGCGGACCGCACGCGCAGCCTGTATGCGGATGGCGGGGGCAGCGCGCTGCGCACGGTCGATACGGGCACCTACCGCACTTGGCGCGTGATGCTGGAAGGCACCCTGTAGCGTCAGTCGTCGACCTCCGCGACGGCGTAGTCCACGCCCTGCGCATCGAGCCAGGCGCGCACGGCGTCCAGGCCGTGCCACGGCTCCGGGCGCAGGTACTGGCATACATACAGGCCGGCATCCGTCAGCCTGGCGTCCGTGCCGGGCATGCCGTCGGTCGCCTGCGGCAGCGCCGCCAGCAGTTGTTCGAGGTGCTGGCGCTGGCCGGCCGTCAGGCTGGCCGCGATCCTGAATTCAAATCCCATGTTTTCCTCCGTGCGATTGGTTGCGGTGTGCTTATTTTATATCATCGAAAAAATCGAATATAGCTTGGCATTCTTTCCGTTTTTGTTTTCCTTTTTGTGCGTGCATACTGCCTGTCACTGACACGCAACATGGCAGCGCAAGAAGGAAAGCGCAAGATTGTGCGGGCCGGATACCACTACTTTGATATTCAATTATTTTCACTGAGGAAAACATCATGCCTATCGCTACCGCCCAAGCCGCCCAAAAACTGCTGACCCCGAACGACCACACCCTGATCATGATCGACCACCAGTCGCAGATGGCGTTCGCCACGCGCTCCATCGACCTGGCCTTGCTGCGCAACAATGCGGCCCTCGTCGCCAAGGCGGCCGCGGAATTCAAGGTGCCGACGATCCTGACGACGGTGGCGGCCAAATCGTTCTCCGGCCCTATTTTTGACGAAATCCAGTCCGTCTTCCCGGAGCAGGCGCCGATCGACCGCACCAGCATGAATACCTGGGAGGATGCGCGCATCGCCGACAAGGTGAATGGCTACGGCAAGGGCAAGATCGTGCTGGCCGGCCTGTGGACGTCCGTGTGCATCGTCGGCCCCGCGCTGTCGGCACTGGAACAGGGTTTTGACGTGTACGTGATCGCCGACGCCAGCGGCGACGTCTCCGACGAAGCCCATGCGATGGCCATGCAGCGCATGATACAGGCGGGCGCGCAGCCGATGACGTCCGTGCAATACTTGCTGGAACTGCAGCGCGACTGGGCCCGCGGCGAGACCTACAACGAGACGGTGGTGACGGCCGTGGCGCACGGCGGCGGCTATGGCCTGGGCTTGATCTACGCCAAATCCATGTTCAATGCCAGCGAAGGCCATTGAGATTTTATTGATATCGCGCCACCGCCGCCCGCCGGCGGGGGCGTATCCTTCACCTGAATCGGGAGTTCCCATGCATGCACACACGATCTTGCTCAATGGCCGTTTCCACACGGTCGACAGGGCGCAGCCGCTGGCGTCCGCCGTCGCCATCGCCGATGGCAAATTTCTCGCCGTGGGCGACGTCGAGGACGTGATGCGTCATCGCGGTCCCGCCACGCAAGTGATCGACCTGGCTGGCCGCACCGTCATTCCCGGCCTGAACGACTCGCATTTGCACCTGATCCGCGGCGGCTTGAACTACAACCTGGAATTGCGCTGGGAAGGGGTACCCTCGCTGGCCGACGCTTTGCGCATGCTCAAGGAACAGGCGCTGCGCACGCCGAACCCGCAGTGGGTGCGCGTGGTGGGCGGCTGGACGGAATTCCAGTTCGCGGAAAAGCGCATGCCGACCCTCGACGAGATCAACGCGGCTGCGCCGGACACGCCCGTCTTCATCCTGCACCTGTACGACCGCGCCCTGCTGAACCGCGCCGCCCTGCGCGCCGTCGGCTACGACAAGAACACGCCGAACCCGCCCGGCGGCGAAATCGTGCGCGACGCTGCCGGCAACCCCACGGGCTTGCTGATCGCCCGTCCGAACGCCATGATTTTATATGCGACCCTGGCGAAAGGCCCGACCCTGCCGCGCGAATTGCAAGTGAACTCCACGCGCCAGTTCATGCGCGAACTCAACCGTCTGGGCATCACCAGCGCCATCGACGCGGGCGGCGGCTTCCAGAACTATCCCGAGGATTACGCCGTCGTCGACGAGCTGGCGCAAAAAGAGCAGCTGACCATCCGCATCGCCTACAACCTGTTTACGCAGAACAAGGGCGCCGAATTGCAGGACTTCCAGAAGTGGACGGGCATGGTCAAGCCGGGCGACGGCACGGACTTTTACCGTCACAACGGCGCCGGAGAGATGCTGGTGTTTTCCGCCGCCGACTTCGAGGATTTCCTCGAGCCGCGTCCGGAGCTGGCGGCCGGCATGGAAGACGAGCTGGAAAAGGTCGTGCGCCACCTGGTGGAGCAGCGCTGGCCGTTCCGCCTGCACGCCACCTATGACGAATCGATCGGCCGCATGCTCGACGTATTCGAAAAGGTCAACCGCGACACGCCGTTCGGCGGCTTGCACTGGCTGTTCGACCACGCGGAAACCATCAGCCCGAAAAATATCGACCGGGTCAAGGCGCTTGGCGGCGGCCTGGCCATCCAGCACCGCATGGCTTTCCAGGGCGAGTACTTCGTCGAGCGCTATGGCGCTGAGGCGGCGAAGGCCACGCCGCCCGTGCAGCGCATGCTGGACGCGGGCGTGCCCGTCGGCGGCGGCACGGACGCCACGCGCGTGGCCAGCTACAACCCGTGGACGGCGCTGTACTGGCTCGTGTCGGGGCGCACCGTGGGCGGCCTGGCCCTGACGGATGCGGCGGGGCGATTGTCGCGCGACACGGCGCTGGAACTGTGGACGGCGGGCAGCGCCTGGTTTTCCAGCGAGCAAGGCAAGAAGGGGCGCATCCGCGAGGGCATGCTGGCCGACCTGTCCGTGCTGTCGGCCGATTATTTCGCGGTGCCGGAAGAGGCGATCAAGTCCATCGAATCCGTGCTCACCATCGTCGGCGGCAAGGTCGTCTACGGCCAGGCGGAATTCACGGCCATGGCGCCGCCCCCGATTCCCGTGCTGCCCGAGTGGTCGCCCGTGCGCGCGGTGCCGGGCCATTACCGGTCCGTGGCCAGGCCGGCGCAGGCGGCCATGCCGCACCAGTGCGCGGGCGCCTGCGGCGTGCACGCCCACGCCCACGACCGGGTGCGCAAGTCGGCCGTGCCGATCAGCGATTTTTCCGGCTTCTGGGGCACGCTGGGTTGCAGCTGCTTCGCTTTCTAGTAGAGGACAGAGCCATGCGCTACAAGAAAGTCATCCTGGGCCTGCTGCTGGCCTTTGTCGTGGGCTTCGTCTGCCAGCTGGCGCACATCCCCGTGCCGGCGCCGCCCGTGCTGGGCGCCGCGCTGCTGGTGTTCCTGACCAGCTGCGGCTACTGGCTCACGGGCCTGTATTTGCAGCGCCGTGAAACGCAAGGGGAGGCGCCATGAACGTCATGCTGGCAGGATCGGTACTGGGATTGCTGGTGGGCGCCGTGTGCCGCTGGTTCGACCTGCCGTCGCCCACGCCGCCCACGCCCACCGGCGCGGCGATGGTGGTGGCCATGACCCTGGGTTTTGTCGTGGCGGGGCAGTGGCAGGGTTAGGCGCTTATTTGGACAGGCGCAAAATGGCCGAGGCGAGCCGGGTGAAGCAGGGACTCAGGTCGCTGTCGCTGGCCGCATAGCAATACAGGCCCACGGGTTCGGCCGGCTTGCGGCAAGCCGCTTTCGCATCGGTGGTATTGGCCAGGCAGCGCAGCAAGTCTTCGCCCAGCTCGTTGTCCGGCCCTTCCTTGGTTTTCAGCGATGCGCCCATGCCCAGGGTAAAGACGAAAATGCCTTCCTGGCGCGCCTTGGCCGCCATCGCTTCGACCAGGTTGCGCGAGGCGCGGTGCACATTCGTCCATTGCGCCTGCGCCGTGGCGGTGGACGCGGTCACGACGCGGGGCGAGTTGGTGACGATGGGAAACTCGCGCAGTGCCGCGTCATTCGTCGCGTTATACCATGCGGGAAGCGCGGTGATCTGGCTGGCGGCGCAATCGCCGTACTGGAGCGAGTCGCTCACTTTCATCCTGTACAGGCCCGCCAATGCCGGGTTTTGCAGTTTCGGAAAGGTGGCGAGGCCGCCTGCGTCCTTGCATTTGTTGTCCTTGTTGGGGAAGTACGAGGAAAACGCCGCCGGCGAACCGTCGGAGAAAAACACGATGACGCGCAGGCTGGAGCGGTCGACCTGCGCGATGTCGTTCAGCTGCTTGCGCGCCTGGAACATGCCGGCGGACGAGTTGGTGCCGCCGACGAAGGCGAATTGATCGATCTTTCCACCTTTCATGGTCATGCCGCCGCGGTCGAAGCCGCGGTCGGTCTGCCTGATCGGGACGTCGATTTGCGCTTCCGAAGCGAAGTGCAGCAAGCCGACCCGGTCGACCGTGGCGTTGAACTTGTTCAGGAAGGACTTGCCCGCCGCCCGCACGGCGTCCGCATTGTGTTCCAGCGAACGCGACGTATCCATCACCAGCACCATGTCCAGGTCCTTGCGGATGGTTTGCGCGCTGGCGGCCACGTCCAGGGTCTTGAAGCCGAGTACGCCCATCAGCGAGACGGGCAGCGAGGCGCTGGCCGAGACGTCGATGGTGACGGTACCCTTGTCGAACGTGACGTCGACGGGATGGAGGGTCGGCGTCGACAGCAGGAAGTGGTCCGGATAATTGACGTCAAAAAAATCCTTTGCCGACTGGCGCGCCCTGGTCCGCTGTTCCTCTTCCGAGTTGCCCGCGGTGACACCGCGCGCCGCCGCCAGGCTGGCCGAGTCGACGGCCGCGTTGAGCTTGGCCTTGACGAAGTAGCCGAGGGCCGAATCGATGGCCAGGCCCACGGAGGCGATCAGGACGACGGCCGACAGCGCCACCATGACCAGGACTTGCCCGCCTTGCCGCTTGTGTGGAATGCGCATCAGAATACCGTCATCGAAGTCAGGTTGGGCGCCAGTACGGGCGTCGTGCTGTTGCCAAATTTCAATGTGCCGAACAGCATGTCGAAATTGTAGAAAGTTTCCACGGCGTAAATCAGTTCGCCATCGGCCAGCTGGTTCTGCATCAATGGCACCGTGGGGGCGTATTCGTCCTTGGCGATGCCGGTGCACGTGCCATCGCGCCAGCTGCCGCATTGCCACACCTGGCTGGCGGGCAGGTAGCCGCTGGCCTTCGCGCCGGCGTCCCAGCGGTACTGTTCCAGCACGATATTGCGCAAGCCGCTCTGCGCCGTGTAACCCATGATCTTGGTGATGTAGATCATGCCGCGCCCGTGCATGTCCAGCGGCGGCGTGCTGGCGGCCAGCGCATTCATGATGCCCTGGCTGGAGCCGCTCAGGTCGGACGTGGCGCGCGCGGACAGGTTGGCGCCTTCGCGGCTGATATTGAGCAGGATGGTCTTGGCCTGGATGGCGCGCGACAGGTCGGCCAGCATGAACAGCAGCAAGGCCAGCAAGGGCAGCACGATGGCAAATTCGATGGCGGCGATGCCGCGCGCGGCGCGGCGCGGAAAACGGGGAGCGGGTGCGCGCATCACAGGCCGCCAAAGCTTTCATTGCGCATGGTGGCCGCCACGACGAAATGCGCCTGGCCGTCGCGGAACAGGGCACGGATCATGGGTGTGGCAAACGCCCAGCGGCAATCGACGGAAATGACGACGATATCGCCGGCCTGGCCGAACATGGCGGCGCCCACCGCATCGCTGCCGTTGACGGAGATCACGGGGCTGACCTTGTCATACATGCCCATGGAGCTGTCGCGTATTTTTTGCATGACGGCGTGGTAGCGCTGCTGGTTGGCGCTGTCGGGGTCGAGGTCCTTGGCCCCCGTGACGGCATAGCGCGCGCCTTCGCGCACCGCGTGCTGCATGGTCATATTGGCAAAATAAGCCATGCTCAATTCAATGATGCCGATTATCAGCATGAGAAAGACCGGTGTTATCAGGGCCAATTCGACCAGGGTGGCGCCAGCCTGTCCGCTTTGCTTGCGGAATATGCGGGAATCGGCCTGTTTTAAGCGCATGGGAATAATCCGGTTAAGTTCCGCGATGACGAATGTCGGGCGGATGGCATTGCGCCATTTGACTGGCAATTATTCTATATCGATTTTCAAGGGCGTGTCCGCCATTTAAATTATTACAGGTCAAGATAATCGCAATTAACTGCGTTATTTCAAACGTGCCGGCCCCGTCGCTACAGGGCCAGGAGTAATATGCGCGGGTATGAAAACAGGCCTGGTGTCAGGATTGTCCTGCGTGCAGGCAAGGACTTGTTTTGCAAGGTGATGCAACAAAAATGCTGCAATGTAAGCAACAGCAGCGGCGGCAGCAGCGATGGCGCACCCGTGGCGCACCCGCCCCGGCCACGCTGCCCATCCATCGGCTCACGCCCGGCATGCGGCGACCGCTGCCTTGGGGCACGCACCGCGTTGGCGCGTGCCGGCCCAAGGCCTCTTCCTTTGTGCCCCCATGACTTCTTTCCCCCGCGTGCGGCAGCAGAAGGCGCGCGCGGACGAGGCAGGCAAGCCGATTCGGATCAACAGCATTCCCCGATGGGAGTGGGCTACAAGTAAAGAGGTAAAGCATGTCAACAAACAATGTCATACGCGTCATGCTGGTGTCGGACCACAAGACCTGGCTGTGGGGCCTGGAGCAGTTGCTCGCCGGCGCCCAGCCGGCGATGCAGGTGGTGGCCAGCTCCACCGAGATCGACAGCGCGCTGCTGCTGGCGCGCACCCTGTGTCCCGACGTCATCGTGCTCGACGCCGATCTGGGCTGCGGCGGCGCCTGCGCCATCGATTATCTGCCGCAGCTGCTGGGCAATGGCGTGTCGCGCGCATTGCTGTTCAGCGGCACGCAGGACCAGGCCGCCTGCGGGCGCGCCGTGCGCAGCGGCGCGCGCGCCGTGGTGGGCAAGGAAACGCCCGTCAAGCAAATGGTCGACGCTATCGCCCGCCTGCATCACGGCGAATTGTGCCTGGACCCGGCGCTGCTCGACAGCATGCTGGGCGTGTTGAACAAGCCGGAAGCGGCGCCCGACCCGGAAGAGCAGCGCATCGCCAGGCTGACGCTGAAGGAGCGCAAGATCGTGGCCATGATGGTGGAAGGAAATGGCGCGCTGAACCGTGCGATCGCCCAGCGCGCTTTTATCTCGGAGCAAACCTTGCGTAATCATTTGACATCGATCTACAGCAAGCTCGATGTCACCAACCGCCTGGAATTATATGTGTACGCCACCCGCAACCGGCTGGCCGAACCCGTCCATGCGGAGTGACAGTACATATGTCCTGATTGTAGACAAAAAATTAAGATGGTTTGTACTGCGCATAAAATGACTTTTCTCTGATTCGATTTAATGTTTGTTTATATAAAATACACGCATCAGAAATTGGAAAATAAAAACAAAGAGAATGTTTTTATTTTCAGACTGTATTTTCAGTTTTTATCATGTTTAAAACTTGACCTGAAATGGAATAATATGAATTTCATTAAAAACTTTATCGCCGAAGAAGATGGCGTGACGGCCATCGAATATGCGCTGATCGCTGCGCTGGTGGCTGCGGCGCTGGTCACGGCCGTCGGCTATTTCACCACCGGCCTCGATGGCGCCTTCAAGGCGATCGGCACCAAGCTGACGGGCGCGGCGATCTAAGGCGCCTGCCCACCGCGCTGCACCCCGACAGGCCGGCTGCCCCTGCGCACCGGCCTGCCGACTTCCCGCCCAACGATGCGCATGCCGTCATGCCATCGGCTTGCATCAGGTACACGATGGACCCTCATTCTTTCTGGACGTTCAGCCCCGCCACGGTCTTGTGGGGGCTGCTTGCCGCGGCTGTCTGGCATGACGTGCGCCGCCGGCGCATTCCCAACCGGCTGGTGTTTTCCGGCGCCTTGCTTGGCGTGCTGCTCAACAGCGTGGCCTTGCCCGGGGTGACGCCGGCCGGGCCGTGGCTGGCGCTGGGCGGCCTGGCCGTCGGCCTGGGCTTGCTGCTGCCCATGTATGCGATGAAGGCGCTGGGCGCGGGCGACGTCAAGCTGATGGCGATGGTGGGGGCTTTTCTTGGCCCGCGCCCCGCCGTGTTTGCCGTGCTGTGCAGCCTGCTGGCGGGCGGCGTGCTGGCGCTGGCCGTCGCCCTGTGCCAGGGCACGCTGCGCCAGGCGATGGCGAATGCCCGGCAATTGCTGCTGCAAGGCTGGCTGCGCGCCGCCGCAGGCGAAGTGCCGCGGGTCGATGCGCCCGCCGTGCCGGGCGGCAAACTGCCGTATGCGATCGCCATTGCCGCCGGTACCGCCATCTGGCTGGCCCTGGCGGCAGGCGGCTATGCATGATGTGCCCGTCCGGAAACCCAAGTTTTACCAAGAGGAAAAATCATGAGAAATAGCCGCGTTGCGATCGTGCTGCTGCTGGCGTTGCTGATGGCGGGGGGCGCCGTGCTGGCAGCGGCGCGCTGGATGTCGGGACAAGGCGCGCCGGCCAGCCAGACGGTGATGGTCGCGCTGGTCGATATCGGCGTGGGCGCGAAGGTGACGCCGGCCATGCTGCGCGGCATGGACTGGCCGGCGGGCGCCATGCCGCCGGGGGCGTTTGGCGAGGCCGGCGCGCTGGACGGGCGCATCACGCGCACGGCCGTCAGCAAGGGCGAGCCTGTGCTGGAAAGCAAGCTCGCGCCGCCCGGCGCCACGGGCGGCCTGTCGGCCATCGTGGCTGCCGGCAAGCGCGCCATGACCGTGCGCGTCAACGACGTGGTGGGCGTGGCCGGTTTCGCCTTGCCGGGCAATTTCGTCGACATTCTCGTGCATACGCAGGATGACCGCGCCAGGCCGGCGGGCGGCGGGCCGCTGGCCATTTCCAAGATCGTGCTGGAACGCATCCTGGTGCTGGCCGTGGCGCAAGAGTCCGGCCGCGACGACAACAAGCCCAAGGTGGTCAATGCCGTGACCCTGGAGCTGACGCCGGAGCAGGTGGAAAAGCTGGACCTGGCGCGCAGCGTGGGCAGTCTGTCGCTGGTGCTGCGCAACCAGGTCGATCCGGCGCCCGTCACCACGGGCGGCGCCACCAAGGAGTCGCTGCTGGAACTGAAGGCGCCGGCGGCCGCGCCGGTGCGCGCGGCGCGGCGCCAGGCGGCCCCCCCACGCGCTCCCGCGCGCGACAGCATCACCGTCATCAAGGGCATGGATACGAGCGTCCAGCAATTTTAAAAATCAGCAGGCAAGCGAGCAAGGATGATCGATGAACAAATTTCGTAAGCACGCCGCGAGTGCGGGCATGCGCCTGGCCCTGACGCTGGGCGGCGCGGCGGCAAGCCTGGCCTGGCCAAGCGGCGCCAGCGCGGCGGCGCCGGCCCGGCAGGCCGTCATGTCGCCCGTCGCGGCGCCGGCCATGTCGCTGGGCGCCGATATCGCCCGCCTGGGCGCGCCCGTGCGCATCGCCGTGGGCAAGTCCACCTTGCGCAGCCTGAGCCTGCCGGTGTCGCAGATCGCCGTCAACGATCCGCGGGTGGCCGGCGCCAGGATGCTGGGCTCGTCCAGCCAGCTGTTCGTCTGGGGCCTGGCCCCGGGCAGCACCAACCTGATCCTGTGGGACCGGCAGCAGCGCCCCGTGATCGTTGATATCGAAGTCGAGATCGATGTCGAGGGCTTGCAGGCGCAGCTGGCCTATGTCTTCCCTGGCGAGCGCGCCGTCAAGGCTGGCGCGGCCGGCGGCAGCATCGTGCTGTCGGGGCAGGTGAGCGACAGCGTCAAGGCCAGCCAGATCCTGGACATGGCGCAAGCCTATGCGCAGCGCGGCGCCGGCGAAGCGGCCGCGCCGGCCGACGGCGCCGCCAGCGCGGCCGGCGGCGTCAAGGTCATCAACATGCTGACGATCGCGGCGCCGCAACAGGTCATGCTGGAAGTGAAAATCGCTGAAGTATCGAAGACCCTGGTCGACCAGCTGGGCGCCAGCGTGGGCATCAGCGGCACGCGCGGCAACTGGAGCTACGGCTTGCTGTCGAACTTGCTCAGCGGCAACCCCAGCCAGCTGGGCGCCGTGCACGGCAAGAATGGCAACGGGCTGACGCTCGACGCGCAAAAGCGCGACGGCCTGGTGAAGGTGCTGGCCGAACCGAACATCATGGCCATCAGTGGCCAGGAAGCCAGTTTCTTGGCGGGCGGCAAGATTTTCATTCCGGTCGCGCAAGACAGCACCACCAACAAGATCACGCTGGAGGAAAAGGAATTCGGCATTGCCGTCAAGTTCACGCCCACCGTGCTGGAAGGCGGACGCATCAACCTGAAGGTGGCGCCGGAAGTGTCTGAGCTGAACCGCGAAGGCATCGGCATCACCACCGGCGGGGGCACCGCCGCCAATGCCGTGTTGCCGGCCTTTACCACGCGGCGCACCACCACCACGGTGCAGCTGTTCGATGGCCAGAGTTTTGCCGTGGGTGGTTTGATCAAGAACAATGTGACGACCAATATCAAGGCCTTGCCCTTCCTGGGCGAGATCCCCGTGCTGGGCGCGCTGTTCCGCAGCAGCGATTTCCAGACCGACCGTACCGAGCTGGTGTTCATCATCACGCCGCACCTGGTCAAGCCGCTCGACGGCACGCTTGACGGCGATATCGTCTTGCCGACCGACGCCTATGTGGCGCCCAGCCGCGGCGAGTTCTTCTTGCAAGGAAAAATGGAAGGCGCTGGCGCGCCACGGCCACGGCAGGAAGCGGCCACGCAGACGGCGCCCGCCGGCCCGGACACTCATTAGGAGCACCTCATGCAGCATTCCCTTTCCCTTTTCCTATCTGTGCTGCTGGCCGCCCTGGCTGCCAGCGGCTGCGCCGCCACGCCGAACCTGGACCGCCAGTTCGGCCACAGCGTCGAGCAGCTGCGCCTGCGGCAAGTGCTGTCGCCGCAGGCGGGCGCGAACCGCGATCCCGTGGCCGGCATGGACGGCAAGGCCGCCCAGGCCGCCTACGCGGCGTACCAGAAAAGCTTTGCCGCGCCCGCGCCGCAAGGGGCCGCCTTCACCATCGGCGTCGGGGCGCGCCAGTGAAGCTGGCACCGTTACCACAGAACCCGCAAGGCATATCGTGAAAATCGCCATCCATTCCACGGATCAAAAAACGCTGTCCGAACTGGGGCGGCTGCTGCGCAGCCGCAACCGGCTCGACGAGATCAACGCGGGCGGCGAAACGCTGGAACCGCTGCAGGCGGCGCAATCGCTGCCCGACGTGCTGATCTTCGACCGCCCGTCGAACGACGGCGCCGACCTGGCCGCCATCGAACGCCTCAGCAACCAGCATCCGCGCATGGCCTTCATCGTGCTGTGCCACCAGCAGGCGCCTGAATTCCTGCTGCAGGCCATGCGCGCGGGCGTGCGCGACGTGCTGCCGTTTCCCGCCGCGCCGGCCAGCCTGTATGCGGCGCTCGAACGCATCGAGGAAAAGCTGGAGCGGCGCGAGCATGGCAACGGCAAGGTGCTGGCCTTCATCTCCTGCAAGGGCGGCAGCGGCGCCACCTTCATCGCCAGCAATCTCGGTTATGCGCTGGCCGCCGGCGGCCAGCAGCGCGTTGCCCTGATCGACATGAACCTGCATTTTGGCGACGCTTCGCTCTTCGTGTCCGAGAACAAGCCGCTGGCCACGCTGTCCGACGTCACGCGCGACATCCACCGGCTCGACGCCTCGTTCCTGGCATCGAGCATGCTGCACATCCTGCCCAACTACAGCGTGCTGGCCGCGCCCGAGGATCCGGCGCACGCCAGCGAAGTGGCGCCCGAGCACATCGACGCCGTCATCCGGCAAGCCAGGCGCCAGTACGATTTCATCGTGCTCGACGTGGGCCGCAACCTCGACGCCGTCAGCGTGCGCGCGCTGGACCACGCCGACATGATCTTCCCCGTCCTGCAGGCGACCTTGCCGTACATCCGCGACGGCAAGCGCCTGCTGGGCATGTTCCGCTCGCTCGAATACGCGAAGGACAAGGTGCATATCATCGTCAACCGCCACGACAAGGGCGGCGAAATCCGCCTGCGCGACCTGGAAGCGGCGTACGGCACGGCGGTCTACCGCACCGTGCCGAATCACTACGCCTCGGCCGCCGCCTCGGTCAACCAGGGCGTGCCTATCCTGCAGCTCGACAAGGCCAGCCCGATCACCCGCTCGCTGCAGGAGTTCGCCGCCAGCCTGGCCGGCGGCGCGGCCAGCACGGCGCGCCAGGGCTGGCTCGGCCGTGTCCTGCGGCGCGCCTGATCCACGCGCTTGATCCCCATCCCAGAACAGGAGCACTTCATGGCCACTTCCCCCATCGCCGCCTTGTCCATCCGCGAACGGCTCGGCAGCGCCAAGATCGCCGCGCTCGCGCCGCAACGCATGGCCGTCATCGACAACCACGGCTACCGCGACCTCAAGCTGCGCATCCATGGGCTGCTGCTCGAACGGGTCGACCTGGAAAGCATGCAGCGCCTGTCGCAGGAGCGCATCCGCGAAGAATTGCGCGGCCTGGTCGAGCGCCTGCTGGACGAAGAGGCGGTGGTCATCAACGACGCCGAGCGCCGTAGCCTGACGCGCGACATCCAGCACGAGATGCTGGGCTTCGGGCCGCTCGAAACGCTGCTCGCCGATGCCAGCGTGTCGGACATCCTGGTCAATGGCCACAAGCAGGTGTATGTGGAGCGGGGCGGGCGCCTGGAGCTGACCGACGTCTGCTTCGACGACGACGCCCATCTGATGAAGATCATCGACAAGATCGTCTCGCGCGTGGGCCGCCGCATCGACGAATCGAGCCCCATGGTCGATGCGCGCCTGCCCGACGGTTCGCGCGTCAACGCCATCATCCCGCCGCTGGCCATCGACGGCCCCGTGATGTCGATCCGGCGGTTTTCCGTCGATCCGCTGCGCCTGGCCGACCTGGTCGCCTATCACAGCATGACGGCCGAGATGGCCGAGGTGCTGCAGGGCCTGGGCAAGGCGAAGATGAATATCCTCATTTCCGGCGGCACGGGCAGCGGCAAGACCACCATGCTCAACGTGATTTCCGGCTTTATCGGCCAGACGGAGCGTATCGTCACGGTGGAAGACGCGGCCGAGCTGCAATTGCAGCAGCCGCACGTGGTGCGCCTGGAAACGCGGCCCGCGAATATCGAAGGCAAGGGGGAGGTGAGCCAGCGCGCGCTGGTGCGCAACGCGCTGCGCATGCGCCCGGACCGCATCATCCTGGGCGAAGTGCGCGGCGCCGAGGCGCTCGACATGCTGGGCGCGATGAACACGGGCCACGAAGGCTCGATGGCCACCATCCACGCCAATACGCCGCGCGACGCCATCACGCGGCTGGAAAACATGATCAGCATGGCGGCGGCCAACCTGCCCAGCAAGGCCATCCGGCAGCAGATCAGCTCGGCCGTGTCGGTGGTGGTGCAAGTGTCGCGCCTGATCGACGGCAAGCGCAAGGTCACGTCGATCCAGGAAATCACGGGCATGGAAGGGGAAATCATCACGATGCAGGAAATCTTCAGTTTCCGGCAGACGGGCGTGGCCGAGGGCGGCGCGGTGGTCGGGCATTTCTCGGCCAGCGGCATCCGCCCGCGCTTCCTCGAGCGCCTGAACAGCTTTGGCATCGGCGTGTCCGCCGCCCTGTTCGAACCCACCGCGGCGGGGCGCTGACCGGCCATGCTTTCCTACCTTGTCTATCTGTTCCTTTTCCTGGCCGTGCTGCTGGTGGCTGGCGCCTGGCTGGCGTGGCAAGCGGCGCGGGGAGCGGGCGCGGCGCGGGTGGCGCGGCGCCTGCAAGCCATGTACACGGCCAGCGATGGCGAACAGGCGCTGTCGATCACCAAGCAGCGCCCGCTGAGCGCACATCCCTTGCTGCACGGCGTGCTGGAAGGCTTGCCCGGCGCGCGGCGCCTCGACCAGCTGCTGCTGCAGGCGGGCATGCGCTGGTTCGTGGCCACTTTTCTGGGCTATTGCCTGCTGGGCGGGACGGCCGGCCTGCTGCTGGCCGGCGCGCTGCCGCTGCCATGGTATGTGCGCCTGGGCCTGGCCGCGGGCGGCGCCGCGCTGCCGTATCTGCTGGTGCGCCGCGCCAGGAGCAAGCGGCTGGTGCGCATCGAGCAGCAATTGCCGGACGCGCTCGACCTGATGAGCCGCGCCATGCGCGTCGGCCATGCCTTTCCCACCGCGTTGAAAATGGTGGGCGAGGAAATGACGGGGCCGCTGGCCGACGAGTTCCGCGCCGTGTTCGATGAAGTCAGTTTCGGCGTCGCGATGGCCGATGCGCTGGGCAACCTGGCTGCGCGCGTGCCCAGCACGGACTTGCGCTATTTCGTCATCGCCGTGCTGATCCAGCGCGAAACGGGCGGCAACCTGACTGAATTGCTGAGCAGCATCAGCGCCATCATCCGCGACCGCCTGAAATTGCTGGGCCAGGTGCGCGTGCTGTCGGCCGAAGGGCGCATGTCGGCCTGGGTCCTGGGTTTGCTGCCGTTCGGCGCGGCGCTGATGATGCATTTGATGAATCCGCAGTTTATTGCCGTGCTGTACACGGATGGGGGCGGGCGCAAGATGGTTGGAGTATCGCTGGGCTTGCTGATGCTGGGCGTGATCTGCATCAGAAGAATTATCAATATCCGGGTGTAAGATGAAAGAACAGACACGATGAGCACGATGAGTACGGCGCAGCTGGCCTTGCTGGGCCTGCTGTTCCTGATTGTTTTCGCGCTGGCCTTGCTGGTGTTGCGCCTGTGCACGGGCAGTGCCGTGCAGGAGCGGCTGCAGGCGCTGGGCGATGCGGGCGCCGGCGGCGACAGCGGGCGCCATGCGAGGCGGCGCTGGCTGGCGCACGCCGTCAGCCTGACGCGCCCGCTGGCCAGGCTGTCGCTGCCGGACGAGGGCTGGGAAAGTTCGCCCATCCGCAGCCGTTTCGTCCATGCCGGCTGGCGCAGCCAGGCCGCACCTGCGCTGTTTTACGCGGCCAAGACAGGCTTGTTCGTGGGCTTGCCGCTGCTGGCGTATTTTCTGCTGCGCCAGGGCGGGCACAATATGTTGTTGTGGCTGGTCGCGGCGGCCGCCCTCGGTTACTACCTGCCCAATGCCTGGCTGTCGCACTGCCTGAAACAGCGTCAGCGCGAAGTGTTCGAAACCTTTCCAGATGCGCTGGACCTGATGACGGTGTGTGTCGAAGCGGGGCTGGCGATGGATGCGGCGCTGGCGCGCGTGGCGCAGGAAATCGGCCTGAAAAGCGCGGTCCTGGCCGAAGAGCTGCAACTGGTGACCTTGGAATTGCGCGCCGGCAGCGCCAAGGACAAGGCCTTGCGCAACCTGGCCCTGCGCACGGGAGTGGAGGATGTGGATGCGCTGGTGACCCTGCTGATCCAGGCCGAGCGCTTCGGCACGAGCATCGCCGCGTCGCTGCGCGTGCAATCCGACCAGCTGCGCACCAAGCGGCGCCAGCGGGCCGAGGAAACGGCGGCCAGGATCGCCCTCAAGCTGCTGTTTCCGTTGATCTTTTTCATCTTCCCCTCGCTGATGGTCGTACTGATGGGGCCGGCGTTCCTGCAGATTTACCGCGTGCTGCTGCCGGCCATGCGGGGCAGCTGAGGGCTGGCCGGGGCGAAAAAAAAGCTGCCGGAGTCGCCTCCGGCAGCTTTTGTTACATCAGCGCGCGCCCGGCAATCAGGCGAATGGCGTCAGCAGGGTGATCATCTGGCCAAAGATCTTCGGGCTGGCGGCGATGACGTCGCCCTTGTACAGGTAGTCCGATTCGCCGGAAAATTCACCGACGATGCCGCCCGATTCCGTGATCATCAGGGCGCCGGCGGCGATATCCCAAGGCTTCAAGCCTTTTTCGTAGAAGCCGTCCAGGCGGCCGCAAGCGACGTAGGCCAGGTCCAGCGCGGCCGAGCCGGCGCGGCGCACGCCCTGGCTGCGTTCGCCCATGATCGCGTACATCTTCAGGTATTCGTCCAGCGCGCGGGCGCTGCCGGCCACGTAGCCGGTGCCCAGCAGGGCGTTCGAGATGCGGTCCAGCTTGGTGACGCGGATGCGTTTTTCGTTCAGGTAGGCGCCGGCGCCCTTGGTGGCCGTGAACAGGTCGTTGCGTACCGGATCGTAGATGACGGCTTGCGTGACGACGCCGCGATGCGCGAGGGCGATCGAGATGCAGTATTGCGGGAAGCCGTGGATGAAGTTGGTGGTGCCATCGATCGGGTCGATGATCCACTGATATTCATTCTCGTCGTGCGAGTTGGCGGAAGCTCCCGATTCCTCAGCCAGGAACGCGTGGTCCGGGTAGGCTTTGGACAGCACCTCGATGATGGCTTGTTCGGCCGCCTGGTCGACGTCGGTGACGAAATCGTTATGTTGTTTTTCCGTGACGACGACGCGGTCGAGGTCAAAAGAGGCGCGATTGATGACGGCGGCGCCGCGGCGGGCGGCTTTGATCGCCGTGTTGAGCATTGGGTGCATGTGAGCTTCCGTTAAAAGCACGCGACCGCCCAGCGTCGCCTTTCGGCGCCGGTACGATAGAGTGCAAGAATGAATTAAAGAGCGGAGCGGTGCCGAAGTGGTTAAAATCCCGGCCTGGAGTCAGCGTTTTGTGACTCCGTTTCCCGAAATTTCCTGTATCGATACCGCGCAATAGCGCTATTTTAAATGAATCTGCCCGAAATCAACACGTCTCTTTTCAAACGCCTGCGATTTATTCTTGTCGAAACTAGTCGATCCGGCAACATTGGCGCCGTCGCGCGGGCCATGAAAACGATGGGTTTTTCCGATCTGGTGCTGGTCAACCCCCGCTTTCCCGACGCCTTGACGGACGCGGAAGCGGTGGCTTTCGCCAGCGGCGCGCAGGATATCCTGTCCGGCGCGCGCATCGTCGGCTCCATCGCCGAGGCGCTCGAAGGCTGCAATTACGCGGCGGCCGTCTCGGCCCGGCTGCGCGAATTTTCGCCGCCCGTCACGGCGCCGCGCGCCATCGCCGCGCAGCTGGCGGCCAGCGAGGACTTGCACGCGGCCGTCATCTTCGGCAACGAGCGCTTCGGCTTGCCCAACGAGATCGTCGAGCAGTGCAATGTGCTGATCAACATCCCCGCCAATCCCGAGTATTCCTCGCTGAACCTGTCGCAGGCGGCGCAGGTCGTCGCCTACGAATGCCGCGTGGCGGCCCTCGGCGACGGGCAAATCGCCAGTCCCGTCGGCTTTCACGGCGACGCGGCCAGCCTGGCGCAGGTCGACGGCATGTATGCGCACTTGGAACAGGCGCTGGTGGCCATCGATTTTCTCGACGCCGACAACCCGAAAAAGCTCATGCCACGGCTGAAACGCCTGTTTTCGCGCACGGGGCTGGAAACGGAAGAAGTCAATATCCTGCGCGGCATCGCCCGGCATATCCTGGCGGTGGCGAAAAAAGGCCCATGATAGAAACCCGGCTGCTGCGCCAGTTCATCGCCGTCGCCGAGGAACTCAATTTCCGCCGCGCGGCCGAACGGCTGCACATGGCGCAGCCGCCGTTGTCGCAGGCGATATTGCGGCTGGAAGAAGCGCTCGGCTATCCCGTATTCGAGCGCACCAACCGCAAGGTCAGCCTGACGCCGGCCGGCACGGCTTTCCTGGCCACCGCCCGCCAGGTGCTGGCCAGCCTGGAAGAGGGCGTGGCGGCCACGCGCCGCGTGGCGCAGGGCATCGAGGGCCACGTGCGCCTCAGTTTCATCCACATCACCCCGTATGCCCACGTATTGACGGCCTTGCGCGCCTTCCGCGCCGCCTCGCCCGCCGTGCAATTCACCTTGCGCGAAGCGTCGACGCAGCAGCAGGTCGAGTGGCTGGAAAAAGGCGAGGTCGATGTCGCCCTGCTGCGCGCGCCGGGGCGCAGCACGCCGGGCCTGCGCTTCGAGCGCCTGTCCGGCGAAGACATCGTTGTTGCGCTGCCGTTGAACCACCGCTGCGCGGGCCAGGCGCGGGTGGACTTGGCGGATCTGGCCGGTGACGATTTCGTCGCCTCGCCGCGCGAACTGGGCCAGGGTTTCCACGACCAGCTGGCCAGCCTGTGCCTGCACGCGGGCTTCGTGCCGCAGGTGGCGCAGCAGGCGCGCCGCTTGCAGACGGTGCTGGGATTGGTGGCGGCCGGTTTTGGTGCGGCCCTGCTGCCGGCCAGCCTGGCGGCGTCCATGCCGGCGGGCGTCGTCATGCTGCCGCTGGCAAGCAGCGCGCCCGCGCCGCTGCGCCAGCTCGACCTGTACATGGCGTGGGACCCGCGGCGCACGTCCCCCGTGCGCGAGCGGCTGCTGGCGCAATTGCGGCACTTTTCCCCGCATTGAGACTTTGAACGTCTCGTTTCAAGATAAATAAGATATTTTACAGATGGTCATCGCGGGGCCAGCATGGCGTTTTGATTGTCAGGAACTGCCATGTCCACCATGTCCTCGCGCACTGCGCTGCCGTCCGCCGCGCTGCCATTCTCCATCTATCTGCTTTCCCTGTGCAGCTTCGCCTTCGGCTTGTGCGAATTCATCGCCGCCGGCCTGTTGACGCCCATGGCGCGCGACCTGCACGCCAGCGTGGCGGCGGCCGGCGGCGCCATCGCCGCATATGCGCTGGGGGCGGCCATCGGCGCGCCCGTGCTGACGGCCTTGCTGGCGCGCCGGCCCGTGCGCCAGGTGCTGGTGGCCACCATGCTCGTGCTGGCGGCCGGCAGCGTGGCCATGGCGGCCGCGCCGGCGCTGGGCGCGCTGCTGGGTGTGCGCTTTGCCGTCGGCCTCGCGCATGGCGTGTTCATGGCCGTCGCCTCGCATGCGGCCACCAGCCTGGTCGACCCGTCGCGCGCGGGCCGGGCGCTGTCCATCGTCTGGCTGGGCCTGACCCTGGCGCTGGCGGGCGGCGTGCCGCTGGGGACGTGGCTGGGCGCCGTCGCGTCGTGGCGCTGGGTATTTGCGGTGATCGGCGTGCTGGCCCTGTGCGGCGGCGTGGGCTTGCGCCTGGCCATGCCGGCCGCGCGTGAGCAGGCCGCCACCGCATCGGCCCTGGCCAGCCTGCGCGCCATCCTGCAACCGCCCCTGCTGCTGGCGGCCGGCGTGGCGGCGCTGGTCAGCGTAGCCACCTTCAGCTTTTTCACGTATGTCTCGCCCTTCCTGCTGCAGCTGGGCGGACTCGATGCGGGCTGGCTGGGCGCCGCCATGCTGTGCTTTGGCGCGTGCGCCATCGGCGGCAACCTGCTGGGCGGCTGGTGCGCGGACCGCCCCCACGCGCTGCGCGCCACCATGCTGGCCCTGGCCGCGCTGGCGCTCAATCTGCTGGCCTTTTATCTGCTGCGCGCCCATCCCCTGGCCATGCTGGCCCTGTGCGGCACTTTGGGCTTGCTGTTCTTTGCCCTCGTCACCCTGTCGACCATGGGTTTGCTGCGCCTGGCGCGGCGGCATTGCCCGGGCAGCGACGCCGTGGCGGCGGGCCTGAATATCGCCGCCTTCAATGGGGGCACGGCGCTTGGCGGCGCACTGGGCGGCGCGCTGATCGTCGCCTGCGGCTTGCCCAGCATCGCCATCGGCGGCGCGCTGGCGGCGCTGCTGGCCATGCTGCTGCTGTGGTTTCAGTCGCAAAAACTAGACTCTCCGCTCTAGTTTTTGCGTTCAAACGCCCACTGCCTTTGGCGTACACTGGCTTGCAAAAGGCGGTATAAAACAAGGGGAGACATGGCAATGGAGACATGCTGATGCGACGCAGATCGTTTCTGAAACTGGGTGTGCTCGGCGCCTGCGCGCTGGCCGCCGGCGGCGCCGCGTACCGGCTGGTGCGCGGACCGGCGCCCCCTGGTCGCTTCGTGCTCGATGGCGCGGCGCGCGCGGCGCTGGCCGCCATCGTGCCGGCCATGCTGGGCAGCGCGCTGCCGCGGGAAGCCCCCGCGCGGGCCGCGGCGCTCGATGGCGCCATCGCCGGCGTCGACACGGCCATCCGCGGCTTGCCGCTGGCGGCGCAGCAGGAAGTGCAGGATTTGTTCGGTTTGCTGGCGCTGGCGCCCGCGCGGCGCTTCGTCGCCGGCGTCAAAGATGGCTGGCGCGAAGCCGACCCCGCCCAGGTGGCCGCCTTCCTGCAGGCGTGGCGCACGCACCGCCTGGCCACCTTGCAGGCGGCCTACCTGGCCCTGCACGACCTGATCCTCGGCGCCTGGTATGCCGATGCCGCCCACTGGGCCGCCATCGGCTATCCGGGACCGCTGCCCGAACTGAGCGCATAAGGCATCCATGAGCACATCCCCCATTCCCGACCCCATCGCCATCGGCGTGGCTAGCGGCTGGAACGTCACCGACGCCAGCACCCTGAATGCCGACCGCACCCTGGAGGCGGATGTCGTCGTCATCGGCAGCGGCGCTGGCGGCGGCGTGACGGCGGAAATCCTTGCGCTGGCCGGCCTGAAGGTCTTGATCGTCGAAGAGGGCGGCTTGAAGTCCTCGCGCGACTTCAAGATGCGCGAAGCGGACGCCTATCCCGCGCTGTACCAGGAATCGGCCGCGCGCAAGACGCGCGACAAGGCCATCAACATTTTGCAGGGGCGCACCGTCGGCGGTTCGACCACCGTCAACTGGACGTCGAGCTTCCGCACGCCGCCCGGCACCCTCGATTACTGGCGCAAGCATTTTGGCTTGTCCGGCTATTCCGTGGACGCCATGGCGCCGTGGTTCGCCATGATGGAAAAACGCCTGCACGTGAGCGACTGGGCCGCGCCGCCGAATGAAAACAACGACTTATTGCGGCGTGGCGCCACGGCGCTGGGCATCCCCACGGCCGCCATCCGGCGCAACGTGAACGGCTGCTGGAACCTCGGCTACTGCGGCATGGGTTGCCCGACCAACGCCAAGCAATCGATGCTGGTGACGACGATCCCCTCGGCGCTGGCGCTGGGCGCGGGCCTGCTCGTGCATGCGCGCGCGGAACGCTTCAGCTTCAAGGGCGAGCGCATCGACAGCCTGCAGGTGACGGCGCTCGATGCTGCCGGGCAGGCGTCCACGGGCGTGCGCCTGACGCTGCGCGCCAGGCACTTCGTGCTGGCCGGCGGCGCCATCAACTCGCCCGCGCTGCTGCTGCGTTCGCAGGCGCCCGATCCGCACGGCTTGCTGGGTCGGCGCACCTTCTTGCATCCGACGGTGATTTCGGCGGGCTTGTTCAAGCAGCGCGTCGACGCCTATGCGGGCGCGCCGCAGACGATTTATTCCGACCATTTCCTGCACACGGCGCCCATCGATGGCCCCATCGGCTACAAGCTCGAAGCGCCGCCCCTGCATCCGCTGCTGATGGCCACCACCATGGGCGGCTTCGGCGACGAGCATGCGCGCACCATGCGCGACTTCCCCCATGCGCACGCCTTGCTGGCGCTGCTGCGCGACGGCTTTCACCATGAAGCGGCGGGCGGCAGCGTATCGATCGACAGCTTCGGCGCGCCCGTGCTCGACTATCCGCTCACGCCCTTCATCTGGGACGGCGTGCGGCGCGCGCTGCTGTCGATGGCGGAAATCCAGTTCGCGGCCGGCGCGCGGAGCGTGTATCCCGTGCACGAGCTGGCCAGCCATTACACCAGCTGGACGCAGGCGAAACAGGCCATCGGCGATTTGCCGATGAAGGCGCTGCTGGCGCGCGTGGTATCGGCCCACGTGATGGGCGGCTGCGCCATGTCGGACGATGCGCGCCTGGGCGTGACGGGCGCCGACGGCCGCTACCACGGCGTGCGCAACCTGTCCGTGCACGACGGCTCGGTGTTCCCCACCTCGATAGGCGCCAATCCGCAACTGACGCTGTATGCGCTGGCCGCGCGCCTGGCCAGCGGCCTGGCGCGGGAACTGACGGGCAAGCCGGCGCCCGTTCCCGTTGCAGGCACGGCATGATCGCGCGCATCCTCAGGTGGCTGATGCTGCTGCAAGTGCTGGCCGTGCTGGCGGTGGCGTACCTGGCCATGCATGCCTGGGGCGTCGCCTCGCCCGCCATGGCCCTGCTGCTGGCGGGCGCCATGCTGCTGGCCGTGCGCGCGCTGGTCGTGGCGCGCAATTTCCGGCAGAGCCGGCATCTTGGCAGCCCCGTGCCGCCGGAGCATCAGTTGGGTATGCGGGGCGCCGCGCGCCTGTTCCTGGGCGAGTTGCGCGCCACGCTGTGGACCTCGTCGTGGGGCATGCTGCGTCCGCGCCTGCATGCAGCCGACACCGTCGCTGGCCAGGGCTTGCCCGTGCTGCTGATCCACGGCTATGTGTGCAACCGCGGCTACTGGGCGCAGCTGAGCCGGCAGCTGGCGCGGGCCGGCATCGCGCACGACGGCGTCGACCTGGAACCGATAGGCGCCGATATCGAGGAGTTCGTGCCGCAGGTCGAGCAAGCCATCGCGGCGCTGTGCGCCCGCACGGGCAGCGACCGCGCCATCATCGTCGCCCACAGCATGGGCGGCCTGGTGGCGCGCGCCTGGCTGCGCCATTACGGCGCGGCCCGCGTGGCGCGCATCGTCACCATCGGCACGCCGCACCACGGCACGGCGCTGGCCAATGTGGCGGCGGGCGCCAATGCGCGCCAGATGAGCCGTATCCATGGCGCGCCCAGCGGCTGGCTGGCGCAGCTGGCCGCCAGCGAGACGCCGGAGACGCGCGCCCTGATCACCTCGATTTACTCGCACCACGATAATATTGTCGCGCCGCAATCTTCCGCGCATTTGCCCGGCGCGCGCAATCTTGCCTTCGGCGGCATCGGCCACGTGGCGCTGGCCAGCGATGCGCGCGTGCTGCGTCAGCTGTTGGCGGAAATCACTATCAAGACCGAAGTCGCCCAACCCCCATCTTCCCCCCGTTTTGCCTGAATCCTGTTGTGTTTTATCTGCATGGCAAGACTGTCTCTTTTGACTCTGCTGTTGCCCGTGTTTAACAGCGTCACGGGCAGAAAATGCTGTTTTCCACTGGCGTACTGTATTAAGCTAACGTCAGAAGACGGCTGGCGGAAATTTGTTCCCGAGGCCGCTTGCGAAGCTCTGCAGGTATCCTGCGCACAGATATTTTTCTGGATGTATGGCAAGATGTTATAGGATTGTTATGTTAGCCGCGCATGCGGAAAGTTGAACGCAGGCGGAAAATGAGTCCATGCAGTTTTTATTGGGGGCGCTAATTGTCCGCACGTATCCTGATTATTGAAGATAACGCCACCAATATGGAATTGATGGTGTATTTGCTGCGCGCCTTCGGGTACACGCCGCTGGCAGCCTATGACGGCGAAGAGGGCGTGCGCATGGCGCGCAGCGAATTGCCGGACTTGATCATTTGCGACGTGCATTTGCCCAAGCTCGATGGCTACGGCGTGGTGGCGGAGCTGAAGAAAGACCCGCGGCTGCGCGCGATCCCGGCCCTGGCCGTGACGGCGCTGGCCATGGTGGGCGACCGCGAACGCCTGCTCGAGGCGGGTTTCAATGGCTACATCGGCAAGCCGATCGAGCCCGACCTTTTCGTTGCGGAGCTGGAGTCTTTTTTACCCGGGGCGCCGTCGACGCCAGTTAAAAACGACATAGCCACCATCCTGATCGTCGATGATCATGTGCTGAACCGCGAATTCCTGACCGCGCTGCTGGGTTACGGCGGCCACCGCCTGCTGGAAGCGGCGAATGGCGCCGACGCGCTGGAAATCCTGCGCACCGAGCGGCCGGACCTGATCATTTCCGACATCCTCATGCCGAACATGGACGGCTACGAATTCGTCACGCGCGTGCATGCCGATCCCGCGCTGACCGACGTGCCCATCATCTTCTATACGGCCACCTACCGCGAGCAGGAAGCGATCCTGCTGGCGCAGGCCTGCGGCGTGCGCTGGGTGCTGCCCAAGCCGTCCGACCCCGAGGTCATCGTGCGCACCGTCAACGAGGCGCTGGGGCTGATGCCGGCGGCGGCACAGGTGCAGGGGGCGCCGGGCGCCGGCGGCGCGGCGCTTCCCGCCTCGGGCAAGCTGGCCGGCATCGAGCACCAGGTCAGCGGCTATCTCGATGAACTCGAATCGAGCAGCCAGCAGATTTCGCAGCTGGCCAGCCAGCGCGAGGGCCAGGCCGCCATCCCCGAAGACCTGGGCGTCATGACGGAGCGCCTGTCGCGTTCGCTGTCGAGCCTGCAGGCGGTCAGCCTGCGCCTGACGGCCTTGATCGAGCTGGGCATCGAACTGGGCGCCGAACGCGATCCGCGCGCCCTGATCGAGGCGGGCTGCAAGGTGGCGCAGAATATCTGCGTTTCGAAGTACGCCTGCATCGGCGTGCTGGAAGAGGGCGCCGAAAAGCTCAGCTATTTTTCTTCGTGCGGCGCCGAGAAAAACCTCGAGCGCATCGCCAGCGCGCCGCGCACGGGCATCCTGAACCGCTTGCTGGAGCAGCGCCAGCCCTACCGGGTCAATGGCTTGAAGGGCGACCCCGGCGCGCTGGGCCTGCCCGACACGCACCCGCCCGTGCACTCCTTCCTGGGCGTGGCCATCGCCTCGCGTGAACGCAGCCACGGCTGGCTGTACCTGGTCGACAAGCTGGGGGCGACTGAGTTTTCCGAAGTCGACGAGCGGGTCGCCGCCACGGTGGCGGCGCAGATCGCCGTCGCCTACGACAACCTGCTGCTGTACGACGAGATCAAGCGCCATCACGAGCAGCTGACCCTGGACATGGCGGCGCGCATCCGCCTCGATGAAGACTTGCGCCGCTTCCGCCTGGCGATGGACGCCACGGCCGACGCGATTTTCCTCGTCGACCGCGCCGGCATGTGCTTCGTCGACGTCAACCAGACGGCTTGCCGCATGCTCGGTTTCGAGCGCGAGGATTTCCTGCGCGTGGGGCCTGGCCGCGCGCACGAGGGCGAATCCCAGCTGGAAGAGCTGTACAACAAGCTGCTGGCCGGCGACCAGGGCGGGCCGATGACGGAATTGCAGTTGCAGCGCAAGGACGGCTCGCCGCTGTCGGTGGAAGTGCAGCGGCGCACCCTGCGTTCGGGGCAGAGCTGGATCCTGGTGGCCGTGGCGCGCGACATCACCGAGCGCAAGGATGCCGAGCAGCGCCTGATGAAGCTGGCCCATTTCGACACCTTGACGGGTTTGCCGAACCGCAGCCAGTTCTACGTCTCGCTGACCCATTCCCTGGCCCAGGCTGCCGAACACCAGTGGGCCGTGGCCGTGCTGTTCATGGATATCGACCGCTTCAAGAATATCAACGACACCCTGGGCCACACCATCGGCGACGACCTGTTGCGCCAGTTTTCCAGCCGCCTCGTCGATTGCCTGCGCGTGCGCGATACCATCGGCCGCTTTGGCGGCGACGAATTTGCCACCATCCTGGTGCTGCCCGACGGCGCCCAGCATGCCGTGGGCGTGGTCCACAAGGTGCGCGAGGCGATGCGCAAGCCCTTCGATTTGCAGGGCCATGAAGTGACGGTGACGGTCAGCATCGGCATTTCCGTGTACCCCGACGATGGCGTCGATGCGGACACCTTGATTCAATATGCCGACACGGCCATGTACCGCGCCAAGGAGGCGGGCCGCGACGCCTTCCGCTTCTTCACGGCGGAAATGAATGCGCAGTCGATGGCGCGGCTGGACATGGAAAACGCCCTGCGGCGCGCCATCGACAACGAGGAATTCGTGCTGTTCTTCCAGCCCAAGGTGAATATCATCTCGGGGCGCATCAGCGGCGCCGAAGCGCTGATACGCTGGCGCCGTCCCGGCCACGGCATGGTTTCGCCGGCCCTGTTCATCCCCCTGCTGGAAGAAACGGGACTCATCGTGCGCGTCGGTAACTGGGTGCTCGACGAAGCGTGCAAGAAGATCAGCGAGTGGGGCGCCAGCAGCATCGGGCCGGTGCACCTGTCGGTGAACGTCTCGGGCATCCAGTTTTTCGTCGGCGGCCTGGAAGAGGAGGTGCTCAAGGCCATCCGCAAATACGAGATCGCGCCCGAGCTGCTGGAACTGGAGCTGACGGAAAGCTCGCTGATGTCGAACGCCGAGGAAACCATCGCCGTGCTGCGCAACCTGAAGGCGCTGGGCATCCAGATTTCCATCGACGATTTCGGCACCGGCTATTCCAGCCTGGCCTACCTGAAGCGCTTCCCCATCGACAAGCTGAAGATCGACATCGCCTTCGTGCGCGAAGTCACCAGCAATCCGGACGACGCGGCCATCGTGCTGGCCATCATCAGCATGGCGCACAGCATGAAGCTGGAAGTGATCGCCGAAGGCGTGGAAAACGATGCGCAGCTGGCCTATTTGCGGCGCCACGGCTGCGACGAGATGCAGGGGTATTATTTCAGCCGCCCCGTGCCGCACGAGGAATTCGAGCAGATGTTGATGGGCGGCAAGTTGCTGCAGGCGCCTGAGGATGCCGCCGGCGAAGAGCAGCAAACTTTGCTGATCGTCGACGATGATGTCTTCATGCTCGACGTGCTCAGCGACTTCCTGGCGCAGGACGGCTACCGCATCCTCACGGCGCAGACGGCCGCCGAAGGCTTCGACATCCTGGCGCGCCACAAGGTGCAGGTGATCCTGTGCGACCAGTGCATGCCGCTCATGAGCGGCACCGAATTCATGGAGCGGGTCAAGCACCTGTGTCCCGACACTTTCCGCATCATGCTGTCGGCCTTTGCCGACCTGACGCCCATCATGGCGGCCATCAACCGCGGCGCCGTCGACCGCTTCTACACGAAACCGTGGAAAGGCGCCGTGCTGCGCGAGAATATTCGCGAAGGCTTCCGCCTGCACAAGCTGCTGCATGGCCAGGTGAAGGCGGCGGCCTAGGCGCTGGCCACTGCGTGCGCTGGCGCACCTTCCGAGGCAGCTTTCTATCGGATTAGACTCCCGTCTCTAGTTTTGCTCACTAGAATAAAAAGTATCCATGAAGTGGCATGGCCTTTCATATGACGGGAGCTGGCGATGGTGAAGAAATTGAAGGAATTGGCGGAAGACAAGGAATTGGCGAACGCCGTGCGCTCGTCCGCGCAGCAGATCTGGCAAGCGGGCCTGGGCGCCTTCGCCAAGGCGCAGGAAGAGGGTGGACGCGTGTTTTCCCGGCTGGTGAAGGAAGGCACGGAATTCCAGAAGCGCGCCGAAGACAAGGTTTCCGGCGTCAGCGACAGTGTCAGCAAGCTGGCCGATGGCGTGGGCAAGCAGGCCAGCGGCTCCTGGGACAAGCTGGAACAGGTGTTTGAAGAGCGTGTCGCGCGCGCCCTGGCCACCATCGGCGTGCCCACGCAACAGGATATTTCCGCACTGCATGCGCAGATCGAGGCCTTGAGCCGGCAAGTGGCGGCGCTGTCGGCCCAGGCGGCGCCGGCGCCCAAGCCGAAGGCCGCGGCCAAGCCCGCCGTGAAGGCGGCGCCGAAAATTGCACCGAAAACCGCGTCGAAACCGGTCGTCGCCAAGGCCCCGGCCAAGCCGGCAGCCCGGAGCGCGCCGCGCCCCGCGGCCAAGCCGGCGAGCAAAGCGGCGAGCAAGCCGGCGAGCAAGCCGGCGGCGAGACCGGCGGCGAAGAAAAAAGCGCCGGCCGCCTGAGCCGGTGCCGCATCCCTCCAGCCTGCGCGAGCAGGCTTTTTCTTGCCCGGGCTTTTCGCCGGCGCCCGGGGGCGGAGTGTTTCATTACAGCTATCTTAGGTGGTATGCTTGAGGCAGAACACAGAGAGATTGCCCGCCATGCTACAAAAAGCACCACGCCGTACCCGCGAACGCATCCTGGAGTTGTCGCTGCGCCTGTTCAATGAGTTTGGTGAGCCGAATATCACGACGACCGTGATTGCGGAAGAGATGAACATTTCGCCCGGCAACCTGTATTACCACTTCCGTAACAAGGACGACATCGTCAATTCCATCTTCGTCCAGTTCGAGGCGGAAATCGAACGCATCCTGACCGTGCCCGACGGGCGCCGCTCGAATATCGAGGATGTCTGGCTGTATTTGCACCTGATGTTCGAACTGATCTGGCGTTACCGCTTCTTCTATCGCGACCTCAACGATTTGCTGTCGCGCAACCGCAAGCTGGAACTGCACTTCAAGCTGATCCTGGCGCACAAGATCAAGGTGGCCACGCAGCTGTGCGAAGACTTGCGCAGCGAACAGTCGCTGGAAGCGTCGGACATGGAAGTGGCCGCGATGGCGACGAATATGGTCGTCGTCGCCACCTACTGGCTGTCGTACGAATATGTGCGCAACCCGCGCAAGTACAGCGAGCAGCAATCGATGTCCGACGCGCTGGCGCGCGGCTGTTACCAGGTGCTGTCCCTGATCGGGCCGTATTTACGCAATGAAACGCATTTGCTGTTTCGCAAACTGTCGGAAGAGTATGTGACAAAACTCAAGAACGACTGACGCGACTGCTGGCGCCACGTCGTCATTTACAGGAGAGATATATGGCTTGGAAACAATTTCCTTATCCGGACGAAGCATATGTCTACACCCCGCAAACCCTGGAAGCGGCCTGGGCGCGCCTGCATGCGGGCGATGTGGAACCCTTTCCCACGCACCCGGCGCTGGTGCAGGCGTGGCTGGCCTTCCATGCGGGCGACTTCGAGCGGGCCGTGAAACTGGGCCTGGCTGTCGGCGTGCCCGGCTATGCGGTGGCGCACAAGGCGACCTGCATCTATGCCACGCACCTGGAAGTGGATGACAGCCGGAAACTCGACATGTACGAGGAAGTGGCGGAGCGCTGCGAGCGCCAGCAGAGCGAGCAGCCGGACAATCCGGCCGGCTACTACTGGCATGCCTACAGCCTGGGCCGCTATGCGCTGGGCACGTCCGTCGTCAAGGCCCTGGCGCAGGGCATGGGCGCGCGCGTGCGCAATAGCCTGGACCGCACGATGACGGTGGCGCCCATGCATGCGGAAGCGCATATCGCGTTTGGGATTTATCATACGGAAATTATCGACAAGGTCGGCGCCATGATAGGCGGCCTGACCTACGGCGCCAACAAGGAAGATGGCTACCAGCACTTCAAGACGGCGCTGGCCCTGACGCCGTATTCGGCGCTGGCGCACAGCGAATATGCGCGCGCCTTGAATATGCTGGACGGAAAGAAAAAGCTGGCGGAAGCGCTGGCCCTGTATGAAAAGGCGGCCGAGTGCGTGGCACTGGACGCCAAGGAGCGCCTCGAGGTCGAGGCGGCGATCGATGAATTGAAAGGGTAGGGAATACTGTGATCAAGGCTTTATGTGTGTATTGCGGCGCCAACGCGGGCGTCTCGCCGGACTATGCCGTGGCGGCGCGCGAACTGGCGCGCGTGCTGGTGGCGGAAAATATCTCGCTCGTGTATGGCGGCGGCAAGGTGGGACTGATGGGCGTGATCGCCGATGAAGTGCTGCGCCTGGGCGGCGAGGTGACGGGCGTGATTCCCACCCAGCTGGTCGAGCGCGAAGTGGGCCACACGGGCTTGACGCGGCAGTTCATCGTGAAGGACATGCACGAGCGCAAGGCGATGATGGCCAGCCTGTCCGACGCCTTCATCGCCATGCCCGGCGGCTATGGCACCCTGGAAGAGCTGTTCGAGATGCTCACCTGGGCCCAGCTGGGATTGCACGCCAAGCCCATCGGCTTGCTCAATGTCGACCGTTTTTATGACGGCTTGATCGCTTTCGTGCAAAACGGCAAGGAACAGGGCTTCATCCGCCCGCAGCACGCGGCGTTCCTGAACGCCGATGCCGATCCTGCGGCCCTGGTGCAGCGGTTGAAGGATAGTGCGCCGTAAATCTTCTTTGTGAAGTCTCATCCAGAGCCATGCATTGTGAAATGCATGGCTTTTTTATTTCTGTGCGGGAAAATTGATCAAGATCAATTAATTAATTAATATAAATATAGCTAGAATGTTTCCACTAAGGCATGTTTTTTTGAAAATGAAGATGCTTTTTATGCATGAATGTGTTCTACTGCAATTGTTCAAAAGACAGGCATGTCGGACACCCAGCGAGGCGCCTCCCGTTTCCCGCTACGACGCCTAGATATTGCAAGTTGCCACAACCTCGCTACTTCATCATCTTGAAAGGATACTATTGTGAAACCAATGACTCTCTTGCGCGCGACTGCCGTCGCCGCCATTCTCGCCGCCGGCGGCGCCCATGCACAAACCACCGTCATCGGCTTCGATGCGCTGGAGCAACCCGGCATTCTCGGCTCCGTCTTCGACTCCTATTCCGAAGGCGGCTACAATTTCGACAGCAGCTTCCTGGGCCTGTTGAGTTCCGCACATCAAAGCAACTTTGCCTATGCCGGCTCGGCCGGTCTTGGCGCCACCGTGCTGACGACGACAACCTTGAGCCGTACCGATGGCGCCGCTTTCTCGCTGAGCTCGATCCGCCTGGCTGATTTCGTGAGCTTGCCTGGCCCTTACGACGTGACGTTCTTCGGCCATCAGGTGGGCGGCGGCACGGTGACCCAGACCTTCAGCCTCGATGGCAGCCATAACTTCAGCGATTACACGTTCACGGGTTTCAACAACCTGCTGTCGGCAACGTGGCAGGAGGGCGCCTTGCACACCTTCCAGGTCGATAATATCGCCGCCAGCGTGAGCGCCGTGCCGGAACCGGCCACCTACGGCATGATGCTGGGCGGACTGGGCTTGCTGGCCTTCCTGCGCCGCCGCAAGAACGCCGCCTGAGCTTGAACATGCTGCCGGTCCCGCCGGCACATGCGTCAAGAGCCGCCCGTCTTGCCGGGCGGCTACTCTGACCCACGCCAACAATGCCGCCCAATGGATGCCCGGGGCGGCATTGTTATGTGGATGTCATGACCACAGGCGCTGGCCGGACAGGTCGAGCTGGGTCAGGTACAGGCGCACGTCGAATTCGTACTGGTGGTATTGCGGTTCCATATACGTGCACAGCTTGTAGAACGCCTTGTCATGCTGCTTTTCCTTCACGTGCGCCAGTTCGTGCACGGCGATCATGCGCAGGAATTCCAGCGGCACTTCCTTGAACATGGTGGCCACGCGGATTTCATGCTTGGCCTTGAGCTTGCCACCTTGCACGCGCGAGATCGAGGTATGCAAGCCCAGCGCGTGCTGGATCACATGGATCTTGCTGTCGAACGCCACCTTGTTGATGGGCTCGGCATTGCGCAGGAATTCATTCTTCAAGTCCTGCACATACTGGTATAAAGCCTTGTCGTTGCGTACATCGTGCGCGTTCGGATAGCGTTTCAACAGGACGTCGCCCAGCTTGTCTTGCGCGATCAGTTGCTGCACTTGCGCTTGCGTTTGTTCGGAATAGGCGCTCAGGTATTTCAGGGATGGCTGCATGCGGGGAAGGGCGGGGCGTGGCGCGGAGGTGTCGGTAAGGCGAGAATGTACCATACCGCCGCCCCCCGCGCTGCGCCAGCCCTTGCACGGGGCTGCCAGGGCTGCCAGGGCCGCCCCTGCCTGCCTGCATCAGGCCGCGCGCCGCAGGGGCAGCCCGGCCTGCCCCGCTCAGCCCGCTCCGCCTGCTCCGCCCTTGTCGTCCTCGTCCTTGCCGCCTTGCCGGCCAGTGCGGCCCTGCTCGGTGCCGCCGCTGCGCGTGGCCGTGCCGCTGCGGCTTTCATTGGCGCGCTGGGCCGATTGCCGGCTTTCGCCACCCTTGCGGCCGATTTCCGCCATGTGTTCGCGGTTGCGGCTGACGGCTTCGCCGCCTTTCTGTCCGGCCCGGCGCGCTTCTTCCGAGTCGAATTCATGCGCCGTGCCCTTTTGATGGGCTGCCTGGCCGCCCTTGCTGGCGATTTCGCGTTGCTGTTCCTCGTTCATGGCGGCGAAACCGCGCTTGCTCGGGCCTTTGCCGCTGCCCGATTCGCCGGCTTTCTGGCTGCTGCCAGCGCCTTTGCCCTGTTCATTACCTTGATTGCTAGCCATGTCGCTCTCCTTGCTGTCGAGTGGGGTCAAGTGGTCAATTCAAGTGCTCAATGCGCCTGATCGGATTGCCTGCCGGTATCGCGGCTGCGGCCGGCGCCATTGCTGGGGGCCGTGGCGTGCATCTTTTCGATCATTTCACGCTGGCGCTGCGTGGCTTTTTCCGTTTCCTCGGCCGTCTTGCGCACCACTTCGTCAGCGAAGGCCACGGCCGTGCGCCTCGCTTCGGGCAGGTGGTTCTCTGCCGTGCGGTTCATTTCGACATTGGCGTTGGCGACGAGGTTGCCGAGCTGCTGCTGGTACTGCTGCAGCTTGTTGCTGCTCGGCTGCAACTGGGCCGCGGCCAGCGACATGAACTCGCCCGTGTCGCGCGCGCACAGCAGTTGCTGGCTGGCGCTGCTCCATTCCTGCAGCAAGTCTTGCGCCAGCCGCAGATGCAGCTCGCTCAGTTGCTGCGCCGTATCGACCAGCTTGCGCGATAGTTCCGTGGCGAAATTGCACTGGGCCTCCAGGTGGGACTTCAGGGCGGGGCTGAAACTGGGGGAAATACTGTTTGTGAACATGTTCTACCTCAATGAAAAACGGATCCAGGAAACACCCGGTGCACCGGATGCGGCGTATGGTGAAACAAGCAAAGGGATAGACGCCGGATGGCGTGCCAGGTTCCACGCCAGCTGCCCGTTTGGCGGGGGAATGGCGCCTGGAAGACGGAAAAATGCGATGACTTTGTGTTAGATCAAATGAACGTGAATCGGCTTGCCGCCGCCGGCAGCCATGCTGCTTGTGTGGAAAATGCGGGTTGACCGGCCCGGCCGTGCGACAATAGCCGGCTCGCGGCAGCGCAGCCGATGGCCGGCGCGCGTGGCTGAGCCGAGCATAGCCCACTTTTTTTGCTTTATTCCGCGACCATGACGCATCCCGAATACATCCTGACCCTGTCCTGCCTGGACCAGCGCGGCATCGTGCACCGCGTGTCCGGCTTCCTGGCCGAACGCGGCTGCAACATCCTCGATTCCGCCCAGTTCGGCGACCAGGAATCCCAGCTGTTCTTCATGCGCGTGCATTTCGCGCTGGAAGACGGCGCCGTCAGCGACGCCCAGTTGCGCAGCGACTTCGCCGACCTGTCGCAAGCCATGCAGTTGAACGGCCCCTTCCACGGCCAGCTGCACGATGCGCGCGTCAAGCCGCGCGTCATGCTGATGGTGTCGAAGATCGGCCATTGCCTGAACGATTTGCTGTTCCGCTACAAGAGCGGCTTGCTGAACGTGGAAATTCCCGCCATCGTGTCGAACCACATGGAGTTCTACCAGCTGGCGGCCAGCTACAATATTCCGTTCCACCACCTGCCGCTGGCCACCGGCGCGCCGGAAGCGGCCAAGCTGGCGCAGGAAGCGAAGATCATCGACTTGATGGACACGCACAAGATCGACCTGGTGGTACTGGCGCGCTACATGCAGATCCTGTCGCCTAGCCTGTGCCAGGCGCTCGACGGCCGCGCCATCAATATCCACCATTCCTTCCTGCCCAGCTTCAAGGGCGCCAAGCCGTATGCGCAGGCGCATCACCGCGGCGTCAAGCTGATCGGCGCGACGGCCCATTTCGTCACGGGCGACCTGGATGAAGGCCCGATCATCGAGCAGGACGTCGAGCGCGTCGACCATGCGATGGATGCGGAAACCCTGACGGCCATCGGCCGCGACGTCGAGTGCGTGGTGCTGGCGCGCGCCGTGAAATGGTTCGTCGAGCACCGCATCCTGAAAAATGGCGACAAGACCGTGGTTTTCCGCTGATACCGACTTCACTATTTACTTTACCGAGACAGAAACACGATGGCCCTCAAAGCAACAATTTTCAAAGCCGATCTGCAGATCGCCGACATGGACCGCAATTACTACCAGGATCACGCGCTGACCCTGGCGCGCCACCCGTCCGAAACGGACGAGCGCATGATGGTGCGCCTGCTGGCGTTCGCCATCCACGCCGACGAGGCGCTGACGTTTACCAAGGGCCTGTTCGACACGGAAGAGCCCGACCTGTGGCAGAAAGACTTGACGGGCGCCATCCAGCTGTGGATCGAAGTGGGCCAGCCGGACGAAAAGCGCATCCTGAAGGCGTGCGGCCGTTCGGAACAGGTCATCGTCTACAGCTATGGCGCAACCAGCCACATCTGGTGGAAGCAGATCGCGAACAAGCTGGAACGGGCGAAGAACTTGACCGTGATCAACTTGCCATCGGAAGCGGCGCAAGACATGAGCAAGCTGGCGCAGCGCACGATGCAGCTGCAATGCACGATCCAGGATGGCCAGATCTGGCTGACGGACAGCGTCAATACGGTCCTGATCGACCGCGAACCGGTGAAGCCGGCCCGCTGATATAGCCTGTCTGAAACGCAAAAAGCCCGGATCGCTCCGGGCTTTTGTCATTGCGGGGGCTTAATTCGGCGCCGCGCCCAGCCGCTTGATGCTGCTCGAACGCTGCATGCTGCGGCTGATGCGCGGGTCGCCGTAGTAGCTCACTTCGCCCGAGCCGCCGATGCTGATGGTCAAGTCATCCTTGGCCCACACCTGCGCCTCGCCCGAGCCGCCGATGCTCACCTGCACGTCGCGCGCGGCCAGCTTGCCCGCCTGGATATTGCCCGAGCCGCCGATGGAGGCCGTCAGTTGCTCCGTCTTGCCGCTGGCCTTGAAGTTGCCGCTGCCGCCGATGGCGATGGAGACTTGGCGGCTGTCGAGGTCACGCGCGTGGATGGAGCCGGAGCCGCCCACGTCGAAGCGCAGATTCTCGGCGCGCAAGCCCGTGGCCGTGATGTTGCCCGAGCCGCCCACGCTGATGCGTTCCACCTGGCGCGCCTGGATGACGATGTTCAGGCTGCTCTGGCGGAAGTTGGCGTTGCGCTTGGCGGGGCGGATGCGCAAGGTGCCGTTTTCCACCGCCGTCTCGATCAGCGGCAGGATATTGTCGTCGGCCTCGATGGTGATGCTGTCCGTGTTGCCGATACGCAATTCGACCGTGCCCGGCACGTTCAGCGCCACGGCATGGAAACTGCCGACTTCGCGCGTCTGCTTTTGCAGCTTGCCGCTGCCCTGGATGCTGTTGCCGGAAATCCAGTCGAGCGGCGAGGCCAGCGCCGGCGCGGCCGGGAGGGCCAGCGCGCAGGCGGCCAGCAGCAGGACGGTGGCGGCGCGGGCACGGCGTGGGTGGAAAAGTGTCGGTGTCATTCTTGCTCCCTGTTTGGAATTGGTATACTTGCATGGTATGCCAGCCGGCCGCGCCTGCGTAGCGCGCTGCGACAGACTGCGCCAGCAGCGGCATGGAATGCAGGAGGATGCGACAGGATGGCATGAGGTATCATGCCGGTATTGGATATACGACGACCGGTACGCGCCGGTCACACTACTGGAATTACATGCTGATCATCACCATCAAACAGGGCAAGGAAAAGAGCTTGCTGGGCCAATCCTGGATTTACGCGTCCGCGATTGAAAAAGTCGAAGGCAAGCCGCAGGAAAAAATGAAGCCCGGCTCGACGGCCATCGTGCAAAGCTCATCGAAGCAATTCATCGCCCGCGCCGCCTACAATTCGAAGTCGCAGATCCGCGCGCGCATCTGGAGCTTCAAGGAAGACGAACCGGTCGACCACGCGCTGATCAAGCGCCGCGTCAAGGCCGCCATCGAGAAAAAATTATCTGCCATCAAGAAGGCGGGCGAAAACCAGCTGTTGACCCTGATCAAGGGCGAAGACGAGGGCTTGCCCGGCCTGGTGGTGCAGCTGTTCGGCGGCGTGCAAGGCTATCTGATCTGCGAATTCAATGCGGGCGGCGTGGATGCGTGGAAAGTGGCCATCGTGCAATCGCTGATGGCGTCCACGGGGTGCGTCAACGTGTACGAGCGCTGCGACGACCTGATGCGCAAGGGCGAAGGCTTGCCCCTGATCGACGGCGCCCTGGCCGGCGAAGAGCCGCCCGATGAAGTCATGTTGACGGACAACGGCGTGCGTTATGCGCTGGACCTGAAGACGGGTCACAAGAGCAAGTTCCGCTGAGAACGGCTGCTTGACGTGAAAAAACCGGCGCTGGCCGGTTTTTTTTCGTATGCGCGCCGGCAAAACGTCCAAGGTAAGCGATGCAATCGGCCATGGACGTTTTTCAGGCGCGCTACTCCAGCGGCACGCTGCGGTATTTATTGACTTCCAGGGCCGACACGGCCGGTGCATCATTGCCCCACGACGCACGCAGGTACGTGACCACGGCCGCCACTTCCGCATCATCCATGACGGGGCCGAACGGCGGCATGCCGTAGGGGCGCGGGTTGCCTTTTGTTCCGGGCGCGAAGCCGCCGTTGAGCACGAGCCGGATGGCGTTGACGGCCGACGCCGTCGTCAGCGCGCGGTTGCCGGCCAGCGGCGGGTAGCCGGGCGGCACGCCCTTGCCGTCGGCCTGGTGGCAGCTCGCGCATTGCGCCTCATACAGCTTCGCGCCCAGCGCCAGTTGCTGCCGGGCTTGCTCCGACGTGTCGCGCGGCGCCCGTTGTACGGGCTGCGCGGGGCCGGGCAGGCTTTTCAGGTAGACGGCCATCGCTTGCACGTCGGCATTGCTCATGTGCTGCAAGCTTTGCCGCACGACTTCCGCCATGGGGCCGAAGACGGTGGCGCGCGGCGACACGCCCGTTTGCAGCAATTCCACGATGTGCGCCGTGTCCCAGTCGCCCAGGCCCGCTTCCGCATCCGATGTCAGCGACGGCGCATACCAGCCCAGCACGGGGATCAGGCCGCCCGACAGGCCGTCGTCGCTGCCGCCCAGGGTCGTGCGGCTGCTATGGCAGGCGCTGCAGTGGCCCAGGCCCTGCACCAGGTAGGCGCCGCGGTTCCATTCCATGCTTTTGTCCGTCAGCGGCTGGTACACGCCCGGCTTGAAGTACAGGGCGCGCCAGGCGGCCAGCGCGACCTGCTGGTTGTAGGGGAAGCGCAGCGCGTGCGGCTGGTTGGCTTGCCGGTGCGGCGGCACGCTCTGGAAATAGGCGTACAGGGCGTCGCTATCCTCGCGCCGCACCTTGGTGTAGCTGGTGTAGGGAAAGGCCGGATACAGCAGCCGGCCATCCTTCGACTTGCCGTTGTGGATGGCGCGCCAGAAATCGTCGGCCGTCCAGCTGCCGATGCCCGTTTCCCTGTCGGCCGTGATGTTGGGTGAAAGCACCTTGCCGAACGGCGTCTGCAAGGCACGGCCGCCCGCGTAGGGCACGCCGCCGCGCGTCGTGTGGCAAGCCATGCAGTCGCCCGCCTTGGCCAGGTAGGCGCCGCGCGCGACCAGCTGTTCCTGGCTCAGGGTGCTGGCGGCGGCCGGCGGTCCCACGTCGTCCGCCGGCCACAGCAGGAATTTGGCACCGGCTGCGCCGATGGCGACGATGGCGGCCGCGAGCATCCATTTTTTCATGGCGCCACCTGCGCGCTGGAACCGGGCACGCCGCCGCAATGCAGCGGCAAGGGCAGGGCGATGTTTTCCGCGGGACGCGCGTCGGCGCTGGCCACCTGCGTGCCCAGCCAGGCCGAGACGGCGCCCACGTCCGCATCCGACAGGCGCTGCGCCACTTGCGCCATGCAGTCGGGCGCATGGGCGCGGCGGATGCCGTTCTTCCACGCACCGAGCTGGGCGTTGATATAGTCGCGCGGCAAGCCCAGCAAGCCGGGGATGGCGGGTGCCACGCCGGCCAGCTGCTGGCCGTGGCAGGCGATACAGGCGGGAATTTTCTTGCCGGCATCGCCATGCAGCACCAGCTGCTTGCCCCGCGCCAGGGCCGTCGTGCCGGCGCTGCTGGGCTGGGCCGGCGGCGGGGCAGGGTGCTGTGCCGCAAAATAGTCGGCAATTTCGCGCAGGTAATCGTCAGGCAAGTGTTCCACCATATAGTTCATCATCGGATACTGGCGCCGTCCCTCGCGAAAGTTCAGCAGCTGGTTGTACAGGTAGCCGGCCGGCTTGCCCGCGATGCGGGGAAAGAAGGCGTCGTGGCGTTCCTTTTGCGCATGACAGGCCGTGCACGCCTTGATGCGCTGTTCCAGGCTGTCGTGGCTGGCGGAAATGCTGGCGGGCGCGGCCAGCGCCGTGGCGGGCAAGGCAATGGACAGCAACAGCACGAGGGGGGAATGCAGTAGCATGGAGAGTTGCATGGAAAAGTAACCTGTCTCGTCGGTCGATGATGGCGTGCCGGTGTTGCTGCCCGGATGTTGTTACCCTAGCATATAACGGGTGCTGTCACTGTGACAGGATCAGTTGTGCAATAAAACTACGGATCAGTTTGAGGAGCAAGGTTGAAACGATATGAGGAATTGGCGGAAGAAGTCGCCGCCATGATCAGCACGCAGCTGTTGTTGCCTGGTGATAAGTTGCCTTCCGTGCGCCAGCAGCATGCGCGCAGGGGCGTGAGCCCGTCGACGGTGTTCCAGGCCTATTATTTGCTCGAAGCGCGCGGCATGATCGTCTCGCGGCCCCGCTCCGGCTACTACGTGGCGCCGCAGCGCGCCGCGCTGGCCCCCGAGCCGGACAGTTCCCGCCCGCTCGACGCCAGCACCACGGTCGATGTCAGCGACCTCGTGTTCGAAGTGCTGGGCGCCGTGGGCGCGCGCGATATCGTGCCTTTCGGCTCGGCGTTTCCCAGCCCGCATCTGTTTCCGATGGAAAAGTTGGCGCGGGCCGTGTCGGCCAGCATGCGCCGCCTCGACCCGTGGAGTACGGTCACGGATTTATCGCTGGGCAATGCCGAACTGCGCCGCCAGATCGCCCTGCGCTACCAGCTCGACGGGGTGCTCGTTTCCAGCGACGACATCGTCATCACGAATGGCGCGCTGGAAGCGCTGAACCTGTGCCTGCAAGCCGTCACGCGGCCCGGCGACACGGTGCTGATCGAGTCGCCCAGCTTCTATGCGTGTTTGCAGGCGCTGGAGCGGCTGGAACTCAAGGCAGTCGAGATCGCCACCAGCCCCCGCGACGGCGTCGACCTGGCGGCGCTCGATGAATTGCTGCTGCGCCACCAGCCCAAGGCGTGCTGGCTGATGACGAATTTCCAGAATCCCCTGGGCAGCCTGATGTCGCCGGAAAAGAAGCGCGCGCTGGTCGAACTGCTGGCGCGCCATGGCGTGCCGCTGATCGAGGATGACGTGTATGGTGAGTTGTATTTCGGCAAGCAGCGCCCCGGCTTGACGAAAAGCCATGACAGCGCGGGTCTGGTGATGCATTGCAGTTCGTTTTCCAAGACCCTGGCGCCCGGCTTTCGCCTGGGCTGGGCCGTGGCGGGCCGCTATGCGCGCCAGGTCGAGCGCCTGAAGCTGACGACGAGCCTGTCGGCGCCCATTCCGCTGCAGATGGCGCTGGCCGATTACCTGGCGGCAGGCGGCTACGACCGCCATTTGCGCCAGCTGCGCCTGACCCTGGCGGCGCAGCAAAATACCATGCTGCAAGCCATCGCCGTGCATTTTCCGCCCGGCACAAGGGTCACGCGGCCGCAGGGCGGTTATTTCGTCTGGGTGGAGATGCCTGCCGGTATCGACGCGCTGGCCTTGCACCGCAGCGCGCTGGCGGCCGGCATCAGCATCGCGCCCGGCCCCATTTTTTCCGCCACGCGTGCGTTTCGCCACTGCATCCGCCTCAATTACGGCCACCCGTGGAACGCGCAACTGGAAGAAGCCATCGCCACCCTGGGGCGGCTGGCGCTGGCGGCGGCATAGCGGCGAAAAAAAAGTCCCTTGCGGCAGCAAGTGTTCCATTCCAAAAAGAAATATTACTGTTATATTGATGTATCTATAACTAATGATGGGAATCATAATGGATAACACGCAGCCGGAAGTGGGTCGTACACAAGATACGACGATCGCCATTCTGTCCCACGTTGGCGGCCTGTTCACCAGCTGGGTGGCGCCGCTGATCATTTATTTGATCAAGAAAGATGATGCGGATAAATTCTCGGCCGAGAACGCCCGCGAAGCGCTGAATTTCCAGATCACCCTGATCATCTGGTATTTCGCCTGCTTCATCCTGTCGTTCGTGCTGATCGGCCTGTTCCTGTTCTGGATCGTGGCGCTGGCCAACCTGGTGTGCTCGATCGTCGCGGCCGTCAAGGCCAGCAATGGCGTCACTTACCGCTATCCCTTGACCTTGCGCCTCGTCAAATAAGGCTGTGCCGGCCGCCGGGTGTCAGCCCGGGCGGCCGGGCAGCGCGAGGAATGCGGCAAAGCCGGGCGCCACCGCGGTGGTGGCGCCTGTTTCGTGCGACCACAGCACGACCACGGGTTCGCCCGATGGCCCCGTTTGCGCATAATCAAAACAGTAGTAATCGCCCGTGCCGAACTGGGCGAAGGGCAGCAGGCTGCCGGCCTCGTCGCCTGTCCCGGCATTCTCCAGCCATTCCTGCCAGCCTTCGCGGTAATGGCGTGCTATCGACTCCCACGTCTTGCGCGCATTGGCTGCGTCGTAGACGGGAAACACGCTCAAGGCGCCCAGCGCGCGGCCATTGTTCTCCAATAACCATTGCACATGGGATGCGGGCAGCTGCCGCCCCAGCGCCTGTTCGGCGGCGGCGATCGCGTCAAGCGTGGTGCCGATGGACTTACTCTTGCTCATGCTGCAGGAAGGCGCACCGGCTCAGGCGGCGATAGGCGGCGGGGCTGGCGGCGTGCTGGCGCGCGGGGCTTTTTGCGGCGCGACCTTGCCGCCGTCGGCGATCCAGCGGCGGTACACGCGCAGGGCCACTTGCGCATCGTCGGCCGCATACAGGATCTGCTTTTCCGTCAGGCGCGACGTGGCCCAGTTGGTGGTGGAAATCTTTTTCGATTTCTGCAGGTGCAGGCCGAAGAACTTGGCCACGGCCGTCTTCGCGCCCAGGTCGTTGCGCTGGCCGCCGCGCAGGGCGACGGACAGGTCGAGCACCTGGGCCGGGGCGATGCCCAGCTTGTTGCGCAGGCGCTTGACGTCGTCGGACAGGCCGAAGCCCACCTTCAGGGTGGTGGTCGATTCGAGGATGGCCTTGAGTTCGGCCAGGGCCGGCGCCGGCGTGCTGCCCACCTGGAACAGGTAGGCGATGTCGTCGGTGGCCAGCTGGATCAGGTGCGGTCCCGTGGAGGATTCGCCCTTCACAAAGGTCGGCTTCGATTCCGTATCGAAGCCGATGGCGTCCGCTGCCAGCAGGGCGGCCATGGCCGCCTGCGCATCATCGCTGGTGCGTACCAGCTTGACGTGGTCGAGTGCAATGCCTTGATAGGGGGGCAGTGGCGGTGCGGCAGCTGTGTCCATGAAACCGGATCAGCCTTTGCGCGAGAATTTCGCGGTCAGCTGATTCAGTTTTTCCAGGCGCAAACGGTTCGCTTCTTCGGCGGCCGCGGCATCGCGCTCGGCTTTCTTGCGCTCGGCTTCCTTCTTGAAGCGCTGCTGCAATACTTGCGTGGCGTGGTCGCGGTGGGTTTGCGTCACTTCCGCGCCGGCGGTGCCGTCGAGGTCGTAGCGTACCTTGGCTTTTTCCATCACGCGCAGGTAGCGCAGCGAACCCGTGTGGATGCCCAGCGCCGTGCGCATCAGCTTGCGGTCCAGGTCCGGCAGCCGCGCGAGGATCTGCTTGTCGATACCGATCGACAAGGGCAGGCAATCGCGGAATGGCGGGAATTGCTCCTGGAACTGTTTCAGCAGCGCGCGCGCGGTCAGGCCGGCAGGCGCCGGCGTGGTCGCTGCGGCCGGTGCCGCCGCTGGGGCTGCATCGACTGGCGTGTCAGGAGTGGTGGCTTGCTGGTCTGGCGTGGAGCTGGTCATCGACATCATTGGTTGGGCTATAAAAGGGGAGCATAGCACGCGCCACAGGCAAGTGCATTGTCTTTTTTGGCAACTTGACCTGCGATAAGCGGGTTCGCACTACAGCCGGCACAGCGCGAAATACGGGAAATGTGTATAATGTCGGCTTGCGCTGATGACTGGACCCTGTTTTTGAAGGTCTGGCTCAGGTGTGCAGGGGATAGGAGCAGTGCGGCGCAGGGCCACCATTATTGATATTTTTGATATCGGTTATTCCACTTATCAATTATTCAGATAACGGGCCTTCGTGCATAATCTTGCTCTCCGCTGTGTCTTCACTGAACAACAATAGATTCAAGCCCGTTCTGGTACGGGCTTTTTTTCATTCCGCAATGTACATCGCTTATTTATCTGACCCGGCTTCGGCCCCGCGCTCCTCATGCCGGATGCGCGGGCTATGAACGTCACGATAGACAGGCGCCGCTGCCCTTGACGGCAGCCGCAACAATACGCTCCATCGAGTCCGGTTTCGCAGGCTTAGGTGGAATCATTCACTTCGCGCCGACACCATCTGGTCTCGCATTAAGAGATATCTCATGAAGAATACGCCAAAAACTTTAACGTTGTCCGCCAAGGCGCCACGCCCAGCCGCGGCGCCGCTTGCCGTACCCAAAACGACTTTATCTTACTTCATCGATAATGCGCAAGCGAATCCGGAAGCCACCGTCACGACGGCGCCGACCGTCGTCACCGTGGTGAAGAAAAGCCGCTCGCGCCTGGCTGCCGTGCCGCCGGCCGAAACGGTAGCGGAAGCAGCGGTTGCCGCGCCCGTGGCCGACGCCGCCGACGCCGTGGAAGCGGCGCCCGTCAAGACGCCGAGCGTCAAGGTGGCGCCTAGCGCCAAGGCGGCGCCTGCGCCGCGCAAGGTCAGCGAAAGCGCCGCCACGAACAAGGTGGTGACGGCAGCCCGTTCGAAAGTCGTGCGCGCCAAGCCTGAAGCGGCGCCCGTGACCATCATCACCGGCGCGCAAGTGGTCAGCAAGACCACGGACGCCGATGCGCTGGCCGCCATCGATACCTCGAATTACTTCTTGCCGACCGTCAAGGTACCTGGCCGCCGTGGCCGCAAACCGAGCGAATTCACGCCGGAAAACGACGAAGTGGCAGCACTGAACGCCGTCGAGCGCGCCGAACTGAAGGCCGTCTCGAAAGCGCGCGACCGCAAGGCCAAGGGCGGCCTGGCCGATGCGCTGGGCGATCCGGAAGCATCGGCAGCGGACCTGGAACGCCGCCGCAAGCAGATCACGGGCTTGATCAACATGGGTAAGGAACGCGGTTTCCTCACCTATGCCGAGATCAATGACCAATTGCCGGAAAACATCATCGATCCGGAAGCGATCGAAGGCATCATCGCCACCTTCAACGACATGGGCATCGCCGTCTACGAGCGCGCCCCTGACGCGGAAAGTCTGTTGTTGACCGACAACGTCGCCACCGTCACCAGCGACGATGAAGTGGAAGCGGCTGCCGCGACCGCCCTGTCGACGGTCGATTCCGACTTCGGCCGCACCACCGACCCCGTGCGCATGTACATGCGTGAAATGGGCGCCGTGGCGCTGCTGACGCGTGAAGGCGAGATCGAGATCGCCAAGCGCATCGAAGGCGGCTTGAAGGACATGATCCAGGCGATTTCCGCCTGCCCGACCACCATCGGCGAAATCGTTGCGCTGTCGCAAAAAATCGCGCGCGACGAAATCAAGGTCGATGAAGTGGTCGACGGTTTCGTCGATTTGAACGAAAGCAATGCCCCGGCGCCTGCCGCTGCCGCTGCGCCCGCCGCCGCCAGCGGTGACGACGAGGAAGAGGAAGAAGAAGCCGAGGAAGAAGACGGCGACGCCAATGGCGGCGCGGCCGGTTTCTCCAGCGAGCAATTGGCCCAGCTGAAAAAGAATGCGTTGGAGAAATTCAACGTCATTTCGACGCAGTACGACAAGATGCGCAAGGCGCCCGAGGGTTACAACTCGAAAGCCTACGTCAAGGCGCAGGAAGCCATTTCGCAGGAATTGCTGGGCATCCGCTTCACGGCCAAGGTCGTCGAAAAGCTGTGCGACACCCTGCGCGGCCAGATGGAAGAAGTGCGCCACATCGAGCGCGCCGTGCTGGAACTGTGCGTGAACAAATGCGGCATGCCGCGCGCCCACTTCATCAAGGTGTTCCCGGGCAATGAATGCGACCTGGAATGGGTCGACCGCGAAGTCGACTGCAAGTATCCGTACAGCGCCATCCTCAGCCGCAACGTGCCTGCCGTCAAGGAACTGCAAAAGAAGATGATCGACCTGCAAGCCCGCGTGGCCCTGCCGCTGGCAGACTTGCGCAAGATCAACAAGCAGATGGCTGCCGGCGAAAAGCGCGCCCGTCACGCGAAACGCGAAATGACGGTCGCCAACTTGCGCCTGGTCATTTCGATCGCCAAGAAATACATCAACCGCGGCTTGCAATTCCTCGACCTGATCCAGGAAGGCAACATCGGCTTGCTGAAGGCTGTCGATAAATTCGAATACCGCCGCGGCTACAAGTTCTCGACCTACGCCACCTGGTGGATCCGCCAGGCCATCACGCGTTCGATCGCCGACATGGCCCGCACCATCCGCGTGCCGGTGCACATGATCGAAACGATCAACAAGATGAACCGCATCTCGCGCCAGATCATGCAGGAAACGGGCAGCGAGCCGGACCTGGCGACCCTGGCCGTCAAGATGGAAATGCCGGAAAACAAGGTGCGCGAGATCATGAAGATCGCGAAAGAGCCGATTTCCATGGAAACGCCGATGGGCGAAGATGGCGATTCGCAACTGGGCGACTTCATCGAAGACAACACGACCCTGGCGCCGCTGGACGCCGCGCTGCACGCGTCGATGCGCAACGTGATCAAGGAAGTGCTGGACTCCCTGACGCCGCGCGAAGCGAAAGTGCTGCGCATGCGTTACGGCGTGGAAATGTCGAACGACCACACGCTGGAAGAAGTGGGCAAGCAGTTCGACGTGACGCGCGAGCGCATCCGCCAGATCGAAGCGAAAGCCATGAGCAAGCTGCGCCAGCCTTCGCGTTCGGACAAGCTGAAAACCTTCTTGACGCAAAATTAAGTAGTCAGCAGGCAATAAAAAAGAGGCGCAAGCCTCTTTTTTTTCGCCCTGGAATTGTCCTAGGCTTCGACGGCCTGGCTTTTGGCGATCGGCAGGCGGATGGCCAGCGCCGTGCCCTGGCCCTCCTGGCTGTCGATGCGCAGTTCGCCGCCCAGCGCATGGACACGTTCGCGGATGCTCTTCAGGCCGAAGGCGGCCTTCTTGCCGTGGGCGTCCGGCTGCATGCCGATGCCGTTGTCGCTGATGCGCAGCACGATGGCATCCGTATCTTGCGCCAGCGCCACTTCCACTTCGCTGGCCTGGGCGTGGCGCACGATGTTCGACAGCGATTCCTGCAGCACGCGGAAGATGGCCGACGTCTGGCGCTGGTCCAGGCCCAGGTCGGGCGCCTCGCTGTCGAGCGAGAGCTGGTAGCGGATGGCGCCGCGGCTTTCCATCTGGCGTATCAGCCATTCGGCTGCCGGGCCCAGGCCCAGTTCCAGGGTGCTGGGATGCAAGTCATTGATGATGATGCGCACCGAGCGGATGGTGGCGTCGATGGTGTCGAGCACGCGCTGGGCGTGGCGGTGCAGGCGCGGGTGGGTCCTGGCAGTGCGCGCGTGCAGCAGCGACACGTCGATGCGCAGCACCATCAGGTTCTGGCCCAGGTCGTCATGAATGTCGAGCGCGATGCGGCGCCTTTCCTCTTCCTTGATGGTCTGCTGGTGGTCGGTCAGTTCGCGCAGCTGGGCCAGGGTGCGCTGCAGGTTATCCTCGTTGCGCTTGCTTTCCGTGATGTCGATGCCCATGGCGATGATCATCTGCGGCCGGCCTTGCGCATCGAAGATGGGTTTTTTATGCGTCTGCAGCAGGCGGTTTTCCTGCAGCCGCGCATTCCACACGAGTTCTTCGCGGATCACCACCTGGCGGCTGGCAAACGCTTCCTGGTCCGCCGCGTGGAATGCCTGGGTCTGGTCCGAGGGAAAGTGCTGCACGTCGCGTCCCTCGGCGATATCCTGGAACAGCACGCCCCATTGCTGCTCGCAAGCCTGGTTCATCAGCAGCATGCGCGAATCGGCGTCTTTCAGGAACAGCGACAGGGGCATCATGGAAATGATGTCCTGCAGCCGCTCTTCGCTGCGCGCCAGGGCCGCTTCCGTTTGCGCGCGCATGGCGATTTCCGCGGACAGCTGGAGATTGACGTCGAGCAGCTGGGCCGTGCGCAGGGCCACGCGGCTTTCCAGCTCCGCATGGGCGACGGTCAGCGCGTGTTCGGCCCGCTTGTGTTCCGTGATGTCGCTGGCCATGACCAGCGCTCCCGTCAGGGTGCCGCGCTGGTCGTACAGGCGGCGTCCGCTGAGCATGGCCCAGCGTTCCGAGCCGTCGCCATGCTGGTAATGCAGTTCTCCCATGCAACTATCCGTCGCCGTCTGGCGCAGCGGACACAGGCGCAGCAAGGTGGCTTCGTCGTGGAATTCGTCCATCGAGTGGTCCAGCAGCTGTTCCGCGGGGACGCCCAGCATGTCGCACAGGCGCTGGTTGACGTGCAGGATGCGGCCGTGCGCATCCGTTTGCCACATGCCGTCCTGCGCCGTTTCGCTCAGGTGTTGGTAGCGCATCAGGCTATCGTCGAGCTGCGCGCGCGTCAGGGCCAGGTGGCTGCGCAGCTTGCGCATCAGCCAGAGGACGGCGACGGCGGCGGCCAGCAGCAGCAGGGCCAGCCAGACATGCTGCCAGAAATCGAGTTCTTGCCAGGCCGCGCCGGCGAACCAGCCCAGCATGATCAGGATGAGGGCGCCGCAAGCGCCACTCAGGGTTTCAATCGACCATTTGCTCATCCGCGTCCCTGGCGTCGTGGTTGGCCGCTGCCGTGCGCCTGGCGCCGGAGAGGGGAAGGTATCCGACGCTAGTGTAATACCAATTGTTGTTTTCTTGAGAATATTTTTCCATTGGGCAAGCAAAAGGGCCGGCCCTTGCGGTGCCGGCCCTGTTTGCCGATGGCAAGGCGGTGCGATCAGCCCGTGTTGCGCAGGCCGGCCGCCACGCCATTGATCGACAGCTGGATGCCGCGGTGCACCCTTTCGTCGATCCGGCTTTCCGCCGACAGGGCGCGGTTGCGCTTGATTAACTCCACCTGCAGGTGGTTCAGCGGGTCGAGATAGGCGAAGCGGTTCTGGATCGAACGGGCCAGCAGCGGATTGCCCGCCAGGCGTTCCGTGTTGCCGGTGATCAGCTCCAGGCAGCGCAGGGTGTTGCCGTGCTCGTCCGTGATGCGCTTGTAGATGCGTTCGCGCAAGCCCTGGTCCGCCACCAGTTCCGCATAGCGCGAGGCGATCGCCAGGTCCGTCTTGGCCAGCACCATGTCCATGTTCGACAGCAGGGTAGCGAAGAATGGCCATTCGGCGTACATGGCGCGCAGGGTGGCGATCCTGTCATCTTTCGCGGCCCCGTCGGCTTGCTTGATCCACGTTTCGATGGCGCTGCCGAAGCCGAACCAGCCCGGCAGCAGCAAGCGGCACTGGCCCCAGGAAAAGCCCCAGGGAATGGCGCGCAAGTCTTCGATGCGCTGGTTGGCCTTGCGCGAGGCGGGGCGCGAACCGAGGTTCAGCTCGGCGATTTCCGCGATCGGCGTAGCCGAGAAGAAATATTCCGTAAAACCCGGCGTTTCATACACGAGGTGGCGGTAGGCGTGATAGGCGAGGTCCGACAGTTGCGCCATCACGGCTTCGAACTGCGCCAGCTGGCCGTTGCGGGCCGGATTGGCTTCCTGCGGCGCCAGGCTCGCTTCCAGGGTGGCGGCCACCAGCAATTCCAGGTTGCGCCGGCCGATTTCCGCGTTGGAAAACTTCGAGGCGATGATCTCGCCTTGCTCCGTCAGGCGGATCTGGCCGTTGACGGTGCCCGGCGGCTGGGCCAGGATGGCTTCGTAGCTGGGTCCGCCGCCACGGCCCACCGTGCCGCCGCGGCCATGGAACAGGCGCAGCTTGACGCCGGCCTTCTGGAAGTCGGCGACCAGCGCCAGTTCCGCCTTGTACAGTTCCCAGTTGGACGTGAGGAAGCCGCCATCCTTGTTCGAATCGGAATAACCGAGCATGACTTCCTGCAACTGGCCCTGCTTGGCGATCAGTTGTTTGACCAAAGGCAAGGCCATGACCTGGCTCATGATGCCTGCCGCGCGCTGCAGGTCGGGTATCGTCTCGAACAGGGGGATGACCATCAGCTCGCAGATGCTGTCGCCAGTTTGCCAGTCGGTGCGCAGCAAGCCCGTTTCCTTTTGCAGCAGCAACACTTCCAGCAAGTCGGACACGGTTTCCGTGTGCGAAATGATGTAGTTGCGGATGGCCCGCGCGCCGTAGCGCTGGCGGATGTCGCGCGCTGCGCGCAGGATCGCCAGTTCGGAATCCGTTTCCGCCGCGTAGGCGATGTAGGGCGAGTACAGCAGGCGCGGCTGGGCCAGTTCGTTCAGCAGCAGCGCCTGCTTATCTTCCTCGGACAGGGCCGTGTAATCGGCGGCCACGTCGCTTTTCGCGAACAGGTCGGCCAGCACGCGCTCGTGCACGTCCGAGGTCTGGCGCATGTCCAGCGACGCCAGGTGGAAACCGAAGATGTCGGCCGCGCGCGCCAGGGTGGCCAGGCGCGGGCGCACGAGGGCGGCGCCGTGGTGCGATTCGAGCGAGGCGACGATGGTGCGCAGGTCGGCCACAAAGGCGGCCGCGTCCGGGTAGGCGGCCGCGGCGCCCACTTCCTTGCGCAGGATGTTGGTGGCGCCCAGGGCGCGGGCCGTGGCGGCCAGGCGCGCATAGATGCCGATCAGGGCGCGGCGGTACGGCTCGTCGCTGCGGTGCGGCGAGGCGTCGGGCGACTGGTCGGCCAGCGCCTGCAGTTCCGCGCTCACGCCCACCATCAGGGTGGAGACGGACAATTCCGCGCCCAGCGCGTGCGCTTCGTCGAGGTAAAAGTCGAGGATGGTGGTGGCGTGGCGCGCCAGCGCGTGCTGCATGGTGCCCGCGTTGACGTTCGGGTTGCCGTCGCGGTCGCCGCCGATCCAGCTGCCCATCTGCACGTAGGCGGCGTTGATGGGCTCGATCGTGCCGTCGCCGTTCGGGTATTCGGCGGCGATATCGTCCTCGATGTCGTCATACAGGCCCGGCAGTTCGCGCAGGAAGGTGATGCGGTAGTAGGACAGGGCGTTTTCGATCTCGTCGGCCACCGTCAGCTTCGAGTAGCGCAGCATGCGCGTCTGCCACAGGGTGGCCACGCGCGAGCGCAGCAGCTGCATGTTGGCGTGCCGCTCTTTCGGCGTCTGCGGCAAGTCGCGCTCGGCCAGCAGGCGGGCAATGTCGTGCTCGGCGTCGAGGATGCTCTTGCGCTGCACTTCCGTCGGGTGGGCCGTCAGCACGGGGGCGATCAGGGCGTCCTGGAAGAAGGTGTCGACCGTCTTGCGCGGCACGCCGGCCAGGCGCAGTTTTCTCAGCGCGAAGCTGACGCTGCCCTTTTGCGCCGGCGAGCCGGCCAGCAGGTGGGCGCGGCGGCGGCGGATGTGGTGTTGATCTTCCGCAATGTTGGCCAGGTGCGAAAAGTAGGAAAAGGCGCGCACGACGGAAATCGTCTGTTCGCGGCTCAGTTCCTTGAGCATGGCGTCGAGTTCCAGCGCGGCGTCCGCGTCCGCTTCGCGGCGGAAGCGCACGGACGTCTGGCGTATGGTTTCCACCACATTGAAGACGGCGTCGCCTTCTTGTTCGCGCAGCACGTCGCCCAGCAGGCGGCCCAGCAGGCGGATGTCTTCTTTCAGCGGCGCATCCTTGTCGGAGCCGGCCGCTGGAACTATTTCTGGTGCTACTGCGTCATTGAGCATAATAAAGAACCAAAGTAAGTGTAAAAGCAAGGGAATGTGGATCGCACCGGGCGTTTGGCCGCAGAGGGGAGGGGGCGCATGATAAAATTTGTGGTCTTCAACATGGACGCTAGCCTGACTTGGCCTTCTAGGCTAAGCGATAACGATTATAGCGACGCCAGGCGCCACCCGATACAAAATTGATATCAGACGGGCGAAATGGCAACGATAATGACAACGACAGCCACAGCGAAAGAACTTGTTTTGAAAGCATCCGAATTGACCCCGAACGAATTGAATATTCCTGCCCGCCTGGTGATCGCCACGCGCGAGAGCCGTCTTGCCATGTGGCAAGCTGAACACGTGCGCGCCCGCCTGGCCGCCCTGTATCCGCAGTGTAGCGTCGAAATTCTCGGCATGACCACACGCGGCGACCAGATTCTGGACCGCGCCTTGTCCAAGGTAGGCGGCAAGGGCCTGTTCGTCAAGGAGCTGGAAGTGGCGATGGAAGAAGGCCGCGCCGACCTGGCCGTGCATTCGCTGAAAGACGTGCCGATGGAGTTGCCGGAAGGCTTTGCCCTGGCCGCCATCCTCGAGCGCGAAGACCCGCGCGATGCGTTCGTGTCGAACGATTACGCCAGCCTGGCCGAGCTGCCGCACGGCGCCGTCGTCGGCACCAGCAGCCTGCGCCGCCAGTCGCTGATCGCCGCGCGCTACCCGCACCTGACGATTCTGCCCCTGCGCGGCAACCTCGATACGCGTTTGGGCAAGCTGGACCGTGGCGACTATGCGGCCATCATCCTGGCCGCAGCCGGCTTGAAACGCCTGGGCCTGGCGTCGCGCATCCGCGCCGTGCTGGCGCCGGAAGACAGCTTGCCGGCCGCCGGCCAGGGCGCCATGGCGATCGAGATCCGCAGCGGGCGCGCGGACGGCGCCGACCTGGTGCGCCTGCTGGCGCCGCTGAACCACACGGCCACGGCGCAAGCCGTCACGGCCGAGCGCAAGGTGTCGAAGATCTTCGGCGGTAGCTGCCAGATTCCGCTGGCCGCGTTCGCCACCGTCGAGGGCGGGCAGATGCGCTTGCGCGCCATGGTCGCCACGCCGGACGGCGCGCGCATGGCCAGCGCCGATGTTAGCGGTGCTGCCGGCGCGCCGGAACAGCTGGGCGAGCAAGTGGCCGAATTGCTGCGCGGGCAAGATGCCGCCGGCATCCTCGCCTCGTGCGCAGTCACGCCCGACAACCATGAAGGCCTGGCGCCGCATGCCTGACACCGTGGTGATCACGCGGCCCGCGGCGCAAGCGGGGCCGCTGGCTGCCCGGATCGCGGCGCTGGGCTTGCCCGTGCAATTGCTGCCGCTGCTGGAAATCCACGCGCTTGACGGCGCAGAGGAATGCGCGCGGCTGCAAGCCGTGCTGGCCCGCCTGAGCGATTACGACCTGGTGGCGTTCGTCTCGCCCAACGCCATCGATTGCGTCTTTGCGCATCTGCCCGCCTGGCCCCCCGGCCTGCCGCTGGCCGTGGTGGGCGAGGGCAGCCGGATGGCCCTGGGCGCGCATGGCGTCACGGACGCCAACGCGACCATCACGAGTCCGCTGGACACGGCGCGCAGCGACTCCGAACATCTATTATTGGCGCTGGACTTGCCGGCCCTGCGCGGCAAGCGCGTGCTGATCGTGCGCGGCGATGGCGGACGCGATTACCTGGCCGACGGCTTGCGCGCTGCGGGAGCAACTGTCGAGTTCGTCACGGCCTACCGCCGCAAGGTGCCAAGGTTGACGCCATCCTTGCGGGCGACCCTGGAAAACCTGTTGCAGCATAATAATGACTGGATCATCACCAGCTCGGAAGCGCTGCGCGGCTTGCTGGCGCTGCTGGGCGAAATGGATGCTGAAAAGGCAGCTGTTGTGAAAATGCAACAGCAGCATCTGATCGTGCCGCACGCCCGCATTGCACAAACGGCGGCGGCCCTGGGTTTTGCCCGAGTCACCTTGACAGGATCAGGCGACGCAGGAGTGCTCGCCGCGTTACAATCACGACCATGAACGAAATGCCTACACTCTCCGAACCGAATGCAACGCCTGGCAGCGCCGTGAAGACGGCGCCGCAGGCGGCCGACCAACCTGCCGGCCGCGCGCCGACCCTGCTGGAACAGCTGCAAAAGCCCATGAGCATCGCCGTCATCGTGCTGGCCGTGCTGCTGGCTGCGCAAAGCTGGTCGACCAGCAAGCAGATCCGCAACTTGCGCGAAGAAGTGGCCAAGCGCCTGCAAAAAGGCGATGTCAGCAACGCCGAAACGGGCGTGCTGGCGCGCAACGTGCAAGAAGGCACGAAAGAGCTGCAAATCAAGGTGGGCGCGCTGGAAAACCGCCAGAGCGAAACGCAAAGCCAGCAGCTTGCGCTGGAACAACTGTACAACGACTTGTCGAAGAACCGCGACGAGTGGGCGCTGACGGAAATCGAGCAAGTGCTGTCGACGGCCAGCCAGCAGCTGCAACTGGCCGGCAACGTGCCCGGCGCGCTGATTGCCCTGCAAAACGCGGACCGCAGCCTGTCGCGTTCCGACAAGCCGCAATTCATCACCATCCGCCGCGCCATCGGGCGCGACATGGAAAAATTGAAAGCCCTGCCCAGCGTCGATTCGACGGGCGTGGCCCTGCGCCTCGACGCCGTGATCGCCCAGGTCGATTCGCTGCCGATGCTGTCCGACGAAACGCCGGCCTTGCCGGCCGCACCGGAAAAACCGGGCAAGGCCAAGCCCGTGCGCGATGCGAGCGGCAAGCTGATGGGGCCGCCTGCGCCGGAACCGCTGCTGCAAAAAGTGCGCGACGGCTTCAATACCTGGAGCGGCGACATGTGGGCCGACGTGCGTCAATTGATACGCATCCGCCGCGTCGATACGCCGGAAGCACTGATGCTGTCGCCGACGCAATCGTATTTCTTGCGTGAAAACGTCAAGTTGCGCCTGCTCAATGCCCGCATGGCCTTGTTGTCGCGCAATGAAACGGCTTTCCGCAACGATTTGATCGCCGCACAGGATGCGCTGGCCAAGTATTTCGACACCCGCGCCAAGAGCACGCAGACGGCGCAAGCCCTGCTGCGCCAGGTGCAGGGCAGCAACCTGGCCATCGAAATGCCAACCTTGTCCGACAGCCTGACGGCTGTGCGCAACTACAAAGCGAAGTCCTGAGCCCATGCGTCTATTTCTCTGGTTACTCGCCCTGATGGCCGCGGCGATCGGTATCGCCGTGACGGCCCGTTTCAACCCCGGCAACGTGGTGCTGTTCTATCCGCCATACCGCATCGATTTGTCGCTGAATTTCTTCCTGCTGCTGCAGGTCGTGCTGTTCGTGCTGCTGTACCTGCTGGTGCGCGCCGTGCGCGCCACCGTGCGCATGCCGGCGCAAGTGGCGGCCTACCGCCAGCGCAAGCGTGAGCGCGACGGCAACAAGGGCTTGCGCGAAGCCTTGAAAGCCCTGTTCGAAGGCCGTTTCGGCCATGCCGAGAAGGCCGCCTTGCGCGCCGCCGAGCTGGAAGAGAACGCCGGCCTGGCCGCGCTGATCGGCGCGCGCGCCGCGCACCGCATGCGCCAGTCCGAACGCCGCGACAGCTGGCTGTCGCGCGTTGAAGGCGATGCCAGCCTGAAGACGGCCCGCTTGATGACGGTGACGGAATTGCTGGTCGACGACCACCAGCCGGAAGCGGCCCTGGCCGCCGTGCGCGAACTCAATGCCAGCGGCACGCGCCACATCCACGCGCTGCAATGGTCGCTGAAAGCCGAGCAGCAGGCGAAGAACTGGCCGGAAGTGCTGCGCCTCGTGCGTTCGCTCGACAAGCACCGCGCGCTGCATCCGGCCCTGTCGTCGCGCCTGCGCGAACTGGCCTACGACCATCTGCTGTCCGACCCCTCGCATGACGCCGAGTCGCTGATGCGCGTGTGGTCCACCGTGCCAAGCGCGGACCGGGTCAAGCCGTATATCGCCTGCCGCGCCGCCACGGCCCTGAATGCGCGCGGCCTGCACGACGAAGCGCGCCTTGTGTGCGAAGAGTCGCTGGCCGCCGACTGGGACGAGCGCGTCGTGCGCGCCTACCGCGAAGCGGCGGCGCCAAGCGGCACGCCGGCCCTGCTGCTGCAGATCGAGCATTGCGAGCAATGGATGAAGCAGCGTCCGCTGGATGCGGAACTGGCGCTGACCCTGGGCACCTTGTGCCTGAAGCAAAAACTGTGGGGCAAGGCCCAGCGCCACCTGGAGCAGGCCTTGTCGGATGCCAATGAGCCGCAGATGGTGCGCGACGCCCACCTGAAGCTGGCGCAGATGCACGACGCCCTGCAGCAGACGGAACAGGCTGCCGCGCATTACCGGCAGTGCGCACTGGCTACCATCCTGTAAGCCTTGTAGATCATTTCCTCGGACGTAAAAAAGCCGTTCAGTGCAGACTGAACGGCTTTTTCTTTGTGCGCACCCCATGGCGGAGTGCGCTGCTACCTGACTGACTAACTTACTTCTTCGTTACCGTAGTGCCTTCCGGCAAGGCATACGCGACCAGGGTGTCGCTCATCTTCGTGCCCAGCGAACCGTGGCCGCCGGCCATGACGACGACGAACTGGCGTCCCGACTTGTTCGACACATAGCTCATCGGCGTAGCCTGGCCGCCGGCTGGCAGGCGGGCTTTCCAGATCACTTTGCCGTTGCTGACGTCGTAGCCGCGGATGTAGTAGTCGAGCGTGCTGCTGAGGAAGGTCACGCCACCGCCCGTGGTGACCATGCCGCCCAGGCTGGGCACGCCCAGCGGCAAGGGAATCGGCACGGGACCGCTGTCGCGCGTGGTGCCGTTCTTGTGCATCCACACTTTCTTCATGGTACGCAGGTCGACGGCGGCCACATAGCCCCACGGCGGTGCCTGGCATGGGAAGCCCAGCGGCGACAGGAAGGCCTTGATTTCCACGGCGAACGGCACGCCCGTCTGCGGCTGCAAGCCCATTTCGCCACCCGTGCCGCCCTTGGCCGTCGTTTCCGCGCGCGGCACGAGTTTTTCCAGGAAGCCCATGTAGTCTGGGTTGACGATCAACAACTGGCGCACGGGGTCGATGGCCGCGCCACCCCATTCGAAGATGCCGAGCGGGCCCGGCGAGATGACGGCGCCCTTGCCGGCCGTTTGCGGCGTGAACGGGCCTTCATAGCGGCGTTCCTTGAAGATGATGCGGCAAGCGAGCTGGTCGAACGGCGTGGTGCCCCACATGTCCGCTTCGCTGATATTGCGTTCTGGCAAGAAGGTCAGGGCCGAGAACGGCTGCGTGGGCGACAGGGTGTCGCCGGCGGCAGGATTACTTGTCGGCACGGGTTTTTCCGGTGCCGGCACGACCAGGCTGCCGTCGCGGCGGTCGATCACGTAGATGTCGCCGCGTTTCGTCGTGGCAACAACAGAGGGCACTTTACCTTTCGGCGTGTCGATGTCGACCAGGCTCGGCTGGCCGCCGATGTCCATGTCCCAGATATCGTGGTGCACGGTCTGGTAGACCCAGCGTACTTTACCCGTCGCCAGGTCCAGCGCGACGATGGCGCTGTTGAATTTCTCGCCATTCTTGTTGCGGTTGCCGCCCCAGGTATCGGGGGTTTCATTGCCCATCGGAATGTAAACCATGCCCAGCTTTTCATCGATGCTGGCCACGCCCCACGAGTTGGGCGAGTTGTTGGTGTAGTTCTTGCCTTCAGGGAAAGGCGCCGTGTCTTCTGGCGTGGCCGGGTCCCAGTTCCACATCAGCTTGCCGGTGACGGGATCGTAGCCGCGGATCACGCCCGATGGCTCTTCCGTCGAATGGTTGTCCGTCACGCTGGCGGCGATCACGGCCATTTTCTGCGAGACGGCCGGCGGCGACGTTGGCATCAGGAAACCGCGCTTGATCATGGCCATGTTTTTATACAGGTTGACGACGCCGTTGTTGCCAAAGCTCTTGCACGACTCGCCCGTATCGGCATTGACGGCGATCATGGTGCCATCCATGGTCGGCGCCAGGATGCGGCGCGGGCATTCCATGCCGGCAGCTTCGGGGGCCGGATTGTTCTTCGCGCGGCCCGCGTTCACGTCCCAGTAGGCCACGCCACGGCAGATCATGTGCTGGTAGCTGGCCGCGTCGCGGTTGATCTTCGGATCGTGGCGCCAGATTTCCTTGCCCGTGTCCGGGTTCAGGGCGATGACGATATTGTGCGGCGTGCACAGGTACAGCATGTCATTGACCTTCAGCGGCGTGACTTCGTTGGCGATCTCGCCCGGGTCGTTCGGACCCTTGAAGTCGCCCGTGTGATAGGTCCAGGCTTCTTTCAGGCCGGAAATATTCGCCGGCGTAATCTGCGCGGCCGGGGCATAGCGGTCGCCATAGCCGGAGCGGCCATACGCGGACCAGTCGTTGTGCTCGACGCCGGGCGCCAGGTCGCCTGAGGCCGTGGCGGCCATGTTTTCGGCCGGCACGTCGCCATGCAGGTCATGGTAGTCCTGGAACAGGGCGATGACGCCGGCGATGACGGTCAGGGCCACGGCGGCGGAGAGGGCCGTCTTGCCCGCTTGCGGCTGTTTCGCTGCGCCGGCGGGAGGGGCCAGGCGGCGGCTGACGAAGGGCAGCAGCAGCCAGACGGCGGCGGCAAACCAGATGTCCAGGCGCGGCAACAATTGCCACCAGTCGAATTTCACTTCAATGAGGGACCAGATCAGGGTGGCGAGCAGCAGCAGCGCCATGAACGGTTGCGCGCTGCGCTTGCCCTGGAATACCAGCGCGCCGGCGATCAGCATGCCTATACCGGCCAGCAAGTAGTACCAGGAGCCGCCGAGCGTGGCCAGCCAGATGCCGCCGCCCAGCAGGGCGAGGCCAAACAGAATGAAAATAACGCCGGTGACCTTTAATAAAGGACCGGGCCGGAAAGAGGGAATCATCATATTCCTTTTTGCAAGGATTTATCGGTGGCGCGTGATGCGCCATATTGAATTCAGGGAAGGCGTCGATTGCAGAATATACAAAGTTTGGAATCACCAGAATGTGACAGTTTATCAGAATTGATGATTGTCTTCCGGTAGCGCCATTTTTTGGCGGGGCTCTTGTTTGAATCAAATAAACACTTCAAATAAGAACAAATATTATGCTGGATAACGGTGTTGCGGGGCTGGCAGGCCGCCTGGAGGGGGGCGGCGGGGTGGCCGCGCAATAATGCAGGGGCGCCGAGGAATGAATGAGAATAAAACTGTTGTTATAAGTGGCTGCAAAAAATGCAATGCGGATTATAATAACCATGCCTGGCGTGTGGCGATATTCAAATGAAAATACGCAGATATTCCATCGGCATTGATTCAAGGCGTCGGTAGTATTGCTTAGGTGTTTATACTTATTATTGCCGATGGTTTGTTTATTCTCTCGATGGCCGGTTGCGCGCGCCGGCGGGCCATGCACGCCACTGTTGCTGGCTGGACGCGCAAAACGCCGGCGAGCCGCTGCTGCATCGCACAAGCTGCCTGTACTTCGCTATAATTGCGCGGTTAAAACACAATCCGCTAATGAGGAACCCCATGAGTTTGAATAACGTCTCTTCCGGCCGCGATCTGCCGAACGATTTCAACGTCGTCATCGAAATCCCGATGAATGCCGATCCGATCAAGTACGAAGTCGACAAGGAAAGCGGCGCGATTTTCGTCGATCGCTTCATGGGTACCGCCATGCATTACCCGTGCAACTACGGCTACGTGCCGAACACCCTGTCGCCGGACGGCGACCCGGTCGATGTGCTGGTCATCACCCCGTTCCCGCTGATCCCGGGCGTGGTCGTGCGCTGCCGTCCTATCGGCGTGCTGAAAATGACCGACGAGTCGGGCGAAGACGCGAAAGTGCTGGCTGTGCCAGTCGACAAGGTCCTGTCGATCTACAGCCACTGGCAAAAGCCGGAAGACCTGAACGAACTGCGCTTGCGCCAGATCCAGCATTTCTTTGAGCACTACAAGGATCTGGAAAAAGGCAAATGGGTCAAGATCGACGGCTGGTATGGTCCTGAAGTGGCCAAGGAAGAAATCCTGAACGGCGTTGCCGCCTTCAAGGCCGACGCCGCCAAAGCCTAAGAACACCCGGTAAGAAAAACGCTCCCCGCCTGCGATGGCCGGGAGCGTTTTTTTATGCGCGAAACGGGCTGTGCTCGTTCAATTCATCGAGGTAGGCGTCGATGCCGCCCCGTTCGCGCTCGAGGAAGCGCTGCACGGCGTCCGCAAAGGCCGGGTGCGCCAGCCAGTGGGCGGACCAGGTCTTTTGCGGCAGGAAGCCGCGCGCCATCTTGTGCTCGCCCTGGGCGCCCCCTTCGAAGGTGGCGATGCCGTTGGCGATGCAAAACTCCAGCGGCTGGTAATACGCCGTCTCGAAATGCAGGCAAGGCACGTGTTCGAGTGCGCCCCAGTAGCGGCCATACAGGGTGTCGGCCGTGTGGATCACCAGCGAGGCGGCAATGGCCCGGCCGTCGCGCTCGGCGATCACCAGGAGTATGTTCTGCGGCATGCTGGCGCCGATGCGCCGGAAGAAGTCCAGGCTCAGGTAAGGCGAGGAGCGGTGTTCCGCATAGGTATTGCTGTAGCAGCGGTGGAACAGTTTCCAGTCGGCATCAAGAGCGTCCACCCCGCGCACCTGGCGCAGGGTGACGCCCGCTTCCCGCACCTTGCGCCGCTCGGCGCGGATATTCTTGCGCTTCTTGTGTTCCAGGGTGGCGAGGAATTGCTCGAAATCCGTGTAGCCCGGATTGAGCCAGTGAAACTGCACGCCACTACGCATCAGGTAGCCGGCTTCCTCCAGCTGGCGCGCTTCGCTTTCCGGCGGGAACAGGATGTGGCAGGACGACACGTCGGCCGCTTGCTGCTGCGCCTGCAGGAAGGCCAGCAGGGCCGCGCGCGCCTCGCCATCGCGGGCCAGCAAGCGCGTGCCGCTGACGGGCGTAAACGGTATCGCGGACAGCAGTTTCGGGTAATATTCAAGACCATGTTGCTGATATGCATCGGCCCAGGCCCAGTCGAACACGTATTCGCCATACGAGTGCATCTTCAGGTACAGGGGCAGGGCGGCGGCCAGGGTCTCGCCTTGCCACAGCACTAGGTAATTCGGTTGCCAGCCCGTGTCCGCGCTGGCGCAGCCGGACTCGTGCAGCGCGTGCAAAAAGGCGTAGGAAAGGAAGGGAGTGGCGTCCGCCTGGCTTGCCAGCAGTTCAGACCAGGCCGCTTCGCCAATTTCAGCCAGGGTAGTGACGATAGCCGTGCGATAATTCATTGTTGTAGTGTGCATTCATCACTCTCGGGGCGCCGCCATCGGCCTGCGCGCCCCTGTCTTGTTTAATAGAACGAAATATCCATCATCATCATGACAGTCAAAGTCGCAATTGCTCAAATGAATAGTACGGTCGGCGATCTGGCCGGCAACCGTGCCAAGATCTTCGACCTTTCCCGCCGCGCGTTCGAGGCGGGCGCCGATATCGTGCTCACGCCGGAACTGTCGCTGGTCGGCTATCCACCCGAGGACCTGTTGCTGCGCAATGCATTCTACGCAAAAACGCAGGAAGCGTTTGCGGGACTGGCTGCCGACCTGGCCCAGTTCAAGGATTTGCACGTGGTGGTGGGCTTGCCCCTGCAAGACGAGAAGGGCGTGCGCCACAATGCCGCCTCCGTGCTGCTGAACGGCGAAGTGCTGGGCACCTACCGCAAGCACGACTTGCCGAATACGACCGTGTTCGATGAAAAACGTTACTTTACGTCATCCGACCAGGCTTTCGTGTTTGGCGTGAAAGGCGTGCGTTTCGGCATCAATATCTGCGAAGACACGTGGTTCGAGCATGCGCCGATGCGCGCCCGCGCGGCCGGCGCGCAAGTGCTGCTGGTGCCGAACGGCTCGCCCTACCACATGAACAAGCAGCATCTGCGCTATGAAACCATGCGCAAGAACGTCAGCGCGCAAGGCATGGCCCTCGTGTACGCCAACCTGGTCGGTGGCCAGGATGAGCTGATTTTCGACGGCGACTCGTTTGTCATGGATGCGGCCGGCACGATCTGCGCCCAGCTGCGCCATTTCGAGGAAGACTTGCAGGTCGTCGACTTCGACGGCGCCACGCCCGTGCCGCAGCCGCTGGCCGCACCCTTGACCACGGAGGCGCAGGTGTACCAGGCGCTGGTGCTGGGCGTGCGCGACTACATAGGCAAGAACGGCTTCCCTGGCGTGCTGATCGGCATGTCGGGCGGCGTCGATTCCGCGCTGACCCTGGCGATCGCCGTCGATGCGCTGGGCGCCGACAAGGTGCGCGCCGTCATGATGCCGTCGCAATTTACGGCCGATATCTCGTGGATCGACTCGCGCGACATGGTAAAACGCCTCAATGTGCGCTACGATGAAATTCCGATCAAGCAAACTTTCGACGCCTTCCGCGCCACCCTGGCCGAGGAGTTCGCGGGACTGGCGGAAGATGCGACGGAAGAGAATATCCAGGCGCGCATCCGCGGCACCTTGCTGATGGCCCTGTCGAACAAGCATGGCAGCATCGTCTTGACGACGGGCAACAAGAGCGAGATGGCCGTTGGCTATTGCACCCTGTACGGCGACATGGCGGGCGGCTTTGCCGTGATCAAGGATATCGCCAAGACCCTCGTCTACCGCTTGTGCGCGTACCGCAACAGCGTGTCGGACGTGATTCCCGAGCGCATCCTGACGCGCGGACCGTCGGCCGAGCTGCGCGCCGACCAGCTGGACCAGGATTCCTTGCCGCCGTATGAAATACTCGACGGCATCATGCAGTTGTACATGGAAGAAAATCGGCCGATCGCCGACATTATCGAGGCTGGCTACCCGCCGGCCGACGTGGCGAAAATCACGCGCCTGATCAAGATCAATGAATACAAGCGGCGCCAGTCGCCGGTGGGCATCCGCGTCACGCACCGTGGCTTCGGCCGCGACTGGCGTTACCCCATTACGTCGAAGTTTTACGAATAAGCAGCCATCTGTCCACAATCCAACAATTTTAAGGAGTAGCCATGAAACAGATTACCGCCATCATCAAACCATTCAAGCTCGACGAAGTACGCGAGGCCCTGGCCGATGTGAACGTGACGGGCTTGACCGTGACGGAAGTAAAGGGCTTTGGCCGCCAGAAAGGCCATACCGAGCTGTACCGTGGCGCCGAGTATGTGGTCGACTTCTTGCCGAAAGTCAAAGTCGAAGTGGTGGTGGACGACAGCGTGTCGGAACTGGTGGTCGACGCCATCATCAAGGCGGCCCGCACGGGCAAGATTGGCGATGGCAAGATCTTCGTGCGCGACGTGGAGCAGGTCATCCGCATCCGTACGGGCGAAACGGGTCCAGACGCCGTCTAGCACCAGCCATAAGCTACTGCGCGTCGTGCTTTGCGGCCTGCGATGCTCACCGTGCTTCAGCACGGTTGCGCTTCTTAGCCACAAATCGCTGCCGCTCGCTACGCTTCTGGCAGGCGCTATGTAGATGTTCTTCAGCAGACCGTAGGTCGGATTAGCGCCAGCGCGTAATCCGACATGAGTTGCCAATAATATTATGGATTACGCATCAGCACCGTTCAGCGCCCCAAGCGCATGTCGAATTTCCAGCATATCAGGCGCAGAATCGTGATGCCGCTGGCGCTGGTCCACAGCGCGAAGTCGTGCTCGGCGCCGAAGTGCATCTGCAATAAATAAGCCCAGCAGCCGAAAAACGCGCAGATGGCGTAGGGTTTGCCGTCGCGAAACACCATCGGCACTTCGTTACAGACGATGTCGCGCATCACGCCGCCGAAAATCCCCGTAATCACCCCCATCATCGAGGCAATAAAGATCGGCATGCCGGCGCGCATCGCTTCAGCCACGCCCGCGATGGCGAACATGCCCAGGCCGATGGCGTCGGCGATGACGATCAGGCGTTCCGAGACGATCTGGCGCAAATGCTGGATCAGGGGCGCGGCCGTCAGGGCCAGCACGAAGATCAAAATTGCGTATTCCTGGTGCGACACCCAGAACAGGGGCCGCTTGTCGAGCAGGATGTCGCGCAGGGTGCCGCCGCCGAATGCCGTGATGAAAGCCACGACGAACACGCCGACCAGGTCCATGCGCTTGCGGCGCGCTTCGATGAAGCCGGAAAACGCGCCCACCAGGATGGCGATGACCTCAATGATCTTGATCAGCGAGCCAGGCGGCAATTGGGGTGGCATCATGGGTGGAGCGCTTGAGCAGGAAATAATTGTCACAGGTTAACATGACACGGCCCCGAATGGTGACAAACGGGGCCGTGTGCAGTGCGGAACTGGTGACTGAATTGTAATTGCTTGCTGTCAAGCCTAGCGGATCGGCTGCAGTGCGGAAGAAAGCAATACCACCAGCGCGCCATCGCCCCCTTCGGAGCGGCGCGCCTGGCAAAAGGCGATGACTTCATCCTTTTGCACGAGCCAGCTGTGCACCATCGATTTCAAGACCGGTTCCTGGCCTTTCGAGCCGAAACCCTTGCCGTGGATCACGCGCACGCAGCGCAGCTTGCGCCGTGTGGCTTGGTTCAGGAAGGCGCCGATGCCGTCGCGCGCCTCGTCGCGGCGCAAGCCGTGCAAGTCCAGCTCGTCCTGCACGGGCCAGTGGCCCTTGCGCATCTTTTTCACGACGTCCGGTCCCACGCCGGGGCGGGCGTAGTTCAGGGCCGGATCGTTTTCCAGGTAATGGTCGACTTCGAACAAGTCCGACAGCGATTCGCGCAGCACGGCCGCATCGTCCTCTTCCGGCGACAGCTTGCGGGCCGGCTGCTGGGCCGCCATGGCGCCCGCCTTGGGCAGGCTGGGCACGTAGCGGTCCGACTCGGGCAGGCGCTTGACGCCGCCGATGCTGGCCTTGAACAGATTGCTTTCCACGGCTTGCACCTTGGCTTGCTGGACGCGCTCCGCCGCAGCTTGCGCGCGCGCGTCCGCCTGCTCCTTGAGCTGCTTGCTGACCGCTTTCAGGTCGGCAAAGTCTTTCATCGACGCCATGCGACGCTTACTCCTGGCCTTCCAGGTAGCGCTGGGCGTCCAGTGCTGCCATGCAACCCGTGCCGGCGCTGGTGATGGCCTGGCGGTAGATGTGGTCTTGCACGTCGCCGGCGGCAAACACGCCCGGCGCGCTGGTGGCCGTGGCCATGCCTTCCAGGCCCGTTTTCGTTTTGATGTAGCCGTTGTGCATTTCCAGCTGGCCTTCGAAGATGCCCGTGTTCGGCTTGTGGCCGATGGCGATGAACACGCCGTGCACGCTCAATGCTTCGACCTTGCCGTCGATGGTCGACTTGATGTTCAAGCCCGTCACGCCGCCTTCGTTGCCCGTCACTTCGTCCAGGGTGTGGTTATATTTCAACACAATCTTGCCTTCGGCAACCTTGGCGTTCAGGCGGTCGATCAAAATCGCTTCCGCGCGGAACTTGTCGCGGCGGTGGATCAGGGTGACTTTATTGGCGATGTTCGACAGGTACAGCGCTTCTTCGACGGCCGTGTTGCCGCCGCCGACGACGGCCACTTCCTGGTTGCGGTAGAAGAAGCCATCGCAGGTGGCGCAGGCGGACACGCCCTTGCCCATGAATTCCGCTTCCGATGGCAGGCCCAGGTATTGCGCGGATGCGCCCGTGGCGATGATCAGGGTGTCGCACGTGTATTCGTGGCTGTCGCCCTTCAGGCGGATCGGTTTTTCATTCAGGAAAGTGGTGTGGATGTGGTCAAACACGATTTCCGTATTGAAACGCTCGGCGTGCTGCAGCAGGCGCTGCATCAGGTCCGGACCTTGCACGCCCATCGGGTCGCCTGGCCAGTTTTCCACGTCGGTGGTGGTCATCAGCTGACCGCCTTGTTCCACGCCGGTGACCAGCATCGGGTTCAGGTTGGCGCGGGCGGCGTAGACGGCGGCGCTGTAGCCGGCTGGGCCGGAGCCGAGGATCAAAACGCGGGCGTGTTTGGTAGTGGTCATAATGAGGCTTCTCTATGAGTGGGGTCTATCCGAATTGGGGGCATACGCGCGAAGAACAAGGGCGTATTGCGCTTGCGCAAGCAATCCACGATTATAGACCAAGCCGCCTGTAGCGACGAATCGTGGGGCCGTCCGGGGCATATATGGCTTAGAATACTTCCTTATTATGGGAAATTCCCTTTCAGAAACATTTTTCACCTTGCAGCGCTTCCCAGAATGACTAAACCAGCCCAGGCCAATCAAAATAGCTACACCCGAAAACCGGTCGAACGCCGGCCCCTGCCCAACCGGCTGGTGCGGCTGTTGTCCGAGGCGCGCTGGTTCGCGCTGGCCGCGTTTGCCTTGTATTTCGTGCTGATCCTGGCCAGCTTCAACAAGCTCGACCCCGGCTGGTCGCATGCCACCAACGTCGACAAGGTCGCCAACCTGGGCGGCAAGCTCGGTGCCACCTTTTCCGATCTGTTGCTGTACATCTTCGGTTTTTCCGCCTGGTGGTGGTGCGTGTGGCTGCTGCGTACGGTGTGGCATGGCTATCGCCGCCTGAGTAAGCGTTTCCTGCTGGAAGAGGAAGAGGTGGAGCGCGAGCACCACGTCGAGATGCTGATCCGCATCGTCGGCTTCTCCATCATGCTGATCGGCAGCATGGGCCTTGAATACCTGCGCATGGCGAAAAGCCTGCACGTGCAGCTGCCGCGCGATCCGGGCGGCGTGCTGGGCCAGCTGGTGGGGCACTCGGCCCACGTGGCGTTCGGTTTCACGGGCGCCACTTTATTGCTGTTGCTGCTGTTTGGTCTCGGTTTCAGCCTGTTCTTCCATGTGTCCTGGCTGCAAGTGGCCGAGCGCATCGGCGGCGCCATCGAAGACGCTTTCAACTGGTTCGTGCTGCGCTACCAGGACCGCGAAGACCGCCGCCAGGGCGAAGTGGCCGCCGTGCGCCGCGACGAAGTGGTGGTCATCGAGCGGGCCAAGCATGTGGAAAAGCACGTGGCCGCGCCGCCCGTGAAGATCGAGCCGCAGGTTGTGACGGTGGTGAAATCCGAGCGCGTGGAAAAGGAACGCCAGGCCCATCTGTTCGAGAACCTGGGCGATGGCAAGCTGCCGCCCTTGTCGCTGCTGGACGAGGCGCCGCCCGTGGTGGAAACGGTTTCCGTGGAAACCCTGGAATTCACGAGCCGCCTGATCGAAAAGAAATTGTCCGACTTTGGCGTGGATGCCAAGGTAGTGGCCGCTTACCCCGGCCCCGTGGTCACGCGCTATGAAATCGAGCCGGCCACGGGCGTCAAAGGCAGCCAGATCGTGGGCCTGGCGCGCGACCTGGCCCGTTCGCTGTCGCTGACGTCGATCCGGGTCGTGGAAACCATTCCCGGCAAGAATTACATGGCCTTGGAATTGCCGAACAGCAAGCGCCAGATCGTGCGCCTGACGGAAATCCTCGGCTCCAAGGTCTACAACGATGGTGTGTCCAGCCTGACGATTGCGCTGGGCAAGGATATCGCCGGCAAGCCCGTCGTGGCCGACCTGGCCAAGATGCCCCACTTGCTGGTGGCCGGTACCACCGGTTCCGGTAAATCCGTGGGCATCAATGCGACCATCCTGTCGCTGCTGTACAAATCCGACCCGCTCGACGTGCGTTTGATCCTGATCGATCCGAAGATGCTGGAAATGTCCGTCTACGAAGGCATTCCGCACTTGCTGGCGCCCGTCGTGACGGACATGCGCCAGGCTGGCCATGCGCTGAACTGGGCCGTGAACGAGATGGAACGCCGCTACAAGCTGATGAGCAAGATGGGCGTGCGTAACCTGGCCGGCTACAACGCGAAGATTGCCGACGCGAAAAAGCGCGAAGAACACATCCCGAATCCGTTCAGCCTGACGCCGGATTCGCCGGAACCGCTGGAAAAACTGCCGACTATCGTCATCATCATCGACGAACTGGCCGATTTGATGATGGTGGTGGGCAAAAAAGTCGAGGAATTGATCGCGCGTATCGCGCAAAAGGCGCGCGCCGCCGGTCTGCACTTGATTCTGGCCACGCAGCGCCCATCTGTAGACGTGATCACGGGCTTGATCAAGGCCAACATTCCCACGCGTATCGCCTTCCAGGTATCGTCGAAGATCGACTCGCGCACCATTCTGGACCAGATGGGCGCGGAAACCCTGCTGGGCATGGGTGACATGCTGTACATGCCGCCCGGCACCGGCTTGCCGATGCGCGTGCACGGCGCGTTCGTGTCCGATGAAGAAGTCCACCGCGTCGTCAGCCATTTGAAGCTGCAGGGCGAACCGAATTACATCGAAGGCATCCTCGAAGGCGGCACCCTGGAAGGCGATGGCGCCGAAGGCGGCGCGCCGGGCGAGGGCGGCGGCGAGGCCGATGCCCTGTACGACCAGGCGGTGGCGGTGGTGCTGAAAAACCGCCGCGCCTCGATTTCGCTGGTGCAGCGCCATTTGCGCATCGGCTACAACCGCGCCGCCCGTCTGCTCGAGCAGATGGAGCAGAGCGGGGTGGTATCAACCATGCAATCCAATGGCAACCGGGAAATCCTGGTGCCGGCGGCAAGTGCCGAACAAGGGTAAAGAATGAAAAGCAATACTTTCGCAGCAAAAATGATGATCGGCGCGGCCAGCGTTGCCTGCAGCCTGCTGTTCGCGGCCAGCGCCTCGGCCAGCGCGCTCGAGCAATTCAAGAGCTTTGCGGCCGGCACCAAGTCGGCCAAGGGCGAGTTCGTGCAGCGCCAAGTCAAGAAGGCGGACGCCAGCGGCAAGGCGAAAGTGTCGACGCCCGCCAGCGGCACGTTCGAGTTCGCCCGCCCTGGCAAGTTCATCTGGACGTACCTGAAGCCGTACGAGCAGTTGCTGCAAGCCGATGGCGACAAGTTGTATATCTACGACAAGGACTTGAGCCAGGTGACGGTGAAGAAACTGGGCGACGCGCTCGGTTCCTCGCCGGCGGCCATCTTGTTCGGCAGCAACGACCTGGAAAAGAATTTCACCCTGGCCGAAGCGGGCACGCGCGATGGCCTGGAATGGCTGAAAGCCACGCCGAAGGCCAAGGATACGACCTTCGATGAAATCACCATCGGCCTGCGCAACGGCGTGCCGGAAGCGATGGAATTGCGCGATTCGTTCGGTCAGACGTCGGTGCTGGCGTTCAAGAACTTCCAGAAGAATCCGGCGCTTTCGGCCAATCACTTTAAATTTGTCATGCCCAAGGGCGCCGACGTCATTAATAATTAAGACTGTTGCGCCTTGCGTATGAGCCGGCCTCGCAGCAATGCGGGGCTTTTGCATTCTTATTAGGTTACTCATTATGGCGGATCTCTTTTCCACCGCACCGCGCCAGCCGCTGGCCGAAGCCTTGCGGCCAGCCACCCTGAACGAAGTCATCGGCCAGACGCACCTGCTGGGCGCGGGCAAGCCGCTGCGCCTCGCGTTCGAGGCGGGCAAGGCCCATTCGATGATTTTATGGGGGCCGCCCGGCGTGGGCAAGACCACCCTGGCGCGCCTGATGGCGAATGCTTTCGACAGCGAATTTATCGCCTTGTCGGCCGTGTTTGCTGGCGTGAAAGATATCCGCGCAGCCATGGACCAGGCCCGCCACAGCCTGGACCAGTTCGGCAAGCACACCTTATTGTTCGTCGATGAAATCCACAGGTTTAATAAATCGCAACAAGACGCCTTGCTGCCCTTCGTTGAATCGGGCCTGGTGACGTTCATCGGCGCGACGACGGAAAACCCCAGCTTCGAAGTCAATTCGGCGCTGCTGTCGCGCGCGCAAGTGTATGTGTTGAAATCGCTCAACGAAGACGAGATGAAGCAGTTGCTGGCCAAGGCGCAGTCCACGGCCCTGACGCACCTGACGTTTGATGCAGCGGCGGCCGACACCCTGATCGGCTACGCGGACGGCGATGCGCGGCGCTTCCTGAATTTGCTGGAGCAGGCCGAGACGGCCGCCAGCTCGACGGGTACGACCAAAATCGACGCGGCCTTCGTCGACAATGCGCTGACCTTGAATTCGCGTCGTTTCGACAAGGGCGGCGACAATTTCTATGACCAGATTTCCGCTCTGCATAAATCCGTGCGCGGTTCCAACCCGGACGCGGCCCTGTACTGGTTTTGCCGCATGATCGATGGCGGCGCCGACCCCCGTTATTTGTCGCGGCGCATCGTGCGCATGGCCTGGGAAGACATCGGCCTGGCCGACCCCCGCGCCTTGACCATGGTCAATGATGCGGCGGAAACATATGAACGGCTCGGTTCGCCCGAAGGCGAGCTGGCGCTGGGCCAGGCCGTGATTTACCTGGCCATTGCCGCGAAAAGCAATGCCGGCTATAACGCGTTCAACACGGCCATGGCCTTCGTCAAGAAAGATAAATCGAAGGAAGTGCCCGTGCACTTGCGCAATGCGCCGACGAAGCTGATGAAGGAGCTGGGCTACGGCCATGCCTACCGCTACGCGCACGATGAACCTGATGCGTATGCGGCCGGCGAAACCTACTTTCCGGACGGCATGGCGGAACCGGGCTGGTACCAGCCCGTGCCCCGCGGCCTGGAAAGCAAGATCGCCGACAAGCTGGCGTGGTTGCGCGAGCTGGACAGGAAGGCAGGGAAGGGCTGAGGCTTACAGGCCCAGCAAAGTAAAACCGTCATCCTGCGGCGCGTAGCCCACCAGCTGGCGCGTCGCTGCGATCGACAAGCGTTTATAGCGGTTGTCCGACACCCCATGCACGACGTGGTAGCCGGGCGGCACGTCGGCGGCGATGCAGCGGGCCAGCAATTGCACCACGTCGCGCTCGCTGATGAAGGCGGCGACGTCGCGCGCGCTGTGTTGTTGACCTTTCTCAAACTGCGCCACGTTGGCGATGCGCACGGCGATCGCCGTCATGCCATGCTGGTGGGCGAATGCGGAGGCCACGCCTTCGCCGAAGGCCTTGCTGGCGCCATACATGTTCGCCGGGCGCGCCGGCATGTGCTCGTGCACCTGTACGTCGAGTGGATAGCCTTCGATGGCTTGTGCGCTGCTGGCGAACACGACTCTTTTCACGCCTTGCGCCTGCGCCGCGCGGAAGATGTTGTGCGTGCCGATGACGTTCGGTTGCAGCAGTTGCGCATCGAAATCGGCGCTGGCGTGTGGCACGCCGGCCAGGTGCAGCACCACGTCGATGTTGGCGCAGGCGGCCAGGCAGGCGGCGTAGTCGCTCACGTCGAGCTGAATGAACGGGCAGGGCGCTTCGGCCAGCTTGCCTGTGTGCAGGTCGGCCAGGCGCAGGGAAAATTCCCCGTGCCGGCTCTTCCAGAAAACGGTGCCGATGACGCCGGCGGCGCCCGTGACGAGGACGCGCAGTGGTGGTGCTTGAGTCATGTATTCCTAATATTCAAGGTGTGAGGCAGTGCCAGGTTCAGCCAGCGCAGCAGGGCGGGGCGCGGTGCGGCAGTGCCATGCACGCGGATGTGTCCGCTACCCACGGCTTCGACCAGCACCAGGCCGTCATTCGGTATCGTGTAGCGTTCGCCGCTGCGCAGCACGCAATCCTCGAACTGGGCGTAGGCCGTGATCCACGCCGTGCCGGACAGGCATTCGATGACCTTGGCGTGCGCTTTTTCCAGGCGCAAGGGCCGTTCGCTGCGTAATTCGTGGTCGGTATGCATGGCGTCGCTCCTGTTGTGCTGACAGGAACAGCTTATGCCCTTGCCGTGAACCATGACAGATGCAGGAAAACGAAATTGTGATGAATACAGTACACTTCGCCGTAGACTGTGCTTATCAAAAAAGCGGGCAACTGTATCTGTGCCGGCCCCGCGCGGCCGCCGCATACTGAAGGGATGAACATGAGCGCGCATTTGAATCTGTACGAGCACCTGGCCAACGAGCTGGGTGCGCTGATCGACTCGCGCGTGTTCGCGCCCGGCGACCGCCTGCCGTCGATACGCCACCTGGCGCAGCAAAAGCGCATTTCCATCAGTACCGTGATGCAAGCCTTGCGCCTGATGGAAGACCGGGGGCAAGTCGATGCGCGGCCCCAGTCCGGCTATTTCGTGCGCCACCGGGCGCCACGCCGGCCCTGCAGCGCCGACGCCCAGCACCTGAAGGAGCCGGCCTTTGTCGGCATCAACAATCTGTTGATGCGCGTGCTGAAGGACAACGAGACGGCGAATATCGTGCAGCTGGGCACGGCCTGGCCGCCCGACGAGATCCTGCCGATCAAGCGCATGCAGCGCACCATCAGCGCGGTAGCGCGGCGCGATCCCGTCCTGCTGAGTAAAGTCAGCTGCTACGACATCAGCGAAGGCAATTTCCTGCGCCAGGTGGCGCGCCGCGCGCTGGACTGGGGCAAGCTCGATCCGCACGAGATCGTCGTGACGAATTCCTGCACGGAAGCGATCAGCCTGTGCCTGCGCGCCGTCGCCAAGCCGGGCGACACCATCGCCATCGAGTCGGCCACGTATTTCGTGCTGCTGCAAATGATCGAAAGCCTGGGCATGAAGGCGCTGGAAATTCCCACCGACCCGAAGACGGGGCCGTCGCTCGACGCGCTGGAACTGGCCTTGCGCGCCGGCCTCGTGCAAGCGTGCCTGTTCGTGCCGAACGCAAATAATCCTTTGGGCTGCGTCATGCCGGAAGCAAACAAGAAGCGGCTGGCGGGGCTGCTGTCGGAATTCAATATTCCGCTGGTGGAAGACGACGTATATGGCGACCTGTGCTTTGCGCCGCAGCGTCCGTGGCCCGTGAAGGCTTACGACACGAGCGGCAACGTTTTATTGTGCTCCTCGTTTTCCAAGGCGATTACGCCCGCGTCGCGCGTGGGCTATGTGCTGGCCGGGCGTTTCGCGCAGGAAGTGGCGCTGCTGAAAACCGTGTCGAGCGGCGCCACCAGCCATTTCTTCCAGGCCGTGCTGGCAGACTTTCTGGAAGGCAGCAGCTACGATCAGCAGCTGCGCAAGATGCGGCGCACCCTGGTGCAGCGCATCGCCCGCATGTCCGACGCCGTGGCGGCCAGCTTTCCGGCGGACTGCATGCTGTCCGAGCCGCAGGGCGGTTTCGTGCTGTGGGTGCAGATGCCGCCGCAAGTCGATGCGCTGGCCCTGCATGGCCAGGCGATCGCGGACGGCGTAGCGTATATGCCGGGCCAGCTGTTCTCGGCCTCGGGCAAGTTCGGCAATTATCTGCGCCTCAATTGCGGCAATGCGTGGACGCCGCGCATCGAGCAGGCTATCGGCCGCCTGGGGCATCTCGTCAAGGACGCCTTGTAGAACGCCTGTCAAAACCTACTGCGCGGCGCGCTTTGCGGCCTGCGATGCTCACCGTGCTCTAGCACGGTTGCGCTTTTTAGCCACAAATCACTGCCGCTCGCTACGGTTTTGTCAGGCATTGTTCATTCCCTTGTTTTCCCTTCAGTCCCCCATTTTCACCGTTCGCTCCCTGTTTTTCGCCGCTGGTCGCAAGCCGGTGGCGTTGTTTGCGGCCGTTGGCTAAAGTACCACCATACCAGCAGCAGTCAACGAAACAAACTAACCAGGAGTAACATCATGAACGCACTGAAAAACATGGAAATCACCTTCGTCGCCGCCGCCATCATCGCCATCGGCGCCAGCTTCGCCACCGCCGGCGCGAATACCCTGGAAGTGAGCGCCAGCAGCAGCGTGATCGCCCAGGCCGCAGACATGCCTGTCGTTACCGTCAGCGCCCGCCGCCTGACCGCTGCCGAAAAAGCCGCGTTCATTTAAGCAATAAGCCAAGCAGAAAATGTAAAGCGGGCGCGAGTGCCCGGCCAGGCCGCCATGACGATGGTTGACCTTGCGCAAAACTCATCGAAGTGAACTGGGTCTTGGTACAATGAGTGCTTTCGATACATCGGCACCGCCATCCACCCATGATAGATATCCAACTTCTCCGTAAAGACATCGCCACCGTCGCAGAACGCCTGGCGACGCGCAAATTCCAGCTCGACGTGGCAGGCTTTACCGCCCTCGAAGCCGAACGCAAGGCGATCCAGACGCGCACCGAAGAGCTGCAGGGCAAGCGCAATGCGCTGTCCAAGCAAATCGGCATGTTGAAAGGCAAGGGGGAAGACACCTCGGCCGTGATGGCGCAAGTGGCTGGCCTGGGCGATGAGTTGAAAGCCGATGAAGCGGCCCTGACCCTGGTGCAAGCCAAGCTGAGCGATTTCATCATGGCCGTGCCGAACTTGCCGCATGAATCGTCGCCCCTGGGCACGGACGAGTCGGGCAACGTGGAAGTGCGCAAGGTCGGCACGCCACGCACCTTCGATTTCGAGGTCAAGGATCACGTCGACGTGGGCGCCCCGCTGGGCCTCGACTTCGAAGTGGCCACCAAGCTGACCGGTTCGCGCTTCTCCGTCATGAAGGGCGGCATCGCCCGTTTGCACCGCGCACTGGCGCAATTCATGCTGAATACGCACGTGGACGAGCACGGCTACACGGAATGCTATACGCCGTACATGGTCAACGCCGATTCCTTGCGCGGCACAGGCCAGCTGCCGAAATTCGAAGCCGATCTGTTCTCGGTGAAAAAAGGCGGCGCGGAAGGCGAGGGCGAAACCTTCTACCTGATCCCCACGTCGGAAGTGTCGCTGACCAACATCGCGCGCGATGAAATCCTGGCGCTCGATCAACTGCCCCTGAAAATGACGGCCCACACGCCATGCTTCCGCTCGGAAGCGGGCAGCTACGGCCGCGACACGCGCGGCATGATCCGCCAGCACCAGTTCGACAAGGTGGAAATGGTGCAAGTAGTGCATCCGGACACGTCGTACCAGGTGCTGGAAGAAATGGTCGGCCATGCGGAAAGCATCTTGCAGCGCCTGGGCCTGCCATACCGCGTGATGTCGCTGTGCACGGGCGACATGGGTTTCGGCGCCACCAAGACCTTCGACCTGGAAGTATGGCTGCCGGCGCAAAACACCTACCGCGAGATTTCGTCCCTGTCGAACTGCGAAGCCTTCCAGGCCCGCCGCATGCAGGCGCGTTTCCGCAACGCGGCCGGCAAGCCGGAACTGGCGCACACCCTGAACGGCTCCGGCCTGGCGGTGGGCCGCACCCTGGTGGCCGTGCTGGAAAATTATCAGCAAGCGGACGGCAGCGTCGAGATCCCGGCCGTGTTGCGCCCGTACATGGGCGGCCTGACGCATCTGAAAGCCTGAAAGGTTCGGGCAGCCCGGTGAATGGAAGGCGCAAAATAGTCCTTCCATTTTTTCAAGCGGCTGCTATAATCTTGCCTTCTCGCAGCAATGCGGGAGAGACCGCAGCAAATGGAGAGGTGGCAGAGTGGTCGAATGTACTTGACTCGAAATCAAGCGTACGTTAAATCGTACCGTGGGTTCGAATCCCACCCTCTCCGCCAGAACAAATAGAGAAAGCTCCCGCAAGGGAGCTTTTTTTATTGGTGGCGGCGAAGAGGAACAAGGCGCCTGCGCGCCTTGCGCGTGGGATTCGAAGACGAGCGCGTACTCGCGCGAGGCTCCCCGAATCGTCAAATTGGTTTTCACGCGTGCGCCAAGGTGGCGTCTACAAAGGCGAGCCGCGCCTTGTACGAGGCTCCCCGAATCGCCCGATTGGTTTTTTGGTTTGGCTACCAGCCCTCAGTTGCAAATCGCCAATAAAACCCCTACCCAACCCAACAATCCCCATGCTAAAATAGCGCCTCGTTCAAACAGGCACGTCAGTTTGAACGAATAGACCGCAGTAAACGGAGAGGTGGCAGAGTGGTCGAATGTACTTGACTCGAAATCAAGCGTACGTTAAATCGTACCGTGGGTTCGAATCCCACCCTCTCCGCCAGAATACATAAGAGAAGCTCCCGCAAGGGAGCTTTTTTTATGCCCACAACAGATGCCAGCCACCAGCGTATCAAACCCAGGTAGAAAAACCGCCCAAAGCGCGCAGCGCAAGGCGTTTTTTCCTCCATTCAGACTTTGAAAGCCAGCGTCCCCACTACCGCAAGCTAGTGCACGAGCTTGGCCACCGCAAACGCGACGCCCGACATGGCAATGATCGTCCCCACGCACGACAGGATGACAGCCGACTTCGCCTCAGCCACATCTGACTTGGTCGCATAATTGGAGCGCACCACAGCGAGGTCCAGTTTCAAGCCACTGACATCCGTCTTGAGAACGCCGACATCGGTCTTGAGAGCAGCGACATCCGTTTTCAGACCAGCAACATCCACCTTGAGGCCAGTGACATCCGTTTTCAGGCCGGCAACATCCACCTTGATGTCAGCCACATCGACCTTTACATCCTTTACGTCCAGTTTCACACTGGCCATGTCTTTTGCCAGTGCGTTGACTTGCTCGTCCATGGCGCAATCCTCCGTGCTTGTCACTGCATGCTCCTCGCTTTTTTCACCGCTGTCAAACAGTGTCCCGAGGGTATCGCGCATGGCTTTGCTATTGCTTGCCAGCCGTTGCGCCAGCGCCGTCACGCGCTGCAAGTCGGCCATTCCTTCGCCCTGTAGCTGCTCCGTGGCAGTCTGCAATTCCACGGTGATCTGCTCGCTGAGACTGGCTGCGACCTGCAGCCACGCATCGATCTTGCGCTGGCGTGACTGTGGCGTCAGCGCGCCATGCCGCACGTGCGTATCGCTCAGCTTGTGCATGCTGTTCATGCTGCGTCCTCTTCGCGTTGGGGCCGATATCGCCCACGCTACTCTTCGCCGATGGTGTCCGCCTTGACCCCGCTCACCCTATGGTAATCTACCGTACCCCCATCCTGCCCCCACCAATAAAACCAATGAGCCGATTCTGGAGCACCATCGTCAGCGAGCTGACCCCCTACATCCCGGGCGAGCAACCGAAACTGCCCGGCCTGGTCAAACTCAACACCAACGAAAACCCGTACGGCCCGTCACCGCAGGTGCTGGCCGCGCTGCGCGATGCGGCCAACGACAGCCTGCGCCTCTACCCGGACCCTTCCGCCAGCGAACTGAAGCAAACCCTGGCCACTTACCACGGACTGAGCAGCGCGCAAGTGTTCGTCGGCAACGGTTCCGACGAAGTGCTGGCGCTGGCTTTCATGGCCTTGCTCAAGCACGATGCGCCGCTGCTGTTCCCGGATATCAGCTACAGCTTCTACCCCGTGTATTGCAAGCTGTACGGTATCGACTACCGCACGGTCGCGCTCGACGATGCCATGCGCATCCGCCCGGAAGACTACCAGGGGCCGTGCGGCGCCATCATCTTTCCTAATCCCAATGCGCCGACAGGCGTGGACTTGCCGCTGGCCGGCGTGGAAGCGCTGCTGCGCGAGCATCCCGACGCCGTGGTGGTGGTCGATGAAGCGTATGTGGATTTTGGCGGCGAGAGCGCCGTGGCCCTGGTCGAGCGTTATCCGAACTTGCTGGTGGTGCAGACGTTCTCGAAATCGCGCTCGCTCGCCGGTTTGCGCGTGGGCAGTGCCTTCGGGCATCCGGACCTGATCGAGGCGCTGGAGCGCGTGAAGAACAGTTTCAATTCGTATCCGCTGGACCGGCTGGCGCTGGCCGGCGCCGTCGCGTCGCTGCACGACGAAGCGTATTTCCAGCAGACGCGCCAGGCCGTGATCGCCAGCCGCGAACAGCTGACGGCGGACTTGGCGGCGCTGGGCTTCGAGGTGCTGCCCTCGGTGGCCAATTTCGTGTTTGCCCGCCACCCGCAGCATGACGCGGCGCAACTGGCGGCCGGCTTGCGCGCCCGCTCCGTGATCGTGCGCCATTTCAATGCGCCGCGCATCAGCCAGTATTTGCGCATCAGCATCGGCAACCCGGACGAATGCGCAGCCCTGGTGGCGGCGCTGCGCGACCTGCTGTGACGCCATGCTGACCTTCTTGCCTGCCAGCCTGGCCGATGGCGAGGCGCTGGCCAGCCTGCGCGTGGCTGCCATGCGCGCAAGCCTGGAGCGCATCGGCCGCTATGATCCGCAGCGCGCGCGTGATCGTTTCCTGGCCAGCTACGACCCCGCCCACACCTGGCAGTTGCGCCATGACGACACGCTGGCCGGCTTCTATGTGTTGCGGCCGCAAGCGGACTATCTGTTGCTCGACCACCTCTACCTGGCGCCCGGCTACCAGCGGCAAGGGATGGGCGCGGCCGTGCTGGCGCGCGTGTTTGCCGAGGCCGATGCGGCCCGCCAGAGCGTGCGTGTGGGCGCCTTGCGCGACAGCGAGGCGAACCGCTTCTATGTGCGTCACGGCTTCGTGCCCGATGGCGAGGAAGAGTTCGACCTGTATTATCGGCGCGCCCCCGCGCCTTGAGGCTGCCGGCGGCGACTGTTTGTGCAACAATAATCGGATTCATTCATCGACAGGACGGACAATATGGCAAAAGTGGCATTCATCGGTTTGGGCGTCATGGGTTTCCCCATGGCAGGTCACCTGGCGGCGGGCGGGCACGACGTCACCGTGTACAACCGCAACCCGGCCCGCGCGGCCGCCTGGCTGGAACAGCACAAGGGCAGCAGCGCCGCCACGCCGGCCGCCGCTGCTGCTGGCGCCGAGTTCGTGTTTACGTGCATCGGCAACGATAATGATCTGTATCAAGTCATCCTGGAAGAGGGCGGCTTGCTGTCCGCCATGGCGCCGGGCAGCATCCTGATCGACCATACGACGGCATCGGCTGAAGCGGCGCGCACCATCCATGCTGCGGCGAAAGAGCAGGGCGTGTTCTTCCTCGATGCGCCCGTGTCCGGCGGCCAGGCGGGCGCGGAAAACGGCAAGCTGACCGTGATGGTGGGCGGCGATGCGGAAGCGTATGCAAGGGCCGAGCCCGTCATCGCGCTGTTCTCGCGCGCCGTCACCTACATGGGTGCTTCCGGTTCCGGCCAGCTCACAAAAATGGTCAACCAGATCTGCATCGCGGGCCTGGTGCAAGCCTTGAGCGAAGGCATCGCCTTTGCGGAAAACGCAGGCCTGGACGCGGCCCTCGTCGTCGACGTGATTTCCAAGGGCGCGGCGCAGTCGTGGCAGCTGGAAAACCGGGGCAAGACCATGATCGAGCGCAAGTTCGACTTCGGCTTCGCCGTCGACCTGATGCGCAAGGACCTGGGCATCTGCCTCGCCGAAGCCAAGCGCAACGGCAGCGACTTGCCCGTGACGACCTTGACGGACCAGTTCTATGGCGAAGTGCAGCAGGCGGGCGGCAACCGCTACGATACATCCAGCCTGATTACCCGCCTGAACAAAAAGTAAGCCCTCAGGCTCATAGTTAAAGAGCGGCGCGTCCCTGCAAAGGGCCGCGCCGCTTGTCGTTTACGCCAGCATTAACCTTAAAACGTCAGTTTCCGGAACATCCGGTTTCGATTTTCATGGAAAAGCATGGACTTCGCTAGCTCATCGTGTATTATTAAAAAACGAGATGAAATGTCCCAATTTTTAAAACATTATGAGCGGACCCGCATGAAAACCAACTCCTCAGCGATAACACGCGTTGTCGACAAGAACATTCCCTACCTGTCTTCCGCCGTCGCCATCTGGCGTCCCCGCGCCGTGCTGCGCAGCTGGCCCGGCGTGGCCATCGCGCTGGTGATCGCCCTGTCGGCCACCTTTATTTCCAGCAATTACGGCGGCCCCCAGCTGCTGTATGCGCTGTTCTTCGGCCTGGCCTTCCACTTCCTCGCATCCGACCCTACCTGCAAGCCCGGCATCGAGTTTTGCAGCAAGGTGCTGCTGCGCACGGGCGTGGCCCTGCTGGGCGCGCGCATCACGTTCAACCAGATCGCTTCCGTGGGCGTGACGCCCTTATTGATCGTCGTCGGCGGGTTGATCGCCACACTGGGTTTCGGCTATATGCTGGCCAGGTGGCTGAAACGGCCCATCACGGAAGGGATTTTGTCCGGTGGTTCCGTGGCCATCTGCGGCGCCTCGGCCGCGCTGGCCATCTCGGCCGTGCTGCCGCAAACCAAGGAAAACGAAAAATTCACGCTGCTGACGGTGGTGGGCGTGACGTCGCTGTCGACCCTGGCCATGATCGTCTACCCGCTGCTGGTCAAGCTGCTGGGCTTTGACCCGACGGAGGCGGGCGTATTCATCGGCGGCACCATCCATGATGTAGCGCAAGTGGTGGGCGCCGGCTACCTGGTCAGCAACCACACGGGCGACGTGGCCACCTTCGTGAAACTGACGCGCGTCGCGTGCCTCGTGCCCGTCGTGCTGGGCCTGTCGATCATGTTCAAGCGCAAGGATGGCAAGAGCGAAGTCGATGCGCCGCCGCTCGTGCCGTTCTTCCTGATCGGCTTTGTCTGGCTCGTCATCACGAACAGCCTGGGCCTGATTCCGCAGGAAGTGAATGGCTGGATCAACAATGCTTCGCGCGCCTGTCTCGTCATCGCCATCGCCGCGCTGGGCGTGAAAACGTCGTTCCAGTCGCTGGCCTCGCTGGGCTGGCGTCCCGTGATCATGCTGGTGATGGAAACGGTGTGGATCGCCGCCTTCGTCGCCATTGCCGTCCTGCTGACGCGCTAAGCGAAGCGGGCCCGTCATGAAGATCCTCGTCCTCGGCGCCGGCGTGGTCGGCACGGCATCGGCCTGGTACTTGCGCCAGGCGGGCCACGACGTGCGCGTGCTCGAGCGTCAGGCGGGCGCCGCGCAGGAAACCAGCTTCGGCAATGGCGGGCAGATATCCGTCTCGCATGCGGAGCCGTGGGCCAATCCCGCCACCCTGCGCAAGGTTGTGAAATGGTTGGGCAAGGACGATGCGCCGCTGCTGTTCCGGCCCCGCCTCGATGCGCTGCAATGGCAATGGGCCTTGCACTATCTGCGCGAATGCCTGCCGTCGCGGGTGGCGCGCAACATGCGCCAGATCGTCGCCCTGGCCGAGTACAGCCGGCAGAGCCTGCAAGCCTTGCGGCGCGAAACGGGCATCGCATATGACCATCTCGAGCGAGGCATCCTGCATTTTTATACGGACCAGCAAGAGTTTGACAAATCGCAAGCGGGTGCCGCGCTGTTGCGCGAGCTGGGCTGCCCGCGCAACACCGTCAGCGCCGATGAAGTGATACGGTTGGAACCTGCCCTGGCCCATGCCCGCCGGCACATCGTCGGCGGCGATTTCACGGCCAGCGACGAGTCGGGCGACGTGCACCTGTTTACCACGGCATTGGCCGCGCGCGCCGCGGCTGCCGGCGCGGATTTCCAGTACGGCACCACCGTGACGCGCCTGCTGGCGGACGGCGAACGCATCACGGGCGTGGAATGCATCGATGCGCAGGGGCGCCATCGCCTGGAATACGCGGACGTCGTGGTGGTGGCCATGGGCAGCTTTTCCGCGCCCCTGCTGCAGCCGCTGGGCATACGCTTGATGCTGTATCCGGGCAAAGGTTATTCCGCCACCTATCCCATCCTTGACCCATCCGCCGCGCCGACCGTCTCGCTGACGGACGATGGCCACAAATTGGTGTTTTCGCGCCTGGGATCGCGCCTGCGCGTGGCGGGAACGTGCGAGCTGAACGGCTACACGCGGGAACTCAACCCCGTGCGCTGCGCCGCCATCACGCGCCGCGTGCAGGCGCTGTTTCCCCACGCCTGCGATTACAGCGACCCCGTCTACTGGGCCGGCTTGCGCCCCCTGACGCCGTCGAACGTGCCCTACATCGGCGCCACGCGCTACCGCCAGCTGTTCCTCAACACGGGCCACGGCACCCTGGGCTGGACCATGGGCTGCGGCGCGGGCAGGGCGATCGCCGACCTCGTGTCGGGACGCCGGCCGGAAGTCGATTTTGCGTTTTGCGGCGAGCCGCCCCGGCAAGAGACCGCTTTGGTTCAACTAAGGAGAGCACCACGATGAGAGACGACGCCACCCCCAGCCAGCCACCCGGCGGCCTGACCCTGGCCGGCACCACCTACCAGTCGCGCCTGCTGGTGGGTACAGGTAAATACAAGGATTTCGAGGAAACGCGCCTGGCCATCGAGGAGAGCGGCGCCGACATCGTCACGGTGACGATACGCCGCGTGAATATCGGCCAGGAAAAGGGCGAGCCGAACTTGCTCGACTTCATTCCGCCATCGAAATACACGATTCTGCCCAACACGGGCGGCTGCTACAACGCGCGCGACGCCGTCTACACCTTGCAACTGGCGCGCGAGCTGCTGGGCGGCCACCCGCTGTGCAAGCTGGAAGTGCTGGGCGATGAAAAGACCCTGTTCCCGAACATGCCGGAAACCCTCAAGGCGGCCGGGGAGCTGGTGCGCGACGGCTTCCAGGTGATGGTGTATTGCAGCGACGACCCCATCCAGGCGCGCATGCTGGAAGACCTCGGCTGCATCGCCGTCATGCCGCTGGCGTCACTGATCGGCTCGGGCATGGGTATTTTGAATCCATGGAATTTGTCGCTGATCATCGAGCAAGCCCGCGTGCCCGTGCTGGTCGACGCGGGCGTGGGCACGGCGTCGGACGCGGCCATCGCCATGGAACTCGGTTGCGACGGCATCCTGATGAATACCGCCATCGCGGCGGCGCGCGAACCGATCCGCATGGCGCGCGCCATGAAACTGGCAGTGCAGGGCGGACGCGAGGCTTACCTGGCCGGACGCATGCCCCGGAGAGCGGACGCCATGAGCGCTTCGCCCTCGTCGCCGATGGCCGGGCTGATCGCCTGAGCCGCCGCATTTACCCGCAATTGCAGCACCGTAGTTGATTATCGTTTCAAGCGTTTATAAAAACCACAATACCTGGAGATGACATGAAACACACACTCGTAGCGGCAGCCATCCTGGCCTCCTTCCTTGCCGGCAACGCCAGCGCCCAATCGTCCGTCACCGTGTACGGCTTGCTCGACGCGGGCCTGACGTCCGAACACGGCGGCGCGGACGGTTCCGTCACCAAGCTGGCCACCGGCGTGCAGTCGGGCAGCCGCATCGGCTTCAAGGGCACGGAAGACCTGGGCAATAATTTAAAGGCCAACTTCTTGCTGGAAAACGGCCTCGACGTGGATACGGGCGCCAACCGCCAGGGCGCCTTGTTCGGGCGCAAGGCTTACGTGGGCCTGTCGGGCGGCTTCGGCGCCGTGAACCTGGGCTTGCAGCACAACCCGCTGTTCACTGCGCTGGACAATATCGACCCCTTCGAGACGGGCATGACGGGCGCCTCGATCAACCTGATGAGCGTGGCCAGCCTGCGCACGAAAAATTCCATCATGTACGAGACGCCGAAGGTGAACGGCTTGTCGGCCGCCGTCATGTACGGCCTGGGCGAAAAGCCGGACAGCAACACCCTGGGCCGCACCATCGACTTTTCCATCGATTACGCCAACGGTCCGCTCGTGCTGACCCTGGCCCACGACAACCGCAAGGATACGCCGCTGAACACGGCGAAAGTCACCTTGCTGGGCGGCACCTACGACTTCGGCCCCGCCAAGCTGCACGCCGCGTATGAGACGGACAAGGACGATGCGGGCACGGATTTCCGCAACTACATGCTGGGCGCATCGGCCCCGGTGGGCGCGGCCGGCAGCGTGATGGCTTCGTACATCCGCAAGGATGACCGCACGAATGCGCGCCGCGGCGGGCGCCAGCTGGCCATCGGCTACACGTATGCCTTGTCCAAGCGCACGAATCTGTACACCTCGTACGGCCGCATCAGCAACGATGGCGCGGGCACCAACTTCGTCGGCGATGCATCGAGCGGCGGCAGCGTGCCCTTGCCTGGGCATAACTCGAGCGCCTTTACGGCCGGCATGCGCCTGAAGTTCTAGGCGCGCCGGCGCAGCGAGGGATGGCGGCTTGTCTGTTGCGGATAAGCCGCCATTGTTGTTTCAGGAGTGGGGCAAAGTCGCGGATTCCGGATTCAGGAATGAAACAGTCCGATTTTTCATGAAATTTCATTGACAGCGCATTTCGCAACCGTTAAATTGAACACGTATTTCAAATATCGGAACAAAATATACCGATTTTTCATAAAACCGTAAGGAGACTGAGCCATGACCGATTTGTCCGACCAAAAAGCCGCCGCCGCGGCGATACCTGTAGGCCCGCAAAAGATGACGCCTTCCGAAGCGTTCGTGGAAACCCTGGCCGCCAATGGCGTGACCGACATGTTCGGCATCATGGGCTCGGCCTTCATGGACCCGATGGACATCTTCGCCCCGGCCGGCATCCGCCTGATCCCCGTCGTGCACGAGCAGGGCGCCGGCCACATGGCCGACGGCTATGCGCGCGTTTCGGGCCGCCATGGCGTCGTCATCGGCCAGAACGGCCCCGGCATCAGCAATTGCGTCACGGCCATCGCCGCCGCCTACTGGGCGCACACGCCCGTCGTCATCATCACGCCGGAGACGGGCACGATGAGCATGGGCCTGGGGGGCTTCCAGGAAGCGAACCAGTTGCCGATGTTCGAAGAATTTACGAAATATCAAGGTCATGTGACGAATCCCGCCCGCATGGCGGAATTCACGGGCCGCTGCTTCGACCGCGCCATGTCGGAAATGGGCCCGACGCAATTGAATATCCCACGCGACTATTTCTATGGCGAAATCAAGGCGGAAATCCCGAAACCGAACCGCCTGGACCGCGGCGCCGGCGGCGAACAAAGCCTCGATGATGCGGCGGAACTGTTGGCGAAGGCCAAGTTCCCCGTCATCATCTCGGGCGGCGGCGTCGTCATGGGCGAAGCCATCGAAGAGTGCAAGGCGCTGGCCGAACGCCTGGGCGCGCCCGTCGTGAACAGCTACCTGCACAACGACTCGTTTCCCGCCAGCCATCCGCTGTGGTGCGGCCCGCTCGGCTACCAGGGTTCCAAGGCGGCGATGAAACTGATCGCCCAGGCCGACGTCGTCGTGGCCCTCGGTTCGCGCCTGGGGCCGTTCGGCACCTTGCCGCAGCACGGCATGGATTACTGGCCGAAAAACGCCAAGATCATCCAGATCGACGCGGACAACAAGATGCTCGGTTTGGTGAAAAAGATTTCGGTGGGCATCTGCGGCGACGCCAAGGCGGCCGCCAAGGCGATTATTGCCCGCCTGGATGGCAAGAAGCTCGATTGCGACGCCACGCGCGACGCACGCTACGCCACCGTGCAAGCGGAAAAGGCCGCGTGGGAAGAGGAGCTGACGAACTGGACGCACGAGAAGGATGCGTACAGCCTGGACATGATCGAAGAGCAAAAGAAAGAGCCGGGCAATTACCTGCACCCGCGCCAGGTGCTGCGCGAGCTGGAAAAAGCCATGCCGGAAGACGTGATGGTGTCGACCGACATCGGCAACATCAACTCGGTGGCCAATAGTTACTTGCGCTTCGAAAAGCCGCGCAGCTTCTTTGCGGCGATGAGCTTTGGCAACTGCGGCTATGCCTTCCCGACCATCATCGGCGCCAAGGTTGCCGCGCCGCACCGTCCGGCCGTGTCGTATGCGGGCGACGGCGCCTGGGGCATGAGCTTGATGGAAACGATGACGTGCGTGCGCCATAACATTCCCGTCACGGCCGTGGTGTTCCACAACCGCCAGTGGGGCGCGGAAAAGAAAAACCAGGTGGATTTCTACAACCGCCGCTTCGTCGCAGGCGAGCTGGACAACCAGAGCTTTGCCGAGATCGCACGGGCCATGGGCGCCGAAGGCATCACGGTCGACAAGCTGGAAGACGTGGGCCCGGCCTTGAAGAAGGCCATCGACATGCAGATGAATGAAGGCAAGACCACCATCATCGAAATCATGTGCACGCGCGAGCTGGGCGACCCGTTCCGCCGCGATGCGCTGAGCAAACCGATCCGTCACCTGGACAAGTACAAAGACTACGTGTAATCAATCTGCCCGATCCTTGTATGACCCCGGCAATCGTGCCGGGTTTTATGTGCCGGAACCATGTTTCATGCTTCCATGGTTCCGGCATTTTTTTACCGAATTGGAGTCGCCATGAAAGCCCTGCACCGCATCATCGCGCAAGCCCGCGCCGTGCCGAAAAACATCGTCTTGTGCGAGGGCGGCGACGTGCGCGTGCTGCAGGCGGCCGCGCGGGCGGCCAGCGACGGCCTGGCGCACATCACCATCGTCGGCAAGCCGGCCGCCATCCTGGCCCTGGCGCGCGAACAGGCGCTGGACCTGGACGCCGTGCGCCTGGTCGACCCGGAAACGTCCGACGAGTCGGAGCACTATGCCCAGCAATTGTTTGTGCTGCGTCAAGCCAAGGGCATGACGGTGGAGCAGGCGAGGATCGCCGTGCAAGATCCCTTGTGCTACGCCAACCTGATGGTGCGCCTGGGCGACGCGGACGGTTGCGTGGCGGGGGCCGTGCACACGACGGCCGACGTGGTGCGCAGCGCCATCCAGATCATCGGCGTCGATCCGGCCTTCAAGCTCGTGTCGAGCTTTTTCCTGATGATGCTGTGCGAGCCGTTCCACAGCCTGAAGGGCGGTTTCATCTTTTCCGATTGCGCCCTCGTGGTCGACCCGAAGGCGGAAGAGCTGGCCGACATCGCCATGGCCGCCGCCGACAGCGCGCAAGCCTTGCTGATGGAAGAGCCGCGCGTGGCCATGCTGTCGTTTTCCACCAGCGGCAGCGCCCACCATGCGGCCGTCGACAAGGTGCATGCGGCCACGGACCGGGTCAAGGCCCAGCGTCCGCTGCTGGCCATCGATGGCGACGTGCAGCTCGATGCGGCCATCGTGGCCGAGATTTCGCAAAGAAAAGTCAAGGATTCCGTCGTCAACGGCCGCGCGAACGTGCTGGTGTTCCCGAACCTGGACGCGGGCAATATCGGCTATAAATTGGCCGAACGCATGGGCGGCGCCGTCGCCATCGGCCCCTTGCTGCAAGGCTTGAACAAACCGGCCAACGATCTGTCGCGCGGTTGCTGCGCCGACGACGTGTATAACGTGATTGCCGTCACGTCCGTGCAGGCCCAGGGTGGGCGCTGAGTTGTTCAGCCTGCCCGTGCTGGCGCTGCTGGGCGTGGTGGCGGCAGGCACGTATTTCCAGACCGTCACGGGTTTCGGACTGGGCATGATCGTCATGGGCGTGGCCAGCGGCCTGGGCCTGGCGTCCGTACCCGCGCTGGCGGCCCTCGTCAGTTTATTGTCCTTGGCCAATTGCCTCGTGGCCTTGCCGGGCGCCTTGCACCACCTGGACTGGCGCGCCATCCGCGCCGCCAGCATCGGCTTGCTGCCGGCCATGGCGGCCGGTGTCTTGCTATTGGGATACCTGGACCAGGCGTATGCGCCCATCCTGAGACTCTTGCTGGGCGCGGCCATCGTGTATGGCGGCGTCAGCATCCTGCTGCAGGCGCCGCCGGGACCGGGCGCGGCCGACAAGCGCAGCTTCTTCATCAGCGGCGTGTGCGGCGGCCTGTTTTCGGGCCTGTTTTCGCTGGCGGGACCGCCGCTCGTGTACCAGTTTTATCGCCAGGAAATGAGTCTGACCACCATCCGCTACAGCCTGATCTTCCTGTTCGCCATCAGCGCGGGCGGGCGCTCGCTGATGGCGGGCAGCCAGGGCCAGCTCGATGCGAAAGTATTGCTGCTGTGCACGCTGGCCTTGCCCGTGGGTGTGCTGGCCACGATGGCCGGCAAGCGCTATCCGCCACCGATCGCCCAGCGCGGCATGCGCCGCATCGCGTTTGCCGTGCTGACCGCCATCGGCATTTCGCTGATGGCGGCGGCCGTGCCGCAGCTGCTGGCCTAGGCCTTGAACGTCAATAAAGGTTTCAGGCGGGCCACCGATTGCAGCAAGCCCGCTTCCTCCTGCGCGGCGATGACGGGACCGATCTTTTTATACGCCATCGGCGCTTCCTCGACGCGGCGCTCTTCGCGCAGGGTCACGCACTGGAACGCCATTTCGTCGCCGCCCACCGTGGGCCGCATGGCGCGCATGGCCTGGCGGCGGATGCTGCGTCCCGCGCCGTGCGAGCACGACCACAGCCAGTCGGGATTGCCCATGCCCGTGGCTACATAGGAATAATCGCCCATGGAACCGGGGATCAGCGCCAGGTCGCCTTCGCGCGCGGGCGTGGCGCCCTTGCGGTGGATGTTCATGCCGTGCTCGCGCAGGATGACGTTGTGCGGCACGTCCACCACCAGGCGGGATTGATCCTGCGCAAACACCTGCGCCAGGCTGTCGCGCACCAGCTCGGCCAATACCATGCGGTTGACCCAGGCATAGCGCGACGCCACGCCCATGGCGTCCATGTATTCGCCGGCCAGTTCGCCCGTCAAGCCGTACAGGCCGGACTGCGGATGGCGCACGCCTGCCGGCCACGCTTCTTTGGCACGGTCCATCCAGCGGCTGCCGACAAAAAATCCCACGTCGCGGCTGCCGCTGTGGATCATGACGACCACTTCGCCGGGCACCAGTCCGTGCCGGTACGCGGCATGGCGGTCCATGACGGCATCGACCAGCTGGATTTCCACGAAGTGGTTGCCCGATCCCGTGGTGCCCAGGCTGGGGTCGCGTATCACTTCGCGCGTGCCCACCAGCGCTTCGGGCGCATGGCGCAAGCCGCCGCCCAGTTCGCGCAAGGCGATGCAATCGTCGAGCTCGCGCAGCAAGCGCTGCTTGTCGACCCGTGGCCACAAGCCATCATTGTGCAGGCTGTCGATGAACGCTTCCGGCCCCACGTCGAACAGGGCGGCAAACGCTTTCGAGCGCAGCGGCACGTTGCGGCCGTCTTCCAGCAGCACATGTTTGAGCTTGGCGAGCAGCTGCGGCTTGCGCGCCTCGAACTGCGCCAGGCTCAAGCCCGTCGTGATCAGGCGCATGCCGCAGGCGATGTCCGTGCCGGGGATGGCGGGAATCACCATGTCGGGGCTGGTGGCAACGATGCTGCCCACGGGGGCGATGCTGCCCGGGTGGAAGTCGGGCGTGGCGCAGGCCTTGCACACATGGCCATCCTGGCCCGGCACGGCGACGGCGGCAAACTCCATCAGCTGGCGCACGGCTTTTTCCTCGAGGGGAAAGTTGTGGGGCAGTAGCACGGACGCCTGGGCGTGCGGATTGCTGAGTGTATAAATGCCGTCGGCATAGGCGACAGCGATGCCCTGGCGGCGCAGGGCTTTTTGTAATCTGGATAGGGGAAACACGATTCTGCTCCGGAAATAACGAATGCACGGCCTTTTTGCAAGGGCCATGTTTGTTTTCCACGCAGCAGCGACAGGAAGTGCCGCCAGCTTAGCAAACTTTGTGCGGATTGCAAAGCCGCCGGCCCCGGCAGTGCGCACAAGAGGGCGCACGATACGCAGCGCCACTTGCAAAATAATCAAACAGCCTTTATATTCGCGGTTCTTTCTCGAACCTCTTCTTTATTGGAGCCAAAAGTGCCTCGCTTCTTCGCCATCACCTGCTAACGCTGACGAAATGCTCTCTGCAGCATCGTTCGGCGCGTTGACGCCCCCGATTGCTGCGGCACTGTTTTTGCTCCCTCCGCACACGTATCCAGGACCACCGTCCTGATCGTCCACGCCCGAACACGTCGTCAGCACCCCTGACCCTGTATGGACACGCCCCGGTGAACGCGGCGTGGGACGCTATGTTTTTACAATCTTTGCCCTTATTCAAATACCCGCGCACGCCGCACCTGGAAGGCTCGCGCCTGCAGGATGGCGACGACGGTTCCGACCAGATGCCCCTGAAAAAGCTGGCCGGCCAGTACGTCGTCATCGAGGAAAAAATCGATGGCGCCAACTCCGCCGTGTCGTTCAGCGACGCGGGCGAGGTGCTGCTGCAGTCGCGCGGCCACTACCTGGCGGGCGGCGGCAGCGAACGCCAGTTCAACCTGCTCAAACCGTGGGCGCATGCGCATGAACACGCCTTGCTGCACTTGCTGGAAGATCAATTTGTGCTGTTTGGCGAATGGTCTTACAGCAAGCATTCCGTGTTTTACGACCGGCTGCCCCATTATTTCAACGAGTTCGACGTGTATTGCCGCCGCACGCAGATGTTCTTGTCGACGGCGCGCCGCCACGCCATGCTGGCCGGCTCGCCCGTGCTGTCCGTGCCCGTGCTGTACGCGGGCAAGATGCCCGCGTCATCGAAACAGCTGTGGCAGCTGCTGCGCCATTCGCTGGCCAAGTCCCGCCTGTGGCGCGACGCTTTCGAAGGCGTGGTGGCGCGCGAACGGCTGCCGCTGGACCTGTGCTGGAAGCAGACGGACAAGTCCGACCACGCGGAAGGCCTGTACCTGAAAGTGGAAGACGACGAGCAAGTACTGGCCCGCTACAAGCTGGTGCGGCATGACTTTACGCAAACCATCCTCGACAGCGGCTCGCACCACAGCACGCGTCCATTGATTCCGAATCTGCTGGCCGAGGGCGTGGACTTGTACGCGCCGCAGCCGCTCGTCACGTGGGAGAGCCTGGGCTTGCACACCTGCCAGTCGCTGGACGAACTGGCAATATTTTCAAGGAGTACTAGATGAACTGGAAACAGTTACAACAACTGGTGCCGTCGGCGGGCCAGTCGCCCGATTTCAACGCCTGCCTGGCCGCCTTCCCGCAGCTGGAACTGGCGAAGACGACGCCGCAAAACCCCGTGTACCACGCGGAAGGCGATGTGTGGACGCATACGATGATGGTGGTGGAATCCCTGCTGGCCATGCCCGATTACCAGCAAGCCACGCGGGCGCAGCAGGAAATCGTGTTCCTGGCCGCCTTGCTGCACGACGTGGCCAAGTGCAGCACCACCGTGATCGACCCCGTCACGGGCGCCATCGGCCAGCCCGGCCACTCGCGCAAGGGCGCCCTCGATGCGCGCATCGCCCTGTGGGACGTGGACGTGCCGTTTGCCGTGCGCGAGGAAATCTGCCGCCTGATTAATGTCCATCAAGTGCCGTTTTTCGCGCTGGAAACCTCGCGGCGCGGCGTGACGCCCGAGTTCACCGTGCGCGAACTGTCGTGGCAAGTCGATATCCGCTTGCTGGCCATGCTGGCCGAGGCCGATATCCGCGGCAGGATCTGTCCCGATCCGCAGCGCATTTTAGATGCCATCGAGCTGTTCCGCGAACTGGCGCGCGAGGAGGGCTGCTATGGCCAGCGCCGGGTGTTTGTCGACGATCACACGCGCGTCAAATACTTTCGCGGCGCCGAGGCGCACCCCGATTACTCCCTGTTCCAGGAGCCGGGCTCGCGCGTGATCGTCATGTCGGGCTTGCCCGCGTCGGGCAAGAATACGTGGGTGGAGAAGCACCATCCGCGCCTGCCCGTCGTCTCCTTCGACGATGCGCGCATCGCCCTGGGCTTGAAGCACGGCAAGAACGAAGGGCAGGTGGGCGACTATGCGGAAGAGCGGGCGCGCGAGCTGCTGCGCAAGGGCGAACCGTTCGTGTGGAACGCCACGCATCTGTCCAAACTGATGCGCGAAAAGACGCTCAACCTGCTGTACAAATACCATGCGCAGGTGGAACTCGTGTACCTGGAGCAGCCGCGCAAGGAATTACTGCGGCGCAACGGCCAGCGCGACACGTCGCTCAGTAACAAGAAGTTGCAGTCGATGCTGTGGAACTGGGAAATTCCGCTGCCCATGGAAGCGCATGCCGTGCGGTACTGCGTCGACTAGCCCTGCCGCCGTCAAGCGCCATCGAAAGCGCTTGACCAGGCGGGCGCCACGCGCCATGGTGGGCGCATGACACTTGTTTTCCCTTCTTTCCTGTAAGCCTGCCGCAGCTTTGCCCCGCAAGGGGCGGGCCGCCGCATGGCCGCCTTTGATTCCCCTACATCATCGTCGCGCGTTGCCGCCCCATCCGGGGTGCGCCTGCGCGCGCCACAAGGAAAAGAACATGAAAACAATGCATCTCGCCGTCGCCGGCGCTTCCGGCCAACTGGGGTCCCTCGTCGTCAATGAACTCATCGGGCATCGCGCCGGCCGGCCCGGCATGGCGCTCACGGCCATCACCCGCACGCCAGGGCGCCACGCGGCGTGGCAGCAGCAGGGCGTCGGCGTGCGCTGCGGCGACTTTGACCAGCCGCAAGGCCTGGCTAGCGCCTTCCACGGCGTCGAGCGTTTGCTGTTGATCAGCACGAATACCCTCGACGGCACGGGCCGCCGCGTGGCACAGCACCGCCATGCCATCGAGGCGGCGCGCCAGGCGGGCGTGGCGCATATCGTCTACACCTCGTTCCTGCAGCCGCAGGAGGGCAAGCGCTCGCTGCTGAACGACGATCACCGGGCCACGGAAGCGCTGCTGGCGGACAGCGGCATGGCCCATACGATCTTGCGCAACGCGTTTTACCAGGATTTGCTGCTCGTGGTGCTGGGCACTGCCGCCGTGGATGGCCGGCTGCAAACGGCCATGGGAACAGGTCATGTGTCGTACGTGGCGCGCGAAGACTGCGCGCATGCGGCGGCTGCGGCGCTATCGGATGGCTATCCTGGCAGCCGCATCCTGGACATCACGGGGCCCGCCGCCCCCGATGCGCCGGCGCTGGCCGCCATGGCCGCCTTACTGTCTGGCAAGCCTGTCGAGGTCGTGAATCTCGATGCGGAGGAACGGGCGCGTCATTTCATCGCCACCGGCATGCCGGCGCCGATGGCGCAGATGCTGGCAGGCATCGAGCGCTGGCTGGCCACCGATGCCATGCACATCGTCAGCGACGATTATCGCGCGTTGACGGGACGGCAGGCGTCGCCCGTGCCAGCCTTCCTGCACGCGCATCGCCGCCAGTTGCTGGCGCTTCCGCCGGCATAGCGGCTACTTTTTGCATCCACCGAGCAACTGCGCGATCTCGCTGAACAGCTCATTGTTCAGCGAGGCGGGCAGGGTGGTGGCCAGGCTGCGGCTGTAGTAGGCGCCCAGGTCCAGGCCCAGTCCCAGCCCGCAGATTTCCACGGCGCCCTGCGCTTCGCGGCGCGCCACCACTTGCTTTAAATGTTGCGCCAGATAAAACTCGTCGTTGGCCAGATTCGTGGCTGTATCCATCGGGCAACCGTCGGATACGACGAGCAAGATGCGCCGCCGTTCCGGGCGTGCCAGCATGCGCGTGCACGCCCAGTCCACGGCTTCGCCATCGACGCCTTCGCGGTACAGGTCCGCTTTCAGCAGGGCCGCGATGTCGGGCCGCGCGCGGCGCCAGCTCGTGTCGCCATCCTTGAAGACCATGTGCACCAGTTCGTTCAAGCGGCCCGGCTGGGCGGGCGAACGGGCGCGCATCCAGTCGCGCTTGACTCTTCCCCCGTTCCACGCGCCCGTCGTAAAGCCCAGCAACTCCGTGCTGATCCCCGCCTGGTCCAGCGCGCGCAGCAGAATGTCGAGCAGCACGGCCACGGATTCCGCATGCGTCTTCATGGAGCCGGAACAATCGACGAGGAAGGTGACGAGGCAATCGGCTTGCGGCAGGAATTGTTCCTTGCGGAACAGCCGGCGTTCCGACGGCGAACTGATCAGCTGAGCCAGGCGGCGCCCGTCGATATAACCCTCTTCCTCGCCGAACGACCAGCCGTCGCGTTGCGGCACGGCCAGCAGTTGCGTGAAACGCCGCGCCAGGCGGGCCGTGTTGATGCCCAGGCTGGCGATGCGCGCATCCATGCGTTCGCGGTATTCGAGCAGCAGGGCGCGGCGCACCAGCTCGCCCGCTTTTTCTTCGCGGTCATAAGCCGTGGAGTACGCCCTGTAGCCGCCGTTGCCGTCGCTATCGTTGAAAGCGCGGCTGTCGCCCAGCGGCGCGGCATCGGGCAGGTGGTCGTTGTCGCTGTCGAAATCGAGCAGCAGCTTGAAGGCCGCCTGCGCCTTGGCGTCGCCCGCCTCGTCCTGGTCGCCTTCGCGCTTCGCCTGTGCCTCTTGCAGCATGGCGTCGACGGCGTGGGCGATGGCCAGAGCGTGGCGCGCAAAGGCCGCCTGGTCCGTTCGGTGGCGGCGCAAGCCCGCCAGGTCGCCGCTCAGTTGCGAAGAGACGGACCAGCGCGTGGCCTCGATGAAATCCTCCGTCTTTTCCAGCACGGGCCTGGCCGTCAGGCGCGACCAGCACATCTGGAACACCGTGTACAACAGCAAGCCCGACGCGCCTTCGGCCAGGCCGGAATCGTAGAACGCGTGCGACCAGGCCGTGAAACGGTGGCGCAGGTTGTGCGCCACGCCCGCATGTTGATCTGGCGCAAGCGTTTCCACCCTGAGCTGTTCCAGCAATTCGAAGACGAGGCGCGCCACGGGTTCCACCGGACACAAGGACTTGTGCAGGGCCGCATCCGTGTGCAGCAGGCGCAGGGCCACGCTGTCGGCCGCGCCGCGCAGCGAGGGCAAATCCTGCAGCGTGGCATCGGGCTGCAGATGGGCGGAGTGGATGGGCAGCGGGCGGTGGTCGTCGTGCAGGCGCCGGCCCCGGTAGCGGATGGAGGCAACGCCGCTCAGCGCGCGGATGGCGCCCGCGCACAACTCGTCCGTTTCCTGCTGCTCGCGCGTGTAGGCGGCCGGCGCGGTCGCTTCCGTGCTCATGCCTGGCTCGCCAGCAATTCCTCATTGAAACAGCGCTGGTAATACTCGGCCACCATGGGGCGCTCGGCCTCGTCGCATTTGTTGAGGAAGGACAAGCGGAAGGCCAGCGCCGGGTCGCGGAAGATCTGGCAATTTTCCGCCCAGGTAATGACCGTGCGCGGCGACATCAGGCACGCCAGGTCGCCCGCCGCATAGCCGTGGCGCGTCAGGCTGGCCACGGCCACCATGGCGGCTGCCAGCTGGCGGCCCGCCTCGTCGTTCATGGCGGGCACCCTGGCCAGCACAATCTCGGCTTCTTCCGCCTGCGGCAAATAGTTCAGGGTGGCAACGATGTTCCAGCGGTCGATCTGCGCGTGATTGAGTACCTGCGTGCCGTGGTACATGCCGTTCAGGTTGCCGAGGCCCACCGTGTTCGACGTGGCGAACAGGCGGAAGTGGGGATGCGGCGTGATGACCCGGTTCTGGTCGAGCAGGGTGAACTTGCCGTCGCGTTCCAGAATGCGCTGGATGACGAACATCACGTCGGGACGGCCCGCATCGTACTCGTCGAAGATCAGGGCCACGGGGCGCTGCAGCGACCAGGGCACGATGCCTTCCTGGAATTCCGTCACTTGCTGCTGTTCGCGCAGCACGATGGCGTCCTTGCCGACCAGGTCCAGGCGGCTGATGTGGCCGTCGAGGTTGACGCGCACGCAAGGCCAGTTCAGGCGCGCCGCCACCTGCTCGATGTGCGTGGACTTGCCCGTGCCGTGCAAGCCTTGCACCATCACGCGGCGGTTGTGGGTGAAGCCGGCCAGGATCGCCAGGGTGACATCCTTGTTGAAGCGGTAGGCGGGGTCGATGTCGGGCACGTGCGGGTCGCGCTCCGTGAAGACGGGCACGTGCAGGTCGCTGTCGATGTGGAACAGGCTGCGCACGGACTGCAAGGTTTGCGCCGCTGCGGCGGGGGGATGTTGGCGTGAATCTGGCACCTTGTTCTCCTGTGAAACCGCAGCGGGGGCGCTACGGGGTTATGAATTACCTGCCTGCAATGCGTCGTCGTCCCCGCCCGTCGTCGGCATGGTTTCCGATTCGATGGCGGCCAGGGCTTGCGCGGCGCGTTGCAATGCTGGCAAGAAATGTAAAGCCTTGTCGTGCGTCAAACGGATGATGGGCGCCTGGATGGCCACGGCCAGGTTCGAGCGGCCGTTCGGGTTCGGCACCAGCACGGCCACGCACAGCAGGCCGGGCAGGAATTCCTCGTCGTCAAGCGCATAGCCGTTGCGGCGCACCAGTTCCAGTTCGCGTTCCAGCTTGACGGGGTCCGTTTCCGTCTTGTCCGTAAAGCGCGTCAATTCCATGTGGCCCAGCAGGCGGCGCCGTTGCACGGGCGTCATTTGCGCCAGGAACAGCTTGCCGCTGGACGAGCAGTGGGCCGGCACCCGCGAACCGGGATGCAGGTAGAAGCGCAGCGGGGCCGCCGTTTCCACCCGGTCCAGGTACACGACTTCGCTGCCGCTGAAGGCCGTCAGGTTGCAGCTCTCGCCCACTTCCTCGACCAGCTGGCGCAAGACCATGCGGCGGGCGCCATGGAAAGTGTTGTTAATCAGTAGGTTCGATGCGAGGCGGCGCAGGCGCACGCCCGTGCTGTAGTGGCGGCCATCGCTTTCGCGCTGCAGCACGCCCACGCTTTCCAGCTGTTGCAGCATGCGGTGCAGGGTGGGCTTCGGCAAGCCCGTTTCTTCCACCAGCGCTTGCAGCGACAGCAACTGGTCTTTTTCGGCAATCACTTCCAGCAAGGCAAACAAACGCATCGTGGGCGTGTCGCCTTCCAGTTTTTCCGGCTCAAGTTTTGGGGATGAAATCATGTCCATGGTGGCCTCGGTTGGGTAGCTCTGAGTGTGACGTCAGCTTATTTCATTTTCGAACTCAAATTGTACCGTTTCCTTGAAAATCTGTTTGACTTTTGATTGCTGAACGCTTAAATTGAATTGTATATCAAATTTCGGAACAAAATATACCGATTTTTGATAAATTAATTGATAATTCGCTGCACTTCATCACCACAGACCAGGAGACACCCATGAATGACATGACCGAGCAAAAAGCCGCCGCCGCAGCGATACCTGTAGGCCCGCAAAAGATGACGCCTTCCGAAGCGTTCGTGGAAACCCTGGCCGCCAATGGCGTGACCGACATGTTCGGCATCATGGGCTCGGCCTTCATGGACCCGATGGATATCTTCGCCCCCGCCGGCATCCGCCTGATCCCCGTCGTGCACGAGCAGGGCGCCGGCCACATGGCCGACGGCTATGCGCGCGTTTCGGGCCGCCATGGCGTCGTCATCGGCCAGAACGGCCCCGGCATCAGCAATTGCGTGACCGCCATCGCCGCCGCCTACTGGGCGCATACGCCCGTCGTGATCATCACGCCGGAAACGGGCACGATGAGCATGGGCCTGGGCGGCTTCCAGGAAGCGAACCAGTTGCCGATGTTCGAGGAATTTACGAAATACCAGGGCCACGTGACCAATCCCGCCCGCATGGCGGAATTCACGGGCCGCTGCTTTGACCGCGCCATGTCGGAAATGGGTCCGACGCAATTGAATATTCCCCGTGACTATTTCTATGGCGAAATCAAGGCGGAAATCCCGAAACCGAACCGCCTGGACCGCGGCGCCGGCGGCGAGCAAAGCCTCAACGATGCGGCGGAACTGTTGGCCAAGGCCAAGTTCCCGGTGATCATCTCGGGCGGCGGCGTCGTCATGGGCGAAGCGATCGAAGAGTGCAAGGCCCTGGCCGAGCGCCTGGGCGCCCCCGTCGTCAACAGCTACCTGCACAACGATTCCTTCCCCGCCAGCCACCCGCTGTGGTGCGGTCCATTGGGTTACCAAGGATCGAAGGCGGCCATGAAACTGATCGCCCAGGCCGACGTCGTCGTGGCCCTCGGTTCGCGCCTGGGACCGTTCGGCACCTTGCCGCAGCACGGCATGGATTACTGGCCGAAGAACGCCAAGATCATCCAGATCGATGCGGACAACAAGATGCTGGGCCTGGTGAAAAAGATTTCGGTGGGCATCTGCGGCGACGCCAAGGCGGCCGCCAAGGCGATTATTGCCCGCCTGGACGGCAAGACGCTCGATTGCGACGCCACGCGCGACGAGCGCTATGCCACCGTGCAAGCGGAAAAGGCCGCGTGGGAAGAGGAATTGACGAACTGGACGCACGAAAAAGATGCGTACAGCCTGGACATGATCGAAGAGCAAAAGAAAGAGCCGGGCAATTACCTGCACCCGCGCCAGGTCTTGCGCGAGCTGGAAAAAGCCATGCCGGAAGACGTGATGGTGTCGACCGACATCGGCAACATCAACTCGGTGGCCAACAGCTACCTGCGCTTCGAAAAGCCGCGCAGCTTCTTTGCGGCGATGAGCTTTGGCAATTGCGGCTATGCCTTCCCGACCATCATCGGCGCGAAAGTGGCCGCACCGCACCGCCCGGCCGTGTCGTATGCGGGCGACGGCGCCTGGGGCATGAGCTTGATGGAAACGATGACCTGCGTGCGCCACAACATTCCCGTGACGGCCGTGGTGTTCCACAACCGCCAATGGGGCGCGGAAAAGAAAAACCAGGTGGATTTCTACAACCGCCGCTTCGTCGCAGGCGAGCTGGACAACCAGAGCTTTGCCGAGATCGCGCGCGCCATGGGCGCCGAAGGCATCACGGTCGACAAGCTGGAAGACGTGGGCCCGGCCCTGAAAAAGGCCATCGACATGCAGATGAATGAGGGCAAGACCACCATCATCGAAATCATGTGCACACGCGAGCTGGGCGACCCGTTCCGCCGCGATGCGCTGAGCAAGCCGATCCGCCACCTGGACAAGTACAAGGACTATGTTTAATTAAGTGAGCCAGCCTGTGGGAATGGGCTGTGACCAAATTCTCACAGATTGTCACGAATGCATCATAATTTCATTAAAGAATACAAGGCGTCCCGTTTTTTGAATTATTTGATTTGACAAGGCCATGCTTAAGGCTTAAATTCAATAAAAGACAAAAAACGGAACGTAGCGTATCAAAAACGATTTACGGAGACAACCATGAACCACCCTGTACCGCACACTGACGCCGTCACCACGGACTTCCTGCAAGCGTTCGGCGATGCCTGGAACCGCCACGATATCGAGGCCCTGATGGCCGCCATGGCCGACGATTGCGAATTCCATGCCGTCGCCGGTCCTGAACTGCTGGGCAAGAGCTTCATCGGCCGCGACGCCGTGCGCGCCGGCTTCGAGCTGGCCTGGCAAACCTTCCCCGACGCCGCCTGGCTCAACCCCGTGCATTTCGTCAGCGGCGAACGCGGCGTGACGGAGTCGACCTTTGCCGGCACCAAGGCGGACGGCACGCGCATCGAAGCGCGCATGGTCGATATCTTCACTTTCCGCGACGGCAAGATCGCAGTCAAGAATGCTTTCCGCAAGGATCGCCCACCCGTCGTCACAGTCTGAGCCAGCACGTTCACCAGGAATGACCATGAACAAACCTGTCGACACCCCGCCTGGCGTAATGGGCAACAACAGCACCGCCGCCCGCACGCCCTACGACCCCGCCTTCGATCCGCTGGTGGCCCAGCGCCCCGGCCACGGCAATGCCTACGCGCCCACCTACTGGATCGGCACGGCCGGCGAGCCGCCCGCCGACGACGGCCCCATCACGCATGACATCGACGTCGACGTGGCCATCATCGGCTCGGGTTTTACCGGCCTGTCCTGTGCCATCTTTTTGGCACAGGAACATGGCATCAAGGCCACCGTGCTGGAAGCGAACCGGGTCAGCTGGGGCTGCAGCACGCGCAATGGCGGCCAAGCCCAGTGCACGACGGGCCGCCTGAAGCGCTCGCAGTGGATAGACCGTTATGGCCTGGACACGGCCCTGAAACTGCACGCGGAAGTGTGCGACGCAATGGAAACGTTCAAGAAGATCACGGCCGACATCGATTGCGACCCGCAGCCGGGCGGCCACCTGTACATCGCCCACAAGGCGAAAGCCATGCCCGCGCTGGAAAAAGAAGCCAAGGTGATGCGCGAGATCTTCAAGTACGACGCCCGCATCCTCGACGCCGACACGGTCAAGCGCGAATTTGTCGATGACAAGGAAGCGGCCGGCGCGCTGCACGAGCCGGAAGGCATCGGCATCCATGCGGGCAAGCTGGCCTTCGGCTACCTGCGCAAGGCGCGCGCGCTGGGCGCCAAGGTGCATCCATCCAGCCCCGTGATGGGCTGGGAAACGCGCAATGGCGTGCATTATCTGCAAACGCCGGGCGGCGTGGTGCGTGCCCGTTCCGTGGCCGTGGCCACGGGCGGCTACACCTCGCCCCACCTGCATCCGCAAGTGAAGAACCGCTTGCTGCCGATTCTGTCGAACTCCCTCGTCACGCGCCCGTTGACCCCGGCGGAAATCGAGGCGTGCAACTTCCGCACCCATCAGGTGATCACGGATACGCGCATCTTGCGCCACTACTACCGCTTGATGCCGGACAACCGCGTACAGATCGGCAGCCGCAGCGCCATCACGGGCGCCGACGCGCCGGACGACAAATACAAACAGTTTTTGATCAACGATCTGCACCGCAAGTTCCCCGCGCTGACGGGGATCGGCATCGATTATTCGTGGTGGGGCTGGGTCGACGTCAGCCACGACATGATGCCGCGCATCGTGCAACCGGACCCGAAGCAATCGATCTTTTATTCGCTCGGCTACGGCGGCAACGGCGTCATGTACTCGGCGCAGGCGGGCCGGCGCATGGCCGAGCGCATCGCCGGCAAGGCCAGCGACACGGGCTTGCCGATCTTTAATTCGAAACTGCCGTATCCCAACATGATGGAACTGGTCGAATCGCAAGCGTTCGCCCCGTTCCGCCGCCTGGGCCAGCGCTTCCTGTACCGCTGGTATCACTTGAAGGATGAAGTGTTTTAAATAGTAATAGCAGTAGCCGTACTAAGCCGCCGTATGAGTTGACATAGAGCAACCAACGGCGCCTCCCGCAAGGGATGAGATTGCCCGCACGTTCACACATAACAATAACTTGGAGTGAGACATGAACACATACACGAGCAAAAACACGGTATTTTCAACGCTGCGCCGCGCCGTCCTCGGCACCCTGGTGCTGGGTGTCGTGGCCGCCTCCAGCGGCACGGCCTTCGCGCAAGGCAAGGAAGTGACGATTGCCTACCAGGAAATCAACGGTCCCTTCCTGGTGGCCATCGCCAGCGGCGAAGTGGAAAAAACCACCGGCTATAAAATCAACTGGCGCAAGTTCGATTCGGGCGCCAAGGTGGCCACCGGCATGGCGTCCGGCGACGTGCAGATCGGCGTCATCGGTTCGAGCCCATTGACGGCGGCCGTCAGCCGCGGCGTCGACTTGCAGCTGTTCTGGATCATCGACGACATCAACGAAGCCGAAGCGATGGTGGCGCGCAACGGCGCCGGCATCAGCAAGCCCACGGACTTGCGCGGCAAGAAGATCGCCGTGCCATTCGTTTCCACCACGCATTTCCACACCATGTTCGCGCTGGAAACGTGGGGCATCAAGCCCACGGAAGTGAAATTGCTGAACATGCAGCCGAACCAGATCGCCGCCGCCTGGGAGCGGGGCGACATCGACGCGGCCTTCGTGTGGGACCCGGCCTTGAGCAAACTCAAGCAAAACGGCAAGGTGCTCGTCACTTCCGGCGAGCTGAGCAAGAAGGGCAAGGCCACGTTTGACGGCATCGCCGTCGAGCGCGCCTGGGGCGAAGCGAACGCGGACTTCATGGCCAAGTTCGTCAAGGTAATGGCCGCGGCCGACGCCGACTACCGCGCCAATCCGAAGGCGTGGACCATTGATTCCCCGCAAGTGAAAGCCAACGTCAAGCATTCGGGCGCGGCCGCCAAGGACGTGGCCGCTTCCGTGGCCCTGTACGCCTATCCCTCGCTGCAGGAACAGGCGTCGCCGGCCTGGCTCGGTGGCGGCGCGAAGGGCGGCGTGGCGCAAGCCTTGCTGGCCACGGCGCAATTTTTGAAGGGCGAAGGCAAGATCGACACCCTGGCAAGCGATTACGCCAAATATGTGACACCCAGGTATGCACAGGCCGCCGGCCTGCTGAAGTAAACGTTGTGCGATGGCGCGCCTGCGGGCGCGCTGACTGAACAGAATGCGTTGAACTGAAGTGACTACACCTATGCGGGGCACACGATGGAAAATCTCTACGTCAAGGATGTCAGCGTGATTTATCCGGGCAAGACGGCCGGTGAACGCGTACATGCCTTAAACAATATCAATTTGACGATTAACAGCGGCGACTTCGTCGTCGCGCTGGGCGCCTCGGGCTGCGGCAAGACCACCTTGCTGAGCCTGATGGCGGGCTTTATCGCCCCGTCCAAGGGCGAGATCATGCTCGGCGACAATAAAGTGGAAGGGCCGGGCGCCGACCGTGGCGTCGTATTCCAGAAACATGCCTTGCTGCCGTGGCTGAACGTGATGGAAAACGTGGAATTCGGCTTGAAGCTGCAAGGCGTGCCGAAAGCCGTGCGGCGCGAACAGGCGGCAAAGAACCTGGCGCTCGTCGGCTTGAAGGACTTTCACGACAATATGATTTATCAATTGTCGGGCGGCATGCAGCAAAGGGTGGGCATCGCCCGGGCCCTGACCAGCAATCCCGCCATGCTGTTGATGGATGAACCGATGGCGGCGCTCGACGCGCTGACCCGCGAAACCATCCAGGAGTTGCTGCTCGATATCTGGGCCAAGTCCAGCACCATGTTCTTCTTCATTACCCACAGCGTCGACGAGGCGCTGTTCCTGGCGAACCGGCTGATCGTCATGTCGCCCCGTCCGGGCCGCATCACGCACACGTATGAACTCGATTTCAACAAGCGCTTCCTCGAATGCCGCGATGCGCGTGCCGTGAAATCGAGCCCGGACTTCATCAAGATGCGCGAAACGGTGCTCAACATCATTTATGGCGACGAGCGCGCTGTCAATAAAGAGCTGGAGGTGTCCCATGCATAGCCCATCCGTCGTGGGATTTCCTCCCACCACTGCCAAGCGCGCCGGCTTCTTCGGCCGCCTGTTCGCCCCCCGCTGCGCCATGCCCGGCGAAGCGTTCGGCGCGCCGGGGCAGGGCAATTCCAGCCGCATCGCCACCGTCACCGTCATCGCCGTGCTCTTGCTGTGGTTTGGCGTGACGGCCAGCGGCATGGTGAAACCCTTGTTTCTGCCTTCGCCGCAAGCCGTGTATGAAAAATTCATCATGGCGGCCACCACCGGTTTCGGCGGCGCCACCCTGTGGGAACACACGGTCGCCAGCCTGGTGCGCGTGTTCGGCGCCTTTGGCCTGGCTTGCCTGTTTGCCATTCCCGTCGGCGTGATGATGGGCGTCAACCGCGTGGCGCGGGGCATCTTCGATCCCTTGATCGAGTTCTACCGTCCATTGCCGCCGCTTGCTTACTTGCCACTGGTCATCATCTGGTTCGGCATCGGCGAATTCTCGAAGGTCTACCTGATCTTCCTGGCCATCTTCGCGCCGATGGCGATCGCGGCCCGCGCCGGCGTCAGCTCTGTTTCACTGGAGCAAATCCATGCGGCTTACTCGATGGGCGCTACCCGTTTCCAGGTGATCGTGCACGTGATTTTGCGCGCGGCGATACCGGAAATCCTCACCGGCATGCGCATCGGCATCGGCGTGGGCTGGACCACCCTGGTGGCGGGCGAAATGGTGGCGGCCACGCGCGGCCTCGGCTACATGGTGCTCAGCGCTTCCGAGTTCCTGGCCAGCGACGTGGTGATCATGGGCATTATCGTGATCGGCTTCTTCGCTTTCCTGTTTGATTTGATGATGCGTTACCTCGAACGTACCCTCGTGCCATGGAAGGGCAAGGTGTAAGACGTTCCCGGGAGTGGCGCGCACGCCACAAGTGTTGCCGCCGCTCCCTTTTTTTAATCCGCAATAAGCCGTACTTACCCTCCAGCGCGCTTGCCCCTCGGGCGCCGCGCCGGGCCGCTGCATTTCCAGATTGACTTATGGAATGCGGCCAACCAGACTGATTCACACGATGTATCGATGCTGCTTGACGGTGTTGCCTAAATAAAACAAAGCCGCGCGGCAAGAACAAGCCGCAGCAGGCAGGGCGCACCGAGCTTCAGAGATTTTCAGGAGACAAAACATGATTAGCGAATCGCATAACAGTACCGGCTTGCAGCACTCGCTCAAGCAACGCCACATGAGCATGATCGCCATCGGCGGCGTGATCGGCGCCGGCCTCTTTGTCGGCAGCGGCGTCATCGCCAAGGCCGCCGGCCCGGCCGCCATCCTTTCCTTCCTGCTCACGGGCGGCCTCGTCGTCCTGATCATGCGCATGCTGGGCGAGCTGGCCTCGTCCCTGCCCGTGGTCGGCTCCTTTTACGAATATGCGCGCCTGGCCTTCGACGACAAGCCGAAGGTGTCGAAATTCCTCGGCTTCATGAGCGGCTGGATGTACTGGTATTTCTGGGTCGTCGTCGTGGCCCTGGAAGCCATTGCCGGTGCGAAATTGGTCAACTTCTGGCTGCCCGACGTGCCGTCGTGGTCGATCAGCCTGGTGCTGCTCGTGTCGATGACCATCCTGAACCTGTTCTCCGTGAAGGCGTTTGGCGAATTCGAGTTCTGGTTCGCCTCGATCAAGGTGGTCGCCATCATCGTCTTCCTGTTCGTCGGCGCCTTGTTCATCACGGGAAGCTTGCCTAACAGCATCCCGACCCTGGGCTTTTTGACCAGCAACGGCGGCTTCATGCCGCATGGCTGGGGCCCCGTGCTCAGCGGCGCCGTCGCCGCGACGGCCTTTTATTCGGGCGCCGAAATCGTCACCATCGCCGCCGCCGAAACGTCGGACCCGGCCAAGGCCATCGCCCGCGCCACCAATTCCGTCATCACGCGCGTGCTGATGTTCTATGTGGGCTCCATGTTTGTCGTCGTCTGCATCGTGCCCTGGGATTCGCCGGCCATCGCCACGCCTTTCGTCAGCGCCCTGACCGTCATGAACATCCCGTACGCGGCCCACATCATGAACGCCATCATCCTGACGGCCGTGCTGTCGGCCTTGAATTCCAGCCTGTACGCTTCGTCGCGCATGATCTTTGCGCTGACGCGCCGCGGCGATGCGCCCACGGGCCTCGTGAAACTGAGCAAGAACGGCGTGCCGATCCGCGCCATCCTGTTTAGCACCTTGTTCGCCTACTTTGCCATTGCCGTCTCGTATGTGTCGGCCGACCTCGTGTTCCCCTTCATCGTCAACTCTTACGGCATCCTGATCCTGTTTGTGTACCTGCTCATTGCGATATCTCAATTGCGTTTGCGTCGCCGCCTGGAACGCGAATGCCCGGAACGCATCAAGGTGCGCATGTGGCTGTTTCCTTACCTGACGTATTTCACCATCATCGCCATGCTGGTGATCCTGGGCGCCATGAGCGTGTCGTCCGATACGGAGCAGCGCGTGTCGTTCTGGTTCGGCCTGTTGAGCGTGGTCATCCTGAGCGTCATGTACTACATCAAGAAACTGGTCAACGACGACCGCAACGGCGGTGAGGCGGCCGACACCAAAGTGGAGCTCAAACATGTCTGACACGACCTTGTTGCCCGCAGGCCGGCGCCGCTTCCTGCGCACGACGGCCGCCCTGGGCGCCGCCGCAGTGGCGGGGCCTGGGTCAGCCTTGGCCGCTTCCGTCACCTTGCCGTTTGAAAACGGTGAACGCGAACTGGTGACTTTCCCGCAAAAGCGTCCGCTGATTCTGCTGACCAGCCGTCCGCCGCAGCTGGAAACGCCGTTCGGCGTGTTCAATGAAGGCGCGATCACGCCCAATGATGCGTTTTTCGTGCGTTATCACTGGAGCGGCTTGCCCACCAGCATAGACGGCGACAGCTACCGGCTGCGCATCGCCGGCCTCGTCAAGACGCCCTTGGAACTGTCGCTGGCGGAACTGAAGCAGCTGGCCGAGCCCGTTGACGTGGTGGCCGTGACGCAATGTTCAGGCAACAGCCGCGGTTTTTTTGCCCCCCGTGCGAATGGCGGGCAGCTGGGTAATGGCGCCATGGGCAATGCCCGCTGGACGGGCATCCCCCTGAAAATCGTGCTGGAAAAGGCCGGCATCGCGGCCAATGCCGTGCAAGTGGCCTTCAATGGCCTGGAAACGCCGCCCGTGGGCGACGGTCCCGACTTTCAAAAGGCCCTGTCCGTCGAGCACATCATGGCCGGCGACGTCATGCTGGCCTGGGCCATGAATGGCGAGGACATTCCTTTCCTGAACGGCTACCCGCTGCGCCTGATCGTGCCCGGCTATTACGGCACTTACTGGGTCAAGCACTTGAGCGACATCACGGTGCTGGACAAGCCCTTCGATGGCTTCTGGATGAGCACGGGCTACCGCATTCCCGACAATGGTTCCGGCTTCATCGAACCGGGCGCGCCCGTGGGCAAGACGACGCCGATCAGCCGCCTCAACGTGCGCTCCTTCATTACCAGCGTGCAAGATGGCGCGCAAGTGAAGGCGGGGCGTGACCTGGCCCTGCGCGGCATCGCGTTTGATGGCGGCCAGGGCATCAGCGAGGTGACCGTCTCGGTGGATTGCGGCCAGAGCTGGCAGGAAGCCAGGCTGGGCAAGGACCTGGGGCGCTTTTCGTTCCGCGAATGGACGATGCTCATGAAGGCGCCGCGCAAGGGCAAGCATGTGCTGATGGTGCGCGCCGTCAACCGCATCGGCCAGAGCCAGCCCATGAAAGCCCTGTGGAATCCCATGGGTTATATGCGCAACGTGGTGGAAACCACGCGCATCCAGGCAGTCTGAGGAGAACCATATGAAGATATTACTTGCCGCGCTGGCACTGTCGGCGGCGGGCGGCGCGTGCGCGCTGGACATCCACTTGCCGCCGGAAACGGCGACCTACAAACCCAGCGAATTGCCTGGCTACCAGCTGGTGCAGCGCAATTGCATGACGTGCCACGCGGCCCAGTACGCATCGACCCAGCCGCCCGCCTCGCCGCGCGCTTACTGGGAAGCGACTGTCAAGAAGATGAAAAAGCCGTTCGGCGCCCAGTTTGACGATGCGGACGTGCCGGCCATGGTCGATTACCTGGTGAAAACCTATGGCGCGGAGCGGGGCGCCGCCGTGCCTGCCGCTGCCGTCGCCAAGCCCGTGGCAGCCGCCGTCCCGGCTACCGGCGGCAAGGATGTCAAAAGCTTGCTGGCGGCGAACGGCTGCATGGCTTGCCACGCCCTCGACCAGAAAGTGGTCGGCCCCGGCTTTGCGGAAGTGGCGGCCAGGTACAAGGGCAAGGACGGCATCGCCGCCGTGGCGGCCAACATCCGCAGTGGCGGCGCCGGCAAATGGGGCCCCGTGCCCATGCCGCCATTCAGCCAGCTCAGCGAAGCCGATGCGGCGACCCTGGCGAAATACGTGCTGAACAGATAAGTTCGTCCCGGACGCGCGGCGACCCTTAATACCACTTGCCGCCACCCGTCCTGCGCGGTATTGCCTGCTGCCATCATGCAGCGGGCTTTTTTTTACGTCCCCTATTCGCCGCTACCTCGCTTGCCAACGCGGCGGTTGCATGCACTGGTATTGTAAAAAACACCGTTATATAAAACCACTTGACTACCAATTTAGGGCGTCGCATTCTCTGTGCAGAAAGCCGACGCTTCGCTGTGCTTTCTTTACGTACAACATAAAAGCTACTTCGATAGTTTTCGTATAACGTTCAGGAGACATTGTGAAGACACGGCAAATTAGCCGGCTGGCCTCGCCTTTGATGGCTGGCCTGCTGGGCAGCGCGCTGCTCGCTTGCGGCGGCAATTCCACCACCGAACCCCCATCGACCCTGCTGGCCGCCACGGCCGCCAGCGACAGTTGCGCGGCCTGGAGCGCCGCTGCCGTCTACACGGCGGGCCAGTGCGCTGTCTACGACGGCAAGGTGTACCGGGCCAAATGGTGGGTGCAGGGCACGGCGCCGAACAACGACCAGTGGGGACCGTGGAGCCTCGATAGCACCACGCCGACCCCGACACCGACACCGACACCGACACCGACACCGACACCGACACCGACGCCCACACCGACTCCCACTCCCACGCCGACACCCACGCCTACGCCCGGCATTCCCACCAAGGCCCAGGCCGAGGCGAACGAGGCGGCGCTGACGAATAACGATTTCTTCCGCAAGGTCAAGGCCTCGATCCGTACCCTGGGCAATACGGCCGTCGAAGCCGTGCAGCCGGGCCTGACCAGCAATCCCCTCAACGTCAAGCGCGTCGAGCGCCTGCTGCCGGCGGCGAAGTGGGATTACTATTTTGCCGCGCGCGACGCCAGTTATACGTATCAGCGCTTCCTGCAAGCGGTGGCCAAGTTCCCCGCCGTGTGCGACGACTACAGCGACGGGCGCAATGCGGACGCCATCTGCCGCCACAGCCTGGCGACCATGTTCGCCCACTTCGGGCAGGAAACGGGCGACCACAACGCCAGCAGCCCGCTGCCGCAATGGCGCCAGGGCTTGAAGTATTTGCGCGAACTGGGCTGTGACGAGACGGGCGCCGGCTGCGGCTACAACATCGAGTGCGCCGACCCTGTCTTCAACAAGGTGTGGACCTGCGGCAAGAATGCCGACGGCAGCTTCAAGAAGTATTTCGGCCGTGGCGCCAAGCAGCTGTCGTACAACTACAACTATGGGCCGTTTTCGCAAGCCATGCATGACGGCGATCAATCCGTGCTGCTGAAAAATCCGGACCTGGTGGCCTCGACGTGGCTGAACCTGGCGTCGGCCACCTTCTTCTTCGTTTATCCGCAACCGCCGAAACCGTCGATGCTGCATGTGCTCGATGGCACGTGGGTGCCGAACGCGGCCGATACGACGGCTGGCGCGGGCAATAACTTCGCCACCACCATCATGATCATCAACGCCGAATGCGGGCAGGGCACGGAAAAGCAGGCCGCGCAAAACCGCATCGATTACTACAAGCAATTTGCCGCCGACATGGGCTGGGATTATTCCGGCGAACAATTGTCATGCGCCAACATGCAACGCTTCACCCCGGCCAGTTCCGCCTCCTACAACATCTATTGGGAAAAGAACTGGAGCGCGGGTGGCGAGAACCAATGCCAGCTGGTCAGTTACCAAACCCCGTACAGCGCCTTGCTGGCCGGAAACTACGTGAAATGCGTGGAAGCCAACTGGAATGTGAAGTTGCAGTAGCAGTAAATGCAGGAATAGCCGGCCAGGGATAACAGTTGACAAGAGCCCCTTCAGGGGCCTGCAACAGCTCACAACGTACAACCTGTACAACCATAACGGAGACCAATACAACATGAAATCGAATGCATTATTGATGGCCCTGCTCAGCGGCGTGCTCGTCGCTTGCGGCGGCGGCCAGGAAGGCACGACCGCCACGCCCAACACCTTGCTGGCCGCCGCGGAAGCGTGCGCCGTCTGGGATGCCGCCACCGTCTACACGGGCGGCCAGTGCGTGCTGTACCAGGGCGTCACCTACAAGGCCAAGTGGTGGACGCAGGGCAATGTCCCCAGCGCCACCGACCAGTGGGGCCCATGGGCCGTGACGGATACCCCGACGCCAACCCCGACACCGACGCCAACGCCAACGCCAACGCCAACGCCGACCCCAACGCCAACGCCAACGCCGACCCCAACGCCCACGGCTTGCCGTCCGGACGGCTTGATTTCGGCCGTGCCGAATGTGCCGTATTGCAAGGTGTACGACGCGAATGGCCGCGAAGTGCTGGGCAATGGCTTGAACCGGCGCATCGTCGGCTATTTCGCCAGCTGGCGCACGGGCGCCGATGGCAGCCCGACTTACCTGGTGAACAATTTGCCGTGGGACAAGATTACCCACTTGAACTATGCGTTTGCCTCCGTCGATCCGGCCACGTCAAAAATCGCCATCGGCAGCGGCGCGGCCAATCCCGATACGGGCCTCACGTGGCCGAACGTGCCTGCCGCCGCCATGGACCCGTCGCTGCCGTACAAGGGTCACTTCAACTTGCTGTCGCAATACAAGAAGAAGTATCCGGGCGTGAAACTGATGATTTCCGTGGGCGGCTGGGCCGGCAGCGGCGGCTTCTACACGGCCACGACGAACGCGGACGGCAGCATCAACACGGCCGGCATCAACACCCTGGCCGATTCCATGGTGGCCTTCGTGCGCCAGTACAACTTCTTCGATGGCGTCGATGTCGATTACGAACATCCGACCACCAACAATGAAGCGGGCAATCCGAACGACTTCGCCGTCTCGAAGCCGCGCCTGGCCGGCCTGATGACGAGCTACAACGTGCTGCTGAAGGTGCTGCGCCAGAAGCTCGACGAAGCGGCCGTGCAGGACAATAAATATTACCTGCTGACCATCGCCGGCTCCGCCTCGGGCTGGGTCTTGCGGGGGGAGGAAAACATGTCGGGATTGAAATATCTCGATTACGCCAGCCTGATGTCGTATGACTTGCACGGCGCGTGGAACCAATATGTGGGACCGAACGCGGCGCTGTTTGACGACGGCAACGACGGTGAGTTGCGCGCCGGTAACGCCTACCAGTTCCAGAACATCGGCTATTTGAATACGGACTGGGCCTACCGCTATTACCGTGGCGCCATGCAGGCGGGGCGCATCAATATCGGCGTGCCGTTCTACACGCGGGGCTGGAAGGATGTGACGGGTGGCACGAATGGCTTGTGGGGCACGACGCCGTTGATCAGTTCCACGGTCACCTGTGCCGGCACCAAGACGTGCGGCACGGGCGCCACCGGCATCGACAACGTGTGGTACGACCTGGATTCGCAGGGCAAACCGACGCCAGGCGGCGGCAACCCCATCTGGCACGCGCTGAACTTGCAGAACGGCATCGTGCCGAGCTACCTGGATGCCTATAAAGTCACGGACAAGGCGCTGGTGGGCACGTATGTGCCGTACTACAGCAGCACCATGGTGGCGCCGTGGCTGTGGAATGCGACCAAGAAAGTATTCATTTCCACGGAAACCACGCAATCGATCGCGGCCAAGGCCCAGTACATCGTCAACAACAATATCGGTGGCGTGATGATCTGGGAAATGGCGGGCGACTATGCCTGGGATGCCACGCGCAACGGTGGCAAGGGCGAGTATTTCATGGGTACCACCCTGACGGACGTGCTGTACCAGGCCTTCCGCACGGCCGGCGCGTATGGCAACAAACGCGCTGAAATCGCCATGCCGGGCACGGCGGCCAATGTCAGCATCACCCTGGGCGGCTGGAAGCTGGGCGACAACAACTTCCCCATCAATCCGGTGATGACGGTGAAGAACAACACGGCGTCGACCTTGCCGGGCGGCACCGTGGTGGAGTTCGATTATCCCGTCTCGGCGCCGTCGGACATGAGCGACCAGTCCGGCTTCGGCTTGACGGTGATCAATGCCGGCTACACGGGGCCGAACAATATCGGCGGCTTCACGAAGAACTACAACCGGGCCCGCTTTGCGATTCCCGCCTGGCAATCGCTGGCGCCGGGCGGCTCCGTGGCGCTGACCTTGAATTACCGCTTGCCGATCTCGGGACCGGCCAACTACACGGTCACCGTGGGCGGCACCAAGTATGCGCTGACGCAAGAGTATCCGGAATTGCCGGTGGCGCTGCCGTAAGTTGAATCCGGTAGTGTAAACAGAGAAGGGCGGAACCGCGGTTCCGCCCTTTTTAGTTTCTGGCGTTAGCTAAGCTGGCTTAGAACCACGTTTCCACCTGGAAGCCGTACGAGGTGCCGCTGGTATTGTTGTTGTAGATCGGGCCGCCGTTGTTCGACGCATTGACCGAGGCGGTGGCCGCATCGTTCCATTTGCCGTAGGTCACGAAAGCGCGCAGCTCTGGACGCGACCACAGGCCAGGACCGGCCGAGATCGTCGGCGCGATGGTCAGCTTGCTCAGGCGCTTGGCCGGCAGGCCGCCCGCTTGCGTCACGCGGTCCGTGCCCAGTTCGCCCACCAGCTTGAAGTTGTCGGTGAATGCGTACACGGGGCGCACGCCAACCGAGGTCCAGGTCGAGGAACCCTTGGCGTTCGACTCGTCTTTTTGCCACAGGGCGACGAATTCCATGCCGAAGTTGGCCATCGGCTGGATCGCCATGTCATTGAAGATACGCGTGCGTTTCACGTCCGAACCGAAATTGGTGTCGCCCGAAGCGCCGAACTGCGCGCCCTTGCCCGTGCCGGGACCGACGCCGTACTGCACGCCGAAGGTATTGCCGCCGCCAAACACTTTACCTTGACGGTGGAAGGCCGACAGCTGCCAGCCATTATTGCGCTTGCCAGTGATGACGTCATCCTTGCCTTCGCCGATGATGTAGGTCGCGGCCAGGTCCAGCGTGCCGTTTTCATTGACGGGAATCTCGCCGTAGATGAAGTTCTGGCGCACGGCCGATTTGGTGTTGACGCCGCCGTTCGGCAACGCGACCTTGACGTCGTTGTCCTTGAAGAAGGCATACGAGAATTTACCCGGGCCAGCAGGAATGCGGTCCAGGCCGGCGCCCGTGCCGTTCATGTTGATGTATTGCAAGTCCAGCATGTGGATGTCAGGACGGTAGTAGAAGCGTTTACCGATCCAGGCCGTGCCGCCGTTCAGGAAATCGAGTCCCTGCGCTTCGACGTAGGCCTTGACGATGCCCAGCTTGTTGTCGCCGAAATCCGAGTTTGGCGCGTAGGCGTTGACCCAGATGGTGGCCAGGTAGTTCACGCCGCCGGACTTGGCGACGGACTTGGTGTAGCCGAATTCCGTGTAGGCGTCGCACTCATTGCCCAGACGGTATTTCATGGTATTGCCACCCAGGCCGAAGCAGCCTTGCGAACCCCCGTCGCCCGACGTATTGCTGCCGGCGCCGGCGCGCAGGTAGCCGTGGAAGCCTTCGGAATCGGATGGGTACATCGGGTCGGCCATGGCGGAAGCGCTGGCGATGGCGAGGAGCAGGGCAGGCAAGGTTTTCAAGGCAGTGCGGTTCATGCGGTCTCCAGAAAAATGTAGGTGGTAGCGGTGGCGCCCCGGAAGGCTGTCACCGCACACGGTCTAATGCCGAAAACCAAGTCTAGCAGCGCTTTTTTAACCACCCTGATACAAAACGAACAAGTGACGATACTTTCTTTCAAAGTGTTGTTTTTATCCAATGTCGATACTCTTGCGCATAGTGGGCTTGCAAAGGAGTATCGAATTGCGGTTTTGGAGTATCAGAAAGTATCAAAGTCTGGTGCTACATTGTGGTCGTGGTGCTAAGTACCTGAGCATTGCCAACGACAAAAAACACTGGAGACACACAATGAAACGTTCCGCCATTGCCGCGCTGTGCGCCGGCTTCCTCAGTTCGTCCGCCTTCGCCGCAACCGACCTCGTCATCGCCACCGTCAACAATGGCCACATGATCGAAATGCAAAAGCTCAGCAAGTTCTTCGAGCAAGCCAATCCCGACATCAAGCTCAAATGGGTGACCCTGGAAGAGGGCGTCTTGCGCCAGCGCATGACCACCGATATTGCCACCAAGGGCGGCCAGTTCGACGTGATGACCATCGGCCTGTATGAAACGCCCATCTGGGGCAAGAAAAACTGGTTGATCCCCATCAAGCCGGACGCCAAATACGATATCGACGACTTGCTGCCCGCCATACGCGAAGGCCTCTCCGGCGACGGCAAGCTGTACGCGTCGCCGTTCTATGGCGAAAGCTCGATGATCATGTACCGCAGCGACCTGGTGAAAAAAGCCGGCGTGACGATCGAGGACCGTCCTTCCTGGAACCAGTTGCGCGACGTGGCGGCCAAGCTGCACGATCCGGCCAACGGCGTGTACGGCATCTGCCTGCGCGGCAAGCCGGGTTGGGGCGACAACATGGCGCTGATCACCACCATGGCCAATTCCTATGGCGGCCAGTTGTTCGATATGCAATGGAAGCCGCAATTTACCAGCAAGCCGTGGAAAGACGCGGTCAATATGTATGTCGACCTGATGAAGAAATACGGCCCGCCGGGCGCGGCCGCCAACAGCTTCAATGAAAACCTGGCGCTGTTTAACCAGGGCAAGTGCGGCATCTGGATCGACGCGACCATCGCCGCTTCCTTCATCACAGACCCCAAGCAAAGCAAGGTGGCCGACAAGGTGGCGTTCGCCCAGTCGCCCGTGGGCGTGACGGAGCGGGGCGCCAACTGGCTGTGGATCTGGTCGCTGGCCATCCCGTCGAGCTCGAAGCACCCGAATGAGGCGCAGCGCTTCATCAACTGGGCCACCTCGCCCGACTACGTGAAACTGGTTGCCAAGGAAACGAGCTGGGCCAACGTGCCGACGGGTACGCGCAAGTCGACGTATGCGAGCCCCGAGTTCCAGAAAGTGGCGAAATTTGCCGCCGCCGAAGGCAAGGCCCTGGCCACCACGCGCGCCGTGCAAAGCACCTTGCCGCCATCGCCATATGTGGGCGTGCAATTCGCGTCGATCCCCGAATTCCAGGTGATCGGCGTGGCGGCCGGCCAGCAGATGGCGGCGGCGTTGCTGGGCAAGGTGACGGTGGACCAGGCCCTGGAATTGTCGCAGCAGACGGCTGAACGCGAGATGCGCAAAGGAGGGTACTACAAGTAAGCCTGCTGCATAGTTTGCTTGCTCCAATAGCGTAAAGCCGGGGTCAGACCCGACGGGTCTGACCCCAGATTTTTGCCGGCGATTGTTCCTTCTTGCCCCAAGAGAAATCCTATGAAACGCATTATCCCCCGGACTTTGCTGACGCCGGCCGTGGTCGCCGTCTCCGTCATTTCCGTGATCCCGCTGCTGATCACCCTGTATTACGCGTTCGTGCGTTATTCGATGCTCGATCCCAGCGGCCATCCTTTCCATGGCCTGGCCAATTTCCACTTTTTCTTTACGGATGCCTCGTTCCTGCCGGCCTTGCAGAACACGTTTACCCTGCTGTTTTCCGTCATGCTGATCACGGTGGTGCTGGGCACGGCGCTGGGCTTGCTGATCAATGAAGCGTTTCCGGGGCGCGCCGTCGTGCGCGTGCTCTTGATTTCGCCGTTTCTCGTCATGCCGGCCGTGAATGCCCTGATGTGGAAGAACATGCTGCTCAACCCGATCTACGGCCTGTTCGCGCAGATCAGCCTGTTCTTTGGCGCCACGCCCGTCGACTGGCTGTCGGCCCACCCCCTGTTTTCCATCATCATGATGGTTTCGTGGCAATGGCTGCCGTTTGCCTGCCTGATCTTCATGACGGCGCTGCAATCGATGGACCGGGAACAGCTGGAAGCGGCGCGCATGGATGGCGCCACGTATCTGCAGCAGTTGCGCTACCTCTACATTCCCCACCTGGGACGCGCCGTCTCGGTGGTGCTGATGATCGAAATGATCTTCTTGCTGTCGATCTTTGCGGAAATTTTTACCACCACGGGCGGCGGTCCCGGCTTCGACACGACCACCATCACTTTCATGATTTACCAGCAGGCACTGCTGTCCTATGACGTGGGAGCGGCCTCGGCCGGCGCCCTGTTCGCCGTGCTCATCGCCAACATCGCCGCCTTCTTCCTGATGCGCGTCATCGGCAAGAATCTGTCGAAATAAGGAGACCTTGATGCATAGCAAACTTAACTTATATGGCCGCACGGCTGCCGCCTGGCTGTTCGCGCTGCTGCTGTTCTTCCCCATCTTCTGGCTGGGCCTGATGGCCTTCAAGACGGAAGGGCAAGCCATTTCCACGCCGCCGCTGCTGTTCTTCACGCCGACACTCGACAGCTTCCGCGAAGTGCTGGCGCGCGACAATTACTTCGGCTATGCGTGGAACTCGCTGTTTACCAGCGTGCTGTCGACGGCCATCGGCCTCCTGATTGCCATTCCGGCCGCGTATTCGATGGCTTTCTTTCCCACGGGCGGCACCATCGGTTTGCTGAAATTCATGCTCAGCTCACGTTACATGCCCGGCGTGGGCGCCTTGATGCCGATCTATATCTGCTACCAGTACTTCGGCCTGCTCGACACGCGCATCGGCCTGACCATCATGTTCATGCTGATGAATTTGCCCATCATGATCTGGCTGCTGTACACGAGCATGAAGGAGTTGCCGCGCGAAATCCTGGAAGCGTCGCGCATGGATGGCGCCACCGTGTGGGACGAATTCCGCCACGTCGTGCTGCCCCTGTCCGTGGGCGGCATCGCTTCCACGGCCCTCGTGTGCATGGTGTGGTCGTGGAATGAATCGTTCTGGTCGCTGAACCTGGGCGCGTCCAACGCGGGCACCCTGGCCTGGCTCATCGCTTCATATTCGAGCCCGGAAGGCTTGTTCTGGGCGAAATTGTCGGCCGCTTCCCTGATGGCCATCGCGCCCATCATGGCGCTGGGCTGGTTCTGCCAGAAGCAGTTGGTCCAGGGTATGACCTTTGGCGCAGTCAAATAAACTACAGAATAGAGACACACATCATGGCTTACCTTCAACTGAGCAATATCGAGAAATTCTTTGGCGAGCACCGCGCCATCAAGGGCATCGACCTGGAGATCCGGCAGGGCGAGTTCGTCGTCTTCGTGGGACCGTCGGGTTGCGGTAAATCAACCCTGCTGCGCCTGATCGCGGGCCTCGAACCGATCGACGGCGGCAAGCTGTCGCTCGATGGGCGTGACATCACGGCGCTGCCATCGTCCAAGCGCGATCTGGCGATGGTGTTCCAGTCGTATGCGCTGTACCCGCACATGACGGTGTTCCAGAACATGTCGTTCGCGCTGAAGCTGGCCGGCGTCGATCCGGCCATCATCCGCGAAAAAGTCGACAAGGCGGCCGCCATCCTCGACCTGGGGAAGTACCTGGAGCGCACGCCCAAAGAATTGTCGGGCGGCCAGCGCCAGCGCGTGGCCATCGGCCGCGCCATCGTGCGCGACCCGAAAGTGTTCTTGTTCGATGAACCGCTGTCGAACCTCGATGCGGCCCTGCGCGTGCAGACGCGCATCGAGATCGCCAAGCTGCACCGCGAGCTGGGCGCCACCACCATCTACGTCACGCACGACCAGGTCGAGGCGATGACCCTGGCCGACCGCGTGGTGGTGCTGCGCGACGGGCAGATCGAGCAGCATGGCTCGCCCCTGGAACTGTACGACCGTCCGGCCAACCGCTTCGTCGCGCAATTCATCGGCACGCCCAGCATGAACGTGGTGCCGGCCGACGCGGCGCCGCAGCTGCTGGCGCAGGCGGGCAGCGCGGCGCAGGCCGACGGCTTTGTCGGCATCCGTCCCGAGCACGTGCACCTGGGGGCGGCGCAGCCGGGCAGCGTGCCCGTCACCGTCGACCTGGTCGAATCGCTGGGCGTGGAAACCCTGACCTATGTGCGCCTGCCGAACAATGTGCAGGTGGTGTCGCGCGGCGCGGAGCGCAGCAGCCTGCAGCCGGGCCAGCAGACGCACCTGACGTTCGAGCCGGGCTTCGTGCATTATTTCGACCGCGCCGGCAAGACCTACGCGGCAGCGAAAGGAGCGCTGTAATGGACGCCATCGCCTTGAACCAGGCAAACCTGGCAACGCTGCCAGGGAACGTGGCCGTGCCCGCGTATGCGTGCGGCGCGCTCGTGCCCAGCATCGTGCATATCGGCGTGGGCGGTTTTTTTCGCGCCCACCAGGCCGTGTACCTCGACGACTTGCTGGCGCTCCAAGGCCAGGAGCATGCGCAGTGGGGCTATTGCGGCGTGGGCTTGCTGGCGCATGACGCGGCCATGCGCGACGCCATGCAGGCGCAGGATGGCTTGTACACGGTGGTCGAGCGCAGCGCGGCCGGCGATAGCGCGCGCATCGTCGGCAGCATCGCCGAATACCTGTATGCGCCCGACGAGCCGCAAGCCGTGCTGGATAAGCTGGCCGACCCTGGCACGCGCATCGTCGCGCTGACCATCACGGAAGGCGGTTATTACGTGAACCAGGGCACGGGCGAGTTTGACGCAGGTCATGCTGACATTGCGTACGAACTGGCGCACCCCGAGGCGCCGCGCTGCTCGTTCGGCTACCTGGCCGCGGCGCTGGCCCTGCGCCACCAGCGTGGCCTGGCACCGTTTACCATCATGTCCTGCGATAACCTGCAAAACAATGGCGACGTGACGCGCAAGATGCTGCTGGCCTTTGTCGCCCTGCGCGACGTGGAGCTGGCGCGCTGGCTGGCCACGCACGGCAGCTTCCCCAACAGCATGGTCGACCGCATCACGCCGGCCACCACGGACGAACACCGGGCGCTCGTGCGCGAGACCTTCGGCATCGTCGACGCCTGGCCCGTCGTGTGCGAGCCGTTCCGCCAGTGGGTCATCGAAGACGAATTCCCGCAGGGCCGGCCGGCCTGGGAACAGGTGGGCGCGCAGATGACGCACGACGTGCTGCCGTATGAAAAGATGAAGCTGCGCTTGCTCAATGCCAGCCACCAGGCCCTGTGCTACATTGGCATGCAGCTCGGTTACACGTTTGCGCATGAAGCGATGGGTGACCCTGGCATCCGCGCGCTCGTGCGGCGCATGATGGATGACGAAGTCACGCCCTTGCTCGGCGAAGTGGAAGGCATAGACCTGGACAGCTACAAAGACACCCTGATCGAGCGCTTCTCGAATCCGGCCGTGCGCGACCAGCTGGCGCGCATCGGCACGGAAGGTTCGGCGCGCATCCCGAAATTCGTGCTGCCGTCCGTGCGCGAAGCGCTGGCCCGGGGCGGCGCCATCACGCTGCTGGCGTTTACCGTGGCGTGCTGGTTCCGCTACCTGGAAGGCCACGACGAGCAGGGACGCGAGATGCCGTTGAACGATCCGTACGCGGTGCGCCTGCGCGCGCTGGCGCTGCAGGGCGGCGCGGACGCCGCGGCGCTGCTGTCCTTGCGCGAGCTGTTCGGCGACCTGAGCGACACACCGGCCTTCACGCAGGCGGTGGGGCAGTCGCTGGCCGGCCTGTATGGGCTGGGCGCGCGCGCGGCGCTGGAACAGATCGTCGCCTGACGGGGGAGGGCGCGCCATGCAACGCAAGGCCGAATATCCGCAACCGCAGATGGAGCTGGAGCAGCAGCGCGACGCCACGCCCGGCTTCGAGCCGAAAGGCAGTTTCGGCTTCATCCGCTACCTGGAGCACGGCTTTCCGAATTCGCTGGTGCGCTGGCATTACCACGACGAGTATGAGCTGCACCTGATCGTCGAGAGCAGCGGCAAGGTGTTTGTCGGCGACTACATCGGCCAGTTCGCGCCCGGCCACCTGGTGTTGACGGGGCCGCGCGTGCCGCACAACTGGGTCTCGCTCGGTACGCCGCCCGAAGGCGTGGCCTTGCGCGACATGGTGATCCAGTTTTCGCACGCGCCGTTGGCGTCGATGGCCGCCGCCATGCCCGAGTTGAAGGATATTTTCCCGCTGCTGCAGCGCTCCCTGCACGGCGTCGAATTTTTCGGCGTCAGCGAACAGTCGCTGCGGCGCTTCCAGCGCATCCGCGACAGCAGCGGCTTGCCGCGCCTGATCGAATTTTTGAGCCTGCTGGGCGAACTGGCGCAGACCAGCGACTACCAGCTGCTGTCGACGGTGCCGATGCAGTCGAGCGACGACGACGTGGCCCTGGCGCGCATCAGCTCCGCCATCAACTTCATCGTGCACAATTACAGCAGCCAATTCTCGCTGAAGCAGCTGGCCGAGCAGGTGGACATGCCCGAGCGGACGTTTTCGCGCTTCTTTCGCCACGCCACGGGCAACAGCTTCACGGACTTCGTCAACCGCCTGCGCATCAACAAGGCGTGCCAGCTGCTGATGGAAACGGAACGCTATGTCAGCAACATCTGCTACGAGGCGGGATTCAACAACGTGGCCAATTTCAACCGGCGCTTCCTGGAATTGAAGGGCATGACGCCGAAGGAGTTTCGCCAGCAGGCGCTGGGTCGTTTTGGCGAGTGAGGCTTTTTGAGGTACATTGGATGGCACAGGCGGGGACAGCCTGGGAGAGACGAGCATGGAACACCTGTGGCAGAAGGACAGCGAGCGCAAGGCGCCCGAACTGGAACGCGAAAGCTATGACGGCATCATCAATTACCTGGAACACGGCTATCCCAGCTCGCGCGTGCGCTGGCACTGCCATGAAGAGTACGAGCTGCACCTGATCGTCGCCACCAGCGGGAGATTGTTCGTGGGCGACTATATCGGCGAGTTTTCGCCCGGCCACCTGGTGCTGACGGGTCCGCGCCTGCCGCACAACTGGATTTCCAACGTGATGCCGGAAGGCGGCGTGGCCCTGCGCGACATGATCGTGCAATTCGCCCACGCGCCGCTGGCGGGCGCCGCGCGCGTCATTCCCGAATTGCGCGAGCTGTTGCCGCTGCTGGAGCGCTCCAGCTATGGCGTGGAGTTTTTCGACATGGGCGCGGAAGCGGAGCGGCACCTGGCGCGCATCCGCGTCACGCATGGCGCCGAGCGCTTCGCCGAATTCGTGCAGCTGATGAGCAAACTGGCGCGCACGGCCAATTACCGCTTGCTGTCGAGCGCCTCCCTGCGTTCGTACGACGACGATGCCACCCTGGCCAAGGTCAATTCCGTCCTTAACTACATCACGGACAATTACCGCGAGCCGATTTCGGCGGAAATGCTGGCCGAACAGGTGGGCATGTCGCTGAGTAAATTCTCGCGCTTCTTCCGCAAGGCGACGGGCAACAGTTTTACGGATTTCATCAGCCGGCTGCGCATCAACAAGGCGTGCCAGCTGCTGATGGATACGGACCAGTATGTGTCGAACGTCTGCTACGACGTGGGTTTCCAGAACGTGGCCAATTTCAACCGCCGCTTCCTGCAGGTGAAGGGCGTCACGCCGAAGGAATTCCGGCGCCAGGCCGATGGCCGTTTTGGCGGCATCGGCGGGCCCGTGGCGGATATGCCACAGGCCTAGCCGCTGTCATTGCCTTGTCACTTTGATTAGTTATGCTCCACGGCTACTCCACCCACCTTAGCCGAGGAATGCATGAATACTGCCGTAACGCCGATCCCGAAACTGACCCTGTTGGCCATCGCCGCCGGCCTGGCCCTGGCCGCGTGCGGCGGCAGCGACAATCCGCCGGCGGAGCCTTCCAAGCCCGTGGCGCAGACGGGCGTGTTCCTGGACGGCGCGGTGGAAGGACTCGATTACGTGGCGGGCAGCGCGGCCAAGGCCAGCACCAATGCCAAGGGCGAATTCGTTTGCAATCCGGGCGAGACGGTGGCCTTCAGCGTGGGCGGCCTGGCCCTGGGCTCGGCGCCGTGCGGCGCCGTCGTCACGCCGCTGGCGCTGGCCGCCAGCACCAACGTGGCGGACGACAAGGTCGTCAACCGCCTGCTGGCGCTGCAATTGCTGGACGATGACAGCGATCCGTCGAACGGCATCAGGCTGACGGCCGAAGTGAAGGCTGCGCTGGCCGGCAAGACCCTGGACTTCGCCGCCGCCCCGGCAGCTTTCAACGCGGCCCTGGCCGCGCATCTGGCAACGGTGGGCACAAAATTCGCCGGCCGCACGGTCGATGCGGAGCGCCGCGCCCTCGTGCGCGAGCATTTCGAAGACACCCTGGCCTCGAAGGCGGGCGCACCCGTCAACGAAGCGCTGACGCAAGCCAATCCGGTGGGCGAAGTGAAAGTGACCGTGACGCGCTACCAGATCCAGGCGGCCGATAAATTCTACGTGCCGTACGAAGGTGCGAACGCGAAGATCAAGGGCGAATTCCCGAACGGCTTCCTGCCGTCGTACGGCTCGGGCCTGGCCTACAAGGGCAAGAATGCGGCCGGCGACCTGGAATTCTATGGCTTGACGGACCGCGGCCCGAACGGCGACGGCCCGCTGGTGCCCGATCCCTCGGGCAAGGGCACCATCGGCAGCAAGATCTTCCCGTCGCCCAGTTTTACCCCGTCGTTCGGCGTGATCACGGTGGGCAAGAACGGCGCCGTGCTGGCGTCGAGCACGCCGATCAAGGTGTCGGCTGCCGTCAACAGCTCGGGCTTGCCCGTGCCCGTGGGCGCGGTCGGCAATTCGGCCGAGATTCCCGTCATGGATGCGATGAAGTTTGATGCTAGCGGCAAGGCCGTCTTCAATGCGGGCGGCCTCGATTCGGAAGCCATCGTCGTCGATGCGAAGCGCAATGCGCTGTGGGTATCGGACGAATACGGCCCGTTCATCATCAAGATCGATGCGGCCACGGGCGTCATCCAGGCCAAGTACGAGCCGGGCAAGGGCTTGCCGGCGCTGTTCGCCAAGCGCCGCGCGAACCGCGGCATGGAAGGCATGACCCTCGACACGAGCAACGACAAGCTGTACGCCTTCCTGCAAAGCCCCTTGAGCGACGGCACGGCCATGTATTCGGTGACGAAGAAGGCGGAGCAGGTGGAGCGCTTCGCCCGCTTCACGCGCTGGATCGAATTCGACCCGGTGACGGGCACCAGCGGCAAGATGTATGCGTATCCGCTCAATGCGGCCGACTACCAGGATGGCCGCACGGGCAACGCCAAGCTGGGCGACATGGTGGCGCTGGGCGGCGGCAAATTCCTCGTCATCGAGCAGGGCGCCGCGCCGTCGGGCAAGGTCTTCAATAAACTGATGCTGGTCGAATTGAAGGGCGCCACGGACATTTCCGCCGCCGCCTTCAACGCGACGACGTCCGACCTGGAAAAGAGCAGCATGGGCGGCGCTGGCGTCAACGGCGCCGACTGGGCCGCCGTCACGCCGCTGAAGAAAACCCTGCTGCTGGACTTGAACGCCATCGGCTGGGCGGCGGAAAAGGCGGAAGGCCTGACCCTGATCGACGACTCCACCATCGCGCTGGCCAACGACAATGACTTCGGCCTGAAGACGAAGATCTTTGACGCGAATGGCGTGGAAGTCGATGGCGCTGACGTCACGAAGTGCACGGTCGATGCCAACGGCGCCATCGTCACCAGCAGCGCTGTCGGCTGCACCGCGGGCAACACCATCCGCGTAGCGCGCGGCGACGACCGCGAACGCCCAAGCCGGCTGTGGATCGTGAAGTTCGCCAAGGCGCTCAATACGTATTGATGTAGTTTGATGGACGTAAAAAAGCCGCCCCGCACAAGTAGTGTGCCGGGCGGCTTTTTTTAACCCATGACGGCGAAAAACCGGGGTCGGACCCTGAGGGTCCGACCCCAGCTCCTGCGCTGGGGCTTATTTCTTTGTGTACGTGTTCAACCAATCGAGCACCGTGTGATGCCACAGCAGCGAGTTCGCTGGTTTCAGTACCCAGTGGTTTTCGTCCGGGAAGACCAGCAGCTTGCTCGGGATGCCCTGGCGCTGCAGCGCCGTGAAGGTGCCCAGGCCTTGCGCGGTAGGGATGCGGAAATCCAGGTCGCCCTGTACCACCAGCATCGGCGTCTTCCAGTTCTTCACGAAGTTGACGGGGTTGAACTGCTCGTGCTTGGCCGGCGCGTCGTAGTACGGGCCGCCGTTTTCCCACTCGGTGAACCACAGTTCTTCCGTCGCGTAAGCCATGCCTCGGTTGTCGAACACGCCGTCGTGGTTGACCAGACATTTGAAGCCGTCCGGCCAGTTACCGGCGATCCAGTTCATCATGTAGCCGCCGTAGGACGCGCCCAGCGCGCAGCTGCGCTCGCGATCCAGCCACGGGAACTTCTTGGTGGCCGCTTCCAGGCCCTTCTGCAAGTCGACCAGCGGCTTGCCGCCCCAGTCGCCGCTGATGGAATCCGTGAATTTCTGGCCGTAGCCGGTGGAACCGTGGAAGTCGATGAAGACGGTGGCGTAGCCGGCGCCCGCATACACTTGCGGGTTCCAGCGGTAGCTCCAGCTGTTGCCAAAGCTGCCTTGCGGGCCGCCGTGCACCAAAAAGGCGACCGGATACTTTTCGCCGGCCTTGGCATTCCACGGCTTCATGACGTGGCCGTAGACGGTTTCGCCATTCGCGCCCGCGAACGAGAACTGTTCATATTCGCCGAAACGCACGTCGGCCAGGGCCGCCGCATTCTGCTTCGTCAGCTGCACCATCGGCGCGTTTTCCGACTTTGCATCGAGCTTGCGCGTGTACAGCTGCGCGCCCGAGGCCAGGTTGGCTTGCGCCAGCACGATGGTATTGCCGCGCACGTCGAAGTCGCCCACGGCGCCCTTGCCCGTCAGCGCAGCGACCTTGCCGCTGGCCGCGTCGATGTGGAACAAGCGGTGCTGGCCCACGTCATCGGCGGCGACGAGGAAAGCCTTGCTGTCCGGCGTCCAGCGGAAGTCGGCCACGGAACGGTCCCAGTCATCGGCCAGGGTGCGCTTCTTGCCGGTGGCGACATCCATCAGCACCAGATGAAAACGGTCCGCTTCGAAGCCAGGCTTGGTCATGGCGACATAGGCCAGGGTGCGGCCATCGGGCGACCAGGTGGCTTTCGCATCCCAGGCCGGATTGTCGGCCGTGAGATTGCGCGGCGCCTGGCCGCCGATAGCAGGAATCGTGTAGACATCGAAGTTGGTCGACCACGATTCCGTGCGGCCGGCCACGCGCACGGAGAAGGCCACCGTCTTGCCGTCCGGGCTGAAGTGGTATTCGCCATTGTCGCCGAACGGCTTCGAGGGCGCGTCGCCGTCGAGGGTGCCGCTCAGGCTCACGGGCGCGGCGCTGACCTTGCCCGTGGCGTCGATGGGCGCCGAGTACAGCGCGTTGCGGCGGCCATCGGCCCAGGTATCCCAGTGGCGCACGAACATCTGGTCGTAGACCATGCCGCTGGCCTTGTTTTTCGCTTTGTCATCGAGGCGCTTCTTGGTGCAGGCGAGGTCCGCGCAATCGAGGAAGACGCCCATGCTGAAGGCCAGGCGGTCGCCCTGCGGCGACAGGCGGTAGGTGTCGACGTCCAGCGCCAGGTCGGTGACCTTGGCCGCTTCGCCGCCGTTCAGGGGCAGCTGCCACACTTGCGAGGAGCCGGAGCGGCCGGACAGGAAGTAGATGGCGTCGCCGTTCGGCGACCATTGCGGATCGCTGGCGCTGGCATCGCCGCGCGTGAGCTGGCGCGGTACAGCGTTCGGCGCGCGCAGGTCGATCATCCACAGCTGCGTGTTGCCGCGGTTTTTGTCCAGGTTGGTGGTGCGCACCGTGTAGACGACGCGCGTGGCGTCCGGCGACAGCACGGGGCTGCCCACACGTTCCATGGCCACCATGTCTTCCACGGTGAAACCGCGCGGCGCGGCCAGCGCCGGCACGGCGGCGGTGGTGGCCATGGCGGCACTGAATGCTCCCAAGAGCAGCAGACGTAAACTCATTCAAACTCCCGATTCTTATGACGACGTTATCGATATGGTATTGACGTGGCCGGCTGTACCGCCGGCAGCCCGACATCATAGCAATAAAGACGCGCCTGCTGCGGGAGTTGACCGCCGGTTAGCCGGCCGGCAGTGCCAGTTGGTCGAGCGCCACGTGGCCCAGGAAGCCGCCCTGGCTGGCGGCCGGCAAGCCGTCCTCGATGGCATGGGCAAAGCGGATGCCGGGGTCCTGTCCCAGCGCCGCCAGCACGCGCGCCGTGTCCGGATAGTCTGCCAGGCGCGCCAGCTGCAGCGGTTCGGCCCAGCGCGCCGTGGCGGCCAGGTAGGCGTCGGCGATGGTGGGGGCGGTATCGGAAGCGAGCCAGGTGCGGCCGGCGAGCAGGCGCTCCAGGTGCGCCAGGCTTTTGTTGACCTTCTCGACGGCCATCTCGCGCCAGATGGCCGCGCGCGCGTCGGTTTCCGGCGCGCGCGACGCCTGGAAGGCGGGCATGAAGGCCGCGTGGAACGTCGTGTGCAAAAAGGACAGCACGCTGTTCAGGCGATCATATTGCGGCGTGTCCTGCGCAAAGCCCAGACCGCTGGCGGGTGCGCGGGCGGCAAGGTGCAGCAGAATCGCCATGCTTTCCAGCAGCGGCGCGCCCGCGTGCGTGAGCAGGGCGGGCGTCTGGCCCAAGGGATTGATGGCGAGAAAGGCGGGATGCTGCTTGCTGGCCGGGTCGCGCGCTTCCACGCGGGCAAGTTGGTACGGCAGGCCGCTCCATTCGAGGGCGGCGATGGCGGCGAACGAGCAGCCGAACGGCACGCTGTAGATCAGGGTAGTTTCCATGCTGGAGCTCCGGTGAGAGGAAAGAAGGGCAGTCTAATCGCGATGGTTACTATTTGGAAGAAGGCAGAATAATGTGGTATAGGTACATTTTTTATACCAAGTTGGAAGCCAACCATGAAAGACAATGTCTCCGGCTGCGCCGTGGAGGAAGCCATGCGATTGCTGGGCGGGCGCTGGCGCATCGTGCTGCTCAGCTATCTGATGGCGGGGCCGAAGCGCTTCAGCGAAATTCGCCGCGCCGTGCCGAATATCTCGCAGCGCATGCTGACCCTGGACTTGCGCGCGCTGGAAGAGGCGGGCTTGCTGACGCGCACGATTTACGCGGAAGTGCCCGTCAAGGTGGAATACCGGCTGACGGACGAGGGCTTGCGCTTGCGGGAGCTGGTCGAGATGCTGCGCGCCATCGGCTTGCGCCTGCGCGGACAGGCGGATGGGGGTGGCGCCTTTCTCACGCCCGATGGCGATGATCATTCTCAATAGAAACAACTGTCTTTATGCAAAGTGCTAGACTGCCGGCCTTTGCTCACTACTCTCGATACCCATGCGCCTGACTTCCCTCGCCCTGACCGCCGCCGCCCTGTTTGCCGCCTTGCCGGCCCAGGCGGCCACCATGCCGACGCTCGAACAAATCCACGCCGCCGTGCAGGTGGGCGTGGCCAAGACCCGGGCCAAAATGCAATCGACTGTGACGGTACCGATCGCCGTCAAGGTCACCAGCTTGACCGGCTGCCAGGATTCGCAGGAAGTGCCGGGCGAAGTGGTGTGCCTGGTCGCCATGAGCGGGGGCATGCGCGATGCTTTCATGGTGCTGCCGTTGCGCAACGAGAACGGTACCTGGGTGGGCGTCGAGCGCAAGGATGCCAAGTTCGCGGGACCGTCGCCGGCCGAGGCGCAAGCGATGATACGCGCCTGGGCCAAGGAAGAAGTGGCGCGCAATCCGGAAGCGGCCAAGGATGTGCAGATGCAGGAAGCGCAGAGCACCATGCAGGTCAAGGCCATCAACGAGTGCGAGGTCAAGCGCAAGACGGGCTATCTGGTCTGCGATACGGAATTGAGCGTGCCGAGCCGTCCGGAAGCCATCAAGACGGAACTGACCTTCATGCTGGAAAACGCCAGCTGGCGCTACGTGCCGCGCTAAGCCGCCGCGTTGTTTGCCGCCGGGACAGTCACGCTGTTCCGGCGCCGTTCCCGCCATCACCCTGCGGCCACGCTGCCGCCTGCAATATTTGCAGATTCGCAAGGCAATTTCGCCAGTGAAAATTGCCGATTTAAATTAATAATTAGATATTAAAATTAATGTATCGGTGCAGATTGCCGCCGGCTTCCTGCCGCCTTGCATTTGCCCGCTTCCCCGTGCCTGCACGGGCTACCTTTGAGGATGTGACCATGCGACTCAATCTTCCCGTCAGCGATACCGAAATCAACCTGAGCGATACCGAGACCATCGTCTCGACTACCGACTTGCAAGGCAATATCACCTATGCCAACCCGTATTTCATCGCCGTCAGCGGTTACAGCGCGGAAGAATTGATCGGCGCGCCGCAGAACATCCTGCGCCATCCCGACATGCCGGTCGAAGCGTTCGCCGATTTCTGGGCCACCATCCGTTCGGGGCGTTCGTGGAGCGGCATGGTGAAAAACCGCTGCAAGAATGGCGATTACTACTGGGTGCTGGCGAACGTGACGCCGGTGGTGGAAGACGGCGTGGCCGTCGGCTACATGTCCGTGCGCACCAAGCCCACGCGCCAGCAGGTGGCGCAGGCCACGGCCCTGTACGCGCGCATCAAGGCGGGGCAGGCCGACGGCATCGTCATCAGCCAGGGCGCGGCCGTGCGGACTGGCTGGCTGGCCAGGTTCGCGCGCCTGCGCGACTTGCCGCTGGGCAAGCGCATCGGCTGGAACCTGGGCTTGCTGAGCCTGGTATTGCTGCTGCAACTGGCGTGGAATGCGGGCGTGCTGCCGGCCGGCGCGGCCGGCTGGCTGACGGGCTTGTCCGTGGCGGCCTTGGGCGCGACCCTGTATTTCTGGCACAGCCTGCACCGCGCCGTGCTGCAACCGTTGCAGCAGGCGCGCCAGGCTTGCGACGTGATGGCGGGCGGCGACTTGACGGGCGAGCTCGACACCACGCGGCGCGACGAGATGGGGCAACTGCTGCGCTCCCTGCGCCAGCTGCGCGTAAACTTGCATTCCATCGTCGGCGACGTGCGCGGCAATTTCTTGCGTATCAGCATGGCCAGCCAGGAAATCGCCGCCGGCAATATGGACTTGTCGGGCCGCACGGAAGCGCAGGCGTCGGCCCTGCAGCAGACGGCGTCGAGCATGGAGCAGCTGGCGGCCACGGTGCAGCAAAACAGCGGCAACGCCGTGCAGGCCAGCGACATGGCGGGCAAGGTCCACGGCCTGGCCGGGCGCGGCGGCGAGATCGTCGGCCAGATGGTGAGCATGATGGCCGATATTGACGCTTCATCGAAGAAGATCGGCGACATTACGGGCATTATCGAAGGCATCGCCTTCCAGACGAATATCCTGGCCCTGAACGCGGCCGTGGAAGCGGCGCGCGCCGGCGACCAGGGGCGGGGCTTTGCCGTCGTGGCGGGCGAAGTGCGCAGCCTGGCTCATCGCAGCGCGGCGGCGGCCACGGAAATCAAGCAATTGATCACGGCGTCGTTGGCGCAGGTGCAGGCGGGCGCGAAGCTGGCGCAGCAGGCGGGCGCCAGCAGCGCCGAAATGCTGGGCGCCGTTCAGGGCGTGCACGGCATCATGGAAGAGATCGCCTCCGCTTCGCGCGAGCAAAGCCACGGCATCGGCCAGGTCAACATGGCCGTCACGCAGATGGATGAAGTGACGCAGCAGAACGCGGCGCTGGTGGAGGAATCGGCGGCCGCCTCGGCGTCGCTGCAAGACCAGACCTTGCAGCTGGAGCAGGCGATGGCCTTGTTCAAGCTGGAACGGCGGCGCGGCGGCCAGGCAGGCTCCGCCACGCCCCCGCGCACGGGGGAGCGCCGGCGTGCTACAGCAGGTGCTCTGACAACGCCTTGAAGGGAACCTTGGGCACGAGAAAGGCAAACGGCTGGGAGACGGGCTGCAATTGCGCCAGCAAGCCGCAGTCGGCGCGCAAGGCCGTCAGCGCTTGTACTTGATCCAGATCAACGGGCAAGTCGATTTCGCCGAAGACCAGCTTGCCGTTGCGCGGCACGTGCGCGATGGCCGCATCCTGGCAGGCGAGGAAGGCGACGGCGTCGCGCCAGTTGCCGAACAGCGCTTGCCAGCCGGCATCGAGGGCATGGTCGGTCACGATGTCCGCCTGCACGTCCAGCGATGGCGCGCTGCCGGCGCCGCTTGTAACGCTGCAGCGCGCTTGCGTGGCCGTGACTTCCAGCGTCATGCCGGCGGCCAGGTGGGTCGGCAGGATGTCGCTGAACAGCCGCGTGCCCAGCGCATGCGGCAAGCTGTCCATGATGTTTTTCAGAAAGTACACGCAGGGCACTGCCGGCGCGCCCGCGGGCGTGTGGTCCAGATATACACGCCAGTTGCTTTGCAATGGAGACGGTAGCATCCGGCGCAAGGGGCCGAGCAGGGCCGGACCGAAGTGCCCGTGACGGTAGGTCAGCACGGTAAATGGCGTCTTGCCGTCGCGCTGCCACAGGGTCGCGCCGGGGGGCAGCAGTTGCTGCGCGGCAGCGGCGTCGACCAGCCAGCTCACGTAGACGACGTCGCGCACGTCGCTGTGCAGGGTCAGGAAGGGCAGGCGGGATATGATCGCCTGGCGTGCGTTGGCAAAGCGCGTGGAATTGGCGAGCGCGGCAAACAGGCGCCCCGGCCAGCCCGCGCGCGGGTGGCGGTAAGTGTTGTCTTGCAATTGGGAACTTTCGGGGTAGATACCGGGGGAATACGCTGATGCAAAAGCACCCGTCCACATCATCGCGAGCGGCAGCGATGTGTGGCCGAGACGCGCAGCTGTGCTGGAGCACAGCGAGCATCGCAGGCCGCACAGGGCGCCGCGCAGCCGATGTGGGCGGGCGTCACTGTTATTGCATGTGCCAGCCGTGGCTGACAACGATCGACTGGCCGCTCAGGGCGTTCGACGGGAAGGCGGCCAGGAAGACGGCCGTTTGCGCCACGTCTTGCGTGGTGGTGAATTCGCCGTCGATGGTGTCTTTCAGCATGACTTTCTTGATCACGTCTTCTTCGCTGATGTTCAGCTGGGCCGCCTGTTCGGGGATTTGCTTGTCGACCAGCGGTGTGCGCACGAAGCCGGGGCAGATGACGTTGGCGCGGATGCCATCCTTGGCGCCTTCCTTGGCCACCACCTTGGCCAAGCCCAGCAAGCCGTGCTTGGCGGCAACGTATGCGCTCTTGAACGGCGAGCCTTCGTGCGAGTGCACGGAACCCATGTAGATGATGGCGCCGCCGCGGCCCGCCTTGATCATTTCGCGCATGCAGGCGCGCGTGGTGAGGAAGGCGCCGTCCATGTGAATGGCCAGCATCTTTTTCCATTGCTCGAACGGGTAGTCGACGACGGGGCTGATGATCTGGATGCCCGCATTGCTGATCAGGATATCGATGCCGCCGAAGTGGGCGGCGGCATCGGCCACGCCCTTGTCCACTTGTTCTTCGCTGGAGACATCCATGGCGACGGCAAACGCCTGGCCGCCCGACTGCTTGATTTCCTCGGCCGTCTTGCTGGCCGCTTCCAGGGCCAGGTCGGCGATGACGACCTTGGCGCCTTGTTTCGCGTATTCAATAGCCATTTCCTTGCCGATACCACTGGCGGCGCCGGTAATCAGTGCGACTTTGTCTTTGAGTTGCATATTAATCCTTTGCATTGCGGGTTGGAGTGATCGTGGAAAACCTGACTATGCCAGTATAGCCAGAAAACGCGCCGCGCATGCCCCGCGCACGCCTATGGGGCTTGCTGCCGGTCAAGTTGCCTCTCTTGCATTTCCTGCAAGCGCCAGGCGCCGGGATTGGTGCCCGCCCAGGTGCGGAACGCATGATTGAACGCGCTTTGCTCCTGGTAGCCGAGCAGGAAGGCGATGTCGACCAGCGACAAATCCGGCGCGCGCAGATAATCGCGCGCCAGCCCGTATCGGGCCTGGTCCAGCAGGGCCTGGAAGCTGGTGCCCGCGTCGGCCAGCTTGCGCTGCAGGGTGCGCGGCGTGACGGCCAAGGCGGCGGCAACGGTGGCCAGCCGCGCCGACCCGTGGCGCAAGCCCGCGACGATGGCCGCGTGGACTTGCGCGTCGATGGCACCGCCGGTGTCGTTTTCAGCCTGGCGCTGCGCCAGCAGTTGTTCCGCATGCTGGCACAGCACGGGGTACAGGCTGACGTCGGCGTTCGGCACGGGCCAGTCCAGCAATTGCGCATCGAAGGTGGCCGTGTTGGCAGGGGCATTGAAGGCGGGCAGGCTGCCCAGCACGCGCACATATTCGTCGCGGTGCGCCGCGTGGCGCAGCAGGTCGCCGCCGCCATCGTGCGTGAACGCCAGGCGGGCCGGCGGCAGCGGCATGCCCGCCAGCCAGTCGCCGCACACGCGGATGCCGGCGAAGACGCTGTCGACCAGGTGCCGGCTGGCGCCCGGGTAGTTGCTTGCCCAGCGGTAATGCGCGACTGCGCCGTCGCGCTGCAGGGTCGAGCGGCCCAGGTCGTGCGCCAGCCGTTCATAGCGGGCCGTCTGTTCCAGTGCCTGGCCCACGTTGCTGCAACTGAGCAATATCAAACCGTAGGCGCTGTAGGTGCCCATGCGCACGCGCTGGCCCACGTGCAGGCCGAAATGCGCATCGCCCGCCAGTTGCGCGCCCGCATCGAGCAGGCTCACGTAGTCGCACGCGGCCAGGCTGGCTGCGGACGCTTCCAGGCTGTACGGCGCCACGCCGGCCGCCTGCGCCAGGGCGGCAACGGGGATGCCGTGCGCGCCGGCCGCTTCCAGCAGCGGCTGCAGATAGGCGCCGGCGACCCGGCCTTCAGTGCTTGTCATGATGGAACAATGCGATTGTCATGAAAAACCAATACCCTTGGCCTGTGGCGGCATATGCTGTTGAACAGGCAAGAACAGTATAGCAAGCCGCCGTGGCGCGCAACTGGCCGAACACAGGGGATGTCGATGCAACGCTGGAATGGATGGGGAGACGAGAGCATCACGTATGCGCTGAGCGAGGACGCGCTGGCCTTCCTGGGCGAGCGCCTGGGGCCGGGCAGCGCCATCGTCGACGCCACCTTCGACGACGCCTGCGCGCAAGTGCCCGCTTCGCGCCTGGCGCCGCATCCGCTGATCGACACCCAGCCTGCCACGCGCGTGCGCCATGCGCTCGGTCAAAGCCTGCCCGACTGGTTTAAATTACGCCATGGCCGCATCGGCGCCGTGCCTGATGGCGTGGCCTTTCCCGACAGCGCGCTGCAGGTGCGCCAGCTGCTCGCGTATGCGCGCCAGGCCTGCGTGGCCGTGATTCCCCACGGTGGCGGCACTAGCGTGGCCGGGCATTTGACGGTGGCGGCGGGGCCGCGCCCCGTGCTGGCGCTCAGCCTCGCGCGCCTGTGCGCGCTGGGCCACCTGGACCGCGAAGCGCAGCTGGCCACGTTCGGCGCGGGCGTGTATGGCCCCGACCTGGAAGCGCAGTTGCGCGCGCATGGCTACACCCTGGGCCACTATCCGCAATCGTTCGAGTATTCGACCTTGGGCGGCTGGATCGCCACGCGCTCGTCGGGCCAGCAATCGCTGCGCTATGGCCGCATCGAGCAATTGTTCGCGGGCGGCGAAGTGGAAACGCCGGCCGGTACCTTGAGCATTCCCACCTTTCCAGCTTCGGCGGCCGGCATCGACCTGCGCGAAATGGTGCTCGGCTCCGAGGGCCGGCTGGGCATCGTGACGCAGGCGACGGTGCGCGTCTCGCCGCTGCCCCCTTATGAAGCGTTCCACGCCGTGTTTTTCGCCGACTGGGGGCAGGCGCAAGCGGCCGTGCGGGCGCTTGCCCAGTCGCGGCTGCCCCTGTGCATGCTGCGCCTGTCGAATGCGCTGGAAACGCGAACCATGCTGACCCTGGCCGGGCACAAGAAGCTGGTGGGACTGCTGGAGCGCTATCTGTCGCTGCGCGGCTGCGGCGAGGGCAAGTGCATGCTGATGCTGGGCGTCAGCGGCGAAACCGGGCCGGCGCGCGCGGCCCTGCGCGGCGCCCTGGCGCTGGCGCGGCGGCACAAGGGCGTGCACGTGGGGCGGCACATGGGCGACAAATGGAAGCAGGGGCGTTTTCGCAACGTCTACCTGCGCAATGGCGCGTGGGAGCACGGCTATGTCATCGACACGGTGGAAACGGCCGTCGACTGGCCGCGCGTGGCGCCCATGATGGCGGCGCTGGAGCAGGCGGGCACCAAAGCGCTGGCGCGGCATGGCGAGCAAGTGCACGCGTACACGCATCTGTCGCACGTGTACGCACAGGGCGCCAGCGTCTACACCACATATGTGTACCGGCTGGCCGCCACGTTCGAGGAAAACATGGCGCGCTGGCGTGCCTTGAAAGACGCGGCCAGCGCCGCCATCGTCGCCCATGGCGGCACCATCAGCCACCAGCATGGCGTGGGCACGGATCACGCGCCGTGGCTGGCGGCGGAAAAGGGAGAGCTGGGCATCGCCGCCATGCGCGCGCTGCTGCGCCAGTTCGACCCGCAGGGCATGATGAATCCCGGCAAACTGCTGCCTGAAGCGGGAGGCGGCTTGTGAACGCGGCCCCGCGCAGGGTGGATTTGCCTGACGTCCTGGCGCGCGAGTGGGATATCTTGATCGTCGGCGGCGGCATCACGGGCGCCGGCATCCTGCTGGAAGCGGCGCGGCGCGGCTTGACGGCGCTGCTGGTGGAGCAGCGCGATTTCGCCTGGGGCACGTCGAGCCGCTCCTCGAAGCTGGTGCACGGCGGCTTGCGCTACCTGAAGCAGGGACAGTTCGCGCTGACGCGCGAATCGGTGCATGAGCGGCAAGCGTTGCTGACGGATGCGGCGGGGCTGGTCGAGCCGCAGGGCTTTGCCTTTGGCGATTACACGGGCCGGAAGCCGGGCCGGCGCCAGTTCATGCTGGGCCTGGCCATCTATGACGTGATGGCGGGCCGGCGCGCGCGCCGCTATGTCGATGCGGCGGATTTCGCCATGCTGGCGCCGCATGTCAACCGCGATGGCCTGCGGGGCGGCATGCTGTACCAGGACGCCAAGACGGACGATGCGCGCCTGGTGCTGCGCGTGCTGCAGGAGGCGCGCCGCCATGGCGGCGTGGCCGTCAATTACCTGGGCGTGGACTCGCTGCTGCGTGACGATGGCAAGGTCGCCGGCGCCACCTTGAACGATGCGGTCGATGGCAGGGCACTCACAGTGCGCGCGCGCCTGGTGATCAGCGCCACGGGCGCCTGGGCCGACGGCTTGCGCGGCCAGGTGGGAGAACAGCCGAAACTGCGGCCCCTGCGCGGCAGCCATCTGCTGCTGCCGGCCTGGCGCCTGCCGCTGGCGCAAGCCGTCAGCCTGATGCACCCGCGCGATGGCCGCCCCGTGTTTGCGTATCCCTGGGAGGGCGTGACCCTGGTGGGCACCACCGATGTCGACCACGGCGCCAGCCTGGACCTGGAGCCGGCCATCACGCGCGGCGAACTCGATTATCTGCTGGCGGCGCTGCGCTGGCAGTTTCCGCAGCTGGCGCTGGGCAAAGACGATGTGCTGGCCACGTTTGCCGGCGTGCGCCCCGTGATCGACAGCGGCCAGCTTGACCCGTCGAAGGAAGCGCGCGAACATGCGCTATGGCTGGAAAACGGCTTGCTGACGGTGGCGGGCGGAAAATTGACGACGTTTCGCGTGATCGCCCTGGATGCATTGCGCCGTGCCGCGCCGCTGCTGCCGGGCTGGCAGGCGGATTTGCGCCCCTTGCCGATCTTTGACCCGTCGCCGTCCTTGTCGGGCAAGGCGTTGGCGCTCGATGGCGAGCAGCGCGCACGCCTGCTGGGCCGTCATGGCGCGGCCGCACAGGCGCTGTGCGATGCGGCGCAGGAGGGCGAACTGGCGCCGGTTCCCGGCACGCAGACTTTATGGGCGCAGCTGCGCTGGGGCGCGCGCAACGAGGACGTGCAGCACCTGGACGACCTGCTGCTGCGGCGCACGCGCCTCGGTTTGCAGCTGGCCGGCGGCGCGCTTGCTATCATGCCGCGCCTGCGCGCCATCTGCCAGCAGGAACTGGGCTGGGACGATGTGCGCTGGGAGGAAGAGCAGCAGCGCTACCTGGCCCTGTGGCGCCGCCATTACAGCGTGCCGCAAGGCGAATGACGCAATGATAAAAGCAGCGATAAAAACATAAAAGAGGAGAGCATCATCGAAACTACCCTGTTTGGCCAGCCCCTGGCGCTGGGCGACGCCCGCATCACCTACGACAGCCTGTCGCCGCTGGACTTGCGCCAGAGCGTGGACGTCCTCGTCGACGACCTGGGCGAGGACCTGTTGCAAATCACGTGCGCGAATGGCGACATCGTCGACGTGGGCTGGTATCCGGCCTGGAATGCGCAGGGACGCTTGCGCGTGGTGGCCGTGCGGGGACAGGACTGGGACGCGCCCGTGTTCAGCGCGCAGCCGGACAAGGATCCGCAGGCGCTGCTGCAGGCGCTGCGCGCTGCGCTGGCCAGCGTGGGCTGAGCCATGACCTGCGCAGCGGGCGATGGCCCGTATATCCTCTCCATCGACAATGGCACGCAAAGCGTGCGCGCGCTGCTGTTCGACCGCGACGGCAAGCTGGCGGCCAAGGCGCAAGTCTTCCTGGAAGCGTATTACTCCGACCACCCCGGCTGGGCCGAGCACGACGCCGACGGCTACTGGCAAGCCGTATGCGAAGCGTGCCAGCAGCTGTGGCGCGGCACGGACATAGCCAAATCCTCGGTGGCCGGCGTGGCCGTCACCACGCAGCGCGGCACGGTGGTCAACGTGGATGAACATGGCGCACCGTTGCGGCCCGCCATCACCTGGCTGGACCAGCGCAGCACGCGCGACATTCCCCGGCTGGCTCCGTGGTGGCGCGCCGCCTTCCGCGCCACCCGTCTCGACGGCACGATACGCTACTTCCGCCGCGAGGCTGAAATCAACTGGATCAGCGCGCACCAGCCCGACATCTGGCGCCGCACGCACAAATTCCTGCTGCTGTCGGGTTTTCTGAATCACCGCCTGTGCGGCAACTACGTCGATTCGACGGGCTCGCAAGTGGCGTATATTCCCTTCGACTACAAGCGCCACGCCTGGGCCGGGCGCTTCGACTGGAAATGGCAGGCGCTGGCGATTCGACGCGCCATGCTGCCCGAGCTGGTAACGCCGGGCACGCGCATGGGTGCCATCACGGCATCCGCCGCTGCGGCGACGGGCATCCTGGAAGGCACGCCCTTGCTGGCGGCCGCCGCCGACAAGGCGTGCGAGGTGCTGGGCGCCGGCTGCCTCGAACCGCACGTGGCGTGCCTCAGCTACGGCACCACGGCCACCATCAACACGACCAACCGCAAGTATGTGGAAGTGACGCGCTTCATTCCGCCGTATCCGGCCGCCATGCCGGGCGCCTACAGCACGGAAGTGCAGATATTCCGCGGCTACTGGATGGTCAACTGGTTCAAGGAGCAGTTCGGCGACCGCGAACGGGCGGCGGCCGCCGAAGACGGCGCGGGCTTGTCCGCCGAAGCGCTGTTCGACCGCCTGGTCGAGGCCGTGCCGCCAGGCTCCATGGGCTTGATGCTGCAGCCGTACTGGAGTCCCGGCATCAAGGTGCCGGGGCCGGAAGCGAAGGGCGCCATGATCGGCTTTGGCGACGTGCATACGCGCGCGCACATCTACCGCGCCATCCTCGAAGGACTCGCGTATGCGCTGCGCGAAGGCAAGGAGCGCATCGAGCAGCGCAGCGGCATCGCCATCACGGAGCTGCGCATCGCGGGCGGCGGTTCGCAAAGCGATGCGGCCATGCAGCTGACGGCCGACATCTTCGGCTTGCCCGCCGCGCGCGCCCACGTGTATGAAAGTTCGGGCCTGGGCGCGGCCATCGCCGCTAGCGTGGGCCTGGGCTGGCATGCGGACTTTCCCGCCGCCGTGCAAGCCATGACGCGCAAGGGTAGGGTATTCCAGCCGGATCCCGGGCACAGCAAGGTCTATGAAAAACTGTACCGGCGCGTGTACTGCAAGATGTATGCGCGGCTGCAGCCCCTGTACCGCGAAATCGCCGACATCACCGGCTATCCTGAAAAGTGACCGGCTAGCGCAGGACGAGCGCTTTCACCGTCTCCCAGGCCGCGCTGCCCGATTGCGTGACGCGCACCTGGTTGCGGCCCCCTTCCTTGGCCACGTACAGGGCGCGATCGGCGGCGACGAACAGCGCTTCGCGGTCGTCCAGCTGGTGCGGGCGGATGGTCGCCACGCCGATGCTGACGGTGATCCACGGCGAGGTGATCGATCGCGGGTGCGGCAGTTGCAGCGCCTCGATGTGCGCGCGGATGGCTGCGGCCAGGTGCAGGGCGCCTTCGGCATCCGTGTCTGCGAACAGCAGGACGAATTCCTCGCCGCCGTAGCGGGCCGCCAGGTCGCCGGGGCGTGCGGCGTGCGAGGCGATGGCTTGCGCCACCTGCTGCAGGCAGCTGTCGCCGGCCGGATGGCCCAGGCTATCGTTGTACAGCTTGAAGTGGTCAACGTCGAGCACCACCAGCGACAGGACGCCGCCGCCGCGCACGGCGCGCTGCCATTCCTTTTCCAGGAAGCTGTCGAAATGCCGGCGGTTGGCGATCTGCGTCAGCGGGTCGAGATAGGCGGCGCGCTGCAAGGCGTCTTCCGACTGCTTGTGGTGCGTGATGTCGTGCAGCAGGCCGATATACAGGGGCTGGCGCAGATACATGGGCGTCAGGGTCAGGTCCATGCTCAGCGCCTCGCCGTTGCGGTGGCGGATCGCCACTTCGCGCGTGCCATGGTTGTGCGCTTTTTCCGGATTGGCCGCGTGCATGGCGAAGTAATCGAGGTATTCCTGCGTCACCAGGGGGCTGAGCAACTCGCCGATGGAGCGCCCGGCCAGTTCGTTTTCGCGGTAGCCCAGGTACTGATCGCAGGCCGGATTGGTGTACTGGATGCGGCCATCGGCTTCGATGATCAGCAAGCCCTCGGCCATGTTGTTGACGATGGTGCGCAGGCGCTCGGCCTGTTCCTGCTGGGTTTCATTGTTGCTGCGGATTTGCAGCTGGGCGCGCACGCGCGCGCACACTTCGGCCATGCGCAGCGGCTTGCTGATGTAATCGACGGCGCCGCAGTCGAAGCCGGCCACCACGTCATCCGTTTCCGTCTTGGCGCTCATGAAGATGACGGGGATGCCCTGCGTCAGCGGGTGCTGCTTGAGGCGGCGGCACGTTTCGATGCCGTCCATGTCCGGCATCAGCACGTCGAGCAGGATCAGGTCGGGGTGGGCGCGCTGGGCGATCGCCAGCGCCCGTTCGCCGGACGTGGCGACATAGGTTTGATAGCCTTGCTCGCTCATCAGTTTGCGCAGCAGCTCAAGGTTGGCCGGCGCATCGTCGACAATCAAAATGGCGGCCTCGCGCCGCTGGGAATGCTCCACACTGCCTGGACTCATTGCTTCCGGCCTTCTCGATGTACTTTGCGATGCCAGCGATTGCTGCACTTTCGGTGATGCTGACCGGGTTCAAATCTGCGACAGCGGTCAAATCATACCGCCTTGCCAATTTTTTGGGTAAAAAAATCGACGTTGCGCGAGGCGGTAAAATATTATTTTTATGCTATTTTTAAAAATAAATACACGCAATTGCTATCGTGAAGGCGGTTTTTGGGCGAAAAAGACGCGTGCCCCCTGGAGCAGGGACAGCTGGGACACGCCCCGCGGCAGGCGGGGCGTGGGGAGTGCGATTACATTTTTGCGGCGATCAGTTTGCCGAGGATCGCGATGCCTACACGGATGCGTTCCGGCGGCACCGTCACGAACGACAGGCGCAAGGTGTGCGTTTCCGGCGTGTTGGCGTAGAACGGCGCGCCCGGCACGAAGGCGACCTTGTTGGCGATGGCTTCATCGAGCAGTTGCATCGCATCGATGTGCTTCGGCAGGGTAACCCAGATGAACATGCCGCCTTCAGGCTTGGTCCACGTGACGCCGGCCGGGAAGTGCTCTTCCAGCGCCGACAGCATGGCCTGGCACTGGTTGCCGTACAGGCTGCGGATGCTGGGGATATGCCGGTCCAGGAAGCCATCCTTGATCACTTCATGCACGACCATCTGCGTCAGTTGCGACGTGTGCAGGTCGGCCGCCTGCTTGGCCAGTTCCAGGCGGCGCACCAGCGGCATCGGCGCCACCACGTAGCCGAGGCGGATGCCGGGCGTGAGCACTTTCGAGAACGAGCCCATGTAGATCACGCCGTCCGGATTCATGTTGATCATCTTCGGATACGGCTCGCCGCTGTAGCTCAGGGCGCCGTACGGATCATCTTCAATCAGCGGCAGGCCGTGGCGGGCGCAGGTTTCCACCAGTTCCACGCGGCGCGCCACGGACAGGCTGCGGCCCGTCGGGTTCTGGAAGTTCGGCAGCGCGTACAGCAGGCGCGCGCCATCGGCGACGGGGTTGACCGACGACGGCACCAGGCCTTCGTCATCGGTATCGACGGAAACGAATTCGGGACGGTAGACGGAAAACGCCTGCAGGGCGCCCAGGTAGCTGGGGGTTTCCACCAATACCTTGCTGCCTTCGTCGATCAGGACCTTGCCCAGCAAGTCCAGTGCCTGCTGCGAGCCGGACGTCATCAGCACCTGTTCCGGCATGATGGTGCTGCCGTTGGCGGACAGGGAATCGGCGATCCACTGGCGCAGCGGCAGGTAGCCGTCGGTGGGGCCGTATTGCAGGGCGACCTTGCCATTGTTCGACAGGACCTTGTCGAAGGCGGTCTTCATTTCTTCCACGGGGAAGGTGGCGGGCGAGGGCAGGCCGCCGGCAAACGAGATGATCTCGGGACGCTGCGTGATCTTCAGGATTTCGCGGATGAACGAGCTTTGCAGCTGTTCCGCGCGTTCGGCAAAGCGCCATTGGATCGGATTCGGATTTTCAATTTTCATACGAGTCTCACAGAAGATGCCGAGCTGCGCCGGCTGGATTTGTTGGCCCGCTTGTGGCGGTGCGTGCGCAAGCGGCGCCGGATAGGCGTCGCCATGGTGCTGCGGTATTGTACGGCTTGCACGCCGCTCTGCCCATCCGCACGCGCAACGGCGTTGCAAATGGGCGTCAAGGAGCGTTACTTCAGCTTGCGCCCGATCCCCACCACGGCGATCACGGCGCCCGCAAACAGCAGGCTTTCACCCGTCAGGGGTTCGTGCAGCAGCAGCGCCGCGCCCAGCAGGGTGAGGAAAGGCTGCAGCAACTGCGTCTGTCCCACGCGTGCCACGCCGCCCAGCGCCATGCCCCGGTACCAGAAAAAGAAACCGATAAACATGGAAAACACGGAAATATAGGCAAAGCCCAGCCAGGCCGCGCTGCTGGCCTGCGCCATCAGCGCGCGCTGCGGCCAGGCGTTCCACAGCACCACGGGCAAGACAAATGGCACGGCCAGCAGCAGCGCCCAGGAAATCACATGCTGGCCCGGCATGGCTTGCGCCAGGCGCCCGCCTTCGGCATAGCCGAGTGCGGCCAGCAGTACGGCGGCAAAGATCAGCCAGTCGGCCAGGTGGAAGCTGCCGCCGCCCTGGCGCAGCGCGAAGGCCACCACCAGCGCCGTGCCGAGCAGGGCCATCAGCCAGAAGCCCGGCGATGGGCGCTCCTTGCCGCGCAATACGGCAAACACGGCGGTGGCCAGCGGCAGGATGCCCACCAGCACGGCGCCGTGCGAGGCGGGCAGGCTGCGCATGGCGATCGACGTCAGCCAGGGGAAGCCCAGCACGCAGCCCAGCGACACGAGCGCCAGCGGCAGCCATTGTTCGCGGCGCGGCATAGGCGCGCGCTGCTGCCATAGCCACAGTCCGGCCAGGACGGCGGCCACCAGGGCGCGGCCCAGGGCGACGAAGGTGGGATCGAGTTCAGCCACCGCCAGCCGCGTAAAAGGCAGGGTCAGGCTGAAGAGGGCGACGGCGATCAAGCCCAGCAACAGGCCGGTGCGGTCGGCGCCGAGGCGCGGTGGATGGTTGGAAACGATGGTGCTGGTGTGCGAAGGCATGGGATTCCCGAGGCTGGCGTGACAAGGTATTGGCATGGATTAAACTGCCCGATACTGCTATCCTAGGGTGCAATAGCAATACAGTACAAATACACTTCCACGCATAATTTCACATACTGTGATGGTCATATGAGCAATACACTCCCTTTGCTGTCGCGCGTCTCGGGCGAAACCCTGATCGACCAGATCGTGCGCTCGCTGGCGGCGCGCATCGACGACAAGCTGCTGCGCGGCGGTGCGCGCATGCCGTCGATCCGCCAGTGCGCCGCCAGCCTGAGCGTGTCGTGCGCCACGGTGGTGGCCAGCTACGACAAGCTGGTGGCGCGCGGCTACCTGGAATCGCGGCGCGGCGCCGGCTTTTTCGTGTGCGAGCGCTCGCCGTTGAACACCCCCTTGCCGCCCGCTGGCGCGCAGGATGCGGCGGCGCAGCCGATGGACGTGGTGTGGCTGATCCGTAACATGTTCCGCCAGACGCCGGCCATCCCCGCGCCAGGCTCCGGCATGCTGCCCGCCGAGTGGCTCGATGGCGACCTGGTGGCGCGCGCCTTGCGCGACGTCAGCCGCCAGCCCGGAAGTTTGCTGCTGGGCTACGGCGCGCCGCAGGGTTTCCTGCCGCTGCGCCAGCAGTTGCAGCTGAAGCTGGCGGGGCTGGAAATCGCCTGTCCGCCCGAGCAGATCGTCACCACCGTGGGCGTGATGCAGGCGCTGGACCTGGTGGCGCGCGAGTTTGCCCGCCCCGGCGAAACGATTTTCGTCGACGATCCCGCGTATTGGCTGATGTTCGGCGCTTTTGCCGCCATGGGCATGAATGTCATTGGCATCCCGCGCCTGGCCGACGGCCCCGATATCGCCGTGCTGGCCGAGCTGGCGGCCTTGCACCGTCCCAGGCTGTACGTGATCAATTCGGTGCTGCACAATCCCAGTTCGACGTCGCTGTCGGCGGCCAAGGCTTTCCAGGTGCTGCGCCTGGCCGAACAGCACGATTTCCTCATCGTCGAGGATGACATTTATTGCGACATGCACCCGGGCGGCGCGGTGCAGCCGGCCACCCGCCTGGCCGCGCTGGACCAGCTGCGCCGCGTGATTTACCTGGGCGGCTTTTCCAAGAGCCTGGCGGCGAACCTGCGCGTGGGCTTCATCGCCACCTCTGCGGAGCGGGCGCAGCGCCTGGCCGACCGCAAGATGCTGGCAACGCTCACCACCAGCGACATCGGCGAGCGCGTGGTGTATAAAATCCTCTCGCAGGGGCTGTACCGCAAGCATGCGGAGCGCCTGCGCGCGCGGCTCGACAAGGTGCGCGAGGGCACGTACCGCAAGGTCGAGCAGGCGGGCTTGCGCTTCGCCCCGGCGTCGGCGGGCATGTTCGTATGGGCCGATGCGGGCTGCGACACGAATGTACTGGCCGAAAAGGCGCTGGCCGAGGGGCTGGTGCTGGCGCCGGGCAGCCTGTTTTCGCCGCGCCAGTTGCCGTCGACCCGCATGCGTCTGAACCTGGCCACGGTGCAGGACGAGCGCATCTGGGCGTTTTTCGACCGCGCACTGGGGTAAACTGGACATTGCAGGACATTCGGCTGGGGCTCTTGAAATCGCTTGTACCATCCCCAACTCCGTAGAATCCGTCCCATCCACAAGACTATGAGGTAAAAATGGCTGTCTCCGAAAAGCAAACCCTGGGTTTTCAGACCGAAGTGAAGCAAATGCTGCACCTGATGATCCATTCCCTGTACTCGAACAAGGAAATCTTCCTGCGCGAATTGATCTCGAACGCGTCCGACGCGGCCGACAAGTTACGCTTTGAAGCGATCGATAACGACGCCCTGTACGGCAACGATCACGAATTGAAGATCAAGGTCAGCTTCGACAAGGATGCGCGCACCATCACCATTTCCGACAACGGCATCGGCATGACCCGCGACGAGGCAATCTCGCACCTGGGCACCATCGCCAAGTCGGGCACCAAGGAATTCTTCGGCAAGCTGTCGGGCGACCAGCAGCAGGACGCGGCCCTGATCGGCCAGTTCGGCGTGGGCTTCTATTCGGGCTTCATCGTCGCCGACAAGATCACCGTCGAAACGCGCCGCGCCGGCGTCGACGCCGCCGAGGGCGTGCGCTGGGAATCGGCGGGTGAAGGCGATTACAGCATCGAGACCATCGAAAAAACGGGCCGCGGCACGGACATTATCCTGCACCTGCGCGAAGGCGAAGACGAATTGCTGTCGAGCTGGAAGATCAAGTCCATCATCCGCAAATATTCGGACCATATCTCGCTGCCGATCGTGATGCAGAAGGAAGAGTGGGACGACGAGAAAAAAGAAACTGTCCTGAAAGACGAATTCGAAACCGTCAACCAGGCCAGCGCCCTGTGGGCCCGCAACAAGGCCGACATCACGCCGGAACAGTACGACGAATTCTACAAGCACGTGTCGCACGACTTCCAGTCGCCGCTCACGCACACGCACAACCGCGTGGAAGGCCGCAGCGAGTACACGCAGCTGCTGTACATCCCGGCCAAGGCGCCGTTCGACATGTGGGACCGCAACAAGCGCGGCGGTATCAAGCTGTACGTCAAGCGCGTCTTCATCATGGACGATGCCGAGCAGCTGATGCCGACGTACCTGCGCTTCGTGCGCGGGGTGATCGACTCGGCCGACCTGCCGCTGAACGTATCGCGCGAAATCCTGCAGGAATCGCGTGACGTGAAAGTGATCCGTGAAGGCTCGACCAAGCGCGTGCTGGGCATGCTGGAAGAACTGGCGAACGCGGACGAGCAGGACAAGAAGGACAAGTACGCCGTCTTCTGGAAGGAATTCGGCCAGGTGCTGAAGGAAGGCATCGGCGAAGACGCGGCCAACAAGGAGCGCCTGGCCAAGCTGCTGCGCTTTGCCTCGACGGCCAACGACAGCGACGAGCAAATCACTTCGTTCGCCGACTACGTGGCGCGCATGAAGGAAGGCCAGGACAAGATTTACTACGTCACGGCCGACAATTACGCCGCCGCCAAGAACAGCCCGCACTTGGAAATCTTCCGCAAGAAGGGCGTCGAAGTGCTGCTGCTGACGGACCGTGTCGATGAATGGATGCTGTCGTTTATCCAGGACTTCGAAGGCAAGGAACTGGTCTCCGTGGCAAAAGGTGGCCTGGACCTGGGCGCGCTGGAAGACGAAGCGGAAAAGAAAGAGCACGAAGAAACGGAAACCTCGTACGCCGACCTGGTGGGCAAGATGAAGACCGTGCTGGCCGACAAGGCCAAGGACGTGCGCGTCACGTTCCGCCTGACCGATTCGCCAGCCTGCCTGGTGGCCGATGAAAACGAATTGTCGGGCAACCTGCTGCGCATGCTTAAAGCTGCTGGCCAGAGCGCGCCGGAGTCGAAGCCGATTTTGGAAATCAACCCGAACCACCCGCTGGTGACGCGCCTGAAATACGAAGATGCGGAAGGCGGCAAGTTCGGCGACTGGGCCAACATCCTGTTCGACCAGGCCATGCTGGCCGAAGGCGGTTCGCTGGCCGACCCGGCCAGCTTCGTGAAACGCCTCAACGAATTGCTGCTCAATTCGGCGAAGTAAACACCTTGCTGTTGACGTAAGCAAGCCGGCCCTTTCTGCGTGAAAGGGCCGGCTTTTTTTATGCTACAGTGCGCCATTATTTTATTTTATGGAAAAAGCAATGGCGCATTGCCCGGCATGTGACAGTTCCAACGTTCAACGCCTCTCCATGGTGCATGCCTCCGGCATTTCAGGCACATCGACCCATATGTCGGGCAGGATTGATGGTGATTTCATCCACGGCCATGCGCATACGCGCAGCCAGACCTTGCTGTCACGCCAGGCCGCAGGGCCGACGATGCAGACCCACCAGAAGGCAGGGCTGATCGTGCTGGGCGTGATCATTTTTGTCATCGCCGCCGTCGTCTTTTACCAGGCTGGCGCGAATGGCCTGTTCTGGATCTTCGTGGCAGGGGGCGTCGTCTCCATCGCCTTGTCGCAAACGACCTTCGTCGCCAATTGGGACAAGGAGGCTGCCGCCTTGCAGGACAAATATGCGCGTACCTTCATGTGCCATGCCTGCGGCCACCGCTTCATTCCTGTACTTAGGCAACCGTGAAAATTCGCCTGATGGCGGGCCTGGGCGCGCATGCGCTGGGCTGCCTGCTGTTTATTGCCTTGAGCTGGCTGGGGTTTTACCTGTACACGCAGCTGTTCGGCAGCCTCGGCTCGCGCGGCGTGGCCGGCGGCCTGGCCCTGCTGCTGGTGTTTTACGTGTATGCGGGTACCAACCTGGTGCTGGCGCTGCTGCCGCCCGGCAGGGTGAAGCCGCTGCTGTGCGGCTTGCTGGGCGCGGCCGTGCTCGCGTATCTGTTGCCCCAACATCCGCTACGGGCGATCTACTTCAGCGTGCTGGCGGGCGGCTTGAGCTGGCTGGCCGTGCTGGCCGGCACGCGTTTAAGCGGATACCTGCGCGGCTGACAGGGCGTTGACAAAGGCGGCGACGGCGATGGCGGCCGCTTCCGGCGCTGCCTGCAGCAGCATGTGCGGCGCGGCGATGTCGGCCAGTTGCGCGCCGGGTGCCAGGCGCAGTATCTGCAATGCGTTCGCCGGCGGCACCAGGCGGTCGTGCTGGGCGCGCAGATACAGCACGGGCAGGCTGCCGCGCGCGAAGCTGCGCGAGGCGTCGGTTCCCAGCACGGCGCGCAGGCGCTGGCGCAGCACGCTGGGCGGCACTTGCGCCAGCGCCGCCGCCAGTTCCGCCTGCAGTTGCGGCGTGGAGCAGGGCGCCAGCAGCGCCTGGCGCAGTGCGAAGCCGGGCATGGCGCCGAAGGGCACAAGGCCGAGCAGGTGGCGCAGTGGCGCCAGCATTGGGCGCGGATTGCGCACGAATGAACAGCACAGGATCAGGGCGCGCATGCCGGGCGGCGGATCGGCGCGCAGGGCGGCCCCCAGCGGTCCGGAAAACGATTCGGCCAGCACGACGAAGGGGCGGTCCTGCGGCAAGCGCTCGCGCACGAACGCTTCCAGCGCCGCGTAATCGAGTGGCGCGGCCGGATAGGCGATGGCCAGGGTATCGATGGCGGCCTGCGCGCGCAGGGCGGCGTCAAAGCGGTCGAATAGCCGGGCCGTGCCATCCATGCCGGGCAGGAGGACAAGCAGGGGCGAGGCGTGGGTTGGTGTCGTCATTGCGGCCATCATAGCAGCCGCGCCGGCATATGCGCCGTCCGCCAGCCGCACGGCATGGGCGCTGGCGCCATGCTAGAATCGCCAGCGCGCCCTGCGTGGCCGCAATTGCGGCCAAATCCCCGACAGACAGAATCATGCATATCATTTTTTCGAATTACCGTACTCTGGGCGGCGCTTTGCTGGCAGCGGCCTGCGTCCTTTCCCAGCCCGCCCGCGCCACGGCGGCGCCCTCCGCGCCGGCCGGGAAAAGCCTGTCTTCGCTGCTGGCCGGCGGCCCCTTGCCGCGCCTGAGCGACGATGCGCAGGTGCGGGCCGCCCTGTTCGACTTCTTCGGTTACGCGCGCGGCAGTTACACGGAAGACGATGAATTGCTGCTGGCGCAGGCGCTCGAAGCGATCAGCGAAAAGCGCGACGCCACGCGCACCGTGCTGGCCGACGGCCGCCAGTTACTGGCGTCGATGAATGACCGCAAGCAGGGCCGCGAACGGGGTGCCATGCTGCTCGACAAGCGCGGCGCCATCATCGCTTTTGGCCTCGTCAACGGGCATTGCCACCTCGAGGGCCAGCCGCTGGCGAAAGTCTGCAATCCCGATCCGAGCGCGGTGTTGACGGTGTTCCACCGCAAGGGCATGCTGGTCGGCGAAGCGGCGCCCCTGCTGGCCTGGGCCCGGCAATTGCCGCCCATGCTGGCGCTGATCGCGGGCGACAAGGAAGCGGGCGCCGATGGGCAAAAGATCGCCAGCGTCGAATATGTGCTGGCGCAGCCGGCCCTGCCGGGCTGGAACCGCGCCCAGCTGCCGCCCGCCTATCCGCCGGCGCTGCTGCCGCTGCTGCTCGATAAGTCCACGGTGCTGACGTCGGCCGGCGCGGGCGTGTTTGCCTATCCGCTCACGCTGAAGGGCAAGAAACAGAACAATGTGCTGGACCATGCCGAAGGCCGCCCGCCGCGCGATTTGGAAGTGGCGCTGCGCAGCTATGCCAGTTTCGACACGGTGGTGGAGCGCTACCGCCAGCTGGCCAAGGGCGCCAGGCTGCAGCGCAACGAGCGCACGGCCTACCTCGATGGCGACATGGGACAGGGCAGCTACCGCGTCTACATCCGCAACACGGGCGCGGATGGCGTGATGATTGACGTGGCGCTGTGGCAGCGCAAGCTGGCGGCCGGCCGCTGATTTCAGCCAGGGCGCGCCGGTTCGTAGCCCAGTTGTACCAGTTGCGCGGCGATGGCGTCGTCGCGTGTTTTCCTGCCGGTGCGCAGGCGCGCATGCGTCAGGGACGCGGGCAAGCCATGCGCCAGCAATGCGTCGATGTCGAGCATGGTCTCGGATGCCGACAACTGGCGCAGGGCGGGCAAGGTGGCGAGGCCGGGCAGGTTGTCGAGCGTCTTGCAGGTGTGCAGGTTCAGGCGTTCGAGCACGGGATTGGCCCCCAGCGCGATCTGCCGCAGCTTGATCTGGTCTTCCACCCATAGCGCCTGCAGCAACGGGAAGCGGCCGATATCACCCAGCGTTTCCAGGCCGCGCACGCGTATCACTTCCAGTTTCTTCAACAGCGGCGCCTCGATGTGGGCGAGCGATTCGCGGCCGCCCAGCTGCAACAGCAGCCTGTCCAGGCGGCCCATCTCCGAGATGAAATCCAGCGGCACCTTGTTCTTGATGCGGTACAGCGACAGCTCGTGCAGCGCCGGCAGGCCGGCCAGGGTGTCGATGCGCTGGTGGTGGCCTTCGAGGACCAGGCTGGCCAGGTGCGTATAGTGGCGCAGGGGAGCCAGGTCGATATTGTTCTTTGCCGACTCGCCCAGGTGCAGGTATTCGAGCCCGCGCAAACTCTCCAGCTGCAGGATGTCGGCTTGCGCCAGCTCGTACACGCCCAGGCTCAGGCGCTTGAGATGCCGCAGTTCGCCCAGCGCTTCCAGATGGATGGCTTGCCGGTGGTAATCGATGGACAGGCTGGCCACATGCGGCAGCGCGCGCAGGATGCGGGCATCGAACACCCTCGGGTCATAGCCGTAGATGCGGATGGTCAGCGCCGTGCCGCAGGTGGCGGCCAGGGCGTCGAGGTCGGCCAGCAGCGGTTCCGGCTCGGCCAGGGTATTGAACTGCACCAGCACCTGCTTGCCAGCGGCAATGGCGGCGCGGATCGCCACGGCGTCGATGCGTTCGGGGTTCTGGATGCACTGCGGCCGTTCTGCTTGCGTCATCGTCACAATCCTATGGGGTAGGTTACCTGCCTGGGGGGCGGACAGCCTTCCGGGCCCGGGAACGTCTGCTTGCCCGTGTCATCGTAGCGCTTGCCGCAATCGACGAGCACGCGCTTGCGGAAGGTGTAGATGCTGGCCACCTTGCCGTTCGGGTGGTAGCAGATATTGTCGCCGTCGCGGTCGGCCGACGCGTAGCTGTTCATGGTTTGGCCATTCACCGTGCGCGTGCTGTGGCCGCTGCGCGGCTCCGTGCATTTGAGCTGGCCGCTTTCGTAATACACGTTGAAGACGGAGGTGTCGGCGGCACGGTCGACCAGCAGTTCGTCCTTGCGCTTGCCGTTCGGGTAGTTCTCGTATCCTTCCTGGCGCTGGCCGTACTGGAAGGTGTAGTAAGACTGTGGCTTGCCGTCCGGGTAGTACATGTGGTGGTACTCGCACACGTCGTCGCGCGTGCTGCCGTACTCCTTGAAGGTGCAGCGGTGGATGTCGTTGAGCAGCTGGCCGTCCTCATAGTATTCGCGCAGGTGCGTGAGCAGACGGCCCTGATCGATGACGGCCAGGCGTTCCGGCTTGCCGTTCGGGTAGTAGCGCGCGTCCAGGCCCTGCTTCTTGCCGTTGTCCCACAAGGTGTCGAGGCGCAGGATCTTGCCGCTGTCGTCGAACGCCTGTTCGCGCCCATCGAGCTGGTCGTTGCGGTAGGTGGCCGTGTAGACCACGTATTCCTTGCCCGCCGGGCCCAGATAGCGCGTGCGGCTGCCATCGAGCACGCCGGCCTGGTAGTGGTCGCGCACGCGCAGCGCGCCTTGCGCATCCGTGTCGACTGCCTCGCCCTGTTTTTTGCCCTGCACAAAAGTGACACTTTGCGTGACCTTGTCCTTGAGCCTGAGTTTCCACGGCCCGTCGCGCAAGCCGTCGATAAAGCTGCCGTCGCCGTCTTCCGTGATCCACGCGCCATGGCGCGCGCCGTTGACGTAGTTGCCGCGCGTTTGCAGCTTGCCGCCCATGCTGCGCTCGTGCGGACCATTGAGCTGGCCGCCCGTGTAGGTGTCGAAGCCCGTCACTTCCTCTGCATCGGCATAGTTGACGACCGTCCAGCGGCCTTCGCGCTTGCCGGCCCGGTACATGCCGCTCTCGCTCTGCCTTGGATAATCGAAGCGCCACAGCCCTTCCTGCAAGCCGTTGACGAAATGTCCCTTTTCGCTGCCTTCGTGCATGCCTTCGCGTACCCACAAGCCCTGGCGCTTGCCCTTCACGTACCGGCCCCGTTCGACCACCGAGCCATCGTCCCAGGCCAGGCTGTAAATGACGGACGGGCCGTCTGCGCTGCCCGTGAACTGCCGCGGCGCCGTTTCCCACGTCACTTGCCACAGGCGGTAGTTGGGCAGGATGCCCGCGCCCGCGTCGCTGTACAGGGTGTAGCTGGCCGTCAGGTAGTGGTCACCTTTTTTCAGAAAGGTTTTCTTGTAGGTGATGGCGTCCTTGCCGCCAGCGGCCACGGGCTTGCCGTCATCGCTGTAGTAGCCGACGATGGTGCCTTGCGTGTGGTCGATGGCGTCGAAGTCCGCATTGCCGCTCTTGCCCCGGGCGACGCTGTAGTCCATCGGCGCCAGCTTGGCCAGCGCGGCCTTGACCAGTCCCGCGTTGGGACTGGCGCTTTGCGCCGCGATGCGGTTCAGGGCCGGCTGCAAGCCATCGAGGCGCCGGTATTTGCCGGAACTGCGGTGGTAGCGGTAGGCGCGCAGGCCGTCCTTGCCACCCTGGCGGAACAGCACCAGCATGGTTTGCACGCTGTCGTCCGTTTCCTTGTCCAGCGAGGCGTAGAAGACGGAACGGATGACGGCATTGCCGAACTGGTCGAGCAAAATCGGTTTCGCGCTGCCGCTCTTGCACTCGCAGTAATAGCCGTTGACGCCATCCTTTTCCTTGAGGAAGGCGATATCGAAGCCGCTGTCCTGGGATGCGCTGATGGCGGGATGGGCGAGGCTCTTGCCTTCATAAAAGGGCGCGCCGTGGGCCAGCGCGGAGCAGAGGAGCAAGGGCAGAAGCAGACGTTTCATCGTGTGGCTGGCGCCGGGGCGCCGCAAGGGAAAGGCCACGATTCTGCCTGCGTTCTTACTTGTGGGCAAATATGCGCCTATCGTGCGCAGGTGCGCGCCCTGCGTGTCAGGGTTGGTGCGCGGCGCAGAAGTCCAGCAGCAGCTGCTCGCCGTCCGGCCACGGGCCGTAGCCGGCGTCGCCGTTGATATGGCCGGCGTCGCCGATCAGGGTGAAATCGCTGCCCCAGGCGGCGGCAAATGCGCGTGCGCGCGCGAAGCTGACGTAGGGATCATCGCCGCTGGCGACCACCAGGCTGGGGAACGGCAAGGCTTGCAGCGGCATCGGCGCAAAGCCCGTGGTGCCGGATGGGTAGGAGGGCGCTTCCACATCGCTGGGGGCGACGAGGAAGGCGCCGGCGATCCTGTGCGGCGAGCCGCTGGCCGCCCAGTGGGCCACCAGCGTGCAGGCCAGGCTGTGCGCCACCAGCACGGGCGGGCGCTCGCAGGCGGCGATGGCGCGGTCGAGCTCCGCCACCCATGCGTCCTTGTCCGGCGTCTGCCATTCCCCGTGCGGCACGCGCGACCATTGCGGGTGGCGCGCTTCCCAGTGGGTTTGCCAGTGCTGCGGCCCCGAATTCCACAGGCCGGCCAGGGTCAAGACGAGAGGCGACATCGATGCTCCTTGAGGTTATAGCTCCGTGCGCAGGGCGAACAGCTCCGGGAACAATACCACGTCGAGCATCTTGCGCAAATAGCTCACGCCCGCCGTGCCGCCCGTGCCCGTCTTGAAGCCGATGATGCGCTCCACCGTCGTCACATGGCGGAAGCGCCAGAAGCGGAAGGCCGTTTCCAGGTCCACCAGCTTTTCGGCCAGCTCGTACAGGGCCCAGTGTTTCGACGGGTCGCGGTAGACTTCCAGCCACGCCGCCTTGACCGAGGCGTCGGAGGCGGTCGGCAGGGTCCAGTCGGCGTTCAATCGTTCGGCGGAGATGGGCAAGCCGCTGCGCGCCAGCAGCTTGATGGCTTCATCGTAGACGGAGGGCGCGCGCAGGGCGGCGTCAAGCACCGCATAGGTTTCCGGCGCCGTCGTATGCACGTTGAGCAGGGCGGCGTTCTTGTTCCCCAAAATGAATTCGATTTCGCGGTACTGGAAGGACTGGAAGCCGGACGAGGCGCCCAGGTAGGGGCGGATGGCCGTGTATTCGGGCGGCGTCATGGTGGCCAGCACGTCCCAGGCATGCACCAATTGATCCATGATGCGCGCCACGCGGGCCAGCATCTTGAAGGCGGGGGCCAGGTCGCCGCTTTGCAGGTTGGCGCGCACGGCGTGCATTTCGTGCAGCATCAGCTTCATCCACAATTCGCTCGTCTGGTGCTGCACGATGAACAGCATTTCGTTGTGGTTCGGCGACAGCGGATGCTGGGCCGTGAGGATGCGGTCCAGCGCCAGGTAGTTACCGTAGCTCATAGATTCGCTGAAATCCATCTGCGCGCCATGCCACTGCGCGTCCTGGGCGCCGGCATGCATGGGGCAGCCGCTGGTGTTTTCCTTGTTCATAGTCTTGTCGTCGCTCATGGGGTGGTTCAGGTGACCGCATCGCGCTTGGCGGCGATGTCGTAGGCTCGTGTGTCGAGGATGTCGCGCAGGATTTCCACGGCATCCCATACGTCGGCAAAGCTCGTATACAGGGGCGTGAAGCCGAAGCGCATGATGGCCGGTTCGCGGTAGTCGCCGATCACGCCGCGCGCGATCAGCGCCTGCATCACGGCATAGCCGTGCGGGTGCGTGAAGCTGACCTGGCTGCCGCGCCGCGCATGCTCGCGCGGGGTGACGAGGCCCAGCGGATGGCTGGCGCAGCGCTGTTCCACCAGCGCGATGAACAGGTCCGTCAGGGCCAGCGACTTGCGGCGGATGGCTTCCATGCTCGTTTGCGCAAAGATATCGAGGCCGCATTCGACCAGGGCCAGCGAGAGTATCGGCTGCGTGCCGCACAGGGCGCGGGCGATGCCGTCGGCGGGCGCGAAGTCCGGGTTCATGGCGAACGGCGTGGCGTGGCCCCACCAGCCGGACAAAGGCTGGCGGAAGCGCGCCTGGTGTTTTTCCGGCACCCAGATGAAGGCGGGCGAGCCGGGGCCGCCGTTCAGGTACTTATAGGTGCAGCCGACGGCCAGGTCGGCGCCGGCGCCATTCAGGTCCAGCGGCACGGCGCCGGCCGAATGGGCCAGGTCCCACAGCGCCAGTGCCCCTTGCGCGTGGCAATGGCTGCTGATGGCGGCCATGTCGTGCTGGTAGCCGGTGCGGTAGTTGACGTGCGTGAGCATGGCGACGGCGCAATCGGCGTCGATGGCTTGCGCCAGCTCCTCGGGACTGTCGACCAGGCGCAGCTGGTAACCCCGGTCCAGCCAGGCGGCCAGGCCCTGTGCCATGTACAGGTCGGTGGGGAAGTTGCTGCGTTCGCTGACGATGCTGCGTCGCGCGGCCTGCGCCGGATCGCTGGCCTGCATCTGCAGGGCGGCGGCCAGGGCCTTGAACAGGTTGACGGAGGTGGTGTCGGTGATCACCACTTCGCCCGTGTGCGCGCCGAGCAGCGGGGCCAGGCGGTCGCCCAGGCGCTTGGGCAAGTCGAACCAGCCGGCCGTATTCCAGCTGCGGATCAGGTCCGTGCCCCATTCGGCCGTGATGACGTGCTGGGCGCGGGCCAGGGCCGCTTTCGGCCGCGCGCCCAGGGAATTGCCATCGAGGTAAATCACGCCTTGCGGCAAGTCGAATTGCTGGCGCAGGGGCGCCAGGGGATCGTCGAGGTCGCGCGCGCTGCAGTCATGTCGAGAAATCATGGTGGCTTTCATATTGATACTTGTCTGGATGGCATGATATTGCTTGAGGCTTAAAGTATCACGCGGAAGTGGCAGTGTAGCAAATCCCCGTCGCAAAACGTGTTTCCTGGCATGGACAGGCGGCGAAAAAATGCCTGCTTGTGGGGCGTCAACGAAAAAAATCACGATTTTTAAAAATATTTTCAAATAGCCCTAAAGTTTTGCCAGATGCTGCCGTCAACGATTACATGAACGGCGTCAAACCGACGGAAAAAGAATGCAGCTTTTTTAAATATTTTTCAAAAAAGCCCTAAAGTTCCTGCCAAGGCAGCCGTTATCTCAGTAGGCAGGCTTGATTCTTATCAAGTTGTTGTAAAAAAGTGATATTTTTTACAGGCCAAAAGTCGGGCAAATCCGGCACAGAGCCAACCTCCCACATCCGCGCCGTTGCTGGCGTGCGACCATGATCGAGCAGTGTTTGTCAGACAAACACCTACGATCCCATCCGCTATTCCCCGACCAAAAATACAGCGCTTTGCCTCTGTTGCGTTTAATGTTGCTCCTGCAGAATGTATCTCACTGGCAACACACAACGCCAGCTGAATTCAACGGATTGAGGAGATGGAAATGACTGCTAACGACATGATGGCTGAGATTCGCGACGCTAACCTGAGCTACCTGATGCTGGCCCAGCAAATGATTCGTGCGGACAAAGTAACGGCCATCTTCCGTTTGGGCATTGCCGCCGAAATCGCCGAACTGATCGAGGGCATGAGCAATGCGCAGATCCTGAAACTGGCTGGCGGCAACATGATGCTGGCCCGCTTCCGCTTCGACGACAGCGCCATCCTGGGCATGTTGACGAACTACAATAAAGACCGCTCGCTGGCCCAGTCCCATGCTGCCATTCTGATGGCCGGCCAGGGTGTCGAAGAAATCGCTTAAGGTTCCCATCAAAACGTCCATGGCGGTGTTGCATTGCCTCGCCGTACATTTGTACTGTCTTCGGCAACGCGCCTTGCCCTGAACATTTTTCTGGCAACCTTGTTAGGCAGTATCAGTCAGTATCAGTCAGTAGTGGAGTACACAGCATGGCCAAGAAAAGTGTCGTATCGGAAGCGCAGGAAATCCAGCTGGCCATCGAATTGATACAGCTGGGCGCCCGTTTGCAACTGCTGGAGACCGAAGTCTCGCTGTCGCGCGAACGCCTGCTGAATCTGTACAAGGAATTGAAGGGCGTCTCGCCGCCCAAGGGCATGCTGCCGTTTTCCACCGACTGGTTCATCACCTGGCAACCGAATATCCATTCCTCGCTGTTCATCAATATCCACAAATTCCTCGTCGACCACGCCGGCGCCACCGGCATCGAAGCCGTGATGAAGGCATATAAGCTGTATCTGGAGCAGATGCCGCCCGAAGCGGGTGAAGAGCCCCTGCTGTCGCTGACGCGGGCCTGGACCCTGGTGCGCTTTTTCAGCAGCAAGATGCTGGACATGGCGCCCTGCGGCAAGTGCGGCGGCAAGTTTGTCGTCAACTGCCTCGATCTGAACGCCGATTATGTATGCGGCCTGTGCCACATGCCTTCGCGTGCCGGCAAGACCAAGAAGGCGCGCGATGAAGCGGCCGCTGTCGCGCCGCCAGGTGTCGCCGCCTGATGTTGCTTCAATAGCTGCCCGAATAATAGCCTCAGTGAAAACCGGAGCGGTCGCCAGACCGGACTCCGGTTTTTTCATGGTGCTTTCGCTTACACTGGCGTTTTCCTCCTTTGACTGTCCCATGCTGCAACAAATCCTGCGCGCGCCCGCGCTCAAGGCCATCCTGATCCAGGTGCTGGCCTTTCCCTTGATGTTGCTATTGGTATATGGTCTGGCGCGTGCCGGCGTGGCCATGTCGTTGCCGGCCGTGGCGTTGGTGCAGGGCGTGCTGGCGGCACTTATCACGTGGCGCGCGGGACTGGCGCGCTGGTGGTGCGCCATCGGCCTGCTGTTTGCGCCTGCCTTGCTGGCGGCCAGCCTGCTCGATTTGCCGCCGGCCGTGTTCCTGGCGGCCTTTGTCTTCCTGCTGAGTTTGTACTGGTCGACGTTTCGCACGCAAGTGCCGTTTTATCCGTCGGGGCCGAAGGTGTGGCAGGCGGTGGCCGAGCTGATCGCGGACCGTCCCGGCGTGCGCCTGGTCGATATCGGCAGCGGCCTGGGTGGACTGGTGCTGGACCTGGCGCGGCGCCGGCCCGACGGGCAGTTTTCCGGCATCGAGCTGGCGCCGCTGCCGTGGCTGGCAAGCCGCTTGCGCGCAGGACTGGCGGGCAGCCGCGCGCGCTTCCTGCGCGGCGACTACGAGGCGCTCGATTTCGGCCGCTACGATGCCGTCTTTGCCTACCTGTCGCCGGCGGCGATGGCGGCCCTGTGGCGCAAGGCGGAAAGGGAAATGTTGCCCGGTAGCATGCTTCTTAGTTACGAATTCCAGATTGCGGCACGCGAGCCCGATAAGACCATTGCCGCCACAGAGGGTGGCCCTTTACTTTACATATGGTGCTTTTAAGCAATTGTCTGCGTTATTTGCTTGCCCGTCGGGCAATCTCACGTTATTGTAGTTCCACACGGCATTTTCTCGGAATTGCATTGAAAAGCAGCGCATTTCAATTAACTTCCGGTTGCTTTTTTTTGCCGCTGTCTTTGCCGGCGGCGCAGCCGCCAGAAGACAGGAACAGGTTTGAACATGCCGGGCATACAGCCCCGGCCATTATTGGGAGTCAGGGCACTTGTTAGTCATAATCGGATACATCATCGTCTGCGCCTCGGTCTTTGGCGGCTTCGCGTTGGCCGGCGGCCATCTGGCGGCGCTGTTCCAGCCGCTGGAGCTGCTGATGATCGGCGGCGCCGCCCTGGGCGCCTTCCTTGTTGGTAACAATAACAAGGCCATCAAGGCGACGATCGCCGCCTTGCCCAGCCTGTTCAAGGGTTCGCGCTATACCAAAGAACTGTACATGGAACTGATGTCGCTGCTGTTCGAAGTGCTCAGCAAAGTGCGCAAGGAAGGCTTGATGTCGATTGAAGGCGATATCGACAAGCCAGAGGAAAGCCCCCTGTTTTCCAAGTATCCGGCCGTGCTGGCCGACCACCACATCGTCGAATTCATGACCGATTACCTGCGCCTGATGGTGTCGGGCAATATGGATGCGTTCCAGATCGAAAACCTGATGGACAACGAAATCGAAACGCACCATCACGAAGGCGCCGTGCCGGCCCACGTGATCGCCAAGGTGGGCGATGGCTTGCCCGCCTTCGGTATCGTCGCCGCCGTGATGGGCGTGGTGCACACGATGGAATCGGTGGGTATCCCGCCAGCCGAGCTGGGCATGCTGATCGCGCATGCGCTGGTCGGCACTTTCCTCGGCATCTTGCTGGCGTATGGTTTCGTCGGCCCCCTGGCCAGCCTGCTGGAGCAGAAGCTGGAAGAGTCGAGCAAGATGTTCCAGTGCGTGAAAGTGACCCTGCTGGCCAGCCTGAACGGCTATGCGCCGGCGCTGGCCGTGGAGTTCGGCCGCAAGGTCCTGTTCTCGACCGAGCGCCCGACGTTCAATGAGCTGGAAGACCACATCAAGAAATCGAAAACGAAGTAAGCAGTGAATATACGCCTGGACACCATGAGTCATTTGCAGCACACGGAAGGGGGACGCCATGGCCGATGAAGGCATGCGCCCGATTATCGTCAAGCGTATCAAGAAGACGGCTGGCGGACACCATGGCGGGGCGTGGAAAATCGCCTACGCCGACTTTGTCACGGCCATGATGGCCTTCTTCCTGCTGATGTGGCTGCTGGGCTCCACCTCGAAGGGCGACTTGAACGGCATTTCCGAATTCTTCAAGACACCCTTGAAAGTGGCGATGGCGGGCGGTTCCGGCAGCGGCGAAAGCAATTCCGTTATCCAGGGCGGCGGCCAGGACCTGTCGCGCCAGGATGGGCAAGTGCGCAAGGCGCAGGAAGAGCAGCAGCGCAAGTCGTTCGACCTCAATTCCGCCAAGGCCGCGCTCGAACGCGAAGAGGGCAAGCGCCTGCAGGCGCTCAAGGCGCGCATCGAAGCGACCATCGACGCCAATCCCCTGCTGAAAAAATACAAGAACCAGTTGCTGCTCGATATCACCAGCGAAGGCTTGCGCATCCAGATCGTCGACGAGCAGAACCGTCCGATGTTTGCGCTCGCCAATGCGAATCTGCAACCGTACACCAAGGAAATCCTGCACGCCATCGGCTCCGTGCTCAATGAAGTGCCGAACCGCATCGGCCTGTCCGGCCATACGGATTCGACGCCCTACATGAGCGATGCCGGCTACAGCAACTGGGAATTGTCGGCCGACCGCGCGAACGCGTCGCGGCGCGAACTGGTGATTGGCGGCATGAAGGAAGAGAAAGTATTGCGCGTGGTGGGGCTGGGCTCGGCCGCCCACTTGGACAAGCTCGACCCCTTCAATCCGATCAACCGGCGCATCAGCATCATCGTCATGAACAAACGCACGGAAGAAAATGTCCTGCGCGATGGCTCGGCGATCGAGCTGCCGGTGACCGATGCCGCTGCCGCCGCCGTCGCTTCTGGGCTGGCGGCCGGTGCGCCGCCCGCGGCGGCGCCAGCCCCCAGCCCGGTAGCGGCGAAAAAATAACACGCAAGGCTGTCGACGCGTGGTGTATTGAAACAATGAGACCTTTATGACAAGAAAGAAAATACTTGGCTCGCATGTAAAGCGCCTGCTGTCTGGCGTGTCGGACCATGGCCGCAAGCACTTGACGGAGGTGGAAACCGACCTGGTGCAGACCGGCATCTTGCTGGAAGAGGCGATCGAGAAGCTGTCCTTCAATTTCATGGCGATACACGCAGCTGTTGCTGCGCAGCAAGATACCATCGCCCTGCTGCTCGACGGCGGTATTCCGGCCGAGCAGCAGCGGGAAAAACTGCTGGCGTTGCAGGATGAGGTGGGGGGCTACGTGAATGCCGCCATCACCAGCCTGCAGTTCCAGGACATGACCAGCCAGCTGATCGAGCGCACCTTGAAGCGCGTGACGGGCTTGCGCGAGTTCCTCGGAACCCTGGGCTCGCATGGCGCGGAGATGTTGCCGGAGAGCGACAATGAAGAAATTGTCGCCTTGCTGGGGCGGGTCAGCATGGCGCTGGCGATTCAAAGCCTGGAGTTGCGCAGCGTGCTGCGCAAGGCTGTCAGTCAACAGCATTTGGAAAGTGGCGACATCGAGCTGTTCTAGCATGCCAGTGCGGAACGCTTGTGGTTGCATGGATTGATTAATCAAATACTCGGGCAGGATGCCCGGAATAAGTGGGAGCAAAGATGGCCAAAACGATACTTGCAGTGGACGATTCCAGCTCATTGCGCCAGATGGTGGCGTTCAGCCTGAAAGCCGCCGGTTACCAGGTGGTGGAGGCCGTCGACGGCCAGGATGGACTGGAAAAAGCCAAGCTGCAAACCGTGGACCTGGTATTGACGGACCAGAACATGCCGCGCATGGATGGCCTGGAGCTGATCAAGCTGCTGCGCGAACTGCCGACCTACCAGAAGGTACCCATCTTGATGCTGACGACTGAGTCGTCGGACGAGATGAAATCGAAGGGACGTGCCGCCGGCGCCAATGGCTGGCTGGTCAAGCCGTTCGATCCGCAACGCCTGATCGAAGTGGTCAAGAAGGTGATCGGCTGATGCCAGCCGCGCAGCACAACGATGCAATTGACGGAGTCACCCTATGACCATCGATATTAGCCAGTTTTTTCAGGTCTTTTTCGATGAGGCCGAAGAACTGCTGGCTGAAAAAGAACGGCTGCTGCTGGCCGTTGATATTGCGGCGCCCGACGCCGAAGACCTGAATGCCATTTTCCGCACCGCCCATTCGATCAAGGGCGGCGCATCGACGTTCGGCCTCTCCGACATGAGCGAGGTGACGCACATCCTCGAGTCGCTGCTCGACCGCATCCGCCAGGGCCAGATGGCCCTGACGGCGGAACACGTCGACGCCTTTTTGGCGGCCAAGGATATCCTCAAGATGCAGCTCGACGGCCACCGCCTGGGCAGCGCCGTCGACCAGGATGCCGTGGCCAATGTGCGCATGATGCTGCAGTCGTTCTCGCAGGACGTGCCCGTGGCCGCCCTCACGCCCGTCGCGCCGGCTTTCCATACGGCGGAAAAGGCCGCCGTCAGTCATGCCGGCGGCCATCGCATCCGCCTGGAGCTGCCGGCCATGGAGCCGCGCGAAGTCGATGCGCTGGCGGCCGAACTGGGCTTGCTGGGCGACGTCGTGGTATCAAGCCTGCCCGACGCGCGCAAGGTGCTGGAAGTGACGACGCATGAAAGCCTGGACGATATCCTGGCCATCTGCTCCTTCGTGCTCAATCCGGACGACATGGTGATCACGCAGGCGCCGCCACTGGCGCCAGGCGAAGCCGAAGCGGCCCGCGCGGCGCAGGAAAAAGCCCAGGGCTACGGCTTCTTCGACCCGCTGCCAGGCGCGCAGGGCGCGGCCGATCCCGGTTACGGCTTCTTCCAGCCGCTCGAGGACATCCGCGCCGCCGCAGGCGTGCAGACCGAGGCCGAACAGGGCTACGGTTTCTTCCAGCCGCTCGAACAGATTCGCGCCGACGCGGCCAAGGCGGGCAACGCCGGCGCCGCGGCCACGCCGGTCGTGGCCAGCGCCGTGGCCGAAGCGGAGCAGGAAAAGAAACCGGCCAAGAAAGAGGGCGACAAGGCCGGCGCCGAGTCGTCGTCGATCCGCGTCTCGATCGAAAAAGTCGACCAGCTGATCAACCTGGTGGGTGAACTGGTGATCACGCAGGCGATGATCGAGCAGCGCGCCAGCGCGCTCGACCCGATGCTGCATGAAAAACTCCTCGACAGCGTCAGCCACCTGACGCGCAATACGCGCGACTTGCAGGAAGCGGTGATGTCGATCCGCATGATGCCGATGGATTTCGTCTTTTCGCGCTTCCCGCGCATGGTGCGCGACCTGGCGACGAAACTGGGCAAGAAGGTCGACTTCATCACCAATGGCGCCGCCACGGAGCTGGACAAGGGCCTCATCGAGCGCATTGTCGATCCGCTCACGCACCTGGTGCGCAACAGTATCGACCATGGCGTGGAAATGCCGGCCGCCCGCGTGGCCGCCGGCAAGACCGAGGCTGGCCGTTTGTTCCTTTCGGCCAGCCACCAGGGCGGCAACATCATCATCGAAGTATCCGATGACGGCGCGGGCCTGAACCGCGAGCGCATCCTGGCCAAGGCCGCGCAGCAGGGCCTGGATGTGTCCGAGACGATGAGCGACGCCGACGTGTGGCAGCTGATTTTCGCGCCCGGCTTTTCCACTGCCGAAGCGGTCACCGACGTGTCGGGCCGCGGCGTGGGCATGGATGTCGTCAAGCGCAATATCAGCGCCATGGGCGGCGTCGTCGACATCCGTTCGGCGAAGGGTTTCGGCACGACGATTTCCATCTCGCTGCCGCTGACCCTGGCCATCCTGGACGGCATGTCGATTCGCGTCGGCGACGAAGTGTATATTTTGCCTCTGGGCTTTGTCATCGAATCGCTGCAACCGGCCGTTGAGGATATCAAGGACATCAGTGGCAAGGGCCAGGTGGTGAAAGTGCGCGGCGAATACCTGCCCTTGATCCCGCTGTACCAGATGTTCGACATCGCGCCGCGCTTTACCAGTCCCTCGGAAGGCATCTGCGTGATCCTCGAGACGGAAGGGCGCAAGGCGGCCCTGTTTGTCGACGACCTGGTGGGACAGCAGCAGGTCGTGGTGAAAAACCTCGAATCGAATTACCGCAAGGTGGTGGGCATTTCCGGCGCCACCATCCTGGGCGATGGCGGCGTGTCGCTGATTCTCGATGTCGCCGCCCTGATCCGTTCCTCTCGCCAGCTGGCCGACGAGTCCATTTTTTCGTAATACCGATAGATAAAGATAGGAAAACGCACCATGTCAGATACTCAACAAACATCCGGAAGCAATGCGGGCGACGGCAAGGACATCGCCGGCCGTGAATTCCTGGCCTTCACCCTGGGCTCCGAAGAGTACGGCATCGATATCCTGAAGGTTCAGGAAATCCGCGGTTATGAAGCGGTCACCCGCATCGCCAACGCGCCAGAATTCATCAAGGGCGTGATCAACCTGCGCGGCATCATCATCCCCGTGGTCGACATGCGCATCAAGTTCAACCTGGGCACGCCCGTGTACGACCAGTTCACGGTGGTGATCATCCTGAACATCGGCGGGCGCATCGTCGGCATGGTGGTCGACAGCGTTTCCGACGTCACCACGCTGACGCCGGAGCAGGTGAAGCCGGCGCCGGAAATGGGTACCGCCTTCTCGACCGACTACATGATCGGCCTGGGCACCATCGACGAGCGCATGCTGATCCTGGTCGATATCGACAAGCTGATGTCGAGCAGCGAGATGGGCCTGATCGACAAGCTGGCGGCGTAAGCGGCAGCAAGGCGGCGCCCGGTGCGCCGCCGTTTTGGCACGCAAAGAATCACTACAGATATGCATGTACCGGTGCGACTAGAGGCGCGCCGGCAGGCTGCAAGGTCCGTCAGAGACCAGGCCATAACACGGCGCCGTCCGGTTGAACGGGCGCCGTTCACATAAATATTGGAGACTGTAATGAGTTTGCGCGATTTCAAGATAGGCACCCGGCTGGGGATAGGTTTTGGCAGCATCCTCGCCATCCTGGTGGTAGTGATCGTTTCGGCGAATGCACTGAATTACCGTAACAAGGCCCAGTTGCTCACGGGTCTGGAGCTGGCAAGCGAAAAGAATACGCAGGCGTCGCTGATGAAAAGCGCGATGCTGGAAACGGGTATCGCCATGCGCAATATCGGCCTGCAGGGCGATGTGGGGCTGATGCAGGTGGAAGAGGGCAAGGTGCGCGAGCAGCGCAAGCTGTACGACGGCGCGCGCGGCAAGCTGGCCAGCCTGGGGCTGTCCGAGGGCGAGAAGGCGCTGCTGGCCAATATCGCCAAGGTTGACGGCGAAGTCGATGCCGCTTTCAAGGAAGCGATGGGGCAGGTACTGGCGTTTAACAGCGAGGGCGCGGCGAAGGTGATTGCCACCCGCATCGATCCCTTGAACAAGACGACCCTGGCCGACATCAACAAGCTGCTCGACTTGCAGCATGTGGCGCAGCAAAGCTTCATGGACGACTCGCTGGCGGCCGATGCGCGCCTGATGACGGTGTTGTTCATCCTGGGTGGCGCAGCGGTGGCGATCGGCGCCTGGTGCGCCATCTTCATCACGCGTTCGATCACGGTGCCGTTGTCCGGCGCCCTGGCCGTGGCGCAGAAGGTGGCTGCCGGCGAGCTGACGGCGCGCGTGGTGGTCGAAGGCAAGGATGAAACGAGCGCCCTGCAGCAGGCGCTCAAGGACATGAACGAGAGCCTGGTGCAGACGGTCAGCGACGTGCGCCAGGGAACGGATACGATTACCGTGGCGTCGCGCGAGATCGCCAGCGGCAATGCGGACCTGTCGGCGCGTACGGAAACGCAGGCCAGTTCGCTCGAAGAGACGGCATCGTCGATGGAAGAACTGACGTCGACCGTGAAGCAGAACGCGGACAACGCGCGCCAGGCCAACCAGCTGGCCGTGTCGGCGTCGTCAGTGGCGGAGCAGGGCGGCAAGGTGGTGGCGCAAGTGGTCGATACCATGGGCTCCATCAAGGACAGTTCGCGCAAGATCGTCGATATTATCGGCGTCATCGACGGCATCGCGTTCCAGACGAATATCCTGGCCTTGAATGCGGCCGTCGAAGCGGCGCGCGCAGGCGAGCAGGGGCGCGGCTTTGCGGTGGTGGCGTCGGAAGTGCGCAACCTGGCGCAGCGTTCGGCTGGCGCGGCGAAAGAGATCAAGGGCCTGATCGGCGACTCGGTCGACAAGGTCGATGCTGGCAGCCGCCTGGTGGACGAGGCGGGGCAGACCATGGGCCTGATCGTCACGTCGATCCGGCAGGTGGCCGACATCATGGGCGAGATCACGGCGGCAACGCAGGAACAGAGCCATGGCATCGAGGAAGTGAACCAGGCCATCGCGCAGATGGACCAGATGACGCAGCAGAACGCGGCGCTGGTCGAGGAAGCGGCGGCGGCGGCCGAAAGCATGCAGGACCAGGCGCAGAAACTGGCCGATGCCGTCAGCATCTTCAAGCTCGATGGCGAGAGCGCGGCGCAGGCGGCCGTGCCCGCACCCGCGCCAGTAGTCAAGATGGCTGCACGGCCGGTACCGAGTGTGGCGGCAAATACACGGCGGTTGGCAAAGACGGCGCAAGCCGGCACGCCACCGCCCGCGAAAAAGCTGGCGGCGGCCGGCGGCGACGATTGGGAAGAGTTCTGACGCCAACCCGGTCCCGCTAGTTATACTTGCAAAGGCATTGGTCAGAGTAGTCATAGAGAGGTAAAAACAAAATGCCGCAAACTAAAACGGATTCGGTCAAGGAATTTGATTTCACTGGCAAGGACTTTGAACGGGTCCGCGCCATGATTTACAAGCGGGCCGGCATCGCGCTGGCCGACAGCAAGCAGGAGATGGTCTACAGTCGCCTGGCGCGACGCCTGCGCGCGACCGGCATCTCCTCGTTCGTCCGCTACCTGGACGACCTGGAAGCGGGCCGCATGGGCGATGAGTGGGAAGCGTTCACGAATGCGCTGACGACCAACCTGACGTCGTTCTTCCGCGAGGCGCATCACTTTCCGCTGCTGGCCGAGCATGTGAAGAAACTGAGCGGGCCGATCACCATCTGGTGTTCGGCCAGTTCCACCGGCGAGGAGCCGTATTCGATCGCCATGACGGTGTGCGAGGCATTCAATACGCTCACGCCGCCCGTCACCATCATCGCCACGGACATCGACACGAACGTGCTGGCCACGGCCGCCAATGGCGTCTACAACCTGGACCGGCTCGACAAGATGCCGGCCGATCGTGCGCGGCGCTTTTTCTTGCGCGGCAAGGGCGATCGCGAGGGGCAGGTGCGGGTGCGCCCGGAACTGCGCCAGATGATCACCTTCAAGCCGCTCAACCTGCTGGCCGACAGCTGGCCGGTGACGGGCCAGTTCGACGTCATCTTTTGCCGTAACGTGATGATTTATTTTGACAAGGCGACGCAGCGCAAGATCCTGTCGCGCTTTGTGCCGTTGATGAAGCCGGATGCCCTGCTGTTTGCGGGCCATTCGGAGAATTTTCTGTACGTGTCGGATTCATTGAAGCTGCGCGGTAAAACAGTCTATGAGCTCGATCAGCCTCGGGGCGCCGCGCCCAAGGCATCGTCGCATCGTACATGAGAGTGAAATATGAGCCTGGAATCCAAAGAGCAATTCGCCACTAACGTCTATTACGACAGGACGTTCAATTGTGACGCCGCCAAGATCTTGCCTGGTGAGTATTACTTTACCAACAAGGACATGCTGATCGTCACCGTGCTCGGCTCCTGCGTCTCGGCCTGCATCCGCGACCGCGTCACGGGCCTGGGCGGCATGAACCACTTCATGCTGCCCGACGGCGGCAGCGATCCGAACAGCCCGATTTCCGCGTCGATGCGCTATGGTACCTACGCCATGGAGATCCTGATCAACGATTTGCTGAAGGCGGGCGCGCGGCGCGAGAACATGGAAGCGAAAGTGTTCGGCGGCGGCGCCGTGCTGCGCGGCTTCACGGCGATCAATGTGGGCGAACGCAATGCGGCCTTCGTCATCAATTATCTGAAGGCGGAAAAGATGCGCGTGGTGGCGGAAGACCTCAATGACATCCACCCGCGCAAGGTGTATTTTTTCCCCCGCAGCGGCAAGGTGCTGGTGAAAAAGCTGATGCAGACGCATAACGATACGCTGGTGCGCCGCGAACTCGATTACGCAAGCCGTCTCAAGGTCGCGCCGGTGGGCGGCGAAGTTGAGCTGTTCTGACAAACACCAGACCAAACCTGCTGCGCGTCGCGCCGTGCGGCTTGCGGCGATTTTGTCCGGTGTACTAATTTAATAAAGAATAAGGGCCGCAAGGCCTGGAAGGATAACTATGAAGATCAAAGTATTGATCGTGGATGATTCGGCCTTGATCCGCAGCGTGATGACGGAAATCGTGAACAGCCAGCCCGACATGGAAGTGGTGGGCGCTGCGCCCGATCCGCTGGTGGCGCGCGAGATGATCAAGCAGACCAACCCCGACGTGCTGACCCTCGACGTCGAGATGCCGAAGATGGATGGCCTCGACTTCCTGGAAAAACTGATGCGCTTGCGCCCGATGCCGGTATTGATGGTGTCGTCGCTGACCGAGCGCGGTTCGGAAATCACCATGCGCGCGCTGGAGCTGGGCGCGGTCGATTTCGTCACCAAGCCGAAGATTTCCATCCAGAGCGGCATGCGCGAGTACACGGACATGATCGCCGACAAGATCCGCGCCGCCTCGAAGGCGCGCATCCGCGCGCGCACCCTGCCGTCGGCCAGCGACAAGGTGGCCGCGCCGCTGCCTGCGCTGCGCAGCCCGTTGACGTCGAGCGAAAAGCTGATCATCGTGGGCGCCTCCACGGGCGGCACGGAAGCGATCCGCGAATTCCTCATGCAGATGCCGTCCGATTGTCCCGGCATCCTGATCACGCAGCACATGCCGGAAGGCTTTACGCGCTCGTTTGCGCGCCGTCTCGATTCGCTGTGCAAGATATCGGTGCAGGAAGCGGCAGGCGGCGAACGGGTACTGCCCGGCCACGCCTACATCGCGCCCGGCCATTCGCACCTGACCCTGACGCGCAGCGGCGCCAACTACATGACCAAGATCGACCAGGGTGAGCCGGTAAACCGCCACCGCCCGTCCGTCGACGTGCTGTTCCGTTCGGCCGCGCAATCGGCCGGTAAAAATGCCGTCGGCGTGATCCTGACCGGCATGGGCAAGGATGGCGCACAAGGCATGTTGGAGATGAAGGCTGCAGGAGCGTATAATTTTGCGCAGGATGAAGCCAGTTGCGTGGTGTTCGGCATGCCGCGCGAGGCGATCGCCGTCGGTGCTACGCATGAGGTCGGCGCTCTGACGGCGCTGCCTGGCATGGTGCTGGGACACCTGGCTGCGCACGGCATGCGTGCTTTGCGCGTGTAAGCCACGTTTTATATGATCTGAGGCAAGTTTGTTCGCCTAAAAGCAACGAAAATGCTATCCTACAACTTGCTGCCGTAGTGTCGACCATAATGTCGGCATTCATGTCGATATTATTAACAAACCGCTACAGAAACAACGGAGTTATTCATGGCTGATCCAAAGATGAAATTTTTAGTCGTTGACGATTTTTCGACGATGCGCCGCATTGTCCGGAATCTGTTGAAGGAACTGGGTTATGCCAACGTCGATGAGGCGGAAGACGGCGTGATGGGCCTGGCCAAGCTGCGCGCGGAATCGTATGATTTCGTCGTGTCGGACTGGAACATGCCAAATATGGATGGCCTGACGATGCTGCAGCATATCCGTGCCGATCCCGCACTGGCCAAGCTGCCCGTGCTGATGGTCACCGCCGAAGCGAAAAAAGAGAACATCATCGCCGCCGCCCAGGCTGGCGCCAGCGGTTATGTCGTCAAGCCGTTCACGGCCGCGACCCTCGATGAAAAGCTGAACAAGATTTTCGAGAAGCTGGAAAAAGCCGGCGCCTGATCACGGCTTGATACCGATCAAGAAAAACGCTGCCAATGCGAATTGGCAGCGTTTTTTTTCGTCCGCAAAAAACTCAGACCAGCCCGCCATTCGCGCGCAGGGTCTGGCCATTCACCCAGCGGCCATCCGGCCCGGCCAAAAAGGCCACGGCGGCGGCGATGTCGTCCGGCGTGCCCAGGCGTTCCAATGGCGCCATCTTGCCCATGCGCTGTATCGTTTCGTCCGTCTTGCCGTTCAAGAACAGCGCCGTGGCCGTGGGACCGGGGGCGACGGCGTTGACGGTGATGTTCTTGCCGCGCAACTCCTTGGCAAAGATATTCGTCATCGTCTCGATGGCTGCCTTGGTGGCGCCGTAGACGGCATAGCCGGGCAGGGCCAGGCCGATCACGCTGGTGGAGAAATTGACGACGCTGCCGCCGTGGCGCAAGCGCGTCGCCGCCTGGCGCATGGTGTTGAAGCTGCCCTTGACGTTAATGGCGAACAGGCTGTCGAAGGTGGCGTCGTCCGTGTCGGCCAGGGCCGGCAGCGCGGGCGGCATGATGCCGGCATTGTTGACCAGCACGTCGACGCCGCCGTAGGCCGCCTCGGCCGCATCGAACAGGGCTTGCACCTCGCCCGCGTCGGCGACGTTGGCCTTGACGGCGATGGCGGCGCCGCCGTCGGCCACGATGGCCGCCACCAGTTGCTCCGCTTCCACGTTGCCGCTGGCGTAATTGACGACGACCCGCATGCCATCGCGCGCCAGGCGGCGGGCGATGGCTGCGCCGATGCCGCGCGAAGCGCCCGTGACGATGGCGACCTTGGCCGGTAGAGCTGCTGTGTTCATGGGTGTTCTCCTGTCGTGGTGGGAGGCCCGCATGTTGTCGCTGCGAACCAGTGCAGCCATTGTCATCTTTATTGATTGATGGATAAAGATGGGCTTGATGATTTCAGTGTGCAAATTGCATTAACAATTGTCCCAGGCATGCGGGGTACGGACAGAGATGATCCCGCGGCCTGCAGATAATTGCGCAAAGGAATGAAATATTTCCCAAAGTTAACTTTACACGTCAAATAATTTGGCCCATGATCGCTGCAGTATTTCCCCTTTGTCCCCGACCCCGACAAGAAGGAGCGCACGATGCGCCGAGCACCCGTATTATTTTTCGCCCTGGGCACGGCCCTGTTAACGGCCTGCGGCGTGAGCCTGGAGCAAACGGCCGTTGCGCCCGTCGCGTCGGTCGAGATGCAGGAGCCTGCCGCGCAGCCGGTTGCCGAAGCCGATGGCCGGCATGCCTATTTGCATCGCGTGGGCGGCCATGACTATGTCAGCCTGAGCCAGCATGGCCCGCAGGGCGGCTTGCCGATACTCACGGGTACGCAGCGCCATGCGCACGCCATCCGCCTGCTGGCAGCCGATCCGGCCCAGGCGCGGGCCATCCTGCGCAGCCTGAGGCTGCCTGCGAACCAGCGCAAGCTGTGGGCGGGAGAGGAAATCGTGCTCGATGCGGCCAGCTATGACATGTTGCAAGCGGCACGCGGCAGCAACAGGCCGCTGTTTGCCGAACTCAAGCTGGTAGGGATGGAGAAGTAAGGAAAAGAAACAGAAACAGAAACGGGACCGAATGGCCCCGTCGAGGTGACGCTTGGAGATGGCGCTTAAATTTCCAGGTTGTCGATCAGGCGAGTCTGTCCCAGCTTGGCGGCGGCCAGCACCACCAGCGGTTCGCCGGCGGCCAGTTCGGCGGCGTTCGGCGCCTGCAGGTTGGCGCGCTTGCGCACGGCGATGTAGTCCGATTTCCAGCCGCGGCCGTCCAGCAGCTGCATGGCCGCCTGTTCCAGTTCGCCGACGGCAAGGTTACCCTTGCGCACTTCCTCGGCGACGAAATTAAGGCCCTTGAACAGTTCCGGCGCTTCCGCGCGTTCGCTTTCCGACAGGTACATATTGCGCGAGGACAAGGCCAAGCCATCGTCTGCACGGTAGGTCTCGGCGGCGATGATTTCCGTCGGCAGCGCGAACTGGCGCGCCATGTTGCGGATGATCATCAACTGCTGGTAATCCTTCTTGCCGAACACGGCCACGCGCGGACCCACGCACGAAAACAGCTTGGTGACGACCGTGCACACGCCTTCGAAGAAGCCGGGACGGAATTCGCCTTCCAGGGTATTGCCCAGGTCATCGGGCGGGCGCACGCGGTATTCCTGCGGCTCCGGGTACAGTTCCTTTTCCGTGGGCGCGAACAGCACGTACACGCCTTCCTTTTCCAGCTTGGCGATGTCGGCCGCCATGGTGCGCGGATATTTCTCGAAGTCTTCGTTCGGGCCGAATTGCAGGCGGTTCACGAAGATCGAGGCGACGACGGGGTCGCCATGCTTGCGCGCCAGGCGCATCAGCGACAGATGGCCTTCGTGCAGGTTGCCCATGGTGGGGACGAACGCCGTGCGCAGCTGTCCGCTGAGCTGGTCGCGCAATTCTTCGATGTCGGAAATAATTTTCATGGATTGCTTTCGCTAAAACCCCGTTGTACGGTGGTCAGTGACAAAGGGAAGGGATCAGGCGGGCGAATAGGCCAGCCGGACGTAGATGGGGGCAAACGGTTCTGCCTGTGTGATTTCGATCAGGGTTTCCTTGGCCAGTTCCAGCAGGGCCACGAAGTTGACCACCACCACGGGCACGCCGCCGGCAATGTCGAACAGCTCGCTGAATTCGACGAAGCGCGACGACTGCAAGTGGCGCAGGATGCTCGACATGTGCTCGCGCACGGACAGTTCCTGGCGGCTGATGCGGTGATGCTGGGTCAGTTTGGCGCGTTTCAACACGTCGAGCCACGCCTGCTGCAAGTCCACCGGTTCCACGTCGGGCCAGGTGGGCGTCAGGCTTTGCTCGATGAAAATCTGCGTGCGCACGAAATCGCGCTCGAACTGCGGGATGGCGTTCAGGTCGTAGGCGGCCAGCTTGATCTGTTCGTACTCGAGCAAGCGGCGCACCAGTTCGGCACGGGGATCGCCGCCATCTTCCTCGACGTCGCTCTTGCGCGAAGGCAAGAGCATGCGCGACTTGATCTCGATCAACATGGCCGCCATCAACAAATACTCGGCGGCCAGTTCCAGGTTGCGCACGCGGATCTGGTCGACATATTTCAGATATTGCAGGGTCACCTGCGCCATCGGGATATCGAGAATGTTGAAATTTTGCTTGCGGATCAGGTAGAGCAGCAAGTCGAGCGGGCCTTCGAAGGCTTCGAGGAAGATTTCCAGCGCGTCCGGCGGAATGTACAGATCCGTCGGCATGCGCATCATCGGCTCGCCATACAGGCGGGCGATGCCCAGCGGGTCGGCGGCGGGCGCCGCGTCCGTTACTGCCGTGGCGGATGCTGCAGGGTCGCCGCTGCCGTCGCCGCCAGCGGCGGGTTCGGGCGACTCGATGACTGCGCCGGCACCGGAAGCGTCGGCTTCCGGCGTGACTGCAGACTCTTCAGGCAACATAGTGCCGGTTCCAGATCTTAGTTCTTGTTCTGGTAAACGTAAGCCTGTTGCTTGACGGCCGACGCCAGCTGGCGCTCCTGCTCATCGATGCTGACGGCCGGCTTGTCCCACAGCAGGGCGCGACCCGCTTGCTGGCCCGCTTCCATGCCAGGATTCTTGGCCTTCAGTTCAGCGATGAACAAGGTGTGGTCGGATACGTAGTTGTTGTGTTTTGCAGGCAGTTTCATATTCTCTTCTGAGTGTCTTATAGGTAAGGTCAGCCGGCCGTATTTTACCGCGCCGTGCCGCCTGGCGGGTTGTTGTATCGGCAAGTCCGGGGCGAAATTGCTAAAAATCAATAACGCAACAAACGCCGCATCACCATCGGCGCCGGTTCGGCGGGGTTGGCGTGCGAATATTCCAGTTCTTCGGCCAGGTCGAATTCGAAGGCCGCATAAAAATCGATCAGCTTGCGCTGGTCGCGCCGCACGGCCAGGCGCAATTCCTCCGCCTGGCACGAGAGGCCGTGATGAATGATGGCTTCCAGCAAATGTTGCGAAACATGGCTGCCCCGGTAGGCGGGCAGCACGCCCATGCGTGAAATCTTCCAGATGGCGGGATCGCTGTCGAGCGGCATCCAGCGCAGCGAACCGGCTGGAATGTCGTCGATCAGCAACAGAAAACCGCCGCCGTGGCGCAACTGCTCTTCCACCTGCTGCGCCGTCTCGTGGTGTCCACTGGACGAGGCCGCCACCTTGCCGGCCCACGCGGCGCGGGTCAGCTCGGCCATCAGTTGTGCATCGGCATTCGTTGCTTCGCGCACCACGATATTCATCATCGGTCCTTGTGCGGGCTTAGCGGATGCGCATGCCAGGTTCGGCGCCTGGCCAAGGGTTCAGGATATAGATGCCTGGATTGGCCTTCTCGTCGGCGCTTGATGCGGCCATGACCATGCCTTCCGAAATGCCGAACTTCATCTTGCGCGGCGCCAGGTTGGCCACCAGTACCGTCAGCTTGCCGACCAGCTCTTCCGGCTGGTAGGCCGAACGGATGCCGGAGAACACATTGCGCAAGCGGCCTTCGCCCGCGTCCAGGGTCAGGCGCAGCAGCTTGTCCGAGCCGTCGACCAGTTCGCAGTTGACGATTTTCGCGATGCGCAAGTCGACCTTGAGGAAGTCGTCGATCTTGATCTCGGGCGCCAGTTCCTCGATGGCGGAGGCCGGTGTTTCAGCGACCGCTGCGGCGTCGTTCGCGGCATCGCCAGCCGGCGCCGCGATGGCGGCAGCTTGCGGTGCGTCAAACAGCGCTTCGATCATCTTTGCATCCATGCGCGTCATCAAGTGGCTGTAGGCGCCGATGGTACGGCCCAGCATGCTGTTCGAGACGGCGTCGCCGAACACTTGCGTATCGGCCCAGGTGAATTGCTCGTCGTTGAGGAACGAGGCCACGTTCTTGGCCACGCCCGGCAAGACCGGCGACAGCAGGATCGTCAGCTGGCGGAACAGGATCAGGGCCGTCGTGCACACGTCGTGCAGTTCGGCGGTCTTGTCCGCATCCTTGGCGAGGATCCACGGCTTGTTTTCATCGACATACTGGTTGGTGATGTCGGCGATTTCCATGATCTCGCGCAAGGCCTTGCCGAATTCGCGGTTCTCGAAGTGCGCGGCGATGCTGGCCTGGCGCTCGACGATGACGCCGTTGGCGTCCACCGTCAGCGCGCGGTTGATCCAGCTTTGCGCGCCTTCCGACAGCGTCGATGCCAGCTTGCCGTCGAAACGCTTGGCGATGAAGCCGGCGCAGCGGCTGGCGATGTTCACGTATTTGCCGATCAGGTCGCTGTTCACGCGGGCCACGAAATCGTCGCCGTTGAAGTCCAGGTCTTCCACTTTCGAGTTCAGCTTGAAAGCGATGTAGTAGCGCAGCCATTCCGGGTTCATGCCCAGGTCCAGGTAGCGCAGCGGCGAGATGCCCGTGCCGCGCGACTTCGACATCTTTTCGTTGTTGACCGTCAGGAAGCCGTGCACATTGACTTTCAGTTTGTCGATCACCGGGTGGCCGGCAAATTTCAGCATGGCGGGCCAGAACAGCAAATGGAAGGAAACGATGTCCTTGCCGATGAAGTGGATTTGTTCCGTGGCAGGATCGTTCAGCAGGGCGTCGAAATCGAGGCCTTTCTTGTCGCAATAGTTTTTCAGGCTGGCCAGGTAGCCGACCGGCGCGTCCATCCACACATAGAAGAACTTGCCCGGCGCATCGGGAATCGGGATGCCGAAATAGGGCGCATCGCGCGAGATATCCCAGTCGGCCAGCTTTTCGCCCGCTTCGCCCAGCCATTCGCTGACCTTGTTGACCATTTCAGGCTGCAGGCGGCCTGGCGTGTTGAGCCAATCCTTGAGGAATTCGAAGCAGCGCGGGTCGGACAGCTTGAAGAAGTACTGTTCCGACGGCTTCATCACGGGCGTCGCGTTGGTGAACACGGAGAACGGGTTGACCAGGTCGGTCGGCTGGTAAGCGGCGCCGCACACTTCGCAATTGTCGCCGTACTGGTTCTTGGCGCCGCATTTCGGGCATTCGCCCTTGATGTTGCGGTCGGCCAGGAACATGCCCTTGACCGGATCGAAGAAGCGGTCGACGGTTTTCGTGACGATCAGGCCCGTATCGCGCAGCTTGCGGTAGATCGATTGCGACAGATCAACGTTTTCCGGCGAATCGGTCGAATACCAGTTGTCGAAGGCGATATGGAAGCCATCGAGGTACTGGGCGCGGCCGGCCGCGATGTTGGCGACGAATTGCTGCGGCGTAATGCCTTCCTTTTCGGCGGCGATCATGATGGGCGTACCATGCGTATCGTCGGCGCCCACAAAGTGCACTTCACGGCCGGCTGCGCCATCGCGTTGCATTCGCTGGAACCGGACCCAGATATCGGCCTGGATGTATTCCATGATGTGGCCAATGTGAAAAGCGGCGTTTGCGTAAGGCAGGGCAGTGGTGACGAACAGCTTGCGAGTCATGATTGATGCACTTTTGGGATGGATAATAGGTCATTTTAACAGCGGAAAGGCAATATGAGCAGATGCAGCGCTGGCAAGTGATGCTTTTGCCGCCATCGCGCCATGCAAATTTGCGCTAGACTGCGCGTATTGCACATATGTAGTACACACGGAGATTTACATGAGCATCACAGTAGAAGACGTCAAGGCCGCGCTGGCCCAGGTTATTGATCCAAATACACATAAAGATTTCGTTTCCAGCAAAACCGTCAAGAATCTGAAGGTCGATGGCGATGATATTTCGCTCGACATCGAACTGGGCTACCCCGCTAAAAGCCAGATCGACCTGATCCGCAAATCCGTGCTGGCCGCCCTGCGCGTGCTGCCGGGCGTGGGCAACGTCAGCGTGGGCGTGTCGTCGAAAATCATTTCGCACACGGTGCAGCGCGGCTTGAAGCCGATGAGCAACGTGAAAAACATCATCGCCGTCGCTTCCGGCAAGGGCGGGGTTGGCAAATCGACCACGGCCGTCAACCTGGCCCTGGCCCTGGCGGCCGAAGGCGCCACCGTCGGCATGCTGGACGCCGATATCTATGGCCCGTCGCAGCCGATGATGCTGGGCATCAGCGGCCAGCCGAAGACCCTCGACGGCAAGAGCATGGAACCGATGGAAAATCACGGCCTGCAAGTGTCGTCGATCGGCTTCATGATCGATCCGGACGAGCCGATGGTGTGGCGCGGCCCGATGGTCACGCAAGCCTTGCAGCAACTGCTGGACCAGACCAACTGGCGCGACCTCGATTACCTGATCGTCGACATGCCGCCGGGCACGGGCGACATTCAATTGACCCTGTCGCAGAAAGTGCCCGTCACGGGCGCCGTGATCGTCACGACGCCGCAGGACATCGCGCTGCTGGATGCGCGCAAGGGCTTGAAAATGTTCGAGAAGGTCGGCATTCCTATCCTCGGCGTGGTGGAAAACATGAGCACGCACATTTGCTCGAACTGCGGCCATGCGGAAGAAATCTTCGGCGCCGGCGGCGGCGCGAAGATGTGCGCGGACTTCGGCGTGGAATTCCTCGGCGCCTTGCCGCTGACCATGGCGATCCGCCAGCAGACGGATTCCGGCACGCCGACCGTCGTGGCCGAGCCGGAAGGTCCCGTCGCCGTGATCTACAAGCAGATCGCCCGCACCATCGCGATCAAGGTGGCGGAAAAGGCGAAGGATATGACCAGCAAGTTCCCGTCGATCGTCATCAAGAACGATTAAACGTCAGGCTTGGCGCTGCCACGCGCCATTGTCAGCAGGAATATGGTTTCATGCAGTCCGTGTTGTTATTAAACAAGAGGAGACATCATGCAATTGACCACCGTATTCCTGCGCCAAGCCGCAGCCGTGATCGCGGGCAGCCTGCTGGCCGCCAGCGCGTTTGCGCAATCCGTCTCGTTCGTCGAGCCCGTCGATGGCGCGACAGTGACCAGCCCGTTCAAAGTGAAATTTGCCGTCAGCGGCATGGACGTCAAGCCGGCCGGCGACATGACGGCCAAGACGGGCCACCATCATTTGCTCATCAATATGGGGCCGATGAAGGCGGGCGAGATGATACCCATGGATGACAAACATTTGCATTTTGGCAAAGGACAGACGGAAACGGACGTCACCTTGCCGCCGGGGCAGTACACCCTGACCATGCAGTTTGCCAACGGCGCGCACCAGTCGTATGGGCCGGAGTTGAGCAAAAGCATCAAGGTGACGGTCAAGTAAGTCAGGCAAATAAGCCAGGCAAATAAGTCAGGCAAATTCATCCGTTCCAGTAAAGGCCGGGTTCCAGCGATGGAGCCTGGCCTTTTTCATATTGTTGCCTCTTGTCATTATTGTGTCATATAGTCGGCGTATGCTGGCCGGTGGCCTAACTTTTGATGAGCGGATATGACGAAACATTTCTCCCTTTCCCGGCAACTGGCGCAGGCGCTGCTGTTGGCGGCTGGCGTGGCGGCGAGCCAGGTGCATGCGGCCAAGGCCGTTCCTGCTGTTGCTGCCGGTGCGGCGCAGCCGAAGCTGGTGGTGGTGCTGGTAGTGGACGGCTTGCCGCAAGAGCAGGTGACGCGCTACCGCGACCAGTTCGGCCAGGGCGGTTTCCGCCGCCTGCTGGAGCAGGGCGCGTGGTTCAGCGACGCGCACCAGGCGCATGGCATCACGGTCACGGCCATCGGCCACTCGGCCGTGCTGTCGGGCGCCTATCCGTATCAGCATGGCGTGATCGGCAATAACTGGATCGATCCCGTCACGAAAAAATCCGTGTACTGCACCGAGGATGGCAATTTCCATTACATCGGCGAAGACACGCAGCCCGACGACGGCACGGCGCCGACGAAACTGCGCGTGAGCACCCTGGGCGACGAGTTGCGCTATTCCACGGGCGACAAGGCCAAGGTCGTCACGGTGTCGGGCAAGGACCGGGGCGCCATCCTGCTGGCCGGGAAAACGGGCACGGCGTATATGTACATGGAAAAGACGGGCAATTTTGCCAGCAGCACCTATTATATGCAGCAGCATCCGCAATGGGTGCATCGCTACCAGGCCGCCAAACCGCAGGACCGTTATTATGGCAAGAGCTGGACGCCGCTGCTGGCCGATTCCGCCTATGCGCGCGATGCCCGCGATGATCTGGTGCCGGCCAAGCCGGGCACGCGCAACACCTTCCCGTTCGCCTACTACAGCGACAGCGGCAAGCTCGATGGCGAGTACTACAGCCGCCTGAAGGCCGGTCCCTTCCTCGATGAACTGACCCTGGAATTCGCCCGCGCCGCCATCGATGGCGAAAACCTGGGCCACAACCCGGCCGGCGTGCCCGATATCCTGGGCGTGAGCCTGTCCGCGCACGACTATGTGAACCATGCCTATGGCCCGGAAAGCAAGATGTCGCACGACCACCTGCAGCGCCTGGACCGCATGCTGGCCGGTTTCTTTGCCGACCTCGATAAAAAAGTCGGCATAGACAACGTGCTGGTGGTGCTGACGGCCGACCATGGTTTTGCCAACGTGCCGGAATTTGCCGAAACGCGGGGCTTCTCGGCCAAACGCATCGATGGCGCCAAACTGGTCGATGCCTTGAACCAGCACCTAGCGACCAACCTGGGCATCGATAAACTGGTGACGACGTCGTCGCTGCCGAATATCTACCTCGATTACGCGCTGGCGGAGAAGGGCGGCGTCAAGCGCGCCGCCCTGGAAGACGCGGCGGCCCGCTTCCTGCTGCAGCAGGACGGCCTGGCGCAAGTCTACACGCGCACGCAGATGGAAACGGGCGCCGTTGCCACGCGCATGGACACCCTGATGCGCCGCGCCTGGAACCGCCAGCTCTCGGGCGACCTGATGGTCGTGACAAAGCCGGCCTGGTACTTCGGCAAGGGCGCGGGAGGCACTTCGCACGGCACGCCTTACACCTATGACACCAACGTGCCGCTGATGGTGTTCGGCCCCCGCTGGATCAAGCCGGGCGCCTATGGCCAGTATGCGGAAGTGGTCGATATCGCCCCGACCCTGGCGCACCTGCTGCGCGTGCGCCAGCCGTCGGCGTCGGAGGGGCGGGTGTTGATGGAGGTGGTGCGGTAGTTCAGGCATAGAGGTGTATCGTTGATGTAAAGGCCAGGCTTGCGTTTTCACGGAAGCCTGTTTTTTTATTGATTTAAGAGTTGTAAGTCGACAAATATCAATAGGCACGCAAAGTTCTTGACGGATAGTGAAATTTCTTTATTTCACGATGAGGACGTCAATGAACAGTTCACTATTCAAATGTTGTTGTATGGCATTGATGTGGATTTTGCTGCCGGGGTGCGTCGTGCCACACTTCGATCATGCCTCATATGACTATTATTATGCCGTTCCCTTGAAGGCCGACAAGCCGTGGCTAAGTCTGAGCAACGGGCTTGATCTGCATGCCTATAACAAATGTGAGCATAGTGAAGTGCCGCCAAAATGTGACCCGCCGGGTTTTTGGGTGATGGAGCGACCGCAGAAGCCGGATTGGCATGAGATAGGTCGCTACAGAGTGAGCGTGTGGCATCCCGGCAAGTTGCAGTTTCAACCAATGCTTTCGGCCTATGCCAACACGACGTATCGTGCAGTTAGTCTTGTTAAAGAAGAATCACGCAAAATATATTTGCTTCGGCCTGGGTTTGGCGGTGACGAGCGCCGATCACTGGAAGGAAACGACGCTGGTGTTGTTGCAATCGATTTGCGGCCAAACGCATTATGTAGAACGGATGAGCCTGTACCACGCCTTATTGTCTTTGATGCCGATAATATATGGGTATTTGCGGAGTATGAATCAGACTGCCGAAAGGATCTGCAGGCCGATTTCGCCCCGCTTGATATATTGAACTTTGAGGACAGCGATCAGTTTAATGCTATTTTGCGTAAACCGATGAAACTGTTTTACCTCAGCTCCAGCGCGGTAGGTCAGTCAGATTTTGGTCAACCGCGCACGGTTTTACGGGATGCTGATCTCCCGAATGAAAGTACGCGCAAGACCGTGCGCTTGTCCGAGGTCGTCCGATTACAGAGCACGATGTTCCGGCTTGAGACCACACCGGCGCCACCTCTGTTGCCAGTACCGGATTATCCCAATTTTCATTGTCACTACTCAGATACGGTTATTGGTTTGAGAATGATATTTTTTGATGGTGAGAAACCATCCCCCGACCTTAAATATTGTCGGCCATTTCGCGGGAAATGACATAGGCTGCGTGCTTTACAGTAGCCAATCAATCGGCAGCACCGACAGTATCGCCACCCCGATGCGCTTCCACACGCTGGTGCCCGGCTCCGTGTCGTAGCGCGTGGTGGCGCCGCTGGCGTCGCGGGCGATCCAGTACAGTGCGCCGTCGTCGCCCAGCAGTACCTGGTAGGCGCGCTGCGGGATGGTGGTGCGCATGGCTTGCCCCAGCTGGCTGGCCAGCGCGGGGCTGTCGATGACGAGGCCCATTTCCGTGTTCAATTCGATCGAGCGCGGGTCGAAGTTGAACGAGCCGACAAAGATGCGCCGGTCGTCGACGGCAAAGGTCTTCGCATGCAGGCTCGATGCGGAGCTGCCGAAGCGGCCCGGCTGTGCGCGCGCATCGCCGGCTTCCCACGAGCGGCGCGACTCGTACAGCAGCACACCCGCTTCCAGCAGCGGTTTTCTCCACTTCGCATAGCCCGCATGCACGGCCGCCACGTCGGTCGCTTCCAGCGCATTCGTCAGGATGCGCACGCCGACGCCTTTTCTTGTCAGGTCGGCGAAGGCCTGGGTGCCGGCTTTGCCGGGCACGAAATACGGCGACACCAGGTCCACTTCCTTTTCCGGCACGCCCAGCAGGTTTTTCAGGTTGTCCGCCACGCCCGTGCCTGGCCTGGCCTTGTCCAGCACTTTGGCCGGGTCGTCGCTGACCATGCGCGTCCTGGCCCATTCGAAGGGCAGGGTGCGCTCCATCATTTGTCTGACGAAGGGCGAGGTACGCAGCGCCTGCACGTATTCCTCGGCTGCCTTGGTGTCGTCGATACGGTCCGCCTCGGCGGCGATGGTGGCCGCGTCACCCTCGACAGGGCTGGTGAGCAACAGGCTGGCGGGGTAGGCCGAGGCGCTGTTCCAGTAGCGGTCGAAATCGCGCGAAACGTCGTTGACGACGGAGCCGATGGCCAGCACGTCCAGGTCGGCAAACAGCACGTCGCCGGCCGCGCCAAAATATTCGTCGCCCACATTGCGCCCGCCGACGATGGTGGCCTGGTTATCGGCCGTGAACGATTTGTTGTGCATGCGCCGGTTGAGGCGGGAAAAATCGGTGGCAAAGGCCAGCGCGCGCGGCGCGCGGGGCATAAAGGGATTGAACAGGCGGATTTCCAGGTTGTGCTGTTTGCCCAGCATCGCCAGGGTCTGGTCCAGGCCCGCCGTGTTGTTATCGTCGAGCAGCAGGCGCACGCGCACGCCCCGCTCGGCTGCCTGGCGCAGGGCGTCGAACAGCAGGGTGCCCGTGATGTCCTTGTGCCAGATGTAGTACTGCACGTCCAGGCTGCGCTGGGCGGCGGCGGCCAGCAGGGCGCGCGCGGCAAAGGCGTCGCGTCCGTCGGCGAGCGGGTAAATGCCGGACACGCCGGGATGCTGCGCCACCATGGGCGCAATGGCCGTGGCCAGCTGGGTGTGCTTTGTGTCGGCGATGACGCTGGATGCCACGCGGCCTTCCAGCGAAGGCAACGAGGCGCAGCCGGCGAGGACGGCGGACAGCAGCAGCGGCAGCAGCCGGGTGGCGCTGCGGAAGGGAAGTGCTTGGGCGGGCATGGCGGGCTTTCATCGGGTTGCCCCGATGTTAGCAGATGCGCATGCCCGCACGGGGCGAGGTGTTACAGTTGTTCCAGCGCGATCAGTTCGGCCACCGTCTGGCGGCGGCGGATCAGGCGGGATTGTTCTCCGTCGACCAGGTATTCGGCCGCATGCGGACGGCTGTTGTAGTTCGACGACATCGACGCGCCATACGCGCCCGCGCCTTCGAAGACGACGTAGTCGCCCACCTGCGCTGCGGGCAGGAGGCGTGTTTCGACCACGCCGCCATCGCGCTGGGTGAAGACGTCGCCCGATTCGCACAGGGGGCCGCCGACGACGGTAGCGCGCTGCATGTCCAGTGCGCGGCCGTCATGCGCGATGACCGACATTTCATGGTAGCTGCCATACATGGCAGGGCGCATCAGTTCATTGAAGCCCGTATCGAGCAAGGTGAAGTGGTTGCCGCCCATTTGCTTGGTGGCGCGCACTTCGGCCACCAGCAAGCCCGCGTCGGCCACGAGGAAGCGGCCCGGTTCGATTTCCAGGTGCACGGGATGGCCCAGGTGCGCCTCGATCTGCTTGCGCGCCGCATCCCATAGCTGGAAGTAGTGGTCCGTGTCGACCGGCTGCTCGCCTTCGCGATAGGGTACGGACAGGCCGCCGCCCGTGGAAATGGCTTCGATGTCGTGGCCCATGTTTTTCACCAGGTCGACCATGGTGCCGCAGACGGTTTCCAGGTGGCTGTAGTCGACGCCCGAGCCGATGTGCATGTGCAGGCCCACCAGGTGCAGGCCATGTGCGCGGATGACGGCCAGCGCCTCCGGCAGCTCTTCATGCCAGATGCCATGCTTGCTGTTTTCGCCGCCCGTATTGGTCTTGTTGCTGTGGCCATGGCCATAGCCGGGATTGATGCGCAGCCAGACGCGGTGGCCGGGCGACACGGGGCCCAGTTGGCGCAGCATGTCGACGGAGCCGCAATTGACTTCGATCTTTGCCGCCGCCACGCGCGCCAGGGTGGCGCGGTCGAACAGGTCGCAGGTGAAGACCACGCCGGCGGCGCCATTCGTTTGCGCCGGCGCAAAGCCTGCCTGCAGCGCGCGCTCGATCTCGCCCAGTGAGACGGCGTCCACGTGCACGCCCGCTTCGCGCATCAGGTTGAGCAGGTGAATGTTCGAATTGGCCTTTTGCGCGAAGCGCACCGTGTCGAACTGCGCCAGCTGCGCGATGCGCGCGCGGATGGTGGCCGCGTCATACACCCACAGGGGCGTGCCGTGTTCCTGGGCGAGTTGGGCGAGGGTCTGGTCGGTGACGGGCTTCATCGTGTGCTTTCGGTGGAATGAGGAGATAGCGCATGATGGCCGATTGTGCTTCGACTATAAAATATCTATTTGAGGCTACCTTATTCATTTATGATATGGCCATGACTATCTCCCTGCGCCATATCGAAGTCTTCCGCGCCATCATGACGACGGGCAGCGTGACGGCCGCCGCCGCCATGCTGCATACGTCGCAGCCCACCGTCAGCCGCGAACTGGCGCGCCTCGAGCATTTGACGGGCCTGACCCTGTTCGAGCGCGAGCGGGGACGGCTGCGTCCCACGGCCCAGGCGCTGCAGCTGTTCGAGGAAGTGCAGCGCGCGTATTTCGGCCTCGAGCGCATCGTCAGCACGGCGGCGGCCCTGCGCCAGTTCGACCAGGGACAGTTGTCGATCGCCTGCCTGCCCGTGTTTTCCCAGTCGCTGCTGCCGCAGGCGTGCAAGCGTTTCGTCGCCGATTTTCCCAAGGTGAGCATCAGCATCACGCCGCAGGAGTCGCCGCTGCTGGAAGAGTGGCTGTCGGCGCAGCGCCACGATATCGGCCTGACGGAAGTGGGCAATGCGCCGCCGGGCACCGCGCTCGATACATTGATGTCCGTCGATGAAGTGTGCGTGCTGCCCGACGGCCATGCGCTCGCCGGCAAGGCCGTGCTGCAGCCGGCGGACTTCGCGGGCCAGCCTTTCATCAGTTTGGCCGCCGTCGACCCCTACCGCCAGCAGATCGACGCCATCTTCGCGCAGGCGGGCGTGGAACGGCGCATGGCGCTCGACACGCACAGCGCTGCCTCCGTGTGCGCGATGGTGCGCGAAGGCGTGGGCCTGGCCATCGTCAATCCGCTCACGGCGCTGGACTACGCGGGGCAGGGCTTGCAGATCCGCCGCTTCGGCGTTTCCCTGCCATTTACGGTGAATCTGGTCAAGCCCCTGCACCGGCCCCTGTCGCAACTGGTCGCCCTGTTCGAGCAGGCGCTGCATGCGCAGGCGGCGGAGGTGAAAAGGCGCTTGCTGCAGCTGTGACGGTGCTTGTGGAGCGGCGGCGGTCAACAGAGTAAAATGGCGTTTTACTTATTCAAGCCTGACTACTTCGATGACCACAACCGCTACTCCCGTCCGTACCCGTTTCGCTCCCAGCCCGACCGGCTATCTGCACCTGGGCGGCGCCCGCACCGCTTTGTACAGCTGGGCGTATGCCCGCCACTTCGGCGGCACCTTCGTGCTGCGCATCGAAGACACGGACGTGGAGCGTTCCACGCCGGAAGCCGTGCAAGCCATCATCGAAGGCATGAAGTGGCTGGGCCTGGACCACGACGAAGGCCCGTTCTACCAGATGCAGCGCATGGACCGCTACCGCGAAGTGGTGGCGCAGATGCTGCTTGAGGGCACGGCATATCACTGCTACTCGTCGCCGGAAGAAGTCGAAGCGATGCGCGAGCGCATGCGCGCCGCCGGTGAAAAGCCGCGCTACGACGGCACCTGGCGTCCGGAGTCTGGCAAGACCCTGCCGGCCGTGCCGGCCGACCGCAAGCCCGTCGTGCGTTTCAAGAACCCGCTCGATGGCGACGTGACGTGGGACGATGTGGTCAAGGGCACGATCACGATTTCCAACCGCGAGCTGGACGACCTGGTGATCGCCCGCCCTGACGGCACGCCGACGTACAACTTCTGCGTGGCCGTCGATGACTGGGACATGCAGATCACCCACGTGATCCGCGGCGACGACCATGTCAACAACACCCCGCGCCAGATCAACATCCTGCGCGCCATCGGCGCACCGCTGCCGCTGTACGGCCACCTGCCGATGATCCTGGGCGCGGACGGCGAAAAGCTGTCGAAGCGCCATGGCGCCGTCAGCGTGATGGATTACCCGGCGCAGGGCTTCCTGCCGGAAGCGATGCTGAACTACCTGGCGCGCCTGGGCTGGAGCCATGGCGACGATGAAGTGTTCTCGACCGAGCAGTTCTGCGAGTGGTTCAACCTGAACCACCTGTCGAAATCGGCGGCCCAGTTCAACAATGAAAAACTGGCCTGGCTGAACAACCACTATATCAAGCAGGCCGACAATACCCGCCTGGCCGACCTGGCGCGTCCGCAAATGGTCGCCGCCGGCGCCGTCTTCGAAGGCGCGCCGGACCTGGCGCAAGTGCTGGGTATGATGAAAGAGCGCGCCAACACCGTCAATGAGCTGGCTGCCGCCTCGATGCTGTTTTTCCGCGAACCGCAGCCGGAAGCGGAACTGGTCACGCAGCACATCACGGACGCCATCAAGCCCGTGCTGGCGCAGTTTGCCGAGCGTATCGCCACGGTGGAGTGGAGCAAGGAAGCCGTCGCCGCCATGATCAAGGAAGTGCTGGCCGCGAACACCATCAAGATGCCGCTGCTGGCCATGCCTTTGCGTTTGATCTTGACGGGCCAGCTGCAGACGCCTGCCATCGACCAGGTGGTGGTGATGTTCGGCCGCGACACCGTGCTGGCGCGCCTGGCAAAGTGGCTGTAATCGTCGCGCTGAATTGAGCGTGTAAATGCGGTGCGGAAACCGCCCCTATGAAAAGTTGCTCATAGACGAAAAAGGGTATTTGCAGAGTGAAACTTCTTTGCTATACTCTTGTTTCTGCACCAACGGGGGTATAGCTCAGCTGGGAGAGCGCTTGCATGGCATGCAAGAGGTCAGCGGTTCGATCCCGCTTACCTCCACCAGCAGCAAAACCGCAGTCAGGTTTTGTTAGTCGTTGAAGTGGTGCAGTAGTTGTTTGGAAGTTCCGCGGTCCCCATCGTCTAGAGGCCTAGGACATCACCCTTTCACGGTGAGTACAGGGGTTCGAATCCCCTTGGGGACGCCAGGTAGTTGTGATATAGTAGTGGCAGTTGTTTGTACTGATTGTTGTAAGTTCAGGCCCGTAAAAAGCGGAATCTGGATGGAAAGCAAGTAGTGGAACAAAGTCGCCAAGTGCGGCTTTTATTATTTCTGCGCCCGGGGGGTATAGCTCAGCTGGGAGAGCGCTTGCATGGCATGCAAGAGGTCAGCGGTTCGATCCCGCTTACCTCCACCAACAGCGCAGAAGTAAGGTGGTAAAACTGTAGTACCGAGGTCCCCATCGTCTAGAGGCCTAGGACATCACCCTTTCACGGTGAGTACAGGGGTTCGAATCCCCTTGGGGACGCCAGTTCAGTCTGGTGTTGTGGTTGTAAAGAAGTAGCAGTGTTTCTGCGCCCGGGGGGTATAGCTCAGCTGGGAGAGCGCTTGCATGGCATGCAAGAGGTCAGCGGTTCGATCCCGCTTACCTCCACCAACAGCGCAGAAACAGGTAGTAAATTGTAATGAATAAATCAAAGTCGCCTTGAGCGGCTTTTTTTATTTCCGAAGCATTTGTTGTTATGCCTTTCAGGGAAGTATGGTTTAACTGTTGGGATGTTTGTATGGCAGGCAAGAGGCGAGTGTTTGATCCCGCTTGCGTTTGCCAATGGGGTGGAAATGGAAATACATCAAAGTCGCCTCGGGCGGCTTTTTTTGTGCCTATTGGTTGCATGGATATAACTGACAGTGATTTGCGGAGTGGTTACATTTGGCAGGCGGCTTGATTTCATTATGCCCGCGGATAAAAAATGGACCATTACACTGAGGAGACAGGATGCACCGCGTATTTGCCAGTTTTTTTCTTGCTGCTGTTATGCACGTTCCCGCGCACGCGGAGGCGCCGCCTGCGGCGAAATTCGATCCTGGTGCGCTGAAGTTGCAAAAGGGGCCGTTCAATGACGTGCTGGTGCTCGGTTCGCCCCATTTGGCGCAATTGCCAACATCGTTTGATCCGTCTCAATTGAGCTTGCTCAACGAGCGCCTGGCGGGCTGGCGGCCGGATGCGATCGCGATCGAGGCGCTTTCCGGCTTGCAATGCGCTTACTTGCGCGCCTATCCGCAGCGCTATGACGATACGGTGAAAGCGTATTGCTATGACACTTCCGCCGCGCGGGCCGCCACGGGGCTCGATGTGGTGGCGGCCACGGCGCAGGCCGAACGTTTGCTGGCCGCCTGGCCGGCGGCGCCGTCCGCCGCCCAGCGGCGCGCATTGGCTTCCCTGTTCCTGGCCGGTGGCGAGCGTGCATCGGCGCTGGTGCAATGGCTGCGCCTGCCCGCGGATGAGCGGCGCGCCGGTGACGGCGTGAGCGAGCCCCTGGCCGTGAACCTCAATTCCTTGCTGGGGCAGCGCAACGAGAGCTATCAGATTGCTGCCGTACTGGCGGCGAAGGGCGGGCACGAGCGGGTGCATGCCATGGATGACCATACGTCCGATATGCCTGTCGATGATGAAAAGGCGTATGCTAAGGCGATCAGGGCGGCCTGGAATAATTCCTCTTCGGCCGAGCGCAAGCGCATCCATGCCGGGTTTGAGGGGCAATGGAATACGCCCGCCGGTGTGCTGGCGATCTACCGCGCGTACAACGGACCCGCAGAGGCGGACCTGGCCTTCCGCGGCGACTTTGGCGCGGCGCTGGAAGAGCCGTCGCCGCAGCGTTATGGCCGCAACTACGTGGCCTCCTGGGAGGTGCGCAACTTGCGCATGGCGTCGAATATCCGCGAAATCATGGCGGCGCGCCCGGGCATGCGCGTGCTGGTCATCGTCGGCGCATCCCACAAGGGCTACCTGGAGGCGTATCTGGGCCAGATGCATGACGTGCGCATCGCCAATGCGGGCGATATCTTGCGTTAAGGAATGCTTTTGCCGCGCCAGACGGTTGGCGCGGTTTTCCCTGCGTGCCTGGCGTACCGCCGCTTCCATATCTTCCTGTCATCATCCTGTCCTCATAGGGGGCGATGATACAAATAAGGTGGAAAAAAGAAGGCCGGCAGTTGATTTCGTGAATCGCTTCGTGTTAAACTTCGCGCACGCTTTTTTGAGGGGCTAAGCAAAGCCTTCAACGAAGAGTCCGCTGAGAGTAAAGCCAGCACAGGTCCCCATCGTCTAGAGGCCTAGGACATCACCCTTTCACGGTGAGTACAGGGGTTCGAATCCCCTTGGGGACGCCAGGATTTAGTTGTAAGGTAAGAGTGCAGTGCTGAATGGGCCTGACAAGTCAGGCTTTTTTTGTTTCTGCAATATTGCTGCAGTACCGGGTCAGGATGCAAATAGTGCATTCAGGACAGATTTCTGTCCCCATCGTCTAGAGGCCTAGGACATCACCCTTTCACGGTGAGTACAGGGGTTCGAATCCCCTTGGGGACGCCAGATTCGCAAGCAGTAACAGGTCGGGATGCGGAATAGTGCATTCAGGACAGATTTTCTGTCCCCATCGTCTAGAGGCCTAGGACATCACCCTTTCACGGTGAGTACAGGGGTTCGAATCCCCTTGGGGACGCCAGACCGGCTGAATCAGCCAACAAAAAGCCGCCTGGTAACAGTGCGGCTTTTTTGTTATGGGCTGCCATGCCACATTTTTCTCTTCCCCTTTGAATATGCCATTAGCTACCGATCGCGCGCCAACCTTGGCCATCTTCTGCAAAGTCGTCGACAACTACGGCGATATCGGCATTTGCTGGCGCCTGGCGCGGCAGTTGAGCGGCGAGCATGGCGTGGCTGTCACCCTGTGGGTCGATGATTTGCCGAGTTTCCGGCGCATCTGTCCGGAAATCGACGTGGCGGCGCCAGTGCAGCAGGCCGGCGGCATCACGGTGCGCCACTGGCGCGACCAGGATGGCGCATTCGCGCCGGCCGACATCGCCGACATCGTCATCGAATTCTTTGCCTGCGACATTCCGCCCGGCTATATCGCCGCCATGGCGCAGTGCGCGCCGCATCCCGTGTGGCTGAACCTGGAAGGCTTGACGGCGGAAGAGTGGGTCGAGGGCTGCCACGCGCTGACGTCGCCGCGCCACGGCATGATCAAGCATTTCTTCTTTCCCGGCTTTACGAACAAGACGGGCGGCCTGTTGCGCGAAGCGGCGCTGGACGAGAAAAGGCTGGCATTCCAGGCCGATGCGGGCGCCATGGCGGCATTCCTCGGACAATTCGGCGTGACGGCGGCGGAAATGTCCGCCTTGAAGGTGTCGCTGTTCTGCTACCCGTCTGCGCCGGTCGCCGAGCTGTTTGAAGCCTGGCAGGTGGGCAGCGAGCCCGTGACGTGCCTGGTGCCGGAAGGCGTCGCGTTCGATGCCGTTCAGGCGTTTATCGGCGACGATGCGGCGTTGGCCGGTGCGGCGCGCATGCGCGGCGCGCTCACCGTGCGCGTGCTGCCGTTCGTGCCGCAAGACGATTACGACCGCCTGCTGTGGGCTTGCGACGTCAATTTCGTACGCGGCGAGGATTCCTTCGTGCGCGCGCAATGGGCGGGCCAGCCGTTTCTCTGGCATATCTATCTGCAGGATGAAAACTTGCATCACGTGAAATTGCGCGCCTTCCTGCAGCGCTATGCGGCCGATGCGGACGGCGCCATCGACAGCCTGGTGCAGGCGGCGCTGGCCTGGAATGGCGCCAGCGCGGACGCCTTGCCATGGGCGCAACTGTGGCCCGCCTTGCAAACCAACCTGCCGCGCATCCGGGCGCGCGCGCAGGCCTGGCAGCGGCAGATGCAGGCCAATGGCGATCTGGCAAGTAACCTGCTGGCGTTCGCTGGCGCGACGAGATAGGCGCTTGCCAAAAATTAAGGTAAAATGCCCGGTTATTTCTAACGTATTTTTAACCGATCAAACGCAAGCTTGCGGCGCCGATGGCGCACAGGCGGCAGATGGTCTTCATGCAACCCACTTTTTACGTACATTCCTATGAAACCCGCAAAAGAAATTCGTGTTGGCAATATCATCATGGTCGACAGCAAGCCAATGATCGTGTTGCGTTCTGATGTCAACGGTTCGAGCCGCACGGGCTTCACCTACAAATGGAAGATGAAAAATCTTCTGACGAACACCCCGATGGAAAACGTGTTCCGCGGCGACGACAAGTTTGACGTTGTTGTTCTGGATAAAAAGCCAGTGACGTATTCGTACTTCGCCGACCCGCTGTTCGTGTTCATGGACACCGAGTACAACCAGTACGAAATCGAAGAAGAAAACCTGGGCGAAGCGCTGAACTACCTGAAAGATGGCATGGAATGCGAAGCCATTTTCTACGACGGCAAAGCTATCTCCGTTGAACTGCCTACGACCATCGCCCGTCAAGTGGTGTACTCGGAGCCAGCGGTCAAGGGCAATACTTCGGGCAACGTCCTGAAAGAAGCCAAGATCGAAAACGCCATCGACGCACACCGCCACACCGTGCAAGTGCCGCTGTTCGTGGCACAGGACGACGTCATCGAAATCGACACCCGTACCAACGAATACAAGCGTGTCGTACGCAACTGATAGATTCTTGCACTGCGCCGCGCGCATGGCCCGGCAGATGCCGGTCTGGTTTGCCTCAGTGCTGGATCACCAAGAAACGCTGCCTTCGGGCGGCGTTTTTTTTGCTTAAAAAATAATTCCCTTCAACAACAATTGTGTTGCAAGGACTGCTATGCTATGGCTACAACATTATTGCGGTAGAAACATTGAAGTTTCCTGGAGATAGCATGCAGCGCAGTCAGATGTTACGCAGTGGCGCGTCCCGGGGCGTGGCGCGTCCCGTATTGGCCCGTGCCACGGCGCCCGCCAGCCCCATGGCCCATCTGCTCGATGCGGGCGTGTTGCCGCAACAGCAGATGATGCAGGCAGGCAAACTCAGTTCCCATGCGCTGACGTCGCAGTACCTGGGGCGCATCCGTTCCCTGTGCAGCATCGGCGCGCGCGCCTATCCCGGCATTGAAATCAACCCCGATGCGTTGAAAATCGCCCTGGAAATGGACCGCGAACGGCAGGTGCACAAGGTGCGCGGCCCCTTGCACGGCATTCCCGTCGTCTTGCGCGACAATATCGCCACGGGCGACCGCATGAAGACGCGCACGCAGGCGCCCCTGGCCACGCATGCCAGCTGCGATTCCTTTGTGGCGGCGCGCTTGCGCGCAGCCGGCGCCGTCATCATCGGCAAAAGCAATTTGCGCCAATGGGCCGCCGTCAGCGTGCCGCATGCCAGTGCCAGCTGGGCCGGGCTGACCATCCTCGCCGTCGACAGCGCGGTGGACGGTTCCATCGTCGCGCCGGCTTCAAATTGCGGCCTGGTCGCCATCAAGCCCACGGGCAGGACTGCCGCGGGGCAGGGCGGCGAGCCAGCCACGGCCGGACCGATGGCGCCCAGCGTGCGCGAGGCGGCCTGGCTGCTCGCGGCCCTGAGCGGCGAGCGCCTGGCCGATGGCGTGGTGTTGGATGCCGCCGGCTTGCATGGGCGCCGCATCGGCGTGGCGCGCAGCCTGTTCGGCCTGTGCGCCGGGACCGATGCCGTGATCGGGCAGGCGCTGCTGGCGTTGCGCGAGCAGGGGGCGGAATTGATCGAGATGCCGCCCGCGCCCGGGCCCGGCGGCATCGAAGCGCTGCTGGGCTCGCACAGCCTCGATGCGCTGGTGGGCCCCACCTGCCATGGCGTAGCGCAGGCGCCGTCGGCCTTGCCGCATATTACGGTGCCGGCCGGCGTGGCCGGGGGCTTGCCGGTCGGCTTGTCCTTCATCGGCCCTGCGCACGGCGACATGCAACTCATCGCGATGGCGTATGCCTATGAGCAGGCGACTTTGCACCGGCGCACGCCCGCGCTGCCGTCGAGCATTACCCTGGCGTTGCGCCTGCCATGATGATTTTTTTCGTTTTCTTTCGATAAACTATGCTTGCAACCTTGCTGCTGACTGCGGCCGTGACGGCCATTCCGACTCCTTTTGATGCCGCGCAATTGTCTGGCAGCTGGTCCGACAGCGTCAATACGAATAGCGTTTGCGAAGAAGCGCGGCACTTTACGCGCATGCAGCTGTCTGACGATCATCGGCGGCTGGCGATCTTCAGCGACCGGACGTGGAAAAGCAAGCTGGGGGAAACCAACCGCTTTGCCGCGACGGTGGTGGCGGAAACGGAGCACAGCCTGACTTTGCGCTATGACAATGAAACCCGCCTCAATGCCGCTGGCAAGCTGGTGGAGTGGCAGTTGATCATCGTCGCGCCCGGCGTGTACCGCTGGCGCGAGACGGGATGGGCGGAAGGCAAGGTCAACGGGGTCGTCGGTATCCGCTGTTCTCCCTGAGGCGGGCGCGCAAGCATGCCATTCTGCTATGCTGCCCGCATTATTGAATGCTTTTAGGAGATTGCATGTCCGCACGTTTGTTCCTGCCCCTGTTCCTGGGCGCCGCCGTGGCGCTGGCCACCCTGCCGGCGCACGCGCGTACGCCGCAACTGTCGCTGATCGAGCAGGCGCAAAGCTGCGACGGCGGCCACACCTGCCCGTACTTCCCCGACGTCTACAAGGCGGACTACGCCTTTCGCAAGGCCTTCAATATCGGCCTGAAGAAGGCTGGCCTGAAGCGGCAGCGCTGGGTGCCGAATGGTGTGGCGAGCCCGCTCAAGCCCGTCGAGATCGACGGCAAGGCGCGTCTGCTGAGCAGTGTCTGCGAACCGCACAATTGCGGCCACCGCTACTCCATCCTGTACGACCCGGCCGAGCGCAGCATGACGGGCGTGTATATCGGCAGCGATGGCAAGGGCGGCTCGCGCACCGTCTACTTCGGCGAACCCAGCATCGCCGAAGCCGACATGTTGTTCAAGAACTGATGCACGCGCCACTGCGCATTTCCAGCGAACGCGGCGAGCTGGACGTGGCCATGATCCACCGCTACCTGAGCGAGCAGTCGTACTGGAAGCGCGGCGTGGCGCTGGAAACGGTGCGCAAGGGCATCGCCAACGCGCTGTGTTTCGGCGGTTATGTGGATGGCCAGCAAGTGGCGTTCGCCCGGGTCATCACCGATTACACGGATTTTGCCTACCTGCGCGACGTGTTTGTGCTGCCGCAATACCAGGGGCGCGGCTATGGAAAGCAGATCGTGGCCGCCGCGCTTGGGGATGCGCGTGTGCGCGATGTCGTCTGGATGCTGGGCACCGATGACGCGCATGGCCTGTATGCGAGCTTTGGTTTTGCGCCACTGGAGGCGCCGCATAAGTACATGCGCCGTCCTGCGGCGTGAGAATTATCAAAACAACCTTTAGGTGTCAAGAGAACTATTAACATTATTGTACGCAATAATGTTGCATTGATAATGACATCATGTCATTATGCGCGCTCTGCAGCTTACGCAGCGGTGCGTTGCTGGTGCTGTGCTTTGCCGTCGCTACCTGGCGGGGCAAAGGTGGTGAGCGGTCCGATTGGTCGTCCCTGGCACGTTTTCTCGTCACTTTAAAGGAATACATCATGAAACAATATGGCGCCGAATTTCTCGGCACGTTCTGGCTGGTCTTCGGCGGTTGCGGCAGCGCCGTGCTGGCCGCCGCCTTTCCCGGCCTGGGCATCGGCTTTGCCGGCGTAGCGCTGGCCTTTGGCCTGACGGTGCTGACCATGGCTTACGCCATCGGTCACATCTCGGGCAGCCACCTGAATCCTGCCGTCTCGATCGGCCTGTGGGCCGGCGGCCGCTTCCCCGCCAATCAACTGTTGCCATACATCATTGCGCAAGTGCTGGGCGCCATCGTGGCCGGCGGCGTGCTGTACGTGATCGCCAGCGGCCAGGCCGGTTTCGATGTCAGCAAGGGCTTTGCCTCGAACGGCTTCGGCGCCCATTCGCCGGGCGGCTATTCGATGCTGTCGGCGCTGGTCATTGAAATCGTGCTGACGATGTTCTTCCTGATCGTCATCCTGGGCGCCACCGACAAGCGCGCGCCGGCCGGCTTCGCCCCGCTGCCGATCGGCCTGGCGCTGACCCTGATCCACCTGATCAGCATTCCCGTCACGAATACCTCCGTCAACCCGGCCCGCAGCACGGGCGTGGCCCTGTACGTGGGTGACTGGGCCACCAGCCAGCTGTGGCTGTTCTGGCTGGCACCCATCATCGGCGCCTTGCTGGGCGCGCTGGCCTACCGCTTGATTGCCGGCGAAAAAGAATCAGCTTGAACATGTAAAAAAAGCAGCCCGCGGGCTGCTTTTTCATTTAGTCGGCGGCGCGCCACTCGCTCAGGTAATGCTGCGGCGTGCGGCCCAGGATGCGGCGGAACATGGCGCTGAAGGCGCTGGGGCTGGCGTAGCCCAGCGCATAGGCGATGGCCGCCACGCCTTCGCCCCGGTCCAGGCGGCAGAAGGCCTCGGCCAGGTGGACTTGCTGCAGCCATTGGCGGTAGTGCAAGCCCGTTTCCTTGGGGAATAAGCGGATCAGGGTGCGCGCGCTGGCGCCCGCGTCCTGCGCCCAGTCCTCGATGCTGCGCCGGCTGCCGGGCGCGCTCATGATGGCCGAACAGACGGCCACCAGGCGCCGGTCGCGCGGCCAGGGGATGGCGATGGGCACGGTATCGGCCGCCGTCAGCTCCGACAGGATCAAATGCGCCAGCCAGTCGCCGCGGCCCGCCAGCGCATATTCGATCGGCTCGGCCAGCAAGGCCAGGATCAGCTCGCGCAACAGCCGGCTCACTTCCAGCACCTTGCAATCGGCGCCATACGGGGCGGCCACCTGCGCATCGATGTACACGGTGCGCATGCTCAGTTCGCTCAAGATGTGGACTTCATGCACCACGCCCACGGGGATCAGCAGGGCGCGCCGCGGCGGCAATATCCACACGCCGTGTTCGGTGGAGACGCGCATCACGCCTTCCGTCGCATACAGCAGCTGCGCCCGCACGTGGCTGTGCGGCGCCGTATAGTCGCCCGCCGCATATTGCCTGGACATGGCCGTCACGGGGCGCGGCACGTGCTGGTAATCGTGCGAGCTGGTGCTGCGGCTGAACGGCACGCCATCGGGATGGGTCTGGGCGGGTTGCTGGGTGTACATGTGGGGCGCGGGTTTGTCTCTTGGTTGTCACTTGGGCGACGATTATTGGAAGTTATCAGTTCAGTGACCATACTATACTGGCTTCTTTGCCGGGCCGCCCGCCGTGCCCGATTATTGCGGATGAGACATGCACACAACCACACCTGCCCCAGCATTGGCGACGCCCGTGCCGGCGGCGCCCTCGCTTCCTAGTTCCCAACAACAATCCGGTCTGGCCATGCACATCCTGGGCGCCGTCGCCTTCGTGCATTTGCTCAATGACTTGATCCAGGCATTACTGCCGTCGATTTATCCGATGCTGAAAGCCGAGTTTTCACTCAGCTTTACCCAGGTCGGCCTTATAACCCTGACGTTCCAGTGCACGGCATCGTTGCTGCAGCCCTGGATCGGCTTGTACACGGACCGTCGTCCGCTGCCGTTCCTGTTGCCTGTCGGCATGTGTTTTACCCTGGCCGGTGTGCTGATGCTGTCCATCGTCTCGACCTTCCCGACCCTGTTGATCGCGTCGGGCCTGATCGGCGTCGGTTCGTCGACTTTCCACCCGGAAGCGTCGCGCGTGGCCCGCATGGCGTCGGGCGGACGCTATGGCTTTGCCCAGTCGCTGTTCCAGGTGGGCGGCAACGTCGGCTCCGCCCTGGGTCCGTTGCTGGCGGCCGCCGTCATCGTGAATCGCGGGCAGGGCAATATCGCCTGGTTCAGCTTGCTTGCCGTGCTGGCCATCGGCGTGCTGTACAAGGTCAGCCACTGGTATAGCGGCCACCTGGCCAGCTTCAAGCCGAAGGCGGGCGGCCATGGACCGAACTTGTCGCGCAACAAGGTGATGGGTGCCCTGGGCGTGCTGGCCTTGCTGGTGTTCTCGAAATACATCTACATGGCCAGCCTGTCGAGCTATTACACGTTTTATTTGATCGACAAGTTTCACCTGTCGATCGGCGCGGCGCAACTGTACCTGTTCCTCTTCCTCGCCGCCGTGGCGGCCGGCACCTTCATGGGCGGCCCCATCGGCGACCGCATCGGCCGCAAGCGCGTGATCTGGATTTCCATCCTGGGCGCCGCGCCATTTACCCTGCTGCTGCCGTATGTCGACCTGTTCTGGACGGCTGTATTGACGGTGATCATCGGTTTCGTCATTTCTTCCGCGTTTTCCGCCATCGTTGTGTTTGCGCAAGAACTGGTGCCGGGCAAGGTGGGCATGATCGCGGGGATCTTCTTTGGCCTGATGTTCGGCGTGTCCGGCATCGCGGCGGCCGCCATGGGCCACCTGGCCGACGTATCGGGCATCGCCTATGTGTATAAAATCTGCTCCTACCTGCCGCTGCTGGGCATCCTGACGGTGCTGCTGCCGCATATCGAGCAGGCGAAAAAATAAGCGCGCATTGCGGGAGGGCTTGACGGCCCGCCCGCGTGCATGCGATATTCTCATCATGATTTCTTCCATCTTCCCTCCAGTCCTTGCATACCGCCGCGCCGCCGCTGCGCTGTGTCCGTGTACCTGGCTTCGTGAGGATGCGGCCCGGCGCCGTTAAACTTTTACTCCTCATTCCGATGGCCACAGTGTTGAAAAACCTGTGGCCATTTTCTTTTTCCGCAACGCGCATGAAAGCCCCGCATGACACTTCATTTGTACGATACGTATAGCCGCAGCCTGCGTCCGTTCGATCCCATCGCCCCGGGCCAGGCGGGCCTGTACGCCTGCGGCCCCACCGTCTACGACTACGCGCACATCGGCAACCTGCGCACCTATCTGTTTGTCGACGGCTTGCGCCGTGCGCTCGAATTCAACGGTTTGCGGGTGCGCCACGTGATGAATATCACGGACGTGGGCCATCTGACGTCGGATGCGGACAGCGGCGACGACAAGATCGAGGCCCGCAGCGCCCGCAGCGGCAAGTCCGCCTGGGATATCGCCGCCGAATTCACCCGCGCGTTCGAGGGGGATCTGCGCCAGCTCAATATCCTGCCGCCCACCGTCTGGTGCCGCGCCACCGACCATATCGCGGAGCAGATCGATTTCATCCGCGACCTGGAAGCGAAGGGCTATACCTATCGCACGGACGACGGCATCTATTTCGATACGACGCGCCAGGACAGCTATGGGAAACTGGCACGCCTGAATCGCGACGGCCTGCAGGCAGGGAAGAGGGTAGACCTGGGCGAGAAGCGCGATATCTGCGACTTCGCCCTGTGGAAGTTCAGCGGCGTGCCGGGCCAGCGGCAGATGGAGTGGGACAGTCCCTGGGGCCTGGGTTTCCCTGGCTGGCATATCGAATGCTCGGCCATGGCGGAAAAACACCTGGGCGCGTATTTCGACATCCATTGCGGCGGCGAAGACCACGTGGCCGTGCACCACAGCAACGAGATCGCGCAAACGGAAGCGCGCCATGGCACGCGCCTGGCGAATTTCTGGCTGCATGGTGCCTTCCTGAAAACGCAGGACGCGAAGATGTCGAAGTCGTCGGGTGACTTTTTACGTTTGCACAGCCTGGTGGAGCAGGGCGTCGATCCGCTGGCCTACCGCTACCTGTGCCTGGGCGCCCATTACCGCAGCAGCCTCAATTTCACGGACGACGCCTTGCGCGCTGCTGCCAGCGGCCTGGCGCGCTTGCGCGTGGCCGTGCATGGCCTGGGTGCTGCGGACGGCGAAGCCGATCCTGCATGGCATGAGCGCTTCATGAGCTGCATCAACGATGACCTGAACTACCCGCGCGCGCTGGCCGTGGCCTGGGAGCTGCTGAAAAGCGGGCTGCCCGACGCCGTGAAAAAGGCCACGATGGCCCGTTTCGATACGGCCCTGGGACTCGACCTGCTGGCCTGGCAGCCGGCGCAGGTGGAAGTGCCGCAGCAGGTGCAGGTGTGGATGGCGGAACGGGCTGCCGCCCGCCTGGAGCGCCAGTGGGCCGAGGCGGACCGCTTGCGCGCACTGGCGCGCGCGGCCGGCTATGAGATCGACGATACGCCGCAGGGGCAACAGGCGCGGCCTTTGTGAAGATGTCCTGCATAATGGCCGCCTGATGAAACTGGAGATGCCGTGAAGCGTCGTTTGCTGCTATTGAGTTGTTGCCTTGCCTTGTCTAACTCCGTCCAGGCGGCCAGCGCCTGCCCCGGTTTTCCCGCGCTGGCTACATCGAGCGAGGCGCTGCTGGCGCAAGTGCGCGCACTGCCGCCCGTCGGCGTCGACCGCGAACGGCAGGCGTGTGCGCCGGCGACCGTCATCGATTTCGCCTACAGCGGCGGAGTGCTGTGCAGTTTTGGTGGTGAGGTCGAGGCGGCGACGGCCGCCGTCACGCGCCTGGCTGACGGCGGCGAACTGGTCGAATACCTGTATCTGTTCCCGTATGCGCCGGCCTCGCACGCGCGCCTGCTGGTGCTGCTGGCCGCGCGTTTTAATCAAGTCGACAAGGCGGCTTGGCCCGGCTTCCTGCAAGGTGCGACGCCAGGCAAGGAAACCACGGCCCTGTTCACCTACGGCGGCTTTTATATCTCGTTGGGCAAGCCCACCGAAGGCGATCCGGCCGCATGGTATTCGAATGTGATCTTTGAAAAGGTGGATAAACCTGCGCTGGGCGTGCGCAAGGTGTGCCAGGAGGAGCGCGATGCTTGAAGCAGGCGCCTTTCCGGCGGCATTGGCCGGCACTGTGGCGCAGCTGCTGCCCGCGCTGGGGAGCAGCCAGGCACACCAGCCATTTGCCGTTTGCCAGGATGGCGAGGCCTTGCTGATCCCGACGCGCACGTATTACGACCGCCAGCGATTGCTGGCCTGTACGCAGCTGCCCGGCGACGCGGGCGTGATCGCCCTGTGCCTGGGCACGCGCCACCACGATGGCCATCTGCGCGAAGCGTGTGTAAGGCAGCTGTTGCTGCAGGAGCGGGCGTGGACGGTGCCGTTCGTCGTGCACCTGTGCGGTGAATACGTGCTGGAGATCGTCGAGAGAATCGGGGCGGCGCTGCCGGCCTGGAATGCGCAGGCGCTGGCGCGCTACCTGCGGGAGAACCCCGCGTATGTGGATACGCTGCAGCGGCGCGCCGTCAGCTACTGGAACTGCTACTACCGCCATCAATATCCCGTGTGGGACGGTTATCCGGGACGCAGGGCCATGGCGGCCCTGCGGGCATTACAGCGGCTTACGCCTCGATAAAGCGCATCTTGAAGCTGCGGCCCTTGATGTTGCCGAAGTCGCGGCCCAGCGTATTGCCTGCGTTCAGGCGCTTGAAGGCCGCTTCGGCCACCTTGCGGTCGAGCGCCACGTAGGTCATGAACTCGAACACATTGATCTTGCCCACTTGCTCCTTGGTGAGGCCCGCGTCGCCCGTCAGCGCGCCCAGCAGGTCGCCCGGGCGCAGCTTGTCCTTCTTGCCGCCCATGATGCACAGGGTGACCATCGGCGCCGGCAGCGCCTCCATCCCGTCATCTTCCGCCAGTTCCTTCAGGTCGTGCCATTCGGCGGCGCTGTTCTGGTATTGCTCGATCAGCTTGACCCATTTTTTCTCGTTCGGCGCGCACAGCGACAGGGCCAGACCCTTCTTGCTGCCGCGGCCAGTGCGGCCGATGCGGTGGATGTGCACTTCCGTGTCCTTCGACACGTCGACGTTGATCACGGCGCCCAGGTCGGAAATATCGAGGCCGCGCGCAGCCACGTCGGTGGCGACCAGCACGGAGCAACTGCGGTTGGCGAACAACACGAGGATTTCATCGCGCTCGCGCTGTTCCAGCTCGCCGTACAGTGCCAGCGCGGAAAAGCCCTGCTGGCGCAGTTCTTCGGCCAGTTCGCGGCAATGCACCTTGGTATTGCAGAAGGCCAGGGTCGATTCCGGCTTGAAGTGCTTCAACAGCTTGCCGACGGCGCTGTTGCGCTCGTCGAAGCCGATTTCATAGAAGCGCTGCTCGATCTTGTCGTTGTCATGCTGCGCTTCGACCGTCACTTCCAGCGGATTGACGAGGAACGATGCCGTGGCGCGGCGGATGTCTTCCGGATACGTGGCCGAGAACAGCAAGGTCTGGCGGCGCGCCGGGCAGGCGCTGACGATGCCGGCGATTTCCTCGTAAAAGCCCATGTCCGTCATGCGGTCCGCTTCATCGAGCACCAGCGTCTGCACGTGATTCAGGTTGATGGTGCCGCGGCCCAGGTGGTCGCGCAGGCGGCCCGGCGTGCCGACGACGATGTGGGCGCCGTGTTCCAGCGAAGCGATTTGCGGGCGCATCGGCGCGCCGCCCGTCAGGGTCAGGATCTTGATGTTGCCGGCCGCGCGGGCCAGGCGCCGCAATTCATTGGCCACCTGGTCGGCCAATTCGCGCGTCGGGCACAGCACCAGGCCTTGCACGGCAAACCAGGCCGGATTGAGCTTGTGCAGGATGCCGATGCCGAAGGCGGCCGTCTTGCCGCTGCCCGTTTTCGCCTGGGCGATCAGGTCGCGGCCATCGAGCACCGCCGGCAGGCTTTGCGCCTGGATGGTGGTCATCTCGTGGTAGCCGAGCGAGTCCAGGTTGGCCAAAAAGGCGGGCGTCAGCGGCAGGCTGGAAAAGGAAGTGGTGGTGTCAGTGGTGGTGTTCATAGGGGCGGAGCCGGTAAAAAGCGGGTGGATGGGCACAGTCTACAGGCGTTCTACGCCCTTGTGCGGATGGTGGTGTGGAAGCCGGCGGCAAACGGCCGCCGGCATGGGGTGTTAATTGTCGGGTGCCCAGATGGGCAAGCCGGTCAGATCGAGGCCGGCGTCGCGCGTCCACACGGGCAGGCCCGTGGCATCGGTCGGCTCCAGCAATTCGAGCTGCACCTGCTTCAAGGCCACCTTGCGCGCGCGCGCGCGGCGCTGCGGTTCCGGCGCCGGCTCTGGCGCCTCGGGCGCTGGCGGCGGGCCGAAGCCGGGCAAGTCGATGGTGGCGTTGTCTTTTTTATCTCTCATTTGCTAACCTCTGTCCCTGGCTTGCGATGGCCAGGGGGCGGGCAAGGTGCTGCCCGCCTATGTCTATACGCTTTAACTTCATCCACAAAACAAAAGCCCGGCTACTGGAGTCGGGCTCATTGTTGGGATAACCTGCAGGAAAACTTGTCCTGCGGATTTAAGTGCGGCACGCAGTGTATCACAGGCGTGCCGCACTGTGTGGGGCTTAGCGGAAGCTCAACGCACCCGTCAGGTCGCCCGGCGGCAGCGCGCCGCGTGACGCGAATGCGTCGTTGCGCACTTTCAAGCCTTCGAGCAGCGGCAAGTCGTGCAGGCGCGTGATCAGGCGCAGGATCGACGTCGTGTCATAAAAACTGTGGTCGACGGCGCCTTTCTTCGCGTACGGCGAGACGACGATGGCGGGAATGCGCGTGCCCGGCCCCCAGCGGTCGCCCTTCGGCGGCGCCACGTGGTCCCACCAGCCGCCGTTTTCATCGAACGTGATCACCACGATCATGTCTTTCCACTGCGGCGATTCCTTCAGATGCTGGATGACGTTGGCCACGTGCTGGTCGCCCGACTCGATGTCCGAATAACCGGCATGCAGGTTCAGATTGCCCTGCGGCTTGTAGAAGGTCACGGCCGGCAGCTTGCCCGCCACGGCCGCGGCGAGGAATTTGTTCGAGATCGGGCTGTCGCCCGTGCCGCCGTCGCGCAGGTGTTCGGCGCGCGCGGCCGTGCCGGGGGCGAACTGCTTGAAGTAGTTCAGCGGCTGGTGGTGGAACTGGAAGTTCGGCTTGCTGCCGCCGCCCTTGTGGTCGAGCGCCGCTTGCCAGCCGCCGCCATACCACGCCCAGCTGACGCCCTTGCGCGACAGCAGGTCGCCGATGGTGTCGTAGGTTTGCGGCGGCAGGGTATTCGCGTCGGCCGGGTCGGCATGCAGCGGGTCGCCGTCGAAGGCCGGGCGGATGTAGCTCGGTTGATATGGCGGCGCCATGGTGTTGACGGCATAGCCGTCCGGGGTGAGGGCGCCGTCGTTGACGTATTTCGGCTTGCCGTCCAGCGCGGAGGCGGGGCAGTCGGGCGAGATCGCCAGGCGCACGCCTTGCGGGCCGTCGGACAGCACGGCGATCTTTTTCTTCGCCGCCGTCTCGGAAGCATTGAAATATTCGTTGGCGCGGCCCGTCACGAGGAACTGGTGGTTCATGTAGGAGCCGCCGAAGGCCGCCATGAAGAAGTTGTCGCACAAGGTGTACTGTTCGGCGATCTGCCACAGGTTCAGGTTTTTCGACGTTTCGCCGTAATGGCCCATCACCAGGCCGCCGCTGTCGGCCCACGCGGCAAAGCCGTCGTTCTTGCCGCCGTTGATCTGCATCTGATTGTTATAGAAACGGTGCACGAGGTCGCGCGTGATGATGCTCTCGGGCAGGGGCTTGCCGGCCGCGTCGCTCAATTTGTAGGGCGCGTTGGGCAGGCCGGAAATCTGGTCTTCCTTGATCAGGTAATCGATGCCGCCGATATTCTGCTGGTTCGGCACCAGGCCGCCCCAGATCTTCGGCAGGGTGGCCAGCGGCTTGCCGTCGCGGTCCAGCTGCTGCGCCTGTTCGGCCGTGACGGCGGACAGGGGCGCGCTGGTGCCGGGGAAGTTGGCGAACAGGTTGTTGAAACTGCGGTTTTCCAGGTAGATCACGACCACGTTCTTGACGTGCGCCTTGAGTTTCGCGTCGAGCGAACCCTTGGCGATGGTCTTCCTGGCTGGCGCGGCATCGGCCAGCGCGGGCAGGCTGGCGGCCAGGCCGACTGCGGAAGCGGCCTGGAAAATGCGCCGGCGCGAGGGATTGGCGGGTTGGTCGGCCGGATCGGCTGGCAGGGCGGGGGCGAGGTCCTTCACACATTCTCCTTGGGTGGCACGGGCCATGGTCTGTGCCCGTGAAGCGGAAAATTGTATCACCGGCCCCTCGATAGTGTGAAATATTCGCCCCCCTTCAGCGCATCAGAACTGGTAGCGCACGGTCAACGCCACCTTGCGCGCCGGACCATGCATGCCCGACAACCACCAGTCCGACACGGAAGCCGTGTACTGCTTGTCGAACAGGTTGGCCACGTTGACGGTGGCCGACAGCTTGTCGCTGACGTCGTAGCGCGCCATCAGGCTGGCCACCGAGTACGCCTTCTGTTCCCAATGCAGGGTGCGCTCGACCTGCCACGCATCGATGTCGGAATACACGCGGCTTTGCCAGTTCATGCCGCCGCCCACCGTCAGGCGCTTGAATTCGCCGGGCAGGCGGTAAGTGGTCCACAGTTTCACCAGGTGGCGCGGGAAGGTGGTCAGGATGCTCTTGCCCGTATTGTCTTCCGTCTGGCTGTACGACCACGAGGCCGAGATGTTCCAGTCCGGCGTCAGGGCGCCCGTCGCTTCCAGGTCCACGCCCTGGGTCCTGGCGCCCTTGATGGCGCGGTTGGCGGAAATCTTTGTGCCAGGCACGTAATAACCCGGATCCGATTCGGCCAGATTGTCCTGGCGGATCTGGTACAGCGCGGCAGCCGTGTTCAGGCGGCCATCGAGCCAGCCGCTCTTGACGCCCGCTTCCAGGGTCTTGCCTTCGCGCGGCGCCAGCAGCTTGCCGTAGCGGTCCTGCGATGCTTGCGGCTGATAGATGGTGGAATAACTGGCGTAGGCGCTGTGCGTGCCGTCGATGTCGAACACCAGGCCGCCATATGGCGTGAAGACGCGGCTCTCCGACGCTGGCGATGTACTGTAAAACTGGTCGGAAGGCACGCCAAAAATGTAATTCTCGCTGTAGCGCAGCACCTTGGCGCCAGCGATCAGTTTCAGGCGCTCGGAGAGATTGAGGCGCGTGGCGGCATACGCGCTGGCCTGGCGGCGCGTGCTGTCGTAGGGAGTGCTGGTGCTGCCAAACACGGGCGTCGCCGTGCGATTCCAGCGGTACAGGTTGACAGGCGTGCGCTCGATGCCGTTGTCGAAACGTGCATCCGTCGTGCTTTGAAATTCGTTGTAGTCCATGCCCAGCACCAGTTCGTGCTGGCGGCCGAATGCGCTGAACGGTCCGCGCACGTTGACGTCCACGCTGTTGACCTGGAGCTGGTAGTCGCGGTAGTCGGCGTTCAGGCGCAGGCCATCGCCCGTGGTCTGGTCGGGCAAGCCGCCGCTGACGTTCAGGTAGACGGAGCGCTCTTCCTGCGACGACTGCACGCGGTTGGCCGAGATTTTCAGCTTCCAGTCGTTCGCCAGCGTGTGTTCCACAGTGGCGAAGACGTCGGTCGAATTGGTGTCGAAGCGATTCGACGTGGCCGCCGGGCTGAAGGAGCGGGGCAGGTTTGTCATGCTGCCATTGCTGTAGAACAGGGGAAAGCCCAGGTAGGACAGGGATCCGTTCGAGCGCTTGCGCTGGTGCGTGACGCCGGCCGTCAGTTTCGTGTCGGCGGACAGGTCCGCCTCGAGCACGCCGTAGACCACTTTCTTGTCGCGGCTGTAGCCGTCGACGATGCTGTCGCCTTCCTCGTACACTGTCACCAGGCGGCCGCGCACCGTGCCCGCGTCGTTGAGCGGGCCGGCAACGTCGGCCATGGCGCGCCGCTCATCGTGGGAACCCAGCTCGCCCTCGACGGAGGCCTGGAATTGCGCCGTCGGCTTCTTGCGCACCATGTTGATGGTGCCCGAGGCATCGCCCGCGCCCGTCATCAGGCCCGAGGCGCCGCGCAGCACTTCGATGCGGTCGTACAGCGCCATGTCGGCCAGGCTTTGCGACGGTATTGCATCGAGGCCCAGGTTTTCCGAATGCGTGCTGACGCCATCGAGCTGGTAATTGGTGATCGAATAGCCGCGCGAAGTAAAGCCCGTGCGTTCGCTGCCCAGCGAATACAGCGTGATGCCCGGCGTTTGCGCCATCACTTGCGCGATCGTACTCAAGCCCTGGTCCTGCATGCGCTGCTGCGTGATGACGCTGACCGACTGCGGCGTTTCCCGGATCGACAGGCCCAGTGGCGTGGCCGTGGCGATCGGCAGGGTGGAGACATACGCGCCCGAGCCTTCGGTGGCATCCTGCTGCGCCTTGACCGACACTTCCGGCATCATCGACAGCGCTTCGCCACCCGCCGCGGCATCGGCCGGGCGCAGCACATAGCTGCCGTTGACGCTGCGCTCGGCCTTCAGGCCCGTGCCGCGCAGCACGCCGTTCAGGGCGGCCAGCACGTCGTGGCGGCCGCTCAAGCCGGCCGACGTCTTGCCGCGCGTCTGCTCCGGCGTGAAGCTGAGGATGACCCGCGACTGGCTGGCGACCTGGCGCAGCGCCGTCGCCAGGTCGCCGGCCGGCACCTGGAAGTCGAGGCTGGCCGCTGGCGCTGCTGCGCTTTCCTGCGCCAGGGCTGGCGCCTGGGCGTTCAGCAGCAGGGCCGAACCGATGAAGACGAGTTGGATGGCATACGCCATGCGCTTGATGCGCGGCTTGGAGTGAATGGCAAGAGACATGGTTACCTTGTGGTGTAGTCGTCAAAAAGGACGTTGCCTACACAGGTCACGCGAGAAGCGAAAGCGGGTACTTTTTTTTGCGTCGGCCTCAAAATAAATGGTCAGCGCTGCTGGCGCGCTTCCACCTGCACCCAGTAGCGAGTGCGCAGGCGCACGTCCACCGGCAGGGAGTCGGGCAGCGACAGCAGCACGGCGTCCAGGTCGGCCAGCGGGAAGACGCCGGAAATGCGCAGGCCGGCGACGGCGTCGTCGCAGCCCAGCAAGCCGTGGCGGTAGCGGCTCAGTTCATGCAGGAAGTCGCGCAGCGGCATGGCATCGGCCAGCAGCAAGCCCTGGCGCCAGGCCCAGATGTCGGGCGAAACGGCGTGCGCGGGCAAGACCTGCTGCGCCGTCATGCCGCCGCCCTGGCCAGCGCGGAGGAGCAGATTGCCATCGCCCTGGCGCGGTAGCAGCCGGACGGCGCCTTCTTCGACGGCGACCTCGGTGCTGCCGTCCGCCTGGCGCACCGAGTAGCGCGTGCCCAGCGCCTGCGCGCGGCCGTGCGCGGTTTCGACGAGGAAGGGGCGGTAGGGCATGCCCGTTTCTCGGGCGGTGGCGATGAAGACTTCGCCCTGCACCAGCTGCAGCAGGCGCTGCGTGCCCGTGTAGCGGATGTTGACGGCGCTGCCGCTGTTCAGGTGCAAGCGGGTGTCGTCGGGCAGGGTCAGCTCGCGGCGTTCGCCCACGCCAGTGGACAGGTCGGCCAGCGCGGCGCGGGCAAAGTCGGGCGCGTATTCCGAGCGCGCGCCGAACCAGCCCGTGAGGCCGATGGTCGATGCCCACGCCAGCAACCGCAGGCTGCTGCGCCGCGAGACCGGGAGCGCGGCGGGACGTTGCAGCAGTGCCTTGCGGCTGGCCTGCGCATCGAGTTCGCGCAAGCTGCCGCTGACGCTTTCGATGTGCTGCCACGCGCGTTCGTGGTCGGGATGCGCCTGGCGCCACTGTTGCCAGGCTGTTTTTTCCGCCGGCGTGGTGGCACCGCTCATCAGGGTGGCCAGCCATTCGGCCGCCTGCATGGCGATGGCCAGGTCGATGGGCTGGCCCTGGGCGTAGACGGTGGCGCCGCGCATCTCAGGGCGCGACAAAATCGGGCACGGCAAAAAAGCACAGCAGGTTGGCCTTGCTCAGGTATTTTTTGACGGAATGCGTGGTGGTGCCCAGTTCGGCAGCGATCTCGGCATAGGTCATGCCGTCCAGGTGGGCCAGCAGGAAGGCGGCCCTGGCCTTGGCGGAAAGCTGGTCCAGCGCGCGGTCGACCAGTTGCAGCGATTCGAGCAGGAGGGACATCGCTTCCGGCGACGGCGTGCAGGCATGCGGCTGGTGCAGCAGGGCGTCGAGGTAGGCCCGTTCGAGCGCTTCGCGCCGGCAGTGGTTGGCCAGCAGGCGTTTGGCGATGGTGGCCAGGAAAGGGCGCGGCTGCGCGATCCCGGCACTGCTGCGCGCAACGAAGATCTTCAGGAAGGTATCCTGCGCCAGGTCGCCCGCCAGCCCCGCATCGTGCAGGCGGCGCTTCAGCCAATGCAGCAGCCAGGAATGGTGCTCGGCATACAGCGACTGGAAATCGGACGGCGGGGAAGGGGCGGACAGCATGCGTACGGGATGACTTAATCTAAATGAGAATTGTTCTCATAATAACGTAGCGGCGCCCGCCAGGCAATCGGGAAAACGCGGCGTTGCTGAAATGCGACTGCGCGCCAAGTCGTGTGCGGCGGCGGATTTGCGCCCGCGCACGGCAGATGTAAAAGTTTCCTTGGCGCAAGCTTTCATGTGAGAAAATGCGGGCTGTCGATGTGGTGCGGAGCGAAAAATGATGTGGATGGTTGGCGGTGCCCTGGTTCTCCTGGTCGCCCGATTCTTATGGTTGGCCTTTTTCCACCGGGTCAACGCGATGTCGCGCCAGGCGGAACTGATGAACTGGCTCGATATCGGCCGGGTGTCGAATGCCGATGGCGGCAAGGATATTCTGTTGGCGAGAAATGAGCGCGGCGCCCGGATCGACTGGCGCACGGGCGAGGTCTGGCTGATGAATCCCAAGGTGGCCGAGCCGTTTGCCGATTTCCTCGCCGTCGAACGCTGGCTGACCCTGCGCGACATGCCGCCGGCGGACAAGCCGGCCGCAGCCGCGCCTGCACCTGCGGAGCCGGAACCCGAAGCGGCGCCGGACGCCGGCCCCGTGCGCGATACCTTGCCGGCCTTCCAGCAAAAGGTCGATGCGTGCCTGGCCAAGGCGGAAGGCGGCCAGGAATTGCTGGAAACGAAGCAGGCGTTCGAGGCGGGCAGCGAGCCTTACCTCGAAGCGTCGACGGAATTGAGCAAGACCGCGCTGGAACTGGAAGTGTCGCCGGCGATGGTGGCCACGTTTCATATCAGCGCCTTTGCCGCGCTGGCCGAAACGGCGGGTGCCGACAAGCTGGAACGGGTGGCGGCCAGCCTGCATGCGGCGGCCAGGCAGATCAGGGCCAGCGTCGCCGCGTGAGCGGGCCAGGCCTGGAATGAAAAAACCGCTGAATCCCTTGCAGGAGTCAGCGGTTTTTATGTATTGGTTGCGGGGACAGGATTTGAACCTGTGACCTTCGGGTTATGAGCCCGACGAGCTGCCAGACTGCTCCACCCCGCAGGCGAATTATAACCGAGTTTGTTGCATTGCGAAAGAGCGGAGCGCAACCGGGGGCATTTGCCTTGCATGATGGTCGCGGGCATAGCGCGCCGCCATGGAAAAAGCCGCCGATCCTTTGCAGGAATCAGCGGCTTTCAAATATTGGTTGCGGGGACAGGATTTGAACCTGTGACCTTCGGGTTATGAGCCCGACGAGCTGCCAGACTGCTCCACCCCGCAGGCGAATTATAGCGGGGTTTGCTGCAATGCGCAATGGCCGGGTTTCAGACCCTCGATTATGCCGCCGCCAGGCGCCACAGCGACGTGACTTCCTGCGAGCGGGCCGCGTGCAGGCTGTCCGTCGCATCCTGGGCGCGCGGGTGCGTGGGTTTCACGTCCAGGCGGTCGACGACTTTCAAGCCCGCTTGCGCTATCCATTCGAGCAATTGCGCGCGCGGGCGCAAGCCCAGGTGCTCGGCCAGGTCGGACAAAATCAGCCAGCCTTCGCCGCTTGGCTCCAGGTGGTCGGCCAGGCCGGCGAGGAAACCGCGCAGCATGCGGCTGTCCGGATCGTAGACGGCATATTCGATCGGCGAACTTGGACGGGCCGGCAGCCAGGGCGGATTGCACACGACCAGCGGCGCGCGGCCGGCGGGGAACAGGTCGGCCTGCACCACGTCGACCTTGCCCTGCAAATCGAGGCGGGCCAGGTTCTCGCGCGCGCAGGACAGGGCGCGCGGGTCCTGGTCGGTGGCGACGATGCGTTCGATGCCGCGCTGCGCCAGCACGGCGGCCAGCACGCCCGTGCCCGTGCCGATATCGAAGGCCAGCTTGGCGCGCGCGGGCAGCGGCGCTTCCGCCACCAGGCCCACGTACTCGCCGCGGATGGGCGCGAACACGCCGTAATGCGGATGGATGCGCTGGCCCAGGGCCGGCAGTTCCACGCCCGTGCGGCGCCATTCGTGCGCGCCGATCAGGCCCAGCAGCTCGCGCAGCGAGGCGACGAACGGCTCTTCGCCGCGGCCATACGCTTCATTGCAAGCCAGTTTCACGTCCGGCGCGCGGCGCAGCGGAATCGTGTAGTCGGCGTCGAAAGGCAGCAGCAGCATGGCCAGGGTACGGGCGCGCTGCGACTGGGCCTGGCGGTGCAAATGGAAGGCTTCCGTGGCAGTCGGTTCGGGTTTCGCCAGCTTGGCGGCCTTGGCCTTCTTGCTTGGCTTGTCGTTCTTGTGGTCGGCGCGCCGCGCCAACGCCTGCAGCAGCTGGCGCGCGTTCTGGAAGTCGCCGCGCCACAGCATGGCCGTGCCTTCGCAGGCCAGGCGGTAAGCCTGGTCGGCCGTCGTGCGGTCGTCGGCGATGACGACGCGCTTGGGCGGCGGCATGCCGCTTTCCGAGCGCCAGCGGGCCGAATGCTCGGCGCCGTTTTCGCTCCAGTGGATCTGCGGATGAACGGTAGGTGAAGAAGTGTCGGACATGGGATTCAATCGATAGAAGGGGGCGCGCGGCATGGTCGCCTGCGCAGGCCGTCTTCCATTATACGTCGCCGGCCGTGCTGTTTGCCGTGTCCGTGCCATAGGCGAGTGCCAGCGCACGGGCGCGCGCCTGCTCTTCCGGCGTGGTTGCCACGGCTTGCCTGTCGACTTTTGCGGTCTCGGTGGCATGCTCCGGCTGCACCAGCTTGAGCAAACGCAAGCTCAGGCTGCCCGCCAGGTCGCCATCCTTGCCGCTGGCGCTGGCGCCATCGGACGTGCCCTGATAGAGATTGCTTTGCAATTGCTGGCCCAGCAGCTTGAACAGGTCGTGCAGATTGCCGCCGAAGTGCGTGGCGGGCAACTCCCTGGCGGGCAGGCTGGCGTCGTCGGCGGAGCTTGCTTCTTCGTCGGCTTCTTGCGTTTGCTCAAGGACGCCCGCGCTGATGTTCGATCGATATTGCACTTCCACTTCGAAGTCGAAGGTCTGGCCATCGGCCGTCGTGATCTTGCCCTTGCCGAGGAAATGCGCGTTTTCATCGAGGCTGAAGGCGGCCGCGCGGCTGCTGCCGTTGGCGCCCGAGACGCTGGCGCTGCCACTGCTGAAGCTGGAACCGGCCTGCAGGTCGACGGAATCGAAGGCAACCGTGGCGCCGTCGCCGAACAGCTGGCGCGTCATGGTGGAGAGAAAATCCTGCGCCACGTCGACCGTGGCGTTGCCCAGCGCATCGGTCCGTTGCGACAATCCCTTGGCCGACAGGTCCAGGCCATTTTTCGACAGCGCCACCACGTCTTGCGCCGTGCGCTGCATCAGGGGCGAAGCGGCCAGGCCGGACGCGCCGGCGCCTGCTTTTGGCGGCGCCTGTCCTGCCAGGGGATTGGCGGCGGGCTGGCGCGAGCCGGAAAGGAGGGCGGGGAGCTGGGACATGGTCGGTTCAAATGGGGAAGATAGGCGAATTAACGGCAATATCGCCCCATTCTTTAACCATTAGTGATGGTGCGACCAGCTACCGTCTGCCGATTCCAGGTAGGACTTGACGGCATCGGCCTGGCCCGTGGCGTGACGCTTGAGTTCGCCGCATGCGCAAATGCCCTGATACGGCTGGATATGCGAGCAGGCGGAGACTTTTTGCAGGTAAACCTGCATGGATTTGTGACATTTTACGCACTTGAAGGTGAGGCTGCGGGCGGCTTTCATGGGGTTCCTTGAACTGTTGCGGGGCGTAGGCGGTGCCTACGCGAAGGCGGCGATTTTAACGCACTCCGGCCACCGTTACACGTTGTTGCATCTGCGCCACGCGTACGTCAACTGAATCCGCGCCGTGACGTTGAACGTATATAGGAGGTCGTCTGACCGCCATTGAAGAGGTAGCACCATGGACAAGCGTGACAAGGAAAAGCCTGTACAGCCCGCCAAGGAGCTGGTGAGAAAATGGTTGAAAGCGGAGCTGGAACAGCGCCGGCCCCCGCCCGACCCCGAGCAGATCCGCCGCGAACTGGGCTGGGATTTGCTCCGGCTGGGCCGCGAACCGCTAGCTCGATGACGCCTTTGCCACGCCCTTAGAGCCTATCCCGGTAGATGAATACATCCCCTGCTGGCGCCCCTCAGAAGCGGGGACTGCGTTGCTCGTCGTCGCGTGGCTCGCCACGCGTCCTCCTCACGCCTTGTCCGCGCTCCTGATGCGCTGCCAGCAGAAGACGCTCCCTACCGGGATAAGCTCTTAGCGCACCGTCACCACGCTCTTGCCGCCGGACCCAGGCTGCACGAGGATGCGGGTGGCGATGCGCTCCGTCATTTCCTGCACGTGCGAGATGACGCCCACCTTGCGTCCCATCGCTTGCAAGCCGTCGAGCGCATCCATGGCCACGCGCAGGGTTTCCGTGTCCAGGCTGCCGAAGCCCTCGTCGATGAACAGCGATTCCACGCGCACCCGGTTCGAGGATAGCGAGGCCAGGCCCAGCGCCAGGGCCAGCGAAACGAGGAACGATTCGCCGCCCGACAGCGAGTGCACGGAGCGCAGCTCGCCGCCCATGTCCTGGTCGCGCACCATCAGGCCCAGCGACGGGTTGTTCGGGTTGTCGATGCGTTCCAGCTGGTAGCGGCGCGCCAGGTGGTTCAGGTGCGCGTTGGCATAGCCGAGCAGCACTTCCAGCGTGAATTGCTGCGCGTAGTTGCGGAATTTCTTGCCGTCGGCCGAGCCGATCAATTCATTCAGGCTGGCCCAGCGCCGTTCGATCACGGCTTGCGCCTCGATCTGCGCCAGCATCGCTTGCGCGCTGTGGCGCCTGGCGTCGTCCTGCGCGATGGCCAGGCGCAGTCGCGTCGCTTCCTGGTTGGCCGCCTGGCGTTCGGCGCCCAGCGCGTCCAGCGCCGCCTGCAGTACGGCCTCGTCCATTTCCAGCGCTTCCGGCGGCTGCTGCACGTGCGCGGCCAGTTGCTGCCGGCGCTCGGCCAGCACGGAAACGGCCGCCGTGTGGCGGTCGGCGATTACTTGCAGGGCGTCGCGCTCGGCGCGCATGGCGTCCATGGAGATGGCCAGGCGCGCGCGCAGCTCGTCGAGCGTGTCGGGCGCGTGGCCGGAGTGACGCTGCCGGAATTGCTGCAGCCAGTCGTGCAGGGCGACGGTGGCGCCGTGCTCCTGTTCGCGCAGGGCGGCCAGGCGCTGCGCCAGCTGCGCGCACGCTTCGTCGAGGCGCGTGCGCTGCGCGCTGGCCGCGTGGGCCGCCGCCTGCTGCTGCGCCAGCTGGTCTTTGGCCTGCGCGATGGCCGCCGCCAGGCTGCGTTCCACCTCGGCCACGCTCTGGCCCTGCCACAGCGCGTTGCGCTCCGCTTGCAGTGCCGTGCGCTGTTTGTCGGCGGCGGCAAAGGCGGCGTGGGACTCCTGCGCCGTTTGCCGTGCCTTGCCGGCGGCCAGCTGCGCCGCTTCCAGCTGCGCGGCCAGGGTCGCCAGCGCGTGGCCGCGCTGGTCCTGGTCCGCCTGCTGTTTCAGCCATTGCCGGCTTTCCGTTTCGCGCGCCGCGCGGAAGGCGGCGGGGCCGGCGCGCCAGCTGTCTTTCCAGCCTTCGGCGCCTTCCACGTCGGCAAACGCGGCATCGAGCTGCGCCAGCAAGCCGTCAAGCGCGCCGCGCGACGTTTCCGCCTTGTCCAGACCGGCCGCCTGCTGTGCCTGCAATTGCGCCAGACGCGTCTGCGTTTCGGCGACGGCGCTAGTGCAGCGCGCGTGTTCGGCGCCGGCCAGTTCGTGCGCCGCCTGCGCTTGCTCGCGCCGCGCGCCGGCCTGGCGCAGCGCCGCCTCCTGCTGCGCCAGCGCTTGCAGGGCTGCCGCATTGGCCGTCAGCTGCTGCGCGAACCAGTCCGCGCGCTGGCTTGCCGGCGGCAGTTGCAGGGTGTCCGCATGCGGCTGCCATTGCGCGTTCAAGCTGTCGATGGCGGGCGGCAGGACGGCCAGTTCCGCATCCGTCTGCGCCTGTTCGCGCGCGGTCGCGGCCAGCGCCGCCTTGTGCGTGGCCAGCCGCTCCAGATTGCTGCGCGCCTGCGCGCGGCAAGCCAGTACCTCATCCTGCAAGCTGGCCAGCATCGCCTGCAGGGCGTCGTCGGCGTGGCTGTACGGGTGTTCCAGCGCGCCGCAGACGGGGCAGGGCTGCTCGTCCTGCAAGGTGGCGCGCAACTGCTCCACGCTGGCCGCGCATGCCGCTTCCGCCCCTTTCAAGGATTTTTCCGCCTGCGCCAGGGCCGCTTCCAGCAGCGCCGTTTGTGCCGCCTGCGCCGCCAGCGCCGTCGTTTCCGTTTGTGCGGCCTGCGCCAGTTGCGCCGCCCTTGCTTGTCCGTGCGCCAGCTCCTGCTGCTTGCGCGCCAGTTCCGTCCACGTCTTTTCCGCCGCATTCAACTGGCGCGCATGGTCTTCCAGCTGGCCGCGCTGTTGCTGCAGCAGCTGTCCATCGATGGCTTGCACGGCGCACTGCGCCTCGCGCCGCTGCGCATCGTGCGCGGCGAGCGTGGCGGCGGCCGCCGTCAACGCGGCCTGTGCCTCCTGGCCCGCGGCGCCTGCCGCGCGCACCAGCTGCGCCGCGTCGGCCGCCCTGGCGTCGGCAGCATCGGCTTGCGCGGCCGCCTGGCCGGCCTGGGCGAACAACTGGTCCGACAATTGCCATGACGCGGCCAGCGCTTGCCAGTGCTGGTGCGACGCCAGCCACAGGCGGCCCGTTTCCTGCTCCGCCTGCATGGCGTGCTGGTGCTGCTGCAGCTCGTGCAAGGTGGCGCGCGCCGTTTCGTTGGCCTGGTCGGCCGCCAGTGCGCCATCCTGCGCCTGGCGGTGGGCAGGCAAGTGTGCCGCAATGCCGGCATCGAGTGCCTTGGCTTGATCGAGCCGGGGCGCCGCGTCGCGCTGCGCCGTTTCCCTGGCTTGCAAGGCCGCCGCCGCCAGTTGCACGCTGGCAGCCAGTTGCGTTTCGCTGGCCACGGCTTGCGCCGCCTGCGCGCGCGACGCTTCCAGCGCGGCACCGGTGCCGGCGATGTCGTTCGCCAGGCGCGCCACGTCGTCGATGAGGGGCCGCGCCGGCTGCAGCAATTCCCACTGCGCCAGCGCCGCGCGGCGTCCTTCGGACGCGGTGCGTTCGGCATCCGCGCCATCGAGCGTCTCTTGCGCCGCTGCTATCTGGCTTTGCAGCTTGTGCGTCTCCTGGTGCCAGCGCTGCTGCAGCTCCAGCACCGCCTTGCGCAAGTCGAGGGTGTGCAGGGCGGTGTCGGCCGCGCCGCACAGCGCTTCGGTCTCGGCCCGCTCTTCCTGCGACAGGGGCCGCTGGTCGGCCAGTTTTTCGCCCAGGCGTTCGAGGACCTGTTTTTCCTTCTTCGCCCGCTCGAAGGCGCGCATGGAAATGTCGGTATAGATGCTGCTGCCCGTCAGGGTTTCCAGCAATTCTCCCCGTTCATTGTCTTCCGTCTTGAGGAAGGTGGAAAACTCGTTCTGCGCCAGCAGCACGGCGCGCGTAAACTGGTCGAACGACAGGCCGATGCGCTTTTCGATCTCTTCCTTGACTTCCGTCTTGGTGCCGCCGATGGGCTGCAGCGCTGGCAGCTGGTGCAAGCTCATGGCGGTCGCCTGCAGCGCCCCTTCGGCCCGGGTGCGCGAGCGGCGCACGCTCCAGCGCGCGCGATAGCTTGCGCCATCGTTGCCGACGAAGTCCACTTGCGCGTAACCGTCCGGCGTGCCACGGCGCAGCAGGGTGCGCGTATCCTGGGCGTTGACGGTTTCCTTGCCCACGTCGGGCAGGGCGCTGCCCCGGCCCAGCACCTTCAGCAGGCGCGGCGTGGCGTCGTACAGGGCCAGGCACAGGGCGTCGAGCAGGGTGCTCTTGCCCGCGCCCGTGGGGCCGCTGATGGCAAACAGGCCGGAGGACGCCAGCGGCTCCTGCTGGAAGTCGACTTCAAATTCGCCGGCCAGCGAGGCCAGGTTCTTGCCGCTGATTTTCAGTATTTTCATGGTTCTTCAGGTACCGTCAGGCGCCGGGCAGCAGCAGTTCGGCCAGGGCCGACAGTTGTTCGGGCGGCGCGGGCCGGCCGTATTTTTGCAGGTACAGGCGGCGGAAGATGTCCTCGGGCTGCAGCTGGCTCAATTGGTCGAGCGTCATGTTCTCGGGCGCGCTGCTGCGCGCGGCGCTCGACGTTTCGATCTTCGCCAGGCGCACCTGCTTGCCGTCGAGCGCTGTTTCGATGCGCGTGCGCAGGCCCGGTTCCGGCGCATCGAGGCGCACGCGCACTTCCAGGAAGGGCTGCGCTTCCGGTGCGGCGGCGGGTACGTCGAGGGCGGCCAGCTGCGCCAGCACCTCGTCGATCGGCGCCGGCGTGGCGGGCACGCGCAAGAGGGGCACGGCGCGCGGCACTTCGATGGTGCGCACGTCCTTCAGCTGTTCGCCATCGATGTCCAGGCACAGCACCTGATGGCGATAATTGACTTCGGCGAAGGACAGGGGAATCGGGCTGCCGCAATAGCGGATATGCGCCTGGCCGCCCACGGCTTGCGCCTTGTGCAAATGGCCCAGCGCCGCATAGGCGATGGCGGCGTCAAAAATCCCCGACGGCAGCATTTCCGTGCCGCCGATGACGATGCGGCGCTCGGAATCGTTGGACATTTCGCCGCCCACCATGTGGCAGTGGCCCATGGCTACGATGGCTTGGCCGGGCTGGCGGCGCGCCAGCGCCAGGTCCGCCAGCTGGCGGTACAGCAGGGCGATGCCGCCCAGGTAGGCGTCCTGGGTATCGCCGGCCGGCAGTTTCGGCACGTCGCCGGGACGCAGGAAGGGCACGGCCAGGCACCAGGCTTGCACTTGCCCATCGGCGCCCGTCAAAGGCAGCAGCAGGCGCTCCAGGTCGATCTGGCCATCTTCGTCGCGCAGCAGATGGCCGATCACGTGCGTGCCGTGCGCGGCCAGCAGGGGCCCGGGCGCTTCGAGCCGTCCCGCCGAATCGTGGTTGCCGGCGACGACGACCAGCTGCAGCGCGGGCAGGCGCGCGCGCGCCTGCTGCAGGAAGACGTACAGCTGCTTTTGCGAGGCGGCCGACGGGTTGGCGTTGTCGAACACGTCGCCGGCAACGAGCAGCACGTCGACCTTTTCGGCCACGAGCGTGTCGAGCAGCCAGTCGAGGAAGCGCTGGTGCTCGTAGCCCCGCTCGTAATTGTGCAGGGTCTGGCCCAGATGCCAGTCGGAAGTGTGCAGCAGGCGCATGGTGGGCCAAGGGTAGGGAAGACAGGCGCCAATATAGCAGGAATGATAGGGGTCAGACCCGCGCCAGGCACCAGCGGCCATATCAAGTGGTCAGCATCCCGGCGCGATAGGTATTCCGGCCATCCTGCTTGGCCTTGTACAGCAGCACGTCGGCCCGCTGCAGCAGCACGGCAGGGGGGATGTCTTCGTCGCGGTAGAAAGCCAGGCCGATGCTGGCGGAAATGCGCACGGTGATGCCATCGAGTTCGAACGGCTGCTGCATGGCGGCGACGATTTTTTCCGCCAGCACGGCCGCGTCCTCGGGCCGGGTGATCTGTTCCATGATGATGGTGAATTCGTCGCCGCCCAGGCGGGCGACGATGTCGGTGACGCGCATGGTTTGCGTCAGGCGCTGGGCGAAGGCGCGCAGCAGCGCGTCGCCGGTGCCGTGGCCGTGTGTGTCGTTGACGGGCTTGAAACGGTCGATATCCATGTACATGACGGCCATCAGGTGCTGATGCTGGCGGCTCGCGTGCATGGCGTCGCTGAGTTTTTGCTGGAAGCCGGCGCGGTTCGACAAACCCGTCAGCGCGTCGACCTGGGCCAGTTTCAGCAGGCGCTGTTTTTCGCGCTTTTGCACGGTGATATCCTGGCGCATCACGTGAAAGCCCACCACCTGCAGCTTGTCTTCGCCGATCTGCGGGATGTAGATCACTTCCAGGCAGCGCTCGATGCCTTCCTTGTCGTCTTCTTCCTCGAAGCTCAGGGTTTCGCCCGCCAGCACTCTTTCGATGTACGGCGCCACCGTGCGGTAGCGCGCCTCGCCCACCGTGTCGCGCACGCTCTTGCCCAGCGCTTGCCGGCCCGTCAGGCCGAATTCGCGTTCATAGGCGATGTTCAGGAAGCGGTAGACCTGGTCGGCGTCGATGTAGGCGATCATGGCCGGCAGGGTGTCGGCGATGGTGCGCAGGCGCGCTTCGCTTTCCAGCAGCGCCACTTCCGATTCGCGCAGGATGGTGATGTCGTCCAGGCTGCCCACGTAGCCTTCGATCCGGCCGTCGATGAGGATGGGGGCAATTTTGACGGAGACCCAGACCAGCCTGCCGGCGCGGTGCAGGCAGCGCAGGGTGGACTGGAATGGCGCATGGCTGCGCGTGAGCTGTTCCAGCGCCACGTGCATCAGCGGATAGTCGTCCGGGTGCAGGGCGCTGGTCCAGCCGGCGCCCAGGGCGGCCGCGCGCGGCAAGCCCGTGATCGATTCGAAGGTGCGGTTGACGTAGGTGCAGCGGCGCTGGCGGTCCAGGCGCACCAGGCCGAGCGGCGAAGCGTCGTTGACGGCGGCCAGTTCGGCCTGTTTCTGGCGCAGTTCCAGTTCCTGCTGGCGGCGCTGCGAGATATCCTCGGCGATGCACAGGATATGTTCGATCTGCTGGCGCTCGTCGAACACGGGTACGGAGACGGCGCGCAGGTAGCGCAGGCTGCCATCGAACAGGCGCAACGGCTTTTCCGTATGGTCGATGACGCCCCGCTCGGCCAGGATGGCGCGGTCGTCCTCGGCGTCGTGCAGGCCGAAGTCGGGCGGGAAGGCCTGGCAATCGGTCTTGCCGATGACGTCGGCGGCCAGGTGGCCGGTGATGTCCTCGGCCGCCTTGTTCCACACTTCCATCTGGCCGAAATTTTCCGGGCGCGCGCTTTTTACGTAGACCAGCACGGGCAGATGGTCGATCAGCGACTGCAGGAAGCTGCGGTTGTCCTGCAGCGCCAGTTCGTCGTGCTTGCGCGCGCTGATGTCGCGCGAGGTGACGGCCACGCCGTCGGCGATCGGCACCACCTGGTGGCGCAGCCAGCGCGTGCCGCCCGAGGCCAGCGGCAGTTCGAATTCATCTTCCAGCGGCTGGCCCGTTTCCATCACCAGCACGAAGCGCTTGAAGAAACGCTCGCCGCGCAGCAGCGGTATCAGCGGCAGCACGCGCTGGCCCAGCAGTTCGGAGCGCGGCTTGCCCAGCATGTCGGCGGCGCGCTCGTTGATGTCGGCAAAGGTGAAGTCTTCCACCGGCTTGCCCGGCGCGGCGCGCCAGGCTTTCAGCAGCAGCACGGCATCGAGGCTGCCCTGGTGCGCCGCGCGCAGCAAGGCTTGCGTTTCCGTGGCCTGGCGGATGCTGCGGCGCAGGCGCGCGCTCTGGCGCATCAGCAGGGTCGTAAAGCCGGCAATGAGCACGCTGGCGGCGAGCAGCGCGCCGACATATATCAGGCGGCGGTGTTCGAAGCGCGCCAGGGCGACGGCGCGGCTCACGCCCACCACGGCCAGCAGCGGGTAGCGCGGCAGCTCGTGGTAGCTGTAGATGCGGGACGTCGCGTCGACGGGCGGCTCGATCAGCAATTCTCCGGCGGCGTGCTGCGGCGGTCCCGGCATGCGGAAGTCGATGCGGTCGCTGAGGATCAATTGTTCGCCGATGCGCCCCGCCGTCAGGCCGCTGTCGCGCGCCACCAGCATCAGCGCGCCCTGTTCATCGAGGTTCAGGCGGTCGTAGTCGTCGACAAAATACGTGGGGTCGACGAGGATGACGATGGCGCCGGCAAAGCGGCCTTGCGCATCGTTCAGGCGGCGCGCCAGGCGGATGGTCCAGTGCTTGCCGCCCGCGTCGAGCATGGGCGTGTCGACCAGGACCGTGTCGGACGCATTCGCGGCCAGCGCCTTGAAAAATGCCTGGCCGGCCAGGTTTTCCGGCAGGTAGGCGTTGGCGCTGTCGAGCACATTGCCCTGCGCATCGACGAGGGCGATCGGCAATGCCAGCTTCGACGGCAGCACGCTGTCGAGCAAGCCCTGGCGGCGCGTGAATTCATTCAGGCGCAGGCCGCCGTCCGTTTCCTCGTATTTGAGCTTGAACAATTGCGTGGCGTGATCCGTCTGGCGCAAGGTGAAACTGGTATGGTCGGCCAGGGTGCGCGCCAGCGACTGGCTGACGGCCACGGCGTCGCGCACGGCGCTGGCCCGCTCCTGGCCCACCTGGTAAAAGACGGCCGCCCACAGCGCCAGCAGCAGGATGAGCGCGAACAGGGGCACCAGGCTGAGACGGTACAGGCGGCGGGCAAGGCGTTGCAGGGGTCTTGTTATCGCTATCACGGGCGCTTGCAGGCTATATTCATGGAAAAGGGGAGGGGCGGCGTGGCGCGCATGATAGCCGAAATCGGCCGCCTTGCGCGTCAGCGTGTTGCCGCCGCTGCCATCGTCTGTTCGCGGTCTGTCGCTGGCCTTATTTTGCTTTAAATCAAGTAGCCGTGGTGCCGCGCACGCTAAAAAAAGCACGCCGGCGGCGACACGGGCTGGCGCCGTGGCAGAAAAAGTACAATTGCGCCCCCATCCTCATTAAAATGGATGCTTCTTCCTCCCATATCGAAAGTTGTCATGCAGAGTAAAAAGCCCGACGCGGCAAGACTGGACAAGATCGTGGCTGAAGCGCGCCGCGCCGCCGACCAGCGCGAGAGCGGCTACCGCGAGCGTTCGCTGAAGATGTACCCGTGGGTCTGCGGCCGCTGCATGCGCGAATTCACGCGCGCCAACGTGCAGCAGCTGACGGTGCACCACCGCGACCACAACCACGACAACAATCCGCCCGATGGCAGCAACTGGGAACTGCTGTGCCTGTATTGCCACGACAATGAGCACTCGCGCTACCTGGAAGCGGACCGTGGCGCCGGCCTGTTGTCGGCCGAGGTGGCGCCCGCCACGCACAATCCGTTCGCCGCGCTCGCTGGCCTGATCAAGAAAAAGGACTGAGCGGCCCGTCCGCCTCCCACCCCATGCGCATCTTGCTGACCGAAGATGACCCGCAGCTGGGCCGCGCCACGCAGATCGGCCTGGAACAGGCCGGCCACGCCGTCGACTGGGTCACGAGCGCCGAACATGCGCACACGGCCGTGCGCCTGCACGACTATGGCTGCATTTTGCTGGACCTGGGCTTGCCGGGACAGGATGGCATGCAGGCGCTGGGCGTGCTGCGCGACAATGGCTACAGCGGCGCCGTACTGGTCGTCACGGCGCGCGACCAGGTGGGCGAGCGCATCGCCGGGCTCGACGCGGGCGCCGACGACTTCATCGTGAAACCGTTCGACCTCGACGAGCTGGCCGCGCGCATCCGCAGCGCCTGCCGGCGCGCCGCGGGCCGCCTGCGCGAGCACCTCGTGCACGGCGACCTGGTGCTCGATATCGCGGACCGGCAGGTGACGCAAGGGGGATTGCCCGTGATGCTCACGATGAAGGAGTTTCGCATCCTGCAATTGCTGCTGGAACACGGTGGCCGGGTGCTGAGCCGGGAACAGCTGGAGAAAAACCTGTACAGCTGGGGCGATGAAGTGGAAAGCAATGCCGTGCAAGTGCATATCCACCACCTGCGCAAGAAGCTGGGGCGGGACTTGATACGCACCGTGCATGCGATCGGCTATTGCATTGATAAAGCGCAAGCGGCCTGATGAAAAAACGGGCTACCCTGAGGCAGCCCGTTGGCATCGATGATGCGGCTGGATTAGCGCATCAGAAATCGACGGTGGCCGACAGCCACAGACGGCGGCCGTCCAGGCTGTTCACATAGCGGTTGGCGTAGGTCAACGTCGGTGCGCGGTAAGGCTGATAGTCGACGAAGTCCTTGTTGAGCAGGTTGTACACGGCCGCGTTCAGGGTGACGCGCTTGTTCAGCTGGTAGCTGCTGCCCAGGTGCAACATGGTGTAGCCCTTGTAGTCGCCCAGCGCGGCCTTGGCGGCGCGCGTGGAAGCGGAGGTGCCCGGATCGCGGAAGCGTTCGCTGCGGTACTCGGCGCGCAGCCAGCCGTTCCATTCGCGCGAGATATCCCAGCTCAGGCGCGCGTTGACGGCGTGCTTGGGCGTGTCGCTCAGGGGCTTGCCCGCGTTGCTGCCACTCTTCTGTTCGCTTTCCGTGTACGTGTAGTTGGCGCTGGCCGACAAGGTCTTGCCCAGCGGGAAGCGCGTATTCAGCTCGACGCCGCGCGTGACGGCCTCATCCACGTTGACCGACTGGCCGAACGCATCGACGTTGGGCCAGTTGCCGAAGCTGACGCAGCCGGGACGGTTCGGCGAGGGACGGTAATCGCAGTTGACGAGGCCCGTGCCCGTCGTGATCTTGTCCTTGAATTGATTGTTGAACAGGGAGCCGCTGGCGGTCCAGCCGGCCAGGTTGTCGAAATACGCGCCGATTTCCGTCGTCGTGCTCGTTTCCGGCTTCAGGTTCGGGCTGCCGACGAGGGGAATCGTGCCCTGGCCGCCGAAACCGTTGATTCCTGGCGACAATTGTTCCACGCGTGGCGTCTTGTAGCCCTTGCTGACGCCGCCCTTGACGGTCCAGCTTGGCGTCGCGTTCCACACGGCATATGCGCGGGGGCTGGTCTGGCCGCCGAAGATGCTGTGATCGTCATAACGGGCGCCGAAGGTCAGCGCGACATTCTCCAGCACCTGCCATTCGTCTTCCAGGAACAGGGCTTTTTGCGTGAATTCGAATTTCTTTGGCGCCACGCCATCCGTCATTTCCGCTTTCCACCATTGCGCGCCGACGGTGGCCATGTGTTTGCCCAACGGCATGACCAATTTGGTGTCGAACACCTGGCTTTCCACTTCCAGGGTGCGCGCGCTGCCGGCGACGGCGCCGGGCGTGCCTGGCGGAATCGTGCGGCCCAGGGTTTCCGTCTTGTTCACCATGTAGCTGCTGTCCAGGGTGCCGAAGCCGAAGCGGCCCGTGTGCGACAGCGTCCACTGGTCGCGGTTGTATTTCTGCTCGGGACCGTAGCCGCCCTGCAAGCCCAAGGTGCCCAGTTGCTTCTTCGAATTGTCGTAGGTCTGGCGGCCCGCATCCGCGTCGAGGATGACGGTATGGAAACGGTTGGGCGTGAACGCCAGGCGCGCGCCAAAGTTCTCGATGTCCGCGCGCACGGGATTGGCGCCCATGCTCGGCACATTTTCCGCACCGGCCGCGTCGTTGTAGCGGATGTTGGCCGCATCGCGGCGCTGCTTGCTGCCGCGCAGGGATAGGCCCAGCAGGTCGGTGGCGAGAGGGCCGCTCAGGTAGAAGCGGCCGCTTTTCACGTCGCCGAAATCGGACTCTTCCTGCAAGGTGTAGTCGGCCGAGATGGAACCCATCCACTGCTTGCCCACCTTGCGCGTGATGATGTTGATCACGCCGCCCATGGCATCCGAACCGTACAGGGTCGACATGGGGCCGCGGATGATCTCGATGCGCTCGATGGCGGCCAGCGGCGGCATGAAGCTCGTCTGCGTGCCGCCGAAGCCGTTTGGCGTGACATTGCCGGCCGCGTTCTGGCGGCGTCCGTCGATCAGCACCAGGGTGTAGTCGCTGGGCATGCCGCGGATGCTGATGTTCATGCCGCCCGTCTTGTCGCCCGCCGCGCCCACGTCGATGCCTTCCACGCTTTCCAGCGCCTGCGTCAGGTTGCCGAAGCGTTCCTTCGACAGTTCTTCACGCGTCAGCACGGTGATCGAGGCGGGCGCCTGCTTGATATCCTGCTCGAAACCGGAGGCGGAAACCACCACTTCCGGCATGCTGGCAGGCGTGCCCGTCTGGGCGTGGGCCGGCAGGCAGGACAGGGCGGCCAAGGCCAGGGCCAGGGTGGTGGGACGCGGCAGGCGCGCGCGGCGGGGGCTGTTGGACATGCAAACTCCTGAGGGTGAATGAATTATTGGTCTGTATTGTTTAGGTAATGGGAATCATGAAAGCAATAAGAATCATTTACAATTGCAGGCATGGCTTCCCAAAAAATATTTCGCTCCGGATCTTGCGCAGAAGTTCTTAAGAGATTCTTAACGGCTAGCGGCGGCGTGAAAAGCTGGTCGCTGCGGCGCACCCTGCTGGCCGTGCTGCTGGGCCTGACCCTGGCCCTGTGGGTGGGCAGCGCCGCCATCGTCTACGTGGAAGCGCGCCGCGAAAGCCAGGAATTGTTCGACCAGTCGCTGATCGAGACGGGCCATTTGCTGCTGTCGCTGGTGGAAAAGGATGCGCGCGAGCATGGCTTGACGGGGCCCATCGACCTGCCGCTGCGCGGCCATCCGAATCCCCACCAGTATTTGCTGTTCAAGGTGCGCGACGCGCAGCAGCGCGTCCTGTACCGCAACGACGCGGCGTCCGACATCGCCCTGTCGCGCAGCGCGCCGGACGGCCTGTCGTGGACCAGCATCGGCGGCCAGCGCTGGCGTCTGTTTTCGCTGTGGAACCCGCAGCGCAGCCTGCAGCTGCTGGTGGCCGAACCGACCAGCCACCGCGACGACATCAGCCGCGGTTTCTTTTACCGCATCGCGCTGTTCGGCCTGCTACTCGTGGCGCTGGCCACCATCGCCATCTGGTGGAGCATCCACCGCGTGTTTCGCGTGCTGCAGGCGTCCGCCGACGAAGTGTCGGCACGCACGCCCGATGAACTGACGGACGTGCATGTGCACGGCGCGCCTTCGGAGCTGCATCCGCTGCTGCTGGAAATCAACCGCCTGTTCGGCAGGGTGCGGCACAGCCGCGACAATGAACAGCGCTTCACGGCCGATGCGGCGCACGAGCTGCGCACGCCGCTGGCCGCCATCAAGACCAATCTGCAAGTGCTGCAGCGGGCCCGCAGCGCGGACGAACGCGAGGAATTCATCGCCGCCCTGGGCGCCAGCGTGGAGCGCGCCACGCGCCTCGTCAACCAGTTGCTGGCGCTGGCGCAGCTCGATCCGCAGTCGCAGGCAGAGACGGCGCTGGCGCCGGGCGACCTGGCGCACGTGCTGGCAGCGCAGGGGGCGCAGTGGCAGGCGCTGGCCGCGCCGTACAAGTTGTCGCTGGCGGTCAACGTTGCGCCGGCGCCCTGCGCGCTGCATGCGGACAGCCTGCAGGTATTGCTGCGCAACCTGGTCGACAATGCGCTGCGCTATACCCCGGCGCCGGGCGCCATCGAGATCCGCTGCGGCGTGGAGGCGGGGCGCAGCTACCTGCGCGTGGCCGATACGGGGCCGGGCATCGCCGAGCAATGGCACGCGCGCGTGTTCGAGCGCTTCGTGCGCCTGGGCGGTGGCCAGGTTCCCGGCAGCGGGCTGGGCCTGTCCATCGTGCGCCGCATCGCCGAGCGCCATGGCGCGCAGATCCTCCTCGGCGCCGGACTGCAGGGCCGGGGGCTGGCGGTGACGGTCGTGTTTCCCGCAACGTAGCGGGCGCGATCCGATAGCGATAAAACGCACAAGGCGTGTGCAGAATGCGGTATCTTTCTGTTATGCACAGCCCACACCAGCCCATTCTTTTCGATCCCCCCGCTTTATCGCTGGCCGCCGCGCGCGCGCTGCACCTGGCCGCGCAAGGCTTGCTGCAGGCGCGGCGCAAGAAAGCCGTGAAGGCGGACGTGCTGGCCGCCGTGCGGCAGATGGGCGTGCTGCAGATCGACACCATCCACGTGGTGGCGCGCAGCCCCTACCTGGTGCTGTGGAGCCGCCTGGGCGACTATCCGCAGCCGTGGCTGGAGCAGCTGCTGGCCGAGGGCGCGCTGTTCGAGTACTGGGCGCACGAGGCTTGCTTCGTGCCCATCGAAGACTATGGCCTGTACCGCCACCGCATGCTGGATCCGGCCGCCATGGGCTGGAAATACTCCGTCAAATGGATGGCGGAGCAGGGCGAGGCCGTCGCTTCGGTGCTGGAACATATCCGCGCCAACGGCGCCGCGCGTTCGGCCGACTTCGAGCGCACGGATGGCCAGGCGGGCGGCTGGTGGAGCTGGAAGCCGGAAAAGCGCTCGCTCGAAGTGCTGTTTACGTCGGGCGTGCTGATGATCGCCAAACGCCACAATTTCCAGCGCTATTACGACCTGGCCGAACGCGTGCTGCCGGGCTGGCACGATGGCTTGCTGCCGTCCGAGGACCAGGTGCGCCGCCGCCTGCTGCTGGCCAGCGTGAAGGCGCTGGGGCTGGCGCGGGCCAGCTGGATCAGCGATTACTTCCGCACCAGGCAACCGCGCGCCAGCCTGGCGCGCGATCTGCAGGCGCTGGTGGACGAGGGCGCGCTGCTGCGCTGCACGGTCGATGGCTGGAGTGATGCCGTGTACGTGCATGCCGAGCATGGGGACTTGTTGCGCGACGCGGCGGCCGGCAAGCTGGCGCCCACCCTGACGACGATCCTCTCGCCGTTCGATCCCGTCGTCTGGGACCGGCGCCGCGCCCTGGAATTGTTCGGCTTCGACTACCGGCTTGAATGCTACACGCCGGCCGAAAAGCGCCGCTATGGTTATTTCACCTTGCCGATCTTGCGCCGCGGCGCGCTGGTGGGGCGCCTGGACGCCAAGGCGCACCGCGCGCAGGGGCGCTTCGAGATCAAGTCGCTGGCGCTGGAAGACGGCGTGCGCCTCAGTACCCGCCTGGTGCAGGACGTGGCCGGCGCCGTGCAGCGCCTGGCGCTCTGGCATGCCTGCCCGGATATTGATATTGCGCAGACGCAGCCGGCAGCCTTCGGCGCGCTGCTGGCCCAGGCCCTGCTCGACGGCGGCGCTGCCGCAAGGCGGGCCGCATGATGCTGCCGCCGGCTCCTCCCCAGCTGCTCGACGCCGATGGCGTCCCCTGCTTTGGCCGCTACACGGGGCAATTGAACGCCTTTGACTGGGCCGCTCTGGCGCCGCCCCACGCGCGCGGCGCCCTCTGGCGCCTGTTCCACCACAAGCGCTGGCATTATGTGGCCCTGTCCACGCCCACGCTGTTCTGCGGCGTGGCCATCGTCGACCTGGGCTGGACCAGCACGGCCTTCGCGTATGCCTTCGACCGCCACAAGGGCAAGATCGTGGCCAGTTTTTCGCAGGATGGCGTGCCGGGCTTGAGCGCCACGGTGGCGCCGCATGCGGGCGCCAGCAGCCGTTTCCGCTTCCTCTCGCAAGTGATCTCCATCGAGGCCCAGCCCCAGCAGCGCTACCGTTTGCGGCTCGATTGCGGCCATTTCGGCATCGACGCGGAATTCGGCCCGCCCGTGGCGCCCACCTTGCTGGCCGTGGGGCCCGTGGGCGAGGGCGGCAGCGTGCATGCGACGCAAAAGTCGGGCGGCTTGCCCTTGTGGGGCAGCGTGCGCTGCGGCGCCATGGGCTACAGCTTGGACGACGGCGTGGCCAGCTTCGATTATTCGAATGGCTTGCTGGCGCGCGAAACGGAATGGCGCTGGGCCTCGGCGCACAGCCTGGACCTGGGTTTCAACCTGCAGGCCGGCTATTTCGGCGCGCATGAAAACGCGCTGTGGCTCGATGGCCAGCTGTATCCGCTGGGCCGCGCGCACTTCGACTTCAATCCCGACAACCCGCTGGCGCCGTGGCATGTGTGGACGGACGACGATTTGCTGGACCTGCACTTCAAGCCGGAAGGCGCGCGCCGCGAGGATAAGAATCTGTGGATCGCCGCCAGCCGCTACATCCAGCCCATCGGCACCTTCAGCGGCTGGGTGCGCACCAGCGCGGACTCTCCGAAGCGCATCGTGGCGCAGCTGGCCGGGGTGACGGAAAGCCACCGCTCGCGCTGGTAGGGGCGCGCGGATTTTTCGTGAAATGCAGCGCAAGGTCAAATTTTTTTGGCAACGCATCCCTTACACTGGCGCGTAGCCGCTCCGGCAATCCCGCTCCGGCAATCCATGAGGCCAGAACATGAGTATCCGTAATCTCGACAAGCTGTTCAAGCCGGCCTCGGTGGCCCTGATCGGCGCCACGGCGCGCGAACGCAAGCTGGGCGCCATCGCCCTGTACAACCTGCTCGGTGGCGGCTACCAAGGGGACATTTGGCCCGTCAATCCCAAGTACGACGAGCTGATGGGCCTGAAATGCTACCGCAAGCTGGCGCAGCTGCCGAAAGCGCCAGACCTGGCCATCATCTGCACGCCGCCCGCCACCATCACGGCCTTGATCCGTGAATTGGGTGCGCTGGGCACGCGCGCGGCCATCGTCATGACGTCCGGCCTCGACCCCGTGCGCGAGCAGTCGCTGCGCCTGGCCATGCTGAAGGCGGCCAAGCCGCACCTGCTGCGCATCCTCGGCCCCAACAGCATGGGGCTGCTGGTGCCGAAACTGGGCTTGAACGCCAGCTTCGCCCATGTAGGCGCGACCAGCGGCAAGATCGCCTTCGTCTCGCAATCGGGCGCGCTGGTGTCGGGCGTGCTCGACTGGGCCAACGCGCATGGCGTGGGCTTTTCCAAGTTCATTTCGCTGGGCGCCAGCTACGATATCGATTTCGGCGATCTGCTCGACTACCTGGCCGGCGACGTCGACACGGCCGCCATCCTGCTGTACATGGAAGATATCCAGGCGGCGCGCAAATTCATGTCGGCGGCGCGGGCGGCCGCGCGCAGCAAGCCCGTCATCGTCCTGAAAGCGGGGCGCGAGGCGGAAGGCGCGGCCATGGCGGCCTGGCATACGGGCGCGCTGGCCGGTTCCGACGCCGTGTACGACGCGGCCATCCGCCGCGCCGGCATGCTGCGCGTGTATTCGGCCGAAGAGCTCTTCGATGCCGTGGAAACCCTCACGCATATCCGTTCGCAGCGCGGCGAGCGCCTGGCGATCCTGTGCAACGGCGGCGGCCTGGGCGTGATGGCCACCGACGCCCTGGTGGGCAGCGGCGGCAAGCTGGCCGAACTCTCCCCGGACACCGTCATCGCGCTGGAAAAAGCCTTGCCACGGGGCTGGTCGCACGACAACCCCGTGGGCTTGCCCGGCGACGCAGCCGTGCAGCGCTATGCCGACGCCATCAAGCCGCTGCTCGACGAGCCGCAGGCGGACGCCTTGTTGCTGCTGCACGCACCCACGGCCATGGTCTCGTCGATCGATATCGCCGAAGCCGTCACGCCGCTGATCAAGGCCACCTCGCGCACGGTGCTGTCGTGCCTGCTGGGCGGCACCACCGTGGCGCCCGCGCGCCAGGTCTTCAACCGGGCCGGCATTCCCACCTACGACACGCCGGAAAAGGCCGTACATGGCTTCATGCAGATCGTGCAGTACCGGCGCAACCAGGAAACCCTGATGCAGGTGCCGGCGCAGCTGCCCATGTCGGCCACGCCGCGCCGCGCGCGCGTGCGCGAAATCGTCGCCGCCGCGCTGGCGGCCGGCCAGACGGTGCTCGGTGAATGCCACTCGAAGGAAATCCTGGCCGCCTACGGCATTCCCGTCGCCACCACGCGCATGGCGGCCGACGTGGAAGAGGCGCTGGCCGTGGCGGCCGACATCGGCTATCCCGTCGCGTTGAAAATCCACTCGCCCGACATCGCGCACAAGTCCGACGTGGGCGGCGTGGCGCTCGACCTCGATACGCCCGACATCCTGCGCACGGCCGCCGCCGCCATGCTCAAGCGCGTGCGCCGCATGCGTCCCGACGCGCTGATCGACGGTTTTACCGTGCAGCAGATGGCGCGCCGGCCGCAATCGCATGAATTGATCGTCGGCGTGACGACGGACGCCGCCTTCGGCCCCGTGATCCTGGTGGGGCAGGGCGGCATCGCCGTGGAAGTGACGGCCGACCACGCCATCGGCCTGCCGCCCCTGAACATGGTGCTGGCGCGCGACATGCTGGCGCGCACGCGCGTGTCGAAGCTGCTGGCCGGCTACCGCAACCAGCCGCCGGCCGACATCGACGCCATCTGCTACACCCTGATCCAGGTGGCCGAACTGGTGGCCGACATCGGCGAGCTGGCCGAACTCGACATCAATCCCCTGGTGGCCGACGCGGACGGCGTGATCGCCCTCGACGCGCGCATCCGCCTGCAGCCGGGCCAGAAGCGCGACCGCCTGGCCATCCGCCCGTATCCGCAGGAGCTGGAAGAGCAGGTGACGTGGATGGACCAATCCATCCTGCTGCGCCCCATCCGCCCCGAGGACGCGCCGCAGCACATGGACCTGTTCCACGCGCTGGACCCGGACGACGTGCGCCTGCGCTTCTTCACGTCCATGCGCGAGCTGCCCGTGTCGCAGCTGGCGCGCCTGACGCAGATCGATTACGACCGCGCCATGGCCTTCATCGCCACGCACACGGGCCCGGACGGCAAGCCGGAAACCCTGGGCGTGGTGCGCGCCGTGGCCGATCCGGACAATATCCACGCCGATTTCGCCATCGCCGTGCGCTCGGCCCTGAAAGGCAAGGGACTGGGACACATCCTGTTCGAGAAGCTGGTCGACTACTTCCGCAGCCGGGGCACGGAAGCGCTGGTGGGCGAGGCGATGGCGCGCAACAAGGGCATGCAGCGGCTGGTGAAAAGCTTTGGCGGCGAAGTCACGCCGTCGGAAGAGCCGGGCGTCGTCAACCTGCATATCGGCCTGCGCGCGCCGTAAAAGAAAGCGCGGCTGGCCAGCCGCGGGTTTGTGCAGGATCAAACCGGCCCCTGTCGGTAGTCTTTACACTTTCACTTCCAGGATGACATATCCGGCGCATTTTCGGGAGTGAGTGCATGCTTACTGCAACATATATATTGGTTTCCCTGTCGGTGGAACAGGCCAGCATCCGCATGAGCTTGTTGGCTTTTCAGAAATACATGCAGGTGCAACTGCGCCAGCAAAGCAGGCTCAGTTTGGCGCAACTGCAGTACACGGGCGACTGGCTGAACCGGCTGTACCAGGGGAGCTATTGGCGCAAGGTGGAGATGTACCTGATTCCCGCCATCCGCCAGGCCGCGCCCCATGTGGACGGCTTGCTGGACGAGTTGAACGGCTTGAACCACGCGGCGCTGGAAAGCATCAATGTCGTGCAGCAGCGCGCGGGTGCCGCCATCGACCATTCCGAATTACAAGCCGAGCAGCTGTGCGCCGCCATCGACGCCTTTTGCGCGGCCTTGCTGCAGCGCCTGGAAAAGGAAGAGCGCGAGCTGTTTGCGCTGGCGCGCAAGGTCATCGTCGGCGAAGCGTGGTTTGCCATCGCCTACCAGTTCCTCGCCCACGATGCGCGCGCGCAGGAAGCGCGCCGTGGCAAGGCGCAAGTGCTGCCCTTTGTTTTGCCAGCGCCCTTGCCGGCAGCCGGCGGCGCTGAAACGCTGGCGGATGGCGCCGCGCCCGCGCCGCCCGCGCCGGCACAGCCGCTGCGTGCGCAGGCTTGAACGGGTAGCGAGCGCACACCCCGCCAGGCGGTGTCTGCCGGAGGCGTTTTCGCGAGGGCGGCCGGCGCACCGCCATAGGGCAAAAATCCAGGGGAAAGATTCGGAAAAGATTCGCTTTATTCATTTGATAACTTGTTCAGTCCTGTCCGATGCAATACCCCGGGCTTTGTTATGATGGTGGTTTTGATCCACGCGAAACCCGTCATGTTCGAATTTCTCTTCAAGCGTTCTGCCAGCAAGACTGCCGTACCCGACCCTGTCGTGGCAGAACAGGCCGCCGCCTCGGCGCAGAGCGCATCGCGCCGCGCCGAACAGGTGGCGCGTGCCCATGCCGTGGCTGGCGACGAGGCTGCCGCCTTTGAATTCATCGTGTCCAGCGAATTTGCCGATGCCCGTCTGATCGCGGCCGAACACGTCCACGCCTTGCCCCTGCTGGAAAAAGTCCACCACGCCATGCGCAACACGGACCGCCGCGTGGCCAAGCTGATGCAGGGCCGTATCGACCTGATCCGTCATCAGGCTGCCGAGACGCAACGCGCCCAGGCCAGCATCGACACGGCCCAGCGCCTGTTGAACGATGAGAAGCTCAGCCCGAACCAGGTAGCCGAGCTGGACCGCCAATGGCAAGTCATCAAGGCCACGCCGGAGCTGGCGACCGCCTTTGCCGGCGCGCGCGCCGCGCTGGCCGCCCGCCTGGAAGCGCAAGTGGTGCTGCAGCGCGCCGTGATCGACGCCGTCGCCGCTGCACGCGCGCTGGCCAGCAATGGCCAGTCCGCCGGCGAGCTGGCGCAGGCGCTGGCCCGCCTGGACGGGGAACATGCGCAGCATGCGCAATCGCCCGAGCGCGGCTCCTTGCCGAAACACCTGGAAAGCGACTTCGCCCAGGCACGCGAGCAGGCGCAGTCCGCCCTGCAAGCCCTGCAGCAACACCAGGCCGTGTTCGACGCGCGCCAGGTCGCGCTGGCCGAATGGCAGGCGCAGGACGCCGCCACGCTCGACGTGGATACCCTGAAGCGCGCATGGCAAGCCCTGCCGCGCCTGCCCGAGTCGCCCTTGTCCGACAGCTTGCAGCAGCAATTTGCGGCCGTGCTGGCCAGCGCGCCGGCGCCCGTGCAGGCGGCAACGCCAGAGGCCGCACCAGCCCATGCCGACCCGGCGCCGCGCAAGCCGCGCGCGGAACACGCACCCGTCTCGAAAGAAGCGACGGAACAGTTCTTCAAGGTGCTCGACGCCATGGAGGCGGCCCTGCAGGATGGCTTGCTGCACGTGGCCTCCGAGCATGACAAGACCTTGCGCGATAGCAAGCACGGCCGTTTGACGCCTGCGCAAGCGGACCGCCTGGCCCATGTGCGGGGAGAATTCAAGCGCCTGGCCGACTGGGCGCGCTGGGGCGGCAACGTGTCGCGCGAGGAATTGGTCAAGGCGGGCGAGGAATTGCCGGCACAGGAACTTCCAATGGCCGAGCTGGCCAAGAAAGTGGGCAGCCTGCGCGAGCGCTGGAAGTCGCTCGATGCCTTGTCCGGCCCGGCGCCGAAATCCCTGTGGGAACGTTTCGACGCCGCCTGCAGCCTCGCGTATGCGCCGGCGGCCCAGCATTTCAAGCAATTGGCCGAAGAGCGCCACGGCAACGCGGCCAAGGCCCAGGAACTGATCGCGGAAACGGCGGCCCTGGCGGCCGAAGAAAGTACCGACTGGAAACACGTCGCCTCCGCTTCGCAGCGCCTGCGCCAGGCCTGGACGCGCCTGGGCACCATCGACCGCAAGGAGAAGAAACGCCTGGATACGGAATTCGGCGCCGCGCTGGACGCCCTGTCGAAGCCGCTGGACACGCAGCGCCAGATCGAGACGGCGCGGCGCGAACAATTGATCGTCGAAGTGGGCTTGCTCAAGCCATCGGAGCGCAACACGGTCGACATGCTGAAAGCCTTGCAGGATAAATGGCAGGAACTGGCGAAAGCCCTGCCGCTGGAGCGCCGCGCGGAACAGGCGCTGTGGCAGCGTTTCCGCGCCGCCTGCGACGATATCTTTGCCAAGCGCAAGGAAACGGCCCACGCGGCCGACCACGAGCGCCGCGAACACCTGCATGCGCGCGAAGCGCTGTGCGCCACGCTGGAAACGGCCGTCGTGCCCGAAGGCGACGACAAGTCCCGCACGGCCTTCATCCATCACTTGCTGCGCGACACGCGCGCCGCCTGGAACGCCACGGGCCCCGTGCCGCGCGCCAGCGAAGCGAAGATCGAGCAGCGCTACCACGCGGCCGTCGCCGGCGTGCAGGCGCAAGCGGACGCCATCGCCGAACGGGCCGGCGCGGCCCAGGCCAACGCCTTGCGCGACAAGCTGCGTCTGGTGCAATCGCTGGAAGCGTCGCTGGCCGAGGGCGGCGCCGATGCCGACGCGCCAGCGTGGAGCGAACGCTGGAGCGCCTTGCCGCCGCTCGACACGCAATACGAACGCAGCCTGCAGCAGCGCTTTGCCGCCGCCCAGGCCGCGCTGGGCGAGGGCGCTGACGCCTACGTGCAGCAATTGCAGGCCAACGAGGCCCGCTTGCTCGAGGAAGTCTTGCGCCTGGAAATCGTCGCCGGCGTCGACAGCGGCGCCGAATTCGCCCGCGACCGCCTGAAAATGCAGGTGGAAGTGCTGCAATCGTCGCTGAAATCGGGCCAGAAGCCGCTCACGCAAGTGTCGCAGCTGATGCAGCTGTGCGCGATTGCCGCCGCCACCGATGCGCGCACGGCCAGCCGCATCGAAACCCTGCTGCGCCGTATCGGAGGGCATGCCAAATGAGTACCAGCGTCCGCGTCCAGCAAGCTGATTTTGACTTGAGTCAAGAAATCGCACAATTGCGTGCAGGCAACCCCAAGGTGGGCGCCGTCGTCGGCTTTGTCGGCACGGTGCGCGACATGAACGAGGGGCTGGACGTGGCCGCCATGGAGCTCGAGCATTATCCGGGCATGACGGAAAAGTCCATTGTAGCCATCGTCGAGCAGGCGCGCGCGCGCTGGCCCCTGTCGGGCGCGCTGGTGATCCACCGCGTGGGGCCGCTGTTGCCGCAGGAGCAGATCGTACTGGTGGCCGTCTCGTCCGCCCACCGGGGCGAAGCGTTCGCCGCCTGCGAGTTCATCATCGACTACCTGAAGACGGAAGCGCCGTTCTGGAAGAAGGAAGATACGCCGGAAGGCGCGCGCTGGGTCGATGCGCGCGACAGCGACGAGACGGCGCTGGACAAGTGGACGACAAAAGCAAGCACCATTTGAATCGTATCTGCCGCGCACGCTAGCATTTGCCCAAATGCAGCGGTTTTCTGCTTTGTGTATGCTTGAAAAGTACTGCCTCACCCCAATTTGGTTAACAACTAATTAACCGGGAGCGCTTTTCATGCGACAAGACAAACTCACTACCAAATTACAGGAAGCCCTGGCCGATGCGCAAAGCTTGGCCGTGGGCAACGACAATCCCTATATCGAACCAGTCCACCTGCTGACGGCCCTGTTGAACCAGGACGATGGCGGCGCCCGTTCGCTCTTGCAGCGGGCCGGCGTCAACGTGGGCGGCCTGTCCAAGGCCCTGGGCGCGTCCATCGAACGCTTGCCGAAGGTGTCGGGCACGGGCGGCGACGTGCAGGTCAGCCGCGAATTCGTGGCTCTGCTGAACCTGGCCGACAAGGAATCGCAGAAGGCTGGCGACCAGTTCGTTTCCAGCGAAATGGTCTTGCTGGCGATGACGGACGACAAGTCCGACTGCGGCAAGCTGGCGCGCGAAAACGGCCTGACCCGCAAGGCGCTGGAAGCGGCCATCGAGGCTGTGCGCGGCGGCAACAAGGTCGACTCGCAAGAGGCCGAAGGCCAGCGCGAAGCCTTGAAAAAATACACGCTGGACCTGACTGAGCGGGCGCGCAAGGGCAAGCTCGACCCTGTGATCGGCCGCGACGATGAAATCCGCCGCACCATCCAGATCCTGCAGCGCCGCAGCAAGAACAACCCCGTGCTGATCGGCGAACCGGGCGTGGGCAAGACGGCCATCGTCGAAGGCCTGGCGCAGCGCATCGTCAACGGCGAAGTGCCGGAATCGCTGAAAGGCAAGCGCGTACTGTCGCTGGACATGGCCGCCTTGCTGGCTGGCGCGAAATTCCGCGGCGAATTCGAGGAGCGCCTGAAATCCGTGCTGAAGGAACTGGCCATGGATGAAGGGCAAACCATCGTCTTCATCGATGAAATGCACACCATGGTGGGCGCGGGCAAGGCCGAAGGCGCGATGGATGCCGGCAATATGCTGAAACCGGCGCTGGCGCGCGGCGAACTGCACTGCGTGGGCGCGACCACCCTCGACGAGTACCGCAAGTACATCGAGAAGGATGCCGCGCTGGAACGCCGCTTCCAGAAAGTGCTTGTCGACGAACCGACCGTGGAAGCGACGATCGCCATCCTGCGCGGCTTGCAGGATAAATATGCGCTGCACCACAAGGTGGAAATCACGGACGCGGCCATCATCGCTGCCGCCGAGCTGTCGCACCGCTATATCACGGACCGCTTTTTGCCCGACAAGGCGATCGACCTGATCGATGAAGCGGCGGCGAAGATCAAGATCGAGATCGATTCGAAGCCGGAAGTGATGGACAAGCTGGAGCGCCGTTTGATCCAGCTCAAGATCGAGCGCGAAGCCGTCAAGAAGGAAAAGGACGAAGCGTCGTTGCGCCGGCTGGCCTTGATCGAGGAAGAGATCGTCAAGCTGCAGCGCGAATACAATGACTTCGAGGAAATCCTGAAGGCGGAAAAAGCCGTGGTGCAGGGCAGCACGCACATCAAGGAAGAGATCGAGCACGTCAAGCTGCAGATGGAGCAGGCCACGCGCGAGAGCAACTGGCAGAAAGTGTCGGAATTGCAGTATGGCAAGTTGCCGCAGCTGGAAGCCCAGCTCAAGCAGGCTGACAGCGGCATCCCGAAACTCGACCCTGACCAGCCGAAACTGCTGCGCACGGAAGTGGGCGCCGAGGAAATCGCCGAAGTGGTGTCGCGCGCGACGGGTATCCCCGTGTCGCGCATGATGCAGGGCGAGCGCGACAAGCTGCTGCATATCGAAGAGAAGCTGCACGAGCGCGTCGTGGGCCAGGATGAAGCGATCACGGCCGTGGCTGACGCCATCCGCCGTTCGCGCGCCGGCCTCTCCGACCCGAACCGTCCATATGGTTCCTTCATGTTCCTGGGACCGACGGGTGTCGGCAAGACCGAGCTGAGCAAGGCGCTGGCCACCTTCCTGTTCGATACGGAAGAATCGATGATCCGCATCGACATGAGCGAGTTCATGGAGAAGCACTCCGTGGCCCGTCTGATCGGCGCGCCGCCGGGCTACGTGGGCTACGACGAGGGCGGCTACCTGACGGAAGCCGTGCGCCGCAAGCCGTACAGCGTGATCCTGCTCGACGAAGTGGAAAAGGCGCATGCCGACGTCTTCAACGTGCTGCTGCAAGTGCTCGACGATGGACGCATGACGGATGGCCAGGGCCGCACGGTGGACTTCAAGAATACCGTCATCATCATGACCTCGAACCTGGGTTCGCATAAAATCCAGGCCATGGAAAGCGATGATCCCGGTGTCGTGAAGCTGGCAGTGATGGCCGAGGTACGTTCGCACTTCCGTCCCGAGTTCGTCAACCGCATCGACGAAATCGTCGTGTTCCACGGCCTCGATGAGAAAAACATCGGCGCGATCGCGAAGATCCAGCTGAAGATCCTCGAAGAACGCCTGGCGCGCATGGACATGGCGCTGAGCTTGACGGACGCGGCCTTGCAGCAGATCGCCGAAGCGGGCTATGACCCGGTGTATGGCGCCCGTCCGCTGAAGCGGGCGATCCAGCAGCAGATCGAAAATCCGCTGTCGAAGCTGATTCTGGAAGGCAAGTTCGGCCCGAAAGACGAAATCCGCATCGACGCCCAGAACGGCAACCTCGTATTTACGGGGGCGCAAGTGGGGCTGGACAAGGTGTAATGTTGCTTGGAGTCTGACCCCGGTAGTGAAAGCAGGGCGGTATCAGGCTAGACCTGATGCCGCCCTTCTTGTTATGATCGGCACTATTTTCTGACTAATTCCGGAGGCGGTACGATGGCACACACATGGCAAGCAGGGCGGCGCATTGGAGTGGGACTGGCCTTGGCGGCGGCCGTACTGGCCTTGCCTGGCCAAGCTCAGGCTCAGGAAGAAAAGGTCCTGAACATCTATAACTGGTCGGACTATATCGGCGACGATACGATCAAGAATTTTGAGAAGGAAACGGGCATCAAGGTACGCTACGACGTTTTCGACAATAACGAAATCCTCAATGCGAAACTGGTGGCGGGCAAGTCCGGCTACGACATCGTCGTGCCGACGGCCCAGTGGGCGCGCCTGCAGATCGATGCGGGCCTGTTGCGCAAGCTCGACAAGAGCAAGCTGACGAATCTGGGCAACCTGGACCAGAACCTGCAGGCCAAGCTGTCGAAGATCGACCCGAACAACGATTACCTGGTCGACTGGCTGTGGGGCTACACGACGGTGGGCATCAACGTCAACAAGGTCAAGGCCGCGCTGGGCGGCATGCCCATGCCTGACAACGCGTGGGACCTGATCTTCGACCCGAAATACGCGGCGAAGCTGAAATCGTGCGGCGTGTCCTTCCTCGACTCGCCGTCGGAAGTGCTGCCGGCCGCCCTGCAATACCTGGGCAAGCCCGCGTACTCGAAAGCGGCCGCCGATTACCAGGAAGCGGGCAAGGTGCTGCAGGCGATCCGTCCCTACGTGACCCTGTTCAGCTCATCCGGCTACATCAACGACATGGCCAACGGCTCCGTCTGCGTCGCGCTGGGCTGGTCGGGCGACATCAATATCGCGCGCCAGCGCGCCATCGATGCGAAAAACGGCAATGTGATCCAGGTGCTGGTACCGAAGACGGCCGCCCTGATGTTCGACACCATGGCCATCCCCGCCGACGCGCCGCATCCGACCAACGCGCACCTGTTCATCAACTATATTTTGCGCCCGCAAGTGCATGCCAGCCTGAGCAACAAGGTGTTCTACGCGAATCCGAATCCGGCCAGCATCAAATATGTGCGCAAGGACATCGGTGAAAACAAGGCCATCTTCCTGTCGGACGCCGACAAGCAGCGCATGGCCGCACCGGAAGCGACCACGGCCGACATCCGCCGCTTGATGACGCGTATCTATACGAAGTTCAAGACGGGAGTGTAAAGTACTAGCTCCCTACAAAACTGTAGCGAGCGGAAGGGAGTTGTGATCGAGAAGCGGAACTGTGCTGTGCACGGGGCCGCCGAGGCAGTGAGCATCGCAGATTGCAAATCGCGACGCGCAGTAAGTTTTGTGGGGAGATACAAGGATGGCGCGAGGGACGGGCCTGTAGGCCGTCGCTGGCGCCATGCGATATTGCCGAGGCGAACACTACTCGTGGTAGCGGTCCATCAGCTTGTGGTGACTGCCGCGCATTTCTTCGATCAGTTCAAAGGCGACGAAGCCGATGATGGCGGCGAAGATGGCGATGAAGAGAAAAACGACGAAGGTTAACATGGTCTTTCAGCCGCCGTTGGACGGCTGTCCGCTGGGTTGCTCAATGTGCCAGAGCAGCGCTCCAACACGTAGTTGATGCAATTAAACTCTAGCAGATCGGCAGCGCTTTACAAGGCCGCCGAGTTGTAATTTCTGCTAGTATTTGTCCCAGCGCACTTTTTGCGCATTTTCTCTATTTCACCACCCTTATTTCACCACCAGGTCATGCGCCATCACGGCCTTCAGATACACACTGATGGGGTCACCTGGTTCGCGCTGCGAGAACCCGTCCATCCTTGCGCTGGCCTTGCGCAGTTCCCTGCTCGAGCACCGTTATTTCACCACCAGATCATGCGCCATCACGGCTTTCAGATAAACACTGATCGGGTCGCCTGGTTCGCGCTGGGAGAACCACCACGCGCTGGCCTTGCGCAGTTCCCATTCCTGCTCTTCTCCCGTCAATAGCAGGGCGGCGGCCTGGCCCAGGGTGGGCTGGTGGCCGACGATGAGCACGGTTTCCTTGCCGCCGGGCCAGTTGGCCGCCTTGAGGATATCCTCCGCCTCGGCGCCGGGCGCCAGTTCCGGCATCAGCTTGAACTTGCGCCCCAGCGCTTCCGCCGTTTGCAGGGTGCGCAGGGCGGGGCTGACGAGGATGCGGCAATTTTCCGGTAGTTGCGAGGCCAGCCATTCCCCCATGCGGCGCGCCTGTTTCTGTCCTTTGACGGTCAGGGCGCGTTCGAGGTCGGGGACGCCCGGCTCGGCTTCTGCGTGTCGCCACAAGATGAGATCCATGCTGTGCTCCTCTGTGTAGAATTGCCTATTCGCCGACCTCCGCGCCCGGCGTGCCCAGTGAATGCATCAAATACTGCTGGGCACTGAACGGCGTTTGCTTGCCGCGCGGCTTGCGGCGTGCGTAATGGCCCGTCGGCTCCAGTTCCCATGCATTGGTATTATCCTTCAAATACGGATTCAGGCCCTCGGCGATCACGCGCCGCTTCAGCGCCCGGTCCAGCACGGGGAAGGCCACTTCCACCCTGCGGAACAGGTTGCGGCTCATCCAGTCGGCGCTGGCCAGGTAGACATCGTGCGCCAGGTCGTTGCGGAAGTAGTAAATGCGGCTATGTTCGAGGAAACGACCGATCACGGAGCGCACCTTGATGTTTTCCGACAGGCCAGGCACGCCCGGCTTCAGGGTGCAGGCGCCGCGCACGATCAGGTCGATCTTCACGCCATCGGTCGAGGCCGCATACAGGGCGCGGATCACGGATTCATCCACCAGCGCGTTGACTTTCACGATGATGCGCCCGCGCCGGCCCGAACGGGCGATCTTCGCCTCGTTGCGGATGGCCTTGATGATCTCGCTTTGCAGGCCGAACGGGGCCAGCCACAAATGGTTCAGGTTGTGCGGCTTGGTCAGGCTGGTCAGGTGGATGAAGACTTCATTGACTTCCACGGCCAGGTCCTGGTTGGCCGTCAGCAAGCCGAAGTCCGTGTACAGCTTGGTTGTCGTGGGATGGTAGTTGCCGGTACCCAAGTGGGCGTAGAAGCGCAGGGAGCCTTCTTCGCGGCGGATGACGAGCGCCACCTTGGCATGGGTTTTCAATCCCACGACGCCGTACACGACTTGCGCGCCGGCTTGCTCGAGCTTGTCGGCCCAGTTGATATTGGCTTCTTCGTCGAAACGCGCCATCAATTCCACGATGACGGTCACTTCCTTGCCCATCTTCGCCGCCGTAATGAGCGACTCCATCAGGTCCGAGTTCATGCCCGTGCGGTAAATCGTCTGCTTGATGGCGACGACGGACGGATCGTAGGCGGCGCTGCGGATGAAGTCGATGACCGTCTGGAACGACTGGTAGGGGTGGTGCAGCAGGATGTCGTGCTTGGTCAGGGCGGCAAAGATGTCGTTGCCGATGGCTTTGTGCGCGAGGCCGGGGAAGAACGGCGGGAAGCGCAGCTCGGGCTGCTTGACGTGGTCGATCATTTCCGACAGGCGCACGAGGTTCACGGGGCCGTTGACGCGGTACAGGCGGCTTTGATCCAGATTAAACTGGTCGAGCAGGAACTGCGACAATTCTGGCGGACAATTGCGCGCCACTTCCAGCCGCACGGAGGTGCCGAACTGGCGACCGACCAGCTCGCCTTTCAGGGCTTGGCGCAAATTCTTGACTTCATCCTCGTCCACCCACAGGTCGCTGTCGCGCGTGACCCGGAATTGCGAATAGGCAATCACTTCGCGTCCGGCGAACAAGTCCGAGATATGCGCATGGATGACGGAGGACAATAAACAGAAGGACACGCCGTCGCCGGAAATCTCGTCCGGCAGCTTGATGACGCGTGGCAAGACGCGGGGCGCCTTGACGATGGCGATCGCCGTGCCGCGGCCGAACGCATCCTTGCCGCTCAGAGAGACGATGAAATTGAGACTCTTGTTGACGACCTGCGGGAACGGGTGGGCCGGGTCGAGGCCGATCGGCGTCAGCAGGGGGCGCACTTCGCGGTCGAAATATTCCTTGACCCACGCGCGCTGCGCCTCGTTGCGGTCGCTGTCGCGCAGCAAATGCACGCCCGCTTCGCGCAGGGCCGGCAAGACGTCGTTATTTAATATCTCGTACTGGCGTTCCACCAGCGCATGGCACTCCTTGCCGATGCGCTCCAGGTTGGCCGCCAGGGCAGGGTGGCCGGCCAGCGAACCGCCGATGCTGCCGGCCGCCAGCAGGCTGGCCACGCGCACCTCGAAGAACTCATCCATATTACTGCTGACGATGCACAGGTAGCGCAGGCGCTCGAGCAGCGGAATGTTCGGGTCTTCCGCCTGGGCCATCACGCGCCGGTTGAAAGTCAGTTGCGACAGCTCGCGGTCAAGCAGGATGCCCGATTTGGTCACTTCCGTGTGCAGTTCAGGTTTCATATTCTTTTGTCTTTGCAGATAGTTAATTCTAGCCGTATTTCATCATGTATGACGCGCTGTGAGTGTAATCATGAAATATGACGTAAGCGTGACATAAGCTGTCATAAAGCGTCGCCCGGCCTGTCATTTTTCACGTCGAAAAGGGGTATTCCCGGGGCGTAGCCAATTATTTCAGGATTTTTTACCCATGTCATAAAGCTGTCATATTCGCTTGCTAGACTGCGCAGCATTCAACCGGGACTTTGAGCCCTAACAACCCTGAGGACTTGATATGCAAATGAAGCAAATGTTCAAATTTATCGTCGTGGGTGCTTCGGCAGCGATGGCATTTTCTTCCGCTTCCGTCATGGCGGCAGATATGACAGGTGCTGGCGCAACCTTCCCGTACCCTATCTACGCCAAATGGGCTGAGACGTACAAAGCCAACACCGGCAACGGCCTGAACTACCAGTCCGTCGGTTCCGGCGCTGGCATCAAGCAAATCAAGGCCAAGACTGTTGAATTCGGCGCCTCGGACATGCCTTTGAAGGCAGAAGAGCTGGAAGAAGCTGGCCTGATGCAGTTCCCGGCCATCATGGGCGGCGTGGTCACCATCGTCAACCTGGACGGCGTAACCCCAGGCCAGCTGAAAATGACGGGTAAAGTCGTTGGCGACATCTACCTGGGCAAGATCACCAAGTGGAGCGCGCCGGAAATCGCCGCACTGAACACGGGCGTCAAGCTGCCGGACACGGAAATTACCGTGGTACACCGCGCCGACGGTTCGGGCACGTCCTTCCTGTTCACCGACTTCCTGTCGAAAACCAACCCGGAATTCAAATCGAAAATCGGTGCTGGCTCGGCTGTGAAATGGGCCGTGGGCGTGGGCGGCAAGGGTAACGAAGGCGTCGCCGCCAACGTGCAGCGTATCAAGGGTTCGATCGGCTACGTCGAGTGGGCTTACGCCAAGAAAAACAAGATGTCGCACACCCAGCTGCAAAACAAGGATGGCAACTACCTGCAACCTGACGACGAAAACTTCAAGGCAGCAGCCGCTTCGGCACCTTGGACGCAAACCCCAGGCTTCGGCGTGGTCCTGACCGACCAGGCTGGCAAGAACAGCTGGCCGATCACCGGCGTGTCGTTCATCCTGATGCACAAAGTCCAGGCTGACGCAGCCAAGGCCAAGGAAGTCCTGAAATTCTTCGACTGGGCCTACAAAAACGGCGGCCCAGCTGCAGTCGAACTGGACTACGTGCCGATGCCGGCATCGGTCGTGAAACTGGTGCAAGAGTCGTGGAAAGCCAACCTGAAAGACGCATCGGGCAAGTCGATCTACTAATCCGATAGTCTGCATGCCTGACTAAGTACCCATCCTTGCCCCCGCCAGCAGCACGGCGGCGGGGCAGGGAGTTAGCCAGGACCGCCCGCAAGCCCTTGCAGACGGTCCTGGCTAAAGAAGCAACAATAAAACAAGAGTTCAAAATAGCGACACCGGCAGTACCACCCACATCTGGCACAATATGAGCGCACAATCTACCTCCTCCACGATCCCCCTGCCAGGCGGCACCATGACCGATTCCATCAGTCACGCGCAAATGCTTTCCACCATGCGCAAGCAGCGCATCCAGGATTTTCTGTTCCACAAGGTGACGATGCTGTTCGCCCTGTCGGTGCTGATCGTCCTGGTCGGCATCATCATTTCGCTGATCATGGAATCGATACCGGCCTTCCAGACCTTCGGCCTGCATTTCATCGTGTCCGCGGAATGGGACCCCGTCAATGACCAGTACGGCGCCCTGATTCCCATCATCGGCACCCTGGTGACGTCCGTCATCGCCTTGCTGATCGCCTTCCCCGTCAGCTTCGGCATCGCCCTATTCCTCACGGAAATTTGCCCGGCCTGGCTGCGCCGCCCGCTGGGCACGGCTGTCGAGCTGCTGGCCGGCGTGCCATCGATCATCTACGGCATCTGGGGCCTGTTCGTCTTCGCGCCCCTGTTCGCCGACCACGTCCAGCCTTTGCTGAAAGCCACCCTGGGCAACGTCCCCGTCATCGGCCAGCTGTTCAGCGGCCCCATGATGGGCATCGGCTTGCTGACGGCCGGCCTGGTGCTGGCCATCATGATCATCCCCTTCATCGCTTCCGTGATGCGCGACGTGTTCGAGATCGTGCCTGCCGTGCTGAAGGAATCCGCCTACGGCCTGGGTTGCACGCGCTGGGAAGTGGTGCGCAAGATTGTCTTGCCTTACACCAAGACCGGCGTCGTCGGCGGCGTCATGCTGGGCCTGGGCCGCGCGCTGGGCGAGACCATGGCCGTCACCTTCGTCATCGGCAACGCGAACAAGCTGTCGTGGTCGCTGTTTGCCGCCGGTAACAGCATCACCTCGCTGCTGGCGAACGAATTCGGCGAAGCGCAATCGGCGCTGCACGTGTCCTCGCTGTTCTCGCTGGCACTGATCCTGTTTGTCATCACCTTTATCGTCTTATCCGCCGCCAAGCTGATGCTGGCTGGCATGTCCCGCAAGGAAGGCACGAAATGAGCCAAGTAAGCACTCTCGACGTTCCGGCCAAGCCGGCCATGAACCCCGTCTACCGCAAGCGCCTGCTGATGCACCGCGTCGGCATCGCCCTGTCGGTGGCCGCCATGGCCCTGGGCCTGGCCGTGCTCGTGTGGATCCTGTTCACCCTGGTGATCAAGGGTTTCGGCGCCTTGTCCGTCGACCTGTTCACGCAAACGACGCCGGCCCCCGGCAGCGAAGGCGGCGGTCTGATCAATGCCATCGTCGGCAGCGCCCTGATGGTGGGCCTGGCAACCGTCGTCAGCACCCCGATCGGCATCCTGGCCGGCATCTACCTGGCCGAATACGGCGAAGAAAACAAGCTGGCGCAAGTGACGCGCTTCGTCACGGACATCATGCTGTCGGCGCCATCGATCGTCATCGGCCTGTTCGTGTATGCGCTGTACGTGGCGCACGTGAAACACTTCTCCGGTTACGCGGGCGCCATCGCCCTGTCGCTGATCGCCGTGCCGGTGGTGGTGCGCACGACGGACAATATGCTGCGCCTGGTACCGAACAGCCTGCTGGAAGCCGCGTTTGCCCTGGGCGCGCCGCGCTGGAAGGTCGCCACCCTGGTGCGCTTGCGCGCCGTCAAGGCCGGCGTCATCACCGGCGTACTGCTGGCATTGGCCCGCATCGCCGGCGAAACGGCGCCGCTGCTGTTCACGGCCCTGAATAACCAGTTCCAAAGCTTCAACATGAATGCGCCGATGGCCAACTTGCCGTCCGTCATCGCATCGTTTGCGATGAGCCCGTACGACAACTGGCGCTCGCTGGCCTGGGGCGGCGCACTGCTGATCACCTTCAGCGTGCTGGCCCTGAATATCCTGTCGCGCACCGTGTTCAGCCAAAAAGTCCCTAATTAAACAGATACCGAGCGAAGCGAACCCATATGAATACGCAAATGAATCCAGCACAAGACCTGGCACCAAAGAAAAAAACCATCGAAATTTCGGGCCTGAACTTTTTTTACGGCAAAACGCAAAGCTTGCATAACGTCAACCTGGACATCCACGAAAAGAAGGTTACCGCTTTCATCGGCCCGTCCGGTTGCGGTAAATCAACCCTGCTGCGCACCCTGAACCGCATGTACGACCTGTACCCGGGCCAGCGCGCGGAAGGCTCGATCCTGTACCGCGGCCGCAACGTGCTCGACGCCGACCAGGACGTCAACATGCTGCGCGCCAAGGTCGGCATGGTGTTCCAGAAGCCGACGCCGTTCCCCATGTCCGTGTACGACAACATCGCCTTCGGCGTGCGCCTGTATGAAGACCTGTCGAAGGGCGAGATGGACGAGCGCGTCGAGTGGGCCCTGAAAAAGGCCGCGCTGTGGGGCGAAGTCAAGGATAAGCTGAGCAAGAGCGGCCTGTCGCTGTCGGGCGGCCAGCAGCAGCGTTTGTGCATCGCGCGCGGCGTGGCCGTGAAGCCGGACGTCTTGCTGCTCGACGAGCCGACCTCGGCGCTGGACCCGATCTCGACCTCGAAAGTGGAAGAGCTGATCAGCGAATTGAAACAGGATTACACGATCGCCATCGTGACGCACAATATGCAGCAGGCGGCGCGCTGCTCCGACTACACGGCCTATATGTACCTGGGCGAGCTGGTGGAATTCGGCGAAACGGACCAGATCTTCATGAATCCGGCCCGCAAGGAAACGCAGGATTACATCACGGGCCGCTTCGGCTGATCCGCCCCGCGCATACACAACAACTGAATACGGAGAGACAGCATGATAGGCGAACATTCATCCAAGCAATACGACAACGAACTCGAAGCGATCCGCTCGAAAGTGCTCCTGATGGGCGGCATCGTTGAAACCCAGTTCCTCGACGCGATGACGTGCTTCCGCATCGGCAATCCGGAACGCGCCGACCGCGTGATGCGCGAAGACGACGTCGTCAACCAGCTGGAAGTGTCGCTGGACGACGCCTGCAGCCATCTGATCGTGCGCCGCCAGCCGGCCGCCAACGACTTGCGCACCATCATGGCCACCATCAAGGTGATTACCGACCTCGAACGCGTAGGCGACGAGGCGACGAAAATCGCCCGCGTGGCGAAGAATCTGCACAAGCGCGGCAACGGCGTCGTCAACCACTACGAAATGGTGCGCGGCATTGCCAACACGGCCACCGACATGCTGCACGATGCGCTGGACGCATTCGCGCGCAACGATGGCAAGCAGGCCTTACAATTAATTGCACAAGATGCCATCATCGACCACGAGTTTCGGTCTATCATGCGCAACTTGATAACCTTTATGATGGAAGACCCGCGCACGATTTCGGCGGCGCTCGATACCCTGTGGGTGGCCAAAGCCATCGAACGGATCGGCGACCATGCGAAAAACATCGCCGAATACGTGATCTACGTGGTTGAAGGCAAGGACATCCGCCACACCAAGGTGGCTGCTCCCGCCATTTCCGAGGAGCTCCCTGAGTAAGCTTTATGGCATCTGATAAAACCACGGTATTGATTGTTGAAGATGAGCCGGCCATCGTTGAACTGGTGACCTATTCGCTGCGCGAATCCGGCTGGAATTGCTGTTCTGTACAAAACGTCGCCGATGCCTGGGAATTCATCCAGCACCGCACGCCGCACCTGATCCTGCTGGACTGGATGCTGCCGGACCAGACGGGCTTGCGCCTGCTGTCGCGCATCCGCGCCGACCGCAATTTCGCCGCCATCCCCGTCATCATGCTCACCGCCAAGAGCATGGAAGAAGACAAGCTGGCCGGCTTGAACAGCGGGGCCGACGATTACGTCACCAAGCCGTTCTCGCCGCGCGAGCTGCTGGCGCGCGCCAAGGCATTGCTGCGACGCAAGAGTCCGGAACACGCGCAGGCGCCCATGCGCGCCGGCAACGTGGCCCTGGACCCCGTCAGCTGCACCGTGATGATGGATGAACAGAAGATCGATATCGGCCACGCCGAATACAAGCTGCTGAAATTCCTGCTGGCCCATCCGGAACGCGTGTTTTCGCGCAGCCAGCTGCTCGACAAGGTGTGGGGCGACCATGTGGTGATCGAGGAACGCACGGTCGACGTCCACGTATTGCGCTTGCGCAAAGCCTTGAAAGAGGCGGAAAGCCTGATCAAGACGGTGCGCAGCGTCGGCTACATGTTGTCTGAAAAGTAAAGTTTGACTCTATGAATCCGAAATTGCTGTTCTGGGTACCGGCCGCCCTGCGCATGGTGCTGGCGCTGCTGGGCGTGGCCGTCGTCTGGTATCTGTTTGGCGCCACGTATGCGCTGGGCATCGCCTTCGTGCTGATGGCCATGATGGTGTTCGTGCAGCTGTCGTATCTGTTCCAGCTGAGTAACTGGCTGGACAATCCGCAAAGCGCCAAGCTGCCCGACGGCTGGGGCGCCTGGACCAGCATTTTCGCGCGCCTGTACCGCATGCGCCGCGACGACGAGAAAAACCAGGCCGAGCTGACGGAATGGCTGGCGCGTTTCCGCCAGGCCATGCACCTGCTGCCCGACGGCGTCGTCATCATGGATGACGTGCTGTTCCTCGAATGGTGCAATCCTGCCGCCGAGAAACATCTGGGTCTCACGCACGAGCGCGACAAGGGCATGCGCGTGACGAACCTGATCCGCAGCCCCGAGTTCATGGATTACATCATCCTGGGCCGCTACGACCAGCCGCTGACGATCACCTTCCGCAACCGCAAGCTGATCGTGCAGATCATTCCATTTGAAAACCGCCGCCAGATTCTCGTCACGCACGATGTGACGGAGACGGAACGCATCGAAATGATGCGCCGCGACTTCATCGCCAACGCCTCGCACGAACTGCGCACGCCGCTCACCGTCATCGTCGGCTTCCTGGAAATCGCTTCCGCCGAGCTGGACCTGGACGCCGCCACGCGCGCCGCCCACCTCAAGCTGATGACGGAGCAGGGCCACCGCATGCAGCATTTGATCGAGGACATGCTGACCTTGTCGCGCCTGGAATCGGTCGACTATCCGCTGCGTCCCGAACCGGTGGATATCAAGAAACTCATGCAGCAAGTCTTGCGCGACGCCAAAGGTTTGTCTGCCGGCAAGCATGAAGTGACCATGGAATGCAACGGTCCCGACGTGCTGGGCAGCTACGACGAGCTGTATAGCGCGTTTGGCAACCTGGCTTCGAACGCCGTGCGCTACACGCCGGCCGGCGGCACCATCACCTTGCGCTGGCAGGATGGCCCGGCCGGTCCGCAATTCATCGCGCAAGATACGGGCATCGGCATCAGCCAGGAACATATTTCGCGCCTGACGGAACGTTTCTACCGCGTCGACAAGAGCCGTTCGCGCGAAACCCAGGGCACGGGCCTGGGCCTGGCCATCGTCAAGCACGTGCTGCTGCGCCACGGCGGGACCCTGGCCATCCAGTCCGTGGCCGACAAGGGCAGCAGTTTTATTGTCAGCATGCCAAAATCGGTCGTCACTCCGCTGCAGGGCGAGCTGCTGGTCAAGTAGGGTGGGGGGCATGGCCCCCCATGCTTCCTGCGCGACTAGTGCAAGGTTGGCATAAGTCGTTACAATCAGGCCATGACTTTAATCAACGCCTCTTTTCGCCACGCCGGCGCGCAGCAACTGGCCCAGTCGCTGCAGGCCGCGCGCCAGGATACGCTTTCCCTGTTCGACTGTTATGTTACTGCCGGCCTGGACGTGGTGGCCGGCATGCCGCGCCACTCGCGGCTCACGCCGCCCCTCTGGCAACTCGCGCAGATCGCCTGGTTTGCCGAGTGGTTCATCCTGCGCGAAGCCGCTACCAGCCATCCGGCCGACGCCATTTATAACTCCCTGCTGACGCGCGGCGACGACTTGTTCGACGCCAACATGGTGGAGCACCGCGCGCGCTGGAAGCTGGAATTGCCCAGTCCAGGCGCCGTGAAGACGTATTGCCGCGAAGTACTCGACCGGGTGCTGGACAAACTCTCGCGCGAAGCCAATGTCGACAGCGCCCTGGCGCCGTACCGGCTGGCTCTGGCGCATGAAGACTTGTGCGGCGAAGAAATGCTGGCAGGTTTGCAATGGCTGGGCCTGGAAGCACCGGAGTCCCTGTCGGCCAGCCCGGCCTTGCCGCCGGGCGCGGGCGAGATCGCGTTTCCTGGGGGCACCATCGAACTGGGCTCGCCGCGCGGGGCCGGTTTTGCCTTCGACAATGAATCGCCGCCCTACAGTTGCTACGTGGCGCCGTTTTCCATCGATGCCTGCGCCGTATCCAATGCCCAGTATGCCGATTTTGTCGCGGACGGCGGCTACCAGAACCGCCAGTTCTGGAGTGCTGCCGGCAGCGCCTGGCTGATGCAGCAGGAGCGCTCGTCGCCCCTGTACTGGCTGCGCGAAGCGACGCAGTGGCGCACCATGCGTTTCGGCCAGCGCACGACCTTGCCGCCGAACGAAGCCGTGCGCCACATCAACCTGTTTGAAGCGCAGGCGTACTGCGCCTGGGCGGGGCGCCGCCTGGCGACCGAGGCGGAATGGGAGTATGCTGCGCTGTCCGGCCATCCGCGCTTTCACTGGGGCCAGGTGTGGGAGTGGACGGCGACGCCGTTCGAACCGTATCCGGGCTTTGCGGTGGATGCCTGGCGCGAATATTCCGCGCCGTATTTCATTCAGCACCAGGTGCTGCGCGGCGCCGCCTTCGCCACGCCGCCGCGCCTGCATTCGGCCCGCATGCGCGCCTTCCACGCGCCCGAGCGGGGCGACGTCTTTGCCGGCCTGCGCACCTGCGCCTGGTAAGTCCCGGGACAGCCAGCCGCTACCCTTTTCAGGAATTCTTTTGAGTACAGATAACGCCCCGCAGTTCATTCCCAAACGCATCACGCCCACGCCGGAACAGGTCGCCATCCAGACGGCGCAAAAGAAAGTGGTGCTGATCGACGCCAATGCCGGCGCGGCCAAGACGACGACCCTGGCCCTGCGCCTGGCCGAGGCGCTGCACCGGGGGCGCGCGCCCGAACGCATGCTGGCCCTCGTGTTCACCGAGGCGGCGCGCGTGGCCCTGCGCCAGCGCTTGCTGGAAGTGGGCGTGCCGCTGGGCGTCGTCAAGCGCCTGACCATCGACACCTTCGACGCCTTTGCCGCCAAGGTGCTGTTGCAGCTGGAAAACATGCAGGTGGCAGCCATGCGCAGCGATGAAGAGTTGCGCCCGGTTGCCTGGGAAGCACTGGAAGTCGTGTCGGAAAAGTATGCTCACCGTTATCCGCTGGAAATCAATACGACCAACGGGGCGATCGCCGAATTCTTGAAACTGCAATTGCGCACCAAGGCGCGCCTGGATTTCCAGAATCCCGACTTCGAGAGCAATTCCCTGGATGACAACCTGGAGCTGCTGGGCATGTCGCGCACGCATTATCTGTGGCTGCGCGAATACGAAGGCTTGCGCGGCGCCGACACGGGCGATATCCAGTTCCGCGCGCCATTTGACGCCACCTACGACCTCGTGCGCATGCTCGACGGCGACGAGCCGCTGCGCCAGCAATTGCCCGCCTTCCAGATCATCGTCGCCGATGAATTGCACGATTTGAACGAAGCGTCGTTCCGGCTGCTGACCATGCTGATACGCCGCGGCAACGCGTTTTTCTGCGGCGCCGGCGACAAGGACCAGGTCATCTACACGTGGTCGGGCGCCGACCACCGCTTCCTGCGCCAGCGCTTCGAACAGGAGTTCCCGGCCTTGCAGCGCCTGCCGCTGACGGCATCGTACCGCTACGGTCCGCAGCTGGCGCACGCCGTGGGTGTGCTGAAAAACAAGGCCAGCGTCTCGGCCCTGTCGCGCGCCACCCACATCGAGCTGCTCGAGTACGACCATGCGCAGCCGCAAGCGTGCAGCGCCCAGCTGATCGCCGCGCTCGAGCACGCGCATGCGGGCACGACGGCCATCTTGCTGCGCGACCGCGACCAGGCGATCCGCGTGGAAACGGCGCTGTTCCAGAGCGGCATCGCGTATGGCCTGGTGGACATGAACAGCTATCTGCTGAGCCTGGAAGTGCTGATGCTGCGCGGCATGGTCGCCATCGCCCGCAAGGATTTGCACGCGATCAAGAGCGGCCCGCGCCGCGGCGAAATCCTCGAAGCCCTCGTGGCCTTCGCGGAAATCCCGTTTACGCGCACGGAATTGCAGCAAGCCAAGGCCGACGTGGCCAACTATCCCGACTTGCTGGAAGGTTTCTTGACGAACCAGTTGGCCAAGTCGCAGAACCAGGACAAGGCGGCGCTGACCCTGGCCGCCGTCGACTACCTGCGCGCGCTGCCTCCCGACGCCCTGGCGGGCGATGCCTTGCAGCACATCTTTGACTTGATGCAGCTGGAACAGACGGCGCGCCGCATCTATGTCGATCCGGCACAGGCGCGGGTCGTCGCCCGTTCCCTGCACGGTTTCATTGCCGTGTGCCGCGAAGCGGGCGTGGCGCTGGGCGGCTTTGCCGGCTGGCTGGGCGAGATGGAAGAAGCCGTGACGGTCTCGACCGGCAAGGCTAAACTCGTCATCGCCTGCATCGACCAGATCAAGGGCCTCGAATACCACCACGTGATCCTGCCTTACCTGGCCGTCGACGAATTTCCGCGCAGCAAGACCGACCCGCTGGAAGAGGAAAACCGTTTCTATGTGGCCGCCACCCGCGCGCGCGACAGGCTCACCTTGCTGACGCCGCAAGACCCTGCTTACCAGAGCCGCTACATCGCCGCCCTGCAGCTCAAACAGAAGATTGTTGCGCCCAAGTCATAGATCTTTTGCTGAATGCCTGCTTTTTGCGAAAGACGAAAGCGGGCATACTGTACTGGTGTGATTGACAGCAATCTAACCAGACAGGGAGCAAGATATGAAAGTGTTTTTGACAGGCGCAGCGGGTTTTATCGGTAGTTCCATCGCGGCGGGCCTCGTGCGCGCCGGCCATCAGGTCACGGGCCTCGTGCGCAAACCGGAACAGGTGGCCGAACTGGCCAAGATCGGCGTGTTGGGCGTGCAGGGCGAGTTGAATGACCGCGCATTGCTCATCGAGCAGGCGAGGGCGGCGGACGCCGTCATCAACGCGGCCAGCAGCGACCACCGGGGCGCCGTCGAGGCGATTCTCGACGCGCTGGCAGGCAGCAACAAGCCTTTCCTCCATACCAGCGGTTCGTCCATCGTGGGCGACGCCTCGGGCGGCGAGGGCACACAGCAGATCTATTATGAAGACAAGTTGCCGGCGCCCACGGCCGACAAGGCGGCCCGCGTCGCCATCGACGACCTGGTGCTGGCCAGCGCAGGCAAGGGCGTGCGCGCCAGCGTACTGTGCAACACCCTGATCTACGGCCATGGCGCCTTGCCGCGCGACAGCGTGCAACTGCCCCGCCTGCTCAAGCAGGCACGCAAGAGCGGCATCGTGCGCCACGTGGGACCGGGCCGCAACATCTGGTCGAACGTGCATATCGACGACGTCGTCAGCCTGTATTTGCTGGCCCTGGAAAAGTCGCCCGCCGGCACGTTTTACTTTGTCGAATCGGGCGAAGCGGCCTTCCGCGACATGACGGCCGCCATCGCCAAGGCACTGGACCTAGGGCCCGCGCAGGATTGGCCGCTGCCCGAGGCGATAGCCGAATGGGGCTACGAGATGGCTTCCTACGGCCTCGGTTCCAACAGCCGCGTGCGCGGCGAGCGGGCGCGCAAGCTGCTGGGCTGGCAGCCGGAGGGACCGTCCGTGCTGGCATGGATCAAGAACGACATGCTGCACCCGCCGCATGCCAGCACCGTTTGATGCAGCTCAGCAAAACCTCATCAGTGTGCGCTAGCGAACGGTGCTTTGTGGCGATCGGGAGTATGATGGCTTTGCTTGGTTGAGACGCACTGCCGTGAAGTTGGCGGCATGTTCGATCTTCCAGCAGGTCAGCCGGTCGCCTCAAGGATCGGCACCAGATTCTTGCTGCCGGCGCGCTTGCGCCATGCGGCTGTGCACTGCAACTCCAGGTCGCGGTGTGGACTGCGAACCCCTTCAAGGCCGGCTCTAGCCGGTCTTTTTTTTGCCCGTTGTTTCCATCGCCGCGCCATTCACCGCTGTATTTCCGCCATTCGCCTAAGCGCTGTTTTCCCATCCCCGAATTGCGCGTATCTTTACGATCAACCAACTTCAAGGGGTGACCGTGAAACCTGAACCAGCTTATTGCCGCCGTACCCAGCTGCTGTGGGGCGTGCTGCTGATCGCCACCGGCGCCATCATCCTGCTGGACCGGCTCGATATGATCTATCTCCACGATTACTATTCACTATGGCATTATTGGCCGGTGATACTGGTCGTTTTCGGCTTGAACAAGCTGCTCACGCCAGTGTCCGCCAAGCAGGTATTGAGCGGCCTGTGGCTGATCTTCTTCGCCGCCTGGTGGTATGTATCGTATGAAGAACTGTGGAACTTGAGTTTTTATAACAGCTGGCCCGCCTTGCTGATCGCCTGGGGCGTGGGCCTCGTGCTGGAGCCGCTGTTGAACAAACATTTTATTGCCTACCGGGAGTCCGAGCATGAAAAATAAACCGCCGCTGCACTCGCCATCGCAGATCGTGCTGGGCGTCATCGTCATCGGCCTGGGACTGCTGTTCCTGCTCGATAACCTCGGTTTCATCGATGTGCGCTACACCTTCCGTTTCTGGCCCACGGCGCTGATCGTGTTTGGCCTGCTGAAACTGTCGCAAAGCCGCAGCGCGAACGGTTATTTATTGGGTGGCATGCTGGTGCTGCTGGGCGTGGCCTGGACCCTCAAGCACATGGGCATCTTCTACATGAACTGGGACTTGCTGTGGCCCCTGCTGATCATCGGCCTGGGCGTGGCCGTGGTGTCGAAGTCCCTGCCCGGCGCGCAGCAGCGCCAGCGCCGCCGGCGCTTTGCCGCACAACAAGATGGAAGCGCTGCGCCCGACTCGTTCGGCCAGGCCAGGAATGGCGCCGTGTCGCTGGACAAGGATGCCGCCGATGCCACTGCGGCGCCCGGCGCCGGCGGCCAGGCGGACGATGACAGCATCATCGAGGTGACGGCCATCCTCGGCGGCTATGTGCGGCGCGTGTCGTCGCAGCGCTTCAAGGGCGGCGATATCAATGTCATCATGGCCGGCTGCGAAATCGACTTGCGCCAGGCGTCGATCGAAGGCGAAGCCGTGCTCAACGTATTTGCCCTGTGCGGCGGCGTCACCATCAAGATTCCGCCCGACTGGAGCGTCGTGCTGCAGGGCACGCCCATCCTCGGCGGCTTCGAAGAAAAGACCATCGTGCCGCCGAACCAGGCCAAGCGTCTGTATGTGACGGGCTACGCCATCATGGGCGGCCTGGAAATCCGCAACTAGGCGCGCATGTCGGGGCCCTTGTCGAAGCGGCGCGGCGCCGTGGTAGTGTTTTTGGTCTGCATCGCGCTGGGCCTGGCCCTGGCCTTTATTCTGGCCAGGGTGGCGCACGCGCCCTGGCTCAATGCCGTCGTGCTGGTGGTGCCCGCCACGCTCGTGTATGCGATCGGGTCGGGGTTTTCCGCGTTTTACCTGTGCCGCGCCTATCCCTTGCACGTACGCCATCCGCTCGCCATCGCCGGCGTGGTGGGCGTGGCGGCCCTGTTCGCGGGCTTGCTGTGGGCCACCCTGCTGCAATTTCTGAATAGCGTCAGCCTGTTGCTGGAGCTGCGCTGGCTGGGCGTGAACCTGACGCAATCGCTGCTGGCCCTGTTCTTCGGCCTGGGCGTGCTGCTGTATTGCCTCGCTGCCGCAGTGCATTATCTGTTGCTGGAATTCGTGCGCGCCAGGATGGCCGAGCAGCGGGGACTGGAAGCGCAGCTGACGGCGCAGGAAGCGCAATTGCGCATGCTGCGCACGCAAATCGATCCGCATTTCCTGTTCAACAGCTTGAACTCCATCAGCGCCTTGACGTCTATCGATGTGGCGGGCGCGCGCCAGATGACGGTGCAACTGGCCAGTTTCTTTCGCCAGAGCCTGAGCCTGGAAGCGCACAAGCACATCACCGTGGAGCAGGAACTGGTGTTGATCCGCCATTTTCTTGCCATCGAGCACGTGCGTTTTGGCGAACGCCTGCAAGTGGCGGAAAGCATCGACACTGCCGCGCTGGCGTGTCTGCTGCCGCCCATGCTGATACAGCCGCTGGTGGAAAATGCCGTCAAACATGGTATCTGCGGCTTGACGGAGGGCGGCCTGATCGCCATCGAGGCCCGGCGCGCAGGCAGCCTGCTGCAGATCGCCGTGCGCAATCCCGTTGATGCAGATCAAGGGCCTGCCCGCGGCAATGGCGTGGGCCTGGAGAATGTGCGCCAGCGCCTGGCCGGCGCGTATGGCCACGAAGCCAGCGTGCACTGGGGTCGGCGCGACGGCCAGTTCGAAGTGATGATTTCCATGCCGGCGCAGACCGGCGACACGGAGGAAGCATGATGCAGGCAAGAATGCGGGTCGCCATCGTTGACGATGAGCTGCTGGCGCGCAGCGTGTTGCGCGAATACCTGGCGCGCCACGACGATATCGACATCGTGGCCGAGTGCGCCAACGGCTTCGAGGCCGTCAAGGCCATCGCGGAGCTGGAACCGGAACTGGTGTTTCTCGACATCCAGATGCCGCGCCTGGACGGCTTTGAAGTGGCCGAACTGATCGGCGCGAAGACAAAGCTGATCTTTGTCACGGCCTATGACCAGTACGCCTTGAAGGCCTTCGAATGCCATGCGCTGGATTACCTGCTCAAACCGTTCAGCGAACAGCGCTTCGACCAGGCGCTGGCCCATGCGCGCGCCAGCCGCAGCACGCCCGAGACGGTGCTGACGGTGGCGCGCGAAGCGGCCACGCGCGCAGCGCCACTGGACCGCGTGCTGATACGCGACGGCGCCAAGGTCCACGTCATCGCCAGCGCGCGCATCGATTACATCGAGGCGCAAGATGACTACATCAGCATCCGCTCCGAGGGCAAGTCCTACCTGAAAAGCCAGACCTTGGCGGAGCTGGAAACCCAGCTCGACCCCGCCAAGTTCCTGCGCGTGCACCGGTCATACCTGCTCAATATCGACGGCATCCGCCGCATCGAGGCGGCAACGAAAGACAGCCACGTGGCCATCCTGCGCGATGACACGAGGATACCAGTGAGCAAGGCGGGGTATCAGAAGCTGAGGTTACTGGTTGGCTAAGTAATCCTCAGGAAATTATTGTGAAATTATGACGAACAGAACCGGATGTTATGCAAGGCGCCCGGTGCGGCGCAGCGCGAGCACTGCTAGCAGCGGGCAAGCCTCGTCGGCCACCTTGCAGAGCGCCGGTTATGGAAGTCAGAAATCACAATAATTTATTGGGGGGTACTTAGCTGCACATCCCACCACGTGGGCAGCAGCTGGCGGATTTCCGGGCGGGAAAAGCGGTCGTCGATCAGGTAGACGACGCCCTTGTCCGATTGCGTGCGGATGACCCTGCCTGCCGCCTGTACCACCTTTTGCATGCCCGGATACAGATACGTGTAGTCGTAGCCGGCGCCGAAGATGTCGCCCATGCGCTGTCGGATCTGTTCGTTGACGGGATTGATCTGCGGCAAACCGAGGGTGGCGATGAAGGCGCCGATCAGGCGCGCGCCGGGCAAGTCGATGCCTTCGCCGAACGCGCCGCCGAGCACGGCAAAGCCGATGCCGCGCGTGTCCAGGCCGAAACGGCCCAAAAATTGCGAGCGGGCAGCGTCGTCCATGCGGCGCGGCTGTTGCCAGAGTGGCACGTCCGGGTAATGCTGGGCGAACAAGTGGGCCGTCTTTTCCATGTAGTCGAAGCTGCTGAAGAAGGCCAGGTAGTTGCCCGGCGTTTCTGCGTATTGCTTCGCCATCAGCTGGGCGATGGGCAGCAGCGAGGCGGCGCGGTGCTGGTAGCGCGTGGAAATGCTGTCGGCCACGCGCACGGACAATTGCTCCGCCTGGAAAGGCGATTCCACGTCGACCCAGGCCGTGTCGGCCGGCATGCCCAGAGTGTCGCTGTAGTAATTCCACGGACTCAGGGTGGCGGAAAACAGGGCCGTGCTGTGGCTGGCCGCGAAGCGCTCCTTGAGAAACGGTGCCGGGACGATGTTGCGGAGGCAGACGGTGGAACCGGTATCCGTCTTGCTGACGTCGAACAGCGAATGCTCGCCAAAGCTTTCCGCCAGGCGGTTGATCAGCAGCACGTCAAAGTAAAAGCGCTGCAAGTCCTCGTCCAGCGTGGCGGCATGTTCGGCCAGGTAGTCGCCGATGGCCGTGGCCACGCCTTGCAGGGCGCCAAAGAATTTGTCCGGCAACGCCGCATGCACATGGTAATCGCTATCTTGTTCTTTCAATAAGGCCGTCCACTGGCGCGAGAGGCGGTCCAGCGGCTTTTTCAAGCCCTCCGGCGCGAACTTGCGCAGCATTTTCAGGTCGATCTGCGCCAGCTCGGCCGAATACATGCTGCGCGCGCGCGACACCATATTGTGCGCTTCGTCGACCAGCACATTGACTTTCCAGTCGTGGGCCAGGGTCATGCTGTACAGCATCGCGCTGAGGTCGAAGTAATAATTGTAGTCGCCGATGACGACGTCGCTCCAGCGGGCCAGCTCCATGCCCAGGTAATACGGGCAAATACCTTGCTGCAAGGCGATGGCGCGCACGGCTTCCTTGTCCAGGATCAAACCGCTGGCGAGCGCCACCTCGCGCGCCAGCGGCAAGCGGTCGTAAAAACCCTTGGCCAGCGGACACGATTGGCCATGACAGGCTTTGTCAGGATGTTCGCAGGCGCTGCTCTTGGCGCTCAGTTCCAGCACGCGCAGCGGCAGCAGGGGCGCGCTATCCTTGAGGATGGCGCAGGCGTCGAGCGCCATCTGGCGTCCCGGCACCTTGGCGGCGAGGAAAAACAGTTTATCCAGGCTATGCGCAGCCGTCGCCTTCAACATGGGAAACAGGCTGCCCACCGTCTTGCCGATGCCGGTCGGCGCCTGCGCCAGCAAGCCGCAGCCACGGCTGCTGGCCTTGTACATGGCTTCGGCCAGCTGGCGCTGCCCCGGGCGGAAGTTGGCATGGGGAAACGCCATGCTGGTCAGCTGTGCATCGCGGCTGGCGCGGTGCGCCAGTTCCTGCTCGGCCCAGTCGAGGAAGAGGGCGCAATGCTGTTCGAAGAAAAGGCGCAACGCCTCGGCCGTGCACTCCTCGTGCATGACCGTTTCCTTCTGGCTCGCGATATCGAAATACACGAGCGCCACGCGCAGCATGGGCAGGTTCAGCTGCTGGCATAGCAAATGGCCGTAGATGCGCGCCTGCGCCCAGTGCAACTGGCGGTGGTTGGCGGGCATCGTGTCCAGTTCGCCCCGGTAAGTCTTGATTTCTTCCAGCTGGCGCCGCGCCGGGTCGTAGCCGTCGGCGCGGCCCCGCACGTGCAGGGGGCCGAAGTTGCCGGACAGGCTGATTTCGCGCTGGTAATCGTCGTCGCGCCGGCCAGTGACGGTGGCGTGCCCGGCCATGCCTTCCTGCGCCGTGGGGGACGGGGTGAAGCGTAAGTCCAGGTCGCCTGCCTTGGCCGTGAATTCGCACAGGGCGCGCACGGCGATCGTGTACCGCTTGACGCTCATGCGGCCGCCTCCCACTGCAGGTAGCACACGCTGACGGGCATGGCGTGCTCGGCGCAATACGCGATCCAGCGCAGCTGGTTGTCTTGCAGGCGGTCGCCCGGACCCTTGACTTCGATCATGCGGTAGCGCCGTTCGGCCGGCCAGAACTGGATTAAATCGGGAAAGCCGCTGCGGTTGCTTTTGATGTCGAGCAAGATGCGCTCGAACGCCTTCTTCAGATGCGCTGCCGGAATGCAGGCCAGCGCCAGGTCCAGCAAGCCGTCGTCGAGCACGTCCCAGCTGACGAAGGGCGAGACGATGCCGTGCTTGGCGGCAAGCGTGGCGCGGATGGCGGCGTGGTAGCTGCCGTCGTCCAGCTGCGCCAGGCAAGCGGCAAAGTCGCTGCTGCGGCGCAGGTAAAAATCGGCGCTGTGCAAGTCGGCCGGGCCACGGTGGAACGGGTGGAAGAAGGCGCCCGGCATGGCCTTGAAGATGGCGGGCCAGCACAGCAGGCCGAACAGCGAGTTGATCAGGGTGTTTTCCACGTAATACACGGGCGCGTCATCCCGCATCAGGTGTTGCTGCACCACCCCTTCCACGTAGCACGCCTGTTCAGGGCAGGGCAGCAGCAGGTCGATGCGCTCCACGCTTGCCGCCGCGCTGGCCGCCTGCTTCGCATGGCCCAGCTTGCGCCGCAAACGGGGGGCCATGCGCAGCAGCAATTGCTGTTCCGCTTCGCTTTCCGGCGCGGCCAGGGCGATCGTCAGGCGCTCATAGGCTGCTTGCGGCTGCTCATCTTTTTCCAGCACGCGGATGGCGCGGCCACGCGCGCCCGGATAGCGGCAATCGGCGTAGGCGCGGTAGGCGGCCGGCCAGTCCTGGCATTTTTCCAGGTGCTGGGCGATCTGGAAGCGCAGCTTGTCGCGCCGGCTGGCCAGCCAGGTATTGTCCTGCGACAAGGGCAGAGCAGCCAGTTCCTGCAGCACTTCGTCGGCCGGTGCGCTGTCGTTGTAGCGTTCGCGGCACTGGTGCAGCACTTCATAGTGCTCGATATCCTGGCGCGTGCGAAAACCGCGCGAAGCGGGCGAGAATTCCACTTTTTCATATTGGTACACGCCCAGGTCGGACAGCACGAATTCCGACCAGTCCTGGTGATAGTTGCCAAAGTAAATCAGGCGTAAACGGTCGCACAGGGCTTGCAGGCCGAGGCGGTACAGCACGTCGCCGGAGGCGGGATGCCAGGCGGAAAACGGCTTCTCATTCACATGCTGTTCGCGCAAGGTGTCCAATTGTTCCGCCTTGCGCGCCGCCTTCAGGGGCGCGGCGAGGTCGAAGGCCTGGGCGATTTCCGCTTTCAGCAGCAGGTCGAACAGCTCGTCTAGAGAAATGACCGGATCGGCTGCCACCCAGCCGGTGGCCAGCAGGGGCAGGGCGGCCGCGCGCGTGTCGCCGATTTCCGGGTAATTGAGCTTGCTTGCGCGAAACAAGCAACCCTTGCGCATGACGAGGCGCACGAACAGGGCGCGCGACGGCTGCGGCAGTGCGCCGAATGCGGCGATGAACTGCGTTTCCTCAACACTCAGCAGATCGGCGTAACGCGCGCTGATCCAGTTCAGCACGTCCTGGAAATTATCCAGATAGTACAGGGGATTTTCCAGGACTCTCAACATGGGGGCAATAGGGCAAGGTGATCGGTTTTACTGTGTTTATATACAGTTTAAACCTTCAGCCGCCGCTTGCCCAGCGATTTTATGTTCAGCCAGCCGTGCCATAGGCAAAACAGCTGTCGAACTTTTCGTAGGGAATCAGTTCCGCGCGCAAGCCGGCCAGTTCGATATCGCTCAGCAAGCCCCGGTGCGCTTCCTTGCGTCCCTTCGGCAACAGCACGTCATAATCGATGATGTCCCTGGCCAGCAAGGCTTGCAGCACTTCGGCCTGGCGCGCCGTCAGGTAGCGTGCATGCGTGCCCAGGGTGTTTGCCAGTTGTTCCTTGAATTCATCATCGCTAACGTCGTTGTACGTATCCTGGTCGGCCATGCTGTTCAACAACATGTGAAACAGGAAATCCTGCAGGTTCTTTGCCAGGTATTGGGCTTCATCCTGGTCATGCCACAGCAGCACGATGGGCATGTCGCCGTCTTGCTGGCCGGACGCGAAGAAGCAGTAGTGGTCGCCCGCGCCCGTTTGCGCGAACGGGATGACGCGGAAGGCGGGATCGATCTGCCGGTAATCGTCGGGATCGGCCAGTTCTTCCATGGCTGCCGCTGCGGCTTTGACGCTCAGCAACTCGAAATCGTCCGCATGCAGCAGCAGGGTGGGCCGCTCGGTCAAGGTGGGATAGACCAGCTTGTACCAGTCGGGGCCGTATTCACCCACGGCCAGCATGCCGTCGCGGTCCAGCTGCCGGTACAGCGCAGGATAAGTGAAGCCGTGTTGCTGTTCAATTTCTGCCAGTGTCATGTTTTCCCTGTTCAACGTGAGTCATGCGGCAATGATAGCCGAGGCGATGGCGCGCACGGCTGGCCCCACGGCGACAATGATGCGCATAATTAATAAACATTTTAGTTTACTTATTTGGCGTGCTCACGTAGTCTGGCCAGACCATCTCCATCGAGCCCGCATGAAAAACATCATCCTGATTTCCGCCGCCTGTTTGCTGGCGTTGCTGTCGACCATCGGCGCCTCCCTGCCGTACCCGATCCTGCCGCCCCTGTTCGCGGCCGAGGCGCCGAATGCTTTTAACAATTTCCTCGGCTTGCCATCGAAACTGCTGTTCGGCCTGGCGCTGACCATCAACCCGCTGGGCTTGCTGATCGGCTCGGCCTTGCTGGGGCCGCTGTCGGACCGCTATGGCCGCCGCCCCTTGCTGATGCGCACGGCCGTGGGCGCCGCCATCGGCCACGCCTTCACGGCCTGGGCGCTGGTGATCCAGTCCTACCCCCTGTTCATCGTCGCCCGTTTCATCACCGGTTTGCTGGAAGGTAACGGCGCCGTGGCGCGCGCCATGCTGGCCGACCAGCTGACGGGGCCGCTGCGCCTGCGCGCCATGTCCTGGCTGAATGGCGCGTTTTACCTGGGCTGGCTGGTGGGTCCCATCCTGGCGGGCGCTACCCTGCATTGGGGCGTGACGGTGCCGTTCTGGATCGCCGCCGCCGCCCTGATGCTCGTTGCCGTGCTGGTGGCCGCGGGCTTGCCGCGCGAAACGCCCTCGTTATTGACGACGTCGTGGTGGCAAGTGGCGCGCGACCGCCATTCGCTCAATTTGCTGCGCCATGACGAGCTGCGCACCCTGTTCATCGTGCAGCTGGCGCTGACTTGCGGCGTGGCCAGCTTTTACGAGTTCTATCCGCTGTGGCTGGTCGAGACGGCCAATTACCATGCGCAAGAGATTGCCTGGGTGAATGTGGGCCTGTGCGGCACGATGACCATCACTTCACTGCTGGCGGGCGGTCCCAGCCGCCATGCGCCCTTGCTGCGCGCCAGCTGGTATGCGTGCGGCGTGGCGCTGGCCGTCGGGATATTGGCACTGGGCAATATCTGGGTGGGCATCGCCGCCATCGTGCTGTTCGGCATTCCGAATGCGTTGTACAACACGGTGATCCAGGGCTGGTGCGCCGAGCGCTTCAGCGCGCACGGGCAGGGCGCCGTGATGGGCTTGCTGGCCACCACCTTTTGTATCGCCAACATCGTCGTCGCCCTCAGCGGCTCCGTGCTGACCCTGATCGATACGCGGCTGATCCTCGTCACGGGCGCCTGTTCTGCTGCCTGGGCCGCGTGGCGCATGGCCGCCTGGCGCCGCCAGCTGGCCGGCGCCGTCGATGCCGAGGCCGTGGCATGAATACGTCCGAGCAGACGCTGTTCTTGCTGAAGATGCGCGGGCCGCAGACGGCGCAGCAGCTGGCGGCCTTGCTCGATATCACCTCCATGGGCGCGCGGCGCCAGCTGGAAGCGGCGCAGGAAAAGGGCCTGGTGGCTTGCGGGGACGTGGCCGACAAGGTGGGGCGCCCGTCGCGGCGCTGGCAGCTGACGCCAGCGGGCCACGCGCGCTTTCCCGACCGCCATGCCGACCTGACCCTGGAATTGATCGCGCAAGTGAAAACCCTGTTCGGCGACGAGGGGCTGGATAGACTGATCGGCGCGCGCGAGCGCAGCAGCGAAGCCGCCTACGGCAAGCTGGTCGACCCTGGGCTTGATCTGGCGCAACGGGTGGACAGCCTGGCGCGGGCGCGCGATGGCGAAGGTTATATGGCCCATGCGGAACCGCAGGACGATGGCAGTGTCCTGCTGGTGGAAAACCATTGCCCGATCTGTGCGGCCGCCAAGGCGTGCCAGAATTTCTGCCGCGCCGAGCTGGCCATCTTTCAGCGGGTATTGGGGGACGATTGCACGGTGGAACGCAGCGAATATCTGCTGGAAGGGGGACGGCGCTGCGTGTACAGGATCATGCCTATCGGGACCTGAGGAATCAGGCCCCGATAGGTGTGTACGGACTTCTTGTCAAATTACTTCTTGGCAGCCTTCGGCTTGGCGGCAGGCGCCGCCTTTTCAGCCGCGGCGGTGGCGCCGCCCGTCGCCTTTTCCGTGGCCTGCGCCACTTGCGCGCTGGCCTTGGCGATCTGCTCTTCCACCGTTTTCACGGCCTGTTTCGTGGCCTTGGTCACTTGTTCGTAGCCGAGGAAGGCGTTGTCGATGGCGGCCTTGACGATGGCGACGGCGTTTTCCGAGCCTGGCGGCACGTTTTTCGTCACGTCGTAGATCAGGGCGCTCAAATTGCTTTTCGCTTCGGCCACATGGGCTTCGGCGGCCGTCGTGAATTCCGTGTGGATTTCCTTGATGATGTCGTCGAGTTGCTGTTTATACGCTTTCGCGCCGGCCACGCCCGGTTGCAGCTGGGCGGCGGCGGCGGCCATGGCGGCCTTCGGATCCTTGGCCTGGCTGATTTCCTTGCTGGCGGCTAGGCCATCCTCGATGCCGGACTTGGCGGTGGCCATGTTCAGCGCCAAGACCTGTTCCACGCCTTGCACGGCCTTGGAGGTGAGGGTGTTGAAGGTCATCAGCTGGAATTCAAACAGGGCCTTGGTGGCCGTTGCGAATTGTTCGGGATTCGTAAACATGTGGTCTCCTCGGTTTGAATAGATACGTTCTTATCGTTCCATACTCTTTCGACGCCGCATTGCCATCGCTTGCTCTCAAGCCGGTGCCCCGTGTGGTCATGGCCCCATTATTTAACAAGCGCCGGTTTTTCGCAACGGCTATCTTTGTACGGTCCCGAGGCCAGTTCCCAGCCAAATCCCAGGGTCGATTGGGCGCACGACAGGGTGCCGTCGATCTTGCTGCGCCATTTGTACCAGGGGGCAGGTCCGGCCATTGCGCCAGCGCAAACTGCCAGCAGGGCAGTGGCGATAAGGTATTTCATGGGTGCTCCGAAAGAAATGCTTGCTGGCATTGTAGCGCGCCTGCCCGTCAGGGGGCGGGCGCTTGCGGCGCGGCGGCGGGCAGCTGCAGGGTGAAGGTGGTGCCGCTGCCGTCGCCGGTGCTGCTGGCAACATAGATATGGCCGCCCAGCACGCCCGTGACGATGTTGTGCGCCACATGCAGGCCCAGGCCCGAACCGCCGGAACCGAGCTTGGTCGTGAAGAAGGGGTCGTAGACATGCACGAGGTCATCGGCGGCGATGCCCACGCCCGTGTCGGCGATGGACAGGGTGATCGTCTGCCCGTCGTCGCTGCCGCGCGCGGCGATGGCGATGGTGCCGCCGCTGCGGCCCTCGAAGGCGTGGCGCAGGCAGTTTTCCAGCAGGTTGCTCAGGACCTGGCCCAGCGGACCCGGATAGCTGTCCATGGCCAGGCCATCGGGCACGTCCTGCGTCAGGCTCAGGCCGGCGGCCTTGAGCGGCGTCGACATGGGCAGCATCAGTTCGGCGATGAACTGGCGCAGCAGGAAGTGGCGGCGCTGCGAGCTGGCGCGGTCGACGGCGATCTGCTTGAAGCTCGACACGAGGTCGGCGGCGCGCTGCAGGTTGCGCAGCATGATGGCGTCCGCCTCGCTGGCCTGGGTCAGGTAGGCGCCCAGTTCGGAGCGGCGCAAGCCGTCGAGGAAGCTGGCCTGGATTTCGCGCGTGCGCTCGGCCATGGTGGTGGCCACCACCAGGCCGTTGCCGATCGGCGTATTGAGTTCGTGCGCGATGCCGGCCACCAGCGCGCCCAGCGCGGCCAGCTTGTCGCGGCGCACCAGTTCTTCTTGCGTGATGGACAGATTTTCCAGCGCGGCGGCCAATTCGAGGTTCATCTGCTCCGAGTGTTCCTTGGCCTGCGTCAAGGCGGCCGTGCGTTCGGCCACCAGCTCTTCCAGGTGGGCGCGGTGGCGCTGCAGCTCGCGTTCGTGGCGCATGCGGCCAATCGCGATGCCGGCCAGGTCGGTGGCCGTGTCGATCAGCTCCAGGTCGCGCGCGTCGGGCTGGCGCACTTCGCGGTAGTACATGGCGAAGGAACCGAGCACGGTGCCATCCTGGCCGAAGATGGGGCGCGACCAGCAGGCGCGCAAGCCGAATGGCGCCGCCAGCTCGCGGTAGGGCGCCCACAGCGGATCGCGCATGATGTCGGTGACGACCACCGGTTCGCGCAGGAACATGGCCGTGCCGCAGGAACCCACGCCGGGGCCGATGGCCACGCCTTCGAGCAGGGCCATGTACTCGGCCGGCAGGCTGGGGCCGGCCGCGCTATGCATGTGGATGCCGTCGTCGTCGAGCAGCATGATGGAGCAGAGCACGCCGCGCGACTGGCCTTCGATCAGCAGCAGCAAGTGGTTCAGGGTGGGGATCAGCGGCGCGCCCTTGGCGACCATTTCCAGCAGGGCGCTCTGGCCCGAGCGCATCGCTTCGGCGAGGTTGCGTTCGGTCAAGTCGATGATGCGCGCATGCACCAGCTGGCGGCCGGGCACGGACAGGCGCATCAGGCGGATTTCGCAGGCGATCGGGTGGCTGTCGCGGTGGCAGCAGCTGGCGCGGAAGACGACGATCTTGCCTTGCAAGGTATCGCGGATCTTTTCTTCCAGCAGTTGCGGCGAGGCGCGGCCATCGCCCTGGTGCCTGGGGAACAGCGGCTCCATGCCGCCTTGCAGCAGCTCGGCCAGCGGCATGCCGAACAATTCTTCGGCCAGGTGGTTGGCGTCGATCAGCAGGCGGTTGTCGATATCGAACAGCAGCACGGCGTCGGGCGAACCGGCCAGGATGGAGTGGTAATTGACTTCCAGCGTTTGCGGATGCAGGGGGCGCGGCGGCGTGGCGGCACGCGGCGCGGGCGCCTCGGCCTTGTGCAGCGCCAGTTCCATGAGGATTTTTTCCGCCACGTCGCGCGCATTGAAGGGCATCTTGATGTAGTCGGAAGCGCCGGCGCCCACGCTGCGGCCTTGCTCTTCGGCGCTGGGGGTGGCCGACATCAGCAGCAGGGGCACGCCGTGGCGTCCGCCCGCATTGCGCAGGCGCATGCAGGTGGCGCCGATATTCGTGCCCGCCAGGGCCGCGTCGAGCAGGATCAGGTCCGTGCCGCCGGCCGCCAGTTCCACGCCTTCGTCGATATCGCCCGCCAGTCCCGTGCCCAGGTTATGCCGGTCCAGCACATACAGCAGTTCGCGCACATCGTTCGGCGAATTGCTGACCAGCAGCACATTGGCCCGGTCAGTGATGGAAGAAATCAACTGGTTCATGGTGTCGCGCCCTTACGCGTTTCATGGGCCTAGTATTACATCAAGGCAAGTAGGAGTAAACGATAATTCTTGATGACCAAAAGCAACCTGTTCAAGCCGCATTTAGCGCTGCTGGTGCCGCTTCCAGGTCGGCGCGCGCCTGTTCGATACGCGGATAATTATCCTCGATCCAGTCGACCAGCACGGCCAGGCGTTCGGCCGCCTCGCGTCCCAGCGGCGTGAGGCTGTATTCCACCTTGGGCGGGATCACCAGGTAGGCCTGGCGCAGCACGAAGCCGTCGCCCGCCAGCGCTTCCAGGGTTTGCGCCAGCATTTTTTCGCTGACGCCGCCCACTTCGCGGCGCAGTTCGCTGAAGCGCCGCGTGCCGCTCAGCAGCAGTACCAGCACCAGCACGGCCCAGCGGCTGGTCAGGTGGCTGAGCACGGCGCGCGACGGGCAGGCGGCCGCCAGCAGGTGCGCGCCCTGGTTCTGGCGGGCGAGGGCGGCGCGCAGGCTGGCGCCGGGAGTGTCTGTGGACATGATAGTTGGCCTCGTTAATGAGATTTTATTTATACTTACCAAAAGGTACGTACTTACAATAAGTAAGTAATAGTCCTATTATAGGGTTTTACCACCCACGTACCAAGGAGAAATCATGATCGTCATCACCGGCGCCACAGGCAACCTGGGCCAGCACGTCATTGCCAGCCTGCTCAAATCCGTCCCTGCAGCCAACATCATCGCCGCCGTGCGCAACCCGGCCAAGGCCGCCAGCCTGGCTGCACTGGGCGTGCAAGTGCGCCAGGCCGATTACAACGATGGCGCCAGCCTCGATGCGGCGTTCAAGGGTGCAACGAAAATCCTGCTGATCTCGTCGAGCGAAGTGGGCCAGCGCGCGCAGCAGCACCAGAACGTCATCGATGCGGCCAGGCGCGCCGGCGTGGCCCTGCTGGCCTATACCAGCGTCTTGCGCGCCGACACGTCGCCGCTGGGCCTGGCCGCCGAGCACGTCGTCACGGAAGCGGCCATCCGCGCATCCGGCCTGCCATACACTTTCCTGCGCAACGGCTGGTACCTGGAAAACCATACGGAGCACCTGGCGCCCGTGCTCGAGCATGGCGTCGTGCTGGGCGCGGCGCAAAACGGGCGTTTTTCGTCGGCCGCGCGCGCCGACTATGCGGCGGCCGCCGCTGCCGTGCTGACGGCGACCCAGCCGCAAGCCATCTATGAACTGGCGGGCGACCAAGGCTTTACCCTGGCGGAATATGCGGCCGAAGTGGCGCGCCAGTCGGGCAAGGCGATCGCGTACAAGGATATGCCGCAGGCGGACTTCAAGGCGGCGCTGGTGGGCGTGGGCGTGCCGGAAGGCTTTGCCGACTTGCTGGCCGATTCCGATGCGGGCGCGGCCAAGGGCGGCCTGGAAGACCATGGCAAGCAATTGAGCGCGCTGATTGGCCGTCCGACGACGAGCCTGCATGACGCCGTGAAGGCGGCGCTGGCCAAATAAGGGGAGGGTGCCGCAGGGATGCGGCATTCTAAAATCATTCTGGAATGAAAAAAGCCGCAAACTAGTGAAAGTTTGCGGCTTTTTTGCGAATTAGGTAATGGTGCCCACGAAGGGACTCGAACCCCTACACCCGAAGGCACATGGACCTGAACCATGCGCGTCTACCAATTCCGCCACGTGGGCACTGATGCTGCTACTGCTATATCTCACTACTGTACTGCGGACTACAACGAAAACGACTCGTTGCTGGTGGTGCCCACGAAGGGACTCGAACCCCTACACCCGAAGGCACATGGACCTGAACCATGCGCGTCTACCAATTCCGCCACGTGGGCATTGTGCTGCTTTTACTGCTATCGACTACTTTACTGCGGATCACAACAATGAACAACTTGTTGCTGGTGGTGCCCACGAAGGGACTCGAACCCCTACACCCGAAGGCACATGGACCTGAACCATGCGCGTCTACCAATTCCGCCACGTGGGCATTGTTACTGCTTGCTGCTTGTCGCTGCATGTTCTGCAGCGAGGACAAAATCATAAGGGCTGGCGCGCATTCGGTCAATCAACATTTTGCACTTTTCTGCAAGAAACATGTTTTTTCGCCTGAAAAGGGCTTTTCCCTATGAAAAAAGGCTGAATCTGCCTCTTTTTTCAGCGTTTTTGATGACGGATGGCATTCGCTGGAGTGCGGGGAGTGAATGTCATCGCCTGGCAGGTGCGTGGCGATTGCGGGGAGGGGGAAATGGGTTTTCGTTTCGGAAATGAAAAAAGCCGCAAACTCGTGAAAGTTTGCGGCTTTTTTGCGAATTAGGTAATGGTGCCCACGAAGGGACTCGAACCCCTACACCCGAAGGCACATGGACCTGAACCATGCGCGTCTACCAATTCCGCCACGTGGGCACTGATGCTGCTGTGACTTATTACTTTTACTGCTCGAGTACTTGTTGAAAAATAACTTCACAACAATTCTGCTATTATAGCGACTTGAAGAGTTTTGCGCCAGATGAGCTTTCGCTCCATACTGCACATCAACCCTGTACCGCTTTCCTGTAGCTGCATTCCCGTGAAGGTTTGTCGCTGCAAGAGACCGAGATTATAGAGCAATATTTGCCGAAGTCAAATGCATTGCGCAGCTTTTCTCCTTTTTTTCATCGGCGGGGCACTTGTTCGGTTTCCGCTACGCTGTCCGTTAGGCAAACCAAGGCGTCCTCCGGTACACTACCGGACATCACCGTGTCAATATTGACGGTGATGTCATCGGTCTTTGTCTTCCGTTTGATCACTGTCAATAACAACTATAGAAATACTTTTGAGCCAAAATACCCACACCATCCCCAGCCGGGAGGACATTCTCGGCATATTCCGCAGCGTCAGCGCGCCTCTCGACCCGCAGTCTCTCGGGAAAACGCTGCAAGTGCATGCCGATTCCATGGATGTCCTGGTCCGTCGCCTGAAGGCGATGGAGCGCGACGGCCAGCTCAAGTCTGACGCCAGCGGTGTTTTCAGCCTGGCCGACCAGAGCGCGCTTGTCGCCGGTCGCGTCACCAGCCACCGCGACGGCTTCGGCTTTGTCATTCCCGACGACGCCAGCGCCGACCTGTTCCTGCCTGAGAAAGAAATGCAGAAAGTACTGCATGGCGACAAGGTCATGGCCCGCATCGTCGGCACGGACCGCCGCGGTCGTCCGGAAGGCACGATCGTCGAAGTCACCTACCGCGCCAATACCCACGTCATCGGCCGCCTGATCCAGGAAAACGGTACCTGGGTCGTGGCGCCGGAAGACCAGCGCATCGGCCAGGACATTTTGGTCACCGGTTCGGTGGGCAAGGCGAAAGCGGGCCAGATCGTCAGCGTCGAGCTGACCGAGCAACCGATGCGCTTCAAGCAGCCGGTCGGCAAGATCGTCGAAGTGCTCGGTGCGCTTGACGATCCCGGCATGGAAATCGAGATTGCCGTGCGTAAATTCAACGTGCCGCACGTCTTTTCCGCCGCCGCCCTCAAACAAGCTGAAAAGCTGCCATTCGAAGTGCGCGCCGCCGACCTGAAAGACCGCGTCGACCTGCGCGACGTGCCTTTGGTAACCATCGATGGCGAGGATGCGCGCGATTTCGACGATGCCGTGTATTGCGAACCCGTCAAGATCGGCCGCGCCAACTGCTTCCGCCTGATCGTGGCGATTGCCGACGTCAGCCATTACGTGAAACCGAACGACGCGCTCGATATCGACGCGTTGGAGCGCAGCACGTCCGTCTACTTCCCGCGCCGCGTCATCCCGATGCTGCCGGAAAAGCTGTCGAATGGCCTGTGCTCGCTGAACCCGGCCGTCGACCGCCTGACCCTCGTCTGCGACGCCGTCGTCAGCGACAAGGGCGAGTTGAAGGCGTACCAGTTCTATCCTGCCGTCATCCATTCGGCCGCGCGCCTGACCTACGACGAAGTCGCTGCCGTGCTGGGCAATACCAAGGGACCCGAAGCGGCACGCCGCGCGGACATCCTGCCGCACCTGCAGAACCTGGAAGCCGTCTACCGCGCCTTGCTGAAAGCACGCACGGAGCGGGGCGCCATCGATTTCGAGACGACGGAAACGTATATCGTCTGCAATAGCGCGGGCAAGATCGAAAAGATCATCCCCCGCACGCGCAACGAAGCGCACAAGATCATCGAAGAGTGCATGCTGGCGGCCAACGTTTGCGCGGCCGATTTGTTGCTGCGCAACAAGCATCCAGGCACCTACCGCATCCATGCCAGCCCGACCAAGGAAAAGCTCACGCAAGTGCGCACCTTCCTCAAGCAGGTGGGCCTGAACCTGACGGGCGGCGACACGCCATCGGCATCCGATTACCAGACCCTGATGCAGCAGATCAAGGCGCGTCCCGATGCGGCCCTGCTGCAAACGATGCTGCTGCGCTCGATGCAGCAAGCCGTCTACAGCCCGGACAATATCGGCCACTTCGGCCTGGCCTACGAGGCGTATGCCCACTTCACCAGCCCGATCCGCCGCTATCCCGACCTGCTGACGCACCGCGCCATCAAGGCCATTCTGCAAGGCAAGAAATACGAGCCGAAGCTGTCCGAAAAGACCGTGCTGAACACGAACGTGTCGAACGCCACGCGCAAGCAGCAGGCGAAGGACAAGGCCGACGGCAAGCCGAAGAAGACGGACCTGACCATCTGGGACGCGCTGGGCGTGCATTGCTCGGCCAACGAGCGCCGCGCCGACGAAGCGTCGCGCGACGTGGAAGCTTGGCTGAAGTGCTACTTCATGCAGGACAAGCTGGGCGAAGAGTTCACCGGCACCATCACGGGCGTGACCACGTTTGGCGTGTTCGTGCAACTCGATACCCTGTTTGTCGAAGGCCTGGTGCACGTCACCGAGCTGGGCACCGATTACTTCCAGTACGACGATGCGCGCCATGAATTGCGTGGCGAGCGCACGGGCAAGCGTTATCAATTGACCGACCGTCTGACGGTGCAAGTGGCGCGTGTCGACCTGGAAACGCGCAAGATCGACCTGCGCCTGGTCACCGATGCGGAACTGGCGGGCGAAGAAGCGCCAGCCAAGCCGAACGGCAGCGGCAAGCGCAAGGGCGAAAAGAAATCGATGGTCAAGCCCGGTCCAGCGACCGAGCAGCGCCATGAGATCAAAACCAGCGTCAACAACGGTGGCAAACCCGGCAATGGTTCCGGCGGCCGTGCCAACGGCGCCAAGGCGCAAGCCAAGCCTGCAGCCAAGGCAGCCCCGAAGGCGGCGGCGCCCAAGGCCGCCGCGCCGAAACGCAGCAAGAAACCAGCCGCGGCACCCGCTGCGGCGGCACCACGAGCAGCAAAAACTGTATCTGTATCAAAAACAAGCAAGAAGAAACGATAAATAATGAAGAATAAAATGATTTTCGGCTTCCACGCCGTCACCTCGCGTCTGCGTCATGAAGCGTCGTCCGTGGAAGAAATTTTTGTCGATGCCAGCCGCGTCGACGGCCGCATGAAGGACATGATCGCCGCCGCCAAGGCTGCCAACGTGCGCGTCATGCCTGTCGACTCGTCGCGTCTGGACAAGATCGTCGGCACGCGCCGTCACCAGGGCGTGATCGCGTTTGCCTCGCAACTGTCGCTGGCGCGCAATCTCGATGAGTTGCTGGACGCTATCGACGGCCCGCCGCTGCTGTTGATTCTCGACGGCATCACCGACCCGCACAACCTGGGCGCCTGCCTACGCGTGGCCGACGGTGTCGGCGCACATGCCGTCATCGTGCCGAAGGACCGCGCCGTGGGCCTCAACGCCACGGCCGCCAAGGTCGCCAGCGGCGCCGCCGAAACCGTCCCGTACATCACCGTGACGAATCTGGCGCGCACCATGCGTGAACTCAAGGAACGCGGCATCTGGCTGATCGGCACGTCGGACGACGGCGAAAAAGGCTTGTACGAAGCCGATTTCACGGGCCCGACGGCCCTCGTCATGGGTTCCGAAGGCGAAGGCATGCGCCGTTTGACGCGCGACACCTGCGATATCCTCGTCAGCATCCCGATGTTCGGCTCCGTCGAGAGCTTGAACGTGTCGGTCGCTTCCGGCGTCTGTCTGTACGAAGCCCGCCGCCAGCGGATCGCTTTGGAAGCTTAAGAACGTCCTGAACGTTTTGTAGCGCTTCCATGATCGGCCGCCGCCCTGGTGCTGGCGGCCGATTTGCTTTCCCCTCCAGCATTCCCCCGCCGAATACGCTACCATTTGCGTTCCACCTTATTCATTGTCATTATGTTCCACCACCTGCGCGAAGATATCAACAGCATCATTGAACGTGACCCCGCCGCCCGCAATGGCTGGGAGGTGCTGACCTGTTATCCGGGCTTGCACGCCATCGTCATGCACGGCTGGGCGCACTGGTGCTGGACGCGGCACATGAAGTGGGTAGGGCGCTTCATTTCGTATATCGGCCGCATCATCACGGGCATCGAGATCCATCCGGGCGCCGTCATCGGCCGGCGCGTCTTCATCGACCATGGCTTCGGCGTGGTGATCGGCGAGACGGCCGTCGTCGGCGACGATTGCACCATCTACCAGGGCGTGACTTTGGGCGGCACCTCGCTGCACAGCGGCAGCAAACGCCATCCGACCCTGGAACGGGGCGTCATCGTCGGCGCCGGCGCGCAGGTGCTGGGCAGCTTCACGGTGGGCGAGTACGCCAAGGTGGGCTCGAACGCCGTGCTGCTGAAACCCGTGCCGTCCGGCGCCACGGCCGTCGGCAACCCCGCGCACATCGTGCAAAAGGATGTCAGCGCCCTGCGCGAGGGCAGCACGGCCCATTTGTTCGCCGCGTATGGCGTCACGCCCAACGGCGACGATCCCCTGTCGAAAGCCCTGCAAGGCTTGATCACGCACGCCGTGGCGCAGGAACAGCGCATCGAGACCATCCTCGCCACCCTGAAGGCGGCGGGCATCTGCTGCCAGGGCGTGCCCGAGTGTGATAAATTTGATTCCGAGCAAATGAACAAGCTGGTTGATTAAGGATACAGGCATGACTACAGACGCAAACGTAGCAGAGAAAAGCAGCGACAATCCGAATCTGCTCGACCCCTTCGAGATCCGCGTGCTGGCCGTGCTGGCCGAAAAGGAAGCGCTGACGCCGGACAGCTACCCGCTGTCGCTCAACGCGCTGACGAACGGCTGCAACCAGCTGTCCAGCCGCGACCCCGTCATGGCCCTGTCCGAAGAAACCGTCTACGATGTGTTGCAGCGTTTGATGCAGCGCAAATTCGTCAACGGCATCACGCAGGCGGGCGCGCGTGTCGCCAAGTACGAACACCGCATGCGCATCAAGTGGTCGCTGGAACAGGACAAGCTGGCCATCCTGACGATCTTGATGCTGCGCGGCTTGCAGACGGCGGGCGAGATCCGCAGCCGCAGCGGCAGGGTACATGAATTCAAGTCCGTGGCGGAAGTGGAAGCCGGCCTGCAATTCTTGATCGACAAATACCCGCCGCTGGTGGCCAAGCTGGCCGTCGCTCCCGGTGCCAAGGAACCGCGCTACGGCCATCTGCTGGGCGGCGAAGAAGCGCTGGCGCAGATCGAGACGGCGGCCGGTTTTGCTGGCGCCGTCAGCGCGCCGCAGCAGGGCAGCAGGGTCGCCCAGCTGGAACAGGAAGTGCTGCAATTGCGCAGCGATTTCGACGGCCTGGCGGCGCAGTTCGAGGCGTTCCGCAAGCAGTTCGAATAGTTTTCAGGGCACGCGCCTATTGGGCCTGCGGGTCGAAATAGGCGGTCCAGGTCAGGCTGGAAGCGGCAAGACCCTGCGCCTTGCCAAATTGCGCCATGGCCTTGCGCGGCTTTGCCAGTCCCGCCAGGGCCACCCCCAGGTTGTAATGGGTATGGCTGTCCGTCGAGCCCAGCTTGAGCGCTGTTTCCAGTACGTTGACGGCGTCCCTGTACTTGCCCTGGTCGCACAGCACGGCGCCCAGGCAGGTGATCAGGGCCGTGTCTTGCCGGGCCGCTTGCAAGGCGCTGCGCAACACGGCTTCAGCCGCCGCCATGTGCGCCTCCCAGTGCCCGGCATCGCCATCGGCCAGCTGGATATGCGCCCTGCTTGCGGCGATGGCGTCCATTGCCGCCCTAGCCAGGCCAGGCGGCGGAATTGCTTCCGGTTTCATAGTCGACGCTGGCGGTAAAATCCCAGTCATCGGTGTCGCGCCCTGTCTTCTCGGACCAGGCCTCGGGAGCGACGCTCAACAGTTCTTCCAGCCACGCGTCCGTTTGATCGGGCATCAGTGTGGGGTCGGCCAGAACGCTGTCGTACGTGGCCTTGCCCGAGCCGACGACGAAACAGCGCGCATACAGGAAACTGTCATCCGACTTCCCTGAATCACCGGCCTGCTCCGCAAACACCTTGCCATCGAGCTGGTACAGTGCCTGCGCCAGGCACTCTTCGAAGCCCTTGATGTCCTTGACCGGCAACTCGGCGAGGGCTTCCGTCAATGGTTCCACCGCAGCATCGGCGTCGCCGTCTTGCAGGGCCTCACGGTCGATTTGCTCTATCAGCTGCCAAAATTTTTCTTCGTTCATTGTTCATTCCAGGTAAATAGTCCATCGATACTGAAAGAGTCCAGGCATGCAATGCCCGTGGCGCGATGCGTCCCGTCTGTGCATCTTGGGCTTGTTTAGAATATCATCTTGCCCGAATGCCAAGCGCACGGTTTCCCCAAGTAACTCTTTGCATGCAATACCGCAAACAATTCGAATAAGCAGCCTTCCCATATGACTTTTTCCTTCCAGTGCCGCTCCTGCGGCGAGACCCACACGGGCATGCCCAGCTTTGGCGCCGATGCGCCGTGGCTGTACGAGCAGATGGCGCCCGCCGAACGCGAAGCACGCTGCCAGCTCGACAGCGACGCCTGCATCGTCGACGAAGCGCACTGCTTCGTGCGCGCCACCATCGACATCCCCGTGCATGGCTTTGACGAGCCGTTCAGCTGGGGCGTGTGGGTATCGCTGAGCGGCGACAGCTTCGACGCCTGGGACGCCTGCTTCAACGATGCCAAACGGGCGCACATCGGCCCTTTCTTCGGCTGGCTCAGCACGCAGCTTCCCGTGTATCCGGACACCCTGAACCTGAAAACCCGCGTGCACCTGCGCGACGATGGCATACGTCCGGCCATCGAGCTGGAACCGACGGATCACCCGCTGGCCGTGGAACAGCGCGACGGCATCACGGCAGAGCGGGTGGCCGAGCTGTATGCGCGACTGATGCATGGCGCGTGACAGGCCCGGCGTTGCAGCCGCTCCCTGTCGGACCGCTCATGTTTCCGGTATCATTCGGCATGAATACTATTTCCTTCCAACCGTTTGTTATTGGTGTCGCTGGCGGAAGCGGCAGTGGCAAGTCCACCGTATCCCAGCAAGTGCTGGCGTCGTTCGGCGCCGACATGGTCTCGGTCGTGATGCAGGACGACTACTACTGCGACCAGACCCACCTCTCCCCTGAAGTGCGCCGGCAGCAGAATTACGACCATCCGCAGGCGTTCGAGTGGCCATTGCTGGTGCAGCACATCCAGGCCTTGCGCAATGGCGAATCGATCGAGATGCCCGAGTACGACTTCACGCTGCACAACCGCTCCGACAGGACCATCTTGGTCAAGCCGGCGCCGGTGATCGTCATCGAGGGCCTGTTTGCCCTGTATGACGAAGACTTGCGCAACATGATGTCGCTGAAGATCTTCGTCGACACGGCCTCCGACGTGCGCTTCATCCGCCGCATGCAACGCGATATCACGGAACGTGGCCGTTCGGTGGAAAGCGTCATCGAGCAATACTTGGAAACCGTGCGCCCGATGCACAAGCAATTCATCGAACCGACCAAGCGCAATGCCGACGTCATTTTGCCGCACGGCGCCAATGGCCCCGCGGTCGACATGATCACGGCCAAGGTGGCCAGCGTCATCGGTCGATTGAAACCGGCCGTTTGAAGCCTGCCGGTGACGCAGCCCGCTGCGTCACCGCTCTCCCATCGACTCCGAGAACGTCTTGGTGATCGGTTTCGTCAGGTAGCGCAAGACCGTCTTGCGGCCCGTGTTGATTTCCACGGTGGCCGTCATGCCGGGCTGGATCAGGATCGGCTCGCCATTCTTGCCCATCAGGTTGCGCCCGCTGGTCTTGATCTGCACGCGGTAGTACGGCTGCTCGTTGCCCTTGTTGTCTTCGCTTAAAGTGTCCGCGCTGATGTAGCTGACGGTGCCGCGCAGGCGGCCGTAGATGCCGTAGTCATAGGCGTCCAGTTTCACGGCCGTGGGCAGGCCGGGCTTGATGAAGGCGATGTCGGCCGGTTTGACTTTCGCTTCGATGATCAGGTCATCGTCCGTGGGCACGATTTGCAGGATTTCCTCGCCCGGCTTGGCTACGCCGCCCAGGGTAGTGAGGCGCACGTTGCGCACGATGCCGTCGGTGGGCGCGTAAATGTCCGTCGAACCCAGCTGCTCCTTGCGCTGGGTCACCGTCTGCAGCACGCCGGCCAGGTCTTCCTGGGCTTTCACCAGGTCCGTCTGGCTGTCTTGCAGGTATTTGTTGCGCCGGTTGGTGATCTGCGCCTGGATGTCGACCACTTGCCGCCGCAGTTTCAGCACCTCGGCGCGGCTGACGTCTCCCGTTTCCAGCAGCGGCAGATTCATTTCCAGCTCTTCCTTGATCAGTTTCATGGCGCTTTCCAGCGAACTCACTTCCGCCTGCACGGCGCCCTGGCGCTTGCTGAACAGGGCCAGCTGGTTGGCGCGAAATTCCGGAAACGCCTGCAGTTCGGGCGGGAACTTCGGCGCGCCGCCAAACACTTCCGCCTGCAGGCGCGCCACGGCCGCCTTCAGCCCGGCCGCCTTGGCCGTGCTTTCCAGGTAGCTCGTCTCGGCCCGCGTGCGGTCGAAACGGGCCAGCAATTCGCCTTTCTTCACGATGCTGCCTTCATGCACGCGCAGTTCGGCCAGCACGCCCCCATCGGCCACCTGGATGATCTGGTTGCGCGAGCTGGCGATCACCTGGCCGTTGGCGCGCGTGACCTGGTCCAGCTCCGCCCACGAAGCCCAGGCGATGACGCCCGCCAGCGCCGCCGTGCAGCTCCAGATCAGCACCCGGCCCCGTTTCGCTTCTTCCCTCGTTTCGACCTTGGCCAGTTTCATGCGACGGCTCCTTGCGCTGCCGCTGCCGCTGCCTGGACCACCGGCGCGGGCGCGGAAGCGGGAACGGCTTGCGGTTTGCCCGACAGCTTGGCCAGCACGGCATCGCGCGGGCCGTCCAGCAGCACCCGTCCCGCCTGCAGCACCACCAGGCGGTCGAGCAGGGGCAGGAGGGCGTTCTTGTGCGTGGTGGCGACCATGGTCACGCCTTCGGCCGCCAGCTCGCCCAATAGCCCGACGATGCGCGCTTCCGTCTTCGCATCCATGGCGCCCGTCGGCTCGTCGAGCAGCCAGATGCGCGGCTTGGCCAGCAGCAGGCGCGTGACGGCGATCAACTGGCGCTGGCCGCCCGACACGCCCCGTCCGCCTTCGGTGATGCCCAGCGCCAGTCCCCGTGGCTGGCCCAGTATCAGCTCGATCAAGCCCGTGCGTTTGGCGGCGGCCAGGATGGCTTCCTCGCCCGGGTCGGCCAGTCCCAATAACAGGTTGTCGCGCAGGGTGCCGCTGAACAGCCGCGTTTCCTGCGGCAGGTAGCCGACCATTTCGCGCACCACGGCCGGCGCCAGCAGGGCCATGTCGATGTCGCCCAGGTAGGCTTTTCCCTCGGCCGGCAGGTACAGGCCCGAGGCCAGTTTCAGCAGGGTGCTCTTGCCCGAGCCGATGGCGCCCACCAGGCCGACGCGCTCGCCGGGGCGGATGGCGAGGTTTTCCACTTCCAGCGCCACCTTTTGCGCGCCGCCATACGTAAAGCGGATGCGTTCGAAGCGCAAGCCCGTGTCGAGGCTGCGCGGCGTCAGCGCGAACTGCGCGTTGTCCGCTTCGTTGGGCAGGCTGATGACCTGTTCCAGGCCGTCGATCGAAGCGCGCGCATGCGCCCATTGCACCATCACGGCGGGCAGCTGCACGATGGGCATCAGGGCGCGGTTGCTGATGATGGTGCAGGCCATCAGGGCGCCCATGGTCATCTGGTTTTCGGCCACGAACCAGGCGCCCATGGAGATCAGCGCCACATTGGTCAGCTGCTGGAAGGCGGCCGTGATGTTCTGCGACAGGGCCGCATAGTCGCGGATATTCTGCTCGGCGTGGCTGCTCTCGGCCACCAGTTCGGCCCAGCGCGCCTGCATCATCCATTCGGCGCTGCTGCCCTTGAGTGTTTCGACGCCGTCGACGGCTTCCACCAGCAAGCCGGCCTTGCGGTTGCTGGCGTTGAGGTTCTTGCGCGTATGGCTTTCGATGGCGCGCTGGAACATCAGCCCGCACGCGAGGGCCAGCGGCAGGGCCACCAGCGGCACCACCACCAGCCAGCCGCCGATGATGGTGATCATGGCGAGAAAAATCACGGCGAAGGGCACGTCCGTCAGCACGAACAGCGATGTCGACGTGAGCACGCCGCGCACCATTTCAAAGCCTTTCACCTGCGCCGCCAGGGTACCGACGGACGCGGGGCGCGCCTCCATGCGGATGCCCAGCATGCGCTGGAAAAACCACTCGGACAGTTCATGGTCGACGTCATTGCACGAGTGGTCGACGATGCGGCTGCGCACCTGCTTGAGGATGAATTCCAGGCCGATCGACAGGGCCACGCCCACCACCAGTACCCACAGGGTGCTGAAGCTCTGGTTCGGGATCACGCGGTCGTACACCTGCATGGAAAACAGCGAGGTGGCCATGGTCAGCAGGGTCACCAGCGCCGTGGCCAGCACGGCGTCGACAAATACGCTTTTCTTCAGCCACAGGGCGTTGCGCACCAGGGCCAGGGCGCCGGGGCGGGCGCCGCTTTTTTCGCTGCGGCGCGGCAGGCCCACGCAAGCCAGGCCGGCCAGCGAGGCCAGTTGCAAGGCGCGCCCGTCGATGCCTTCGCCGCGCCAGGCGCCGTCGGCACCGCGCGACTGCAGCAAGCCCCAGCCCGTGCTGGCGCTGTAGACGGCGAACGGCAGCTCGCCCGGCGTCGGCTCGTGCAGCGCGCGCGCCGCGCCTTCCAGCCCGGCCGCCTGCCAGATGGCGGTCAACATCACGCCGGGGGCGCCGTTGTCGTCGACGTCATCGAGCTGGCGCTGCAGGTCGGCCAGGCGGGCGGCGGGCACGTGCTGTCCTGTCAGGCGGGCGGCCCGCTCGATGAGTGTCAGCAAGCCATGTTTGATGGAGGTATCCACTCTGTCTCCTGTTCGTGTTCTGTGGCGGTCAATTGGCGCGCACCGACGCGGCCGGCGCCGTGCGCCCGGCCAGGGTGCCCGTTTGCGCGGCCAGGCGCAGGCTGGCGGCGATCGCCTGCGCGCGCGTGTCTTCCAGCGAAAACTGTGCCTGGGTCGCTTCGCGCACGGCGTTGAGCACGTCGTTCCAGCTCTTGCGGCCGATCACGTACTGGCGCGCATACGATTCGAATACCTGCGTCGAGGTGGTGCTGGCCTCGCCCGCGTTGCCCAGGCGCTGGCGGCTCGCCTCGGCCTCGTTCCAGTCCAGCGTGAAACGCTCGCGCACTTCGCGTTCGGCCACGTCGTGCGCGGCGCGCGCGCCTTCGCGGCGGGCCACGGCGGCATCCACGCCCGCCTTGGCCGACAGGCCGGCGCCCGGCTGCGCCTGCAGCACCAGCATGGCGCGCGTGCGGTTGTCGGCATTGATGCCGCCCGTCGGCTTTTCCATGCGCAGCACGACTTTCGGCATGTAGGCCGAGCGCTGCATGGTGATTTCGGAATCGGCGGCCTGCGCCTCGAAATCGAGGCGGTGCAGGGTGGGGGAATAGTCGATGGCCTGGCGCATGACCCGTTCCAGGCTGGCGTCGGGCAGCGGTTCGCCCACGCCGATGCCGGTGGTGCTGACGAGGCGCACGGGCTTGCCCGCCAGCTGCGACAGCTGCGCCAGCGCGTTGTCCAGCGCCTGGCGCGCATTCGACACGTCGTTGGCCGCCTGGTAGGCGCGCGACTCGGCCAGGCGCTGGTCCGTCTGCGAGCTGACCGACTGCACCACGCGGCGCTTGATCATGTCCAGCAGGCGCTGGTGCTCGGCCAGGCCCGCCTCGGCCGAACGCACGCGCGCCGTCTGGCGCAGCGCCTCGGTGTAGGCGGCGATCACGCGCAGGGACAGGGTCAGGCGTTCTTCCTCGATGGCCGCGCCGGCCGCGTCGACCCGGCTGCTGGCGGCATCGATGCCGGCGTCGATGCGCCCGCCGCTCCACAGCGGCTGCTCGATGCGCACCACGCCGCCCGTTTCCTGCGAACCGGTGGGGACTTCCGCCGACAGGCTGGGAAAGCGCTGCCATTGCGCGCCATCGAGGTCGGCCCGCGCGGCTGCCTGCGCCGAGCGCCTGCCCTGCACGGCGGGATGGCTTTGCAGCGCCTGCTGCAAGACCTGGTCGAAGCTCCAGGCGGTGGCGCCCTGGGCATGGGCGAAAGACGCCATGGATGCCATGGCCGCGGCCATCAGCAGGGCCGCGATGCGTGGCAGTGAGGACAATGCTGGGGAACCGCTTGATCTCATCCCGTATTTTTCCGGCCCGAGGCCTGACGCATTTCAAGGTGTGGCGGGAGCGCGCCGCTGCGCGCTCCCGCTGCCGTGCCTGGCGTGGGTGCCCTGCTTCAGACGATGAAGTTGGCCGCCGTCAGCTGCGTGATGTTCACCCCGCTCAGCAGCACCAGCGCCGTGTCGATGGCGTTGGCGTTGCTCAGGTCACTCGAGTGATACACCGTCACGGCGCCGCTGTTCTGCGCATCGGCGATGACGATGTAGCCCTGGCCCGACAGGACGCTGTTGTCGGCCGCGATGGCGCTGGCTGCCGCGCCGATCGACACGGACGTGCCATCGAAGATGAACAGGTTGTCGTTGCCAAAGTCCGTGCTCAGGTTGACGCCCACCGCCACCGCTGCCGTCAGGTGGGCGATGGCCGACATGTCGATCACGTCGCCGCCGGCGGCCGGTAGGCCGGTGCTGAAGTCGCTCACCGTCAGCGGATTGTGCAGGGCGTTCTGGCTCAGCACGAACAACTGGCTCGCATCCGTCAGGTCGGCGTGGGCCTGGGCTGCCGCTGCGGCTGCGGCCGCGGCATTGGCCGACACCGTCAGCGAGTTTGCATCCGTCAGGTCCGCCTGCGCCTGCGCCTGCAGGGCGGCGGCGGCGGCCGCATCCGCTGCCAGGTGCAGGGCGGTGGCGTCCGTCAGGTTGGCCGTCTGCGCCGCGGCCAGGGCGGCTGCCGCAGCCGCATCGGCGGCCTGGGTGAGCGCCACGGCATCGGTCTGGTCGGCCAGCGCTTGCACGGCGGCGGCGTGGGCGGCGTCCGCCGCCGACACCACGGCCAGGGCGCTGGCGTCCGTTTGCGCGGCCAGGGCGTTCGCTTGCACCAGGGCCGCATCGGCTGCCTGCGCGTCGGCGTTGGCCTGGGCCGCTGCCGCATCGTCCGTGTAGGCCGCATTGGCATTGGCATGCGCCTGGGCCGCTGCTGCCGCCGCGTTGGCGGCGGCGGCATCGTCCGCTTGCGCCGCCTGGAAGGCCAGCAGCGATGCGGCGGCCTGGGCCTGGGCCAGCGGCGCGGCCGCATCGGCGGCATGGGCGGCCAGCGCGGCTGCGGCCGCATTGTTGGCGTTGACGGTGGCCGCTGCCGCTGCCGCATCGTCGGCCTGTGCCTGTTGCGTGATGGCCAGCGAAATGGCGGCCTGGGCTGCTGCGGCTGCCGCGGCGTCATCGTCGTTCTGCGCCGCGGTGGCGGCGGCCAGGGCGGTGGCTGCCGTTGCCGCCGTGCTGATGGCGAGGGCATCGGCGGCGATGGCTGCCGTGTGCGCGGCGGTGGCGGCGGCGGCATTTGCCGCCGCCTGGTTGGCGGCCGTGTCGTCGGCTTGTGCTGCCTGGGCGGCGAGCAGTGCCGCTGCTGCCGCCGCGGCGCTGGCGGCGGCGGCGACATCGGCTGCTGCTGCCGCCGTCGCTGCCGCTTGTGCGAGGGAGGCGGCTGCTGCTGCGTCCGCTGCGGCCTGGTCGTCGGCGACGGCGGCGTTGTGCGCTGCCTGGGCGTTGGCGGCGTTGGCCGCGGCCAGGGCGGCTGCCGCATCGTCGGCCTGGGCTGCCTGCGTGGCTGCCAGGGTAATGGCGGCCGCGACGGCCGCTGCCGCGGCGGCGGCATCGGCATCGTGCGCGTTTTGCGCCGCCAACTGGGCGGCGGCGGCTGCAGCTGCGGTGGCGGCGACATTGGCGTCGGCGGCGAGGGCCGCGTTCAGCGCCAGCTGCGCATTCGCGGCGGCCGTGGCGGCCGCTGCCGCCGTGGCGTCATCCGCCTGGGCATTGAGCGTGGCGGCCAGCGAGATGGCTGCCTGTGCCGCCGCCGCTGCCGCGACGGCATCGGCATTTTGCGCCGCGACGGCCGCCGCATGCGCGGCTGCCGCATTGTTGGCAGCCGTGACGGCCGCTGCATCGTCGGCCTGGGCCGACGCCAGCGCCGCATGGGCGGCTGCCGCATTCGCGTCGGCCTGGGCTGCCGCATCGGACGCATTTTGCGCGGAGATGAGCAGGTTCAGCTTGAGCGTCTTGTCATTGTCGGCGTCCAGGGCGTTGGTATCGGCCGTTACCGCCGCGTTCAGGTTGGCGATGGCCGCGTTGAGCGCCGCATGGGCATTGAGGGCGGCCGTGTCGGCCAATTGCGCCGCCAGCGTGGCTGCTGCCGACAGGGCCGCCGTGTGCGCGGCACTGGCGGCCGCATCGTCGGCGGCCAGCGCGGCGCTGGCTGCGGCCAGTGCATTGTTGGCCGCCGTGGCGAGGGCGGCCAGGCCGGCGTCGGCCTGCAGCGCGGCGTCGGCAATGATCTGCGCGGCCGCGGCGGCGGCTGCCGTGCTTGCCGCCGTGGCGTCGGCGCCCACGGCGGCATTGGTGGCGGCAAGCGAGTTGCTGGCCGTCAGGATTGCCGCATTGAGCGCCGTCGTGGCCGCATTCAGGGCCGCTTGCGCATTGTTGGCCGCCGTGGCCGCTGCTGCGGCGACGCTGTCGTCGTTCAGGGCCTGGTTCAGGGCGGCCAGTGCGGCTGCTGCCGCCGTCGCCGTCGTGCCGACGGCCAGGTCGGCCGCCTGCGCGGCTTGCGTGGCGGCCAGCGAGATGGCCGCCGTGAGGGCGGCTGCTGCTGCTGCGGCATCGTCCGCCTGCGCATGCTGCGTGGCGGCGGCCGAGATGGCGGCGACGGCGGCGGCAGCGGCGGCGGCCGTATCGGCGGCGGTAGCGGCCGCAGCGGCAGCCGTGGCGTTGGTGGAGTTGAGGACGGCGGCTGCGGCGGCCGCATCGTCAGCCAGCGCCTGGTTCAGCGCGGTCAATGCATTGGCGGCGATGGTGGCGGCGCTGGCGGCCGCATTGTCGGCCAGCTGGGCCGCTTGCGCGGCCGCTTGCGAGGCATTGGCGACGGTGGCGGCCGTGGCGGCGGCCAGATCGTCGGCGACGGCGGCGGCCGTGGCTGCATTGGCCGTGACGGCAGCCGCGGCGGTAGCTGCCGCATTCGCGTCGGCGGCCAGGGCCGCATTCAAGGCGGCCAGGGCATTGGCTGCCGTCGCTGCCGTCGCGGCGGCGGCGGCATCGGCCGCTTGCGCTGCCTGCGCCGCTGCCAGCGAGGTGGCGGCCACGCCAGCGGCGGTCGCCGCGAGAGTGTCGTCCAGCTGCGCCGCCGTGGCGGCAGCCTGCGAGGTCAGGGCCAGCGTGGCGGCGGCGGTGGCGGCATTGTCGGCGGCAATCGCATTGTTCAGCGTGACCAGCGAGGCGGCAGCCGTGGCGGCCGTCGAGGCGGCAGCCGCATCGTCGGCTTGCGCCGCCAGCGCCGCCGTGTGCGACAGGCCGGCCGTGGTGGCGGCCACGGTGGCGGCCAGCGCGGCCACCAGGTCGAGTGGATGGGCGGCCGAATAGGCGGCAGCCGCAGCGGCGCTCGCGGCATCGTTGTTGGCGATGGTGGTCAGCGCGGCCGCGTCCGTCAGCGCCGCCTTGGTGGCGGCCACGGTGGCGGCCGTGACGTCGAGCGTATGCTGGGTGCCCAGCACGACGGCGTCGGTCAGGCCGGCAACGGTGGCGGCGGTCGCGGCGGCCGTGGCATTCACGGTCGCCACCAGGCCCAGGGCGACGGCGTCCGTCAGGCTGGCCGTTGTTTGCGCGGCGGTGGCGGCGGCCGCATCGACGGTGGCCGTCAGCCCCAGGGCCACGGCATCGGTCAGCGCGGCGGTGGCGGCAGCCGTGTTGGCGGCAGCAGTGGCGGCCGCCGAGACGGTGCCCAGGGCAACGGCGTCCGTCAGGTTGGCTGTCGTGGCGGCCAGGCTGGCGGCCGTGTTGGCGGCCGTCGAGACGAGGCCCAGCGCCACGGCATCGGTGAGGTTGGCCGTCGTTTGCGCCGTGGCGGCGAGCGCCGCATCGGCCGTGGCGACGAGGCCCAGGGCCGTGGCGTCCGTCAACGAGGCGGTGGCGGCGGCCGTATTGGCGGCCGTGGTGGCGGCGGCCGAGAGCGTGCCCAGTGCCACCGCATCGGTCAGGTTGGCAACATTCGTCGCCGTATTGGCGGCGGCGGCCGCGGCGGCGGCGGCCAGGCCCAGGGCGGCCGCGTCCGTCAAGTTGGCCGTTGTCAGCAGGGTGGCGGCCAAGGTGGCATCGGCGGTCGAGATCACGCTCAGCGCCGTGGCATCCGTCAGTGCCGCCAGGCTGGCGGCCGAGGCGGCAGCCAGGCCATCGGCGTTGGAAATGAGGCTCAGCGCGATGGCGTCCGTCTGGCCCGCCGTCGTGACGGCTGCGGCGGCGGCCGCATCGGCGGTCGACGACGCCACGGCCAGGGCCGCGGCATCGGTCTGGCCGGCCACGAGCTGTGCCGCGGTCAGGGCGTTTTGCGCCAGCGTATTGGCGGCCGTCAGTGTGCTGACGGCGGCCTGGGCGGCAAGTTCGGCGGCGGCATCGGCGGTGGAGACAAGGCCCAGCGCGCCGGCATCGGTCAGGGCGGCGGTGGCCGCTGCTGCCGTGGCGGCAGCTTGGGCCGCCGCCGCGGCGCTGACGGCCGAGATGTCGATCCCGCCCAGCAGGGCAGCCGTTTCCGCCGCCGCAACGGCCGCGGCGGCGGTGTTGGCGAGCGCCACGGCGTCGGTCAGGTTGGCAGTGGTCAGCGCAGTCGCGGCCGCCAGCGCATCGGCGGCGGAGATGCCGGCGAGGAAGAGGGCATCCGTCAGGTTGGCAGTGATGTCGGCATTGTCGGAATCGAGCTGCAAGGCGTTGACGGTGGCCGTCAGGTCGACGACGCTGGTCTGCCCGGCCGTGACGTTGGCGGCCAGGGCGGCGAGGTTGGCCAGGTTGAAGGCATTCAGGGCGACGTTGACGTCCAGCAGGCTCGCTTGCGAATGGGCGGCCGCCGCATCCGCATCGGCCTGGTCGGCAGCTTGCTGCAGAGCAACTACATCGGTCTGACCGGCCACTGCCTGGGCATTTGCGGCATCGCTGGCTGCCGCCGCGTCGGCAGCGGCCAGGGCGGCAGCATCCGTCTGGTCGGCGGTGGCTTGCGCTGCCAGCGCGGCGGCGGCGTCATTGTCGGAGACGATTTGCAGCGCGGCCGCATCGGTCAGCGCCGCTTGCGCGGCGGCGGCGGTCGAGGTGTTGGCGGCGGCATCGGCCGTGATCTGCAGGGCGGCCGCGTCGCTCAGGTTGGCTGTCACCACGGCGTTGGCGGCAGCAGTGGCGGCAGCGGCGGCAGCGATGTCGAGCGCGGCGGCATCCGTGTTGCCGGCCAGGGTGGCCGCTGTCGCCGCTGCGGCGGCGTCGGCACTGGAAATGAGGGCCAGCGCTGCCGCGTCGGTCAGGTCGGCCTGCGCCTGCGCCGCATCCGACGCCAGGGTGGCCGCATCGGCGATCAGCCCCAGGGTGGGCGCGTCCGTCATGTTCGCTTGTGTCTGCGCATTTGCGGCGTTCGTGGCGGCCGCATCGGCGGCGGCCTGCAGGGCCACGGCATCGGTGGCGTTGGCGATCGATGCATCCCAGGCGGCGACGCCGGCGGCGGCGTCCGCTGCCATGGTCAGCGTCACGGCGTCGGTGAGTCCTGCTTGCGTGCTGGCCGCTGCGGCGGCACTCACTGCCGCAGTGGCGGCGATGCCCAGTGCCGCAGCGTCGCTGGCATTGGCGTTGATTGCCGCATTCGCTGCCGCGGTAGCGGCCGCATTCGAGGCGGCGGTCAGGGCGACGGCATCGGTGGCGGCGGCCACGCTGGCGGCCGCGGCGGCGGTGGCCGCATCGGCATCGGAGATGACTGTCAGGGCGGCGGCGTCCGTCAGGCTGGCCTGTATGCCGGCCGTGACGGCGGCGTTGGCGGCGGCCGTTGCCGCCAGGTCCAGCGCGGCGGCGTCCGTGGCATTGGCCAGCGCCGTGGCGGCGGCAGCGGCGGCGGCATCATTGGCCGAGATGACGCCCAGCGCCGCCGCATCGGTCAGCGCTGCCTGGGTATTGGCGGCGGTGGAGACGACATCGGCCGCATCGGCGATCAATTGCAGCGCGGGGGCGTTGGTCTGGTCCGCTTGCGTCTGTGCCGCATCGGCAGCGGCGTGCGCGGCGGCGGCGTTGGCGGCGGCCGTGACGGCAGCCGCATCGGCATTTTGTGCCGACGTGGTGGCGGCCAGCGAAATGGCGGCGGTCGCGGCAGCAGCCGCGGCCGCGTTGTCGTCGGTCGTGGCAGCCGTGGCAGCGGCTTGCGCACCGGGCACGGCGGCTGCCGTGCTGGCGGCCAGCACATCGTCGCTGGTGGCGTTATTGGCTGCGAGCAAGGCTGCTGCCGCTGCAGCTGCAGCGGCGGCAGCCTGCTGGTCGGCGAGCGTGGCCGCATTCGCCGCTGCCAGCGCAGCTGCTGCCGTGGCGGCGGCTGCCGCGGCGGCGGCATCATCGGCCAGGGCATTGCTGGCCGCCGCGACCGCTGCTGCTGCAGCCAGCACGGCCGCGTCGGTAATGGTCGTCGTCGTGGATTGATTTCCCGTGCTACCGCCGGTCGAGCCGCCCGTGCCGCCAGTTCCTCCCGTTCCGCCCGTGCCACCGGTTCCTCCCGTGCCCGTGCCGCCAGTGCCCGTGCCACCGGTGCCGGCACCGCCAGCCGCGGCACCGCCTCCGCCGCCACCGCCAGCCGCGGCGGCTACCAGGCCAAGGCCGCCGAGCGCGCCCAGCACGCCAAGTCCGCCCAGGCCGCCTGCAGCGCCGGCGCCTGCACCCGCTCCAGCTGATGCTCCTGCGACATCCACGACGCTGCCGCTGGGGATGCCGGCCGCGCCCGCGCCGGTGCCTGCCGCGCCCGCGGCGCCGCCGTTGTTGTCGCTTTGCGACGTGCCGGGATCGGCACTGCCGTTGCCGGCCTGGCCTGCGGCCGCACCGCCGCCACCAGCTGCCAAGGCGGCTGCCGCCACCGCCGCGGCCGTGCCCAGGGCAGCGGCATTGCCGCTATCGGCGCTTCCCGTGACTTCCACGACATTTTCAGGCGGCATGGTCGCGCTGGCATCGGCCCCTTTTATCAGCTCGTCTTCGTCATATTGCTTGCGGTCGCCGTTTTTCGGATTGACCGCTTTTTTAGCGGGCGTAGCGACCTTGACGCCAGCGCCTTCGGCATTGACGGGAACTTGTGCTGGATTTTGGGTGGTGGCCATTTGAAAATCTCCGGAAGAAGGTTATACGTTCGTTCAATTTTTTAAGATATTAAAAAATCAATAATGTGTTTCGTTTCCTTGCTTACTCCGGCGTGGCTTGGGCCGTGGTTGAAATTGGGTATTGCCGATGCAGATGGTGAAAGTAAAACATAACTGGCAAAAAAACGCTGGCGTAATGGAACGTCGGCCCTGAAATATTTAAAATGCCATTTTTGCATTTGTTTTGCATGGCGTTATTTTCTTGCATCCTGTTTTTCCGATAACTGGCTTGCCAGCCGATACACCTAGAAAGATAGCGGTATTTGCATGCAGGCCGCACCAGCTCTCACTCTGATGGTAGTTTCAATTTTGAAACTTTCAATTCAATTTTTATCATTTTTCATGACTCTATTCTGTCAAGCTTTGCGCAAGTGAATAATCACGGATTGTCACGGAATGGGACTTTCAGGCTGAATCCGCTATCCGGTTGCAGTGTTTCTGCGTCTTTCATCGAAAAAACCCTATCGCTATCGAATTGCTAGTTGTTGCTTTTTTGTATGGTGATTATCAAATTTGATTGGTAATAAAATACGATAGAAATAATTATTTGTAATTTTTATATCGAACTGATGCTATCGAATGAATAGTCGTTATTCAGAGAGGGAATTTTTTAATAATCACTATCAGAAAGGTAGTTATTATTTTCAGATGTTTTGCCAGCGCAGAAATAGAAAACGCCCCGATGGGCGGGGCGTTTTTGAGGGGGAAGAGCTAGTGCGCTGTCAGCCTTCCTCGCGCCAGCTGCGCAGGCGGATGGCGGCGTAAATCAGTGCCGCGCCTGCCGCCGCGCCGAGCCAGACGGCCGGCAAGGCGAGGCTGGACCAGGAATTGCTGAACACATCGATGCGTGTCATGTGCGATCCCCCCTCTGCCAGGGCGTGCATGCGCGGCAGCAGTTCCGGTTCGAACAGATACCAGCTGCCGGGGAGGGTGCCCAGCAGGGCGCGTCCGATGACATTCATCTGTATCCAGCTGACATCGCTTTCCGTCTGCGTCAGCTTGCCGGCCCAGACTGTCAGGATGAGCAGCAGCAACGGCACGCCGACGGCCCACAGGAAGACTTTCGACTTGGCCCAACTCGATACCATCAGCAGCCAGCCGACAGTCGGCAAGGCCCACAGGCAATACACGGGCAGCAAGCCAAACACGCGCAGCGGTCCCAGGTACAGGCCGGAAGAGCCCAGCAGTTCGGCAAACACGTGGATGCCGTTGACCGCCAGCACGCCGCTGAGGATCAGGATCAGGGCCAGCGACGTCAGGCTGGCGGCAGCGGCCACGATCAGCGGCGCGACCAGCAGGGCGATGGCCGCTTTCGACAGCACCGTCTGCGCATCCGAGATGGGCAGCGATTTCCAGAACAGCACGCTGCGGTCGCGGCGGTCGTCATGCAGGGCGCTGAGGCAATAGAAAAATACGAGGAAGCCCAGCGCCAGGAACAGCGGCGCGGCCGCGTACGTATAGTTGTTGGCGACGGCGTCGATGATTTCCGTGCGGCGCGGGCCAAAGGTGCGCGTATTGAAGACGGTGCTCCAGGAAATTTCCTCGCCATTGACGATGAGCGCCGTGTGCATTTTGGTCTTTGCGACGGTCGCGGCCGCCATCAGGGCGCCCAGCACCGTCATGACGACGCCGATCAGGGCAGGCGTCCACACCAGCATGCCCTTGTGTTCCCACAACTCGCGCCGGAGCAGCCATTGCATCTTGTTTACAGGGGAAATACTCATTGGTACGATCCTTTCATGGTCGCGACAAACAGGTCAGCCAGGCTGGGCGTGCGTACTTCGCCGAGGGCAGCCAGCTGGGTGCGGGCGACGCCATCGAACAGCATCACGGACTTGCCGAACACGCTGCGTTCGCTGATCGGCTGCAGGGCGCGCGCCGGATTGACGTGCTGCGGGCCCACCATCACCTCGATATAGCGCTCACCCACCTCTTCCATGCTGGACGCCAGCACGATCTTGCCGTCGCGAATGAACATCAGGTCGCTGAGGATGTGTTCCACTTCCTCGATCTGGTGCGTGGTGATGACGATGGTCTTGTTTTCATCGAAGTAGTCTTCCAGCAAGTTCTGGTAGAACTGCTTGCGGTACAGGATATCCAGGCCCAGGGTCGGCTCGTCGAGCACCAGCAGCCGGGCGTCGATGGCCATCACCAGCGCCAGGTGCAGCTGCACCACCATGCCCTTCGACATGGCCTTGACCTTCATCTTCGGCGACAGCTTGGTGTGGGCCAGATAGCGTTCGGCCTTGCTGCGGTCGAAACGTGGATGCACGCCGGCAACGAAATCGATGGCGTCGACCACGCGCAGCCAGCCCGGCAGGATGGCCACGTCGGCGATGAAGCACACGTCGTCCATCAGCGCGTCGCGCTGCACGCGGGGATCGCGCCCCAGCACCGACAAGTCGCCATCGAAGCCCGTCAGGCCCAGGATGGCTTTCAGGGTGGTGGTCTTGCCGGAACCGTTAGGCCCGATCAAGCCGACGATGCGCCCCGGCGCGATATCGAAGCTGATGTTGTCGATGGCCACCTGCTTGCCATACTGCTTGCGCAGGCCGCGCGCGCTGATGACGCTGTCCTTGTTCAGTGCATTCATGCGTTCTCTCCGTGTGCGCCGCCGTCGCGGCTCGCTTGCAGCAGTTGATCGAGATCAAGGCCCAGGCGGGTGATGTGTTCCAGCAAGGCTGGCCATTCTTCGCGCAGGAAGCGTTCGCGTTCGCTGGCCAGCAATTTGTCGCGGGCGCCTTCCAAGACATACATACCGAGTCCTCTGCGTTTTTCCACCAGGGCATCGTCGACCAGTTCCTGGTAGGCGCGCGAGACCGTGATGGGATTCAATTGATAATCGGCCGCCACCTGGCGCACCGACGGCAAGGCGTCACCGGACTGCAGCACGCCATCGAGCATCATGCCCACCACCCTGGCCTTGAGCTGGCGGTAGATGGGGCTATTGTCGTTCCATTCCGCGCTCATGGGATGCGCTCCGACAAGGGCGGGGCGGCGCGGCGCGTAAAAAGTGCTGTAGGCATCGAAGCTCCGTGGTGCATTGGGTTAGTGTTGTAGTTCACTATAACAGTGAAAATATAAATGTCAACATTTTCATGTTTCTCTATCCATGGAGAAACTATAATGTTGCGTGTTTGAAAATCCTACTTGATAACTTTTGGCGTGCATCGTCGCCACAACCATGAAAGCAGAAATGATAAATTGCTTTGGAGAAGTACAAAACCTGTTCAGACGCGCCGGTTGCGGCGCCGCCCTGTTGGCGCTGTTGAGCGCCTGCGGCGGCGGTTCCGGCGATGCCGGTGCACCCACGGCGCCCACCGTGCCGGTGACCGAGGCGCCAAGCTATCTGGTGGGCGGCACGGTCAGCGGCCTGGTGCCTGGCGCCCAAGTGGTGCTGGCAAGCGGTGAGGAAAAATTGACCGTGACGGCCAACGGCGCATTCCGTTTTGCGGGCAAACTGGCGCCGGGCGCCAGCTATGAAGGCAAGATCGACAGCACCTCGGAAGGCCTGGGGTGCATCATTGCGAATGCGAATGCGGCGGCGACGGTGGGCAATGCGGACGTCAATACGCTCGTCGTGCGTTGCCTGCCCGTCGTGCTGGCGGGCGTGCAGGCGAAAATCCAGAATGTGTCCGGCATGGTGCAAGATAAGGCTGGCAATTATTACATCGCCGATGCCATGCGACAAGTCATCCATAAAGTCACGCCTGCCGGCGCCTTGAGCGTGCATGCGGGCATTTCGGGCAAGGCGGGCGCGGACGATGGTGTCGCTGCCGCCGCTACTTTCCACATGCGTGATGGCTTTTCGTTCCTGGCGATCGACCGCGCAGAGAATCTGTATCTCTTCGATATTTGCAATGCACTCTTGCGCAAGATTACGCCAGCTGGCGTGGTCAGCACGGTGGCGGGCCAGCGCAACGCAGCCTGCAATTGGTCAAGTCCCGAAGCCGTGGTTGCCGATGGACAGGGGGCGCAGGCGCAATTCGGCTGGATCACCGGCATGACCATGGATAGCAATGGCGATGTCCTGCTTGCCGATTCGACGGCTCCCGGTATTCGCAGGGTGACGCCTGGTGGCCTGGTCCGTACCGAGAAGCTTGTCGATGCCATGGGGGGGCTGATCTACGCGTCGCAACTGGCCGTCGATGCCAGCGGCGCCATTTACTTCAGTGACGGTGCTGGCACCCGCCTGTTCCGTTGGCAGCAGGGCGTGGCCATCGTGGTTGCCGGAGGCAACAAGCGCGTGAGTGAAGACGGCAAGGGCGCCGCCGCCGGCTTCCGTAATATCCGCGGCATGGTGGCCGACCGTGACGGCAATGTGCTGTTGGCCGATGCCGCCTCGCTTCGCCGGGTGACACCGGATGGCAATGTGACGACGTTGGTGGGCGGGACGGTGACCGATGCGGCGGGGGCATCCGCCGGCTGGACGAGCCTCGGTACGCTCTTGCTGGAGCCTTCAGGCAGCATGATTGTGTACGATGTCAGCAAGCGCCGCCTGAACAGGTTTGACACGACAAAGACGTTATCCACCATGCCTTTCATGCCGGGCAGTTCGGGCGTGACGGAAGGCGTTGGAGGGGCGGCCCGCGTGGGCAACGTGGGCGGCTCGGGCATGTGCAGCGATCCTGCCGGCAACGTCTATCTGCTCGATAGGACCAACAAGGTGTTGCGCCGTGTGACGCCGGACGGCACTTTCAGCGTCTATGCGGGTATTGCGGGCCAGGCGGGCAGCAATGACGGGCCGCGCGCAAGCGCGACCATGCATGACCCTGTTGCGATCGTCTGCGACAAGGATGGCGCTGTGTACTTTGCCGACAAGGCAGCTGCGGGCACTGCATTCAACTTGCGCAAGATCGGCAAGGATGGCCAGGTATCCACGCAAGAAGCTTTACCTTCCGGCACAGGTACACCCTTGCAGTATCAACTGGCGATCGACAAGGATGGCTATATGGTTTGGCTGGGCTGGGGCCGCGAAGGCATCTTCCGCCGCGCTCCCGGAGGAACGTTCTCGGCGTTCCTGTCATTCGAAACCATGATGCGTTCGCTGGGCGAGACGAATTTCAATTGGGCGTACTTAGACCCGAACAGCCTGGTTTTTGACAGCAAGGGCAATCTGTATTTTGATGACTATATTCATCAAGTCGTCCTCAAGGTCGACCGTGCAGGCAAGGCCAGCGTTTTTGCCGGGACCTTGAACAAGGGCAGCGGCGGCGATGGCCCGCCAGGCGCGGGTGGCTTGTCTTTTTCTGGCATCGCCAGCCTGGCTGTCGATGCGAACGACAATCTTTACCTGAGCGGCCAAGGCTGGTTGCGCAAGATTGATACGGCCGGCGTCATTTCCACGCCAACCATGGCATGGGGCCATCCGGACATCACTATGCTTACCTTCGGGAATGGAATCCTGTTTGGCTTCACGGCCCAGGCAGTGGTGCAGACGCCTTTGCCTTAAGCGTAACGACGCGCAGGCGACGCTGGTGTCTTCATCAGCCTGGCCTGCAAATCCAGCCTGTGGTAATAAGTATGCATGCTGCCATGGCAGCAAGGCCAGGCGGGTTCGGCTATCGGAAAAACGCCCGTGACGTGGTCGGCGACTGCCTAGTCGATGATGTCGCCGTTCAAGTCATGGCGCGTGATGTTGCCGCGCGCATCGATGGCGATCCAGCCGCCGCGTGGCTGTTGTGGCGGCGTCACGTCGCATTCCCAGTCGGGCAAGACATAGCGCAAGGTTTCGTCAACTTTATGCAGGGCGGGGCGGTGCGTATGGCCGTGGATCATGACGGTGCTCGCGTGTTCGGCAAATACTTGTGCTACGGCATCGGGCGTGACATCCATGATGTCCATGGTTTTTTCGCCATTGTGCTCGCGGCTGCTTTTGCGCAAGCCGTCGATGATCGCCTTGCGCTGCGCCAGCGGCATTGATAAAAACTGTTTTTGCCAGGCAGGCTGGCGCACCATGGCGCGAAACTCCATGTATTGGACGTCTTTCGTGCATTCGGCGTCGCCATGCAGCAAGACGATGCGCCGGCCGGCAAGCGTGGCCACGTGCGGTTCGCTGAGCAGGGTGGCGCCGGCGGCGGCGGCAAAGCCGGAGCCGACAAGAAAGTCGCGGTTGCCGGCGATCCAGTAGACGTGCACGCCCGCATCGCTGACGGCGCGGATGGCGGCCGTCATGCGCGCATTGAACGGGTCTTCCAGGTCATCGTCGCCAGCCCAGTATTCGAACAGGTCGCCTAATAGATACAGCGCTTGCGCATATTGCGCATGGTGTTCCAGGAAAGAAAGAAACGCCGCGCTGGTGCGCGGGTGCGAGCTCTGCAGATGCAGGTCGGAAATAAAGAGTGCGGCAGGCATTGTCATCGTTCAACGCTCCCAGAAAGTGATGTACATGGAGAGGCGCAAACGCTGCAATGCCTGTTAGTCATGGTGCAGTGGCCGAATTAAACTGCTTCGACTTTTTCGATGATGACATCGGTGACTGGCACATCGGCGAACATGCCGGCGCGCGAGGTTTTCACGGCGCGGATGGCGTCGACGACTTCCTTGCCGTCGGTGACTTTACCGAACACGGCGTAGCCCCAGCCGTCCTGGCCTGGGTAGTCGAGGAAGCTGTTGTTCTTGATGTTGATGAAGAACTGGGCCGATGCCGAGTGCGGATCCGACGTGCGGGCCATGGCCAGCGTGTAGGTATCGTTTTTCAGGCCGTTCTTGGCTTCGTTTTCCACGGTGGTGTCGGCTGGCTTTTGTTTCATGCCTGGCTCGAAACCGCCGCCCTGGATCATGAAGCCGTCGATGACGCGGTGGAAAATCGTGTTGTCGTAGTGGCCGGCTTGCATGTAGGCCAGGAAGTTGGCAACCGTTTTCGGCGCTTTCTCGGCGTCCAGTTCAGCGGTGATCTTGCCCAGATTGGTGGTGATGATAACGGAGGTCATGATGATCCTTAATAAATTGGATGAATAATTGATTCAGCGGCGCCAGGCAGGCGGGCGCCGCAAAAACGCTATTTTACAGTTTTGCGGGCGCTGTCTTGAGTAAAGTCGCCGATTCGATCACCACGGGGGTGACGGGCACGTTCTGGTGCGGGCCCTTGTCCGCCACGGGTACGGCCTTGATCTTGTCGACCACGTCCATGCCGCTGACGACTTTGCCGAACACCGTGTAGCCGAAACCGTCGCGGCCAGGGTAGTCGAGCGGGCCGTTGTCGTTGACGTTGATAAAGAATTGCGCGGTGGCCGAATGCGGGTCGCCCGTGCGCGCCATGGCGATGCTGTAGGTCACGTTCTGCAAGCCGTTCTGCGCTTCGTTCTTGATGGGCGCTTTCGTCGGTTTCTGCTTCATGTTCTTGTCGAAGCCGCCGCCCTGTATCATGAAGCCATCGATGACGCGGTGAAATACGGTGCCCTTGTAGTAACCGCTGTTGACGTACTGCAGGAAATTGGCCACGCTTTTCGGTGCTTTTTCCTGGTCCAGTTCCAGCACGATCTCGCCCATGCTGGTTTTCAGGGCCACGTGCGGCGTTGGGTCGACGGCGGTCGCCGGAGCGGCTGCCACGACGGCACTGCCCAGGGTCAGGCCGGCAAACAGGGTGCAAAAGCGGGCCAGGAAAGACAGGCGTTTCGATTTGATTTCTTGCATGAAGGCGTCCTTGATCGTTATTTTTCTTTAAACTTGCTTTAATTGTAAAGAAGTGAAAATTCGGTTGAACATCGTAAAAACCTGATTCATATCGGGCCAGTATGGTTTTTATCAATGTTATACTTGACCGCTAACGCCCTAATTCTAACAAACAAGAACAACAATATAGCGGGTCGTACAGTCTTCGGCGCACACGGCAGTTCTGTGGCGCGGCACCCCCGGTGTCCGCGCCTGTCTGTCGTTTTGCCAGGCTGGCGACCGCTCCACTTGCAAAGCACGATGAGCAATCTAAAGATTTACAACACCCTGGCTCGCGAGAAGCAGGTATTCGTCCCGATGGAAGCGGGCAAGGTTCGCATGTACGTGTGCGGCATGACCATCTACGATTATTGCCATATCGGCCATGCGCGCATGATGATGGCGTTCGACGTCATTTACCGCTGGCTGAAGGCGTCCGGCTTCGACGTCACCTATGTGCGCAACATTACGGACATCGACGACAAGATCATCCGCCGCGCCGTGGAAAACGGCGAGACGATTTCCCAGCTGACGACGCGTTTCACCCAGTACATGGATGAAGACACGGCCGCGCTGGGCATTTTGACGCCCGACTACACGCCGCGCGCCACGGAATACGTGCCGCAGATGCTGCGCCTGATCGAACAACTGGAAGCCAAAGATTTGGCTTACCAGGGTGCGGATGGCGATGTGAACTATGCCGTGCGCAATTTCCCCCACTATGGCAAGCTGTCGGGCAAGTCGCTCGACGACCTGCGCGCGGGCGAGCGTGTCGACGTCAACACGGGCAAGCGCGATCCGCTCGACTTCGTGCTGTGGAAGTCGTCGAAAGAGTCGGAGCCGGAAGAAGTCAAATGGGATTCGAAGTGGGGCAAGGGCCGCCCGGGCTGGCATATCGAGTGCTCGGCCATGTCGTGCGCCTTGCTCGGTGAACAATTCGACATCCATGGCGGCGGCGCGGACTTGCAATTCCCGCACCACGAAAACGAGATCGCCCAATCCGAAGGCGCGTTCGGCCATACCAGCGTCAATTACTGGATACATAACGGTTTCGTGCGCCTGGACAATGAAAAAATGTCCAAATCGCTGGGCAACTTCTTCACCATCCGCGAAGTGCTGCAAAAGTTCGATGCCGAAGTGATCCGCTTCTTCATCCTGCGCGCGCACTACCGCAGCCCCCTGAATTACTCGGACGTGCACCTCGACGACGCGCGCCTGTCCCTGACCCGTTTGTACACGGCGCTGGCCGACGTGGCGGTGGAAGAGGGCGCCATCGACTGGAGCGAAGCCCATGCCGTGCGCGTGCGCGAAGCGATGGATGACGATTTCAACACGCCGCTGGCCGTGGCCGCCCTGTTCGACCTGGCAACGGAAGTCAACAAGAGCAAGTCGCCCGCCCTGGCCCGTCAATTGAAGGGGCTGGCGGGCGTGTTCGGCTTGCTCGAGCGCACGCCGCAGCAATTCCTGCAAGCCACCGTCGGCGCCGCTGACGGCGACCAGGATGAGGCGGCCGGCATCGAAGCGGCCATCGCGGCGCGCAGCGCGGCGAAAAAGGCGCGCGACTTTGCCCAGTCCGACAAGATCCGCGCCGAATTGTTGGCTGCGGGCATCATTCTTGAAGACAAGCCTGACGGCTCGACCAACTGGCGCCGCGCATGATGCCAACGTCCAGGGAAAACGGGGAAGCCCCGGTGGCGGCGCAGGTGATCCAGGTGCCGCATTACTGGGAAGAGGCGAAGATCGAGCTGATGAAGCGCGACCGCATCATGAAAAAGCTCATCCCGCAATTTGGCGACCTGCACCTGGTCGGCCATAGCGACCCGTTTACCACCCTGGCCCGTTCGCTGGTGGGGCAGCAGATCACGCCCAAGGCGGCGGATGCTGCCTGGAAAAAACTGCTGCTGGCTTGCCCGAAATGCACGCCTTCGCAAGTATTGAAGGCAGGCGCCGAGCAACTGTCCGCCTGCGGTTTGTCCAAACGCAAGACCGAATACATCCTCGACCTGGCCGACCATTTCAAGGCCAAGCGCGTGCACGCGAGTCAGTGGGACCAGATGGATGACGAAGCCGTCATCGCCGAACTGGTGCAAATCCGCGGCATCGGCCGCTGGACAGCCGAGATGTTTCTGATATTTAATCTGCTCCGGCCGAATGTCTTGCCGCTCGACGACCCCGGTTTGATCCAGGGCATCAGCGTCAATTATTTCTCCGGCGAACCAGTTTCCCGCAGCGATGCGCGCGAAGTTTCCGCCAATTGGGAACCGTGGCGCACCGTGGCGACGTGGTATTTGTGGCGCAGTCTCGACCCTGCAGCCGCCCCTGCCGCATCCGATACAGCCCCCGGCGCACCAGCCGGTACGGTAAAATAAACATAGATGACGCCGCGCGCCCTGGCGCCGTGGCCGGTAAAACCTGGAGGTACAATGACTAAAACGACTTTCCTCAATTTTGAACAGCCGATCGCGGAACTCGATTCCAAGATCGAAGAGTTGCGCTTCGTGCAAGACGATTCGGCCGTCGACATCTCGGAAGAGATCGACCGCCTGGCCAAGAAGAGCCAGCAACTGACCAAGGATATCTACGCCAAGCTGACCCCTTGGCAAGTGGCGCAGATCGCGCGCCACCCGCAGCGCCCCTACACCATGGATTATGTGAATGAAATCTTTACCGATTTCCACGAATTGCATGGCGACCGCAGCTACGCGGACGATTTGTCCGTCGTCGGCGGCCTGGCCCGCTTCAACGGCCAGCCGTGCATGGTCATCGGCCATCAAAAGGGCCGCGACACGAAAGAGCGCGCCATGCGCAATTTCGGCATGCCGAAGCCGGAAGGCTACCGCAAGGCCATGCGCCTGATGAAAGTGGCTGAAAAGTTCAACTTGCCTATCTTTACCTTCGTCGACACGCCAGGCGCCTTCCCCGGCATCGACGCGGAAGAGCGCGGCCAGTCGGAAGCGATCGGTCACAACCTGTACGTGATGGCGGAACTCAAGGTGCCGCTGATCGCCACCATCATCGGTGAAGGCGGTTCCGGCGGCGCGCTGGCCATCGCCGTGGGCGATGCCGTGCTGATGCTGCAATACTCGACCTATGCCGTGATCTCGCCGGAAGGCTGCGCCTCGATCCTGTGGAAGAGCGCCGAGCGCGCCTCCGATGCGGCCGAAGCGCTGGGCCTGACGGCGCACCGCCTGAAAGCCATGGGCCTGATCGACAAGATCATCAACGAACCGCTGGGCGGCGCCCACCGCGATCCGAAACAGATGGCGACCTTGCTGAAACGCGCACTGGCCGACACCCTGCGCCAGTTCCACGGCATGAAAACCAAGGACTTGCTGGCCGCGCGCCATGAAAAACTGCTGAGCTACGGCAAGTTCAAGGAAACCACGCCGAGCGAGTAAACCATCGCCGGCGCAGGCCGGCAGCAAGAACACCAGGGACAGGCAGCCAAGCGACATCACTCGTTTGGCCACCTGTCCCTCTTTGCATTCCAGGAGTCTTATGAAAAAGCAACAAAACGCCACCGTCGCCGACATCTTCGCCAGCGCGCTGGTAACTTGCGGACCGCAAGCCGGCGAAGCGGTCGGCATCGCCCTCAGCGGCGGCCTCGATTCCTCGGCCCTGCTGCACCTGGCGCATGCCTGGGCGCAAGAGCACGGCGTGGCCCTGCACGCCTTCCACGTGCACCATGGCCTGAGCCCGAACGCGGATGCGTGGCTGGCGCACTGTGGGCAGTTGTGCGCCGGCATGGGCATCGCCTTCGAGGCACGCAAGGTCACGCTGGAAAAGAATGCGAAAACGGGCACGGAAGAGGCGGCCCGCAAGCGCCGTTACGCGGCCCTGGGCGAGCTGTGCGCCGCGCACGGCGTGCGCCTGCTGCTGACGGCGCACCACCAGGATGACCAGGCGGAAACGGTGTTGCTGCAATTGCTGCGCGGCTCCGGCACGGCGGGCTTGTCCGGCATGGATGGCGCCAACAGCGCGCCCGAGCTGCTGGGCAATCCTGACCTGGTGATGGCGCGTCCGCTGCTGCCCGTGTCGCGCAGGCAACTGGAGGCGTACGTGGCGAAACATGCGATTGCGCATATCCACGATGAGTCGAATGACGATCCCCGCTTTGCCCGCAATGCCTTGCGGCACCAGGTGATGCCCGTGCTGGCGCAGGCGTTTCCCGGTTTCCAGGAGCGCTTCGCCCGCAGCGCCCAGCACGCGCAATCGGCGCAGCGCCTGTTGACGGAACTGGCGACGCAGGACCTGGCCGCCTGTCTCGACGGCGACTGCATCGAGCTGGCGAAATTGCGCGCGCTGAGCGCGGACCGCTGCTACAACCTGCTGCGCCACTGGTTCGGCACGCGCGGCTTGCGCATGCCGTCGACGGCGTGGCTGGCGGAAATGCTGGCGCAGCTGCTGGAGGCGCGGCCCGATGCGCAATTGCTGGTCACGCATCCCGAATGCCACGTGCGGCGCCACCGCGACCGTCTGTACCTGACGCCGAAGCTCGATGACCTGGCCGGCATGCGCGAGCGTGACGATGCGGGCATTCCTGGCCTGGAAAAAGCCGGCCAGGAGTTTGCATGGAAAGGCGAGGCCAGCCTGGCCTTTCCCGCGTATGGCGGCGTGCTGCATTTCGATGCGGTGGAAGAGGGCGGCCAGGGTATCGATATTGCCTGGTTGCAATCTCAAACCTTGACGATCGATTTCCGCCAGGGTGGCGAGCGCTTGAAACTGGCCTTGAACCGTCCCACCAAGAGCTTGAAATACCATTACCAGGCGTTTGACGTGCCCGCCTGGGAGCGCGAACGCCTGCCCCTTGTCTGTGCGGCGCAACAATTGCTGTTCGCGGCTGGTATTGGCCTCGATTGCCATTGCCTGAGCCTGCTGGATCGTCCCCGCGTGGCCTTGCGCTGGGTCTCCTGCTGAGCGTAAGGGCAGCCGCCACGGCCACTCCCGGGGTGGCTGCCAAGCGGCTGCTCAAGCCAGCTGGACTGCATGGATTGGTTATTTCCATATACGCAATCGGTATGAGCTAATGCGCTTTTTAGCTTGTTATTTTGCATTGCGGCATGTAGAGTAAAGCCCTCCTTTTTTATTCTTCTTGAGCGGAAACTTCACTCTTATGGCTTTAATCGTCCACAAATATGGCGGTACGTCGATGGGCTCGACTGACCGTATCAAGAATGTCGCCAAGCGCGTTGCCAAGTGGCACGACGCCGGGCATCAAATCGTGGTGGTGCCATCCGCCATGTCGGGCGAAACCAACCGCCTGATTGGACTGGCCAAGGAAATCATGGATCAACCCGATCCCCGTGAACTTGACATGATCGCCTCGACAGGCGAACAAGTGTCCGTCGGCCTATTGTCGATGGCACTGCTGGCGATCGGCAAACAAGCCGTATCCTATGCTGGCTGGCAAGTCGCGATCAAGACCGATTCCGCCTTTACCAAGGCACGCATCCAGTCGATCGATGACGAAAAAGTCAAACGCGACCTCGATGCAGGCAAGATTGTCATCATTACCGGTTTCCAGGGCGTCGACGAACACGACAACATCGCGACCCTGGGCCGCGGCGGTTCGGACACCTCGGCCGTGGCGATCGCCGCCGCCATGCAGGCGGCCGAATGCCTGATCTTCACGGACGTCGACGGCGTCTACACGACCGACCCGCGCGTGGTCTCCGAGGCGCGCCGCCTGAAGACCATCACCTTTGAAGAAATGCTGGAACTGGCTTCGCTGGGTTCCAAAGTGCTGCAGACGCGCTCGGTGGAATTTGCCGGCAACTACCGCGTTCCCACGCGCGTGCTGTCGTCGCTGACCGACCCGATGTTGCCGCTGGAAATAGAAGCCAATTCAGGCACCCTGATTTCGTTTGAGGAAGATACAAACATGGAACAAGCAGTCATCTCCGGCATCGCCTTCAACCGCGATGAAGCCAAAATCACCGTGCTCGGCGTGCCCGACCGCCCAGGCGTGGCGTACCACATCCTGGGACCGGTGGCGGACGCGAACATCGAAGTCGACATGATCATACAGAATCAGTCGGTAGACGGTAAAACGGACTTCACCTTCACCGTCTCGCGCGGCGAATACACGCGCGCGCTGGCCGTGCTGGAAGCGAACCGCGAATCGCTGGGCGCGGCCAGCATCACGGGCGACGCGAAAGTGTCGAAACTGTCCGTCGTCGGCGTGGGCATGCGCAGCCATGTCGGCGTCGCATCGCAAATGTTCCGGACCTTGTCGGAAGAGGGCATCAACATCATGATGATCTCCACTTCCGAGATCAAGATCTCCGTGCTGATCGATGAAAAGTACATGGAACTGGCCGTGCGCGCGCTGCATAAAGCGTTCGAGCTGGAAAAAGCTTAAATATCCAAAAATATTGCCCCACGCCCTTGACCAAAGGGGGGGCAATCGATATTATGACGTTCGTCGCTGCAGCGCAGTTAGCTACAGAGACATAGTTGAGTAATCAGCTAGGAGACGTGGCCGAGTGGCCGAAGGCACATCCCTGCTAAGGATGCATACGGCTTATACCTGTATCGTGGGTTCGAATCCCACCGTCTCCGCCAGTATTTCTAAAAACCCGCTTCGGCGGGTTTTTTCATTTCCGCTCCTCATAGGAGAAACCACGTAAATCCATCCGCCAGCGTCCGCTGCCTGCCGCGTCAATCCTGCATCTGCTGGGGGGTAGGCTGGGGGGGAGGAATGGCTGTGTGCGCTGCCTTCAAGCGTACGTCACCGATCCTGTTATGTCCCGCCTGTTGCCGCAACTGACCTTGCGCGGGATCAAGTGTCGTTGCCAGCACGCGCTTGATCGCGCGCTAAAATTAGTACGGGTTCTCGCAATGCGGGAGTGGGGGCATGACAATCAGGATGAACAAGCTGTCGGCGCTGGCCGTAGGTCGCGCCAGGGAGCCAGGGTATTACGGAGATGGCGGCGGCCTGGTGCTGCAAGTATCCGGCGCTGGCGCCAGGAGTTGGCTGTTTCGTTACAGCGTAGCTGGCAGGCGTCACGAAATGGGACTGGGTTCTTGTCTGGCAGTCGATCTGGTCGAGGCACGCAAAAAGGCCCGGCAATGCCGTTTGCTGCTGAGTGAAGGGCGTGACCCGCTGGCAGTGCGCCGCCAGCAATAGCAGGCAGGGATGCTGGCGCGTGCGCGTCAAATGACCTTTGAGCAGTGCGCGGCATCCTATATCGCGGCGCATCGGCACGGCTGGAGAAATGCCAAACATGTGGCGCAGTGGGAAAACACCCTGGCCGCTTATGTGTTCCCATTGGTGGGGGCGTTGCCTGTCGCGGCGATCGACACCGACCTGGTCGTCAAGGTGCTCGATGCAATCTGGTTGTCAAAGACGGAGACGGCAACGCGCATACGCGGCAGAATCGAATGCATACTCGACTGGGCAACGGTCAGTGGCTTTCGTCAGGGAGAAAATCCGGCGCGCTGGAAAGGCCATCTGGAAAATCTGCTGGCCAATCCGAACAAGGTTTCTCCAGTAAAAAACCGGCCGGCCCTGCCGTGGCAAGAGATTGGCAGATTCATGGCCGCCTTATCGTGTCAGGAAGGGATTGCTGCCAGGGCGCTGGCGTTTGCCATCCTGACGGCTGCGCGCTCAGGAGAGGTCAGGGGTGCGCGTTGGCAGGAGATTGACCTGGAGGCGGCGCTGTGGACGATTCCAGCGCAGCGTATGAAGGCAGGCAAGGAGCATCGCGTGCCGCTCTCTGGTGGGGCGCTTGCGCTGCTGCGCGCAGTGCCGCGTCAGGGAGACATCATCTTTTCAGGCCGCAAGCGTGGCACGCAGTTGTCGGACATGAGTTTGACGGCAGTCTTGCGCCGCATGCAGTTTGAGGACATCACCGTGCACGGTTTCCGTTCTTCCTTCCGTGATTGGTGCGCCGAGGCGGCAGCCAATGCCTTTTCACGTGAGGTATGCGAGCATGCGCTGGCGCACCGCTTGCCGGACAGGGTGGAAGCTGCCTACCGGCGCGGCGACTTGTTCGACAAGCGTATCGTGCTGATGCAGGCATGGTCTGACTTTTGCACCAATCCCGCACCGTCTGTCGTGTGATGGCATGCCCCATGGAGTATCCTTGCGCGGGCTGAGGACTGGCATGCGTGTTCAGGCGCCTTGCAGCCACTGTCCGCATCCCGTGCCGCCATGCGCTCCTGAACCAGGCCGGCAAGCGTTCCTGGAGTCTTGCGGAGGCCAGGAAGGTGGCTTCCTTGAAGCTTGCTTAAATCCGGCTACGCTATTTTCCGCTGCTTGCCGACACTTCAGGCAGGCGGCTGAAGCGCGCCTCGTTGAGCGTTGGCGCGCCAAGGTACTCTGGCGTGGAGGAAGGAGTCACTTGGGACGTGTTTCTCTTCAACGGTGAGGCAGGATCGGTGCCAGCACGACGGCAATGGCGCAGACCGGATCGCCGTCCTGGCGTCACCAGTTGATCGTTGGTGCAGGTATCGTCGCTGAAGTCCAGAAATGCGACGAAATTCTGGCCGCGCTTCGCTGATGGTGGCGTTTGAGCAAGGCACGCAGTTGTTCTGCACAGGATTCTTCATGGTATTTAATCGTCCTCATGTCGTGCGGAACATGCACGGTTAAACCACAAATCTGGCACGGTTGAACCACAAATCTGACACGGTTGAAGCCTGAAATGCCACGGTTGAAAGCAGATATGGCACATATAAGGCCTTATAAGGCCTTATTTGCTTTCAACCGTGCCAAAAAAGGGGTTTGGTCGACGTCGCGTCCGACGATTTTAGTGGTTCAGTCGCTGCGCGAAGCGGGGCAGGATAGGTGAAGTTAGCTAACCGGCGGGCCGGCTAGCTAACTTCACACCTGCTTATTCGCACTTCGTGCTCAACGTGTGAAGGATGCCTGAAGGGACGCAATCCCGACAGCGGTTGGGGTGCTGGGGTCTAATCGTCGAGAACGCCTCGATAGGTGGAAAGTACACCACTTGTGGCGTTAGTCATGACGACATGAAGTAGCATTCATTTTGGACGTATAAGAAATTCTGTGTGTGCGGGGCCGGGTTTTAGTTAATCGCGTTTGTGAAGCGTTCGCCAAACATGATGGCAAACTGATTGGCCGCCAGCTTCCAAGTCCGCTGCGGCATCTTCCAATCTTTTTCGATATTACGCAAGGCCAGGAACAGCAGCTTGGTCACCGCCTCATCGCTGGGGAAATGACCAGGATTCTTGACGATCTTTCGCAGGCGCATATGCAAGCTCTCGATGGCGTTCGTGGTGTAGATGATGGTGCGTACCTCCGGCGGGTGGGCGAAGAATGGAATCACTTGTTGCCACTGGCGCCGCCACATGGCCGCCACCGTCGGGAATTTCTTGCCCCACGGCTCCGCCTCAAATTTGTCCAGCGCCGCCGCTGCCAGATCGGTATTGGCGGCCTGCTAGATGGGCATCAGAGACGCCGCCAGTTCCTTACGGTCCTTTCAGGCTGCCAGCGTGGTCAAATTACGAATCAGGTGCACGATGCAGGTCTGGATCTGTGCCTGCGGATACACCGCCTCAATGGCCTCAGGGAAGCCGCGTAGTCCGTCAATGACTGCGATCAAGATATCGTCCAGTCCACGGTTCTTGAGCTCGTTAAATACCTTCAACCAGAGCTTGGCGCCCTCGGTCTGCTCGATCCACAATCCCAGCACTTCCTTGCGACCGTCGGCTCGGATGCCCAGCGCCAGGTAGGCTGCCTTATTCTTGACCGTGCCCTCGTCGCGGATTTTCAGACGCAAGGCGCCGAAGTAGACAATCGGGTCATGGACGCGTCTTGGGTCACGGCGAACGGCGATCTGACTTAATTGAGTGACACTCGTCGGGCAGATGGCATGGCCGGCTGAGGGACTATGATATTCTGCTCTCTGTTGTACTCCCTTGCACTAGCTTTCCACCTGATTGCTGTCTTTTTTGCCATGAAAACTACGACTGACAGTGTTATGACCGTGAAGGAAGTCGCAGACTACCTGCGCGTGAACCAACGTACCGTCTATCGACTGGCCGTGGATCGCAAGTTGCCCGGGTTTAAGGTGGGAACGTCTTGGCGTTTCAAGCGAGCAGACATCGACCGTTGGATCGACGCTCAGGCAGCTTCAGGGCTGCCTGAGTCAGAGGATGGGATCAGGTAGCCGTCCAACAAAAAGGGGAAGTTCATGAAGCTGGTGCAAAACAGCGGCTCAGACCGCGTGATTGATCTGCTGCTGCCGCATCTGGCGCCCGGCAGCAGGCTGGGCTGTATCACGCCTTCGTTTTCGCTACATGCATTTGCCGAGCTGCGCGAAGCTCTAAATGGACTGGAGCAAGTCCAGCTCGTCCTGCCTGCTGACAATGACTCGTTAGAGCTTCTTGGTGGGGAGGGGGATCGCGCCCAACGGAATCGTCTGCAGGCTCGATGGTTGGCGAACCAGTGCGCTCAGTGGTTGGCGCAGAAGGCAGAGGTGCGCCGCGTGCATGGCCGAGTTCCCCAAGGTGCCGCTGTACTGACAGGCGCTAGTGATGAGCCGGATCAGGCGGTGCTGGGGTCGTTCGCTTTAAGCTCTGAAGGCTTGGGATTGGCTCCGGGCAACCCATTGAACCTGATCCAGGCCTCGGAGTCGCGCGACGAGGCCCGCACACTGGCGCGTTGGTTTAACCAGCAGTGGAGTATGCTGCGGTCTCAGCCTGACGGCATCCAGAGCTTGATTGAAGCTCTGAAGGGTATGGCGGCGCATCGCCCTCCGTTCGAGGTGTATGCATTGATCCTGCACCACCTGTTAGGCAACCGTGACGAGGCACTGGACGAGGACCGCATTGTCAAAGCTGCTACTGGCATTCGCAATACCATCATCTGGAAAAAGCTCTTCAAATTCCAGCGTGATGGCGTCGTGGGGGCTATCGACAAGCTGGCTCGATTTGGTGGCTGCATCATCGCGGACAGCGTGGGTCTTGGTAAGACCTTCGAGGCCTTGGCCATTATCAAGTATCACGAGCTGCGGAACGACCGTGTGCTGGTGCTGGCTCCAAAGCGCTTGCGCGACAACTGGACGCTTTACAAAGCCAACGACCGCCGCAATATCTTGGCCGCCGACAGGCTCAACTATGACGTCCTGAACCATACCGACCTATCGCGCGACGGTGGCCAGTCCGGTGACATCGACCTCGCGCACGTAAATTGGGGTAATTACGACTTGGTCGTAATCGACGAGTCGCACAACTTCCGCAATAAGAAATCACCCAAGCAGGGCTCCGAGACCCGCTATCACCGACTGATGCGTAAGATCATCCGCGAGGGGGTTAAGACCCGGGTATTGATGCTCTCTGCCACCCCTGTCAACAACCGGCTGTCCGACTTGCGCAACCAGATCGCCTTCGCCACCGAGGGCGATGACACGGCGCTGCAGGACCATGGCATTGACAGTATCGAGCAGACGACCCGCAAAGCACAGATACAGTTCAACCGCTGGCTGGACCTGCCTGAGGAGGAGCGCAATCCCGGCCGCTTGGTCGAAATGCTGGGCTTCGACTACTTCACTCTGCTCGACCATCTGACCATAGCTCGTTCGAGGAAACACATCGAACGGTATTACGGCACAGAGGAGACCGGCCGGTTTCCAGAGCGTCTCACGCCAATCAACATTAAGGCTGACGTTGATACTGCCGGGCAGTTCCGGGCGATCCGCGAAATCAACCTGGAGATTCGTCGCCTAAACCTTGCCAGCTATGCTCCTATGCGCTACGTGTTGCCCCACAAAGCGGATGCCTACGACGCCAAGTACAGCACGGAAATCCGTGGCGGCGAGAGCATATTCCGGCAGGCTGACCGTGAAGAGAGCTTGATTCACCTGCTGCGCGTCAACGTGCTCAAGCGCATGGAGAGCGCTGTCTCCTCGTTTGCGCTCACCATCCAGCGACAGCTCAAGGATGTCGAGACCACGCTGACCCGTATCGAAGAGCACGCGGCAGACGCAGGCGAAATGGAAGAGTTGGAGATCTCGGACGTCGACATCGACGATCCTGCTTTCGAGCAGTTGCTGGTCGGCCGCAAGGTTAAGGTCCTGCTTAGCGACGTGGACCTGCATCGATGGAAGCAGGACCTCATCGAAGATCGCAACCGGCTGGATAATCTGTTGAAAGCAGCACAGCAGGTGGACGCGACCCGCGATGCCAAGCTGGCCAGGCTGCGTGAGGTGATCGAGCGAAAGTGCCGTGAGCCCATTAACCAAGTAGGTGGCCGGGCCAACCGCAAGGTCATCATCTTTACCGCGTTCTCCGATACGGCGGAGTACCTATACGCTCAGCTTGCGCCGTGGGCCAAGCAGACGTTGGGACTTGACTCCGGTCTTGTGACCGGCACGGCGGGTATCCAGTCTACGCTACCTGGCCTGCGCAAAAGCATGAGCAGCGTTCTTTCCGCTTTCGCTCCCCGTTCCAAGGAACGTCCAGCCGAGCTGGCGGAAGAGGGGGAAATCGAGCTGCTGATCGCCACCGATTGCATCTCCGAAGGCCAGAATCTGCAGGACTGCGACTGGCTCATCAATTACGACATCCACTGGAACCCGGTTCGTATTATCCAGCGATTCGGGCGGGTGGACCGCATCGGATCGCCCAATCAGAGCGTTCAACTCGTCAACTTCTGGCCCAACATGGAGCTGGAGGAGTACATTGGATTAGAGCAGCGTGTGAGCGGCCGCATGGTGTTGCTGGATGTGTCGGCCACTGGGGAAGAAAACCTGATCGAGCAACAGTCGGGCAATCCGATGAATGACCTGGAGTACCGGCGCAAGCAGCTGCTGAAGCTTCAGGACACCGTAATTGACATCGAAGACCTTTCAAGTGGTGTCTCCATCACCGACCTCACTCTAACGGACTTCCGCATTGACCTTGCGCAGTTCATGAAGGAGCATCCCGGTCTACTGGAAGAGACGCCTCTTGGCACCTACGCTGTGACCTCCACCATTGATGCCGACATTCCCGCAGGTATCGTCTTCTGCCTTCGCGCTGAGGGTGCAGCAGCTGCCAAGGGCGAAGCGTCGGACTATCCGCTTGCACCGATCTACCTGGTGCACGTCGGCGATGACGGCGCGGTTCTACTGCCTTACCCGCAGGCCAAGCGCATCATGGACAGGCTCAAGCGTGTAGCCTTAGGCCGTGAACTTCCTGATGACGGTGCTTGCGCCCGGTTCGACCGACAGACCCGTCAGGGTGACGATATGCGCCACGCACAGAAGTTGCTGGCGGCGGCCATTGCCTCGGTGGTGGGTAAAGCAGAAGAGCGTGCAGTGGCCAGTCTCTTCTCACCGGGGGGAACCCATGCCATGAAAGGTGAGTTCGCTGGCGCGAACGATTTCGAGGTGCTGGCGTTCATGGTCATTTTGCCAAGTGGTTTGTCTCCACAAGGAGGTTCTACTTGAGCGACTCCGCGCGCACCCTGCACGACGCCATCGTGGCGTCCCTTGCCCTGCCGGCGAGTTGCAGGGTGGACCAGCGCGTGCCTAAAAAGATGCTGGCGGAGCATGGTGGTGCGACAGCCACCGACCGCCGGCTGCTGACCGATGGCATTGCCGAGGCCCATTGGCTGGCAGCGCTCAAGCCCACCACGGTGGCAGTGCCGGCGTGGTGCGATGAGGCGAGAGAATACCTGGAGCTGGCGGTACTCGCCGTGGAGCTTCGTGCTAGCCATGCTTCGGGTGCTCAGCGTGAGCGACTAAGTGAGCTCGTTCATCGTGCTGTACCTTATCCGGTTCTGTTGCTCATCCTTACCCCAGATTTGGTGGAGCTGAGCTTGGCGCATAAGCGCGCTGCTCAGAACGAGGCGGGTAAGGTCGTGCTGGATGGCGAGCTGATAAGGCTGGTTCTGGGAGAAGAAGAGCCGGTACCGGACGGGTTGCTTGCAGCCCTGGCCGTCGATTGCCAGCCCCACCAGCACCTGATGGCTTTTTACCAGGGTTGGATCGACACGCTGATCGCTGCTCAGGCGGCGAGAGTGACTGGTCACTTTGTTGTCGCCGTAACGCCAGATCAAGCCGCTTCGCGACGGGCCGCCTTGCGGGAACATCAGCTTCTTGAGCAGGAGGCCGCCCGCTTGCGGGCCCTGGCTGCCAAGGAAAGCCAGATGGCGAAACGCGTGGAATACAATCTGGCCCTGCAAAAAGTGCAGATGGGGCTGCTCGCCGCCAAGGAAGAACTTTGACAATGAACGACGCAAACCGCAGTGCGGAGGACTTGCTGCAGGAGCTGCAGGCCATCGATGAGTCTCATCGGATAGAGGCCAAGCAATGTACCCAAATAGACCGCTCAATCATGGAAACGGTCTGTGCTTTTGCCAACGAACCTGGGCTGGGTGGCGGCTACCTGCTGCTGGGAGTGGTACGGGACCCAAATGATTTATTTGGCACGGCATATGAGGTCGTCGGCGTAAGCAATCCCGACAAGTTACAGTCGGACTTGGCCAGCCAGTGCGCCTGTGTGTTCAACCGGCCTTTACGTCCCCGCGTATCTGTCGAGGCTATCCACGGTAAGACAGTAATTGCCGTTTATGTGCCAGAAGTTGCACCGACCGACAAGCCTATCTACATAAGCAATCTTGGCTTGCCGCGAGGAGCCTTCAGGCGTGTCGGATCGACGGACCAGGAAGGCAGTGAGGACGACCTGATCACGCTTTACGCTGGGCACCAGACCGACACGTTCGATGGGGCCGTTTTGGCGGACACGGACCTGAGCGATATCGACACTAGCGCGGTCGAGGATTACCGGCGACAACGGTCCAAGATCAATCCTAGCGCTGAGGAGCTCACCTGGAATGATCATGACCTGCTGCGCTCGCTCGGTGCACTAATGAAACAAGGCGATCAGCTCAAGCCGACAGTGGCTGGGCTGCTCTTGTTCGGTTCTGCGCAGGCATTACGCAGGTGTTTCCCCATGATGCGAATTGATTACATTCGCGTGCCTGGCCGGCAGTGGGTTGAGGACCCTTCACATCGTTTCGACACCATGGAGATACGTGCGCCACTGCTGACTGCCATTCGGCGGGCTACCAATGCTGTGCGCGACGAACTGCTCCAGAGCTTCTCGCTGCCAGAAGGGGCCATCGAGCGTGAAGACGACCCGACGTTGCCACTGCGAGTGATTCGTGAGGCTATCGTCAACGCGGTGATGCATCGTAGCTACCGCATTCACGGCGCCATCCAGATTATTCGGTATTCCAACCGACTTGAGGTCCGCAATCCAGGGCACTCGATCAAGGCCGAGGAGCAACTTGGGGAGCCGGGCAGCGAGACGCGGAACCCACGTATTGCTGCGGTGCTCCACGAGGTGAACGTTGCGGAAACCAAGGGCAGCGGCATCCGTGCTATGCGAGAACTGATGGTTCAGCACGACCTACTGCCTCCAACCTTTGAGTCCACTCGTAGGCCCGACCAGTTCGTGGCTACTTTCTTGTTCCATCACTTCCTGGGTAAAGATGACATCGTATGGCTGCGACGATTGACGACTGAGGCCCTGAGTGACGAAGAGGCACGTGCGCTTGTCTTCGCCAGGGAGGTTGGAGCCATTGATAACGCTGCCTACCGCGCGATCAACAGGACTGACACGTTGAACGCATCGACCCACCTGCGGAGGCTTCGCGATCTTGCATTGTTGGCCATGAAGGGCAGTGGGAGTCGCACCTATTACCTCCCAGGACCGATGTTTGAGGCGCTGGCGGCCCGGGGCACCACCGAACTGGTGCCCAACGACAGTTTGGGCACCACCCCCTCTGAATTTGGGCACCAGTCTCTGGTGCCTATCCCGGAGCCTATCCGGGTCCAAATTGCCCAAGCAGGCGTCAAACCCCGCCAGAAGGAGGTCCGTCAACTTATTTTGGCTCTGTGCCAATGGTGTCCACTGAGTTCGCGAGAAATAGCCGCAGCACTGGGCCGACAAGACGCGAAGAAGCTCGTCCGTAACCATCTTAGCCCCATGGTGGCTGAGGGCCTGCTAGCCTACACCATTCCGGAAATGGAAAACCATCCCGATCAGAGGTATACAATGCCCGGCTCGCCTCAGAACTGAACCAAGAACAACAAATTATGACCATGCAGAAGATAGACGTCACCTCGCCAGAAGCCCAGTCCGCAGACTTGGTGGTTAGCAACATCGCCCAACTCAAGGCGCTTTTTCCGGAGCTTCTCACCGAAAGCTCCAAGGGTGCAACCATTAACTTGGATGTGCTGAAGGCCCTCGTAGGTGACGCCACGGTCACTGATGCCGATGAGAAGTACAGTTTGAACTGGCATGGCAAACGCCGGGCGCGTCAACTGGCGTTGATGCCGAGCACCGGCACGCTGCGCCCATGCCCGGAAGAGAGTATAGATTGGGACACTACCCAGAACCTCATGATTGAGGGCGACAACCTGGAGGTACTCAAGCTGTTGCAGAAGAGCTATGCGGGCAAAGTCAAGCTCATTTATATTGATCCGCCGTACAACACCGGTAAGGACTTCGTGTACCCGGATAACTTTCATAGCAGCATTAAGAACTACCTAGAGTTAACTGGTCAGGCTGAAAACGGCGCAAAGTTATCTACGAATAGTGATGCTAGTGGACGATATCATACGGATTGGCTGAGCATGATGTACCCGCGGCTGAAGTTGGCACGAAACTTGATGAGGGATGATGGGCTCATCTTTGTGAGTATCGACGACACCGAAGTTCATCATCTTCGAGCAATGATGTCGGAGATTTTTGGAGAGGAAAATTTTGTAGGGAATATTGTCTGGGAAAAGGCCTACACGGCAAATATGACGGCGAAATTTATCTCGAACACGCACGATCATATTGTGGTGTATGCGAAGAACATTGAATTCGCCGAGGTTGGAAAGTTTGAGAGAACTGAGGACCAGATTGCCAAGTTCCGCAATTCAGACGATGACCCGAGGGGAGTATGGAAGGCTGAAAATCTATCGGCCGGCAAATACTATGCAGCTGGCCAATTTGAAATTGTCGGTCCCACAGGAACGAAGTTTAGTCCACCGCCAGGGCGCTACTGGCGGTGCAACGAGCGGCAGTATAAAGAGTGGCTAGCTGACGGTCGAATTACTTTCGGACTGTCTGGCGAAGGGCGTCCGATGCTCAAGAAATTTCTTTCTGAGATGGAGGATGGGCTTACTCCGAGTACGTGGTGGGTCCACGATAAATTTGGGTCGAACAAAGAGGCGAGTCTTGAATTAAAAGAACTCTTTGATGGTGGAGCATATTTTCAAACCCCGAAACCAACCAAATTGTTGAAGCGGATTTGTTCACTCGTTACGTCGGGTGAGGATATTGTAATGGACTTCTTTGCTGGCTCCGGCACTATGGGGCATGCCGTATGGGCTCAAAATCTGGAAGATAGCGGCAGCCGTCGCTTTGTTTTAGTTCAATTGCCCGAGCCGTTAGACCCCGATAATAAGGACCAAAAGGAGGCCGCTAGATTTTGCCTCAGTCAAAGTAAGCCGCTGAATATATCTGAGTTGACGAAGGATCGTTTGCGTCGGGCTGCTATCAAGTTGCGAGCAAATGCTCCTATGTTTCCTAGCGAGATGGGCTTTCGCGTTTTTAGACTGGATGCTTCCAATATCCAGGCATGGACACCACAGCCAATGGACATTGTTCAAGCACTGTTTGAGCACCAAGAGCACCTTCTGCCCGGCCGTACCGAGCAAGACTTGCTCTACGAACTGCTACTTAAGCTGGGTCTCGACCTTTGCGTCCCGATTAAACAACTGACTATAGCAGGCAAGTCCGTTCATGCAGTGGGTGCCGGCGTGCTTCTGGCTTGCCTAGCCGAGGATATTGCCGCCACTGACGTGGAGGAACTGAGCGAAGGTATTGTCAGGTGGTACCAGGAGCTCGCACCGGTCGGTGAGGTTACTTGCGTGTTCCGCGACAGCGCCTTTGCCAATGATGTCGCTAAGACGAATATGGCGGCGATCCTGCAGCAGCAGGGCATCCAGAACGTCCGGAGCCTGTAAGCATGAAGTTGCATTTCGAATCCGACTTGGACTATCAGCAGCAAGCCATTGAATCCGTTTGTGATCTATTCCGGGGGCAAGAGACTTGCCGTACGGAGTTCACCGTTTCCATGCGTCTGCCCGAGCAGCAGCTAACTCTGGGGGTGGCAGAGACCGATCTTGGGGTGGGCAATCGCCTGACTTTGCTCGATGATCAGTTGCTGAAGAACCTACAGGATGTTCAGCTACGTAACGGCCTAGCACCGGCCAGCACGCTGGTGTCTGGCGATTTCACTGTAGAGATGGAGACCGGGACAGGGAAGACATACGTGTACCTGCGCACGATCTTCGAGTTGAACAGGCGCTACGGCTTTACCAAGTTCGTCATCGTCGTACCTTCTGTAGCGATTAAAGAAGGGGTTTACAAATCGCTACAGATTACGGAAGACCACTTCAAGGCCCTGTATGCAGGCGTGCCGGTGGACTTCTTCCTGTACGACTCCACTAAACTGGGGCAGGTGCGCAACTTCGCGACCAGCTCGGCCATCCAGGTGATGGTGGTTACGGTCGGAGCCATTAACAAGAAAGACGTCAACAACCTCTACAAGGACAGCGAGAAGACTGGTGGCGAGAAGCCAATTGACCTAATTCGAGCATCGAACCCTATCGTCATCGTTGATGAGCCCCAGAGCGTGGACGGTGGCCTTAGCGGCGCCGGCAAGACTGCGCTGGACGCTATGAATCCTCTGTGCACCCTGCGTTACTCGGCCACTCATGCCGATAAGCATCACATGGTTTTCAGACTGGACGCGGTGGACGCCTATGAGCGTAAGCTGGTTAAGCAGATCGAAGTTGCGGCGGCCACTGTGGAAGATGCATTCAACAAGCCCTACGTGCGGCTGGTAGGTATCACTAACAAGCGTGGCCGCATTAGCGCACAAGTGGAGTTGCACATTCAGGAAGCCGCTGGGCCGAAACTAAGGGAAGTGTCTGTGAGTGATGGGGACGACCTGCAGCAGGTCACCCATCGAGCGATCTATGCCGACTTCCGTGTGGGCGAAATCAACAACGGTAAAGACGGTGAGTTCTTGGAGTTACGCTACCCTGGTGGCGAAGAAGCTCTTGGTATTGGCGAGGCGTACGGTGCAGTAGAAGAACTGGCAGTGCAGCGTGAGATGATCCGCCGCACCATCCGCGAACACCTGGAGAAGGAGAGGCTTTTGCGGCCGAAAGGTATCAAGGTGTTGTCGCTGTTCTTCATCGAGTCGGTAGAGCGTTATCGCAAGGTGAATGCCCAAGGGCAGGCTGTGAAGGGGGAGTACGCACGCATCTTCGAGGAGGAGTATCGTCGTGCGGCTAAACTCCCGACCTTCCAGAGCCTGTTTTCCGAGGTCGATTTGACGACTGCAGCCGAGGAAGTTCACAACGGCTACTTCTCCATCGACAAAAAGGGCGGCTGGACGGAGACCGCAGACAACAACGCTGCTGGCCGCGAGAACGCTGAGCGGGCCTACAACCTTATCATGAGGGAGAAAGAGCGGCTGCTAGACTTCGTTACGCCATTGAAGTTTATCTTCTCGCACTCAGCACTTAAGGAAGGCTGGGATAACCCCAATGTGTTCCAGATTTGCGCCTTGCGCGAGATGGGCTCTGAGCGCGAGCGCCGCCAGACTATCGGTCGTGGCCTGCGCCTATGCGTGAATCAAGCCGGAGAACGGGTACGGGGCTTCGACGTCAATCGGCTTACCGTGATCGCGACTGAGTCGTACGAAGACTTTGCGGAAAACCTTCAGAAGGAGATTGAAAAGGATACTGGCATTCGTTTTGGTATTGTGGAGCCGCACCAGTTCGCTGGCATCCCGGTGGCGAGCGCTGATGGGCAGGTGGTGGCCCTCGGGGTAGATCAATCCAAGCAGCTATGGGAGCACCTGAGGGCTGTCGGCTACATTGACGCCAAGGGGAAAGTGCAGGACTCGCTCAAGCAAGCCTTGAAAGAGGGTACGCTTGTGCTGCCTCATGCCTTCTCCGCGCAGCGCACGCAGGTGCTGGAGCTTCTGCGCAAGGTCAGTGGTCGCTTGGAGATAAAGAACGCGGACGAGCGTAAGTCGGTTGCGCTGCGCAAGGACGCTGATGGCAAGGCAATCACGTTGGGTGATGAGTTCAAGGCCCTCTGGGATCGCATCAAGCATAAGACAACTTACCGGGTTCAGTTTGACAATGCCAAGCTACTTCAAGATTGCACGAAAGCGCTGCGTGACGCGCCGCCGATCCCGAAGGCACGCCTGCAATGGCGCAAGGCTGACATCGCTATCGGCAAAGCTGGAGTCCAGACCACAGAGCAAAAGGACGGCGCGTACACCGTTGGACTGGACGAAGCGGGTATCGAGCTGCCTGACCTGTTGACAGACCTTCAGGACCGTACTCACCTGACCCGCCGAAGCTTAGTCTCGATCTTGACCGAGTCCGGCCGGTTGGATGACTTCCGTCGAAATCCGCAGCAATTCATTGAGCAAGCGGCCGAGCAGATTAATCGCTGCAAGCGCTTGGCCTTGGTGGATGGCATTAAGTATCAGAAGCTGGGCGAGCAGCAAGTTTACGTCCAGGAGCTATTCGAGCAGCAGGAGCTTACGGGCTACCTCAAGGGCATGTTGCAGGATACTGCCAAGTCCATTCATGAGCATGTGGTCTACGACTCGACTACTGAACGTGACTTTGCTCAAGCGCTGGAGTTCAACCAAGACGTGGTCCTCTACGCCAAGTTGCCCAACTGGTTCAAGGTGCCCACCCCGTTGGGCAACTACAATCCAGACTGGGCGGTGCTGATGCAGAAGGACGGCGTGCAGCGTTTGTATTTCGTGGTGGAGACCAAGAGCAGCCTTTTCGCGGACGATTTACGCGACAAGGAGTGGGGCAAGATCGAGTGTGGCAAAGCGCACTTCGCTGCCTTAGCGGCAGGTGAGAACCCAGCACGTTACCTGGTGGCGAGGACCTTGAATGATGTGTTGCAGTCGGTCAGTTGATCAGCTGCCTTGGTTGTGGTGATGGGGAGAAGGCTGCGTCTCGGGAGTGAGACGTTAGGCCCTCCTTCAATATCTTGAAGCTCGGACGCGACCAGTTGGTCATGGCAGAACGTCTGGGACCATGTTTCTTCAAACGCCGCGTCCAGCACGCGATCCTCCTCACCAGGTCTCAGGCGACGGTCGAGTTCGTTGAAGTGCGGTGGGCGCTTCACCCCGTCCATCGGGTGCTGGAGGAGATGGACGTACCAGGTCTTCATGGCGATGTTGCAAACTGCGGAGAAAATGTCGAGCTCGCGGTCTATCGTCGACTAAATCGAAATGTTCTACACTCCCAATTGCCGTCACGGTTCTGATGACTGGCTCTCGCTAGCAGAGCTTTAACGAAGCAATTTTGAACGGTTCGCGGTTGTCTGGCAGACTCCTGGCGATTCACTCTGCCATTGACTAACAACCTCTCCACCCCAGTTGTCACTGGGGGGGAGGCAGGGGGGTAGGGCCGACGTATGCTTTGTTTTTCATAGGCATGTTCTACGGACACCGTCTCCGCCAGAATCAAATAAAAAAGCCTCCCCTGCGGGAGGCTTTTTTATTTGTCTGGACGGAACGGTGGAATTCGAAGGGCTGGGCCGTGCCGGCCCAGCCCTCTCCGAATCGCCCAACCACCGCGCTCCGCGCGGGCCGTTGGCCGCGCAGCGGCCAACGCCGTCCCCCCATCTCAGGCTCCAGCAGCCAGCTCGCCCGTCGGCCCCAGTTACCTCAGCAATAAATACAACAAGTGACTTAGTGTGAGTATTGACTCTTTGTCATTATGGATAATGGCAATGTTATTAATAAAAATACGCATGCCCCGCCATGCTTCCATTGTCCAGTCCAATCGAGGAGTTGTCATGTCCCACCGCATTCCCCGCAGGTATGTGTCGCTGTGCCTGGCCGCCATGCCGTTCGCTTGCAGTGCCGCCTTCGCCGCGGAAAGCACGGTCAATCTGAATGTCGACCTGAGCCTGCAGTCCGTGCCCAAACTCGAGCTGCGCCTGCTGCAGGAGCCGCCGAAGCTGAAGGCGCGCGCCAGGCCCGCCACGCGCGCGGCGAGCAAGCGCGACGAGTACGAGAAAGCGTACGACCTGTACATCCGCTATGCCAACGGCAGCATCTATAACCCGACCACGGCCAAGCATGACAAGGTGCGCCTGCGCTCCTACCAGCAGACGGACGGCCTGGCGCTCGATGGACGCGACGAGAATGCGGCCACCTTCATGGCGCCCACCGTGGTGATGGCGCCGGGGCAAACCGTGCGCTTCAAGCTGCATAACCAGTTGCCGGCGCTGCCGGACGAGCAGTGCGCGACGAGCGATATCAATGCAGCGCGTCCCATTGGCTGCTTCAACGATACCAATCTGCACTCGCATGGTCTGTGGGTCTCGCCCTCGGGCAATAGCGACAACGTGTTGATATCGATCAAGCCTGGCGTGGATTTCGAGTACGAATACAATATTCCCATCGACCATCCGGCCGGCACGTTCTGGTATCACCCGCACCAGCATGGCTCGACGGCGATGCAGGTCGCCAGCGGCATGGCCGGCGCGCTGGTGGTCGAAGGCGACCGTTATCCGAGCGCCACGGCGAATGGCGACCTCGATGTGATACTGAAGCCATTCCAGCCCGACGACGGCAGCGGCAGCGCCGGCGAGGTGATGCTGCTGCAGCAAATTCCCTATGACTGCCCCAGCAACAGCCTGACGCCGACGACGCCGTGCGCCACGGACGGGGTAGGCGTGCTGGAGGATTTCGGTCAGGTCAACGATCCGAATGCCTGGCTGAAGTCGGGCCGCTATACCTCCGTCAACGGCAAGGTGCAGCCGGTGCTGAAGATGAAGACGCAGCGCCTGTACCGCTGGCGCATGATCGACACGGGTTTCCAGGCAACCGTGGTGCTGCGCATCCGCCGCGCGAACGATCCGCAAAAGCTGTTCAAGGCGCTCAGCGTGGCCAACCAGGACAAGGACGTGATGGAGCTATGCGATGGCGAGGACGTCACGCAATTCGAGGTGGCCAGCGACGGCTTGACGCACGACAGGATCATCCCCAAGACCTTGAACTACCTGCAGCCGGGCTACCGCAGCGATATCCTGTTCTCGCTGCCGAAAGCCGGCGCCTATTGCGTATATGCGGAAACCAACGTCAACAACATGACGACGATGCATGACGTCAACAACACGCGCCTGATCGGCGTGATCGCCGCCAAGACCAACACCAAGGCATCCGCACGCGTCAGGTCGGGCGAGTCGCCGCGCGATTTCCTGCTGGCCGAGTTGCGCAATGCCGTCCAAAGCCTGCCCGGCGCCCAGTTGCCCGATAGCGTCAAGAGCACGATCCTTGGCGACCTGGAGAATGGTCTCAAGCTCGGCAAGTTCGTCCCACATGCGGGCTTCAGCGCGGCGGCAAAGGACGCGATGCGCGGCAAGAAGAAGGAGTATGTGACCTTCAATATCGCCAAGTTGGGCGGCAAGGCCCGCTTCATGGTGGAAGGCAAGCCGGAAGACTCGCCGATACCCGAGCTGAAGTATGTCTATGACCCGCACCGCGTCGACCACACGCTGGTGCTGGGCACCGAGCAGATCTGGGAGCTCGCTTCGAAGAATGGCAGCCACCCCTTCCATATCCACGTCAACCCCTTCCAGATCATCGGCATTAGCCGCACCGACGGCGGCGCGGTCGATGCGCAATACAAGGATCTGATCGGCACGTGGAAAGACACCTTGCTGGTGATCGAAAAGCACAAGATCGAGATCGCCACGCGTTACCAGCGCTACATCGGCGAATACGTGCTGCATTGCCACATCCTCGAACATGAAGACCAGGGCATGATGCAAAACGTCAAGGTGGTACTGCCGGATGGCAAGGGCGGCGGCGACGCGGGCGGACACGGACACTGACCGTTCCTGGCGGCAGCGCGTCCGGCGCGCGTCCGCCTTTCCCAACCTGTCTTTGGAGCAACTGCCCATGTTACGCATGAAAACTTCCATCCTTCCCCTCCTGGCCGGCTTGCTGTGCGCGGGTGTCTGCACCGCGGTACAGGCGCAGGTTACCGTATCGTGTCGCCCGGAATTGCAGGCCCAGGCGGAGCCGGGTGGCGCGCGCGTCGTGCGCTACCGCAAGAATATCGATGAACTGACCCCGGCCGAGCTTGACGCCTTCAAGCATGCGGTGAGCGAGATGAAACGCAAGAGCCAGGAAAACGTGTATGACCGGCGCGGCTTCCTGTGGCAAGCCTGGGTGCATAACTGCACCTCCGTCGACGTCTTCAATGACCGTCAGGCGGCCTTGCCCGGCGACAGGCTGAAGCAGTTGCTGGGCGATCCGACGCGCAACAGCTGCGACATTGCTTATTTCATCGACAAGGTGGCGACCGAGGACAATGCCCACGAGGAATTCCCGGGCGAGTGCGAGCACCAGAAGAACACCTTCCTGCAATGGCACCGGGCGCAGCTGTACTTTTACGAGCAAGCGCTGCAGGCGGCCGACCCGAACGGCGAACGGGGGCCCAGCACGCGCAACGTCGCGTTGCCGTACTGGAACTTCACCCGCAAGCCTTCCGGCGTGCGCTATCCGAAAGCCTTCGAGGATGTCGATTCTCCGCTGTACGATGCCACGCGCAAGAGGGAGGGGCTCGACAGCTCGCTGGCCACGGCTTCCCCCAATTTGCTGGCCTACCAGATCTACTACATGGATTGGGCCGATTTTGGCGGCGACGAATACGGCAGCCTGGGCGGTGGCAACCTAGAGACGAAGATCCACAATCACATGCACGCCACCTACATGGGCGGCAATATGGGCGACAACGTCACGGCCGGCCTCGATCCGTTGTTCTATGCCTTCCATAATTTCCTCGATTACAGTTTCGAGAAGTGGCTGGACGAGCATGGCGACGCCGGCATACGCGGCAGCGGGCGCACGGCGTTCATGCGCAGCGAGCAGGACGCCAGCTTGCCACGGCCCGTCGGCTGGAGCGCCGGCAGCGGCGATGCCCAGCGCAGCGATTCGGGCGACTACACGGCCAACATGGGCCAGGCGGTGCTGTACTTCGACACCCTCCGGCAAGGCTATGGCTTCCAGCCGCGCTATGGCGGCGAGTTTGCCCGCAAGAAGGATATCCAGGCCTTGATCGACCGGCACCAGCAGGCGGGGTTTGTATTCGGCGACAACCAGAAAAGCCTGTTCGCCGCCCTGCTCAGCGACGATGCGGCCGATGGCGCGGTCGCCAGGCCCGACCTCACCGTGACCAGCGCCTACACGATCCCGGCGCGGCGGGTGGCCGGCGACAAGCGGGTGAACATGGTGCTGGACCGCGCGCATGCGGACGAGGACTACAGTTTTCAGGCCGATATCTACCTGTATCCCGCCAAGGTGACTGCGCGCATCGGCGACAAGGCGTTCCGCGACCGCTACCTGGTCACCAGCACCAGCCACTGGGCCCTGTCCGGCGCCCACCAGCATGATAAATATGTCATCGAAACGGATATCACCGGCATCGTCGACAGCCTGGTTCCCAAGAAGCGCAGGCAGGCCTGGCGCATCACGGCGGCCATCACCACGAATGACAAGGGCCGCGGCTTGATACGGCAAGGCGATTTTTCCACGCCCGTGATCCAGGTCGTCGACCGCCGCAAACCTGCCGAACCCACGTATGAGGAGAGCAAGCCATGAACGAACGGACCAGCTTCAAGCGCGATGTGCAGGGCCTGTTTTCCCGCTACGTGGCCGACATGAACAAGATCAAGCTGTCGAACCCCGAGTCGACGGGCGTGCAGCGGCTGTACCTGAATGACTATGCGAGCGTGAAGGCGTTTGCCTGGCAAATCCAGGTGGCCATCCACGGTTACGACTATGACAGCCGCAACGCAAAATGGCTGGTGGACGCCGGGCACCGCCTGCGCGCGCCGGGAGGGCGGGAAGGCGAGTATGTCATGTCCGCGCCGCATCCGATGCCGCCCGACGGGCCGATGCCGCAGGAAGGCATCGATATCTTCGACCAGTGGGTCAGGGACGGCATGCAGCCGTGACTCTCAGGCCAACCGGCACAGACACCCTTGATGATCAGGAGTTCAGCATGGCATACACAGGTTTGAGAATTCACCCGGCCATCGGCATCGCCCGCGTCGGCAACAGCGAAGAATACTATCTGGGCCCGGAAAGCCTGGCCGGCATGCCGCTCGATGGCCAGGATGGCACGGGAGGCTTGCCGATCCGGCCCGGCACGGAAGACACGACCATCGCCAGCACCGAGTTGCGCGACGCCGGCGGAAAGCTCAAGCGGCAGGCGGCCCGCTTCCGGATTTACCAATATGCGTTCGACGCGGCGGACGGCGTGGAAAGCTACCCGCTGGGCCGGCGGGGCGGGGCGGCCGAAGTGGCCATCGGCAGCATGGTCGATGGCAAGATCGTCAAGGACATCGTCTGGACCGTGCACCTGGCCAACAAGAAAGCCAATAGCTGGGAGGGTGGGGACGGCGTGGCGCCGTTTGAAAACCAGCGCGCGCCAGCCCTGCGCAATCCGGCCTTCGGCACGCCAGGCTCGCCGCACTTCGGCACGCCGGCCGACCCGCTGCGCCTGAAGCTGCTGGTCATCGATCCCGGACCGCGCACCGTGCAGGCTTCGCGCCAGGGCGTGCAGCAGTTCGACACATCGACGCCGCCGTCGTGCGCGGATGCGGCCAGCGGCGCCGTGCGCAGCCTACCCGACTATCCCGTGTCGTTCCCGCGCGGCGGGCAGCCTGGCGCGCCGGCGCAGGGCCCTGGCGCCATCATCGCCTCGCTGGGCGCCATCACGACGGAAAAGAATGGACGATTGCTGGTGCTGGGCGGCTATGGCAAGGCCTGCGGCTTCGACGCGCAAGGCAATTATTCGGCCGCCGCCGTCCTGCACGACAATGTCAACAACGACAACTGGTTCGATGACGTGGCCGATGGTCCCGTCACGGCCATGCTGCTCTTTGCCGACGGCACGGCGCGCAGCGTCGAGGGCGGCGCCTGGGTGATCTCGAGCGACCCGTCGTACGCGCCGCAAACGGCGAACGTCGTATCGCTGTGGGACGACCTGTATTGCACCTGGCTGGAAAAGATGGCGCTGCGGCCCGCCGTGTATGCGGATGGCAGCTATCAAACGGGCTACCAGAGCAATTTCAGCACCGATGTGCAGCCCATCCTGCGCGCGGCCTCGCTGCAGCGCTGGACGACCAGCTTGCCGCCCAGGGCGATCAAGGAGCACGACTTGCTGGGCAAGATGAAGGCGGAAGGCCTGACCTACCCGATCATGAATTTCATCCGCCATCCCGACCAGACGGGGGCGCCGTCGCTGCGGCCGCAAATGCCGCTGTCGCTGGGCGATGCGGGCAGCAGCCTGCTGACCCTGACCCGTGCCCAGTATTTTTTCATGGATCAGTGGGCGCATGGCAAGTATGTGGCCGGCAGCGGCACTTTCCTGCTGGGCGCGGGCGAAGCGCTCGACCGTACCATCCTGTTCAACTGCCTGGGGGGCCGCTACAGCCCCGGCATCGAGATGGGTTTTATCGTGCGCGACCCCGGCCTGTACCGGCAGGCATGGCGGCGCCATGATGCTGGCGGCCCGTTCCGCATCAATGCGCAGCATCTCGATTACTCGGCCGCCGTCAGGGACCAGCCCTTCCTTGGCGCCGGCTACATGCCGCTGCGCGGCGGCGCGGTGCAGCCCGGCGACGTGTCGAAATTCATGGCCTTGCCGTGGCATACCGATTACAACTCGTGCGCCACGCATCTGCCCGATCCGAATCCCGGCGGCACGGTGCTGAACAACCAGCAGGCCATCGATGCGGCCACGGCGCTCAAGGGCAATGGCTACAATACCTTGCTGTATTCATCGTGGCCGGCGCAGCGGCCCGTGGCCGTGTACACCTACGACGACGTCGTCGCCAACGGCGGCGAATTGACGACGCCGCGCTATTCCGTGCGCGGCAAGGGCACGCGGGCAGATGGGCTGCCATCGGCCACCCCGGAAAATGCGGAAATCGACCGGCCCGCCATGCATGTGGGCCGCTACCAGGACCGCGCGCAGTTCCTGCTGAACTGGCACCGCATCGGCGTGGTCGTGCAAAGCACGGCGATTGCGCGCAAGGCTGGCGAGAAGGCCATCTGCAAGGATTACTACCTGGAAGTCGAAAGCCTGTTCGACAGCGATGAAAGCAACCTGGTCGAGTATTGGCGCAACACGGCCATCGACAAGGTGTACCGGCCGAAGCCGCAGCCGAAACCGAAGCCCTGATGGCGGCGGCAGAAAGCTCCGCTGCGGCAGGGCCATCGCGGCAGCGCTACCGGGTCGCCATCATCGGCGGCGGCCCGGCTGGCTGCGCCTGTGCGCTGGCGCTGGCCCAGCACGGCGTGCATGACGTGCTCGTGATCGAGGCGGGCGACTACGCGCAATTTCGCATCGGCGAAAGCATTCCGCCCGAAGCCAACCGTCTGTTCCACGCGCTGGGCATTGCGCAGGATTTTTTCGCCGAGGCGCATGCGCCTTGCCATGGCAGCTGTTCCTGGTGGGGCAGCGACAAGCGCGGCTACAACGACGCGCTGCTGCATCCGCTGGGCCACGGTTGGCATCTGGAGCGCTCCCGTTTCAATCGCTTCCTGGCGCAGCAGGCGCGCTTGCGCGGGGCGGAAGTGCTGCTGCGCGCCAGCCTGGTCGCGTCGGCCCCGGCGCAAGGCGGCGGTTTTACCCTGGAATTGATGCTGGGCGATCTCGCGCACCCGCGACCGGCCAGCATCCATGCCGATGTGGTGGTCGACGCCAGCGGCACGCGCGCCGTCTTCGCGCGCCAGCGCGGCAGCCGCAAGGTCGAAACGCTGCCGCTGGTCTGCCTGGCCATGCGCTTCGCCGCGCCCGACGCCCCCCGTTCCGGCATGACGCACCTGGAAGCGGTCGAACATGGCTGGTGGTATGGCGCCCATCTGCCCGACGCCACCTTGCTGCTGGCGTTCTACAGCGACGCGGCCACCGTCAAGGCGCGGCGCCTGCAGCATGCCGCGCACTGGCTGGAAGGGCTGGCGGCCGCGCCCAATACAGCAGCGCTGGCCCGCGGCGCGGTGCCGCTGGCAGGCGGCGTGCAGAGTTTTCCCGCGCCGTCCTACTGCCTCGAGCAACTGGATGGCGACGGCTGGCTGGCCATCGGCGACGCCGCCTCGGCCTACGATCCCGTCACCTCGCAAGGCATCGTCAAGGCGCTGGCCAATGGCATGGCGGCCGCTGGCGCCATCGCCGGCCACGCCATCCTGGACGCGGTGGCGCAGACGGTGGCGCAGCGCTACGCCGATTACCTGGCGCAGCGCCAGCAGTACTACGGCTGGGAGCAGCGCTGGCCCGCCGCGCCGTTCTGGCGCCAGCTGCATGCGGATGCGCTAGCGGATTAACGGCGCTGCGCTTCGCGTTCGAGCGTATCCCTGCCGATGATCTTCAGGCTGGCGCCGCCCTTGAAGGGCAGCGCTTCCTCGCTGCCCGCCGTCTGGATGCCGGCCGAGACGCCGATTTCGGCCGTCACGTCGACGAATTCCGTACGGAACATGCGCAGCTCGGTGTGCTTGATGACGCTTTGCAGCGCAATCGACTGGCCCGGCGCGATGGGGGTGAAGGCGCGCTTGAGCGCGTGATTGGCCAGGCCCGTCTTCAATACCTGGCTTTGTTCGCTCGCGTTGTCGATCAGGCGCATATTGGGCCCCCGCGCTTGCATGTACTGGAGCGGATAGCCGACTTCCCCATTGCCGATATTCTTGATGACCACCTCGATGCGCATGTCGCTGCCCGTGAAAATGCAGGCCGGATTATCGATGCAGTGGGCGCTGATGGAGAGGATGTCGTTCGGCATGGCGTTTCCTGGGAGTTGTAGGGACACTGCGAGCAGTGCGATTAGGAGCCGTTCAGGATGATATCGCATTTGATCTGCCGTCCTATTTTCGTCCGTAGCAAGTCCTGCACTTCGATGGCGATCTGCCAGGCATGCCGGTCACGGATGACGATGGAGCCGGCCGAGTTCATGATGTTGGCAGCGGCCGGTTCCGGTTCCTCATCGTCCGAGAGCGAAGGCACGGGCGCATCCCAGCTGCCGTCCGGTTTCTTGTATTTGACGGTCTCGTCGTCTCCTTCCACATACGAGTATTCATCCGGCAAGCCATAGCAGTGACCGAATTCATGGGCGTGTGTCTGGCCATCGGTCGAGGCGGACACGTCGATGATGGTCCCCGTCACGCTTTCGCGGTCGTAGCGTTTGTGGATCTGCATGACGTAGTGCTCGTTGCTCTCCACATAAACGACGCGGTAGATGATGGGCAGGGTGCGCGTGCCGCATTCCGGATCGCTGATTTTCATCTGGAATTTATTGTTCCAGTGGCTTTCCAGCCCCGTGGTGGCGATGCCCTTGACGTACTTGATGACGGCGGCGCGCTGCTTGGCCCGCGTGGCGGCCTGCGGGGTGCCCTTCTCGCGCTCTTCCAGCGCCTGGTCGGCCGGCTCGAGCACCGTGATCACCTTGACGCGCAATTCGGCGATGATGCCGGTATTCGACTTGACGGGCACGTAGATCTTGTAGCGCACGGTGTCGAAATAGTTATGCGGCGCACCAGTGGCGCCGAAGGTGTTGTTGTAGCGCGGCACGCTGGAGACGCTAATCTCCTTTTCATAGTCGGCGATCCAGCAGGCGGGGCGCTTGATCAGCACTTCCTTGCGCTGCTTGTTGTCGACGGGGCTGGTGCTGGACGTACCCGTTGCCTTGAATTTCGGTTCGGGGTTGGGCGGCGCCTTGGCCGTCGTGCCGGGAGCGGGCGCCTTGGCGCGCGTGTCCGAGCTGGGCGCAGGAGCCTGGTCTGGGCCGTTCTCCGTCTCGGGCAACTGGCCCGGAGACTTGAGCAGTTCGATCACCAGCGCCTCGACGGCGGCAGCGGCCACGATGTGGGTCAGGCCCCTGGCGTCCGTCATGCCCGTTTCGATGCTGCCGTCGGCGCGCTTGACGCGATACGGCTGGCGCGCCATCAGTTCGCCCGTGTCGCGGTCTTTCAGCACGAAGCCTTCGTCGAACAGTTTCAAGCGGCTGTCCGGCAACGGCGGCAGGCCGGCCGCGGCGCTGGCGCCGCCATTGAAGAGATGCTGCCCGCCCTTGACCGTAAAATGGCCGGGGCAGCGGAAGGTGATGTCGCCGCCTTCGAGCGTGATCGAGGATTGTCCCGCCTGCAGGACGATTTTCTGGTTGGCCTTGATGTCGATGCTGTCGCTCACGGAGATCACCGTGACGGCTTGATCGGCGAGGATTTCCAGCTGGTCGGTATGCGCTTCGAGCGAGACGGGGCCGTTGCCAGCGACGGCCTTGATGCCGCCTTCCTGGCTGAACAGCGTGGCCGCGTTGGCCGCCACCGAGGCGACCGTCTGGCCGGCCGTCATGTGCAGGTCGGCCTGCGCCGTCCAGTGCAGCTGCTGGCCCGCGAACAGCACGGTCGACGCGGGCGTGGCCCAGTTGATGCTGCTGGGCGACTCCATCAGCACCAGCGGCTGGGCGTAGCGTTCCACGGGCTGCGCCGTATCGGGCGCGCGCGTGCCGCTACCCGCCTTGCTGGTTTCCTGGCCGCCGACGCTGGCCTGGTACTTGCCATCCTGCTGCGGGTCGATCTGCTTCGCCATGTCCAGCTGCGCCTGGTTCGCATCCTTGCTGACGAGGGCTTTTTGCTGGCTTGCCGACGTCGCCACCGTCTTGCTCAGTTCACAGGCGCCGCGCAGCAGGGCCAGCGCCTCCCTGGTGTCGAGCTGGCTCGACGCCACGCCGGCGCCCTGGCGCGCGCGCGCCGTGGTCGAGAGCAGCACGCCTTCGCCGGCGCGCAGCATGGCCCAGGCATCGGTGCGCAACTCAAAGCCGCTGCCGCGGTAGTTGCCCCGTTGCGCCGAACTGGCGCCTTGCTGCACCAGGTAGCCCAGATTGAGCTCGGTGGCGGCGCTGCTCGACGCGAGCCGGGTGCGCAGCTGGCCCTGGGTATCGTCCAGCACCCACTGGTTGTAGCCGGCGCCATCGAAATTGTGGCTGTGCATGCCCGACAGGACGCCCGCGTGGTTGACGCCAGAATCCTCGCCGGCCGCATACGGCGGCGTGTCGCTGCCCGTGTAGAGCTGGGCGACGACCAGCGGGCGGTCCATGTCGCCTTCGATGAAGTCGACCAGCACTTCGGTGCCGAGGCGCGGCGTGAATTGCGAGCCCCAGTTCGGGCCGGCCAGCGCTTCGGCCACGCGCACCCAGGCGCCGGACGCCTCGTTGCCGGGCGCGTTGCCCTGCTGGTCGGTGTTGTGCGCCAGGCCGCCGGGATTGGCGGCGCTGCCGCGCTGCCAGGCAAACTGGATGCGCACCTGGTGGTCGCGGCCCGTGGTGGCCACGCTGTCGGCCAGGCCCACCACCAGCGCCGTCTGCGGACCCAGCGCCACGGCCGGCGCACGCGCGGCGGTGGCGCGCGGCACGATGGCCACGCTGGTGCGCACGCAGCCGAAGCGGTTGCGGTAGGTGCCCGGCTCGATCTGGCCGGCGATCCAGTCGGCCACGCCGCCCAGGCCGGCCGTCCTGGCCAGCCTCGACAGCATGTCGCCCAGGCTGGCGCCGGCCGGTCCCGTATTGTTGCGCGCCTGGTGCTCGGCCCACAGCACGGTGAAGGCGTTGGCGCCATCGGCATGCTGCTCGTGCTGCAGCAGGCGCATGGCGTGGCCGGCGGCCAGGCGGCGCACGGCGCCGGCGCCGTCGAACTGCTTGTTGTCCAGCTCCAGGGCTTGCAGCATGCGCTCGCTGTGCGGCCCGGCCGCCGCGCGGTCGGCGTGCAGGCGCTCGCCGGCACCGTCATACACGGCCAGCTGCGGCAATTGCCCGGCCTCCAGGCTGGAGACTTGCTCGGCGGCGGGCGCCGTCACCTGCGCCGGGTCCCAGCTGCTGATGCTGACGGCGTTCGATTGCACCTGGCGGCGCGCGCCGAAGCGGTCGATGGCGTCGTCCGTATCGGTAGCGCGCACGCCGTGAAAGCGCATGTCGGCGCCGCCCGGCGTCTGCGGCGCGGTGGCCTTGCTGTCGAAGATCACCAGTTTGTGCCTGGCCTGCGCCTGGCCATCGCCGCTGTCCTGCGCGCCGCCGGGCTGGTCGTGCTCGAAGCGCCAGCTCAGGCCTTCGGCAGCGAGCAGGCGCGCGAAGAAATCGAAGTCGCTTTCGCGGTACTGGGTGCAGATGGCGCGCGTGGCCAGCGCCTGGCTGACATCGAATGCGAAGCGCAGCTGCGGGTAGTCGGCCAGCAGCTCGGTGACGATGTCGCGCGCATTCTTGTCCTGGAAAATGTAACTGTCGCGGCGCAGCTGCAGCAGGGCCAGGGCCGGCTCGAGGCGCAGCCGGTAGCGCGCCACGCCGCCGTCGGCGCCCAGCCAGGCGCAATCGGTGCAGATGCCGTGCCAGGCGCGCTGGCTGCCGTCGGGCTGCAGCAGGCACAGCGTCATTTCCTCGCCGATGAAGGAGGCCAGGTCCAGGCTGGCCGCGGTGCTCAGGGCGTCGACCTCGAAGCGGAACAGTTCATTGACGGCCTCGCGGCCCTCGAACTGTTCCGCCATCAGCGATTCCGGCTGCCCGGACTGCTGGGCCGTGGCCAGGCTGATGAGCCGTGCGTGCTGGCTCAGGCCCGTGCCGAACTGGCCCGTTGCCGCGGGGGGGTGTTGTGCGTCGCCCATCACGGCAGGGTAATGCTCAGGTTAGCCACGCGCGGCGCCAGCTTGACGATGTCGTTGTAGGCATTGATCTGCGCTTGCGTCTGTTTGGCCAGCATGGTGCGCAGGCCCAGGTAGCCCAGTGCGCAGATCAGGGCGAACACCGAGCACAGCACCCATGGCGGCACGTTGTTGCGCAGCTTGTGGATGATCTGGTCGGGCCGCTCCGCATGCGGGGCGAAGCCGGTTTTCTTGCCCTTCATCTGGGCGATTTCGTCGCCCAGGCGCGCCGTCAGGTAATTGAGTTTTTCCGGGCCTTCGAGGATGTAGCGGCCCTGGAAACCCAGCAGCAGGCACATGTGGAAGACCTCGAGCGCCTGCAGGTGCGCGCTGCCGCGCGCGCGCAGCGCTTCGAGACGGATGAAGAAGTTTTCGCCGGCCAGCTGGTCGCCGAACAGCACCAGCTGCAACGGCCGCCGCGCCCATTCGTCGCGGATGCTGTAGGGCGAACGCAGGATGATTTCATCGACGGCCGCACAGAACGCATATTTGGCGGCGTCGATGTCGTCCGCCGACGCGCCCTGTTTTTTCGCGCCGCGGCTGAACTCATCGAGGAAGTGCGTCATCTTGCTGATGAAATCGGCATTGTCTTGCGGCCCGCTGCCGTTCTTCAGCATGAACAGGGCGTAAAAACCGTCGTACATCAAGTCCATCAATGTGTGTTCGGTGCCGGGACCGGCAGCCATGCTGGCGGCATAGGCGGCCTGGCTGCCGGACATCAGGGAAGGGGGAGCGCTGGAGTGCATCGTTGGACCTCAGGAAGTGACGGCGACAAGTTCGAGTTTCAGTTCACGCATGCCGGAAGGTACATACACCAGCAGCGACTGCGCCTGCAGCATGCGTTCGTACATCTGGCCCTTGGCCTCGATGGTGAAATAAAACATGTCGGGGCGCACCGGCACGGCGGCCGGCACCTGCGGCGCATGCTGCAGGCGCACCCCGGGCAGGGCGGACAGGACGAATTTTTCCACGTCGTCTGGCGCGCCCACCTTGAAGCGCAGCGGCACCACGTCGACCAGTTCCACGCCGGCCATGTCGGCGGACACGCCCAGGTAGAACGCCGTCTTGGCATCGATCTTTTCCGAGTCCAGCTTGCCGTGATGGTAGGACGGCTTGGTTTCCGTCAGCGCGATGGCGAAGTATTTCGACGAGATCACGGTGTCGAGCAATTCGCGGATCATGGCGTGCAGCTGGGCGAACGACGGTCCGGGATCGGCATGCCGGTATGGCGGCAGGTCGGCCAGCGCATGGCTGCGTGAAAAGGTCATCAAGCCGCCCGCCAGGGCCAGCAGCTGCTCGTACAGGCGCTCCGGATGCAGCGCCGGATGATGGAAGTAATGGCTGAGCGAGGCGTAGGCCGCGCTGGCCGTATGCAGCAGCCAGAACGAGGACATGTCGCCGGAGCGAAATTCGATCACGCTCTTGCTCGGCTCGCGGTGATGGCCATACAGCGCGTTGACCTTGGCCTGCAGCGCGTCGATCAGGCGGCGCAGCTGCAGGAACAGCAGGGGCGCGCTGCGGATGGACAGGCTGGGAGGCACGAAGGCCGGATCCTGCTCGAAGCCGCCCGTCGACAGGCGCCGCAGGCGCAGCAGGGGGAAGCTGACGTAGGAATCGCGCGGTTCGGCATCGGCGACGAGGCGCAGGGTTTTTTTCAGGTAGGTCAGTTCGGCCTGCGCGGCCTGGGTGTACAGGTCCGGCGTGCTGAGATTGGCCTGGGCGTAGCGCGCCGCGTTGTTGGGCTGGCCGCTGGCGGCGAAGTTGCCGCCGAATGGCTTGAAAGCCGGCAAGGCGGCGTGGAAGGTCACCGATTGCAGCGACGACGGCAAGTTGCCCAGGTCGAGCGCGTCGGGCAGGTCATCGCTTCCGGCGGCGTTGTAGATTTCGCCGTCCTGGAAGACCAGCGACAGTTCCAGCAGGCGCAAGCTGTTGTTCGCCAGCGCATCGCGGTCGATCTGCAACTGGTTCACGCCCCACGCGTACGGGTGCAGCGCCTTGACGCTCTCGTGCAGGCGCTGTTCGTGGTACTGGTCTTGCTGCTGGAAATGCTGGGGACGCAGGAACAGCCCTTCGCCCCATAACAATTTGTTTGCCATGCTCATGGATTGCCCTCTATGCCAGACACAGTGAGGCGCGCGGCAGCGACTGAAAATCATGCTTCGCATCGCGCAACTTGGTGCTTTTTTCGCAACTGCAGGAACCTTAACATTATCTTGAAGAATGGTGCGTACGGTACGTTTTTAGCGTGAGTAGTGTGAGTTTTCGCGTATTTTCTATCGAACGCAGTGAATTTTGAAATCATGCTACGCTCCGAAAAATAAACAATTAGCAACTATAAAAAGCAACTTTTCAATCGCCAAAACCGTCTTCTTTTTTGAAGGAAAGCTCAACATGACACGCCCGGTTTCGCTATGCACGCTTGCAGTTATCGCCTGTGCTTTTACCCTCAGCGCCTGCAGTACGGCGCCGGTGGCCAAGCCGCCGCCCGTCGTGGCGCCGACGCTGGAAGAACTGATGGCCAAGGCCACGCAGGCGGTGGACACGGGCAACAAGGCGGCGGCGCTGGCGCTGTGGCAGGAGGCGGCCGCCGCGGCGCCCGCCGACAAGCAGCCCTGGGTGCGCATGGCGCAAAGCCGCTACGATGCGGGCCAGTATGGTGAAGCCATCCTCAATGCCCAGGAAGTGCTGGTGCGCGATCCTGCCGACAAGCTGGCCAACAGCGTGATCGCCATCAGCGGACTGCGCCTGTCGACGCGGGCGCTGGCCGACCTGAGCCGCCAGAACAACCTGTCCGGTCCGCTGCGCGCGGAATCGCAGGACCTGGCCAAGCTGCTGCGCGAGAGCCTGGGCGAAACCGTGCTGGTGCCGCCGCCGGACAAACCGCCCGTGCGAGCGTCGCGCAAGCAGCCAAGCAAGCGCACTGCCGATGAGGGCAGCGCCAATCCATTCAACGCCCTGAAGTAGCCAGCCAGGCACAGGTACGCCGCAGTTCAACAGGCGCATCGCCGATGCCGCCAATATTTGGGAAGGGGATGTCATGTCGAAAAAAGATAGTGTGCAGAAGCGCTTGCAAAAGGTACGCCCGCCACGCGTGCAGATGACCTATGACGTCGAGATCGGCGACGCCATCGAAAACAAGGAACTGCCCTTCGTGGTGGGCGTGGTGGGCGATTTCGGCGGCAATTCCGAACTCGAGCAGAAGCGCCTGAAGGACCGCAAGTTCGTCGATATCGACCGCGACAATTTCGATGAAGTGATGAAGGGTATCGAGCCGCGCGCCACCTTCCGCGTGCCGAATGAACTGGGCGCCGCTGGCGGCCAGTTCGGTGTCGAGCTGAAATTTCGCGCGATCGCTGATTTCCGCCCGGAAGCGGTGGTCGAGCAGGTCGAGCCGCTGCGCAAGCTGCTCGAGGCGCGCACCAAGCTGGCCGACCTGCGCAACAAGCTGGCCGGCAACGACAAACTGGAAGACATCCTGAATGACGTGCTCAACAGCACGGAAAAACTGGCCCAGCTGGAACAACATTCCCACGTCAGGAAAGATTGATATGTCCGCACAACTGACCCCCGCATTGAGCGCTGCCGGCGCCGCCGAAATCGACTTGCTCGACCAGATCGTCGAGCAGAGCAAGGTGGCCAAGTCCAGCGTCGAACACGCCCGCGCCAAGGATCTGATTTCCGAACTGGTCAGCCAGGTCATGGATGGCACGGTGGTGGTATCGAACAACCTGGCCGCCACCATCGATGCCCGCGTGGCCGAACTGGACCAGCTTATTTCCGCGCAGCTCAGTGCCATCATGCACGCGCCCGAATTCCAGAAGCTGGAAAGCAGCTGGACGGGCCTGCATTACCTGGTGAAGAACACGGCTACCGGCACGAATCTGAAAATCAAGATGATGAACGCGACCAAGCGCGAGCTGGTCAAGGATTTCCAGAGCGCGCTGGAGTTCGACCAGTCGACCATGTTCAAGAAGGTCTACGAGGAGGAATTCGGCACCTTTGGCGGCGCGCCGTTCGGTACCTTGCTGGGCGACTTCGAATTCAGCCGCCAGCCGGAAGACATGTATTTCATCGAGCAGATGTCGCACGTGGCCGCCGCCGCGCACGCGCCATTCATCTCGTCCGCGTCGCCGGAACTGTTTGGCCTGGAAAGCTACAGCGACCTGGGCAAGCCGCGCGACCTGGCCAAGGTCTTCGACACGGTCGAGTACGCGAAGTGGAAATCCTTGCGCGAATCGGAAGATTCTCGCTACGTGGGCCTGACCTTGCCCCGCTTCCTGGGCCGGCTGCCGTTCAATCCGCTCGATGGCGCCACCGTCGACGGCTTCAATTTCGTCGAGGACGTCGACGGCACCGACCACCAGAAATACCTGTGGTGCAACGCCGCCTACGCGTTCGGCACCAAGCTGACGGCCGCCTTCGAGGATTACGGCTGGTGCGCGGCGATCCGCGGCGTGGAGGGTGGCGGCTTGGTGGAAGACTTGCCGACGCATACCTTCAAGACGGACGAGGGCGAGGTGGCGCTGAAATGCCCGACCGAGATCGCCATCACGGACCGCCGCGAAAAGGAATTGAGCGACCTGGGCTTCATCTCCCTCGTGCACTGCAAGAACACGGACTATGCCGCGTTTTTCGGCGCCCAGTCGGCGCAGAAGGCGAAAAAATACAATACGGACGCCGCCAACGCGAACGCCGTGCTGTCGGCGCAGCTGCAATACATCTTCGCCGTGTCGCGCATCGCCCACTACATGAAGGCCATGATGCGCGACAAGATCGGCAGCTTCGCCGCCGCTTCCAACGTGGAAGATTTCCTCAACCGCTGGCTGACGCAGTACGTGCTGCTCGACGATAACGCCAGCCAGGAACAGAAGGCCCAGTTTCCGCTGCGCGAAGCCTCGGTGCAGGTGGCGGAAGTGCCGGGCCGGCCCGGCGTGTACCGCGCCGTGTCCTTCCTGCGTCCGCATTTCCAGCTCGATGAATTGTCCGTTTCACTCCGTTTGGTCGCGGAGCTTCCGCAGTCGACCAAATCGTAATGTATTTTTCTTCACACCCTTGAAAGGAATAACATGGCAATCGACGTATACTTGCAAATTGATGGCATCAAAGGCGAATCCACGGATAACAGCCACAAAGATTGGATCGAATGCAAGTCGGTCCAGTGGCAGGTGTTGCAACCCAAATCGGCGACCGCCTCGACGGGCGGCGGCCATACCGCCGAACGTACCGAGCACAAGGATATCGTCATCGCCAAGATGGCCGATCTCGCCAGCCCCTTGCTGCTGCAAACTTGCTCTTCTGGCAAGACCATCCCGAAAGCCAAGCTCGAGTTCCTGCGCGCCGATGGCCAGGGCGAGCGCATCAAGTACTTCGAGATCGAACTGGAGAATGTGATGATCAGCAGCGTGGCGCCATCGGTGGCCGCAGGCGACATTCTCGGCGAAGACCTGGCACTCAAGTATTCGAAGGTCAAGTGGAAGTACACGCAGCAAAAAGTGGGTGGCGGTTCGGGCGGCAACACCTCCGGCGGCTGGGACCTGTCGGCCAACAAGACAGCCTGACCGCATCTGACCGCGTACGCCAGCGGCGCGCTGCCGCCGCTGGCTTTCCTGGCCGCCGGCAGCGGCGTCCACGCCACCCATGAAACGGGAAGCCCATGAAAGGTTTTACGCCGGGCCTGTTCGACCGCCTGATGGATACGCCCGTGCACGGCGCCTCCAGCGGCACCGTCTCGCGCCTCTCGCTCGAGGACTTGAAAGACACCGTGGCGCGCGACCTCGAAGCGCTGCTCAACACGCGCGCCGTGCTGCCCGAGACGCTGCTCAAACCCTTTCCCGAGTGCGGCAAGTCGATCATCACGTACGGCTTGAACGATTTCGCCGGGCTCAGCCTGTCGAGCACGGACGACCGCGCCTATATCTGCCAGTGCCTGGAAAAGGCCATCGCCCGCCACGAGCCGCGCTTGCGCCAGGTGCGCGCATCGCTGGAAATCGAGGAAGGCTCGATCAACCGCCTCAATTTCGCCATCAGCGCGCTGCTGGTGGTGCATGCGGCGCACGAACCGGTCAGCTTCGACGCCATCCTGCAGCCTTCCAGCCTGCATTACACGATCAGCAAGGGGCGCCGCGCCGCGTCCACGGGAGCCTGACCTTGGATGAATTGCTGCCCTATTACGAGCGCGAACTGGGTTTCCTGCGCCGCTATTCGCGCGAGTTTTCCGAGCGCTACCCGAAGATCGCCGGCCGCCTGCTGATGGGCGGCGAGGTGTGCGAAGACCCGCACATCGAGCGCATGATCCAGTCGTTCGCGCTGCTCAATTCGCGCATCTCGAAGCGCATCGACGACGATTATCCCGAATTTACCGAAGCGCTGTTCGAAGTGCTGTATCCGCATTACCTGCGGCCGTTTCCCTCGTGCTCGATCGCGCGCATGGATTACGGCGCCGCAGCGGCGCAGCTGACGGCGCCTGCGGAAATCGCCCGCGGCACGGAGCTGACGACGCGCCCCGTGAAAGGCGTCGCCTGCACCTTCCGTACCGCCTATCCCGTGACGGTGGCGCCGCTGGCGCTCACGCATGCAGCTTTTTCCGCCATCATCGAGGCGCCGGAACAGGTGCTGCTGCCGGCGAATGCCACCTCGGGCGTGCGCATCACCATCGAGTCGAGCGCCGCGCAGCTGTCGCTGGCCCAGCTGGGACTGGCGTCGCTGCGCGTGTTCATCGATGGCCAGCCCTCGTTTTGCGCGGCGCTGCGCGACGCCCTGTTCATGCGCACCGTGAAGGCCTATGCCGAGGCGGACGGCAGCGGCAGCTGGGTCGCGCTCGACGGCATTCCCGTGCGCAGCGCCGGTTTTGCCGAGGACGATGCACTGATCCCGTTTTCCGCCCGCTCGCATCCGGCCTACCGGCTGCTGACCGAGTATTTCTGCTTTCCCGAAAAATTCAATTTCTTCGACATCGACCTGGGCGCGCTGTGCGCCGCGCTGCCGTCCGGCAGCCGTCGCATCACCTTGCACCTGGCGCTGAGCGGCTTGCGCACCGATTCGAACACGGCACGCCTGCTGGGGACGATGAACACGCACAACCTGCTGCTGGGCTGCACGCCGGTGGTCAACCTGTTCCGCCAGCGCGGCGAGCCCATCCGCCTCACGCACACGGCCGCCAGCTACCCTGTGCTGGCCGATGCGCGCCGCGCGTATGCGTTCGAGGTGCAGGCCATCGACTCGGTCAAGCTGGTGCGGCAGACGCCGCAGGGCGAATCCGTGGTGGAATTCCGCCCATTCTATTCGCTGCGCCATGGCGAGACCCCGGCCAGGGATGGCCACTACTGGGTCATGCGGCGCGACGAGATCATCGCCAGCAAGAGTCCCGGCTACGAAATGCAGATTTCGATCGTCGACATCGATTTCGATCCGGCCGCGGTGGAAACGGACACGCTCAGCCTGGAGCTGAGCTGCACCAACCGCGACTTGCCTGCGCAGCTGACCTACGGCTTGCACGGCGGCGACCTGTTCCTCGAGGGCGGCTCCAGCGTGCGCAGCATCAGCCTGCTGCGCAAACCCAGCGAGTCGCACCGTTTCGAACGGGGCAGGGGCGCCCACTGGCGTTTGATTTCGCATCTGTCGCTGAATCACCTGTCGCTGGCCGGCAGCGGCCTGGAAGCGTTCCAGGAAATGCTGGCCCTGTACGACTTGCCGCGCTCGGCCACGTCGCAGCGGCAAATCCGCGGCATCACGGCCATCGCCCACCAGGCCGCCAATGCCTGGCTGCCAGGCAATCCCTTCGCTTGCCTGGTGCGCGGCGTCGAAGTGCGGCTGACGATAGATGAAGAGGCCTTCGTCGGCAGCGGCATCCACGCCTTTGCGCATGTGATCGAGTGCTTCCTGGGCTTGTATGTGCATGCGAACAGCTTCACGCAGCTGGTGGTGCTGGCAAAAAAATCAGGAGAGGAGCTGTGGCGATGCAAACCACGCAGCGGCGATTCGAGCCTAGTGTAATCGAGCGCCTGTTTGCCCAGCCTTGCCGCTTCCAGTACTTCCAGGCGGTACGCATGCTGGAGCTTTGGCTCAGGCGCAATGGCTTGCCGCACGACGATGCGGTGGCCAGTTTCCTGCGCTTCCAGAATTCCGTCTCGCTCGACTTCGCCCCCAGCCAGATCGAAACGCTGGCGCCCGAGCCGCGCGAACTGGCCACGGACGTCAACGCCCTGGGCGCTGCGCTGCGCAGCGCCCAGCTGAAATACGTGCGCGTCACGCCGGCCTTCATGGGTTTTCTCGGCGTCGCCGGCGCGCTGCCGCTGCACTATACGGAACGCATCGCCACGCACCAGCTGTATGAAAAGGACGAGGGGCCGCGCGCCTTCCTCGACACGTTCTCGAACCGCGCCCTGGCTTTGTTCTATGAAGCCTGGCGCAAGTACCGGCTGGAGCTCAAGTATCAGCTCGACGGCAAGGACCAGTTCCTGCCGCTGCTGCTGTCGTTGGCAGGGCTGGGCAACGCCTCGCTGCGCCAGCGCCTGGCGGGGGACGGCACGGGCGTGCTCGACGAATCGGTGGGCTACTTTGCCGCCGCCATGCGCCACCGGCCGCCGTCGGCCGTGATGATAGGCCAGGTGCTGTCCGAGTATTTCGGGCAGCGCGTCGCCGTCAGCCAGTTTGTCGGCTGCTGGTACGACGTGCCGCGCGAGCAGCAAAGTACGCTGGGCGGCAGCAACGCCGTGCTGGGCGCCACCGCCATGGTCGGTGCGCGCGTCTGGCAGCGCGACTTGCGCCTGCGGCTGACCATCGGCCCCCTGGCCCGCCGCCACTTCGACGCTTTCCTGCCCGGCGGCGCGGCCGCTCTCGCGCTCGAGAAAATGCTCGCCATGTTCACCGGCCTGTGCCTGGAATACGAAGTGCAGCTGGTGCTGCGCGCCGCCGACGTGCAGGGCACGGCGCTGGCAGTGCCGCGCAGCGGCGGGCGGCTGGGCTGGGACAGTTTCCTGATCACCGGCGGCGAGGCGTGCGACCGCGCCGATGTCCGCTATGAACTGCATGCGCCGGCTTGAGCGCGCCACTCCACCGATTTCGCCAACCATCACCCGACAAGGACCGCCGCCCCATGAGCATCAACCTGAAAACCCTGATCAGCAAGTTGAACGACACCTGCCGCACGGCCGCCACGCGCGCGGCCAGTCTGTGCGTCGGCCTGGGGCAGTATGAAGTCGACCTGGAGCATGTCTTTCTCGCCTTGCTGGAGCAGCCGCGCAGCGATTTCGTGCTGATTGCCCGCAGGAGCGGCGTCAGCGTGAGCATGCTGGAAGCGGATTTGCGCGCCGAAGTGGCGCGCCTGCAGACGGGTAACGCGCGCACGCCCGTGTTTTCCGTGCGCCTGCCGAAACTGTTCGAGCATGCCTGGCTGATCGCTTCGCTTGATTTGCGGGCCGGGCGGCAGGTGAGCATCCGCAGCGGTCACCTGCTGCAGGCGCTGCTGACCGAGCCGGAACTGGCGCAGCTGGCCTACCGGGGCTCGGCGCTGTTCCACGAATTCAAGCTCGACGAGATCAAGCACGGGCTCGACAAGCTGACCGAGGGTTCGCAGGAAGCCGGCGAGGCGGCCGCAGGGCAGGAGGAGGCGGGCGACGCCGGCGGCGATCCCGTGGGCGAATTGGCCGGCGCGGCGGCGTCGAAAACGCCGGCGCTGGACCAGTTCACCGTCAACCTGACGGCGCGCGCGCGCGCCGGCAAGGTCGATCCCGTGATCGGGCGCGACATGGAAATCCGCCAGGCGATCGATATCCTGATGCGGCGGCGCCAGAACAACCCCATCCTGACGGGCGAGGCCGGGGTCGGCAAGACGGCCGTGGTGGAGGGCCTGGCGCTGCGCATCGTGCAGGGCGACGTGCCCGACATCCTGCAGGGCGTGGAAATCCACACGCTGGACATGGGCCTGCTGCAGGCCGGCGCCAGCGTCAAGGGCGAGTTCGAGAACCGCCTGAAAAATGTCATCGCCGAAGTGGGCAAGAGCGCGCACGCCATCATCCTCTTCATCGACGAGGCGCATACGATGATCGGCGCCGGCGGCAGCGCCGGCCAGAACGACGCGGCCAACTTGCTGAAACCGGCACTGGCGCGCGGCGAGCTGCGCACCATCGCCGCCACCACGTGGGGCGAATACAAAAAATATTTTGAAAAGGATGCCGCGCTGGCGCGCCGCTTCCAGGTCGTCAAGATCGAGGAACCGAGCGAAGAGCTGGCGTGCGCCATGTTGCGCGGCATGGCGCCGCTGATGGAACAGCATTTCAAGGTGCGCATCTTCGACGAGGCGATCACCGAAGCCGTGCGCCTGTCGCACCGCTACATCGCGGGCCGCCAGCTGCCGGACAAGGCCATCAGCGTGCTCGATACAGCCTGCGCCAGGGTGGCGCTGGGGCAGAGCGCCACGCCGGCCCTGCTCGACAGCGTGACGCGCCGGCGCGAGCGCATCGATGCGGAAGCCTCGGCCCTGGCACGCGAGGAGAGCGGCGGCGCACGCCATGGCGCGCGGCTGCAGCAACTCGACGCCGAACGTGGCGCCGCCACGCAGGAACACGCGCAGCTGGCCGCGCGCTGGGATGGCGAAAAGGCGCTGTCGGAACAGATCCGGGCGATCCGCCGGCAGCTCGAGGAGGGCAAGCCGGCCGACGCGGGCCAGGGGCGCGAGCTGCTGGCGCTGCAGGCCGAGCTGGCGTCGCTGCAGGGCGAGACGCCGCTGGTGCCGGTGCAGGTCGACGGCCACGTGGTGGCGGAAATCGTCGCCGGCTGGACCGGCATCCCGCTGGGCAAGATGGTCAAGGATGAACTCAAGACGGTGCTGCGGCTGAAGGATTTGCTGCAGGAGCGCGTGCTGGGCCAGCCCCACGCGATCGAGGCGGTGGCGCAGCGCGTGCGCACGGCGCGCGCCAACCTGGACGACCCGGACAAGCCGAAGGGCGTGTTCCTGTTCGTCGGCCCGTCCGGCATCGGCAAGACGGAAACGGCGCTGGCGCTGGCCGACGTGCTGTACGGCGGCGAACGCAAGCTCATTTCCATCAACATGAGCGAATACCAGGAAGCTCACAGCGTCTCGGGTCTGAAGGGTTCGCCGCCCGGCTATGTCGGCTATGGCGAAGGCGGCGTGCTGACCGAGGCGGTGCGCCGCAATCCGTACAGCGTGCTGCTGCTCGACGAGGTGGAAAAGGCGCATCCCGATGTCATGGAGCTGTTCTTCCAGGTCTTCGACAAGGGCGTGATGGACGATGCCGAGGGACGCGAGATCGATTTCAAGAACACCATCATCATCCTGACCTCGAACGTGGCGTCGGCCGCCATGATGCAGGCGTGCCTGAACCTGCCGCAAGAGCAGTTGCCGACGCCGGAGCAGCTGGAGCTGGCCATCCGTCCGCAGCTGCTGAAGGTTTTCAAGCCCGCGTTCCTTGGGCGCCTGAAGGTGATTCCCTATTATCCGCTCGGCGACGATGTGCTGGCCCGTATCATCGGCCTGAAGCTGGGCCGCATCGCGGCCCGCATCGCCGCCAATCACCAGGCCGAGTTCCTCTACGACGAGGCGCTGGTCGAGGCGGTGCTGGCGCGCTGCACCGAAGTCGATTCGGGCGCGCGCAATGTCGACAATATCCTCAATGGCAGCCTGCTGCCGGAAATCGCCGAAGCCGTGCTGGCGCGCATGGCGGAAGGGCAGGGCATCAGCCGCATCAAGGCCAGCGCCGGCAAGCAGGGGCAGTTCCGGTACACGATCAAATAGGCGTCTAGCCGGCTCAGTGGCCGCTGCCGGGCGCGATGCCCAGCAGTTCCTCGATGTGGGCCAGCGAGGCGCCGTCCTTGACCACGCCGCGCAGCCATTCGTGCAGGTTCTGCTCGCCGGCGTTGGCGGCCTTGTCGGCGAAGTAGGAGACGGGGCTGTGCGGTTCCGTCTGGCGGAAGTACTGCGCCACCTGGCGCAGCTGCGCCAGCGCCTGGGCGCGGCTTTGCAGCTCGCCGGGCGCCGCCGGCAGCAGCGCCGGCATGGCAGCCACCGCCGCCTGGCCGCCAGCCGGCACCGGCGCGGTGGCGACGCTGGAGGCAGGGATGGCCGTGGCGGCGGCAGGCAGGGCGAGCTGTATCGCCTGCAGGGCCTCGCGCGCCATGGAAAAGCCCGGGCTATCCCTGCCCAGGCGGGTATCGGCCGCCTGTTCCAGCTCGGCCAGCGCGTCCAGGCAGAACTGGGCGTCGGCGGCAAAGGCGGCGCGGAACTGCGCCGACGTGCCGCGCCGCGCCGCCTCCATGTCCACCAGCTTGGTGCCGTTGACGCCGTCCTGGTTGCTGGCGGCCCGCTTGCGCGCCGTCTCGAAGTCGACCGTCGACCAGCCGCCCGACTGCTTGTCCGTCAGCGCCATGGCGCGCACGAGGGACGGCGTGCGCGCCAGGATCCAGCTCAGGTTGCCGATGCGCTGCTCGTGGTCGTCGCCATCGGGCTGCGGGTACAGGCCCAGGTCCCAGTACTGGCGCAGCAGGCCGGCCAGCAGGCGATAGCCTTCGCCCAGGCCGCGCAAATGGTCTTGCCTGGCGCAAGCTTCGGCCAGCCAGGCGGCGAGCCGCAAGTCCTTGCTCTTTTCGCCCAGCAGGGTGGCGCAGCGCTGCAGTACGAAGGCCCAGTCGGCTTCCTTCAGGTCGGTGACCCACTCGCCCTGGTCGAGCGTGGGGTCGTCGAACTTGCGCGCCTGGCCGATGGCGTCGAAGTCGGTGGAGAAGGACAGGTCGACGCCGCATGGCTGTTCGGCGCTGATGGGAAGCAGGAGCTGGTCGGCTGAAATCATGTGTGTTCTCGGCAGTGGGACGGATGGCTTGCGGGAAGCGTGGCGGTCTTACTGGACCATGCGAAATTCGATGCGGCGGTTGCGCGCGCGGCCATCGGCGCTGTCATTGCTGGCGATGGGACGGTCCGGGCCCTGTCCGGAAGCGCTGAGCAGGTCGCCGTCGATGCCCTTGCCGGCCAGGTAGGTCTTGACCGCCTCGGCGCGCGCCTGGCTCAGGTTCTGGTTGCTGGCGCGCAGTCCCAGGTTGTCGGTGTGGCCGATGATGTCCACCTTGCGGCCCGCCAGCTTGTGCAGCGCCGCGCTCATTTCGTCGAGGATGGCGCGGCCAGACGGCGTCAGCGTGGTCTTGCCGCTCTCGAATTCGATGGTGCGGTTGGCCAGCGTGCCGTCGAGGATGTTCTGGTCGGAGGCGGACACGCGCAAGCCGTTGTTGACGGTGTACGTGGGATTGAGGCTGGTGGCGAAGTCGCTGGCGATCTTTTGCCGCTGCGCCTCGTTGGCCACTTCGCCGCGCACGCTGACCACGCTGCCTTCGATCTTCAGCTGGCCGCGGCGGATCTGTTTGAGGTCCGCCGTCAGCAGCTTTTGCACATAGGCGTTCCAGTTGGCCGGCTGCGCGACCTGGCCGACGGCGATCTGGTCGACCACCTTGTCGGCGCCATACAGTTCGCGCAGGCGCACCAGCACCGCCGCCTTGGCCGCTTCGTCCGGCACCGTGCCGCTGGCCAGGACCTGGCCCGGTTGCGGCGTGGCGGCGGCGGGCGCCGAGACAGCGGCCGTCGGCACGGCGGCGTTTTGCGCGCTGGCGCCGGCCGGGGCGAATACCAGGCTGAGAAGGATGGCAAGGCGGAGGTGGCGCATGATCAGGTCCCGATGAAGGCGGCACGAAACGTGTCGTGCGCCGATTTGAGTGACAGGTTGGGCTGCGCGAGGTAGCTCGAGGCTTTCTTGATGGCGTAGTCGCTGTTGGCGTGTTCCTCGACCCAGGCCAGGTCGTCGAAGGCGATGTGGTGTTCCAGCGCCGCCTGCGGTTCCATGATGGCGTGCAGGGTCTGCGCCGAGGCGCCGCAAAAGCCCAGCACCAGCGTATGGCGGCCACGGATGCGGGTGATGAACAGCGCCAGTTCGAAATCGGCGCGCGCCAGGAACGGGGCGATCAGGTGCATCCAGAAGGCCGCCACCAGGTTGCGGTACAGCGGGTCGGCCGGCAGCGGCAGTTCCAGGCTTTTTTCCAGCCGGCTGGAGCTGCTGGCCATGACGGGCTGCAGCAGCATGCCCAGGGCCAGCAGCACCTGGCACACGGAACCGCCAAAACCCGTGGGCGCCAGCAGGGCGTCGAGCGCGCCCACCGTCTGCAAGCCGAGGAAATCGTCGAAGGCGGCATCGTAGGCGCTGCCGCGCAAGTCCAGTTCGATGCTGGCGCCTGCGGCGGCGGCCGGCAGCGCGGCGCCGGCCGCCGCGCCGCACATCTCGGCGCTCAGGGCATCGAGGCGGTTCCACAGGCGCGACAGCACAAGCGGACTGGTCGGCACGAAGCCGGCCGGCTGCGCCACTTCCATGGCGCCCATCATCAGGAAGGGAAAGCGGCGCGACGAGGCATCGCTGCTGGCGGCGATATGCCCGGCGATGGCGCGGCCGCGGCGCGGGCCGATGAAGGCGAAATGCAGCGGCGGCAGCGCGTCGTAGGTCAGCTTCCAGCGCGCATCGGCCGTCATCAGTTCCATGGCGTTGGCCAGCCACTCATCGAGCATCTTCAGCAGGGCCGGGTTGTCGCCGTGCTTGATGAAGTCGCCGCGGCTGGGGATCTTGCCGAAATAGCCGATCTGGGTAACGGTAGGGCGGCTCATGGCGTGTTCCCGGCGATGGCGGTGGCCGTTTCCGGCGCGCCGATGACGACCGATTCCGGCAGCTTCAGGCCGCGGAAACCCTGGTTGCCGGCGGAGGTGGCGGCCGGCGCGGTCGCGGCCACGATCTTCAGGTTGGCCATCACGGTGACGCCGCCGTTCTCCCAGCTCAGTTCGAATACGCCGCCCTCCTTGCGCGTGCGCCTGGCCGAGTCGATCATCTTCTTCAGGCCGAAATGACCCGGTTCGTTCAGCAGTACCACCGTGCGCCCTTCCGGCGTGATGGCGCTGATGCGCGAGCCGGGCACGCCTTGCGGATTGGGCCAGACCATGTGCACCCAGGGCTGCGGCTGGCCGCGCCAGCGCAGCGCCTGGCCATCGATCTCGATCGTATATTCGGTGGCGCCGGGCGCGCTCAGCGCCTGCAGGTCGAAGCGCGTCTGCGCTTCGGCGGCGCCGGCCGCCGTGGCCACGCCGTTGGCGCTGAGCGGGGCGACCCAGCCGGGCAGGCTGGCCACCACCGGCGGCGCCAGGGTGATGCCCATCGCGGCCCAGGTCCTGGCGCTGATGGCGTCGCCGCGCCGCACGACCAGCGGGCCGATGGTGGTGTTGAAGAACTTGGCGATGGCGCCTTCCGGGCCGAATACCTGGCCGATGTCGGCATTGCTCGCCTCGATGCGCGAGTCGGGCGCGAACGGATATTTCGGCGCCAGGGTTTTCTGGAACGGTTCGAGCACCTGCGCCAGCCATACCTTGTTGATCTCCGTCTCGGTGGGCTTGACGATGACGGCGAAGGTCTGCATCAGCGGGCGCACCAGCAGCGGGCGGATGGCCTGCTTTTGCGGGTCGCTCATGCCGGTCAGCATCTGCTCGTCCACGTATTTCAGCGCGTCGGCCAGCTCCGAGCCGCTGCCATCGAGCGTCTGCTGCATCAGCTGCTTGGCGCCGGGGCCCGTGTCGCCCTGGTTCTTGATCTGGTTGAAGCGCACGCGCAGCTTCGACAGGGCCGCCAGGTAGCCGCGCATGGGCGAGGCTTCCTTGTCGCGCGCCACCACCAGGCGCGCCACGCCGGAAAATTCGCGGCCGACGGGCCCCATCGGCATGGCGCCGCCGGCCTGGCCCGCCGCCGCGGCGGCAGGCTTCTGGCGCAGCACCGTTTCGCGGAACCAGTCCATCGCCCCGCGCTGGGCGCGCTGCAAGCCCTGGCCCAGCAAGGAGGGGTTGTCCCACGAGGTTTCCTGGTACACCGTCTCGATCAGTTTGTTGAGGGGCGAGGCTTGCGGATCGCCGAGGCGGTTCATCGCCTGCGCCGCATTGTCGAAACCGTTCAATTCGCGGATGCTGACGCCCTGGATGAATTTCTGCCACTCCCGCGCGTAATCGGTCTTGTACAGTTCCACCAGCGCCTTCTGGATCTGTTCCGGGCTGCCTTCCAGGGTCAGGTCATCCTTCGACGCCGTTTTCAATACCCAGTCGGCGCTTTGCAATTCGCGGTTGGCCGCTTCCTGGAACGCCTGCTGGATGTATTTTTCCCACGCGTCGCGCGTGAAGGTGCCGGGGATGGCGTAGCTGCCCAGTACCAGTTCCTTGTCCTGCTCGCCAACGATGCGCGCCACCGTCATCGACGGGAAGCGCGTGGCGGCGCGCGCCTTCACGTCCGCATACACGCGGTCGCGCGCCGGCATGCCGCGCACCACGCGGCGCAGGCTGTCGCGCGACTGGTCGGCCAGGGCCAGCTTGTTCTCGATCTGCGGCCAGGACGGGTCGTCGATCTGCGTCAGATAGAACGAGATCAGGCGTTCGGCGCTGCGGATCATCTGTTCGCGCGGCATGTTGCCCCGGTTGGCGTCGAGCCAGCCGCGCCAGTAGCGGGTCAGCTGGTCGTTCAGGTGGCCGGCCTCGGCGCGCGACTTGTCGCCCAGCATCAAGTAGGTTTTCAGGGCATTGTAGGCATCCTCCACATTCGTCGGCGCGGCATCCTTGAAGGGCTGGCCTGTCGTACCGACCGCCGTAACGGCTGCCGTGCCGACTGTGGCAGCGGCCGCCGTGCTGGCCGGCGCCGGCGTCAGCGGCTGCAGCCGGTCGGCGCCCGCGTTCACTTCCGCGAGGAAGGACTCCAGCGATTGCGCCACCGGCGCGAGCATGACTTCCTTGAGGCCGGAAAAATACTCCTCGCGCAGTTTGCGCTCCAGCAAATCCCCCTGGTACAGGCCCAGGCTGAGCGCCAGCGGCCGCTTGCTGCGGTACGCTTCCAGCTGCTCGATGCGGTCCTGCATGATTTCCAGGGCCTGGAAGCGCGACTGCAGGTCCAGGCGCTGGTCCTGCACCTTGATGGCTTGCTCCAGGTCGGCCTGCACGTTGGCCGCCAGCTGGCGGTTGGCCAGGTAGGACCAGCTCCAGCCGCCCAGCGCCAGGCCGGCCAGCGCGATGGCGGTGAAAAACGTGGCATAGCGCAAGCGTGTCTTGCGCGGGCTGGCGTATTGCGCCACCAGTTCCCTGTCGGCGAAGATCACCTTGCGAAACAGGTTCAGCAGGAAATAGCCGTGCTGATCCTGGGCCTGGACCGTCTTGTGTTCCTGCTGCTGCGGCTTGAGGTCGAAGCGCTGGGCCACCCGTTCCGACGAGGCGGAGACGGAGGCGCCTTCCTGCAGCGCGCTGGTGAAATAGAAACCGCGGAAGACGGGCTTGAACTGGAAGGGATTTTCTTCGAACAGGGTGGCGATGAAGGCGCGCAGCGGTCCCTTCACGGAACTGAATTCCAGCGGGAAGGTGAACACGCCGGGCGGCATGCGCTCGCGTCCCAGCAGCGACATATTGGCCAGGCTGAGGTCCTTCAAGCCATCGTACAGCTCATCGAAGCGCTGGTCGAACTGTTCCAGCACATCCTGTTTCGAGCTGTTGACGCTGTAGGGCAGGGTGGCGCCCCAGACCTTGTCGCGTTCGGCGCGTTCGGCATCCTGGAAAAATTCGCTGAAGCCGGTGATCAGGTCGGCCTTGGTGAAGACCACGTACACGGGCGCATGGACTTCCAGCTTCTCCGTCAGTTCCTGCACGCGCTGGCGCAGGTTCTTGGCCAGTTCGATGGCGAATTCGGGCTTGCTGCCGGTCAGCTCGGCAATGCTGACGGCGATGATGATGCCGTTGATCGGCGCGCGCTTGCGGTGCTTTTTCAGCAGGCCGAGAAAGCCGAACCATTCGGCGCGGTCTTCATCGTTGATGGCGTAGCGCCCGGCCGTGTCGAGCAGGATGCCGTCGGTGGTGAAAAACCAGTCGCAGTTGCGGGTGCCGCCCATGCCTTGCACGATCTTGCTGTCGACAAAAGGAAACTGCAGGCCGGAATTGGCGATCGCCGTGCTCTTGCCGGCGGCGGGGTTGCCGATGATCATGTACCACGGCAATTCATACAGCGCGGCATCGCCCGACAGCTGGCCCAGCCGCGATGTCTTGATGGTATTGATCGCTTCCAGCATGCGCTTACGGTTGGCTTCGGTTTCCTCGCGCTGCACCGGACCGGCCTTGGGCGCGGCGCCCGCCGCCTGCTGCTCCAGCATGCTGTTGAAGCTGGCGCCCTCGCGCCGGCGCCGGCGGCGGCGCAGCCACCACACGATGGCGCCCAGCAGCGCCGCCGCGGCCAGCAAGGGCAGCAGCCGGATGGCTGGCCAGTCGAAAATGGCGGCGCAGGCGAACAGCAGCAGGATGGCGGCCGCTATGCCGAGGATGAGCAGGCTGGTGCGTGAAGTCAGGGAGTGCCAGAATCGTTGCATCATAGTTTTATAGTGTGCAAACCGTTAAGGTGCGTGAATGGGACGTCGCTGTATCAGGTGGTGCCGTGACTGTTTTTCGCGCGCGGACCAACGACGAGGGCGCCGCGCTGCAGTGGATCGAGGTTGCTGAGACATAAAACGTGCGCGCCATCGTCGGCCGCCGCCTGCCGCGCCATGGCCAGTGCGGCCAGCGTCGTGACCGCGCCGCACTGGCCGCATGCGGTGCCGACGCCCAGCACTTGCTCGCCCAGGTCCAGCTGGGGCAAGATGGCACCGGCGCACTGCATCAGTTCGAGCATGCGGTTGGCGCGCTGGTCGGTATCGGCGCTGACCAGCGCGATGCCGGCCGCCGCATCGTCGCCGGCTGCCGCCAGCGCCTGCCGGCCCAGTTCCGCCAGCATGCTCTTGTCGGCCGGGCCGCGCTGGCTGGCGCCTTGCGGCAGTTCGCCCGTGGCGGCGCGGTGCAGCAGGACGGGCGCCGGCTCGTCCGGTGGCACCGTCGCGCCAGGGATGGCCAGCAGCAGGCCGGCCGCGCCTTCGCCGGGAATCTGTCCGTTCGCCTGGCTGGCGCTGAACAGCTGGCCCTGGCTCGCCAGGACATGCACGCGCAGCTCGCCCAGGTGCGAATCGCAGGCCAGCACGATGGACAGGCCGGGCGGCTGCGGTGGCGCGGCATGGCCGGCAAGCTGGTTCAACAGGGCAAACGGCGCCGGTGGCCGGTTGGCGGCTTCGGCGGGCGGCGGCAATGTCTGCGCTGGCCAGCCCTGCTCGCGCGCCAGGTGGCGCAGCCAGGCGTCGCCGGCCTGGCGCTGGGCGGCGCTCCACGAGGCCGGCATCAGCAGGTGCAGCCGCAGCATGGGCGGCGCGCTGGCCGGCGAGGCCCGTGCGCCTGCGGACAGCGCATGCTGCAGGGCTTCGTCCACCAGTTCGGCCAGCACTTCGGCGCCCAGGGCCAGCGCGCGCACGTCTTCCGGATTGAAGGGAAACGGTTCGCTGGCCAGGCCGGCCTGCGGATGTTCGCGCAGCCAGGCGGCCAGCACTTGCTGCTGCTCTTCTTCGTCGATGCCGTCCACCCTGCCGCACAGCAGGGGATAGCCGTCTTCATCGAGCAGCTGGCCGTCGAGCGCGGGTCGCGCCTGGCGGGAGCGCATGGCGGCCAGCAATTCTGACGGCGTGGCGCCGCCCGGCATGCGCAGGGTGGCCGCCACGATATGCAGCGGCAGCGGTGCCGCGGGAGGTGTCGCCGCCTCGGCCTCGAGTGGCGCGGCCAGACCCGGCGCCGCCAGGGCTGGCCCGGCCAGCAGCCTGGCCAGCAGTTTCTTACCCAGCCACAGCATCAATAGCAGGGCCAGCGGTAGCGCCAGCATGGCGCCGGCCAGCTCGCCTGGCGTCGGCATGCGCGTGCTGTCGCGCCAATAGGCGATGGCGCCCGTCCAGCTCAGCGCAAAGACGGACACGGTCAGCAGGGCGCGTCGCAACCAGGGGCGCATCAGCGGGCTCCTCCGCGTATGGGCAGGGCCGTCATGCCTGGTCGATGGTGGCTTGCTGGCTGGCGATCAGCAGCGCCCCGCAGCTGGTCTTGTCGCCATGGCAGGCCACGGGCTTGCCATCGACGATGAAGCTGGAGTCGCCGCTGACGATGGGGCAGACGCCATGGCCGGGCAGGGGACAGGCGACCTTGTCGCCGACCCGCGCCATGCCGATGCCGCCGCTGTCGCTCACCGCCGATGCTTCCAGCACGGTGCCGCCATGCGATGTCTTGTCGCCCAATCTGATTACCGGACCCGCCATACGCGCTCCCCTCAGTGTTTTTTCATTACGCCGGGCAGGCGCAGTTCGGTATGCCCGAAATCCATCATTTTCCAGCGTCCGCCCCAGGTCATGCCGACCGATTCGGCCACTTCGCCATACAACTGGTAGCCGCGCATGGCCCACGGGTCCTTCTCGGAAATGACCAGCTTGCCATTGCGCAGGAAGGCGCAGTCGGCCGCCAGGCCGTACTGGTGCCAGCTTTGAAAGGCGGCCGCGTTGCTGACGTTGGGACCCATGCCCGCCAACATGTCTTGCCGCTCGGGGCTGCGATAGCCTTCCAGCAGCGCCATCTCGTAGCCATGCTTTTCCTTCATGATCTTGAAGACCAGCAGCAAGCGCTGGGCGTATTCCACATTCAGCAAGGTCCAGTTGCGGCTGGCCGATACCAGCAGCGGGCGCTCCTGGCGCACTTCTTCCGTGGCAAACACGAGCGGCGGCAGGTCGACGGGCGGCACCAGCTGTTCTCCCTGCAGCAGGCTGGCGACCTGCGTATTCATTTCCCGCGTCGATACATCGTAGGCGCCCAGCATGGATTTGCTGTCGGCCATCAGGGCCAGCAGGGTCGGCAGGCTGAGCGCGGCCACGCCCGCGAGACACAGCAGGTAATGACGGCGCAGCAAGTCGGCAGTGCGGGCCCACAGCGCGCTGCTGTGCTGTCCCAGGCTGGCCATGCCCGTCTGCCGGCGCCTCGCCACGCGCTGCAGGCAGGCGGCGAGGCGCTGCTCCGCGCCATCGACGGCATGCAGCACGAAATCGCGCCCGGCCGGGAACAGGATCAGCCAGCTGATCAGGCATGCCAGGATGAAATACAGCGCTACCGCGAGTAGGAACACGCTAACCTCAATCAAGAAATGTTTGGCTGCGGGGAACGGTGCTGTCCATCGGGAAAAACAGGGCTGCGATGGATATTGCCTGGAAGTATATCTTACAAAACTGATAATTAAGGGGGGCTTTTTTCAATTGTGCGGAGGGTGCGCACTGTTGATTTTATGGCACGCGTCATGATTTTGTTGAATAGCGTAAAGTCTTGCAAATATTACAGGAGCGCACATTTTGCGAACTCATGACGATAGCCCCCGGCTCCCGGCCCGGCCCAGCCTGTTGACGCAGGCGCAGCAGGCGGAGGCCGACCGTAACCGCATCCTGAGCACGCTCGAGGGTGGCAATGCCGGCGCGTCTGCGAAGGCCAGGCGCGGCAGCCTGGCCCTGCGCGGAGGCGTGGGCGCGCTGCTGCTGTTATTGGCAGCGGGCGTCTGGCTGGGGCAGCGCGGCGAACGGGTTGGCGACGACGATGCGCCGGCGGCGCCTGCTTCCCCGCCTGTCGCCACCGCCGCGCCCGCCGCCGTGGAAGCGCCGCCGGTCGTTGCCAGCATCCGTGACGAGGCGCCGCCCGGCGCCGCCGCACCGCAGCAGAGCCTGAGCGAGATGCTCGATGCCGGCGCGGCCGCCACAGCCGCCACTGCCGCTGCCCGGAACGCGGGTGCCGCGCACCCGGGCGATGTCCTGAGCAAGGCGCTGGAAACGCCGTCGCCCCCAGCCGCCGCCTCGCAACCCGTCACGAAACAGGTGGCCAAGGCGCCCCGTCCGGCAGCCAAAAAACCGCCGGCGAAAGGGCCTGCGGCTACGCCCGCCCGCCGCGCGGAAGACAGCGATATCGCCCTGCTGTCGGCCCTGCTGGCCCACGCGCAGGCCGCGCCGGCGCCGAAGAAAACCGTTCCCAATCTGCGGACCCAGTTGCAGCAATGCGCGGCGCTCAAGCGCGACGCCGCCGCCGCGTGCCGCGCGCGCGCCTGCCAGGGCCATGCCGAGTATGTGCAATGCAAGGCCGGGCAAGTTGCCGTGAAAGGCGAAAAATGAGCGCCGCCAGCGCCGCTCAGGTCAACGCTTCCCTCGCGGGTTTCAGCAGCGTGACGCGGTTGTATGAGCTGTCGCTGGACGGCGACGGCGGCGACGGCGGGACGGCGCAGTGGCTGGTGGAAGCGTTTGTCGCCGACGAGCAGTTGCAGGCCGTGGGCGTGCGCGACGTCATCGTGCTGTCCACGCAGGCGAATGTGGCGCTGGCGCCCCTGCTGGGCAAGCGGGCCGCGCTGCACGTCAGCCTGGCCGACGGCAGCCGTGCTGTCTTCAGCGGCTATGTCAGCGCAGCGGCGATGCTGGGCAGCGACGGCGGACTGGCCCGTTTCCGGCTGCGCCTGACGCCGTGGCTATGGCTGTTGAGCCAGGTACGCAACAGCCGCGTCTGGCAAGACAAGAGCGTCATCGAAATCGTCGACAGCGTGTTCCAGGCCTACGCGCCGCAAGCCGACTGGCGCTGGAGCGGCGACACGGGGCCGTTCATGGCCGAGGCGCAGCCGCGCAGCTATTGCTGCCAGTACCGCGAGTCGGACCTGGCCTTCGTCACGCGCCTGCTGGGCGAAGAAGGCCTGGCCTGGCGCTTCGAAGAGCACGAGGGCGGCCATTGCCTGGTACTGTTCGCCGACAGCAGCGCCTTGAGCGCGGTGCCGGAAGACGCCAGCAGCGCGCAAGGCGGCATCCGTTTTCATGGCGCGCGGGCCATGGAGCAGGCCGACGCCATCCAGGCGCTCAGCCGGGCACACGCCTTGCGCACGGCGGTGGCGACCGTGCTCAGCTACGATTACAAGGCCAAGAAGGCCGTCAGCGCCAGCGTGCCGACGCGGCTGGCGCCGGGCGGGAAAAACGCGCCCGCGCTGGAAAGCTATGACACGCCAGGCCAGTATTTCTATGCCAATGCGGCCCAGGCCGAACGCTATGCCTTGCTGCGGATGCAGGCGCTCGAAGCGCGCGGCGAACGCTGGCAGGCGCGTTCGACCGTGCGCACCTTGCGTGCCGGCACGCGCTTTACCCTGACGCAGGGACCGTTGCAGCAGGACGGCGCCGACGCGCCGGCGCTGGTCGTGTTGCGCGTGTACAGCGTGGGCGTGAATAACTTGCCGGCGCCTGCCAGGCAGGGCCTGGCTGAGCTGTTCGGCCCCATACCCGAATTGCTGCAGGAAGGCCTGGCTGGCCAGGCGCTGGCGCCGCGCGATATCGCGCATGTCCAGCAAGTGATCGCCCAGGCGGTCGAGAGTGGCTATGCCAACCATATTGAGGCGATCGCGGCCGATACGCCATGGCGCCCGGCACCAGAGGGCGGCGATGCGCGCCACCATCCGGCACCGACGGCCCGCGGCAGCCAGAGCGCCATCGTCGTCGGCGCCGACGGCAGCGCCAGCGGCGGCAGCGAGATCCATTGCGACAAGCTGGGCCGGGTGCGCATCCGTTTCCACTGGCAGCAGGAAGGCGGCGCCACCTGCTGGGTACGCGTGGCGCAGCGCTCGGCCGGCGGCGGCATGGGTAGTCAGTTCCTGCCGCGCATCGGCCAGGAAGTGCTGGTGCAATTCCTGGAAAACGATATCGACCGCCCCATCATCGTCGGCGCCCTGTACAACGGGCAGGGCGAGGGCGGCGTCGCGCCCTCGCCGGGCGGCATCACGGATAAGCCCGCGGATGCCAGTGTCTTCGAGCCGGCGCGCGACCATGCGCCGTCGGCGCAGGGCAACGTGGCCGGCGGCAACAGTCCGGTCTGGCATGGCGCGGCCGGCGGCAGCGCCGGCCACCGCAACGGCGCGGCGCAGTGGGGTATCCGCAGCAAGGAATTCGGCGCTGCCGGCTCCGGCTCTGGCTATAACCAGCTGCTGTTCGACGATACCGACCAGCAGGGGCGCATCCAGCTCAAGAGCAGCCATGCAGCAAGCGAACTCAATCTTGGCCACCTGATCCATGCGGCCGACAATTACCGGGGCAGCCTGCGCGGCACGGGCGCCGAGCTGCGCACCGACGCTTACGGCACCGTGCGGGCCGGCGCCGGGCTCCTGATTTCCAGCTACCTCGTCAACCACGACGCGCAGGCGCGCGATCCGGCCGGCGACAATGCGCCGGGCATGGTCTTGCTCAAACAGGCGGCCAAGCTGGGTGCAACCTTCAGCGCCGCCGCCGTCACGCACAAGACGGTCGCGTATGCCAGCCACCTGGGGCCGGCCAAGGCGAATGCCAGCGTGCTCGACGAAAAGGCGGCGCCCTTGCCGGCGTTTTTGACCAGCGTCTCCGGCATGCTGAGCCAGGACGATACGGCCGCCGCCAGGCGCGACGCGGCGGGCAAGCCGACCAGCCCCGGCGATGACAAGTTGCCGCACAGCAGCGACGCCATCATCGCCATCGCCGCCCGCGCGGGCCTGGGCGTGCTGGCGGGCCAGGATATCCAGCTGGCAAATGGCGAAACCACCTCCTTGATGAGCGGCCAGGACACCCAGTTCGTCGGCGGCGGCCAGCTGCGCGTGCACAGCGGCCAGGCCATCGGCGCCCTGGCCGGGGTGGTCAAGGCGGGCGAGAACAATATCGGCCTGCAACTGATCGCCGCCAAACAGGCCATCGACCTGCAGGCGCAGGCCGACGTGCTCAACGTGCAGGCGCGCGAGGAAGTCAACATCGTCAGCGCCGCCGCGCACATCGACTGGGCGGCGGCGAAAAGCATCCGCCTGTCGACGGCGGGCGGGGCGAACATCACGATCGAGGGCGGCAACATCACCGTGCAGTGTCCCGGCAAGATCACGGTGCATGCCGGCAAGAAGAGTTTTACGGGGCCATCCCGTGCAAGCTACCCGCTGCCGGTCATGCCTCGCAGTATTTGCAAGGAATGTCTGTTAAATGCGGCCAGGAGCGGCTCGCCCTTTGCCGCGAAGGGGGAGTAAGCATGCGCGACGACGATGGCGGGGCCCCCGCCTGCGGTTTGCAGTTGCTTGCGCTGCTCGATAGCCATCCTGCCGACCAGGGTGTGACCCTGTACAGCTTGATTGATGGCGCCAAGTTTGATGGTTTGGCCCGTATCCGCTTGCCAAGCGATCACAGCGTTGAGTTGTATTCCTTGTTAGGTGAATTGGCCGAGCCAGACGCCCTGTACGCCGGCCCGATATTGTTGCGGCATATCAAGCGCGAGCAATGTCCCTTGCTCGCCCAATTGCTTTGCACTGCCGGCAGCGCCCATTTCATGTCGCTGATTGTTTCTGACCGGCCCCTGCCGCAAGTGCTGGAACGGCTGACGTGGCTGACCGAGGTGGAGCACGATGACGGTACGGAGTGGATCATGCGCTACTACGATCCGCTTATCCTGCCGCACTGGCTGGACGTGCTGGAAACGGCGCAGCGCAAGGCTGCACTCGCAGAAATCACGGGCTGGTTGTACATGGACGTGCGTGGGGTGCCACAAATTGTACCTGGCGAGAAGGATGAGGAGTCTGCGTCCCTTGGAAGCGAACGAATGCTTTTGACACAACATCAATATGTCGAGCTGATGAATAGAACAGCGCCGTACATGCTGATGAAGCAAATGGAGAGCGATGATCCGCAGGCGCTCGACGGTTTGCCTCCGGATCAGCGCTATGACTTTTTCTTTCAACAGCTGGGCAGGGCGCAGGCATATGGACTCAGTTCGCCCACAGACTTGAAAAGCTACTGCATGTTGTCGCTCATGCTGGGCGCCGATTTTCATCTGTCCCCGCTCGCCGCCATCGCATTGCAGGCGACGGGAACGGCGCAGTCATTCAGCGACCGGATATTGGCCTGGACTCCCCAGCAATGGGCTGCACTCGAAGAAATTTCCGCTTCCAGCATATGAATGCGATCCCGACATGAAAAAACTGACCTCTATCGTATTGTGCCTGGTTTTTTTGGCCGCTTGCAATTCCAAGGAAAAGGAAAATCGCTTGCAACAGGAATTAAGCGAGAAAACCTTCACTACCACCTCATATAACTACACGCCGTACGATATTTACTCCATCACCTTCAAGGGTATTTCACTGCCATTCAAGATCGATGAAGCTCCCAGCGGAGGTTCCATTTTTTTTCGCGATGCCAGCGAGGCGGAAATGGACAATGGTGAAAAAGTCCGTTTCAGTAGCGGAAATTGCTGTTTTATCTGGGACACTCCCGTGGATAAACCGCTGAGAGTGCGCGTGGTCTGGAGCGTGGTGTTCGATACTGCCTATCACAATGGAAAATCGAGTGTTGACTATGACGAACGCACTTCCAGGCAGAGTTCTCCCGGAAGCCGCTGGTGTCAGGCCACTGTGGATATCCTGCCCGCCAAAGGGTCAGATCGTCCAACCACCGTGCTCTTGCACTTTCTTGCCGATGGAACAGTCCAGGCACATCTGGGAACCTTCAAGACGCAGGCGCCACTTGCTGCCGAGCAAGTGAAACTGCATGCCACGCGCCTTCCCCAAGGCCAGTTCTGCAAGCAGGAAATCGAGAATCCTTTTTATGGCATACCTCGCACACCGCATAGGGAATAGACCATGAGTAAACCAACGATACGCCGGCTTAGCGACGTCACGAAGAGTGAAAGACTTGCCCGAGGAATTTATCGCAAGGAATTGGAGAAATGTGCGAAGGAGTCGGATTGCCGAAAGCCCGTCTGGATCAGCTGTTTTTTTGATGGAACTGGAAATAATTTCAAAAAAGATGGAAATGGTTCGCTGGCTTCGTCGAATGTAAAGTACAGCAATATTGCGAAACTGGGAAAGTTTGCGCATACGGCCGAAGACGAAAAAAACAAGACTTACGCGATATATACGCCAGGAGTCGGCACGCCGTTTCCGGAGATTCAAGACAGCGGTGATGGAATCGATGGGGCACTCGGCATGGCATCGGCTGCCAAAGGGCAGGCCCGGATCAGCTGGATGCTGAAGGAGTTGAAGGTGCGGGTGGACAAGCACATGCCGCATGTAAATCAAATCAATGTTGCCGTGTTTGGTTTCAGTCGGGGGGCGGCCCAGGCGCGGGCCTTTGTGCGTCAGTTGGCTGGACAGTGTTATCAGCAGGGAGATGGATTGATCTGGATCAAAAGTGGCGGATTTATTCAGCCGCGTCTGGTGATTTACTTCCTCGGTATTTTTGATACCGTGGCCTCGGTGGGGTTTGGCGGTAGCCGCCTTGAGTCGAATCTCAAATATCACCTGGGACCTGTCTGGGGCGGCGTGATGTATCTGGCAGACGAGGGCGGCCATGCGGAATGGGCCTCCGATCTGCGTATTCCACCGTATGTGCGCTTTTGCGAGCATTATGTCGCAGCGCATGAAGTGCGCGAGAAATTTCCATCAGACTCTATCCGAATCGACCAGGCCACTGACTCGAACTGTCGGGAAACCCTTTATCCCGGGGCGCACTCCGACGTGGGCGGCGGTTATGACGACATGAATCAGGAGGGACGGTCAAATGAACTGGCGCGCATTCCGCTGTGCAATATGTATCTGTCGGCATATGCCGCCGGGGTGCCGTTCAAGTCACCCGAAGAGGTTCTTCAGGATTATGGCTCGCTGTTTAACATCAGCAGCGAATTGGAGGCATGCTTCGACGCTTACATGAAGCACGTCAGCGCGGACAAGCGGCTCGAGACGCAAGTCATCAGCCACATGAACAATTACTATCATTGGCGCTGGGGACGCACGGAACGCCAGCGCGCGGCGCGCAAAGAACGCGAAGCCATCATCGCAAAGGGGCAGTCCGTCATGTATGCCACGCCGGACAAGTACATGACCACGACGGACAGCGAATGGGAACGCGACGTTCAGAATATTGCAGAAAAGAAAACAGGATTTTTTCGCAGTTCCACGGAACCGCTGGAGGACGCGATCTACGATGCCTGGAAAGGCAAGCTCCGAAAGTCGATGTCGGTTGCGGAGCGGACTTTATTTGACAAATTCTTCGATCGCTATGTGCATGATTCTGTTGCGGGATTCAAGAATCAGATGAGTGACGCCAGTATCGGCTTTGTTGAAGCCAGTCGCTGGTCCCGAAACCGACAGTATTTCATGGGGAAACGAGGCAAGAAATATCTTTATTGGCGATACGAGGGGGCAAAACCGGCATCGGGCGGCGTAAAAGAGGCGATGCTGGTGCCGAAAGAAGCGTCGACAGGTGGCGACACGGCGATAGCCTAGCAGAAACGGGCCGAGTCGCTATCTGGCGCGGGCCGCCGCCCTGGCTTGCTTGTCGCACTCGCGCACGGCCGCCTTGCATGCGGAAAACGCTACCAGATACGTCACGGCGGCCTGCCGCTCTTCGACCAGTTCCGCCACCCGCTGCGTGAGCTGCAACGGTGTCGTCGGGGGCAGTTTTTCCAGTTTCTTGCTGAGGTCTTTGAGGGAGCGTTGCTGACGCGCCAGTTCCGCTGCCAGCACGGCCTTGCGCTCGGCAGCGGGCAGGGCCGGATACAGCCTGCCGTTGCCGGCCTTGACGCTGCCATCCGCCGTCATCGACTGAGATTCGTGCGGGGCGCGAAATTCCAGCGCCAGCTTGCCATCGGCTTGCACGACGACCAGCAGCTCCTCGGTGGCATTGCCGGCAGGCAACGGCAGCGTGCGCGTTTCCGGCTTACCGTCAGGCAACCAGCGGTATTCGATGGTCAGCTGTACCGGCTTGTGCGGCGTGGCTGGCAGGTAGAAACAGCAATTGGCGGCGCTGCTCATGTAAGGGTTCAGGGGATCGGTATCGACGGCATTGGCCGGATTGCCGGCATCGCTGACGCCGACCTGGATGGGACGGGCGCTGTAGTTCAGGGTGCTGACCGCTATCTTCGCTTCATCGGCCCCGGGCCGGTAATCGTGCTGGCCGCGCTCGCCGCGTTCGGCATGGCCTGCCAGCAGCGGCCGGCGCTGCATGGACTTGATGCCGATGGCAAAGATATGACTCAGGTAGCCGGTATCCGAGCGGCCGTCGCGCGAATAGCTGTCGCCGGGCGTGCGGTAGAGGTAGCCGATGTCTGCGATGGCCAGGGTGCGTACCTTCCTGTCCTGCGGAAATAGTGCTTCCTCCAGATAGCGGTCCCTGGCGCCCATCACCTTTCCAGAGAGCACGCCGGCCCACGCCCGTTCCCCTGCGAAGCGGGGAAAGACGTTGAATTCGCCGTTGATGAACGGTTCGATTTTCAGCACATCCTGCGTCATGCCCGTGACGGGATCGATGACGGAATAAATCCCAGGGAAGGGCGAGTCGGCGGCGTGCGACTGCGCGGGCATGGCGCAGAGGAGGCAGGCTGCGATCACGGCGGGTTTGTGGCTCATGCCGGCTCCGATCGCATACTGGGTGGCTGACGGTGGAATGCCACCAGGTCGGCGGGATAGAATTTGGCATCGCGGTAGCTGCTGTCGTCGATATCGAGCAGGCAAGTGATGGCCGCCGCTTCCCATGACCAGTAGCCTGAAAAGGAGGTGTCGCGCGCGTGGCTGTCATAGTAGGGTTCGCGGCGGCTGGCGTCATACCATTGCCTCAGGTAATCCTTCATCAGCGCCGGGCGCTGGTTTTTTTCTGCCGCAAATATCTTGAGCGTCTTGATGTAGGGCAGGTGGCGGGTACATTCCGGCCAGGCGGTATCCCTGTTATCGATGGAAAATGCCAGCAGGCGTTCGACCAGCCCATCTTTTTCGTGGTTGTTGAAATCGATGACTGGCGCCAGGCGGGGCAGCAAATTGCCCCAACCCAGGAGAATGCCAAGGCAGATCATGCGGTTGACCTGCTCGTAGCCATCACCGGGCAGGGCGAAGTGGGGAAATCCCTGTTCCGCAGCGCAGGCCTGCACGTCAAAAGCCCTGTCATAGTTGGCAAACTCTTCCCAGTATTCGAGTATCGTGGGATACAGCGCGCGCAGATCGGCTATCGTATGGCCGGCGCTGTAGGCCAGGCTGAGCAGGTCTATGCCATCCCAGGCCCGCTGGCGCGTGGCCGTCATGAAATTTTCTGGCGGGATATTTTGCAGTACTTCGGCAGGCTGTTGCAAGCCTGCCTCCACCATGTCGAAGCACTCGTCGTGGCTGTCTTTGCTTTCAAGGTAAATCGCGTAGGACAGCAGCGGTTCCCTGCGCCAGGCCAAAAAAGTGTGTTCGTCCAGAGTCTGCATTCTTACTCCCGAAAATCCGTGTCACGGCAGGGCTGTTTGCCTTCGACATGCCCGCCATCGCTTGCCTCGTTCCTCTCTATGCTGGTATAGCGAGCTTCTTTCGATAACTGTCGCGCATAGTCAACGAGGTCTTTGGGATAGACCAAATGGTCTATGTCGCTGTCATCAAGGTCAAAAACAAAAACCATTGCAGCTGCTTCAAATGCCCAATAACCATAATATGGGGCGTAGCCTTCATCGCTGATTCTGAGATGGCCGTTGTACCAGCGTGGATGGTCCTTCATCGCCGGGTACCATTGTTTCAAATATTTCTTGAGTAAATTTCGTGCCGAATTTTCATCATCTTCATACACTGTCTGCAGCAAGACATCGTACGGTTTGCCCAGTAAGCAAGTGTCGATCATGATCGCATCCTCCACATAGGCGCTAATCAGTTCCTCGAACAAGCCATCCTGTCCACGGTGGCTGCTAAGTATGCGTATGATGCGACTGACCGAACGCTGGTCACGCAATAATATGGCGATACTCAGTAATTGCAGAGTATCTTCATAATCGCCAAGGTCGCCAAAATTTGGTGCTGCCCGATATCTATATGGGCCATATTCAGGATGTTTCGATAATATTTCCTTCTGATGAATTTGATCGACTTCATTCCACTCCGCAAACTTGTCCACGATGCCAGATAGGCGTGGTGCGAGGTCCTCCATGGGCATGCCCGCAGTGTAATCGAGTAGCCAAATCCAGAAATTTTCAAGATACAGAAAATTGTAAGCCAGACTGAGATCTGCCGCAGATTCAGCCGATTCCTTATTCTTCTGTTGGACTTGTATCAGGGTAAGCGAATTTTCCAGGGTTTTTTCATACAGTTCCTGGTAAATGAATTGCTGGCGGCGGCGATCATCGAATGGTGGATTTTTCATTCTATTCGCCGGGTTCTTGTTCGGCTGATGGTTTCATCTCCAGGCTGGTGTGGCGGCCTTCTTTCCGTAGCTGGCGCGCATAATCGACCAGGTCCTTGGGGTAAACGAGATGGTCGATCTGGCTGTCGTCCAAGTCGAGCATAAAGACGGTCGCACCGGCTTCAAAGGCCCAGTAACCATAATAGGGAGCGTACCCCTCGTCCCTGATTCTCAGATGCCCGTCGTGCCAGCGGGAATGATCTTTCATGGCTGGATACCACTGTTTCAGGTATTTCTGGACCAGTTTGAGTATCTCTCTCTCATTATTTTCATAGAAAACCTGAAGCAAAGTACCATAGGGCTTTTCGAGAATACACGAATCAATATCTTGCTTATCCTCGACATATGCGCCAATCAATTGCTCAAATAATCCATCCTGGCCACGGTGGCTGCGTAACACATGGATGATGCGCAAGACCGAATGTTGATCGCGCAGTAATAGTGCAATACTGAGTAGTTGTAGCGTGTTCTCATAATGTGCAAGCGTGGAAAAGTCTGGTGCTCCCTTGTATTCGTACGGCCCATAATCCGGAAACTCAAGCGCCGCTTCCTGTTGACAGAATTGATCGACCTCATTCCACTCTTCAAACTTATCCACGATGCCGGCGATACGCGGCGCCAGTGCATCGATCGGTTCACCCGCTGTGTAATCCAGCATCCAGATCCAGAACGCTTCCAAATACAGAAACTGATGTACCACAGAGTTTTCCAGCGGTGATTCCACTATTTTTTTATTTGCAAGTCGGACTGCAATTAATGCGAGCAGATTTTCCCGCGTTTTATGATAAAGATCTTCGTAGAGAAATTTCTGCCGGCGCCGCATGTCGAACGGGGCGGCCATCATTGTTTATCCGTCGTTTTTGCTGCTCGCTGGCGCAACTCGGCGCTGGGCCAGTCGCTGTCGGCGTCGAAGCGCCGCATCCAGCGTAGCGAGTCGGCGTCATTGAAGCGTTCGTTAGGGTCGCCGTCCCATTGGCCAAAGCCCAGCAGCGCCATGTGGTCGTTGCGGATCGGCTTGAGCAGTTTGTTGAGCAGCGCCGGCAATTCCGGCACGCCGTCCTCCACCGGGTAGAGGGCCGGTTCCTCGCCCAGTTCGATCCATAGGCCTGCGCCGAGCTCGTCGATCCGGATGTGCGGATGTTGCAGGCTGAGTTTTATCTGGTCGCGGCTGAGATCCAATTTTTCGCGCCACATATCCGACAGCAGGAAGCCCCAGGTTGGCGGGCGAATGCCGTCTGCCAGCGAGCCGCTCATGGAAAAAGGATAATCAATGTCCAAACCAAAAAATCGAGGTGCCAGAGAGCGTTCCCACACGGTCACTGCCGAGCGGGTGCCGAAAGCAATCGGATTGGCCATCGAAAAGCCGCTATAAACCTGATCAGGTTTTAGTTTTTCCATGGTTTCCAGAACAAACCGCCGCCATGCATTCTTGTTATCCTTCCACCATGACCAGCGATAGTAGAATTGAATGAATGAGTAATCCCTGTTTGACGGTTCTGAATTATCGTTCATATGATCCCGCATTTTCCAGAAATATCCAGCAGTGGAAGGCGACGAGTTATGTTTTTTCTGATCGGTAAAATTGAAAATGAAATAGTCTTCTTTTTTTGTTTTTCTTGCAAACTCACGCAGATCAGGTAAACGTTTCGATCCGTAAGGGTGCGGTCTCTCAGAACTCGGATGCGTTGCGATAATATATGGATTTCCTGTGATTTTATAAAATTCTTCATGGATATCAATCATGAGATTGGATATGTCAAGATGGCGTTTAGTATCATACAAGAAGTAAAATGTTATGAAAGGAGACACCCCCAGATCTTGATTACCATCGTCACAGGACATGTTTGGCCATTCTTTGAGGTCAGCAACCATTCCCTCTACATCTTCGGCAGTAAAAAAACGTTCCGTTGTGCTCATCTTTTCTCCTCTCACTGCATTGTTTCTTTACGCCTTCATAAAACGCCACACCGTCAAGCCATAGGCAGAATCCAGATTGCTCATGATCTCGCCCTGTTCAAATCGCCGGGTTGACGGAGGAACGTCCAGCGCTTGCCACTGGCCGGCCTGCGGGCAGACCTAGCCGGCTTCAGCGCGCAATTCCAAAGGCCCCTGCACTGGACCAGCCGCTGACTGTGCGAGATGGAATTTGGCTATTGTTCTTCACTCCAATGCCAGATGGTTTCACCGTATGCCGCATCGTCAAAAACAGGCATCGCTTGGCCTTGCGCGAAGTGGCTAAGGCTGTGTAACCTTGTTGGGGCTTCCCAGAAGCCAGTTTGGGGGCAGGGGTGACCACCCTCAACACGACCGGCCTTATTTATTAAGTCAGTATCCATGCTTGTGTAACGGTGTTCCGCGCGTAACTTGCGGCCATAATTGACCAAGTCTTTAGGGTAGACCAGATGATCGATAGCGCTGTCGTCCAGATCGAGAATAAAGACCGCCGCTCCGGCTTCAAATGCCCAATAGCCATAATAGCCGGCATAGCCCTCTTCGCTGATCCTAAGGTGCTCGTCATGCCAGCGTGGATGATCCTTCATTGCCGGATACCACTGTTGTAAATATTGCTTGAGCAAGCTAAGTGTGGCCGTCTCATCTTCTTCATAAAAGACACCTAGCAAGGTGTCATAAGGGGCGCCAAGCACGCAGGTATCGCGCTCGACGACGTTGTCGGCATAAGCACTGATCAATTGCTCGAACAGGCCATCTTGACCGCGATGGCTACGTAGTACGTGGATGATGCGTTGGACCGAATGCTGATCGCGTAGCAAGATGGCAATGCTCAGCAGTTGTAGCGTGTCTTCGTAGTCGGAAAGTGTCGCGAAATCGGGCGCCCCCGAATATTTATATGGACCATATTCAGGCAGCTTCAGTGCACACTCCTGTTGATATTTTTGATCCACTTCGTTCCACTCTTCAAATTTGTCCACGATATCGGCGATTCGAGGCGCCAGTTGATCGAGGGCTATGCCAGCCGTGTAGTCAAGCATCCATATCCAGAGTAATTCCAGATACAGGAAATGATGAACGGAGGAGCTTTCGCCTATCGAATATGCATCCTTTTTGTTTTCTCCTCCTCCCCGAATCAAGGAAAGTTGATTTGTCCGTGTTTTTTTATAAAGTTCTTCATAAAGAAATTGTTGCCGACGCCGTTCGTGAAAGACGTTATTTTTCATGGTGAAGTACCATTTTTTTGTTTAGTGCAGATTTCTGCAAGATGTTGTCGGACATTACTTTCAACGTAAATGCCTAACATACTTGGCAGTGTGAGATGAAATATTGACTATTGTCCTTCACTCCAATGCCAGATTGTTTCGCCGTATGCCGCATCGTCAAAAACAGGCATCACCTGGCCTTGCGCGAAGTGGCTGCGGCTGTGTAACCTTGCTGAGGTTTCCCAGAAACCACTTTGGGGACACGGATTTCCCCCTTCAACACGGCGGACATTGTGCTGCTGTTTCGTATACAAGCTGGTGTAACGGTTTTCTTCGCGTAATTTTCGCCCGTAGTCTACAAGGTCTTTTGGATAGACCAGGTGATTGATACCGCTGTCATCGAGATCGAGTAGATAGACTGTTGCGCCTGCTTCGAATGCCCAGTAACCATAATAACCGGAATAACCTTCCTCGTTGATATGCAAGTGTTCGTCATACCAGCGTGGATGATCCTTCATGGCTGGGTACCATAATTTCAAATACTTTTTCACAAGATTGAGCGTCGCACTTTCGTCTTCTTCATAAAATACCTGCAGCAGCGTGTCATAGGGTTTTTCAAGAATGCAACTGTCTAGATTTATTTCTTCTTCGACATATCCTCCAATTAATTGTTCGAATAATCCATCTTGACCACGGTGACTACGTAGCACATTAATGATGCGCATGACCGATTGCTGGTCGCGCAGTAAAATGGCAATGCTAATTAATTGAAGGGTATTTTCGTATTCAAAAAGATTGGAAAATTGCGGGGCGCCTACATATTCGTAGGGGCCAAATTCTGGAAATTCAAGTGCGGCATCCTGTTGAAGCAATTGATATACATCATTCCATTTTTCAAATGCGTCGATAATGGCGACAAGGCGCGGGGCAAGTTCATGGATGGGGACGCCTGCGGTGTAGTCCAACATCCAGAGCCAAAATAGTTCAAGATGCAAGAACTGATAAATCGAATTTGCACTTTGCGTTGTATTGGCTACATTTTCATTATCATTTCCTACTTCAATGAGAAGAAGTTGATTTTCCCGTGTTCTATTGTAAAGTTCTTCATGGAGAAATTGCTGTCTGCGTCGGTGATGAAAGGGTAAATCTTCCATGGCTACTTGCTTTTTTCTTGGGTAAATTGTATTCGTGTCAAAGAAGGTACGCGCATGCTGAAACCGCAATGCATGATTGCCTTTTTCAGTCGAGCATCAGCTCGATGGTTTCGAACATCAGTACCGTCGCTGTTTTTTATGCGTTCAGGAAGCGCCACACCGTCAAGCCATAGGCGCAATCCAGATTGCGCATGATCTCGCCTTGTTCAAATCGCCGGGTTTGCGGCGGAATGTCCAGCGCTTGCCACTGTCCGGTCTGCGGGCAGGCCTCGGCGGCGTAGGCGTGCAATTCCAAAGCCTCCTGCGCTGGGCCAGTCGCTGGCTGTGCGAGATGGAATTTGGCTATTGTTCTTCACTCCAATACCAGATGGTTTCACCGTATGCCGCATCGTCAAAAACAGGCATTATTTGGCCTTGCGCGAAGTGGCTGCGGCTGTGTAATTTTGCTGGGGTTTCCCAGAAGCCAGTTTGAGGGCAGGGCTGGCCGCCCTCGACGCGTCCCTTGCGCATCAGTGGTTCTGTTTCCTGACTGGTAAAGCGGCCTACTTCCCATAACTGTCGTGCATAATCGACCAGGTCTTTGGGGTAGACCAGATGGTCGATCTGGCTGTCGTCCAGGTCGAGTATAAAGACGGTCGCCCCTGCTTCGAATGCCCAGTAGCCGTAATAGGCGGCATAGCCTTCCTCGTTGATGTTGAGATGCTCATCGTACCAGCGCGGATGATTTCTCATAGCTGGGTACCACTGTTTCAGGTATTTTTGCAGCAGGACTAAGCTAGCTTTCTCATCTTCCTCATAGAATACTTGCAACAGGGTGTCGTAGGGTTTGCTGATAATGCAGGTGTCGAGGTCTTGACTGTCCTCGACATATGCGCCAATTAATTGCTCGAACAGCCCATCGTGGCCACGGTGGCTACGCAGTACGTGGATGATGCGTCGCACCGAACGCTGATCGCGTAGCAGGATGGCGATGCTGAGTAGTTGAAGCGTGTCTTCATAATCGGAAAGGATGGAAAACTGTGGCGCTCCCTCGTATTCGTATGGCCCGTATTCTGGAAAGTCAAGCGCCGCTTCCTGTTGATAAAGTTGATCGACTTCATTCCATTCTTCAAATTTATCCACGATGCCTGCAATGCGCGGCGCCAGTGCATCGATCGGCTCACCTGCCGTATAGTCGAGTATCCAGATCCATAGCGCTTCCAAATACAAAAACTGGTAAATGACAGTTTGACTTTGTGTTGATTCGGCCACTTTTTTGTTGGCAAGTTGACCTTTAATTAGTGAAAGTTGATTTTCTCGAGTTTTAGTGTAAAGCTCCTCATAAAGGAATTGTTGGCGACGGCGTTCATGGAATTCTGGGTTCTTCATTGTTATTTTCTCCGCTTTCTCTTTCCTGAAACTGCTTTGCTTGATTTATTCTTGTTCTCTTGCTGTTCTTGTTGATCGACTGGTTTTTTAGACGTTGCTTTTTCGAGGCTTCTACGTCCTTTGTCTATGCGATCAATTTCCATATAGTTGAATGTGTCGCTTATGCCATGAGTTTCTTTGTGTTTGTCATGTATTTTTATATTGTAATGATCACCTGACGCGAGTAATTCCAATGTCGCTGCAAGATGGTCGACAACTCCAGGTGCTGCTGCTAACTTGAGCTTGCCATGCGGGTGTGCCGCCGTCACGAACGGATTAGAGAGTGCGGTGCTTCCCAGTATTAGATATGTCCAGCGATTTTTTAAATTTTCAACGGATTGCATGGCACCGTTTTTGGTGCTGTTGGTAAGCCATTTTTTCCCCATCTGCGTGCCCTTTATACGTTCACCGAGCAAAGTCCATAACATCAGCTCTCTGTCGTTGAGGGATGCCGGGGGGCGTGGGATATTGCCACGTTCCACTTCCTTTTGCAGCCGCTGGAACAGTGTGTAGGCACTGCTACTGAATTTTGCTTCGATGAAATGGAAAGTGTCGCTATTTGTCTGCCAGATGGTATCCACACCATTTTGTAGCATTTTTTTTAAGTCTTCGGGTACAAGCTCTGTCGGGCGTTTGTGTGCGTTATCGGGACCGACAACGCGCGGGTAGTCAAAGCGCCATTTTCCATTGACGTTACCGTGCGGCCAGGCGGTGGCTTTTTTAAGCACGTGTTCCATATGATAATAATCTGCCATATGCTCGCCGATGAGTCCCTTTGGCCCGAATGGCACTTTGGACAGCAATTCGCGAATCGGCCGCGACGTATTCTTCACCGGTGCGGTGCCGCCGTCGCTGCTCTGGCGGTGCGAGTCGTCCACGGGTTTGTGTTCCTTGCCCTTGCCCGGCGAGTCCCGTTCTTTGGTTTTTGCTTTGGCATCCACGCCCTTGGTTTTTTTATCGGTGCTGATCGTGGGCGACTTGAACTGGGCGTTGGCGCTGTGCGGATGTGTGTTGCCGGGCTTGTGATTGTGCCTGGCTGCCGTATTGGCGCCGGTGCCGGCGGCGACGGCGATTTTTTTTGCCGCCCATAACGCGTCTTCGCCCAGCATGTCCTCGATCAAGTCCTGCAACGCCTTGGCGCCTTGCGCAATGCCGGCCTTGAGGGGGCCGCGCACCGCTTCGACTTGCGGCTTCATGTCGCGTGCCAAATGCTGCAAGTCCGACGGCAGCCACCAATGGCTGGTCGACAGGTAGCCGAGCAATTGCACGCAGTTGTCCAGCGCGCTCATGGCCGTGCTGATTGCCAGCTGGGTGTTTTGCGCCCACTGGAAGGTTTTCAGGAATTTGATCGCGGCGCCCTTGCTCTTGCCCAGCATGGCTTCGATCATGACATTGCCGCCAGCGGCCGCCGCGCCAACCTCCTTGCGGTACTTGCGCAAAGGCTTGATGATGGTCTTGAAGAGGCTGCCGACTTCCGGAATGCAGCCGAACGCCGCCAGCGCCATGTCGACCCAGTCATCGCGGGTCGCGCGCGACACGCCTTTCCTGCCGACCCGGTAGATCATGCCCGAGACATCGCGCACATCCATCACCTGGTCAACCACGGGGATCAGGGAAATGGCGCCGCCGACGATCATGGCGGCCTTGCCCTGGTCATCCTCGAAGTCGCCCAGGATCAGGTCCTTGAAAAACTCTACAATCTCATCGACAAAGTTCTGGCTCATGGTTGGGGATCCGGTTTACTGCTTTTCCTGGCCGCTTCCAGCAATGCGGAAGCCTGTTTCAGCTGCTGCCTCGCTTGCCGCAGACGGGGTTCCGCTACCAATGGCGGCGCTACCCAGTCGCGCTGGTCCTCGCCATATTCAATGTGATATGCGCCGGGAGGAATGTTTTCGAGGCGGGCATGGCCCTTGTCGTTGAGCAATCCACTGAGTGAAGTACCATTGGCGAACGTGATTTTGTAGGGGGAGTTAATGACAGGTTCGAGATCGCCATAATGCAGGTTCAGTTCGACTGCCCGGCCCAGGTCGGCCGCATTCGGCATCGCCGGCAAGGTGGGCTGGCTGCTCGCCGGCCCCGCCAATTCCTTCATGCTGGCGTTGAAATCGATCTTGCCCGGTCCATGCAGCATGATGTTGCCGCCTTCGAGGCGGATGTACGCGCCCTGGGCCGTCATCAGGATGTGCTGCTTGGCCGCCGCCGTGACGCTCTTGGCGGTGCTGCTGACAGTGATGGCCTTGTCGGCCGTCAGCCGTGTCGCATCGGACTGGCTTTGGCTGCTGACCTTGCCGCTGGCCGCATGCAGGCGGATGCCGGTTTCCTGGTTGGGCTTATCCTTGCTGCTGGTCTTGCCATAGGTGAACAGGCTGATGCCCTTGCCCAGCGCGTACAGGCTGTTGCCCTGCGCGGCAAAGTTGAGATCCGCGCCCGCCGCCAGACTGCCATTGCCGCCGGCGACCAGCACGGCGTTGGCCGGCGTGGTGGCGGCGATGCCGGACGGACTGGATAATTGCAGCTGCGGGTCGCCATACGCACTGGCCTGGCCTTCGCCGCCCGCCGCCTGCTGGCCCTGGCCCGCAGCGGCGGCGCCCTCGGCCGTCGCGCCCAGGACATCGATGCTGTGCTGCATCTGGGCGAGGGCGGGGAGCTGGGCGGCTGGCGCAGGCGTCTCCGCCTGGTCCTGCGTGGCAGCGGAAGCTGGCGCGGCCGCACCGGCTGTGGCCGGGCTGGGCATTTCGAGCGCGAAATGTTTTTGCGCCTGCTCGGCCAGCGAGGTCTGCAGTTGCAAGCTTTGCCTGAGCTGTTCCAGCGCTTCCTGCGCATCCATCTGGCTGCCGCCGGCATCGCGGCCATGCGCCGACAGCAGCATGCCCGCTCCCGCGCGCAGGGCAGCGCTGTGTTCTGTTTTCAGCTCGGCGCCAAAGCCGGACGGCGCCAGCCGCTGGTTGTCGCTCTGGTGGCGCAAATGGCCCAGGTTCAGTTCGGCCGTGCCCTGGTGAGGGCCGGCGTGGCGCTGCAAGGCGACACGGCCCTGGCCCGGGCTGTCGTCGAATACCAGCTGGCTGTAGGCGCCGCCGCCGCCCTGGCTGGCTTGCATGGCTTGCGTCTTGATGCCGGACAAGGCCGCCGGGTGGGCATGGGCGCCGGCCTGGCCGGGAAACCAGGCCGGCGCGTTGCCCGTCGCCGCGCCCGTGCCCTGGCTGACCTGGTTGTTTTGCGCGTCGGCCTGGCCGCGGCCGTTGTACAGCGTGCCGATGACGACGGGGCGGTCGATATTGCCTTCCAGGAAATCGACGAGCACTTCCTGGCCCACGCGGGGCAGGGCGTTGCTGCCCCAGTTGGCGCCGGCGACGGGGGCCAGCGGCGTGGCGACCCTGACCCAGGTGCCGGCGCTATCGTCGCCGGGGGCGCCCGTGTGGCCGTCGGCGGCCGGATGCGCCAGCCGGCTATGGCTTTGCGTCCCCCGCTGCCAGTGGAATTGCACCTTGATGCGGTGGTCGCGGTCCGTATGTAGCTGGACGCCGGCCGGGCCGACGACGATGGCGGTTTGCTGGCCCATGATGCTGGGGCGCGGATGCAGCAGCTGGCCGTGGTCATCGGCATAGCTGCTGCGGTAGGGGATCTTGCTGCGGATGGCGTCGATGCGGTTGCGGTAGGGCGGGCGTTCGCCGATGGTGTCGCCGACGGCATGCAGGCTGCCGGCCGCTTCGTCGCCGATCAGCGCGTCGAGCAAGCCCTGGCCGAAGCGCTGCAGCAGTCCGCCGCCCAGCTCCGCATCGAGGTTGTTATGCATCAAGTGCACCGTGCGGGTGACGAGGAAGGTCGCTGCGTCGCCATCGCCCGCCGCGTCCGTTTGCGCCTGGCCGCTCAGGGTGAAGGTGGTGCCGGGCGCCAGGGTGCGCACGGTGCCGGCGCCGATAAACACTTCCCTGGCCGCCGTCAGCGCCTGCAACTGGCGCTCGGCGAGCCGTTGTCCGTGCTCGCGCGACGGGTAGGCATAGGCGCCGGGCGCGTCGCGGCTGACCAGCGCCATCGTCCCGTCCCTGGCGCCAGCGGCGCTGATGGGGCGCTGGCCCAGCGCGCGGTAATCCCAGCTCGACAGTTCGATGCCGTTGGTTTGCTGGCGCAGCTGCATGCGCCAGCGGTCCATCGTGTCTTGCGGCATGACGGCGCCTGGCTGGCTGTAGGCGATGCTGGCCTGGGCGTTGGGCTTGAAGCTGCCGTTGTGGTCGGCGATGACGAGGGTATGGCTGCCCAGGCTGGCGCTGCCCGCATCGCCCGTGTGTTCCGCATAATAAAACAGCCCTTCCTCGCTCATCAGCCGTTCCGCAAAGGCCCAGTCGCTTTCCTGGTACTGGCTGCAGATGCTGCGTTTCGGATAGGCCGCGCGGTCGAGCAGGTCGAAGCGCCAGGCGGGCGCCAGCATGCCCTGGCCCTGGTAGCGGGCGAAGACGACTTCGAGGATGTCCGGTACCGCCAGGTCCTGGAAGACGCGGCTGTCGCGGCCGTGCGCCAGGAAGGCCGTCCACGGCTGCATGGTCAGGTTGTAGCGGGCAAAGCCGCCGTTTGCGCCCGCCAGTTCGACGGCGGTGATGTGGCCGTGGAACGGGCGCCAGTCCTCGGTGCCGGCGGCCGTGCGCAATTCCAGCAGGATGGGCTGGCCGATCAGCGACTTGAGGGGAATGGCTGCGTCGAGCGACAGGGCGGCGATGTTGAAGACATAGCCCAGTCCCAGGCCTTCCTCGCCGCGCACGCATTCGGCCAGCAGCTTGTCCGGGCCCAGGGGCGTGCTCAGCTTCAGCAGGCGCGTGGCCTGGCTGAAGCCGTTGGCGACGGGTGACGTAGCAGGTGACGGCGACGCGCTTGCTTGGACCGGTTCGGACATTGATTGGAACTCCGTGTGGAGAAATGAGCGTACTTGCAATTAATTCAATGACTTGCTTATAAGATTACACCTTAGAAATAGTGATTTAACAAGCGCGATTCAATTGAATCGTGCGGCAGGCCGGGTCGTGCGCGGGCCGTGCGGGCCGTTTTTGCCCCTTCTGCTAGAGTGCGGATCTTGCCAATTCCACCATTGCAAAAAATACTGCGAAATATTACTTAAAAGCAATAATATGGCGTGCCGTGCCTGTTTTTCGGCAGCCATCCCACGTGAACCGGAGCAAGAGTGAATACAATGAAATGCGCGGCTGCCGCCGTGCTGTGTGCCAGCCTGTCGCCCGCCATGGCGGCGGCATCGCCCGTCGAACCACCGTTTCTCGATGTGCTCGTCCATCAGTACGCCAGTTGCGTCCAACCCGCCTATCACCAGGCCGAGCTGCGGGTACAGGACGGGACGGGGCGCTACCAGATCGACGTCAAGGGCGAGGCTTACACGGTCGAACTGCAGGAACGCATGGGCTTTTCGCTGCAGGCGGGCATTGACGGTCCCGTGGCAGCCGTCGTCAAGCTGGACCGGCCGCCAACGGGGCAGTTCGGGGAGCAGGCGCGCTGGCGCGAACGCTGGCTGCGCGATGTGGCCGAGCGCAGCGGCGTGGCGCTGGAAGAGCGGGCGCTGGCCGGTGGCGCGCGCCTGCTGATCGTGAACAAGGGCGAGATCAAGGGCAATTATGTGGGCCAGTCCCTGCTGATCGATCCAGCGCGGCTGCTGTTCATCGATGTGGCGTGGCCGAATACGCTGGGGATCTATCGTGGCACCGACGGCCTGCGGCATGTGCGGCAGGTGCAGGACGATGTTTGGCAGCGCCTGCTGTCTTGCCCGCCGGCTGCGTGACGCTGGCGGCCGCCGCATACCCCTACTGCGCGCACGCGCATAGACAAATAATAATGATTCTCATTTATAATTCGAATCCATGGGGGTGCGATGGGTTGGCGCCATGGCGCCACGGTCGGTGAAGGAGGGCATGATGGGCAGTGTGTATGGCAACGAAGACATGATCGCGCACGAGCATCGCGTGCTGATGGGGGAATATGGCCGCGCGCAGGCGCGCTGCAGTGCGCAACTGGCTGCGCAGGCGGCCCGCATCGCGCAGCTGGAGGCGGAATTGATGCGCGCGCGGGCGCAGGTCGTGATCCGCGATACCCGGCTGGCGCTGGCGCGCGATGAACTGGTCGAACTGGCGGCCAGCGTGCCGGGCTTGCCGACGCGCGCCCGGCTGGCCCGCCGGGTCGAGTGGCTCGGCGAACGGGTGCAGGACCTGATGCGCGAATTGCTGCGCCTGCAGTGGCTGCCCGCGCCTTCCGTCGTACCTTTGCCCGCCTTGCAGGCCGATGTGCGCGAAAAAGCCGTGCTATATGTGAGCAACTATTCAAGCTTGGAGCTTGGCCAGGACGCGGGTGGCGCCAACGTGGCGCAGCAAGCCATCGAGCAGGCTGGCGGGCGCTTCCTGCACCATGCCGGCGGCGACGATGGCGCCGACGATGCGGCGGCGCTGGAAGCGGGCCTGGTGGCGGCCGACCTGGTGATTTGCCAGACGGGCTGCGTCAGCCACGACGCCTACTGGCGCGTGCACGACCACTGCAAGCGTACGGGCAAGCAGTGCGTGCTGGTGGACCAGCCGCAAGCCATGCATTTCGTGCGCAAGGAAGCGCTGGCCGCTTCTTAACGCCCGCTTAATCCGTATCGGGCAGAATGGCCGTTCATTCGACGTTATAGAGAGCGCCCATGCTGTCCCTGCAAATCGGCCCCCTGGCCCTGCCTACGGGCCTGGTCCTGCTGATCGTTTCCCTGTGCGTCGCCTACGGCGCGGCGTGGTCGCTACGGCGCTATCGCCAACTGCCGGACGCCGGCCCCCTCGTTTCCGACATGCTGATCGCCGGCCTGCTGGCGGCGCGGCTGGCATTCGTCTTGCGCTGGCACGAACAGTATTTCAGCTCCCCCTTGGCGGCACCCTGGTCCATCCTCAATATCCGCGATGGCGGCTTCATGGCGCCGGCCGGCATCGCCGCCGCGCTGGCCATCGCCGCGTGGCGCTGCCGGCGTCCCGCCATGGCGGCCATGCGCCGCCCTCTCGCCATCAGCGTGGCGTCGGGCGCGCTGGCATGGGGCGTGCTGAGCGCGGGGATCTCGCTGGCCTACGACAAGCCGGCGGCCTTGCCGGCCGTGGCGCTGCAGGCGCTCGATGGCGCGCCGGTGACCCTGGCGGCGCTGGCCGGCGGCAAGCCGCTGGTGGTCAATCTGTGGGCCAGCTGGTGCCCGCCGTGCCGGCGCGAGATGCCGGTGCTGGCTGCCGCGCAGCAGGCGCGCGCCGATATCGTCTTCGTGTATGCGAACCAGCGCGAGGATGCGGCGGCGGCCAGCGCTTTCCTGGACAGGAGCGGCGTGACCCTGCGCAATGTGCTGCTCGACAGCGAGGCGGCGCTGGGCAAGGCGGCCGGCTCCTCGGCCCTGCCCACCACCTTGTTTTATGATGCGCAGGGGCGACTGGTCGATACGCACCTGGGCGAATTATCCGACGCCTCGCTGGCCAGCAAGCTGCGCAAGATCGCCCCGGCGCCATAGCGCCTGTTCCTGCCTGAATGAGCCGCCCATCCGCGAGGATGCGCGGCTTTTTTAACGCCTTGACGCATGCGGCGCGCTTTCTGATAGTATACCCCCCTATAGTATTTATCGGAGTGGAACCATGGGACACACGGCGCACAACAAAACCAAGCTGTTGAACAGGATCAAACGCATCAAGGGACAGGTGGAAGGCCTGGAGCGGGGCTTGGAAGAGGGGCGCGACTGCGGCGAAGTGCTGCAGTTGATCGCGGCCGTGCGCGGCGCCGTGAATGGCCTGATGGCCGAAGTTATCGAAGAACACCTGCGCGAGCACGTGGCCAGTCCCGATATCTCCGGCGACGAGCGGGCCAGGGGCGCCGACGACATCGCGGGCATCCTGCGCACCTACCTCAAATAAGGAGCACGTCATGCAAACGCCATCCATCAAGGAAGACCTGTCCGCCTGGCAGCATGAACACGTGTTTGGCGCAGCCAGCGACAAGGCGGAACGCCGCGCGCGCATCGTCATGTGGATCACCCTGGCCACCATGGTGCTGGAAATCGTCGCCGGCTGGTGGTACAACTCCATGGCCCTGCTGGCCGACGGCTGGCATATGAGTTCGCACGCGCTGGCCATCGGCCTGGCCGCGTTTGCGTATGCGGCCGCGCGCCGCTATGCGCGCGACCCGCGCTTTGCCTTCGGCACGTGGAAGATCGAAGTGCTGGCCGGCTACACGAGCGCCATCCTGCTGCTGGGCGTGGCCGTGCTGATGGTGGCCGCTTCCGTCGAGCGTCTGTTCTCGCCGCAGCCCATCCACTATCCGCAGGCGATGGCGGTGGCGGCCTTCGGCCTGGCTGTCAATCTCGTGTGCGCGCTGATCCTCGGCGGGCACCACGACCATGGCCACGAGCACGGGCATCATGACCATCACGGTCACCATGAGCAGCATGGCCACGGCGAAGACTTGAACATGAAGGCCGCGTACATCCACGTGCTGGCCGACGCCGCCACGTCCGTGCTGGCCATCCTTGCGCTGGCCGGCGCGTGGGCTTACGGCTGGCGCTGGCTCGATCCCGTGATGGGCATCGCGGGCGCCGTGCTGGTGGCCCTGTGGGCGAAAAAGCTGATGCAGGAGACGGGCAAGGTCTTGCTGGACCGCGAGATGGACCATCCCGTGGTGGATGAAATCCGCGAAGCCGTGGAAGTGGAAAGCGCAGGCGACACGCCGCGCGTCGTCGACCTGCACGTGTGGAGGGTCGGCAAGCAGCTGTATTCATGCGCCCTGTCCGTCGTCAGCCGCGACGCCAGCCTGACGGCGGCCGAACTGCGCGCGCGCATCGGCATCCACGAAGAAATTGTCCACAGCACCATCGAGATTATTCGCCGCCATTGATAATGATGGCGAAAAAAGCAAGCTGATGCGGGGCGTAGGCAGTATAATGTCGGCTTTTACAGCACGCGCTGTTCACCAGACAGAGAAGAAAATGAGCACATTACCACCATGCCCGCAATGCCAATCCGAATTCACGTATGAAGACGGCAGCCAGTTGATCTGCCCTGAATGCGCGCATGAATGGTCGGCCACGGCTGCAGAAGCGGCGGAAGAGGGCGCCAAGGTGTACCGCGATTCGGCCGGCAATATCCTGCAGGACGGCGACACGGTCAGCGTCATCAAGGACTTGAAATTGAAGGGCGGCGGCGGTGTCGTCAAGATGGGCACCAAGGTCAAGAACATCCGCCTGGTCGACAGCGACCACGATATCGATTGCAAGATCGACGGCTTCGGTTCCATGAGCCTGAAAACCGAGTTCGTGAAAAAGGTCTAAGCCTTTTCCTTGCCATTCGCGGCGCGCCTCGCATTCCTGCCGGCGCGCCGTTTTTTATTCAGAATCCATGCAAATCGATCATCTCCGCCAGCGCCTGCGCGCCCTGGGCGCCAAGCCCCTGCACGAACAGCGCGTGCTGCGCGACTGGATACAGGCGCAGCCGCATGACCAGGGCCGGCGCCGCGCCGAGGATTTTTTGCCGCTGCCCGTGCGCGAGGCCTTGCCCGCGCTCGACCTGGAATTGCAGGGCATGCTGAAATTGCTCAGCACCCACCCGGGCGCTGACGGTTCCGCGCGCCTGCTGGTGGGGCTGCACGATGGCCAGACGGTGGAGAGCGTGCTGCTGCCGCGCGACGGCTTGTGCGTGTCCAGCCAGGTCGGTTGCGCCGTCGGCTGCCAGTTCTGCATGACGGGCCGCGACGGCTTGATCCGGCAAGTGACCAGTGGAGAAATTGTCGCCCAAGTGGTACTGGCGCGCACCTTGCGCCCCGTGAAAAAAGTCGTCTTCATGGGCATGGGCGAACCGGCGCATAACCTGAACAACGTGATGGAAGCGATCGACCTGCTGGGCACCGAGGGCAATATCGGCCACAAGAACCTCGTGTTTTCCACCGTGGGCGACCCGCGCGCCTTCGAGCGCTTGCCGCAAGGTCGCGTCAAGCCGGCGCTGGCCCTGTCCCTGCATACCACCAAGCCTGCGCTGCGCGAACAGCTGCTGCCGCGCGCGCCCAGGCTCACCCCGCAGGAACTGGTGGACTTCGGCGAATCGTATGCGCGCCTGACGGGCTACCCGGTGCAGTACCAGTGGACCTTGATGGAAGGCGTCAACGATGGCGAAGACGAGATGGACGGCATCGTTGAACTCTTGAAGGGGAAATATGCGGTGCTGAACATGATCCCGTATAACACCATAGCCGACTTGCCGTTCCGGCGCCCCAGCTGGGAAAAGGCACGGGCGATCGCCGCCGCCCTGCACGCGCGCGGCGTACTGACCAAATTGCGCGATTCGGCCGGGCAGGACGTGGAGGGCGGCTGCGGACAGTTGCGGGCGCGCGAAGCGAAGGGCAGGGTCATTCCCATCCGCGCCGGCGTCTAGACACCACCCAGCAAGTCGTTTTCATTCAGGATTGCAAACGCGATTTCGGGATGCGCGGCCAGGCAGCGGCGTACGGCGGCCGGAATGGCGGCGCGCGTCTTGCGGCACAGGCCGGGCCGCTCCAGCAGACGGATCTGGAAACCGCGCACGGTGCGCACTTCGCCGCTGCCCGGCGTAATCTGCAATTCCACGCCCAGGTTGTCGCGCAAGCGCTGCTGCAGCTTCCGCAACTGCGCATGGGTGGCGATGCCCTCGATATGCGCGAGCAGGCGCTTTTCTTCCGTCAGGTTCAGGCGCAGGATGGAAACGTCTGCCTGCGGATCGTCGAGCAGGCGCTCGCGTTCGCAGTCGCACAACTGCGGCGGACACTCCTTGCGGATTTCAAAGTCGACGATGCGCATACGCGGCTTCCAATGGCGATCCCGGATAAATCAAGTATCGTCCGCCACCTGGCGCCTGTCAATCAGCGCGGGCTGACGATCAGGCGCCAGCGGATCGGACCCTGCTCGCTGTTGTGCTGATGGTGGTTTTGCGGCGGCATGACGTGGCCTTCCGTGGAGACGATTTCGTGCGCGCAGCCGTCGCAGCGGTAGATGCCCGAATACGGCACGGCGTCGCCCGGTGACGTCAGTTCATCGAAACGCGGGTGCATGGAGCGGGCTACGTAGCTGGGGTTCTTGTAGTCGGCCATGGATTCCTCGGGAAGTGGGCAGGCCCCATTCTGGCACACAATCGCGCGCGGGCTTGACCGCGTATCTTGGCGCGCGCGTCGCCCTGTGTTGTAATGTTGATCATCCCGATTGAACACGCCAGGCCATGAGAACCCGCATCAAGATTTGCTGTATCGCTTCCATCGACGAAGCGCAACTGGCCATTGCCGCCGGCGCCGACGCGCTGGGCCTAGTGGCGGCCATGCCGTCCGGCCCTGGCCCGATTCCCGATGCGCGCATCGCGCAAATCGCCGCCTGGACGCCGCCGCCCGTGGCCACGTTCCTGCTGACGTCCGAGACGACGGCGCCAGCCATCGCAGAACATGTGCGCGCCACGCAGCCGTCCACCGTGCAGATCGTCGGGCATATCGACCCGGGCGAGGTGGCCGAGCTGGCGCGCTTGCTGCCGCACGTGCGGCGCGTGCAGGTGATCCACGTGGAGGGGCCCGAGGCTTTGGCGCTGATCCCCGCCTATGCGCCCCACGTCCATGCGTTTTTGCTCGACTCCGGCCGTCCCGGCGCTGCCGTGCCTGAACTGGGCGGCACGGGCCGCACGCACGACTGGTCTGTCAGCGCGCGCTTCGTGCGCGCCAGCCCCCGTCCCGTCTTCCTGGCCGGCGGGCTGGACGCCACCAACGTGATGGAGGCGCTGCGCCAGGTGCGCCCCTACGGCATCGACCTGTGCTCGCGCGTGCGCACGGATGGCCAGCTCGACGTCATGAAGCTGGCCTTGCTGATGGCGGCCGTGCGCGACGCGGATGCGGCGCTGTATGCGGAAGGCTAATCGGCCGGCAGCTTGGCCATCTCGTGCACGAATGCTTCCGTGAACGCGGCCACCATGCCGCCAGCGGCGCGCGGCGAGATCAATCCCACGACGGAATGCGATTCCTCGTCCGGCAGGGGAATAAAACGCACGCCGGGCGGCGCCACCAGGCGCATGCTGTCCGGGACGATGGCGATGCCCATGTTCGCTTCGATCAGGTTCAGCTGTGAAGTCTTGCGCGACAGGGCGCGCGCCGCCTTCGGGAAGAATCCCTGCGCCAGGCACAGGCCCGCCACCAGGTAGCTGAGGCCTCCCCGGTCCTTGTGCGGGATCGAGACGAAGGCTTCGTCGCGCAGGGCGGCGATCGTCGTGCGTTCCAGCGCGGCCAATGGCGACATCGCTGACACGGCCACCACCAGCTTTTCCGCGTAAAGTTCGCGTACGACGATGTTGGCATGCTTGCGCAAGGTGGGCAGGCGCACGAGGCCCAGGTCGGCGCGGCCTTCCTCGATGTCTGCCGCCTGGTTTTCCGACGATCCCTTGGAGATATCCAGCGAAACGCCGGGGAACTGCGCCAGCAGGCGGTTCAGTACGGCGCCGATGGCGGGTGTGAGGGTGACGGAACTCGAATGCAGCAGGCGGATGATGCCTTGCGCGCCTTGCCCCACGTGGCGCGTCTGGCGCACGGTTTCGTCGATATCTTCGAGGATGCGTTTGGCCCGCTCATAAAAGACCTGTCCCGCAGGCGTCAGTTCGATATGGCGCGCGTCGCGCGTCAGCAGCAGCGCCTGCACCTCGCCCTCCAGCTCCTTGATCTGCCGGCTCAGCGCCGATTGCGCGATATATAATTTTTCCGCCGCGCGCGAGTAGCTGCCCGCATCGACGACTTCGACAAAATAGCGGAACTGTCTGATGGAAATCAATCGTATGCCTTTTCGAGATCGGAGACTGCCTGATTTGATATTAGCCTGGCCCCGGGGTTCGCGTTACAGTGGCCTGGTCTGCTGTCACTGCAAAGGAATGGCCATGCTGGAATTGATCGGGGTGCTGGGACTGCTCGTCAGTATTATCGTAAAACTGATTTTCGTCCAGATCGGCGGGGCGGCCGAGGGCAAGGAAGACTAGTATGCCAGGGTCGCCACATACGGAGCCGCCACGCTCAAAGCCTGCAGGCGGCAAGCTGGCGCGGCCCCGTCCCATTCCGCCAGCGGCAAGCCCGCGCACTTGAGCGCCGCCTCGCGCGCCGTCCACGCTTGCGCCAGGGCCAATGGGCGTTGAGCATCGGGCAACGAAGCCAGCTCCTGCGTCACCTGCGGCCCCAGGTAATCGCGCGCCAGATTGAACCCGTCGGCAATCGCCTGCACCCGCATCACGTCAAGGCCGACAGGGCCGTGCAGATGGACGGCGGCCAGCGAGATGCCCTCGTCATGGGTCAATGACAAACCCGCCGCGCGACCGGCCAGCAGCAGGCGCGGGGCCTGGCCAGGCGTCGACACCACCGAAATCGCATCGATGTCCAGCTTCAGCCACTGGGCTAGCGCCTCGCGCACGGCGGCGCGGATGCGCAAGCGGGCTTCGGCGCGCGGCAGCACGGCGGCGATGCCGATCACCAGCACGCCGTTTCCAGACCAGAGCACCGTACGATTCATCGACTGCGATCAGCTGCGCAGCGGCGCGGCCGGGCAGCCCGCCCAGTTGCTGCCGGCGGGGATATGCTCGCCCTTCATCACCAGGGTCAACGGTCCCAGGCGCGCATTGTCGCCCACCTTGGCGCTGTACAGCACGGAGCTGCGCGGACCCATGTAGACGCGCTGGCCGATTTCCACGTGGTCGATCTTCATCACGCGGTCTTCGAACAGATGCGTTTGCGGGCAGGTGAGGGCGTTCAATTCGCTGTAGTCGCCGATGTGCACGCAGTCAAATTCCGTGATGTCCGTCGTGTCCATGTAGACGCCGCGGCCGATCTTGCAGCCGAACAGGCGGAAGGCGAGAGGCAGCCACGGCGTGCCGCGCAAGTAGCGCATGAAGTTGGGCACGGCGATGCCTTCGTACAGATTCGTCACGCCTTCGGAAATCCACACGAACGGCGTCCACATGGGCGCCGCGTGCTTGCGGTAGCGTCCCAGCAGCAGCCACTTGAACAGCACCACCACCAAAAAATTGCCGATGCCGTAGGCCAGGCCGGCGATGGCCAGGTCGCCCACCACCTCGCCCCAGCGCCCGGCGCCCGCGATCGGCATCACGTCCAGCACCAGGGTATAGCCGACGGCGATCACCACCGCGTGCGGCGCGACGATGCGGAACGCTTCGATCAGGCTGCGGCCCAGGCGGCGCAACAGCGATGGCTTGAACGTCAGGTGCTCGGCAAAGCCGCTGACCTGTTCGCGCGCGGGCAGGTGCATGGGCGGGGAGCCCAGCCAAGTGTCGCCGCTATGCATCTGCTCATTGCGCGGCGCATGCGTGTGCACGCCGATCAGCACGTGTTCGGGCAGCACGGTGCCGTCCGGGATGTAGCTGCCGTTGCCGACAAAGCTGCGGTGCGAGATGACGGTGGGACGCATGGTCATCCAGCCGCCGTCGATCTGTTCGTCGCCCAGCATGACGGCGTCGGCGATGAAGGTGTCGTCGCCCAGGGTCAGCATGTCGGGCACCACGCCCAGCGCCGTGGAAATCTCGGCGCCCTTGCCCACCTTGGCGCCCAGCAGGCGGTACCAGTAGGGCGCGTAGACGGTGGCGTAAATCCCGTGCAGGACGTTCAGGCTCGATTCCTGGATATGGCTGACCAGCCACTTGGCGCAATAGATATTGCTGTGCACGGGCGAACTGCCCGGCTTCAAGCGGGGCAGCGCGCCCCAGCGGATGGCGGCCGACAGCAGTGCCGTCAGCACGATCAGCACGGCGCTGGCGGGGAAGGCCAGCAGGAAGTAGCGGGCCAGCTGGGTCGTCACGTCGCGTCCCTGCAGCCACGGCATCATTTCGCGCTCGTCGAACCAGTCGATCAGCACGAAGCTGGGGAAGACGGGCATGAAGAACAGCACGGCGATGAGGACCATGCCAAAGCAGAAGAACAGGGTTTCGCCCGTCAGGCGCAGGCGCGAGACGGCGGGGCGCGGCGGCTGGCTGGCCACGTCAAACGGGCCGATATCGCGCGCGGGCGAGCCAGTCCAGACCCTGCCGGCCGGTACCGAGGCGCCATCGGCCAGCGCCGATTGTCCCTCCAGGTGGCCAAACGCGCCCACGCTGGTATTGCCTTCCAGGATAGCGTAAGAGCTGATGCAGGCATCGTCGCCGATGCGGATCTGGCCCAGCAACAGGCGGCCCCGCTCGACCCTGGCGTTTTCAAAGTTGACGGCATTGCCCACGCTGACGTTGTCGCCGATGGCCAGCAGGTCAGGCGCGCGCAGGGTCATCGAGCCGATGACCACTTCCTTGCCCACCTTGGCGCCCAGCGCGCGCAGCCACCAGCTGTTCAGGGACGAGCCGCTGAGCAGGTAGGCGGGTGCCGATTCGACCAGGCGGTCTGCCAGCCACCAGCGGTAGTAGGTGATGCCCCACAGCGGATAGCTGCCCGGCTTCAGGCGCCCGGCGATCAGCCACTTGCCGGCAATCGCAATGGCAAATTCGGCCAGGGTCGCCAGCAGGAATACGCCGATCGAGGCGGCGATGGCGCGCGGCACCGTATCGCCCGTGTCGCCCGTGAAGAAGTGATAGGTGAAGAAGGGCGCCATCCACTGCGCCATGCGCAGGGTGACGAGGCCAGGCACGGCCGCCGCCTGCGCGGCGCCGCACAGCCAGCGCTTCCAGGTCGATGGCGGCGTCCATTCCGCTTCCGGGGTGGCCAGCGCAGGCGCTTCACCCAGCACGGCGGCGATCTTGCCGATCTGCCGGTTCTGGTAAATGTCGCGTACCGTCATGTGGGCGTAGGCCGGATCGGCGCGCAGGGCGGATGCGAGGCGCGCAGCCAGGAAGGAATGGCCACCGAGGTCGCTGAAAAAATCCAGCTGGCGCAAGATCGCCTGGCCAGGAAACAGCTTGGCCAGCGCCGCGAACAGGGCCGCTTCGGCCGGCGTTTCCGGCACGTCCGATTCGCCCGCCTCGCCTGCGGGCGGCGTGGCCAATGGCATGGCCTTTAATGCTTTCCGGTCGATCTTGCCGGAAGTGAGGCGCGGCATCAGCGGCAGCAATTCAAAGCGGCCCGGCACCATATACGGCGGCAAATGCAGGTTCAGGGCAGTGCGCAGGGTTTTCGCCGCCAGGGCGTCCTCGGGCGCCTCGTCGCTGCCGACGATATACGCCACCAGCTGGTCGATGCCGTCGTCCTTGCGCAGCAATACTGCCACCGTGCCCACGCCCGCCTGCTGCGCCAGCACGGCTTCGATCTCGCCCAGCTCCACGCGGAAGCCGCGAATTTTCACCTGGTCGTCGGCGCGGCCCAGGCACAGCACCTGGCCGTCCGCATCGATGCGCGCCAGGTCACCCGTGCGGTACAGGCGCGCGTCATCGTCGCTGGTCGCCCAGGGATTGGGCAGGAATTTTTCCACCGTCAGGTCGGGCCGGCCCAGGTAACCCTCGGCCAGGCCGGGGCCGATGATGCACAATTCTCCCGTCTCGCCGCGAGGCAGCAGGGCCAGGGGACGGTTTTCTCCCGCTTCGGCCACCTGCAGCACCAGCAAGCCATAGTTGGGCAGCGGCGTGCCGATGGTGACCGGTTCGCCGGGCCGCAGTCGCGCCAGGCTGCACGAGACGGTGGCTTCCGTGGGCCCGTAGGTGTTGAACATGGCGCGGCCCGGGCGCGACCAGCGTTCGACCAGCGACTCCGGGCACATCTCGCCGCCCAGATTGATCAGGCGCAGGCTCGGTACTTCTTCGGCGAACAGGGCCAGCAAGGTCGGTACGGCGTGCAGAACGGTGACCTTGTTCTCTGCCAGGGCGCGGGGCAAGGCTTCCGGGTCGCCCGAGATATCCTTGGGACCCAGCCACAGGGTGGCGCCCACTAGGTAGGCGATCCAGATTTCCTCGAACGACATGTCGAAGGCGACGGAAAAGCCCTGGTAGACGGTGTCGTCCTGCGTCACTTCCAGCACGGCGTTTTCGCTGCGCAGGAAGTGGCAGATGCTGCGTTGATTGATCAGGATGCCCTTCGGCTTGCCCGTGGAGCCGGACGTATAGATCACGTACGCCGGGTGTTCAGGCAGCACGGCGCCGCGCGCGGGCAGCGCTTCGCCCGGCGCGGCGGGGGCCAGCAGGCTTTCCGCTGTCCACACGGGGCGCTGGATGCCCGCATCAAGCAGGCGTGGCGCGAATTGCGCGCAGCTGACGACGCCCGCGCCATTGGCGTCATCGAGGCACACTTGCAGGCGCTCGACGGGCGTGTCTTCATCGACGGGCAGCCAGGCGGCGCCCGCCTTGGCGATGGCCGCCTGCATCAGCAGCAAATGGGCGCCGCGCGGCAGCCACAGGCCCACGATGTCGCCCGGCTTGACGCCGGCCGCCACCAGGCGCGACGCCGCCAGGCCCGCCTGGGCATCGAGCTCCGCATACGTGATGCGGCGCGCGCCATCGATCAGGGCGATTTGCTGCGGGCAGCGGCGGGCCGTCGCTTCCAGCAGGTCGGCCAGCACTTCTTCGCGCAGCAGATCCGGTCGCGGCGGGCCGTACAGGATGTCGGCATGGGTGGAAGGGGTGCCTGGGCTGACTGCGGTGAAATCGTTCATGGATGACGCTTATCTGTAATGCGGTGTGAGGAATCTGACGGGCTGCGCGTGGTACGCAGCACAGTTGATACATTACAGCACGCAAGACATTTCAGCGTTGCAGAACGGGGAATTTTGCGGGGCTTTCCGAAATAATGTGCTTGTCGGCTCAACTGCCATGATTACGGAATGTAAAACGGGGAAACATGGCGCCGATTTGCGCCACCGTGCGCACCGCCGGATAGCCGTGCAGGGGGCGTCCGGACAGGGCCGCATCCGCGCAGCCTTCGGCGCGAAATTGCTGCAGCACGTAGTTATCGACGCCTTTGGCGGCCAGGGTGGCGGCCAGGGCCAGCAGCTGGTCGTCCGGCAGCAGGTCCGGATGGGTGGTGGTGCGGCATTCGTAGGCGACGCCGCTGGCGAGGATGGCGTCCAGGCAGGCGCGCGCCGGGTCGCCGCTGCCGGCCACGCGGGTCACATGTCGATAGTCGGCAAACGGCGCCTTGATGTCGAAGCCCACCCAGTCGACCAGGGGCAGCACTTCCTGCAGGCGCTGCGGATAGATGCAGGCCGTGTGCAGGCCGATGCCGAAACCCAGTTCCCTGACGTTCTGCATGGCCCGTGCCAGGCCCGGATCCATGCACGCTTCGCCGCCGCTGAAGACGACGGCGTCGACCAGGCCCGTTCTGCGGCGCAGCCAGGTCAGGACGTCCTGCCACGGCATGGCGCCTTCCGGCATGCGCGCCTGCAGGTGCGGATTGTGGCAATAGCCGCAACGCCAGGGACAGCCCTGCACGAACACCACCGCCGCCAGCTTGCCGGGATAGTCGGTGGCGGAAAAGGGCGTCAGGCCGCCCACCTTCAATTCAGCCGCCATGGCAGGCGGGCTGGCCGACCCGGGCGCTCGCTTCCGTAAAATACTGGCGTTCGTGGAATTCGCCCTGCTTGCCGATGTTGAACGAGGCGACGGGGCGGTGGTAGCCCATCACGCGGGTCCAGATTTCGCAGCGCTGGCGTTCCGTATCGAGCAGGGTGATGGCGGGAGTGAAGTCGGGACGTGCATTCATGGCGTTTCCTCAAGTGATGGAGCAGGTTGGGCTTGCTTGCGGGCAATGAGCTCCGCATCGCAGGTGGGACAGAATTCATGCTTGCCGGCCAGGTAGCCGTGGCGCGGGCAGATGGAAAACGTGGGCGTGACGGTGATGTAGGGCAGCGAAAAGCGGCTCAGCGCGCGTTTTACCAGCTCGCGGCAGGCGTTGGCGTCGGACAGCGCTTCCGTCATGTACAGGTGCAGCACCGTGCCGCCCGTGTATTTGCGCTGCAGCACATCCTGTAATTCCAGCGCCTCGAACGGGTCGTCCGTGTGGCCGACGGGCAGTTGCGACGAATTCGTGTAATACGGGTTGTCGGCGGTGCCTGCCTGCAGGATGGCGGGAAAGCGCTTGCGGTCTTCGCGGGCGAAGCGGTAGGTCGTGCCTTCGGCCGGCGTCGCTTCCAGGTTGTACATATGGCCCGTCTCTTCCTGGAAGGCCACCATGCGGGCGCGCACGTGGTCGAGCAGGCGCACGGCCAGCGCGTGGCCTTCTGGCGTCGTGATGTCCCAGGCGTCGCTGCTGAAATTGCGGATCATCTCGTTGATGCCGTTCACGCCCAGGGTGGAAAAGTGGTTGCGCAGGGTGCCCAGATAGCGTTTCGTGTAGGGGAACAGGCCTTGCTGCATCAGGTCCTCGATGGTGCGGCGCTTGATTTCCAGGCTGGTCTTGCCCAGCTCCAGCAGACGCTCCAGGTCTGCCATCAAGGCTGGCTCGTCGCCGCGCCACAGGTGGCCCAGGCGCGCGCAATTGATCGTCACCACGCCCAGGGAACCCGTCTGCTCGGCGGAACCGAACAGGCCATTGCCCCGTTTCAGCAGTTCGCGCAAGTCCAGCTGCAAGCGGCAGCACATGGAGCGGATCATGTTCGGCTTGAGTTCCGAATTGATGAAATTCTGGAAGTAGGGCAGGCCGTAGCGGGCCGTCATTTCGAACAGGCGTTCGGCATTTTCGCTATGCCAGTCGAAATCCTCGGTGATGTTGTAGGTGGGGATGGGGAAGGTGAAGACGCGGCCCTTGGCGTCGCCCGCCATCATGATCTCGATGTAGGCGCGGTTGATCATGTCCATCTCGGCCTGCAGCTCGCCATAGCTGAAGTCCATCTCCTGGCCGGCGATGACGGGAATCTGCTCGCGCAGGTCGTCCGGGCAAACCCAGTCGAAGGTGAGGTTGGTGAACGGCGTCTGTGTGCCCCAGCGCGAGGGAACGTTGAGGTTGAAGATCAGTTCCTGCATGTACTGGCGCACGTCTTCGTAGCGCAGGCTGTCCTTGCGGATGTAGGGCGCCATGTAGGTGTCGAAGGAGCTGAACGCCTGCGCGCCGGCCCACTCGTTTTGCAGCGTGCCGAGAAAATTGACGATCTGGCCGATGGCGCTCGACATGTGTTTCGGCGGACCGGACTCGATCTTGCCCGGCACGCCATTCAAGCCTTCATGCAGCAGGGTGCGCAGCGACCAGCCGGCGCAATAGCCGGCCAGCATGTCGAGGTCGTGGATGTGCAGCGCCGCTTCGCGGTGCGCCGCGCCCACTTCCGGCGGATAGACCTGGTCCAGCCAGTAGTTGGCGATGACCTTGCCCGACACATTGAGTATCAGGCCGCCCAGCGAGTAACCCTGGTTGGCGTTGGCGTTGACACGCCAGTCGCGCCGGTCCAGGTATTCATTGATGGACGCGGCGACATCGACCTGGCCGCGTGTGGGGGAAACTGCATTCGTCGTCATGAAACCTCCAATAAACACAACATGCGGTGTTTTTATGGAGATTAATCACTAAATATAGTGGCGTCAAAGGGTGCGTGCAGTGGCGTGACGAATCCTTGATGCAGGTGAAAAAAGCGCCCTCGTTTACTTTTTCAGGCGGCCCTGGCGCAGGATGAAGGCGCTCGCGGCGAAGTAGGCGGCGCCGCAGACGGCGATGCTGAGGATGGAGGCGGGCAGCACGTGCGCCCAGATTTCCCGCGTCGAGAAGGTGCTCCAGCTGGCCACGCGCGCGTCGAACGTGACGTAATTGGCCAGCAGCCAGTAGACGGCCAGCAGTCCCGTGCAGGTGGCGGCCTGGCGCGTCACGGGCATGGCGCGGCGCGCGAAGACGGCTTGCAGGAACAGCAGCAGCACGCCCGGATACGCGCCCAGTACTTCGGGCGACAGCACGGAGAGCGCCTCGGCGTCGTAGCCTTCCGTGGGAGAGGCCCACTGCACCTGCAGCACGGTGAGGAACAGGGTGAGCAGGAAGATCAGCAGCGGTTTGCGGGGCATGGCGGGCAATCGAAGAGGGAGAAAAGGAGGGCATTTTACAGCCAGGTCAAGCAAGTTGAACGCGCGCCAGCCATGCATGCATTCCTTCACCTGCGTCAAGGACTGGGCAGCCTGGGCGGGGCTATAGTCTGCACCCTGAGCCGATACAGGACTGTGAACACCATGATGCTTGAATCAACCACCGCCACCCGCGTGGCCGGACCGCTGGAACTGGTCTGCCCCGCCGGCAGCCTGCCTGCCTTGAAAGCGGCCATCGACAATGGCGCCGACACCGTTTACCTGGGTTTTCGCGATGCCACCAATGCGCGCAATTTCGCCGGCCTCAATTTCGACGAGAAGGCCATCGCCGAGGGCGTGCGCTACGCCCACCAATATGGACGCAAGGTGCTGCTGGCGCTGAACACCTATCCGCAGCCGCACAACTGGGCCGTGTGGCGCAGCGCCATCGACCGCGCCGCCGATGCCGGCATCGATGCCATGATCGTGGCCGATCCGGGCTTGATGGCGTATGCGGCCCAGCACCACCCGCAGCTGCGCCTGCACCTGTCCGTGCAAGGTTCGGCCACCAACTACGAAGCCATCAATTTTTACCATGAACACTTCGGCATCGCCCGCGCCGTGCTGCCGCGCGTGTTGTCGATGGCGCAGGTGGAGCAACTGATCAGCAAGACGGAAGTCGAGATCGAAGTCTTCGGTTTCGGCAGCCTGTGCGTGATGGTCGAAGGGCGCTGCGCGCTGTCGTCGTATGCGACGGGCGAGGCGCCGAACACCCACGGCGTGTGCTCGCCGGCGAAATCCGTGCGCTGGCTGGAAACGCCGAACGGCCTCGAATCGCGCCTGAACGGCGTGCTGATCGACCGTTATGCGCCCGGCGAAAACGCCAGCTATCCCACCCTGTGCAAGGGGCGTTTCGAAGTCAACGACGAAGAGTATTACGCCATCGAGGAGCCGGCCAGCCTGAATACCCTGGCGCTGCTGCCGCAGCTGATCGCCATGGGCGTGCGCGCCGTGAAGATCGAAGGGCGCCAGCGCAGCCCCGCGTACGTGGCGCAGGTCACGCGCGTGTGGCGCGAAGCGATCGACGCCTGCCGCGAAGGCAATGCGCGCTACGCCGTCAAGCCGGGCTGGATGGCGGCCATGGACAAGCTGGCCGAAGGCCAGCAGCACACCTTGGGCGCCTACCATAGATCTTGGAAATAAAGGATGAACATGCTGAAGCTTTCACTTGGCCCTTTGCTGTACTACTGGCCGCGCGCCACCGTCTTCGAGTTTTACCAGCAGATCGCCGGTACCGCCGTCGATATCGTCTACCTGGGTGAGACCGTGTGCTCGCGCCGGCATGAGGTGCGCCTGGCCGACTGGCTCGATATCGCCGACATGCTGGCCGCCGCCGGCAAGGAAGTGGTGCTGTCGACGCAGGCGCTGATCGAGGCGGGCGCGGAACTGGCGACCCTGCGCCGCATCACGGGCAATGGCCGCTATTCGGTCGAGGCCAACGACATGGGCGCCGTGCACTGCATGGAAAAGGGCACGTCCTTCGTCGCCGGTCCCCATTTGAACCTGTTCAATGGCCCCAGCCTGCAATTGCTGGCGCGCCTGGGCGCGCGGCGCTGGGTGATGCCGCTGGAAATGGGGCAGACGGCGCTGGCCGAGATGCAGCGCCAGAAGCCGGAAGGGCTGGAGACGGAAGTCTTCGCCTACGGCCGCATGCCGCTGGCGTTTTCCGCGCGCTGCTTCACGGCGCGCAACCGCAACCTGCCGAAGGACGATTGCGGCTACAGCTGCCTGGAAGAGCCGGACGGCCTGTTGCTGCGCACGCGCGACGAAGTGCCCTTCCTCGTACTGAATGGCACGCAGACGCAGTCGGCGCTGGTCTACAACCTGGTGCGCGAACTCGACGCCATGCGCGACATGGGCGTGGCGGTGGCGCGCATCAGCCCCCAGGCCATGCATACGGAACAAGTCATCGCCATCTTCGACCGCGCCCGCCGCGGCCAGGTCAGCGGCATCGGCGCCCAGGCCCAGCTGGCGGCCTGCCAGCCGGCCGGCGCCTGCGACGGCTATTGGCACGGCCAGCCCGGCATGGAACAGCACGCCGCCCATTGAACGCCTCGAAAGGAAGCACCATGCAAGATCAACTGGAAAGATTGCCCGTCCCGGCCCCAAGCCCCGCCAGGCCGGGCATGAGCAAGCCCGCAGTGTCGTACCGGCTGCCCGAACCGCTGGCCGAATTGCTGTCCAAGCTGCCCCCGTATCCCGCCTCCTGGCTGTTCGTGCAGGGCTTGAACCGCCTGCTGGCGCCGCAATTGCCCGACGACGTGCGGGGCAGCCTGGAAGGGCGCAGCTTGCGCTTGCGGCTGCTGGACGCGGGCATCGCCTTCGATTTCGAGTGGCAGGGCACGGTGTTCGTGGCGGAGCGCTATGCGGACGTGCCGGACCTGTGCATCGCCGCCAGCGTGCATGATTTGATGCTGCTGGCGCGGCGCCAGGAAGATCCGGACACGCTGTTCTTCAGCCGCCGTTTGAGCCTGGAAGGCGACACGGAACTGGGCTTGCTGTTCAAGAATACGCTCGATGCCATCGAGTTGCCGCCATTCGACCTGCAGGCGCTGGGACCGCGCCGCGTGTTGGCGCATCTGCGCGACCGGGGCGCGCGCGAAGGCTGAGCGAAGAAAGGGAGGGCGGGCGCTCAGTGGCGTTCAGTGGCGGCAGTGGCCGCAGGCGCCGCTGCACGAGGCCAGCTGTTCTTCATCCGTCGCCTCGCCCATGAAGCCGGCGTCGTTGACGGCGGCCAGCAGGCGTTCCTGCGTGGCCAGCCGTTCGTCGAACTGCACCGTGGCGCCGTGGCGCGCCAGCGAGACGCACACGGTGGCCACGCCCGTGACGGCTTCGAGCGCGCCCGTCAGCCTGTCGGCGCAGCCTTCATGATCCATTCCGATAATATTCAAGCGTGCTGTCTGCATGGGTTCCTCTTGTTTTTCAGATAAAAAAACAGCGTAGGCGAGCCATGCGCATGCCGTCCAGAGCAGCACGCAAGATTTATTTTGTATTTGCGGTTTTATTGATCTGGATTAATCCCCAGCCCTGCGGGTCACCTTGAAAGTGCTGTTGTTTTGTACACAGTTGCCGTATTCCAGTCGACAAGCGTGCCCTGCTGCGCGATACTGTCATTCTGATAAGAACGCTATGACAGCGCTGGAAAGGAGGGGCTATGCAGCGCCGCCCCCTGCTCAAGCTTGCCGCCCTGTGGCCGTTGGGTGCGGCCGCCGGCGCGGTGCCGCCGCTGCCGCTCGTGTATCCGCGCCACCAGGCGCTCGATGATCCGCAGCAAGGCTATGTGACGGCCTTGCTGCAACAGGCGCTGGCCAGGTCGGGCCAGGCGTATGCCTTGCGCCGCTCCGAACTGCGCATGGTGCAGACGCGCGCGATGCAGGAAATTGCCACGGCGTCGGGCGGTGTCGACGTCGTCTGGGCCATGACGAGCCGCGCGCGCGAAACGCAATTGTTGCCGGTGCGCATCCCCATCGACCGCGGCCTGATCGGCTGGCGCGTGGCCCTGATCCAGGCCCGCCAGCCGCAACTGCTGCGCGGCGTGCGCAGCATCGCCGCCCTGGCGCGGCTGTCGGCCGGCCAGATGCGCGACTGGCCCGACTCCGCCATCCTGCAGGCGAATGGCTTGCGCCTCGATACCTCGAGTACCTACGAAGGCCTGTTCCAGCAACTGGCGGCAGGGCGCATCGATTACTTTCCCCGTTCCGTGATCGAGGCGCAAAGCGAACTGGCCAGCCATGCGCACTTGCCGCTGGCGCTCGACGCCCACCTCGTCATCCGCTACCCGGCCGCGCTGTACTTCTTTGTCGGCAAGCACAGGCCGGAACTGGCACGCCACATTGAAAGGGGATTGGAAAGCATGCTTGCCGATGGCAGTTTCGCGCAGCTGTTCCAGCGCCATTTCGGCCGCCTCGCGGACGGCCTGCAGCTGTCCCGGCGCCACGTGCTGGAACTGGCCAATCCCGACTTGCCCGAGGAGACGCCGCTGGCGCGCAAGGCACTTTGGTATCGTCCCAAACATTACTAATAATCTTATTGATCAATGTCAAACAGTGGCTTCAATCGTGCGCCCGATGTTTGATGAAGCGCAAAGCGAGTTCAATAGAACACCTGTTGACACTTATTAAATTTTCGCCGAACATAATTCCACGTTGCAACTTTTTCCCAGCACAAGCGCTTGCCGCAGGTGTCGTGCGGGAACCGTGCGCCCGTTCCACAGCCAGCTGCCGCCAGCCGCCGAACGCGCTGTCCCCTTGTCACCATCCGTTATCTTTTCGAAGGTTCGTCCATGCTCGATTCGATCACGTCCGTATTGCACCAGGTGCCGGAACTGGCCCTGTTCCTGGCGCTGGCGCTCGGTTACGCGGCAGGGCAGATACGCTTCGGCCCCATCCAGCTGGGCGGCGTGTGCGGCACCCTGGTCGCCGCGCTGCTGATCGGCCAGCTGGGCATCACCCTGGACGCCAGCGTCAAGAATGTCTTCTTCATGCTGTTCATCTTTGCCCTCGGCTATGCGGGCGGTCCCCAGTTCTTTGCCAACCTGAATGCCAAGGGTTTGCGCCTGGGCCTGCTGTGCCTGATCGAAGTGGTGGTGGTGCTGGCGCTGGTGCTGCTGGCCACGCGCTTCCTGGGCCTGGACCAGGGCACGGCGGCCGGCATGATGGCGGGCGCGGCGACGGAATCGGCCGTCGTCGGCACGGCCACGGACGCCATTTCGAAGCTGGCGCTGCCGGCCGCCCGCATCGCCGAGCTGCAGGCCAACGTCGTCACCGCGTATTCCATCACGTACATTTTTGGCCTGATCGCCATCGTCATCGTCACCAGCCAGATTTTTCCGCTGTTGCTGCGCGTCAACCTGCGCGAGGAAGCCGATAAGTTGTGGGAAAAGATGGGCGGCGCGCAGACCGACGGCGATGGCGTGCAGGCCACGCCGGAGATGGTGGGGCGCGCCTACCGCATCAGCCGCGGCGCGGGACGCCGCCTCGACGCCTTGCAGCATATCTTTGCGGGCCGCGCCAGCATCACGCGCGTGCGCCGGCATGGCAAGGTCTTGCCCTTGGAACCGGCATTGCGCTTGCGCAATAACGACGAAGTGCTGGTGATCGGCCACCGTCCCGCGCTGGTGGCGGCCGAAGCCATCCTGGGCGAGGAATTTGCCGACACGACGGGTTTGAACATGGCCGTCTCGGCCGTCGAAGTGGTGCTGCAGCAAGCCGCGCTGGTGGGCCAGCCCTTGCGCCAGCTGGCCTTGCCCTCCGGCGTGCACGTGGCGGCCGTCGTGCGTGGCGAGCACAGCATGCCGCCCTTGCCGGACCTGGCCCTGCAGCGCGACGACGTGCTGCGCCTGTACGGCACGACGGAAGGGCGCGAGCTGAACACGGCGCTGGCCGCCATCGGCAAGCGCGTGCCCACGGGCGACCGCAGCAATATCGTCTACGCCAGCATCGGCATCGTGCTGGGCGTGTATATCGGCGGCTTTAGTGCCAAGCTGGGCGGCATCCCGTTTTCGCTGGGCACGGGCGGCGGCGCCTTGCTGACGGGCCTCGTGTTCGGCTGGTACCAGGCGCGCAAGCCGGGCATGCAGGGCATCCCCTCCAGCGCGCTCGACATGATGAAGGATATCGGCCTGGCCACCTTCATCGCCTGCGTGGGCCTGGCGTCGGGGCCGCAGGCGATCGATTTGATCCGCCAGTACGGCCTGTCCTTGCCGCTGATGGGGGTATTGATCGCCGTCATCCCCGCCTCGTTGTCGCTGCTGGTAGGCCACTTTTTCCTCAAGCTGGAAGCGCCCGTGCTGCTGGGCGCCATTGCCGGCCAGCAGTGCAGCACGCCGGCCCTGTCGGCCGTGCAGAATGCGGCCGGCAATTCCACGCCCTTGCTGGGCTACACGATCACCTATGCCATCTCGAACGTGGTGCTGCCCCTGCTGGGGCCGCTGATCGTGGCCCTGGCAGGGTCGGTGCACGCATGAGCAGCCAGCAAGGGCAAACGCAGTAAAGAATTCCTTCAACACGAAAGGCGGTCCGCATGGAATGGTTGCATGAGTTATTCAAGAAGTCGCCTGAAATTGCCTTGTTTCTCTCCCTGGCAGTGGGTTACTACATCGGCAAGATCAAGTTCGGCTCGTTTCAGCTGGGCGGGGTCGCCGGTTCACTCCTGGTGGCGGTGCTCGTCAGCCAGGTGGGCGTCGCCATCGATCCCGGCGTGAAATCGGTGCTGTTCGCGCTGTTCATCTACGCCGTTGGCTATGAAAGCGGGCCGCAATTCTTCAATTCCCTGGGCCGCCAGTCGGTGCGCGAAATCATCCTGGCCGTCGTGCTGGCCGTGACGGCGCTGCTGACGGTGGTCATCCTGGCCAAGGTCTTTGGCCTGGACAAGGGCCTGGCGGCCGGCGTGGCGGCGGGCGGCTTGACGCAGTCGGCCATCATCGGCACGGCCGGCGACGCGATCACCAAGCTGGGCCTGGCGGCCGACGAAGTGGCGCGCCTGCAGGGCAACGTGGCCGTCGGCTATGCCGTGACGTATGTGTTCGGCTCGTTTGGCGCCATCATCGTCTGCGTCAATATCTTGCCCAAGCTCATGGGACGCACCATCCGCGAAGATGCCATCAAGGCGGAAACGGCGCTGCAGGCGGGCGTGCAAGTGCTGGGGCCGGGCCAGACGCCGGCTGCGCCCGACCTCATCGGCCGCATCTACGACGTGGGTCCGGGCGCCGGGCGCTCCGTGGCGGACATCGAAAGCGCCCATCCGAGCACGGCCATCACCATCGAGCGCGTGAAACGCAATGGCCAGATCATCGACGTCAGCCCGGACCTGGTGCTGGCGGCCGACGATATCGTGCTGCTGGTGGGCCGCCGCGAAGCCATGCTCAGCGTGTCTTCCCAGCTGGGCAAGGAATTGCTGGCAGTCGAAGGCATGGAACTGGTGATGCAGCGCCGCGACATGGTGCTGACGAACAAGGCTTACCACAACAAGACGGTGGGCGAAATCCGCAGCGCGACGGCGCCGGGCGTGCGCCACGGCATCTTTGTCGTGCAACTGAGCCGCATGGGCAAGATTCTGCCCATGCAAGCGGAAACCGTCGTGCAGACGGGCGATGTGGTGACCATCTATGGCGCCGAGCAGGACGTCAAGCGCGTGGCGGCCGAAGTGGGCTACATGATCGTGCCGAGCGCCAAGACGGACTTCGTCTACATGGGCGCCGGCCTCGTCGTCGGGCTGCTCGTGGGCTTGCTGGTGGCGCGCATCGGCTCGATTCCGCTGACGCTGGGCAGCGGCGGCGGCGTGCTGCTGTCGGGCCTGGTATTCGGCTGGTTCCGCGCCAAGCGCCAGACGTTTGGCTACATGCCCAGCGGCGCCGTGCAAATCCTGAAAGACCTGGGCCTGGCCGGCTTCGTTGCCGTCGTCGGCCTCACGTCCGGCCTGCAAGCCGTGCAAACCGTGCGCGAACACGGCCTGACCCTGTTTGGCGTGGGCGTGGTGGTGACCATCCTGCCGATGATCTTGACCATGCTGATCGGCCGCTACATCTTGCGTTATGACAACGTCGCCATCTTCGCGGGCGCCTTGTCCGGCTCGCGCAGCGCCAATCCCGCGTTCGGCGAAGTGCTGAACGCGGCGCAAAACTCGATTCCCACCGTACCGTTTGCCATCACGTATGCCCTGGCCAACGTTTTCCTGACCTTGCTGGGGCCGCTGATCGTGGCCTTCGTCTGAGTCGGGCGTATTTGCAGGACCTAAGCCGCCTGTGCGGGGCTTTTCCCATATTGTCAGTTGATAAGGAGTCGTTGAAATGGATTTCAGTAACCCAAGCAAACTCGCGCTGTTGAGCCCCTTCGAATTGAAGGATGCGCTGATCCAGACGGCCAAGCAAAGCAACCGTCTGATGCTCAATGCGGGCCGCGGCAACCCGAATTTCCTGGCCACCACGCCGCGCCACGGCTTCTTCCAGTTCGGCCAGTTCGCCATGACGGAAGCGGAACGTTCCTATGTGTACATGGATGACGTGGGCGGCTTCCCCACGCGCGACGGCATCGAGGCGCGCTTCGAAATCTTCGTGCGCAAGCATGAAGGCAACCCCGGCGTGCATTTCATCGAGGCAGCCATGTCGTATGTGCGCGACCAGCTGGGCCTGGACGCGGGCGACTTCATCTATGAGATGTGCGAAGCCATTCTCGGTTGCAACTATCCCGTGCCGGACCGCATGCTGCGCCTGTCCGAGAAAATCGTCGGCCAGTATATTCACCGCGAAATGATCGGCGACCATCCCTTCGTCGGCAACTTCGACATGTACGCCGTCGAAGGGGGCACGGCGGCCATGACGTATCTGTTCGCCAGCCTGAAATCGAACCACATCATCCAGGAAGGCGACACGATTGCCCTGGGCATGCCGATCTTCACGCCGTACATCGAGATTCCCCAGCTCAATGATTACAAGCTGAACACCGTGCATATTGATGCGCCTCAATCGAACAATTGGCAATTCACAAAGAAAGAGCTGGACAAGCTGCTGGACCCGAAAGTCAAGGCCTTCTTCCTCGTCAATCCCAGCAATCCGCCATCCGTCAAGATCGACGATGACACACTGGAATACATTGCCAAGATCATCAAGAAGCGCCCGGACCTGATCATCCTGACCGATGACGTGTACGGCACGTTTGCCGACAACTTCGTCTCGCTGTTCGCCATGTGCCCGTACAACACCATCCTCGTGTATTCGTTCTCGAAATACTTCGGCGCGACGGGCTGGCGCATGGGCGTGGTGGCCACGCATGAAAAAAATGTACTCGACGACAAGATTGCCAAGTTGCCGGAAACCATCAAGAAGCAGCTGGACGCGCGCTATCACTCGATCACGACGGAGCCGCGCGAGCTGAAATTCATCGACCGCCTGGTAGCCGACAGCCGCACGGTGGCGCTGAACCATACGGCCGGCCTGTCCACGCCCGTGCAGGCGCAGATGACCTTGTTCTCCCTGTTCTCGCTGATGGATGAAGAGCAAAAGTACAAGCAGTCGATGAAGCGTATCGTGCTGCGCCGCAAGGAAGCGCTGTACCGAGAACTGGGCTTGCCGATGGTGCACGACGCCAATTCCGTGCGCTACTACCACCTGCTGGACATGGAATCGCTGGCCGCGCAGATGCACGGCGTGGAGTTTTCGCAGTGGCTGCTGAAAAAGCTCAAACCGAACGAAGCGCTGTTCCGCCTGGCCGAGGAAACGGGCGTCATCCTGTTGCCTGGCCGCGGCTTCGGCACCACGCACCCGTCCGGCCGCGTGTCGCTGGCCAACCTGAACGAATACGACTACGCCAACATCGGCCGCGCCATCCGCAACATGGCGTCCGAGTTCTTTGCCGTATTTGAAAAGGAAAAGGAGAAGGGCGGCAAGAAGGCGAAGAAGTAATTCGCCGGGTAGCTGCTTGAGCTCAACGGGCGCCCCGCAAGAGGCGCCCGTTTTTATGTGTCGGCTCCGGTAACCAATAGTGCAGGCTGGAATAGACATCCGTAGATATAATTGCTATTGTGAAAGTATAAACATGGCAACCCCGTGCTTTCCCCTCATTCATTGACTGGACGCTACATGGGCAGATTGCAAGGACACTTATCATTATTGCTGGCGGGCGCGCTGGGCGCGGCCATGCCCGCCCTGGCGCAGTTGCCGGCCGGCGCGCCGCTGACATTCAACGAGGCGCTGCAGCAAGCGGCCAAGGCTTCAGGCGCCGTGCAGGGCGCCGCGCTCGACGTGCGCGCGAAAACACTGAAGGCGGAAGCCTTGTCGAATATCGATGGCCCTTCCGTGGACTTGACGGCGTTTCGCGGCCGTTTGTCGACGGATTTGAGCATCGACACGAGCGGCTTGTCCGGCGTGGTGGGCGGCATCGAATCCGTGCTGCCGCCCATTCCCGGCTTGCCCACGCCGCACATTCCCAATTCCCTCAACCGCGAAGTGGTGACGGATCTGACCTCGTTCGGCTTGCTGGGCATGTGGCCCATCTACACGGGCGGGCGCCTGGACGCCGTCAAGGGGCTCGCATCGAGCCTGACCCTGGCCGCGCAGGCGGAGCGCACGGAAGCGGAAGAGCAACTGGCCACCCTGGTGGCGCAGCGCTATTTTCAGTTGCTGCTGGCCAAGAGAGTGGTGGCCGTGCGGGCCGAAGTGACGGCCGGCGTGACGCAGCACCAGCGCGATGCGGCCAAGCTGGAAAAGGGCGGCCTGATTTCGCGCGCGGAACGCTTGCGCGCCGACGTGGCCCTGGACAGCGCCCGCAGCGACGAAGCGCAGGCGCGCAGCGACGAGGAAATCGCCCAGGTGGCGCTTGATCGTTTGCTCGCCGTCAATACGCAAGTGCGCCCCAGCACGCCGCTGTTCGTCAATAGCTTGCCGGTTGGCACCTTGCAATCGTTCATCAGCACGGGCATGCGCGAAAATGCGAACTGGAAAAAGATCGACAGCAAGCGCGTGCAGGCCGAGCAAGCCTTGAAGCTGCATGGCAAGGAATACGCACCTACCGTGTTTGCCATCGGTAACTACAATTTGAACCGCGGCAATGAAAAGCTCGTGCGCTCGAACTGGGCCGTCGGCCTGGTCGTGTCCGTGCCCCTCGTGCACCGCATCAATACGGGCAAGATGATCGCCGCCGCCAAGCTGGACCAGGAGCGGGTGGAAGTGGTGGCGCGCCAGGCCGAGCGCGACATTCCCACCCTGATCGAAAAGAATTGGCGCGCGCTGGAAAACGCCCGTATCCAGTACCTGTCCACGGCCTCGTCGGTAGAGCTGGCGCGCGAAAATATCCGCCTGCAAACCGTGGCTTTCCAGCAAGGGCAAGTGACGTCGCTGGAGGTGGTCGACGCGCGCCTGAACCTGGCAAAGGTGGAAACCCAGCGCGCGCAGACGGCCTATAACTATGTGATGGGGCTGGCGCAATTGCTGGAAGCGACGGGCGAGACGCAGCGCCTGGGCAGCCTGGCCGCCGCGGCCGATATCCAATTACCTGTGGACAAATAATAATGAGCACCTCCAAAAAAACCTTGGCCATAGTCGCCACCGTCATTGTCCTGGCCTTCGTGGGCTGGGGCTTGTACCAGGCCTTCCAGCCGCAGCGCCTGCCATTGCAGGGACAGATGGATGCGCAGGAAGTCAATGTCTCGTCGAAAGTGCCGGGCCGGGTGGGCGAGCTGTACGTCAAGCTGGGCCAGACGGTGCCGAAAGGTGAGCTGCTGTTCCAGCTGACGAGCCCGGAAGTGGATGCGAAGATCGCGCAAGCGACGGCCGCCACGCAAGCGGCCGAAGCCGTGGCGCACAAGGCGCAAGCGGGAGCGCGTCCGGAAGAAATTGCGGCTGCGAAAGCGAACTGGGAGCGGGCGCAAACGGGGGCCACCATCGCCAAGACCACGTATACCCGCGTCAACAATATGTTCGAGCAAGGCGTGATTGCCCAGCAGAAACGTGACGAGGCGCAAGCGCAATGGCGCGCCGCCGACCAGCTGGCCCAAGCGGCTCGCGCCCAGTTTGACATGGCGCAAAAGGGCGCCCGTCCCGAAGACAAGACGGCTGCCGCCGCCCAGGCGCGCCAGGTGGGCGCCGTGCTGACGGAAGCGCAGATCGCGCTGGCCGAGACGAAGATTGCCGCGCCGGTGGCGGGCCAGGTCAGCAAGATCCAGATCCAGCCTGGCGAACTGGCGCCGCAAGGTTTCCCCGTGATTACCCTGGTGAACCTCGATGACGCCTGGGCCGTGCTGCAAGTGCGCGAAGATGAAATGGCGGCGTTTTCCATGGGCAGCACGCACACGGCGAACGTGCCGGCCTTGAAACAGCAACTGAGCTTCAAGGTCAGCTCGGTCGCCGTGCTGCCGGACTTCGCCACGTGGCGCGCGGCCCGTCCGGGCGGCACGGACTTGCGCACGTTTGAAATCCGCCTGCGTCCCGCCATCAAGGTCGAAGGCTTGCGTCCGGGCATGTCGGTCGTGTTCCCGCCGCTCTGATAGCCGATGAGCGAGATTGACAAAGAGCAGCCGGCGGCGCTGGCACGCGAGTGGCGGCGGCTGCGCGGCGACTTCTGGGACTTCGGCATGCTCAGCTGGATTCCTGTCGTGCTGTGCGGCATGCTGTGGCTGGTGTTTTCCGCCGGCATCGCGCGCGACTTGCCCATCGTCGTCATCGATAACGACAATTCCACCTTGTCGCGCCAGCTCACGCGCTGGCTCGACGCTTCGCCCGGCATCCAGGTGGCGGCGAAAGTGGCGTCCAGCGACGAAGCCCTGCATCGCTTGCGCGAGCGCACGGCGTTCGGCTATCTGCTGATCCCGAACGATTTCGAGCAGAAACTGCTGGGCGGCCGGCAAGCCACCGTGCAATGGCTGTACAACGCGCAGTTTTCCTCGCACGCGGGCGCCTTGCTGCGCGACGTGCGCACGGTCAGCACGACCTTGTCGGCCGGCATCGAGATGACGGCGCGGGTGAAAAAGGGTATGTCGGGCGTGCAGGCGGCGGCCCAGTTCGAACCGATACGCACGACCTTGAACAGTTTGTATAACGAAAACATCAGCTATGAAGCGTTTTTAACGTTGGCGCTGATGCCGGCCATGCTGCAGATTTTCATCGTCGTCGCCGTCGTCACGAGTATCGGACGCGAGTTGCGCGACGGCACGGTGCCGCAATGGCTGGCCTCGGCCCATGGCAGCTGGCTGCGCGCCGTGCTTGCCAAGCTGCTGTTCCCCCTCGTCGCCTATTGCGCGCTGGCGCTGCTGTACTTGCTGTTCTTCAGCCTGGCGCGGGATTGGGCCGTGGCGGGCAGCTTGCCGGCATTGCTGCTGAGCATGCTGCTGCTGGTGCTCGCGTATTGCGGCCTGGCCACCTTGCTGATCGCCGCCACCCTGTCTCTGCGTTTGGCGCTGTCCGGCGCGGCCTTCATCACGGCGCCCGCGTTCGCGTTTGCGGGCCAGGCCTTTCCCTTGATGGCCATGCCGGCGCCAGCGCGCGCCTGGGCGGAAGCCTTGCCGCTCACGCATTATTTGCAGCTGCAAACGAAATACTGGCTGGCCGGCGCGCCATGGCGCTATGGCGTGCAGGAAATGCTGATACTGGCCGGCATCGCCGTCGGCTGCGGCGCCGTGGGCGTGTTCCTGTTGGCGCGCCGCGCGAATGCGCCTGCCGCCTGGGGACGCACATGATCTGGCCGGCCTTTGTCGCCACCTGGCGCGCCATGCTGACGGACAAGGGTGCGCTGACCTTGCTGTTCATCGGCGGCATCATCTATTCCTTCTTCTATCCGCTGCCGTATTCGACGGAAATCGTCCAGCGCGTGCCCGTGGCCGTCGTCGACCAGGACCGCAGCGCCATGTCGCGCCAGCTGACGCGCTTCGCCATGGCCCACCCGTCGCTGCACGTGGTCGCCGTCACGCCGGACCTGCCCGTCGCGCAAGATTTATTATGGCGCGACCAGGTCATGGGCGTATTGATCATTCCCCATGGTTTGCAGACGGACGTGCTGGCCGGCCGCGCCGCCCACGCGCAAGTGGCGGGCAATGGCTTGTATTTGATGCTGAACAAGGTGGCCCTGAACGGGCTGGCCGAAGTGGTGGGCACGGTGTCGGCCGGTATTGAGCTCAAGCGTTTGGGCGCGGGCACGCCGTCCACCATCCAGGCCAACCAGCAGCGCTCGCCCATCGCCTTCGACGCCGTGCCCCTGTTTAACGTCAAGGAAGGCTATGGCGCCTATGTCGTGCCAGGAGTGGCTACTCTCATTGTGCAGCAGACTTTGCTGATCGGCATGACCATGCTGTTCGGCACATGGTACCAGCGCAAGGCCTTCCCCGTGGCGGGCAGGCGCACGGCGGGCGGGTATATGGGCATGCTGCTGGCGTTTGCCTGCGTGGCGTTTTTGAACTGCTGCTATTTCTTCGGTTTCGTCTTCTGGTTCCAGGATTACCCCCGTGGCGGCAACTTTGGCGGCATGCTCTTGCTGCTGGTGCTGTTCTCGCTGTGTGAGGCAGCGTTCGGCATGTTGCTGGGCATGCTGTTCCGCACGCGCGAGCGGGGCACGCAGCTGATGATCGCCACCTCGATGCCCGTGCTGTTCCTCGCGGGCCTGACCTGGCCCGTGTCGTCCATGCCCGTCGTGCTGCAATGGCTGCGCTGGCTGCTGCCATCCACGGCCGGTATCCAGGGCTTTGTTGCGCTTAATCAAATGGGTGCCTCGCTGTATGAAATCCGCCATGAAGTGGCCGGGCTGCTGGCCTTGCTGCTCGTGTGCGTGGCGCTGGGCTGGTGGCGCTGGCGCGCCGAGGCGCCAGTACCTATCATCAAACAAGGATGAGCATGAAACCAGAGAAAGCGCTGGAGCCCCCACTGGCTGTGGCAGAAGAAAGGTATGCCACGATTTTGGCATCGATACTGGCTTATACGCAGTTCTGTGACACACATGGCGATGACGACAACGCCGAATACGACAGACTCGCGGATCAATTGCAGGCACTAAGCGGAAAAGATATTTCCCGCTTCAATTTGTACGAGTGGTGGGAAGAGGAGGGCGCGGAAGTGCTGGCGTTCAGGATCGCCTTGCCCGATCCCGTGAAACTCGACGGCGTCAGCAGGACGGACATCGCGCACATCGTTGCCAGGTTAGGCACCTTCGAACTGCCCGAAAAAGACGCCAGCGAACCACGCTTCCAGCAGATATTCAGCGCTTTTCTTGATGACTACTACCACGCCTGGCTGAAGCTGCACTGCAAGACCTACAACTACCAGAAAATATTCGGTGTGCACAAGGACAAGGACGGAAAGCGCTGGTGGCTGAGCGACGACGAGAAGGTTGACCTGCTCTGGCCGCATCGCTAGCGACGGGATCCATCGTGCCTCCTGTTCTGTAATGCTGCCAGCAGCAGCTGGCAAAAACCGTCACGCACGGGATCGGGCAGGTTGTCATTGGCCCGCAGCAGGCTGGCGACACGGGGTAGCGGCGCCAGCCGTTCCAGCGCCGCATGCCGGAGCACGCCCTGGCCCAGGTTGCGTTCATTGACCACCGCCATGCCCAGGCCGGCGGCAATCGCGGTCAGCACGCCCGCCACCGACGGGCATTCCAGGCCCACGCTCCAGGCCATGCCGGCCTGGCCCAGCTTTTCCTCGGCCAGCCGGCGGTAAAAGCAGTGCGGCCCGTAGGTGATCAGCTTGACGTTCTCGCCCGGCAAAGTCTGCTCTGCCGTGGCAGCGCACCAATGCAGCGTTTCTGTCCATAACAGCGTGTCGGCCGGCGCCGCCATACCGGCAAAATCCTGATGCAAAATCACATCGAACACGCCGTCGGCAAAGCGTTCGCGCAGTACCTGGCTTTGCTCCACCACCAGTTGCACGTCCACCTTGGGGTGGTGATGCGAGAACTGCGACAGTACCGCGCACACGTCCGTCAATGAAATCTGCTCCGTCACGCCGATGCGCAGCCGGCCATGCATCGCCGATGGCGAAAAATGGGCGACGGCGTCATCGTGGGCATCGAGTATGTTGACGGCATGCCGCAGCAGCACGGCTCCCTGGTCGGTCGTATCAAACAGCCCGCCGCTGCGCGCCAGCAGCTGGCAATCGAGCTGCTGCTCCAGTCGCTTGATTTTCCAGCTGACGGCCGACTGGCTCAGATGGAGCAGGCTGGCGGCCTGGCTCATGCTGCCGGTTTGTACCACTGCCCTGAACACACGCAGGGCATCGACGGATAGGCGCAAATTCATGGATCATGACAAAAATTGGATTGAAGATCAAAAGAATGTCACTGGCGTCATGTTCAGTCAAGCCTTAGCCTGCAGGTTCCGCAAACAAAAGGACATCTGATGACGAGTCAAGAACCGCTGTTGAATGGCCACGTCCTGATCCACGGCCACCGTATCGCCACCGGCATCCATGGAGCAGGCACGCCGCTGGTGCTGGTGCATGGCACGCCGGCGCACAGTATTATCTGGCGCGAACTGGTGCCGCTGTTCGTCGATGCCGGTTTCCAGGTGCACCTGTATGACTTGCTGGGCTTTGGACGGTCGGAGCGGCCCGTCGATGCCGATACCTCGGTAGCGGCGCAGGTGGCCTTGCTGGCGGCCTTGCTCGACCACTGGCAACTGCCGACCACCCATTTGTTCGGCCACGATATCGGCGGCGCCATTGCGCTGCGCCTGGCGTTCGAGCACGCGTCGCGCCTGCGCAGCCTGAGCATCGCCGACGCGCCCAGCTACGACTCCTGGCCATCGCCCACCTGGAAGCATCTGCGCGATGCTCGCCGGCCGGCGTGCCTTGACGCCGGCCGGCGAGCATCGCGGCACGATGGCGCGCCAGCTGGGCATGGCCGTTTTTCACAAGGACAGGATGCAGGGCGACCTTCTGCGGTGCTACCTGGAGCCGCTGTGCGGCGTGGTGGGCCAGCCCTCGTTCTACCAGCACCAGGTGGCGCACTATAACGCCTGCTATACGATGGACTTTGCCGAAAGACTGCCGCAGTTGACAGTGCCGGTACAGGTATTATGGGGCCAGCAGGACGAGTGGCAGCCGGTGGCTTACGGCCATCGCCTGCAGCGCGATATTCCCGGCGCCACCTTGCACCTGTTTGACGAGGCCGGGCACTTCCTGATGGAAGACGCGCCCTTGCCCGTCGCGGCACAAGTCATCGCGTTTATTCAGCAGATAGAGAGGAGAAGGCCATGATATTGATCGGAATGCTCGATTCGCCCTACGTCAGGCGCGTTGCCATCGGTATGAAAGTGCTGGGCCTGGAGCACGAACACCGGCCCCTGTCGGTGTTTTCCGATTTCGACCAGGTACGGAGCATCAACCCGGCCGTCAAAGTGCCGACCCTGGTCACGGACGACGGCCAGGTGCTGATGGACTCGACCCTGATCCTGGCGTATCTGGAGGAACTGGCCGCGCATGCTCCCCGCAGCAGGCCGGAGCCGGGTCCGGCACGCCTGCGCGCGCTGTGCCAGACCAGCTATGCTTTGGCCGCCTGCGACAAAGCCGTGCAGATCGTCTATGAACGGCGCTTGCGCCCGCAGGAAAAACAGCACCAGCCCTGGCTGGACCGCGTCCAGCTGCAGTTGCATGGGGCCTGGGCGCAGCTGGAGGCGTCATTGCGCGAAGAGGCGCCAGACTGCTTGAGTATTGCCGGCATCACCATTGCGGTGGCCTGGAGTTTTGCTCGGCAGATGGTGCCCGACGTGATGGCGGCCAGCGATTATCCGGCCGTGGCCGCTTTGACGGCGCTGGCCGAGCAGCAGCCGGTGTTTTTGGCCACGCCGATGGCGGGCTGAGCTGCTTGTCATCCGAACCGGTGCTTGCAGGTGGCTTGTGCAATAATTTCATTTCCTTAATGGAAGAATATTGCCATGCCGTCTTTTAACCTGTTCCAGCGCCTGTCCCAGGCCCCCACCAAACCCAAGTCCGCGCCCGCCGCGCGGCAGTTCGACGTGGCGGACCTGTACCAGGGCCCCATCGCGCTGGGAGCGGAAGGCGCGGCGCAAGCCCGACCTTTCGATGAAAAGCTGCGCCAGGCATACTTTTGGATCGTCAACCACGCCATCATCAGCCCCCATTACGATATCGAATACAACGACGGCCCGTCGCAGACGTATTCCGTGGGCGACAGCCGCCGCACCCTGAATCTGCCATCGGCGCAAAGCTATTCCAGCTTCATTTTGCTGCCCCTGCTGACCTTTGCCACGCGCCGCAAATGCCTGTTCGTCGGCGGGCCGGGGCGGGGCAAGACGGCCAGCGCCTTGCTGATGGGCGTGCTGGCCGGTTCCACCGTCAAGGAAGTCAAGCGCGCCATGCAGCATGGCCATCCGCAGATGACGGTGGCCGACTTGCTGGGCAATCCGCTGCCGGCGGACCTGGTGAACGCGCAAAGCATGGACGACATCCGCATCGCCTGGCGCGCCTGGCTGGGCATGCGCGTGAAAATCGTCGATGAATACAACCGTATCCCCACGCGCACGCAAAGCGCGCTGCTCACCGTCATGGGCGACAATTACGCGGAAGTGCTGAACCATATTTACGAATGTCCGGAAGCGGCCTGGTATCTGACGGCCAACGATGACCAGGGCGGCGGTACCTACCAGGTGATCGAAGCGCTGCGCGACCGGGTCGACGTGACGGTGCAGGCACTGGCCTTCAACCCCCGCTTCCTGAATGAACTGCTGCTGCGCGTGGAAGAAAACGTGCGGCCAGAAGAACTGGTGCCGCCCGATATCATCTTTACGGAAGCGGAGGTCGATCAAATTGGCGAATCCATCCGCCAGGTGGGCGTGCCCGAAGCCGTGCGGCGCCGCCTGGAATTCTTCGCCAGCCAGTTCGAGCTGTTCGAGACGGCGGGCGGCCAGTTCGAATACATGACCAAGGATACGGCCCGCCTGGCCGGCGCCGACCGGGGCGCCGCGCAGGCGGCCGACAATGGGCGCGACCGCCTGAAGGACCTCGGCTGCCAGACCCTCAACGGGATCTCCGTGCGCACCCTGATGGCGCTCTTGATCTACGCCAAGGCCATGGCGTATTTCCGGGGCAATGGCGAGGTGGAGCTGGAAGACTTGCGCCAGGTGCTGCCATTTGTCCTGCATAACAAGCTGCAGCCGGACCCGGATGCGCCATTTTTCGCGCTGCCGGAAAACGCCGCCTACCGCAGCGACAGGCTGGGCTGGCTGCGCCGCCTGTTCGATCTGTCGAACGATGAATTCAACCGCCTGGACCTGGACCGCGACGATCCCGTGGGCGTGCTGTCGGCCGAATTCGACCTGGGCCTCGATGGCGTGAGCGAGCGCGAAACCTTGGCGCGCCTGAACCGCATCGAAAAGCTGATCGGCGAGCGCACGAAGGGGCGAAAACTGTACGGCCCCCTGTATGATGATTTGTTGAAGCTCAAGTACCTGCACCAGCGCTATACGAATTACCGCAGCTGGTTGCGTTCGCAATGAATGACGCACTGAATATCGACCATTGCCGCGGTTTTCTCGACGCGCTGGCCATGTTGAACAGCGAGGCCAGCGACCTGTGCGCAAGCTATGAGCTGCAGCGCCTGCCCGACGCGCCGGACCTGCTCACGGCGCTGGGCTTGCGGGTGGAAGATTACGCCCTGAGTGTGAGCATCCCGGCGCGCGACTTGCCGGCGCCCTTGTGGCAGATCACGGTGGCGCCGTGCGGGCGCGCGCACCTGGAGCAGGTGTGCCAGCGCTGGTTCTTTTCGTCGGACCACATGCGGATAGCGCCGCCGGACCGTTTCCGCGCCTGCCTCGTCAACGCCTTCCTCGAAGCGCTGGACATGTCGCTGGCCGGATTCACTATGCATATCGTGACGATGACGCCGCCGCCTGGTGTCTGGTACGCGATCCACTGGGACGAGATCGCGTTCGAATCAGGGGATGAGCGCTATCTGCTGCATTTTTCGCATAGCGATTGAGGAGGAACAATGATTTCTCCTGCCTTCGCAACTATCCTTGCCAGTGGCCGCGCCCAGTTCAATGGCCGCGCAGCGGAAGCGCGCCGGCGCTTTCCCGCGCTCGACATGGCCGCCTTCGGCGCCTTCTTGCACGACGGCGTCGATCCGCTGGTGGTGGCCGTGGCCGCCGCAGCAACCGAGCGCGTGGGCGGCGTTACCTTGGCCGCCTACGACATGGCCCTGGAGTTGGTGGGCCATGGCCTGGCCGGTCCGGCCGCGAAAAATCCCTTCCTCAATACCGTCTGGCGCGAACTGGCGCCATCGTTTGCGCCGCTGCTGGCGACGGCCCCCGTCGACGTGCTGGGCATGCTGAGCAACGCCGCCATCCACATTTCCTCCGTGGCGGGCGCGCGGCCCGCGCAATGGCAGGCCGGGATGGCTGCCGTGGCGCCGCAAGTCGGCAGCGTCGCACAGCTGCGCGCCGTGGGCCAGGTGCTGGCCTGGCGCGCCGGCGTCGCGCATTTCCGCCAGGGCGCGCTGGCCGCCGCCGACACCTTGCCGCATGCGCTGGCGCTGGCCGCCTTTGGCGAACCGGGCGCGCAATGGCCGCAGGTGCATGCGCAGCTCATGGCTAATCCGTGGCGCGGCAATGCCGAAGGCAGGGAGTTCGGCGCCTTCACGGGCCTGGGTGGCGACTTCGCCACGCCGCCGCAAGTGCGCGCCACGCTTGACGGGTTTGTCGTGCGCAGCGCCGAGCGCCATTATTTGCTGGTGGCCGATGCCTATGGCGCCGTGCTGCACAGCGCCACGGCGCAGGAGTTTGAGTTGGCGCAAACCGGCGTGCCGGCGTCCGTGCGCCTCGAGGGGGCGACCGTGCATATCGGCGCGCGCAGCATCGCGCTCGACCTGCCGGCCGGCGACATCGCCATCGCCGCGAATGCGCATACGCTGGCCATCACGTCACCGTGGACGCACGCCATCCGCCTGCTGCCGCTCGCATGAAGAACGATGCCGACCTGATCGACCGCTGGCGCGCCGCCTGGCCCGAGGCCCTGGCCGTGTGGAGCAAGTTTACGCGCCTGCGCGACCCCAGCCTGTGCGCCAGCCGCGTCGAAGCCGGCAAGCAGGGCTTGTCCGGCAGCTTCGCCATGATCCGCTTGCTGGACCAGAGCGTGGTGGTGGACTTGCCGCTGGTGACGGAGCTGGGCCTGGACGACTATGCGCTGGAAGTGCTTGCCCATGAAATCGGCCACCACATTCTCGCGCCGGGCAGCGCCAGCGACCAGTTCCGCCTGCTGGCGCGCATGCGCCGCGCCTTGCCGACCCTGGAGCAGCATGCGCCCATGGTGGCCAACCTGTACACGGACCTGTTCATCAACGACCGTTTGCAGCGCCAGGCGAATCTGCGCATGGCCGATATCTACCGCAAACTGCAGCATGGGCGCTCTGCGGAGGCGAATGCCAAAGGCAGCGGCGGCGTGTGGACCCTGTACATGCGCATCTATGAAAACCTGTGGCAGCTGGAAAAGGGTGAGCTGGGGGGCGGCCACGCTGACGAGCGCCTGGACACGGATGCCTGGCTTGGGGCGCGCCTGATACGCGTGTATGCGAACGACTGGATGCTGGCGGCGGGCCGCTTCGCCACCTTGCTGCTGCCTTACCTGGTGGAAGATACGGATGCCCTGGGTGACATTGACCCCAGCCGCTATCTGCAGGACACGCGCGACGCGGCACGCGGCTGCCAGACGTATGGCGCGCAGCAGATCGAGGATGACGAAGAGGACGGCGCCATCCATCCCGTGCACGACAAGCGCATCTCGGGCCTCGATGGCGAGGAACCTGCCGCCGAACCTGCGGCCGAGGCGCCAGTCAGGTCGGGCGGCGGCCAGCTGCGCGAACCGTTCGAGCTGGGCGACATTCTGAAGGCGTCGGGCGTGGACTTGAGCGACCATGAAATCGCCATCCGCTACTACCGCGAGCGGGCCTTGCCGCACCTGGTGGCGTTTCCCAGCCGCCCCGCACCCGAGTCGCAGGAGCCACAGATGGAAGGGCTGGAGCCTTGGGAAATCGGCGACCCGCTGGAAGACATCGACTGGCTGCAGTCCGTGATGCAGTCGCCGCGCCCCGTGCCGGGCGTGACCACCGTGCGCCGCGTGTATGGCCGCGAACCGGCGCGCGCCACCGACGCCGTGCCCGTCGACCTGGACATGTACGTGGACAGTTCCGGCTCCATGCCGAACCCGCAGGCGCACACCTCGTTCCTGACCCTGGCCGGCGCCGTCATCGCCTTGTCCGCCCTGCGCGCGGGCGCAAAAGTGCAGGTCACCCTGTGGAGCGGCAAGAACGAAGTGATGCTAACGCCAGGTTTCGTGCGCGATGAAGACATGATCCTCGGCGTGCTGACGGAATTTTTTGGCGGCGGCACCTGTTTCCCCATCCACCGCCTGCGCCAGACCTATGCGGCCAAGCGCGAACGGCCCGCGCATATCCTGATGATTTCCGACGATGGCATCACCACCATGTTCGACCAGGATGAACTGGGCAACAGCGGCTGGGATATCTCGGCGAAAGCGCTGGCCCAGGGCGGTGCGGGCGGTACCATGGCCCTGAACCTGGCGCGCGACTGGGATGGCGCGGCCAGCCACCAGTGGCTGCAGCAGACCTATGACGATTTGAAACGCGCGCGCCACGAACAGGGCTGGGATATCCACGCCGTCGAGCGCTACGAGGACTTGCTGGACTTTGCGCGGGCGTTCAGCCGGCGCCACTATATACAATCATGACATGCATACTCCCGGTCCCCACCTCGAAACCCTGACCCATCGCCTGGCCGACACGCCCGTCGAATTCCTCGCCGAGCCCCGTATCGCCGGCGTCGCCAATGCGCAGGCCGTGGCGGTGGCAGCGCTGGTCAACGACGTTTTGCTGCTGCATGGCGCGCGCGCGCCGGCCGCGTCCTTGCAGGGGTTCATCGGCGCGCAAGTGAAGGCGGACCGCAACCGGCTGGCGCTGGCCATGATCCTGTGCTGGCTGCTGGCCGACGAGTGGTTCACCGCGCAGCAGTTGCCGCAGCCAGCCTTGCTGCAGGTACTGGGCGAGGCGGCGCGTGAACTATCCGCCGCCACGCCGGCCCACCAGTTTACGCAAGACCCCGAGCGGCGCGAGGAACTGGCGCGCATCGTGCTGGCGCGCCTGGGTTTTCGGCCCCGCGACGAAAGCGTGGCGCAGGCCACGGACAGATTGTCCGCCATCAGCGGCACGGAGCGCCGCCGCCTGCTTGAAGCGAGCCGCCTGGCCGAACAGCGCGCGCGGGAAATCCGCGAGGCGCTGGCGAAGAAGGCGGCCGAGGAATCGGCCGACAAGTGGTCGCGCGAATGACGCTCGCTGGCAAAGCTGATGTCAATCTGCCGGGCGGCGCCTGGGAAGCGGACCGCGACTACTGTCCCACCCTGACGCCGGCGGGCGCGCGCATGCTGGACAAACTGCGCAGCCATCCCGCGGCGCCCCGCTACCGCAACCGCAGCGGCAACAAGCTGCTGGCCGCGGAGGTCGAAGCGCTGCGCGCCTATGAGCAGGAAGTCATGCAGGCGGATATCGGCTGGAGCGCCGATGCGCCGCCGCCCTGGCTGGCGGATTTTCTCAGGACGGCCTACGCCACGGTGCCGCATTACCGCGCCTGCGGCTCGCCGCCCGCGCGCCTGGCGGACGTGGCGCCCATCAGCCGCGCCGAGCTGGCGCACGACATTGCCGCCTTCGTGCCCGACGATGCGGACCTGGCGCGCATGATCAACTTCCAGACGACGGGCACCACGGGCCACCCGCTGCTGATCGCTTCGCACCCGCTGGTGGCGGGGCGCTACCTGGCCTACCACAAGCGCGCGCTGCGCCGCTTCGGCGTGGCCTTGCGCCATGGCGCGGGGCAGGTGGGCGTGATGCTGCTGGGGCACCAGCGCCGCTGCTTCACCTATGTCTCCGTCACGCCCACGATGAACGAATCGGGCCTGGCGAAGATCAACCTGCACCCGGACGATTGGCGCGCCCCGGACGACCGCGCGCGCTACCTGGACGCCATGGCGCCCGAGCTGATCGCGGGCGACCCCATCTCGTTTGCCGAACTCCTGACCTTGCCCATGGCGCACAAGCCCGCCGCGCTGATGTCCGTGTCGATGATGCTGTTGCCCGGCATGCGCGCGCGCCTGGAAGCGCGTTTCGGCTGTCCCGTGCTGGACATCTATTCGCTCAATGAAGTGGGGCCGGTCGCCGTCTACGACGAACGGGCGGGCGGCCACGTGCTGCTGCAGCACCGGCTGTACGTGGAAATCCTCGATAGTGCGGGCCAGCCCGTGCCGGATGGCGCGCGCGGCGAAATCACGGTGACGGGCGGCTTCAATTTCTGCCTGCCTCTCGTGCGCTACCGCACGGGCGATTACGCATCGCTGGCGCATGGCCCGCACGGCCCCGTGCTGGTGGGGCTGGCCGGCCGCAGCCCCCTGCGCTACAGGACGATGACGGGCGAGTGGATCAATAATATCGATATCACGCATGCCTTGAAACCGCTGGCCATCGCCCTGTTCGGCGTGCACCAGCATGGCGACGGCGCCATCGCGCTGCGCCTGGCGCCGAACGCCATGCCGCAGGCTGACCGGGCGCGCGCCTTGCTCGCGCCATTTTTCGGCGCCATCACCGTCGAGACCTTGCTGGCGGAAGACAAGATCATTCAATACACCTCGGATTTGCAGGAAGCAGTGGCATGAACCTTTATAAACGCGGCCTCGTGGTCGGCAAATTTTGCCCGCTGCACCAGGGCCACGAACTGTTGATCAAGCGTGCGCAAGACGCCTGCGAAGAACTGCTGGTGGTCAGCTACACCAGGCCCGAATTTCCCGGCTATGAGCCGGCGCGCCGGGAACGGTGGCTGCGGGCGCAATTCCCGCAAGCGCACATCGTGGTGCTGGACGATGCGCGCCTGGCGGCCCTGTGCACCGCGCGCGGCGTGCCTGCCCGCCATCTGCCGCACAACGACGACGATGGCGAGCTGCATCGCCACTTCATGGGCTGGCTGTGCTGGACGGTGCTGGCGCTGCCCGTCGATGCCGTGTTCACCAGCGAAGACTATGGCCCCGGCTTTGCCCAGGTGCTGGCACGGCATTATGCCGGCGGGCCGGTGGCGCACGTGAGCGTGGATCAGGCGAGAACTGCGGTGCCCGTGTCCGGCACCAGGGTACGGCAAGACCCGCATGCGCACAGCGCCTTCCTGTCGCCGATTGTGCGCGCCGATCTTGTCGCGCGCGTGTGCGTGCTCGGCGGCGAATCGAGCGGCAAGACGACCTTGGCGCAGGCGCTGGCGGCGCATTTCGAGACAGCCTGGGTGGCCGAGTATGGCCGCGAACTGTGGGAAAGCCAGGATGGCATATTGAACTATGACGATTTGCTGAAGATCGGCCGGGAACAGCTGCGCCGCGAAGCGCACGCGCTATTGGCCGCGCGGCGCTGGCTGTTTTGCGATACCTCGCCCATGACGACGTATTTCTACTGCGTCGAGATGTTCGGCAAGGCGGAGCAGGAACTGGCGCGGCTGGCCGAGCACGGCTACGACCTGGTGCTGCTGTGCGCCCCTGATTTTCCCTTCATCCAGGACGGCACGCGCCGCGACGAGGATTTCCGCGCGCGCCAGCATGCGTGGTACCAGGCGGAGCTGGCGCGGCGGGGGATCGCCGTTGTCGATGTGTCAGGTTCGGTGGACGAGAGGGTCAGGCAGGTGGCGCAAGTGCTGGCGGCGCGAATGCCGTGCTGACCGCCGCCAGTATCTCGTCCGAAAACGCGGCATCGTCGACGGCGCGCGCCAGCGCCACGGCGCCCACCATGGCAGACAGCATGACGATGGCTTCCTGCCGGGGGTTGCGTTTTTTCTGCCACGGAAAATGCGTGGTCAGCTTGCCGATGATGGATTTCAGGTGGAAGGTGAAGGCGGGCAGCACTGCCGGCTGCTTGCGCGCGTCGCCGGCCAGCGCCGCCAGCAAGCACCCGTTGCCCGGCGCATCGCGGTGGGCCGCGCTCACATAATCGCGCACATACTGGCGCATGGCTTCCGGACTGATGGTTGCCGCATCGAGCGCCGCGCGCGAGTGCTCCGAGCCGTGCAGCGTGCTTTCCGCCATCAGCGCTTCCTTCGAGGCAAAGTGGTTGTAGAAGGGGCCATGCGTGAGTCCTGTCGCCTGCATGATCTGTCCCACGCTGACGCCGTCAAAGCCCTGTTCACGGAACAGCCGCGCCGCTTCCTGCAGGATGCGCTGGTGTTTTTCTGCCGTCTCGGCCGCTGGGTATCGCATGGTGTTCTCCCGATCATCAAATAATTTCTGTTGACATCATACATTACGTACGTCATGCTTGCGACGCTAAGCATGATGATCATCATGTTTGGCGTCGCATCAAAGCATGATGGCTGTCATGTTTGATCTGTCGTGCTGCAAACCATTCATTCGAATTTACCAATTGCAAAGGAATCATCATGAGTACAGTCAATACACCGGGCACGGCCCTCGTCACTGGTGCGTCGTCGGGCCTGGGCGCCGTGTATGCGGACCGCCTGGCCAGCCGTGGCTTCGATTTGATCCTGGTGGCGCGCCGGGTCGAACGCCTGGACGTGCTGGCCAGGTCGCTGGCGGAAAAGTATGGCGTGTCCGTGCGTGTCATGGCGGCGGACTTGTCCGCACCGGCCGACCTGCAGCGCGTGGCCGATGAACTGGCCAGCAATCCGGCCATCACCATGCTGGTCAATAATGCGGGCGCGTCGACCCTGGCGCCCGTCGTCGATACGCCGAAAGCGGGCATCGCCACCATGGACAAGGTCAACGTGACGGCCGTGGCGGAGCTGAGCTACGCCGTGCTGCCGCAGTTCAAGCAGCGCAACAGCGGCACCATCATCAATATCGGCTCCGTGCTGTCCTTCCACATCTTGCCCGTCAGCACGATCTACAGCGCCACCAAGGGCTATGTGATGAATTTCACGCGCGGCTTGCAGCAGGAGCTGGCCGGCACGGGCATCGTGGTGCAGCTGGTGCTGCCCGCATCGACGGCGACGGAAATCTGGGAATTGAGCGGCGTGTCGCTGGCGCAGCTGGACCAGGCCACCATCATGCGCGCCGAAGACTGTGTCGACGCTGCCCTGGCTGGCCTGGACCAGGGCGAACTGGTGACCTTGCCTTCCGTCGAAGACCAGGCCTTGTGGGAGCAGTTTGACTCTGCCCGCCTGGCCCTGTTCGCAGGCGCGATGCGCGGCAAGCCGGCATCGCGCTATGGTATCGCGGGCTGATACACGCGAAAGAGGAAGCTACAGCGGCCGTACGGGGATGCAGATGTCGCAAGAGAATTCGCCGGTGGCCGGATCCAGCGCCGTGGCCGCGGAAAAGCGCTCGAAGCACGGGCGCTCATCCCACTGCAGGCCGCTGGCCGGCAGCCATTCGCGGGTCATGCGCGTCCATGTTTCGGCGATGGCGCTGGATGGTCCCTTGAATTGCGCTACCGCATAGCGCCCGCCCGGCAGGGTGGTGATGCTGGCCCGGCCGCCCGACTGGAATGCATCGGGCACGGCGACGCAGGCGTCGTAGCGGCATTTGTCCGGCGGCGTGATGCTGGGATCGTCATGGCCGATGCCGTAGCACGTCGCGTCGCCCAGGCCGTGCGACTGCATCCATGGCGCGACGGTGTCGCGCCAGAAGGCGCCGATGGCGGGGCCGTAAGGGCCGATATGGCGCTGGCACGCCACGGTGGCGGGCGGCAGGTCGAGGATGGTGACTTGCATGGGACTCTCTCTATGAAGTGGATTGGAGTGCCCATGGTGCTGGAAGTTCGGCCCGTTTTCCTGACCGGGATTGCGCATGGCCTGATCCGGATTGCTATCTTGCCGGCGCAGGCGCATGGCTGCGAGCATGGCAGCGTTTTTTGCGGCGACGCCGGCGCGCCAGGCCGTCGGCGTGCAGCCGAATTTCAGCTTGAAGGCGCGCGCGAACGCTTCGCCGGAGCCGAAGCCCGTCGCCAGCGCGATGTCCAGTATCGCTTCGCCGGGGCGGCAGGCCAGCCGCAGGGCGGCCGTTTCCAGGCGCCGGCGGCGCGCATAGTCGCCCAGCGTCTCGCCCATCCAGGCGGCGAACACGCGGTGAAAGTGGAAGCGTGAAAAATGCGCGACGTCGGCCAGCTGCGCCAGCTCCAGCGGCGTGTCGAGGTGGCGGTCGATATGGTCAAGCACGGCATTCATGCGCCGCGCGTATTCGGCGCGGAAATGGCCGGATGCCGGCTGCTCAGGGGGAGTAGGAGGGGAAGACATGCCGCCGATTATGGCATGAAGTCCCCTCCGGCCGGCGTGGAAAAGAGGCTTACGCCGCGTTCAATGCCTGCTCCAGGTCTTCGCGCAAGTCGTCGATATGCTCGATGCCCACGGACAGGCGCAGCATGTCTTCGGACACGCCCGCCTTGGCCAGTTCTTCGGGATTGAGCTGGCGATGCGTGGTGGAGGCCGGGTGGGTGGCCAGCGACTTGGCGTCGCCGATGTTGACCAGGCGCGTGAACAGTTGCAGGGCGTCGAGCACGCGGGCGCCGGCCGCGCGCGGGTCTTCGCCTGCAGCCAGCTTCAGGCCGAAGGACAGGATGCCCGAGGCGCGGCCGCGCATGTATTTTTTCACCAGCGCGTGGTCCGGGTGGTCTTCCAGGCCCGCGTAATTGACCCACGCGACTTTCGGATGGTTTTTCAGGTGCCTGGCCAGGGCCAGGGTGTTGTCGCAGATGCGGTCCATGCGCAGGGCCAGCGTCTCGATGCCCTGGATCAGCTGGAAGGCGCTCAGCGGCGAGATGGCGGCGCCCATATTGCGCAGCGGGACGACGCGCGCGCGGCCGATGAAGGCGGCGGGGCCGAACGCTTCCGTGTAGACGACGCCGTGATACGACACGTCCGGCTCGTTCAGGCGCTTGAAGCGTTCCTTGTGTTCGGCCCATGGGAATTTGCCGCTGTCGACGATGGCGCCGCCGACGGTGGTGCCGTGGCCGCCCAGGTATTTGGTCAGCGAATGGACGACGATGTCGGCGCCATGCTCGATGGGGCGGAACAGGTAGGGGCTGGGCACCGTGTTATCGACGATCAGCGGGATGCCGTGCGCGTGCGCGATCTCGGCCAGCTTGGCCACATCCGTCACATTGCCCAGCGGGTTGCCGATCGATTCGCAGAAGATGGCCTTGGTGCGCGCGTCGATCAGCGCGGCGAAGGTCTCGGGCTGGCGCGCGTCGGCGAAGCGCACTTCGATGCCGATTTGCGGCAGGGTGTGGGCAAACAGGTTGTAGGTGCCGCCATACAGCTGGCTGGCGGAGATGAAATTGTCGCCCGCTTCGGCGATGGTCTGGATCGCGTAGGTGATGGCCGCCATGCCCGACGCCACGGCCAATGCCGCCACGCCGCCTTCCAGCGCCGCGACCCGCTTTTCCAGCACGTCCTGCGTGGGGTTCATGATGCGCGTGTAGATATTCCCGGCGACCTTCAGGTCGAACAGGTCGGCGCCATGCTGGGCATTGTCGAAGGCGTAGGCCACCGTCTGGTAGATGGGGACGGCGGCGGCCTTGGTGGTCGGGTCGGGGGTGTAGCCGGCGTGCACGGCCAGGGTTTCGATTCTCATGTGGTCTCCGGTTCGAATGGTCTGCAATGGTGAAATCCGCAGCCATTGTGCCATGCGCCCGTTACCAAGTTATCACGCTTGATAGAATTTTAAGTCATAAGCTAGTGCTGTCTTGATATAAGTCATCCAGCTCTGCCTTGCCGATAAACCGTTCATGCGTGCCATGCTGGGCGCAGGCAAACGCGCCGCCGATGGCGCCGCGGCGCATGGCTTCGTCCAGGCCCGCGCCGTCCAGCCAGGCGTGCAGGAAGGCGGCCACGAACGAGTCGCCTGCGCCATTCGTGTCCACCACGGGCAGCTTCAAGCCAGCCGCCGGAGTGTGACGCACGGTCTCGCTGCCCCGTTCCAGCAGGTAGGCGCCGTGTGCGCCCGCCATGGCGATCACCGCCTGCGCGCGGCCTTCCGCGACAATCGCGCGCATGACGGACTCCGTGCGCTCGCCCAGCGCCGCCGTGCTGAGGAAGACCAGGTCGGCGCGCAGGGCGAACACCTTGTGGTGCGGGTTGACGCCATCCCAGTCGTGCAGATCGGTCGACACGGTGGTGCCGCACGCTTGCGCATCGTCAAACAGCGCGGCCACCCAGCCCATGATGGAAAAGTGCGCGTGGCGCGCCGGCCCCAGGTAGGGAAGATAAAAAGCGGCGGGCATGCGCACGTCTTCCGGGTGGCGGCCGTCGTACAGCGACAGCCGGCGCCCTTGCGGGTCGACCAGGTTGACGCTGCGCCGCGTGCCCGACGGTTCGACGATGTGCGAGAAATCGAGCCTGGCATCCTTATAGCGCTGCAGGATGGCCGCGCCTTGCGCATCGTCGCCGATGAAGTCGATGAACTTGCAGCGCAGTCCCAGCGCGTGGCAACCGAGCGCCACGCCATTGCCCGTGTGCGCCACGTAGTCGCGGATGGGCGGCACGTGCAGCGAATCGGCGACGGGCAATTGCAGGTCGGGGACGCGCACGATGGTGTCGATGCCGGCGCCGCCGACTACTAAGATGTCATAGCTGCTCATGGTGCTGCCTTTTCTAACAGGACGGTGCCGGCCGCATTCACGGCGACGGCGCCATTGCTGACGGTGTAAGTGTGATTGGTGTAGGCGTCGCGCAGCAGGGCGCCATCGGTGAAGACGCCGTGCACCTTCAGTTCGAGCGGGCCTTGCGCTTCGGGCACGGCGATGACGGCGTCGCCATCCATCGCGCGGGCGAACGCGTACGGCTTGTCGTCGATGAAGCGGTGTTCGCCGCGCGCCAGCGCAGGGTGGCGCAGGCGGAACTGGCCCAGCTTGCGCGCATGGGCGAGGGTGGCCGCATCGAGCGACGACCAGTTCATGTCGGAGCGTGTGGCCTGCTGTTCGTCGCCGACGGGCGCGGCGCCAGGCTGGCGCGCGCTTTCATCGCCATAGAACAGCTGCACGCCACCGGGCGCCAGCAGCAGGGCGGACAAGCCATGTTTCAGCCGGTCGCGCGGGAACAGGCTGGTGTCGTGCGAGGAGATGTACGACAGGATGTCGTAGCGGGGTGCATTGCCGATGCGCTTGCCCAGCAAAGTCGCGTACTGGCGGTACACGCCATCGATGCTTTTCCAGTCGCCGCCCGCGCGATTCTGGAAATCGAAATTGATCATCGAGTCGAAGCCCGCGTCATGCCAGCTGCTGCGCTCGGGGCCATGGCCCCACGCTTCGCCCGTCATCCAGAACGGTGCGTCGTCGATCTTCTGCTGCGGGTGGCGGGTTTTCCAATCCTTGAGGGCATCGGTGGCTGCCGCGCGCAGGGCCAGCCAGCTGGCCGGCTCCACGTGCTTGACGGTGTCGGCCCTGAAACCGTCGACGCCGAATTCGCGCACCCAGTCGGCCAGCCAGTGGACAAGGTAAGTGCGGACAGTCGCATCGGGCAGGGCCACGGCGCGCGTATCGCTTTTACGCTGCAGGATGGGCGGCAAGCCCACGGCCTTGCTGCTTTCCGTGCGGAAGTCGGGCAGATACGCCAGCTGCATGGTGAAATCGTCCTTGCCGCCGTCGGGATAGCCTGGCAAGCCGGCGCGCACCCAGTCCGGACCCCACCATTGTGCGAAATCAAAGTTGTTGTAGTCGATGTAGCTATGATAGTCGCGCAGGGTGGCTTTTTCATGGCCTGGCCACAGCACGGGCACTTTATATTCGGACAGGGTGCGCAAGTCCGCGTAACCCGGGTGGTTCAGCACCACGTCGAACAGCACGCGGATGCCTTGCGCGTGGGCAATATCGATCATCTCGCGCAATTCCTCGCGCGTGCCCATGTTGGCGTCCATGGTGGTATAGTCGAGCGCCCAGTAGCCGTGGTAGGCGTAATGCTGGAATTGCTGCTTGCCGCCCACCACCCAGCCGTGGATCTGCTCGTACGGCGCCGTGATCCACAGGGCGTTGACGCCCAGTTCCTTGAAGTAGCCAGCTTTGAGCTGCTGCGTGAGGCCGGCGATGTCGCCGCCGTGAAAGCTGCCGACGTCGCCGCCTTGCGGGTCGGCGGCGCGGCCATAACTGTGGTCGTTGCCGGGATTGCCGTTGGCGAAACGGTCCGTCACGGCGAAGTAGACGATGGGGTTGTCAGCGAAGCTGAAGCTCCCTGCCTGCGCCGAAGCGCTGAGTAACAGGGCGGCCAGCGCAGTCAGGGAGCGTCGCATGGTCAGCCTTTCACGCCGCCAGCCGTCAGGCCGGAGATCATCCATTTTTGCGCCAGCAGGAACACGGCCGTGATGGGCAAGCCGGACAAAATGGCGGCCGCGGCGAAGTCGCCCCACAGGTATTTTTGTTCGTACAGGAACAGTTTCGAGCCGACGGCCAGGGTCAGGTTGTTCTGTTCATGCAGCAGCACGGAAGCGATCGGGTATTCGATGATGGCGCCGATGAACGACAACAAAAACACCACCATCAGGATGGGCACCGTCATCGGCAGCAGCACGTAGACAAACGCTTGCCATTGCGTGGCGCCGTCGACCTTGGCCGCTTCCTCGATCTCGATGGGGATGGTTTGATAGTAGCCCTTGATGGTCCAGATATGCAGGGCGATGCCGCCCGTGTAGGCCAGCACCAGGCTGCCGTGGTGGTCGATGCCCAGCCACGGCACGTAGCTGCCCAGCACATCGAAGATGGCGTAGATGGCTACCAGGGCCAGCACGGCGGGGAACATCTGCAGCAGCATCAGCGCGGACAGGGTTTGCGACTTGAAGCGGAACTGCATGCGCGCGAATGCGTACGCGCAGGTGGTCGACAGCAGCACGGTGACGGTGGCGCTCATGCTGGCCACCTTGATGGAATTCCATAGCCACAGCAGCACGGGGAAGTCCGGCTCGACCAGGGTGCCGTTGGGCGCCTGGTAAGACATGCCCAGCGCCAGGCGCCAGTGTTCGAAGCTGATCTCGGGCGGAATCAGGCTGCCCGAGGCGAAGTTGCCAGGGCGCAATGAGATCGACAAGATCATCAAGAAGGGAAACATCACCAGCGCGATCAGCGCGATCACGGCGACGTGGGCCGCCAGGATGCGCCAGCGGTTGGAACGGTCGACAACGATAGCCATGGTCGGTCCTTTATGCTTTGTTCATGCGCGTCAGGCGCATGTTGACCAGCGAAATCGCGGCCACGAGGAAGAAGATCAGGGTCGAGATGGCGGCGGCCAGGCCAAAGTTCTGGCCGGAATCCTCGAACGCGATGCGGTAGGTGTAGGACACGAGCAAGTCCGTCGTGCCGGCCGGTAACGTCGTGTCGAGGAAATCGGGACGTCCGCCCGTCAGCAAGCTGATCAGCACGAAGTTGTTGAAATTGAAACCCAGGCTGGCCACCATCAGCGGCGTCAGCGGTTTGATGATCAGGGGTAACGTTATTTTGAAGAAATTCGTCAGCGGTCCCGCGCCGGCCAGGGCCGACGCTTCGTACAGGTCCGACGGGATCGCCTTGATCAAGCCCATGCACACCACCATCATGTAGGGGTAGCCGAGCCAGGTGTTGACGATCAAAATCATGGCCTTGGCCAGCGTGGTGTCCGAGAACCAGGCGGGCTTGATGCCGAACAAGGCGTCGAGCACGAGGTTGATTTCGCCGAAGTTATTGTTAAATAAACCTTTGAAGACCAGGATGGAGATAAAACCCGGTACGGCGTACGGCAGGAACAGCAGGGTACGGTACAGGCCGCGGAAGCGCAGCGCATCCCAGTTCAAGAGCACGGCCAGCACCATGCCCAGGCCCGTCGTGGTGGCCACGCTGATCAGGGCGAAAACGATGGTCCACACGAAAATGCGCAGGAAGGGGCCGCGGAACGCTTCGTCGGAGAAGATTTTCACGAAATTGGCGAAACCCACATTGACCTTGAAGCCCGGTTCCAGCTTCGTGCCGTCCGGCATTTCATAAAAACCCGTCTTGAAGTTCGGTGTCACGAGTTCGCCCGTGGCGATTTTCTTGAGCGTTTTGTCCGGCAACTGCTTGTAGACGTGCGCGACGGGGCCGAATTCGCGCAAGCCCACCATGCGCAGCTCTATCCTGTTCGGCAAGATCAAGGTGAGCAACTTCAGATCCTTTTGCAGGGCGATGATGTCCTTGATGGGCAGCGGCGGAGCCAGCACGGGCGCCTGCACGGGGTCGAGCGGCGTCACTTCCACGTTCAGGGGCACGGCGCGCTTGAGGGCCAGCGGCTGCGTCAGCAGCACTTCGCCCGTGTCCGGGCTTTCCAGGCGCAAGCGGTATTCCTTGTTGTCGGCATGCACGGTCATCGCATAGCCGGCGCTTTCCACGCGCTGCGTCTCGTCCAGCAGGTATTGCGTGGCGCGCTCATAGGTAAGCAGGTTGCGCGAACTGAAATTGGTAAAGCCGATCGACACCGTGTACACCATCGGCAGCAGCACGAAGACGATGACCGCCGTAATGCCGGGAAACAGATAGCGGTAGGCATAGGCGCGCGGCGACGTGAAGACAAACGTCGTCAGGGTCAGCAAGCCGAGGAAAACGGCGGCCAGCATGGTCTGGCCGGAAATGTACAACATGAAGAGCAGATACAGACCCAGCGCCATGCTGATGGTCAATACCGTAGGGCCGATAAACTTGCGCACGATGGGATACCTGTGAAGATGGAAGGATACGAGATGGCGCAGGCCGGATCAGGCCCGAGGGCCCGTGATCCGGCCTGCGCCAGGCAGTACGATATGCTTAATTCGCCGTCGTAATCCGCTTCGCCGCCGCATCCAGGCCATCCTTGGTCGTCTGGCGGCCTTGCGTGATGTTTTCCAGCGCCGATTGCATCGACGACCAGAAGCGGCCCATTTCCGGGTTGTTCGGCATCGGACGGCCCGCTTGCGCGCTTTCCATCGTCGCCTGGATGTTCGGATTGGCCTTCAATTCCGCGAACAGCACCTTGTTGGCTGGCGTGCCCAGCGGGACGTCGGCGTTGATGGTTTTCAGGCCATTGATCTGCAGCATCTGGTTTTCCAGGAACTCCGTGGCCAGGTCCTTGTTCGGGCTGGCTTTCGAAATCATCGCGCCCAGCACGCCCACGAATGGGGTGGCCGTCTTGCCTGCCACGGTAGGGATCGTTGCCACGCCGAAATTGATCTTCGACTTGCGCGCATTGTCCCACGACCATGGGCCGTTGATCATCATGGCGATCTTGCCCTGGTTGAAACCGGCTTCCATTTCCGCGTAGCCCGCGCCCTTCGGCATGGCGCCGCTGTTGATCAGGGTCATCAGCGCATTCACGCCAGCTTGCGAACCGGCATTGTTCACGCCCGTTTTCGCCGCATCGTAGCGGCCGTCGGACTTGACTTCAAACGGGAAGCCGCCGCCCGCACCCAGCAAAGGCCACGTGAAATAGGTATTCGTGTAATCCCACAGGATGGCTTTCTTGCCTTGCGCGGACAATTTCTTGTCCAGTGCGGCGATTTCTTCGAAGGTTTTTGGCGGGGTCGGCACCAGGTCCTTGTTGTAGACGAGGGCGACGGCTTCGATGGAGATCGGGTAGCCCCAGGTCTTGCCGCCCACGGTGAAGGCGTTCCAGGCCAGCGGCAGGATGGCGGCGCGCGCTTCCTTGCTTGGCGTCAATGGTTGCAGCAAGCCGGCGTCGATCCAGGTGCCGATGCGGTCATGCGGCCAGATCCAGATGTCCGGGCCCTTGCCAGCGGCCGCTGCCTGCTGGAATTTGTTTGGCGCATCTTCCGGGTGCTCGACGACGACCTTGATGCCCGTCTTCTTGGTGAATTCCTCGCCAACCTTGGCCAGGCCCTTGTAGCCTTTGTCGCCATTGATCCAGATCAAGAGGGTGCCTGCTTCGGCCGCGTTCGCCATGCTGACGGCGGCCAGGTTGCCGATGCCGGCCAGGGCGGCGGCGATCAGGGTGGTTTTGATGAAGCTGCGTTTCGGGTGCGTGAAGGACATGTCAATCTCCAGTATCTTTTTTTATGCTAAGTTTATGTTGAATATCAAGGCTGAAACGATGCAACCAGGCCAGGCGGCGCCTGTAGCGCCTGGCCCTTTAAATTCGGAATCAGGTACGGGTCTGGCCGTGCTCGTCGAACACGTGGACGCGGGCGGGCGCCACTTGCAGCGCCACGCTTTGGCCAATGGTCCAGTCCGTTTCCGCATCGGCGCGCACCACCAGCGGCTCGTCGCCGCCCGGTACCTGCACATACAGATAGCTGATGTCGCCCAGTTTTTCCACCGCTTGCACGGTGGCCGTGAGGGCGGCGGTGGCGCCGGGCGCGCACGCCTGCACGTGCTCGGGGCGCGCGCCGACGGTGACGGGGGTGCCGCTGGCCAGCGGCTGCGTCAACACGGCTTGCAGCATGCCGCCCGCGTTGGTGGCGATGGTGGCCACGCCGTCCGCGTAGCTGTGGATCTTGCCTTTGAGGAAATTCATGCGGGGCGAACCGAGGAAGCCGGCCACGAACAGGTTGGCGGGGTGGTGGTACAGCTCCAGCGGCGCGCCCACCTGCTCGATGCGGCCCGCGTTGAGCACGACGATGCGGTCGGCCAGGGTCATCGCTTCGACCTGGTCATGCGTGACGTAAATCATGGTCGAGCGCAATTCGCGGTGCAGATTCGCCAGTTCGATGCGCATCTGCACGCGCAGCGAGGCGTCCAGGTTGGACAGCGGTTCGTCGAACAGGAAGACGTCGGGCTTGCGCACGATGGCGCGGCCGATGGCCACGCGCTGGCGCTGGCCGCCCGACAAGTCTTTTGGTTTGCGTTCCAGCAAAGGTTCGATGCGCAGGATTTGCGCGGCGCGCTGTACGGCGTCGGCGATCTGCACCTTGTTCATGCCGGCCAGTTTCAGGCCGAAGGCCATGTTTTGCGCCACGCTCATGTGCGGGTACAGGGCGTAGCTCTGGAATACCATGGCGATGCCGCGCTTGGCGGGCGGCACGTCGTTCATGCGGGTCTTGCCAATATACAAGTCGCCGCCGCTGATTTCTTCCAGGCCGCAGATGCTGCGCAGCAAGGTGGATTTGCCGCAACCCGACGGGCCCACGAAGACCATGAATTCGCCGTCGGCGATCTCCAGGTCGATGCCGTGCAGGGTTTGCACGTCGCCATATGCCTTTTTCAGGCCTGTTAACTTCAGTCCAGCCATGTCTGTCGTCCTCAATCTCACTGAATGTGCCTGGCCAAATCTACTGCGCGTCGAACTTGCGGCTGGCAATGCTCACTGTGCATTCGCACAGCTGCGCTTCTCAGCCACAACTTTCATCCGCTCGCTACGATTTTGCCAAGCACTGATACTCTGTTGTTCGGCCCCGCTGATGCGCGGGGCTCGTTATTGTAATTGGCGGCATGGCCGCCAAAGGCTGCGATTTACGCCAGGGTGCCGAACCAGCCGCCATGCGGGGGCAGGGTGAGCTGTTGGCCATCCTTGCTGCCTGGCAATCCATGACCGGCCAGGTCGGCTGCCGGCGCCGCGTCAGGCCAGGCAAACGTGACGGCTTGCGTGCCCAGGTTGAAGGCGGCCAGCACGGGCGCTTGGCCTGGCAAGTCGCGGCGCAGGGCCAGCACGGGTTCCGGCGCATCGAAGAAGACTATGTCGCCGCGCAACAATTGCGGCAGGGTGCGGCGCCAGGCGAGGATGTTTTGCGCAAACTGCAATGGTGAAGCGGCATCGTTTTCTTCGACATCAACGGCGCGCGCCAGGTGTTCAGGCGGCACGGGCAACCAAGATTTTGCCGTGCTGAAACCGCCGTGCGGCGCGTCGGCCACCCAAGGCATCGGCGTGCGGCAGCCGTCGCGGCCCTTGAACTGGGGCCAGAACGGGATGCCGTACGGGTCTTGCAGCGCTTCGAAAGGAATATCCGCTTCCGTCAGGGCCAGCTCGTCGCCCTGGTACAGGCACGGCGTGCCTTTCAGCGCCGCCTGCACGGCCAGCACCACCTTGGCCAGCGATGGCGACGGGTTTTCGCCGCCCCAGCGCGTCATGACGCGCACGCTGTCGTGGTTGCCCACGGACCAGGACGCCCAGCCGTCGGCCACTTGCGCCTCGAACTCTTCGACCTGCGTGCGGATGTGCGCGGCCGAAAACTCCGCCGTCAGCAAATTGAAACTGTAGGCCATGTGCAGCTTGTCGGCGCCCGTATAGGCAGCCATGGTGGCCAGCGCATTGTCGTCGCCCACTTCGCCGATGGAAATGGCTTGATATTCGTCAAGTATGGCGCGCACGCGCTGCAAATAAGCGATGTTTTCCGGCTGCGTCTTGTCGTACACGTGCGCCTGCATGCCGTACGGGTTGATGGCGGACACGCTGCTCGCGTCGCGCTGGGCGGCCGGCGGATTGTCTCGCAGCAACTGGTCGTGATACGGGAAGTTGCAGGAATCGAAGCGGAAGCCATCGACGCCACGTTCCAGCCAGAAACGCAGGTTGTCCAGCTGCGCCTGCTGCACGGCCGGATTGTGGAAATTCAGGTCGGGCTGGCTGGCGAGGAAATCGTGCAGGTAATACTGGCCGCGGCGCGGCTCCCATTGCCAGGCGGAACCGCCGAATACGGACAGCCAGTTATTCGGCGCCGTGCCATCCGGTTTCTGGTCGGCCCACACATACCAGTCGGCTTTGGCATTGTCGCGGCTGGAGCGGCTTTCCACGAACCACGGGTGGTTGTCGGACGAGTGCGACAGCACCTGGTCGATCATCACTTTCAAGCCCAGTTCATGGGCGCGCGCCACCAGGCGGTCGAAATCGGCCAGGGTGCCAAACATGGGGTCGACGTCGCAGAAGTCGGCCACGTCGTAGCCGAAGTCCTTCATCGGCGACGTGAAGAAGGGGGAAATCCACACGATGTCGGCGCCCAGGGCGGCGATGTAATCGAGCTTGGAAGTAATGCCAGGCAAGTCGCCGATGCCGTCGCCATTGCTGTCGAGGAAGCTGCGTGGATAAACCTGGTAGATGACGGCGCTGCGCCACCAGTCGGCGGGCAGATGGGCGAGATTGTTCTGGATGGTCGGCATGAATGATTTCTTAAAAGTTGCCTGTAGCCTTGGCTATCAGGGCGGCGCTGCTGGTTGGTAGGCGAACGTCTTATTTTAAAATTCAAAGCGCTTTGGGTATGAAATGAGTATAGTTCAAAGCGCTTTGAAAAGTAAAGCGATACACGCGCCAGACATACGATTTTTTTATGAGGGTGATTCAGGAAGGCGAGACAGTGGCGCCGGCCAGGCGGCCGGCGGCATGGGGAGGCGGAATACGCCTAGTTTGGTACAGGCCCGGCGGACTCGCCCGGCAACAGTTCGCACGGCCACAGTTCCTGCAAGTCTGTGACGGGCGTGCCATCCATCAGGGCCAGCAGCATGTGGATCATCTTCGCGCCGGCGCCGCGCGGGTCGGGCTGGACGACGGTGGTGACGTTGTGGCCGGCCAGGGAATCCTCCATCACGCCCCAGACGATCAGCGACATGTCGCGGCCGATGGCGATGCCCGCGTCGAGCAGCGCGCGCACGGCGCCCACGCCCGACATGTGGTTGTCGACGATGACGGCCGTGGGGCGCGGCGAGCGGGCCAGCAGGCGCTGCATGGCCTGGTAGCCGGCGCGGCGGTCGTGCGCGTTGTCGACCAGGTTGTCCGGGTCGACGGGCAGGCCGCCCGCCTGCATGGCGTGCTGAAAACTCTCGACGCGCTGGCGCACGAAGTTCAGGTCCGGCGTGGCGCTGATCAGGCCGATGCGCTGGTGGCCCAGCTGCGCCAGGCGCTCGACGGCCAGGCGCATGCCGGCCTCGTTGTCGTAGTCGAACCACGCGTGCGGCTGGTTCAGCTGGGTGCGGCCATGCGCGACGAACGGCATGCCCTGCTGCGCCAGGTAGGCGATGCGCTCGTCGAACGGTTTGGTGCGGCCGACGATCAGGCCATCGATGCGGCGGCCCTTGACCATGCGTTCATAGGTGTGGAATTCGTTGGTGGCCGAGGCGGGCGCGATCATCATGTCCATCTGCTGCGCTTCCAGCGCTTCCGACATGCCGCCCACGATGTCGATGAACATGGGGTCGGCCAGGTCGTTCGGCATCAGCGGGTAGATGATGCCGACGATATTCGTGCGTCCCACGGCCAGGCTGCGCGCCATGGGATTGGGGCGGTAGCCGGCCGCCTGCGCGGCGGCCAGCACCCGCTCGCGCGTGCGTTCGCTCACTTCCGGATAGCCATTCAAGGCGCGGCTGACGGTGGTTTCGGATATTCCTAGCGTTTTGGCGAGATTTTTGAGGTTCATGGATGCTGCGGTTGGGGTCTATCCAGGGTGGGTCGGGAACGGTGCCGTGCGATGACGGGTAGTTTATCTGATAAATGCCGGATTGATCAGGGTCATGACAAGCGGCGGCGGCGCCCAAAAAAATACGCGGGCAAACCCAGGGGCGCCCGCGCTAAAAGAGGATACTGCTGAATCACTACATTGAAGCTGCCGGCCATCGCGTGCAGCGGCGAAATGGTGGGTCCGGGTACTGCTTGCCCCTGGATAAGCGGGCGGTGTTGCTGCCACCGGCAAGCGTCCGGGGACGCTTGCCAACGTTCTAGCGGCCTGCGATTACCACCAGCTTTCCACTTGGAAACCGACGGAACTGCCGTTGGTCTTGCCACCGAACACGCCGGTCGACGACAGCGCCGATTCCGCGGCGGCGGCCGACTGGGCTGCCTTGTTCCATTTGGCGTAGGTGTAGAAAGCGCGCAGCACGGGGCGCGACCAGAAGCTGTTGCCGGCCGACAGTTGCGGCGCGAAGGTCAGCTTGGTCAGGTTGCGGCTTTCGCCGCCTTCCGGCTTGACGATGTCGTGGCCCAGTTCCACGGCCAGGCTGTAGTTGTCCGTGAAGTGGTAGACGGGACGCGCGCCGATCGACGTCCACTTGCTGCTCACGCCTGCCGATTCCTTGTCTTCGTAGACGAAGGTGCCCATGCCCGACCAGGCGCCTTTGGGCTGGATCATGATCTGTTCCGTCAGGCGCACGACCTTGTCATCCTTGTTGGCGCCCAGGCTGAAGCCGCCCGTGTTGGCGGCGCTGCCCTTGCCGTACTGCAATGCCACCTTGTTGAAGCCGCCCAACAGATTGCCTTGCGTATGCATGATGGTCAGCAAGTGGCCGCTGGCGATGGGGGCCGCGCCTTGCGCATTGCGTTTCTGGTTGAATTGCAGGCCCAGGGTCAGTTCGCCATCCGGGTTGACCTTGATGCCCGAGAAACGCAAGTCGTGGGACAGGCCCATGCGCTTGCTGTCGCCGTCATCGGCCGTGCGCACGACGGCGTAGGCCAGTTTGGCGGCGCCCAGGTCGATGTTTTCCAGGCCGGCGCCAGGGCCGCTGTTATTCCAGAAGTAGTAATCGGTGATGTGCACGTCCTGGCGGTCGTAGTAGCGCTTGCCGACCCAGGCGCGCGCTTCGGCGAAGGCGCCCGTGCCGATCTTGTCGGCGACGACGTTCATTTCGCGCCACGACGGGTCCGATTGCTCCCAGTCCTGGTTCTGGTTGACGGAGAACGCCACCAGGGTATTGATGCGGAAGGTGGTGCCGTTGGCTGCCTTGAAGGCTTCGCCGCCGAATTTCAGCTCGCCGTAGGTTTCGCACTCATTGCCCAGACGATACTTGGACGAGGCGCCGGCCAGGCCGAAACACGCTTCCTTGCCGCCTTCGCTGCTGGTGCCGAAGCCCGAGCGGATGTAGCCGCCGAAATCGATCGGCAGGGCGGCCTGGGCGGCCGAAGCGCTCAAGGCCAACGCCACGGCGGCAGGCAAAGTTTTCAAGAAATGTTTGTTCATTGCGTCTCCAGTGTTTTTATAGGTGTGGGATCGGTGCGCATAACTTCGCACAACCAAAGCGCTTTAGTTATGTTTCAAAGCGCTTTGAGTATAGTTCAAAGCGCTTTGATGAGTAAACTAGTTTTATCTTTGAAAACTTTTGAGGTGTTGCGGAGAAGCATCAAAGGCGGGCGGCGGCGCGTGGGCGCCGCCGGGTATGGCGGGGAGGGGGATGGCTGTCGCGGGAAAGCCGGGCCGCTTAGTTTGGCGCCTTGCAGGCGGGCAGGGCGGCCGTGTCCCGCGGGGCGTCGGCTGCATTCGCCGGATGGCGCAGGAAGGCGAGGATCAGCAGGGCCGACGCCGTGGTGATGCTGGCCAGCACATACAGCAAGTGGCGGAAGGCGGCGCCATAGGCTTGCGCCAGTTCGGCGGCGCCGGCCTGCGGCAACAACTCGCCCGCATGGCGCAGCTCGCCCAGCGCCAGGAAGGGCGCTGCCAGCGCCGCCTGCTCCGCACCGATGCCGGCAAGGCCGGCGCCGCCCAGCGCCGCCATGGTGAAGGTGCCCAGCAGCGCGCTGACGATGGCCAGCGCCAGGCCTTCGCCCGCCACGCGCGTCGTATTGAAGATGCCGGCCGCCATGCCGGCCCGTTCGACGGGCACGACGCTGATGGCCAGGCCATCCATCAAGCCCCAGGGCAGGCTGATGCCGCAGCCGATCAGCAGTAGCGGCCCCAGCAAGGTGGCGGGCGACTGGCCCGGCGCGCAAGTGGAGAGCCACAGCAAGCCGCCCACCGCCAGCAGTAATCCGCTGGCGCAGATGTGCGCGGCGGCGAGGCGCTGCGCCGCCATGCCGGCCAGGATCGGCAGCACCAGCATGGGCGCCGACAGGGCAATCATCATGCGTCCCGCTTCCAGCGCGCTGTAGCCTTCGATGCCGATGAAGCGGGCCGGCAGCAGCACCAGCAGCACGACGAAGGAAAACGCGGGCGCGGCCGCCAGCAGTTGCACACCGGCAAAGGCGGGCAGGCGAAACAGGGATAAATCCAGCATGGGCCGCGCCGCGCGCCGTTCCACGCGGATGAAGATGGCCAGCAGCAAGGCCGCGGCACTGAACAAACCCAGGCTGGCGGCGCTGCTCCATCCACTGTCGGGCGCCTGTAGCAAGCCATAGGTAAACAGGGACAATGCGCCCGTAAACGTCAGGGCGCCGGGCCAATCGACGCCCTGCGCTTGCGGGTCGCGCGATTCGCGCATGGCGCGCGCGGCGGCCAGCAGGGCGGCCAGGCCGGCCGCGGCCGTGGCGACAAAAATGGCGCGCCAGCCCGTGTGCGTGATCAAGGTGCCGGCCAGGAAGGGACCGAAGGCCAGGCCCACGCCGAAGGCCGTGCCGATCAGGCTGAAGGCGCACGCGCGGGCGGGGCCGTCGAATTCCTGCGCCAGGGCCGCCAGTCCGCTCGACAGGGCCATGGCGCAGCCCAGGCCCTGCACGGCGCGCAGCACGTCGAGCCACAGGATGCCGGGCGCGGCCGAGAGCGCCAGCGCGGCGGCGGAAAACACGCCCATGCCCAGCAAGAACACGCGCTTGCGGCCATAGCGGTCGGCCAGCGCGCCGGCCGCCATCAGGCAGCCGCCAAAGCTGAGCATGAAGGCATTCGTGATCCACGCCAGCGCCAGCGGCGAGCCGTGCAGGTTGGCGGCGATGGCGGGAATGGCGATGGCCGGCCCCGTAAAACTGAGCGGCATGCATAGCGCGGCCAGGCAGACGGCCGCCAGCACGAAGGCGCGCCGGGCCGGGGAGGCCGGCTTCATACGGTGATTCGTATCCATGGGAATGATTCCAGAAAGAGGGAATCCGATGATAATATGGACGTAATCAATGAAAAAGTGGTTGAAAATCCACTCATAACGGACAAATATTCCCCAATCAACATGGCGAGATGACATGGATAATCTGAACGGCATTGCCGCCTTCGTGCGCGCGGCGGAAACGTCCAGTTATGTGGCGGCCGGGCGGCTGCTCGGGGTGTCGGCCTCGGCCGTGGGCAAGAGCGTGGCGCGGCTGGAAGAAAAGCTGGGCGTGCGCCTGCTCAACCGCAGCACGCGGCGCATCAGCCTTAGCAACGAGGGGGCGCTGTTTTACGAGCGCTGCCAGCGCATCCTGGCCGACCTCGGCGATGCCGAGGCGGAACTGTCGCACCTGGCCGAGGCGCCGCGCGGCAAGCTCAAGGTCAGCCTGCCCGTGATCGGCTACCGCATCATCCTGCCCCTGCTGGCCGACTTTACGCGCCGGTATCCGGAGATCGAACTCGACCTCGATTTCAACGACCGCCTCGTCGACGTGGTGGCCGAAGGCGTCGACGTGGCCGTGCGCAGCGGCACCTTGACGGATTCGCGGCTGATGGCGCGCGAGCTGGGGCCGTTTGCCTTCGCCATCGTGGGCTCGCCCGCGTATTTCGCCCGCCACGGCGTGCCGGCCACGCCGCGCGCACTGGAAGGGCACGCTTGCGTGCGCTATAAATTCCCCACCACGGGAAAACTGCAGGAATGGGCGCTGCAGCGGGCCGGCGGCGACAGCGGCGACGAGTTGCGCTTACCGACCGCCTTGACCTGCAACAATATCGAAGCCTTGATCGGCGCCGCCACGCAGGGCGTGGGTCTCGCTTACCTGCCTGACTTTATCGTGCGCGACGCCATCGCGCGCGGCGAATTGCAAGCCGTGCTGGCCGGCTACCTGCTGCACTCGAGCAAGTTCTGGGTGCTGTGGCCATCGAGCCGCCACCTGTCGCCCAAAATTCGCGTCTTTGTTGACCATTTGTGTACCCACCTGCATTTTTCCGCGCCCCCTGCCGACCCTGCATCCTTCCCGTGATGCCCCTGGCCGCCGCGCCGGCGGCCGCTTGGGGAATATTCCTACCCCAAAGAGATTATTCCTAACGCCGCTGAATTTATATTTGCTGCACCGCATCAGGCAATGCCGCACGGCATCAACTTATACCCTTCCTGAATACCCGTCATTCGTTATGGAAATTGCCATAAGGAATTTATTTATGTTAATTTCATATCTGTTTCTGCAACATTGCATCGGCTGGTCGCTTGCGGGAACATGTGCAGGATTAGGCGCCATAAGCGTGTAGTAACCAACAATTAAGGGATGGTAACCCCGTTCCGTTCAGGGAGTGTGCATGAAGACAGTCACTACGACACCGCCGGATCTGGCGCCAGCCGCGCCAGCGAAACCGGCCCGTAAAACGGGTCTGCTGCTTGGTGGCGGCGCACCAAATTCCACCTTGATCGCCGGCGCCCTGGCCGCTTTCCTCGACGAAGGCATCGAGTTCGACGTCATTTCAGCCTCGGGCGCCGGTGTGTTGATGGGCTTGCTTTACACGACGCCGCACGAGGCAACGCCGCGCCAGGCCTTGCAAAGCTGGGCCGACACGGGCGTGGCCGACAGCATCTACAAGATGATCCCGATCAACTACAAGGTGTTCCAGAAGCCGGGCATGCACGCGAGCACTTTCCGCGACGCCTTCCAGCCGCCGGCCAACAATCCTTTTTTTCAGGCGTTCCAGCAAACGTTTGCGGGCGTGCCCACGGCCTGGTCGGACTGGGGCAAGCTGATGGTGTCGTCGCTGTCGCCGTCGGACCTGTCGGCGAAAAGCCTGGGCCTGTGCGCGCACTTGCCCTTCCTGGAAAAGGCCGTGGATTTCTCGGGCGTGGCCCGCATGCGTCCCGATTTCTACATCAATGCCTACAACCTCAGCGAACATCGCATGCAAATCTGGGGCAAGCACGAAATCGAACCCATCCACGTGCGCGCCGCGTTGTCGTTCCCGTTTCTGTATGCGCCCACGACCATCGCGGGCGACGATTACATCGAAGGCGCGGCGCTCGACACGCTCAATTTCGACCCGTTTATCGAAGGCAAGGGGGAACATGCTGACGCCGACACCCTGGTCATCCTCGATATCCTCGGTGACGAGCGCCTGCTGCGCAAGCCGCGCAACCTGTACGACGCCTGGGTGCGTTCCATCATCACGCCGCTGGTGAAGATTTCCAAGAGCGAGCTGCGCCTGTTCGAACTCGAGCACAACACGGACGCGCGCACGGGCCAGCCCAAGCGGCGCTTGCTCAAGCTCGACCTGATGGGCGGCATCCCGGAGCAGCACTGGCCCGATACCCTGGACTGGTCCAGTTCGAACATGCAACTGCTGTTCGACGTGGGCCACAAGGCGGGCCTGGCGTTTTGCCGCCAGCATGGCGACTTGCTGCGCCGCACGCCTGACGCTTCCCCGCTGGCGGCCTAGCCACCGATCCCCGGCCACCTGATCGGCAGCTATTTATCCTGCCTGGCCTTGCCAGGCCACTCTTTTTACTGTGAAACACCATGAATATCACCAAGCAATTAATTCTGACTCTCACCATCGCCTTGCTGGCCCTGCTATTGCTGGGCGCCGGCGGCGCCATCCAGCTGCAGCGCGCCCAGGAGCGTTTTGACACGGTGCAAAACCGCATCATCCCCAGCATCCAGGGCTTGAATGCGGCCAAGGGTTTCCTGGCCGATTCGCGCCTGGCCGGCTACCGCCTGTCCGTGTTCTCGAATTTGGCCGACAAGACGGCGCTGGACAAGGCCGTGGCCGATGCCAACACGAATTTCGACAAGGTCATCACCACCTACCGCGCCGAGCGCCTGTACGATGCGACGGACAGCAAGATGCTCGATGCCGACCAGGCCGCCATGGAAGCCTACCGCCGCGCGCTGGTGCCATTCTTTGCCGCCGCCTACGCGGGCGACATGGATGGCGTGCGCGCCACCTTGCTGGCCGGCACGCCGCTGGCCATCACGGCCGCGGCCGCCAAGAAAAGCATGGATGACCATATCGCCTACAACAACAAGCTGGTCGATGACGTGAAAGCGGAAAGCCTGGCCGCCTACGATACGGCGTTCAACACCATGCTGGCCGTGCTGGGCGTGGCCGTGCTGCTGACGGGCGCGCTGGCCTGGCATATCTACCGCACCATCAGCGGCGGCCTGGGCGATATCGAACACACGCTGGAGCGTGTCAGCGCTTCGCTGGACCTGTCCGCCGCCATGCCCGTCGAGCGCATGGATGAAGTGGGCCGCACAGCCACCGCCTTCAACAAATTCCTCGAGCGCATCGTCGGCGTGATCGCCACCGTGCGTACCTCGGCCGATACGGTCAGCGTGGCGGCCGCGCAGATTTCCGCCGGCAACGCGGACTTGTCCGTACGCACGGAGCAGCAGGCGTCTTCCCTGGAAGAAACTGCGTCCAGCCTGGAAGAGTTGACCTCGGCCGTGCGCCAGAATACGGACAATGCGCGCCAGGCGAACTCGCTGGCCGTGTCCGCTTCGGACGTGGCCCGCAAGGGTGGCGCCGTGGTGGCGCAAGTGGTGGGCACGATGGGCTCGATCAACGAATCGGCGAAGAAGATCGCCGACATTATCGGCGTGATCGACGGCATTGCCTTCCAAACCAACATTTTGGCGTTGAATGCGGCCGTCGAAGCGGCCCGCGCGGGCGAACAAGGCCGCGGCTTCGCCGTGGTGGCCACGGAAGTGCGCAACCTGGCGCAGCGCTCGGCGGCTGCCGCCAAGGAAATCAAGGGCTTGATCGAGGATTCCGTCGACAAGGTCAACACGGGCAGCGCGCTGGTCGACCAGGCGGGTGCGACGATGGAAGAAATCGTCGCCAGCATCCGCCGCGTGACGGACATCATGGGCGACATCGCCAACGCCAGCCACGAGCAAAGCGCCGGCATCGAGCAAGTGAACCAGGCCATTTCGCAAATGGACCAGGTCACCCAGCAGAACGCGGCCCTGGTGGAAGAGGCGGCAGCGGCCGCATCCTCGCTGCAAGACCGCGCCGTCGAGCTGGTCGACGTGGTGGCCGTGTTCCGCCTGCGCGGCGACGCCCAGGCAAAACCGTTGAAAGTGGCGGGCGGCTTGCCGGCCCCGGCTTCCGCCTCAGCCAGCCGGCGCCTGGCGCTGCCTGGCCGCAGCGCCCGCGCTTAAGCTTGGAAATTACCCCGGTACGCCGGGGTTTTTCTTTGGTGACGGTGCTGTTCCATGGGGGAATGTTGATGTTGGGATGGCAAGGGGCAGGGCGCCGCCTGGTTCCGTGGCAGTCTGGGAGTATGCTTGCCTTTTACGAGTGTGAGTCTGCTTTCGCCCCGAAGCAGACCGTGGGGATCGCTGGGCAGTTGACTCAATCTTCCAGCTAAACGGGTGCGCAACTTGTCGGCGTGGCCGGGTTGGGCGCAGTGTTGGATTGCGTTGCTGAAATAACTTCCTTAGTTGCTTCTAAACACTTAGCAGCGACACAAACTAGTAAGTTGGTCTTTTCTTCCCCATACAGTGCCAATTGCGGATTAAGGCGGAGCTTTATTGCCGCAGCATATAAATGCGACTCATAAAAGCATCGACCGAGTATCCAGATTAGGCGAATCCTAAAAATAGCTTCTTTCGGCAGACGCTCCCAGAACCGTTCGGGCAGCCTGATACCATCGCCCAATTGCTCTTCTATTTTCGTCATGCGGCCATCAATGAGCAGGTCCAACTTGCCGCGAACAGAATTTATGTCCCAGGAGTGAGACGTGTCATTGCGGATTTTTCGAAGCCTGTCGAGTTCTTCAAGAATGTCAGTTCCCATCCAATTGAACGCATATGCGACCTGTATCCGTTGAGAAAACCGCGACAAACTACCATACCCAGAAAGCATGGAAGATCGACCGCCGGGAACTCCGCTAGGGATTTCTCTTTTGAACATTCCTTCAAGCTGTTCGTCGGAGAATGAGCATGCAATTACTGGGAGGAATCTAACGTCCTCAACGACAATTAGGCTAAGTATCCCGTTGAGCTTTGAACTGTCGTAGTCAGTCCTATTAGATTCACTGACGAATCGCTCAGCTGCGCTCTTTGCGAAAGCGGAGGTGTAATTGCGGAAAACTTGCAAGCCGTTTTTCTCGACATCGGTGAGACTTAACGCTGCAATATCTGGGTCCCAAGAATCGGTCATCTACGCTCCAGGTAAAATTTAAAAAAAGGCGTTAGTCTGCTTCTGTTTTTCAAGGTCCGCTTCTGGCCGGTTACTGACTGAATCACCCGAAGGCGGCATAGTTCTAAGCATCAGTTGTCTTCACAGCATTCGCCAAGTGGCTTCGTTTATGTTTTTTTGAGAGCGACACACCCACAATCCAGGATATGGAAAACGCCGCTAAAAGCCTTCCAAAGGCCTGAGGGTTATTTGCCAATGCTGGCAGAGCGGCAATGGCTAGCGATAGCCAGTTGTAGACAGAGGCGCCGTTTACAGCGTTTCTTCCCAAGTGCTTGTTTAGCACTTCTCCCAGGCCATGGAAGGCCCATGCAACAAACGGTGTCAGAAACATTAATAAGGTGGTGGCAGCTTTTGGTTCCATGTGTTTTTCGTATTCAATTTTTAGAGGCTGCTCTTGGCCTGACTCGGTTGTTAATCAAAGATAATTCGCTGTCCCACTTCGAATTCATTCTCGTGGCAGTAAAACAGGATAAGCGGCGTGTCCTTCGAATAAACCATTGCGTCGTCACGTGAAGGGACAAAAATATCCGACCAATTCTCGACCAGGAACACACTGCTGCACAAGAAACATTCGTCTTCTCCAAACACGACGATGAGCTGCTGGTTTCCTAGCACACGGGCACGTAACCACTTGCTTGCGATGGCCGCATCCTCTCCGGATGCGAGCCGCTCGATCGAATCAACGGTGTTAACGTTCAGGCCGAGATGCGTCCTCGAGTCGTGAAGGCCTGCTATCTCATAGGCGCGGCGGGCATCCTCGGCATTCAGCCAGGCGATATCCGCTGAGTGATGCTGTAGTTCCTGAACCCGCCAATGTGCTGTGTTCATCATTTCTCAAAGTTTCATATGCTCGTGGTTATGGCGAGCAGCGCGGTCGAATCCGGTGCATCGCTTGATCCTGGCACCAAACAAGGCTGTCATCATGGCCCGGCTTTATCTGCGACCAGTATAACCAGAATCTAATTCTATTGGCATGATAAAAAAACAGTGTATCCTGCAATTCCAGCAGATATATTTTTTGTCGAGGCAAAGAAAAAGCTGCGGCATTTGTTCCTGCTGGCGGAGTATCTTTGAATTGGCGCAATGGCATGGCGATATTGCGTGATGAATGCTATGCCGCAGGCAAATATGCAGACACTGCGCGGCGCCGGATAGCAGACCCAGTTACTTTCACCACAATGATAGGGAGATTCCCAATTGATGCAAATCAAAGAAAGCATTCACATTGCTGTCCCGCCCACGGTCGTCGACCAGATTTGGAGCGAGGTCGACCGATGGCACCTGTGGGATCCGGACACAAAGCAAGCCCGGCTCAATGGGCCGTTCGCGGTGGGGACGCATGGCAGGATCGTTCCCAGCAAGGGGATGGGCATTCCGCTGCTGGTCACGGAGCGCACTGCCGGCCGCTCGTTCACCGTCGAGGGCCACATCCCCCTGTTCCGCATCCACTTCGAACACACGGTTGCCGCCGTCAATGGCGGATCGGAAGTCGTTCACCGCGTGTGGTTTACGGGAGCGCTTGCCTTTCTGTTCGGCCCAGGCGTTGCCAGGCAAGTCAGGGACGGGCTTCCCAAAACGATGCTTTCGCTGAAGGCCTATGCCGAGAAGCGCAACGAAACGCTCCATGATGGCGAGCCGGGCAGGGCGGACGCGACTACAGCCTGATAGATAGTTTCCCCTCGTCAATTCCTTGCAAAGCACTGCAGCAAATTAACGTGCCGTTCCCGTCATGATGGAATACAATTCTTGCGTGGCAGCCAGCTTGCCTGGCAAGGCCGGGCACGGCACCACGCTTTGACCTCGGAAAGATGTTGGCTTATGACTCTGCAGTTCCCCCAGCGAACGGCGCCTTGCGCGCCATCCACGCTCCGCCTTTCACGCAAGCCCCTCGTTTCCCTGTTCGTCCTGACGTTTTCATGCCTGCTGCTCACGGCGCCCGTCATGGCGGCCACGCCAGCCAGCGGCAGCGTCATGCTGGAAGAACTGACCAGCACGGAGTTGCGCAGCCGTATCGACCATGGCGCCACCACCGTGCTGGTGCCGATTGGCGGCGTCGAGCAGAGCGGGCCGTACATCGCGCTGGGCAAGCACAATGTGCGCGCCGGGCTGCTGGCGCGGCAGATTGCGCAAAAGCTGGGCAATACCATCGTCGCGCCCGTCGTTTCCTACGTGCCGGAAGGCAGTATTGCTCCGCCGGCCGGCCACATGCGCTTTGCCGGCACGATCTCGATACCGCCAGCCGCCTTCGAAGCCGTGCTGGAAGGGGCGGCCGCCAGCCTGCGCCAGCATGGTTTCCGCGACATCATTTTTCTCGGCGACCATGGCGGCTATCAAAAGAACGAGCAGAACGTGGCGAATAAGCTCAACCGCGCCTGGGGCAAGGCTTCCGCCGGCAAGGAAGCGCGCGCTTACGCCTTGCTCGATTACTATGACATCACGCAATCGGCCTATATTGCCGAACTGCAGAAGCGCGGCCACAGCAGCGCCGAGATCGGCCTGCATGCCGGTTTGGCGGACGCGGCGCTGATGCTGGCGACGGACCAGTCGCTGGTGCGCAGCGAGGCCATGGCCCACGGACCCAAGCCTGGCGTGGCGGACGGCGTGCGCGGCGACGCGACCCGTGCCACGGCTGAACTGGGTCAGATCGGTATCAAGCTGCAGGTGGACACCTCGGTGGCTGCCATCAGGCAACTGCTGCAACGACCTAAATAATTCCGCTGGAAGTGCTGAACTTCCGGCTTTTGCAACGAAACGACGCGAAATCACATGAAAAAATCTCAACGACGCACCATCGTCACCTTGTCCGCCCTGGCTGCCGCACTGGCCGGCCTGGGCGTGGCCAGCCAGGTCATCGGCGCCAGTACGCCGGCCCCGGCCGCCGCAGCGCCGGCCGCCGCCTATTCGCCGCTGCCGGGCATGCCGCCGCTGGTGGACCCGAAAAACGTGTATGGCAGCATTGCCAGCAGCAATATGAGCCCCGTCGTCAAGGATCACTTGCGTCGGGTGTACGTGCCCAACTTGCGCTCGAACGACGTGTATGTGATCGACCAGGACAGCCTGAAAGTGGTGGACAAGTTCAAGGTGGGCAGCGGCCCGCAGCACGTGGTGCCGTCGTGGGACTTGCGCACCCTGTGGGTGGCGAATAATGCCGAGCGCACGGACAAGGGCAGTTTGACGCCGATCGACCCGTTGACGGGCAAGCCGGGCAAGGAAGTGCCCGTCGATGATCCCTACAATATGTATTACACGCCGGACGGCAAGTCGGCCATCGTCGTGGCCGAAGCGCGCCACCGCCTCGATTTCCGCGATCCGAAGACCATGGCCGTGCAGTATTCGATCGACACGCCCCAGTGCGGCGGCATCAACCATGCCGATTTTTCCAATGACGGCCGCTACGCCATGTTCACCTGCGAATTCGACGGCACCATCGCCAAGATCGACCTGGTGGGCCGCAAGGTCGACGGCTACCTGAAATTGCAGATGCCGGCCAAGCGCTTTGCGGAGTCCGGCCCCGTGGGCGGCCCGGCGAATGAAATCTGCAGCGTCAAGAAGGGCATGCCGCAAGACATACGCATCTCGCCGGACGGCAAGAAATTCTTCATCGCCGACATGGACGCCGACGGCGTGCACATCGTCGATGGCGCCACCCTGAAGGAAATCGGCTTCATCCAGACGGGCGTGGGCGCGCACGGCCTGTATCCGAGCCGTGACGGCAAGAAATTGTACGTGGCCAACCGCGGCACGCACCGCATCCATGGCAAGCCGAAGGGCAAGGGCAGCGTCAGCGTGATCGACTTCGCCACGGAAAAAGTCGTGTCGAACTGGCCGATTCCCGGCGGCGGCAGCCCCGACATGGGCAATGTGAGTGCCGATGGTAAATATCTGTGGCTGTCCGGCCGTTTCGACGACGTGGTGTACCGCATCGATACGAACAGTGGCGACGTTTCCAAAGTGAAAGTCGGCCAGGAGCCGCACGGCCTGACCGTGTGGCCGCAGCCGGGCCGCTATTCGCTGGGCCATACGGGCAACCTGCGCTAGGCGAGGCGCGTGGCGCTCCCTGGAACCGCAGTGCCGGGTCTGCAGTTGTGCTTGCCTAAAAAGCAATGTTGGCGCATACTGCATTCCCCATTCCACTACCTTCAGGGAGCACCAGCATGATTCTTGATCACATCGGTTTGAATGTCAGCGATGCACAGGCCAGCAAGGCCTTCTTTTCGGCCGCCCTGGCGCCCCTGGGCGTGTCGGTGGTGATGGAAGTGCAGGGCTGGGTAGGCCTGGGCAAGGATGGCAAGCCCGATTTCTGGTTCGGCGTGGGCGGCGCGCCGCATGCAGGCATGCATCTCGCCTTCGCGGCGGACAACCGCGCCCAGGTGGACGCGTTTTACCAGGCCGCGCTGGCAGCGGGCGGCAAGGATAACGGCGCCCCCGGTATCCGCGAAATCTATCACCCGAATTACTACGGCGCCTTCGTGCTGGGCCCCGACGGTCACAATGTCGAAGCCGTCTGCCACCATCCCGAACCTTGACGCCGGTCATTACCTGAAGAGAGCAGCATGAAGCACAGCGCCACCCTGTTTGCCGACGATGCCGGCCGCTATGCCTATGTGAAAGCGGGCTTTTCCTGGCCGGCCCTTTTGCTGGGCTCGTTCTGGGCCGTCGCCAAGCGCCGCTGGTGGCTGTTGCTGCTCATGCTGGCCATGGATGCCTGCCTGTGGTTTGGCAGCCACCTGGCCACCGAACTGCGCATCGGCCCGATGATGCTGCTGATGGCCGCCGCGGAGCTCAGTTACCTGCTGGCGCGCGGCTGGTATGGCAACCGCTGGCTGGAAGCCTCGCTGCGCAGCCGTGGCTACAAGCCCGTCGTACCAGGCTGAGCGTGCCTGGCACAGATTTCCCGTCACGTCACTGACGTTTGCCAAGGGCAAGCTGTCCAGCCAAAACTTTCTGCGCAGCCTAGCGCACCTTTGATCCAGATCATCCCTCAACTGCGGTGCTCACGTAGCCTTGGGACTCGCGTTGCAAAGCATCGTCCCACCAATCGGATATGTTTTTTCGCGTTTCGTGGCGTAGCCCGGCCGTCTGCTTCACCGTTCGACAGCCGGTGGTGTCGCCATCTGTTTATGTCCACCCAACCGCTATCTAATGAGGAACTCCATGTATCCATATTCCCGTAGTGTTACCCCCGCCGCCAAAAACCACCTGGAAGCGCAACTGGCTTTTTTCAATGGACTGTCGAAGTCGCTGTTCCAGTCGGTGCAGCACTTCAGCGACCTGAACATGCAACTGGCGCAAGGCTTGCTGGAAGAAACCGCAGTCACCAGCCAGAACTTGCTGACGGTCGAGCGCGCTGAAGATGTGTTCCAGGTGGCTGCCGCGGCGGGCCAGCCAGCCGCCGAGCAACTGCGCAAGTACCAGCAACAGGTGTCGCGCCTGGCAGCCGATACGCAGGTCGAACTGGCCAACGTGGCAGAGCGTCATGTGAATGAAACGAGCCGTACTGCCAAGGCGCTGGCCGAAGAAGTGGCCCGCACGGCGTCGGAAGAAACGGAGAAAAACGTGCGCAAGCAGCAGGAAGCCATGCAGCGCATCGCTGAACCGTTCCAGGCCTATCAGCAAAACGGCGCCAGCCGCGACCAGCAACGGGGCGCGCAAAGCCGTGACGGCCAAAGCCTGCAAAGCGGCAGCCACCAGGGCAGCCAGCAGTCGGCCGGCAGCGAAGGCTCGGCCAGCGGCAGCGTATCGCAAGCGGGTTCCGCACAAAGCAAGAGCAGCAGCGCCAGCCGTAAAGAGTAAGCACGAGGCTGCTTGCGGCTGAGCCGCTTCGCGAGGGCCGAGCCTTGAGCTGCGGCCAGCCGGCACGCAGCATCGTGCCTCCTGGTTTGGGCAGAGCGCCCGCCCTTCACGGGGCGGGCGTTTTGTCGTATGCGTGCAGTTCAGAGGCCGGCGTGGCCGCGCCAGGTGAGCGGGTGGGCACGGTGACGCTTGCCGGCACGGCTGTCTTCGGCGAGACGGCGGACAAGACCGCGTCACCGCTCCCGCTCCCGCTGTTGGCGTCGATGAAGGCGCTGACGGTGTCCAGGGTGGGCGCCAGCCTGCGCAAGGGCGCTGCCAGCGTGGCGACCAGGGTGGCGTGGCCCACGTGGTCGAAATACGTTTCCGTCACGGGCCTGGCAAGCGTCCGCAAGGCCTTGGCCAGACCGCCCGTGTTGCGTCGCGGATCGACCAGTTTATCCTGTCCGGGCAGGGGGGCGATCAGCAGGGCGGGCGGGGCTGCGGCCGTCACGTGGTGGATGGGCTGCGACGCGGCGGGCGTGTCCGGGTAAAAGAAAACGGGCCGGGTGGTGGTGTTTTCGATCGGCAAGAAATCATAGGGGCCGGCCAGGCCTATCCAGCCCCGCAAGTCGTGCGGGTGCATGCCATGGCGCGCCAGCAGGCTGGCGTCGAGCGCCACCATCGCCGCATTGTAGGCGCCGGCGCTATGGCCCATGACGAACAGGCGCGTCGGGTCGCCGCCGTGGCGGCTCGATTCCATCGCGGCCCAGGCCACGGCGCGGGCCGCATCCTGCAGGATTTCGGGATAGTGCACGTCCGGATACAGCCGGTAGTCGGCGATCACGGCCAGATAGCCGCGCGCCGCCAGCGCATGGCCCACGAAGGCATAGTCGGCGCGCTCGCCCGTTGTCCAGTTGCCGCCATAAAAGAACACCACCACGGGCACGGGTCCCGTGCGGATTTTGGGGGCGTAGACGTCGAGTTTTTGCCGTGGCAGGGGGCCATAAGCCAGGCCGCGCGTCACGTGCGAGGCGCTGCCGGACGAAAAGGCATTGATGGCCATCAAGGGCGAGCAGGCGGCAAGGCCGGCAGCCAGCGGGATGGCCGCCAGCAAACCGAGCAGGGTGGTGCGCAGGATCGTCATGCCAGCTCCTGATGGTGAGGGTTGATGCTTGCAGTGTAGGCCAGGCAGGGCAGGGCGCACACGGGGAAGTTGCTGTATAGCATAGATAAATGTGGCATGCGTCTATCAATCCTGCAACAGCCATTTGCGCGCGGTGGCGATGACGGCGTCCGACAGGGTGCGCGTGAGCGGGGTCTGGATATCCCAGGCATGCCAGGTCAGGGGCACGTCGAGCGCCTGCCCGGCCGCCACGTCGACCAGCCTGCCGGCGGCCAGCGCCGTTTCCGCCTGCAGCAAAGGTACCATGCCGTAAGCATAGCCCGCTTCGATGAAGCGCACGAAGTCGCGCGCCGAACCGAGCACGTGGTGCGGATAGCGGCCCGTGTAGCCGAGGCGGTGCTGCAGGTAGCGCTCGTGCAGCGCATCCTTGCTGCCGAACGTGATGGCGGGCGCCTGGCTGACGGCTTCCACCGTAAATCCATGGGGAAACCATTGCTGCGCGAACGCGGGCGAGGCCACGCACAGGTAGCGCATGCCGCCCAGCGGCGTGGCCGTGGTGCCCGCCACCAGGTCGTTGGCGCTGGTGACGCAGGCAAATACGCGCCCTTCGCGCAACTGGCTCAGGGTGTGGTCCTGGTCGTCGAGGCGGATATCGAGCAGGCAGGACGGCGGCGACAGCAGCGGCCCCAGCGCTTCCGGGATCCAGGTGGCGGCGCTGTCGGCGTTGACGGCGATGGCCAGTTCCGGCAAATGCGTGGTGGGGCCGGGCTGGGCGTCGAGCGCCGCTTCGAGCAGCTTGACTTGCCGGTAATGGGCGATCAGGCGCTGGCCCGCTTCCGTGGGCAGGGGCGGGTGGCTGCGGATGATCAATAAAGTGCCTTCCAGGTTTTCCAGGGTGCGGATGCGCTGCGACACGGCCGGCTGGCTGATCGCCAGCGCCTGCGCGGCCTTTTCAAAGCTGCCCAGGCCGATCACGGCGTCGAGGGCGGCCAATCCACGGTAATCGACGACGCGCATAAGTTTCTCTTATATATGGTTAGAATCATTCATTATACTTATATTTACTTTTTCTTTACACTGTTGAAATAGGGTAACAACTCCACTCTCCCGCGCGGTCCTGCTGGTACCGCTACACCCTCCACCTACCTTTGATGACTTTGCCGTTGCCGGCAGAGCGTGGGCGGCCGTGCGCGTGATGGAAAGCAATAAAGGAATCGATATGGACAGCGCAATCTTCTTGAAAGGCATGGGGCTCGGAGCGAGCCTGATCGTTGCCATCGGCACGCAAAATGCCTTCTTGCTGAAACAGGGCTTGAAGCGTCATTACGTGCTCACCTGCATCCTGGTCTGCCTGGTGTGCGATGCGATCTTGATCACGGCCGGCGTGGCCGGCATGGGCACTTTCATTGCAGACAACCCCAATTTCCTGCTGTGGGCCAAGGCCGGCGGCGCCACCTTCCTGATCGCCTACGGCTTGCGCGCCGCCAAGTCCGCCTGGCGCCCAACGGCCCTGACGGTGTCGGCTGCCAAGTCGCCGGAAGGCTACTGGGCCGTGATCGGCGCAGCGCTGGCGTTCAGCCTGCTGAACCCGCACGCTTTCCTCGACACGGTCATCCTGCTCGGTTCGATCGGCGGCCAGCATGAAGGCGTGGGACGCTTCTACTTCGCCGGCGGCGCCATCATGGCTTCGGCCCTGTGGTTCTTCCTGCTGGGCTTTGGCGCCCGCTACCTGGCGCCCGTGTTTGCCAAGCCCATGGCTTGGCGCGTGCTCGACGGCATCATCGCCCTCGTCATGTGGGCCATCGCCGCCTCGCTGTTCCTGTAATCAGCGGGTCAGGAAGGCCAGCACGCGGCTGGCCAGCTTGCCATACGGCGGCCAGAGCAGTTTCAACGCACTGTAGCGGGCCTGGTAAAACACGGGCCGCAGCTTGCTGAAGGTGTGAAAACCTTCGACGCCGTGGTAGTGGCCCATGCCGGACTCGCCCACGCCGCCGAACGGCAGGTCGTGCTGGCCCACGTGGTACAGGGCGTCGTTGACGGACACGCCGCCCGACATCACGCGGTCGATCAGCAGCTGCACCGTGTCTGTTTTGTTGCTGAATGGATAGATGGCCAGCGGCCGTGGTCCCGCATTGATGCTGTCGATCACGGTGTCAAGCCTGGCATAGCCGCGCAGCGGCAGGATGGGACCGAAGATTTCCCGCGTCAGCAGCAGGCTGTCCTCAGGGGCGCCGAGCACGATGTGCGGCGCGATCTTGCGCGTGGCGCGGTCGTAGGCGGGCCCCGGCAACAGCGAAATCACTTGCGCGCCCCGTGCGCGTGCTTCGTCGAGCGCCTGCAGCAGGCGATCAAAGGCGGCCTCGTCGATGATGGAGGTGTAGTCGGGCGTGTCCAGCCGCGGGTAGCGCGTGGGCACGATGGCGCGTGCATGTTCGACGAAGGCAGGAATGCTGGCCTCGGGCAGCCAGGCGTGGTCGACGCTGGTGCAGATTTGCCCCGCGTTCAGGAACTTGACGAACAGGATGCGCTCGGCTGCCGTGCGCACGTCGAAATCGGCGCAGACGATGGCCGGCGCCTTGCCGCCCAGCTCCAGGGTGACGGGGCACAGATTGCGCGCGGCGGCCGCCATGACGGCGCGGCCCGTCTGGCCGGAACCCGTAAATAGCAGGTGGTCGAACGGCAGTTGCGAAAATTCCATGCCCACGCCGCCCGTTTCGTCAAAGAACTGCAGCTTTTCCGGTGGAAAGTAGGCGGGCATGGTGTCGATCAGCAGCCGCGCCAGGTGGCGCGAGTTTTCGCTCATCTTGACCATGGCGCGGTTGCCGGCGGCGAAGATGTAGGTCAAGGGCACCAGGCTCAGGTTCACGGGAAAATTCCACGGCACGATGACGCCCACCACGCCCAGCGGCTGCGGCATCACGCGGTTGCGGGCGCCAGGGAAATTGCGCCAGTCCACGCCGCGGCGCTGCGGCCGCATCCATTTTTTCAAATGTTTAAGGACGTGGTTGATGCCGTCGATGGCGGGAAAGATTTCCGCCAGCAAGGTTTCGTGCCGGGAACGATTGCCGTAGTCGGCGCTGATCGCCTCGCACAACGCGTCCTTGTGGTCGCGGATGAAGCGCTGCAAGGTGTGCAGGTCGCGTTTGCGCTCGGCCAGGGTCGGCACGGGGTGGGCCAGGCAGGCGGCGCGCTGCAAGCGCAGGGCGGCGGCGAGTTCGGTGCTCAATAGCATGTTTTCTGCGACATCAGGCATTGTTTTCCTTGGCCGGCCCGGCAATGTGCGCGCCGTTCCTGCACACTATAGTGGACTCTGCGGACAAGTGCCGCCAGCGTGCCGACGGCGCTGCACGATACGCCGTAAAATGTCCGGCAACTGTACGCTACTCTTTCCAGGAATGCCATGACCTCGACCACGCCAGACTCCCTGCACATCGTGTGCCCCCATTGCGACGCCGTCAACCGCTTGCCGGCGGCGCGCCTGATCGAACAGCCCACCTGCGGCAAGTGCCAGAAGGATTTGTTTACTGGCCAGCCCGTGGACCTGGCCAGCGCCCGCTTCCTCAAGCATATCGAACGCAGCGACATTCCCGTGCTGGTCGACTTCTGGGCGCCGTGGTGCGGTCCGTGCCGCAGCATGGCGCCATTCTATGTGCAAGCCGCCAAGACCCTGGAACCCGCATTTCGCGTCGTCAAGGTGAATACGGAAGCGTCGCCGGACCTGGGCAGCCGTTTCAATATCCGCAGCATTCCCACGCTGGCCCTGTTCCGCAGGGGCGTGGAAGTGGCGCGCCAGCCGGGCGCCATCGATGCGCAAGCCATCATTGCCTGGGCGAGGGACAAGGCGCGTTTCTAAACGCACAGGAAAACCATCACAGTTTTCCATTTGACATTTAATATGGCGCCATATTATATTGCGCCATATGATAAAGCTCAAACAGAAATACACGGCCTTGCTGGGCGACGTGCAGCGCCGCGCCAGCGGTCTCGACATGGCGCAGTCGACGGCGCGCTTGCGCCTGTGCTTTGAAGTGCTGGGCCTTGCCTCCGCCATCGATGGCGATTGCGCCGCGCGCCTGGGCCGGCATGGCTTGTCGGAAGGAAAATTTGTGCTGTTGTCCCTGCTGCGCGACGTGCCAGGCGGACTGTCGCCGCACGAGCTGGCCGAGCGGGCCGGCGTGACGCGCGGCACCATCACGGGCTTGCTCGACGGCCTGGAACGCGATGGTTTCCTGGCGCGCCACGCGGACCAGGCTGACCGGCGCAAGCTGCTGGTGCGCCTGAGCGCTAAGGGAGAAGCGGCCGCTGCGACCCTGGTCGATGAACACGCGCAGTGGATCGCCAGCCTGTTTGCCGATTTCACGCCGGAAGAAATGCAGTTGCTGAGTGCGCTGCTGGAAAAAGCCTGGCGCAAGACGGATAGAGGTACCGCATGAGCCGCGGCATCGCCGACATCGCTCCCGCGCGCCTGGCCCTGCTGAACGAGGGAAGTGTGGCCAGTACCACCCTGACGGAAGGGCTGGCCATCGATTTCGCCCAGTTGCTGGCTGCGGCCGTGCCCGCTATCGGCGCCGCTCGGCTGGATCGGATGCATGAGCATGCCGCAGCCGGTATCACCCGGCGCATGGCGCTGGCGGCGCAATTGCTGCTGGAAGCCAACACCGACCTGGCGCTGCTGCAAGCCCATGCTTCCGACACGGTGCGGGGCTGGGTCTGCTTTGCCATCGCCGCCCAAACCGGCTTGACCTTGCCGCAACGGCTGGCGGCCATGCGGCCGCTGGCCGACGATGGGCATTTCGGCGTGCGCGAATGGGCCTGGCTGGCGCTGCGGCCCCATCTGGCGGAGAGCCTTGACGAGGCCATTGCCTTGCTGGCGCCGTGGACGGCTGACCCGTCGGAACGCCTGCGCCGTTTCGCTTGCGAAGCGCTGCGCCCGCGCGGCGTGTGGTGCGCGCATATTGGCCGGTTAAAAGAACAGCCGCAGCTGGCCTTGCCCGTGTTGCATGCCTTGCGCGCCGATCCGGCCGTCTACGTACAGGATTCCGTGGCCAACTGGCTCAACGATGCGGCCAAGAGCCAGCCCGATTGGGTGCGCAGCCTGTGCGCGCAATGGCTGCAGGATAGTGCCAATGCCGCCACGCAACGCATCTGCAAGCGCGCCCAACGCTCGCTTGCTTAACTTTTTGGAGGAAAACATGCATTACCTGTTAGAACTGTACAGTCCGAAACCGGCCTGGCTGGCCCTCGACGCCGCCGCGCGCCAGGCGTATTTCGGCACGGTGGGCGCCGGCATGGCAGCCTTGTCCGGCACGGGCGCGGAAGCGCTGGCCATGGGCGCCATTGATGGCGGCAAGCTGCATGTGGCTGCCCAGCAATTTTATGCCGTCTGGCGCTTCCCGGACGAGGCGGCACTGGATGCCTTGCTGGCCGGCATCGCCGCCACGGGCTGGCATGATTACTTCGACACCATCAATGCGGCGGGACCGGCCGTGGATTTTCCTGCCCACCTGGCGCAACTGGCCGGGGTCTAAGCGTACGCCGTTTTCCTTGCTGCTGCGGTAAAGTTGGCATTTTCATCCGACCATTGACGTTGATGCCAATCAAACAGCTGTCCATTTTGATGCTTGCCCTGGCTCCCATGCTGGCCTCGGCCATTCCTGCCACCCCGCAAGCCCTCGTCGTCGCCGCCCGCAAGCAGGTGGGCGTGACCCTGCAGTACGACCCGCGCTACGAACGGCTCGCCTATCCGGGCGGCGACGTGCCGCTGGAACGGGGCGTGTGCACGGACGTGGTGGTGCGCGCCTACCGCCAGCTGGGGCAGGATTTGCAGGTGCTGGTGCACGAAGACATGCGCAAGGCGTGGCAGGTGTACCAGCAGCAGGGGCGCTGGCAGATGAAGGGGCCGGACCGCAATATCGACCACCGGCGCGTGCCGAACCTGGGCACCTACTTTGCCCGCCATGGCACCAGCTTGCCGCCAAGCAAGGAAGCCAACGCTTACCGCGCAGGCGACATCGTCACCTGGCGCCTGCCGCGCAACCTCACGCACATCGGCATCGTCAGCGACAAGCAGTCATGGAGCGGCGTGCCGCTCATCATCCACAACATCGGCGAAGGCGCGCGCGAGGAAAATATTCTATTCAGCTATCCCATCACGGGACACTATCGTTGGCAACCGCGCTGAGGGGCAGGGGAGCGATCTCTTGCAGGATCGCCAGCACCTGGGCCAGCGCCGTGTCGATATCGAGCTTGTCGATGGCGCCATAACCGAGGAACAGGCCTGCGTGGCGTGCCTCGCCGTGATAAAAGCCCGATAACGCATACAGGCTGATGTCGGCCAGGCGCGCGCGGCGCAGCAATTCGGCGATGTCGAGCGGCGCCTGGGCCAGGGCCGCCACGTGGAAGCCGGCGCTGGCGGGCACCAGGCGGAACCACGGCGACAGCGGGCCGTTGAACCAGTGCTGCAGCCGTTCGCGCCGCCCCGCATAGATATCGTGGCAGCGGCGGATATGGCGCAGCAAATGGCCGTCGCCGATGAACTTGGCCAGCGCATGCTGGCCCAGGCTGGCCGTGTGGCAATCGCTCAGGTATTTCACCGTTTCCACGGCGGCCACGATAGCTTGCGGCAGCACAACATAGCCGAGCCGCAATTCTGGCAGCATGATCTTGGAAAAGCTGCCCACATGCGCGACGACGCCGTAGCGGTCCATGCTTTGCAGGGAATCTTCGGGCCGGCCTTCGTAACGGAAGGCGCTGTCGTAGTCGTCCTCGATGATGATGGCGCCCAGCTGCTGCGCCCGCTCCAGCAAGGCATGGCGGCGCGCCATGCTCATCGGCATGCCCAGCGGAAATTGATGCGCGGGCGTGACATAGATCAGCCGCGTGCCGTCCGGGATTTGTCCGACGATGAGGCCATCCTCGTCCACGTCGATGCCCACCACGCGGGCGCCCTGGCTGGCGAACACGGCGCGCGCCACCGGGTAGCCGGGTTCTTCCACGGCAACCGTGTCGCCTGCTTCCAGCAAGGTCAGCGCCAGCAGGTGCAAGGCTTGCTGCGCGCCGCTGGTGACGAGCACTTGTTCCTCGGTGCAATGGATGCCACGGCTGAAAGCGGCATGGCCGGCGATCGCCGCGCGCAAGGCCGGCAAGCCGGCGACAGGGCCATAGCGGCCGCGCGCCTGGCCACCCTGGCGCAGCGCGTGCAGCATGCAGGCGCGCCATTCATCCTGCGGGAAGTGCGCGGGCGTGGCGCGCCCGCCGATGAAGGCGTAGCGCGCCGGCTCTTCCTGGCTGGCGCGGCGCAAGGGCGTGGGCGTCGCTTCCCAGCGGGCGATGCGCTGCGCGCTGGCCAGGGGCGTGCTGGCGTGGCGGCGCTGCGGCGACGCGTGCGGCGTCTGCACGAAGCTGCCCACGCCCACTTTGCCGACCAGCAGCTTTTCGTAACCGAGCTTGTCATACACGTCGGACACCGTCTTGCGCGACAGGCCCAGCTGGCTGGCCAGCAGGCGCGAGGGCGGTAATTGCTGTCCATCCGTCAGCCGGCCCGAGCGGATGGCCTCGCTGAGCTGGCGGTACAGCTGGCCGCCCAGGTCGCGCGTGCCGTCGATCAGGATATGTAATTCCATGGAGTATCTGCTGGTGGTCTGCTGTTTTTCGGGGGGATTGGCCTGCCGCGCGCTGTTCCTGGGCCACTACAATGGTGCATCCCTACTCCTTCAAGGAATGCATCATGACACAGCAACGACTCGATTTTACACAAGCTTCGCCGGACGCCGTCAAGGCCATGTACGCGCTGGAAGCGGCGATTGCCAGGCTGGGCGTGGAACACTCGCTGCTCGAGCTGATCCGCTTGCGCGCCTCGCAAATCAACGGCTGCGCCTATTGCGTGGATATGCACACGAGCGACGCGCGCAAGGCGGGCGAAACGGAGCGCCGCCTGTATGCCGTGTCCGTCTGGCGCGAAACGCCATTCTTCACGCCGCGCGAGCGGGCCGTGCTGGCCTGGACGGAAGCGCTGACCCTGCTGCCGCAAAGCCAGGCGCCCGATGACGTGTATGCGGCGCTGGCGGAACAATTGACGCCGGCGGAAATGGTCAACGTGACCCTGGCCATCGGCTCCATCAATACCTGGAACCGCCTGGCCGTGGGTTTCCGCAAGATGCCAGAGTAAATCCTGTGTTCGTTCGCGAACAGACGCCTGGCTGGTCCCTGCGTAGTCTGGCAAGACAACTTGTCAGCGAGGGAACGGCCATGGAAGTCAATATCAGCGAAGCAATTGAAAAGACACCGGAACAGCTGGAAGAGGCGCGCCGCGAATTCATCGCGGAACTGTGGCGGCGCTTTGAAGCCTTGCAGGAATGGGCCGTCAGCCATTGGCCCGACCAGGAACACCCGCTCAGTTCCGCCGACTTCGTCGAGGCGCGCAAGGAAATCTTGAGCTTGCGTTCGCCGGCCGGTTCCCTGAACCAGCCAACTACGCGCGATGGGGCTGAGCCGGAGCAGGGCGGGGCGCAGTATATTGACGTGACGCCCGCCCCCTGGCCTTGAGGAGCGCCTGAGAAAACGTCCATGACTGCGTTGCCGCGCCTGGCCGTACTAGCGTACTGCCTGCGGCACGGCGCCTTGTCCTGAACGTTTTTCAGGTGCTTCCGTCCTGAAAAATCCGCTGTACAAGTTACTGCTTGACCACTTCCGCTTTCTTGCCCTGCGCAAACACCCAGCACAGCAAACTCACCAGCAACCCCGCCATCACGCCATACGCCAGGTTCAGGGCGCTGTCGAACAGCAGTGGCGCCACCAGGCCCGAGACCAGCGCGAACAGCAGCATCTGGATGAACGACTGCATCGACGACGCCAGGCCGCTGTTGTTGGGGAAGTGGTTCAGGGCCATCAGGGTCATCGGCGGCATGGCGATCGACAGGGCGAACGAGTAGAAGAACAATGGCAGCACGGCCCACGGCACTTCGGCGGCAAAGAAGTAGTTGTAGCCGATGTTGACCAGCGCGGCGATGAGCATCAGGATGAAGCCGGTCCAGATCATCTGGCGCTGGCTGTAGCGGTGGGCGATTTTCGCCGACAGGGCCGAACCGAACACCATGCCGCTAATTAATGGAATGAACAGCCAGGCGAACGCCGTTTCCGGCAAATGCAGGATGTTGATGATGAAGTAGGCGGCCGAACCGATGTACAGGGCGAAGCCGCCAAAGGCGGCGCCGATGGCCGTCGACAGCAGCAGGAACTGGCGGTGGCACAGCACTTTCCAGTAATTGATGGCGATGTCGCCCAGGTGGAAGGCGTGGCGCTGTTCCTTCGGCAGGCTTTCCGGCAGCGCGCGCCAGACGACGACGAACATCAGCACGCCAAAGGCCGTCAGGAACCAGAATATCCAGCGCCAGCCCAGGCCCACCTGCAGCCAGCCGCCCAGCACGGGGGCGATGGCCGGCGCCAGCGCGAACACCATCATGATGTGCGAGAGGATTTTCTGCGCGGCGGCACCCGAGTAGCGGTCTTGCACGATGGCGCGGCCGATGACGGAGCCGGCGCCCGCCGACAGGCCCTGCAGCACGCGCCAGGCCAGCAGCCAGCCCAGCGACGGCGCCAGTGCGGCGCCCACGGAAGCGATCACATACAGCACCAGCGAGACGAGAATGACGGGACGGCGGCCGAACGAGTCGGACAGGGTGCCGTAAAACAGCATCATGAAGGCGAACGTGAACAGGAAAAAGCTCAGGGTTTGCTGCACCAGCAGGGGGCTGGCATTGAAATCATGCGCGATGGCGGGGAAAGACGGCAGATAGGTGTCAATTGCAAGCGGTCCGACCATCGCCAGGCCCGCCAAAATCCATGTTAATAATTTAGTCATGTTGAAGAGTGTTTTTGTTAGTCCGTCATTTTACGCTAGTGACCGGAATCAGGTTTGACGCCGGCCTTTTTGCCATCCATATGCGTTTTTCGTATATGAAATCTTGAAATTCTTCGTTTGCATCGCTTGCGGCCGCCGCTAAGCTGGGGCGACCCGGCTTGTTTGCCGTTTTCTGGAAGTGATACGCCATGCACAGTATTTATCCCGCGGCGCCCGCCGACGACACGGCCCAGTGGAACCTGGGGCCCGTGATCCAGGCCTTGCGCAGCTCGCGCGAAGACAAGCACAAGATCCGCCATAACGGCAGGGTGCGCGAACTGCCGTCGCGCGAAGCCCTCACCACCATCGTCAACGGCCTGTCGGCAGCCTTGTTCCCCACGCATTACGGGCGGCCCAACCTGACGGACGAAAGCATCGATTATTTTGTCGGCGACACCCTCAACACCACCCTGAACCGCCTCAGCGAACAGGTGCGGCGCGGCTTGCTCTTTTCCGTGCCGGCCGGCGATGAAGGCGATGGCGCCAGCGACGATGCGGCGCTGGCGCAGCAGGCGCGCGACATCACGCGCGCCTTCGCCGCCAGCCTGCCCGATATCCGCGCCCTGCTGGTGTCGGACGTGCAGGCCGCGTATGCGGGAGACCCGGCCGCCACCTCGGTGGCCGAGATCATGCTGTGCTATCCAGGCACCATCGCCATCCTGTACCACCGCCTCGCGCACCGGCTGCATGCGCTCGGTGCGCCCTTCCTGGCGCGCCTGATCGCCGACATCGCGCACACGTTGACGGGCATCGACATCCACCCGGGCGCCCACATCGGCGCCTCCTTCTTCATCGATCACGGCACGGGCGTCGTGATCGGCGAGACGGCCATCATCGGCCAGCGCGTGCGCCTGTACCAGGCCGTCACCCTGGGCGCCAAGCGCTTCCCCGCAGACGCTTCCGGCGCGCTGATCAAGGGCACGCCGCGCCACCCCATCGTCGAGGACGACGTGGTGATTTACGCGGGCGCGACCGTACTGGGGCGCATCACCATCGGCGCGGGATCGACCATCGGGGGGAATGTGTGGCTGACGCAGAGCGTGCCGCCAGAAAGCAATGTATCGCAGGCGCAGATGCGCAACGATTGAATAGTGGCCGAGAAAACGTCTATGGCGGCGTTGCGCCTTGCCCTGAACGTTTTTCGGCCACTCTTTGCGCCAGGAGAGGGTTCCTGGCTTTGTGATGACCTTACTTTACCGTCAGCGCTTCATAGCGCGCGACGGGCACGCCATCCTTCAACAGCAGCAATTCCTGGTCGGCGTAGCGGTAGCCATTGACTTCGCCCAGGGTGGTCAGCAGCAGGCGTTCCAGCTCCATGTCCTGCGGCTGGCACATCATCATGGTGCCTGCCAGTTGTCCAAAGTTCAGGGTGCTGACGCCATCGCTGGTGTAGCCGCCCATCATCTGGTTGCAGCCGCTGTTGCCGCTGGCGCGGCCTTCAGCCAGCAGCAGGGTCACTTCGCGCTGCTCGGGCGCCTTGCGCACCACTTGCTTGCCCTTCAATTCCTTCAGCTTCCACTGCGTGCCCGTCAGCTTGGGCGCCGGCTTGGCGGGCGAGGTGGCGCCTGGCGCGGCGGCGGCAGCGTCGCTGCGCACCGGTGTTTGCGCGCAGCCGGCGGTGATGGCGACGATGGCGGCGAGGGGAATCAGGCTGGCGAGTTTGAACATGGCGGTTCCTTCTTTAAATGAATGGCGCCAGCGTAGCAGATCGGCGCTGCGCCAGCGTGCACGGTTGACAAGCTCATTGGCAAGCTTACTGCTGCTTTTCCTGTTCCAGCCGGGAGTCGAGCACGGTGCGCGCCGCCGCCACATAGGCGCGGCAGGCTTGCGGGTCGACAAAGGCGTCGCTGCCGGCCGTGGCGCTCGCCTCCAGCCGTTCCCACAACTGTGCAGCCTCGGGATGCGCGGAGATCAGCACGTCGCAAGGCAGTTTTTCCAGGGTCTCGAAGCTGCGGCGCAAGTCCGCCACCGCGTTCGGATACTCGCTGCTGGCGCTGAACTTGAAGCCGGGACGCGAGACGGCGTTGAGGCTGTCCGCATACACCATGTTCAGGCAGCGGGGGCCGTCGCACGATTGCCACGTCCAGCTCAAGCCTCCGGGCGTGTGGCCCGGCGTGGCGTGCGCCGTCAGGTTGACGGGTCCGACATTGAACTGGCCGCCGTCGCGCGCCAGGCGCATGTCCTTGACGGGCGGGTACTTGGGCAGCGCGTGGTATTGCGGGTCGTCCGGCCCCACTTCGCCCGACGCCAGGTCCAGCGCCGCCGACGGGCTGGCGGCCACCAGCGCATTGCTGCGCCGCTGCAATTCGGCCAGACCGCCCGCATGGTCGATATGGCCGTGCGAATTGAGGATCAGCTTGACGTCCTCGATGCGAAAACCCAGCGTGCCGATATTGGCGATGATCTTGGGCGCCGATTCCGGCAAGCCGCCGTCGATCAGCACGTGGCCCTGCGGCGACGTCACCAGCACGGAACTGAGGCCTTTGACGCCCACATAATAGGTATTGCCGAAGATGCGGAACGGCGCCTGGTCCGCATTCCAGGTGGCGCAGATGTCGCAGCCAGGCGTCGGCGGCGTGACTGGCGCCTGCGCCAATGCCAGGGAGCCATGGCCTGCCAGCAGCGCCAGTGCCAGCGCGCGCGTAAGAGTGGGGGGCATTGCGATCCTTATCCGTGGTGCCAGGGTGGCATATGCTGACATGGAACGGGGCTGGACGCAAACCCTAAGGGGCGGCGGACGGCGCGCCGGCGGTATCCTGCTGGTAGACCAGTTCGATCAGGGTATCGTCCGCATAGCGGGTGTCGCCGATGGGCGACAGGAAGGAGCGGCCTTCCTTTTCCACCTTCAGGGCGATGCGGCGCTCGCCATCGAGCAGGGTGGCGCTGGCGATGGCCTGGTCGCTGCGGGTGCCCATCTTGAGCTGCTCGGCGGAGCACCAGTCGGTGGTGCGCAGCAGGGTGCCGACCAGGGTGCGTACCCAGAACGGTATCTCTTTCTTGGCGATGGCAATCGTCACCTGGCATTGCAGGCGCAGGTCGCCCAGGCGGCGCATGCCGGCCGGCACGCCGTCGCTGTGAATGGATGGCTGCCAGCGGTAATTGCCCTTTTTCTTGTTGGTGACCAGGTCCGCGTCCTCGCTGTCGGCCTGCGCGCTGCGCGGCAGCGTGAAACTGCCGTCGGCGGCCAGGGGCAGCGCAATCGACGTTTCGTTGCCGGCGATGCGCAAGGCTAGGTCCTGCATGGCGTCCGCCGGCGCGCGGCTGCCCGCGACCAGTTTGAAGCGCACTTCGCGCGCCCCGGGCGCCAGCGCATGGTATTCATCGAAGGCATCGAGGCCGGCCGCCATCACGCGGTACGATTTCAATTCCGGATTGCGGATGCTGTTGATGTGGATGGACTGGCCGGTCTCCGCCGGCACCGCGGCTGGCGCGTCAGCCTGCGTGCCGGCGTGCGCCGCGAGGTGGCCGAGGGCCAGGATGGCGAGGATGGGAAGGGAAGGAAGGTGCACGTCGCCGCCTGTATGTTTTCAACATGGCAAGCTAACATGAATGATAAGGCTTGTCACTGGCGGTGCAGCGCGAGCCTCAGATCGCGTGCGCGGCGTGCAGTTCGCCGAGGATGGCCTCTTTTAATTGCGCCTGTGCCGCTGGCGTGCGCAGGCGGGGCCGGGGCGCGGCCACGTCGTACTGGGCGCGTGGCGGTCCGGCGCGTGTGTCGAGCATGACGATGCGGTCGCTCAGGTACAGCGCTTCATCGATATCGTGCGTCACCAGCAGCACGCTCAGGCCATGGCGCGCGGTGACGGCGGCCAGCAAGTCTTGCAGCTTCATGCGCGTAAAAGCATCGACGGCGGAAAATGGTTCGTCCAGCAGCAGGATGCGGGGCTGGCCAAACAGGCCGCGGGCAATCGCCGCGCGTTGCGCCTGGCCGCCCGACAGCTGCTTGGGCAGGCTGTCCGCATGGCCCTGCAAGCCTACTTCCTCCAGCAATTGCGCGACCCTGGGATCGTCTTCGCCTTTGGGACCGAGGCCGAAGGCGATGTTTTGCGCCACTGTCAGCCAGGGAAACAGGCGCGGTTCCTGGAAGATCAGGCCAATGTCCGCATGCACTCCCGCCAGCAGCTTGCCGTCGAGGCGCACGGTGCCGCGAAAGTCCGTATCGAGACCTGCCACGATGGATAGCAGGCTGCTCTTGCCGCAGCCGCTGGCGCCGATCAGGCTGACGATCTCGCCCTGGCGCAGCTGCAATTGCAGGTTATGCAGCACGCGCCGCGGGCCATAGGCTTTGTCATGGATGGCAATGTCGAGCAGGGCAGTCATGCGTGGGGGCTTTCGTCAGGAAGTGGCATAGCTGTCGCGCCAGGCGAGCAAGCGGGTTTCCAGGCGCTGCATCAGGCTGTCGCTGGCCTTGCCCAGCACGGCCAGCAGCACGATGGCCGCGAGCACGATGTCGGCGCGGCTCGTTTCGCGCCCGTCGCTGAGCAGGTAGCCGAGGCCCTGGCTGGCGGCGATCAGTTCTGCCGCCACCATGAACATCCAGGCCAGGCTCAAACCGTTGCGCAAACCCGTGAAGATGGCCGGCAGCGCGGCCGGCAGCAGCACGCGCCGCGCCAGCGCGGGGCGGCTCAAACGGTATAAGCGGGCCGCGTCGATCAGCTTGCGGTCCACGTCGCGGATGCCCGACGCCACGCCCATGTACACGGGGAAGAAGGCGCCGATGCCGATCAGGACCAGTTTAGGCGCTTCATCGATGCCTAGCCACAGCAGCAGCAAGGGCACCCAGGCCAGCGAGGGAATGGCGCGCAGGGCCTGGAACGTGGGATCGAGCAGCGCCTCCGCAGTGCGGTTCAAGCCCACCGCCGCACCGAGCACGATGGCCAGCAGTGCGCCGCCCGCAAAGCCGATGGCCACGCGCGCGGTGCTGGCCAGCACATGGCCGGCCAGGCCCTGGCGCGCCAGTTCGGCGATGGTGGCGCCGATGTCGCTGGGCGCAGGCAGCAGGTTGGCGGGGATGGCGCCCGTGCGCACGCCCAGTTCCGCCGCCAGCAGCGCCAGTACGGGCAGCAGCAGGCCCAGCGCCGCGCGTGGCAAGGGCGGGCGAAAGAGCTTGTGCCGGACGCCCGTGTCGTGGGCCGGTGCCGGTGCGGCGAGCGTGTCTCTGGCCATGAGCGCCTACGCCTTGCTGATGAAGGGCGCGGCGAAGCGCGTGTCGACCAGGTCCGCGATGGCGCGGTTCACGTCGGCGCCGGGTTTGACCAGCGCTTCCTCGGCGAGGATGGGCGCGGCCACCAGCAGGGCCTTCACATGTTCGCTCGATGGCTGCGGATTGCTGAAGTCACTGCGCAGTTTCACCTGCAGCAGCGCCACCGGCAGGCTGACCTTGGCTTCTTCCGACAGGATTTTCGCTGCCTCTGCCGGATTTGCGCGTATCCAGGCGCGCGCCCGCTCGTAGGCCTGTATCACCTTGCCCACTTCGGCGGGGCGGCTGGCCAGGAAGTCCTCGCGCACGTTCAGGAAGCCGTAGGTGTTGAAGGCCACGTTGCGGTAGATCAGGCGCGACCCCGCTTCCAGTTCGCTGGCGGCCATGTGGGGATCGAGCCCGGCCCAGGCATCGACCTTGCCCTGCTCCAGCGCCGCGCGGCCATCGGCATGCTGCAGGCTGACGTGTTCGATGTCGCCGCGCTTGAGGCCCGCCGTCTTCAATGCGCGCAGCAAGAACAGATACGGGTCGGTGCCCTTGGTGGCGGCCACCTTCTTGCCCTTCAAGTCGGCGAGACTGCGGATGGGGCTATCCTTGCGCACCACCAGCGCCGTCCATTCGGGACGCGAAAAAATATACGGCGCGCGGATAGGGTTGCCATTGGCGCGCGCCAGCAGGGCGGCCAGGCCCGCGCTCGAACCGATGTCGATGCTGTTGGCGTTCAGGTATTCGAGTGCGCGGTTGCTGCCCGCGCTGAGCACCCACTTGATGCTGGTGCCGTCCGGCTTGAACGCGTCTTCCAGCCAGCCGAAGCGGCGCAGCACCAGGCTGGTGGGCGAATAATAGGCGTAGTCGAGGCGCAGCTCCTTCAGGGGCGCTTGCGTGGCTGCGCGGGCGAGGCCGGGCAAGGCGGCGATGGTGGCGCCGCTGGCGGCCAGTTGCAAGATGGTTCTGCGTTTCATGGTGTCCTTGAGTGGGAAATCTGATGCGTCAGGCCGCTGCCAGGGCGGCGTCGGCGGGGGCGATGCTGACCTGGCGGCCCGCGTGATCGGCGGGCAGGCGCGGGCCCTGGCCGAAGACCTTGTGGCGCAAGCTGCCTTCCTCGTAATGGGTGCGGTAGCGGCCGCGCCGCTGCAGTTCCGGCACGATGTATTGCACCACGTCGGCCATGCTGTCGTGGGCCACGGCGAAGGCGAGGTTGAAACCGTCGATGCCCGTTTCATCGAGCCAGCTTTCCAGCTGGTCTGCCACCTGGCGCGCGTCGCCGACCATGACTGGGCCGCGTCCGCCCAGGCCGATGTATTCGGCCGCTTCGCGCACCGTCCAGCGGCGGTCCGGGTCGGCCTGGCTGAACGAGGCCAGCGCCGAGCGGCCGGCCGGTGAATCGATGTACTCGATGGTGGCGTCAAGCGGGTAGCGGCTGAAATCGACGCCCGTCCAGCCGGACAGCAGCACGAGGGCCGCCTCGATATTCACGTGGCGCAGGTAATCGGCATGCTTGGCGCGCGCTTCTTCTTCCGTGGCGCCCGTGATGACCAGCGCTTGCGCGTAGATCAGCAATGCGTCGCCATCGCGCCCGCTTTGCCGCACGGCGGCGCGCAAGTCATCGGCATAACGCTTGACGACTGTCTTGCTGGGGCCACTGACAAAGGTAGCTTCCGCATGGCGCGCCGCGAAGCGCGTGCCGCGCGGCGAGGTGCCCGCCTGGTACAGCAGCGGCGTGCGCTGCGGCGACGGCTCGCACAAATGGATGCCGGGCACCTGGTAGTGGCGCCCGGCATGGTTGATCGGATGCACGCGGGCCGGATCGGCATAGATGCCGCGCGCCTTGTCGTTGACGACGGCGTCGTCGTCCCAGCTTTTTTCCCACAGTTTGTAGACGACGTCCAGGTATTCGTCGGCCAGGTCGTAGCGTTCGTCGTGGCCCAGCTGCTGGCTCAAGCCCAGGTTGCGCGCCGCGCTATCGAGATAGCCGGTGACGATATTCCAGCCGATGCGCCCTTTCGTCAGGTGATCGAGGGTGGAGATGCGGCGCGCGAACGTGTACGGGTGCTCGTAGGTGAGGGCGCAGGTGACGCCGAAACCCAGGTGCGTGGTGGCCTGCGCCATGATGGGCACGAGCGCCAGCGGGTCGTTCAGCGGCACCTGCACACCGTGTTCCAGGGCCGCATCGAGGCTGTCCCGGTACACGTCATACACGCCCAGCACGTCGGCGAGAAAAACCGCGTCGAACAGGCCCGCTTCCAGCAGTTGCGCCAGTTCCGTCCAGTGTTCGGGATCGGTATAGCGGTGGCTGCGGTCGCGCGCATGCGTCCACAGGCCCGGCGACTGGTGGCCGACGGTATTCATCTGGAAGGCGTTGAAGCGTATCGACTTGGCCATGGCTTATTTGGCCGCCGTCTGCAAGGCTTGCTGGTAATCGGGTTTCGAGTAGCCGGCAAAGTGCTTGTTCGTGATGTCGAGGAATTCGCGCGATCGGTAGGCGGCCGCAAGGTCTTTCGCGAACTGCTTGTCCTTGTCCGCCGTGCGGATGGCCACCAGGTTGATGTAGTTGGGCGAGATTTTCTCGGCCACCAGCGCATCCGTCAGCTTCAGCCCGGACGCCAGCGCGTAATTGCCGTTGATGAAGGAGTAATCGGTGTCGCCCAGCGAGCGTGGCAGTTGCGCCGCTTCCAGCGGCAGCAGCTTGATTTTCTTCGTGTTGACGGCGATATCCTTTTCCGACGCGCGCACGGGGTCGAAGCTGGGGCGCAGCTTGATCCACCCCAGCTGGTCGAGCAGCACCAGCGCGCGCGCCTGGTTGGTCGGATCGTTCGGCAAGCCCACCGTCGTGCCTTCCTTCACGTCGTCCAGGGTCTTGTGCTTCTTGCTGTAGATGGCGATCGGCGCCGTGGGGATCGTGATCAGGTCCGTCAGCGCCAGTTTGTGTTCCAGCGCGAATTTCTTCAGGTAGACGATGTGCTGGAAGACGTTGGCGTCCAGCGAACCCTCGGCCAGCGCGAAGTTCGGCTGGATGTAGTCGTTGAATTCCACCAGCTTGACCTTGTAGCCCTGCTTTTCCAGGATAGGCTTGATGCCCAGCTTGATCTGGTCTGCGTACGGCCCAGCGCTGGTGCCGATGGTGATGTCCTTCGGGTCCTTGGCGTGGGCGAAGGTGGCCGTCAAGGCCAGGGTCAGGGCGCTGAGGAGGATGCTGCGGCGGGCGATGGTCATGGTGGCTCCTTGGTGGGTGAATCAGGAATACGCGGTTGGTTCGGGCACCGTGCCGGTCAAGGCAAAGCGTCCCAGGTCGCGCAGCTTGTAGTCGATGGGGTCGTGCAGGGTATGCACGCGCACGTTGCGCCAGTAGCGGTCGAAGCCGTATTGGGCCGAGGTGGAGCGGGCGCCCGTCAGTTCGAACATCTGGCTGCTGATCTCCAGTCCCGCCTGGTGCGCCAGGCACTTGGCTTCGGCCACGGCGACGGCCAGCAAGCCCCGTTCGCGCGCCGTCACCAGCGCGCCCTTGCGGAACACTTTTTCCAGTTCCTGCGCCGCCGCGTCGGCCAGCACCTGCGCGGGGCGCAGCAAGAGCCACAGCTGGCCATAGCGGTGCTGTACCAGGGGGTCGTCCGTTGCCTTGGCCACGCCCGAGGCAAACCAGGCTTTCGCCTGTTCGTCCGTGTAGCGGCGCGCCGCCTCGAATGCGCCTTCGGCGATGCCAAGGTACAGGTTGGCCATGATCAGCTGCGCGATCTGCGAGCGCACGGTGGCTTGCGGCGTGGCGGCCTGCGCGGGCGCCTGCAGCACCAGCTCGCGCGGCAGGGCCACTGCCTGGAAATGCACATTGCCGCTGTCCGTCTGGCGTTGGCCGAAGGCGTCCCAGTCCGCCTGCACGGTCACGCCATCCTGGCGCGTGGGCAGGGCGGCGATTAGCGCCGTCTGCGTGGGCGCGTGCCAGGCCGAGACGGTCAGCCAGTCCGAGCCCACGGAACCGGAAGAAAAGCTCTTGATGCCGTCAAGGGTGAAACCGTCGTCGCTGTCGGTCGCGGTGACCCGTTTGTCGAGGGGATTCAAGGCATTGCCCCAGAACAGGCGCTCGTCGACGGTCAAGGTGAGCAGGCGGCGCTGCTGCTGCGCGCTGCCATACAGCTGCAGGCCGGCCAGCTGCAAATGGTGGAAGCCGAAGACATGCGCCAGCGCGCTGTCGGCCCGCGCCAGGATGCGGATTACCTGGTACACGAGGGGCCAGGACGCGCCCTGGCCGCCGAATTCCACGGGGATCGACAAAGTCAGCAGACCCGACTCGCGCAGCCATTCGCGTTCCTGCGCCGCGTGCCCGCCGGCCTGGTCGCGGGCATTGGCCGTTTCGGCCAGGCGCGCGGCCAGCTTTGTTGCGATGCGGATGGCGTCCTGCAGGGGTTCCGGCACAGGCGGCTGGGGACGGGCGGCATGGAGAAAAACGCTAGACATGGGTGACATTCCAGAAAGACGATGACGCCGATATTGCACCGCCAGGCGTGCGCCGTACACGAAGAAAACCGCGCATGCATATGCGAAAAAAGCCGCGCGGAAGCCGGCGCCTCCGCTTGCGGGGCGTCAGGCCCGGATAGTCGAAAAACGCATATCGAAGCGCGAAAGCATTCGTTTTGCCGGACTGCTGATGGCGATAGGCTGCAAGCATCCGAGCAACTCCAATCCGACAACCTACAGGGACGGGCATCACATGAGCATCTTGTTATTGGGCGGTAGCCCGCAACTCCCCTCGAGTTCCAGCCGCCTGCTGCTGCATATCGGCGAACAGCTGGCGCTGCAGGGCCACAGCTACGCCAAGCTGCATGTGCGCGATTTGCCGGCGCGCGCCTTGCTGCTGGCCGACTACGACGATGCGGCGATTGCCCGCGCCGTGCGCGCCGTGGCCGACGCCGACGCCATCGTGATCGCCACGCCCATCTACAAGGCTTCATATACAGGGTTGCTGAAAGCCTTCCTCGACCTGCTGCCGCAAGATGGCCTGGCCGGCAAGCTGGTGCTGCCGCTGGCCACGGGCGGCGGCCATGCCCACACCCTGGCGCTCGACTACGCGCTGCGCCCCGTGCTGCATGCACTGGGCGCCAAGCAAGTCTTCACCAGCATCTACGCGAATGCGCAGCAACTGGCGTGGCACGAAGAACGGGGCCTGAGCCTGGATGCGCCGATTGCCGAACGCGTGCAGGCGGGCATCGAGGAACTCTCCACCGGCCTGTTCGTGCTGCAGGGGCAGCGCCCGCCCGCGCCCGCCGATATTTCTGTCCCCGTGCGTTCGCTGCAAGACCAGCCTTACGCGCCCCAGTATCAAGCCGCCTGATTATTCACCGACCAAGGAACTGCCATGACACACCGCCACGCACAACGACTCTCGCGCCGTACCACCCTGGGTTTGCTGTTTTCTGCCGTCGCCGGCGTGATGGCGGCCGGCATGCCGGTCGCGGCGCAGGCGCAAGCCAAGGGCGAGGTGCGCATCGGCTACCAGAAATACGGCACATTGACCTTGCTCAAGGGGCGCGGCACCCTGGAAAAACGCCTGGCCGAGCAGGGCGTGGGCGTGAAGTGGACGGAGTTCCCGGCCGGTCCCGTGCTGCTGGAAGGCCTGAACGTGGGTAGCATCGACTTCGGCACGGTGGGCGAGGCGCCGCCGATCTTTGCCCAGGCGGCCGGCGCCAACCTGGTGTACGTCGGTAATGAGCCGGCGTCGCCCGCCAGCGAAGCCATCGTCGTGCCCAAGGGTTCCGGCCTGCGCACGCTGGCCGACTTGAAGGGCAAGAAAGTCGCCCTGAACAAGGGCTCGAACGTGCATTACCTGTTACTCAAAGCGCTGGAAAAGGCCGGCGTTGCCTACGCCGACATCCAGCCCGTGTTCCTGCCGCCGGCCGATGCGCGCGCCGCCTTCGAGCGGGGCAGCGTGGACGCCTGGGCCATCTGGGACCCGTTCCTGGCGGCCGCCGAAAAGCAGCTGGGTGCCCGCGTGCTGGCCGATGGCAAGGGCCTGGTGGCGAACTACCAGTTCTATCTCGCCTCGCGCACGTATGCCGAGAAAAACCCGGAAATCCTGCGCATCGTGCTCGATGAAGTGGCCAAGGTCGATGACTGGGGCCGCAACAATCCGGACGAAGTAGCGACGATTCTCGCCGCGCAGACGGGGCTGGGCAAGGATGTCGTGGCGCTGGCCGCCTCGCGCTATGCGTATGGCGTCAAACCCGTGTCGGTCGACGTCATCGCGTCGCAGCAAAGGGTGGCCGATGCCTTTTCCAGCCTGAAGCTGATCCCGAAACCGATCGTCGTCAAGGACGCGTTGCTGCCGGCGCGCCAGCTGGCCACCAGCAACAAATAATCAAGGAATACACACCATGTCACTGAATGTCTTCTGGTTCATCCCTACCCACGGCGATAGCCGCTACCTGGGCACGTCACAGGGCGCGCGCCCCGTCGATGCCGATTATCTGCGCCAGGTGGCCGTGGCCGCCGACACGCTCGGCTACGACGGCGTGCTGCTGCCCACGGGCCGCTCCTGCGAAGATGCGTGGGTGGTGGCTTCGTCCTTGATCAGCGTGACGCAAAAGCTCAAATTCCTCGTGGCCATCCGTCCCGGCCTGTCCACGCCCGGCCTGGCCGTGCGCATGGCGTCCACCTTCGACCGCCTGTCGAACGGGCGCCTGCTGATCAACGTCGTCACGGGTGGCGACCAGGGCGAGCTGGAAGCGGACGGTCTGTTTGCCGACCACGCCAAGCGCTATGAAATCTCTGACGAATTCATCAAGGTGTGGCGCGCTACCCTGGCGGGCGAGGGCGGCGCGGCCGGCTACGATTTCGAGGGCAAGCATATCCAGGTGAAGGGCGCGAAAACCTTGTATCCGCCCGTGCAGAAACCGTATCCGCCGCTGTACTTCGGCGGCTCGTCGGAGCCCGCGCATGAACTGGCGGCCGAGCAGATGGACGTGTACCTGACGTGGGGCGAGCCGCCCGCCGCGGTTGCCGAGAAAATCGCGGACATCCGCGCGCGCGCCGCGAAAAAAGGCCGCGCGGTGCGCTTCGGCATCCGCCTGCACGTGATCGTGCGCGAAACCAACGAGGCGGCCTGGCGCGCGGCCGATGAACTGATCAGCCACCTGGACGACGACATCATCGCCAAGGCGCAGGCGGCGTTCGGCAAGATGGATTCCGTGGGCCAGCAACGGATGGCGGCCCTGCATGGCGGGCGGCGCGACAAGCTCGAAGTGTCGCCCAACCTATGGGCCGGCGTGGGCCTGGTGCGCGGCGGCGCGGGCACGGCCCTGGTGGGCGATGGCCCGACGGTCGTGGCGCGCATGCAGGAATACGCGGACCTGGGCATCGACACCTTCATTTTCTCCGGCTACCCGCACCTGGAAGAGTCGTACCGCTTCGCCGAACTGGTATTCCCGTTGCTGGGCAAGGGCAAGGCTGTGGGTGAGCAGTCACTGACGGGACCGTTCGGCGAAGTCATGGCCAGCAATATCGTGCCGGCCGCGCCGCAGAAAAAGGCGGCCTGAGATGGGCGCCGGCCCCACTTTCACCACCAAGCGTCTGCCCGGCACGCCATGGCGCAATGCGCTGGCGCCGTGGGCCTTGCCCGTGGCGCTGCTGCTGGCCTGGCAACTGGCGGCGCAGTGGGGCTGGCTGTCGAGCCGCATCCTGCCCGAGCCGTGGGCCGTGGCGAAAGCCTTCTGGCACCTGGCCGTGTCGGGCGAATTGTGGCTGCACCTGAAAACGAGCTTGTGGCGCGCCACGGTCGGTTTCACCGTCGGCGCGGGACTGGGCTTGCTGCTGGGACTCTTGACGGGCAGCTTCCGCCACGCGGAAACCCTGCTCGACACGACCCTGCAAATGGTGCGCAACATCCCGGCCCTGGCCCTGATCCCGCTGGTGATCCTGTGGTTCGGCATCGACGAGACGGCGAAACTGTTCCTGCTGGCCGTCGGCGTCTTCTTTCCCGTCTACCTGAACACCTTCCACGGCATCCGCTCGGCGGACCAGGGGCTGATCGAAATGGCGAAAAGCTATGGCCTTTCCGGCTGGCCCCTGTACCGCGACGTGATCCTGCCGGCGGCCATGCCGTCGATCCTGGTCGGCGTGCGCTTTTCGCTCGGTCTCGTGTGGGTGCTGCTGATCGTCGCCGAAACCATCTCGGCGCAGGCCGGCATCGGCTACATGACCATGAATGCCCGCGAATTCCTGCAAACGGACGTGGTGCTGGTGGGGATTTTGCTGTACGCCTTGCTGGGCAAGCTGGCCGACCTGTTCTCGCGGGGGCTGGAACGCCACTGCCTGCGCTGGAATCCCGCCTACCGATAGTGACGAAATGAGGAAAGAAAATACCATGCTGCTCGCCCCCATCCAGATCGAAACGGATTTCCTGTCGCACTTCGTGCAGTACGACCCGGCTAGCGCACCGCAGGCCAAGGCCGCCCCGCAGGCCCCTCTGGCGCGCCGCGGCGTGCCGCTGGCCTTGACGCAATTGAGCAAGGCCTATGGCGAACGTCCGGTCCTGAAAAACGTCGACCTGCAGCTGGAAGCGGGCGAATTTGTCGCCATCGTGGGACGCAGCGGCTGCGGCAAGAGCACCTTGCTGCGCTCGATCGCGGGCCTGGAAAGCGTCGACGAGGGCAGCATCGCCATCGGCAGCGGCGTGGGTGCGCCCGATATCCGCATCATGTTCCAGGAATCGCGGCTGCTGCCGTGGAAGACGGTGCTCGACAACGTGGCCCTGGGCTTGCCCCGTTCCGTCGGCGCGGCGGCCGCCTCGTTGTGGACGGTGGGCCTGGCCGAGCGGGCGGACGACTGGCCGTCAGCGCTGTCGGGCGGGCAGAAACAGCGCGTGGCGCTGGCGCGCGCGCTCGTGCACGAGCCGCAACTGCTGCTGCTCGACGAACCGCTGGGCGCGCTCGACGCCCTGACGCGCATCGAGATGCAGCAGCTGATCGAGTCCCTGTGGCTGGCGCGCGGTTTCACGGCCGTGCTGGTGACGCATGACGTGGCCGAAGCCGTGGCCCTGGCCGACCGGGTGCTGCTGATCGAGGATGGACAGGTCACCATGGACGTGCCGGTGGACTTGCCGCGCCCGCGCCAGCGCGGCCATGCGGCGTTCGCCGCGCTGGAGCAGGCTATCTTGTCGCGCGTGCTGCAACCGCAGGGTCAGATAACTGCGCCAGCACGATGAAGCCGTCGCTGTCGACCGTCGCGACGATGGCTTCATAATTGTCGATGGTCGGGTGGCGCGTGGCCAGCGGGTGCGCATGCGTGGCGGTGACGACGATGACTTTCGCGCCAGCCGCTTCGCCCGCCTCGATGCCGACGGAGGCATCCTCGAACACCAGGCAATCGGAGGGCGCCACGCCCAGTTTTTCCGCCGCCAGCAAATAGCAATCGGGCCGGGGTTTGCCCGCCTTGACGTCTTCCGCCGTCACTATGACGGCCGGTATCGGCATGCCGGCCGCCTTCAGGCGGGCCGTGGCCAGCGCGCGCGGCGCCGACGTGACGATGGCCCATTGCGCGGGCGGCAGCGACTGCAAGAAGCGCAGCGCGCCCGCGATTTCAATAATTCCTTCCACATCGATGATTTCGGCATCCGTGATGCCCTGCGATTCGCGCTGCGCGTCGACGCCGGGCAAGCGCAGTTTGGCGATGGTGTCGACCGAGCGCGCGCCGTGGATGGTGGGCAGGAAGGCTGCCACGTCGAGGCCCTGGCGCTGCGCCCAGGTGCCCCAGATGCGTTCTGCGGCGGCGATGGAATTGATGACGGTGCCGTCCATGTCAAAAAGAAAAGCCCGGTAGCGGCCGGCGGCCGATGGTGTCGGGGATGAAGACGGCGAGGGCAGTGCGGACATGGCTTCCTTCCGGATGATGGGCTGGAAGCCATTGTAACGGCAGTCGATTTTTATTTCACAGGTAGACCGATTCAAACCTGGCCACGGGTGCGCCATCCTTGAGCAGGATCAGGTACTCGCCTTCGAAACGGTAGCCCGTCACGCTGTTCAAGTTGGCCAGCACGGCGCTTTCCAGCTGCATCAGGGGCGGTGGGCAGGCCATGCGCGTGCCGGCCAGCTGCGTGAAGCGCAGGGCCGTGCCGGCCAGCGTGTAGCCGCCCATGACCTGGTTGCAGCCCGTGAAACCATGGACCTTGCCATCGTCGGTGAGGGTGATGCGCACTTCGCGTTCCTGCTGCGGCGCCATCGTCACCGGGGCGCCATCGAGTTCCGTCAGCTTCCAGTAGGTATTCGTCAGGCTGTAGCTGGGCGTCAGGCCGGTGTCCGGCTTGGCGCTGTCGGGCGTGGCGGCGCAGCCGCCGGTCATGGCGATGGCTGCGGCGAGGGACAGGTATGTGAGGCGATGCAGCATGGGGCGCTCCAGTATCAAGGTGTATAGCCGCAAGATTAGCAGTTTTCCCGTATCTGCTGGCGTACCGCAGCGGCGAATGTTTCCATTTTGCCAGTACTGGCATTACACTCATGCTTTCTGCTGTTTCAACCTTGATCGGGAGCCGGGCCGATGCTGCAAGCGCAAGCGCTGGATAATCGACTGGTCGCCACCAGTGCCGACGACGTGCTGGTCGACCGCATCGTGCCCGGCGCGCCGCTGGTGATCGCCTTTGGCTTCGTTTCGTGGACAACGCGTCCCGCCTTCGATTTTTACGGGCGCCTGCGCAAGCTGGAACAGGCCAGCGGCCAGCACCTGAACAAGATCCTCGTGCGCGATTCGGGCAACGCCTGGTACCACCGCCGCATCGCGGGCCTGGGCAATCACGTGGATGAAACGGCGCAAGCGCTGCGCGAGCTGGTGCGCCGCATCGCGCCGAGCCAAGTCACCACCCTTGGCCAGTCCATGGGCGCGTACGCGGCCGTCATGTATGGCTTGCTGCTCGAGGCGCAGCAGATCGTCGCCTTCGGACCCTTGTCTTTTCTGGACGTGCAGCAGGCGCGCCTGTACCACGAGCTGCGCTGGCTGCCCGTGATGGAGTCGCTGGCGCAAGACCCGCCGCCGTCTGGCTACTACGACCTGGCCGCCCTGTGCCGCGCCAGGGCGACGGACGATACGCAGCTGCACCTGGTGTTCGGCACGCGGCCTGACGTGGCCCGGCCCGACGTCGCCAATGCGGGCGCCAGTGCCAGCGAATCGGTGAACCTTGACGCCATGCACGCGCAGCGCCTGGCCGCATTCGGCCGTTGCACCCTGCACCCGTATCCCCAGTCGGGCCATGCGGTGGTGCAGCACCTGATCGACACGAAGCGCATCAACGGTTTGCTGGCCAGCTGCATACTCGGTCTCACGCTGGAAGAAGAACCCATGCCGGAGATCGGCGCTGCCTGGCATGACTGGGTGGCGGAAAACCTGCGTTTGGGCTGCGCCGGCGAGCAGCTGGTGGCGGTGCTGCAGCAGCATGGCTTTTCGCTGGCCAGCAGCATGGCCGCCGTGGATGCGGCCCGCGTCAAGGCCATATGACGCCGCAGTTCGAACTCGACACCCTGAAAATCCGCATCGCCGCGCCTGAACTGGCGGCGCTCGACTTGCGCGTGCGGGTGCAGCGCGCGCTGCGCCAGTTGATACTCGACGGCGTACTGGCGCCCGGCCTGCGCCTGCCGGCCACGCGCGCGCTGGCGCAGTCGCTGGGCGTGTCGCGCGAGACGGTGGAAATGGCGTATGCGCAGCTGCGCCTCGATGGCTATGTGCGGCGGCAGGCGGGATCGGGCAGTTTTGTCTCGCCGACGATAGGCGCGAGCTTGCTGGGCAAGCCTGCGACTGCGTTGCCGCCCTTGTCCGCGCAGCCGGTGGCCCTCAGCGCGCGCGGCGCGCAGATTTTCGCCAGCGGCGGCGTGGCCGACCAGCAGAGCGTGAAGGCATTCGCCACGGGCTTGCCGGAAACGCGGGCCTTTCCGCTCGACGTGTGGGAGCGCTTGCGGCGCCAGGCCGCCTGCGAACACCAGGCCGGCGTGCTGCTGCACGGCGACCCGCAAGGCGCGGAACCGCTGCGCCAGGCCATCGCCGACTATGTGAACCTGGAGCGGGGTGCGCGGGCCACGGCGGACCAGGTGCTGGTGCTGAGCAGCACGCGCCAGGCCCTGTACCTGTGCGCGCAAGTGCTGGCCGACGCGCACGGCCCCATCCTGATGGAAGACCCCGGCTATTTCGGCGCGCGCAAGGCGTTCGAGATGGCGCAATTGCAGGTCGTTCCAGTACCCGTCGATGCGCATGGCTTGTCCATCGAGCACCTGCGCGCAGACCGCAGCGGGGCCAACACGGTGTACGTCACGCCCTCGCATCAGTACCCGACGGGCGCCACCCTGGCGCTCGAGCGCCGCCTGGCCCTGACTGCCTGGGCCGCCGAGCGCCAGGGCTGGATCGTCGAGGACGATTACGACAGCCAGTTTCACTACGCGGGCTTGCCGACGGCTTGCGTGCAGGGGCTCGACACGCAGCAGCGCACGATCTACCTTGGCACCTTTGCCAAGTCGCTGTATCCGGGGCTGCGCCTCGGCTACATGGTGCTGCCGCCCGCGCTGGTCAAGCCGATGACGTATGCGCGCAGCATCCTCGACGGGCATACGCCGCAGCTGGACCAGCTGACGCTGGCCCGTTTCATCGCCGATGGCCATTTCGCGGCCCATGTGCGCGCCATGCGCAAGGTCTACGCCGTGCGCCGCGATGCGATGGCGCAGGCCGTGCAGCGGCACTTGCCGCACGTGGTCGCGGCGCAGCTGCCGCCGGGCGGCTTGCAGATGCCGTGTCTGCTGCACGGGGGCAGGGACGAGCTGGAAACGATACGCCTGGCGGCACAGGCGGGCATCGTGCTGCCGGGCCTGAGCCGGCTGTACGCGAGGCCGCCGGAGCGGGGCGGCTGGCTGCTGGGCTTTGCGGCGCTCACGCCGTACGAGATCGACAGCGGCATCGTCCGCCTGGCCCGCGCGCTGGGGTGAGCGCTCAAGTGGTCTGTTGTGAATGCGTAAAGTGGCCTGCCTGAGCAGTCCATGTGGCCGTTAAGATGCCCCTTTTGAACATCAGGCAAGGGCACACGCATGCACACAAGCTCCACATCATCGGCCGCAACCGGCAACAGGCGCCAGGCGCGCTGGCGCGACCTGGCGTCCCCCGCCATGGCCGCCTTCATCTCTGTCCTCGTCAACTATGGCGGCACCTTCGTGCTGGTGTTCCAGGCAGCCCAGCTGGCCCAGCTGAGCGCCGCGCAGACGGCATCCTGGGTCTGGTCGCTGAGCATCGGCGTGGGCGTGACGGGCATCTGGCTCAGCTACCGTTACCGCGCACCCATCATCACGGCCTGGTCCACGCCCGGCGTGGCCTTTTTGGCCACCGTCATGCCGCATACGCCGTATGCCGAGGTGATCGGCGCCTACATCGTGTCCGCCATCGCCTTCATCTTGCTGGGCATGTCGGGCGCCTTCGAGCGCCTGGTGCGGCTGATACCGGGCGGCATCGCCGCCGGCTTGCTGGCCGGAATCCTGCTGCAATTCGGCGTGAACGCCTTCGGCGGCGCCAGCGCCGATCCGCTGCTGGTGGTGGTATTGCTGCTGTCGTACGCCGTGCTGCGCCGTTTCACGGCGCGCTTTGCCGTGGTGGGCATCATGCTGATCGGCCTGGCCCTGCTGCTGGCGCAGGGGCGCATCGATACGCAAGGCATCGCACTGGCCCTGGCCGCGCCCGTGTTCGAGATGCCGCGCTTTTCCGTGGCGTCGCTGCTGGGCGTGGCGCTGCCCCTGTTCCTGATCACCCTGACTGGGCAATACATGCCCGGCATGCTGGTGTTGCGCAATGACGGTTACCAGGTCAGCGCCAATCCCATTTTGACGGTGACGGGACTCGGTTCGCTGCTCATGGCGCCATTCGGCGCGCACGCCTTCAACGTGGCCGCCATCACGGCCGCCATCTGCACGGGCAAGGATGCGCATGCGGATCCGTCGAAGCGCTATGTCGCGGGGCTCGCGTGCGGCGTGCTGTACATCCTGGTGGGCATCTTCGGCGTCACCCTGGCCAGCCTGTTCACGGTCTTGCCGCGCCCCTTCATCACGGCGCTGGCGGGCCTGGCCTTGCTGGGCGCCATCGGCAACAGCCTGGCGCAGGCGATGGCGGACGTGCGCATGCGCGAAACGGCGCTGGTCACCTTCCTGGCCACGGCCGCGAACGTGACCCTGCTGGGCGTGGGCGGCGCCCTGTGGGGACTGGCGGCCGGGCTGGCGGCGCATGCGCTGATGCATGGCTGGCGCAAGGCGGCTTGACGGCGGCATCGCCGGACAGCTTGCCCATGTTGCCGGCCGCCGCATACAATTGCTGCGCCCGTGCCCGTTGGCACTATCGAACGATTGAACGATTGAACGATGCCCGAGATCACTTCCCTGGCGCAGTATCTGCTGGCGATCACGCCCGCCTTCCTCGTCTGCGCCGCCTTGCTGCTGGCCGTTCCCCGGACGGTGCCGCTGCTGCGCGTGCTCGTGCACATGCTGTTTTTCGTGCTGGCGCGCGACGCGATGACGGCGCATGGCTATTGGCAAGTGGCGGCGGGCGGCTTGCGTTTCACGGCGCCGCCGCCGGTCTTGCTGGCGCTGGGGGCCATGTCGCTGGCCCTGGTGGCGAGTACTTGCTGGCTGGAAAGCGAGGCGCGCCGCCAGATCCGCTGGCTGGGCACGCGGCCGGTCCTGTCCGTGCTGCTGGGCGTGGCGGGCGCGTGCGTGATCATTGCGCTGGCGACGGGCTTGAAAGCCCTGTCCGGCTTGCCGTCCCTGGCGCCCGTTGTGCCATCCGCGCTGCCCTTGCTGCTGGGCTTTGCGCTGGCGGCCAACTGTTATGAGGAATTGCTGTTTCGCGGCTTGCTGCAGCAGCAATTGCGCGCCTGGCTGCCGGCCTGGCGCGCGGCGCTGGTGTCGGGCCTGCTGTTTGGCCTGTGCCATGCTTTTCTCGCCACCACCGTCACGCAGGTGGGCGCGCCCATCCTCGTGTTCACCGTGATCGAAGGCGTGGTGGCGGGGCTGGTATATTGCCGTGCCGGCTTGCTGGGCGCATCCCTCGCGCATGGGCTGGCGATTTTTGCGCTGGCCGCCGGCTGGGTGTGAAACCTGTTGTTTAATGTTAAAGAAACGAGAAGACAATGCCTGTAAGCTCTTACCTGAATACCCGTCCCGTGCTGGGCGAGCGCGTCTACCTGCATGACACGGCGCAAGTGATTGGCGACGTGCAGATCGGCGACGACTGTTCCATCTGGTGCAACAGCGTGCTGCGCGGCGACGTCAACCGCATCGTCATCGGCGAAGGCAGCAATATCCAGGACTTTTCCATGGGCCACGTGTCGCACAGGAATGCGGCCAAGCCCGACGGTTCACCGTTGACCATCGGCAAGTACGTCACCATCGGCCATTCCGTGATCTTGCACGGCTGCACCATCGGCGACGAATGCCTGATCGGCATGGGCAGCATCGTCATGGATGACGTGGTGGTGGAAAAACACGTGATGCTGGGTGCGGGCAGCCTGGTGTCGCCGGGCAAGGTGCTGGAAAGCGGCCATTTGTACGTGGGCCGTCCCGCCGCCAAGGTGCGCGCACTGACCGAGGCCGAGATCGCCTACCTGCGCTATTCGGCCGAGCACTACGTGCGCGTGAAGAACAATTACCTGACGGGCGAGCCGGGCTGATGCGTCAAGCTGGCGCCGTGGCCAGCGCATTGATGCGCGCCGCCATGGCGCGCGCGTCAGGCACGCCGAGTACCAGGCGCGCCCACTTTTCGCCCTGCAATTCGATGACCAGCGGCTGCGTGCCGCGCGTCATGAAGACAAACTGGCGGTCGCCCCCCTTGTGGTAGGTGCCCGCCGAAATGACGCCAGGCAGGTTGGTGCCCGGGGCGCGCAAGCCCAGGGCCGTGCCGCGGAAACCGTCATCGTCGGTGGCGCCACGCACATGCTGCAGGGGAATACGCAGGTTGCCGTGAAAGGATGCCAGCTTTTCCCACAGGGCCAGGCGGATGGTCAGTGCATCGTCGTTCAATTCGAGGACAGGCATGGTGTCTCCTTTGGTGGTTGATCCAGATGGCTTAACAGGCGTTCGCCCAGCAGGCGGGCCGTCCCGGCGCCCGTGTCCTGCACGGCGGTGCGGCACAGCGCCGTGATGGCGGCGTCGGAGGGCGCCAGTTCCTTCAAGGCGATGATCAGCAAGTCGACCGCTTCTTCCCGCGCCGGCCAGCCCGGCTGCAGCGCCTGCGTCAGCACGCGCTCGAACAGATGGCGCTTGGAGCCGAATGCCTTGTACAGGCTGCCGCGCAGCAAACCGGTCGCCTTGACCAGGTCATCGATCGATGCGGCGTTGTAGCCCAGGCTGCCAAAGACGGCGGCAGCCTGGCTGATGACGGTCGTTTCGTCGAAGTTGCGCGGTCTGGCCATGGTACGTATGCAATGCGTGCGGCGGGGCGGGATGTCCCGTATCTGCTTCCACTATATGCATTGGTGAACGATTGGTCAATAACTATCGGCGGACAGCCGTTGGCGCAGTTCCGGCCGCGGCGCCAGGTCGTGCGGCAGGCGCAGGCCGGAGACGAGGCCCAGGCGCCGCAACAGCAGCAGCATCCACCAGCCCGGGTCCCATTCGCCCGGCAGCAGGCCGAGCCTGGCTGAACCCGGATACGCGTGATGGTTGTTGTGCCAGCACTCGCCCATGGTCAGCAGCGAGGTCAGGCGGATATTCCGGCCTTGCACGGCGGCGCCGTCGACATGAAAGTGCATTTGCCCATGGTTGTGGGCGAAGTAGCCGATCAGCCAGTGGCCCAGCACGCCGGCGCTGACCCGCGCGCAGACGCCCCAGCAGACGTAGCCCCAGCCGCCCCAGGCGTAGAACAGCATGGCCCACGGCAATTGCTGCAGCATCCAGGTTTTTTCCAGGAAACGATAAAAACGGTCGTGCGCGATGCGCGGCTCGATGGCGATGTGGGGCGGGCGGTCGAGGTCCAGGCGGCAGTGGAGTTGCCACCAGGCATCGCGCCAGAAGCCGGCGCCGTGGCGCAGATAGGGGTGGCAATCGGGCAGGCGCTGGGCATAGTCGCGCAGCTCGTGCTGGCGCAGCAGGCCCAGCGGGCCGCTGAGGCCCACCAGCACGCCCAGGTACACGAGTACATATTCCAGCCATTGCGGGCATGCGAAGCTGTCGTGGATCAGTTTGCGGTGGCTGCCCAGCGAGTGGCCGAACAGCAGGACGATGGCCGTGCTGACGATAAACAGCGCCACGCCCGTCCAGCTGAAGAAGAGCAGGGCGCCAGTCACGGCGCCGGCCAGCATGGCCGTCAGCCACAGCGATGGCAACGGCGCGCAGCGCACCACGCCGTCCAGCACTTCGCCAGCGTGGCTGGCGCGGACGCGGTGACTGTCCAGGCTGGCCGTTGGCATCAGCCCTTGGGGGCCGACGACGGTTGCGTGTACTTGTCGAAGTTGGTGATGTAATCGTTGAAGTTGTCGGTCAGCATGCGCTTGTACTGTTCCGTGAAGAAGGCCACGGCGCCTTCCTTCTCTGCCTGCATCTTGGCCACGTCGTTGCTCTTGCTGGCGACGAGGAAGGCGTTGAAGCGGGCGGCCGCGTACAGCAGCGAGGTGGCCACTTCATTGCCGCCGTTGTGCATGCATTGCTCATTGGCCAGGGCGATGACCTGGTCGGCGCGTTCCCAGAATTCCGGGCCCGGTGCTGGTTTTGTCGTTGGTGTGCTCATAGAAATCCTTCATGAAAGTGCGCGCCAGTCTACACAGGGGGCCGCGGGCTGTCCAGCCGCACGGCTGCCAGTCAGGGCGTTTGCAGGATCTGTTCGAGCAGCACGGCCAGCGGCTGGCGGATATCGAGCACGATGCCGGCCTCGTCCGCCTGCAGCGGTTGCAGGGTGGCCAGCTGGCTGTCGAGCAGGCTGGCGGGCATGAAGTGACCCGGGCGCTGCAAGCGGCTTTCCAGCACGGCGCGCGGGCCGTCCAGGTGGACAAAGCGCAGGGCCGGGTCGCCTGCGCGCAGCACGTCGCGGTAGGCCCGCTTCAGGGCCGAGCAAGAAACGACGAGGCCGCTGCCTTGTGCGCGCGCCGCAGCGATGCGTTCGCGCAGGGCGGCCAGCCAGCCGGCCCGGTCGGCATCGTCGAGCGGGATGCCGGCCGCCATCTTCGCCACGTTTTGCGGGGAATGCACGTCGTCGCCTTCCACGTAGGGCACGTGCAGGGCGTCGGCCAGCAGGCTGCCGACGGCGCTCTTGCCGCAGCCGGACACGCCCATCACGACCCAGCGCACGGCGGGCACGTCCAGGTGCAAGGTCAAGGCGCCGAAACGATGACGGTGACGCGGCGGTTTTCCGCCTTGCCCGTCTTGCTGGCGTTCGAGGCGACCGGTTTGCTCATGCCCAGGCCCTTGACGGTGATGTTGTCGCGCGGAATGCCCGATGCGCTCATGGCGTCGGCCACCACGTTGGCGCGCGCCAGCGACAGCTTGTTGTTGTACGCTTCCGTGCCTTCGTTATCCGTATGGCCTTCCACGCGCATGTGGGTAATGCCCACTTTCAGCAGGGCGGCGCTGATTTTCTGGATGGCGTTGCGGCTCGGTGCCGTCAGCTTGGCGGCGTCGAATTCGAACAGCAGCTTGTCCGTAAAGCTCAGTTCCCAGCCTTCGTCGGTCTGGTTGAAGCCTTGCTCCTTCAAGGTGGCGACTTGCTCGGCGTTGAACAGCGGTTTGATTTCTGGCGTGCTCTGGCAGGCGGCCAGCAGGCCCAGCATGAACAGACCGAGGACGCCGCGGCGTAATTGTTTGTAGAGAAATTGCATGGTGTTGCTCCTTGGTTCAGGGGTGAATATGGGGTTGCGGCAGGCGCGCCACCTGGCGCGTGCCGCGCTGCGCCTGCTTGGCGCGGTACATGGCTTCATCCGCCGCGCCCACCAGCGAGACGGCGTCGATGGCGTGGTCGGGGAAGACGGCCACGCCGATGGTCAGCGAGCTGACGATACTGTTGCCAGTGGGCAGTTCAATGGCTTGCGCCATGGCGGCGATGATGTTGTCGGCGATGTGCATGGCGTCGCTGCTGTTGCGCAGCGGCTTGAGCAGGATGGCGAATTCGTCGCCGCCCAGGCGCGCCACCAGGTCGCCCTCGCGCAATTGCTGCTTGATGCGGGCGGCGATCGTCACCAGCACCCGGTCGCCCGAGGCATGGCCGAAGGTGTCGTTGATGTACTTGAAGCGGTCGCTGTCGAGGAACAGCACGGCCACCTTGCCATTGCCGACCCGCGCTTCGAGGATGGCGCGTTCCAGCTCCGCTTCCATGAAGGCGCGGTTCGACAGGCCCGTCAGGCTGTCGTGGTTGGCGCGGTGCGACAGCGAGGCGTTTTCCTTTTGCAGATGGCTTTGCCATGCTTCCAGTTCGTCGAGCAGGGCGTTGAAGTCGTCATTGATCTGGTTCAACTCGGCAATATTGGCTGGCGGCACGCGCAGTTCGAACGAGCGGTCGCGCCGCACGCGGTGGGCCGTTTCCGCCAGGTGGCGCAGGGGCGACGTGATTTCCGTTTCCATGCGGCGCGACAGGCGCACGGCGACGGCCAGGCTGAGCACCAGGCAGGCGAGCAGGCAGGCCAGGCCGCTGAGCAGGAAGGGCAGCAGGCTGCGGCTGTGCGGCACCAGGGTGATGTTGCCGATGGCCTGGTCATTGCGCGTGATGGGGAAGGTCAGCGAATCGGGCAGCATCCAGCCCGTCAGCGCGCGTTCGATGTAGTAGCGCGTGCCATGTTGCCCCCGTTCCCAGCGGGCCAGCACCTTGCCGGCCGTGTCGCTCACCTGCGCCTGGTCAATATCTTCATTGACGCCGATCAAGGCCAGCGCTTCCCTGGCGGCCTGGGAATCGCCAAAGACGACGGCCCCTTCCACCGTGTAGCTCATCGAGCGGGCCACCAGGCGCAGGTTCTGGTCCGAATACACGCGCAGGGCCAGCAGCGCCACGGCCGTCAGGGTCAGGCCAGCCGCCAGCACGGCGATCAGCGACACGCTCAGGTGGGCGCGCCGCAGCACGCTGTCGAGCGTGGGGCGGGGCGCGCGGGGGGGCTTGGTGCTCATGCGGGCGCTCATGGCGGCGGTCCCTTGCGACGTGCAATTTGCAAGGCGTTCGGGTGCACGCGCAGGCCGCTGCGGGCGATGGCGTCGAGGTTGACGTCAAAGCCGATCTGCGCCTCGTTCAGGCGCAGGCAGAACATGGTGCCCACGGTGCACGACGTGCCGGGTTCGGCGACCGATAAAATCGGCTTGCCGATGAGCTGCGCCAGCAAGTGCTCGCGTTCGCCCTCGGGCAAGCTGCCCAGGTAGACGACGTCGCATTCGCTGGCCGCGCTTGCCGCCGCCGGGATTTTCACGCGGATGCGCTGGCCCAGGCTGGAGGCGGGCGTGTCGACGATGGCCGCGCCGTAACGGGGCGCACCGACCATGCAGACGCGCACTTCCTGGCGCGCCACGGGCCAGCGCACATAGCTGACGATGCCAAACAGGACTTGGGCCACCTCGGCGGGACGCCTGGCGTCGGCCGCCGCGCCCGCTTGCGCCCATGCCGCGCACGGCGCCAGCGCGGTGCCGGCGAGCAGCGAAGCCAGCAGCACGACAGCAAACAGGGCTGGCGGCGCGGAGCGCTGCCGGTGGCGGGGGGAAGAGGGCACGGCGTCGGTGTCTTTATTCGGGTCGGGTGGCTACTTCTATTGTTACTCAGCAACACAGACTCTACGGAAGTCCCGGTTGAAAGTAAATCACGGCGCTACGCCATACAACCTTGCATTATAAACACGAATGTGAAAACTTGCATTCTTTACCATGAGAATTACTTGTCAACACTGCCGTGGCACGCCAGAGTGTTGCTATTCTTCCAGTGTCGCTTCCAGCAAGTCGATTTCGCGCAGCAGGCGCAAATGGATGGTGTCGTCCAGTTCGCCCGAAATGCGGCGGCGGAACAGTTCATCGCGCTCCGCATTCAGCGCTTCCAGGCGCAGCGCGCGCTCGGCCTTGGCCAGTTCCTGCAAGCGCATCGCCTCGTCGTTGCTGCTTTCGCCATATGCGAGGCGGCGCCGGTAGGCTTCGATCAGGCGGTTGGCCGCTTCCGTGACGACTTGCTGCTTGTCATTCTTGTCGATGCCTTCGCACACTTTTTCCAGCCGCGCGATGGCCGCTTCGGCGGCTGCGGCGCGGGCATTGCGCTCTTCCGTCGAACGGCGCGCGGGCGGCGCGAACACCAGGCCCTTGGTCAGCAGGGGCAGGGTGACGCTGGCCAGCAGCAGCGACAGCAGGATCACGCCCATGGCCAGGAAGATGACGAGGTCACGCGCCGGGAAACGATTGCCATCGGGCAAGAACAGGGGCAGGGTCAGGATGCCGGCCAGGGTCAGCGCGCCGCGCACGCCCGCGAACGACGCCACCAGCAGCAGGCGCAGGCTGGGGCGCGCCAGCAGCGCCGCGTCCTTCGGTTCGCCCGCGATTTTCTTGTGGTGCTTGAACAGGGTCAGTTTCATGGAAATGAAGACCCAGAGGAAACGCATGAAGGTCAGCCCCACCGTGATGGCGATGACGAACAGGGGCAGCTTCCAGGCGCTGCCGGCGCCGATTTCGGCGGAGGCGGCCGGCAAGCCGGCCACGGTGGCGGGCAGTTGCGCGCCCAGCATGACGAAGATCACGCCGTTCAAGACCAGTTGCACGGTATCCCACACGGCCTTGCGCTGGGTGCGCGTGGCGGCCAGCGGGCGGCCGATCAGGTCGGCGTAATGCATGGACACGCCCGCCGTGGCGGCGGCCAGGATGCCGGAACCGTGGATTTGCTCGGCGCCCAGGTAGGCGGCGAACGGGATCAGTATGCTGATGAGGATTTGCAGGCCCGGTTCCTCGCCCACCTTGCTCACCAGCCATTTATTCGCCAGGCCCACGCCCCACGAGATGGCCAGGCCGATGACGATGCCGCCGCCCGCTTCCTGCAGGAAACTCAGCGAGGCGGCGCCGATGGAAAAGCCGCCCGTCATCATGGCGCCCACGGCAAACGTGAAGCAGACCAGGCCCGAAGCGTCGTTCAGCAGCGATTCGCCTTCGAGGATGTGCATCAGGCGCGGCGGGATGGGGTTGCCGGCGGCAATTGCCGAGACGGCCACGGGGTCCGTCGGCGACAGGATGGCGCCCAGCGCGAAGGCGACGGCCAGCGGCACGCTGGGGATCAGCCAGTCGATGAAAAAGCCCATGCCCAGCACGGTAAACAGCACCAGGCCGATGGCCAGCATCAGGATCGAGCGCGCGTCGGAAAAGAAGGCGCCCTTGGGGATGCGCCAGCCGTCGAGAAACAGCAGCGGCGGGATGAAGAGCAGGAAGAAAATGTCGGGGTCGAGCGGTACTTGCACGCCAAACAAGGCCAATCCCGTGCCGCCGGCGATCTGGATCAGGGGCAGGGGCAGCCTGACCCAGCGCGAGCGGGCGAGAAAGCCGCACAGGACGACGGTCAGGACGAGGATGAGGATGATGGTAACGGTATGCATGAAGGAGCGGCGGCGTGCTGAAACGCTGATTATAAGGCGCAGCCCGCCTGCGGCGTTGCCTGCGTGTCATTGCGTACATACAACAAGTCACAATCGCGGTAAGATTGTCACCGTGGCCCTGTTGCCGCCGCCGTTGGCCGGCGGCCCGTGCGCCTTGCTTACACCCTGGCCTTTACTTTTCACTGGTTCCTGTTTTGCTCAAGAAAATCTTCACCGGCCTGCTGTTGTCGCTGGCATTGCTCATCGTGGCGGCCCTGGCCGCGTATCTGTATTACTGGCGCCCCGCGCTGGCGCCCATCGATCCGCCTGCCGCCACGGCATTTTCCCCGCAAGTGGTGGAGCGGGGCCGCATCCTGGCGGGCATGGGCAATTGCGCCGCCTGCCATACGGCCAGGGACGGCACCGATTACGCGGGCGGCCACGGCCTGGCCACGCCGTTCGGCACGATCTATGCGACGAATATCACGCCCGACCGGCAAACGGGCATCGGCCGCTGGTCGCTGGCCGCCTTCCAGCGGGCCATGCGCGAAGGCGTGGGCCGCGATGGCGCCCATTTGTACCCCGTCTTTCCGTACACCCATTTCAACCTCGTCTCGGAGGCTGACCTGACGGCCTTGTACGCGTATTTCATGACGCGCCCGCCCGTGTATGCGGTGGCGCCCGCCAACAGCGTGCCGTTTCCCCTGAACTTGCGGCCGCTACAGGCGGGCTGGAAGTTGCTGTTTTTCAAGCCAGCGCCTTTCCAGCTTGATCCTGCGCAAGGACTGGACTGGAACCGGGGCCGTTACCTGGCCGAAGGCCTGGCCCATTGCGCCGCCTGCCACACGCCGCGCAATGCGCTGGGCGCCGAGCTGGCCGGTTCGCCCTATCTGGGCGCGGCCATCGACCACTGGTATGCGCCGGCCTTGACCAGCGCCAACACGGCCCCCTTGCCATGGACGCAGGACGAGCTGTACGCCTTCCTGCGCACGGGCGCGACGGCCCTGCACGGCGTGGCGGCAGGACCCATGTCGGCCGTCGTGCACGAAGGCATGGGCGCCTCGCCCGATAGCGATATCCGCGCGCTGTCCGTATATTTTGCCGGCGTGGCCGGCGCTGAACAACACCAGGTCGATACGGATGCCGTGGTCAAGGCCGGCATCGCCCGCTCGCAGAGGGTCAGCCTGGTCGACAACGACCGTGGCGCCAGCCTGTACGTGGCTGCCTGCGCGTCGTGCCACTCGAACAGCGACGGCCGGCCCGTGGCCCTGCGCCCGGAACTGAGCCTGAACAGCGCCGTCAGCGCGCCCGATCCCGCCAACCTGATCCAGGTGATATTGCACGGTATCAGCAAGGATGCGGCCATGCCCGGCGTGCTGATGCCCGGCTTTGCCGCCTCGCTGACGGACAATGACGTGGCCCAGCTGGCCGCCTATCTGCGCCGCAGCCGCAGCCACCAGCCGGCCTGGACGAACCTGGAAGCGGCCGTGGCGCGCACGCGCGCCGGCAAGTAACTCTTGAAAGTTTCTTATGTATAACATTACCGTGAATGGCCAGCCCTTCGGCACCGAGACCGACGCCGAGACGCCCCTGCTGTGGGTGTTGCGCGATGAAGTCAACTTGAAGGGTACGAAGTTTGGCTGCGGCATCGGCATGTGCGGCGCCTGCACCGTGCACGTGGATGGCCGCGCCATGCGTTCGTGCATCACGCCGATTGCCGCCGTGGCCGGCTGCGCCATCACCACCATCGAAGGCCTCTCGCCCGATGGCACGCATCCTTTGCAGCGGGCGTGGCTGGCCACGCAGGCGCCCCAGTGCGGCTATTGCCAGTCGGGCCAGATCATGCAGGCGGCCACCTTGTTGAAAGATTATCCGCAGCCGACGGATGCGAATATCGATGCCGTCATGAGCGGCAACCTGTGTCGCTGCATGGCGTATGTGCGCATCCGCAAGGCCATCAAGCTGGCGGCCGGCATGCAGGAGGCGCCTGGTGTTTAAGTTGCCGAAAGAAAATTCTGCTGCCCGTCCCAGCTCGTTGGGCCGGCGCGGTTTCCTGATCGCCGCCGCCGGCACGGGGTTTACTTTGGCCTTCCTGCGCGCCGACAGTTCCCTGGCCGACAGCAAGGTGGCACGCGTGCCGCCTGCCAAGCCGGCCGCGCCCGTGTTCGACCCCAGCATCTGGTTCCAGATCGGCCGCGATGGCATGATCACCGTCAATATCGCCAAGGCGGAAATGGGCCAGCATATTGGTACGGCCCTGGCGCGCATCGTCGCCGAAGAGCTGGAAGCGGACTGGAGCAAGATACGCCTGCATTACGTGGACACGGACCCGAAATGGGGCTTGATGGTGACGGGCGGCAGCTGGTCCGTCTGGCAGAATTTCGACCCGCTCAGCCGTGCTGGCGCGGCCGGGCGCCTGGCGCTGGTCGAGGAGGGCGCGCGCCTGCTGCGCGTGCCCGTGTCCGCCTGCCACGCCAGGCTGGGCGTCGTGCACGGCCGGGGACGGTCGATCAGCTATGGCGACATCGTGCGCCGTGGCAAGCTGGCGCGCCAGTACACGCCGGAGCAATTGAAAGCCATCGTGCTGAAAACGCCGCAGCAGCGCAGCCTGATCGGCCAGCACGTGCAGGCGCTGGACATCCCCGCGAAAATCAATGGCGCGGCCGTGTACGGCATCGATGCGCACGTCGAGGGCATGCTGTATGCGCGCCCGAAGATCCCGCCCACGCGCTACGGCGCGAAAGTGGTGTCCATCGATGATGCGGCCGCGAAAAAGGTCAAGGGCTACCTGCGTTCGTTCGCCTTGCAAGATCCCAGCGGCACGGTGCCCGGCTGGGTCATGGTGGTGGCCGAAACGTATGCGGCCGCCGTGCGCGCGGCCGACCTGGTGCAAGTGAAATGGCGGGCCGGCGCGGCGGCCCACGTGGCGGAGCAGGATATCCTCAACTACGCCACCAAGCAGCTGGCCGATGCCAGCCTGGGCGCGCGCGTGGTCGATGATGATGGCGTGGAGCAAGCGTTCAAGGATGCCAGCCTGCAACTGGAGCGCCACTACACGACCAGCACCGTGCTGCATTTCCAGCTGGAACCCGTGAATGCCCTGGCGCAGGAAATCGACGGCGTCTGGCACATTCATGCGGGCAACCAGTGGCAATCGTTGATCCTGCCCGTGCTGGCGCAAGCGCTGAAGGTGCCGGAGAGCAAGGTCATGCTGCACACCTATCTGCTCGGCGGCGGTTTCGGGCGGCGCCTGAATGGCGATTATTGCGTGCCGGCCGCCCTGGCGGCGCAAGCCGTGGGGCGCCCCGTCAAGATGATCTGCACGCGGGCCGACGATGCCCGCTTCGATTCGCCCCGTTCGCCGTCCGTGCAGCATGTGCGCATGGCGTTCGACGACGCGGGCAAGGTGTCGGCGATGGTGCACGAGGCCAGCGCCGGCTGGCCCACGCAAGCCATGATCCCCGCCTTCCTGGCCAAGGATAAGCAGGGCCATCCGTATGACCCGTTCGCCATCGCCGGTGCCGACCACTGGTATGCGGTGGGCGCGCAGCGCGTGCGGGCCGTGTCGAACGACCTGGCCAACAGCAGTTTCCGCCCCGGCTGGCTGCGCTCCGTGGGTCCCGGCTGGACGAATTGGGCTGTGGAAAGTTTCATGGACGAGGCGGCGCAGGCGGCCAAGGTCGATCCGCTGGCGTTCCGCCTGTCCTTGCTGCAGGCGTCGGGCCGCAATGGGGGCAGTGCGCCGAACGCCGTCGGCGGCGCTGCGCGCCTGGCCCACGTGCTGCAGCGCGTGGCGGACAAGGCGGGCTGGGGCAAGGCCATGCCGCCCGACACGGGCCTGGGCATCGCCGCCACGTTCGGCCAGGAACGTGACATGCCCACCTGGACGGCTTGCGTCGCCCGGGTCAAGGTGGACCGCAGCACTTGCATGGTGAAAGTCGAAAAATTGTTCATGGTGATCGATGCGGGCAGCATCGTCGACCCCGATGGCGCGCTGGCGCAGGCGGAAGGGGGCGCCCTGTGGGGCGTGAGCATGGCCTTGCATGAGGGCACGGCTTTCCTGAACGGCGAAGTGAAGGATACCAACCTGAATACCTACACGCCCCTGCGCATGGCCGACGTGCCCGAGCTCGACATCGAATTCGTTGCCAGCACGCATACGGCGACGGGCATGGGCGAACCGCCCACGACGGCCGTGGCGCCGGCCATCGGCAACGCCATCTTCGCCGCCGTGGCGTCGCGCGTGCGGCATTTGCCGATCCGCCCGGAAGCCGTGCTGAAGGGGCTGGACCGGCACGGCGCCGTATAGTCCTGCCTTGCCGGTGACGATGCGTGAACGGCTGCGCAGGAATGGCCGCGGGCTGCTACACTGAAGTTGGCCGCCCGGGGCGCGCAGGCTGTCCCCGGCCCGGCAAGATCAGCGTAAAATCAGCGTACAGCTTGACTTCAGCTTTAGCTTGATCCCAGCTCGATTGCGGAGGCAACCATGCAAGAACAATTTGTCAGCATTACGGCCGATGAACTTCAAATGGATGGCGTGCTTGAAATGCCCGAACGGCCGGTGGGCATCGTCCTGTTTGCCCACGGCGCAGGCGCCGACAGCGACTACCTGGGCGCTTCCAGTCACGCCACTTCCCAGGATTTTTTGCGAGCGGGCATCGCCACGCTGCGCTTCGACCAGGGCGGCGTCGAGCCTGGCGGCGGCAGCAATGGCCACGCGTATTTCGTGCGCAGCGATATCGTGCTGCTGGCGCGCCAGCTGGAAAAAGCCCTGGGCTGGCTGCAGCTCGACCCGTCCACGCGGCGCTTGCCCTGCGGCCTGTATGGCTATGGCACCAGCGCGGCCGTCGTGATGCAGCTGGCGGCCTGGCGCAGCGCGGAAATCGCCGCGCTGGCCGTGTGCGATGGCCAGGTGGAAATGGCCGGCAAGGCGGCGCTGGAAAACGTGCGCGTGCCGTCGCTGCTGATCGTGGGCGGGCGCGACCCCGACGTGGCTGGCCTGAACCGCATGGCGTTCGCCACCTTGCGCTGCGACAAACAATTGGAACAGATCGCCGCCCCTGGCGGCCCCGACACGCGCCACCAGGCCGCCTTGCTGGCCACGGACTGGTACACGCGCCATTTCAACGGGCATACCAGCACGGCGCAGTAGCGCAGCGGCTCAGGCGGCGCGCAAGTTCTTCGCATGGAAGCGTACGTGCTCTTCCATGAAGCTGGCGATGAAGTAATAGCCGTGGTCGTAGCCGGCATGGCGGCGCAGCTGCAGGGGCTGGCCAGCGTCGCGGCATGCCGCTTCGAAGACGTCGGGGCACAGTTGCTCGGGCAGGAACTTGTCGGCCAGGCCCTGGTCGATCAAGATGCCTTCGGGGAACAGTGGCGGCTGGCCCTGCAGGCCGCGCATCAGCGCGCTGGCGTCGTATTGCTGCCAGCTGGCCTCGTCGCTGCCCAGGTAGCCCGTGAACGCTTTCTTGCCCCACGGACATTGGCTCGGTGCGGCGATGGGGGCGAAGGCGGAAACGGAGCGGAACAGTGCCGGGTTGCGCAAGGCCAGCACCAGTGCGCCGTGGCCGCCCATCGAGTGGCCGAAAATGCCCGTGCGCTGCGCATCGATCGCCAGTTCCTGCTCCAGCAGGGCACGCAATTCCAGGATGTAGCTGTACATGCGGTAGTGGCTGCTCCACGGCGCCTCGGTGGCGTCCACGTAAAAGCCGGCGCCCACGCCGAAATCCCAGGAGTCGCTTTCACCCGCGACGTTCGCGCCACGGGGGCTGGTGTCGGGGGCGATCAGGATCAAGCCTTCTTCCGCGGCCACGCGCTGCGCGCCGCCCTTGATCATGAACGTTTCTTCCGTGCAAGTCAGACCCGCCAGGTAAAACAGGGCGGGGCGCTTGGTGCTGACTGCGGCGCCTGGCGCCATGTCGGGAATGAAGGCCGAGAAACGCATGGGCAAGCCGATGGCTTGCGCGTCGTGGCGATAAAAGCGTTGTACTCCGCCAAAACAGGCGTGTTCACTCAACAGTTCCAGCATGAATTCTCCTCGTTAATCTCACAGTATAGCCAGAGTGGGGGAGCGCTGTCATGGGCGGGCGCCGGAGGCGCGTCACCACTTGCAGCCGCTGTCGCCCGTCGCGCCTTTCAGCAGGAAGGGCAGCTTGGCCAGGCCGGTGAATTCCACATTGCCTAGCCGTGGCTTGTAATCGTTGTCACACCTGGGCCGCGCGGCGCTGGTGATGGCTTGCGCCATCTTGTTGCTGGTTGTCAATGCTGGCCCGGCGAGGGATGGCCCCTCCTGGCGCGCCGCTTCCCTGGCCTGGCGTTTCAAGGCGTCAAGATCGAGCGCAGCGGGCGGTGGCAATGCTGCGGCGTCGGCAGCGGGCGCGGGCATTGCTGCTGGCGCTGGCGTGATGGCCACGGCATGCCGGGGTCGCGCCTGGCTTTTTGAGACGGCTGGCGGCAGGGGGCGCGCGGGCCGCGCTACGGGGGCCAAAAACAGCATTTGCATGCTGCGCTGCGGCAGCAAAGGGGGGGCCGGAAGCTTGTTTGAACGCAGTACTTGCCACAGCAGCACATGCAGCAGCACGGCGATGCCGGCACCGGCCAGCATGCGTGCCGATCCGCGTGGCAGCGGCAGGGACCGCATCAATCCAGCATGGCCGCGAGGAGCGGCAGGGTATCTTGCGCCGGCGCTTCCGTCTTGAAGGCCAGCAAATGGTCGGCGCGCGTCTTGCCCAGGTTGATGGCGGCCACGGGCTTGCCCGTTTCGGCCGCCATGCGGCACAGACGAAAACTGGAATACACCATGACGGACGAGCCCACCACCAGCAGGGCGCCAGCTTCCATCATTTTGCGCTCGGCTTCGGCCGCGCAGGCGGCGGGTACGCCATCGCCGAAAAACACCACGTCCGGCTGCAGGGTGCCGCCGCAGCGGGGGCAGACGGGCAGGTGGAAGGTGGCCAGCTGCGACGGCTCCAGCAAGGCGTCGCCATCGGGCGCCGGCGTGGCCGTGGCGACCAGCAGCTGCGGATTGTCGTGTTCGAGCTGATCCTGGATCAGGCGGCGCGTGTGGCGAGCCCGGCAATCGAGACAGACCACGCCATGTATGCTGCCGTGCAACTCCGTGACGGCGGTATTGCCCGCTTGCTGATGCAGTCCATCCACGTTTTGCGTGACCAGGCCGCCTATTCTCCCGCGCCGGGCCAGTTGCGCGATGGCCAGGTGGCCGGGATTCGGCGTAGCGCGCGCCAGGGTTGGCCAGCCGACCATGCTGCGCGCCCAGTAGCGGCGGCGCACGGCTTCCTGGCGGCGAAAATCGGGACCTTGCATGGGCGCATTGCCGCGCCGCACACCTTGCGTGTCGCGGTAATCGGGTATGCCGGACGCCGTGCTGATACCGGCGCCCGTCAGCAGCAGCACGTCGGGATGGCGCCGCAGGAACTGCGTCAGCTGATCGAGGGCAAGATCGTCGCTGGCGGACCGCAGGCTGGCTGAGGGAAAATTTTGCATGATGCGCCATGCTAACCGAAAAGCATGGCGCCGTTGCAGGAGGGATGTTTATTCCAGCTTCATGCCGAAGCGCTGCAGCCGCGGCTGCCAATGCTCCTGGATATTGGCCGACACGAGGATGCGCTCGGCCTTTCCGATCAGCAACGCGCGCGGCACGAAGCCGAAGTAGCGCGAGTCGGCGCTGTTGTCGCGGTTATCGCCCAGCATGAGAAAATGGTCGGCCGGCACCGTCACGGGGCCAAAGCTGCGCGCCGCGCCCGCGATTTGCGGCAAGACCTGGATGCTGTGCTGCTCGGTCTGGTTGCGTTCATTGATGCGTTGCGCCGTCAGCTGGCCCACGTGGGCGACGGTTTCAGGGGCCGTGTCGAGCGCTGTGTACTGGGCGGGCTGGCCATTGATGACCAGCTGCTCATCGCGCATTTCCACCGTGTCGCCGGGCAGGGCGATGATGCGCTTGATCAGGCGCGTGCCGTCTTTCGGCGAGGAAAAGGTGACGATGTCGCCCCGCTGCGGTTCGCCCAGGCGCTGCAGCACGATATCGGTGAGCGGCACTTTCAGGTTGAAGGCGAGGCGGTTGACGAAGACCACGTCGCCTTCGAGCAGGTTGGGGCGCATCGACGCCGACGGGATGGGATTCCAGTCCGCCACGGCCGTGCGGAACACGCCGAACAGCAGGAGGAACATCAAAAAACCTTTGTTGGCGCGCATCCATGTGCTCATGTCGGCTCTTTCGCTGGGCAGTGCCCGTGAGGGTGAAGGGAAGCGCCATTGCTGCTGGCGCCATATCACGATGCACGGCAAGGCTGAAGCCAGTCTTAAATCAACGCAGGCGCGGCCGATGGCGTGACCATTGTTGCGTGCACTCATCACTATGCCGGTTTCAGGGATGCCGGCACGGCGCATGCGTGTCGTCGCCGTTGCGCCGGCGCTTGCCGTGCATTTCGTCCCACAGCTCGCCGAGCGCCACCAGCAAGCCGCCAGCCACGAAGGGGATCGCCACCAGCCAGGGAATACTGTCGAGCCATGGACCCAGCAGGATGGCCGAGGCCACGGCGATGACGATGGCGCTGCACCAGAAGCGGCGCGGATGCCGGAGCGTGAACAGGTAGTGAAGGTCGTTCATAAATCCTCCTTGGTGAGCAGACGGAACAGCCGGGCGGCCAGAATGCTGCTGACGGCGATGACGATGCAGCCATCCAGGAAAAACAGCACCTTGCCCACCAGGTGCATGCCCTGTACGAGGTAGACGGGCAATTCCTGCGCTTCCGCCCACTGCGTCATGCGTGCCAGCACGATGGCGGCGGCAAAGATGGCGACGGCCAATGCCAGCACCAGCAGCACATGTTCGAACAGGCGTAGCCGCACTTTCATGTTGGACTTTGCAAGATAGATAAGATTCCCGAACCTTGACGTTATCAGTCCATTATCACGGTGCCTTGCGCTGCCACAAAGTCGCGGACGATAGGAGGAAAACGGCATTGACGTCCGGGAATGCGGCTACTTGAAGGCCTTGATGACGGCGTCCAGCTTGACCTTCAGCGACTTGTCGTGCGCGTGGATGGCCGGCACTTCGCGCTGCACGCCCAGCAGCTGGTAGACGGCCGTTTGCGCCGCGCGCACCGAGTATTCCACGGTGAAGACGACATCGTCGGCGATTTCCACGAACTGGCTGACGAAGGCCAGGTTGACGGAGTTGGCCGGCACGGGCAGGGGGCGGTCGCTCTTTGCGCGGGGCATGAACATGCTGGTGATGTACGGCATGCGGCAGGGAATGCAGTTCGCCGTGGCCATGAACTCGAGGTCGAAGTTCAGGTGGCCGCACAGCTCGCGCAGGATATCTTCGCCGCTGCAGTCGGACATGGGCTTGGCGACGAAGTTGCCGATGCGGTCTGGGTGCAGCGCATAGCCCCAGAATACTTGCACGCCCGCGGGCTGGCCGGCGAAATGGGGCTGGTGCGCCAGCACGATGGACATGAGCCAGTTGCTGTCCTTGAAGGTGACGAGGCCGCCCGTGCCCGCGCTGTTGCCCGTGAAGCGCTCCATCCTGTCAAAGAAGGCGCCGTCCTTCAAGGTGACCGTGTACGAGGCCCAGTAGGATTCGGGGATGCTGCTGTTGAAGGCGGCGGGACGGCCCAGTTGCGAGCGTCCCTCGGCCAGCTTTTCCCACAGGCGCCAGCCATGGCTGTCGTGCTTCGTGCGCCTGGCCGGCGCGCGGTGCATGCTGCCATAGCTGGACGCATCCGTCATCGAGGCATTCTGGAAAAACACCAGGTCGTCCGCGGCGACGGGGACCACGTCGGCCAGGCCGCGGCGCTGGCAGGCAATGGCGGTAGCGCTCAGGCGGCCATCGGATTCTTGCACCTCGATATCGGTCACCGTGCAATCCATGATGAGGTTCACGCCTTGCGCCTGCAGCCAGGCGACCAGCGGGCGCACCAGCGAATCGTACTGGTTGTAGACGGTGCGCTTGACGCCGGCCAGGGTTTCGATGCGCGAAAACTCCAGCATGAAGCGGTGCAGGTAGCGCTTGAATTCGACGGCGCTGTGCCAGGGCTGGAAGGCGAACGTGGTGGCCCACATGGTCCAGAACCGGGTGTCGAAGAATGCGGGCGAGAGCCAGTCCGTGATGGCGCCGCTGCCCAGCGTGTCTTCGTCCGCTTCCGCCAGCTTCAGCAATTCCAGCCTGTCCTGCATGGAAAAGCCCATGCTGCTGACGTCGACCTTGAAACGGTTGCGGTCGACCAGGCGCGCGCGCGAGTGGGGAAGGTGCAGTTCGTTGAAGGCGACGGTTTCGTCGTAGACGCTCTGGCCCGCATGCTCGAGCGAGGGGATGCTCTTGAACAAGTCCCAGGTGCACTCGTAATTGTCGGTGGTCAGCATGCGCCCGCCGCGCAGGGTATAGCCATCTTCGGCATTGCCGCCGCCGTCGAGGCTGCCCCCGGTCACGGGCGACGCTTCGAAAATGGTGATGTTGCTGCCTTGCATGCCGCCGTCGCGTATCATGAAGGCGGCCGCGGCCAGCGAGCCGATGCCGCCGCCGACGAGGTAGGCTTTCTTGTCTGTATTGCGCATGTTGTTCCCTGAGTGTGAGTGCATCCGCGTGCGCGAAAGGCTGGCAAGCGACATGGCCGACGCCGCGCCATATTTGCCTATTTTACAACATCAGGTAAGGGCTGCCTGCTTTATGGAGCAGTTGCTCGGTTTTTCAGGCGCCCGCGTGTTCCTTGCGCCGTTCAAAGTACAGCAAGTCCGACCAGGCATCCTGGAAGCGCATGGCTTTTTCCGAGCGGCCATACTGGTGAAAGCCGTTGCGCTGCATGACGGCGACCGAGCCCAGGTTTTGCGGCCGCGCCGTCGCTTCCACGCGCCACAGGTCCAGCGTGCCGAAAGCCTCTTCCAGCAGCAGGGCCACCACGCGCGTGGCGTAGCCGCGTCCGCCGAACCGTTCGCCGATGCGGTAGCCGAGCGTCGCCTTGTTGAAATAGGGGCGCGTGACGGCCGTCAAGTTGACCCGGCCGATGATTTGCCCATCCAGTTTGGCCAGATACTGGTAGGCGAGATCCTGCTGGCGTTCGCGCTGCGCCTGCTCGATGGCGGCGGCGATGGCTTCCTGGTGGTAATAGGATGGCGCGCGCGCCGTGACCCAGCTTTCAAAGTACGCGCGGTTTTCCAGTTCGAAGGCCAGCAAGGCGGGAAGGTCGGCGCTGGAGGGGGCGAACAACTGAAGGCGGTCGAGGTCTGGCATGGGATCGTGTGGGAGCATGAGCGAGGCAGGCGTCAACGCGCTCCCCAGACGTCGTCCTCCGTCCACCCCAGTTCCACAAAATCCTGCGCCCGCTCGCCCGCTTCGCCGGCGCAATAGAATTCGTCGAGCTGGGGCGGCGCGATGCGCGTGCCGGCCAGCATGGCGTGCACTTGCCCCCGGTGGTGGATCTGGTGCTGGAACAAATGCGCGAGCATGCGCTGGCGCGTGTCCACTTGCGGCGTGTCGCGCAGGATCGTCACGGGCCGCGCCAGGTCGGCGTCGCACAGGCTGCGGCAGTGGGCGATCAGGCGCGCGTCAGACGCATGCTGGGCCGCCTGCAGCGTGGCGCAGTCGGTAAATGGCTCGTCCTGTTCAAAGAAGGCATAGCAGTCGGCATGCGGCGCCTCGCCGCGCAGCTCGCGCTCCAGCGCGTCGAGATAAAACCAGTCGCATGTGAGGATGTGGTTCAGGGTGAACTGGATGGTGGGGAAAAAACTGACGCGCGTCGCCTGGAATTCGGCCAGATTTAGCTCGCCGCAGGCTTTCAGCAGGCGGTGGTTGCTCCAGGCGTTGTTGTACGCCTGGGTGGTGACGTAGCGGGCCAGCATGTTGCTCATGATTTACCTTGCAAAGAGGGGAAACTGCGAGAGCGCCACTGTAGCACTTTGCGGCAGGTGGACCAAGGCGGCCACGCCCATCGCACCGGCACGGCTGTCATCAAGTAAAATCGCGCAGCGGATGTCGCGATAGTGATGCATATAGGGCTGGAAAAGCAAAATGGGTTGGATAGGAAAATTACTGAACGGCGGCGAAAAAAGCAAGCTTGCGCCAGTCACGGCAGCGGCGGCGCCCGAGATGACACGGCAGCCAGCCACCATCACCGAAATCGATGCCATCTACTACCGCTGGCTGGCGGCCGCGGGTTCGGCGCAGGCGACAGCGCAGGCCGAACAGCAGATTCTGGATGAATTGACGCGCCTGGCCAGTGAACCGATCGCCGGCGCCGCGCTGGTGCCGCGCATCCCGGCCATCATTCCGCAGTTGATGCGTACCTTGCAAAATGAAAACATGAGCGCGGCCGAGCTGTCGCGCCAGCTGGCCCAGGACGTGCCGCTGGTCGCCGAGGTCTACCGCGAAGCGAACCGGCCCCGCTACCATTCGCGCTACAACGCCAGCCCGTCGATCAACAATATGGAAGGCGCCATCATGCTGCTCGGGCAAAACGGCATGCGCATGCTGCTCGCCCGCGTCGCCTTCCGCCCCATCGTCAGCATGCAAAGCGGCGGGTTGACCATACGCACGGCGCCGCTGATCTGGCGCCAGTCCGAGAAATGCGCGCTGGCGGCCAACCTGGTCGCGCCCGCAATGCAGGCCAACGCCTTCGACGCCTATCTGGCGGGGCTGATGGCCAATGTGGGCCTGGTGGTGGCGTTCCGCCTGATCGACCAGATGCACGCGCCCGATGCCTTCCCGCAATCGGACGCCTTCATTGCCCAGGTGTTTGCGCAAGCGCGCATCTTGTCGGTACGGATCGCCGAATTATGGGAGTTTCCCGAGTCCGTGACCCGCGCGATCGGGCAGGCCGGCGCCGATGACCACGCCGATCCGCAGGCGCAAGCGCTGGCGCTGGGCGATCGCTTGAGCAAGCTGCGCATGCTGGTCGACACTGGCCGCTTTCCTGCCGATGATCCCTTCGTGATGACGGGACTGAGCAAGGCCGAGCTGCAGGTGTTTGACAAGCTGGCCGACGACGAGGACGAGGACGACGAGTGATGGCCGCAGGCCGGTCGAACTGCGCCCCGGCCCGGTAACAGATTCTTGCGGCCAGGGCCGCGATTGCGTGGTAATCTGGCAACTAAATGAGTGGGCAGTGTGCCATTCCATCCTGTCGTACGCCCATGCTGCCGAGGAGGTTCCTTGCTTCCATTTCGCCTTTCCATGCTTGCCGCCGCGTGTTTGGTAACAGCGGCGCAGCCCTGCGCCGCCGCGCCGGACACACTGCCCGTCAAACCGGCCTTCGCAGCGTCCGCCTGCGCAGTGCCGGTGCTGCCCGGCGAAAAGATAGAGTGCGGCATGCTGACCGTACCCGAACATCGGGGCAAGGCCGATAGCCGCGCCATCGCCTTGCCGGTCATGATTTTCCGTAGCGGCGCGGCCACGCCCGCCGCCGATCCCGTCGTGTATCTCCCCGGCGGGCCGGGCTTGAGCAGCATCGACGGGCGCAGCAGCGGCAAAGGCAATCCCTTCCTGCTGGAACGCGACCAGATATTGCTGGAAGGACGCGGCAACAAGCATGCGCAGCCTTCGCTCGCCTGTCCTGAGCTGAACGCGCTGCGGGCGGCGGAGGCCACGCCGGCCGCGCAGACCGAGGCCGTTGCACGCTGCCGCGCCGGGCTGGTGGCGTCCGGCATCGACCTCGATGGCTACACCTCGGCGGAATCGGCGGACGACCTCGACGACCTGCGTCGCCTGCTCGGCATCGCGCAGTGGAACCTGATCGGCTACTCCTACGGCACCCGCCTGGCGCAGACGGTGCTGGCGCGCCATCCCGAGGGCGTGCGCAGCGTGGTGCTCGATTCCGTGCTGCCGGTTGACATCAACTATGACGAAATGGCCGCCGCGCCGCTGCGGCGCGCCATCGACCTGGTCCTCGACGGCTGCGCGACGGAGCCTGCGTGCGACGTGCGCTACCCGGACCTGCGCGGACGCTTGGACGCGCTGCTTGCGCGCGCGGACCGCGACGGCATCGCGGCGCCCGGGCGCGTGCTGCGCCGGCGCGACATCGTCAATGCCCTGGCCGAGGGCTTGCAGCAGCCCGCGCTGATCCCCACCTTGCCTCGCCTGATCAGCGAAGCGGGGCAGGGCCGTCCGCAAGGCTTGCTGCCATTGCTGCGCAGCGCTCCTTCCAGCTTCAACTGGGGACTGCGCCTGTCGATCTGGTGCGGCGAGGAGATGCCGTTCGAGCAGCCCGACCGCATGGCCGCGCAAGTGGCGCCGGCCCTGGGGCTGGGCGGCGCGGATAACCGCACGGCGACGCCGGGGATGTGCGGCGCCTGGCGCGTTGCAGCGGCTGCGGCGCAGGCAAACGATGCCGTGAAAAGCGACGTGCCGGTGCTGATCCTGGCCGGCGAATTCGATCCCGTGACGCCGCCAGCCTGGGGCCGGCGCCTGCTGCGCAGCATGCCCAACGCGCGCTTCGTGCAGATACCGGGCCAGGCGCATGGCGCCATGTTCAACCGCTGCGGCGGACAGCTGACACTGGCATTCCTGCGCGACTCGCGCGCGCCCTTGAACCTCGATTGCGTGGCGAAGATGCCGGGGCTGGTGTTTGCCGCCGATTAGCGCGCAAAGTAGAGCGCATGCAGGTGCTCGAGGTCGACCTCTGAGGCCGCCTGCGACAGCGCCACCTTGCCGCTTTGCATCAGGTAGACGTGATCGGCCACGCCGACGGCGCGCGCCGTGTTCTGCTCGACGAGGATGATGGTGCGCTTGCCGTCGTTCAGGCGCGCGAGGATGTCGAACAGCTCGTTGACCACCAGCGGCGCCAGGCCCAGCGACGGTTCGTCGATGATCAGCAGCGACGGATCCGACATCAAGCCCCGCGCCATGGCCAGCATCTGCGCCTCGCCGCCGGACAGGGACCCTGCCAGCTGCCTGCGGCGCTCGTGCAGGCGCGGGAACATGGCGTAGGCTTCCGCCAGGCGCGCAGGCATGTGGCTGCGGTGCTCCTTCGGAAAGGCGCCCATGATCAGGTTTTCTTCCACGCTCATGTCGCGGAACGTCATGCGCCCCTCGGGTATCATCGTGACCCTCGCGTCGCTCATCTTCCACGTCGGCGTGCCGTTGATGGGCGTGCCATCGAGCGCGATGCTGCCCGCGCCCACGGGCAGCAAGCCCATGATGGCGCGCAGCAGAGTGGTCTTGCCGGCCCCGTTCGGGCCGATGATGGTGGTCAGCTTGCCCTTCTGGATGGACAGCGACACATCCCACAGCACATTGATGGCGCCATAGCCGGCGCGCAGATTCTCTATGTTAAGCATGCGCGGCTCCCGTGTAGCTTTCGATGACGGCCGGGTTGCGGAAGACCGCATCGGGCGTGCCGTCGGCGATCAGCTGGCCGAAATTGAGCACGGCCACGCGCTGGCACAGATTGCTGATGGTTTCGATATCGTGCTCGATCATGACGATGCCCACGCCAAAGGCGGCGTGCAAGTCCTTGAGCATGCCCATGAAACGGCGCTTGCCATTCGTTTCCAGTCCCGCCAGCACTTCGTCGAGCAGCAGCAGTTTCGGGTTCGTCGCCAGCGCCTTGGCCACTTCCAGCGCCTTCAATTCCGTCAGCGCCAGTTCGCTGGCCGCGTCGCGCTGCGCCTTGTCCGCCAGGCTCGTGAAGTCGAGGATTTCATCGATCTTGCGCATGTCCACTTTGCCGGTGCCGAAGCGCTGCGCCACGACGAGGTTTTCGCGCACCGTCAATTCATGCATGGGCTGCGGAATCTGGAAGGTGCGGCCCAGCCCCAGGCGCGCGCGCTGGTACATGGGCGTGGCCATGATGTCGCGCCCCTCGAAGCTGATGCCGCCACTGGTGGGGCGCACCAGGCCGGAAATGGCGTTGAACAGGGTGGTCTTGCCGGCGCCGTTCGCGCCCACCAGGCCGATCACATCGTGGCTGCCCACCTTCAGGGTGACGGAATCGACGGCCGTCAGGCCGCCGAAGCGCACGGACACATTATCGAGTTCAAGCATGTGCTTTTTCCTTCGCTTTGACGAGTTTGCGCAGCAGCGGCAGCAAGCCGTTCGGACTGAAGACGATCATCGCCACCAGCAGCACGCCCAGCACCAGCTGGTGGCCCGTGGGGATCAGCGACTTGAAAATCAGCTGGTCGACCAGGTAGACCACCACGGCGCCCAGCACGGGGCCGAGTATCGTGCGGTAACCGCCGAAGATGGCCGCCACGATGGGCAAGGTCACCCACAGGCTGTTGAAGGCGTAGTCCGGTTCCAGGAAATTGATGTAGTGGGCGTTGAAGGCGCCGAACAGGCCCGCCATGAAGGCCGATACGAGCAGCATGGCGCCTTTCAGCAGGGTGCTGTTGACGCCGACGACGCGCGTGGCGTCTTCGCTGTCGTGCATGGCGCGCAGGGCGATGCCGTAGTGGCTGGCGCGGATGCGGCTGTAGGCAAACGCGCAGCATACCACCAGGGTCAGCACCACCAGGTAGGCGCCTGTCTTGCTGGCCAGGTCGAAGCCGAAGACGGTAGGCAAGGCCGGGATATTGTTGATGCCGCCGGCGCCGCCCGTGACGGAACTCCATTCCGTGGCCAGGATGCGGAAGATGTGGGCGTAGGCGAGGATGGCCAGCGCAAAATACGGCCCGCGCAGGCGCAGCACGGGCAGCATGATGACGGCGGCGATGGCCGCGCCCGCGCCACCGAGCAGCATGGCGGCAAACACGGGCAAGCCCAGTTTTACGGTGGCCAGCGCGGAGACATACGCGCCTACGCCGAAGAAGGCTGCGTGGCCGAAGCTGACCATGCCGCCCAGGTTGCCCAGCAGGGCCCAGGACATGGCCACGCCGCCGATGATCAGGGCCGCCACCACCATGCTCATCACGTACTGGTTGCCGCCCAGTGCCAGCGGCACGGCGATGTACGCGGCCAGCAGCAGGCCCGCCGTGGAAATCAGTGTCGAGCGCTTCATCCGCGCCTCCGTTGTGCGCCGAACAAGCCGTTCGGCATGATGAACAGCACCAGCAGGAACAGCACCATGCCGGACAATTCCTGCAGCGCGGAGCTGGCCAGGGTGACGGTCAGCGCTTCGGCCACGCCCAGCAGCACGGCGGCCAGCAGCACGCCGGGAATGGAACCGATGCCGGCCAATACCGTGATGATGAAGGCTTTCACCGTCAGCGCGCCGCCGTAGGCCGGCTGGATCACGCCATAGCTGAACAGGGCGACGCCCGCGAAGGCGGCCAGGATGCCGGCGACCAGGAAGGACACCAGTTCCGTGCGGCCCGGGTCGATGCCCATCAGCTTGGCCGCGTCGCGGTTGCTGGAGACGGCGCGCACGGCGCGGCCATACCAGCTGGTGGACAGCCAGCGCCACAGCGCCGCCATCAGCACCAGGCTGACGCCAAAGAAAATCACTTCGCTGCGCATGCTGAAAAACGGGCCGATTTCAAACCCTTCCTGCAGCCAGCTCGACGACGTCGAGCGGATGTCGGCCTTCCACACGAGCAGGATGAAATTGGTGAGGATGACGCCGATGCCGTAGGTGAGGATCAGCGAATTGATTTCGCGGTCCTTCTTGATGCGGCTGACGATCAGGTAGACGCCCACGGACGTCAGGCTGACGATCACCAGCGCGATGGGAATGGCGAACATGGGACCGAGTCCCAGGCCCGATTCGACGCTGTAGGCGATGTAGGCGGCTAGCAGCACCAGTTCGCCGTGCGCCAGGTTGATCACTTTCATGGTGCCGAAGACCAGCGCCAGTCCCAGTGCGATCAGGGCGTAGGAGCCGCCCTGCAGCAAGCCCGAATACAGGGCTTGCAAGATTAATTCTGTCATGTCGTCATCCCGTCAGGCTTTCCTGGCGCATCGCGAAGATGCACCAGGAAAGCCGTTCATCGGTGCACGCCCGGCAGGCGTGCGCGTGCGCAGCGGGAGGCTGCCTACCAGGGCAGGGCTGGATAGGCCAGCTTGCCCGTCGCGTGTTCCTTCGGCCAGACGATCACCACTTTCTTGTCCTGGTGCTGCGCCATGCGGTGCACGAAGTTCTGGTTGTCGCCGTTGGCGGCGAACTGCACCCGGCCGATCAGGGTTTCGCGGTCCGTCTTGCGCATTTCCTCGGCCACGCCGCCTTTCTTGATGGTGCCCTTGTCGGCCGCGCGCGCGATCGCTTCGAACAGCAGCATCGACTGCACATAGCCGAACTGGCCCAGGTAGTCCGGTTCCTTCTTGTACAGCTGCTTGTAGGCGTCGCTGAACGCCTTGCCGTCGGCCGTCTTGAATTCGGTAGGGAAGGGCAGCAGGGCCGTGCCGAAGACGTTCGGCATCAGGTCGGGGAAGTCGGCCGCCATTTTCGGCGTGGCCAGCGACCACACGCCCACCATGGCCTTGATCTTCGGCTTCAGGACGCGGGCGGCGCGGATGATGCCCACATAGTCGTTTTCATAGCCGACCATGGCCACCACTTCCGATTTGTCCTGCAGCTTGATCTTGTTGATGATGGGTTTGAAGTCCGTAATCGCCGGGTCGAACGAGTGCGTCGTCACTTTCACGCCCTTGGCTGCCAGGGCTTTTTCCACGTCCTTCGCCAGGCCCGTGGTGGCATCCTTGGTCGAGTACACGATGGAGACGGACTTGGCGCCCACGTCCTGCAGCAGTCCCAGCATGGCTTTTTCGTAGCCGGCCGTGTTATTGATGCGGAAAAAATTCTTGCGCCCGCTGGATACCAGGCTGTCGTCCACGCCGCCCGAGGTGATGTAGACGAGGCCCAGTTTGTTCGCCGTGTCCGAGGCGGGCGAGATATTGTTCGAGCCATAGCCGCCCGTGATGGCCACCACGCCCTGGCTGGCCAGCTTTTCCACGGCGGCGATGGCCTTGGCGGGCGCCGATTCGTCGTCGACGGTGATGATCTTGATGGTGTGCTTGCCGTTGGTCTTGTTGAAGACCTCGGCTGCGACCATGATGCCTTCCTGCATGCCGGCGCCGACGCGCGCCAGGTTGCCCGTCAACGGGATTTCCGCGCCGACCAGGAATTCGTCGGCGCTGGCCTGCGTCATCCAGGCGCTGGCAACCAGTGCTGCCATGGCGATGCGTGTGTAGGTGCGTTTCATCGTGTCTCCTCCGGTGATGTGGCTTGGTTTTATTGTCGGTTCTGGTAATACATGGTCAACTTATCGTGCATTCTGCGCCATTTGCCGCAGCTGCCCCTTTAAAATCTTGCCCGTGGCGGCGGCCGGCAGCGCGTCCATGACGATGATGGCGGACGGGCATTTGTATGGCGACAGGGTCTGCGCCAGCCAGGCCTGCAATTGTGCCACGCTGGCGGGCTGGCGCGGGTCCAGCTCCACGTAGGCGATGACGTCCTCGTTGCCATCGGCCACAGTGCGTCCCACCACGGCCGACTGCACCACGGACGGGTGGGCGTTCAGGGCCGTTTCCACTTCCAGCGGATACACATTGAAGCCGGAACGGATGATCAGCTCCTTGGTGCGGCCGACGATGAAGAGGGCGCCGTCGGGATCCTGGCGCGCCATGTCGCCCGTATTGAGCCAGCTGCCATCGCGCATGGTGGCCGCCGTCATGGCCGGTTCGCGGTAATAGCCGGCCATGACGTTCGGCCCGCGTATCCACAGTTCGCCCGGCTCGCCCGGCGCCACATCAAGGCCGTCAACGCTCACCACGCGCACTTCTACGCCCGGTATCGGCGTGCCGACGGAATCGTCGCGGCGCGGCGCTTCCAGGCGCGTCTGGCTGATGGTGGGCGCGCTTTCCGTCATGCCGTAGCCATTGTGCAGCGCGGTGCCCAGCAGCTTTTCCACCTCGTGCTTGAGCGACGGCGCCAGCGGCGAGCCGCCCGCATACGCGAAGCGCAGCTTCGTCGGCAGCGGGGTATCGGCGCCGCCCAGGGTTTGCAGCAGTTTCGCGTACATGGCGGGCACGCCCTGCACGATGGTCAAGCCGTCGTTTTTCAGGGCCGAGAGCAGGCCGTCGACGGAAAAGCGCGGCACCAGGTACAGGGCGGCGCCCGCATACAGGGTGCCGAGGGCCACCGAGGCCAGGCCATATACGTGCGAAATCGGCAGCACGCCGTAGGCGCGGTCGGTGCTGCTCAATCCCCGCAATGTGCTGGACACGGCGGCGATGAACAGCAGGTTGCGGTGCGTCAGCATCACGCCTTTCGACTGCCCCGTCGTGCCCGTCGTGTAGATCAGCGCGGCCACCTGTTCGTTGCCGGGGACCGTGTCTTCGACGATAGTTGTCTCGTTCAAGTCGCCGACCAGCAGCTCGCCCATGCCGTCGACCGTGGCGCTGGCCGCGCCCAGACGTGCCGCATGCGCGGCCGCTTCCGGCGAGGCGCCGGCCAGGAACAGCACGCGCCGCGCGGAACTGTGCGTGGCGATGGTATCGATTTCGCGCGCCGACAGCCGCGCGTTGACGTTGACGATCCACGCGTCGATGCTGGCCGCCGCGAAGATCAGCGCCACCTGCAGCGCGCCGTTTTCTCCCACCACCATCAGGCGGTCGCCGGCGCGCACGTCCAGCTGGCGCAGCAGCCGAGCGGCATCTTCCACACTGTGCTGCAGCTGCGCATAGGTCCAGCTGCGGCCAGCTTCATGCAGCGCGGGTGCGTCTGGCGCGCGTGCCGCCCAGTGGGCGGGGATGGCCGACAGGCGTGCCGGCAAGCCGGCCAGCAGGGCGGGAATATCCATGGCGGCCTCCTTCACTTTTGCGCTGCCTTGATCATGTTGCGGGCGATGACGATCTGCTGGATCTGCGTCGTGCCTTCATAGATGCGGAACAGGCGCACGTCGCGGTAGAAGCGCTCGGCCGCGTATTCGCTGATATAGCCGGCGCCGCCGTGGATCTGCACGGAGCGGTCGGCTACGCGGCCGCACATTTCGGAGGCGAACAGCTTGCAGCACGACGCTTCCGTCGAAATATCTTCCTTGTTGTCGCGGCGCCGCGCCGCGTCGAGCACCATGCTGCGCGCCGCGTAGATTTCCGCCTTGCTGTCGGCCAGCATGGCCTGGATCAGCTGGAATTCCGCGATGGGCTGGCCGAACTGCTGGCGCTCCATCGCATACGCGAGGGCGTCGGTCAGCATGCGTTCGGCCGCGCCCACGCAGACGGCGGCGATATGCAGCCGGCCCTTGTCGAGCACTTTCATGGCCGTCTTGAAGCCCACGCCTTCCTTGCCGCCGATGAGGTTTGCCGCCGGGACGCGGCAGTTCTCGAAGATCACGTCGCAGGTATGCGCGCCTTGCTGGCCCATCTTTTTATCGATTTTTCCCAGCGAGAGGCCGGGCGTGTCCTTTTCCACGATGAAGGCGGAAATGGCCGATGCGCCCCGCTTGACGGGGTCGGTGCGGGCCATGACGGTAAAAATGCTCGCTTCGGGCGCGTTGGTGATATAGCGCTTGCTGCCGTTGAGGATATAGAAGTCGCCGTCGCGCACGGCCGTCGTGCGCAGGGACGCGGCGTCGGAACCTGACCCCGCTTCCGTCAAAGCGAACGAGCCGATGATGTCGCCGGCCGCCAGCTTGGGCAGATAGTATTGTTTCTGTGCTTCCGTACCGTCGATGACGATGCCTTGCGAGCCGATGCCGTTGTTCGTGCCGATCAGCGAGCGGAAGGCGGGCGAGGTGCGGGCGATTTCAAACGCGACCCGGACTTCTTCTTCCATGCTCAGTTCCAGGCCGCCGTAGGCTTCCGGGATCGACAGGCCGAACAGGCCCAGTTCGCGCATCTGCGCCACGATGGCGGGCGGGATGGTGTCCGTTTCGGCCACCAGCGCCTCGTTCGGCACCAGCACTTCGCGCACGAAACGGGCGATGCTGTCGAGCAGGATGTTCAGGGTTTCTTCGTCGCGTATCATCGGGGTCCTCGGTACTGTAATTAAGAGGGGGCGCGCAGTCTAACCGCGGCCCAGGTTTTTTTCCACTGTCTTGACCAGGGCGACCAGGCGCGGTCCCAGGTCGGACTCGAGTTTTTCACGCGACAGCAAAAAGGCGGGGCCGCCGCAATTGAAGGCCATCACCTGTTCGCCGTCGGCACCCAGCATGGGCACGCCCACGGCATGCACGTCGTTCTGCCATTCGCCGGCCGAGATGCAAAAGCCCCGGTCCTGGTAATCCTTGAAGCCTTGTTCGATGCCGGCCTTGATGCGCGGCCAGCGTTCCGTCTCGTGCACCCTGGCGTGATCCATCAGGTAGTCGCGTTCGGCCTGCGGCAGGATGCATAGCAGGGCCTTGCCCATGGCGGTCGTCATCAGGGGGATGCGCGAACCGACGTCGAGGCGCAGGGTGACGTTGGCGCTGCTGCGGCACGTTTCCACGTACACCATGCTGAGGCGGTCGCGCGTGCCCAGCGAGACGGACGCTTGCGCATGTTCGGCCAGTTCTTCCATCAGCGGGCGCGCCATCTTGCGCACGTCGAGGTTCGACAGCATGCGGTAACCGAGGGCCAGCACGCCGGCGCCCAGCTGGTACTTGCCTAGGCTGTCCGAGTAATTCAGGTAGCCCAGTTTGGTGAGGGTATAGGTGAGGCGTGAAATCGTCGGTTTCGGGATGCCCGTGCGCTTGGCCATGTCCGCATTCGACAGGAACACTTCGCCGGGACGGAAGCAGCGCAGCACTTCCAGCCCGCGCGCCAGCGCGTTGACGAACTGGCGGTCCTTGCCTTCCTCGTCATCGCTGAAGACGATGAGTTCCGGATCTGCTGCGGTCTGAATATTTGTCATATTTGCATTCATTTTCGGGCTCCCTGGAAATCAGTTTGCCTAGCCAAATTGGACGTGTCAACCGTTTTGTGAAACATTCGTTCGCACAGCGAAATGCTGCGGTGCATGAAAAAAGCGTGAAAAATTGACCTGCGCGCGTGCTTTTGGTCTTGTCGCTTGAGCATCGCTATATACGTCTGTATATTGCGCTGTTGGGTGACGGCCGCCGCATGCGTGGCCGCTTTTTTGAGTATCGCTATATAAGACGATATATAACGAGAGTGGAAAGATCGAAACGATGTTGAAACAGGTAATGGCAGGCGCCGTGATGCTGGCGCTGGCGCAAATGGCACAGACGGCGCAGGCGCAGCAAACGGCGGGCAACGATGGCGTGGATGCGGCGGCGCCGTTCGTGCTGGGCACGGTGACGGTGATCGGCCAGCGCGAGCAGGCAGGCCAAATGGAACAGCAGGTGGGCGCGCAAGTGAGCCGCGCCGAGATGCGCCGCTTTAACCGCGACAATGTGGGTGACGCATTGAATCTGCTGTCCGGCGTGTCGCTGTCGACCAATTCGCGCAATGAAAAAACCGTCGCCATCCGCGGCTTCGATGCGCGCCAGGTGCCGCTGTACATCGACGGCATTCCCGTCTACGTGCCGTACGACGGCTATGTCGATTTCAACCGCTTCACCACCAGCGATCTGGCCGCCATCCAGGTGGCCAAGGGCTACAGTTCCGTGGCGTATGGCGCCAATACCCTGGGCGGCGCCATCAACCTGGTGTCGCGCAAGCCGTCCGCGCGGATGGAAGGCGATACGTCCATCGGTTTCGGCTCGGGCAGCGAGCGCCAGGTGTCGGCCAACGTGGGCACCAACCAGGGCCTGTGGTATCTTCAGGCGGGCGTGTCGTATATCGACAGCGACGGTTTTCCCATGTCGTCGGACTTCCGCCCCACGGCCACGGAAGACGGCGGCATGCGCAACAATTCCTACCGCAAGGATCATAAACTGTCGTTCAAGGTGGGCTACACGCCCGATGGCGCGCAGGCAGGCGACGAATATGCACTGAGCTACTATAAGCAGCATGGCGAAAAGGGCCAGCCGCCATCGACCAATCCCGTCGGCGCGCGCTACTGGCAATGGCCGTACTGGAACAAGGAAAGCGTGTACTTCGTCTCGCAGACGCGCCTGGGCGAAGCCGAACGCCTGAAACTGCGCCTGTATCACGACAGCTACGATAATGAAATCACCTCCTACACGAACGGCAGCTACGCGACCCTGAAAACCAGCGGCCAGGGCAGCGTCAGCGGCGGGCGCAGCATCTATAACGACCGTACGAATGGCGGCGCGGTGGAACTCGAATCGTTCCGCCTGGCCGCGCACAGCCTGCGTTTTGTGGCCAGCTACAAGGCCGACGAACACCAGGAACTCGATGCAAAAGGCGTGCGCACCACCTGGTACAAGGATGCCTTGTGGACCCTGGGCGCGGAAGACAGCATCGCCCTCGATGCGGCGACGGAACTGTCGCTGGGCGTCTCGCGCAATGAACTGCGCCCGGACACTGTCTACAGCGCCGGCAATGCCTACACCTTGCCAGCCAATCAATCGGCCACGGACCTGCAGGCTGGCTTGTTCCGCAAGGTCGGTCTTGATGCGCGCGTGTACGCCACCGTGGCGCGCAAGTCGCGCCTGCCGACCCTGAAGGACCGCTACTCGCAGCGCCTGGGAACGTATATCGAAAACCCGGCCCTGCGCGCGGAAGAGGCGATGAATTATGAGCTGGGATATCAAGGAAACGTGCAGGGCGCCAAGGTGGAAGCGGCGCTGTTCTACAGCGACGTGAAGGACAAGATCCAGAGCGTGGCGAATGTCTCGGGCGTGCGCTCTCAGATGCGCAACGCGGGCAGGGCGCACATCAGCGGCGTGGAACTTGGCTTGCGCGGCAACGCCGGCGCCTGGCTGGATTTCGGCGGCAATTACACCTACACGGACATGAAGAACGTCAGCGACCGCGCCACGCGCCTGACGGACGTGCCGCGCCACAAGCTGACGGCGCACGCCGTGCTGCACGCGGCGCGCCAGGTCGACGTGGTGGCCATCGCCGAATCGAACAGCGGGCGCTGGGTCTCGAACACCCTGGAACTCGGCGGCTTTACGACCGTGAACCTGAAGGCTGTGTACCGTCCCTTGCCGGCCTTGACCCTGGAAGCGGGCGTGGCGAACCTGGGCGACCGCAATTACGCGCTGGCCGACGGTTTTCCCAGCGCTGGACGCACCTGGCTGGCCAATGCGCAGTACCAATTCTGATTTTTTGAATGTTTCATGAAAGGACACAGCATGTTGAAGACAATACTGACAAGCCTCGTTTCGGCGGCGCTGCTGGCGGCGGCGCCCGCGTGGGCAGACCCGGCGCCGGCACGCGACAATATGAGCCACGCGCTGACCGTGACGGGCGTGGTGGAAACGCCATTGACCTTGAAGGTGGCCGACCTGCGCCAGCTGCCGCCGGCCAACGGCGGGGAAATCGCCGTCACGCGCCATAATGGCGAGAAGGCCGAAACCATCACCAGCTACAAGGGCGTGCGCCTGCGCGATATCCTCGACAAGGCGGTGCTCGATGCGCCGGGCCACAACGACGTCAAGAAGCTTGCCATCATCGCCACGGCCACCGACGGCTATGCCGTGGTGTTTTCCTGGGGCGAGCTGTATAACGCGCCGGCCGGCGAGGGCGTGATCGTCTACTACGAAAAAAACGGCAAGGCGCTCGACGACAACGATGGCGAAATCGCCCTCATTTCGGCAAAGGACATCCGCACGGGACCGCGCCACGTGAAGTGGCTGAACGGCATCGAGGTGCGCAAGCTGGTGGAGTGACGATAAGCTGATGGAAAAAACGCGCCGTGGAGCCATCCCCGGCGCTTTTTTTTATGCCGCCAGCGCTTGCCGCATGGCCTGGCCCGCCACGTCGAACAGGCCGCGCGCCGCTGGCGTCAAGCCCAGCATGTGGATCGACGCATGGATCATGCCGTCGAGCTGCACGCATTGCGCCGCCACGCCGTCGTCGCGCAAATACCGCGCATAGGCTTCGCCTTCGTCATGCAGCGGGTCGTACTCGCACACCAGCACGGTCGCCGGCGGCAAGTCCTTCAGCGACGTTGCCCGCAGGGGCGCCGCATAGGGCTGCGCGCCTTCAGCCGGCTCGTTCAGATAGGCCGACCAGCAAAAGCGCATGGCTTCCCGCGTCAGCGAATGGCCTTCCGCATAGCGCTGGTAGGACGGCGTGTCGAAGGCGAAATCGAGCGCCGGGTACAGCAGCAGCTGGTGCGCCAGCGCGGGACCGGCCTGGTCGCGCGCCATCAGGGCCGCGGCGGCCGCCAGGTTGCCGCCCGCGCTGTCGCCGCCCACGGCCAGCCGCTTCGCATCGATGCCCAGCGCTTCGGCATGGTCCGCCACCCAGCAGACTGCCCTGTAAAAGTCGTCGAGCGGCACGGGGAACTTGTGCTCGGGCGCCAGCCGGTAGTCGACGGAAAAGATCACGCAGCCGGTGGCGTTGGCCAGTGCGCGGCACGGATTGTCGTACAGGTCCAGCGAGCACAGGCACCAGCCGCCCCCATGCGCAAAGACGATCGCCGGCAGGGGCTTGCTTGTGTCCGCGCCGGCGGGCATGTAGGCGCGCACGGTCAGCGCGTGCTCGCCAGGCAGCACGTAATCCTTGATCGAGGCGACGTCTTCCAGCGGCCCGTGCAGCTGGCGCAGCCCCGTTTCCGTGGCGGCCCGCAAGTCCGCCAGCGAGGCGGGCGGCGGCGCATCCCTTGTCTGTTCCAGCCAGGTGGCGATCAGCGGATCGAGGCTCATGCGGCTTCTCCGGCCAGGAACGGCAGCAGGTGGGCGATGAACGCTTCCGGCTGTTCTTCCATGATGAAGTGGCCGCATTCGGCGACGATGGCGCCTTTCAAGATGTCCGCCTTGCCCTGCATGGTCAGCAATGGCGCGTCATTCGTCGCATGGTCGGCGCCGATGGCCAGCACGGGCATGGCCAGGCTCTTTTTCGCCCGCTCCAGGTTCTGCCGGATGGTTTCCGGAATGGCGCGGTAGTAGGCGAAGCCGGCGCGCAGGGCGCCCGGCGTGGCATAGGCGTCCGCATACACGTCGACGGCCACCTTGTCGCGGCGGTACGACCAGCGGTCCAGGATGAAGCGGATGTATTCGCGCTCCTTGCCGGCCGTGAGCATCTCGGGCAAGTCCAGCACCTGGTTGAACATGAAGTGCCACAGGAAGATATTGTCGGACGGCGCGACAAAAATCGGCGGCGCGGGCGCCAGGCCGGGAATGACGGCTTCCGTCAGCGCCAGTTTCGTCACGGCCTGCGGGAAGTCGCTGGCCAGCGCATAGCCGACCCACATGCCGATGTCGTGGCCGACGACATCGTACTGCGCATGGCCCAGGGCCAGCATGGCGCGGTGCAGGGTGGCGGCAACGGCGCCCGTGTCGTAGCCGCCGGCCGGACGTTCCGAGTGGCCGCTGCCGGGCGGATCGATGGCGATCGCCTGGTAGCCCTGGGCGGCCAGGGCCGCCATCACATGGCGCCAGGCGTACCAGGTTTGCGGCCAGCCGGGGATCAGCAGCACGGGTTTGCCTTCGCCGGCGATGACGCAATGCAGGCGCTGGCCGTCAATGCGCACATAGTCGTGGGTGTAGCTGTCTTTATTCTGATGCATGGCAAGTCCTTGTATTGATTCAGTTAATTAGTTGATTAGTTGTGCGTGATGCCGAGCAGGGTATTGATCTGCTGCGCGCTGACGGGGGCGCCGGCGAAGTCGTCGAAGATCTTGTCGGTCACGGGAATGATGTGGGCATTGATGAAGGCCACGCCTTCACGCGCACCCACTTCCTGGTCCTTCAGGCAGCATTCCCATTCCAGCGTGGCCCAGCCCGCGTAGTCGTTCTGCGCCATCTTCGAGAAGATCGCCTTGAAATCGACCTGGCCGTCGCCCAGCGAGCGGAAACGTCCGGCGCGGTTTTCCCACGACTGGTAGCCGCCGTAGATGCCTTGCCGTCCCGTCGGATTGAATTCCGCGTCCTTCACATGGAACATGCGGATATGGTCCTTGTAGATGTCGATGAATTCCAGGTAGTTCAATTGCTGCAGCACGAAGTGGCTCGGATCGAACAGCATCTTGCAGCGCGGGTGGCGGCCCACGCGCTCGTAGAACATCTCGAAGCTGATGCCGTCATGCAGGTCTTCGCTCGGGTGGATTTCGTAGCACAGGTTGATGCCCTGTTCTTCGCACACGTCGAGGATGGGCAGCCAGCGGCGCGCCAGTTCGTCGAAGGCCGCCTCGATCAGGCCGGGTGGGCGCTGCGGGAACGGGAACAGGTAGGGCCAGGCGAACGAGCCGGAGAACGTGCCCATGTCGGTCAGGCCCAGGCGCTTCGAGGCCATGGCCGCCAGTTTCACTTGCTCGATGGCCCACTCGGTGCGCGCCGCCGGCTGGCCGTGCAGGTGTGCCGGCGCAAAGCTGTCGCACAGCGCGTCGTAGGCCGGGTGCACGGCGACCAGCTGGCCGAGGATGTGTGTCGTCAGTTCGCTGATGACCAGGCCATGGCTGGCCAGCATGGCGACGAGGTCATCGCAGTATTGCTGGCTGTGGGCCGCTTGCGCCACGTCGAACAGGCGTGCATCCCAGGCGGGAATCTGCAGGGCCTTGAAGCCCATGCCGGCCGCCCACTCGGCGATGGCGGGCAGGGTGTTGAAGGGCGCCGTATCGGCGGCGAATTGTGCCAGGTGCAGGCTTGGTCCTTGGATGGTTTTCATATCGGCTCCTATTGTTTGTCGATCGACAAAGAATAGGCGAAATTTTCTGCGCGGTCAAGGCCGTGATGCAAAATAAATGCGGAATCGGTGTGGCTTGCAAGCGTTATACTGGCCGCCAGTTTGCAAGCAGAGGATGAAAATGGCAGGAAGACCGAGGGAATTTGACCGCGCGCTGGCGCTGGCAAAAGCGCGCGACGCGTTCTGGACGCGCGGCTATGAAGGCGTATCGATGGCCGACCTGGTGGCGGCGCTGGGCATCGCCTCGGCGCGCATCTATGCGGCGTTCGGCTCGAAGGAGCAGCTGTTCCGCGAAGCCGTGGAACTGTATGAAACGGGCGAGGGCGCGTTTGCCGTGCATGCGCTGGCGGCCAGCCTGAATGTGCGCGACGCCGTGGCGCGCATGCTGGAAGAAGCCGTGCTGCTGTATACGCGCAGCGGCCAGCCGCAGGGCTGCATGGTGGTCACGGCCGCCACGAATACGAGCGCGGACAACGCGGGCATCGCCGACTGGCTGGCGCAGCACCGCCGCGCACGCACGCAGGCCGTCATCGAGCGCCTGCGCGCGGCGCAGTTGGCGGGAGAATTGAAAGAGGAAGCGGACGTGCAGGCGCTGGGCGACTATTATGCGGCGCTGCTGCATGGCTTGTCGGTGCAGGCGCGCGACGGCATTCCCGCCGAACGGCTGCTGGCGCTGATTCAACCGGCGATGGCGCCCTTGGCGCTGGAAATGAAAAATTAGACTATCTTGCCGATAGTCGCCGTGGATGTTTGCTGCCTCAGGTCTTGACGTCGATCAGGCTGCCCAGGGCCTGGTCGGCCGCCTTGACGACATTCGCCGACAAATTAAAACCGGCCTTGTAGACGAGGTTATCCGTCAGTTCTGACGCCAGGCCGACGCCGTTCGGCCGGCTTTCGGCCGCCTTGGCCGCATTCGCATTGGCGCCGCTGACGCTTTCGCCGGCGGCCAGCTTGCGTCCTTCGACGGAGAGGGTGACGCCCGTGCCGGCCGGGCTGGCTTCCTGGAACTCGGCTTGTTGCGGCTGGAAGCCCTGGGTATTCGCATTGGCGATATTGTTGGCGGCCACATCCAGCGCGCGCTGGTTGGCGGTCAGCCCCGAGGTACCGGTGGTGAGGGCGGATATGGACATGGCAACTCCTTCAGAAGGCTCCTAGTTTACTCCCATGCAGGCGCTATGTGGTTGGTGCAAGGCAACATTTTTCCGCGCCGTCGATGACTGCAAAAAAAGTTACCCATCCATAATGTTTTAATATTGTCCTGCGCCCTTTCACTGCCTAGACTGGCTGGGAAATCTCGCATGGAGCCTGCCATTTCTCCCCTCGTACGCCGCCTTTGCCTGGCTTTGCTGCTCAGCTGGCCTTGCCTGACCCTGCAAGCTCAGCCTGCTTCTGCCTCACTGCCGCTCGATGCGCGCTTGAACGAGCAGGTCATCATGGTGCCGGCCGGCGACGGCTTGCGCGAGACATTGGAGACGACGGTGTTCCGTCCCGCCGGCCCCGGCCCGTTTCCCCTGTTGCTGATGAATCACGGCAAGCAGGCCGGGCCGGCGAAACTGCAGGCGCGCGAGCGCTTCATCTATATGGCCGCCGAATTCGTGCGCCGCGGCTATGCGGTGATGCTGCCCATGCGCGCCGGTTTTGCGCGCTCCACGGGTGCCTACCGCGATTTCGGCTGCGACATGCTGGGCAACGCCCAGGGCCAGGCGCGCGACGTGCTGGCCGCGCTCGCGTATGCGCGGCGCCAGAGCTGGGTCGACCCGGAACGCATCGTCGTCGCGGGCCAGTCGTATGGCGGCATGGCGGCGCTGGCGCTGGCCACCCGGGTGCTGCCCGGCGTGCGGGGCGTGCTCAATTTTTCCGGCGGCCTGCGCGTCGACATGCCCGGCTGCGACTGGCAAGGGGCGCTGGCCAAGTCCTTCGCCACCCTGGGCGCCTACAACCACATCCCCAGCCTGTGGCTGTATGGCGCGAATGACTCGTATTTTTCGCCGGCGCTGGTGCGGCGGCTGTTCAATTCCTTTACCGGTTCGGGCGGCCGGGCGCAATTGCTCGCCTATGGCCCGTTCAAGCGCGACGCGCACCTGACCCTGGGCAGCCGCGACGGCGTGGCCGTGTGGCTGCCCGCCACCGAGCGCTTCCTGCAGAGCATCGGCATGCCGGTGCGCCAGGTCTACCGCGTGGCCGAGGCGCCGTCGCCGCCCGCCACGCATTTCGCGCCGCAGGACGATATCGCCGCCGTGCCCTACCTGGAAGAGCAGGGGCGCGCCGCCTACCGCGTCTTCCTGGAGAAAACCGCGCCGCGCGCCTTTGCCCTGTCGGCCAGCGGCGCCTGGGGCTGGGCCGAGGAGGGCGAAAGTCCCGATGTGCGCGCACTGGCCTCGTGCCAGCGGCGCAGCAGCCTGCCGTGCCAGCTGTATTCGGTCGATGAAAGCGTCGTTTGGCCGCTCGCCGGCGCCAGCGCAAGCGCCGCCGGCGGCGCGCAATAGGCCGCCGCGCACGATAGTTGTCGCCGAAACGGGGGATGGGCGAATATACTAGGCGAAAAGGGAGGCGTTGCGCTTCCCGTCCGCCCTTATCATCAGCGAGAATTCACCCTTATGGCGTCATCCCCAGAAAACCTCAGCATGGCCGTGTTTTGCGACTTCGAGAACGTCGCGCTCGGCGTGCGAGATGCAAATTACGAAAAATTCGATATCAAGCCCATCCTGGAACGCTTGCTGCTCAAGGGCAGTATTGTTGTCAAGAAGGCATATTGCGACTGGGACCGTTATAAGAGTTTCAAGGGCACCATGCATGAAGCGAACTTCGAACTGATCGAAATTCCCCACGTGCGCCAGTCGGGCAAGAATTCGGCCGACATCCGCCTGGTGGTCGATGCGCTGGACCTGTGCTACACCAAGGCCCACGTCAACACCTTCGTCATCATCAGCGGCGATTCCGACTTTTCGCCGCTCGTGTCGAAACTGCGCGAAAACGCCAAGCAGGTGATCGGCGTGGGCGTCAAGCAGTCGACGTCCGACCTGCTGGTGGCCAACTGCGACGAATTCATTTTCTACGATGACCTGGTGCGCGAAAGCCGCCGCACGGCCGCCAAGCGCGACGCGCGCGACACGCCTGCCGCCAAGCGCTCGCCGGACGAGGAAGTGCGCCGCAAGGAAAAATACGAGTCGCGCAAGACGGAAGCGATCGAAATGGCTGTCGAGACCTTCGACGCGCTGGTGTCCGAGCGCGGCGACAGCGGCAAGATCTGGGCCTCGATGCTGAAGGAAGCGATCAAGCGCCGCAAGCCGGACTTCAGCGAGTCCTATTACGGTTTCCGCACCTTCGGCAACCTGCTGGAAGAAGCGCAGACGCGCGGCCTGCTGGAATTTGGCCGCGATGAAAAATCGGGCGCCTATGTCTACCGCAGCAGCGGCCTGGTGGCCGTGCCGGCCGCCGTGAACGCGGATACCGCCAGCGAGGCCGGCGGCGAGACCGGCGTGACGGCGGAAGAGGGCAATCACCGCGAAGGCGGCAGCCGCCGCGATTCGCGCCGCAATGGCCGTGGCGGCCGCAAGCAGAACGAGCAACGCCGCGGCGAGTCCGCGCCACAGGCCTTCGTGCCGGTGGCCGACGCCGAAGCCGTCGTCGTCGAGCAGTATGCGCCGGCGCCGCAGCCGGAAGTGCAGCACGAAGTGGCCGAAGCCGCCGCCGAAGCGGTGGCCGAGGTGGTTGCAGACGAGGGCAACGCCAAGCGCGGTTCGCGCCGCAATGGCCGTGGTGGCCGCAAGAATGGCGATGGCGCCCGCGAAGCGCGCGCCGAAGTCGTCGCCGTCGAGGTGGCGCCGGTGGTGGAAGCCGTGCCTGCGCCTGAGCCGGTAGCCGAAGTGCCGGTGGAAGCCGCCGCCGAAGCCAAGCCGAAGGCCAAGCCGCGCACGCCGGCCCGCAAGGCGGCAGCGGCGAAGAAACCGGCCAAGAAGGCGGCAGAAGCTGTGGTGGAAGCTGCGCCTGTCGTTGAAGCGGCGCCGGTGGAAGTGGCTGCCGTGGCGGAAGACAAGCCGGCCAAGGCGCCGCGCAAGACGCCGGCGCGCCGTCCCGCGCGCAAGAAGGCGGAAGCTGCCTGATAGCCTGAGCGGCAACAAGCGGGGCGGCAATCGCATGCGCCCCCGCTTTTCCGGTCCCTGCCTTGCGCAAACCGCGCACCCCGATCTCCCCAAGCGTGTACGATGAGCCTGTTTTTAACGCGGCGGGCGGTCAAGCATGTACCACGGTGAACGGTTCAACAGCATTTCCCATACGGTGGGCGCCGCGCTGGCGGCCATCGGCGGCGTCATCCTGATCGTCGCGGCGGCCCGCACGGGCGACCCCTGGAAAATCGTCAGCTGCAGCGTGTATGCGGCCATGCTGCTCACGCTCTACCTCACTTCCACCCTGTACCACAGCGTGCGCGGCAAGGCCAAGGCCGTGCTGCAGCGGCTCGACCACTGCGCCATCTACCTGCTCATCGCGGGCACCTACACGCCCTTCATGCTGGTGACCCTGCGCGGGCCGTGGGGCTGGTCGCTGTTCGGCGTCGTCTGGGGCCTGGCCTTGATGGGCATCGTGCAGGAATACGTGTACGCGAAAGGCGCGCGCATCCTGTCGCTGGTGATTTACGTGGCCATGGGCTGGCTGATCGTCATCGGCATCAAGCCGCTGCTGGCGGCGCTCGAGTGGAACGGCTTCCTGTGGCTGGTGGCAGGTGGGCTGTGCTACACGGGCGGCATCGCTTTCTATGCCACCGACCACAAGCTGCGCCATGGCCACGGCATCTGGCACCTGTTCGTGTTGGCCGGCAGTAGCTGTCATTTTATCGCCATTTTGTTCTACGTTGCCTGACGTTATCCCTTGCCATCACTGTTGCCATGATTCCATTATAATGGCGCGATATGTGAAAATAGCGCAACAATGCGGCAATAATAAGGCAACAATGGATATCAATTCGGACGACCTGAAAATCTTCGTCACCGTCATCGACAGCGGCACCCTGAGCGCGGCCGCCGTGCACCTGGGACAAACCACCTCGGGCGTCAGCCGCGCCCTGTCGCGCCTGGAAGACAAGCTGGCCACCTCGCTGCTGACGCGCACCACGCGGCGCATGGAGCTGACGGAAGAGGGGCAGCTGTTCCTGGACAAGGCGCGCGCCATCCTCGCCTCGATGGAAGACGTGGAGGAATCGATCCGCATCCGCCGCCAGAAGCCGGCGGGGCGGCTGTCCGTCGATGCCGCCTCGCCCTTCATGCTCCATTGCGTGGTGCCCCACGTGGCGGAATTTCGCGCCATGTATCCGGACATCCGCCTGGAGCTGACCAGCAACGACCAGATCGCCGACCTGCTCGAGCACCGCACCGATATCGCCATCCGCATCGGCGCCCTGGTCGATTCGACCCTGCATGCGCGCCCGCTCAGCGCCAGTCCGCTGCACGTGCTGGCCACGCCCGCCTACCTGGCGCGCCACGGCGAACCCGCCACGCCGGAAGCGCTGTCCGGCCATGCGCTGCTGGGTTTTGCGCAATATGAGCTGGGGAATAACTGGCCGCTGCGCCACGAAGCGGGCAACAGCCTGCAGATCGTGCCGGCGCTGGCCGCGTCCAGCGGCGAAACCCTGCGCCAGCTGGCGTTGCACGACCAGGGCATCGTCTGCCTGTCCGACTTCATGACGAAGGATGACATCGCTGCCGGCCGGCTGGTGCGGGTGCTGCAGCCGTTTTACACGGGCTACCGCCAGCAGATCCACGCCGTCTACTACCGCAACACGCAGCTGGCGCAGCGCATCAGCTGCTTCCTCGAATTCCTGCAACAGAAACTGTAAGGCCCGGGCATGAGCGCACATGGCATGCAATGCCCCACCTGCGACGAATATGGCGACCTGGTGCACGCCACGGTCCGCAAGACGGGCCAGCAGGTGATCGTCTGCACGGAATGCGATTTCGTGTGGCCGCATCCGGAGCAGGACATTGATCCGGCGCATGCCACGGATGTGGCTTCCCTGCTGGCGCAATCCGGCCTGGACGACGACTGGGACGAGCTCGAACTCGGGGCAAGGGTGCCGCCGTCGCCTACAGCATGACGTGCGATTCTTCCGCCCGCAGCAGGGCTTCCACCTCATGGGCGGGCAGCGGCCGGCTGAAATAATAGCCCTGTGCCTCGTCGCAGCCATGGCGGCGCAGGTAATCGAGCTGCTCCGCCGTTTCCACGCCTTCGGCCACCACGCGCAGCTTCAAATTGTGCGCCAGGGCGATGATGGAGACGACGATGGCCGCGTCGTCCGCGTCGCGCGCCACGTCGCCGACGAAACTGCGGTCGATCTTCAGCACGTCGATGGGGAAGGTGCGCAGGTAGGCGAAGCTGGAATAGCCGGTGCCGAAGTCGTCGATCGACAGCTGCACCCCGAGCGCCTTCATGTCGTGCAGCTGGCTGACGGCCAGCGCCACGTCGTGCATGAACAGGCTTTCCGTCAGTTCCAGTTCCAGGCAGGCGGGCGGCAAGCCCGTTTCCAGCAGGACGTCGGCGATCGACGCGACCAGGTTCGGCTCGTTGAACTGGCGCGCCGACAGGTTCACGGCCAGGCGCAAGGTGTCCAGTCCCGCCGCATGCCAGCGCTTCACCTGCGCGCACGCTTCGCGCATGACCCAGGCGCCGATCGGCACGATCAGGCCCGTATCCTCCGCCAGCGCGATGAAGCGCTGCGGCGCCACCATGCCCAGGTCCGGATGCTGCCAGCGCAGCAGCGCTTCCACGCCGACGATGCGCCCGCTGGCCAGGTCCACCTGCGGCTGGTAATGCAGCACGAACTGCTCGCGTTCCAGGGCGTTGCGCAGCGCCGTCTCGATGCGCAGGCGCTCCAGGGTGGCCTGGTTCATGGCCGTCGTGTAGAACTTGATATTGTTGCGGCCCTGTTTCTTGGCGCAGTACATGGCGATGTCGGCCTGCTCGATCAGGTTCTGCGTCTCGCCATTCAGGGTCACGTCGCCGGGCGCGTCGTAGCGCGACATGTCGTAGACGGCCACGCCGATGCTGCAGGTGACGAAGAATTCCTTGCCATCCAATAGCACCGGCTGCGCCACGGCATCCATCACGCGCTGCACGATGGCGCCGCTGAGCACTTCGTCGGCCTGCTCGCACAGGATGGCGACGAATTCATCGCCCGACAGGCGCGCCACGGTGTCGCTTTCGCGCAGGCTGGACTGCAAGCGCGTGGCGATGGTTTTCAGCAGCAGGTCGCCCGCCTTGTGGCCGAGACTGTCGTTGACGAACTTGAACCGGTCCAGGTCGATCAACAGCACCCATAATGCGCGGTTCTTGCGGCGCGACAGGGCCATCGCTTGCGCCAGGCGGTCGCGCAGCAGGGCGCGGTTGGGCAAGCCCGTCAGCACGTCGTGGTGGGCGATGTGCTGGATTTGCTGCTCGGCCAGCTTGCGTTCCGTGATTTCGGACCCCGTGCCCCGGTAGCCGCGAAAGTCGCCCAGTTCGTTGAACAGCGGCTCGCCATTGATGCTGAACCAGCGCAGCTGGCCATCGCGGTCGTGCATCGCATATTCGAGGTTGGAAAAGGGCAGGTGGGCTTCCAGGTTGGCGATATGCTGCTTGCCCCAGCGCGAATTGCGCATTTCCGGGTTGTTGTCCCAGCGCGTCATGCCGATGAAGCGTTCCAGCGGCATGTTCGACTTGTCCGTGAAACCGCTGGTGATGTGGGTGAAGCAGAAGTTGGCGTCCTGTTCCCAGTACCAGTCCGAGGACAGGGCCAGCAGACGGCGGAAGCGCTTTTCGCTTTCCTGCAAGGCGCGCTCCGTGCGCTGGCGCGCCCGCACGTCGGCGCTGAGCAGCTCATTGCTGCGTTTCAGGTCGGCCGTGCGCTGCTCCACCAGCAATTGCACGCGGCGCGAGCGCTGCGTCAGCGATTGCACGAAGGCGGCCGTCAGTACGCTGAACAGCAAACCCGTGATCAGGGTGAACAGGGAGCCCAGATGGTCGGCCAGGAAGGGGCGCGGATGGGCCATCACGCGCACATGCCAGGGCCGGCCGGCGGAAACGAAGGCCCGGTCGTAATGGCTGTGGTAGGCAAAGTGCAGCCAGCGGGGCAGCGACTCCCAGGCGCCGCCCGGTTCGTCGGCAGGCGCCTGGCCATGCCGGAAGATCAATTGGCGCGGATCGGCGCCGGCGTCCGCGTAGACGCTGAGTTCAAGCTGCGAGTCGCCCAGCAGGTCGGCGCCGGCGAGGATTTTCTGCACCAGTTCTCCGGCGCGCACGATGACCGCCGTATCGCCGATCAGCGCCGCGCGCCGCTGCTGTATCGTTTGCAGGGGCACGCCGTGGCGGTACACGGGGCGCACGATGACGAAGCCCCGTTGCGGCCCTTGCGCCAGGGCCAGCAGGCCGGTGGCGGTGGTCTGGCCGCTGACGATCGCCTGTTCCAGCGCGCGCGCCAGCACGCCGCTCGGGCTGACGTTCAGGCCGAAGGCGGGGCGGTTGCCCTGCAGGGGTTCGAGGTAGTCGACCACCAGGTAGCTGGCGCGCGTCGTCGCCGGCACGACGACGCCGGCGCGCATTTCCGTCATGGCGTAGTCGGGCACGATGCGCCGCAGTTCCGTCTCGAAGGCGGCGCGCTGCGCATGCGGCACGATGCGGTGGAAATTGAAGGCCTGGATGAATGGGTGGCGCTGCAGCAGCGGCGTGGTGAAGTCGTGGAACTGTTCCCGGGTGACGGGCACGACGGCGGCAAACAGCTGGTTCGTTGTCGTCAGCACCTCGACCGCATCGTCGAGACCCTGCTCGATGGCGGCCACCCTGGCGCTGGCGCGCTGCTGCAGGCTCAGGCTCATCTTGTCGTATTCGAGCTGGCTGATGGCGGCGAACAGCACGGCCGTCACGCTGACGCCGCAGGCAAAGGTCAGCGCGGCCGCGGCAGAAATCGACAATGGCAGGCGGCCACGCAGCATGGTTTTTCCTATCTCACTTCATGGATACATGGGTTCGGCGGCGCCTGCCGGCCCCACGCAGGCCGTAGTTTGTCATAAACCACATCCATCATGCTGATTTTGCACCAAATCACTGCTAATAAGCAACAATATCTATGGCCGGGAAGGATGACTTTCAGTCGCTGCCCGCGCCTGACTGGCGGCGCACACGCCACAACTGCCAGGCCGGCAGCCAGCGGTTCAGGAAAGCCAGGCCGGCCATCCGCCGCCAGCGCACCAGGCGCACCACGCGCACGGCGCGGCCGCCGGCGCCTTGGCCTTGCTCCGGCTTGGCGGCGAAGATGATGCGGTTATTGCCGGCGATGCCGTCGAAGTGGCACACGGCACCGCGGAAGGTGAGCATCAGGCGCGCCAGCATGGCAGGGTAGTGCTCGTCATAACTGAACAGGTTGGCCACCAGCACGCCGCCGGGCAGCAGCGCGCGCAGGCAGTCCGCATAGAAGCGCGCGCTGCCCAGTGCCGGCGGCAAGCCCGTCTCGTCATAGCCGTCGAGCAGCAGCACGTCGGCGCAGCCCGGATGCTGGCGGATATAGCTGACGGCATCCGTCTCGATGATGCGCAGGCGCGCGTCGTCGGGCGGCAGCATGAACTGCTCGCGCAGGGCGATCACGTCGGCGCGCAATTCCAGCACGGTGATGCGGGTGTCGGGCAGGTGGCGGTGGCAGAATTTCAGCAGCGAGCCGCCACCCAGTCCCACCATCAGGATATGCCGCGGGCGCGGCACGAACAGGGTAAAGCACATCATGGCGCGCGCATAGCGCAGCAGCAGATGGTCGGGGCGCGACAGCAGCATTTCGCTCTGGATCATGCCGGGCTGGAATTCCAGGCGGCGCCGGTCGCCACAGGTATGCACCTGCGGGGCAAGCGGGGTGGTGCTTCTGTTTTCCGGCATGGGACGACTTCGCTGAGTGGACTGGGGGAGATGCTTTGTTGCATTCAGAGAAATCTGATAAGCTCCCGTGAGCATACCCGATTAATCCGCGCCGAGCATGCGTATATGTAGATGTATACGGCGCGCGGCGGCACGGCCGCGCAGTCGGGCACCATGGAGACAAGCATGTTTTTGGATCACCCCATTATTACGGCGACGAACAGTTTTACGGAGCCTGACCGCATCGAGCGGCTGACGCGCGTGTATGGCTACGCGGCGGCGCTGGCCGACCAGGCCGGCAATGTCGGCTTCATTGAAAAAGTGGCGCAGATCCACGATCACAAGGGCACCCTCATCGTGTTCTGGCACGAGGCCCCCAGCGACGTGGAAAAGCAGTATTTCGTGCAGGCGTGGGCCAGCAAGGTCGGCGACGGCAGCACCAATGTCGAGCACGAAATCTGACCTGGCGCGCCGCGCCTGCGCATCGATAGCCTAGCCCATGGATATCAAGACCCTGGTACTGGCCCTGGCGCTCGGCAACCTGAGCCTGTGCGCGGCCCTGTTCTTCTTCGAGTACGAGCGCAAGAAGTCGCTCAGCATGTCCACCTGGGCGGTGGCCAAGCAATGCCAGGCCGTGGCCTGGTGCCTGCTGTACTTCCGCGGCGTGCTGCCCGATTTCCTCTCCATCCTGCTGGGTAACAGCCTGCTGTTTGCCGGCATGGCGCTCGATGCGGGCGCGCTGTGGCAGGCGGCCGGGCGCAGCGGCTGGCGCCGTTATGTCTTGCCGGCGCTGGGGCTGTCGGTGGCCCTGTTTGCCGCCTGTTATCTGTTCGATGTGGCGCCGCTGCTGCGCAGCGCAGGCGGTTCGCTGATCGTGGCCGGTTTCTTCCTCGCCGGCGTGGCCGCCCTGTGCCTCAAGTGGCGCGAGGCGAGCATGCTGCGCCGTTTCCTCGTCGTCAGCATGGGCTTGCTGTCGCTGCTGATCGCCGCGCGCGGCGTGCTGGCCGCCGCCGTTCCGGATTTTGACGCGGAGCTGCTGCAGCTGGCCGGTTTTGGCGCCCTGTACCTGATGATGCTGACGAATGCTTTCGGCTACCTGCTGCTGTCGCGTGAAAAACTGGGCGGCGAGCTGGCGCGCCTGGAAGTGCTCGATGCGGCCACGGGCGTGCCGAACCGGCGCGGTTTTTACCAGGCGCTGGCGCCATGGATGGCACTGGCGCGCCGGCCTGGCTTGCCGACGGCGATGGTGGTGCTCAATATCGACCACTTTAAAAGAGTCAACGACAGCTATGGCCATCCGGTGGGCGATGCGGTGCTGAAAACCATCGTCGACACGTGCCGCCAGCAGTTGCGCGACAGCGACCTGATGGGCCGCCTGGGCGGTGCCGAATTCGCCATCCAGCTGCCGCGCACGACCCTGGCCGATGCGCTGATGGTGGCCGAGCGTATCCGCGCCGCCGTCGAAGTGCTGCCCGTCAAGACGGAGCGCGCCGTGCTGCAGCTGACGGCCAGCCTGGGCGTGACGACCATCCGCGCCGAAGACAGCACCGTCAGCCTGTTCAAGCGCGCCGACGAAGCGCTGCAGGCGGCCAAGCAGGCGGGCCGCAACAGGGTAGTGGAAGCGCAGGGTGCCAGCACCCTGGACATTTAATTCAGCCCAAGCCCGCTTACTTCTTGCGCGAGCCGAGCCAGCTGGGTTCCTTGCCGCATTCCTTGGGCAGGAACAGGGCATCGAGGCCGGGATCGCAGCGATGGTCAGGCGCCTTCATCGGTTCGACGGTCAGCCATTCGCTCTTGGGCAGGATCTTTTCTTCGCGTGGTTCCACGGGCGGCGCGGGCGGCAGGCTGTCTTGCCACCTTGGCTCTGCGGCAGGCGCGGGCGCGGTGGCCCAGTTCGCGTCGACCTGCGCTGGCGGTGTGTCCGCGTGTGCTGCGGCGCTCAGCAAGCTGCCCGCGAGGATGAATGCACGCATGGCGGCGCTGTGTACGGAAATCATGGTCTGTCCTTGGTCGGTGCCGCGAGGGCGGGCCTGGCATTATGACGCCAGCCGGAAGCAAAAACACAAGAAAATTGCAACGGCATGTTACCAAAGGGACTATAGTTACTGGTAGCAAGCAGGTGCATCACAGCAAGGCGCTCGAACGATGAGCAAGGCGCGGAGCGCCGCTACCCGAACGTGTGCATTCCCTAACTTTCATTTAAGCTAAGCAAGTTATGCTATCGAGCGCACGCCAGGCTGCCCTGTGCCGTCCGCACCGCAGTTCCTCTTTCTTACTCTTGCCAGGCCCATAATGAAAATGCTCAAATCCCTGCCTGTATGGCCGCTTGCCGCCCCCGTTGCCGGCTGGCTGTTCCTGTTCGGTTCCACCTTCAATGTCGGCGGCGCCTACCAGATACTGCTGGTGGCGGGCCTGATCGGCAGCGTGCTGGCCGCCGTGTACCACGCGGAAGTGGTGGCGCACCGCATCGGCGAACCGTACGGCACGCTGGTGCTGGCGCTGGCCGTGACCCTGATCGAGGTGGCGCTGATCGTCTCGCTGATGCTGGCCGGCGGACCGGAAACGACGGGCCTGGCGCGCGATACCGTGTTTGCCGCCATCATGATCATCCTGAACGGAATCGTCGGCATCTGCCTGCTGCTGGGCGCCGGGCGCCACCGCGAGCAGAGCTTCGGCCTGCTGGGCGTGAGCGCTTCGCTGGCCACCCTGGCGGCCATCGCCGTTCTGACCCTGGTGCTGCCGAACTACACATCGAGCGCCGCCGGCCCCTTCTACAATTCCAGCCAGCTGATCTTCATCGCCGTCATTTCCCTGGTCCTGTACGGCACCTTCGTGCTGGTGCAGACGGTGCGCCACCGCGATTACTTCCTGCCCAAGGAAGCCGTCGGCGATGAAGAGGTGCATGCGGCGCCGCCCACGCCCACCGTCGCCTGGGTCAGCGCCGGCGCGCTGCTGGTGTGCCTGGGCGCCGTGGTGCTGCTGGCCAAGTCGCTGGCGCCCGCGCTGGAGACGGCGATTGCCGCCATGGGCGCGCCGAAAACCCTGGTCGGCATCGTCATCGCCGCCATCGTGCTGCTGCCCGAAGGCCTGGCCGCCGTACGTGCGGCGCGCGCGAATCGCCTGCAAACGAGCTTGAACCTGGCGCTCGGCTCCGCGCTGGCCAGCATCGGCCTGACTATTCCGGCTGTGGTGGTGGTGTCGCTGGCCACGGGCCTGACGATTACCCTGGGTCTCGATATCAAGTCGACGGTGCTGCTGCTGCTGTCGCTGATGGTGGCCACCCTGTCGCTGGGCACGGGCCGCACCACGGTCATGCAGGGTACGGTGCACCTGGTGATTTTCGCCGTTTATTTATTTACCACCATCGTGCCGTAAGCGCCACGGCTGGCCGCCGTTTTGTCACAATCCTGTCACGCCGCTGTCATACGATGAGGGTAGTGTGGTAGGATTTTTAAATCGTTTAAATGATTTATATAGTTTAGTAACTGATTTTGCCAACTTTTTCAGTTGGCACAGTAATGACAAGACAAGAGGCCAGTATGTATGCAGCGGTGGACCTGGGGTCCAACAGTTTTCGTTTACACGTCGGCAAGCATGATGGCGACACGATCCGCGTGGTCAAGAGCGTGCGCGACCCGATACGCCTGGCTGCCGGCCTGGATGCCAATGGCGACCTGACCGAGGCGGCCATGCAGGGCGCGCTGGCCTGCCTGCAGCGCTTTCGCGCCATTCTCGCCGGCTTCGAGCTCGATGCCGTGCGCGTGGTGGCCACGTCGGCCATGCGCGTGGCGCGCAACGGCGCCGTCTTCCTGCCGCTGGCCGAGCAAGCCATCGGCCATCCGATCGAGATCATCTCGGGCGAGGAAGAGGGACGCTTGATCTACATGGGCGTGGCCAATGCACTGGCCATTCCCGGCGAACGCCGGCTGGTGATGGATATCGGCGGCGGCTCGACCGAACTGATACTGGGGCGCGGCAACGATATCGAGCGCGTCGAGTCCTTCAGCCTGGGCACCGTCAAGCAAAGCCTGTCGTTCTTCATCGGCGGGCGCATCGACGCGCCGTCGTTCGAGGCGGCCATCCTGTCGGCGCGCAGCCATTTCGAGGATGCCGCGCCGCCGTACCGCCCGCAGCACTGGAAGACGGCTTACGGCTCTTCCGGCACCATCCGCACCATCGCCGACATCATCGCCCGCAACAAGCTGGGCGACGGCCTGCTCACGAGCGCCAGCCTCGACGCACTGGCGCGCCGCTTCATCGAGCTCGGTCACACCAGCCGCATCGACATGCCCGGCTTGCGCCCCGACCGCGCCAGCACCATCGTCGGCGGCCTGGCCATCTTGATCGGCTTGTTCCGCGAACTGGCCATTCCCGTCATGACGCCGATCGAGGCGGGTCTGCGCATGGGCGTGATGTGGGATTTGTACCTGCGCTCGACCAAGCGCGACCGCCGCGAACAGTCGGTGCAGGGCTGCATGGAGAAATTCCATATCGACCAGCAGCGCGCCGGCCGGGTGGCCGAGCAGGCGCTGGCCATGTATGCGCAGCTCAAGCCCACGTCCGACGCCCTGGTGAAATCCCTGCGCTGGAGCAGCCTGCTGCACGAAGTGGGCCTGGTCGTGTCGCAGACGGGCTACCACAAGCATGCATCGTATATCGTGGAGAACGCGGACTTGCCCGGTTTTACCACGCGCGAACAGAAGACCATGAGCCGGCTGATCCTGGCGCAGAAGGGCAACTTGCGCAAGATCGGCGAAGTGCTGTCCGACCCCGATTTTGCCAAGGCCGTGCTGGCGCTGCGCCTGTCGATCCTGCTCATGCATGCACGTATCGAAGCCGATTTCAGCGAACTGCGCCTGCGCATGAAGAGCCGCATCGAACTCGATATCAAGCGCGGCTGGGTGGCGCACCATCCCACCGTGTCGTTCTGGATCGAGAAAGAGCAGGAATTCTGGGATGAGGTCGGGGTCGATTTCACCATCCGCGCCAGCGCCTAGGAGGTCATGTCGTGCACATGACTTGATGTGCAGCAAGCAAGATTTCAAAAAACAGTATATATTGTTTATATTAATTACTAGATTGGAAAATCCATGACCAAAACCGTCCCAGCGAAAAAAGCCGACAGCGCGCCCGTATCGATGTTCCCTACCAGCGCTTCGATCAATGCGGCAGCGGCCAAGGCCGCCCCGGCTGCCAAGCCCGCCGCTAAACCAGCTGCGAAACCAGCCGCCAAGCCTGTGGCAAAAGCCGCCGTCAAGCCGGCAGTCGCCAAGCCAGCGGCAGCCAAACCAGCGGCGGCCAAGCCAGCCGCGGCGAAGGCGCCAGCCGCCAAGCCGGTAGCGAAGGCCGCCGTTGCCAAGCCTGCAGCCAAAGCCGTCGTCAAAGCCGCCGTCAAGCCGGCAGCCAAGCCAGCCGTGAAAGCTGTCGCCAAGCCTGCGGTGAAGACCGTCGCCAAGCCGGCCGCGAAAGCCGCCGCCAAACCGGTAGCCAAGGCGGCCGCCAAGCCTGCGCCAGCGAAAAAGGCGCCGGTTGCCAAGGTCGCCGCCGTCAAGGAAAAAGCCCGCAAGCCGAAACTGGTGCGCGACAGCTTCACCATGCCGGAAGCGGAATACGAAGTCCTGGGCCAGGTCAAGAAAGCCTGCCTGAAGGCCGGTTTCGAGATCAAGAAAAGCGAATTGCTGCGCATCGGCGTGGCGCTGATCAGCCAGATCGACCTGGCGACCCTGCAAAACGTGCTGGCCGGCCTGCCGCAGCTGAAAACGGGGCGCCCGAAGAAGGATTGATGGCGCGGGCAGGGGCCGCCCCTGCCTGTCCATTCTGGTTTACCATGGGGCCTGTGATAGTTCCCCCATGGTTGCCATGTCAGAAGATACAGATATCGAACGCGCCGGCTTCGTCGAGCGCGCCATCGTCCGCCACCAGGCGGGCGTCTCTACCCCAGCCATCGACCACGTCGCCGAGGAAGTCCCCGTCGCGCTGGTCTTCAATGGCATTTCCCACGTCGTCATGATGGCCACCCCGCGCGACCTGGAAGCGTTTGCCTATGGCTTCGCGCTGACGGAAGGCGTGGTCGCTTCCGCCGGCGCCATCTTCGATTGCGAAGTGTTCCTGCGTCCCGACTCCGCCGAAGTGGCTTTGAGCATCGCCCAGGAGGATTTCGTGCGCCTGAAAGACCGGCGCCGCCAGTTGACGGGCCGCACGGGCTGCGGCGTGTGCGGCATCGACAGCATCGAGATGCTGGACTTGCAGCCGCAGGCGCTGCCGCCGGCCCTGATCCATGTCGACCTGCCGGCCGCGCTGGCGCGTGCCTCCAGCGGCTTGCGCGCGCACCAGGCGTTGATGCGGGAAACGGGCGGCGTGCATGCGGCCGCGTGGTGCACGCCCGACGGCGATATCGTGCACGTCTTCGAGGATGTCGGCCGTCACAATGGCCTGGATAAACTGATCGGCCATTTGGCACTGAGCGGGGCGGACATGCGGCGCGGCTTCGTCTTCCTGTCCAGCCGCGGCAGCTACGAGCTGGCGCGCAAGGCGGCGCGCATGCAGATTCCGCTGCTGGCGACGATTTCCGCCCCCAGCTCGCTGGCCATTTCCATCGCCACGCAGGCGGGCATGAAGCTGGTGGGTTTCTGCCGCCAGGATGCGTACGTCGATTACACGCCCGGCATCACCTTGTAGCTTCCGCTGCGTTCCAGCAAAACTGGCACGGACTTCGACGTGGGCGTGCCGGCGCCGTCCGCCGTGCTGGCTAGCGGCACCAGCGCATTCGTTTCCGGGTAATACGCGCCCAGGCAGCCGCGCGGGATGTCGTAGGCGACGAGACGGAAGCCGTCGGCGCGGCGCGCCACGCCATCGTCCCAGGCGCCGATCAGGTCCACCAGCTCGCCATCGGCAAATCCCAGCATGGCGATATCTTCCTCGTTGGCGAAGACCACCTTGCGCGTGCCGTACACGCCGCGGTAGCGGTCATCCATGCCGTAGATGGTGGTGTTGTACTGGTCGTGCGAGCGGGTGCTCATCAACACCATCAGGCGCGCGCCATGGCGCTGTTTCGCGCGGTGCAGCGGCGTGTCCAGCTGCAGCGGAGCGACGAGGAAGCTGGCCTTGCCGCTGGCCGTCTTCCACACGCGCTCGCGCGACGCCACCGTCAGGTGAAAGCCGCCCGGTTGCGCCACCCTGGCGTTGTAGTCGTGGAAATCGTCGAACACCTTTTCGATGTCGTCGCGGATGCGCGCATAGTCGGCCGCATAGGCGCGCCAGTCCACCAGACTGCTCCCCACCGTCGCTTCGGCCATGCCGGCCACGATGGCCACTTCCGAGCGCAGCTGCGGCGAAGCGGGCGCATTGCGGCCGTACGAGATATGCACCATGCTCATCGAGTCTTCCACCGTCACGCCCTGCGCCACGCCGCCCTGCAAGTCGATTTCCGTGCGCCCCAGCGTGGGCAGCAGCAAGGCTTCCTTGCCGATGACGAGGTGGCTGCGATTGAGCTTGGTGGCCACCTGCACCGTCAGCGCGCACTGGCGCAGGGCGGCAAAGGTCAGCGGCGTGTCCGGCGTGGCGGCGGCGAAATTGCCGCCCAGCGCGATGAACACTTTTACCTCGCCGCGCTGCATCGCTGCGATGGTGGCCACCACGTCGTGGCCATGCGCGCGCGGCGGCTCGAATCCATACACCTGGCCCAGGCGGTCGAGGAAGGCCTTGGCCGGCTTTTCCTCGATGCCCACCGTGCGGTCGCCTTGCACGTTCGAGTGGCCGCGCACGGGACACAGGCCGGCGCCCGGCTTGCCGATCTGCCCGCGCAACATCATCAGGTTCGACAGCATGCGGATGGCCGCCACGCTGTGCTTGTGCTGCGTCAATCCCATGCCCCAGGTGGCGATGATGCGCTGGCCCTTGACGAAGATGTCCGTCAATGCCTCGATCTGCGCGCGCGCCACGCCGGACTCCCGCAGCAGCAGTTCCCAGCTTTCCATGCGCAAGTCGTCGCGGAAGGCGTCGAAGCCGCTGCAGTGTTCCAGGATGAAGGCGTGGTCGATGACGGCGGGCGCGCCCGCCGCCTGCGCTGCGTCGTCATGCTCGACGACGCGCTTGGCGACGGCCTTGATCAGGGCGAAGTCGCCGCCCAAGGTCGGCTGGACGAACAGGCCGGCCAGGCGCGTGCTGCCCAGGGTTGCCATTTCCAGCGCGCTCTGCGGGTCCATGAAGCGCTGCAAGCCCCGCTCGCGCAGGGGATTGATGGAAACGATGCTGCCGCCGCGGCGCGCGCAGTCGCGCAATTCGCCCAGCATGCGCGGGTGGTTGGTGGCGGGATTCTGGCCGAAGATGAGGATGGTGTCGGCCAGCTCGAAGTCGGCCAGGGTCACCGTGCCCTTGCCGATGCCCACGGTGGCCGGCAAGCCGCGGCTGGTCGCCTCGTGGCACATGTTGGAGCAGTCGGGGAAGTTGTTGGTGCCGTACAGGCGCGCCATCAGCTGGTACAGGAAGGCCGCTTCGTTGCTGGCGCGGCCTGACGTATAGAACGCGGCCTGGTTCGGGTCGGCCAGGGCGCGCAGGTGGCGGCCCACGAGGGCGCAGGCGTCATCCCAGGAGATCGGCACGTAGCGGTCGCTGGCGGCGTCGTACACCATCGGCTCCGTCAGGCGGCCGTGCTGCTCGAGCGCGTAGTCCGACTGTGCCAGCAGCTGCGTGACGGTATGGCTGGCGAACAGTTCCGGGCCGGCGCGGCGGCTGGTCGCTTCGGCGGCGACGGCCTTGGCGCCGTTTTCGCAAAAGGCAAACGTGGAAGCGTGGTCGCGGTCGGGCCAGGCGCAGCCGGGGCAATCGAAGCCGCCCGGCTGGTTTTGCGCCAGCAGCGCCTTCAGGTTGCCGGGCGCGACGCGCTCCTGGCGCAGGCTGATGGCCACGTGTTTCAAGGCGTCCCAGCCGGCGGCCGGCCTGGTGTAGGGCGTGATGTGCGGTGCGTCCTGGTCTTTCATGGGCTCTTTCGGCTGGGCGAGTGTGGTAATTATGCACGATCCCCGGATGACATTGACTTGCGTCATGGAAATGACATTCGGCTGTCATTTTCCTGACATATTAGACAAGTACGCTGGAGTCGTCTTGATCACAGGGGATGAAACCATGCAGAACATAGTCGCATCAAACGAAGCCAAGGCCCGGCCGGTCCAACTGGTGCTGAGCCAGGCCACGACCGCGGCGGAATTGCGCGAAGTCCAGCGTTTGCGTTACAAGGTGTTTATCGAGACCATGGGCTTGACGTCGCTGGCCAACGCCGATGGCCTCGACAGCGACGAATTCGATGCGCACTGCGATCATCTGATCGTGCGCGACGCCGATACCCTGAAAGTGGTGGGCACCTACCGCGTGCTGAGCGCGGCCAAGGCCGCCAAGATCGGCCGCCTGTATTCGGAAAACGAGTTCGACCTGAGCCGCCTGAAGAACCTGCGCGGACGCATGGTCGAAGCGGGCCGCGCCTGCATTCACCCGAAATACCGGGGCGGCAGCGTGATCATGCTGCTGTGGTCCGGCCTGGCCGAGTACATGCGCCGCGAGCGCTGCGACTACCTGGTCGGCTGCGCCAGCATTAGCCTGGCCGATGGCGGCCATAACGCCGTCGCCGTGTACCAGGCGCTGGCCGAAAAGCACATGGCCCCAAGCGAATACCGCGTCACGCCGCACCTGCCTTTCCCCATCCACCAGGTGGAAGCGGCGCACAAGCCGCAGGTGCCGCCGCTGATCAAGGGCTATCTGCGTTCGGGCGCCTGGATTTGCGGCGAACCGGCGTGGGACCCTGATTTCGAAAGCGCCGACATGTTCATGATGATGCCGCTGGCGAATCTGGACGAGCGCTATGCGCGCCACTATGGCGTGGTGCCTGGCTAAGAGCGGGAAGTGAGGACTGCAGCTGGCTGGCCAGCGCCTGCACGGCGCTGCGCAAGCCGGTTTCCGCGCCGTCGGGCGGCAGCAGTTCGAGCAGGAAGCGCAGCGGCGCCGTGATCGCCTCGGGTTCGCCGATGCTGCCGTAGCGCCGCACGGCGTCGTGGTACAGGGCCAGGAATGCGGTGCGCGCGGAGGCGTCGAAAGGCTGGCCGTCCGGCGCCTGCCACAGGGCCGCCAGCAGGGCGGCGCGCACGGGGGCGCCGGCGTCGATGGCGCGGTGTTCGTCCGCGTGGCGCTGGCGCGCATAGGCGATGGCGTCGTGCAGCAGGTCGCCCAGCTGCGGATCGAGCGCGCGCCAGGCGCCGCTGTCGCCATGGGCTTTCAACAGCAGGGCGCCCGCCAGCACCTGGAAAATCAGGTCGCAGTCGGCCACGCCGCTGCGCCGCCGCGCTTCCTCCAGCGCGGCCAGGCAGGCGTCCGTCATGGCGCGCAGGGCGGGCGCGCCGGAGCTTCCTGCGCGGCAGGCCAGGCGCGCCTGCAAGGCCCAGTAGCGGCCCAGCAGGGCCAGGCGCTGCGCCGTGGGCGCCAGCGCCACCAGCAGGTCGATATGCTGTTTTCCATCCTGTAGCAACTGCCGTCCCTGTGGCATATCCGGCACGGCCGGCAGCTCGATGCCGGCGCCCGCATCGAGGCCGCACAGGGCCGCGCCCTGGCGTATTTCCAGTTCCGCCCAGTGCGCCAGCGCACGCAAGCCCACCTTGCCGTCGGCCGCGCTGTGCGCCGCCCGGTAGTGTTCGATGGCGCGCAGGGTGTTCTCCAGGCCACCGAGGCCGGCCCGCGTGGCGGCCATGTTTTCGCGGATGTCGGCGCAGCCGAAGAAGCGGGCGCGCACGGCTTCCTCGATGCTGCCCAGCTTTTCCTCGATGGCCGCGCGGCGCGCCGCATCGGCGCCCGCCAGGCGCGCGTGCAGGGTTTCCAGGTCGGCCAGCAGGTGGCCGTGGTAGTGGTAGTCGGGCGCTTGCCAGGGCCGGCTCTGCGTGTTCGGGAAGCGGTAGCGGTCGTCGCCATACGCCTGGTAGGCGCCCCAGGTGTTTGAGGCCGGGAACTGCAGGTACGCCGCCTCGCGCGCCAGGCGCACGGCGTCGCCGAAATATTCGCCGCTCAGCATGGCGTGATAAAAGCTGTGCGCGAAGATGCTGGCCGCCTGGTCGTCGATGCGCCAGCCGGCCGCGATCACCGCCTGCGAACCCATTTCGATGAAGGCCGTGGCCAGGCTGGCGGCCAGTTTCGACCACGGCGCGATGGCATCCGGGCGCATGTCGCCCAGGTGGCAGCAATTGATGAAGACGAATTGCGGCACGCGCTTCAATTTACCCACCTGCGCCGCCGTCAGCCGCGTCTTCGGCCCCAGCACCAGGCCCGTATGGGCGATGCCGGGGCCGGCCACTTCGCCATGGCCGGCCAGGTGGATGGCGAAATAGCGCTCGTCGAACAGGTGCACCAGCACGCGCTGCGCCTGCGGGCGCAGCAGCTCGCGCACCTGGTAGCCGTACGCGCCGAACATGCGCGCCACGTCCTGCGCCTCGGCCTGCGCGGCGGGCAGCTCGGGCAGGCCGGAATCGGTGTCGCCGATCACCAGCACGCTGTTGCTGGGCGGGCTGACGGCCGATGGCTGCTCGCGCAGGCTGGCCAGCTGGCGCACCATGCCGATGCGCGTCGACAGCGGGCTTTCCTCGCTGCCCGCCTCGTCGCGCATCAGCTCCCACGGATAGATGGCGGCGCTCTGGTCGACGGCCAGGATCAGGCCGCGCATCTCGGGGATGGCCGCCTTCAGGCCATTGGGCAGCATCAGTTCATACAGTGCGCGCGACAGGCCCGGCTGGTCGGTGGTGTTGTCGGTGGCGTCCATGATCAGGCCATCGACGGCTTGCCGCTGGTTCGGCTCCTCGTCGACGCTGTTGTGGGCGCGGTCCGTCAGCACGGTGAAGCGCAGGGCGCCGGACAGGTCGGCGGCGACGATCTGCACGCGGCGCCAGCCATTGTCGCCGCTCAGGCTGGGCAAGATGCGCCGGTAGCCGCCGGGGCTGTGGCGGATGCGCTGCTCGAACGTGAAGCTGCCCTGGTAGCGCGCCTCGGCCATGATCTGCTCGATGGCCATGGCGGCCGCGATGGCGCGCGCCTCCGACTGTTCGTAGATGGCGATATGGCCGATGCGGCAAGCCATGCCCGCGTCTTCCAGGCGCCGGTTGGCGCTGCGCGCGCCGTCGAGCAGGGCCCGCGCGCACAGGGCGATGCTCAAGCCGCCATAGCCGGAACCGGACAGCAGGCTGGCCACGCGCAAGCCGTGCTCGCCCATCGGCGGCGCGGCCGCATGGCCGGCGGCGCGCACCTGCAGGCAGACGCACGCGTATTCGAGCAGGCCGCCGGCAAAGGCGCGCGCCAGTTCGCCCGGCGTCAGCTCGCCCAGCGCGCCCAGTCCGATGACGATGGCGCCGCCGGGCCGGCGCGCCGCATCGGGCTGCAGCACCACCAGGGCGGAGTCGGGGCGCTGCGGAAAGCGTCCCAGCGCGTGGATTTCCTGCAGCTTGCCCGCCAGCAGGCGGTCGAGAAAACTCATGCTGCCGCGCAGCGATTCGGCGGCGTAGCAGCCGCTCATGACGGGCGCGTCGGCAGAGGCCATGCTGCCGTGGATGATGGATAGGCTCAGCTGCGGCGCGCGGCTCTCCGGCGCGATGGCGGGGCCGGCGGCGCCGAGGGCGGCGTCGAGCAGTTCCTGCGGCTGCGGGTACAGCGGCGTGGCGTCGGGGGCGTACGGATGGAAGCGGGGCGGGGCGCCGCCAGGCGCGTGCGGCGGGTGCCGCGGCAGGGCCGCGGCCTGGCCGCTGTCGAGCAGCTGCGCGATGGCCGGGTAGTATTCCTTTTGCAGCAGCAGGTCGCCATGCGCCACCGGCAGGTAGCAGGCCGCCACGCCGTCCGGCACCGCGCCTTGCCAGGCCGTGCGGCCATCGCCGTCCGGCGACCAGGCTGTCTCGATGCCGCCGTCGCGCAGGCGCAGCGCCACCGGCGTGTCGGCGCAGCCGGCCAGGTAGCTGCAATGGCGGGCGTCGGGCGGGGCCGCTTCCAGCAGGGCCACGGTGGCGCGCGCCGCGGCCAGCGCCTGGGCCTCGGGCGCCTGCCAGCCGCCGGGCAGGCCCGCCTGCGCGTCGCCGGCGGCCAGCTGCGCCCACGCGCCGGCGTCGAAATAATCGATGCCGCCCGGCTGCGGCCACGGCAGCATGTCCAGCACGCCGGGAAAGGCGCGCACGAAGCCGAGAAACTGGCGCCGCGTGTGCTTCCAGCCTATCCAGCACGCCAGCATCTGCACCAGCCGGTCGCGCCCCAGCAGCACTTGCACCATCGCCTGCGTGCCGCGGTTGGCCGTGCCCACCTGCAGCAGGCGGCTGCCGGGCAGGGCGCCGAAGCGCTGCCAGCGGTCTTTCAGGGCCAGGCGCGCCACCAGCCCGCCCATGCCATGGGCAACGATGCGCAGCGGCTGGCCGCGCTGTTCGGCGTCGCGCATGGCCTCGTCGAGCACGGGCAGGAAGGCGTTGCCGGAGTGCTGCAGCGACAAGCGCCAGTCATAGGCAAAGGGCCGCACTTCCTGGCTTTGCGCGAGAAAGCGGGCAAACGGTTCATAGCAGGACTCGACCCAGCCGGCGCTGACGATGTGCGGCTGGCCCACGGCCAGGCGTTCGATGCGCCCTTCGACCAGGTTGACGGGGTCGAACCAGATGCGGTTGCTGCCCACTTGCAGGTGGCTGCCCATGATGTCGGGCAGCAGCAGCACGATGGGCGCGTGCGCGCGCCGCTTCGGCACTTCGCCGCCGCGCGCCAGGGGGCCGTGCTCGATGCCGGGCAGCGGCAGGTAGGCGGTCTCGTCGCCGGTGAGCGCCTGCACGGCGGCCAGGCCGGACGGCGCGCGCTCGAAATAGTTGAGGTGGTGCGCGTGCGGCCCGCGCAGCAGCAGTTGCCGCACGGGGGTGCTGCGCGTGGCGCCGCCGGCCATCGAGGCGCAATTGACCACCAGGTCGTTCTGCCCGCCATACAGCTGGTCGTCGAGGCAGTCGCCCAGCCAGCCCAGCAGGCCATCGCCGCTGCACGCGCCGGCCAGCACATGCAGCGGGCTGGCCACGCGCACGTCGGGCGCATTGAGCAGCGCCACCAGGGGCGAGTCGGGCATCATCGCTTCCAGGCCCGGCAGGATGCGCGCGTCGCAGCGCTGCTGCACCACGGCCAGCAGGAAAGCCATGGCGCCATCGGGCAGGCCGCCGTGGAGCAGCAGGTTGAACATCGCGCTGGCCCAGCGGTCGAGGCGGCCCGACATCAAGGTGGTGCCGCGCGCCGGGCAAGCCACGCGCACGAAGCGGGCGATGCGGATGGCGCGCGTCTTCAGTTCCATGCTCAGGTCGCGCAGGCGCGCCGCATCCCCGTCGTAGCCGCCGCGTCCGCCCAGCCGCGCCTGCGCCGTGAAGTGGTCGATATCGTGGCTGTTGAACGCTTCGCCGCCCACCGTGTTCTCGCTCAGCCGCTCCAGGCCGTCGCCTGCCAGGTCGACGGCGCCGCGGCTGTCGATGCGCTGCGCCCGCGCCAGCAATTCGCCCAGCAGGCCGCCGCGCGAATGGCTCAGCAGGTGCAGCACGGCGCCGTGCGGCAACTGGCGCACGAGGGCCAGCGCGTTCTCGATGGGGCTGTCGCTGAGGCTGCGGTGCTCATAGCCATAGATGCGGTTGCCGTACTGCGCCGCCAGTTGCGGCGCCAGGCCATTGCGCCACAGGCCGGCAAAGCTGCGCTGGGTCGACGAAGCCGTGCCGTGCAACAACAGCAGCAGCGGTTCCGGCCCGGCGGGCAGGCTGGCGACGGCCGTCATGCTGCCCGCCTCGATGCCGCAGCGGTACAGGCCCAGGCGTTGTTCCAGCTGGCGATCCTGGAAGGCGCCCGCCGCCGCCAGCGCCGTCATGGCGGCGCCGCCGCAGCGGTACACGCGCACGGCCCGCAGCATCCAGGCGCCCAGGCCGTCGCGGCTGGCGCCCGGCGGCGGGTGCGCCGCCTGCGGGCGCAAGGCCAGTCCCACTTCGATGCTGGCTGGCGCGCCGTCGCGCGCCAGCGTGGCCGGCCCCAGGTAGCGTGGCAGGTCCAGGCTGCCGGCGAGCAGCGAACTGCCGTCGCACAGCAGCAGTTGCACGACGTCGTCCGGGCCGATATCGAGGGCGATGCGGCAACTGCCGATGCCGCGCGCGCCGGACAGCACATGGGTCTGGCTATGCCAGCCGGGCGCGGCGGGGCAGTCGCCGGCGCTGGCGAGGGGATCGCGCGTGAGCGTCAGGCGCAGCACGGGCGGCGCAAGGGGATCGCTGGACATGCGGTTGGGATCGCTGGTTAAAAGCTGACCTTGATGCCAGCGCGGACCATGCGTGTTGTGTCAGATCAAGTTTGAGTGGAAATGCAGGGGAGAAGCTGGGAGGGCGCTGGAAGGCAGAGAAACGGTCAGCATGGTTTGGGCTGGGTCTCTTCGCTATCGTGTCCGGATGCGGTGCGGTGAACGAACTACGCGAATTGTATGGCAAAAGTTCATGGCGCCGGGAACCTGGGTGCCTGGCATGGCATTACAACAGCGGGTAACTCAATGGACTGGCGTGGCGGACAGTTCCTTCAGTTCGCGGATGGTGATGTCCGATTTTTCATGCATGCGCAATAAAATCGTTGCACCGACCGACAGTTTGCCGTGACGAATCTTGCTGATGATGGGGGGCTGTACTTCCAGTACACGGCACAGTTCCGCATCATTTTTCAGGTTCATCTTCTCGATCAGGGTGTCGAGCAGCTTGTTGGGCACAAAACTCGATGGTTCGAGCGCACGCGCCCGGTTCATCGCTTCAATCATTTCCAGCTTCTTTTGCCGAACGTTCATTTACTCCTCCTTCAGGTTATGCAAGGGACGAGACCACTTTGGGTGGTCCCGGCTATAGTTCGTCATCGCAGTACGGCTGTCTGGGTGACGTAGTACAACATTCGCGTTAAAACATTGATAACCAGGCAAGTGTTTTCAATAATACTACGATAACAAAACTTGTGACAGATGGTCAGTTAAATTAACTGATTGTTTGATCAATTTGGTTGACGATTGTTGTATTTTGTAGTCCGCTTTTAGTCAATATCATGGTTCTGTCCGCCATTTCGGCGGCGGCCAGCGAATGCGTGACCATGATCGCGCAACTGCCGTTGGCCTTGATTTCGGCGCGCAGCAATTGCAGGATGTTGTGTGCCGTGTCCGGGTCGAGGTTGCCGGTAGGCTCGTCGGCCAGCACCAGCGCCGGCTTGTGCACGAGCGCGCGGGCAATGGCCACGCGCTGCATTTCACCGCCGGACAATTGCTGCGGAAAGTCGCCGCCGCGTCCGCCCAGGCCGACCGCCTCGAGCATGCTGGCGGCACGCTCCTGGGGCAGTCCGTTGAGCAGCAGCGGCAGGGCCACGTTTTGCAGCAGGGTCAGGTGCGGCAAGACGTGGAAAGCCTGGAAAATAAAGCCCATGCGGGCGCGACGCAGCCGGGTGGCGGCGGCGTCATCGAGGCTGGACATGGCAATGCCGTCCACCAGGATAGGGTGCGCTTCGGCACCCGCGTCGGGCGTATCGAGGCCGGCGATCAGGTTCAGCAAGGTCGACTTGCCCACGCCCGAGTCGCCCATGATGGCGATGAATTCCCCCGCCTTGAAACGGCAGGAAATGTTGGCCAGCACGGGACGGGCATTGGCATAGGACTTCGACAGATGGCGCAATTCGAGCATGGTGTTAACGGCTATCGTAAAGGGAGGCACGCGGGGGAGAGGGGGGCCTGGGAACTGCAAAGGGGCGCGGATTGTTTGGCCGGCAATGTGTAGTATACGACAGGCTTATGCTTTTTGCTTGGCAATACCACTTTTGCGTGCACGCCGCCGATATGGACCCTAAGTTACCTGCCGCACGGCTGGCTTGCGCGGATTCCGTTATGATGGAAAAAAGTCATCGGCAAGGCGCCGGCCAAGCACTACGGCAGGGGCTGCGCGCCCGGTGGCCGACCGTGCAAGCCTTTCGTGAAACTAGTGAACCTAACATTGACGACGCCAGCCCATGACCATGCCACTTGCGCAACAGCAGTCCGATTTCCGCCCCGCCAGCCACGCCGCCGCGGCCAGCGCCACTCCTGCCACGATAGCCGAGATCAGCAGCGGCCTGCTGGCGCACCAGGCCTGGACCTCGCCCAAGTACCTGTACGACGCGCTCGGTTCGAAACTGTTCGAAGCCATCTGCGCCTTGCCCGAGTACTATCCGACGCGCACGGAAGCGGCCATCTTCGCCCGCCACGGCGCCGAGATCGCGCATGCCGTGGGGCCGGGCAGCACCCTGATCGACCTGGGCGCGGGTAATTGCGCCAAGGCCGCCAGCCTGTTCCCCCTGCTGCACCCGGCCCAGTACGTGGCCGTGGATATTTCCTACGATTTCCTCAGCGAATCGCTGAGCCGGCTGCAGCAGCGCTTCCCGCACATCGAGATGACGGGCCTGGGCCTGGATTTTTCCAGCCGCCTGGACTTGCCCGACAGCGTGCGCGAGGCGCGGCGCCTGTTCTTCTATCCCGGCTCGTCGATCGGCAATTTTGCTCCAGAGCAAGCGACCGCCTTCCTGCGCCGCCTGCGCGCGAATGCGGATGGCGATGGCGGCCTGCTGATCGGCGTCGACCTGGTCAAGGACGACGCCATCCTCGACGCCGCCTATGACGATGCGCTGGGCGTCACGGCCGCCTTCAACCTGAACATGTTGCGCCACGTGAACGGGCTGATCGGCGCCGATTTCGACGTGCGCGCGTGGCAGCACCACGGCTTTTTCAATGCCGACGAGCTCCGCGTCGAAATGCACCTGGAAGCGCGCAGCGAACAAGTTGTCCATTGGAAAGGTGGCCAGCGGCGCTTCGCGAAAGGCGAGCGCATCCATACGGAAGACAGCTACAAATACACGCGCGCCACCTTCGTCGGCTTGCTGGAGCAGGCAGGATTTTCCACCGTGCAAGTCTGGACGGACCCGCAGCAGTGGTTTGCCGTCATTTACGCACGCGTGATTCGCGACTAAAAGGCGACGATGCTGATCGATCATTACCATCAAGTGCGCCAGCATTCTCTGCGGCTGGCCGAACCCCTGTCCGACGAGGATTGCGGCGCGCAATCGATGCCGGACGCCAGTCCCGTGAAGTGGCATCTCGCGCATACCACCTGGTTTTTTGAAACGTTTATCCTGGAAAGCATGGAAGCGGCGTTCGCGCCTTTCCACCCGGCCTTCCGCGTGCTGTTCAATTCGTATTACAACGGCGTGGGCGAGAAGCACCCGCGCGCCCAGCGGGGCTTGCTGACGCGCCCCGGCATGGATGTCGTGCGCGCCTACCGGGCCAATGTCGATGCGCGCATCGCGCGCCTGCTGGCGGGCGAACTGGCGCGCGACGAGCGCGAACGGCTGACCATGCTGCTGGCGCTGGGGCTCGAGCACGAGCAGCAGCACCAGGAGTTGCTGTTGACGGATGTCAAGCATCTGCTGGCGCAGAGCGCCCTGTTTCCCGCCTACCTGGAGCGCGGGGACAGTGGGCTTGCGCCAGCGCAAGAACACGCGCAGCCCACGGCCTGGCTCGCCTTCGACGGCGGCCTGGCGCTGATCGGGCATGCGGGCGACGGTTTTTGCTTCGACAATGAATTGCCGCGCCATCCGCAATACGTGGCGCCCTTTGAACTGGCCAGCGCGCTGGTGACGAATGGCGACTATCTCGCCTTCATCGAGGCGGGCGGCTACCGCACGGCGCACCTGTGGCTGGCTGAAGGGTGGGACTGGGTGCGCAGCCAGCAACTGGCGTGTCCGCTGTACTGGCAGCGCGATGACGCCGGCCGCTGGCAGGAATTCACCTTATTCGGCTTGCGCCCGCTCGACCTCCAGGCGCCGGCCACGCATGTATCGTTGTTCGAGGCGGACGCCTATGCGCACTGGGCCGGCGCGCGCCTGCCGACGGAAGCGGAGTGGGAAGTGGCGGCGCAAGGTGTCGCCGTGGAAACGGGCCAGCTGCATCCGGCCGCCGGCGCGCCGGGCGCAGGCTTGCGGCAAATGTTCGGCCACTGCTGGCAGTGGACCAGCAGCAGCTACGCGCCATATCCGGGTTACCGCACGGCGCCCGGGGCGCTCGGCGAATACAACGGCAAGTTCATGCTGAATCAATACGTGTTGCGCGGCTCGTCGTGCGCCACGCCGGCCGGCCATGCGCGCGCCAGCTACCGCAATTTCTTCCCGGCCGGTGCGCGCTGGCAATTTTCCGGCATCCGCCTGGCGCGCCAGGTGGAATAAGCGGCTTAGTGCAGGCGCGGAACGGACGGGGCAGGGCGGCTTGGCGCCTGGCCTCCAGCGCTCTGTTCCAGCTTGAACTGGCTGACGAGGGTTTCCAGGTCGCCCGCCTGTTCATGCATGGCCGCCGCCGCCGCGGCCGCTTCCTCGACGAGGGCCGCGTTTTGCTGCGTCGTCTGATCCATCTGCATGATGGCGGCATTGATTTGCTCGATGCCTTCGCTTTGCTCGTGGTTGGCGACGCTGATTTCACCGACGATGGCGCTGACCCGGCCCACGCTGGCCACCACTTCATCCATCGTGGCGCCCGCCTGGCTGACCAGCTGCGCGCCCTGGTCGACCCGGCTGACGGAGTCGGCAATGAGTTCCTTGATTTCCTTGGCGGCCGCCGCCGAGCGCTGCGCCAGGTTGCGCACTTCGGAAGCCACGACGGCGAAGCCCCGTCCCTGCTCGCCGGCCCGTGCCGCCTCGACGGCCGCGTTCAGGGCCAGGATATTCGTCTGGAAGGCGATGCCGTCGATCACGGCGATGATATCGACGATCTTGCGCGACGAGGCATTGATGGCGTCCATGGTGCCGATCACTTCCGCCATGGCCGAGCCGCCGCGCTGCGCGATGGCCGATGCCGAGCGTGCCAGGCTGTCGGCCTGGCGCGCATTGTCGCTGTTGCTGCGCACGGTACCCGTCAGTTCGATCATCGACGAGGCCGTCTCTTCCAGCGCGCTCGCTTGCGCTTCCGTGCGGGCCGACAGGTCGGCATTGCCGCTGGCAATCTGGCTCGACGCCACGGCGATCGTGCCCGTACCGCCGCGCACCTGGCCCACCAGGGTGGCCAGGTTGGTGTTCATGTCGCGCAGCGCCTGCAGCAGCTGGCCCGCTTCATCCTTGCCGTCGGCCACGATTTTGCTGCTCAGGTCGCCTCCGGCCACGGCTTGCGCCACGCGCAAGGCATACGCGATCGGCGTAGTGATCGAGCGCGTGACCCACCAGGCAAAGAGCACGCCCAGCAGCAGGGCGGCCGTGCCCAGGCTGGCCATCAGCACATTGGCGGCGGAAATATTCTGCTTGATTTGCTGGCCGCCATGCACGACCACGCCGCGCTGGATTTCATTCAGGTGGTTGACCGTCTTTTGCAACTGGTTCAGGGCGGGCAGGGTGTCGTCGCGCACGTGCACGGCCGCTTCCGCGCGCTGTCCCGCCACCAGCAGCTTGTCGGCCTGGCTGAACGACACGACATAGGCCTTGCGCTGCTGCTTCAGGGTGGCCAGCAGTTCCTTGCCTTCAGGCAGCACGATCAGGCGGTCGAGCACGACCAGCGCATCGGTGATGGTGGCCTTGTTGGCGTCGATTTCGCCGTGGATGGCGTTGGCGCGGGCCGGATCTTCATGGATGAACAGTTCCAGCACCAGTGCCGCGTTCGAACGCGTGGTACTGCGGATGGTGGCGATGGCGTCGGCCTTGGCCCAGTCTTTCTCGATGATGGCTTCGCTGAGCGCACCGATCTTATCCAGGCGCAGCAGGCCCGTGCCCACCAGCACTGCCATCAGCAGCAGCACCACGCCGAAACCGGCACCCAGGCGCACGCCTATCTTCATATCCGTTAATTTCATACTGATTCCCTCGGTAGCTAATGATCTGTCTCCGGTGGTCTTGTTATGAAACAATTATACGGCTGGTGATACCTGATTTGCACTACTAATTGCCATATAGAAATGAAAAAGCGGCACGGCGATCAAGCCGTACCGCTTTTTCTCCCTCTGGAGCGCGCCGAAATTGCTTAGGCAGCGCTGGCGGCCACGTCGGCCGCTGTTGTTTTTTCGGCTTCCGTTTGCCCGATGCGGCGGTTCACGGCGGACAGCACGGCCTTGAACGAGGCGGTGACGATATTGCTGTCGATGGCGGCGCCGAACAGGGTCGGGCCGTTGTCGAGGCGCAATTCCACGTAGCAAGCCGCTTGCGCATTGGCGCCGGAGCCGATCGAATGCTCATGGTAATCCATCAGCTTGATGTCGAGACCGAGCGCATTGACGAAGGCATCGATGGGGCCGTTGCCGCCGCCTTGCAGGGCCAGCGGCGTCTGGCGGTGCGACAGGCTGATGTCGATCTGCACGGATTCGTCGCTGCTCGTGTCTTCCACCATGCGGTGCGAAGCGTAGGCGTACGGCGCCGTCTGCTCCAGGTATTCGCGCTGGAAGATGTCGTGGATATCCTGCGCGGCGATTTCGCGGCCCGTGGCGTCGGCCACGGCTTGCACGGCGCGCGAGAATTCGATCTGCAGGCGGCGCGGCAAGACCAGGCCGTATTCCTGTTCCAGCAAGTACGCCATGCCGCCCTTGCCGGACTGGCTGTTGACGCGGATCACGGCGTCGTAGCTGCGGCCCAGGTCGGCCGGATCGATCGGCAGGTACGGCACTTCCCAGATGGCGCCGGCTTCTTGCTTGGCGAAACCTTTCTTGATCGCATCCTGGTGCGAACCGGAGAAGGCCGTGAAGACCAGGTCGCCCGCATACGGGTGGCGCGGGTGGACGGGCAACTGGTTGCACTCTTCCACGCACTTGCGCACGGTATCGATGTCGGAGAAATCCAGGCCCGGATGCACGCCTTGCGTGTACAGGTTCATCGCCAGGGTGACAAGGTCGACGTTGCCGGTGCGCTCGCCATTGCCGAACAAACAGCCTTCCACGCGGTCGGCGCCCGCCATCACGGCCAGCTCGGCCGACGCGACGGCCGTGCCGCGGTCGTTATGCGGGTGCACGCTGATGATGATGGAATCGCGGCGGGCCAGCTTGCGCGACATCCATTCGATCTGGTCCGCATACACGTTGGGCGTGCTGCATTCCACGGTCGAGGGCAGGTTGATGATCATCTTGTTGGCCGGCGTCGGCTTCCAGATGGCGCTGACGGCGTCGCAGATATGCTTGGAGAAATCGAGTTCCGTGGTGGAAAACGATTCCGGCGTGTATTCAAAACCCCATTCCGTTTCCGGATGCTGCGCCACCAATTGCTTCACGAGGGTGGTGCCGGTGGTGGCGATATTCGTGATTTCTTCGCGCGACATGCCGAACACGACTTTGCGGAACACGGGCGCCACGGAGTTGTACAGGTGCACGATGGCGCGCTTGGCGCCGACGACGGATTCCACCGTGCGGCGGATCAGCTCTTCGCGCGACTGGGTCAGCACGATGATGGTGACGTCGTCCGGGATGCGGCCTTCATCGACGAGCTTGCGGACGAAATCGAAATCCGTCTGTGATGCCGATGGGAAACCCACTTCGATTTCTTTCAGGCCGATGGCGATCAGCATGTCGAAGAACCGCAGCTTCTTTTCCGCGCTCATCGGCTCGATCAGCGACTGGTTGCCGTCGCGCAAGTCGGTGCTCATCCAGATAGGCGGTTTGCTGATGATCTGGTTCGGCCATTGACGGTCGGTCAATTTGACGGGAGGAAAGGCGCGGTATTTGGAAGCTGGGTTTTGCAACATCATGATCGGGTACTCCTGAAGATAGGGGGAAATCAATGGTTGTGGCGCAAGCTTGCCGGGCGGCCACGCAACACTAGGCCAGGCAAGCGATCGGTAGCGATAGCAGTGCAGCGACGATGCCAGCGGGGGCGGTCGCAGTGGGGATTACGTGTACGAATGGGGATGGTGCAAACATCATCAAACCTTCCAGGGTTTTTGAAACACGCCGGCGTGTGGCCAGGCGAAGCAATGCGGCAAACTTATGCGCGTGCTAGTAGTAGTCGCGATAGCGACAGCAGGGAAGGGGAGGAATGTTTGAAGGAGGACATGTACTTAATGTACGGGAAATTGGGCGGGGCTGTCAAGCATATTTCAGCAGGGAACGATGCTGCCGCCACGCCGCAGGTCGACTTATTGTTCTGGCGCAATTTACTTTTTTATCATTATTGAATAATGCAGTTTCCGTCTGGCGATGTGTGTCGCCCGTCCTGCCTTGGAGCCGCCGGCATGGAATCTTTGCTGAAATACTATGAACTCGAACTGGGCATGCTGCGTACGCATCAGCAGGAATTTGCCGCGCGCTATCCTGGTGTCGCTGCCGCACTGGGCATCGTGGGCAGCAATTGCCAGGACCCCCACATTGAACGCCTGATCGAGGCATATGCCCTGTGCAATGCCCGCACGGCCAAGAAGATCGATGACGCACGCCGTGTCTTCACCGAGTCCATGCTGGAAGTGAATTTCCCACACTACCTGAGGCCGTTTCCAGCGTGTTCGATTGCCCATGTGGACGCCAGTGGTGCGCCGGGCCAGGCGCGTGACGGCATCGATATGTTGCCGCGCGGAACCTTGATGCATGCAGCCCAATATCAGGGTGTCGTCTGCAAGTTTCGCACCGCTTATGATGTGGTGCTGGCACCGCTCCGCCTTGCCGGCGCGCGTTTCATTCCCATCATTGATGTGACTGCGGCGATGCATTTGCCCGCCGACATCGCGACCGCGATCGCCATCGAGATCGTCTCCACGTCGGCCACCGGCACGCTGGAGCAATGCACGCTGCCTGCCGTGCGCGTCTTCATCGACGGCACGCCATCGCTCGCCGCCACGTTGCGCGATGCCCTGTTTCTGCATGCCGCGCACGCGTGGGTCGAGGCGGGAGGCGTACAGTTGCCACTGCCGCAAGTGCCGCTGCGTGCCGTCGGTTTCTTGCCGGATGAAGCGCTGCTGCCGCGCAAGCCGGGCTCGCATCGCGCCTATTGCCTGCTGACCGAATACTTTGCCTTCCCTGAGAAATTCCAGTTTTTTGATATCGACCTTGGCTTGATTACGCCACGCTTGCCGCCCGGATGCGAGCGCTGGACCTTGCACCTGGGCTTGCGGGACATCGCTGCCGGCAGCGCTGGCGCACGTCTGCTGCGCTCTGTATCGGCAAGCAATCTGCTGCTTGGCTGCACGCCGGTCATTAACTTGTTCCAGCAGGCGGCAGCACCGATCAGGCTGGCGCAAACGCACAGCGAGTATCCCTTGCTCGCCGAACATAAATATGCGCATGCGTATGACATCCATAGTGTCGACGCCGTGCGCCTGGTGCGGCAGGGGGCCAATGCCGGCACGGTCACGCAATGCCAGCCGTTTTATGCCATGCACCATGGGCAGCCTGCCGGGGCGAAGAGCCCTTGCTGGGTACTGCGGCGCGATGAGGCGCGGGCGCTCGCCCATCCCGGTTACGAAAGCAGCCTGGCGTTTGTCGACAGCGACGAGGACGATACGCATGGGGGCATGGCGACGGTATCGGTCGACCTGACGTGCAGCAATCGCGATTTGCCGGGCGCATTGCCATTCGGTTCGCCCGGCGGCGATCTGCGGCACGAGGGGGCGGCTGGCGCGCTGCCGGTGCGCCTGTTGCGTCAACCGAGTCCGGCGTACCGCTTTAAAGCCGACTTGGCTGCGCAAGCCCGGTTGCTGGCATTGCTGTCATTGAATCATCAATCCTTGCTGGACGATGGCGTGGCGCTGTTTCAGGAAATGCTGACGCTGCATGATTTGCCGGCTTCCCTGATGTCGCAACGGCAAATTCAGGGCATCAAGGCATTGACGCACCGCGCCAGCAGCACCTGGATGCCCGACGCCAGTGGCGGCGTACTGGTGTTTGGCATCGACGTCTTGCTGACAGTGGAGGAAGAAGCCTATATCGGCAGTGGCCTGCATGTCTTTGCGCAAGTGATCGACCATGTGCTGGGCATGTATGTGCATGTGAACAGCTATTGCCGTTTGTTCGTGATTTCGCACAAAAGCGGGAAGGAGTTGCTGCGATGCCTGCCCCGCAATGGCCAGCAAACGCTGGCGTAGTCGCGCTGCTGTCACAGGCGCCGTACCGTTTCGGTTTCTTCCAGACCGTACGCCTGCTCGAACGCTGGCTATGCCGGCAGGGAGCGTGCGCGGAGTCGGCCTTGCACGATGGATTGCGTTTCCATCATAGCGTTGCCCTGGTCTTTCCTGCCTGCGAGATAGAGGCAGTGTGGCATGACAGCGAGCATGGCCGCCTGCACCTGCGGCCCAGTTTCACGGGTTTGCTGGGTGTGAACGGCACCTTGCCCCTGCACTATACGGAGCGGCTGGTGCGCCAGGAGCGGGCAACGGGGAATGCCGGTGCGCGTGCCTTTCTCGACGCCCTGTCGCAACGCGCTCCCGTGCTGTTGTATCAGGCCTGGGCCGGCAGTCGGATTGAGTGCCAGGTCGACGCCAGCGGCCGCCCCGGCTTCCTGTCATTGCAGCTGGCGCTGGCTGGCGCCTGGCCTTCGCGCCTGGCAAGCACCGGCGCATTGCCACCGGAAGCGCTCGCTTACTACGCGGCGGCGCTGCGGCAGCGGCCCGTCAGCGCCGCATGGATGGCCGACGTGCTGGCCGATTATTTCAACGTGCCCTTGCGCATCGAATCGTTCGTCAGCACCTGGCGCGTGCGCCCAAGCGATGAGCATTCGCTGCTCAATCGCAGCAATGCGAGCCTGGGGCAGGGGGCCATGCTGGGTGCCCGTTGCCGGCGCAGGGATTTGCGCGTGCGCCTGTGCCTGGGCCCTCTGACGCGGGCACGGTTCGACGATTTTCTTCCTGGAAATTCGGGCGCACTGGCCTTGAAAAGCATGTTGAGCCTGTTTGGCCTGCCTTGCGTGCAATACGACATCCGTCTGATCCTGCGCGCTGCCGATGTGCACGGCAGCACCCTGGCGGCTCGGCAGGGTGCTGCCTGCCTCGGGCAAGCTGCGCGTTTGCTGGCGGGAGCGGCAGGCAGCGACTGCGACGCCATGCACTATGACGTCCGATTTCCCGGTTCCGCTTGACGCGCCGCAATTGGCCGCCGGTAAATAGATGAATACTGATGAGCTTGGGACGATGCGTGTCGGCATGCAGGGAGGTGGAATGGATAGCGCGGAAGAATTCATGCTGGGGGCGAAGGAGTTGAACTCCAGCAACCGGCCATTGCGCCTGCGGCTGGCGTATGCGGACGGCGTGAACGATGATGTGCTGTTGCCGCAGCAGGTGCATGGCCGTGAAGCCATTTGCGGCAGCCTGGAGTACGACATACGTTGCGTTTCGCTCGATGCGCATCTGCCGCTCAAGCAGTTCATCGGCGTGCCGGCGGAGTTGCAGATCGTGACCGACGCAGGACAGTTGCGCAGCGTGTGCGGCATCGTCGGGCAGGCATCCGCCGGACTGAGCGATGGCGGCCTCGCCACCTACCAGCTGGTGCTGCACGATACGCTGACGTTGATGGAGAAACGCCGCAATACGCGTGTTTTCCGTGGCAAGACGGAGCTGGAGATCGTCGAATTGCTGATTGCCGAATGGCGGCTGGGCAGCACCATCATCGGCACCACGTTTGCCTGCAAAATCGATCAGGCCTTGGCCGACCGTCGATTCCCGGCCCGTGAATTGACCATGCAGCACAATGAATCCGATGCCGCATTCATCCGGCGCCTGTTGCGGCGGCGCGGCATTTCCTGGGTCATCCAGCCTGGCGCCGCACTGAGCGGGGCATCCGACGCCGTGCCCTCGCACGTCCTGTTGCTGTTCGATGATGCCAGCCGCCTGCCCGAGAATGCGGCGCCGGTGATCCGCTACCACCGCGCGGACGCCACGGAGGAGAGCGATACCATCACGGCCTGGGGCGCCGTGCGCACCTTGCAAGCCGGCAGTGCCGGCTTTCACAGCTGGGACTATGCGGCGCCGCGTAACCGCCAGTTCATGCAGGTGGACGCTGGCGGGATGGCGGATCAGGGAAGCAGCGGCAATAGTTTTGCCGCCAGCCTCGACGATTATCTGGTGGCGACGCCGCACCTGGGCAATGACGCCGAGGATTTTCGACGGCTGGGCTTGCTGGCGATGGCACGCCATGACGTGGAAACCAAGTGCTTTCATGGCGAAGGCGTGGTGCGCACGCTGTGCGCGGGGCAGCAGTTCAGTTTGGCGGGACATCCGGAGATCGATCAGCACCGGCCGGAGGGCCGGCGTTTCCTGGTGACGGCATTGGAGGTGCATGCCAGCAACAATCTGCCGCAAGCGCTGGATGCGCGCATCGCGCGCCTGTTCGCCTCGAATGGCTGGCAGGGGCAAGGAACGGCCTGGGCGGCGGGCGAGACGGGGCCAGGAACGCCGCGTTATCGCATGCGCTTTCGCTGCGTGCGTTCCAGCGTGGCCCTGGTGCCCGCCTTCGATCCGCAGCGCGATGTGCCCCAGCCGCAACTGCAAAGCGCCATCGTCGTCGGACCCGGCGGCGAAGAAGTGCATTGCGACGAGCAAGGGCGCATCAAGGTGCGTTTCCCCGCTACCCGCGCTGCCGATCATGCGCACGCGCAAGGTTCCGGTGCCTCCGATACGGAGCGCGACACGGCCTGGCTGCGTGTCGTCAGCAACTGGGCTGGCGATGGACAGGGCAGCGCGCACCAGTGCGGCACGCTGGCATTGCCGCGCGTCGGCTCGGAAGTGCTGATCGGATTTCTGGCCGGCGATCCCGACCGGCCGATTGTCCTGGGGCAATTGTTCAATACGGTGGCGCCGCCACCGGCGCTCAGCAAGCGGGGCGCGCTGCCGGGCAACCGCTACCTGGCGGGCATGCGCAGCCGCGAAGTGCGGGGCCAGGGCGGCAATCAGCTGCGTTTCGACGATACGCCCCGGCAAATCAGCGTCCAGCTGGCCAGCGACCACGCCGCCACCGAGCTCAACCTGGGATTTCTCGTCGAGCCGCGCGCGGGCGGCGCGGGCCGCCAGCGTGGCGACGGATTCGAGTTGCGCAGCGATCATGGCGGCGCCGTGCGCAGCGGCAAGGCATTGCTGCTGTCGGCCTGGCGCCGGCTCGACGCCGCAGGCGGCCAGCTATCGGCCGAGGAACATGTGACCCTGATGCAGGAGTGCTTGAACCTGTTCAAATCGCTGGGCGAGTATGCTGGCGCGCACCAGGCGCTGCCGGTCGACGTGGCGCCCGCCGCCGCCTTGAAAGAAGCGGTGGCTGGTGCCGAGGCGCCTGCGGCCAGCCTGACGGCGCCTGCGGGGCTGGCGCTGAGCAGTCCCAAGACCATCGTCAGCTATGCCGGCGTGAATGTCGACACGGTGGCGCAGCAGCATGTGCACGTGATCGCCGGCCAGCGCTGCAGCGTACAGGCCGGCGATGGCGTTTCCGTGTTTGCTCACAAGGGCGGCATCGCCCAGATCGCGCACCATGGCAAATTTCTCATGCAGAGCCAGTTTGACGACATGCAGCTCAACGCCGCCAAGGCCCTGCAATTGACGGCGAATACCCGTCTGATCGGCATGGCGCAGGATGAAATCACATTCATGACGGCCGGGGGCGCCTATCTGAAACTGGCGGGCGGCAGCGTGGAACTGGGCGGCCCCGGTGCGCTGACCATCAAGACTGACGGCCATCACTGGAATGGGCCGGCCAGCAGCAAGGCTGAACTGCCGAGCTTTGATGAGGGCGACCTGGGCCGCATGCCGCAGGTGCTTTCCGGCCTCGACGGCAGTCCCGTCAGCGGCGTCAAGATCGTCGTCGAGCGCGAGGATGGCTCGCAGCACGTGGTCGATGCCGATGGCGAAGGCAAGGGCGCGGCCATCGTGGGCGACAGCCTGGAAAAACTCAAGGTGCGTATTTTCAGGCCGCGCGACTGAGCATGGATCGTGCATTGTCCACCATTCACGGGAGTCCAGCATGAGTGTACATAAGCCCAAGGCCGGTTCTTTGCCCTTCGATGAAAGCAAATACCTGCAGATAGGCGAAAACGATGGCCTGTTGCGCTTCGACCATGACACCTTGCCGATTACCACGCGCTTGCCCTTGCCGGGGATCATGATTTTCGTGCATGGCGTCAACTCCGATGGCGAGTGGTATGACGAGGCGGAAGCCGGTTTGTGCGCGGGATTGAATGCCCGCCTGCACCGGCGCGTACACGATGCCGGGCGGGGCGCCCAGGAAGGCATCGCCATGACGCCGGCCCGCTATCTGAAGCAGCTGACGCGCGACGGTTTCATCAATCCCCTGATGAAACCCAGAACCTTCATGGAGGGCGACGGCTATTCGCCCGTGATCCGTTTTCGCTGGGGTTACGCAGCCAATGATATCGAGTTACAGACGTATGGCGACGGCATCTTCCTGAATGAACAGAATTATTGGGGCGGCGGGCCCTTTGCCAATGGCTGCACTTCGCTGCCGGACTTGTGGGGCGAGGGCCTGTCGGACCAGCTATTCCTGTGGATGCAGATCCAGCACATGAATCCCACCAATGACCGGCAAGTGTACGCTTGCCCGCCACGGCCGTATTTCGTGCTGGCCGCCTACCGCCTGGCGCGGTTGATCGAGGCCATCCGGCAAAAGCAGGCCGATGTGCCGATCACCATCGTGTGCCACAGCCAGGGCAATATGGTCAGCATGGCGGCGGCCTTCCTGGGCGAGCGCCTGCCCAAGGTGGCGGACTCCCAAGGCAGGCTATGGCCTTGCATTGCCGATAATTATGTCCTGTGTAATCCACCCTACAGCGTGGTGGAAGACAACATGGCGGAGAACTGGACGTCGTCCAACCTGAAGGCGGCGGACGGCAGCACGGGCCGCCAGACGGCCGCGGCGCGCATCGACACGCTGGCGGCCTTTTTCGCCCTCATCGGCGAGCGGCGCGCCGCACAATGGCCGGCCGGGAAGATCGATCAGGCCATGAGCAGTGCGCACCACCCGTTCAAGGCGCAGCAGGATATCGATGCCTATGGCGTGCGGGGCGCGACCGTGGGCCGCGTGACCCTGTATTGCAATCCGCACGACCAGGTGATTTCGTCCTTGACGGTGCAAGGCATCGGCTGGCGCGGCTTGGCCGGCCCGGTGCTGAACAAGGACGGCCTGCCCAGGAGAGACCGCCAGGGCAAGGTCGACCCTGGCGAAATCGCCAGGGCAGGTGGCGAGGGAATATTTACCCAGCGCGTGTTTGCCGAGGGTTTTCCCGTCGGCGTAAAGGGCGCGTACGACTACTGGGGCGATCATCGTCCTGCCATTGATTTCGGCAGCGACCATTTCTGGAATCCGCCGTCCATGATTTCCACGTATAGCGTGGAAAAGGGGCTGGAGGCGCAAGAAAACTGGCTGTTCCAGATACTCACCGTGGCGTTTGCGCCCATCGCCATCGTGGCCACCACCTTGATGCGCAAGCGTATCAATGCCTCGCCCGACAAGTACTGGAAAATCCCGCTGGAAGCGCCCGACTTGCCGGAGAAGTTCTTCCCGCAGGCGAAGTTGTTTGGCGCGATCTGCCCCAGCTTTGACATGGGCCTGCATCCTCACGGCTGGGAACGCAACAAGGATGCCGCCCATCCGCAGGGCGACCCTTTCCATGGCGAGCGCGAGTTGCCGATACCGCGCGGCGGCCTGCATGGCGAAAAACAGCGCACGGACGCGGCGCGCGGCGATGAAGGCAGCGAAGCGGCCCTGCAATACGAATACCACGCCTCCCTGCGCATGATGGCCAAGCGCGAAGGCAAGGTCCAGAAAGACAAACATGTCACCGAAGAAGACCATCCCGAAACGGCAAGCGCCGAATACACCGCTTGGCGCCACCGGAAAATCCAGGCGGGCCTGGCTGGCAACGTCGGCACCTATGCCACCGATCACTCCACCATCCTCACCAACAGTGAGCACTCCAGAAAGGCGCTGGCGTATGACGTGGCCGTGGGCTGTTGTCATCTGCTGGAAACGGAGCTGCGGGAATTGAGGATGATGGCGGATTGGCGGTTTCTTAATGATTTTGAAGATAATGAAAAAATGAAAATTTTCAAGGAATATTTTAAAGAAGGTCGAATGAATGAAAAAACGGTTGCGAATTGGGCCGGGGCCTCAGTAGATGGGGCTATGCCGGGGAAGATAAGAGACGCGCGTGAAAATAGTGCGCCCTGAATTTTATTGTGGAATTTTCTTAATTAAGGTTGGTGATTATGGCTAAAAATCTTATATTTACTGCCTTGACTACGATGATGGCGACGATAGGTTTATCCTCATGCGCTGTTAAAACGGAAGTAAATGTTGGTGAAGGAGAAGTGGCTCCTAATGTGACTATGCCGTTTGTCGCACAAGTAGTCGGTGTGCAATGGCTAAATCCCCTACAACGACAGGATTATCCTACAGAGTGGCAGTTGCTTTGGACTCTTGGAAAGGTGAGGCCGAATGGCAAAGATGATATGGTTGAGTTGCATCCAGATATTTTTTCCAGTGTGCGATCTGTTTCTGGAATAGCCTCTTCCCTTAATGGGAAAGGGAGTTTTAAGAATTTCCATATTAAGTATGCTAATGAATTGATATCTCCATTTCATGGTATGTACTTTTCAAGTCCTACTTATTTCTACAACGCGCATGATGTAAAAAACAAAAAAGGCTGGAATGAATTGGCAGGCATCCATGTTGAGTACGCTTTGCCTGCAGAACGGTTTGATCCGCTTCTCGCAGGTGACGATTTGCGCAAGCAAATTACAAGCACTTTTTCCATCGGCAATCCGAACTTCCCCAACTCCTGGACCAAGTCCACCCCGCCCGACGTGCGTGTGACGGCCGGTGGCGCGCATGCCGGATTTGTTTCCCTGGCGGCCGCGCTCGATTACCTGCAGGCGCATCCGAAGGAAACAGTGTGGGTGATGAGCTGGGATGCGCCCAGTTTTCCGAAAGATGAGCAGATCAATGAAAACATGGTGTTGCTGGTGCTGGCCGGTCCCCATTACAAGACGGAGCGCGATGCGCTGGCGTGGATAGGCTACCCGGCCACGCAGCAGGTCAGCGCCTTTGCTGCGCAGAAGGGCTTGCCGCCGCCGACGGTGCAGGCGTGGCAGGCGACGCTGGCGCAGGCGGCCGCGAATGGACGCAAGACCGATGCCGATATCGGCTATGTGATCCACGATGCGCACAACGCGCATCCGGCTTCATCGGACCGCATCGCCTACCTGGCGCAAACCTTGACGATGGAATTGCCTGCCTTCGATTTTCTTCAGCAGACCTTCAATACGCCGGCCTTGCTGGGCGAGATGGGCGCCGCCACGGCCTTGACGAACGTGGCGCTGGGCATCGCGCAGGCGAATCACTTCGGCCAGAACGTGCTGGTGGCGGGCACCAGCGACGCCGGCCAGACGACTGGCGTGTTGATCTTGCCGCCGGCCAAGGTGCGGCCCATCGACCCCGTGAAACCGTGGTTCCGCGCGCGCGGCGGCGGCAATGCCTATCTGATGTGGTGGGGCATCCGCCATGCGTGGGCGACGCTGGATGCGGGGCAATTCAATGAGCAGGGTTACTCGAAGTAAAAGATGGTGACATGTCAGGCATAGCATAGCTGCGCCGCTTGGTCCGGCGCATCTTGCGCCATGCGCGCCAGGATGCGCTGCAGGATGGCCGCTTCGTCGGGCAGGCGCGCGGCGAAGGCTGGCCAGCCGCGCAGCTCCAGTTGTTGCGGCATGTCCACCAGGCCCGTGATGGCATCGTGGAAAGCATCCCAGTTCATGCCATAGAAGGAAGGAAAACCCAGTGCGGCGGCCAGCGCCGCGTGCAGCTGGCGCGGCGAGTTGATATCGCTCAAGTCGATTGACACAAGGGTTGGCCTCTTCACACTATTCCCTTGAGCAAGTTCTGCAGGTTTGCACGCATGCCGGCGACCACCGTTTCGTGCCGTTCCAGGATAGCGGGCGCATCCTGGAATGGTGCCGGGTCAAGATACAGGCGCGGCAAGTCGGCCACGGCCACGCCGCGCGGGCCGCCGCGCAGGATGTCGTCCGCATGCTGCTGGATCGAGTTGACGGCCGCCTGGATGCGCGGCGTCGCCGACGCGGCCAGGCAGGCGGCCAGCGCGGCGTCGAGGTCGGCGCGCGCGGGCGCCTGCGGCAGCACGGGGGCGGCGATCTGTTCCAGCGGCGACATGTTGACGGCCGGCTTGCGGTAGGCAAGCAAGGTGTCGAGCGCCATCAGCCGGTGCGGGCCGCCGCGCTGCAGCCAGTCCAGGATGCGTGGCCAAGGCGTGCCCAGGAGCGCCGCCGCCACGCCCCATTGTCCCGCCACGGGCGAGCCCACATTGGCGTCGATCCAGGCGAGGGCGGCCGGATTGCCCGTGTAGGCCAGCAAGGTGGCGTTCGACGAGCGCAGCGCGGGCGCCTGCGCGGCAAGGATGGCGGTCAGCCAGGCGAGGGCGCCGTCGGGCTGCTGCTGCGATAGCTGTTGGGCAAACGGGTCGCTCAGGGCGCGGCTGTCGGAAAATTGATATGCGTCGGACATGTTCTGTGATTCGGCGAGTGAGAAGAGTTTATATAGGTTGACTGCCTGCCTGGCCAGGGGCAGGGTTGCGCAATACACCGGACGCTGCGACGCCGGAGGGTTGGCTGCTACTGCGCCGATTTTTGGCAGCGTGCGGAAAAGTGCATGGTGGCGCTGTTTTCAAACGGGGAATTGATCTCGCCCTTTACTTCCTTCAATTTGCCGCTAAAGCGCATGGTCAGAGGGCCGCTGGCCGGTCCCGCGTCATACGTGCACGCCAGGTTGTCGCCGCTTTGCCGGCAGCCGTAGAAGTTGCTCGCCTTGCCGCGCTCGTCAACCATGAGGGTGCCTTGCGCCCCGTGCTGGTCGGGGGCGTCAAAGCTGAGCGCTATCGTGTGCTCCCCCGGATCCATGGGCATCTGCAAGTTCCCCGTGCAGGTAAAGCCCGCCATTTTCTCCGCGATGTTATTGGCGCCCTGCGTCGCCGCGACGGCGTTTGCGCCTGCCGCACCCAGCAGGGCGGCAACGAGCAGGCATGGATGGGCGATGAGGCGTAACAGGTCTGTTTTCATAAGCCGATCAATATAGGTTGGCTTGCGGCGCCAGGCTGGTGCGCGCAATTGATTATATTAAAAACAACATTAATGATGCGGTAAGCCAGGCGCCAGTCTAGCAGCCGCAGTGGCGCGCACGATTCGGAATCTTGTTATTTATTAACATTTAAGGCGGCCTTCAGTGCGGGCGGCCCCGCTTGCGCTACAATCGGCTCTCCTTTGTTGCCACTGCCGCGCGCGGTTCTCATTCTCCACCATGTTCCCTAAACGCCTGACCCTGCTTGCCCTGGCCGCCTTTGCGCTGGCCGGCTGCGAAACCACCTCCCCGAAACCCGTCCAGGTATTGACGCCACCCGAGCCCATCGTCGTCACGCCGCGCAAGATCAAGATCGGCCTGGCCCTGGGCGGCGGCGCGGCGCGCGGTTTCGCGCACATCGGCGTGATCAAGGCGCTCGAATCGCAGGGCATCAACGCTGACATCGTCACGGGCACCAGCGCCGGCAGCGTGGTGGGCGCCATGTATGCGGCGGGCAACTCCGGCTTTGCCCTGCAAAAGATGGCGTTCGACATGGACGAGGCGGCCATTTCCGACTGGGCCTTGCCCCTGTTCGGCAAGTCGTCCGGCGTGCTGAAAGGCGAAGCGCTGCAAAGCTATGTCAACAAGGCCGTGGGCGGCGTGCCGCTGGAAAAACTGAAAATTCCGTTTGGCGTGGTGGCGACCGACCTGAAAAATGGCCAGCCGATCCTGTTCCAGCGTGGCAACACCGGCATGGCCGTGCGCGCCTCGTCGGCCGTGCCGGGCGTGTTCCAGCCCGTGACGATCGCGGGTCACACCTATGTCGATGGCGGCCTCGTCGCTCCCGTGCCCGTGCGCTTCGCGCGCGACATGGGCGCCGATTTCATCATCGCCGTGAATATCTCGTCGCAAACGGATACGCAAAAGGCCATCAGCTCGATGGAAGTGCTGATGCAGACCTTCGCCATCATGGGCCAGCGGATCAACCAGTTCGAGCTCAAGGATGCGGACGTGGTGATCCAGCCCAGCCTGGGCACCATGAAGGGCAACGATTTCAACAGCCGCAACCAGGCGATCCTGGCAGGCGAGCAGGCGACCTTTGCCGTGATGGCGCAGCTCAAGCAAAAGCTGAAAGCCAAGCGCGAGCAGTAGGGGATAGCGCTGCTGCGCATTTCGTATACAATTTTGATTCAACATAACAAGGATGCACCATGCAATCGAAACCGATTTTGACCCTGGACGACGTAAAGAAAATCGCTGCCGCCGCCGAAGCGGAAGCGGTCAAGAATAACTGGGCGGTCACGATCGCCATCGTCGACGACGGCGGCCACCTGCTGTGGCTGCAGCGCATGGATGGCGTGGCGCCGATCTCGTCGCACATCGCCCCATCGAAAGCCAAGACGGCCGCGCTGGGCCGCCGCGAATCGCGCATCTATGAAGAGATGATCAACGGCGGCCGCGTTTCGTTCCTGAGCGCACCGGAAATCGACGGCTTGCTGGAAGGCGGCGTGCCCATCGTGTTCGACGGCCACTACGTGGGCGCCGTCGGCGTCTCGGGCGTCAAGTCCGCCGAGGACGCGCAAATCGCGAAAGCGGGCATTGCGGCCCTGACGGCCTAAGTAGTAGCCGCAGTTGCAGAATGAGCCGCCCCGCGCAAGCCGGGCGGCTTTTTTCATGGGGCGGGGGATTTATGCTGCTGCGCAAAAAAATGCCGCCGATTCCGAGTTTTCTTCCTTGTGGAAAAGCTTCCTTTTGGTTATAATTCAAAGGTTTAGCCAATCACACATATACCGTAGCGACTACCCATCCCCTCATTCAAAATGACCGTTGAAACACCCTGAGTGCATCTGGCTCGGGTATCTAGGCGGTCGGTCTGACGTGGCGCAGCTACGGTAACTTTATCAGGAGTTGCCCTTGCCGCCATTTTTTTCTGGCCCTGCCGTTCCAGCCATATTAGCGCTTGCTGATGGAACGATCTTTAAAGGTTTTTCGATCGGTGCCGCCGGTCATACCACGGGCGAGGTTGTTTTCAACACCTCGATGACCGGGTATCAGGAAATCCTTACCGACCCAAGCTATTGCCGCCAGATGGTCACCCTGACCTATCCGCATATCGGCAATACGGGCGTCAATCCGGAAGACGTCGAATCTTCCAAGGTTCACGCCGCTGGCCTCATCATCCGCGATCTGCCATTGCTGGCATCCAGTTTCCGTTCCACGCTCTCCCTGTCCGATTACCTGAAAGCTGAAAATATCGTCGCCATCGCCGGCATCGATACTCGCAAGCTCACGCGCATCCTGCGTGAAAAAGGTGCGCAGGGCGGCGCCATCCTCGTCGGTACGCAAGGCAACGAGCCATCCGCCGCGCAAGCGCTGGAACTGGCCCGCTCCTTCCCCGGCCTGGCCGGCATGGACCTGGCCAAGGTCGTGTCCAGCAAGGATGCCTACGAGTACCGCGAAACGGAATGGACGCTGGGCGAAGGCTACGGCCAGCTGGCCGACGCGGACGCGAAATACCACGTGGTCGCCTTCGACTACGGCGTCAAGCGCAATATCCTGCGCATGCTGACGGCGCGCGGCTGCAAGGTCACCGTATTGCCTGCGCAAGCGACGGCTGCCGACGCCCTGGCGCTCAATCCGGACGGCATCTTCCTGTCGAACGGCCCCGGCGATCCGGAACCGTGCGACTACGCGATTGCGGCGACCAAGGAATTGATTGAGAAGGGCATCCCGACCTTCGGCATCTGCCTCGGCCACCAGATCATGGCTTTGGCTTCCGGTGCGAAAACCCTGAAGATGAAGTTCGGCCACCACGGCGCCAACCACCCGGTGCAAGACCTGGAAACGAAACAGGTCTTGATTACCTCGCAAAACCACGGTTTCGCAGTCGACGCGGCAACCTTGCCCGCGAACTGCCGCGTGACCCATGAATCGCTGTTCGACGGCTCCCTGCAGGGCTTTGCCCGCACGGACAAGCCGGCCTTCTGCTTCCAGGGCCACCCTGAAGCGTCGCCGGGCCCGATGGATGTTGCTTACCTGTTTGACCGCTTCATCAACTTGATGGCTGCGGAGGAGAAAAAGAAAAATGCCTAAACGTTTAGATATCAAAAGTATTCTGATTATTGGCGCTGGCCCGATCGTGATCGGCCAGGCCTGCGAATTCGATTATTCCGGCGCGCAAGCGTGCAAGGCCCTGCGCGAAGAGGGCTACAAAGTCATCCTGGTCAACAGCAATCCTGCGACCATCATGACGGATCCGGAAATGGCCGACGTGACCTATATCGAACCGATCACCTGGTCGGTCGTTGAACGCATCATCGCCAAGGAGCGTCCTGACGCCATCCTGCCGACGATGGGCGGCCAGACGGCGCTGAACTGCGCGCTGGACCTGTTCAACAATGGCGTGCTGGCAAAATACAACGTCGAGCTGATCGGCGCGTCGCCGGAAGCCATCGACAAGGCCGAAGACCGTTCCAAGTTCAAGGACGCGATGACCAAGATCGGCCTCGGTTCGGCACGCTCCGGCGTGGCGCACTCGATGGAAGAATCGTGGGCCGTGCAGCGCACCCTGGGCTTCCCGACCATCATCCGTCCATCGTTCACCATGGGCGGCTCCGGCGGCGGCATCGCCTACAACGAAGAAGAATTCGAAACCATCTGCAAGCGCGGCCTGGAAGCCTCGCCGACGAAAGAGTTGCTGATCGAAGAATCGTTGCTGGGCTGGAAAGAGTACGAGATGGAAGTGGTGCGCGACAAGGCGGACAACTGCATCATCATTTGCTCGATCGAAAACCTCGACCCGATGGGCGTGCACACGGGCGACTCCATCACGGTTGCGCCTGCGCAAACCCTGACGGACAAGGAATACCAGATCATGCGCAATGCCTCGCTGGCAGTGCTGCGCGAGATCGGCGTTGACACGGGTGGCTCGAACGTGCAATTCTCGATCAACCCAGTCGATGGCCGCATGATCGTCATCGAGATGAACCCGCGCGTATCGCGTTCTTCGGCCCTGGCATCGAAAGCGACGGGTTTCCCGATCGCCAAGATCGCCGCCAAGCTGGCTGTCGGTTTCACCCTGGACGAGCTGCGCAATGAAATCACGGGCGGCGCCACGCCGGCATCGTTCGAACCGTCGATCGATTACGTCGTCACGAAGATTCCCCGTTTCACGTTCGAGAAATTCCCGACCGCCGACCACCACCTGACGACGCAGATGAAATCCGTCGGCGAAGTGATGGCCATCGGCCGTACCTTCCAGGAATCGTTCCAGAAAGCCTTGCGCGGCCTGGAAGTGGGCGTGGACGGCATGAATGAAAAGACCAAGGACCGCGAAAAGATCGAAGAAGAACTGGGCGAGCCTGGTCCTGAGCGCATCTGGTACGTGGGCGATGCGTTTGCTCAAGGTTTCACTTTGGAAGAAGTGCACAACCTGACCAAGATCGACCCGTGGTTCTTGATCCAGATCAAGGAAATCGTCGACCTGGAACTGTGGCTGGACACGCAGAAGCTGGAAAACCTGGACAAGAACACCCTGTACAAGTTGAAACAGAAGGGCTTCTCGGACCGCCGCCTGGGCTTCCTGCTGCAGACGACCGACACGGCCGTGCGCCAGCAGCGCCATGCGCTCAACATCCGTCCTGTCTACAAGCGCGTCGACACGTGCGCGGCCGAGTTCTCGACCGACACGGCGTACATGTATTCCACGTACGACGAAGAGTGCGAATCGAATCCGACCGACAAGAAAAAGATCATGGTGCTGGGCGGTGGCCCGAACCGTATCGGCCAGGGTATCGAGTTTGACTATTGCTGCGTCCACGCGGCCCTCGCCATGCGCGAAGACGGCTACGAAACCATCATGGTCAATTGCAACCCAGAAACGGTTTCGACCGACTACGATACCTCGGACCGTCTGTACTTCGAATCCTTGACGCTGGAAGACGTGCTGGAAATCGTCGCCATCGAAAAACCGGTGGGCGTGATCGTGCAGTACGGCGGCCAGACGCCTTTGAAGCTGGCGCTGGACCTGGAAGCGAATGGCGTGCCGATCATCGGCACCTCGCCCGACATGATCGATGCGGCCGAAGACCGCGAGCGTTTCCAGCAGATGCTGCACAAGCTGGAGCTGCGCCAGCCGCCTAACCGCACCGCGCGCACGGAAGCCGACGCTTTGGCGCTGGCGCAGGAAATCGGTTACCCGCTGGTCGTGCGTCCATCGTACGTGCTGGGCGGCCGCGCCATGGAAATCGTCCACGAGCAACGCGACCTCGAGCGCTACATGCGCGAAGCCGTCAAGGTTTCGCACGATTCGCCGGTGTTGCTGGACCGCTTCCTGAACGACGCCATCGAGTGCGACGTCGATTGCATCTCCGACGGCGAAACGACGTTCATCGGCGGCGTGATGGAACACATCGAACAGGCTGGCGTCCACTCGGGCGACTCGGCTTGCTCGCTGCCACCATACTCGTTGGCACCGGAAACCATTGAAGAACTGAAACGCCAGACGGCGCTGATGGCCAAGGGCTTGAACGTGGTCGGCCTGATGAACGTGCAGTTCGCGATCCAGAAACAAGAGATCGATGGCCAGCTGAAAGACGTCGTCTTCGTGCTGGAAGTCAATCCACGCGCCTCGCGCACCGTGCCTTTCGTCTCGAAAGCCACCGGCTTGCAACTGGCGAAGATCGCCGCGCGCTGCATGGTTGGCCAGTCGCTGGCGTCGCAAGGCATCACGCAGGAAGTCGTGCCGCCATACTTCAGCGTCAAGGAAGCCGTGTTCCCGTTCGTCAAGTTCCCTGGCGTGGACACCATCCTGGGCCCTGAAATGAAATCGACGGGCGAAGTCATGGGCGTGGGCCTGACGTTCGGCGAAGCGTTTGTGAAATCGCAACTCGGTGCCGGCGTGAACCTGCCAAAATCGGGCAAGGTCTTCATCAGCGTGAAAGCGTCGGACAAGCCGCGCGCCGTGCAAGTGGCGCGTGACCTGGTCGAGTCCGGCTTCACCGTGGTCGCCACCAAGGGTACCGCCGCCGTGATCGCTGCTGCCGGCATCGCCGTCACGCCAGTGAACAAGGTGATCGAAGGCCGTCCGCACGTGGTCGACATGATCAAGAACCATGAAATCGTGCTGGTGATCAACACCGTGGAAGAAAAACGCAGCGCCATCGTCGATTCGCGGGCCATCCGCACGTCGGCCCTGGCGTCGCGCGTGACGACCTACACCACCATCGCCGGCGCGGAAGCGGCCGTCGAAGGCATCCGCCACCTGGATGAGCTGCGTGTGTACGATTTGCAAGGTCTGCACAAGACCTTGAACTAAGTGCGTTTGCAGTGGCCGCCGTTAGGCGGTACACTGCATGCTTATCAACCACAGAGTTCCGTGCAGAGCAGCGCGCGGCCTCTGTGGTTTTCACTTGGTAAGTCCGTTAACCGTGGCAAAACACGGACAGCGGCGCCGATAACTAGCAGATAGTAGAGATAACATGACCTCAGTCCCATTGACCAAATACGGCGCAGAACTCTTGAAGGAAGAGCTGCATCATTTGAAGACCAAGGAACGCCGCATCGTCATCGATGCGATCGCCGAAGCGCGTTCGCACGGAGATTTGTCGGAAAACGCCGAGTACGATGCCGCCAAGGAACGCCAGGCCTTCGTCGAAGGCCGCATCGCCGAGCTCGAAGGCAAGCTGGGCGCAGCGCAAATCATCGACCCGACCGCGCTCGACGCGGAAGGCCGCGTGGTGTTTGCCTCGACCGTGAACCTGGAAGACCTGGAATCGGGTCAGAAAGTCACGTACCAGATCGTCGGCCTCGATGAAGCCGACTTGAAAATGAATAAGGTTTCCGTGACGTCCCCGATCGCCCGCGCGCTGATCGGCAAGTACGCCGGCGACGTGGTGGAAGTGCAGGCGCCGTCCGGCCCGCGCGAATACGAAATCCTGGAAGTGCTGTACATCTGATGCTGACGCGCGTGCGCCTCCTCGTTGCCGCCCTGTGGGCCGGCAGCCTGTGGACCATCGGCTTCATCGTGGCGCCCACCCTGTTCGGCACCCTCAGTGACCGCGTGCTGGCGGGCAATATCGCCGGCAGCATGTTCCGCGCCGAGGCCTGGCTGTCCATCGCCTGTGCGCTGGTGCTGCTGGCCCTGTTGCAATGGGGCGCGGGCGCGCTGGAACTCAAGCGCCGGCGCTTGCTGGCCGCATTGGTACTATCGATGCTGGTGTGCGCGCTGCTCAGCCATTTCGGCATTTCGCCCCTGATGGCCGAAATCAAGGCGCAAGCGCCGTCGGGCCTCATGGACGAGGCCATGCGCAGCCGCTTCGGCATGCTGCATGGCGTGTCGACCCTGATCTTTGCCGTGCAGAGCCTGCTGGCGGGCGTGCTGATCTGGAAACAGCAGTAATCTTGAATCAGCAGCAATAAAAAAGCGGAGCAGGGAATATCCCGTGCTCCGCTTCTTGTTTCAAGCCCGGCCGCCTTGCGGTGGCCGGGTGAACAGGCTTACTTGCTGCCCAGTGCGCTTTTCTTGGCGCTTTTCTGACGTGGCTTGGCACGCTTGATGGAACCGCCTTCGGTAACGCGCTCATTGCCCTTGATCATGACTTTCGTCACGCTCGGGCGCTTGGTGCCGCTGGCGCTGGCCTTGACGATGGTCACTTCGCGCATGCCTTTGCCGGCGCTGACCTTCTCCTTAACCACTTCTTTTTTCGGACGGTAGATTACCAGCAGTTTGCCAATATGTTGTACCGGGGCGGCGCCGAGATTGCCGCAAATCGTATCGTACATTCCGACGCGGGCTTCGCGGTCGTCGCCGAACACGCGGACTTTAATCAGGCCGTGCGAATCCAGGCCAAGGTCGATCTCTTTGAGGACAGCAGGTGTCAAGCCCGCTTCGCCAATAATGACGATAGGCTTCAGCGCGTGTGCTTCGGCGCGCAGTGCGCTGCGCTCTACGGGTGTAAGTTTTAGCATAATAATATTTAGTAATTCCCTTAAAAGCAGTATTCTACGCGAATGGCAAAGAAGAAATTAAACAAAAACTGGTTGCACGACCACATAAATGATCCTTATGTGAAGTTGGCGCAAAAAGAGGGTTACCGCGCCCGGGCAGCATACAAGCTGAAAGAAATCGATGAAGACGAGAAACTGATCAAACCTGGCCAGGTGATCGTCGACCTGGGTTGCACTCCTGGCAGCTGGGCCCAGTACACGCGGCGCAAGCTGGCCGGCAAGGACGGCGGCGGGGTCAATGGTACCCTGATTGGCCTGGACATGCTGGAAATGGAGCCGATCGCCGATTTCCACTTCATCCAGGGCGACTTCCGCGAAGCGCGCGTGTTGCGCCAGCTGGAAGTGGTGTTGCAGGGCCGCAAGGTTGACCTGGTCCTGTCGGACATGGCGCCCAACCTGTCGGGCATCGCCACGGCGGATGCCGCGCGCATGGAACATTTGATCGACCTGGCCATCGAATTCTCGCAATTGCACCTGAAGCCGTCTGGCGTGCTGCTGGTGAAATGCTTCAAGGACATGGGTTTCAGCCAGATCGTGGAGAAATTCCGCGCCGAATTCAAGGTCGTCGTGCAGAAAAAGCCCAAGGCCAGCCGCGATAAATCGTCGGAAATCTTCCTGATGGGCCGTGGAATCAAGAATCCGCTGAAAAATGCCGTGGAAGAAGATGATTCCGCCCTTGATATTTAAGAGGGAATCCGCACATGGGAACGAGAAGTGCAGTAGCGTCTGATGGCATAAAAGCCTAAATTGTTTATACTGCATTTTTTTGCGTGAACGCGATTTTTTCGCGCGCACGGATCGGCGGGCTTTGGCACGGCCCGCTTATTGCGAGTAAAATCGTGTTTCTAGCTATAGGTAAAGAGATGCGCACTGCATCCAAGGAGTCTTCGTGAATAACATGTTTTCCAAATCTGCCATCTGGGTAGTCGTATTGCTGCTGTTGTTCATGCTGTTCAAGCAATTCGACAGTCATGGCGCCACAGGCGGCAGCAAGGCCATCGCTTATTCCGATTTGCTGGATGAAGTCAAAGCCAAGCGCGTCAAGGATGTCGTGATCGAAGGTTCGTCGATCACCGCCAAGCTGATGGACGACACCAAGGTGCGTACCACCGCCACCAGCCTCGACAAGGGCTTGATCGGCGACTTGCGCGACAATGGCGTGCATTTCGATGTGCGTCCGCCCGAGGAAGCGTCTTTCCTGCAAACTATTTTTGTTTCCTGGTTCCCCATGCTGCTGTTGATCGGTGTCTGGGTGTTCTTCATGCGTCAGATGCAAGGCGGCGGCAAGGGCGGGGCATTCTCGTTCGGCAAGTCGAAGGCGCGCATGATGGATGAAGCCAGCAACACCGTCACCTTCGCCGATGTCGCCGGTTGCGACGAAGCGAAAGAAGAAGTCAACGAAGTGGTCGACTTCCTCAAGGATCCGAGCAAATTCCAGAAACTGGGCGGCCGCATTCCCCGCGGCGTGCTGATGGTCGGTCCTCCGGGCACGGGTAAAACCTTGCTGGCGCGCGCCATCGCCGGCGAAGCCAAGGTGCCGTTCTTCTCGATTTCCGGTTCCGACTTCGTGGAAATGTTCGTCGGCGTCGGCGCCAGCCGCGTGCGCGACATGTTTGAAAACGCGAAAAAGCATTCGCCATGCATCATCTTCATCGACGAGATCGACGCTGTCGGCCGTCACCGCGGCGCCGGCATGGGCGGCGGCAATGACGAACGCGAACAGACCTTGAACCAGTTGCTGGTCGAGATGGACGGTTTTGAAGCGAACTCCGGCGTGATCGTCGTGGCCGCCACCAACCGCGCCGACGTACTCGACAAAGCGCTGCTGCGTCCGGGCCGTTTCGACCGCCAGGTGTCCGTCGGCTTGCCCGATATCCGCGGCCGCGAGCAGATCTTGAACGTGCACATGCGCAAAGTGCCTATTGGTACCGACGTGAAAGCCGATATCCTGGCCCGCGGCACCCCCGGTTTCTCGGGCGCGGACCTGGCCAACCTGGTCAACGAGGCAGCCCTGTTCGCCGCGCGCCGCAGCAAGCGCCTGGTGGAAATGGCGGACTTCGAAGATGCGAAAGACAAGATCTACATGGGTCCAGAGCGTAAATCGATGATCATCCGCGAGGAAGAGCGTCGCAATACGGCTTACCATGAGTCCGGTCACGCCGTCGTCGCCAAGCTGCTGCCGAAGGCCGATCCCGTGCACAAGGTAACGATCATGCCGCGCGGCTGGGCCCTGGGCCTGACGTGGCAGTTGCCGGAACACGACAATCTGTCCGCCTACAAGGACAAGATGCTGGAAGAAATTTCCATCCTGTTCGGTGGCCGTATCGCCGAAGAGATTTTCGTGGGCCAAATGTCCACGGGCGCATCGAACGACTTTTCGCGCGCCACCAAGCTGGCCCGTTCCATGGTGACCCGCTTCGGCATGTCCGACAGCATGGGTGTGATGGTCTACGAAGACAGCGAAAACGAAGGTTTCTTCGGTGGCGCCACGAAGACGATCTCGGAAGCGACGCAGCAAAAGGTCGATGCTGAAATCCGCAACATTCTCGACAAGCAATATGCTTTGGCGCGCACCTTGCTGGAAAGCAACCGCGACAAGGTCGAAATGATGACCAAAGCCTTGCTGGAATGGGAAACCATTGATGCAGAGCAAATCAACGACATCATGGCCGGCCTGGAGCCGCGTCCACCGAAAGTCATCCCGCCACGCCGCAATGCGGGCGACAGCGGCACGGGCGGCATCTCGCCCAACGTGACGGCGCCAGCCTGATAGCGACCACTGCCTGATTAGTGGCATGCAAGAGAAGGGTAAGGAGCAATCCTTGCCCTTTTTCGTTGCCGCAGCAGTTTTTTCCTGACGACTACAAAGATTCACATGCGACACTATTTGCAATTCGGCCGTTTCGGCTTCAACCTGCAGGGCACGCAGGCGCTGGTGATGGGCATCCTGAACATCACGCCCGACTCGTTTTCCGATGCGGGCCAGTACCAGCACCTGGAATTTGCCATTTCCCGCGCCGAGCAGATGATCATCGACGGTGTCGACATCATCGACATCGGCGGCGAATCGAGCCGCCCCGGCGCGCCGCCGCTGCCGCTGCAAGACGAGCTGCAGCGCGTCATGCCGGTGCTGTACGCCTTGCGCGACTGCGGCAAGCCCCTGTCCGTCGACACCTACAAGCCGGAAGTGATGCGCGAAGCCATCCTGGCGGGCGCCGACATGATCAACGATATCAACGGTTTCCGCGCGCCGGGCGCCATCGACGCCGTGCGCGACAGCGATTGCGCGCTGTGCATCATGCACATGCAAAACGTGCCGGAAACCATGCAAGCCCAGCCGCAGTACGAAGATGTGGTGCGCGAAGTCATCGACTTCCTGCGCGAGCGCATCGACACGATGACGGCGGCCGGCATCGCCCGCGAGCGCCTGTGCGTCGATCCCGGCTTTGGCTTCGGCAAGACGGTGGAACAGAACTATGCCTTATTGCGCGCCACGCGCCAGTTGCGCAGCGAACTGGGCCTGCCCGTGCTGGCCGGGCTGTCGCGCAAGTCGATGATCGGCGCCGTCACGGGACGTCCCGTCGAGCAGCGCCTGGCCGGCAGTGTTGCCGGTGCACTTGCTGCGGTAGCGCAAGGTGCGGAAATTATCCGTGTGCATGATGTAGCTGAAACCGTCGATGCACTGAAGGTCTGGCGCATGGCACACTGAGCCTGTAAGATTTATCATAAACAACAAAAAGAGAAATACTATGACGCGTAAATATTTTGGCACGGATGGCATCCGCGGCCTGGTGGGCACGGCTCCGATCACCCCCGACTTCGTCATGCGCCTCGGCTATGCTGCCGGCAAGGTGCTGGCCAAGTCGCAAGGCGGCAAGACGCGACCGACGGTGCTGATCGGCAAGGACACGCGCATTTCCGGCTACATGCTGGAAGCGGCGCTGGAAGCGGGCCTGTCGGCCGCCGGCGTGGATGTGATGCTGGCCGGCCCTATGCCGACCCCGGCAATCGCCTACCTGACGCGGGCGCTGCGCCTGTCGGCCGGCGTGGTCATTTCCGCTTCGCACAACCCGTACCACGACAATGGCATCAAGTTCTTTTCCGGCCAGGGCACCAAGCTGCCCGACAGCGTGGAACTGGAAATCGAAGCGGCGCTCGACGAGCCCATGGCTTGCGTGCCCTCGGACAAGCTGGGCCGCGCCAAGCGCCTGGACGATGCCCAGGGCCGCTACATCGAATTTTGCAAGGGTACCTTCCCGAACGAGCTGGACTTGCGCGGCCTGAAGATCGTCGTCGATTGCGCGCATGGCGCCGCCTACCATATCGCGCCGCACGTGTTCCATGAGCTGGGCGCGGAAGTCATCGCCATCGGCAACAAGCCCGACGGTTTCAATATCAATGCGGGCTTCGGCGCCACGGCAACCAAGGCCATGGCCGAAGCCGTCGTCGAGCACGGCGCCGACCTGGGCATCGCCCTCGATGGCGACGCCGACCGCCTGATCATGTGCGATGCCACGGGCCGCCTGTATAACGGCGACGAGTTGTTGTACGTCATGGTCAAGGACCGCCTGGCGACAGGCCCCGTGGCCGGCGCCGTCGGCACCCTGATGACGAATATGGCGCTGGAAGTGCTGTTCAAGCAGCAGGGTATCGGCTTTGCGCGCGCCAAGGTGGGCGACCGCTACGTGCTGGAAGTCATGAAGGAAAAGGGCTGGATACTGGGCGGTGAAGGTTCCGGCCATCTGCTGTGCCTGGACAAGCACACGACGGGCGACGGCATCGTTTCCGCGCTGCAAGTATTGTCCGCCCTCAAGCGCAGCGGCCAGAGCCTGCAGCAATGCCTGGCCGAACTGGTGCTGTTCCCGCAAACCCTGATCAACCTGCGCGTGGCGCCCGGTTTCGACTGGCAAAAAAATGCCGCCATGGTGGCCGAGAAAGAACTGGTCGAGGCCGAGCTGGGCGACACGGGTCGCGTGCTGATCCGCGCTTCCGGCACCGAGCCGCTGATCCGCGTGATGGTCGAGGCAAAAGATAAGGAAAAGGCCGAGTCGATGGCGCGCCGCATTGCGGATAAAGTGGCTGTGTAAAGGCAGGCGCCGATAGTTATTTCCATCTAATTCGTCTATGGCAATTGACGAAATTGGGTGGGGGCGTTATTATCTTGTCTTCGGAGTGTGGCGCAGCCCGGTAGCGCACCTGGTTTGGGACCAGGGGGTCCAAGGTTCGAATCCTTGTACTCCGACCAAAGTCATAAGCGGGCTGTCAGAAATGACAGCCCGTTTTCTATTCCGCGCTGGCATTTCATTGCTGGCGCGCATGGATTAAAATACTGCACCTCTCCGCCCATCGTTCAACGGATAGGACAACGGTCTTCTAAACCGTGAATGGGGGTTCGATTCCCTCTGGGCGGACCAGTTTCATACTGGCCACGATCATGCTGCGGCAAGCTGCCGCAACGCACCCCATCTTTCCCCCACATCCGGTTTTTCGCGCAGCGGTTCAGGGCTGCGCGCCCAGCACCACACTCAGCAAATACAGCAGCGGCGCCGCGCACAGCAGCGCGGAACACAGCGACAGCACTTTCTTGCTGGCCAGGCGTGCCAGGCGCAGCCGTTCGCGCACGGGCAAGTGCTGGCGCAGCGCATGGCGCGCGCGCGGCTGGAATGGGGATTCATGCATGTGGACTCCCTCGCAACGGTGACTGAAGATGCCGGTCAGCATAGCGGGAGAGGCATAAAGGCGGTGTAAAGAGTGGGCGGCGCGGCGCAAGCGCGCTGTAAACATGGGTGCGCCGGCGCCGTGTTGCGGGTCTTGCCCGATGCTCTTATTTTGCCTGGCGGCGGCGCGCCAGGACGCCGAGCAGGCCCAGGCCGGCGAGCAGCATGGCATAGGTTTCCGGTTCAGGGACGGCGGAAACGTAGGCGCGGTAATTGCTCAGGTCCTTGGGCAAGCCTGCCACCGTGAAGGTCGTGCCGGCTGCGACGGGCGCTGCCCATTGGAAGACCAGTTCGCCCTGGCCGAAATGGATGGCCAGGTAATCATAGGCCGCCGCACTCGTGAAGGAATTCACCCCGCCGCTGGCGCCTGCCGTGGTGCCGGCGGTGCAGCCTGAGGTGGCATTGTCGCAAAACGAGACGGCCGCACCCAGGCTGGTGCCGAAAACGCCGTTGATATAGCCCTGGATGTCGGTGGGACTCTGCGGCACGAGATTGTCGTTATAGTATTTCACCATGAGGGCAGGTGACGGCGAGTAAGTGACGGTGCTGCCTTCGATGCTGAAACCGCTGGCCGGTCCCACATCGACCCATGTAGCAGCCTGTGCCACGCCCATGCAGGCCGTCAGGGCGGCCAGCATGGATGCCCGTATGGCAATGCTTGTTATGCTTTTCATGAAAATCCCCTTTTATTTTATTGCAGACATTTCACTGCTTCAGGGTGCGCGCCATCCGGTCAGGGAGGTCGACTTGTCGCCCGGTCGCCTTTGCGTGAGTACGCATATGCAAGCTTAGTCTTGATGTAAATTAATACAATTTAAATAATGCTATTGGCATGCTTGACAACATCGCATACGGCTATGTATGGCTGTGCTGGCGAAAGCCTGTACGGCGAGCGGAAATGGCGTGACAAGGCATGCCAGCTTGTGCTAGCAATGCATTGAGTAGGGAGAGGGGCGGCGGGTTTCAGTCGCTGTTATTGCTGACGCCGAACAGGCGATCCTTGGCATTGAGCAGCTTTTGCACCTTGGTGCCCATTTTCATCAACTGCGCCATCGATTCGGGCGACAGGCGCTGCAAGTCGTCGAACCAGGTGTTGGCCAGGTCGACCAGTTCATACATTTCGCGCATGCGCTCCTGCGCATACTGGTCGACGGGTTCCGTGGCCGGCGCCAGCAGCGATTCGCGCAGCACCGTCAAGGTCGGCGCCACTTCGCGGCGGCGGCGCTCGGCGGCCACCACGCGGAAGATTTGCCACACATCGCCCAGCGAGGAAAAATACTCGCGCCGGTCGCCGGGGATGCGCGACTGGCGGATCAAGCCCCAGCCCTGCAATTCCTTCAAGCCGATGCTCACGTTCGAGCGTGAAAAACTCAGGTGTTCCGCGATTTCATCCGCGTGTAAAGGATGCTCTGCGACAAACAACAAGGCGTACACTTGCCCCACTGTCCGGTTAAAGCCCCAGCGGCTGCCCATCTCGCCGAAATGGCTGACGAAGGTCAGGATCAGCGGCGTCATTTGGATATGTTGAGTTTTCATAATTATCTGAATTTTTTCACGCCACACCCGCAGGGTCAATTGATATATGTCATGTTTCGCAGTATTATACAAAATATCGAATTTACAGAAAATTCTGAAAACTCAAAAAGTATAGATATGCCTACCACGCCGCTGTCCTTGCCCCGCTTTATCCTTCCCCGTGCCGCCAGCCTGGCGCAGGGCGGTGCCGCCTTGCTGTGGCTGCCGCAAGCGGCCTTGCTGGCCTGGGCCGTGCAAGCCATGCTCGCCGGTGCACCCTGGCGCGCGGCCCTGTTGCCGGCAGCCGGCGTGCTGCTGCTGGGCATGCTGCGCGCCGGCTGCGAAGCGTGGGGCGCGCGGCGCATGTATGCGGCGGCGCGCGACCACTTGTCCACCTTGCGCGCGCAAGTGGCGCAAGCGCTGGCGCACCGTTCGCCGCTGGACCGCCAGCGCGCCCAGTCGGGGCAGGCGGCCAGCGTCATCGCCGAACAGGCCGAAGCCATCGTGCCCTACCTGGTGCGCTACAAGCCCGCGCGCTGGAAGGTCATGCTCGTGCCGCTCGTGATCCTCGCCGTGGTGACGCCCCTGTCGTGGATCGCTGCCCTGATCCTGCTCATCGCCGCGCCCCTGATTCCCGTCTTCATGGCCCTGGTGGGCATGGGCGCGCAAGCGGCCAGCCGCGCGCAGATGGTGGAAATGGGCAGCATGAACGCGTTTCTGCTGGACCGCCTGCGCGGCCTGGCTACCCTGCGCGCGCTCGACGCCGTCGATGCCACGGCCGCGCGGCTGGATGCCTCGTCGCAATCCGTGCGCCGGCGCACGATGGTCGTGCTGCGCATCGCCTTCCTGTCGTCGGCCGTGCTGGAACTGTTTTCCGCGCTCGGTGTCGCCATGGTGGCCGCGTTTATCGGTTTCTCCTTGCTGGGCAGTATCAATTTCGGCACCTGGGGCCGCGAACTGAGCCTGGGGCAGGGCTTGTTCATCCTGCTGCTGGCGCCCGCGTTTTTCGAACCCTTGCGCGAACTGGCCGCCGTCTGGCACGACAAGGCGGCCGGCGAAGCGGGCCTGGCCGGCCTGCACGACTTGGCGGCCGAGGGCGTGCCCCTGCCCGGCGCCGGCGTGGCAGCCGCTGCCGTCTCCGCCGCCGCCATGGCCGTGGCGCCGCCGCCCGCTATCGAAATCCATCAACTGCGCTTTGCCCATCCCGGCGAGGCGCCCGTCTTCGACGGCTTCGACCTGACCGTGCGCGCCGGCGAACATGTCGCCCTGCTGGGCGCCAGCGGAGCCGGCAAGACCACCTTGCTGTCCTTGCTGGCCGGCTTGCTGCCCGCCAGCGGCGGCGAGATCCGCATCGGCGGCGTGCGCCTGAACGATGGCACCGTGAATACCTTGCGCCAGCGCATGGCGTGGATGGGCCAGCGTCCCCACGTGTTTGCCGCCTCCGTCAGCCAGAACGTGACCCTGGGCCGCGTCGGCGCGCATGCCGCGCAAGTGACGCAGGCGCTGCACCTGGCCGACCTGGCTGCCGTGGCGCAGGCGCAGCCGGCCGTCATGCTCAGCGATGGCGGGCAGGGCTTGTCCGGCGGCGAAGCCGTGCGCCTGGCCCTGGCCCGCGTGGCCCTGCATCCGCATGCGGACTTGCTGCTGGTCGATGAACCGACGGCCCACCTGGACAGCGAAACGGCGGCGCGCGTGACGGACGCCTTGCTGGAATTGGCGAAAGGCAAGACGATGATCGTCGCCACGCACGACCCCGTGCTGGCCGGCCGCCTGCAGCGCACGGTGCAGGTCGATGCCCGGGCGCAGGCACAGGAGTTGCGCGCATGAACACCACACTGATCTCGCATCCCGTCCTGCGGCAATTGCTGCTGGCCCAACCAGGCAAGCTGATCGGGGGCGCCTTGCTGGCGGCCCTGACGGCGGTGTCCGGCATGGCCTTACTGGGCTTGTCCGGCTGGTTCATCACGGCCACCTCGATTGCCGGCCTGCACGCCTCGACGGCCATCCTGTTCGACGTGTTCGGCCCGTCGGCCGGCATCCGCCTGCTGGCCATCGGCCGTACGGGTTCGCGCTATGCGGAACGCCTCGTCACGCACGACGCCACGTTCGCCGCGCTGGCCAGCATCCGCGTGCAACTGTTCCGCGGCTGGTCGCGCCCGGAAGCGGCCAGCCGGCTGCTGCGCCAGCCCGCCAAGCTGCTGTTCCGCCTGACGGCCGATATCGATGCGCTCGAATCGCTGTACCTGCGCCTGCTGGTGCCTGCCTTCACGGCCCTGTGCGCGGCCTTGCTGGCGGGCGTGGCGCTGGGCGTGATGCAGTGGCAGCTGGGCCTGGGCCTGGCCGCGTGGCTGCTGGCCGCCGGCGGCGGCATCAGCTGGAGCGTGGCGCGCCGCGCCCGCCGCCCGGCCATCCTGCGCTCGCGCGCCATCGAAAAACTGCGTTCCGGCGCCATCGACCTGGTGGCCGGCCAGACGGACCTGGTGATGGCGGGCCGCATCGACGCCCAGTGCGCGGCGCTGGCACGGATCGACCGCTCGCTGGCGCAAGCCGATTTCGCCCTGCTGCGCCTGGAAACGGCGGCGGGCGCCGCGTATGGCGTGGCCGGCAGCGCGACCCTGGCTGGCGTGCTGCTGGCCGTCGCCGCGCTGGTGCAGCAGCAGGCGCTGAGCGTGCCGGCCGCGGCGCTGGCCCTGCTGATCGCCCTGACGGCCGTGGAACCGTTTGCGGGATTGCGCCGCGGCGCGCTGGAAGCGGGGCGCATGCTGCTGGCGATGCGCCGCCTGGCGCCGCGCCTGGAGCAGCAGGATGTCGCCACGCTGCCCCTGGATGCCGCACCGGGCTTGCGCTTGGAACACGTCAGCGCCGCGCATGCGGGCAGCCATGTGGCCATCCTGCATGACGTATCGCTGCACATCGCCGCCGGCGAGCGCGTGGCCTTGATCGGCCCCAGCGGCGCGGGCAAGTCCACCTTGCTGGCCCTGGCCGCGCGCGAGCTGGCGCCATTGTCGGGCAAGGTGAGCGCGCCGCGCGCCTGTCTGTTCACGCAGAAGACGGAATTGTTCCAGGACAGCTTGCGCGACAACCTGCGCCTGGCCGACCCCGCCGCCAGCGATGCGCAGCTGTGGGCGGCCTTGCAGGCGGCCGGCCTGGACGACGAGGTGCGCGCCCTGGCGGGCGGCCTCGACACCATGCTGGGCGAGGGCGGCCTGGGCTTGTCGGGCGGCCAGGCGCGGCGTTTGGCGCTGGCGCGGCTGTTCCTGCACGAATCGACCTTGTGGCTGCTCGACGAAGCGACGGAAGCGCTGAATGCGGGGACGGCAAGCGACGTTTTGCAGCGCTTGCGCGCGCGCTGCGAAGGGCGCAGCTTGCTGATCGCAACCCACTTGCGGCGCGAAGCGGCGCTGGCGGATCGGCTGCTGCGCATCCGCGACGGCCGCATCGTCGAAGAGCTGCGGCGCGGCACGGATGGCTTCGAAGCGGCCCTGGCGGGCTTGCGGGGGGATTGACAGGGACGGAGACAGGCGGTGCCGCACGCCAGCCCGAAGGCGGCGGAACCAATCGAATCGCATCAGATAGATACCAAGTTTACAATTACAGTAGGGAAACACCAAGGAAATCATATGGACTTCGATATTGTCGCTTTATCCAGACTGCAGTTTGCGCTGACAGCCCTGTACCACTTTATATTCGTTCCGCTGACGATAGGCCTGTCAGTGATCCTCGCCATCATGGAGACGGTTTACGTGATGACGAACCGCCCCATCTGGCGCGACATGACCAAGTTCTGGGGTGTCTTGTTCGGCATCAACTTCGCCATGGGCGTGGCGACGGGCATCGTCATGGAATTCCAGTTCGGCATGAACTGGAGCTACTACAGCCATTACGTGGGCGACATTTTCGGCGCGCCGCTGGCCATCGAGGGCTTGATGGCCTTCTTCTTGGAAGCGACCTTCGTCGGCCTGTTCTTCTTCGGCTGGGACAAGCTGTCGAAGCGGGGCCACCTGGTCACGACCTGGCTGGTGGCCATCGGTTCGAACTTCTCGGCCCTGTGGATCCTGATCGCCAACGGCTGGATGCAAAATCCCGTCGGCGCGGCCTTCAATCCGCAAACCATGCGCATGGAAGTGACGGATTTCGGCGCCGTGCTGACGAATCCTGTTGCTCAGGCGAAATTCGTGCACACGGTGTCGGCCGGCTATACGGCCGCAGCCGTGTTCGTGCTGGGTATTTCCGCCTGGTATCTGCTGAAGGGCCGCCATGTGCAGCTGGCCAAGCGCTCGATGACAGTCGCCGCCTCGTTCGGCCTGGCCGCCTCGCTGTCGGTGGTGGTATTGGGTGATGAAAGCGGCTACCTGTCGTCGGAACACCAAAAGATGAAGCTGGCAGCGATCGAGGCCATGTGGACCACGGAGCCGGCCCCGGCCGCCTTCACGGCCTTCGGCTTCCCCGACGCGAAAGCGCGCGAGACGCATTACGCCGTGCACATCCCGATGGTGATGGGCTTGATCGGCACGCGTTCGCTGACGACGGAAATCCCCGGCATCGAGCAATTGGTCGACCGCGGCGAACTGCTGATCAAGGATGGCATCAAGGCGTATGACGCGCTGCAAACCATCCGCAGCGTGGCGCCGGGCAGCCCCGTGCCGCAGGATGCGAAGGACATGTTCGAGTCGAAAGGCCAGTCGATGGGCTATGCCTTGCTGCTGAAACGCTATGTCGACGACCCGCGCCAGGCCACGCCCGAGCAAATTCGCAAGGCCGCGCTCGATACCGTGCCGCCCGTGGCGCCCCTGTTCTGGTCCTTCCGCGTGATGGTGGGCCTGGGCATGTTCTTTATCTTGCTTACTGGCACGTTCTTCCTGCTGTCGACGCGCCGCACCCTGGACAAGCACCGCTGGCTGCTGAAGCTGGCCGTGTTCGCCATCCCGCTGCCGTGGGTGGCCATTGAAGCGGGCTGGATCGTGGCCGAAGTGGGCCGCCAGCCGTGGGTCATCGAAGGCGTGCTGCCGACGGCCGTGGCCGTCTCGAACCTCGGTGCTTCGACCCTGCTGATCACGATTGCCGGCTTTGCCGCCATCTACACGGTGCTGTTGATGATTGAAATGAAGCTCATGCTCAAGGCCATCCGCAAGGGGCCGGAAGAGAAGGCGCCGGCCCCCGTGCCAGCCCCCGCTGCCATTCAGACTCAACGCGCCTAAGGAGGGCCAGACCATGATTTTGCATGAAATGATTTCTTACGAAACACTGCGCCTGATCTGGTGGCTGCTGATCGGCATCTTGCTGGTGGGCTTTGCCATCACGGACGGCTTCGACCTGGGCACGGGCATCCTGCTGCCCTTCGTCGGCAAGACGGACCTCGAGCGCAGGGTCGTCATCAACAGTATCGGTCCCGTGTGGGAAGGCAACCAGGTGTGGCTGATCCTCGGCGGCGGCGCCATCTTTGCCGCCTGGCCGCAGCTGTACGCCGTGTCATTCTCGGGCTTTTACCTGGCCATGTTCGTCATCCTCGTGGCGCTGATCGTGCGCCCCGTGGCCTTCAAGTTCCGCAGCAAGCGCGAAGACCCGCGCTGGCGCGCCCGCTGGGATGCGGCCCTGTTCGTGGGCGGCTTCGTGCCGGCCCTGATCTGCGGCGTGGCCATCGGCAACGTGCTGCAAGGCGTGCCGTTCCGTTTCTCGCCAGACATGCACATCTTCTATGACGGCAGCTTCTTTGCGCTGCTCAACCCGTTCGCGCTGCTGTGCGGCCTCGTCTCGGTGGCCATGCTGGTGATGCACGGCGCCACCTGGCTGCAGCTGAAAACGGACGGCCCGGTTGCCGAACGGGCGCGCCGCTACGGCAGCGTGGCGGCGCTTGCCACCGTCGTGCTGTATGCGCTGGCCGGCGTGGCCCTGTGGCTGTGGGTCGATGGCTACCGCATCAGCAGCACGGTGGTGGTCGACGGTCCGTCGAACCCGATGCTGAAAACGGCGGAAGTGCACGTGGGCGCCTGGTTCCTCAACTTTGCCGCCCATCCCTGGACCTGGATCGCCCCTGCGCTGGGCCTGCTTTGCCCGCTGCTGGCCTTCGCCTTCCAGCGCGCGCGCCGCGAAGTGCCCGCCTTGCTGGCCAGCGCGGCTGGCATCGCCGGCATCATCCTTGGCGTGGGCGCGGCCATGTTCCCGTTCATCCTGCCATCGTCGATCGACCCGCGCGCCAGCCTGACGGTGTGGGATTCCTCGTCCAGCCACATGACCCTGTTCATCATGCTGGTCGTCACGGCCGTCTTCATTCCCCTTATCGTGGCGTACACGACGTGGGTATATAAAGTGCTGTGGGGTAAGGTTGACGCAAAAGCAATCAAGGACGACAGCGGTCACGCCTACTAAGAATCAACGAAAGGATATAACTATGTGGTATTTCGCCTGGATACTGGGTCTTCCGCTGGCGGCGACCTTCGCCGTGCTCAATGCGATGTGGTATGAAGTCGCCGATGGCGACACGACGCCCGAGCAGTACCGCGACACGTCCGATTAGGAAACTGTCGGTTTGACTGGCCCCGCCCCGTGCGCATGCACCGGGCGGGGCTTTTGCTTTGGATCAAAGCAGGATGAATTCGCCGCGGATGCGCAGCTTCATGCCGCGCGGCGCGTCGGCGCCCGCCGCCACGGCCCAGGCCGTGATCCATTGCGCGCAGCGTTCGCGCTCGGCCGCATCGTGCAAGCGTTGCAGGCGCGCATCGGCCCGGTCGATGCGCTGGGCCAGGTACAGGCGCTGGTCCAGGGGATCCGTCTTTTTGCTGTAGTGCTGCATGGCGTTTCCTTTCCGCGTAATAACTTCGTTCGGTCGTGGCATAGCCATCTACGCGGGGGCGGGGCGTCCGGATTCAGTTCAGGCAAAAAAAAGCCACCGCAACGGTGGCTGGGGCGCGCGCCATCAGGGCGGCGTCTTGCCGGCTGGTTTTGGCGTGGCAATGGCGATCGGGTCGCTGGCCGGAAAGCTTTCCTTCAGCGCTTCATCGAGCGCTTCCTCGGCATGGCTTTCGCTGGCCGGCGTGGGCGAATCGCGTTCGGGTGGCGGGGCAGGTGCGGTGGCGGCGTTGGTGCTCGAATGCATGGTAATCCCCTCGCGGTAGTGCGCCAGGCGGCCGGAATGGGCATGGCGCGTGCTGATGCTTCCAGCCTAGCACATTGCGCAGCGTCCCGCTGCGCCTGCCGAAGGGGATGAGGACGAGGTCTGCTACACTGCGCTCCACTTTTATCGATGGAACCGCCATGACTGCCATATCCCTGCCATACCGCGCCACCGCCCTTGACGCCTGTGCCTGGCTGGCTGAACAGACGGGCACGCCGTGGACCCTGGCGCGCTTGCTGGAGCAGGGCGGCTTGCCCTACGTCTGGCTCGATTACAGCGACGCATGGGCCGAGCTGTTCCATGACGGCGTGACGCGCTATGCGGCGCCCGTCGTGTTTATCGGGGACAAGCAGCACCTGGCCTCGGGCGCGGACGACGTGTGGCTGCGCTTTACGCGCGACTCGGGCAATATCGCCATCGAACTGAAGGCGCCGGGATTGCGCGCGCCGCTGGACGGCTTGCACTTCCAGGAGCGCGATCTGTTGCGTTTGCTCAAGGAGTTGCAGCATCCGCAGCCGGATGTCGCGGAGGCGGACAAGGGCCCCGTGGTCTTGCCCAGCGCCTTGAAGGGCCTGGCCCGCGAGCAGATTCTGCTGGCCTTTGCCGGCGTGGGCAAGGTCGACCTGGACAAGGGGTTGGCCAGCGGCGTGGGCATCTTCGGCGACGATGGCGCGCGCGTGCGCAAGAATTCGCGCGGCGGCAAGAACAGCCATCTGTGGCATCCGGTGACGTTGGCGTTCGGCTTGCACGATGTGCACCGCGTGCCGATGGCGCACCTGAAGAAGGCGTTCGCCACGCAACCGTTGCTGCGCGAATGGAAGGCGGACTGGCTGGAATCGCTGCGCCTGCTGGGCGAGTAAGCCGATGCCTGCCGCGCGTCGTTCATCGCGCCTTGCGCTTGCCACGCGGCATCCTGTTCGATGGCATCAGGCTTTCCGCGTTTATTCGCTTTCCTCGATCCTGCCGCCGCATTGCGTATAGCAGCTGCGGTAATCTGTCTCGCATTGCCATGTTGCAGAGTTGTTTGAGGCGCAATATTGGCGTTTCTTCGAGCACAGTTCCCGATCCGCATCTGTTTTCGCCACGGCCAGGCAGAGGGAAACGGTACTGACGTTGCGCATTTCGCAGGCTTGCGCCTGGGCCGCGGCAACTTGTTCCTTGCCGGCAATGCATATTTGCCGATTGGTCCCGCAGCTCGTCACGCATTGACGCCCCGCATCGGAGTCCGGGGGAATAAAGCGATAGCTCGTGCAGCCCGCCAAGGTGATGGCGAAACAAATCGCGGCGGCAAGGCGGAACAGGAAGGAATTGTGGAATTGCAAGGTGCGCATGGTCGAAAAGGGCTTTCCCGTGTAAATGAATTGGCTTGAATATCGTGAATATTGATATTCTGACAGGCGATCATTTCAAGAACAACGGGCTGCAATAATTGTTACATCTTGGCTTGCAGTGGTTTTACAGTTCGATGGGCGCCACCTCGGTGCCGATATCGGGCGCCGCGTAATGCATGCTGAAATACACGAAGGCGCCGATATTGAGGGCGACCGTGATCCAGAACAGGATGCGGAACGAGCGCTTGCTGGACTTGTGGCGCAGCCATTGCTGGGCCAACACGGCGCCCGGCCAGCCGCACAGCAGCCCCAGCAGCAGCAGGGTGCGTTCCGAGGTGCGCCAGCGGCCCCCTTTGGCGGCCGATTTGTCGATCGCATAGGCAACGAAACAGCTCAGGCTCAGCACGCCATACACGAGGGCGACCAGGGCGGGGATGTGGAAAAAGAACGTGGCCAGCAAATACAGGACGACAAAGAACAGGATGACAAGGTAGGGCATAGGGTGTGTTTGCTTGAACGGAGGGCGTGAGTATCCCACAAGGGGAGCGATGCCGCGCCTAAAACAAGCAGCCTTGCGCCGTATCAATGGGCATGGCGCGGCGGCGGGCGTGGCCCGTTTTCAGCGCTTCGCGGTCGCTGGACAGGGCGATGCCTTCCAGCGCCAGCAGGGTTTCCTTGGCATGCAGGCCGCCCGCAAAGCCCGTCAACTCGCCCGTGGCGCCGATGACCCTGTGGCAGGGGGCGATGATGGAAATGGGATTCTTGCCGTTGGCGGCGCCCACGGCGCGCACGGCGGCGGGACGGCCGATCTGGCGTGCGATCTCGCCATAGCTGCGCGTCTGGCCATACGGTATCGTCAGCAGTGCGCGCCACACTTCTTGCTGGAAGGCGGTGCCGGCGAAATCGAGCGGCACGTCAAAACACTGGCGCGTGCCGGCGAAATATTCCACCAGCTGGCGCGCCGTTTCCTGCAGCACGGCGCAACCGTCATCGACGCGCATCGCGCCCAGGCGCACGCGGTTGGGCTTGTCGTTTTCCCACAGGATGGCGGCCAGGGCCGTCCCGCGCGCCACCAGCGTCAGCTCGCCCACGGGCGAGGGCACCACGATGCAATCGTATTCCATGTTGGTTCCTTGATCAGAGAGCGCCAGTGTAGCAGGATGGCGGCAGGCCGCGTATCGCGTGTAGGATAGTGCTTTTCGGCAAGGAGCACTGGCTGTGACATACATTTCCACCTATGACGCTATCCGCGCGATCGCCGTGCGGCTGGTGCGTGAACGCTATCCCACGGCCGTGGCGGCCATCATCGGCGGTTCGTTCGCCACGGGCCGGCAGACGCCCACTTCCGACATCGACTTGCTGCTGCTGTTCGACCACGTCGATTGCGCCTGGCGCGACACCCTCGTGGCCGAAGGGCGCACGGTGGAACTGTTCGCGCACGACATGGCCACGTTCACGTATTTTTGCAAGGAAATTGATGCGCCGGGCGGCAAGGTGCCGCTGGTGATGATGGTGGTGGAAGGGGAAAACATCCTTGCGCCCGGAGCGCAGCACGCGCAGCTGCTGGCGCTGGCGCAAGCCATCGCCGCAGCCGGGCCGCCCTTGCTCGACGTGGAAAACCTGCAGCGGCGCCGCTACGCCATCACCACCGCGCTGGAAGACCTGGTCGACAGCGCGCACCCGGGCGAGGCGCTGGCCGTGGCCTGCCAGCTGTACGAAGCGCTGGCCGACCTGCACTTGCGCGCGGCGGGCGTATGGAGCGGCGGCGGCAAGCATCTGTTCCGCCGCCTGCAGGCGTTCGACGCCGCCGTCGCCGTGCAGCTGGACGGCGCGCTGCGCCTGGTCGCCAGCGACTTGCCGGCCGGCCAGCATGCGTTCGGGCAGGTGGCCGCCGCCGTGCTGGCGCCCGTGGGCGGTCCCTTGCTCGAAGGCTTCACTTTGCCCGCGCCCGCGCACTGGCGCAGCGCGCCGGCAGCCTGAGGCACTGCACCCCGCTTAAAACGCCGTGCGCACGGCCAGGCTGATGTTGCGCGGTTCGCCCCAGAACACGCCATCGAAGAAGCCCACGTTGCGGTAGTACTTTTTGTCGAGCAAGTTATTCACGTTCAGCTGCACGCTGGCATGGCGGTTGATGGCATAGCTGGCCATGGCGTTGACCAGCGCATAACCGGCTTGCGGGATGTTCGTCATCTCGCTTGACGGCGGACGGCCGTACCACGATTCGCTGTAGGTGGCGCTTTGCGCCGTCAGGCTGGCGCCCGCTTTCAGCCCTGCCAGGCGGCCGTCGAAGCGGTAGCTGGTGGCCAGGCGCAGCAAATGGCGCGGCTGCGTGGTGGCGGCGCGGCGGCCATCGGCCTCGGCCGCGTGCAGATAGGTATAGCCGCCGCTCGCTTCCCAGGCGGGCGTTAACTGGCCGGAAACGTCGAATTCGACGCCCTTGGCCGTCACGCCGGCGCCGTTGGCCACCATGGCCTGGCCGCCGTCGGGCAGCAAAAAGCCGGGCGGCACGGAACGGTCGAGTTCCGCCAGGTTCTTTTTCTTCGTGTGGAACAGGGCGGCCGACGCATTCAGCTTGCCTTCATAGAATTCCCCCTTGACGCCCAGCTCGGCATTGTCGCCCGTTTCCGGCGCCAGGAACTGGTTGTTGCGGTCCTTGCTCGTTTGCGGGTTGAACAGCTGCGTGAAGCTGGCGTAGGCGGAATATTGCTTGTTGATATCGAACACGGCGCCCACGTACGGCGTGACTTCATTGCGCGTTTCCACAAAGTCGCTGCTGCCCGTGTACACGCCTTGCGTGTTGTAGCTGCGCGTGTCCGTGCGATAGGTGCTGCTGCGCGCGCCGATGATCACGTGCAGCGGGTCGGCCAGGCTCAAACGCGTGGCCACATAGCCGCCCGCCAGGCGCGTCACGCTTTCCGTGTGCGAGCCATCCGGGGTGAACACGGGGCGGGGGACGTTGCCCGTCCAGCTGCGGTAATCGGGGATGAATTTCGAGTAATCGATTTTTTCCTTGCCGCCGATGGAGCGATCCTGGCTGTTGTCGCCATTCCAGCCGATGATGGCCGTGTGCTTGCGTCCCAGCAAGGTAAACGGCCCGCTGGCGTAGACGTCGAAATTGTCGCTGTAATTTTTGCCCGCGCCCCAGGCGCCCGTCCACAGTTCCATGCCTTTGCCCGTGGCGGGATCGGGATAACCTTTGCCCGCATACAGCACGGTGGTGCGGTTCGTGCTTTCCGTGCGCGCATAGCCGAGGTGCAGATTCCAGTTGCCCGGCAGGCGCTGGTCCACCGAGGTAAACACCGTGTGCTGTTTTTTGGCCCAGGTGCTCCATGGCGCCGTCCAGCTGGTGTTGCGCGGCAAATTGGCCAGGCTGCCATCCGCATTCCAGTAGGGCACGGCGCCCCAGGTGGCGCCCGTGGGCTGGTTGTCCTGGAAGTCGACGCCCGCCGTCAGCAGGGTGCCGGGACGCAGGTCCGCCTCGACGATGAGCATGCCGACCGTCTTGCGTTCGTGATACATGTCCAGGTAGGAGTCGCGTTTTTGCCACGCCAGGGCCGTGCGCGCACGCACGCTGCCCTGCGCGTTCAGCGGCGTGGACAGGTCGGCCTCGACGCGCTGGTCATCCCAGCGGCCCATGATGAGGCCGGCGCTTGCCTGGAATTCCTTCGTCGGGCGCTTGCGTATCATGTTGATGGTGGCCGACGGGTCGCCCTTGCCGCCCATCAAGCCGGTGGCGCCGCGCACGACCTCGATGCGGTCGTACAAAATCGTGTCTTGCAGCGGCGCTTGGCCGCCGCGCGCCATGCCGTCGATCTGGATATTGTTGATGCCGAAGCCGCGCGCATAAAAGGTCGTGCGCTCCGTGTCATTCTGGCCAACCTGGATGCCCGTCGTCTGCGCCAGCGCCTGGTCCAGGCGCACGGCGCCCAGGTCGTCGAGCAACTGGCGCGTGATGACGCTGACCGATTGCGGCGTTTCGCGCAGGGACAGGTCCATGCGCGTGGCGCTGCGCGCTTCGCCTGTCGTGTACGACTGCGTGCCTTCCGTACTGGCCATCGACTGGCCCAGCACGGTGACGGCCGGCATGGTGACGTCGGCCGCAGCGGCGTCGGCGGCCTGGGCCGGCAAGACGGTGCCGGCGGCTAGGCTCAGCAGGGCGACGTGTAACAGGCGGGGGAGGGGGCGCAAGGCGGGCTGGCGCGAAGGAGGGAAGACTGTCGTCGATTGCATCATTTTCCTGGCATATTGTAGTTGTGTGTTTTCCTATCTCGTCTGGCGAGGTGCGCAGTAGCTGGGGGATGGCGTGACGCTGGCCCGTGGTCTGGCTTGGATAGCAGTTCCACCGCAAGGCCCGGCGCGTGCGGGCAGTGGAAAAGAAGGGCGCGCGATTCCCTTCACTTATGTGAATAAGAATCATTATCAATATAAGTGGTATTTGTTAAATAATCAAGCGTGCGCACCAAAAGAGTGCGGATAGGCCAAGGACCGCGCATGGGCTGGCCTTCTGCGATAATGCAGGCGCTGATAAAATATTTTCCTCATTGAAAGAAATGCATGCGTACATGGATCGCTTGTGCCGGATGGTTGTGTGTCGTGTCGCTGGGCCAGGCCCAGGAGCACGCGCCGCCGGCTATCCCCGCGCCGCTGCAGAGCGCCAGCGTGCCGCCCGCCGCCGTCGCGCCACCGCCGCTCGTGCCGCCACCGCCCGTGCCGTCCCCCCCTGCGCCAGCCACGCCCGTGGCGCCAGCGGCACCGGCGGGCGCGGAGGAAACCTTGCCATCGCAAACGGTGACGGTCACCGCCAGCAGCGACGCCAAGGCGCCGCGCGTGCGCTTCACGGCTTACCGCGACAGTTATCTGACGGCCCGGAAAGTGTGGCAAGTGTCGAGCGGCAGCGTGGTCATGGCCCTGCGCCTGATTCCGGCCAAGCTGAGCGCCACCATCGACGACGTGCGCGTGGCCTTGCAAGGCAATGGCGCGCCCATGCCGATCAAGGTGTCCGACGGCGGCGTGTTCGTCGTGCCGCTCAACGAAGACATCGCCGCGCAGGACGGTACTTTCCTAGTGAATAAGAGCAGGGGCGAGTTGACGGCGAATATCGTGCTCCAGCCGTCCGTGGCGCGCGATGCCTGGAACGTCAAGCGCGTGGGGCAGGTCTTGCAGGACGCCCGGCGCGCCGTGCGGGCCATCACGCCGTGGTACAAGCGGCCGTTCGCCAGCGATGTGCAATCGCTGGCGTTTTGCGCTGCCGAGCGGGGCAGCGCGCTGCAACTGGTCGAAGGCGAGCAGCTGATCGCCACCCTGCCCATGAACGAGGCAGCCGTCAACGACATCAACCAGCCCGTGTTTTGCAAGATTTTCGATGGCGAAGACAAATACCCGGGCCACTACCGCGTCGTCTTGCCCGAGCAAGCCACGGTGCTGCTGCTGTAGAAGCTAGCTAGGCTGGCGCTGCACCAGCTCCAGCGCCGCCGCCAGGGCCAGGTCCATCGTGGCCTGGTGAAAGATCAGCCATTGCGGCAACAGCGACAGCGCGTGGCGCCCCTGTTCCAGGTCGCCTTCATCGACGGCGGCCCAGGCATGGTGCAGGCCGCTGAGCACGCGCGCATGCTGTTCGCGGTGGTTGGCCAGCGAGGGAAAGGCGATCTGCTCCATCAAATCCTCTTCTTCGCGGAAATCGCGTTCGACGGCCGCGATCAGCTCGCGAAACGCCATGCTGAAATGCTGGTCGCCCAACTGCTGCAGCCGCGCCAGTTCCTGAAACAGCGCCTCATGCGCCTCGTCGATGACGGGAACGCCCAGCGCCATCTCATCCTTCCAATCCGATTTACCCATGCTGATGCTCCAGGTTAAGTCCGTCACGGTGCGAAGCGGACTGTTCCAGTTTGGGCGCAGCAAAGGTGGAAATCCATGATCTGGATCAAAAGTACGGCGAAGAGGGGGAGCAAATCAAGGCAAAAATAAATGGGAGGAGAGAACAAATCCCCACCCGCAAAACAAAGCGGTTTTAACGATGCAATCCACTACCGAGCGCCGCTGAAAAACGCCGCTGGCAAGGCGCCGCGCCGAAGGCAGTACGAATGTACGACGAGGCACGGCAACGCAGTCAGCGGTGTTTTCTCAGCCGCGCGTCTTATTGCTTAGGCCAGTGGGCCCACATGCCTTGCGCATCAACATTCGGCACCTGCAACTGCTGCCCGGCGGACGTCTGCATCGCGTCGCGCAGCACGAGGGGTACGAGCAGCAAGGCCGACAGGGCAAGGCAAGCCAGCACTTTGAGCGTCAACATGGTCGTCTCCCGGTGTCCCGGCGGCGGCGCGGGGATGCGGCGCCTGCCGGTCACTTCCTTATGTACTACCATGCTTGCAGTTTAGTTCATCTGATTGAAACTTCAATTTATTGCTGTGATGCACCGCACCAGTTCGCCCATTGCCAGGAGCTTATTTCGCCTTGCGGCTGCGCCGCGGCTTGCCTGTCGGGGGCAGGAAGGAATCGAACCACACTTGCGTTAATTGCCGCGTATTTTTCGCCGCTTCGCGCTTGACGGCGGCCGTCGCATGGCCGCGCGCCGTGTTGGCGATGCGGTTGGCGGCGCTCAGGTACATGCTCATCCAGGGGTTTTTCATGGGAAGCCTCGCAGACAGTGGGTGGGGCGGCGCGGGTTTATCGCCCGGCCGCCATGCCCTCACTGTAATCCGATGGCAGGCGCCGACCGTGCGCCGGCCCACATAGTCGGGCGGCGCCGGCGATGGCTTGAGCCAGGTCAATACACGTCGCGGCGGTAGCGTCCGGCCGCCAGCAGGGCGTCGAGTCCTTCTTGGCCCAGCATTTCTTGCAGTACAGCATCGATTCCTGCGGCCATGCCTTGCAGGCTGCCGCACACGTAGACGATGGCCCCTTGCGCCAGCCAGTCGCGCAGCGTCCCGGCGTTGGCGCGCAGGCGGTCTTGTACGTACTCACGCTTGCCGGCATTGGCGCCATCGCGCGAAAAGACGCGGTCCAGGCGCGCCAGGTGGCCAGCGTCCAGCCAGCCTTGCAACTCTGCGCCGCAGACGCTGTCAAAAGCTTGCTGGCGTTCGCCGAACAGCAGCCAGTTGCGGGCCAGTCCCGCCCGCTGGCGCGCGCGCAAGTGCGAGCGCAGGCCGGCCAGGCCGGAACCGTTGCCGATATAAATGCAGGGCACGTCGACCAGGGCAGGGGCGAAGGCCGGATTGGCTTGCAGGCGCAGGCGGATGGCGGCGTCCAGCGGGGCGAAGCGCGTCAGCCAGCCGGAGCCGAGGCCATGGCCCTGATTTTCCTCGCCCGCATGGCGTTCCTGGCGCACCAGCAACTGCAGTTCGCCATCGGACGGCAGCGAGGCGATCGAGTAGCTGCGCGGCGCGTGATGGGCATTGCCGGCATCGCCATCGCTGCCGTCCGCATTGCAGGGAATGATTTCCGCCAGTGCGCCCGCTTCCCAGCTGGCGCCGGCCGGGCCCGTCAACGTGATTTCATGCAGTTCGCCGCCCTGGCTGCCCGGGTTGAGCAGCACGCGGCGCGCCAGGCGCCACTCTGCATACGACGCTTCTTCCTGCACGCCGATGGCGTCGATGGCGCTGCCGCTGCAGCGGGCCAGCGCTGTGGACCAGTCGGCGAGGGCGGCGGGGTCGTGCTTGTCCACTTCGATCAGGGGGAACAGGGGCGTGGCGCCCAGCGCCTGCAATTGTTGCGCCAGCGCATGGCCGAAGCCGCAGAAGGCGCTGTAATGGCGGTCGCCCAGGGCCAGCATGCCGAATTCCAGGCCCGCCAGCGGCGTGCCGGAGGTGGCTTGCAGCAGGCGCGCGAAGCGGCGCGTGCCGTCCGGCGCCTCGCCTTCGCCAAAGGTGCTGGCGACGATCAGGGCCCGTTCGTACTGGCGCAATTGCGCGGGATCGAACTGGTCCAGCGATTGCACGTCGACGGCCACGCCCGCCTGCTGCAGGGCGCGCGCGCTTTCCAGGGCCAGGCGCTCGGCCTGTCCCGACTGGCTGGCGTAGGCTACCAGGGTGGGCAAGCCCGTGTTCGCCTGGCCCGGCGCGCCGGCGCCCAGCATGGCGCGCTGCGCCTGCACGGCCCGTTTCGCCTTGCGGCGGCCCAGGTACAGCATCCAGCCCGTGATGGCGAACAGGGGCAGGCCCAGGCTGGCCAGGGTGACGATGATGCGGCCCGGCAAACCAAAATACGTGCCCATGTGCAGCGGATAAATGATGTTGACGAGGCGGGCGCCCAGCGCTTGCTGGCTGTACGGTTCGTTTTCCGTCACCGCGCCGTCGACCGCTGCAATGCTCATGCGGCTGCGCGCCCGCTCGTGCGGCGCGTCGCTGGCCAGCCACGTGAATTGCACGGCTTCGCCGGCGCGTGTCGGCAGGCGCACGCTGGCCAGGGTCCAGCCGGGGGCGTGCTGCTGGAAGCTGCTCCAGGCCAGGCTGATGTCGACGGCCGGCGCTTCTTTCTTCTCCTTGGACTGGCCTTTCTTGCCGGGCGCTTGTGCCATCCTTGGCGGCTTGCCGGCCCAGGCGTCGATATTGTCGCGCACCACGTCATAGCTCCAGTAAATGCCCGTCAGGGTCAGCGCCACGTAGACCACCAGGCACCAGGTGCCGGCCACGGCGTGCAGGTTCCACAGGAAGGAGCGGCCCTTTAATGCAGGGTCGAAGGTCAGCCAGGTGCGCCAGTCCAGCGGACGGCGGGGCCAGCGCAGGTACAGGCCGGACAGGGCCAGTCCCAGCAGGCACAGGGCCAGCGCGCCCGCCACTTGCCGGCCCGGATCGCGGGGCAGGAGCAGCCAGCGGTGCAGCGATTCCGTCCACTCGAAAAAGCCCGCGCCCGTCAGCGCCGGCTGGGTCGCGCCCGTGTAGGGGTGGACATAAATGGACTCGCCGCGCCGCTGGCCGTTCTTCGGCGCGAAGAATAAACGAGGCGCCGCGCCCGCCTCGGCGTACATGGTGATGGAGGCGACGCGCTGGCCATGTTCGGCAGCGGCAATGTTACTCAGCTGGCCAGGCGTCAGCGGCGCGCGCGTTTCCAAGGCCACATGGCGCACGCCGGGGTTCATGACATCGAGCAATTCATCCTTGAACGCCAGGGTGGCGCCGCTCAGGCCGATGATTACCAGCACCGTGCCGGCCGTGATGCCGATAAACCAGTGCAATTGAAACCACACCTGCTTCCAGCTCCAGTGCCAGCGCCGTTGCGGCGGGTTGGCGGCAGGCGTGCGTTGCTGTTGGCGGGTCTCCGGCGCCTCGTCGGCGCTGGCGCGCAACTGGGGTTGTGGAAGGGAGGAGGTCGTCATGGCGGCTTTCGATGGCGCCGCCATGCGGGGGTGTCAGGCATGGCGGGGAAGAAGGAAGGCTGACATTTTAACGCAAACGAGAATCATTCGCAAATGATGGAGCATTGGCACTGTTGCGCAAAATGCCCGCGCCAGGCCGGGATGATGCTTTTGATAATTTACATCGTCGTGAAATTGTGTGAAAATGAAAATCATTCTCATTCGTGATGCAGTGCTGACCCACTTGACCGGCAAGTATGGCAGCCCCTTTGTTTGTTTGCCCGTGTCCACCATTTCTCCCTCCCTCGATACCTTTAGCGACCTGTACGCCAGCCACCATGGCTGGCTGTATAACTGGCTGTGGCGCAAGCTCGGTTGCCGCGACGGTGCGGCCGACCTGGCGCAGGACACCTTCGTGCGCATGCTGGCGACGCAATCGGCGGACAGCCTGCGCGAACCGCGCGCCTACCTGAGCACGGTGGCCAATGGCTTGCTGGTCAACCACTGGCGCCGCCTGACCCTGGAACGCACGTTCCTGGCGGCCCTGGCTAGCCATCCCGAAATGACGGCGCCGTCGCCCGAAGAGCGGGCTCTCGTGGTCGAAGCCCTGTGCCGCATCGACGCCATGCTCGATACCCTGTCGCCGCGCGCGCGCCAGGCTTTCCTGCTGGCGCAGCTCGACGGCCTGACGTATGCGCAGATCGCCGGCCAGCTGGACGTATCCGAACGCATGGTGAAAAAATACATGGCGCAAGCCATGCTGCAATGCATGCTGTGCATGGATGATGCCGCCTAAGCCAGGCGCCGCCATGCCGCCGGCCGACTACGCCATCCTGCAGGAAGCGGCCGAATGGTTCGCCGTGCTGCGCGGGGACGATGCCGGTCCTGCCGACCAGCAAGCCTGGGAGCGCTGGCATGCCAGCTCGCCTGCCCACCGCGCCGCCTGGCGCAGGGTGGAAGCCGTCAGCGCCGAATTTCGCCAGGTGCCGGCGGAACCGGCGCGCCAGGCGCTCGACGCCGCAGGCCCGCGCCAGAGCGACGCCGCGCGCCGCAGCCTGGTCAAGGGCTTGCTGGCGCTGTGCCTGACGGCCGGCACGGGTGGCGCCGCGCTGCTGCGGCGCGATACGCGCAGCTGGGTTGCCAGCCTGCATGCGGGCGAAAGAACGCCGGTCGGCACCATCCGCCAGCTGGCGCTGGCCGACGGCTCGCAACTGTGGCTGAACACGGCAACTGCCCTCGACATCGATTACAGCGACACGCTGCGCCGCATCGCCCTGCATGGCGGCGAAATCTATCTCGCCTCCGCGCGCGACAGCCGCCAGCCGGCGCGCCCGCTCGTGGTCGACACCGTGCACGGCCGCCTGCGCGCGCTGGGCACGCGTTTCAGCGTGCAGCCGCAGGGCGATGCCACCTTGCTGGCCGTCTACGAGGGCAGCGTCGAGGTGGCGCCCCGCGATGGCGGCGTGCAGCGCATCGTGCCGGCCGGCCAGCAAGTGCGCTTCGGCGACGGTTTCATCGGCGAGCCATACGCCGCCGATCCGAACGGGGCCGCATGGATCGAGTACCGCCTGCAGCCGGAACAGATGCGGCTCGATGATTTCCTCGCGCAACTGTCGCGCTACCGGCGCGGCCATCTGGGCTGCGCGCCCGAAGTGGCCCACCTGCGCCTGGTGGGCAGCTACCCGCTGGCCGATACGGACCGCATCCTGGCGGCGCTGGAAGCGACCTTGCCCGTGAGAATACATCGCCTGCATGACTGGTGGGTGACGGTGGAAGCCCAGCTGCCGCAGTCAAAATAGTAAATGAGAATATTTCTCAAAAAGTAGTTCCCTTTTTGAAAAGTTGTTTGGCAAGGTAGAAGTAAGCTGCTCAACATCAATAAGGAATGCCGTGCCGCCGTACCCTGTCTCCCTGCCGTTTGCCCGCCGTCTGCTGCCGCTGTCCCTGGCCGCGGCGCTGCTGGCCGTGCCTGCCATGCATGCGATGGCAGCGGCGGCGGAAGAGACCGTGCACAGCTTCCGCATCGCCGCCGCGCCCCTGGGCCAGGCCCTGCGCCAGTTCGCGGGCCAGGCGGGAATCTTGCTGTCGGCCGAGGGCGGCTTGACGCAGGGCAAACGCAGCGCCGGCTTGAACGCCACCGTGGCCACGGGCCAGGGCTTGCAGCAATTGCTGGCAGGCACGGGCCTCGTGGCCGTGCAGTTGCCGGACGGAAGTTACATCGTGCGCCTGGCCCCCACGCCCCTGCGCGCGGACCTGGATGGGGAGGGCGCCGGCTTGCAAGTGCTGGCGCCCGTCACCGTGCAGGGCAGCGGCGACGATGGCTACCGCCGTACCAGTTCTTCCGCCGCCAGCCGCAACGACACGGCCCTGCATGACACGCCGCAGGCCGTCAGCGTGATGAGCCGTGAATTGATACGCGACCAGGACATGCGCACCCTGGCCGACGCCATGCGCTACATGCCGGGCGTGGGCACGGCCGCAGGCGAGGGCAACCGCGATACAGCCGTGATGCGCGGCAACAGCTCGACCTCGGATTTCTATCTGGACGGCATGCGCGACGACGTGCAGTACTACCGCGATTTCTACAATATCGAAGCGGTCGAGGCCATCAAGGGGCCGAACGCCCTGGTCTTCGGCCATGGCGGCGGCGGTGGCGTGATCAACCGGGCCACCAAGCAGCCGCAGTGGGTCGATGACGGCGAAGCAACGCTGAGCCTGGGCGCCTGGCGCAACAGGCGCGCCGCCATCGATCTGCAACAGGTTGTGAAAGGCGACGTGGCCGTGCGCGTCAACGCCATGGCGGAAAACAGCGGCTCGTTTCGCCAGGGCGTCAAGGTGCGCCGCAGCGCCGTCAACCCCGTCGTGGCTTGGCGCCTGTCGCCGCGCACCACCGTGCAAGCCAGTTATGAACACTTCCGCGACGACCGCGTGACGGACCGGGGCGTGCCGTCGTACCGGGGCCGGCCGTTCGACACGGACCCGTCCACGTTTTTCGGCATCGCCGGCAGCAGCCCGTCGTGGGCTTACATCGACGCGCTGGGCGTGGCCATCGAGCATGCGTTCGCCGGCGGTGCGGTCTTGCGCAACCGCACGCGCCTGGCCGATTACGACAAGCTGTACCAGAATGCCTTTCCCGGCCCCGTCAGCGCGGACGGCGCCAGCGTGACGGTGCTGGCGTACAACAGCGCCACCGTGCGGCGCAACCTGTTCAACCAGACGGACGTGGAGTGGACGGTAAGCAGCGGCGCCGTGCGGCACCGCCTGACGGCGGGCGGGGAACTGGGCCGCCAGACGACGGACAATCTGCGCAACACCGGCTATTTCACGACCCTGGGCGAGGGCGTCACGCACATCAGCCTGCCCACATCGCACCCCGTGACGGACTTGCCCGTGACCTTCCGCCCCAGCGCCACGGATGCCGACAACCACGGCGTGGCCGACACGGCCGCCCTGTACCTGCAGGACCAGGTCCGTTTCAGCCCGCAATGGCAGGCGATTGCCGGCCTGCGCTACGAGCGCTTCGCCGTCGATTTCGTCAACCGCCGCAATGGCGCGCGCATCGCCCGCACGGATGCGCCGTGGTCGCCGCGCGCGGCCCTGATCTATCAGCCCGTGCCGGCGCTGTCGCTGTATGCCAGCGTCAGCCAATCGTTCTTGCCGCGCGCGGGCGAACAGCTGGCGTCATTGACGCCCAGTAACGCCGTGTTTGAACCTGAACGTTTTCGCAACGTGGAAGCGGGCGTGAAATGGGAAGCCACGCCGGACCTGTCGGCCAGCGCGGCCCTGTACCGTTTGACGCGCAGCAAGGTCGCCGTCACCGACCCGAATGACGCCACGCGGGCCATGCTGGTCGATGGCCAGCGCAGCGAGGGGCTGGAACTGGAAGTGAAGGGCAAGGTCCAACCCGGGTGGAGCATCGCGGGCGGCTATGCCTGGCAGCGGGCCGTGCTGACGGCCACGCAATCGGCCACGGCATTCGAGGGGGCCACGGTGGCCCATGTGCCCCGGCACAGCCTGTCGCTGTGGAACCGCTACGATTTTTCGCCTGCCTGGGGCGCGGCGCTGGGCATCATTGCCCGCAGCGCCGTGTATGCGTCCGTGTCGAATACGGTGGCGCTGCCGGGATTTGCCCGCGTCGACGGCGCCGTCTACTTCAAGCCGCAAGGAAATTTTCAGCTGCAGCTGAATGTGGAAAACCTGTTCAACAGAAAATATTTTGCCTCCGCCCACAGCAACGACAACATCGCGCCCGGCTCGCCCCGGGCGTTGCGCATGACGGCGCTGTGGCGGTTCTAGTTTTGTCGTACCCAAGCAATCAACGAGCCAGCCAGGCGCCACGGCGCAGTAGCCAGCCATAATTTAATCCATCCGATAGAGTGAAAGATAGCGATGACATTGAAAGACCAAGCGGGCGCCGCCAAGCCGGCAGCCCTCATCCGCAGCCGCAAGCACCACACCACTTCCGCGCCACGCATGCATGGCACGGCCCTGGCCGCGTTTGCCACCCTGGCCATGCCGCTGGCGCTGCACGCGCAAACGGTGGACAAGCCGCAGCAGTTGCAGGAAGTCAAGGTCGTGGGCACGGCTGACCGCCTGATCCAGGCGCCCGTCAAATCGGCCAACGACAAGCTGACGGCGCCGCTGCTGGACACGCCGAAATCCGTCACCGTGATTCCTGCCGAAATCATTTCGCAAACGGGCGCCGTCTCGCTGACGGATGCGCTGCGCACCGTGCCGGGCATCACCATCGGCGCCGGCGAAGGCGGCAATCCTGTGGGCGACAATCTGTTTATCCGCGGCTACAACGCGCAAACGGATACGTATATCGACGGCATCCGCGACACGGGTTCCCAATCGCGTGAAATCTTTGCGCTGGAACAAATCGAAGTCGTCAAGGGCCCGAACTCGGCCTACGGTGGACGTTCGTCCGCGGGCGGCGGCGTCAACCTGATCAGCAAGACGCCGAAAGTCGACAATTTCACCAACGCCACCGTGGGCCTGGGCAGCGCCAAGTACCGCCGCGCCACGGCCGACGTGAACCGCGTCATCAGCGACGACGTGGCCGTGCGCCTGAACGTGATGGCGCATGACGCCCACGTGGCCGGCCGCGACTACATCAATGGCGACCGCTGGGGCATCGCGCCATCGATCACCTTCGGCCTGAAATCGGCCACGCAGGCGACGCTCAGCTACTACCACATGCAGTCGAGCGAATTGCCGGACACCGGCTTGCCGTTCAACAACCCGTTCTCGTCGGGCGCGAATGTATCGAAAAACGGCAACGGCACCCCCGTGAACGTGCCGCGCGACACTTTCTATGGCTTGGTCAACCGCGATTTCCGCGACACGCAAAGCGATATCGGCACCATCGACGTGCGCCACGACTTCGGCAACAAGTTGATTTTGCGCAACGTAACCCGTTACGGCAAGACCAGCAATGACTACGTGTGGACCCAGCCCGACGATTCCAAGGGCAACACCATGCTGTACGGCACCGTCTGGCGCCGCGCCAACACGCGCACGACCGATACGGACGCGCTGGCCAATGCGACCAGCCTGGGCGGCGAATTCCTGGCCGGCGGCGTGAAGCACACCTACACGGTGGGCCTGGAAATCGGCCGCGAGGAAACGGATCGCAGCTCCTATATGTTCAGCCCGGGGACGAACAACCCGCTGGAAAAAGTCGGTTCCAACTGCCCGACCTATGGCGCGGCCACCCTGTACAACTGCGCACCGTTGCTCAACCCGAACGCCAACGACCCATGGGTCTACACGCGCACGGTGTCGCCGGCACGCACGAACATCGTCACCAACACGCGTTCCGTGTACGGCTTCGACACCATCGAGTTCACGCCGCAATGGCTGCTCAACGTGGGCATCCGCTGGGATGACTACAAGAGTTCGCTGAACACGCCGCAATACACGCTCGACGGCAAGACCACCGCCGCCACCAGCGCCAAGGTGCACGCCACCTTCGCCAGCTACCAGGCGGGTCTGGTGTACAAGCCATCGACCAACAGCAGCGTGTATGTTTCCTACGGCACCTCGTCCACGCCACCGGGCAATGACGGCGGCGACGGCATCGACGGCTTGACGGTCGCCATCCAGAACCTGAAGCCGCAGGAAAGCAAGAGCTTCGAGCTGGGCACGAAATGGGAAGTGCTGCCGGGTGGCCGCCTGTCCGTGAGCGGCGCCTATTTCCAGAGCGACATGAGCAATGCGCGCGTGACGGCACCGGACGGCACCACGCAAAACGTGGGCGACAAGCAAGTCAAGGGTATCGAGCTGGGCGTGAGCGGCAATATCACCAAGGAATGGTCGGTCTTCGGCGGCTACACGCACCTGAACGCCATCGTGGAAAACAACGGTTACGTGACGAATGGCGTGATCAATAACGTCACGCAATACGCGCCGTCGCCGTACAACGGCAACCAGTTCCCGACCACGCCGAAAAACAGCGCCTCGCTGTGGACGTCCTACCTGGTCACGCCTGCCATCACGGTGGGCGGCGGCGTGAACTACGTCGACAAGGTCTACGCGAACGTGGCCAACAACAAGTTTGCCCCGGCCTACACGCGTTTCGACGTCATGGCCAGCTATGTGGTCAACCGCAACGTGACCCTGCAGCTGAACATCCAGAACCTGACGAACAAGCTGTACTTCGACAAGGTTTCCTCGCCGCATTACGCTGGCGTGGCACCGGGCCGCTCGGCAACCCTGACGGCCAACATGAAGTTCTGATGTTTGCCGGTTTGAGGTAGCGCAAGGCGCCGTTCCAGTAGTCGGGAACGGCGCTTTTTTTCATTTCCCGGTTCCCTTTTGCGCTTCTCGCTTGGCAATGTCAGTAGAGCAGAACGCACAAGCGGAGAATCCCATGCAAGACATTCAATACCAGGGCGATGGCCGCGTGTTCGAGCGCTTGCGCGCCGTGCGCCTGCGCCCGACCAGCGCGCGCATCTGCATCTTGCAAGTGCTGGCCGGCACGCAACGGCAAGCGATGAATGCGGAAAGCATTTATCAGCAACTGCTGCACATCGGCATTGCCGTCAGCCTGGGCACGATTTACCGCGTGCTTAAGGAAATGGAACTGGCCGGCTTGCTGCTGCGCGAGCGCGAGGCTAGCGCCAGCGGCAACAAGGCGCGCTACCTGATCAAGCCCGACCAGGTGGAAACGGACAGTTGCTACCTCGTGTGCCGCGTCTGCGAACGCAGCGTGCTGGTGCAGGATGCGCCGCTGGTGGAGCAGCTGCGCCAGGCGGCGCTGGCGCACGGCATGGACATCGGCGCCAACGTGATTTCTGTGCAGATGCGCTGCAGCCAGTGCGCCGGGGAAGCGCAAGCGGGGCGGGGCAAGCCCTTGCGGGCCGCCTGACGGCGCCGTTTTTTGATGCGGCGCAACATTGCTGCAAGGCCATCCGCCGCCTCGCCGCGCGCATTAGGCGCTACAATAGGGAATCTCTTTATTCTCCCTGACTCGTCTTCTGCTGCCATGACCACTTCCACACCGAATCTCGTCGTCACCCCATCCGCCCACCCCCTGTCCGACGCCGAACGCGCCGCGCGCATGGTCAATCCCGCCTTCGGCCGCATCTTCACCGACCACATGGTGGTGATTCCTTACCGCGACGGCAAATGGCAGCAGGGCGAACTGAAGGCTTACGGCCCGCTGATGCTGGACCCGTCCGCGTCGTCGCTGCACTACGGCCAGGCCATCTTCGAAGGTTATAAGGCGTTCGCGCAGCCCGATGGCAGCATCAAGACTTTCCGTCCAGAACAAAACGCGGAACGCTTCAACCGCAGCGCCGCGCGCCTGGCCATGCCGGCCATCCCTGTCGAGCTGTTCCTGGAAGCGGGCGACGCGCTCATTGCGCAAGACCGCAACTGGGTGCCGAAGAACACGGGCGAGAGCCTGTACATGCGTCCGCTGATGATCGCCACCGATCCTTACTTGGGCGTGCGTCCTTCGGAAGAATACCTGTTCGTGCTGTTCGCCTCGCCGGCCGGCGCCTACTTCCCGAAAGGCGTGAAACCCGTCACCGTGTGGATCAGCGAAGACTTCGTGCGCGCCGCGCCGGGCGGCACGGGTGAAGCCAAGTGCGCGGGCAACTACGCGGCCAGCCTGATGGCCCAGTCGCAAGCGCAAGAGAAGGGCTGCGACCAGGTCGTCTGGCTGGACGCCGTGCACCGCGAATTCATCGAAGAAATGGGCGGCATGAACTTGTTCTTTGTCTACAAGGATGGCGAGAAAGTCACCGTCGTGACGCCGGAATTGACGGGCACCTTGCTGCCAGGCATCACCCGCCGCAGCCTGCTGGAAATGGCGAAAGACCTCGGCTATGCGACGGAAGAGCGTAAATTGTCCGTCCAGCAATGGCGCGACGATATCGCCTCGGGCCGCATGACCGAAGTGTTCGCCTGCGGCACGGCCGCCGTCATCACCCCGGTGGGCGTGGCCAAGGCCAATGGCTTTGAAATGACCATCAACAACAATGAAAACGGCGCCGTTACGTTGGCCCTGCGCGAAGCGCTGCTGGGCTTGCAGCATGGCACGGCACCGGACACGCATGGCTGGATGCACAAGGTTTGCTGATCAACTTGTTTGATTGATACCGCGCCGGCACTCAGTTGCCGGCGTTTTTATATCTTGAAGGAAACTCGATGAAAATCCGCTCTGTCTTGCCCGCGCTGGCCGCCGTGTTCATCAGCCTGTCTGCCAGCGCCGTCCACGCGGCCGACGCCAGCTGCGCCATTCCCCGCAACGTCAGCTACTACGATTACGACGTCAAGCCGTCGGACGAGAAAAACACGTGCTACAAGCAAAGCACCAACGTGCCCACCGATTACTTCATGCTGGCGCTGTCGTGGTCGCCAGGCTTTTGCGACAGCCAGCGCCGCCGCGGCGCCGTGTCGAAAAAGGCTGCCTTCCAGTGCGCCGATAGCAACCACTTCGGCTGGATCGTGCATGGCCTGTGGGCGCAGTCGAACAACCCGGCCAGCTGCGACGACATTTCCGTGACGCCGCCGCGCAAGACGGAACTGCATCCGCGTTACTGCAAGGGCAATTTGCCGAAGCTGGCGCCGTCCGAGATCCTGCCCTACATGTGCATGCAGCCGGGCGAAGCCTTGCTGCAGGGTGAATGGGAAAAGCATGGCGCCTGCGATTTCGATACGGCCAAGCAGTATTTCGAGAAGGAACGCGAACTGTTCCAGGCATTGAAGTTGCCGGACTCCAGCATGCCCAAGAATGAGTTGTTCCAGTGGATGAAGCAGCATAATCCGCAATTGAAGGGTCGCTGGCTCGGCTATGAAAAGCACTCTGGCGAGTTGCGCATCTGCTATTCGAAAGATTTCAAGGTCATCGATTGCCAGAAGTAAGCTGGCCTGTCCTGCAGGTTTCTTACATACATGTTAGTGTATTGGCCGGATCAGCAAGATGAACAGGTAGTGTATGCAGCAGTCTATGCGGCAGCAAACGCAAGCCGTGATGGTGGGCGAGGACGGCTTGCCGCCCGGCGCCCGTGTATGGGCCATGCTGGCGCTGGCCATCGGCGTGGGCATGGCTTCGCTCGATACGGCGATCGCCAACACGGCCTTGCCGGCCATCGCCGGCGAGCTGCACACGACGCCGGCCGCTTCCGTCTGGATCGTCAACGTGTATCAGCTGGCCATGGTGGCGACCCTGCTGCCGTTTTCCGCGCTGGGCGAAATCGCCGGCTACCGGCGCGTGTTTATCTCCGGCATGTTCCTGTTTACGTTGGCCTCGCTCGCGTGCGCGCTGGCCTGGTCCTTGCCGTCGCTGGTGGTGGCGCGCCTGTTCCAGGGCGTCGGCGCCAGCGCCATGATGAGCGTCAATACGGCGCTGCTGCGCGCCCTGTACCCTAAACACTTGCTGGGCCGCGCGTTCGGCAACAACGCGCTGGTGGTGGCCGTCGCGTTCGCCATCGGGCCCACGGCCGCCTCCTTGATCCTGGCGACGGCGTCGTGGCCATGGTTGTTCGCCATCAATGTACCCCTGGGCGTGGCCGGCTTCTTCCTCGCCAGCCGCATGCTGCCGGCCACCAAGTTGTCCGGGCATACCCTCGATGCGCGCACGGCGCTGTACAACGTGGGCGCCTTCGGCCTGCTGATTTTATTGTTTGGCGACGCGGCCCACCACGCGGCGCTGTCGACCTTGCTGCCGGAACTGGTGGCGGTGGTGGTGTTCTTTATTTTGCTGCTGCGCCGCCAGGCGGGGCATGCGGCGCCCATGCTGCCGATCGACCTGTTCCGCCGTCCCCTGTTCTTGCTGTCGTCGCTGACGGCCATTTGCACGTTTGCCGCGCAGGGGCTGGCCTTCGTCTCGCTGCCGTTTTATTTTGAAGTCACCTTGGGCCGTTCGCCCGTCGAGACGGGCTTTTTGATGACGCCGTGGGCCGTGCTGGTGGCCGTGATGGCGCCCGTCGCCGGACGGCTCAGCGACCGCTATTCGCCGGGCGTGCTGGGCGGCATCGGCCTGGCGGCGCTGGCCGGCGGCTTGCTGACCCTGGTGTGGATACCGGCCCACCCCAGCGTGTTCGACATCGGCTGGCGCATGGCCCTGTGCGGCATCGGTTTTGGTTTCTTCCAGGCGCCCAATCTGAAAGCCATCATGGGCAGCGCGCCGCCCGAACGGGCCGGCGGCGCCAGCGGCGTGGTGGCCACGTCGCGCCTGATCGGGCAAGCGACGGGCGCGGCGCTGGTCGCGTATTGCTTCACGGTTTCCGCCAGCCGGGGCACGACGTATGCGCTGTGCCTGGCGGCAGGCTTCGCCGCCGTGGCCAGCATCGCCAGCTTCTCGCGCCTGGTGGTGGCGCAGCCGGCGTGGCTGACAGGCAAAGGCGGCTAAACCTAGACGTCGATGGCCTTGTCCGACTGCATGCGCTTGCGCAATTCGAACTTCTGGATCTTGCCCGTCGACGTGCGGGGCAGGGGGCCGAAGTAAATGGCTTTCGGCACCTTGAAACCGGCCAGGTTGTTCTTGCAAAAGGCGATCAATTCCGCTTCCGTCACCGTGCCGCCTTCGCGCAGCTCGACAAACGCGCACGGCGTCTCGCCCCATTTTTCGTCCGGCTGGGCGATGACGGCGGCGGCCAGCACTTGCGGGTGGTGGTACAGCGCGTCTTCCACTTCCACGCTGGAAATGTTTTCTCCGCCGGAAATGATGATGTCCTTGCTGCGGTCCTTCAGCTTGATGTAGCCGTCCGGATACATGACGCCCAGGTCGCCCGTGTGGAACCAGCCGCCCGCAAACGCTTCCTGCGTCGCCTTTTCATTCTTTAAATAACCCTTCATGCAGATGTTGCCGCGGAACATGATCTCGCCGATCTGTTCGCCGTCGGCCGCTACGTGCTGCATGGTTTCCGGATCGATCACGGCCACGGCGCTTTGCAAGTGGTAGCGCACGCCCTGGCGCGATTTGAGTACGGCGCGTTCTTCCTGCGACAGGGCCGCCCACTCGTCCTGCTCGGCGCAGATGGCGGCCGGGCCGTACACTTCCGTCAAGCCATACGAGTGGATCAGGTCGAAACCCATGGCTTCGATCTTCGCCACCATGGCCGCCGGCGGCGGCGCGCCGGCCACCATGCCGCGCACGGTCCAGGCTATGCCGTCGCGCCAGTTGGCGGGCGCGTTGGCCAGCGCCGCGTGCACGATGGGCGCGGCGCAATAGTGGGTGATGCGCAATTCGCGCATCAGGTCGAACACGAGCTTCGGCTCGAACTTGCGCAGGCACACGTTGACGCCGGCGCGCGCGGCCACCGTCCACGGGAAGCACCAGCCGTTGCAGTGGAACATCGGTAATGTCCATAAATACACGGCATGCTTGGGCATGTCCCACTCTAATATGTTCGACAGGGCGTTCAGGGCCGCGCCCCGGTGGTGGTAGACGACGCCTTTCGGGTCGCCCGTGGTGCCGGACGTGTAGTTCAGGGCGATGGCGTCCCACTCGTCGGCGGGCGGCTGCCAGTCGTAGTCGGGGTCGCCGCTGGCCAGCACGCTTTCGTAGTCGAGGTCGGAAAAGGCGTCCACTTCCGGTCCCAGCACGTCGTTGACCTGGATCACGCGCAAGCCGGGAATCTGCGCCGCCATCTGGCGCGCCAGCTCGGCAAATTCCGTGTCGGCCAGCAAGACCTTCGCCTGCCCATGGCGCAGCATGAAGGTCAGCGAGGCCAGGTCGAGGCGGATGTTCAGGGCGTTGAGGACGGCGCCGGCCATCGGGACGCCGAAGCTCGCTTCCACCATGGCGGGCGTGTTCGGCAACATCACGGCGACGGTATCGCCCGTGCCCACGCCCAGTTTGATGAGACCGGATGCCAGGCGGCGCGTGCGCGCATACGTTTCACGCCACGTCTGGCGCACGGCGCCATGTGCAATTGCCAGGCGATTGCCATATACTGCCGCTGCCCTGGCGATATAGTCGAGCGGGGTGAGGGCGGCGTAGTTGGCGCTGTTTTTGCCGAGGCCGGTATTGAAATCAGGTGTCATGCTTGTCTCCTGGTAAATAAAATTCTATAGCTCCCTGTTTCGGGATTGATACCGGTTAGCATAGCACCGGTGCTGGAAAATCACTGTCATCTTAGTGACAACTGAAGGGTGGAATGGATAGCAACGATAGTGTAGGCCTTGCCGTGCCAGAACTCGACAGCCATGACTGGTTCACGGCCCTCGACGCGCGGCATCAGACCCTGTTGCGCGCCGACAGCGTGCTGCGGCATTACGAGGCGGGCGCCTTCATCACGCGGCGCGGCGAACCGTCGGCGCACTGGATCGGCGTGCACACGGGCTTGATCAAGCTGGCCGTCTACAATGCCGATGGGCGCGGCGCCACGTTTTCCGGCGTGCCGGCCGGCGGCTGGTGCGGCGAGGGCAGCGTACTCAAGCGCGAACTGCGCCGCTACGACGTGGTGGCCGTGCGCGCATCGAGCATCCTCCTCGTGCCGGTGGAACTGTTTCACCTGCTGCTGGCCGAGAGCCTGTCCTTCAATGCCTTCGTCATCCGCCAGCTGAACGAGCGCATGGGCCAATTCATCGCCACCATCCAGAACCAGCGCCTGCTGGCCGTCGACGCGCAAGTGGCGCAAGCCATCGCGCAACTGTTCCACCCCATGTTATATCCGCGCACGTCCAGCGTGCTTGAGCTGTCGCAGGAAGAAATCGGCTTGTTGACGGGCATTTCCCGCCAGCGCGTGAATCAGGCGCTGGGCCATCTGGCCGAACTGAACTTGATCAGCATCGCCTACCAATCCATCCGCGTCGTCGACCTCGACGGCTTGCGCCGCTACGGCGTGGCGTCGCTGTGATGACAGACCCGGCGCGCGATGTGTGGCATGCTGGCGGCTCGTTCACCACCTTGACCTGACGCATGGCCCTCGTTTCCGATCACCCCTTGCACTTGCTGGGCTTGCGCTTTCCGCTCCGGCTGCGCGTTACCGTGCGCCAGGGTTTTGTGACTTTGCACAATGAAATCGCCACCAAGAAACTGGCCAGCGGCGACAGTTTCGTCGTGCCCGCCTTCTTGCGCTTCGCCTGCGACGTGATGCCGGGGCGGGGCAAGCCGGCCGTGTTCACCCTGGCGCTGGAAGGCGACGAGGCGGAGGGCGGCCACGGCGGCGGCAAGCGCTGGAGCCAGGCGCTGGCGCAGCACATCTTTGATACGCCGCAAGGCAAGTGGACGGCGGCCCGCCTGGCGGCCCTGTGGCAAGTGACGCCGCACAAGGCCAGGGCGCGCCTGTTTGCCGAGGGCGAGGCACTGCTCAGTCTGGTGCGCGAACAGCGCCTGGCGCACGCGCTGCACACGGCGGCGCAAGCGGATGCCGACGACGAAGACGGCGAACGCGACCTGGCGCAAGTGGCGGCCGGTTCCGGCTTTGCCTCGATCCCCGCGTTTTGCGACGCCTGCGTGGACGTGGCGGGCGTGCGTCCCAGCCTGTTCCTGCGCGGCCAGGCGCCCGGATAGCCAGACTCCGTTATAATCGGGGCCATGGGATCATTATTGAAGCGCAAACAGTGGCATATGTGGTTCGCCTGCCTGGCGATACTGCTCAATGCGCTGTCGCCATCCCTGTCGTATGCGTTTGCCTCGCTGCACGCCAACGCGAACAATGCCGCCGTCGAGATCTGCTCGGCCAGCGGCGCCGTCTACACGCAAGCGGACCTGGCGCCGGCCGCCAAGTCCACCACCGATTCCGTGCTGCACCACATCGAACATTGCCCGTTCTGCATGAGCCATGCGGGCAGCGTGGGCTTGCCGCCGCCGTCGTCATCGACGCTGCCCGTCATCACGGGCCACGACCTGTATCCGCCCCTGTTTTACCAGGCGCCGCGGGCCCCGTTCGCGTGGCTGGCCGCCAGCCCGCGCGGCCCCCCTGCGGCTGCCTGAACGCAGCCGTCACGCTTTCCACGTCTTAACTGTATCCACTACGCCCATCGGGCCAGAATGCCATGAAACGTCGTCTTTTCCTTCTCGCCGGCACGGCGGGATTGCTCACGCTTGCCGCTTGCGAACAAGCGCCCAAACCCCATTACAACGGCCTCGACTTGACGGGAGGCGATTACAAGCCCGACTTCAAATTGAGCGGCCCCGACGGCAAGGTCTACACCCTGGCCGACTTCAAGGGCAAGTATGTGATGGTCTTCTTTGGCTTTACGCAATGTCCGGACGTCTGCCCGACAGCGTTGTCGCGCGCGCTGGAAATCCGCCAGAAGCTGGGCGCCGATGCCGACAAGCTGCAAGTGATCTTCATCAGCATCGACCCCGAGCGCGATACGCCCGAGTTGCTGGGCGAATACATGCGCGCCTTCGACCCCAGCTTCCTCGGCTTGCGCACGGACCCGCAGGCGACGGCGCAGACGGCCTTCAATTACAAGGTCTTCTACCGCCGCGTGCCCAGCGGCAGCTCGTACACGATGGATCACACGGCCATCAGCTATGTGCTCGATAACGAGGGGCGCATGCGCCTGGGCTTGAAGCACCAGTTGACGGGCGACGAGTGCGTGCAAGACATCAAGACCTTGATGAAATCGAAATACACCTTGTAACTATCACGAAAGGAATAATCATGACCCATGTCAAAACCCTGCTGGCCGCGGCCCTGACCGTGCTGTCCTTCTCCGCCGTTGCCCAGACGTCCGTGCAAATCACCGACCCGTGGGTGCGCGCCACCGTGCCGCAGCAAAAGGCCACGGGCGCCTTCATGCAGATCACGGCGCCGAAAGCCATGCGCCTGCTGGAAGTGCGCTCGCCCGTGGCGGGCGTGGCGGAAATCCACGAAATGAGCATGACGGACAATATGATGCGCATGCGCCAGGTCAAGGAAATCGCCTTGCCAGCCGGCAAAGCCGTCGAATTGAAGCCGGGCGGCTACCACGTCATGCTGCTGGAACTCAAAGGACAGGTGAAGGCGGGCGACAAGATTCCGCTGACCCTCGTCGTCGAAGGCGAGGACAAGCGCCGCGAAACCATCGAAGTCAATGCCGTGGCACGTCCGCTGGGCGCCGCCTCGGCCCCGATGCCGGCCATGAAGCATTAAGCTGTCGATACGCCCTTGAAAAGCCCGGTTCGCCGGGCTTTTTTGCGTCCGCCTGAAAGTTAAACGGCTGTTTGATATAATCCCATCCAATATTAAACAGCTGTTTAAACGATGGGAATGGCATGACGGAAGAAAAGAGAAGCGACCAGGAAACGGAACCGGCCCGCGCGCGCATCCTGCAAGCGGCGGCCCAGCTGTTTGCCGACGAAGGTTACCGGCTCGCGTCCGTGCGCCGGATTTGCGAAGCGGCCCACGTCAACGTAGCGATGGTCAATTATTACTTTCATGGCAAGGAAGAGCTGTACCTGGCCGCCTTCGACCATGCGCGCGCGCTGGCGCGTGCCTCGGCCGCTGCGGCGCCGGAAGCCGGCCCTGCGGCGGCCGTGGCGCCCGTGGAACAGTTGCGCCTGGCGATACAGTCGATGGTATTCGACATGCTGCGTCCGGGACCGGCTTCGCTGTTCAGCCGCCTGGTGGCGCGCGAACTGATCGAGCCGACGGCCGCCATCCACATGCTGGCAGACCGCGATGTGCGCGCGCACCATGCGCTGTTTACGGGCTTGATCCGTGGCGTGGTGGGGCAGGCCATGCCGGCGGACGTGGTGCAGAAATGCGTGTTCAGCGTGATCGGCCAGGCCGTGTTCTACGCGCGGTCGCGCATCGTGCATGAACTGGTGGCGCCGGAAATCACCTATGACGAGGCGGGCACGGCCAGCATTGCGCAGCATGTCGCCGCGTTTTCGCTGGCCGCCCTCGATGGCTTGCGCCGTCAGCATGCCGCGCAGGCGCTCGCATGAAGGCGCGCAAGCTGACCCTGGTGCTGGCGGGGCTGGCCATGCTGGGCCCGTTCGCCACGGATACCTTCCTGCCGTCGTTTCCCGCGATCGGCACGCATTTCGACGTCAGCAGCGTGCTGGTGCAGCAGACCCTGAGCGTCTACCTGGCCGCCTATGCCTTCATGACCTTGTTCTACGGCACCTTGTCCGACTCCTTCGGCCGCCGTCCCGTGATCCTCGCTTCGCTGCTGATCTTTGCCGTCGGCTCCATCGGCGCCGCGTTCGCGCCCAGCTTTGGCTGGCTGTTGTTCTTCCGCGGCATGCAGGGCGCTTCGGCGGGGGCGGGCAGGGTGATCGGGCAAGCCATCGTGCGCGACAGCTTGTCGGGCGCGGCAGCGCAAAAGATGCTGGCCAATATCATGATGGTGTTCGGCATTGCACCCGCCATCGCGCCCATTATCGGCGGCTGGCTGCACGTGGCCTATGGCTGGCAATCGACGTTCGTGTTCACGTTTTCCGTCACCGTGCTGCTGGCGCTCGCCTGCCTGAAAGGCTTGCCGGAAAGTTTAGCCGTCGAGCAACGCCAATCCTTCCACCCAGGCAACATCGCGCGCAATTACTGGCTGGCCTTGCGCCACCGGGCATTCCTGCTGCGTTCGCTGGCCGTGGCCTTCGCCTTTGGCGGCTTTGCCCTGTACATCGCGTCCGCGCCGCATTTCATCCTGGAACTGCTGCGCTTGCCGGAAACGGCGTTCGGCTGGATGTTCATCCCCATGGTGGCGGGCCTGGTGGGCGGTTCGGCGCTGTCGGGCAAGCTGGCCCATGCGGTGAAAAGCACCGTGCTGGTGCGCTGGGGCTTGCTGGCCATGGCCGCCACGGGCGCGCTCAATATTGCATATAACCACTGGTTCGCGGCCAGCATCCCGTTCGCCGTCGCGCCCGTGATGCTGTACGCGTTCGGCATGTCGCTGGCCTTGCCGGGCATGACCATGTCGACGCTCGACATCTTCCCGCAGATGCGGGGCCTTGCCGCCTCGTTGCAAAACTTCGTGCAAATGCTGGTGTTTGCGCTGGTGTCCGGTTTTGTCGCACCGTTGCTGTTCGACAGCGCATTGAAATTGGCGCTGGGACAGGCTTCGGCCGTGGCGCTGGCCGCGTTTTTCTGGTGGCTGGGCACGCGCCAGGACGCGGCGCAGGGCGCGATGGGAGTTGCCAAAACGGCATGAGCGGAGTTTGAAAAGGATGGCATGCTTTCTGCTTTGTTACACTGTGACAATCAGACCCGCGCGGGTCTAAGCAGTTTTGCAACTTTACCTTTGGCTATCATGCACTTGATTAACTCCAGTTTGAACCACGCCTTGCGCGTGCCGCTGGCCGCGGAAATCCACTCGCGGCCATTCTTGCAGCTCGACGCCCCCGAGCTGATCACCCATCTGGCCGTATATAAAGATGACAGCGCGGCGCCCGGTGCGTCGAATATGGCGGCCCAGCACGCCACCCTGGCGGCCCTGTGCACGCATTTCGGCGTCACGCCGCCAAGCACCGAAGCCAAGTATTTTTACTACGATTTCGGCCGCTTCCGCCTGAAATGGGAATGCCACACGGAATTTGCCACGTTCACCTTCGCCGAGCATCCTGGTACCGCCGTGCCCCTGGAGCAGGCGTTCGAGCGCATGCCGCTGGCGCAATTGCCGCAGCAATGGCTGGCGGGCTTGAAGGGCAAGCTGATGGTGGCGGCGCACGTGGTGCTCGAGCAAGCGACCGAGCCGGCCGAGATCTTCATGCAGGGCTTGTCGCGCGTGTTCGAAGGCAATACCTTGGCGGGCAGCAAGGTATTGCAGGGCGGAGAATTGTGGACGGATTTCACCATCCAGTCCGACGGCTTCAGCCGTTTCGTCATCCGCGACGCGGGCATGCGTTCGCAGCAGTCGGGCCGCTTGGTGCAGCGCGTGCTGGAAATCGAAACCTACCGCATGATGGCCTTGTTGGGCCTGCCTTACGCCATGCAGGCGGCGCCATCCTTGAACGCCATCGAGAATGAATTGGCGACCCTGGCGGCCGCCATGGTGGACACGGACGACGCCCCTGGCCTGGTCAAGGCCGACGAAGGCGTGGCCGAACAAACCTTGCTCGACCGCATCACGCGTTTGGCGGCCCGCATTGAAAAGCTGTCGCTCGACAATAGCTACCGTTTTTCCGCCTCGAAAGCCTACATGGGCCTCGTCAAGGCGCGCATCGACGAGTTGCGCGAAGTGCGCATCGAAGGCATCCCCACGGTCGAGGAATTCATGGACCGCCGTTTGACGCCCGCCATGAATACGTGCGCAGCGATGGCCAGCCGCCAGGAAGCGATGGCCCAGCGCATCGCCAACACGAATGACTTGCTGCGCACGCGCGTGGGCATCGTGCAGGAGTTGCAGAACCGGCAAATCCTGCAATCGATGAACGCCCGCGCCGCGCAGCAGCTGCGCCTGCAGCAAGCGGTGGAAGGCTTGTCCGTGGCCGCCATTTCGTATTACGTGATCGGCCTGTTCAGCTACACGGGCAAGGCGGCCAAGGTGCTGGGCTTGCCCGTGAATCCGGAAATCCTCGTCGGCGCCCTGGTGCCGTTCGTGGCGGCCGCCGTGTGGCTGGGACTGCGCCGCATGCACCACAAGCTGCACGCGGACTGAACAGGACGACATCGCGCTGTCATTTTTGCTATCTTTCAACATTCGACCGTCAGGTGTTTTGAAAAGGAAGTTGCGTGCTAGCGAATGTTGGAGATGTTTACAGTGTGTTTTCGCGCGAGCTGCAGCAGTATGTGGCTTGCCAGGTCACCCGCATCAAGGATGCATCCTCGTCCAGGCCGGTAGCTGCCGTGCTGGAGCTGGACTGGACCGGCGACGCCTTGCCCGATGCGGCGGCCGTGCAAGCCATGCGGCCGCTGCTGTGCGATTATTTCTTTTGGAACAATCGCCACGATCACTGCTATGCCACGGCGAACGTGCCGCCTGGCTATACGCTCGTTGGCAATGTCGCGCCGCTGGTGGATGTGGAAGTCAACAGCTACCGCAGCGCCTGGTACGTGGGCGACAGCGTGCTGCGCCAGCGCAACTGGGAGCGCATCGATCCGCTGCGGCGCCAGCAGTTCAAGGCCGCGTCGGACAAGCGTGAAGTGACCTTGGGTGGCCAGGTCTTCCGCCAGGACGCGACGAAAATCAATGACAGCGTCCTGCAGGCGCTGGGCGACGTGTCCGAGCTGGAGCAACTGCCTTGCCTGATGTCGATCGAGACGGGCAACGGCACGCAAGCCTTGATGGAGTTTATCCAAGGCAATCCCTTCATCAATGAGCTGGACTGGCAATCATCGACGGTGCATGCGCTCGATTTCAGCGGCAGCGGCCTGGAACGCCTGATCCTGCAGCCCGATGGCGTCACCAGCCTCGTCTTGAACGAAGGCTTGAACCTTCTCGCGCTGGACAGCGCGCCATCGCCGGCGCTGCGCATCGAAGATGGCGCCGATGGCCGCCACCTGACACTGCAGTGCAAGCACGCTCTGCCGCCGTTCCACGGCCTCGGCCAGCTGGGCGGCCTGTCGCTGATCGGCATGAAGGAAGTTGATCTGGCGCAAGTGGCGCGGCGTTTTCCCCATCTGACATCCTTGCGCATCTGGGGTAAACCGGGAATGGCGTCGCAGATGGCCAGCCTTGCGCAGCTGGCCCAGCTGCGGACGTTCACCACCTATGACCTGTTCGGCTTCACGGCGGAGGAGTTTCCATCGGCCGCGCAATTGCCGCAGCTGTCGGCCTTGTGGCTGACCAGCTTGCCAGCCGATGTCGCCAAGGCCATCAAGGCCGGCTACAAGAAAGCGGCGGCGCAGGGGCTGGACTTGTCGCTCACCAAGGCGCGCAAGCCGGAATGGCTGGCTGAAAACCTGCTCAACCCGTTCCGCGACTGGGATGGCCGCGAGCAAATTCCCCCTGCGTATGCGAAAAAGGCGGCGCTGGCCTACAAGAACATGCTGGCCGTGACGCGCAGCCTCGATGCGGCCATGGAGGCGACGGCCGCTGCTGCCGCGCTGGAAGCGATGGTCGCCGCCTATGTGGAGGCATTCAACAAGATCGAGCGGCGCGCCAGCATCATCGAGACGGTCGAGCGCGAGGAAATCTACACGGTGCTGGCCGAGCTGCTGGCGCAGCTGCGGCAGCAATTGCAGCAAGCGGGCGGGCAGGGGGCCGCGCTCGTCGACGAGGCGGCCTTGCTGGAGCTGTTCGACCGCTTGCGCGAATTCTAGGCTTGCCGGCAATCTAGAAAGAAAGTTCTAGACAAGGAGTTCTAGACTGGGTATTCTAGCGTCATGCTAAAAAATACCTCCACTCCCCATCCCACGGCCGCCGAACTGGACCTGCTGCGCATCCTGTGGCAGCGCGGTCCGTCCGACGCCCGCGCCGTGTATGACGCCCTGGCCGCGGAGCGTGCCGACGCCAGCTACGCCACCGTGCTGCGCCAGTTGCAATTGATGCATGGCAAGGGCTTGCTGAGCCGCGATGAAAGCCAGCGGCCGCAGCTGTATGCGGCCGTCGAAGCGCAGGAAAAACTGCAGACCAGCTTGCTCAAGGACTTGATCGGCAAGGTGTTTTCCGGTTCCGGCAAGGCGCTCGTGCTGACGGCGCTGCGCGAGCACGTGAGCGACGCGGAACGCCTGGAAATTGAAAAAATCCTGAGCAGCAAGGATGGCAAGGCGCCATGAACGTGGACATGCACCTCGGCATCGATGTGGGCAACCTTGTCCCCGCGCTGGGCTGGGTCTTGCTGTATTTCGTCTGGCAGGGCTTGATCGTCGGCGCCGTATCTGCCGTATTGCTCCGGCTGCTGCGCCACGCCAGTGCGCGCTGGCGCTATGCCGTCTGCGCGCTGGCGTTGCTGTTGTGCCTGTGCATTCCCTTTGTGCACCTGCTGTCTCTGCTGTCGGGCGTCTCGCCGGCCCGGCTGCCGGTGGATGCGCCGCCCGCCTGGCGTGCCGCGCTGCAAGCGTGGATGCCGGCCCTGGTGCTGGCCTGGGGCGCGGGCGTTGCCCTGATGAGCTTGCGCCTGTGCCTGGGCCTGGCCTGGGTCGGCAAGCTGCGCCGCCAGGCGGTGGCGGCGCCGGCCATCTGGCAAGGCCGCCTCGATGCGCTGGCGCAGCGCATGGGCTTGCGCCGCAGTGCCCCGATTCCGCTGAAATTGCATGCGGGCCTGGCCAGCCCCGTCACCGTGGGCTTCTGGCGCCCCGTCATCCTGCTGCCGGCCGCCTTGCTGAGTGGCATGCCCGTCGCCTTGCTGGAAGCGCTGCTGGCGCATGAACTGGCCCACGTGCGGCGCTGGGATTACCTGGTCAACCTGTTGCAAAGCGTGGCCGAGGCGCTGCTGTTTTTTCACCCCGTCGTCTGGTGGGTGTCGGCGCGCATGCGGGCCGAACGGGAACAGGTGGCCGACGCCCTGGCGGCGCAAGCGCTGCAAGACCCGCAGCAGCTGGCCACGGCGCTGCATGCGCTATCCCTGCACGCTGCCGTGCCGCAGCATTCCGGCTTGCTGATGTCGGCACGGGGCGGAGCCTTGCTGACGCGCATAGAACGCCTGATGGCGCCCGGTCCCGACACGGCCGGCTGGAAACTGGCCGTGCCCGCCTTGTTGCTGGCTTGCGCCACCCTGCTGCTGCAGGTGCAGGGCAAGCCCGCCGTCAACGGGGCGACCCTGGCCGAGGCCGCCTCCGGCATGCTGGCCTTGCCCGTCAGCGCGAAACACATGCTGGTGTTCGATGACGCCAGCGGCAAGGTGCTGATGGCGAAGGATGCGGACACCGTCGTGCCCATCGCCTCGATCACCAAGCTGATGACGGCCATGGTGGTGCTCGATGCGGGCCTCGACCCGGAGGAACAGCTGCGTATCGTGCGCGCCGATGGCGACGCTTCCATGCAGCGCCACAGCCTGCTGGCCGAGGGCGTGGCCGTGTCGCGCGGCGCGCTGTTGCAACTGGCGCTGCTGCCATCCGAAAACCGCGCCGCCGCCGCGCTGGCGCGCACCTATCCGGGCGGCAGCGCGGCGTTTCACCTCGCCTTGCAGGCGAAGATACGCCAGCTGGGTTTGCGCCGCACCACCTTGACGGACCCGGTCGGCAGTTCGCCGGCGAATACGTCCACGGCCAGCGAAGTGGCGAAGATCGTCGCGGCAGCCGCGCGCTATCCGGACATCGCGCGCATCACCAGCCACCCGCAGGCGAGCGTGGCCGTCAATGGCAGGACGCGCACCTTGCACAACACGAATCCCTTGGTGGGCGGCAAGGGCTGGGACATCTTGCTGTCCAAGACGGGCAGCAGCAACGCGGCGGGCAGCTGCCTGACGATGCGCATGCGCAGCGGCGGCAAGCACGTCACCGTGGTGCTGCTGGACGCCGCCGGCGCGCAGCGGCGCTCGCTCGACGCCGGACACATCCGCGACACCCTGGCCGACAGGACCGGCCGCATGCATTGATACCCCCCCCCGGGCGCGCCGGTGCGGGCGCCCTTCTTTTTGACACTCTGGAGATGAAGATGACACTATTGGCGAAGTTGATGCTGGCTACGGTTGCGACCATGGCGGCTGGCGCGGTGCAGGCGAAGACGCCCGCACCGGTGCAGGATAAACCTGTTAATTGTGATAGTTGCAAGGAATGGAACGCGCCCGTCAAGCCGTTCAATGTCTTTGGCAATACCTGGTACGTGGGCACGGCCGGCCTGTCCGCCGTGCTGGTGACGAGTCCGCAGGGCCATATCCTGCTCGACGGCGCGCTGCCGCAATCGGCACCCCTGATCATCGCGAATATCCAGGCGCTGGGCTTTCGCATCGAGGACGTGAAAGTCATCCTCAATTCGCATGCCCATTGGGACCATGCGGGCGGCATTGCAGCACTGCAACGGGCCAGCGGCGCCACCGTGATGGCCAGCGCCTCGGGCGCCCTTGGCCTGCAAAGCGGCACGAATGGCAAGGACGATCCGCAATACCAGGCCAATCCCGTCGTGCACGTCGCCAAGGTGCGCAAGGTCAGCCTGGTGGGCGAGGGCGATACCGTCAAGGTCGGACCGTTGACCTTGACGGCCCACATGACGCCGGGCCACACGCCAGGCGGCACGACGTGGACGTGGACCTCGTGCGAAGGCGACCGCTGCCTGGACGTCGTGTATGCGGACAGCCTGAACCCGTATGCGAGCGGCGATTTCCGTTATACGGGCAAGGGCAAGGGAGGTTCGCCAGATATTTCGGCCTCGTTCGAAGCGAGCATCGCCAAGGTGGCGGCCTTGCCATGCGACATCATCATCCCCGTGCATCCGGGCACGACGGACGTGCTGGGCAAGGCCGCCAGACGCAGCGGCACGGACAATCCCCTGATCGACGCCAGCGCCTGCCGTGCCTATGCGGCCGAAGCGGACGGCTTGCTGGCCAAGCGCCTGGCGAAGGAGCGGGGCGAGGCGCTGCCTCTTGACGCGAAGGGCGCGGCGCACGCGCACTAAGCCGTTTTTACTGTGCCGCCTGCCGCTGTTTTTGCAGGCGATTCAGGAATACCGTCATTTCCTTGACGGCTTGCAAGTCGCCTTGCTGTTGGGCCACCGTCATACCGGTGATCCAGGCGGCTTGCGCGTCATCCAGCCGGCCCAGCTGGTGCAAGGCCTTGCCCAGCAGCTTCCAGGCGGCGGAATAGCCCGGTTGCTGCGCGGTGGCTTGCGTCAGGTGCAGGGCCGCTTGCTGCGCGTCATGCTCTTTCAGGCAGGCATCGCCCAGGCCAAAGCGCAGCAGGGCGTTGTCGCGCCCCTGCGCCAGCAGTTTTTCCAGTTTTTCACGCATGCCCGGCCTCATCTTGATATGCAAGTATATCCTTGTATATTAACGCTTCCACCTGCCAGTAACAAGCCGGCGTTCAGCCGGCCACATCCACCACCAGCTTGCCGCGCGCTGCCAGACACCGTTACGCCGACGTGAACGGTCGTCACGCCCATGGCCAAGGTGCCAGTGTCCGTGGAGTTCTTGGCGCAGATTTTCCATGAAATCTTTAATGAGAATTGATTATCAATTATAATGCAAGCCTATTGCATTGAATTGCCCATTGTCAGGAATCCCATGTCCGTGTTTTACCGCCGCCCCGTGGCGCTTTTGCTTGCCGCCGCCTCTCCCCTGGTGCTGGCGGCTGACCCTGCCGCCGACAAGCCCGCTGCGCTGGATGTCGTCACCGTCAAGGCCGAGCGCCAGCACTACCGCAGCCTGTCGGCCACGGGCGCCACCAAGACGGATGCCTTGCTGATGGACTTGCCGCAAAGCGTGCGCGTGCTCACCGGCGACTTGCTGCGCGACGCGGGCGTGACGACCCTGGCTGGCGCGCTGGACCTGGCCAGCGGCATTGCGAAGCAAAGCCCGCTGGGCGGCCTGTGGGACAGCTACGCCATGCGCGGTTTCACGGGCGACCCGAATTTCGGTTCCGACTACATGGTCAACGGTTTCAGTAGCAGCCGCGGCTACAACGGCATGCGCGACGGAGGCAATACGCAGGCGGTGGAGGTGCTGAAAGGCCCCGCTTCGGCCCTGTATGGCAGGGGCGAGCCGGGCGGCACGGTGAACATCACGACGAAAAAGCCGAAATTCACGCCCGAATATGGCGCGGATTTTTCACTGGGCAGTTTCCAGACGCGCCGCGCCGCCGCCGACTTGACGGGGCCGTTGAGCGGCACTATCGCCTACCGCCTCAACGCGGCGCATGAAGAGGGGCACAGCTTCCGCGATACCTTGAAGGTCGAACGCAGCTTGTTTTCGCCTTCCTTCCTCTGGCTGCTGGGCGAACACACGACCGTGTCGTATGAAATCGAAGCGGTGCGGCAGCGCGCGCCGTTCGACCGGGGCGTGGTGGCCGTCAATGGCCAACTGGGACTTGTCCCCGTCTCGCGCTTCCTGGGCGAACCGGGCGACGGCCCCATGACGGTCAAGTCGCTGGGGCAGCAGCTGTTCCTCCACCACGCGCTGTCCGACGACTGGACGGTGCAGGCGGGCGTTTCTTACCGCGACAGCGAATTGACCGGCTATTCGACCGAGGCGAACAAGCTGCTGGCCGATGGCCGCACCCTGAGCCGCCAGCGCCGCCATCGCGATTTCTCGGCCACCGACGCGTCGGCCCGCGTCGAGTTGCTGGGCAAGTTCAGGACGGGGGGCCTGGCGCACGAGGTGCTGGCCGGTGTCGACGCCTATCATTTCGACGACCACCGGGTACAGCTGCGCCGCAATCCGTCCGCCGCCAACGCCTATGCCATCGATATCTTCCATCCCGCGTATGGCGGCAAGGCCGATCCGTTGGCCCTGTCCATCGATACGCAGGAAGGGCAACGGGCGCGTGGCCTGTATGCGCAGGATCAGGTGGACCTGGGCGCGCAGTGGAAGGCGCTGGTCGGCGTGCGCCACGATACGTACACGCAGGACGTGACGAACAAGCGCCTGAATGTCAGCAACCGCCAGTCGCTGTCGGCCGCCAGCCCCCGCGCGGGCCTCGTCTACCAGCCATCGAAGGCATGGTCGCTGTACGCGAGCGCGGCGAAGGGCTTTCGGCCCAACAGCGGCATCAGCATCGCCAACCAGGCTTTCCCGGCCGAGCGCAGCCGCTCGTATGAGCTGGGTGCGAAGCTGGAAACGGGCAAGCTGACAGGCACCGTGGCCGTGTACGACATCCGCAAGCGCAATGTGCTGACGACGAATCCCGCCAACACGGACTTCGCCATCGCGGCGGGCGAGGTGGGCAGCCGTGGCGTGGAGGTCGACGTGTCGGGCGAAGTGGCGCGCGGCTTGCGCGTCTCGGGCGCCTATGCGTACACGGACGCCAGCGTCACGCGCGGCGACAATACGATCGTGACGGGAAGCCGCTTCGCCAACGTGCCGCGCCACAGCGCCAATGTCCTCGCCACGCAGCGGTTCGCGCTGGGTATGGGCATGGCCAGCGTGGGCGGCGGCGTGCAGTACGTGGGCGAGCGCCTGGGCGACGTCGCCGTCAGCAGCAGTTTTACCTTGCCGGCCTACACGACGGCCAAATTGCTGGCCTCGTATTCGCCCAACGCCAAACTGCGCCTGGCCTTGAACGTGGAAAACCTGTTCAACCGCAGCTACTATGCGAGTTCCTATAGTCAGCTGTGGGTGGCGCCGGGGGCCGAGCGCACGCTGACCCTGAATGCGCACTACCGTTTTTAAGCTATCGCCATGACATCGACTTCTACTACCACCTTGCGCGCCCGCATCGCCGTCATCGACGTATTGCGCGGCCTCGTCATGCTGATCATGCTGTTCGACCATGTGCGCGAAACCGTCTTTTTACATCACCAGGTGAGCGACCCGATGGATGCGGCCAGCGTCGATCCGGCCCTGTTCTTCACCCGCCTGGCGGCCCACGTGTGCGCACCCATGTTCGTCTTTTTGACGGGTCTGTCCGCCTGGCTGTACGCGCATCCGGCGGCCGGACCCCGCAGCGCCAGTGGTTTCCTGTTCAAGCGGGGCTTGCTGCTGGTGCTGCTGGAACTGGTGTTCGTCAACTTCGCCTGGAGCGGGGCGTTTCCGCCGGCCGTGCTGTATCTGCAGGTGATCTGGGTCATCGGCCTGGCCATGATGGCGCTGGCCGTGCTGCACCGGCTGCCATTGAAGGTGCTGGCGCTGCTGGGCGTGGCGATCATCGCGGGGCAGCATCTGTTCACCGGCTTGCGCGCGGAAGAGGGCAGCTTTGCCTATTACGCGCTGACGGTGCTGCTGCAACGGGGTTACCTGGTGGCGGACGGCGCCATGAAGATCAAGGTCAGTTACCCGCTGCTGCCATGGATAGGCGTGATCGTGCTCGGCTATGTGGCCGGGCCCCTGTATGCGCGCGGCCGGTCTGTCGAAGGACGGCACCGCCTGTTGCTGGCGCTGGGCGGCGGCAGTTTGCTGCTGCTGGCCGTGCTGCGCGGTTTGAATCTCTATGGTGAAACCCTGCCCTGGGTGGCGGGCGACACGGCCTTGCGCACGGCCATGAGCGTGCTGAACTTCACCAAGTATCCGCCGTCGCTGGATTTCCTGCTGTTCACCCTGGGCCTGGGTTTGCTGGGCCTGGCCTGGCTGGAAAGCGTCGATAACTGGTTCACGCGGGCGTGCGCCACCTTTGGCGGCGCGCCCATGTTTTACTATCTGCTGCATTTATACCTGCTGCTGGCCATCGGCCTCGCCTTGACGGCCGTACTGGGCGTTAACCACGGTGCCCGCTATGGCGTCGAGCACATCTGGCAAGTGTGGCTGATCGCGCTGGCCCTGATGCCCGTGCTGTACTTTCCCTGTCGCGCGTTTGCCCACTACAAGCGCACTTCGCAACGGGCGTGGGTGCGCTATTTCTGAAGCATGCCTACTTGCAGTACAGCCTGTCGATGCTGTGGCTGGACGCCAGGTAATGCCGCGTCTGCCACGCAATCGCCACGCGGTAGGCGCACGGCGGATCGAGCGCCACGTTGACGGGGAAGCCGCCATTGTTGCCCGATAAATGCGGTCCGCCCGCGCCGCCGCGGAACAGATAGTTGCTCGGTGGCGGCGGTGGGGTAAAGCTGGCGGCCGGCAGCGGTGGCGGCGGATGCTGGATGCCGTTGTTGTTGGATATCGTGATATTGAAAAAGCGCAAATGCGGATGGTCGATCGTGTACAGGATATGCACGAGGCCGCCCGCGATGGGATTGCAGGCATTGCTGCGCAGCTCTTCCAGATCCAGCGCCACGATGACGGGCGAATTGTCGAAGACGATGGAGTCGAGCCCGTCCGTCGCCACCTGCGCCAGGCTGATGCCGTCGCGCACTTCGAAGCCCAGGCGGTAGCGGCGTATCGGTTCGCTTTCGGCCGCCGTCAGGCTGCGGCCCGCGTCGAGGATGGGCAAGCCGCCCGGCAGCTTGGCCGGATGCAGGCTGGTGATGGCCGGCGTGTTCACCGTCAGCAAATCAAACGTGCGCAGGAAGATGTTGGGCGCTACGTTGACGATGGCCGTCGTGCCGTCGCGCATGTCCACCGTGACGGGCTTGCCGTCCACCCGTATCCAGCCGCCCGCTTGCAGATCGCCCGCATCGACGATGACGGGCGCCGAATCGGCGAGGCCCAGTCCATTCGTATAAAACACATAACCGACATGCGTGCCCAGCACTTGCGTCAACGGCGCCAGGCTGGCCGGCGCCACCGTGGGCAGCGCCGTGGGGTCGTCCGTGCCGCCGGGCCAGGACCATTCGCCGATCAGGAAGCGGTATTCGAGCGGGTTGGCGGGGATGGCGCTGTTGCGCAGCGGACAATTGCCCTTCAGGGTGACGCCGCCGGCGAAGACATACGAGGCGCCCGCGCCGCCCGCATAGCCTTGCGGGGAAAAGCCCGCCAGCGAGGGAAACGGGTGGATGTCGAAGATTTCCACCTGCTGCCAGTGCGGCACGCCTTCCACGTCGGGCGGCAAGACTTCTTTCGAGCACAATTCCACGCAGAAACAGTGGCCCACGTTTTCCCGGCCCGGCTGGCGGCCGTTGGCCTGCGTTTCCGACAGGATGGTCACGCTGCCCAGCTGCGCCGTGAAATACACGTCGGGCCCGCTGGCGAACTCCACGTTGATGAATGGGGAGAAGGGCGTCAAGGTGAAGTCGGACGTCAGGTAATCGATGCGGAAGCGTCCGCCGGCATCGGTGATCGCCTGGCCCAGCGCGTCGTCCTGCAGCCAGTCGGCGTCGAACGCCCGCACGGTGGCGCCGGCGATCGGCGCATGCGGCGCATCGCAGGTGCGCAGCCGGCCGCAGATGGTCCAGGCGCCGAAGCGGGCGCGCACCAGGCACCAGAAGCGTTGCGGCAGGCAATAGTCCCAGACGGCGAGGAAATCATTGTCGGCCTGGCGCCAGCGCGGCTGGAGCGTGGTGATGGAAAACTGCAGCGGCACGGGGCCTTTCGGCCCCGGTTTCAGATGCGGCACGGTAGGGCACAGGATATCGACTTCGACGGCCTCGCCCTGGTAATCGCCTGCCAGGGTAAAACTGTAGTTGCCATCGTCGTCCGTGCGCGTTTCGGCCAGCAGAAAGGGGGCCTTGGCCTGCACTTCGTCATCGGTGAGGATGGCGAAGGTTTCCTTGGCGCTGGCCACGGCCAGGGCCGTGACGTTTTGCGACGCGCGCGGCCGGTACAGGCGCACGATGACGTGGGATAAGGCTTCAGGACACTCGGCGCAGATCAAGCCGCACAGCTTGCCTCGCAGGATATAGGCCATGATGGTTCCCTTGCTGAGATGGACGGCGCGCCGCTCGCAATGGCGGCGCTGTTACCAAGCTAGCAAATGGGCCGCCGAAGGGCTTGATCTGGCTTAAACCTCGCGTATTATTTAATCAGCGCCAGTACTTCGCGGAAACGCGGGTGCTTGCAGTCGCGCAACCATTCGAAGGCCAGCATCTCGACCGTCACCAGGTGGGCGCCCAGCTTGTCCAGGCGGGCCAGCGCCGCGTCGCGGCTGGCGGCCTGGCGCGAACCGACGGCGTCGATGGCGATGCTCACGTCATAGCCGCGTTCCAGCAGGCCGATGGCCGTCTGCAGCATGCACACATGCGCTTCGCAACCGGTGACGACGATCTGCCTGCGCCCGGCGGGTAGCATGTCCTGCAAGCCATCAAAACAGGCGCCGAAATGCGTCTTGTGCAAGGTCCGTTCGCACAGGGCGGCGATCTCTTCCACGTTCGGCCCCAGCCCCTGGCGGTTCTGTTCCGTGCCCAGCACGGGCACGTCGAGCAGGCGGGCGATCTTCGCCAGGCGCAGGTTTTGTGCCAGCACCAGGCCGGCATCGTGGATGGCCGGCATCAAGCGGCCTTGCAGGTCGACAATGACCAAAACGGCCTGGTTTGCATCCATCAGCATGGCGTTCTCCCTTATTCATTTGTGGCGACAGTGTAGCGCGCAGTCAGCTTGGCCAGCTGGGCGTGGCCGTTTCGCCCATCAGGTAGGCGTGATTGAGGTCGATGGCGGTGCGCAGGTAGTTCCACAGGGCGCTGACCCGGGCGATGTTGCGCCGCTCGCTGGGCGAGATCATCCAGAAGGCGCGCAGCAGGTCGATCTCGCCGTCGAGCACGGGCACCAGTTCGTTCGATTGCTGCGCCACGAAGCAGGGCAGGATCGCCAGCGCCTGGCCCGCGCGCGCCGCGTGGTACTGGGCGATGACGCTGGTGCTGCGAAACGCGCGCAGGGAATCGGGCGCCACGTTATCCATGTAGCGCAGCTCCGCGCTGAAGACCAGGTCGTCCACGTAGCCGATGATCGGGTGTTGCGCCAGCTGCGCCACGCTGGTGATCGGCGCGTGGCGCGCCAGGTAGCCTGGCGTGGCGTACAGTTTCAGGCGGTAGTCGGACAACTTCGTCACGACATACGGGCCGGACAGGGGGCGCTCGATGGAGATGGCCACGTCCGCTTCGCGCTTGGACAGGCTGACGAAACGGGGCACGGCGATCAGGTCCACGCTGATGTGCGGGTACCTGCCGCAGAACTGCGCCAGGTGGGGCGCCAGCACGATGGCGCCGAAGCCCTCGGTAGCGCCCAGGCGCACCTGGCCCGACAGCAGGCGATTGTGTTCGCCCAGTTCCTCGGTGGCGGCAAACACCGTGCTTTCCATGGCTTCCGCGTATTCCATCAGGCGGTGGCCTTCGGGCGTCAGCTGGTAGCCCACGTAGTTGCGGTCGAACAGCTGCGTGCCCACCTGTTCCTCGAACTTGCGCATGCGCCGCGACACGGTGGAATGGTCGATGCCCAGCTTTTTCGCCGCATCGACGAGGCCGGCGCTGCGCGTCAGTTCCAGGAAGACCCGTACATTGTCCCAATCGAGCATGGCAAACCCTCCCTGTGCATTTTTGCAAAGGAATTATGCATTAATTTCACTTGAGTGCATATTTTTACACATGCAGAATGCATCTATACATATAAGAAAAACCCTCACCCCTCAGGAGACACGCATGAAAAAAACCGTTCTGGCCATGGGCGCGCTGGCGCTTTCCCTGTCTTTCACCGGCGCGCACGCGCAAATTTCCGATGGCGTCGTCAAGGTGGGCATCCTGACCGACATGTCCGGCCCATATTCGGCCATGGGCGGGCGCGGCTCCGTCGTCGCCAGCCAGATGGCTGTCGAGGATTGCCTGAAAGCCGAATGCAAGGGCATGAAGATCGAGATCCTCTCGGCCGACCATTTGAACAAGGCCGACATCGCCGCCTCCAAGGCGCGCGAATGGATAGACCGCGACAAGGTCGACGCCATCGCCGATCTCACCAATTCCTCGGTGGCCCTGTCCGTGCAAAAGCTCATGAAAGAAAAGGGCGGCATCGCCATGTTCAGTGGCCCTGCCACGGGACGCCTGACGAACGAGGATTGCTCGCCGAACGGTTTCCACTGGATGTTCGACACCTATTCGCAGGCGGCCGGCACGGCGGCGGCATTGACCAAGCTGGGGCAAAAATCCTGGTACTTCGTCACCGTCGATTACGCGTTCGGCCACTCGCTGGAAAAGGATGCCAGCGAAGTCGTCAAGCGCAACGGCGGCACGGTGCTGGGTGCCGTGCGCCATCCGCTGAACGCGTCCGATTTTTCGTCCTTCCTGGTGCAGGCGCAAGGCTCGAAAGCGCAGGTGATCGGCCTGGCCAACGGCGGCGCCGACACGGTATCGGCCATCAAGCAGGCGCGCGAGTTCCGCATCGGCAGCGGCAAGGACCAGCGCCTGGCCGCCTTGCTGGTGTTTCTCTCGGACGTGCACGCGCTGGGGCTGGAAACGGCCCAGGGCCTCGTCTACGCGGACGGCTTTTACTGGGATTACGATGACCGCAGCCGCGCGTTTGCGAAACGCTTTGAAGCGCTCAACAAGGGCGCCAAGCCGACCATGGTGCAGGCGGGCGTGTATTCCAGCGTCTACCACTACCTGAAATCGGTGGCGGCGGCCAAGAGCGACGATTCGAAGATCGTCGCCCAGAAGATGCGCGAGCTGCCCATCAAGGATGCCGTCATGAACAACGCCTCCATCCGCCCCGACGGCCGCGTGATCCACGACATGTACCTGGTGCAGGTCAAAACCCCGGCCGAATCCAAAGGCGCGTGGGATTACCTGAAGGTGCTGTCGACCATCCCCGCCGACCAGGCCTTCAAGCCGATGGATGCGGCAGCGTGCAACCTGGTCAAGAAATAACCATCGAATACCTTACGGAGCCTCACATGAACCAAGCCCTCACTCACGCAGTCACCCCGGTCCCCGCCATCCCCCTGCACATCGGCGGCAAGCACCACGCCTCGACCAGCAGCGAATGGCGCGACGTCGTCAACCCGGCCACGCAGGAAATCGTCGCCAAGGTGCCGTTTTCCACGCCCGACGAAGTCAATCTGGCCGTCGCCACGGCCAAGGAAGCCTTTAAAACCTGGCGCAATACCCCGCTGGCGGCGCGCATGCGCATCATGCTCAAGTACCAGCACCTGATCCGCGAAAACATCGGCGCCCTGGCCGAACTGATCACCCGCGAACATGGCAAGACCTTGCCCGACGCGGAAGGGGAGGTGATGCGCGGCCTGGAAGTGGTGGAACACGCGTGCTCGATCGCCACCCTGCAGCTGGGCGAAATCGCGGAAAACGCAGCCACGGGTGTCGATGTCTACAATATCTACCAGCCGCTGGGCGTGGGCGCCGGCATCACGGCCTTCAACTTCCCCGTCATGCTGCCGTGCTTCATGTTCCCGATTGCCATCGCCTGCGGCAATACGTTTGTCTTGAAACCGTCCGAGCAAGACCCGTCCTCGACCATGTACCTAGTCGAACTGATGTACCAGGCGGGCTTGCCGGCCGGCGTGCTGAACGTCGTGCATGGCGGCGCCGACGTCGTCAACATGCTGTGCGACCATCCCGACATCAAGGCCGTCTCCTTCATCGGTTCCACCCACGTGGGCACGCATGTGTACCGCCGCGCCAGCGAATCGGGCAAGCGCGCGCAATCGATGATGGGCGCGAAAAACCATTGCGTCGTGCTGGCCGACGCCAACAAGGAACAGGCGATCAATAACCTGATCGGCGCCGCCTTCGGCGCGGCCGGCCAGCGCTGCATGGCCAATTCCGTCGTCGTGCTGGTGGGCGAGGCCCGTTCCTGGCTGCCGGAAATCGTCGCCCGCTCGCAGGCCCTGAAAGTGGGGCCGGGCAGCGACCGCGATGCCGACCTGGGGCCGATGGTGTCGAAAGCAGCCATGCAGCGGGCGGAAAAGCTGATCCAGGCGGGCGTGGACGAAGGCGCGCAGCTGCTGCTCGATGGCCGCGGCCACAAGGTGGCCGGCTACGAGGGCGGCAATTTCATGGGACCGACGATTTTCTCGAAGGTGGCAGCGTCGAATTCCGTCTACACGCAGGAAATCTTCGGCCCCGCCATGTGCGTGGTCGAGACGGACACCCTGGACCAGGCCATCGCCTTCATCAACGCCAACCCGAACGGCAACGGCACTTCGATCTTCACTTCGTCCGGCTGGGCGGGGCGCAAGTTCCAGAACGAGATCGATGTGGGACAGGTGGGCATCAACGTGGCCATTCCCGTGCCCGTCGCCTACTTCAGCTTCACGGGGTCGCGCGCGTCGAAGCTGGGCGATCTGGGCCCGAACGGCAAGCAAGCCTTGTACTTCTGGACGCAGACCAAGACCGTCACGGCGCGCTGGTTCGCCCCGGACGATGGCGGCAGCGGCGTCAATACCACCATCTCGATGAAATAAGGGGAAGGCCATGGGCACCAATATCGTTTTCATCGGCCTGGGCAACATGGGCTTGCCCATGGCGCAGAACCTGGTGCGGGCCGGCCATGCGGTGACGGGTTTCGACTTGCTGCCGGCCAGCGTGCGGCAATTCGCCGATGGCGGTGGTCTGGTCTCCGATGACCAGGCGGCGGCGATAGGCCAGGCCGACATCGTCATCACGATGCTGCCGGCCAGCCGCCACGTGCTGGGTGCTTATTTGGGTAACCCTTTTGGGGACTCTGGCATCCTGGTGCAGGCGCGGCCCGGCACCCTGCTGATCGACTGCTCGACGATTTCCACCGAAGCGGCGCGCCAGGTGGGCCGCGCGGCGCAGGACAAGGGCATGCCGATGCTGGACGCGCCCGTGTCGGGCGGCACGGCGGGCGCCACCAACGGCACCCTGACCTTCATGGTGGGCGGTGAAGAATCCGCGCTGGCGGCGGCGCGGCCTTACCTGGACGTCATGGGCAAGGCGATTTTTCACGCGGGCGGCTCGGGTTGCGGCCAGACGGTCAAGATATGTAACAACATGCTGCTGGGGATACTCATGATCGGCACCAGCGAAGCGATACGCCTGGGCGTGGCCAATGGGCTGGACCCGAAGGTGGTGTCGGACGTGATGGCGAAAAGCTCGGGCCGCAACTGGACCCTGGAGGTCTACAACCCGTGCCCGGGCGTGGCCGAAAACGTGCCCGCGTCGCGCGGCTACACGGGCGGCTTCGGCGTCGATTTGATGCTGAAAGACCTGGGGCTGGCCGTGGAAAGCGCCGAGGCGGCGGGCGCCAGCGTGCCGCTGGGCGCGCTGGCGCGCACGCTGTACGACATGCACAGCAAGGCTGGATCGGGCGGGCTCGATTTCTCCAGCATCTACCGGTTGCAGGATACGCCGGCATAAGGCAGCTATTGTGGCGATGGCGCTCCTGCGGGAGCGCTTTTTTTTTGATGCTCGTCATCCAAACGTGCATGCTGTCAGGAGGGTAAGAATATACAATCAGCAACTTGATTGGATGCAAGTTTGATGCAAGATGAATGCTGCGGATCTGGACGCTGATTGCGAAAAAACATGCCCGGCAAGGGCCTTGATGAACAGGAAAGACGAATCACCCGATGTTTAAAAAAATACTGGAATTGGCGCAGGGCGTAGTGGGCCTGGATGAGCACGCGCAATTGAAAAAGGGTTTGCGCGGCCTGGCGCAGATATCGCCTGCGCTGTGGGAGCGCGCCTGCGAGTTCGTTTGCGAAGGGCGCCAGGAAGGCGTGCTGCTCGATGTGCAGGCGGCGGCGCCGCGCGGCGGCACCTTGCTGGGCAAGCCAGGGCGCCTGTACTCGCATTTTTATACCCATAACATGCCTAACAAGGATGCGGCACTGGCCAATGAAAGCCTGCGCCACCGGCACCAGTTCTATGCCCAGTCCGATGCGGCGACGCTGGACGTGGCGCTGCTGGTCCGCTTGGGCAAGCTGCTGCAGGCGGCCGACGGGGGCGACTCGCTGGAGCGCACCGGCGCCGCGGTGCCGCAGTGGCTCGACTACCTGGTCAGCGATGCGCTGTTCGCCAGTTTTTCCGAGACCCGAGCGCAAGCGACCACGGTCAACCGGCGCGGCTGGGACGTGCTGCTGCTGGCGCGCCTGCTGGCCGCCGATGGCGAGGCGGAAGAGGGCGCGCTGCAACTGGTGTTCGAGCGGCGCGAATTGAACGAATACGTGCGCGACAACTGCCTGCAGCGCCTGCTGGCGCCCGGCGCGCTCGACGCTTACATGCTCGCGCATGCCGCGCTGGTGGAGCACTTGCCGGCAGTGCTGTCGGCCAGCGGCAAGGCGCAGCTGGCCAGACGCCTGGGCGCCGCACCTGCGCTGGCCGACACTTTCGCCGCCGTCCTGGTGCGCCTGGCCGTCGATGGCGGCAAGAGCGTGCGCACCGAAGCGGCTCCCCATCTGGCCGCCATTCCCGAGGAGCGCAGAGCCACCTTGCTGCAGCAGTGCCTGTTGACTGGCAAGACGGAAGAGCGGGTGCAGGCGGCCGAACTGCTGGGCCGCAGTCTGGGGCCGCAGCAGGGGGCGCTGCTGGAACAGGCGCTGGCGCAGGAGACGAGCAAGCCGGTGCAGGCGGCCATCCGCAACGCCTTGTCGTGGCTGGACGCGGCCAGCGATGCCGGCGCGGCGGACTTGCCGCTGCCGCCGCTGCCGCCCGCGCCGCCGGTGACGCGCCTGGGCGACGCCGCGCTGCAACTGCTGCAGGCCAACCATGCGGCGCTGCTGGAAAAGTACCGCGTCGAAGCACGGCAGGAGCGCGAAGACAACGAGCACGCCAAGCACAAGTACGAATGGAAGCAGGAGCGCCTGAAGCGCTATGAGACGATCAAGCCGGCCTGGCTGGAAGCGGCCATACGCGTGTTCAATGGCGAGGCAGCGAAGAGCGACGCGCAGTCCCTGCAAAACAACCTGGTGCGCGAACCGATCGAGCTGCAGGGCAAGCTGGCGGCTCTGTCTGACTTTGGCGTGGCGCACATGGCGCGCTGGCTGCTGGCCACGCGGCGCAATATTTTCCATTTCTGGCACGATGAATTTTTCCAGCAATGGCTGGCGTGCCAGGATCTGTCGACTTTCGACCTGCGCCTGTTGGCGCGCGCCATGCGCGAAGCCGGCGACGAGCAGGACAGCGTGGCCATGGCCTGCATGGGCAGCAACTGGTGGGGCGTCAAGCCGCAGCAGGTGCTGGCGGCGGACATGGTCTGGCCGCTGTTCGCGGAACAGCCCGAACTGATCGACCAGGGCCTGGGCTTGCGCGCCGCCGAAAGGCGCCGGGGCGTGGCGCCCGAGCTGGGTCCCACCCTGGAAATATTGGCCACCTTCCCGGTGCTGCCGGTGCAATGGCTGCCGCGCGTGATGGAGATCGCGCTGGGCGAGGGCAAGCAGCACCGCGCCAGCGCGCAGCAGGTGCTGTCCAGCTTGCCCGATATCGGCAAGCGCGTGGCCGAGGCGCTGGGATCGGGCAAGCAGGACATGCGCATCGGCGCGGCGCGCTGGCTGACCGACCTCGATTACCGCGCCGCCATCCCGGCGTTGTACCAGGCGCTGGACAGGGAGACGCGCGAAACCGTGATCGCCGCGCTGCTGACGGCGCTGGAAAAACTGGGCGAGGACTTGAGCCCGCGCCTGTCGCCCGAGATACTGCTGGCCGCCGCGCGTAAGGGCTTGAAGGGCAAGGCGCCCGTCGGCCTGGCCTGGTTCGTCTTCGAGGCGCTGCCCGCCTGCCGCTGGCAGGACGGCACGCCGGTCGACGCCGACATCATCCGCTGGTGGGTGGTGCTGGCCTGTAAATTGAAGGAGCCGGGCGGCAATGCCCTGCTGCTGCGCTATCTGGGCCTGCTGGACGAGGCAGGCCGCGCCGCCTTGGGCGAGACGGTGCTGCGCCTGTTTATCAACGAGGATTTGCGCGGCCCGAGCCTGGAAGTGGCGACCGCAGAAGCGCAGGCGCGCGCGCCGCAGGCCTACCAGAGTTACCAGGACCACGCCAGGCGCTATCCCCAGCATTATGCCGCCGAGGGCAAGATGACCCTGGAGCAGGTATTCGACCAGATCCGCCGCAACAAGATGGCCGAGTACCTGGGCAGCGCCATCGGCGAGAAGGGCATCCTGGCGTTGGCCGCCTACACGCCAGGCCATGTGGCGATCAGCCTGCTGCAAGCGTATATGCGCGACCATTACCCGCGCCGCGCGCAGATCGAAGCGATGCTCGACGGCCTGGCCGACGGCTACGACCCGGCCGTGATCCAGTTATTGCTGGGGATCGCGCGGCGCTACCGCACCGCTTCGGTGCAGGAAAAGGCGCGCCTGCTGGTCGAGCGCATCGCGCAAGGCAAGGGCTGGAGCCACGACCAGCTGGGCGACCGCACCATCCCGACGGGCGGCTTTGACGACAGCGGACGGCTCGACCTGTCGTATGGCGGGCGGGTCTTCCATGTGACCCTGGACGGCGCCATGAAACCGCGCCTGCACAACCCTGACGGCAAGGAGATCAAGGCCTTGCCCGAGCCGCGGCAGGACGAATCGCCCGAACTGGCCAAGGAAGCCAAACAGCAGCTATCCGTGTGCAAGAAAGAACTCAAGCAAGTGATAACCATGCAGACGGCGCGCCTGTACGAAGCCATGTGCGCGGGACGTGTCTGGCCGGCGCAGGAGTGGCGCGACTACCTGCTCGGCCACCCGATCGCGGGACGCCTGGTGCAGGCGCTGGTGTGGATACGGGAAGATGACGCAGGCAGTACCCTGCTGCGCCCCAGCGACGACGGTAGCCTGCTGGACGCGGACGACGAGGAAGTCGCCCTGAACGAAGGCAGCCGGCTGCGCCTGGCGCACGCTTCGCTGCTGGATGCGCCGCAGATCGCCGCCTGGCAGCGCCATTTCAAGGATTACAAGGTCAAGCCCCTGTTCGAGCAGCTGGCGCACCAGTTGCCCGATGCCTCGCTGATGGCGGGCCGGCACATCGCGGACCGCGAAGGCTGGGTGGGCGACACCTTCGGCTTGCGCGGCGCGTTCGGCAAGCACGGCTATCAGCGCGGCCAGGCCGAGGATGGCGGCGTCTTCACCGAATATCACAAGGATTTCATCAGCGCCGGCCTGCGCGCTGTGATCGAATTTTCCGGCAGCAGCCTGCCCGAGGAACTGATGGCGGCGGCCCTGAAAACGCTGCAGTTCTATCCCTTGCCGCGCTCCTGGCGCGACGAGGCGGTGCCGCTGGCCGACGTGCCATCCGTGCTGCTGGCCGAAACCTATGCCGATTATCTGGCGGTGTCGAAGGCGTGCGGCGGCTATGATGCGCAATGGGAAAGTAAAATGCCGTGGTAAGCAAAGAGAGCACAATGATGATGGAACAACATAACGATAGCCAGGTGGTGCGCCGCAGCGCCGAACAGCGCTACGCGAGCGAGCTGGAACGTCTGAAGGCGGCCGATACCGAGCCGCGCCCGGAGGGCTGGCAGCTGTCGCCGCGTGCGGTGCGCCGCTTCATCCTGGGCGACGCGGCGCTGCAAGTGAGCCGCAAATTTTATGGCGACGATCCGCTGGTCGACCGCGCCATCGTCACCCTGATGGGCCATCAGGGGCTGATGCTGGTGGGCGAGCCGGGTACGGCCAAGTCGCTGCTGTCCGAATTGCTGGCGGCGGCCATCAGCGGCGACTCCGCGCTGGCGATCCAGGGCACGGCGGGCATCACCGAGGACCATATCAAGTATTCGTGGAACTACGCCTTGCTGCTGGCCGAAGGGCCGAGCCGGCGCGCATTGGTGCCATCGCCCTTGTTCCAGGCCATGGAAGCGGGCAAGCTGGTGCGCTTCGAGGAAATCACCCGCTGCGCGCCCGAGATGCAGGATGTGCTCATTTCACTGATGTCGGAAAAGCAGCTGATGATTCCGGAACTGGGCGGCGACGCGCGCGTGCATGCACGGCGCGGCTTCAATATCATCGCCAGCGCCAACTTGCGCGACCGCGGCGTGCATGAAATGTCGTCGGCGCTGAAACGCCGCTTCAACTTCGAAACCGTCAAGCCGATCCGCGACCATGGTTTCGAAGTCGAGTTGGTGATGCGGCAGCTGCAGCGCGAACTGGACGCCATCGGCGCCGCCGTCGTTGTCGGGCGTGACGTGGTTGAACTGCTGGTGACCACGTTCCAGGAACTGCGCGCCGGACAGACCCGCGAAGGCACGGCCATCAAGACGCCGGAGGCGGTGATGTCGAGCGCCGAGGCGGTCAACCTGGTCTATGCGGCCTCGCTCGAGGCGCTGCATTTCGGCGACGGCACCTTGCGCCCGCGCGAACTGGCCAACCAGTTGCAAGGCGTGGTCCTGAAGGACAACGCCGATGACCTCAAGCGCGTGCGCCATTATTTCGACACGGTGGTGCGCGAACGTGGCCGCCGCGACGATTTGTGGAAAAGCTTCGGCGACGCGGCGCGCAAGCTATGGCTGTAGTGCAGCCGGATTTGCAGCCGAATTTGCCGGCCGGCGTGGCTGCCGCGCGCGCCAGGCTGTTCGAGCATGGCTTGTACTTCGCGCCGGTGCGCCACCATAGCCCGGCGTGCGGCCATGCATTGCAAGCCATGCTGCGCGAATTGCGCCCGGCCGCCGTGCTGATCGAGGGGCCGGAAGGCTTCACGGACATGCTGCCTTTGCTGCTGGACGAACGCACGCGCCCGCCCGTGGCGCTGTTGTGCCAGACGCAGGCGGCAAGCGAAGAGGGGGGGCGCACGGTATCGGCGTTTTTCCCGTTTTGCGATTACAGCCCTGAATGGGTGGCGCTGCGCGAGGGGGCGGCTGCGCAGGCGCAGCTGGCCTTCATCGATCTGCCGTGGCAGGCGCGCGCGGGCAGGGCAGACGCGCAGGCCGATGTCGAGGCGCGCAGCCTGATGGCCGAGCGCTACCTGGCCCACAGCACCTATCTGAACACTCTGGCCGCGCGCGCCGGCTGCCGCGACCAGGACGAACTATGGGATCACCTGTTCGAAGCGCGTTCGCGCGCCGCGCTGGCGGACTGGCGCGGCATGTTTGGCGACGTGTTTTCCTACTGCGCCATGGCCCGTCTCGATTACGAGCCGGCGGTGCTGGAAGCGGAGGGCAGCCTGCCGCGCGAACGCCACATGGCGGCGCATATCGCCCGCTGGCGCAAGCAGGTGGACGGCCCCGTGGTGGTGGTCACCGGCGGCTTTCACACCAGCGCGCTGATCGAACTGCTTGACGCCGATCCCGCCCACGCCGTGCCGGCTGCCGCCAGCCCCAGCTGGCTGATACGCTACAGCTTCGAGCGGCTCGATGCCCTGAATGGCTATGGCGCGGGCATGCCGGCGCCCGCCTATTACCAGGCCGTCTGGGACGCTCTGCAATCGTCGGCGGACGGCGATCATCAGCTTACCGTCGCCGTGGACCAGTTGACCATGCTGGCAAGGCACAGCCGGGCGCGCGGCTTGCAGGAGCGTATTTCCACGGCGGAGGTACAGGCGGCCGTGCTGCAGGCGGCCAGGCTCGCCGTGTTGCGCGGCCATGCGGGGCCAGGCCGCCAGGATGTGCTTGACGCGATGCGCTCCTGCTTCGTCAAGGGCGCCATCGACGACGGCATGCAGGGCTTGTTCGACGATGTGCGGCGCCAGATGACGGGCAGCCGGCTGGGCGACGTGCCGCCGTCGGCCGGTTCGCCGCCGCTGGTGCAAGACGCGCGCCTGGCTGCGCATCGTCACGGCTTGCGGCTGGACGATGGCGACACGCGGCTGGCGCGGCTGGACCTGTACCGCAAGGACCGTCACCGCCGGCGCAGCCGCTTCTTTCATCTGATGCAGTATCTCGATACGGGCCTGGCGCGCTGGCAGGGCGGCCCGGATTTCATGGCCGGCAGCCGGCTGGAACTGCTGTTCGAGGAATGGACGTATGCGTGGACGCCGCTGGTCGAAGCGCGCCTGATCGAGTTGTCCGCCGATGGCGCCACCCTGGCCGAGGTGGCGCTGGCGCGGCTGCTGCGCGAAGAGCAGGCGCTGGGCGCCGCGGGCCAGGCCCGTTCGGCTGGCAGCGCCGCCGCCCTGTTGGTGCGTGCCTGCGTGGTGGGATTGCATGAGCGTCTGCCCGGCCTGCTGGCGCTGTTGTCGCGCCATCTCGATGCCGATGCCGATTTCTCCTCCATCGTCGCCTGCGGCCATGCGCTGGTGACCCTGTGGCGCGCGCGCGAGCCGCTGGGCGTGCGCGAGCATCCTGGCGTGCTGGCGCTGATGCGGCGCGTCTGGTCGGCCGCGCTGTTCCTGCTGTCCGGTCTGGCCGATACGGGGATGGACGGGGAAAGCGCGCAAGTTGGGCAATTGCTGGCATTGCGCGAATTTGGCCGCGCCGCGCGCAGCGCCTTGCCTGCGCCCGAGGCTGGCCTGGCCTTCGAGGCCGGCGACCTGCACCAGCGCCTGCACGCCCTGACGGCGACGCGCCACTGCGCGCCCGGCATCTGCGGCGCCGCCGCCGCGCTGCTGTTCCTCGATGGCGCCTGGGGTGAACAGGATTTATCGCGTTTGCTGGAACAGCGCTTCGGCGCCGGCGCCACGCCGCAGGATGCCGTGCGCTTCCTGTCTGGCCTGATGGCCGCCGCGCCTGAATTGCTGCTGACGCAGCCGGGGTTGCGGCGCAGCTTCAACACCCTGGTCGGCAGTTGGGACGAGGCCAGTTTCATCCATTATCTGCCCGATTTGCGCTTGGCCTTCACGGGCTTGAAACCGCAGGAGACGAGCGACCTGGCCGAGGCGCTGGCGGTGCTGAATGGCGCCGCGCCGGACGCCTTGCAGGCTGAATTTCATTGCGACGTCAGCGAAGACGAGATGCTGGCCGGCGGCCGCCTGAACGCGGCGCTGGCCGCTTGCCTGGAGCGCGACGCGCTGTCCGGCTGGCTGGATATTTCAACGGAGAAGCCGCATGGCTGAGAATCTGGACAATCAGGCGTTGCTGCGCCGCTGGCGCCTGATACTGGGGCGCTACGCGCAGCCGCTGCAGGGCGCTGCCTGGTCTGACAATGATGGCCGGCTCGATGCCAGCCTCGATTATCTGTATGGCCGCGAGTATGAGCGCAAGGGCATGCTGCGTGCCGGCGGCGGTGGCTCGCTGGACCCCAGCCAGCTGCGCGCCATCGACTGGCTGGCGCAGGCGCGCAAGCTGTTTCCGCAGGATGTCTACGAGCGCGTGCAGGGCCACGCGATCGAGCGCTATGAATTGAGCGGCTTGCTGCGCGATCCGGCGGTGCTGGCCAGCCTGGAGCCGAACCAGGCCCTGGCGCGCGCCCTGATCGGCATGCGCGGGCGGCTCGGCGCGGACATGCACGACGCGGTGCGCGCGGTGATACGGCGCGTGGTCGAGGAAATCACCGAGCGCCTGCGCAAGGATTTCGTCAACGCGGTGGTGGGGCGGCGCAACCGCTTTCGCCGCACGCAGATGAAGAGCACGCAGAATTTCGACTGGCGCGCGACCATTGCCGCCAACCTGAAACACTACGATACGGCCAGCCGCCGACTGCTCATTGCGCGGCCCATCTTCAACGCGCGCGTCAAGCGCAGCCTGCCGTGGGACGTCATCCTGTGCGTCGACCAGAGCGCTTCGATGATGGATTCGGTGATCTATGCGGCGGTGGTGGCCGGCATCCTGTCCGGCCTGCCGGCGGTCAACGTGCGGCTGGTGGTGTTCGACACCAGCGTGGTGGACTTGACGCACCTTGCCGCCGACCCGGTCGAGGTGCTGCTGACGGTGCAGCTGGGCGGCGGCACGAATATCGGCCGCGCGGTGCAGTACTGCGAGCAGCTGGTGAGCAACCCGCAGCGCACGGTACTGGCCCTGATCAGCGATTTCGAGGAGGGCGCGCCGCCAGGGCCGTTGCTGGCGGCGCTCAGGCGCATGGCCGAGTCGCGCGTCACCCTGCTGGGCCTGGCCGCGCTCGACGAGCGCGCGCAGCCTGCGTATGACCACGGCATGGCGCAACGCCTGGCGGATCAGGGCATGCACGTGGCGGCACTGACGCCGCAGCACTTTGCCGAATGGCTGGCCGGGGTGATGGGATGAGCTGGCACGCCGTGTACCGCAGCTTTGACGACGACAGCCTGGCGACGTTGGCCAACGCCGGCCTGCTGCGCCGCGCCCTGAAAGATATCGAGGCGGGCAAGGTGGGCTGGCAGGCTGACGCGGGCGGCGCCCTGGTCGCCGACGGTCAGCATGTGTCGCTCGATGCGGGGGGGCCGCAGAAGGGCCGTTGCGATTGCCCGGCGCCCGGCATCTGCAAGCATATCCTGGCCGCCGCCGTGTGGCTGCGCGAACTGCCGCAAGACAGCGCGCAGGAGGGGTTGCCGGCCAGCGTGCAGGACGAAGTGCTGGCGCTCGACAGCGCCGCCGTGTGCAAGCAGGCCGGCAAGCCGGCGGTGCGCCAGGCGCTGGCCTGGCTGGCTGAAGGCGACCAGGCGGACCTCACCATCGTCAATGCGCGGCTGCAGATCGAGTTGCCCCTGTTGAAACTGGGCTGCAGCTATCTGCGCGGCGCCGGGGTCGAGGCCATGGTGTCCGATACGCCGGCCGCCATCCGCAAGGCGCTGCACCTGTATGCGCTGGCCTGTGTCTGGCGCAAGCATGGCCGCGAATTTGCCTGGCCGGCAGGCCTGGCGATGGCGCCTGCTGAAGCAGCGCCAGGGATGAGTACGTCCGAACTGGTGTTCCTGGCCCAGGTGCGGCGCTTGCTCGGTGAACTGTACGACAATGGCTTGTCGCATGCCAGCGCGATTGCCGCTGGCCAGCTGCGCGCGCTGACCATGTCGGCGCGTACTGAAAGCCTGCCCCGCCTTGCCGCCATGCTGCGTGGCCTCGGCGGTACGCTGGACCTGCTCGTGCGGCGCGACTACCACGCCAGCGAGCGTCAGGCATTTGACGAGATGGCGGCCATCTGCGCCTTGTGCGCGGCGCTCGAACACGCGTCTGGCGCGCTATTGCAGCGCTTGCGCGGGCAGGCGCGGCGCAGCTTTGATGCGGCCGGCGACGGGGCCCTGGACCTGCTGCCGCTGGGCGCGTATTGGTGGGAAACGCGCGGCGGCGCGCACGGTCTGACCTTGTCGTTCTGGCAGCATGCAGAGGAGGGCGAGGGGCGGATCGTGCAGGCCGTGCTGGCGCGGCCCGACGCCAGCGACCGCTCGTTTACGCGCGAATCGGCATGGGATGCGAGCAGCCTGTGGACGGGGGCTGGCAGCGCCCGGCATATTTGCGAGGCGGGCTTGCAGTTGGCAGGCGCGTCCTGGGCCGAGGATGGGCGCCTGGCCATGGACAGTCAGGTGCGCGCCAGTGCGGCGCCGCTGTGGGCGCTCGACGATGCGCGCTGGCAGCGCCTGGGCTTTGACGACTGGACGGCGCTGGCTGCCTTCATGAGTGACAACGTCGGTTTGGCGCCGGATCCCGTCGATTGCGTGGTGCTGCGTCCGGCGGCCGTGGCGCGGCCGCAGCTTGACGAAGTGGGCCAGCGGCTCGATTGGCAAGTGTTCGATGCCTGCGGCGCCGTTCTGGACATGCAGATCCCGGCAGTGCCGGCCCTGCGTCCGCGCATCACCCGGCTGCAGGCGGCCGTGGCCGATGGCGCCGATATCCGGGCCGTGCTGGCCAGCCGCGCGCGCGACGACTCAGGTGGCTGGCAACCGGTGGCGCTGCTGATTGCCAAGAATGGCAAGCTGCGCGTGGTATCGCTCGATTTCGAGATCGACGCGGGCAAGCTGCCGTCGGCGCTGGCGCGCTTTTTCAAGAGCCTTGGAGGCACCAGCCTGGCGCCGTCCATGCCGCAGCAAGCCTCGGCGGCATCGCGGGTGCTGGTCCAGGTGCTCGACCTTCTCGCATTGCAGGCGCGCAGCGGACGCCCACGACTGGAAGCCGAGCTGGCCGGCGAACTGGCGCAGCATGGCGCCACCTTGCGTGCGCTGGGCCTGGACTTGCCGGCCGGCCTGCTGGCGGCCTACGTCAGCGCGCCGCGCGCGCCTGAAGCCTTGCGCCTGGCGTATGTCTGCACGACGTGCATCGCGCTGGAGGCGGCAGGGTAGTCGCGGCTTTGGTCAGGGCTGTTGCGCCTGCAGGGCCGCCAACTCGGCCCTGGCTTTTTCCAGCTTGCCTTCCAGCTTGGCGATTTTCTTCGGCTCCTTGTTCGCTTCCTGGGCCAGGCGCAGCGAACGCTCCGTCTGGTTCACCTTGGCCTGCGCCTTGACGATTTTCTTGTTGTGGCGCTCGATCAGGGTACTGTCGCGGCAGTGGGCGTTGACTTCGTCGAGCGCGCGCGTCAGGCCCGCGACCTTGTCGGACAGGCCCTGTTCCTGCGCCTGGTGCAATTCGCTGCGGATGCTTTCGCGCTTGGCGGCGCAGCCGGCCAGCTGGGTGTCGGCGGCGCTGGCGCCCACGGAGGCTGCGGCCAGCAGCAGGGTCAAGGCGGTTGTGGCGAGGCGGTTCATGGCATTCCTGTGTAAGTGGTGGGCTCGTGCAATGTAAGCCTGCCGGCTTGCCCTGTCAAACTTCTTGTGCAGTGCGCGCCTGTCTGGCCTGGCATCGGCTACCATGCGTGTTTTCTTCTTCCCGACACCTTCGCATGCCCAAGAAACTCCTCTTGCTGATTCCTTTCCTGCTGCCGTTGCCGCTCCTGGCCCAGACCCCGCCCACCTTGCTCGACCTGCAGCTGCTCGCCATCAAGGTCAGGGCGGATGCGGCTAGCCATAGCCCGGAAAGCATCGCCGAATTTGAGCAGGCACGGCGCGTGGCGGAAACGGGCGACGTGGAGGCGCAGCTGGACCTGGCGCGCATGCTGCAGCTGGGCGTCGGCACGCCGCAGGATACGGCGCAGTCGATGGCCTGGATACGCAAGTCGGCCGAAGGCGGCTATGCGCCGGCGCAGGCGGCCATGGGGGTGGCCTACACCTTGGGCGGCAAGGTGCCCATCGACCGCGTGCAGGGCGAATACTGGTTGCGCCGGGGCGTGGCGCAGGGCGATGCAGAGGCGCAAACCATCCTGGCGATGGAATACATCGATGGCGACAGCAGTGCCGAAGAGCAGGCGCTGGCCATCACCTGGCTGAAGGCGGCGGCGAACGAGCAGCACTTTGTGCCCGCCTACAATGCGCTGGGCGAGCACCTGATGCGCGCATCCGTCGATGAACAGGATCGCGGCGAGGCTTTCCACTGGTATTACAGATCGGCGCGTGAAAAGGAGCCGGCCGGCATGCGCAACCTGGCCCGCGCACATGAACTGGGCCTGGGCGTGGCGCAGTCGGACAAGTGGGCCCTGGTCTGGTACGAGCGGGCCGGATGGAGCGGCGACGTGCCCGCCATGCGGCGCATGATCGAGGTGTACGTCAAAGGCGAACTGGGAGAACAGGCGAATGCCGAAGACGCGGCCGAATGGCGCGGCAAGCTGGCAGAGAAGGAAAACAAATGAAGACCATCCTGTTGGTATTGAGCCTGGCCCTGGCGCAGAGCGTGCTGGCGCAGCCAGCGTCCACCCACGCACCGCGCCAGCATCCGGCGCTGGTCGAATTCGATATGTCCGGCCTCGATGACATGCGCGCAAGGGTGCGGGCCGTGGTCGACCGTCCTGCCGACCTGTCGCCGGACAAGGTCGCCGCCTTCGGGAGGGCGCGCCTGGCCGCGGAAGGGGGAGATGCGGCTGCCCAGCTGGAGCTGGCGCAGATGCTGCACGGCGGCGAAGGCACGCCGCGCGACGTCGACGCCGGCCTGGCGTGGATGCGGAAATCGGCCGCAGGCGGCTATGGCCCGGCGCAGGCTTTCCTGGGCGTGGCCTACACGCTGGGGCAGGGCATGGCCATCGACCGCAAGCTGGGCGAATACTGGTCGCGCAAGGGCGCCGCGCAAGGCGTGGAGCTGGCCAACTTCACGCTGGCCATGCACTATGAAAATATCCGCAGCAGCCCGGAAGAACAGGCGCACGCGCTGCACTGGCTGAAGTTCTATGCGGAAAACGGCTTCATCCCCGCCTACAATGAAATCGGCTACCGCCTGATGATGACGGCGCAGGACGAGGCGCAGCGCAAGCAAGCATTCACCTGGTACATGCGGGCGGCCAAGGCGCTCGATCCCTCCGGTTTGAACAATGTGGCGTACTCGTATGAAGTGGGGCAGGGCGCGCCGCAGAGCGACGAGGCGGCCCTGGGCTGGTACGAAATGGCGGCCATTGCCAAAAGTCCGCCCGGCCAGACGGGTTTCGCGCGGCTGCTGGAGCAGGGCCGTGGCGGCCCGACCCGGCAAGGGCCGGCGCCCAAGCCCTTCGCGCTGTACCTGCTGGCGGCGAAGCAGGGCGACCTGGAAGCCATCGAACGGCTGATCAAGGTGTACGATAGGGGCGAGCTGGAACAGGCGGCCGACCCCGCGCAAGCGGCCCTGTGGCGCGAAAAGCTCAGGCTGGCCAAGACTCCCTGAGCGGGCATGACGGCGCGGGGACGGCATGCTATCATCATTGTTATCGATAACAATATCATGAGAGACCCATGAATCCCGATTTCCGCTCCAGGGACATGCTCGAAAAGCATATCCAGCACACGATGAATTTTTATCACCCGCGCGCGATTGATCCCAGCGGCGGCTTTTATCACTTTTTCCTCGATGACGGCACGGTGTACGACGCCAGCACGCGCCACCTGGTCAGCAGCACGCGCTTCATCTTCAATTACGCCATGGCGTACCGCCACTTCGGCGATGACGCTTACCAGGCGGCCCTGCGCCACGGCGTGGCCTTCTTGCGCGACGTGCACCGCGACCCGGCTACGGGTGGCTACGCCTGGCAACTGTCCTGGAAAGACGGCGTCAAGACGGTGGAAGACGGCGCCAATCACTGCTACGGCCTGGCTTTCGTGCTGCTGGCCTATGCGCACGCCTTGCAAGCTGGCGTGACGGAAGCGAGCGCGTATCTGGACGAGACCTTCGAATTGATGGAGCAGCGCTTCTGGCTGCCCGAACACGGCCTGTATGCGGACGTGGCCAGTGCCGACTGGTCCACCCTGGACGGCTACCGGGGCCAGAACGCCAATATGCACGCTTGCGAAGCCATGCTGGCCGCGTTCGAGGCGACGGGCGAAGCGAGATATCTGCACCGCGCCGAAACCCTGGCGCACAACATCACGGTCCGTCAGGCGGGCCTGGCGAACGGCATGATCTGGGAGCACTACAAGCCTGACTGGTCGATCGACTGGGACTATAACCTGCACGACAAGAGCAATATCTTCCGTCCGTGGGGCTACCAGCCCGGCCATTTCACGGAATGGGCCAAGCTGCTGCTGATCATGGAGCGCCACAGCCGGTTCATGGCCGGCCCGTCGGACTGGCTGCTGCCGCGTGCGCGCGCCCTGTACGACACGGCGCTGGCCAAGGCCTGGGATGGCGAACATGGCGGCATCCACTATGGTTTCGGCCCGCAGGACGAGATCTGCGACGGCGACAAATACTTCTGGGTGCAGGCGGAAAGCTTCGCGGCGGCCGCCGTGCTGGCCGTGCGCACGGGCGACGAGGCTTACTGGCATAGCTACGACAAGATATGGGACTACAGCTGGACGCACTTCGTCGACCATGAACACGGGGCCTGGTACCGCATCCTGACGCCTGAAAATCAAAAAATCAGCAACGAGAAAAGCCCGGCCGGCAAGACCGATTACCACACCATGGGCGCCTGCTATGAAGTGCTGAACGTGATCGGCGGTGCCGCATGAGCGCCGCCAATTTCCCACGCTTTGTGTCGGCCGGCGAAGCTCTGACGGACATGCTGCGCACGGGCGCCGACTCCTGGAACAGCCAGGTGGGCGGTTCGACGTGGAACGTGGCGCGCGTGATGGCGCGCCTGGGCGTGCCCAGCGCCTTCGCGGGCGGCGTCAGCCTGGACGTCTTCGGCGACGCGCTGGCGCAGGCGACCGACGTGGCGGGCCTGGACATGCGCTTCCTGCAGCGCCATGCGAAGTCGCCGTTGCTGGCCATCGTGCATGAACTGCATCCGCCTACGTATTACTTCATCGGCGACGACAGCGCCGACCTGCATTTCGACGCGTCGCTCTTGCCGGCCGGCTGGATGCAGGGGGCGCAATGGGTGCATTTCGGCGGCATCAGCCTGGCGCGCGAACCGCTGGCGGGCAAGTTGGTGGCGCTGGCGCAGGAACTGAAGGCGGCTGGCGTGAAGATCAGCTACGACCCGAATTTCCGCATCATGATGGATGAACGCTACGACGCCACCTTGCGCCGCATGACGCAGCTGGCCGACGTGATCAAAGTGTCGGACGAAGACCTGGCGGGCCTGTTCCGCGATGACGACATCGATGGCGCGTTTGCCATGCTGCGCAGCTGGAATCTGCAAGCTACGTATTTGTATACGCGCGGCGCGCAAGGCGCGGCGCTGTATCGGGGCGAGCAGACATGGCAGGCGGCGCCGCCCGTCATCGAGGTGGTCGATTCGGTGGGGGCGGGCGACGCCAGCATCGGAGGCTTGCTGTACAGCCTGATGTACCGGCCCGAGGCCGATGGCGGCCAGCATTTGCGCTTTGCCGTCGCGGCGGGCGCGGGCGCCTGCCTGGCGGCCGGTGGCGCGCCCCCTTCGGTGGAACTGGTGGAGTCGCTGGTGCAGCGCACGGTGGTGCGCTAAGGGGCGCTCGACGGGTTGGTGGGGGCAGTCACTTTGCGACCGGAATGTGCCCGACCGGAGCACATTCCCCCGTCGACGCCCGCGCCATCAAGGTAAACGCCATCAAATGATGCGTGGCGGGCGCCGTCTCTCCGGCGCGGCGCTGGCGGATTTCGTCGATGACGAGATTGACGGCGGCGCGGGCCATGTCGGCGATGGGCTGGTGGATGGTGCTCAGCTCGGGCCAGACGGTGGTGGCGACGGGCGTGTCGTCGAAGCCGCACACGCTCAATTGCGCCGGTACCTGCAAGCCCATGCCGTGCGCCACGGCCAGGGTGGCGGCGGCCATGTCGTCGTTGCTGGCGAAGATGGCGCTGGGATGCGGTGCTTGCGCCAGCAGCTGGCGCGCCGCGTCGAGACCCGAACGATACGTAAAGTAACCTTGCGCCACCCTGTGCGGCGCTACCCGCAAACCCGCTTCCCGCATGGCGTCCTCGAAAGCCTGGCGGCGCAGCAGGGCCGGCGTGTGCGCCGGATCGCCTTCGATGAAACCGATGTCGCGGTGGCCCAGCGCGAGCAAATGGCGCGTCATGGCCAGCGCACCCTCGTAATCGTCGATGCGCACGGCCGAAACGCCGGGCGAGGGGCGCGCCGTGGCCACGGCGATGGCGGGGATACCCATCCGGTTCAACTGCGCCAGCACTTCCGGCGAATCGCAGAGGGGCGGCGGCACGAGGATGCCATCCACGCCGGCCGCCACCAGGCAATCGATGCCGGCGCGCTGGCTGTCCAGGTCTTCGCAGCGTTCCAGCAGCAACTGGCCGCCGCCCTGGCGGCATTGATCCATGGCGCCAACTAAAAATTCGCTGAGGAAGGCCGCGCTCGGATTGCTGTACAACAGGCCGATGCGCAGGGTGCCCGTGCGCGCCGCCCTGGCCGCCAGGTTGGGCTGGTAGTGCAGGCTGGCGATCGCCGCCTCGACCTTGTCGCGCGTGACCGCGCTGACGCTGGCGCGCCCGTTGATCACGCGCGACACCGTCATGGCCGACACGCCGGCCACGCGCGCCACGTCGTGCACGGTGGCGCCGCTGGCGGCGTCGGAGGAGGTGGGGGCGGCGTGCGCCGCCTTATTCGAGGTGGCCACCGAATTTCAGCTTGCCGCTGATGCGCATGCCGTGCAATTGCCCTTCTTCCAGTTCGGCGGCGCTGGTGCGCTGCGCCGTGTCGCGCCGCGCCAATCCCACGGACAGGATATCGAGCATCATCAGCTGCAGCAGGCGCACGATCATGGGCACGAAATTGAGGTTGCCTTCCGGGTGGTTCAAGGTCAGCAGCACGTCGGCCAGCTTGGCCAGCGGCGAACCGCTGGCCGTAATCGCCAGCACGCGCGCGCCGCAGCCCTGCGCCACCTTGACGGTGCGCAGCAGGTCGGGCAGGGCGCCGGAACGGGAAATGACCAGCGCCACGTCGCCTGGTTTCAGCATGGCGGCGCTCATTTCCTGCGCCTGCGGGTCGGCAAAGAAGCTGCTGACGATGCCCAGGTTGAGCAATTTGTGCTGCATGTCGTCGGCCACCACGCGGGCGCTGCCCACGGCCAGCAATTCCACGCGCTGCGCGCCGCGCAGCAGTTCGATGGCGGCCGTCAGCGCTTTGACGTCGAGCATGTCGCGCAGGGCCAGCGCGGCCGAGGCGTTATTGCCCAGCACCTTGCGCGCCAGTTCGGCGTCGGAATCCGATATCTCCACGTGGCAGTGGGCCACCGTGATGGCGCCGCCCGTCAGGCCGGACGCCAGCTTCAATTTGAAGTCGGCCAGGCCCTGCACGCCGATCGAGCGGCAAAAGCGCATCACGGTCGGCTGGCTCACGCCGACGCGCTGGGCGATTTCGGCAATCGGCAGGGTCAGCATGGCGTTCGGCTCCTTCAAGACCCAGTCGGCCACCTTGCACTCCGAGGGGCTCATCCTGCCGCGCGCCTGGCGCACGGATTCGAGCACGGGCGCGCCGGAATGGGCGCGCTTGAGCTTTTGCGCGAGGATGGCGGCGATGCCGAGGAAAGTCGGCAGTTCGGCCGTGATCAGAAAGGTGGGAATCTGCGCCAGGTATTCGTTCAGGCGGCCCTTTTGCTCGAAGCGGGCGCGGAACTGCGACTGTTCGAACAGGGGGCCCAGGCGCGGCACGATGCCCCCGCCTATATAGATGCCGCCCAGCGCGCCCAGGGTCATGGCCACGTTGCCAGCGATGGAGCCGAGGATGGCGCAGAAGCAGTCCACCGCTTCGAGGCACACGTCGCATTCATTGTTCAGGGCGCGGCTGGTGATTTCGGCTGCCAGCAGCGGCAGCGCATCGGGCTTGCCGGCGCGCTCGGACAGGGCGCGGTAGATCAGTTCCAGGCCGCGCCCGGAAGCGAGGCGTTCGGCCGAGACGTGCGACAGCTCGCGCCAGGCGAAGGACAGCACGTCCATCTCGCGCTGGTCGCAGGGCGCGAAGCTGACGTGGCCGCCTTCGCTGCCCAGCGCGATCCAGCGGTCTTCGGCGGGGATCATACCCGACACGCCCAGGCCCGTGCCCGAACCGAGCAGGCCGATGACGCTGTCGGCGCGCGCCATGCCGCCGCCGATCTGCAGGCGCTGGTCGGGCCGCAGATAGGGCAGGGCCATGGCCAGCGCCGTGAAGTCATTCACCACCAGCAGGGTGTCGAGGCCCAGCGTAGCGCGCATGGCCTCGATCGAGAAGAACCAGTGATGGTTCATCATGCGGATATTGTCGTCGTCGATGGGATTGGCGATGGCGATGGCCGCATGGCGCACGCGCGCCGAACCGGCGGCGCGCGCCTCGCTGCTATCCATATAGGCGGTGATGGCGTCGAGCAGCGAAGCGTAGTCGTCGCAGGGCAGCACGGCGACCGCTTCCAGGTGGCCCTGGCGCGTTTCGAGCACGAAGCGGGCGTTGGTGCCGCCAATGTCGGCCAGCAAGCGCGGCCCTTCACTGAAACGCTCCGCCGGATCGCTGCCTGCTACTTCCATTTTTTCATCTATTTTCATGGCGGTGCCTAGTCTCGTCTGCGTGCGCTGTCTTGGCGGCGCACTGTCGTTATGGCAAAAACCAAGGATTTTAATTCGTATACGTGCCGCGTGCCGAAAAATGCGGGACGCCTGCATAAATGCTTGCCCGCAGTGCCGGAAACGGGCGGCGCCGGCGGGAAAAACAGGGCAGTCAACGCGCCTGTCGGTACGCAAATAAAGTGTCGCAGAGTAGTCGTAGGATTACAACATAATATGTTGATATTTGTTCGTAGTATAGTTACTATGTCCCTGCTGGAAAGAATTCTGGCCAGTACATTCGGCCACGAATGACTAGATAAAAAATAAATTACTGAGGAGACTTACCATGCTGCATCGCACCATGTTGAAGGCCGTGTTGAAAACGCTGCCAGCTGCCATCGTCTTAGCCATCGCCAGCGGTTCCGCTGCCGCCGACCCGATGTACCCATCCGACTCCGAAGGCTTCCACGGCTACCTGCGCGCCGGCGCCGGCAGCAATACGTCGGGCGACGGCGGTTCGCAAGGCTGCTTCGGCCTGGGTGGCAACACCATGAAATACCGTCTGGGCAATGAGTGCGACGCCTACACGGAATTCGGCTACACCAAGTCCATCGCCAAGTCCGGCGGCGTGAACTACCTGGCCACCATCTGGGTCAACGCTTATGCGCCAAACTCGGATTTCGGCGACAACAAGCTGGGCATCGTCAAGGCCTACGTCGAAGCGCAGGGACTCGACTTCCTGAACGGCGGCACGGCCTGGATCGGTAAACGCTTCTACTACCGTCCTGACATCCACATGTTGGACTTGCAATACATCAATATGAACGGCACGGGCGCCGGCCTGGACCGCATTCCTGCTGGCCCGGGTAAATTCTCGTATGCCTTCTTCAAGGACAACGATTTCAACAAGTTCGATGACAGCCTCGGCACGATCAGCGGCAAGCCGGGCGCCTTGCTCGGCACCCGTTCGGCCGTGCGCCAGAACTTCATCTACGGCGAGATTCCCGTCAATGAAAACGGCACGCTGGACCTGGCCGCGACCTACATCATCGGTGAAGGCAAGGATAACGACTTGTACGGCAAGAAACACAATGGCTGGCAGCTGTCGGCCTTCCACCGCCAAGGTAAAGTGTTTGGCGGCGGCAACACCTTCGGCGTGCAGTACGGCGTCGGTCCCGGCACGGGCAAGGGCGCGCAGTTCGGCGCTTCGGGCGACACCAGTTTCGGTTCGGACGTGAAACGCACGCGTATCTTCAATGACATGGCGATCCAGCCGATGGCCAACTTCGGCATGGAATTCGTTGCCCTGTGGCAAAAAGACGAGTCGAACGCCAACGGTTCCTCGACCTGGACCTCGGTTGGCGTGCGCCCTGTGTACGCATTCACCGACAACTTCAAGCTGGTGGGCGAACTGGGCACGGACCGCGTGACGCAAGCGGGCGGCCTGCCGGCCAAGCGCCTGACCAAGCTGACCATCGCGCCGACGATCTCGGCCGGTCCTGGCCTGTGGTCGCGTCCTGAACTGCGCGCTTTCGTGACCTACGGCAAATGGAACGATGCGGCCACCGCCTCGGTCAATGCGTCGAACAACGGCGGCCCGATCTACAACAACAATACCAGCGGCACCTCTTACGGTTTCCAAGTGGAAACCTGGTTCTAAACACCGAACCAAACCTGCTGCGCGGCGCGCTTTGCGGCCTGCGATGCTCACCGTGCTCTAGCACGGTTGCGCTTCTTAGCCACAAATCACTGCCGCTCGCGACGGTTTTGTTCAGTGTTGATGTTTGTAATGCAGATCAACCTGGCGCATCCTTCGCGGATGCGTTTTTGGCGCCGTCCCGTGATATAAATGCAATGTAGTCGTTTCATGGATCACGGCGCCGTCTTTACACCAAGATGATGCCCGTTTGCAAGCGGGTCTGAGCACAAGAGCGCCGGTACAGGCGCAGATTTCACCTTTTTCGGCCCCCGTATGCCGAAGCCCCCTAAAAGCTTGATCAAAAAAGGAATGTGGAGATGAAACTGAAATTCAAGATTACCCAACTGGCCGCGTTGACCACCCTGGCATTCGCCGGCAGCGCCTTTGCGACCGACGTGGAAGTGTTGCACTACTGGACCTCCGGCGGCGAAGCGAAGTCCGTGGGCCAGTTGCAGCAAATCGTGAAGGAAAGCGGCTTCGGCTGGAAAGACTTCGCCGTGGCCGGTGGCGCTGGCGAAAACGCCGCGACCGCGCTGAAAACCCGCGTCATTTCCGGCAACCCGCCAACGGCCGCCCAGATCAAGGGCCCGTCGATCCAGGAGTGGGGCGCGGAAGGCGTGCTGGCCAATATCGATGATGCCGCCATTCCAGGCAAATGGGATGCCGTGCTGCCGAAAGTCGTCGCCGACATCATGAAATACAAGGGCCACTACGTTGCCGCTCCCGTCAACGTCCACCGCGTCAACTGGATGTGGGTTAACCCGGAAGTGCTGAAAAAAGCCGGCGTGGCCACCACCCCGACCACCTGGGATGCGTTCTTCGACGCGGCCGAGAAAATCAAGAAATCGGGCGGCATCGCGATCGCCCACGGCGGCCAGCCATGGCAGGACGCTACCGTGTTCGAATCCGTCGCGCTGGGCGTGGGCGGCACGGAATTCTACAAGAAGGCCATCCTCAAGCTGGATCAGAAGGAATTGACCGGCCCGACCATGCTCAAGGTGTTCGACACCCTGGGCAAGGTGAAGACCTACATCGACAAGGATGCGGCAGGCCGCGACTGGAACCTGGCCACCGCCATGGTCATCAACAACAAGGCCGGGTTCCAGTTCATGGGCGACTGGGCCAAGGGCGAGTTCACGGCCGCAGGCAAGGTGCCGGGCAAGGACTACCTGTGCGTGGCCGCTCCTGGCACGGACAAGGCCTACACCTTCAACATCGATTCGTTTGCCATGTTCACGCAAAAGGATGCGAATGCGAAGAAAGGGCAGATCGCCCTGGCCAACGCCATCATGAATCCGAAGTTCCAGTCGATCTTCAACCTGAACAAGGGTTCCATCCCCGTGCGTTCCGGCGTTTCCAAGGACAAGTTTGACGCTTGCGCCCTGAAATCGATGGAAGACATGGACGCCACCAACAAGAACGGCGGCCTGGTGCCATCGTTCGCCCACGGCATGGCGCTGGCATCGGCCACGCAAGGCGCCGTGACCGACGTCATCGCCAAGTTCATGAACACCAACATGAGCTCGAAAGACGCGGTTGCTGCATTGGCCAAAGCGGCAAAAGTGAAGTAATCACGACGGCGCCGGCACTCCCGCCGGCGCCCTCTGCATCGCATGCATCGCAGGCGTCCGCCCTGGCATTCGTCCAGGCCGGCGCCACACGCAGTTCTACTTCTACGGCTGTCCTATGTCCATACGCAAGCAATTCGACCGATGGATACCGCAGATGGTGCTGGGCCCCACGCTCATCGCCAGCTTGGTATTCGTCTATGGTTTTATCTTTTTGACCGGTTGGCTGTCGCTGACCGAATCGCGGCTGATGCCGAACTACGAGTTCGCCGGCCTGGTGCAATACGTCGAGCTGTTCGACAACGAGCGCTGGTGGACCTCGCTCAAGAACCTCGGCATCTTCGGTGTCCTGTTCATCGGTTGCAGCATCGCCATCGGCCTGTTCCTGGCCATCCTGCTGGACCAGAAAATCCGCGCCGAAGGCGCGCTGCGCGCCATCTACCTGTATCCGATGGCGCTGTCCTTCATCGTCACCGGCACGGCGTGGAAATGGATGCTCAATCCCAGCCTGGGCCTGGAAAAGGTCATGCACGACTGGGGATGGACCTCGTTTACCTTCGACTGGCTGGTCAATTCCGACATGGCCATCTACACGGTGGTGATCGCCGGCGTGTGGCAATCGTCGGGCTTCGTCATGGCGCTGTTCCTGGCGGGCCTGCGCGGCATCGATGATGAAATCATCAAGGCGGCGCAAGTCGATGGCGCATCTCTGCCGACGATCTACTGGCGCATCGTGATTCCCGCCATGCGACCCGTGTTCTTCAGCGTGCTGCTGATCCTCGCGCATATCGCCATCAAGAGCTTCGACCTGGTCATCGCACTGACGGCTGGCGGACCTGGCAATTCGTCGTCCGTGCCGGCCATCTTCATGTACCAGTTTTCCTTCACCCGCGGCCAGCTGGGCCTGGGCTCGGCATCGGCAATGATGATGCTGGCCACCATCGTGGCCGTGCTCGTGCCGCTGATGTACCTGGAAACGCGCAGCGCAAAGGCGATGAGATGACACCTACACGCAATAATCGCCTCACCCTCGGACGGGTGGTTGTATATCTGCTGCTGATCCTGTTTGCGGTGTACTACATCGTGCCCCTGTACGTGACCCTGTCGACGTCGTTCAAGTCGCTCGACGAGATCCGCAGCGGCAACCTGCTGGCACTGCCGCACGTGTGGCAGTTCGATTCCTGGTCCAAGGCCTGGTCTTCGGCCTGCACGGGCGTCACCTGCGACGGCATGCAGCCGTTCTTCTGGAACTCGATCAAGATGGTGATTCCCGCCGTGCTGATCTCGACCTTCCTGGGCGCCTTCAACGGCTACGTGTTCGCGCATTGGCGCTTCCGCGGTTCGGAAATCCTGTTTGCCGCCTTGCTGGTGGGCTGCTTCATTCCGTTCCAGGTGGTGATCCTGCCGATGGCGCGTTTGCTGGGCGAATTCGGCCTGGCCAACACCACTACCGGCCTGGTCTTCGTCCACGTGGTGTATGGCACGGCGTTCACGACCCTGTTCTTCCGTAACTACTACATCGGCGTGCCGGAAGAATTGATCAAGGCGGCCCGCATCGACGGCGCCGGCTTCTTCTTGATCTTCCGCAAGATCGTGCTGCCGATTTCGGGTCCGATTTTCGTCGTCTGCATCATCTGGCAATTCACGCAGATCTGGAACGACTTCCTGTTCGGCATCGTCTTCGCCAGCGGCGATTCGCAGCCGATCACGGTGGGCTTGAACAACCTGGTCAACACGTCCACGGGCGTGAAGGAATACAACGTCAACATGGCGGCCGCGGTGATTGCCGCGCTGCCGACCCTGCTGGTCTATCTGGTCGCAGGTCGTTATTTTGTGCGCGGTCTGACCGCAGGCGCAGTCAAAGGTTAAGGAAAGAATATGTCCAGTTTATCGATACGCAGCATCCGCAAGGTGTACACGAATGGCGTCGAAGTCCTCAAGGGCATCGACATCGAGATCAAGGATGGCCAGTTCCTGATCCTCGTCGGCGGCTCCGGCTCCGGCAAGTCGACCTTGCTCAATATGGTGGCCGGCCTGGAAAGCGTCACTTCGGGCGAAATCCTCATCGACGGCAAGGTGGTCAACGACCTGCCGCCGAAGGACCGCGACATCGCCATGGTGTTCCAGTCGTATGCGCTGTACCCGTCGATGACGGTGCGCGAAAACATCGCGTTCGGCCTGAACGTGAAAAAAGTGCCGAAGGCGGAGCAGGAGGAAATCGTCGCCCGCGTCGCTGAAACCCTGCAGATCACGCATTTGCTGGACCGCCGCCCGGCGCAGCTGTCCGGTGGCCAGCGCCAACGGGTCGCCATGGGCCGCGCCATTTCGCGCAAGCCGTCGCTGTTCCTGTTCGACGAGCCGCTGTCGAACCTGGACGCCAAGCTGCGCGTGGAAATGCGCGCCGAGATCAAGCTGCTGCACCAGCGCCTGAAGGCCACCATCGTCTACGTCACGCATGACCAGATCGAGGCGATGACCATGGGCGATTTGATCGCCGTCATGAAGGATGGAGTGGTGCAGCAACTGGGCACGCCGCAGGAAATCTACGACAATCCGGCGAATCTGTTCGTGGCCGGCTTTATCGGCTCGCCATCGATGAACTTCATCACCGTCAAGCCTGTCGTCGAAGGCAACGAGGTGTTTGTCGCCATCGAGAACGCGGGCAAGAGCATGCGCCTGGCCCTGCCGTTCGCCACCGACAAGCTGCGCAGCTATGCGGGCCGCGACGTGATCCTGGGCGTGCGCCCGGAGCAGATCACGGACATGAGCAGCGCGCACGGCGACGTGGGCCAGGAACTGGGTTGCCTGATCGACCTGGTCGAGCCGACCGGCCCGGATACGCTGCTGACGACGCGCCTGAACGGCGCCGCCGTGACTTGCCGCACGCATCCGCGCGAAGCCGTGCTGCCAGGACAGACGATGCAGCTGTCGTTCAACCTGTCGAAAGCGGCCCTGTTCGATCCGGAGAATGGTGAACGCATCGCGTAAGCGACGTTGCCCATAAAAACGGCCCGCCTGTCAGCTGACAGGCGGGCCGTTGTCGTTTGCGCCGCGCTTACTTGGCCAGCGATTTTTTATATGCGATGGAGTAGCTCAGCTTGCCCGTCGGCGTGACCAGGTCGTCCAGCGCGGCCTGGCTGAAGACGCCCGTCCAGCCCAGGGTTTGCGCCGTCACGCCGCGGCTGACGATATCGTTCGCCTTCAGGCCCGCCATCGCCGTCGATGCGCTCTTGATGGTGGCCATGTAGCTGGCAACGTCGCGCGTGTCCGTCTTGGCCAGGTCGATGCCGGGTTGCGTGCGCAGCCAGTCGGCCCAGTAGAATTCGAGGAATTCCGTGGCCGTCGACGGCACCACGTAGCCGGCATCGCGCGTGAAGTAGACGAGCGAGCGGTACGGGTCGTTGCCCAGCGACTTCAAACCGATGGACGCGGGCAGCTGGCTGGTGGCGATGGCCTTGTTGCCGCCATCCTTCAGCCAGACCTTGTTGGCCTTCTTCATCTGCGTCCAGAAGTCGTATTCACTGAGCTTGCTGAAATTGTCCGTCACCTTGACCCACACTTTCAACTGCAGGTTCTGGCCATTGTCGGCATCCCGGAAGGCGCTGAACGTGTGGTGGCCGTCCGTCAGGTACAGGGTGCCGTTCGGACCGATGACGACCGTCTTCATGTCGCCCGGCTTGGTGCCCACGGCGGACTTGCACTGGAACGTGGCCGGTGGATTGCTCAGGGTGGCGCCGGCCACGTTGGCCGTCTTGCTCACCACGTCGTCCTGGCCGTTGGCTTCGCACAGTTCGGCGAATTTCTTCGGCTTGTTGGTCTTGGCCATGAGGAGGTCTTCCGCGCCGTAGCGGCCCAGCTTGTAGTAGATCTGGTCGTAGCCGACGGCTGGCTGCGTGGGATGCAGTTCGTCGAGCGACACTTGCAGGAAGACGGGCGCCGCATCGGTGCCGGCAACCGTGGCGGCCAGCACTTGCTGGCGCGCGCCGAGCACGGGCGGCGTTTCCAGCACGCTCTTGCCGGTGGCGAGCGGCGCGCCGCCATCGATGATTTGCGCGACGATGCTGCCGCTGGCATTGACGATGTCGATATCCGTGCCGCTCTGTTTTACCTGCAGGTTGTCGAGCAGGACGTCGGCCGGATCCTTGCTGTTCGGCGTCAGGGCGCCATTGACGAAGTCGTAGTTGGCCGCCATGCCCAGGGTTTGCAGGGGCGCCGCCAGGGCCGTGCCCAGCTGCGTCTGCGCCGTTTGCAGCCTGGCCGCATCGATGGCGGCCAGGCTGGCGGGGGACGCGCTCGAGGGGATGCTGCCCAGCAGCTGCATGGCGATGACGGAGGTGAGCGGCGTCAGGTTGACGGCGCTTTCCTTCAGCGACAGCGCGTACAGGGTGGTGCCGCCTGCCGGCGTGACGGAGACGAGGAAGGGCGCCTTCGCCGCGGCAGCCAGGGTGATGGCCACTTTGCCTGTCGCGTCCGTGGTGCCGCTGCCGACGACATTCTTGCCGGCGTCGAGCACGGAGACGGAAGCATTCGCCACGGCCTTGCCGGTGGCCGCTACCACGTTCAGGGTGCGTGCCGGGGTGACGGGATCCACCGGGGCGACGGGCACCGTGGTGTCGCGATAGTCTGTGCCGCCACAGGCGGCCAGGCTGGCGCCCAGTGCGAGGGTGATGGCAATGGCCAGGGTGCTGCGGGTGCTGCTGCGGATGCTGTGCTTGTACATGGTGTCCCGTGATGTCGGCCTGAAAAGTGCCGACATGCTAGCGGGCGCAGATGTCAGGATGATGACATGCCGGGAGGTTACTGGCGCAGCAGCGACTTGCGGTAGTCGATGGCGTAGCCCAGTTTGCCTTTGTCCTGCGTCAATTCATCGAATGTCTCGCGGTCGACTTCGTCCAGCGCCCCCAGGTCTACCGCGCGCTTGCCGCCGCTGACGATATCGGCCGGCTTCAGCGCCACCATCGCCTGCGCGGCCAGCAGGATGGCGCTGGCGTAGGCGGCGGGATCGAGCAGGTTCACGCGCGCCAGGTCCAGCACCGGTTTGTTGCGCAGCCAGTCGGCCCAGTAAAATTCGAGAAATTCCGTGGCCCTGTCGGGAGGCTCGTAGCCGATCTCGCGCGTAAAGTAGACGAGCGAGCGGTACGGGTCGTCGCCGAGCGATGTCAGGCCGATGGCGGACGGCAGCTGCTGCGGCGTGATGGCCTGGTTCCGGCCGTTTTTCAGCCACACCTTGTTTTCCGCGCGCATGCGCGTCCAGAACGCCGTTTCGTCCAGCGCGCTGAAATTGTCGCTGACCTTGACCCACACCTTGAGTTGATGATTGCGCCCGCCATCGGCATCCCAGAAAGTGGAAAACGTGTGGTGGCCATCGGTGAGGTATACCGTGCCGCGCGGGCCGATGACGACAGTCTTCATGTCGTCGGGACGGCTGCCCACGGCCGCCTTGCAGCGGTAGCCGGGCGGTGGCGTGGCCAGGGTGGCGCCGGCGACATTGGCCGTGCCTGGCAAGACGTCGCCCTGGCCATTGGCTTCGCACAGGTCGGCGAATTTCTTTGGCTTGGCGATGTCGGCGATATGTTTTTCTTCGGCCGCATAGCGTCCCAGCTTGTAGTACACCTGGTCGTAGCCGATGGCCGGCTGGGTCGGATGCAGTTCATCGAGGCGCACCTGCAGGATGCGCGGATGGGCGGCGCTGCCCACGACGGTCGCCATCAGCGCCTGCTGGCGCGCGCTGAGGGCGGGCGCGACGGCGGCATCGCGGGCCAGTGCCGGCGGCAGGAAGGCTGCAAGGCAGGCCAGGGCCAGCAGCAGGGCGGGGATGCGGAAAAGAATCCGGTTCATTGCCTGTGTCTCCAATCGATACAGTATGGATGACGCCAGGCGCCGTGGCTTGATGCCGCGCAGGAGTGGTTCACATCGCTGCGCGCCGTCAGCGGCCCAGCATGCGCAGGCAGGCGTCGGCCACGTCGGCGGCGAAGGCGCTGCTGTCCTGTAACTGCGCGGCGATGGCGTCATCCGTCACGCCATGCACGGCCGAGTAAATCATCAGCGCCGCCAGGCGTGGCTGCGGCAAAGGCCAGGTGCCGGCCGCCGCGCCGCCCGCCAGGATGGCACCCAGCTGGGCCAGGATGGCGTTCTTGTCGGGATTGTCCGCGGGGTCGATGCCGATGCTGCGCCGGTGGCTCGTGTAGACGATGTCGTGCAATTGCCAGGTGTGCAGGTAAGTGGCCACATTCGCCTGCACCCACGCGCGCAGCCGGCCTTCCCAGTCGCCGGGCATGCACAGGTCGACGGCCGTTTCCAGGCTGGCCAGGAAGTGCTGCGTATAGCGTCCGGCCAGCGCCGCCAGCATCTCGTGCTTGGACGGAAAATAGTGATAGAACGTGCCTTTCGCCACGCCGGCCAGGGTGGTGATGTCGCTGACGGTGGTCGCTTCCACGCCCTTGTCGAGAAACAGGCGCTCGGCGGCGGCCATCAATTCATCGAGGCGCACTTCGGCAGGCTTGGTGCGGGGGCGAACGGGGGCCGGCGCGGCGGCGGCATCGGGCAGGGCGGGGTTGGCGTGTCGTGTCGTGGTCATGCACCCAGTATAAGTGAAGCGCGGGCGTCGCCCAAGCACCCGCCATGCAAGGCTATAGTTTTTAATTGACTGACGGTCAGTCGATAGTTATGATGAAGGCGAACTCATGAATTGGAGACACGCCATGCAGCGCTATCGCCGCGCGGCCCTGGTGGCCGCCGCCTACCTGGGCACCTTTCTCGCCTCGCTCGACATCAGCATCGTCAACGTGGCTTTGCCCACCCTGCAAACGGCGCTGGCGACGGATATGGCGGGTTTGCAGTGGGTGGTCAACGCCTATGCGCTGTGCCTGTCGGCCTGCATGCTGTCGGCCGGTCCGCTGGGCGACCGGCATGGGCACAAGCGCATCTGGCTGCTGGGCGTGGCCCTGTTTACGGCCGGTTCGCTGCTGTGCGCGCTGGCCGCCGGCCTGCCGCTGCTGCTGGCGGGGCGGGCCGTGCAGGGCGTCGCGGGCGCCTTGCTGATTCCGGGCGCGATGCCGATACTGAGCCACGCGTTTCCCGACCCGCGCGAACGGGCGCACGTGATCGGCGGCTGGTCGGCCTTCAGCGCGCTGGCGCTGACCCTGGGGCCCCTGCTGGGCGGCATGCTGCTGGAGGCCACGGGCTGGCAAAGCATCTTCCTGATCAACCTGCCGCTGGGAGTGCTGGCCATGCTGCTGGGCGCCTGGGGCATGACGGAACGCCATTACCGGGAACAGGCGGCGCTGGACCGGACGGGACAGGTGCTCAGCATCGTCTGGCTCGGTGCGCTCACCTACGGCTTGATCGCGCTGGGCGAGGCGGGCGGACCGGGCGGCATGGCTGCCTGGCCATCGCTGGGCGTGGCGCTGCTGGCCTTCGTCGCCTTCCTGGCTGTCGAAGCGCGCGCGCCACGTCCCCTGTTGCCGTTGCGGCTGTTTTGCGACCGGACCTTTGCGTTGATCAACCTGGCGTCGCTGGTGCTGGGGTTTGCCTGCTACAGCAGCCTGTTCTTTTTCTCGCTGTACCTGCAGCAAATCCAGGGTTGGCCGGCGGGCGCCAGCGGCGGGCGCATGTTGCCGCAGTTCGCGGCCATGGGCGTCGTTTCCCTCTGCTTCGGCCGCCTCAGCCGCCACTTGTCGCTGCGGCGAATGATGCTGGGCGGCTATGTGCTGGCGGGCCTGGTGCTGCTGGCGACGGCGACCTTGGCGCCGCGGACGCCCTACGCCATCGTCGGCAGCCTGTTCGGCCTGCTGGGCCTGGCGATGGGCCTGGCCGTGCCGGCCACCGGTTTGCTGGTGATGGCATCCGTGCGCGGCGAGCAAGCCGCCATGGCTTCGGCCATCATGAATGCCTTGCGCCAGGCGGGCATGACCTTGGGCGTGGCCGTGCTGGGCAGCGTGATGAGCTTGCGCGCCGCCGCTTTGCTGGAGCGGGCGGGGCAGGTTGCCGCCCTGGCAGCCGGTTTTCAGCTGGCCATGCTGCTGGCGGGGCTGGCGTGCCTGGCCGTGGCCTTGCCGCTGTACTGGCTGCCGCCGAAGTAAGGCTTATGCCTGCAAATGGCTGGGCACGCGCGGCGACGACATCAGGTCGCAGAAGGCGGCCCAGTGCTCGGCGCGCGTCGCGCCCTGGCGCTCGACATAGGCTTTCGCCATGTCCTGGCCCAGGTTGTAATTAATCACATAGGCACCCATGGCGTCGTAGAACTGCAGGCGCTGCGCGGATTTTTCGGCCGGGTACAGGCGCACGTTGACCAGCCATTCCAGCGCTTCTTCGCGGGTCAGGCTGCCTTCGAGGTACTGGCGCGCAATGTCGTTGTCGGCGTAGCCTAGCTTGGCCAGCAACTGGTTCAGCTGTGCGTAGCGGGGCGCCAGCGCAGGATCGAGGCCGGCCAGCGGGTACAGCACCTGCTGTTCGAATGCCAGCCGTTCTGCATCGGTAAAACTCAGTTCGATGCCGTAATTGGCCGTGCCTTCGGCGATCAACGATTGCGGCGAGTACAGCGGATAGATGCAGTATTCCATCCAGCCCTTGCCGCGCACCAGGTCGCGCTCGAGCAGCACGTTGTAGACGTGGTGACCGGGATACGCTTCGTGGCAGCCGAGATCAACCGCGCGGTCGATATACACGGGCAAGTCGGTATTGATCTGGATCACGCTCTGGTAGTTGCCCTTGTACCAGTTGTAGCCGCTCCACGGTTTGTCGGTGACGAATTCCAGCACGAAATCCTCGCCTTCGGGCAGGGCGATGTACTGCAAGGTGCGTTCGCGGCCCGCTCGGATGGCCGCGTCCATGACGGCGCGCAGCTTGTCGGCGGGAATGACGAGTTGCGCGCGCAAGGCGTTGACCCGGTCGCTGACCGTGCCGTCGCCAGGCAGCAGGGCGTCGATCTGCGCCACCAGCTCTGCGTAATATGCGCGGCTGTGGTGGGGCGAAACGGCGTCGTACAGGCGCGCGCTTTCCGTGTCGAAATCCAGGCGTGTCCCTTGCAGCATGTCCGCCTTGGCCAGCACGGCTTGCAACTGCTTGCGCAGGTTGAGGGCGCGCAGGCAAGAGGCGTCTGCCAGCAGGGCCAGCGCCGCGTTTGCGCCATCTTTGATATCGCTCAAACTCTGCAGCTGTTTGACCGCTGCGGCCTGCCACGCGGGCGGGCCGTAATACGCGTCGACATACGAGGCGTCGTGCTGGCCCATGGCCAAGACCAGCTTGACGTAGCGTTCGGCCACGTCGGCGAGGGAAGGGGAGTTGCTGTCGTTGTTGCTCATGGAGGCAGGGTTCTTCACGGTTGGACAGCGCTTATTGTATAGCGCAATCAGCCAGACGTGAGGCACGGTCGGGCGACATAATTTCCCTATAACAATGAGCGAAAGGCATCTTGATATAGCTCAGTGAACCTGGCATTCGTGGCCTGTGTGAGCGGGTTTGGTAGCAAGATGGCGTGGTCTTCTTTTTTACATGTACACGTGATTTTCTCCTTGATCTTTCTTCGTTTATGGACGAATATGATGTATGAGATCCGGCACTACCTGACGTCATCGGGCAGGGATTTATATACGGAATGGCTGAAGCGCCAGCGCGACAACACGGCCAGGGTGGCCATCGTGCGCCGCGTGCTGCGTATGATTCCTGGCAATTTTGGCGACCACAAGTTTTGCCACGACGGCGTGTGGGAGTTGCGCATCGATGTGGGGCCCGGCTACCGCGTGTATTACGCTATTGCCGGAACGCAGCTCATTTTATTGCTGTGCGGTGGCGACAAGCGCACGCAACCGAAAGATATCGAATACGCCTGTGCCTGCTGGCACGACTGGAAGGAGAGGGGACATGAGAGAGAACATGAACGAGGACATCCGCAAACCACCAAGAGACCGCTCGCATGACGAAGCGATGGCTGAGCTGTACCGCGACGATCCCGCCTTCGCCCTGGAATTGATCAACAATATCCTCGTCGATGGCGACCATGGCGAACTGCTGGCCGTGCTGCGCCAGCTGACGCGCGCCTTTGGCGGCGTGCCGGCCGTGGCGCAGGCGGCCAAGCTCAACCCTACCCAGCTGTACCGCACCCTGTCGCCCGAAGGCAATCCCTCGCTGAGCACCTTGACGGCCATCCTCGATGCCATGGGCTTGCGGCTGGCCGTGGAACCCAAGCAACCGTTTCCTGCACCGGCTGCCTGAGTCCCAGCCTTGGGCTTAAAACTCGACGGGCCGCGCTTCGCGCATCGCTTGCGTCATGGCCAGGCCGATGCGCGTCGCTTCCGTCGCGTCGTGCAAGGTCAAGGACAAGGTGCGCCGGCCCAGCGCCGCATCCGTAAACTCCTGCGCCTCGATCAAAAAGGCGTCGGCGAAGCGGGCATAGAAGTCCGGCGTGCATTCATTGCGCACGCCATGCGCATCCGAAATTTCCACCCTGTTCAGGCGCGGATTGCTGCCCACGGCCAGGCGGCCGCCCGTGCCGAACACTTCCGTCAGGGTTTCATGGCCATGCGCCATGGTGCGCGACGCCATGAAGCTGGCCATGCTGCCATCGGAAAACTCCACCGTTGCCAGGCCGTTGTCGACGTCGCCAAACGCTTGCAAGCCCGTGTGGATGGCGTTGGTGCCGCTCGCGTACACGCGTTTGGGCACGGGATTGCCCAGCAGCCAGCGCGCCAGGTCGATATCGTGCACGCTGCAGTCGAGGAAGATGCCGCCGCTGGTGGGGGCGAAGCGCATGAAGGCGCCGCTGGGGTCGTTCTGGTCGCACGTCTGCGAACGCACCAGGTAGGGCTTGCCGATCAGGCCTTGCGCGATCTTTTGCTGCGCGTCATGGTAGCTGGCATCGAAGCGGCGCACGAAGCCGATCATGATGGTCAGCTGCGGGTGGCGCGCCGCTTCCGCTTCCACCTTCAGGCAGTCGGCCAGGTCCAGCGACAGCGGTTTTTCGCAAAATACGTGCTTGCCGGCGCGCAGGGCGGCGATGATCTGGTCCGCGTGCAGCGAGGTGGGCGTGACGAGGAAGACGGCGTCCAGGCCCGGGTGGGCCAGCAGGGCGTCGTAATCCGCATAAACTTTGGTGATGCCGAGCGTGCTGGCGGCCCAGTCCAGTTCGGCTTGCACAGGACTGCAGGCGGCCACGACCTCGGCATTCGGCACGCGCTGTGCCAGGTTGATGGCGTGGCGCTGGCCCAGCCGGCCCAGGCCGACGATGCCGACTTTTAATGTTGGGGATGACATGGTGTCTCCAGATTTTTTATTGTTGTTTATAAAGTTACGACGCCAGGGTCACGACACGACCCTCGCGCCACGACAAGGTAGCCGCCTCGGCCAGTTCCAATGCCTTCAAGCCATCGTGGACGGTGGTACGCAGCGGCGTGCCGTGGGTGAGGGCGTCAAAGAAGTGCGCCATTTCCTGCGCGTAGGCCACGCGATAACGTTCCAGGAAAAAATCTTCCGGCCTGTCCACGCTGACGTTCACGGAACCATAGGCCGTCACTTCCGTCGGCTTGTGGTTGCCCGCCTGCAGCATGCCGGCGCTGCCCAGCACTTCGAAGCGCTGGTCGTAGCCGTAGGCGGCGCGGCGCGAGGCATTGATCTGGCACAAACGTCCTTTCGCCGTGCGGATGGTGACGACGGCCGTGTCCAGGTCGCCCGCCGCGCCGATGGCGGGGTCGACGAGGCAGCTGCCCGTGGCGTGCACGCTGACGGCTTCATCGTCGAGTATCCAGCGGAAAATGTCGAAATCGTGGATCAGCATATCCTTGAAGATGCCGCCCGAGACCTGGATATAGCTCACGGGCGGCGGGCCGGGATCGCGGCTGGTCACCACCAGCAACTCCGGCGTACCGATCTCGCCCGCTTCGATGCGTGTCTTGACGGCATTGAAAGTCGGGTCGTAGCGGCGCTGGAAGCCCAGCATGCACAGCACTTTCGCTTCCTTGACGGCGGCGGCGCAGGCGCGCGCCCGGGCTATCGTCAGGTCGACGGGTTTTTCGCAAAAGATGGCCTTGCCGGCGGCGGCCGAGCGCAGGATCAGGTCCGCGTGCGTATCCGTGCTGGAAGCGATGACGACGGCCTTGATGGCCGGGTCGGCCAGCGCCGCTTCGACAGTCGCGCTGCTGCCGCCGTGCAAGCCGGCAAGGGCGGCGGCCGCTTCCTGGTTGACGTCGACCACGTACTTGAACTGCACGCCGGGTTGGGCAGCCAGGTTGGCCGCGTGGATTTTGCCGATGCGTCCGGCGCCGAACAACGCTACTTCAATCATCATGTTCTCCTGGGGTGTGGATTTCTTCGATGTCGAGCTCTAATTTGTATGCCAGCGCGATGAACAGCGCCTGGCACAGGCAGATGGTGCTGGTCAGCGAACGGAAGGCGAAGGCGCTGCCCTCGGTGACGGTGAGCAGCGCGTCGGCGGCCCGTGCGAGCGGGGCCAGCTTGCTGTCGGTAATCACCAGGACCTTGGCGCCCTTGTCTTGCGCCGCCTTGATGCACTGCTGGGTTTCCTTGCCGTAAGGCGAGAAACTGATGGCGATCGCCACATCGCGTTCGCGCACGCTGCGCATCTGTTCGCGGTGCATGCCGCCCAGTCCGCTAATCAGGTGCACGCGCTTGTCCGTGTGTTCCAGCGCATAGGCGATGTAGGAGGCGATCGGAAAGGACCGGCGCACGCCGATCACATAGATGTTTTCCGCTTTCAACAGCAGGTTGACGGCCGCTTCCAGCTGCGCGTCGTCGAGGCCGGCCGCCAGGTCGTCGAGGCCGGCGCGGCTGGCGCCGACGAATTCGCGCGTCAGGTCGCCTGCGCTGAGGGCGGCGTCGCGCGTGGAAATGAGCTTGCGGATGCGCTGCTGGTAGTCGGGCGTGGCGCCGGCCTGGTCCGTGTACGCCTGGCGGAACACGTCCTGCATTTCCGAAAAGCCCGTATAGCCGAAGCGCTGCGCGAAGCGCACGATGGCGGACGGCTGCACATCGCAGGCGGCCGCGATGTCGCTGATGCGTTCGAGCATCAGGCTGGCACGGTGCTTTTCAATGTATTGCGCGATGACTTTCAGCTGGCGCGACAGATTGTCGTACTCGGCGGCAATGTGCTGCATCAGCTGTTCGATGGGGGCGGTGGCTGCCATGGTGTTTTCCTCGGTTGCTTGCTGGGCCGCGCAACAGGATTGCGGCGGCTGGTTCTGGCGAGAATTATAGGAGTGAATCCAGAAAATAGAAATGATTTTCTATTTAAATTTATTTTGAAAATTTTATTGCATTTGTCTTTTTTGTGGCCTAAGCTGTGCGCAGTGCATCGGGTCTTGCCGGTTTTCCGGCTCCCCGCTGACACGCGACAAAAGCTGGCAACTATAAAAATTAATCCTTCAAGGAGACATTCATGCAAAGCAATAAGCGTAAGGGATTTCTGAAGCACCTAGCCGTGCTGGGCCTCGGCCTGGGACTGGGTCTGGGCATGAGCGCCAGCCACGCGGCAGGCGAGAAATTCGTGCTGATCAGCCATGCGCCCGATTCCGATTCCTGGTGGAATACGATTAAAAATTCCGTCAAGCAAGCAGGCGAAGACTTCAATGTCACCGTCGACTACCGCAATCCACCGAACGGCGACCTGGCCGACATGGCGCGCCTGGTCGAGCAATCGGCTGCCCGCAACTACGACGGCGTGATCGTCAGCATCGCCGACTTCAGCGTGCTGCAAAAACCGCTGGGCCTTGTTGCTGCCAAGAAGATTCCGTTTGTCACGATCAATTCGGGCACCCTGGCGCAAAGCGAGCAGCTGGGCGCCGTGATGCACGTGGGCCAGCCTGAATACGAGGCAGGCAAGGGCGCCGGCGAAAAAGCCAAGGCGGCCGGCATCAAGTCCTTCGTTTGCGTCAACCATTACGCGACGAATCCGTCGTCATTCGAGCGCTGCCGCGGCTTTGCCGAAGCCATCGGCGTCGATTTCAAGGCCGCCACCCTGGATGCGGGCGAAGATCCGACCACCATCGAAAGCAAGTTGAGCGCCTACCTGCGCAACAACCCGAAAACCCAGGCCGTGCTGGCGCTGGGCCCCACCTCGGCCCACGCTTCGCTGAAGGCCCTGGAAAAAATGGGTTTGAAGGGCAAGATGTGGTTCGCCACGTTCGACCTGTCCGATGAAATCTCGAAGGGCATCAAGGATGGCAGCATCCAGTTCGCCATCGACCAGCAACCTTACCTGCAAGGCTATATCCCCGTTGCCGTGCTGGCCATCATGAAGCAGGACAAGACCACGGACCTGGCCAAGGTGCGCGAAAAGCTGATCAATAACGCCAAATTCAAGGCGCGCCTGGCCGAGTACGGCCTGGCACCATCGTATGGCCCGCGCCATATCGGTTCCGGTCCTGGTTATGTCACCAAGGACAATATCGGCAAGGTAGAGAAATACGCCGGCCAGTTCCGTTAAGCACCCGCTTTTCAGTTCAATCAGGACCTTAGTCGTTGTCCCCGCGCGCAGGCCATGCTTGCCGGCGCGCGGGTCCTGCCGCCCTGGAATTGCTGTCGAGGCTGGTAGGTTGCTATAAAACAAGGGAGACATAGCATGAGTACCGTGAAATTAAGCGTGGAGCAGGGTGGCATGGCCGCCTCGGGCACGCCGCCGCAAAAGCAGGGCTTTGATGAGCGCGTGGGGCAGGTCAGCTGGCTCAAGCGGCTGTTCAGCCGCCCGGAATTCGCCTCGATCTCGGGCGCCATCCTGGTGTTCGCCTTCTTTATCCTGACGGCCGGCGATTCCGGCATGTTCAACCTCGACGGCGTGATCAACTGGGCGCAAGTGGCCGCCTACCTGGGCATCATCGCCATCGGTGCCTGCGTATTGATGATCGCCGGCGAATTCGACCTGTCGATCGGCTCCATGATCGGCTTTGCCGGCATGATGATCGCCATCCCTTCCGTCTACTTCCACTGGCCCGTGTGGGCCGCCATCCTGTTCGCCTTTGCCGGTTCGATGGCGCTGGGCTGGCTCAACGGCTACCTGGTCATCAAGACGCGCTTGCCTTCGTTTATCGTCACCCTGGCCTTCCTGTTCATCCTGCGCGGCCTGACCCTGGCCCTGTCCATCATGTTTGCCAACCGCACCATCGTCAGCGGCATCGGCGCGCTGGCCGCCGACGACTGGCTGGCCATGACCCTGTTCCATGGCGAAGTGGGCACGTCGCTGTTCGCCTGGATGGCCAAGGCGGGCTGGATCACGGCGCTCGACAATGGCGCGCCGCTGGTCAAGGGCATCCCCAAGGTCATCGTCTGGTGGGCCGGCCTGGCGCTGGTGTCCGGCTTCGTCCTGGCCCGCACCCGTATCGGCAACTGGATCTTCGCTGTCGGCGGCGATGCCAACGCGGCCAAGAACGTGGGCGTGCCCGTGAAAACCATCAAGGTATCGCTGTTTGTCTTCACGGCGTTCTGCGCTTGCCTGTTTGCCACGCTGCAAGTATTTGACGTGGGTTCGGCTGCCGCCGACCGCGGCATGCAAAAGGAATTCGAAGCCATCATCGCGGCCGTCATCGGCGGCGCCTTGCTGACGGGCGGCTACGGTTCCGTCGTCGGCGCCTGCTTCGGCGCGCTGATCTTCGGCGTGGTACAGATCGGCATTACTTATACCAATATCAATTCGGACTGGTTCCGCGTCTTCCTCGGCGTCATGCTGTTGATCGCGGTACTGTTCAACAACTTTGTCCGTGCCCGTGTCACGGAAGCGAGATAAGCCATGAGCGAATACATCCTTGCGCTGGAAAACATCAGCAAACGTTTCGGCTCCGTCATCGCCCTGCAAAACGTCACCCTGCGCCTGAAACCGGGCGAAGTGCATTGCTTGCTCGGTGATAACGGCGCCGGCAAGTCGACCCTGATCAAGACCTTGGCCGGAGTGCACAAGCCGACCGACGGTCAGTATCTGGTTGACGGCAAGCCCGTCAGCTTCAATTCGCCGAAGGAAGCGCTCGACCTGGGCGTGGCCACCGTCTACCAGGACCTGGCGCTGGTGCCATTGCTGTCCGTGGCGCGCAATTTCTTCATGGGCCGCGAACCGATCCGGAAAATGTTTGGCGTGCTGCCCGTGATGGATATGGAATACGCAGCCACGACGGCGCGCGACAAGCTGGCCGAAATGGGCATCATGGTGCGCGACCCGCACCAGGCCGTGGGCACCATGTCGGGCGGCGAGCGGCAATGCCTGGCCATTGCCCGCGCCATCCACTTCGGCGCGCGCGTGCTGATCCTCGACGAGCCGACGGCGGCCTTGGGCGTGAAACAGTCGTTCAATGTGTTGAAATTGATCTACAAGGCGCGCGAACGGGGCCTGTCCGTGATCTTTATTACCCACAATGTGCACCATGCCTACCCCGTGGGCGACTCGTTCACGCTCTTGAACCGGGGCAAATCGCTGGGCACTTACACCAAGGAAACTGTTTCCAAGGATGAAGTACTCGACATGATGGCGGGCGGTGCGGAAATGCAAACGCTGATGAGTGAACTCGACGGTGTCACGATTTAAGGATAACCATGAATAACCCGACACAATTTGCCCAGGGCCGCGCGCTGGACGTGATCTGCCTGGGCCGCCTGGCGGTGGACCTGTATGCGCAGCAGATCGGCAGCACCCTGGAAGACGCGACCAGTTTCGCCAAGTACCTGGGCGGTTCGTCGGCGAATATCGCCTTCGGCACGGCCCGCCTGGGCTTGAAGTCCGCCATGCTGTCGAAAGTGGGCGACGACCACATGGGCCGTTTCTTGACGGACACCTTGGCGAAAGAGGGTTGCGACGTCAGCCATGTCGGCATCGACCGCGACCGTTTGACGGCGCTGGTGATGCTGGGCATCAAGGATAAAAACACGTTTCCCCTGATTTTCTACCGTGAAAACTGCGCCGACATGGCCATCGAGCCATCCGCCGTCGACGCCGCCTTTATCGCTTCCAGCAAGGCGCTGTTGATCACCGGCACGCATTTTTCGACGGCTACGATGCACGCCGTCAGCACGCAGGCCCTGAAATTGGCGCGCGCCAACAACGTGCGCACCATGCTCGACATCGATTACCGGCCCGTGCTGTGGGGTTTATCGGGCAAGGCGGACGGCGAAACGCGTTTCGTTTCGAACGACGGCGTGACGCGCCACCTGCAGGCGATCTTGCCGCAGTTCGACTTGATCGTCGGCACGGAAGAGGAATTCATGATCGCCGGCGGCGGCGCCGACATCATGGCCTCCCTGCGCGCCGTGCGGGCCGTGAGCGGTGCCACGCTGGTCGTCAAGCGGGGGCCGCTGGGCTGCGCCGTCATCGACGCGGCCATTCCAGCCGGTCTCGATGCGGCTTTCAACTATCAGGGCGTGCGCGTCGAAGTGCTCAACGTGCTGGGTGCCGGGGACGCGTTTCTCTCGGGCTTTTTGAAAGGCTGGCTGCGCGGCGAGGATTACGAGGCGTGCTGCCGCTATGCAAATGGCTGCGGCGCCTTGGTCGTGTCGCGCCACGGTTGCGCGCCGGCCATGCCGTCGCCCATCGAGCTCGACTATTTCCTGGCCAATGCGGCAAAACTGACGCAACCGGACCAGGACGCCACCTTGTCGCGCCTGCACCGCACGACGGTGGCGCGCAAAGAGTGGAATGAACTGTGCGTGTTTGCCTTCGATCACCGCACGCAATTCTTTGAGCTGGCGCAACAGGCAGGCGCGCCCGAATCGGCTATTTACGCCCTGAAGCAATTGATGGTGCAAGCCGTGGCGCAGACGGAAGCGGCCTTGCAACTGGCTGGCAAGACGGGCGTGCTGATCGATGGACGCTATGGCGTCGACGCGCTCAACGATGCGACGGGGCGCGGCTGGTGGATCGGCCGTCCCGTGGAATTGCCCGGTTCCAATCCGCTGCAATTCGACTGGGGCCGCTCCATCGGTTCGCACCTGCTCAGCTGGCCCAAGGAACACGTGATCAAGTGCCTGGTGCAGTTGCATCCGGACGATACCGTGGAAAACCGATTGGAACAGGAAGCGCAGATCAAGGCCCTGTATGACGCGGCGCAAGTGAGCGGTCACGAACTGTTGTTGGAAGTCATACCGTCGGAATCCTTGCCGCACGGCGACGACACGGTCTTGCGCGCCGTCAAACGCTTGTACAACCTGGGCATTTACCCGGAATGGTGGAAGCTGGAAAGCATGTCAGCCCAGCAATGGCAAGCCATCGATGCCCTCGTGCACGAGCGCGATCCGTATTGCCGTGGCGTCGTCCTGCTGGGCTTGAACGCGCCGATTGCCGCCCTGGCCGCCAGTTTTGAACAAGCCAGTGCCAGCACGACGTGCCGCGGCTTCATGGTGGGACGCACCATCTTCCAGGAACCGAGCCGCCGCTGGCTGGCGGGCGAACTCGACGATGCGGGCTTGATCTCCGCCGTGCGCGCCAACTTCGAGCAGCTCATTGCCCTGTGGCAGCGCATGCGCAACCGCCTGGAGCGTGCAGCATGAGCGCCACGATCAGATTGACCATGGCCCAGGCTTTAGTCCGCTACCTGGCCGTCCTGCGCACGGAAGAGGGCGATGGTTCCTTGATCCCCCTGTTCGGCGGTGCCTTCGCCATCTTTGGCCACGGCAACGTGGCGGGCCTGGGCGAAGCGCTGTACCAGTACCGCGACAGTTTCCCCACGTACCGCGCCCACAATGAGCAGGCGATGGCGCACTCGGCCATTGCGTATGCGAAAGCCCACATGCGCCGGCGCATGCTGGCCGTCACCAGTTCCATCGGCCCCGGCGCCACCAATTTGCTGACGGCCGCCGCGCTGGCCCACGTGAATCGCTTGCCGGTATTGCTGTTGCCCGGCGACGTGTTCGTCTCGCGCGCGCCGGACCCCGTATTGCAGCAGCTGGAAGACGCCGGCGACGGCAGCGTGTCGGTGAATGACGCTTTTAAACCTTTATCGCGCTATTTCGACCGCATCGTGTATCCGGAGCAATTGCTGACGGCCTTGCCGCGCGCCATTGCCGCCTTGACGGACCCGGCCGCCTGCGGCCCCGTCACCTTGTCCCTGCCGCAAGACGTGCAAACGATGGCGTATGACTATCCGGCCGACTTTTTCGAACCGCGCACCGTGCGTTTCCGCGCCGTGCCGCCCGTCGAGCAGGAACTGGAAGAAGCGGCCGCCTTGCTGAAACATGCGAAACAGCCGCTGATCGTGGCCGGCGGCGGCGTGCTGTACGGCAAGGCCGGTGCCGCCTTGCAGGCGTTTGCCGAGCGCCACGGCATCCCCGTGGCGGAAACCCAGGCCGGCAAAAGTTCCCTGCCCTGGGATCATGCGCTGCAGCTGGGCGCCATCGGCGTCACCGGCTCGCCCGCTGCGAATGCCCTGGCGGCGCAGGCGGACGTGGTGCTGGCTGTCGGCACGCGCTTGCAGGATTTCACGACGGGCTCGAACTCCCTGTTTGCGCAAGCGCAACTGGTCAGCCTGAACGTCAACGCTTTCGATGCGCTGAAACGCCGTGGCCTGGGCGTGCAGGCGGACGCGACACTTGGCTTGCAGGGCTTGTCGCGGTACTTGCCTAACTGGAATAGCGCGGGCCAGTGGCTGGACCGCGCACAGCAGGCTGGGAACGCATGGCGCGATACCGTCCTGGCCATTACTGGCCAGCGCGAGGTGGACGGCTTGCCGTATGACGGCGAAGTCATCGGCGCCGTGCAGCGCTCTTCTGCTGACTCCACTGCCCGCGACATCGTCGTTTGCGCGGCGGGGACGCTGCCGGCCGAGCTGCACAAACTGTGGCGCACCAGCACGCCCGGCGGCTACCACATGGAATACGGCTATTCGTGCATGGGCTATGAAATCGCCGGCGGCCTGGGCGTCAAGATGGCCAAGCCCGAGCGCGAAGTCATCGTCATGGTGGGCGACGGCAGTTATCTGATGATGAATTCGGAAATCGCCACCTCCGTCATGCTGGATAAAAAACTCATCATCGTCGTGCTCGACAACCGGGGTTACGGCTGCATCAACCGATTGCAGCAGGCGTGCGGCAACGCGTCATTCAACAATATGTTGCCCGACAGCGCACCCGCCATCGACTTCGCCCTGCATGCCCGGTCGCTGGGAGCGCTGTCCGAGCACGTGGCCAATATTCACGAACTGGAACAGGCGATGCTGCGCGCCCGCGCCGCCAGCCGCACCTACTTGATCTGCATCAATACGGACGCCACGCGCACGACCGAGGAGGGCGGTTGCTGGTGGGAAGTGGCCGTACCCGAAGTCTCGACACAAGCCGGCGTGCAAGCGGCGCGCGCCCGTTATGAACTTGACCGCCAAGGACAACAAAAATGACTACTACATGGAATGTGAAGATCGGCATCAACCCGATCTCGTGGATGAACGACGATTTACCCAGCCTGGGCGGCGAAACGCCGCTGGAAACAGCCCTCAAGGAAGGCGCCGAGATCGGCTACGTGGGCTTTGAACTGGGCAACAAGTTTCCCAAGGATGCCCCGGCCCTGAACGCCGTGCTGGGCAAATATAATCTCGCCTGCGTGTCCGGCTGGTATTCGGGACGGCTGGCGCACCGGTCCGTGGAAGAGGAAATTGCCGCTGTCGGGCCGCATCTGCGCTTGCTGGCCGATAGTGGCGCCACCGTCATGGTCTACGGCGAAGTGGCGGACGCCATCCAGGGCGAAGCCCGCCCGTTGTATAAACGTCCGCGTTTCCAGTCGCCGCAGCAATGGCAGGACTATGCCGACAAATTGACGGCGTTTGCGAAACACTTGCTCGGCCACGGCGTGCGCCTGGCCTACCACCACCACATGGGCGCCTACGTGGAAACGCCGACGGACGTGGACCAATTGATGGCCTTGACGGGGGCCGAGGTCGGCTTGCTGTTCGACACGGGCCACATCACCTTTGCCGGCGGCGATGCGCTGGCGGTCTTGAACAAGCACATCGATCGCATCTGCCACGTGCATTGCAAGGATGTGCGCCCCAACGTGGTGAAGCTGGCGAGAAATGGCCACTGGAGTTTCCTGCAAGCCGTCATCAATGGCGCCTTCAGCGTCCCCGGCGACGGCAGCATCGACTTTCCGGCCATCCTGACGCGCCTGTATTTGCACGGCTACGAAGGCTGGCTGGTGGTGGAGGCGGAGCAAGATCCGGCCGTGGCCCCCAGCTATCAGTATGCCAAGATGGGCCACGATTACCTGGCACGCCTGGTCGACGCGATTCCCCGCCTGGGGCGGGAGGCGGCATGAGCCCGCTGCTGGTCAAGGCGAGGGCCGGTTCGGCCATCGTCGAAGTGACGCCAGAGTCGGCCGGCTGGACGCACGTGGGCTTTGCCGCGCACCGGCTGGCGGCAGGCGAACAGCTGACGTTGGAGACGGGCAGCCGCGAACTGTGCCTCGTCGTGCTGACGGGCACGGTGACGGTGCAGGCGGGCGGGCAGACCTGGGAAGCCATCGGCAATCGCCAGAGCGTGTTTGAAGACGTCTCGCCCTACGCCGTGTATGCGCCGCTGGAAACCACGGTCGGCATCACGGCCGTGGGCAACGCGGAAGTGGCGCTGTGCAGTGCGCCGGCCACGACCCATCGCCCGGCGCGCCTGATCGACCCGCAGTCGATGACGCGCTCCGTGCGCGGCAAGGGGGCGAATACCCGCTATGTGTGCGACATCCTGCCGCAGACAGCCGAGGCCGATGGCTTGCTGGTGGTGGAAGTGGTCACGCCGTCCGGCCATTCGTCCAGCTATCCGCCGCACAAGCACGACAGCGACAATATCCCGCTGGAAAGTTCGCTGGAAGAAACGTATTACCACCGCATCAATCCCGAGCAGGGCTTTGCGTACCAACGCGTCTACACGGACGACCGCAGCATCGACGAAGCCATGGCCGTGGAAAACCACGACGTGGTGATGGTGCCCAGGGGTTACCACCCCGTCACCGTGCCGTATGGCTACGATGGCTATTACCTGAACGTGATGGCCGGCCCGAAACGCGTGTGGCACTTTAAAAACGACCCGGCCCATGACTGGCTGATGACGAAATAACAAGGACAAGACAATGACTACCCCGATGATCGGCCACTTTATTGGTGGCAACCCCATGGCGTCGCGCTCCGAGCGCACCAGCGACGTGTTTAACCCTGCCACGGGCGCCGTCACGGCGAAAGTATCGCTGGCGACGCCTTCCGAGCTGAATGCGGCCGTGGCCGCCGCCCACGCGGCCTTTCCCGCCTGGTCGCAAACCTCGCCGCTGCGCCGCGCTAGAGTCATGTTCAAGTTCAAGGAATTGCTGGAAGAACATGCGGATCAATTGGCGGCCCTGATCACGGCCGAACACGGCAAGGTGTTCACGGATGCCAAAGGGGAAGTCACGCGCGGCATCGAAGTGGTGGAATTTGCCTGCGGCATCCCGCAAATGATGAAGGGAGAATATTCGGAGCAAGTGGCCGGCGGCATCGACGCCTGGTCGATCCGCCAGGCATTGGGCGTCTGCGTCGGCATCACGCCGTTCAATTTCCCCGTGATGGTGCCGATGTGGATGTTCCCGATGGCGATTGCCTGCGGCAATACCTTCGTCTTGAAACCGTCGGAGCGCGACCCGTCGGCCAGCCTGCTGCTGGCGCAGCTGTTGACGGACGCCGGTTTGCCGGACGGCGTCTTCAACGTCGTGCAGGGAGATAAAGAAGCCGTGGATGGCTTGCTGCACCACCCGGACGTGCGCGCCGTCAGTTTCGTCGGTTCCACGCCGATTGCCGAGTACATCTACGCCACCGGCTGCGCGCAGGGCAAGCGCGTGCAAGCGCTGGGCGGCGCGAAAAACCACATGGTCGTCATGCCGGACGCGGACATTCCCCAGACGGTCGACGCCCTGATGGGCGCCGCCTTCGGTTCGGCGGGCGAGCGCTGCATGGCCATTTCCGTCGTCGTGGCGGTGGGCAATGTGGCCGATCAATTGGTCGAGGCGCTGGTGCCCCGTATTGCGGCCCTGAAGATTACGCAAGGCATGGATTTACAGGCGGAAATGGGCCCGGTGGTCACGCAAGTGCACAAGGACAAAATTGCCGGCTACATCGCCACGGGCGTCAAGGAAGGCGCCAAGCTGGTCAGTGACGGGCGCGGTTTCGTCTTGCCGGGCCATGAGCACGGCTTTTTCCTCGGCGGCAGCCTGTTCGACCATGTCACGCCGGAGATGACGATCTATAAAGAGGAAATCTTCGGTCCCGTTCTTTGTATAGTGCGCGTGCCCGATTTCGCCACCGCGCTGGACCTCGTCAACGCGCATGAGTACGGCAACGGCACGGCGATTTATACGCGCGACGGCAACACGGCGCGCGAATACACGCACCGCGTGCAAGTCGGGATGGTGGGCGTGAACGTGCCGATCCCCGTGCCCATGGCCTTCCACAGCTTCGGCGGCTGGAAGCGCAGCCTGTTCGGCGACCACCACGCGCATGGCCCGGAATCGGTGCGTTTCTACACGAAACAGAAGGCCGTCACCCAGCGCTGGCCGGCCTCGACGGCGGCGGGCGCCGAGTTTGCCATGCCGACCTTGAAGTAAAATCCGCTGTAAAACCGGCTGGTTCGCTTCTTGCTTACTGCAATGGCTAATTGTTTAGCCATTGCAGATCGCTCCCATGACGTCCAGCCGTACCCAGCCTTTGCGCATCGTTGTCGTCAACACCATTGTCGAGCACGGCGTGCACGAGAATGCGGCCCTGGCTGCCCAGGTGCAGCGCGGCAATGCCCTGCGCATCGGCTTGCTGGAATCGGGTTTCGACATCGTCGCCTCCCTGCCAGCCGACCTTTACCTCCCCGAGCGCATCGCGCAACTGCAGCCTGACCTCATCATCATCGACGCCGAATCGGATGCGCGCGACGTGCTCGAGCACATCGTCATCGCCACGCGCGACGAGCGCCGTCCCATCGTGCTGTTTACGGAAGACGGCGCCACGGCCAGCATCGATGCGGCCATGGCGGCCGGCGTGTCCGCCTATATCGTGGCCGGCTTGCATGCCGAGCGCATCTTGCCCGTGCTGAACGTGGCGCTGGCGCGCTTTCGCCAGGAAGAAAAATTGCGCGCCGAATTGCTCGACACGCGGCACAAGTTGTTTGAGCGCAAGGTGATCGAACGGGCCAAGGGCCTGTTGATGACGCATCATGGCTTGACGGAAGACCAGGCTTACCAGCGCTTGCGCAGCATGGCCATGAACAAGAAACTCAAGCTGGCGGACATTGCCCAGCGCATCCTCGACGTGGAGGACTTGCTGGGATGAATCGTCCATTTCCTGACACATGCTGGTGCAGTGCACCATTCCGGTGCGCTTCCAGCTGCCTGGGACAGGGCATGCACAGGCACGGTCCTTGCTGCTGGATGGGCATGACCTTGCCCATGTCGGCACGGCAAAACAGTATTTATCAGCAAGGAATGGTATGACACAGCAAGCGGGCGCCAATGCCCACCCGACGCGCCCACTGCAGCCGGAAAAACAGACGATACGCATCGGCTACCTGCCGCTGACCGATTGCGCCTCGCTGGTGATGGCTTCAAAGCTGGGCCTGGATGAAAAATACGGCATCAAGATCGAACTGAGCCGGGAGATGTCGTGGGCCGGCGTGCGCGACAAATTGAATAGCGGCGAACTCGACGCTGCCCATGTGTTGTACGGTCTCGTGTATGGCGTGCAGATGGGCATTGGCGGGCAGCGGCACGACATGGCCGTATTGATGAATCTCAATCACAGCGGCCAGGCCGTCACCCTGTCGGCAGCGCTGGCGCGCGAGGGCGCCCACGATGGCCCCACATTGGCGCGGCACATGCGCGGCGCGGCGCGGCCCTTTGCGTTTGCGCATACTTTCCCGACCGGCAACCACGCGATGCTGTTGCAATACTGGCTGGCCGCGCAGGGCATCGATCCGCTGCGCGACGCGCGCGTGATGACGGTGCCGCCGTCGCAGATGGTGGCGGCCTTGCGCGCGGGGCAGATGGATGGCTTTTGCGCGGGCGAACCATGGGGTTACAAGGCCATCGTCGATGGCGTGGGCGTGACGGCCACCACCAGCGGCGCCATCTGGCCCGACCATCCGGGCAAGGTGCTGGGCACCAGCGCCGCGTTTGCGCACCAGCATCCGAACAGTTGTCGCGCCCTGATCGCCGCCGTGCTCGAGGCGGGGCGCTGGATCGACGCCAGCGATGCCAACCGGCTGGCCATGGCGGCCACCCTGGCCGAGCCTGCTTATCTGAATACGCCGCAGGAAACGCTGGCGCCGCGCATCCTCGGTCATTATCAGGATGGTCTGGGCAAGACGTGGGATGAGGCGCACGGTTTGAAGTTTTACGGCGCCGGCGCCGTCAATTTCCCCTACCTGTCGGACGGCATGTGGTTCATGACCCAGCACCGGCGCTGGGGCTTGCTGCGCGACGAACCCGATTACCTGGCGGTGGCTAGGCAAGTCAACCGCATCGACCTGTACCGTCAGGCGGCGGAAATGACGGGCACGCCCTTGCCGGCATCACCGCTGCGCAGCTCGACCCTGTGCGATGGCGTCGTGTGGGACGGCAGCGCGCCGGAAGCGTATGCGGCATCGTTTGCCATCGGCCATTTTTTCTGATTGGAGAGTTCATCATGGCGCAACTTGGAAGCGTGACCCTGGTCGGCGCCGGTCCCGGCGATCCGGACTTGCTGACCATCAAGGCGGTAAAAGCCATCGCGCGGGCCGACGTGGTGCTGATCGACGACCTCGTCAATCCGGCCATCCTCGCGCATGCGGCGCCCGGCGTGCGCGTGGTCGAGGTGGGCAAGCGGGGCGGCTGTGCTTCCACGCCGCAAGCCTTCATCGAGCGCCTGATGCTGGCGGAAGCGCGCGCCGGCCTGCACGTGGTAAGGCTGAAAGGGGGCGATCCCTATCTGTTCGGGCGCGGCGGCGAAGAGCGCGCCTACCTGCGCAGCCACGGCGTGGCCGTCGAGGTGATCCCTGGTATCAGCAGCGGCCTGGCCGCGCCGTCCAGCATCGGCGTGCCGCTGACGCACCGCGGCTGGAGCCAGGGCGCCATTTTTGTCACGGGCCACGGCAAGGATAGCGCGTCCGAACCGAACTGGCTTGCGCTGGCGCAAAGCGGCCTGACGCTCGTCATCTACATGGGCGTGGCCAGGGTGGCGGCCATCCAGGCCGGCTTGCTGGCTGGCGGCATGGCGCCCGGCACGGCCGTGGCCGTGGTGCAATCGGCCAGCTTGCCGGCCCAGCGCCAGCTGCTGAGCACCTTGCAGCGCTTGCCGGACGATTTGCTGGCCAGCGGCTTGGGCAGCCCCAGCATCATCGTCGTGGGCGAGGTGGTGCGCTGCGCCGATGCCTGGGACGACCATGGTGCCTTGCTGGCCGCGGCCGTGTGATTTAGCGGATCGGCAGGGCCACGGGACGGATGGGCGCCGCGTCGCCGCCGCGGAATTTCAAGGAGGCGCCGATGAAGGCGAACTGGTAGACCTTGTCGCGCGACAAGCCTTCAAGGTCGACCAGTTCCAGGATGGGCGTGCCCTGCTGCGCCAGCAGATACGTGTGCACGGGCAGGTAATTGCCGGCCACTTCGGAGGGAAACGCCTCGAAACTGAGGTTGTCCGCGCCCACCACCATGGCGCCGCCATCTTCCACGAGGAATTTCGCCGCGTCCAGCGACAGGCCGGGCGGGTTCGCCATGTAGGCTTGCGCCTGCTCATAGTGCTGCATGCGGCCCGTGCGTATCAGCACCACGTCGCCTTTTTCCAGCGTCACCTTCTGTTGCGCCAGCGCCGCGCGCAAATCCTGCCGCGTCACGCGGTAATTGTCGGGCAGTTGCTGTAACCCCTTGGCCACGGCCACGTCGATCAGCACGCCGCGCGCGACGATGGGCGGCAGTTTTTCCGCGCCCGTCACGGTCCAGCCCCGGTCGCCCAGGTATTGCTCTTCCGTAAAACCGTTCCAGATCTTGCCGTTCAAGCCGAAGTGGTTGAGCGCGTCGATATGCGTGCCCATGTGCGCATACATGGAGACGGCCGAGCCCGTGTAACTGACGTGGCGGTTCATCTGTTCGCCCACGTGCATCGAGTCGGCCACCACGTTGCCCTTCGGCGTGTGCGTCATCCACATCTGGTAGGGCGGGTCGCCTGCCGCCTGCCAGCTGGGCATGCCGACATAGAAATCGACGGCCAGGTCGTAGCTCTTGCCGCCGTCGATGCGGGCCAGGATGGCGGCGCGCGAGGCGGCCGTCATCAGGTTCAGGCGACCGATCTCGTCTTTCGGGCCCCAGGGGCTGATGCCCACTTCGGGCAGGGCGGTGGCCGGGGCGGCTTGTACTGCGCCGGCCAGCAGCGCCAGCAGCAGGGTGGCCAGGGTGGCGGATGGTTTGAACATGGGGTACTCCTTGCGTGACATGAATGAAGAAGCCGCCATCATATTATTTTCAATTCCAATGATAATCAGCGATAAAATAATAAGATATTCAACTGCAAGGAAAGAATCATGGATGTCCTGGCGCACATGCGCGTGTTTCGCAAGGTGGTCGAGCGCGACAGCTTCAGCAAGGCGGCGCTGGACCTGCACCAGTCGGCGGCGGCCATCAGCAAGCAGGTGCGCCAGCTGGAGGCACATCTGGGCACGGTGCTGCTGGTGCGTACGACGCGGCGCATGAGTTTGTCGGACGGCGGGCGCGCCTATTATCTGGAATGCTGCCGCCTGCTCGATGAAATCGACGCGCTGGAACTGGCCACGCGCGGCTGCGCCGGCAAGGTGGCGGGGCGCTTGCGCGTGAATGCGCCACTGTCGTTTGGCCTGAAGGTGCTGTCGCCGCTGCTGCCGGTATTCATGGCGCGCCATCCGGAAGTGAAAATCGAGATGACCCTGGACGACCGCCTGCGCGACGTGGTGGGCGAGGGCTATGACGTGTCGTTGCGCATCCGCGCCGCGCTGGCCGATTCGTCCCTGGTGGCGCGCCGCCTGGGGTATGTCGAGCAAATGATTTGCGCATCGCCCGCCTATCTGGCGCGGCGCGGCACGCCCCGGCTGGCGCAGGACTTGCACGGCCACGATTGCCTGGCTTACCGGCTGGCCGACAGCCCCGGCGTCTGGCAGCTGGACGGCCCGGAAGGGAACAGCAGCATCGTCCTGCCCGTGCGCTTTTCCGCCGACAGCAGCCTGCTGCTGGCCGACATGCTGGCGGCGGGCATCGGCGTGGGCGCGCTGCCGTCGTTTGTCGCCGCGCCGCTGCTGGCCAGCGGCGCCCTGGTGCGCGTGCTGCCGTCGCACGGCATGGCCAGGCGCGGCGTGTATGCCTTGACGCCCGACGGACGCCACGTGCAGGAAAAGGTGCGCGCCTTTTGCGACTTCCTGGCCGGGGCGCTGCGGGGGGCCTAGGCGCCAGGTGTTTTCCAGGGCAACCATCGAACGCGCTTTTTTTCATGTACAGGTGCGTCGCACAGGGGCTTTGATAGTATCCTCGTACTTGCTGGGCGGCCGGGGCGCCGCACATTCAAGGAAACCGGAATAAGCGATCGACAATGCACACTTTGAGCAAGCGCGGGGCGGGATCAGGCATCAGGATATGGGCGGGGGGCTTGCTGCTGGCGTTGGCGGTGGGCGGCGCCCTGTATGCGGGCGCGGCGCGCACGGTCGATGACGATGCCGAACAGCGTTTCGACAACCTCACGCATGGCGCCCAGCATAGCCTGATCACGCGCGTAAAAAGCTATTCCGACCTGCTGCGCGGCCTCGAAGCCCTGTTTCGCACGAGCGAGCAGCTGACGCGCCGGCAGTTTCACGATTACGTGGCCGGCCTCGATATCGCGCGCCAGTTCCCGGCCATCGAATCGGTCAATTACGCGGTGGCCGTGCCGTCGGCGCAGCGCGCCGCCTTCATCGAGGCCGTGCGCCGCGACACCAGCCTGGCGCCGCGCGGTTATCCCGCCTTCACCATCCGTCCCGCGGGGGAGCGGCCGGAATACGCGGTGCTCACTTACCTGGAACCCGATTCCCTGCTGGCCGAACGCATGGGCGTCGATATCGGCGCCAACCCGCTGGTGGCGCAGTCCCTGGCGCAGGCGCGCGACAGCGGCGAAGTCAGCGCGTCTGGCCAGGTGATCATGATCAAGGGGCCGCCCGCGCACGTGGGCCTGGGCATGCGCCTGCCCGTGTACCGCAACGGCATGCCGCAAGGTAGCGTGGCCGAGCGCCGCGCCGCCTACCAGGGGTCCGTCGGCATCGGCTTTGGCGTGGCGCAGCTGGTGCACAGCGCGCTCGAACGCAGCGCGCTGGAGCCGCTGCACCTGACCCTGTACAGCGCCGCCGACGCGACGCCCGCCGATGGCGCCCTGCGCATCACGCCGCAGGACCGCCTGCTGTTCAACGATGACGGCGACCTGGCGACGGCGCCGCCGCAACCGGGCAGCGATGCCGATTATTTCGACCAGGTGCTGCCCGTGGCGTACCAGGGAGGCCTGTGGAAAGCCCATTTCCGCGTGCGCAAGGCGGAGCTGTACAGCCCCTTCGACCGCTATTTCCCGTGGCTGGCGCTGGCCGTCGGCGTGGCCGGCACCCTGCTCATTTATGGCTACATCTTTACCCTGTACCGTTCGCGCCGCAACGCGGTGGCGCAGCGTACCCTGCTCGATACGGTGCTCGACAGCGTCGACGCCTACGTCTACATGAAGGACGCCGACCTGCGCTACCGCTACGTGAATGCGCGCACGGCGAAGATACTGGGCCGTTCGGTGGAGCAGCTGATCGGCCGCCAGGATGGCGAGTTGATGCTCGGCGATGCGGCGGCGTCCGTGCAGCGCACGGAGCGCCAGGTGTTCGACAGCGGCGCCAAGTTCGTCGGCGAGGAGCGCTTCGTCGATGCGCAGGGCCAGGTGCATCACCTGTGGAGCGTGAAGGTGCCCCTGGGCTTGCCCGGTCCCGTCACGGGCTTGATCGGCCTGTCCACCGACGTGACGGAATTGCACCGGCTGAAGGAGCAGGCCGACGCGGCCAGCCAGGCCAAGAGCGACTTCCTGTCGAACATGAGCCATGAAATCCGCACGCCGATGAACAGCATCATCGGCATGGCGCACCTGGCGCTGAAATCCGTGGCCGACGCGCGCCAGCGCGACTATCTGCAGAAGATCTTCCATTCGGGCCAGCATTTGCTGGGCCTGATCAACGACATCCTCGACTTTTCCAAGATCGAAGCGGGCAAGCTGGAACTCGAAGTGCTGGACTTCCGTCTCGATACCCTGCTGGCGAACATCGCCAGCCAGCTGGGCGACGCGGCCGCCGTCAAGGGCCTGGCGCTGCAGTTCGATATTGCCCCGGAACTGCCGCAGCGCTGGCGCGGCGACCCGCTGCGCCTGGAGCAGGTCTTGCTGAACCTGACCAGCAACGCCATCAAGTTTTCCGACAATGGCAGCATCTTCGTGCGCGTGCGCCAGTCCGAGGAGCGGGGCAGCCACGGCATGCTGCGCTTCGAGGTGCAGGACCGCGGCATCGGCATGAATCAGGAAGAGGTGGCGCAGCTGTTCCGCTCCTTCCACCAGGCCGACCCGTCGACCACGCGCAAGTATGGCGGCAGCGGCCTGGGGCTGGTGATCAGCAAGCAGCTGGTGGAGCTCATGGGCGGCAAGGTGGGCGTGTACAGCCAACCTGGCCTGGGCAGCACCTTCTGGTTCACGGCGCGCCTGGAGAAAAGCGCGCAGGCCAGCGACGAGCGCATCGCCGAAGTGGAACCGGAAGTGCTGGGGGTCATCCGCGGCGCATCCATCCTGCTGGTGGAAGATAACGTCTTCAGCCAGCAGGTGGGCTGCGAATTGCTGGAAGACGCAGGCGCCACCGTCTGCGTCGCCTGCAATGGCCGCGAAGCGCTGGAATTGCTGGCCCACCGGCGCTACGACTGCGTGCTGATGGACGTGCAGATGCCGGAGATGGATGGCTTCGAGGCGACGCGGCGCATCCGTGCCGACCCGCAGCTTGCCGGCCTGCTGGTGATCGCCATGACGGCCAATGCGGGCAGCGAAGACCGCGCCCGCTGCCTGGCGGCCGGCATGGACGAATTTTTGACCAAGCCGATCGCCCCGAACCTGCTGTTCCACCTGCTGGCGAAATGGTTTCGCCTGCGTGGCGGGATTGGCGGCATCGGCGGCATCGGCCATGCGCGCGCGGGCGACAGGCTGGTGGCGGTGCCGAAAGCGTCGCCATCGGCCGCCTCGCCGGACTTGCGCGATACGGCCATCCTCGACCTGGCCACCCTGGCGCTCACGTTCAGCAATGACCCCGTGAAGATGCGCAAGTACACCCAGCTGTTTCTCGATACGGCGCGCGACGGCATCGCCGAAATGGAGCAAGCCATGGCGCTGGAAGACCTGGGGCGCCTGGCCGACCTGGGCCACCGCAGCAAATCGTCGGCGCTGGCCGTCGGCGCCCATGCCTTTGCCGGCCTGTGCGCGTCGATCGAAGGCTTGCGCCTTGGCGGCGACCTGCAGCAGGCGCGCGCCCTGCTGACGGCCCTGGGGCCGGCCCTGGCGCAGGTGGCGGAACAAATTTCCGTGGAATTTGCCGCCAGCGACGCCCCCTGACGCAGGCAGCGGCGATAATACGCGTTTGACGTCTCCGGCCACCCGGCCGGAGACGCGGCAACCCATCGGATCAGCATGCATACTCCCGTCACGCCCGGCCTCCTCATCCTGCATGGCAACCAGCTGGAACAGCTGCGCGCCGCCGTCTTCCAGTGGCTGCGCCAGCATCCGCTGGCGCCCCTGGAAACGGATATCTTCCTGGTGCAGTCGAACGGCGTGGCCGAATGGCTGAAGATCGCCCTGGCCGAGGAGATGGGGGTGTGCGCCGCCACGCGCATCGCGCTGCCGGCGCGCCTGCTGTGGGAAAGCTACCGGGGCATGCTGGGGCGCGAGCGCGTGCCGCGCGTGTCGCCGTTCGATAAATCCCCGCTGACCTGGCGTCTGATGCGCCTGTTGCCGTCCTTGCTGGCCGACCCGGTCTTCGCGCCGCTGCGCTACTTCCTTGCCGATGGCGACAGCGAGCGCCGGCTGCAGCTGGCCGAACGCCTGGCCGACTTGTTCGACCAGTACCAGGTCTACCGCGCCGACTGGCTGGCCGACTGGGCGGCGGGGCGCGACCAGCTGCGCACGGCCCGCAATGAAACCATCGCACTGAAGGACGACCAGCGCTGGCAGGCGCAGTTGTGGCGCGCCGTGGGTTGCGACGTCGAGGCTTTCGAGCGCGACACGGGCCGCGCCGACATCCACGACGCCTTCCTGGCGGCGATCGCCGCCGGCGATGCGCCTGCCGGCAAGCTGCCGCGCCGCGTCGTGCTGTTTGGCGTGTCGGCCTTGCCGTACCAGACTTTGCAGGCGCTGGCCGCGCTGGCGCGCCACACGCAGGTGGTGCTGGCCGTGCCCAATCCGTGCCAGTTCTACTGGGGCGACATCATCGACGGGCGCGACTTGCTGCGCGCGGAAAACAAGCGCCAGCGGCAGCGCAACGGCACCGACCTGGCGCAAATTCCGCTCGAAGCGCTGCATGCGCACAGCCACCCGCTGCTGGCCAGCTGGGGCAGGCAAGGGCGCGATTTCATCCGCATGCTCGACGAATTCGACGAACACGCGCAAGCCGAGGGGCGCGACGACAGCCTGCGCATCGACCTGTTTGGCGAGGAAACGGGCGAGACCCTGCTGCAGCAGGTGCAGGTGGCCATCCGCGAACTGCGCCCGCTGGCCGAGCATGAGCAAACACCGCCCGGTGCGGCCGACCGCTCGATCGAATTTCACGTGGCGCACAGCGTGCAGCGCGAAGTGGAAGTGCTGCATGACCAGCTGCTGGCCATGTTCGCGCACAGCGCCCAGACGGGCCTGCGTCCGCGCGACGTGGTGGTGATGGTGCCCGACATCGACACCTTCACGGCCGCCATCCACGCCGTCTTCGGCCAGTACCGGCGCAATGACGAGCGTTTCATCCCGTTCGAGATCGGCGACGTGAAGGACCGCAGCGTCAACCCGCTGCTCGTCGCGCTCGAGTGGCTGCTGCAGCTGCCGCAGCAGCGCTGCCGCCAGAGCGAAGTGCGCGACTTGCTCGACGTGCCCGCGCTGGCGGCACGTTTCGGCCTGCAGCCGGACGACCTGGCCACCCTGGGCGCCTGGATCGAAGGGGCGGGCGTGCGCTGGGGCCTGGACCAGGAACACCGCGCCGGCCTGGGGCTGGGTGCGGCCGGGGAACAGAATGCGTGGATCTTCGGCGTGCGGCGCATGCTGCTCGGCTATGCCAGCGGCAGTGGCGCCAGCTTTGGTGGCATCGAACCGTATGCGGAAGTGGGCGGCCTCGATGCGGCGCTGGCCGGCTCGCTGGCGCAACTGGTCGAGGCGCTGCTGCACTGGCGCACGGTGCTGGCCGGCGCGCGCACGCCAGCCGAGTGGGGCGTGCAGGCGCGCGCGCTGCTGGCCGCTTTTTTCGACGCCGACGACGAGGGCGACCGTTTGACCCTGGCGCAGCTCGAAGGCGCCTTGCAGGGCTGGCTGGAAACCTGCGAACACGCGGGCTTCGTCGAGCCGGTGCCGCTATCCGTGCTGCGCGTGGCGTGGCTGGGCGCGCTGGACGAGCCCACCCTGAACCATCAATTCGTCTCCGGCGGCGTGACTTTCTGCACCCTGATGCCGATGCGCGCCGTGCCGTTCCGCGTCGTGTGCCTGCTGGGCATGAACGATGGCGATTTCCCGCGCCGCGCGCAGAAGGCCGATTTCGACTTGCTGGCGCTGCCCGGCATGGCGCGCCCGGGCGACCGTTCGCGCCGCGACGACGACCGCTATCTGATGCTCGAAGCCTTGCTGGCCGCGCGCGATAAATTGTACGTGAGCTGGGTGGGGCGCAATGTGCGCGACAATTCCGAGCAGCCGCCGTCCGTGCTGGTATCGCAGCTGCGCGATTACCTGGCCGCCGGCTGGTCGCTGGACCGGCACCTGGTATCGTTGACCACCGAGCATGCGCTGCAGCCGTTCAGCCGCCGCTATTTCGAGGCCGATGGCTTGCTGACCTATGCGCGCGAATGGCGCGTCGCGCATGCCGATGCGGATGCGCAGGCCGCCGTGCTGCCGCTGGGCCCTTACGAGCTCGATCCCGGCACGCGCCTGAAGCTGGGCGAGCTGGCCAGCTTTTTGCGCCAGCCCGTCAAATACTTTTTCCGCCGCCGCCTCAGCGTGTATTTCGCCGACGCGGCCATGCTGGGCGAGGATGAAGAGCCGTTCGGCCTGAATGCGCTCGAGCGCTATCTGCTGGAAGACACCATGCTGGACGACGGCGGGGCCCTGGAAGCGGCGGACGATGTGCGCGCCAGCCTGGAAGCGCGCGCAGCGAAGCTGGCGCGCGAAGGCGTGCTGCCCATCGGCTTGATCGGCCAGCAAGTGCAGGCGCAATTGGTCGAGGCTCTGGTGCCCGTGCGCAGCGCGTGGCTGTCCTTGCGTGCCTCGTTCCCGTACGCGGCCGACAAACGCGCCATCAATTTGCCGTTTGGCGAAGTGCAGATCGACGACTGGCTCGACAAATTGTGCAGCAACGGGCGCGACACGGCCTGGCTGATGCAGATTTCCTCGAAAGTGACGGACAAGGCGGGCCTGGCGCGCGGCGACAAGCTGATGCTGATGTGGCTGCGCCAGCTGGCCGCCGCCGCCCTCGGCTTTTCCGTCACCGGCTACCTGGTGGCGCGCGACGCCATCGTCAGCATGGCGCCGCTCGATCCGGCCGCTTCGCGCGCAGCGCTGGCCACCTTGCTGGCGCTGTGGCGCGAAGGCATGAACCATCCGCTGCCCACGGCGTGCAAGACGGGGCTGGCGCTGGTACAGCAGGGTGATCCGCGCGCCGTCTACGATGGCGGCTTCGATATCTCGGGCGAGCGTGATGAACTGTGCCTGGCGCGCTTGTGGCCCGAGTTTTCCGCGCTGGCCGCCGAAGAAGCGTGGCAGGACTGCACGCGGGAGCTGTATGGCCCGCTGGCCGACTGGCTGCAAGAACACATCACCATCGACCCGATCAGCGCGCCCGATGACGGCGCGGGAGAAGAACAATGACGAGCCATCTGCTCAACCCCCTGGCGTTCCCGCTGCACGGCTCGCGCCTGATCGAAGCGTCGGCCGGCACGGGCAAGACCTGGACCATCGCCGCGCTGTACGTGCGGCTCGTGCTGGGGCATGGCGACGACGACAGCTGTTTCACGCGTCCCCTGCTGCCGGCCGACATCCTCGTGATGACATTTACCCGCGCCGCCACGCGCGAATTGTCGAACCGCGTGCGCGAGCGCCTGATCGAGGCGGCTGCCTATTTTCGCCATGAATTCGGCATTGGATCCGGCGGCAGCGATCCGTTTCTCGACGCCTTGCTGGAGTCCTATCCGGACGAGAGCGAGCGGCAAAAGGCCGCGCACCGGCTGATGCTGGCCGCCGAGACGATGGATGAAGCGGCCATTTTCACCATCGACGCCTGGTGCCAGCGCATGCTGCGCGAGCACGCGTTCGACAGCGGCAGCCTGTTCGACGAAGAGCTGGTCAGCGACGAGCAAGCCCTGTTCGAGGATGCGGCCCACGATTACTGGCGCCAGCAAGTCTATCCCTTGCCGCCGCAGGCGCTCGACGTGCTGCTGGCCTGCTGGCCCGACGTGGGGGCGCTGAAGAAGGGCGCGCGCGAGCTGGCGCGCCGCGCGGACATCATGGGCATGGCGGACGAGGAACCGTTGTCTGCGCTGATCGCGCGCGAACAGCGGGCGCTGGCCGCGCAGCTGGCTACGCTGAAGGCGGGCTGGGTCGAGCGCGTGGACCAGATGGCCGCGTGGATCAACGACCACCGCGCCGCCAATCCCAAGTGTTTCAACGGCGTCAAGATGAAGCCGGAGAACCTGGCGAAGTGGTTCGATGGCTTGCGCCGCTGGGCGCAAGACCCGCTGCTGCTGCAGCCGGCCATCACGGCCAAGGCGTGGGAACGCTTGACGCCGTTCGGCATCGAAGATGCGTTTGCCAAGAGTTTCACGGCGCAGGTGCCCGAGTGCTTCGCGCATACGGAGGCGCTGGGGATCGCCCTGGCCGCATTGACGCCGCTGGCGCACAAGCTGCACCTGCATGCGGCGGCGGCCATCGCGCGGCGCATGGATCAGTTGAAGCGCCAGTCGCGCCAGTTCGGCTTTGCCGACATGCTGCAGCGCCTGCACGACGCGCTGGCCGGCGAGAATGGCGCGGCACTGCGCCAGCGCATCATCGACCAGTATCCGCTGGCCATGGTCGATGAATTCCAGGATACGGCGCCGGCCCAGTACCAGATTTTCAACCTGCTGTACCGCATCGCCGACAACGACCCGGCCCTGGGCCTGTTTTTGATCGGCGACCCGAAACAGTCGATCTACGGCTTTCGCGGCGCCGACATCCAGAGCTACCTGGCGGCGCGGCGCGCGACGACCGGGCGCCACTACCAGCTGGGCACCAACTACCGCTCGACGGCGCCGCTGGTGGCGGCCGTCAACCAGCTGTTCCTGCACGCCGAACGCGACGAAGTACCGCTCGGTGCCTTCCGCTACCGCAAAGGGGATGACAATCCGCTGCCGTTCGACGCCGTCGACGCCAAGGGCCGCGCCGAGCACCTGGTGAACGCCGGCGGCCCGCTGCCAGCGCTGCTGGCCGCCTGCGCCAGCGATGAAGGGCTGCGCGGCGACAGCTACCGCGAGTATTTCGCGCAGCACTGCGCCGAGCATATCGTCGCCATGCTGGGCGATGCGCAAGCCGGTTTCGATGGCCCCGACGGTTTTACGCGCCTGCAGCCGGCCGACGTCGCCATCCTCGTGCGCGACCGCAAGGAAGCGGCGGCCATCCGCCGCGCGCTGGCGCGCCGCCGGGTCGCCAGCGTCTACCTGTCCGACAAGGATTCCGTCGTCGACAGCGAGGAAGCGCAAGACGTGCTGCGCTGGCTGGCGGCGCTGGCCAACCCGCTCGACGGGGGACTGGCGCGCGCCGCGTTTGCCACGCGCACCATCGGCCTGTCGCTGGGCGAGCTGGCGCGCCTGTCCAGCGACGAACTGGAATGGGAACGCCGGGTCGAGCAGCTGAAGGCGCTGCATTTGATCTGGCAGCGCCAGGGCGTGCTGGCCATGCTGCGCCGCTTCATCCACGAGCTGCAATTGCCCGCCATGCTGCTGCAGCAGACGGGCGGCGAGCGGCGGTTGACGAATCTGCTGCACCTGGCCGAACTGCTGCAATCGGCCAGCCGCCAGCTCGATGGCGAACAGGCGCTGATACGCTGGCTGGCCGAGCAGATTGCCGGCGAAGGCGAGGGCGGCGACGAGCGCGTGCTGCGCCTGGAAAGCGATGCGGAGCTGGTGAAAGTCATCACCGTGCACAAATCCAAGGGCCTCGAATACCCGTTGGTATATCTGCCGTTTGCCGTCACGGCGCGCAAGGTGGACAAGCGCAACCGCAGTTTCTTCGACTATGCGGATGACAAAGGCGAACGCCGCCTCGACCTGTCGCTGTCCGACGAGGCCATGGCGGCGGTCGAGGAAGCGCGCATCGAGGAAGACTTGCGCCTGCTGTACGTGGCGCTGACGCGCGCGCGCCACTTCCTGTGGCTGGGCGTGGCCGCCCAGGCGGCGCGCAAGGCGGGCGAGAACACCTTGCACGAATCGGCGCTCGGCTACCTGCTGACGGGCGGCGACAAGCTGCCGGCGGAGCAATTGCTGTTGCGCTGGCAGCAGGTGGCGGGCGACTGCGACGCCATCTACGTGGCTTCCCTGGCGCAGCCCGACGCCTGCACGGTGCTGGACCGGGTCGAGCGGCGCCCTGAATTGCGGCCCGCCCCCGTGTTCGCGGGTGAATTCGAGCGCGACTGGTCGGTGGGCAGCTTTACGTCGCTGACGCGCCAGATCGGCGCCGTGGCGGCCGCGCACGTGCCGCAGCGGGCGCTGGAAGAGACCCTGCTGGAAGATGGCACGGGCGTGCCCGCCGTGTCGCCACTGCAGACGGGCGACGCGCCATGGCACCGCTTCCCGCGCGGCTCCGTGCCCGGCAATTTCCTGCACGAGCAGCTCGAGTGGATGGGCAGCGAAGGTTTTGACAGCGTCCACGAGGCGCACTTCGACACGCGCCTGGCCGCGCGCTGCGAGCGGGCCGGCTGGGGCCATCGCCAGGAAGACGCCATCGCCTGGCTCAGGGAAATCGCCCTCACGCCGTTGCCGCTGCTCGATGCGTCGCTGTCGCAGCTCGATAGCACCCTGTCCGAGATGGAGTTCTGGTTCCCCAGCGAGCATTTGTCCACGGGGGCGCTCGACCAGCTGTGCACGCGCTTGCTGCTCGATGGCGCGCCGCGTCCCGTGCTGCCGCGGCGCCAGCTGCACGGCATGCTGAAAGGCTTTGCCGACCTGGTCATCGAACGGGATGGCCGCTACTGGGTGCTCGACTACAAGTCGAATGCGCTGGGCGCCAACGACGGTGCGTACCACACGCAGGCGCTGGCCGCCGGCATGGCGCAGCACCGCTACGATATCCAGGGCGCCATCTACATGCTGGCCCTGCACCGGTTGCTGAAAAGCCGGCTCGGTGATGCCTATGATGCGGCTGAGCACCTGGGCGGCGCCATTTTCCTGTTCCTGCGCGGTATCGCGAATGCGGACACGCATGGCTGCTACTGGCTGGCGCCGCAGCTGGAATTGCTGGACGGCCTCGATCAACTGTTAGAAGAAACGGAACACCATGCAGCATGACGCACAGATGAACGCCTTGTTTGCCCATGTCGACGGCGTCGCCGAGGATGGCCATCTGCGCCGCCTGAGCGCCGCCTTTGCCCGCTTCATCGCCAGCCTGGACGAGCAGGCGCCGGATGCGCCCGCCGTGGCCGTGGCGTGCGTGGTGCTGTCCGAGCTGGAAGGGCGGGGCCACAGCTGTTTGATGCTGTCCGACCTGGCTGGCGAACCGTCGCAGCTGCTGGGCTGGAGCGAGGAGCTGTGGCATGGCGTGCTGGCCGTTTCCGGCCCGCTGCCCGCCAGCGCCGCAGGCTGGCGCGCGCTGCTGGCCCGCGCGCCGCAGGTGTGGCAGGTGGATGCGCCGGACGTGCGCCAGCCGCTGGTGCTCGATGGCGACCGCCTGTACCTGCGCCGCTACTGGCGCGACGAAACCCTGGTGGGCGGGAAAATCGCCTTGCGCGCGCAGGATTTGAACACGCCGCCGCTGGCGCAGGTGCGGCAATGGCTCGACATCCTGTTCGACCAGCCGACCCGGGACGGTGGCCCGGACTGGCAAAAAGTGGCGTGCGCCGTCGCCCTGCGCGGCAAGGTGGCCATCATCACGGGCGGTCCCGGCACGGGCAAGACGTACACGGTAGCGAGCCTTTTGACCTTGCTGTTTGCCGTCTCGCCGCAGCCGGAGCAGCTGCGCATCGCGCTGGCCGCGCCCACGGGCAAGGCGGCCGCGCGGCTGAAGCAGTCGATCGACAAGGCGCTGGAAGGCTTGGCGGCGAAGGCGGGCGATGCCTTGCCCCTGCTGGAACTGGCGCGGCGCATGGGCGCGGCGCGCACCCTGCATAGCTTGCTGGGCGCGCGGCCCGATACGCGCGCCTTTGCCCACCACGCGGGCAATCCGCTCGAGGTCGACGTGTTGATCGTCGATGAAGCGTCGATGGTGCACCTGGAGATGATGGCGTCGGTGCTTGACGCCTTGCCGTTCACGGCGATCCTGATCCTGCTGGGCGACAAGGATCAACTGGCGTCCGTGGAAGCGGGCGCCGTGCTGGGCGACTTGTGCCACGACGCGCAGGCGGGCGGCTATACGGCCGACACCATCGCGTATGCGCAGGCGGCCAGCGGCGTGGCCATTCCACCTGCCTTTGCGGGAGCGGCGGGCGCGCTGGCGCAGCAAACGGTGATGCTGCGTCACAGCCACCGTTTCAGCGGTCCGATTGGCGAACTGGCGCTGGCCGTGAACGGCGGCAGGCCGGACCTGGCGAAGGCCTGTTTCGCCGGCGAGAGCGGCGGCCAGCTGGCGTGGAGCGTGACCGCGCAGCCGGACGAGGTGCTGCGCCTGGCCTTGCGCGGCAGGAGCGACGCGCCGGGCGGCTACCAGCCCTACCTGGAACTGGTGAATGCGGGCGAGGAGGGCTATGCGCAGCACGACGACTGGGTGCGCGCCGTGCTGCACGCTTTTGAAGCGTTCCGCATCCTGTGCGCCGTGCGCGAGGGCGAATGGGGCGTGGCGGGCCTGAATACGGCCATCGAGCTGCGGCTGGAAAAGGAAGGGCTGATACGTCGCAGCGAGTGGTATGTGGGCCGTCCCGTGATGGTCACGCGCAACGATTACGGCACGGGCGTGTTCAATGGCGACATCGGGCTGACCCTGCGCGACCCTGCGCGGCCCGGCTCCCTGCGCGTGTATTTCCTGGAAGGCGAGAACGTGCGCAGCGTGCTGGCCACGCGCTTGCGCCACGTGGAGACGGCGTTCGCCATGACGGTGCACAAGTCGCAGGGCTCGGAATTCCGCCATACTGTGCTGGTGCTGCCGCAGGAAGGCGGCGCCATGCTGGCGCGCGAACTGGTCTACACGGGCATCACGCGCGCGCGCGACTTTTTTACGCTGGTCTCGCCCACGCAGGCCGTGCTGTTCGACGCGATCTTGCGCCGCACGCAGCGCGCCAGCGGACTGCGGGGCTTGATCGGCTGATTTACTTCCCCAGCTTCGCCTTCGCCACCAGCGCCTGGACCACTTGCAGGGTCGCTTGCTCCACGCCCTGGCGCGGCAAGCCCGGGTTGGCGCCGGCGACCATCGATGGATTGGTCAGGTAGCGTCCGCCCACGATCAGGGTGGGCGTGCTGTCGACCTGGTAGCTGGCGGCCAGGCGGGGCAGGTTTTTCAGCTTGGTCTGCACGCCAAACGACTGGTAGGCGCCTTCGAAGGCGGCCTTGTCCAGGCCATTTTTCAGCGCCCAATCGAGGTTGTCGCTGTCGCTGGCCAGGCGCTTGCGTTCCACGTGCCAGGTGTGCATGACTTGCGCGTGCAGCGCCTCTTCCTTCTTCAGCGCTTCCAGTGTCAGGAACAAATGCGCTTCCGGATCATTTGCCGGCGTGTGCGGCAAATGGATGCGGCGGAAAGACACGCTGGCGGCATTCTCCTTGACCCAGCGGGTCAGGCTAGGCTCCAGCGCGTTGCAGGCGGGGCAGTGGTACATGAAAAATTCGATCACTTCCACCTTGCCAGGCGCCGCCTGTGCCGGTTGCGGCGTGGCCAGCACCAGATAATCGGCGCCCGGCACGGGCGCTTGCGGCGAGGCGAAGGCGCCGGCGGCGGCGAAGCTGGCGCAGGCCAGGATGACTTGGTGCAAACGCATGGACGCTCCCTTTAAAAATTAACTATAAGACAATCATAATAGGACGTCAATGTTGGATGGTGTTGCTTTGATGTAATAAATGTTTATTATTCCGAATATTGGATAATATCGTTCCAATTTTTGTGTGAAAATGCAAAGGCAGGGTGGCAGGGCGAAAACGCTGTGTCATTCCATTAACATCAAAACCAGGAGTCCATCATGTTGTCTTCCCTTCGCACGCGGCTGGTACTCATTTGCGTGGCCATCGTCGTGCTGTCCATGCTGGCCTTGTCGGTCGCCAATTACGTCACCACGCGCAGCAGCATGCTGGCGTCGTCTGACCAGCAGATGCAGCAACTGCTGCAAAGCCAGTCGGCCGTGCTGGCGCAATGGGTCGATGGCAAGAAAAAGGTCATGGCGTCCATCGTCATGTCGGCCGAGACGCCTGATCCGCTGCGCGCCTTCCAGATCGCGGAAAAGGCCGGCGATTTTGCGGAAGTGTTCATCGGCTACGCGGACAAGCGCTCCGTGTTTACCCATCCGGGCCGCCCGGCCGATTTCGATCCCACCGCGCGCGCCTGGTACACGGACACCGTCAAGGCGGGCGTGCCGATGCTCACGCCGCCGTATGTGGACGCGGCCAGCCACAAGCTAGTGGTGTCGTTCACGGCGCCTGTCGGGCCGAAAGAGGCGCTGAGCGGCGTGGCCGGCGCGGACGTGCTGCTCGATACGGTGATCGCCAACGTGGTGGCGATCAAGCCGACGCCGCACAGCTTTGCCTTCCTCGTCGACCAGAGCGGCACCATCATCGCCCATGCGAACAAGGATTTGAGCCTGCAGCCGGTGGCGAAACTCGATGCGGCGCTGTCGGCCGCGCAGGTCAACCGCCTGGAAAGCACGCGCACGAGCGATGCCGTGCGCCTCGATGAGCGCGACGGCAAGCTGTATGTCACGCGCGTGGCGGGCACCGACTGGCTGCTGGCCGTGGTGCTGGACCAGCAGGAAGCCATGCAAGCGTTGCAGACGATGCTGACGACGGCCACCGTCACGGCCGCGCTGCTGACGGGGCTGGCGGCGCTGCTGCTGTCGCTGCTGGTGTTCAAAATGCTCAAGCGCCTGGAACTGGTGCGCGATGCGCTCGACGATATCGCCTCGGGCGAAGGCGACCTGACGCGCCGCCTCGACGCTTCCGGCGTGGATGAACTGGCGCAGATCGCCGGCGCCTTCAACCGCTTCATCGACAAGATCGCCGCCGTTCTCGTGAAAATCCGCACGGCCAGCGAATCGGTGAAGGTGTCGTCCTCGGAAATCGCCGCCGGCAACCAGGACCTGTCGTCGCGCACGGAACAGCAAGCCAGTTCGCTGGAAGAGACGGCCGCCTCGATGGAAGAGCTGACCAGCACGGTGAAACAGAACGCGGACAATGCGCGCCAGGCCAACCAGATGGCGCAATCGGCGTCCGGCGTGGCCAGCAAGGGCGGGCAAGTGGTGGCGCAGGTGGTCGATACCATGGCCTCGATCAACGATTCGTCGAAGAAGATCGTCGATATCATCAGCGTCATCGACGGCATCGCCTTCCAGACGAATATCCTGGCCTTGAATGCGGCCGTGGAAGCGGCGCGCGCGGGCGAGCAGGGACGGGGCTTTGCCGTGGTGGCGACGGAAGTGCGCAGCCTGGCGCAACGCTCCGCCGGCGCGGCGAAGGAAATCAAGCTGCTGATCGACGATTCGGTGGGCAAGGTCGATTCGGGCGCCCGCCTGGTCGACGAGGCGGGAGCGACGATGCAGGAAATCGTCGACAGCGTGCGCCGCGTCACCGACATCATGGGCGAGATCACGGCCGCCAGCGCCGAGCAAAGCTCCGGCATCGAGCAGGTGAACCAGGCGATTGCGCAAATGGACCAGGTGACGCAGCAGAATGCGGCCCTGGTGGAAGAGGCAGCCGCCGCGGCGGAAAGCCTGCAAGACCAGGCCAGCACCCTGGCGCAGGTGGTGGGCGTGTTCAAGCTCGATGAGGGGCAGGCGCCGGCGCCTGTCAAACCGGTGGCGCGCCCACCCGTCGTGCAGCGCATCGCCAGCCGTCCTGCCGCCAATGCGGCCGCCCGCAAGACGGAACAGTCCGAGGAGTGGGAGACTTTTTAAGTCGTGTTCAGACCCGCCGTGGCGCCAGGGTCGGCGCCATCTGCTTCGCCACCTCGAAAAAGGCGTTGGTGGCGGGCGTGTTCTGGCGCCGGTCGCGCACGGCCAGGCCCACCTTGCGGCTGACGGGCGGATTGAGCGGCAGGGCGGCCAGCTCCGGATACTGCTCGCGCAGGCGCTGCGGCAGGGCCAGTTCGGCGACGATGGACAGGCCGTCGCCGCGGCTGACCATGTCGAGGATGGTGATCACCTGGCTGATGCGGTAGGGCACGTGCGGCTGCAAGCCCGCGTTGGCGAACAGCGGTTCGATCAGGCAGGCGCAGCCCGCCTCGGACATGATGAACGGCCCCTCGCACAGCTGCGCCAGGGTGATGGCGGTTTCGCCGGCCAGCGCATGGCTGCGCGGCACCAGCGCCATCATCTGGTCTTCCACCAGCGGCGCCGTGTCGAAACGCTCGTCGGGCAGCACGACGAAGCCGACATCGACCCTGCGCTCGCGTATCCACTGCACCACCTCATGGTCGGCGCCTTCGTCGATGCGCAGGTCGATGCCCGGATAGCGCAGGCGGAATTGCGCCGTGATGGCCGGCAGCAGATTCAAGGAAGACGTCGGGCCGAAGGAGCCGATGCGCAGGCTGCCCTGGCGCTGGCCCAGCACGTCGGCCGCTTCCTGGCGCATGGCTTCCGACAGGCCGAGGATTTCGCGCGCGCGCACGAGTAGCTGGCGGCCCACGTCCGTCAGTTCGGCCGAGGCCTGGTGGCGCACGATCAGGTCCACGCCCATCTCCTTTTCCAGCGCCTTCAATGCATGCGAGACGGCCGACTGGCTGATGCCCAGCTGCGCGGCGGCGGCGGAAAAGCCGTGCAGTTCGGCCACCAGGGTAAAAATTTCCAGTTGCGTGAAGGTCATGGTGTGGTTTTGTTGAGTTATGAGTATTTACTCATTATTTCATGAGTTGATATTAGTATTAATATATACGCACACCACTCGCCGCACAAGCGGCTTTACAGGATATCCCATGTCTTCTTCCGCCGTCCCCCAGGCCCCGCTGCTCGCCGCGCAGTCGCCGCTCGTCTACATCAAACTGATTTTCGTCGCCCTGTTCTGGGGCGGCACCTTTATCGCCGGGCGCGTGCTGGCGCAGCAGATGCCGCCCATGACGGCGGCCAGCGGCCGCTTCGGCGTGGCCGTGCTGCTGCTCGTCGTGCTGGCGTGGAAGCTGGAAGGGGGCTTGCCGCGCCTGGACCGCAAGCAGCTGGCGACGACGGCGGCCCTGGGCTTGACGGGCATCTTTTTATATAACCTGTGCTTCCTGGCGGCCCTGTCGCGCATGCCGGCGGGACGCACGGCCCTGTTCGTGGCCCTGAATCCCATCGTCACGGCGCTGGCCTCGGCCATGCTGTTCCGCGAACGGCTCGGTTCCTTCAAGTGGCTCGGCATCATGCTGGCGTTTTGCGGCACGGCCATCGTCATCACGCGCGGCGATCTGGCCGGCGTGCTGCACGGCACGGGCGGCGGCATCGGCATGGGCGAAGTGTTCATGTTCTGCGGCATTTCCAGCTGGGCCGCCTACACCCTGATCGGCCGCGTGGCGCTGAAGGGCTTGTCGCCGATTGCCGCCACCACGTATGCGTCGATGTGGGGCCTGGCCTTTTTGCTGGTGGGGGCGGCCGTGGAATTCCCGACCGTGCCATGGCACAGCTTCGGCTGGCAAGTGTGGGCCGCCATCGGCTACCTGGGCGTGTTCGGCACGGTGATCGGCTTTGTCTGGTATTACGAAGGCGTGAAAGCGCTGGGACCGTCGCGCACGGCCGTGTTCAACAACCTCGTGCCCGTGTTCGGCATCGTGCTGGCGGCGGGGTTGCTGGGCGAGCCCGTGCTCGCCTCGATGCTGGTGGGCGGGGCGGTGACGATTGCCGGCGTGGTGATGACCAACCGGCAAGCGAAATAACTATTTTGCGCGGCGGCGTTTACCAGGCTTCGCCGGCGCCTTCTTGTGCCGGCTGACGGAAGCGCGCATCACCTTCGGTTCTTCGATGCCGTTTTCGGCCGCCAGCATGCGGCGGATGTTGACGGCGTCCATGGCGCGCACGGAATTGGCGCGCGCGTTGAGCAAAATCATGGTGGCGAACTTGCCGGCCGACTTGATGCGCATGATCAGGCAGCGGCCCGCTTCATTCGTGTAGCCCGTCTTCGACAGGCCGATATCCCAGCCCTTGGCGCCCACCAGGCGGTTCGTGTTGTGGTATTCCACGTCGCGCCCCTTGATCTGGATCACGTCCTTCGAATCGGTGGTGATGCGGCTGATTTCCGGGTAATGCGAGGCGGCCACGGCCATCTTGACGAGGTCCGCCGCCGTCGACTGGTTGTTCGGCGACAAGCCCGTCGGTTCCTCGATCACGGTCTGGCGCATGCCCAGGGCCTTGATCTTGGCGTTGACGGCCACGGCAAACGCCGTCGGGCCACCGGGGAAGGTGCGCGCCAGCGAGGCGGCGGCGCGGTTGTCGGACGACATCAGCGCCAGTTGCAGCACGTCGTGGCGGCTCAGCGTGGCGCCCACGGGCACGCGCGACGTGCTGTGCTTCAAGGTGTCGACATCCTCGCGGTCGATGCTGATTTCTTCCTGCATATTCGCCTTGGAGTCGAGCACGACCATGGCCGTCATGAGTTTGGTCAGCGAGGCGATGGGCACCACCACGTTGGAATTTTTTTCAAGCAAGACTTTGCCTGTGCCGTCTTCGACCACCAGGATCGACTGGGAACCGAAGGGCACGGCGATGGCCGCTGTCGAAAGCGTCATCAGCACCGCGGCGAACATTTTTTTGAGCATGGGATTGTATGTGGGAAAGCAGTTTTGGGGCGCCATCGTGGGCGCTGCGCGCAAATCCGGAAGCGGGCCGCGCAGGGACGCGGCGTGTATCTCGGAGGCAATATTTGCCAAGCTTAAACAATACCATTAAAGATCAAGCGATGTCTACGGGATAAGGGCGCCGCAGGCTGTGTAGCGGCCAATTTGGCAAATAAACGGGGCTATTCTTGCCGTAGTGAAAATTGTTGCGCGATTATTGATTTCGTCTTGGAAACTTCGTATTATTTCAGCAATATTGGCAGCCATGGTCCGGCAGGCGCCGCGCGCTTCGTCGTTGATGCCTGCCGCTTCGTGCTTCGTCGCCCCACGCTATGCCCTGCAACAGGGGCGCCGTAGACTGCGTTCATGCCTGATTGACACGACAAGGAGAACGCAGCATGTGGGAAAAATTTGCCGGATGGTATCGCTGTTACGACGATGAAACCCTCAGGGTGCTTGCGCATCCGGACACGGCGGCCCAGTTGCCGCCTGGCTGGCGGCGCTGGGTGGCGTTGCGGCTCATCACCCTGACGCCGATCGAGCGCCAGCAATTCCACGCCTTCATGCTCAAGTACCGGGGCGCCGGCTTTTACCTGGCGGCGGCCAGGCTGATGCTGCTGTTCAGCTGCATCGGCGTCGTGCTTCACCTGCTGCTGCCCGACAAGGTCGGCTGGGGCAAGGCTGTGGTGTTCAGCAATGTCCTGGGCCTGGCGATGGCCTGGGGCGTGCTGGGGGTCTGGTTCAATTACCGCAAGCTGGCGCAGCGCAAGCTCAAGGTACTGTTGCTGCTGCTGGTGCCGGCCCTGGCCGGTGTGGCGATCGGCGTGCTGCGCGCCATGCTGGAAGGCCATGCTTCCCTCGGCGTGGCGCTCGAGCGGGGCGCGCGCGTGGGCGGCTGGGCCGCGCTGACGGCCGGGCTGGTGTATATGGTGCCGATGACTATCGTTGTGCTCTGGCGTAACCGCCAGTACGAGGCGCTGGCCCTGCAGCTGCAGCAGGATGCCGAGCGCGACCGCCTGGCGCGCGAACTGAGCGAATCGCAGCTGCGCCTGCTGCGCGCGCAAATCGAACCGCATTTCCTGTTCAATACCCTGGGCGCCGTGCAGCAGCTGGCCGAGCAGGGCGCCCAAGGGGCGGCGCAGGCGGCCGCGCTGACGGCCAACCTGATCGCTTTCCTGCGCGCCAGCCTGGCCGAAATGCGCGCCGACCAGGTGCCCTTGCAAACGGAATTCGACGTGGTGCAAGCCTATCTGCAAGTGATGCAGGTACGCCTGGGCGCGCGCCTGTCTTTCCGCCTCGACTTGCCGCCCGGCCTGGCGCAGATACAAGTGCCCAGCATGATCTTGCTGACCCTGGTGGAAAACGCCATCAAGCATGGCATCGAGCCCTCGCTGCGGGGCGGCGAGATCGTCGTCTCGGCCGTGCTGGACGGGGACGGCGCCATGCGCTTGCGCGTGCAGGATAGCGGCGTGGGCCTGGGCGCCGCGAGTGCGCCTGGAGGCGGCCTGGGCCTGGAAAATGTGCGCCGCCGGCTGCAGCTGGCCGCGGCCGCTGCCTGCGTGCACGTGCAAAATGGCGAGGAAGCGGGCGTGCTCGCCGAAATCGTGTTGCCGATGGATTTGAAGGAAACCGCCGCATGAATGCCACCATCCTGATCGCCGAAGACGAACCCCTGATGCGCGAACGCCTGCAAACGATGCTGGCGCTGGCCTGGCCCGAGGCGCGCATCGTGCTGGTGGCGGAAAACGGCAACGATGCCTGGGACGGTTTCCTCGAGCATGAGCCGGACGTGGTCTTCCTCGACATCCGCATGCCGGGCCTGTCTGGCCTGGAAGTGGCCGAGCGTATCGGCACGCGGGCGCACGTGGTATTTGTCACCGCGTATGACCAGTATGCCGTCGACGCCTTCGACGCGGGCGCCGTCGATTATCTGTTGAAACCCGTGCAGGCCGAGCGCTTGCAGCGGGCGCTGGCCCGGCTGCGCGACAAGCTGGGCGCCCAGCCGGCCGACATGGCTCATCTGCTGCAGTCGCTGCGCGCGGCGCTGCCGGCGCCGCCGCGCGAAAAACTGAAATGGATCAAGGCCAGCGTGGGCAAGCAGATCCGCCTGATCGACATCGACGACGTGCTGTTCTTCCAGGCCGACACCAAGTACACGCGCGTGGTGCTGGCCGGCTCGGAAGCGCTGGTGCGCACGCCGCTGAAGGATTTGCTGGGCGGGCTGGATCCCGCGCAGTTCTGGCAAATCCACCGCGGCACCATGGTCAACGTGAAGGCCATCGAGGCGGCCGAACGCATCGACGCCGAGCGCATGCAGGTGCTGCTGCGCGGCAGCGCGGAAAAGCTGCCCGTCAGCCGCACGTTTACCTATTTGTTCAGGGATTGATATGATGGCAATGTTTTTAATCTGCCACCATATGGACTTTTCATGACAATTCTACGCCGCTGGTTCGCCGCCATCCTTCTTTCCTTGCTCTCCTGTACTGCCGCCCAGGGGGCGCAGAAGGAGGAAAAGGTCGTGTATCACGTCAATGACGCCAGCAATGCCACGGCTGCGCTGAGGAATATCCGCAACCACCTCGATGCCAGCCCCCAAGCCACCATCGTGCTGGTCGCCCACGGTCCCGGCATCGACTTCCTGCTCGACGGCGCCATCGACAAGCAGGGCACTCCGTATGACGTGGTGGTGCGCGAGCTGGTCAAGCGGGGAGTGAGCTTTCGCGTCTGCAATAACACCTTGCAAGGACGCAATATCGACCGCCAGCGCGTGCTGCCCGAAGCCGTCATCGTGCCGTCGGGCGTGGCCGAACTGAGCCGCCTGCAGGCGCAGGAAGGCTATGTGTATATCAAGCCCTGATGCACGCGCCGTTGCCAGATGGCAAGGGCGCGGCGCATGGACAGGCGATGCTTACTGGATCTTGGCGATCGACACCTCCGTCGATTTCACCAGCGCGATGACTTCGCTGCCCACTTTCAGGTCCAGGTCCTTGATCGAGCGCGAGGTGATCACCGACGTGACGATGCCGTGCGGCGTTTCCACGTCCACTTCCGACACCACGGGGCCAAAGATGATTTCCTTGATCTTGCCGCGAAACTGGTTGCGTACATTTACTTCCGAGATAGCCATGATATTTCCTTTGTACCCGTAATACGCCGTGCGGCGCGACATGGCCAGAGTACGGCGCGCGCGCGCTTTTGACCACGAATCGATGCGCATATCGATATGCGGAAATGGTGCGCGGATGCCGCCGCAAGCATATTATTCGCCTATACTCGTCCGTCTATCCACGCGGAGGTTTGCCATGCGTCCATGCTTGCTGTCGTTCCTGTTATTGCCCCTGCTGTTGCCCACCTCTGCCGCGCTGGCGCAACCGGCCGCTGCCCTGCAACCGATGGCTTTCCTGGCCGGGCATTGCTGGAAGGGAGAGTTTCCTGGTGGTAAGCAGACGGATGAGCACTGTTTCCAGTGGTTGTATGGCGGCCGGATGCTGCGCGACGTGCACACGGTGCGCAGCCCCGGCAAGCCCGATTACGTGGGCGAAACCACGTATTACCACGATGCCGCCGAAGGCAAGGTGGCCTTTCTGTATGTGGAAAACAGCGGCGGCTACAGCCGCGGCACGATGTTGCCGGCGGACGGCGGCCTCGACTTTCCTGCCACGCAATACGTGGGCGCCAGCGGCAAGGCGCTGACGTACCGCGTGCGCTGGACGCCGTCGGGCGATGCCTATGAGGCGGCCAGCGAGATGCTGGTGGACGGGCGCTGGCTGCCGCAATTCAAGCTGCTGCTGAAAAAACAGTGACGCGGCGCTGCCAATAAAAAAAACCGGGACTCGTCCCGGTTTTTTTATTGATGTAGCGCAAGCTTACTTCTGATAAATCTTGTCGAACTCGCCGCCATCGTCAAAATGTTTCTTTTGCGCTTGTTTCCAGCCGCCAAAGACGTCATCGATGGTGAACAGGGTGATCGGCTTGAAGCTGGCTGCGTATTTCTTCGCCACTGCCGCCGAACGGGGGCGCAGATAGTGCTTGGCGACCAGTTCCTGGCCCGGTTCCGAGTACAGGTATTGCAGGTAGGCCGTGGCTTCCTTGCGGATGCCGCGACGGTCGACGACCTTGTCGACGACGGCCACCGGCGACTCGGCCAGGATGGAGATGCTTGGATACACGACTTCGAAGTTGTCGCCGAATTCGGCGCGCACCAGTTGCACTTCGTTTTCAAACGTCACCAGCACGTCGCCGATTTCGCGCTGCGTGAAGGTGGTGGTGGCGCCGCGGCCGCCGCCGTCGAGCACGGGCACGTTCTTGAACAGCTTGGTAACGAGCTCGCGCGCCTGCGCTTCGCTGCCGCCTTTTTTCACGGCATAGCCCCACGCCGCCAGGTAGGTGTAGCGGCCATTGCCCGAGGTTTTCGGATTCGGCACGATGACCTTGATGCCGGGCTTGGCCAGGTCGTCCCAATCCTTGATGTGTTTCGGGTTGCCTTTGCGCACCAGGTACACCATGGTCGAGTAGAACGGCGCCGCATTGTTCGGGAATTTCTTGGCCCAGTCGGCCACCACCAGGCCGCGGTCGACGAGGATGTCGATGTCATTGGCCTGGTTCATGGTCACGACGGACGCTTCCAGGCCATCGGCGACGGAGCGCGCCTGCTTGCTGGAGCCGCCGTGCGATTGCTTGATGGTGATGGTTTCGCCCGTTTTGGCTTTCCAATCTGCAATAAATGCGGGATTCACGTCCTTGAACAGTTCGCGCATCACGTCGTAGGACGCGTTCAGCAAGACCACCGGTTCGGCGGCGCTGGCGGCCATCGGCAGGCTCATGGCGGCAGCGGAAGCGGCCAGGGCGCTGGCCAGGAACCAGCGGCGCGAGCGTTGGGTGAGCGTTGCTGCGGCAGTCGATACGGCGTTGGAATGGGTCATGTTGAACTCTTGTTGTGAGAATAGATAGACATAGTCTAAAATTCCGGCCGGAAAAGAAACGAATTTTTCGTAATATGCTTAGAGCCTATCCCAGCAGATGAATACATCCCCTGCTGGCGCCCCTCAGAAGCGGGGACTGCGTTGATCGTCGTCGCGTGGCTCGCCACGCGTCCTCCTCACGCCTTGTCCGCGCTCCTGATGCGCTGCCAGCAGAAGACGCTCCCTGCGGGGATAGGCTCTTAGATTCGATTCCCGTTTGCGCTAAAAAACATATATCGATTTCTGGAAACATTCGTGGGCAAGATGCGCATCAGCACTTAGTCTGCACGCATGGCGCCATAGGCAAAACCGGTCCGTGGCGTGCGGCAAAAAACCCGAAAGCGCCGCTTGGTGTATAGTCGAATCGCACGATACAGGGGTAAAACCGCCTGCATCGGCAACTGGAATATTTTGTGAGCGTACATGAGTCTTGAAATTCGTATTGCAACATCGACCGACGCTTTCGAGGCGTGCAACGTATTACGACGCTCCATCGTCGAATGCTGCAGCCTCGATCATCGGGACGATCCGGCCATCCTGGAAGCCTGGCTGGGTAATAAAACACCGCAGATGGTGGCGTGCTGGTTCGCGTCGCCCACCAATTTTTCGCTGGTCGCAGTCGAGGCGGGCGCCGTCGTCGGCGTCGGCTTGCTGACGCGCGCCGGCAAGCTGGCCCTGTGCTACCTGCTGCCCGAGGCGCAAGGCCGCGGCGCCGGCAAGGCGCTGGTGGAGCAGCTGGAAGCGCAGGCGCGCGAGTGGGGCATCAAGGCTTTGCAACTGCACAGCACGGCCAGCAGCCAGGCCTTTTTCGTCAAGCAGGGGTATGTCGAGGCGGGCAATGTCCGCTCGCCGTATGGCGTGGAAACGATTTTTTGCTGGAAACAGATTGACCCCGCAGGCATCGCCAGCGGCGACCCCAAGCGCAAGCGCTTTTGCAACTGCAATTCGGCCTGACGCCGGTCTTGCACCTCAGCCCGCCCATCCGGCGGCGGGCCATTTCCTCCCTTTGAATATTTCCCTTCAGTAACTGATCTGGATATACACGCCTTGTTGCGCGCTATCGTTTGCCGGCAGCAAGGTGCCGCCGGCAAACAGTTTCAGTTCGCCGGGCGCGAACGCCAGCCAATCCTCGTTTTGCGTCAATGGATGCGTGGCGATGACGGCGATGCGGTCGTCCAGGTGATTATGCTGGCGAAAGTCGATGCTGCGCTCGCAGTCGATCAGTTGCGCCACGGAAAACGGGTATTCGCGTATCACGTAGTGCAAATGCGTGGAACAGTGGGCAAATAGCAACTCGCCGTCCGACAGGATGAAATTGAAGGTGCCGTGCGCGGCGATCTCCTTGGCGACCTCGGCGATGGCGGCGCGCAAGTGGGCGCGCGCTGGTTCTCCCAGGGGAAACTGCGTGCGCAAGCGGGCCAGCAAGTGGCAAAACGCCTGTTCGCTGTCCGTGTCGCCGCTGGCCTGGTAGTGCGCATTGGCGGGTGCGCGCCACGTTTTCAAGTCGCCATTGTGGGCGAAGGACCAGGTCTTGCCCCACAGGTCGCGGGCGAACGGGTGCGTGTTTTCAGGCGCGATGCGGCCTTGCGTGGCCTTGCGGATGTGCGCGACGATGTTTTTCGCTTTCACGGGATGCTGCTGCACCCGGGCCGCCAGCGGCGAATCGATGGCTGCCAGGTGGTCCGTCAGCAAGGTGCAGCCGCTACTGGAATGATAGGCGATGCCCCAGCCGTCGCGATGCTCGTCCGTGCGTCCGCCCCGTTCGGCAAAGCCGGCAAAGGAAAATCCCAGCGCCGCTGGCTTGCTGCTGTTCATTGCGAGTAACTGGCACATGGCTGCCCTTCCTGATGGTATCGGTACCTGTCCACAGTAAAGGCCGGGGCAGGCCGCCGGAACGAATGTTTCCGACTATCGTTATGCGCTGTCCGTCATTGCGGCCATATATGCTGGGCGCATATCAAATGGCGAAACCATTCGTTCTCCTTTGGTTGGCGCTGCCTTACTCTGCACACTTTGGCGCCGCCTTCCCCATCAGGGCAGCTGGCGCAGCCCGATGAAGGAGCACGTATGCCATTTCCCGTCCTGAAAAACTACCTGGCCCGCCTGTCGCACCAAACCCAGGCCGGCACCAGCGTCTGGCTCGACGGGGAGGGCAGGGCGCTGGGGCGCTTTTTCAATTGCACCATGACCAGCGCCTTCCAGCCGCTGCGCGAACTTGAAAGCGGCAAGCTGGTGGCGTTCGAGGGCCTGGCGCGCAGCGTGTCGAAGGCGGACGAGGGCTTGTCGCTGTGGCGTTTGCTCGACCATGCGGCCAGCGACGATGAATCCGTGGAGCTGGATCGGCTGTGCCGCATGCTGCACGCCATCAATTTTTTCCGGCAGGCGGAAGCGGAGCAGGCCGACCTGTACCTGAACGTGCATGACCGCCTGTTGAGCGCCGTCAGCAGCAATCACGGCCACGCCTTCCAGCGCATCCTCGACGCGCTGGGCTTGCCCATCGAGCGCATCGTGCTGCAGTTGCCGACGGTCACGCCGAACCAGGGTTGGCTGCTCAACTATGTGGCCGACAATTACCGGCGCAATGGTTTCCGCCTGGCCATCAACGTGGCCAGCGTGCATGAGGCCACGGGCATGCTGGAGCGCCTGCACCCGCATGCGTTCAAGCTCGACGCGGGAAACGTCAGCGACGAGCAGGCCGTCGCCAGCTTCGTCACCCTGTGCCATGCGGCGAAAATCCGCGTCGTCTTCAAGCGCCTCGACACGCCGGCCGCGCTGGCTGCGCTGCAGCGCGTCGCCGCCATCACGGGCTTGCCCATCGTGGCCCAGGGTTATCTGCTCGACAAGCCATTGACGGCGCTGGCGCAGGCAAAGCAGGACGCGGCCGCCAGCGCCGCCGCGTGAGCGGTTTCCCGCTTAAGCAAGCTCAGCGGAAAATACGTGAGAAACAGGCAGAGACGATAGAAAATGAGGGTTTTTCTTCGCAGCACAATACGCTATAGTATTCCCATCGTTATATTGGACTGACTATGGCATCGCGCAGAAACTTTCTACACCATGGTATGGGCCTGGCCGCGTTGGGCCTGGTTGCCACCCCTCTCATCGGCTGCGCCTCGCGCACGGCCGCTCCCGCCTCGGCTTCGGCCAGCGCCAAGCCGCGCGCGCCGCGCACGGGCGTGCCGCCCCAGCCGACGCAACTGGCCAGCATCGACCGCTCGATCACCTCGCAGCCGCGCGCGGCCATCACCGAGATGGAACCGCCTCCCGACATCTTCGACGCGCAGGCGCTGGACCTGGAATTCTGGCTCAAGCCCCGCACCCTGGAAGTGGTGCGCCCGGCCAGCAATGAAAAAGCCAGGTTGCTGTACTGGAAAGATGGCGAAGTCATCGATTCCGCCTACCAGGAACTGTGCCACTTGCTGCGCGACGTGAACGGCAAGAAGACGGCGCCCATCGACCCGAAACTGCTGGAAACCCTGTGGGGCACGCAGGCGTTCGTGGCCCGCTACGGCATCGAGCAGCCGCTGGAAATCTTGTCGGGCTACCGCACGGCCGAGTCGAACAGCCGCCTGCGCGAAGCGGGCGTGCCGGCTGCGCGCCAGTCGCTGCACATCTCGGGCCGCGCCGCCGACATCCGCGTGGCGAATTTGAACGCTGAAGTGCTCGGTTCGCTCGTGCGCAGCTTCAAGCAGGGCGGCGTGGGCTTCTATTACCGCTCCGGCCCCCGTGGCGGCTGGATCCATGCGGATACGGGCCTGCAGCGCACCTGGAAGGGTTAAGCGTTAGCACTGAGCGCTAGTCACGCTAGTCATAGTGATACGGCGGTTCCGGCACGCTGTCGTTGCCGGCGCGCCGCCATGCGTCGAAATTCACGGGGCGTTCCCAGTAAATGCGCCAGCCCAGGCGCTGGCTGGCTTGCGCCTCGGGATGCTCGCGCAGATAGCCGTCGATGAAGCGCGTGAATTCCGAGACATAGCCGCCGCGGCGGTAGGGAAGTGGACGAGTCATGGCTCCTCCTGCTGTTGACATTTCTTTCATTCTATCGCCAGCGGCGGAAAAGCGCCGCCCGTTTCCAGCTTCCCATGAAACTCTCCAGCCATAACATCGAACTGTTCCTGGCCGTCGTCGACGGCGGCTCGTTCTCGGCCGCCGCACGCGCCTTGCGGCGGGCGCCGTCGGCCGTCAGCATGGCGATGGCCAATATCGAGGCGGAACTGGGCATCACCCTGTTCGACCGGGGCGCGCGCGAAGCCGTGCCCACGCCGGCCGCGCTGGCCCTGCTTCCCCACGCGCGCCTGATCGCCGAGCAGTTGAAGCAGTTGCACCTGCACGTGCAGGAATTGTCGCAGGGGCTGGAAAGCCGCATTTCGCTGGGCATCGCGGCCGAGCTTGACCATACGCCTTTCCTGGCCGCCGTGCGCGCGCTGTCGCAGCGCCATCCGCTGCTCGACATCGAAGTGCTGACGGCGCCGCAGGACGATGTGCTCGACATGCTGCACCGGGGCCGCATCAGCGCCTGCATGGCTTTCGCAGGCGGGCGCATCAATCACGAAGAACAGTTCCAGCTGGTGGGCAGCGATGCCTTGCTGGCGATTATTTCCACCCAGCATCCGCCCAGCGCGGCGGGCCAGCCCTTGTATATCGAGGAATTGGTGAATTTGCGCCAGATCATCGTCGCCAGCCGCGAACTCGACCTGGCCGATGCGCGCCCCGTGGTGGGGCTGTCCTATTGGCGCACGGACAGCTTGCCGATGGCGCTGGCCATGGTGGAAGCGGGCTTGGGATGGGGCAACTTTGCCGCCTCGGCCATCCAGCATTCTCTGGCGGCGGGGCGGGTACGCTGCGTGGCGTTCAAGAATACGGGCAATGGCCTGGTCGTGCCCATCCACCTGGTGTGGATGAAGGACCGGCCGCTGGGCATGGCGGCGCGGTCCTTTCTTCAGTTGCTCAGCGAAGCAGCCTGAACGTCAGTGGCTTCTTCCTTCGGCTGCTGCGCCGACAGGGGCACGCCGAACAGGCCGTCGAAGAAGTAATTGAAAATGAAGCTGTAGCACGGGATGATCAGCATCAGCGCGAAGTCCAGCACGAACGCTTGCCACAGGCTGATATCGAGCCACCAGGCGATCAGCGGGATCAGGTAGATGACCAGGGTGATCTGGAAGCCGATCGCGTGCAGGATGCGGCGCCAGACGGTGCGCGTGCGCGACACCTGGCGGATTTCCCAGTATTCGAAGGCCGTGTTGTAGAGCAGGTTCCAGATCACGGCGATGGTGGTGATCATGATCGCCAGCGGCCCCGTGCTGGTGGGCGACTCGCCCGAAAGCAGGGTCAGCCAGGCCGTGGAAATGGCCATGCCGATGATTTCAAAGGCGGTGACGTAGACGATTTTGCGTTTGATGCCTTGCATGTAAAGCCTGTAAAGAAGAGATGGCGCATATTTTAAGTCAGGTGTGCTGATGTTTGAAGTCGATAGCTGTCAGTTTTTCTGATGGATTCGTTGTGGGAATACCGTGCGTGCCGCGAACGGTGGATAATGGCGGCTGGCAGGCAACCGGTCCCGCCGCATCACCGCAGAAAAGGTCAACGAGCATGCAAGGCGCAGCAGACAGCAACATCCCCGATACCCCCGCCGATACCCCCGCCGGCGCGGACGAACGTCCCCGTTTCCGTCCCCGTCCGTGGGAGCACCTGGAAACGCCGTACGACGTGGAAGTGTGGATCGAAGAACATAACCGCAGCATGCAGGACAATATCCGCGCCACGGAAACGGGCGTGGGCATCTGCTTTACCCTGGCCGAAGGGGGCGATATCTATATGCAGACGAGCGCCGACGGCGCCGTCGTGCTCGACGTGACGCCGGACGCGGCCTGGGTCTCTCCCCTGATCAGCGCGGCCACGGGTTGCGAGACGCCGGATGGGTCGCTGTGGATCTTGCCTGACGATAAGTTGATCCAGCTGATCGTGGGGCTGTCGAGCCTGGTGGCCAGCACCTTGCTGGTGGTGGGGCATGATTTCGGCTTGCGCCGGCGCGGCATGGGCCGCTGAGCCGTTCGCGCCGCGGGGGCCGGGCGGCCATGCCGCATGCCCCATGTTCCATGCCTCTTGTCCCGCTCCCGTTTGCGCTGTATCATGCGGGCGTTGCAAAATATGCCATGCCCGCGCCTGGCATGCCCTCCGCCTACATTCGATGAAAAGCCTGTAATGCACAAAGACAAGCTGGACCTTCGCGACATCAGCCTGGTGTGCGTGGAAACGCGTTATCCCGAGCTGGCCAGTTTTGCCATCGAGCGCTGCCTGGCCGGCGCCGATTTCAAGGAATGCCTGCTGTTCACTTCCCGCCTGCATGACTTGCCCCCGCATATACGCCAGGTGCTGATCGCCCCCATCGAGAGCGTGGAAGCGTATTCGGCATTCATGGTGCATGAGCTGGGCGCCCATTTCAGCGGCACGCATGCGCTCGTCATGCAGTGGGACAGTTTCATCGTTGATGCGCGTCAATGGCAGAGCGCTTTCCTCGACTGCGATTATATCGGCGCACCGTGGTCGCATCGTCCGGTGGCCGTCGGCAATGGCGGCTTCTCGCTGCGTTCGCGGCGCCTGTATGACATCTTGCCGCAGCTGGCCATCACGCAACCCCATCCTGAGGATTATGCGATCTGCGAATTGCATGGCGACCGGCTGCGCGAGGAGTTCGGCGTGCGTTTCGCCGATGCGGGCCTAGCCTCCAGCTTTGCCTTCGAAGGCATCATGCCGGCCGGTCCCACGTTCGGTTTCCATGGTTTTTTCAACTTTGGCGAAGTGCTGGACGACACGGAACTGACCGATTACCTGCGCAAGTGCGACGATGCCATAATGCATGCGCCAACCGCGCGCGGGCTGATCAAGCAGCTGTATCGCTCCGGCCGCTACCGGATGGCGGCCCGGATATTGCGCCGGCGCATCAACGGCGGCGCGGCGCTATTCGGCGATGCCTGCCTGCTTGCCTTGCGTACAGGCATGCACGCGCTCACGCACGCCCGCTCGCGCCCAGCGTTGCCGCGCGCCTAGCCGTCCTGGCGGCCGCTGCGCCGGCTGCCGCCATGCATCGCTCGACACTGAGCCTTGCGCATGCTAGTCTCGGGACAGCATCCGCCTGATCGTCTGGGCGGTGGTGCAAAGGATAGCCATGGACAATACACCGCATGCGGTTTCAGCTCCTGATTCCTCCCTGCATGGCCAGGACCCCGTGCCGTGGCCGGCCACTCCCTTGCTTGACGATGGCGTCTTCAGCCCTGAACGGGTGAAGGCCGAGCGCGAGCAAGCCTATTTCAACGATTTATACCTGCTGGCGCCCGTCGCCTATTTCGTGCTCGGCCTCGATGGCGTGATCGTGCAAGTCAACCTGGTGGCGGCCGAATTGTTCGGCCTGGTGCGCGAGCGCCTTGGCCACGTGCTGTTCCGTTCGTATGTGCACGAGGCGTTCCGCCACGATTTCGAGCAATTCGTGCAGCGCGTGCTCAATAGCAGCGAGCCCGAACGTATCCAGCTGCAGGTGCGGCGGCGTCCCGGCGCGCGCGAGGCTGGCTTGCCCGTCAGCTTGCTGGGCAGCGCCGATCCCAACGGCCAGGCGCTGCGCCTGGTGCTGGAGCAGGCCGAAGGCAAGCTGGCCGCGCTGGAACGCAGCGAAGAGCGTTTCCGGCGCATCGTGCACAGCGCCGAGGAGGGCATCTGGGAAATCGATGCGCAGGCGCTGACCAGCTTTGTCAATCCGAAGATGGCGCAGATGCTCGGTTGCCAGATCGAGGATATGCTGGGCCAGCCGCTGGCCGCCTTCATGGATGACGAGGGGCGCGCCATCCTGGAGCGTAACATTGCGCGGCGCCAGGATGGCATCGTCGAGCGCCACGAATTCAAGTTCCTGCGGCGTGACGGCAGCACCTTGTGGGCCACCCTGGCCACCAATCCCATCTTCGACTCCGGCGGCGCCTACCTGGGGGCGCTGGCGCTGGTCAGCGATATCACGGTGCAGCGCACGGCGTCCGAGCGCCTCTGGCGGCAAGCCAATTTCGACCCCTTGACGGGCTTGCCGAACCGCCACCTGTTGCTCGACCGCTTGCAGCACGAGGTGCGCCACGCCAGCCGCGAAGGCGGTTGCCTGGCCTTGCTGTTCATCGACCTCGATCATTTCAAGCTGGTGAATGACCGCCTGGGCCAGGAGAAGGGCGACATGCTGCTGCGCCAGGCGGCGCTGCGCATCTGCGAGCGGGTGCGCGCCAGCGATACGGTCGCGCGCCTGGGCGGCGACGAATTCGCCGTCATCCTGGCCGGCGTGCGGCAGCTGGGCGGCATCGAGCGCGTGCTGCAGGAGTTGACGACGGCGCTGGCCCTGCCTTTCGTGCTCGACGGCGACACGGGGCACGTGTCGGCCAGCGTGGGCGTGGCGCTGTACCCGGCCGACGGGGAGGCGACGGACAGCTTGCTGCGGCATGCCGACCAGGCCATGTATGCGGCCAAGAGCGCGGGGCGCAACGGCTACAGCTATTTCACGCCGGCCTTGCAGCAGGCGGCCGACCTGCGCCGCGCGACGGTGCGCGAGATGCGCCTGGCGCTGGCGCAGGACCAGTTCGAAGTGCATTACCAGCCCATCATCCGCCTGTGCGATGGCAGTATCGAGCGGGCCGAGGCGCTGCTGCGCTGGCGCCATCCGCTGCGCGGCTTGCTGCTGCCCGCCGATTTCATCGCCTTCGCCGAGGCCAACGGCCTGATCATCGATATTGGCGAGTGGGTCTTCCGCCAGGTCGTAAGCCAGGCGCGGCAGTGGCAAACGGCGCATGGCGCCGTGTTTCAGATCTGTATCAACAAGTCGGCCGTGGAATTTCGCTGCGATGCCGCGCTCTACCAGGACTGGGGCAATGCGCTGGCGCGGGCGGGCCTGGCGCCGGGCGCCATCGTCATCGAGGCACCGGAAGCGGTGCTGCTCGACGAGGCGCGCCCGGTGGCCGACCGTCTGCGCCAGTTCCGCGCCATGGGCCTGGCGCTGGCGCTCGACGACTTTGGCGCCGGCAACACCTCGCTGGCTTGCCTGAAGCGGGGCGATCTCGAGGTACTCAAGCTCGACCCTTCGCTGGTGCGGGAACTGGGGGCGGGAGGCGCGGCGCTGGCCGTCTGCGCGGCCATCATCAGCCTGGCGCAGGGGCTGGGTCTGAAAGTGGTGGCGGAAGGCGTGGAAACGGCCGCGCAGCGTGACTTGCTGCGGGCCGCCGGTTGCGATTATGCGCAGGGTTATGTATTTTCAGGCGCGGTGCCTGTGGAGCAGCTGAGTGCAATGCTGGCCGCGGGCCGGCGCTTCTAATCCAGGCCCAGCAGCGCGACGACGCGTTCGCGGCTGATGCCGACCAGTGCGGAGCTGATCGCCAGCAGCGATTCATAGCCGGGCTGGCGGGCCTTTTCCATGAAGTTTTCCGCCAAGGTATCCATGCTGACGTGCACTTGTACCGGTTGCGCGCGGGCCACCCGTCCCGTGGCTTGCGCCAGGGCCAGGCTGACGGAGCTGCGCGCCGCCTGCAACTGCGCCAGCGCCTGCACCACTTGCTGCAAGGTGGCGCGCAGGGCTTCCGTGTCGCCGGTATTCCATTCTTCCGGGGCGATGGCGGCCGGTTCCGCATCCGTGCGCACGCGGCTCATCTGGCCGGTCGGGTAGCGGATGCCGCTGCCGCGCACGGACAGGCTGTCGCGCACGTTGGCCCAGGCCGCTTCCGAGGTGCTGAACACCAGTTCGCCGTTCTCGCCCAGCTTGACGCCGATGCCGGACGGCATCAGTGCGCGGTCGAAGCGGGAAACGATTTCGCTCTGGCTCAAGCCAGGTTCGATGTTGACCGAGCGCAAGGCCTGGTTCGCGCCGCCGACGGAAAAGGCCAGCACTTCCTGCGGGCCTTCCTGCAGGCTGGCCATGGTCAGGCCGCGGATGCTGAAGTTCTGTTGCGCCGCCTGCGGGCTCGTATAGCTGAGCTGTGCGTCGAGCGTGCCGCCCGAGGCGCTGGCGCGCTGGCGCCAGGTATTGCTGAACTGGCGTACCCTGGCCTCGACTTGTCCTTCGCGGCCCTGGCGCGCGGCCAGCTTGGCCGCCAGTTCGCTCTTCAGCGCTTGCAACTGGCTGCTGCTGCGGTCCAGGTAGTCGAGGGTTTGTTGCGCGTTAGAAATTTCTCCCTGCAGCTGGTGATCCCAGTTGCTCAGGCCACGCTGCAGGCTCGCCGTCGAACTCCTCGCCGCCGGCGCCTCGCTGCGCGCGCTGGCGCCGCTTTTGACCGCGGCGGACGCGTCATCGACGACGCGGGCTGTGCCGGCGCCTTTGGCATTGACGCCGGACGAGGAGGAAGTCTGAACGATTTGCATGATGGTCAGAGAAGATCAAACAGGGAAAGGGTGCCAACCTTGGCGTACGCCTTGTATGTTGCCTGCAGGGCCGTCTGGTAGCCGTTCAGCTCGATGGCGGCCGCGCCCATGTCGGTCTTCTTCAAGTCGGACAAGGCCATGTCATTCGACAACGAGACGTTGGCCAGGTTGCCGGAGAGCGTGGTCAGGATGTTTTGCGCGCCGCCAAAGATGGCGATCTTGCCAGAGAGTAAATCCATGCCGTCATCGGTGCCATCGAGCGCCGCGCCAACCACGCTGCGCACGGCCGGGTCGTTCGGGCTGACGCCAGGCTTGCCCAGCGTATCGATGGCCTGGTCGATCTTGTTCAGCCACACTTCCAGCTTGTCCACGTCGACGTTGGCCGCCTGCGTCACGCCATTGCCCACCACCACGGTCTGCGTGGCGGTGTTGCCGTTATACGTGTAGCGCGAACCGGGGGCTGCAGCGGGATTGAACGCGATGGCCGGCTTGTCGGTATCCGTGCCGGAAAACATGTAGCGGCCTTCCTGGTCCTTCAGGTTGGCCGTGTACAGCACGCTGTCGCGCATGGCGATCAGCGATTGCGTCATCGCATTCAGGTCGTCCGGCGCATTGCCGCCGTCGGCGGCCCATACCAGCAGGTCGCGCGCCTGGCCCATGTCGGTGACCATGCTGGTCAGATAGTTTTCGTTTTTCAGCAGGCGCACTTTCACCGTGGCGATATTGTCCTGGTATTGCGTGACCATGGCTTGCTCGCGCGTCAGGCGCGAAATGCGCACGTTGCCGATCGGATCGTCCGATGGCAGCTGGATGCGCAAGCCCGAGGCCATCTGCTGGGTCAGGTAATTGATGCGCTCTTGATTTTGCTGAAGAGAAATATTAATCAGTGATTGGTACTGGCTGCTGGCGACACGCATGATCTTCTCCTTAACCCATCATTTGCAAAGTGGCATCAAACAAGGTATTCGCCACGGAAATGACTTTCATGTTTGCCTGGTACATATTCTGGAATTCGACGAGGTTCATCGCTTCCTCGTCCTTGTTCACGCCGCTGGTGGACTTCCAGTCGTCGATGGCTTGCGCGCGCACCGTGTTGGAAGTCTTCAGCAGGGCCTGGTTCTGCTGGCTGTAGATGGCCAGCTTGCCGACGAGCTGCGTGTCCGCATCGCTCATCAGGACGGAACCCACCCAGCTGACGCTGATCGGTTGATTCTTGATATTGATCAATTCCTGCAAATTGCCGCTGTCGCCGGCCGCGCCTGTCAACGACAGGGCCAGGTCCTTGGCGTTGAAGCCGGGGGTAATGCTCAGCTTGCCATTCGCGTAGGCCAGCAGGGGACCGCCGGATGTGCCAGCCATGGTCTTGCCCAGGGCCAGTTGCGCGTTGACCTTGCTGGTCAGCTGGGTGGCCATGTCTTGCAGCGATTGCTGCAGCGGTTTCAGGGTATTTTTCTCGAATTCGCCCAGGCCACCCATCTGGCCGCCGATGGCCACCAGATCGAGGTTGTACGACGACTTGGCGAAATCGAGGCTCAGGACCTGGTCGCCCGTGTTCGTCATGCTGCTGGTCAAGGTGCCGGCCAGGCTGCCGATGACCAGCGGCTGGCCCGATTTCAGCGCGATATTGCGCGAGCCGTCCGGCTGGTCGAGGACGTCGATGCCCATTTGCGAGGCCAGGCCGTCGATCAGCTGGTCGCGCGCATCCATCAGCGAGGACACGTTCGTGCCCGAGGCCGTGGCGGTGCTGATGCGCTGGTTCAGCGCGGCGATATTGGCCAGGGTGGTATTGGCTTGCGGCACGATCGCTGCGCGTTGCTGTTGCAACGACAGCAACTGGTTGCCCATCACGGTGCTGATGCTGTTGAAGCGCTGCGCCATGGAGTCGGCGGAGGTGATGATCTGCTGGCGCAGCGGCGTCGACGTCGGGTCGACGGCCGAGGCGTTGAGGGCGGCGAAAAAGCCGTCGATGCCGTTGCTGATGCTGGAAGCATCGTCGCCCATCACGCGCTCGAGCTGGGTCAGGTAAGGCTGGGTCTGCGAACGGGCGCCCTGGTCGGACGCGGCGCGCCACATTTGCTGGCTTTTATATGCATCGGCAAAGCGCAGCAAGGCGGACACTTCCACGCCATTGCCGGCCGAGCGTACGCCGGCGGTGGCGCCCAGCGATGACAGCAACACACCCTGGCGCGTGTAGCCCGCCGTTTGCAGGTTGGCGATGTTCTGGCTGGCCGCATTGAGTGCGGCCTGGGCGGCGATGCTGCCTGACAATGCATTGCTGATGATGCTCATTGGGCAAGTTTCTTTCGTGAAGAGTGTGGCGCGTGCGGGTGGGCAAGCATTGAATCGTTGTTACCTTGTACAGGCGACGCTTCAGACGGATTTATTAAGCGGTGCCGCAATATTGTCGGTTTTGACAGTGCTTTTGGCGGCCACGGGGGCGCCGGCCGCCGGCAGCAGCTGGCGCAGGATGGCGTCGGCGATGCCGAAGGCGCGCTGGCCAGCCATCTTGTCGGCCACCAGGTTGTCGGCCATTTCCAGCATGTCGCTGTTGATGGGGTCCTTGAAGACGCTGTCTTCGCCCGCCATCTCGCGCGTGCCCGAACGCATCTGGCGCAGCATGTGCGAGATGAAGAATGCCTCGAACTTGACGGCCGCCTCGGTGGCCTTGGCCGCATAGCGCGGGTCGGCCGGCGTGGCGGCCGCAGGGGAGCGGTCGTCGAGCGCCGAGGGCAGGGCGCTGCTGCTGTCGTTGATATTGATCATATGACCACCAGTTCGCCTTCGATGGCTCCCGCCTGGTCGAGGGCTTGTAAAATTGCCATGATGTCATCGGGCGAAGCGCCCAGGCTGTTGACCACGTCGATGATCGATTGCAGCTTGGCGCCGGCCGGCCATTTGAACATATTGCCGTTGCCCTGGTCGACGGACACCTTCGATTGCGGCGTGACGGTGGTCTGGCCGCGGCCGAACGGCGCCGGCTGGCTGACGGCCGAGCTTTCGGAAATGACGACCTTGAGCGAGCCGTGCGTGACGGCGGCCGCCTTCACGCGCAAGCCTTCGGCGATGACGACGGTGCCCGTGCGCGAATTGAAGACCACTTTCGGCGTATCGACGCCGACGTCGACGCTCAAGGCTTCCAGCTTGGCCATGAAGGCCACGCGCTGGGTCGGGTTTTCCGGCGCCAGCACTTCCACGCTGGTGGCGTCGCGCGTGGTGGCGACGGCGCCAAAGCGGCGGTTGACGGCTTCGACGATATTGATGGCCGTCTCGAAATGCGGGTGGCGCAAGTTCAGGGTGACGGTCGGCTTGGTCGAGAAATCGCTGAGGATCTCGCGCTCGATGTTGGCGCCGTTGGGAATGCGTCCCGAGGTGGGCGTATTGACGGTGACGGACGAGCCGCTCTTGCCGGTGGCGTTCAGGCCGCCGACGACGACGTTGCCTTGCGCCAGCGCATACGTTTCATTGTCGGCCGCGCGCAATTGCGTCAGCAGCAGGGTGCCGCCGCGCAAGCTTTTCGCATCGCCCAGGGACGACACGGTGACGTCGATGGCCTGGCCACGACGGTATCCTGGTGGAAACACGGCGCTGACCATGACGGTGGCGACGTTCTTGCTTTTCGCTTCGGCGCCGTCCGGCATCTTCACGCCGAACTGCTTGAGCATGTTGACCACGGACTGGCTGGAAAACTTCACCTGGGTGGTATCGCCGCTGCCGTTCAGGCCCACGACGAGGCCGTAGCCGACCAGCGGGTTGTCGCGCACGCCCTCGATACTGACCAGGTTGCGCAGCACTTGCGCGGCGCTGGCGGGCAGGGCAAAGCCGGAGAGCGCGGCCAGCATGGCTGCCAGGGGCAGGGCGGAACGAAATTTCATGAGGTCACCTTAAAACGGCATCCATGGGCCGACGAAGAAGCGCGTCAGCCAGCCTGGTGTATTGGCTTCGGCCAGGGTGCCCTGGCCGGAATAGGCGATCTGTGCATTGGCAATGCGCAAGGACGAGACCTGGTTGCTGGAATCGATGTCGGCCGCGCGCAGGTAGCCGCGCAGGCGCACGAATTCCTCGCCCTGGTTCAGGGTCAGCGTTTTTTCGCCCTGTACGCGCAGCAAGCCGTTCGGCAGGACTTCCTGCACGATCACGGTGATGGCGCCGGACAGCGCATTTTGCTGCGTGCTGGTCGAGTCGCCGGCGAAGTTGCGGTCGGCCGACAGGTCGACGCCCGTCTTGGGGAGGGTCTTGCCGAGGATATTGGCCGCCTTCACGCCGACGGACGAGCCCTTGTTGAACGAGGTGCCCGCCTTCTTGCTGGCCTGCGTGGTTTCCTGCAGCGCCACCGTGACGACGTCGCCGACGCGGAAGGCGCGGCTGTCCGAGATCAGGTCCAGGCTTGCGTCGGGATTGAACACGCCGCCGGCCACGCCGCCGCGCGCAGCGCTGCGCGGCGCCACGGGCAGCGGCGTATCGGAAAAGCTCGGCGCCACCGGCGCGGCCGGCTGGCTGGCGCAACCGGCCATCAATACCAGCAGCATGGCTGCCGTGGCTTTCATGGCGACTGTCATCAGCGTGCCGCTTGCGCCAGGTATTGCAGCATATTGTCGGCGGCCGACAGCACCTTGGTGTTCATTTCATAGGTGCGCTGGGCAGCGATCATGTCGACCATCTCTTCGACCACCTGCACGTTCGAGCCTTCCAGCGCGAACTGCTTCAGCTTGCCCAGGGCGCCTTCGCCGGGACGGCCTTCCGTCGGCGTGCCGCTCGATGCCGTCTCCTGGAACAGGTTTTCACCGAGTGCCAGCAGGCCCGTCGGGTTGACGAAGCTGGAAAGGTTCAGCTGGCCCAGCTGGGTGCCGTTGACATTGCCCGGCACGGTGGCCGTGACCATGCCGTTTTCGCCGATGGTGATGGCCGTGGCGTTGTTCGGCACGGTGATCTGCGGCACCAGGGGCAAGCCCTGGGCGTTGACCATCACGCCGTTTTCATTGATGCCCAGCTGGCCGGCGCGCGTGTAGGCCGCTTCGCCGTTCGGGCGCAGCACCTGCAGGAAGCCGTTGCCGGTGATGGCGACGTCGAATTCGCGGCTCGTCGTTTGCAGGCTGCCGGTGGTAAACACCTTTTGCGTGCCGACCATGTGCGTGCCGTTACCCAGCTGTACGCCCGAAGGCGAGAGGGTGTTGTCGGCGCGCTGCGTGCCCGGCTGCTGCTCGACCTGGTAAAACAGGTCTTCGAAGACGACGCGGTCGCGCTTGAAACCGACGGTGTTGACGTTGGCCAGGTTATTCGCGATGGCTTGCAGTTTGGCATCTTGTGCCTGCACGCCGGTCTTGCTGATCCACATTGCTGGATTCATGTGTTGCTCCTAGTAATTGATTGGCGTGGGGCTCAAGCGCCCAGCAGGCGGTTGCCCGATTCCGTCATGGAATCGCTGGCCTTGAATACTTTCATCTGCATCTCGAAACTGCGGTTCAGGCTCATGGTGGCGACCATTTCCTCGACGGCCGAGACGTTGCTGCCTTCCAGGTGGCGGTCGCGGATGCGTACCGCCGGATCGGCCTGCAAGTCTTCGCCGCTGCGCGCCACGATCAGGCCCGCCTCGTTCTTGGTCAGCTCGCCCGCTTCGGCGTTGACCAGCTTGAGCTTGTCGACCGTCTGCATTTGCGCGGTGCCCGGCACCTGGATGGAAATCGTGCCATCGCTGCCGATCGACAGGCTGGTGTGCTCGGGAATCGTGATCGGGCCGCCTTCGCCCAGCACGGGCCGGCCATTGATGGTCAGCGCGCCCGTTTCATCGAGATCCATGGCGCCGGCGCGCGTGTAGGCTTCGCCGTTTTGCCACTGCACCGCAAGAAAGCCGGGGCCCGTGACGGCCACGTCGAGTTCGCGTCCCGTTTCCTTGATGGCGCCCGTGCGCGTGCCGACGGCGCTCGACTGCGTCTGCGTCATGTGGCGGTCGTCGTAGCCATAGCCGTTTTGCAACGGCTGGGCAGTGGACACTTCCAGGTTGGCGCGAAAGCCGCCCGTCTCGATGTTGGCCAGGTTGTTGGCGTGTACCTGCTGTGCCCGCAGGGCACGGTCGGCCCCGCTCATGGCGGTATAAATCAGCGCATCCATTGCTCTTTACCTTTGCGTATCGTGGATTACAGCGCTTGCATCAGCGATTGCAGCATGGCGTTCTCGGTCGAGATGACCTTCGAGTTCGCCTGGTAGTTACGCTGCGACGTCATCAGGCCCACCAGTTCGGAGGTGATGTCGACGTTCGACTGTTCCAGCGAGCTCGTCGTCAGTTTGCCGGCCATGCCGACGCCCGGACGGTCATACATGGCGGTGCCGGAAGTGGTCGAGGCGACCCAGCTGGTATCGTTGACGGCCGTCAATGCGCCTTCGTCGGGGAAGGTGGCCAGGGCGATCACGCCGATGCTTTGCTTCTGGCCGTTCGTGTATTTCGCCACGACGGAGCCGTCGTCGGCCAGTTCCACGCCCGTGTAGGTGCCCGAGGCATAGCCGTCGGCACGGTCGGTCGAGGTGGTCGCTTCGCCGGCGAACTGGGTGGTGCCCGTGTAGTCGATGGCGATCGACAGCGGCGCGGCGCCTGTCGGCGTGCCCAGCGCCAGGTTGACCGGCGCGGTCAGGTTCAGCTTGCCGGAGGTATTGAAGGTCATGCTCGTCACCGTCCCCAGATCGGCGTTGTCGAGGGTGTAGTGCACGTCCACGCCCGTTGCCGTCTTGACGAAGTACTGGCCCACCGAGTGCTTGGCGCCCAGCGAATCGTAGACGATCGAGGACTTGGCGCTGTTGTAGCTCAATTCATTGGTCTTGTCGAAAGCCGGGGTCTTGATGGTCCATTCGGACGACATGTTGGCGGCATACGCCAGCTTGGTCGACGCCACGGCGGGAATCTGGCCCGTCGGAATGTTCATGTCGCCCATGGTGCCCAGGGTGGTGCTGCCCTTGACGGCGGCATAACCCTGCACCAGGCGGCCGTTCGAATCGATCAGCTTGCCTTCATTGCTGGCCGAAAAGATGCCGACGCGGCTGTAGGTCATGGTGTTTTGCGCATCGCGCGTGACGAAGTAGCCGCGGCCATCGATGGCCGCGTCGAGCGCGCGGCCCGTGTTCAGCACGCCGCCATTGAGCGACATGCTTTGCGTGATCGAGCCCACTTCCGTGCCCGTGGCGCGCGAACCGGCGTACATGGCCGAAAAGTTGGCGCGGCTGCTCTTGAAACCGTAGGTGCCGGCATTGGCGATATTGTTACTGGTGCTGTTCAACTGTTGGTTGATGGACTGGATACCGGACAGGGCGATGTCGAAACTCATGTTGACTTCCTTTAGTGAAGGACGAGATTAGTGTGCAGGAAACGAAGGGGCGAGCGGATCAGGCCGTCTTGCCGTTAAAGCCGGTGATCGCGCCAGGGTTGACTTCGCCCAGGTTCGACACGCTCAAAATCATGCTGCCGCTGGACGACAGGCGCACGCTGTTGAGCTTGCCTGCAATGTCGACCGTTGGTTTTTCGGCGCCGCTGGTGCTGACCGTCATGCTGTAGGTGCCGGCAGGCAAGCCCAAGGCCACGGGATCGATGGTGAACGGCACCGTGCCGGGCGCCTTGGCGCCCAGTTCGATCTTGTATTCCTTGTCGTCCAGCCCTTTCAGGGTCACGGTGGTCTTGGTGGTGCTGGCGGCCAGCGCGATGGTGCCGCTGACCTTGCTCTTGTCGAGCTGGACCGTTTCGGTGTTGACCATGACTTCCGAGCCCACTTGCGCGCCCAGGGCCAGCACTTGCATCGATTGCAGCACGCTGGCATTGGCGCTGGTCAGCGCCGACAGGTTTTGCATCGCTTCCGTCTGCGCCTGCTGCGTCAATTGATTGACGAACTGGCTCGGATCGGTCGGCGCGAGGGGATCCTGGTTCTTGATCTGTGCGACCAGCAACTTGGTGAACATATCCTGGGTGGCATTGCTTTGCGACTTGACGGCATTGCTGTTGCTATTGCTGCCGCTGGTGTTATTTGTAAAGAGGTTGGTTTCCATGGATTATGCTTCACCTAATTTGAGGAGCGATTGCTGCATCGACTTGATGCGGCCCAGAACTTCGACATTTGTTTCAAACGCGCGCGAGGCCGACATCATGTCGGTCATCTCGGCAACCTGATTGACGTTGGGATAGAACACCATGCCATCGGCATTGGCCATCGGGTGGCCCGGTTCATAGACCTTGCGCAGCGGCTCATCGCTTTGCACCACGTCGAGTACCTGCACCCGCCCACCGGCGCCGCTGGCGCCCGGGCCGTCCATCACGGCCGCAAACACGGGCTTGCGCGCGCGGTAGGTTTCGCCTTCGGAACCGGCAACGGAATCGGCATTGGCCAGGTTGCTGGCGATGGTATTGAGGCGCACGGTTTGCGCCGCCATCGCCGAACCGGCGATCTTGGAAATGTCCTGGAAGCTCATGCTGATCCTTATTGTCCGGAAATGGCCTTGGACAGACCCTTCAGTTTCATGTTGACGAAAGTGAGGCTGGTCTGGAAGTCGGTGGCATTCTGCGAGAACGCCGCCTGCTCGACGCCGATTTCGACGGTGTTGCCGTCGCGGCTAGGGTGGTAGGGGACGCGGTACAGGGCGCTGGCATCGTCATCGGTCGACAGCAGGCCCGCCTCGTTGTCCTGCAACTGCTGCAGGGCGCTGCCGAAATCCATGTCCATGGCCTGGAAGCCGGGCGTGTTTTCATTGGCGATGTTGGCGGCCAGTACGCGTGTACGGTCGGCACGCAGCGCGAGTGCATCGGCGTGCACGCCCAGCGCATCCTTGAAATTAATCCCCATGGTCATCCTTTGTGTTGAATTCGATCGTGCTTTTTGCGGTTCGGGCCAGAAAATAGGTGGTGCAGAGGTAAAATCCCAGCCTGGTCATGTTGACGCATGGTAAGGTCATGCCGCTTCAGTATCTTTGATTAAGGTTAGCAATGATTTACTTTGAGAACTATTCCGTGATGTGGAACAAGGCGCAATGTCGTCACATACTGCTTCCGGGCCTCTTTTTACTGACCAGCCTATATAGTAGTGCAGGATGCGCAGAATTGCCAGCCGACAATATATTTTCGCGTGTGGAACAATTGGCGCGCGAGCAATTGGTGCAGCAAGCAGCCTCGGCGGGACTGCTGGAACCGCAGTTTCAAGTGGCCGTGGTCAAAAGCACGCGCCCCGTGCCGGCGTGCGCGGCGCCCGTCGCGCTGGAAACGGCGGACAGCCGTTCGGCGCAGCGCATGCGCTTCGTGGCAGTGTGTCCTGGAAGCAACGGTTGGCGCTATGAAATGCTGGCGCGCGGCAGCATTACGGCCCAGGTCGCGGTGACGAGCGCCCCCGTGACGGCGAATACGCCGTTGCAGGCGGGCGACGTGACCCTGGCGCGGCGCGACGTGACGATGGTGCCGGACAGTATTTCCTCCTTGCCCGGCGCCGTTGGCCTGTCGAGCCGGCGCAGCTTGCGTGCCGGCGAAGTGTTGCGGCAAGGGCAACTGGCGTCGCCCGTGTTGATCAAGCGGGGCAGTGCGGTGAATATCGTGGCGCGCAAGGAGCAGGTGGAAGTGAGCATGGCCGGCGAAGCGCTGGATCCGGGCGCGCTGGGCGAGGTGATTCGCGTGCGCAACGCCACCAGCGGCACGGTGATACGTGCCAGGGTGGTCGATGCGGGCGTGGTGGAACCGGCCGAACTTCCCGGCCGTTAAGGAAACTACTCGGCGGCGGCCGTGCGCTGCAGACGCGTCGCCAGCTGGGTCAGCTTGGCGGCGTAGTTGGGGTCGGTGGCATAGCCGCCGCGCGCCAGGCCTTGCGCGAAAGCGCCCGCGTCGCTACCCGTGTTCAGGGCGGCGCGGTAGCGTGGATTGTCGAGCAATACTTGCGCATAGTCGCGGAAGGCGCTGGCCTGGTCCGGATAACTGCGGAAACGTTCCGTTTTCTTCAGGGCCGTGCCGCTGCCCGCCTCGTATTCGGTGGTGACATTGCTGGCCACGTCGCCTTGCCATTTGCCGCCGGCCTTGATGCCGAACAGATTATTCGTGTCCGCGCCCGTGCCCTGGCGCAGCGGACGCTGGCCCCAGCCCGATTCCAGCGCCGCGTGGGCGGCGACGATTTCCGGCGCCACGCCCAGGCGCGCGCCCGTTTCCTGCGTCCATGGCTTGATCGAGGCGAGGAATTGCTGCTGCGTTTCGCCGATCTCGCCACCCTGGTTGATGCTGCCCAGCACATTGACGGGCTGGCTCTGTTCCAGGTAGGCGCGGCCTTGCGGGTTCAGGCTGGTGGCGTTGCCGCCGCCCTGTTCGATGAAGCGGGCCACTTCGCCCTGTACTTGCCGGAACACGCTGCTGAAACTGCCGGCGCCTGCCGTGGCAGGGGTTGCGTGCATATTGCTTTGCACGGCATTCGTCGCCATCGTCGACGGCGTGGCGGCCATGGCGCCCATCTGTGAAAAATCAGCCTGGCGCATACGTATCTTCCTCGCCATGCAGCACGCGCTGCATGATGCTGTACTGCTCTGTTAATAAATCGCTGTTGCGGGCATTCAGGCGCTTGCATTCGAGCACCATCTGCTCGAGCGCAGCCCAGTCGCGCTCGGCGGTGGTGCGCGCGTCATCTTGCAATAACGCAAACAATTGCGGCATATCGCCTTGCGGGCCCAGCAGGGCAGTGACGAGGCTGACCCGCTGGCGGCGGCGCGCATCGAGGGGCTCGACGGCGGCGATGACCTGGTCGGCCAGTGCCGTCAATTGCGCGCTCTGATGGTGCAAGGTCGCCTGGAATTGCTCTTCCAGCACGGTTTGCAGGGCGGCATAGCCGATGCTGTCGTCTTTCATGCCTTGCAGCACGCGGCGCATGGCTTCCTGGCGCGTGATGCCCTTGCGCGGTGCGGTCACGATTCGCCGCCGTGGAAACGCTGGATCAAGCCTGCCAGTTTCGACGGATCGAACGGCAATTCGCCCTTGGCCAGCGCATCGCGCAGCATGGCCACGCGCTCATGGTCGATTTCAGGCATGGCGCGCAGGGCGGCCATGGCCGGTTGCAGCACGGCCGATTGCAGTTCCGCCCCGGCCGACGAGCCGCCCATGGCGCCGGCGGCGCCCGCGTTCTCGGCGATCGCCTCGGCCGGCGCGACGGCGCTGCTGCGTACGGCAGCGCCGGTATTGCCGGAGGAGATTTTCATACGTTGTCCCTTGCCCTTAATTTGCATGCTCATCCCGCTCCTTCTTTGCGGGCAAGCCCAGTTTCTCGCGCAGGCGCTGCAAGGTGCCCGAGTCCGGTTCGCCCACTTGCAATTCTTCGCCCTGCGGCTTTTGTCCGGCCATGCCGAACATGGCGGCGATGCTGTCAGCCTGGCCACGCGTCAATATTAACAGTTCGATGCGGCGGTTGATGCCGGCGCTGGCGTTTTTTACGTCCAGCGGCGCGCGGTCGGCCATGCCCACCACTTGCAGCACGCTGTCCGGACTCATGCTGCCGATCAACAATTGCGCGCGCGCCGACATGGCGCGGTTGGCCGACAGGGTCCAGTTCGAAAAGCCTTCATAGCCGGTATTGGCGTATTGCATCGAATCGGTGTGGCCGACGATCAGCATCTGGTTATCCATTTGCGCAAACACGGGGCCCATCTGGCGCAACAGCTTGCGGAAACGGTCGGTCGGCACGGCGCTGCCGCGCACGAACATGCCTTGCTTGTCCGTGTCGTGCAGCATGACGCGCAAGCCGTACGGCGTGATCACGGATTGCAAATTGCTCTTCAATCCCGCTTCATCGCTGAGCTTATCGAGCGCGCGCGACAGGCTCAGCAGGTCTTCCGGCGACTGGTAGCTGACCTTGGTCTGGTTTTGCGGCGCGGCGCCAGCCTTGCCGTCCTGCATCTGCTTGCCTTCCGTGCGCGTGTCGCCCGTGCCCTTGCGGGGCATGGGGAAGCGCTCGATCAGGCTGCCGCGGGGGCCGCCTTTCTGTTCCGGCATGACGCCCTGGCCTTCGCCCTGGCGGCTGCCTGCCGACGCATCCATCATGATTTCCTTCATCGCCTGCTGCTCGCGCGCGGCCATCAGCCATAGCACGAGGAAGAGCGACAGCAGGGCCAGGCAAAAGTCGGCGAACGCCACTTTCCAGGCGCCGCCATGGCCATCGTCGTCGTGCTTGCGGCCGGCACGCTTGATGATGGCCTGTTCATGTTTCTCATGCGGCTTTAGCACGGCGGCCTCCCCGGCCTTGGCCTTGCTCTTGTTCGGCGCCGCCATCTTCCAGCGCATTGATCCAGCTCTCCAGCTGGGCGAAGCTAGGCTTGATGTTCAGCTGCACCAGGCGGCGGCCCGCATCGATGGCCAGCAGGGGCGGTTTGCCCGCCACGTGCGTGACCAGCACGACCTTCACGCATTCCATGGTCGAGCCTTCCTCGCCCACCAGCTGTTTCATCATGTTGCACATCGGATCGAGCACGCCGTAGCAGAAGAAGATGCCGATGAAGGTACCGACCATGGCGGCGCCCACTTTTTCCGAGATTTCCGCCGCATCGGCGCCGTCGGCCACGGAATTCATGGCCATCACGATACCCAGAACGGCGGCCAGGATACCGAAGCCGGGCATGGCTTCGGCGATCTTGTGCAAGGATTTCGACGGTTGCAGCAATTCGTCGTGGATGGCTTCCAGTTCCTGCTCCAGCACGCCTTCCAGCTCATGCGCGTTGATCTTGCCCATCGCCATCAAACGGAAGTTGTCGACGATGAAGGCGAGCAGCTTCGGCTCTTCCAGCACCAGCGGATAGCGCTGGAACAGGGCGCTTTCGCGCGGCGCCTCGACGTGGGCATCGAGCGCCTTCAGGCCGCCGGCGGCCGTTTGCAGCAGTTCATACATCAGCAGCAGCAACTGGCGCTGGAATTCCGAGCCTTGCTTCTTGTGCGTGACGATCTTGCGCATCTGGTGCAGCATTTCACCGAGTACATGCTTGGGGTTGCCCAGCACCAGGGCGCCGACGGCGGCGCCGATGATGATGATCAACTCGACCGGTTGCCAGATCGCGTGGACGGTGCCGCCCATCAGGGCGAAGCCTCCGAATACACACCCCATCACGATTAAGATACCGATAATTACCATGTCAACTGCCTTTCTGCGTCATTGTGCTGCGTCAATTTGATGGATAGTGCTGAAACTTATGCGTCTTGCAGCATGGTTTTCATCTTGCCCAGCGCCGTCTTGTTCAACTGGCAGACGCGGGCGTCGCTCAGGTCTAGCACGGCGGCAATTTCTTTATAGCTCAGTTCGAATTCGTAATACATCTGGATCACGCGCTGTTCCCGTTCGTCCAGCGTGCGCAGCGCCTGTTCCAGGCTGCGCCGCACCATCAATTGCTCTTCCGGGCTCGGTGCGCTGTCGGCTTGTCCCAGGCTTTCCTGCAGCACTTCATCAAAACTGGCGATCAGCTCGGCGTTTTCCGCCAGCTGGTACTCCTGGAAGGCTTCCGGCGTCAGCTTCAGGGCCGCCATGATTTCCGCTTCCAGCGGCTCGCGCCCCAGGCGCCGGGTCAGGGCGCGCACGCTGTCGCGCAGGCGGTGGCTTTCCTGGCGCACGGCGCGCGGACGCCAGTCCTGGCGCCGCAATTCATCGAGGATGGCGCCGCGGATGCGCAGGCTGGCATAGCTGCCGAACGACTGGTCCGGCACGCCGTAGCGGCGCAAGGCTTCGAGCAAGCCCATCAGGCCGATCTGTTCCATGTCGTCGCGGTCGATGGCGCCCGACACCTGCGAATTGAGCTGGCGCACGATGCGTTTCACCAAAGGGGAGTACGCCACCAGATGTTGTTGTTCTTCGGCAACACTGAGCACTGCCGCGCAAGCGCTGGCGGCGGCATATTCGCCGGCGCCATACGCTTCCTGGTATTGCTCTACATAGGCCAAGGGATCTCCCACTAGGTCGGCTGGCGTGTTGGCTTATTCAATGATCAGCTTGCCGACCATGACTTCGGTGAACGGTTTTTCCATCTGTTCGCGTTCATAGCTGACATTGAAGGCCTTGTTGATCTGTTCGGCAAATTGCTCCACCGTCATCGTCTGTGCCTTGTCCATCGGGAAACTCGACAGGGTGCTGACGGCGATCGAACGCATCAGCGGCAAGTGGTCCTTGGTCAGCTTTTCCTTTTCTTCGGTGGTGGCGATCACCAGGTCGGCCGACAGGTAATGCGTTTCGCCTTCGCCGGGGCCGCGGCGCAGCATCACGATGACCTTGTCCAGCGTGAGGAACTTGCGCGCCTTCTTGCCTGTGGCCGGCGGCGGGGTCTTGGCTTCGGCCACCTCGGCATGGCCGGCAACCGGCTTGGCCAGGTACCACATGGCGCCGCCAGCGGCGCCGGCGGCCAGCACGGCCACGGCGACAAAGCCGCCTATCAGTTTCATTTTCATATTCATCAGGCAGTCTCTCGCTCATGCATGGCGTAAGTGGTACCGGCAGGGCTGCCGTCGGACAGGGCGCGCCCCGGTTCCGCGTCGTCGTTCTGGCGGCCCGGTTGACGCTGGCCGCGCGCATCGCCTTCGGCAAACGCCTGGGCGGCGGGGCTGCGCGGGGTGGCGCTGATATTCACGGCCACCTCGGTGTACTGGCGCTGCGCCAGGTCGCTGCGCATGTTTTCGCCGATGCCTTGCAGCTGGCGCAACACTTCCGAGTTCGACGCCGTGACGTTCACCTGCAGCGCGCCAGCCGTGTGGCGGATGGAAATTTCAATGCGGCCCAGCATGGGCGGGTCGAGGCGGATCGTCGCGTGCTCGCTGTTGCGGCCGATCTGCGTCTGCAGGCGTTCGCCCAGCGCTTCGCGCAGCGGTTCCTGCCATTGCTGGGCAGGGCCGTTGAGCTTGATGGTATCGCCGGACGGAGCCGCCGTGGCCGTATTGCCGACCGCGCCCGTCAAGCCCAGGTTGGGCGTGGCGGGGGCCGGCGTCGCGGCGCCGCGTTCGCCCTCGCGCGCGGCAGGGGCGGCGGCGGCCGTCACGGGAGCGCCTTGCTGCAGCAGCGCTTCGAACGGCTGTGCCGGCGCGCTGCCCTTGGCGGCGGTCGCCGGGTTGGCGGCGGCCAGCGGTTCGCGCGTGTCGCGCCCTGGCGCTGGCGCCATTGCCGGCGCGGATGCGGTGAGGGTGACGGCCGCGGGATGCAGGCTGATGTTGAGTGCAGGGTTGGCTTGCGCCGCATTCGCCTGCACCGGTGTCTGTGTTTGTGTCTGGGCTGCGGCGCGCGCCTCGGCTGCGGCCGCGTCCGTTGGCGGCAGCATCGTCACCGGCAAGCCGATGACGGGGGCGGCCATGGCCGGCAGGCTGCTGTCGGCCTGGGTGTCGCTGTCGCCGTCCTTGGCGGGTGCAGGCGCGGGCGTGCCGGCGTCGGCCGTTTCCACGGCGGTCACATCGAGCACCTGCGCAAACAGGGGCAGGGCGGAGGGCGCCGTTGCGGTGCTGCCATAGCCTGGCGTGCCGGGCAAGGCAGCGGTCTGTGCCGGCGCTGGCGCCGGTGCGGATGCAGCGGAGGCCGCCGGTGCCGGAGCGGCCGGCGCCGTGTTGAAGTTCATGATCATGCTTGATTCCCGTCCGAGTCGTATTCGCCGAGCGCGGCGTAGGCGACCCAACCTTCCTTATTTGCCTGTAATGCACCTAGGTGTAACCCCAGGCGTTCTTTTTCCTCAGAGCAAATTTTAACCGCTTGCGCGTGAATTTTGCGCAATTGCAACAATTCTGTTTGTTCCAGCGCATTCCATGCGCCCCGTTCAGCCAGCAGCGGGATGTTTTTCGCCAGGCTGGCCGAGAGTTTTTCCATCGCCTCCCAGTCCGGCTGCGCGATGGCCGCGCTCAATTGCCGGCTCAGCTGCTGCAGCGCGGCGCGCCTAGGCATTGTTGGCCTGGACGCCCACCCAGCCGCGCTTGATGGTGGTCATCAAGGTTGTCACTTCATCGATCAGGGTCGGGTCGAGCTTGATGCCGGCCGTGTACAGGCGCGCCACGCAATAGTCGTACAGGCGCGCCAGGTTGACGACCACTTCGCCGCCATTGTCGAAATCGAGCGAGCTCGACAGACCGTTGATGATCTGCGTGCATTTATCCAGGCTGATGGCCTTTTGTTCGTAGCGCTTGCCCACGATATGCCCGCGCGCGCGCGCCAGTTCTTCCAGCAGGCCGTCCGTCAGCACCAGTACCAGTTCGACCGGTGTTGCGCGGGCGGTCTGGGCATCCAGGTTGACGGCGTGGTAGTTGCCGTAAGCTTCATTGTTTAACATGATTGTATTCTCGCTATGTTAACTGTGGCGGCGCGGCAGGCGCATCCGCCTTAGGATTTATTGTTGCTAAACATGGCATCGAACATATCGGACGTCTTGCTCATTTGCTCCTGCAATACTTGCAGACGCGTAAATTGATCGAGGAAGCGTTTGTATGCCGTGTCATATTGGGCCGTGAGGCGCTCGCCGCTCTTGACCAGGCTTTTCTGCAGCTTGTCCGTGGCGGCCTGGCGCTGGGTGATCTGGCCCTTGGTGACATTGCTCCACTGGCCCAGTACCTTGTCCAGGCTGCCGAGCACGCCGGCCGGGGCGGACAGGCTGTTGTTGCCAAAAAGCTTGTCCAGGCCCGTCGGGTTGTCGGCCAGCTTGGCCGTCAGCTTGGCGGCGTTGAGGCTGATGGTGCCGTCGCGCTGGGCCGTAATGCCGTAGGACACGAGCGAGACGCCATTGATGTTCAGGCGCAGGGCGTCGCCCATGCTGCTGCGCAAGGCATTCAGACCGGAATCATGGGCGAAGATGCCCGCGGCGATGTTCTTTTCCGGATTGCCGGGGCTGGCCAGGCCATCCATCAGGGTTTTCAGCTTGTTGTAGGCATCGACGAACGCCTGCACGTTGGCGGCGGTGCCGGAGTTGTCGGTGGCGACGGTCAGCGTGACGGGCGCTTCGGCGGCACTCATGGCGCGGGTGAACGTGATTTTCACATCCTGCACGTTGGTGAATGTATTCGATGCCTGCGTGATGGCCGTGCCGCCGGGTTTGCCGCCCAGCCAGACGATGGCGTCGTCAGCCTTGACGACTTCCTTGATGTTGGCCGGAGCGATCAGCGCGCCTTTCAGCGCGATATTGTCGACAGCGCTGGCGTCGAGCGTGGCGGCGTTGGCAATGCCCGTCGCATTCGACGTCAGTACCAGTTGCGCCTGGTTATTGATGGTCACGATGGAGGCGGTGACGCGCGAATTGTTCTTGCTGTTGCCGTTGATGGCGGCAGCGATTTCCTGCGGTGTCAGTGTGCCGTTGCCATCCTTGTCGGCGGCGGCCAGGTCGATGTTGAGCGTGTTGTCGCCCACGCCATCGCCGATTTTCACTTTCAGCGTACCCGTGCCATCGGCGGTATTGACGTTGCTCAAGCCGCCATACGACATCTGGCTGGCCGTGGCCAGTTTTTCAACAAAAAAGGAATAGGTGCCCGGCGTCGCATTGATGCCGGCCGTGGCCGTGCCGTAACCGGCGGCGGGGAAGGTGGCGGACTGGCTCAGCACCGATTTGCTGCTGGTCATGGACGACATGGCGCTCTGGAAGGCGGAGATGGCCGACTTCAGGTTGCCCAGCGCCGTGCTGGTGTTGCTGGCCAGCGTGTTCTGCGCCTGCAGGGCGGCCTTTTGCGCGGCGATAGCCTTGGTAGCCAGTTTTTCGGCCGTTGGGATCGGATCGTATTGCGGTGCAGTAATTACGCTTGCCATGCCAGACTCCTGAATAAAGGGATATACCGGTACAAGGCGACCCCCATTCCCGTTTTGTGAAGTTTTCCTGAAAGAAACTTACACAAACCTCATTTTACCTGCCCGCGGAACCAGAATTGCGTCGCCAGCTCGTCTTGCCGCTTGGCATCGACACGTTGTTGCTCATTTGCAACATACTTTTGTTTCTGCGTGAGGACCTGGTCCAGCACTTCGCGCTTGGCCCAGGCCGTATTGAGTGCGCGTTGCGAAACGGCCATGTTGGCTTCGTGCAAATGCAGATCGGTACGGTGCTGGTCGGCCATCTGCATGACGGCTTGCTTGAAGTTGCCGCAGTTGACGGACAGGGCCAGGGGCAGGGCGCCGCTGGGGCCGCTATCCGTGTACAGGCCCGTCAGGCGTTCCAGGTTTTTCTGGTAGCGCTCGCGCACGGCCGTCTGCGCCGCCATTTCGCCTTGCAGGCGTTCCACTTCGGTGCTGCGCAGGCCGACCAAGGTGGTCAGGTTGCGGATGGTATGCGCGTCGCTCACGTATGCTCCTAGGCCATGATCTGTTCAAGTTGTTCGATGCACGGTCCCATCGGGGCCTCTTCCTTGGTGCCCTGGCACAGGAAGGCTTCGATGGGCGCGTGCAGCTGGACGGCGCGGTCGGTGATCGGGTCCGCGCCGGGCACGTAGGCGCCCAGCGGGATCAGGTCGCGCACGCGCGCATGGCGCGCCATCGACGCTTTCAGCGCGCGCGCCGCCTGCATGTGGGTGGGCGTGATCACCTGCGCCATGCAGCGGCTGATCGAGGCGGCGATGTCGATGGCGGGGTAGTGGCCCCGCTCGGCCAGTTCGCGCGTGAGCACGATGTGGCCGTCGAGAATCGCGCGCGCCGTGTCGACCACGGGGTCCTGTTGGTCGTCGCCCTCGGCCAGCACCGTGTAGATGGCGCTCATGCTGCCTTCCGGGTGGGCGCCATTGCCGGCGCTTTCCACCAGTTGCGGCAAGTTCGAAAACACGGACGGCGGATAGCCGCGCGTGGCCGGCGGCTCGCCCAGGGCCAGCGCCACCTCGCGCAAGGCCATCGCATAGCGCGTCAGCGAGTCGACCAGCAGCAGCACGTGCTTGCCCTGGTCGCGGTAATGGGCGGCGATCGAATGGCACAGTTCGGTGGCCATGATGCGCATCAACGGCGATTCATCGGCCGGGGCGATCACCAGCACGGCTTTTTTCAAGCCTTCGGCGCCGAGCGACTTTTCGACGAATTCGCGCACTTCGCGGCCCCGTTCGCCGATCAGGCCGACGACGACGACATCGGCCACCGTCTGGCGCGTGATCAGGCCCAGCAGCACGCTCTTGCCGACGCCGGAACCGGCCATCAGGCCCACGCGCTGGCCCTTGCCCAGGGTTAGCATGCTGTTGATGGCCCGCACGCCCACGTCCAGCGGCTCGACCACCGGTTGTTTCTTCAGGGGATTAATTTTTGGCGGCGTGACTTCCAGGATGTGTTCGCCACCGAGGCGGCCCAGGTCGTCGATCGGCTCGCCCAGGCCATTGACCATGCGGCCCAGCCACGACGGGCCGATCTGCAGGCTGGCCTTGTCGGGCAAGGGCAGAACCCTGGCGCCGGTGGTCAGGCCCGTGGCCTTCTTGAACGGCATCAGGTAGGACAGCTTTTCGCGAAAACCGACGACTTGCGCATCGAGCCACTCGCCGCTCACAGTTTCAATTTGACAACGCTGGCCCGTGTGCAGGCGGCAGCCGGCGCTTTCCAGCAGCAGGCCGGAGGCGCCGACCAGGCGGCCGGTGGGTGTCGCGACCGGGATATCGCCGATCTCGAAACTGCGCAGCGTGTCGGCGATCATGCAGGCGCGCCCTGGTCCGCGTGTTCGGCGGCCAGCGCCAGGTGGCTGCTGACTTGTTCCATGCAGGCCGACAGGCGCTGATGGCAGCCCGCGTCGACTTCATTGTCGCCCGCCTTGATGCGGCATTCGCCCGCGTCCAGGCGCGCGTCGGCGATCAAATTCCATCGCTTGGCGCGCTTCGGATCGAGTTCGCTGATGCGTTTGAGTTCTTCCGGATTGAGGAAGACGTCGATTTCCTCGCGCGTGGGCGGCATCGAGGCCAGGGTCTCGTCGACCAGGGCCAGCAATTGCACCGGCTGCAGCGCCAGTTCCGCGCGGATCACCTGGCGCGCCACCTTGGCCACCAGGTCGACCACTTCCTTGCGCTGCGCTTCGCGGTAGTCGGCGCGCACTTTTTTCAGGTCGCGCAGGATGGCGTCGACGGGGCGGGCCAGGCGGTCCAGCGCCACCAGGGTTTCATTGCGGCCTTCTTCGCGGCCCTGCGCCATGCCGTCGTTGCGTCCGGTGTCGTAGCCGTCCTGCTGGCCTTGCACCAGGCCCACTTCGTAGCCGTCGCGCTGGCCTTGCTCGAAGCCTTCCGAGACGGACGCCTGCCACTGGCCGTCCGTGTCCTCGTTGGAGGCACGCTGGCCGGCGGCGATGAATTGCGACAGGGGCGGGAAACGATACGAGCGGAAGTGTTTCATTCGATCACCGCTTCGGCAAACAGTTGCACTTCGATCTCGCCCGCATCGGCGAGTCCCTTGACGGTGGCCATGATTTCCTGGCGCGTTTGTTCGATACGGCTCAAAGGCACGGGGCCGGAACGGCGCATCATGTCTTCGAAGCTCTGTGCCTGGCGGCGCGGCATGGTTTTCAGCACGGCGTCGCGGATCGACGGTTCCGCGCCCTTGAGGGCGATGGCCCACTGTTCCATCGGCACGTCTTCCAGGATGCGCGTGAGCGTGACATCGCTCTGCGTGGCCAGGATCAGGAAGTCGTACATGCTCAGTTCGATTTCCGACACCACTTCCGGGTCGTGCGCGCGCAGCAGCTCGACCAGCGCGGCGCGGTTGCCCGGCATGCGGTTGAGAATCTCGGCCGCCTGGCGGATGCCTTCCACGCTGGTGCTTTGCGTGTCGAGCGTGCCCAGGCAGCGGCCCACCAGTTCGTCGAGCTCGACCAGCAGGTCGCGGTCGATCTCGTCCAGGCGCGCCAGGTTCAGCAACACCAGGTCGCGGCCTTCGACGGGCAGGGCGTCGAGAATCTGGCCGGCCAGCGCGGGCGGCAGGAAGGCCAGGAACACGGCTTGCATCTGCACGTGTTCATTGACGATGTATTCGGCCAGCCATTTTGGCGAAGCCCACTGCAGACGCGCCATCTTGGGGCGGATCGCATCGCCGTAGATGTTGTTCAGCACGCTATTTGCGATATCGCTGCCCAGCGCCATGTCCAGCGAACGCTTCAGGTAGCTGCGCGAGGCGCCGTGCACGCCGCTTTGCTGGCGGTAGTCGTCGAAGAAGGTCTGCATCGCCGTTTTCACGGACTCGACCTTGATGCCGCTCATGCGCGACATCACTTGCGTGACTTCCAGCAATTCTTCGCGCGACAGGCAGCGCAGCACGTTGGCTGCCTGCTCTTCGCCTATGCTCAGCAGCACGATGGCAGCCTGTTCCACGGGGTTCAGGCTGGCGCTTTCGTATTCGGCGCCGTCGGAGGGATTATTGTTGTTGAGTTCGGCCATTTTTCTGCATCCATTGTTTGACGACTTCGGCGACACGCTCGGGTTCTTTTTCAGCCAGCACTTTCAGGTGGTCGACCATCACGTCGACCGCCGAGCCAGGCGGCGGCAAGTCATAGTTTTCCAGCAGCGGCACGACCGGCATGCTGCCGCCGGCGGCTTCGCCTTCGAGCGCCAGCGGTGTGCCATTCACGCCCAGGGCTGGCGCGCCGGCAACGGTCGCGCCGTTGGCGCCGGCGGCGGCGCTGCCGCCCAGCGCCAGGGCAGGGTCGAGCTGTTTCAGTGCCGGCGGCGCCAGGCGCGTGGTCAGCAGGCGCAGCAGCGGACGCAGGATCAGGAAGTAGCCGAGGATGGCGCCCAGTGCGTACAGCAGCCAGCTGCTGAAATCGACGACGGTGTCGCGCTCTTCCCACCACTGCGCCACGGGCGGCTTGGCGGGGAAGGCCAGCGCCGTCAGGCTCAGGCTGTCGCCGCGCTGGGCGTTGATGCCCAGGCCGCTGTTGAGCATTTTTTCAATATTGCCCAGTTCGGCAGGAGTCCAGCCCGTTTTCGGGTTCGGTGCGGCGGCGCTGTTGAGGACCACGGCGACGCTGAGTTTTTCCAGGCGGCCACGGCTGCGCTTGATCTGCGTGATGCTGCGATCGTAGGCGTACTGGCGCGTGGTGGCGTTCTTGCGGGCCGTGCCGTCGTCGGATGGTTTCGGCGCGCCATCGGCGGGGGCGGCGCCGGCGGCGTCGGCCGGTGCCGGCACGGCAGCCGCCGGCGGACGGTTCGACAGACTGCCGGGAATGCCGGCCACGGTGCGGTTGCGTTCCTGCTCTTCGCGCATCGCTTCGCTCGTCACTTTCGGGGCTTCGCCGTATTTTTCCAGCGTTTCGTCCACGCGGTCGTTGTTTACGGCGGCCGTCACGCTGAGCTTGAAGTTGTCTTCGCCGATGACGGGGCCGAGCAAGCCCGTGACGTTGCGGCGGATTTCATCTTGGAAACGTTTCGCGCCTTCATTGCCGGCGGCCGAGGCGTCGAAGCCGTCCGTCAGGTCGACGTGCGCGGACAGCAGGTTGCCGCCCTGGTCGACCAGGCTCACGCGCGTTGGCGCCAGGCTGGCGACGCTGCCGGCCACCATGTTGATGACGGCGGCGATCTGTTCCGGCGCCAGGGTGCGGCCCGGTTTCAGCGCCACGACGATCGAGGCGGACGATTTGTCGCCGTCGCTGGCGACGAACGATGTCGATTTCGCAATCGACAGATGGACGCGCGCCGAAGCGATCGCGTCCATCGTCATGATGCTTTGCGCCAGTTCGCCTTCCAGGCCGCGGCGGAAGCGCACGTCCTGCACGAATTGCGATACGCCCAGCGGGTCATTCTTGTCCATCAGTTCCAGGCCGGCCGGCAGTTGCGCCGTCACGCCCTTCGAGGCGAGCAGCATGCGCACCTTGCCCAGCATCGCGTCGGGCACCAGCACCTGGCCGCTGTCCGGATGCAGGCGGTAGGGGATGTGTTCGGCGTCCAGCGTGGCCATCATGTCCGTCACGGCCACTTTTTCGCGCGCGCCAAACACCGGCTTGTAGTTGGCCTGGTCGCGCCAGGCATACATGGTCACCATGGCGGTGATGCCGATGGCCAGCACGACGATGGGAACCAGGTTTTTCAGCAGGGCGGGCGGGATGGCGGGCTGGGCACCAAGGCGCCAGCGCGCAAATGCGGACTTCATGGGGGTAATCACTTGGGGTAACTTTCGCTGGGAGGCTGGGCGTGGATCAGGACGTGAAGATTACAGAGGCAGTTTGATGAGTTCGTCGACGGCGCCCATGACCTTGTTGCGCACTTGCATCAACATGGAGAAGGACAGGCTCGCTTCCTGGCTGGCCAGCATGGCGCCGACCATGTCGTCGCTCTTGCCGCTGTCGACGTCGCTCATTTTCTGCGCCGCCATGCGGTCATCGCCGTTGACCTTGCCGATGGCGTCTTTCATGCTTTGCGCAAAGGAGAAGCCGGATTGTTCCGGCGCGCCGAACTGGGCGGCGGGCGCGATGCTGGCGCCCAGGGCGCGCGCGTCATTGCTCAGTGCTGCCAGATCGGCCTTGATCAGACCTGCGAGTTCGTTGCTCATCGTGCCCTCTACTTTCAATATGCGGTGACGTATCAATCAGAAATTACTGGTGTTGCCATTCCGGCAGGCATGACATCCCGCGCCATCTTGCCCGGCCCGCTTACAGGGCCCATCAGTTTTATCAGTTGCCACACCATCCGCTCAAGCAGATTCAAACAAACCCGGCAGACCTGCGCCGACGTGATTCACATGGCCATGATAACTAATAATTATCTGATAAAAGTTTCTTCTGGTGGCAATAAGCGGGACTGGAAACTGCCATAAAAACCGGAATCAGGTAAGCGGAATGGCGCACTGCAAATCTATATTTTGTCGCTATAAGCTTACCTCGCGGCAACTATAAAGTAAAGAGAGGATTGCCTCAAGGAATATTGATACATGGCAATATTTAGCTTTTTCATGTATTGTTCAGCACCGTAGTCATCCAGCATGCGATACGATGCGCAATCGTTTGCTTGCAGACCGGTACGCCAGGTCAAGATGATGCTGTATTTAATTTCGGGCGATCCGTATAATTTGTTCTGCCACCGCAATACCGACATGACCACTACATGACAATCCTTACCAAGACAGATCAAACTGTGCGCCATCAAGTCCTCGATTCCTGTCTGCTTGGACGTCCTGTCCATTTGCTGCATGTATTCGGCGCCCAGCTGCGCGACGACCTGGCCGTGGCCCTGCGCCAGCCGATGAGTCGCCGCTACTGGGGGAATTTCCAGATCGATGCCGTGACCTTGTCGCGCGTGGAAAACGAGGACAGCGTGAACCGCTGGCTGAGTTTCTCCACGCCGGCCAGCCAGACGGGCTTTGCCCTCGAACGGCAGATACTCTTGAGCGTGCTGAACTATCGCTATGGTAGTGCCGGCGCCAAGGGCGCGCTGCCCGATCCGGCGCAGGTGCGCGTGACGGCCACGGAAGAGCGTCTCGCTGTGGTGCTTGGACAACAGTTGGTGAACAGTTTGTTCTCCCGCGTGCACAAGAACCTGCAAACCCTGGGCAAAAGCAGCGACATCGACACCAGTGCCGAGGTCGCCGCGCAGTCGGGCGTGCATCCGGCACGTGGCAGCTGGATCGTCACGGTGGCGCTCAGCGACGTCGAGGCGGGGCAGAGCGGCCAGTTCTGGTTCTCGCTGGACAAGCGCCTGATGGCCGACGTGCTGCGCGGCTTGCTGCCCGAGCGCGCGCAGGCGAAGAAAGCCTTGCGCGGCAGCGTGCGTCCGCTCGCGTCGCGCCTGCAAGTGACCCTGGAAGGCCGGCTCGTCAGCAAACAGGTGCAGCTGGGCGCCTTGTTCGACTTGCGCGTGGGCGACGTGATTCCCGTTAGCCTCAGCCGCACCGACGTCATGCTCGACGACTCCCGTCTCTTTACAGCTGCTGTTTCCGAACACAAGGGCAAGCTCTGTTTAACCTCCTTTGAAGATGTCGAATAATATGAATATGACCGATACCAACCAGAGCGAAACCCTGCTGGAAGACCTGGGCGATGACATGATCATCGACCAGGGCGACGTGTCCGACGTGGCCAGCGGCCGCGCGCGGCGCGACATTCCGCAGATGATGCGCAAGATTCCCGTCACCCTGACCCTGGAAGTGGGCTCGGCCCGCATTTCGCTGGAAGAATTGATGGCCATCGGCCCGGAAAGCGTGATCGAACTCGACATGCTGGCCGGCGAACCGCTGGTGATCAAGGTCAACGGTACGCCGATCGGCCGTGCCGAAGTGGTGGTGGCCGGCGAGAACTATGGCCTGAAAGTCATCGACCTCGACGGCCTCAATCTCGACCTGATGACAGCATGAAGCTGGCGGTACCCGGCTTGAGCCGGCGCCGCGGCGCGCTGGCTGCTGCGCTGGCTGTTCCCGTTCTGATGCTGTGCTGCAACGCCGCTGGCGCGCAGGACCTGCTGTCCGGCGTGGTGCCGGGCGCGAAGACCGACCTGTCGGTGAAGATGCAGATCCTCGTCGTCATGACCCTGCTCGGGCTGCTGCCCGTGATGGTCATGATGATGACCAGCTTTACCCGCTTCGTCATCGTGCTGTCCCTGCTGCGCCAGGCCCTGGGCCTGCAGCAGGGCTTGCCCAACCGCATCGTCACGGGCATCGCCCTGATCCTCACCCTGCTGGTCATGCGCCCCATCGGCGACCAGGTGTGGAAGGACGCGTTCGTGCCGTACGACCGCGACCAGATCGGCATGCAGGAAGCGCTGAAGATCGCCGAAGTGCCGATTTCGCGCTTCATGCTGGCGCAGACGAGCAAGGCCGCGCTGGCGCAGATCGCGCACCTGGCCGGCGAACCGTCGACCATGCGCCCGCAAGACCACAGTTTCACGGTCAAGCTGGCCGCGTTTGTGTTGTCCGAACTCAAGACGGCGTTCCAGATCGGGTGCATGCTGTTCATACCGTTCCTCATCATCGATCTGGTGGTGGCGTCCGTGCTGATGGCCATGGGCATGATGATGCTCTCGCCGCTGGTGATTTCGCTGCCGTTCAAGCTGCTGCTGTTCGTGCTCGTCGACGGCTGGACCCTGACCGTCAACACGCTCGTTACCAGCATACAGGGCTATTGATCCATGTTTACCCCTGAAGTCGCCGTCGACCTGATCATCGAAGCGCTGCACGTCGTGATGCTGCTGGTGGTGATCCTGGTCGTGCCCGGTTTGCTCATGGGCTTGCTGGTCGCGCTGGTGCAGGCGGCCACCTCGATCAATGAACAGACCATGAGTTTCCTGCCGCGCCTGCTGGTCACCCTGCTGGCCCTGATCCTGGCCGGCCGCTGGATGGCCGGTTACCTGATGGATTATTGCGTGTCCATTTTTCAGCGCGCCGCCACCCTGGTCGGATAGCGCCGCGCGCCATGGATCAGATTTTCAATCAGGTGCTGCCGTTTCTGCTGGCCGTGTGGTGGCCGTTCTGCCGCATCCTGGCCATGCTCAGCGCCTCGCCCGTGATCGGCGACGCCATGGTGCCCGTCCCCGTGCGGGTGCTGCTGTCGCTGGTGCTGGCGATCCTGATGCTGCCCGTGATGCAGGCGTCGGGCATCTCGCAGGACTTGCTGAAGATTGATCCGTTTTCCCTGCACGCCGCCGTCGCCACCCTGGAGCAGGCCATCATCGGCTTCGTCCTCGGCCTGGCCTTCCACTTCGCCATGTCCGTCATGTCGGTGCTCGGTTACCTCGTATCGAGCCAGGTGGGCTTTTCCATGGCCGTGATGAACGACCCGCTCAATGGCACCTCCTCGGACGTGATCACGGGGATGCTCACCATCATGTGCATGATCGTGTTTTTCGCCATCGACGGCCACCTCGTGCTGACGGGCGTGATCGGCGCCAGTTTCACGGCCTGGCCCGTGGGGCAGGGCTACGGGCCGCTGCTGCTGCAGACGGTGGCGTATAACGTGGCGTGGATTTTCGCCGCCGCCATGCTGCTGGCCTTGCCCATCGTCTTTTCCACCATGGTGGTGCAGCTGGGCTTTGGCTTCCTGAACCGGGTGGCGCCGTCGCTGAACCTGTTTTCGCTGGGTTTTTCCATGATCACCGTGTTCGGCCTGCTGATGCTGGGGCAGATCGTGCGCTTTATCCCCGAGCACTACATCGCCATGACGAATCGCGTGCTGGAAATGATCGCCGAACAGATGCGGGTGGCCCATGGATAGCGCACGTGCCGACAAGCTGCTGCGCAGTCCACTTCCGGGCATCCGTTGCTCGCTGTACCTCCGTACAGCTGCGCTACTCAACCCGGCATTGAACTTGCTCGCTACGCTTGTAGGGCACGTGCGGAAAGGTGTGGTCCATGGCGGATAGCAGCACGGGCGACAAGACAGAAAAGGCGTCACAGCAAAAGCTGAAGAAATCGCGCCAGGAAGGGCAGGTGGTGCGTTCGCGCGACCTGTCGACGGCGCTGGGCATCCTGATCAGCATGAAGGTCTTCATTTACCTGCTGCCAAGCTATCTGCTGAGCTTTCGCGAGCTGTTCGCCATGGCTTTCATGCCGCTCGACAGCAAGGGCGCGCTGGAAAATGCCATGTCGATGGCGTTTACGACGTCGGTGGGCTTGCTGATCAAGATGATCGTGCCGCTGTTTTGCGTGCCCCTGTTCGTCGTGCTCGGCTCCTTGATCCCTGGCGGCTGGGTCATCAGCACGAAGAACTGGATGCCGAAGATGGAGCGTCTGAGCCCGGCCAAGAACCTGGGCCGGTTGATTGCGCCCAAGCATGCTTTTGAATTCGGCCTGTCCATCGCCAAGGCCGCCGTGCTGGGCATGGTGCTCGTGCATGTGAGCCGCTCCAGCCTGACGCAATATGTGGATTTGCAACACCGGCCCCTGCAGCAGGCCATGCTCGATGGCTCGGCGCTGATGCTCGACGGCTTGATGGCGCTCATTTCCGTCTTTGTCCTGTTTGCCATCATCGACGTGCCGGCGCAGGCGTTTTTCTTTGCCCGCAACCAGCGCATGAGCAAGCAGGATGTCAAGGAAGAACATAAAAGCAGCGAAGGGCGTCCTGAAGTGCGCCAGCGCATCCGCCAGCTGCAGCAGCAGATCGGCCGGCGCAGCGTGCGCAAGACCGTGCCCGACGCCGACGTGGTGATCGTCAATCCCGAGCATTACGCCGTTGCATTGAAGTATGACCAGGACCGCGCCGAGGCGCCGTTTGTCGTTGCCAAGGGCGTCGACGAGATGGCGCTGTATATCCGGCAAGTGGCGAAGGAACACGATATTGAAACGCTGGAGTTGCCGCCGCTGGCGCGCGCCATCTACAACACCAGCCAGGTGCAGCAGCAGATTCCCGTGCAGCTGTACCAGGCCGTGTCGCAGGTGCTCAACTACATCCTGCAGCTGAAAGCATTCCGTTCTGGGCAGCGCGCTGCCCAGCCCCCATTTCCCACCGAGGTGGTCGTGCCATCTCATTTGAGCGAGGTAGTACCTTCATGAATTTCCTGAACCGGTTGGTTGCCGAAATGCGCCGCCACAAGTTCGCCACGCCGCTGTTCCTGCTGGTGATCCTGGCAATGATCATCCTGCCGCTGCCGCCGGTGCTGCTCGATATCTTGTTCACTTTCAATATCGTGCTGGCACTGATCGTCATCCTCGTCAGCGTGTCGGCCAAGCGGCCGCTCGATTTCTCCGTCTTCCCGACGGTGATCCTGGCCACCACCATGCTCAGGCTGACCCTGAACGTGGCGTCCACGCGCGTGGTGCTGCTGCACGGCCACACGGGCGCGGATGCGGCCGGTAAGGTGATCGAGGCGTTTGGTAACGTCGTGATCGGCGGCAACTTCGTCGTCGGTATCGTGGTCTTCGTGATCTTGATGATTATCAACTTCGCCGTCGTCACCAAGGGCGCCGAGCGTATTTCCGAAGTGTCCGCGCGCTTTACCCTCGATGCCTTGCCGGGCAAGCAGATGGCCATCGATGCCGACCTGAATGCCGGCCTGATCAACCAGGAAAAAGCCCAGATCCGCCGCAAGGACGTGGCCGCCGAAGCGGATTTCTACGGCGCCATGGACGGTGCGTCGAAGTTCGTGCGCGGCGATGCCGTCGCCAGTATCCTGATTTTGATCATCAACATGGTGGGCGGCGTGGCCATCGGCTCGCTGATGCACGACCTGTCGTTCGGCGACGCTTTCCGCCAGTACGCACTGCTGACCATCGGTGATGGCCTGGTGGCGCAGATTCCGGCGCTGCTGCTGTCGGCTGCGGCCGCCATCCTGGTTACCCGCATCAGCGATTCGGGCGACTTCGAACAGCAGGTGGCAGGCCAGGTGCTGACGTCGCCGACGGTGATCTTCAGCGCGGCCGGCATGATGGTGGCGCTGGCCCTGATTCCGGGCATGCCGTGGTTCATGTTCATGACCTTTGCGGCCGTGCTGGCTTTCGTGGCCTGGCGTTTGACCAAGCGCGTGAAGGGACCGGACGCGGCCGGCATGGCGGCCATCGAGGCGGCCTTGCGCGAGGAGCGCCCGGCCGAGCTGGAGTGGCAGCAACTGCCTGCCGTGCAGCCGCTGATGGTGATGCTAGGCTATAAACTGGTCGGCATGGTTGATAAAACGCAAGGCGAACCGTTGAACAAGCGCGTCAAGGGCGTGCGCCAGAGCCTGTCTGAAGCGATGGGCTTGCTGCTGCCGAATATCGGCGTGCGCGACGACCTGGCCCTGAAGCCGTCGCAATACGCGATCGTGCTGTCGGGCACCGTGGTGGCGCAGGCGGAAGTGCAGGCCGACCGCCTGATGGCGATCCCGTCGCCGAACGTGTATGGCCAGCTGGACGGCATTCCCGGCATCGAGCCGGCCTACGGCATGCCCGTCACGTGGATCGAGCCAAGCGAGAAGGCGCATGCGCTGGGTCTCGGCTACCAGGTCATCGAGGCGCCCAGCGTGATCGCCACGCACTTGTCGAAGATGGTGCGCGAATACTTGCCGGAACTGTTCCGCCACGAAGACGTCTCGAACATGATGGAACGCCTGACGGCCCTGTCGCCCAAGCTCGCCGGCGCGCTGGACAAGGCGCTCACGCACACGCAGCTGTTGCGCGTGTTCCGCGTCTTGCTGGCGGAAAATGTGTCACTGAAGGATATCGTGCCCATCGCTACCACCTTGCTCGACAGTTCGGAAACGACCAAGGACCCGATCCTGCTGGCGGCCGAGGTGCGCTGCGCGCTGCGACGCCAGATCGTCAGCGGCCTGTTCGGCCAGAAGATGGAAATGCAGGCGTTTAACCTGGGCGGCGAACTGGAAAACATGTTGCTCGGTTCGCTGAACCAGGCGCGCCAGGCGGGCAAGGTGACTTTGGATAACTATCCGATCGATCCGCACCTGCTGTCGCAGCTGCAAGTGAACATGCCGGTGGCGCGCGAGCAGATGAAGCAGCAGGCCACGCCGCCGCTGTTGCTGGTGCTGCCGCAGATCCGTCCGCTGCTGGCCCGCTATGCGCGCCTGTTCGCGCCGGGCCTGCATGTGCTGTCGTACAACGAAATCCCGGAAAACCGCGAAGTGAGCATCATCGGCACGGTGGGATAAAACGCTGGCATGAAAAGAAAAACGGCGCTGCGGGCGCCGTTTTTTTTCTGTATCAATTCTGTTGCGTCAATCCTGCTCGTCGATGGGCGGCAGCAGGTCGTGCTCCTGGCCGTCGGCCAGCAGCAGCACGTTGCGGCCTTGCGCCGTTTCTTCGTCGTCGCCATAGTCGTAACCGAGCGGCGCCGCCACTTCCTTCGAGACGATGATGGTTTCCTCTTCGGCCGCGTCCGCGGGGGCTGCGGGCGCATCGGGATCGGCCGCCGCTTCCGCTTCCGGCTGCGTCAGCAGCAGCGCCACTTCGGCCATGGCGCGGAACAGGGCCAGCGACAGCGAGGCGGCGCCCGCCTGCATCGGGTAATTGCCGTGCACGCGCTGCGCGTGCAGCTGGCGGTTCAGGCGGCAGCGCACCACGCGCAGGCCGGCGCGCCGCACGGCGTCGGCGATCTCGGGCAGGGCCAGGCGCACATGGCGCAATGCGGCTTCCTCGTCGGCGGCCAGCTCCAGCAGCACGCCGTCGCCGGACGGTTCCATCTGAATCACGACCCGGCCGATACCGATGATGATCAGTTCGACGCGCAGCGCCACCTTGCCGCGCCGCTTGGGCGTTGCATCGTCTTCCTCGTCGCTGGCCAGCACGCGCAGCAGCAGGCGCTGGCCGCCCCAGCCATACACGGCGAAGCGCCACGCTTCGCTGTCGACCGTCAACGGCGGGCGGGCGCCTTCGCGCAGCAGGGCCGGTTGCTGCTCGGCCATGAACAGGTTGCCCGGCACGTGCTGGCCGCGCGCCTGTTCCTGCAAGGCCGCGTATTGCTCGCCATACGTCTTGACCATCACGCGCCACGAGGCGGCCAGCTGCGCCGCGTCGGGCGGCTGCCAGACCAGCTGGCGCGTGAAGAACAGTTGATTGACTTGCATGGCGCTGCTGTCGCGCGGCATGGCGCCGCCCGTCCCGTCGGCATTCGGCTTGATGAGGGACGCCAGGCTGTCCTGTCCCTGCTGTTGCAGCTGGGCGGGCAGGGTGCCGGCGTCGGGCGCGGGCGCCATGTAGGGCCCGATGGGCACCAGCGGCTGGACCACGCCCGGCACCATCGGCGTCGCGGGGCTGACGTCGAAGCGCTGGGTAATCAGGGGAACCGGGTTGCCCGATGAAATGCGGTCTATCGCCATGCCACTGTGTCCAGATGAAAGTCTATAAGAGCCGGTGAATCAGGCGGTATCAGCCATCATGGCTGCAACAGGGACAGTATCATTTTCTGCATGCTCTGGCTTTGCTTGAGCATCGCCGTGCTCGCCTGGAGCAACATTTGTGCCGAGACCATGTTGGCGCTTTCCGCCGCGTAATCGACATCCATGATGCGGCCGATGGCGGCCTTGGTATTGGTGACCATGTTGGCCAGGTTGTTGTGCACGTGGTCGAGGCGGTTGGCCGCCGCGCCCAGGGCCGAGCGCACGCCGCCGACCTGGTCGAGCGCCGCCGCCAGCTGGTCGATCATGTTGTTGGCGCTGCCATTCGTGCCGATTTCGCTGCCGGCCGTGCCGCTGGCGGCAAAGTTGGCCGAAATGGCTTTCAGCAAGGTGTCCAGGCCGCCCATCTTGCCTGACACGTCGAACTGCATGGTTTCGCTGCTGCTGGCGCCGATCTGGAAGGTCATCGCCTCCGACAAGGTGCCCTTGCCGGCACTGCCGTTGCCCAGCAGCAAGCCGCCGCCGTAGGAAGTGTTGGTCATGACGTTGTACAGCTCGAGCCCCAGCGCATCGTATTCGGACTGCATGGCGTCGCGGTCGGTCTGGTTGGACGAAGCGTCGGCCGCCTGCGTGGCCAGGTCTTTCATGCGCACCAGCATGTCGGTGACTTCGCCAAACGCGCCTTCGGCCGTCTGCAGCATCGAGGTGCTGTTCTGCGTGTTGCGCATGGCCACCGTCATGCCGCTGACCTGGGCGCTGAGGCGCGTGGCGATCTGCAAGCCGGCGGCGTCGTCCATGGCCGAGTTGATGCGAAAGCCGGTGGACAGGCGCTGCATCGACGTCGCCAGCCGGCTTTGCGCACTGGCGGCGGCGCTTTGGGCGTACATTGCGGCGATATTGGTGTGAATGCTCAGCACAAGGCGGCTCCGGTGGGCGGTGAGGGTGAATCGGGTCTACCTTGTATAGGCGACTGCGCCGCCCGCATTGTTAAATCGAAAGGCAATATAGTCAAATAAATACGTTTCGCGCATAAAAAAAGCCAGACCGCAGTCTGGCTTGGCGTTGCTGGCCGCAAGCGGCCCGGCAAAGATTATTGCAGCAAGGACATGACCATCGAGGACATGCTGTTGCTTTGTTTCAGCATCGCGGTGCCGGCTTGCAGCAGCATTTGCGACGACGTCATGTTCGAGCTTTCGGTGGCGAAGTCAACGTCCATGATACGGCCGGTAGCGGCCTTGGTGTTGGTGGCGATGTTCGACAGGTTGCTGTTGACGTGGTCGAGGCGGTTGGCGGCGGCGCCCAGGGAGGAGCGGATCGTGCCGACATTGTCGATGGCATTTTTCAGCAGGTCGATCGTGGCGTTTGCCGTGCCGGTCAGTTCCGTGCCGACGCCGGCGCTGGTTGCCTTGAAGTTGTTGGCGGACAGGCCTTTCAGCGCGCCGTCCAGCGTGACCATGCCTGCTTGCACGGTGAAGTCCATGGTTTCCGACTTGGCGGCGCCGATCTGGAAGGTCATCTTGGCTTCCGACAGGGTGCCCTTGCCGGTCGTGCCGTCGCCCAGCAGATTCTGGCCGCCGAACGTGGTATTGGTCATCACGTTGTACAGTTCCAGGCCCAGCGCGTCGTATTCGGCTTGCATGGCGGTCTTGTCGGCCGTGTTCGACGAAGCATCGGCAGCTTGCGTGGCCAGATCTTTCATGCGCACCAGCATGTTGGTGACTTCGCCGAACGCGCCTTCAGCCGTTTGCAGCATCGAGGTGCTGTTTTGCGTGTTGCTCATGGCGACCGTCATGCCGCTGGTCTGTGCTTTCAGGCGGGTAGCGATCTGCAGGCCGGCAGCGTCGTCCATTGCCGAGTTGATGCGGTAGCCGGTCGACAGGCGGGTCATCGAGGTCGACAGTTGCGATTGGGTCTTGGCGATCGAGTTCTGTGCGGACAGCGATGCGTTGTTGGTGTGAAGGCTCAGCATTGTATTGCTCCTGGTAAGTGAATTCGTCGAGCGGCAGGTAATTTCTTGCCCTCACCCCTACAAGGCGACAGGGGAGCGCCTTTCATTAAATTCCACATGGAAATTTTTTATCTGGCGCGCCGCCATGAAAAAAAGCCCCGGCAATCGCTTGCCGGGGCTTTCATGTGGCGCGAGGCGCCGGTGATTATTGCAGCAAGGACATGACCATCGAGGACATGCTGTTGCTTTGTTTCAGCATCGCGGTGCCGGCTTGCAGCAGCATCTGCGACGAGGTCATGTTCGAGCTTTCGGTGGCGAAATCGACGTCCATGATGCGGCCGGTAGCGGCCTTGGTGTTGGTCGAGATGTTCGACAGGTTGCTGTTGACGTGGTCGAGGCGGTTGGCGGCGGCGCCCAGTGCCGAACGTACCACGCCGATGCTGTCGATGGCCGAAACCAGGCTGCCGATGGCGGCGTTGGCGCTGGCGGTCAGTTCGGTGCCCAGGCCGGCGGCGCCGAAGTTGGCGCTGGCCGAACCCAGTGCGGCGGTGACGCTGCCCATCGAGGTGGACAGGTTGATGCTCATCGTTTCCGACTTCGCGGCGCCGATCTGGAACGTCATGGCGCTGGCGATGGTGCCGCCGGTCAGCAGGGCTTGGCCGCCGAACGTGGTGTTTTTCATCACGTTGGACAATTCCAGGCCCAGTGCGTCGTATTCGGCTTGCATGGCGTCTTTGTCGGACGTGTTCGACGAAGCATCGGCAGCTTGCGTGGCCAGATCTTTCATGCGCACCAGCATGTTGGTGACTTCACCGAACGCGCCTTCAGCCGTTTGCAGCATCGAGGTGCTGTTTTGCGTGTTGCTCATGGCGACCGTCATGCCGCTGGTCTGTGCTTTCAGGCGGGTGGCGATCTGCAGGCCGGCAGCGTCGTCCATTGCCGAGTTGATGCGGTAGCCGGTCGACAGGCGGGTCATCGAGGTCGACAGTTGCGATTGCGTTTTGGCGATCGAGTTTTGTGCGGACAGCGATGCGTTGTTGGTGTGAAGGCTCAGCATTGTATTGCTCCTGGTAAGTGAATTCGTCGAGCGGCAGGTAATTTCTTGCCCTCACCCCTACAAGGCGACAGGGGAGCGCCTTTCATTAAATTCCACATGGAAATTTTTCATGTGGCGCGCGGCCATGAAAAAAAGCCCCGGCAATCGCTTGCCGGGGCTTTCAGGTGGCGCGAGGCGCCGGTGATTATTGCAGCAAGGACATGACCATCGAGGACATGCTGTTGCTTTGTTTCAGCATCGCGGTGCCGGCTTGCAGCAGCATCTGCGACGAGGTCATGTTCGAGCTTTCGGTGGCGAAATCGACGTCCATGATGCGGCCGGTAGCGGCCTTGGTGTTGGTCGAGATGTTCGACAGGTTGCTGTTGACGTGGTCGAGGCGGTTGGCAGCGGCACCCAGTGCCGAACGTACCACGCCGATGCTGTCGATGGCCGAAACCAGGCTGCCGATGGCCGTGTTGGCCAGGGTTTTCAGTTCGGTGCCGCCGGCGGTACCGGTGAAGTTGGCGGTGGCCGAACCCAGTGCGGTGGCGACGCTGCCCATCGAGGTGGACAGGTTGATGGTCATCGTTTCCGACTTCGCGGCGCCGATCTGGAACGTCATGGCGCTGGCGATGGTGCCGCCGGTCAGCAGAGCTTGGCCGCCGAACGTGGTGTTGTTCATCACGTTGGACAATTCCAGGCCCAGTGCGTCGTACTCGGCTTGCATGGCGTCCTTGTCGGCCGTGTTCGACGAAGCATCGGCAGCTTGCGTGGCCAGATCTTTCATGCGCACCAGCATGTTGGTGACTTCGCCGAACGCGCCTTCAGCCGTTTGCAGCATCGAGGTGCTGTTTTGCGTGTTGCTCATGGCGACCGTCATGCCGCTGGTCTGTGCTTTCAGGCGGGTGGCGATCTGCAGGCCGGCAGCGTCGTCCATTGCCGAGTTGATGCGGTAGCCGGTCGACAGGCGGGTCATCGAGGTCGACAGTTGCGATTGGGTCTTGGCGATCGAGTTTTGTGCGGACAGCGATGCGTTATTGGTGTGAAGGCTCAGCATTGTATTGCTCCTGTAGGATATATTCAGCGAGACGCGCTATTTTTCTGCTCTCACAAGCACAAGGCGGCTATTTCCGCTTATGTATTAAATGCTACATGGAAATATTTTTTAGCTGGCCGCTGGCCTGCGCTGATTTTTTATTGCCATGGAAATTATGATTAAAAATATACTTTTAACTATTTTTCACGGCATCCCGCGCACGCAATTGCTCTTCCGCAATTAACAGCCCCTGGTCGCGGCTGTTGATACGCTTCGCCGGTGTGCCCGCATAGATTCCCCACGCCGGCAGGGACCTGGTGACCAGGCTGAGCGCGCCCACGGCGACGCCTTCGCCAAGCTGCGCGCCGGGCAGCACCACGCTGCCCGAGCCGACGATGACGTGCCTGCCCAGGTGGACGGCACCGCTCTTGCAGTTTGTAAATTCCGCCGGCACGGTGGGGTTGGTCATGCTCGCTCCGCTGTAGTCATCGGTCTTGCTGTACAGGCGCACGCCTTGCGACAAGCCGGCGTAGTCTTCCAGCGTGATGCCTGCGCCGCCGGAGAGAAAGCAGCCGCCGCCAATGTGAACGTAGCTGCCGATGCGGATATGGCCACCCGCCGCCACCAGCGTGCTGTAGCCATCGATGCGCACGTTGTTGCCGATGGCGATATTGTCGATGCCGATGATGACGCAGTTCCTGGCGATGCGCACGTTGTGGCCGAGGCTGCGAAACCCCGCGCCGTGCAAGTCTTCTTCGGTGTAATAGCCGGGATTGAAAAGTTCAGACATGGTCATCCTTGTGCGGGTGTGCGGCGCCGGCTTCCAGGTGGCGGCGCTTGCTTTCCGCCAGTTCGGCAATGATGCGCAGCGCCTCGCCGTCGTCGGCCGTCATGTTTTGCAGGAAATGCGCATTATTCTCGCGTATCCAGCTCAGCGGCAGTTCCCACCAGGCCAGCGCCAGCAGGGCTGCGCGCACTTCCTCGCTGAAGCGGAAGCGCAGCAGCCGCGCCGGCGTCCCGGCGTAAATGCCGTAGGGTTCGCTGCGGAAATTGGGCGGCACCAGCGTGCGCGCACCGATGACGCAGCCATTCTCGATGACCGCGCCGCCCAATATCATCGCCTCGTCGCCGATCCACACATCGTTCTTGATGACCGTATCGGCATATTGGGGAATCGGGCTGTTTTCCAGGCCCATGCCGCCCAATGCCAGAAGATACGTGGAAATGGTGCGCATGTCGTGCTGGCCGTTGAGGATGAAGCGCAGATTCGCGCCGCCGGAAACGTAGCGCCCGATTTGCAGGTGCTGCGCGGTCGAATCGTATTTGGCTTGCGAACCGATGCCGATGCCGGAACAGCGGCCGATGGTAAATTGCCCGAAGTCGGGCTCATTGCCCAGCCAGTTACGGAAAAAGCCATGCGGTATCAGGGTCTGTCCACCACTTTTATAGGACAGCACGGTAAATTGTGCCGCCCAGCGATGGTCGTCGATGGTGCCGAAAAAGTCGGTGTCTGTGGAAATATTCATGGAGTCAGGCCGGCCTGTGCATGCCGCTCGACGATGGCGCAGATGGCATCGACCTGATCGAGATCCAGGCCGGGATAGATGGGCAGGCAGATGATTTGCCGCGATGCCTGCAGCGCGTTCGGCAGATTGCTGTGGGCGGCGGTCGGCATGCTGCGGTACATGGGGAAGTCGCTGATGAGCGGATAGAAATAGCGGCGCGCATAGATATTCTCGTCCCGCAGCAGCTGGAACAGTGCGTCGCGGCTGGTGCCGTAGGCTTCCTTGACGAGTATGGGGAAGTAGGAGTGGTTGGCCGATTCTTCCTCTCCCGCCGGCAGGCAGTCGATGCCGGCGATGGCCGCCAGCCGTTCCCGGTAGCGGCCATCGATGGCGCGCCGCTGCAGGCGAGCCGCGTCGATGCCCTTCAATTGCAGGAGGCCGAATGCGGCGTTGATCTCGCTCATCTTGCCGTTGATGCCGGGTGCCACCACCGTCACTTCGTCGACGAAGCCGAAATTTTTCAAATGGTCGATGCGTTGCTTGGTCTTGGCGTCGGGGCAGACGATCGCGCCCCCTTCAAAGGTATTGAAAATCTTGGTGGCGTGAAAACTCAGCACGGACAGGTCGCCGCAATTGAGCACGCTGCTGCCCTTGTGCCGCACGCCGAACGCATGCGCCGCGTCGTAGATGACTTTCAAGCCATAGTTGTCGGCGATCTTTTCGATGCGTTCCACGTCGCAGGGACGGCCATAGCAGTGCACCGGCATGATGGCGGTGGTGTGCGGCGTGATGGCTGCCTCGATCCTGGCGGGATCCATATTCAGGCTCAGCGGGTCGATATCGACAAAAATGGGCTTGATGCCATTCCACAGCAGCGAATGGGCGGTGGCGACGAAGGAATAGGGCGTGGTGATCACTTCGCCGGTGATGCGCAGCGCCTGCAGGGCCGTGATCAGCGCCAGCGTGCCATTGGTAAACAGGCAGATGTGCTTGACGCCCAGATAGTCGCACAGCGCCTGTTCCAGTTGCTGGTGGAACGGGCCGCCGTTGGTGAGGATCTTGTTTTCCCAGATTTCTTCCAGATACGGCAGGAAATCTTGCAAATCCGGCATGAGCGGCTGCGTGACGTAAATCGGCTTCTTGTCGCTCATGACTGCACCGCCTGCTTGCTGGCGTCGTCGGGCGCAATGGCGAACGATGCGGGCGGCAAGCCGCCGCACCAGCGCTGCCACATGGTGCGGAAAGCCTGTTCCATATTGTGGGCAATCGCCCGGGAGTCGGCCAGTGCCGATTCTTGCATGCGGTTGCGCAAGTCTGCGCGCAGGACGGCCAGTTGCATGATGTTGTTAGACAAGAATATTCCTTTCCGGACGAAATCGTCGTCGTCGGTCGCGATGAAAGCGTCGAGACCCACATGCTGCAAGATGCAGGCGCCGGCATGGCTCGGTACGCTTGTACCCTTGAGCGTCAGCGTGGGCACACCCATCCACAGCGCGTGCAGCGTGGTGGTGCCGCCCGTGTACGGGAAGGTGTCGAGGCAAAGGTCGATTTGCTGGTGCAGGGCCAGATAGCCGCCCAGGTGGGTGCGGCCGTGGAAGGTCAGGCGGTCGGCGGCGATGCCTTCCTGCGCGAACCAGGCTTGCAAGGTGGCGATGTCGCTGTCCTTTTGCATGGCTGCCAGATGCATTTTCGCTTCGGGCAGGGCCCGCAGCAGCTTTGCCCAGCGGGCGATGACGCCTGGATTGAGCTTGCTGAGCCGATTGAAGCTGCCGAAGGTCAGGTAGCCGTTGCCCAGCGCGGGCGCGCGGACCAGTTCCGGGGAGTCCGACGATGGCAGGAAGGGCACGCTGGCGGGCAGCAGCACGACTTTTTCCGTGAAGTACTTTTCATCGACGTCGAATTGCGGGTCCGTCAGGTAGTAATCCATGGTTTTCAGGCCCGTTGTGCCGGGATAGGCGATCCAGCTGACCTGAATCGGCGCCAGTTTGCGGCCAAAGGCCGTCAGGCGGTTGAAGGCCGTATGGCTGGACAGGTCGACCAGGATGTCGATGCCGTCTTCGCGGATCTTTTCCTGCAAGTTGCTGTCGCTCACCTCGATGATATTTTGCCAATGCGGGAAATAGCCGCGCAGGCGCTGCGTGACGGCGTCTTCCAGCGTATTGTTGTAATAGGCATACAGGCTCAGGCCGGGGCTGGCGCTCAGGTGCGCGATCACGGGCACGACGAAATTGGACACCACGTGCGAATTGAAGTCGCCCGAGACAAAGCCGACCCTGATGCGCCGCGCGGGATCGTTGTCGTTGTGAAAACCTTGGCCTTCCGCCGTCCCGGCCGTGGATGGGTGGTCGAAGGCGTCGCCGAAGCGGCAATGTTCCTCAAACAGGCGTTGGGCGTCGATATCGATGCTATGGCTGAGGCAAAACAGCAGGCCGCTGTGGCTTTCCGGAATATGCGGGGCCACCGTCCGCGCGCGATAGCCGCTGGCGATGGCTTCTTCCAGGTGGCCTTCGGCATGGAGTAGCGAGCACAGGTTGATTTCCGCCGCTGCGTAGTCGGGCTTGATTTCCAGGGCGCGCTGGAACGCGGCCAGCGCTTCCTTGCTTTTGCCCATGGTGCGCATGACATTACCTAAATGAAAGTGCAATTCTTCATCATCTGGTTCGGATTCCATGGCCGTGTTGAGGCACGTCAATACATCCTGATACTGTTTCAGCGCCAGGTAGGCGGCGACCAGATTGTTCCGTGCCGCCCGGTAATCGGGTTTGATCTGCAGCGCGCGCTGGAAGCTGCGCACGGCGTCCTGCACATTTTTGTTTTCGTGCAGCGCCTGGCCGAGCCGGTTGTGCGCTTCGGCGTCGTCGGGCAATGCAAGGGTGGCGGCGCGGAAGCTGTCGGCAGCGGCGCCAAACTGTTTCTGGCGCAGCAGCGCATTGCCCAGGTTAAATGCCGCCAGCGCGTAGTCCGGCTTCAAGGCAAGGGCGCGGCGGTAGCTCGCCACGGCCTCGTCCAGCCGGTTTTCCGCCTGGAGCAGGTTGCCCAGGTTGCAGTGCGCCTCGGCGAACGCCGGCTCGATTTCCAGCGCCCGCAGGTAGCAGTCGCGGGCTGCATCGAGTTTGCCGGCCGTTTGCCAGGCATTGCCCAGGTGGCCATGCGCCTGCGCATCGTGCGGCGTCAGTTCCACCGTCCGCTGCAGCGTGGCGAGGGCATCCTTGCCTTGCAGTTGCAGGGCCGTGCCCAGCACGCTCCAGCCGAATGGCGAGTCGGGATAGCCTGCCAGCAATTGCCGGCAGGCCGCTTCCATCTGCGCATGCTGGCCTGCCTGGTACAGCTGTACGATGTGGTCCATTTCCGGCTGCGACGGCGACAGGGCCGCCAGCGCGACGGCTTCCTGCGCCTGCCGGCGCAGCGCTTGCGAAGCATCATTGTCCAGTCCGCGGGCGATGGCGGTGTCGACGATGTCGAGCGCTTCGTCGGGCTGTCCCGCCTGCAGCAATCCCTGCGCATAGGACAGCCAGAACTGGCCTTCGTCCGGGGCGACGGACAGCGCCTTGCGCAAATACGGCAGGCCGGCCACGTGCTGGCCCACTTGTCCGGCCAGCAAGCCCAGGTTGTGGTTGGCGATGGCATGGTAGGGATGGGCCTGCAGGATCGACAGGTAAATCTCTTCCGCCTCGGCAAAACGCCCTGCCTGGTGTTCAGCGATGGCTTGCTGTAATTCGGTGTCGGGGGAGACTGCGGGAGGGAGGGTCGGGTGCATGGGCTGAGGCTGGCAGAAATGTTTAGCAACGGGAATTGTAACTGGTGACAGTGCCCGTGAGAAACTTTCCGAGGGGAATTTGTTGACGCACGCCGCGCGAATGCGCACTTGCTGTTGCAGTTGGTCCAAAGTGCGGGCAATTCTGGTCCTTCCGACAAAAAAAACAGCGCACTGCCGGATGGGAGTGCGCTGTTCTGGCCGATTGTCAGCCGGTGCTGCGGAGCCTTGCGATTACATATTCGGATAGTTCGGCCCGCCGCCGCCTTCCGGTGTCACCCACACGATGTTTTGCGTCGGATCCTTGATGTCGCAGGTTTTACAGTGCACGCAGTTCTGCGCATTGATCTGCAGGCGTTCGGCGCCGTCGTCGTTCTTCACGAACTCGTACACGCCGGCGGGACAGTAACGGGCTTCCGGACCCGCATACGTGGCCAGGTTGACGTCGACGGGCACGCTGGCGTTCTTCAGCGTCAGGTGGATCGGCTGGTCTTCCGCGTGGTTCGTGTTCGAAATGAACACGGACGACATCTTGTCGAAGGTCAACTTGCCATCGGGTTTCGGATACACGATCTTCTTCGACTGGGCGGCCGGTTTCAGGCATTCGTGGTCGCCATGCGAGTGGTGCAGGGTCCACGGCGCCTTGCCGCGGAAGATCAGCTGGTCGATGCCCGTCATCAGGCTGCCCAGGTACAGGCCTTTCGACAGCCATGGCTTGACGTTGCGCGCCACGTGCAGCTCTTCATGCAGCCACGATTGTTCGAAGGCGACAGGGTAGCTCGTCAGTTCGTCGTGCTGGCGCTGTTCGCCCAGCGCGCCGAAGGCCGCATCCGCCGCCAGCATGCCGCTCTTGATGGCCGCGTGGCTGCCCTTGATGCGGCTCATGTTCAGGAAGCCCGCATCGCAGCCAATCAGCGCGCCGCCCGCAAACACCAGTTTCGGCAACGATTGCAGGCCGCCGGCCGCGATGGCGCGCGCGCCGTACGAGATGCGCTTGCCGCCTTCGAAGAACTTGCGGATTTCCGGATGCGTCTTGTAGCGCTGGAATTCCTCGTACGGCGACAGGTACGGGTTTTCGTAGTTCAAGCCGACCACGTAGCCCACCATGACCTGGTTGTTTTCCAGGTGGTACAGGAAGGAGCCGCCGTAGGTTTTCGTGTCCAGCGGCCAGCCGCTCGAGTGGATCACCAGGCCCGGCTTGTGCTGGGCCGGGTCGATTTCCCACAATTCCTTGATGCCGATGCCGTAGGACTGCGGGTCCTTGCCGGCATTCAAGTCATACTTGGCCATCAATTGCTTGCCCAGGTGGCCGCGCGCGCCTTCGGCGAACAGGGTGTACTTGGCGTGCAATTCCATGCCCAGCTGGAAGTCGGGGCCCGGTTCGCCGTCGCGCTTGACGCCCATGTTGCCGGTCGCCACGCCTTTGACGGAACCGTCGTCGTTGTAGAGGATTTCCGCGGCAGGGAAGCCGGGGAAGATTTCCACGCCCAGGTTTTCCGCCTGCTGGCCCATCCAGCGCACCACATTGCCCAGCGAGACGATGTAATTGCCGTGGTTTTCAAAGCAGGCCGGCACGGCGAAGCCTGGCGTCTTATACGCTTTCGTTTCGGTCAGGAACAGGATGCGGTCTTCCGTCACTTCCGTGTTCAGGGGCGCGCCCAGTTCTTTCCAGTTCGGAATCAGTTCGGTCAGCGCTTTCGGGTCCATGATGGCGCCCGACAGGATATGCGCGCCCAGTTCGCCGCCTTTTTCCAGCACGCAGACGGACACTTCCTGGCTCTTTTCAGCGGCCAGCTGCTTCAGGCGGATCGCCGCGGCCAAGCCTGCGGGGCCACCGCCGACGATCACCACGTCATATTCCATGGTTTCGCGCGGTCCGTACTGTTCAACTAAGTTATTAGGCTGTGTCATGGTCTCGATTTATAGTCACTCAATTAGGTAGCAAGGATAGGGAATAAAGCATCATCGGGGAAATTTAAGCACGAGTGTGCTTGTTTTTGACGAGGATTGCAACTTTGGCGCCATTTTGCGTGACATTGCCCCTCGCCGCAATCTAAATCCGGCCATTTTGTGTAATGATGGCGTTTACCTTTGCTCAAGTGCGACGCAGGGTATTTTGCCCCTGCGCCATCGGCACGGCGTAAAGTGTTATCTAAAATAAAACAGGAGTAGCTCGTGGGCATAGAAGTCAATTTCGAGGGCAAGATTGCCCTGATTACCGGCGCATCGAGCGGCCTCGGCGCGCGCTTTGCGAAAGTGCTGGCCCAGGCTGGCGCGCAGGTCGTGCTGGCGTCGCGCCGCACCGAACGCCTGAAGGAATTGCGCGCCGAAATCGAAGCCGATGGCGGCGCCGCGCACGTGGTGTCGCTCGACGTGACCGACTTCGCCAGCATCAAGTCGGCCATCGCGCACGCGGAAACGGAAGCGGGCCCCATCGATATCCTCGTCAACAATTCCGGTGTCTCCACCACGCAACGCCTGGTCGACGTCACGCCCGAGGATTATTCGTTCGTGATGGATACCAACCTGCGCGGATCGTTCTTCGTGGCCCAGCAAACGGCCAAGCGCATGATCGCGCGCGCCAAGGGCGACCCGAAGAAGCAGCACCGCATCATCAATATCGCCTCGATGGCGGGCTTGCAGGTGCTGCCGCAGATCGGCGTGTATTGCATGAGCAAGGCGGGCATGGTGCACATGACGCGCGCCATGGCCGTGGAGTGGGGCAAGTACGGCATCAACACGAACGCCATCTGTCCCGGCTACATTTCCACGGAAATCAACGAAGATTACTTTGCCACCGAACAGGGCAAGAAATTGATCGAAATGTTGCCGAATAAACGTCCGGGCAAGCCGGAAGACCTCGACGGCCTGCTGCTGTTGCTGGCGGGCGAGGATTCGCATTTCATCAACGGCGCCATCATTTCCGCCGATGGCGGCATGAGCACCTTTTAACGCCATAAAACCTGCTGCGCGTCGCGCTTCGCGGCCACAAATCGCTGCCGCTCGCGACGGTTTTACTTGGCGTTAAACGATAGTCACCATGGCTGCAGCCCTAGCGCTGCAGCTGCAGTCCCACCAGCTTATGCACCAGCTCGGACGACGTCGAGGCGGCGAACTTGCGCATCAGCTTGGCGCGGTGCATTTCCACCGTACGGGGGCTGAGGTCGATCTGGCGGGCGATGACCTTGCTGGTCTTGCCTTCCACCAGCAGGGCGGCGATTTCGCGCTCGCGCGGCGTCAGTTCCGCCGTCACGGGACGTTTCTCGCTGACATCCTCGAACGTCCAGATGCCCGGCCCCAGCGGCTGTGCGGCCAGCATGGCGTGGCCCGTGACGTGGCACCAGAACAATTCACCATTACTGCGGCGCATGATGCGCTCGTCCGAATAGCGGCCCCTGGCGTTCATGATGGGGATGATGCGGTCACCGGTGCGCAGGAATTCGTCGTGCGTGGGGTAGAGTACTTCGAACGACTGGTCGTCCAGCTGGGCGCGCGCATAGCCGAACATGGCCGCCAGCGCTTCGTTGCAGCTGCGCATGATGCGGTTTTCCGACATGCACATGCCCACGGGCGCGTGCAGGAAGATACTTTCATAATCGATGGCTGACGCGGCGTTCATCTGATACGTATCACTCTCACAGGGGGATTGCCGGCACGGCGCCGGTAGTTCTACGGTATTGTACTTTCCACTCGCGTATTTTATGCTGAGTCGCTGCCTGAGTCATGGACTCAAGACCAAAGCTTAACAAAAGATAGAGGGACACCCATGAATAAAGTTTATCCTGACGCCGCCTCGGCGCTGGCCGGTATCGTCCAAGATGGCCAGACCATCGCCGTTGGCGGCTTCGGCCTGTGCGGCATCCCCGAAGCCCTGATCGGCGCCTTGCGCGATTCGGGCGTGACGGGCCTGACGGCCATTTCGAATAACGCCGGCGTCGACGGCTTCGGCCTGGGCCAGCTGTTGACCACGCGCCAGATCAAGAAAATGATCGCCTCCTATGTGGGCGAAAACAAGGAATTCGCGCGCCAGTACCTGGCCGGCGAACTGGAACTGGAATTCACGCCGCAAGGCACCCTGGCCGAGAAGCTGCGCGCCGGCGGCGCCGGCATTCCCGCCTTCTTCACCAAGACGGGCGTGGGCACCATCGTCGCCGACGGCAAGGAACTGCGCGAATTCGACGGCGAACAATACGTGATGGAGCGCAGCCTCGTGGCCGATGTGTCGCTGGTGAAAGCCTACATGGCCGACCGCGCGGGCAATTTGGTCTACCGCAAGACGGCGCGCAATTTCAACCCGAACGTGGCCATGGCGGGCAAGATCACCATCGTCGAAGTGGAAAAACTGGTCGAAGTGGGCGAGATCGACCCGGACCAAGTCCACACGCCGAGCATCTTCGTGCACCGCATCGTGGTCAACGCGAACCCGGAAAAACGCATCGAGCAGCGCACCGTGCGCACTGACTAATAAATAGAAGATTTACGCATGGCAAAACCGTAGCGAGCGGCAGTGATTTGTGGCTAAGAAGCGCAACCGTACTTTAGTACGGTGAGCATCGCAGGCCGCAAAGCGCGCCGCACAGTAGGTTTGGACAGGCGTTCCACGAAAATTGAGGGAGATGATAATGGCTTGGACACGTGACGAAATGGCCGCGCGCGCGGCAAAGGAATTGCAGGATGGCTTTTATGTGAACCTGGGCATCGGCTTGCCGACCCTGGTGGCGAACTATGTGCCGGAAAATATCGAAGTGTTCCTGCAGTCGGAAAACGGCTTGCTGGGCATCGGCCCGTTTCCCACGGACGATGAAGTCGATGCTGACCTGATCAACGCGGGCAAGCAGACGGTGACGGCCTTGCCGGGCGCCGCCTACTTCAGCTCGGCTGACTCGTTTGGCATGATCCGCGGCGGCAAGATCAACCTGGCCATCCTGGGCGCCATGCAAGTGTCGGAAAAGGGCGACCTGGCGAACTGGATGATCCCAGGCAAGATGGTCAAGGGCATGGGCGGCGCGATGGACCTCGTCGCCGGCGTCAAGCGCGTCGTCGTGCTGATGGAACACGTGGCCACGGCCAAGGATGGCACGACGTCGCACAAGCTGCTGAAACAGTGCGACTTGCCGCTGACGGGCGTGGGCGTGGTCGACGTCATCATCAGCGACCTGGGCGTGATCGACGTGACGGAAAACGGTTTGAAGCTGGTGGAACTGGCGCCGGGCGTGACCAAGGAACAGGTGCAGGCGGCCACGGGCGCTGAATTGGACGTTTCCGCCGTATAAACGGATCGTCGCAGGCAATGAAAGGGCGGACAGCGATGTCCGCCCTTTTTTTATGCGCCTGCCTTGCCGCGCAAGCCGTCCAGGCTGTAGGCGCCGGCGCCTGCCACTGCGAAATACAGGAAGGTGAAGCAATACATGACGGCCATTTCGCCGCCGTTCAGGATCGGCAGGAAACCGGCAGGCGCATGCGCCATGAAGTAGGCGGCCGCCATCTGGCCCGACAGGATGAACGCGACGGGGCGCGTGAACAGGCCCACCAGCAGCAAGCTGCCGCCGACGAGCTCGATGACGCCGGCCGCGCCCATCACGGACAACAGTTGCAAGCCGTCGAACATGGCCACGTGCGGCGCGCCGAACAGTTTGGCCGTGCCGTGTTGCAGGAAGAGGAAGCCGAGGATGATGCGCAGCAGGCCCAGCAGGCGTGGGTTCCAGGTGGCGTAGAAGGCGGGCGAGAGGGACATGACGTACTCCATTCAAAGGTGAGGATGGTTCGGTGTCAGGCTTGCATTAACGCAATGTCATTATGCGGGAACCAGGTGGCGAACAGGTGACCGTACTGTAATGGTTTTTCATTCATTGATCATCCAATGAAATATTGATGGATGATTTACTGTTTGTTGATGATGCCGGCAAAAGCCTGCACGCATGAAAAAAGCCCCGCAGAGTGATCTGCGGGGCTTTTCAATGAAGAGTACAGCTTACTTGACGATATTCACGCTGGGCGCGACATACGCGTCGTCGGTCGGGTGGGTTGGATGGGCCAGCTCGCTATGCAGCTTGTCCATGTCCAGTTCTTTTTCCCATTTCGACACGACGATGGTGGCCACGCCGTTGCCGACGAAATTGGTCAGCGCGCGGCATTCGCTCATGAAGCGGTCGATGCCCAGGATCAGCGCCATGCCGGCCACGGGGATGGTCGGCACGACGGCCAGGGTGGCGGCCAGGGTGATGAAGCCGGCGCCCGTGATGCCGGACGCGCCTTTCGAGGTCAGCATCGCCACGCCCAGGATGGTCAGTTCCTGCCAGATGGTCAGTTCCGTGTTGGTAGCTTGCGCCACGAACAGGGCGGCCATGGTCATGTAGATATTGGTGCCGTCCAGGTTGAACGAGTAGCCGGTAGGCACGACCAGGCCGACGACTGGCTTGGAGCAACCGAGGCGTTCGAGTTTTTTCATCAGGGCCGGCAGGGCCGATTCCGACGAGCTGGTACCGAGCACGATCAGCAGTTCTTCCTTGATGTACAGCAGGAAGCGGCCGATGGAGAAGCCCGTGTACTTGGCGATCAGGCCCAGCACGACGAAGACGAACAGGAAGCAGGTCAGGTAGAACGAGCCCATCAGTTTCGCCAGCGGGATCAGCGAAGCCAGGCCGTATTTACCGATGGTAAAGGCCATCGCGCCGAACGCGCCGATGGGAGCGACTTTCATGATGATGTTGACCATGCCGAAGATGGCATGCGACAGCTCGTCGATCAGCTTGGTGACCGGACGGCCGCGCTCGCCCAGCAGGGACAGCGAAAAGCCGAACAGGATGGCGATCAGCAGCACTTGCAGGATGTCGCCCTTGGCGAAGGCGTCGACGAAGGTCTTCGGGATGATATTCATCAGGAAGTCGACGGTGCTCATGCCTTCGGCGTGCGTGTATTGCGCGATCGACTTGGCGTCCAGGTGGGCCGGATCGGCGTTGAAGCCGGCGCCCGGTTTGAGGATGTTAGCAACCAGCAAGCCGATGGCCAGCGCGAAGGTGGAAACCACTTCGAAGTACAGCAGCGCCTTGCCGCCCACGCGGCCGATTTTCTTCACATCCTGCATGCCGGCGATGCCGGAGACCACGGTACAGAAGATCACCGGGGCGATGATCATCTTGATCAGTTTGATAAAGCCGTCGCCCAGCGGTTTCATGTCGACGGCGTTCGATGGGTAGAACACCCCCAGCAGCACGCCAGCCACGATGGCGAACAGCACCTGTACGTACAGGATTTTATAGAATGGTTTTTTCACGAGTGGTCTCCTCTTGCGGGTTGATGCTGCGATCATCCGCCCATTGCCAGGCAGGCTCAATTGTGGATAACCGCAGATATGCATTTTCGCTATATCGGGTATTGCGCCATGGCGAAGGTGCCAGTGCTGTGCTGCGCCGCAGCATTTCAGGCGCGCGCTTGGAGCATTGCCCGCGCTGCGCTACACTGCCGTAGCGTCGCGCGCGAGGCAACCGGCAAATCGCCGGTTTCTTTGTTTTTTACTACCAAATAACGACGCCGGACAAAACCGTAGCGAGCGGAAGGGAGTTGTGGCCGAGAAGCGCAACCGTACTTTGGTACGGTGAGCATCGCAGGCCGCAACCACCGACGCGCAGTAGGTTTTCTCCGGTGTTATAAGGAATCGCATGATCGAAGCCAGCATCAAAACCGTCCAGTGCATTTCCCCCGCAGGCTTGCACACCATGTCGTATAAAGAGTGGGGCGCGGCGGACAATCCGAACGTGCTCGTCTGCGCCCATGGCGTGACGCGCGTGGCGGACGACTTCGACAACCTGGCGCGCGCCATGGCCAGCGATTACCGCGTGATCTGCCCCGACGTGGTGGGACGCGGGCGCTCGGGCTGGCTGGCCAACCCGCAGTTTTACCGCGTGCCGCAATATGTGAGCGACATGGTGACCCTGCTGGCGCGCGTGCTGGCCAATGGCGAGCGCCAGACGGTGGACTGGTTCGGCACCTCGATGGGCGGCTTGATCGGCTTGGGCCTGGCATCGTTGCCGGACAGCCCGATCAGCAAGCTGGTCTTGAACGATATCGGCCCGACACTGGCGCCGGAAGCCTTGCAGCGCATCGGCGACTACATCGGCCAGGACCTGCGTTTCGAGACATTCGAGCAAGGCGCCAGGTTCGTGCGCGACGTGTCCGCCAGCTTCGGTCCGCACACGGACGCGGAATGGCATAAACTGGCGGTGGATGTGTTGCGCCAGGATAAGGATGGCCACTGGCGCCGCCACTATGATATGGGACTGGCCATGCCGTTCCGCTCGGCCACGCCGGAATCGGCGGCCAGCGACGAAGCCATGCTGTGGGCCGCGTATGATGCCGTGCGCTGCCCCACTTTGCTGGTGCGGGGCTCGGAATCCGATCTGCTGTCGCACGAGACGGCCACGCTCATGCTGGGCCGCGGCCCGAAGGCGGAGCTGGTGGAAATCGCCGGCGTCGGCCATGCGCCCACGTTCGTGCACGACGACCAGATCGCCATCGCCCGCAAGTTTTTGCTGGGCAAGTAATACCGCTGTACAGATTTTGAAACAACCGAAAGAAGAAGCATGGAAATTACACGACTGCACGTAGGCAAACGCCTCTCCGAAGTAGCCATACACAACAACACCATCTACCTGGCTGGCCAGATCGCGGAAGACACCACGCAGGGCATCGTCGGCCAGACGCGCGAAGTGCTCGGCCACGTCGACCGTCTGCTGATGGAAGCGGGCAGCGACAAGACTTGCATCCTGTCCTGCCAGATCTACATCGCCGACATGAAAGATTTTCCCGGCATGAATGAAGTGTGGGATGACTGGGTGGCTTCCGGCCACACGCCGCCGCGCGCCACGGTGGAAGCGAAGCTGGCCAATCCGGCTTGCTTGGTGGAAATCGTCATCATCGCTGCAGAGCGTTAAGTTATTCAGTTGTTGAGTTATTAAGTTTAAAGGTATTACATGGTTTCCATCTCGGCCCCGAATAGCGTCACCTCGGAACAACTGGTAGAGGGCTTGAGTGCGCCGGACAGCGCGCGCGTGCTGGACGCGCTCGCGTATGCCACCGAAGCGTATGGCGACAAGCTGACCTTTGCCGGCCGCTCCGCGCTGGAGTTCGCCCTCGGCGTGGCCACCACGCTCGCTTTCCTGCGCAGCGATGCGGAAACGCGCATCGCCGGCCTGATGTTCGAGCTGACCCTGCTGGAACCCGACACGGCGGCCGATATCGAGCCGCGCTTCGGCAAGCAGGTGTGCGATCTGGCAACAGGCGTGCGCCAGCTGATCCGTTTGCGTGCGCTGACCCAGGCGCAGCATGGCAGCGCTGGCGGGCGCGGCAAGAATGCGGCGCAGCAAGCCGTGGCCCAGGTGGAAACCCTGCGCAAGATGTTGCTGGCGATGGCGTCCGACATGCGCGTCGTGCTGGTGCGCCTGGCTTCGTGCGTGACCACCTTACGCTATTTCGCCGAGTTGAAATTGTTCAATGAAATGACGCGCGAGTATGGCAAGGAAACGCTGGACCTGTACGCGCCGCTGGCCAACCGCCTCGGTATCTGGCAGCTGAAGTGGGAACTGGAAGATTTGTCGTTCCGCTTCATCGAGCCGGAAGCGTATAAACGCATCGCCAAGATGCTGGAAGAAAAGCGCATGATGCGCGAGGGTTTTGTTTCCTCGGCGATTCTGCGCCTGCAGACGGAGCTGGCCTCGGCCGGTATCCAGGCGGAAGTATTTGGCCGCCCGAAACACATTTACAGCATCTGGAACAAGATGCGCGGCAAGGAGCTGGACTTTACGGCCCTGTACGACGTGCGCGCCTTCCGCGTCATCGTTGCCGACGTGAAAACCTGCTACACGGTGCTGGGCGTGGTCCACAATATCTGGACCCCCATCCCGAAAGAATTCGACGATTACATTTCGCGGCCGAAACCCAACGGTTACCAGTCGCTGCACACGGTGGTGACGGCCGAGGATGGCCGTCCGCTGGAAGTGCAAATCCGCACCAATGAAATGCACAGCTTTGCCGAATACGGCGTGGCCGCGCACTGGCGCTACAAGGAAGAGGGCGGTTCGAACTTTGCCGGCCAGAAATACGACGAAAAGATTGCCTGGCTGCGCCAGTTGCTGGCGTGGAAAACGGAAGTAGCCGACGCCGTCGTGGGCCAGGAAGAAATCCAGCGCGAATGGGTGGAAAAGCTGAAATCCGCCACCCTGGACGACCGCATCTTCGTCATGACGCCGCAGGCGCGGGTGCTGGAATTGCCCGTGGGCGCCACGCCCGTCGATTTTGCGTATCACTTGCATACGGACGTGGGCCACCGCTGCCGCGGCGCCAAGGTCGACGGCATCATGGTGCCCTTGAATACGCAATTGAAGAACGGCCAGACCTGCGAAATCATCACGGCCAAGGGCGCGCCGGGTACGGCGGGGCCGTCGCGCGACTGGCTCAGCGCCGGCTACGCCGTCAGCACGCGCACGCGTTCGAAGATCCGCGCCTGGTTCCATGCCATCGACATGCAGGAAACCCTGGCCCACGGCCGCGCGCTGGTGGAAAAATCCCTGCAGCGCGAAGGCAAGACGGCCGTCAACCTCGAAGCGCTGGCGCAAAAGCTGGGCTTTGCGAAAGTCGACGAACTGTTCCTGTCGGTGGGCAAGGATGAATTCAGCCTGCGCCACGTGGAGCAGGCGCTGCACGACAATGGCGAAGTGGTGGTGCCGGAAGACGCCGTTCTGGTCGGCAAAAGCCGCGCGTCCAGCGTGGAGCAGGGCGCCAAGTCCGGCGTGCTGGTGGTGGGCACTGAAGGCCTCATGACGGTGCTGGCCAAGTGCTGCAAGCCGGCGCCACCGGACAGCATCGTCGGTTTCGTGACGCGCGGCAAGGGCGTCTCGATTCACCGCGCCACGTGCAAGAACTTCGAGGAAATGCGCGCCAAGTCGCCCGAGCGCGTGATCTTCACGGAGTGGGGCAGCACGGGCGGACACGATACCGTGTATCCGGTCGACATTTTCATCCTGGCCGGCGACCGCCAGGGCTTGCTGCGCGACATCTCCGAAATCTTTTCGCGCGAAAAGATCAACGTGATCGGCGTCAACACCCAAAGCGCCAAGGGCCAGGCCCGCATGACGTTTACGGCCGAGATCAGCTCGACGGCGCAGTTACTAAAAGCGCTGAATGTGATCAAGGACGTCAGTGGCGTGCTGGAAGCAAGAAGAAGTTAATTTATCTGTGGGAATCCGGCCCGGATTCCCACGTCTCCCTGTCAATGCGTCTTGTCGCTCGCATGCAAACCGGCCATCGTGGCCGTCTCCGGCTGCAAAGTAATGTGGTCGATACCGTGCTTGCTGAGTAACATTTTCTTGATCGCGCGCAATACCTTCGGCCAATGGTCGAGGTGCTCGATTTCCACGTGGCCGATCAGGGCCGGCTGGCCCGGCGACATGTCCCACACGTGCAAGTCGTGCACGGCAATCACGCCATCGACTTGTTCCACGTCCGCACCCACCTGGATGTAGTCGATGTGCATGGGCACGCCTTCCATCAGGAAATGGTAGGACTCGCGCAGCACGCCGAATGTCGACTTTAAAATCAGCAGCGACACCAGCACGGACAGCAGCGGGTCGATCTGCATCCAGCCCGTAAAGTAAATCACGGCGCCCGCGACGATGGCGGCGACCGAGCCCAGCAAATCGCCCATCACGTGCACGAGGGCGGCGCGCGTGTTCACGCTTTGCTTGTCTTTCGACAATACCCACGCTACCACCACGTTGATCGCCAGGCCGATGAAGGCGACGATGAAGACCATGCCGCCCTTCACGGGTTGCGGGGAGGAAAAGCGCAGCGCCGCTTCATAGCAGATCCAGCCCACCACGCACAGCATGGCCAGGCCGTTGACGAAGGCGGCCAGCGCCTCAGCGCGGCCAAAGCCGAACGAGTGGCGGGGCGAAGGAGGGCGGCGCGCGATCAGTTGCGCCAGCAGGGCCAGGCCCAGCGCGGCCGCATCCGTGACCATGTGGCCCGCGTCGGAAATCAGGGCCAGCGAATTGGACAGGAAGCCGGCCGCCACTTCGATGCCGGCAAACGACAGGGTCAGCCCCAGCGCCCAGGCAAGGATACTCTGGCTGCGCCCCTCGAACGAGTGGGTGTGTTTGGCGTCGCCCTTCAGGTGGGCGTGCAAATGGGTGGCGTTGTGTTCGGTGTGCGTCGGCTGCATGGAATGCTTTGTGGAATGATGTTGCCGCCAGTGTAATTGAAAAGCAACAATATAGTCGGCACGAAAAAAAACCTGCAAGCCCGGAGGACTGCAGGTTTTTGATGGCACAGGCAATTTTATTGCGCCGCCGTCTCGCCAAACTTGCCTTCACGGAAATCCTGCACGGCCTGGAACACTTCCGCCTGGGTATTCATGACGAACGGGCCATATTGCGCGATCGGTTCGTTCAAGGGCTGGCCGGCGACGAGGATCACGCGGCCGCCTTGCGGCGCCTCGATGCGCACGCCGTCGGACCCTGGCGTGTTGGCGAAGATCGCCATGCGCAGGGCGGGCACGGCCTTGCCATCGACTTGCACTTCGCCACGGAAGGTGTACAGGAAGGCATTATGGCCTGGCGGCAAGGGCTGCTCGAAGCTGGCGCCGGCCGGCAAGTCGATGTCGAGGTACAGCGGTTCCGTCAGCTCGCGCTGCACGGCGCCCGTCACGCCATGGCTCTCGCCGGCGATCACTTGCACGGTCACGCCCGCATCCGTCGTGTAGCGGGGGATTTCGCTGCTGTCGAAGTCGCGGTACCACGGCGTGCGCATCTTGTCGCGCGCGGGCAGGTTCAGCCACAGCTGAAAACCTTCCATCACGCCTTCTTCCTGTTCCGGCATTTCCGAGTGGATCACGCCGCTGCCGGCCGTCATCCATTGGACGCCGCCCGAGGTCAGCAAGCCTTCGTGGCCCGCGCTGTCCTTGTGGCGCATGCGTCCCGTGATCATGTACGACACGGTTTCGAAGCCGCGGTGCGGATGCTCGGGGAAGCCGGCGATATAGTCGTTCGGCTTGTCGCTGGCAAAGTTGTCGAGCATCAAGAACGGGTCGAGGCGGCGCTGCAGCTGCTGCGTCAGCACGCGGTTGATCTTCACGCCGGCGCCATCCATGACGGCCTGGCCGGCGATCACGCGCTCGACGGCGCGTGGCTTGTTGACGGTGGTGGTATCGCTCATTGTTCTCTCCTCTAGGCCAGGACGGCGCCAGTGCGCCGCCCCTTTCACTGCTGGGGATTACACCAGGATCGCGTTGATCTCGGCGTCCGCCTGGGCTTGCGCCTTGGCCACGGCTTCCGGGCCCATGCCCATGCCTTCCGAATACACGTATTGCACGTCGGTCAGGCCCAGGAAGCCGAACATGGTGTTCAGGTAAGGCACCTGGCTATCGTTGGCGCTGTCGCGGTGCAAGCCGCCGCGGGACAGGCCCACGTAGACTTTCTTGCCGGTCAGCAGGCCCACGGGGCCGTTTTCCGTGTACTTGAAGGTGACGTTGGCGCGGGCAATCGCGTCGAACCAGCTTTTCAGTTGCACGGTGATGCCGAAGTTGTACATGGGCGCGCCGATGACGATCACGTCAGCCGCTTGCACTTGCGCAATCAGCGCGTCGTCCAGGGCGATGCGGGCCGCTTGCTCCGGCGTACGCTTGTCCGCTGGCGTGAACAGCGCTTGCAGGGTCGGTTCGTCGAGCACGGGGTGCGGTGCGGCGGCCAGGTCGCGGCGCACCAGGGCGGCGCCGGGGTTGGCCGCTTGTACGCGGGTAACGATGGCGTCAGCCAGGCGGGTCGAGGCGGAACCGGTGCTGCGGGCGCTGGAATTGATTTGCAGGATGTTCATCTTGTTTCTCCGTTGTGAGGTGTCTTGCGATGGATGAACTATAGCAATTCCAAAATTGATGCGGAAGCCGTTAAAATGGATAACATTAATCCACTAGTGGAACAATTGAACGTAAAGGTCAGTGATGGATATCGATCCCGGAGATTTGTTGCTGTTCGCCCGCGTCGTCGAATGCGGCAGTTTCTCGCGCGCCGCCGTGCGCGTGGACTTGCCCAAGTCGACCCTGTCGCGGCGCATCTCGCTGCTGGAAGCGAAATTGGGCGAACGGCTTCTGCTGCGCACCACGCGCAAGCTGGCGCTGACGGAGTTTGGCGCCAGCCTGCTCGAGCATGCGCGCAAGGTGGTGGAAGAAACGGAGGCGGCCGGCGCGCTGGCCCAGCACCGCCAGGCAGGCCCTAGCGGCTTGCTGCGCATTTCCATGCCGGCCGATTTTGGCGACACGCTGATGCGCCAGGTGCTGGCCGAGTTCGTGCGCCGCTATCCGGCCATTTCGCTGGAACTGGACTTGTCGGCGCGCCGCGTGGATTTGCTGGAAGAGAACTTCGACCTGGCCATCCGCATGGGCAACTTGCCCGACGATGCCAGCCTGGCCGCGCGCCGCGTGGCCTTCAGCACCCTGGCGCTGTATGCCTCGCCGCAATACACGAGCGTGCACGGCTTGCCCGAGCATCCCGACGATCTGTATGGCCACGATTTGCTCAGTTTGCCACGGTCCGTGCATGGCCTCGTGCACTGGACTTTGATCCGCGGCAAGACGACGTGGGAGCGGGACTTGCCCGTGCGCCTGCTGGCGAACTCGCCGGAATTGCTGGTGCGCATGGCGTGCACGGGCGTGGGCATCGCGGCCAGCACGGACCGCTTTGCCAAGGCGTATGTGGCGACGGGGGAACTGGTGCGGGTCTTGCCGGAATGGAGTTTTCCGCTCGTCACGGGCTGGGCCGTGTTTCCCGGCCGGCGCTTGATGCCGGCCAAGACGCGCGCATTTCTGGACTTGATGGAGGAAATGTACCGAACCGACGCGCCCGTGTAGGCGCGCGTCTTGTTGCCTTACTTGGGCAGCTTGCCCATGACTTCGCCCAGCTGCACGGGGCCGGCCGGTTGCCAGCTGGCATTGAAATCGACCGTGTTTTTCGGGAACAGCATGACGACGGTGGAACCAAGCAGGAAGCGGCCCAGCTCGTCGCCCTGTTTCAGCACGACATTGTCGTTGGCATAGCTCCAGTCGCGAATTTCACCCGTGCGGGGCGGGTTGACGACGCCGTGCCAGACGGTGGCCATGCTGCCGACGATGGTGGCGCCCACCAGGGTCATGACGAAGGGGCCGTTGGCCGTGTCGAACACGCAGACGACGCGCTCGTTGCGGGCGAACAGGCCGGGAATGCCGCGCGCCGTCGTCGGGTTGACGGAAAACAGTTCACCAGGAACATAAATCATGCGCGTCAAGCGGCCATCGCACGGCATGTGGATGCGGTGGTAGTCGCGCGGGCTCAGGTACAGATTGGCGAAGCTGCCGTGTTCGAACTGGGCCGCCAGGGCCGCATCGCCGCCCACCAAGGCCGTCGTGCTGAAATGGTGGCCCTTGGCCTGGAAGATCTGGTCCTTGTCGATCTTGCCGAACTGGCTGATGCGGCCATCGACGGGGCAGACGTAGTCCGCTTGCGCCAGCGGACGCGCGTCCGGGCGCAGCGCGCGCGTGAAAAAGTCGTTGAAGCTCGCGTAGTGCGTGATGTCCGGGTCCAGCGCCTCATCCATGTTGACGTTGTAGCGGCCGACGAACCAGCGGATCAGGCGCGTCGTCATGGCGCCGCCCTTGGCGCCGGCGATCCGGCCGGCAAAATTGGTCAACGCTCCCTTGGGCAGCAGATATTGAGGCAAAACGGCAAGACGGTCAGACACGATGGGAAGCCTTTGACGGGGTGATGGGAACAATGATGAAAACGCATTATAGCGGCGATGTGGCGCGCAATGATATGTACCGTATGCAAGGGGGCGTAGCGCAGCCGGCTGCCGAATTTAATTTGCCATAGGAAATATTTTCAGGAAACTGTGCCACGCGGAAAAAATTACAGCACAATACAGCGGCCTGTTTTTTAGCTTTTAGCCATTTTTATTCAGCCAACTTTTTTAGCCAGGTCATGATGCCACGCCGTTGCCTTCGCCTTACCATCCTTTGTTCCTCCGTGTTACTTGCCTGGAATGTCCAGGCCCAGCAATCCGAAACGCCAGCCGCGGATGCCGCCGCCGCGCCGCTGAAGGCCGAGAAGGCCGAGAAATCCGCCGCTCCCGCCATGCAGACCGTCGAAGTGAAGGGCAGCGGCTACGATCCGCGCCGCGACGATACGGCCAGCAAGATGATCGTGGGCAGCGAGGAAATCCTCAAGTATGGCGACACGAGTGTCACCGACGTGCTCAAGCGCTTGCCCGGCATTACCGTTTCCGGCGCGGCCGGACGCTCGGGCGGCGAAATCCGCATGCGCGGGCTGGGCAGCGGCTACACGCAGATATTGCTCAACGGCGAGCGGGCGCCGGCCGGCTTTTCGCTCGACACCCTGTCGCCCGACGTGATCGAACGCATCGAGATCTTGCATGCGGCCAGCGCCGAATACAGCACGCAGTCGATCGCCGGCACCATCAACGTGGTGCTGAAAAAGGCCGTCAAGACGGCGCAGCGCGACGTCAAGCTGGGCGTGGGGGGCGGGCGCGATGCGTTTTCCAGCAATGGCAACCTGCAATTGTCGGACAAGGACGGCATTTTTTCCTATTCGCTGGCGGCCTCCTTTTATCGCTATGACTATCACTATGCAAACCCGGCACGGGACCTGGGCTATGCGCCGGAAGGCCAGCAAAATCTGCTGCGCAGCAGCAAAGGCACGGGCGATGGCCGTTCGGAAGGCATCAATATGTCGCCGCGCCTGAACTGGGCTTTTCCCGGCGGCGACAATCTGACGGCGCAATTCTTCCTGAATGTGGGACGCAACGAAAGCCGTACGCACAGCCGTACCGACACGCTCATGGGCTTGCGGCCGGACTACGATACGAATGACAGCGACGGCGGCAACCATTATGTATTTGGCCGTACGGACCTGACCTGGGTGCGCAAGCTCGATGGCGGCGCCAGGCTGGAACTGGGACTGCGCGTAGGCCTGAGCAATAATTCCTCCGATAACCATCCGCTCGGCTATATCGATGGCGTGGGACTGGCGCTGGACCGCAGCGCGCGCGTGGATGCGTCGGAAAAGAGCGTGTCGTCCACCGGCAAGTATTCTTCGCCGCTCATCCCGGGCCATGCCTTGTCGATGGGCTGGGATGGCAGCTACGGCAAGCGGGATGAAGAGCGCTGGCAGCGCGAGCTGGCCTTGCCGGGCGGGCGCCCTCCATTCAACGTCGATGAAGACTTCAATGCCGACATCAAGCGCCTGGCGCTGTATGCGCAGGACGAGTGGGAGATCACGCCGCGCTGGTCCATGTATGCGGGCGTGCGCTGGGAAGGCATCGATACGCGCAGTATCGGCAATACGTATGATGAGGTACAGCAGCGCAGCAGCGTCTGGAGCCCGCTGCTGCAAACCTTGTGGAAATTGCCTGATACCAAGGGCGACCAGGTGCGCCTGGCCCTGACGCGCACCTACAAGGCGCCGGCCACCTCCAGTCTGATTCCACGCCGTATGATGTCGACGAACAATAGCCAGACCGAGCCTGACCGCGAAGGCAATCCGAACCTGAAGCCGGAGCTGGCGCTGGGCATCGACGCTTCCTACGAACATTACTGGGCCGAAGGTGCCTTGCTCAGCGCGCGCGCCTCGGCCCGCCGCATCGATGGCTACACGCGCCAGGGTTTGTTATATATCAATGAGCGCTGGGTATCGACGCCCGTCAACGACGGTCGCGCGAATACGCAGACACTGGAACTGGAAGCGAAGTTCCCGCTGCGCGCCGTGCTGGCCGCGCCCGTGCCGGCCATCGACCTGCGCGCCAGCGTCAGCCGCAACTGGTCGCAGGTGGAGCACGTGCCGGGACCGGACAACCGGCTCGACCAGCAAACCCCCGTCAGCGGCAACTTTGGCCTCGACTACAAGACGCCCGATGGCATGCTTACCACGGGCGGCAGTTTCAATTTCCGCAATGGTGGCCCCGTGCGCATCACGGAGCGCCAGAGCGCCTACACGTCGCCGCGGCGCGATCTCGACATTTATGCGCTGTGGAAATTCGATGCGAAGAACCAGTTGCGCCTGGCCGTGTCGAACCTGCTGGCGCAGGATTTTGAAAGTACCACCACGTATGCGGATGCCAGCGGCACGATCGTGCGCAACAACATTTCGCCGAGTTCGCCGCAGGCGCGCGCGACCATGGAAATGAAGTTCTGATGGCGATGTTTTAGTCGTGAAACCCCGGCCAGCATCCCCGCTGGCCTATAATCTCGGCAATTGCGCGCACGGCCCGTCCGTGCGCGCCACCTTTTCCTTTGCCAAGATTGCTTTTCCCATGACGTTTTCCTCCCTCGGCCTGATCGATCCCCTGGTCCGCAAACTTGACGAGCTCGGCTATGCCAAGCCCACGCCCGTGCAGGCGCAAGCGATTCCTGCCGTGCTGGCCGGGCGCGACCTGATGGCCGCCGCCCAGACGGGCACGGGCAAGACGGCCGGCTTTGCCGTGCCGCTGCTGCAGCGCCTGACCCTGGAAGGCGTGGTGGCGCCCCAGTGCGTGCGCGTGCTGGTGCTGGTGCCCACGCGCGAACTGGCCGAGCAAGTGTATGCGAGCTTCCGCAGCTATGGCGGCAACTTGCCGCTGCGCAGCTTTGTCGCGTATGGCGGCGTGCCCATCGAGCCGCAGATCAGCAAGCTGCGCAAGGGCCTCGACGTGCTGGTGGCCACGCCGGGCCGTTTGCTCGACTTGCAGACGCAGGGCGCCGTCAAGTTCGAGCAGGTGCAAACCCTGGTGCTGGACGAAGCGGACCGCATGCTGGACCTGGGCTTCGAGCGCGAACTCGATATATTGCTGATGACCATGCCCAAGCAGCGCCAGACCCTGCTGTTCTCGGCCACCTTCTCGGACGCCATCCGCGCCATGGCGAAAACCATGCTGAAGGATCCCGTCTCGGTGGAGGTCAGCGCGCGCAACAGCACGGTCAAGGCCGTGAAACAGTCGGTGATCGTGTGCGACAAGAAACGCAAGCCGGAACTGTTTTTGCACTTGCTGAAGAAAAAGCGCTGGGGCCAGGTATTGGTCTTCGTCAAGACGCGCAAGGGTGTCGAGCTGCTGGTGAACACCTTGCTGGAGCAGGGCGTGCGCGCCGATTCGATTCACGGCGACAAGACGCAGCCGAACCGCCTGCGCGCGCTGGCCCGCTTCAAATCTGCCGAGGTGCAGGTGCTGGTAGCCACCGACGTGGCTGCCCGTGGCCTCGATATCGATCAATTGCCCGTCGTCGTCAATTTCGACTTGCCCACCGTGGCGGAAGATTATATTCACCGCATCGGCCGCACGGGCCGCGCGGGCGCCTCGGGTGAAGCGGTCTCGCTCGTTTGCGCCGACGAGGTGGAATTGCTGTCGGCCGTGGAAGCGCTGACCCGGCAAACCCTCAAGCGCAACGAGGAAGCCGGTTTCGAGGCCGAGCACCGCGTGCCGGGCACGTCCGCCGGCGGCACGATACAGAAAAAGGCCGTGAAGGTGCTGGCGCCGAAGGCGGCGGAGCGGGCGAAAAAACGCCGCTTCTACAAGTAATCGGGGAAGTTGGCCAGGCAGGGCAAGGCGCGCAGCACGGATATGCCATTCGTGCCATCATGCGCCTATGACCTCGATACCTTTGTTCCCGCTCAATACGGTGCTGTATCCCGATGGCTATCTGCCCCTGCAGATATTCGAGGTACGCTACCTGGACATGATACGTCAGTGCATCATGGGCGAGCAGCCGTTCGGCGTGGTGCAGCTGCTGGACGGCGCGGAAGTGCGCAAGCCGGGCCAGCAGGAAACCCTGGCGCCCGTGGGCACCCTGGCGCGCATCGTCGACTGGGCCGCGCCCCTGTCGGGCTTGCTGCAAATCAAATGCATGGGCATGCAGCGCTTTCACATCGTGTCCAGCGAGCAGCTGAAGCACGGCTTGTGGGTGGCGCGGATCGAAATTTTGGCACCCGACAAGACCATCCCCATCCCGCAAGAGCAGCAGAACGTGGCTGACGCGCTCGGCGCCCTGATCCGCACCTTGCAGGAGCAAAAGATTCCGCCGGAGCAAATGCCCCTGCAGCCGCCATACCGGCTTGACGAGTGCGGCTGGGTGGCGAACCGCTGGTGCGAGCTGCTGTCGCTGAACGCCATGCAGAAGCAGCTTTTACTGAGCCAGGACAATCCCGTGCTGCGCCTGGAACTGGTGCAGGATATGCTGACGGAAAATGGCTTGCTGGAAGAATAAATCAGCCGAAGCCGCATGTTTGCACACACTTCCGTTGTGCAATTGCAATTTCTATTGAGAAATACTTTACGCTTTGCCGCCGCTGGCATAAGATAATGCCCCTGGGCAAGATTGCCCTGAGCAATATTCAAGAGTAAACGACATGGCAAAAGTAAGCGCGGAACAGATCAATGCGGCAATGGAAGCGATGGCGGGCGAAGGCCAGGCCATCACGGTGCGCGCCTTGCGCGAACGGCTGGGCAACGGCGCCTGCCTGGGCACCATCAGCAAGCTCTTGCAGCGCCGCAAGGCGGGTGCGCAGCGCCAGATCGCTGCCGCCGCCGAACTGTCGCCCGTGCTGCAGCAAGCCATCCTCGATTATGTAGGACAGGAATTAAGCGCCAGCCACAGCGCGCATGAAGCCGAGATGAACGACAATCAACAGGAATTGATGGACTTGGCCAGCGAGAACGAGCGCCAGCAAGAGTTGCTCGACTTGCAGGCTGGCGAGCTGGAAACCTTGCGCGAGGAGCTGGAACGGGAGCGGCAAGTGGCGAACCAGGCACGCACGGACCTGGCCAAGGCGCAGCTCCGCCTGGAAGGCTTGCCGCGCCTGGAAGAGGCGGCCGAGCAGGCGCGCATGGACTTGGCCAAGGCGCAATTCAAGCTCGAAGGCATCCCGCGCCTGGAAGAGGCTGCCGAAGCGGCACGCGCCGAACTGATCCAGGCCCAGCTGAAGCTGGAAAGCCTGACGCGCGTGGAAACGGAACTGGCGGCCGCGCGCCTGGAACTGGAAGCGGAACGCGAAGAGCTGGGCGAAACGCGCGCCGAGCTCGATGAAGAACGCACCTTGCGCATCAAGGCCCAGCAATTCATCGTCGATCCGATTTTCAAGACGCCCGTCTGAGGACGCCCGGCCCCGATGCGTCCCAGGGTGACATGGCGTCATGCGGCCCTGTGTTAGGCGGCGCACGGAATCGCGATGCAAGGCGCCGCAGAATAACTGCTGGACCTGCGCGCGAAAGGGGCCGGCATGGAAACGCTGATCGTCATGGGCGCCTCGGTGGGCGGCGTGGAAGCGCTGTCCGCCATCTTTTCCGCCTTGCCTGCCAATATGCCGGCACCCGTGCTGGTGGTCGCGCATGTGGGGCGGCGCAGCAGCGTCTTGTCCGAGATTCTCGCTAAAACCTCCGCCTTGCCCGTGCGCTTTGCCGAAGAGCGCGAACCCGTGCGCGCGGGGCGCATCCTGCTGGCGCCGCCGGACCGGCACATGCTCGTTGCCAACCTGGCTGGCCAGGCGACGGTCGGGCTGAGCCGGGGCCCCAAGGAAAACCATACGCGTCCCGCCATCGACCCGCTGTTTCGCAGTGCCGCCGCCGCTTTCGGGCCGAAGGTGGTGGGCGTGATCCTCAGCGGCTATCTCGACGATGGCACGGCGGGCTTGCAAGCCATCAAGGCTTGCGGCGGCAAGGCGCTGGTGCAGGAGCCGCAGGACGCGGTGGCGCCGTCGATGCCGCAAAGCGCGATCGAGCATGCGGCGGTGGACTGGCGCTTGCCGGCCGCCGAGATCGGCCCGGCCCTGCTGGCGCTGGCCAGCGGCACGCCGGCCCGCGCCGCGCAGCCCTTGCCGCCTGCGCCCCCATGGATTGCCGTGGAAAACCGTTTTGCCCGGGGAGTGGGAAATATGGACCAACTGGAAAAAATTGCCACGCCATCGACTTTCACCTGTCCCGAATGCCAGGGCACGCTGTGGGAGCTGCACGGCCAGCAGCCGCAGCGTTTTCGCTGCCATACGGGCCACAGTTTCACGGCGCAGATGCTCGGCGAGTTGCAGCATGACAAGGCGGAAGACGCCATCTGGGCGGCCGTCAGGGCACTGCAGGAAAAAGAAAGGCTGTACCTGAACCTGGCCGCCAAGGCCCAGGCCTGGCTGCATCCGGGCACGGCCAGCGAATATGCCGCCAAGGCGCGCCAGGCGGGCGAGCAGGCCGATGTGCTGAAACGGACCTTGCTGGCTTAAAATAGCGCACTGTCGCGCCATGCCGCGCGACGCCTGATCGCAAAGAAGATTTATGTCTGCAGAAAAAAAAGAGCCGCTCCCGCTTGCGGCAGCCCCCATATCGACGCGCGCACTGCCGCCCAGGCCGCCGGCAGAATTCAGTTCTGCCGCAACAGCCCTTGCGCATAAGCAAGCGCGCGAAGCCAAGGATGCGCAGGTGCGCGGCGTCACCTCGATCGACGCCATGCGCGAGGCCATCAAGCAGGCGGCGCGCGACTTGCCCAGCATCACCGAGGTGCCGCGCCTGGCCATGCTGGACGCCGCCGCCTTCCGCGCGCGGGCCGCGCTGGGCCTGCCTTTCCTGATGCGGGGGCTGGTGCAGCGCTGGCCCCTGTCGGCCCTGGGGCCTGAAGTCTTGCGCGAACAGTTCAGCCACGTGCCCGTGCGGGCGCGGGTGGGCGACTACATCAACACGGCCTTTGCGGCCGACCGCGCCATGCAGGATATGTCGATGGGGCAATACCTGGACCTGGTGGCAGAGGGCAGGCACGCGTTGCCGCCTTACCTGGGCAACCTGGAATTGCGCGAACTGAACCGTTTGTGCCACTGGCCCACGTATTTCGACAAGATGGGCCCGCCGCGCTTCTGGGTGGGGCCGGCCGGCACGGTCACGCCCCTGCATTGCGATTACGACGACAATATCTTCGCGCAAGTGTGGGGCCGCAAGCGCATCATGTTATCGCCGCCGCACCACGATGTCTTCCTGTATCCGAGCGAAGCGAACGCCATCCTGTTCGGCTCGCCCTTCGACCCGGAAGCACCCGATTTCGAGCGTTTTCCCCTCGCGCGCCAGGCTGCCATGATCGAATGCCTCGTCGAGCCGGGCGACATGCTGTACGTGCCCGCCGGCTGGTACCACCAGGTGCGGGCTCTGACGTTTTCCCTGTCCTCGAACCGCTGGGCCAGGGCCGTGCCGCTGGCCTTGCATGGCGATGCGGCGCTGCGGCGGGGCGGGGATTGAAGCTTATGGCTGCACGGCCTTGGCCGCGCCGCGGCCCCGCTTCGGCCGCCATTCGCTGAGGATGCCCGCACAAATGATCAGAACCGCGCCCACGATGGCCAGGGCCGGCAGGCGCTCGCCGGCGATGCGTCCGATCACGCCGGCCCAGACCGGTTCGCCCGCATAGATCAAGGTGGCCTTGGTGGCGGAAATGCGCTTTTGCGCCCAGTTCATCACATACTGGATCAGCGCGCTGGCGCAGCCCAGCGCCAGCACGCTGAAGATGAAGGTCTTGCTGAGGACGGGCGGCGCTTCGCCCATGACGGGCATCAGCAGCAGGGCGATCAGGGACGCCGTCGCCAGTTGCACGATGGTCACGCGCAGGATGTTCAATTGCGGCGACACGCGGCTGATGAGGATGATTTCCAGGGCGATCGCGATGGCGCCCACGGCCGTGATCAGCTCACCCGTGCCAAAACCCATGCTCAAGCCATCCGTGCCCGTCAATAACAGCAAGCCGATGAAGGCCAGCACGACGGCCGCCCACACGGCAGGGTGGGGCCGCTGCTTGAAGACCAGCCATTGCACCAGCGGCACGATGGGCACATAAAAGGCCGTGATGAAAGCGGACTTGCTGCTCGTGATATACATCAAGCCATAGGTTTGCAGCGCATAGCCGCCAAAGATGCTCACGCCGATGGCCATGCCCGTCAGCAACTCCGCTTTCGTCAGCTGGCGCAGCTGGCCCCGGCAAATCAGGGCGCCGATGCTGGCGGCCACGGCAAAGCGGGCGGCGACAAAGGCCAGCGGCCCGCTGACCGTCATGGCATGTTGCACCACGAGAAAAGTGCCGCCCCAGATGAAGGTGATGGCGATCAGGGCCAGTTCGGGCATGCCGAGGGCGGGCGGGGGACTTGCGTGTGTTTTCATGGGGAGCTATGCTATGAGCAAAATATTTCCCATCATGATAGGAGCAATATATTGCGCAGTCAAGTCGAGGCCGGTGGCGTGCTGGAGCACCTGGCCAAAAATCTGCGGCGCTTGCGCCTGGCCGCCGGCCTCAGCCAGGACGAGCTGGCGCGCCAGTCGGGCCTGAGCCGGCGCATGGTCAACGGCGTCGAGGCGGGCGGCACCAACATCAGTTTGGCCAACCTGGACCACGTGGCCGCCGCCTTGAACGTGGCCTTCGTCGACCTGGTCCAGCCGCCGCGGCAGCCGCACGACAGCTTGCGCGTGCTGATGTGGCAAAGCGCATCGCAAGCGAGCCAGGCCGTGTTGCTGGGGGCGGCGCCCGCCAGCCGTCAGGTGGAACTATGGTCGTGGATACTGGCGCCGGGCGAGCGCTACGATGCCGAGCCTGATCCGGCCGGCTTCAGCGAAATGCTGTATGTGCTGGAAGGCGAGCTGCAGCTGGAGCTGGCGGCCGGGACGAGAACGCTGGTCACGGGCGATTTCTTCGTGTTCAGCAGCGCGCAAGCGTATAGCTATGTCAACGCTGGCTCATCCACCTTGCGCTTTACGCGCAACGTGGCCAGCTGAGGGGGACTACGCCAGGCCGCAGCCGATGAGGAGGAGCATCGGCCGCTCGCGCTCTTCCGCCAGGGCCGGCTGCAGGGCGACCTGCTCATCGCTGGGCCCCCATTCTTCCACATGTTCCAGTTGGAAACCCGCTTGCAGCAGCGCATTGATGGTCGTGCCCAGCGTGCGGTGCTGCTTGATCACGCCCGGCGCCAGCCAGTCCGACACGCGCGGGCCTTGTTGCTGGTAACTGTCGATGGGCCAGCGCTTGCGGCCTTGCGCATCCGTCAGCCAGCCGGGCTGGCGCGGCGCCATGAAGATCGGATGCTCGATGGAAAACACCAGCTTGCCGCCCGGTTTCAGGCCGCGGCGGATGGCGGCCAGCAGGGTGGCGTAGCCTTCGACGTAGTGGAAGGCCAGCGAGCTGTAGACGAGGTCGTAGCTGGCTGGCGGCAAGGCCAGTTGTTCCAGGTCAAGCCGGGCATAGCTGACAGCCAGATGCTCGCCCATGGCGCGCGCCTGCGTCAGCATCTTTTCGGACACGTCCACGCCCAGCACTGATGCCGCGCCAGCCTCGGCAGCCCAGCGGCAGAACCAGCCATAGCCGCAACCCAGGTCCAGCACGCTTTTTTCTTGCAGCGCAGGCAGCATGGCGCGCAAGGCTGGCCATTCTGGCGCGCTGTCGAGTCCACCGACTGAACGGGGCAGCTGGCTGTAGGCCGTGAAGAAGGCGTCGTTGTCGTAGATATTCTGTGTCATCTGCTATGAGAAATCGTGCGTTGGGCAATCTCTTGCCGGCGGCAGGAAATTACTTGATGGCGCCCGGCTATTTAAAATTTGATTTTTTATTAATTTCCAAATTACAATAAAAATCTATGTTTTTATTCCACCGGAGTAAAAGCGGATAGTGGCGCTTGTCCAGATGTCTGGATGGCCGGACGTTATCTTATATCTCATCGACTCTCTATGCGCATTCTTTTATCCGTATTCGCTGGCACTCTGGCAGTGGCAACCATCGCTTCCGCAAGCGCAGGGCAACTGGCTCCTGCTGCAGCCAAAAAAGCACCGTCTTCGCCGAAAAATACATTCACCCGTGGCTCGGCTTTGCCGAAATGGGCCGTTCCTCTGCTGGAGATCCCTGCCACGGAACGCAAGGATCCCGTGGTTATTCGCTTGGCGGAAACCCAGGTCTGGGTAGGCGACAACCATGCGGTGTTGCTGAACCGAGCCATTCAAGTCAATGAGCAATCCGTTCTGGGGGTGATAGGCCAGTTCGGAATCGACTATTTTCCCGCATATCAGAAACTGCATCTGCACCGCGTGGCCATTCTGCGCGGCGGCCAGGTCATGGATCGTACTGCAAGCGTCAGCACGCGCTTGCTTGAGCGGGAAACCCGCATCGACGCAGGCATGTATGGCGGCGCAGTCACCCTGCAACTTTTGCTCGACGACGTGCGCGTGGGTGACACCTTGTGGACCACCTATAGCGTGGAAGGTAGCAACCCCGTCTTTGGCAAGCAGTGGTCTGGTGACTTTTCCTGGGATACGGGCCTGCCGCTGGAACGTCGTAGCCTGACGGTGTTTCATCCCCAAGGCCGGCCTTTGTATTGGCGCCAGTTGGGCGATTTCCAGGGCGCGCCATTGACGCCCGTCATTTCGCGCCAGGGTGAGATCGAGACACTGCGTTTTGAGCAGCGATCGCTTGAGGCGGTGGAGTCGGAAGAATCCATCCCGAGCGAGTATCAACCGGGGCGTTCGCTGCAGATGACTGAACACCGTGACTGGAACAGCGTCGCCGTTTGGGCCAGCAGCCTGTTTCCGCCGGCTCCGGCCAGTACCGCTTTGCAGGCGGTAGCGGCGCAATTGCGCAAGGAAGCGACGCCCGCCGCGCAGGCAGGCGCGGCCTTGCGCTGGGTGCAGGATGAAATCCGCTATTTCAGTGTTTCCGTCGGCGAGAATTCGCATCGCCCGCAAGCGCCTGATACCGTGCTCAAGCTCCGGTATGGAGATTGCAAGGACAAGAGTTACTTGCTGGTCAGCTTGCTCAACCAGCTGGGCATACGCGCCCGCATGGTCTTGCTCAATGCCCAGGCGCCCAAGGCAATGACGAAGATCATCGCCTCGCCCTCGTGGTTCGACCATGTGATCGTGCAAATGCAGATCGATGGCCGCGATTATTATGTCGACCCCACGGCCAACGGGCAAAAGCTGCCCCTGGACAAACTGACGACGGTATTCGCCGGTGCTTCCGGCCTGCTTGTCGACCCCGCCACGCAAGGCCTGACGCTGCTGCCTGAGCGGAGCGACGTGGGGCCGGAATACGAACACCTGGACCGTATCACCATCGGCAGTTTCGACGGTGACGCCGTGCTGGAAGCGCGGGAAACCTACCGCGGCGGCTATGCAGAGGCGATGCGCGACGGCATTCCCAAGCTGTCCACTGTCGAGTTCAGCAAGAGCATGCTGGAGCGCTATGAGAGCCTGTATCCGGGGGTGACCCTGATCGAGCCCCCGCGTGTCGAGGATGACCGCGAGGCGAATGTCTTTGCCATGCTGGGACGCTACAAGCTGCCCAAGCCGGTTCGCCAGAGCGACGATGGTTATGTCATCGACTATGAAAGCCATATCGTCGACGGCAGCCTGGGCTTGCCCAAGAAAATTGTCCGCAGCTATCCGCTGGCGCTGCCCAGGGGCCGGTATGCTGCGCGCTACCGTTTGCAAATCCAGTGGCCGGATGGCGTGCGCGCCGACCAGGCACCCGGCGTCAAGTCCGTCGACAATCCCTTCTTCACGGCGCGCGACGAATTGACCCTGAAAGGCAATGTCCTCGACTATATGCTGGACTACCGCGTCAAGCAGGCCGTGGTCCAGGCCGCCGACGTGCCCGAGTTGCAAGCCCAGTCGAAATTGTTGGCGCCGTATATTTCGGCAACTTTCCGCATCAACAAGGAAATCGTCAGCAAGCCGGAAGTTGTCGCCATGTCGCTGTCCATGCGCGAACTGGATGCCATGCAGGTTGTGGCCGATGTTCATGCTTTGGTGCAGACGGTCGATGCCGCCAAGGCGACGCCGGCCGACCTGGACAAGGCTTGCGATGTGCTGCTCAGTGCGTACCGGCTGCGCGATCTGCTGGAGTCGGATGTCGAGGGCACGCTGCGGCAACTGGAACAAAGCCTGAAGAAGGAAAAAGTGCCGGGTGGAACGCCGTGCCTGGCGCGCCTTTCCTTTGCCCAAGGAAATTTTGCCGAGAGTGTTGCTTCTTATCAAAGCGCCGCCTTGAAAGACGACAGTCCTTACCGCCGTGACCTGGCGTGGGCGCAGGCCTATGCCGGCGATGGCGCAGAGGCCATGGCGACCATGGCGGCATATCGCGCCGCGCGTGGGGTGGCTGGCAGCAATATCAGCGCGGGATTGGCCTTGGCCGATGAGATTGCCCTAGCGCAAAGGGCGGGCAAGCCCGTGCCAGATGAGCTAGTGCGGCTGGCCCGGGATATTCCTGACGGTATCTGGCCGCGTCCCTTACTGGCCATGCAGCTTGGTGTGCTCAGTGCCGATGCCTTGCTGAAGCTGATATCAACTTTTCCTGAAGACCAGCGCGACCTGGCCTTGAACGATGCCTGGTTTTATATTGGCCAGCAGCGCTTGCTGGCAAACGACACGCTGGCGGCTCGCCACGCTTTCCTGTGGTATGGCGTGGACGGCTTGCGTAGCTCCCCTCTGCATGGTCAGGCAGAGCGGGAACTCGACAGGCTCATGCCTGAAGATGAGAACCATCATTTAGGCAACGCCGCTTTCAATCGTGGCGATTTCGCGACGGCCGTCGTGAAGTGGCGTGCCAGCGCCGAAGCGGGTTGCGCCGCATCCCAGCATGAAATGGGCATGCTGTATGAGGCCGGCAAATATATTCCCCAGGATTACCAGCAAGCCAAGCATTGGTTCGAGCTTGCGGCAGGAAATGGCTCTCAGGGCGGCATGAATTCACTGGGTTATATGTATGACAATGGTCAAGGCCTTCCGGTGGACTTGGTCGTGGCGGCAAAATGGTATGCGAAGGCGGCGGAATTGGGCAGTCGCCACGCTTCGTTTAACTTGGGGAAGGCCTATGAGTATGGAGATGGGGTGGAAAAGGATTGGGATAAGGCTGTTTTCTACTACCGCCAGGGGGCTGAGCGGAACCATGCCGGCGCACAGGCCAAAACGGCTAAGTTTTATTTGCATTCGGGAAAAATCTCGAATGCTCCGAAGGCGCTGCGCTGGGCGATGCGGTCCGCCATGCACGAGAACGAGGATGGCATATTAACGCTGGCGAATATCTATCATTATGGTTTGGGAGTAACGGAAGACATGGCAAAGGCTTTCAGACTATACCAACGGCTGGAAAGTAAGGGTAATGTCAGTGGCAGACACGGCGTGGCTATAATGTATAACCGGGGCGAGGGGGTGGCACAAGATGTGGGCATGGCATTCAAGCTGTATACGCAGCTTGCAGATGCTGGCGATGCGTATAGCCACCTCTATCTGGGCCGGATGTACAGGGATGGCAAGGGTGCGGAGAGAAATCTGCCGAAGGCGATCGCGCTGCTGCAACATGCCAGCAAAGATAAGGGAAAGGCGGCGGATCTGGACTTAAGGAAGATGGCGTACTCGGACTTGGCAAATATTTATCTGTACGAGAAAGACACGCCGGCCGATGTGCTCCAGGCCCGTCATTATATGCAGGCAGGCTCTGACCTGGGTGACAGTAATGCGCAGATTGGTCTCGGCGCCATGTACGAATCCGGAAAAGGAGGTCTGGAGAAGGACTTCACGATGACTGCCAGTTTATACCAGAAGGCGGCCGATGCCGGGAATCTGCTTGCCTTGTCCAGCCTCGGTAATCTATATGAAAAAGGTCGCGGCGTGACGCAGGATTATGCCAAGGCGTTCAGCCTATATCATCAGTCTGCACAAGAAGCAGGACATAGTTCTGCATTGCTCGGTCTTTCTGCACTTTATGAAAAAGGCCTGGGGGTGCAACTGGATCCTGTGCTTGCCTATACTTATTGCAAGCTAGCTGTGCAGGCAGGCGCGGACAATTTTGCTGATGAGTGCATGACCTTGTCGACAAAGGTCGATGCCGAGAAGGTTGCTGCAGCGGATGCGTTTGCGCTTGGCTGGAAGCAGGGCAGTGCCTTGCCGGCTCCGGGCAGTCTTTAAGTCAGCTCGTTATTGTTGGTCTGGCGGCTGCCGCTTGGCGTGGCCGCCCCGTTGCGCCCGGTAAATGCCCGCGTGGCCGGAAAACAGGTAGGCCACGACGCAGGCGATGGCCGCGTACACGCCGATCTCCGCACCGAACAGTTCCATGGCCATCAGGGTCGAGGCGATGGGCGTGTTGGCGGCGCCCGCAAACACGGCGACGAAGCCGATGGCGGCCAGCAGGGTGACGGGCTGGTGCAGCAGCGGCCCCAGCGCATTGCCCAGGGTGGCGCCGATGAAGAACAATGGCGTCACTTCGCCGCCCTTGAAACCCGTGCCCAGCGAGACGATGGTAAACGCCATCTTGCCGAGGAAATCCCAGGCGGGCAGCGGCTCCTTCAGCGCATCGACGATGGTGGGAATGCCCAGGCCGATGTAGCGATCCGTGCCCAGCAGCCACACGGCGAGCGCGACGACGAGGCCGCCTATCAGCGGGCGCAGCGGAGCGTAGGCAATCTTGCGTTTCATCAAGGCACTCAAGCCGTGCGTGGCTTGCGCAAACACTTTGCCGGTCACGCCGAACAGCACGCCCGCGATGACCATCGCGGACAAGGTCCAGGCGGAAATGGCGGGGGTCAAAGGCACGGCGTAATGCGTGTGAGCAATGTGCAAAAGCGGACCCCACAGCAGGACCACCTGGTCGGCGATGACGGCAGCGGCCAGGCAGGGCAGCATGGCTTCGTAGCGCAGGCGGCCGATGGCCAGCACTTCCAGGCCGAAGAGGGCGCCCGCCAGCGGCGTGCCGAAGACGGAGGCAAAGCCGGCGCTGATGCCGGCCATCAGGATGATGCGGCGGTCTTCATTGTTCAAACGAAACATGCGGGTCAGCTGGTCGGCCAGTGCACCACCCATCTGCACGGCTGTGCCTTCGCGTCCGACGGAGGCGCCGAACAGGTGCGAGACGACGGTGCCGCCCAGCACCAGCGGCGCCATGCGCAAGGGGATGATTTTTTTCGGGTCGTGGATTTCATCGATGAGCAGATTCGCGCCGCCTTCGACACTGCTGCCGTAGCGCAAATACAGCCAGCCGACGGCAAAGCCCGCCACGGGCAGCAGCCAGATCAGCCAGGCGTGCGCCAGGCGCGTGCGCGTGGCCCAGTCCAGGGCGAACAGGAAAGCGGCCGAGGCCGACCCCGCCAGCACGGCCACGACGCTCGCAAGCAGCAGCCATTTCAACAGATGCTTTAACAGATCGGTGAGGGCGCTGAGGCGGTGCATCGAGCATCCAGTCAAGGTTGATGGGTGGAACGTTCTTACAATCCCAGTTCCGCCGTCAGCGCCTGGCCGATGGTCTGCTGTTCGGCCAGGATGGCGCGCAAGTGGTGGGGGCGCGTCTTGACATTCGTCATGACCACGCGCAGCACATTGGTCGGGCCAGGGTAGCGCGTCGATTCGAGTACCGTGCGCGACACAAAGCTGTGGCCTTGCGCCTTTTGCCGGTTTTGCAGCTTGGCGTTCAAGGTGTTCAGCTGCTTGTTCAGTTCGGTCGCCGCGTCCACCTGGCCGCCGGCCAGCAAGCTGTCCATGCGCTGGCGCAAATGCGCGGGCACGTAGCGGTAGGTCAGGATGAAGGTGTCGGAGCGTGTGACGAGTTCGAAATCCTGCTGGTCGGCCAATAAATCCTGCAACTGGCCGGACAAGGTGGCCGCCTGCTGCAGCAAGGTCGTGTAGCCGGACACGCCCAGCACCTTGAACGAGGTCCACAGTTTCAAGGCATCGAAGCGGCGCGAGCCTTCCAGCGAAGTCTGGCCCAGGTCGCCCGAGTTGTCGCGCAAGATGTAGTTGGCGTTGTGCTTCAGCAGGTTCAGGCTGGCGCTATCCTTGAACAGCACCATGCTTTGCGCCATCGGCACCCACAGCAATTTATGCCCGTCGATGACGACGGAGTCGGCCAGCGCGATGCCGTCGTACAGCCCGCGGTACTGTTCCGCGATCAGCAGCGCGCCGCCCCAGGCCGCATCCACATGGAACCAGATGCTTTCCCGCGCGGCAATGGCTGCCATGGCGGCCAGCGGGTCGATGGCGCCCGTTTCCGTCGTGCCGGCGATGCCGATCATGGCGACGACCTTGATATTGCGCAATTTCAAGTCGGCAATCGTCGCTTCCAGCGCCTGGACGTCGATGCGGTTGTCGCGGTCGACGGCCACCAGGTGCAAGGCGTTTTCACCGAGGCCCAGGGTCGCCAGCGCCTTCTTGACGGAATAGTGGCTGCGGGCCGAGCCGATCACGGCCAGCCCCGCATAGCCGGATTCTTGCATGGCGGCAAACAGGCCACGCTTGCGCGTGCCGGGCAGCTGCCGTTCCAGCGCCACGGCCAGGGCCGTCAAATTGCCCATGGTACCGCCATTGACGACATTGCCCAGCGCGCCGCTGGTGGCGGCCATGGCTTGCGTGTAGACATGTTCGGGTTGCTGGTACACCTGGCGGTGCAGCCAGCCGAGGATCTGCTTTTCGATCAGGGTCGACACATACGCCGTCTCGATCTTGACCTGGTTCTGGTTCAGGGTGGCCGTAAACGCTTCTGCCAGCACGCTGATCCAGGGCAGGGCCTGGGTCATGTGGCCGATGTATTGCGGGTGGTTCAGCTGGGCCGTATTGGCCAGCACGGTGGTGTCGAGTTCTTGCAGGAAATCCGCCACGGGCATGCCGTGCGCGGGCAGGCTGGTGTCGGACAGCTGAGTCAGCAGCTCCGCATACGGCGTGTGCGGATAGGCCGTGTCGCGCTCGGCGGCCAGCCAGCCGCCCAGCATGCCCAGCGCCTGCCGCAAGGGCGCGGGCGCCTGCTGCAATGCATCGATGGAAAAATGCTGCTGCAGCAGCTGTTCGACAGGGGTATCGGTCATGGCGCGTTGTTTTCTCTACGGATTGCTGGTGCCACGGTGACAAACGAATTGCGCCCAGGCGGAAGCGGGATTTTACCCGACTCCGCCTGAGCGCATCAGTTTGCTATGTCAGTTTGCTATTGCTGCTGATCAGAAGTAGTTCAGGCCCAGCGCCGACTTGACTTCATCGGCCGTGCGGGCCGCCACTTCGCGTGCCTTGAAGGTGCCTTCTTTCAGCATCTGGATGACTTGTCCCTTGTCCTTGGCGAACTCTTCGCGGCGGGCGCGGATCGGCGCCAGCATTTCCTGCAAGACCAGGTCCAGGCGCTTCTTGACGATGCTGTCGCCCAGGCCGCCGCGCACGTAATGGGCTTTCATTTCGGCCAGCGCCGCTTTTTCCGGGTCAAACGCATCCAGGTACGTAAAGGCGATGTTGCCTTCCAGGTGGCCCGGATCTTCCACGCGCAGGTGCAGCGGGTCGGTATAGACTTTTTTCACGGCGGCCGTGATTTCGGCCGGGGTCGCGCCCAGGTTGATGGTGTTGCCCAGCGATTTGCTCATCTTCGCCTTGCCGTCGATGCCGGGCAGGCGGCCGATGTCCGGCACCAGCGCCTTGCATTCCATCAGCACTTCGCGGTTGTACATGCGGTTGAAGCGGCGCACGATTTCATTCGTTTGCTCGATCATCGGGATCTGGTCTTCGCCCACGGGCACCACGCCCGCCTTGAAGGCCGTGATGTCGGCCGCCTGGCTGGCCGGGTAGGTCAAGAAACCGGCCGGGATGTCGCGCTCGAAGCCGCGCAGGCGGATTTCTTCCTTGACGGTGGGGTTGCGCTCGAGGCGCGCCACGGTGACGATGTTCAGGTAGTAAAAGGTCAGTTCGGCCAGTTCCGGAATCTGCGACTGGATGAACACGGTGGTTTTCGTCGGGTCGATGCCGACGGCCAGGTAATCGAGCGCCACTTCGACGACATTGCGGTGCACCTTGTCGATGTCGTCCATATTGTCCGTCAGCGCCTGCGCGTCGGCCAGCATGATGAATTGCTTGTAGCTGTTCTGGTAGCGTACGCGGTCGCGCAGGCTGCCCACGTAATGGCCCAGGTGCAAGGGGCCGGTGGGGCGGTCGCCCGTCAGGATCACGGATTGCGAAGCGATGGCGGCGGCGGACGGCGGCGCGGCATCGTTCTGGTCCTGGGTGTCGGGGGTATCGGGCGTATTAGGCAAGCTCATCAAGTTTCCTTTTGAGCCGCCTGCATCGGGGATGATCCAGGCTGAGCCTGTTACGCCACCGATCGAGGCGGCGTGGATCAAATTCACATCACTATGCAGTGGCCGCGCGAAAGTGAGCGGGACCACCAATTCAAGCAGGCGTGTTGTGAAGGGATAAATTTCATGGCGTTATGGTTGCAGTTCGGGCGCGTTCTGTCAAGTTTGCGCCCGGATTTATCTGCTGCGCCGCGTCAGAGGCTTGCCTTATGTAAAACTTGCTTTCCGGGTACTATTGCCGTTCGGCCACTTTTGCGTGGCATGAATCATTGGAGAACAGTATGCGCGTGTCGTCCCCCGTCCGGCTCACCGGCCTGGCTTTTGTTGTCAGTTCCCTATTCAGTTCCTTGTTTGCAGCACCCGCGATGGCGCAAACGCCGCCCATGACGCCCGATATCGGCGCCAAGCTGGCCATGCCCGATGTGAATGATTACGTCAAGCGCGTGGTGATGATCCCCATGCGCGACGGCGTCAAGCTGTACACGGTGATCGTCGTGCCAAAAGACGCCAAACGGGCGCCGATCATGCTCACGCGCACGCCGTACAATGCGGCCCGCCGCGCCCAGCGCGCCGCCAGCCCCAGCATGCTGGCCGCCCTGCCGCAGGGTGACGATACCCTGGTGGAAAACGGCTACATCCGCGTGTTCCAGGACGTGCGCGGCAAGCATGGCTCGGAAGGCGATTACGTCATGACGCGCCCCGTGCGCGGGCCGCTGAACCATACCAAGGTCGATAACGTGACCGATGCGTGGGACACCATCGACTGGCTCGTCAAAAACGTGCCGGAAACGAATGGCAAGGTGGGCATGCTGGGGTCCTCGTACGAGGGTCATACGGTGCTGATGGCCCTGGTCGACCCGCATCCGGCCCTGAAGGTGGCCATCCCCATGAGCGCCATGGTCGATGGCTGGCGCGGCGACGACTGGTTCCACAACGGCGCCTTCCGCATGCCGAGCCTGTCCTACCTGGCGTGGCAGACGAGCGCGCGCGGCAGTAGCGAGGCGCCGGCGCTGGGCGTGTATGACGAATACGATGCGTATCTGCGCATCGGCTCGGCCGGCGATTACGCGAAGAAGTTCGGCATCGACAAGCTGACCTACACGAAAAAGCTGTTCGAGCACCCGGCCTACGACAGTTACTGGCAGGAACAGGCGCTCGACAAGATCCTCGCCAAGCGCCCGCTGATCGTGCCCACCATGCACGTGGTGGGGCAGTGGGACCAGGAAGATATCTATGGCCCGTACGCCACCTACACGGCGATGGAGGGGCGCGACAAGCGCAACAACCTCAATTACCTGGCCATCGGCCCCTGGCGCCATAGCGGCGTCAACTATGACGGTTCCAGCCTGGGCGCCCTGAAGTTTGACGGCGATACGGCGCGCCAGTTCCGCGAAAAAGTCATGCAGCCATTCCTGAATCAATACCTGAAGGATGGTGCGCCGGAAGCGAACACGGCGCCCGTGGTGTCGTACCAGACCGGCACCAACCAGTGGCAGCGCCTGCAGCAGTGGCCGCTGGCCTGCGAGACCTGCGACACCAAGCTGACGCCGATCTACCTGCAGGACGGTTCCAGGCTGGGCTTTGCGGCGCCATCGGGCGCTGCGGATGCGGCCGAAGGCGCTTTCGATGAATACGTGGCCGACCCTGCCAAGCCCGTGCCTTTCGTGCCCCGTCCCGTGCGCCTCACGGACCCGGACGTGTGGAAGCCATGGCTGGTCAGCGACCAGCGCGGCTATGCCGACCGCACGGATGTGCTCAGCTATGTGTCCGAACCGTTGAAGACGGCCGTGCGCATCTCCGGCGCGCCGATGGTGAACCTGTTTGCCGCCACCAGCGGCACGGATGCCGATTGGGTGGTGAAACTGATCGACGTGTATCCGGACGAAGTGCCGTCGCAGCCGGCCATGGGCGGCTACCAGCTGGGCGTGGCGATGGATATCTTCCGCGGCCGCTACCGCGACAGCTTCGAGCACCCGACGCCGATACCGGCAGGTAAAGTGGAACGCTACCGCTTCGCCTTGCCGAACGCGAATCACGTCTTCCTGCCCGGCCACCGCATCGCCGTGCAAGTGCAGTCGAGCTGGTTCCCCCTGTACGACCGCAACCCGCAAAACTACGTGCCGAACATCTTCCTGGCCGACCCGGGCCATTATAGAAAGGCGACGCAGCGCGTGTACCACGCGACAGGGGCGGCCAGCGCGATCGAGTTGCCGATTGCGCCGCTCGACGCCCGCTAAGCGATTCGCATGAGGATGGCGCCCGCCGCGATCAGGCCGATGGCCAGGTAGCGGCGGGGGCTGATCTTTTCGCGCAGGAACAGGGCCGCGATGGCGATGGCGAACAGGATCGACGTTTCGCGCAGGGCCGCGATGGCGGCCACGGGCGCCTGCGTCATGGCCCACAGGGCCAGGCCATACGATGCGAGGGTGCCGAAGCCGCCAACGGCGGCCAGGCGCCATTGCGTTTGCGCATACGCAAGCAAGTCGGCGGGGCGGCGCAACGCCGTCCACAGCAGCAGTCCTGCGCCGTTCAAGACAAAAATCCACATGGTGTAGGCGGCCGGCGCGCCGGATAGGCGCACGCCGATGCCGTCGATCAAGGTATAGCTGGCGATGACGCAGGCGTTGCCGAGCGCAAAGGCGGTGGCGCGGCCCGTGTTTTTCGGCATCCTGCCGATGGCGCCCGTGCGCGCGGCCACATACAGGCCGAGGATGCCCGCGCAGATGCAGGCAACGGCGCCCATCTGCATGGCAGACAGGCGTTCGCCGATCAGCGGCCAGCTGGCCAGCGCCACGAGCAATGGCGCGCTGCCGCGCATCAAGGGGTAGGCATGGCTCATGTCGCCCGCCCTGTAGGCAGCCGCCAGCAGCGAGTAATACGCCAGCTGTGCCACGGCCGAGGCGGCCAGGTAGGGCCAGCTGGCGGGTGCGGGAGTGTTGACGAAGGGCAAGACGGCCAGTGAAATCAGGGCCGCGCCCACGGAAACGAGCACCGTGCTGAGGAAGGTATCCTTGCCCGACTTGACGATGGCGTTCCAGCTGGCGTGCAGCAGGGCGGCAAACAGGACGACGGCGACGACCAGACCGGACATGCAGGCCTTAGCGGGGGCGTATGCTCAGCGACAGCAATTCCTGGCGGTGATGGCGCTGGAAGCCGTCCATCACGGCGCCGGAGCGGCCCGCCCTGTCGAGCAGTTCGCGCAGGGTCGCCTGGTCTTCCGCCGTCAGCGACTTGCGCGACAGGTAGACGCCGCTCATGCCCCAGGGCAATTCCGGCAGCGCTTCCAGGCGCAGGCGGTCGGCCAGGCCATACACGCGCGCATCGTTTTGCGCCACGCCGGCGAGGATGGTGGGCGCCATGATGGTGGCATCGATGAAGCCGCTTTGCATCAGGCGCGCCACGGACAGGGCGTCGACTTCGTAGAACAGGCGGCCCTGGCTGCTCAGCTCCTTCGCCAGCGCCTGGTACGGTGCGCCATAGTCGTAGCCGCGCACGAGCGCCACGCGCAATTCGCGCCGCTCGATCAATTCCTGCATGGTGTTGATGGGCGGTCGCGCGCCCTGGAGCGAGATCAGCAGGGGCCGGCTGCCCAGCATGGGGATGAACAGGCCATGCTGGTCGCGCCGCAAGGTGCTGCTGGCCGGGATCAGCAAGTCGGCCTTGCCCGCCTCGAACATCGCTTCCAGGCGCGCGCGGGGCACGGCCGTGAAGATGAAATTGCAGCCGAGCTTGGCACCCATGCCGCGCAGCAAGTCGGGATAGATGCCGCTGATGGTGGCGCCATTCACCACCACGCTGGCGCCGATGGCCGAGACGGGCACCTGGATGTCGCGCGAGCATTGCGCGCCCGCCAGCGATGGCAGCGCCAGCGCCAGCATGGCCACGGTTCGGCGCCAGGCGCTGGAATAAAAGTCAGTCATACCCATCCTTGCTCACCATCGTATCGCCGGCGTCGGCAACGCCCGCTTGATTATCCCATTCTCGCCTATTTATTTCCCAAATACAATATTATCCCGCCGACTACTTTGTGGTGGAAACCATAAGTCTTGCCTGGCGTTGCGCCTTGAAGTAGCGCCAGGCCACCAGGATGCCCAGGGTTTGCATGATGGCGCACAGGTAGAAGGTGCTGCCGATGCGCCAGTCTTGCGGCGGCAAGTGGCTCACTTCGCCGAGGATCATGCTGCCGAGCAAAGGCATGAAGATGATGCCCAGGCTGCTGATCGATTGCAAGGAGCCCATCAGTTCTCCCTGTTCGCTGGCGTTGGACGATTTCGAGATGATGCCTTGCAGCGCCGGTCCGGCGGCAAAGGCCAGCAGGTTGCACAGGATCAGCGCATACATCATCCAGCCCTGCGTCGCCAGGCCGTACAGCAGATAGGTGAGGGCGCCCGAGGCCATGCCCAGCAGGGACAGGCGCACTTCGCCGAAACGCTTGATGAGGATGCCCAGCAAGCCCGCCTGCACGACGGCCGCGCACAGGCCCACGCAGAACAGGGCGATGCCGTTCTGGCGCGGCGTCCAGTCGAAGCGGAAGTGCGTGTACAGCACCCAGGTGGTGTTGAGCATCATTTGTGCAAACGTCATCAGGCCGAAGGCCAGCACCAGGCCGCGGATTTCCACGCGGCGCACCAGCTTGAGCAGGGCGGCAAACGGGTTGATGCGCGCCAGGGTGAAGGGTGCGCGCGGACCCGGCTGCAGCGATTCGGGCACGCAGAAATAGCCGTAGATGAAATTGGCCGCCGACAGGCCCGCCGCCACGTAAAACGGCAGGTGCAGGTTGATCTCGCCCAGCAGGCCGCCCAGCATGGGGCCGCAAATGAAGCCCAGGCCGAAGGCGGCGCCGATCTTGCCGAAGCTCTTGGCGCGGTTGTCGTGCGTGGAGACGTCGGACGCATAGGCGGACGCGACCGACATGCTGGCCGACGAGACGCCGCCGATGATGCGGCCGATGAACAGGCATGCCAGGTTCGGCGCCCAGCCCGTGGCGAGAAAGTTGATGCCCATGCCGGCCATCGAATACAGCAGCACGGGGCGGCGTCCCACGCGGTCGCTGATGGCGCCCAGCATGGGCATGAAGATGAATTGCAGCAAGCCGAAGACGGCCGCCATGATGCCGTACCAGAATGCTTGCTCATCCTTGCCGTTGACAAAGTCGCCGATCAGGATGGGCAGCACGGGCACCACCAGGCCGATGCCCAGCATGTCGATGAAGACGCAGACGAGGATGAAATTGAGGTTGCCGGCGCGCGCGGGCGCGGCGGGCGATGACGGTGAATGGCTGTCGGGGCTGGTTTTGTCGGACATGCATGCTTTCGGCGCGCACCCCGCGCCGCCGTGCGGCGTGCGGAGTTCAGTTGTTGGCGTGGCGCCGGCGCGTGGCAGCTTCCTGCTGGCGCGCGGCGCGATAGCTGAGCCTTGCATTATAGACAGCGTGGGCCATGCTGGCTATCGCCACCCATGCTAGAGAGCAATTCCCCATTCGTCGGCAAAGGCGGCGCGGAAATCCGTCAGCACGGCCAGCCGCTGTTCGGCCAGCGCGCGGCCCGCCGCCGTCTGCATCTTGCCGGGTAGCTTGTCGAGCTTGGTGACGATGTGGTCGAGCGCGTAAGCCTTGTCGTCGAGCGGACGCTGCTGCGCCAGCGGGTCCGTGCCATGCGCCAGCGCGCTATCCATGCGCGCCGCCGTATAGAACAACCGCGCCAGTCCCACGGCGCCCAACGCATCGATGCGGTCGGCATCCTGCACGATTTGCGCTTCGAGCGTGTGCGGCGGCAAGTTGGCGGAAAAACTGTGCGTCTCGATGGCGTGGGCCACGCCGGCCAATTTTTCTGCCGGAAAATCCAGTTCCGCCAGCTGGCGGCAAGCCAGCGTTGCCGCCTGGCGCGAAGCCAGGTGGCGCTCGGGGTGGTTTTTGGGCAGGTTGACCAGGTCGTGCAGGTAGCAGGCGGCCATCACGGTGAGCGCATCCGCGTCCGCATGCTCTTGCAGCAGGACACTGGCATTGCGCCAGACGCGGTGCAGGTGGTTGAGGTCGTGGGCGCCGTCATCGCCCAGGCCGGCCGTAGCCAGCGCCAGCAGGCGTGGTTGCCATTGGGAAAGCAAAGAATGCATGTTCACAGTCGTAAAAAGCAGGGGCCGCCAGTGTGGCATAAAACGGCGCAGTGCGTGGCGGGGGCCGGCGTGCCGTATTTGCCACACGAATTGTATTTTTGAAAAGTATCAAGCCGTCGATGGCTCTTTTTTAGTGCATGTCAAATTTACATAAAGCAAGGGCTGCCAGTGCGGCGGGGGCCAGGCGCGCCGGCGTGCTGTATTCGCCACATAAATTGCATCTTTGAAAATCAAAAATCAGACGGTCGCTCTTTTTTAGTGCATGTAAAATTTACATGGGGTAACATTGCCGCACGGAAATTAGAGGCATAAGCTAATTGCTAGAAAATATTTGCAAAAACACACAAGTGGCGGCCATCCCCTGTTGGGTGACTCTGCCACGTCCAAGGCTTGCTTGCAGCGTGCCTTGGCCTGCGCCCCAGGCGAGTTAACGAAAGGAATATCATGAACACCATTTCCAGCGACACTGGCGCAACCGTTGCCAAGGCTGCCGAATACCTGGCCTTTACCCTGGGCCAGGAAGAATATGGCATCGACATCCAGAAAGTCAGCGAAATCCGCAGCTATGAAACGCCGACCCGCATCGCCAACGCGCCCGAGTTCGTCAAAGGCGTGGTCAACCTGCGCGGCATCATCGTGCCCATCGTCGACATGCGCATCAAGTTCAACCTGGGCACGCCCAGTTATGACCAGTTCACCGTCGTCATCATCCTCAATATCGGCAACCGCGTCGTCGGCATGGTCGTCGACCGCGTTTCCGACGTCACCACCCTGATGCCGGAACAGATCAAGCCGGCGCCGGACATGGGCCGTTCGATCAACACGGAATACGTGATCGGCCTGGGCACCATCGACGAGCGCATGCTGATCCTGGTCGATATCGACCAGTTGATGTCCAGCGCCGATATGGGCTTGATCGAAAAATTGGCAGCCTAGGCCGCCAGGAAAAGTCCAGGACGGCGTTGCATTGCCTCGCCGTACATTCGTACTGTCTTCGGCAACGCGCCTTGCCCTGAACATTTCCTGACACCCTAGTGCGAGAGGGTTTTTTAGAAACAATTGACCCCAAGCATTGTTTGCTTTTTCTGCAAGGCGCACGCTAGCGCATTTCCTGGCGCACGGTTCAGCCGAACCGTGCGCCAGTTTCACTTGAGTTTCACTTTTTACGCCCGTTTCGCCATGGCAGCCAGCCAGCGTCCGCCCTGAGCGGGAGCGCCAGCCGGCCGCCACGCCGGCATCCGGGTTTTTAGGACAGTCACATGAATTTATTACGCAACGTCAGCATCGGTGTCCGCCTGGGACTCGGTTTTGCCGTGATTTTGCTGTTTTCCATGCTCATTACGGGCATCAGCGTCTGGCGCTTGCACGACGTGGCCAGCGCCACGCGCGTCATGATGGAGCAGCCGCTGGCCAAGGAGCGCTATATTTCCGACTGGTATGGCCGCATCGACAGCGCCGTGCGCCGCACCATCGCCATTGCCCGCAGCAGCGATACCTCGCTGAGCGGCTATTTTGCCGAAGAATCGAAAGTCTCCTCGTCCAGCTCGGCCGAGCTGCAAAAGAAAATCGAGGCGCTGATCGACAAGCCGGAGGAAAAAGCCATGTTCGCGGGCTTGCTGGAGCAGCGCAAGGTGTATATCGGTTCGCGCGACCAGGTCTACAAGCTGAAGGGCGAAGCGCAGGTCGATGCCGCCAATGAAGTGTTTGAAAAGACCTTCGTGCCGGCCGCCGCCAAATACCAGAAGATGGTCTCGGACTTGCTGGAACACCAGCGCGCCACGATCGACGCCACCGCGCGCGAGATCGACGCCGTCGCCAATACCAGCCGCAACCTGATGCTGGTACTGGCCGCGCTGGCGCTGGCATTCGGCGTCGTCTGTGCCTGGGTCTTGACGATGGGCATCGTGCGCCCCCTGCGCACGGCCGTGGACATTGCCCGCAAGGTGGCTGATGGCGACTTGACGGCGCAGATCGACGCCAGCGCCAAAGATGAAACTGGGCAACTTTTGCTGGCCCTGAAGGACATGAACACGAGCTTGCTCAATATCGTGGGCGAAGTGCGCAGCGGCACGGACAGCATCGCGACGTCGTCGACGCAAATCGCCGCCGGCAACCAGGACCTGTCTTCCCGCACGGAAGAGCAGGCCGGTTCCCTGGAAGAAACGGCGTCGTCGATGGAAGAGCTGACCAGCACCGTGAAACAGAATGCGGACAATGCGCGCCAGGCGAACCAGTTGGCGGCCTCGGCTGCGCAAGTGGCCGTCAAGGGCGGCGCAGTCGTGGCGCAAGTGGTGGGCACGATGGAATCGATCAACGCTTCGTCGAACAAGATCGTCGACATCATTTCCGTCATCGACGGCATCGCCTTCCAGACGAACATTTTGGCCCTGAATGCGGCCGTGGAAGCGGCGCGCGCGGGCGAGCAGGGCCGCGGCTTTGCCGTCGTGGCGTCCGAAGTGCGCAACCTGGCCCAGCGTTCGGCGTCGGCGGCGAAAGAGATCAAGACCCTGATCGGTGCTTCCGTGGAGCAAGTCAACGCGGGCAGCATGCTGGTGGCGCAAGCCGGTTCGACCATGAACGATATCGTCGACAGCGTGCAGCGCGTGAGCGACATCATCACGGAAATCACGGCGGCGAGCAGCGAGCAAAGCGTGGGCATCGACGAGATCAACCGGGCCATCGGCCAGATGGATGCCGTGACGCAACAAAATGCGGCCCTGGTGGAAGAATCGGCGGCCGCCGCCGAATCGATGCAGCACCAGGCGCACAACCTGGCGCAAGTGGTCAGCGTCTTTAAACTCAATGGCCAGCAGGCCGGCGCCGGCGGCGTGAAGGGTGTGCAGAAACGCCAGGCAGCGCCGCAAACCACTTTGCGCATCGGCACGCGCTGATGCCGCCGCGGCTGCCTTGCGCAGCCGCAACCCCTTTTATATAGTCTGGTTCCGCTTTTTTAGGATATTCACATGAATTTGTTAAGAAACGTCAGTATTGGTGTGCGCCTCGGCCTGGGTTTTGCCGTGATTTTGCTGTTTTCCATGCTCATTACGGGCATCAGCGTGTGGCGCTTGCACGACGTGGCCATGGCCACGCGCACCATGATGGAGCTGCCGCTGGCGAAGGAACGCTATATTTCCGACTGGTATGCAAAGATCGATAGCGGCGTGCGCCGCACCACGGCCATCGCGCGCAGCAGCGACACGTCACTGGGCGCGTATTTTGCGGAAGAGGCCAAGCAATCGTCCGTCGTGTCGGGCGAATTGCAAAAGAAAATCGAAGCCTTGATTTCCAGCCCGGAAGAAAAGGAACTGTTCCGCCTGGTGAGCGAACAGCGCAAGGTCTACCTCGATTCGCGCGCGCAAGTGTCGAAGCTGAAGGCGGATGGACAGGAAGCCGAGGCAGAAAAGGCGTTCCAGGGCATCTTCGTGCCCGGTTCGACGAAATACCTGAAAGTGGTCAACGACATGCTGCAGCACCAGCGCGCCAGCATCGACACGACGGCGCGCGAGATCGACGAGGTCGCCAAGACGAGCCGCAACTTGCTGCTGACCCTGGCCGTGCTGGCGCTGGGCTTTGGCGTCGTCTGCGCCTGGCTGTTGACGACGGGCATCGTGCGCCCCCTGCGCACGGCCGTGGACATCGCCCGCAAGGTGGCCGATGGCGACTTGACGGCGCAGATCGACGCCAGCGCCAAAGATGAAACTGGGCAACTTTTGCTGGCCTTGAAGGACATGAACACGAGCTTGCTCAACATCGTCAGCGAAGTGCGCAGCGGCACGGACAGCATCGCGACGTCGTCGACGCAGATCGCCGCCGGCAACCAGGACCTGTCTTCCCGCACGGAAGAGCAGGCCGGTTCCCTGGAAGAAACGGCGTCGTCGATGGAAGAGCTGACTTCCACCGTGAAACAGAATGCGGACAATGCGCGCCAGGCGAACCAGTTGGCGGCCTCGGCGGCGCAAGTGGCCGTCAAGGGCGGCGCAGTGGTGGCGCAAGTGGTGGGCACGATGGAATCGATCAACGCTTCCTCGAACAAGATCGTCGATATCATTAGCGTGATCGATGGCATCGCCTTCCAGACGAACATCCTGGCCCTGAACGCGGCCGTGGAAGCGGCGCGCGCAGGCGAGCAGGGTCGCGGCTTTGCCGTCGTGGCGTCCGAAGTGCGCAACCTGGCGCAGCGTTCCGCATCGGCGGCGAAAGAGATCAAGACCCTGATCGGTGCTTCCGTGGAGCAAGTCAACGCGGGCAGCATGCTGGTGGCGCAAGCCGGTTCGACCATGAACGATATTGTCGACAGCGTGCAGCGCGTGAGCGACATCATCACGGAAATCACGGCGGCCAGCAGCGAGCAAAGCGTGGGCATCGACGAAATCAACCGGGCCATCGGCCAGATGGATGCCGTGACGCAACAAAATGCGGCCCTGGTGGAAGAGTCGGCGGCCGCCGCCGAATCGATGCAGCACCAGGCGCACAACCTGGCGCAAGTCGTCAGCGTCTTTAAACTCAATGGCCAGCAGGCCGGCGCCGGCGGCTTGAAGGCCGTGGGCGGCGGCAAGCGCCCGGCGGCCAAGGCGCCGCAAGAGGCATTGCAGATCGGCCGCGCCGCCTAAACGGCAAGGGGTGGAGGGTCTTCCTCCACCCAGCCGGCGATCGCCAGCTGCGACAGCCGGTCCGCCTCGCCATTGCGGTGACGCGGCAGCCAGCGCAGCGTTACATCGTGTAATTGTTCCAGCAGGGCCACTACGGTGGCCCTGTGTATTTCCAGTCCCTTGGCGCCTGCCGCCGTTCCCAATACATCGTTGATCACCACCTGGCTGTCGCCGTACAGCAGCAGTTGCGCGGGCGGCGGGCGCACGCCGAGTGCCGCCTGCAGCACGGCCGTCAGGGCCGCATATTCCGCATCGCTGCTGCTGCCATAACCGGCCGCCTCGCTCACTTCGATACGTTCGCCGTTCGGCCCCAGCAGCAGGGCGCCGATGCCCAGCTTGCCCGGATTCGGGTGGGCGGAGCCGTCGAACCAGCCGCGCCATGCCGAAGCGGGGCCAGCCAGCAGGCGCTTGGCCGCTTGTGCCTGCTGGCGGTCGCTGATCTTTTGCGCCTTGCGCTGCGCGTCGGCCGCGCGCGCCTGCGTCCGTGTCGCCAGCAGGGCGGCAAGGCCCTGCGTGCCTGCCGCCTGTTCCAGTATGCGCTGCAGCGCCGCGTCGCCGGCGATGCCTTCCAGCGCCGCCAGCCGGCGCGCCTGTATCCGCTCGCTCTTGAACGCTGCTGCCAGCAATGTTTCCAATTCCTCTTGCATGGGACTTTCCCTGTTCGTTGTGCCGCGAATCTACGCGAGTGCGGCGCGGACCGCAAGACAGGCTGCGCCTTTTTCGCCATGTCCGCTTGCGTCGCATAACGCGGAGTGATATAGTCTGCGTTATCAAATCAAGGAGAAAAAACATGACACAGCGCGTATTGATCATTGGTGCCGGCTTTGCCGGCTTGTGGAGTGCCCTGGCCGCCGTGCGCCGCCTGACGCTGGAAAACGTTGCGGCAGGCGACATCGAAGTGGCGCTGGTGGCGCCGGAAGCGGTGCTGACGATGCGCCCGCGCCTGTACGAGCCGGCGCCTGCCGGCATGGTGGCGCCGTTGCAGCAACTGTTCGACGACACGGGCGTGCGCTTCATCGCGGGCAAGGTCGAGACCATCCGCAGCGCCAGCGACGAGGTCGACATCGTGGCCGCCGACGGCAGCCGTTCGACCCTGGCCTACGACCGCCTGGTGCTGGCGGCGGGCAGCAGCCTGTTCCGGCCGGATATTCCGGGCCTGCAAGAATTTGCCTTCAGCACCGACCAGCGCGACGACGCGGTGGCGCTCGATGCGCACCTGCATGGCCTGGCTGGCCGGCCCGCATCGGCTGCGCGCAATACGGTCATCGTGGCCGGTGGCGGCTTCACGGGCATCGAGCTGGCGGCCGAACTGCCGGCCCGCCTGCGCGCCATCCTGGGGCAGGATGCCGAGATCAAGGTGATCATCGTCGAGCGGGCGCCCGACATCGGCCCCGACCTGGGACCGGGACCGCGTCCCGTGATCGAGCAGGCGCTGGCGGAGCTGGGCGTGGAATGCCGGCTCGGTTCAGCCGTCGCCGCCATCGACGGGGACGGCTTGACGACGGCCGATGGCGAGCGCATCGAGGCGGCCACCGTGGTGTGGACGGCGGGCGTGCGGGCCAGCGCGCTGACGGCGCAGATTCCCGGCGACAAGGATGCGGCGGGCCGCCTGCGGGTGGCGAACGACTTGCGCGTGCCTGCTGCCCCCAATGTGTTTGCCACGGGCGACGCGGCCGTCGCGGCCACGGACGACGCTGGCAATCACACGCTGATGAGTTGCCAGCACGCCATGTTCCTCGGACGTTCCTCGGGCGACAATGCCGTGGCAGACCTGCTGGGCCTGGCCACGCGGCCCTACCGCCAGCCGTATTATGTGACGTGCCTCGACCTGGGGGCGTGGGGCGCGGTCGTCACGCAGGGCTGGGAGCGCAAGGTGTGGATGACGGGCAGCGAAGGCAAGGCATTGAAGGTGGCCATCAATGGCAGCGTGATTTATCCGCCCGCCGACAGCGCGGCGGCGCTGGCGGCCGCCGATCCCGCGTTCGAGCTGTCGCTGTAGCCTTGCGGCTGCAAACGGGGAGTGCTACAGTCCCCGTTTTGCAACGGAGGAATGGCATCATGGCACATTATGGAAGCGGCACCGAGTATGGCTTGCATTGCCTGCTGTATCTGGCGCAGCCGCTTGCCGAGCCTGCCAGCAGCCGCGACCTGGCGGAGTTGCAGGGCATTTCCGTCTCTTTCCTGGCAAAAATCTTTCCCAAGCTGGAAAAGGCGGGCATCGTGACGGCGTCGGAAGGCATACGCGGCGGCTACCAGCTGGCGCGCCCCGCGGGCGAGATCAGCGTGCTCGACGTGGTGGATGCCATCGAGGGGCCGAAACCGCTGTTCGATTGCCAGCAGATCCGCAGCCGCTGCACCCTGTATGAAGGCGAGCCGCCCGGCTGGATGACCAGCGGCGTGTGCGGCATCCATGCCTTGATGCTGCGCGCCGAGAAAAGCATGCGCGCCGAGCTGGCCAAGACGACCCTGGCGGACCTGGCGCAAGGCGTGGGCAGTGCGGCGCCGGCCGGCTTTGGCGAGGATTTGCAGGGCTGGTTCAGCGGCCGCGTGCAGGTGCGCAGCGAAGCGCGCATCGCCGCCGTGCGCGGACCGAAGCCGTGCCGCGTCAAGGGCGATGCCGTCTGACGCCAGCGATCTTACGGCTTCAATAGCATGGTATCGACGAGGCTGCCGATCCAGCACGCCACCAGCACGCCCACGGCCACCGTCATGGCGGGGCCGTCATGGGCCGACAGCGCATCGACTTTTTCCACGATCAGCTGCACGTCGAGGGGCAGGGCGCCGCTGTCGATCTGTGCCATAACTTGATCCAATCGTGCCATGATCTGGCGTAATACGAGCACCAGCGCGACGAGGGCGGGCACGAGGAACAGGCAGCCGCGCGCCTTGCGTTTTAATAAGAAATGCCCGCTGCCGGGAAACACGAGGCCCGACAGCAGCAGGGCCTGCGTGCGTTTGGATATGGATGAAGGTGAGGGGGAGCCGCTCATGCGTGCCTTGTGTAGGGGTAAGAGCGGCCCATCATACTATTGCCAGCCGAATTTGCGCAGGTACACGCGTTTCATGAACGTCGTCAGCAGGGTGTAGCAGACGAGGATGCCCAGCAGCCAGGGGAAGTAGCCCAATGGCAAGGCTTGCAGCTTGAAGTAGGTCGCCAGCGGTCCCATCGGCAGGAATACGCCCACGGCCATGATCAGGGTCGTGGCCACCAGCAGGGGCACGGAAGCGATACTGTCGATGAAGGGCAGCTTGGGCGTGCGGATCAGGTGCACGATCAGGGTTTGCGTCAACAGCCCCACGACGAACCAGCCGGACTGGAACAGGGTTTGCTGTTCCGGGGTATTCGCGCCAAATACATGCCACATCAGGATAAACGTGCTGATGTCGAAGATCGAGCTGATGGGGCCGAAAAACACCATGAAGCGGCCGATGTCGCGCGGGTTCCAGCTCAGCGGCTGCTGGATCAGTTCGGCGTCGACATTGTCGAACGGGATGGCGATCTGCGACACGTCGTACAGCAGGTTTTGCACCAGCAAGTGCAGCGGCAGCATGGGCAGGAACGGCAGGAAGGCGCTGGCCACCAGCACGGAAAACACATTGCCGAAGTTCGAGCTGGCCGTCATGCGAATGTATTTGAGCATGTTGCTGAAGGTGCGGCGGCCTTCCAGCACGCCTTCTTCCAGCACCATCAGGCTCTTTTCCAGCAAAATGATGTCGGCCGCTTCCTTGGCGATATCGACGGCGGAATCGACGGAAATGCCGATATCGGCCGCGCGCAGGGCGGGCGCGTCGTTGATGCCGTCGCCCATGAAGCCGACGATGTGGCCATTGCCGCGCAGGGCGCGCACGAGGCGCTCCTTGTGCAGCGGGCTGAGCTTGGCAAACACCGTGTTGTCCTCGGCCGCTTTCGCCAGGGTCGCGTCATCCATGTCGTCCAGTTGCGGACCTTGCAGCACGCCATGCACGGCCAGGCCCACTTCGCGGCAAATCTTCGCCGTCACGAGGTGGTTGTCGCCCGTCAACACTTTCACGGTCACGCCGTGTTCCGCCAGCGCGCGCAGGGCGGGCGCCGTCGATTCCTTCGGCGGATCGAGGAAAGCGACATAGCCGATCAGCGTGAGCGCCGTTTCATCGGCCACGCCGTACACGGTTTTATGGGGCGGCACTTCCTTGACGGCCACGGCCACCACGCGCAAACCTTCCGCATTCAGGCCATGCGTGGTTTCCAGCACCTTGTCCAGCAGAGCCGCATCGAGGGGAATATTCACGCCGCCCAGGCGCAGGTGGCTGCAGGCGGCGAGGATTTCCTCGACGGCGCCCTTGCAGATCAATTCATGGTGGTCATTCTTTTCGGAAACGACGACGGACATGCGGCGGCGCACGAAATCGAAGGGGATTTCATCGACTTTCACGTAATCGCGCGCCAGCTGCATTTCCGTCTGCAATTCCACGTGGTCGAGCACGGCGCGGTCCAGCAGGTTTTTGAGGCCCGTCTGGTAGTGGCTGTTCAAATAGGCGAATTGCAGCACTTCATCGGATTGCTGGCCGAACACGTCGGTGTGGCGCTCGAGCACGATCTTGTCCTGCGTCAAGGTGCCCGTCTTGTCCGTGCACAACACGTCCATGGCGCCGAAGTTCTGGATGGCGTCCAGGCGCTTGACGACGACTTTCTTTTTCGACAGTTTCACGGCGCCCTTGGCCAGGGTGCTGGTGACGATCATGGGCAGCATTTCCGGCGTCAGGCCGACAGCCACGGACAGGGCGAACAGGAACGCTTCCATCCAGTCGCCCTTGGTCCAGCCGTTGATCAGGAAGACCAGCGGCGCCATCACGAGGGCGAAGCGGATCAAGAGCCAGCTGACGCTGTTCACGCCCGCCTCAAACGCCGTGGGCGTGCGTTCGGTGGCCGTCACGCGCGTGGCGATGGTGCCGAAATAGGTGCGGTTGCCCGTAGCCAATACCAGCGCCGTGGCGGCGCCCGAGATCACGTTCGTACCCATGAACAGCAGATTGGCCAGTTCCATGGGATCTTTGCCATGGGCGTCGGCCAGCTCGGCCATCTTTTCCACCGGCAAGGATTCGCCCGTCATGGCGGCCTGGCTGACGAACAGGTCTTTCGCGGACAGCAGGCGGCAATCGGCGGGGATCATGTCGCCTGCCGACAGCACGATGATGTCGCCCTGCACCAGCTGGCGGATCGGCAGCTCGACTTGCTGGCCATTGCGCAGCACGGTGGCGGTATTGCTGACCATGGCTTTCAGGCGCTCGGCGGCCCGGTTCGAGCGGCCTTCCTGCACGAAACGCAGCAGGGTCGACAAGATCACCATGGTGCCGATGACGATGGTTGCCTTCGGGTCTTCCGTCAGGTAGGAAACGATGGCCAGCACGGTGAGCAGCAGGTTGAACGGATTCTTGTAGCACAGCCACAGGTGCTGGTACCAGGCCAGCGGTTTTTCATGCTCGACCTCGTTCGGACCCGTTTGCGCGCCGATCACTTGTGCTTCGGCATCGCGCAAGCCTTCCAGGCGCGTGTGCAGGCGGTTCAGGGCGCTATCGAGGTCTTCATGGGCGGCAGCCAGCAACTGGCGCGCCAGGTGGTCGGGCACGGGGCGGGCCGTGCTGTTTTCCAGCGGCATGGCGCGGCGGCGGAAGTTGCCTGCCGTATGGCGCTTGCGCAGGAACGATTCGAATAAGCGGGTGAAGAGATTCATTGCTCTTCCTTTCACGACGAGGTGTTGACGGGCGGCGCAGCCGCAGGCAAGACTTGCGTGCCGCCAAAGCACGATAGTGCTGGCGGGCAATCCGGGTCAGTAGCCGGTCGCGATCGGAAAGAGGGGGGAGAGGCGTGCGACCGTACTGGCCGCGCGAGACACCGCACCTTGCTCAGCAAGGCACGGAGGAAAGAGAGTTCCGCGTTGCTTGCTGTTTAGCTGCCGAGGCAATCGCCGATACAAGATCGGCTACTGTCACTAGAACAAGTACCCACGTGGGACTCCGTAAATGAATAATGGGGGCATCTTATGCACATGCTGCAAGAGTGTCAACTGAAGAAATCTTAGGTTTCCAAAGTGTAATGTGACTGTGGCAGGCCGCATGCTCAGCCATGTTGCGTGGCCATCGCCAGCGAATCGGACAATATCTGCCACAGCGCCGCATGACGCTGCTGCAGCGCGGCGCCGCCCGCGTAGATCAGCTCCACGTGCAGGCTGTCGACGATGCCCAGGTAGGCTTGCGCATACAGGTCGACGCGCTGCGGCGATAACGTGGGCGCGAGACGGGCCAGGCTCTGCACGTAATACCGCTGCAGCTGCGCCAGCAAGGCTTCGTAGCCCGTGCCCACTTCCACGCGCAGGGGCGCGGGCGGCAAATACGCCGTGCGCAGCAGAAAGCGCAAATGGGCCGAGTCCGCATAGCGCTGCGCCATGCGGTCGCAGTACAGGGCGCCGGCTTGCTGGCCGCCGGGCGCCGCCAGCGCCGCTTCGTCGGCGAAGCAGCTGTCCATGAAGGCTTGCTCTTCGGCCAGGGCGTCGGCAAACACGTCGAGGAAGAGGGCGTCCTTGCCGGCGAAGTGCGAATACAGCGACGCCTTGCGCATGCCCGCCTGCGCGGCGATGTCGCTGAGGGACGAAGCGTCGTAGCCGTGTTCCGAAAAGTGGACGACGGCGACGGCACAGATGTTATCGGCCGAGGCCGAGCGTTTTTTCATCATGGGGGTGATATGGGGTGAGGCGTCAGTGCGCTCCCAGGCTGCTGGCATGGACCGGATGGACGCGCGCAGTGGCCAGGGTCAGCCATGATACCAGCAGGCCGGCCACGGTCAAGAGCAGCAGCCACGGCAGCGGCCCCCATTCGGACAGGCTGGCCGCCAGCGGCGTGGCCAGCGACGACAAGGTCATCTGGATGGCGCCCAGCAGGGCGGCCGTGGAACCGAGCGCGCGCTGCTGGGAACCCATGGCCATGGCCATCAGCGCCGCTTCCGCGATGCCCAGGCCAAACAGGGCCACGAACATGCCTGGCACGACGGCGGCGATGCCTGCTCCCGCCCAGGCGCCGAGCAGCGCCAGCCCCGCGCCGCCCAGCATGGCCGCGCTGCCCGCCACGCAAAGGCGCGCCACGCCGTGCTTTTCCACCAGGCGGCCGCTGGCCATGGCGCCCAGCAGCACGGCCACGCCCGTGGCGCCGAAGACGAGGCCGAAGCTGCCTGCGGACAGGCCGAAATCGCGCTGGTACACGAGCGACGCTCCGCCGATATAGGCAAACAGGAAAAAGAAAGTGGCGGACAGGGCCAGCGCGGGCAGCAGGAAGGCGCGGTCCAGCGCGATGCGCGCATACGTGCGGTGCATGCCGCGCGGCGCGACGCGCCGGGCCGCTGGCAGGGTTTCTGGCAGGAACAGCGCGCTATTGAGCAAGGTCAAGAGACCTAGCGCAGCCAGGGCCAGCATCACGGCGCGCCAGCCGTAATGCGCGTCGAGCAAGCCGCCCACGGCGGGCGCCAGCACGGGCGCCAGGCCGACGATGGTCATCAAGAGGGCAAACAGCTGCGCCGCTTTGACGCCATCGGCCACGTCGCGCACCATGCTCATCACCACGACCAGGGTCAGCGCGGCGCCCATGCCTTGCAGCAAGCGCGCCAGCAGCAGGGTGCTCAATTGATCCGCCTGCGACGCCCACACGGCGGCAAGAATGTACACGGCGATGCCGGCCAGCAGCGGACGGCGCCGGCCCAGCATGTCGGTGAGCGGTCCGCACAGCAATTGCCCGCCGCCCAGGGCGAGCAGGAAAACCGTCAGGCTTAGCTGCACGTTCGCATACGAGGTGTGCAGCTCGCGCGCCATGGCGGGCATCGAGGCCAGGTACATGTCGATGCCGGCCGGGCCGAGCACGGCCACCAGGGCCAGGGAAGCCGCCAGCCCGAGACTGGCGGCGGGGAGAGGGGTTTGCTGCTGCATTGCGCTTCCTTTGTATCGTCAAAAAACACGGCATGGACATTGCCGTCTTTTTTATTGTACACTGACTACCTACCGATAGGTAGCTAACTTAATAAAGGCAAAGGATGACGACGATGATGAACGTAACAATGGCAGCTGTGCCGCATCTGCGGGGAGAGTGGACATGACGGAAGTGGGTATTTCGCTCAGCGGCGTGGCCGTGGCCTTGCTGTTCGCCGCCTGGAGTTCGCACCGCGGCCGCTGCGAGCGGCGCGATGTCGTGCTGCTGACGATGCTGGGCACCGCCCTGGGATTGCCGGGCGCGGCCTTGCTGGCGCTGTAACGCGGCGCATAAAAAAAACGGCAGACCTTGCGGCCTGCCGTTCTGGTTTAATGCTCCCGGTTTTCGCCGGGATTTTAATTCCTGATTACTGAGTTTCGACGCCTGACAAAACCGTAGCGAGCGTCAGTGAGGCTCGGCGCCCCCTTGTGGCCGAGAAGCGCAACCGTACTTCAGTACGGTGAGCATCGCCGGCCGCAAAGCGCGACGCGCAGTAGGTTTGGTCTGGCGTTATTCCTCTTCGTATGAGCTGATGGGCGCGCAACCGCAGAACAGGTTGCGGTCGCCGTACACGTTGTCGGCGCGGCCGACCGGCGGCCAGTACTTGCGCTGGCGCAAGGAAGCGACGGGGTAGGCGGCGATTTCGCGGCTGTACTTGCGTTCCCAGTTGTCCGACATCAATACCTGTGCCGTGTGCGGCGCGTTTTTCAGCGGGTTGTCGTCGTGGTCGAATTCACCGCTGGCGACCTTGGCGATTTCCGCGCGGATGGCGATCATGGCGTCGATGAAGCGGTCGATTTCCACTTTCGATTCGCTTTCCGTCGGTTCGATCATCAGGGTGCCCGGCACGGGGAAGCTCATGGTCGGCGCATGGAAGCCGAAGTCCATCAAACGCTTGGCCACGTCTTCGTTGCTGATGCCGGTGGCGTCCGTGATCGGGCGCAGGTCCAGGATGCACTCGTGCGCGACCAGGCCGTCGTGGCCCGAGTACAGCACGGGGTAGTGCGGCGCCAGGCGGCGCGCGATGTAGTTCGCCGCCAGGATCGCCGTCTCGGTGGCTGCCGTCAAGCCTTCCGCGCCCATCATGGCGATGTACATCCACGAAATCGGCAGGATGCTGGCCGAGCCGAATGGCGCGGCGCTGACGGCGCCGATGCCGGCAGCATCGCGCTGGTAGCCCGAGGAACGCTGGTTCGGCAGGAATTTCGCCAGGTGGGCGCCGACGCCGATCGGGCCGACGCCCGGTCCGCCGCCGCCGTGCGGGATGCAGAAGGTTTTGTGCAGGTTCAGGTGGGACACGTCGCCGCCAAACGAGCCGGGAGCGGCCACGCCGACCAGCGCGTTCATGTTGGCGCCGTCGATGTAGACCTGGCCGCCGTGCGCATGGATGATTTCGCACAGTTCCTGGATGCCTTCTTCAAACACGCCGTGGGTGGACGGGTAGGTGACCATCACGCAAGCCAGGTTGGCGCTGTGCTTTTCCGCCTTCGCCTTCAGGTCGGCCAGGTCCACGTTGCCGTTGGCGTCGCAGCTGGTGACGACCACCTGCATGCCGACCATATTGGCCGAGGCGGGGTTGGTGCCATGCGCCGACGACGGGATCAGGCAAATGTTGCGGTGGCCTTCGCCGCGCGATTCATGGTAGGCCTTGATCACCAGCAGACCCGCGTATTCGCCCTGCGAGCCGGCGTTCGGCTGCAGCGAGACGGCCGCGTAGCCCGTCAAGGCGCACAGCATCTCTTCCAGCTGCGAAATCATCTCGCGGTAGCCAACCGTTTGCGCGTCCGGCGCGAACGGGTGGATGTTCGAAAATTCCGGCCAGGTGACGGGGATCATTTCGCTCGTCGCGTTTAGCTTCATGGTGCACGAGCCGAGCGGGATCATGGTGCGGTCCAGCGCCAGGTCCTTGTCGGCCAGGCTGCGCAGGTAGCGCAGCATTTCGTGTTCCGAATGGTAGCTGTTGAAGACGGGGTGGGTCAGGTAGGCGCTTTCGCGCGCCAGGTTGGCCGGCAGGGCGCTGGTCACATTTGCTTCCACGCTGTCCAGGTCCGGCGCGGCAGGCGCGTTGGTCAGGCCGTGCGCGAACACTTTCCACAGCAGCGCGATATCGTCGCGCGTGGTGGTTTCATCGAGCGACACGCCCACGTGGGTGTTGTCGATCTTGCGCAGGTTGACGCCGTGGTGCATGGCCGTCGCGTGCAGTTGCGCCGCATCGGCGACGTTGATGGTCAGGGTGTCGAAGTAAGTCGCGTTGACGACGCCATAGCCGAGGGTCTTCAGGTTGGCCGCCAGCACGCCCGTAAAGCGGTGCACGCGGCGGGCGATCTGCAGCAGGCCGGCCGGGCCGTGGTAGACGGCGTACATCGAGGCCATCACGGCCAGCAGCACTTGCGCCGTGCAGATGTTGGAGGTCGCTTTTTCGCGGCGGATATGCTGTTCGCGCGTTTGCAGGGCCAGGCGATACGCCTTGTTGCCTTGCGCATCGACGGTCACGCCCACCAGGCGGCCCGACATATTGCGCTTGAATTCATCGCGCGTGGACAGATAGCCCGCGTGCGGGCCGCCGAAACCGAGCGGCACGCCGAAGCGCTGGCTGTTGCCGACGACGACGTCGGCGCCCCATTCGCCCGGAGGCGTGAGCATGGTCAGGGCCAGCAGGTCGGCCGCGACGATGACCATGGCGCCGTTCGCGTGCAGTTTTTCCACGCCGGCGCGGTAATCGCGCACGACGCCGTTGACGCCAGGGTATTGCAGCAGCACGCCGAAGCAGGCGTCCAGCGATTCGATTTCAGCCGGATCAAACGTGCGCACTTCGATGCCGATCGGCTGGGCGCGCGTCTGCACCACTTCCAGCGTTTGCGGCAGCACGTCATTGGCGACATACAGCACGTTCGACTTCGACTTGCCCACGCGCTGGATCAGGGTCATCGCTTCGGCGGCGGCCGTGCCTTCGTCCAGCATCGAGGCGTTCGAGATGCCCATGCCGGTGAGGTCCGTGATCACTTGCTGGAAGTTCAGGATCGCTTCCAGGCGGCCTTGCGAAATCTCAGGCTGGTAAGGCGTGTACGCCGTATACCAGGCCGGATTTTCAAAGATGTTGCGCAAAACGACACCGGGCGTGAACGTGTTGTAGTAGCCTTGGCCGATCAGGGATTTGAGTACCTGGTTCTTGCCGGCGATGGCTTTCAGGCGCGACAGGGCTTCCTGTTCCGGCATCGGCTGCGAGTACGCGCCCAGGGGCAGGGCGCCCTTGTTGCGGATGTTGGCCGGTACCAGGGCGTCGATCAGCGCGGCGCGCGATGGATAGCCGAGGGTCGCCAGCATGGCTGCTTGTTCGGTGTGGGAAGGGCCGATGTGGCGGGCGATGAAGGCATCGCGTGCTTCGAGTTGGGTCAGGCTGGTGCGGGTCATGATATAGAGGCCAAAAAAGACTGAAAAACCGGGATGCGGCGCGCGGGCGCAGCGCAGAAAAAATGCAAACGGGCCGCGATTGCGGCCCGTGAGTCAAACGCGATTACGCGCCGGTAGTGGCGCCATAGGCGGCAGCGTCGAGCAAGCCGTCCAGGGCCGACACGTCGGCTGGCTTGATCTTGAACAGCCAGTTGGCGTAGGCGTCGGCGTTGATCGACTCGGGCGAGTTGACCACGTCGTCGTTGACGGCCACGACTTCGCCGGCGATCGGCGCGTAGATGTCGCTCGCTGCCTTGACCGATTCCACCACGGCGGCGTCGTCGCCGGCGCCGTAGGTGTTGCCCACGGTTGGCAGTTCGACGAAGACGATGTCGCCCAGGGCGTCCTGCGCGTACTCGGTGATGCCGACGGTGATCGTGCCGTCGCCTTCAAGGCGTACCCATTCGTGGGAAGCGGTGTACTTCAGGTCTGCAGGAATGTTCATGTGTGGCTCCAGATGGTAAGTGTTCGTTATTGATTATGGTTGTACGGTCTTGCGGGCGGCTCTATAAAACCTTACGCAGCCAGGATTTTACCGTTACGCACGAAAGGCAGCTTGACGACGGAAGCGGCCAGCTGCTTGCCGCGGATTTCCACGTGCACGGTGTCGCCCACGGCGACGCCATTTGGCACGCGCGCCAGCGCGATCGCTTCCTGCATCGTCGGGCTGAAGGTGCCGCTGGTGATTTCGCCCGTGGCTTCGCTGCCGGCGATGATGACTTTTTGATGGGCGCGCAGCACGCCGCCTTTTTCGCGCAGGATCAAACCGACGAATTGCGCATTCTGGCCCTTGGCCAGCAGGGCGGCCTTGCCGATGAAATCGCGTTCGCTGACGAGGTCGATGGTCCACGCCAGGCCCGCGTCGAGCGGGTTGACGGTTTCATCCATGTCCTGGCCGTACAGATTCATGCCCGCTTCCAGGCGCAGGGTGTCGCGCGCGCCCAGGCCGGCAGGCTTGACGCCGGCCGCCGCCAGGGCGTTCCACAGCGCTTCCGCCTGGGTCGCGGCCACGCCGATTTCAAAGCCGTCTTCGCCCGTGTAGCCGGTGCGCGCCAGCATGACTTCGCCGAAGGCCGTGTCCTTGACGATGACGACGTTGAACGGCTTGATGGCTTCGGACGCGGCTTGCGTTTCCGGCAGCACTTGCCACACCTTGGCGCGCGCGTTCGGGCCTTGCACGGCCACCAGGGCCATCGGATTGTTGGCATTGCGGCGCTCGGTGATCGTCAGGCCGCTGTTGGTGTTGGTGTTTTGCTGCTGCATCCACGCCACGTCTTTTTCAGCCGTGCCCGCGTTGACGACGAGGCGGAACCAGTTTTCGTTGAAGAAGTAGACGATCAGGTCATCGATGACGGTGCCTTCGGCATTGAGCATGCACGAGTACAGCGCCTTGCCCGACACTTGCAGCTTGTCAACGTTGTTGGCCAGCAAGCCGCGCAGGAAGGCGCGCACGTTCGGACCTTCGATATCGACCACGCACATATGGGACACGTCGAACATGCCGGCATCGCCGCGCACGGCGTTGTGTTCTTCGATTTGCGAGCCGTAGTTGACGGGCATGTCCCAGCCGCCGAAATCGACCATGCGGGCGCCGAGGGCACGGTGGGCGTTATTGAGTGGGGTCGCTTTGAGCGTCATGGATTCCTCGGGACGAAGGTAAAAGGGGAGTTAACAAAACATAGAATAGCCAAACACGGCTTTCCAGCGTGATCACTGACCCCCCTGTCCTTTGTACCTGAGAGATTACGGGGGCTTGCCCCGTGCGCCCCTTCGGTGGGCCGCCGGCAATAGCCGCGGCCGCTCTCCAGAGTTGAGCTGAAACGTGTCGCCAAAGCAACAGCTGCAGTCCGCCTGATCGGTCCTTTTGCCTGAGAGTTTTTGGGTAGTGCCCCTTCGGCGGCAACGCTGGTTTGCCCTCTCCCGATCAAGTGGGAGGAATATATGCCAGCAGGGTGTTTCTGTCAATCTGAAAAGACGTTGCCAAATTGCAGCAAAAGCCCCGGTTTGCGGGGCTGTCAGGGGGGCTGGCGGCGCCGCAAAAGGGCGCCCGGCCGTGCGGGAATGCGCTATGATGAAATTCTGGCTTTCTTGCGGGTGCCTGCCATGAACACTACACAAAGCGAGACGCAAAACAACACCGAGCAGCACGGTTACTTTACCCTCTCGGGCGACGTCAACAGCGATATGGTGCGGCGCGTCTTCAACGCCGCGGCCGACATCACGGAAGACAAGCTCACCACCGCGCACATCCTGATCCAGTCGAACGGCGGCTACGTCAGCGACGGCATCTGTCTGTACAACTTCCTCAGCAAGTTGCCGCTCGACATCATCACCTATAACGGGGGCGCCGTGGCCTCCATCGCCGTCACCCTGTTCCTGGCGGGGCGGCACCGCCATGCCAGCGACACGGCCCGCTTCATGGTGCACAAGTCGCATGCGACAGCCTCGCCCGGTTCCCGCCCCGACGCGCTCAGCATCATCGTCGAGGGCTTGCGCGCCGACGACATGCGTACCGAGCGCATCCTGCGCGGCCACGTCAGCCTGACGGAAGAGCAGTGGCAGGTGCACGCGTATTCCGACCTGCACCTGACGGCCGACCAGGCGCTGGAAGTGGGCATGATCGAATCGATCCGCGACTTTGCGCCGCCCAAGGGCAAGCGCCTGACGAATATCTGACGCCTGCCGCGCCATGCCGGGCAGATGGTTTCAGCGTGGAAAGTTTGTAATCGAATGTAATTCTTCGCTGCAGCACAGCAAAAGCCGCGCGGAACAGGGCAGAGTCGTGGCATAGTGCAAGCTGATCATGAAATAAGTGCAGGCGCGATGACTTGGTGGAATGGGATTTCTTTTGCGGCCGATATGTCCGTGATGGGGCCGGCTGGCGTGGCGATTGCCCTGTGGCTGCTCGTCTCGCGCCAATGGCGCCTGGTGCTCAGCTGGAGCCTGTGGTACGGCGGCGGCCTGGCCCTCGTGGTGCTGTCGAAGCTGGCCTTCATGAGCTGGGGCGTGGGCAGCAGCGCGCTCGATTTTACGGGCTTCAGCGGCCACGCCATGCGCGCCGGCGCCGTGTTTCCCGTGCTGATGTATGTGCTGCTGCAGCGGGCTGCACCGCGCTGGCGCCATGCCGGCGTGCTCGTCGGCGTGGCCTTTGCCGTGCTGGTGGCCATTTCGCGCGTGGTCGTGCATGCGCACAGCGTGTCGGAAGCCGTCAGCGGCTGCGTGCTGGGCCTGGCGCTGGCCCTGGGCTTCATGTGGAGCGCCCGCGGCGCCGTGAATATCGCCGTCAGCCATGCGCTGGCCCTGGCCAGCCTCGTGCTGATGGTGGGGCTCAGCTTCAAGGCGGAGCCCATGCCGACCGAGCAATGGCTGCAAAAACTGGCCCTGGCGCTGTCCGGCCATGAGCGCGTTTTTTCCCGCGAAGACTGGAAACTGGCGCAGGACGGCCGCCCAGCCCCGTAAGGCGGGGCACGCCGGCGCCTGGCGCTGCGGTTTTTTGGCCAGAAAAGCATCAGGAAATGGTATGATGAACCACTCCCTGCGGTGAGTGGCTGGACTGTTGCCGCAAGGGTGGCCAAGGTGGCCATGAACTGAATATGAACCGGGTTCACCCAAATATAACCGCCAGCATAGGCCAGGAACTCTAAAACACGTGCGTCTCTCTTCCATCAAGTTGTCGGGATTTAAGTCTTTCGTCGATCCCACCAATTTCCAGGTGCCAGGCCAGCTCGTGGGCGTGGTCGGGCCGAATGGCTGCGGCAAGTCGAACATCATCGACGCCGTGCGCTGGGTGCTGGGCGAATCGAAAGCGTCGGAATTGCGCGGCGAATCGATGCAGGACGTCATTTTCAATGGCTCCACCCACCGCAAACCGGCCGGGCGCGCTTCCGTGGAACTGGTGTTCGACAATAACGATGGCAAGGCGTCCGGCCAGTGGGGCCAGTACGCCGAGATCGCCGTCAAGCGCACCCTGACGCGCGACGGCACCTCCACCTATTACATCAATGGCCAGCCCGTGCGCCGGCGCGACATCCAGGATATCTTCCTCGGCACGGGCCTCGGTCCGCGCGCCTACGCCATCATCGGCCAGGGCATGATTTCGCGCATCATCGAATCGCGCCCGGAAGAATTGCGCGTCTTCCTCGAAGAAGCGGCCGGCGTATCGAAATACAAGGAACGCCGCCGCGAGACGGAAAACCGCTTGCAGGACACGCGCGAAAACCTGCTGCGCGTGGAAGATATCTTGCGCGAACTCAATGCCAACCTGGAAAAGCTGGAAGCGCAGGCCGCTGTCGCCACCCGTTTCCACGCCTTGCAGGCGGACCAGGAAGAAAAGCAGAAGCTGTTGTGGCTGCTGCGCAAGAACGAGGCGCAAAACGAGCAGACGCGCTATTTCCGCGAAGTGGAACAGGCGCAGACGGACCTGGAAGAGCAGACGGCCAAGCTGCGCAACGTGGAACTGACCCTGGAGCAGATGCGCCAGGCGCACTTTGCCGTGGGCGACCGCTTGCATACGGCGCAAGGCCATCTGTACCAGACGAATGCGGAAATCGGCAGCCTGGAAGCGCAGATCAAGTTCGTCATCGAATCGCGCGCCCGCCTGCAGGCGCAGCTGGCCACCCTGACGGCCCAGCGCGACCAGTGGACCAGCCAGGGCGGCGAATACCAGGAACAGATCGAAGAGGCGGAATTCCACCTCGAGGAACTGGCTGCGAAGGTTGAGCAATCGCAAATGATGGCGGAACAGAAGGGCGAGCAATTGCCCGAGCTGGACGCCGCCTGGCGCGCCGCGCAAAACAAGAGCACGGAATCGCGCGCGCGCATCATGCAGGCCCAGCAGCAGCTGGAGCTGGAATCGGCGCACCAGCGCAATGCCTCGAACATCCTGGCCAGCCTCTTGAGCCGCCGCGAGCGCCTGCAGCAGGAAAAGAACAGCCTCAGCCTGCCCGACAGCAGCCACCTGGAAAACCTGAAGCTCCAACTGGAAGAAAAGCAGCAAACCTTGGAAGAGCAGGGTTTCTACCTGGAAGAGGCGCTGGAGCAGCAGCCAAAGCTGGAACAGGAGCGGGCCGAGGCGCAGGCGCAAGTCAATGCCGAGACGGCGGCGAATGCCCAGCTGGAAGCGCGTCTTTCCGCTTTGAAACAATTGCAGGAACGGGTGCAGACGCAGGGCAAGGTCCAGCCCTGGCTGAAAAAGCACGAGCTCGACACCTTGCCGCGTCTGTGGCAAAAGCTGCAGATCGAAGCGGGCTGGGAAGCGGCCATGGAGTCGATCTTGCGCGAGCGCACGTCGGCCTTGCAACTGTCGAACATCGACTGGGCCAAGGCCTTCTTTGCCGACGCGCCGCCGGCCAAGCTGGCCCTGTACGCGCCATCCACGGTGGCGCCGCTGCCGCTGCCGGAAATCGCCGGCCTGAAGCCGTTCCTGAACTTGTTGAAACTCAACGATCCGGGCTTGCGCGGCCTGTTGCAGGATTGGCTGTACAACGCCTATGCCGTGGAAGACGCGGCCGAAGCCCTGGCCGAACGCGCTAAATTGCCGCCGGGCGGCTATTTCGTCACGCGCGCCGGTCACGTCGTGACGGCCACCAGCGTGCGCTTCTATGCGGCCGATTCGGAGCAGGAAGGCATGCTGGGCCGCCAGCAGGAAATCGACAATATCGGCAAGCAGTTGCGTGCCCAGCAATTGCTGGCCGAAGAGGCGCGCGCCCGTTCCGTGCGGGCCGATGCGGCCGTTGCCACCCTGACGCGCAATCTGTCCGACTTGCGCTTGCGCATACAGCAACTGACGTCTTCCGTGCATACTCTGCAACTGGACGTGGTGAAACTGTCGGAAGTGGAAGCGCGCTTCAACCAGCGCAGCACGCAGATCGGTGCGGATCTCGCCGAGATCGCCGCGCAGGAAGCGGAGCAGATGCAGACCAAGCTGGAATCGGAAGAGAAATTCGAACAGCTGGACATGGAGCTGGGCAACTTGCAGGAAGCGCACGAAGACGGCCATACGGACTTCCTGCGGAAGGAACAGCTTTTGTCCGAAGCGCGCGAAGCCTTGCGCGACCTGGAACGCGCCGCCAAGGATACGGAATACGCGGAAAAAGCCCACCGCGCGAAGATCGAGGAATTGCGCCGCAACATCGCCACGGCCAGCACGCAGGCGCAGCAAGTGACGGAAAGCCTGCAGGCGGGAGAATTGGAACTGGCCAACCTGGAAAGCGGCGCGGCCGCTGACGGCTTGCAGGACTTGCTCGAACGCCGCACGACGCAGGAGCGGGCGCTGGCGGACGCGCGCCACGAACTCGATCAAATTACGCAGCAGCTGCGCCTGTCCGAAGATGCGCGCACGCAATCGGAACGCAGCTTGCAGCCGCAGCGCGACAAGATCATGGAAATGCAGCTCAAGGAACAGGCTGCGCGCCTGAACCAGGAGCAATTCGCCCAGCAATTGCTGGAATCGGGCGCCGACGAGGCCGCGCTGACGGAGAAATTGCACCCGGACATGCGTCCATCGTATCTGCAGGGCGAAGTGACGCGCCTGACGAACGCCATCACGGGCCTGGGCGCCGTCAACCTGGCCGCGCTGGACGAGCTGGCGCAGGCATCCGAGCGCAAGAATTTCCTCGACGCCCAGAATGCCGACCTGACGGAAGCGATCAACACCCTGGAAGACGCGATCCACAAGATCGACAAGGAAACGCGCGACTTGTTGCAAGACACGTTCGACAAGGTCAACCATCACTTTTCCGAGCTGTTCCCGATTCTGTTCGGCGGCGGCCAGGCCAGGCTGACCATGACGGGCGACGAGATTCTCGATTCCGGTGTACAAGTCATGGCGCAGCCTCCCGGCAAGAAAAATGCCACCATCCACCTGTTATCGGGTGGAGAGAAGGCGCTGACCGCGACCGCATTGGTGTTTTCCATGTTCCGCCTGAATCCGGCGCCGTTCTGCCTGCTCGACGAAGTCGATGCACCGCTGGACGATTCGAACACGGAACGCTTCTGCCGCATGGTCAAGCGCATGTCCGACCAGACCCAATTCCTTTTCATTTCGCATAACAAGATTGCGATGGAAATGGCCCATCAATTGATCGGTGTGACGATGCAGGAGCAGGGCGTATCGCGCATCGTGGCGGTGGACATGGAGTCCGCCGCAAATTTTGCAACCGAGGCACAAGCAGCATGACAGACCTTCAAATTACCTTGTTCGGCGCCGGCGGCGTCTTTATCGTCGGTGTTTTCTCGTACAACAAATGGCAGGAATACAAGGCCAAGAAAAGCGTGGAACGGGCTTTTTCCACCGACCACGACGACGTGCTGATGCGCGAGGGCGAGGCCCCTGCCGTGGAAACCCAGGAACCCGTGCTGCGCCAGGAACCGCGCTTCGACGCGGCGCCCGCCGCCAAGGCCGAACCGTCGTTCGGCGCGCCGCCGGCGGCCGTGGTGCCGGACGCGCCCGTGCATGCGGAACCGTCGCTGGCCGATGCCGACCCTGCACCAGCCGCTCCTGCCGCGCCGGCGCAGCCGGAAGTCAGCGCCGCCAGCGAACAGGCGACCAGCCTAGTCGACCCGCTGATCGATTGCCTGCTGCCTTTGTCGCTGGAAGCGCCCGTGCGTGGCGACAAGATCCTGCCCGTGCTGCAAACCCTGCGCCTGGTGGGCAACAAGCCCGTCCACTTCATCGGTTTGCACGTGAATGGCGACTGGGAACCGATCACGCATGGCGGTGTCTACACCAAGATGCAGGGCGGCGTGCAGCTGGCCAGCCGCAGCACGGCCCTGAATGAACTGGAATACTCGGAACTGGTCACGCGCCTGCGCGGCGTGGCTGACGAGATCGGCGCCGAGCCGGAAGTGCCCGACATGATGGAAGTGATGGCCGAAGCGCGCAATCTGCACCGCTTCGTGGCCGGTCACGATGCCCAGCTGGGCGTCAACCTGCACACGAATGGCGCGCCATGGGCCATTTCCACCTTGCTGTTCGCGCTGGAAAAGCAGGGCTTCGACGTACGTCCGGACGGCCGTTTCGTCATGCCGGACGGCGAAGGTGGCTATCTGTTCTCGCTGTCGACGAATGTCACCCTGGCCGAGGAAACGACGCCGCGCCTGACCCTGCTGCTGGACGTACCATGCGTGGCGCCCGCGCGCGACGGCTTCGGCGCCATGGTCGCTTGCGCCAAGGCACTGGTGGGCCGCCTGGACGCCACCATCGTCGACGATTACAACCAGGCCCTGTCGGACGCGGCGCTGGCCGAGATCGCCGGCCAGGTGCAAGAGTTTTACCAGGAAATGGACGCGGCCGACATTCCTGCCGGTTCCACCCGCGCCCTGCGTTTATTTAGCTGAAGAATCCCGCAACAATGACTGATCCGATCAACCAGGACGCCGCCCAGCGGAATGCCGCTCAGCGCGTCCTGGCACTCACGGCCGAACTCAATCGGCATCTGCACGCCTACCACGTGCTCGACAATCCCACCATCCCCGACGCCGAGTACGACAAGCTGTTCGTCGAACTGCAGGCGCTGGAAGCGGCCCATCCCGACTTGCGCACGCCCGATTCGCCCACCTTGCGCGTGGGCGCGGCGCCCTTGCCGCAATTCGAGCAAGTCACGCACACGGTGCCGATGTTGTCGTTGAACAATGGTTTCACCGATGACGATATCGTCAACTTCGACCGCCGCGTGCGCGAAGGCCTGGACCTTGACGGTGCCGAAGTCGATTACGCTGCCGAAGTGAAATTCGACGGCCTGGCCATCAACCTGCGCTATGAAAACGGCCTGTTCATACAGGCGGCCACGCGCGGCGACGGCGCCACGGGCGAGGACGTGACGGCGAATATCCGCACCATTTCCGGCATCCCGTTGCGCCTGCATGGCGACAGGATTCCTGCCGTGCTCGACGTGCGTGGCGAAGTCATGATGTTCAAGGCCGATTTTGCCCGCCTGAACGAACGCCAGCGCGAAGCGGGCCAGAAGGAATTTGCCAACCCGCGCAATGCGGCGGCCGGCAGCCTGCGCCAGCTCGATTCGCGCATCACGGCCCAGCGCAAGCTGCGTTTCTATGCGTACGGCATCGGCGCCCTCGATGGCGCCGCCATGCCCGTGTCGCATTCTGCCTTGCTGGACTGGTACGAAACCCTGGGCATTCCCGTATCGAAGGAGCGCCGTGTGGTGCAGGGCGCGCAAGGCTTGCTCGATTACTACGCGGACATCGGCGCGCGCCGTCCCACGTTGCCGTATGAAATCGACGGCGTCGTCTACAAGGTGAACGCGACGGAAGACCAGCAGGAGCTGGGTTTTGTGTCGCGCGCACCGCGTTTTGCGCTGGCGCACAAGTTCCCCGCCGAAGAGGCGCTGACGCAGGTGCTGGGCATCGATATCCAGGTGGGCCGCACGGGCGCCATGACGCCCGTGGCGCGCCTGGCGCCCGTCTCCGTGGGCGGCGTGACGGTCACCAACGCCACCTTGCACAATGAAGATGAGGTGCTGCGCAAGGATGTGCGCGTGGGCGATACGGTCGTCGTGCGCCGCGCGGGCGACGTGATTCCCGAAGTGCTGTCCGTGGTGCTGGAAAAGCGGCCGGAACCGGCGCCGCTGCCGTTCAAGATGCGGGAAACGTGCCCCGTGTGCGGCTCGCACGTGGTGCGCGAAGAGGGCGAGGCGATTGCCCGCTGCTCGGGCGGCCTGTTCTGCTCGGCGCAGCGCAAGGAAGCGTTCCGCCATTTCGCGGGCCGGCGCATGATGGATATCGAAGGCCTGGGCGAACGTTATATCGATACCCTGGTCGAACTGGAATACGTGCATGGCCTGGCCGACTTGTACAGCCTGACCCTGGATAAATTGCTGGAAATGAAAGTGCGCGCCGACGAGCGCGACGGTTCGACGCCAGAAACAGTGCAACAAGGCAAGATTCCCACCAAGTGGGCGGAAAACCTGCTGGCCGGTATAGAAGCGAGCAAGCGCCCGCCGCTTGAGCGCTTCCTGTTCGCGCTGGGCATCCGCCACGTGGGCGAATCGACGGCCAAGACCCTGGCCGAGTGGCTCGGTAGCCTGGCGTATGTGCGGCAAGCGCCCGCAGCCTTGCTGCGCGTGCTGCCCGACATCGGCGGCACGGTCGCCGAGTCGATTGCCGATTTCTTTGCCGAAGAAAAGAACCAGCAGGCGCTGCAGGCGTTGCTGGATGCGGGCGTCGCGCCGCAAGGCGAACATGCGCCCAGCGCCAAGCTGCGCACGCAGCTCGAACAAACCACCTTGCTGGCCGCCATCGGCATCCCGAAGCTGACGGAGCCGCGCAGCAAGCAGCTGGTGGAGCGGGGCGTGACCCTGGCCAGCCTGGCCGCGCAAGGCGCCAGCTTCCATGCGGGCTTGCCTGCCGCCGTGGCCGAGTCGCTGGCGCAATGGCTGGCCGATGAGGGCAATGTCAAGCTGCTTGGTCAACTGGACGCCCTGCGTCATGAATTACTGTCACAATTGCCTGAAATGCCAGCCGCTGGCGGCAAGCTGGACGGCAAGACTTTCGTCCTGACGGGTACCTTGCCCAATATGAGCCGCGACGAGGCGGCGGAGCTGATCGAAGCGGCCGGTGGCAAGGTCAGCGGTTCTGTTTCGAAGAAGACAGGATATGTCGTGGCCGGCTCGGACGCCGGCAGCAAGCTGGCCAAGGCCCAGGAACTGGGCGTGGCCATCCTCGACGAGGCTGGTTTGCTGGCCTTGCTCGCGCAGGATTAATTCTTAAAATATTACAGAAGACCCATGAAAAAAATCAGAAAAGCAGTCTTTCCCGTCGCCGGCCTGGGCAGCCGCTTCTTGCCAGCGACCAAGGCACAACCGAAGGAAATGTTGCCCATCGTCGATAAACCATTGATCCAGTACGCGGTGGAAGAAGCCGTGGCGGCCGGTATCACGGAAATGATCTTCATCACGGGGCGCAACAAGCGCGCCATCGAAGACCATTTCGATACGGCTTACGAGCTGGAATCGGAGCTGGAAGCGGCCGGCAAGCGCCAGTTGCTCGACATGGTGCAAAACGTCATTCCCAAGCATATCAATTGCATTTACATTCGCCAGTCCGCGCCGCTGGGGCTGGGGCATGCCGTGCTGTGCGCCCGTCCCGTGATCGGCGACGAGCCGTTTGCCGTCTTGCTGGCCGACGATTTCATGGATGTGCAAGAGGGCGTGCGCCCCGTGCTGGCGCAGATGACCGATGTCTTCCAGTATGAAAATTGCTCGCTGCTGGCCGTGCAGGATGTGCCGCGCGCGGAAACCAAGCAGTACGGTATTGTGTCGGCAAAGAATTATCAGCCCGACCTGGAGCTGGTCTCGGCCATCGTGGAAAAGCCCGCGCCCGAAGAGGCGCCGTCAACCCTGGCCGTGGTGGGCCGTTATGTGCTGACCAGCCGTATCTTTAACCATCTGGAAAATATCGGCACGGGTGCCGGCGGCGAAATCCAGTTGACGGACGGCATCGCCGCCCTGATGCGCGAAGAGCGCGTGCTGGCTTACCGCTACCAGGGGCAGCGTTATGATTGCGGCTCCAAGCTTGGTTACCTGAAGGCAACGACGGCGATGGGCATGAAACATCCGGAAACGGGCGCCGCCTTCCGTAGCTATCTGCAACAACTGCAAGCGACACTGGAAACAAAATGACGGTACGTGACATCCTCAAGATGGGCGATCCGCGCCTGCTGCGCATGGCCGAGCCCGTGCGTGAATTCGATACGCCCGAACTGCACGCCTTGATCGCCGACATGTTCGACACCATGCATGCGGCCAATGGCGCGGGCCTGGCGGCGCCGCAGATCGGCGTCAACCTGCAGCTGGTGATCTACGGCTTCAAGCAGAACCTGCGCTACCCCGATGCGCCGCAAGTGCCGGAAACCGTGCTGATCAACCCTGTGCTGACGCCTTTGTCGGAACGCAAGGAAGAGGGTTTCGAGGGCTGCCTGTCCGTGCCCGGCCTGCGCGGCAGCGTGCCGCGCTGGAGCGAGCTGCACTACGAAGGCGTGGACCAGTTCGGCCAGCCCATCAGCCGCGACTGCGACGGTTTCCATGCGCGCGTGGTGCAGCATGAAGTGGACCACTTGCACGGCATTTTGTATCCGATGCGCATCGTTGATTTTACGCAATTCGGTTATACGGAAGTGATGTTTCCGGATTTAGATCCAAACGACGACGACTGATCGGCGGCTGAGAAAACGCCCATGGCGGCGTTGCATTGCCTCGCCGTACTATTCGTACTGTCTTCGGCAATGCGTCTTGCCCTGAACGTTTTTCAGGCGCCTCGTGACTTTGGCTGTTAAACAAAAAATGGCCGCGCAGCATGAGCTGGGCGGCCATTTTTCATGCGTGAAGCGAAACTAGCGCACCTTGCGGCTGCTGCCCAGATTATCGAGCAGCACTTTCAATTCATCCTCCATGGCTTCCGTCAGGTTCAGGAAGCGGCAGCCGATCTGCACCTGCTCGCCCAGCAGGAAGGAGCGGAAGGTGCGCGACAGGCGGATTTCCAGGTCGGCGATCATGACCTTGTTCGGTCCCAGCTCCAGGCGCACGCGCGACAGCTTGCGCCCCACGTACAGGCCTACCGTGTCGCGCGGATGGGCGCGCATGCCGATGCCGCCGGCCGAGAAATCATATAGCTGCAATTCATACGGACGACCCTCGAGCACGAAGGCGGCCAGGTAGTACACGCCCAGCGGCGTTTCCAGGCGTGCCGATTCGCGCCGTTCCAGCACCAGGCAATGGCTGGGGAAGTTCGTCAGATACACGTTCGGCCGCTCGGGATACGCTTCCCATTCGCCATTGATGGTAAATTGCAACTTGGCGCTTTGCACCCACGACACAAACGTGGCGCCGCCTTCGGGCAGGGTGGCGCCTTCATTCAGTTCCAGCACGAATTGCGGCAAGTCGTCGTCGACGGACAGGATGCGCGCCATGATGACGTCTTCGCCGCCCGCCGGGTAGATGGAAATGGCGTCGCCGTTGTCTGCCAGGCTGCACAGGGTTTCGCCGATATCCCACGGATCGCTCATATGGTGCGGCTTGGTGCCTGGCGCCATCGGCTCGGCCACGTCAGCCAGGCTGGGCGCGCCTTTGCGCAGGGGATTGGGGATGGGATCGTTCACGACAGCGTATCTCTTTTGTTCTGATGGGGAATAGTGTATAGGTTTAAAGCAATATTTACTAAGTAAATCACAATAATTGTTTTTATATCACTATATTCCTGTTGCTTATATGGCTTGGCATGCCACGCGGCATGCCACCTTGATGCCGTCGCTTAAAACTGTTCGTCCGCGCTCAGGTAACGCCATTGGCCCGTCGGCAGGTCGCCCAGCTTGATCTTGCCGATGCGCACGCGTTTCAAACCCAGTACTTTCAGGCCGACGGCTTCGCACATGCGGCGGATCTGGCGTTTCTTGCCTTCGCGCAAGGTAAAGCTCAGCTGGTCTTCGTTTTGCCAGCGCACCTTGGCCGGCAGCAGCGGCTTGCCGTCGAGCCACAGGCCATGATTGAGTTTTTTCAGTTCGCTGTCGGGCAGGGTGCCGCCCTTGGTGTAGCTGACGCGCACCAGGTATTCCTTGTCGATATCGGTATCGTGGCCGATCAGCTGCTTGGCCACGCGGCCGTCCTGCGTCAGGACGAGCAAGCCGACGGAATCGATGTCCAGGCGGCCCGCCGCCACCAGGCTGCGCAGCTGGGTGGGGTGGAATTGTTCCGGGCTGCGGTCTTCCGCCCAGCGGTTTTCCGCCTTGATCAGGGCCACGGCTGGCGTGTAGCCGTCTTCGGCCTGGCCGCTGACATAGCCGACGGGTTTGTTGATCAGCACGGTGACCCGCTTCGATTGCTCGGCCGCCGCCTGGCGTTCCACGGTGACCCGCTGGCTGGGGTAGACCTTGCTGCCCAGCTCGGACACCACCTTGCCATCCACACGGACCCAGCCGCGTGCGATCCATTCATCGGCTTCACGGCGGGAGCACAGGCCCAGTTCGGACATGCGTTTGGACAAGCGTAATAATTCTTCGGTCATGTTGTTTCAGTTTCAGTAAGGTAGGCGCTGCGCGGAAAGTCTACACTTTCAGCGCATCGAGTAAATCGGTTTCCAGCAATATCTGGTTGCGGGCATTGTTGAGCGCGGGACCGTCGACGAGGAAAACGTCTTCGACCCGCTCGCCCAGGGTCATGATCTTGGCCGTGTGCAAGTTGATGCGGTACTTGGTCAGCACGTTGGCGATCGCATACAGCAGCCCCGTGCGGTCGTTGGCCGCCACCGACAGCAAATAGTATTGGCCCTTTTCATCGGGCCGCAAATCCACGGTCGGCTGGAAGGGGAAGGTGCGCGACAGGCGCGACAGCCGTCCCTTGCCCGGCGGCGGCAGCGGCGTTTGCGACTGCAGCAGCTCGCCCAGCTCATGCTCGATCAGGCTGATGATGTCGCGGTAGCTCTTGGCGAAGTTTTGCTCCGTGACAAGGAACGTGTCGAGCGCATAGCCATTCTTGGTCGTGTGGATCTTCGCGTCGAGAATGCTGAAGTTCTTGCGGTCGAAATAGCTGCAGATGCGCGCGAACAGGTCGGGCTGGTCGGGAATGTACACGGCCACCTGCAAGCCTTCGCCGATGGGCGCCAGCCGGCATTTTACCACCGGCAACTTGCTGTCGAGCTTGTCATACAGCGAGCGCGTCTGCCAGGCGATGTCGGACGCGTCGTGGCGCAGGAAATACGCCACGTCCAGCTGCTGCCACAGTTTCAGATGGGCATCCGGCGGCAAGCCGTACAGGCGCAGGGTGGCCAGCGCTTCCTGCTGGCGGTTTTTCAGCTCGCGGTCGGCCGTGTGCGGCTCGCCGCCCAGCACGCGCAAGGTGATCTTGTACAGGTCTTCCAGCAGCTTGCCCTTCCAGGCATTCCACACTTTCGGGCTGGTGCCGCGGATGTCGGCCACCGTCAGCAGGTACAGGCCCGTCAGGTGGCGCTCGTCCTTGACCACCTTTGCAAAGGCGGCGATGACGTCGGGATCGGACAAATCCTGCTTTTGCGCCACTTGCGACATGGTCAGGTGATTTTCCACCAAGAAAGCCACCAGTTCCGTGTCTTCTTCCGACAGGCCGTGCTCCTGGCAGAACTGGGTGGCGTCGGCCACGCCCAGCTTCGAATGGTCGCCGCCGCGGCCCTTGGCGATGTCGTGGAACAGGGCCGCCACGTACAGCAGCCACGATTGCGAGAAATCGGCCATCAGCTGGCTGCAGAACGGGTATTCGTGCGCGTGTTCGCTCATGGTGAAGCGGCGCATGTTGCGCACCACCATCAAAATATGCTGGTCGACCGTGTACACGTGGAACAGGTCGTGCTGCATCTGGCCCACGATGCGGCGGAAATTCGGCAGGTAGCGCCCCAGGATGCTCATTTCGTTCATGCGCCGCAGCGCATGGATGATACCGACCGGCGCCTGCATGATGCGCAGGAAGAGGGCGCGGTTGACGGGGTCCTGGCGGAAGGCGGCGTCGATCTTGAAGCGCGCGTGCCACAGGGCCCGCGTGGCGCGCGAGGTCATGCCCTTCAGGGCCGGGCGTTCCGTCATCAGCACGAAGACTTCCAGCATGGCCGATGGGTATTGCTCGAACGTATCGTCGGCGCTGATGTCGATCAGGCTGTTGACTTCATTGAAGCGTGCGTTGATGGGCACGGCCACATTGTCTTGTGGAAACAATCGCGCTTCGATGTTTTGCAGCAAGATCGTGTTGAGCTGGGTCACCGTCTTGGCGGCCCAGTAGTAGCGCTGCATGAGGAATTCGCTGGCGCGGCGCATGTGCGGCCCGCTGCCAGTCGCCTGCAAGCCCAGCGATTCGGCGATCGCCGTCTGCACGTCGAACACGAGGCGGTCTTCGCGCCGCCCCGCATGCAGGTGCAGGCGCACGCGGATATCCTTGAAGGCGCGCTCCTTTTCCATCAACTGGCGCGCTTCCGTCAGGGTGATCAGGCCGCCCGTGGCCAGGGTGCGCCACGAGTTCGCCAGGCCGGCCGCCTTGGCTACCCACAGGATGACTTGCAAGTCGCGCAAGCCGCCCGGGCTTTCCTTGCAATTCGGCTCCAGGCTGAAGGCCGTGTCTTCATATTTGGCATGGCGCTGGCGCATTTCCGCCGTTTTCGCGTGGAAAAACGCCTGCGGGTCCATGGCCGCGTCATAGCGTTGCTGCAATTGCGCGAACAAGTCCGCGTTGCCGCACACGAGGCGCGCTTCGAGCAAGCTCGTTTGCACGGTGATGTCGGCCCTCGATTCGACCAGGCATTCATCGACCGTGCGGATGCTGTGGCCGATTTCCAGGCCCAGGTCCCACAGCAGTTGCACCAGTTCCTCGAGCTTTTCCTGCGTGGCCCCATCGGGCGGTTGTTGCAGCAGGATCAGCAGGTCGACGTCGGAATACGGAAACAGTTCGCCGCGGCCATAGCCGCCCACGCCCACCAGGGAAGTGCCTGGTGGCAAGCCCGCTTCCTGCCAGGCGCGCGCCAGCACGCCGTCGACGCTGTGGCGCAGGCTGCGCAGCAGTTTTTCAGGCTTGCCGTCGGCCTGGAAGGCCGCAATGACGACCTGGCGGTCGGCTTTCAGTTGCTGTTTCAGCTGTTCCCGAACTTGCTTTTTCATCTGGGCCCTGGGTGGCGGTGCGTGGGGTGGAGAATCAGGCTTTGTTCAGGATCAAGGCCGGTGGTGGCGGCATGCCGGGCGAGACGGTCAGCACTTCATAGCCCGTTTCCGTCACCAGCACCGTGTGTTCCCATTGCGCCGACAGGCTGCGGTCCTTGGTTTTGATGGTCCAGCCATCGTTCATTTCGCGGATTTCGCGGCGGCCCGAGTTGATCATCGGTTCGACGGTGAAAATCATGCCCGCTTCCAGGCGTTCCAGGGTGCCTGGCTTGCCGTAATGCAACACTTGCGGTTCTTCATGGAAGACCTTGCCGATGCCGTGGCCGCAGAATTCGCGCACCACGCTGTAGCCGGCCTTTTCCGCGTGCTGCTGGATGGCGTGGCCGATATCGCCCAGGTGGGCGCCCGGCTTGATCTGGGCTATGCCCAGCCACATGCATTCATAGGTGATTTCCGACAGGCGCTTGGCCAGGATGGTCGGCGTGCCGACGAGGAACATGCGGCTGTTGTCGCCGTGGTAGCCATCCTTGATGACGGTGATGTCGAGGTTGACGGAGTCGCCGCTTTTCAAGACCTTGTCGCCGGGGATGCCATGGCAGATGACGTCGTTGACGGAGGTGCAGATGGCTTTCGGGTAGGGCGTGTAGCCGGGCGGGCAATAGTTCAGCGGGGCAGGGATGGTGCCTTGCACGTTGACCATGTATTCGTGGCACAGGCGGTCCAGTTCGCCGGTCGTGACGCCGACCTTGACGAAGGGAGTGATGTAGTCGAGCACTTCGGCGCCGAGTTTGCCGGCAACGCGCATGCCTTCGATGTCGGCGGCGGTATTGATACGGATGGTGGACATGATGTAATTCGCAATCTGCAAGTTGTTCGGGTGAAAAGCACAGACGAATCTCAGCGTAGGAGGAAAAGTCTGCAAATATGTCGAAATTATAAACGAGGCGCCCTGTATCCGCCGCCTCCATCCTAGGGCGGGCAGGCGTTTTTTGCGGGAATGGCCATGGCGGATACGCATTGCACCAGCGTGGTGCAACGCTTGCCGTCGCTGCGCGCGCGATTTGCGCCGTGGACTTGATGAAATGGGCATTTCGGTGTAGAATCCCGGGTTGCTTGAATTCTCTTTTAAGCAATGTAGTAAAACAGTGTCTTTAATTTATATAAACACGCGAATCCGGTCGACAAGGGTGCCTGTATGGTGACTGATCGGATTCCAGACCCAACCCTGGAGTTAATAATGTCCGTAACAATGCGCGAAATGCTGGAAGCCGGTGTCCACTTTGGTCACCAAACCCGTTTTTGGAATCCAAAAATGGCACCGTTCATCTTCGGCCATCGCAACAAGATCCACATCATCAACCTGGAAAAAACCATGGCGATGTACCAGGACGCAATGAAGCACGTGCGTCAACTGGCTGCAAACCGTGGCACCATCCTGATGGTTGGCACCAAGCGTCAAGCTCGCGAAATCATCGCTGCTGAAGCGCAACGCGCTGGCGTGCCTTTCGTTGATCAACGTTGGTTGGGCGGCATGCTGACCAACTTCAAAACGATCAAAACCTCGATCAAGCGTCTGAAAGACATGGAAGTGATGATCGAAGACGGTTCGATCGAGAAGCTGTCGAAAAAAGAAGCGCTGATGTTCTCCCGCGAAATGATCAAGCTGCAAAAATCGATCGGCGGCATCAAGGACATGGGCGGCATTCCTGACGCAATCTTCGTCGTCGACGTCGGCTACCACAAAGGTGCGATCACCGAAGCAGCTAAACTGGGTATCCCGGTCATCGGCGTTGTCGATACCAACCACTCCCCAGAAGGCGTGAACTTCGTGATCCCAGGTAACGATGACTCCTCGAAAGCCATCATGTTGTACGCTCGCGGTGTTGCTGATGCAATCATCGAAGGCCGTGCAGCTGCCGGTAACGAAGTTGTTGAAATGGTTAAAGCAGCCGCTGGCGACGAATTCGTCGAAGTAAACGAACAGGCTTAATGGCCAGGCTATCGCAGGATAGCCGTTTGTAAGCACAGCAGTAAGGGAAAAGGGGTGGCAGCAGCTCCCCCTTTTTTTTAACAAAAAAACGATAGTGACCGCTGGCGAGGCATGCATGCCCGGCCGCGACTATCGACTCACCGAATCAGGAGAAACACATGGCAGCGATTACAGCAGCGATGGTAGGCGAATTGCGCGGCAAAACCGACGCACCAATGATGGAATGCAAAAAAGCACTGACCGAAGCCGAAGGCGACATGGCTCGTGCGGAAGAGATCCTGCGCGTCAAACTGGGCGGCAAGGCATCGAAAGCATCGGCACGCATCACCGCTGAAGGCGTCGTGGCAACCTACATCGCCAATGGCGTAGGCGCCCTGGTCGAAGTGAACTCGGAAACCGACTTTGTTGCGAAAAACGACGATTTCCTGGCACTGGCCAACAACGCTGCCCGTCTGGTAGCGGAACACAACCCGGCTGACGTCGCTGCCCTGCTGGCCCTGCCACTCGATGGCAAGACCCTGGAAGACGTGCGCGCTGCCCTGATCGGCAAAATCGGCGAAAACATGACCATCCGCCGCTTCCAGCGTTTCGAAACCAGCGCCAAGCTGGCTTCGTACCTGCACGGTTCGCGCATTGGCGTGATCGTCGAATTCGACGGCGCCGATGAGCAAGTCGGCAAAGACGTGGCCATGCACATCGCTGCCATGAAGCCAGTGTCGCTGTCGTCGAACGAAGTTCCTGCGGAACTGATCGAAAAAGAGCGTTCGGTTGCACAACTGAAAGCCGAAGAAGACGCAGCCAAAGCGGCCGCCGAAGGCAAGCCAGCGCAATCGCCGGAAATCCTGGCCAAGCGCCTGGAAGGTTCCGTACAGAAGTTCTTGAAAGAAGTTTCCCTGCTGAACCAAGCTTTCGTGAAAAACGACAAGCTGTCGGTTGAGCAAATGCTGAAGGCGGCTAACACCAGCGTCAAAGGTTTCGCCATGTACGTAGTGGGCGAGGGCATCGAGAAGAAGCAAGACGACTTCGCAGCAGAAGTCGCAGCACAGATGGCTGCCTCCCAGGGAGCGTAAGTAAAGCGGGCCGAGAGGCCCGTTTTTTTGGCCCGCCCGCACCTGTCGTGCCGGGCGGCGGCATGGGCAGCTTCCTCCCGCCTATCCGGCGCTGCAAGGCGCTGCGCCATGTCATACTCGAATAACCTCATTTATGGAGCCCCAGCTCATGTCAAAACCAGCCTACAAGCGCGTCCTCCTCAAGTTGTCCGGCGAAGCCCTGATGGGTGATGATCCCTACGGCATCAACCGCGCCACGATCGAGCGCATGGTGGCCGATGTGGCCGAGGTGGCAAAGTTGGGTGTGGAACTGGCAATCGTGATTGGCGGCGGCAATATCTTCCGCGGCGTCGCGCCTGGTGCGCAAGGCATGGACCGCGCCACCGCCGACTACATGGGCATGCTTGCCACGGTGATGAACGCCCTGGCCCTGGCCGATGCCATGCGCCACGTCGGCATCACCGCGCGCGTCATGTCGGCCATCGGCATCGAGCAAGTGGTCGAGCCGTACGTCCGCCCGAAAGCCCTGCAATACCTGGAAGAAGGTAAAGTGGTCGTCTTCGCCGCCGGTACCGGCAATCCGTTCTTCACCACCGACACGGCAGCCGCCCTGCGCGGTTCCGAGATCAGCGCCGAGATCGTCCTGAAGGCCACCAAGGTCGACGGCGTCTACACGGCCGATCCGAAGAAGGATCCGAACGCCACCCTGTTCCACACGATTACGTTCGACGACGCCATCGCCAAGCACCTGCAAGTGATGGATGCCACCGCATTCGCCCTGTGCCGCGACCAGAAACTGCCAATCAAAGTGTTTTCGATCACCAAGCCGGGCGCGCTGATGCGCGTCATCATGGGCGAAGACGAAGGCACGCTGGTTCACGTATAAGGGAAGCGGAGCGTCGAGAAACCGCTCATGGCTGCGTTGCAGCGCCTCGCCGTACATTAAGTACTGTCTTCGGCGCTGCGCCTTGCCCTGAACGGTTTTCGGCACTCCCGGCTGCGGTACCATTCAACCCGCAAGCGCAATAGAATATTCATTATTATCAAGACAAGGAGTAGGTAATGTCCTTAGCTGACGTTAAAAAGAACACCCAGGAACGCATGACGAAGTCGCTGGAAACACTGCGGGCCGACCTGGCCAAAGTGCGTACCGGCCGCGCCCATACGGGTATCCTGGACCACGTGATGGTCGATTACTACGGTTCGCCGACGGCGCTGACCCAGGTCGCCAACGTGACCCTGATCGACGCGCGCACCATCGGCGTGCAGCCGTACGAAAAGAAGATGGCCAACACCATCGAAAAAGCCATCCGCGACGCCGACCTGGGCCTGAACCCGTCGGCACAGGGCGACCTGATCCGCGTTCCGACGCCGCCGCTGACGGAAGAGCGCCGCAAGGAAATGGTCAAACTGGTCAAGAGCGAAGCGGAAGACGCGAAGATTGCCGTGCGTAACATTCGCCGCGATGCGAACGAGTCGCTGAAGAAACTGGTCAAGGAAAAAGCCTGCTCCGAGGACGATGAGCGCCGCTCGTCGGAAGAAGTGCAGAAGCTGACGGACAAGTTTATTGCCGACATCGACAAGATGGTGGTCGACAAAGAAAAAGAAGTGCTGACGGTCTAGTTTTCAGTTCTTTTGACGCTGCCCGGAAAAGCATGGCTTTTCCGGGCAGTGCTATTTGGCGCATAATAGCTATCTTTTATTTTTGGTATTCGTGTTTTCATGATCTATTCGAGTTCGACAACGGCAGTACCTGAGGTGGGCACGGTGCCGCGCCATGTGGCAATCATTATGGATGGCAATGGCCGCTGGGCAACCAAGCGCTTCCTGCCCCGCGTGGCTGGCCACGTCAAGGGCGCCGACGCCGTGCGCGGCATCGTCGAGACTTGCCTCGATCGCGGTGTCGAGTACCTGACCCTGTTTGCCTTCAGTTCGGAAAACTGGCGCCGCCCGGAAGAAGAGGTGTCGATGCTGATGCGCCTGTTCGTTACCATGCTGGAACGCGAAGTGGTCAAGATGCACGCCAATGATATCCGCCTCAAGGTCGTGGGCGACCTGTCGCGCTTCAATGAGCAGTTGCAAACCCTGATCGCCAATGCGGAACGCAAGACGGCGAACAACACGCGCCTGACGGTGTCCATCTGCGCCAATTACGGCGGCCGCTGGGATATCATGCAGGCAGTCAACAAAATGACGGCCGAGGCGGCAGCCAACGGCCAGAGCGCCGGGCACGCCTACACGGAAGAGCAATTGGCGCCGCACCTGGCCATGGCTTACGCGCCCGAGCCCGACCTGTTCATCCGCACGGGCGGCGAGCAGCGCATTTCCAATTTCCTCCTGTGGCAACTGGCGTACACTGAGTTGTTTTTCACCGAGACTTTCTGGCCCGACTTCAATGACGAGTGCCTCGACGCGGCAATCGCGTCTTACCAGCAGCGCGAACGGCGCTTTGGCCGTACCAGCGCGCAATTAACTGAAAAGACAAACTGATGCTGAAAACACGGATAATCACCGCCCTGGTCTTGTTGGCGGTCTTGCTGCCGGTTCTGTATCTGAATTACTTCCCCGCCTTCGCCGTGATCGCCACGGCGTTCTTCGGCGCCGCCATCTGGGAAAGCTTCCGCATTTTCAAAAATCGCCAGGCGCTCCTGATTGCCGCCATCTGGACTGCCGCCTTCGCTTATACGTTTTTTGTCGGCAACGGCATGGCGCAGCTCAATTTCTGGTTCGCCCTGTGCGTGGCCATCTGGCTGATCCGCTTCGTGCCTTCGCTGGCGACGGGCTTGCCGCCCACCGAAGGCCTGGGCAATGCCTTGCTCAGCCTGGTATATCCGGTGACCATCGTCGGCTGCTTCGTCGCCATCATCGCCTTGTTCCTGCATAGCCCCTTGTACCTGCTGTCCGTCATGGCCCTCGTGTGGATCGCCGATATCGGCGCCTATTTCTCGGGCAAGGCTTTCGGCAAGCGCAAGCTGGCGCCAAGTATTTCCCCAGGTAAATCCTGGGAAGGCGCCATCGGCGGCGGCATCGCCGTGCTCGTCATCGCCGCCATCACGATTTTCGCCGCGCCAGCACTGCCGGTCTTGCAAGACACCTTTGCCGTGCAGCTGCAATTGCGCCGCGGCTGGCTGGTGGCCTTGCTGGTGCTGTTGCTGATCGTCGCCGCCAGCATCGTCGGCGACCTGTTCGAATCCCAATTGAAGCGCCGCGCCGGCATCAAGGACAGCAGCAACCTGCTGCCCGGCCATGGCGGTGTACTCGACCGTATCGACGCGTTGATCCCGGTCCTGCCATTTGCCGCCCTCGTGGCCAGCTGGCTTTAAGGAAACTCATGCAATACATCACCATCCTTGGCGCGACCGGTTCGATCGGCGTGTCCACCCTGGACGTGCTCGCGCGTCACCCGGAGCAATACAGCGTGTACGCGTTGAGCGCGCACAGCCGTGTCGCCGAACTGGCCGCCCAGTGCCTGCAATTCCGTCCCCAGCGCGCCGTCGTCGGCACGGCTGACGCCGCCCTTGAGCTGACGCGTTTGCTGCGCGGGCAGGGCGTCGATACGCAAGTCGAGTACGGCGTGGAGGCCCTGTGCGCCATCGCCAGCGCGCCGCAAGTGACGGGCGTGATGGCGGCCATCGTCGGCGCGGCCGGCCTGGCGCCGACCCTGGCGGCGGCACGTGCCGGGAAGAAAGTATTGCTGGCCAACAAGGAAGCGCTGGTCATGTCCGGCCAGCTGTTCATCGATGCCGTGCATGACAACGGCGCCGTACTGCTGCCGATCGACAGCGAACATAACGCTATCTTCCAATGCATGCCGCATGCGCATGGCCGCGCGCCGGGCGCCGCGGGCGTGGCGAAAATCGTGCTGACGGCGTCAGGCGGCCCCTTCCTCACGCGCGACGTCGAGACGCTCGACACGGTCACGCCGGACCAGGCTTGCAAGCATCCGACCTGGGCCATGGGGCGCAAGATTTCCGTCGATTCGGCCACCATGATGAACAAGGGCCTGGAAGTGATCGAGGCGCACTGGCTGTTCGGCGCGCCGGCGGAGCAGATCGAAGTGCTGATCCACCCGCAAAGCGTGATCCATTCGATGGTCTCGTACATCGACGGTTCCGTGCTGGCCCAGCTGGGTAATCCGGACATGCGCACGCCGATCGCGCATGCGCTGGCGTATCCACAGCGTATCAACTCTGGCGTGGCGCAGCTTGACCTAGCGCAAGTGGCCACCTTGCAGTTCGAACGTCCCGATTTCCGCCGCTTCCCCTGCCTGGCGCTGGCCTTCGACGCCCTGCGCGCGGGCGGCACGGCGCCGGCCTTGCTGAACGCGGCCAATGAAGTGGCCGTGCAAGCCTTCCTCGATGAACAGATCGGCTTCCGCCAGATCGACCGCGTCATCGCGCACGTGATCGAGACGGTGCCGCACGGTGCCGCTTCGAGCATCGAGGCCGTGATGGAGCAGGACCGCCTGGCCAGAGCGGCCGCGCACGCGTACATCGCCCACAGGCTGGCCGCATGACCCTGATTACCACCTTGCTGGCGTTCATCGTTGCGCTGGGCTCGCTGATCACCCTGCACGAGCTGGGCCACTACCTGGTGGCGCGCTGGTGCGGCGTGAAGGTGCTGCGTTTCTCGATCGGCATGGGAAAAGTGGTGTATTCGCGCAAGTTTGGCAAGGACCAGACGGAATGGGCGATTTCCGCGCTGCCGCTGGGCGGCTATGTCAGCATGCTCGACAGCCGCGCGCAAGACCTCAGCGACTTGCCGGAAAGCGAATTGCGCCGCGAATTCACGCGCCAGAGCGTGTGGCGCCGCATCGCCATCGTGGCCGCCGGCCCGCTGGCCAATTTCCTCGTCGCCATCGTGCTGTACGCGGGCCTGTTCATGCATGGCATCGAAGAGCCGTCGAGCAAGCTCGGTCCCGTGGCCGAGCAGACCGCCGCCTATGCGGCCGGCTTGCGCAGCGGCGATACGGTCGAAGCGGTGAATGGCAAGGCCGTGGCCAGCTGGTCCGAGCTGCGCTGGGAACTGATCCAGGCCACCCTCGACAAGCAGCCGGCGCGCATCGAAGTGCGCCGTCCCGACCGTGGCCAGCAGGAAGCGACCTTGCCGACGGCCAGCCTGACGGAAGCGGACCTGGAAGGCGACGTGCTGGGCAAGCTGGGCCTGACCCTGGCCCGTTCCGCGCCCACCTTGATGGAAATCATGCCCGATGGCGCCGCCGCGCGCGCCGGCCTGCAGAAAAACGACCAGATCCTGGCCATCGACGAACAGCCCGTGCACGACGTGGCGGCCGTCATCGCCACCCTGAGCCAGGCGCCGGGCCGGACCTTGCAATTGCAGCTCTTGCGCCAGGGCCAGGACCTGACCCTGTCCATTACGCCGGACGCCGTGCCGGGCGCCGGGGCAGAGGGAGCTGTAACAGTTGGTAAGATACAGGCAAAGCTGGGACAGGTGCCGGATATGATCACCGTGGCCTCCGGACCGTTCTCCGCCGTGGGCAAGGCGTCCGCCAAGGTCTGGGATACCAGTGTCATGAGCCTGAAAATGCTGGGCAAAATGATCACCGGCCAGGTCTCGCTGAAGAATGTGACGGGTCCCATTACCATCGCCGATTACGCGGGCCAGACGGCGCGCATCGGCCTGGTAAGCTACCTGAGCTTCATTGCCTTCATCAGTATCAGTCTGGGCGTGATGAATTTGCTACCCATTCCTGTTCTGGATGGCGGGCATTTGCTGTATTATTCGCTGGAAGTTTTGACCGGACGCCCCTTGCCGGAGCGCGTAGGCGAGATTGCCCAGCGCCTGGGGATCGGTTTGTTGCTGACCTTGATGGTGCTTGCCGTCTTTAATGACGTGTTGCGATTGCTGAATTAGGGCCGTGGTTGATGCCATTGCGTGAGTCGCACAAGCAATCTTTTGTGTATGTTGTCCATTGATTTACCCATTGAATAACCCCAATGAAATTACATTCTGCTCGTTTTGCCTTGCCTTCCTTTCGTCGCAGCCTGATCGGCGCCGCCGTCATGGCCATCTGTTCCGGCCACGCGCTGGCCGTCCAGCCATTTACTGTCAAGGACATCCGGGTCGAAGGGATCCAGCGTACCGAAGCGGGCACCGTCTTTGCTTACCTGCCGGTGCGGGTCGGCGAAACGTTCTCCGACGAGAAGAGCGTTGCCGCCATCAAGGCCCTGTATGCGACGGGCATGTTCAAGGATGTGCGCCTGGAAGCCGAGGGCGACGTGCTGGTGGTGCTGGTCGAGGAACGTCCGGCCATCGCTTCCGTGGCATTTACGGGTACCAAGGAATTTGAAAAGGATGTGCTGGTCAAGGCATTGAAGGAAATCGGCGTGGGCGAAGCCAAGATTTTCGACAAGGCATCCGTTGACCGCGCGGAACAGGAACTCAAGCGCCAGTACCTGTCGCATGGCCTGTACGGCGTGAAGATCACCACCACCGTCACGCCGATCGAGCGCAACCGCGTCAACGTGGTGTTCGCCGTCGACGAGGGCGACGTGGCCCGCATCAAGCAGATCAACATCGTTGGCAACAAGGCCTTCACCGACAAGGAACTGCGCGAGCAGTTGGCCCTGAACACGGGCGGCTGGTTCAGCTGGTACACCAAGGCCGATCAATATTCGAAGACCAAGCTGACGGGCGACATCGAGTCGCTGAAGTCCTACTACCTGGACCGCGGCTATATCGAGATGCAGGTCGACTCGACGCAAGTGTCGATCACGCCCGATAAAAAAGACATTTACCTGACGATCAATATCACCGAAGGTGAAAAGTACAAGATCGCCGGCACCAAGTTCGAAGGCGAGATGTTCGGCCGCGAAGAAGAGCTGAAAGCCCTGAACCTGATGCGCGAAGGCGAAATCTATTCGGGCGCGCGCCTGACGGCGACGAACAAGCGTATCCAGGACCGCCTGGCCACGTTCGGCTACGCGTTTGCCAACGTCAACGCCAATCCGGAAATCAACCGTGAAAAGCATGAAGTCGGTTTCACCTTCTTCATCGATCCGGGCAAGCGCGTCTACGTGCGCCACATGAATATCGCCGGCAATACCACCACGCGCGATGAAGTCATCCGCCGCGAATTCCGCCAGTTCGAATCGTCCTGGTATGACAGCAACAAGATCAAGCTGTCGCGCGACCGTGTCGACCGTCTGGGCTACTTCAAGGACGTGACCATCGACACGCCGGAAGCGCAGGGCACGACCGACCAGGTCGACGTCAACGTGACGGTGGTGGAAAAACCAACGGGTAACTTCCTGATCGGCGGCGCTTTCTCGCAATCGGAAAAATTCACCCTGTCGGCGTCGATTTCGCAGGCCAACTTTGCCGGTAGCGGCAACACGGTCGGTATTGAACTCAATACCAGCCATTACAGCCGCACGATTGCGTTTTCGCAAACTAACCCGTACTTCACGGACGACGGCATTTCGCGCAGCTTTGAAGTCTACCTGCGGACGACGGAACCGCCGGCGCTGAACATCGGCAGCTACAAGATCAAGCAAACCGGTGGCCGCGTCAGTTTCGGCGTGCCGTTCTCGGAAGTCGACACCGTCTTCTTCGGTATCGGCGGCGAGCGCTCGCGCATCGAGACCGACGTCACCAGCCCGATCCGCTTCAAGCAGTACGTGGTGGACAATGGCGGCCCATCCGACGGTATCGGTTCGGCCACCACCAATTCCATCCCGCTGACGGCGGCATGGCAGCGCGACAGCCGCGACAGCGCCCTGACGCCATCGATCGGCCGCTACCAGCGCGTCAACCTGGAGGCTGACCTGATCGGCGACCAGAAGTACTTCCGTGCCATCTATGAGCACCAGTACTTCCGTCCGCTGTTCAGCAAGGTCACCCTGGCGCTGAAGGGCGAGATCGATTACGGCCACGGTATCGGCAAGCACGTGTATCCGGTCTTCAAGAACTTCTACGGCGGCGGCATCGGTTCGGTGCGCGGCTATCTGAGTTCCTCGCTGGGCGCGGTTGAACCGAGCACCAACGATGCCCTGGGCGGCGCTTCGCGCCTGATCGGTAACGCGGAACTGCAGATGCCATTCCCCGGTTCGGGCAATGACCGCAGCCTGCGCTGGTTCGGTTTCCTTGACGGCGGCCAGGTCTACCAGGAAGGCGAAAAAATGCGGATTTCGCAATTGCGCTATTCTGCTGGCTTGGGCATCAGCTGGATTTCACCGGTGGGCCCGCTCAAGCTGAGCTATGCCAAGCCGCTGAACGCCAAGCCGACGGACCGCCTGGAGCGCTTCCAGTTCCAGATGGGCACCGGTTTCTAACCGGCCATCTGAAACGGGGCGACAGCTTTTACTTTTTGACCATGGAGTATCATGAACACCGCATCCGCCACCCTGCCCAAGTCCCTTGCCATGATTGCATTGTGCTGGAGTTCGCTGTTGCCGGTGCAGGCGCAGGCTCAGGAGTCGAAGATCGCCTGGATCAGCAGCGAACGTATTTATAACGAATCGAGGCTGGCCAAGCTGGCCAGCGCCAAGCTGGCCGAAGAGTTCCGCTCGCGTGAAAAAGCCGTGCAGGAACTGGCGGCCCGCTTCAAGGTCGCCAACGAAGCCCTGGAAAAGGACATGCCGACCCTGAGCGAGGCGGAGCGCGCCAAGCGCCAGCGCGAGTTTTTCGAGCTGGACAAGGAGCTGCAGCGCCGCCAGCGCGAGTTCCGCGAAGACCTGAGCCAGCGCACGAACGAAGAGCGCAGCGCCATCGCGGAAAAAGCCAACACCATCATCCAGCAGATGGCGCATATCGAAGGATATGACATCGTGCTGCAGGAAGCCCTGTGGGCCAGCCCGCGCATCGACATCACCGACAAGGTCTTGAAGGCGCTGGACAAGTAATCGAAACGGTTTCAAGCCTGCCAGTGCATGCTCTGCGTGCACTGGCAGGCGTATTTATAAAGGTAATCAGATGGGCACTCGACTAGGAGAATTGGTCGAACGCTTCGGCGGGCAATTGGCGGGCGATCCGAACCTGGAAGTCTCAGGCATCGCACCGCTGGCCGACGCCGGTGCTTCGCACATCAGCTTTCTCAGCAATACCAAATTCCGCGCACAGGCGGCCCAGAGCGGCGCTGCGGCGCTGATCCTCACGCCGGCCGACGACGCGCTGATCGGCGACGAGTACGCGGGCGCGCGCATCGTCACACCGAATCCCTATGTGTATTTCGCGCGTGCGGCGCAGTATTTCGCCGCCTTGCACGAGATCAAGGCCCCGGTCGGCATCCACCCGGGCGCCTTTGTCGACGCCAGCGCGCAGGTTGACGCCAGCGCCTCCGTCGGCGCGCATGCGGTGATCGAAGCGGGCGCCGTGATCGGTGCCGGCTGCGTCATCGGGCCTGGCTGCGTAGTGGGGCGCGACGCCGTCATCGGCGCGGGCACGCAGCTGCTGGCCAACGTGACCTTCCATGCGCGCTGCGTGATCGGCCTGCGCGGCATCATCCATTCGGGCGCCGTGATCGGCACCGACGGATTCGGCTTCGCCAACGAAGGCGGCGTGTATATCAAGATTCCGCAGACGGGCAGGGTGGTGATCGGTGACGATGTCGATATCGGCGCCAACACCACCATCGACCGCGGCGCACTGGCCGACACCATCATCGAAGATGGCGTCAAGCTCGATAACCAGATCCAGATCGGCCACAACTGCCGCATCGGCGCGCACACGGCCATGGCCGGCTGCGTCGGCGTGGCCGGCAGCGCCATCATCGGCAAGTACTGCACCTTTGGCGGCGCCGCCATGGTGCTGGGCCACCTGACCATTGCCGATCGCGTCCACGTGGGCTCGGGCAGCATGGTCTCGCGTTCGATCGCGGAGCCGGGGCAGTACACGGGTTTTTATCCGCTGGCCAAGAACGCCGACTGGGAAAAGAGCGCCGCCATCGTGCGCAACCTGTCAAGCATGCGCGAGAAGATCCGCGCGCTTGAAAAAACAATTAAAACACTGACCACGCAAGACGAAAAATGACTACTGAAAAAAAGACCCTCGACATCCTGGCCATCAAATCGCTGCTGCCGCACCGCTATCCGCTGCTGCTGGTTGACCGCGTGCTGGACTGGGAAGCGAACAAAACCATCACCGCCATCAAGAACGTGACGGTCAACGAAGAGTTCTTCCAGGGCCATTTCCCGCACAAGCCGGTCATGCCCGGCGTGCTGATGATCGAAGCGCTGGCGCAAACGGCGGCCTTGCTGTCGTTCCTGTCGATGGGTGTGAAACCGGATGAAAATTCGGTGGTCTACTTCGTCGGCATCGACAATGCGCGCTTCAAGCGTCCTGTCGAACCGGGCGACCAGCTGAAGATGGATGTGGAAATCCTGCGCGTCTCGCGCGGCATCTGGAAATACAAGGCAGTCGGCTCCGTCGACGGCAAAGTGGCGCTGGAAGCGGAACTGATGTGCACCATCCGCAGCGCGCAGGATGCGAGCCAGTCTGCGAGCCAGCCAGCGGGGCAGTGATATGGCGGCCATCCACTCCACGGCAGTGATCGATCCGAAGGCCGAGCTCGACAGCTCGGTCGAGGTGGGTCCGTACACCATCATCGGTCCGCACGTGCGCATCGGCGCCGGCACCAAGGTCGGCCCGCACGTGGTCATCGACGGCCATACGACGATCGGCAGCGACAACCACCTGTTCCAGTTTTCTTCCATCGGCGCGCAGCCGCAGGATAAAAAATGGGCAGGCGAGGCGACGCGCCTGGAAATCGGCGACCGCAACACCATCCGCGAATTCTGCACCTTCAACACGGGTACCGTGCAGGGCGGCGGCGTGACGCGCCTGGGCAACGACAACTGGATTTCGGCATACGTGCACCTGGCGCACGATTGCCTGGTGGGCAACAACACCATCTTTTCGAACAACGCCCAGCTGGCGGGCCACGTGGAGATCGGCGACTGGGTCATCATGAGCGGCTTCGCCAACGTGCACCAGTTCTGCAAGATCGGCGCGCACGCCTTCGTCGGCATGAGCACCAGCCTGACGCAGGACGTGCCACCTTTTGTGTTGTTGAACGGCAATCCGGCGCAGGCGCATGGCGTCAATATCGAGGGCTTGAAACGCCGCGGCTTTACGCGCGAGCAGATCAACGGCATCCGCACCGCGTACAAACTCATTTACCGCTCGGGACTGACCCTGGAAGAATCGAAGGCAGCCCTGTTCGAAGAAGAAGCGGCGTCGTCGCCCGAGGTGGCGCAACACATTCGCGCCATGCGCGAATTCCTTGGCGTGGCCTCGCGTGGCATCGTCCGCTGACCAGGCCAGCGGCCTCGGCGTCGCCAACGTCGCCATCGTCGCCGGCGAGGTGTCGGGCGACCTGCTGGCCAGCCGGCTGCTGTCCGGCCTCGTGCCGCAGCTGCCCGGCACGCGCTTCCACGGTATCGGCGGCGAGCACATGGCCAGGCAGGGCTTTATTTCCGACTGGCCGCTCGACAAGCTGACGGTACGGGGCCTGTTCGAAATCATTCCCCGCTACCGCGAAATCAAGGGCATCCAGAACGCGCTGCGCGACCAGTTGCTGGCCGAGCGTCCCGCCGTCTTCATCGGTGCCGACTATCCCGGCTTCAACCTGGGGCTGGAACAGCAGCTCAAGGAAGGCGGCATCCCCACCGTGCACTACATCGGGCCGCAGATCTGGGCCTGGCGCGGCGGGCGCATCAAGAAAATCATCAAGGCCGTCTCGCACATGCTGGTGATCTTCCCGTTCGAGGAAGAGATCTACCGCAAGGCAGGCGTGCCCGTCACCTATGTCGGCCATCCGCTGGCCGAAATGATCCCGTTGCAGCCCGACGAAGCGGCCGCGCGCCGCACCCTGGGCTTGCCGGAAGACGCGAACGTCGTGACCCTGATGCCGGGCAGCCGCATGGGCGAGCTCAAATACAATACGGTGGCGTTCGTGGCCGCCTGCAAGCTGCTGCTGGCGCGCGACCGCTCCTTGCGTTTCGTCGCGCCCATGGCCGGCGAAAAACAGCGCCAGTACTTTTTGCAGCTGATCCGCGAAGCGGGCCTGCAGGACGTCGAGATACTGCTGACGGATGGCGGCTCGCACACGGCCATCTGCGCCGCCGATGCGGTGCTGGTGGCGTCGGGCACGGCCTCGCTGGAAGTGGCGTTGTACAAGAAACCCATGGTCATCGCCTACAAGATGATGCGCGCCTCGTGGGAAATCATGCGCCACATGGGCTACCAGCCGTGGATCGGTTTGCCCAACATCCTGGCGCGCGACTACCTGGTGCCCGAGCTGCTGCAAAACGCGGCCAGCCCGGAAGCGCTGGCCGAGGCCATGTGGCAGCAGCTGAGCGACGTTCCAGGCCGCCTGCGCCTGGTGCAGCGCTTCACGGACATGCACCACAGCCTGCTGCGCGACAGCGCGCGCGAAAGCGCCAACGCCGTCATGCAAGTCATCGCGGCCAACCGCAAGTAGCTCCCGATCACCGCTTCAACCGCAGTACCCAACCAAAGATTCAATGTGAAAAATATCTATCCCGGCCTGTTTGACGACTTGCCATTCTCGCTCGATGAAATCATCTGCGGCGTCGACGAGGCAGGGCGCGGTCCGCTGGCCGGCCCCGTGTTCGCCGCCGCCGTGATCCTCGACCCGAACCAGCCCATCGACGGCTTGCGCGATTCGAAAAAGCTCACCGAAGCCAAACGCGACCTGCTGGCGCCGCAGATCAAGGCCAAGGCCCTCGCCTGGGCCATCGCCGAAGCGTCGGAAGAGGAAATCGACCGCCTGAACATTTTGCAGGCGTCGATGCTGGCCATGCGCCGCGCCGTCGAGGCGTTGGCCACCGTGCCGACCCTGGCCTTGATCGACGGCAACCGCTGCCCCGTGATGCCGATACGCGGCATGGCCATCATCGGCGGCGACGACAAGGTCGATTCGATTTCTGCCGCCTCGATCCTGGCCAAGACGGCGCGCGACGCGGCGCTGGTGCACCTGCATGCGGCCTATCCCGAGTACTGCTTCGACCAGCACAAGGGCTATGGCACGAAATTGCACCTGGAGCGCCTGCACCTGCACGGCGCCTCGCCCGTGCACCGCCGCTCGTTCGCGCCCGTGCGCAACGTGATCGCCCTGTTTGGCGGACAGGAGGTGGTGGCATGAAGACGATTACCTCGCGCGACAATGCGCAATACAAGGATTTGCTGAAACTGGCGGGCAGTTCGCAGGCGCGCCGCAAGTCGGGCCGCACCCTGCTCGACGGCGTGCACCTGTGCCAGTCCTACCTGCAGCTGCGCGGCATGCCGGAGCAGTGCATCGTCAGCGAAAGCGCCTTGCAGAACCCGGAAGTGGCGGACATCGTCGGCCAGCTGGAAAGCCAGCGCGCGCACGTTCTGGGCTTGCCCGACGCGCTGTATCACGCCGTGAGCCAGGTAGAGCACGGCGTGGGCGTGATGTTCCTCATCGAGACGCCGGAACGGGCCGTCACGCAGCCGCTGCGCGTGTCGGCCGTGCTGCTCGATAACCTGCAAGATCCGGGCAACGTGGGTTCCATCCTGCGCAGCGCGGCGGCCGCCGGCATCACGCAGGTGTATTGCAGCGCCGGCACGGCCTTCTGCTGGTCGCCGAAGGTGCTGCGCGCGGCGATGGGCGCGCACTTCGTGCTCGACATCTTTGAAAACGTCGACCTGGCAGCGCTCGTTTCCGGTGCCAAGGTGGCGACGCTCGCCACCAGCGGCTATGCCACGCAGCGATTGTACGACGTCGACCTCCGCCAACCGGTCGCCTGGCTCTTCGGCCATGAAGGGCAGGGCGTCGCCGATGATTTATTGTCGATGGCGACGCACCAGGTGGTCATTCCCCACCTGGGCCAGATCGAATCGCTGAACGTGGCCGCCTGCGCCGCCGTCTGCTTCTTCGAGCAGCTGCGCCAGGGCCAGGCCTGAACAGGGTAGCCATGTCCTTCCCCCTGCTTGCCGACGGCGCGGCACGCGACGAGGCCTGGTGGCGCCAGGTGGCCGCCTTGTATCCTGCGCCGCCGGACGCCATCGTCAATCTCGAACACGGCTATTTCGGCGCCATGGCCGCGCCCGTGCAAGCGGCCTTCGAGCAGGCCGTGCGCTACACCAACGAGCAACTGAGTCCTTTCGTGCGCGGCGAGTTCACGCGCACGCATGTGGATATCCTGCGCCGGCGTGTCGCTGAACTGATCCATGCGGAACCGCACGAAATCCTGCTGACCCGCAGCGGCACCGAGTCCATGCAGGTGCTGATCACGCAATACCACGGCCTGGCGCCCGGCGATACGGTGCTGTGGAGTAATCTCGACTATCCGGCCATGCGCACGGCCATGCGCTGGCTGGCGCAGCGCCGTGGCGTCACCAGCACGCAAGTCACATTGCGCTTGCCCATCAGCGATGACGAGATCGTCGCCAGTTACGCGCAAGCCATGCGCCAGGCCGTCAAGCCCAAATTGCTGCTGCTGTCGCAGGTGACACCGGCCAACGGCCAGCAACTGCCGGTGCGGGAGATCATGGCGCTGGCGCGCGAACACGGTATCGACGTGCTGCTCGACAGCGCCCATGCGCTGGGGCAGGTCGACGTGGACGTGCAAGCGATGGGCATCGATTTCGCCGGTTTCAATCTGCACAAATGGCTGGGGGCGCCGGCGGGACTGGGTGTCGTGTATATCCGCGCCTCGCAGCTGCACAAGATCGAGCCGCATTTGGGCGACGAGGATTATCCGTTGGATGATATCCGCGGCCGGCTGCGCATGGGCATGCCGCCGATCGGCGCCATCCTGGCCGCGCCTGCCGCATTGGACTTTCATGCGCACCTGGGCGGTACGCCGGCCAAGATGGAGCGCCTGGCCTGGCTGCGCAATTACTGGGTCAGCCGTGCCGCGCAGCTGCCCGGCGTGCGCATGTTGTCGCCGCTCGATGCGAAACGGGGCACGGCGCTGGTGGCCTTTGCCGTCGACGGCATGAGCGCGCGCCAGTTGCAGCAAGCCTTGCTGCAACGCTTTGGCATCTTCACGGTGGAGCGCAATATCGGCGATACCGACATCGTGCGCGCCACGGTGGCCATCACGACGCAGACCAGCGAACTCGATCAACTGGTCGCCGCGCTGACAGTGCTTTCGAGCGAAACGAACGCCTGACAAAACCGTAGCGAGCGGAAGGGGGAGGTGGCCGAGAAGCGCAACCGTACTTCTAGTACGGTGAGCATCGCAAGCCGCCTATACCGACGCGCAGCAGGTTTTGTCAAGCGTTCTAGTATTCGCGGCGGTTCGGCTTAATCTCTTGCAGGATCGTCGTGGAGATCTCTTCGATCGACTTGGTGGTCGACGACAGCCAGCGGATACCCTCGCGTTTCATCATTTTTTCCGCCTCGTTGACCTCGTAACGGCAGTTTTCGATGGCCGCATACTTGCTTCCAGCGCGTCTTTCGTTGCGTATTTCCGACAAACGTTCGGGCGTAATGCTCAATCCGAAAATTTTATTCTTAAATTCCAGCAAGGCCGATGGCAGCTTGTCGCGCTCGAAATCGTCGGGAATCAGCGGATAATTGGCCGCCTTGATGCCGTATTGCATGGCCAGGTACAGGCTGGTCGGGGTCTTGCCAGAGCGCGAAACACCCACCAGAATGACATCGGCCGAGGACAGGTTCTTGTGCGACTGGCCATCGTCGTGCGCCAGCGAATAGTTGATCGCCTCGATGCGGTTCTTGTATTCCTCGCTGTCGACGATGTTGTGCGAACGCCCGATGGTATGGGTCGACATCACGCCCAGCTCCTGCTCCAGCGGGGCGACAAAGGTCTGGATCAGGTCCATGTGCATGCCGCTGGACTTGCGGATCACGGCCGACAGGTCGTTCTTCACCAGGGTCGAGAAAATGATCGGGCGCTGGCCATCGGTGGCGAAGGCTTCGTTGATCTTGCGCGCCGCCTCGTAGGCCTTGTCCATGGTGTCGATGAAGGGCAGGCGGATCTGCCGGAAGCGCAGATCGAACTGCGTCAGCACCGAGTGGCCGAACGTCTCGGCGGTGATGCCGGTGCCGTCGGAAACGAAGAAGACGGTGCGGGCCGCGGAGGGCAGAGGAGGGCGTGGTTCTTGTGTCATGGGTTTTCGGATCAAGATTGTGCGTCGTCAATTTGCGCCGCACAAGGTAAAATGGCTGCAACGGTATGATTGTGCTGCACGACGCCAAGAATAACAAGAAGACTGTCTGTGCGCCGCGCGTAAAGATTTCTATCATCAGTAAGGGTGTCATTATGACCAACGCAGTATCGCAACAGCAGGAAGACAAGGACGCGGTGTATGTTGCCTCGTTCGAGCATTTGCGCATGACGGATGTCGAATCCGTCGGCGGCAAGAACGCCTCCCTGGGCGAAATGATCAGCCAACTGGCGGAAGCCGGCGTGCGCGTGCCCGGTGGCTTTGCCACCACGGCGCAGGCATTCCGCGATTTCCTGTCATATAGCGCCAACGGCGGCTTGCCGCTGGCCGAACGCATCGCCCAGCGCCTCGAAGGGCTGAACATCGATGACGTGCGCTCGCTGGCGCAAGCCGGCGCCGAGATCCGTCAATGGATCGTGGAAACACCATTCCAGCCCCGCCTGGCCGCCGAAATCGACCAGTTCTACGCCAAGCTGGTGGCCGATTCCGATACCGAAATGTCGTTTGCCGTGCGCTCGTCGGCCACGGCGGAAGACTTGCCGGACGCGTCTTTTGCTGGTCAGCAAGAAACCTTCCTGAACGTGGTCGGTATCGACAACGTGCTCGAGGCCATGAAGCAGGTGTTCGCGTCGTTGTACAACGACCGCGCCATCTCGTACCGCGTGCACAAGGGCTTTACGCACGCTGAAGTGGCCTTGTCGGCCGGCGTGCAGCGCATGGTGCGCTCCGACCTGGGCGCCGCTGGCGTGATGTTTACCATCGACACCGAATCGGGCTTCAAGGACGTGGTCTTCGTCACTTCCAGCTATGGCCTGGGCGAAACCGTGGTGCAGGGCGCCGTCAATCCCGACGAATTCTATGTGCACAAGCCGATGCTGGAAAAAGGCAAGTCGCCCGTGATCCGCCGCAATATCGGCTCGAAACTGCTGAAGATGGAATTCACGAATGAAGCGAAAGCCGGCCGTTCCGTGAAAACCGTCGACGTGCCCGTCGAAATGCGCAACCGCTACTCGCTGAACGACAGCGAAGTGGTGGAACTGGCCAAATACGCCGTCATCATCGAAAACCACTACGGCCGTCCGATGGACATCGAGTGGGGCAAGGATGGCCGCGACGGCAAGCTGTACATCCTGCAAGCGCGTCCTGAAACCGTCAAGTCGCAGCAAAAGGCGACCGACGTGCAAGAGCGCTTCAAGTTGAAAAGCACCGGCACCGTGCTGACCTCCGGCCGCGCCATCGGCCAGAAGATCGGCGCCGGCCCCGTGCGCGTGATCCACGACCCGGCCGACATGGAACGCGTGCAGCCAGGCGACGTGCTCGTTGCCGACATGACGGACCCGAACTGGGAACCGGTCATGAAGCGCGCTTCGGCCATCGTCACCAACCGTGGCGGCCGTACTTGCCACGCGGCAATTATCGCGCGTGAGCTGGGCGTGCCTGCCGTCGTCGGCTGCGGCAACGCCACCGACGTGCTGAAAGACGGCACCTTCGTCACCGTGGTGTGCTCGGAAGGCGACGAAGGCAAGATCTACGATGGCTTGCTGGAAACGGAAGTGTCGGAAGTGTCGCGCGGCGAATTGCCGAAGCTCGACACCAAGATCATGCTCAACGTGGGCAATCCGCAACTGGCGTTCGACTTCCAGTCCGTGCCGAATGCGGGCGTGGGCCTGGCGCGCCTGGAATTCATCATCAATAACAATATTGGTGTGCATCCGCGCGCGATCCTGGAATACCCGAACATCGACGCCGACCTGAAAAAGGCCGTGGAATCGGTGGCGCGTGGCCACGCTTCGCCAAAAGCGTTCTATATCGACAAGCTGGCCGAAGGCATCGCCACCATCGCCGCCGCGTTCTGGCCGAAAAAAGTCATCGTGCGCCTGTCCGACTTCAAGTCGAACGAGTACAAGAAGCTGATCGGCGGTTCGCGCTACGAGCCGGACGAGGAAAACCCGATGCTGGGCTTCCGCGGCGCGGCGCGCTACCTGTCGGCCGACTTCTCCGAAGCGTTCAACATGGAATGCGAAGCGATGAAGCGCGTGCGCAACGACATGGGCCTGACGAACGTGGAAATCATGGTGCCCTTCGTGCGGACCCTGGGCCAGGCCGAGAAAGTCATCGAGTTGCTGGCGAAGAATGGCTTGAAGCGCGGCGAGAACGACTTGCGCGTCATCATGATGTGCGAAGTGCCGTCGAACGCCATCCTGGCCGACCAGTTCCTCGACCATTTCGACGGCTTCTCGATCGGTTCGAACGATCTGACCCAGCTGACCCTGGGCCTGGACCGCGATTCCGGCATGGAATTGCTGGCCGCCGACTTCGACGAGCGCGATCCTGCCGTGAAAGCCCTGCTGGCCCTGGCCATCAAGGCTTGCCTGGCACGCGGCAAGTACATCGGCATTTGCGGCCAGGGGCCTTCCGACCATCCGGACTTCGCCGTCTGGCTGATGGAACAGGGCATCGAATCGATGTCGCTGAACCCGGACTCGGTGATCGATACCTGGCAAAAGCTCGCTGCGCTGAAAGCGTAAGCGTCTTGTCCGCCTTCTGAAAACCCGCTGCCGCTCACCCGGCAGCGGGTTTTTTTATGCCTGCTATGCGGCGCACGCCTGTATTCGATGGTATTGCGCCAGATCAGCTAAAATGATTCCACCAATACATTGAAACGGGAGTTCTCATGGCAAGCAAGAAACCGAGCAAAGTGGCAAAGATCGACATCGGCATTTCCGAGGCGGACCGCGCGAAGATTGCGGAAGGCCTGTCCGGCCTGCTGGCCGACAGCTACACCTTGTACCTGATGACCCATAATTTTCACTGGAACGTCAAGGGGCCGATGTTCAACACCCTGCACCTGATGTTCATGACGCAATACACGGAACAGTGGGCCGCGCTGGACCTGATCGCCGAGCGCATCCGCGCCCTCGGCTATCCTGCGCCCGGCACCTACAAGGAATTCGTCAAGCTGGCCTCGATCAAGGAAATCGACGGTGTGCCGCCGGCGCTGGACATGGTCAGCCACCTGGTATCGGCACAGGAAGCGACCGCGCGCACGGCGCGCCGCCTGTTCCCGCTGCTGGAAAAAGCCAATGACCAGCCGACGGCCGACCTGATCACGCAGCGCCTCGATTTGCATGAAAAGACGGCGTGGATGCTGCGCAGCCTGCTGGAAGAGTAATTGCCGGGCCTGCGGCGCTAATTCGCCCCTGCCTATTGACGCCATCAGGAATTGCGTTAGACTGCTTGTATATAGGTGTTTGGCAAGAATAATATCAGGCAGTAATACGCATTAAACCCCGTCGCTTATATAGGCTGCGGGGTTTTTTATTTTCGGATTCGCAAAGATGGAGGCATCATGGCTGAATGGGTAGGCTGGTTTGTGGCGGCTGGCGCGGTATTGATCCTGGAGCTGTTTACGGGCACGTTTTATCTGCTGATGATCGCCATCGGTATCAGTGCCGGAGGACTGGTGGCGCTGGCGGGCGGCAATGGCGGCTGGCAAGCCCTGACGGCCGCCATTGTCGGCGTGGCGGCCACCCTGTTATTGCGGCGCAGCCGTTTTGGCAAGGCGGCGCGGCGCGATGCGGCGCAGGATCCGAATGTCAATCTCGATATCGGCCAAAGCGTGGCGGTCGCGCATTGGGTCGATGGCGCGGCGCGCGTCATGTACCGCGGCGCCTTGTGGGATGTGGAACTGATTCCCGGCAGCGATACGCAAGCCGGCCATTACACCATACGCGCCGTGCGTGGCAGCCGTTTGATTGTTGGATAACCTGGAGAGTAGATTATGGAAGTAAGCATCGGAAGCATGTCGTTGATCTTGTTATTGCTGGCATTGGTATTTGTCTTCAAGACGGTCAATGTGGTACCGCAGCAGCATGCCTGGGTGGTGGAGCGCCTGGGCAAGTTCCATGCGGTATTGGGCCCTGGCTTGAATATCGTCGTGCCTTTTGTCGACCGTATCGCCTACAAGCACGTGCTCAAGGAAATTCCGCTCGACGTGCCGCCGCAGGTATGTATTACGCGCGACAATACGCAATTGCAGGTCGATGGCATTCTGTATTTCCAGATTACCGACGCCATGCGTGCTTCGTATGGCTCGTCGAATTATATCGCCGCCATTACGCAACTGGCGCAAACGACCTTGCGTTCGGTGATCGGTAAAATGGAACTCGACAAGACATTTGAAGAACGCGACCATATCAATACGGCCATCGTGAATGCCATCGATGAATCGGCGGCGAATTGGGGCGTCAAGGTATTGCGCTATGAAATCAAGGATTTGACGCCGCCCAAGGAAATCCTGCATGCGATGCAGGCGCAGATTACGGCTGAACGCGAAAAGCGCGCGCTGATTGCCGCCTCGGAAGGGCGCAAGCAGGAGCAGATCAATATCGCCAGCGGCGAGCGCGAAGCGGCGATTGCCCGCTCGGAAGGCGAAAAGCAGGCGTCGATCAACCGTGCCGAAGGCCAGGCCACGGCCATCGTCGCGCTGGCGCAAGCCAGTGCCGAGGCGCTGCGCCAGGTGGGCGCCGCCATCCGCGAACCGGGCGGCGAAGATGCCGTCAACCTGAAAGTGGCCGAGCAGTATGTGGGCGCGTTCGCGCAATTGGCGAAAACAAATAACTCGATTATCGTGCCGGCCAATCTGGGCGATATGAGCGGTTTGATCGCCACGGCGATGCAGGTGGTGAAAACGCAAAAGCCGAAAAGCGGCGTGGCGATTCCCTGATTGCCTGGTGAATAGCAAACTCGTAGCAAGTTAGTCGTCAAAACTGCCCGCCATATCGCGGGCAGTTTTCATTTGCGCTGCTGGAATATATGCTGGCAACAGGGCTCGAGTATCTGCGCTTTAAATGGCAATGTTGAAAATATTTTCTTTATGCTATGCTGTGCGCACTTTCGGGATTATATGCTGCCGTGCGACGCTTATCTTTTTGATTGAAGTAGAATCTGCTGCTCATGCATTGCGATGATTCAACCGATATCCGCGGCGGTTACTTGGGTAGTGTTTGGGAGCCGATGCATCATTGGCGATAGTATTGCTCCCATGTATATTTTGAATTGCAATTTATGATTACTATAAATTGCAATGAGGTAGAAAGTGCTGCAAAATAAATACTGCCGATGGTGCTGCATTGAATCGCGATCGCACAAGGAAGGGAAGTCGGCGCAGACAGTCGGTCCGGCGCGATGTCCGCTCCCTGGATTGAAGACTTACATCATCTGAAGGTCGGGGAAGTCGGGTTTTTGGTAAGAGAATTGTAAAAAACAATCAAATCTCAAGAAAAATCACCTCAGTCGCGTTACAATTGGATAGAATTTAACTGTTCAGTTATATTTTTCAACTCACACAAGGAAATATCATGGATCTGTCCAGCTTATCCCTGTCCGAACTGCGCACCTTGCAGGACGACATCAAGAAGCAAATGAAGAAACGCGAACAGGACGATCTGTCCAAAGCGCGTGAACAAATCCTGGCAATCGCCCAGAGCGTTGGCGTTTCCGTAAAAGATCTGGTTGGTACCGGTATCCGCGCTAAAACCGGCACGGTCGCAGTACGCTATCGCAATCCGGATGATGCGACGCAGCAATGGACTGGCCGCGGCCGTCAACCGAAATGGGTCAAAGAGTGGACCGATTCGGGCAAGTCGCGCGATCTGCTGAAGGTTTGATCCTGAAGGTTTAACAAACCGTTCATTCGGATGCTTGTCCTGTGGAGTAGTACAGGTGTAGTACAAGGCAGTATGCAAGCATCCGGAACTTTCCTGATTAATCGTCTTTGGCCACGCAGGCAACGCTGATTCATTCGCTTATCTCCATGGTATTTTCGATAATGCCTGTCTTGTTCCCGCAGTATTTCTTCCTTTTCCTGTTTTCATCCCATTGCGCTGTGCATTTCCGCTTGCCGCAGGTACCGGCAAAATAAAACCCGGCATATAGCCGGGTTTGGTGGTATTGGCGCAACTCGCTGCGCGTGGTGCCGGATCAGCGGCGGTGCGACTTCATTGCCGCCTGCACTTCGCGCGCGCCGTCGCGGTCGCGTTCCGCTGCCCGCTTGTCGTGCTGTTTCTTGCCCTTGGCCAGGCCGATTTCGCATTTGACGCGGCCGCCCTTGTAGTGCAGGTTGAGCGGCACCAGCGTATAGCCGGAGCGTTCCACCTTGCCGATCAGTTTATCCATTTCCGCACGGTGCAGCAGCAGCTTGCGCGTGCGTACGGCTTCCGGGTGGATGTGGGTAGAGGCGGTCGGCAGGGCGCTGATATGCGCGCCGAACAGGAAGAGTTCATCGCCGCGGACGACAACGTAGGCTTCCTTGATTTGTACGCGGGCGTCGCGGATGGCTTTGACTTCCCAGCCTTCCAGCACGATGCCGGCTTCGTAGCGATCCTCGATAAAGTAGTCGTGGAAGGCTTTTCTGTTGTCTGCTATGGTCATGAGATGGTAAATGTGCGCGGGTCGGTTAAACTACTGTCTCGCGCAAGCGCGATAAAATCAAATGTATCCAACATCATAGCAAATGGTTCTTCAATGGCAGTAGTACATAAATCAGTTTTTCTCGGCTATAGCGCCGAACAAATGTTCGCGCTGGTGGCGGCGGTGGAGGATTATCCCAAATTCCTGCCCTGGTGCGGTGCGGTCGAGATTCGCGAGCGGGGCGAGAACACGGTCGTCGCCAGCGTGGGCATACATTACCACGGCGTGCGCCAAAGCTTCACCACGTCCAACGAGAACGTGCCGCCGAACTCCATCAAGATGAAGCTGGTGGACGGTCCTTTCAAGACCCTCGACGGCGTGTGGACCTTCAAGGCCCTGCGTGACGATGCGTGCAAGATCGAACTGGACCTGCACTACGAGTTTTCCAGCCGCGTGCTCGAGCAGATCATCGGCCCCGTCTTCGGCATGATCGCCAACAGCATGGTCGATTCCTTCTGCAAGCGCGCGGAGACGGTGTATGGCTGAAGTGAGCATCCAGGTGCAAGTCTGCTACGCCTTGCCCGATAGCAGCTTTCTGCGCTCATTGACGGTGCCTGCAGGCGCCACCATCGGGCAGGCGGTGGAGCAGAGCGGCTTGCTGCAGGAAGTCCCCGGCATCGACCTGGCCGTGAATATGGTCGGCATCTATGGCAAGAAGAAGCCGTTGGACACCGTCTTACGCGAGCATGACCGGATCGAGGTGTACCGTCCGCTGCAGGCGGACCCGAAAGAAGCGCGCCGCCGGCGTGCCAGCGGCAAGCCCGCCAAGACCTGACGGGTCTGGAAGGGGGGCAGGGCTGCGGCTGGCGGCTGGCCCTGGCGGGACATTTTTTTGCTATTTCCAAATATCTTTTCTATGCTGCAAGGACGGAGGGCGCTTTTTTCTGTATAATCTGCTTTTGCGCCAATAGGAAATGCTATGCGTCTACTTCAAAAAGCACTCACATTCGATGATGTGCTGCTCGTCCCAGCCTACTCCAACGTTCTGCCCGCCGATACGTCCCTCAAAACTCGCCTGACCCGCAATATCACCCTGAATATTCCCTTGCTGTCCGCAGCCATGGATACGGTGACGGAAGCCCGCCTCGCGATCGCGATGGCCCAGGAAGGCGGCATCGGCATCATTCACAAGAATTTGAATCCGAAAGACCAGGCGCGTGAAGTGGCCCGCGTGAAGCGTTTCGAAGCCGGCGTGCTGCGCGACCCGATCACGATTCCGCCGGAAATGAAAATCCGCGACGTGATCGCCCTGACGGAACAATACGGCATCAGCGGTTTCCCTGTTGTCAAAGGCAAGGAAGTCGTCGGCATCATCACCAACCGCGATTTGCGCTTTGAGCAGGAACTCGACGCGGAAGCTTCCGCCAAGATGACCCCGCGCGAAAAACTCGTGGTCGTCAAGGAAGACGCCGATACGGCCGAAGCCAAGCGCCTGATGAACAAGCACCGCCTCGAGCGCGTGCTGGTCGTCAACGACGCGTTCGAACTGCGCGGTCTGATCACCGTCAAGGATATCCAGAAGTCGACTTCCCACCCGTTCGCGTCGAAAGACAGCCAGGGCAAGCTGCTGGTCGGCGCTGCCGTCGGCGTAGGCGCCAAGGATGAAGAGCGCATCGACCTGCTGGTCGCTGCCGGCGTCGACGTGCTGGTGGTCGATACGGCCCACGGCCACTCGCAGGGCATCCTCGACCGCGTACGCTGGATCAAGACCAAGTATCCGCAAGTGGAAGTGATTGGCGGCAACATCGCTACGGCCGCTGCCGCCAAGGCGCTGGTGGAATACGGTGCCGATGCGGTCAAGGTCGGCATCGGTCCTGGCTCCATCTGCACCACGCGTATCGTCGCCGGTGTGGGCGTGCCGCAAATCACGGCCATCTCGAATGTGGCTGAAGCACTGGAAGGCACGGGCGTGCCATGTATCGCCGACGGCGGTATCCGTTTCTCGGGCGATATCTCGAAAGCGCTGGCCGCTGGCGCCTCGACCGTCATGATGGGTTCCATGTTTGCCGGTACGGAAGAAGCACCGGGCGAAGTGATCCTGTACCAGGGCCGCAGCTACAAGTCGTACCGCGGCATGGGTTCGCTGGGCGCGATGTCCGATGGTTCGGCTGACCGTTATTTCCAGGACGCCACCATGAAGGCCGACAAGTTCGTGCCTGAAGGTATCGAAGGCCGCGTGGCCTACAAGGGCAGCGTGCTGGCGATCATCTTCCAACTGGTGGGCGGCGTGCGTCAATCGATGGGTTACTGCGGTTGCGCCACCATCGACGAACTGCGCGAAAAAGCGGAATTCGTGGAAATCACCTCGGCCGGCATGCGCGAGTCGCATGTCCATGATGTGCAGATCACGAAAGAAGCGCCTAACTACCGCTCCGAGTAAGCGTACTGGAGAAACTGTCCATGGCTGCGTTCCAGTGCCTCGCCGTACTGTTCGTACTGTCTTCGGCACTGCGCCTTGCCCTGAACAGTTTTCCAGCTACGCTATTGTGGTAGCGAAAGTCCAGACCGGCGCCCAGTGCGCCGGTTTTGCAATTGACCCTGAATAAAGCTCCGACCATGCACTCTAAAATCCTCATTCTCGATTTCGGTTCCCAAGTCACCCAGTTGATCGCCCGCCGCGTGCGCGATTCCGGCGTGTTTTCCGAAGTCTTCCCGTATGACGTCAGCGATGAATTCGTGCGCAACTATGGCGCCGCCGGCGTGATCCTGTCGGGCAGCCACAATTCCACGCTGGACGGCGATTCGCCGCGCGCGCCGCAAGCCGTGTTCGAGCTGGGCGTGCCCGTGCTGGGCATCTGCTACGGCATGCAAACCATGGCAGCCCAGCTGGGCGGCAAGGTGGAGAACGGCCTGGTGCGCGAATTCGGTTACGCCGAAGTGCGCGCCCGCAGCCATACCAAGTTGCTCAACGGCATTGCCGACTTCGTCACCGACGAAGGCCACGGCATGCTGAAAGTGTGGATGAGCCACGGCGACAAGGTGCTGGAAATGCCGCCAGGTTTCAAGCTGATGGGCAACACTCCGAGCTGCCCGATCGCCGCCATGGCCGACGAAGAGCGCCAGTTCTACGGCGTGCAATTCCACCCGGAAGTGACGCACACGGTGCAGGGCAAGGCCATGATCGGCCGCTTCGTGCATGAAATCTGCGGCTGCAAGTCGGACTGGAACATGCCCGACTACATCAGTGAAGCGGTGGAAAAGATCCGCGCGCAAGTCGGTAGCGACGACGTCATCCTGGGCCTGTCCGGCGGCGTCGATTCGTCCGTCGCCGCAGCCCTGATCCACCGCGCCATCGGCGACCAGCTGACCTGCGTCTTCGTCGACCACGGCCTGTTGCGTCTGGACGAAGGCAAGATGGTGATGGACATGTTCGCCAAGAACCTGGGCGTGAAAGTCATCCGCGTCGATGCGGAAGACCAGTTCATGGGCCATTTGGCCGGCGTCACCGACCCCGAGCAAAAGCGCAAGATCATCGGCCGCGAATTCGTCGAAGTCTTCCAGGTTGAATCGGGCAAGCTGGTCAACGCCAAATGGCTGGCGCAAGGCACGATCTACCCGGACGTGATCGAATCGGCAGGTAAGGGCAAGAAAGGCCAGACCATCAAGAGCCACCACAACGTGGGCGGCTTGCCGGACACCATGAAGCTCAAATTGCTCGAACCCTTGCGCGAACTGTTCAAGGATGAAGTGCGCAAACTGGGCGTCGCGCTCGGCTTGCCGCATGACATGGTCTACCGCCACCCATTCCCGGGCCCGGGATTGGGCGTGCGCATCCTCGGCGAAGTCAAGAAAGACTATGCCGACCTGCTGCGCCGCGCCGATGCCATCTTCATCGAAGAGCTGCGCAACACGCCGTACGAGTTCGTCGCCGGCCAGGCCGTCGACCCGGACGCGCTGCCAGCGAACTGGTACGAAGCGACCAGCCAGGCGTTTGCCGTCTTCCTGCCCGTCAAATCGGTGGGCGTGATGGGCGATGGCCGTACCTACGAATACGTGGTGGCCCTGCGCGCCGTGCAAACGCAAGACTTCATGACGGCCCACTGGGCGCACCTGCCGCACAGCTTGCTGGGCAAGGTCTCCAACCGCATCATCAATGAAGTGCGCGGCATCAACCGTGTCGTCTACGATATTTCGGGCAAGCCGCCGGCGACCATCGAATGGGAGTGATGAGCTCGCTTTAACTGTTTGATTTTAAAGTGAAAAATTGATGGCCGTTGATAATTCAAAAAGAATTATCAACGGCCATTTTTTTGATGTGCGTGCGGTTGATCCGTCGCGCCAAGGAAATGCGTGCATTGACGTCGCCACCGCGATCCCAGGTCAATGAATCCAGCCAGTCATCAGGCAGTTTTTTACCTACACAGGTCAGCGCATGGATCACGCTGCGCGTATTTCCCCGTGAGCTGCACTACTCCATCTACCGCGACTTCTCAGCAAGGTAGTGATCCGGTTATTTCTCGCTCTTGCTTGCGGGCTCGGCGCAATCCAAGGTTTTTTTGGGGATGGCTTCGAGGCCTTGATGCGCGAGGTCCAGCAGCGCTATTTCTACGGTGCAGCCATTTTGCATGGACAGGCGCTTCACGGCGGAGGCAAGCATGGGGGGAAGTTCCAGAAAATGCAGGATCAGCGCCCCTCCGGCCGGTACTGGCGGGTCGATTTGCGTCCCTCTGGCGATGGGTAACGTCCCATACATAAGCCAGGCGGTGCTGACGTCGAGGGCAGCGGCAATCTTCTCTGCCGCGTCCATAAGCAGTTTGGCTTTGCCTGATTCATAGCGATACAGTTGCGTGGGATTGATGCCCGCCAGTTCGGCAAGCAGCACTTGTGAGATACGAAGATTCTCGCGGCAGCTTTTGAGGCGCTCAGAAACATGGGTGTTGCCAGACATACATATTGCCTTTCAATATATACCGTTCGTGAATGACTGGCTGTGGTGCAGCTGTCTCCACGGTGATGAAAGGAGCAAGAGCGTTCTGCCAGCCACAGCTTGGTCAACAGCAATGATTTTACCGCCCGGGAGCGGCATGGCGGCATCCCTTGTTTCGTATTTCTTCCGGTCGGCATGGTCAATGTTGAGATCGTGTACGGATGCCGGATCTGACCCCGCTCCGCGCAGGGGAGGGAGCTGGACGCAGTTGAGCTTGCTAAGAGGTGGCCTGCGTTGCATGAGCTACCTTGCTTGACCTCGCTCTCAGGTCCTGGATGTCAGCGCTCAGGATGGATGAAATACTGACGAATACGGTTTTTCTTGCGGGAGCATGTGCTTTGCTTCCTCAAATTTCTCTTGGGCGAGCAACGCATGGATTGCATGGGCCAGCGGCGTCACATCCGCCACCCTGGTTATCCATTGATGTACGTAAAGTTCTACCGCCTTTTTGCTGAGGCCGATCTGAATGGCTCTGTGAGCTTGCGGCCGCAACAGCAGATCCCGTTCTGGATCCCATTGGATGCGCACGGGCGATGCCTCTTTTTTCGCCGACCATTCGTCCTTGCTCATGGACGCATCCGCGTGGCTCAGGCAGCCGTGCTCCAGTGCCCATTCAAATCCCGCTCGACTGATATCGATCGCCAGTATGCGTTGCTGACCAGCATCTTTGAATCCCCAGCCGGCGCGATACATCATCCATAAGAAAGACGGTTTAATCCACGTCATGCGTTCCATTTTGAATGGGGGCGAAGTAAATGTGCCGTTCGTTAATGCGTCATCTGCGATCACATCCGAATAGGCCTGATAGACACGGATGGTCGATTCGTCGTAGGTGGCCCTGATCTGACGTTCAGGGATGGCTGATGTTGGGTGCTGATCATCTTGCATTGTTACCTTGGTTGAAGCCAGGGAGAATCCCGGCAAGTTTTAACGTAACGCTGACAGTGCCGCCCGATTCCTGCGCGTGGCCTAAGCAATCCTTGCTGCCAGCCATACGTCGCCGGTTGATAGCCCATGCCGATGGGTCCATCAGGATGGTGGCAAGGTGGATGGCCCGACTGGCGGAAGTGGAGCGTGGTCAGCTTTGTAAATCTTACACGACCTTGGCCTCGTCCCGCTGCATGCGCAGGGTGCGCAGCTTGCCGATCAAGGCGATGTGGAGGCCGGGGGTATTCTTACCCGATCTCAGCCCATAGGGTACGCATCAGTTTCTCAAATGTGTATACGGTTCGACTGACTGTCTTGCTCGCGCAGTGAAAAGCGCAAGGTATGGTGACCCGTATGAGCGAACGGGCTTGCCTCTGCCATCCAGTCCGCGACAAATCGGACAGGATGGATATATCCGGTGAGAGTATTTGCGAGGGTAGCAGCAGTTTATTGGTTTGAAAAATGCAGAATTTTAGCTATCTCATTGAGCATCGAGTTGGAGTAAGTTTTTTTGGGAAACTTTGTGTATCGGAATGACTGAGCTAGCTGAAGCCCTGTTTGGCAGGTTTTTTTATGGGCTCATGTCGATGCACCATCGCCTGCTCACCTGTCTTACTGGTGGTAATTGGATAGTTGAAAGGTAGTTACCAAAGAGGTAAAGTTCTCAATAAATAAATATAGTTGCCCTATAGAAATAATTAATTTATAATTTCATTACGTAAATAATTACCTAAGGCAACATATGCACCTGCGCTTGACGCCATGGTGCGGTGTATTTTTGTTTAGCAGTACTTTGTGTACCGCCGTGTCCGCGCAGACCCGTCCTGAAATTGCACCGCCCCTTCCCAATCCGCCTGGCGCCAGCCAGCGCGACGATGCCAGCCAGGAACTTATCCGCCAGCAAGAACGTGAGCGCCTCCTGCGCCAGCAGCAGGAACGCACTCCCGACGTGCGCCTGCTCGATGCACCCGCGGCCGCGTCCGCCAACCGCCTGCCTGCGGGCGAATCGCCATGCTTTACGATTGACCAGCTTGTGTTGCGAGGCGAGGACGCCGCGCAATTCCAGTGGGCGCTGGCCGCCGCCGGGCGCGACGACCTGGGTGCGCCGGACTCTGCGCTGGGGCGCTGCCTGGGCACGCAGGCCATCAATGTACTGATGGGCCGGCTGCAGAACGCCATCATCGCGCGCGGCTATGTCACCACGCGCGTGCTGGCCGAACCGCAGGACTTGAGCAAGGGTACGCTGGCCTTGACCTTGATACCGGGTCGCATCCGCCAGATCGGCTTTGCGCCCGGCACGAATCCCCGCGCCACCTGGTGGAATGCCGTGCCGGCGCGCCCGGGCGACTTGCTCAATGTGCGCGATACGGAACAGGCGCTGGAAAACTTCAAGCGCGTGCCGACGGCCGAGGCCGATATCCAGATCATGCCGGCCGAGGGCGGCAATGCGAAGCCGGGCGAGAGCGACCTGCAGATCCAGTGGAAGCAGGGCTTGCCGTTCCGCCTGGCGCTGGGCCTCGACGATGGCGGTTCGCGCTCGACGGGCAAGCTGCAGGGCAGCGTGACCCTGTCGTATGACCATTGGCTGACCCTGAACGACCTGTTTTACCTGAGCCTGAACCAGAACGTCGACGGTGACCGCGACGGCCCGCGCGGCACGGCCGGCATGGTGGCGCATTATTCGATTCCCTACGCCTACTGGCTGCTGGCCTTCACGGTCAGCGACAGCCATTACCACCAGTCCGTGGCCGGCATCAGCCAGGACTACAACTACAGCGGCGCCAGCCAGAATCGCGAAGTCAAGTTGTCGCGCCTGGTTTACCGCGACGCCTCGCGCAAGACGACGGTGTCGCTACGGGGCTGGCAGCGTTCCGCGCAAAACTTCATCGACGACACGGAAGTGGAAGTGCAGCGCCGCCGCATGGCTGGCTGGGAAATCGGTATCGGCCACCGTGAATTCATGGGCCAGGCGACCCTGGACGTGAACCTGCAATACCGGCGCGGCACGGGCGCGATGGAGGCGCTGGCGGCGCCCGAGGAAGCGTTTGGCGAGGGCACCTCGCGCATGCGCTTGCTGCTGGCCGACGCGGCCGTGTCGGCGCCGTTCACGCTGGCTGGCCAGCCGCTGCACTACACGGGTAGCTGGCGCACGCAGCACAACCGTACGCCGCTGGTGCCGCAAGACCGCTTCGCCATCGGCGGGCGCTACACGGTGCGCGGCTATGACGGCGAAAGCAGCCTGTCGGCCGAGCGTGGCTGGCTGCTGCGCAACGAAGTCGGCGTGCCGCTGGGCAGCAGTGGCCAGCAAGCGTATGCGGGACTCGATCATGGCGAGGTATCGGGGCCATCCGCCGAATGGCTGATCGCGCGCCGCCTGACGGGCGGCTTCGTCGGCTTGCGGGGGCAATGGCTGGGCGTGCAGTACGACGCTTTTGTCGGCTGGCCCGTGCATAAACCTGAACTCTTCCGTACGGCCAGTCATACGGCCGGTTTCAGCCTGAACGCCAGTTATTGATATTTAGCAATGTAGTTACGTAGTTTTAAAGAATTAAGTCACTAAACGCAGCCATCCGCCAGACGTTTTCCTTTCCCTGTATTTGGCCGCTATTAGGACTTTCATGAACAAGAACCTGTACCGCATCATCTTCAACAAACGCCGTGGCCAATTGATGGTCGTCGCCGAAAATGCTTCGTCGCAAGGCAAGGCTGCCAAGGGGGAGGGAGGCCTGGACAGTGGTGTCTTTGGCGGTGATGGCGGTGGCGGGGTCAATGCCAAATTGCGGCCCCTGGCCTTGGCGATATTTGGCGCGCTGGGCATGGTGGCCTTTGTCGCCGGTCCGGCCATGGGACAGATCGTGGCTGATCCGAACGCGCCGGGCCGCCAGCGTCCGACCGTGGTGCAAAGCGCCAACGGCGTGACGCAGGTCAATATCCAGACGCCGAGCGCGGCGGGCGTGTCGCGCAATACCTACAGCCAGTTCGACGTGACGGCGAATGGCGCTATCCTGAACAATAGCCGCGGCAACGTGCAGACGCAGACGGGCGGCTGGGTGCAAGGCAATCCATGGCTGGCCGGCGGCAGCGCGCGTGTGATATTGAACGAAGTCAACTCGGCCAACCCGAGCCAGCTGCGCGGTTATGTCGAGGTGGCCGGGCAGCGGGCCGAGGTCGTCATCGCCAACCCGGCCGGCGTGGCCATCGACGGCGGCGGTTTCATCAATGCCAGCCGGGTCACGCTGACGACGGGCACGCCGATCCTCAACGGCGGCAGCCTGGACGGCTACATGGTGCAGCGCGGCGTGGTCAGCATCAACGGGCGTGGACTGGACACCTCGCTGAGCGACTACACAGCCATCCTGGCGCGCGCCGCACAGATCAACGGCGGCATCTGGACGCAGGAATTGAAAGTGGTGACGGGGGCGAACCAGATCGATGCGGCGCATGGGGTGACGGGCGCTGCGGCTGGTGTAGGATCTGCCCCAGCGTATGCGCTGGACGTGGCACAGCTGGGCGGCATGTACGCGGGCAAGATCACCCTGATCGGCACGGAAGCGGGCCTGGGTGTGCGCAATGCGGGCGTCTTGGCGGCCACGGCGGGTAATCTGGTGCTGCAATCGAATGGCTGGCTGAGCAACAGCGGCAATATCCAGTCCGCCGGCGCGGGCAGCCAGACGAGCATCGCCGTCACGGGCGACGTGGCCAACAGCGGCACCGTGTATGCGGGTGGCGACAGCCTGGTGCAGGCGCAGGGCAACATTGCCAACAGCGGCGTGATCGCGGCCCAGGGCAATGCCAAGGTGCATGCCACGGGGGCGGCGGCGCGCATCGATGCCACCGCCGGCTCGGTGCTGGCGGCTGGCTTGAATCTGGACAATACCTTGGCCGCCAGCGGCAAGCTGAGCGTTTCTGCTGGCGACACCATTGCCATGCATGGCACGGCCGTGGCTGGCGGCGACAGCACTCTGGCGGCGCGCCAGCTGGACCTTGCTGGGGCGCAAGTTTCGGGCGGGAATGTCAGTCTGGGCGCCAGCGCTGGCGACCTCGATGCCAGCCGCGCGCAGGTCACCGCCCGCGACCGCCTGCAACTGGACGCTGCGCACACCGTGCGCAGCGATGCGGCGCAACTGGTGGGCCAGCAATTGGGCGTGAACGCGCACGACTTGTCGAACGTGGGCGGCCAGATCATGCAACTGGGCAACGGTGATCTGGCCATCCGCTTGCCGGGTGCACTGGACAATACGCGCGGCGTCATCGCCACGAATAGCCAGGCCCTGCGTCTGCATGCTGCCAGCCTGAGCAATCAGGATGGGCAAATCCAGCATGCGGGTACGGGCGCGCTGGAGATCGGCGCAGCGCAAGTCAACTTGCAGCGCGGCAGCATCCTTAGCAATGGCGCCATGGCGCTGACGGGCGAGCACATCGACCACCGCGATGCGCGCACGGTGGCGGGGCAGCTCAGCGTCGATGCCGGCAACCTGGATAACCGGGGCGGCAGCCTGGCGCAGAGCGGCCAGGGCGCGACCGGCGTGCAGGTGCGCGGCGGGTTGGATAACCGCGGTGGTGCGCTGGAAAGCAATGGCGCTTTGAGCGTGCAGGCGGGCAATGTACAAAATCAGAAGGGCCGTATCGTCTCGGGCACCGATGTGGCGCTGTCGACAGGCGCGCTGGACAATACCGAGGCGACCCTGGCGGCGGGCGGCAAGTTGCGCCTCGACAGCGGCGACGTCGACAATACGCGCGGCCAGATCCAGGCAGTGGCGGGCGATGCGGCCTTGACGGTGGCAAAGCTGAACAATACGGCCGGCAGCGTGTTTGCCGGTGGCAACCTTGCCACCCGGGCCAGTGAAGTGCTCAACAGCGGCAACCTGTATGCGGCCGGCAGCCAGGCGCTGCAGGTGAGCGGCGCCGTCAGCAACAGCGGCGTCATTGCCGCGCAAGGCGATAACCGCATCGACGCCAACCGCATCGACAGTGCGGCCGGCAGCTTGCTGGGCGCCGGGATCCGTGCCGACGGCAGCCTGGCCGGCAGCGGCCAGTTGCAACTGACGGCCACGCAGGCGATCGCGGCCCACGGCCAGAACCTGGCGGCAGGCAAGACCAGCATGCATGCTTCCGCCATCGACCTGAGCGGCAGCCAGACGGGCGGCGCGGCGATTAGCCTGAACGCCAGCGCCGGTCATGTCGTGACCGATAACGCGCTGGTGACCACTACGGGCGTGCTGTCCGTGATGGCGGCCGGCAGCGGTCAGGCCCTGTCGAACGTGCGCGGCACCCTGAGCGCCGGGCAATTGGATATCACAACGGGATCGCTCGACAACCGCGGCGGCACGTTGATTCAGACGGGCACTGGCGACACTACCTTGCAAGGCAGCACCCTGGACAACACGGGCGGACGCATCGCCGTCAACAGCGCCAAGCTGGCGCTGACTGCGGAAACTGTGACTAACCGCGACGGCAGCATCGAACACGCGGGCACGGGCAGCCTGAGCATCGACGCGGTGCGTTTCGATGACGAGCGCGGCAAGGTGACGGGCAATGGCCTGGTTGATATCCAGACGGAAACAATTGATCACCGTCATGCCGTCACGTCCGGGCAGCAGGTAACAGTGCAGGCCGACAACCTGGACAACCGCGACGGTACCCTGCAGCAGACGGGACCAGGACAGATGCGCGTGGATGTGGCGCAGACCCTGGACAATACGCGTGGCAACATCGCCGGCAATGGCGGCGTGCAAGTGCAAGCTAGTGTGCTGGACAACAGCAAGGGCCGTATCACGTCCGCTGCCTCGGCGACTATTGTCAGCAAAGGGGCGCTGAACAATACGGATGGCGTGATTGCTGCGACTGCCGACTTGCATGTGGCAGGTGTAAATATTGACAACACGCATGGCGTATTGCAGGCGGACAATTTACGTCTGGACGCGGCAACCTTGCTGAACCAGCAGGGCACGCTCAGCGCCGGTTCGGACCTGACGGCGCGCCTCAGCGCAGACTTGAGCAACACCGGTCTGCTGTACGCGGGCCGCAACCAGCAACTGACGGTGGGAGGTGTGCTGAACAACAGCGGTTCCATCGCCTCCGTTGGTAGCACCAATATTTCCGCTAATAAAGTGACCAGCAGCGGCTTGCTCGGCGCCGGCGTGAAAGCGGACGGTAGCCTGGGCACGGCGGGCGATCTCACCATCAACGCCGATGGCCTCTTGCAAGCGAGCGGCCAGAACCTTGCGGCGGGCAATGCCGTGCTGACGGGCGACAATGTGGACTTGTCGGGCAGCCAGACGGGGGCAGGCAATATCGCCATCACCGCGCGCAGCGGCGACGTATTGACGAACAAGGCCGTGATTTCCGCCAGCAATCTGCTGGCTATTACCGCCAATGCGAACAATGGACAATCGCTGGTGAATAGCCAAGGGCAGCTGGTGGGCGGTCAGTTGCAGCTGAACGTGGCGAATGTGAACAACGCCAGCGGCGAGATCGTGCAGACGGGCACTGGCGACACCGTCATCACCACCGGCAAGCTGGACAGCACGGCCGGACGCATCGCCGTGAACAGCGCCAACCTGGCTTTGAACGCGACGGTCTTGACGAACATCAATGGCAAACTGGAACACGCGGGTGCGGGCGTTCTGGCCATTAACGCAGGTCAGTTCAACAACCAGTACGGCAAGATCACGGGCAATGGCAAGCTTGACATCACTGCCGCCGCCATCGACCACCGCAATGCGACGACGGTGGCGAATCAGCTGACCGTCAACGCCGGCAGCCTGGACAACCGCGCCGGCAGCCTGGCGCAAACGGGTACAGGTTTGATGAGCCTCAATGCCGCCGGCTCGCTGGACAACACGGGCGGCAAGATCGAGGGCAATGGCGATGCGCTGGTGAAGGCAAACACTTTGCTGAACAACACGGGCCGCATCGTGACGGCGCAGGATGCCACGTTGAATGTAGATCGTCTGGACAATACGGAAGGGATCGTGGCCGCCGGGCGCAACCTGGCATTGAGCGGTGCTGACATCGACAATACCAAGGGCCAGTTGCAAGCCGTGGCCGGTAACGCTACCTTGACCGTGGCGAACTTGAACAATGCGGCAGGCAACGTGTTTGCCGGCGGCAATCTGAGCACCACGCTCGATACCTTGAACAACACGGGCAGCCTGTATGCGGCCGGAAATCAATCCCTGACCGCAACAGGCGCCATCGTCAACACGGGCGTCATCGCGGCGCAGGGCGATACCAGCATCAAGGCCAATCGCCTCGACAGCAGTGCAAGCAGCCTGATCGGCGCGGGTATCCAGGCCGATGGCAAGCTGGGCACGTCTGGCGACCTGGCGATCGGCACCGCGCAAGCGCTGAATGCACACGGCCAGATTCTGGCGGCCGGCAATGCCAATCTGGCAGGCGCCACGCTCGACATCAGTGGCAGCCAGGCCAGCGCGGCCAATATCGGCCTGACGGCGACACAAGGCGATGTCCGCACGAACAAGGCCGTGGTGACGACGCCGGGCACGTTGAACGTGACGACCAGCGCCGCGTTGCACAACACGGACGGTACTTTGCAGGCGGGCCAGCTCGACCTGCATGTGGCAAACCTGGATAACGCCAAGGGGACGTTGCTGCAAACGGGCACGGGTAACACCGTCATCCAGACGGGCAATCTGGACAACACGGCTGGCCGCATCGCCGTCAACAGTGACAAGCTGACCCTCGATGCGACTACGCTGACGAACCGCGATGGCAAGATCGAGCATGCGGGAGCCGGCATCCTGTCCGTGCAGGCGGGCGTGCTGGACAACAGCAAGGGCCGTATCACATCCGCCGCGGCGGCCGACATCGTTAGCAAGGGCGCGCTGAACAATACCGATGGCGTGATGGCAGCGACTGCCGACTTGCAGGTGGGCGGTATTGCACTGGATAACACCCGAGGTATATTGCAAGCGGACAATTTACGTCTGGACGCGGCGACCTTGCTGAACCAGCAAGGCACGCTCAGCGCCGGCACGGACTTGACGGCGAAAGTGAGCGGTGACCTGAACAACGCTGGCCTGCTGTACGCGGGCCGCAACCAGCAATGGACGGTGGGCGGTGTGCTGAACAACAGCGGTTCCATCGCCTCCGTTGGTAGCACCACTATATCTGCTGGAAAGCTCACCAGCAGCGGCTTGCTGGGCGCCGGCGTGAAAGCGGACGGCAGCTTGGGCGTGGCAGGTGATCTCAGCATCAACGCCGATGGCCTCTTGCAAGCGAGCGGCCAGAACCTTGCGGCGGGCAATGCCGTGCTGACGGGCGACAATGTGGATCTGTCGGGTAGCCAGACGGGCGCGGCGAACCTCGCCATCACGTCCCTTGCTGGCGATGTCATCACCAGCAAGGCGGTCATTTCTGCGAGCAAGCTGCTGGCGATTACCGCCAATGCGGCCAACGCACAGTCGCTGATCAATACCCAGGGCCAACTAGTGGCAGACCAGCTGCAGCTGAACATCGCGAATCTGGACAATGCCAACGGCGACATCGTGCAGACGGGCACGGGCGACACCGTCATCACCACAGGCAAGTTGGACAACACGGCTGGCCGTATCGCCGTCAACAGCGCGAACCTGGCTTTGAACGCCACGGTATTGACGAACATCAATGGCAAGCTGGAGCACGCAGGCGCCGGCATCCTGGCCATCAACGCGGGCCAGTTCAACAACCAGTTCAGCAAGATTACGGGTAATGGCAAGCTCGACATCACGGCGACTAGCTTGGATCACCGCAATGCCACGACCATCGCGAACCAGCTGACGGTCAATGCGGGCACGCTGGACAACCGCAGCGGCAGCCTGGCGCAAACGGGTACAGGTTTGATGAACGTCAATGCGACTGGTTTGTTGGACAATACGGGCGGCAAGATCGAAGGCAATGGCGATGCGCTGGTAAAGGCCACTACCTTGCTGAACAACAAGGGCCGCATCGTGGCGGCGCAGGATGCCGCGTTGAACGTCGGTAGCCTGGACAATACGGATGGTACGGTGGCTGCCGGCCGCAACCTGGCATTCAGCGGTGCTGACTTCGACAATACCAAGGGCCAGTTGCAGGCCGTGGCCGGTAACGCTACCTTGAACGTTGCAAACTTGAACAATGCGGCAGGCAGCGTGTTTGCTGGCAGTAATCTGAACGCGACACTGGCCAGCTTGAACAACACGGGCAGCTTGTATGCGGCCGGGAATCAATCCCTGACCGCAACAGGCGCCATCATTAATACAGGCGTGATCGCGGCACAAGGCAACACCAGCCTCACGGCAAAGACGCTCGACAGCAGCGCAAGTAGTCTGATCGGCGCCGGCATGCAGGCCGATGGCAAGCTGGGTACGGCTGGTGACTTGACCATCAACACCGCGCAAACGTTGGCTGCACACGGCCAGAACCTGGCGGCGGGCAAGGCGACCCTGACCGGCGCCAGCATCGACATCGGCGGCAGCCAGACCAGCGCGGCGAACATCGGCCTGACGGCCACTCAGCGCGATGTTGGCACGAACAAGGCCGTGGTGATGACGCCAGGCACATTGAACATCACGAGCAATGCCGCCCTGCACAACACGGAAGGCACCTTGCAGGCGGGCCAGCTCGACTTGCATGTGGGCAATCTGGACAACGCCAAGGGCACTCTCTTGCAAACGGGCACGGGCGATACCGTCATCCAGACGGGCAATCTTGACAACACGGCTGGCCGCATCGCCGTCAACAGCACGAACTTGAATGTCGATGCCGCCAAGGTCACGAACCAGGATGGCAAGATCGAGCATGCGGGCACGGGGACGCTGAATGTGCAGGCGGGTGTGCTGGACAACAACAAGGGCCGCATCACGTCGGCGGCAGCAGCTTCTGTCATCAGCAAAGGTGTGCTGAACAATACGGATGGCGTGATCGCCGCCACCACCAATCTGCAGGTTGGCGGCACTGCACTGGACAACACGCGCGGCGTCTTGCAGGCGGACAATTTACATCTTGAGGTGGCGGCCTTGCTGAACCAGCAGGGGACAGTGAGCGCTGGCATGGACCTGACGGCGAAAGTGAGTGGTGATTTGAATAACGCTGGCCTGCTGTATGCGGGCCGCAACCAGCAACTGACGGTGGGTGGTTTGCTGAACAATAGCGGGTCGATTGCCTCCGTGAATAACACGACGATTACCGCTGGCAAAGTGACCAGCAGCGGCTTGCTGGGTGCCGGCGTGAAAGCGGACGGCAGCCTGGGTACGGCAGGCGATCTGACCATCCATGCCGATGGCGTGTTGCAAGCGAGCGGGCAGAACCTGGCGGCGGGCAGCGCTCAGTTGAAAGGTGCATCAGTCGATTTGTCGGATAGCCAGACGGGCGCGGCGAATATCGCCATCACGGCAAATACTGGCGATGTCGTGACGAACAAGGCGGTGATTTCCGCCAGCAACGTGCTGGCCATCACGGCCAACGCGCATAACGCGCAGTCACTGGTAAATACGCAGGGCCAGCTGGTGGCCGGCCAGTTGCAACTGAGCGTGGCCAACCTGAACAACGCCAGCGGGGAGATCGTGCAGACGGGCACGGGCGATACCGTTATCACCACCGGCAAGCTGGACAATACGGCAGGCCGCATCGCCGTCAACAGCGCGAACCTGGCCTTGAACGCCTCCGTCTTGACCAATATCAATGGCAAGCTGGAACACGCGGGCGCGGGCATCCTGGCTATCAACGCGGGCCAGTTCAACAACCAGTTCGGCAAGATTACGGGCAACGGCAAAGTGGACCTCACCGCTGCGACCTTGGACCACCGCAATGCCACCACCGTGGCCAATCAGCTGACGGTGAACGCGGGCAGCCTGGACAACCGTGCCGGCAGCCTGGCGCAAACGGGTACAGGTTTGATGAATGTCAATGCGACTGGTTTGCTGGACAACACGGGCGGCAATATCGAAGGCAATGGCGATGCTCTGGTGAAAGCAGGTACGTTGTTGAACAACAAGGGCCGCATCGTGGCGGCACAGGATGCCAAGTTGAACATCGGTAGCCTGGATAACACGGAAGGCACGGTGGCGGCGGGGCGCAATCTGGCATTGACCGGTGGCGATATCGACAATACCAAGGGTCAGTTGCAGGCCGTGGCGGGCGATGCGACCTTGAAGGTTGGCAAGCTGAACAACAACGCGGGCAGCGTGTTTGCCGGCGGCAACCTGAACGCTACGCTCGACACCTTGAACAACAGCGGCAGCCTGTATGCGGCCGGCAATCAAACCTTGACCGCCAGCGGCGCCATCGTGAACACGGGCGTGATCGCGGCGCAAGGCAACAACAGCCTCACGGCGAAAAGCCTCGATAGCAGCGCAAGTAGCCTGATCGGCGCCGGTATGCAGGCCGATGGCAAGCTGGGCACGGCTGGCGACTTGACGATCAGCACAACACAAACGCTGGCCGCGCACGGCCAGAACCTGGCGGCGGGCAATGCCAATCTGACAGGTGCCAGCATCGACATCGGCGGCAGCCAGACCAGCGCCGCCAACATCGGCCTGACGGCAACCCAGGGCGATGTCAGCACGAACAAGGCGGTGGTGATGACGCCAGGCGCGCTCAACATCACAACGAGCGCCAACCTGCACAACGCGGAAGGCACATTGCAGGCGGGCCAGCTCGACCTGCATGTGGGCAACCTGGACAACACCAAGGGCAGCGTCATCCAGACGGGCTCGGGCGATACCGTCATCCAGACGGGCAAACTGGACAACAGCGCCGGTCGCATCGCCGTCAATAGCGCGAATCTGACCCTGGGCACGGCCAGCTTGACGAATGCGGGCGGCAAGATCGAGCATGCGGGCAGCGGCACCTTGGCCATCACGGCGGCCACCTTGCAGGGCGCAGGCGGCAGTATCATCGGCAATGGTGCCGTCGATCTGAAGGCAGGCTTGTTCGACCACGCCAACGCCACCACCACGGGACGCTCCCTGAACGTGCAGGCAGACAGCCTGAGCAACCGGGGCGGCCATCTGCTGCAGACGGGCGCGGGGGGCATGACAGTGGCCGTGACCGGCCAACTGGACAACGCAAATGGCGAAATCGCTGGCAACGGCACCTTGTCGGTGCAGACCGGCAGCCTTGACAACACCAAAGGCAAGATCACCTCGGCCACGTCCGCCGACATCGCCAGCACTGGCGCGCTCGTCAATACCGATGGCGTGATCGCGGCGGCAACCGATTTGCACTTGGGCGGCGCCATCGACAACACGCGCGGCTTGCTGCAGGCGGGGACCGGCGCCTTGCGCCTGGATGCGGCCAGCCTGCGCAATGCGCAAGGCACGCTCAGCGCGGCCACGGATATCACCGCCAAGGTCAGCGGTGATGTGCTTAACGCTGGCGTGTTGTATGCGGGGCGCAACCAGACTCTGGATATCGGCGGCTTGCTCGGCAATACAGGCTCGCTGGCAGCCCTGGGCAGTACGACAATCACGGCGGGCAGTCTGGGCGGCAACGGGTTATTGGCGGCCGGCATGCGCGCCGATGGCAGCTTTGCCGCGGCCGGTGACCTGACCGTGACGGCCCGTGGTGCCATGCAAGCTGGTGGCCAGAACATGGCGGCCGGCCAGCTGCAGATGACGGGCGCATCGGTCGACGCGGGCGGCAGCCAGACCAGCGCTGCCAACATCGGCTTGACGGCCTTGACGGGCAATGTGACGACCAGCAAGGCCGTCGTGTCGACCAATGGTCTATTGAGCATCACGGCGAATGCCGCCAACGGGCAGGCACTGGTCAACCAGGGCGGCAGCTTGAGCGCTGGGCAATTGGCCCTGCGCGTTACCAACCTGGACAACGCCAAAGGCACCTTGATACAGACGGGTGCTGGCGACACGCTCATCGAAACAGGCAAGCTGGACAATACGGGCGGGCGCATCGCCGTCAACAGCGCCAACCTGCGCCTGCAGGCGGGTGACTTGACGAATATCGACGGCAAGATCGAGCATGCCGGCAAGGGCGTGCTGGAGATCCGCGCCACCAATTTGTATGGCCAGCGGGGCCAGCTGACGGGCAATGGCGCGCTGCAGGTGGCGGCCAATTACCTCGATCACCGCAACGCCAGCCTGCTGGCGCAGCAGGTGAACGTCTCCGCCGGCATCCTCGATAATCGCCAGGGACAGATCACGCAGCTGGGCACGAGTGCGGCAACAGTGCTGGCCAGCACGCGCCTGGATAATAGCGGCGGCAAGATCGAGGCGAATGGCAATGTGCGCGTGGAAACGGGCGAGTTGCTTAACGATCATGGCCGTATTGCGTCTGCGCAAGATGTCAATGTGGCAGCGACGGGCAAGCTGGACAATACTAGCGGCGTGATCATTGCCGGGCGCGACCTGACACTGGCCGGTGGCAAGGTGGACAATACCCTGGGCCAGTTGCAGGCGGCGGGCGGCAATGCGCAATTGACGATGGACGAGCTACTCAACGCACAGGGCAGTATCGTTGCCAGCGGCAATCTGACGACGACGGCGGGCAGCGTGCGCAACAGCGGCAGCCTGTTTGCCGGCACAGAACAAACGCTCACCGTGACGGGCGCGCTGGAAAATGCCGGCGTGATCCTGGCCCAGGGCAACAACACGATCAGTGCCAACAGCGTCAACAGCGGCGCGGCCAGCCTGATCGGCGCGGGCGTGAAAGCCGATGGCAGCCTGCAGACGAGCGGCAATCTGCAAATCACGGCGCAGCAGGCATTGGGAGCGCATGGGCAAGTGTTGGCGGCAGGCAATGCCGTCCTGCGCGGCGGCAGCGTCGACCTCGGCGGCAGCCGCAGCAGCGCTGGCAATATCAGCCTGACGGCGACAAGCGGTGATGTCAGCACCAGTGGCGCCGTGGTCACTACGCCGGGCGCCTTGACGATTACATCTGGACAGGCAAGCTGGAACAACCAGCGCGGCGACATCAGCGCCGGCCAACTTGCCGTCACAGCCGGCAACCTGAACAACCAGCAAGGCAGCATCGTACAGACGGGTGCCGGCAATACGGCCATCGACTTGACATCGCCAGCAGGCGTGCTGGACAACACGGGCGGGCGCATCGCCGTCAACAGCGCCAACCTGGGCCTGAAAGCGGGTACGCTGACGAATACGGATGGCAAGATCGAACATGCGGGCAGCGGCACCTTGAGCCTGCAAGCCGCGCAGTTGAACGACCAGCGCGGACAGATCACGGGCAATGGCGCGCTGGTCGTCACGGCCGGCGCCATCGACCACCGCAACGCCAGCACCATCGCGCAGCAAGTGAGCGTGACGGGCACGATCCTGGACAATGCGGGCGGCAACCTGACGCAGCTGGGCAAGGGCGATACCAGCATTCAATTGACGACCAGCCTGGACAACCGCGGCGGCACGATTGCCAGCAACGGCAACACGACGATTGTTGCACCGACCCTCAACAATCAGGGCGGCAAGCTGCAGGCGGCCGGCACGGCCAACCTGACGCTGACGGCAAGCAACGTGCTCGACAACCGCCATGGCGGCGTCATCGCCGGCGGCGGCAATGTCGTGCTGGGTGCCGGAAATCTGCTGAACCAAGGCGGCAGCGCCACGGCGGGCGGGCAGCTGACGGCAAATGTGGTGCAGGCATTGAACAATGCGGGCGGCTTGCTGGCCGCCACGGGCAATATGACCGTGAACGCGGCCAGCGTCGACAACAGCGCCGGGGGTAAGTTGGCCTCGGTACAAGGCCTGTTGGCGGTCACGTCCACGGGCGCCACCGTCAACAATGGCGGCACTCTGCAAGCGGGCGGCGATATCATCCTGCGCAATGGCGGCCTGTGGAACGGGCAGGGCACCATTGCGGGCGCGAATGTCACGCTCGACACGCACGGCCAGGTCTTCAACAATACGCAGGGCACGCTGGCGGGCGCAGGCACCGTCAACTTGCAGACGGGCATCCTGGACAACGATGGCGGCTTGCTGCAGTCGGGCGGCGCCATGACCATCGACACGCACGGTAATGCCTTGCTCAACACCAATGCGGGCGCGTACGCGGTGCGCCATCCGGGCAGCGCGGGCGGCATCAGCAGCGGCGCAGGATTGACCCTGCAAACGGGCAGCTGGAACAATGCGGGCGGCTATCTGGGCGCGGCCGGCAACATCACGGGCAGCGTGGGCCAGCTGGATAACCGTGGCGGCCAGCTCGTCGGCAAGTCGGCGCTGGACCTGGCCCTGAGCGGCTTGCAAAACCAGGGCGGGCAAATCCAGGTGCTGGGCAATATTGGCTTGAACGCGGGTGGCGGCAGTATCAACAACCAGCAAGGCTTGATCCGCTCCGGCGCGGCCGTCACGGTGACGGGCGGCACCATTGACAATGCCAGCACCCTGGGCGCGAACCAGGGCATCGAAGGCATCCATGTGACCCTGAACAGTGTCAATGTCAGCAATGTGCAGGGCGCGGTGCGCGCCGATGGCAACCTGGCGATCAACAGTGCAGGCATTATCAACAACACACTGGGCATGCTCAGCGCCGGCAGCACGCTGGCGCTGCAGGACACCGGCCCTGGCCGGGGACTGGCCGTGACCAACTCGGGCGGCACCATCATCGGCGGCCAGCGCACCGACATCCGCGCGGGCAGCCTGAGCGGCGATGGCAAGGTGCTGTCGCAGAAGGATATGGCGCTGGACCTGGCCGGCAACTTTACGCTGAACGCAGGCGCCGAGATCATGGCCAACGGTAATGCGGATATCACCATCGGCGGACAGCTGGCCAATGCCGGGAAAATCCAGGCGCTCAGCATGCTGACCCTGGGCGCGGCCAATTTCGACAATGCCAGCACGGGCGACATCAATGCGGGCACGACGCGCGTCAACGTCGGCGGCGTGCTGAACAACCGGGGCGTGATCGACGGCATCAGCACGCAACTGAACGTGGGCACGCTGAACAACGTCGGCACGGGCCGCATCTATGGCGACCATCTGAGCATAGCAGGCGGCACCGTCAACAATAACGTGGAAGGCGGCGTGGCGGCCACCATCGCGGCGCGCGAGCGGCTCGATATCGGCGTCACCACACTCAACAACCGCGAGCACGGCCTGATCTTCAGTGGCGGCGACATGGCCATCGGAGGCTACCTGGACGGCAACCGCATCGCCACGGGCTGGGCGGGAACGGTGACGAATGCCAGCGCGACGATCGAGGCGCTGGGGAGCTTGAACCTGGGTGCGAGTCAGGTGAATGTACTCAATAACCATCTGGTTTTTGAGGAAGGGCGGATGACGACGGAGACGATATCTGAGTATCAAGGAAAAGGAAGTGATATCTGGTATACAGAGGGCACGTTAGGTTTGGATATTTTTGCTCTTCCAGACGACCCCAAGGATACTAGCTTATTTATGAATGCACCTGATGGCAGGGGCTATTCCGTTTTCACAAAGCGTGAACTGACTCGCACAAGCTATGAGAGTGTTGTCGTTAGTTCTGATCCAGGGAGAATTATTGCAAGCAATAATTTGAAAATTAGCTCAAGTGCCATTGTGAATGACAATAGTCATATCATTGCAGGTGGTACTTTGGATATGGATAGGGCGATTCTCAATAATAAGACGACGAAGGGGCAGAAAACTGTACATGAGAAAGGAAAAATGACAGTTTTCAAACCGGTTATTGGATTTGAGCATAGAACAGTGACGGCGAAAATTGATACACCCATAGACCGGACTGTAACTGAGCCCTCCAGTTCTGCCAGCACATCACGCAATGAAGGAAATGCCAATACCGGCGGCCAGGGCACAAAACCAGGCAGTGCCGTCAAAAACGGCGTTGGCGGTGCGGCGGAACGCATAGGCGGTGCGGAAACGCATGTGCGCACTTCGGCTTTTTCTACGGAGGCAACAGAAATCCGGAAAGCCGATGTCAGCGGTCAAGAAACTAATCGTGTCGATGGCGGCAGTGTTGTCCAAAAGACTGACCGTGCTGGCAATCCCGTCACCGATGCGGCTGTTGGCGTCACGCCAGGCAGCAAGCTTGATGGCGCGACAGGCATCGCTGCAGATACAGGGACATCACTGAACCACGTGTCGACAGGCGCGGCAGGTAGCGTTGCCGCACAGGGCGCCGCCACGGTGTCGGGCGCTCACGGTGCGACGGGCAGCACGCGTACGGGCGATGCGGCCCGTACTGTTGCCGTTGACACGGTTTCCGGCGCGCACGTTGATGCGGCCAGCGGCGCTGGCCAGCATGGCGCAGGCGTTGATGCGGCCTTGCTGTCTCGCTCGTCTGTGGGGGCGGTCACGGCCGTGTCGGGCGGCAAGGGGCCGGGCGGCGCGGCCCATGGTGGCGTCCTTGGCCAAGCTGGAGAGGTTGGGGCGGTGAATGCTGCCCAGTTGAGTGGCATTGCCGGCAGCCACGCCAGCTCGCATACAGGCCTTGGTCCCGTAGCCGGGGCCGGCATTGCGGCAGATCAAGTGCAGGGCAAGGGCGGACCAGGCGGTATTGCCGATGCCGCCAAGCTTGGCCGGGCCGGCGAAATTGCAACGCTGGCGTCGACTGCGCTGGCGGGTGTCAACGGCGCGCAAGCAAGCGCCGGAACCGGATTGAACCCGCTGAAAGACGTGGCTATTGCAGCCTCGACAGGCAGCGCGGCATACGCAGGTGCTGTCGGTGGAATAGGGCAGGTGCGCATGAATGGCATTACCCAGGTGAAACTGGGCAATCCATCCACGCGCGCACAAGTGGTGCGGACCACGGGTTCATCGCTGCAGATTCCGAACGCCAGCCTGTATAAGGTGAGCTCTGCGCCATCATCCCGCTATCTGGTGGAAACGGATCCGCGCTTTGCCAGTTATCGGGAGTGGACGGGTTCCGATTATCTGCTCAAGCAGGTGAAAAACGATCCCTCCGTGACGCAAAAGCGCCTGGGCGACGGTTTCTACGAGCAACGCCTGGTGCGCGAGCAAGTCGCAGAGCTGACGGGGCAGCGTTTCGTCGGCGATTACACCAGTGACGAACAGCAGTACAAGGCACTGATGGATCAAGGTGTCGCGTTTGCCAAGCAATGGGACCTTCGTCCCGGTATTGCGCTGACAGCGGAGCAAATGGCGGGGCTGACCAGCGATATCGTCTGGCTGGTGGAACAGGACGTCGTGCTGGCCGACGGCAGCACGCAAAAAGTGCTGGCGCCGCAAGTGTATGTGCGCGTGCGTGAGGGCGATATCGATGGCCAGGGCGGATTGTTGGCCGGCAAGGAAGTCAATCTGAATCTCGAAGGCGATTTGACCAATAGCGGTACGATCGCCGGACGCACGATCGTCAAGCTGAATGCGGAAAATATCGACAACCTGGGCGGGCGCATTACTGGCGACGCCATTTCGGCCCATGCCAGGAATGACCTGAACAACATCAGCGGCACCATTTCTGCCAATAGCGAGCTGCAAGTCAGTGCGGGAAGGGATATCAACGTGAAGACGTCCACGCTGACGTCCAGCGGCGGCGATGGCAAAAACAGCTACAGTCGTACTACCCTGGATAATCTGGCGGGCCTGTATGTCACAGGCAATGGCACGGCCGGCAGCGGTAATTTGCTGGTATCTGCGGGGCGCGACGTGACTATCGCGGGTGCATCCGTCGTGAATACGGATGCCGGTGGCGGCATTGGCATCGCAGCTGGCCGTGATATTGCCGTCACGACAGTGAACAGCGGTAGTGAGTTCACGTTGGCAGGTCCTGGGCAGCGGCATATGACCGATACGTCCAGCAAAGAAACCGCCAGCACGATTGCATCTGCCGGCGATATTCGCCTGAGTGCCGGTGACAATATCCAGCTGAAAGCGGCAAATGTCCAGGCAGCGGAAACGCTGCAGCTGTCTGCGGAACGCAATATCGACATTTCTACGGCACGGGATACAGAAACGCGTCAAAGCTGGTATGGCAACAGCTCGACCAAAGGCACTAGCCAAGGCAGCGAGCTGGGCGGCAAGCAGATCGTCATGCTGGCCGGCAATGATATTAATAATACTGGCGGCCAGGTGATCGCGACAGACAAGCTCATCGCAAGCGCCGGACGAGACATCAACATCGTCACGACCACTGTCAGCAATGCCAGCAAGAAAGGGATGGGCAATAGCGAAACCAGCACCGTCGTCGACAAGGTGGCAGGCCTGTATGTGACCGGCACGGGTGAAGGCAATACGCTGGTCGCCCAGGCGGGCCGTGATATGACGCTGACCGGAGGCGTCATCGCCAATGCCGGCGTGAATGGCCAGACCAGCCTGGTCGCAGGTAATAACCTGACTCTCAATACCGTCGCCGTCGCCTCGACGCACGACCAAGTGCGCAATGCGGACAATTACCGCAAAGAAAGCAAGACAGGTGAAGTGGGCAGCCAGATCATGGGCGCCGGCAACGTCAATTTGCAGGCGGGCCATGATCTGACGGCGCGCGCGGCGGACGTGCAGGCGGGCGGTACCTTGGGCCTGGTGGCGGGCAATGACATCAGCCTGGTGAATGGTTTCCAGAACGAAGTGACCGATGTTGCCAGCAAATCGACGAAGAAGGGCTTCTGGAACAAGACTACCACCACCAAGCATGACGTGGTCGATACCACCACGGCCATCGGCACCTCGCTTGGCGGCAGCAGCGTGACGGTGCAGGCCGGGCATGATTTGCAAGTTACTGGTTCGAGCATCTTGAGCGACGACGCGACGCGATTACTCGCGGGCAACAACATCACGATCGACGCGGCCACCAATACGGTATACGAACTGCATCACACGAGTACCAAGAAAAGTGGCTTCATGAGCAGTGGCGGCATCGGCTTCAGCTATGGCACCAAGACCACGACCGTAGACCAGGAACGGGATGCCACCTTGCAAAGCGGCGAGGCGCGCAGTTCGATCGGCGCCACGGGCGGTGCGTTGACGATGGTTGCCGGCAATAACGTGACGATAGGCGGCAGCGATATTCTTGCCGCTACCGATCTCGATATCATCGGCAAGAGCGTCACCATCAAGCCGGGCCAGGACAATGAGAAGGGGAAATTTGAAGTCAAGACGACGCAGGATGGCTTGACCCTGGCTCTGGGCGGCAGCGTGATCAGCGCCATCCAGACCTTGCAAACCATGAGTTCGGCGGCCAGCACGGCCAAGGATGGCCGCGTTACGGCCATGGCGGCGGCCACGGCGGCCATGGCCGCCAAGGACGCTGCCAAGGACATGATGAAGGAAGGCGGTCCAAGCATCAGCATCAGCCTGACGGCGGGCCATTCGGAAAGCATCCAGACGCAAAACACGGCCAGCACCACCCATAGCGGCAGCGTATTGACAGGCAACAATATCAACATCACGGCCCTGGGTGGCGGCAAGGATAGCAACATCAATATCCTGGGCAGCGACTTGAACGCGAAGAACGATATCCGCCTGCATGCCGACAATAACGTCAATCTGCTGGCCGCGCAGGACACGGAAAGCCAGCACAGCAAGAGCTCGAGCCTGAGCGCCTCCGTGGGCGTGAAGGCGATCGTCAGCACACAGGGCACCTCGTTCGGCTTCACGGCCAGCGTCAGCGGCAGCAAGGGGCATGAGGACGGGGATGGCACGACGCAGCTCAATACGCATGTGAAAGCGGGCGACAAGCTGGTTATCACAAGCGGTGGCGACACCAACATCAAGGGCGCCGTGGCCAGCGCCAACCAGGTGATTGCCGACATCAAGGGCAATCTGAACCTGGAAAGCTTGCAAGACCTGGCCAAGTTCGACAGCAAGAGCCAGAGCATTTCTGCCAGCGGTACGGTGGGCATTGGCGCCAGCTTCAGCGGCAGCTATAGCCAGAGCAACATGCACAACGACTATGCCAGCGTGCAGGAGCAAAGCGGCATCAAGGCGGGCGATGGCGGCTTCCAGATCAAGGTGGGCGGCAATACGGACTTGAAGGGAGCCGTCATCAGTGCCACCGAGGCGGGCAAGCTGGACAGCAGTTTGATCACCGCGACCCTGACGCATAGCGACATTGCCAACCATGCGATATCGAAGGGTAGCAGTGTGGGTGTTTCGGGCGGTTTTTCGGTAGCGGGCAAGGAGACCGAAGAGAATAAGAATTTGACCAATGTTGGCGGTAAAGGCGGCACCCCCGCAGGCCTGCCTGCCATTGTCGCGCTCAGCGAGAACGCTAGTAGTACTACGCGTAGCGGCATCAGTGGCGGCACTCTGGTCATCACCGATGATGCGGCTCAGCGTGCAGCGACGGGCAAGGGAACGGATGAAGCTATCTCCGATCTGAACCGCGATGTAACGACTGGAGTGGATTCCAGCGGTAAGATTGGCAATAATTTTGACAAGGCAGCGCTGCAGGCGACGATGGATGTGACGGCGGCGTTTGCGGCAGCTGCTGCAGAGAAGCTGGGGACCTATGCTTCCGATAAGCTGAAAGAAGCGACTGCATTGGCAGATGAAGCATATAAGCTTCGAGAAACCGATCCTGAAAGAAGCGCAGAGTTAACGCGTCAAAGTGTTGAGTTAACAGAGAATTGGAAAGAGGGGGGGCTAGCGCGGGTCGCGTTGCACACGGCAATTGGCGGGCTTGCCGGCGGAACCAATGGTGCTTTGGGCGCAGGCGCGGCGGCGTTGTCGACGGATGCCATCGCCCAGCACCTGAAGCAACTTGATATGCCTGAAACGCTGCGTGATGCGTTGACGCTGGCTGCGGGCGCTGCGGTGGGCGCCGCCGCTGGTGGGGCGACGGGAGCAGCTAGCGCCACGAATGAGGTGGCGAATAATTATCTGAAGCATGCGCAACTGGATGAATTTCGAGATGCTTATGGAAAATGCAAAACAGTCCAATGCAAAGATTCCGTATTAGCAGATATGAGAAATTTATCTGATGCTCAAGATGTTTTATTGAAGCAATGTATAACTACAGAGTCTTGCCGTGAGCTGACCGCTGATTTTGTTTATCCACTCCAGCAGAATGGTGTGATGGGTTTGTTTTCTACTGAGGTTAAGGATAAGTATAACTTTTGCCCTCCAGGCGATTATTCTTGTCTTAATACCCTCAAATACATATCCGCGCATACAAATCAGGCATCTTTGACATCGGTTGCGCCGGAATTTTATTCATCTATCAATTGGAAAAACAAAGCTGTAGAGAGTTCAACGATAGAGTTGCAGGAAAAATACTCTCTCTCTCCCGAAGCTGCTAGTATGTTAGCAGTCTTGATGGTCCAATCAATTGGAAAATCAAAAACAAAATCTGTTGATGGAAAAATTGATGCTAGATATTACCAAGGAAAAATGTTGGGTGAGGATGGACAAAAAACACACTCAACAACTATTTGGCAAGGTAAAGGAAAAGAAAGGATCGATGTGGAGAATGCTGCTCCAGGAAGCCGTCCTGGTCAAATTCATTACCAAGATGAAAATAATAAAAAGTATTATTACGATCCAAATACCAAAGTATTTTTTAACGTCCAAACAGCAGAACTTGCTCCTAAGTCTGTGCAGAATCTGCTTAAAGATGAAAGATTTTCAAAGGCGATAGATAAGGGATTAACCAAATACTTGGGAGTAAAAAAATGATAACCGTAAAATGTAATCGATCGATGGGCCATCTTGTGGAAACCAAATATTTATGTCCAGATGAGTTTCCTGTTGGATTGGCGAAGATTTTGGATGATGGTTTTAGTGAGATTGACGGGTGTGTATTTTTTAAGAACTCATTTAATTGTAAAAATATTCCTGATATTGACTTTATTGAAAGAAATTTTTCAAATTTAAGTGGGTATGAATGTGCAATTAATGGCATCCATCTTGAAGACTTCATGGTAGATAACTTTTTTTCTTCATCGATCTGTTTTGTTGAGAAGTTTTCAATTTTGTGTGATGGAAAATTACCGTTTCCCATTGTCGCAATTTTTGGATATGAAAAGAGTGACGAGTTTGGCGATATATGCACTTTTAGATTTCACAAAAAAAGGGAAGGAGAGGTTTTGTATAATGTTAATGAAATAGAAGATTTTTTAGACCCAATAATTATTATAAATATCGATTGATAGAGTTCTAATGGAAAAAATTCAATGCCGGCGAGATTAAAGGATCGGGATCAGTTTACGCGTGGGCCGCGTGGGCCGCGGGGCCAGCACGCCCGGGGTCAGATACCGTCTTGAATGACAAGTCCTTTTGCCAAGTAATGCGCATCAAAGGGCCTGTCAGTGTGGATCACGCCATAGATCAGATGTGCTAGTTTGTGCATGATCGCGCCAATTACGGCTTTTTTCGCCATGTCCGTTGCAGACAAGCGTTCGGCAAAACGGCAGAGAATTGGATTGTGGCGGCGTGCGGCCAAGCTGCGGGAGGCCGGGGGGCAGGTCCGGCATTCGTACACGATCTCAGCCTTGGTCGTCTCGATCTGCAGCAGGTTGCGCTTTACTAAATGCCGATACGGCTCGACTGACTGTCCTGCTCGAGACGTGAAAAGCGGAGGCGATGTGGGACATGGTAAAAGCGGTCGATAGATAAGCGCGTGCCATCGCCTCGTCTCTGTCGCTATAGCGCGCCCGAAACTGCTCTAATGACAGCGTGACAGCGCGGCGCTGCGACCTTGGCGTATCTCTCGGCGTCTCGGTGCGCTGCGATTGCTGATGTGCTGAAATGAAGGCCTCATCGCCTAGAAGAATCTGATGGCAGGTGCTAGCGAGTGGGCTAGTTTTTCCCGTCTCCGCCGGCAACAAACCCGCAATGACGGATTTTGGCGATGAGGGTATTTTTGAGGGTATCGGCAACTGAATAAAGTAGAAAACACTGAAAAATCAAGCGCTTAGCCAGCTCGTTGACCATCGAATGGAATAATCGTTCATTCGACAGCGTAAGCTGACGCTTGCTCAGCGACACCGCCAAGTTCCTGATTTGTCAGGGACTTTTTTTGCCGGTGGGCTTGCAAACTGTCGGTGATGTCAGCGTCAGCTATGCCGTCTGCCCCAAGCTGGCCAGGCGGCCCAGGGTTTCCTGCGCATTCATGCTCTTGGCCAGTGAAACGGCAGTCATGCCGCGGCTGTCCACGGCATCGATGCGGGCGCCGTGTTGCAGCAGCAGGTCGAGGATGGCCAGGCGGTTGAACATGGCGGCCATCATCAAGGGGGTCTTGCCATCCGGACTGCTGCCTTCCACCTTGGCGCCGTGCCGGAGCAGCAGTTCGGCGATGTCCAGGTAACCCTTGTAGGCCACGCCGGCCAGCGGCGTCTGGCCCTGGTCGTTGGGGACGTTGGCGTCGGCGCCCGCTTCGAGCAGCAGGCGCGACGTTTCCAGGTGGCCATGATAGCTGGCCAGCATGATCAGGCTGCTGCCTTTTTCGTTGCGAAAGTTCACTGGAACGCCCTGAGCCACCATGGCGCCCAGTTGCTGCGTATCGCCTTCGCGCACCAGGGCGAACAGGCCCTGGATGAATTCCAGCGTTTCCGCATCCATCGTTGCCGGGATTTTTCGTGCATCGGTGTTCATCGTTTTCTTTCCGCGAAGGTGGGCTATGCCTGCAGTGTAAATGGATGTTGAAGCATTGGCCCGGAAGTTTCAATTGTACGATCCGGCTCCGCATTTGAGGTAAGTGCGGCAGGTGCCCTGCTTGTAAATTTCCATTATTAAACTATATTGGAAAATGATGTGATTTTTATATTGTGTCAGTTATTCCAATTCGGAAATTTAATACTTCCAGAAATTTCAAAGGAGGGGCGGGTCATGAGTGCGATGTTAGAAAAGAAATCCTTGGATAAGCCGGACGAAGTCCGCCCATTCAAGGACGGAGCCGGCCGGATGGCTGTCTTTACGCTTGGCGAACAGACCATGGGGCGCGGCGAATTTGAGCCTGGCTGGCGTTGGAGTCTGCACGTAAAACCGATTGCAGGAACCGATTCGTGCCAGGCAGCTCATACCGGCATGGTCCTTGAGGGACGGATGCTGGTAAGGATGAATGATGGCGCTGAAATGGAATATGGCCCGGGTGACGTCTTCTATATGCCACCAGGGCACGACGCCTGGGTGGTTGGAAACCAGCGTTGTGTACTGTTCGATGTAACCGGCGTCGCAAAGTATGCCAAACCGCAATAAGCGGGGCCAATGCATGTGCGAGACAGTCGCTTACGCGCCCGCCGCCAGCGCCTTTTGCCGCGCGGCCAGCGCCGCGCCGATGAAGAGGGCGATGGCCGAGGCGATCAAGCCCCGTTCCAGGCCGGCAGGGCCGTCGGCGATCCAGCCGACGACGATGGGGCCGACGATCTGGCCCAGGGCGAATACCGTCGTGTAGGCGCTGATGCCGGCCGTCCAGGATTGCTGCGGCAGGTTATGCCGCACCAGGGCCGTGGTCGACGCCACCACAGACAGGAATACGGCGCCGAAGACGAGTCCGGAGAGGAACACGACGGGGACAAAGCTCGTCAGCGCGGGCAGGATGGTCACCGCGCCCAGCACGCCATTCAATATCGCCAGCGATTCGCCGCCCTTGTAGCGGTCGAGCATGCGCGCCCAGATGCGCGACGACGCCACCACCGCCAGGCCCAATACCGCGTAGAACACCGTGATCAAGCTGGGCGGCATGCCTTGCTGCTTGAGCAGGGCGATGACGAAGGTCATGTAGCCGATGTAGCCGACGCCGAACATGAAGTAGCCGGCCAGGCTGGGGGAAAAGTCGCGCCAGGCGAAGCGCCGCTGGGTGTCGACGGCGCGCGGCGCTTCGCCGATGGCTTTCGCCGGCAAGGCCATGACGGCGGTGGCGAGCAGGCAGGCGATGCCCAGTGCCAGCCACGGCCATTGCCAGGCATGCGCGGCGCCGTGCTGCCGGGCGGACGTCAATGCGGCCGGCACCAGCAGGGCCGACAGCGCGATGCCGAATCCCGTGCCGCCGTAATACAGGCCGATGTAGAAGCCGGCGCGCTGGCTGTGCATGGAGCCGAGCCGCGCCGCCAGTACGCCGCCGGCGATGAAGATGAAGGCGCTGGCCACGCCCGCGCACACGCGCTGCAGGAACAGGGTGGCCGTGTCGCTGACGAGGCCCGACATCAGCATGAAGATGCTGGCCAGCACGGAACCGACGATCAGCAAGCGCCACACGCCCAGGCGGCGCATCAGGGCCGGCGTGGCCAGGGCGCCGAGAAAATAACCGAGCGCATTGAAGGTGTTCATGGCCCCTGCCAGCAGGTAGGACCAGCCCAGGTCGGCGCGCATGGGCGGCAGCAGCAAGCCATAGGAAAAGCGCGACAGGCCCAGGGCGACGGCGGCGCCCAGCGAGAGCGCCAGCGCCGTGACCAGCGGATGGGCCGGGGAATGATCGTGTATCGGCATGGCCAGGAGACCCGTCCAGGTGGAAAGCGTGGAGTTGGCGCCGGAGTGGGGCGGGCCGGCGGGCGAAGTCCCTGAGGGACAGTGGCACAGGGCGCTGACGGCGCGCTTTTTTACTACTAAGTTAATGAATCGGCCCGGGGAAGTCAAGCAGGGCCGAGCGCTGAGTAGCGCCGGCAATCATGCAATCCTGGCCATCGTTACTTTTGGAGAGAATTATGAGACATGCAATACCATATAATTGCCATTAGGAAATTAACTTGCCAAAAATCAATTTCGCAGGTTGCTCCTGATCCTCCATATCATAAGGGCACTATGAACAAGAATACACCCGGCGCGTTGTTGATTGCAGCGCTGATTGGCGCGGCGTTGGCTGGTTGCGCTTCCGAATCCTCGCAAGCTTTGGCTGTCCCCACGGTTGCCAGCGCAGCCCGTCCCTACGTTGGTCCACGCACCCTGATCGCTGTCGGCAAATTCGACAACCGCTCGAACTTCATGCGCGGCATCTTTTCCGATGGCGTCGACCGCCTGGGCAGCCAGTCGAAAACGATCCTGATTGCGCACCTGCAAACGTCCAACCGTTTCAATGTGCTCGACCGCGACAACATGGCGGAACTCAAGCAGGAAGCCGAGTTCAAGAAGCAGGGCCAGAACATCAAGGGCGCGGATTTCGTCGTCACGGGCGACGTGACCGAATTCGGCCGCAAGGAAGTTGGCGACAAGCAATTGTTCGGCATCATGGGCCGCGGCAAGACGCAAGTGGCATATGCCAAGGTCACCTTGAACGTCGTCAACATCGCTACGTCGGAAGTCGTGTTTTCGGCCGCCGGCGCCGGTGAATACAGCCTGTCGAACCGCGAAGTGCTGGGTTTTGGCGGCACCGCCAGCTATGACGCCACCCTCAACGGCAAAGTGCTGGACCTGGCCATGCGCGAAGCGGTCGAGCGCCTGGTGGCTGGTGTCGAAGCGGGCGCAATGCGCAAACAATAAGGTATCCCATGAAAACAATGATGAACAAGGGCGCAGCCCTGCTGGCGCTGCTCGCCTGTGCCGCCCTGACCGGTTGCGCCACGCAATCGAAGACCCTGTACCAATGGGAAGGCTACGAGCCGCAAGTGTACGAATACCTGAAGGGTGAAAGCCCGGAACAGCAGATCGCCGCCATGGAAAAAGACTTGCAAGTGATCGGCGCGAAGGGCAATCACGCGCCGCCGGGTTTCCATGCCCACCTGGGCATGCTGTACTCGATCGCTGGCAAGCCGGAGCAAGTCGAAGCGCAGTTCGAAGACGAGAAAAAACTGTTCCCGGAATCGACGCCGTACATGGACTTCCTGTTGGGTAAAATGAAAAAAGGCGAGAAATTATGATGTCGCGCATGTTGAAAATGGCCTTGTGCCTGGGTCCCGCCATCTTCATGGTCGGTTGCGCCACCAAGCAGGCGGCCTACGATTACACCGCCTTCAAGGCCGCCAAGCCCCGCTCCATCGTGGTCTTGCCGCCGTTGAACAACTCGCCGGAAGTCAATGCCGGCAACAGCGTCTACGCGCAAGTGACGTATCCCCTGGCCGAAGCGGGATACTATGTGCTGCCGGTGGCCGTGGTCGGTGAAACCTTCAAGCAGAACGGCTTGACGAACGCCGCCGATATCCACGGCGTCGATGCGAAAAAGCTCAACGAGATCTTTGGCGCCGATGCGGGCCTGTACGTGACGATTTCCAAGTACGGCACGACCTATGCCGTGATCGACAGCGTGACGGTGGTGTCGGTCGATGCCAAGCTGGTGGACCTGAAGACGGGCGCCTTGCTGTGGCAGGGCGCGGCCAGCGCGTCCAGCAACGAAGGCAACAACAGCGGTGGCGGCGGCCTGGTCGGCATGCTGGTGACGGCGGCCGTCAAGCAGATCATCAACACCAGCACCGATGCCAGCCATCCGCTCGCCGGCACGGCAAATGCGCGCATGCTGTCGGCCGGCGTGCCGAATGGCTTGCTGTACGGTCCCCGTTCGGAACGCTACCTGGCGCAGTAATCGTTCGCGAATAGCGTGCTTACGCCCTGCATCAGCCAGGGCAGGGGCAGTGACAACCGGCGCCGGAGGAAATCGTGGACTCGTCCTCCGGCGCTGTCTTTCCTGAGTTCGTGCAGATTCCAGGCAGGGAGCAAGCGATGGGCATTCAATTCAACGTCCGCTACAACGTGGAAACAGACGATTTGCAAGGCAACTCCGTGCTGGTCTTCCTGAAGCTGCACAACCCGCAGGGCCATTACCACAGCCATGCCTGGCAGGTGTTGACGGGGTCGGCCGGCGCCACCGAATCGTTCCACTACGAGGACAGCATCTCGACTGACGTGAACAGTTTCGGCATCAGCGGGAACAAGATCGTCTCGGGCCGCCAGGTCATCGCGCCGGGCCAGCTGCTGTCGGCCGTGAGCCCGCATGGCTTGTCGCCGCTGCTGCAGCCGGCCGCCGCCTCGCTGGCGCAATCGAAGCTGACGCCCGCACAATGCGGCGTCATGAACGAGACCAGCCCATTCATCCCATTCAGCTGCAACTGGTACGTGAACGACCGGCCGGTCGCGACCATGCCCGATGTCGATGCCAACATGACGGTCGGTTTCGAATACCTGCCCAGCCTGTATTTTGTGGTGGCCATGCGGCCGGCGGCGGGCCAGACTTACAGCCTGGAGAGTTTCCAGGACATGACGCAATATGCGATGCCGGTCTCGGCTACCGAAGTGGACGTTACCTTGCACCGCAGCCAGGACGCGTGGCGCTTCGACTTCGCCGCCCGCTAGCGCGCGCCGCGACCGGCGCTGCTCACACTTCGACGGCCAAGTCGTCGAAATCGGCCAGGGTGCCGCCATCGGCGATCAGCTGCTCGAAATTTTGCCGGCGGCGCAGATCGATGTCCGTGTTGCTGACGCCCCGTTTCCAGTAGCCTGCCACCAGCACCTGTTCCTTGGACAGGCCCGCGTCGACGCGAAAATGCTGGCGGATGGCGCGCATTTCATCGCGCTCGCCGGCGCCCCAGATCGCGTAATCGTGCGGATATTGCAAGGCCCTGGCCTGGGCCGCCAGCGGCCCGTCCGGCGCCACGTGGGCCGTGCCGAGGCGTTGCAATGCCAGGCCCGGCACGGTGGGCAGCTCGGCAAAGGAGGCCGCATCATCCGTCACCACCCAGCCGATGCCGCTCGCGCCGGCGGGCCACTGCTGCAACATGGCATACAGCGCGGGTATGCCCGTTTCGTCGAGGAAGAGGGCGATTTTCTTTTCGGCGCCGGCAGGAACGATGAACTGCGGGCGCGGCCCCGTCAGGCGGAAGACCTCGCCCACGTGCAGGCTGTTACCCCAGTGCATCATCGGACTCGCGTGTGCATGCCGCACGATATCGAAGGTAAACGCGCCTGCCTGCGCGTCAAAGCTGCGCACGGTGTAGATGCGCGACGCGCCGCCATACGCCGGCCCGTCGAGGTGGATGCGGAAGGCCACGTTGGGCAGCGCCCATTGGGGATCGTCGCCGGAACGGTCCAGGCGGGCCGTGACGCGCAGCACGCTGGGAACGGGGTGCGCGATGGCGCTGACGGCGGCCGTGACTTCATGCAGGCTGCGGTCATGCTCGGCATTGCGCAGCTGGCCGCCGGATTGCTGTTCTACGGGTGTTGCCATGGTAAGTACTCCTTGGTATTGGGTAATTAGTTTCACCATGCTAAACTAATTAACTGAAACCGACAACGCAGCTGCCGCCACGGACCATAACGATGACTATTGCAAGCACTTCGCCCCGCCCCGGGCGTCCCCCCAGCATCACGCGCGAACGCATCGCCGACGCCGGCATGGCGGTGGGCCTGCCCGCCATGACGTTTACCGGTGTCGCCACCTTGCTCGGCGTCAGCCATGTGGCGTTGTACAAGCATGTGGCGAACCTGGCGGCGCTCAAGCTACTGGTGGCCGAGGAAATTTTTGTTCGATGGAAACTTCCGGCGACGGGCAACGACGACCTGGAGGGTTATCTGCTGCGTTTCAGCGCCTCGCTGCGCGCGTTGGTCAAGTCGCATCCGGGGCTGGCGCCGTACCTGCTGCGCAGAAAAGCGACGACGCCGGCCATGCTGGCCCGGATCGACGCCCACCAGGCGCAAGTGGCGGACAGCTACCGGCTGCCCAGGGAGCGCGCCCGCTGGCTGCTGTCGACCGTGGCCTTCCACTGCGTGGCCCTGGCCGACACCGTGTATGCGCCGGCCGGCGACGCCTGGGAAGCAGAGGACGATGCGCTCATCGAGGCCGAGTTCGACCTGGGCATGCGCGCGCTGGTGATCGGGGCGCTGGCCATGCAGCCATAGCGGCAGCGCGTGGCAGCACGGCGGCGCAGCGATTTTTTTGCGGGCCGGCGGGTCAGCGGGCCGCGAGCGGCCGGCGCCGGCTCCAGAATGGCGCCGATGGCCAGCGTGTTTCTTGGCCGTAACAGTATGCCAGGTGGCGTCCGTATGCCGCGCCGATGGCCGCCAGTTCCGCATTGTATTGCTGGCAAGCCGTGGCGTCGCCCTGCAGCGTGCGGTCGGCCGCTTCGGCGGCGGCCAGGCCCGTGTACAGGGCGTTGAAGATGCCTTGCGACGACAGCGGATCGAAGCTCAGGGCCGCGTCGCCGGCGGCAAACCAGCCCGGTCCCGCGGCGGCGTCCAGGGCGGCCGTATGGGCGGGCGTGGCCAGGGCCGGTGTATCGGCCCCGTAACCTTGCTGCTCCAGCAATTCCCGCGTGGCCGGCAAGCGCCGTGCCGCCGCTTCCAGCCAGCCGGCATCGCGCAGGGAGGTGTTGCCGAGCAAGTCCGCATCCGTATGCAGGGCCAGCACGCGGCGCTGGCCGGGCAGGGGCGCGCTGTACCACCAGCCGTATTCGCACGCCTCGATGTGGGCAAAGCCCCGCGCGGAGGGCGTGCGTTCATGTCCGTATTGCCATATAGATATCAGCCGGTCGCTGTGCCGGCGCTGCGCGCCCGCTTTGCGGGCCAGCCGGGCGCTGCGTCCCGTGGCGTCGATGACGATGCGCGCCGCCGCGTCGCAGGTGCCGTGCCGCGTTTCCAGCCGTACTCTCCAGCCGCCATCGTCCGGCGCGATGTCCGCGACCCTGGCCGAGGCCAGCAGGGCGGCGCCGCGTTGGCGCGCTTCGTCGCGCAGCCATAGGTCGAATGTGCCGCGCGCCAGGTGCCAGCCGTGGCCATCGGGGTCGCTGAGGAAGTGGTGTTCCGCCCAGGCGCCGTTCCACCACGCGCGGTTGCCGTGGTAGGGCGCATGGCCCTGGCGCAGGAAGGCGTCGAGCAAGCCCATGTCCTGCAGCAGGCGCGCGGCGGCGGGCGGCAGCGATTCACCGATGCGCGCCAGCGGCGCGGCCAGCCGGTCGACCAGCAAGACCCGATGCCGCCCCGCCAGGTTCAGGGCGGCCGTGGCGCCGGCCGGACCGGCGCCGACGACGAGCACGTCGGCCTGCAGCACCGTCACAAGCGGTGCCGCTGCAGATGCCGCGCTTTTTCCGTGCCTTCCAGGTCGACGTCGACAAACTCGTCCGGTATGGGCGCCGCGGCGCGCAATGTATGCTTGCCGGCGATCGCTTGCGGCAGGTTTTCCACCTGCAGGAAGGCGGGGAAGCCGCTCACGTCCGTGGGGCCGGGGCGCACCTCGACCACGCCCACTTGCGCCAGGTCGGCGATCATGTTGTTGATCTGCTCTTCATAGCTGATGTTGCCCAGCGGACGTATCCACGCGGCGCGCCGGGCGAAGGCGGCCAGGCGGTCGTCGGTGGGGGCTTCCCGGTTCATCACCGTGTCGTAGGCGAGCTTGCTCATCACCTGGTTCGGCACGCGCGCGGGCCAGAAGGTCGGCACATAGGGATCGTAGTCGGATTGGTAGCCGGAGCGGCAGCTGGCCGTGTCCGTTTGCCAAGGCACGGCCATCCAGCGCGTGACGCCGCCGGCGATCTGCGCCGAGCAGGGGCTGCCGATATTGTCCGGCGTCAACACCGCACCGTAATCCGGCTCCACCCAGCCGGGCGGCCGGTGCGCCAGGCGGAACGGCGCGCTGTACATGCTGGCCTGGCGCATGGGCCAGGTCATTTCGCAGCCGGGGTGGAAGGCGTCGGCCAGGCAGAATTCCATGGCCGCGCGCAGCAGGGTGTCCGGCTGCTGCGCCACTTCCACGTCGGCCAGGCTTTGCGGCGGCGTCTTGCCGGGCGCGTAGTCGTCCGTGAACTTGCCGTCGGCCCATTGCTTGAGGAAGCGCAACTGCAAATTGCTCAGCGCGCAGTTCTGGCGCGGCGTGTCTGCCGGCGGGATGGCCATCGCGTCGCCATACAGCCACGGCCACGGCGACGGCGCCCAGGCGTCGCGCTCGAACTGGCGGAACTGGTTATAGATGACGTTGCGCCACTCCTTGCGGTTTTCGGACGGACTGGCCAGGCGCGCCATCCATTCGTCGCGGCTGAACGGCGTGCTGCCATCCCAGCCGAAGGCGGCCGCGAAGCCGGCATTGACCCATTGCAGGTTGGACAGGCGCTCGAAAATGGGACGGATGTCGTCATGGAACGAGGGAACGGCAGGCGCGGTAATTTTGTCTTCAGAAACAAACAGGTCGCGCATCAAGTCCCACATGGTGCGCACCGACTTTTGCTGCGGCGCGTAGTCGGGCGGCGCGACGACCACCCAGGCCATGTCGACGGGCAAGGCATGGCCCTGGTAGTGCACCGTGGCGCAGACGGGGCCGTCGGCCGTGTCGTCATGCCAGCCTTCGTTGTTGGCAAAGGTGATGGCGCGCGCGCCATTCCACGAGGCGGACTTGCCATGGCCGCCCAGCACGATCAGCCGTCCCATGGCGTCCGTGCGCAACTCGCCCAGGTAGACGGGCGTACCCATGAAGCGGCCGCTGTCGAAGGCGACGGCCGGCTGTTCGCTGCCGCCGATCTTGCGCTCGCCCGGCGTGATGGACAGTTGCGCGCGGTCCGTGACGGCCATGTTGCGCAGGAACGAGGGCTGGGTGGCATTCGCCTCGGGAATGTCGAGCGCGATCTGGAACTGATACCACGCCGCCTTGGTGTTGGCCAGCGTGACGGACCATTCGATGTCGGCATTGCTGGCGTTCAACTCGGCCACGGCCACGCCGGCGGCGTTCAAGCCGTAGATGCGAAAGCCCGCCGCCTGGCGCTTGATGGCCCCGGACGCATCGCGGTAATAGCCGGCCGGCCGCGGCGCCGGTTCCGGCACCTCCGGTCCCATAAAGTACTCGCTGGGGCTGTTGCCCACGCGGGCAATGCCGATGGGCGGATAAATCGCCGCCTTGACGATGACGGTATCTTGGGTGGAACTGGACATGGCATGCCTTTCCAGATGCGTGGAGGGAAGGAAAATATACCGCATAAAAAACGCGCCAAATGCGCACATAGTCACGGTATCGCGAATTCACGCCATGCCTGGCATGGGCGGACACGGGAGCAATTCAGTTGCTGCGGAGATTGACTTGTTGCCGGCATGTAGCTATCTTGGGCTGGCATTGCCTGTTTATCAATATACGAAATAATGTATTGATCCGATATTTTTCTATGCAACCTTTGAAGGAATGATATGAAAATCAAGGCTATTTTCTGTGTTGGCGTGGTATCCCTGCTGGCCTTTCTGCCCGTATCGCAAGCGGCCCAGCCCGGCGAGGCGCTCGCTGCGGCGGCACCGCTTGCGACAGGCGTGGCGCTGTATCCGCAAGAAGGCAATATCCCACCGTTCCGCGGGTCCGGGTCCAGGTAAGGCTACCGCGGCAGCCCCTGCGGCGCGGCGCCAGTCAAGGTAAGATGGTGGCTTTTTCAAGACTTTGAGAGGCCCGCGTGCGCGTGTTGCTGGTGGAAGACGATCCGATGATCGGGGAAAGCCTGGTCGAGGGCTTGCGCGGCGAGTGCTATGCCGTGGACTGGGTGCGCGATGGCCACGATGCGGAGCTGGCGCTGGCCGGCTTCGCCTACGATTTGATGCTGCTGGACCTGGGCTTGCCCGGCAAGGAGGGCATGGACGTGCTGCGCGCCATGCGCGCGCGGGGCGCCGAGTTGCCCGTGCTGATCATCACGGCGCGCGACGGCACGCCGGCCCGCGTGGAAGGGCTCGACAGCGGCGCCGACGATTACCTGGTCAAGCCGTTCGACCTCGACGAGCTGCTGGCGCGCATCCGTGCGCTGCTGCGCCGCCGCGTCAGCCGTTCGCGCTCCGTCATCGAGCATGGCGCGCTGATCCTCGACCTGGCCAGCCACGACGTCACGTTCGAGGGGGAGCTGATCAAGCTGCCGCCGCGCGAATTTTCCGTGCTGCGCGCCTTGCTCGACCATCCGGGCAAGGTGGTGTCGAAGCGCCAGCTGAGCGAAAAGCTGTACGGCTGGGATAGCGAAGTGGAAAGCAATACCGTCGACGTGTACGTGTACCAGCTGCGCAAGAAGCTCGGTGCGGATTGCATCCAGACCGTGCGCGGCGTGGGTTACAAGATGCGGCTGACGCCATGCTGACCATCCGCCGCCAATTGCTGCTCGGTTTGCTGGCCGCCACCCTGCTGTGCGTGCTGGGCGCCGGCATTTCCCTGTTCCGTTCGCTGCTGGAAGAAACCAATGAGCTGGCCGACTTGCAGCTGCGCCAGCTGGCCGTGGCCTTGCCCGACGAGTTCGAGCCGCAGGAGGGACTGGCCGCCGCGCAAGAGCCGGAAGAAGCGTTCGTGCTGCAGGCGTGGGACGAGGATGGCCAGCCCTTGCCCGTCCTGCAGGAGCAGCCGGCACTGCCGCGCTATGCGCTGGCCGGCTTCGCCGATGTCGAGCTGCACGGCGAGGATTGGCGCCTGTACGGCGAAACCCGGCGCGGCCGCTACGTGCAGGTGGCGCAGGCGCAGGCCGTGCGCGACCAGCTGGCCTGGCGGATGACGATGCGGGCCGGCGCGCCCCTGCTGGTGTTCGCGCTGATCCTGGCGCTGCTGATCGTCGCTGTCGTGGGACGCGCGCTGGCGCCGCTGCACCGGCTGGCCGAGTCCGTGGCGGGCCGTTCGCCGGACGCGCTGACGCCGCTGGCGGCCGACGACATGCCGCCCGAACTGCGGCCCGTGGCGCTGGCGCTCAACAGCCTGATGGGGCAGTTCGAGGCGGCGCTGACGGCGCAGCGCACCTTTGTCGCCGATGCCGCGCATGAATTGCGTTCGCCGCTGACGGCGCTGAAACTGCAGCTGCAGGTGGCCGAACGGGCCGGCAGCGAGGAAGAACGGCGCGTGGCGCTGGCGCGGCTGCACGAACGGCTGGACCGCAGCACGCACCTGGTGCGCCAGTTGCTGAGCCTGGCGCGCCATGAAACGGCGCTCACGGCCAGCCAGCTGCACACGGTGGACCTGGGACAATTGCTGGAAGCGGCCGTGGGCGACCATAGCGCGCTGGCCGACAGCCGCGCCATCGACCTGGGCGTGGTGGAAGCGCCGCCCGCCAGGGTGCTGGTGCAGGCCGATCCCGACGGCTTGCAAGTGTTGCTGAACAACTTGATCGACAATGCCTTGCGTTACACGCAGCAGGGCGGCCGGGTCGATTTGCAGGCGGCCGTGGAAGAGGGCAGGCCCTTGCTGCGCGTGTCCGATAACGGCCCTGGCGTGCCGCGCCAGCACCATGCGCGCCTGTTCGACCGTTTCTTCCGTCCCGACGGCAACGACGCCTGGGGCTGCGGCCTGGGCCTGTCCATCGTGCGCCACATCGCCGAGCACCACCAGGCCGATATCGCGCTGGCCGACGGCGAGGCGGGGCGGGGATTGCAGGTGACGGTGCGCTTCCCGCAGGCGGCCTGAGCGGACAAAAAAAAGCGGATGCCGGTCAGGGCATCCGCTTTTCAGGCACTGGCGTAGCGCTTACGCCAGCTCGGTGATGAATTGCTCGCGCGCAGGGCGCACTTTTTTCAAGTCCACCAGCCAGTCGCCTTCGTCGGCGCGGTAGCCCAGCGGCAGCATGACGACGGAACGCAAGCCTTTTTCGCGCAAGTTCAGGATCTCGTCGACCTTGGCCGGATCAAAACCTTCCATCGGCGTCGAATCGACTTGTTCCTGCGCCGCGGCGATCAGGGCCGTGCCCACGCCGATGTAGGCCTGGCGCGCCGCGTGCTGGTAGTTGGTCTCGGCATCGCGCTGCGGATACGTGGCCAGGATTTGCTGGCGATACGCTTCCCAGCCTTCATTCTTGAAGCCACGCACCTCGTTGACCAGGTCGAAGCGCGCGTTGATGCGTTCCACCGTGTAATTGTCCCAGGCGGCAAACACCAGCAGGTGCGAGGAATCCGTCACCTGGCCCTGGTTCCACGCATGCGGCTTGATCTGCTCGCGCAGGGCCGGATTCGTCACGACGAAGACTTCATAAGGATGCAGTCCGCTGGAGCTGGCCGTCAGGCGCACGGCTTCCAGGATGCGCTCGACCTTGTCTTGCGGCACCGTTTTCGTCGGGTCCATTTTCTTGGTGGCGTAGCGCCATTGCAGTGTTTCGAGCAGTGCGGACATGTAAATCCCTTTCATAATGAATAGTTCAGATTGGAAATGATAGCGGATTCAGGCATTTCAAGTGCGGCGGGCAAAAAGAAGCGGTATTCGTACTCAAATTAGCGTACTCGAGTACGCTTGTCTACAGGCCAAGCATGGCAAGTTCCACGTCCGGATAGCGCGCGCCTTGCACACTGGCGGGCGCAATGGCGGCGCCGATGGCGGCCAGCTCGCTGTCGCCCAGGGTGATACGCGCGGCGGCCACGTTTTCTTCCAGGTGCGCCAGGCTGCGGGCGCCGGGTATCGGCACGAGGTCGTCACCTTGCGCCAGCAGCCAGGCCAGGGCCAGCTGGGCCGCCGTGACGCCGCGCGCCGCCGCCAGGCGCTGCAGTTCTGCCACCAGATGCGCGTTGGCCGCCATCGCCTGCGGCTGGAAGCGGGGCAGGCTGTGGCGATAATCGTCGGGCGCCAGCATCGCGCTGGACGTGAGCTGGCCCGTCAGGAAGCCCCGGCCCAGCGGGCTGTAGGGCACGAAGCCGATGCCGAGGGCGCGGCAGGCGGGCAGCACCTCCGCTTCCGCGTCGCGGCTCCACAGCGAATACTCGGACTGCACGGCCGCAATCGGGTGCTCGGCGTGGGCGCGGCGCAGAGTCGCGGCCGACACTTCCGACAGCCCCAGGTGGCGCACCTTGCCCGCGCGCACCAGGCCGGCCATGGCGCCGACGACGTCCTCGATGGGCACGGCGGGGTCCACGCGGTGCTGGTACAGCAAGTCGATGCACTCGATGCCCAGCCGGGACAGCGACGCTTCCACCGCCTGGCGAATATGCTCGGGGCGGCTGTCGACGCCCGCCATGCGCTCCACGCCCTGGCCGTGGGGCAATATCTTGAAGCCGAACTTGGTAGCGATGCTGACTTTGCCGCGCAATTGCTTCAGGGCGCGGCCTATCAAGTCCTCGTTGGCGTAGGGGCCATAGACTTCCGCTGTATCGATCAGGGTCACGCCCAGTTCCACGGCGCGGTGCAGCACGCGCAGCGAGGCGGCTTCGTCCGCGCCGCCGTAGGCAAAGCTCATGCCCATGCAGCCCAGGCCGATGGGGGCGACGCGCAAGCCGGACTTGCCCAGTGTTCTGTGTTCCATTTTTCACTCCTCTTCAAAAAAAGATGCGAGGAGTATGGATGAAGCAACAGCATGCGATAAGATGCCTAATCCTGCATGTATTACTGAATATTGCTCATGAATTGTTTTCCGAATAATGGCTGACCTGAATGAATTGACGGCCTTTGCCGCCGTTGCCCGCCTGCGCAGCTTTCGCAAGGCGGCCCTCGAACGGGGCGTCTCCGCGTCCGCCCTCAGCCATGCGCTGCGGACGCTGGAAGAGCGCCTGGGCGTGCGCCTGCTGAACCGCACCACGCGCAGCGTCACGCCGACGGAGGCGGGACAGCAGCTATTGGCGCGGCTGGCGCCGGCCATGCGCGAAATCGACGATGCCTTGCTGGACCTGAGCGCCTTGCAGGATGTGCCCGCAGGCAAGTTGCGCCTGAACGTGCCCCGTCCGGCCGCCCGGCTGCTGCTGGCGCCCATGCTGGCCAGCTTCGTCGCCCGCTATCCGCGCGTGCAGGTGGAAGTGGTGACGGATGACGGCATGATCGATATCGTGCGCGACGGTTTTGATGCGGGCATCCGCTTTGGCGAGCAGGTGGCGGCCGACATGGTCGCCGTGCCCGTGGGCGCGCCGCAACCGTTCGTCGTGGTGGCGTCGCCCGCCTACCTGGCGGTGCATGGGGCGCCAAGCACGCCGCGCGACTTGCTGGACCATGCCTGCATCGGCCGGCGTTTTCCCAGCGGGCGCCAGTATGCGTGGGAGTTCGAGCTGGAAGGGGAAGCCGTCAGCATCGCCGTCGGCGGCCCGCTGGTGTTCGACGACGATGAATTGATGCTGCGCGCGGCCCGCGATGGCGCGGGACTGGCGTATGTGTACGAGGCCGATGCGCGCGCCGATCTCGCGGCGGGGCGCCTGGCGTGCGTGCTGGAGCGCTGCCTGCCGCCGCCGCCCAGGTATTTCCTGTACTACCCGGGCCGGCGCCAGATGCCGCCCGTGCTGCGCGCCTTCGTCGACATGCTGCGCGCCCCGCCCGTGTAGTCAGCCGGCGGGCGGCGGGGCGCCATGCTCGACCGGCCACTTGATGGTAAACAGGCTGCCGCCCGCCTTGCCACGCGTGCAGACGGCGCTGCCGCCGTGGGCGCGCGCGATGGCTTCCACCACGGCCAGGCCCAGGCCGCTGCCCGCGTTCAGGTCGACCCTGGCGCTGTCGCCGCGGCGGAACGCTTCGAACACGTGCGGCGCCAGGTCGTCGGCAATGCCGGGACCCGCATCTTCGACGCTCAGGTAGTACTGGCCGGCCTGCACGCGGGTGCGCACGCGCAGCAAGCCCGGATGCGCGTAGCGGCGCGCGTTGTCGAGCAGGGCCAGCACGATTTGCCGGATGCGCGCCGCGTCGCAGCAGACGGGATGGTCGGACAGGTGCAGTTGCAGCGTAAAACCGGCCGCTTCCATCTCCTGCGCCAGCAGGCGGCGCACTTCCCCGATTTCCAGGGTCAGGTCCGTCCACGCCATGCGCAGCTGCATGTGGCCGCTGTCGGCCAGGCTCAGGGTGCGCAAGTCTTCGATCAGGCGGCCCAGGTCCTCGACTTGCGCCAGCAGGCTGGAAAACGGCACTTCCTCGGGCTTGAAGACGCCGTCGACGACGCCTTGCAAGGTGCCGCGCAGGATCGTCACGGGCGTGCGCAATTCGTGCGCGATGGCCGCATTCCACGTCTCGCTTTCCTTGGCCGCCCGCTGCAGGCGCTCGGCCATGCTGTTGAAGTCATCGACCAGCATGGCCGTCTCGCCCAGGCTGCGGTCGCCCGCGAAGGCGCGCGCGGACAGGTCGCCATGCGCCACGCGGCGCACGCTGTCCATCACGGAATTGATCGGCTTGAGAATGCGCGAAGCGAGCTTGATGGCGAAAAACGCGGCCAGGCCCAGGCCGAAGATGGTGATGGCGAAGATCCACAGCCATTCGGCCGTCGTCGGCGACCAGTCGTCCGGCTCGGACAGCATGCCGGGATCGATCTTGAAGGCGATGGCGAAGAAGGTCCAGGAACCGATCCAGATGATCAGGATGCCGCTGACCATCAGCACGGACATCGACAGCACGATCTGCCGGTTCAAGCCCGTGAAGCGCATCAGAGGTCGCTTTCCAGGCGGTAGCCCACGCCGCGCAGGCTGGCCGGCATGTTCATCACCCCAGCTTCTTCCAGTTTCTTGCGCAGCTTGCTGACGTGGCTGTCCACCGTGCGTTCCATGGAGTTGCTCTCGGGCATGCATGACTCCAGCAATTCCAGGCGGCTGCACACACGGCGCGGCGTGCGCGCCAGGTGGGCCAGCAGGCGGAATTCCGTCAGGGTCAGGCTCAAGGGCACGGGCGCGCCGTCGCGCAGCACGCTGGCCACATACGTTTCCTGGTCGATGTCGATGGGACCGCAGCGCAGGCGCTGGCCGCCCACCGGGTGGTGGCGCACGCGCGAGCGGCGCAGCACGGCCGCCACGCGCGCCACCACTTCGGCCGGATTGAAGGGCTTGATGATGTAGTCGTCGGCGCCCACGCGCAGGGCGGCCAGTTTGTCGGCATCCTGGTCGCGCGCCGTCAGCATGATGACGGGCGTCTCGCCGCGCCGCCGCACTTCCGCCAGCACGCCCCAGCCATCGACCCTGGGCATTTGCACGTCGAGCAGCAGCAGGTCCGGCGCCAGCGCCAGGTGCTGCTGCAGCGCTTCCTGGCCGTCGTGCGCGAAGGCCGTGCGGTAGCCGTCGCGCTCCAGGTAACCGGCGAGGATGCGGGCGATTTGCGGTTCATCTTCGGCGATCAGGACGAGGGCGGAAGGGGGTGTGGTGGCAAGAAACGAGGGCTGGCTGGCGCTGTGATGATAGTTCATGCAAATAGTCTAGCATTCTTCGCGCTCTCCATCGAATCTCCACATTTCTTTGACGGAACATCCATGTTGGCCTTCTATGCTCTTGTTATCTGTCGACCGGACCGCCGGTTGGGATCAGTCATAGAGAAAAGTCATGCCAGTAAAGTACCTCACCAGGAAAAACATGTTGATCGCCGCGGCACTGCTCAGCCTTGCCGCCTGTTCCAAACCCGCGCCGGAAGAAGGCGCGGCGCCGCCCGCCGCCGTGACGGTGCTCAAGCTGCAAGCGGCACCCGTCGTCCTCAGCGATGAATTGCCGGGCAGGGTGGCCGCCTTCCGCACGGCCGACATCCGTCCGCAAGTGGGCGGCATCGTGCTGCGCCGCCAGTTCGAGCAGGGCGCCGAAGTGAAGGCGGGACAGAAGTTGTTCCAGCTCAACCCGGCGCCGTTCCAGGCGGACGTCGATTCGGCCGCCGCCGCCCTGCAGCATGCGGTGGCCACGGCCAACCGCGCCAGCAGCCAGGCCGACAGGTTGAAGCCGCTGGTGGAGGCGGACGCCATCAGCCGCCAGGCGTATGACGACGCCGTGGCCCAGCGCGAGCAAGCCGTGGCCACCGTGGCCCAGGCGCGGGCCAGCCTGGCGCGCCGCCGCCTGGACCTGGCCTTCGCCAGCATCGAGGCGCCCATTGCCGGGCGCATCGGCTCGGAACTGGTGACGGAAGGCGCGCTGGTGGGCCTGGCCGATGCCACGCCGATGGCGCGCATCCAGCAGATCGACAAGGTGTATGTGGACGTGCGCCAGCCGGCCGCCGCGCTGGCGGCATTGCAAGCGTCGGGAACGGGCGGCGCGGACAAGCTGCCCGTGACCATCCTGGGCGCCGATGGCCAGCCGCATCCCGTCACGGGGCGCATCCTGTTCTCGGGCATCAGCGTCGATGCGGGCACGGGCGACGCCGTCATCCGCGTGCTGGTCGACAATCCGCAGCGCCAGTTGCTGCCGGGCATGTTCGTACGCGCCCGCATCGCCCGCGCCGTGCAGGCGAATGGCGTGCTGTTGCCGCAGCAAGCCGTCCTGCACAGCAGCGGCGGCCAGGCGCAGGCCTGGGTGCTCGATGGCACGAACAAAGCAAGTCTTAAACCCATCAGCGTGGGCGACGTGATCGAGCACCAGTACGTGGTCAACGGCGGCTTGAAGGCTGGCGAAACCGTCGTCATCGAAGGCCAGGAACGCCTGCAGCCGGGCGCCACGGCCGCGCCGCAGCCGTGGAAACCCGCCGTCGTGGCAACGGCGGCTGCCGCCAGGGCGCGTTGATGCACCATATGAATACAATGAAAGCCTAATGACATGCCTCAATTTTTCATCAACCGCCCCGTCTTCGCGTGGGTGGTGGCGGTCTTCATCGTCCTGTTCGGACTGATCGCCATACCGCAATTGCCGATTGCACGCTTCCCCTCGGTGGCGCCGCCCAGCGTCAGCATCAGCGCCAATTATCCCGGCGCCACGCCGCAAACCATGAACGATTCCGTGGTGGGCTTGATCGAACGCGAACTGTCGGGCGTCAAGCACCTGCTGTATTTCGAGTCGTCCACCGATACGTCGGGTTCGGCCTCGATCACCGTCACCTTCCAGCCGGGCACGAATCCGGAAATGGCGCAGGTGGACGTGCAAAACCGCCTGAAAGCCATCGAGCCGCGCCTGCCGCAAGCCGTGCGGCAAAACGGCTTGACGGTGGAATCGGCGTCGTCCGGCTTTTTGATGATCGTCAGTTTGATCTCGGACAATGGCCAGCACGATGAAGTGGCGCTGGGCGACTACCTGGCGCGCAACGTGACGGAAGAACTGCGCCGCATTCCCGGCGTGGGCAAGGTGCAGCTGTTCGGTTCCGAGCGGGCCATGCGCATCTGGGTCGATCCGGCCAAGCTGGTGTCGTACAACATCGCCATGGGCGAGCTGACGGCCGCCATCGCGCAGCAAAATGCGCAGATCGCGCCGGGCCGCCTGGGCGACTCGCCCGCCGTGCACGGCCAGCGCGTGACCATCCCGCTGACGGTGCAGGGCCAGCTGCAAACGCCGGCCGAATTTGCCGCCATCGTGCTGCGCGCGAATCCCGATGGCTCGAAAGTGACCATCGGCGACGTGGCGAAAGTGTCGCTGGGCGCGCAAAGCTTCAATTTCAGCATCCGCGAAAACGGCCAGGCCGCGTCGGGCGCCGCCATCATGCTGTCGCCGGGCGCCAATGCCGTGCAGACGGCGGCTGCCGTGCGTGCGCGCATGGCCGAACTGGCGCACACCATGCCGGCCGGGATCAAGTATTCGGTGCCCTTCGATACGGCGCCGTTCGTGAAGATCTCGATCGAAAAGGTCATCGTCACGCTGCTGGAAGCGATGGTGCTGGTGTTCCTCGTCATGTACCTGTTCCTGCAAAAGATACGCTACACCTTGATTCCCGCCATCGTAGCGCCGATCGCCCTGATGGGGACGTTTACGGTGATGCTGCTGGCCGGCTATTCCGTCAACGTGCTGACCATGTTCGGCATGGTGCTGGCCATCGGCATCATCGTCGATGACGCCATCGTGGTGGTGGAAGCCGTCGAGCGCCTGATGGCGACCGAGGGCCTGTCGCCGAAGGAAGCGACTTCCAAGGCCATGCGCGAAATCACGGGCGCTGTGGTGGGCATCACCCTGGTGCTGACGGCCGTGTTCATCCCGATGGCGCTGGCCAGCGGTTCCGTGGGCGCCATCTACCGCCAGTTCACGCTGGCCATGGCCGTGTCGATCCTGTTCTCGGCGTTTTTGGCGCTGACCCTGACGCCGGCCCTGTGCGCCACGATGTTGAAACCCATCGGTCCGCACGACCATGACAAGAAGGGATTCTTCCTGTGGTTCGACCGCCAGTTTGAGCGCATGACGGCGCGCTATGAAAAGGGCGTGGTGGCGATGCTGAAACGCGCTGGGCGCTCGATGGTGCTGTACGGCGCCATCGTCGCGGCGCTGGGCGTGGCCTTCATGCAGCTGCCGTCGGCCTTCCTGCCGGAAGAAGACCAGGGCTATTTCATTACCTCGATCCAGCTGCCGTCCGACGCCACCATGGAGCGCACGCTCGATGTCGTCAAGCTGTACGAGCAGCACGTGGCCACGCGGCCCGGTATTGAGGTAAATCAATCGATCCTTGGCTTCAGCTTTTCCGGCGCGGGGCCGAATGCGGGCCTGGCGTTCACCATGCTGAAGGACTGGAAACAGCGCAACGGCGCCACGGCGCAGGAAGAGGTGGCGCTGGCGCAGGCCGCCATGTCGCAGGCGAAGGAGGGCGTGATCATGAGCCTGATGCCGCCCGCCATCGATGAACTGGGCAACTCGTCCGGCTTTTCCCTGCGCCTGCAAGACCGCGCCAACCAGGGCATCGCTGCCCTGCAGGCGGCGCAGAACCAGTTGCTGGGCCTGGCCGCGCAAAGCACCAAGGTGGCGGGCGTGTATCCGGACGGCTTGCCGCCCGGCGCCAGCGTGCGCCTCGATATCGACCGCACCAAGGCGGAAGCGCTGGGCGTGTCGTTTACGGCCATCGCCGACATGCTGACGGCGGCCATGGGGTCGACCTATGTCAACGATTTCCCGAATGCGGGCCGCATGCAGCAAGTGATCATCCAGGCCGATGCGCCGTCGCGCATGCAGCTGAACGACGTGCTGGCCTTGCGCATTCGCAATAACGCGGGCGGCATGGTGGCCCTGGGCGAGCTGGTGCGCCCCGTGTGGAGCGAATCGCCGCTGCAGCTGGTGCGCTACCAGGGTTATCCGGCCGCGCGCATTTCGGGCAGCGCGGCGCCCGGCGTGTCCAGCGGCGACGCCATGCTGGAAATGGAGCGCCTCGTGAAGCAATTGCCGCCCGGTTTCGCGCTGGCGTGGACGGGCCAATCGCTGCAAGAGAAGGAATCGGCCTCGCAAGCGCCCATGCTGATGGCGCTGTCGATGCTGGTGGTGTTCCTCGTGCTGGCGGCCCTGTATGAAAGCTGGAGCATTCCCGTCTCCGTCATGCTGGTGGTGCCGTTGGGCTTGCTGGGCGCCGTGCTGGCCGTGATGTTGCGCGGCATGCCGAACGACGTGTTCTTCAAGGTGGGCATGATCACGATTATTGGTCTTTCCGCGAAGAACGCCATCCTGATCGTCGAATATGCGCGCCAGCTGCAGGCGCAGGGCAAGGGATTGGTCGAGGCGACGGTGGAAGCGGCCAGGTTGCGCTTGCGCCCGATCCTGATGACGTCGCTGGCGTTCGCGCTGGGCGTGGTGCCGCTGATGCTGGCCACGGGCGCCAGCGCCGAGACGCAGCATGCGATCGGCACGGGCGTGTTCGGCGGCATGATCACCGCCACCGTGCTGGCCGTGTTTTTCGTGCCCGTGTTCTTTGTCGTGGTGCTGGGCGCCGTCGACAAGATGGACACGTACTTCAACAAACGCAGTAATCGCATCGCCGTCAAGGCGGTGGAAGGAGAGTTGTAATGCGTTTGATTTTTATCACGCCGCTGGCCGCGCTGGCCTTGTCGGCCTGTTCATTGACGCCGCCGCTGGTCAAGCCGGCACCGCCGATTCCCGCCGCGTATGCCGAGGCCGCCGCGCCAGGCACGGCCGACACGGCGGCCAACCTGGGCTGGCGCCAGATGCTGCTGGACGCGCGCCTGCAGCGCCTGGTCGACATCGCGCTGGAAAACAACCGCGACCTGCGCGTGGCGTCCCTCAACGTGGAAGCCGTGCGGGCCCAGTACCAGATCCAGGATGCGGGCCGCTATCCGGCGATTGGTCTCAACGGCGGCGGCACGCGCCAGCGCGCTGCCGATGGCAAGGTACAGAATCAGTTCACGGCGGGCGTCGCCATGAGCGCGTTCGAAATCGACCTGTTCGGCCGCCTGCGCTCGCTGTCGGAGGCCGCCTTTGCGCGCTACCTGGCCACGCAGCAGGGCCAGCGGGCCGCCCACATGGCCTTGATCGGCGCCGTGGCCGACGCCTACCTGGAACAGCGGCTGGCCGAGGAACAGCTGGCGCTGGCCCGGCAAACCCTGCTCGACTGGCGCCAGGCGCTGCTCCTGACGCAGCGCCTGCACGGCGCGCAGCAGGGCAGCGGTCTTGATGTAGCGCAAGCCGAAGGACAGGCGGCTACGGCGGAAGCGGACGTGCAGGCCCGCGAGCGGGCGACTGCCCTGGCGCGCAACAACCTGGAATTGCTGCTGGGCGCCCCGTTGCCCGCCGACTTGCCGGCGGGCCGGCCGCTCGATGGCCAGCCCGTGCTGACGCAGCTGCCGCCCGGCCTGCCGTCGGACTTGCTGGCGCGCCGTCCCGATATCCTGCAGGCGGAATACGCGCTGGTGGCGGCGAATGCGGAAATCGGCGCCGCGCGCGCCGCCTTCTTCCCGCGCCTGTCGCTGACGGCGCAGCTGGGCCTGGCCAGCCCGGAACTGGGCGACCTGTTCCGCGGCGGCGCGCGCAGCTGGTCGTTCTCGCCGCAAGTGACGCAGCCGCTGTTCCAGGGCGGCCAGCTGCGCGCGGAATTGCAGCTGTCGCGCCTGCGCAAGGACGTGGCCGTGCTGCAATACGAGCAAGCGATCCAGGCGGCCTTCCGCGACGTGCGCGACGGCCTCGCGGGCAGCGCCACGTATGCGCAGCAGATCGCCGCGCAGGAACGCGTGGTGACGGCGGCGCAGCAGCGCCAGCGCCTGTCGCAGCTGCGCTATGACGCGGGCCAGGACAGCCGGCTGGAATTGCTCGACGCGCAGCGCCAGTCGTATGCGGCGCAGCAAGCCTTGCTCGACGCGCGGCGCGACCAGTTCAAGTCGGCCGTGGCCCTGTACAAGGCGCTGGGGGGCGGGCTGGAAGAGTAGCCCGCCTTGCGGGGTGGCGGCCAGCCGGGCGTGGGCTTGCCGGGCTACGCGCCGGGCCAGTCGATCAACAGCGGTTGCGGCATCCACGGGTGCCGGATGGCAGCCAGGTTCCACGGCAAGCGGCTCAGCAGTACATCGAAGGGATTGCGCGCGACAGCCAGCGTGCATTTCCCGTCGCCTTTTTGCAGTCGGCCTTCGCGCTGCAGAAATACCTGGCGCAATCCCTCGGGCGAGGTTTGTCCCACCGCTGGCCAATGGCGCATCACGGCGGCCAGCACTTGTTCGCACAGGACCCGTTCTTCTTCGCCGAGGTCGACAGGGGGAGCAGGGAAGTCCGGTTCCAGGCCGCACAGCAGCTTGTTCAGCGACAGTGCCTGCTCCTGCTCCTGCTCCGGTGCGTCGCTCCTGCCATCGACCAGGTATTGCAGCAAATGAACGGCGCGCGCGCCGTGTTCGCCGCGCAGCCGCGGCCTGCCATCGCCGCCAGTGGCGAGCAAGTCCAGCCGCTGGAACATTGCCGGCAGGAACGGGTGGAGCAGCGCCAGGCCGGCGTTGCCGATGTCGGCGATGTCAGTCGCGTGCACAGCGTCGTTCATGTGCTTATCCTGTAAATGCCCCGATCGGGCGGTTGCGCGCCAGGCTCCAGCCCGTCGTCTGCTGGTCGCCGAGCTGGACGTCGGCCTGCTGCAAGCTGTACGTCCAGAGGATTTCCGTAAAGTTCAGCTTGAACTGCTCGGTGGGCATGTCGTCGGGATGGGTTTGCAGCTGGATTTCGCTGATCAGGGCGTCTCGCAGGGCGATGGTGATGATGTTGGCCGTCTTGTCGCCCGTCTGGCGGGTGATGTACAGCCTGGTCGGCTGGTCCGGGCCGCTGCCCAGCGGCTTCGCCCGCAGGCACAGATCGTACAGTTTGACCGAGGTCGCATCGACATACTTGACGCAGGTAAATTCGGTGATGACGGGCCGGCCGGACGTGCGCGCAGGGTTGCTGACGTCGGTCGTTATTTGCTGCTTCATGCCTTGATGTAATGACACCAGCTCGATGTACCGGCCCATGCCCCGCAGCGCGGCGTCGTCGCGCCAGATGGCGTCGATACCGCCGCTCTTGCTTTCACCGTCCTGCGCCTTGCCGAACACGAGTTCCCCGTCGCCGGGTTCCAGTAAGATCAAATCCATGACGAACTCCTCCGCTTGATGGTCAGGTGCCGCCGTGCGACAGGCAACCTTTAAATCGGTGTGGCCGGGCCCAGCCTGCCTCGCCCGCGTGGTCGACAAAGCAGATGGTCAGTTGCGCGAAGCCTTGCGAAGTGAAATACACGCTGGCCGAGGCGTCCTGCCGCTCACGGGTGAGGAACCAATGGGCGTCGCCATGCGCCAGGCCCCAGCTGCTCACGCGTTGCACCAGCAAGTCGGCGTTGCCGCGCTGCACGATGGCCACGCGCACGTCCGCTTCGCCCATATTGTTGGTCTGGTAAATGCGCGCCATGTATGCTTCCTTGTTCGATCCTGGTGTCAACGGTGCTGCGACTATACACCGATTAAATTGCTTAAAGACAATCATAAATGCTGGCGCCCACTTTTTTTTGCGCCGCCGGCCTCCCGGCTGGCATGGCGCTGCAGTGAGGCGCAAGCACTGCGGTTTTGCATTGATTCAATAATTCCAGTAATATAGAAGTATTGTTTTATTTCACAGGCTGCGGCGCATGGTGCCCGCGACGCCGCATTGCACGGGACCATTACCGCATGCTGACCGCTTTCCTGATCTTCCTCGCCACCCTCATCCTCGTCATCTGGCAGCCGCGTGGCCTGGGCATCGGCTGGAGCGCCGTCATCGGCGCCTGCGTCGCCTTGCTGGCCGGCGTCATCCACTGGGGCGACATCCCCGTCGTCTGGCACATCGTGTGGAACGCCACCGGCACATTCATCGCCGTGATCATCATCAGCCTGCTGCTGGACGCGGCCGGCTTCTTCGAATGGGCCGCCTTGCACGTGGCGCGCTGGGGCGGCGGCAGCGGCAGAAAACTGTTCGTGCTGCTGGTCTTGCTGGGCGCCCTCGTTTCCGCCGTGTTCGCCAACGACGGCGCCGCGCTGATCCTCACGCCCATTGTCATCGCCATGCTGCGGGCGCTGAAGTTTTCCGCCAAGGCAACCCTGGCCTACGTGATGGCGGCCGGCTTCATCGCCGACACGGCCAGCCTGCCGCTGGTGGTGTCGAACCTGGTGAACATCGTCTCGGCCGATTTCTTCAAGATCGGCTTTGCCGAGTACGCGTCTGTGATGGTGCCCGTCAACGTCGTCGCCGTGCTGGCCACCCTGGCGGCCTTGTTGCTCTTTTTCCACCAGGATATTCCCCGCGACTATGCAGTGGCGCAGCTGAAACGTCCGGACGCCGCCATCCGCGACCTGGCCACCTTCCGCGCCGGCTGGCTGGTGCTGGTGCTGCTGCTGGTGGGCTTTTTCTCGCAGGAAAGCCTTGGCGTGCCCATCAGCCTGATCGCCGCCGTGGGCGCCGCGCTGCTGCTGGGCGTGGCCGGCAAGGGCCACGTGATTTCCACGCGCTACGTGCTGCGCCATGCGCCATGGCACATCGTTGTCTTTTCGCTGGGCATGTACCTGGTCGTGTACGGCTTGCGCAATGCGGGCTTGACGGCTTACCTGACGGGCATGCTGAACCACTTTGCGCAGTACGGCGTGTGGGGCGCGGCCATGGGCACGGGCGTGCTGACGGCGTTATTGTCGTCCGTGATGAACAACTTGCCGACGGTGCTCGTGGGCGCCCTGGCCATCGACCCGACGACGGCGCAGGGGGCCGTGCGCGAAGCGATGATCTACGCGAACGTCATCGGCAGCGACCTGGGACCGAAGATCACGCCGATCGGCAGCCTGGCCACCTTGCTGTGGTTGCACGTGCTCGACAGCAAGAACATCCACATTTCCTGGGGATACTATTTCCGCGTCGGCATCGTGCTGACCGTGCCCGTGCTGCTGGTGACCCTGGCCGCGCTGGCGCTGCGCCTGTCCTGAGTTCCGTGTATGGTGGTGGCTGTGAGCAACTTTATACTGGGATGCAATGAAATTACTGCTCGTAGGCGCTACCGGGCTCGTCGGCAGCGAAGTGCTGCGCCTGGCGCTGACGGATGCGCGGATCACGGCCATCGTGGCGCCCGTGCGCAAGCCCTTGCCGCCCCATCCCAAGCTGTCCGCGCCCCTCATTGATTTCGATCAATTACCGGCGGACGCATCCTGGTGGCAGGCGGACGCCGTCATCTGCACCCTGGGCACGACGATGAAGGTGGCCGGCACGCGGCAAGTGTTTTCCCGCGTGGACCACGATTATCCGCTGGCCGTGGCGCGGCTGGCGCTGGCGGCCGGCACGCCAGTCTATGTGCTCAATTCCGCGGCCGGCGCCGACGCCGCTTCGCGCATCTTCTATAACCGCGTCAAGGGCGAGCTGGAACGCGACCTGCAAGCGCTGGGTTTTCGTTCGCTCACGCACGTGCGGCCGGGCCTGATCGGCGGCGAGCGCGCCGTGGCGCGGGCGGGCGAGGGCGCCGCCTTGCGCATCCTGCGCGTGCTCGGTCCCGTGCTGCCGCGCCGCTGGCGCATCAATCCCGCGCCGCGCATCGCCAGCGCCTTGCTGGAAGCGGCGCTGGCCGCCGCGCCGGGCGTGCACGTGGTGACGTCGGAGCAGCTGCTGTGAGTGCGCGCCCGTGTAATCTCCCTTCCTGTTTCTGAAAAGGATAGCAATGCAGACTGTACGCCCTTACCAGGCCGGCGACCGCGACGCCTGCCTGGCCCTGTTCGACGGCAATACGCCGCGCTTTTTCGACCCGTCCGAGCGCGCGGACTTTGCCGCCTGGCTCGATACCTCGACGCATCCCTACCTGGTCATTCTGCGCGACGGCCGCATCGTCGCCTGCGGCGGCCATGCCATCGAGGCGGGCGGCAGCGTCGCCAGCCTGTGCTGGGGCATGGTGGCGCAGGATGCGCATGGCCAGGGACTGGGCCGGGCGCTGACGCAGGCGCGCCTGGACGCCATCCGCGCCGTGCCGGGCATCGCCAGCGTGCGCATGAATACCAGCCAGCACACGCAAGGCTTTTATGCGGGCTACGGTTTCGTGACGGTCAACGTGACGCCGGACGGCTTCGGGCCGGGCATCGATCAATGGGACATGGTGCTGCAACTGCCGCTGTAGCAGCGGCAGGCATGGCGCCGTGCCGCGCTCAATAATTGATTGAAATGCTAACGTTAATCGCTTACTATCGTTGGGTGTTTCAACTAGGAAAGATGCCCATGCACCCCTCGTTCTTGCTTGATTTCCCGCTGAAAATTGCCGCCAGGCACGGATGGCTGCATGGCTGATCCATCCCCGCTCGTCATCATCGCCAGCAGCGGCACCGGCGGCGACATGCAGCCGTTTATCGCGCTGGCGCAGGGCTTGCAGCAACGGGGCCGGCGCGTGCTGCTGCTGGTGCCGGGCTGGCAGGAAGCGGCCGCGCAGGCGTCAAAGTTGCCGTATCGTACCTTCGGCAGCGCGGAAGAGGGGCAGGCCATGCTGGGCAACCCCGGCCTGTGGGATGAACGCAAGGGCTGGGGCGTGGTGTGGAACGGCCTCGTGCCGCACCTGGGCGCCGTGCGCGACATCGTGCAAGGCTTGCCGGCCAACGAGGCTTGCGTGGTGCTGTGCCATCCCATCCTCGTGCCGATGGCGGCCCTGGCGCGGTCCGTGCGCCCGGACTTGCGCATCGTCGCGGCGTATCTGGCGCCATCGAACCTGTGCAGCAGCCATGATTTCCTGACGGCCGGTTCGCTGCGCATTCCCGCGTGGGTGCCGCTGGCCTGGCGCCAGGCCCTGTGGCGCATGATCCACCGCGCCATGATCGACCCGGTGCTGCTGCCTGGGCTGAACGGCGCGCGCGCGCAGCACGGCTTGCCGCCGGAAGCGCATTTTTTTGGACACATGCTGGCCGCGCCGGACGCCTCGCTGGGACTGTTTCCCGCCTGGTTCGCCGCGCCGCAGGCGGATTGGCCGCCGCACTTCGCGCAAGCCGATTTCACCGCCGCCGCCATGCCTGGCGCCGCAGCGCTGCCGCCGGAACTGGAACGTTTTCTGGGCGAGGGCGAGCCGCCCATCGTGTTTACGCCTGGCACCGGCCACCAGCATGCGCAAACCTACTTCAGCATCGCCCTGGACGTCTTGCGGCGGCTGGGGCGGCGCGGCCTGTTCCTTACGCCCCATGCGGCGCAAGTGCCGCAGCACTTGCCGGCTGGCGTGCTGTGGCAGGCGCACGCGCCGTTCGCGGCGCTGTTGCCGCGCGTGGCGGCCGTGGTGCATCACGGCGGCATCGGCACCAGCGCGGACGCCTTCCGCGCGGGCATCCCGCAACTGATCGTGCCGTTCGCGTACGACCAGTTCGACAATGGCTGGCGCGCCAAACGGCTCGGTGTGGGGGAAGTCTTGCTGGCCAAGCGCTTGTCTGCCGGGCGCATGCAGCGGCAGCTGGCGCGCCTGCTGGCCGCGCCCGAAGTCAGGCTGGCGTGCGGCGAGGTGGCCCGCCGGATGGGTGAGGGGCTTGAATCAGCGCGCCTGCTGGATCACGTCGAAGCGGCCCTGGCCGCTTAGTCTGCCTGGGGACGCCAGGTGTCGTCGAGGGCGATGACCCGGTCGTTTGCGCCGGGCACGCAGCCGTCGGCGATCGGTTCCCAGCCCCGGTGCACCACCACCTGCTTGCCGTCGTGGCAGATTTCCACGCGTTCGCTGGCGGGCAGGCGCTGGCGCGCGAATGCTTCCAGGCTGGCCGGCAGGCTCACCGCCAGCTGCATCGAGCGAATTGCCTCAGGCGGGTGGTCATCCATATGCACGAGGGGCACGAAGATGGAGCCGAGCATCAGCCAGCGCGCACCCACGTCGACGGGGGCGGGCGCATATGGTGCGGTGCGCAGCCAGTCCTGGGCGCGGACGCGCAAGTCGCCGCCTGCCGCCAGTTCGCCCCAGGCCGAGGCCAGCATTTCCACCACCCACTGATTGCAATTCTGGTATGTCAAATTGAAAGCATACGCGTTGGCGCTGTAGCGGCCCGCCAGCAACTGCTGCACGCGCACGGGGTCGAGCAGGGCGCGGCGCAGGGGCGGCACGGTTTCGGCCGGCAATTTCACGAGCGAGATGTAGCCGAGCGCCGGGTTTTCCGTGCCCATGGCGAAACCGGCCGTGCCCTGGTCGAAGATGCGCGGGCGGCCTTCGTCGCAGGCGTAGTACAGCTGGCGCGCGGACCAGCCGCTGTCATTGTCGTGGCGCCAGGCCAGCGCGGCGTGCGAATAGCGGATGCCGAAGCGGGCCAGGTCCAGGCCGGAACGGCTGATCAGGGCCACGCTGCCTTCGCTGGCGGCCAGTTCCTCGCGCACGACGGCGGCAAAGCGCAAGAGCCGGTCCTGTTCCGTGGCCGTGAGTTCCTGGGCGCGGTCGCAAAAGCGCGAGGAGGAAATTGAGGTGCCCGCCTGGGCGGCGCCAGCCAGGACGAGTGCGGCGCAGCCGGCCAGCAGCGGCGCCAGTTTGCGCAAAATCAAAGGCTGACGGGACGCGTGGCCATTTCGCCGTACCAGTCGTCGGCCAGCACGAGGAAGAAGGCGGCGCGCGTGTCGTTGCGCGAGAATTCGATGCCGTAGGCGCGGTTTTGCGCATGCACCACGTCGCCCTGCGCCAGCTGCTGCTTGTCGAGCGCCGCTTGCGGCAAGTCCAGCACCAGCGGCGTGGCCGTGGCGTCGGCCTGCATGGTCAAACGCGTCATGCCGGCGCGGCCCGGCACGGCGGCCACGTCGATGATGCGGTAGGGACCATTGGCCACCTTGTTGTCGCGCGAAGAGCTGTTGCTCGAACCGTTGAGCGAATCGGAAATGCTGCCGCTCGACTGGGAACCGGCGCTGGAGGCCGAGGAAACGAAGCTGTCGGCGTTGGCGTTGCACGCCATGGTCAGAGCTGCGGCCAGGCCGAGCATGCGTAAGGAGGTAGTCAAGGCAGTTTTCCAGTGAGCATCAATGAAAGCGGACCGGGTCCATCCCGGCTCGCGCCATCATAGCAGATCGGCCATCAGCTGAGCAGTACCTCGATCAGGCCCTGCGCTTCGGCCGACGGCTGCGTGCGCAGCGCCTGCAGCACGGGATCGTGTTCCAGATAGGCTTGCAGCGCCTCGCTGACGGTGACGCTGGCCTGCGGCAGCGGCGAAGGGACGGGAGAGAGCGCCTTGGCCAGCAGCAGCGTGTCGCGCAAGCCCTCGGGCGGCAGCATGATGGTGGAACCGGGCAAGGCGTTGACGGCGTCGGCCACCGGCAGCGGCACGCCCAGCTGGCGCATCAGCGCGCGGCCGATCACTTCCAGCGTGGATGCCATCTGCGTTTCCAGCTGGGCGTACAGGCCCGGAGTCTTGTCGGCCTGGGCCAGCAAATAAAAGCCGGCCACTTCATGCACGATGCCGGCGAACAGCGCCGTATCGGCATCCGTCTGCGTGACGGTGGTGGCCAGCCCGTGCGCCAGCGCCGCCACGTGCACGGTGTGCGCCCACAGCTGGGTGGCGCGGGCGCGCAAGGCTTCGTCGCGGATGCCCGCGTTCAGCTGGCGGATGACGGCGGCCGTCGCCAGCGCATACAGGTTGCGGTGGCCCAGCCGCTCGACGGCGGCGCGCACGCTGGTGATGGCGGGCGCCTGGCCGGGCGAGAACAGGGCCGAATTGGCCAGCGCCACGGCGCGCGCCGACAAGGTCGGTTCGCACAGCAGCAAGCGGCTGATGTCGGCCGAGTGGCAATCCGGGTTGGCCAGTTCCTTTTGCAGGAGCAGGGCCGTATTAATGCTGGTGGGAAAAGCCAGGGTTTCCGTTTCGGCGCTGGCCAAAAGTTGCGCCAGGCTGCTGAGCGTGTTGACGTGCATGGATAGGGGAGCGGGAAGTAGCAATGTCCCCATCTTATCAGGCAATCCAGGCCGCATGGCGCCCGGCTGCCTTTGCTGTCAGGCACGGCTGGCCGGTGGCGCCATTCATAAGCTGTACTTATAGACTTTAGTGGATTTGCCTGTCTATTCACGGTGGGCGAGGGCGGGTACGCTTGATCTGCCACAAGCGTGCCTCGTACGCGGCTTGTTCCATATCAATGTTTACAAGGAAAATACAGATGCGTGATGAAGTCCCCCAGCCGCAGCGGCGCACGTTCCTGAACACCTCGCTGGCCATGGTGGCCGGCGGCGCCGGCATGGCCCTGGCAGGCGCGGCCCAGGCGCAAGCGCCGGCGTCCGCGCCCACCCTGCCCATGGTCGTGGGCCATCCCCGGCGCAACGGCGTCGCTATCGAACGCGTCACGTTTCCCAACACCAGCGCGCAGACCGTCATCGCGGCCAACCTGTTCATGCCAGCCCGCTTCGACGCGGCCAAACGATATCCCGCCATCGTCATCGGCCACCCGTTCGGCGGCGTGAAGGAGCAGACGGCCGGCTTGCACGCGCAAAAGCTGGCGGAACTGGGCTATGTGACCCTGGCGTTCGACGCTTCGCATTACGGCGACAGCAGCGGCGTGCCCCGCTACACGGAAGTGCCGGGCACGCGCGTGGGCGATTACAGCGCCTGCGTGGATTTCTTCAGCAATCATCCGGCCGTGGACCCGGCGCGCATCGGCGTGCTGGGCATTTGCGGTGGCGGCGGCTATGCCGTCAGCGCGGCGCAGGTCGACCACCGCATCCAGGCCATCGCCACCGTCAGCATGTACGACATGGGCCGCGCGCGCCGCCAGGGGCTGGGCGACACGCTCACCTACGAGCAGCGCATGAAGACCTTGGACGAGGTCGGCGAGCAGCGCACGCGCGAAGCGCGCGGCGAACCGCGGCGCGACATCCGCGCGCTGCCCGAGTCGGCCGGGCCGGACGCGCCGGAAATCGTGCGCGAATTCCTCGACTACTACGCCACGCCCCGGGGCCAGCACCCGCACTCGACCAGCTTGTACGCCTTGACGAGCCTGGCGCCGATGATGAATTTCTTCCCGTTCGCGCAGATCGAGACGATCGCGCCGCGCCCGTTGCTGATGATCGTCGGCGAGCGCGCCGTCTCGGCATATTTCAGCGACGATGCGTACGCCAGGGCGGCGCAGCCGAAGGAACTGTTCGTCGTGCCCGGCGCCTCGCACGTGGACCTGTACGACCGGCCGCCTTACATCGCGCAGTCGCTGGCCAGGCTGGACGCCTTCTTTCGCCAGCACCTGGGGGCGTGATGGGGGTCTTCTCGAACAGCATGGAAGCGGGCTTCCTGGCGGCCTGCCTGGCGCTGCCCGTCTTTGCGCCAGCGCAAACGCTGGATGCGCAGAGCAAGCCACCCTCGCGCGCGCAGCAATTGATGGGGGACCTTGCGCCGAAGATGGCCGACCTCACGGACAAGGTGCTGTACGGCGACATCTGGGAGCGTCCCCAGCTGTCCAAACGCGACCGCAGCCTGGTGACCGTCAGCGCGCTGGTGGCCATGCACCGTCCCGAGCAGCTGAAATCGCACCTGTTGCTGGCGCGCCAGAACGGCTTGACGGAGGAAGAGCTGGTCGAGGCGATCACCCACCTGGCCTTCTATGCGGGCTGGCCGAATGCCGTCTCGGCGCTGGCCGTGGCGAAAGAAGTCTTCCGCAAATAACGACCGCCGCCCCGCGCGGCAAGAAAGGATATACACATGCACCGATACTCCGCGGCACTCTTGCCGCTTTGCCTGCCCGCCGGGGTCGCGTCCGCCGAGCCGGCTGCCGCGCCAGCGGCCGTCACCGTCACGCGCGCCGCCGCCATGCCGGCTAGCATGGGCGACGCCGCCTATTTCACGGGGAAGGTCGCAGTCGACGCCAGGTTCCAGCGCCTGGCGCCGGCCCGCGTGGGCGGCGCCATCGTCACCTTCGCGCCCGGCGCCCGCACGGCGTGGCATACGCACCCGTTGGGCCAGACCCTGATCGTCACGCAAGGCCAGGGTTGGGTGCAGCACTGGCAGGGCCCGCTGCAGCAGCTGGCCGTGGGCGACGTGGCGTGGATACCGCCCGGCGTCAAGCACTGGCATGGCGCCACGGCCACGTCCGCCATGCAGCATGTTGCCATCGCCGAGGCGCAGGATGGCACGGTGGTAACGTGGCTGGAGCAGGTGGCCGATGACGGCTATCCGCGCTAAGGCGCCGGCCAGGCAGCTTGCGGCAGCAGCAGCGCATGCTGGCTGGCCGTGTGGAAATCGCGCCACACGCGGTTGATGGTGCTGTCTTCGCGGGCCGCGTACAGGCCGCAATACGGATACACATCACCGACGGCCGCGCGGCATGCGGCGACCAGGTCCAGTGAACGTTCCTGCACGGCTTGCATGGCATCCGCGCCGAGCGCCGCGCCGCCCGCGACCTGCGCCCAGCTGTCGTCCAGCACGGCATAGAAGCGGGTGCGGGCGGCCGCGAACGCTTGTTTCCTGTCTTGCAGCATGGCGGCCACTTCCGGCACGTCCAGCAGCGGCAAGCCGGCGCGCGCATGGCGGCGGTGGCGCATGCCTTCTTCGGCCAGTTGCATGAAATGGCTGGCCATGCCGGCCACGTTGGCGGCCAGGGTCACGTAGGCCAGCGAATAGAACGGGTAGCGGTACAGGGGGCCGCCGGCCGTCGCGGCCGAAGGATCGATGGTGAAACCGTGCTCCTTGGCAACCCATTGACCGTCGATGCGGTAGCTGTGCGAGGCGCTGGCGCGCATGCCGATGCTGTTCCACGAGGGCACCAGCTGCACCAGGGCGGCGGGCACGAGGAAGGCGCGGATGCGCGGCTTGCCATCCGCATCGAGCAGGGGCTGGCCATCGCGCCGCAGCCGGGCGTTCAGCGTGAAGTGGGTCGCCATCGGCGCGCCGCTGGCGTAGTCCCAGCTGCCCGTGATGCGGTAGCCGTCGCCTTCCTCTTCCGCATCACCGGTGGCCGCGCCGCTGCCGCCCAGGCAGACGCGTGGCGTGCCGATGATGGCCCGCGCCATGTCGGGCGCCAGGAAACCCGCAAACCATCCGGCACCCGCGCACAGGGTCAGCACCCAGCCCATGCTGCCGTCGACGGCGGCCACGGCTTCCTCCAGGCGCACCACTTGCGGCAAGGGCAGCTCGGCTCCGCCCGCGCCGCGCGGCGCCAGCATCGTCAGCCAGCCGCGCCGGTGCAGCAGCGCTTGCTGGGCCGGATGCAGGAAGCGGGCGGCGTCGGCGGCCGGCGCGTGGCGTGCGATGCGGCGCGCATCGCGCCCGGAAAGGGTAGCAGGGGTAGCGAGGGCAGCGTGCGGCATGGGCAGAATCCGGCAATGGCGAAGGCGGGCATTTTCGCACAGAGCTGCATGCCGTGGGCGGCGCGAGCGCGTTGCACCGTGCAACGCCGCCCCTTGCGTCAAATCACTTTCCGATCTGTTTGCTGACCACATTTTCCTGCTGGTTCAGCGCGCGCTGGTCCGCCTTGGTGATATGGCCGTTATCGAGCTTGGCCATGCTGCGCTCTTCGCGGCGGATGCTGCGGTCCTCGCGGTGCAGGGCGGCCGCCTGTCCCTTGCTGATCTCGCCTTCCTTGACTTCCTTATGGATGCGCGCGTTCTGATGCGCGAGGCGGTTGTTCACCTGTTCGCGGCGGGGATGGTTTTTCTGCCAGGTCGTTTCTGCGGCAAAGCTGCTGGCGGCAACCGAGGCAAGCACGATCACGGTGATGGCGGACAGGACGGTGGTTTTCATTGTAGTCTCCAGGTGGTCGATCAGGGATGTCACACTGCCTGAACGCGCTGCCGGGGCCGCCGGTAGACAGTTTTTATGTATAAAATGTAAGCAAATGTGGCCGGAAACACCGTTCTTGCCGCATCATGGAGCGGACTAGCGCCACTCACCAGGAGCCTCCATGAGCGCACCGGCTGCGACGCAAATGAACCGCTGGCAAGATGCCAGCGCCGGCCTGTCGATCGCCGGCCTGCTGCTGCCGGAAGCGGTGGCGTATGCCAGCATCGGCAACCTGGCGCCGCAGGCGGGCATCCTGGCCCTGTTTGCGGGCTTGCTGTGCTACGGCGTGCTGGGCACGAGCCGCTTTGCCATCGTCTCGGCCACGTCGTCCTCGGCCGCCGTGCTGGCCGCCGCCATGGCATCCATGCCGGGCGGCACGGCGGGGCACCGGCTGATGCTGATGGCGGGACTGGTGATATTGACGGGGGCATTTTTCCTGCTGGCCTGGCTGGCCAGGCTGGGCAGCATCACGGAATTCATCGCCAAGCCCGTGCTGCGGGGCTTTTCCTTCGGCCTGGCCATCGTGATCATCGTGAAGCAGTTGCCCGGCGTGCTGGGCGTGCAGCCGGCGCACGGCGATGTGCCGCATCTGCTGGCGGGCCTGCTGGCAGGTGCAGGGCAGTGGAACGGCAGTGGCGCCGGCCTGTGCGCAGCGGCGCTGCTGTCGCTGTTCCTGCTGCGGCGGCTGCAGCGCTGGCCTGCCGGCCTGATCGTCATCGGGCTGGGCATCGCCGCCGGGCAATGGCTGGACTTGCCGCGCCATGGCGTGGCCCTGGTGGGCGCCATCGATGTGCGCCTGGCCATGCCTGTCTTGCCGCGCCTGACGCAGGCGGAATGGACGCGCCTGGCCGAGCTGGCGTTTGCCCTGGCGCTGATCCTGTATGCGGAATCGTATGGCGCCATCCGCAGTTTTGCCTTGAAGCATGGCGACGCCGTGGCGCCCGAGCGCGACTTGCTGGCGCTGGGCGCGGCGAACGTGGTGGCGGGCCTGTTCCAGGCCATGCCGGTGGGCGCCGGCTATTCGGCCACCTCCGCCAACGAGGCGGCCGGCGCCACCTCGCGCCTGGCGGGGCTGGTGGCCGCCGCCGTCGTGGGCGTCATCGTGCTGACCCTGCTGCCGCTGGTGGCCCTGATTCCCGTGCCCGTGCTGGCCGCCGTGGTCATCCATACCGTCAGTCATACCCTGAACCCTGTTTCCTTGCGGCCTTATTTCACCTGGCGCCGCGACCGCCTGCTGGCGCTGGCGGCCATTGCCGGCGTGCTGCTGTTCGGCGTGCTCGACGGCTTGCTGGCAGCCATCGCCATGAGCCTGCTACTGATGCTGCGCCGCCTGTCGCGGCCGGGCCTGTCCGTGCTGGGCCGGCTGGGCGACAGCCACGATTACGTGAAGCTGGCGTTGTACCCGGCGGCCCGCGCGCAGCCCGACACGTTGATCCTGCGCCTCGATGAACCCTTGTTCTTCGTCAATGCCGAGCGCAGCCTGCACCTGGCGCGCACCCTGCTGGAGGAGCGGGCCGGTCCGCTGCGCAAGGTGATCCTCAGCCTGGAAGAGTCGCCCGACCTCGATGGCAGCAGCGTCGAAGCCTTGCGCGACTTTGCCGCGTTTGCGCGCCAGCGGGGGCTGGCCCTGGCGCTGGCGCGGCTGAAGGAGCCGGCGTGCGCCGTGCTGCAACTGGCGCTGCGCGACATGCTGGCTGCCGAAGCGGGGCCGGCGCTGCTGCTCAGCGAATTGAGCGTGGCCGAGGCCGTGCGCCTGCTGGGCTGCGCCACGCCTGAAAAGTAGCGGCGACTATGCTACGCTGGCGGCCAGGCCATGCATCTGGGAGACGGTATGACAAGCGTGAAACCGCAACTGGTCAAGGGACGGCTGAACAAGCTGCTGCCCACGCAAATCACGGTGGGCATGGCCGAGGTGGCGCTCAAGCGCGCGCATTGGGCCAGCCTGGGCCGGAAAGCGCGGGCGGCAGCGCTGGCCGACCACTGGTTTCCCAGCATCATCGGTCCGGAAGGGCGCCACTACATCGTCGACCACCACCATTTCGGCCTGGCGCTGCACCAGGAAGGCGTGAAAAGCGTCAGTTTGATGATCCTCAAGGATTTGTCCTGGCTGGAGCCGCTGCACTTCTGGCATGTGATGGACCACCATCAGTGGGTGCACCCGTATGACAGCGAAGGCTTGCGCCGCGATTTTTCCGCCATCCCCCGGCACCTGAGCGGCTTGCACGACGATCCCTACCGCAGCCTGGCCGGCGAATTGCGCAACGCGGGCGGCTACGCCAAGGACGTGACGCCGTTCAGCGAATTCTTGTGGGCCGATTTCTTGCGCAGCCGCATCGCGCCCGCCAGCCTGCAGAAAAATTTCCCCAAGGCACTGGCACAGGCCATGAAGCTGGCGCGCAGCCAGCAGGCGCGCTATTTGCCGGGCTGGAGCGGCATCGTGCCGCCCGCCTGAACCGCCTGCCGCTACAGCAGGAAGGCGCTGCCGGCCGCCAGTATGCCGGCCGCCGCCGCGCCCACCGAGCCCCACAGCAGCCAGCGCCGCCGCGTCAGCACGGTAATGGCGGCCAGCGCCACGGCGATCTGGATGAAGGTCAGGGCCATGGCCAGCCGTTCGTGCGGGCGCAGCTTGGCTTCCGACGCCTCGCCCAGCTTCCTCGACTGCTCTTCCAGCTGGCGCGCCTGCGCCTGCACCAGGGGCTTTTCCCGTTCCTGCCGCGCCTGTTCCGCCAGGAAGCGGGCCCGCACCTCGGGTACGCTGGCCAGCGCGGCCGTCGCTTCGGCGATATGGCCTTTCGTCGACTTCGCCTGGTACAAGGCCCACTGGTCGCTCGCCTGCGCCTGTTTCAGGATGCTCTCGTTCTTCAGGAACATGGCCTCGTTCTGCGCGTTGCCGCTCTGGTAGCTGATCAGGGCGCCGATGGTGGCGAGGATGGCGGTCATCAGGGCGATTTTCTGCGTCAGGCCATCGCGCTCGTTCTCCGTCGCCTCTTCCACGGCGTGCTCATGGGGGCTGGGTACTTCGTATTCTTCTTCCATGGCGGACCTTTCGCGGGGGCAGGAGGAGGGATCATGTGTCGACATGGCGATACTACCGCATCTGCCGTGCAAGCCGGCGGGCGCCGCGACATGGTGCGAACGGGCATAAGCGGGTACAGTAAGGCGTTCTCCCCTTGAAAGCGCACAGCCCATGAGCACGTCCCGTCTGCCCGACCCGCACTTCGCCGAGAAAGTCCGCGCCAGTTTCGACCTGCAAAACGCCATGACCCTGATCCAGGCCAGCCTGCCCGTGGTCAGCCACGGCAGCACGGAAATCCACGTGCCGCACTGGCGCGGCATCGAGCAGCAGCACGGTTTCGTGCATGGCGGCGTGGTGGGCATGATCGCGGACTCGGCCGCCGGCTACGCAGCCATGACCATGGTGGCCGACGGCGCGTCCGTGCTGACGGTGGAATACAAGATGAATTTGCTGGCGCCCGCCGATGGCGAGAAACTGATCGCGCGCGGCAAGGTGGTGCGCCCGGGGCGCACCCTGATCGTCACGCAAGCCGAAGTGTTCGCCGTGCGCGATGGCAAGGAAACCCTGTGCGCGCTGATGCAGCAAACCATCATGGTGATGCACGGCAAGTCGGAAAAGACGTGAGCCGTGCACCGGGCGATGGCGCTCAAGCCGCCTTGGCCAGTCCTTCCGCTTCCAAAGCCGCCTTGACGCTGTCGCGCCGGGCCACTCTGGCCAGGAAGGCTTGCACATGCGCCAGCGCGGACAAGTCCACGCCCACGCCTGGCGCCCAGCCCGTGATGACGAACAGATAGGCGTCGGCGACCGTGAACGTGTCGCCCGTCAGGTAGGCCCTGCCTTCCAGGCGGCTGTCCACCCATTTGTATTTCTTGGCCAGTTGCTGGACGAACAAGGCCTTGGCGGCCGCGTCGATGCGCGGATCGAACAGGGGGCTGAACGATTTGTGCAGCTCGGACGTGATGTAGTTCTGCCATTCCAGCACCTTGTAGCGGGCAAAACTGCCCACGGACGGCAGCAAGTCCTGTCGGCCAGCCTGTTCCGCGATGTACTGGGCGATGACGGGGCCTTCGCTCAAGGTCGTTCCATCGGCGAGCGCCAGCAGCGGCACCTGGCCTTTCGGGTTGAGTTCGTAGTAATTGCCGCCTTCCTGCGTCCGGTGCTGGCCCAGGTCGACCTTGACCAGGGTGAATGGCGTGCCCGTTTCACGCAGGATGATGTGCGGCGCCTGCGAGCAGGCGCCCGGCGAATAAAAGAGTTTCATGGCGATCCTTGAACAGGTGGGAAAGTAGCCACTATAGTCCTGCGCCGCCGCACGGTAAACGCATGTTCGTTTGGCGACTGTCCACGCCCGGTGGACGATTGCGCTGGCTCAAACGCGGGGATAGCGCAAGGTGTCGAGCAGCAAGGTAAACGCGGGAGACGGGTGGCGCCGGCTCGGGTAATACAGCTTGTAGCCCGCGTACGCGGGGCACCAGTCGTCCAGCACGCGCACCAGGCGGCCATCGGCCACGTAAGGCAGCACCACATCTTCCGGCATGCAGGCCAGGCCCAGGCCGTCCAGCGCCGACTGCAGGCGCATGGCCATGTTGTTGTAGATCATTTGACCTTCCACGCGTACCTTCAGTTCCTGCCCATCCTTGGAAAATTCCCAGGCAAACAGGCCACCCAGGGTGGGCAGGCGCATGTTGATGCAGTTGTGCGCCATCAAGTCCTGCGGCGTGACGGGCGGCGGATTCCGGCTGAAATAGGCTGGCGAGGCAACGATGGCCATGCGGAAATCGGGACCGATGGGCATGGCGATCATGTCCTTGGCCACTTGCTCGCCCAGGCGCACGCCCGCGTCGCAGCGCGCGGCCACGATGTCGGTCATGCCGTTGTCGACGATGACTTCGATGTGGATGTCCGGGTAGTGGGGCAGCAAACGGGCGATGGCCGGCTGCAGCACCGTCAGTGCCGAATGCTCGCCCGCGCTGATGCGGATGTTGCCGGCCGGCTTGTCGCGCCGTGCGCTGAGCAGGGCCAGTTCCGCCTCGATCTCGTCGAAGCGGGGCGCCACCGTGCGCAGCAGCTGTTCGCCCGCCTCCGTGGGCGAGACGCTGCGCGTGGTGCGCACCAGCAGGCGCAAGTCGAGCCGTTCCTCCAGCGCCCGCACGGTCTGGCTCAGCGCCGACTGCGACACGCCCAGCTTGGCCGCCGCCCGGGTAAAACTGCCTTCGCGGGCCACGGCCACGAAGGCGAGTATGTCGTTGAAGTTGGTCTGTGCCATGGCGGATGTCTTTCCAATTCATTAGTTGTGCTAATAAGTTCATGCGGACTTTACCATCTATTCATTGTAATGCATACGGCTTACAGTGATGGCATGAACAATCCGCCAGTTGCTACTCCCTCTGCCGCGCCGCCCAAGGCGGCCATCCTCGCCATCATTCTCGTCAGCTACGTGATGATCGTGCTCGACACGTCCATCGTGCTGACGGGCTTGCCGAACATCCACCAGGAACTGGGCTTTACGGATACGGGCCTGGCCTGGGTGCAAAGCGCCTACACCTTGACGTTTGGCGGCTTGCTGCTGCTGGCCGCGCGCGCCGGCGACGTGCTTGGCCGGCGCCGCCTGCTGCAGCAGGGCCTGGCGCTGTTCACGCTGGCATCGCTGGCCATCGGCCTGGCGCGCTCGCCTGCCACGATGGTTGCCGCGCGCGCCGTCCAGGGCGTGGGCGCGGCCATTTTGGCGCCATCCACCCTGGCCTTGCTGCAAACCACGTTTGCGGAGGGACGCGAACGCACGCGGGCCATCGCCCTGTACAGCGCCGTGGCGGGCATTGCCGCCAGCGTGGGCCTGGTGCTGGGCGGCGTGCTGGCCGAATGGCTGTCGTGGCGCGTGGGTTTCTTCATCAACCTGCCCATCGGCGCGGCCATGCTGCTGGCCGCGCGCCGATTCATCGCGGAAAGCCCGCGCAGCCGGGGCCGCTTTGACGTGGCCGGCGCGGCCAGCTCCACCCTCGGCATGTCGGCCCTCGTGTATGGCTTGATCCGCTCGGCCGGCGCCGGCTGGGGCGACTCATTGACGCAAGCTGCGCTGGCGGCGGGCGTGCTGCTGCTGGCCGCTTTCATTGCCATCGAACGGCGCGCCGCGCAGCCCATCCTGCCGCTGCGCCTGTTTGCCGATGCGCAGCGCAATGCGGCGTACGGGGCCAGGGTGCTGTTCCTGGGCGCCATGATCGGGTTTTTCTTTTTCACCACGCAATTTTTGCAAGTGGTGCTGCGCTATCCGCCATCGCTGACGGGCCTGGCTTTCCTGCCCATGACCCTGGTCAACTTCGGCGTGGCCCTGTGCGTGCCGCGTTTGACGCGCCGCCTGGGCAATGCGCGCCTGCTGGCCATGGGATTGTCGATAACCCTGCTGGGCATGGCATGGCTGAGCCGTATCGATGCGGGCACGGCGTACTGGCTGGGCGTGGCCTTGCCCATGGTGCTGATCGGCGCGGGGCAGGGCATGGCCTTGAGTCCGCTGACGGCGGCCGGCGTGGCGGGCGTGCCCGCGCAGGATGCGGGCGCCGCTGCGGGCGTCGTCAACGTGGCGCACCAGCTGGGCAATTCGCTGGGGCTGGCGGCGCTGGTGGCGATCTCGTCCTTTGGCGCACACCAGCGCGTCGGCGCGGCGCTGCTGGCGCACCGCGTGACGGTGGCCCTGGGCGGCGCCAGCGCCATGCTGGCGCTGGCCTTGCTGCTGGTGCTGTCAAGCCGCCGCGGCGGCTGACCATTCGCGCAGCAACTGTCCGAACGCTTCGGCCGCCGCCGTGCCGCCGGCGGCGCGCCACAGCAGTTGGAACTGGGCGGCGGGCAGGGCGGGCAAGCCATGCTGGCCGTCGATGACCACCATGCCGGACTCCAGGTCGCCTTGCGGCAGGGCCGTGACGGCCAGGTCCGCCAGCACGGCGGCGCGCAAGCCCTGCTGGCTGGGCGAGGTGAACGCCACGCGCCAGTCGAGGCCGGCGCCCTCGAGGGCGTCGACGCCCACTTGCCGGTGCATGCAGGGCGCCGGTGAAAACGCCAGCGGCAGGGGCAGCGCGCCGTCGTGCCGGAAATCCTGCGCCGCGGCCCAGACGAAGCGCGTGCGGCGCAGCACGGCCGCTTCATCTTGCCCGTCCGCCAGGGCCATGACGACGGCCAGGTCCAGCGCATCGGCGGCGACCAGTTTTTGCAAGTCAAGATAGGTGCCGACCGTCACATCGAGGCGTACGGCGGGAAACAGGTGGGCGAACTGCGCCAGCAGGGCGGGCAGGCGCGCCATGGTGGAAGACTTGTCGGCAGGCAAGGGCGCCGCTATGCTGCCGGCCGGCGTGGCGAAGCTTGCGCTGGCAGAAGGCTTTGGCGCCGTGATGCTGTACGGCGGCGTTGCCGCCTGCCTGTTCGCCGTGGCCAGCTGGCTCGTGTTTGGCGTCGGACGTGCGGGTGCGCCAAGGCTTGGGAGGCTATAATCTGGGCACGTTGACAAGTGTTGCTCAACGTCATTACGAGGCCGTCCATGCATAAACTGATTTCCGAACTCACCCGCCTGTACCTGTTCGATGAACAGCAGCACTATGTCGATGGCGAGGGCGGCGTGCAGCCGCTGACGCCGGCCGTGCTGGCGCGCCATCTGTCGGGCGAGCAGACGGTAGCGGTGCGACTCGTGACCGGGAGCGGCCTGACGCGCGCGCTGGTGCTGGAGTTTGGCGGCAAGGGCGGCGGCGAGGCGCACTGGAGCGCGCTGTGCGCGATCGCCAATGCCGTGCAGCACGAGCTGGACTTGCCGGCGCCCGCCGTCAGCATCTCGGGCACGGCGTTCCAGTTATGGCTGTCGCTGGCCACGCCCGTGCCCGTCGCCCAGGCGCGCCAGTTCGTGCAACTGCTGCGCTCGACCTTTTTGCCTGCCTCGACCGACATCCTTGCCGCCGCGCCGCCCGCCGACGTGGAACAGGTGGCGCTGCCGCCAAGCCTGCAGCCGTCCGGCAAGTGGGCCGCCTTCATCCACCCCAGCATGGGCGCCGCCTTCGTCGACGAACCGGGCCTGGACATGCCGCCGCCGCCCGCCGCCCAACTGGGCTTCCTGGAAAGCTTGCGCAGCATCAATCCGGCCCAGTTCGCGCAGGCGCTGGCGAAATTGCAGGGACATGCTGGCCTTTCGGAGTCTTCGCCAGCGCCTGTTCCCGTGGCCACCCCGCCTGCGGCCTCATCCGCCACCGCGCCTGGCTTGTTGCTGCAGGACGCCACCCTGGAAGACATCGTGCGCTGGCTGCATGCGCGCAACATCGAACCGACGTTCCGGCACCGGTTGCCGTAGCCACGGCATGGCTGGCTTGAGGTGAACAAGCAATATATATCGACATTCAGAACAATTGAAATTTCAGATGAAAGGCAGTATTCAATGGATTTCCATGTAGTCGCAAATTCCTATAATTGCTACGGCGGTCACACAACGTTGTCTCCGATCGGGGATTTTCTTCTGGCGGGCGGCGGCAGTTTTGGCGACGCGATTCAGGAAATTGCGGTCACGCTTCACTTCAGGGACTCTGGTTCGGCAAAGAAGACGCTGGAATCTCTGTTGGAGACGCACAACAATTTCCGCGCAACGCTACCCAAGGTCACTTATCGAAGAGCAAAGGGCAAGGTCGAGATCGACATCGCCAGCGAATTGATGGAAGGCCGGGACTGGACGCATCCTTCAACATTGTCTTTGCCACTTTTTAAAGCAGGTGTGGATGAAGTCATCCATGCATTAGGGCTATTGAGCAAACGATTGAAGCGCACTGATGATTTTAGCCTGGAGAAATTTCTGGACCACTGTGAAGCTGCCAGGAAACGCGTCCCGGATTCCGTGGAAGCTCTGCAACTCCTGGCATCCGGGCTGGAGGCAGCGGCACAAGCCAAGCGTGATGGAATGTCGGCCTGGGAGCAGTTGGGAATCGACTGGGAAGACTTTCATCCCAAGGCACGCGAGATATTGGATGATCCATTTTTTTGGAATTGCACGGATGATTTCTCGCCGAACGGCAATGATACTGGCGCTGATCTTCTGGAGAGCTATCGCGATTGGCACAAGACGCACAAGGATGTCACGCCAATTCGATTCCTCGAGAAACTGGCAAAGCAGTGGGGATACGCCGACATACACGCCATGGACGATGACGTGCGCTGCGAAGCGTCGATTGCTCTCGCATTTGCGGATATCAAGTTAAGAGCGGCATGCGACCAACAGGCGCGACAACTGGCATTGGACGCTATCGGGCAGCAAAGAGCCCAGGCGCTGGCTGCGGGGGACTGGTCTCATCGCGAAGAAAAGCTACATGCGTTGGATCAGATCGAAGCAAAGTTGACGCAAATGGATAACACCATGCTGCATTTGACGGACTGAAGCGCGGCGATCACTTTGACGTTCAATGTGAGTTCGAGCGGCACAATGGGGCGGAAGCTGCCAATGACAGCAGCCACAAGCGGCCATGGGAAAGCACTTTTCCGCTAACCCAGTCAATATTACAGATGCACTTGATTAGAGATGTACTTGAAAAAACATCAGAAAATGATATGCGTGGCGCTAGGTGCGATGCTGTTGTGGCCAGTAGTGGCGCAGGCCGATATTATTCAGCGACACGTGTTTACGGCTATTTCTAACGAGAAAGATAGCAAAGGCGCCGATGTGCTGACCGTGGCGGAATCTACGGCCTGCGGCGGCAATCAGCTGCGCATAAAAGAGGGGATGCTGGAAAACAAAGATGAGTATGCGAGCCTCAGACCCGCACTCGCCGAGCGCATCCGTGACAAGACAGCAATGGTCGTGACCTTGTTTGGCTGCCCTGTCGGGAAAGCCGGCGATGAGGCCATTCCGTTTGCGCGCATGATGACCGACTGTGGCCCGGACTCCTGTCCCGACGGCAAGGCGCGCCTCTACCTGGACGAACAGCTGATGCCGCAGGTCAAGCATCTCTCGCCTTATGTGCTGGTGCTGCCCCTACCAAAAGCAGCGTTGCCCGGCACTTGGAAGGTGGAGATTTTCGATACCATCAAGAGCGATCTGGTACGAATCTCCGGACAGACCAATGCAGCCGATTTTGTTTCTGGCAAGATGGTTGGCGGTTACCGCTATTATGATCGAGATGGCAATATCAAATCGCAGGTAGAGCTAGATGAGCATGGCCGCCAACACGGCGTAGCAACTACGTATTTTAGTCATGACAAGCTGGAGTCGCAGGGGCAATGGCGCGATGGCCAGCCCGTGGGTGTGCAAAATAGTTACCATCTCAACGGTAAGGTAAGCATTCGTCAGGTTTACAGTGATAAGGGCGTGCTGCTGAGTACCCAGCAGTTCAACGAGCAAGGTGTGCTGGTGTATTCAAATGGTCAGAAGTCGAAAAAATGAACTGATGCGGTGTGTCAGGCTCCCAGAGTATGTAGAGAGACGTAGCAGTGATGCACGACGTCGTGGGGTTCCGATTCGTTTTGAAGGTGGACTGGTTGGCTGAAATCGGCCAGAAGCGGCCATTCGAAGCAGCGTGACAATGTGTGAGATTTTCTGATTGGCAATCCGCTATGCTCTGGTGCCGCTACCGGCCACAAGCGGTCGCTTACAAAAAATTAGGGGGCGCTTCATGCGCAAAGTCATAGCGAGCATCATTGCATTACTGAGTTTGAAAGGCGCCATGGCTGGCCAAGAGTCTCCATCAAATTTAAAACAGATCATTTACCGTGGCGGAATCGTTGTGTTCTCCCTGCCAGATGCGTGGGTGGAAGAGTATGAGCCAGAGGGAGGCGGCGTGTTTTATGCGCCAGGCGACGACACGGGCACCCTCCGCTTAGACGTTATTACTGCCAAGTCCCCAAGTCCCGTATCATCATCTGCTAGTGGTGAAGTGCTCGCGAAAATTGGATATCCGCATGCGGAAAACCTACCGACTGGAGGCGCCATATCTAAGCATGTTTCTCGGGAAGTGGATCGTGGCGCTCCCATCACCATATATTGGTGGTACGTCGCAAATGTTGTGGAGCCAGACCATGTGCGTGTCGCTAGTTTCAGCTACTCGATTTTGAGCTCTCAGGAAAAGTCCGAAAGGACTGCATCTGACATTTCGTTTATTGAACAGTCAATTCGCAACGCTCGTTTTAGTCCAGTGGTTGGAAAATAGGTATTGGCACATTTGACGAGAAAAGGCCCAATGCTGCCCACTCAGAAAATATCTGGTGAAACAGCCCTTCAGGCCTTTGAACGCTGTGCTTGACCGCGAGCAAAGTAATCTGCGCTCAGTAACCGTTGTCCGCTTTGGGGCGACAGCGGACGGTCGCCCAGGCGACGAGTCTGCCTGCAGGCTGTGTCCACATTTTTTGTTCGTCCACCCCCGATTATTGAAGCAGGGAAATGCCAGCGATGAAGAATCTCGTACTTGCCGTTGCGTTGTGCCTGGCTAACGGCGTTTCGCCAGCGGCGCTTGCCGCCGACGCCGCGCCCGTGGTGACCATCGAGAACGCGTTTTCTCCCGATGGCGGGGCGGAGGCGCTGGTGCTCAAGGTCATCGATAGCGCGGCGTCGAGCATCCGGCTGGCCGCCTATTCGTTCAGCTCGTCCCATGTGGTCGAGGCCTTGCTGCGGGCGCGGCAGCGGGGCGTGGATGTCCGGGTGCTGGTCGATGCGCGGCGCAACGCGCGCAAGAACAGCCGGGCCGCGCTGGACCGGCTCGTCGGCGCTGGCATTCCCACGCGCCTGATTTCCCGCTATGTCTTGCATCACGACAAGTATATCGTGGCAGATGGCGTGACCGTGCAAAACGGCAGCTTCAATTACACGGCCGATGCGGCCACCGCCAACAGCGAAAACGTGCTCGTCGTGTGGCACAGCGAGCGCCTGGCGCAGTCGTACCTGGCGCACTGGGAAAACCGTTGGGCCAGCGGCGTCGACTACGTGCGCACGCCGCTGGCGGCGCCTGCACCTGCATCTACGCTGCCGTAATCACTGCCCCTCAGCTGCACCCTGCGCGCGCAGCCAGTCGAATACTTGCCCGACGATGGGCGAACGCGGATGTTCCGCCACGCCCGACAGCCACCAGGTGGCGCCGGGCACGCGCGGATAGTCGGGCAGGATGTGCAGCAGGCCGCGCGCCAGGCTGGCATCGACCAGCAGACGCGGCAGGCAGGCGATGCCGCGCCCGTCGAGCGTAGCGTCCAGCAACAGGCGCACATCGTCGTAGATGGCCCGCTTGCGAAAGCGCGCCAGCGGGCCCAGGAACAGGGGCGCCGTAGTGTCGCCCGTCAAGCTTTCTTCCAGACACACCAGATCCGCGTGCAGGTGATGCGCATCCTGCGGCACGCCGGCCAGCCGCGCCGCCAGCTCGCTGTTGGCGACCATCACCCATTCATCGCGCAGCAGGGGGATTTCCTGCAAGTCCGGCTGCAGGATGGGACGGTCGCCGATGGCGATATCGACGTCGATTTCATCGACGAAGCGGGCGCTCTCGTCCACCGACAGCAGCAGGCATAGTTCGGGCAGCCGCGCTTCCAGTTCCCGCAGCCGGGGCTGCAGCCAGCCGTGCAGCAGGGGCGCCGGACACACCAGCACGACCAATCCCGGATCGAGATAGGTGGCGATGCGCCCCAGGCCGCTGCGCAGCACGGTCATCGAGCGCTGCACGCTGCGCAGCAGCACTTCGCCTGCCACCGTCAGTTCCACGCCCCGTCCCGCGCGGCGGAACAGCGGCTGCTTGACTTGTTCTTCCAGCAATTGCACCTGATGGCTGATGGCCGACTGCGTCACGTGCAGCTCGTCGGCCGCGCGCGAGAAATTACCGTGGCGGGCGGCCGCTTCAAAGCCCATCAATAACTTCAGCGAGGGAATGCGATGTTCTGACATATGAGAAAACCTAATGAATTAGCGTAAATCATATCATTTGTTTTCATATCTTGATCGCTCCACAATGCCGTCCATGCCAGCGCATCGACTGCGCGGCACTCTGACTAACTAATCAAGGATGGATATGAACACACGTCGATATTTCTTGCGCCATTGCATGCTGGGCGGCAGCGCGCTGGCCATGGGCGGCATGCTGGCCGGCTGCGGCGGCGGCACGCCGGAAACGGGCCCGGTGGCGCCAGTGCCGCCCATCATCAGCGGCGGTGGCGTCAACCAGACCGACGGCTGGCGCATGCCCGACGAGGCCGAAGCCCACAAGGCGACGTGGATGGCGTATGGCGCCTCGAACGCCGTCTGGACGCGCGCGCAAGTGCCGCAAGTGCAGCTGGCGCTGGTGCGCATCGCCAACGCGATTGCCGCCTACGAACCCGTCAACATGCTGGTGCGTCCTGCCGAGCTGGCCAGTGCGCGGCAGTTGCTGGACGCCCGCGTGAACCTGATTCCCGCCGAGATGGATGATGTCTGGATGCGCGACACGGGGCCCGTCTTCGTGCGCAAGCCGAATGGCGAGCGGGCCGGCGTGAAGTTCAACTTCAATGGCTGGGGCAACAAGCAGCAGTCCGGCAAGGATGGCCAGGTGGCCGACGTGGTCGCCGCCCAGGCCAGGGTGCCGCTGCTGGCCACGCGCCTGGTGCTGGAAGGGGGCGCGCTGGAAGTCGATGGCAAGGGCACGGCCATCATCACGGAAAGCTGCGTGCTCAACAGTAACCGCAATCCGGGCTGGAGCAAGGCCGACTGCGAAGCGGAATTGGGCCGGCTGCTCGGCATCCGCAAGGTGATCTGGCTGCCAGGCATCAAGAACCAGGACATCACGGATGCCCACACGGACTTTTACGCCCGCTTCGTGCGCCCCGGCGTGGTGGCGGCGCACCGCGAGATGGACACGGCATCGTACGATTACGCGCTGACCCGGCGCCACCTGGAGATTTTGCGCGGCGCCACGGATGCCGACAACCAGCCGCTGCAGATCGTCGTCATCGACGGCCCCGAGAAAATTCGGCCTGGAAACAACCCGAACACCTTCGCCGCCGGCTACATCAATTACTATGCCACCAGCAGCGCCATTTTCCTGCCGGAATTCGGCGATGCGCAAGCGGACGCCAGCGCCAAGGCGCAGTATGCGCAGCTGTATCCGGGACGCGCCGTGATCCAGATCAATATCGACCCCATCGCGGCCGGTGGCGGCGGCATCCATTGCACCACGCAACAGGAACCGGCGTAAACGCGCCGCACAGGAGGACAGCATGCAACGACGACATTTTCTGACCAGCGCCATGGGCCTGGCGGCCAGCGCCGCAGCCGGTTTCCCGGCCATGTCGGCCCTGGCGGCCGACGCCGGCTGGCGCATGCCCGACGAAGGCGAGCGCCACGCCGCCACGTGGATGGCCTTCGGCGCGAATGACGACGTGTGGGGCAAGCGCCTGAAGGCGGGCGCGCAGGCGGACCTGGCGCGCATCGCGCAAGCGATCGCCAGCGTCGAACCCGTGCACATGCTCGTCAACGAGGAAGATTACGACGTGGCGGCTCGCCTGTGCGGCAACAAGGTCAAGCTGCTGGTGCAGCCCATCGACGACCTGTGGATGCGCGACACGGGCCCCGTCTTCGTGAAAAAGGCGGGCGGGGCGCTGGCCGGCGTGAATTTCAATTTCAATGGATGGGGAGAGAAGCAGGACTATGACGACGATGCGCGGGTGGCCCCTTTTGTTGCCGGACGCGCCGGCGTGGCCGTGCTGGAAAGCAGCCTGGTGCTGGAAGGGGGCGGCATCGAAGTCGATGGCCAGGGCACGGCCATCATCACGGAAAGCTGCGTGCTGAACGCCAACCGCAATCCCGGCGTCGGCAAGGCAGCATGCGAACGCGAATTGCGCCGGCTGCTGGGCATCGAGAAAGTCATCTGGCTGCCCGGCATCGCCGGCCAGGACATCACCGATGGCCACACGGATTTCTATGCCCGCTTCTGCGCCCCCGGCGTCGTGGCGGCCGGCTTCGACAGCGACCCGGCGTCGCCTGAACGGGCCGTCACCCAGCGCCACCTCGACATCCTGCGCAAGGCCACGGATGCGCGCGGCCGTGCGCTGCAGGTGGTGGTCTTGCCGGGCCCTGGGTCAGTCCGTCCGCGCTATGAAAACAAGGACTTCGCCGCCGGCTACATCAATTTCTATGTCTGTAACGGCGCCGTGCTGTGCCCGGAATTCGGCGATGCGGCAGCCGACCGCAACACCAAGGCCATCCTGCGCGAGCAATTCCCCGGCCGCGACATCGTGCAACTGAACATCGACGCCATCGCGGCCGGTGGCGGCGGCATCCACTGCACCACGCAGCAGCAGCCGGCGTAGGCGGATGACCCCGGAAAAGTCAGGCCGCCATTTCCCGCGCCAGGGTGGCCACCAATTCCTCCGCCCCCATTTCCCGCGCCAGCGGGGCGCCCTGGCCGGCCCACTGGGCGGCGAATTCGCTGTCGCCATGCTGGCTGGCTAGCGCGTTCAATTGCTTGGCGGCATCGTAGGCGACGGGATAGTCGGCCGGCGGCGGGCTGCCCGGCGCTTCGCCATGTTCGATCAAACGGTTCACCATGCCGCGGGCCAGGCGGCCCGACAGCACGCTGGTCAGCCGGGTGGCCGCCGCCCGTTCGCTTTTCAGGTTGCTCCGGTAGCCCGCATTGGCCGACGATTCCGGGCACAGCACGAACGCCGTGCCCAGCTGCGCAGCCACGGCGCCCAGGTCCAGCGCGGCGCGGATGCCTTGTCCATCCATGATGCCGCCGGCGGCGATGAGGGGCAGGGCGGTGCGGCCCGCCAGCAGGCGCAGCAGCACGGTGGTGCTGTGGCGTTCGTCCGGCGCTTGCGGGTCGAAGACGCCGCGATGCCCGCCCGCTTCCACGCCTTGCGCCACGATGGCGTCGACGCCCGCCTGTTCGATCAGTGCTGCCTCGCGCACATTGGTGGCCGTGGCCATCGTGTAGATGCCGGCCTGGCGCAGGGCGGCTATCTGCTGCTGCGTCGGCAAGCCGAAATGGAAGCTGACGACGGCGGGACGCTGTTCCAGCAACAGGGCAAACGCCGCCTCGTCGCCGATGAACGTCTGATAGATCTCGTCGAGCGCCTCTGGTACGGTTGCACCCAGCTCCGCAAACAGGGGCGCCAGATGGGCCAGCCAAGCCGCTTCGCGCCGCGCATCCCTGACGGCCGGCGCATGGCAGAACACATTGATATTGAAGGGCTTGTCCGTCAGCGCGCGCGTGTCGGCGATCATCTGGCGCGCCTGCGCCACGGTGCCGGCGCCGATTCCCATCGAACCGAGGCCGCCCGCGTTCGAGACGGCGGCGGCCAGGCGCGGCGTGGAAACGCCCGCCATCGGCGCCTGGATGATGGGCAATTGCAAGCCGAGACGGTCGAGGAAACGCTGGATTGACGTCATGATGATTCCTTCATGAGGTTGAGGATGCTGCATTTAATTCGTATTTTAAGAATATAATAGCATAATCATTTTTAGAAAGAGAATGCGATGGATTCGGAATCATTGCGGATTTTTTGCTCGGTCGCCAGTGAACTGAGCGTCACCCAGGCCGCCGCGCGGCTGGGGCGCGCGCCGTCCAGCGTTACCACGCGCATCCAGCAGCTGGAAGCCGATATCGGCGCGGAACTGTTCGTGCGCACCAATAAACGCATGGCCCTGACGGCGGCGGGCGAGCGCTTTCTCGAGTATGCGCAGCGCCTGCTGGCGCTGGCGGAAGAGGCGCGGCATGTCGTCACGGGCGGGCGCGAGGGGGGCACCTTGCGCGTCGGCAGCATGGAAAGCACGGCGGCCAGCCGTTTGCCGGCCTTGCTGGCCGCGTATCACGCGCGCTATCCGGCGACGCGCCTGGCGCTGGGCACGGGGCCGTCGCGGCCCCTGATCGAGCAAGTGCGCACGGGCTTGCTCGACTGCGCTTTCGTGGCCTTGCCGCCACCATTCGGCGGCGCCGCCGCCCTGGCGGAGCTGGGCCTGGCATCGAGGGCCGTGTGGCGCGAGGAACTGTGCCTGCTGCTGCCGGCCAGCGAAGCGCAGGCGCGCCGCGCCATGGATGTGCGCACGCGTTCGCTGGCGGCGTTTCCGCAGGGCTGCACCTACCGCGGCATCGCGGAAGAGGTGCTGGGCGTGGCCGGCAGCACGCAATGGCAGGTGCAGGAAATGAGCTCGTATCACTGCATGATCGCCTGCGTGGCGGCCGGCGCCTGCGTGACCCTGCTGCCTGCCAGTGTGCTGGCGCTGTCCGGCGCGCCGGCCACCCTGGCGACTATTTCCGCTGGGCAAATTGACACCGTGCTGGTGTGGCGCGCGGGATTCGACGTGCCCGCGTTCCAGCACTTGCTGGCGCAGCTCGGCGAGGCGGCGTGAGCGGGGCGGCCGGGCTGCGCGCGGCCATCGCCGCGGCCGTCATCCTCGCCATCGGCATGGGCTTCGGCCGCTTCGCCTTCACGGCCATCTACCCGCACATGCTCGAGGAAGGCGTCTTGACCTTGCGCGACGGCAGCCTGGCCGCCTCGGCTAACTATGCCGGTTACTTGCTGGGCGCCATCCTGGCCATGCGCGCGCGGGCGAATGGCGCGCACCGGCTGTGTTTATGGTCGGTGGCCGGCACGGCCCTGTGCCTGGGCGTGCTGGCCTGGCCGATGCCCGTCTGGCTCATCGTGACGGTGCGCGGCGTGGCGGGCGTCTTCAGCGCCCTGGCCATGGTGGCGGCCTCGCTGTGGCTGCTGGTGCAGCGCGGGCAGGCGCGCGGCGCGCCGCTGCTGTATGCGGGCGTGGGCGCCGGCATTGCCATCTCGGCCGAATTGCTGGTGCTGGCGTCGCACCTGGGCTGGCGCAGCGCCGGCATGTGGCTGCTGCTGGCCGGCGTTACGGCGCTGGCGGGGCTGGCGGCCGCGCCCGCGCTTGCCGTGAGCGGCCAGGCCACCCCGGATGCGCCGCCCGCACCGGCCGCGCCGGCGCTGGCGCCCGTGTCGCCCTGGCCGCTGGTGCTGATCTATGGACTGGCGGGACTCGGCTACATCGTCACGGCCACCTATCTGCCCGTGCTGGTGGGCGTGGCCTTGCCCAATCTTAATTCCGCCCACGTGTGGGCCGTGTTCGGCCTGGGCGCGGCGCCGTCCTGCTTCCTGTGGCACCGGCTGCACGAGCGCCTGGGCACGCGCCAGGCGCTGCGGCTGAATTTGCTGCTGCAGGCGCTGGGCGTAGCCTTGCCCGTGCTGGCGCCCTCGGCCGCCGGCTATCTGCTCAGCGCCATCCTCGTCGGCGGCACGTTCGTCGGCACGGTGACCATCGCCATGCCGGCCGCGCAGCGGGCGGCTGTCAAGGCGGGCGCCAGCATGATGGCCATCATGACGGTGGTGTACGGCATCGGACAGATTATCGGCCCCGTGCTGGCCGGCAGCCTGTATGCGCAGTCGCACAGTTTCAACGGTGCACTACTGGCGGCGGCCGGCGCGCTGCTGCTGGCCATCGCGGTGAGCTTGCGCCTGTAAGCCTCAGAGGCCGAATGCGCAACGCATGAAGTCGCCCCGCAGCGCGTTGACCCGGGCGGAATCGCGCGTGTAATACAGCTTGTTCGTCAGCAGCACGGCATAGCGGCCGCGCCGGGGGCTGAGCCACATGGCCGTGCCGGTGAACCCCTGGTGGCACCAGACGTCGTCTGCCGGCCCGGTGCCTGCCGCCGGGTGCCAGAACAGGCCGCGCGAGGGATTTAACGAACCCGTCTGCAGCGTCAGCGAGGCGCGCACCCAGCCGGCGTCAAACACCTGGCCTGCGCCATGCAGGCCCGACGCCAGCATTGCCCGCAGGAAGCGCTGCAAGTCGGGCACATTGGAAAACAGCCCGGAGATGCCGCACACGCCGCCCAGCAGGCGGGCGGAGAAATCATGCACCACGCCGGCAAGGTGGGCGCCCGCCTGTTCGCAATACTCGGTCGGCGCCACTAACTGGCCGTGGCGTGGCGCGAGCGGGCCGTAGCCCGTGGCGGCCATGCCCAGCGGCTGCAGCACATGCTCTGCAAGCGCCTGTTCCAGTGGCAGGCCCAGCAGGCGCTCGATGACAAAGCCGAGGATCAGGGCGGCGCGGTCCGTGTATGCGACAGCCTGGCCCGGCGTGCCTTCCAGCGGCTCGCGCAGCACGCCGCGCACGATATCGTCGTACACCTCGCCATAGCTGGCGCGCAGGCGGGCACGCAGCGGCAAGCCGGCCGTATGCGTGAGCAGCTGGAAAATCGTGATGGGTGCCAGCGCGTAGCCCGTCGTGCCGGGCAGCAGGTCGGCCAGCCGGTCGTCCAGGCGCAGGCGTTGCTGGCCAATCAGCCTGCCGATCAGCGACCAGACGCTGACGATCTTGGTCAGCGAAGCGATATCGAACAGGGTGTCGACCTGCATGGCGGCGCTGGCGGGCTCCGGCGTGAGCCGCCCGGCCGCGCCCGCCACGCCGTGGTCGACGGTGCCGACGGCCCAGGCCGCGCCTGGGAAAATCCGTTCCTGCACGCCGGCCTCTGCCAGCGCCGTCAGTTGCTCCGTGCTATGGGCTATCGGCATGATGATCGTGCCGTGTTGGTCTGCTCATGGCCTGCCGCTGCCACCCCCAGCCAGCGCGCCACCGACTGCGCCAGCCATTCCCCCTCGTCGAGCGGCAAGTCGTGCCCGGCGTCGCCGTGGATCAGGCAATCGGCTTGCCAGGCGCGGGCCAGGCGCTGCGAACAGCGGTGGTCGACCAGCCGGTCTTGCGCGCCGGCCATCACCAGCACGGGCATGGTCGGGCGGACGAGGGGCGCGCGGTAGCGGGCGGCCGACAGCAGCTGGCGCAGGGCGTTGCGGCGGCTCACCGGGTATTCCTGCTGGTAAGTCAACCAGTCGGCCACCAGCGCGGGAGTGCCGCCAGCATGCCGGCGGCTCGTCAGGCGCAAGATCAATGCTTCCTGGCTGGCGGCATCGCCCAGCAGCAGCTGGCGCAGCAGGGCGCCGTAGTTTTGCCAGCGCAGGCGTTGATGGACGGGATTGAATGGCCGCATGCTGGTGTTGATCAGCACGCAGCGGGCGATTTCCTGCGGGTAGCGGCTGGCCCATTCGACGGCCACCATGCCGCCCAGGGACAGGGCCAGCAAGTGGTAGGGCGCCGGGATGCCCCGCGCCAGCAACTCCCGACGGCAGTCTTCCACCATGTCGGCCACGCGGGTGGCGCTGTCCTGCGCGTGGCGCGTGCCGTTGCCGGGCAAGTCGGGCGTGACGATGCGGGCGCCGGGCAGGGCGCGCGCGAGGGTGGCGGGGAAGCTGCCCCAGTGGCGCTGTTCGCGCATCAGGCCGCGCAGCAAGACCCAGTTATCGTGCGTGTTGATCTGCGTCATGATTCATACCATTGCGCGAGGGCGCGCCGGCGCTGTGCCTTGCGCAGCAAGCCTTCCGGCATCCAGCGGCCGTGGCTGCTGGCGGCGCGCATGAGGAAATCGAACCACACCAGGTGCCGCCGCAGCACGCGCTGCAGGCGGTGCGCGGCCGTGGGGTTGAACATGCTGACCCGGTTGAACAGCTGGCGCGGGTTTTTCTTGACCCACAGCCACGACCCCATTTCCAGGGTCAGCGGCAGGAACACGCGCCCGCTGTAGCTGGTGCCGTTCAGGTACAGATAATCCCACAGGTCGCCATGCGTGCGGTATTGCCGGCTTTGCGGCTCGAATACATAGTTGTGGTTGGGGTAGCTCTGGCTGAACAGCTCTTCCAACGCGCCGATTTCGGCCAGGTGTTCGATGGGCACCTTGGTGTGCGCATGGGGAAACCAGATGCGGTCGCGCAAGCCGAAGCCGGAATGGCAATCGAGGGCGATGCTGAACTGGCGCGACAGCAGTTCGCGCTCGACGAGGTCGCACACGGCGGCGCTTTCCAGCTCCATCGGCCCCCCGGCCGCGCCCCGGTACCAGGGCAGGCGGGCGCTGTAGCGCTGTCCGCCCAGCATGAACGGCACTTTTTCGCGCGCGCTCAGCGGCGCGTTGCGCATCAGGTCCACGCCGCGCGGATTACAGCGCGTGGCTTGCCACATGCCTCCCGGATTCACCAGCGGCATGAACACGAGGCGCATGCTTTCCAGCTGCTGGTGCAGGGTGGCGTCCCAGCGCAGGCGCGCGACCAGGCTTTCCAGGAAAGACAGGATGACTTGCGTGCCGATGCGCTCGAGGCCGTGGATGCCGCCGAAAAAGCCCAGCACGGGCACGTCGGGGCTCGGATTGCCCAGCGCGATGGAGTACACGGGAAACTCGCGCCCATCCATGGCGATGCTGCAGGGCGCGGCCACTTCCAGGTGGCTGCCGCCCTCGTCGATGAGGCGCTTCAGCATGACCAGCTCGGGCAGATTCTTTTCGATCATCAGGCGTCTGAAAGGGAAAGTGACAGCCAGTGTAGCCGAAATAGGTGGCGCGCCGGACGTCCCGCATGGCGAAATTTATGCACGCTGGCGATGTCACGAAGCCGTCATTTTTTCTGTGTAGGCTATTGCAGTTGATGCAAGAGTTGTTACTTGGCAATGCCTTGTTTCCACGCAATTCCCCCCTCACACGATAGCGACTCGATAGCGATATGACAGGCAGCCCGGCATCCGTCCATGTGCTTGCGCTGGCAGGATACCTGGTTTTGCTGGGTTTCCTGGCCGCGGTGGGGCCCGTGCGGGCGCAGCCGGCCGACGGCCCCGTGCTGCAGTTCGATATCGCCGCGCAAAACCTGGGCGACGCGCTGGACCTGTACAGCCGCCGCACGGGCATCGCCGTGCTGATGGACCAGCGCTATGCGCAGCGCCAGTCGGGCGCCGTGCGCGGCGCCCATGCGGCCGGCGCGGCCCTGCAAGCCTTGCTGGAAGGCACGGGCCTGCAATCGCGCCTGTCCGACGCGCAAGCCGTCATCGTGTACGCCCCGGCCGGCGCTGCGGCTGCCGCCGCGGCGGAGCTGCCGCAGGCCGCCGTCGTGGCCGCTGCCGACATCCCGGGCGCCGTGCAGGGCGGCGGCGACCATGCGGCCTATGTCAGCCGCCTGCAGCACGTGCTGCTGGGCTTGCTGTGCCGCGCGGCGCAGACGCGTCCCGGCGGCTACCGGCTGGCGCTGCAACTGTATCTGAACCGCGCCGGCGTGGTGGACCGCGTGCACCTGCTCGACAGCACGGGCTTGCGCGCGCGCGATACGGCCATCGCGCGCCTGGTGCTGGGCATGCGCGTGGGCGCGGCGCCGCAGCCGTCGATGCCGCAACCCGTCTCCATCCTGCTGCTGCCGCAAGGGCCGGGCAGCGAAGTCGATTGCGCCCCCGGAACAATGGGAAGGCTCGCGCCATGAGCATGCCCGACCTGCGCACCAAGCTGAAACGCCACCTCAGTTCGCGCTACGCCGTGCTGCGCGGGCGCCTGGAGCGCGTGGTCGGCTGCAAGCACCATGCGGCCGATGCGCTGCAGGAAACGTGGCTGCGCCTCGAAGCGATGGTGGCGCCCGGTCCCGCCGCCGCGCCCGTCCACAATCCCGACGCCTATCTGCTGCGCATGGCGGCCAATATCGCCACCGATGCCTACCGCCGCGACCGCATCATCGTCACCGAGCGCGAGCGCGAAGAACTGATGCACATGGCCGACGAGGTGGGCGACGACATCAGCGACCCGGCGCGCATCGTCTCGGCGCGGCTCGACGTGCAGGCGCTCGACGCGGCGCTGGCGGGCCTGTCGCCGCGCCGCCGCGCCATCCTGACGGCCGCCAGGGTCGATGGCTTGCTCAATGCGGACATTGCCGAGCGCTTCGGCATTTCCGTGGCGATGGTGAAGAAAGAATTGCAGGCCGCCATGCAACACTGTAAAACGTGCATGGCCGACGCCGATGCCGCCCAGCGCAGCGATGTGTCGGGCCGCCGTAAATATTGATGAATCTCATGACTGCTCCTGACCGCGATCCACGCGACCCTTCCCATACCGCCGACAGCGACGCTGACATCGGCCGGCAAGCCGCTGCCTGGTGGGCGCGGCTGCGCGGCGACGATTTCACGCAGGCGGACGCCGACGCCTTGCGCGCCTGGTGTGCGCGCAGCTCCGCGCATGCGCGCGCCTGGCGCGAACTCCAGCAAGTGTGGCAGGCGCTCGATCCCGCCTTGAGCCGCGCCGCCGCGCCGCAGCGGGCGAACGTGCTGGCGTTCCCGCCGCGCCCCGGGCGCCGGGCTTTCCTGGGCGGCGCGCTGGCGGCCGGCGTGGCCGTGCTGGCCTTGCGCCCGCCGCTGGGCGCCTGGCCGTCGCTGCAGGAATGGCGCGCCGATTACCGCACGGGCACGGGCGAGCAGCGGCAGGTGGCCGTGTCGCAGCAGATGACGGTACAGATGAATACGCAGACGCGCATCGATGTGCGGGCGCCGGAAGCCATCGAATTGCTGGGCGGCGAAGCGGAAATCCTCGCCAGCGGCGCGCGCCAGCCCATCACGGTGGTGGCGGGCGCGGGGCGCCTGCTGGCGCAGTCGGCCCGCTTCAACGTGCGCCACACGGACGATGCCGTCTGCGTCACCTGCCTGGCGGGTGCCGTGGACGTGGTCTGGCAGCAGCGGCGCCAGACCCTCGATGCTGGGCAGCAACTGGTCTACGACGACCGGGGCGTGCAGGCGGCCACGGCCGCGCCAGCGGAGGAAGCCAGCGCGTGGCGCACGGGCGCGTTGTCGTTTGTCGGCAAGCCGCTGGCCGAAGTCGTCGATGAAATCAACCGCTACCGGCCGGGCCGGGTGGTGCTGCGCAATGCCGAACTGGGGCGCCGCCTCGTGCGCATGCGTTTTTCCATCGGGCAAACCGATGGCGCGCTGGCGATGATACGCGACCTGTACGGCGCGCAAATGACCAGTTTGCCGGGCGGCATCGTGCTACTCAGTTGATTTCCGCTGATTCCAGGTTTCCCTTTGGCAGGCTTATTTGAAAATATTTGAAAATATTTTTCAAAAAACATTATCCCTTCCGCCATCCGGCTACGTCATGGAGGCATGGACGCTTGCGCTACCGCCAGGCTCCGTTCCCTTCTCTCTAGCCAGGAAACCATTGCCATGACCAAGCTTCACACTGCCCAGCGCCCAGTCCCGAACGTCGACATGGACGCGCAGCGTACCTCCACGCTGGGCAGCCGCTTGCGGCTCACGCCGCTCGCCTACGCACTGACCACCATGCTGATGGCGGGCGCCTTTGCCACGCCGGCCCGCTCGCAGCAGGCGTTCAGCGGCGGTTGGTTCGCGGCCAAGGGCGCGGCGCAGAATACGGCGGCCACTTCGGGCCGCCTGCCGAATGGCCAGCCGCTGCCGCTGGGCAGCCGGCCCGAGGGCCAGCAACAGCAGGCAAATCAGCAGTTGCAGCGCTCGCTCAACAACCTGAACCTGGCCGCGCGCGCCATCGCCGCGCAGCAAGCGGCCCAGGCGCAGGCGCGCCAGGCGGCGGCTGGCGTGCCCGGAGCACCCGATGGCCTCGTGAAAGGCGGCTTGCAGGTCGACACCAACAGTCTGACGGCCGGCTGGCTCAACGCCCAGGCGCCCGTGCAGACGGTAGCGAACGGCAAGACGGCCGTAGTGGTGCAGCAGACGGCGGACAAGGCCATCCTGAATTGGGAAACGTTTAACGTCGGCAAGGACACGACCTTGACGTTCCAGCAACAAAAGGATTGGGCCGTGCTGAACCGGGTCAACGATCCGCAAGCCCGTCCCAGCCAGATCCAGGGCCAGATCAAGGCCGACGGCACGCTGCTGCTCGTCAACCGCAACGGCATCGTCTTCAACGGCGCGAGCCAGGTCGACACGCGCAGCCTGGTGGCGGCCGCGGCCCGCATCAGCGATGCGCAATTCCAGAAAAACGGCATCTACAGCCCCGGCACGGCCGGTGCCACGACGTTCACTGACGCGGCCGGCAAGGTGCAGGTGCAGGCGGGGGCGCGCATCGCCAGCAATGCGCCCAAGGGCAGCACGGAAGGGGGCGGCTATGTGATGCTGCTGGGCAAGGAAGTCCACAACGGGGGCGAGATCGGCACGCCGAAAGGCCAGGCCCTGCTGGCCGCCGGCGACAGCTTTACCATTAAAAAAGGCGTGGGCACGGATGGCAACCCCCTGTCGACCACGCGCGGCAGCGAAGTCACGCCGCAGTTCGCGGCCGGCAGCACGGCGGGCAAGGTGGTCAACACGGGCCTGATCCAGGCGCGCGAAGGCGACGTGACCCTGGCCGGGCGCACGGTGCAGCAGGATGGCGTGCTGCTGGCCACCACCACCACGGCCACGCGCGGCACCATCCACCTCAATGCCCTGGGCAGCGACGCGGCCGTTACCGTGGGCCGCGGCGCCACCACGGCCATCCTCGTCGAGGACGACGGCAAGACGACGGCGCTCGACAGCCAGCGCGACGCCATGCGCGGCCCGGCCGTGACGTCGACGGAAAATATCCTCGCCGTCAACGACCGCCGCGACCAGTCGCGCATCGAGATCGGCAGCGCCGGCACGGTGGAATTCATGGGCGATTCGCTGACCCTGGCCACGGGCGGCCAGATCGCCGTCAACGCGGCCAGCCGCAGCCTGCTGCGCGACGGCGCCCAGCTCGACGTTTCCGGCGCCGTGGGCGTGAAGGTGGCGATGGAAGCGAACAATGTCGAGATCAACGTGCAGGGCAACGAGCAGCGCGATGCGCCCGTCAACCGCGACGGCAAGGCTTTGATCAATAACAATATCTGGGTGGACCGCCGCAAGCTGGTGTTCGTGCCAAAAGGCACGAACGGCTACGACAGCGACCGCTGGTACACGGCGGGCGGCTTGCTGGAAGTGGCCGGTTACCTGGGCACGCAGGGCCACTCCGTCAGCGAATGGATGGCGCAGGGCGGTACGGTCAGCTTCGGCGGCAAGGATGTCGTTACGCAGCTTGGCTCCAGCATCAACCTGTCGGGCGGCACCCTGGACGTGCAGACGGGCGCGCTGCGTCAGACCTGGCTGAAAGGCGCGGACGGCAAGCTGTATGAGGCCGGCAGCGCGCCCGCCGACTTGCCGTATGCGGGCGTGTACAAGGGTTACGAGGAAGAGCATGTGCGCTGGGGCAAGGATGCCAGCGCGTTCTACGCCAATCCTTTGATCGCCGCACAGAAGCGCCTGGAAAACGGCTACACGGTGGGCCGCGACGCGGGCAAGCTGGTGGTGGCCACGGGGTCGGCCGTGCTGGAAGGGGGCATCGCGGGCGACGTCTTCCAGGGCGAGCGCCAGGCGCAGGCGCCGCAAGCGCTGCTTGACGGCTACCAGCAGTCGCAGCTGGCGGCCGCACAGCGGGGGCAGCTGGTCGTGGGCCAGTACGTGCCGATGTTCGACAAGCGCACGGGCGTGCTGCAGCATGCGCTGTCGGCCGTCATGGACGAGGTGCGCCTGACGCGCGTGCAGGACGGCATCGCCGCCGGCCTCGACGTGACAGGCGCGCTGGATGCCGGGCGCGAGGGCAGGCTGCTGCTCGACACCACCTTGCTGAACAATCAGCAATTGGGCGCCCTGCGCATCGCCGCCAAGGGCGCGATCACCGTCGACAGCGCGCTGCAGGTGGCCGATGGCGGCAATATCACCCTGTTCGGCAAGGACGTGGCCATCAATGCCAGCCTGCGCAGCCGCGGCGGCAGCATCGCGGCCGGCAACGTGCTGAACCAGATCGGTTCGCTGGGCATGCTCGATACCTTCGTCAATCCTGGCGTGCCTCCGGGCACGCTGGTGCTGGCCGACGGCGTCAGCCTCGATGCCAGCGGCCTGCTCAGTAACGTGCTGCGCGACCCGCTGGCCGCCGCCGGCCTGCCTTATATGAACGGCGGCAGCGTATCGTTGCGAACGTATGGCGACGTGCGCATCGGCAATGGCAGCATGGTTGACGTCGGTTCCGGCGCGGCCATCCTGGCGCAGGCGAAACAGCAGGGCGGCAAGGGCGGCAACGTGACCCTGGCCAGCTACGGACCGAAGGCCGACCTGGTGCTGGGCAAGGGCGCGCAAGTGCGCGGCCATGGCGTGGCGGGCGGCGGCAAGCTGGAATTACAGGCCAACAAGATCATGATCGGCCACGTTGAAAAACCCGAGGCCGGCACCCTGCAGCTGGACGGCGGCTTCTTCGACAAGGGTTTTTCCAGCTACAGCCTGGTTGGCAAGCAAGGCGTCACGGTAGCGGACGGCACGCAGGTGGACGTGCGCATGCCAGTATTGCGCGTGGTGGACAATGAGAAACTGGCCCTGTGGATGCCGGAACAGGTCACGGGAAATCCGCTGAAGGGCACCTTGACGCAGCGCAAGGGCGCCAGCCTTGCCGTGCAGGTGGGCGATATCCAGTCCGGCGCGGCCGACATGGCCATCGCCGAATTGCTGGTGGGCAAGAATGCCGTGGTGAGCGTCGATGCGGGCCAGTCCATCAAGCTATCCAGCGTGGGCCAGTTGACGGTGGAAGGGCGCCTGAACGCGTGGGGCGGCAAGATCAGCCTGGGCGGCGTGGGCGTCGACCGGACGGTTTCCGAAGCGGTGGAAGCGGCCGGCCATGGCCGTTCCATCTGGATCGGCGAGCATGCCGTGCTGGACGTGGCCGCGCGCGCCGTCAGCGCCACGGACGCGCAGGGCCGGCGCTATGGCAAGGTGGTCGATGGCGGCAGCATCGTCGTCGGCGGCGAGATCGACCATGCGCAGGGCAGCACTTCGGCGGCCAGCCTGTTCGTCGTCGTGCGCGACGGCGCCGTGCTCGACGCGTCCGGCGCGCATGCCGTGCTCGACGTCAATGGCGACGCCATCGACGTGGCCAGCGCGGGCGGCAGCATCGCGCTGGCGTCGAACAATGGCCTGTACCTCGATGGCCAGCTGCTGGCCAGGGCCGGCGGCGCGGGCGCGGCGGGCGGCACCCTGTCCTTGGCCACGGGCACGCCCGAGTACCTGAAAGTGCTGGCCACGCCCAAGGTGCTGCAGGGCCGCCAGCTGGCCATGACGCAGCGCCAGGGCGCCAGCGACCTGGCCGCGCACGCGAGCGCGCAGGACGCCGCGGCAACGCTGCAGTATGGCCACGGCCGTTTTTCCGTGGAGCAGGTGGAGGCGGGCGGTTTCGCCAACCTGGCGCTGCTGGGCGCCGCCTCCTTCGACGGCGACGTGGCGCTGCGGCTGCAGCAAAGCTTCCAGCTGTACGGCGCGCCCGTGCTCACGCCCGGCAGCCAGCCCGGCGCGCGCATCAGCATCGCGGCGCCGTATGTGCGCCTGGCCAGCATCAAGCCGGCCGGCCGCGATTTCTATACGACGCCAGGCAGCGCGGGGGCGTCGCCGGTTGCCAGCCAGATCAGTATTGCGGGCGACCTGATCGACGTGCGCGGCATGGTGAACATGCTGGCTGACGACGTGCGCCTGAGCAGCCGCGGCGACCTGCGCTTCCTGCTGTCGCCCTTGGGCTGGGACGGCAACCAGCCGTCGACGGTATTGTCCTCGCCCGGCGACATGACCCTCAATGTGGCCCAGCTGTATCCGGCCACGGGCGCCGGCGCCGCCGTGCGCGTGGGCTATGGTTCCGTTGGCGGCAAGTTCGGCTACGATCCGGCGCACAGCCTGACCATCGGCCGCAGCACGGCGGACGTGCCGGCCATGCCGTCTTCCGCCTTCGGCTCGCTGGAGCTGGCGGCCGCGCATATCGAGCAGGGCGGCGTCGTGCGCGCGCCGCTGGGCCGCCTGGAGATCGGCGTGGCCCGCTATGACAATGACAAGAGCCTGACGGTCAATCTGCTGGCCAACAGCATCACCTCCGTCAGCGGCGCCGGCATGGTCATGCCGTATGGCGGCACCGTCGACGGGCAGAACTGGAACGTGGATGGCAAGGCGGCCACCTTCATCGGCGTGGGCGGCGTCAATGCGCAAGGCAGCTTGCACATCGGCGTGGAAATGGCGGGCGTGGCCGTGGATGTGCAGCCGGGCGCGCTGCTCGACCTGTCCGGCGGCGGCGAACTGACGGGCGCCGGCTTCATCGCCGGCCGCGGCGGCTCCACCGACGCGCGCTACCATCCGCTGCTGCAGGTGGGAGCGAACGGCGGCTTTGTGCTGCCGGGCCTGGCCACCAACCCCGTGTACGCCATCGTGCCGGGCGTGCAGGCGCCGCAAGCGCCTTCGGGCGGCGAAAAGGCGGCGTCCGACCCGGCCGTGGGCCGGCAGGTGACGATAGGCAGCGGCGTGCCGGGCCTGGCGGCCGGCACCTACACGCTGATGCCGTCCACCTATGCGTTGTTGCCGGGCGCCTTTCGCGTGGAACTGAACGGCCTGGCGGGCCAGGGCGGCGCCGGCAGCGTGGCGCAGCCGCTGCGCAACGGTTCCTGGGCCGCTCCCGGCACCCTGTCGATCGCGGGCACGGACATCCGCGCGCCGCTGGCCAGCCAGCTGATACTCACGCCGGCCAAGGTCTTGCGCACGTATTCGCAGTACAACGAAACGGGCTATGCCGCCTTCGCGCTGGCCGATGCGCAAACGCGGGGCATTCCCCGCGCGCTGCTGCCGTCCGATGCGAAAACGCTCAAGCTGACCATGGCGCCTGGCGGCGGGGCGGACACGCTCCAGTTCCGCGGCACGGGCAAGTTCGCCGCCGCCGAGGGGGGCTACGGCGGCACCGTGGTGCTGATGTCGAGCATTCCTTCCGCTGGCGACATCGAGATCCTTGGCGACGGCGCGCCGGGCACCAGCGGCGCCGGGCAGGTCAGCGTGCGCGCTTCAAGCCTGAACAATATCGGCGCGGCGCGCATCGTGGTGGGCAGCTCGCCGATCACGGAATTTGGCCAGGGCGGCAATTATGTGAATTTCGGCAACAATTTTGCGCGCGCCATCTACCTGCGCGCGGGCGCCGTGCTGTCCGCGCCTGAAGTATTCCTGATCGCCCAGGACCCCAGCAATACCGAGCTGGGCATCGGCGTGATCGATATCGCCGCCGGCGCCGGCATCAGCACCTTGGGCAAGGGCAAGGCAGCCTACGACGCCAACGACGGCTTCATCTACAAGAGCAAGGCGGACATCCACATGCTGGCCGCGTCGAACGGCTTGCTCAACGTGGCGCCCGTGGGCGGCACGGCGCGCGGCGGCATCCGCATCGGCATGTGCGCGCTGGCGTGCACGGACACGGCCAGCCTGTACTCGGAAGGCACCCTGCTGCTGTCGACCAGCGGCAGCTTCCAGCTGCACGACACGGCCCGCTACGGCACGCGCAACCTGAGCCTGGCCGTGGGCGCCATCAATATCGGCTCGAACGAGGCGCTGGCGGCAGCCCAGGCCAGCGGCAAGCGTCCCTCCGGCCTGACCCTGAACCAGGGCGTGCTGGACCGCCTGCTGCGCGGCGATACCAGCACGGGCGCGCCCGCCCTGCAGGCGCTGATGCTGAGCGCGGCCGACAGCGTCAATTTCTATGGCGACGTGGTGCTCGACACCTACGACAAGGCGAGCGGCAAATCGAACCTGGAACGCCTGGTGCTGACCACGCCGGCCATGTATGGCCTGGGCGGGGCCGGCACGGCGGCCACCATCCGCACGGCCAACCTGATCTGGGGCGGCGCCGTGTCGGCGGCCGGCAACGTGATCGCGCACGGCGCCGGCACGGGCAGCGGCACCCTGAACCTGGAAGCGGAACGCATCGATTTCGGCTTCGGCCCGTTCACCCAGCCGGCCGGTGTCGCCTCGTTCGACCGCCTGGCGCTCGGTTTTGGCACGGTCAACCTGAAAGCGTCGGGACAAGTCACGGCCAACCACAAGGGCAGCCTGTCCGTCTACCAGGCGCAGGGCGCATATGAGACGGGCAAGGGCTTCCAGTACAGCGGCGGCAACCTGCACATCAGCACGCCGCTGCTGACGGGCGACGCCGGTTCCGCGCACAGCTACACGGCGGGCGGCGCGCTGACGGTGGCGGCGCCGGCCGGCGTGGCGCCGGCCGCGCCCGTCAAGAACCATGACGCGCTGGGCGCCCAGCTGAGCTTGAAGGGGGACAGCGTCAGCGTGGCGACGGCCGTGGTGCTGCCAAGCGGCAAGCTCACCATCAACGCGCAGCACGACATCAGCGTGGCCGACGCGGCGCGCATCGACATGGCGGGCCGCAAGAGCACCTTCTTTGACGTGGATAAATACAGCTGGGGCGGCGACGTCATCCTGGACAGCCGCGCCGGCGACATCCGCCAGGGGGCGGGCAGCGTGATCGACCTGTCGGCCGAGCATAACCGCGCCGGCAGCCTGAAGGCCGTGGCCCTCGACGGCGGGGCCGGCATGGTGGACTTGCAGGGCAAGATCCTGGGCGGCGCCAGCGGCAGCTACGACGCGGGCGGTACCATGGTGCCGTACAAGCAGGGCAGCGTGGACGTGCGCGCGCAGACCCTGGGCGCGGGCGGCACCCTGGACAGCCAGTTCGCCTCGCTGAACAAGCGCCTGACGGACGGCGGCGTGACGGGCGGGCGCAGCTTCCAGCTGAAACGGGGTGACTTGACGATAGGCAATGAGGTCAAGGCGGGCGAGGTGCAGGTGGCCGTCGACAATGGCCGCCTCACCGTCGCTGGCGTGATCGATGCCAGCGGCGAGCGCGTGGGCAGCATCCGCCTGGCCGGCAAGCATGGATTGACGTTGGCCGGCAACGCCGTGCTCGACGCGCATGGCACCGTCCTGCGCGTCGACAGCTATGGCAAGATCATCGACAGCCCGAACCGGGCCATGGTGGAAATCAATGCGGGCGAAGGCGCATTGAACCTGGCCGGCGGCGCGCAGATCGACGTGCGCCACGGCACGGCCGCCGTGGCGGGCAAGGGCAAGGGCGAATACGACGGCGCCGCGCGCGGCACGGTGGAATTGAGCGCGCCGCGCCTGGGCAGCGGCGGCGCGCGCACGGATGCGGACGCCGCCACCTTTGGCGACATCGCCATCGCCGCCGGCGGCGGCTTGACCATCCGCGGCGCGAAATCCATCGCCGTCAACGCCATGCAGCGCTACGACGACGCGGCCTACGCCATGGCGCCGGGCGCCAATGGACAGCCCGTGCCCGACCTGTCGGCCAGCGGCCGCCCCTACCAGGTGATCAACCAGGCGTATCTTGACAGCAAGCACGGGGACAGCACGGCCTTCATCGATGCGGCGCTGGCGAATACGGCCTTGCGCAACGGCAAACTGGCCGGCCTGGCCACGGCCGCGTATGCCGATGCGCTGCACTTGCGTCCCGGCGTCGATATCGTCAGCAAGACGGCGAACGGCGACCTGGTGGTGCAGGGCGACCTGGATTTGTCGGGCATGCGCTACGCCAGCCTGAATCCCCGCTTCCAGCAGACGACCGTGCGCGGTTCGGGCGAGGTGGGCAGCCTGCTGCTGCGCGCCGGCGGCGATTTGAGCATCTACGGCAGCATCAATGACGGCTTCGCGCCGCCGCCTGGCACCCAGGACGACAGCGGCTGGAAACTGCTGCCGGGGCGCGACTTCAACGGCAGCGACGTCATCGTGCCGGGCAAGGGCGTGACCCTGGCCGACGGCACCATCTTCCCGGGCGGCGTCACGCTCAATTACGACGTGCCCGTCAAGGCCTTCAATGTCCGCGCCAACACGCGCCTGCCCGTGGACGTGGTCCTGAACCAGGTGCTCACCTTGCCGGCCGGTACGGTGCTGGCGGCCGCCGTGCGCGACAGCACCGGCAAGGTCCTCCACGCTGCGGGCACCTTGCTGGCCACGGCACAAACCTTGCCATCCGGCACGCGCCTCGACGCGGGCAGCGTGATTGGGCAGCTGATCAAGGTGCGCGCCATGACCTGGCCGAAAGGCGTCGCCTTGCCCGGCTTGCTGGGCGAGCTCAATGTGGTCACCCTCAGCGGCAAGGTGGTGCTGCCCGTCGGCGCGCTGATCCCGAATGGCACGAACGTCAAGCTGCTGCCGGGCGTGGACGCCATCGAACTGCGCCCGGAAGTGGCGGGCCGCCAGGGCCGGTTGTGGGCCATCGCGCCCATGCTGGCCGACGGCTCGCAGGCGTGGGGCATGCGCCTGGTAGCCGGCGCCGACCTGGACGGGGCCGACACGCGCGCCGTGCAGGCGCATCCCGCGCACGGCACCCTGCGCCTGGCCGACAGCCATTACGGCATGTATGGCGTGTTGATACCGCCGAAGGGCGTGCAGTACTGGACCAAGGAAGCGCAGGAGCTGGGCGAGCGCGAAGGCATTCCCGGCATCGTGGCGGGCGAGCCCATCACCGAGGAATTCACCAGCCAGTTCGGCCAGACTGTCGAGGTATTTTGCGCCAACGACCCGAGCATGTGCGTGCTGAAGGTGGCATACGTGTGGACCAGGGCGGGCGCAGAAGAGTTTGCTGACCCCAGCGTGAAGGCGGGCGACGTGGTCGACCTCGACGGCCTGGGCTGGCCCAGCATGTGCGAGGAGAATCCCACCTGGTGCGGCACGTCGCAGCCCACGTTCGACTACAAGGCGTCCAGCCTGCGCTACAGCGTGCTGCGCACGGGCACGGGCGACCTGGACCTGGTCAGCGGCGGCAACTTGCGCATGGACAGCCTGTATGGCGTGTACACGGCCGGCACGTCGTCGGTGGCGACGGCGGCCGGCGACCCGTACAACCTGCCGCGCGCGCGCGGGCTGGACGGCACGGTGCTGTCCAACCCCGATGGCGCGCATGAGCGCCTCGTCGACGGCGGCAGCGACAGCCTCTACCGCGCCTGGTATCCGGACCAGGGCGGCAATCTGCTGCTGCAGGTGGCTGGCGACCTGAGCGGTTCGCTGGTGGGCGCGGCGGCGGCCAGCAACGGGCGTCCCGTCAACAAGGATGGCCTGGGCGGTTCGGTGGCGGTGGGCAACTGGCTGTGGCGCCAGGGCAGCGGTGGCGTGGCCACGGGCGGCCCGGCCCAGCCGACGGCGTGGTGGATCAATTTCGGCACCTATGCTGCCCGCAGCGGCCTGGCCGACACCGTGCTGGGCTTTACGGGCTTCGGCACCCTGGGCGGCGGCAATGTGCGCGCCGACGTGGCGGGCGACGCCGGCATGCTGGCGCGGCAGGTCGGCGCTATCTACGACAGCAACATCAATGTGCGCTCGCAAGGCTTGCTGCTGGCCGTAGGCAGCACGGGCCGCGTGCTGGCCGATGGCAGCCTGCAACTGACGGGCGGCGGCGACCTGGACCTGCGCGTGGGCGGCGCCCTCAATCCCGCCAGCAAGCCTGGCGACGGACACTTGAATGGCGCGCTGGCCGACCTGCGCGGCCATGCCGACGTGGCGGCGGGCCAGCTGGGCACCGTTGCGCTGCAGTACGGCACCTGGGGGACCGACCACGTGCCGCTGGAAACGCGCGCCTTCGACGCCTTCCGCGCCACGCGCGCGACGCCACGGGGCGGCATGACCCTGGTACCGGGCGACGCCACCTTCAGCGTGGCAACCCTGGGCGACCAGGTGCTGCAGGAAGTGGCCGATCCCGGCCGCGCACTGCAGCTCAATACCTCGTCGTATACCAGCGCGTCGGGCGAGCAGGGCGCCGGCTACAGCTGGTTCAGCCTGTGGACGCCGCGCACGGCGCTCGACCTGCTCTCCGCCGGCGGCAACATGACGCCGCTGACGGCGGGCATCGACACGGCCACCGACCTGGCCATCGTCTACCCGTCCATCGTGCGGGTCGCGGCGCCGCATGGCAGCCTGTACTATGGCAAGGCCATCACGGACTGGAGCTCCGCATCGCTGTATGCCGCGCCTTTGTTGCTGGCGCCGTCGCCCAACGCCCAGCTGCAATGGCTGGCCGGCGACTCCATCTATGCGGGCGGCTATGCCATCAGCCAGTCCGGCGCTGCCGCCGACAGCATGGCGACGCCGTTCAAGCCCGCCTTCGCGGCGTGGAACCTCAGGCCTGGCAGCCTGACGCCCTTGGCCGACAATGTCGCGAGCACGGGCGTGCCATCGTCGACAGTGAACTATCCCCTGTTCGCCTTCGGCCCCGATTCCGCCGCCGGCCCGGCCAACAGCGGCACGCAGGCGGCGCGCATCTATGCCGTCACGGGCGACCTGATGGGCGTGAATAGCGGCCGCATGGTCGCGTTTGACGATGCCCCGCGGGCGGGTGTCACCTGGTACGAGGGGGCGCAGCCGGTGTGGATGAAGGCGGGCCGCGATATCGTCAGCAGCGGCACGGCCCAGCTGGAAGCCGTGGGTGCCAGGGGCGACGGCGACATGATGTTCCGCAATTACAGCAACCTGTTCGTGCACAATAATGCATTTGACGTATCGGTGGTGTCGGCCGGGCGCGACATCCTGAACAGTTCCTTCAACGTGGCCGGTCCCGGCACGCTGGACATCAGCGCCGGGCGCAACATATTGATGCAGGACAAGGGCAGCGTCGTCAGCCTCGGTCCCGTGGTGGCGGGCGACAAGCGTCCGGGCGCCGGCATCGCCATGCAGGCGGGCGTGGGCGCGGCCGGTCTCGACTACCTGCGCTTCGTCAAGCCGTATCTCGACCCGGCGAACGTGGCGCAGAAGGGCGTGCCGCTGGCCGACCAGGCGGGCAAGGTAGTGAAAGCGTACGACAGCGAACTGGCGGCGTGGCTGGGCGAACGCTATGCCTTCAAGGGCACGGCCGCCGAGGTTCTGGCCTTTTACCTGGCCCTGCCCGAGCCGCAGCAGCGCGTGTTCGCCCGCAATGTGTATTTCGCGGAACTGAAGGCGGGCGGGCGCGAATACAACGACTGGGACAGCTCGCGTTATGGCAGCTTCCTGCGCAGCCGCAACGCCATCGCGGCCCTGGCGCCGGCCACGGACGCCAGCGGCAAGGCGATCAATTATGCGGGCGACATCGTCATGTACCGCGGCCTGTACGCGGTGCGCAATGACGGCGAGCAGCGCTGGGATTACTTCCCCCGCAGCGGCTACGTGCACACGAACTTCGGCGGCGACATCCAGCTGCTGACGCCAGGCGGCAAGCAGGTGTTCGGCATCGAAGGCGAGGCGCCGCCGGCAACCTCGGGCGTCATCACCAAGGGCGGCGGCAATATCGAGCTGTTCTCGCACGGCAGCATCCTGCTGGGCCAGAGCCGCATCATGACGACGTTTGGCGGCGATATCCTCGGCTGGTCGTCGGAAGGCGACATCAACGCGGGGCGCGGTTCGAAGTCGACCATCGTCTACACGCCGCCCAAGCGCGTGTATGACAACTGGGGCAACGTGACCCTGTCGTCCGACGTGCCGAGCACGGGCGCCGGCATCGCCACCCTGGCGCCGATCGCGGAAGTGCCGGCCGGCGACGTGGACTTGCTGGCCCCGCTGGGCACCATCGACGCGGGCGAGGCGGGCATCCGCGTCTCGGGCAACGTCAACCTGGCCGCGCTGAAAGTGATGAATGCGGCCAACATCCAGGTCAAGGGCGAAGCGAAGGGCATGCCGACGGCGGCGTCCGTCAACGTGGCGGCCATGACGAACGCCAGCGCGGCCGCTTCCCAGGCCACGGCGGCGGCGCAGGACGTGGTGCAGCGCGAGCGCGCCGCCACCCGTTCCGCGCAGCCATCCGTGTTCACGGTGCGCGTGCTGGGCTTTGGCAGCGAAGCACCGCCGGACAGCGCGCAAGCGACGCCGCAGGAGGGCGCGCGCATCGAGGCGGCCGACTACAACCCGCGCAGCGCCGTGCGCGTGCTGGGACTGGGCACCTTGCCGGAATCGGCCACGCGCCAGCTGACGGCGCAAGAGCGCAGCAGGTTGTCGCCATGATGGCCGGCATGGCGAATGTGGCCGCTGTCTTGCCCCTGCGCGCGGCGGGGCATGCCGGCATGGCCTGGTGCCGGCCCGCCATCCGGCCCCGTTTGCAGGCGGCCAACGACGTGGCGCCCCTGCCGGCGCAGGGCGCCCGGCTGCAGGCGGTGCTGGAAGGCAATTACGCGGGACTGCACCGGCGCCTGGCGCGCCACCTGGGCTGCGCCGAGCTGGCCAGCGACAGCCTGCACGACGCCTGGCTGCGGCTGGGCGCGCTGGCGGCCGGCGACGGCGCGGCGCTGGCGCACAGCCCCGTCGCCTATGTCTTCCGCGTGGCGTGCAATGCGGCCATGGACAGCCTGCGCCGCAACCGCGCCTGGCTGTATGCGGACGAGGGCGGTGACGATGGCGCCGCCGGCCTGGTCGATTTCCTCGCCGATACGGCGGCGGGTCCGGAACGCCTGGCCGAGCTGCAGGCGGACGTGCGGCGCCTGGCGCAGGCCGTCGACTTGCTGCCGCGGCGCCACCGGCAAGTGCTCGAAGCGCTGCGCGTAGATGAGCTGACCCGCCAGGAAGTGGCCGAACGGCACGACATGTCGCTGCGCAACGTCGATACGGCCTTGCGCCAGGCGCTCGACCATTGCGCGCGCCACACGGGGTACGCGGCGCAGGGGGGCGTGGGCACGACCCGGCGCGGCTTGCGCTTGCGCCAAGGATAGGCGCTCCCCCATGTTTTACGTTCGTTCGCGTACAGACGCGTAGAAATTCCGCTGACAGACTGGAACTCCGGGCCTGCATGCGCCCACCCAGCCCACTGCCAGGAGGAAGCGCGACATGACCGAGTGTAATCACATCAATGCCGGCAGGCGCGGCGTGCTGATCGCCGGCGCGCTGTCGGCCACGGCGGTGGCCGTGCCCGGCGTGGCGGGAGCGGCGCAAGCGGTGAGCACGTCCGGCCAGGCGCCGCCCGTCCTGATGCAAGTGAGCCTGGACGTCAACGGCCAGCGCCGCAGCCTGGAACTCGACACGCGCACCACCTTGCTCGACGCCTTGCGCGAACACCTGCACCTGACGGGCACCAAGAAGGGCTGCGACCACGGGCAATGCGGCGCCTGCACCGTCCTGCTCGACGGCCAGCGCATCAATGCCTGCCTGACCCTGGCCGTGATGCATGACGGCGCGAAGGTCACCACCATCGAGGGGCTGGGCACGCCCGACAAACTGCACCCGATGCAGGCGGCTTTCATCGCGCATGACGGTTATCAATGCGGCTATTGCACCCCGGGGCAGATCTGTTCGGCCGTGGCCGCGCTGGGCGAGATCCGCCAGGGCATCCCCAGCCACGTCAGCACCGACTTGAATGCGGCGCCGCAGGCGACGCCGGAAGAATTGCGCGAACGCATGAGCGGCAATCTCTGCCGCTGCGGCGCGTATTCCAACATCATCGAAGCCATCACGGAAGTGGCGGGGAGGCCGGCATGAGAGTGTTCAGCTACCAGAAGCCCGCCACGCCGGCCGAAGCGGCGGCCGCCGCCGTGAACACGCCGGGCGCCAGGTTCATCGCCGGCGGCACGAATCTGCTCGACCTGATGAAACTGGACATCGAAACGCCCGCGCATTTGATCGACGTCAATGGCCTCGCCCTGGACAAGGTGGAAACTACAAAGGACGGCGGCTTGCGCATCGGCGCTCTCGTGCGCAACACGGCGCTGGCGGCGCATGCCACGGTGCGGCGCGATTATGCCGTGCTGTCGCGCGCCTTGCTGGCCGGCGCTTCGGCGCAATTGCGCAACAAGGCGACGACGGCCGGCAACTTGCTGCAGCGCACGCGCTGCCCGTACTTCTATGACACGAACCAGGCGTGCAACAAGCGCGTGCCGGGCAGCGGCTGTTCGGCCATCGCCGGCTTCAGCCGGCCGCTGGCGATTTTGGGCGGCAGCGAAGCCTGCATCGCCACGCATCCCAGCGACATGGCCGTGGCCATGCGCGTGCTCGACGCTTCCATCGACACGGTGCGGGCCGACGGCGCCGTGCGCACCATCCCCATCGCCGATTTTTACCGCTTGCCGGGCAGCACGCCGCAGCGGGAAACCGTGCTGCAGCCGGGCGAGCTGATCACCAGCGTGACCTTGCCCCGGCCCGTAGCCGGCACGCACGTCTACCGCAAGGTGCGCGACCGCGCCTCGTATGCGTTCGCGCTGGTGTCCGTGGCGGCGATTATCTTGCCGGACGGCACGGGCAGGCTGGCCTTGGGCGGCGTCGCGCCGCAGCCGTGGAGAATTGCCGCGGCGGAGCAATCGATGCCCCAAGGCGCCGCCGCCGTGAGCGAACGCCTGCTGGCCGGCGCCGCACCGACGGCAGACAACGCCTTCAAGGTGACCCTGGCGCAGCGCACGATCGCCGCCGTGATGGCGCAAGCATCCGCACAGAAAGGCTAGGACCATGAAATTTACGACACCGGCGACCACCAATCCCATCGACCAGTTGAAAGTCGTGGGCCGCCCCACGGACCGCATCGACGGCCCCCTGAAAACCACGGGCACGGCGCCGTACGCGTATGAGCAGAACAAGGCCGCGCCGCACGCCGCCTACGGCCATGTCGTGGGCGCGGCCATCGCCAGGGGCCGCATCGCCTCCATCGATACGGGCGCGGCGCGGCGCGCGCCCGGCGTGCTGGCCGTGGTGACGGCGGAATCGGCTGGGAAATTGGGCAAAGGCAAGATGAACACGGCCAGGCTGCTGGGCGGCCCCGAGGTCGAGCATTACCACCAGGCCATCGCCCTGGTGGTGGCGGAAACCTTCGAACAAGCCCGCTCGGCCGCGCAGTTGCTTGACGTTAAGTATGTCGAACAGCCGGGTGTTTTCGACCTGGCCAAGGCGAAGAATACGGCCACCAGGCCGAAGGATGGCCAGCCCGACAGCAAGACGGGCAACTTCGCCGGCGCCTATGCCCAGGCCCCCGTGCGCCTGGACGCCACCTATACGACGCCCGACCAGTCGCACGCCATGATGGAGCCGCACGCTTCGATTGCCGCCTGGGAAGGGGATAAATTGACGGTGTGGACGGCGAACCAGATGGTGGACTGGGGCCGTGGCGACCTGGCCCGCACGCTGGGCGTGCCGAAAGACAAGGTGCGCATCGTCTCGCCCTACATCGGCGGCGGTTTCGGCGGCAAGCTGTTCGTGCGCGCGGAAGCCTTGCTGGCAGCCCTGGGGGCGCGCGCGGCGCAGCGTCCCGTCAAGGTGGCCCTGACGCGGCCCTTGATGTTCAACAACACGACGCACCGGCCCGCCACCATCCAGCGCCTGCGCCTCGGCGCCATGCGCGATGGCAAGATCACGGCCATCGGCCATGAATCGTGGTCGGGCGACTTGAAAGGGGGCCAGCCGGAAACGGCCGTGATGCAGACGCGGCTGCTGTACGCGGGGCCGAACCGCATGACGGCCATGCGCCTGGCCGTGCTCGATTTGCCGGAAGGCAACGCCATGCGCGCGCCAGGCGAGGCGCCGGGGCTGATGGCGCTGGAGGTCGCCATGGACGAAATGGCCGACAAATTGAAAATGGATCCCATCGTCTTTCGCATCCTGAACGACACGAAAGTGGACCCGGAAAAACCGGGCAGACCGTTTTCCCAGCGCCGCCTGATCGATTGCCTGCGCACGGGCGCCGTGGAATTCGGCTGGAAGGAGAGGTCGACGCAGCCGGGCATGCGGCGCGACGGCCGCTGGCTCGTGGGCATGGGCGTGGCGTCCGCCTTCCGCAACAACCTCGTCATGCCGTCCGCCGCCCGCGTGCGCCTCGATGGCAATGGCATGATCACGGTGGAAACGGACATGACGGACATCGGCACGGGCAGCTACACCATCATCGCGCAGACGGCGGCGGAAATGCTGGGCGTGACCTTGACGCGGATCGTCGTGCGCCTGGGCGACTCGGATTTCCCCGTTTCGGCCGGTTCGGGCGGGCAGTGGGGCGGCAACAGTTCCACGGCCGGCGTGTACGCGGCCTGCGTGCGCCTGCGCCAGGCCATCGCCGCCAAGCTGGGTTTCGATGAAAAAGAGGCGCGTTTTTCCGACGGCCAGGTGAGCCAGGGCGAGCGCAGCGTGCCGCTCGCTGCCGCCGCCTACCATGGCGACGTCGTCGCGGAAGACCGCATGGAATATGGCGACCTCGATAAAAAATTCCAGCAATCGACGTTCGGCGCGCATTTCGTCGAAGTGGGCGTGGACAGCGACACGGGCGAAGTGCGCGTGCGCCGCATGCTGGCCGTGTGCGCGGCCGGCCGCATCCTGAACCCGAAAGCGGCGCGCAGCCAGGTGATCGGCGCCATGACCATGGGCGTGGGCGCGGCCCTGATGGAAGAACTGGTGGTCGACCAGCGGCGCGGCTACTTCGTCAACCACGACCTGGCCGGCTACGAAGTGCCCGTGCACGCCGACATCCCGCACCAGGACGTCATCTTCCTCGATGAAACGGATCCCATGTCCTCGCCCATGAAAGCCAAGGGCGTGGGCGAACTGGGCATCTGCGGCGTGGCGGCCGCGATCGCGAATGCCGTCTACAACGCGACGGGGGTACGCGTGCGCGACTATCCGCTGACCCTCGACAAGCTGCTGCGGGGGCTGCCCGTCATGACCTAGCCTCGGCCTGGCGTCCTGGCGTCGCCGCGCGCGTGACAAAGCGTGTATTTTCGGTAATTTTCAAGTGCTATGCTCGGAACGCATCTTGCGGGGCAGGTTTCAGGTCCGCAAGGCCATGCCGCCAGGAGAATGCATGAACAGCTCACCAATGCCGCCGCGGATACTGATCGTCGATGACGAGCTGGCGCACGTGCGCGCGCTGTGCGACACCTTGCGCGGCCAGGCTTACGACACAACGGGGCTCGCCTCGGGCGAGGCGGCGCTGTCGCTGCTGGCCGTCGAATCGTTCGACCTGCTGCTGGTCGACCTGATGATGCCCGGCATGAACGGCATCGCCGTGGTGGAAGCGGCGCGCAAGATCGATCCCGACCTGGCCTGCATCATCATGACGGGAGAAGGCACGATTGCCTCGGCCGTGCAGGCCATGCAGGCGGGCGCGCTCGATTACGTCGTCAAACCGTTCAAGGTGTCGGGCATCCTGCTGATACTGGCGCGGGCGCTGGAAACGCGCCAGTTGCGCATCGCCAATGCGCGCCTGGAACTGCTGCTGCGCCAGCACACGGCAGAACTCGACGCCATGAACAAGGATTTGCAGCTGGCCCGCGAAGTGGCCGAGCGGGCGAACCAGGAAAAGACCAATTTCCTGTCCAGCATGAGCCACGAGCTGCGCACGCCGCTCAACGCCATCCTGGGCTTTTCGCAGATGCTCACGTCCGATTCCATCCCCTCGACGGCGCAGGAAAGGAAAACCTTTGCCTCGCACATCTTCGGCGCCGGCCGGCATTTGTTGACCCTGATCAACGATATCCTCGATATCGCCAGGATCGAGTCGGGCAATATGTCGCTGTCGATGGAGCCCGTGGACCTGGCCGGCATCTACCACGAATGCTGGCAAATGATGGAACCGCTGGCGCACAAGCGCGGCATCACCCTGACGTTCGTGGAAGCGGTCGGCCTGCATGTGCTGGCCGACCGCACGCGCCTCAAGCAGGTGCTGATCAACCTGCTGTCGAACGCCGTCAAGTACAACCGCGAACAGGGCGAAATCCATGTCGATTGCCAGCCCGTCGATGCGCACCGGCTGCGCCTGTCCGTGCGCGACACGGGCGCCGGGCTGAGCGCCGCGCAGCTCGAGGCGCTGTTCCAGCCCTTCAACCGCCTGGGACGCGATGCGCGCGACGAGGAGGGCACGGGCCTGGGACTGGTGGTCAGCAAGCGCCTGGCCGAAGCCATGCAGGCCAGGCTGGGCGTGGCCAGCACGCCGGGGCGCGGCAGCACTTTCTGGCTCGATATCGCCAGTTGCCCGGCGCGCCAGCCGCTGCAGGAAAGCCCGCGCCTGCCCGCCATTGCCCGGCCCGCCGAGCCGATAGCGTTGCCGGAGCGCAAGACGCTGCTGTATGTGGAAGACAATCCCCTGAACGTGACCCTGGTGGCGGGCCTCATCCATTTTCGCCCCGATCTCGACCTGCTGTCGGCCGGCGACGGGCAAACGGGCCTGGAGATGGCGCGCCGCCGCCTGCCGCAGCTGATACTGATGGATATCGACCTGCCCGACATCAGCGGCACGCAAGTCATGCAGCTGCTGCGCGCCGATGCCCGCACGGCGCATATTCCCGTCATCGCCCTGACGGCCGTGGCGGGGCCCGGCGATATCCGCCAGGGGCTGGCGGCCGGTTTTTACCGCTATCTCACCAAGCCGGTCGACGTGGTGGCGTTTTCCGAGGCCGTCAACAGCGCGCTGGAGTCGGCCACGGCGCAGTGCAGCGCATGAGCGGCCCGACGCCAGCGCGGCGGACGGTCTGGCTGGCGGCCGCACTGCTGCTGGCGATGCTGGCAGCCATCGCCTTGTGGCGGCTGTTTGCCCGTCCCGCGCCGCCGCCCGGCCCCGTGGAAGAGCTGCGCCTGGCCGTGAACGCGGAATACGTTGGCAGCTGCCCCGTGCTGGCCGCGCACGGGCAGGGCTATTTCGCGCGCGAAGGCATCCACGCGCGGCTGCAATCCTACTCGTCGGGCAAGGCGTCGCTGGAAGCCGTGTTGCAGGGCCAGGCCGACCTGGGCACCGTGTCCGATATTCCCGTGGTGCTGGCGAGCCTGAAGAACCAGTCCGTCGTCATCATCGCCAGCATCTTCGAGGCCGAACGCGACCACGGCATCGTGGGGCGCCTGGACCGCGGCGTGTCCACGCCCGCCAGCCTGAAGGGCAAGCGCATCGGCGTGACCCTGGGCACCTCCGGCCAGTTCGCGCTGGACGCCTTCCTGAACCGCCAGAAGCTGCTGCCCGGCGAAGTCACCCTGCACAACTACGCGCCGGACCAGCTGGCCGCTGCGCTGGCCCGCGGCGAGGTCGATGCGGCGGCCGGCTGGGAACCGTTCCTGACGGCCATGACGCACGCCATCGCGGGCAAGGCGGCCATCTTCTATGGCGAGGACGTGTATGCGGGCCTGTTCAACGTGGCCGGCGCGGGCGATTACGTGCGTGCGCACCCGGCGACGATGCGCAAGGTGCTGCGCGCGCTGATCGCCGGCGCGCGCTTTTGCCAGGACGAGCCCGACGCCGCGCGCGCCCTGTTTGCCAGGGCGTCGGCCAGCGAGGCGGCGCGCCTGCAGGCGGCCTGGCACGGTTATCAGTTTGGCGTCGTGCTCGACCAGGGCTTGCTGCTGGCGCTGGAAGACGAGGCGCGCTGGGCCATCAAGAACCGCCTGGGCGAGCGCGGCGACATGCCGAACTTCCTCGACGCCGTCTACCTAGATGGCCTGGAAGCCGTGGCGCCATCGGCCGTGACGGTCATTCATTGAGAGGGCCACCGTGAAAATCGTCACGCGCTTCAAGCTGGCCCAACTGTTTTGCGTGGTGCTGGTGGCCATCATCGTCGCCGTGCTGTTCTCCACCACCATGGCGATGCAGCGCGAACTGGCGAAGAACAAGGCGGCGGCCGATATCCTGCAAGCCGTCACGTCGCTGCGCTACCTGTCGATCGAATACGCGCTGCACCACGGTGCGCGCACGCGCGCCCAGTGGCAGCTGCGCAGCGAGTCGCTGTCCACGGGGCTGCTGGCCACGCCCGCCTTCAACGGCGACGAAGAGCGCAAGCTGCTGCGCGAATTGCAGGGCGACCTGGCCGGCGTGGGCGGCCTGTTCGAGCTGTTTGTCGCGAATCACCGCGAGCTGGGGCAGGACCCGCAGCGGCGCGAGGTGCTGGGCGAGCTGGAAGCGCGCCTGTCGGGCCAGATCATGGGCAAGGTGCAGGGCATGATTTCGGATGCGATGCGGCTGTCCGAATTGAGCCGGCAAGGCGTGCTGGAGGCACAGCAGCAAGCCAACGTGGCCGTGATGCTGTTTGGCGGCATGATCATCGCGCTGGTGGCCGGCCTGATCTACTTCACCATGACCAGCGTCACGGGACCGCTGGAAAAGCTGCGCCAGGGCACCCTGATCGTCGGCGCCGGCAAGCTCGATTTTGCGCTCGGCGTGCACACCAAGAATGAGATCGGCGACCTGGCGCGCGCCTTCGACGGCATGACGGAAAAGCTGCGCCGCACCACCGTTTCGCGCGACGAGCTGGCGCACACGAATGCCGCGCTGGAAACGCAGATCGCCGAACGCCAGCTGGCCGAGCGCAAGGTGCATGAACAGCTCGAGCGCCTGAACCTGCTGCAGCAGATCACGCGCTCGATCGGCGAGCGGCAGGACTTGCGCAGCATCTTCCAGGTGGTGGTGCGCAGCCTGGAAGAGCAGCTGCCCATCGATTTCAGCTGCATCTGCCTGTATGAGCCGTCGCAGCACGCGCTGCAGGTGACGTGCGTGGGCGTGCGCAGCGAGGCGCTGGCGCAGTCCTTCATGATGAGCGAACACGCGCACATTCCCATCGACGAAAATGGCCTGTCGAGCTGCGTGCGCGGCAAGCTCGTGTATGAAGCCGACATCGCCGATGTGGCGTTTCCGTTTCCGCAGCGGCTGGCGCAAGGGGGGCTGCGCGCCCTCGTCATGGCGCCGCTGCTGGCTGAAAACACGGTCTTCGGCATCCTGATCGTGGCGCGCCGTGCCGCGCACAGCTTCACCAGCGGCGAATGCGAATTCCTCAGCCAGCTGAGCGAGCATGTGGCGCTGGCCGCCAACCAGGCGCAGCTCTATGGCGCGCTGCAGCGCGCGTATGACGATTTGCGCCAGACCCAGCAGTCGGTAATGCAGCAGGAGCGCCTGCGCGCGCTGGGGCAGATGGCCAGCGGCATCGCACACGATATCAATAACGCCATTTCCCCCGTGGCCCTGTACACCGAGTCCTTGCTGGAGACGGAAACCAATCTCAGTCCGCAGGGCCGGCATTGCCTGGAAGTCATCGAACGGGCCATCGACGACGTGGCCGCCACCGTGGCGCGCATGCGCGAATTCTACCGCCAGCGCGAACCGCAACTGGCGCTGTCGCCCATCAATGTCAACCTGGTGGTGCAGCAGGTGCTGGACCTGACGCGCGCGCGCTGGAGCGACATGCCGCAGCAGCGCGGCATCGTCATCGCCCTGCGCATGGAGCTGGCGGACGGGTTGCCCATGCTGCCCGGCAGCGTGGGCGAAATCCGCGAAGCGCTGACGAACCTGGTCTTCAACGCCGTCGACGCCATGCCGGAAGGCGGCACCCTGACCGTGCGCACGGCCTGCATCGGCGCGCCGGGCCAGGCCGGGGTACGGCAGGTGCAGGTCGAAGTGGGGGACACGGGCATCGGCATGGACGAGAATACGCGCCGCCGCTGCCTGGAGCCGTTTTTCACCACCAAGGGCGAGCGGGGCACGGGCCTGGGCCTGGCCATGGTGTACGGCATGATGGAGCGCCATGGGGCCGGCATCGACATCGTCACGGCGCCGGGGCAGGGCACGGCGGTGCGCCTGGCGTTTCCCGCCTGCGCGGAAGGCGAGGGGGTCGAAGTGCCCGACACGGCCCACGCCGTGCCGCCGCGCCTGCGCATCCTCGTGGTGGACGACGACCCGATGGTGCTCAAGTCCCTGCGCGACATCCTGGAAATCGACGGCCACGACGTGGTGTCCGCCGATGGCGGCCAGGCCGGCATCGACTGTTTCCTGGCCGCCTGCGACAGGGGCGAGCATTTCGCGGTGGTCATCACGGACCTCGGCATGCCCCACGTGGACGGGCGCAAGGTGGCCAGCGCGGTGCGCCAGCATTCGCCGGCCACGCCCATCATCATGCTCACGGGCTGGGGCCAGCGCCTGGCGGCCGACAGCGACTACCCGGAACACGTCAACTGCGTGCTGGGCAAGCCGCCCCGGCTGAAGGAATTGCGGCGCGCCTTGAACATGGTCATTTCGACGGGGTAGGTGGCGAGCTCGTTCGAGCCAGATCGTCCTTGTTTAATCTGTATCAAGCTTCGCTGCGATCGCCGCACAGCGGCGTGACGACTCACTAGACTTGTATAGATGGACCCGTCATTCCAGCCTTTGCCAAAGGAGTGAGGAGTATGTCTGTTGTCTGTCCAAGCGAGTCAAACGTCTTGTCCTTAATTAAGGCGATACTGTGATCATACCGAGACCCCCGCCAGAAGCAGCACCTGTCCCGACGTATAGCGCCGATTCGCTGAGCAAGAAAATAGCGATCCTCGATCTCGTGACGACCTTGACATATAAACTGGCCGTTGCAGTGGGCGCCATCGTCACGCTGACCTATCTGTTTGACATTCAGTTTTTTCCCAGCAGCTTGACCCCAGGCGAAGCGGTATTCTTTATCTTTGTGGCACTGATGTTTGGTTTTCTGTACTGTATCTTCCTGTTGTTCGGGGCCATGTCCGCAGTGTGGCTGCTCCAGCTGTGCTCCTGGCTGGAAAAGCGGGTTTCCAGGAGGTACGCTGCCTGTGGTCAGGCGCCCCTGTTTGTCGTTCCAGCCGGGCTGCGTGGCGTTGGCTATTGCCTGGTATCGCTGTTCTTTTTTTTGCTGTCCTTGCTGTATGCATTCGCCGGTGCTAGACCTTCTTTGTTTTTACTGATATTGATCTTTTTCTGTGCGGGTTTTCTTACCCTCTTTCTAGGCACGGCTGGTACGCAAGCGGGTATCACGGTCGCAGGTGCGCAGCCGAAGCCGCAGCGCAGATTGGCGCAGCTTGCCGCAGTGTTTGTCGCACCGCTGGTACTCGTGCTGTTCTTCGGGCCGTTCATGAAGATGGTGCATATGGCTTTCCAGCTATTGGGTGTGCGTATTCCCGACGTCAGCATCGAAGTGCCCGAGACCGAGCTCGGTGAAATCGAGCGCGTCACGGAAGTCGTCGGCCGCCCCATCCTTGACTGCCGTAGGAGCGCCGGGGGGCGATTGCTGGTACATCATGCCGATGTATTGTGGACCGGCGTTGGCGGCATGGCGCTTGTCACGTTCAGCGTACGCACGAAGCCGGAGGCCGGCATTTTCAGCCCTGAGCCGGTCGTCCTCAAGGTTGCCACCTTGCGTCTGGATGCGGCCACGATGCGCATCATCAAGAGCCGGCCTGTCTTGAATCCCTGTTTCGACCTATCCAACGACTTGCTGTTCAAAACCGGCAGCGAGCAATTATTGCCAACGGCACAACCGCGTCTGCAGGCTCTTGCCTCAGCCATTCTGGCATCGGGTACGCCGCGTGACATTATGGTGCGCGGCCACAGTGACGCCCGTCCTTTCGCGGGCAGTATTGCTGGAAAAGCCGTGGATAATCAACGTCTATCGGAGCTGCGCGCAGAGGCGATTGTCAATGTACTCAGAACTGCGTTGGATGGAAAGAATCTGACAATGCGATCGGAAGGGGCGGGTGCGCGGGAGCCGCGCGTGAAATGCCCTATTGAGGCAAGCACTACCGCATATGAAACGGAACAGTGCAATGCCTTGAACCGCAGGGTGGAGGTGCGCGTGCTGTACGCGCAAACGCAGTAAGGCGAGCAGTGGCAGCGGCGTTTGCAGCCGTTTCCGCAACTCGCCTGGCGTGTTATGCCGTTGGATGCGATATCAGAACCGGTACGTCAACGTCCCCCGCACGCTGCGCGGCATGCCATACGTGCCTTGTGCGTAGGTGTTGATGTTGATGTACTTCTTGTCCAGCGCGTTTTCCACGTTCAGCTGGGCCGTCAACTGGCGCGACAGCTGGTACGTGGCCATCAGGCTGACTGTGCTGTAGGCTTCCTGCGTCACTCTTTCCTTGCCGTTCGGGCCTTCGTCGTCAAAGTAGAACTTGCTTTGCCAGTTGACGCCGCCGCCCACCGTGAGGTTGGGCTTTACCTTCCAGGTGGTGAACAGGCGCGCCGTCGAGCGGGGCGACAGGGTGTTGATATCCTGTTGCTCGCGGTCCCTGGCGCGGAAGTGGCTGGCGCTGGCCGTCACGTTCCAGTCCGGCGCCAAGCGGCCAGACAATTCCCCCTCGATGCCGCGGCTGGTGGCGCCGCGCGCCGCGTAGTACGCCTGCGTGGTGGTGCCGGGAATCCTATGCGCGCCGTCCGGCTGGGCCAGCTTGTCCTGCTTGATTTCAAAGATGCCGATGGAACCGTTGGCCCGGCCCCCGGCCAGTTCTCCCTTCAAGCCCACTTCCATGCTTTGCCCCGTCAGCGGGTCCAGCCAGGCGCCCGTACGGTCCTGGTTTTCCTGCGGGCGGAAGATGTCCGTATAGCTGGCGTAGGCCGAGTATGTCTCATTGAGATCGATCACCACGCCCGCGTAGGGCACGAACTTGCTCTTGGCGAAGGCAAAGCGGGCGCTGCCGTCAAAGCCGATGCGGTCCTTGTCCCAGCGGCTCAAGCGCCCGCCGAGTATCAATTTGGTGTTGTCGGCAAGGTTCAGGCGCGCCGCGCCATACGCGCCATATTGTTTGGTCGTGTATTTTTCCGACAGCACGAGTTCGCCCCAGGCCGGCTGCGGGTAGCTGCCATCCCAGGCGAGGAAATTGCCGATCGGTTCAGGGTCGAGCGCTTCCTTGACGCTGAACTCGGCGTGCTGCACCGTGTAGTTGGCCCCGACGATGACTTCATGCTGGCGTCCGCCCAGGGTAAACGGGCCGGACAGCTTCACGTCGGCGCTGCTCTGGTCGCGCGCGCCGATGTAGCGGTTCGGGTAGCCGAGCATGCCCAGGCCCGTGATTCTATCGGGCCGCTCCGCCAGGAACACCAGCGGCGTGTCTTCCGTGTGCTTGCTGTACATGGCTTGCGCCTGCGCTTTCCAGCCCTGGCCCAGCGCATGTTCGACGGTGGCGTGCACATTCGTCTGTTCCGTGGCCCAGGCGGCCCAGCGGGGCGCCGTCGTGACGGACCGGTCGAAATTGGTGCGCGTGCCGTCGCTGTACCACAGGGGGAAACCGCCCCAGTTGCTGCCTTTCGGGTCGTTCTTCTGGTAGCTGGCGCCCAGCATGGCCACGGTGCCGGGCGCCAGGTCCGCTTCGACGGTGGCGTAGACGAGCTGGCGCTGGTTCGAATAGCCATTGGTAAACGACTTGCGGTCTTGCCAGGCGCCGGCCACGCGGCCGCGCACGGAGCCGTCGGCATTCAACGGCGCAGCCAGGTCGAGCGTGCCCCGGTAATCGCTCCACGAGCCGGCCGCCAGCGACCATTGCCCTTCGAATTGCCTGGCGCTGGCCCGCTTGCGCACCAGGTTGATCGAGGCGGACGGGTAGCCGGCGCCCGTCAGCAAGCCCGTGGCGCCCCGCGTCACTTCCACGCGGTCGTAGATCAGCGAATCCATTTCCGACTCGCCGCCCGAATACTGCACCTTATACGTGGTGGGCACGCCGTCGTACTGGAAATTGTCGACGTCGAAGCCGCGCGCGGAAAAGGTGCTGCGTTCCGTGTCGAACTGGTTGACGGCGATGCCGGGCGTATTGCGCAGCACGTCGCGCACCGTCAGCAAGTCCTGGTCGTCCATGCGCTGGCGCGTGATGACGCTGACCGATTGCGGCGTCTCGCGCAGCGACAGCACCAGGCCCGTGGCGCTGGCCGTGGCCGGCGTCGTGTACGAGCCCGTGCCTTCCGTGCTCGTGCTGCGCTCGGCCGTGGCGCGCACGGCGATGCCGGGCAGGGTGGCAGCGTCGGCCGCCGAAGGCAGCTTGCGCACGGCGTAGTGGCCGCCGCCCTGGTCGACAGCGTATAAGCCGCTGCCATCGAGCAGGCGGGCGAAACCGTCGGCCACCTGGTAGTTGCCGTTCAAGCCGCGGCTGTTCAAGCCCGCATACAGGCTGGCGGCGCCGGAAATGCTAACCCCGGCGTCGGCCGCAAACGCGGACAGGACGGCACCGAGGGGGCCGGCGGCCACCTGGTAGTGGCGCGCGGGCGCCTGTTGCGGTTGCTGCTGGGCGGATGCGGGCGCGATCAAGGCCAGGCTGCCCAGCAGGGCCAGGGTGATGCTGGTGTGGCGGTAGTGCTTCATTGCTTGTTTCCCTTCGTTCATGTGTTGGTCCTGTGTGGATTGACGGGGCACATGACGGAAAGGGACATTCTTCTCAAAAATTCTTATGCGGGCTCGACAGAAATCCACCAACGGCTGTGGCGCCGCACGCGGATGGGCAGCGACGCTTGCAGCAGGGCCAGCAGGGCGTCCGTGTCGCGCAGCTGGTACACGCCCGACACGCGCAGCCGCGCCACGGCCGGATCGCAGCGCACCACTCCGTGGCGATAGCGGGCCAGCTGCGCCAGCACCTGCTCCAGCGGCGTGTCGTCCGCGTACAGCAAGCCCTTGAGCCAGGCGGCTGCGTGCGGCGCCAGCGGCTGCGGCGCGCCGGCGGCCGTTTCATCGAAACTGGCTTGCCAGCCCGCCTGCACGGTGACGGGCCGGCCTTCGGCGGGCCGCACTTCCACGGCGCCCTGCGAGACGGCCACGTGGGTGCGCGCGCCCAGCAGGCTGTCGTCCTGGCGCACCGTGAAGCGCGTGCCCAGGGCGCGGATGCTGCCGTTGCTGGTGCGCACGATGAAGGGACGCCCGAGGGGATCGGGGCTGGTCGCCACGTGTATCTCTCCGCCGCGCAGCTGCACCAGGCGCAGGGACGCGCCGAAGACGACGTCGGCGGCGCTGGCCGTATTCAGGCTCAGGCCGCTGCCGTCGGCCAAGGTGAGGTGGCGGATTTCGCCTGTCGCCGTGCGCAGGTCGGCCGTCCATGCCTGCCATGGCGCCACGCGCAGCATGGCCCAGCCGGCTGGGCCGGCGACGATCAGCACGGCCAGGGTCTTGAGGACGGCGCGGCGCTGTGTGCCGGACGGGCGGTCCAGCACTTGCCTGGACAAGGGCATGGCCAGCGGCGGGGGCAGCATGCCGAAGGTGCGGCACACTTGCTCGGCCCGCTGCCACGCCGTCTCATGGTCGGGGTGGGCGGCGCGCCAGCGGGCCAGCCCCTGTTGCGCGGCAGCGTCGAGTTCGCCGCCTTGCAGGCGCATCATCCAGTGCGCCGCTTCGCGCGCGGCGCGTGCATCGAGGGCCGCGCTCATGTCAGGCCAGCAGCAGGATGCATTGTTCGAACGCCTGCACCATGTAGCGCTTGACGGTGCGCTCGCTTACCTTCAGGCGCACGGCGATGTCCGCATACGCCATGCCTTCCAGCTGCGACAGCAGGAAGGCCGTGCGCACCTTTGCCCCCAGGCCGTCGAGCATGGCGTCGATCTGGTGCAGGGTTTCCAGGATCAGCAAGCGGTCTTCCGCCGACGGCGTGACGGGGGCGGGCAGCTGCGCCAGGGTGGCCAGCCAGGCCTGCTCCAGCGACTGGCGGCGGTAATGGTCGATCAGCAGGCGGCGCGCCACGGTGGTCAGGTAGGCGCGCGGCTCGCGCAGGGTGACGGCGCGCTCGCCGGGCGTGGCCAGCAGCTTGATGAAGGTATCCTGCGCCAGGTCGGCCGCGTGATCCGTACAGGACAATTTGCCGCGCAGCCAGCGCAACAGCCACGGATGGTGCTGGCCATACAGCTGACTCAATGACATGGGGCTTTGAGAATCGGCGGCAGGCGATACGGCATACGTCACGGCACACTCCAGGTTGGCGCGGAAGTCCCGTGCCGCTGGCGCATGCAGGCTCTTCTTAAATGCGAATGGTTCTCATTTTACATTGACGTGCCCGAATGTCAATGCGGCAGCCGGATTGGCATGGCAATCATGGGCTTTCCGCTATACTGGCCCCCCAATATTGCTGCCCCTGGCCGAAAAACACCATGGACCTGAGTACCCACGCCGCCGTCGTCAATTGCGAAGCGTATCGCGACGGCAAGAAGATCGCGCACTTTGATATCGACAAGGTGGGCGACTTCCTCGGCGACCCCGATTGTTTCGTGTGGATCGGCCTGGCCAGCCCCGACGTCACGGCCATGCACGCGCTGCAGGCGGCCTTCGGCCTGCACGAACTGGCCGTCGAGGATGCGCAGGGCGCGCACGAGCGCCCCAAGCTGGAAGAGTACGGCGACACCCTGTTCATGGTGATGCACACGGCCACGCTGGATGGCGAGGCCATCGTCTACGGCGAAACCCACGTCTTTCTCGGCCCCCGCTTCATCATCACGGTGCGCCACGGCGCCTCGGCCGGCTATGCGAAGTTGCGCGAACGCAAGGAAAGCATGCCCGAGAAGCTGGCCAGCGGTCCCGGTTACGTGCTGTATTCCATCATCGATTTCATCGTCGACCAGTATCAGCCCTGCATCGACCATTTGCAGGCCCGCTTCCAGCACCATGAGCTGCAGCTGTTCAAGCCCAGCTTGAGCGAAGACAAGCTGCAGGATTTCTACCAGCTCAAGACGGAGCTGCTGAAGCTCGACGCGGCCGTCAATCCCCTGCATGACATCTGCACCCAGCTGATCCGTTTCCATGGCGATATCGTGCCCAAGGAAAACCGCATCTATTACCGCGACATTCTCGACCACGTCAAACGGGTCACGCATACGGCGGGGCAGATGCGCGAGCTGGTCAATTCGGCCATGCAGGTGGCGCTGGGGCAGATTTCCATCCGCCAGAACGAGGTCGTCAAGCGTCTGGCCGCCTGGGCCGCCATCCTGGCCGTGCCCACCATGGTCTTCAGCCTGTACGGCATGAACTTCGAATTCATGCCGGAGCTGAAGTGGCGCGGCAGCTATCCGGCCGTGATCGTCGTCATCATCGCCGGCTGCTGGTGGCTGCACCGCCGCCTGAAGCGCGAAGGCTGGCTGTAGCCGGCAAGCTTACGCTGCGGCCACCGCGCCCGCCGCCTCCAGGATCAGCGCCGCCACTTCCACGGGGCGCGAAGCCAGCGAGGCGTGGCTGGCGTTCAGGGTGATGACCTTTCTCGCTTGCAGGCGCGCCGCCATGCGCTCCTGGTTGACGGGGGAAATCATGCGGTCGGCGCTGGACACCTGGTACCAGCTGGGCTTATGTTTCCAGGCCGGGTCGCTGACGGTGTCGCCGAAGGTGCTGGCCAGCGGCGCCTTCTGCACCACGCCCAGCACGGCGCCTTCTTCCGCGTCGAGGTCCTGGCAAAAGCTGTCATGGTATTGCTCGGGCTTGACCCACAGATAGCCGTCGCTGTCGCCTTCCAGGCTGGCCGCGCCCAGGGGCGGGTGTTCCTGCGTGATGCTGCCCGGGCTTTCGCCCGCGTCGGGGGCAAAGGCGGCGATGTACACGAGGCCCGCCACATTCGGCGCATTGCCGGCCACGCTGATGACGGCGCCGCCGTAGGAGTGTCCCACCAGCAACACCGGGCCATCGACCTGCGCCACCATCTTGCGCGTGCGCTCGGCGTCGTCGGCCAGCGACGTCAAGGGCAGTTCGACGGCGCGGATGGCCGTGTGGCCGTGGCGCCGCAATTCGACGATGACGCGGCTCCAGTGGGCGGCGCCGCCCCAGAAACCGTGGACGAGGACGATGGTGGCTTGCTTGCTCATGCGGAACTCCTTGGGACAAGGGAAACGGAGAAGACCGCGCCGTGTTCGAAAAGGCACTGCGCGGCGGCTGGCTGCATGCCTATTGTAGACCTTCCCAGCGCATGGCCTCGATGGCGTCGACCACCGTGCTCTCGTATTCGATGAAGAAATCGCTGTGGAAGCCGTTGCGTATCACCAGGTGGCTGCTGCCGGGCAGGGCGGCGGCCAGGCGCTCGCCGTCGGCCAGGCGCAGCGGCCGGATAAAGTCGAGTACTTCCTGCGCGGCGGCCCGGGTGGCGGGATCGGCTTGCAACAGCCATGGAAACAGGTTGCGCAAGGTGCCGGGATCGACGGTGACGACCAGCGCCGGCGCGCGCACGCGGCGGTAGTCGGGCGAAAAATTGTGCGCGGCCACGTCCATGGCCCTGGCGATGGCGGGCGGCGTGTTCGGCCGCACCGAACCGTCGGGCAGCACTTCCAGCGCATCGCGCCAGTTCGCTTCCAGCGCGGGCCACCATTGCTTGTTGATGCGCCTGGCATAGGCGATCGAGGCGCCCAGCGATGCCAGGTCGGCCGGGCCGGGCGTCGGTTCGTCGCAGGGCGTCGGTGCGGGTTCTTCATAGCCGCCGCTGGCCAGGTAATCGAAGGTCGTGTCCAGGTAGGCGAGGCCCCGCACGCGCCGCGGGTGGCTGCCCGCGAACAGGGTCAGCTCGTTGCCGGCGATGGAGTGCCCTGCCAGGATGATGCGTTGTACCTTCAGCGCGTCCAGCACGGCCAGCAGGTCGGCCACGAGAGTGGCGGGAGAGTAGCTGGCGGCGCTGGCGGGCGTTGGCTTGCTCGATGAACCGTAGCCGCGCCGCGTGATGGCCAGCACGCGGTGGCGGCGCGCCAGCGCGGGCGCCAGGCTGTCGAACGCATGCGCATTGGCGCCCAGGCCGGCCAGCAGCACGATCACGTCGTCGCTGCCGCCCCGTGCCGATGGCCAGTCGCGCACGTGCAGGCTGACGCCGGGGGCGACGCCGATCTGCCGGTCCGTCACGGCGGGTGCGCGCGGCAGCGAATTGCCGCCGCATGCGGCGAGGCCGGCCAGCGCTGTCATCCCCGACAGAAAGTGCCTGCGGGCGTGGAAATGCGCGGGGGCGCCGGGTGTCTTGCTCATGCTGTACTCCTGGTGTGGGTGAGGGCATGAGCAGTGTCGCCGCCGCGCATGAAGCGCGGATGAGGGGCGGGTGAAGGAAGGCTGAAGGCCCGCCGGTCGCGCTAGTGCGACACCAGCACCGGCAACGTCGTCTCTTGCAGCACCGTGCGCGTGACGCCGCCCAGCAGCGCTTCGCGCAGGCGCATGTGGCCGTAGCAGCCCATCACGACCAGGTCGCAGCGCCGCTGCGCGGCCATGGCCAGCAGGGCCGTGCCCACGTCCTGGCCCGGCGGCGTGTCGTGCTGCAGCACCTCGACGTTGACGCCGTGGCGCGCCAGGTACAGGGCCAGGTCGGCGCCCGGCTGCTCGCCGTGCGCGGCCGGCTGGGCGTGCGAATTGACGACGGCCAGGGTGACTTGCCGCGCCTTTTGCAGCAGCGGCAGCGCATCGGTGATGGCGCGCAGCGCTTCGGCGCTGCCGTTCCAGGCCAGCAGCGGATGCTGCGCGGCGCCCGCCGGCGCGGCGGAGGGCGCGTGCGGCACCATCAGCACGGGCCGGCCGCAATGGAGCATCAGGTATTCGGCCGTGCCGGCGATGACGCGCGACGGCGTATCCTGCGCATCCGTCTGGCCCAGGATCAGCAAGTCGCAGTAGCGCGCCTGCAGCAGCAGCGCGCCTTGCGCGTCGTCGTCGACGAAGCGCGTTTCGTAGGCGCCCAGGCCTTCCTCGCGCGCGATGCGCTCGAAGTCGTGCAAGGCTACACTGGCCTGGGTGCGCAGCGCCTGCATCTGCGCCGGCGCAAACTGCAGCGCGTTGACGCCGCCGCCATATGCATAGCGCGAGATGCCGCTCATGGCCGAACCGATCAGGTGCGCCCCTTCGGCGATGGCCAGGCGCACGGCCAGGCGGATGCGCTGGGCGCAGTGGCGGGAATTGTCGACGTGGACCAGCAGGGTGGTGTAGGGCATGGCGTTTCCTCGGTTGTCAGTTGTCAGGTCTGCAGCACGTAGCTGCCCGGCGCGTCGCCCAGGTCGGGGCCCATGGCCGGCGGCGCCACTTGCGCGCCCGCTTGCTGCGCCAGCCAGGCTTGCCAGGCGGGCCACCAGGAACCGTCATGGTGCGGCACGTCGCGCTGCCAGCTGTCCGCGTCGACATAGGGCGCGTCGTGGCGGTGCGTGGCCAGCTGGTAGCTGCGGCGCGGCTGGCCCGGCGGCGAGACGACGCCCGCATTGTGGCCGCCCGAGGTGAGCAGGAAGGTGACGTCCGTGTCGGTCAGCAGCTGCAGTTTGTAGACGGAGCGCCACGGCGCCACGTGATCCGTCAGGGTGCCGACGGCAAAGATCGGTGCATCGATGTCGGGCAGGGCGATGTGGCGGCCTGCCGTGCGGTAGCGGCCTTCGGCCAGGTCGTTGTGCAGGAACAGGCGGCGCAGGTATTCCGAATGCATGCGGCAGGGCATGCGCGTGGCGTCCCCGTTCCAGGCCATCAGGTCGCTGTCCTGTTCATCTTGTCCCAGCAGGTAGTGGTTCAAGCGGCGCGACCAGATCAGATCGTTCGAGCGCAGCAACTGGAAGGCGCCCGCCATCTGCTTCGTATCGAGGTAACCCTGCTTCCACATGGCCGCTTCCAGGAAGCTGACCTGGCTGTCGTCGATGAACAGCGACAGTTCGCCCGGCTCCTTGAAGTCCACCTGCGAGGCCAGCATGGTGAGGCTGGCCAGGCGCGCATCGCCGTCGCGCGCCATCGTCGCGGCGGCGATCGCCAGCAGGGTGCCGCCCAGGCAGTAGCCGGCCGCGTGCACCTGCGGCGCGCCCGTGATGCGGACAACGGCGTCGAGCGCATCCATCACGCCCAGCTGGCGGTAGTCTTCCAGCGACAGCTCGCGGTCTTCTTCCTGCGGGTTTTTCCAGGAAATCATGAACACCGTGTGGCCCTGGCCCACCAGGTAGCGCACCAGCGAATTATGCGGCGACAGGTCGAGAATATAGAACTTCATGATCCAGGCGGGCACGAACAGCAGCGGCGTGGCATGCACGCTCTCTGTCGCAGGCGCGTACTGTATCAATTCGATCAAGTCATTGCGGTAGACCACCTTGCCCGGCGTGACGGCCACGTTTCCGCCCACCTTGAACGTGGCTTCGCCGGCCGCGCCGGCGCCCATGGCGGCGCGTTGCCAGTCGTCGGCCGCGTGGACCATGCCGCGCGCCAGGCTGGCGCCGCCGCTCGCGAGGGTGGCTTGCTGCACCACGGGATTGGTCAGCAGGAAGTTCGACGGCGCCAGCATGTCGAGCCACTGGCGCACGGTGAACGTGACGACATCCTCGTGGTGCGGCGAGACGCCGCGCACGCCCGTGGTGGCGCGGTGCCACCACTGCTGCTGCAGCAAGAAGCCCTGGTAGACGAGATTGTAGGGCCAGCGTTGCCAGGCCGGGTCGTCGAAGCGCCGGTCCTGCGGCAGCGGCGCGATGCACGGCGGCTCGGCGGCGCCGCCGGTCAGGGCCGATTGCCAGGCATATTGCTGCCAGCGGCCGATCTTCTTCCACGCTTCCTGCAGCAGCGTTTGCTGCTTCGATGGCGCCAGCGCCAGGTGGCTGAGCCAGTCGGCATACGCGTTGCCCAGCGCGGCCGGCGAAATGCCGCCCGTGAACTTGCCCAGCCAGGCGTTCAGCAGCAGGTCGAGCGTGGCGCCTTCCGGCGCGCTTTCCGGATAGCCGGGAACCGGCACGCCTTGCCAGGCGCTGCCCAGGCGCTCGTGTGCAAACTTTTGCTCCGCATTGCTCGACTGCATCTTGTTCATCCGGGGCTCCCGTCATTTTTTTACAGGATAGCAAGAGCTTGTTCAAAAAATTATGATCTACATCAAGTTTGGCCGGATGCCTGCGGCCGGCAACCTGCCGCCGGGATGGCAGAGTCCGTTTGCTGCATAAACGAAATGCATTCCAACGAATTTACTGATTGCAATAATTAAAATTGAATTTTCCATGCGGCGATACCCGGACTCGATGGCGGCGCCAGTGTCCAGTTCCCCATTTTACACTCTGTCAAGGCGGATTTCTTTGCGCCACGATGCATGCTGGCAAACCAAAAAAATTGTTTCTTTTTGGATTTATTTATTGTATTTGGTAAATTTATGCAGCAAAATGCCATTACAGCCTGACCAGCAGGCGTGCAGGCCGTTCAAGCCGGCGGGACAGGCTGGTAACCGGAATCGAGGAGAGGGACATGCTTACGAACTGGATGACAAGCGGCAGGGCCGATGCCTGCAGGGGCAATACGGCGTTCAGGCGCGGCATGGCGCGCGATACCGCGGGCGCTGTGCGACCGGCCCTGGGCCGCCTGCAGGTGCTCGCCTACCTGGCGCTGCTGTTGGCCGTGCTGCCCGCCGCAAGCTGCATCGCCATGGGACGCGCCGGCGTGCCGGTGCTGTTCAGCACCGCGTGCGGCGTGGTGTCGTGCGCGGCCGGGGGGCATGCGCTGTAAGCAGGCCCCAGTAAATGATTGCGATTTCTGGCTTCCATAAGCGGCGCTGTGCGTCGCAGCGGGCGCCTTGCCTGGCATCCGATCTTGTCCTTCATGAATTGACAATAATTTCCTGAGGATTACTTAGCGCGTGGCCTGCGCTTCCTCGCAAATCCATGCCATGAATGCCTGCACGGCAGGGCGCGCGGCTGCGTCGGGCCGCGTCACCAGGTAGTAGGCAAAGCGCGCGGGCCACGGCAAGTCCAGCACTTGCACCAGGCGCCCGGCGGCGATTTCTTCCTGCGCATACAGCTGCGGCACCAGGGCCAGGCCCTGGCCCGCCTCGGCCGCACGTATCAACAGAAAATCATCTTCGAAGGCCGAGCCGCGCAGCGCCCGCGCCGCATCCTCGCTGCCGTCCGGCGCGCCATGCGCGGCCAGCCACAGGGGCCAGTCGGCGCGGTCCGTGTCGTGCAGCAGCGGGTAGCGCAGGCAATCGGCCGGCGTGGCGATGGGCGGCTGGCCCGCCATCAGGGATGGACTGGCGACGGGCACCAGCACGGGCGCCATCAAACGCGTCACCTGCAAGCCCGGATAGTCGCCCAGGCCGTGGCGCAAGGCCACGTCGACCCGGTCGCGGCGCAGGTCGACCAGCGCGGATGTCGCTTCCACGCGCACTTCGATATGGGGATGGCGCTGGTTGAAGCGGCCCAGGCGCGGCACCAGCCACGCGGCGGCAAAGGTGGCGACCGTGCTGACGGTGAGCGTCTGGCGCGCGCCCATGTCTTCCAGCGCCTGGCTGGCGCCGGCGATCTGCGCGAAGGCGCCCAGCAGGGCGGGGTGGACCCTGGCGCCCGCCTCGGTCAGGCGCAAGCCCTGGCGTTCGCGCGTAAACAGGGGCATGCCGACCCGTTCTTCCAGCAGGCGGATTTGCTGGCTGACGGCGCCCGACGTCACGTGCAGCGCTTCGGCGGCCGCCTTGATGCTGCCGCGCTGGCCCACTTCGACAAAGGCGCGCAGCGCCTGGAGCGGTAAAGGATGGATCATCGATATAGTTTTTCTAAAGTCAAGTGCGAAAAAACATCGTTTCTATTTCTCTCTTGGAAAACGCATTATAGGGGAGTTCGGCGTTCTTTTGACGTCGAGTAAAACTATATCGATAGGATCTCCATGTTACTTTCACATCGGCAGCTTTGCCTGCTTTTGCTGTGCACCACGCAATTCGTTGCCTTGCTCGATTTTTCCATCACCATGATCCCCTTGCCGCAAATCCAGCACAGCCTGGGCTTCACGCCCGGCGGGCTGCAATGGGTGATCAATGCGTATGGCGTGGCCATCGCCGGCTTCCTGCTGCTGGGCGGGCGCGCGGCCGACCTGTTTGGCCGCCGCCGCGTCTTCATCGCGGGGCTGTTGCTGTTCACGGCCGCCTCCCTGCTGGGCGGCTTTTCGCACAGCCCGGCCATGCTGGTGGCCACGCGCGCGCTGCAGGGCTTCGGCGCCGCCATGTTTTCGCCGGCCGCGTTTTCGCTGCTGCTGGCCGTATTTCCCGAGCCGGCGCAGCGCAACCGGGCGCTCGGCGCCTGGACGGCCGTGGCGGCCAGCGGCTTTGTCGCGGGACTGATACTGGGCGGCTTCATCACGGACCTGCTGGGCTGGCGCTGGGTGCTGTGGATCAATGTGCCCGTCGGCTTGCTGGTGCTGGCCCTGTCGCCTGCCTTGCCCCAGGGCCGGCCCGATGCCGCCGCGGCTGGCGGCTCGCTCGACGTGTGGGGCGCACTGCTGGTGGCGTCGGGCGCGGCGACGCTGGTGTTTGCCTTTGCCAATAGCGAGCATGTGGGATTGGCGCATCCGCTCACGTTTGCCCTGGTCGCGCTGGCACTGGCCTTGCTGGCGCTGTTCGTCTGGGTGGAAGGGCGCGTGGCCGCGCCGCTGATGCCGCTGGCCGTCTTCCTGCGCCGCTCGACGGGCGGCGCGAATGTCGTCTCCCTGCTGGCCAACACGGCCCTCGGCCCCACTTTTGTCGTCGTGGCGTTGGCCATGCAGGAAGTGCTGGGGTTTTCCGCCACGCGCACGGGACTGGGCTTGCTGCCGATGGCCGTCGCCTTTACGCTGGCCAGCGCGTGGGCCGGACCGGCATTGATCGCCCGCTGGGGCACCAAGCCCGTCATCGTCGGCGGCCTGCTGCTGTTCATCGGCGGCCTGGCCATGCTGGGCGCGTCGCTGGCCACGCTGGCGTCGTGGGCCGCCTCCATCCTGCCCGGCACCGTACTGGCCGGCATCGGCTATGGCCTGGCATTTCCCGCCTGGACGGTGGCCGGCATCGATGGCGTGCCGGAAGCGGACCATGGCTTGGCGGGCGGCATGCTGACGACCACGCAGGAAGTCGGCTCGGCCGTCGGCCTGGCCGTGGGCGTGGCGGTCAGCATCGCCGTGCTGGCCGGCGGCGGCACGGCCGCGCAAGGCTACAGCAGCGCCATCCTCGTTTCCGCCTGCCTGGTGGCGGCGGGCCTGGCCTGCGCCATCGCCATCCTGCCCGGCAAGGCCGCGCGCCAGGAGGCGGCGTCATGATGGAGCTCTATACCGACAGCTCGCCCAACGGTTTCAAGGCCACCATCGCGCTGGCCGAACTGGGCTTGCCCTATCGATTGCGCCATGTGCGCATCGAACAGGGCGAGCACCGCTTGCCCGCCTTCCTGGCCCTCAATCCGCACGGGCGCATTCCCGTGCTGGTCGACCACGACACGGGCATCACCGTGTTCGAGTCGGCCGCCATCCTGCTGTACCTGGCGGAAAAGACGGGGCGCTTGCTGCCGGCGCAGCCACGGCAGCGCTGGGCCGCCATCACCTGGCTGCAATTTCACGCGGCCAGCATGGGGCCGATGCTGGGCCAGCGCGTGCACTTTGAGATCGCGGACGCAGGCGCGAACGTGTCCGCCACGGCGCACTTCCGCCACTTGTGCGACGCCGCGCTGGCCACCATGGATGGCCGCCTGGCGGATCACGCCTACCTGGCCGGCGACGACTATTCCATCGCCGACATCGCCAGCTTCGGCTGGCTGCACATCGCCGACCTGGTCGGCTTCAAGCTCGATGACTGGCCGCACGTGGCCGCCTGGTACGCCCGCGTGGCGGCCCGTCCGGCCGTGCAGCTGGGCATCACGCTTCCCGCGCCCGCCACGGGCGCTTGACCTATATCAAGGAACAATATGACGATCGATACCGGCGGCGCGTCCTCGCACGCGTTTGCCCACCATGCAGGCTACCGCCGCATGTTCGCGCCCGGCGCGCTCACCCTCGGCATTTATCTGCCGCTGCGCTTTTACCAGGGCGACATGCAGGCGCTGGCGGGCCAGGCCGACCTGGTCGCCGCCATGGACCGGCAAGGCTTTGCCGCCGCCTGGGTGCGCGACATTCCCCTGTTCGACCCGCGCTTCGGCGACGCGGGCCAGCTGTTCGACCCGTGGACCTATCTGGCGTATCTGGCGGCGCGCACGGACTCGCTGGCCCTGGCCACGGGCAGCGCCATTTTCACCCTGCGCCATCCGATCGACCTGGCCAAGGCGGCCGCCAGCATCGACCAGCTGTCGGGCGGACGCCTGGTGCTGGGCACGGCGTCGGGCGACCGGGCCAGCGAATTTCCCGCGTATGGCGTGCCGCATGCCACGCGCGGCGCGCGCTATGCGCAGGCCGTGCACATGTTCCGCCAGCTGCTGCAGGCAGGTCCCGCCAGCATCGACGGCCCGCTGGGCAGCCTGGCGGGCCTCGAACTGCTGCCCAAGCCCGTGGCGGGCGCCATTCCCCTCGTCGTCACCAGTTCCTCGGGCCAGCCGCTGGAGTGGATAGGGCGCCACGCCGATGGATGGCTGACGTATCCGGAAGCGACGGATACGCCGGACGGGCCGCGCCGGCTGGCGGACAAGATCCGCGCCTGGCGCGCCTGCATACCCGATGGCGGCTTTCGTCCGCACATGTGCAACGAGTGGCTGGACCTGGTGGACGACCCCGATTACCCGCGCACGCCCGTGCGCAGCGGCTATGTGCTGCGCACGGGGCGCAAGGGCTTGATCGACTTGCTCGGTGAATGGCGGGACGCTGGCGTCAATCATGCGGCGCTGGGCATCCAGCATGGCCAACGCCCGGCCGCGGAGGTGCTGCAGGAACTGGCGCAGGAAGTGCTGCCGCATTTTCCCTCGCATGCGGCGCCGGCCAGTGCCGTGCCGCGCTGGTGAAGGCGGCCTAGAACAGCTGGGTAGCCGTATAAATCAGCAAACCGGCCAGGCCACCCACGACGGTGCCGTTGATGCGGATGAATTGCAGGTCGCGCCCGATGGCCAGTTCGATGCGCTCGCTCATTTCGTCCTTGCTCCACAGGTCCAGGCGGGCGGCGATGAAGGCGCCCACCTCGCCCCGGTAGCGGCGCACCAGCGCGCCGCTGCCGGCGACGATGGCGTCGTTCAGCCATGCCCGCGCGGCCTGGTCCGCGCCCAGCACCGTGCCCGTGTTGCGCGCCAGGCCGGCAATGGCTTGCGCCAGCACGGGCTGGTCGGCGTGCAGGTCGGCCAGCAGGCGCGCGCGGAGGTGGTTCCAGACGTCGCCCAGCATGGCTTGCACCGTGTCGCTGGCGATCAGCTGCAGCTGGTAGCGGCGCACCGTGGCTTGCCACTGCGGGTCGGCCTTCAGGTGCAGCGCGCTGTCGGCGATCCAGCCGGCGATGCGCTGGCGCAGCGGGTGGGCCGGATCGACGCGCACGGCGAGGGCGAATTTCTGCAGCGAGGCGATCATGCGCGGCTCATACGCCTTCACGGCTTTTTTCACCAGCGCGTTCTCGATCTGGAAGGCGCCCAGCACGAAGTCGCCGATGGCGGCGTGGTGGTGCTCATCGTCCAGGTAGGCGGCGCTGCGGTCGAGCAGGAAGTCCAGCAATTCCTGCGGCTTGCCGTCGGCGATCAGCGCATCGATGCAGTCGGCCGCCACGTCCGACACATTCAATTGGCCCAGGTAGCCGCTGGCCTGCTCGCGCAGCAGACGCCCCAGCGTGTCGTGGTCGGCCATCGCCAGCAGCTGTTTCGCCACGCCGGCGCTGGCCATGCCCAGCTGCCGCGCGTGGGTCTCGTCGCCGAGCCAGGCGCCCAGGCGCGCGGCGGGGTCGGCTTGCACGATGCGTTCGGCGATGCCTTGCTCGGTAATGAAATGGTTTTCCACGAAGGCGCCCAGGCTGCGGCCGATGTCCGCCTTGCTGTTCGGGATGATGGCCGTATGCCACAGGGGGATGCCCAGCGGGTGGCGGAACAGGGCGACGACGGCGAACCAGTCGGCGATCGCGCCCACCATGGCCGCTTCGGCGAACGCTTCCACGTAGCCCCAGGCGGGATGGCCGTCCCGCTGCGAGCGGGCCACGGCGAAGACCAGCGCGGCCAGCAGCAGCAAGCCGACGGCCAGCCACTGCATGTTGCGCAGGCGCGCGCGTTTGAGCTGGTCCGTGCTCTGGTCCAGCTGTGCGATGAGGTCGGGGGAACGTTGCATGGATGGCGGCCTGCGGTGGTTGCGAGACCGCCATCTTAACTGGGGCAGCGACAGGATATGTCGCTGCAGGGGATTTTTTACTGCGGCGGGTGCAGCAGCGAACGGCGACGCGCGTAGCCGAAGTAGATGACCAGGCCGATCACCAGCCAGATGGTGAAGGCCACCCAGGTGACCCAGCTGAGGAAGCTCATCAGGCCCACGCACAGGATCACGGCCAGCGCCGGCACGTACGGCACGCCGGGGCAGCGGAAGGCGCGCGGCAGGTCGGGACGCTTCTTGCGCAGCACCACCACGGCAACCGACACCATGGTGAAGGCGGCCAGGGTGCCAATGTTGATCAGCTCGGCGAGGATGTTGAGCGGGATCACGGCGGCGATCAGGCCGAAGACGATGCCGACCAGCCAGGTGGCGAAGAACGGCGTGTGGAAGCGCGGGTGCACGGTCGACAGGCGCTTGGGCAGCAAGCCGTCGCGCGACATGGCGAAGATGATGCGCGTCTGGCCAAATGCCATCACGAGGATCACGGTGGTCATGCCGAGGATGGCGCCCAGGTCGACGAAGCCGGCGATCCAGTTTTCGCCCGCATACTGCAGGGCCAGCGAGACGGGATGGTCGACGCCGAGGAATTTCTGGTACGGCACGATGCCCGTCATGATGGCCGAGACGACCACGTACAGCACGGCGCACACGGCCAGCGAGCCGATGATGCCGATCGGCAGGTCGCGCGACGGTTTCTTGACTTCCTCTGCGGCCGAGGTGACGGCGTCAAAGCCGATGAAGGCGAAGAAGACGAGGGCGGCGGCGCTCAGCATGCCGTGGTAGCCGAACGGCATGTAGGGCTGCCAGTTGGCCGGCTGCACGTGGCGCGCGCCGAAGATGATAAACAGCAGCACCACGCCCACCTTGATGGCCACCATGATGTTGTTCAGGCGCGCCGATTCGCGCACGCCCCAGCCCAGCATGGCCGTCAGGGCCAGCATGATGACGAGGGCCGGCAGGTTGATGAAGGTGGTCACGCCGGGCAGCGCGCCCGGCGCGGCGGTGAGCGCGACGGGCAGGGCGATGCCAAAGCCCGACAGCAGCGACTGGAAGTAGCCGGACCAGCCGACGGAGACGGCGGCGGCGGCCAGGCCGTATTCGAGCAGCAAGTCCCAGCCTATCATCCAGGCGGCCAGCTCGCCCAGGGTGGCGTAGCTGTAGGTGTAGATGGAGCCGGCCACCGGCACGGTGGAGGCAAATTCCGCGTAGCACAGGGCGGCGAAGCAGCAGGCCACGGCCGCCACGACAAACGACAGCGACAGGGCGGGGCCGGCCGTCAGCGCGCCCGTGCCGGTGAGCACGAAAATGCCCGTGCCGACGATGGCGCCGATGCCCATGAGGACAAGGTCGAAGGGCCCCAGCACCTTGGCCAGACCTCCTGGCTTCTTGCTGTGGGCAATCATGTCATCCAAATTCTTGGTTCTAAATAAGCTCACTGTGTCTCCTGGTGGTTTTTGTCATGGCGCCATTGCCGCCTCGTGAGTAGCACGACGCAGCCAGATTCTAGCCCAGGCGGCCAAGATTCCAGAAGGAAAACCGTACTTTGGCGTGCGCGCCAGCCCGGAAGCTTGTCTTGCGGGCAAAAAAACAGCCCCGGAAGCGGCCGGGGCTGGAAAGGAGACTGCTACAAATGGTTACTTTGGCTTACTTTGAAAAGTGCGCCTCGATCTCTTCCAGTGTCTTGCCTTTGGTCTCCGGCAGCAGGAAGGCCGCCGCCAGGAAGTACAGCACGGTGCAGCCGGCGCCAAAGAAGAACAGCGTCGAATAACCGTGCAAGCCCACGGTCGGCAGGAAGATGGCGGCGATCACCGTCGAGACGAATTGGTTCACCAGCAGGGCGATGCTCATGCCGTTCGAGCGGATGCGGGTTGGCATCAGCTCGGACAGGGCCAGCCACACGCACACGCCCGGCCCCACGGCAAAGCTGGAAACGAACACGCAGATGGCGATCGCCACCAGCCAGCCGTGCGTGGACGAGGGCACGGGGCCCAGGCTGGCCTTCTCGATGCGCAGCGGCGCCTCGCGCCCGGCGGCCGGGTCGGCGAACGGGTTCAGGTGCAGCTTGCGGAAGAACACGCCGATCACGCTGTCGGCCTGCACGGCGTCCGCGCGGGCGATCGTCACCTGGCGCAGCACGGGATCGTCGCTGCGCAGGCTTTTCACGTTGGTGAACGGGCCGTAGGCGTAGGCGATGGTCAGCTGCTGCGGCGTGCCGTCGGTTGCCGCGCCCAGGGCCGCCAAGGTGGCCGCATCGAGGTGCAAGGCCAGGCTGTCCGCTTGCACCTGCGCCGCGATGGCAGGGCGCACGTCGGCCAGGTGCGCTTCGGCGCCGCGGAACAGCAGGCCGGCCGCCAGCAGCGAGACGACGATGCCGCCCGTGCCCAGCATCAGCAGGAATTTGCGGCCCTTGCGGTCGACCAGCAGCACGGCCACCACCGTCATCACGGCGTTCAGCACCTTCAACAACACGTCCGCCATGTTGGCCGAGGCGCCCGACAGGCCCGCCTGGTTCAAGATATTGACGACGTAGGCGAGAATGGAATTGATGCCCGTCGCCTGCGTGCAGGCGAGGATCAGGCAAGCGAGCAGGAAGGGCAGCACGTAGCGGCGGCTCAGCAGCGGATCCCTGGCCTTGCCGCCGGCCTTGGCCGTATTTTCCGGCGTATCCTGCATCTCGCGCAGTTCGATGTCGGCGTCGGCGGGCAGGCGCGTGCGCAGCAGCGACTGGCGCGCCTGTTCGATGCGGCCCCGTTGCGCCAGCCAGCGCGGCGATTCGGCCAGCAGCAGCGCGCCGATGGTAAACACCAGGCCCGGCGTTAGGCAGACCCAGAAGATGCTGCGCCAGGCGTGGTCCTTGGCGGCAAAAATGGCGGCGATGCGGCCCGCTTCCGGCAGCGCTTGCGCCGCCTGCGTGGCCGTTTCCACCGTCTGCGCCTGCAGCAGGCCGATCAGGGCGGCGGCCACCAGGCCGATGGTCAGCAGCAGCTGGAACAGGGCGGCACCGCGCCCGCGCTGCTGCGCGGGCAGGCATTCGGCCAGGTACAGGGGCACGACGACGCCGATCAAGCCGCCGCTGATGCCTTGCAGCAGACGGCCCAGCAGCAGCGGCATGTAGCCGTCGGCCAGCGCGATCAGCGGGATGCTGGCGCTGAACAGGGCGCCGGCCAGGAACATCACCCAGCGCCGGCCAAGCAGGTCGGCCAAGGCGCCGGCGAACAGCGAGGAGAGGACGGAGCCCAGCAGCACGGCGGCAACGATAAAGCTCAGCTGCTGGGCCGTCAGTTTCCACGCCACGGACGCCGTCGATTCCAGGTAGGGCAGGGCGCCGGCGATGATGCCGATGTCTATGCCGTACAGCAATCCCCCCATGCCGGCAATAAATAGCAGGTAGCGCATGGCCCACACGGGGGCCTTGTGTGACGTGTCGTGCATGAAAACTCCGGGACGGGGTTGAGGTTGGGGGCTGGGTCTAGAGACTGAATCTAGCGGGTGGAAAGATCGATGGCCGCGCCTTCGACGAAGACGGACACTGGCTGCAAGTTGGCATCGAGGACGACGATATCGGCCCAGGCGCCGGGCGCCAGGCGGCCCCGTTCGGATTCGCCCAGGTAATCGGCCGGGTACAGCGACAGGCGGTTCGAGGCGTCGGCCAGGTCCAGGCCCAGGTCGACGAAATTGCGCAGGGCCTGGTCCATGGTCAGCACGCTGCCGGCCAGCGAGCCCGTGGCCAGGCGCACGCAGCCCAGGCATTTGTAGACGCGCTGCGTGCCCAGGCCGTATTCGCCGTCCGGCATGCCGGTGGCCGAGGTGGCGTCCGTCACGCCGTACAGGCGGGGGATGGCGCGCAGGGCCGCGCGCAGGGCGCCCTTGGCCACGTGCTGCAGGTCGGGGATGATTTCCGCGTATTCGGCGTGCGCCAGGGCCGCGCCCACCATGCCGGGGTCGTAATGGGTCATGCCCGTCATGCCGTTGTACAGGTGGGTAAAGCCGGAGACGCCGGCGTTGAGCGCCGCCACGCCTTCGTCATACGTGCCGGCGCTGTGGCCGATCTGCACGCGGATGCCCATGGCCGCCAGCTGCGGGATCAGTTCCAGGTGGCCGGGGATTTCCGGCGCCATGGTCAAGACCTTGATGGGGGCGATGGCGTGGAAGCGCTGCACCAGCGCCAGGCTGGCCTGCACCACGTCGGGCGGCTGCGCGCCCAGGCGGTGCAGGTTCAGGAACGGGCCTTCCAGGTGCACGCCCAGCATGCGCGCGCCGTTGGCCGGGCGCTCGGCGATGACGCCTGCCAGGCCTTGCAGGGCGCGCAGGATCGACGGCTCCTTCGCCGTCAGGGTGGTGCCCAAGAGGGCCGTGGTGCCATGGCGCGCGTGTACCTGCGCCACGGTGGCGCCCGCGTCGCCGCCTTCCATGATGTCGACGCCGGCCGCGCCGTGCACGTGCAGGTCGATGAAGCCGGGCAGGATGGTCAGCGCGCTGTCGGCGGCAGGGTCTTCTTGTATCTGGACGATGCGCTGGTCAAAGGTGATGGTGCCCGTGATCCAGCCAGATGGGGTAAGGATTCTGCCGCTCAGCATGTGTTATTCCGCTATAAAAAGTTCGATGCCCAGCTTTTGCAGCCCTTCGCGGTACTCCTGGCTGATGCTGGCATCGGTGATGACGGTATCGACGCGGTCCAGCTGCACGATGCGGTGCAGGCTGACGCGGCCGAACTTCGAGGCGTCCGTGAGGACGATGATTTTCTTGGCCCGTTCCACCATCTTGTGGTTCAGGCTTGCTTCCGCTTCGTGGTGGGTGGTGACGCCAAACTGCAGGTCGAAGCCGTCCACGCCCAGGAACAGCTTGTCGAAGCTGTAGGCCTGCAGGCAGGTCTCGGCCTGGCTGCCCTGGATCGACAGCGACTGCTTGCGCAGCAAGCCGCCCGTGAGGATCAGGTCCACGCCGGGCGCATCGGCCAGTTCCCACGCGATGTTCAGGCCATTCGTGGCCACCGTCACGCCCGTGGCGTCGCGCAGATGGCGCGCCAGCGAGATGGTGGTGGTGCCCGAGTCGATGATGATGTTGTCGCCCGGTTCCACCAGCCGCGCCGCGTAGGCGCCGATGCGCTCCTTCTGCTCGTGGTTGATGGCGTCCTTCTGGCGTATCGTGTGCTCGGGCGGCGGCGTGCGCGTCAGGGTCGCGCCGCCGTGGCTGCGCGTGGCCATGCCTTGCGCTTCCAGCGCATTCAAGTCGCTGCGGATGGTGACCGCGGACACGCCGAGCTTTTCCACCAGATCGGTCACCTGCACCGAGCCCTGCTGGGCAAGCATTTGGAGGATGGATTCACGGCGTTGGCTGGTATTTCGCATGGTGGCGGGCTCAGTAAAAAATGAAAATACCGAGCTTAACAGATTGCCGCTTCGGCAATGACGGGGACTGCCGCATTGCGGTTGCAGGCGCGCGCATATTGCGCCAGCAAGCTGCCGATCTTGTGCTCGATCAAGGCCGGTGCCTGCGCTTGCAGGCTGCCCTGCACCACGGCCAGGTACTGTTCCGGCAAATGCTGGCTCAGCAGCGGCAGCGGAATGGCCACGGCGTCCAGGTTGGCCAGCAGCTTGCCGACGGCGGCCGCCACTTCCGGCTCGCCCCAGTAGTAGCGGCAACGGTCGCTCAAGCCGTAGCGGCGCATCAATCGCTGCTCTTCCGGCGTGCCCAGGTAATGCTTGATCCAGTTCTTCGGCTTGGCCACCATCACGTCGTCGAGCACCTGCATCAGCTGCGAGGTCGCGTGCGCCGGCAGCAGTTCTTCCTCGATCTGGCACAGGGCGAACAGCGCCTCGCGCAGGGCGAAGGTGGCGGCAGGGCCCACTTTCAGGATGGCGAAATGGTCACGCACCATGGCGTGCAGCGCCGTTTCGCGCTGGTAGTCGGTGGAATGGGCTTCGAACACGAGGCCAGGCTGCTCGGCGACAAAGGCCGACAGCTCGGCGGCGGCATCCGCATCGTAGTGCTGGATGCTGCTCTGGTCGAAATCGACGCCCGGCTGCACCACCATGGCGATGACGCGGCGCCAGGCGCCATGCAGGCCGTTGTCGAGGAAGGCGCGGCGGTGCACGTCCAGGGTGCGGCGCGCCGCTTGCGGGCTGGTGACGGCGCCGGCCTGCGCCAGCGACGCTTCGCCGCCAGGAATCGGCACTTCCGTGCCGATCACGTAGACGGGCGGCGCAAAGCCTGCGGCGGCGGCCGCTTCCTCGGCGACGATGCACAGGCGCGCGGAACGGGCAGCCACGGTTTCATCGTCGAGCTGCAAGGGGTCATCCACGCAGCGCATGCTGCAATCGAGGTGGATTTTATGGAAACCGGCCGACGCATACGCGGCGATCAGGGTTTCGGCATGGTCCATGGCGGTGGCCGCATCGAGGTGCTGCCAGGCGTTCGGACCCAGATGGTCGCCGCCCAGCACCAGGCGGCTGGCGGGGAAGCCCTGTTCGCGGGCCAGGGCCAGCATGGTGTCGCGGAAAACGGCCGGCGTCATGCCCGTGTAGCCGCCGAACTGGTCGACCTGGTTCGAGGTCGCCTCGACCAGCAGCACGGTGTCGTATTCGCTGGCCACGCGCATGGCGGCGCGCAGCACGCTCGGGTGGCTGCAGCAGACGGCGTACAGCCCCACGCGCTCGCCGCGGCGGTGCGCCTTGATCACTTGCTGGATCGGGGACAGGGTAAAAGTCGGGTTTTCCGCTTGCTTCATCATGTTGACGCCTTTGTATGTTGTCGTATCAAAAGGGCCGCGCCGCGCGCGCCGCCGGCGTCGCCAAAGCGGGGCGGCAGGATAGGCGGCACGTGCACGCCGGGGAACAGGTGGCGCTTGACGGCGGCCGGCAGCTTGTCGTACAGGTGCGGCAGCTTGGACAAGCCGCCGCCGAGCACGATGACGTGCGGGTCGTAGGCCAGCACCAGGCCGGCCAGCGCGTGGCCCAGCACGTCGAGGTGCACGGCGACCGTGCGCTGGGCCACGGCGTCGCCCATGTTGGCGCGCGCCACGATGGCCAGCGGTTCGGCGCCGTCGCCGCCGAAATGCGCGTGGAGCTTGCGCATGGCGGGTCCGGAGACATAGCGTTCCAGGCAGCCCGCCTTGCCGCACGGGCAGGGGTATTCGGCCAGGCCGTGCTGCGCCAGCAGGGTGGCGGGCAGGCTCCAGTGGCCCCATTCGCCGGCCACGCCGTTAAAGCCGCGCAGCAGCTGGCCGCCCACGCAGTAGCCGCCGCCGGCGCCCGTGCCGAGGATGGCGCCGAACATGCTGGCGGCATTGTCGGCCGCGCCGCCCTGCGCTTCCGACAGGGCGAAGCACTGGCAATCGTTGCCGATGGCGACAGGGCGCTGCAAGGCTTGCTGCAGGGTTTGCGCCACCAGGCGGCCGTTCAGGGCCGGCACGTTGGAACTGAGCTGGCGTCCGCTGGCGCTGTCGATCACGCCGGGCAAGCCGATGCCGACAGGCGCCGTCGTGCCCAGGGAGGCGTCGCCGCGCGCCACCAGGTCGACGATGGCTTGCACGAAGGCGGCAAAATCGTCGCCCGGCGTGGCCACCCGTTCGCGGAACACTTCCGTCAGCGCGCCGTCGCGGTCGGCAAAGGCGACCAGCTCCATCTTGCTGCCGCCGATGTCGATGCCGTGGTAGCCGGCTGTGCGATTAGAATTGGTCATGGCCATAGATGGTGACGCCCTGCACGACACGGTTGACGATGCCGCCGGCGAATGGATTGTCGGGGCGCAGTTGCAGCAGCGCGGACTGGTGCAGTGCATATTGCTGCGCCATCAGCAGCCACAGAGGGGCCAGCCAGGCGTCGGGCCAGGCCGGCGCATCGGCCGCTAAGTTGGCAGATAAGTCGCCGCCGATGCCTACCGTCAGGCAGCGCTGCGCCACGCTGTCGCGCTGCAGTTCTTTCAGCAGGTCGTCTTCGTACTGGCGCGCCAGCGGCTTGCTGCTGCGCAGCAGGATTACCAGCGACTCCGTGGTGACGGCCGATTTCGGGCCGTGGCGGAATCCCAGTGCGGTATTCGCCATCGCCATCACGCGGCCGCCCGTCAATTCCAGGATTTTCAGGGCCGCTTCCTTGGCCAGCGCTTCCAGCGGGCCGCTGCCCAGGTAGACGACGCGTTGCACGGGTGTTGAACCCAGCTGCGCCACGGGGGCCGACCAGTCGCGCAAGGCTTGCTCGCCCAGCTGCGCCAGGGTGTCGAGGCGCGTGAGATCCGTGTCCTTGCCCAGCACCGACAGGGCCGCCAGCAGCATGCTGGTAAAGCTGCTGGTCATGGCGAAGCCGCGGTCGCAGCTGCCTTCCGGCATCAGCAGGTTATAGGTGTTGCTGTCGTTGGCGCCCTGGCGCGCCAGCTTGCCGTCGGCGTTGCAGGTGATGTTCAGGAAACGCGCGCCGGGCACGACCTGGCGCAGCAGTTCCACGGCCGCCAGGCTTTCCGGGCTGTCGCCGCTGCGGGCAAACGAGACGAGCAGGGTGGGCGCATCCGCTTCCAGGTACAGCTCATGGTGTGTCAGCAGGGTGGTGGTGGCGATGGCGCGGATCTGCGCGGGCCAGGCCGCGTTCAGGGTATCGACGACGATCTCGCCCACATAGGCCGAGCTGCCGGCGCCCGTCAGGATGACGCGCTGCTGCGGATTGGACAGCGCGTCGCCCAGGAAGGCGGCCAGGCTGGCTTGCTCGTTGCGCAAAATGCCGGACAGCGCGCGCCAGATGGCTGGCTGGTGGGCGATTTCCTCGGCCGTGTGCAGGCCGCCGATGTCGCGCCAGGTTTGAATGTCACGCTGAAGAAGGGTAGTCATGGAGTGTCAGTAAAGTGTTTGTTGGAGAAAGCATAAATACTAAATTTCGAAAAGTCAAATACGAAAGTAAAACGAAAGTAAATTTTTAATCGACTTGCGAAATAGTGTCGTTTTAACGGTGTCGGAGCGTGCTGCAGTGCAGCGTGAAAGCGTGTGGCGGCGCGGCATGTCGCTGAAATGCGACGATAACGAAAGTATGTATCGTAATTTTTTAGTAAAACGTAAGATAAATGAGCTGATTTTAGGTATTTTATTAATAAATTTGCGTCAAAACTTTCTTTTGGTTGACGATATTTATTTTTCTTCTTAAAGTAATTTCATTGAATTACTTCTGAAAGCCAGCCGATGAAACCTCTCCCGCTTCCCCGCCGCCTCCTTGCCGCCTGTGTCCTCGCCGCCCTTGCCACCATGTCTGCGCCTCGCTTGCAGGCCGCGACCATCGGCAATCTGCAGTCGCTGTCCGCCGTGCACCCGGCCGACGTGGCCAAGGGCGAGGCGCTGGGCTGGGATGTGCGCAGCGACACGGGCATGCAGCTGCGTATCAGCCTGCCGCAGGCGGACGTGCTGCGCATCCAGGCGGGCGGCAAGGGGGGCTTGACGGGTCCCGGCGACAAGGCCGCGCCCATCGTCGTGGGCCAGCCGGCCGCACAGGTGGCATACCAGATCGACGAACAGCCCGGCCATATCCTGATCGGCACCGAAGCCCTGAGCCTGCGCATCGACCGCAAGCCGCTGCGCTTTACCCTGTTCCGCAAGGGCGATGCGGTGCCCCTGTGGCGCGAAGTGCAGCCGCTGTCGCTCGACGACAAGCAGGGCGTGCAGGTGCTTTCCAGCTTGCCCGGCGAACGATACTTTGGCGGCGGCCAGCAGAATGGCCGCTTCGAATTCAAGGGCAAGCAGGTGCCCGTGTCGTATTCGGGCGGCTGGGAAGAGGGCGACCGGCCGAATCCCGCGCCATTTCTCATGAGTTCACGGGGCTGGGGCATGCTGCGCAATACCTGGTCCGACGGGAACTACGACTTGCGCGACAAGGAACAGATCTCGCTGCAGCACGCGGAAGGCCGCTATGACGCGTATTTCTTCGTCGGCAAGGACGTGCGCGACGTCGTCGCCCGCTACACGGACTTGACGGGCCGCGCCCGCATGCTGCCCCGCTGGGCGCTGGAATACGGCGACGCCGATTGCTACAACGATGGCGACAACGTGAAAAAGCCCGGTTCCGTGCCGAAGGGCTGGACGGATGGCCCGACCGGCAAGACGCCGGACGTGGTGGAAAGCGTGGCGCGCCAGTACCGCGAACACGACATGCCGGGCGGCTGGATCCTGCCCAACGACGGCTATGGCTGCGGCTACACGAATTTGCCGGAAACCGTGAAGGGCCTGGCCGGCTACGGTTTCCGCACGGGCCTGTGGACGGAAAACGGCGTCGACAAGATCGCCTGGGAAGTGGGCCAGGCGGGCAGCCGCGTGCAAAAGCTGGACGTGGCGTGGACGGGCAAGGGCTACCAGTTTGCCATGGACGCGAACAAGTCGGCCTATGACGGCATCCTGAACAACTCCGACAGCCGGCCATTTCTGTGGACGGTGATGGGCTGGGCCGGCATCCAGCGCTACGCCGTGGCCTGGACGGGCGACCAGAGCGCCAGCTGGGACTACATCCGCTGGCACATCCCGACCCTGATCGGCTCGGGCCTGTCCGGCCAGGCGTATGCGTCCGGCGACGTGGACGCCATCTTTGGCGGCAGCCCGGAAACCTATCTGCGCGACTTGCAGTGGAAAAGCTTTACGCCCGTGCTGATGGGCATGTCCGGCTGGGCCGCGGCCGAGCGCAAGCATCCGTGGTGGTTCGAGCAGCCGTACCGCGACATCAACCGCCGCTACTTGAAACTCAAGATGCGATTGACGCCGTATATGTATACGCTGGTGCGCGAAGCGGAGCAATCGGGCGCGCCGCTGGTGCGGGGCCTGATGTGGGATTACCCGCAAGACCCGGCCGCCTACACGGAAGCCTATAAATACCAGTTCCTCCTGGGCCGCGACGTGCTGGTGGCGCCCGTCTACCGCAGCCAGGCCGTCAGCGGCGGCTGGCGCAAGGGCATCCACCTGCCGCAGGGCACGTGGTACGACTACTGGGACGGCCGCCAGGCCACGGCGGACGCGAAAGGGCGCGACCTGGACATGCAGGTCACGCTGGACAAGTTGCCCGTGTTCGTGCGGGCCGGCGCCATCCTGCCCATGTATCCGGAAATGCTGTATGACGGCCAGAAGCCGAAGGATCAGCTCACGCTCGATATCTACCCGCATGGCGATTCCGAATACACGCTGTATGAAGACGACGGCAACACGCGCCAGTACCAGGGCGGCGCCTTCAGCCAGCAAGTCATCCGCATGCGCCAGACGGGCGGCGACGTGCAGGTCGACATCGGCGCCGTCGATGGCCAGTACCAGGGCCAGGAAGCGCGCCGCGGCTATGCGCTACGCATGCTGGCAGGCCAGGCCCCGGCCGCCGTGCGGGCCGGCGAACGGCTGATCGCGGCGTCCGGCGACCGCGCCGCCTACGACAAGGCGCTGGACGGCTGGTATTTCGATGCTGCCGACCGCCAGGGCACCCTGCACGTGAAGGTGGCGGCGCAGGATATCCGCCAGGCCTTGACCTTGCAGGTCGCTGGCGCGCTGGCCGTGGCGAGAATCGATGCGGATTTCCCGGCCGCACCCGTGCCGGGCCGCGCCTTGCCGGCGGATGCCATGCAGGTGGTGGGACGTCCGTTTGAGGAAAATGGCTATCCGCTGGAAAACGCCTTCGACGGCAAGCCGGAGACCTGGTTCCGCACCGTGCGCAGCCCGTCCGTGAAGAGCGGGCCGCACGAATGGGTGATCGGCTTTACGGAGCGGCGCCTGGTCGACGGCATCGAACTGGCGCCGCGCAACGACCAGCACTGGAAGCATGGCCAGGTGCGCGACTATGAAATCTACATCGGCGACAACAATGGAGAGTGGGGCGCACCGCTTGCGCGTGGCACCCTGAAACTGGAACAGGGCACGCAGACAATCAGTTTCCCTGCCACGGCCGGGCGCCTGCTGCGCTTCCGCGTGATGAGCACGCAAAATCCGGAAGGCGATGGCGCGGCGTCCACCGACCCGATGGTCACGGCGGCGCAAGGCGCACCGGTGGCGCGCGCGTTCGATGCGGCGCTGGCGACCGACGTGGCACCCGTCACCCTGTCCGAATTCCGCGTACTCGAGCACCGCGTGGCCGAAGGTGAGGAGGTGCAGCGCTATCTGTCGGACTTGGTGCTGCCGAAGCATATCGCGAAAGACAGGCCAGCCGGCAAGGCAGCCGAAATGCGCATGAACGGGCTGTGGTTCCGCAAGGGCCTCGGCGTGGGACCCGCCAGCCGCATCGACTTGCAACTGGCGGGCAACTGGAATCTGCTGCGCGCCGACCTGGGCGTGGACGATAGCTGCCGCAGCGCGGGCGGCTTGCAATTCCAGGTCTGGAGCGGCGAGCGGCTGCTGTATGACAGCGGCCTGGTCACGGCTCCCGGGGTGGTCAAACCCGAAATCGACGTGCGCGGCCTGAGCCAGCTCAGTTTGCGCACCCTGGGCGCGCGCGGCGCCCACCCGGCCCAGGTCTGCGGCAACTGGGCCAATGCCGTGCTGACCGGCACGGAAGGCGCGACCGTCAAGCCGCGCTAAGCAACTTCACTTCATCATTTCACCAAAAACGAGCCCCTCTTCGGACCGGGGAGGGGCTCTTGCAACCTGACGAAAACAAATCACTGATAAAAAGGGAGATGGGAATGCACTTGAAAAAACTGATGGCCGCCATGGTGGCGGTAGGCTTGGCGTCAACGGCGCTGGCAGCGGAGGAAGAAAAGCTGGCGCGCGTCGAAGTGACGGGGTCCAGCCTGAAGCGCATCAACGCGGAAACGGCGTCGCCCGTACAGGTGATCAACGCCAAGCAGATCGAGAACATGGGCGCGCTCACCTTGCTGCAGGTACTCGACAACCTGCCCGCCGCCCGTCCGGCGCAGCAGGACTTCCGCTCGATGTTCACGGGCTCGGACGGCGGTTCGCAGGCGAACCTGCGCGGCCTGGGCGCGCAGGGCACCCTGGTGCTATTGAATGGCCGCCGCCTGTCGTTCTATGGCGCGCCGGCCGGCTTCCAGACCATGTTCGTCAATATCGACGCCATTCCCGCCGCGGCCATCGAGCGCATGGAAATCCTCACGGATGGCGCGTCGGCCGTGTATGGCTCCGATGCCGTGGCCGGTGTCATCAACGTGATCACCAAGAAGTCGTATCAGGGCCTGGAAGCACGCGCCAACGGCGAGTTTTCGCCCAGCGTGAAATCCTATGGCGAGCGCCAGGCCAGCGTGCTGTATGGCCTGGGCGACCTGGCCAGCGACGGCTACAACATCTACGGCTCCGTGAACGTCTACCAGCGCGACCGCATCGCGCTGGCCGACACCTGGCGCAAGCGTCCCGCGTATTTTTATGCGAATAATCCCAACTTCATCCCGAACATGCGCGTGGGCGTCGGCAGCGAACCGGGCACGATGAACCCGGGAACCTTCTTTGTCTTCGACAAGGCCAACAACAATGCCCGCACCCAGCGTGCCGCGCCCGGCTGCAACACCAGCATCACGGAAGCGTCGGGCACGCGCTGCGTGTGGAATGCGCTGCCCAACCAGCTTGACACGGGTCCTACCTCGGAGCGCGCCACGGCGTACCTGAGCGGCCGCCTGAAACTGGGCGGCGACCTGGAAGCGTTCGCGGAAGGCGCCTTCACCCACATCAAGATGCGCGGCGAAAACGGTCCGTCCAGCTTCAACAGCGGCAGCACGAACAACTGGTTCGCGCGCAACACGGGCAATACCCTGAACACCTTCGCCACGCCTTTCCTGAGTCCCAACAACGTCTACCTGAAAGGCAAGCTCGATGCCGACATGGTGGCCAAGATGGGCGGTGCGGCCGGCTTGAACTACCTGCTGCAGGATGCGACGGGCCACTTCGGCCAGAAGAACGTCGATGAAAACTACCGCGCGCTCGTCGGCCTGCGCGGCAGCATCGGCGGCGGCTGGGATTTTGAAACGGCGCTCAGCGTGGCGGGCAGCCATTCCACCTTGTTCCAGACGGCGAACATCAACATCAAGGGTTTTGAACAGGCATTCGGCCCGTTCACGAAAGACCCCGTCAGCAGCCGCACGTTCATTTCGGACAATCCCGCCTACAAGTTTGGCGAAATCAGCGAGGCCAATGCGGCGCTGCTGCGCGCCGCCTATCCCACCTTCGCCATCGAATCGTGGACCAAGCTGATGACCTGGGATGCGAAGCTGGAAGGCACCCTGTTCAAGCTGGGCGAGCGCGAAGTGCGCGCCGCCGTGGGCACCAACGTCATGCGCGAGAGTTTTCTCACGCCCGGCAACACGGATGCGGCCAATGGCCTGATCACGCAGCAGGGCGGTTCCTGGTTCGATGGCCGGCGCACCATCGCCGCCGTGTTCGGCGAGGTGGTGGTGCCGCTTTCCGACACCCTGGAAGTGAATGCGGCCGCGCGCCTGGACAAATATCCGCATTTCGCCGCCAACCTGGCGCCCAAGCTGGGCGTGATCTGGCGCGCGCGGCCCGACCTGATGCTGCGCGGGACGTATTCCGAAGGCTTCCGCGCGCCCAACCTGGCCGAATCGGGCACGGGCGGCGTCTTTGCGCAGGTGGGCGGCATCCGCGACACGGTGCGCTGCGATGAAACGAATGCCATGGCGCGCGCGCTGATGAAGTCCAAGGTGGCGACGGATGCGGATCTGGGCAAGAGCCTGCTCAATTCGAATTGCTCGACGACGGTGGGCGGCCTGACGCCGCCGAACCAGAACCTGCGTCCGGAGAAGGCCAAGATTTCCACCGTCGGCCTGGTGCTGCAGCCGGCCAAGGACGTGAGCATCTCCATCGATTACTGGTTCATCAACCGCCGCGATGAAATCGTGCGCCAGGACTTCAACGAGCTGTTTACGGAACTGGTGGACAAGTACGGTCCGACCCTGGCCGGCACGCCCAGCGCCATCCGCAATGACCTGACCGACGCTGACCGTGGCAATGTGGCGGCGGTGGCGGCCATGTGCGCCAATCCCGCCAACGCGGGCGTGTGCGCGGGCGGCGTGCCCGGCTACTCGGTGGGCAACCTGGGCGGCTTGATCAACTCGTATTCGAACCGTGGCCGCACCCTGATGGACGGCGTCGACATCGATGCGCGTACGCGCTTTTCGCTGGGAGACATGGGCAAGCTGAGCACGGGCATTGCGGCCACCATCCGCAAGCGCGACACCCACGACAGCGAAGACGGCAGCGACATCAAGGGCAACACCGTCGGCTACTACGATTCGCCGCGCTACCGCGCCACCGTCAACGCCGACTGGAGCTACCGCAACTTCGTCAGCAGCGTCTTCATCAACTATTCGGGCAAGACGCGCTGGGCGTATGGCCCCTGGGACAAGGACAACACGCCGGAAAACTGCACCGCCGCCTCCGTGGCGCTGCCGGCCGGCCAGTGCAAGGGGGCGCCCTCGTACACGACGGTGAACCTGGCGTTCAGCTGGAAGCCGATCAAGCACCTGGACGTGGGCCTGAACGTGAAAAACGCGTTCAACAAGCAGCCGTACTACGACCCGAACGGCTGGGAAGGCTACAACCATAGCCAGGACCTGTTCGGCCGCCAGTTTGCCCTGTCGGCCAGCTACAAGTTCTTTTAAGGCGTGACACTGCCCCGGCCCGCCAGCCTGCCTGTGGCGGGCCGGGGTTTTGCCATGGAAAAGAAAAGACAATGTTCCGAAATGCACAATACGAAAGATAAACGTAAGCGAAAGACGTTTGCCCTGTCGTCTTTCGTGTTTTCCTCCCCTGATTCCCGCACGTATCGTCCTCTGTTTGCCACCTTCCTGCAGACACGTGTATCTGCTACACCACGATAACGAAAGTTATTTGACGCTCTACAGATTAAATCGAAAGATAAATTGCATTTATTTGCTCGATTGAGCGATAAATTACCGTTTTAACTTTCTTTTTGTTGACGATACTTATTTTTCTTTTTAAAGTAATCCCAAGAAAACGAAAATCAGCCGATACGGACTGATTTCCCGAAAGGTGCAGCTGCCTGGCTGCACCGGCCGACGACCACCATAAAAATTGCGCTCCCCCGACTCCGCCCTGGAGCGGGGAGGGCGCGCATAACCCTCGATATAGACGGAGAGACATCATGCATAGCACCCGACTCAAATTGCGCGACATCAGCCGCGCCGCCGCGATCGTGATCGCACTGGCGGCCGGCGTGCCAGGCCAGGCCTGGGCACAGTCGAACGCCACGAGTACCATTTTCGGCGAGGTGAGCGCGCCGGCCGGCGCCACCGTGGTGCTGGAAAACCTGGCGACGGGCGTGCAGCGCAGCCTGACGCCGGATACGTCGGGCCGCTATGTGGCCAACTCCATGCCGCCAGGCCGCTATGCGGTGCGCGTGCTGCGTGCCGGTTCGGTGGAAGCGTCGCAGGAAGTCGAGGCCCTGATCGGCGCCGGCGCGGAAGCGAACTTCGGCCCGGCCAGCGCGGCTGGCCCCGTGGGCCAGGAGCAGACCGTCGTGGTGAAGGCGTCGCGCAATCCGATCGACGTGTCGAACACCAACAATGGCGTGATCTTCACGGCCAAGGAATTGAAGGCGCTGCCGGTCGGCAACGATGTCGCCTCCATCGTGCAGCTGACGCCGGGCGTGGCGCGCGGCACCAACAGCGTGTATGGCAATGCACCGTCGATCGGCGGCTCGGGCCAGTCCGAAAACGCGTTCTACGTCAACGGCTTCCCCATCACCAACCTCCTGACCCAGGTGGGCGCGTCGGAGCTGCCGTTCGGCGCGATCTCCAACCTGCAGGTGCTGTCGGGCGGCTACGGCTCGGAATTTGGCCGCTCGACGGGCGGCGTGATCAACATCACCACCAAGAGCGGCGGCAACAAGGTTGAATTCGGCGGCAAGGTCTCCATCATCCCCCGCTCGCTGAAGGGCACGACGGAAAACCGGTACTACCCGAACACGGGCGCCAATCCGGAGACGGATGGCACCTTGAAGTACTGGAACCGCGATAACGGCAGCACCAGCAAGGTGGTCGGCCTGTACGGCAGCGGACCGCTGATCAAGAACAAGCTGTTCGCCTTCGTGGCGCTGGAACAGACGCGCACGGACGGCGGCGCCGTCGCCGGTGCGCGCGACGACCTGGTGGACAAGGTGCTGCCGAACGGCTGGCGCGAGAGCAAGAGCAAGGTTGACCGCATGATGGCCAAGCTGGACTACAACCTGACGGACGACCATCACTTTGAATATACCAAGCTGTATGACCGCACGACTACGGACAGCCAGAGCTATGGTTTTGACTATGCCACCTTGAAACGCAACAACGTGGCTGGCGGCGGGAGCGAGACCACCATCAACTGCTGCGGCTCGTCGGCCGCGCCGGGCGCGAATGTCGACATCTTCAAGTACACGGGCTACCTGACGGACAACCTGACGGTGACGGCGATGATGGGGCAGTCGCGCACTTCGCACCGCCGTACCCCGGAAGGCTACAATCCGCTGCTGGCGCAAACGTCGTCGAATGAATCGACCCAGGTGCCTGGCCTGACGTACACCAATCCGCAAATGGTGACCGGTACTCTGGTCGACCCGTCGTCGGAAGACCGCCAGAAAGCCAGGCGCCTGGACCTGGAATACAAGCTGGGCAAGCATTCGCTGCGCGGCGGCATCGACCGCATCGACGTGGAATCGAAAGTGGGTCTGAGCCTGGCCGGCGGCTATCGCTGGAAGTACCAGAAGGTCAAGGATCCGACGCTCCTGATCAACGGCGCCTTTGAAACGCCGGCCCAGGGCGGCGGCTACGGCAAGGACGGCTATTACGTCAGCAAGGACCTGAACGCCAACCTGGCGCGTCCGACCAGCGTGCAATCGGCGCAGTACATCCAGGATCACTACCAGGTCACGGAACGGGTGCTGCTGGACCTGGGCCTGCGCCGCGAACAGTTCACCAACTACAGCACCGATGGCGTGGCCTTCATTTCGCAGCGCAACATGATCGCCCCCCGCGTGGGCGCCACCTGGGATTACCTGGGCGACGGCACCCTGAAATTCTTCGCCAACGGCGGCCGCTACCACCTGCCGGTGCCATCGAATTTGTCGAGCAACATGGCCAGTCCCTTCCTGGCCACCAGCGAGATGTTCACCTACACGGGCGTCGATCCCGTCACGGGCGCGCCGACGGGCCTGCACGCCATCAGCAAGCCGTATTCGGCCAACAACGCGTATGGCCAGAGCCGCGATGCGCGCGAGGTGACGGCCGTGGGCCTGAAGCCGCTGTCGCAGGATGAATTCTCGCTGGGCTTCGAACGCGCCCTGAGCAAGAAGCTGGTGGTGGGCGCCAGCTTCCTGTACCGCAAGCTGAACGACACCAACGACGACGTCTGCGACGAGCGTCCGCTGCAAGCCTGGGCCACGCGCAACGGCGTCGACACGGGCAAATGGAGCGGCTTCCAGTGCGCCATCATCAACCCGGGCCGCGACAACAGCCTGATGGTGGACTTTGACGATGGCAAGGGCCTGCGCCGCGTGGATATTTCGGCGGCGGAGTGGGGCAACCCGCTGCCATCGCGCACCTACCGCGCCTTGAACATGTTCATCGAGCACCCGTACACGAATGGCTGGTACGGCAAGCTGACCTACACCTTGTCCGGCCTGAAGGGCAATATGGAAGGCCAGACGGACAGCATCGGCGGCGGCGACGTGGGCCTGACGGTCAGCGACGACCACAAGGAACTGATGTACAACGCGTATGGCTACCTGCCGGGCGACCATCGCCACGCCTTCAAGGCCTACGGTTTCATGCAGGTCATCCCGGACGTGATGGTGGGCGCCAACCTGTCGCTGACCTCGGGCGCACCGCGCAACTGCATCGGCGCGCTGCCCGATAACCTGAGGTTCGAGAAAGACTACGGCGATTCCTACTTTTATTGCAATGGCAAGCCGGCGTCGCGCGGCAGCCAGGGCCGCCTGCCGTGGCAAGCCCAGCTGGACATGAATGTGGCCTATACTCCCAGCGCCGTCAAGGGCCTGAGCCTGAAAGTGGACGTCTTCAATGTGTTCAACAGCCAGACCGTGACCCGCTACACCGAAACGCGCGAAGACCATGGCGCCATCTCCCGCAATTACCTGCAGGTCGATGGACGCACGGCGCCGCGTTCGGTGCGCTTCACGGCTGAATACACCTATTAAACTGCAGCCGGCCCGCTGTCTGGCGGGCCGGCGACGAACATTACCAATGGAAGCGAGTAGAGACCAATGACAACACAAATCAATCGACGCAATTTCCTCTCCGCCAGCGCCGCGCTGGCCGGCGGCGCCATGGCCGGCAGCGCACTGCTGCCTGGCGACGCCAACGCCGCCCCCGTGGCCGGCCGCGACAAGGTCCGCCTGGGCGTGATCGGCACGGGCATGCGCGGCCAGGTGCTGCTGGCTGAACTGGTGCGCCGCGACGACGTGGAAGTGGTCGCCCTGTGCGATATCGAGCCGATCATGCTGAAACACGCGCTGGGCCAGGTGGCCAAAGCCGGCAAGCCCCGTCCGCGCACGTATGGCGAAGACCGCGACCAGAAAGCCTACAAGCGCATGCTGGACGCGGGCGGCCTCGATGGCGTGATCATCGCCACGCCGTGGGAATTCCACGCGCCCATGGCGATCGCCGCCATGCAGGCGAAGATCGCCGTCGGCTGCGAAGTGGTTGCCGGCATCACCCTGCAAGACCACTGGGATGTCCTGAACACCCAGCTGAAAACGGGCACGCCGTACATGTTGCTGGAAAACGTGTGCTACCGCCGCGACGTGATGGCTGCGCTGCAGATGGTGCGCGCGGGCCTGTTCGGCGAACTGCTGCACCTGCAGGGCGGCTACCAGCACGATTTGCGCGCCGTCAAATTCAACAGCGGCAATCCGGCCAAGCCGTATGGCGGCGGCGTGGAATTCGGCGAAAAGGGCTGGTCGGAAGCCCATTGGCGCACGCAGCACTCGGTCGAGCGCAATGGCGAACTGTATCCGAGCCACGGCATCGGCCCGTGCGCCATGTACACCAACATCAACCGCGGCAACCGTTTTACGCGCATCAACGCCTTCGCCACCAAGGCGCGCGGCTTGCACGACTACATCGTCAAGCAGCCGGGCGGCGCGCAGCATGCGAACGCCAAGGTGAAATTCAAGCTGGGCGACGTGGTCACCACCACCCTGGCATGCGAAAACGGCGAAACCATCATCCTGCAGCACGATACGAGCCTGCCGCGCCCGTATTCGCTGGGCTTCCGCGTGCAAGGCACGGACGGCCTGTGGATGGACTTGAACAATGCCATCCATATCGAGGGCGTCAGCAAGCCGCACCAGTGGGATGACTTCAAGACCTACCAGGACAAGTATGAGCACCCGGTATGGCGCAAGTATGCCGCGCAAGCGGAAGGCGCGGGCCACGGCGGCATGGACTTCTTCGTCATCCACGCCTTTGTCGAAGCCCTGAAGGCCAATGCGCCGATGCCGATCGATATCTACGATGCCGTAACGTGGAGCGCCATCACGCCCCTGTCCGAGCAATCGATCGCCGCCAACTTCCAGACCCTGGACTTCCCGGACTTCACGGGCGGGCAGTGGAAATCGCGCAAGCCGATCTTCGCCCTCGACGGCAAGTACTAAGCCCCATCCGCCCGCTACCGCGCCTGCCGCCGTAGCGGGTTTTTTCTGTCCCGATCCGTTTTTCAACCGCGGCGCACGCCGCAGGACTTCTTGCGCCTGTTGCACGCCGTACTACCAGGAGACGTTGATGAAACACAGAAGTGCATTACTCTGCGCAGTCCTTCCCGCCATGCCCTTGCTGCTGGCAGCCTGCGGCGGCGCCACTGCCACCGCTACCCCGGACATGGGCGGCACCGCCTTGCTGGCCACGGGCATGGCCGCACCGGTCACGCCCGCCACCGTGGAACTGGCCGGCAATGCCTTCATCACCAGCGGAGACAAGGGTGCCGTCATCGGCGAACATGGCCTGGTCGGCTGGAGTGATCCCGATGCCGTCGCCAGCACGTATTTCCGCGTGGCCGGTGCGGGCCCCGTCCAGGTGGCGCTCGACGCCAGCCTGGCCGATGGCGGCAACAGCACCATCCGCGTGAAGATCAATGGCGCGCCGTTCGACGTCAAGCTGGCCGGCAAGGCCCGCAAGACCTACGCCGTCGGCATGGTCGATGTGCCGACGGCCGGCTATGTGAAGGTGGACTTGCAGGGGGTGACGCGCGCAAAAGCCACGTTTGGCGACGTCGCCGCGCTGAAGGTGACTGCGAACGCGGCGCTCACGTATGCCAACGACCCGGCCAATTACTACTGGTCGCGGCGCGGCCCGTCCGTGCACATGGGTTACACGGTGCCGGCCAATACCGAGTATTTCTATAACGAGATGACGATACCCAAGGGGCAGGACGCCATCGGCTCCTACTTCATGGCCAACGGCTTTGGTCAGGGCTACATGGGTATCCAGGTGAAATCGACCAGCGAGCGCTGGATCCTGTTTTCCGTCTGGGACGCCGACAATGGAGCGAAGACCACCCTGGTCAGCAAGGGCGCCGGCGTGGTCGACAACGCGTTCGGCGGCGAAGGCACGGGCGGCCAGACCTATTTGTCGTACAACTGGGCGGCCGGCACCACCTACCGCTTCATCACGCGCGCGCGGCCCGACGGCAAGGGCGGCAGCGACTACTCGGCCTGGTTCTACGCGCCCGAGACGGGCAAGTGGAGCTACATCGCCACGTGGAAGCGGCCGGCGATTTCCACGTATCTGACGGGCGTGCATTCCTTCCTCGAGAACTTCATCGATACCCTGGGCTACACGGAGCGCCGCGTCGAGTTCGGCAACCAGTGGGCGAGGAACGTTTCAGGCGCCTGGTCGGAAGTGACGGCTGGGAGGTTCACGGGCGACGCCACGGCCACCAATGCGCAGCGCATGGATTACGCGGGCGGCCTGGAAAACGGCAAGTTCTACCTGCATAACGGCGGCTTCTTTGCCGACTACGTGAAAACCAGCCAGAACTTCACGCGTCCGGCCACGGGCCAGGCACCGGCCGTCGATGTGGCGGCCTTGCCGATGCAATAGGCGTTGATCCTTACCCCGGCCGCTTGCCCACCATCGCTTCGATGCCGCGATAGTAGGTGAGCGGGCGGCCTATCGTCACTCCCATCAATGCCGCCGCCTGGATGATGTCGTTTGTATCGCGCCGGTACACGACCAGCGCATCCATCTGGTCGGTGCCGTTGCCGTCGATCTGGATCAGGTCATAGCCGCCTTCGTCCACGGCGCGCTGCGCCAGTTCCGTGTCCAGCCACTCGAAATAGGGCAGCGCGCTACCGTCGCCTCCCTCGAGCATTGCGTACGGGAAGTCGGGGAATTCGTCGAACATGTCCTGTATCTGTTTGTGCAGCTCATCGAGCTTGTCGCCCGACGCCGTATAGCCAGCCAGGTGCCAGAGGATCGCCACCGCGTAGGCATGCGCATCGCTGTCGATCCACTCGTCGCGTGGCGCGGACGGCGCGTTGGTGATGGCGGTGACGGCCGCGTCGAGTTCCTCGCCTTCCAGGTCACCGCAGGTCAGTTTGGTCAGCAGTTCAGATAACAGCATGTTTGCCTTTCAATGGAGGGACGCCAGGCCAGGATGGCCGGCTCGGTGATGTTGTCAATACTATCATTGCCGCGTGCCGAGGCGCGCCCGGTAGAACTTGCACCGTGCACTGCGCCGGTGGACGTGGTCAGCCTGGCAATTTTGGAAAGAGTCGCGTCAAACTGGCATTTGCAGGCCGCTTGCGCCGCAGCACCGCCTAGATATAGAATGCGAATCATTATTATTTGCGACCCAGGGAGCATGCAACGTGTCGGCAGCCCAACCCGGCGTTCACCAGGAGGTGGGCAGCCTGTACCACGATCACCACCGCTGGCTGCAAGGCTGGCTGCGGCACAAGCTGGGCAACGCGTTTGACGCGGCCGACGTGGCGCACGACACCTTCATGCGCCTGCTGAACCGTGACGAGGCCATCGCCGCCCGCGAGCCGCGCGCCTTCCTCACCGCCGTGGCCAAGGGCGTGCTGGGCAATCTGTACCGCCGCCGCGACTTGGAAGCGGCCTACCTGGAAACCCTGGCCAGCCTGCCCGCGCAGTGCGCGCCCGATCCCGAGGCGCAGGCGATCCTGCTCGAAGCCCTGTTCGACATCGACCGCCGCCTCGACGGCCTGGCGCCCGCCGTGCGCCGCGCTTTTCTGCTGTCGCAGCTCGACGGCATGCCGCAGGCGGCCATTGCGCTGGAACTGAACATCTCGCTGGCCACCGTGCAGCGCCACCTGGTCAAAGCCATGCACCAGTGCTTCTTTTCCCCGTCGGCGCCGTGATGGGCGCCCTGAGGCCGGAAGCGGCCAGCCTGCAGGCTGTCGAATGGCTGGTGCGCTTGCAGGCCGGAGACGCCACGCCCGAAGTGGAGCAGGCCTGGCGCGCCTGGCGCGGCAGCGACCCGGAAAACGAGCAGGCCTGGCAGCACGTGGAAGGCTGCATGGCGCGCATGCGTGCCTTGCCCGCGCCGCTGGCGCACGGCACGCTGGCCCGCAAGCCGCTGCACGCTCAAGCGAATGCGGCGCGGCGCCAGTCGCTCAAGCTGCTGGCGCTGCTGGCCGTGGGCGGCGGCGCCTGGCTGGCGGGCGGCGACGAACAGGCGGCCTTCTGGCTGGCCGATTACCGCACCGGCACGGGCGAGCTGCGCCACCTCGTGCTGGCAGACGGTACGCGCATCGCGCTCAACACGGCGTCCAGCATCGACGTGCGCTACGATGCGGGCCAGCGCCTGGTGACCTTGTTAAAAGGCGAGATCATGGTCAGTACGGCGCGCGATGCGGCTGGCCGTCCCTTTTTCGTGCGCACGGCGCAAGGCCGCTTGCAGCCCGTGGGCACGCGTTTTGCCGTGCGCGCGGAAGGGGGACGCACGCACCTGGGTGTGTTCGCGGGCGCCGTCGATATTCTGCCGGAACAGGCGCCCGCCGCCGTACGCAGGCTGCAGGCCGGCCAGCAAGCCAGCTTCACGGCGGCGCAGATCGGTAGCGTGCAAACCTTGCCTGCCGGTGCGGATGCGTGGACGGCCGGCATGCTGGTGGCGCACGACATGCCGCTGGCCGATTTTGTCGGCGAGCTGGCCCGCTATCGCCAAGGGCGCCTGGCCTGCGATCCGGCCATCGCCCACCTGCGCGTGTCGGGCATCTATCCGCTGGCCGACACGACGCAAGTGCTCGACATGCTGACGCGCACCTTGCCCGTCGACGTGCGCCAGAGCACGCGCTTCTGGGTGAGCGTGGTGCCGCATCGGAAGCACCCGTGATTATTTTCCGAAAAAGTGAGGGGTTTTCGATTTTCGCGTGACATAGCGAGTGAACCCTTCATTCACTTTCAGGAAAACAGTCCGCATGCCCAGCACAACACCTATTTACGCCTCTTCCATTTCCAGCACATGCCGCCGCAGCGTGGCGGCGCTGGCCGTCAGCCACGCCCTGTGGCTGCTCGCCGCCGGCGGCGCCTCGGCCGCCGCACCCCTTGCGCAGGCAGCCAATGCGGCGCGCATCGAGCTGGCGATACCTGCCGGCACCCTGGAACAAGTGCTGGTGCGCTTCGGCCAGGAGACGGGCACCATGATCTCTTATCAGGCGGCCAGCGTGGCGGGCAAGCGCAGCGCCGGCCTGACGGGCAGCTACAGCATACCTGCGGCGCTGGGCGCCATCGTCGCCGGCTCGGGCTTGCGCGCCGTACCGCAGGCGAACGGCGGTTATGTGCTCGACGTGGCGGCGGCCGATGGCGGCCAGACCATGCCCGAGATGAAGGTCAGCGCCAGCTTTGATGCGAACGGCGCGACGGAAGGCAGCGGTTCGTATACGACGCAGACCATGCGCTCGGCCACGCGCCTGGGCCTGTCCGTGCGCGAGACGCCGCAAGCCGTCAGCGTGGTCACGCGCCAGCAGATGGATGACCAGAACCTGCAAACGGTGGAAGAGGTGCTGCAAAACGCGGCCGGCGTGGCCATCAACCGCTACGACAGCGACCGCACCTCGTTCTTCGCGCGCGGCTTTTCCATCGCCAGCTACCAGTATGACGGTATTCCCACCACGGTCGACAATGCGTTCAGCGTGGGTGACAGCACCCTGGACATGACGGCCTACGACCGGGTCGAGATCGTGCGCGGCGCCACGGGCCTGCTGACGGGCGCGGGCGAGCCGTCGGCCACCATCAACCTGGTGCGCAAGCGCGCGTCATCGAGTCAGCTCGCCGGGAATGCAACCCTGAGCCTGGGTTCCTGGAGCAATGCGCGCGCCAGCGCTGACGTCTCCTCGCCATTGAGCAGCGATGGCAAGGTGCGCGGGCGTGTCGTGGCCAGCTACCAGGACAGCGAATCGTATGTGAGCCTGTATCACGCCAAGAAGGCCATGGCGTATGCCACCGTGGAAGCGGACCTGGCGCCCGGCAGCGTGCTGATCGTCGGCTATGAGTACCAGGATAATCGCCCGCGCGGCGGCATGTATGGCGGCTTGCCGCTGTGGTATGCGGATGGCGAACGGGCCACCTTGCCCCGTTCCGCCACCACGGCAACCACCTGGAGCCGCTGGTTCAGCACCAGCCAGACGGCCTTTTTGCGCCTGGAGCAGGACCTGGGCAAGGGCTGGAACCTGACGGCCATGCTGAATCACGGCTGGGGCAATTATTCGGCTGCCGAGCTTTTCGCGAATACCTGGCCGGACAAGGTCACGGGGCAAGGCGTGACGGGCTACGCCGGGTTTTACTCGGGCACGCGGCGCCAGGACAGCGTCGACGCCTATGTGCAGGGCCCCGTGCAACTGCTGGGGCGCACGCACGACCTGGCGTTCGGCGTCTCGGGCAGCAACCAGTTCTCCAGCAATCCGGGTATTGCGGGCAGCAGCGTCGATTACGGCAATTTCTACCAGTGGCAGGGCGTGGCGCCGGAGCCGGACTGGAACGCCCCGAGTTTCTCGCGCTGGCAGTTGCTCGACACGGTGCAGCAGCGCGGCATCTACGGCACGGCGCGCTTTTCGCTGGCCGATCCCTTGAAACTGATCGTCGGCGCGCGCTACAGCCGCTACAAGGCGGACCACGTCGATGACTGGGGCGGCAGCTACGCCTATGCCAAGCATGCCGTCACGCCGTATGCGGGCCTGGTGTGGGATATCGACGCGCAGCATGCGCTGTACACCAGCTACAGCAAGATATTCAAGCCGCAGGGCTACCAGGACCGGCTCGGCCGCTACCTCGATCCCGTGCAGGGCAAGAATGTGGAAGCGGGCGTGAAGGGCGAGTATTTCGGCGGCCGATTGAACGCGGCGCTGGCCGTGTTCCGCATCGCGCAAGACGGCCTGGCGCAGGAGGACACGGGGCATTTTGTCGGCAATTCGCTGACGCAGGCGTATTACGCGGCGGCCGGCACCACCAGCAAGGGCGTGGAACTGGATGTCTCGGGCGAGCTGGCGCAGGGTTGGAACGTCTCGGGCAGCGTGTCGCACGCGGCGGCCGAGGACAACACGGGCGCGCGCCTGAACAGCTATGTGCCGCAGACGCTGGCGCGCGTGTTTTCCACTTACCAGATGCCTGGCGACTGGCGCGCGTTATCGGTGGGCGGCGGCGTGAACTGGCAGAGCGGCGCCTACCGCGACGCCACCGGGCCGAAGGGCACGGAACGCGTGGAGCAGGGGGGTTACGCCGTGGCCAGCCTGATGGCGAAGTACGCGCTGTCGCGCCAGCTGTCGCTGCAGGCGAACGTCAACAACTTGTTCGACAAGCATTACTACAGCCAGCTTGGCATGTACAACCAGGGTTACTGGGGCGCGCCGCGCAACGCCAGCGTCACGCTGCGCTACCTCTTCTGATGTATCAGAGCGGCCAGGCCTGTTTGGTCACGGCCACGGCGATGATGTAGGCGAATACCAGCACGGCGAGCGCGAAGGCGGCGCCGCGCACGGCTGGCGTCTTGCCACGTTTCAGGGCGATGGTGCCCAGCACGATGTAGGCCACCAGCGCGCACAGCTTGGCGGCCAGCCACGGCTGGCTGCCCGGCGACTGGCCGCTCCACACGGCCAGGGTGATGGCGCTGGCCAGCAGGGCTGTGTCGACCAGGTGCGGCAATATCTTCACCCAGTGCTGCTGCAAGGCGGGCGAGGCGCGCAGCATCCACGCGCCGCGCAAGAGGAAAAGAAAGCCGCTGGCGGCGGCGCAACCCATGTGGAAATGCTTGAGGCTCAGATAATCCATGCGTGATGTTGTCGGCGTTGATTGACGATGGCGCCAGCATAGCCGCCTTTGCCGCGCCGCGCCATACGTCGTCGGGATGAGGCGCGATCGATCAGCGGCACCATTTCACGTACACCAGCTCCGGGTCTCCCTCGTCGAGATGGTCAATCTGGCCGCGGCGCTGTTGGACTGGTTCGTCGAGGTGAACAGCTTGCCTGTCTGGCACGCGGCTTCGGCGGCGGCCAGCAGGCGCAATCCCACGCCGCGCCGCTGCTGCCCGGAATCGACCACCACCAGCGAGACGAAGCCGTAGCCGAAGAAGTCGTCGTGCGTGAGGGCATAGCCGGCCACGTGGCCCGCCCGCATGGCCACCAGGCAGTGGCCCTGGCCGACGGCGGCGCGCACGGCATCGCCACGCTCCGGGTGCGCCTGCGCATAGGCATCGCAGGCGAGCATGGCGTCGATCTCTTCGGGTCTTGCAGTGCGGACCAGCACGGTGCTCTCGTCACCCTGTGCGGCGCTGTTTCCTGCGTAATACATCAATGAATGCTCCTTTCCAGTCGGGTTTTCCCTTGTCGATATCGCCCAGCGGGCATGCGTGGTCATGCAGGCCGCTGCCATCATCATGCGTCTTTCTCGCCACGCCGGCAAACACGCCGGCAAATCGCATGAGGCGCCAGCGGGTTTGCGCCTTGCCGCCTGGACGAAGAAGCGGGCGGCAATCATCCGCGCTCAGTCCGGGGCGGACATCAGCCGCGTCAGCATCGCATGCACGGCGGACATCTGCGCTCCCGAGCGGAACGCGTAGTTCTGCCCCGTATAGCCGATCCAGTCCCAGCATCCGAGGGGGTTGAGGATGCCGACACGCCGCAGCTGCGGATACAGGATGATGATTTTATTACTGTCAGCCCAATCGTTATAACCGGTTTTTTCATAAAAGGCATCGGCCACATCCGCCTGGGTCTGCTCGCAACCATGAAATGCCACATGGATACGGCAGCCGGGCTCGCGCAGGCAGATGGCGGGGATATACACATGGGCATCGGTATCCAGGCTGGTCCAGCCCATGGAAAATTCGCGCTGATTGAAGCTTTTCGCCTTGTCCGCGCGCTTGCGCACCGGCGGATTCAAGTCGCCATAGATGTGCTTGAGTATCGCGCCAGGCTGGTCATATGCCGCGCCGTCGACCTCGCAGTGGTTGATGTACTGGTCCCCATTCGTGGCGCAGTCGCCGCCATACGATGGCGATATCATGGCATGTCCAGCAGGAACATTCTTGATGTACAGCATATTTTCGGCGGGAACGCCGGCATCCCTGAAAAAAACGGCCGTAGCGTCGACCAGGGGCGGTACCACGACTTTGTCATTCAGGCCGCTGAATATGTAGATCCGCTCGTGCCTCAAGTTGTCGAGCGGGTCGATCAGGCCCATGGCGGCGAAATATTCGGCCGCGAGCAGCATTCGCTGCGGCCACGGTTCAAGAGGACTCATCCAGCCCATGCACAGCGCGGTACGTGTGGCCATGCCGGTGGCACAGTAATACGGCCCCCCGGCGACGATGCCCGCGCCGATCACCGATCCCGAATAGGCGACCTGGTATTGCACAGCCATGAATGCGCCTGCGGAAAGGCCGGAAACGGAAGTTTGCGACTGGCTGGCGGCCAGCGCGGACAGCCTTCCGCTGGCGCGTGACGATGCCGGGAGCGCCTGTAAAAGTAGCAACAGGATAGTGAAAAAGAATATCTTCATGGTAACTCCTCTCGGTGAAGCTCTTGCCGCTACTGGGGAATGCAGGCGGCGGGAGGCGAATAGGATAGAGCGGTGATGCGGCAAGGCGGTTTCGCCAGGCAATTTCATGTTCTTGATGCAGATCAAGGCATGGCGGGAATTGGACTGCCCGCGGGCCTGCTTTTCCAGGCTGGGCAGGGCGACGGTCCGCACGAGCCTGGCCTGCCGTTCAGCCTAGTGCGGCGCCTCCCTGTCTAGTCACTTTTGCCGATGCGGCTATCCAGATTGCCTTTCCAGAATCACCCTGTGACCGATAGTGCCTTTCCCCTCTGCCACGTAAGCTGGTCGGGACGGCTGGCCAGACGGCCAGTGCATTCATGGAGAAACATCGTGGCTACCCTAGATGGCACTAAGAACAACAGTAGTAACAAGGCAGTCGAACCCGGCATGCGGCGCAAGCAGTTTTCCGTGTTGGTCAGCAGCACCTTCGCATTTACCATCTGCTTTGCAGTCTGGATGATGTTTGCCGTACTGGGCATTCCCATCAAGACCAGCCTGGGCTTGACTGAAACACAATTCGGCCTGCTGGCCGCCATGCCTGTGCTGACGGGTTCTCTCGTGCGCGTGCCCCTGGGCATCTGGACGGACAAATACGGCGGACGCCGCGTCTTCTTCTGGCTGATGCTGGCCAGCGTGGTGCCGATCTACCTGATCTCCTACGCCACCGCCTACTGGCATTTCCTCGTGCTGGGCATGTTCGTGGGCCTGGCGGGCGGTTCGTTTTCCGTCGGCACGCCCTACGTGGCGCGCTGGTATGAAAAGGAGCGCCGCGGCCTGGCGATGGGCATCTTCGGCGCCGGCAACTCCGGTTCCGCGCTGACCAAGTTCGTCGCGCCCGGCATCGTCGCCGCTTTCGGCTGGCAAATGCTGCCCAAGGTGTATGCGGTCACCATGCTGGCCACTGCCATCATCTTCTGGCTGTTTTCGTTCACGGACAAATCGCATCTGGCGCCGTCGGGCGAAAGTTTTTCGGCGCAGATGAAGGTGCTGAAGGATCCCCGCGTGTGGCGCTACTGCCAGTATTACTCGGTGGTGTTCGGCGGCTACGTGGCGCTGGCCCTGTGGATGACCAAGTACTACGTGGCCGAATACGGCTTCGACCTGAAGCACGCAGCGCTGCTGGCCGCCTGCTTCTCGCTGCCGGGCGGCGTGCTGCGCGCCGTGGGCGGCTGGATCTCCGACAAATACGGTGCGGCGAAAGTCACCTGGGCCGTGATGTGGGTGTGCTGGGTGTGCTTCTTCCTGCTGTCGTATCCGCAAACGCAGATGGTGGTGGAAACCGTCACGGGTCCGCTGGCCTTCCATATCGGCCTGTCGCCGCTGTGGTTCACCGTGCTGCTGTTCATCGTCGGCATCGCCATGGCCGTGGGCAAGGCATCCGTCTTCAAGTTCATCGGCGATGATTTTTCCGACAACATCGGCGCCGTCTCGGGCGTGGTCGGCCTGGCCGGCGGTCTCGGTGGCTTCATCCTGCCCGTGATGTTCGGTGCCCTGGTGGACCTCACCGGCGTGCGTTCGAGCTCCTTCATGCTCTTGTACGGCACCGTCTGCGTTTCCCTCGTCTGGATGCATTTCTCGTTCAAGTCGCTGCGCGCGGCACCTATCCCTCAACCTGCAGGAGCAAAAGCATGAGCCGCTATATGATTAACACCTGGGAGCCTGAGACTCCCAGTTTCTGGCAATCGACAGGCAAGGCCACGGCCGCGCGCAATCTGTGGATCTCGATTCCCGCGCTGCTGCTGGCGTTCGCCGTGTGGATGGTGTGGAGCGTGGTGGTGGTCAACCTGCCCAACATCGGTTTTACCTACAGTAACAACCAGCTGTTCTGGCTGACGGCCTTGCCGGGCCTGTCCGGCGCCACCTTGCGCATCTTTTATTCGTTCATGGTGCCGATCTTCGGCGGGCGCCGCTGGACGGCCATTTCCACCGGGTCCCTGCTGATTCCCGCCATCGGCATCGGCCTGGCCGTGCAGGACGTGAACACGGGCTATCCGACCATGCTGATCCTGGCGCTGCTGTGTGGCTTTGGCGGCGGCAATTTCGCCTCGTCGATGGCCAACATCAGCTTTTTCTACCCGAAGGCGAGCAAGGGCTTCGCGCTGGGCATGAATGCGGGCCTGGGCAACTTGGGCGTGTCGGTGGTGCAGTTCGTCGTGCCGCTGGTGATCACCTTCGCCGTCTTCGGCGCCTGGGGCGGCGATTCGCTCACCTGGGTCAAGAATGGCGTGAGCAAGGACATGTGGCTGCAAAACGCGGGCTTCATCTGGGTGCCGTTCATCGCCTTGAGTACCTTGCTGGCCTGGTTCGGCATGAATGACCTGGCGTCGGCGAAGGCCTCGTTTTCCGAACAGGCCGTGATCTTCAAGCGCAAGCACAACTGGCTCATGTGCTGGCTGTACACGGGCACCTTCGGCTCCTTCATCGGTTATTCGGCCGCGTTTCCGCTGCTGATCAAGATCCAGTTCCCCGACGTGAACCCGCTCGATTACGCCTTCCTCGGCCCACTGGTCGGCGCGCTGGCGCGCGTGGCCGGCGGCGTGATTTCCGACAAATTGGGCGGCGCCCGCGTCACCCTGTGGTCGTTCCTGCTGATGATCGGCGCTGTGCTGGGCGTGCTGTACTTCATGCCGCAATCCGGCGTGGGTGGAAGCTTTACCGGTTTCTTCTGGATGTTCATGCTGCTGTTTGCCGGCACCGGTATCGGCAATGCATCGACCTTCCGCATGATCCCCGTGATCTTCTTGACGGAACACCAGCGCGCGGCCGCCGGCAAGGGCAAGGCGGAGCAGGAGCAAGCCATCGTCGACGCCAACAAGGAAGGCGCTGCCGTCCTGGGTTTCACCTCGGCCGTGGCCGCGTATGGCGCCTTCTTCATCCCGAAAAGCTATGGCACCTCGATCTCGCTGACGGGCAGCCCCGACGCGGCCCTGTGGTGCTTCATCGGCTTTTATGTCAGCTGCATCGTGATCACCTGGTGGTGCTATGCGCGCAAGAACGCACCGATGCCTTGCTAGTTAGCGTCAGAATGCCTGGCAAGTCCTGCTTGCCGGGCGTTGTATTCAGTAAGAGGTAGTCATGGAAGAACTGGAAAAATTCGTCAACGGCTTCAGCCTGTTTCAGCAGCAGTATTTCAGCGAGCCGCAAACCTTGTACGACAGCCTGCGCGACGGGCAGCGGCCCTCGACCTTGCTGATCGGCTGCTGCGATTCGCGGGTCGATCCCATGCTGCTGACGGGCAGCGATCCGGGCGACATGTTCGTCGTGCGCAATATCGCCAACCTGGTGCCGCCGTGCACGCCCGACGCGCCGCCCGGCGTCAGTTCGGCCATCGAGTTTGCCGTCTGCAAGCTGGAAGTGGCCAGGGTCATCGTGCTCGGGCATGCGCGCTGCGGCGGCATCCGCGCGCTGCTGGAACCGCAGCCGCGCGCGGAAGGCCAGGAAACGGACTTCGTGGGACAGTGGATGCGCATCGCCGAACCGGTGGCGCAACGCGTACGGCGCGAACTGGCGCACCGTTCGTCGGTAGAACAGCACCACGCGTGCGAACTGGCCAGCATCCTGCAGTCGCTGGACAACCTGCTCACCTACCCATGGCTGAAACGGCGGGTGGAGCAGGGATTATTGAAATTGCATGGATGGTATTTCGACATCGACAGCGGGGCGCTGATGGCGTATTCGGCGCGCCAGCAGCAGTTTTTGCCGCTGGTGTGTCCGATAGAGCGCGCGCGGCATTTGCACGAGCGCCCTTGGCCGGATTCAGCTAAAACGTAACAAATCCCCGCTGCGGTCAAACGCCAGCAGGCTGTCGATGCGGCCTTGCTCGATGGCCGTCACCATGGCGCGCAGGGGCGCTTCGCATTCCTGCGCCGCCGGCGGCTGGCCGTCCTGGCCCGCCAGTCCCGCCACGAAGACCACGTCCCAGTGCGTCTGCATCTGTTTCGACTCCTCCTTCAATGTCTCGAAGCTGTCCAGTTCCTCGGGCAGCTTGTCGGCGCACATCACGGGCGTGAGGGACTTGCCCTGGCCGCCAGGCTGGGCCTGCGCCTGGGTAAAGGTGAACAGCAGGCGTTGCGGCTGCTCCTGGTTGCGGGCGCTGCGCAGCAGGCTGGCGTAATCGGTAATCGGCATGGTGCTCTTTCTCTGTGTTGAACGATGACGACAGGTATACCGCAGCGCCGCCTTGCCGCCCATAGGCAATAGTGACTATCCGGGTGACTACGCGCCTATGCATTCCTGGTGCCGGAAACCGACTTCTTGCCAATACCGCCGGGCAGGGCGCATCGATAGACTGTTTGTATCGACGCTTGAGCCATCCTGCTTGCAGCGTTTTTTAAGACCTGGCGCCGCTGCCTGCGGCGCACTGTGGAGGTAGCATGAGTCACTTTCTGGACCGCCTGAAATTTTTTAGCAAGCCCGCCGAGCCGTTTTCAAACGGCCATGGCACCGTGGTCGATGAAGACCGTACCTGGGAAAACGCCTACCGCCAGCGCTGGCAGCACGACAAGATCGTGCGCTCCACGCATGGCGTGAACTGTACCGGCTCGTGCAGCTGGAAGGTGTATGTCAAGAATGGCTTGATCACCTGGGAAACCCAGCAAACCGATTACCCGCGCACGCGGCCCGACCTGCCCAACCACGAACCGCGCGGCTGTCCGCGCGGCGCCAGCTATTCCTGGTACGTGTATTCGGCGCAGCGCGTGAAATACCCGATGGTGCGCGGCCGCCTGATGGAAATGTGGCGCGAAGCGCGCAAGACCATGGACCCCGTCACGGCCTGGGACTGGATCAGCCAGGACCCCGTGCGCTCGCAGCAGTACAAGTCCATCCGCGGCCTGGGCGGCTTCGTGCGCGCCACGTGGGACGAATCGAATGAAATCATCGCCGCAGCGAATGCGCTGACGATCAAGAAATACGGCCCGGACCGCGTCGTCGGCTTTTCGCCGATTCCCGCCATGTCCATGGTCAGCTATGCCTCCGGCACGCGCTACCTGTCGCTGATCGGCGGCGTGGCCCTGAGCTTTTATGACTGGTACTGCGACTTGCCGCCCGCCAGCCCGCAAGTGTGGGGCGAACAGACGGACGTGCCGGAATCGGCCGACTGGTACAACTCGACCTATCTGATGGTGTGGGGCTCGAACGTGCCGATGACGCGCACGCCGGACGCCCACTTCTACACGGAAGTACGCTACAAGGGCACGAAAACCGTGGCCATCTCGCCCGATTACGGCGAAATGGTGAAGTTCGGCGACATCTGGCTGGCGCCCAAGCAGGGCACGGATGCCGCGCTGGCGCTGGCCATGGGCCACGTCATCCTCAAGGAATTCCACTCGGAAGGGCAGAGCGCCTACTTCCGCGACTATGCGCGCCAGTACACGGACTTCCCGATGCTGGTCCTGCTCAAGGAGCATAACGGCACCCTGGTGCCCGACTACTTCCTGCGCGCTTCGCACCTGGACAACAACCTCGACGAAACCAACAATCCGGAATGGAAAACCCTCGTCATCGATGAAACCACGGGTGCGATCACCGCGCCGGCCGGCTCCATCGGCTTCCGCTGGGGTGAGTCGGGCAAGTGGAACCTGGAGCAGAAGGCGGGCGGCAGCGGCGCGCCCATCGTGCCGATGCTCTCCATGATCAACGACAGCGACGCCGTCACGGAAGTGGGCTTTGCCTACTTCGGCGGCAAGGATGCGTCCGACATGCTGCTGCGCAAGGTGCCGGTGAAAACCATCCGCCTGGCCGACGGCAGCACGGGCCTGGTGACCACCGTGTTCGACCTGACCCTGGCCAACTACGGCATCGACCGTGGCCTGGGCGGCGAAAACGTGGCCGAAAGCTATGACGACGACGTGCCGTACACGCCAGCATGGCAGGAGAAGCACACGGGCGTGAAGCGCGCCGACGTCATCACCGTGGCGCGCCAGTTCGCGGAAAACGCGGACCAGACGCGCGGCAAGAGCATGGTCATCGTGGGCGCCGGCCTGAATCACTGGTACCACATGGACATGACGTACCGCGGCATCATCAACATGCTGATGATGTGCGGCTGTATCGGCCAGTCGGGCGGCGGCTGGGCCCATTACGTGGGCCAGGAAAAACTGCGTCCGCAAACGGGCTGGACGCCTTTGGCCTTCGCCCAGGACTGGGTGCGCCCGATGCGCCAGATGAACGGCACCTCGTTCTTCTATGCCCACACGAGCCAGTGGCGCCATGAAAAGCTGGAAACGGGCGACATCGCCTCGCCATCGGCGGCCGGCGGCACGGGCGACCTGACCCTGCTCGACTACAACGCCAAGGCCGAACGCATGGGCTGGCTGCCATCGGCGCCGCAGCTGCAAACCAATCCGCTGGAAGTGGCGAAGGCCGCCAAGGCGGCAGGGCAGGCGCCGGCCGCATATGCGCTCGACCAGATCAAGGCAGGCCAGCTGCAGTTCTCGTGCGACGACCCGGACAACCCGGCCAACTTCCCGCGCAATATGTTCGTCTGGCGTTCGAATATCCTCGGCAGTTCGGGCAAGGGCCACGAGTACTTCCTGAAATACCTGCTCGGTACGCAGAACGGCTTGCTCAGCGATGAAGAGGACTGCCTCACGCCGAAGCAGGTGAAGGTGCGCCCGGCCGCCGAAGGCAAACTCGATCTGCTGGTGGTGCTGGACTTCCGTATGTCGACCACGTGTCTGTACGGCGACGTGGTGCTGCCGACGGCCACCTGGTATGAAAAGGACGACTTGAACACGTCGGACATGCATCCGTTCATTCACCCCTTGTCGGAAGCCGTGCAACCCTTGTGGCAATCGAAATCGGACTGGGAAATCTACAAGGGCATCGCCGAGAAATTCTCGGAAATCGGCGGCGAGCTGCTGGGCACCCAGCAAGACATCATTTTGACGCCGCTGATGCACGACACCCCGGGCGAACTGGGCCAGCCATTCGATCCCAAGGATTGGCGCGCGGGCGAATGCGACGCCATTCCCGGCAAGACCATGCCGAACATGACGGTGGTCGAGCGCAATTACCGCGACGTCTACAAGAAGTTCACCTCGATCGGCCCGCTGCTGGAAACCATCGGCAACGGCGGCAAGGGCATTTCCTGGAAAACGGGGCATGAAGTCGAGGTACTGCGCAGCGTGAACCGCACGGTGCTCGACGAGGGCGTGTCGAAGGGCCAGCCGCGCCTCGATACGGCCATCGATGCGGCCGAAATGATTCTGTCGCTGGCGCCGGAAACGAATGGCCACGTGGCCGTGAAAGCCTGGGCCGCGCTGTCCGCCATCACGGGACGCGAGCACACCCACCTGGCGCTGCCGCGCGAGCATGACAGCATCCGCTTCCGCGATGTGCAGGCGCAGCCGCGCAAGATCATTTCCTCGCCCACCTGGTCGGGCCTGGAAAGCGAAGAAGTCAGCTACACGGCCGGCTATACCAACGTGCATGAACTGATCCCATGGCGCACCCTGACGGGCCGCCAGCAGTTTTACCAGGATCACCTGTGGATGCGCGATTTCGGCGAGGGGCTGTGCGTGTACAAGCCGGCCATCAACACGAAGACGACGGAAGCGCTGCTGGGCACCAAGCCGAACGGCAACAAGGAACTGGCGCTGAACTTTTTGACGCCGCACCAGAAGTGGGGCATCCACTCCACGTATTCGGACAACCTGCGCATGCTGACCCTGTCGCGCGGCGGACCGCACGTGTGGCTGTCGGAAACCGATGCGCAGACGGCAGGCATCGTCGACAACGACTGGATCGAAGTGTTCAACGTGAATGGCAGCCTGACGGCGCGTGCCATCGTCAGCCAGCGCATCCCGGCCGGCATGACGATGATGTACCACGCCCAGGAAAAGATCATCAACGTGCCTGGCGCGGAGATGACGGGCAAGCGGGGCGGCATCCATAACTCGGTGACGCGCGCCGTGCCCAAGCCGACGCACATGATCGGCGGCTACGCACAACTGGCGTACGGTTTCAATTACTACGGCACGGTGGGCTCCAACCGCGATGAATTCGTATTGGTGCGCAAGATGAACAAGGTCGACTGGCTCGAAGGCCCGTTGCAGGAAGAAGGAGCATAGTATGAAAATCAGAGCGCAAATCGGCATGGTGCTGAACCTGGACAAGTGCATTGGCTGCCACACTTGTTCCGTCACCTGCAAGAACGTGTGGACCAGCCGTGACGGCGTCGAGTACGCATGGTTCAACAACGTGGAAACCAAGCCAGGCATCGGCTATCCGAAGCAGTGGGAAAACCAGGACAAGTGGAATGGCGGCTGGCGCCGCACGGACGCGGGCAAGATCGAGCCGCGCCAGGGCAGCCGTCTGAAAATCCTGGCGAATATCTTCGCCAACCCGAACCTGCCCGCCATCGACGAGTACTACGAGCCGTTCACCTACGACTACGAGCACCTGCAAAGCGCGCCGCTGTCGCAGACGCCGCCGACGGCCCGTCCCATCTCCGTGCTGACGGGGAAAAAGATGGAGAAAATCGAGTGGGGTCCGAATTGGGAGGATGACCTGGGCGGGGAATTCGCCCAGCGCAGCAAAGATAAACTGTTCGACAACATGCAGAAGGAGATGTACGGCACGTTCGAAAACACCTTCATGATGTACTTGCCGCGCCTGTGCGAGCATTGCCTCAATCCGACGTGCGTGGCCTCTTGCCCGTCCGGCTCCGTGTACAAGCGCGAAGACGACGGCATCGTGCTGATCGACCAGGACAAGTGCCGCGGCTGGCGCATGTGCATCTCCGGTTGCCCGTACAAGAAGATTTACTACAATTGGTCGTCCGGCAAGGCGGAGAAGTGCACCTTCTGCTTCCCCCGCATCGAAGCTGGCCAGCCGACCGTGTGCTCGGAAACGTGCGTGGGCCGCATCCGCTACCTGGGCGTGCTGCTGTATGACGCCGACAAGATCGAGGCTGCCGCCTCCGTGCCGCAGGAGCAGGACCTGTACCAGGCGCAGCTCGACCTGTTCCTCGATCCGCACGACCCGGCCATCATCGCCGAGGCGCGCCGCCAGGGCATCCCCGACCTGTGGCTGGAAGCTGCCGTCAAGTCGCCCGTCTACAAGATGGCCGTCGAGTGGAAAGTGGCGTTCCCGCTGCATCCCGAATACCGCACCTTGCCGATGGTGTGGTACGTGCCGCCGCTGTCGCCGATCCAGGCGGCCGCCGAATCGGGCAAGCTGGGCGTGAACGGCATGCTGCCGGATACGCAAAGCCTGCGCATTCCCGTGCAGTACCTGGCCAATCTGCTGACGGCCGGCGACCAGCCGCCCATCGTCTCGGCGCTGGACCGCATGCTGGCCATGCGTGCCTACATGCGCAGCAAGACAGTCGAGAAGGTGGAGAACCTCACGGTTCTGAAACAGGTGGGCTTGACCAAGGCGCAGGTGGAGGACATGTACCACATCATGGCCATCGCCAATTACGAAGACCGCTTCGTCATCCCCAGCAGCCACAAGGAAATGGCCGAGGACAGCTTCAACGAGAAGGGCAGCTGCGGCTTCAGCTTCGGCAATGGCTGCTCGGACGGGGTCAGCGAGCCTACCTTGTTCGGCAAGAAAAAACACGGTTCGGCCATCTTCATGCAGATGCCGAAGTCGCGCAAAACGGCGCCCGGCGCTTAAGGAGTTCATATGGAACACGCTATGCATCACTACCAAGTCCTTTCTCGCCTGCTGCTGTATCCCGAGCCCGAGCTGATCGAACACCTGCCGCAGCTCGATGCCGCGCTGGCGGCCGTGCCGGAACAGCACGCGCTGCTGCGGCCCTTGCTGGCGCACCTGGAAAGCAGCAGCCTGATCGACCTGCAGCAGCAGTACGTGGCCACGTTCGACCGCAATCCGTCGCACTCGCTGCACCTGTTCGAGCATATCCACGGCGAATCGCGCGACCGGGGCCAGGCCATGGTCGACCTGATGGAGGAATACAAGCGCCACGGCCTGCAAATGGTGGGCGACGACTTGCCCGACTTCGTGCCCCTGTTCCTGGAGTTCCTGGCGCAGCTCGACGAGGAAGTCTCGGCACCGCTGCTGGGCGACGCCGTCCACGTGCTGGCGCACATTGGCCGCAAGCTGACGGCCAACGGCAGCCCGTATGCGCCCATCTTCACCTTGCTAGAACGCCTGAGCCCCGTGGCGGCCGAAATGCTGGCCGAACCGCCGGTGCGCGACATGGATGAAGCGCTGGAAACCTTCGGTCCCGGTGCGGACGGCGTCGAGCCGTTGCTGCGCCAAGGTCAGGGCCAGGTCGCGGGCGGCGTCCATCCCGTGCATTTTCACCCGCAGCCGCGGCGCGCAGCTTGAATCGCGTCCGCATGAGGAGAGTACATCATGAGTAACTATTTGCATCAATTTGTGTATGGCATTTATCCATACATCGCGCTGGCCATCTTTTTCCTGGGTAGCCTGATCCGTTTCGACCGCGAGCAATACACGTGGAAGTCCGATTCCAGCCAGTTGCTGCACCGCGGCAGCCTGCGCCTGGGCAATATCCTGTTCCACATCGGCATCATCGGCCTGCTGTTCGGCCATGCGGCCGGCTTGCTCACCCCCGTCTGGGTGTGGGATACGCTGGGCGTGTCGCACAGCCTGAAGCAGGGCGTGGCCATGGCGGCCGGCGGCGTGATGGGCGGCCTGTGCCTGGCCGGCATCCTGATCCTGCTGGTGCGCCGCTTTTCCAATGAGCGCTTGCGCGCCGTCACCACGGCCGGTGACAAGCTGGTGATGGTGTGGATTTTGCTGACCTTGCTGCTGGGACTGTCGTCGATCTTCGTCTCCGCTTCGCACATGGATGGCCACATGATGGTCTTGCTGATGAACTGGGCGCAGCACATCGTGACTTTCCGCGGCGACGCGGCCAGCTTCATCGTCGATGCGCCGCTGGTGTTCAAGCTGCACCTGTTCATGGGCATGTCGCTGTTCGTCATCTTCCCGTTCACCCGCCTGGTGCACGTGTGGAGCGGCTTTGGCGCCATCGGCTATCTTGGCCGCGCCTGGCAACTGGTGCGCCGCCGTTAAGAAAGGAGCTACATCATGGGAATCTCCGTCAATGGCATCGATATCGACGATGCCGACATCGCGCAGGAATTGCCGCATCACGACGGCGCCGGCAATCCGCTGAAACAGGCCGTGCATGAGCTGGTGCTGCGCCGGCTGCTGCAGGACGAGGTCGAACGCCTCGGCGTGCAGGGCGGCAGCCTTGACGACCGCATCGAAGCGTTGTTTGCGCAGGAAGTGCGCGTGCCGCCCGCCGATGATGCGGCTTGCCGCACCTTTTATGCGCAGCGTCCGCAGCTGTTTAGCAGCGGCGCGCTGGTCGAGGCGCGCCACATCCTGTTCCAGGTGACGCCCGAGGCGCCTTTGGAACTGCTGCGGGCCACGGCGCAAGCCGTGCTCGACGCCCTGAAGCTGGCGCCCGAGCGCTTCGGCGAACTGGCGGCGCAGTATTCGAACTGCCCCTCGGGCGCCCTGGGCGGCAACCTGGGCCAGCTGTCGCCGGGCCAGAGCGTGCCGGAGTTCGACGCGCTGCTTTTCCGCCTGGAAGAGGGCGCGCTGGCTGGCCATTTGCTGGAAACGCGCTTCGGCTACCACATCGTGCAGGTGCTGCGCCGGGTCGAAGGCCAGGCCATCGCCTACGAGGCGGTGCAGGCGCAGATCGCCGACCGCCTGTCGCGTGCCGCGTGGCAGCGCGCCGTGCACCAGTATCTGCACTTGCTGGTGGGGCGCGCGGAGATCGCCGGCATCGAGCTGGAAGGCACAGCCAGTCCGTTAGTGCAATAGACCGGAAGGCGTAGGCCGCTAGGCCTTCTGGGGCACAGCCAGATCGTGCCCCAGCCTTTACAATCAAGGAAGAAACAGGAGTAGCGTCATGGGTAGCGTCAAGTTGCAGGACCGTTTTGGCCGTTCGATCGATTATGTGCGGCTGTCCGTCACCGACCGCTGCGATTTGCGTTGCAGTTATTGCATGCCCAAGGGCTTTCGCGGTTTCGAAGAGCCGAAGGACTGGCTGACGTTCGACGAGATCGAGCGCCTGCTGGGTATTTTCGTGCGCCTCGGCACGCGCCGCGTGCGCCTGACGGGCGGCGAGCCCCTGTTGCGGCGTAACCTGCCGGAGCTGGCGCAGAGGCTGTCCGCGCTGCCCGGCTTGCAGGACCTGTCGCTGTCGACGAATGCCACGCAGCTGGGCAAGCATGCCGTGGCCCTGCGCGCGGCCGGCGTGGACCGCATCAACGTCAGCCTGGACTCCCTGGACCGCGCCTGCATGCAGCAGATCACGGGGCGCGACAGCCTGCAGCCGATTCTGGACGGCCTGATGGCGGGCAAGGGGGCCGGTTTCGATCCGATCAAGATCAATATGGTGGCCATGCGCGGCGTCAATGACAGCCAGATCGAGGCCATGGCGGCCTTCTGCATCGAGCAGCAGTTCATCCTGCGCCTGATCGAAGCCATGCCGATGGGCAGCACGGGCCGCAATGCCCGCTACATGCCGCTCGGTCCCGTGCGCGAGCGCCTGGCGGCCCGCTTTGGCCTGGTGCCGCAGGCGATGGAGCTCGGTGGCGGGCCGGCGCGCTATATGGCGACCCCTGATGGACGCTCGAGCATCGGCTTCATCACGCCCATGTCGCAGCACTTTTGCGCCACCTGCAACCGCGTGCGCCTGTCCGTCGATGGTACCCTGTACCTGTGCCTGGGCCAGGAAGAAAAATTCGCCCTTGGCCCCATGCTGCGCGGCGGGGCCACGGATGCGGAGATCGAGGCGGCGATCCGCGCCGCCATCGAACTCAAGCCGCAGCAGCATGATTTCAACACGCAGCCGGACAAGATTATCCGTTTTATGGCCCAAACCGGAGGCTGAACGGGGCGGTGCCAAGTAAAGGGTGTATGAAATTTAAAGCGATGTTTTCCTCCTGGCAGAAGCTGTCGACCAAGATCGTCGGCGCGCTGCTGCTCATGCTGGTGCTGGCCCTGAGTGCCATCGGCTGCACCCTGTTCCTGTCGTGGCAACTCGAAGGCAGTTCGGCCGCCATCAACGAGACGGGCCGGCTGCGCATGCAGACTTACCGCCTGACCCTTTTGCTTGCCAGCGATGCGGGCGAGCAGGCGCGCCAGCAAGTGCTGCTGATCGACGAGACCCTGGCCAAGATCGGCCATGGCGACCCGCAGCGCCCCTTGTTCCTGCCGCCCAGCAGCGCCATCAAATCCGAATTCGAGCGCATCGGCACCGCCTGGCGCGGCGCCCTGCGTCCGGCCGCCCTGGCCGCCGATTCCAGCGTGCGCGCGCGCCAGTTCGAGCATGACGCCGATACCTTCGTCGGCCAGGTCGACCAGCTGGTGCGCCTGATCGAACACGATAGCGAACAGCGCACCTTCTGGCTGCGCGCCTCGCAACTGATCCTGGTCGGCATGGCCGTCATCGGCACGGTGAGCATGATTTACCTGATGTTCATGCTGATCATCGAACCGGTCACGCGCCTGCGGCTGGGCATGCAGCGCATGAAGGAACGCGACTTCAGCGTGCGCCTGGCAGTGGAGAGCAATGACGAATTCGGCCAGCTGGCCAGTGGCTTCAACCAGATGGCCGACCGCCTGCAGGCGCTGTACGGCAACCTGGAAGAGGGCGTGCGCAGCAAGACGGCCACGCTGGAATACCGCAACCGCGAACTGGCGCTGCTGTACGAAAGCGCCGCCTTCCTGCAGCGCCCGCAGCCGCTGGAAGACATCTGCGGCGGTTTCATGCAGCGCATCGTCGACTATTTCGAGGCCGACGGTTCCACCGTGCGCGTGCTCGACGCGGAGCGGGGCAACCTGCACATGGTGGTGCACCACGGCCTGTCCGAAGAACTGGTGGCGTCCGAGCATTGCCTGAAGGTGGGCGACTGCCTGTGTGGCACGGCCGTCGAGATGAAGGTGGCGAAGGTGCACGACATGCGCCGCATCGACAAGGCGCACGAGCTGCGCTGCCACCGCGAGGGCTTTGCCACCGTCTCCGTCTTCCATATCCACGCGCACGAACAGCACCTGGGCTTCTTCAACCTGCATTTCCGCCATGCCCGCGTGTTTTCCGCGCGCGAGCTGGCCTTGCTGGAAACGCTGGGCCAGTTGCTGGGCATCGCGCTGGAAAACCTGCGCCTGGCCGCGCGCGAACGCGAAATGGCCATTTCCGAAGAGCGCAACCTGGTGGCGCAGGGGCTGCACGACAGTATCGCGCAAAGCCTCAATTTCCTCAACCTGCAAGTGCAGATGCTCGACGACTCAGTGCGCAACGCCCGTTTCGACGAGGTGGCAGGCATCGTGCCGGCCCTGCATGCGGGCGTGAAGGAAAGCTATGAAGACGTGCGCGAACTGCTGGCCAATTTCCGCAGCCGCCTGATGGAAGATGACCTGATCGGCTCCCTGCGCGCCGCGGTGGACAAATTCCGCCGCCAGACGGGCATCGACGCCGAACTGCTGGCCGATGTCGACGGCGCGCCATTCCCCCGCGAGCAGCAATTGCAGTTATTATTCATCGTGCAGGAAGCGCTGTCGAACATCCGCAAGCACGCCCAGGCCAGCCACGTCGAGGTGCGCCTCGCCGACCACCAGGACTTTACCTTGACGATCAGCGACAATGGCGTCGGCTTTGACGCTTGCGCCGTGCTGGAAAAGGGCGACAGCCATGTCGGCATCCATATCATGCGCGAGCGCGCGCAGCGCATCGACGCCACGTTCGACGTGCACGCCTGTCCTGGCGGCGGCACCACCGTCGAACTGCATTTGTCGCGCGAGCAGCGCCGCGCCGCCTAAGTAACCACCTGAAAGTACAAAAAATGGAGACACCCGATAAACCGATCACCGTCATGCTGGTGGACGACCACGCGCTGTTCCGCAGCGGCATACGCTCGCTGCTGCAGCGGCATACGGATTTTTCCGTCGTGGGCGAGGCGGCCGATGGCGTGGAAGGCATCAAGCGCGCCATCCAGCTGCAGCCCGACGTGGTGCTGCTGGACCTGAACATGGCCGGCATGTCCGGCGTGGAAGCGCTGCAGCTGATGCAGCACGATTGCCCGGACACGGCCATCGTCATGCTGACCGTGTCCGAAGACGCGGAAGACCTGGCGACGGCCCTGCGCGCGGGCGCCTGCGGCTACCTGATCAAGAATATCGACGCCGATTACCTGGTGCGCGCCATCCGCCGCGCCGCCGCCGGCGAAGTCGTCATCGCCGAAGCCATGACGGGCAAGCTGGTGGCGCAGCTGCAGGCGGGCACGCGGCGCGAGGAGCCCGTGTCGGAACTCGACAAGCTCACGCCGCGCGAAAAGGAAATCATCGACTGCCTGTCGCGCGGCGAGAGCAACAAGGGCATCGCCCGCACGCTGGACCTGGCCGAAAGCACGGTCAAGATCCACGTGCAGAACGTGCTGAAAAAACTCAACCTCACCAGCCGCGTGCAGGCGGCCGTGTACGCGGTCGAGCACCGCCAGGGCAAGTAGCCTGCGCCGGCGGCTAGTCCTTGCGGGCTAGCCGTCTAATCCTTTTGCCGATGGCGGCAGCTGCGCTTTTAAAGTAGTATATTGAATATATCTTTAAATGCGAGCCCATCATGGCCATCACCCCGATCAGCGAACCATCTCCTTCTCCCTCCGCCCCCGGCGCTGCGCCCTGGCATGCCGGCCACGCCGTCTGGCAACTGGGTTTCCGCCCGTTTTACCTGCTGGCGGCCGTGTTTGCGGCCATCAGCATTCCCCTGTGGCTGGCCAGCTACTTCGGCGTGCTGGCGGGCGGCTTGCACGTGGGGCTGGGCTGGCATATGCATGAAATGGTGTTCGGCTTCGCGCTGGCCGTCGTCGTGGGTTTCCTGTACACGGCGGGGCGCAACTGGACGGGCTTGCCCACGCCGCACGGCGCGCCGCTGATGGCGCTGGCGGCGCTGTGGCTGGCGGGGCGCGTGGCCATGCTGTGCGGCCCGAGCCTGCTGGCGGCGCTGGTCGACTGGCTGTTCCTGCCGCTGGCCGCCTGGCCCCTGTATCGGGTGCTGCGCCGCTCGGGCAATACGCGCAACCTGTTCCTCGTCGGCTTGCTGGCCTTGCTGGCGCTGGCCAACGGCCTGTTCCATGCGGCCGTGCTGGGCTGGCTGCCGTTGTCGCTGTTCCTGCCCGTGCAGGCGGCCATCTTCATCATCGTGCTGATCGAATCGGTGATCGGCGCGCGCGTGATCCCCATGTTTACCCGCAATGGCGCGCCTGGCAGCACGCCGGTGGCCAGCCCGCGGCGGGCCTTGATCGCCGTGGCCTGCATGGCGGCGGCCGCGATCGCGTGGCTGGCCGGCGCGCCGGCCTGGCTGACGGCGCCGCTGGCTTTCTGTGCTGCCGGCGTCTCGCTGACCAACCTGCTGGCCTGGCAGCCACAGCGCACTTTGCGCGTGCCGCTGCTGTGGATCCTGCACCTGTCGTATGCGTGGATAGGCATCGGCTTCGCGCTGCTGGCGGCCGCAAGCCTGGGCCTGCTGCCGGCCAGCGCCGCGTTTCACGCGCTGACGGTGGGCTCGATGGCGGGCCTGATCATCGGCATGATGACGCGCACCACCCTGGGCCACACGGGGCGGCCGTTGAAAGGCGGCAGGGCGGAAGCGGCGATGTACTGGCTGATCCAGCTGGGCGCGCTGGCGCGCCTGCTGGCCGCCGTCGGTCCCGCAACGCTGGCCATGCCGCTGCTGCTGGCAGCGGGCGCCTGCTGGTCGCTGGCCTTTGGCCTGTATGCGTGCGTGTATGCGCCGTACCTGTGGCGCGCCAGGGTGGATGGCCGCGAAGGCTAAGCGTCAGAAAGGGCGCCAGGCCAGCAGTTTCCTGATTTCCGGCGTCCAGTAGGACAGCGATTCGCCCACGACGAATAGCAGCAGGCCCAGCATCAAGGCTCTCAGCAGTAAATCCCTGCACCAGATCATGGCGTCTCCCAAATTTTCATATTGGCAAGTTTATCATTGGCATGCCCGGCCATGTTGCGTTTCTGGTACGGCCGCCTGGTCGGACGGCGGCGTCCGTGCCGTGAAGGTCGCGACGGCCTCGATGGCATGCGCCAGAGCCTGCTCCAGTGTGTCGAGCGCGGCGGCCGCATCGTCGCCGGCGTGCAGCAGCTGTTCGGCATGCCGGGCCGCATGCAGGGTGGCTGGCAGGGCCAGGCTGCCCGCCTCGCCGGCCAGCTTGTGCGCCAGCGCGGCCGCGTCGCCGCGCGCATCGGTCGCCAGCAGCGCCCGCATGGCGCCGACCGTGTCGCCGTAGGTGTTGCTAAAACGCAACAGGTGCTGGCGGTAGGGCGCTTCATCGAGCCACTGCGCCATCCCTTGCGCCAGGTCGATGGCGGGCGCCGCGCCGCCCGGCGGCTCGGTCGTTGCCATTTCGGCCATGACAGGCGGCAGGGCAGGCAGCCCTTGCGCATGACGCCGGTGCGCGCGCGCCACCAGGGCGATGGTCTGCGGCACGTCGAACGGTTTGCTGATGAAATGGTTCACGCCCGCTTCCAGTGCCGCCGTGCGCTGCGTCTGGAAGGCGCCGGCCGTCAGCGCCACCACGGGCAAGTCCTGGAACTGCGGCAACTGGCGCAGCGCGCGTGTCGCCTGCAAGCCGTCCATGACGGGCATCTGCACATCCATCAGCACGATGTCGACGTCGGCGGGGTGGGCCAGCAGCCAGTCCAGCGCCTGCTGGCCATCGCAGGCGAACGAGGGCACGGCGCCCTGGTCGCACAGGATATGCCTGACCACGTCGCGGTTGATTTCGCTGTCGTCGACCACCAGCACGCGCACGCCGGCCAGCTGGCGCTCTTCCAGCGGAGCCAGACTGGCGTCCAGGCCGGCATCCCTGGCGCGCTGCTGGCGCGCAGCCATCACCGCGTTGTACAGGCTGGAAGCGGTCACCGGTTCGTTGAGGATGGCATCGGCGGCATAGACCGGGTCGGTGCGCCGCCGTGCCGGCGCCATTGCCGGCGCGCCGCTGGCGGCCAGGATGACGACGGGGCAGTCCTGCGGCGGCAAGTATTCGCGCAGCGCGCGCGCCGTCGCTTCGCCGTCCAGGTCCGGTATGCCGGCGGCCAGCAGCACGACGCCGGGCCGCTCCCCCTCGGCGCAGGCCAGCGCATAATCGAGTGCCGCCTGGCCGCCGGACACGGCATGCACGCTCCAGCCCAGGCCGCGCGCCACGGCGTCCACCGCCTCGCGCGTGCCGGCGTTGTCATCGGCCAGCAAGACATGCAGGCCCTGCATGTCGGGCGAGGACAGGGCGCCGGCGGGCATCAATTGCAGGGGCACCGTGAAACTGAATTCGCTGCCCTGGCCCAGGCCGCTTTTCAGCTGCAGGGTGCCGCCCATCAGGTGGACCAGCTGGCGGCAGATGGTCAAGCCTAGTCCCGTGCCGCCGAAGCGGCGCGTGGTGGAACTGTCGGCCTGGGCGAAGGCGGAAAAGATCGCTTCCTGCACCTTGGGGGCGATGCCGATGCCCGTGTCGCGCACGCAAAAGCGCAGCACCGCGGCGTCGCCGTCGCGGCTGTCCAGCGTGCTCAGCAGCTCGACCGTGCCCTGCGGCGTGAACTTGATGGCATTGCTGCCCAGGTTGACCAGCACTTGCTCCAGCCGCAGCGCGTCGCCCAGCATGTGGTCGATGCCGTCGGGCAACGGCCCGATCCGCACCTCAATCGGCTTGTCGTGCGCGGCAACACCCATGCTGGCGGCAATCTTTTCGATCACTTCGGCCAGGCGGAACGGCGCCTGTTCGATGCGCATGTGGCCAGCCTCGATTTTCGAGACGTCCAGCACGTCGTTGATGATGCCCAGCAGGGACTGGCCGGCGGCGCGGATCTTGCGCGTCATCAACAGTCCCTCGTCATCCAGGCGGCCCCTTTCCAGCAGCCAGGCCATGCCGAGGATGGCGTTCAGCGGCGAGCGGATTTCATGGCTCATGTTGGCGAGAAATTCCGCCTTGCTGCGGTTGGCCGCTTCGGCCCCGTCGCGCGCCAGCAGCATGGCCGCCTCGGCCTGCTTTTGCGCGGAAATATCCTGGGCAAAGATCAAGGTGGCCGGTCCATCCTTGAGCATCACGCGCGTGCTGGTCTTGAGGATGGGCACGGGCCGGCCCTGCTTGTCCAGGCCGATGGCTTCAAACACCTGTTCGCTGGCCGAATCGGCCTCGATCAGCGCCTCGTTGCTTGCCAGCGCCACTTGCGAGTCGGCCGTGAGCATGGTGCGCCAGGCCAGGCCGCTCAGGTCGTCCTCGGGCGCATAGCCATGCAGGTGGCGGTAGCGCGGGTTGGAATACACGAAGCGCCCATGGCGCAGGATGGCGATCGCCACGGGCGCATCTTCGATCAGGGTGCGAAAGCGCGTTTCGCTGTCGGACACGGCTTGCATGGCCTGGCGTTCCCTTTCCTGTTCCACCTGCCAGGCCGCCTGCTGTCGCCGCCGCCGCTGGCTCCAGAACAGCAGGCTGGCCGCGGCCAGCGCCAGCATGGCAAAGCCCAGCACGTAGCCCAGCGCCTGGCGCCGCAGGGGGGCGGCGATGGCCGCTTCTTCGCGGCTCAGGCCGATGATCAGGGCGCGGTCCATGTGCAGCGCGGCGGGGGCGATGGTTGCCATCGCCATGACGCGGGGGGAGGCGGACCCGCCGGCGCCGGCAATCTCGACGCCGCTCAGCACGCCCGCCTGAAAGCCGCTGTCGCGAAAGCGCCGCAGGAAGCTGCCGGGCGCGTCCACATTGCCGCCATTGGCGTTCCTGGGGGGATAGTTCAGGAATTGCCGGCCGTCGCCATGCACGACCACGGCCCAGACGTCGGGCGCATACATGGCGGTGCGGAACTTGGCCGTGAAATAGTCGGGGTCGAAGGTGGCCACGACGACGCCGGCAAAGCGGCCTTGCCGGTCCTGCACCATGCGCGCCGCCGTGATGACCAAGTCCCGCTTGAAGGACAGGAAAGGCGCCGAGATGTACAGCATGCGCGCATCGGGGGCGTCGCGCGCCGTCTGGAAGTAGCCGCGGCGCGAAAAATCCTGGCCGGCCAGTTCCGGGATGTTGGTGGCGACCGGCTTGCCGCCGCCATCGATGACCAGCATGGTGCGCACGCCCGGCATGGCGTCGACCAGCGCGGCCAGGCGCCGGGGCAGCGCTTGCCCGGCGTCGGGCGCGGCGCCGGCGGCAAGGTAGTCGCGGATCACGCCGTCGAGCACCAGGTTGGTCGACGCCAGGTCGACTTCGATATTTTTTGCCAGCAGCGCAGTCAGCACGCTGAGCCTTTCGCGCTCGGCCGCATCGTGCCGCGACGCTTCGGCCAGGTGCGCGTAGGCGAGGGCGGCAGCCACGATCAGCAGCCCGAGGAGCAAAAACAGCCATTCGATCAATCGCCTGTGCACCGCCGCCGCGTCTGTGTGGTAGGTCATGTGGCGATGCTATACCCGATATGCAGGGAGAACAACTTTTGTGCATGACTACGCAGGTGATAGTGTGGCCAATTTGCCGCCAGGCGGCAGGCGCCAGCCGCAGGCTAGCGCGCCAGCCAGCGTTCCACCATGGCGCGCAGCTGGGCGGCCGTGAAGGGCTTGGACAGGTAATCGTCCATGCCGGCCGCCGCGCAGCGCTGCCGGTCGTCGTCCGTGACGCCGGCCGTGAGGGCGATGACGGGCAGGCGCCGTGCGCCGCTGGCCGCTTCGCGGGCGCGCAGGGCCTGGCACGCCTGGTAACCGTCCATGACGGGCATCATGCAATCCATCAGGACCAGGTCGTACTGCTGTTCGGCCAGCGCTTGCAGGCCCAGCGCGCCGTTCTCCGCCGTGTCGATGGCGTAGCCGCAGGTGCCCAGCTGCAGGCACACCAGCTGGCGGTTCAGCGCCGTATCCTCGACCAGCAGGATGCGCGCGCCCGGCGCTATCTCTTGTTCCGGCGGCTTGGCGGCATCGGCTGGTGCCGCGCGCTCCTGTAGCGCCAGCACCGTGGCCGCGTCGCGCTCCTGGCGCCGCAGCAGGGCCAGGACCAGCGCGACGGCCGCGGCCAGCACGAGCAGGCTGACGACGGCCGCGCCGCCCATGGTGAGCAGCATGCGCCGCCAGCCCGCCAGGTAGACGTCGTCCGTCACGGTCACGTTGATGGCCAGCGGATAGTCGCGCACCAGCCGTATGGCGGCCAGGCGGTCGACCGCGCGCCCCTGGTCGGCCGCGCGCGGCGAGTCCACCTGCAGCACGCCATCGGTCTTGCCCTGTTCCAGCAGGCGGTAGGTGCTGCCCGTCAGGTTGCGCTTGCCCATCATGCCGGGTACGGCCGGCCAGCGGGCCAGCAGCGTGTAGTCGCTGCGGTACAGGGAAAAGGCCGTGTGTTCGCCGATGCTGGCGTTCTGGAAGAATTTGCTGAAGAAGTCGCACGACAGGCCCACCAGCACCACGCCCAGGAAGCGGCCGTCCGTGCCGCTGATGCGCCGGCTGATATAGAAGGTCCAGGCGCCATCGCCCTTGTTTTGCACGGGCGCGCTGACATGCATGCCGCCGTCCGGGTGGCGCCGGTGATACTCGAAGTAATCGCGCTCGTCGAGGCTGATGGGCGGCGCGGGAAAGGCGCGGCTGAAGGCCAGCACCTTGGCATCGCCGCCGATGATGGATACCCCGTCCACTTGCGGCACGCCGCCGATCTTGTGTCGCAGCATCTGCTGCATGGCCGGGGTGCCGACGGCGGCGGCCAGCGCTTGCGCGTCCGCCGGGGCGGCGGCATCGATGTCGCGGCTGACGCCGTCGAGCACCAGCCTGGCCGCCGTCATGCTCTGCGCCGTGTTTTCCGCCAGCAGCAGCGACAGCTTGGACAAGTCCTGTTTCCAGTCGTCGACGGCTTCGCGGTGCAGCAGCACGCCGGAGACGGCGATGCGCAACGCCAGCAGGCCCACCAGCACCAGGCCCACGACGGCCGCCGTGGTGCGCGGCCGATAGCGGTGCACCAGGCGCAGGGCGGCCTGGCGCGCGTTCATGCCTGCGCGCCCGTGTAGTCGAGCATGCTGCGGCGTACCTCCTGCTCCACCGCGCCGACCAGCGCCGCCGTTTCATCGAGCCAGCCTGCTGCCGGCACGCCCTGGTGGCGCACCAGCTGCTCGAATTCCGCCAGGCGCGCCGCCAGGGCGCCGGCGCCCAGCAGGGCGACGGTGCCGCGCAAGGTATGGCAACTGTGCACGATGGCTTGCGCCGCACCGCCGCGCACGGCTTGCTCGACGCGGGCAAACATGGCCGGCGCCGTATCGAGGTAGGTCTGCGACAGGGCGCGGAACATCTCCAGGTCGCGGCCGGTGGCCTGGAACAGCACGGCAGGATCGATGTGGCGATAGGCTGGCATGGCGGCTCCGTGGCGGGGGGAAGGCGGTGGCCGGCTAGGCGGCCAGGCTGTTGCGCCGCGCATGGCCGGCGCAGCAGGCGCGCAGATAGCCGCGCAGCTCGTCGTAATTGACGGGTTTGGCAAAGAACACCACGCCGGGCGGCACGCCGCCCCGTTCTTGCAGTTCCTCCGGCGTCAGGCTCGACAGCATGGCGATGTGCATGTCCGCCAGCAGCGGGTCGGCCAGGATGGTGCGGATCACCTCGTAGCCGTCGATGCCTTCCATGATGATGTCGGCCAGCAAGATGTCGGGCTGGTCGCGGGCGATTTCCATCAGCGCCTGGTAGCCGTTTTCGCAAAAGCGCAAGTCCGCCTGCAAGCCCCAGGAACCGATCTGCTTTTCATACAGCGCCCGTTCGATCGGATTGTCTTCGATGACGAGGATGGACGGCGGGCGGCCCGACGGGGCGGGGCGGCCGGCGCGCGCGGCGCGCTGGTCCTGGCCCGGCTGGCCGGGATTGCCCTTGTAGGCTTCGACGGCCGCGAGGGGAATGCGGCGGTGGCCGCCCTTGGTCTTCCAGGCTTCGATCACGCCGGCCTCGACCAGTTGCTGCACGGATGTCACCGAGATGCCGAGGATTTCGGCGGCCTTTTGGGTAGTGCAAACGTCTGCAGTGTGCATGATGGGCTGTCTGGTTGCGGATGAAGTTGAAGGAGATGATACGCAATCGCGCTCAAAAAATCAATTTTAACGAATTAGATGAATTCAATAAAAACCTGGCTGGTTCAGGGCCGGGCAGGCGCGCCAGGTGGATGCGCGCTCATGGCCGGCTGCCTGCGCCGCTGCGCTCCTCTGCCAGCACCGCGCCCGTTTGCAGGGCCGTGACGGCTTGCGACAGCGTGTCGAGCGCCATCAGCAGTTCCGCATGCAGGCGGCGCAGCGCGCCGATATCGTTGGCAAAGCCCGCATGCACGGCCTGGCGCGCCAGCGCCTGCAAGGGGAGCAGGCCCATGGCCAGGCTGCCGTCGAGAATTTCCTGCGCCAGCACGCGCGCCGGGGCGGTCCGCTCGCAGCGCAGCGCATGGGCGATGCCGGCGAGGCGGTCGCGCGTCTCGGCCACGAACAGGGCCAGAATCTCGCCCTGCAGGCGCCGGTCGTGGCCGAACATGGCGTCCAGGCGGGCCAGTTCGAATGGCGGCGCGCCCGGCGCCCTGGGCGCTTGCGGCGGCGGTGCGCTGTCAGCCCCCCTGGCCGGCGGGGCCGCTTTGCGCATCTGCAGCAGTTGATGCAGGTCGGACGGCGTGCTGCTGCCGGCCGCTGGCGCGCGGCCGGCCTGGCGCCAGCGGGTGCGGCGCCAGAGCAGGGCGGCCAGCAGCAACAGCAGGCCTGCCAGCGCCAGCGCCGGGCGCATCAGCGACAGGTCTTCGCAGCGCAGGAAGGGGTGGATGGAGAGAAAGGCGTTCATGGCGGTGCTCCGGTGCGGACGATGCGCGTGATCCTGCGTGAGGGCGGACCTAAAATACTTCCCAGTCGCCGGCATCGGCGCCGGCCGGCGCCGTGTTCCTGGCCTGGCCCGCGTGGCGCGTGGCGACCAGCCTGAGCGTGGCCTTGTGCTGTGCGGGCCGCCGGGCGGCAGGCGCGCGGGGCGCCGCGCCGGCTTGTCCTTGCGCCAGCTTGAAGGTGCCCACCACGTCGGCCAGCTTGGCCGCCTGCTCCTGCAGCGATTGCGATGCCGCCGCCGCTTCCTCGACCAGGGCCGCATTCTGCTGCGTGACTTCATCCATCTGCGCGATGGCGCGGTTGATTTCCTCGATGCCCGTGCTTTGCTCCACGCTGGCGGCCGAGATTTCGCTGACGATGCCGGTGACGCTGCGTACCGTGTCGACCACTTCCGTCATGGTCGCGCCGGCCTGCTGGACCAGCTTGCCGCCTTGTTGCACCTGTTGCACGGAGTCGCCGATGAGTGCCTTGATTTCCTTGGCGGCCGCCGCCGAACGGTGCGCCAGGTTGCGCACTTCGGTGGCCACGACGGCAAAGCCGCGTCCCTGTTCGCCGGCGCGCGCCGCTTCCACCGCCGCGTTCAGGGCCAGGATATTGGTCTGGAAGGCGATGCCGTCGATGACGCCGATGATGTCGGCGATCTTGGCGGACGAGCTGTCGATCGCTTGCATCGTGCGGATCACGTCGCCCATCACTTGCCCGCCCCGCTGCGCCTGGTCCGAGGCGCTGACGGCCATTTGCCGGGCCTGGCGGGCGTTGTCCGCATTCTGCCGCACGGTGGCCGTCAATTCTTCCATGGCCGACGCGGTTTCTTCCAGCGAGCCGGCCTGCTGCTCCGTGCGCGCCGACAGGTCCAGGTTGCCCGCCGCGATCTCGCTTGACGCCGTGCCGATGGTGTCCGTGCCGGCACGCACTTCGGCCACGATGCGCACCAGGCTGCCGCTCATCTCCGCCAGGGCTGTCATCAGCTGGCCCACCTCGTCGTGCGAGGCGGCGCTGACCTGCACGCTGAGGTCGCCGCTTGCGATGGTGCGGGCCACGCCGATGGCATCGGCCAGCGAGGCGGCGATGCGCCGCGCCAGCAGCAGGCCCATGCCGGCCACCAGGGCCGTCACGGCCAGGGTCAGGCCGCTGGAAATCCAGCGCGCGCTGGCCGCGGCCGCGGCGCCGTCGGCAGCCCCCTTGGCGGCCAGGGTTTCGTTGTAGCGGTGATGGGCGGCGAGGGCGTCGACCAGTTCCTTGATCAGGGGCTGGCTTTCCATCAGCAAGTCGCGTGCGGCGTCGAGTTCGCCCGCCTTCGACAGCGCCAGCACCTTGTCGCGCACGGCGTCGTAGCGCAGCAGCACGGCGCGGTCCGTGGCCAGCAGCGCCTTGTCTTGCTCATCTGAAATGTTTTCCTTTTCATACTGGTCGAGCGCCTTGCCGACCGCCGCGCGCGCCTCGTTGATGCCCGCTTCCAGCTTGTCGCGCCTGGCGGCGTCCTTGCTGGCCATGTGCTGCCAGACGGCCGTGCGCATCTGCGTGAACGGCACGAACGCCTGGTTCATGGTCAGCAGGCTGGGAACGGTGTTGACGGTGGCATAGCTGGCCGCTGTGTACACGCGGTCCATCTGGTAGATGCCAAAGCCTGCCAGGGCGGCCAGTCCCAGGACGACGGAAAGGATCAAGACGTACAGCCGTTTAGCGATGGTCATGATGGGCGCCGCTCCAATGAAGTGAAATTCAAGAAAAATACTTTGCCTGGATGAGTTTTTTCATTTTACGCCAAAAATTTGTTTTATTCGAGAAATTTGTTGTTTATCTATTTTAATTTATGTTTTTCATCAAAATCGCATCATGGAAGATGGCTGAACGCGCATGTCGTGTATAAAAAGCCACACGGCACGCGGCGGGCGTTCTGGCGTGTGGCACGCTTTGTCAATTAGTGAAAAAATGTAATTTCATTGATTGCCATCAAATACGGTGCGCAGGCGCGTGCCGCCGACTGACTCTTGTAAAGGAGCATCATGACTGCCTCTGCCCGGCCTGGACCCTTGCTTGTCATCACCGCAGTCATCTTTATCTTGCTGGGCCTGGCGCTCGTTGGCGGCGGCGCCTGGCTCGTCAGCCTCGGCGGTTCCTGGTATTACGTCGTGGCGGGTATCGGCATGATAGTTGCCGGTGCGCTCGTGTGGAATAGGCGGCGCAGCGCCCAGCTCTTCCTTGCGCTGCTGCTGTTCGGCACCCTGATCTGGTCCGTGATCGAAGTGAAGTTCGACTGGTGGCAATTGCTGCCGCGCCTCGATATCTGGTTCGCCGCCGCCGTCTGGCTGCTGCTGCCGTTCATCGACCGCCGCCTCGATCCGCCGCTGATCGCGGGCGCAAAGCCGCGCGACGCCGGCAAGAGCGCGCTGCTGGCGGCCGTCGTGGTGACGGCTGCCGTGGGCGTGTTCTCGCTGTTCCAGGATTACACCACCTTGCACGGCGAAGTGCCGGCCGAGAACATGGCCGCCGTGCCCGCAGGCGATTTCGCGCCCGGCGTGGCGCCCAACGACTGGGCCGCATATGGCCGCTCCGGCTATGGCGACCGCTATGCGCCGGCCGCGCAGATCACGCCGGCCAACGCGGCGCAGCTGAAACAGGCGTGGGTCTACAACACGGGCGACTTCAAGGGGCCGAACGATCCGGGCGAGATCGCCAACGAAGTCACGCCCCTGAAAGTGAACGGCATGCTGTACCTGTGCACGCCGCATAACATCGTCATCGCGCTGGACCCGGACACGGGCAAGGAAATCTGGCGCCACGATCCGAAGATCAACCGCGACGCGTCCAGCTACCAGCACATGATTTGCCGCGGCGTCGCCTACTGGGACGTCAATGCGGGCCGCGCCAAGGACAGCCCGGCGCCGGAAGCGGCCGGCATGGAATGCCCGCGCCGCATCTTCGCGCCCACCATGGATGCGACCTTGATCGCCGTCAATGCCGATACGGGCGAAGCGTGCAAGAGCTTTGGCGAAAATGGCGTCATCGGCCTGTACCACGGCATGGGCATGAAGAAGCGGGGCTTCCTGATGCCGACGTCGCCGCCGGCCGTGGCGCAAAACGTGGTGGTGATGGCCGCCAGCGTGACCGACAATTTTTCCACCGAGGAGCCGTCTGGCGTGATCCGCGGCTACGACCCCGTCACGGGCAAGCTGATGTGGAACTGGGATGCCTCGAACCCGGACGACACGGCGCCGATTGCCGAGGGGAAAACCTACACCAACAATTCGCCGAATTCCTGGGGCGTGTCCAGCGTGGATGAAAAGCTGGGCATGGTCTACATTCCGATGGGCAACGAAACGCCCGATACGTGGGGCGGCAACCGCAACCCCCATGGCGAAAAATACAATAGCGCCATCGTCGCGCTGGACCTGGCGACGGGCAAGGTGCGCTGGGTGTACCAGACCGTGCACCACGACATCTGGGACATGGATATCGGCGGCCAGCCCACCCTGGTCGACATCGACACGCCGAAAGGCAAGGTACCGTCCGTGGTGGCCACGACGAAACGGGGCGATATCTATGTGATCGACCGGCGCGACGGCAGCCTGGTCGTGCCGGCGCCGGAAAAACCCGTGCCGACGGCCAACGCGGCCCCCGGCGACAAGCTGTCGCCCACGCAGCCATTCTCGGCCCTCACTTTCTTGCCCGAGAAAAACATCAGCGAAACGGATATGTGGGGCACGACGCCGTTCGACCAGCTGGCGTGCCGCATCATCTTCCGCCAGCACCGCTATGAAGGGCCGTTCACGCCGCAAACGGTGGCCGAAGGCAAGATCAAGGGCGCCATCATTTCGCCCGGTCCGCTCGGCATCTTCGAGTGGGGCGGGGCGGCCGTCGATCCCGTGCGTCAGTTGCTGCTGGTCAACCCCGACTACATGGGCTTCCTGGAACGCCTGGTGCCGCGCGCGCAAGCCAATGCGCCGGGCGGCACGGGCACGGAAATGGGCTTGCAGCCGCAGACGGGCGTGCCGTTTGCCGTGGAAATCAAGCCCTTCCTGTCGCCGCTGGGCTTCCCATGCCAGGCGCCGCCCTGGGGCTATATCGCCGCCGTCGACTTGCGCACGATGAAAAAAGTGTGGATGCACAAGAACGGCACCACGCGCGACAGCGCTCCCGTGCCCATCGCCTTGCCGCTGGGCGTGCCCAGCCTGGGCGGCATCAGCACCACGGGCGGCGGCGTGGCCTTCCTCAGCAGCACTCTCGACTACTACATCCGCGGCTACGACGTGCGCAACGGCAAGACCGTATGGAAAGCCCGCCTGCCGGCCGGCGGCCAAGCTACGCCGATGAGTTATGTCTCCGACAAGACGGGCAAGCAATATGTGGTGGTGATGGCCGGCGGCCACGGTTCGCTGGGCACGAAGATGGGCGATAGCCTGGTGGCGTTTGCCTTGCCGGACGAGGCGGTGAAGGAGGCGGGGAAAGGGAAGTAAGCGCTACGCATCCGCGGCATGGACCGGCCATGCCGCGGATGCGCTGCCATTGAAGCGTTCGACCTTATTGCAAGCGGCGATTCAAGACGATCAGTTCGGCATTGCCCGCGTTATCGTCTGCCATCGGGTAGAGCACTACCGCATAAGCACGATCGCTCGTCTTGTTGATGCTTGAAATGATCAAGTTGTCACGGGGTATGGACAAAAGCTCGTTGGTCAGCAAGTTCCTGTAGCCTTGCTCATCTTTGCTATAGAAGATTTCCAATAACTCATCATTTTTCGTGGTCAGCCAGCCATTTCCAAACTCGCTATTGAAGCGGGTGATGAAAGTGTCGTCGGCGATGTTGACCGGTTGCCATGTATTGAACAATGGGTCAGCAAAATCCACCAATTCAATGACGGCACTTGCACCATTCTCATCTATTTTCTGGATAACGAGCTTGTCTTTTTCCTGCGCCAGCAGATAAGAATTCCCATCGAAGGAAGCGCTTAATATCTGCAAGACATAGATGCCATCCGAGTCGATTTCGCGATGGCGAATCACATTGCCTTTTTCATCAAGCTCCCGGTGCAGCAGCAGGCTGCCTTCATTGGCCAGCAAATGAATCGCCTTGTTGGCAATGCTGATTCTGTTATTTGCGGGCAATGGGATCTTGATATTGTTTTTCTTTTTTAGTTTTCCATTGATAAATTCGATGGCCAGGATCTTATCGGGTTTGCTGTCATAGAAATCCACATCGTGAAATATCGAACAGGTTTCCGTTGTTCCAATGAAGGTTCCTGTAAATGGACGGCTGCCCTTCGGTATTTCCACGTCTTCACGATCAAAGATGGGAATGCTGATTTCCAATTCCTTGTCAGGATGATAGGGGATGACGGACACATAGTTTTCCTGAGCCGGACTCAGGAACAATGTCGGCAAGATGCCGTCATCCTCGATGTAGTTGTCGATATTGCCATCAATCCCGACCACCGTATAAATCAGCTTGTACGTGCCATTTTTCCCGTATACATAGTTCGCCAGCAGCGTCTTTTCAGCAAATGCAATGCTGTCTTTTGCCGATACCTGTGTTTCAGCGACGAGCGTTGTCATGGTGCACAAGTCGCCCTGTATAACAGACGATGCATAGAGCGTTACCTTGTCGAGGTTTTTCATGCGTCAGATTATCTCCGTGTCTTATTGCGTGGCCAGTCCCAGCTTCAGTCCCACCAGCTTGCCCGGCGCGGCATCCGTTTTTTCCGGCACGCCCGCGCTGACCCTGGCCGCCGGCGTGCCGTCCTGCTGCAGGGCCGCCAGGATGGCTGCGCTGCGCTGGGCGCCCAGCTTGCTCAAGGCGTCGGCAGGCAGGGGCTGTTTGGCTTCCAGCTGCTCGCGCAAGCCGTTGTAGAAGGCGCCCGTGTCAGCCACTTGCGGCTCGCCCTCGATCAGCTTGCCCAGGCGTTGCAAGACGGGGATCTTGGCTGCCGCCGCAGCGGAGGCGCTGGCGGAGGCTACCGCCGCGGTGGCTGGTACGGCCGATTCCGCCGCCTTTTTCTGCTTGTCCAGCTCAGCCTTGCCGAAGCGTTCGCCGTACAGGTCGCGCAGGGCGCTGCGTATCTTGCGTTCGCCCAGGTTCAATGGTCCCGGTTCCTCGCCCGCTTCCAGCTTGATGCCGGCCTTGGCGGCGACGGCGCGGCGCACGGCCTGGGCGCGCAGGGCGGCCGCATCCGTGTCGCTGTACTGGCCCGGCACGGCCAGCTTCAGCTGTTCGCGCTTGGCGAGGATGTGCGCCACCTGCTTGAGCTTTTCCCGTTCCGGCGGCAGCAGCACGGCGCTGCCCGCATCGAAGTCGATGGCTTCGAGCTTGTCGGCGCTGATGCCCAGCAAATTGCCCAGCGCGCGGAACGGCGCCGTGACGATCTTCGTCAGCACATTGCCCACGGCTTTCCAGATCAGGGCGCCATAGCTGAATTGCGGGTCGTTCATGTCGCCCGACACGGGCAAGCCCAGGTCGATGCGCCCGTCGCTATCCTTGAGGATGGCCAGCGCCAGTTCCAACGGCAGTTTCAAGGCGTCCGGGCTGTCGATGCGCTCGCCCAGGGTCAGCTTGTCGAGCACGATCTGGTTGGTGCCGTCCAGCTGACGGTTGCGCACCTTGTATTGCAAGTCCAGCGAAATCTTGCCTTCAGCCACCTTGTAGCCGGCGAACTTCATCGTGTACGGCGAAGCGGACACCATGTCGACATTCTTGAACACCACGTTCAAGTCCGTGTTGTCGGTCGGGGCGAACGGATTTAATTGACCACGCACGCGGGCCAGGCCGAATTCGTCGATGCGGCCGTCGAGTTCGATCTGGCTGCGCGCATCGCGCTTCGTCGACAGGCCCGTGACGACGCCATTCAATTCATATATCTTCGCGGCGAACTGGGGCCGCAAGCTCAGGTCGGCAAAGTCCAGCTTGGCATTCTGCAGGCGCACGCGGCGCACGCGCACGGGGAAGGCGGCGTCGGCGGCCGGCGTGGCGGTAGCCGACGGCGCGGGTGCGGCCGGTTCCGGCGCTTTCACCAGCAAGCGCTGCGCGTTCAGGCTGCGGTCGTTTTCGATGATCAGCTGGGCGTTCGGTTCCACCACGCGCAATTCGGGGATGTCGACAAAATCGGGGCCCACGCTGGCTGTCAGCTTGTCGGCGCGCACGCTTTTCCACGAGGCAAAACGCTTGCCATCCGTTTCATTGAGCACGAGGCCGGCGATGTCCACGCCGCCCACATAGCGTACTTTCGGCGCTTTCGGCGCGCCGCCGCCCGTCGTCAGGCGGCCGCTGCCGGAGAGCGAGCCGCCCGCCAGCTTCAGTTTCAGATGTTGCGCCAGCAAGGGTTGCACGGGGGCCAGGGGCAGTTGTTTCAAATTCAATTGCGCATCGACGGCGCCCGTGCCCGGCACGAACTTGCCGTTGGCAGTGAGCAAGCCGCCTTCGCGCAGGCCCACGCCCAGCTCGAACGGCAGCGCCTGCTGCATATCGTTGCTGACGTTCTGCAGGGACAATCTGGCATCCTGCAGATTGCCCTTGATGCCAGTGCCCGCATCGTCGAAACGGGCGCCGAACTTGCTCAGCTCTACCTTGTCTACCTTGGTGGACCACGGCGCGGATGGCGCGTCCTTGGCCGGGTCGGTTTTGCCGGAGGTAAACACGGGCAGCTTTTGCGCAATCGCAAATTCGCCCTGGCGGTTGCGCGCCAGGTCGATCTGCGCGCCGCTGGCCGTCACGGAACCCAGGTGCACGGCATGCGCCGCCAGGTCGATCTTGCCTTCTGTAAAGCCCAACTGGGCCAGCTTGAACGGGGTTTGCGCCCCCCGCTGCATGGCGAGGTCGGCCAGGCTGAAGCTCGCGCCGTCGATCACGGTGGCCATGCCCGCTGGACCTTGCTGCAAGCCCAGTTGCAGCTGCAGTTGTAATTGTTTCGCGCTCAGCTGCAAGGCTGGCGAGACGGTTTCATCGATGGCGGACACGTCCACATTGGCCAGCGCCAGCTGTTTTAAATCCACCTTCCATTTGCCAGGCTTGGCTGGTGCGGCTGGCGCGGTGGCGGCGGGCGCGGGATTACCCGGCAGCATCAGGTTCGCCACGTCGATCTCGCCCTTGCTGTCGCGGCGTACGGCCACCTTGCCGCCATACAAGTTGATTTTATCCACGGTGACGCTCTGGCGCGCCAGGTCCACGTTCACGCCGGCGACGCCCAAAGTATTGAGCGAAGTAAATGCTTCTCCCTTGCCGTCGCGCACCAGCGCCAGGTCGCGCAGGGCCAGGCCCGCGCCTTTGACGCTCGCTTCCAGCTTGCCGTCCGCATAGGAAAAGGCGTAGGGCAGGCGCGCCGACAATTGTCCGCTCGTCACCGTGGCGCGCGTATAGGCTTTCAGATACGCGGCCAGGCCGGGCAGGGAAGCGTCGTTCAATATCAGTTCGCCTTCACCCCGGATCGGGCTGAGCGAGGCCGTGCCGCGCCAGTGCAGCTTGCCGCCGCGCGCCGCGTCGGCGCTGAGGCTGTAGCTGCCGTTGGCGTCGGGCAGGGTCGAAATATTGTCGAGCGTAAAGTTGATGGGCGTGAAGTTGTCTGCATAGCCCGCCTTCTGGTCGTGCCAATCCACTTTGCCTTGTTCCAGCGCAAAGTGGGCGATGACGAGGCGCGGCATGCCGCCTTCGCTTTTTTCCGGATGGTTGCGTTGCCAGGTGGCCAGCACTTCGGCCAGGTTGAACTTGCCGTCCGGCGTGATCGTCAGCTGGGCTTGCGGCGCCGTGATGCGGATTTCCGCCAGGCTCCAGGCGCGGCGCACGATGGATTTCCATTCCAGTTGCACGGCCAGGGCGCCGATGGACAGCAGCGGTGCGCCGTCCTTGCCATCCGCGCCGGCTGCTTCCTTGAAAGCGATCTGGTCCGCTTCCAGGCGCAGGGTAAACGGGTTGAAGCGCACGTCGGCGATGCTGGCCTGGCGCGCGAGTTCTTTCTCGGCAAATTTGGGTAGCTGGTGCTTGATGACGTAGGGCACCAGCCAGAAGCCGGCCGCGCTGTAGGCGGCCAGGGCGCAGCCTGTGCCAACGGCCCAGCGCTGCCAGCGTTTCCAGCGAAATGTTTTCGTCTGCACGCTTTTGTTGTCGATTGTATTCACAAACTTACCTTTTGATCTTGTTGGGCGGCACATCTTGCACGCCGTGACTGTCAGTATGCCTCTTTGCGGCTGTGTCTGCAAAATCCAGACGTGTTCAAGTGATAACAGGCGGCCTGGCGGACTGTTTATCTTATGAAATTCTCAGATTCTCACAAATTGTCACTTATTTATTGCGAATGATTCTCGTTACGGATATTATGCGCGGTAACTTGAAGTTTCCTTCTATCACTGTTCTCTGTTGAAAGACCCGTTTATATGCGCGCAGCTTTTCCTTCCTTGCAACTACTTCCAGTGGCAGCCGCCTTGTCGCTGGCTTTCGCTTCCCACACGGCCTGCGCCGCCAATGGCGCCAACGGCCAGGACGACTTGACGGCTGGCGATGAGAAAGTCATGCAGGCGGTGCAGGTGACGGGTGCGCGCGCGCAAGGCCTGGTGCCGACCACCACCGAGGCGGGCAGCTTCCGTGGCGCCAACATCATGGACGTGCCATCGACCGTCAACGTGATCACGCGCGAATTGCTGGAGCAGCAAGCCGTGTCCGGCCTGTATGACGCCGTGCGCAATACGGCGGGCGTGACGCGCCAGCAAAACGGCGGCGATACCTGGGACCAGTTGGTGGTGCGCGGCATCGCCGTGGAAAACCGCACGAATTACCGCCTCAATGGCTCGCTGCCCATCATGAACTTTTCGCAAGTATCCATGGAAAACAAGGAGCGCGTGGAAGTGCTGAAGGGCGCCTCGGCCCTGTATTACGGCTTCACCTCGCCGGCTGGCGTGGTCAACTTCGTCACCAAGCGCGCCGGCAGCAAGCCCGTCACGAGCATGGGCCTGAGCCTCGATGACCGGGGCAGTGCCGTGGCAAACGTGGACATCGGCCGCCGCTTTGGCGCGGAGCAGGAATTCGGCGTGCGCGTGAATGCAGCCGGCGGCACCCTGGGTTCATGGCTGGACAATGTCGGCAACGGCAACCGCAGCTTCATTTCTACGGCGCTGGACTGGCGCGTGACGAACAAACTGCTGCTGAAAGCGGACCTGGAATACGACCGCCGCCGGGTGACGGAGCAGGCGGGCGTGGCCTTGCCCACGGCCGTGAAAGGCGTGATCAGCTTGCCGCGCGCCGTCGATCCGCGCAAGCTGATCGGCCCCGACTGGTCGAATTTCGAGGCGCAAACGAAAAACGCGCAATTGCGCGCCGACTACGCCATCACGGATGGCTGGGCCCTGACGGTCGAGGCGGGTCACTCGGAAACGGCGCGCGACCGCCGCCTGGCCATCTTCCGCCTGAACAATGCGGCGGCGCTGGCCACGGGAGCGGGCCGCATCACGGGCAATATGCAGCATCACGTGACGGCGTCGGACTTGCTGCGCGCGGAACTGGCCGGCACGTTCAATACGGGTTTCATTGCCCATGAACTGACCCTGGGCGCCTCGCGCACGGACAAGTCGCAAGATCCTATCTACCAGAGCAACTATACTATCGCCTCGCAAAACCTGTACAACCCCGTGCCCGTGACAAATGTCGTGTTCGGCCCGAAGCCGACTTCGCCGACGACGGCCGCGCTGGACACGCGCGACACGGGCCTGTATGCGCTCGACCGCATGGTCTTCAGCCCGCAGTGGCAAAGCGTCATCGGCGTGCGCCGCACCAGCTATCAAAGCGACCAGGGCGCCAGCCACTATGACGTCAGCAAGACGACGCCCATGGTGTCGCTGGTCTACAAGCTGACGCCGGCCATCTCGTTCTACGCCTCGTCGGCGCGGGGGCTGGAAGAGGGCGAGACGGGCCCGACGGGCACCGTCAACCAGAACGTCAAGATGGCGCCCGGCGTGAGCAAACAGAAGGAACTGGGCGCGCGCTGGCTGACGCCGGGCGGCACCCTGGTGTCGGCCGCGCTGTTCGACATCACGCGTCCCGGCTATTACACCAACAGCAGCAATGTGTTCACCTCGGATGGCGAACAGCGCTACCGTGGCCTGGAACTGTCGACCCAGGGCAAGCTGACGCGCCAGCTGTCGTGGCAAACGTCGGCCCAGTTCCTCGACCCGAAATTCGAGCACATCAACGCCGACTACAACGGCAAGGCGCCGGAAAACGCGTCGAAACGCACGGCCAGCGCCTTCCTCGCCTACGCGTTCGACGCCGTGCCGGGCCTGTCCGTCAATGGCGGCGCGTATTACTACAGCGCCCGTCCCGTCAACGACCTGAACCAGGCATTCCTCGGTGGCGTGACCTTGTTCAGTGCCGGCGCCCGCTATGCCAGCACGGTCATGCACAAAGCCGTCGTCTGGCAGCTGAACGTGGAAAACGCGGCGGACAAGCGCTACTGGGCTGGCGCCGGCACGCGTCTGGCGTCCGGCGCGCCGCGCGCCATCAAGCTGAGCATGAAGGTGGACCTGTGATGCGTCTCGTCAAAACCGCGCTGGCGGCGGCACTGCTGGCAGGCACCTTGCATGTGCAGGCGGCGCAGACTGCACCTGGCAAGCAGGTGTTGCTGGTGGTGCGCCTGGAAGGCAAGAGCCTGCCTTTCGACCAGAAAATCAAGGAACACCTGGAATCGCGCGGCTATGCCGTCACGCTGCACAGCCAGTACGCGCCCGTGTCCGGCGCACAAGGCAAGGACCTGGTGATCCTGTCGTCGACCATCCGGGGCCGCGACCTGCTGGGCGCCTACCGCAACGTCACGGTGCCCGTGCTGACGTGGGAAAACGATTTGTATGACGACCTGTCGATGACGGGCAAGCGGGCCGGCGTGGACTATGGCACGGTGGAAAAGTCGCGTTATGTGTGGCTGGTCAACGCGCCCCACGCGCTGGCAGGCGGCTTGCCGGCCGGCACGGTGGACATCTATCAGAAACAGGCGACCATGAGCTGGGGCAAGCCTGGCCTGGGCGCGACGACCATCGCCACCATCTATGGCGAGCCGGAAAAAGCCGCCATCTTCGGCTATGAAAAGGGCTCCACCATGGATTATGACAGCCTGGCGCCTGCGCGCCGGGTCAGTTTCTTCCTCGATAATGAAACCTTCACGAATCTGTCGCCGGCCGGCTTGCGCCTGTTCGACGCGGCCGTGGACTGGGCCAGCGATGGCAAATAGCCCATCCTTGCCGCTGGCGGCGCTCATGCTGGCCATGTCCGCATCGGCAGCGGGCGCAGCCGCACTCGACCCCGCCTTGCCCGCCTACGCGCCGCAGCCCGTCAAGGTGCCGGCCACGGCCGGCTACCTGGACCGCAAGACGGGCGCGGCCATGATAGGCGGCGCCGAACACGTGGCTACCGTCGTTGGCCAATGGAATGCCCTGTTTGCGGCCAGCCATCCGGGCATCGTCCTGGGGTTTGACGGCAAGGGTACCAGCAGCGCCGTGCCGCTATTGATGCACGACAAGGTGCTGTTCGGCGCCATGGGCCGCGCCATCAATCCCATCGAGCTGGTGCCATACCGCAAGATCGTGGGGCGCGACGCGCTGGAAATCCGCATTGCGCACACGGCATCCACGCCGGGCGAGCACCTGGCCACGTCCTTGGCCGTGTACGTGAACCGCGCCAATCCCTTGACGCAGCTGACGGCGGCGCAAGTGTCGCAAATTTTATCTATCGGCAATCCAGGCGGCGACTTCAGCCGCTGGGGACAGCTGGGCTTGAGCGGCGAATGGCGCGAGCGCGCGATCCACCCGTACGGCACGGCCGCGTACACGGGCTTTGGCGACTACTTGCAGCGCGAACATTTCCAGGGCAGGGCGCTGGCAGCCAGCCACGAAGAGCTGGGCAACACGGCCGCCATCACGGGCCGCATCGCGCAAGACCCGGCCGGCATCGGCGTGGCCGCGCTCGGCGTGCCGCACCCGCAGCTGCGCCAGCTGGCCATCGTGGGCGCGGATGGCCAGCCAACGACGGGCACGGACGAGGAGGTGGTCGCGCAACGCTACCCGTACGGCCGCTACGTGTACCTGTACGTGCGCCGCTTGCCGGGCCACGCCGTCGATCCGCTGGCAAAGGAATACCTGCGCCTGGTGTTGTCGCGCGAAGGACAGGCGATCATCGCCGCGCAGCCGGGCGGCTATCTACCCCTGACGGCCGCGCAAGCCAGGGCTGAACTGGAGAAACTCGAATGACGCCGTTGAACAAGACCGCACTGGCCGTTTGCTGCGTGCTGGCGGCCGCCGTGCAGGCCTCGCCCCTGGCCGTTGATCCCGCGCAAACCTATGTGAACCGTGACGGCACGGTGGCCATCGTCGGCAATGATGGCCTGGAAGAAGTGATTACGCAGTTGAACGTGCTGTTTACGCGCAAGCATCCGCAGGTGCGCTTCAGCCTGCGCATGGAAGGCTCATCGGCCGGCATGCCCGCGCTGACGGCGGGCGCCACGGCGTTTGCGCCGCTGACGCGCGACATGTGGCCGGGCGACCAGGCGGCATTCCGGCAAGTCTTCGGTTACGACGCCACTCCCGTGCGCATCGGCTACAACGGCCACGGTCCCCGTCCGCCGGCCAAGACGCCGCCCGCCGTGTACGTGCACCGCGACAACCCGCTGGCGGGCTTGACGATGGAGCAGCTGGGCCAGGTATTCACGGCAGGCGCACCGGGAGGCGACGCCAACCTGTGGTCGCAGCTGGGCGCGACAGGGGACTGGGCGCCGCGCCGCATCCACGCCTACGGCTTGCGCGACGATGGCGGCTTCGCCACGGGCTTGCGCCATGCGCGTTTCGGCAAGCGTCCGTTTGCCGCCAGGTACGAGGCGCTGGCCTCGCGCGAAGCCGTGATCCGCGCCGTGGCCGCCGACCGCTATGGCATTGCCGTGCTGGGCTGGGTCAATGCGGCACCCATCTCGGACCAGGTGCGCGTGCTGCCGCTGGCGGCGGCCCGGGGCGGGCCATACTACGGTCCCGACAAGGCCACCGTGCGCGCCGGCAAGTATCCATTGACCATGCCCGTGCAGCTGTACGTGAACCGCGCGCCGGGCAAGGGGCTCGATCCGCTGGTGAAAGCGTACTTGCAGCTGGCCCTGTCGCCGCAGGGACAAGCCATCATTCTGGCCCAGCAAGATAGCGAAGAGGGCTACTTGCCGCTCAGCGAACAGGACTTGCAGGCCGAGATCAAGAAACTGGACGCTTTGTAAAGTTTCTTTGACCACATGGCTGGCTGCAGGGCAGGGCGGCCGCTATAATGCCGCCATGTTTATTCGCCAAGGCCGCGCCGTCGTCGTCCTGTGGATCGCATGCCTCGCCATCCTCATGGCCGCGCTCGCCCCTACCTTGTCGCGCGCGTTCACGGTCGCCAGCGGCCAGGCCGTGCCCAGCTTCGAGATTTGCTCGGTGGCGGGCGGCATGAACATGCTGCCCGTGAAATTGTCCACGGACACGCCCGATCCCGCCAAGGGCGGCATGCGCATGGGCGATTGCCCGTGCTGCAGCATGCATGCCGACACCCTGGCGATACCGCCCACCTCCCTCGTGCTCGCTTCCGGCGAACTGATCACGGGCTTGCTGCCCGAGTTGTTCTACCAATCCGCCACGCCATTGTTCGCCTGGACGCCCGTCCAGCCCCGTGGCCCGCCCGCCGCTTTCTGATCTGTCCTTTCCCTGAACGGCCTTGCCTCGCACCCGTCGTGCGCTGGCGCCTGTTCGTCTTGCCCATACAGAAACTGAAAGCAGCACCATGAAACATTTATCGTTAGTGATTTCCCTCGCCATCGCCATGCCTGCCGTGGCGCAAACGCGCACCGAAGCCGGCACCACCGTCTTGCCCGAAATGAAAGTCATCGTCACGGCCATAGGCGACGGCTACCGTCCTGCCGCCGACACGGCATTAATGCTGTCGAGCACGCCCGGCTACAGCGTGGCGGCCGGGGGCGGCGTGTCCGGCTTGCCGGTAGTAAATGGTTTCGCGGATGACCGCATCAAGATCCGCATCGACGGCATGGAACTGACGTCCGCCTGTGCCAATCATATGAATGCGCCGCTGTCCTACATTGATCCGCAACAAGTGCAGCGCATCCGCCTGATCGCGGGCGTGACGCCCGTCAGCGCGGGCGGCGACAGCATCGCCGGCACCATCGAGGTGCAGTCGAACGCGCCCGTGTTCGCCCGGCCCGGCGCAGGCTTGCTGACGCAAGGCAGCTTTGCCGTCTCGGGACGCAGCGTCAACAACAGCGTGGCGACCAGCGTGAATGCGTCGGCCGCCAGCGACACCTTGAGCGTCGGCTACAGCGGCGCTTACACGCGCGGCCACAGCTATGAAGACGGCCATGGCAACACCGTGCTGGCCAGCATGTATGAAAGCATCAACCAGTCCATCGTGCTGGCGGCGAAAGGCCAGGGCCAGCAGCTGACCCTGCGCGCCGGCGTGCAGCACATCCCGTACCAGGGTTTTCCCAACCAGTACATGGACATGACGGATAACCACGGCCAGTTCGCCAATCTCGCTTACAAGGGCGAATTCGGCTGGGGCGTGCTGGACGCGCGTGCCTACTGGCAGCAGACGGACCACGAGATGGGCTTCTTCAGCAGCGAGCGCAAGGGCTCGATGCCGATGCTCACGCATGGGCGCAACACGGGCTATGCGCTGATGGCCAGCTTGCCGACGGCGGCGGGCGAGTTGCGCCTGGGCCAGGAGTGGCACGGCTTCCGCCTCGACGATTACTGGCCGGCCGTGCCCGGCTCCATGATGATGGGACCGCGCACCTACCTGAACATCAATGACGGCAAGCGCGACCGCACCGTGCTGTTTGGCGAACTGGAAACGCGCCACGATGCGCGCTGGACCAGCGTGCTGGGCGTGCGCGGCGAATCCGTGCGCATGGACACGGGCGACGTGCAATCGTACGGCACCAACATGATGAACATGCCGGACCTGATGGCCGCGAAGGCCTTCAATGCGCGCAGCCGCAGCCAGCGCGACACGAATATCGATGCCTCGGCGCAAGCCACTTTCACGCCCGATGCGGCCAGCAGCTATGAATTCGCGCTGGCGCGCAAGGTACGCTCGCCCAATCTGTACGAGCGTTATTCCTGGGGCCGCGGTTCGATGGCCATGACCATGACCAACTGGTTTGGCGATGGCAACGGCTATGTGGGCAATATCGACCTCAAGCCGGAGACGGCTTACACGGCGGCATTGACGGCCGACTGGCATGGCGGCGGCGAGGAGGGCTGGTTCGTGCGCGTCAACCCCTATTACAGCAAGGTCGACGATTACATCGATGTCGACGTGCTGGCGTCTTTCCATCCGTACATGAAAATGGGCGCGAATGGCAACTTGCTGCGCTTTGCCAACCACGACGCCAAGCTGTACGGCGCCAATGTGGCGTGGCAACTGCCGCTGGCCAGCAGTGCCCGCTGGGGCCGTTTCATGGCGACGGGCAATGCCGCTTATACGCGGGGCAAGCGCAGCGATGGCGGCGACCTGTACCGCATGATGCCGTTCAACGCCTTGCTGGCCGTCGAGCACAAGCTGGGCGCCTGGAGCAACCGCATCGAAACGAAGATCGTGGCCCGCAAGGACAAGGTCGATGCGCGCCGCTTCGAACCGGAAACGGGCGGCTATGCCCTCGTCAACCTGCGCAGCAGCGTGGCGCTGGGCAAGATGGCGAGCCTGAGCGCGGGCGTGAGCAACCTGTTCAACCGCGCCTACGCGGACCCGCTGGGCGGCGTGTACCTGTCGGGCCTGAAGGCGAACGGCGGGGCGCTGCAAGCCTTGCCGGCCGAAGGCCGGTCGATTGATCTGGGGCTGCAGCTGAAGTTCTAACAGCAATGGCGCCTTCCCGCTGCCGACGCGGGAGGGGAAGGCGCCTGCCGTATGCGCCGCATCGGTGCTGGCCAGGTGCTTGTGACAATGTGCGCATGTTTCTTCTTGGTAATTTGTTATGCTGCATGGCGTCCGGTTTTCGGCGTTTGCCGCACAGGCGGGCGATGGCGAGGCTTGCGGGTGTGGTATGAAGTGGGTGCCGTGCCGCTAAAACCGTAAGGGGATTACTTTTCCTGGTTAATTCATCGTCGTCCTGCTACCCCCGTTCGTGCCATCGGAAACCTGTGAAATATCAAAAAATACTCGGCGAAGATGCCGCCGCCATCGGGCTGTCCCTGAGCGTTGTTGCATATGTAGCATCCCTGTTTTTAACGGCAATCGTGGACTCCCACGAAGTCTTGCTGGGTGGGGGCGTGTTATTGCTCGGCTGGCTAGGGCCGCTGGCCGGCAGTTTTGCCTGGTTTGCCAATCCGCTGCTTATTTTTGCCATGTATTTTTCGAAAGAGAAGCCCAGTGCCGCGATGCTGGCCGTTTTTTTGGGCTTTGTGCTGGCACTGACCACCTTTGGCATCAAAGAAATTCCTAGTGATAATGGTTCTTACGCGGTGCTGGGATTCGGCGCCGGATGCTATCTGTGGCTGGCCTGTTTTCCAGCCGTGTTTATTGCATCGTTCTTGAGCAGCAGAAAATCCAGGGCACTTGCTCCTGGAAAATAGCCTTGTTTTTTCTGTTGCGGCATCACAGGTGATCTCCCGTCACCTGTTGCCTGATCAACCATCCTTTGCCAGCAGCGCCCGGATGCGGTCTAATCATGGCTTGTTCCTTTCCGAGGTTGCCATGTTGCCCACTTCCGCCATCGCCGCGCTGTGCGAAAAATTTCCCCTGATTACAGAACTGATGGCCTTGCAGCCCTTGAGCTGGTTCAATCCCCGCATTGCGCCGGCGGCCGAGGCCTTGCACGACGTGGGCTTGACGGCGGACGATGTGGCGCAGGCCAGCGCGCGCCTGGCGCGCTTTGCGCCATATCTGGCCAAGGCGTTTCCGGAAACGCAGGCCAGCGGCGGCGTCATCGAGTCGCCCGTCGTGCCGCTGCCCGCCATGCAGGCGGCGCTCGGCATGACGAGCGGTCAGCTATGGCTCAAGCAGGATAGCCATTTGCCCATTTCCGGTTCCATCAAGGCGCGCGGCGGCATCTATGAAGTGCTGAAGCATGCGGAAATGCTGGCGCTCGACGCCGGCTTGCTGAAGGAGGGCGATGATTACGGCGTGCTGGCCAGCGACGCCGTGCGCGCCTTCTTTGGCCAGTATGCGATCGCCGTCGGCTCCACGGGCAATCTGGGCTTGTCGATCGGCATCATGAGCGCGCGCCTGGGCTTTCGCGCCACCGTGCACATGTCCGCCGACGCGCGGCAATGGAAGAAGGACAAGCTGCGCAGCCACGGCGTCACCGTCGTCGAATACGCGACCGACTACAGCGTGGCCGTGGAAGCGGGGCGCAGGCAGGCGGAGAACGACCCGACCTGCCACTTCGTCGACGATGAAAACTCGCACGACCTGTTTCTCGGCTACGCGGTGGCGGGCCAGCGCCTGAAAGCCCAGTTCGCCGCAAGCGGCGTCGCGGTCGATGCGGCCCACCCCCTGTTCGTGTACTTGCCGTGCGGCGTGGGCGGCGGCCCCGGCGGGGTGGCCTTCGGCTTGAAACTGGCCTTTGGCGATGCCGTTCACTGCGTCTTCGTCGAGCCGACCCACTCGCCGTGCATGCTGCTGGGCGTGCACACAGGCTTGCACGAGGGAATCAGCGTGCAGGAAATCGGCATCGACAATGTCACGGCCGCCGATGGCCTGGCCGTGGGACGCCCGTCCGGTTTCGTCGGACGCGCCATGCAGCGGCTGATCGACGGCTACGCCACCGTCACGGATGAAGAACTGTACCGCTTGCTGGCGACGCTTGAGCAAACGCAAGGCTTGCGCCTGGAACCGTCCGCCGTGGCCGGTTTCGCCGGCATTCCGCCCGTGCTGGCCGCGCCGCAATACCAGCAGCACCTGGAAACGGCCACGCATCTGGTGTGGGGCACGGGCGGCAGCATGGTGCCGGAGCAGGAGATGGCCGCCTACGTGGCGCGCGGCCGCGCCTTGCTGGCGGCCGGAGCCGCTTGATGCCGGCCGGCGCGCCGATCAGGGCCACGCTCACGGCCAGCCAGTTCGCCAACCTGCACACCTTTCTCGTGGCGGCGCGCCATGCCAGTTTCGCGCTGGCGGCGCAGGAACTGGCGCTCACGCCCAGCGCCGTCAGCCACCGCATCGCGCGGCTGGAAGCGGGGCTGGGTCTGCGCTTGTTCGAACGCCTGACGCGCCAGGTCAGGCTGACGCAAGATGGCGAGCGCATCTTCGCGGCCCTGCAAACGGGCTGGGACAGCCTGCATGCGGCCCTTGCCGGCGGCGATGCGCTGGCGGGCAGCGTCACCGTGCATGCGCGCCCGTCGGTCGCGCAATGCTGGCTGGTGCCGCGCCTGGCGGGCTTCGCTGCACAGTATCCGGACGTGTCGATTGACTTGCGCGTGGGCAATGACGCCGTCGACTTTCGCGCCGGCCAGGTCGACCTGGCCTTGCACTATGGCGACGGCCACTTTCCCGGCCTCGTATCGCGCAAGCTGATGGACGAATGGCTGGCGCCCGTCTGCAGCCCGCAGTATGCGCGCGACCACGGCTTGCTCGATGCGCCACACAACTTGCCCGGCGCGACGGTGCTGCACGACACCCTGGCCTGGCCCGCCTGCGCGCCCGATGCCGAGTGGCGGTTGTGGCTGGACAAGCAGGCACCAGGGGCGAGTCTGCCCGCGCGCAGCCTGCGCTTCGACCGCGCCGACCTGTGCGCCCAGGCAGCCATCCACCACGCGGGCGTGGCCATGGGCCGGCGCCAGCTGGTGCAGCCGTGGCTGGCCAGCGGCCAGCTGATCCTGCCGTTCGGCGGATTCAACTTGCCCAGCCCGCAGGCGTATTACCTCGTGCACGCCGCGCGCACACCGCTGCCAGCCAGAGTGCAGGCGCTGTCCGACTGGCTCGTGGGGCAGGCAATTTGATACACTGCGCGCCTTACCAAGCAACGCGCCAGAAAGCAGCCCCATGCAACCATCTTCCTTGCCCTCCACCGCGCCAGCGGAATTGCGCACGTTTGCGCTGGCCTGCCTGCTCGAACCCGACCCGGCGACGAAGGTGGCGATGGTGGCGGCCATGGCCGCAGCCGGGCTGGCGCTGGACGTCAATGCGCCGCTGGCGCCGTCCGGCGCCGTGCCGGGCCGGCCCGCGCGCCCGGAACTGGTGCCGCCGCGCCTGGTGGGACGGCGCTCGATGATCACGCCGGAAGGGCGCGCCATGCTCGTCCACGCGCTGGCGCACATCGAATTCAATGCGATGAACCTGGCGCTCGACGCCCTGTGGCGCTTCCCGGACCTGCCCGCTGAATACTATACGGACTGGCTGCGCGTGGCGAAAGAGGAAGCGACGCATTTCGCCATGCTGCAGGCGCACCTGCAGGTGCTGGGCCACACGTATGGCGACTTTCCCGGCCACGACAGCCTGTGGGAAATGGTCGACAAGACGCGCGGCGACGTGCTGGCGCGCATGGCGCTGGTGCCGCGCACCCTGGAAGCGCGGGGCCTGGACGCGATTCCGCCGTTGCGCGCCAAGCTGGCGCAGGCGGGCGACATGGCCGCCGCCGCCATCCTCGACATCATCCTGCGCGATGAAGTGGGGCACGTCGAGATCGGCAACCGCTGGTACGGCTACCTGTGCGATCAGCGGGGGCTGGAACTGCGCGCCACCTATGCGGAGCTGGCGCTGCGCTACGAAGCGCCCACCCTGCGCGGCCCGTTCAACCTGGAAGCGCGGCGCCGGGCGGGGTTTTCGGAGCTGGAACTGTCCGACTTGCCTGCCTGAACACGCCCGGGGCGCCGCCCGGCTGTTCAAGGATGGGCCGTCATGCTCAGATGCCAGTGGTGCAAGTGGGACGGGTCGATGCTCACCTTGAGGGGTTTGGTCCACACCGGCACGCCCGGTATCCGCGCGTGCGGCGGGCTGGCGAAACAGCCGTCGATGAGGGCCAGCTTGATGAAGCGGTGGCCGATGTAGACGACGCGCGTGCTGGCGGCGCCCGCTTCCAGGGTCAGCATGGCCCGGTTGGCCGTGATCCACGCGCCCAGCCTGGCCAGTTTCGGCTTTTTCGGCAAGCCGGCCGCCACTTCCGCTTGCGCATCGTTGATCAGCTGCAAAATGGCGGCGCCATTGCCCAGGCCGCCCAGCTCGTCCGAATAGCCGCCCGCGCCATCCGCGTAGCGCATGTCGATCTGTTGGCCATCGCTGTGGCCGTCGTGGTCGAGGATGGAACGGCCTGATGCCTCCTGCGTCACGTGCTGGCCGCTGATATCGTTGAAACGGTAGGGTTTTCCCGCCAGCCAGGCGATGGTCAGGCGCGTGGCCCACGAGTCGCCGCCGTCATCGCGCGGCCCGTAGCGCCGCTTCGCCAGCGCCACTTCGTTGTGGGCAAGATACAGCGGGATGAACGCCGTGTCGCCCTTGAGCGCCACTTGCCCCCCTTCCGCGGGATCCGACACGGCGTTGGCATTGCCGACGCGTCCCTTCAGGCGTACGGTGAGCACGGCTTTCCTGTCGATTTTCGGCCCCGGGAAGTCGGGCAGCTTCAGGCGCGGGAAGGTGATCCTGTCCTTGCCGCGGATGTTGGCCTGGTCGAGCAGATTGACCGTGCTGAAGGCCGGGTTGGCGCCGTCGGCCGACATGCCGATATTCACCTCGGTCAAGTTGACCCGCTCCGGCGAATAGCGCACTTCCAGTGAGATGGTGTGCCGGTCGGGCGTGTTCTGCGGCACGGACACGTAGGGGCCGGGGAGGTTGTGCGTGAGATTGCGCGGCTGCAGCACGGGATGCAGGTCCGCATTGATGGGGAACAAACGCGCCCGCGTGATCTTCAAGCCCTTGCAGGCCAGGCTCAGTTCCACCGTGGCGAGCGTGGCCAGCAGGCTGTCGCCGATATTCGTGGCGCTGACGGCGCCCGTGATGAGGAGCGGCCCCGTCCTGGTTGCCTGGCTGACATCCACGCATTCCGTCCTGACGGTGGTGCCTTGCGTGAAATGCGACTGGTTGACGGCGCCCATGCTTGCCAGGTCGACGCCCGGCAAGCCGACCACGACGTAGGACCAGGTATCGTTGTACTGGCTTTGCTGGGTCGTGTAGGTGGGATATTCCGCCGTCCTGACGGTGATTTTCACGCCCACGTCCTGCGTGCCTTTCGGTACCGTGTAACTGAAAGGACGCACGACGGTCTGGTTTTGCGGGCCGGCCGTGGCGGTGAAGGACTGGGTGTTGTCCTCGTCCTCATCCTGCGGCGTGGCCGGCGCCGGCGCGGCCATGGCCTGCGCCGCTTGCCGCGCCGGCGGCGCGGCGCCATCCTGCGTCACGGCTGCGGCGGTCCATGGCGCCGTCGCCGTCTGCAAGCCGGGGCCGGCGGCATACGGGTAGGTGATGCTGACGTTGACGATGGTGCTGGTGGGGAAGATGGCCGTGCTGATGCCGACGACATTTGGATGGTCGAGGTCGTTCAGGGTCAGCTGGTAGGTGTCGGGAATGACGCCGTCGAAATGGAAGGCGCCCGCCGCGTCGATCACGGCCACGCGGCGCAGGTGGAAGTTATAGCCAGTGAGCAAGATTTTCTTGCCGGCCAGGCCGCTGGCGTTGCCGCCTGCCGGCGTGCGCATCTGGCCCTGCAGCACGGTGGCGGCCTTGATGACGGTGAGCGCGTACGACACGGCAAATTCGCCATCCTGCGTGACAAAATTCAGGTGCAGCTGCAGCGCGCCGGCCGGCAGCACGTTCAGCAGTTGCTGCATGGCCGTGGCGCTGATGCTGAAGCTGCCCGTGTCCGCATGAAAGACCCAGTAGGAATGGATGGCCACCGGCGCGCCGCTCTGCGCCGCCAGGAAGCCGCCGCTGTCGTTGCGCAGGTTCATCGGCGCCACGCCCTCGAGGCGGAAGGAGAGGCCGCCGGGCTGCAGCGTATTGTTCTGCCCCAGGCCGCCGATGGCCAGCTTCGGCGGCGCGGGCGGCAGCGAGCCGTTCTCGAGCGGCTCGACATACACTTGCAGGGCGGTCGGCAGCTCGCTCTGGATCAGCAGGTCGAGGGTGGTGACGATGTTGCCCTTGGTGACAAAAAACTGCGCGTGTTGGTCTTCGCCCGTGTCGCCCGGGGTGGAAAAGCGCAGGCTGCCATCTTTCAGCAGCACGTCCGTCACGGCGCCGCTGGCCGCGACCTTGTCGGCGCCGGCGGGAAAGCCCAGTTCGGCCAGCGGCAGGCTGACCACCTGCGCCGGACGCACGGGGTCGAGGGCCACGCTGGCGCCGGACGTGATGTTCCACGCCAGGCCGCCAAGCTCGAACGGACGCGTGCGGTCGATGCGCAGGGTGATGGTGTCGTCGGGAGTGACCGTCGCGCCCGCGTCGATGCCGCCGGCCAGGACGCTGTCGTCCACGATGCTGGCGCCGGCGGGCACGCTGGCGAGGATGGCGCGCACGTTGCCTGCCGCTTCGCTGCCATTGTTGCGGATGCTGATGCGGAACGTGTATTCGTAGGTGCGGCGGTTGATGCGCTGCTCGCCCACCTTGCGCAGTGCCGTCACCGTGAAGGGGCCGGCAGCCTGGCCGGCGTCCGCGCTGGCCGCCAGGGGCACGGCCGTGTCCGGCCCCAGCGTATCCGCATCCGCCGCCAGCATGACTTTCGGCGTAGGCGGCTGCGTCGGATCGTTCGAACCGCCGCAGGCGCACAGGCTCAGGGCCAGCAATGGGGCCAGCACGGCGGCGGCCAGCTGCCGGCGGCGCAGGCACAGCATGGCCAGCACGCCGGCCAGCAGCAGCCAATATGTAGAGGGCAGGGCGATGGCGGCCGGCTGCGTGCTGCCGGAGTCGAGTTCGATGAAGGAAACGGGGTCGAGGATGGAAAACGGCTGGGCGCCGGGGCTGCCCGCGCCCAGGTAGTCGAAGGTGACGGAAAAGCCCGTGGCCGTGGCGCCGGGATTGATGCCGCCGGCCAGCGCCAGCGCGTCGAGGTAGCCGCTGGCGGGGATGGCGGGATCGGGCTGCACCAGCAGCACGTCCCAGCCGGGCGCCGTGGAAACGTTGTGCAGGTTGGCGTACTGGCCCACGTTGAAGAACAAGGTGAATTCCCCGATGGGCACGCCCAGGGTGGTATTGCTGACGGTATAGTCGTAGCGCCACTGCGTGCCACCCAGCGCGGTTGCCGTGTAGCCGATGTGGGTGGCGTGCGCGGCGGACATGGCGCACAGCAGCAGCGCCAGCAGCGCCTGTTTGATAAAACCCATGATCGTTCCCCCGTTGACTGGCGCCAAGCGTGCCCAGGCAAGAGGTCAAGCAGGAAGCGTTCCTGTATAAAATATGCTGTAAAAACAAGGGCTTGGCTGAAACGGGCCGGCGCCGGTGTCAAATCCGCCGACACGGGTTTTTATGGCTGAGCCTGTCAGCGCTGTCCTACTTATCTTGTCGAAACTGTCTGATTGTATGCCTTGCGGAAACACGCGATGATGATGTTCATGCTGCAACAGCCAACCAGTCCGACGGAGTATGCGATGCAAAAGCCAGTCCAGTCCATCCACGTGAACAAGCCGTTCCTGCTGATCTGCCTGTTTACATTCTCGACCCTGGCGGCCACCTTGATGAATACGGACGAGGCGCGGACGGACGATGCCGCCCCGGCGCCCGTGGCGCGCGACGTTGGCCACGGCGCCTTGCCCGTCTGCCGCAGCGACGCCCTCACACTGTCGGCCCAGTGCCAGCCCCATCCCGCCCGCCAGGCTTGATGGGGTCAGGCCTGCAGGCGCTGCTGCAGCAAGGCCAGCACGGCCGCTTCTTCCGGCGCCAGCGCCGGCAAGTTCTCCTGTAATTGCTGCCGCGCCCGCGCGCGCATGCCTTCCCATAAGCTGCCATCCAGATACGATTCCAGCACGGCCGGGTGCACATAGCACTTGCGGCAGATCGTCGGCGTGTTGCCCAGTTTTTTTGCCACCGACTCGATCGCCTGCACGATGTTTTTCTTCGCTTGCGCCTCGGAATCGACTTGCTCGAACGCCTGCAGGGCCAGCGCGGCCAGCAAGGTGCCGGACCAGGTGCGGAAATCCTTGGCCGTGTAGTCTTCGCCCGTCACTTCGCGCAGGTAATCGTTGACGTCGCCCGAATCGACGCCGTGGCGCGCGCCATCCTCATCGACATATTGAAACAGTTCCTGCCCCGGCAGCTCGCGCATGCGCTGCAGCACCCTGGCCAGACGCCGGTCGCTCAGGCGGATATCGTGGCGCACGCCGCTCTTGCCCTTGAAGCGGAAGGCCACGGCGCTGCCATCGAGCTGCACGTGGCGCGTGCGCAAGGTCGTCAGACCGAACGATTTATTGGTGCGCGCATATTCTTCGTTGCCGATGCGCATCATCGTCAATTCCAGCAAGTGCACGATGGTGGCCAGCACTTTTTCACGGGGCAGGCCGGGCAGCTGCATGCCGCGCGCGACGGCGGCGCGGATGGCGGGCAGGGCGCGGCCAAAGCTGAGCATGCGCTCATATTTCACTTCATCGCGCACCTGGCGCCAGCGCGCATGGTAGCGGTACTGCTTGCGGCCCCGCGCATCGCGCCCCGTCGCCTGCAGGTGGCCAGTCGCGTGCGGGCAGATCCACACGTCCGTCCAGGCGGGCGGTATGGCCAGCGCCTTGATGCGCGTCAAGGCGGCGGCATCGCGCAGGAACTGGCCATCCCCGTCGCGGTAGCGGAATTTGCCGGGCTTGCCCAGGCGGGCGATGCCGCGCTGGTGGTCGCCCGTGTAGCGCAGGCCGGCGGCGCGGGCCGTGGTGGTGGCGGATATTTCCATGACGATAGCTTACCTTGCACGCCGCGCGCCCGGCGCGCCGTTATGCTAAGGTGCGCATTCGTAACGCCGTGCGCGGCAGACAGGAGCAGCAGATGTTTGGCAGAAAAAAGAATCTGGAAGAAGACCACGCCCCCCAGGCCGACAAGCAGTATGAAAAGAAATACACGGATGACAGCTTCTGGGACAAGGTCGTCAAGTTTGCCAAGACGGCGGGGCGCGAAGTCATCGAAAAAGCCCTGTGGCTGTATTACGCGGCGCAGCAGCCGAACACCCCGCTGTGGGCCAAGACGGCCATCTATGGCGCGCTCGGCTATTTCATTTCGCCCATCGACGCGATTCCCGACATCACGCCCGTCGTCGGCTATGCGGATGACCTGGCCGTGCTGGCGGCGGCCGTCGCCACAGTGGCCACCTACATCACGGCCGACGTCAAGGAACGGGCCGCCGAGAAACTGCGCGGCTGGTTCGGCGCCTAGGCTTTCTTTGCCGCCGGCGCGCCGCTGCCCCCATGGGCCAGCAGGCGCAGCACGACTTCTTTCTGGAATGAACGAAATTCCTTGTCCGCGCTGACGTTGGCAAAGGCCAGCACGGCCGTCTTGCTGGCGCGGTCGACGCAGACGACGGACGCGGCGCCCGGGTCGCCGCCGCTGTGCGTGGCCAGCGGCTTGCCGTCGACGTCGCGCAGCAGCCACACCAGCGCCTGGCGCACGGATGAATCGGCGGGCACGACGGGAGCCGCTTGCGGGGCGAAAAACAGTTGCAGGGTGGCGTCCTGCAGGTAGCGGTGGCCATCGACCCGGCCGCCATTGCTGAAAATGGCCAGGAAGCGGGCGAAGTCATGCGCCGAGCTGCGCAGCAGGCCGGCCGGCCAGTCCGGATAGCCGACGGGCGGCAGCACTTGCAGGCCCGGCTCCTTGTGCACATACGGCTGGGCGACGACGGCGCGCCGCGGCAAGCCTGCCAGGCTCCACGCCGTATGGTCCATGCCCAGCGGTTCGAACAGGTGCTCGTGCGTAAAGGCGTCGAGGCCATCGGGGTTCACGCGGCCCACCAGATAGCCGAGCAGGGCGATGCCGACATTGCTGTAGCGCCATTCCGTGCCGGGCCGTGCCGCAAACGACACATCCGCGTCGTACCAGGCGCCGCCGCGCGACAGATAGCCCTTGACGAAGTCGCGCAGCGGTAATCGCGGGTCGCCCTGCACGGCAAACGCCGTCGTCTTTTCGTACACGGCGTCGGAAATGCCCGAGGTGTGGCTGAGCAGATGGCGAAAGGTGATGGGCACGTCGGGAAACTTCGGGTGCATGAGCGGGAAGTCCAGGTAGGCCGCCACCTTGTCGTCCAGCTGGAAGGCGCCCTGTTCCAGCAGCATCATGACGGCCGCGGCCGTGACGAGCTTGCTGACGGACGCGACATGGAAAACCGTGTTGGCATCGGCCTTCTTGCCGGCCTGGATGTCGGCCCAGCCATAGCCGCGCGCGAAAATGGTCTGTTCGCCGCGCACCACGGCCACGCCCATGCCCGGCGTTTCCGTGCGGGCCAGTCCATCGCGCATGAAGCCGTCAAATTCCGTTTCCCACGCCAGCCTGGCCGGATCGGTGGCGCAGCCCGTTTGCAGCAGGGCCAGTGAGACGCCCAGTCCCAGCACGCTTCGTCGTTTCATTGATTCTCTCTTTTGCCATTTTTAATTATCTTAACAACATTTCCGCCCGACATAGGGGCGATTGACAAAACATTGCTTTGAACCAATGACAAAGTGGGCCGACTGGTGCCTATTTGCGCCAATAGCGTTCCAGCAGGGGCTTGACCGTCAAGCCGTGCGCGACGATGGACAGGATGACGACGACCAGGGTGATGTCGGCCAGTTCGCGCGCCAGCCCGCGCGGCAAGCCATGCGCGATGGCATAGCTGAGGTAGTACAGCGAGCCGATGCCGCGCACGCCGAACCAGGCGGCCAGCCCGCGCAGGCGCACGCTGGTGCCCGAAGCGAGCAAGCCGAGCATCACGCTGGCCGGGCGCGCCACCAGCAGCAGGAACAGCGCCACGCTCCACGCCTGCCAGCGCCAGGCGGCGGCCGTGACGGCGCCGCCCAGCAACAGTACCAGGGTCAGTTCGGACAGGCGTTCCAGGTGTTCCTTGAAGACGAGCGATTCGCCGCTGACGGTCAGCGTCACCTCGCCGTCGTGCGGCCTGGCGGCGGACGCGGCGTGGGTTTCCCCCGCTTGCAGCAAGCCTTGCCGGTCTTTCGGCGCGCCGGCCAGCCGCAGTTCCGTCTGGCGCAAGGCCACGCCGGCAAAGAACACGGCCAAGAAGCCCCACGCGTGCAGCCAGGTCGCCACGCCGTACACGCAGGCGATCAAGCCCAGGGCCGCCAGGTCGTCCAGCATCGCGTGTTTCGGTTCCTTGGCGCGCACTTGCCAGGCCAGCCAGGCCAGCAGCGCGCCGCCGGCCGCGCCCAGGGCGATGGCGCCCGCGCTGGCCCAGAGCAAATCGCGCCACAGCCAGGTGGCGCCATGGGGACCCAGCTCATGCAAGCCCAGCAAACCGAGGCCCAGCATGACGAAAGGAAAGCCGCTGCCATCGTTCATGCCCGCTTCGCTGGTCAGGATGAAGCGCAATTGTTCGCTGTCGCCCGCATGGCGCAGCTGCACGTCCGTGGCCAGCACGGGATCGGTGGGCGCGAGGATGGCGCCCAGCAGCACGCCCGCGCCCAGGGGCAGGTCCAGCACCAGGCATGCAAAGGCCGCCACCAGGGCCACGGAGAGGGCCATCGACAGCCACGCCAGGCGCAGCGACGGCAGCCAGCGCGCCAGGCTGAAGGGCACGGGCATCTTCACGCCGGCGGAAAACAGGGAGATGAGGACGGCGATTTCCGTCAGGGTTTCCAGCAGGCGCGCCTGCCGCACCAGGTCGAAGGCAAACAGGCCGAGGAACATGGGGCCCAGCAGCAGGCCCACGCCCAGGTAAGCCATGGCCGAGGTCAAGGGCAGGCGCGCGATGCCGTCGGCGCCCAGGCCGCGCGCCAGCATCAGGCAGCCGATCAGGATGAACCAGGCGGTGGTGCTCATGCGCCTTATTCTAGCGGCGCGCGGGCGAGGGCAGCGCGCCGCAGGTTTTGTCAAGCCTTGTGCTGCGCCTTGTACAGCGACACGCTGTCGTTCTGCGCCTGCATGGCGTGCAGCTCGATGGGGTCGTGCGTGGAGCGCAAGCGGGGCAAGCCGTCCGGATAATTAGCCGTGATAAAGGCCAGCATCTGCTCGCGCACGATGCAGCGCAGCTCGAAAGCGAGGCCCGAATCTGCCGCACTGACGAGGAAGCGCACGCGCACGGCCCGCTCGTTCGAATCCGTCGCCTGCACCGTGCAGACGCGGCCATCCCATTGCGCGGCTCCTTCGCAGATGCGCGTCAGTTCCGCGCGCAGCGGGTCGAGCGGGATGCTGAAATCGAGCCACAGGAACACCGTGCCCAGCAGGGTGGACGAGCTGTGCGTCCAGTTCTCGAACGGATTTTCTATGAACCATTGCAGCGGCACGATCAGGCGGCGCTCGTCCCACACGCGCACGACCACATACGTGCCCTTGATTTCCTCGACCTTGCCCCATTCGCCATTGACGATCAGCACGTCGTCGATGCGGATGGGTTGCGAAAACGCAATTTGCAGCCCAGCAATGAAATTGCCGAGCACGGGACGGGCGGCGATACCGGCCACCAGGCCCGCCACGCCGGCCGACGCGAGCAGGCTGGCGCCGATCTGCCGCGCGCCGGGCAAGGTCAGCAGCACGAAGGCCAGGCCCAGGATGACGACGATGGCGTGCGCGCTGCGCGTGAGCACGCGGGCTTGCGTGATCAGGCGGCGCGCGCGCAGGTTGTCGGCCACGTCGACGGGATTGACTTCGGAAATCGTGATGGACAGGGCCTGGATGCATTGCATGGCCAGCCAGGTCAGCGCGATGATCAGCGCCACGCTGGCGAGATGCGACATGGCAAGCAAGCCCGGCGTGTCGTCGGGCGCGCCGGCCAGCACCATGCGCAGGCCGAAGACGATCACGCACAACTGGCTGGCGCGGAAGGCCACGCGCGTGGCGTTGGTGGTGAACGGGCGGCCATTGGCCAGCCTTTTCAGTAAACCAATGCCGGCCCGGTGCACGCCGATGGCGACCACGGTGACGAGCAGGGCGGAAACGAGCACGGTCAGCGCCGAGCGCAGCGGGCCTCCCATCAGCGAGTGGAACGTGCTGAGATCCATAGGCGAAAACTCCTTGTTTTTAGTGAAATGGATGTCGGAAGCGGTATTTTACGGGCAGATGGCGTAACGGGGGCGTGCGTTGCCGTACGGATAAGACCTGCGTCAAGGTGGATACTGGAAGAAATTGCTGCGCTGCGCCATGCCACGTTGACGTTTCGCTACGGAAAGCAAACGGGCGTCGCCGCAGTGGAAACATAGTCATACTTGCCATGCTTTTTGTTTTTGCAAAGGAAAACGATGATAGTACGATCACTCCGAATGTCCTTGCGCTTCATCCTGCCACTGGCCCTGGTGCTGGGATTGTTTGCTTATATCGTGGTACCCCTGCTCGACAACATCACCCTGCGCTGGTATGTGCGCGACCTCGACAGCCGGGCAGAATTGCTCGCTGGAACCCTCCGGCCCTCGCTCACCGAATACCTGCCAGCGCAAGACGCCACGCGCGTCAAAGAACTGTTCCAGGGCGCCACGCGCGACGAACGCCTGATCGCCATCGGCTTTTGCGACAATGCAGGCCACTTGCTGTACCAGTCCGCGCAATACCCAACTTCCATCGGCTGCTGGAGCACGCCTCCCACGGGCGGCCTGTACAAATCCCTCGCGCAATTGCCGCAGGGCCAGGTCCACCTCAGCGAAACCCCCGTCATGCAGGATGCCTCCCAGCTGGGACGGCTGGTGCTGGTGCAGGACATGAGCTTTGTCGAGCGCCGCAATACGGATACCAAGCATTTCATCTTTGCCTTCCTGGCCGTGCTGGCCGTGCTGATTTCCCTGATGACCGTGTTCGTGGCCCATCTGAGCTGGCGCGGCTGGCTGTCGGCCGTGAAAGATATTCTGCGGGGCGAATTGTTACCGAAAAGTAATGGGGCCGTGGACGCCGCCGCTCCCGCCGCCGCGCCCGCGCCGCCGCCGGAAATGCAGCCGCTGATCGGCGATTTGCGCGAATTGCTGCAGGAATACCATCTGGAACGCCAGGGCGATAACGGCTGGTCGTCCGACTGGACGCCGGACAAGCTGCGCGCCTTGCTGGAAGCCGATTTGCAGGGCGACCAGGTGCTGGTGGTGTCGAACCGCGAACCGTACATCCACACGAAAACAGATGCCGGCATTGCCGTACAGCGTCCCGCCAGCGGCCTGGTGACGGCCGTGGAAGCCGTGATGCGCGCCTGTTCCGGCACGTGGATCGCGCACGGCGCCGGTTCCGCCGACCGCGAGACGGTGGATAAACTCGACCATGTTCCCGTGCCGCCCGACAATCCCAGCTATACCTTGCGCCGCGTATGGCTGACGGAAGAGGAAGAGCAGGGCTATTATTATGGTTTCGCCAATGAGGGCATGTGGCCGCTGTGCCATATCGCCCATGTGCGCCCCGTGTTCCGCTCGTCCGACTGGGAGCAATATGTGAAGGTCAACCGCCGCTTCGCCGACGCCGTGATCGCCGAAGCGAAGACGGACAATCCCGTCGTGCTGGTGCAGGATTACCACTTTGCCTTGCTGCCGCGCATGGTGCGCGAAGCCTTGCCGAAGGCGACGATCATCACGTTCTGGCATATCCCCTGGCCGAATTCCGAATCGTTCGGCATTTGCCCATGGCGCGAGGAAATCCTCGACGGCTTGCTTGGCAGCACCATCCTCGGCTTCCACACGCCATTCCACCGCAAGAATTTCCTCGAAACGGTGGACCGCTACCTGGAAACCCGCATCGAGCCGGAAGCGTCGACCATTTCCTACGGCGGCGAGATGACGCAGGTCGAGGATTACCCGATTTCCATCGCCTGGCCCGAGGACGATCCGGCGCAGCCCGACGTGGCCACCTGCCGCGCACAGATCCGCAGCGAGCTGGGCGTGGCCCAAGACCACTTGCTGGGCATCGGCGTGGACCGCCTCGATTACACGAAAGGCATCGTCGAGCGCTTCCAGGCCGTCGAGCGCATGCTGGAACAGCAGCCTGGCATGGTGGGCAATTTTACCTTTGTGCAAATCGCCGCCCCCAGCCGCGCTTCGCTCGATGAATATCAAAGTTTTGACGCCAGGGTGCGCAAGATGGTCGAACGCATCAACCGCCGTTTCGGCAGCGGAGATTATGTGCCCATCCTGCTGAAAGCGGAGCACCACGGCCAGGACGATTTGCAGCGCTATTTCCGCGCCTCGGAAGTGTGCATGGTGACAAGCTTGCATGACGGCATGAATCTGGTGGCCAAGGAATTCATCGCCGCGCGCGAAGACGAGCTGGGCGTACTTGTTTTAAGTCAATTCACGGGCGCGGCACGGGAATTGCACGAAGCGCTGATCATCAACCCGTATCACATCGAGCAGGGCGCGGACGCCCTGTACCGCGCCCTCGTGATGCCGCCCGTGGAACAGCGCGAGCGCATGAAGAGCATGCGGGCCCGCGTGAAACATTTCAATGTGTACCGCTGGGCCGGGCGCATGCTGCTGGATGCGGCCCGTTTGCGCCAGCGCGACAAGGTCATGACCAAGATCGATGCCCACAGCCGCATCAAGCGGCGCAAGGGGATGATTTGATGGTCGAGACCCCTGACGACAGCGCAGCCTTGCTGCAACTGCTGGGTACGCCCGGCACAGCCGTTTTCCTCGACTTCGACGGCACCCTGGTCGACCTGGCGCCCACGCCCGACGGCGTGCGCCTGGAAGCGGGCGTCATTGAGGCGCTGGCGCTGCTGGCCGAACGCCATGGGGGCGCGCTGGCCCTCATTTCCGGGCGTCCCGTGGCGCAGATCGACGCCATGCTGGCGCCCCTGGTGTTGCCGGTGGCCGGCGTGCATGGCGTGGAGCGGCGTGGCGCCGATGGCACGTTCAGCGTGGCGGCCACGCCCGACGTGTCGCCCGTGCTGGCGCGCGCGCAGGCGCTGGCGGCGATGCACCCCGGCTTGCTGGTGGAGCGGAAGCGGGGCGCCGTGGCCCTGCATTACCGGCTGGCGCCGGAACTCGAGCAACTGTGCATGCAAGAAATGACGGCGGCCGTGCAAGCGTGCCCGGGGGTATTGCTATTGCATGGCAAAATGGTCCTGGAAGCCAAGCCGTCCGCCACGGACAAGGGCGGCGCCATCGCCGCCTTCATGCAGGAAACCCCGTTCGCCGGCCGCCGGCCCGTGTTCGCGGGCGACGACACCACCGACGAGGCAGGCTTTGCCTATGTCCAACAAGCAGGCGGGCAGGGCGTGAAAGTGGGCAGCGGCCCCAGCGCCGCCACCCTGCGCCTGGCCAGTCCGCGCGCCTTGCGCGCCGCGCTGCTGGCCGCGTCCGTATCCCCTTTCAAGGAGTAGCCGATGACCATATCCAATGAGCAAGCTGATGACACCCCCGGCGGCGCGTCCGCGCCAGCATCCCTCAACTGCGGCGTTGTGGGCAATTGCGCCTTCAGTGCCCTGATCGACCAGGCGGGGCAGGTCGTCTGGTCGTGCCTGCCCCGTTTCGACGGCGATCCCGTCTTCAACCGCTTGCTGGACGACACTGAAAACGGCAGCGTGTGGGCCATCGACATCGAAAACTTCGCCCGCAGCGAGCAAGTCTACGAGCCGAACACGGCCGTGCTGCGCACGCGGTTGTACGATACGCAGGGGCGCGGCGTGGAAATCACGGATTTCGCGCCCCGATTCCTCAGCCGGGACCGCATGTTTCGCCCGCTGATGCTGATCCGCCGGGTGCGTCCGCTCGACCACGCCGTGCGCATCCGGGTGCGCCTGCGCCCCCGCTACGACTGGGGCAAGCTGGCGCCGCAGATCACGCAGGGCAGCCACCACATCCGCTACGTGGGACCGGAACAGACCTTGCGCCTGAACACCGATGTATCGCTCAACTATGTACTGAGCGAAACGTATTTCGTGCTGGGCGGCACGGCCAACTTCCTTCTCGGTCCCGATGAAACCCTGGCCGGCGGCATCGACGAAACGGCGCGCATCTTCGAAAAGGAAACCATCAACTATTGGCGCACCTACACGCGCCGCCTGGCCGTGCCCCTGGAATGGCAGGACGTGGTCATCCGCGCCGCCATTACCTTGAAACTGTCTTTATATGAAGACACGGGCGCCATCATCGCCGCCATGACCACCAGCATCCCGGAAGCGCCCGGCAGCAGCCGCAACTGGGATTACCGCTACTGCTGGCTGCGCGACGCCTTCTTCGTCGTGCGCGCATTGAACAGCCTGTCGGAAGTGGGCACCATGGAGGAATACCTGCGCTGGCTGACGAATATCGTCGCCCGCTCGAAGGGCGGCCACATCCAGCCCCTGTACGGCATCGGCCTGGAAGAGCAGTTGCCCGAATCCATGCTCGACCACTTGCCCGGCTACCGGGGCAACGGTCCCGTGCGCGTGGGCAACCAGGCGCAGGAACATTTCCAGCACGACGTCTACGGCAACATTGTATTAGGCGCGGCGCAGGCCTTCCTCGACCACCGATTGTTCCACCGGGCGGGAAAAGCCGAGTTTGCCGCACTGGAAGCCGTGGGCGACCAGGCATTCAGATTGCACGCGGAGCCGGACGCGGGCATGTGGGAGCTGCGCACGCGGGCGAGGGTCCACACCTCGTCCATGCTGATGAGCTGGGCCGCCTGCGACCGCCTAGCCAAGGTCGCGCACAAGCTGGGCCTGGACGACCGGGCAGACCACTGGAACAGCCGCGCCGTGCTGATCCGCGAGAGATTACTGCGCGAAGCGTGGAGCGAGGAGCGCCTAGCCTTCGCGGAAAGCCTGGGCGGACGCGACCTGGACGCGTCCGTGCTCTTGATGGCGGAAGTCAACTTCATCGACCCCATGGACCCCCGTTTCATCGCCACCGTCGACGCGCTGGAAGCGTCCTTGTGCGACGGCCCCTACATGCGCCGCTACGAAGCGCCCGACGACTTCGGCAAACCGGAAACGGCCTTCAACATCTGCACCTTCTGGCGCATCGACGCCCTGGCGCGCATCGGCAGGAAGGACGAAGCCCGCAAAATCTTCGAAACGATGTTAATGGCGCGCAACCACCTGGGTTTGCTGTCGGAAGACACGCATCCGGTGACGGGGGAGATGTGGGGGAATTTCCCGCAGACCTACTCGATGGTGGGTCTCATCAACTGCGCCGTGCGGCTGTCGGCGCCGTGGGATAGCGCGATTTGATTGTACCGTGCTCCAGTCCCGTGAGCAGTCCATGCCAGTCCCTATAATGGGCGCGTTGACCTGCTTGCGGGCGTTTTGGCGTCAGGTCATAACAATCGTTGGCGCGCAGGCTCACGAAACGCCGAATGGCATCCACACAGATGAATACGAAATATCGAGATGACGACCGTAAGCGAAATTTTAACGACAATAAATAAGAGTATTTTCTTTGAGACTATTTTTCAGAAAGATACTGACTGGGATGCTGCATTGTGCGCCAGGGACTCTTTTGAGTTTGATGGCGCATGGTGTGCCAGCTACGAAAAAGTGAGCTCATCTTGTCCACCCGAGGGCGCCCTGGTGAGGGAGATCAGGGAGATCGCATTCAAGAAAGTGTATCAAGTCACTGAAAATTCCGACCTTGCTGGATATGTGTCGGACGACATGGGCTTGATTGCGCAGGCATGTCACGATAAAGTCGAGATCGACTTTATCGACAATCTCTGGAAAACCTATATGCACGGAGAATTTCCAACTTGAGCTGATGCTGCCCAGTTGAAGATTGCAAGTGGCCCCGTTTTCCATGCGTCCCAGCATCGCAGCGCGGCGCTCCTGTGCCACCGTTTCGACGTGCGACTCCATTTCAGCTACCAGTTGCGCGCTCGCCACGCCCATACAACCTGCACTCCGCCGCCAGCGCCAGCAGATTCGGGTCGCGCTCGCGGCTGCTCAGCATCAGCAGGGTGATTTGCTGGTGCGAGCCGTAGCGGGCGTCCAGGGGCAGCAGTTCGATGCGCGAGCTGAAGGCGCGGACTCGGCCGGGCAGCAGGCTGTAGCCGATGCCGCCGCTTACCAGGTTGATCAGGGAGAAGATGTCACCCACGCGCATGGCCGTGTCGGGCACGAAACCGGCCAGCTCGAATGCATGGTTGAAGCTTTGCGAGGTGACGAAACCTTCGTTGAGCGTGACGAATTTGTCGTCGCGCAGCGCCTGCAAGTCCACGGAAGCGGCCTCCGCATAGGGCGAAGCCAGCGGCGCGGCCAGGAAGATGTCGTCCTGGAACAGGGGCACGGCCACCAGGCCCGCATGGTGTTCGTCTTCCTGCACGCCGACGATGATGGCGTCCAGCCTGCCGTCGGCCAGGCTTTGCAGCAGTTCGCGGTTCGAGCCCAGGGTCAGGTCGATGTCCAGGCCCGGCCGGCGCAGCTTCAGGGCGATCACCAGTTGCGGGATGCAGTGCAGGGTCAAGGAATACAGCGAACCGATCTTCAGGCGCACGGGGTTGATGCCCGACATTTCGCGCACCTTGCGCACGCCTTCCTCGCACTCGGCCAGCGCGCGCCGCGCCGATTCTGCAAAGGTGTAGGCCGCATGCAGGGGGATCAGGCTGCGGCCCTCGCGCTTGAACAGGGGACAGCGCAAGCCGTCTTCCAGCGAGTGCAGGGCGCGGTGCACGCTGACGGTGCTCTGGCCCAGCGCATCGGCCACCCGCGCCAGGTTGTTCAATTCCATAAAGCTGAGAAACACCTCCAGCTTCTTCAAGGTAATTTCTTCATTGATGGCCATGGCTAGCCTCTTTTATGTCAGTTCATTAACTTCAAGGTAATGAACATGGTAGCAGGTTGATTGTCGCGGTGACGCTTTCGTTCTATCGTCGGGGTTCGATAGCTCATTCCGGAGGCATGATGTCAACCGCCACAGCAGCGCCAGCGCAGCGGCAAAAACAATGGGACACGCGGCGCACGGAGAAGCGCCGCCGCCTGGAAGCCGTGCGCCAGTACGCGAGCGGCCCCGTGCTGCAACAGGGCGACATGGTCGCCGTGCTCGAAGCGCTGCTTGCGCCGGGCGACCGCGTCGTTCTTGAAGGCAATAACCAGAAGCAGGCCGATTTCCTCGCCCGCATGTTGACCCAGGTCAACCCCGACAAGATCCACCATCTGCACCTGATCATGCCCAGCGTCAGCCTGCCCGAGCACCTGGACTTGTTCGAGCGGGGCATCGCCCGCAAGCTCGATTTTTCGTTTGCCGGCACGCAAAGCCTGCGCATCGCGCAATTCCTGCAGGATGGATTGCTGGAAGTGGGCGCCATCCACACGTATATCGAGCTGTATGCGCGCCTGTTCGTCGACCTCACGCCCAACGTCGTCATGGTGGCCGGCTACATGGCCGACCGCCAGGGCAACCTGTACACGGGCCCCAGCACCGAGGACACGCCCACGCTGGTGGAATCGGCCGCCTTCCGCGACGGCATCGTCATCGCCCAGGTGAACCAGATCGTCGACGACGTGAGCGACTTGCCGCGCGTCGACGTGCCCGGCTCGTGGATCGATTTCGTCGTACAGTCCGACAAGCCGTTCTTCATCGAACCCTTGTTTACCCGCGACCCGCGCGTCATCAAGCCCGTGCACGTGCTGATGGCCATGATGGCGATCCGCGGCGTGTATGAAAAACACCAGGTGCAGTCGCTGAACCACGGCATCGGTTTCAATACGGCCGCCATCGAACTGATTTTGCCCACCTACGGCGAGCAGCTGGGCTTGAAGGGCAAGATTTGCCGCAACTGGGTGCTCAACCCGCATCCCACCCTGATTCCCGCCATCGAGACGGGCTGGGTCGAGAGCGTGCACTGCTTCGGCGCGGAGCTGGGCATGGAAGGCTATGCGGCCGCCCGGCCCGACGTGTTCTTCACGGGCCGCGACGGCTCCATGCGCTCGAACCGCGCCCTGTGCCAGCTGGCGGGCCAGTATGCGGTCGACCTGTTCATCGGCGCCACCCTGCAGATGGATGGCCTGGGCAATTCGTCCACCGTCACCAACGGCCGCCTGGCCGGTTTCGGCGGCGCGCCCAACATGGGCCACGATCCGCACGGCCGTCGCCATCCGACGCCCGCCTGGCTGGACCTGATCGAGACGGACGACCCGCTCGCGCGCGGCAAGAAGCTGGTGGTGCAGATGGTCGAAACCTTCCAGGACGGCGGCCAGCCGACCATCGTCGAATCGCTCGACGCCGTGGCCGTGGGCCAGGCCAGCGGCATGCCGCTCGCGCCCGTGATGATCTATGGCGACGACGTCACCCACGTGCTGACGGAAGAGGGCATCGCCTACCTGTACAAGGCCCGCTCGCTCGACGAACGCAAGGCCATGCTGGCGGCGGTGGCCGGCGTGACGCCCATCGGCCTGCGCCACGACCCGAAGACGACGGCGAAACTGCGCGCCGACGGCCTGATCGCGCTGCCCGAGGATATCGGCGTGCAGCGGGGAGCGGCGAACCGCTCGCTGCTGGCCGCGAAAAGCATCGCCGACCTGGTCGAATGGTCGGACGGCCTGTATCAACCACCCGCCAAATTCAGGAGCTGGTAATGATGACAATGATGACCACAATGACGACGACAGTGCCGGTGCAGGTACGCCCTGCGGCCCTGGCGCGCCAAGTGCTGCAGGCGCTGCTCGATGAAGTGACCCTGACGCCGAAACCGGGCCTGGTCGATTTGCGCAGCCGTGGCGCCCATGCGGACTTGAACTGGGCCCTGATGTGCCACTCGGCCTGCGTGCTGCAGCCCGTGTTTGCCGCCATGGCGCAGGCGGGCTGGGAAAGCGGCGATGACGACGGCCTGCGCCAGCGCATCGGCGCCATCGGCCGCGACGGCGAAGCGCTGATGCTGGCAGCGACGGGCGGCGTGAACACGCACCGGGGCGCCATCTGGGCGCTGGGCCTGCTGGTGACGGCGGCGGCGCAGCAGGGCGCGCGCGGCGCGTCGCTGGCGCCGCAAGCCGTGGCGGCACGGGCCGGCGCGCTGGCCCGCTTGCACGACCGCGGCGCGCCTGGCATCACCGGCAACAAGGGCGAGCTGGCGTGCCGCCAGTATCAGGTCGATGGCGCGCGGGGCCAGGCCCGCGCCGGTTTCCCCCTGGTGACGGGTGCGGGACTGCCCGCTTTGCACGCCTCGCGGGCGCGCGGCGACAGCGAGACGACGGCGCGCCTGAACGCCTTGCTGGCCATTCTCAGTGGCCTGGACGACACCTGCGTGCTGTCGCGCGGCGGCGAGGCGGCCTTGCTGGCACTGCAATCGGGTGCGGCGCGGGTGCTGGCCGCCGGCGGCGCGGCCACTGTGGCCGGCACCGAGGCGCTGTTGGCGCTGGAAGCGGTGGCGCTGGATCGCGGCGTGTCGCCGGGCGGCGCGGCCGACTTGCTGGCGGCCACCCTGTTTCTCGATCGATTGACAGAAGGAGAAGCGCATGGAAACGCGTGACTATACATTCCCGGCCGGGCCAGCGGCGGCGGGGCGCGCCCTGGCCGGCGTGGTCGGTTCGGGCGACCTGGAAGTGCTGCTGCAGCCGGGCGACGATGGCGTGACCCGCATCGTCGTCAACACCTCCGTCGATGGCAAGGGTGCCGTGTGGGATGCGCTGCTGCTGCGCGTCTTCGGCGGCGAGCCGCTGCCGGCGGCGGCCATCGTCATCAACGATTGCGGCGCCACGCCGGGCGTGGTGCGCATGCGCATCGAGCAAGCGTATGAAGAATTGCAAGCGGGGAGGTCTACATGAGCACCTTGAAGCAATTGCTGGAGCGCGACAGCTTCATCGAACGGGGGGCGCGCAGCCGGGCCAGGGCCTTGCTGGATGATGGCAGCATGCGCGAGCTGCTCGATCCGTTCTGCGGCATCGCTTCGCCCTGGCTGCCGAAACAAGGCGTGACGGCGCAGGCGGATGACGGCGTGGTGGTGGCCAAGGGCTTGTTCGACGGCCAGCCGGCCGTGGTGCTGGCCATCGAAGGCGCCTACCAAGGGGGCAGCATGGGCGAAGTGGGCGGCGCGAAGATCGCCGGCGCGCTGGAACTGGCGGCGCGCGACAACCGCAACGGCGTGCCGACGCGCGCCGTGATCCTGTTCGAGACTGGCGGCGTGCGCCTGCAGGAAGCGAACCTGGGCCTGGCGGCGATTGCCGACATCCATGCGGCCATCGTCGACCTGCGCCGCTACCAGCCCGTGATCGGCATCACCGCCGGCACCGTGGGTTGCTACGGCGGCATGTCGATCGCGGCGGGTTTGTGCAGCTACCTGGTCGTCACGCGCGAAGCGCGCCTGGGTCTCAACGGGCCCGCCGTGATCGAGCAGGAGGCGGGCGTGGACGAATTCGACTCGCGCAACAAGCCCTTCATCTGGAGCCTGACGGGCGGCGAGCAGCGCTTCCACAGCGGCCTGGCTGACGCCTATGTGGAAGACGACACGGCGCAGATGCGCGCCACCGTGGCCGCATTGTTCGCGCGCGGCGTGCCGGCGCGGCACCGCAGCGACCAGGCGGAAGGCTACCTGGCCCGCCTGGCGCAAGTGGACGCCGGCCCGCAAGCCACGCCGGAAGCCGTACGTTTGATCTACAGCAAAGGAGCAGCAGCATGAACGCCATTACCGACACGAGCCGGGGCGCCGTCTGGCTGGCGGCACTCACGAACAACGCTGCGCCGCTGGACGGCTATCCGCCTTCCGTGCGCGTGGTGGACGCGCCGCTGGCGGGCGAGCCGGCGCGCTACCTCGCCGTGCTGCCCGATCCGGACAACCGTTTTACGCGCGCCCGCACGGGGGAGGTCGGCCTGGTCGAGGCGTGGCAGCTGGCGCGCGCCGTGCAGCAGGTGCTTGCCGAGGACCGCGACCTGGCCGTGAAGCGGCCCATCGTGGCCGTCATCGACGTGGCCAGCCAGGCCTACGGCCGGCGCGAAGAAGCGTACGGCATCCACCAGGCGCTGGCCGGCGCGGCGGGCGCGTATGCCGAGGCGCGCCTGGCGGGCCATCCCGTGATCGGCCTGATCGTCGGCAAGGCCATGTCGGGCGCGTTTCTCGCCCACGGCTACCAGGCCAACCGGCTGATCGCGCTCGACGATCCGCAAGTGATGGTGCACGCGATGGGCAAGGCGTCGGCCGCGCGCATCACCCTGCGCACCGTGGAAGCGCTCGAAACGCTGGCCGCGAGCATCGCGCCCATGGCCTACGACGTCAGGAACTACGCCACCCTGGGCCTGCTGTGGCAAACCTTGCAGGTGGCGCAGCCGGACGCGCCGTCGGAGCTTGATCTGGCCCAAGTGCGCGCCAGCCTGCAAGCGGCGCTGGCCGATATCCGCGCCGATCCGGAACGGGGACTGGCCAGCCGCCTGGGCGCGCCGCACCGCCAGGCATCGGCAAGAGTCAGGGAGGTGCTGGGGCAGCAGTGGTAGGTGCAACAACAGAGAAGACATCAAGTCATTCCTATTCCTATAACGGAGACAATCATGATCATTTACGGAACCGCATTGCTGGCACTGTGCCATTTGCTCGGCATCTTCCTGGGCGACCTGCTCGGGCAGCTGATGGGCGTCAAGACCAACGTGGGCGGCGTGGGCATCGCCATGCTGCTCTTGATCTGCGCCCGGCTCTACATGCAGCGCCGCGCCTGGCTGCCGCAGATGACGGAGCGGGGCGTCGAATACTGGGGCGCCATGTATATTCCCGTGGTGGTGGCCATGGCGGCGCAGCAGGACGTGGTGGCAGCCCTGCGCGGCGGGCCCGTGGCCGTGCTGGCCGCCATCGGTTCCGTGCTCGTGTGCGGCGCCGTGATTTCGTTGATTAACCGGTCGGAAAGCCCTGCCGCCATCGCTGCCGCCGAAGCCGACCGCGTGCAAGCCGACTCGATGCTGATGAAGGAGCACCGTCATGCTTGAAATCTTTGAAAAAGCCGCCATCCACAATGGCCTGGTGACGGCCTTCGCCTTCGTCGGCCTGATCATGCTTGTCTCGATGGCGCTGTCGAAATACCTGACCCTGGGCCGCGTGCACGGCTCGGCCATCGCCATCGTGATCGGCCTGGGCCTCGCTTACTGGGGCGGCGTGCATAGCGGCGGCCACAAGGGCCTGGCCGATTTGTCGCTGTTCGGCGGCATCGGCCTGATGGGCGGCGCCATGCTGCGCGACTTCGCCATCGTCGCCACGGCCTTCGAGGTGCAGGCGACGGAAGCGCGCAAGGCTGGCCTGATCGGCGTCGTGGCGCTGCTGCTGGGCGTGGTGCTGCCCTTCCTCGTCGGCGCCGGCGTGGCCTACGCGTTTGGCTATTCGGACGCCGTCAGCATGACCACCATCGGCGCCGGCGCCGTCACGTACATCGTCGGCCCCGTCACGGGCGCGGCCATCGGCGCCAGCTCGGACGTCATGGCGCTCAGCATCGCGGCAGGCCTCATCAAGGCCATCCTGGTGATGGTGGGCACGCCCGCCGCGGCGCGCTTTTTGCGCCTGAAGACGCCCCGTTCTGCGATGGTCTTCGGCGGCCTGGCCGGCACCGTCAGCGGCGTGTCGGCCGGCCTGGCCGCCACCGACCGCAAGCTGGTGCCGTATGGCGCGCTGGTGGCCACGTTTCATACGGGCCTGGGCTGCTTGCTGGGACCATCGCTGCTGTTCTTCGCCGTCAAGGCGGTGGTGGCTTGATGGACGCCTGGCGCGCGCATGACTTGCTGTGGGTATCCGGCTTGCCGGACGGTGCATGCTTGCCCGCCTGGGCCGACGCTGCCTGGCTGCAGGCGGCGCCGCTGGTGGTGCGGCGCGGCAGCAGCGCGCCCGGACGCATCCCCGTGGGCTTGCGCGGCCGGCTGCGCAGCGAACGGCATGCGTGCGAAGTGGAGTCTTCCGCCGTTCTGCGCCGCGTGACGCCGGAAATGCTGGCGCAGCTGGCGCACACCCCGCCGTCCGGTTTTGACTGTACTGCGCTCGATGCGCTGCGGCCGGTGGCGCCGCTGCTCGATGCCACGGGCTGGGCCTGGGGCCCGACGGGCGGCGTGGGCTTCGCCCTGGCCAGCGGCTTGCCCGTGCTGCGCGCCGACAGCGACCTCGATCTCGTGCTGCGCATCGCCGCGCCGCCGCACGCGGAGCAGGCCGACGCCCTGCGCGCCATCGCCGCCACGGTCACGGCGTGCCGGCTGGATCTGCAAATCGACACGGGCCATGGCGGCTTTGCGTATGCGGAATGGGCGGCGGGGCGGGGCAGGGTCTTGCTGAAAACGGACCACGGTCCCGTGCTGACGGCCACGCCCTGGGAGCAGGCATGAGCGTATTGTTTACCTTTCCGGGCCAGGGCGCCCAATATCCCGGCATGCTGCATGCGCTGCCCGACGATGTGGCCGTGGCGGCGGCCCTGGCCGAAGCGGCTGACGTGCTGGGCCAAGATTCCCTGGCGCTGGACACGGCCGAAGCGCTGGCGTCGACGCGGGCCGTGCAACTGTGCTTGCTGATCGCGGGCGTGGCGATGGCGCGTTCGCTGGCGGCGCGCGGCGCGCTGCCCGACATGGTGGCCGGCTTTTCCATCGGCGAGTATGCGGCGGCCGTCGTGGCCGGCGCGCTCGATTATGCGGATGCCGTGCGCCTGGTGGCGCGGCGCGGAGAGTTGATGGAACAGGCGTATCCGGCTGGCTACGGCATGGCGGCCATCATCGGACTTGATCTGGCGCAACTCGAATCGTTGCTGGCACAAGTGCATGGCGCCGCGAATCCCGTGTATGTCGCCAACCTGAATGCGCCGCGCCAGATCGCCATTGCCGGCAGCGAGCCCGCCTTGCAAGCCGTGATGGCGCTGGCCCTGGCGCACGGCGGCAGCAAGGCCAAGCGCCTGGCCATCAGCGTGCCGTCGCATTGCCCGCTGCTGGAAGGCGCGGCGATCGACATGGCCGCCGCCTTCGAGGGCGTGGCCGTGCGCCGCCCCTCGCTCGTCTACCTGAGCAGCAGCGCGGCGCGCGCGCTGTTCGACCCGGCCCGCATCCGCGACAGCCTGGCCGCCAACATGGCGCGGCGCGTGCAGTGGACCAGTACCGTACGCCTGGCGTGGGAGCGGGGCGCCCGGCTGGCGCTGGAAATGCCGCCCGGCAGCGTCCTGACGCGGCTGACGGCGCCCGATTTCACGGACGGCGTGGCCGCCTGCTGCGACGGCAACCGGGGCGACAGCGTGCTGGCGCTGGTGCGGCGGGAGCGAAACGGCAGCGTGCCTTAAAGCCTGGCGCTCAAGCCAACTTGAAAGCCACGGCCCGGCAAGGGCGCGATGTATTTCAGTGGGGAATTGTGCGGCCTGGCATCCGCATCGAGCAGGTTGCTGCCGCTGATAAACACCTCGATGCCTGCAAACGGCGAATTGGCTACCTGCAGGGCGCGGCTGACCTGGAAGTTCACCATGGTGTAGCCGTCGAGCGGCACTTCCTCGCCGACACTCTTGCCCAGGTACTTTTGCTTGTCATACCGGGTGCCGGACAGCTTGGCCTTCCACCCCTTGTTTTCCCACTGTACATTCGCGCCATAGCGGTTGGTGGGCATGTTGGGCAGGTAGGCGCCGTCGTTGTGCGCGCGCAGCTTGTCCGGATTGTCCGCCTTGTTCTTGACGAGGTCGGCAAAGGCGGAGAGGTTCAGCTTGCCGTAGCCGCCAAGCTGCACGACCTGGGAGGCGTCGACCTCGAAGCCACGGACCGTCGTATCGGTCTGCTTCCAGTACTTCAAGGGCAGGCGATTGGCCATCTGGGCGCCAGAGTGGCCAAGGTAGAGGTAGTTCTCGTACTTCATGACGTAGCCGGTGGCCGACAGCTGGAAGCCGCGGTTGGCGAACAGGCCGGTGAGCTCGGTATTCTTCGCGCGCTCGGCCTTCAGGTTCTGGTTGCCTTCTTCCTGGGTCATGATCGAATAGTGGCGGTTGCTCGCATACAACTCATTGACGTCGGGCGCTCTTTCCGACGATGAGTAGCGCAGCTTCGCGCCGAACAGCTGGCCCAGCTTGGCCGAGGCGCCCAGGTTATAGCTGTTCAGGCTGAACGACCTGTCCTCGAGTCGGGAGTTGCTCGCATTCCTCGACGTCTTGAAGCCGCTCTTGCGGATCTCGTGCTCGACTTTTTCATGGCGCAAGCCCGCGTCGAAGGTGGCCCAGTCGACGTCGAGGCTTTCCTTGAGGAACAGCGCGCGGCTGACCGTGCTCGCGTCGGGAAGGTACAGCTGCGGCCCGCTGCCGGCGATATCCCTGGCCTTGTGGCTCAAGCCCAGCATGCCGCTCAAGGGGCCTGCGCGCCGGTGCGCCAGCAGGAGCTCGGCTTGATTCGTGTCGAACTGGTAATCATTCGCCTTGATGGAACCCAGGCGCTCTCCCGACGCATTGTTCAGGCGTGACATGCGCAGTTGCACGCTTTCAAGATACGCAACGGGGCTGGACAGCCGGGCTTCCAGCGCATATTTATCCTGCTTGATCACGACGCCGACGGGCAACCCCTCGGCATAATTCGCCCCGAACGACTTGTTTTCCATGGAAAAGCCCGGCACGCCGTATTCGCTTTCCTTGGAGTCGAGACTGACGGCCACGTAGCCCTGGTCGAAAAAGTAGGTCGTGCCGACGGCAAAGTGGGCATTGCTGGCATGGCTGTTGCCCAGGGTGCCGTGGTAATCGGGGGTGACGTCCTTGTTGATCTTGCTCTGGGTCATCGACGGCGTACCCGGTACGTAGGCGGGATTGGCCGGGTTGACGTAGGTCTTGCGCTGCCAGACGGAGGTGGGATTATTGGTGTAGAAGGAAAAATCACCGTCCGCCCAGTCCGGATTTTCCTTCATGAACTGGTCGATAAACGGTTGCGACGCCTTGTTGTAGATTTGCTGGATGCGCGCTTCCTTCTGGCAACTGTCGGCCAGGAAGGTGTTGACACCGCCGGTTGCAGGGAACAGCTGGCTGTTGCACGCGCCGGCCTTGCTGTTGCCGGGAATATCGTAATGCCCGATCTTCTGGAAGGACAGTTGCAGATTCGTCGAGAAGTGCTTGCCATCGTTGAAGTTGACGCGCAAGCCTTGCGCGTCGGCATCGTTGAATCCCTTGCGCAGGACCAATTCCACGTCCTTTTCTTTGGTTTCCATCTTCCTGGAAACGATGCCGGAATCGACGTCGACGCTGCCGCCGATGGCATTGCCGCCGAAACGCACGCTATCGGACGATTTGTTCACCGTCACGCTGCGCGCGAACAGCGGATCGAAAGGGATGTTGATGTCGCCGCTGAGCGCATTCATGCCGAGGATGGACTGGCCATCTTCGAGGATCTGCACGCGGCTGCCGCTCAGGCTGCGGATCACCGGCGCGCCCGCATTCGGCCCGAAGGCGCTGCTTTGTACGCCCGAGACATGTTCGAGCATGCCGCCCAGGGTCCGGTTCTGGGCTTGCGTATTCTCGACGAGGACGACGCTGTCGATGCTGGAAGGCCGGTCAGCCCGGACCTTGATGGTTTGCAGGGTGACGTCGTCCGCCGCGTAAGCGAGCGGGGCAGTGGACAGCATGGCAGCTGCGAATACGTGATGGCGCATAGGACTTTCTAAAAAGGCGGAAGGTGGTACTGGGCGCAGGCCCGGCGTGAAGGTATAAATGCAATTGAGTTGCAATAATAGCTTGCGCCTGATGCTATTGCAAGTAAACTGCATTTGATGGCATCGGCGGACTGGCGCACGGAACCCGCGCAGCGCAGGCAGCCGGCATGTGCCGGCTACTGGGTAGGAAAGTGGGGAGGTGTGCTGGCCTTGCGCGTTGCGCGTGATCAGGCCGCTGGCAAGGTGTGCGGCGCAGACTGCATTGGTCCGCCTGCGCCGTGATGGAGTTGCTGCTTCAGGTGAAGTTCGCTGGCTTTTTCGCCTGCAGCCGGCGCGCGCGCCGTTTTCTTTCCCAGATGACGATGCCCGTCACGGACAGCATGGCCACCATCAGGCCCATGCAGGACATCAGTATGCGCCCCGGCAAGCCGAGGATGCGGCCCGAGTGCAGGGGGAATTGCAGTTGCACGAAGACGTCGGCGGCCGTGCCTTCCCACGGCTTGTGCTGGCCGATGATGCTGCCGTTCATGCCGTCGACATACAGGTTCGACAGGCCCATGCCGGCCGCGCCGAATTCGTCGGCCGGATCGAAGAAGGAGACGTTGTAGAACGAATAATTGCCGCCATAATAAATGCCGCCGATGGGCGCCGTGATGCCGCGCTGCGCGGCTTGCTTTTTGGCAATCTCCACGGCCTGCTCGAAGCCGATCGCGGGCGTGATATACGTGCCGTAGGGCGCCGGCACCTGCGTTTCGTACGGTCCCGGCGTGGTGGTGGAAACGAGCGACATGACGGGATAAAACACTTCGCGGTACAGGTTCAGCGAGAACGAGGTAAACGCGACGACGATGATGACGGGCCACACCCACAGCCCGCCCGCGCGGTGCAGATCGAAATTGAGCTTGTAGCCGCCGGCCGCCCAGCGCAGCACCCACGACGGTTTCCACCGCTGCCACCAGCTGGCGGCGTCGCGGTGGCGCGGCGCCTCGTCCTGCGCGCGCGGGCGCAAACGGCGCGGCGTGGTCAGATAAAACGCCACCATGCTGTCGAGCAGCCACACCAGGGCTACCGTGCCCATCAGCCAGTAACCCCAGCGGTCCGTGCCCCAGAAGGCGGGCACGTGCAGGCTGTAATGCAGGTGGCGCAGGAACGGCATCAGGCTGCGGCGCGACAGGGAAATGGCCGTCGAATCGCGCGTGCCCGTGATCTGCGCCGTGACGGGGTCGATGTAGACGGTGTTGTAGTCGAGCACGAACGGCTTGTTCGTGGCCGGGTCCGTCAACGGGCGCACCATGAAGGCGGCCGCATGGCCTTCTTCCAGGCCCAGGGTCATGTAATTGACTTCCACGCGCGGGTCGGCGGCGGCGACTTTTTGCGCCAGCGCAAACGGCGGCTGCAGGGGGCCGTGGCCCGGCGTGTCCATGATGTCGGCGTTGAGCCATTCGTCCAGTTCGTGGTCCCACGACGTGACGGCGCCCGTGAGGCCGGCGACGATGAGGAAGAGGGCGATGGTCAGGCCGGCCCAGCGGTGTATGACAGTCCAGAAAGCGCGCATGCGGTACAAACCTTTAACATAAAACCGGCTTGTTGCCGCCAGCAGGCGCCACGGGGGCGCACAGGGAAAAGCCAGGCACACGCCTGCTATTTTGATAATGGGAATCGTTCTCATTATCCGCCGTGGCGTGGCGTTTGTCCAGCGCCAATGGTGTTGCCCAGGGTCAAATGGCGCATGCTAAGATGCTAGCAAGAAGTTAATTTACATTCCACATGGAAATATTCAAGGCTGAGGCGGCATGCGCATAGAAGACCGGAACAATGTCCGCATTCGCGAATGCAACGGTGCGCCACAGGCGGGCGCGGCTGCCACCATGGTGTTCATGCATGGCTTTGGCTGCGACCAGACCATGTGGCGTTACCTGGAGCCGCTGTTTCGTGCGCGCTACCGCACCGTGCTGTTCGACCTGGTCGGCAGCGGCGCTTCCGACCTCGGTGCCTATGATTTCGATAGCTACGCGCGGCTCGACGCGCATGGCGCCGATTTGCGCCAGGTCATCCATGCCGTCGGCGGCGCTCCCGTGATTTGCATCGGCCATTCCGTCAGCGCCATGAGCGCCTTGCTGGCCAGCATCGCCGAGCCGGAGCTGTTCGCCGCGCAAGTCATGCTGGCGCCGTCGCCGTGCTATGTCGACGATGCGGCGGCCGGCTACCGGGGCGGCTTCAGCCGTGCCGATATCGACGACTTGCTCGATGCCATGGATAGCAATTACCTGGGCTGGTCCGCCGGCATGGCGCCTGCCATCATGGGCGCGCCAGGGCAGCCGGCGCTGGGGCAAGACCTGGCGAACAGCTTTTGCCGTACCGACCCCGTCATCGCCCGGCATTTCGCGCAAGCCACGTTCTTGTCCGACCACCGCGCCGTCTTGCCGCAGAACAGCACGCCGGCCCTGATCGTGCAATGCAGCGACGACTTCATCGCGCCACCTTGCGTGGGTGTGTACTTGCGTGAAATGTTGCCGCACAGCAGCCTGCACGTGCTCGAAAATGTGGGCCATTGTCCGCACATGAGCGTGCCCGACGCCAGCTACCGCGCCATCCGCCACTTTCTCGACGGCCAACACCTGTAATGCGCGACACGATGCCTTCCTTGCCTGACGCCAGCACCTTGTTCCAGCACGCAGCTTGCGGCTTGCTGCTGTGCACGGCCGACGGCACCATCGTGCAGGCGAACGCCACCTTTTGCGGCTGGCTCGGCTATGGCGCCGGGGAGCTGCTGGGGAAAAAGAAACTGCAGGATTTGCTGACCATCGGCGGGCGCGTATTCCACCAGACGCATTGGCTGCCGCTGATGCAGGTGCAGGGCAGCGTGTCGGAAATCCTGCTCGACATGCGCCAGCGCCAGGGGCAGTCCATCCCCATGCTGTTCAATGCCGTGCGCCGCGAACATGATGGCGTGCGTTATGACGAGATCGCCGTCTTTGTCGCCAGCGACCGGCGCAAGTATGAACAGCAGCTGCAACTGGCGCGCAAGGAGGCTGGCGAGCTCAATGAACAGCTGGCGGCCGCCGACCGGCGCAAGGACGAATTCCTGGCGACCCTGGCGCACGAGTTGCGCAATCCGCTGGCGCCCATGCGCAATGTGCTGGAAGTGTTGCGCCTGGCGCAACTGGACGACCCGCAGCTGCGCTGGGCCCGCGACGTGCTGGGCCGGCAAGTGGGGCACATGACGCACCTGGTCGACGATTTGATGGAAGTGTCGCGCATCACGCAGGGGCGTTTGGAACTGCGCCGCGCCTGCGTGGAACTGGCGCCCGTGGTGGAGGCGGCCCTGCACAGCGTGGCGGAGCTGGCCGTGCAATCCGGCCACAAGGTGCTCGTGGAGCAATGGCCGCAAGCCATCTGGTTCGACGCCGATGCCACGCGCCTGGGACAGATGATTGCCAACCTGCTGACGAACGCCATCAAGTACACGCCCGCCAACGGCGTCATCGGGCTGGAAGTGGCATGCACGGACAACGACGTGCACATCAGCGTGCGCGATTCGGGCATCGGCATCGCGCCCGAGCACCTGGACACGGTATTCGACCTGTTCTCGCAGCTGGAACCGGCCCTGTCGCGGGCCCAGGGCGGCCTGGGCATCGGCCTGTCTCTCGTGCGCGGCCTGGCCGAGTTGCATGGCGGCAGCATCAGCGCGCACAGCGATGGCGTGGGGCAGGGCAGCACCTTCGCCTTGCGCCTGCCGCTGCCTGCCGTACCCTTGCAGGCGCCGCCCGAACCCAACCGCCGCTTGCTGGCCGGCACGCGCGAAGGCAAGGTGCTGGTGATCGACGACAGCGCCGACGCGGCCGAAAGCCTGGCGCTGGCGCTCGACATCCTCGGCTATGACGTGCGCACGGCCTACGATGGCGCGGCCGGCATGGCAGCCGCACAAGTTTTCATGCCGCAAGTGATCTTGCTCGACATCGGCTTGCCGCACATGAATGGCTACGACGTGGCGCGGCTGTTGCGCAGCCAGCCCTGCGGCAAGGACGCCATCCTCGTGGCCGTCACGGGCTGGGGCCAGGACAAGGACCGCCAGATGGCGTCCGACGCGGGCTTTGATTTACATCTGACCAAGCCCGTGGATTTTTATGAGCTCGATGCGGTGCTGCAGAAGATGCTGCAAACGAGCTGAGTTGCCGTAGCGCCATCCTGCCCGCCTGCGGCGCCCATCACATCCCCTGTTTTCTTTCTTTTCATTATCTGTTTCCGTTGATACACCTCTATTGTTTGCGGTAAATCAAACACGGAATTTCAATGTTATAAATAAAAGAAATTTCATTTAAAAATTAAATGTTATTAATGGATAGATTCTAAATATTATTAAAAATAATTTGACTTGCGAAAATAAACGAAATATCCTCACTTCGTGGTTGCGGTAATGAGGGTCAAAAAACATCATTGGTCATCAGGCGTATTATCTTATCGATAGATTTGGTGATTTATTGATATATTTTGTGTATTTTTAATTGATACATTTCGCGTATTTTTATGCACCAGTGATGGAATCCGATTACGCCGCGGGCGCTGCCGGAAACCTGAATGGGTCTTCATTATTTCATCGCACAAAGGATAGTTGTAATGTTTAATTCCATTCCAAATAGGGGTAAAATCATGGCAACAATTAATGTACTGGTAGCGGTCAATGTTGGTCAGGCAGTGGCACAAAAAAATCTGAGCAAGTACGTCTTCATGGTCGATACGACCGGCTACTCGGGCAATGGCAACGAAGGCGGCAATGAACTGGTGACAACGTGCAAGAACGGCGACACCATCGTCTGGAACGTGAGCTCGCTGGACCCGGCCGAACAAGTTTCCATCCACAACTTCGATGGCACCGCCATCACCAGCGGCATGATCAATCCGGCGCCTTACCCGCAATATGACAGCACCGTATGGGGTGGCCGCGTCAATGCCAAAGGCAGCAATGTGCAATATACGATAACCTTGTTGTTGGCGGGCAATACTCTGCTGACCTTCGATCCATTCATCGTGGCGTCGAATCCGCAATAATCGGGCAAGGGCCATGTTCGGCATGCCGCGCGCATGGCCTGTTTTGAAGTTTCTTTAAATGAATATTTTCCAGATAAACCTGGATTTTCCATTTTTGTGAATCGTTTTTTTTCCTGTCCCGAATAAATTCCCCGCTATGCGGCAGTGTAATTAATCGCTCCTCCCTCTCTTTTCTATCGAAACGTTCCCATTCCTTCCGCTCATTATCCGGTACGGGCTTTCCACTGTCCGTCGTATAATATGCCCGCCATACTCTTCGTTCCGCGTGCCGGGCACCGTTCGCCGTTTATGGCAATTGGCCGGGCCGGAGTCGAATCATTATGTGCATTGACGTCCATTTATGCGCACGGGAAAAATAACAATGGAACAATTGACGGAACTTGAGCTGGAATGCTTTCAGCTGCGCCATGGCGATGGCCGGGCGGACCGCTGCGTGGACTGGGCCGTGGAGCGCTTGCGCCTCGACCAGGAAGGCGACGACCTGGAAGTCGTGCTGCTGGCCAGCGCCCGGGGCCGCGACGAGGTGCTGCCGCTGGCCGAGGTGATCATCGCGCGCTACCGGGGAGCGCAGCGCCTCGGTGAACAATTCCTGGCCGGAAAATACATCGTCGAACTGCGCGCCGCCTATCTGGCGGGCCGGGAAAGCGCGGCGTCGCTCGATGCCATCTTTACCCGCCTGTATCCGGCGCTTGGCTATCCGGACTGGCTGGTGATGCTGAGCCGCAATTGCGAGTATGCGATGGACGTAGCCGATTTCGAGCAGCCATTCGAGGATGAATTCCGCTATATCGCCAGCCTGTGGGCGCAGGCGGATAGCCTGGCCGCGTTCGAGCGCAAATACAGCCGCGAGGCATCCAGCCAACATGATGCGGCAAGCGTTTGATTGTGCCAAATGGCTGCAATATGAAAAAAATCGATATTTTTGTCTGTTCCGACGCCGAGATGCGCGCATGTGCCAGCTGGCAGGATGCCTTCGATTCCTTTCCCGTCACGGGCATTGCCTTGCCCGGCGAACTGGATTTTGCGTCGCTGGGGCAATTGCTGACCCACTCGGCAGCGCCTGCCATCAGGCCCGTGTCTATCCCGGGGCGTGAGCTTTACGTGTTTGCGCAGGCCATGGGGCAGGCTCTCGAGCGGCTGACGGCCGACGACTTGGCCGATATCGCGGTGGCATGGGCGCAGACGGCGCCATGGGCCGGGCTGGATGTCAATTCCTTCGATCTGGCCGGATTTCTGATGGAGTTGCAATCGACCTGGCATCAATCCGCCACGCCGGACAAGGCGCTGTTTGCGTGGATCGACGCCTAAGGTCGGCATGCGCGTGGCGGGCGGCCGCTATCGTATAATTTGCGCAATTCTTTTCGCTGGGAATAATGTGCAAAACAAGACTATCGGTTTACTTGGCGGCATCGGCTGGGCCTCGACCCTGGAATACTACCGGCTTCTCAATGAAATGCTGGTGGCGCGCATCGGGCCCGCGCACAGCGCGCGCATCATGCTGGTCAGCATGGACCAGGCCGATTTCGTCGCGCACGCATCTCAGCCCGATTCCCATGCCATTGAGCAATTTCTCGTCGGGGAAGGGCAGCGCCTGCAAGGCATGGGCGCGGACTTCTTCCTGCTGTGCGCGAATGGCGCGCACCGTTTCGCGCCGGCCGTCGTGCCGCGGATCGGCTTGCCTTTTATCAGTATCGTCGATGAAACGGCAAAGCGGGTGCAGCAGTCGGGCATACGCAAGGTGGGTTTGCTGGGCGTCAAGCAGACGATGGCGGGCCGCTTTTATCACGATGCGCTGGAACAGCGCGGCATCACCACGGTGACACCCGATGCGGCCGACCAGGACATCCTGCACGACCTGATCTATACGGAACTGGTGCAGAATATCTTTACCGACGCCAGCCGGAAAATTTTCCTCGCCATCATAGAAAAACTGCGGCGGCAAGGCGTGCAGGGCGTGATTTTGGGATGTACGGAGATACCGCTGCTGATCCAGCAGGGCGATGTGGACTTGCCGCTATTTAATACCACGGCCATTCATTGCGAGGCGGCGGTGGCGTTTGCCATCGAAGATTAAGCGCTGGCAACAGAGCGGCTGCCTGGGCAGGCTGCCGCTCTCGTCAGCATCAAGCCGGCTGCGCGCCGCTCACATTCCGGCTGCGGTTTTCCACCAGCACGGAAATACCGAGCACGACGATGCCGCCGCAGGCCAGCATGGCGCCGACCCAGCCCGTCGAGCGCAAACCCATGCCCATGGCGATGGCGATGCCGCCGGCCCAGGCGCCCAGGGCGTTGGCGATGTTGAAGGCGGAATGGTTGAGGGCGGCCGCCACGGTTTGCGCGTCGCCGGCCACGTCCATCAAGCGCGTCTGCACGGCCGGGGCGACGGCGATGCCGGCGCCGATGGCGAACAGGTTGATCGCCGTCAACCAGACATTGCTGCTGGTATAAGTAAAGGCGGCCAGCGCGGCCACGTTCCACAGCAGCACGCCGAAGATGGTCCACAGGCGCGAGCGGTCGGCCAGCCAGCCGCCGATCAGATTACCCACCGTCATGCCGATACCGATGATGGCCAGCAAGATGGAAATGACGAGCGGCGACACTTTCGTCACTTCCAGCAGGGTTGGCGTAATAAACGTGTAGACGGCGAACATGCCGCCGAAGCCGATCGCCACCATCAGCAGGGTCAGCCACACTTGCAGGCGGCGGAACACGCCCAGTTCGCGGCGCGGGCTGGAATCGCCGGCGGCCACCATGGGCACGAAGATGCGCACCATCAGCATGGTCAGCAAACCCAGCGCGGCGACTAGCAGGAAGGCCGAGCGCCAGCCCAGGGTCTGGCCGATGTAGGTTGCCAGCGGCACGCCGAAGATATTCGCCACGGTCAAGCCCATCAGGACGCGGGCCACGGCCTGGCCGCGCCGGTCCGGTTCGGCCAGCGCGGCCGCCACCAGCGCCGCCACGCCAAAGTAGGCGCCGTGCGGGATGCCGGCCACGAAGCGGGCCACCACCAGCAAGCCATAATTCGGGGCGATGGCGCTGAGCAAGTTGCCGCCAGCGAACATCAGCATCAGACAGATCAGCATCAATCGGCGCGGCATGCGCGCCAGGAAGATGGTGATCAGGGGCGCGCCGATGACCACGCCCAGCGCGTAGGCGCTGATCATGTGGCTCATCTGCGGCAAGGTCGTGCCCAGGTCGTCGGCCACCACGGGCAGGATGCTCATGGAGGCGAATTCGCCCGTGCCGATGGCGAGGCCGCCGATGGCCAGGGCCAGGTCGGCGTATCCAGCGCCAAAAGGCGCGGTGACGCGCGGAATCAGGGGATCTACGGAGGCGTGCATGTTCTTGTTAGTTGGGTAAAGAATGACAGGGCGGAGGGGCGCACAGTAGCCCAGCCGGAGGTGGCAATGCGCCACCAGAGTCGACGGATGGCCGGTATTTTCGGGCTAGAAGAGCTGCCCAAAGACAACATTGTAAGAGATTCGGGCAAGCTCTGCAGGGCGCCGGCTAAAATCTGCTGCACTGCACACAACAGCGATTGCTCTTGTTGTTAACGATAACACGGAATCTGCGCGATTCCGCCACAGGGTGAGCGAAGAAAGCCTGGCTGTGGCGGAAATGGTCTTCCTTGCGTATTACTTCGCTAACGATTGCTGCAGCGCTTCCAGTCCCGCCACATAAATGCCGTGGAACAGGTCCGTCACTTCCTGCTCGCTCACGCCCACGGGCGTGAAGCGGCCCGACCAGGTGACCCGCGCGCCGTCGCTGCCGGCAAGTGGTTCCACTTTCAGGGTCGACAGGTAATCGGCGGCGGGAAACGGCGCCTGCAGGATGGAATAGCTGTAGCTGCGCGCCGTGTTGTCGTACGCTTCCAGTTGCTCGACGATGACGTCGCCGGCCGGGTTGGCCAGGTGGCGGATGCGGCCCCCTGCGCTCAAGGTGCTGCTGGGAATGTAGGGCAGCCAGTCGGGCAGGGCATTGAAGCCGCCGATCAGTTGCCATACTTGCGCCGGCGTGGCGGCGATGTCGATGGAGGTGGTGGTGTGTGCCATATGCTTTCCTTATCTATTAGTTGGCGCCGGTTGGCAGCGGGGCGAATGGCGACACCAGTTGCTCGGCGCGCATGTCGTGCCAGAAGGCGGCGGGGATGACGGCGTGTAACGCTTGCTGGTCTTCGGCCAGGCGTTCCGGACGGCTGGCGCCGGGGATCACGGCAGCCACGGCCGGATTGGCCAAGGAAAATTGCAGGGCGGCAGCCTTGACGCTGACGCCGTGGCGCGCGGCAATCGCCTTGATGCGTTCTACCTTGGCAATGATTCCGGGCGAAGCCTTCTGGTATTCGAAGTGCGCGCCGCCGGCCAGGATGCCTGAACTGTAGGGGCCGCCCACGACGATGTCGACGTTCTGTTTTGCCGCGGCCGGCATCAGGCGCTGCAGCGCACGTTCATGGTCGAGCAGGGTGTAGCGGCCGGCCAGCAAGAAGGCGTCCGGCTGGGCTTCGGCCAGGTCCAGGGTCAGTTCCAGCGGTTCCACCTTGTTTACGCCCACGCCCCAGGCCTTGATGACGCCTTCTTCGCGCAGGCGGGTCAGCACGTGGAAGGCGCCCGTGCGGGCAATCTCGAATTGCGCCAGCCAGTTGTCGCCGTGGAAATCCTGGGCGATGTCGTGCACCCAGACGATATCGAGGCGGTCCGTATCCAGACGTTTCAAACTGTCTTCGATCGAACGCAGGGTGGCGTCGGCCGAGTAGTCATCGACGATCTTGTTCTTGCGGCCAAATTCGAACAATCCCCCTTTTTCGCCCAGTTCGCGGGCGGCGGGGTCTTCCAGTTCGTCGAGGATCAGCCGGCCGACCTTGGTGCTGAGCACGTAATCGTCGCGGCGGCGCTGCTTCAGGGCGGCGCCCAGGCGCAGCTCGGCCAGGCCGGCGCCGTAGAACGGGGCCGTGTCGAAGTAGCGGATGCCCGATTCCCAGGCCGCGTCGACGGTCGCCAGCGCTTCCTGTTCCGGAATGTTACGGAACATATTGCCCAGCGGCGCCGTGCCGAAACCCAGTTTGCCTGTCAGTAAGTGTTTGATTGTCATGGTGTTTTCCTTCAATGAGTGAGTCAGTGCAGACAGAATAGCTGGACAAGTTAAGCCTGTCCAAGACATAATTGGCGCAACTTGAGTCCTTAAAGGTCTGATATGCTGGACATACGCCAATTGCAATACTTCATCGCCGTCGCCGAGGAAGAACACGTGGGACGGGCCGCCGAGCGCCTGCATATTTCCCAGTCGCCGCTGAGCCGGCAAATCGCCCAGCTCGAAGACCGGCTGGGCCTGACCCTGTTCGAGCGCAGCGCCCAGCGCATCCGCCTGACGCGCGACGGCCATACCTTCCTGGCCGAAGCGCGCGCGTTCATTACCCACGGGAACCGGCTGGAAGCGCTGGCGAAACGCCTGGGGCGCGGCGACGAGGGTGGCCTGTGCATAGGCTACATCGAAAACGCCATGCATGCGGGCGTCTTGCCGGAGGGGCTGCGCGCCTTGCGCGCCACGCGGCCGCAAGTGCACGTGGCCCTGTACAACCTGCATTCGGCCGAGCAGATCGAGGGCTTGCGCCAGCGCAGCCTCGATATCGCGCTGCTGTGCGAGCCGCCGCTGGCGAACGACCCCGACCTCGATTGCGCGCAAGTGCTGAGCGACCCCATGCTGCTGGCCTTGCCCGCGACGCATCCGCTGGCGGCCAAGGCCCAGCTGACCCCGGACGACCTGGCGGGCCAGGAGTGGATCGCCGTGCTGCACAAGGAAAGCGTGCTGAAACACGATAACTTCATCGCCGCCTGCGCGCGCGCCGGTTTTACGCCGGACATCCGCATGGAAGCAACGGAACCGCTGACGGCGCTGGGCCTGGTGGCGGCCGGACTGGGCATGGCCATGATCCAGCACAGCCTGCGCCAGCACGCGCCGGCCGGCGTCGTCGTGAGGGAATTGCCGTGGTTCAGCTACCGCACGCCCTTGTGGTTGGCCTGGCACAAGGTCAATTTGCGCCCGCTGGTGGGGATTTTCCGGGAAACCTTGCTGCAGCAGGCGGGCGTGGCCGCTTAAATCTTTTTGCCGTGCTTCAAGTGCAAGGGCAGCCACCACCACATGCAGACGATGAGCGTGCCCATCAGCACGCAGGCGACGATGCCTGCGACGTGGCCGAACACTTCCGACATCACCAGATTGGTGCCGAGGATGAACGCCAGCGCCAGGGAAAAGGCGCCGCACATCATGATGCGGTCGGCCACGCGCTTGAAACGCTCGCGGTCTTGCAGGGGGCGCATCACGCGGTGCTGGATGGCTGGCGCGCTGAGCAGCACCAGGCTGGTCATGGACAGGAAAAACGTCAGCAGGAAGACGATTTTTTCCGCCTGCACGATCTTTGCGAAGCCGCCGTTGAAGGGCAGGATGATGAGGAAGGCCGTCAGCATCTGCGCGCCCGGCAAGAGGATGCGCAATTCGCTGAGCAGGTCGGACAAGTCGCCTTCTTCGCCTGCTTGATTATTGTCGTCATGTGGCGGGGTGTGCGGCATGGCGCTATTCCTGTTGGTGGCGATGGGGCCAGTCTACGCACAGGCGGCCAGGCCGACTGTGGGCGGGCGCACCTTCGGAAGCATTGCGTCAGAACCAGTGCGGGTAGCGTTGGCGCAGCCGCCACAAGGGCGTCGAGACGATGGCCGTGGCGCTGTGCGAGGCGTCGTGGCCGCAATGGCCGCAACTGTGGCGCCGGTGCGGCGCCAGCGCGAAGTCGCCCAGGTCCAGGTGCGGGTGGCCGCAGCGGGCGCAGTCGCTGCAGCCTAGCGGCGCGCCAGCCTGCAAGGCGGCGGCGAACGCCTGCGCGGCGGGCGGCGTGATATTCAGTTGCACTATGTCGGGAGGAAACAGGCCGGGCAGGGCGCGGCAGTCGATGGCCAGCGCGGCCGCGTCGCGCGCCAGCAGGGCGCCGCCGTCATTGGCCCGGGCGCGCAGTTGCAGCAGGCCATCATTGCCCAGGCGCAGGGTGCTGGCGTGGAATTGCGTGGGGTCGAACAATTCCGGATACAGCACATAGCCCATGGGGCTGGCGTGCTGGCGGCACTGCATGGGTTGCGCGGACGGGCAGGCGGCCAGGTCGGCTTGCGTGCCCCAGTAGCACTGGTGCGTGCGGCACCAGTGGCGCGCCGCGCCATTGCGAAATTTTCCAGCGGGCAGCAAATCGCACACGATGATGGCGTCCAGTCCCGCGCCGGCGCGAAAGTGGCCCGTGATGTGGGACGTGGTGACGGCAAGACGGCCCGTGCTCGCGTGCAGGGGCCAGCAGATGCCGGGCAGGGTCAGCGGCGTGGCCAATGGCGTTTCCGCGCGGCTATCGGCTTGCCAGCCGCTCGCTGGCCGGAAGCAAAAAACCCGCCGGTTGGGGCGGGCTGTGCTGACGGGGATGCCTGAGGCATGGCCCGGTCTATTCTTCCGTATCGGCCAGGGTGACGATGGCGCGCGCCCACTTCGAGTATTTCAGGTTTGCCAGGTCGCGCACGGTCTTGATATTGAATGCCTGCTTGAGCAGCTCCGCATCCTTCTCGCTCACGCCTTGCAGCGCATCGACGGGTGCATCAGCGATTTCCTTGAACGTCTTTTTTTCGTAAGCCTTGTCTACCGCTTTATTGATGTTCATGTGTTGATACTCCTCAGTAAGTGGGAAAATTAATTCTACACGTTTTTGAGAACCGTCAATTTACGCTTGCAAGTTGTGCCGAACTAAATATGATGGAGGTGGGCGCCTCGACAGTGAGGCCGTCTGTGCGTTCGCCTTGAGATTGTAATTATGTCACTGTTATTATTCATAGTATAATGATTTCCATGGCGGAGAATGGTCTGCGCCATGCCGGACACCGCGGTCACGCGGCACCAATCGATAGCGTTCAGGAGAATACGATGAGTTTGCTAGATCAACTTGCAGGACAGGCGATGAGCGCTTTGGGCAATAAAAGTGCTGACGGGGAAGCCCCATCGGGATTGATGGCCAGCGTGATGGACCTGGTCAACCAGCATGGCGGCTTGCCCGGCCTGCTGCAGAAATTCCAGGAAAGCGGCCTGGGCGACCAGGTGGCCAGCTGGATCGGCACGGGCGCCAATGCACCCATCTCCGGCGAACAGATCAAGGATGCGCTGGGCAGCGACACGATCACCCAGATCGCTGAAAAAGCGGGCGTCGCCCCGGACGCGGCCTCGGGCGGCCTGGCCGCCTTGCTGCCCCAGCTGATCGACAAGCTGACCCCGGACGGTCAGGTGCCGGAAGGCAACGACCTCGTCAGCCAGGGCTTGAATATGCTCAAGGGCAAGATTTTCGGTTGATTCCCTGATCTTGCAAGTGAAAAACCTCGCAGCGATGCGAGGTTTTTTTATGTGCAAGGTTTCTGGGGGATCAGAGTTAACGTCGGAAAAACGCCTGTGGCTAGGCGCCGCCCCGAAGACAGTACGCGAGTACGGCGAAGGACAAGAGTAACCCCGGCAACAACGCCACGGGCGTTTTTCAGGCGGCGGCCATTATTCCCAGGCGCTGCGCCATATACGCCGGTTCGCTGGTCAGTCTGGCCGTACTCCCTTCCACCAGATACGAGCAATACCGTCTCCGCTCGGCGCTGCCGCCGCGCCGTTCCATCAGCTCGCCCAGCATGGCGACGGCATCGGCGGCCATCTTTTGCACGGGCTGGCGCAGGGTGGTGATGTCGTAGCTGAGCCAGCCGGACGCTTCCAGCGCGTCGAAGCCGGCCACCGACATTTGCAGCGGCACCTGGATGCCCATCTGGTGGCGCGCCGTGTCCAGGCAGCCGATGGCCATGATGTCGTTGCCGCAGATGACGGCGTCCGGCACGCGGCCCAGGCGGTCGATGACCTTGCGCAAGCCCCGTCCGCCGCTGGCGTAGTCGTAGTTGCCGCTGACGACGATGGGCGCGGGCAAGCCCAGGGTCAGCAGCCGGTCCAGCATGCCGGCCTTGCGTTCCTGCGCGACGGCCGAATCGCCGGGGCCGTCGATGATGGCGAACTGGCGGTGGCCCGCTTCGGCCAGGCGCGAGACGAGCAGGCGCGCCGCTTCGCCCTGGTCGCACAGCACGGCATGCACGGCGTGTTCGCGCGGGCTGCGGTTGAACAGCACCAGGGGCACGTCGCGCCGGCCGAATTCGGCCATCTGCTCGTCCGACAGGCAGGCGGCCACGACGGCGCCGTCGACCTGGTATTGCCAGACATCGCTGAGGGCCTTGCCGATGTCCGCTTCGCGCTCCAGGGTAAACAATAACAGGCGCTTGCCCTGGCGGGCGATGTGCTGGCTCAGGTCGGACAATACTTGCGGATAGTACAGGTTGGCCAGGTTGGAAATGATGACGGCCACCAGGTTCGAGCGGCGCGTGATCAGGCTGCGCGCGGCCGCGTTGGGGATGTAGTCGAGGCTGATGGCCGCCTGCATGACCTTGGCGTGGGTGGCTTGCGAGATGCTGGCGCCCGGCTTGAAGCAGCGCGACACGGCCGATTGCGACACGCCGGCCAGCAAGGCCACGTCATACGAGGTCACGCGCCGTCCGGCGCCGGGTATGGCGCGGCTGGCGGTGCTGGGTGTCCGGGCTACAGTATTCTTTTTTCGCATATTGGTCTGGCAAGCAACCTGTCTCAAAGTATTCCTGCAGGCCCGGCCGCTTGTGGCGGCCTGGGCGGGCAGAATGAGCATAGCGTAAAAGATTGCCGCATGGCAAGACTGTTTTCTTGTTCATGTTGCAAAAAATATGACTGAATGGCAAGTGGTATGCTTGCTCCTCAATCGGCGCTGTCGCAGGGCCCGCTGCCATAGGGGCTGAGGCGCCCTGGCGGGTCCACGCGGCGCGCGCTGAAATCGCTGGCCAGCGTGGGTAATGGCCATTCCGCCGTGGCGCTCGCTTCCGTGCCGCTGACGGTGCCGCGCACGGTCAGGGCCACGTGCACCCAGGAACCATAGTTGCGCGGATAGCTGACGGTGACGGTGGCCATGCCCAGCGCGTCGCTCAGGCCGCTGGCGCTGACGGTCAGGGGGATGCCCGGATCGAGCACGCCATTGCCGTTGCGGTCGTAGGCGGCGTCAAAGATGCCGTTGCGCAAGACATCTTCATTGGCGCAGCTGTAGAGGGGCAGGGCCAGGCGCCAGACGCCGGTATCGGGGAACTCGGGCTTGTCCGCCTGCCACACGTAAGATCCCTTGGCATAGCGGCTGGGCCAGGCGGCGGCCGTGATGGCGACGCCCTGCACGGCATTGCCGGCGCTGTCGGACACGAACACGGCAAAGTCCTTCTGCAGCACGCTGGGTGAATATTCGCGCAGCAGGCTGCCCGTGCCCAGCTTGATCGACAGCGCTTGCCGCGCCACCGTCAGGCGCACGAGGGCCGTGGCCGCCGCTTGCGGCGCGCCTTCGATGCGGGCCTGGATCAGCACGCCGTCGCGGCCGCTGTCGGCCGGCCCCGCCACATACACGGCGCGCGCCAGGCCGTCGCTGCCCGTCAGCACCCGGCCAGCCTGCCGCAGGTAGCCGCCGCTGGGGTCGCTCAAGATGGAAAACAGCACGGGCGCGTTCTTGACCAGGTTGTTGGCCGCGCCATCGCGCACCACGGCGCTGATGGTGCTGATACTTGTGCTGACGTTGTCGGCCGATGCCGCCGAAGTGGTCGTATTCGCGCGCAGCACTGCCGGGTCCGCTTGTACGGCCAGCTTGCTGGCGCCGCTCAGGGGCGCGACGAATTCCAGCCGCGTCTGCGCCGTGGGTCCGCCCGCCACGGCGGCCGTGATGGTGGCCACGCCCGCGTTGGCCGATTGCACGTAGCTGCGCGGCAAGTTGCCATTGCTGAAAATCAAGCTGGCAGGCAAGGCCTGGCTGCAGGCGCTGTCGCTGAACAGGCTGCCGCGCGAGGTCGACAGGGTGGCGCTGCCCGCTTGCGGCACGCCCGCCTTGTCATAGCGCGCGTCGATGGGCTGGCACGCCAGGGTCGCCACTTCCGGCAGCACGTCCGCGCCGCTGGCGTCCTGGCCCACGGCCGGACTCAGGCGCAGGTCGCTGCCGGCCACGGCATACGCTTGCGTGGCGGCGGCGCCCAGCGCGCCGACGGACACGGCATCCTTGCCCAGGCTGCCTGCGGTCAGGCGCAGCACCAACTGGCCTTGCGCATTGCTGAGCGCCGCGCCCCCATCCTTGACGCGCACGCCGTTGCCCGTGCCCGTGCTGTAGGCGATGGCGGCGCCGGCCACGGGTTTGCGCGCCGAGTCGCGCACGGTGACGGTGAGGTCGGCGCCCTGGCCCAGCATCAGGGCGGCCGGCCCCAGCACTTCCACGCTGCTGCCCGTCACGGCCACCGTGCCCTTGCCGCTGCGCGCGCCGACAGTCGCCGTCACGGTGATGCTGCGGTTGCTGTTGGCGCCGCCGGTCCCCAGCAGGGCGCGCGCCTGGCCGTTCTTGTCCGTCACGGCGTCGACGCTGCCGAGGATGCCGGAATCGGCGGCAAAGGAAATCTTTGCGTTTGGCAAGGCGAGGTTTGCGCCATCCTTGACGAGGGCCGTGACGGCCACTTCGCTGCCGGCCAATCCCGCCGAGGCCAGTTCCGTGCTGGAAAACACCAGGTTGACGGCGCTGGCCAGGCTGGCCGGCTCGGGCGGCGTGACGGGAGGAATCACGGGGGGCGTCACGGGCGGGGTGACCGGCGGCTTCACGGGCGGCACGGTGGGCGGCGGGCTGCCGCCGCAGCCTGCCGTGCTGTGCAGCGAGCAGCCGGCGCCGGCCTGGGTATCGGCGGAACCGCCGCCGCAGCCGGCCAGGGAAACGAGGAAGGCCGCCAGCACGGTAGCAGGCAGCAAAGCAGCGGGCAGGCGGCGCGGGTGGCGCAGGCGGGCGAGGGGCACGATGGGTCTCCGGGAGCTGGCCGAGTTGCTCGGCATTCATTTCCCAAGAGTAGCTTTTGCGCGCGGCCGCTACTTGATGCAAAGCAAGTTTATGCTGTTGACCCCGTCGAATGGGTTTTGCTGGTGCAATAGCCTGCCTTCTGATAACATAACGCCCCTTTATTCAGGGAAGGGTCGACATGGCCAATGCTTGCGGCGTCGATTTCGGCACGTCAAATTCCACGGTAGGCTGGGCACGTCCCGGGCAGAGCACCATGCTCGGCCTGGAAGATGGCAAGACGACCTTACCGTCCGTCGTCTTCTTCAATGCGGAAGACGAGGAAGTCAGTTTTGGCCGCGCGGCGCTGGCCGGCTATCTGGCCGGTTACGAGGGGCGCTTGATGCGCTCGCTGAAAAGCTTGCTGGGCACGAGCCTCATCGATGGCCAGACGGAAGTGGGTGGCCGCGCCTTGCCATTTCGCATGTTGCTGGCGCAATTCATTGGCGAAGTGAAACGCCGCGCCGAGCAGTCCGCCGGCCGCGAATTCTCGTCCGCCGTGTTCGGCCGTCCAGTCTTCTTTATCGACGACAATGCGCAAGCCGACCAACTGGCGCAGGATACCCTGGCCGAAGTGGCCCGCTCCGTCGGTTTCAAGGACGTCGCCTTCCAGTTCGAGCCGATTGCCGCCGCGTTCGACTACGAGTCGCAAATCGACAAGGAAGAACTGGTACTGATCGCCGACATCGGCGGCGGTACGTCCGACTTTTCGCTGGTGCGCCTGTCGCCGGAACGGGCGAAGAAAACCGAGCGGCGCGACGACATCCTCGCCACCGGCGGCGTGCACATCGGCGGCACGGATTTCGATAAATACCTGAGCCTGTCTTCCGTCATGCCCTTGCTGGGCTACGGCAGCCGCCTGCATAACAATAGCGAAGTGCCGTCCAGCTATTATTTCAACCTGGCGACCTGGCACACGATCAACCTGGCGTACACGAAGAAGATCTGGGTGCAGCTGGCCGACGTGTGCCGCGATGCACGTGAGCAAGACAAGATGGGCCGTTTGCAAAAGCTGATCGACGAGCGCGCCGGCCACTGGCTGGCCATGAAAGTGGAAGAGGGCAAGATTGCCCTGTCCGACGCAGCCGAAGTGCAGCTGGAACTGGACCGCCTGTCGCCCGCGCAGAGTCTGTTGCTCAAACGCACGCAGTTCGACGAGGCCATCGGCCACCTGTGCGGTTCCGTGGAAGAAACCGTGCTGCGTCTGCTGCGCGACGCGGGCGTGGCGCCGGAAGCCGTCGACACCGTGTTCTTCACGGGCGGTTCGAGCGGCGTGCGCTTGCTGCGCGAAAAGATCGCCGCCCTGGTGCCGGCCGCGCGCAAGGTCGAGGGTGATCTGTTCGGCAGTATCGGTGCGGGACTCGCGCTGGACGCCGTGCGTAAATTTGGTTGATAAAATGTGCATGGCGGCGTTGCCGCGTCTTGCCGTACTGGTGTACTGTCTGCGACACGGCGCCTTGCCCTGCGCATTTTATCGATACCCCCACTGTTGCACCCACGAAAGAACGCCCCATGAATGTGTTTGACAAACCGATCGTCATGATCGACTTCGAGACGACCGGTTTATCTCCCGACATGGGCGACCGCATCACGGAAGTGGCGGCGCTGCGCATCGAGGGCGGGCAGATCACGGACCGCTATGTGACCCTGATCAACTGCAATGCGCGCATCCCCTCGTTCATCACGGGCTTGACGGGCATCACGCAAGCGATGGTGGACAAGGCGCCGCCCGTGGCCGAGGTGGTGCCGCAGTTGCTCGACTTCATCGGCAGCGATGCCTTGTCGGCGCACAATGCCAGCTTCGATGAAAAATTCCTGCGCGCGGAAAGCGCCAGGCTGAACCTGACACCGGCGCACCAGTCGCTCGTGTGTTCATTGAAACTGTCGCGCCGCGTGTTTCCCGGCATGGCCAGCTACAAGCTGGGCTTGCTGTCCAGCCAGTTGGGCATCGCCTTCAAGAGCGCCGCTCACAGGGCCGAGTCCGATGCGGAAGTGGCGGCGCAGGTGCTGATCCATATCGGCCGCCATTTGCGCAGCAGCTATGGCATCGCCGACGTCGACGCGGACTTGCTCGTGTCGCTGAACAAGCTGGCCGCCGCCAAGGTGCCGCAATTCCTGCAAAAACACCCATCACGCCGCTGACCGCCATGCCTGCCTAAGCGGGCTCATCAAAACGATATAATTTTGTTATTTCGTTTGAGCCTGCTCAAGTCCTTCCCCTGCATCGAATTTAAAATTTAAGCAACACATGATTTCGCCGCCCTGGGCCGCCGTTTTGCGCGTGCTGCCAGCAAGCGCAATGTGGATGGGGGCGCACATGGACAAGCACCATACTGCCAGAGATAGCCACGAGGCGTATATCTGGTTCCGCACGGCTGCCGAGCAGGGCAATGCCTACGCCCAGTTCAACCTGGGCTTGATGTACAAGAAGGGCGAAGGCGTGGCGCAGGACGATGCGCGCGCCTTTGTCTGGCTACGGCTGGCCGCGTTGCAAGGGCTGGCGTTCGCGCAAAACCACCTGGGCGCCCTGTATTACCACGGCCGCGGCGTGGCGCAGAGCGACGAGGACGCCGTGCTGTGGTTTCGCCGCGCGGCTGCGCAGGGCGATGCGTCGGCCCAGCAAAACCTGGGACAGATGTACCGCAAGGGACGGGGCGTGCTGCAGAGCGACGAACTGGCCCTGGCGTGGTTTTACCGCGCCTCCGAACAGGGCGTGGCCAGTGCGCAATCCTTGCTGGGCGAAGCCTATGCGCAAGGCCTGGGCGCGAAAAAGAACGATGCGCTGGCCCTGGCCTGGTTCCGCAAGGCCGCCTTGCAGGGCGATGCGCAGGCACAGCTGAACCTGGGGCTCGTCTACAAGCGGGGCCAGGGCGTGGCGCAAAGCGATACGCAGGCGCTGGCCTGGTTCCGCCAGGCCGCCGCCCAGGGCCTGGCCGTGGCGCAGCGGCAACTTGGCGTGGCGTATGCGGAAGGCCTGGGCGTGGCGCCCGACCAGCTGCGCGCCTACGCCTGGCTGCAGCGGGCGGCCGAGCAGGATGACGCCGACGCCCAGTTCAACCTGGGCCTGATGCTGGCGCGGGGGCAGGGCGTGGACAAGGACGAGGCGCGCGCCGTCGTCTGGTACCGGCGTGCCGCCCTGCAAGGTCATTGCATGGCGCAATACAATCTGGGCGGCATGTTTGCAGGCGGGCGGGGCGTCGCGCGCGACCTGCGCCAGGCGCTGGACTGGTATGCCAGGGCGGCGGCCCAGGGCGCGTCGAATGCGCAGTTCAACCTGGGCGTGATGTATGCGAATGGCCAGGGCGTGGAGCGCGACGAGGTGTGCGCCGTGCGCTGGTACCGCACGGCGGCCGAGCAGGGCGATGCCAGCGCGCAAAACAACCTGGGCGTCATGTATGCGAGCGGCCACGGCGTGCCGCAAGACGATGGCCTGGCCGTGCAATGGTATGCGCGCGCGGCCGGCCAGGGCCATGCGCTGGCGCAGTACAACCTGGGCGGCATGTACAACAGCGGGCGCGGCGTGGAGAAGGATCCCGTTTGCGGCTATATGTGGCTGGCGCTGGCGGCCGAGGGCGGCGATAGCGGGGCGGCCAGGGCGCGGGAAGCGGCTGTCGCCAGGCTGGAGCCGGCACAGCTGCAAGAGGCGCAGCAGCGCATGCGGCAATGGCACCAGGTGCGTTCCCCGCCACGGTCGCCACGGCCATCGCGCGACTGAAGCGTGGGCGCGGACGCTGGCTGCATGCGATAATTGCCGGCAGGAATGTCGCGAAGGCGGCGTGGTTTTTGGCACAGCGAAAGGCGGAACATGGTAAGGCAGGCAGGCGAGGATGCATCCGAGCAAAAAGTCATCGACGACATCGCCACGCATGGCTGGCATGGCGTGCATATCGGTGCGGATGAAGAGGGCCCCGGCTACGCCTTCACGATAGGCGCTTGCCACAGCTTTGGCCAGCCTGAATTCCTCATCATGGGCTTGCCGCGGGCCGTGGCCCACCAGATACTCGACGTGGCGCTGGACGCCGCGCGCAGCGGCGCCATCACGGATTTCACGGCCACCACGGACGTCTTGCTGAAGGGCCATCAGTGCGCCTTCGTGCGCGTGCCCGTCGAGCAATACCGCAACTATGTCGGCTATGCGCGCTGGTATTACCAGGGTGACGAGTTTACCGTGTACCAGATCGTCTGGCCGTCGCGCGATGGCCATTTTCCATGGCAGGCGCAAGCCAGTGCGCAGTACGTGGAAAGCCAGCCTCTGCTGGGACCGGCGCCGCTGGCGGCATGACGAGAATCGTGACCGGCACGGCCACCCTGTGCGTGTTCGACCCGGCCCTCTTGCGCCACAAGCTGGAAGATGACTGCGACTGGTGGAGTATTCCCGGCGCGGAACTGGCGGCCGTGAATGGCGGCCAGGTGGCGTTTTTCAACGTGGGCGGCGACGGCGCGTATGACATCGCCTTGCACGCCGAACTTGCCGAGCCGCAGGCTATCGTGCATCTGGCCGTGGTTTCCGGCCGCGTCTTCATCGGCGCAGGGGAAGACGTCACCGGCGGCGGCCTGGAACCGGACACGGCATATGGCGGCCTGTTCGTCGACGTGCCCGCGGGCAGTTACCGTCTACTGGCGCGCCGCGATGAGGCACGCATCAGCCTGGCATTCGTGCCCGATGCCCGCAGCAGCAATGCGTTTGGCGACCTCGTGCGTATTTGAGCGCGCCTGGCCTGCCGCCGTCCAGCTTTGACTAGTGCCCCTGGCTACGCATCCAGGCGCGCCGCGCCCGCGCCTTGCCGCCGGTCCAGGAACAGGCTGTTGCCGTGGATTTTCTTCGCCTGCTTCTTCGCTTCCGCCGCCTGCGTGGCAATCTGGTGGTGCGTGTAATACTGGTGCGCCTCGACCTTGATGACGCCCAGGGATAGGCTGATCAGGGAATAAAATACTTTCTTTCCTTGCCGGTCTTCGCTGATGTAGCCGCCCCGTTCGCAATCGCTGGTGCTGTAATAGGCGAGGATGGCGGCCGCGAAGTCGTCCAGCATGGCCTGGCAGCGCGCTTCCCAGTCTTCGCTCTGGAACAGGATCATGAAATCGTCGCCGCCGATGTGGCCGATGAAGTCGCGGTTCGGGTCGCAATGGCTGCTGAGGATTTCTCCCGTCAGCTGGATCACGTCGTCGCCCTTGCGGTAGCCGTACACGTCGTTGAAGGGCTTGAAGTGGTCGAGGTCGCAATAGCAGACCCAGAAGCGGCTGCCACTGTGCAGCAGGCGGTCGATATGCTCGTTGATGGGCACGTTGCCGGGCAGCTGCGTCAGCGGGTTGGCATAGCGGGCCGCGTTGATCTGCATCTGCGTGATTTCGCGCATCAGGTCGTGTCCCGTGCCCATGCCCAGGTAGTGGCCGTGTTCGGTAATGATGAAACCGTTGAACAGATGGTGGGCGCTCGATTGCACCATGGTGTAGCTGAGTTCCTGCAAGCTCGTCTCGTGGTCGGCGATCAGCGGCGTGGCATCCATGAACAGGCTGCACGATTTCTTGCCATACAGTTCGCGCTGGTAGGGACGGGCGAAGTGGTCGATCATCTCGAAGCGGCTGATCAGGCCCAGCGGCACGCCGTCGTCGACGACGGGAATGATCATCAGCTTCGGGTCTTTCAGGAAAATATCGTACACCTCGTTATTGTTTTTCTCGGGCGAAACGGCCGCCACGCGGTGCAGCAGCTTGCGGATGCTGGCGCCGTTCTTTTCCAGGCTGCTGCGCTGCGGATACACGGCCACGCCGTTGCGTCCCAGCGCCTGCACCACTTCGGCCGGCAGGGCGCGCGCCGGCACCGCGTTGGGCCGGCCCAGGTGATAGCCTTGTCCGAACGCCACGCCCAGGTCGCGCAAGACGAGCAATTCCGTTTGCGCCTCGATGCCTTCGGCGATCACCAGGGTGCCCGATTTCTCCGCGATTTCCTGGATCGAGCGCACGAACTGCAGTTTCACGGGGTCGTTATTGATGCCCTGGATGAAATGCATGTCGATTTTCACGTATTCCGGGCGCAGTTCCGACCACAGGCGCAGGCTGGAAAATCCCTCGCCCAGGTCGTCGATGGCGATCTGGAAACCCATATTGCGGTAATGCAGCACCGCTTCGCGCATCAGCTCGTAGTCATACGTGGGCTGGTTTTCCGTCAGCTCGATGATGACGCGGTCCGGATTGATGCCGATGTGCTCGATGTATTCCAGGGTCTCGCCATGGCGGGCATTGCGCAGCAACAGGCATTCGGGGCTGACATTGAGAAACAGCTTGCCCGGCAGCTGCAGTTCGGCGAAGCGTTCGAGCACCACTTGCCGGCACAGGTGTTCCACTTCCAGGGTCAGGTCATGCGCGCGCGCCACCTTGAACAGATTCATCGGCGCGTGCAATGGGCTGTCGGACGGCCCCCGTATCAAGCCTTCGTAACCGATGATGTCGCCGCTGTGCATGTGGATGATGGGCTGGAACAGCGCGCTGAGCTTGCGGCCCGCAATGATCTCGTGCAAGGCATCCGTCCCTTCGATGCTCATGGATACCGATGGCGGCTTCAGGTAAGCCACATTCGATGGCACCGCGCCGGGCGGCGCGGCGGTGGCGGTGGCGGGGGGGAGGGCGAGAGTGTGCATAGGCGGATGTGGCGGCACGGCCTCTGGACGGGCCATGAACATGTTGCCGATAGTAAAGAAGATTTATGACGGCTTGATGAAACGACTTTGTTTTTGATAATGTTTCTTGCATGAATGTCAGTTTGCCGATTCCGGCGAAAGCGAGATTTATCATGGTCATTCACGTAAATTCCCCAAACAAAAGACGGTAAATCCACCGGATAACTGTGCTTTAAAAGTGGCAATCCGCGCTATGATTTCTCTTGGCGAAAGTCAACATGGGCAGCCGCCGCGCATGCAGGCGGCCTGCTTTCCTCGACATCCAACAATGAGACAACAACCCATGCAATTACGTAGTGCAACCCTCATATTCAGCTTGATGGCCGCCTTCGGTGGCAATGCCCTGGCGCAAAGCGCCGCGATGCCATCGTGCCCGGCCGGCGATGGCGCACCCGTGACGTATCCGGTCAGCAAGAAAGTCGACCAGCAAGACAGCTATTTCGGCACCACTATCGCCGACCCGTACCGCTGGCTGGAAGACGCCAACAGCGCCGAGACAGGCGAGTGGGTTGCGGCGCAAAACAAGCTGACGCAATCGTACCTGGGCACCATCCCGGAGCGCGCCGCGATCAAGCAGCGCCTGACCAAGCTGTGGAATTATGAGCGTTTCTCTACGCCAACGAAGCAGGGCGGCCGTTACTTCTACAGCCGCAATGACGGCTTGCAGAACCAGGCCGTGCTGTACACGGTGAAAAAACTGACGGACGAGCCGCGCCTGCTGCTGGACCCGAACACCCTGTCCACGGATGGCACGGTGGCGCTGGCCGGCACTTCGATCAGCCCGAACGGCAAGTACCTGGCGTATGCCACGTCTGCGTCCGGTTCCGACTGGAACGAGTGGAAGGTGCGCGACATCGAATCGGGCAAGGATTTGACGGACCACATCAAGTGGGCCAAGTTCTCCGGCGCTTCGTGGACCAAGGACAACACCGGTTTCTTCTACAGCCGCTATGACGCGCCGAATGAAGCGACCAAGCTGGCCGATATCAATTACTTCCAGAAATTGTATTTCCATAAGATCGGCACGCCGCAAAGCGACGACGTGCTCGTCTTCGACCGTCCCGACCAGAAGGAATGGGCGTTTGGCGGCAGCACCGTCAGCGACGACGGCAATTACCTGATCATCACGGCCACGCAAGGCACGGAACGCAAGAACCGCATTTTCTACAAGGACTTGCGCCAAAAGAACGCCAAGGTGGTGGGCTTGCTGGAAGCATTCGATGCGTCGTACTCGTTCATCGACAATGACGGCCCCGTGTTCTTCTTCAAGACGGATAACAAGGCGCCGAAATCGCGCGTGATCGCCATCGACACGCGCAAGCCTGCGCCTGCCGACTGGAAGGAAATCGTGCCGCAAAGCGCGGAAACCCTCGTTGCCGTCAACCTGATCAACAACCAGTTGGTGCTCGATTACTTGAAAGATGCGCAAACGCAAATCAAGATCGTCGACCTGAACGGCAAGCTGGTGCGCGAAGTGGCCTTGCCGGGCATCGGTTCGGCCGGCGGCTTTGCCGGCAAGCGTGGCGACACGGAAACGTTCTACTCGTTTACCAGTTTCACGACGCCGGCGACCATCTACCGCTACGACATGAAATCGGGCAAGAGCAGCGTGTACCGCCAGCCGAAGGTCGATTTCGACCCGAACGCCTTTGAAACGCGCCAGCAATTCTTCACCAGCCGCGACGGTACCAAGGTGCCGATGTTCATCGTCTCGAAAAAAGGCATGAAGCTCGACGGTTCCAACCCGACTTATCTGTACGGCTATGGCGGCTTCAATATTTCGCTGACACCGAGCTTCTCCGTGGCAAATCTTGCCTGGGTGGAAATGGGCGGCGTCTACGTGATGGCCAACCTGCGCGGCGGCGGCGAATACGGCGAAGCCTGGCACCAGGCTGGCACCAAGCTGAACAAGCAAAACGTGTTCGACGACTTTATTGGCGCGGCGCAATGGCTGGTGGACAACAAGGTCACTTCGCCATCGAAGCTGGCCATCGGCGGCGGCAGCAATGGCGGCCTGCTGGTGGGCGCGGCCATGACGCAGCGTCCCGACCTGTTCGCCGCGGCGATTCCGCAGGTGGGCGTGCTCGACATGTTGCGCTTCCACAAGTTCACCGTGGGCTGGGGCTGGGTGCCTGACTACGGTTCGTCGGACGATGCCGAGCAGTTCAAGGCGCTGGTGAAATACTCGCCGCTGCACAATCTGAAGGCGGGCGGCTGCTATCCAGCCACCATGATCACGACGGCGGACCACGACGACCGCGTCGTGCCTGCCCACAGCTTCAAGTTCGCCGCCGCTGCCCAGGCAGCGCAAGGCGGCGCGGCGCCCGTGCTGATCCGCATCGACAGCAAGGCCGGCCATGGCGCCGGCAAGCCGACGACCAAGCAGATCGAAGAAGTGGCCGACCGCTGGGGCTTCCTCAGCCGTTCGCTGAAGATGACGCCAGTCGCGGCGCCGGAACCGGCGAAAGTGGCGGCGCAGTAATCGGGTAGTGTTCAGGTAAAAAGCGCGGGTGCCGTTGGCCCGCGCTTTTTTACGTCCGGTGCAAAGGCGCGATGCGCGCCAGCACGCCGTTGCCAAACGTGGACTGGAACGGCAAATCCTTGCGCTGCGCATAGCCGATATAGCAATCGCACTTGAAGCGGGGGCAGGATTTCTCTTGCAGCATGTCCGCCAGGTCGTCCGTGTACAGGTTGCCCAGGCGCTCGGGCACGAAATGGCAGCGCGCCAGCTCGCCGTCGCCATCGACGGACAGCGACGCCTCGCCCGCCAGACATGGCTTGCCGCGCGAGGGCGAAGGGCGCCGGTTTTGCGCGAACCACGGGTCGACGGCGTCCAGCCAGGCCAGGTCTTCCACCGCGTAGTAGCCGGGACCACGCCGGTCATAGGCGTTCAGCCACAGGTAGACATGCGCGGGCAGGGCCGCGCGCAGGGCGCGGATGGCGTCCAGGTGCTCGTTCATCGCCACGACGCCGACGGAATAGCGCACGCCCATGGCGTCCAGGCGCGCGCAGCGTTCGAGAAAGCGGGCCAGCGTCGTCTGGTCCGGGTGGTAGGTGCACCACAGGCCGATCTTTTCCAGTCCATCCATCCCCTGCAGCCAGTTCAGGGGGCCGGACAGATTCGTTTGCAGCGCCACCTGGCGCACGTGCGGCAGTGCGGCCAGGGTTTGCATGGCCGTGCGGTAGTGGCGCCGCACCAGCGCTTCGCCCCAGGGGGTGAACAGCACGCCGATGGGGCGCGTTTGCCCCGCAATCCAATCCGTAAAACGCGCCACTTCGCGCGCATCGCGGGCCAGCGCGGCGCGGCTGTCGCGCTTCTTGGCAAACGGGCAGTAGCCGCAGGCGTAATTGCAGCTCGCCAGCGTGCCCCGGTACAGCAGGGACAGAGTGCCGGGCGGCGTTGTCAGCACGCCTGGCCCTCTTGCGCCATCAGCGCGCGCACCGTCTCGGAGGCCAGCCACGGGCCGATGGTGTCGGCATAGCTGTAGCCGCGGTCATTGAGGCGCAGCAGCGGACCATCCTCCTGCACCAGCTCCAGCGCGTGCAGTTCGGCCAGCTGCGGCAGATCCATCTCGCAGCGCGTGCCGAAGCGCGCCGTGTAGGCGTCGCGGTCCAGGCCCGGTTCCGTCAGCAGCGACTGGATCACGTAGCGCCGGCGCTGTTCTTCCTCGCCCAGCACGTAGCCGTGTTCCGCCTGCGCGAAGCTTACTTCGTCCAGCGCCAGGTAGTTGTCGATGATGCCGATGGTCTCTGTCCGTGCTACCGCGTACTCGCTCGAATAATGCAGGCTGGCCGTGTAGGAGCGCGCGCCCGCGCCCAGGCCTACCATGCCGTCATTCTGGCAGCAGTACGAGGGACCGTTTTGTTCCGGCGCATGGGGAGCGCGGAACATGCGCATCGATACCTGTTCATAGCCTTGCGCGCGCAAATGGTCGCGCGCGGCCGCGTACAGTGCCAGCCGGCTGTCGCCGTCCTGCGCCAGCATGATGGGGTTCAGCGTATCGGCGCCTTTGCGCCGCGCGATCTTGCCAAGGCCCGTCTGCTCGCGCACGTACAGCGGATACAGATAGATTTCCTCGGGCCGGAAGGCCAGCGCGCTGTCGATGGACGCCAGCAGGCTGGCGACGGTTTGCCCCGCGATGCCGTAGATCAGGTCCAGGTTCAGGGTGGGAAAGCCGGCCGCGCGTATCAGGCCGATGGCGTGATGGACGGTGGCGTTTTGCTGGGGACGCGCCAGCGCGCGCATCTCGCCGGCGGCAAAGCTCTGGATGCCCAGGCTGACGCGGTCGATGCCGTGCGCGCGGCAGACGGCCAGGCGCTCGGCCGTGATGGTTTCGGGCGACGCTTCGATGCCGGCCGGCGTGGCTTGCAAATCGATGCCGAGGATGTCGCGCGCGCCGCACAGCAAGGTGTCCAGCTGCGCCGGCGACAGATAGGTGGGCGTGCCGCCGCCCAGCGCGAAGCGGGCGAAGCGCCGTTCGCCCAGCGCGCCGGCCAGTGCGCGCATCTGCACCAGCACTTGCTGCACGTAGCGTTCGACCATGTCGGCGCTGGGGCGGGCCATGGCGAACAGGTTGCAAAAGCCGCAGCGCATCTCGCAAAACGGAATATGGATGTACGCGAACAGGGCGGAGCGGTCTTGCCGCGCCCACAGGGGCGCCAGCGGCGCCGCCTGCGGCAAGGCGCGGTAGGCCGCCTTGTGCGGATACGAGTACGAATACGCCTGGTAGGGCGTGTGGCGCATGCGTTGCGCCAGGGTGCCAGGTTGTTCGGCTGGGTTCACGGTGGGGACTCCTTGGGAGGTGTATCGGGGGCGATGAAGAAGTGCGCATACGGCACGTTCCACACGCTGTCATGGGCGATGCGGTGGCCGCGGTAGCCATCTTCGCCATAGGCGCTGCCGTGATCCGAGCAGACGATGGCGAACGTGGGCGCGCGCGCGGCGCAGGCGGCAAACAGGGGCGCCAGCGCGCCATCCACATAGCGCAGCGCCGCCGCATGGCTGTCCAGGCAGTCGGCGCGGCAGCCGGGCAGGTAGGCGCGGTTCGGCGTGTGCAGGGCGGCCACGTTGATGAACAAAAAAGTGCGCTGATCGCCGTCCGCCAGGCGGGCTAGGGCCAGCGCCACCTGCTTTTGCGTCGAATGGCGGCTGGCCACGCCCATGCCCGCGCTCCAGTGGCTTTCCTGGAACAGCGACGGCAGCACCGTGCCCAGCGCCGTTTGCCTGTTGAAGAAGCCCACGCCGCCGATGCAGATGGTGCGGTAGCCGCGCGCGGCCAGCGCGGCGGGAAGGTCGGCTTCCGCGAAGGCGAACGTGTGCTTTGACGTCGTTTCGCTGCCCGCAAACGCGCTGGCGAACAGGCGCGGATGGCGGCCCGGCGCGGCTGGCGTGGGCAAAAAGCCCGCGAAGAAGGCCTGGTGCGCGGCATAGGTGAACGTGGCGGGCGAGTGGCGCCGTTCCCAGCCGCCCGGCGGTAAAAAACGTCCCAGCACGGGCAATTCACCCGCCTCGTACAGGGCTTGCGCCACGTCAAAGCGCAGGGTGTCGAGCGTGAGGAAGACGATATCGTGGCTGCCGACGACGGCGTGCATGTCGGGGATGGCCGGTGTGTCCGGTGTGTCCGGTGTATCTTTAAGCATGTGTCAGTTGCGTCAGTTGCGCCGCATAGGTGTCCGCGCCTTGCCACAGCAGGCCGGGCAGCAGGTCGCCGAAGGCGTTCGCTTCCAGCACGTGGGCCTGGCCCTGGCGCACGACGAGGTCGTAGCCCGTCACGTGGCTGGCGGGGAAGGCGCGCGCGGCCTGGGCGGCAGCCGCTTCCAGCGCCTCCAGGTCGGCTGCGTTCAAGAGGCCGGATGCCTCGCCGCGCCGGTTGTCGAGGTGCAGATTGGTCATCATGTGCTGTCCGATGCGCGCCACCCGGTGCGCGGGCTGGCCCGCCAGGGTCACGACGCGCAGGTCGTAGTGGCTGTCGCCGCAGCGCGGCTTGTTCAGCCACGTTTCTGCATACAGTTCCTGGGCGGCCAGCGCGTCGACGAGGGCGGCGATGTCGTGCCGCGTGTCATAGCGCGCCATGCGCTTGACATTGAACAGGCGCGCCGCGCCATCCCCATGCTGCAGGGCGGCCGAGGTGGTGGCTTGCTGGCGTCCCGCCTTGTTACGGCGGTAGGCGACGACGCCGGACGCGGACGAGCCGTAGCGCGGCTTCAGGTACACGCGGTCGAGGTCATGCTGGCGCAGCAGCGCTTGCAGGTGCTCGTAGCCATGCACGGGGCCGAGCAGGGCGGGAATGGCGACGCCGTGCGCGGCCAGGTGGCGCTGGCAGGCCAGCTTGTCCGTCATGCGGACAATCTCGGCCGGCGCATTGAAGACGCGTATGTGCGGCAAGGCCGCCAGTTGCCCCGCCAGGTCTTGCATGGCGCTGGCAAAGCCCGCAAACCACGCATCCATGGCCAGCAGCTCGCCATGTTCGGGCGCACGCACGGGGGCGCGGTCCAGCCGCCGCCAGCCCGCCTGCAGCAAGAGAAAATGGGCAGAAGGATCGTCGCCGGGCGGCTCGATCTTCAACAGGCCGGGCTGGCGCAAGGCGTCTGCCAGCAGCGCCGGCCGCGCCAGCCAGTCGCGCCATTCCAGCACCTGCGCGGGCGGCAGGCGCAGTTGCGCGCGCGCCGCCTGCATCAGGCGCACGCGCTTGCTGCCGGCGCTGGCCAGCAGGGTGAGGGGTGTAGCCAAAGGAAAAGACTCCGCTTATTCGCCCACGGCCACGTAGCGGTAGCTTTCGCCGTCGTCTTCGTCCGCTTCCTGCGGGTCGTCCAGCACCACTTCGAAGGGCAGCGCCTTCAGCTTGGCCTGGTTTTCCTCGGAAATGTAGTGGTGCGACAGGTCCAGGCGTTTCAGCTTGCCCAGCTGCGTGTGATTGAGCACGGCCACGGCGCCCAGGTCGCCGATGGTGCCCAGCGACAGGTCGAGCGTGTCGAGCTGCGCCACCAGCGGCTCTTCCGCCAGCCACACGGCCAGGTCATCGGCGATTTCCGCGTCGCGCAAGCCCAGGTAGCGTAGGGTCGGCACGGTCAGCTGCGCCAGCACCTTGCGGTACAGGTCGACGTCGCCCGAGAAGCCGTATTCCTCGGTGCCCAGCCACAGTTCCAGGTGTTCCAGCTGCGGCATGCTCGATTGCGCCAGCGCTTCGGCGATCTTTTGATCGAGGCCGCCCGTTTCGATGGTGAAGCGGCGCAGGTGCTGGTGCGCGAACGGTTCGATGACGAGCTCATTGCCGCCGCGGATGCGCAATTCTTCCAGCTGCGGGAAGGCGTCCAGCAGGGGCTTGTAGCTGCCTTGCACGATCCACGAGATTTCGCATTCCTCGTACGTCATGTCGCCGATGAAGAGGGCGCGCACATTGGGCAGTTGCGGCGCGTGGGCGATCAGCGCGGCGATCACTTCGTCGGCGCCCGATTCGTACGGATCGCCCCACATGCCGATGATCAGCGCTGCGAGCGCGTTCTGGTCCGCCTTGGCGAGAAAGCCGGAGATCAGCTCGTCCATCTTGCGCTTGTCGTCGTATTCGAGCGACAGGCGGTAGACGATGTCGGGCGAGGCGTCGAAGGGCAGGTCAGGGTCGTACTGGACGACTTTCTTGTTGTGGAAGGTGGTGGTGCTGTCGGAAATCGTCATCGGTAAGGCTCCATGAAGGGCAGTGGAAATCTTGTCTAGTCCGAAATCTTAGCATGGGCATAAGGGCTTATTGCACACTGCTGGCCGCTGCAAGGGGAGCCATCAATGCTTATCTTGCATCAAAGTTGTCAAAAAGGTTTACCTTTTTTATATTATCGATTATCTTGTTAATTTTATTGGAAAATTGACAATGAAACCGATACATAAAACCCTGTGTTTCTTGCTGTTGAGCGCTGCGACAACGACGGCGTTTGCACAAATCCTGCCTGCACCTGCACCGATTTTCTCTTCGACAACATTTGCGCTCCCCTCGACTGGCCGTTTGCAGTGGGGCGGCATCACGGCGCTGGGCGAACTGTATGGCTATGTTCAGCTGAATGGCGTGGACATGTGGTACGGCACCTCAGGCTCGGCAGTGACGGCCGTGCCTGCGGCTCAGGCAACGAATATGCTGCGTGGCGGCAATATTGCAGGAGACTTGCTGCTGCGCTCCACCGCCGCCGATGGCACCTTGCACATGCAACTGCAGTCGGGCAACACTCTGACGTCGCTGGATATTCCCGGCCAGGTGTCGTGGGGCGGTCAAGTTAATGCGTCGGGGAAAGTCGCGTTTGGCGCCACCGTGGTCGACAGCCAGACCAAGGCCAGCAGCACCAACGCCTATCTGTACGATTCCGCATCGGGCATTACTCCCCTCGGTACGCTGGGCGGCGCCTGGAGTGGTGTTTCAGCAATCAATGATCATGGGGTCATCGTCGGCAACTCCTTGACGGCCGGCGGCAAGCAGCACGGTTATCTCTATGAGAATGGTGTGATGAGAGACATCACGCCCACGATCAGAGACGCCGAGGTGAAGATGCGAGGGATTAACAATGCAGGGGAAATCGTGTTCAACCAGTACTTCCCCAATGCCCCCTGGCCGGTTCCCTACCGCGCCTTCAAGATGGTGGACGGCAGCTGGAGCGGGATCAACTCCATGTCGGAAGCGCTCGGGATCGATGGCAAAGGGAACGTGGTGGGCATCAGCCTTTCAGGTGCGGAATCCATTATCAATATGAATGGCAACACCTATATGCTGGCCGACCTGGTCGATGGTATGGAAGGCTGGCGTAATCTGCAAGTCAATGGCATCAACGAGGCTGGCCAGATCGCCGCCAGCCGCTGCAACGACCGCTTTTGTGAAGTGATCCGCCTCGACCCGCTCAGCGCCGTGCCGGAGCCTGAAACCTATGGCATGTTGCTGGGTGGCCTGGCATTGCTCGGCTTTGTCAGCAGGAAGCGCCGGCAGCGCCAGGTCTGACGCCGGAGCCGTACGCCGCGTTGCTGGTGGCCACTAGCGGTGGATCACCACCAGCAGCGCTTTTCCTTCCGTCTTGCCCAGGTTGCGTATCGTATGCGGCAAGTCCGCCGGATACCTGGCCGTGCCGCCATTCTTGACCTTTTTCTTCGCCGTCCCCACTTCCAGTTCCAGGTTGCCGTGGATCACCGTCAAATGCTCGGTGGTGCCCGGATCGTGCGGCTGCGACGCCAGCTCGCCGCCCGGCGCCAGGGTCACCTCATACCATTCATATTTGCCGGCCAGTTCCATCGGTCCCAGGATGCGCAGCACGTAGCCCGCGTGGTCGCCGGGCAGGGTGGGGGTTTCGTGGGCGTCCGTGATGCGGATGGTTTCCACGGCTTTTTCCGCGCTGGACAGCAATTCGCCGATCTGCACGCCCAGGGCGTTGGCCAGGCGCCACGTGATGGCGATGGTGGGATTGGCCTTTTCGCGCTCGATCTGCGACAGCATGGACTTCGAGACGCCCGCGATGCGCGACAAATCCTCCAGTGTCAGGCCGCGCGCAAGGCGCAGCCGTTGCAGGGTGGCGCCCACTTCGGGCGGAGAATTGGTCGAAACGCTGGTTTTCATCGGCAGGTGGCTTGCAAAGTTCAAAAGGCTTGGGTAATATCCACTATATTGAATTTCAGTTCGAAATAGTGGATTTTGAGGAAAAACACGGAAACGTGTAGACTTCAAACAGCGCTTCACGGTACAGCATTGTGCGCGCACCGGTCAAGCGGACGCTTTTCCCTATGGCAACTGAGCTCACCCGGATAGCACACATACAACAGGGACACACAAGGATCATCATGAGCGAGCAAGCGAAGAACACCTTTTTCAGCGGTCTGCAACAGAATCTCGATCAACTGCGCCAACAGGGCTTGTACAAGCCCGAGCGCGTGATCGCCTCGCGCCAGGGCGCTGAAGTGGTGTGCGACGATGGCCGTAGCCTGATCAATATGTGTGCGAACAACTACCTGGGCCTGTCCGGCGACCTGCAGACGCAGGAAGCGTCTATTGCCGCCACGCAAAAGTATGGCTACGGCCTGTCGTCCGTGCGCTTCATTTGCGGCACGCAAACCGTGCATAAAGAACTGGAACAGGCGATTTCCGCTTTTCTGGGCACGGAAGACACGATTTTGTACGCGGCCGCATTCGACGCCAACGGCGGCGTGTTCGAGCCCCTGTTCGATGAAAACGACGCCATCATCTCGGATGCGCTGAACCACGCTTCCATCATCGACGGCATCCGCCTGTGCAAGGCTGGCCGCTACCGCTACGCCCACAACGACATGGCCGACCTGGAAGTGCAGCTGCAAGCGGCCGTCGCCGCCGGCAAGCGCCATAAAGTCATCGTCACGGACGGCGTATTCTCGATGGATGGCACGATCGCGCAACTCGACAAGATCTGCGACCTGGCCGACCAGTACGGCGCGCTGGTGATGATCGACGAATGCCACGCTTCCGGCTTCATGGGCGCGACGGGCCGCGGCACGCACGAACACCACAATGTGATGGGCCGCATCGACATCATCACGGGCACCCTGGGCAAGGCCCTGGGCGGCGCCATGGGCGGTTTCACGTCGGCGCGCAAGGAAGTCATCGACACCCTGCGCCAGAAATCGCGCCCTTATCTGTTCTCGAACACCCTGGCGCCATCGATTGCCGGCGCTTCGCTGTCGGTACTGGAGCGCCTGGCCAAGTCGACGGAACTGCGCGACCGCCTGCATGAAAACACGGCTTTCTTCCGCAGCGAAATCGAACGCATCGGCTTCACCATCAAGCCGGGCACCCATCCCGTCGTTCCCGTGATGCTGTTCGACGCTCCCGTGGCGCAGAAATTCGCCGCCCGCCTGTATGAACTGGGCGTGCTGGTGACGGGCTTCTTCTACCCGGTCGTGCCGATGGGCCAGGCCAGGGTGCGCGTGCAGCTGTCGGCCGCCCACACCCGCGAACAGCTGGTGCAAGTGCTGGCCGCCTTCGAGCAGGCTGGCAAGGAACTCGGTTTGCTGACCGCCACGACCACTACCAACTAACAAGAATTCAGGAAAATAGCATGGAACGCATCTTAGTCATTGGCGCAAACGGCCAAATCGGTAGTGAACTGGTGGGCGCACTGGCGCAGCAGCACGGCGCGGACAACGTCATCGCCAGCGACATCGGCACGAATAATCTGTACCAGGCCAAGCGCTATGCGCAATTGAATGTGCTGGACAAGGACGGCCTGGCGAAGATCATCGCCGACGAAGGCATCACCCAGGTGTACCAGCTGGCGGCCATGCTGTCGGCCACGGGCGAAGCGGCGCCGTTGAAGGCGTGGAGCCTGAACATGGACGGCTTGCTCAATATCCTGGAGCTGGCGCGCGAGCGGGGCGAAGCGGGCAAGCCGCTGCGCATCTTCTGGCCGTCGTCGATCGCCGCCTTCGGCCCGAACACGCCGCAGGTGAACACGCCGCAAATGACGGTGATGGACCCGACCTCGATGTACGGCATCAGCAAGCTGGCCGGCGAGCGCCTGTGCGAGTACTACTTCAACAAGTACGGCGTCGACGTGCGCAGCATCCGCTACCCGGGCATCATCAGCTACAAATCGCCTCCGGGCGGCGGCACCACCGATTACGCCATCGCCATCTTCCATGCGGCCTTGCGCGGCGAGCGCTATGACTGCTTCCTCGATGCGAACACCACTTTGCCGATGATTTACATGCCCGACGCCATCCGCGCCACCATCGAACTAATGGATGCGCCTGTGGCCCAAATCAAGATCCGCTCCTCGTACAACGTGGCCGGCGTGTCGTTCAACCCCGAGCAGCTGGCCAAGGCCATCGTGCGCATGGTCCCGGACTTCAAGATCAGCTACAAGCCGGACAGCCGCCAGGCTATCGCCGACAGCTGGCCGCAAAGCCTGGACGACAGCAAGGCCAGCGCCGACTGGGGCTGGAAGGCGCAGATCGGCGTCGAGCAGATGGTCACGGACATGCTGGCCAATGTCGATGTGGGCCATGCGGCCAAGGCCGCCTGAAGTACGAACCCGCTTGCATAAAAACATACTAATATAAAGAGACACTACATGGACATGAGCGTATTTGACCTGTTTAAGATCGGCATCGGGCCGTCGAGTTCCCACACGGTGGGGCCGATGGTGGCGGCGCGGCGTTTTCTGGTCGAATACGGTCCGCTGGACCAGGTAGTGGGCGTCGAGGCGGCCCTGTATGGCTCGCTGGCGCTGACGGGCGTGGGCCATGCCACGGACAAGGCCGTCATTCTGGGCCTGATGGGCGAGACGCCGCAAGATGTGGCGCCCGATGCCGTCGACAGCAAGCTGGCCGCCATCGAGGCGGCCGGCGAAATCGCCTTGCTGGGCACGCACGAGGTGCCATTCACGGCCGCCACGGGCTTGATCTGGCACAAGAGCGAATCCTTGCCCGAACATCCGAACGGCATGCGTTTCACCCTGAAACTGCTTGATGGCAGCCGCGTAGACAAAGTGTATTACTCGATCGGCGGCGGCTTTATCCGCGAAGCCGGCGAGGCCCAGGCCGAGGCGGCCGTGGAGTCGGCCGCCAGCGCGCGGGTCGTCTTCCCTTTCGACACCATGGAGCAGTTGCTGGCGCACGGCGTGGAAAGCGGCCTGTCGATCCCTGAAATGCTGCGCGCGAACGAATGCGTCAAGCGCAGCGACGATGAATTGAACGAGGGCCTGGACCGCATCTGGCACGTCATGCGCGACTGTATCGCGCACGGCCTGGAAACGACGGGCAACCTGCCGGGCGGCTTGAACGTGAAGCGCCGCGCCGCGAAATTGTGGCGCCTGGCGCAGGAAGCGAAAGCATCCGACAACCGCGCCAACGACTTGCCGCACGACGCCGTGCACCTGGTCAGCCTGTACGCGATGGCCGTCAACGAGGAAAACGCGGCGGGCGGCCGCGTGGTGACGGCGCCGACCAACGGCGCCGCCGGCATCATCCCGGCCGTGCTGCGCTACTACGCGCAGGATTGCCGCCCCAGCGACCCGGTCGGCGGCGTGCGCCGCTTCATGCTGACGGCGGCCGCCATCGGCATGTTGTGCAAACGCAATGCTTCGATCTCGGGCGCCGAAGTGGGTTGCCAGGGCGAAGTGGGCGTGGCCTGCGCCATGGCGGCGGCCGGCCTGGTGGCGGCCCTGGGCGGCACCAACGAGCAAATCGAAAACGCGGCCGAAATCGGCATCGAACACCACCTGGGCATGACGTGCGACCCTATCGGCGGCCTGGTGCAGATTCCCTGCATCGAGCGCAACGGCATGGGCGCCGTGAAAGCCATCACGGCTGCCTCGCTGGCGCTGAAGGGCGACGGCACGCACTTCGTCAGCCTCGACGAAGTCATCGAAACCATGCGCCAGACGGGCGCGGACATGCAGGACAAGTACAAGGAAACGTCCTTGGGCGGGCTGGCCGTGCATGTCATCACCGTCAACCATGCAGCCTGCTAAGTGCCGGGGTCAGACCCGCCGGGTCTGACCCCAGATTTCCGCTGCGCCTTATGGCAACCTCACTCCTCCTCAAACAGGCGTAAGCCGACATCACCATGGCAGCAAGCCATCACCCTCACTCCTCCTCAAACAACTGCTCCAGCCTCCTGGGGTAGTTATTCAAAAAATCGCGCGTCACGGCGTAGTGTTCCGTGTCTTCATACGCCACTTCGTGGATGCCGCCGCCCGTAAAACTGAGGATTTTCGCATTCGGATAGGCCAGCAGGATGGGCGAATGGGTGGCGATGATCAATTGCGAGTCGTCCTGCACCAGCTGGTGGATCACGGACAATGCGGCCATCTGGCGGCTGGGCGACAGGGCCGCCTCGGGTTCGTCCAGCAGGTACAAGCCTTTTCCCCGCAGTTTGTTGATCAGGGTGGCCATGAACGCCTCGCCGTGCGATTGCGCGTGCAGCGACTTGCCGCCGTAGCTGGCCAGGTATTCCGGCATGTCGTCCATGTAGGTGGCGACGTTGAAAAAGCTTTCGGCGCGCAGGAAATAGCTGTCCTCGGGTTTTTTATAACTCTTGCTCAGGCGCAAGTGCGCGTGCAAGCCCGATTCCTCGTCCGACGGCAGGGCGATGCGCACGTTGCGCGTGCCGCCATCCTTGCCGAAACCCAGCGCCACGGCCAGCGCTTCGAGCATGGTCGACTTGCCGCTGCCATTCTCGCCCACGAAAAACGTCACGTCGCGATGGAAGTCCATGTGCACGAAGTCGCGGATGGCGGGAATGGTGAACGGATAGTGGTCCAGGTCGACGACGGCGTCAGGGCGCAGCGCGGCGCTTTGCAAATACGGTTTTTTACTCAGCGACATGGCCGGTTTTCGACTCCATAGTGGCCCCGCTCCGGGGTAACAGCTGCAGTGTGGCGCAAATTGGCGGCGCGCGCCAGTGCGCACACAGGCCATGTCCACCGGCCTTGATCTCAAGCATTATGTGTGGTTTGACAACAGCATGGCTCTCCAATTGTCACGCCGGCAACCGGCGTGCGCCACGCGATTCGCCTTGGACGGCGGCTGGCACTATAATATCCGCTGCCATTCATGATCAACCGCACTCAGCTCAACTGGACTCTTCAAATCTATGCACTACGTGTCTACCCGCGCTGATAAAGCGCCAATGAATCCGCAGCAATTCTCCGACATCCTCCTGGGCGGCCTGGCCCCCGATGGCGGACTGTATCTCCCTGAACACTACCCGCAAGTCACTGGTGCCGAGCTGAACGCCTGGCGCACATTGTCGTATGCCGACCTGGCCTACGAAATCCTGAAGAAGTTCGCCACCGATATCCCGGCCGCGGACCTGAAGGCACTGACGGCGAAAACCTATACCAAGGCAGTCTACAAGAACGCCCGCGCCGGCGAAAACGCGGCCGACATCACGCCGCTGCGCGTGCTGGAAGAAAACGTCGTCAAGGGAGGATCGACCACCCTGATGCTGCAGGCCCTGTCGAACGGCCCGACCCTGGCCTTCAAGGACATGGCCATGCAGCTGCTGGGCAACCTGTTCGAATACACGCTGGCCAAGCACGACGCCGAACTCAATATCTTCGGCGCCACGTCGGGCGACACGGGCAGCGCGGCCGAATACGCGATGCGCGGCAAGCAGGGCATCCGCGTCTTCATGTTGTCGCCGCACAAGAAAATGAGCGCCTTCCAGACGGCGCAAATGTTCAGCCTGCAAGACCCGAACATCTACAACATCGCCGTCGAAGGCGTGTTCGACGATTGCCAGGACATGGTCAAGGCAGTGTCGAACGACTTGCCGTTCAAGGCGAAACAAAAGATCGGCACCGTCAACTCCATCAACTGGGCGCGCGTCGTGGCGCAGGTCGTGTATTACTTCCGCGGCTACCTGGCGGCCACCACCAGCAACGAGCAGAAAGTGTCGTTCACGGTGCCGTCTGGCAACTTCGGCAATATCTGCGCCGGCCACATCGCCCGCATGATGGGGCTGCCCATCTCGAAACTGGTGGCCGCGACGAATGAAAACGACGTGCTTGACGAATTCTTCCGCACGGGCGTCTACCGCGTGCGCAAGTCCGCCGAAACGTACCACACGAGCAGCCCGTCGATGGATATCTCGAAAGCGTCGAACTTCGAGCGCTTCGTCTACGACCTGGTGGGCCGCGACAGCGGGCGCGTGCGCGCGCTGTTCACGAAAGTGGAAACGCACGGCGGCTTCGACTTGTCCGGCAAGCCGGGCAGCGATGGCGACGAGTTCAAGCTGGTGGCCAAATATGGCTTCAAGTCGGGCAAGTCCACGCACCAGGACCGCCTCGACACCATCCGCGACGTGGCCGACGACTACGGCATCACCATCGACACGCACACGGCCGACGGCATCAAGGTGGCGCGCGAGCACCTGGAACCGAACGTGCCGATGATCGTGCTGGAAACGGCGCTGGCGGCCAAGTTCAACGAAACCATCCTCGAAGCGCTGGGCGTGGACGCGGAGCGCCCGGCCGGCTTCGAGAGCATCGAAGACTTGCCGCAAAAGTTCGTCGTGATGGATGCGGACGTGGAAAAAATGAAGGCGTACATCGCCTCGAACACGGGACTGTGATGACAGACGCGAGCACTGTACGTAAACCCATGCTGTCGGTGGCCGAGGCGCAAGCCTTCATGCTGGGCGCGGCGCGCCCGGTGGCTGACGTGGAGCTGGTCGACACCATGCGCGCCAACGGCCGCGTGCTGGCGGCCGCGCAGACCTCGACCCTGAACGTGCCCGAGCGCGACAACACCCAGATGGATGGCTACGCCGTGCGCGCGCAGGATTGCGCCAGCGGCGCGGCCAGCCTGCCCGTGTCGCAGCGCATCGCGGCCGGCCACGTGGGCCAGCCCTTGCAAGCGGGGACGGCGGCGCGCATCTTCACGGGCGCCCTGATCCCGGACGGCGCCGATTGCGTGGTGATGCAGGAGCAGTGCACCTTGCTTGATGGCGTGGTGACGGTCAATCACGTGCCGCATGCGGGCGAATGGGTGCGGCGCCAGGGCGAGGATATCCGCGCCGGCGGCGAAATCCTCGGCGCCGGCCGGCGCCTGCGCAGCCAGGAAATGGGCCTGGCCGCCTCGGTGGGCCTGGCGCAAGTGCCGGTGCTGCGCAAGCTGCGCGTGGCCGTGTTCTTCACGGGCGACGAGCTGGCCATGCCGGGCGAGCCTTTGGCGCCGGGCGCCGTCTACAACTCGAACCGTTTTACCTTGCGCGGCTTGCTGGAAAATCTGGGCTGCGAGATCACGGACCTGGGCATCGTGCCCGACAGCCTGGAAGCGACGCGCGCCGTGCTGCGCCAGGCGGCCCAGGGCAATGATTTGATCATCACTTCGGGCGGCGTGTCCGTGGGCGAGGAAGACCATATCAAGCCGGCAGTGGAAGCGGAAGGACGGCTGAACATGTGGCAGATCGCCGTCAAGCCGGGTAAACCCTTGGCCTTCGGCGAAGTGCAGGACGCGTTCTTTGTCGGCTTGCCCGGCAATCCCGTCTCCAGCTTCGTCACCTTTTTGCTGTTCGTGCGCCCGTTCATCCTGCGCCTGCAAGGCGTGGCGGGGAGCCTGGCGCCGCGCAGCTACAAGCTGCCGGCCGCGTTTGAACGCCTGAAGGCGGACAAGCGCAACGAATTCTTGCGCGCCAAGGTCAATGACGAAGGTGAGCTGGAACTGTTCGCCAACCAGAGTTCGGGCGTGCTGACGTCCACCGTGTGGGGTGACGGTTTGATCGATTGCCCGCCGGGGCTGTCGATCGCGCGCGGCGACATGCTGCGGTTTATCCCGTTTAACGAATTGCTGTACTAAGGAAGTCTTGATGAAGATCAATCTGCGATTTTTTGCCAGCGTGCGCGAGCTGGTGGGCACGGGCCAGGAAGCGCTGGAAGTGGCCGGGCCGCTGACGGTGGGCGAGGTGCGAGCCCTGCTGATCGCGCGCGGCGGTAACTGGGAATATGCGCTGGCGCAGGGCCGCGCGCTGCGCATGGCGCATAATCAGGTGATGTGCGATGCCGATACCGTGACAGGCGACGGCGACGAAGTGGCGTTCTTCCCGCCCGTGACGGGCGGCTGATCCTGCGCGCCAAATGAAACGGCCACTTCATCGAAGTGGCCGTTTTTTCATGGCGCCTTGGTTTTCGGCTTGCTGGCCGTGGTATCGCCGCAGGTGGCGCAGGCGATGGCTTTCTTGTAGCGCCAGTATTTCGAGCCGATGAAGATGGCTGACGCCACCAGCGACCAGGCCAGCGCGCTGAGGATGTCGGCGCGGCTGGTGGTGCCCTTGCTGTACTCGACCACCGTCAGGATGATGAATAAAATCGAACTGGCCAGCAAATAACGGGAAATCCAGAATCCTGCGCCCATGTGTTTCTCCTCTTGTCGTCGCGTTGTCTCGTGAAGTCGAAGTGCCGATCGCTGCAGCATGTCCGCGCAGTATGCATCATTTTTCGGCCTTCTTGCCATCCGCCGGCCTTATCTCGACTAAAATGCCGGGGTTTTCACCGTCTTTCCAGCTCGCCATGACCCAAACCAGTTCCCCTCCGTTTCACATCGCCGTCATCGGCGGCGGCCCCGCCGGCCTGATGGCCGCCCAGGCGGCCACCGACCAGGGAGCCAGGGTGGAGCTGTTCGACGCCATGCCGTCCGTCGGCCGCAAATTCCTGCTGGCGGGGCGGGGCGGCATGAATATCACGCATGCGGAAGGCTACCAGGCCTTTGTCTCGCGCTACGCCAGGCAAGCGCACCGGGTGAAACCGGCGCTGGACCAGTTCGGCCCGCAAAAGGTGCGCGACTGGGTGCACGGCCTGGGCGTGGAAACCTTTGTCGGCTCCTCGAACCGCGTCTTCCCGACCGACATGAAGGCGGCGCCCTTGCTGCGCGCGTGGCTGCACCGCCTGCGCGAAGCGGGCGTGCAATTTCACATGCGCCACCGCTGGACGGGCTGGCAAGACGGCCATCTGGCCTTCGCCACGCCGGACGGCGAACGGCTATTCGCTTTCGACGCCGTGATCCTGGCGCTGGGCGGCGGCAGCTGGGCGCGGCTGGGATCGGACGGCGCCTGGGTGCCGCTGCTGCAAGGGCGCGGCGTGGCCGTGGTGCCTCTGGCGCCGGCCAATTGCGGCTTCGACGTGGACTGGAGCGAGTATTTCCGCAGCCGTCATGCGGGCGAGCCGCTGACGACGGTGGCCATCACGGCGCGCGATATCGATGGCTTGACGATCAAGCGCCAGGGCCAGTTCGTCATCACGGCGGGCGGCGTCGAGGGCAGCCTGATCTACGCGCTGTCGGCCGCGCTGCGCGAGCAGATCGCCGCCGAGGGCAGCACCACCATCTGGCTCGACCTGGCGCCCGACCACAGTCATGAACGCGTGTTCGAAGAAGTGACGCGCCCGCGCGGCGCCCGCTCCATGTCCAGCCACCTGAACAGCCGCCTGGGCATCAAGGGCGTGAAATCGGGCTTGCTGCGCGAATGCCTGAGTGCGGCCGACTTTGCCGACGAAGCCAGGCTGGCCGCCGCCATCAAGCTGCTGCCCGTCACCTTGCAGCGTCCGCGCCCCATCGATGAAGCCATCAGCAGCGCCGGCGGCGTGGACTTCGAAGGTGTCAAAGGCAGCATGCTGCGCGCCATGCCGGGCGTGTTCCTGGCGGGGGAAATGCTGGACTGGGAAGCGCCGACGGGCGGCTACCTGCTGACGGCCTGCCTGGCGCAAGGCAAGGCGGCCGGCGAGCAGGCGGTCAGCTGGCTGGAAGAGAACGTTAGTGCCAAGTAATTTCGCCCGAGCCGCTTTTCTGCGTCTCGCGCTGGCGCGGGTTGCCGTGGACGTGGATGTCGCCGCTGCCGCGCAGGGTCAGGTTGGCGGCGTCGCGCACGAAGACGGTGCTCGTGCCCGAGCCTTGCAGGCTGACGCTGGCCTTGTCGGCGGCCAGGTGCTCGGCATCGATGTCGCCTGAACCGCTGAGGTCGGCGCGCAGGAATTTCGTGTTACCGCTGGCGGCGATGCGCCCGGAGCCCACCATTTCCAGCACCACGCTGTCGCTGTTGCCCGCATTGATGTCGAGGTCGCCGCTGCCGTTGACGGTGGCTTGTACCTGCTTGTAGCGCCCCGTGAAGCTGACGTCGCCGGAACCTGTTAATTCCAGGATGAAACTGTCGCCGGAAAAGCCCGTGATCTTGCTGTCGCCATTGCCGTGCACTTCGACGCGCACGAGGGCCGGCAGCACCAGTTCCACCTGCAGCGGCTGGCGATGGTGGAACAGCATGCCTTTCGGGCCGATATGCACGGTCGTGCCATCTTGCGTGGTGTCGACGTTCGACAGCAAACGCTGTTCGCCGCTGACCTTCATCGATGGCGTGGCGCCGCGGCGCAGCACCAGGTCGATGGGGCCGGCCAGGTCGATGCTGGTGATATCGGCGGAAATCGGGCGCGTTTCGCTGCGCACGGCGCGGCCGGCAGCGCTGCTGGGATTGCTGATTCCCTTGGCGCGCAGCGCCGCATACGACATGGCGATCAGGACCAATGCCAGCAAGAGCATGGACAGGCCAACTTTGAGCAAGCGTTTCATGGCAGCCTTTCTAGTGACCTTTGAGCAGGGAAACATTCATGGCAACGTAGCGCTTGATGCCGATCAAGGTATAGCGCGTTACGACCAGACTGAGCAGGAAGATGGCGATGCCGCCGAGCAGCATGCCCACGCCAAAGACGGTTTGCGTGGTGCGCGCATCGCGGTCCATGTCGGTGGAGATGCGGATGCCGCCGCCGGCCAGCGCTTCGGCCCGCTCCATCATGCGCGATGAGGCGCCCGGTGCCTCGGGTGCGGACTCGGCTTTGACGGGGCCGGGCACGTGGTCGACTTCGATGCCCGTGTCGCCGATGGTGATGCGCGTTTCGCGCCGTTCGCCGCCTTCGCCGCCGTCATCGTCATGGATGAAGACGTGGCGCAGGGGGCCGTCGAGCACCAGTTCGTTGGCGCCGGACAAGCCGCTGGCCGTGATGGCGATGCCGGCCAGGTAAAAGCTCAGGCCGACGGCGTACAGGGTGGCCAGCAGGGCCGCGTAGACGGCGGCAGGCACGACCATGAACAGGTTGAAGATGGTCAGGCCCACCAGCGAGACAAGCAGGCGCAGCAGGTTGACGGGCGTTTTCTTTTGCTCGAAAGCCTGGCGATGGGTGCTGCTGCGCAAGGTGAGGGCGATTTTTTTCGGGTCGCCCAGGTCGTCGGCGATTTCGTGCTCGCTGCGGCCGGCCGCAGCGCCTTCGATGAAGGTCTGTTCGTAATAATCGAGCGTCTTGGCCACCAGGTCCGGTGGCAAGCCTGCCAGTGCGCGCCGCAGCGCGTCGAGATAATCTTGCTTGTTCATCATATTCTTCCTGTCCGCCGCTTCAGCCCACTGCCGGCAGCAACATGCTTGCCTGGCTCAGCAGCAACGGTGCCTGTGGCGCCTGCTGTACCTGCATGACGATCAAGGTGGCCAGCACCACACCCGCCAGCAGCGCCAGGGCTTTCAAGCTGTTTTTCAAGTGCAAGGTGGTGTGCATGGTATTCCCCGTGGCATGGCCGTTGTCGATGATCAGACTGTACCCAAGCGCACGCGAGCGCACCAGCGCGGTGCGACAGAATGCAATTTCGCGGGGGCGAGCGACGCCAGGGGAGGATGCACCGTCAAGTCTACTTTGCCGCCTTGCCCGTGGTGACGACCTTGGCCGCCGCCACGCCGCTGCGCACGGCCGCCTCGATGGTGGCCGGATAGTCAAGCGTGCGGTCGTCATTCGCCGTGTAGTCGCCGGCCAGCAGCAAGCCCTGCACGCCGCTGGCGTTGCCGGGGCGCGCCAAGTCCGGCGTGCAGGCGAACGTGGCGCGCTTTTCCGTGATCAGCTGGGTCCACAGGGGCTGGGCCAGGGTAGGGCGCTGCAAGACCTGCGCCAGCTGCGCCGCGATGGCTTGCGCCAGCGGCCCGTGGCCTTGCTCGGCGGCAGGGCCGGAAGCGCTGATGACGACGGCCAGCAAGCCGGCCTGTTTGCTGTCGAGCTGGCCCCGGTCGAAGACGAACTGGCCCCAGTGCCGGTTCGCCGGCGTATCGACGAGGGCGTAGAACGGCAAGTCCAGGCGCACCGAGGCGTCGTATTGCAGGTAGCAGGTACTGATCGCTTCCGGCGTGAAGGCTTGCATTTTGGCAATAACGTCATCGAGGCGCGCGTCCTGCAAGCCTTGCAGCAGGCCGGCCGCTTGCACGGACGAGGTGGCGACGATGACGCCGTCAAAGATATCTCCATCGTCGACGCCGTCATCGAGCCGCCAGCGGCCGTCGGGCAGCGCCTGCAGGGCGGCCACCTTGGCGCCCGTGCGCACTGCACCGCCATGTTGTTCCACATAGCGGGCGGCCGCGTCGGGCAAGACGCTGCTCAAGTCGGCTTTCGGGACCAGCATGTCGGAGGCGCGGCGGCGGCTGGCGCCCAGGCTGTCGCGCAGCACGTTGAGGAAGACGCGGGCCGAGGCGCGCTCGGGCGGGGTATTCAGGGCGGCCAGGCACAGCGGGTGCCACATCAGCCGGTTCAGTCGGTCCGTCTGGTCGAAGCGCTGCAGCAATTCACTGACCGTGCAATCGTTGTACAGCTGCCAACCCATCGTCCGCATGGCGGTGGAAAAGCGCATCAGGGCCAGTTTGTCGGCGCGCAATAATCCCGTGGCGCGCAGCAGGGCCCAGACCAGGTGCAGCGGCGCGGGCAGGCGGGGGGCGATGAAATCCATGCCCCCGGAGCCGGCTGGATAGCGCATCTGCAGGGGCAGCGTGAGGATCAGTTCGTCCGGGTCTTGCCCCGCCAGTTTGATCAGGCGCAAGGTTTCCGTGTAGGCGCCCAGCAAGATATGCTGGCCGTTGTCGAGCACAGTGTTTTCTCTCTCGACCCTGCGCGCCCGTCCGCCCAGGGTGCGCGCCGCCTCGAATACGGTCACCGGGTGACCGGCGCGCGCCAGTTCCATGGCCGCCGCGCAGCCGGCCCAGCCGGCGCCGATGACGGCGTAGCGTTGCTTCACGATAGGCTTAGCCACGAACCCAGGTCTTCCAGGCCAGCCACAGTTTGCGGATCGGCGTGAGCGAGATGCGCTGCTTCAGCACGTGGTAGCCGTCGCGCTCGACTTCGTTGAGCAGGGTGCGGTAGATGGCGGCCATGATCAGGCCCGGACGCTGGGCGCGGCGATCCTCGGCCGGCAACAGCGCGAAGGCTTCGTCATACGCCTTTTGCGCGCGCGCCACCTGGAAACGCATGAGGTTTTCAAAGTTTTCGCTGTGGCGCGCGTTCAGCAAGTCGGCCGCCGTCACATTGAATTGCTGCAATTCGCTGATCGGCAGGTAGATGCGCCCCTTGCGCGCATCTTCGCCCACGTCGCGGATGATGTTGGTCAGCTGGAAGGCATGGCCCAGTTTTTCCGCGTACAGCAGGGTTTCCGGGCGGGTCGCGCCAAAGATGCTGGCCGACAAGATACCCACCACGCTGGCCACATGCCAGCAATAGCGGCTCATGGCCTGGTAATCGAGGTAGCGGGTCTGGTTCAAGTCCATTTCCATGCCGTCGATGATGGCCTGCAAATGCTTTTCTTCCAGTTGATACACGGCCAGATGCGGTTCCAGCGCGCGCATCACGGGATGCGTGGGAATGCCCTCGTACATGGCCTTGACTTCCTTGCGCCACCAGACCAGCTTGGTGCGTGCCACGGCTTCGTCCGTGCATTCATCGACCGTGTCATCGACTTCGCGGCAAAAGGCGTACAGGGCCGTGATGGCCTTGCGGCGCTCGGCGGGCAGGAACAGGAAGCTGTAGTAGAAGCTGGAGCCGCTCTGGGCGGCCTTTTGTTGGCAGTATTCGTCGGGAGACATAGTCAAAAGAGCAAGGGTTGCAGATCGAAGCCGCTATTCTATCGTCTTACAGAGTGGGCGACGGGGGAAAAGCCGTTTTTACTTGTGTCTCTTGATGCAAGCTTTTGCGCGACATGCGCAGGGCGCGCCAGAAAATGATCAGCCAGTCGCGTTTCTCCAGCTTGGGACGGCGCCGGAACACGTCGTAATTGACGGCTTCGATGCATTCGAGGATGCGCAAGCCGCCTTGCACCACCAGGCGCAATTCCCAGCCGATGCGCCCGCGCAAGCGCAGGGCCAGCGGCGCGCCGGACAGCATCAGGGCGCGCGTGCGGGCCACTTCGAAGCGCATCAGGGCGCTCCACTTGCCGTGCGCCTCGGGCCGCTCGAAGGCGGCGGCGGAGACGGCAAAGCGGCTCAAGTCTTCCATCGGCAGGTAGATGCGCTCTTTTTGCTGGTCGATGGCAACGTCTTGCAAGAAATTAATTAGTTGCAAAGCTGAACATATCGCATCGGAATCGCGTACATTCTGTTCATCGGCCGCGCCATACAGGTGCAGCATCAGCAGCCCCACGGGGTTGGCCGAGCGGGCGCAGTAATCGAGCACATCGTCATAACTGGCGTAGCGCGTCGTTTCCACATCCTGTTTAAATGCCGACAGCAGATCGTAGAACGGCTTCAGCGGCAGCTGGTGTTTGGCGATGACGGCGGCCAGGCGCTCGAACATGGCGGCGTTCTCGCCGGCATGGCCTTCGTGGCGGTCCATGCGACCCAGCGCTTCTTCATAGGCGTGCAGGGCCGCCAGGCGCTCGGCCGGCGTGGCGTCGCCCTCATCGGCCAGGTCGTCGGCGCTGCGGGCGAAGGCATAGATGGCTTCGACGGCGGGCACCAGGCGGCGCGGCAGTAAAAATGATGCAACAGGAAAATTTTCGTAATGGTCTACAGGCATGAACACACTTCTCTAGTCTTGCGTTTGTCCGGCACCCTCACACGCTGGAATGGGGCCGGACGTTGTACGTCTCAAGATTAATGACGCAAAAGTCACTAAAAACTTTTACGCACGATTATAATTAATAACCAGAAAGTCATTAGGGGAAAATCGCTCCCCGCGATGACCAAGCTGATATTGTCACAAATTTAAGGATATCGCGTGCGAAAAAGTTTGGCTTGGCCCAAAGGACAAGCAAAAAGTTTCTCCGCATAAAAATATTGCAGCCCGCATAGTAAAGGAAAATACCTTGTTTGCCCTGAAAACCCTGCGCCGCGAGACCGGCGCTCCTGCACTTCCCGCCCTGCGGCTGATTGCCGCCGCCGCCCTGGCGCTGACCCTGGCGGCTTGTTCCAAGCCTGCCGTCAAAGTGGAAGACGTGCGCCCCGTGCGCGCGATCGTATTGTCTAGCAGTAATGTTGACGTGAGTGCCGAGCTGTCGGGCGAGGTCGTGCCCCGTGTCGTATCGCAGCTGGGCTTCCGCGTGGGCGGCAAGATCGTCGCGCGCAAGGTGGACGTGGGCGCCAGCGTCAGGAAGGGGCAAGTGCTGATGCAGCTCGACCCTGCCGACTTGCAGCTGTCGCAGGCGCAGGCCAAGGCCTCGCTCGTCAGCGCGGAAACGAGCCGCGACCTGGCGCGCGCGGAATTGAAGCGCTACCAGGATTTGCGCGAGAAAAATTTCGTCAGCCAGGCCGTACTCGACGGCAAGGATGCCACCTACAAGGCGGCGCAGGCGAACGTGGAAGCGGCCCAGGCCCTGTACCGTGGCCAGGCGAACCAGTCCGGCTATGCCAGCTTGCTGGCCGACGTCGATGGCGTCGTCACGCGCATCGAGGCCGAAGTGGGGCAGGTGGTGGCGCCCGGCGCGCCCGTCGTGCAAGTGGCGAAGAGCGGCGAGAAGGAAGTCGTGATCGGCATTCCTGAAGACAAGGTCGAGACCTTGCGCGGCGTCAAGGATGTGGTGGTGCGCCTGTGGGCCGACCCGAAGCAGGGCTTGCCGGGCAAGATACGCGAAGTGTCGCCCGTGGCCGATGCCGCCACGCGCACCTATATCGCCAAGGTCAGCATCCCGGACGCGCCGCAGGCGCGCCTGGGCATGACGGCCGTGGTGCAGTTCGCCTCGCAAACGGCCACGCCGCAGATCAAGGTGCCGCTGACGGCCCTGTTTAATGAGAAATCGCAAAGTTCCGTGTGGGTGGTGGAAAACGGCGCCGTGAAGCTGGTGCCGGTGACGGTGGGCGGCGTGGCGGGCAATGAACTGCTGCTGACCTCGGGCGTGAAAGCGGGCCAGACCGTGGTCACGGCCGGCGTCAACCTGCTCAAGCCGGGCCAGAAAGTGACCATCCTCGGCGCCGAACTGGCCAGCAAGCCTGCCGCCGGTGCCGCCGCCGTCAGCGTGGGTGCGGTCAAATGAAGGGCGGCTTCAATCTGTCGCGCTGGGCGCTCGAACACATCCCGCTGACGCGCTATCTGATGGCCGTGCTGCTGATCGGCGGCATGCTCAGCTACGCCAGCCTGGGCCAGGATGAAGATCCCCCGTTTACTTTCCGCGCCATGGTGCTGCAAGCGTACTGGCCCGGCGCCACGGCCTTGCAGATGGCCGAGCAGGTGACGGACAAGCTGGAAAAGAAACTGCAGGAAACGCCGTACATCGACGAAATCACCAGCTATTCGAAGCCGGGCGAAACCCTGATCCTGCTGGAACTGCGCGAATCGGCGCCGCCCAAGGAAACGGCCGCCGCCTGGTACCAGGTGCGCAAGAAGATCGGCGACATCCAGGGCACCTTGCCGGCCGGCGTCGTGGGCCCGTTCTTCAATGACGAGTTCGGCGACACGTATGGCTCCATCTTCGCCCTGTCCGGCGACGGTTTTACGTACGCGGAAATGAAGGATTACGCGGACAAGGTGCGCCAGGAATTGCTGGCCGTGGGGCAGGTATCGAAGGTGGAACTGTTCGGCGTGCAGGATGAAAAGATCAATATTGTCTTTTCTCACAAGAAATTTGCCCAGCTGGGCATTCCTTTCGACGCCATCGTGCAGCAACTGTCCGCGCAAAACAGTATCAACGCCACGGGCGTGCTGGTGACGCCGACGGACAATCTGCAAGTGCGCGTGACGGGCGCCATGCTGACCGTCAAGGACCTGGAAAACCTGGAACTGCGCGCCAACGGCACCACCTTCCGCCTCGGTGATTTTGCTACCGTGAAACGTGAACTCATCGATCCACCCAAGGACAAGATGCGTTTCAACGGCAAGGAAGTGATCGGCCTGGGCGTGTCGATGGAAAAGGGCGGCAATATCATCGACATGGGTAAGGCCTTGCAGGCAACGGTCACGCGCATGAAGAGCGAGTTGCCGGTCGGCATAGAACTGCAGCGCGTGTCGAACCAGCCGGAAGCCGTGTCCGCCTCCGTGGGCGAGTTCGTGCATACCCTGGTCGAAGCGATTCTGATCGTGCTGGCCGTCAGCTTTGTCGCGCTGGGCTTGCACACGAAACCGCTGCGCATCGACGTGCGTCCGGGTCTGGTGGTGGCGCTGACCATCCCGCTGGTGCTGGCCGTCACCTTCCTGTTCATGCGCCTGCTCGACATCGACTTGCACAAGATTTCGCTGGGCGCCCTGATCATCGCGCTGGGATTGCTGGTCGATGACGCCATCATTGCCGTCGAGATGATGGTGCGCAAGATGGAAGAGGGTATGTCGCGCTTCGACGCGGCCACCTTCGCCTATACGTCGACGGCCATGCCCATGCTGACGGGTACCCTGATCACGGTGGCGGGCTTTTTGCCCATCGGCCTGGCCAAGTCGGCCGCCGGCGAATACACGTTCTCCTTGTTCTCCGTCAATGCGCTGGCCCTGATCATTTCGTGGGTGGTGGCCGTCGTCTTCACGCCCTACATCGGCTATGTCTTGCTGAAAGTCAAACCGCACGCGCATAACGACCATGAATTGTTCGACACGCCGAACTTCCGCCGCTTCCGCCGCGCCGTCACCTGGTGCGTGGAATGGCGCAAGACGACGATTGCCGCCACCCTGGCCATCTTTGCGCTGGGCATCTACGGCTTTAACTTTATCGAAAAGCAATTCTTCCCCGATTCCAGCCGTCCCGAACTGATGGTGGAGCTGTGGTCGCCCGAAGGCACGACATTTGCCGCGAATGAAAAGCAGGTGAAGAAATTCGAAGCCTTCGTGGGCAAGCTCGACGGCGTGGAAAGCGTCACCAGCTATGTGGGCACGGGCAGCCCCCGTTTCTACTTGCCGCTGGATCAGATCTTCCCGCAGACCAACGTGTCGCAAGTGGTGGTCTTGCCGAAGAGCCTGGCCGACCGCGAACGCTTGCGCCAGCAAATCGTCGATGTCTTCAAGAAAGATTTCCCGGAAGTGCGGGGCCGCGTCAAACTGTTGCCGAACGGACCGCCCGTGCCGTATCCCGTGCAATTTCGCGTCACGGGACCGGAAGTGGCCGGTGTGCGCGCCATCGCCGACCAGGTCAAGGACATCATGCGCGCCAATCCGAACACCCTGGGCGTGAACGACAACTGGAATGAATCGGTGAAAGTATTGCGCCTGGACCTGGACCAGGACAAGATGCGCGCGCTGGGCGTCACGTCGAAAACGGTGATGCAGGCGGCCAATACGATCCTGTCGGGCACGGTCATCGGCCAGTTCCGCGAAGACAATAAGCTGATCGATATCCAGGTGCGCCAGCCACTGGAAGAGCGGGCGACGATTTCCGTGTTGAATGACACGAATATTCCGACGGCAACGGGCAAGTCCGTGCCCATCTCGCAGCTGGCCCGCGCGCATTTCGTGTGGGAACCGGGCGTCGTCTGGCGCGACAAGCGCGAATGGGCCATTACGGTGCAGTCGGACGTGATCGACGGCATCCAGGGCGCCACCGTGTCGACGCAGCTGGCGCCGCAGCTGGACGCCTTGCGGGCCAAGTTGCCGGCCGGCTACCGCATCAATGTGAAGGGCGTGGCGGCCGACAGCGGCGAAGCGGAAGCGTCGATTTCGGCGAACTTGCCGCTGGCCATCTTCATCATCTTCACCTTGCTGATGCTGCAGTTGCACAGTTTCTCGCGTTCCCTGCTGGTGTTCCTGACGGGGCCGCTGGGCGTGGCGGGCGCCGCGTTTGCCTTGCTGCTGCTGCACCGTCCGCTGGGCTTCGTGGCCAACCTGGGCGTCATCGCGCTGTTCGGCATGATCATCCGCAACTCGGTGATCCTTGTCGACCAGATCGAGCAAGACATCCGCGATGGTTCGGCCCCATGGGACGCCATCATCGACTCGGCCGTGCGCCGCTGCCGTCCCATCGTGCTGACGGCCGCCGCCGCCGCGCTGGCCATGATTCCGTTGTCGCGCTCCGTGTTCTGGGGGCCGATGGCGGTCGCCATCATGGGTGGCCTGATCCTGGCGACGGCCTTGACCCTGCTGTTCCTGCCGGCCCTGTATGCGGCCTGGTTCCGGGTCAAGAAGCCGGCGCCGGCGACCGCAAAAGAGGGCTAGCCGCCAGCGCCAGGGCATAGGCAAAAAAAGGCGGCATTCCTCTGGGAAATCCAGTAGAATGCCGCCTTTGCTTTACCGAGGGCTTGCTCGTTGAGTCTGCGGTAGCCAGATCGCTCCCGAGTTGTTAAAATCAGGGAGGCGCAGACGACAGTCTGCGTGGCGGCAGTCTGTTGCTGGTAGTGAAAAAATGCGGATGTGGTGGAATTGGTAGACACGCTGGTCTTAGAAGCCAGTGCTTCGGCTTGGGAGTTCGAGTCTCCCCATCCGCACCAATCCGGGTTGTTCCAGCCCGGACGTGCAGCACCATCAAGTTGTTCTTCAGCCTCGTGCAGGCATCTTCCGGTTTTTCTTCCCGTTCTTCCCGTGTTTTCGTCATGGGATGCGTCTTCCATCGCGCTATTTTTCGTCCGGCACGGCAGGATAGGGCGGGGTATGGGCGGCGATTTGCCTGAAAAATGGCCAAATTGAGATAAATCAAAGGTTTTTTGCCTGAAATCTTCGCCATGAGCGCATTTCTTTGTTTCGGACGGGGCGCCAGTTCGCATATACTAATGAACGAAGCAGGCTGGAAAGCCTGTCTCTGGCGAAACAAAGAATGCCGGGGCAAGAGTAAAGACAGGGCACCCCCAGGCTGTGGCGACTCGTTCGCCGCCGCTGGTATCCTCTGTGGCCGCGCTGCAAAGCCAGCCACTTTCCCGAAGTCCTTTGTTATAATGCCACGCTTTACCGAATGATGGCCGGCCCTGCATTTACTTAGAAGCAAGGCTGGACGCTCGGAGCCCTGTCGCAGTACTGGAAGCGGCGGATTGTTTGGTGCCTGGTGCGGGTTTTCCCTCAGCCGGGTAGACCAGGTCCATTGTCCTGTTTGCAGTACTTTTACAGATGATATATGCGAGCGAGTGAAGCTGGACCCATGTCTTGCCGCCAGTGATGGCGCAAGGGGTCGGGTCTTCTTTTCTCGCACCAACAGTGTTTATTTTTTGGACGATTTTTTACATGGCAACTGCAGTCGAAACCTTGGGCAAACTCGAACGTCGTATCACGATCTCCTTCCCGCTGACGGACGTCCGCACGGAAGTTGAGAAGCGCCTGAAAGTGCAAGCCCGTACGGCTAAGGCACCGGGCTTCCGTCCGGGCAAAGTGCCGTTGAAAATGGTCGCAGCACAATACGGCTACCAAATTGAATCCGAAGTGCTGAATGACAAAGTCGGCCGCGCGTTCAACGACGCCGCCAACGAAAACAATCTGCGCGTGGCCGGTTTCCCGAACATCGTGCCGAAAGAAGAAGCAGCCGAAGGCCAGCTGGCTTTCGACGCAACGTTCGAAGTGTATCCGGAAGTCGCCATCGGCGACCTGACGGCCGTTGAAATCGAAACCGTGCAAGCCGACGTGTCGGAAGCCGAAATCGACAAGACCATCGACATCCTGCGCAAGCAGCGCGTGCACTTCCACACCAAGGGCGAGGCTGGCGAACACGGCGACGGCGGTGAGCCGATCGCTGCCAACGGCGACCGCGTGACCGTCGACTTCGTCGGCTCGATCGACGGCGTTGAATTCCCAGGCGGCAAAGCTGAAGGCTACGCTTTCGTGCTGGGCGAAGGCCGCATGCTGCCAGAATTCGAAGCAGCAACCCTGGGCCTGAAAGTGGGCGAGTCGAAGACTTTCCCATTGTCGTTCCCAGAGGACTACCACGGCAAGGACGTAGCCGGCAAAACCGCTTCGTTCACCATCACCCTGCAAAAGCTGGAATGGGCGCACCTGCCGGAAGTCGATGCCGAATTCGCCAAATCGCTGGGCGTTGCCGATGGCGACCTGGCCAAAATGCGCGAAGACATCAAAGTCAACCTGCAACGCGAAGTTGCTGGCCGCGTGAAAGCACGCAACAAGGAAGCCGTCATGGACGCGCTGATCAAAGTTGCTGAGCTGGAAGTGCCAAAAACGCTGATCGCTCAGGATTCCGAGCGCCTGGCCGAAATGACCCGCCAGGACATGGCGCAGCGCGGCATGAACGTCAAGGACGTGCCTTTCCCAGCAGAACTGTTCGCAGACAAAGCCGAGCGTCGCGTACGCCTGGGCCTGATCCTGTCGCAACTGGTGGGCGACAACAAGCTGCAGGCTACGCCTGAGCAAGTCAAGGCGCAGATCGAAGATTTCGCCCAAAGCTACGAAGATCCACGCGAAGTGCTGAAGTACTACTACAGCGACCGTCGTCGTCTGGGTGAGATCGAAGCCCTTGTATTGGAAGAAAACGTCGTCACTTACGTGTTGGGCCTGTCGAAAGTCACGACGAAAGCAGTTGCTTTCGACGAACTGATGGGAAGCAACGCACAAGCGTAAACCAGTTGGTATTGGGATGCCATGATAGCTTTTAACACCTGATAAAACCGTAGCGAGCGGATGGGAGTTGTGGCTGAGAAGCGGAGCTGTGCGAATGCACAGTGAGCATCGGAGGCCGCAAATCGCGACGCGCAGTAGGTTTTGTCCGGTGTTCCAAGGTGGTGGTAGCATCCCCTAACTGCTTCACAAGGAAATGAAATGACAGGTATGAACCGTAACCCAGCGCTGGACACAGAGATGCTCGGCCTGGTGCCGATGGTGGTGGAACAAAGCGGTCGCGGCGAGCGCTCGTATGATATTTACTCGCGCCTGCTGAAGGAACGCTTGATTTTCATGGTCGGCCCGGTCAATGACCAGATGGCCAACCTGGTTGTCGCCCAGCTGCTGTTCCTGGAAAGCGAAAATCCGGAAAAGGAAATCTCGCTCTACATCAACTCGCCAGGTGGTTCGGTCTCGGCCGGCATGGCCATCTACGACACCATGCAGTTCATCAAGCCGGACGTCTCGACCCTGTGCACGGGCATGGCTGCTTCGATGGGTGCTTTCCTGCTGGCCGCTGGCGCCAAGGGCAAGCGTTTCTCGCTGCCGAACTCGCGCATCATGATTCACCAGCCGTCCGGTGGTTCGCAAGGCATGGCGTCCGACATCGAGATCCAGGCAAAGGAAATCCTTTACCTGCGCACCCGCTTGAACGGCATCATGGCCGAGCGCACGGGCCAGACGATCGAACAGATCGCCAAGGACACCGACCGCGACCGTTTCATGTCCGCCGACGAGGCCGTTGAGTATGGTTTGATCGACAAAGTGTTGACCAGCCGCGCTTGATGAGCCCCTACCGGTATTGCTAAGTACGTAAGTAAACGCCCGGGCGCTCAAACGTTCGGGCGTTTCGCTTTTATTTCGGGTAGCATGGAGCTTGTGCACGTTGTTGACTTGCGCCATGGGGAGTTGCCTTAACGGGCGGCAACCATCATCCGGCTTGCGATTTTGCAATATTGTTAATGCAGTTCCAACCAAAATGCCTTATGTCAGACAAAAAATCCTCTAGCGGCGAAAAATTACTGTATTGCTCGTTCTGCGGCAAAAGCCAGCACGAGGTGAAGAAACTCATCGCCGGCCCGTCCGTATTCATTTGCGACGAGTGCATCGACCTGTGCAACGACATCATCCGTGATGAAACGTCGAGCATCGAGACGGTGACCGGTACCAAATCCGACCTGCCGACGCCGCAAGAAATTGCCGCCTTGCTCGATCAGTACGTGATCGGCCAGCAGACTGCCAAGCGCATCCTGTCGGTGGCGGTGTACAACCATTACAAGCGCCTCAAGCACCTGGGCAAGAAAGACGACATCGAACTGGCCAAGAGCAACATCTTGCTGGTCGGTCCTACCGGCTCGGGCAAGACCCTGCTGGCACAGACCCTGGCGCGCATGCTCAACGTGCCGTTCGTGATCGCCGACGCCACCACCCTGACCGAAGCCGGTTACGTGGGTGAAGACGTGGAAAACATCATCCAGAAGCTGCTGCAAAGCTGCAACTATGACGTCGAGAAAGCCCAGCGCGGCATCGTCTATATCGATGAAATCGACAAGATTTCGCGCAAGTCCGACAATCCGTCCATCACGCGCGACGTGTCGGGCGAGGGCGTGCAGCAAGCCTTGCTGAAACTCATCGAAGGCACGATGGCTTCCGTGCCGCCACAAGGCGGCCGCAAGCACCCGAACCAGGATTTCGTGCAGATCGACACGACCAACATCATGTTCATCTGCGGCGGCGCCTTCGACGGCCTGTCGAAAGTGATCGCCAACCGTTCCGAAAAGAGCGGCATCGGCTTCTCGGCCACGGTGCGCAGCAAGTCGCAAAGCTCGGCCAGCGAACTGATGCTGCAAGCGGAGCCGGAAGACCTGGTGAAATTCGGCCTGATCCCGGAACTGGTGGGCCGTCTGCCCGTCATCGCCACCCTGGCGGAATTGACGGAAGAGGCGCTGATCCAGATTCTCGTCGAGCCGAAGAATGCGCTGATCAAGCAGTATTCGAAGCTGCTCGAGATGGAAGGCGCGGAACTGGAGATTCGTCCGGCCGCCCTGCATGCGATCGCCAAGAAAGCGCTGGCGCGCAAGACCGGTGCCCGTGGCCTGCGTTCCATCCTGGAACATGCTTTGCTGGACGTCATGTACGAACTGCCGAGCGAACAAAATGTGGTGAAGGTCGTCATCGACGAAAATACCATCACCAGCGGCGCCAAACCTTTGTTGATTTATCAAGAGACTGCCAAAGCCTCCGGAGAAAATTGAAAACTGCCGAGACAAATGCATAAAAAGGGTTTTGATTCCTTAATGCATGGCAGTACAATTTAAATCAATGAGTGCAGGCTTCAATCGGAAAGCCACTCGCGGCGCTTAGCTGCGCGTGGCTTTTTTACTGTGAAAACTGCATTTATTACCGTCATGCGGGTGTGTTTTGCGAAATAAACAGAAAAATGTTTGTTTCACAGAATTATTTATTCTCGCCGGTCTTGTGTTTTGGCAGCGAGCGCCAACATCGTAAACACGCTTTCTATAAGGTACGCCATGACAACTTCCAAATTAACTGAGCAAACTCAACTGCCGTTATTGCCGTTGCGGGATGTCGTCGTTTTCCCGCATATGGTGATACCGCTGTTCGTTGGCCGTCCAAAGTCGATCAAGGCGCTGGAAGCTGCGATGGAGCAGGGCAAGAGCATCATGCTTGCCGCTCAAAAAGCAGCCGCGAAGGACGAGCCGTCTCCTTCGGATATCTATGAAATTGGCTGCGTTGCCAATATTCTGCAAATGCTGAAGCTGCCCGATGGCACCGTCAAGGTGCTGGTCGAAGGCGCGCAGCGTGCCCGTATCAACCACATCAGCGATGCTCCGACGCACTTCATCGCCGACCTGACGCCGCTCGAGTCCGAGCCGGGCGACGAGTCGGAAGTCGAAGCCATGCGCCGCGCGATCGTGCAGCAGTTCGACCAGTACGTCAAACTCAACAAAAAAATCCCGCCGGAAATCCTCGCTTCCCTGTCGGGCATCGACGATGCCGGCCGCCTGGCCGACACGGTGGCCGCGCACTTGCCGCTGAAACTTGAGCAAAAACAAGTCATCCTGGAAATTTTCAGCGTGGCCAAGCGCCTCGAGCACCTGCTGGGCCAGCTCGAAGGCGAACTCGACATCCTGCAGGTGGAAAAGCGCATCCGCGGCCGCGTGAAGCGCCAGATGGAAAAATCGCAGCGCGAGTACTACCTGAACGAGCAAGTCAAGGCGATCCAGAAAGAACTGGGCGAGGGCGAAGATGGTGCCGACCTCGACGAGCTGGAGAAAAAGGTCGCTTCGGCCAAAATGCCGAAGGAAGCGCTCGACAAGGCTACCAACGAGTTGAAAAAACTCAAGCTGATGTCGCCGATGTCGGCCGAAGCCACCGTCGTGCGCAATTACATCGACACCCTGGTCAACTTGCCTTGGAAAAAGAAATCCAAGGTCAATAACGACCTGGCGAACGCGGAAAAAGTGCTCGAGGGCGACCACTACGGCCTCGACAAGGTCAAGGAACGCATCCTGGAATACCTCGCGGTGCAACAGCGCGTCGACAAGCTCAAGGCGCCTATCCTGTGCTTCGTCGGTCCTCCTGGCGTGGGCAAGACCTCGCTGGGCCAGTCCATCGCCCGCGCGACGAACCGCAAGTTCGTGCGCATGGCCCTGGGCGGCGTGCGCGACGAAGCGGAAATCCGCGGTCACCGCCGCACCTACATCGGCTCGATGCCGGGCAAGATCCTGCAATCGCTGTCGAAAGTCGGCGTGCGCAATCCCTTGTTCCTGCTCGATGAAGTCGACAAGATGGGCGCCGATTTCCGTGGCGACCCGTCGTCGGCCCTGCTGGAAGTGCTCGACCCGGAACAGAACCACACGTTCTCCGACCATTACATCGAAGTCGATTTCGACTTGTCCGACGTGATGTTCGTGGCGACGTCGAACTCGTACAACATTCCGCCAGCCTTGCTCGACCGCATGGAAGTGATCCGTCTGTCCGGTTACACGGAAGATGAAAAGACCAGCATCGCGCAGCGTTACCTGCTGCCGAAGCAGATCAAGAACAATGGCTTGAAGGAAGAGGAAATCTCGGTGGCCGAGTCGGCGCTGCGCGACATCATCCGCTACTACACGCGGGAAGCCGGTGTGCGTTCGCTCGAGCGGGAAGTGTCGAAGATCTGCCGCAAGGTGGTCAAGATGCTGCTGCTGAAGAAATCCGACAAGAAAGTCATCGTCAACTCGAAGAACCTGGATAAATTCCTCGGCGTGCGCCGCTATGATTTCGGTGTCGCAGAGAAAGAAAACCAGGTAGGCCAGGTGGTCGGTCTGGCATGGACGGAAGTGGGCGGCGATCTGCTGACCATCGAAGCCGTGTCGATGCCGGGCAAGGGCGGCATCATCCGCACGGGTACCCTGGGCGACGTCATGAAAGAGTCGATCGAGGCAGCCCGCACGGTGGTGCGCAGCCGGGCACAGCGCCTGGGCATCAAGGCGGACGTGTTCGAGAAGAGCGACATCCACATCCACGTGCCGGAAGGCGCGACACCGAAGGACGGTCCTTCGGCTGGCGCGGCCATGACGGTGGCGATGGTGTCGGTCTTCACGGGCATTCCCGTGCGCGCCGACGTGGCGATGACGGGCGAGATCACCTTGCGCGGCGAAGTATTGCCGATCGGCGGCTTGAAGGAAAAGCTGCTGGCGGCCCATCGCGGCGGCATCAAGACGGTCCTGATTCCAGAGCAAAACGTGAAAGACCTGGCCGATATTCCGGACAACGTCAAGAACAAACTGGAGATCGTGCCGGTGCGCTGGATCGACAAAGTGCTGGAAATCGCCCTCGAACGCATGCCTGAAGCGTTGGCGGACGTCGCTGCGGTGGAGGCTGTTACGGCCGCCGCGGCCAAGCCTGACGCGGCCGGTGAGGTAGTAAAACACTAACGTTTTACCCCTGTTTTCCCCAAACAAGCGCTTTTAGAGCGCTTGTTTTATATTGAAACGTGAATTGCGCCCCCAAAGCGCTTGACACATATACAGTGTGGCTTGTTTAATACGCCTGCACATTTTTTTCGCCGGACAGCTGTGGTGCCAAAAGTGCCGCAACGATACGGTAAACGTTTTATACCTTTGTAATTGGGGATGCTAGTGAACAAGACTGAATTGATCGACCACATTGCTGAAAAAGCTGACATTTCCAAAGCCGCCGCTGCGCGCGCACTCGACGCTGTTATCGGCGGCGTGACGGAAACTTTGAAAAACAACGACAGCGTGACGCTGGTTGGTTTTGGCACTTTCTCGGTCAGCGAACGCGCTGAGCGTACCGGCCGCAATCCGCGTACCAAAGAAGCGATCACGATCGAAGCAGCAAAAGTTCCAAAATTTAAAGCTGGTAAAGCTTTGAAGGATGCTGTAAACTAACGGACTTCGGTGAGGTGACAATCACCGGAAACATTTGGCGGCGCCTCCGGGTGCCGCGATTTCAGGATCGACGTTCTTGAATGGCGATCCTGGATACAAATGCAAGTAGTACTGTGTATTTTTCGGAGTGGTAGTTCAGTTGGTTAGAATGCCGGCCTGTCACGTCGGAGGTCGCGGGTTCGAGTCCCGTCCGCTCCGCCAAAAAAATACGCTCTCAAGGAGTGGTAGTTCAGTTGGTTAGAATACCGGCCTGTCACGTCGGGGGTCGCGGGTTCGAGTCCCGTCCGCTCCGCCAGAATATAGAAGCCCGCGCTGCTGAATAAGTAGCGCGGGTTTTTCTTTTTCAGCGCCAGATTATCTCGGCGCGCGTGCTTTTTAAAATTCCCGCCTGCCGTGTTGAATAAAAACGCCGGCGTTTAAATCCCCTTTAAGCTGCATCGGGTTAAATGCCCGAGTCCGGCGCCTTGCCATCCAGGCGGCGCCAGGGCAGGGCGCGCGCCCTGATTTACTCTTGCTATAGCGCTATGGGCATTGTAGAATCAGGAGATAATGGCTTGGGCGTCAGAATCCTGCTTTAGTTCCAGCGCCAAGTTGTTGAATCTAAAGGGGAAGTGGACATCTGTCCCGTCCATTCCGCCGAAGAAATCAAGGCGAACGCATGTTCGCCTTTTTTTATAGTGATCCACTCATCCCGAATTGGCTGACCATGTTTGAATTTATTCGTACCCATCGACGCTTGATGCAGTTTCTCCTGATGCTGGTCATCGTCCCGTCTTTTGCACTGGTCGGTATCAGCGGCTACCAAAGCTTCGGCGATGGCGCGAACACCATCGCCAAGGTCGGCGACCAGGTCGTTACGCAGCAGCAATATGAAGAAGCGCAACGCCAGCAGATCGACCGCTACCGCCAGATGATGGGCGAGCAGTTCGACCAAAAAATGTTTGACACGCCGGAAGCGCGCCAGAGCATCCTCGACAACCTGATCGCCGAGCGCGCCGTGGCCGCCGAAGTGGGCCGTAGCCACCTCGTCATCAGCGATGCCGTGCTGCAAAAGGAAGTGCTGGAAATCCCAGGCTTGACCTTGCCGGACGGTAAATTCGACCTGGAACGCTACAAGGCCATGCTGGCTGCCCAGGGCATGACGCCGCAGATGTACGATGCGCGCCGCCGCAGCGACCTGGCCCTGCAGCAACTGGCCGGCGCCGTGCAAGGTACCGCCTTCGCGCCGAACACCGTGTCCAAGCGCCTGTCCGACATCACCTCGGAAGAGCGTGAAGTGCAGGAACTGCTGTTGCCGATCGCCCAGTACGTGTCGGAAGTCAAAGTGACGGACGCCATGATCAAGGCGTTCTATGACAAGAACAGCAAGTTCTTTGAAATCCCGGAACAAGCCAAGATCGAATACGTCGTGCTGGACGACAGCGCCGCCGGCGAGCAAGTCGACGTCAGCGACGCCGACGTGACCGGCTACTACGCGAAGAACCAGAAAGCCTACACGACGGAAGAAGCGCGCCAGGCCAGCCACATCCTCGTAGCCGTCAAGAAAGACGCCTCGGCAGCCGACAAGGCAGCCGCCAAGGCCAAGGCTGAAGCCATCCTGGCCGAAGTGCGCAAGGCGCCTGCCAGCTTTGCCGCCGTGGCGAAAGCCAAGTCGGAAGACCCGGCCTCCGCGGAACAGGGCGGCGACCTGGGCGTGATCGGCAAGGATGGCTTGCCGGCACCGCTGCTGAGCGCTGTTTCGAAACTCAAGCAAGGCGAAATCAGCGATGTCGTCGCTTCCGATTTCGGTTTCCACATCCTGACCGTCACCTCGCTCAAGCCGCAGCACGTGCGTGCGCTCGACGAAGTGCGCGGCGAAATCACGGCCGACCTGCGCAAGCAATTTGCTGCTAAGAAATACTCGGAAATGGCGGAAACGTTCACCAACACGGTCTACGAGCAATCGGACAGCCTGAAGCCGGTGGCCGACAAGCTGAAACTGAAAGTGGAAAGCGTCGCCAACCTGTCGCGCACGCCGTCGCCGGCACTGGGCAAGGCGCCGTTCAACAACGCCAAGTTCCTGGCCGCCATCTTCTCGAACGATTCGCTGAAAGACAAGCGCAACACGGAAGCCGTGACCGTCGCACCTAACGTGCTGATCGCTGGCCGCGTGGTGGAATTCAAGCCGGCAACGAAGCGTCCGCTGGCCGAAGTCGAAGCGATGATCCGTCAGCGCGTGACCCTGGAAGAAGCGGAAAAGCTGGCCAAGAAGGCGGGCGAGACCAAGCTGGCCGCCTTGAAGGCGTCGGGCGATGCGACGGGTTTCGGCGCGGCGCAATGGGTATCGCGCAGCAAGCTGGACGGCATCAACCGTGCCGCCATCGCGCAAGTCATGAAGGCCGACACGAGCAAGCTGCCAGCCTATGTGGGCGTGGAGCTGCCAGCCCTGGGCTACGGCATCTACCGCATCGGCAAGGTGCAGCAGCCGGCGCAAGTGGACGCGGCCCGCCGCCAGCAAGAGAAAGACCAGATCGGCGGCATCCTGGCGCAACAGGAAATGTTCGATTACGTCGAGTACCTGAAAGCCAAGGCCAAGGTGAAGATCGTCAAACCGCTCACCGCCCCAGCCGCCGCAGCGCCGGAAGCACCGTAAGATTTAGTTTCCACGCATAAAAATAGCCGCTCTCGAGCGGCTATTTTTTTGTCTGCGGAATGTGCGTGCCAATGAACTGAGCATGACCATCAGCGTAGAGCTGGGGTCAGACCCGCCGGGTCTGACCCCGGATTTTTGCCTCGGGCTAGAGGTAACGTCAACAACTGGCTTACTTGGCTTTCAGCAACGGCGCCAGCTGCGGCCAGATGTTTTTCAGAATCGTCGGATGCGCCTTGGCGTTCGGGTGCATGCGGTCGGCCTGGAACAGCTGCGGCTGGTCGGCGATGCCTTCGAACATGAAGGGGACCAAAGGCGCCTTCCATTCCTTTGCCAGCTTGCCGTACACGCCATAGAATTGCTCGCCGTAGGCGCGGCCATAGTTGGGCGGCATGCGCATGCCCACCAGCACCACCTGCGCACCCGATTTTTTGGCCGCCTCGCCCATGGCGCGCAGATTCGCTTCGGCGGCCGCCACGGGCAAGCCGCGCAAGCCGTCGTTGGCGCCCAGTTCGATCAGCACGACGTCGGGCTGGTGCTTCGCCAGCAGGGCGGGCAGGCGCGCGCGGCCGCCGCTGGTGGTCTCGCCGCTGATGCTGGCGTTGACGATGCGCGTGTCGTTCTTTTGCGCTTGCAGCCGCTGTTCCAGCAGCGCCACCCAGCCCGTGCCCCGCGCCAGCCCATACTCGGCCGACAGGCTATCGCCGAGCACCAGCAGCGTTTTTGGTGCAGAATAGGCGTTCGTCATGCCTGACACCAGGAGCAGGGCTGCCGCAGGAAGCAAGGACAGGGTGCGCCGCCGCAGGCGGTTGCCGCCCTCGACACTTATTTGTTCACGAAATTTTTTAAGATAGATCAGCATGCCCGAATTCCCTAAAGCGACTTCCACCAGTTTTCTCCCGTCCGACGCGGCCGCCCTGCGGCCTGCCGCACCTAACAGTCAAAACAGCCAAAATGCCCGGCCGGCCATCGAAGTGGTCCAGCTGGCCAAGCGCGTACCCGATGCCGATGGTGAGCTGACCATCCTGCATCAAGTCGATTTTACCGTGCAAACGGCCGAGACGCTGGCCATCGTCGGCGCCTCCGGTTCCGGCAAGTCCACCTTGCTGGGCTTGCTGGCCGGCCTGGATACGCCCAGCGTGGGCAAGGTCATGCTCGACGGCACCGATATCTTCGCCCTCGACGAAGATGGCCGCGCCGGTTTTCGCAAGGAAAAGCTCGGTTTCGTGTTCCAGTCCTTCCAGCTGCTGGCCCATTTGACGGCGCTGGAAAACGTCATGCTGCCGCTGGAATTGCGCGGCGACCCGGACGCGAAGGAAAAGGCGCAAGCCATGCTGGGAAGGGTGAACCTGGGCAGCCGCCTGAAACACTATCCGAAATACCTGTCCGGCGGCGAGCAGCAGCGCGTGGCGCTGGCCCGCGCCTTCGTCACGGAGCCGCCGCTGCTGTTCGCCGACGAGCCGACGGGCAGCCTGGACGCTGCCACGGGCGAAGCCGTGATCCAGCTGATGTTCGAGTTGAACCGCGAGCGGGGCTCGACCCTCGTGCTCGTCACGCACGACAGCTCGATCGCGGCCCGTTGCGGGCGCACGATTACGATTGCGGCGGGCAGGCTGGTGTGATTGGTGCTGCCGATTGTCGGATTACGCGCTGACGCGCTAATCCGACCTACTTGCTGTCAGGCGTCGTGACATTCCTTGTAATACGTCGTTATTACGCCGACAAGGCATTGATCAACCGGCGGATGGCCGGGATCAATTCCCCCGCCGTCAACCCGATGGGGCCGCTGCCTGCCGCCACCAGCGCATCGGCTGCCGCGCCGTGCAGCCACACGGCGCCCAGCGCCGCTTCCCATTCCGACCAGCCCTGCGCCAGCAGGCTGCCGCATAGGCCCGCCAAGACGTCGCCCGTGCCGGCCGTCGCCAGCGCGGGGCCGCCCGTGTTGTTGACGACGACCTGGCCGTCGGGCGCGGCGATCACCGTGCCCGACCCTTTCAAGACGACGATGACGCCCAGCTGCGTGGCCAGCTGGCGCGCCGCGCCCAGGCGGTCGGCTTGCACCTCGGCCACCGTCATGTCGAGCAGGCGTGCCGCTTCCAGCGGATGCGGGGTCAATATCGTCGCCCCCGCGCCCGTGCGCATGGCCAGCGCCGATTGCAGTTCCGGTTCGGCCGCCATCAGGTTCAGCGCATCGGCGTCCAGCAGCAGGGGGCTGTCGCTGTCGAACGCCCGCAGCAGCAGCTCCACCGTGCCGGCCTTGTCGCCCAGGCCTGGCCCCGCCACCAGTGCGGCAAAGTGCAGGCCGGAGAAATCCACGTCCCGGGCGTGACGGCACATGAGTTCCGGCTGGCCGCTGTCGAACGCCGGCGGTGCATCGGGAAAGGCGAGATACACCCGTCCCGCGCCCGCATGCAGGGCCGTGCGGGCCGCCAGGATGGGCGCGCCGGCCATGCCTTGCGCGCCGCCGATGATGGCCACGCTGCCGTAGCTGCCCTTGTGCGTGTTTTGCCGGCGCGGCTGCAGTTGGCGGGCGAACAGGTGCAGGCCGCCCAGCTGCGCCTTCGCCGCGGGCAGCAGGGCAGGGGCGATGGCCAGCGCGGCCACTTCCACTTCGCCCGCATGGTCGCGGCCATTTGCCGTGTGCAGGCCAGGCTTGTCGCCGATGAAGGTGAGCGTGTGCGTGGCGCGGATGGCGACGCCGTCGATGGCGCCCGTGTCCGCGTGCAGGCCGCTGGGCACGTCGAGCGCCAGCACGGGGCAATCCAGCTGGTTCACCAGCTGGACCACGTCGCGGCATTCGCCGTCCAGGGGACGCGATGCGCCGATGCCGAACAGGCCATCGATGACGAGATGCCAGGGCGCCGCGCCCACGGCGGCCGACGCCGTGCTGGTTGCCGCATCCATGCAGCGCGCGGCGCTGTTGCGCGCGCGGCTCAGCGCCTGTTCGCGCTCGGGTGACGTGGCTTGCGCCGCGGGCGCCAGCCAGACGAGCACCTCGGTGCCGCTGCCGGCCAGGTGCGCGGCCGCTTCCAGCGCGTCGCCGCCGTTGTCGCCGGGGCCGGCCAGCACCAGTACGCGCCGGTGGCCCGCATCGCCGCCATCTTCCTGGGCGTGCAGCAGCTTCAGGGCGGCACTGGCGGCCGCCTGGCCCGCGCGCTGCATCAGCAGCCCTTGCGGCAAGTCGCGCATGGCCGCCTGTTCGATGGCGCGCAGTTCGGCGATGGAGTACAGCGGTGTTGCAGAGTCGATCAGGGGCATGGCGCGTGTTCCGTTAGTCAGCATGTCTTCAACATAAGGCCGATGCGGGCGAAAGGCAAGGCGCGCACGCCTGAAATGCGCGCCTGTTTGGCGGCTACAATAGCCATCTCACATAAGAGCGGGGGCAAGGCGATGGACTGGCAATTCTGGATCGACCGTGGCGGCACCTTTACGGACATCGTGGCGCGCCGTCCCGATGGCAGCCTGGCCACCTGCAAGCTGCTGTCGGAAAATCCGGGCCAGTACCGCGACGCGGCGCTGGCGGGCATGCGCCGGCTGATGGGCCTTGCGCCCGGTGCGCCGCTGCCCGTGGAGCAGGTGGGCGCCATCAAGATGGGCACGACGGTCGCCACGAATGCGCTGCTCGAACGCAAGGGCGAACCCACCGTGCTGGCCATCACGCGCGGTTTTCGCGACGCCTTGCGCATCGCCTACCAGAACCGCCCGCAATTGTTCGCGCGCAAGATCATCCTGCCCGAACTGCTGTATGGTGACGTGATCGAGATCGATGAAAGGGTGGGCGCCCACGGCGACGTCGTGACGCCGCTTGACGAGGCGGCCGCGCAGGCCGCGCTGGCGCAAGCCCATGCGCGCGGCGTGCGCGCCATCGCCATCGTGCTGATGCACGGCTACCGCCATCACGCGCACGAGGCGCGGGTGGCGCAGCTGGCGCGCGAAGCCGGTTTTACGCAGGTGTCCGTGTCGCATGAGGTCAGCCCCATGATGAAACTGGTGGCGCGCGGCGACACCACCGTGGTCGACGCCTACCTGTCGCCGATCCTGCGCCGCTACGTCGACCAGCTGGCGATGGAGCTGCCCGGCGTGCACCTGCAATTCATGCAGTCGAACGGCGGCTTGACGGATGCGCGCGCCTTCCAGGGCAAGGACAGCATCTTGTCCGGCCCCGCCGGCGGCATCGTCGGCATGGTTCGCGCCAGCGCGCTGGCCGGTTTCGACAAGGTCATCGGCTTCGACATGGGCGGCACTTCGACGGACGTGTCGCATTACGCGGGCGAGTTCGAACGCGTGTTCGAGACGCAGATCGCCGGCGTGCGCATGCGCGCGCCCATGATGAGCATCCATACGGTGGCCGCGGGCGGCGGCTCCCTGCTGCATTTCGACGGCGCCCGCTACAAGGTGGGGCCGGACAGCGCGGGCGCCAACCCGGGGCCCGCCAGCTACCGGCGCGGCGGCCCGCTGGCCGTCACCGACTGCAACGTCATGCTGGGCAAGCTGCAGCCCGCGTTCTTCCCCCGCGTCTTCGGCCCCGACGCCGATGAAGCGCTGGACGCGGCCACGGTGCGCGCCCAGTTCGAAGCGCTGGCGCGCACGGTCAATGCCACCCCGGAGGAGGTGGCCGAAGGCTATGTCGCCATCGCCGTGGGCAATATGGCCAACGCCATCAAGCAGATTTCCGTGCAGCGCGGCCACGACGTCACGGAATATACGCTCACCAGCTTTGGCGGCGCGGGCGGCCAGCATGCCTGCCTGGTGGCCGACGCGCTGGGCATGCGCACGGTGTTCATCCACAGCCTGGCCGGCGTGATGTCGGCCTACGGCATGGGCCTGGCCGACCAGAGCGCCATGCGCGAACGGGCAATCGAAGCGACACTGGGGGCCGACCTGGCGCGCGATTTCGCCGCACTGGGAGAACAGGCGCGGGGCGACTTGCTGCGCCAGGGCGTGGCAGGCGAGCGCATCGCGCTCGTGCACCGCGTGCACCTGCGCTACGAAGGCACGGATTCGGCCCTCGTCGTGCTGTTCGATACGGTGGCCAGCATGCAGGCGCAGTTTGAAGCGGCGTACAAAAAACGCTTTTCCTTCCTGATGCCGGCGCGCGCCTTGATCGTCGAAGCCATCTCCGTGGAAGCCCTCGGCGCATCCGACGCGCCGCAGCCGGCCGCGCCGGCGTATGCGACGCGCGCTGGCGCGCTGGCGCCCGTGCAGACGGTGGCCATGTACTGCGCCGGTGCATGGCGCGACAGCGGCCTGTATGCGGCGGACAGTCTGCGCCCGGGTGATGCCATCGACGGCCCGGCCATCGTCAGCGACGCCAACGCCACCACCGTCATTGAGCCGGGCTGGCGCGCGCAAGTGACGGCGCATGGCCATTTGATCTTGCGCAGGGTCGTGGCCTTGCCAGAGCGGCGCGCCATCGGGACTGATGCCGACCCCGTGATGCTGGAAATATTCAACAACCTGTTCATGTCGATCGCCGAGCAGATGGGCTTGCGCCTGCAAAATACGGCCCATTCCGTCAACATCAAGGAACGCCTCGATTTCAGCTGCGCCATCTTCGATGCGCAAGGCCACTTGATCGCCAATGCGCCGCACATGCCCGTGCACCTCGGTTCCATGGGCGAGAGCATCCGCACCGTCATGACGCGCAATGCGGGCGCCATGCGGCCGGGCGATGTGTTCATGTTGAACGACCCGTATCACGGCGGCACGCATTTGCCCGACGTGACGGTGATTTCGCCCGTCTTCGATGAAAAGGGGGATTCCATCCTGTTCTACGTCGGTTCGCGCGGCCACCATGCGGACATCGGCGGTACGACGCCCGGTTCCATGCCGCCGGACTCCACGCGCATCGAGGAAGAGGGCGTGTTGATCGACAATTTCAAGCTGGTCGACGGCGCCACGGGCGTGATGCGGGAAGACGACACCCTGGCTTTGCTGGCGGGCGCCAGCTGGCCGGCCCGCAATCCGCGGCAAAACCTGGCCGACCTGCGCGCCCAGGTGGCGGCCAACCAGAAGGGGGCCGAAGAACTGCATAACATGGTCGCGCATTTCGGTTTGCCTGTCGTGCAAGCCTACATGGGCCACGTGCAGGACAATGCCGAGGAAGCCGTGCGCCGGGTCATCACGACCCTGAAGGATGGCAGCTACGCGCTGGACCTGGACAACGGCGCGCGCATCCAGGTGGCGATCAGGGTCGACGTGGCGCGGCGCAGCGCCGTCATCGATTTCACGGGGACCTCAAGCCAGCTGCCGAACAACTTCAATGCGCCGTCCGCCGTCTGCATGGCGGCCGTGCTGTATGTGTTCCGCACCCTCGTCGACGACGCGATTCCCCTGAATGCCGGCTGTCTGAAACCCTTGACCGTGATCATCCCGCCCGGCTCCATGCTCAACCCGCGGTATCCTGCCTCCGTCGTCTCGGGCAACGTGGAAACCTCGACCTGCATCACGAATGCCCTGTATGGCGCGCTGGGCGCCATGGCCGCCTCGCAGGGGACGATGAACAATTTCACGTTCGGCAGCGAGAAATACCAGTATTACGAGACGATATCGGGCGGTTCGGGCGCCGGCCCCGGCTTCGACGGCACGGACGTGGTGCAGACGAACATGACCAATTCGCGCCTGACGGACCCGGAAATCCTCGAGTGGCGCTTCCCCGTGCGCCTGGACAGCTACAGCATCCGCGCCGGATCGGGCGGGGCGGGGCGCTGGCACGGCGGCAATGGCGGCGTGCGCCGGGTGCGCTTCCTGGAAGCGATGACGGCGGCGATCCTGTCGAACAACCGGATGATTCCGCCGTTCGGCATGGCCGGCGGCGAGGCGGGCGCGCTGGGGCGCAATTACGTGGAGCGGGCCGATGGCACGGTGGAGCACCTGGCGCATATCGGCAAGACGGACATGCGGGCGGGCGACGTGTTCGTCATCGAAACGCCGGGCGGCGGCGGCTACGGCAAGACGGAATAGGCCAGGTCGGCACTGGCACTGGCGGCACTGGCGCCGCTGAGCTGCGCGCGCACCTGGCCCACGTCGCGCATGGGCGCGCGGCCGAACTGGCGGCTGTATTCGCGGCTGAACTGCGATTCGCTGGCGTAGCCGACCCGGTAGCCGGCCGTGCCCGCGTCGATCTGCTCGACCAGCATCAATCGCCGCGCCTCCTGCAGCCGCAGCAGCTTCTGGTACTGCATCGGCGTCATGGCGGTAATCGCCTTGAAGTGGTGGTGCAGCGACGACATGCTCATGTTCGCCATGCCGGCCAGGTGCTCGATGCGCAGCGGCTGCGCGTAATGGTGCTTGATCCAGTCGATGGCTTGCCCCACCTGGTGCGACTGGCTGCTGGCCAGCGCCATGTGGCGCAAACGCGCGCCCACGGGGCCATTGAGTAGGCGGTAGGTCAGCTCGCGGCGGATCAGGGGCGCCAGCGCGGCGATTTCCCCCGGCTTGTCGAGCAGGCGCACGAGGCGCAGCATGGCGTCGAGCAGCTCGGGCGACACGTCGCTGACGGAAATGCCGCGCGTGGCGGGCAGGATTTTCTGCTGCGCGGCGCTGTCGCCGCCGCTTTCGCTATCGAGCAGCGCGGCCACGTCGGCGATGTCGATGCCCAGCACCACGCACAGGTGCGGCTTGTCCACGCTCGCTTCCACCACGCGCACCTGCACCGGCAGGTCGACGGACGTCAGCAGATACTGCATGCGGCTGTAATGGAAGGTTTCCGTGCCCAGGGTGACGTCCTTCGCTCCTTGCGCGATGATGGCCACGCTGGGGCGCGCCGCATGGAACAGCGATTCCGTGACGGACGACTGGCGGTGGAAGGTGAGGTTGCCGATGGCCGTCGCGTAGTCGCCCGTGCGCGGTGCGTGGCGGCTGATCAGGGCGGCGATTTCATCTTGGGGCAGGAGTAAGGTAGGCATGGGTGGCAGTATGCGTCAGGCGAGGGAGGGCAGGGGTTGATCTTACGCAGATTTGGAGGATCGTGCAAAGGTCTTGCAGGATCGCGGTAACGGCGGGACGGCTTCTCGGGCACACTTGTGCAATCGCATGCATGGCACGCGTTCCCCCTCGTTACACACATATAGATACAGGAGTTTTCATGACCACCATCGCCAAAGGCTACGCCGCACAGGGCCCGACCTCCGCACTGCAACCGTTCACGTTCGAGCGCCGCGCCCCGCGCGAAGACGACGTGGCCATCTCGATCAAATACTGCGGCGTGTGCCATTCCGACATCCACCAGGCGCGCGATGAATGGGGCGGCGCCGCCTTCCCGATGGTGCCCGGCCATGAAATCGCCGGCGTCGTCACGGCCGTCGGCGCCAACGTCAGCAAGTTCAAGGTGGGCGACCACGTGGGCGTGGGCTGCTTCGTCGACTCCTGCACCACGTGCAAGACCCGCAACGTGGACCTGGAACAGTACATGCCCGGCCTGATCCAGACCTACAACGGCGTCGAAGCGGACGGCAAGACGGCCACGCAGGGCGGCTACTCGGACAGCATCGTCGTCAAGGAAGGCTATGTGCTGTCGATTCCCGACAACCTGCCGCTGGACGCGGCCGCGCCGCTGCTGTGCGCCGGCATCACCCTGTACTCGCCGCTGAACCACTGGAAGGCCGGCCCCGGCAAGCAGGTCGCCATCCTGGGCATGGGTGGCCTGGGCCACATGGGCGTGAAGATCGCCCACGCCATGGGCGCCGAAGTGACGGTGCTGAGCCAGACCCTGTCGAAGCGCGAAGACGGCCTGCGCCTGGGCGCCGATCACTACTACGCCACCAACGACGCGGAAACGTTCAGCAAACTGGCTGGCACCTTCGACCTGATCATCTGCACCGTGGGCGCGTCGATCGACTGGAACCAGTACATCAACCTGCTGAAAGTCGATGGCAGCATGGTCATCGTCGGCATTCCCGACGGCGCCGTGCCGCCGATCAGCGCCTTCGGCCTGGTGGGCGCGCGCCGCAGCCTGTCCGGCTCCATGATCGGCTCGATCAAGGAAACCCAGGAAATGCTGGATTTCTGCGGCAAGCACAACATCGTGTCGGACATCGAGATCATCCGCATCCAGGATATCAATGAGGCGTTCGAGCGCGTCGTGAAGAGCGATGTCAGATATCGTTTTGTGATCGATATGTCATCGCTGGCTGAGTAATTTGACAAGGGGTAGGACCCGTCGGGTCCGACCCCAGCTTTTCCGGTGCTGAGCCCTGAGCACCATTGGATACTCCGAGCGAGGCACAAGGCTGGGGTCAGACCCATCGGGTCTGACCCCTTGGTCGCCGCCAACACCCCATCCCCGCCAAAAATCAAGCTCCCTTGTCAATTTTTCTTTCCTTGCGTCAAAAATCGGCATAAAATGAAACCGTACAGTACAGTTTCACTACGTAGATTTAAAAAAATCAGCCATCCCTGCATGTTGGCCTGGGCAGGGGAGGCGTCATGGATAAAAAATGGACACTTCAACAAAGAATGGAGCGACGGCGATCCCGGCGGTCTCCAGGGGCAAGCGCATTGCCCTGGCGGTTTTTGGCGTTTTTCTCGGATGTTCCGGCCTGGCCCTGGCGGCGGGCGGCATCGAACTGATTACTCTCGGCGGTTCCTGGTATTACCTGCTGGCCGGTCTCGGTTTAATATTGGCGGGCGTGCTGTACTGGCGCCGCAAGCCGCTGGCCAGTGGCGTGGTCGCCGCGCTGGTGCTGGCGACCTTGCTGTGGGCCGTGTGGGAAATCGGCTTCGCCTTCTGGCCCATGGTGCCGCGCCTGGCGCCATTCCTCGTCATCGGCCTGGCGGCCGCCTTGCTGCATCCGTGGCTGGCAGGCCGTGGCCACGGTGGCCAGTCGCGCGGCTTCGCGGCCCTGTTTGCCGTCGTGCTGGTGGCCGGCTTTGCCTCCATGTTCCAGCCGCACGGCGTGCTGGAAGCCGCCGCGCAGCCGCAGCAGGATGCCGTGACGCCCGTCAATGACGGCAGCGCCAACTGGGCGCATTATGGCCATGGGCCGAAAGGCACGCGCTTCGCGCCGTACACGCAGATCGACCAGCAGAATGTCGGCCAGCTGCAAGTGGCGTGGAGCTACCGTACGGGCGAACTGGCCGAGGGCGCGTCCGAATCGCAGAATACGCCGCTGCAGATCGGCGACACCATCTACACGTGCACGCCAACGAGCAAGGTCATCGCGCTGGACGCGGATACGGGCAAGGAGCGCTGGACTTTCGATCCCAAGCCGGTCAACACCAAGACGTGGAACCGCTGCCGCGGTGTCGGCTACTACGAGCCGGCCAAGGTGACAAAACCGTTCCATTTCGAGGGCATGCAGGCGGCCGGCGCGCCGGCGGCGGGCGCGTGCGCCAGGCGCATCGTGCAAGTGACCATGGATGCGCGCCTGATCGAGATCGACGCGCAGACGGGCAAGCAGTGCGAAGGCTTCGGCGACAAGGGTTCCGTCGACCTCACCGTCGGCCTGGGCAAGGTGAAAATGAACGTGCCGTACTACGCCTACACGTCCGCGCCGACGGTGGCGCGCAACCTGATCATCCTCGGCGGCTGGGTCTTCGACGGCCGCTCGACCGATGAACCATCGGGCGTCGTGCGCGCCTACAGCGCCGACACGGGGGAACTGGTGTGGGCCTGGGACCTGGGCAATCCGGCCATCACCAAGCTGCCGCCGGAAGGGCAGACCTACACGCGCAGCACGCCCAACATGTGGTCCACGCCCGCGTTCGACGATGCGCTGGGCCTCGTCTACCTGCCGACGGGGAACGAGCAGCCGGACTTCTGGGGCGGCAAGCGCCCGCCGCTGACGGAAAAATACGCGTCGGCCATCGTCGCCCTCGACATGGCCACGGGCCGCGAACGGTGGACGTATCAAACCGTCCACCACGATATCTGGGACTACGACGTGGCGGCGCAGCCGGCCCTGTACGACATCCCGGACGGCAAGGGCGGGAAAATACCCGCGCTGGTGCAGCTGACCAAGCGGGGCCAGATCTTCATGCTGGACCGCCGCACGGGCAAGCCGATTGCCGAAGTCATCGAAAAAGCCGTGCCGCAGGAGCACGCGGCCGGCGACTGGGTGGCAAAGACGCAGCCATATTCCACCGGCATGCCGGCCCTCGGCGCGGAAACCTTGACGGAGCGCGACATGTGGGGCGCCACCTTCTTCGACCAGCTGGCGTGCCGCATCAGCTTCCGCAAGCTCAATTACAAAGGGGAGTTCACGGCGCCAAGCACGCAAGAGACCTTGATCTATCCGGGCTACTACGGCGGCTTCAACTGGGGTGGCGCGGCCGTCGATGAAAGCAATGGCTATATGTTCGTCAACGATATCCGCATGCCGCAAGTGGTCAGGTTGGTGCCGCGCGAAACGGTGGACGTGGCCAAGCTGACGTCGGGCCACGGCGTGGGCAGCACCTATCCGATGGATGGCACGCCCTTCGTCATCGACCACAAGGCCTTCAATTCACCGCTGGGCATACCTTGCCAAAGCCCGCCGTGGGGCGTGTTTGCCGCCATCGATTTGAAGACGCGCACGAAAGTGTGGGAACGTCCGGCCGGCACCGTGCAGGACGCCGTCATCAACGGCGTGCGCGCGCGGCTGCCCATCCCGCTGGGCATGCCCACCCTGGGCGGCGGCGTGAGCACGGCGTCGGGCCTCGTGTTTTATGCGGGCACGCAGGATTATTATTTGCGCGCCATGGATATCGCCACGGGACGCGAAGTGTGGAAGGCGCGCATGCCGGTCGGTTCGCAAGGCACGCCGATGACGTATGTGTCGCCAGCCTCGGGCCGCCAGTACGTCGTGGTGGCGGCGGGCGGCGCCCGCCAGAGCCCGGACCGGGGAGATTACGTGATAGCATACGCGCTTCCCAAGACACAGTAAGAGTTTGCTTCATGCCCCAGTTGCGCACCGTTCCAGCTTCCCCGAGTACCCGAAGCGAGGAGCGGCGGCGCAAGCTGCTGGTGGCGGCGGCGGACCTCTTCCTCGCCTCCGGCTACGACGGCGTCAGCATGGACGCCATCGTGGCCGAGGCGGGCGGCTCGAAGGCCACGGCCTACCGCTATTTCGGCAGCAAGCAGGAGCTGCTGGTGGCGGTGGTCGAATACCTGTGCGCCGATTTCATCATCGACCTGCGCCGCCTCGATACCTCGCAAGCGGGCCTGGAACAGGGCTTGCAGCTGATCCTCGATGAACTGGTGGCCGTCGTCACCAGCCCCCGCCACGTGGATTTCTACCGCCTCGTCGTCACGGGCGCGGCCGCCGTGCCGGCCGTGGGCCTGACCTGGTACGAACACGGCCCGCAAGTGTGGCATGCGCTGATCTTGCGCCTGCTGGAACAGCAGCGCGCCCAGGGCCGCATCGCGCCCGACGCCTCGTTCTCCAACCTGCCGCAGATCCTGTTCGACGCCGTCTTTTCGCACCTGACCACGCGCACCGTCATGCTGGGGCAGGGCGGCAATGCGGCTACGTTCCGGCCCTTGATCGCGGAGCTGATCGAGCTGGTGGTGGCAAGGGTGGCGCGCAAGGCGGATTCGGCCCGGTAGGGCCGTAATCCGAGAATAGTCTGTTGGCCGCTGGTATTCGAATGACGCGCTTGCGTGCTTCGGCGGCCCTGTTAATCCGATCTGCGCGACCGGGATGCGGTTGGCCGCCTTTCGGCGATGTTGATGAGCAGTTCTGCGGTGTCGTGTGAACCCGTTGCAATCCAAAAAAATATTTTTGCATAATGATGCAAAATAAATGCGGTTTCCATCTCCGAGAAACGTCTGGCTTATGTAAGTCACTATTTACATAAGGTTGCATCATCAATGGCTCAAAATTTAGTAGTCCCTCCCGGATTCGTGCCCTATCCTGATCCAGACGACGTCTTTATGGAAGACGTCGGGCTCCATCTGAAGGTGTTCCATCCTATTCTAACCATACCCGCAGCACAGGTCGACCCTACGTGGACCGGGCAGTTCCACTTCGTCTTGCCCATAGAGCCGTATGATGGTGCTTTGGGCGAAGGCAGCACGGATTACTACGGTCCTCACTGTGGCGAAGCATGGATTAAGTTCGTTCGGATAGGATCAAAGTATCGATTCGCCGGCGATTGGCGCTATTTTGCGATTAATCGGGAGCATGATGTGGAGGCTGATTTTTGGTACGGGGAGGCGAACAAAAGCTATGCCGAGCGTAGGCGCGCATGGCATGAGCAGGGTCTCATGAATAGGCAATCTGACAGCTTTGGTTGGGGCACCGCTTTTGGAGGAAATGCCCTGGCCGGCAACTGGACCAACGATCTCTCCTTGCCTGATGAGGTGGCTAAATGGGGATTCAGGCCATCTCGGATGATGCGCGAGGACGAGACGGTTAATGGCGTCAACTTCACTCATCCGCTAAACGAACAGGGGCAGCGATATCGATTAATTGGGATATTGGTTGGGTATCGCTATCGGGACCATGGAGCAGATAAGCTTTTGATGTTCTACGACATTCCATCGAGTACTATTTTAATCATGTTGGACTTTAGCTAAGCCGGCCTGTTGCACCTGTCTCGGAAAGAAATAAGAGTCACCTGCCTGCGAGTTCCGCCGGAGCGCACCATCAGCAGAGCTTAAGCGGCCAGGGCTGGCGTCTATTTTGGCCTGATGCCGCCAGGGGGCGGATGATATAGTGGCGGGAATGTATACACTGAAAGAAACTGCCATGAAAAACGACGCAACCGCGCGCCCGCAAGCCAGCCAGACGCCTGTCAGGCTCAGCAAAGGGGACTTCGTCACCGCATTGCGCAAACTGCTGCAAGAAGAGGGAAAGGCCGGCAAGACCAGCGTGGACGTGCGCGCTGCAACCCTGCACACCGACGTCGGCGTGTATCCGGCGCGCGGCCACTCGATGCCGACCTGTTGCACCGTGATGTATGAAGAGATGCAGCCCGGTGACGAGATACTGCTGACGCCATCCGGCGGCAAGGGGCCTACGCTGCTGATACGGTATAAATTGCCGCGCTGACAATCGCGGTCCTGGAAACAGCTTACAACCTGGCGCAAATGCAGGCGATGACCTGTAGCGCGCCGTAGCTGGCGCGCTGCTGATTCCCGCCCGGTCGGGCAGGGCATCCTAAGCCATCCGTCAGGGCGGGGATGCCCCGTTGGCCCCAGACGCCATCCATCCGTTTTTCACCTTATCTCGTCTCTCATCTTCCTGAGTTCCACGCGGCAGCCTCCGGCGGCGGTAGCCGCAAGCGTTTTCAAATATGTAAAATATTTATATAAGCTCTTATGTAAATGGTGCTACCATGGTTCCATGAAACCTGGACTCGGCACACAATTACGACATCTCATCGAACTGCTGGACGGCGCGGTCGAGCAAGCCTACGTGGACGCGGGGCTGGATTACCGGCCGCGCTACACACCGGTGATGCGGGTGCTGGCCGAGCAGGCTAGCGCGACCGTCGGCGAGCTGGCGGCCCTGGCCGGCCTCACGCAGCCCGCCGCGACGCAGACGGTGGCCTTGATGGTGAAAAAGGGCCTGTTGACGGTGGCTGCCGGCGGCGCAGACGGCAGGCAGCGCGTGGTGCGCCTCAGCGCCGCTGGCGAAACGTTGCTGCCGCGCCTGCGCGTGTGCTGGCAGGCGACCAAATCGGCGGCCGACAGCCTCGATGCGGAACTGGCGTTTCCCTTGTCCGCCTGCCTCGGACAGGCGATCGCCGTACTCGAGACACGCTCCTTCGGCGCGCGCATCCGCGACGCCAACTTGCGGCGCCTGCGCGACGGCGGGCCGCAGCTCGATACCGCTCCGGCGCAGGCACGGCCACACCTGGACGATCAACCCGAATGATGCAGGCATGCCTGCCCAGGCGCCGCTTCGATGACGCGCCCGGGGGCATCACGCGTATTTTTTCACACAACGATCAATCGCTTCGCAGTCCAACTTGGAGGAATGTATGTCAGGTAGCAAGAAATTTGTCGCAGCTGTCGTATTGGGTACGCTGGTGTCGTTTCAGGCCTTTGCGGCGGCGGACACCGCGTTGAACGCGTCCGGCCGCGCTGCGATCGTGCAGACACTGGTCACGAAAATGAACGCGAATTACATCGAACCGGCTGTGGCCGAACGGGTCGGCACTGCGATCGCCAGGAAAAATGCCGAAGGAGGCTATGCGAGCGCCGCCAACACCCAGGCGTTCAGTACGGCGCTGGCAAAGGACTTGCGGGAATTGAGCGGCGACTTGCATTTTGGCACCGCAGTGTACGAAGGCCTTCGCGAGCGCAGCGCCAACCCCGAGCTGCCTAGCCGCGCCAAGACGGACGAATGGCGCGACCAGACCGCGCGGCGTGGCTATGACATCGAGAAGATCGAACGCCTTCCCGGCAACGTCGGCTATATCGAGCTGCGCGGCTTCGGCGGCCCGGAATACGTCAGCGCGGCGTACACGGCGGCGATGTCGCTCATGGCGGGGACGGATGCGCTGATCCTCGACCTGCGCCGCAACGGCGGCGGCAGCCCGGCCAGCGTGGCTTACCTGATGAGTCATTTCTTCCCGCTCGGCGACGAGCGCCACCTGATCGACATGTACGATCGCCCGACCGGTCTGACGCGGCAGTTCTGGACCGTGAAGACGGTCGCACAGCGTTACGACAAGCCCGTGTACGTGCTGACCTCGGCCCGCACGTTTTCCGCCGGAGAGGATTTCTCCTATGGCATCCAGGCGCAAAAGCGCGGCACGGTGGTCGGGGAAACCACCGGCGGCGGCTCCAATCCCGTGAGCTGGTACAACCTGGGGCAGGACATCATCGTCTCCATCCCGACCGCGCGCACGACCAATGTCGTCACCAAAACCAACTGGGAGCACGTCGGCGTGAAACCGGACATCGCCGTGCCCGCGGCGCAGGCGCTGCAGGCGGCGCATGTCGCCATCCTGCGCAACCTGGTGTCATCGGCCAAGGAGGGCAGCGAGCGCAAGGAACTGCAGCGCGTGCTTGCGATGGCGGAAAAAGGCGAATCCGAGAAGCCGGTCTACACGCTCAGGGGCGAGCCTTGATGCAAGCCGCCGGACATGCCCGCGACGAAGCGCGCGGCTCGCTAATCCGACCTGCGCGTTTTTGACGCCAACGCACGTCACGACGCCTCTGAAAACCGTAGCGAGCAAGCCCAATGTCGGGTTGAGTAGCGCAGCCGTACTTTAGTACGGTGAGCAACGCCAACCCGAGAGTGGGCTGCGCAGCAGGTTTGCAGTGCGTCCCTTAACTCAGGTCGCAATACCATATTTGTGCTGCGTGGCCGCATACTGCTGCTTGAGCGACTCCAGCTTCGGATGCTTGGGGTCGATCTTGCGGATCACCTGCATCTGGTGCTGTGCCTGTTCGGCCAGCGGGGCTTCCCAGCCCAGCATATTGAGCTGGCGCAAGATGGCGTCGACGGAGGCGAACAGCACTGGCAGGTTGCCCGGCGTCTTGCGCAGGGCCTGGCGCAGCACGAAGACGGCGCCCTTGAGCTCGCCGCTTTCCGACTTGCTGGCCGCATCCTGCATCAGTTCCTGCACCTGGTTCGTGATCTGCTGGCCCATGCCTTGCGCCAGATCATGGCGGCCCGCCTTTTCAAACACGTCCACGGCCGCTTCCATCGTCACCTCGCTGTCCGCTTCGTTGACGAGTTTCATCATGACGTCGGACGCCGCCTGTTCCAGGTTGTTCTTCAGGCAGCTTTGCACCAGGCCCACCTTCAGCTGCGTCGACAGGCCCCGCGCCGTATCCAGGGCGGCGGCGGCCAGCTGCAGTTCGCTGGCGGCGGCGATGTCGTTGCCCGACAATTCGTGCAGCATGGCGGCCGAGATGGCGCGGCACGCTTCCACGTTGGCGCCGCCGCGCAGCGAGCGTTCCATGTCGCGCAGCACGCCGCTCGCCTGCGGCGCGTCGCCTTTCTTTACCAGCGTCTTCACCAGGTTGACGTGGTCTTCCGGATCGCGGAATTCGGAGTACTTCGCTTTCGTCACGACCTGCTTATACGCCCGTTCGGCCGCGCCGATGTCGCCCGTGTCATACGCGATGCCGCCCAGGTGGCGCAGGCGGCGCACCATGTGCGGCGAGATGGCCACCGCGTCTTCGAGGATTTTCTTGGCCTGCAGCTGCTGGCCCATGGCTTCATGGTTCTTCGCCAGCAAGTCGTAGGCGGCCATGAAGCGGGGATAGATTTCCACCAGTTCCAGCAGCGCATCCTGCGCCTCTTCGTGGCGCTGCTGCTCGAACAGGGTGCGCGCCAGTCCCAGGTGGGCCCAGGCCATGGGCCGCGTGGCCAGCATGTCGGCGTACAGCTGCTCCGCTTCCTTCCATTCGCCCAGGGTGAGGTGCAGCTCGGCGCGCAGGCGGGTGAAATCGGCCGCCAGGCGTGGATGCTGCAGCTCGGCCGCGCGGCAGCTTTTCACGGCTTCGCGCAAGTCGCCCTTGTCGATCAGTTGATACGTGGGCAGGAACATGGCGCGCCGCTCGATGGCGCGCGCGATGCGTCCGCTCAGCACGTCGACGGTGAACGGTTTTAATATGTAGTCGGACGGGGTCAGTTCGGCCGCGCTGATCACCTTGCTGTGGATGGCTTCGGAAGTCAGCATGATGAAGATCGTCCACAGGCCGATCAGCTTGTGGTGGCGCAAGTCTTCCAGCAATTGCTGGCCATCCTGGCCATCCGTGCCACTACCAAGATCGTATTCGCACAGGATGATGTCGAACGGTTTCTTCGTCAGCAAGCGGATGGCCGTGCCGGAATTGACGGCATATTCCACCTTGGTGATGGCCGCCTGGTTCAGCATATTGTGCAGATTGCCCCGCATGCTGGGGTTCGGGTCGACGATCAGGACAGATAAGTCGCTAGTTTCTGGCATTGTTCAGCTCTCGTTCATCTGTGTATGGCTCTGCGGCTCGATGGTACGACGGTCTAATAATATTACTATTTGTCAGCATACTGCAAAGCCAGTGCAAATCGCTAACAAAATGCAGGCGAGTGCGCGCGGCGCGACACGGCAGGCGCGCGCGCTTGCGGGCAGGGCAGGCGCGGGGTATCCTAAAAGCAACCTTTTGCGTTCGCTCATGCCTGACACCACGCCTGGAAAGCCGCCATGTACTTGACCGAGACTCGCAGGCAAACCCTGCACCACCTGCTTTTCGGCGGAGGACGGGCGCATGCCGAGAAGTATTTTCCCGAATTGCGCCGCATGGCCGTCGTCAGCGAGTCCTTTGGCCTGGCCAGTATCTTGTTCGTGTGGGCTTTTATTCCGCATGTCAATACGCTCGACAGGGGCGCGCTGCTGTATGCGCTGGCCGGCATCGTGCTGGCTATCGGCATCAATGTGGCCGCGCGCGCCATCTGGGTGCTGAAACTGGGGGGCGCCGTGGGCATGTGCGCCATTGCCTTTTGCTTCCGCCTGCTGGCGGAGGCGGCGGGGCAGGCCGAATTCTGGATGCAGCCCGTGGGCGTGTTCATGGTGCTGCTGGCGGCGCCCATCTTCAATGGCTGCGTCGTGTATCTCATCGTTGCCGCGGCAGTCTGGCTGATACTGGGCTACGGCCATTTCCCGATCGATCCCGCCATGGCGCATGCAGCCTGGGCAAACTTGCTGATCGTCTACAGCATGCTGTTCGGCCTGGTCCTCAGCATCAGCTTTAATCTGTTGCGCCTGCGCGACTTCCGCGCCAGGGAGGCGCTGACCCGCCTGGCCTACCAGGATGGCTTGACGGGCTTGAACAACCGTCGCCGCTTTACGGAGTTGACGCAGCAATTGCAGCAGCGGCCGCAACCGATGTACTTCCTGATGATCGATATCGATAATTTCAAGAAAATCAACGATACCCTGGGCCATGACGCGGGTGACGTGGTGCTGGTCAAGACGGCGGGCATCATCGCCGATGCCTGCGGCGGCCACCTGTGCGGACGCCTGGGCGGCGAGGAGTTCGGCATCGTCTACGCGGGGGACCGGCGCGCCGTCTGCCAGTTCGCCGCCAGCCTCGTCGATGCCGTCTACCTGGCCTTCAATCCGGGGCAGGCCGTGTCGATCAGCGTGGGCATTGCCGAGCTGGCCTGCGATACGGAGCTGGCGCACAGCTACCGCCTGGCCGATGCCTCGCTGTACCAGGCCAAGCACCAGGGCAAGAACCGCTATGTCATTGCCTGACGGCATGCACATGAGTCTTGCGGAGGCGCCAGGGAGCGGGTATTCTGTTTGTATTAATATATCAGCCGCAAGCAGGCGCGATGTGGCGCAGACGCAGAGTTTCACCGTGACGTGACCGCTGGCGTTTTACCTTTACCAGAGAAAATCCAGCCTTCGTGATGCGCCTTCCTTCCATGAGTACCCTGCGGCGCATTGCCGTCCCCCTCGCTTTTGGCGGCAACAGCGAGCAGCAGCACACGTATTTCGCGGAATTGCACCGGGTCGGCATGGTGACGCAGCTGCTGGGCATCATCGCCTACAGCCTGACCTGGCTGCTGATGCCCGATCCCTATCATCCGAACTTCCCGCACGCCGTGCTGGCGCTGCTGGGCATGTTGATGAGCCTGATCGTGCGCTACCGCTGCACCACCTTGCCCGTGCTGACCATTACGGGTGCCTGCGCCGTGCTGACCCTGACCTTCGGCTTGCGCACCATGGCCGACGCCGTCCATCACGCCAGCTTCTGGGTCTTGCCCGTGGGCGTCTTCATGACCCTGGCCATCGCCTCCATCTTCAATGGCGGCCTCAGTTACCTGGCCGTCGTGGCCGGCGTGTGGTGGAACGTGGGCCACGGCCTGTATCCGGTGAACGCGGGCTTGCCCGACGAATCCTGGGCGCCGCTGATGATCGCCGTCAGCGTGCTGTTCGGGCTGGCGCTGAATGTCAGCTTCAGTTTATTGCGCTTGCGCAACTATCACTCCAAGGTGGAATTGACGCGGCTGGCCTTCCAGGACGGCTTGACGGGCCTCAACAACCGCCGCATGTTCACGCAGCGCGCCCAGCAGATGCATGGCGCGCCGCACGGCGGCATGCTGTATTTCCTGATGATCGATATCGACGATTTCAAGATCATCAACGACCAGCAGGGCCACGATGCGGGCGACGAGGTGCTGGTACGCACGGCCGCCATCATCGCCGACAAGGCGCAAGGCCATCTGTGCGGGCGCCTGGGCGGCGAGGAGTTCGGCATCGTCTACGCGGGCGACCGCGACGCTGCGCGCGCCTTTGCCGGCGCCTTGGTCGAGGCCGTCAGTCAGGCTTTCCATGCGGCACAGTTTGTGTCGATCAGCGTGGGCGTGGCCGAGCTGGACCGGGCCAAGGAGCTGGGCCACAGCTACCGGCTGGCCGACGAGGCGCTGTACCTGGCCAAGCGGCAGGGCAAGAACCGCTACGTGATCGCCTGATCGTCGGCTGACGGTGTTGTTGTCGCGTCATAAATGGCCGCCGTGCGGGGCAAAAGGGTGGCAAAGGCCCAAGTTCCGGTCATAAGGCAGGGGTAAAACGGGTATAATGCGCGCAAAGGAAATTTGCCGTACGAAAGATATTGTCATACCTACCTTTAACCCGCAGCCACGCTGCATCAACCACCTTCCAATCATGTTGATACTGCCGGGTTCCAATGCCCTGTCCCATTTCCGTAGCCACCGTCTGTTAAGCCAACTGCAAGCCGTTTCGCCTGCGATTGTTGCCGTGCAAGCACGCTATGTCCATTTCATCGATGCCAGCGCGCCTCTCACCAACGACGACAGCACGCGCCTTGGCGCCTTGCTGACGTATGGCGAGCCGGCCCACGCTGACAATACGGAAGGCGCTGCCGAAGAATTCTTCGTCATCCCCCGTTTCGGCACGATTTCGCCGTGGGCTTCGAAAGCCACCGACATCGCGCACAACTGCGGCATGGCGCACATCAAGCGCGTCGAACGCGGCATCGCTTTCCGCATCAACCTGAAATCGGGCATCCTGGGCAGCGCCATTGGCGCCGGCAAACTGACGGACGAGCAGGTACAGGCCGTGGCCGACCTGCTGCACGACCGCATGACGGAATCCGTGCTGCGCAGCGCGGACGATGCCAAGGACTTGTTCCGCACCCTGGAAGCGCGCCCATTGGAATCGATCGACTTGCTGGGGCAGGGCAAGCTTGCTTTGGAAACGGCGAACACGGAACTGGGCCTGGCGATGTCGGAAGACGAGATCGACTACCTGGACGCCGCCTTCACCAAGGCCGGCCGCAACCCGACGGACGTGGAACTGATGATGTTCGCGCAGGCGAACAGCGAGCATTGCCGCCACAAGATCTTCAACGCCGACTGGACCATCGACGGCGTGGCGCAGCCCAAGTCCCTGTTCGGCATGATCAAGAACACGCATGAATTGCAGCCGAAAGGCACCGTCGTCGCCTACAGCGACAACTCGTCCATCATGGAAGGCGCCACGGTCTCGCGCTTCTACCCGCGCGGCGACAAGCACGAATACGCGGCGTCGACGGAACTGACGCACACCCTGATGAAGGTGGAAACGCATAACCACCCGACGGCCATTTCTCCATTCCCCGGCGCCTCCACGGGCGCGGGCGGCGAGATCCGCGACGAAGGCGCAACGGGCCGCGGCGCCAAGCCGAAAGCCGGTTTGACGGGTTTCACCGTATCGAACTTGTCCTTGCCGGACGCCGTGCGCAGCTGGGAAACGGCCGCTTCCGTGACGGCGCCGCTGGCCGCGCGTACTGATGCAGATCAATACGGCAAACCGGAACGCATCGCTTCGCCCCTGCAAATCATGATCGAAGGCCCATTGGGCGGCGCCGCGTTCTCGAACGAATTCGGCCGTCCGGTCCTGGGCGGCTACTTCCGCACGTATGAGCAGAACGTCGGCACGGACAAAGACGCCGTCTTCGGCTACCACAAGCCGATCATGATCGCTGGCGGCATCGGCAATATCTCGGCACAGCACACGCACAAGAACGACATCCCCGTCGGCAGCCTGCTGGTGCAGCTGGGTGGTCCGGGCATGCGCATCGGCATGGGCGGCAGCGCCGCCTCGTCGATGACCACCGGCAGCAACACGGCCGACCTGGACTTCGACTCCGTCCAGCGCGGCAATCCGGAAATGGAACGCCGCGCCCAGGAAGTCATCAACGCCTGCTGGCAAATGGGCGCGGACAATCCGATCATCTCCATCCACGACGTGGGTGCGGGCGGCTTGTCGAACGCGTTCCCGGAAATCACCAACGATGCCAAGCGCGGCGCGATTTTCGACTTGCGCAAGGTGCCGCTGGAAGAATCGGGCATGGCGCCGAAGGAAATCTGGAGCAATGAATCGCAGGAACGCTACGTTCTGGCCATCGCGCCGGAAAGCCTGCCGCTGTTCAAAGCCATGTGCGAACGCGAACGCTGCCTGTTCGCCGCCGTGGGCGTGGCCACCGAAGAGCGTCAATTGAAGCTGATCGACCCGGAACTCGGTAACGAACCGGTCGACATGCCGATGGACGTCTTGCTGGGCAAGCCGCCAAAGATGCAGCGCGACGTGGTCCACGTGGCCAACGATTTCCCTGCCATCGACTTGACGGGCATGGACCTGGTTGATGTAGCGCAAAAAGTACTGCTGCTGCCGACCGTGGCCGACAAATCCTTCCTGATCACCATCGGCGACCGCAGCGTGGGCGGCATGACCGTGCGCGACCAGATGGTGGGACCATGGCAAGTGCCGGTGGCCGATTGCGCCGTCACCACCATGAGCTTTGAAGGTTACCTGGGCGAAGCGATGGCCATGGGCGAACGCACGCCGCTGGCCGTCATCGACGCCGCCGCCTCGGGCCGCATGGCCGTGGGCGAAGCCGTCACCAACATCGCCGCAGCAGCCATCGGCGACATCTCCGACATCAAACTGTCCGCCAACTGGATGGCCGCCTGCGGCCAGCCTGGCCAGGACGCGGCCCTGTACGACACGGTAAAAGCCGTCGGCATGGACCTGTGCCCGGCGCTGGGCATCAGCATCCCCGTCGGCAAGGATTCGCTGTCGATGCGCACGACGTGGAAAGACGAGGGCACGGGCGCGGCGAAATCCGTCACGTCGCCCGTGTCGCTGATCGTCTCCTCGTTCGCGCCAGTGACGGACGTGCGCAAGTCGCTCACGCCGCAGCTGAAGACGGACAAGGGCGACACGTCCTTGATCTTGATCGACCTGGGCCGCGGCAAGAACCGCCTGGGCGCCTCGGCGCTGGCGCAAGTCATGGGCCAGCTGGGCAATGAAACGCCGGACGTGGACAGCGCGGAAGACTTGAAAGGCTTCTTCGCGGCCATTCAAAAGCTCAATAGCGACGACAAGCTGCTGGCCTACCATGACCGTTCGGACGGCGGGCTGTACGCCACCCTGACGGAAATGGCCTTCGCCGGCCACACGGGCATGTCCGTCAACCTGGACATGCTGACCATGGAAGGCGAGCACTCGAGCGACTGGGGCGACGCCAAGAACTGGACGGGCCAGGTGGCGGAACGCCGCAACGAACTGACCCTGCGCGCCTTGTTCAGCGAAGAGCTGGGCGCCGTGATCCAGGTGCGCGCGGAAGAAAAATCGCTCGTCATGGACGTGCTGCGCACCTTCAACCTGGGCGCTTGCAGCCATATCATCGGCAAATTGAACGACCGCGACGTGATCGAATTCACGCGCGACGCCAAGCTGATCTACACCCAGCCGCGCGCTGAACTGCACCGCCTGTGGAGCGAAACGAGCTGGCGCATTGCCCGCCTGCGCGACAATCCGGCCTGCGCGGACGCCGAATACGACCGCCTGCTGGACGTGCAAGATCCGGGCATGTCGCCGATCGTCACCTTCGACCAGAACGAGAACATCGCCGCGCCATTCATCGCCACGGGCGTGCGTCCGCGCGTCGCCATCCTGCGCGAGCAGGGCGTCAACTCGCACATCGAGACGGCCTACGTGATGCACCAGGCAGGCTTCACGGCCGTCGACGTGCACATGAGCGACCTGATTGCGGGCCGCGTCAAGCTGGACGACTTCCAGGGCGTCATCGCCGTGGGCGGCTTCTCGTACGGCGACGTGCTGGGCGCGGGCGAAGGCTGGGCGAAAACCATCCTGTTCAACGCCAGCCTGGCGGAACAGTTCGCGCGCTTCTTCAACCGCACGGACAGCTTCGGCCTCGGTATCTGCAACGGCTGCCAGATGATGAGCAATTTGAAATCCATCATCCCCGGCGCCCACGCCTGGCCTAAATTCACGCGCAACAAGTCGGAGAAATTCGAAGGCCGCTTTGCCATGGTCGAAGTGATGGATTCCCCATCGATCTTCTTCAACGGCATGGCCGGCACCCAGGCCGGCATCGCCATCGCCCACGGCGAAGGCTACGCCGACTTCTCGCAAACGGGCGACATCACCCAGGTCACCAAAGCCATGCGTTTTGTGGACAACAAGGGCGCCGCCACCGAAGCGTACCCATACAACCCGAACGGCTCGCCGGAAGGCATCACCTCCGTCACCACGCCAGACGGCCGCTTCACCGTGCTGATGCCACACGCGGAGCGCGTGTTCCGCTCGGTGCAACAGTCGTATCACCCTGAGGCATGGGGCGAGGATTCGCCGTGGATGCGCATGTTCAGGAATGCGCGGAAGTTTGTGGGGTAAGTTTTGTGTGTTTTGTGTAGATAGGACGGAAGCCGACATCATTAGATGTCGGTTTTTTTTTGTGATTGAGTTTTTTATAGAACGTGATTTTTCTACAAATAATGCTTGGTTTTGCTATATTGACATTCAACTTTCAATATAAATTTGATTTTTTTGAGAATTTAATATATGGTTTCATTTCGACAAATGTGCCTATTTTGTAATTTAAAAAATGAAAATTCTCTCTGTTTTTAACAATAAAGGTGGGGTGGGTAAAACCACGTTAACGTATCATTTAGCTCACTCCTTGAGCGAGTTAGGTAATAAAGTTTTAATTATTGATGCGGATCCGCAGTGTAATTTAACTATTTATTCAATGACTGTTGAAGCGATTCATAAGATTTGGGAGGAGGAGGATGAATGTATAGAAATGGGAATTGAAGAGTTTAGAAAGAAAACAACGCCCAGAAAGGTTAAGAATCTTCATGATAAACCTCGTTCTTTACATTATCTTTTGATGCCAACTAGCGATGGAACAGGAGAATATGAGACGTTATCTCCTCCTTTAAAAATAACAAAAAACCTTGATATGATACCAGGGCGACTATCTTTGCATGAATTTGAAGAAAAAATTTCATCGCGATGGAGCGATGCCTATCGAGGCGATGCTCTTGCAATAAGGACTATAACAAGAATTAGGTCAATTGCAGAGGAATATGGGAAAAAGTTAAAATATGATTATGTAATAATTGACACATCGCCAAGCTTGGGTGCGCTAAACAAGACAATCATATCAACAGTCGATGGGTTCTTTGTTCCTGCTGCACCCGATATGTTTTCTTTATATGGAATTAGAAATATTGGTAGCAGTTTGAAGAAATGGCATGATGAATTTGAAATAATATATAAATTAATATCAAGCGATAAAAGAAAATTATTCCCCAAGGTCTTTGTTCAATTTTTGGGTTATACGATTTACAATGCTAGAAAATATACCAAGCCAAGTGCAAAGTGGAATTTGGCCCAAGCCCATTTGAAATATGCGTTGGAAATACCTGAAATTATCCATACATATATTGGCAAGGATCTTCGAGAAAGTATAACTGATGAATTGCTCGCTGAGCCAATTGGTGGTGAGTCTATTATGCATAGTCATAATACCTTTCCTACTCTCGCTCAACACTATAGAGTGCCAATGTGGAATATTCCTGATGTTGATAGAATAGATAAAGAGCATCAAAATACTATTAATGGTCAAAAGCCTGATATATTGGGAACTAAGAAAAAGTATAATGATTTTTCGAATTCATTGATTCAACGAATTAAACTTCTTGGGTAGTTAAATGGCCGAAAATATTAATAATAAAATTGATCCAGAGATGCCGGCTATTCGAATTCCATTGGATCCAGAAATTAATGAATTGGTTGATGTTTTTCGGGAGAAGAAAATACTTTTTGAACTTTTCAGTAAGCAAGTTCTCAATGATTTTTTATCGAGTCCAGAATTAAATACTGGTGTGCCATCTGTAATTCATTCTGTTCGTAGTAGAATTAAAGATGAACGACATATGTACGAAAAAATAGTCAGAAAGAGAAATGATGGTAGGGTGATAACGCGAGAGAATATACTTACGGAAATTACGGACTTTGCTGGACTTAGAATATTACATTTGCATCAAAATCAATTTTCTTCAATTTATAAATTTATTGATGAAAAGGTAAGGACTAAGAATTGGAAATTATTGGAAAAACCGGTTGCTTATACTTGGGATCCAGAGTCGGTAGATTATTTTAAGAATTTTAAAATAAAAACTTCTGTGAAGCCATCGTATTATACAAGTGTTCATTTTTTGATTGCGCCAGCCAATAGGCTGGATGGGACTTGTTGCGAGGTGCAAGTGCGGACATTGTTCGAGGAGGTTTGGGGGGAAATTGATCATTCAATAAATTACCCAAATAAAACGGATCAAACTGCAAATATAGAACAGCTAAGAGTTTTGTCGAAATTGGTTTCGACTGGGTCGAGATTGGCTGATTCTATATTTAAAATTCATGAGGAGAGAGGGGCTTAAAGCTCTCCCTGTCGTTCAAATCGAAAATTGCGTTATATATTTATGTGGCGGGACTTCTTGATTTTTAATTTGGAGGCCCTGCCTTGAATATTGTCCAAGGAAAATTAGAGTCTTTTCGCCGCCCCCCCCACACAATCGCCGCCGCCGATGGCACCAGCAAAAACTGCGCAATCAGCGTTCCCGCCAATCTGCTCTCCGCCAGCCACACCACCGCACCCTGGAATTGCGATTCTTCGATATTGCCTTCGATGACGTCTCGAGGTAGGACAAACCGCCCTTGAAGACGGCATGCAGCAGCAGTTTCGGTACCGATCTGTGTACCTGGAAATGTTCGACGGCGCGGCAGAAGGCGCGCTGGAAGGTGGGGATCAGTATCGCGCCGAGTATCGTTGCCAGGCTGGCGGAGAACAGCAGCCAGCGGAAGTCTACCAATAGCGTGCTGGCGGCCACGTGCTGGTCTATGCCCGTTTCCACGCGCTTGGCGAGAAATGGTCCCAGGAAGGAATTCGATGTGCGCGACAGCAGCATCAGGATGCTGAACAGGGCCAGGGACACGGCGATGCGCCGCGTGCGGATGCCGGCGATGCGCACGGAGTAGGCGAGGGTGCCGATGATGTGGATGATGAACGTCAGTGCGCAAATCAACAGCAATTGCTTGTCCATCACAACCTTGCAGTAAAGAAAATGTAATTCCATGCTGCCATGAAGTTACTTATTTTTCAACTGCAAATTATTTAACTTTGCGTGTGGCTCAATTGGTGTTGGATTGCAGTCGTTTTTCAGGGCAAGGCATGGCGATCGGCAAACGCGGCGCGCTCAGTTGCGTGCTTGTTGCTCGTCCCTTGCTTGTATTTCAAGCTTGCACCCTCAACTATCCCAGGTGGCGGCAAGACTTGCCGCTCGATATGCACCAACCAACCCGGAGGTACACCATGAGTTTCGATTCCTTTCTGTCCAAACTGAAGACCAAAGCCAGCGAACTGAAAACCGAAGCACTGAAGTACAAGAACAAGGATTTCCTGAACGCCGCGATGGCGGGCTCGGCCTTGATCGCCATGGCCGACGGCAGCGTCAGTGCGGAAGAGAAGCAGAAGATGGTGAAGTTTATTGAAAGCAATGACGCGCTGTCCGTGTTTACCACCACGGACGTGATCAAGGCTTTCCAGGAATATGTCGGCCAGCTGGAGTTCGACAAGGATATCGGCGAAGCCAAGGCGTATCAGGCGCTGGGCAAGATGAAGTCGAATGTGGAGGCGTCGCGCCTGCTGGTGCGCATGATCATCGCCGTCGCTTCATCGGACGGCAATTTCGACGCCAACGAGCAGCGCGTGGCCAGCAAGATCGCGCGCGAGCTGGGCTTGACTCCGGCGGAGTTCGAGTTGCAGTAAGCGCCAAGCCAGCCGGCCCCGGCTGGCTAGCTTAATCCTTGTCCCACCACGGCGGCGCGCTCTCCGACCTCGGGCATGCCATCTTCAATGGACTTATCTTGTAGCGGATCTCGATCACCTGCCCTTGGTGAAACGGACCGCGTATCCAGTCGCCGGAATTAAAGAGGTAGGACTTGCCATTGATGCAGCGTTCGGTCGGCAGGTCGCCGATGGGGCCGGTCGAACGCAGGGTGACGCGCACTTCGCCAGTGGCATCGAGCGGCGCGTCGGCGCTTGCATACAGTATATCGATGCCGACATCGCAGACAGTGGTGCTGCCTATCTTGCTGCAGTACTTGGTATACGTTTCCTGGCGCGCCATGACCATGTGATCTTCATGCCGCATCGGCTTGCCATCGTCAAAGGTAAAGCGCAGGATGACTTGCGTGGGCTCGCTGGCAGGATGGCGCGTGGTGCTGGTGCAGGCGGCGCTGACCAGGGCCAGCAAGGGCCAGGCCAGCAGGCGCAGGACGCGGCGCAGCAGCGCCGGGATCGGGTTGTTGCCGGATGGATGCTGCATGTAGCGTTGCCATTTATCTCATGAACGGGGCGCCGATCATAGCATGCGCCGACGGCGGTTCCGCTAGCATGCGCCGCGATTCAATTCCTGCAACACTTTCTTGCACAGCACACCATATCCCACGCCCGTGCCCCGTTTGTGCGCGGCCAGGTCGTAGCCGGCGCTGATGTCGTCCCACGCCACGCTGCCGGGCAGGGGGCGCAAGTCGTCGTCGAGGTCCATCTCGAAATGAATGAAGTGGCCATCGGCGCTCAGCAGCTTGCCGTACACGGCGGGCATGCCGGGGCAGGCCAGTTTCAGGTCGAGCATGAGGGCCGTGCCCAGCGCCACGCCATGGCTGGCGGCGCACTGGCGCAAGGCGTCGGGCAGGGGGCGGGCACGCCACCAGGCCGCCGTCTGCTTGATGGCGGCCTGGATCAGCGCGTTTTGCTGTTGCACAGAGTACTGTTTGCTCATGGCTGTCACCCATGCGGCTTGCCGCCCTAACGCGATGCCAGGCTCATGCTTTGCACATGGGCGGGCACGATCTCGCCGCTGGCCAGTTTTTCGGCCGGTACCCGCATCAGCACTTCACCGCCCACGCTGCCGTCGTCGCGCAAGTCGATGCGCATGGCCAGCTGCTGGTCGAGCGCCACGAAGCTGTCGCTGCCGGTGGCGATGATGCGGTGTTCTTCCTGGTTATCGATGCGCGCATACATCATGGCGCCGATGCTGCCCGCATTGCGCAGGTAGAGCACTTGTCCGTTCGACAATTCATAGCCGCCGCGGAACGGGGCAAAACTTTCCGCACTCATGAAATGTTTGTGTGCCGGCAATTCGATCGTGTGCAGGCGTCCGCCGGGAACGACGACGGTCTGGCTGTCAGGGAGCGTTTGTGCATTTGCCAGCAGGGCGCAGACGCCCAGGGTGCCGGCCAAGATCCATGTTTTCATTTCTTTACCCATCCTTGAACTGTGGTGCCGTCCCGCTGCCGGCGCGGCGATGTTGATGTGGGTGACAGGGAAACCGCACCGGCTGGTCCGCAAGCGCTGCTGTCACACTGGCAAGGCGCGGGCTGCCGGTCTTGCCAGTGTAGGCAGGCAACATGCGCCGCGCATCATCCGATCGGATGACACGGCCTCATGCATCGAGTACGGCCAGGTGCGCCGTGGCACCGTGGATCAGGGCGATCAGCTCGCCCTGGCGCCGGGTATCCGTCTTTAAATAGGTGTGGTGCAGATGCGTCTTGACGGTGTTGACGCTGATGCCGCCCTGCGCGGCGATTTCCTCGATGGTGGCCCCCTGCGCCAGCGCCTTGCCCACTTGCGCTTCGGCTTGCGTCAAGTCAAACAGTTGGCGCAAGGCAGGGACGGAGGTGCACGTTTTCGTGGGGTCGCGCGCGATCAGCAGGGCGCAGGTGGGCTGGCAATCGGCAAGCGGGGTGACGGTCAGGGCCAGCGGCGCTTGCTGCTTGCGCGGCAGGCGCAGCGACTGGCATTGCGTAGCGCCACCGGCGCTGGCGATCACCAGGCGCACGGCGCGCACCAGCGCGGGCGGGGCCGCGTGTTCCAGTTGCGCCGCATGCAGGGCGTGTCCGGCGGGGGTGGCGAAACGCAAGGCGAGGTTGCCATCGAGCACCAGCACAGCCGCGCCCATGGCGTCGAGCGCCGCCAGCGCGCAGTGGCTGGCCAGTTGCGCCTCGCGCAGGCGTTGCTGCAGGCACAGCGCGCGTTGCAGATGCGGCAGGAGTTCCTGCCATTGCTGGCCGTTCAGTCCAGCGTTGTCGAGCTGCGGCCAGTCGCCCGTGCCGCAGGCCGAGTCGTACATGGCGCCGATCAGTTTGCCCACATCCGCGGTGACTGTCCCTGTGTGCATGCTTGCCCCCAATCCTGATTACATCAGTGTGCCGCAGGCGTGCAGGTGCGGAACTGGGTAAGGGCGGTGTTGCGCAGCGATCCGCCCCACCTTTGTGAGGAGGGGCGGGTCGCTGCCATCTGTCCTGGGCAACTATCAAGATAGTACATACGCGGCGCCACCGCAATGCGGCGCCGCCGATGCAATCGTGCTCCTGGATAAAAAATTCCCCGATACAATAAAAAATTGTCAAAAATATAAATTCCAGGCATGGGGGGGAGTCGCATGCCATTCACTTAGCGAAAGTTCTTATGCAACCAAGCAAGCCTTACCCGACGACGTTCCCGGCGCTGGCCCTGTGCGCGGCGCTGGCGTTTATTGGTGGCAACCCCATGGCGCAGGCTGCCGACAAGGCGCCTCCGCCCGCCTCCAGCGGTGCGCGGCAGGTCAAGGTCAAGCCTGCCGATACCGCCAACCTGGTCAGCCATCTGCGGCGCGTGATCACGGATGAAACGAATGACACGCCGCCGCGCGTGCTCAATGCTTTTGTTGCCAAATACCAGCAGCGCGCGCTCGATGCGGGAATCGATGACCTCGACCGGCAGACACAATATGTGCTGCTGGCGCTCTACACGTCGGGTAAGGCGATGGAACAGCCGCAGTTCGTGACCCTGATGAAAAATCCGCCCGCTTCGCTGGACGCCTTTTACGACGCTCTGCACGCCTTGCCGAATACCGTCTGGGAGGCGGGAACGCCGTTGTGGGATGCGCAGGCGGCAAAATAGGCAATCGTCGAGGCGTGATAACAATGCAGAATTGACGTGTCATTCATACGCGATTGCCGAGGGTATCCCATGGTCAAGAATTTTCTTTCGATGAAAGCGCTGCTGATCGGCTTCCTGTGGCTGTTTACGGCCTTGCCGCATGCCGCGCAGGGCAAGGAAAGCCGGGAGCTGACGGTGAATTTGAGCGGCTACAACCATACCGATCACGGAGTGGGAAGCTATGAGGTGACCTTGCAGAACGGCGCCACAGCGGGGGCGGGCTATCTGGACGCGGGCCAGGGCGGCGGCGGATTGACGTGCTGCCTGTCCATTCCCCGCGTGTGGCAAGCGGGAATGACGGCAAATATCGTCATGCATACCATCAAGAATGGCAAGGATATCCGCGTGGAACAAACCGTGCCGGTGCCGAAGTATGCTCCCGCCGATGCTGGCCGGTTCGTCGTGCATTTTCTGCGCAACGGCAAATACAAGGTGTTTGTCACCCGATACCTGCTCGGCCATCGGAAATACCCGCTTTCCGGGAAAGAGGCGCAATTGGAGCGCGGCGTTCCCATTGAGATTATCTGGGAGTGAAGACGCTGTGTGGCAGAGGTTGCATGCACATGAAATTCCCTGTCATAACTGGCTGGACTGAGGGCTAAATGATATTTTTCTTGAAAAGTAAATATGCCGCCTGCTTCGTGTGCATGGTCTTGTCGCTTTTGAATGCCGGCTGTGCGAGGAGTGAACGACAAATCGCCGTGAGCCTGACGGCCTACAACCATGGCGAGCATGGCGTCGGCAGTTATATGGTGACACTGGCCGATGGTTCGTCGGCGGAGGCCGGTTATCTTGCTCCTGGCGAGGGTGGCGGAGGAGACACTTGCTGCCTTTCGATACCGGCGGCATGGAAGCCGGGGATGCAGGCGACCGTTGTCATGTATACGGTAAAAAACGGCAAGGATATCCGCGTGGAGCAAACCGTGCCGGTGCCGAAGTATGCTCCCGCCGATGCTGGCCGGTTCGTCGTGCATTTTCTTCACGATGGCAGCTATAAAGTCTTCGTGAGCAAATACTCGCTGGGGCATCGAAAATATCCGCTTTCCGGCAAGGAGGCGGAGCTGGAGCCAGGCGTGCCCTTGGAAATCATCTGGGAATAGTGCTGCTAACTTGCGGCTGTACGTCGCGCACCGTCGGCTGTCAGGCTTTGCAGCAGCATGCGCGATTTCGCGTCCGTGACGCAGACATCCTCTATCCTCGCGAGCAACTCGCCTGGATCAAATTTTTTGATTAATTTGCAATAATCTTCTGTTTCTCGCGGACAGAATTCGAGTTCCAGCAACGCGACGGTTTTCGCTGTCAAACCACGCCGTTGCATCTCGGACAGGAGATCCGCACGTTGCCTTAACGCCCTGGCGAAACCGCTCTTGATGAGCTTGCCAAAGGGCATGCCAGGGTCTTTTGTCAATATCAGGAAGGCGACGCGCACGGCAGTGGCGTTGCCGTTGCGGATGTCCAGCGCCACCTGCCTGCACACCTGCGACAGCCGCAACCCTGGATGCGCGATTGGCGGCCCAGCATCGTACGGGTCCAGTTTTTCTCCCAGGAATTCTTCCAGCGCTTCCAGGCTGGCGATCGGTATCATCATCAAGTTTGCTTATATGGCCGTTGCCGGGCGACCTGAATGGCGCAGTGTACGAGGTTGTTGCTTTCAGAGCAAGTTCGCCGGGCGCGCGTTGGGGGAGGGATGAAAAAATCCCTGAAAATTAGCACTTTGATAGCGCATGGCGCAATCCCAAGCAATCGGACGCATGGAAAACATATCCATAGGGTAAGCTTCGGGGCTAGGCTATTTCGCAACTCTATCAAAATTACATGACTTCCATAATGATCCCCGACGTCGCCCTGGTCGACAATACCGAACAACGCACGCCGCTGGTGCTCGTGCTGGACTGCTCCGGCAGCATGGATGGCGAACCCGTCTCGCTGCTGAACGAAGGCCTGGCCTTGCTGGAACAGGAACTCAAATCCGACGTGATCGCCGCCAAGCGCGTGCGCATCCTGGTGATTCAATATGGCGCCCACGACGAAGCGGCCGTCGCCAGCAACTGGTGCGACGCCATGGATTTCACGGCGCCTCGTCTTGAAGCGAACGGCACCACGCCGACCGGCGCGGCCGTGGAACTGGCGCTGGCGGAAATCGAGCAGGAAAAGCAGCGTTTCCGCCAGGCGGGCGTGGCGTACACGCGGCCGTGGCTGTTTTTGATGTCGGACGGCGAACCGACGGACCGCTGGCAGCATGGCGCCGAACAGGCGCGCGCGGCCGAGCAGGCGAATAAAGTGGCGATCTTCCCCATCGCCGTGGGCGACCATGCGAATATCGATTCCCTGGGCGAATTCTCCAGCCGTGGCGAGCGGGGCGTGAAGCAGTTGAAAGGCTTGCAGTTCCGCGAACTGTTCCTGTGGCTGAGCGCCAGCATGCAAGTGGTGTCGCAATCGCGTCCCGGTGCGCAGGCCCAGCTGGCCTCGACGGACGGCTGGTCGGTCGTGAATACGTGAAAGCCCGCTGATCCATGACTGCAGTACAGACTATCTGGCGCGTGTTCGGCGCCTCCGTCACGGGCAAGGCGCACCTGGATAAAAACATCGCTTGCCAGGATGCGCATGCGCACGCCGTCGTGAATGACGTGCTGGTCGCCATCGTCTGCGATGGCGCCGGTTCGGCCAGGCTCAGCGAGCAGGGCGCGCAGTTTGTTGCAACGCAAACCGTGCAGGCGCTGGCCGGACGGCTGGAGCAGGGCGCCACCGTGCAGGATTTGCATGACGGCGCGCTGGCTGGCACCCTGGCGCAGATCCGCGCCGCGCTGGACGACATCGCCCGCGCCGCCAATGCCACCCTCGACGACTACGCTGCCACCGTCGTCGGCGTGGTCATGGGGCAAGATGCTGGCGTCTTCTTCCACCTGGGCGACGGCCTGGGCGTGGCGCAACTGGGCGATGGCGGCGAACTCATCTCGTTGCCCGCCAACGGCGAATACGCCAACGAAACCTATTTTCTGTCGGGTGAGCGCTGGCGCGAACAGCTGCGCCTGTTGCCGATTCCCCAGTCCGCGCGCGGCGTGGTGCTGATGTCGGACGGCTGCATGCCCTTTGCCATGAGCAAGAACAATGGGGGCTTGTACGCGCCGTTCATGGATGCCGTGCAAGGCTATCTGCGCACGGTCGCAAGTATCGAACTGGGCAATGCGGCGCTGGCGTCCACCCTGGCCGACCCGCGCACGCACCAGATCACGGGCGACGACAAGACCCTGCTGCTGGCCTTGCGCGCATGAGCCGGAAGCAAGGCGTGACACCCGGCCTGAGTCCGGGTGGAAAAATTTGGCTGGATAAAGTCCGCAGTTTGATCCTGGGCAAACTCGTCAAGAGCGGCGGCGCGGGCAGCGTGTACCTGCTGCCCGGCGCACCCGCGCAGGTTGCCAAGCTGTACCACCCGCACCTGGACCGGGCCGCCAACCGGCGCAAGCTCGAAGCGATGCTGGAATTGTCGCCCGAGCTGCCCGATCAAGTGGAAAACGGCAAGCGCTACGTCCAGATCGCCTGGCCGCAAGCGGCCGTGTTCGATGGACAGGGCGGCTTTGCCGGTTTCGTCATGCCCTTGCTGGACATGGCGCAGACGGCCGAGCTGGAACAGATCATGCAGGAGCGCCAGGCGCGCGCGGCAGGATTGCCCACGGGACTCGGTCCCAAGCTGACCCTGGCCGCCAACCTGGCCGCCGTCATCGATGCGCTGCACCAGCAGCAGCATTACGTGGTCGATCTGAAACCCGTGAATTTGCGCTTCTACCGCGATTCGCTGTACATCGCCATGCTCGATTGCGACGGTTTCAGCATCCAGGGCCATGCGGAGCGATTTCCTGCCGAGCAATTCACTGCCGACTACCTGGCGCCGGAATTCCAGCGCAAGGGCATGCCGGCGGGCACGGAAATGGCGCAAGACCGCTTCGCCCTGGCCGTCATCATCTTCCAGTTGCTCAACTTCGGCATCCACCCGTACAGCGGGCGGCCCGGCAATGCGCAAGTGGCGACCGATATTCCCGGGCGCATCCGCGACGGTTGCTATGCGTATGGGGTGAAGCGCCACAAGCAGCTGGCGCCGAACGCCACCAGCGGCCATGCGCTGATGCCGCCCGAATTGCGCGCCATGTTCGACCGCGCGTTTTCCCAGTCGCCAACACCCCAGCGGCCCGCGGCGGCCGACTGGGCGCAGTTGCTGCGCGGCTATGCTCAGCGCAGCGGCGGCAAGCTCGTCGTGTGTGCCGCGCATCCCGAACACCAGCATTTTGCAGGCCTGGGCTGCGCCGCGTGCGCGCGCGACAAGGTCATCGGTGCGGCCGCGCAAGCGTCCGTGCAGGCGCAGCAGATGCAACTGCAACAGCCGCCGCCGCAGCGCAGCGCGCGCCGCACGGCGCCGGGGCAGGCGCCCGTCGCCATTCCCGCTGCGAATTGGGCTGGCAATGTGGCCGGCAATGCAGCGGGCAACGCGGGCGGCGGCATCACGGGCAAGGGCTGGGCCGTGGTGGTGCTCTTGATCGTGCTGTTCCTGATCGGCTTTACGGCCTGGACCTCGTCGTCCGATGAAGTCAAGGACAAGGCCAACTTGCAGGCGCAAGCCGACCAGGCGGCTGGCCTGGAAGTATTTCGCTGGCGCCCGCGCAAGGCGGCAGGTTTCCAGCCGTCCGATGCGCGCAAGGCCGTGCGCAGCCTGTCGCAAGCCGTCACCAAGGGCGACGATGACGCCGTCACGCGCGGCTTGCAACTGCTGTACCGGGCCGGCGAAGAAAAGCAGTCCGGCTACGGCGGCGACCGCACGCAGGCGCAGCTGCGCGCCTCGTTGCTGGAAGGCCTGGGCTGGGTGCCCGGCTATCAGCCGGCGCTGGTCGCCAGTTATCTTGATCTGCTGCAAGCGAACCCGCGCGACCATCTGGTGGCGGCGGCCATGGGCCGCATGCACCTGAGCGTGAACGAACCGCAGGCGGCGCGCCAGTACTTCGAGCAAGCCGTGTGGGCGCGGCCGACCGATGGCACGGCCTGGCTGGGCATCGCGGCTGCTGCACAGCTGCGCGGCGGCGACGAGCGCGATGCCGTCAATCTGGTGGCGCTGGCGCGGCTGACGGCTTACCGTTATGCCGTGCAGAACGCCTTGCCGGCCGACCCGGGCGAGCCGGCCGACAATGGCGTCGCGCGCACCATGCAGCGCATGGACCTGACCGCCAGGGTGTTGCGCCTGGCCCAACCGGGCGCCTACCAGAAGCGCTGGGACAAGACGCTGGCCGATGGCGCGCTGCTGGCGCAAAAACTCCAGGCCATGCCGCCCCTGCGGGACCAGGTTGGCGGCGTGCAGCGCGAGACGATGACGACGGTCGATTACGGCGTGCTCGATGCAAAGCACGCGACGGGCGAAAACCGCTTGATCCTGTCGATTGCCGCCGACGGCAGCCTGACGCTTGCGACAGCGGAATTGCCGATGGAGCCCATGCTCAACAAGGCGCTGCTTGATAGCGTGCAGCGCTGGACCTATCTGCCGGCCGTGCAGCACGGTCAATTGATGGATGCCAAGGTGGTGGTGCTGGTGCGTTACCGCGATGGCCGGGTCAGCTTCGTGCCGGGCGGTGTCGCCGTCACGGCGGAAAATTAAAGGAATAGCATGAAAATCAAGACGATATGCGCCGTGCTGGGCGCTTCCTTGCTGTATTCAGCCATGGCGCAGGCGGAAATCGTGCAGCGCCTGGTGGTGACGGCGATGGCCAGCGAGCCGGATAGCGAAGGCGGCGATGTGTTCACTATTGCCGGCACGACGGCCTGCGGCGGCAAGCAGATACGCATGGATGCGCGCTCGGTGAACCTCGACGAGGCGCCGTACGAGGCGCTGAAAGTCCAGCTTGCTGAACGCATGCGCGCCAGGACGCCCATGCTCGTCACCGTGAAAAAATGCCCGGAGGATGCGAGCGTGCCCATTGTGCGCCAGATCGCCGCCTGCACGCCAGCCGCCTGCGCCGATGGCCGGGCGCGACTGTACCTGCACGAGCGTTTCTATCCCGTCGAGCAGGAAAACGCGCCGAACGTGCTGCTGTTGCCCTTGCCGAAAGGCAAGCTGCCGGGCACGTGGAAGGTGGAGATTGTCAGCGTGGCGGGCGGCAAGCTGCGCCTGTCGGGCCAGGTCAACCGCGCCGACTATGCGCAGGGCGAGCTGGTGGGCGGCTATGTCACGTATTACCCGGATGGAAAGATCGAGAAACAGGTGGCGCAGGATGGGCAGGGACGGCAGGATGGCGTCACCAGCCTGTATCGTGCGGATGGCAGCCTGGAATCGCGTGGCAACTGGCGCCATGGTTTGCCGGAGGGCACGCACCAGCAATATCACGCCACGGGCCAGCTGCGCGAGGCCAGCGTGTACCGCAAGGGACAGCGCGTGGACGGCCCCGTGCAGACGTTTGACGCGAATGGCAAGCTGAGCACCAGTTACGTGCTGCGCGATGGCCGCATGGAAGGCGAACTGCTCTCGTATTTCCCGGATGGAAAAGTAGCCGGCCGCACGCAAGTGAGCAAGGGCAAGTTCAATGGCCGCAGCGCGGAATACTATCCCGATGGCGCCGTGCGCGCCACCATGACGCAGGTCAACGATTTGCCCGTAGGGGAGGCGCTGGAGTTCTATCCCGACGGCAAGGTGCAATCCCGCCAGCAATATGGCGACGAAGGCGGACTGCTGAGCGTCCGGCGCTACAGCCCCCAGGGCGTGCTGGTGCTGGAAAGACGGTGGGATGCGCAATTGCGCGAGCAGGGCACGTCGCGCTCGTGGTATGAAAATGGCAAGCCCGAGCAAGCCATCGAGTACGTAAACGACCGGCGCGACGGCTGGAGCCGCAACTGGCGCGAGGACGGCAGCCTGAAGAATGAATGCCAGTATGTGGCCGGCAAGGCCCAGGGCGCATGCGGGGAAGCGCCGCCGGCGCCGGAACTGCAGCGCAAGGAGCAGGCATGGCGCGCACTTTGAAACATTTGTTTGGCGCCATGCTGCTGTTGCCGGCGCTGGTCCACGCGGAAATCGTGCAGCGGCAAGTGGTCACGGCGATCACGGCCGCACCCGGCGGCGGCGATATCCTGACCGTGGACGAGGACACGGGCTGCGGGGGCAGGCAGCTGCGCATGGAGGAAGGGGAGCTGGCAAAGGGGGATGCGTATGCGGCGTTGAGGGCCACGCTGGCCAGGCGTATCCGCGACAAGACGCCGATGCTCGTCACATTGGCCCGGTGCCCGGTGGTGGGCGCGACGGGCGACGCGGCCCTTCCGCTGGTGCGCAAGCTGGCGGCTTGCCAGCCCGGCGCTTGCGCCGACGGCAAGGCGCGCCTGTACCTGGATGAACATCTGGTCCCGCAAGAAAAACGGCTGGCACCTTATATGCTGGTGTTGCCCTTGCCGCCAGGAAAATTACCCGGTGCGTGGCAGGTGGAGATTGTTCACGCAGTGGATGAGAAGAAACCGCGCATGTCGGCCCAGTTCGATGCCGCCGATTTTGTGTCGGGCAAGCCGGTGGGCGGCTATACCGCTTATTACGACGATGGCAAGATCGAAAAGCAGGTGGGACTGGATGCGCAGGGCCGCAAGGATGGCTTGAGCAGCAGCTTCTATCCCGATGGTCTCCCGGAAACACGCGGTGCATGGCGTCACGGTCTGCAAGAGGGCGTGCATGAAACGTTTCATGCTACAGGGAAGCTTTTGGAAGCGTTCACCTACCGCGACGGCATGCAGGTCGACGGGCCGTTCGAGGCGTTTGACGAGGATGGCAATCTGGTTGCGCGCCAAACCTTGCGGAACGGCAAGCTGGACGGTGAAATCATTACCTTTTTCCCTGATGGCAAGGTTGCCAGCCGAGCGCAGGCCGGCGATGGCATGCTCAACGGCCTGTGCGCCGAATACTATCCCGATGGCAGCGTACGCAGCACGGTCACGCGAGTCAATGATAAGGCCACCGGCGATGCTCTCGAATATCACCCGAATGGAAAACTGGCCAGCAAGCTCACATACGGCGATAACGGCAAGCGGCGCAGCGCCCGCAGCTTCAATGAGCAGGGCGTGCTGATCCTTGAAGAAGCGTGGGATCCACAGGAGCGCCTGCAGGGGACGATCCGCGCATGGCATGACGATGGCAGCGTGAAAAGCGAATGCCTGTACGTGGCCGGCAAGGCCCAGGGCGAATGCGGAGTGGCGCAGCCATCTCCGGAAACATTATGAAAGGAGCAAGCATGGCGCGCACTGAATTGAAACGCCTGCTTGGCGCCATGCTGCTGTTGCCGGCGCTGGCCCATGCCGAGATCGTGCAGCGGCAAGTGGTCACGGCGATCACGGCCGCGCCCGGCGGCGGCGATATCCTGACCGTGGACGAGGACACGGGCTGCGGCGGCAGGCAGCTGCGCATGGATGCGGCGTCGGTCGGACTGAACGAGGAGCAGTATGGCGTCATGAAGGCCGAGCTGGCCAACATGATACGCGACAGGAACCCCTTGCTCGTGCGCCTGCGCGCCTGCCCGGCGCCCGAGCGGACCAAGGTCGAGGCCATTCCCGTCATCCACATGCTGCGCGGCTGCGATGCGCACTGTGCGGACGGCAAGGCGCGGCTCTACCTGAACCACAAGCTGTCGCGCGGCGAGGTGATGGAAGAGGCGCGCTATGCGCTGGTCCTGCCGCTGCCGCCCGGCAAGACGCCCGGCACCTGGCAAGTCGCGATCTATCATGTGCGCGAAGGCGAACCGAAGCGGCTGATTGGCCATGTCAACGCTCCCGATTACCTGCGCGGCAAGCTGGTGGGCAACTACAGCATGTATTACCCGCACGGACAAGTCGAGATGCAGATGGAGCGGGATGGGCGCGGCGTGCAGGAGGGTGTGCAGACTCTGTATTACCCGGAAGGCAAGGTTTCCATGCGTATTACGTGGCGCAATGGCGTGCAGGACGGGGAGGAACAGACTTTTCACCAGAATGGCAAGCAGATCGCGTCGCGCACCTTCCGCAACGGCGCCCGCGCCGATGGTGTGATGGAAACGTTCGACGAGGACGGCAAGCTGAAAACGCGCACGACCCAGGTCAAGGGCCGGACGGATGGCGAATTGCTGCGGTTCTATCCGGACGGCGCCGTGGAAAGCCGCAGCCAGCATGACAACGGCGTCATGACGGGACCCAGCACCGGATATTTTCCGGATGGCAAGGTGCAGCGTACTGCCAACTACGTGGACGGCAAGCCTGTCGGCGAGAGCGTCGAATATTACCCGGACGGCAAAGTCGCCAGCAAGCGCACGCACACCGATCACTTTGTGTTGCGCAGCGAACAACGCTTCAGCCGGACCGGCATATTGATCGTGCACAAACAGTGGAACGCGGGCGGCCGCGAGGAGGGCGCCTTGCGTTCCTGGTATGCCGATGGCAAGCCGAGGCAGCTGATCGAATACGTGGATGGCGAACGCCAGGGCTGGACCCGGCACTGGCGGGAAGATGGCAGCGTGGAAAGCGAGTGCCGCTATGTGGCGGACGAGCCGCAGGGCGCATGCACGGGCGAGTCGGCCAAGATGTCGTACACGGAGGATGGGATTGAGTTTGAGATGCCGGAGGATTGATATTTGACGTGTATTCCAACGGTGCTGCGGCAGTTTGATAAATACCGAATTTATCTAGATGGTTGCATATTTACTACAGAAAATCAGTCAATTTCCTCTATTTGTATTGGAAAGAAATACTTTATTTTTTACCTATGAGAATTGGCCTATAGTCACCATACCAAAAAATATAGCCTCAAGGAAACGGCAATCTTTTTTGCGGGCGCTACGACACGCCACTATGCCGGAACCTGAAAGAAGTAAATGATCAAATACTTAGCGATATCAATGGTGTTGTTCACCAGCATTGCCAATGCCCAAGTGCATGTAAATGGGTACACGAAAAAAGATGGAACTTACGTGGCACCGCATCAAAGAACCGCACCTGACAGCACCATTTCGAATAACTACAGCACACAGGGCAATGTCAATCCCTACACGGGGAAGGCTGGAACTGTTCCAAATCAAGCAGATAGCTCTTACGGATATCAGCCTCAGGCAAAGCCAGCGCCACGCCAGGAGATTCAACCACTGCAACCTCTACCATCGTTTCAACCAACGCAGCCATTGCCACAGCCGTCTGTGTGGGGAACGCAAAAATAAAAGAGCGGTCTGATGAGCCGCCAGGGAGTATGCCAGTGAGGCATCTCCCCAATCACGAACAGTTTACCGGTGCGGCGGCGTCAGCACGCTGGCGATGGCCTTCGGTAACGTTTCCGGATAATCGCGGCTGAAGTGCAGGCCGCGGCTTTCGCGGCGGGACAGGGCGCTGTTGACGATCATCGAGGCCACGTCGACGAGGTTGCGCAATTCCAGCAAATCGTGGGTGATGCGGAAGTTGCGGTAGTACTCGTCGATTTCTTCCTTCAGCAGGGCGATGCGGTGCTGGGCCCGTTCCAGGCGCTTGGTCGTGCGCACGATGCCCACGTAATTCCACATGAAGCGGCGCAGCTCGTCCCAATTGTGCGAAATCACCACTTCCTCATCCGCATCCGTGACGCGGCTTTCATCCCAGTCGGGCAGGTATGGCGTGCCCAGCTTTTCCTTGCTTTCGATATCTTGCGCGCAGGCGCGGCCGATGACGATGCATTCCAGCAAGGAATTCGACGCCAGGCGGTTCGCGCCATGCAAGCCCGTGCACGCCGTCTCGCCCACGGCGTACAGGCCCGGCAAGTCGGCGCGGCCGGACAGGTCCGTCACGACGCCGCCGCACGTGTAGTGGGCGGCGGGCACGATGGGGATAGGCTGCTTGGTGATGTCGATGCCCAGTTCCAGGCAGCGCGCATAGATGGTGGGGAAGTGTTCGATGAGGAATTCGGCCGGCTTGTGGCTGATGTCCAGGTGCACGTAATCGAGACCCCGTTTCTTGATCTCGAAGTCGATGGCGCGCGCCACCACGTCGCGCGGCGCCAGTTCGGCCCGCTCATCGTGCGCCAGCATGAAGCGGGTGCCAGCCGCCGCGCCCGCTTCGGGCGGCAGTTTCAGCAAGCCCCCTTCGCCACGGATGGCTTCGGTGATCAGGAAGGATTTCGCATACGGGTGGTACAGGCACGTGGGGTGGAACTGGATGAATTCCATGTTCGACACGCGGCAGCCGGCGCGCCAGGCCATGGCGATGCCGTCGCCGCTGGCCGTGTCCGGGTTGGTGGTATATAAATACACCTTGCCGGCGCCGCCCGTCGCCAGCACGGTGTGCTCGGCGGCAAAGGTGAGGACTTTCCCCGTTTGCTCATCCTGTACGTACAGGCCGTGGCAATGCGGTTGCGCGTTGCGCTGGGCGGGCTTCATGCCCAGCTTGTCGGAAGTGATCAGGTCGATCGCGCAATGGTGTTCGAACAGACTGATGTTCGGGTGGGCGCGCACCTTTTCTTCCAGCGTGACTTGCACGGCGTGCCCGGTGGCGTCGGCCGCGTGGATGATGCGGCGCTGGCTGTGGCCGCCTTCGCGGGTCAGGTGGAAACCCAGTTCGGCCGTGGCGTCGCGCGTAAACGGCACGCCTTGCTCGATCAGCCATTCGATGGCTTCGCGGCCGTGCTCGACGATGTAGCGCGTGGCGCTCTCGTCGCACAGGCCGCCGCCCGCGATCAGGGTGTCTTCGATGTGCTGCTGGTGGCTGTCGCCCGAGTCCAGCACGGCCGCGATCCCGCCTTGCGCCCAGTTGCTGGCGCCATCGAGCAGCGCGCGTTTGGAAATGATCGCGACGGTGCGCGTCTCAGCTAAATGCAGTGCAACCGATAAACCCGCCAGGCCACTGCCGACAATCGCTACATCAAATTTCATGACATTTATCTTTTTTCAGGGGAAGCATACTATAGTCCATTTCACATCAATCGGTAATGTGTTGAGATAAATTCTGCCAGTGAAAGATAGCTGGGGCCGTAGCTTGTGGCGTATCAATGTCCTCGTGGAACAGTTCGCCATGATGGCAGGAGAGCAGCAGGCCGCCTTGTGCGCGGCGTGTTGCCTTTGCCGCAGGAGGCCCCATGATCCGCATCTTCAGCCATTACGTCTCGAAAACAGCGTTTATCTTGCTGTTGCTGGAAATCCTGATCCTGCTGCTGTCGGCCACCCTGACGTCGCTGCTGTGGCTGGCGGATGGCAGCCGCCTCGTGCGGGCGAGCGAGGTGTATTTGTCGTCCTCGATCTTTGCCCTGGTCATCGTTTTCAGCATGAGCGCGCTGGGCATGTACCAGCACCGCTCGCGCGAAGACATCCGCAACACCTTGCTGCGCATCCTGCCGTCGTTCGCGCTGGGTTTTGCCGTGCTCAGCGTCTTGATCCGCTTTATTCCTTCCTTGCATTTCGGGCGCGGCAGCGTGCTGATCTTCGGCCTGGGCGCCATCGGCGTGCTGCTGGCGCGCCTGGTGGTGTTCAAATCCTCGCAATCGGCGCTGATGGAGGGACGGCTGATCCTGGTGGGCGGCGGGGCGCTGGCGCGCGAATGCATGGACTTGGCGGCGAGCAAGATCGGTTTCCACCAGTTTACCGTCGTCGGCTGCATCGACGTGGCTGGCGAGCAATGCTGCGTGCCGGCCTCGGCCTTGCTGCCGGCGGAACCGTCGCTGCTGGCCATGGCCCAGCGCCATGCGGCGCATGAAATCGTCGTTTCCGTCAGCGACCGGCGCAATGGTGCGTTTCCTGCCAAGCAACTACTGGAATGCGCGCTGGGCGGCGTGAAAGTGATCGACGCGGCCACGTTCTTCGAGCGCGAAGCGTGCCAGATCCGCATCGATTCCTTGCAACCGAGCTATCTGATCTATGGCGGCGGCTTCGACCAGAGTTTTTTCCGCGCCGCCTCGAAGCGGTTGTTCGACCTGGCCGCCAGCGGCGTCATTTGCCTGGCGGCGCTGCCCATGATGCTGGCGACGGCCTTGTGCATCCGCCTGGAAGACGGCGGCCCCGTGTTTTACCAGCAAGAGCGGGTGGGACGCGACGGCTTGCCCTTCAATGTGCTGAAATTTCGCAGCATGCGCTGCGATGCGGAGCGCGATGGCAAGCCCATCTGGGCGCTGGACAACGATGCGCGCATCACGCGCGTGGGCAAGCTGATCCGCAAGCTGCGCATCGACGAGCTGCCGCAGATGCTCAATGTGTTTCGCGGCGAGATGAGTTTCGTGGGACCGCGGCCCGAGCGCGCCTACTTTGTCGAACAATTGAAGCAGCAGGTGCCGTACTACAACATTCGTCATAGCATCAAGCCGGGCATCACGGGCCTGGCGCAAGTGCGCTATCAATATGGCGCCTCCGTCGACGATGCCGTCAAAAAACTGCAATACGATCTGTATTATGTGAAAAACAATAGCCTGTTCCTCGACTTGCTGATCTTGCTCGACACGGTGCAGGTGGTGCTGTTTGGCAAGGGCAGCCGATGATGCGGGCGCAGTCGGACTGGCTGGCGGCGGCCGATGCGGCGGCCCTCAGCCATGGCCTGGCGTCGCTGGCCTTCTTCGTGCTGGCGCTGCTGCTTATCAGCAACTGGCGCGCGCGGCAAAACGTGCGCGCCTTGCTGGTGGCCTGCCTGGCGACGGGCGGCTGGGCGACGGGCACGGTCGTGCTGGTACTGCTGGGACAGCGCGTGGCGCTGGCCGGCGATGCGCTGGAACTGCTGCGCACCCTGGCCTGGCTGGTGTTCTTGCTGCTGCTGATCGAACCGGCGCGGTCCCGTTTGCGCCTGGTGCTGGCCGGCATCGTCCTCACGGCGCTGGCGCCCTGGCTGCTGTCCATGGCCTCGTCCTGGCTGGCGCTGCCTTTGCCGGCGCGATTCATCGCCAGTGTCTGCCGTTTGCTGCTGGCCGTGCTGGGCATGTTACTGGTGGAACAGTGGTACCGCAATACGCCGCCCTTGAAACGCTGGGGCATCAAGTTTGCGTGCCTGGGCGTGGGTGGCCTGTTCGCCTACGATTTCTATCTGTACAGCGACGCCTTGCTGTTTCGCGCGGTCAACGACGACATCTGGGCCGCGCGCGGCATCGTCGACGCCCTGTGCGCGCCGCTGCTGGCTGTCTCGGCCGCGCGCAATCCCGGCTGGGCGCTGGGCTTGTCCGTGTCGCGCCAGATGCTGTACCGCTCGGCCGCCTTGCTGGGCTCGGCCATCTATTTGCTGGCCATGGCGGCCAGCGCCTACTATTTGCGCTACTTCGGCGGCACCTGGGGCTCCTTGATGCAAATGGCATACCTGGGCGGCGCGGCCTTGTTGCTGGCGGGCGTGCTGTTTTCCGGCAGCTTGCGCGCCAAGCTGAAGGTGACGATCAACAAGCATTTCTACAATGCCATCTTCGATTACCGCGAGGAGTGGCTGCGATTTACGCGCGCGCTGTCCGAAGACGGGCCGGACCTGGGCGAACGCACGATACAGGCCATGGCGCAGCTGGTGGAAAGCCGCGCCGGCGCGCTGTGGATCTTGCGCGAGCAGGACCGGTTCGCGCCGGCCGCCAGCTGGAACTGGCCGCCGGGCACGTGGAGCGAGCCGGCGTCCGGCCCCCTGTGCCAGTTCCTGGAAGCAAGACAATGGGTGATCGACGTGCCCGACTGGGTGCAGAATCCGGACCAGTACGGCGGCTTGCCGTTGCCGCCCGCGCTGCTGGCGCTGCCCGACGTGTGGCTGCTGGTGCCCTTGATGCTGCACGGCCAGCTGTTCGCCTTTGTCGCGCTGGCGCGGCCCCGCACGCGCATCGGCCTGAACTGGGAAATCCGCGACGTGCTGAAAATTGCCGGCAGCCAGGCCGCCAGCTACCTGGCGCACCGCGAATCGCTCGCCACCCTGACGGTGGCGCGCCAGTTCGATTCGTTCAACCGCATGTCCACCTTCATCGTGCACGATCTCAAGAACTTGGTGTTCCAGCTGTCGCTGCTACTGAGCAATGCGGAAAAGCACCGCGCCAATCCCGCCTTCCAGGAAGACATGCTGGGCACTTTGGACCATTCCGTGCAGAAAATGAAGACCCTGCTGCAGAAACTGGCGCGCGGCGAAGCGCCGGAAGCACCGGCGCCGCTGCTGCTGGACGGCTTGCTGCGCCAGGCCGTGGCGGCCAAGGCCAGCCTGGCGCCGGCCCCGTGCCTGGAAATCGTCGACGGCGAACTGACGGTGCTGGCCAACCGCGCACGGCTGGAGCGGGTGCTGGGCCATTTGATCCAGAACGCCATCGAGGCCACGGCCAGCGATGGCAAGGTGGCCGTGCGCTTGCGGCGCGTGCAGCATACGGCCGTCGTCGAGCTCGACGATACGGGGCAGGGCATGAGCGAACAATTCATCCGCGAACGTCTATTTACACCGTTCGACACGACCAAGACGGCGGGCATGGGCATCGGCGTGTTCGAAAGCCGCGAATACCTGCGCGAAGTGGGCGGCAGCCTGGAAGTGCGCAGCGAGCCGCAAGTGGGCACGACGTTTCGCGTGATCCTGCCGCTGCATGCGGCATAGCAAAGGAGTGCCATGGGCAAACAGAAACTGCTGGTCATCGAAGACGATCCCGGCCTGCAAAAGCAGTTGCACTGGAGCTTTGACGGTTACGACGTCTTGCTGGCGGGCGAGCGCGAGGCGGCGCTGGCGCTCGTGCGGCGCCACCAGCCGGCCGTGGTGACGATGGACCTGGGCTTGCCGCCCGACCCGGACGGCGCCACGGAAGGCTTGGCTACCCTGCAGCAAATCCTCGCGCTGGCGCCGGACACGAAAGTCATCATCCTCTCGGGCAACCAGGAGCGCGCGCATGCCTTGAAGGCCATCGCGCTGGGCGCCTACGATTTCCACCAGAAACCGTTCGAGGCCGACATGCTGGGCCTGGTCATCGCGCGCGCGTTTTACCTGCACGCGATGCAGCAGGAAAACCGCCGCATGCTGCAGACGCAGGCCGATTCTCCCCTGGCCGGCATCGTCAGCCGCGATCCCGGCATGCTGAAACTGTGCCGCAACGTGGAAAAAGTGGCGCCCTCGTCGGCCAGCGTGATGCTGCTGGGCGATTCGGGCAGCGGCAAGGAGCTGATCGCGCGGGGACTGCATGCGCTGTCGAGCCGCCATGCGCAGCGTTTCGTTGCCATCAATTGCGCGGCCATCCCGGAAAACCTGCTGGAAAGCGAGCTGTTCGGCTATGAGCGGGGCGCGTTCACGGGCGCGGCTCGGCAAACCCTGGGCAAGATCGAACTGGCCCACGGCGGCACCTTCTTTCTCGATGAAATCGGCGACATGCCGATGCCGCTGCAGGCGAAATTGCTGCGCTTTTTGCAGGAGCGGGTCATCGAAAGGGTAGGCGGCCGCGCCGAGATCGCCGTCGACGTGCGCATCGTGTGCGCCACGCACCAGGACCTGAAAGTGCTGGCGGAACAGGGACGCTTCCGCGAAGACCTGTTTTACCGCCTCAGCGAAATCGTCTTGCGCATTCCGCCCTTGCGCGAGCGGGCCGGAGATTGCACCTTGCTGGCGCAACATTTCAAGAACAAGTTCTGCGCCAGCGAGGGCCGCAGCAACCTGCATTTCAGCGCGGGCGCGCTGCAGCTGATCGAAAGCTATGGCTGGCCCGGCAATGTGCGCGAAGTGGAAAACTGCATCAAGCGGGCCGTCATCATGTGCGACGGGCCGCAGATCGCCGCCGACGACCTGGGCTTGCCCGCCAGCGCCCGGGCGGCGCCCCCGGACGAGCCGCTGAACCTGCGCCAGGCCCGCGAAGGGGCCGAATACAAGGTGATGGTGCGCGCGCTGGCGCGGGCCGACGGCAATATCGCCAAGGCGGCCGAGCTGCTGGGCGTGAGCCGGCCCACCCTGTACGACCTGATGGGCCATCACGGCATCAAGTAGGCAGTAACTAAATATCAAGATTGTGTATGGCGTCGCACATACGGGGCGGCGCCCGCACGGCATGCTTCGCCCAGCAACTCAATCAAGTCAACAGGGAGAATTCCATGCAAGCTACACAACTGTCCGTCTCGGACTTGAACAATCCGGGCGTCTCCTGGGGCGCCGTGCTGGCGGGCGCTGCCGCTGCGGCCGCCTTGTCCTTCATCCTGCTGATCCTCGGCGTGGGCCTGGGCCTGTCGTCCGTGTCGCCGTGGTCGTTCAATGCGACGGCCATCGGCGTGTCGACCATCGCCTGGCTGGCCTTCATGCAACTGGCCGCGTCCGGCATCGGCGGCTACATGGCGGGCCGCCTGCGCGTGAAATGGAGCTCCATCCACACGGATGAAGTGCATTTCCGCGATACGGCGCACGGTTTGCTGGCCTGGGCCGTGGCCACCCTGATCACCGTGGCAGTGCTGGCCGGCGGCACGCGGGCCGTGCTGAGCGGCGCTATCGATGCGGGCAGCGGCGTGGCGGCGGCAGTTGGCCCGGCCGTAGGGGCGGGCGCAGCGGCGGCCGGCGCCAAGGCGGGCGAGGGCAGCAGTGCCAATCCGCTTGATTATTACTCGGACATGCTGCTGCGCGCCGCTCCGGCGGCCGGGGCGGGCGAAGCGAGCGGCGTATCCGCCGGGCAGCGCGGCGAAATCGGCAAGATCTTCGCCACCGGCCTGTCCACGGGCAGCCTGGCCGTCGATGACCGCGCCTACCTGGGCCAGGTCGTGGCCAGCCGCACGGGCTTGACGCAGGCGGAAGCGGAAGCGCGCGTCGACGCCGTCTACGGTCGCGCCGCCAAGGCTGCTGCCGATGCCAAGGCGCAGGCACAGCAAGCGGCCGAGGCGGCCCGCAAGGCCGGCGCCCATACGGCGCTGTGGATGTTCGTCGCCTTGCTGCTGGGCGCTTTCGTGGCCAGCCTGGCTGCAACGTTTGGCGGCCGCCAGCGCGACCATGAGCGCGTGCTGCGCCATGTGACCATTTAATTCACCGATACTATTTAGGAGACTGCCATGCGTTCCATCCTCTTGCTGCTGCTGGGCATTCCATTGCCCATCGTCATACTGATCGCCCTGTTCGTGCGCTGACAAGGCCCACATGCAAACCGGCGTCCGCTGCAAGGCGGGCGCCGGTTTTTGCGTGAAAGCGGGCGCATGTGTAAGATGGCGCCATCTTTCCACCGAGACTATCCATGAATGCGACCGCCTTTCGTCCCTTGCTGAAAACCGCCGCCATCGCCGCCTTGGCCTGCAGCGCGCTGGCCGCGTGCTCCACCCTGATCGGCCCGCGCGACGTGAATGTGTCGCTGAGCAAGATGCAGCAAGGCCTGGAGCGCCGCTTTCCCATCGATAAACGGGTGCTGTCCGTGCTGGACGTCAAGCTGACGCATCCGCAATTGTCGCTGCAGCCCGAGCGCGAAAGAGTCGCCCTCAGCGTGGACGCCAGCGTCTTGCCGCCATTCATACGCCAGAGCTGGCGCGGCAGCCTGGCCATGTCGGGCCGCCTCGTGCTTGACGCCCAGCGCAACGCCGTCTACCTGAGCGAGGCGAGCGTGGACAAGGTGATCATCGACGGCATGGACGAGTCGCAGCAGCGCCAGTTCGCCAAGGTGGCCAGCCTGGTGGCCGACCAGCTCATGCATGAAACGCCGATCTACACCTTCAAGCCCGACGAGCTGCGCTATGCGGGCGTGCAATTCGTGCCCACGCAGATCCGGACCACGGGCAACGGGTTGACGGTGACGTTCGAACCGGTGAAATAAAAGGCTAGGCCTGGAACGCGGGCGTGGTGATTTGCGTGGCCGTGTTGTTGCGCGGCGTCGCCTCTTCATGGAACAGGTCCGCCAGGTATTCGCATAACGCATCGCCTTGAATATCGTCGGGAATGATGAAATCGGCGGGCCTGCGCTTGCCTTCCGCGCCGAGATAGAAGGCGCGCCATGCTCCTTGATGTCCCCGGACGGCAATCAGCGTGCCGAAAATATTGAATCTGCATTCCTGCATCAAACTTCTCCAGTCCAAGAGCCAGGCAAAAAAGGTGGTGAGCGACAGGTATGGCTATTGCTAGATGGTAACATTTGCTGATCATCGGCGCGGGCGCGAGGCGTGCTTCAATGCACATCGGATCACCGGGATTGTTCAACCGACATTGTTTCCCCACAAGCATGCCGACTATAATCCGACCTCTCATGCCTGGATACAGCATGTTCCCCAACATGAAGTCAAAACAATTAAAGGAATCTTCGTGAAACGTTCGCTTATCAGCGCCGCCTGCTGCGCCTTGTTCGCCTTGTCTTCGCCGTCGCTGCACGCCCAGCAAGGCGCTACCGCCGCCGCACCCGTCTCCGGCATCGACCTGAAAACCCTGGACCCGGCAGTCAGCCCGCGGGACGACTTCTACGGCTACGTCAACGGCGTCTGGACCCGCAATACGGACATCCCGGCCGACAAATCCGTCTGGGGCACGTATATCGAATTGCGCGAAATCGCGCAGGGCCAGTTGCGCGGCCTGATCGACGCCACCGTCAAGAACCCCGGCAAGCCCGGCAGCGAGGCGCACAAGATCGCCGACCTGTACACGAGTTTCATGAACGATAAGGCGCGCAATGCGGCCGGCTTCAAGCCGCTGCGCGCCGAGCTGGCCCGCGTGGCTGGCGTGAAAGACAAGAAGGACTTGCCGGCGCTGCTGGCTTACCTGCAAGGCAATGGCGTTGCCACGCCGTTTTCCGCCTACGTGGCGCCCGATGCGCAAGACCCCGAGCGCTACACTGTCAACATCAGCCAGTCCGGCCTGGGCTTGCCTGACCGCGATTACTACTTGAAGGATGACGACGCCAAGCTGCAAGCCGTGCGCGCCAAATACCTCAAGCACGTCGAGACCATGCTGGCCATGAGCGGCGACAAGGCCGCTGCGGCGCACGCGGCGCAAATCCTCGACCTCGAAACGCGCCTGGCGGCGGTGCAGTGGACGCGCGTGCAGATGCGCGACCCCGTCAAATCGTACAACCGCGTCGATTTCGACAAATTCGCGGCGCTGGCGCCGGCCTTCGACTGGAACGCCTACTTTACGGCTGCCGGCCTGGCGCCGAAAGCCGCCTCGGCCGTGGTGCGCCAGCCCAGCTTCATGACCGGTTTCGCCGAGACCGTGGCCGCCGTGCCGCTGGAAGCGTGGAAGAGCTACCTGAACTGGCGCATCATCGAAAGCTATGCCTCCTACCTGGACAGCGCCACTGTCAAGGAACGCTTCGCCTTCGACGGCACGGTGCTGCGCGGCGTGCCGCAAAGCGAACCGCAGTGGCAACTGGCGCTGCGCTTCACGGATAACGCCATCAGCGACGCCGTCGGCAAGCGCTACGTGGAAATGTATTTGCCGCCGGAAACCCGGCCCCGCGTGATGGCCATGTTCGACAATTTCGTCGCCTCGTTCAAGGATGGCATTGAGCAGCTGGACTGGATGGGCCCGGAAACCAAGAAGGAAGCCCAGCTCAAGCTGGCCGCCCTGAAGCCGAAGATCGCGTATCCCGCTACCTGGCGCGACTACGGCAGCATGAAGACGCAGCCGAACGACTTGATCGCCAACGTGCGCGCCGCGCGCGCGTGGAGCCGCCAGCAAAACCTGGCCAAGCTGGGCAAGCCGGTGGACCGCGACGAATGGTCGATGACGCCGCAAACCGTCAACGCCAGCTACAGCCCGGCACTCAACGCGATCACGATCCCGGCCGCCATTTTGCAGCCGCCGTTCTTCAACGTGAAGGCGGAAGATGCCGTCAATTACGGCTTGCTCGGCATCACTTTCGGCCATGAAATCAGCCATGCCTTCGACGATTCGGGCAGCCAGTACGACGCCAAGGGACGTCTGCGCAACTGGTGGACGGCGGAGGACCGCGCGGCCTTCAAGGCGCTGGCAGCGGGGCTCGTCAAGCAGTACGGCGCCTACAGTCCCGTGCCTGGCTACCACATCAATGGCGAGCTGACCCTGGGCGAAAACATCGGCGACAATTCCGGCCTGTCGATCACCTACAAGGCGTACCAGCGTTCGCTCGGCGGCAAGCCGTCGCCCGTCATTGATGGCTTGACGGGCGAACAGCGCCTGTACATCGGCTTTGCGCAGAAATGGCGCGCGAAATTGCGTCCGGAAGCGGCCATCGCCCAGATCAAGAGCGACCCCCATTCGCCGGGCGAATTCCGCGCCAAGGGCACGGTCAAGAATCAGCCCGGCTTTTACGAAGCGTTCGGCATCAAGCCGGGCGACCCGATGTATCTGCCGCCCGAGCAGCGCGTGATCATGTGGTAGTCAGCTAGGGCGTTGGGCAAGCGCGCCGGGGACTATTCCTTGGCGTGGTTGAGCGTGTACCTGGGCAGTTCGAGCGTCAGGTCTTCCTGCGCCATGCGCGCCTGGCAAGACAGGCGCGAATGGGGCTGCAAGCCCCAGGCCTGGTCGAGCATGTCTTCTTCATTGTCGCCCAGTGGATTGAGCGAGTCGAAACCCTGCACCACGACCACGTGGCAGGTGGAACAGGCGCCCACCTGGCCGCACGCGTGTTCCATGTCGATCTTGTTGAGCAGCAAGGCGTCGCAAATGCTCATGTTTTGCGGCGCGTCAAACACGGCGCCTTCGGGGGCCAGCTCGGGATGGGGTAATACGGTGATGGTTGGCATACGATAATCTCCTTGAGTATCGCTACCTTGCACCTTCCCGTCTGGACAAGGTCAAGCGCAATGTTGCGCCTGACGGGGATGGCTTGCGCCTACAGCTTCGAGGCCGGATGTTCCGCGAGCGGGACAAACTGGCCGGTAGACTCGTCGAGCGCATCGAGCGAGCCATTTTCGATGTCATACACCCAGCCATGCAGGGTCAGGCGTTTTTGCGTGATGCCCAGCGCCACCGAAGGGTGGGTGCGGATGTTGTTGAGTTGCGCCACGACATTGGCGCGCACCATGCCGTCGATGCGGTCCTGTTCCGTCGCATGCTCGATCGATTCATTGATCATGCGCGCCGCGTCAGAGTGTCGCAGCCAGTTCTTGACTGCCGGCATGTGATCGAGGCAGGTGCAAGTGGCGATGGCTTTCATCGCGCCGCAATCGGAATGGCCGCAAATGACGATGTCCGTCACATTCAGGGCCGCCACGGCAAATTCGACGGACGCGCTCACGCCGCCCGGTTCCGGGCCGAACGAGGGCACGATATTGCCCGCGTTGCGGATCACGAACAGTTCGCCAGGCTCGCGCTGCGTCACCAGTTCCGGCACCATCCGGCTGTCGGAGCAGGAAATGAACAGGGCCTTGGGCGTCTGTCCCGTGGCCAATGTCTTGAACAGCTCTCGGCGTTCAGGAAAGACTTCCTTCTGGAAACGTAGAAATCCGGCAATGATGTCGCGCATAAATAAAAGAAGAGAGTGGTGTGAACCCGTATTATCGCCTATGTCAGCGCGGCTGGCTTGCCGGCCGGCCCGTTTCAGGGTCCGCCGTGCAGCGCTCGACATGCTCGAGCAATTGCAGGAACACGCGTTTGTCGGCCATGTGGTTCATCGTGTTGCTCGTGAAGACGTCGCTGGCGGCCGCTGCCACGGCGTTGCGGGCTTGCGCGCAGGCGCCGTGCAGTTGCGCGCGGTCAAGGTCTACCAGCGCCGCAGCGATGCCTTCGGGCGTGAAATCGAAGGCATCCATGCCGCAACAGCCGGCCACGCAATAGGTTTCCAGGCGGCAGATCAGCGGCCACAGGCCGCCCAGCAGGGCATCGATGTCGATGGCCTGGTCATAGCGGCCGTCAAGGCTGATGAACTCGATCCATGCATCGTCGCCGATCTGGATATCGTACTGGCGGTCGCGTTCGGTCATTTGCAGATTCTCCCGGTGAGTGGCATCGCATTATAAAAAAAACCGCCCGAAGGCGGTTTTTGTCAAACAGGCGATGCCGGCGTCTAGATAAAGTAGATCAGCGCGATCACGCCCACGACGAGGGCCACGCGGGTGACCTGGTACGCCGTCTTGTTCCACGCCTTGAAGCGGCGGCGGTACTGGCCCATGGTCCAGGAAATCTGGAACAGCTTGCTCACGCCGCCCACCTGGTCGCCCAGCTCGTTCGGCGAGGCGGCGGCCGTCATCAGGGTGCGGCCCAGCCAGCGGTTCAGCGCTTGCGCCCAGCGGTAGCGCATCGGGCGCTCGATGTCGCAGAACAGGATGATGCGGTCGCTGTCGGCGTCGTTGCGGGCCCAGTGGATATATGTTTCATCGAACATCACGGCCTGGCCGTCGCGCCAGCTGTGGCGCTCGCCATCGACGTCGATGAAGCAGCGGTCGTCGTTCGGCGTCTGCAAGCCCAGGTGGTAGCGCAGGGAGCCGGCGAACGGGTCGCGGTGCGGGTTGAGCTTGCCGCCTTGCGGCAGTTCCGCGAACATGGCGGCCTTGATCGACGGAATCGATTGCAGCAGCGCATAGGTTTGCGGGCACATCTGCTGCGCCGACGGGTGGTTCGCGTCATACCATTTCAGGTAGAAACGCTTCCAGCCATACTTGAAGAAGGAATTGAAGCCCACGTCATTGTTCTTTTCGGCTGCCTTGATCTTTTTCATTTCCTGCATGCGCAGCGCTTCATCGCGGATGATCTGCCAGTTCTGCTGCAGCGGCGCCAGTTCCGGGAATTGCTCGACGGCTAAATAGGGCGTGGCCGGCACCTTGGAAAAGGTGTGCATGAACAGGTTCAGCGGCGCCATGAACGAGGAGTGATCGAAGATCTGGCGGCGGAACGGCAGGCGCACCTTGCCACGAAAATGAATATGTAAAACAGAAAACACAAAAATGCCCAGCAAGGCCCACTTCATACACAACCTCGTTTTTAAAGAATGGGGCAATTATAACCAGTTAATGCCGGCGCCACCCCGTGCCACGGTGAAGGAAAGATGAAGCGGCGTGCGGCAGCGCTCTGTCCTACAATGGCTGTTCTCCCCACTGATATGAGGTAACGATGGAAATCTGGCACGCACCGCTCGACCTGGCCACCCTCAACGCCGCTAGCGTAGGCACGGCCATGCGCCACCTGGGCATCGAATTTAGCGCCTTCGGCCCCGACTGGATCGAAGCGACCATGCCCGTCGACCACCGCACCATGCAGCCTTTTAAACTGCTGCATGGCGGCGCTTCCGTGCTGCTGGCCGAAACCCTGGGCAGCATGGCCGCGAATGCCTGCCTCGATTCCAGCCGGCAAGTGAGCGTGGGCCAGGAAATCAATGCCAACCACGTGCGCGGCGTGCGCGGCGGCCAGGTGACGGGGCGCGCCACGCCGATCCACCGGGGCCGCACCAGCCAGGTCTGGGAAATCCGCATCACCGACGACGACGGCAAGCTGTGCTGCATCTCGCGCATCACCATGGCCGTCATCGATACGCCAGGCCAGCGTTAATTGTCTTTTTTGATATGCGTCAAGGCATTAAAAGTGAGCGCGTGGAATCATCCGTAACGCTGTTCGCTTATAATTCAGTGTGCTGTTGTATGGCGCAGGGTATGTCCCGCGCGCCTGCAGTGCCCGAAATTAGAAGCTGACTGCCCAAAAAACGCCAGTTAGAGACCCATCCTGCGCCATGCAGGAAAGGCAACACGACGGCGAGCAGATCGCTGGTTTTTAAATAACCAGCAACAATCAACTTTATTTACAGGGCAATAACAACAATGATGTCATTCAATCGTTTGACGATAGGCGCGCGCCTGAGCGCAGGCTTCGGGCTGCTGGTGGTATTCATGCTGGTGCTGGCGGCTTTCGCGCTGCTGCGCATCGGCGCCATCTCCGGCGCCATGGACGCGCAAGACAAAGTCCAGCTGGAAAAACTGGACCCGCTGTACGTGGCGCGCGAAGCGCTCGACCAGACGGGCCTGGCCGCCCGCAACGCGTATATCTTCCATGACCAGGCCGCCGCCGAAAAAGAGCTGGCCATCCTCGACAGCCAGAAGGCGCTGTACCTGGAAGCGCTGGCGCGCCTGGCGCCGCGGTTCGCCGGCGATCCGCAATTCGAGAAAGTCAGCGCGGGCTTGAACACCATGGCGCAGCAATTGCAGCGTCCGCGCCAGTTCCGCGCCACGGGGCAGATGGAACAGTACGGCACCTTCCTCGTCGAGGAGTGCAGCCCCCTGCGGCGCCAGATCGTCGCCGACATCGATACCGTGCTGAAAAACGTGCAGCGCGAATCGGAGCAGGCCAGCGTGGCCGCGCGCGCCATCTATGGCCAGTCGCTGCGCTGGATCGGCGTGCTGGCCGCCCTCAGCGTGCTCATTTGCATCTTTGTTGCCACCGTCATCACGCGGGGATTGCTGCGCCAGCTGGGCGGCGAACCGGGGTATGCGGCCTCGATCGCGGGGCGCATCGCGCTCGGCGAACTGGCCATCGACGTGCACACGCGCCACGGCGACGACAGCAGCCTGCTGTTTGCGATCAAGACCATGCGCGACAACCTGGCCGCCATCGTCGGCAAGGTGCGCCACGGCACGGAAAGCATCGCCACGGCCTCGACCGAGATCGCCTCGGGCAACCGCGACCTGTCGCAGCGCACGGAGCAGCAGGCCGGCTCGCTGGAAGAGGTCGCCTCATCGATGGAAGAACTGATTTCCACCGTGCGCCAGAATGCGGACAATGCGCAGCAGGCCAACCACCTGGCGCGCGAAGCGTCGAAGGTGTCGGAGCAGGGCGGCAAGGCGGTGGCCGAAGTGGTGCACACCATGAGCCTGATCAATGCCTCGTCGAACAAGATCGTCGACATCATCGGCGTGATCGACAGCATCGCCTTCCAGACGAATATCCTCGCCTTGAACGCGGCCGTGGAAGCGGCGCGCGCGGGCGAGCAGGGGCGCGGCTTTGCCGTCGTCGCCACGGAAGTGCGCAACCTGGCGCAGAGGTCAAGCGCCGCCGCGCGCGAAATCAAGCTGCTGATCGACGATTCCGTCAGCAAGGTGGGTACGGGAACCTTGCTCGTCGAGCAGGCCGGCGTCACCATGCATGACGTGGTGGCCGGCATTGGCAGGGTGACGGGCATCATGGCCGAGATCAGCCACGCCACGCAGGAGCAGGGCGCCGGCATCGAGCAAGTCAACCGTGCCATCGTCGACATGGACCGCGTGACCCAGCAAAACGCGGCCCTGGTCGAGCAGGCGGCGGCCGCCGCGCATGAACTGCAGCAGCAGGCGGCGCAGCTGGAACAGGAAGTGGGCATCTTCAAACTGGCCAAGCCGGCCAACGGTCCGCTGCGCCTGGCGGCCTGACGCCGAGAGCGCGGCAGCGCGGCGCGCCATGCGCCGCGCTCCACAGCCATGCGCGAACAGTCGTATTCCGCGCTACAATGAGCGCTGGATCACCGCCAGGACTACTCATGCAAGTGCGCAGCAGCCATGATCTCTCCAGCCCGGACGACGACGGCCCGGCGCCTCCCGTGCTGCAGCTGGCCCTTGCCGGCCTCGGCTGGGGGTTACTCACCTGCATGCTGTGCTTTGCCATCCTGTTCCTCACCAAATGGCTGTTGCCGCCTGAATACTGGGGCGCGCACACGGGCTTGTCCAAGTTCAAGCGCGAAATGTCGCTGCCGCTGCTGGTGTTCTGGGTCGTCATCTATTCCCCCATCCTGGAAACCTTCCTCGGCCAGCTGCTGCCGCTGGAAATCCTCCGGCGCCTGGGCGCCAGCCGCCAGCTGAGCATTTTTATCGGCGCCATCCTGTGGGCCATCGTGCATTTCATCAGCGGCGGCTTGTTGCACGCCATCGTCGCGCTGGGGTCGGGCGCCATGTTCAGCTTTGTCTACCTGCGCTACCGCGGCCCCAGTGTGGCCGTGGCCTACGCCACAACGACATTCTCGCGCGCCTGCAACAATATCGCCATCCTCGTTGCCGTGTTTTACGGCCTGGACGCCTAGGACGCCTGCCCAAACCTGCTGCGCGTCGGTATAGATGGCCTGCGATGCTCACCGTACCTGAGTACGGTTGCGCTTCTCGACCACCTCTACCTTCCGCTCGCGACGGTTTTGTCAAGCGTCGTGAAGTTCTCTTTTCTTGAGTAAATACGGCACCAGCGCCGCCAGCGCCACGGCCAGCACGGCCAGGCCATTGAGCAAATGGCGGAAGGCCGCGTCATAGCTGGCGCGCAGCAGCGCTTCCTGGCCGCCCAGCAGCTGTGTTGCCTGTTGGATATCGCCGAGCGCGGCGCGGCTGGCGGCGGCCAGCACGGGCAGGCCGGCGGGCAGCTGGTGCTGCAGCGCGGCGCCGATCAGGCTGGCCAGCACGGCGCCCGCCAGGGCCAGCGCCACGCCATCGGCGCTGATGCGCACGGTATTGAAGATGCCCGTCGCCATGCCGGCCCGCGGCGTGTCCACCACGTTCAGGGCCATGCTATCCATCAAGCCCCACGGCAAGCCGATGCCGGCGCCTACCAGCAGCAGCGGTCCCGCCAGCGCGGCGGTGCCGCCGTTGCCCAGCACTTGCGCCAGCCAGGCCAGTCCGGCGGCCGCCAGCAGCAATCCCGCCGCGCACACGGTGCCGGCCTTGAACCAGCGCAATAGCAGCGCCGCCAGCATGGGCACGACCAGCAGGGGCGCGGCCAGGGCGATCATCAGGCGGCCCGCCGCCAGCGGCGACACGCCGTCGATGCCGATGAAGCGCCCCGGCAGCATGACGATCAGCACGATGAACAAAAAGGCAGGCGAGGCGGCCAGCACTTGCACGGCGACAAAGCGGCGCTGGCGGAACAGGGTCAAGTCCAGCATGGGCCGCGCCGTCCTGCGTTCGACCGCGACAAACACGCAAAACAGCAGCGCGGACGAGGCGAGGGACAGTTGCACGGCCCCGTTGCGCCAGCCATGTTCGGGCGCCAGCAGCATGCCCAGGGTCAACAGGGACAGCGCGCCGCTGAAGCTGAGGGCGCCGGGCCAGTCCAGCCGGCCCTGGGCACGGGGCGCATCGGCCGGCACGCTGGCCAGCACCAGCAGCGCGCCGATGGCGCCCAGCGCGGCCGTGGCGTAAAAGATGGCGGGCCAGCGGGCCAGTTCCAGCATGGCGCCGGCCGCCAGCGGGCCGAAGGCCAGGCCCAGGCCGAACGTCGTTCCCAGCACGCTCATCACCCGGCTGCGCGCCGCGCCGTGGAACAGGGGCGCCAGCGACGACATGGCGGCGGCGAACGCGGCCGCGCCGCCCAGGCCCTGCACGAAGCGCAGCGCGGCGACCAGCGCGACGGACGGGGCCATGGCGATGGCCAGGGTGGCCGCGCAAAACAGGGCCAGGCCCGCCAGCCAGACGCGGCGCCGGCCCAGCACGTCCGTCAGGCTGCCGGCCACCATCATGGCGCTGCCATAGCTGAGGATGTATGCATTGATGACCCAGTTCAGGGCGGCGGCGCTGCCCCGCAATTCGGCGCCGAGGGCGGGCAGCGCCACGGCCGGGCCCGTGAAGCACAAAGGAATCAGCAAGCCTGTCAGGCAGGCGGCCAGCACTTGCAGGGCAAGCGTCAAACGTGGGGAAGAGGGCATGGAAGTGGGCTCGGATAGAAGGAGCGGCAAGTATGGCGCGCCCGTCATTGAAGAAAAATGGGCTAAACTGATCAACATATCGGACAAATTTGTCTTTAATGGGGAGCGCATGGATAGTCTCGGCGGCATCGCCATGTTTGTACAGGTGGCCGACAGCGGCAGTTTCTCGGCCACGGGCCGGCTGCTGGGCCTGTCTTCGTCGGCCGTGGGCAAGAGCGTGGCGCGCATGGAGGCGCGGCTGGGCGCGCGCCTGTTCCAGCGCAGCACGCGGCACCTGGCGCTGACGGCGGAAGGGGAAAAATTCCTGCAGCGCTGCAAGCGCATCCTGGCCGAGGTGGAAGCTGCCGAGCGGGAATTGAGCGAGGCCAGCAGCGGCCCCAGCGGTCGCCTGCGTATCAGCCTGCCACGCTACAGCGGCTTGTTCGAGCCGGCCATCGGCGCTTTCATGCAAGCCTATCCCGCCATCGAACTCGATCTCGATTTTTCCGACGCCATGGTCAACCTCGTCAGCGACGGCTTCGACGCGGCCGTGCGCACGGGCGAGCTGGCCGATTCAAGCCTGATGCGGCGCAAGCTATGCACGTTCCGCCGCTTGCTGGTGGCGTCGCCCGCCTACCTGGCGCGCCATGGCGGGCCCGCCGATGGCGCCGCACTGCTGCGGCACGCCCGCCTGGACTACCGTTTTCCCGCCACGGGCCGCCTGGAGCCGTGGCCGCTGATGGACGCGCTGGCCCAGCCGGCGTCCGGCATGGTGTGCAACAGCGTGGAAATGCGCGTCTTCCTGGCCTTGCAGGGGCAGGGCATCGCCTACCTGCCCGCGTTCGCCGTGCAGCGCGAACTGGCGGCGGGGCAACTGGTTTCGTTGCTGGACGCGCATACGCAGGCGCGCACGGCATTCTGGCTGCTGTGGCCGGCCAGCAGCCATTTGCCGCCGCGCTTGCGCGTGTTCATCGATTTCCTGGTGGCGCAGCTGCAGGACCAGACGTTTGGCGCCCGGCCGTCAAGCGAGAGCTCTCCCCCAGCCGCCTGAAACCAGACTCCATCGCGGCGGGCGCGCCCGCGCGCTTCCTTCCCCCCTCCCTTCCAGCATGCAGTGTGACATTTGCATGACAAATAACAGTGCTACACCCGCTTGAACGTCAATACGGCGTGCATGCGAGGCGGCGTTCAATCGCGCGCCGTCCCTGCGCCGAAAGTGCCGGACCGTTGAAGGTGCACGCTGAACTGCAAGTGGAGGCGGCCGGAACTTTTGCCTTGCATGTCAGCTTGCGCCGACATATTCACTCTTGGTTTTGACGTTTAATGACAGGAAACTGCAACATGACTGAAAAATTTGCATCGCAAACTTCCACCGCTGCCGACGGCATGTCCGCCATCGAGGCATACCTGAACAGTGTCGCGGCCGCCCCGCAGCGCTTCATCGGCACGGCGAACGCGGATGTGCTGACCGGCACCACGGGCGCGGACGTGCTCGAAGGCCTGGCCGGCGACGACACGTATTACGTCAACGACAGCGGCGACGTGATCGTCGAACTGGCCAACGGCGGCAACGACAGCGTGTACACCAGCGTCAATTACACGGTGGCCGAGAACGTGGAGAAAGTCTACCTGACCGCCGCCGGGCTGACCGTCACGGGCAGCGCCAATACCAATAATATCTTTTACGTCGACACGGCCGGCGGCAACAGGATCGATGGCGGCGGCACGGGCAACTCGGTCGTGTATGTCGGTTCCCGCACGGGCGTGACGGCAACGCTGCTGGGCGCGAATGACCCTCTGACGGCGCCAGCGGGCAGCGACGTGCTGGTCAACCTGATGAGCATCTCCGGCAGCAAGTTCGACGATGTCCTCACCGGCAACGAGCTCAAGAACGGCCTGATTGGCGGCTTGGGCAACGATACCTTACGCGGTGGCAAGGGCGACGATCTGCTCGTCGGCATGCAGGGGGACGATACCTATATCTTTGCCCGCGGCGACGGCGCCGACGGCATCACCGAGATGGTGGAAGGGGGCAGCCACAACGTCGTCTCCTTCCTGGCCGGCGTCAGCGCCGACCAGCTGTGGTTCCGCCAGGTGGGCGTGAACCTGGAAGTGAGCACCATCGGCACGACGGACAAGGTTACCGTCAATGGCTGGTTCAGCGGCGGCATCGTGCCCCGCATCCAGGAATTCCGCACGGCCGACGGCCGCGTGCTGCTGGGCGGCGACGTGCAAAACCTGGTGCAGGCGATGGCGGGCCTGACGCCGCCGCCGCTGGGCCAGCTGACTTTGCCTGTCTACGAAGCCACCGTCCTGGCGCCCGTGCTGGCGCAGAACTGGCGCATCGAGGGACCAAACCAGCCCGGCAATGGCGTTTTTACCGGCACGGCGAACCCCGACATCATCAAGGGCACGGCGGGCGCCGACGTGATGGCGGGCCTGGGCGGCGACGACATTTATTACGTCAACCATGGCAACGACGTGGTAACTGAACAGCCTGGTGGCGGCCGCGACACTGTCTACACGACCGTCAACTACACCATGGCCGCCAACATCGAAGAACTGCACCTGGCCGCAGCGGGCCTGGGTGTGACAGGCAACGGCAGCGGTAACGTCTTTCACGTCGACGTAGCCGGCGGCAACTTGTTGTATGGCATCGGCAGCAATAATTCCGCCACCTATGCCGGTTCCAGGGCGGGCGCCACGGCGACCATCGCTCCCGCCGGCGGCAGTACCGCGTTCCTGCCTGGCAGCGATGTGCTGGTCAATATTTCCAGCGTGACAGGCAGCGCCTATGACGACGTGCTGATCGGCAATGAACTGGCCAACAGCCTGTCCGGCGGCCTCGGCAACGACACCTTGCAAGGCGGCCAGGGTGCCGACACGCTGGCCGGCGGCCTGGGCGACGATACCTACGTCTTCGCCCGCGGCGACGGCGCCGACGTCGTCACCGAGCTTTCCGCCGACGCCGGCTACGACGCCATCGCCTTCCTGGCCGGCGTGAACATCGACCAGCTGTGGTTCCGCCAGGTGGGTGCGGACCTGGAAGTGAGCACCATCGGCACGACGGACAAGATCACCATCCGCGCCTGGAACGCGGCCGCGCCGAACATCGAGGAATTCCGCACGGCCGCCGGCCACGTCCTGCGCGGCGCCGACGTGCAATCGCTGGTGCAGGCCATGGCGTACCTGGCGCCGCCGGCGCTGGGCCAGCTGACCTTGCCTGCCGCCACGGCCGCCGCCCTGGCGCCCGCGCTGGCCCAGGCCTGGCACTTCAACGGCCCCACGCAGCCGACGGGGCAAACCTTCACGGGCACGGCGAATGCCGACGTCATGTATGGCACGGCCGGCGCCGACCTGCTGCAGGGCCTGGGCGGCGACGACACGTATTACGTCAACCACGGCGGCGATTTCATCGACGAACGGGACAACGGCGGCAACGATACCGTGTTTACCACGGTCAACTACACGGTGGCCGACAACGTCGAGAATGTGCGCCTCGGGGGCTCTGGCCTGACCGTGACGGGCAGCTCCTTCACCAACAACATCTTTTTCGTCACTACCCCCGGCGGCAACGTGCTCGACGGCGGCGGTGCGGGCAACGCGCTCAATTACGTCAACGCAAGCGCTGGCGCGACGGTTGCCTTCGCAGCCGTAGGCACGGCACTGGCGGCGCGTCCGGGCGTGGATGTGGTGGCCAATTTCAACGCGGTCGTCGGCAGCAAGTTCGATGATGTGCTGATCGGCAATGAACTGAAGAACACCCTGCTGGGCGTCCTGGGCAACGATATCTTGCAGGGCGGCAAGGGCGACGACGTCCTGGCCGGCACGCTGGGCAACGATACCTATATCTTCGCCCGCGGCGACGGCGCCGACATGATCAACGAGGCCAACGAGGCGGGCAGCCGCGACGTGGTGTCCTTCCTGGCCGGCGTCAGCGCCGAGCAGCTGTGGTTCCGCCAGGTGGGCACGGCTCTGGAAGTGAGCACCATCGGCACCAGCGACAAGATCACCGTCACCGGCTGGTACGAGAGCGCGGAGCGGCGCATCGAGGAATTCCGCATGGCCGATGGCCGCGTCTTGCTGGGCAGCGACGTGCAAAAACTCGTGCAGGCGATGGCGGGCCTGACGCCGCCGCCGGCTGGCCAGCTCACCTTGCCTGCCGGCACGGCCGCGACCCTGGCGCCCGTACTGGCGCAGAACTGGCGTTCCGGTCAGCCATTCAGTGCCGCTAGCCAGGGCGGTTTCAGCGGCTGGCAAGCGGATGCGGCGCAGCTGGTGCAAGCGATGGCCGGCTTTGCCGTGCCGGCGGCCGCATCGGCGCCGTGGTCGGCCCATGGCGGCCCGGCGGCGCAGATCCAGCTGGCGGCGGCCCACTAACGGCTAGCTAGCCGTATCGCCACTTACGCAGCCAGGCCGGTTTTGCACGTGCCGGCCTGGCTGCGCCATTGAATTTCTGACATGATCCGATGACCGCATTTTCATATCGCCACGATACGTCCCCCCTGGAACCTGCCGCGCCCGACACGGGCTTGCTGTCGCTGCTGCTGATGGCCAGCCTGCATGGCATTGCTGCCGACGGCGCCCAGCTCAAGCACGCATTCGGCCAGTCCGTGTTCACGCGGCAAACCGTCTTGCTGGCCGCAAAACAGCTGGGCTTGACGGCCAAGCTGGTGCAGCAAGCGCCTGAACGGCTGGCGCAGGCGCCGCTGCCGGCCATCGCCATCGGCCACGACGGCCGTTTCTTTATCCTCGGCAAGGTCGACACGGGCGACGGCGGCGTGAGCAAGGTACTCGTCCAGCATCCGGGCCAGCCGCCGCAAATCCTGGGCCGCGACGATTTCCTCGCCATCTGGTCGGGCGAACTGATCTTTTTCACCAGCAAGGCCAGCTACGCGGGCGAGACGGCCCGCTTCGACTTCAGCTGGTTCATCCCCGCCATCGTCAAATACCGCCGGCTGCTGGGCGAAGTGCTGCTGATTTCCTTCGTGCTGCAGCTGATCGGCCTGGCCACGCCCCTGTTTTTCCAGGTGGTGATGGACAAGGTGCTGGTCAACCACGCCATGCAGACCCTGAACGTGGTGGCCATCGGCCTCGTCTGCGCCATCGTCTTCGAGGCCGTGCTGGGCCAGATACGCACCTATGTCTTTGCGCGCACCAGCAGCAAGATCGACGTGGAACTGGGCGCGCGCCTGTTCCGCCATCTGCTGGCCTTGCCGATCGCGTATTTCCAGGCGCGCCGCGTGGGCGATTCCGTGGCCCGCATCCATGAACTGGAAAGCATACGCTCCTTTCTTACCGGCAACGCCATGACCCTGGTGCTGGACGTGCTGTTTTCCTTCATCTTCATCGCCGCCATGCTGTGGTACAGCGCCGCGCTGAGCGTGATCGTGCTGGCTTCGATTCCCGTGTATGCGGCCCTGTCGATGCTGCTCACGCCCGTGCTGCGGGGGCGCTTGAACGACAAATTCAACCGCAGCGCGGAAAACCAGTCTTTCCTGGTCGAGACGATCAGCGGCGTCGACACGGTCAAGGCCATGGCCGTCGAGCCCCGCTGGCAGCAGCAGTGGGAAAAGCAGCTGGCCGGCTACGTGTCGGCGGGCTTGTCGGCGAACAACATCGGCATGCTGGCCAGCGGCGGCGTCACCCTCGTCAGCAAGCTGGTGACGGCCGCCATCATGTGGTGGGGCGCCACCCTCGTCATCGACGGGAAAATGACGGTGGGCGAGCTGGTGGCCTTCAATATGCTGGCGGGCCAGGTGGCCTCGCCCATCCTGCGCCTGGCGCAGCTGTGGAACGATTTCCAGCAAGTGGGCATTTCCATGAGCCGGCTGGGCGATATCCTGAATGCCCGCACGGAATCCGGCGGCTTGAACGGGGGCAGCCAGAAGGCGCGCATGCCGCGCATCGCGGGCGCCATCGAATTCCAGCAGGTGGGTTTCCGCTACCGGCCTGACGCGGCCGAGGTGCTGCGCGACGTGTCGATCGCCATCGCGCCCGGCGAAGTGATCGGCATCGTCGGGCGTTCCGGCTCCGGCAAGAGCACCCTGACGCGGCTGGCGCAGCGCCTGTACATCCCCGAGCGGGGCAGGGTGCTGATCGACGGGCAGGATATCGCCGTCATCGACACGGCCTCGCTGCGGCGCCAGATCGGCGTGGTGCTGCAGGAAAACATCCTGTTCAACCGTTCCGTGCGCGACAATATCGCGCTGAGCGACCCGGCGCTGCCCATCGACGCCGTCATTGCCGTGGCGAAACTGGCCGGCGCCCACGATTTTATCTGCGAGTTGCCAGAAGGCTACGACACCATGGTGGGCGAGCATGGCACGGGCCTGTCGGGCGGCCAGCGCCAGCGCATCGCCATCGCCCGCGCCCTCGTCGGCAACCCCCGCATCCTGATTTTCGACGAAGCGACGAGCGCGCTCGACTACGAGTCGGAAAAAATCATCCAGGACAATATGCGCGGCATTTGCGCGGGGCGCACCGTGCTGATCATCGCCCACCGCCTGTCGGCCGTGCGCGAGGCGCACCGCATCGTCGTCATGGAGCGGGGCCAGGTGGCCGAACTGGGCACGCACAAGGCGCTGCTGGCCAGGCCGAACGGCATCTATGCCCATTTGTACGGCTTGCAGCAGGGAACGACCGGGAGCGCCGCATGAGCGCCGGCCACCGCCTGGCCGCGTATGGCGAACTGCTGGCCCGCTATGGCCAGGTGCTGCGGCACAGCTGGCGCAGCCGCGCCACCCTGGGCGGTCCCGTGCTGAGCGAGGACGAGGCGGCCTTCCTGCCGGCCGCGCTGGCGCTGCAGGAGCGGCCCGTGTCGCCGTCGCTGCGCTTCACGGCGCGCGTGCTGATGCTGCTCGTCGGCTGCGTGGTGCTGTGGGCCGTCTTCGGCCAGGTCGACATCATCGTCAATGCGGCGGGCAAGATCATTCCGTCCGGCAATACCAAGACCATCGCTTCCGTCGACGTGGCCGCCGTGCGCGCCCTGCACGTGCGGGAAGGGCAATCCGTCAAAGCGGGCGAGCTGCTGGTGGAGCTCGACAGCCGCGGCCCCGACGCGGAGCGCGACAAGGCTGCCGGCGACGCCGTGGCGGCCGCGCTGCAGATGGCCCGCTCACGCGCGCTGATCGCCGCCGTCGACACCGTGCGCGCGCCGAAGCTGGCGCCGCCCGCGGAGGCTTCCGCCGCCGACGTCGCCGCCGCGCAGGCGCATGTGGATGGCCAGTACGCGAGCTTCCGCGCCAGGCTGGCCCATCTCGATGGCGAAATCGCCCGCTATGCGCAGGCGCTGCCGCTGGCGGTGCAGCGCGCCGGCGACTACCGGGCGCTGGCGGGGACGCGCGACGTGGCCGAACACGCGTGGCTGGAAAAGGAGCAGGCGCGCATCGACCTGGCCGGCCAGCTGGCGTCGGCCCGCAGCGAACGGGCGGCGCTGGTCGCGCAGACGCGCAAGGATGCGTACGACGCGCTGGCGGAAGGGGCCAGGGTGGCGGCCGCCAGCGGCCAGGATGCGCGCCGCGCCGGCGCCCGCGGCAGCCTGCTGCGCTTGACGGCCCCCGTCGACGGCACGGTGCAGCAGCTCAAGCTGCACACGGTGGGCGGCGTGGTGCCGGCCGCGCAGGCGCTGATGCAGATCGTGCCGCGCCAGGGCAGGCTGGAAATCGACGCCATGCTGGAAAACCGCGACGCCGGCTTCGTGCAGGAAGGGCAGGCGGTCGCCATCAAGGTCGACGCCTTCGACTACACAAAGTATGGCACCGTGGCCGCCGTCGTCAGCAGCGTGTCGCGCGACGCCATCGAGGACGAGAAGAAGGGCCTCGTCTATGCCGTCAGGATCACGCTGCAGCAGCCGGCCATCGCCGTCGACGGCAGATTGGTGCCCCTGTCGGCCGGCATGGCCGTGCGCGCGGAAATCCGCACGGGCACGCGACGGGTGATCGAATACGTGCTCTCGCCGCTGGTGCAGCACCAGAAGGAGGCGCTGCATGAACGCTAGATGCCGCGCCGCCTTGCTGGCTGCCGTCTTGCTGGGGGCCTTGCCCGCGCAGGCGCAACAGCCGATGGAGTTCAATACCGCGCCATGTCCGTCCACCTGGGAGTCCGAAGTACAGCTGACCTTACCATTGACCCTGCCGGCGGCCGTCGACCTGGCCCTGTGCCGCAACGCGCAGGTGCACGGCGCCTGGGCCGGCATCCGGCTGCAGGCGGCCGGCGTGGGCGAGGCCAGGGCCGCCTATCTGCCCACCCTGAACGGCAGCCTGAGCCGCGTGCATGACCGCACGGCCTATCCCGGCGCCAGAACGGCTTCCAGCAGCCTGGACAGCAATACGGGTTCGCTCAGCCTGTCCTGGCGTTTGTTCGACTTTGGCGGCCGCGCGGCGGGCCGGCGTTCGGCCCAGGCCTTGCTCGATGCGGCCCTGGCCAACCGCGACGCCGTGCTGCAAAAGACCCTGGCGGCGACGGTCAGCGCGTATTTCGACGCGCAGACGGCGCGCGCCAGCGTGCAGATGCGGCAGGCGTACGAGGCGCTGGCTCGGGAAACGGTGCAGGCGACGCAGCGGCGCGCGCAGCGGGGCCTGGGCTCGCACAGCGACACCCTGCAGGCGACGAGCGCCCTGGCCAAGGCGGCCCTGGGCGCCAGCCGCGCCGACGGCGACGAGCGCAAGGCCCGCGCCGTGCTGGTGTACACGCTGGGCTTGCCGGCCGGCACGGCGGTGTTGGTGGACGACGACGGGGATGGCGCGGGCTTGAACGCGGGCTTGCGCGAAGACTTGAGCGCCTGGCTGGCGCTGGCCAGGGAACGGCATCCGGCCATCGTGGCGGCACAGGCGCAGCTGGCGGCCGCGCGCGAACGGGTGGCCGTGGCCCGTTCGGAAGGCCGGCCCAGCATCGACCTGACGGCGAATCTGTACCAGAACGGCCGCCCGAACCAGGGCTTGTCGCCGGCTTCCACGCGCGAAACGCTGGTGGGCATCTCGCTCAACATCCCCCTGTTCGACGGTTTTGCGCGCCACTACAAGGTGCGCGGCGCGCAGGCGCAGGCCGAGCAAAGGGAAGCGGAGGCGCAGGAGGTGCAGCAGCAGACCCTGATGGACCTGGTCAGGACGCATGCGGAGGCGAGCACGGCCCTGGCCAACCTGTCCGCGGCGCAAACGTGGCTGGACGCGGCGCAGGACGCGCTGGCCAGCGTGCAGCGCAAGTTCGGCCTGGGCGCGGCGGACATCCTGGAAATGCTCAATACGCAGTCGGCGCTGCTGGAAGCGCAGCAGGAACGCATCCGTTGCCAGGCGGAATGGCGCTCGGCCCGGCTGCGCCTGCTGGCCAGCGCCGGCATGCTGGGACGCGCCGATATCGCGCAAGAGGGGAGTACAAGCGGCGGCACAGGCGGCGGCAAATTGCGCGCCTCGACGGCGCGATAGTGACTATGATGGAGCACTGGCCTTCCCGCACAGGGAAGGTGTTTCTACTTCGGCCAAGGGAGACATCATGCACAGCGTACAAAAGATTACCCCATGTTTATGGTTCAACGGCAACGCCGAGGCGGCGGCCCGGTTTTACACTGAAATATTTCCCAATTCAAAGATCGGCCAGATCCTGCGCTACGGCGAAGAGGGCAGGGAAATCCACGGCCAGGAGCCGGGCAGCGTGCTGACGGTGGCCTTCGAGCTGGACGGCCAGACGTTCACGGGCTTGAATGGCGGCCCCCTGTTCCAGTTTTCCGAGGCGATCTCGTTCCAGGTCAATTGCGAAACCCAGGACGAGGTCGACCATTACTGGCAGTTGCTGTCCGAAGGGGGGCCGCCGGAAGCGCAGCAATGCAGCTGGCTCAAGGACCAGTTCGGCGTGTCCTGGCAAATCGTGCCCACCCTCATGATCAAGCTGCTGACCGATCCCGATCCCGTCAAGGCCGGGCGCGTGATGAAGGCCATGATGGGCATGAAAAAGATCGATATTGACGAGATCAAGCGGGCGTACGCCGGTTAGAAGCTGGCCCGCAAGGTCAGCTGCGCATTGCGCGGATCGCCATAGTAGCCGCTGCCGTACAGGCCGTAGCCACTGTAGTAACGCTTGTCGAAGACATTATTGATATTCAGCACGGCGCTAAGCCCCTTGCTGAACTCGTAGCGCGCCATCAGTCCCGCCACGCCAAAGCTGCCTTCGTCGGCGCGCGCCGGCACGTCGCCCGTCAGGACGGTGTGGTAATAGGTCCGGCCTTGCCAGTTGATATTGCCGCCCACGCTCAAGCGGCGCCAGTCGCCGCCCAGGCGGTAGCTGGTCGCCAGCTTGACGCTGCGTTCGGGGCGCGTCGTATCGATGCGCTGGCCATCCTTGTCGCGCGGGCGGCTGAACGTCGCGCCCGCCTGCACTTGCCAGCCAGGCAACAGCTGGCCCGCCACTTCCAGCTCCACGCCGCGCGTGGTGGTGCCGTCGATGGGGCGGTAGACTTCCCGTTCGTTGGCGTCCGTGCCCACGTAATCGGCCAGGTTGTCTTGCTGGATGTGAAAGATGGCCACGCTGGCGTTCAGCTTGCGCTCGAAAAACTCGCCCTTGATGCCGCTTTCCCAGGATTTGCCCGTGGTGGGCGGCAGCGCCCTGGCATTCGCGTCGCTGACCGATTGCGGCTCGAAGATGCTGGCATAGCTGAGATACGCGGAATACGTGCCGTTCAAGTCGTAGACGGCGCCCGCATACGGCACCAGCCGGTGTTTTTCCTTCGCGTCGTCGCGGCCCGTGCCGCCCCAGCCGTAGATCAGGTCGCCCGTGCGCTCATAGCTGTTCAGGCGGCTGCCGACGATCAGCGACATTCCATCGGCCGGCTTGAAGCGGGCCGCGCCGTACGCCGCGTACTCCTTGAAGCTGTATTTTTGCGTCAGGCTGACGGCCATGCTCGCCGGCAGCGGCACGTTGTTGTTCCAGTGGCGGTAATCGATTTCCACATTGCCGCCGCCATACGCCAGGTAGTCGGACGTGCGGTGACTGGCGTTGACGCCCAGCACCAGTTCATGCTGGCGGCCCAGCCACTGGAATGGTCCCGTCGCATATGCATCGAGCGAATTGCTGTCGATGACATAGGTTTTCGCGCCGCGCTGCACGGTGGCCAGGCCCGTGGCCGGGTTTGGATACGGTCCCCAGCTGATGATGTTCGCCTGCAACTGGTCCGTATCGCCTTTCCAGTGGCTCGCTTCCGCCTTGACTTGCCAGCCGTTGTCGAACAGGTGCTCGGCGGCGGCGAACACGCGCGTGCTGGTGCTGCCAGCGTCCGTCCAGCGCGCGGCGGGGTTGAAGGCGCGCGCGAACCGCGTGCGGCTGCCATCGGCGTAAAACAGGGGATTCTGGCCGAACGACGACCCCTTCGAATCGATTTTCTGGTAATCGATGCCGGCCAGCACGCGCGTGCGCGGCGTCACATCGGCCTCGATGACGCCGTACACGACGCTCTTGTCCTGCTGGTAATAGTCGATGTAGGAGCCGTGCTGCTGGTGCGCGGCCACCAGGCGCGCGCGCACGGAACCGTCCGCATTCAAGGGGCCGGAGACATCGGCTTCCGCGCGGTAGCGGTCCCAGCTGCCGATGCCCGCCTGCGCATACGCCTGGAACTGGCGCGTGGGTTTCTTGCGCACCAGGTTGACGGCGCCGGCCGGGCTGCCGGCGCCGCTCATCAGGCCATTCGCGCCGCGCACCACTTCCACCCGGTCGTAGATGGCCATGTCGCGCATGCCCAGGCCGTTCGAATTGGTGCTGAAATCGAAGGTGGGCACGCCGTCATACTGGAAGCTGTTCAGGCTGAAGCCGCGCGCATAGTAGTTATAGCGCTCCGTATCGTCGTGCGAAACGGTCACGCCCGGCGTCTGCTGCAGCACGTCGGCCAGGCTCAGGACGCCCTGGTCATCCATCTGCTGGCGCGTGATGACGGTCAGCGATTGCGGCGTTTCGCGCGGCGACAGGGTAAAACGCGTGGCCGTGCCGGCCAGCGCCGCCGCATAGGCGCCGCTGCCTTCCGTTTCCAGCACCGGCTCGCCGCCGGCCGTGACCGTGATTTCGGCCAGTTGCTGCGCGCCATCGGCCGCCGCGTTCGCCGACCTGGGCAGCGGGCGCAGGACGAAATCGTTGGGCGCCAGGCGCAGCGCCGCCAGGCCGCTGCCGGCCAGCAGCGCATCGAGACCGGCCGCCGCGCTGTAATTGCCGGCCAGGCCGGTCGTGCGCAAGCCGCGCACCTCGGCCGCCTGGTAGGTGAGCGTCAGGCCCGCCTTGCGCGCCAGCTGTTCCAGCGCCGCATCGAGCGGGCCGGCGGCGATCTGCAGGGCATACGTGGCGCTGGCGCTGCTGGCCTGCGGCGGCTTGTGCTGGGCCAGGACGGGCGGCGCGCCGAGCAGCAGCAGGGCGCCGGTGACGGCGCCGGCCAGGCGGGAGCGGGCGGGAGACCGGACAGGAAAGCGGGCGGGAAGTGGTGGGAATGGCTGGGGGCAGGGCAGGAAAGAGTGGTTCATAATCGCTATCAAGTTGGGGGGTATCAAGCTGTATGCCGTGCGGCCAGCCCGATCCCCTCATCTTTTTTACGCTTTTTTCAGCGTGACCCAGAAGCGCGTGCGGTACACGGCCACGATGGGCTGCGTCTGCAGCAGCACGCGCAGGGCCCGCTCGGGGTCGTCCAGCTGGAAGACGCCGGAGACGGGCAAGCTGGCGATATCGGCGTCGCACAGCAGCAAGCCGTGCCGGTGGCGCGCCAGTTCGGCCACCAGCTGGCCCAGGGGCATGTCGCGCGCGGCAATCACGCCGTCGAGCCAGGCGGCCGGATCGTCATGGACCGGCTCGCGCCAGGTGCGCGCGCCATCCGTCACGACGCTGTCGCCGGCCCGTACCAGCACGGGACTGGCCACGCCTGTACCTGCCTGCAGCTGCACCGCGTGTTCCTGCACGGCAAGGCGCGTCAGCATGCCGTCGGCGCCGGCGAGACGGCGCACCGTGAAGCGCGTGCCCAGCGCCAGCATGCGCGCTTCGCCCGTGTCGACGAGAAACGGCCGGCGCTGCGGGTCGGCTTGCGTGGTGACGGCCAGCTCGCCATGCAGCAAGGTCAGCAGCCGTTGCTTGCCGTCAAAGCGCAGCCTGACGGCCGTTCCCGCATTCAGGTGCAGCAAGCTGCCGTCCGGCAGGCGCGCGGCCAGGCGTTGCCCCGTGCCCGTGCGGTAGTCGGCCTGCGTGTCGATGGCGAACCAGGCGGCCGTGCCGGCAAAGCCGATGCCGGCCAGCACTTTCAATGCCTGGCGGCGCTGGCGGCGGCGCGCCAGGCTGGCGTCGAGGGTGGCGCGGCTCGCTTCCGGCGGCAAGCCCGAGAATTGATTGCCGATGGCGGCCAGGCGCTGCCACGCCTGTTCGTGGCCGGGATCGGCATCGCGCCAGTGCTGCAGCGAGAGCAGGGCGTCAGGCGTGGCGCCGTGCATCTGCAGGCGCACGGCCCAGGCGATCGCTTGCTCGACGGGGTCATCCTGCAAGGCGACCGTCACTGGAAATACACGCGGTAGCAGGCGCGCCAGGCGCTGGCCAGGTCGCGCTCGACGGTGGCCAGCGAGACTTCGAGCCTGGCGGCGATGGCGGGGCCCGTCAAGCCGTCCAGCTGGGCCAGCAAAAATGCCAGCCTGGCGCGCGGCTTGAGGGCGTCGAGCGCCGTATCGAGGCGCACCAGGGTGTCGATGATCAGCAGCCGCGTTTCGGGCGACGGCGCCGTCTGTTCGGGCAGGGCGGCCAGCGCCTGCAGGTAGGCGTATTCCACGTCGCGGCGCCGGTAATGGTCGATCACCAGGCCTTGCGCGATGCGCGTCAGGTAGGCGCGCGGTTCGCGCAGGGCCGGCTGCGGCCGTTCGCGCCGCTGCAGCAGGCGCAGGAAGGTGTCGTGCGCCACGTCGGCCGCATCGGCGCCGCAGCCCAGCTTATGCCGCAGCCAGCCCTGCAGCCAGCCGTGGTGGGCGCGGTACAGGGTGGCAAGGTCGGGCGGTGCGGCAGGGTTCATGGCGGCTGGGACGATGGACGACGATAGTTAATTGAGAATCATTCTCAATTATTGCATTGACTGCGGGCGCTGGCAAGTGCCGCCGCCAGCGCTTGCACGGTTGGCGCACCCTGTCCAAGCGGGCCGGCATTTGTTATAGTCCCAGCCATCTTTCCATCCGCCTACAGACCCTGCCATGACCACTCGCACCACCAGCAGCACCATCGCGCCCCGCACCTTCGGCACACCGCTGTCGCCCACCGCCATCAAAGTCATGCTGCTCGGTTCCGGTGAGCTGGGCAAGGAAGTGATCATCTCGCTGCAGCGCCTGGGCGTGGAAGTGATCGCCGTCGACCGCTATCCGAACGCGCCGGGCCATCCGGTGGCGCACCGCTCGCACGTGATCGACATGAGCGACGGCGTGGCGCTGGCCGCCTTGATAGCCCTGGAAAAGCCCGATCTGATCGTGCCGGAAATCGAAGCCATCGCCACCGATACCCTGGCGGCGCTGGAAGCGGCCGGGCAAATCACGTGCATTCCGAACGCGCGCGCGGCCGTGCTGACGATGAACCGCGAAGGCATCCGCACCCTGGCGGCCGAAACCCTGGGCGTGGCCACGTCGCCGTACCGCTTCGCCAGCAGCCTGCAGGAGTTGCAGGACGCTTGCCGGGAAATCGGCTTCCCGTGCGTGGTGAAACCCGTGATGTCGTCGTCGGGCAAGGGCCAGTCCAAGCTCGATGGCGCCGCCGAGGTGGACGCGGCGTGGGCATATGCGGCCAGCGGCAGCCGGGTCGATACGGGCCGGGTCATCGTCGAGGGTTTCATCGACTTCGATTACGAAATCACCCTGCTGACGGTGCGCGCCGTGGGTGCTGCGGGACAGGTCGAGACGCAGTTTTGCGAGCCGATCGGCCACCTGCAGGTGCACGGCGACTACGTGGAATCGTGGCAGCCGGCCCGCATGGCGCCGCTGGCGCTCGAACGCGCGCGCGCGATCGCGCGCAAAGTGACGGACAACCTGGGCGGCCTGGGCCTGTTCGGCGTGGAGCTGTTCGTCAAGGACGACATGGTGTGGTTCTCGGAAGTGAGCCCCCGTCCGCACGACACGGGCATGGTCACCATGGCCAGCCAGGTGCAGAGCGAATTCGAGCTGCACGCGAAAGCCATCCTCGGCTTGCCCGTCAACGTGGCGCTGCGTTCGCCCGGCGCCTCGGCCGTCATCTATGGCCAGCTGGAAGCGAAAGGCATCGCCTTCGAAGGCGTGGCCGACGCCTTGAGCGTGCCGGGCGCGGACTTGCGCCTGTTCGGCAAGCCGGAATCGTTCGCCCGCCGCCGCATGGGCGTGGCGCTGGCCACGGCCGACGACATCGACACGGCCCGCGCGCGCGCCGTGCTGGCCGCGTCCAAGGTCAAGCCGGTGGCGCCGTAAGCGTGTTGGCCGATACCACAGTCATCAACATGGAAGCCGGCGCATGACGGAACTCGATCATTATCTCGCGCAGCACTATCTGGACGAGAGGCAGCTGGCGGCCGCCGCCGCCATGACCATGGAGGAAATCGACGCCCTGATCCAGGCCCGCCTGGTTCCCGCGCCGGCATACGTGGTCGATGCCAGTGGCAATCTGTGCTCGTTCGTCTTTGGCGCCATGGCGGCGCCCGGGTCTAGGGCCGGCCGCTATTTTCCGCCGTCCCAGCTGGCCTGGATCGCCATTGCGCGTGACGCTGTTGCCGGCGATGCGGAAACGGCGCCAGCGCGCCTGCAGGCGCAATTTGCTTCCCGCTACGCGGCCGCGCTGGCGACCCTGAACCTGACGACCTGGCGCCTGCGCGACAGTTTCGACGACAGGGGCGCGCCGATTGCGGACGGCTTGCGCGCCCGCACCGACAGCGCCTGGACGTATTTCTTGAACGGCACGTTTTCCCTGTGCGTGGCCAATCCCATGTCCGAGGCGCACATCGCCTGGAAGGAAGTGCTGCAGGAAAAGCTCGCGCAGCAAAGCGGGAATGGCAGCAAGACGTTGTTCTCGCTAGCGCAGGCGCAGCAGATGCATGCGCTGATCGATGCCTATGCCACGGCCGCCATGCCTTTTTCGCCCATCGAATACGCCTTGAGCAGCCGCAAGCGCCTGGTCGAGGATCTGCGGGCGAACCTCCGCGTGAGCGACGCGCAGGAGACGCCCGCATGACGGCATCAGCGACGCACGGCCTGCCGCAGGCCGATGCGGGCGGCGACGACGTCAAGCGCAAGCTGCGCGGCCACATCGCGCGGCGCAACCTGGCCGGCGCCGCCAACGACTGCAAGTGGAACGCGTTGCTGGCCTTCATGCGCGGGCAGCCCGACTGGGCGCCGTCCTACCGTTACGGCTCCGTCACCGGCTATGTCTCGCGCTGGGATACGGAATGGGATTACCACCCGCCGTTTCCCTTCCTGGGCGTGGAATGGTTCGACATCAGCCTGTACTCGGAAGAACACGTGGCCATGCTGCTGCCCAAGAAAATCATCGACCATGGCGTGTGGATCGTGCCGGAACTGGCACGCATCGGCTTCGATTTCGAGGTGCGCGACCGGGTGGCGCGCATCTGGGGCTATCTGCCCCGTTCCTATCATGACTTTCCACCTGCCGACTAATTCAAGAGTATTCCCATGTCTCAAAACGAACACGATATTCCCCAGGTAGCGCAACCGGACGACGCCGTCGTCGGCAAGGAAGCGGGCGCGCGGATGCTGGCTGCGGCCTGCGCCGGGCGCGACGCATTCTATGCCACCCTGGGCACTGTAGATGCCGACGTGCTGGCGCCCCTCGTCAACCCCGCCTTCATGGGAGGCCCGCGCTGGCCGTCGTTGCGCCAGGCGTGGCGCGTGATCCGCCGCGCCGAGTCGATCATTCTCGCCAGCGATGGCTTGAGCGATCCGTTCGAGGATGACGACGACGTGTTCGTCCCGCGCGGCCACCTGCTGGAAGTGTGCATCGAAGCGCCGCTGTCCGCCTTCGATGGTCAGGAAGTGGCGCAATCGTGGCTGTTCGACGTGATTTACCAGGTCAGCCAGAACGTGGCCGACCACGGTTCCATCGATTTGCTGGTGCAGCGCCACGGCAGCGTGTCGATGGTGCTGGACGTGCAGGATGCGCCCGAGGGACTGGAAGACGAAAACGAACAGGTGGGCGTGCTGCTGGCGCAGGGCGTGGCCACCATTCCCCCATCCTTCGACACGCCGTACGGCGAAGTGATGCTGCTTACCGCCACCGTGCTGCAGCCGGCGGAACTGGCGCATATCGGCAATGCCGCCGACAAGGCGCAGTCGCGGCGCGACCTGGCCGCCGCGCTGGCCGCGTCGCCGACCGGGCATGCGAGCGTGGCCGGGCGGCCCGCCGTCATTCCCCGCTAGGCTGTTCGCCCGGCGGCACGGCCGGTTCTGTCGCTGCCTTCGGTGCTTCCTTGGCTTCCACGGCGGCCGGCGGCGGTTCTTTCCACTTGCCCGCCGCCTTCAGCTTGTTCTTCAGGCCAGGCAAGGGAAAGCCCAGCGCGTAGGCTTTTTGCGCGTGCGCGCTGGCCTTGTCATATTCCTTCTTTTTTACATACATCAAGCCCAGGTTGTACTGGATGGTGGCCTGGTCGGGCGCCAGGCGGCTGGCGGAGTCCAGCTGCTCCAGCGCCGCCGCGTCCTGGCCCGTGGCCAGCAGGTAGTTGCCATACACCATGCGCGCCGTCACGTCGTGCGGCGCGAAGGCGATCGCCCGTTCGAAGTAGCAGTTGACCGTGTAGCGGGCGCCGACGGGTTGCGCGCTTTTCAGCCGCAAGCCGAGTTTTGCCATCGATGCCAGCGCCCGGTGGTGATTCGGGAAGTGCTCGAGCGTGTAGCTGATGTCGCCGCCCAGGCTGGTCGTCATGCCTTGCGTGAGCGTTTCCACGGCGCGCGAAAAATGGAATTTCTCGACCACGGACAGGCCGGAACGGTCTTCCTCGTTCGTGTAGTCGCCGCCCGGCGTGTGCTTGACGTAGGGCGGGCATTCGGCCGCGCCGGCATGGGCGCAGCAGGCGGCGAGGGTGCAGGCAAGCAGGCGATGCTTCATGTCGGTCTCCTGTGACTGACCTGGTCCAGCAAGGCGGCCAGGGCGTTGCTGCGGGCTTGCCGCGATTGCAGGGCGATGGCGGCGGGGCTGGCCAGCGGCGCCTGGCCCTGGCGCGCCAGTTCCAGGAAGCGCAGCAGGGCGCGCGCGCAATCGCCGCTGGAGGCCAGCTGGCCGATGGTGTCGATGCCGCAGTGGCGCAGCTTGGCCGCGCTGTCGCCCGCCGCGTCGGTCAGTGCGAGGATGGGCCGGCGGCAGCGCAGGTATTCATACAGCTTGGCGGGAATCTGCCCGTTGCAATTGGCCGCCTGCAGCAGCAGCAAGCCGTCCGCGGCCTGCATTTCCCGCAGCGCCGCGCCGTGCGGCTGCAAGGGTTCCAGGCGCACCAGGTCGAGGATGGCGTATTTCACCAGCAGGCCCGCCAGCCACGCATCGTGGCCCGTGGCGCGCAGCACCAGCTGGAAATTGCGCGCGTGGAGCACGCCCTCGCGGCGCAGCCGGGCCAGCGCATCGAACAGCGCTTGCGGATCGCGCTCGGACGGGTAGATCACGCCGCTGTGCAGCAGCAGGAAGCGGTTGCGCCGACCCATGCGCTCATGGCCGCCGTCATGCGCATAACCGTCTTCATCGTAGCCGTTCTCGATCAGGTGGAAACGCTCGCGCGCCACCTGCGCCAGGCGCCGCTGGTGCGCCGCGATGGCGCCCGGCGTGGTGCAGACGATGGCCGCGCTGCGCGCCGCGATGCGCTGTTCGATCCACGCATGCATGCGGTGCAGGCGCGGCTCGGGCGGATACGGCGCCTGCGGGTCGCTGTCGTCGAGCATCGGGTCGCGCTGGTCGGCGATCCACGGCAGGCCGCTGAGTTTTTGCAGGGTCAGCGCGATCAAATGCGCCGTGGCGATCGGGTACGTCGACCAGATGGCGTCGGGACGGTAGGCGCGGATCATGCGCAGGCCGGCCGGCACGGCGCTCAGCCACCAGGAACTCCAGCGGTCGGGCAGCGCCAGGCAGCGCGGATAGCGCCCGCCGACGGCGAAATGGCGCGCCGCGTCCAGCGCCAGGGTGCGCCGCACGGTGGCTTGCGTGGCGGCTTGCGCCAGCTGCGTATCGCCCCGCTGCGCATACGCGCTGGCGCTGGGGCTGAGCACGAGCGGCTGCCAGCCGCAGTCGGGCAAATGGCGCGCAAAGCCCAGGGTGCGCAAGATGCCGCTGCCGCCGGCCAGGGGCGGAAAATGGTAGGCGACCATCAGCACCCGTTTCGGTCGGGCCGCTACCATGACTGCAGCCACCGCGCGCACAGCTGTTCGACCGCGCCGCGCCAGGCGGCGCTGGCAAATGTGTGGTTGGCGCCGTCGACCCGCGCCTGCGTCCATTGCCCGCGGGCGGCCACGGCGCGCCACGCCGCGTCGCCATCGAGCAGCGCCTGCCACTCGCGCGCGCCCAGGTCGTCGCCGCTGAGGATCAGCAAGACCCTGCCCTGGAATTGCGCCAGCGCCCGCAGCAGAGCCGGCGCGGGCGCGTCGTCTTCCCCCGTTGGCGCTGCCCGCGTGGCGGCCGCCACCTGGCGCAGCGACGCCAGGCTGGCGCCCAGCCGCAGTCCGCCTTTGGCCAGCTTGCGCCAGAAGTCGCCTTGCAGCAGGCGCCCCAAATAG